>OY776216.1:0-5677840 GCA_963675435.1 uncultured Saccharicrinis sp. | reverse complement strand
CACAACCTTGTAAAAGCTACTATTAATGCACTTAAGGAATTAAGAGACGCTCAAACTGTGGCTAAGCATAGAGGTGTTACGTTAGACAAAGTATTTAACGGTTAAGAAGAACAAAAATGGCTAAGATAAAAGTAACACAAGTAAAGAGCAAAATTGGCTCAACTGCTCGTCAAAAGAAAACATTGGCGGCTCTTGGTCTAACAAAAATAAATGCAACTAATGAATTTGAGGCAACCCCTCAAATTCTTGGTATGGTTGAAAAGGTGAGACACCTTGTTAGCATAGAAAAATAATTTATAACGATTTAAGAAAACTTAGATATGGACTTAAGTAATTTAAAACCTGCTGAAGGTTCGACCAAAACAAGAAAGAGAATTGGTCGTGGACAGGGTTCAGGCCGTGGTGGTACATCTACTCGTGGTCATAAGGGTGCCAAGTCCAGATCTGGTTATTCTAAGAAAATTGGTTTCGAAGGTGGTCAAATGCCATTACAGAGACGTGTTCCTAAATTCGGTTTTAAAAACATCAATCGTGTAGAGTATAAAGCAATTAATATTGCTCTTCTACAGGAGTTAGCTGAAAAGAAGAACCTTACTGTAATTGATATTGAAACACTTCAAGAAGCTGGTTTTATCAATAAGAATGACCGGGTTAAAATACTTGGTAATGGAAATATTACTGCCAAAATTGAAGTGAAAGCTCATGCCTTTTCTAAATCAGCGGTGAGCGCTATTGAAGCTGCTCAAGGTACCGTTGTAAAACTGTAAATCAATGAAACTGATCGAAACAATTCGCAACATTTTTAAGATTGAGGATTTAAAGTCCCGCATCATTACAACTATTGGATTGGTATTAGTATACCGTTTAGGTTCATTTATTGTATTGCCAGGGATTGATCCTACTCAATTAACAGAACTTAAAGCCCAAACTTCGCAAGGAGTTATGGGACTATTAGATATGTTTTCTGGAGGTGCATTTTCTAATGCATCCGTATTTGGTTTAGGTATTATGCCTTACATATCTGCATCTATCGTAATTCAACTTTTAGGTATCGCTGTTCCTTATTTTCAAAGGTTGCAACGTGAAGGTGAAAGTGGTACACGCAAGATCAACCAAATAACCAGATATCTTACTGTTATTATCTTATTGTTTCAATCGCCGGCGTATTTAGCAAACTTACCAGAAATCGCTATTTCTTCACCAGGTTTGATGTTTAAAATTACATCTATCTTTATACTTACTGCGGGAACAATGTTTGTAATGTGGCTTGGAGAAAGAATTACTGAAAAAGGAATTGGTAATGGTATTTCATTAATCATTATGATTGGTATCATTGCACGTCTTCCATTTGCGGTAGTTGCTGAATTCGTATCTCGTTTTGAAGAAGGTGGTGGTTTAGTAATGTTGTTGATTGAGATCGTGGTTCTATTTTTTGTATTTGCAGGTACAATTTTGTTAGTACAAGGAACCCGCCGTATTCCTGTTCAGTATGCTAAGCGTATCGTAGGTAACAAGCAATATGGTGGAGTTCGTCAATACATACCTTTAAAGGTAAACGCTGCAGGTGTTATGCCAATCATTTTTGCTCAGGCAATAATGTTTGTGCCATTGACATTAGCTGGATATGTAGGCGGTGATAGTGCAAATAACTGGTTTACTGCAATGTTTTCAGATTATACTGGTTGGGGTTATAATGCAGTATTTGCATTTTTAATTATTGCTTTTACATATTTTTATACAGCAATTACAATTAATCCAACTCAAATGGCTGAAGATATGAAACGTAATGGTGGATTTATCCCTGGGGTTAAACCAGGTAAAAAAACTATAGAGTTTCTTGATTCTGTAATGTCAAAAATTACATTACCTGGATCTGTGTTTTTAGCTATTGTAGCAATTCTACCAGCTTTTGCTTCTATGGCAGGAGTAGATAGAATGTTTGCTCAGTTCTATGGTGGTACATCTTTATTGATTTTAGTAGGTGTTGTTTTAGATACTTTACAACAAATCGAAAGCCACTTATTAATGAGACATTATGATGGATTGATGAAATCTGGAAGAATCAAAGGTAGAACTGGAGGCGGTCCTGCTGTTTATTAAAAGAGAGTCGTTCAATAATGATATATCTTAAAACAGACGAAGAGATAGAATTACTTCGAGCAAGTAATATGCTTGTGGGGAAAACACTTGGAGAAATTGCTAAGGCTATTAAACCAGGTGTAACAACCTTACAATTGGATAAACTTGCAGAAGAATTTATTAGAGATAATGGCGGAATCCCTGGTTTCTTAGGATATCAGGGGTTTCCTAATACTCTATGTACTTCTGTAAATGAACAAGTAGTTCATGGTATTCCTAATTCCACTCCATTAGAAGACGGTGACGTTGTTTCTGTGGATTGTGGTGTTTTAATGAATGAGTTTTATGGTGATTCGGCCTACACATTTGAAGTTGGTAACGTTAAACCTGAAATAAAAGCATTACTTAAAGCGACTAAGGAATCACTATACAAGGGTATTGAAAAAGCAATAGCTGGTAACAGAATTGGCGATATAGGTAATGCTGTTCAACAATATTGCGAAGAAAGAGGATATACTGTTGTTAGAGAAATGGTAGGACATGGTGTAGGTAAAAACATGCATGAGTCGCCTGAAGTACCAAATTATGGTAGAAGAGGGAATGGTACTTTATTAAAACCTGGAATGGTCATTGCAATAGAGCCAATGATTAATTTAGGAAAAAGAAATATAGTACAGGAAAACGACGGATGGACTATCAGAACCATGGATAAAAAGGTTTCTGCTCATTTTGAGCATACTATAGCAGTACAAAAAAATGCAGCAGATATACTTTCTAGTTTTAAATTTGTAGAAGAAGTATTAACTTTGCAGTCTGAAAATTAAAAAGGTAATTAGTTATGGCTAAACAAGCCTCAATAGAACAAGACGGAACGATAATAGAAGCCCTTTCAAATGCTATGTTTAGAGTAGAGCTTGAAAATGGGCATGTAATTACAGCGCATATCTCAGGAAAAATGAGAATGCACTATATTAAAATTTTACCTGGAGATAGGGTTAAAGTGGAGATGTCTCCATATGATCTTACAAAAGGAAGGATTTCTTATAGATACAAAAATTAATTCTATAATACAATGAAGGTTAGAGCATCTGTTAAGAAGAGAAGTGCTGATTGCAAAATTGTAAAACGCAAAGGGCGCTTATACGTGATTAACAAGAAGAATCCCAAGTTTAAACAACGTCAAGGATAAAGAATAAATAATTATGGCTAGAATTGCTGGAGTTGATATACCTACCAATAAGAGAGGTGAGGTTTCATTAACTTATATTTACGGAATTGGGCGCAGTGCAGCTCAAACAATCCTTGGCGAGGCTGGGATTGATGTTAACTTAAAAGTTAGCAATTGGACAGACGAACAAATTGCAAAGATTCGTGAGATTATTTCTGAACAATATAAAATCGAAGGTGAACTTCGATCAGAAGTTCAGTTGAATATTAAACGTTTGATGGATATCGGTTGTTATAGAGGAATTCGTCATCGTATCGGTTTACCATTACGTGGTCAAAAGACTAAGAATAATGCACGTACACGTAAAGGGAAGAAAAAAACTGTTGCAAACAAGAAAAAAGCAACTAAATAATAATTGAGATATGGCAAAGAAGACAGCGAGTCAAAAGAAAAGAGTCGTTAAAGTTGAGGCTCAAGGAGAAGCTCATATTCACTCATCTTTCAATAACATTATTATTTCTTTAACTAATAAGAATGGTCAAGTTATTTCTTGGTCTAGTGCTGGTAAAATGGGTTTCAGAGGTTCTAAAAAGAACACTCCTTATGCAGCTCAAATGGCAGCTACTGACTGTGGAAAAGTTGCATTTGATCTTGGTTTAAGAAAAGTAAAGGTGTATGTGAAAGGACCAGGTAATGGTCGTGAGTCAGCAATTCGTTCAATCCACGCTGCTGGTATTGAAGTTTCAGAAATTGTTGATATTACTCCTATGCCACATAATGGATGTCGTCCTCCAAAAAGACGAAGAGTATAATTATTAACTAGTTATTAACCATAAATTGAGTCTTTGGATTTTGAATTATGAATGATTATAATAGAACCTCCTCTCTATAATCTCGCGGCCTTCATATTCATAATTTGAAAACAAAAATTTAAAAACAAAAATTTAGAAGAATGGCTAGATACATTGGACCTAAAACAAAAATTGCCCGTAAATTTGGTGAGGCAATTTATGGTTCGGATAAAAATTTCGAAAGAAAAAACTATCCTCCAGGACAACACGGTAATAACCGTAGAAGGAAGACTTCAGAATATGGTCTTCAATTGAAAGAAAAACAAAAAGCTAAATACACATATGGTGTATTAGAAAAGCAATTTAGTAACTTGTTTAAAAAAGCATCACGTGCTAAAGGTATTACGGGTGAGGTATTACTTGGCTTGTTAGAGTGCCGTTTAGATAACGTTGTATATCGTATGGGAATTGCTCCAACAAGAGCAGCAGCACGTCAGCTTGTATCTCATAAGCATATTACTGTAGATGGACAAGTTGTAAATATTCCATCATTTTCAGTAAAAGCTGATCAAATTATTGGTGTTCGTGAGAAATCAAAATCTCTAGAAGCAATTACTAATTCTTTGGCAGCATCTTCAGTGCATAACTTTTCTTGGTTAGAGTGGGATGGTGACACAAAAACTGGTAAATTTTTAAATGTTCCAGCAAGAGAAGATATTCCTGAAAATATTAAAGAACAATTAATTGTTGAATTGTATTCTAAATAATATATTCTTATGGCAATATTAGCATTCCAAAAACCTGATAAAGTAATCATGCTTGAAGCGGACAATCAATTCGGTCGCTTCGAATTTCGTCCGTTAGAACCAGGATATGGTATTACAGTTGGAAATGCCTTAAGAAGAATTTTGTTATCCTCATTAGAAGGTTTCGCAATTACATCTGTTAAGATTGAAGGAGTAGATCATGAATTTTCAACTATTCCAGGAGTAATTAACGATACAACCGACATAATTCTTAATCTTAAGCAAGTTAGATTTAAACAAATTGTAGAAGAAGTAGATAGTGAAAAAATTACTATCAACGTGTCGGGTAAGGAAGAATTAAAAGCTGGAGAATTGAATAATTTCATGACCGGCTTTGAAGTTTTGAATCCTGATCAACGTATTTGTTTAATGAACCCTGATGTTAACCTTAAAATGGAATTAACCATTAATAAAGGTAGGGGTTATGTTCCTTCTGAAGAAAATCATTCAGCAGAATCTGAGTTCGGTGTTATTGCGATTGACTCTATATATACTCCAGTCAGAAATGTGAAGTATGCGATAGAAAACTATCGTGTAGAACAAAAAACTGACTACGAGAAATTAATTATTGAAATAGAAACAGACGGTTCTATTCATCCAAAAGATGCTTTAAAAGAAGCTGCTAAAATTCTTATCTATCATTTTATGTTATTCTCAGATGAGAGAATTACATTAGATTCTGATGAGAAATTTGGAAACGAAGAATTCGATGAAGAAGTTCTTCACATGCGCCAATTGTTAAAAACTAAATTGGTTGACATGGATCTTTCAGTTAGAGCATTAAATTGTTTAAAAGCTGCTGATGTGGAAACATTAGGAGAACTAGTACAATTTAATCGTAACGATCTATTAAAGTTCCGTAACTTTGGTAAGAAATCATTAACAGAGCTTGATGATTTATTACAAGTGATGAACTTAAATTTTGGTATGGATATTACTAAGTATAAATTAGACAAGGAATAATTGCGATGAGACATAGAAAAAAGTTCAATCATTTAGGAAGAAAGAGCTCTCACCGTAAAGCTATGTTATCGAATATGGCTGCGTCTTTAATTCTTCACAAAAGAATTAAAACTACAGTAGCCAAAGCCAAAGCATTGCGTATGTACGTTGAGCCTCTTATTACTAAATCTAAAGATGATTCTACACAACAAAGAAGAATTGTTTTTGGATACCTAAATAATAAATTTGCTGTATCTGAACTATTCAGAGAAGTTGCTGGAAAAGTAGGAGATAGACCTGGTGGTTATACTCGTATTTTGAAGTTAGGTAATCGTTTAGGAGATAACGCAGAAATGTGTTATATCGAATTAGTTGATTATAACGAAAATATGTTGTCGGCTAGTAAGCCTCAAGCAGAAAAGAAAACACGTCGTACACGTCGTAAAAAATCTACTGCTACTGAAACTGCTGCTGCTGATGTTGAATCAACAGAAAATTCAACTGATAGTGAATCTAAAGAATAGTTATATAAATAGTTATTATATGCTATCTTAAAACATAAAAGGATAATTGCCTCGTGCCGTTATCCTTTTTTTTTCAGAATTGTAAACTCAATTTTTAAATAAGTCAAATTATGGGACAAATTTCAAATGTTCATGCTCGTGAGATTCTTGACTCACGTGGAAATCCTACTGTTGAAGTAGAGGTAACTTTAGAATGTGGCGTTGTAGGACGTGCTGCTGTACCTTCTGGAGCATCTACTGGTGAGCACGAAGCACTAGAGCTAAGAGATGGTGATAAAGGTCGTTATTTAGGTAAAGGTGTTGTAAAAGCCGTAGCTAATGTTAATGACGTTATCGCTCCTGAATTAGTTGGTTTTAGCGTTTTAGATCAAGTTGGTGTTGATACAAAAATGCTTGAAATGGATGGTACTAAAACTAAAAGTAAGTTAGGTGCTAACGCTATTTTAGGTGTGTCATTAGCAACTGCAAAAGCTGCTGCTGAGTACTTAGAAATGCCATTATACCGTTATATCGGTGGTACTAATGCTTGTACTTTACCTGTTCCAATGATGAATATTATCAATGGTGGTTCTCACTCTGATGCTACTATTGCTTTCCAAGAGTTCATGATTCGTCCTATTGGAGCTCCTACTTTTAAAGAAGGTTTACGTATGGGTGCTGAGGTATTCCATGCATTAGCAAAAGTATTAAAAGGAAAAGGTCTTTCTACTGCTGTTGGAGATGAAGGTGGTTTCGCTCCAATGTTAGGTGGTACTGAAGAGGCTATTGATTGTATTTTAACAGCAATCAAAAATGCTGGTTATAAGCCAGGACGTGCAGAAGATGGTGGTGATGTTTCTATCGCTATGGACTGTGCTTCTTCTGAATTCTACAAAGATGGTGTATATGATTATAGCATTTTTGAGCCAAACGGTGTTAAAAGAAATTCTGAAGAACAAGCTGCTTATTTAGCTGATCTTGTTGCTAAATATCCAATCGACTCTATCGAAGATGGTATGGATGAGAACGATTGGGACGGATGGGTTGCATTAAATACTAAAATTGGTGATAAGTGCCAGTTAGTAGGTGATGACTTATTTGTAACTAACGTTGATTACTTGAAAAAAGGTATCGAATTAGGTGCTGCTAACTCAATCCTTATTAAAGTAAACCAAATTGGTACTTTAACTGAAACTTTAAATGCAATTGAAATGGCTCATAGAGCTGGATATACTTCAGTTACTTCTCACCGTTCAGGTGAAACTGAAGATGCTACAATTGCTGATATTGCTGTGGCTACTAACAGTGGACAAATCAAAACTGGTTCATTAAGCCGTTCTGACCGTATGGCTAAGTATAACCAGCTTCTTCGTATTGAGGAAGAATTAGGTGCTAGTGCTGTTTACGGATACGCAAAAGTAAAAAAAGCATAATTACTTAATGTAATTAATTTATTATATAAGGGGTATCATAACGATGCCCCTTTTTTTATGCATCTTTATAAAATTCTCTTGGTAATGTACCGAATTGCTTATAAAAGCCTTTAGAGAAGTATGACGGATTATTGAACCCTACTAATATCATTGTATAATTGTATCCCCACTGCTAAGTAGGTCATAGTTTTTTGACGAAGATGTGTGATATTTGTTTAGCGCTTGGGAGCTATAGTTTTAAATTCTGAGGTAAAAGATCTGCAAGTTTGTTCACCTTATAGGTAGGGATTATTTCAAGCACCTTTTTCAGCCATTCAAAGGGGTTTACATTGTTCTTTTTACATGTAGCAAAGAACGAATAGAACATAGCTGCCCGTTCTGCACCTCGGTTAGATCCAGCGAACAGATAATTCTTCCTGCCGAGTGTGATTGGGCGAATAGCATTTTCGGCAAGGTTATTATCTATTTCCAAATTGCCATCGTTAAGATAAGCCAATAAATTATTCCAACGTTCAATGCAATATGCGGTGGCCGTGCCCAACGGAGATTTGGGATTGGTAGATTTATAGGTTTCCACCATCCATTTCCCCAGTTCGTTTATCAATGGCAACGATTCATCAAGCCTCAGAGCGTGACGTTCCTTGGGAGGCATGTTCTGTTCCCGGGCTTTTCGCTCCACGGCATAGAGTTTTTGGAACATTCCCATGGCATATTCTGCTTGTTTTTGATCATATGGCAAGGCTTTCTCAAAATATCGGCGTGCGTGGGCCATGCAATTGACCAGGGTTATATCCGGATTCTTTGCTGCAATCAGATCATATACTTGGTAGCCATCGGTCTGAAGATAGCCTTTGAAGTTTCCAAGAAGTTTTTTCGGGCCTTCCCTGGATCTTCCGGTGTTATAATCGAAGAACACCATTTTTTCTAAAGGGCTGTGATAAATCCAATAATATCCCCGGTGCGTTTTCCCTTTCTTCTGTTTATCCAGAACGGGAATTGGGGTTTCATCGGCCTGTATATAACCTTGCGCGAGTACCCTGTGCTTTAAAACATCGTATAGTGGTTCAAGTAAATTGCTGATGCTTTCCTGCCAACCGTTGAGTGTAGATGAAGAAAGTTTTATGTTCTCCCTTTTGAAACGCTCTATTTGACGGTAAACAGGCAAGTGATCCACAAACTTGTCGACGATGACCTGAGATAGTAGACCGGGACCGGCGATACCTTTTTCGATTGGAAAAACAGGGAGTTCCGCCATTACGCCTTTGTAATCGACATTGTTATCGTCTATTGACTTGATGTATTTGGGACGGATATAACGCTTGATGAACAGCTTCGCCGGAACCAGTTCCAGTTGGTCGGTCACTTCTTTTCCGATGCATTTCATCCCGAAAGTGTCCTCCTTCGGTTCCAATATAATTTCTTCTACCGGTAAGTGTGATGGCAAAGGTAAGCGCCCGGGATGCTGCCTCTTTTCTTTTGTACGCACATAGTTTATTGTCTGCTGTTCTTTTTCAGGTGCTGCCTCCTCGGGCACGTCAAAAGGTAAAGAAAGCTGCTTGTCATCAGCATCGTGAACGAAACGTTCACGTTTTGTTCCATAAAGCAAGCGGTTCATTTGATCAATCTGGAACTGCATTTTCTCCATTCTGGATTGCATCTGTCCCATCGCCGACTCCATGGAGTTGATGAGCCCTTTCAGCTTTTGATTTTCTTTTTCCAGCTCGGAAGCCTTGTTTCCCAGTTCCTTTGACATATTTCGAAACTACGCAAACACGGGCATTTACCAAAGAAAAACCAACCGTTGTTATCAACAAAATTAAGGTTTGGAGTTGATAAATATTTTTGTTGGAATACCTTATTTTACAGGTGTTTCGGGAGGCAGATATCGCTTTCTTTGTTGTAGGTTTTTAATAGATAATCCGTCTACTATCATTACAATTTGGGCATAGCTCAGAGTAATACTTCCCACTGAAGTGTCATATCTGGGAAGCTCAAATGTTCCTTTCTCCAGGCGCTTGTAATAAAGTAAGAACCCGGAGCCCTGCCAATGCAGCAACTTAATCTTATCTCGACACTTATTGATGAAGATAAAAACGTCTCCATTCTGGGGGTTGCTGTCCAGATGGTTGCGAATCAGTCCCGACAATGCATCAAAGCTTTTGCGCATATCAGTGGGCTGGCTGTAAAGGTGAAATGTGTTTTCTGTTGATAGTGCGAACATAGTTTATAGGCTTATCAGTTTTTTCAAAAAATCAGGACTAACAGTTTCCGGACACTGCAACTGGATACCGTTGGGAAATAATAAGCACAGCTGGTTTACCGCTTCTTTTTCTTCAGATTCTGGAACTGACTTTATATTTACCGGAATAAAACCCGAATCAGATTTAACTTGAGATTTACTTTCTTTGAGCCTTTTACCCCACGCCTGAAATGTGGAATAAGCTAATCCATGTTCTTTACAATATTGTTTTTGTGGAGCATCACCTTGTTGCCATGCTTCGTAATGAGCAAACATCTCTTTGGCTGTATGTCTTCTTGAGTTTTTCATGCACCAAATATATCCTCTTCAAATATCTAATAGAAGACGAGCTTAGTAGTGCGGATACGTATAATTGGTATTATACCCAAACAACAGGTGTTGAAGTAAATGATTTAATGACCTGTGACAGAAAAGAAATTAAAATTACTGAGGATAGAATTCGTAAAATAAACAAAGCGGTTATTGAGACAGTAAAATAATGCGAATTTCTATCTAAAATTAAGATGATGAAAAGAGTTTAATACTTCAATTCGCTATAAAATAATATTGAATGATCGCATAAATCATTAAAAAAAAAGAGGGTGTCCTACGGATGCCCTTTTTTCATTAAACAATATTTGTGTTTTCCTGTTTTTAATTTGTTATATTTATAAGAATCAAATTACAAATCTATGGATTATTTAAAAGAAAAATTACTACAGATAGCCATCCCTAAAGCACAAAATGTTAGGCAACTAGTTAAAGAATATGGAGATGTTAAAATACAGGATGTTTCAATGTCTCAAGTTTTAACTGGCATGAAAGGAGTTGTTAGTTTATTAACATGTACTTCTAAATTAGACCCGGAAGAAGGTATCCGATTCAGAGGGTATTCAATTCCTGAATTGAAAAACATCTTACCTAAAATTCACGAAGAAGGAGAACCACTTCCTGAAGGTATCTTTTATTTAATGTTAACTGGTGAGTTACCAACTCCTGATGATGTCAGACATATTAGTGAACAGTGGGCTCAACGAGCTCAAGGAATTCCTCCACATGTTTATGATGTGATTGAATCCTTGCCCAAAGATGCCCATCCAATGATTCAGTTTAATACGGCTATTCTGGCTATGTCAACAGAATCGCAATTCAGAAAGGCTTACCTTGTAGGAATGGATAAGAGAGATTACTGGGATCCGACCTATGAAGGAGTAATGGACTTAATTTCCAGATTACCAATTATTGCAGCTTATATTTACAGAAGAGTTTTCCACCAAGGAGATCATATTCCTCCTGATCCATCTCTTGATTGGGCAGGGAACTTGGCACATATGATGGGCCATAAAACTGAAGATGCCAAAAGATTAATGCGTTTGTATATGTTAATTCACTCAGATCATGAGGGAGGAAACGTATCGGCTCATGCAACTCATTTGGTTGGCTCGGCTCTTTCAAACCCATATTATAGCTTTTCTGCAGGCATGAATGGATTAGCAGGACCTCTGCATGGAATGGCAAATCAGGATGTGATGCATTGGATTAATAAAATGAAAAGAGAAATTGGTGCTGATGATCCAAGTGAAGCACAAATTAAAAAGTATGCAGAGGAAACATTGGACAAAGGACATGTTATACCAGGGTATGGACATGCAGTGTTAAGAAAAACAGATCCAAGATTTCAGGTGCAATTAGATTTTGCAAATAAATATGTGCCAGATGCTCCATACATTAAATTAGTAAATAAAATATATAATGTAGTTCCAGATGTGTTACAGGCTACAGGAAAAGTTAAAAATCCATGGCCAAACGTAGATGCAATTTCAGGATCCTTATTATCCAGTTATGGAATCACAGAATTTCCTATTTATACGGTTTTATTTGGTGTTTCAAGAGCATTAGGTGTTTTAACTCAATTAATCTGGGATAGATTATATGGTTTACCTATTGAACGACCAAAATCTCAAAATTTGGGATGGTTTATGGAGAAGGCTAATTTAAAATAGTAGGCTTACTTTAACTTTTAAATGTTTTAATTGAACCATTTGATTTCATGTGAAGGATATTAAAAAAAAGTTGTTTTTATTTTAAAGCTAGAGAATTATTGATTTGAATTATTACTTTTAGCATCTAATATGGGAGCTATTATTTTAACTGGTTACAAATATAAATTCGGTAATTGTTTTTTATTAATAATTCTGTTGTGTATTGGAAGCATAGGAGTTGTTCAAGCTTCTGATATTAAACTAGAAGCAACCTATTCTTCCTTGTCCGTACAGGATGGATTATCTGGTAATTCAATTAATACTTTATTTCAAGATAGCAGGGGATTTTTATGGATAGGAACCCAGGATGGGTTAAATCGTTATGATGGTTATTCATTTGAGGTTTATAGACATGAAATAGGCGACCAGACTTCAATTTCCGGAAATAGTATTCAGTGTATAACAGAAGATGCGAACGGAGATTTATGGATTGGAACTATTGGTAATGGTTTAAATAAATGGAATAGAAAAACTCAAAAATTTACAGTATACTCATCCAAGGGATATAGTAATGTAAATTTTCCAGAAGATAATATTCTTGGAATTTCGTTTGATATAGACTCTACTTTATGGATTAAAACTGACAACTTTCTCGTAAATTTTAATACTAAAACAAGCGAAATAGTAAAGTATAGTTTGTATAGTAATATTTTTAAACATCATAGTAGTACTAATGTTCCTATTTTTCATAAATCTTTATCATACTTATGGGTAGGTACTTATGATGGAATTTCTCAGTTTAATAAACAAGAAAAGTTATACGAAAGAATACAGTTTGAAAGAAGTTCAGAGACCCTCTTAAGTTCTTTGGGTTCAATTACAACTATTCAACCATTATCTAAAAAATCAATTTTAATAGGAGGAAGTGAGGGTGTATTTGAATGTTCAAAAAATGATTCTGGATTATATGAATTGTCAAAAGAGGATATATCTAACTATAAGCACAGTGTTGTGCAATGTGCAGTAGTACATTCTTCAGGTGGTGTTTGGTTAGGAACAAATACAGGATTACACTTACTTACTTTTGATTATGAAAATGAGGATTTAAAATATGATCCAACAGATTTTTATAATATGCCAAATAATCTAATTACAGATAAAGAAGTAACTGCTCTTATTGAAGATGAGTCTGGGTTGTTGTGGGTAGGAACCAGGTATAATGGTTTAATAAAGGTTGATTTTAAGCCGAAAAAATTTAAGGCTCTTGCCAACCGAAGTGAACAGTTAAAAGAACTTCAGGATTGTGACGTTAGATCTGTTTATATTGATGATGGAGGTAAAATATGGTTGGGAACAGCCAATAAGGGAATTAAAATTGTTGATCCTCAAGCTCAGGATATTTATAATTATCCGGTAAACTATTCCTTATACAAAGAAAATAAAGATATAGTTTTGAGTATGTGTCAGGATTCCAAGCAGCGACTATGGATTGGAACTGCTAATGGTATTTATATTTATTATAAGGATAGAGGAACAATTTTACCTTTTACAAAGGTGAATGATGTAGAAATATCCTCATTATTAAATCAAAATGCCATTAATTCAATTGAAGAGGATTACAGGGGGAATATTTGGTTTGGAACTCAATTTGGATTATATCGATATGATGGTTTCAAAGTGATAAGTTATTTTTCAGATGATGATGATGAGAAAACAATTTGTGGAGATGAGGTAAATGTAATTTATAATGACTCGGAAGGTTTATTATGGATTGGTACAAATAATGGAGTAAATTATATAGACCGTAAAAATGAAGTTTTTACAGGTTTTGAACATCTTAATAATATTAAAGACTCTCTTCCGCTTTTAACAGGTAACCATATTTTATCAATTACAGAAGATGGTAGAAGAAAAATATGGTTTGGTACTATGTCCGGAATCAGCTACTATGATAAGATAAAAGAAAGCATTGGATACTATTCACATCTAAATGGTATTGCCAATGATATGATAAACAGTATTGTTTATGACGAAGCAGGTATTTGGATTGGAACAAATAAAGGAATTTCGTTAATTGATAAAAATCAAATCATTTTTAACTATGATCTTAATGATGGGTTACCTGGATATGTATTTAATAAAAATGCAACTGCTATAGACCATGATGGAGTAATTTATTTTGGAGGAGTAAGTGGTGTTGCACATCTTAATCAGGATTCACTGAAATTTAACCATAGCAAACCCAATGTTGTTATAACGGCTATGGAGCTTTATCATAAGGGAAAGATGATTAATGAGTTCAGAGGGGACGAAAAGGAAATATTATTAAAATATCGGAAAAGTTCTAATTTAAAAGTTAAGTATGCCGCTTTGGAGTTTACTGATCCTCTACGAAATAAATTTCAGGTTTACCTGGAAGGATTTGATGACGACTGGCGCACTATCACAACCGAAAATGAAGTCGATTTTTCAGATTTACCTTCAGGTGAGTATGTACTTCATATAAAAGGAGCTAATAGTGAGTATGAATGGACCGAGAATCCAATTAATATTTCTATTAAAATTACCCCTCCAATTTGGATGTCGAATTATGCTTATGCGTTTTATCTTATTGCATTAATATTCCTGGTGCAGTCTATTATTAATTATAGAATAAGGCATTATAAGAGTGCATATAAGTCTTTGGAAGAGAAAGCAATAGACAAGAAAAAGATTGAGGCTCAAAAAGAAATGCTATCAAAAATAAATCAAAGCTTAACGGATAGTATTTATTATGCAAAAAGAATTCAGGAGTCTATTTTACCTGAAGAAAAGAAAATTAAATCTTCATTACCTGATTCATTCATCTACTATCGTCCTAAAGATCTGGTAAGTGGTGATTTTTACTGGTTATTTGAAAGAGATGATATCTTATATGTAGCAGCAGTTGATTGTACTGGACATGGAGTGCCTGGAGCTTTTATGTCAATAATAGCTTATGATATGTTAAAGAGTATTCTTACAGCAACAGATTTAACATGTCCTGCTATGATTTTAGATCAATTAAGCAAGGAGGTTATTTCAACCTTTAAAAAAGATGTAGATAGCAACGAAAGCAGAAAGCAGGCCGTAAATGATGGAATGGATATAGCGCTTTGTGTTATAGATAAAAAGAATCGTAAGTTAACTTATTCCGGCGCCTATAATCCGCTATATTTGATCCGAAATAATGAGATTTTTGTTTATAAAGGAGATCGTTTTGCTATTGGATATTTATCCAATACAGAGTTACACTATTCTAAGCATGAAATAGCTATTGAACCTAATGATACATTCTATATTTTTTCTGATGGTTATGCAGATCAATTTGGAGGTGTTGAAGGTAAGAAATTCAAATATAGAAGGTTCCGACACTTGTTATTAAATATACATAAACTTCCAGCAGAAGATCAAAAAGCCATTCTACATCAAAAATTAGAAGAGTGGATGGGAGATTTTGAGCAAGTTGATGATATTATTGTAATGGGTATGAAACCTATTGTTGAATTGGTGTAATAAAAGGTTTTCAGTATGAAAAAAGTGAAGCTTTAAAAATACTTCGGAGGAAGCTTGAAAGAAAAAATCTAATCCTCCAAAGTAATTTATTCTTTAGAAGTAAATACATCTATAATAATGCTTCATATAAAATTTCAATAGGGTGCAGAGCTTCTCTTCCTGTTCCATCTTTAATTTGATGTCTGCAAGATGTACCAGAGGCAGCAATTAATGTTGAAGGTTCGGTGTTTCTTACTTCAGGCAATAGTTTCATCTCTGCAATTTTCATCGATAAGCTATGTGATTTCTTTTCATATCCAAAAGAGCCTGCCATACCACAACATCCTGAATCAATTTCCAGAGCAGTATAATTTTCAGGAAAAGATAAAACTTGTTGTACATACTTGGTTGAGGAAAGTGCTTTTTGATAACAATGGCCATGGAACTTAATCTCTTTGGATTCCTTCGTAAAACTATCCTTACTAATGCGCCCTTTATTCATCTCATTTGCTAAAAACTCTTCAATCGTATAGGTGTTTCTTTTAATCTTAATAGCTTCTCCTTTTAACTCATCCTTTACTAAATTCATGTACTCATCTCTGAATGTTAATACTGCGGATGGTTCTATTCCAATTAAAGGACTTAATTTTGAGATCATTGGAGATAATAGCTCTATGTTTTTGTTGGCTATTTTTTTTGCCTTTTTTATTAAACCTTTAGAGATATAGGTTCTTCCACTATATATATGTTGTGGAACAACAACACGATAACCCAATGTTTCTAGTAATAGAATAGTTTTAACTCCAAGATCACTTTCCAGGTAGTTGGTAAACTCATCAGCAAACAGGTATACTGTCCTGTGTTTTGCTACAGCTTTAGTATGCCATTTTGCCCAGGTTTTAAGCGTTCTGTTTGACATTTTAGGGATGTTTCGTTTGGTTGAAAAACCAAGCATCCCCTGAAGAATATTGCTCAAAACAGGAGCACCAACAACAAAGTTGTATATCCATGGTGTATATGAAAATAAACGATTTATTACAGGTGAGTATCCTACTGATATGGCACTTGTTGGTGTTCCTTTCTGGTTATAATAATATTGTAAAAACTCAGCTTTTAGTTTAGCAATATCAACACCAGATGGGCACTCAGATTTACATGCTTTGCAAGATAAACAAAGACTTAATACATCATAAACTTCTTCAAGGTAAAGATTGTCTGAATCTAAGGTTCCTGTAAAATATTCTCTTAGTACATTAGCTCGTCCTCTAGTTGAAAGCTTTTCATCTTTTGAAGCCATATAACTAGGACACATGGTACCACCAATAATGTCTGATTTTAGACAGTCGCCTGAACCTGAGCATTTTTCAGTGGCTCTGACAATGCCCTCTGTATCATCCCAATTAAATACCGTTTTGAAATTTTTTTGCTCGTTTGGACGTCGGTACCTTAAAGAGGTACTCATTGGTGGTGTATTGACAATTTTATTAGGATTTAAAAGGTCTTCAGGATCAAATGCCTTTTTAATTCTAAGCAATAGCTTATAATTAATGTCTCCAATCATTAAAGGGATAAACTCACCTCTTAATCTACCATCACCATGTTCTCCACTTAATGAACCCCTATATTTTTTAACCAATAGGGCTGTTTCTTTAGCAATTTTTCGAAATAGGATAATATCCTGCGGATCTTTTAAGTTTAAAACAGGCCTTAGGTGTAGTTCGCCTGAACCAACATGTGCATAAAACACACATTCTTTATTAAATGACGAGAGTAAATCCTTAATATCTTTTGCATAAGCTGGCAAGTCTTTAGGTTGGAGAGCTGTATCCTCTATAACAGCAACAGGTAAATTATCACCTTTCATATTTGAAAGTACGCCTAAACCTGACTTTCTTAGATTCCACACCCTACCCATGTTTTTTGAATCAACCACAGGATAGGCAAATCCCATTTTATTCTTTTGGAAATCGGAAATCAGGTTTTCAATTTTTTTATCCAGTGCTTCTTGATTATCCTCTGCAAATTCAATTACAAGAAGTGCAGCTGGTTTACCAGTAATAAAAAATCGGTTGCTATGTTGGGCGGTACTTTTTCCTGCCAAATCAATGATTTTATCATCAATTAATTCTACTGCTCTTGGATAATGTTTTAATGCAAGGATATTGGCATCAAGAGATTCCTTTAAGCTATTGAAGTGAGCGCACAATAGAGCCTTGTATTTTGGAGGAGTGGGGACAAGGTTTAATTTTACTTTATGGATAACCATTAATGTTCCTTCTGAGCCAGCAATTAATTTGCTCATGTTAAAAGGAACACCTTTTTTATCAAAAGGTTGCATACTTGCTAATATGTCAAGTGCATATCCTGTATTTCTTCTTTTGATATCTTGATGAGGGTATTCCTTAAAGATCTCATTTATATTATGATTATCACTTAAAATGTCATTGACCTCACGATATATCTCACCTTCAAGTGTTTCTAATTTACATTTTTGCTGGAACTCTTTTTCATTTAACTCTTTAAAAATTACTTCCTGGCCATTAGCTAAATATCCATGAACTTCCAATAAGTGATCTCTGGTACTTCCGTAAATTAAAGAGTGTGATCCACAGGAATTGTTTCCTACCATGCCACCAAGTGTACACCTACTTGATGTTGATGTTTCCGGTCCAAAAAATAAACCATGAGGTTCAAGGTATTTGTTTAATTCATCAAGGACTACACCTGGCTCAACTATTACCCAACCTTCCTCCTGGTTAAGTTCAACAATTCGGTTCATGTATTTTGATGTATTTACCACCAAATCGTTTCCAACAACCTGACCCGCTAGTGATGTACCAGCACCGCGAGGAATAAGTGCAATTTTATGTTCCTGAGCAAACTCAACAATAAGATCTAAATCGGATTTATCTCTAGGCCATACAATCCCCAATGGTTTCTCTCTGTATGCAGATGCATCTGTTGCAAATTGAGCAATATAAACATTATCGTATGAAACATCTCCTTTTAAAAGATTTGATAATTGGTTAAGCGAGGATTGAATATTAGCGTTGTCCATTTAAATAGAATTTCCTGTAAAAATAGGAAAAATTGGTATGTAGGATATAGCTAAGTACTTACTTTTATTATTTTTTATGGTTCTTTATTACAATGCAGACAGAGGATTACTTGTTGTTGGATGATTGTTTTTCGTATGCATACCAGTACAGCGTACCAACAAAAAATGCACCTCCAACAATGTTACCAATAGTAGCAGGGATTAAATTATCTGCAATAAATGACCCCCATGTAATAGGAGCGCCTTCGAATATAGCTAAAGGAATAAAAAACATATTTGCAATAGAGTGCTCAAATCCTAAAGCTACAAATGTCATTACTGGCCACCAGATACCCAATATTTTTCCGCTGGTATGTTGAGCTGACATTCCCATCCATAAAGCTAGACAAACCAACCAGTTTGCTCCAATTCCTTTTAAAAAGGTTTTATAAAAGGGATTTGAAGTTTTGGCTTCAGCAATGCTATAAATTGTTTTTGTCCATGGTTCCGAACCTACCACTTCAGTTAAATGAGTTAAGAAATAAGCTACAAAAATAGCCCCAAAGAAATTACCAATATATACCAATGTCCAGTTGCGAATTGGGGCAGTCCATTTTTGTCTTTTGCTCAACACATTAGGCATAAAGTAAGCATTGTTGCCGGTGAATAGTTCAGCTCCTGCCATAACAACCATCATTAGTCCTACAGGAAATGCTGCACCAAAAACAAATTTAGTAATACCTGGATTTTTGGCTGTAACCTCAGGCATTCCTCCAGCTAAAAGAATAGAAAGTAGTCCGCCAAAAGCTATATAAGCACCTGCCATAAAAGATAGAGTTAATATTTTTTTTACAGAGTACTTATCTTTTTGCATTGCAGATTCACCTGCAATTTTTATAATTTCAGGAGGTGTAAATAAGCTCATATTATTGATGTAATTTTAACTTTGTGTTTATACTTTTCTATATAGCTAGTTAATCTTTACTTCTTTAAAATAAGGAGCTAGGATATTCTTTACTTTTTCAAGCTGTTCTGGACTATTCTCTTCAATATGATTTAACATGTAATCATTTCCTAACGCTTCCCACTTATGTGTACCAAGTTTATGGTAAGGTTGTATTTCAATTTTTTCAAGGAATTTGAAGTTTTTAAAAGTTTCTCCCAGTTTAATGAGTTCCTTAACATCATCTGTAATTCCTGGAATAAGAACATAACGAAGCCAGAATGCCTTTTTTGATTTCTCTCTATGTTTAATGATTTCTAGGTTCTTTGATAGTTTTTTGCCACCGGTTAGGTTGTAGAACCCATCTTCGTTAGTGTGTTTTATATCCACCATAATAAGATCGGAGTATTCATCTAAAAGTAATTTTACATGATCATTAAATACAGAACCATTTGTATCAATGTTTGTATGAATTCCAGCTTTTTTTAAAGCTTTAAATAATGGAATTAAAGCTTTTGTTTGTAATAAGGGCTCACCTCCGGAAACAGTTATTCCACCCAATTTTCCAAAATAGGGTTTCATGTTTTCAGCTCTATTAACTAATTCTTCAATGCTATATTCAACTCCTCCCTGAACAGGAATGGTATCTGGGTTATGGCAGTATAGACATTTTAAATTACATCCTTGTAAGAAAATAACCATTCTGATTCCTGGACCATCATGAGTTCCGAATGATTCAATTGAGTGAATTTTTAGTGTATCAGACATTTATAAATTAAATATTAGATAAGAGACATAATAAAATGGTCTATATTTTATCACGATATTATTAAACAAAAAACAAAAGTAGAATATTCTACTTTTGTTTTATTGTTATATATAGAAATTGGAATTTAATTGAGAATGATAATAATTAAACCATACAAATAGTCTTTTATCTCATTTCTAAACTCTAATTATCAATTCTTACATTGAATCGTGGAACGAACGCGATAAAACTTCTTGTTGTTGTTCTCTGCTTAAACGGATAAAGTTAACTGCATATCCTGAAACCCTGATTGTTAATTGAGGGTAATTTTCCGGATTTTCCATAGCGTCTTTAAGTAACTCTCTGTTTAAAACATTAACATTAAGATGTTGTGCATTTTTCATAAAATAGCCATCTAATGCTGCAACTAAGTTATCTATACGTTCTTCTTCATTTGAACCTAACGATTTAGGAACAATAGAAAATGTGTTTGAGATACCATCCTGAGAATCTTTGTAATCAATTTTAGCTACAGAATTTAATGAAGCAATAGCTCCATGCGTATCTCGTCCGTGCATTGGGTTTGCCCCTGGAGCAAATGGAATACCTTTAGCTCTACCATCTGGTGTTGCCCCTGTTTTTTTTCCATAAACAACATTTGATGTAATGGTTAATACAGATAATGTAGGATTTGCATTTTTATATACAGGAAGCTTATTTAATTCATTACTGAAATGATTTACCAGGTCTCTGGCAATTAAATCAACTCGGTCATCGTCATTTCCATATTTCGGAAAATCACCTTCAATTTCAAAATCAACCGTTAAACCATCTTCGTTTCTTATTGGTTTAACTTTTGCATGTTTAATTGCCGATAAAGAATCCGCGACGATAGATAAACCTGCAATCCCATAAGCAAGATTAATGCGAGGATTTGTATCGATTAATGCCATTTGGGCTTTTTCGTAGTAGTATTTATCGTGCATGTAATGAATAATATTCATGGACTCATTGTAAACACGAGCTACTTCTTTCATGGCAATTTTAAAATTAGCCATAACCTTATCGTAATCTAAGTACTCATCATCTGCTATAGATGGAATACCATCAACCATTTGAGTTCCGGTATTTTCGCAACGACCCGAATTTAAGGCTAAGAGAAGCGTTTTAGCTAAGTTGGTTCGTGCGCCAAAAAACTGAATGTGTTTTCCTAATTCCTGGAATGAAACGCAGCAAGCAATACCATAATCGTCACTATCTCGATGACAACGCATTAAGTCATCGTTTTCATATTGAATGGATGAGGTATCGATAGAAACTTTGGCACAGTAATTTTTAAATCCTTGAGGTAAGCTATTACTCCAAAGAATAGTAATGTTTGGTTCAGGCGATGGACCAAGGTTATAAAGTGTATTTAAAAAACGAAATGATGTTTTGGTTACTTTACTTCTGCCGTCAACTAACATTCCTCCAATACTTTCTGTTACCCAAGTTGGGTCTCCGGCAAAAATTTGTTCGTATGCTTCCATTCTTAAATGGCGAACCATACGAAGTTTCATTACAAAGTGATCAATATATTCCTGAGCTTCTTCTTCAGTTATAATTCCAGCTTGTACATCTCTTTCAATATAAATATCCAGAAAAGAAGATACACTACCTAAGGACATGGCTGCTCCATCTTGTTCTTTTACTGCAGCTAAATAAGCCATGTAAGTCCATTGAACAGCTTCTTGTCCATTCTGAGCAGGGCGAGACAAATCAAGGTTATACTCATTACCCATATCTATCATCTGGTACAAAGCTTTTATTTGCTCTGCTACTTCCTCTCTAAGTCTGATTGTTGCATCAGACATAGGGCCTGTAATATTGTTTAAATCCTCTTTTTTTGATTCGATCAAATGATTGATTCCATATAAGGCTACACGTCGGTAGTCACCAATAATTCTGCCTCGGGCGTAATTATCTGGCAGGCCAGTTAAGAAACCAAGAGATCTGAATTTTCTTATTTCTTCAGTGTAAGCATCAAAAACTCCATCATTGTGGGTTTTCGTGTATTTGCCAAATGCTTCTGTTATGGTATCAGAAGGCTTGAGTCCATGTTCTGATAAAGCCTTTTGAACTACTTTAAAACCACCATATGGTTTCATGGCTCTTTTTAATAGAGCATCACTTTGTAATCCAACAATAGCTTCATTGTCTTTATCAATATATCCAGCAGGAAAAGCATTAACGGTAGAAACCGTGTTTGTATCTACACCTCGCATGCCATTGTTGGCTCTTTCTTCGTTTAAAGCATCAAGACAAATATTCCACAGTTTTTTAGTTCTGTCAGTAGGACCTTTTAAGAAGTCGTGAGTTCCAGTGTAAGGATTAATGTTTTTTCTAACAAAGTCTCTTACATCAATGGCCGTATTCCAGTTTCCTTTTACAAATTCCTTAGTTTCCATATTGAGTTTAAATTTTGCGCAAAAGTATATCTATTTAATTAAAAAATAAAATTGAAAAATTCAATATCTGTCTCATTTATAATTAAAAACAGAATTTATTTTGTTGTAATTAGCTTTAATTAAGTATAAAAGGTAGATGATTACCTAAAAGCTAAACAATCAAAAAGATGTTTTCTTGATTGTTGGTTGTCGGAAGTAATTAATTATGCTGGTCTTTTCGTATTTGAGTCAGTTTACTAATGAATTCAGCTTGTTTTAATTCACTTTCATACTCATCAACAAATGTTTTAACGAGTATTCGTAATTCTTTTAAATCCATACTGTCTAAAACTAATTTAAGTGAAGTGCCAGGAAATAAGATATGGATTTTTCTTATGAAATTATTTGATTCATTGTAATTTAATGCGTCATCTTCATTAAGTTCATTTAAATACTTACCAAAATCTTTAAGTGTATTGAGTTTACTAAAATCAATACCTAGTTGGTTAAACTCAAAATGAAACTTGCTACATTTATTACATGTAAAAATATGACCATGATATGTTTTGATATCTACTTCAATCATCAGATCTCGCTTTACTCTCTTTGAATTAAAACAATAGAAATCTTCATTTTGTTTCATAATCATGATGTTTTATTTAGATTAATTCTAACTATTACAAAAGTAATCTGATGATTTAAGTTGTTCAATACCTAATTGTGGTGATTTTGAAAATAGGGCTTTCGGACCAATTCAATTAGAATGATCTATAGGAAGGAGTTTTTTGTAGTTAAGAAATTAAAGCTAGCATTTTTTCTAATTTCACACAAAGCACACATTCATCATGTTATTCCAATTGCATGTGCAGCTTCAATGGTGGAGGATTTTGATGTTGATATTTTAACATCAACAGAAGAAAATAAAGATATTATTCAAAGTTTATTAAAATATTACCCAAATCACCGGTGCAATTTAATATTTCTAAAACCTACTAAGTTTTATTCTTTTACACGACAATTTAAATTCAAACTTTATCCGACCTATAGTAGTGTAATAAAAAAAAACTATGAAAAAATAGTTACATATGATGTATTATTAACTCCTCAATGGCATTTGAACCGAATAATGAATAGGAATGAAACAAACAATATTAAATTTATTCTGTTAACCCATGGATCGGGAGATAGCCCTGTTTCTTATTCGACTAAAATGAAAGATTATGATTTAAATTTGTTAGGAAGTGAGGAAATTGTAAGGCTTGCAGCAGAGCATGGGCTAGGACAAAAGTCTATACTAAAAAGTATTGGGTATGCAAAACTTGAAATGGTTTCTAAAATAAAAACAGCTAAGGTCTTTGAAAATGGACGACCCACAATTTTTTTTAATCCAAGTTATGTAAAGGATTTCTCGTCTTGGTATGATTGGGGGACTTATATCTTAGATTATTTTTCTCAAAATAATAAGTTTAATTTGATTTTTGCACCTCATATAAAGTTATTCCAAAATAAGAGTCAATACGCTAAAAGTTTGAAGCGAAAGTATAGTTTTGCGAAAAATATTATTATTGATGTTGGGAGTGATGCATTAATAGATATGACATATACTAAGTTCGCAGATATATATATTGGAGACATTAGTAGTCAAGGCTATGAATTTTTATATAAACCCAGGCCTTGTGTGTTTTTGAATCCTTATGGTAATAAAGATGTTAAAATGTGGGAGCTTGGTGATGTGGTTTGCGATATTAGAGATTTAGAATCAGCAATTAATGATGCTTTTGTAAACCATAGTAAATACAAAAAAAAGCAAGAGGAAGAGTTTGCTAAGCGATTTTCAATTACAGATGTGCCACCTGGAGAAAGAGCTGCTCAAGCTATTAAAGAGTTTTTGAATGTATAGAAAGTGTAAAAAATGGATATCAAATATATTTAAGTTGCCAGCAATGCCAAGACACGAACTACCAATAAGAAGTGAGATAAATGAATTATAATTTTTACGCGGACAAGCAAGATAAAATTGACATCCTTGATTTTATATTCGGTGATACTGATTTGCGAATTTATGATTTAGGCTCGCCATATGGGCAAGAGATTTGTGAATATAAAACCACTAATGAAATAACCGAAAAGTTCGATTTGACTAATGGAAATAAATTTGCTGTGACATTTAAACTTTGGACTCCACGACACAAAGGTGAACCGATTTTTAAAAAAGTAAATCTTGACCCGAAATATTGTAAAGGACATACATTTAGATACTCAACTGAAGGTTGGGGATTGATTCAGTTATATTTTGGCGGAATTGAAAAGAATATTTTAAATCAATCTCATATCGGACATTTTAATGAAAAGGGTGCACGGAATAAGGAGACTTCAAATTCAACTAACGGAAAAGTTGACCAATGGGACTGGATTGAAATTCAAAAAACATCGAGGAAACTAAAAAATGTGATTCATACTAAAATGTCGACCAGAAAAATTGGAAGTATTGGAGTTTTAATGAACGCAGATAAAATGTCAAAACAAGGAATTGATTTTAGATAAATAAAGCACATGCTGGCAACACTTAGAATATAATTAATCACGAACTGCCCAAAAAAGTCCCATCAAACCATCAGGGTGATTCATTATATTTGTTGTTGAACGGAACCGGGATAAGCGAGCCCATTGTATGGGGATTGATATGAAATGGGTCTTTCATTTATGCTTGGTAATAACAAAACTCCAAAGTTAAAACAGAAAGTTTGGGTATAAAAATCATTAAAATAAAGAGTTAAAACCACCTCAATGTATAAATCGACAGTTGATTTAGCTCTTTTTGTTGGTTATAAGACATACCTTTCCCATTACACCAAAGGCGGCGTTTATGATATAAAGGCAGATTGAGTTGATTTTGTATTTTTTATTGAGTTGGGACTACCTCTGATAGCCGGCTTAAAAGAAGCTATACGTTGCATGGTGCCTTGTTTACATTTTGGGCATTGATCGTGAGGAAGGCCAAAAAGCAGCACAAATAATTCCTGCCACGGGATCCCTTTTTTAGATTCCGGGGAGCAAGCATTAAATATTTTCCGGATGATCTCTAAGCACAGTTTCTTTTTAGAGGAACCTAGAAACCCATAATGCCTTATTTTCATAAAAGCTGGAGGAAGTATATGCATGGAAAGTCTTCGGAGAAACTCAAAATAAGAAAGATGCATCACATCCACTTTAGCGTTTTTGTAGTTGAGCCACGAAAAATACACATTATTATCATCCATGCTTTTAATACGCTGGTTACTAATCGCAACTCTATGAGTATACCTAGCCAAGTATTCCAGCACTTGCTTAGAATTGTGCATGGGTAATTTAGCATATACCACCCATTTATTTTTATAAAAAGGATGCAGGTATTTACGCTCTGGTTCAAAAGTAGTTTTTAAAGTAATGGTTCCCTTATTGTGTAAGTCCATCAGGTAATCGCAAAACTTACCTCTAAAAACAGCACATAAGGCTTTAACAGGATATAAAAACTTACCTTTACTTTTGGTATTTTTCCATTTGTTTTGAGGGGTTAAACCACCGCCCGGCACAATGCAATGTACATGTGGATGAAAAACCAGGTTTTGTCCCCAGGTATGCAAAATGGCAATCATACCTGTTTGAGCGCCCAAATGTTTATAATCCAGAGCAAACTGTTTAATGGTATCCCATGCTGCCCTAAAGAGTACATTGTACATATCTCTGGGATGATCTATAAACAAAGGATTTAGCTGTTCGGGAACGATAAATACCACATGAAAATATTTGATGGGTAAAAGATCTGATTCTCGATCTATCAGCCACCTTTCCTTTTTCAGACCATTACATTTAGGGCAGTGTCTGTCTCTGCAACTATTGTATGAATATTGCTCATGACCACATTCTGAGTTGTTACATTTATCCTGATGATAGCCTAGAGCAGCCGTTCTGCAATTTCCCAGGTTTGTAAACACCTTTTTCTTATGCGCATTTAAATGTCCGGCCTCAATCACACTGTGTTTATGATCCCTGATAATAGCACCAATATCAAATATGGGTTTACTATAACTCATCGTTGCAGCCTGTCTAAAGGCGAAATCATAGGGTTTGATTTTAGGTTGTTGTTAATTTGCAGGTATACCATGGTGGTTCTGATATCATCGTGCCCCATCATTTTTTGTATAGACACAATGTCAACGCCAATTGCCAACAAGTGTGAAGCAAAAGCATGTCTCAAAGAGTGAGGTGTAAAGTGCTTTTCAATGCCAGACCTATCCAGAGCATATTGAAAACCCCACTTTACAGCCTCGTCGCTATAAGGTTTACCCTTATACCTGCCATTAAATAAATATACCTGCGGTTTAAATGTATCCGCACTACTAAGCTCGTCTTCTATTAGATATTTGAAGAGGATATATTTGGTGCATGAAAAACTCAAGAAGACATACAGCCAAAGAGATGTTTGCTCATTACGAAGCATGGCAACAAGGTGATGCTCCACAAAAACAATATTGTAAAGAACATGGATTAGCTTATTCCACATTTCAGGCGTGGGGTAAAAGGCTCAAAGAAAGTAAATCTCAAGTTAAATCTGATTCGGGTTTTATTCCGGTAAATATAAAGTCAGTTCCAGAATCTGAAGAAAAAGAAGCGGTAAACCAGCTGTGCTTATTATTTCCCAACGGTATCCAGTTGCAGTGTCCGGAAACTGTTAGTCCTGATTTTTTGAAAAAACTGATAAGCCTATAAACTATGTTCGCACTATCAACAGAAAACACATTTCACCTTTACAGCCAGCCCACTGATATGCGCAAAAGCTTTGATGCATTGTCGGGACTGATTCGCAACCATCTGGACAGCAACCCCCAGAATGGAGACGTTTTTATCTTCATCAATAAGTGTCGAGATAAGATTAAGTTGCTGCATTGGCAGGGCTCCGGGTTCTTACTTTATTACAAGCGCCTGGAGAAAGGAACATTTGAGCTTCCCAGATATGACACTTCAGTGGGAAGTATTACTCTGAGCTATGCCCAAATTGTAATGATAGTAGACGGATTATCTATTAAAAACCTACAACAAAGAAAGCGATATCTGCCTCCCGAAACACCTGTAAAATAAGGTATTCCAACAAAAATATTTATCAACTCCAAACCTTAATTTTGTTGATAACAACGGTTGGTTTTTCTTTGGTAAATGCCCGTGTTTGCGTAGTTTCGAAATATGTCAAAGGAACTGGGAAACAAGGCTTCCGAGCTGGAAAAAGAAAATCAAAAGCTGAAAGGGCTCATCAACTCCATGGAGTCGGCGATGGGACAGATGCAATCCAGAATGGAGAAAATGCAGTTCCAGATTGATCAAATGAACCGCTTGCTTTATGGAACAAAACGTGAACGTTTCGTTCACGATGCTGATGACAAGCAGCTTTCTTTACCTTTTGACGTGCCCGAGGAGGCAGCACCTGAAAAAGAACAGCAGACAATAAACTATGTGCGTACAAAAGAAAAGAGGCAGCATCCCGGGCGCTTACCTTTGCCATCACACTTACCGGTAGAAGAAATTATATTGGAACCGAAGGAGGACACTTTCGGGATGAAATGCATCGGAAAAGAAGTGACCGACCAACTGGAACTGGTTCCGGCGAAGCTGTTCATCAAGCGTTATATCCGTCCCAAATACATCAAGTCAATAGACGATAACAATGTCGATTACAAAGGCGTAATGGCGGAACTCCCTGTTTTTCCAATCGAAAAAGGTATCGCCGGTCCCGGTCTACTATCTCAGGTCATCGTCGACAAGTTTGTGGATCACTTGCCTGTTTACCGTCAAATAGAGCGTTTCAAAAGGGAGAACATAAAACTTTCTTCATCTACACTCAACGGTTGGCAGGAAAGCATCAGCAATTTACTTGAACCACTATACGATGTTTTAAAGCACAGGGTACTCGCGCAAGGTTATATACAGGCCGATGAAACCCCAATTCCCGTTCTGGATAAACAGAAGAAAGGGAAAACGCACCGGGGATATTATTGGATTTATCACAGCCCTTTAGAAAAAATGGTGTTCTTCGATTATAACACCGGAAGATCCAGGGAAGGCCCGAAAAAACTTCTTGGAAACTTCAAAGGCTATCTTCAGACCGATGGCTACCAAGTATATGATCTGATTGCAGCAAAGAATCCGGATATAACCCTGGTCAATTGCATGGCCCACGCACGCCGATATTTTGAGAAAGCCTTGCCATATGATCAAAAACAAGCAGAATATGCCATGGGAATGTTCCAAAAACTCTATGCCGTGGAGCGAAAAGCCCGGGAACAGAACATGCCTCCCAAGGAACGTCACGCTCTGAGGCTTGATGAATCGTTGCCATTGATAAACGAACTGGGGAAATGGATGGTGGAAACCTATAAATCTACCAATCCCAAATCTCCGTTGGGCACGGCCACCGCATATTGCATTGAACGTTGGAATAATTTATTGGCTTATCTTAACGATGGCAATTTGGAAATAGATAATAACCTTGCCGAAAATGCTATTCGCCCAATCACACTCGGCAGGAAGAATTATCTGTTCGCTGGATCTAACCGAGGTGCAGAACGGGCAGCTATGTTCTATTCGTTCTTTGCTACATGTAAAAAGAACAATGTAAACCCCTTTGAATGGCTGAAAAAGGTGCTTGAAATAATCCCTACCTATAAGGTGAACAAACTTGCAGATCTTTTACCTCAGAATTTAAAACTATAGCTCCCAAGCGCTAAACAAATATCACACATCTTCGTCAAAAAACTATGACCTACTTAGCAGTGGGGATACGTTTAAATTGATGTAAATAGTGCTTTATTTCAGGAATAAGCGATTGGGCCAAAACAGCGTATCTGTCTTTATTGCCTTTACTGTCTTTAATATAAATACGATGGTTTTTAAAATCGAGATGCTCAATTTTAAGGTTGATAATCTCACTTTTGCGCAAACCAGCCGAATAAATAATACCAAATATATTTCCATTTGATTGATATAATTATTATCTTTATAGTATGCCAAAACAAGCAGAAATAAATATAAAAGAGGACATTAAATATTTGAGAAACCTTCGAAAAAAGGAAAATAACCATAGGTTAAAAACTCGTATTCAGAGTCTAATACTCACCAAGGAAGAAAAGTTTAAACGTCGAATAGATTTAGCTAACCACTTAGGAGTAGGAATTGCCAGTCTGGATAGGTGGACAAGAGTTTACAAAGAGTCAGGACTTGAAGCTATGCTAAGTATCTCAAATGGAGGAGCCAGAAGAAGTAGCGTTCCCAAAGATGTCCATGACGGCTTGGCAAAAAAAGTATACGATTCAGACAATCCACTTTTGGGTTACTGGGATGCTGTCGTATGGGTCAAAGAAAACTACGGTATTGAATTAAAATACAATACATTAAGAACATACTTAATCCGTCACTTCAAAACCAAATTGAAAGAACCCCGAAAATCACATTACAAAAAAGATGAACAGGCCATACAGGCCTTTAAAAAAACTACCTAATCTTTTAACCAACATTAGAATCAGTCTAATTAAAGATAAGTATGATAGTGTGAATTTATACTTTCAGGATGAAAGTAGATTTGGATTAATGACGCACACAGGCAGGTGTTTAACAGCAAAGGGAGTTAAGCCAATTGTTCGTTATCAACATGCCTTTAAAAACACTTACTTATATGGTAGTTTCTCCCCTATAGACGGTGATGCTTTTGTTTATGAAATAGAAGGAACCACAAGCGAAATATTTTACAAATATTTGGTTGAATTCTCAAAACATAAACCTAAAGAACTCAAGGTCATCATTATTGACAATGCAGGATTCCACTCTTTACAGCAATATGATATTCCTGAAAATATAAAACTAATACGCATACCACCATACAGTCCCGAACTTAATCCATCTGAAAAGATATGGCATTACATAAAACAAAAATTTAAAAACAAAGTGTTTGAAAAACTATCAAATGTCAAAAAATGGTTACATGACTTTGTCCAGAATGAATTAAAACCAGAAACAATAATGTCAATCACTCATAATGAATTATACAATGATGCCTTTGTCAATCATCTTGTAATTTAATTGGTATAACTTTTAGTAATAGTCTGTGCTTTGGACTTATGGCAGCATTAAATAATTGCAGCAGTTCTTTCCCGGTAGGGATCAAGGGTAGATACTTTGTGGCTTTAGGATAAGGTACATCAGAAATAATATCAATGCGCTTATACACGCTTTTATACATAAAACGCAGCCCCTGTAAGTAATTTCTGATGGTAGACCGACTCAGCTTTTGATCGTTTTTAAGATACAGCAGAAACTCATATATTTCCATTTCCGAAAGCTCATCAGGTAGCTTACCGGAAAATAAGCAGAGTAGCTTAGTAGAACGCATATAATTAGCAATTGAGCTATTAGAAAAATGCGCTACTTCCATTCTTACGTGCAGATTGTGCAATAATGCCTCAACACTCTTTGGTGTTGTTAAACTTTTTTTTCATCTTTAATCAGTTTATTAAAATTGAAATACAAAGATGCGGTATTTTACCGTCAAAACCTCGTTGTCTACCGACGTAGGAGGTTTAGTTCAACATCGCATATACCTAATGGCGGTTTTACTGCATTTTGCAAGGCTTTTCGCCCGCTCAAACTTCTCCTCGGTTTGACAGTTGAATCGTCCGCAATCCGCCACTAGGCATATGCGTAACGTTTGATATCCATTCGTTAAGTTACTCAACAGGCTCGCAAAGCGTATTGATTAAATTCCTCTCGTTTAAATATTTTGTGTAATCTCCAGTAAATTCAATTCGCGTTTCTATAGCTTGGGATAAATCACCTGTTAAGCCAATAATGAGTTCGCATACCTCTCGAACACCACCAGCTCCTCCCGTGCTTCCAGTTCTGTAATCGCAGCTTTTACTTTCAACTAAAAACTGATTGAATAGCGGATTGGCATTTCTGTTTATTTGAAAACTAGCTCCACATGATCTGGCCAATTCCACATCTAAAATGTCATCGAAAACAAAGGCTATTTCATCAGGCCTTAAATTGTTTTCTTTGCATATACGTTCTAATGCTTTTACTTTGAATTTGCATCGATAGAACGCAGCATTCATATGTTCTCTTTTTGCCAGAAATTGAGCACTTTTGTTTTCTTCTCCAGTAACAATAAAAGTATAGGGTAATTTACCGTTTCTTAACCAGAAATCTAATTTAAGCATATTAATGCCCATGGCGTCAGGTTCTGCAAAACTACTACCTTCATTTCCAACTTTTGATCCGTTGTTAAAAACTCCATCCCAGTCAAAGATGAAAGCTTTTATTTTGGAAAGCTTTTCTTTTAAGTGATTTTCAGGAGTAATAAAAGTGCCTCCAATATTTTCAAACTGCTTTTGAATAGTCATTTATCTGTTTTGAATAAAATCGTTTGCCTTCTTTAAATCTTCTGGTGTGTCAATACACATGGTTTCATCCATATCTGTTAAAACACATGTTACGGGAATACCATTTTCAATCCATCTTAACTGCTCCAAAGATTCTGCCTTTTCTAATGTAGAAGGTTCTAATTCAACAATTTTATTTAGTGTATCAATCCGGTAAGCATAAATCCCAAGGTGTCGATAGTAAGTGTGATTTTTAATCCATTCTGATTGTTCTATATTTCTTAAATACGGAATTGGAGAACGACTAAAGAAAATAGCTTCACTTTTATGGTTTAAAACAACTTTTGCTTCACCAGGATTGAAAATATGATCTTGCTCTGATGCTTCCTGGATTAAGGTTGCAATTTGAGTTTCCGGATTATCAAAGCTCTTTTTGATATCTTGAAGAATATCAGGATTGAAAAATGGTTCATCTCCCTGGATGTTGATAATTACATCAGAGTCTAAGCCATATTTTTCTTTAATGTTCTTAGCTGCTTCAGCACATCTGTCCGTACCACTGGTGTGGTCTTCTCTTGTCATTACAGCTTTCCCTCCAAATGCTTCAACAGCATCCACAATCCTTTGGTCGTCAGTTGCAACAAATACATGCTCCAATCCTTTACTGCAGTTTTCAAATACCCACTGAACCATAGGTTTATCGCCAATCATGGCAAGTGGTTTACCAGGTAAGCGTGAAGAACTATAACGACTAGGAATTATTCCAACAATATTCATGTATTAAATTTTAGATAAGAGATTCTAGATTATAGATAAGAGATTCTAGAAAGCCTATTGTCCCTTATCTATTCATCTAATGTCTTATTTACATTCTTTTAAAAAGATCTTTAATTTCTTCTTTTGAAATTTTATTTTTCCAATCCGGACCAAATGCATTATTCCACATGTGTTCTAAAGCCCAGCTTACTTCAACCATTTGGTCAAATTGAGCTTCTGTACATCCAGAAGTTATATTAGCTGGTATTTCAACACTCTGGATGGCTTGCATCTCTTTGAAAGTTTTGTAACCTTCTGGATAATATTTTTCTAGTTGGTTAAAAACGATGCAGTTTCCAACACCGTGGTGTGTTTCTAAAACAACAGCTAGTCCGTATGATAATGCATGGCATACACCAACCTGACCATAAGTAGTACTGTTACCACCCATAATAGATGCAACCATCATTTTTTCATCTGCCTCTAATCTGTTTTCATATTTATTCATGAAAACATCAACAGTGATGTCGTTTGATTTTTCAGCAAAAGCCTGTCCCATTGAATTAATCCAACTTCCATTCATAGATTCAATATTATGAATGAAATTGTCCATGCCAGTATAGAAACGGTCTTTGTCAGGTACTGTAGCTAATAATTCAGGATCAAAGATGATTTCGTTAGGAATTGTATAGTCACATTTAATACCTAATTTTTTCTCTGGACCACTAAGAACTGCAGTCATTGAAACTTCAGCTCCAGTACCAGTTATTGTAGGAATACAGATAGTATAAATTCCTTCGTTTTTAATTAAATCCAATCCTTGATAGTCTTTTGAGTCTCCTGGATTTGTAACCATTAAACCTGTTGCTTTGGCATAATCCATGGCACATCCTCCACCCATACCAACCATTACAGCTGGTAATGTATCCTGATGAGCTAAAATTTGATCGCGATATTTATTTACCAAAACAGTTTTTGGCTCATCTGTTGAGTCAATAAAAATCACTAAATCTTTATCTGATTTAGGGATTCGATTCAATATGTCTTCTTTATCCTGAAAGTAATGATCAATCATAAAAACAGTCCAATCGCTGGTTGGAGTTTTTCTTCTGTCAATTAATTCTCCCAAGTGATTGAATGTTCCTTTTCCAAAAGCGTAATGCCCTGGATTTACAAAACTTCTAAAATCGTATAGCATGGTAAAAATTTGAAAGTTAATAGTTGAACACTAAAAGTAAGTGCTACAATTCAATGATCAACAAACGAAAAAAATCACGAATTATCAGGTAGGATATACCAAATTCGTGATTTATATAAAACATTTATTATCCCAATACCTTATCAAAAGCTTTACAAATAGCTTCTAATTCTTCAGGTGTACTTGTGATATTTATATTAACAGAAACCAAACGACCAATAATGTCATAAGATTTTGGTAGATCAAGATTGTTATAATCTTGTGGTTTTTCTAAAAATTGCATTCCTACAGGACCAGCAACTTTACATTCTTTTAAGTGGTTCCAGTTTTTAATAAAATGGTAATTGTTGTTGTACCAGTAAGCTGCAGGAACTCCCTCTTTTCCTAGTTCAGCACATGCTTTCTCTGCATCTTGTTGTGTTGGTAAAAAGAAGTTTAATACAGTTGCAGAATCACCTTCTTCATCTGGTACATTACGGAATGTAACTTGTGGAAATTTCTTTAAGTAATCTTTTAATACTTTTTTATTGGCTCTTAATTTTTCTAAGATGTAATCTATTTTTCTGAATTGAGCCAATCCAACTGCAGCATTAAGTTCACCAATTCTGTAGTTTGTTCCTAAAATAGGATGATCTTCTGCACCTCGGTTGTCGCCAATATGACTGTGTCCGTGATCACTATATGTATGAGCTGTAGTGTAAACACATTCATCGTTAGTAATGATAGCACCACCTTCTCCTGCTGTAATTAACTTAAAGAAGTCGAAAGAATAACATGCTACTTTACCAAAAGTACCTAACATTTTTCCTTTGTATGAACCACCAAGAGCTTGAGCTGTATCCTCAATTAAAATGATGTTGTGTTTGTTACAAACTTCAACAATCTCATCAATTTGAGCCATGGCACCCACCATGTGAATTAACACTACAGCTTTTGTTTTTGGTGTAATGGCAGCTTCAATAGATTTAGCAGAAAGACAAAGTGTTTCGTCAATTTCTGCAAATACAGGTACTGCGCCACAATTAATAACAGCCTCAACAGGAGCTATAAATGTAAATGGAGGAACAATTACTTCATCGCCAGCTCCAACACCTACAGAAGCTAAAGAAACACAGTCAGCAGCGGTTCCACTTGATACCATGTGGCAATATTTTGCACCATGATATTCTGCAAATTCCTTTTCAAATTGTTTGGCTTTCCAGATGCCTTTTCTTTGGGCATCGTGATTATATCTGAACAGAATTCCGGTTTCAAGAACCTCCATTACTTGTTCTTTTTCTTCTTTACCAAATAATTCAGTACCTGGCATAATTTTATTTTTTTAATTATTAAACAATTGTAGTGAGGCTTAGGTAAATCCTTAAGCCTTTATAATGTCTTAGATACTCAATTTCTATACCTAAACATGTATTTTCCTATACTTAATAGGTGAATATTGCAATACATTTCAGTACCATTAAGATCATTATGTAAACGCAATAGGGGCGATTAAAAAATCACCCCTTTATAATTTAGCTATCCACAAAAGGATAATGTAGAAATCTGTTTCGAATTAAAGAATTTCAAGTTTTACTAAATCTTGAACATCAAGCATTCCTGCTGGTTTTCCGTTTGAAACAGCAATGATGTTGTCAATTTGTTTTTCTTTAAAAATACCTACAGCTGTATGAAGTTTTTCATCGATATCAATAGAGATTGGCATTTTCATATCTAAATCAGCCATTGTCATTGTAAGGATTTTTTCTCCATTAGTATTCATATGACGACGTAAATCTCCGTCAGTAAAAATACCTTTTAAGTTACCTTCTGCATCAACTACTGAAACAGCACCTGTTCCGTATTTAGTCATTTCAACAGTAGCGTCAGTTACTTTAGCATCTAATCCAATAGTTGGGTTCTTGCTTCCAATTACTTCACCAACTTTTAATGTCATTTGACGAGTATGGTTAACAAACTGTTGAGTGCCAATTTCAGTGAAATTATTATTGTTAAGGTTTTTCATTATATTCCAAGGAATAGTAATGTTTTGACAACCTATTTCGATAGCATTTTTAACATGCTCTGGATGACGTACTGAAGAGAACATGATTTTTGTATTGTAGTTGTATTTGTTAACTAAATCAACACAATCCTGAACTAATTTTAAAGCATCGTACCCTTGGTCTTGCATACGTCCTACTAAAACACATACGTAAGTAGCTCCTGCAGCCATAGCCATATAGGCTTGCTGTATGTTGTACACCAAGTGAATATTTACCATCATGCCTTCCTCACGTAGCATTTTACATGCTTTTGCTGCTACTAAAGAAGCAGGAATTTTGAAAACTGTTTTCTTTTTGTCTAGTCCTAAACTTAATAATCTTTTTGCTTCAGCAACGATTTCTTCAGCAGTGTCGCCTAAAGCTTCGATCATAAGCACAGGAACCATTTTAGAGAGTTTTACAATTGCTCCGTCAATGTCGGTAATACCGTGTCTGTGCATAAAAGTTGGAGTGGTTGTTAAACCGTCAATAAATCCTAACTTAAATGCTTCTTCAATTTCGTTAATGTCAGCAGAATCAAGATATAATTCCATGATATAATATTTGTTTGGTGATATTAAATTTCAGTTCTTGTTTGTTTCTCAATGTTGTGAATCTCAATCAGAGGTTTTAAAAACTCTTCTAACTCGTCTAATGGATACTGGCTTGCAGCATCACATAAGGCTTCACATGGCACAGGGTGCGATTCGATAAAAATTCCATCAATACCAGCAGCAACTCCTGCACGCGCAATAGGTCCTAAATATTGGCGAGTTCCTCCGTTAGGATCTGAACTAGGAATTCCGTATCGTCTGATACAGTGAGTGATGTCGAATATTACAGGATACCCAGTTTGTTGCAGTTCGTAGAAACTACGAGGATCAACGATTAAATCGTTGTACCCAAATGTATATCCACGTTCAGTAACCATGATGTTATGATTACCATAGTGTTCAATTTTTTGAACCGGTTTAATCATATTCTCCGGAGCTAAAAACTGACCGTGTTTTACGTTAATTGCTTTTTGTGTTTTTGCAGCTTCTGAAACTAAAGAAGTTTGCATACACAAATACGCTGGTATCTGAATTACATCCAATACATCGGCCGCAGCTTTAACTTCTGATGCCTGATGAACATCTGAAATTACAGGTACGTCAAATGTGTTTTTTACTTTTTCTAACATTTTTAAACCTTCATCTAAACCAGGACCGTGGTAAAAGTCAACAGAACTTCTGTTATCCTTGATGTAAGATGATTTAAAAATGAATGGGAGGTTTAAGTTTTCGGCTATCTGCTTTAATTTTTCAGCAGTTTTCATCATAATGGACTCTTCTTCTACTACGCAGGGACCTGCGATTAAAAAAAGTTTGTCCTTGCCAAATTCTTGTTGGCCTACTTTGATATTCTTCATGCGTTGTATTTGCCTATTAATTCTCAACGATATTACTTAGGATGATTGAAATAAATTGTCATGCATTTCACACCCTTTTTACTTTAATAATGGAACTTCATTTACCTAAACATGTATTTACAAATTGAAGTTACAAAAGATTAGACAAACGAATGTTTATAAACACTTAGAACCATTATTGCAAAATCGTCGGCTAAAATAGTAAATAGTTAGCACATAATAGAAAAAGAGTGTTTATAATGATGATAAAGTTTGTTGAGATATTAAAATTACAACTTAAAATGAGTTTTATCAAGTCGGGAATTAGATTAAATAATAATGCGCTTTTGTCTACATTTGCACAGTAATTATAAAAGAAACGAATGTTGAGTTTTGATCCATATAAAATTGATTTACCAGTTGTTGCTATTTTCGATGAGGTAAAAGCGGTGTTGAAGGAGGAAAACACTTTAATTGTTAATGCTCCGGCGGGTGCAGGGAAAAGTACATTGTTGCCTTTGGTTTTAATGAATGAGGATTGGTTGCAAGGCAAGAAAATTATTATGCTGGAACCTCGAAGATTAGCAGCCAAAACAATTGCGTTACGAATGGCACAGTTGTTAAACGAAAAGGTGGGAGAGTCGGTTGGTTACCGCATTCGTTTTGATAATTGTGTTTCAGATAAAACTAAAATTGAAGTTGTTACTGAGGGAATTTTGACACGGATGCTTCAAAGTGATGATGCCATTGAAAATGTGGGGTTGGTTATTTTTGATGAATTTCATGAGCGAAGTTTATTTGCGGATGTGGCATTGGCATTGGCACGAGAATCACAGCAGGTTTTACGCCTTGATTTAAGATTAATGGTGATGTCTGCTACTTTGAATCTACCGGTGTTGTCACCATTATTAAAATCTAAAGTAGTTCAGAGTGAAGGTCGGCAGTATCCGGTTGAAATAAAATATGATGGTGATACTGATCTAATGATGTTACCTGAATTAAGTGCACGTTTGGTAAAAAAGGTTATTCAAAATGAAGATGGTGATGTATTGGTGTTTTTACCTGGAGAAGGAGAGATAAAAAAGTGTGAAGCCATATTAAAACGAACCTTGAAAGGTGTTTTAGTTTATCCTTTATATGGACAGTTGCCTCCATCCAAACAAATGGCAGCAATTATGCCAAATAGAGAAGGGAAGCGAAAAGTAGTATTGGCAACTTCTATTGCAGAAACGAGTTTAACCATTGAAGGAATTAAGGTAGTAGTAGATTGTGGATTGTCGCGTACCATGCGTTTTAATCCATCCACTGCGTTGTCAAAGCTGGAAACTATTGAAATAACCAAAGATGCTGCTGATCAAAGAGCGGGTAGAGCGGGTAGATTGTCCCCTGGGGTATGTTATAGAATGTGGACTAAAGCAACGCATTCTAGATTAAGAGAACATCGAACTCCTGAAATTTTGGAAGCTGACCTTGCCTCTTTGGTTCTGGATTTAGCTGTTTTGGGAATTTCTAATCCTAATAATTTAATTTGGTTAACTCCACCTCCCAAAGGTGCTATAGCGCAAGCTACAGACTTGTTGCATCAGTTAGATGCATTAGATGACGGAAGAATTACAAGTCATGGAAAAACAATCAGTCAGTTGCCATGCCATCCTCGTATTGCACATATGTTAATAATGGCACAGGAAGAAGGATTAACAGAATTGGCTACGGATATTGCAGCTATTCTGGAGGAAAGAGATCCGTTAGGAAAAGATGCTGGCATTGATATTAATTTGCGTATTGAGGCACTAAGAAAGAGTAGAAAAGGATTAATTGGTAATAAGATATTAAGTAGAATTGAAAAGGTGGCCGCACAATATCGTAAGATGTTGAATGTGGAGATTGATAATAGTAATGTGGATCCATACGAAACAGGTTTGTTGTTGGTTTATGCTTATCCTGAACGAATTGCGCATGCCAAGCCAGGCAATAATGCTCAGTTTAAAATGGCAAATGGAGCTATTGCTGCTGCGGGTCATAAAGATGACCTGGCTCATGAGGCATGGCTGGCTGTAGCTCATGTTAATATGCGAGATTCTGTTGGTAAAATATTTACAGCTTCAGTTCTTAATCCTAGAGATTTAGCGCCAATGGTAAAAGAAAAAGATCAGGTAGAGTGGGATACAAAACGTGGTGGGTTTTCAGCAGTTCGTAATTTGTGTGTTGGACATATTATTCTACAAACAAAGCCTTTGCAAGACTATGATGAAGAGTTGAAAGTTAAAGCCATTTCAAATGCTGTAAGTAAAGAAGGCGAAAGTTTATTGAATTGGGATAAAGAAGTTATTCAGTGGCAAAATAGAGTGTTGAGTTTGCGAAAGTGGAATAGTACTGAGAATTGGCCTGATGTTAGTACTTCTGCTTTACTAGAATGTAATGAAGAATGGTTGAGTCCATACTTTACAGGAGTAAAGAAGCGTGAAGATTTAAAAAAGATTAACCTCAAAGACGTGTTACAACATCACCTGAGTTTTGATAAACAGCAGTTGCTTGATGAACTTACTCCAGAAATAATAATAGTTCCAACAGGGTCTAAAATTAAGATTCAATATCAGGCTAATGGTGATAATCCTGTTTTACCAGTTCGATTACAGGAAATTTTTGGTTGGCAGGATACGCCAACAATAAATAAGGGAAGTGTTAGTTTATTAATGCACCTTCTGTCTCCAGGTTTTAAGCCAGTACAAATAACAGGTGATTTAAGAAGCTTTTGGAGCAATGCATATTTTGAGGTAAAGAAAGAATTGAAAGCAAGGTATCCAAAGCATAAATGGCCAGATGAACCTTTAAAGGAAAAGCCAAATAGAAAATGATATTATATTCAGATGGAGCAGGTACTGGATAGCATAGTAGCACGTTTTGATTTTAATTGGTTTATTTAGGGACTTTCTTCGGACTTTCTTCGGTTTTTCTTCGGTTAACATCAATGGTAATTCGTTTAAAATTACATAAAACTTAGATTAAAATATTTTGAAACCAAGTTTCTGATACGAACCTGTATTATAGTTGGTATATCTTATGTCTAATAAAAAAAGGAGATAATTAGGTTTGATTATCCCCTTTTATATGTAAAATATAACTGTAATGGTTTTTTAATCTAAAATGTCCACTCTAAACCAATGTTTCCTGAAAATATTTGGTAAGGGTTACTGTTTGAACTATCGAATTTGTTAAAGAAATAGTTATAAACAGGGCTTATGTTTAAGCTCATAATATCGAATAGTTAATTTTTGCAATTAATGATACGTTTGCACCAAAGCTTGTGTCAGGATATGGATCTTTGAAGACGTTGTAATCGCTGCTGTTGGTATTTTCATCGGCTTCATAGTTTTTGTATTTTCCATTGGCTAAATATTCATTAACGAATCCAAGTGATGTAAAGAGTTGCAATTTGGTTTTATTCAAAATTAAATAATCTAAATTAAGTGCTAATTCAAGCTTTTGTAGTTTTACTTACAACATTTGAAATGGCTTTAACTTTAAAGTCAATTGGCATAGTATGAAGATTGGTTATATCCTAATTCGGCACCATAGGCAAGCCCTTCATTTTTTGCATTGTACTAAAAAATGTCATCTGGGGTTGATTTGTAGGTATTAATGTTATGTTGGTATCCGCTGTAAAATCCTAGTTTTGGCTACTTAGATATTTGAGACAGTTGTGGGGTAAATCCCGCATTACTCATGTGTGAGCCGTTAAGCCTGTTATAAAAGCAATCCCTATATAATAAGGTGATTTTACGCCGGTTCCGTTCAACAACGAATATAATTAATCACTCTCTTCCTTTCTGGGACATTCTTCTTCTCTTTGTTATTGATTATATTCTAAATGTTGTGGTGTTGTTTTTAATACTCATATAGAATGCTTTCGTCAGAATTTGTTAAATTCAGTTGAACCTTTTTCCCTTCCACTTGCAAGTTTGAAATGTCAAAAGTTAACTCTTTTGTGATATATGCTTCGCATAATTCATCATTGTTTAATGATAATCTTAAATTTCTTTGGGATGGATTTGAATCTAAAATAGCTTCAGAATCTATAAGTTTCAATTCCCAAGTGTCCCCACTACATCCGCTTGAACTAAAGTTTATTTTCAAATAATCCCCATTTATTTCTAAACTATTTATGGACAATTGGTCTGATGGCGCATTTGCATATTGTTCTGCACTAATCACAGTTTTAAAGTCACAGTTCGCTGGATTTTTGTTATCATCATCTTTTGAGCAACTCAAGATTGCCAGGCCGATTAAAGTAAAGAATAGTATTTTGTTCATTTTAATATGGTTTGTTTTCTATAGATGAATCTTTTATCATATAGTTGCGTCAAATTGAGAGTGACTGGGTCATTAATTTGTCCATAGGGTGCAAGGTAACCGTCTCCGCATACCCCCCCTTCAAAAAAATGCCCCATCAGATTTATTAATTTGATGGGGCGTTTTTTACTTTTATTCAGCCCATCTATCTGGAAGTAGGTTTCGGATTTGTTCACTTGTCATCTTTGGACTTTCTGCCAAACGCTGCATTACATCCTTGAAATAGGAAAATGTATTTATATTATTCAATCTGCATGAAATAGCTAGAGAATAAAGAATAGCAGTTCTACTGGCACCAGCATTAGAACCACAAAAAAGCGAATTACGACGACTAATGCTGATATAGCGCATAGGTCGTTCAATTATATTATTGTCCAGATCGTATTCGGTAGATATGATAATGTTGTAAATGGACTCTAATTCATTCAGACAGTAAGCTGTAGCTTTAGCTAATATGTGGTTCGGCAATATCTCAGGATCTTTTTCTATATCCCTGAGTTTCTTTTCTAACTTCATATATACTTTTAGCGAAGCTTCTTTCCATTTTTCTTTTGGTTTTTTCTTTCGGATACTATAAAATTGATTGTATAGGTTAATAACTTCGAGAGCTTCGGGTTGTTCCCCGATCTCTATAAATTTTCTTTTGCAATGTTGAACACAACCTAAGCGTATTGCTTTGGGATAATCCCATCCTTCTAAAACTTTGTATGAACTATATCCATCAGTCTGTACAACACCTTTATAATCCTTCGGTAGATAATTAGTGAAGACCGTCTTACTTCGTGAACCACTTTCATAAATGAACTGTATTAAATTGTTTTGGTGAGAAAAAGCACTCCAAAAATAACCCTTGCGACTTCCTTTATCACCACCTAATATAGTGTGGTAGGTTTCATCAAAATGAATGTAGGAATCAGCTAAAATAGCATTTTTGAGTACTGGCATTAATCTATCAAGTAACCCTGCTGATTTTTCAATTAATCCATGAGTGGTTGCCTTTGGAATGTCAATGCCCATCTCATTTAGGTATTTCATGATGCGTTCAACTGGTAAGCCGTACACATATCTTTGTTGAATCAGGTGTGCCAGCAATGAACTGTCAAAATTAGAATTCATGAAAGGTGTCATAGGGGCTTTGCCTTCGAAAAAATCATCGCCCATTCTATATTTTTTACAGTGGTAAATATGTTTGATAAGACGGGGTGGAATATACTCATACCTTATCACATCGCGATAAAACAGGTAAACGGCAGCCTTTTCGTCAAAGCTAGCATCGGAAGGCATAACATCTTCTACAAGCTCTTCGATATTATCATATACTTTTCTTTTGGCTCCATTATTACCTCTTTGTTTGGGAGTAGGAGCCTTAGGTGTATTCGCAGGTACAGATGTTGTATTCTTGCGTTTTTCGGTATTTTTAGGAAGGTTAATCTGTGCAAAGCGCTTCAGCTTTTCAGCACCTTTATCCTTCTCCAGAATCGCTGCTTTTAATGCAGTCAACTCTTTAGTAAGTTCTTCTACGGTACTCATTAACTTTGCATTTTGCTCCTTAAAAAAAGCCACTAACTCCTTGTCTGTCATGACATAAAGATACAAAAAAAGTGCGGTTTTACCATAAGAAAATCATACTATCTTCCATCTTTAATCTCTCTATATCAAAGAGTTAACTGGGCTTTTATCCGTAATTCGTTAGAGCTACTTTTGTGTTTTATGGCATTAACCATTTTGTCTAAAATATCATGTTCAAGCTCAATAAAAGCACCTTTTCTTAGTTGTTGTGGTAGCGTATAACATCCTAATTCCAGCTTTTTGTTATAAAGAACAAATCCTTCCCTTTGCCATCGTAGTACCTTGATAGATTTACGTGTCTTGCCAATGAAGACATACCCATCGCCATTGAGCGCATTCATATTTCCTGATATTTTTACCAGGTGATAAAGTGAATGAATTCCTTTTCGCATGTCGACTGGCTCGCAAAAAAAGTAAAAACGTGTATCCTCTGTGAAATTAAAAATCATAATGTATCCTTTGATGTGAGAAATATGGATACAAAGCTTCAAAGTTTTATCACATAAAACTATACGCCATTGTGGAGACGCTTACGGTGCAAGTCCCGAATTGAGGTACGAAATCATGAATACCTAAAAAAAATGTACAATTTATGAGTAATGGGAGGTAGGGTCATTGCTCAATTGGAGCGCAATGGAAATCGCTAACGCCAAATAATATTTAATTTAAGTTGGCAAAGTCCTATTTTAGGAACCTCCATCACGATTGAACGTCTTTAAAATCGAGGATATATCGCTTTGGCTGATATGTACAATCAGTTGCATTCTTCATTGGCAATCTTTAGTAATACGCTGTTTGACTACATCGATCTTCGATTCCCATAATGTAGAGAACCACTCAGTACGAGATCCGTACGCTGAATAGTGTGAGAGCTTATGCACTAGGCTTTTAGCCTGGTGACTGGCTACGATTGGTGGTTCGTTATTTTATTCATACCAAATGCAATATCATAATTCATACTATTTGTCTATTAACCTGAGTTCGATTAAAATTAGCGAGCTATGGTGATAAAATTTAGAGCCGTAAATCGATTATTTAATGAAAAGCTATGAATTTCGCTTATAAATACCGATTTTCTGCGTCATATTTGCTTACCATAGCCCGCTATGCTTTCGCAAACATTCCTTAAAACTCAATATTTATAAGCGATTTGAGCCATTAATTTTATATCGAACTCAGGTTATTAATTAAATGTCCAAGCGATTAAAACAAACATTAGGGCTATAATTGCTGGTAATGCTTGCACGAAAAATATTTTTTTTCCAGCTGTTATTGCTCCAAATACTCCTGCTACGATAACACACAATAAAAAAAATATTCGAATGTTGGTTGACCAGTAAATATCTGAAATTATAAAGGACCAAAGTAATCCTGCAGATAAAAATCCATTATAAAGTCCTTGATTTGCAGCTAAACCTTTCGTTTGTGGAAATAAGTCTTTAGGGATTGTTTTAAAAGTCTTCCTGCCTTTAGTTTCCCATGCAAACATTTCAATCCATAAAATATACAAATGTTCTAGTGCAACTAAAGCGGTCAAAAAAAGAGCTATAATCATTATCATACAATACTTTCTTTACATTGTTTATACTTTAAAAAGATGATAATTCAATTTGTGTAATACTAATTCATGAAATAATTATCATTTTAAAATTAATCTGATAATAGTTTTTATGTTGTTCAATAACAAGTTTCATGACTTTCTCAGAATTCTGAATAACGTTAAAATTCAGTATTAATTGTCAGTCGTTTATATTTAAATCAAAGTTATCTCTTTCTGCTCAATTCATTATATTTCGTTGACTTTAACGCCAGAATTTAATCGGCTTGTCTGATATTAGGAATTGTGACTAATGTGAAGTTAAAAACTTATTTTACAACATTTTAGAGTTCTTTGTTAAATGAATCAATTTCCCTTGTATTGACCGAATGACGTTAGTGGCTTAAATCTATTGTCGTCTGCGAAATAGACAAAACTCAAAACACCCAATTTGCTATATACAGTATTGAACTAAACCTCCTACGTTGGTAGAACAAAGATAGCACTTTAGATTTTTAAAATGTGTCATATACCCATGACAGCGTAAGTTATCATCAAATAGGACAGCTGCTGTTTCGTTCTTTTCATATGGTTTTCAAGTATTAAAAATGAACTCCCTGGCAATACACGTAAACTCGCCAATAGAGTAAGGAGGAATTATAACAAAGAACTTCATTTTTAACACTTTTTTGATAACCAAACAAGGGGCTTTGACAATAACAAATGCCTTAAGAATCTATTTTTTGATTGTTAAGTCTCTTATAAAAGCAATCCCCCATATAATAAGGAGTATTTAACGCCGGTTCCGTTCAACAAAGAATATAATTGATCACACTCTTCCTTGCTGGGACATTCTTCTTCTCTTTGTAATTGATTATATTCTAAGTGTTAGGCGCTGGAGTTTTCTATTATCTACTTATCAACTTCTTTTACAATAACATCATGAGCCCCACCTTCAATTATACTTGTTGATGAAACTAAAGTAATTTTTGCATCTGATTGTAATTCTTTAAGTGTTGAAACTCCACAACTACACATTGTCGATTTTATTTTACCTAATGTTTGGTCTAAATTATCTTTTAGTTTACCTGCATATGCAACATAGCTATCTACACCTTCCTCAAATTTTAGATTGCTATTTCCGCCCATGTCATATCTCTGCCAGTTTCTAGCTCTATTGGAACCTTCGCCCCAATACTCTTTTACATAATTTCCTCCAACTAATAATTTTCTTGTAGGACTCTCATCAAAGCGAGCAAAATATCTTCCCATCATTAAAAAGTCAGCTCCCATTGCCAATGCAAGCGTCATATGATAATCTTGCACAATACCGCCATCGGAACATATTGGAATATATTCACCTGTTTCTTCGAAATATGTATTTCTTGCTTCAGCTACGTCAATTATAGCTGTGGCTTGTCCCCTTCCGATTCCTTTTTGTTCACGAGTAATACAAATAGAACCTCCTCCAACACCAACTTTTATAAAATCAGCTCCTGCTTTTGCAAGGTATAAAAATCCTTCTTTATCAACTATGTTTCCCGCTCCAATCAAAACCTCGTTTCCGAAATTTTCTTTTACATATTCGATTGTTTCTCTTTGCCACTCTGAGAATCCATCTGACGAATCAATACACAATACATCCACACCAGCTTTAACAAGTGCGGGAACTCTATCCTTGTAGTCCCGTGTATTTATTCCTGCACCAACAATCAGCTGTTTTTTGGAATCCAATAACTCATTTGGATTTCTTTTATGACTATCGTAATCCTTTCTAAAAACAAAATACTTTAGGTTTTGATTCTTATCTATGATTGGTAATTGATTCAGCTTGTGTTCCCATATAATGTCGTTTGCTTCTCCAAGAGATACTTCTTCATTTGCTGTAATCATATTCTCAATAGGGGTCATAAAATCCTTCACTTTTTTATCTGGATTGTCTCTACTAATTCTATAATCACGACTTGTTACTATTCCAAGAAGCTTGCCTGATGATTTTCCATTGTCAGTTACTCCAACTGTTGAAAATCCAGTTGTTTCCTTTAACTCAAGAATATCCTTGAGGGAGCTTTCAGGTGTTGTATTCGCTCGACTCTCTACAAATCCGGCTTTATATCTTTTGACCTCCATAACCATTCTTGCTTGGTCTTCTATTGATTGAGAACCAAAAATGAAAGATAATCCACCTTCTTTAGCGAGCGCGATCGCTAATTTACTATCTGAAACGGATTGCATAATGGCAGATACGAATGGTATATTTAAGCTGATTTTTGGAGATTCACCCCTTTTATATCGTACTAATGGAGTTTTTAAGTTTACATTATCCGGTTTATTTAGTTTTGTTGTTAATCCCGGTATAATTAGAAATTCACTGAAGGTTCTTGAAACTTCGTTTAATATATTTGCCATAATCTCTTTTCTTTAAAAATTTCGCAAGGTAAGATTAAAAATTCTCTCTCCACTAAATTATATTTGCAACTTCTGTCGTCGTCCACCCTTGCACCTATGGTTGGTGTTATGAATAGTTTGGCAATTTGAAGCGCATGCCCTCAAAATTCAAGCAAACATAATTAAAATCATAAACCTACGCAAATTACTGACTGTCAATTTATTTATGGTCGCATACGGGTGCCCTGTATGAGTAGCTGTGCACTCACACCGTAAGTTCTTGAAAAAGTTTAAAAATACAAATCTTTTCGATTAAACATCAGGTGTGGGCCATTAATTTATCCATAGGGTGAAAGTCCTAAATTGAGGTACGAAATCAAGAATACCTAAAAAATGTACAATTAATAAGTAATGGGTGGCTGGGCTGGGCTATTGCTCAATTGGAGCGTATCGAAAATCGCTAACGCCAAATAATATTTAATTTAGGTTGGCAAAGTCCTATCTTAGGTACTACTATTACCATTGACCGTCTGCTAAAACGAGGCTATATCGCTTTAGCAGATATGTATAACCAAATGCATTCTTCATTAGCAACCTCTAGTAATACGCTGTTTGACTACATCGATCTTTGATTCCCATGATATAGAGAACCGCTCAGTACGAGACCCGTATGCTGATTGGAGTGAAAGCATCTCCACTAGGCTTTGAGCTTTGTGGCTGGCTACTCCTTTAGATTTGTATTGGATTATAAAACTAAAAAAAGTTAGTTTTAAATTAACCGAAAAGAGTAAAAGTGAACTATTGGCTACTCAAGTCTTATAAGGTCTATTAATCGAATTAGTCTTTTACTCTTTTATTGAAAAGAACCAATTAAAATTTTAAGTTTCCAGGCTTATTTAAGGTGTTAGTATCTTTCAATATCTAGGTTAAATGTTAATTTTCTTAATCACCAAATTATGAATTACAAATGGTTTATTGGAATTGATCTCTCGAAAAGCAAGTTAGATGTTGCCTTATTTGAAAAGGAAAAGAGAGAAAAGTCCCCTCATAAACAATTTAGTAATAATACACGTGGGTATCTTTCTATCATCAAGTGGATTAGTAAAAATGCGGACTTCTGAAAAAATTGTTTTAAAGAATTATAGAAAGTAAATTCTTCCGGAACTCTTATACGAATAGAGGCTAAGCTTACCCAGTTTGCTAAAGATATAAAAAGTATTGAAGATGAAATGAAAGAGATAATCAATACAAATACAGAAATCGAAAAGAATTATACATTAATGTCAAGTGTGATAGGAATAGGATTAATAAATTCAGTATTTTTTATCGTGTACACCTGTAATTTTATGGATTTAGAGATGCTAGGAAATATGCATGTTATGGAGGTATAGCACCATTTAAGAATAGTTCAGGATCCAGTTATCATAGTAAAACAAGAGTAAGTTATTTGGCAAATAAGCGGATTAAAGCAAATTTAAATAGTGCAGCCAGATCTGCGGTTCAGAATGATTTGGAATTGCAAAAAAAATTATGACAGAAAAGCAAAAGAAGGAAAAGAACATGGAGTGATAATGAATGCGATTAAATTTCAACTGATAACTCGTGTTTTTGCGGTAATCAAACGATAAACGCCATTTGTAAGACTACCATTGGCCAGTTAATTGATTCGGGCAATAGGAGTTTAAGGGAGTTGTTCGGCAGGTACAAATTTACAAGATCAATACATTTATACTTGCTTTTATCTTAGAATTCAATTGTGCTTTCGTTTTTTATAGATTGAATGATAATTTGATTCCTTCTGTAATCATTCCTGTTCCTAGTATAGCAAGGATTAGCCCCATTAATTTACCTACTACTGAAATCAAGTTTGGCCCAACTTTTTCTACTATTTTTTCACTGAAAATAAAGGCTACATAAGTTAGAAAAATAAGTGTCGCAAAAATTGTGATGACGATTGCAATATGTACAAAATTTGCATTGGTAACACTATTCATTGCGGCAATAATAGTTCCTGGCCCCGCCAATATAGGAATCGCTAATGGTGAAATAGCAAGGTTGTTATTACCTTCTGCATTATTTTGGTGCATTTTGGGCTTTTGAGACATAAGCATTTCAAACCCCACATAAAATATTAGAATGCCACCTGTTATTTTGAATGCAGGAATAGTAATTCCAAAAAATTCAAAAATATATTTTCCTGCAACAACAAAAGAGGCAACAATAATAAAAGCAGTAATTGTACCTGTTCGGGCAATTTTCTTTTTATTTTCTTCTGTTTCGCCTTCTACAAGTCCCAAAAAAAATTGGAGTGTTTGCAATTGGATTCATAATAGCAAAGAAGCTCATAAATACTGTCAGAGCATAGGTAAATAAGTTTTCCATATAGGTTATTTTATAATAATCTGTTTTTAGTTAAAATCGTGCGGTCTTTGGAATTCCACATAATTTTGCACAATTGGTGAGTATATGAATAGTAGCCGGCTACGTAGCACTTTCCTGTCAGGTTACAAGAAAGGTGAAGCGGGCTACAACCCTTTAATTTACTGCTATTCCGCCTTTTTTTTATACATCCTAAGTTTTTTATTAAAATGGCAAATCTTCCATTTCATTATTTGATAAATCAGTTTTTAGTTCTCCTGGTTCTTCGAAATTATCATAAGAATCTTGTTCATTGCTCATTAACCAATATTCTCCATTTATAAAGTGGTCAAGGTCAGTTGCATTCTTTTCATAAAACTCTTCTGCTGGAATACCATCTATTACATAAACTTTTCGGAATTTCATTTTGCCTCCTACAAAATAGGATTCCTTTATATATTCACGGCCTCTTTTATCTTTGTGAATTTTCTTTTTTTTCTTCAATTTCTTTATTTCCATTTTATTGGAACATTTTATTAAACTTTTGCAGATACCAATAACTAGATTTTATAAATTCACAACCATTAAAGATGGATCAAAATCAAAAGGTTCTACAGTAAATTTGATTTTATTAGTTTCTGCAATTTGCTTAAACTTATTATAGGCTAAACTTTCCATTGCATATTCACCACTAGAACATCCGTAGTCATTCAAAATATCTTTTAAACGAATTTCATCAATACGATAATCAGATTTTCCATATCCGCAATCTTGCATGAACTGAGTTGCTGCATCTTCACTTTCGGAAATATAGCATGCATTCTCGTTATACTCATAGCATTCTTCAAATAAAATAAATCCACTAAATCCGATAATAACATTTAAATATTTATCTTCCATATATTCACAACAAATTAAAATAATCAATCATTTAAACGTGTAAATTACATAAAAATTTAATAATAGAATCGAAGAACAGAATTTGTTGGCCTAGCAAACTGTTAGCTTAAAGCATTAAAAAATCTTTGTACATTTAGCACTACATGAATAAGTGTTGCCCTTCTTAATCACTGATTATAAACCTATTTATTTTATTCTTTCAATCTAATTAATTAAGCATTGTCAGTTATATGCACGATTGTTAAAATGCCCCCAACGTTGGCATATGAATAGTTGTCGATTGCGCTGTAATAACTTATCTAGCTTAACTGTTGCTAGTTTGGGCTACAGCCTTTGAAATTACAAACATACGGCGATTATTTATGATGTATTGTGTGTGCCCTGCATGAGTAGCAGTGCACCCACACCCGAAGTTCTTGAAAAAGTTTAAAAATACAAATCTTTTGCAATATACCTAGGGGGTAGGTCATAAAATTATCCATAGGGTGCAAGTCCTGAATTGAGGCACGAAATCATGAATACCTATAAAAATAAACAACTTATGAATAATGGGATGAGGTAACGCTTCGAACCATTAGCAAGTGACAAGCTCGTCAAGGGTGACCTTGGGAGTAAAGGAAGTCAAACGGCAATAGCGCCGCTATCATGAATACCTTATAAAAAAATATTTACATGAATAAACTTCGGTACTGACGGACAGAATTGTAGCAAAGCGGAAATCACAAATACCATTAAAAGATAAATTCAATTTGTAAACCTGATATGAGACTATGAGGTTGGATTAGGTAGCACATCATGCCAACGTCCAAAACATCCAACGGGATGCATAACCAAAATAGTAGATCAGGCAGGAATTGGAAGAAGGATAATACTCTTGCCAGGGGAGGGCTCTGTAATCACGAGTTGATAGAGCAGAGTAGTCAGCAGAGGCCATAGTAGCTTTGGAATACGAGCCGGTTTTACGAACACCATGCTAAAACAGTAGGACTCACAGATAAGTGAAGGGCTGAACTTTACATCGTTACCAATCTTTGAAGCTTAGAGATCATCCGGAAAATATTTAATGCTTGCTCCCCGGAATCTAAAAAAGGGATCCCTTGGCAGGAATTATTTGTGCTGCTTTTTGGCCATCCTCACGATCAATGCCCAAAATGTAAACAAGGCACCATGCAACGTATAGCTTCTTTTAAGCCGGCTATCAGAGGTAGTCCCAACTCAATAAAAAATACAAAATCAACTCAATCTGCCTCTATATCATAAACGCCGCCTTTGGTGTAATGGGAAAGGTATGTCTTATAACCAACAAAAAGAGCTAAATCAACTGTCGATTTATACATTGAAGTGGTTTTAACTCTTTATTTTAATGATTTTTATACCCAAACTTTCTGTTTTAACTTTGGAGTTTTATGCTTACCAAGCATAAATGAAAGACCCATTTCATATCAATCCCCATACAATGGGCTCGCTTATCCCGGTTCCGTTCAACAACAAATATAATGAATCACCCTGATGGTTTGATGGGACTTTTTTGGGCAGTTCGTGATTAATTATATTCTAAGTGTTGTAGGTAGTTGTTAATCTCATTTTCAAGTTCTCTCTTACTCTCTGTGATATAATCTGATTTATTTGTAATCAAATCAAAATCCAACAAGAGTTCCTTAGTTTCTAATCCTTTTTGCAATTTTTTATATATCGCAAATTTTTGATAGATATAGGCTGGTTCTGGTTTTGTCTCGAGTTTCTCATTTATCCTGTCCAAGAGGTCTTGGAGTGTTTCTTTAAATTTTGATTCATCTCCCATTTGCTTGTAAACATCTGCTATCATGGTTCTTTTACAATCATCCAATCCGTTTTCAAAGGCTTGATGTAAGAAATCCAATCCAAGGTCAAATTGTTTTTGGTCAATATAATTAGATGCAATTTCTCTTTGTAGATTTGCTAATTCTCTTCTTCGTCTGTCGTCATTATACTTTGAGGGAATACTTTCAATATTCTGCTTTAATAATTCAATCGCAGCTTTATTATTTCCAATTTTTCTCTCGTTATGAGCAAGATTCCATAAGTATCTGTTTTTCTTTCGCTCATTTGATTTATAGTGGTCAAGAAGAGAATAAAGTAGTTTATTTAAATCACTCAACAATAAACTGTAATCTGAATAAGATAAAATCTCATGACACTCTCTTGTTTTTTCGTCAAGGTAATATTTGTCAGAAAACGTAAATTTTGATAAAGTCTTCAACAATAGTAATTTTTGTTCTTTGATTGCAAAGTTATCAGGTTCTAAACTTTCAGCTTGGTTTATTGATTTAATCGCACCATCAAAATCACATATCTCAGTTTGCATTGTAGACAAGTAAGTCAAACCGTTAATATGGTCAGGGTATTTTTCTAAAAGCAATTTGAAAGCTTCAATTGCCTCATATTCCTTACCTTTTGAGTGATAGAGTTTTTCTCCTTTACTAAATAATTCGTTTGCTGTCATAACTACTCTAATGTTAATTCTGCAGTCTCATTCAATTACCTACAACGGTGGCTGCATGGCGTCGTAAGGAGATTAACCCTACAATACTTTCAAACAACACGAAGCCAAAGCGTTGTATTTGGTTTTAAATTTACATAATTATTTAACTAAATCAACGATTTGGCGATGCTCGACCTTTAACTATCCTCCCAAAAACCGCCGTAACCCTTATGCGCTATGCAGCGTGTTATATGCTGAGCTTTATTGCCTACGAATCACATTAAGCCATAAAAGACGGTCAATCAACACCTAGACAATTGACCTATAACAAGCTGTCGAAAAATCACAACTCTCAAAAAGCCTGATAATTTTTGGCCAAAACTTCAACATAGCTTTTGAACCCGTCAAGCTTTAATAGTCACGCAATTTGCAGGTCAGACGGAGCGGGATGATTTAATTACAACCCAATCACTTTTCCTGAATCACCAAAGTATCAGAACCCCACATCTACCTGTTAGCTAAAGTTCAATTAAACACCAATCTACCAAATCATCGCTGGCAACATAAACCAGATAAAGCCCTATTTAGACACTTATGCTACCGGGAATATTCCTAAAGACAACAACTAAATTTGATTCACATCTCCTCGCACCTCTGCTTGTGGGTTGTCAGCCGTGCGCTTGGGCAAATTCTTCGTACCCCCACCAAAACAAAAATTTCTTCCTAATTCAAATTCAAGGTTTTTGGCCTTGCATATACCGTGTGTTGAACTAAACCTCCTACGTCGGTAGACAACGAGGTTTTGACGGTAAAATACCGCATCTTTGTATTTCAATTTTAATAAACTGATTAAAGATGAAAAAAAAGTTTAACAACACCAAAGAGTGTTGAGGCATTATTGCACAATCTGCATGTAAGAATGGAAGTAGCGCATTTTTCTAATAGCTCAATTGCTAATTATATGCGTTCTACTAAGCTACTCTGCTTATTTTCCGGTAAGCTACCTGATGAGCTTTCGGAAATGGAAATATATGAGTTTCTGCTGTATCTTAAAAACGATCAAAAGCTGAGTCGGTCTACCATCAGAAATTACTTACAGGGGCTGCGTTTTATGTATAAAAGCGTGTATAAGCGCATTGATATTATTTCTGATGTACCTTACCCTAAAGCCACAAAGTATCTACCCTTGATCCCTACCGGGAAAGAACTGCTGCAATTATTTAATGCTGCCATAAGTCCAAAGCACAGACTATTACTAAAAGTTATTTATTCGGCTGGTTTGCGCAAAAGTGAGATTATCAACCTTAAAATTGAGCATCTCGATTTTAAAAACCATCGTATTTATATTAAAGACAGTAAAGGCAATAAAGACAGATACGCTGTTTTGGCCCAATCGCTTATTCCTGAAATAAAGCACTATTTACATCAATTTAAACCGCAGGTATATTTATTTAATGGCAGGTATAAGGGTAAACCTTATAGCGACGAGGCTGTAAAGTGGGGTTTTCAATATGCTCTGGATAGGTCTGGCATTGAAAAGCACTTTACACCTCACTCTTTGAGACATGCTTTTGCTTCACACTTGTTGGCAATTGGCGTTGACATTGTGTCTATACAAAAAATGATGGGGCACGATGATATCAGAACCACCATGGTATACCTGCAAATTAACAACAACCTAAAATCAAACCCTATGATTTCGCCTTTAGACAGGCTGCAACGATGAGTTATAGTAAACCCATATTTGATATTGGTGCTATTATCAGGGATCATAAACACAGTGTGATTGAGGCCGGACATTTAAATGCGCATAAGAAAAAGGTGTTTACAAACCTGGGAAATTGCAGAACGGCTGCTCTAGGCTATCATCAGGATAAATGTAACAACTCAGAATGTGGTCATGAGCAATATTCATACAATAGTTGCAGAGACAGACACTGCCCTAAATGTAATGGTCTGAAAAAGGAAAGGTGGCTGATAGATCGAGAATCAGATCTTTTACCCATCAAATATTTTCATGTGGTATTTATCGTTCCCGAACAGCTAAATCCTTTGTTTATAGATCATCCCAGAGATATGTACAATGTACTCTTTAGGGCAGCATGGGATACCATTAAACAGTTTGCTCTGGATTATAAACATTTGGGCGCTCAAACAGGTATGATTGCCATTTTGCATACCTGGGGACAAAACCTGGTTTTTCATCCACATGTACATTGCATTGTGCCGGGCGGTGGTTTAACCCCTCAAAACAAATGGAAAAATACCAAAAGTAAAGGTAAGTTTTTATATCCTGTTAAAGCCTTATGTGCTGTTTTTAGAGGTAAGTTTTGCGATTACCTGATGGACTTACACAATAAGGGAACCATTACTTTAAAAACTACTTTTGAACCAGAGCGTAAATACCTGCATCCTTTTTATAAAAATAAATGGGTGGTATATGCTAAATTACCCATGCACAATTCTAAGCAAGTGCTGGAATACTTGGCTAGGTATACTCATAGAGTTGCGATTAGTAACCAGCGTATTAAAAGCATGGATGATAATAATGTGTATTTTTCGTGGCTCAACTACAAAAACGCTAAAGTGGATGTGATGCATCTTTCTTATTTTGAGTTTCTGCGAAGACTTTCCATGCATATACTTCCTCCAGCTTTTATGAAAATAAGGCATTATGGGTTTCTAGGTTCCTCTAAAAAGAAACTGTGCTTAGAGATCATCCGGAAAATATTTAATGCTTGCTCCCCGGAATCTAAAAAAGGGATCCCGTGGCAGGAATTATTTGTGCTGCTTTTTGGCCTTCCTCACGATCAATGCCCAAAATGTAAACAAGGCACCATGCAACGTATAGCTTCTTTTAAGCCGGCTATCAGAGGTAGTCCCAATTCAATAAAAAATACAAAATCAACTCAATCTGCCTTTATATCATAAACGCCGCCTTTGGTGTAATGGGAAAGGTATGTCTTATAACCAACAAAAAGAGCTAAATCAACTGTCGATTTATACATTGAGGTGGTTTTAACTCTTTATTTTAATGATTTTTATACCCAAACTTTCTGTTTTAACTTTGGAGTTTTGTTATTACCAAGCATAAATGAAAGACCCATTTCATATCAATCCCCATACAATGGGCTCGCTTATCCCGGTTCCGTTCAACAACAAATATAATGAATCACCCTGATGGTTTGATGGGACTTTTTTGGGCAGTTCGTGATTAATTATATTCTAAGTGTTAGCACTCGTGTATTATTCCATATTTTTTTCTCAATTCAATATTGTCAGAAAATTTAACACTCAATGTTCTCTCAAAATACTTAAATGCTAAATAAATTGTATTATAACAGTATTGAAAAGATTCATCTATCATATTTAGATTTTCAGGTGCATTCTGAATCTCATATTCAAAAGAATAATTCGAATAGTGAACAAATGATGAAAATTCTTTCCATAAATAATATGCTCTATCCCTAAAAATATCAACGTTTTTTGAAATCTTAAAACATTTCGCCATGTCACTAAATCGCTTAAATACTTTAAACTTAAATGTCTCAGCATTTTTAAAGTACCTTTTATTTTTTTCTTTCGCTATAAATTTATCTTTTACTTCCTGAAACTGCTCATAAGTCAAGTAAAATGGATATTTACCATCAAAATGCTCATAATTAGAATGTATCCATTCGGCGTAGAGCATATTGTGACCTCATTTTTTGATTCCTAGCTTTGGATCAAAAAGAAATGCGAATAAGTGAATCCTCATTTAAAAAATTATACAAAGAACAGCAAGAATCAGGATTAAGCGTAAGGGATTTTTGCTCCAATGTTGCTATAGCCCCGTCAACATTTTATCGATGGAAAAAAATATTAGAAGAAAAAGAACTACCCGGAGGTTTTGTACCATTACTAATAGGAGCTAACAAATCAGATAATGATTGTACACCCCCGTCTCCTTTCGTAGATGTAAATAGAAACTTCAATAATAACTCATTGGAGTTTACTTTTCCAAACGGGACCAAGTTGCATTTAAAAGGTAACATAGATATCTCGTTATTAAAAGCAATCATTCATCTATATTAATTCAAAACTATGTTTCACCTACACGGAAAGCTTCAATATTTTTTATATCCAGCACCGGTCGATATGCGAAAAAGCTTTTACACCTTAAGTGGTATTGTTACCTCTGCCATGAAACGTAATGTACAACATGGAGAAGTATTTGTTTTTGTCAATCGCAACTTTACCATCATGAAAATCCTTCATTTGGAACATGGAGGACTGGTAATTTACCATAAGAAGCTTGAAAATGGTACTTTTACACTACCTACATTCGATGAAAACCTGATATCACAACAAATAACCTGGCAAGAGTTAATGATGATTGTTGACTCTGTAAGGCCTATAAAAAGGCGATTGAAAAAACATAAATAAACGGACTTAATTTAGGCTAACAATTTTGTCTGTACCCCTTGATTTTATTACTTTTAGGCATCAAATTGATCAGGGGTAAATGAACCAGTTTTCAGATAACGATATTTTCATACAGGAACTTCTTCAGCAAAGAGATGATCTCTATGCAGAGCTATCCCGTCTTCGAAAAGCAGATGATGGGACCTTGGATTCTCTTGAAAGCAGGAATAAAGAATTAGAAGATCTTGTTAAGCAACAAGCTGAAAAAATCAATAAACTTACTGATCAATTATCTTGGTATCGACGAAAAATGTGGAATCCATCCAGAGAACGGTTTGTACCGGAAGACCCCAATCAGAGAAAAATTGATTGGGATGGTTTAGAACTGTTGCCTGCAGAAGAAGAGATGGCCAAAGAAGCCGACAAAGAGTTAATAGCTTATGAACGTTGCAAACCTAAAAAAGAAAAGAAACAAGCCATTCGTTTACCTTTACCTGACGATTTAAGAAGAGAAGAAGAGATAATAGAACCAGAAAGTGTTGATGAAAGTTGGGTACGTATTGGAGAAGAGGTAACTGAGGTATTGGAATTTAAACCCGGTGAACTTTATGTGCGAAAAATAATACGACCTAAATATGCTGCAAAACCGGAACAGCAAATAGCAGAAGGTGAATCAAGAGTTCGTATTGCATCACTACCTGCATTACCATTACCACGCAGTAATGCAGATTCTTCATTGTTGGCAGAGATAATAATGAATAAGTACCTTTATCATTTGCCTTTTCATCGTCAGATAACAATGTTCAAGCAACTTAAATTAAGACTTCCTGCATCAACCATAAATGGATGGTTTAAGGATGTTTGTGATTTACTAAGGGCATTATATCTTCGACTACAAGAAGTGGTTATGGAATCAGATTACATTCAAGTCGATGAGAGTACAGTTCCGGTAATAAATGATGAAAAACACAAAACAGTAAAAGCTTATTTATGGATGGTTCGATCAGTAATGAAAAATATGGTCTTTTTTCATTACGATAAAGGTTCACGGGCACAAAAAGTAGTAGTTAAACTTTTACGAAATTATAAAGGTGCAATTCAAACTGATGGCTATCAGGCTTACTCCATCTATGAGCAAAAGAAAGGTGTTTTGCTTTTAGGATGCTGGGCTCATGCGCGCCGTAAATTTGAAGAAAGCCTAAAAGAAGATGAAGTTGGAGCTGCATATGCTCTGGCACAAATAGGAAAACTCTATCAGGTAGAAACTATGGCTGATGATCAGCAATTAAACTATGAGCAAAGATCTGAACTTCGCAAACGTTTAGCATACCCAATAATGGTTGCTTTTGAAAAATGGATTGTCAATTATTATCCAAAAGTTTTACCAAAAGGTAGAATGGGCAGAGCTTTGTCATATACCTATTCAATTTTTCAAAGATTGTCACGTTACCACTTGGATGGACGTTATAAGATTGATAACAATCTTGCAGAAAATGCAATCAGACCTTTAGCCTTGGGGCGCAAAAATTATTTATTCTGTGGAAATCATGATGCTGCAGAAAATGCAGCGGTTATTTACTCTTTGATTGGGTGTTGTAAAGCAAGTAATGTTGATGTTAGAGAATGGTTAATCGATGTGTTAACTAAAATACCAAGCTACAATAACGATTACTCAAAAGATTTAGCAGAGCTATTACCTCATAGTTGGAAAAAATCAAAGTCCCACCAATTCCAAGAATAGTTAGATTTTCTCAATCATTATACTTTTTGTATCATGTTCGATGTTTGGTTTCATTTAGCTTGTTACCTTTTTTATATGTAGCTGACCGAATGCTTACATTAGAATCTGTTAAATCCTTTAAAGAATGGAAACTATGTTTATATGAATCGGCATTAATTCGGGTTATTTCAGTCGCCTTATCACTGTGAGTCTCTAAGTAAAGAAGATGCATAAAATCATCGAGTAAACTTCTGAGAACAATAAAAGGTGTTGAAATATATTCCGAATTTCTATTTTTAAGAATTAGTGATAAATCAGAAAGAAGAATCGCTTGCTTTCGCAAAACACCTAAATAATAATCTTGCATTTCAATTGTATCCTGACATTTACCAGTCAATAATCCAAGATTCTCATTAGCTAAATCGGAGAGTTTTTTTTGCGTCTTCAGATAAATCAGTTGTTGTCATTGTCTCGTTTTTTTTACATGAGTGCTAACGGTACAAATATATACCGTAGGGCTCTTTGAAAAGCTTATCTGTCCAACCATTACATAGCCAAAGCTTTTGTTTTGGTTATAACTTTTCTTTTTTAGCCAAAGCAAAAGCTTTGGCGAGGCTCAAACGCCCTACAAACTTCCATAAAACAGCTAACTGCCCTATGGAATATATTTGATGTTACCAGCTTTTGTTATTATTTCACATTAATTGATTATCCATTATTCATAAATAGAAGCTCCCTTCAATATATCTATAAAAATTTTCCAATCAGGTTTATTAGCATCAACATCCTGCCCTGTATTGTCATAATATCCTTGAATATCATCAGTATATCTAGCTATAGCTTCAAGAAAATCATTGACAGTTTTATTCTCCCATATTTCAGGATTTTTATTGTAGTCAGTCCTTAAACTTTCTACAGCTTCAATGAAATCTTTTCTCGTCATGATTTAATTATTTAGCGGTGTAAATCTGGATTTTCATTGTGAGGAATTGGTTCTTGGTTTTCTAAATACCAATCCACAATCTTATTTGTTAATCTGTCGTATATTTCGTCTTCTGTATATGGATAGTCATAATCAAGCAGTCGTTTGATGTCTGATTTTATCTGTTTAATTTCTTTTCTTTTGAATTCACCTGAATTAATCAATGTAGTCTCAATATATTTCGCTAATATTTCATGTCCAGTATCCCAATTCCCATTTCCGTTTCTTTGTGCTTCATCTCTTAATTTCTCAACAGCTCTAATTAATTCACCTTGTACAGTCTCTGCTTGTCCCGATTTGGGCACAAAAGTCTGCCACAAATATTTAGCCTTTTCGAAATATTCCTGTTCATTCATTTTCTTGTCAGTTTTGCAACTTGGTATTAATATCAGTCCAATTAATAAGATTGTTATATTTTTTGCAAGTCGCCTCATTACAATTACTGGTAACGTTGACGGTATGTTGCGGGCGGCATTAGGAACAGCTTTCCTGTCTGCCGTTACGAATTTATAGAAATTGCAAACCTATCAAATTGAGCTATTTGCCGTCTGAAATATACCGTGTGTTAGCGGTTGTTTCGTTCCCACTTCCAGTTATTTGAATTTATTTGAGTCGGATTAGAGTTTGAATGCCCAAGCCAAATCCCTTCAATATGCGTTTCATCTATAATTCTCAATTCCAAGGCACCATAATATCCTAAATCACTTTTTTTATCTCTCCATTTTCCAATTATATTTCGGTCAATTAATTCACCGAAAACATAATATATTTCATCATTATTGGCTCTAAATTCTCCATAAATATAATGACCAAACTGTTTTATTTTAATTTCACTACTTCTACTTGAACAATGCTCATATCTTTGAGAAGTTTCATTATCCCATAACTGACTCCATACCCCTTTAATTTTAGCAGGTTTTGTTCTATATATTGAACGTATTGGCACCCAGTCAAAATATTTTACAATGAATAATGCTAAATTAAAATCTAATATTATTTTCAAAATAATACCCCCAGTAAAAATTAAAAGGGGTAAAAAATCTTTAAATTCCATATTTTATTAATTACAACTACATATTACTTTTTGATAAGAATTTCATTTCTAAGAGATTTTTAAATCAATCTAAAAATTTCTAATGCGATTTTACAGTTCGAATTAATAAACATAGTTTTTAATTTCTCCTTCTTTTTATCAATAAAAAGATGGTTGGAATATGCTTTTACTTGTTCTTCTGCTTTGTCATTATTTGATGTACAGGCACAGATTGCTATGTTACACCCCTTCGATTTAAGATATTCTAAGTGATTTTTAATAGAATTCTCAGTTTGGACATAATCTCCTTGCGTTACAATACCTATTATTATTTCTCCTTTTTCTAGCACATCTATAAAATCACCATTTGACAATTCTTTATAACATCCTTGAATTTTATTATATCCGTTAGCTAAAAGCATATAATATAATATTGTTAATGAAGCGGTCTTTCCACAATTGTTAGTCCCTCTTAATGATATAACTTTCATTTATTTGTTCTTATTTTGTAAATGCGGTTTTAATAACCGCTAACGGTTCGGCCATATGAAGTGACCCGGTTTGCGTGTCATATATTCGATTTCTTAGTTTTGCTTCTGCTGGCGCGGGAGCTTAACTCCCAAACCCAGCAAAAGCCAGGGTTACTTTATGATGGCTTGTTGATGGCTGCTTTTACATTTCTATTAAATAATTAATTGGTATTACCATGTAAATATTTACATTTTCACCATTAATCTTTGCAGGTTGCATATTTGACATAGAATGGATCAATCGAAATGCATCTCTATCAATACTTTCGCAAACTCCGTTGACTATGCTAATATTATCAATCCTTCCAGAGCAGTCAACTGTAAATTGTACCAATACTTTACCTTGAATACCATTATCCAAAGCATCTTTAGGATATATGATATTTGTTGCGATATAATTCCTTAATCCATACTCAGTGTTATTGAGAGTTGGAAGTTGCAAAGAGCTGTTATTAGTATATTGATTATTTAAAAAACCATCGGGAATAAAAGATCCATATCTTAAAATAAATGAATAATTTAATTCTTTTTCAGGTTGTTCTTTTTTATCATAGAAAGTCCAGATTCCATACGGTTTATCGTTTAAATAACTCTTTGTCCATATTTTCATTTTAGTTTTAACATGAATAAATTCTTTTTGAATTATACTGTCATTTACATAATTGGAAATTTCCATGTATTTCCCTTTCTCTTCAGTAGTTTCTTTACTTGCGTATCTATCTGTGTAATATTTTTTTTGACTTTCTTGCTGCGAATAAACCGCGCAAAAGCAGCTTAATAATAACGTGATTAAAAAAAATTTCCTCATAGTGAATTTCATTTATTAATATTTGATTAAAAATTTAGTTTGGAACTTATCTTATCGAATTTTCAACGGTTAATCTTTAAATATTAGTCGCTTTCTGTGTCCTTGTGTTTTTTAATAAAGTTGCCATAAACGGTTCGTATATGGCAAGTAGGCGATTGCGGGTTTCAAACTTATCAAACCGTTACAAAGTTGAAGCGGGCTACAACCCCTGAATTTACTGCTATCTCGCCTATTTGCTATATACATCCTAAGTTTACTTTTCAATACTAAATATTACTTTTTATTAACTTACAATACAAATAAAAAAGAACGAAAGAGTGGATTAAGGTTAATATATACATAAAGCATAAAGCTTGTCAACAATGAAAATCCCCACCCTTTCGCTACTGAAATACGATTAGTTCTTTGGGCCTCTTAAGCCTGTTTTTAGGTTGCTATATTAAAGTAGCTGCGTTCTTTTAAATCTTTAAATTATGAATAAAATTAATCATTTTATTGGTATCGACATCTCCAAAAAAGTATTTGATGTCTGGAGTTCTGAATTGGGACATAAACAGTTTACAAATAATGATGAAGGATTTAATAAGTTTCTACTGTTACTGGATGCCAAGAGCTGGTGTGTCATGGAATATACAGGATGTTATTATAACCAACTAGCTCTATTTTTATTTGAAAATGAAATTGCTGTTTCTGTTATAAATCCGCTTGTAATCAAACGCTACATTCAAATGAAGCTCCAACACAATAAAACAGATAAAAGTGATGCTAAAATGATTGTTAAGTATGCTCAGGAACAAAAGCTGAACCTGTGGCATCCATTACCTGAGTACATAGAACATTGTAAAGATTTACACACTACCATTAGCTTGTATTTTAAACAAAGTACAGCTCTAAAAATAAATTACATAGCTTTGTGGATAAGGGTATTAAAGGTAAAGTTATTACTTCATTAAAGCGTCAAATCCGCCAAATTGAAGCTGAAATTAAACTACTTGAGCAAGAATTAGAAGATACTATTAAAAAGCATGAACAACAGTTGTTATCTAATCTTTTATCAATTCCTGGGATAGGTAAAAAAACAGCCATAATGCTGATAGTTTGTACAAATGGCTTAAAAACATTTGAAAACAACCGACAGCTTTCTGCTTTCCTTGGATTATCTCCGGTCATTTTCACTTCAGGATCCAGTGTAAGAGGAAAGTCCAGAATATCTAAAAAAGGGAATCCTTTGATTCGTAAGCTCTTGTTTATGTGCAGTTTTACGGCATGTACCAGAAACCCACAATGTAAAGCGCTTTTTGACAGACTGGTAGCTAAAGGCAAATCAAAAAAATTAGCCTTAATTGCGGTCTCTAACAAACTGTTAGCCCAGTCAATGGGGATTGCAAAATCAGGCTTAAAATATGATCCAAATTTTAAGTCTGTTTTGGTTTCTCTATAATTTCTCTTTTTGAACTTGCCTCCCAAAACAATTAGGTAATTCAAAAGGAAAAATTATGCCCTTTTTATTTGGTTTTTACCTTAGTTCTTTGTTGTAGCCAGTTATTTATTAGTTCAGATGTACATTTAAAAAGAGCTTAAATATATACAAGCATCTGATAATGGACAGTAGAACTAGAAGAAAACAACAAAAACTAATTATTGCAATATTGAAATCTGATAAATGAATGATATTAAACTGAATGGCTAATAGGATAAATAATACCAATCCAATTTCATAGGTAGCATTTACAAATACTTTAACAACGGACTTATGTGTTGATGTTCCATAAAACCGTTTTTCTTTTGATGTTTTCTTTTCAAAAATTGTAGTTTGTTCTTCTTCACCTTTAGAAACCTCAACTTTCGAATTCTCTTCAAATCCCTTTTTAAACGTAACAATTACTGTAATTATTGTAAGCAAAAAACCTATAAGGGTAGCAGTTACTGTAATTAATGAAACGCCAAAACTCATTAAGCTACTATTCTGTGGAATAGTAATAAAACCACTCAAATAACCTTGTTTATAAGTAAACAAAACTCCAACAAGTATTATTAAACTTAAATCCCATAATAATGCATAATCAAAATATCTCCGCATAAAAAAATATTTAAACTATATGAGTTTCACCTGATTTAAGATAATGATTAAATTCAGTACAGACAATTCTTCTAAAATCTTTTGATATTATCTTACGTTGTTCATTTAATGGAATTTTAAGAATGCTAACAACCTTATTTTTAAGAAAATCTAAATCAATTATTTCGTCACTACCACTTACCTGATAACTCATTTTTAAATCGGACATGTAGTCAATATTTTCTTCGTTTTTCTTTAACCATGAAATTATATTCCGTGCAAAATCTAATCCTCTGATATTCTTTGGGTATTGACCGTTCTCTTTTACTCTTTTGTAGAAAAATTCCAATCGAACATCTTTAAAACCACTGTCATCATCAAGCTTTTTAAGTGCACTCAGCCAATCATAACGCTTTGTATTGGCAGAGTTTACCTTCACAGTTAAGCCAAATACATTTTTTAAGTTTTTATCTAATTGGTCATAAGTAGTTTTTAGATGTAAACTTGTTGAAATGTTCTTCGCAATTCTATATTCCTTTGCTATTTGTCTTAAATAAAACTCAATATCACTTAACCGAGGTCCCTCGTGATTATATTCATACATGACAACAGGGTCCGCTCCTACGCAATAGTACACCCAAAAGTTAGTAATCTCTATAAACTGTTTGTTTTCTTCTTTCTCAATTTCTTCAACAATATCTTTCCCTCCCCATATTTGAGGTGCTTTATTTTTTATTAATGCAATCTTTCCATAGCTCCTTAGACCTTGCTCTTCAAATCGATTTGAAATCATTACAAGTCTACGGTTAACTGCATTTTTTCTATTTTCATGCCTATTTATAACCTTTTTGTCACTAGGAAAGTCTTCTTCATTCAATTTCTTTATTATATTTTTCAAAAGAGATGAACTACTTCCTACATCTCCTATGTATGGTTTCATTTTTAACGAAGCATAATTAAATTCATATTTAAGATACTTTTCACTCATCTTTCCTTAATTCTTGATTTTCTTATTATTGATTAAAGTAAACGTTTTCATGTGTAAGGTTTAATTGGCTACAACGTTTGACAATATGAAACGGTTGGGTTTTTGGGCAGCGTTAGTATCCACCGAGGAAAACGCTGGTGCGAGAACCAAATCCTCGCAAACCACTGAACCCCGACTGTTTTATATTGTGTGTTGTAGCCAGTTTTTAAATTTATAGTCCGTCTTCCCTTTCAGAAAGCCAGTCTTTATATTTTTGTTTTAATTCATCACGTTTTTCAGCCGAATTGACAATTATATCTACTCCTCCATCATATGGTGCAATTATACAATCTGAAGATGGGCAAATGAACATTGCTCTAATTTCATCATCAGCAATTGCTTTTAAAATCTCATTTTTCGAGTTGGTTTTCCATTTTTCTATTTTAACATAAACATTAAAAATCAACTCATCTTCATTAGACTCGGGTCTCTCTTTTTTCAAATCAATCGTTTGAACCTTGACAAACTCTCCAAAATCAGTTAGCTCTTTATAATTGTCATTTGATATATCATCTGTATAAAGTCCAAATGATATGATAATCTCAGTATTATCACCTATCAAGTCATTAATCAAAGTGTTTTGTCTGTCAAGTATGAATTGATACTCGGATTCATTTTCTGCATATCGCTTGGATTCAGGTAAACTATGTATCCTAAACCACCTATCAGGATAAATATACTTTAGTTCATAGTTAATAGGTAAAGCTTCAGGATATCTAGTCTGCCAATGTTTTATAAATTCATCGCCTTGCATTTATTATTTTGGTTTTAAATCATTCGTCAATTTCAAAACTACTCCATTCAATTACATTAAATTCTGGTTTCCTAAAGTTTGAATGGTCAGATTTATTAAAAATTAGATTAGCAGTATCCTCATTTCGATCATAATAAATTAGCCATGGAGAACTTAATCTGTCAGTTAATTCTACAGCTTGAGAAATTAAACTTTCATTCTTAACCTTTCCACTAAATTCAATTTTAAATGAATCCGAGAATTTATTGTATTTGTTAATCTCATAAGTCAAATCATCACTTAAAGTCGAGTCAATTAACTTAGCTAGCTTTTTAGCCTTATCAACATTTTTTTGATTCTTTGTTATTATGGTTAGTCTAAATTGTCTCATGTGCTTAATTGGCTACAACGGACCGCATATGAGGCGTGTGGGGATTGAAATAGACAAACTTCTTAAAATCACACATAGCTCATTGCTTTTCAATAGGCTAAATTAATAAGAAAGTGTCGATTTAAAAGCAATGGGCGGACAAATTGAAAGCACCCCCCTTCGCGAATCACCTACTCCCCGCATGACTTATATGTATTGTTGGGCGCTGGCATTCTTCTATAATCGAGGTCTACCTTATACTCTATCAGCTAACAATCATCACATTAACAAATTACACAAACTACTTTAATCAAGTTTCTTCTATTTTAATCCTTGAATTTTGTCAATTTTTCCTACAATGTGTCGACTCGATTCTAAGCTCAATTACTATGCTATTACTAATTACACATTCATACCTCAATCAATTAAATCTAAAAGTACGACTACTCAACTCTAACAAATGATTTCCAAAATTAATATAGCTGCTCAAGGCATGAAAATACTAATCTAAAATACACTCCATTACCTAATCCAAAATGATACTAACAGATATGCTGTCAATGAAAAAACAATCAAGTTTAGAAACCAATATTTTTTAAACCTATCTAGAAAAATAATGCTCGTAAAAATACTAATTAATAAATACCCGATTAATATAGGTTGAATAGAATAAGCTAGTAATGTTAATGGTATTTGCTCTCCCCCAGAATGACCAATGTTTGCAACAGGAATCCCAATAAATAAAAAGCCTAAAACCAATATCGTCCATGCTATATAAATAAAATGTGGCTTTAAAAATCTTTTCATTTTTCTATTATTATATTTTTCTTGATATGCGTATTGCTTGCGCCCAACTACTTTCTAACCGAAGTACTATGTCAATTATTTCAATAATCGACATAGTATTTCGGTTATTTTTATTATGTCTTATGTATTTTTGCTAGCTAATATAATTTATTTTTTAAACATTTAAGTCGTCTAGTGGACTTTTAATCTGTCTTAAATATTTATTGCTCACGTGAGTATATATTTCAGTGGTTTTTGAGGAATTATGTCCTAATAGTTCTTGTATATAGCGCAAATCCTTGCCTGATTCCAATAAATGTGTGGCAAAGCTATGACGTAATGAATGTAAACCTCCTCGTTGCTGTACGCCGTTCTTAGCTATAGCCCTTTTTAATACTTTTCCGGCACTTCCTGCTGAATAAGGACCTCCAATCTGTCCCTCAAACAGATAGTTCTTTGGTTTATACTCCTTATAATATTGAGGTAATATCACATCTGTCCTAAATAAAATGAATATTTCATTTCTTTAGCACGTTCTATATAAGCCTCAGCCATTGAACCAAAATAATAACCCGATTTATCAATAGGTTGTAAAACTCCATTAAAATAAGAACAATCTCCAATTAGGTTTCTTCTGCCTTTCCTTTTGAATTCTGTTTAAATAAATAACAGGTCTGTCATTCATTATTTTTATTTGCAAACTACCTACATTTTTTTTATCATAACCGTTTTATAAACGGCTAAATACGTCTATTAACGTTTAATAATACTACTATAAGTACTCAAATATGTTTGTATTGTAAAGAAACCTTGAAAGGCAGAAGTGATAAAAAGTTTTGTAACGCACAATGTAAAAGTGCCTACCATAATCAGGCAGAAAGTACTTCTGAAGCATTTATCAGAAGTGTTAACAAACAACTTCGAATTGCTTGCCCACAAGGTAAAGCTACGGTTCGTAATCTTTATTATTTTTGTTACGATTATGGTTATACACCTTCTGTTGATTCTGAAAAAGTAGTTGTAATTCAGCAACAAAACTATATGAACAACAACCCAATTCATTAATTTTTTCATAAAAAGCATATGTGCTTTTGTTTAGTAGCACTTTGTCAATGCCACTTTTTAGCCTGCTCCGATAAAGGAAAAAAAGAACTCAGGCAATGATTAATACTCATTTTAGCGTAGCACAGAAAAATTTTGATTTTATGCGCTTCATTATCAGGAATACAAAAAGACACTTATCGCAGCAAAAAAACAAAAATGATGCAGTTATCCATTTAATCCATAATGCATATCAAATATTCACAGTTCATCAACATTCTGTATTTTCTTGTAATTTGCTTTACGCTCCTATGGTATGTCTAGGATATGACGTCGTACTGACTATGTTTTGTTCAAGCATATTTTATGATCTTTCTTTGCTTCCTTAGAAGCAATGCCTATGCATAGAAAAATCAAAGAATATGCATACACAACACAACCACAACACAACCACAATACAACGAAATAGCATTGACTATGCATACAACTAGCAATGCCTATGCATAGGATTAGCAAAGCCGTAGCATAGAAATGCAAAGACCTAGCAATGAAAAGTCAAAAAAACACCGAAAATCACCAAAACCAGGAATATTTGTGGCCAAAAACGTGATTTTGCGGAATGTTTTTATCGTTTTTTGCCATTTTCCGGAATATTGGCCCTTTTTTAGCTCTTTTCGACTCAAAACTGATTTTACTCAAATTTCTTTATCCTTATTAATCAATCAATTACAAGTGAAAAAAGTTACAGTAAAATTACTGTAATTTTTTCGATGTACTTTTCAATATACTTTAGTACTAAGAAAAATGGTAGGAAGGAAAAGGGAGTAAGAAACAAGGTTAAAGGAAAAAGGTTAAAGTATAACAGACTTTAATTAATGACTTATGAAGGTCTAAACGAAGGGATTCTAATTATTTACTTAACGAAAAATAGTTGAACAATCACCAACGTTTCTTCCTGTATTATATTGTCGTTTATTGTTGGTAGTTTAATTGTACTTTTTCATACAGCTGATTTAATATCTATAGGAACAGGGATGTTTATTTGTATTTTAATAGGAAATATTATATAAATGATTGTTATGAAGCAATATAAAAAGGAGGAAGCTTTAGATTATCGAACTCGGGTTAATAAGAGACGAATAAAAGAGAAACGGAGTTGATAGCCTGTATCAACTCCGTTTCTCTTTTATTCGTCTTCTTTTTCTTTATTTATTTGGGTGTCCTTGTCCCAGTGCGCTTTATTCATTAATTGGTTAAAGTTGTAGGTTCTGAACATCACCATTAAGTAGGCAATCATGCCTGTCCACCCTGTCTGGTGGCTCGCTCCAATTCCAGCTCCATTGTCTCCGTGAAAATACTCATAAAATAAAATATTATTTTCCCAATTTGGATCTTCCTGAAACTCTTTATACCAACCATAAACAGGTCTGTAGTTATTTTCGTCTTTTAAGAATATTTTCTCCAATCGTTTAGTGATTTCAAGAGCAACCTCAATTAAAGTCATCATGTTTCCTGATCCGGTTGGACATTCTATCTTAAAATCATCTCCGTAAAAAGCATATTGTTGATAAAGGGAACGAATAATAACTGTATTTGCAGGAAACCAAATTGGTCCCCTCCAGTTAGAGTTACCTCCAAACATCAAGCTGTCTGATTCGCCAGGAATGTATTTTACGGTAAACTCCTCCTCATTCCATTTGAACACGTATGGATTTTCTTCATGATATTTTGAAAGTGATCGAATACCATAAGGACTGAGGAATTCATTTTCATCGAGCATTATTTTTAATACAGCCCTAAGCTTTTCTTCGTTTAAAATACCTAGTAATCTTCTCTTGTTTTTACCAATCGTCATTGGACTGGCAATGGTTTTTGACAATCGCTTAGTCCTGGTTATCATATATTGATAAGTTTTGGCAAAACCAGGAAGAAGTTTAAGATGTTCCGGTTCAAGAACTGTTACTGCGCACATCGGTAATAATCCAACCAATGAACGTACTTTTAATCGTGTTGCACTGCCATCCGGAAACCTTAGTACATCGTAAAAAAACTGATCTTCTTCATCCCACATTTCGTCCTCGTTCTCGCCAATTTTATCCATAGCTGATGCTATCTCAAGAAAGTGGTTATAGTAATCAACTGCTTTTTCGTTGTACTCAGAATATCCATGAGTAATTAGTTCTAAGCATATCTCAAGCATGTTTTGAGCATAAAGTGCCATCCATGCATTGCCATCAGATTGTTCAATGTGTCCCCCTGTAGGCAGTGTGTGACTTCTGTCAAATACTCCAATGTTATCTAATCCCAAAAATCCTGCATGAAAAGCATTTTTTGAGGTTGGGTCCTTATGGTTAATCCACCATTGAAAGTTCCTGTCTAATCCATCAAAACAAGTTTTTAAAAACTCTTTATCTGTAACATTAAACATTTGCTTAAAGTTTTTGTAGAGCGTAATAACTGCATAAGCATGAACGGGAGGATTAACGTCGTTAAAACTCCATTCGTATGCAGGTATCTGACCATTAGGATGTTGGTATTTTTTACCAAGAAATAGCGTTAACTGATCTTTGGCAAAGCAGGGGTCTACCATTGTTAATGGGATGGTATGAAATGCTAAATCCCAAACAGCATACCATGGGTATTCCCATTTGTCGGGCATGCTAATAATATGCTTGTTTTTTAAATGTTCCCAATCATGATTTCTAAGTGAACTTCTGGGACCATCTTTATATTCATTAAGCCATTCCGAAATGTCTAGTTCATAATATTGTTTACTCCAAAGCATTCCAGCTAAAGCTTGTCTGATTACTCTTTTTTCATCTTCCTTGCAGTGAGGAGGGTATATGTCGTTATAAAACTCATCAGCTTCTGTTTTTTGAATTTCCAGATTCTTCTCAAATGATGAAAAGTTGTGCTTGGGTTTATTGGAAGCTTTAAGCGACATTCTTAGTTCAGCTTTGCCTCCAGCAGGAATGCATACGTCATACATTGCACCTACTTTTGTACCCTGATGTTCCGGATTTACAACTTCGCTTTTATGATTAACAATAAATTCGTTAAATGCATCTTTTACGTACGGCGTTGAATTAGGGGTATTATTAATTCGCTGGTGATTGGTCTCATTGTTGGTGAATAACCATAATGGCGAAAGTTCAGAGCTTAGTACGTAATCTCCTAATGAATCAGACGTTGCAATTACAGAATTGTCATCCAATAGTCTGATGATTGGTTCTGTAGTATTGTAATTCCACCATGTGTTTCTAAACCATAATGTTGGTAAAAGAACAACACTTGTGTCTTCGTTGGATCTGTTATGTGCAGTTATCTTTATAAGAATGTTATCAGTATCTTTTTTGGCATATTCTATAAATACATCCAGATAATTGTTATTCTTAAAAGCTTCGGTATCTAATAGTTCGTATTCAAAATCTTTATTTGTACGAGCTGCGTTTGTTTCAACTAAATCAAGATAAGGATATTCTGTTAAAGGGTACTTATACAAATATTTCATGTATGAGTGCGTAGGAGTAGAGTCAAGGTAAAAATAATACTCTTTTACGTCCTCCCCATGATTTCCCTTGGGGCCGGATAGTCCAAATAATCTTTCCTTTAAAATTTTATCCTTTTTGTTCCATAGCGATAAGGCAAAACATAGGTGTTGTTTGTCGTCGCTAATTCCAGCAATACCATCTTCTCCGTAACGGTATGCTCTTGATCTGGATTGATCGTGAGTAAAGGAAAGCCATGGATTTTCATTTGATCCATCATCTTCTCTTACTGTGCCCCATTGTCTTTCGCTTAAATAAGGCCCCCATTTTTTCCATTCTATATGTTGAGTTGAACAATCTTCTAAACGCTTTCTTTCCCTATTCATGTTGATAATGTTAGTATTGCTCTTGTATTATCGAAAAATACAATAATAAATTATAAAGAGTTGCTGTATCTTTGTTATTAACACTTTTTAGGGATAGATTGAGTTATGGTTTATTTGCGTTTTTGTCCTCGTGTTTTTGGTTTTTTATATTTAGCAGCAAGTTTTCTACGGTATGAGCCTCCCAAATTTATTTTTTTATTCTTTTCTTTCTTTTCATGATAAGCAGTTCCTTTGGTTGCTTCAATTTTAGGTGTTTTAATCAAAGTTTTACCTGCAATTTCAGGGGCTTCACTGTCAAGTTGAAGTTCAGAAATTTCAACATCTTTAGGAAGTTCTTCAATGGCAACTTTCACACCCATTAACTTTTCAATTTTATGCCACATTTCTATTTCATTGTCCGAAATAAAAGCAATAGCATTACCTTCGGCTTCAGCTCTACCTGTTCTACCAATACGGTGAATGTAGGCTTCTGCTTCCTCAGGTAAATCAAAATTAATAACGTGAGTAACATTTGAAATGTCAAGTCCTCGAGCTATCAAATCAGTGGCGATTAAAATTCTTAAGTTGCCTTCAGTAAATTCATTCACCATTCTAAATCTAAAATTCTGAGATTTATTGGAATGAATAACTCCAATTTCTTCTTCAAATATTTCTTCCAGATTATTGTATAAAATATCAGCAACAGCTCTGCTTTTTACAAAAAGTAAAACTTTATCCATACCGTGGTTAACATCTAACAGGTATAGAAGTAAGTTAATTTTAGTATAAAAATTAGGAACCTTGTAACCCGATTGAAAAATTTTATCAACAGGTTTTCCGGCAGGAGCTACTTCTATCTTTATTGGATTGTAGAAAAAGTGTTTAATGAGTTCTTCTACATCAAAGTTCAAGGTTGCAGAAAACATCAGGTTTTGTCTTCTTTCTGGCAATAAATCAATAATTCGTTCTAATTGAGGTTTAAATCCCAGGTTAAGCATTTCGTCAACTTCGTCAATAACCAGTTTTTGAATAGATTTTAACCTTAGTGTTCCTGTTAAGGTTAAGTCTATAAGTCGCCCGGGAGTGGCTACTAAAACATCTAAACCATCATAAACAACTTGTTTTTGAGTGTTTATATTGGTTCCTCCGTATACACCTGCAATTCTTACATTCATATATTCGGTGAGCTTTAAGAATTCACCAGCTACCTGCTCAACAAGTTCTCTTGTGGGAACTAAAACCAATACGCGCGGATGTTTTTGTTTGCTAAATTTTAAATTTCTTAAAAGAGGAAGTATATATGAAATAGTTTTTCCAGTACCGGTTTGTGCAATGCCAACAACGTCACGTCCAGACATAGCTACCGGATATACTTCTTCCTGTATTGGGGTTGTGTCTGTGAGCCCCATTTCGGTTATGGCATTTAATAATGGTGTATTTAAATTAAGATCCGAGAACTTCAAAATAGTATGTTTTAATTATTTGGGGCAAAGATAAGAGGATATTTGCAAATCGTCCAATAAATAAAAAGCAGTCTGAAAATATCTTGCAAAAAATACTTTTAGACTGCTTTATTTAATGTGTGTGGTAAACTAATCTTCTCTATAGAGTTGGTTTATATGTTTTTAATCTCTTCAATAATATTGATGGTTTTTTTAGTGTCAGTTCCAATATTTAGGTCTATAGTGCCTATGTTTTCAATAGAGTTAAGCACTTCCTCTTTTAAAGCTTTGTCTTTCGATGCAATTGAAATCAAACATTCATACATGGCTTCTTTTGCCCAATTGTTTGAAAATTGTATTTCCTGTTTAATTTTTTGCAAAAATGCTTTGAAAAATAAATCACTTTTTGAAGTGTCATTTTTTGCCAGGTAATTCAATAACATAAAACCAGTTCGTTTAACGTACTCGTCAGGAGATTGAATCCATAAATACATAATATCTTGTCCAAAACGAGTTTGTGCAACTAAATTGGCCAAGTGATCTGCAATGACGTAATAGTTAATTACAGAAACCCATTTGTTTGCTAAATTTCTTGTTGTTTTCTGAGGATCGGCAATCATACATGCCAGAATCCTTGAATCAACATTTCGTGTTTTCCAAAGTTCTAAAGCAAGTTGATGGTTTGTCGTTTCATTGGGTTTAGCTGAAATAATTTCTTTTTTAATTCGCTCAATTTCGTTAATGCTAACTCCAAATATCTCGCCTTTAGCACCTTGTTTTTTGTATTTTGCTACATTTTTAGAGGTGCCACAATTCTTAAGTTCAGAATAAATATTTTCAAAATTCATACCTGTAAAAATAAGAAAAAATAAAATTTGTAAAAAATTTATCTTTTGTTTTTGAAGAAGTTTTTGACAATTTGTGAGCACTCTGATTCTAAAATGCCCTTTGTCATTGTTGTTTTGGGGTGTAAAATGGGGGGTGTATGTCTTAAAAAACCTCTTTTGTCATCTGTGGCCCCAAAAATAATATTTCCTATTTGCGACCAGCTTAGGGCTCCTGCGCACATGGTACAAGGCTCCAAAGTTACATATAGTGTACACTCGTTTAAATACTTTCCTCCAAGAAATTCAGCTGCAGCTGTGATGGCAAGCATTTCGGCATGAGCTGTTACATCGTTTAATGTTTCTGTAAGATTGTGAGCTCTGGAAATGATTTGTTTGTTGCATACAACAACAGCTCCAACGGGTATTTCATCCTTCTGAAATGCGATTTGAGCTTCGTTAAGTGCTTGTCGCATAAAATATTCGTCTGAGAAATTGATTTTAGTCATCTTTTGATTATATATTTTATAAATAAGGGTGATTTATTTAATTTCTTTATATTTTCGCATGTTAAAACAATCAGTAGTTTGGTTTTCGAAATTAAGTAAAAGATTTCAGCTGATTTTCAAAAATAATTATTGAGTAATAAATAACAATTATAATGTACAGAACGCATACTTGTGGAGAGCTTAGGCTTGAAGATGTAAATAAAGAAGTAACCCTTAGTGGTTGGGTTCAAAAAGTTCGTAACCTTGGCGGAATGACTTTTATTGACCTAAGGGATAGATATGGAATTACGCAATTGGTTCTTGATGTGGAATCTCGAAAAGATTTGAGTGATGAAGCGCGTAAGTTAGGAAGAGAGTACGTAATTCAGGTTGTTGGAAAAGTTGCTGAGCGTAGTAATAAAAATGGAAAAATTGCTACAGGTGAAATTGAGATTCTTGTGGATAAATTTGAGTTACTTAATCCATCCGAATTGCCACCCTTTACTATTGAAGATGAGACTGATGGAGGTGATGAGTTAAGAATGAAATACAGATATCTTGATTTACGTCGTAATCCTGTTCGTAGTAACCTTGAGTTACGCCATAAGTTAGGTTTTGAAGTTCGTAATTATTTAAATCAGCAAAATTTTATTGAAACAGAAACTCCTGTTTTAATGAAATCTACTCCAGAAGGTGCTAGAGACTTTATTGTTCCATCAAGATTAAATCCAGGACAATTTTATGCTTTGCCTCAATCCCCACAGTTGTTTAAGCAATTGTTAATGGTTGCTGGTTTTGATAGATATTTTCAAATTGTAAAGTGTTTTAGAGATGAGGACTTAAGAGCTGATCGCCAGCCAGAGTTTACTCAAATTGACTGTGAAATGTCTTTTGTAGATCAAAAAGATGTGTTGTCTACATTTGAAGGAATGACAAAGCACTTATTTAAAGTGATTAAAAATCTGGATATAGATTATGATTTTCCACAAATGCCATATTCAGAAGCTATGAAATATTATGGTTCTGATAAGCCGGATATTCGTTTTGAAATGAAATTTGTTGAAATGAACGAGATGGTTTCAGGATGTGGATTTAAGGTTTTTGAAGATGCAGAATATGTAGGAGGTATTTGTGCTAGTGGATGCGCTTCTTATTCGCGAAAAGATTTAGATAAATTAACCGACTTTGTTAAAAAGCCTCAGATTGGAGCGCAAGGTTTAGTATATGTTAAGTATAATACAGACGGTACATTTAAGTCTTCTGTAGATAAATTTTTCGGAGAAGACGATTTTAATAAGTGGGTTGAAGCTTATGGCGCTAAACCAGGTGATTTATTATTGATTTTAGCAGGAGTAAAGGCAAAAACTCAAAATGCACTTTGTGAGTTGCGTTTAGAGATGGGAGAACGCTTAGGTTTACGTGATAAAAATAAATTTGCCCCTCTTTGGGTTGTGGATTTTCCTTTGTTGGAGTGGGATGAAGAGTCTGGTCGCTTTCATGCAATGCACCATCCATTTACATCTCCTAAAAAAGAGGATATTGAATTGTTAGATTCAAAACCAGGGGAGGTAAGGGCTAATGCTTATGATTTAGTTATAAACGGTGTTGAAATAGGTGGTGGATCTATAAGAATTCATGATGATGAGTTGCAGCACAGAATGTTTCAGCTATTAGGTTTTAGTGAAGAAGAGGCTGAAAATCAATTTGGATTTTTAATGAATGCATTTAAATATGGTGCTCCTCCTCATGGTGGGGTTGCTTTTGGTTTTGATCGTTTGGTATCATTATTTGCAGGCCTGGATTCAATTAGAGATGTTATTGCATTCCCTAAAAATAACTCGGGAAGAGATGTGATGAATGATGCTCCTTCTCAGATTGCAACATCGCAATTGGATGAGTTAAATATTCTATTGAAGAGAATAGAAAAGTAAGAAAGAAATAATATAGCAAAAAGAGCGATTCCATATTTTGGAATCGCTCTTTTTTATTTGTTATTCAAGGTGTTGTTAGCCTTTGAAAAAGTTTTTTACAGGATTGGCATACATTCCCATTAATGAATCTTTAATAAATTTTGCATCCGTGTTTAATCGTGAGATGTGTTCTTCAATATATTCATTAAAAGTATTTAGGTCATCTTTAGTGTACTTATCTGCATATTTACTGCTATTGTTAATAATATCAGCAGCAATAAAGTTACCTGGCCATAATTTATAATTATTGTGAATCTGTTCATCAATAATTTCAGCCAGTTTATTAACCTGCTCATTTTTGTCTAAAGAATTTAAAGCGTCCAGTTCTCCGTTTAGTGGAGTTCCAGCTTTGAAGTTAACTCTACCTTTACGACCTTTAATTCCTGCTCCCATGTGTTTTAAATCATCCTCCTGAGTCTTCTTGTATTCTGGATTTTGTTTTTTTAGTAAAAACTCATGTGCTTTTAAATAATCGCAAGGATCGTATTCGTAAGAAATTGATAGAGGTACAATTTGTAGTTCTTTAAAGTTTTCTGCAAAAGTTTTGTCTCCACTTAAATTAAGCATTTTAAGTAAACTTGTTTGAGTTCTGTCATCTCCATCCTTTGATCGGCCTTCTCTTTGGGCAATCCAAACACTAGAATTTCGTTGTGTCAGATTGTATCTGATGTATTCTGATAGTAGTTTTGAACTCTGCAACATTTGTCGAGCTGGTAAATTTCGCTTTACCATGAACGATTTGTTGAGTTTTACTAATTTAGTAATCCAAGGATATATTAATAGATTGTCGCCAATAGCTATTTCACATGTATCGTGTCCATGATCATGTAATAATATATTCAAAAAAGCAGAGTCTAATACAATATCTCTATGATTAGAGATGAAGATGTAGCTTTTATTTGGATCTAAATTTTCAAAACCTTCAGCAGAAATACCTTGAGTTGTGTTTTTTATTACTTGTTGAATGTAAGGATAGATAACTTCTATTTGAAACTCCTTAATTGATTGTAGTGATAATAATTTTTTGTTGAAAGCCTCAATTGGAATGTGAGGGAAAAGAAAATTTAGCAATTTTTTAAAAGATTCTTCATTCATCAACTGCTCAAATACTTCAGTCATCTCATTGTCACGAAATGGTCGAATGGAATCAAAATATTGGTCTGTTACCATTTTTTGCTTTTAATAGTTTGGCGCAAAATTATCACAATCATTTGATATAAGAAATTCTTTTAGGTCTATATTGGTTTTTTCAGATTGAATTTATCCGTATTGAGGCCATAGGAGTGGGAAAGTTTATTATCTGAACAAAGTACAAAAATTGGAATAGATTCCAAAAAATAGCAAAAAAGTAACAATAGTAAAATGTAATACACTGAAAATCAGCCTATGTTTAAAAGTGGCACGTGCTTTGGTAATTGTAATTCGAAACACAAACACACGTAGTTATGATTAAGATTAAGACTTATCAAAATACAATATTGGTGTCATTTGAAAAAAATACTAGTTTAAATTCAAAAGATACGAATCTATTTAAAGAAGAACTTATAAATGTACTAATTCATCCATACTCAAATGTTATGGTTGATTTCGGACAAGTTAATGAAATAAATGCTGATACTATTGAAGCCTTAATTGCCGGTCAAAGACTATCAGAGATGAATAGAGGTCAAGTTAGTTTGTTTAATGTAGGAGAAAAAGTTTTTAAGAAATTTAAATTGGCAAATGTAGATCATTTGTTTTTCTTCTGCGATATACCTAAACCATTTTCAAAAGAATTGTTAATAGCCTAAAGATAGTGTTGTGTTGAATAAAGCCGGAAGTTGATTTTTTGTCCCCACATGAGCAACTTCCGGTAATTTCACCAAAAACCAATTTAATGTTAAATATTTAGTTTAACGGATATAAAAACAAAAAGCTATGTTAGTCAAATGCTAGAAAAAACTAATTTAGCGGAAAATTAAGAGTGTTGTGTTGATTGATACCGGGAGTTGTGTAATTTGTCCCCACAAATATAACTCTCGGTGTTTTTCAAATTAAAGATATTTAAAATTGTGTTGTGTTGATTGATACCGGGAAATAACGAATCTTAGGATTTGTTTACCCGGTATTTTTCTTTTATACCTACCCTAAAATGAGAATTGGTTATTCGCCTTTTTGTAATAAATGTTAGATTTGGGATAACTATTTTACAAAATAGTACGTATCTTTTACCAATCATTTTTAAATAAAAAACAACTAACTGTTATGACCAAAATATTAGTTCCTATTGATTTTTCTGACAATTCACTAAATGCTTTGGAATTTGGTATTCAGATTGCCAATAAACTGAAAGCAGAATTAAAAATACTTCATGTTAAGACTAAAAAAATAGCGTACAGATATTCAAATAAAGAATCAGAACTAATTTTGAGTGATAATGTAGCCGAGTGGTTGCATGAAATTGTTGAAAAGAATAAAGAAAAATATTCGGTTCCGGGAGGGCGTTTTGAATATAAAGTTAGAGAAGGTAATATAATAAAAGAGGTTACAAATCAGGCAAAATATGATGATACTACTTTAATTATTATAGGTACTCATGGAGCATCTGGTTTTGAAGATAAATGGATTGGTAGTAATGCATATCGTTTAGTACATAGTGCTACGGTTCCTGTTTTAACAATACGTCCGGAAAGAAAATGGAGAAGCATTAATAATATAATATTACCTATTAGTATTAATCGTTCAAGCAGGCAAAAGGTGCCAGCTGTAGTAGGGTTGGCTAAATTGTTTGATGCAAAAATTTATGTAGTAGGAATTAAAGAACCTGGTTATAGTTTGTTGCGAAGCAGAGTATCTGGTTTTGTAAAACAGACCGTAAGGTTTATACATAAGAATACAGATTTAAGAGTTGAATCAACTATTTTAAGTGGAAAATCTAAGGCAGAACTATTATTAGAATATATCCGTGAAGTTGATGCAGATGTGATAGCAACTAATGTTCTACAAACAGCGAATCCGTTTGAAAACTTAATTAAACCATTTGCTAATCAATTAATCAATGAATCAGAATGTCCAGTTCTGGCTGTACCAACAAAAGAATCTTTATATTTGCAATCGAAATATTAAAATCAAAAGATGATTAAAGTATTATTTATTGTAATAATGGGATGTGTGTTTTGCTTAAGTAAAGCACAAAATAAGTCAGGACAAGATTTTTTTGAAAAAATTAGTTCAAATCAGGAAAGAGAAGGTTCACTTCAGGTTTCTCAATCCCCGGAAATTATGGATTTGGTAGGTATTCATTTGGATATGAATAAAAGATCAGGGGGAATTGACGGATTTAGAATTCAATTATATCTAGGGTCGAATAATAATGCTAAAAAAGAAGCAAGCGAAGTAAAAGCCAAGGTTTTATCTTTGTTTCAGGATGAGAAAATATATGTAATGTATGAGGCACCCTTTTGGAGAGTACAGGTTGGAGATTTTAGAAGTAAAAGTGAATCTCTGAAATTATATAGAAAACTAAAGAAAGAGTTTCCAAGTTGCTATCCTGTGCCTGTAGATGATATTCAATTAATAAGTTTAGATAATAATAACGCCACCAATTAGGGGGCGTTTTTTATTTTAACCCTTTTTACGTGTCAGGATGTTGGGTAAGCCAAAAAAATAGAATAAATTTGCGCTTTCTTAAAAATAGTTAGTCTCTTAAAATATGAGCGAGCAGATTAAGCATGAATGTGGTTTTGTGTTGATTAGATTACGCAAACCTTTAGAGTATTACAAGGAGAAGTATGGTTCGTGGCGTTACGGACTTAACAAACTCTATTTGTTAATGGAAAAACAACACAACCGTGGGCAGGATGGAGCAGGAGTTGTGAGCTTAAAAATTGATCAACATTCAGGATCAAGATACCTTTCTCGGTCAAGATCAAATAAAGCAAATCCGATACAGGATGTGTTTAATGATATTGATAGTCGCTTAAATAAAGTAGAGGGAGTAACACCTGAATTAATGAAGGATCCGGTTTGGGCAAAAGAGAATTTGCCTTTCTGCGGAGAGCTTTATTTGGGACACTTAAGATATGGAACATTTGGAAAGCATAGTATTGACTATGTTCACCCTGTTATGAGAGAAAATAACTGGCGTTCCAGAAACCTAGTTTTGGCAGGTAATTTCAACCTTACCAATGTTGATGAGATTTTTAGGAATCTTGAAGATTTAGGACAACATCCAAAAGACTTTACCGACACTGTAACCATTCTTGAAAATATTGGTCATTTTCTCGATGAGGAAAATCAAATGTTATTCCGTCAATATAAAAATGAAGGATTTACGAACCGCGATATTTCTCATCAGATTGAAGATAACCTTGATGTTAGAAAAATTCTAGAGCGTTCAAGTAGAAGATGGGATGGGGGTTATGTTATTTCAGGAATGTTTGGTCATGGAGATGCTTTTGTAGCAAGAGATCCATGGGGTATTCGTCCGGCATCTTATTATATTGATGACGAAATTGTGGTGGTTGCTTCAGAAAGAGCTGTTATACAAACAGCAATGAATGTTGGTATCAGAGAGGTTCAGGAATTACGTCCGGGATATGCTTTGATAATTAATAAAAATGGAGAAGTAAAAGAGGAAGAAGTACGAGTACCACAGGAAAGACGTTCTTGTTCATTTGAAAGAATTTATTTTTCAAGAGGTAGTGACAAGTATATTTACCAGGAGAGAAAAGAGTTAGGTAGTTTACTTGCACCACTTCTTTTGGAAAAGGTAAATTATAATATAGAACAAACGGTATTTTCTTATATACCCAATACTGCTGAAACTGCTTTTTACGGGATGGTTGATGGAGTTCGTAAATTAGTAAACGAGCGAAAAATTGACCAAATATTAGGAGAAGGTAAGGAATTAACCAGAGAAAAGTTATCAGAAATAATACATGTTCAACCTCGTGTTGAAAAGATGGCTATTAAGGATGTTAAAATGCGTACTTTCATTGCTGATGATGAAAGTAGAGATGACTTGGTAGCCCATGTTTATGATGTTACTTACGGTATTGTAAAGAATCAGGAAGATACATTGGTTGTTATTGATGACTCTATTGTACGAGGTACAACACTTAAGAAGAGTATCTTGAGAATTTTAGACAGACTTCATCCTAAGAAGATTATTATTGTTTCTTCAGCGCCTCAAATTCGCTACCCTGACTGTTATGGTATTGATATGGCTAAGTTAGGAGATTTCTGTGCATTTCAGGCTGCAATTGAGTTGTTGAAGGATAGAGGTATGCAGTCAGTTATTGATGATGTTTATAAAAAGTGTAAGGAACAACAGAATTTACCAAAGGAGGAGATTGTAAATTACGTTAGGGAAATTTATAAGCCATTTACAGTTGAGGAGGTATCTGATAAGATTGCAGAAATGTTAACTCCTAAGAATTTGGATGCAGAAGTAGAAGTTGTTTATCAAACTATCGAAAATTTACATGTGGCTTGTCCTAATGATAATGGAGATTGGTATTTCACAGGAAAATATCCTACAGCAGGAGGTAATAAAGTAGTGAATACTTCTTTTATAAATTTTGTTGAAGGAAGAAATACTAGAGCGTATTAATACAAGTTTAAAAATATAGTTAAAACGGCAGTTTCCTATGAGACTGCCGTTTTTATTTTCTATCATTTAATATTCTTAGTGCAGTGTTTAAATAATTGTAGGTGTCTGTTGGGTGGTGGTTTATATAATTTTTGCTTCGTTTATGTCCTAGTCTGACTACAATAGCATTTTTTTCTTCTATGGCAAAGATATATTGTCCCATAATACCCCTGGCGTATGGGATTTGTTTCCCATTGAGATTTATAATCCACCATTGATAGCCGTAGAAATCCACTGTTTTATTAGATGTGTTGTCAATTAACTGATAAGCAGGAGTGATTGAATTTTTGATATATTCAGCAGGTATAATTTGTTTGTTATTTATCATACCATGGTTTAAAATGAATTGACCAATTTTAGCAAAATCTCTGGCGGTACTGTTCAGACAGCAATAGGCTTTTTCATGTCCATTTTTTTTGTCTAAACTCCATAAAGCATTATTTGTAGCTCCAATTGGTTTCCAAATCTTTTCGTGCATATATTCAGAAAGAGATTTTCTTGTAGCATTTTCAATTATTATAGCTAGTAACTGGGAGTTTCCACTTAGGTATTTAAATTCAATACCGGGAGTTTCAATTAATTTAAGATTCAGAACTAATTCGTTTATGTTTTCTCCATAATAAGCCTGTGTAGTTATTGAAAAGGGATTAATATAGCTTTCGTTCCAGTTTAATCCGGAACTCATGGTTAATAGATCTTTTATACAAAGTTTATAGTGAGAAATATTGTTAAATTCAGGTATAAATTCAGAAACTGATTGATTCACATTGTCTATGTAACCATCTTGTATTGCAGCCCCTATTAATAGTGAAACAATACTTTTAGAAGCAGAAAAAGAATTGGATAGAGAATTTTTGTTAAAGTCGTCCCAATATTCTTCGTAAACTATGGAGTCATTTTGAACAATTAAATAGGCAACCGTTTTATAATGCTCAAGTGTATCTCTTTCTTGTTTAAGTAGCTTGGCTTTCATGTAGTCGTGAGCTGTGCTCCAGGGGATAGAATTGTCGCTTATAATTTCTCTATTGTAAAATATTTTATAATCTTCAATTCCGGGGAATAGGTATCTAAGAGCTTTTTTAATATAGTCTGGAGTTAACATGTAGACAAATGCTACTACCATTAATATCATTAAAACTCTTATGTTTTTCATCTGTTTAAATTTTATTTTTTAGGTCAGATGGAACTCCCCAAAAGATAATAATTTTCGTATATGAGGAATTTATTATCGTAGTTGTTTCATGTGGGGTAAATATAAAATAACTACATACTGAAAGTTAATATTTTTTATTGTTTATCAGGTTGCCATTCTTTAAAGTTTATTAAATCAGGGAACGCTTCTGGTTTAAAAATAGATTTCCCACTTAATGTTCTAAGACATTCTTGTATTCCTTCAGAAACACTCGGGTGCGGATAAAATATTTTTAATACCTCTTGTAAACTATTGCCTTGATTGATCAAGTGAGCAACAGAAACAATATAAGCAGATGCTTGTGGTCCCGCAGCTCTCATTCCTAAAATTCTAGGTTCGTCATCGTCACTTACAATGATTTTCACAAATCCGTTGGTGTTTCTCATCGCAATAGCGCGGTTAACCAATTGGTTGGAGTAGTATGCAACTTTATGAGGAATGTTTTTTGCTATGAGTTGTTTTTCATTCATTCCTACAGAAGCCAGTTCTGGTTTGAAAAACATTAAAGTTGACATGTTTGAATAGTCAAGTATATAAGTTGGGGTTGCTGCTATTTTTTCAGCAGTTAATCTTCCCTGAAATTCAGCAACGCTATAAAGTTGCGTATGTCCTGTAATGTCTCCGGCTGCATATATGTGGCAGTGGTTATCTCCATCTTTTAATACACAGTCATCAGAGATGTTTATTGTGCCTCTTTCAGTTGTTTCAATACCAATATTCTCTAAACCTAGATTGTCGGTATTAGGAACACGGCCAATAGCAACCAGAGCCACATCAACTTCAATTACCTTACTATTTCCTGCATCGTAATCAAGAATAACTTCAAGGTGATTGGGGTGTTTTTTTATAGTTCTTAAGTGTGCTGTATGATGAACCATTACTCCATTGTCTTCCAGGTTTTTAGATACAAAGTTACTAACGTCATCGTCTTCGTATGGAAGTACTCTATTGGCGCGATCCAGAAGGTGAACCTCGGTTTGTTTAAAGTTGCTGAATATTGTTGCGAATTCACAACCTATTATTCCGGATCCAATAATAAGCATTCGTTCTGGAAATTTGTCCAGATTTAAGATGTCATCAGAATTAATGATTCTTTCATGATCAATTTCTAAACCCGGCGCCTGGCGAGGTTTTGCTCCTGTTGCAATGATAAAGTGTTTTCCTTTTATTTCTTTCGTACCCTCATTGGATTTAATAGTAATAGTATAAGGATCTATGAATTTAGCCCATCCTCTTTCTAATGTTAAACAACCCTTTTTCGATTTTTCAGATGAAAATGTTTCTATTTGACTTAGCAACTGATATTGCTTCTCCTTTGCTGCGTGAATAACAGTTTTTATAACCTTCGAAAAATCAACACTAAGGCTGCCCGATCTGTAACCGCGGTCTGTTCGTGCTGCAACTGCATAATCCATGGATAGTTCATACATGGTTTTTGAAGTTAGTGCACCGTTCATTATTCCTGCGCCACCCAAGTGTGCACCTTCTACTATACAGATATTAAGTCCGTAATCTAAAGCTCTCATTGCAGATGAATATCCTGCAGGTCCAGATCCTATAACGATTAAGTCATATTCTTTCATGCGTCAATTTTTTGTTTTTAGATCGCATGGAACTCACAAAACAAATTGATTCTTGTCTTAGAAAGCCTATTGTTATGCTCGTTTCGTTTAATTCCATTACGATATTGATTATGAATAGAGGGCGTCAGGCGTTAGTAAAAAAAAACTGCCATTAAAGGCAGTTTTAATATTATTCGTCAATTGATACCTTTTCTTTTTTAATCGTTTCTTCAAATTCCTTGAGGCCTTTTTCTGCTTTCTCTATTTTTTCTTTTTTTACTTTATATTCTTCTTCAGAAAGATTGTCTTTTTCTTTTGCTAGTTTTTCTTTAGCGGTTTTAATTTTTTCTTTAGCCTCTTTTGTTTTTTTCTCTCCTTTTTTTAGTGTTGCATTCAGGTCTTTTTTCTTTTCCTCTTTGAGCATTTTGGCTTGTCTAGCTCTTTCCTGACCAAACTCTTTTCCTTGAAGGGCTTTTTCTTTTCCATAGGCATGCCCTTTTGGGGCTTGCTCCTTTGTTTTTTCTGATAGTTCCTCTACTTTATCTTCAGTTTTATTACTATTTTCTTTTATCTCTTGACTCACATCTTCGGCAACTTCTTCAGTCTTTTCTTTTCCTTTCTTGCCCTTTTCTTTTCCTTTTTCAAAAGCCTCTTTAGTTTTTTCTTTACCCTTTTGAATAGATTTCTCTATTTTTTCTTTCATTTTACCTTCTCCTTGTTGGGCGTAAGTTGTTGCTGCTATAAACAATAAGGGGAGAAGCAGAGCTGTTGTTTTTTTTAATATCTTGATCATAATTTTATTCTAAATCGTTTAATAAATTGTCTAATTTTTCAGATGCGGCCTTAAGACTGTCAACCTTTTCTTTTATAACTTCAGCTTCTTGTTCTATTTTTTCAATAGCTTGGTTAGTTATTTCTGTAGTTTCAGATGTTTCTTTTTGTTGTTCTTTTTTGTTTCCGCAACTAACGGCAACAAAGCTTAAGAACAAAACAGGCAATATTAGTTTTTTCATTTTGTAGTGTGTTAAATTGATAATAATTAGTCTAAATTTATTAAAATTAAAGAAATAAGTGGTACTTTAAAAGGTTAAATTCGTTTTTAATTATGAGTTAGGAAGGGTTTATAAGTTTGTTTTCCTATTTTAACATATCTTGTTGATATTATACAGCTACGGCACTTACGTATTCCTTGTCCTCTTTTTTTATATGCGTGATTAACCAATCTTTTAGGAAGTTTGTAATTTCAAATGACAGAACCAATTTGTCACTTTTAAAACGATCTTCCAGATCTGTCACTTTATCAATGAAAGCTTGGTGTTTAATTTTGTGTTCAATTAAACCATCGTAGTTAGAACTGTGTAACATATTTTCTTCTGTGGAAAAATGTGTTTGAGCATAAGATTTCATGTTTTGAATAAGTTCAGAAATTAATTCTTTGTTAGATTTCTGAGTGATTTCTTCATAAAATTTATTGATCATTTTAGCTAACGTTTTGTGCTGTTGATCAATAATCTCAATGTTTAAGTCGTACGACTCATTCCAATCAATTAAAGCCATAATTTTATTATTTGTTTTGTTTGTTCTGGTATTGTCGTAAAAAAACAAAAAACACAATAGGAAGTTCATTCAAAATGAATAAAATGTATTATTTATAATTAGTCTAAAGTTAAACATATTCTTTTAATTCCTTTTAAAAGATTGCTTTATTGTGTTAAAATCTAAATAATATAGCAGCTTTAGTGATAAAGTATTAGTTGCTCTGGCGTCAAAGGTGTTCGTAATATTTTTGTTAACTCCATAAATGGCATGTTCCTGGTCGTTAAAAATTTCATTTTTCCAGGATAACGAAATTTCGGAACCAGGAGCAAAATACCATTTTAAAATAGTATCGATATTAAAGATATTGTAGTTGGTATCGTGGTTTTCGTTATACGATTCATTTTGACTTAGAGAACCATTGTTTTGTAGTGTATAAAACGTATTGTATTTTACTGCCGACCAATAGTGTCTTCCTCTAAATGCCAGACTTAATTTATTGTTAAAGGTATAGTCTAATTCAATTTTGTTTTCAACAACTTCTACATCCCTTTGTCCAAATAGAATGTTTAATTCATCGTCAGACTTATCTATATATCCTTTGTCGTTATATTCATTGTCAATGCTAAAATCGTATTCTAAGCGAATGTGTTGCCCCATTCGTGCATTTGCTTCAAATCCAATCCATTCGCCATAGTTGCTATTGTTGGGATACTGAAAACCACCAATGTAAATGTTGTAGTTTATATTTTTGCGAGTGTCAGAACTATAATAGTAATTGTAGTATAAATGGTAAGGTTTTGTATAGAACCTGTAGTCAACTCGAGTTTCATCATAGTCTTTTTGTTTTGATTTAATACCTATGGTTGAGTTAAAACTACTGTTGTTTTTGAATCTAATGAAAACCCATGTTTCAATTTCATGACTCAGTTTATCAGAGGGATCAATAATTCTTTCGTATTCGCCGTTTAGGCCAAGGTATATTTCTCGCATAATCCAAAATGGATCAATTAAAGCATATTCTGTCCAAAAATTAGATTTTAAAATATTATTTTTTTGAAGATATCCCATGTCGTTGAGGTTGAGGTTTTTAGATTTGAACGATTGTTCTAATCCATAGGTAAGGCTTCCTTTATCTTTTTTTATTTCTATTTGTCCAAAACCTCCATTTTCTTTATTATCCGAAACTGTTTTTATGTAGCTTATTCCTCCTTTTCCACTAAGAGAAAACTTTTTATTTTTGTCGCGTATTAAAAATTCCGAAGCTGTAACGTTGGCTCTGAAAGGATTATTCTCCATTACTATATTAGTATTGATGATACTAATATAAGAGTTGTTTTTTAGTGTTTTGTCAACAACTAAAGTATTGTAATTTGTGAAAGGTTGCACTTCAAAATCTCGTTTCGTTTTAGTAATGGTGTCTATTATTTCTGCTTTAGCAGGCAGTGACATGGCATTTAAAAAGCCAATTCCCAAACCTTTATCTGTTCGACCTGATATTTTTGTGGCATTGGCTAATCTGGTACTACTGGGATTGTAATTGATGATTTCATTCTCGCTGAGGTGTTCTTCAGCTTCATCTGAAAACTTAGGGGGGCCTCCGATCCTTCGTGAGTAAAAAATATTAGCTCTTTGAAATAGTTCAGTACCTTCATTAAAGAATTGCCTTTTTTCGTTGTAATAGAGTTCATAAGGAGAAAGGTTGAGTTGTTTGTCGTCAGATTGAATTTGTCCAAAGTCCGGGATGAGCATCATGTCTAACGTAAAACTCTCGTTTATGCCGTACTTAACATCCATACCTCCTTTGTATAAAACGTCGATAGAGCCATTTTTTGAAGTTTCAAAATAAGTAGCTGCATATGGGGTAAAAGAAAGTCTTACAGGAGGTTTTATACCATTAATACCGGTTAATGTTCCTTGTTGATGGATGAAACCTGAAACTTTGCGATTGATGAAACTCCATGAATTATTAGAGTTATACCTTCTGATATTTCTAAACATATTTAAACCCCAGGTATGAATGTCCTTCTCAGGAAATCTTAAATTGGAATATGGGATTCTCATTTCTACAATCCAGCCTTTATTTGTGATTCTTGTTTTGCTTTGCCATACTGCATCCCAATTCCCATCTTCTTGGTCATTTCCGGCTTTAATGGCTTTAATGTCTGTTTGAACCCCTGCTGGTGTAATAAAGAATCCATAGGCTAACTGGCCTTCGTTGTAAGGATCAAAATAGACGCCAAAGTAATCGGACATTCCAATGTTATCGCGACTAGATAAGTAATTGAAAATACTATCGGGTGAATTATCATAAAGCATTGCGCCTACATATATTGCATTTTGATCATAAAAAAAATAAACTTCAGATGGTTGGAATGAAGGATCTCCATTGTTTGGTTGAAGTTGGATGAAATCTTTTGCTGGTGATGCAATTTGGTATTCAGATTCATTTAAATAACCATCAATGGATAATGGTTTTAATATTTTTATGGCCTCAACTGATTTTTTGTTTTGTGCTAAACAAAATACAGGAAAGAGTATGAATGCGAGTGCAATTAGGTTGATTTTCATGTAAAATTTAACTTTTGGGTTCAAAAAGTTTATGAGGTGAAATTATAGATTATTGCTAATATAACTGGCCTGATATGTTAAAAAAATAGTTGGATATTATAAAAGTCAAAATAGTTAAGGATAGTATTTATTGTGATATAAAGCAAATAGATAAATGTTATTAATCAATAATCTCCTCAATTTTCACTTCTTTTTTGGTATGGTCATCATCGTAGTCAAAAACTAAAGAGCCATTTTTGTTTAGCGTAATTGAATTTAGATCATACCAAATAATAGCTTTCCCAACTTCAACTCCATTTAAAAAGTTAAGTTTATATCCCTCGGTAGATGTATTAATGATTTGCATGTTAGAGTTGTTCTGAATGCTCATGGCATCAAGAGAGATTTTTTTTCCTTTATAAGTTTCAATCTTTACTACACCACCTTTGTTAACTACAAATTGCATTCGTAATAAACTTTCGTACATATTTGGATTATTCTTGGGAAAGTTAGGGTTGTTTTTACTGATTAGGTTTCTGACGTTTAATCCGCTGAAACTCGCTCCATTTTGCGAAAGTATTTTTATTGCAGCAAAAAGTGATGCCATATGTTTATTGTACGCTTTCGATTTGTAATCCTGAATATATGATTCAAGCTGAATTTCGGGATTATAGGTGCTTGATGTAAGTGTGATTGGAACATCTTTAGTAAGACCTTCTATTTCGCCAACAATTCCTCGCACTACAACATCGTTTTGAGAGTCAACGGTAATTTTAGAGTCAAAACGGACTTTGTCTGTAGGGAATGAAACCAAATCTACCTTTGTGCCATCAGGTTTGTATTTTCCATAAAAGGCTAACTTTTGCCCGTCGGGAGCTTTAAAATCAATGTTTTCATGAAGTATTGTTTGGGCATTGTTTGAAATTCCCAAAATTAAATGTGCAGAATGATTGCTTTTTCCTACGGTACTTTTATTGATATTAATGGTTCCTGTATAGTTAATCAAAGCATAAGTATTACCTTTTTTGCCTACATTAAAAGCTTGAGTAAATCCATAATTTGAGCAGTTCACAGGTAAAAACCACTCAATATCTCCGGTGTTTTTATATGAAGCAAACCATAAGTCGCGAGTATTATTGGTAGCCGTAAATCTTTTATCTCCAATTGTAACAGAATTGTTATACCATCCTGAAACAATGTAATTTCCGTTTTCAGAAATCATTCGGTCGCTGATATAAATATTTCCTTCGTTATTTTTTTCTAAACTTTTGGAAATCATTTGCCAAATATTATTCGACTGATTGTTGTTGTTAATCTTAATGGCAATAGGCGTGTAGTCCTTATATTCAGGCATTACTGAGCCAATAGGAGCGTTAATATAGGTTGGGTCGCAAATGGTATAGTTTTTATCACCAACAATAAAATTGTATCCTTCAACAGGAGATGAAAAAGATACCGCAGCCGCCATGTGGCTAAAATAGGTTAAAGCTACTACGTCTAATCCTAGTAAATCATTTACTAATCTTGTAAATAATACGGTTCTGTCTTCGCAATCGGAGTATGGATAGTAAAACATTTCATCCGGGAAAAACATTTTTTCTTTTCCAAATTGATCTCTATCTGTTTTGTACTCGAATGAATGGTGTAAGTAATTTAATAAATAGGTGACCGCTTCAGTTTCATTCATGCCACTTATTCTTGGTTTTATATAATCGTATAGTGCATCTTTTACTTTGCCTGACATTGCTGCATTTAAATATACAGTATTGTTTGTTTGAGGATAACTGGCCAGGAATTCCATTGTAGTTTTGTCTAATTCAAGTACTAATGGATCTTTTTCGTTGGGAAGTGTTGTTTTTTTAGTAACGATGTTTTGTGGATTATTAAAGTTTAATGCGTATGGAAGATATAGGTCTATTGCTTTTGTTGCTCCTCCGAAATTACCTTCGTAGGTATATAAACTTCTGTTGCCAAGTTTATTATCTATTAAATAGTAGTTGTATCCGTTAATGTGGTAATATGGTTTTTCATATACTTCCTGCATAAAAGGAAGCATAAGGCAAACGGTGTTTCCGTTGTATCCAATTTTAGCTTGATAACCGGCTTGGTTTAGTATTGCCCATTTCCAAAGTTCCTGATTGTTTGATGATGAAAATAGTTTTTGCGCTGATTTGTCGATTAATTGATATATACCCCAATCGTTTAGGTTTGTTTCTGATGCGTAATTTATTAATGATTCAAGATAGGATTGATAATATGTGTTTGTAAAATCATTCCAGTAGTTTGCGAAACTTTCTGGTTTAACTGAAGCTAACTGAAGTGATTTTGTGCGAGTGTCAATATGAAGAGAAGCATTGCTGCCAAAAAAGTTGATGTTTAATTCTTGTATATAATTTTTGGCATCTTCAGGTAGTTGAAGGATTGGTGCAATAGAGTATGCAGGTGCATCTGCTAAAGTAATTTTAGGAACGATGGGTTCTGGAATAGGAGCCAGTTTTTTATTAGGAGAAGTTGTTGTTATGGGTTGAAAAACTGGTTGGTCAATTGGTTTAGGAACTTCTACTGGTTTAACCTGGCTTTTGTTTTGATCAACTTCTTCGAAGTTGCTTTTCAAGTAATCTTTAAAAGCTGCATTCATGCTTTTTAAATGCTCATCATATTTTTGTTGCATTTTTTCCAATCTTCCTTGGTAGTCAGCATTCATTTTATTCAATCTTACCTCATATCTCCGATTAAGTTTTTCAAAAGGATCTTTGGTTTTATTTTGAGCAATTGCATTTTGGTTGAGGATGCAAATAAATGCAATGAAAATGAAGATTAGGTATTTTGTTGTCATAACTTAGATTTTAATTGAAGTCTAAAGGACATTGATTCTAAAAGTAATTACAATTACTTTATGCTTTATAAAGATATTTCGGAATTTTCATTATGCAAAAAGTTTGTCAGGAATAAATAAAAAAAACGCGACCAAACATTTTTGATCGCGTTTCTTTATATAATTGGTTTTACTTGAAAAACAAAGTTGTTAATCGTGTGGTTCGTTTGGATTATAGGTTTCAACGTGTCTTTCTGTTTTTGCCTTGTTGAATTCGTTTATGGTAATAATAATACCTGTTTCTTCAACATCTCCAAACCTGTCATTAACAGCAGTTCCAAACGATCTCATTGAAGGAGAAAGATTCATATAAGCGTTTACTAGTGGAGGAATCGATTCCCCTAGTTCTCTAACTAAACGATTTAGAACTTTATAATCTTCAACAAAAGTAGGTCCTTTAAAAATTTCTTCAACTCTTTCCTGAGTAAGGCTAATTTTAACCTTAAATTCATCGAGAGGATAGAGTAACTTATCAGGATCTCCGAAGTATTTAGACATGAAGCTAAGAATAAGATCTCTGGCTTCCTGGTTGAAATGAGTATACATGGTAACCTTACCAAAGAAATACTTCATTTCAGGATGATTCACAATTAATGATCCTAATCCATCCCAAAGGTTGTCCAGTGCAAATAAACTTTTTGCACCTTGCTTACTACTCTGATATTGAGGTTGAACAAATGATCTTCCTAATTCAATTGTGTGAGGAAGGTATTCGTCCAAAAATTTCTTAGAGAAGTGGAAAAGTCTGGATGTTGCCAGCTTAACATTACCATCTTTATCTCTGGGTATAGTATTCCCCATTATATAACGGTATCCTCCCAATATTTCTTTTTCAGAAGGATCCCATACAATTAATTGTCTGTATGGTACATCTGCTAAATCGTAATCATCAATGTCTGCATCTTTTCCGGTTCCACCTCCCGCTTGTCGAAATGATTCTTCTCTCAAGCGTCCTACTTCCTTCATTAAGTTTGGAGCTTCGTTTCCTTTAAAGTCGTATATTTTGTTGCCACCTTTGTTTGTGTTGCGAACAAATCTTTCTTTTGTTAACTCTGCTTCCAGTTTAGACTTTTCAACCGGTGCAATGATAGGTTTTATAGAATCCATGTAAATAACTATAGATAAATTGCGCTACAAAATTAAATTAATTTTGGTAAGCTGTAGACTGTTTCTTTTATTTTTTCTGCCCATTCTTTTGCTGAGCCATCTTTTCGAATGGTTTCCCATGAAATTGGGTCTCCAAAAGTAAGATTTACATTCCTGTTTTTAAACTTAAACATTTCATCAACAAGATAAAGCATTTCAATGTTAGCTTTAATTCCAAACATTTTTCTTAACCGGGAAAGATTATAGAAAAATTTAGAATTATTACCACTTATATAAACCGGAATAATATCTCTTTTGTGCTTTATTGCCTTTTTAATAAATGCGGGCTTCCAATCTAAATCTTTAATAATGTTTCCTTGTTTACGGGAAACTAATCCAGCAGGGAAGAATAGCATTTGTGACTCAGATTTAAAAGCATTTTCTATTTGAATGGCTGCATTTTTTGCTTGGCCACCATGTTTATTGATCGGAACAAAAATATCGTTAAAGCGACCAATTTGTAATAAAATATCATTAACCGGGAATTTAATATCTGGGAAAACTTTTCCAACCTCTGTCATAAAAATTATCCCATCCAAACCTCCCAATGGATGATTTGCAACAAAAAGGTAGCGTCCATCTTTTGGTATTTTATCCAATCCTTCAGTTGAACTTGTTACTCCAAAAAGTTTTTTACATTCTTCACCAAAATCAACGTTATAACTATTCGGATGTTCACTCAAAATATGGTTTAAACTATCCTGATGAATTACTTTTTTAAGATATGAGAAAATGAACTTGGGTAAAATTTTATAAAGTCCTGCATTCTTTTCCTTAAAAACTTTTTCAACATCTATTGATATAGTCTTTTTGTTTTGTTCCTCCATGTGTGTTCTTAATGAAATGTCAAGTTTAGAAAAAAAATACTAAACAGCCTGATTAATTTCATAATAATTTTTGTAGTAAGGTCAACGGATAGTGCGTGATTTAGTAATAAAAAATGGAAAAACTTATTAACAATGTGTAAGAAAGTGGAGTAAAGTGGTTGATTGTGGTTTAAAAAAGTTTTATTTTTACGCAAAATAATCCGCAATCGTAATGGCCACATTTATAGGTGATTTTGTTTGTAAAGCTGATGCTAAAGGACGGATTGTATTGCCTTCTCTTTTTAAAAAGGTGATGAACGCCATGGAAGAAAACCGTTTTGTGGTGAGGAAAGATTTGTTTGAGGATTGTTTGATCTTATCTCCATATCCCGATTGGGAACAAGAAATGAATGAAATAAGGGCTCGGGTTAATATGTATAATCGGGCAGAAAATAAATTTTACAGGCAATATTTCAGAGGTGCGGCTGAGGTAATCTTTGATGGGAATGGGAGAATGTTATTGCCTAAAAGGTTGTTGGAAAAAATAAGTTTGCCAAAAGAACTTGTTTTAGTAGGGGTTGATAATAAAATTGAATTGTGGAGCAAGGCTGTTTATGAGGGAGATGAGATGAGTGAAGGAGAATTAGCTTTGATGGCTGAAAAGATATTGGGGAATACTGACTATAAAGAAAGGGAGGCTGAGTAATGGGAGAAGTGTATCATATACCTGTTTTACTAAAAGAATGTATTGAAGGCTTAAACCTTAAAGAGGGTGGCATTTATGTAGATGTTACTTTTGGTGGTGGTGGACATACTAAAGAGATATTAAAACATCTAAAAGGTGGCAAAATGATTGTTTTTGATCAGGATGAGGATGCTTATGAGAATCGACCTGATGATGACAGACTTATTTTTGTTCGACATAACTTTCGATACTTAAAGCATTTTCTGCGCTATTTTAAAATTGATCATGTGGATGGGATATTGGCTGATTTAGGTGTTTCTTCACATCATTTCGATACCCCGGAGCGAGGATTTTCTTTTCGTTTTGAGGGAGAGTTAGATATGCGTATGAATAAACAGGCCGATTTAAGAGCTGATGTGATTCTGAATGAATATGAAGAAAATGAATTGTTCAGGATATTTAAAACATACGGCGAAATAAAAAATGCTGGAAAATTGGTTCGAGGTATTTTATCGTATCGTCAGTCCTCTTCATTTAAAATGATTTCTGATTTATTAGAGGTAGTTGAGCCTTGTGTTCCTTCTCGAGAAAAAAATAAATTCTTAGCTAAGGTGTTTCAGGCATTACGAATTGAAGTAAACAGAGAAATGGATGCATTGAAAGAAATGTTAATGCAAACCAAAGATGTGTTGGCTTCAGATGGTCGATTGGTTGTGATATCATATCACTCACTGGAAGATCGTTTGGTGAAGAACTTTATGAAAACAGGTGATTGCGATAAAACGCAAGTAGAGCAGGATTTTTACGGGAAAAGTATTGTTCCCTTTAGGTTGGTTACGCGTAAACCAATTCTTCCTACTGCTACAGAGTTAGAAGAGAATACTCGTTCAAGAAGTGCAAAGCTGCGAATTGCAGAAAAAGAATAGTCATGGCCAGAAAAAAGAAAGAAAAAGAATTTGTTGGTTCTGGTGATGAGGGTTTCCGAAAGATTTCCGCACGGGATTTTCTTTCAGGAAGAATTTTTACCAGAGAAGTTGTGGTAAAGCAATTGCCTTATTTTCTATTCTTAATTGTATTGGCTTTTATTTACATATCAAATCATTTTAAAGTTGAGAAACTACTTAAGGAAGCAGCTCTTTTAAATAAAGAAATACAAGAACTTCGGATTGAAGCAATTACCACTTCATCTGATTTGATGTATATAAGTAAACAGTCTGTGATTCTGCAAAAAGTAAATGAGGCGGGAGTGAATCTTGAGGAATTAACTGAGCCTCCACGAAGAATTATAGTAAGAAAAGAAAAATAAGCAACATAAAAGGAAGATTTTAAGATAAATGACAATAAAGAGAGACATAACATGGAGGGTTGGTGTTATTTACCTGGCATTGGTAGTGCTGGCTGTTGTTGTTTTTAGTAAGGTGGTTTATTTGCAGATTGTAGAAGGTGAAAAATGGCGTTCTATGGAGCAGGTGATGACAAGTAAAGAACGCGAAATTGAGGCGAACAGGGGGAATATACTAGCTTGTGATGGGAGAAAATTAGCTTGTTCTGTGCCGAGTTATCGTTTGTATATGGATATGATGGCTCATGGACTAACGGATGAAATTTTTAATGAAAATATAGATAGTTTAAGTATTTGTTTATCATCTTTTTTTAAAGATCAATCAACGAGTGCTTATAAGCGTGATTTGGTTAGAGCCAGACAAAAAGGTAAAAGATACTATAGAATTAACAGACGTCGAATTTCTTTTACAGAACTTAAAAAAGTTAAAGAATTTCCAATTTTTAGATTGGGTAAAAACACAGGTGGTTTTTTACCTGAAATGTTGGATCAACGTAAACTTCCATTCGGAATATTAGCATCTCGTACTATAGGTAAATTGTTTGAGGAAAAAGAAAAGGGAGGAATGGTTGGTTTGGAGAGGGCATATAATGATGTTCTTAAGGGAAAGAATGGGGTAAGTACTTTTACTAGAATTTCAGGTCATTGGGTGCCAGAAGAAGTAATGCCGCCTCAAAATGGAAATGATATATTAACCTCTATTGATATCGAGATTCAGGATGTTGCTGAAAATTCGTTAAAGCAGCAATTGGTAAAGCATAATGCAGATCATGGTTCAGCGATTTTAATGGAGGTACAAACAGGAGAGATTAAGGCTATTGTAAATCTACATCGTAAAAGTCCTGGAAATTATGTTGAGGATTATTTTAATTATGCCATAGGTGAAGCCACAGAACCAGGATCAACTTTTAAGTTGGTAAGTATGATGGTTGCTCTGGAAGATGGATTGTTAAATCTTGATGATTCTATAGATACAGGAAAAGGCTATTGTAAGTTTTATGATAGAGTAATGAGGGATAGTCATCATGGTGGTTTTGGAAAGATAACGTACAGGCAGGTATTTGAAAAATCATCAAATGTTGGTGTTTCAAAGATGATCGTTGATCGCTATAAATCTAATCCGAAGAAATATATTGATCGAATATATTCGATGGGATTAAATGATAAGAATGGATTGGAAATTAAAGGTGAAGGTGAACCTTTTATTAAATATCCTGGATCTGATACTTGGTCGGGTGTTTCTTTACCTTGGATTTCTATTGGTTATGAGTCGCAGTTAACACCATTACAAATACTTACTTTTTATAATGCAGTAGCTAATAATGGTAAGATGGTTAAACCGCATTTTGTAAAAGGAGTATATCGACATGGTGAGTTAACTGAGGCATATGAACCTACTGTTTTAAATCCATCCATTTGCTCCTTGTCTACCATTGAAAAGGTTCATGAGTTGTTGGTTGGAGTAGTGGAGCATGGAACGGCACAAAATATTAAAAATGACAATTATAAAATTGCAGGTAAAACAGGTACTGCTCAAATAGCAAAAGGTTCTTCTGGTTATAAGGGTGGAAGTGGTGTAGAATATCAGGCTTCTTTTGCTGGTTATTTTCCTGCGGACAGACCAAAGTATTCGTGTATTGTTGTTGTTAATGGTCCTTCAAATAATGTGTATTACGGCAACGTTGTAGCAGGTACTGTTTTTAAGGATATAGCTGATCGGGTTTATGCTACAAGTCTTGAGATGATGGATGAACGAGTAGAGAAAGTACCTGATTCCGGAGTATTGCCATATTCAAAGGGTGGAACAAAAGAAGATTTACTTACTGTTTTTGATCGTTTGAATGTATCGGTTGAAGGAGGTGATGTGAATTCGGATTGGATATCAACAACGGCTCAGGAATATAAAGTTGAATTTGCAAGAAAGACCTTTGCTAAAGGTTTGGTACCTAATGTAAAAGGTATGGGAGCAAAAGATGCTGTTTCGTTGCTTGAAAATATGGGATTAAAGGTAATTGTGTCTGGTAGAGGAAGGGTGGTTGAGCAGTCGATATCTGCAGGAAGTAGATTAAAATCCGGAACAAGAATATTTATAAAGTTAGGTTAGTATGGTAAATGTAGGTCATATACAGGAGTGGACAAAAGTTGACGAATTTAAAGGCAATGATAATGTTGTTTTTAATGAGATTGTTTTTGATTCTAGAAAAGCAGTTGAAGGTACTTTATTTGTGGCTGTCAAAGGTGTACATGTAGATGGACATGATTATATATCTAAAGCAATTGTTGGTGGATGCAGTGCTATTGTATGTGAATCTCTTCCAAAGGAGAGTTATGAAAATATATCGTTTGTTGTCGTTAAGGATTCTGCAAAAGCTTTGGGCGAAATAGCTTCTGGATTCTATGGAAATCCATCTGAAGAATTAGAGTTAGTTGGAGTAACAGGAACAAATGGAAAAACAACCATTGCAACCTTGTTATATGAACTTTTTAGGGGGATGGGATTTGAGTCTGGTTTATTTAGTACTGTAGCAAATTTTATTGGTGCAGAAAAACTACCGTCTACTCATACAACCCCAGATCCGGTAGCTTTAAATAAAATCATGCGTCAGATGGTTGATGCTGGTTGTCAATATTGTTTCATGGAGGTGAGTTCACATGCAATAGATCAGCAGCGTATTGCTGGCTTAAAGTTTAAAGGTGGAATCTTTACCAACTTAACTCATGATCATTTAGATTACCATAAAACTTTTGATGCTTATTTAAAAGCTAAGAAACAGTTCTTTGATCACTTATCGAAAGAGGCTTTTGCTTTGGTGAATGCAGATGATAAAAATGGATTAGTGATGGTGCAGAATTGCAAAGCGGATACAAAAACATATTCAGTAAGAAGTATGGCTGATTTTAAGGCTAAAATTATTGAAAGTATGTTTGAAGGAATGCAATTGATGATAAACAATAGTGAAGTATGGACTCCTTTCATTGGTAGATTCAATGCACAAAACCTATTAGCCGTTTACGGAGCTGCTATTTCTTTGGGACAATCGCACGATGAGGTGTTGCTTTCTCTTAGTCGCTTGCATTCAGTGGATGGTAGATTTCAAACAATACGTTCCGCAAATGGTATTACTGCAGTTGTAGATTATGCTCATACTCCGGATGCATTGAAAAATGTAATAGAAACAATTAATCAAATCCGTCAGTCAGGTCAGGAGTTGATAACTGTTGTAGGAGCTGGTGGAGATAGAGATAAAACCAAAAGGCCCGAAATGGCTAAGGTTTCAGTATTAGGAAGTACTCGGGTTATTTTAACATCAGATAATCCTCGGTCAGAAAATCCACAATCGATTATAGATGACATGATGGAGGGAGTTGAGTTTAAGAGTAGGATAAAAGTGGTTTCGATAGCTGATAGAAAAGAGGCTATAAAAACTGCAGTTATGTTATGTAATAAAGGAGATATCATTCTGGTGGCAGGAAAAGGGCACGAAGACTATCAGGAAGTAAATGGTGTAAAGCACCACTTTGATGACAGAGAAGTTATCAAAGAAATTTTTGAAATGCTATAATAGAGTAAGGTTATCTAATTGTCTAATATTTTAATATCTGTATATAAATGTTGTACTATCTTTTTGAATATCTTGAGAAGTTTGATTTTCCGGGAGCAGGGATGTTTCAGTATATTTCTTTTCGATCGGGAATGGCAGTTATTTTTTCCTTATTGATAGGAACTATTTTTGGAAAGCAAGTGATAAAGAAGCTTCAAAGGAAGCAGATTGGAGAGGTTGTTCGTGATTTAAATTTGGAAGGACAGTACCAAAAAAAGGGAACTCCTACTATGGGAGGTCTTATTATTATAGCATCTATTCTTATTCCAACATTATTGTTTGGAAAGCTCGACAATGTATATGTTATTTTAATGATTGTATCAACATTATGGTTGGGAACAATTGGTTTTTTAGATGATTACATCAAAGTCTTTAAAAAGAATAAAGAAGGTCTTGCAGGTAGATTTAAAATTGTTGGGCAAATTGGATTGGGATTAATTGTTGGATTAACGCTTTTCTTTAACGATTCTGTTGTTGTAAGAGAGAAAGTACCTAATGAAACAGTGGTCGTGCAATTGGAAGATGGTGGTACGGAAGTAAGACCAGCAACAATTGATGTGAAAAGTACCAAAACCACTATTCCGTTTATGAAAAATAATCGTTTTGATTATGCTTGGTTTGTTAGTTTTATGGGAGAGAGTGCAGCATCATGGGGATGGGTTGTATTTATTTTGGCTGTAATATTTATTATTACAGCTGTTTCAAATGGAGCTAACATGACTGATGGACTGGACGGCCTGGCAACAGGAACCTCAGCCATTATTGGAACTACACTCGGAATACTTGCATATGTATCCAGTAACACGGTTTGGGCTGATTATTTGAATATTATGTATATCCCTCAGTCTGAGGAGTTGGTAATTTTTATGGCTGCTTTTATTGGAGCAACCATTGGATTTTTGTGGTATAATTCCTTTCCTGCTCAGGTATTTATGGGAGATACAGGAAGTTTAACCCTTGGAGGTATTATTGCTGTTTTTGCTATTATCATTAAAACGGAATTGTTGATTCCTATCTTATGTGGAATTTTTCTTGTAGAAAATATATCAGTCATGATGCAGGTTTCGTGGTTTAAGTATACCAAAAAGAAATATGGTGAAGGAAGAAGGATATTTAAAATGGCGCCATTGCATCATCATTACCAGAAAAAAGGATATACAGAGTCTAAAATTGTGACAAGATTTTGGATTGTAGGCATATTGTTAGCTGTTTTAGCTATAGTAACATTGAAAATCAGATAATATCATAATCGATAAATGAGTAAAAGAGTCGTCATATTAGGAGCAGGAGAGAGTGGTGTAGGAGCAGCTTTGCTTTCAAAAAAACGGGGCTTTGATACGTTTGTATCAGACTTGTCTGAGATTAAAATTAATTTCAGAAGAGAGTTGGATGAGGCAAATGTTTCTTATGAAGAAAAGAAGCATAGTAAGGAACTTATCTATAATGCTGATATCATTGTAAAGAGTCCTGGAATTCCTGATAAAGTGGCAATGATAGTGGAGTTAAGAGAAAAAGGAATAGAGGTTGTTTCTGAAATTGAGTTTGCTGCACGATATAGTAGGGCCAGATACGTGTGTATTACCGGAAGTAATGGTAAAACAACTACGACTTTGTTAACATATCACGTATTGAAGAATGCAGGTGTTAATGTAGGGTTAGCTGGAAATATCGGTCAGAGTTTGGCTCGCCAGATTGCAGAAGCCGATGATAAAGAATGGTATGTTCTGGAGTTGAGTAGTTTTCAGTTGGATGGAATGTATCAATTTAAAGCAGATATTGCCATTTTAATGAACATAACGCCTGATCATTTAGATCGGTATGATTACAAAATGGAAAATTACATCCAAAGTAAATTCAGAGTAATTCAAAATCAAACGGAAGAGGATGCTTTTATTTACTGCTTGGATGATGAAAATATCACAAAGGAACTGGAACGAAGAGAAATAAAGGCTCGTCAGTTTCCTTTTACAAATATAAAGGAAGTTAGTGTCGGAGCCTTTTGTCATAATGATGAAATCCAAATTAAATTAAAGGAGGATGTTATGAGTGTATTTACAGAGCAATTGGCAATACAAGGTCAGCATAATCGTTATAATACGATGGCTGCAGGAATCGTTGCACGTCTGTTTCAAATCAGAAAGCCTGCGATAAGAGAGTGTCTTATTAATTTTAAAGGAGTAGAGCATCGTTTAGAAAGGGTTCTTTCTGTTAGAGGAATGGAATTTATCAATGACTCAAAGGCTACTAATGTTAATTCAACCTGGTATGCACTTGAAAGCATGAAATCGGATGTTGTCTGGATTGCGGGAGGCGTCGACAAAGGAAATGATTATACTGAGTTATTGCAACTTGCCGGACAAAAAGTGAAAGCGTTAATTTGTTTGGGTGTTGATAATAAAAAATTATTAGAAAGCTTCGAAGGAGTTGTTCCAACTATTGTTGAGTGCAGTTCCATGCAGGAAGCTGTAAAATCTGCCTATTACCTAGGTGAAAAAGGTGATACAGTATTATTATCTCCCGCCTGTGCTAGTTTTGATTTATTTGATAACTACGAACAAAGAGGACGTGAGTTTAAGGAGTGTGTAAGGAATTTATAATATGGGATTAAAGAGTACGCTACAAAAATATTTCAAAGGAGATCCTATTTTATGGGCTGTTATTGCTGTATTGGCAGCAATATCGTTATTGGCTGTTTATAGCTCAACCGGTTCTTTGGCGTATAAGTACCAAGGAGGAAATACCTATTATTATATGTTTAAGCACTTTGTGTTTTTAATGGTAGGTATTGCTTTAATTTGGGGAATTCATCAAATGGATTATAAGGTGTTTGCCAAATATGCGACCTTGCTTTTGTGGGTTTCTATAGTCCTACTGTTTGTTACCTTAGTTACAGGAATGAGTCTCAACCAGGCATCTCGTTGGTTGACAGTCCCTGGTATTGGCTTATCTTTTCAACCTTCAGAGTTAGCTAAATTAGCCTTAATAATATATATAGCCCGAACATTAGCCCGACATCAGGATGCTGATTATGGAGCAAGAGATGCATTCAGACCGATAATGGTTTATGTAGGTTTGGTTTGTGGTTTAATTTTTACAGAAGACTTTTCAACCGCTTTTCTTATAGGTTTTATTGCTTTTTTAATGATGTTTGTTGGGCGCGTTCCAATAAAATTCCTTGGAGGTACAGTCGCAGCAGTAGTTTTGGTGGTGACCTTAATGATTCTGGCTTCTCCATATTTGCCTTTCCTACATCGTGCTGAAACTTGGAAAACGAGGATTGAGAATTTTATGGGAGGAGAAGGAGTTGAGGATGACTCAGATGGAAACTATCAGGCTCGCATGTCGCAAATGGCTGTGGCAACCGGAGGTGTTTTTGGAAAAGGACCAGGTAATAGTAAGCAAAGAAATTTTTTGCCTCACCCATATAGTGATTTTATCTTTGCTATAATAGTTGAAGAATGGGGAGTAATGGGTGCGCTTTTAATAGTGATGTGTTATGTGGTCTTTCTTTTTAGAGCTGGTGTAATAGTAAGAGGAAGTACCAGGACGTTTCCAGCCTTTCTGGCGATTGGTTTATCCTATCTTCTGGTGTTCCAGGGTTTTTTTAATATGGGTGTAGCTGTTGGTATATTCCCGGTCACAGGACAGCCATTGCCTTTAGTAAGCATGGGAGGAACTTCGATATTGTTTACTTGTGTTGCAATGGGAGCTATTTTGTGTGTAAGTCGTAATAATATGGAAGAGGCACAACGATTAAAAGAGGAAGCTCAAAAGGAAGCGTATTCCTAAAATTGTTTTCTCTTATCTTTTAATCTTTAATCTATAATCGAATGAAAGTAATTATAAGCGGAGGTGGTACAGGAGGTCATATTTTTCCTGCAGTGTCAATAGCAAATGCTTTAAAAGAGCGAGATAGTAGTGTTGAAATACTTTTTGTGGGTGCAGAAGGAAAGATGGAGATGGAAAAAGTTCCGGCTGCAGGATATGAAATTGTAGGTTTGCCTGTAGCTGGTTTTCAAAGACGGTTGACATATAAAAATATCACATTCTTTTTTAAGCTTGCAGCAAGTATGCTTAAGGCTCGTAAAGTGGTTAAAGAATTTAAACCCAATGTTGTAGTTGGTGTAGGCGGTTATGCAAGTGGACCTGTATTAAGAGTCGCATCCAATAAAAATATACCTTGTGTTATTCAGGAGCAAAACTCATTTCCAGGAGTAACCAATCGTATTCTTTCAAAAAAAGTAAGTAAAATTTGCGTTGCTTATCCTGAAATGGATCGTTTTTTTCCATCTAATAAAATTGTATTAACAGGAAATCCAATAAGGCAAAATTTATTAAAAAAAGTGGATCGTGTTGAAGCTGCAAAATATTTTGGGTTAGATCCGGAAAAGAATGTGGTTTTTGTAACCGGAGGAAGTCTTGGTGCTCGAACAATAAACGAAGGGATCTTAGAGGGGTATCAAAAATTGTTAGATCAGAATATTCAGCTGATTTGGCAAACCGGAAAGTTTTATTTCGATCAAATAAAATCTAAAGTTCCGGAGAATGATCATGTAAAAATACTCGCTTTTGTTGATAAGATGGAAGCTGCATTTTCTTTAGCAGATGTTGTGATTTCAAGGGCTGGCGCTTCTTCAATTTCTGAAATGGCCATGTTAAAAAAAGCTGCAGTTTTTGTGCCTTCTCCCAATGTGTCCGAAGATCATCAAACTAAAAATGCAATGGCCTTGGTAAAAGAAGGAGCTGCAGTTATGGTTAAGGATGCTGAAGTGAAACAGAAATTGGTTGATGAGGTGATTAGTTTGGTTAAAGACGAAGAAGGAAGGGAAGTTTTGAAGAAAAATGTAATCAAATTTGCCAAGCCTAATGCAGCAAATGAAATTGTTGATGAATTATTGAAACTAGTATAATGGAGTTAAATAAAATTCAAAGTGTATATTTTGTAGGGATTGGGGGTATTGGAATGAGTGCTCTGGCTCGTTATTTTCAAGCAAATGGTTTTAATGTAGAAGGGTATGATCGAACTCCAACGCTATTGACTTCAGAACTGGAACGTGAAGGTATTGGAATTCACTTTGAAGATAATGTCAGTTTAATAAAAGAAGAATTTAAAAATCCATCTAATACTTTGGTTGTATTTACACCAGCCATTCCCAAAGAACATGAGGAATTGAATTATTTTATAAATAAAGGTTTTGATGTTAAAAAGAGGTCTCAGGTATTGGGTATATTAACAAGAGAGCATAAAGGTGTTTGTGTTGCCGGAACGCATGGGAAAACAACAATTTCAACAATGATTTCTCATTTGTTAAAACAGTCAAAAGTTGATTGTAGCGCTTTTTTAGGGGGAGTTTCACAAAACTATAAAACGAATTTGTTACTTTCTGATACTTCTGATTATGTGGTTTTGGAAGCTGATGAATTCGATCGATCGTTTTTGCAGTTAACTCCTTTTTTAGCTTTGATTTCGTCAGCAGATGCTGATCATCTGGATATATATGGTGATGATTCATCAGTTAAATCTTCCTTTAAAGAGTTTGCCTCGTTAGTTAAGGATGGAGGAATATTGCTAAGTAAATTCGAGATAGAATTAGATTTCGAGTCAAGAGCTGAAATTAAGCATTTTACCTATTCTATGAATAATGCTAAAGCTGATTTTTATGCTGAGAATATTAGGTTAGATAAAGGGCTTTATGTATTTGATCTGGTAACACCAGAAGATAATTATTTGAATCTGAAATTAGGCATTCCTGCCTTGGTTAATGTTGAAAATGCTATTGGAGCATGTTCGGCAGCGATTATTTCTGGAGTAAAGTATGAAGAACTTCAAAAATCACTACCAGATTTTAAAGGAATTAGAAGACGATTTGATATTAGGTTAAAGAAGGATCAGCTTGTTTTGATTGATGACTATGCACATCATCCTGAAGAAATAAAAGCAACCGTCAATTCGGTAAGAGCGTTGTATCCCGAACATAAAATTACGGGTGTATTTCAGCCTCATTTGTTTTCAAGAACAAATGATTTTCATAAGGAATTTGCTGAAAGTTTGAGTTTGTTGGATGAGTTAATCATGTTAGATATTTATCCTGCCAGAGAATTACCAATGGAGGGTGTTACTTCTAAAATGATTTTAGATTTGGTAGATTTAGAAGTTAAAAAAATATCAACTAAAGCTGATTTGTATGATGAAATTGAAGGATTAAAACCAGAAATTTTGTTAATGATGGGAGCTGGAGATATAGATAAAGAAATAGATAAAGTGACCTTAAATTATCAACAAAAATTTAAAATGTAGAAAAGTGTTTACAAATACTGGAATGTATTTTTAATAAATAGTTAATAATTATTTGGTAAATGTTTATAAATAAGGGATGGGTGATTATGGATAGTTTGTTAATAGATTTATATTTAATGGATTTAAAGTGAGCTTTTTCGAGATGAAAATAAAGAAAATTAAAAATATCATATTGTGGGTATTATTACTGGCATTTTTTCCGGTGGTTTTTTCATTTATTTCACAGGGAAAGAGTAAAGTTGTTTGTTCTCAGGTTCAGGTTGTGGTTAGAGATAGTGCTAATTATCAGTTTGTAACTTCAGAACAAATTCGTAGTGTTTTATTGAACAAGTATCCACGTTTACTCGGGGGTGCTATTGAAGATATTGATTGTGAAGAAATAGAAACATTTCTTGGAAAACATGAAGCAATTAATGAATGTGAAGCATATTATACCATTGGTGGAAATTTAAATGTTTTCATCGGTCAGAAAAAACCATTGTTAAGAGTGTTTTCTGGTTACGATTCATTTTATTTGGATGAGAATGGAAATAAAATGACTTTGTTTGATCAATACGCATCTCATACCTTGGTTTTAAGCGGCCATGTTAATAAGTTGGATAGTTTAAATGAAGTTGTGGAATTTGCCCGTTTTATTAATGATAATCCTTTTTGGAATGCGCAGATAGAACAAATATATGTTGAGCAAAATGGTGAGTTTTCTTTGGCTCCCCGTGTAGGTGATCAAATTGTTTATTTAGGATCACTTGAGAATTATTCTATAAAGATGAGAAATTTATATGCTTTGTATACCGATGGTCTTCACCCTCGGGAATGGAATAATTACAAAGAGATTAGTTTAAAATATGAAGGTCAAATAATCTGTACAAAATAATAATATAATGAATAACCAATCCAATTTAATTGCTGCTATAGACATAGGAACCACCAAAATTGTAGCTGTTGTTGGACACAAAGATGACAATGGAAAATTGCATGTTGTAGGTATTGAAAAAGTGCCATCAACAGGTGTTAAACGGGGGGTAGTTCTTAATATTGAAGAAACTGTAAATGCGATAAAAGATGTCGTTTTTAATCTTGAATCAAAATACGGTGTAAAGCTTTATGATGTGTATGTTGGTATCGCAGGTCAGCATATTAAGAGTTTGCAGAATAGAGGATATCGTTATATTGAAACCAATCTGGAAATTACCCAGTTTGATGTAGATCATTTATATAAGGATAACTATAAAATTCCTCTTGAAGCAGGTGAAAATATATTACATGTATTTCCTCAGGATTATGTGGTTGATAATGAAGCTGGAGTTAGAAATCCGGTTGGAATGTCAGGACGCAGGTTAGAAGGAAATTATCATATTGTATTAGGACGTGTAGCTTCTGTAAACAATATTGAAAAGTGTATAAACAGAGTTGGTCTAAAACTAAATCAATTGTTTTTAGAGCCAATGGCCTCTGCACGTGCAGTTTTGACAGAAGAGGAGAAAGAGGCCGGTGTTGTTCTAGTTGATATTGGTGGAGGAACAACTGATGTTGCTATCTTTTATGATGGAGTGATTCAGCATACTGCTGTTATTCCTCTTGGTGGAAATGTTGTTACTTTAGATGTTAAGGAAGGTTGTGCAGTGCTACAAAAGCAGGCAGAATCTTTAAAAACACAATTTGGTTCGGCTTTAGGAGATTTAGAAAGGGAGGATATGGTGGTTACAATCCCTGGAATTGAAGGTTGGGAACCAAAAGAAATTTCTTTTAAATCTTTATCATATATTATTCAGGCTCGAATGGAAGAAATCATTGATTATGTGATTTACCAAATTGAAGCTTCAAAATTATATGATAAGTTAGGTGCAGGTATTGTTATTACTGGAGGGGGAGCTTTGTTGAAGCGTCTTCCGCAGTTAGTAAAATATAGAACCGGACTTGAAGTTAGATTAGGTTTACCAAATAAGTATATCAATACTCAAGAAGTTGAAGAAGCTGGGAAACCAATGTATTCAACAAGTATAGGACTGTTGTTAACTGCGATTGAAAATCCGGTTAAATCAGTTGTAGAACAGGAATTGTTTCCTGGAGAGTTTGAAGAAGATGTTGAAAAAACGCCTAAATCATCATCTGTTAAAAAAGAAAAGGAGAAGAAGAAAAAAGATAAAACAGAGTATACAGGAGATCTTTTTGGAAATATAAAGAAAACATTTGCCGGAATTTTTGACGAGAAGGATGTTGAAATGTAATTTCGCAATATGATAAACCAAAGAAAAGAAAGTTTACATGAATGATGATTTGATGAGTTTTGAAATGCCTCAAAGCCAAAGCTGCATTATTAAGGTAATAGGAGTAGGTGGAGGTGGTAGTAATGCTGTAAATCACATGTTCAATCAGGGCATAAAAGATGTGAATTTCCTGGTTTGTAATACAGATGCTCAAGCATTAGAGAGTAGTCCTGTACCTGTTAAAATTCAGCTTGGAGAGTCTCTAACAGAAGGGCGAGGGGCAGGGAATAAACCGGAGAAAGGAAAACAATCCGCAATAGAAAATCTTTCAGATATAGAGAAAGTACTACAGGATAATACCCGTATGGTGTTTATTACCGCCGGTATGGGAGGAGGAACAGGAACTGGAGCAGCTCCAATAATAGCAAAAGCTGCTCGCGATCTTGGTATCTTAACTGTAGGTATTGTAACAATTCCCTTTAGGTTTGAAGGAAAATTAAGGATTAATCAAGCTCTGGATGGAATTGCAGAAATGGAGAAAAATGTAGATTCCTTGTTGGTGATAAATAATGAAAAGCTCAGAGAAATGTATGGTGATTTGAAACTTTCAAATGCCTTCTCAAAAGCTGATGACGTACTTTCAACCGCTGCAAAGGGAATTGCTGAAATTATAACTGTTCATGGCTATATAAACGTTGACTTCGCTGATGTTGAAACAGTGATGAAAGATAGTGGAGTTGCTATAATGGGTAGTTCTTCTGCTTCAGGAGAAAATAGAGCTTTATTGGCTATACAGCAGGCGTTAGAGTCGCCGTTATTGAATAGTAATGATATACGAGGAGCTAAAAATATCTTACTTAATATTACTTCTGGAGTTGATGAAATTACAATGGATGAAGTAGGTGAAGTAACTGATTTTGTTCAGGATACTGTGGGAGCCAGTGCTTCTATAATTTGGGGTACAGGCTCTGATTCAATTCTTGAAGATCAAGTAAATGTAACCATCATTGCCACTGGTTTTAATACCCGGAATATTGCTGAATTTTCACAGAGAAATGAACCTAAAGTTCAACGATTTTCATTAGATGGAGAATCCGAAATTAAAGAAGAAAGTTTTAATAGTGAAGATGAAGAACCAATAGTTCTTGATTTAGATGAAGGAAGTAGAGAAACGGAGGAAAGTAATAGTAGGGTTATTGATTTTGATGAACTAGAAAGAGCCAAAGAGGAAAGAATAAATAAGTTCTATAAATCATCTTCTAAGAAAAAGGAGGTAGAAGAACCTGAAATTATTTCTGGAGGACAGTATCAGAGGGGTAAAATAGTTGCCGGTATTGGAGAGCGTTTTAGTATTACTCCTGAAGATATGGAAGATGATCGTTATATTGAAAGATTAGAAAATGTTCCTGCCTATAAAAGGAAAAAAGTAAAAATAAATCCAGTGCAGGAACAAGAAGAGGATTATAAAGTTTCAAGGTTTACCATTTCGGAAGGGAAAGATGGGAAGACAAAAATAGTAAGAGACAATCCTTATTTGCACGATAATGTAGATTAGATCCTCTGCCTTTAAAAAATGACGTTTAAATACAGACAAATATAATGAGTTTATTAAATCAGATTACAGAAGAAATAAAGGCTGCAATGAAAGCCAAAGATAGAGTTTCTTTAGAGGCTCTAAGAGGTATTAAAAAAGAGTTAATAGAAGCAAATACAGCAAAAGGAGCAGGGGATAAATTAGCTGAAGAAGCTGGTTTCAAAATACTTCAGAAAATGGTGAAGCAACGTAAAGATGCTGCAGCAATATTTGCAGAACAAGGTCGTGAAGATTTGGCTGAAAAAGAAAATAGTGAAGCTGAAGTTATTTCTCGATTTCTACCAGAGCAAATTACAGGTGAAAAATTAGAAGAATTGGTTGCTGCAATTGTTGAAAAATCAGGCGCTCAATCGATAAAAGAAATGGGTAGAGTAATGGGGATGGCATCTAAAGAGTTAGGTGGAAAAGCAGATGGAAAAGAAATTGCAGATGCTGTTAAAAAGATATTAAGCGCATAACAATTTTGTTTTGATTCGGGTTACTAGGGAGGCTTATTGTAAGTCTCCTTTTTTTTATGCCGTATAAACTGGAATTACCAATGGAAGTTTGTTTTGAAGTATTATTAAAGTTAAACAAATTATCATATATATGATATATATTCAGGGGCCGAAATGCACCATATTCACAAAAATGGAAATTAATACTTGAAAATCATAGAGACTATAAATTCGTTCATTTAAAGTTAGATTATTTAAAATACTTTCCTGAAGTTTTTTATTAATAATATTAGAGTTTGAAGCCGTTCTGTAGAATAATAATGGCAGACCAGTAGGTTGAAAATCCCAAATAATGGATATTAAATGACTCCTGTAAGTTTAAAATATCTTCCTGTAATTAAATAGTTCTGTCCTGTAGTTTTTATAACCGTCCTGTAGGTTAATATGGTCTCATGTTGATGATTTTGGCAGGTTTTGTATTTCCCTAAAATTGTTTCAAGAATATTGACTAATTCAGCATTCTGTAATTCAATGTAACCGTCTCCGCATACCCCCCCCCTTCAAAAAAATGCCCCATCAGATTTATTAATTTGATGGGGCGTTTTTTACTTTTATTCAGCCCATCTATCTGGAAGTAGGTTTCGGATTTGTTCACTTGTCATCTTTGGACTTTCTGCCAAACGCTGCATTACATCCTTGAAATAGGAAAATGTATTTATATTATTCAATCTGCATGAAATAGCTAGAGAATAAAGAATAGCAGTTCTACTGGCACCAGCATTAGAACCACAAAAAAGCGAATTACGACGACTAATGCTGATATAGCGCATAGGTCGTTCAATTATATTATTGTCCAGATCGTATTCGGTAGATATGATAATGTTGTAAATGGACTCTAATTCATTCAGACAGTAAGCTGTAGCTTTAGCTAATATGTGGTTCTGCAATATCTCAGGATCTTTTTCTATATCCCTGAGTTTCTTTTCTAACTTCATATATACTTTTAGCGAAGCTTCTTTCCATTTTTCTTTTGGTTTTTTCTTTCGGATACTATAAAATTGATTGTATAGGTTAATAACTTCGAGAGCTTCGGGTTGTTCCCCGATCTCTATAAATTTTCTTTTGCAATGTTGAACACAACCTAAGCGTATTGCTTTGGGATAATCCCATCCTTCTAAAACTTTGTATGAACTATATCCATCAGTCTGTACAACACCTTTATAATCCTTCGGTAGATAATTAGTGAAGACCGTCTTACTTCGTGAACCACTTTCATAAATGAACTGTATTAAATCGTTTTGGTGAGAAAAAGCACTCCAAAAATAACCCTTGCGACTTCCTTTATCACCACCTAATATAGTGTGGTAGGTTTCATCAAAATGAATGTAGGAATCAGCTAAAATAGCATTTTTGAGTACTGGCATTAATCTATCAAGTAACCCTGCTGATTTTTCAATTAATCCATGAGTGGTTGCCTTTGGAATGTCAATGCCCATCTCATTTAGGTATTTCATGATGCGTTCAACTGGTAAGCCGTACACATATCTTTGTTGAATCAGGTGTGCCAGCAATGAACTGTCAAAATTAGAATTCATGAAAGGTGTCATAGGGGCTTTGCCTTCGAAAAAATCATCGCCCATTCTATATTTTTTACAGTGGTAAATATGTTTGATAAGACGGGGTGGAATATACTCATACCTTATCACATCGCGATAAAACAGGTAAACGTCAGCCTTTTCGTCAAAGCTAGCATCGGAAGGCATAACATCTTCTACAAGCTCTTCGATATTATCATATACTTTTCTTTTGGCTCCATTATTACCTCTTTGTTTGGGAGTAGGAGCCTTAGGTGTATTCGCAGGTACAGATGTTGTATTCTTGCGTTTTTCGGTATTTTTAGGAAGGTTAATCTGTGCAAAGCGCTTCAGCTTTTCAGCACCTTTATCCTTCTCCAGAATCGCTGCTTTTAACGCAGTCAACTCTTTAGTAAGTTCTTCTACGGTACTCATTAACTTTGCATTTTGCTCCTTAAAAAAAGCCACTAACTCCTTGTCTGTCATGACATAAAGATACAAAAATAGTGCGGTTTTACCATAAGAAAATCATACTATCTTCCATCTTTAATCTCTCTATATCAAAGAGTTAACTGGGCTTTTATCCGTAATTCGTTAGAGCTGCTTTTGTGTTTTATGGCATTAACCATTTTGTCTAAAATATCATGTTCAAGCTCAATAAAAGCACCTTTTCTTAGTTGTTGTGGTAGCGTATAACATCCTAATTCCAGCTTTTTGTTATAAAGAACAAATCCTTCCCTTTGCCATCGTAGTACCTTGATAGATTTACGTGTCTTGCCAATGAAGACATACCCATCGCCATTGAGCGCATTCATATTTCCTGATATTTTTACCAGGTGATAAAGTGAATGAATTCCTTTTCGCATGTCGACTGGCTCGCAAAAAAAGTAAAAACGTGTATCCTCTGTGAAATTAAAAATCATAATGTATCCTTTGATGTGAGAAATATGGATACAAAGCTTCAAAGTTTTATCACATAAAACTATACGCCATTGTGGAGACGCTTACAATTCAATTAGATAATAGGTTTGAGAAACGAGTTACAAATTCACACAAGTATAAGATGTTCAAATAAAAAAAGCAGTCTCATATGAGGCTGCTTTTGCATTATATTATGGTATAAATATATCTTAGAAGTATTTTGCTCTGTTGTCTGTAATTTCAGATTCTTCACGAATTGCAGTATTTAAAGAGCGAACTTTGTACTCGTTACTTTGAGTTAAGGTTCTTTTTGCAGCTTCTAAATCTGCAGTTTCTGCAACAGTTTCAGAAGTTACTTTAACAACATATACACCTCTGTTTCCTTTTACAGGAATTGAGATTTGGTCTACTTCAGCATTTGTTGCAAGTCCAATTAAAGCTGGTTCAAAACCTGCGCCTGTAACTTGATATGAAGCAAAATTGATGTTAGCTGCAGATTGAACTGTGCTTTCCATTTTTTGAGCTAAAGAAGATAAACTTTGACTGGTTTTAGTATTATCAACAAATTTCTTCATGATAATCTCAGCTTTTTTATCTTTTGCAATTAGTGATTTTATTCTTGAAGCAACATCATTAACTGGTTGATAGCCTTCTTCTTTTGCATCAGTAATAACTGCAATTACAAATTGATTTCCAAATTCGTATATTGTTGGCGACATATCGTTAACATCTCCTTCAAATGCCCATTGCACTAATCTACGAGAGTTTTCTAAACCTCTTACATTTCTGTCGTTAGCTTTCAAAGTTGCAAAACGAGGTGTTTGATTTTCAGTTTTAATAGCTTCAATAAATTTATCAGCAGTGTTGTTGTTTGCTGCAAATTTATTTGCCTCAGAGTAAATTTGTTGATATGTTTTAGAACTATACTTGATTTCTCTGGCTAGTGTTGCAACATTGTACTTAGTAACAGGTTTACCTACATTTTGAATGTTTATAATATGAACACCAAACTGAGTTTCAACTTTTAAAATATCTCCTTTTTTTGCATTGAAACAAGCATCGTTGAATGGCTTAACCATCATGCCTTCTTTGAACCAGTTCAAGTCTCCACCGTTAATTGCAGAACCTGTATCTTTAGAGTTTTTACGGGCTAACTCAGCAAAATCAGAGCCATTGTTAATTAAGTTGATTAAACTGTCAGCAATTGCATTTGCAGTAGAAGGATTTTTCTCTTGAATTAAGATGTGACGAGCACGTACCGAGTCTGGCATTTGTTTAATACTTACAATACGACTTAATTTATAAGTTTCATCTTCTAAGTAAGGTCCATATACATCTCCAACGTTTCCGTTTACAACAAAGTCCTTGATTGTTATTCTTAAATCTTCAGCTTTAAGATTTTTATCTTCATATGGAAGATCAGAGTTCATCGTTACAAACTGACCTGCATCAGTAGCTGGATTAGAGAATTCTTCTTTAGTATCAGTGATCCATTTTTCAGCAAGTTGTTTGTCTTCATCCGAAGGATTAACGGCAAATGAAATGTATTCAATAGTACGTTCCGCATCTTGTTTGTAATCCTCTAAATGATCGTTATAAAATGCTTTGATTTCGCTATTTGAAACTTCAATTGTACTATCAGGTATAGTCTTATAGTTAACAGCAACAAAGTCGAAATCAACAGTTCTAAGGTTTGCATTAGCTTCACTCTCAATCATGTTTTGAGTAGTATAAAATCCTTTTCTGAAAAGATTTGCATACTTTGTGTTTAGCTTTTCGTTAACAATAGCTTTTTTAATGTATTCCCAATACAAGTTAGCGTTTCGGTCTTTTTTTCTGTTTCTTAAGAAATTAATAACAGCAGCCTGATTAAAAACGCCAGTTTGAGGATCTGAAAACATTTGACGAATAGCAGGGTGTGCATTTTTACCAGTAGCCATTTCTAATACCTCTTCAGTACTAACTTCAATACCAGCATCTGCAAATTTTTCACCCATAATGATTTCCTGAACCAATTGTTCCCAAACCTGATTTCTGATTTGGTATTGAGTGTTCTCATCCAAGCTACTAGTTCCTGTTTGAAGCTTTCTGAAATCTTCGGCCTGACCTATTTCGTTTTGATATTCAGCATATGTAATAGTAGTTCCGTTTATTTCTCCTACTTCTATGCTATTGGCTTGATTACCTCCTCCATTTCTCTTTAAAAAGTCACCTAAGATAAAGGCAAATAAGGCAAGCCCAATAACAACGGCTACTAGAATACCGCCTTTATTTCTAATTCTCTCTAATGTTGCCATTCTTTTATTTGTTTATTTTAATTTTCAAAAAATCAGGTTACGAATATACAAAAAAATGGATAACACGGTTATGGGATATGTGCTGAATCCTAAAATTGATTAAAATTATTTTAAGAAAATTTAATTACTTATAATTCTAAAGATATATTTATTATGTATATTCTGGTTTTTGTATTAATAATTAGGTTTGGTTTTTAGGTTAAGAATTCCCTAGATCAATTAGATTGACAAGTTCAATTCTATTGTCTGAGGCTAATTTTATTTTAAGCTTAAAATGATCTATGATTAACTCCTCGTCATTTTTAGGTATAGACTCGTTGTGTTGCAGGATGAATCCAGCAAGCGTTTCATAATTTTCAGATTCTCTAATGCCTAAATTGTATTTTTCATTGATGTAATCTATTTCTACTCTACCAGAAAAGATGTATTCATTATCAGATATTTTCTTTTCAATTAAATCAGAAACGTCATGTTCGTCATCAATTTCACCAAAAATCTCTTCCAATATATCCTCCATAGTAACAATACCTGCGGTACCTCCAAATTCATCAACAACCAAAGCAATGCTTCGGTGTTCTTTAATAAAAACCTCCAGTAATTTATTGGCGGTCATTGTTTCCGGAACAATAGATAACGGATTAATGGCATTTTTAAGTTGTTTGGGTTTTTTGAATAGTTCAGATACGTGGATGTAACCGATGATGTTATCTATTGATTTTTTATAGATAAGAATTTTTGAATAACCGGTTTCAATAAAACGTCGGGTTAGTATTTCGAGATTTTCATTTACTTCAATTGCACTTATTTCTGTTCGGGGAATAATGCATTCTCTTATTTTTACTTTAGAAAAGTCTAACGCATTTTTAAGTAATTTTACTTCTTTGGCATTATCATCATTCTCTTCAAGTTTTTCATGATGAAGTGTAATAAGATTATCTAAATCAATTCTACCTAGTACTATTTTCTTTGAATTCTTTTTTTCGGGAGTTTTTAAAATTTTCGACATTAAAAACTCAGAAAGAAATACGGTAAGTTTTGAAATAGGGTAGAATATAGTATAGAATAATAGTAATGGTAAAGCAGTAATATTTAGTACTAAAATGGGGTTTATCCGGAATAAAATTTTTGGTAAAAATTCTGCAGTTACTAAAATTAATATTGTAGATAAAGTTGTTTGTATAAATAAGATTGAAGAGGATGATGATACATAATTTTCTATAAAAGGAGTTAATATTCTACCCATCTCTAAACCATAAACAACTAAAGCTATGTTGTTCCCTATTAGCAGTGTTGATATAAAAAGACTCCCGTTATTGATAAAAGTATCTATAATTCTTCCTAAACGAGGGTACTTTTTCTTATTTAGTTCGATAAGTAACTTATTCGATGAGATAAAAGCCATTTCGCATCCAGAAAAGAATGCTGAAAATAGTAAGGCAATTATAATTATGGTTGTGCTGTCCATTAAATATGTGTTACGAAAATAGTAAGGTCAAAATAGTAAAATGAATGCAATTTTAAAATATTATTTTTCATCGGTTTCTACTTCTAATATAGCAGTAACGTTTTGAATTTCGTATTCATTCAGGTCTTGAGTGGCTTCTAATCCATAACCTGTAATTATGTTGTCCTCGGTTGTTATTTTAATAAACTTCTCTGTGTAAATGCGTTTTTCAGCTTCGCTCCAGAATAGTTGTTCTGTATTAAAAATAACACCATCCTCGTTAATGGCTTCAACATTGTTTCTTAAATCCCATAATTTATCCTTTTCGTAGTTAATGGCATATTTACATTTGATTTCAGATCTAATGACATCAATAGAATCATATGTAATAATATGTCCACCTAAAGGAAATTCTTTGTAAGGCTCTTCTCTCTTGTCGAAATTAAGAAGTTTGGGAGTAATAAGGTGGTATTTTACCTCTCCTGAATCAGTAATGAATGATTCGTAATCATACAGTTCAAGTGAAGGGATATTTTGTATTTCCTCAATTGCTTTAATTTCTTCAGGCTTATTTGAAGAACAAGCGTAAATAGAAAGTAAAACTGCAAGCAGCATAATGCCACTTGCAGTTTTTAAAATATTATGTTTTTTGCTATTTAAATATTCAGATTCCATCTGTTATTTTTTAGCTCTTACTTTAGTTGATGTATTTATCCATCCTTCTAACTTATAAGTTGCTCCTTCTTGTAAGTTATGGAAGAAAATTTCTTCAGTTCCAGGGAAGTGTTTTGAGTATATACCAATTAATTCATTAGCTTTTGTTGCTACACTTGCATCAACGCTTTTAGCTTTAATAAATTGATCAACAGCAGCCCAGTAAGCTGTTGCATGTTCAAATTCATCTTTTCCGAAGTTTTTGGCCGAAGTTGCATATAAGTTTCCAATTAAAATATATGGATCTCCCCAATTTGCTCTTAACTCAATAGCTTTATACGCATTTGATCTAGCTTCAGCTAATTTTCCCTGGTTAAATTTAATTAAACCTAACTGATAATAGAAGGTGCCTTTTTGATCAGCTTCTTCTTCTAACGTAATAGCTTCGTTATAATACTCCACAGATTTGTCCAGATCTTGAGATTTTAAATACATACGAGCCAAACCGTAAGCTGATGATGATGATGGTTCAATTGTATGTAAACTTTCAGATACATCATATAATAATTGAGCATCTTCACAGTTAGCACGAGCTAAAAGTTTGTTTACTAATTTTAACCAATCAAGATTTTCTTTGTTCTCTGCCAATTGAGGGGCGAAAATTTTCTCAATTGTTTCACAATCTGCAGCACCACTAGTAGCAAATAGTTTTTCAACATTGTCTTTTAATGTTTGATACATCTCTTTGTACTTAGGCTTTGATTGATACTTTGTAATTTTTGTAGCAAGTATATCATTTACTTTGATATAATTGTTAACAACTTCTTCAGCATCAGTTTGACCTGATTTATACATCGCTACAGTGTTGGTCATATAAGTTGCAAGAACAGCACCTTCGCTATTGTTTCCTCTTTCTGTAACTGATTTGTTGAACCATTCCTGAGCTTGTACACGAGCATCAGCCTCGGTTTTTTTGTGATCAAGTAAATCAACAGCTTTACGACCTAGGATATATCCTTCTCCGTATTTTTTACTGTTTCCAAAATATTTGATTCGTTGGTCGTAAACACCCATTAATTGTTGAAAAAGTTCTTCTTTTTTAGTTGCATCTTTTTCTTTTTTAATGCGGTAATTCATAATTTTTATACCATCAGTATAAATTTTTGTACTTGCTAATGGACATTCGTTAAAACAAATTTCCCATGCAGGAATTGCATCCGCATAACTTTTTTGTTTTACGTACTCAACAAATAACGATAAGTTCTTCAGACATCTTAAACTGTCCTCTCCGTGCCCATATTTTGAGCCGTCTTCAACTCCTTTTTGAGCACTTACTTGTACTGCTAAAAGAGTTATCATTCCCGTGATAAAAATCTTTGTAAAAATCCTTGGCATGGTGTTTATGAGTTTTAAATAATTGTTAATCAAATTGTTGTTATTGTCTGTTATGAATATATTTTTATTTTAAATACTTAAAATGCGCTTTGTTTTTCTGCTAGTACACCAAAATTTATGCCAATACTGGAAAGTACATATTTAGCTATAACTTTTGAAAGGTTGGGTGGAGTAGATTTGCTATTGTTATTTATTAGCTTGCGGTTAGCTAATATTTTATCATCACACATTGTATTCAAGTATTGTATTTAAACCTGTTAGTACTAAATTCTGATTTACAAAGATGGGATTTTTTAAATTTTTGGCAAAAAAATAAGCATCTCCTCCCGTTAAAATTGTTTTAGTGTTGATATTTAGGGAGATAAAGTGTTTAATATAATGTTCTATTTCAAAAATAACCCCGTTTTGTACACCGGATTCTATTGCATTTGATGTATTTAATCCTAAAAAAGGTGAATTCGCATTTATTTTTAAAAGAGGTAATTGTCCTGTGTTTTGATGTAGAGCTTTAAATCTGGTTTGTATTCCTGGTGAAATATTACCTCCTAAAAAGCAGTTGTTCTCATCTAAAAAATCAATAGTAATGGCAGTTCCTGCATCAATAACTAATTTAGGAGAGCCCGGGTAAACATTGTAAGCACCAACAAGTGCAGCTATTCTATCTTTTCCTAATGTTTTTGGGGTTTGGTAGTTATTTGTAATGGGGATATTAGTATCATTATTTAAAATGATAGTTTCGATAGAATTTGGTAGTCTTAACGTATTTAATACTGTTTTTGTATCAGTATATTCTTGTTTTACCGAGGAAATAATGACTTTGTTAATATTTTGACGATACTTTGATTCAGATAAAATTTTTTCGTCAAAAAAATCATATGAATCAAAATGAATCAGATTACCCTTGTCAAAAACACCGATTTTTATAAATGTATTTCCCTGATCAATGACTAAATTCACGTATATAAAGTTTTTTGCACAAATATATAATTATTTGAAAGCTAAAAGTTAAGAATGAGAATCAAATTTTATTATGAGAAGAATATTTGTAGTTGAAGATGATAAATTTATAACCGCTATTTTTACGATGTTTTTGCGTGATTTGGGACATGAATTAGTAGGGGGAACTTCATCAGGGAGAGAAGCAGTTGAAATGTGTAAAGAGCTAAAGCCCGATGTGGTTTTAATGGATATACATTTAGATGGAGAACTTGATGGAATTCAAACTGCTGAACTTTTAAAAAGAGAAGTTAACGTTCCGGTAATTTATGTGTCAAGTGATACATCTTCTCAGGTAATAGAAAGAGCTATTGTAACTAATTCTTATGGTTTTTTAGTAAAGCCAATAAATAAGAAGGAATTAGGAATAAGTATTGATTTAGCATTTTATAAGCATAAAGTTGATGTAGAACAAAATGAAAGAGAAAAAGGTTATCGAGAATTTATTTCTGCATCACCGTTTCCTATTGTAGTAGTTACAAATGGAAAAATTATGTATTTAAATTGTTTGGGGTTAGATGTGTTTAAAACTCATTATATAGAAGATGTAATGGGGTTACCAATCAATAATTTTATTCAAAGTGATTATTCTGAGGAGTTTAATGATAAAATTAATGCGTCAATTAAAGATGATTGTAAAATAGAACCATTTGTTACTCAGTTAAAAACAGTTCATGGAGATATTTACTGGGCAGAAGTAACTGGTTCAAAAGTTCGCTTCAATAACAAAATTTCTGTGCAATTAATTATTAAGGATGCAAGTCTCACAACTTTTTGTAAGAAACGAAATCAGTTGTATGAAAAAGTTTTATTTGAAAAAAATAAAATAGTTTTTGTTCTTGATAAAGGAGGAAACGTTTTAAAAACAAATGCATTTACTCATGATGTGTTAGGTGAAAAAGAGCTTGTAGGAAAAAAAATTCGTTCTATAATAAGAGAGGATTGTAAGTGGTTTGATATTTTTAGTAATACTATTACTTATGATGTGTTAGATAATGAAATAAATTTACAATTTAAAAATGGTAAATGTTGTGTTTTCAATTGTAGCAGTCTATTATCTCCCAAAGGAGATGTGCTAGAGTGGATTATTACAGAAAACTAATTTTTAAAATCAGTTTTCTATAAATATATGGGTATGTATATTATCAAATAGCTCTTTTATACTATTTACGCTTTTTATAGAAGGAACTGCTAAACGTAATTTATTATTTTTTTCTTGCATTTTAGCAGTTTTGGCTTTTGTTTGTAAATATCCAAGAATACTTGTAAATACAGAAGATTGATAATATGGAGAATCTTGATTTGACACGAAATAAATCAGGAGTTTATTGTTTTTAAATATTATTTTTTCTACTCCAAGTTCTATTGCTTTCCATCTTGTCTGTACCACTTGAATTAATTCTAATGATGAATCTGGAATAGGACCAAACCGGTCTATTAACTCAGATCTAAATTCTTCAAGTTCGTTTTCATCTTTTAATCCATCCAGTTTTCTATATAATTGCATTCTCTCTGCAACATTTTCAACATAGGTATCAGGAATAACTAGAAGTGCATCGGTTTCAATCGTACAGTCATTAACAAATTGAATGTTTTTGTCCGCTTTTTGATTAATTTCTTCCTGGTACAAATCTTTAAATTCAGTTTCTTTAAGTTCAAGAATTGCTTCGTTTAAAATTCTATGGTAAGTTTCAAAACCAATATCTGCAATGAAACCACTTTGTTCTCCACCTAATAAATTTCCTGCACCTCTAATATCTAAATCTTGCATCGATATATTGAATCCACTTCCTAAGTCTGAAAATTCTTCAATTATTTTAAGTCTTCTTCTTGCTTCTTGAGTGACTGAAGTCAATGGAGGTGCTAATAAATAACAAAATGCTTTTTTGTTCGAACGTCCAACTCTTCCTCTTAGTTGGTGCAGTTCACTTAATCCAAAGTGGTTTGCATTATTAATTATAATAGTATTTGCATTAGGAATATCTAATCCGGATTCAATAATTGTTGTTGCAATTAAAACGTCGTAATCACCATTGATAAAACCAAGCATTATTTTTTCCAATTGTGGTCCATCCATTTGTCCATGCGCTACTATAGTTTTTACATTTGGAAGAATGCGATTTATCATTGCCTCAATTTCAAAAATATTTTGAACTCTATTGTGGATGAAAAAAACTTGACCATTTCTATCTATTTCATACGAGATGGCTTCTTTAATAATTTCATCGTTTATGGTGTGTAGCTCAGTTAATATAGGATGACGGTTTGGAGGAGGTGTATTTAATATAGATAAATCACGTGCACCCATTAATGAAAACTGTAGTGTACGCGGTATTGGTGTAGCAGTGAGTGTAAGAGTATCTACATTCACTTTTATTTTTTTAAGTTTTTCTTTAATACTAACGCCAAACCTTTGTTCCTCGTCAATAATTAGTAAACCCATATCCTTAAATTCAACATCTTTACCAATAAGGCGATGTGTTCCAATTATAATGTTGAGTTCTCCGGTTTTTAATCTGTTCAGTGCTTGTTTAATGTCTTTAGGTTTTCGAAGTCTGCTTATATAATCAATCTCACAAGGGAAATCTTTTAAACGATCCTTAAAAGTATTGAAATGTTGCATGGCCAGAATGGTAGTGGGAACCAAAACGGCAACTTGTTTATTATCAGTAATTGCTTTAAAAGCAGCTCTTATTGCAATTTCAGTTTTACCAAAGCCAACATCACCACATACAAGCATATCCATTGGAGTTTCTTTCTCCATTGCTTCTTTTACTAAACGTGTGGATTTTTCCTGATCAGGAGTGTCTTCATAAATAAAAGATGCTTCTAATTCAGTTTGTAAATAACTATCCGGTGAAAAAGCAAAACCTGGTTCTTGTTTTCTTTGCGCATATAAAGAGATTAATTCTCGGGCAATATCTTTTACTTTTTTCTTAGTCTTGTCTTTTATTTTTTGCCAGGCAGCAGTTCCTAATTTATTGATGCGGGGCGGTTCTCCATCTTTACTTTTATATTTACTAATTCGGTGTAAAGAATGAATGCTAACTAAAAGAACGTCGTTGTCCCTAAAAACCAAACGGATGGCTTCCTGAGGTTTACCATTGACATTAGTTGTAACTAAACCTCCAAATCGTCCTATCCCATGATCAACATGCACCACATAATCTCCAGGATTTAACCGACTAAGTTCTTTAAGCGAGATGGCTTGCTTTGCAATTCTAGCTTTATCAGTTCGTAAACTAAATTTATGATATCGTTCAAAGATTTGGTGATCTGTATAGAAACAGTAATTGGAATCGTGATCAATAAACCCTTCATGAAGTGTTTTTTCTAAAGGAGTAAAAGAAACTCTGCTATCAAGATCTTTAAAGATATCCCTTAATCTTTCGTGTTGTTTTGCGTTGTCTGAAAGAATAAAACGTTCATATCCCTTCTCCTCATTGGTAAGTAAGTCTTGCTCCAGTAAATCGAAATTTTTATTAAAAGCTGGTTGTGGAGAAACGTTAAACGAAATTTCTTTGTATTCTTTAAAGAAACTTTTTTTGCCAAACTCAACTGTGTTTAAATCCTTAAACGAAGAAATAATTTCAGATTTATCAATGAAATTGTTTAATGACGGGATTGTTTCACCTTCACTTTCACTTTTTTCACTATGTCTGTGTTTTATCTTTATATGTGCTTCTTTTATTTTATCACTTATAAAGTTTATATCGTAAGTCCAAACGGTAGTTTGAGGATTTAGGAAATTGATAAGTGATATTTTATCCGAATTTTGCTGGTTATTTAGGTTCGGGATAATTGCTATACTGTCCAGTTTATGAATGGATAATTGATTTTCCAGATCAAAAGTTCTGATTGAATCTACTTCGTCACCAAAAAAGTCAATTCTATATGGATCTTCATTGGCAAATGAATAGATATCAACAATACTGCCTCTTACAGAGAATTGACCAGGTTCATATACAAAATCGACACGTTTGAATTCGTATTCATTTAACATTTCTGTCACAAATGAAATATCCAATTTTTCTCCAGTTTTGAGATTTAGAGTACATTCGTTCAGATTTTGATTAGTAGGTACCTTTTCAAATATAGCAAGCGGATAACTAACTACAATTCCTTTTTTATTCTGAGTACTAAGAAAATTTAATGCCTCAGTTCTTAAAATAATATTAGAATCATCAATATTTCCGTACTCAGGGGAGCGTTTATAGGTAGATGGCAAAAAATAAATATTATCATCTCCCAGTAATTGTATTAAGTCGTTATAGAAATATGCAGCTTCTTCCTTGTCGTTTAAAACTACTAAATGCTGATTGTTGTCAAGAGCTTTAGCAACCAGTAAGCTTTTAAAGGACCCAGTTGTTCCAGATAAAAACAATCTTTGTTTGTTATCTTTAATTAGGGTTTTTATTTGATTTATTTTGTCAGAAGAGCTGTACTTATTTAGTAATATTGATTGATTCACGTTATAAACTTTTTTGCAAAAGTAATAATACTAGACTTTATTTGTTGAAATTAAAACCTAGAAAGTAAATTATTTTAAGACTACTGAGTTTTAAAATGATGAAAAAAATAGAGTAGTACTTATTTGTTGCTTATTTGTTGGGGGGCGTTTTGAGGTAGGAAGAAATAGAATTTACTTCCATGGTTTACTTTGCTATCAATATTTAATTGCTTTTGATGAAGATTTAAGAATTCCTGACAAATCATTAAACCAATTCCGGAACCTTCTTCATTATCAGTTCCCGGAGTTGTATATTGTTCATCGGCTTTAAGAATCTTTCTTTTTGTTTTTAATGATATCCCAATACCAGTATCAATTACAGCAACTTCTATTTCTTTTTGAGTATGCTTGCGGGCTATTATGGTAACTTCACCACTCGATTTTGTGAATTTTAATGCATTTAAAACAAGGTTTCTAATAATGGTACCTATCATTTCCTTATCGCAGTAAACAAATTCATAATCATCTATAATGTATGTGATTTTAATATTTTTTGAAGATGCAATTTCTTTAAAGAGGTCTTTGTTTTCATAAATAATGTCTTTAATAACATAAGTCTGAGGCTGAAAATAGTTGTTACGTAATTGAGACTTTCCCCAAACTAAAATATTGTTTAGTAAATTATAGGTTCTTCTTATATGAAAATAGATTCGCAATATTTCATCTCTTTTTACCATAAAATCTTTTTCTTCATTTTGAAGCAGTAAACTAAAGTATCCAATTAATGTATTAAAAGGACTTCTTAAGTCGTGAGAAATAATACTGAAGAACTGATTCTTAGTAGTATTTAGTTTTTCATATTTTTCTTTTTGAGTACTAATATAATCTCTTTCACTACTGATCTTTTTTTGGGTTAGAAAAAGTTTTTTTGAAAATCGGTCTATAATAGTATTTGCAAATATCCAGAATCCGGCTGAGGTAATTAAAAATGTTGTGGATTGAATAAATAATAGTTTATTAAATGTTAATAGGTGGTGTTTTAATATTGATATTGAAATAAAAGTAAGTGTAGATATTATAATATATGTGTTCGATAATTTTATGTTACTCATGGATAATGATAAGCAAGCAGTAGTTATAATTAACCCGGTATAATATGAATCAAATGCATTTTCATCAGGAGTTAAATGATAATACATTAATGATATACTAAGGTTTACAATAAATAACGCTGTAGCATTAATAGTTCTTAGATGTACTTGGAATTTCTTTACAAACGACAAAGTCAAGGCTGCAACTAGTGCAGGAATACCTGTGAATAAACGTATGTTCAATAGGGTGTTGAAAGATGATTTTGTTGCATTGTAGTCAAGAATAGCAAATGCAGGATAAAATATCAATACAATGATAATTAAACTACGAATGTATTTCCTATTTGAGTAAAATAACCAAAGAACAAAGTCCTCGTTTCCCTTTCTTATTTCTCCAGCTGGATTCATTGTCTTTCTTTATTCTGTAATATATTATGAAGAAGATAAAGTTATCTATATCAAAACCTGTTTATAGTTCAAGCATGGAACTCTGAGGGAAAGAAATTGGTAATAGATATTCAGAAATAATTTATCGAAAAAACTTCCATTTTGCAATAAATTGTGGCGAAAGTAGATAAAAGTTATTAATTTTTAGCTTAATACGCACAAAAAATCCCCAGTATTATTCGTCGCAATTGTTTATTGTAACTTAAAATATGGTACTTATTCTATCTTTTTGTAGGCTGTTTTATTTTGATGGAGCTTTTGGTTAGAGACAGATATACAGTGTGATACGCTGATTTTTAGTAGTTCTGTTTTTTGTATTTATTTATGCGAATTAGTTTGTGTGGGAATCGTTATCACTGTAAAAAATCAATTGTTTGAATGGAAGTGAATAACGTTCTGATGTAATAAATATTAAAGGGTAGTTGGTGTGTTTATATCGTTTGTAATTAAGGAAGTAAGAAGTAAAATAATTTTTATGAGATATGGTCCAATAGTAAAAGAGGTGGCAATGTATACTTGATGTTTATGATATAAATCACGCAAAGAACTGATGTTTTACATAAAATGAACTTTCATTTTTAGTAACTTTGAATATAATATTTATACTATCAAAATTATGCAAATTCAAGTTTATAAATTTGGTGGGGCTTCTGTAAAAAATGCCTCTGGAGTTCGCAATGTCTGTAGCGTAATCAAACGTAATAATAATCCAATGGTGGTTGTGATATCGGCAATGGGAAAAACTACAAATGCTATGGAAGAACTTGTTGAAGCATTTATGAAACAAGATAAAACTCAAGTAAAAAACACTTTTGATTCTATTGTAGATTATCATCAACAGATAATTCATGAATTATTTGAACAGGGACATCCTTTCTATAATTTATTTGAACAGATTCGAGCATCATTGTGGGAAAGAGTTCAATTGCATCCTTCGTTGAATTATGATTTTGAATATGATCAAATTGTATCTTTTGGCGAAATATTGTCTACGCAATTAATTAGTAATTATGCCAATTATATAGGATTAAAAAACAAATGGATAGATGGAAGAAAGTTGATCAAAACTGATGAAAACTATCGAGATGCAAGTGTTAACTGGGGGTTAAGTTCTCAATTTGTAAAAAAGGAAATTAGCTTTAAAGAGGAATCAGTATATATAACTCAAGGTTTTATTGGATCAACAATAAATAATATTACAACAACCTTAGGTAGGGAAGGGTCTGATTACTCGGGAGCTGTTTTTGCTCATATTTTAGATGCTGAAAGTTTAACTATTTGGAAAGATGTTCCAGGTGTATTAAATGCAGATCCAAGATGGTATCCTCATGCAAAAAAGCTTAAAGAAATTTCTTACCCAGAAGCTATTGAGTTAGCTTATTATGGAGCTCAGGTTATACATCCTAAAACACTAAAGCCGTTACAAAATAAAGAAATTCCACTATACGTTAAGTCTTTTATGGATATTAGTTTACCTGGAACAGTGATAGAGTCAGTTGAACATTCTGGGAATAAATTGCCTGTATTTATTTTAAAGCCGAATCAGCTTTTTATTACCATATCTCCTAAAGATTTTTCTTTCATAGTAGAAGATAACCTGAGTGAGATATTTGCCATTTTTGGTAGAAATAAAATAAAAATAAACTTAATGCAGAATTCTGCGCTTAATTTTTCTGCGTGCATCGATACTAAAAGAAATCCATCTCATTTAATTGAAGATTTGAATAAAGATTTCATTGTTAAATATAATGAGAATGTTGAATTGGTAACAATTCGAAATTATGATGAAGAAGCTATTGAAGAGGTGATTTCAGGTAAAGAGGTGGTAGACTCACAGTTAAGTCGCAATACAGCTCGCTATGTGGTTAAGGAAAGCGAATGGATTTTCTCGTAGTTTTAGGACTATGAGAAAATGACTAATATTATACTAAATAGTTTACCCTTAAAAATGGAATAGGTTGTTGATAACCAGTTCATAAGCATTTGTACTTAAGTTTATAAATCTGCAAGCAAATGTGTATTTTAGTCATAAAGCTTGCAGATATGGTTGGAAAACAAGACAATACCCCACAGTTGAGTATTTTTGATACACCTCTAGAAAAGTTTATTAATCTAAAGCACGAACTATGTGTTTTGTCTAAACACATTGATTGGGATAAGATTGAATCCGATTTCTCAGTTTATTATTCAGACTTTGGACGGCCATCGGTTCCCATCCGTAGCGTAATAGGTTTACTTTTACTAAAGCATATCTATAACCTTAGCGATGAAGTGATTATTGATAGGTGGATCGAAAATCCTTATTGGCAATATTTTAGTGGGGAGAAAGTTTTTCAGACCGAAAAACCTTTTGATCCAACTGAATTTATTCATTTTAGAAAACGCATAGGAGAAGAAGGCGCTGAAAAACTGCTAAAAATTTCAGTTCAACTTTTTGGCAAAGAGGCTCAAGAGAAAGAGGTGTTAATAGACAGTACAGTTCAAGAAAAGAATATCACTTACCCAACAGATGCAAAGTTACATAAGCGCATCATAGAAAAAGTTAATACGATAGCTAAACAAGAGGGAATAACATTACGTCAGAGTTATACTCGAACTTTAAAACAGTTAATGATAGATCAGCGTTTCCACAGCCATCCCAAACGAAGAAAGAAAGCTAAAGCAGCCTTACGAAGAATAAAGACCATAGCAGGTCGCCAGGTCAGGGATATTGAAAGACAATTTAATTCGGCACAAAAAATAAAATATGAAGGACTCTTTGTTATTCTCAACAAAATCTTAATGCAGAAAAAAGGGGATCAGAATAAAATATACAGTATCCATGAACCAGAAGTTAATTGTATTGCAAAAGGAAAAGAAGCAAAGAAATTTGAGTTCGGAAATAAATCAGGAATTGTACTAACCAAAACTTCAAAAATAGTAGTCGGTGCTATCGCCTTTGAAAGCAACCCATACGATGGACATACCCTTGAAGCCCATCTTAAGCAAACAGAATATTTGACAGAGAGCATTCCCAAAGTTGGAATTGTAGACAGGGGGTACAGAGGAAAGAAAAATATTAACGGCGTTGAGATAATATCGCCTACAGCTCCTAAAAAGGGAGCTACTCAATATGAAAAGCAAAAAGCACGAAAACGATTTAGGGCAAGGGCTGGTATAGAACCAGTTATTGGTCATATAAAACATGACCACAGAATGTTAAGGAATTATTTAAAAGGGGTCAATGGAGATAAAATAAATACCATTTTAGCTGGTACTGGATTTAATTTAAAGAAAATGCTCAATAGAATTAAAGAGCAATTTCTTTTTGTCTTATTTAAAACCTTATTTTTAGAAAACTACTATTCTCTGAAAACAAATTAAATCTCAAAGAATAGTACTTTTTCAGGTATGACTAAATATTATTTTGGCAGTAGCAACTAAAATACCTCTTTTAAATATTTTGGTTTTAGACTTAAACATCCAAAAGGAAGAGATTGCCAAAAATATTAATGCTATACCAAAGAATGTAGTAAACCATGATATTATACTTCCGGATGGTAATTTATTCAGGTTTACAAGTTTAGATATTATTGTCGGATATTCAGATTTTTCATATGATACAATACCTGTGGTTTTGTTATATTGCACCTCTCTTAAGAATTATGTTTCTTCAGTTTATTTATCAATCAAAAAAGAAGCTGGCATAGTCGATGCGAAATTCGAATGGTTTTCATAAAAAAAATTGATTGTTTGAATATTATTTTGACGTCAAAGAAGTTGAAAACATTCTTTAAACTTTAATAATTTTTGATATAAAACCCAGCTTTGTATCCTCTAATGTTATTTGAAGAATCATATAAAGTGTATGCAACGAGTATTGAATAAACTTGCTTAATATATTTTCCTGATTTTTTGTCGTAAAGCCACGATTCAGAAAATTGAATTTTACCAATATCACCTCTTGAATAATCTTTTTCAAACTCTTTAATATCTTGTATGCTATATTCTGAGTTTGTATAATAGTTATAAGCTTTTTTCTGGCCAGAATAAATGCTTTCAAAAAGATCGTCTACTAATTTTTTTTGATTGAGATATTTTAGTTTTTGTTCTTGCCAATCATCAGTAGAATCCGGATTCACAATTAACACATCGTATATAATGGTGTCTGCCCACAATTCTAAATTATTTGAGTTGGGTGTTATGCATTCTATTTGCTTCTCTGTTTTATGATTACATGCAACAGTAATAAAAATAATAATTAGTATTGTAGGCAGTAGTGCTTTCATTTTTAAGTTATCTATTAAAAGTTAATCGTTCTCCCATTTTACTTTCATTAAATATGCCATTGTTGAAAGCTAGATGTCCATTAACAAAAGTATGGCTCACTTTGTGAGAAAAGCTTTGGCCTTCAAATGGACTCCAACCACATTTAGAAACAATATTATCTGCAGAAACATTCCATTCTGATTTGGGATCAACAATAACCAAGTCAGCCTTATAACCTTCTCTTATATATCCTCGGTTTTTAACTCTGAAGAGTTGAGCCGGCGCATGACACATTTTATTTACGACTTGTTCATATGTAAAAATCCCTTCTTTAACCATTTCGAGCATGGCAGTCAGTGAATGTTGTACTAAAGGACCTCCAGAAGGAGCTTTAAAATAAGTGCCCTCTTTTTCTTCCTTAGTATGTGGAGCATGGTCTGTAGCAACAACAGTTAATACATCGTTTGTAACAGCATTTCTTAATGCATCTCTATCACTCCTTGTTTTAATTGCCGGGTTCCATTTAATTCTGGCACCATATTTTTTATAGTCTTCATTTGTAAACCAAAGGTGATGAACACATACTTCGCCTGTTATTTTGCGTTCTTCAATGGGCATGTTATGATCAAGAAGCTCTAGCTCTTTAGCTGTCGTCAAGTGTAAAATATGTAATCTTGCACCATGCTTTCGAGCTAAAGCAGCAGCCTTTGATGATGATTTATAACAAGCCTCTTCAGAACGTATAAGATGGTGCATTTCAAAAGGAACATCCTCGCCGTATTTATCTTTATATGATTTTAAATTTGCCTGGATTGTATCTTCATCTTCGCAATGAGCGGTGATAATAGTAGGAGCATTTGAAAATATTCCAGCAAGTGTATTTTCATTGTCAACAAGCATATTTCCTGTTGAACTGCCCATGAATACTTTTATTCCACAAACTTTTTCAGGATCGGTTTTTAATAGTTCGTCAAGATTGTCGTTTGTTGCACCTATGTAAAATGAATAGTTTGCAATCGATTTTTTAGAGGCAATTTGGTATTTATCTTCTAAAACCTCATGTGTTGTAGCTTGAGGTTTTGTGTTGGGCATTTCCATAAAAGAAGTAGTTCCTCCAGCCACCGCAGCTTTTGCTTCAGTGTAAATTTCTGCTTTATGAGTTAATCCTGGTTCTCTAAAGTGAACTTGATCATCAATCACTCCTGGAAGCAGTATTTTTCCAGTTCCGTCAATGATTACATCAGCATTTGGTAGATCTTCACTGTCTTTATAGATTGTATTAATTATATCATCTGTAATTAAAATACTACCAATAATTGATTTGTCTTCGTTAATTATCTTGATGTTTTTTATTAATGTAGAACTCATACTCATTGCTTTAATAAACTGAAATTACTTTAATTGTCTTTCGTACTTTTTAAACCAGCTGGCAATTTTCATTTTAATTACCCCCCAAACTGCTTCATTAAATATACCTCCGCTCATTTTTGAGGTGCCATTTTGTCTGTCGGTAAAAATGATGGGGACCTCAATAATGTTGAATCCATATTTCCATGTAGTAAATTTCATTTCAATCTGAAATCCATACCCCTTCAATTTTATTTTATCTAAAGGAATGGTTTCAAGAGTTTGTCGTTTGTAACACTTAAATCCAGCGGTAGTGTCCATAATTTTCATTCCGGTAATTAGTCTAACGTATACCGAAGCAAAATACGACATCAATACTCTGCCCATAGGCCAATTTACAACATTTACTCCAGATTTGTATCTTGAACCAATAGCTAAATCCGCTCCTTTGTTACAAGTATTATATAGTTCAATTAGTTTTTCCGGAGGATGTGAAAAGTCTGCGTCCATTTCAAAAATGAAACTATACCCTTTTTCTATTGCCCATTTAAAACCTGTAATATATGCAGTGCCAAGTCCAAGTTTCCCTTTTCTCTCAATCATATGAAGTTTGCTCTCATATTTGTTTTGAAGTTTTCGCACAATATCTGCTGTGCCATCAGGAGAATTATCTTCAATAATTAAGATTTCAAAATCTTTTGGTAATGAAAAAACAACATCTACAATTGCTTCAATGTTTTCCTTTTCGTTGTATGTGGGAATAATAACAATACTATCAGTCACAATTATAAATTCTATATTAAATTAAGTATTGAGCACAAATGTAATAACATCGATAATATATTATACCTTTTGATTATAAAAATCATGATGTATTAAGTAGTCAAAAGGTCTGTTGTTGTGGATGCTTTTAAATATATCATATAATGAGATAATGATTTATTTCTGTTGACTAAATTAAATACGGGTTTAATGGTAGATCATTTAAATGTGTATAGATACTTAAAGAATAATAGAATCAGATATCCAATAATAGGTTATCGCTCCTTATTTAATTCATATACTTTGGTTCTGATGAGCGCAATTAGGAAATGTAATTAGGAGTTAGAAAAAGAAATAGAAAAAAGATTTAGGGTAATGTATTGAAAAAATGTATGTTATAAGATTTGTGAGAGGAGATGCTTAAAAAACTTTGTGGAGATGTTTGGATTTTAAAAATAAAGTCTGTTATTTTGCATCCGCTTTTAAGGAAAAGCATGCGAATAAAGACTGACATTTTGAGTTTGAGAAAAGGTTAAATCAAAAGATGAGATCGTTTGATTTAGATTAAAAATAATCTTTGAAAATTTAATAAAAAATATTTCAAAATTTATTTGGAGAAAAGAAAATAAAGTTATTATCTTTGCATCCGCTTTTAGAGCAATATTCAACGAAGGTTGAGCGTTTAAAAAGATTGAAATAAACATTTACTAAAAAGAAGTTTTGGTAAAGTTTACAAAATAAAAGACTTCGAGTTATTTATGCCTTGATGCTGAATGATGCGAAGACGTTCTTTGAAAATATTGAAATGCACACTTAAAAAGGAAAATAGTGATTCTTTGAGTTAAAGCTCTTGTAAAGAATAATAGGCTGTTAAATCAGTCATAATAATTTTTATACAACGAAGAGTTTGATCCTGGCTCAGGATGAACGCTAGCGACAGGCCTAACACATGCAAGTCGAGGGGTAACATTACTGCTTGCAGTAGATGACGACCGGCGCACGGGTGCATAACGCGTATGAAACCTGCCTTTTACAAGGGGATAGCCCAGAGAAATTTGGATTAATACCCTATAGTCTTTATGATTCGCATGGATTATAAAGTAAAGTTTCGGCGGTAAAAGATGGTCATGCGTGACATTAGCTAGTTGGTGAGGTAAAGGCTCACCAAGGCGACGATGTCTAGGGGTTCTGAGAGGAAGGTCCCCCACACTGGTACTGAGACACGGACCAGACTCCTACGGGAGGCAGCAGTGAGGAATATTGGTCAATGGACGCAAGTCTGAACCAGCCATGTCGCGTGTAGGAAGACTGCCCTATGGGTTGTAAACTACTTTTATACGGGAATAATGTGAACTTCGTGAAGTTTTTTGAAGGTACCGTATGAATAAGCATCGGCTAACTCCGTGCCAGCAGCCGCGGTAATACGGAGGATGCGAGCGTTATCCGGATTTATTGGGTTTAAAGGGTGCGTAGGCGGACTATTAAGTCAGTGGTGAAATCTTGCAGCTCAACTGTAAAACTGCCATTGATACTGATAGTCTTGAATTTAGTTGAGGTAGGCGGAATGTGTTGTGTAGCGGTGAAATGCATAGATATAACACAGAACACCGATTGCGAAGGCAGCTTACTAAGCTATAATTGACGCTGATGCACGAAAGCGTGGGTAGCGAACAGGATTAGATACCCTGGTAGTCCACGCCGTAAACGATGATTACTCGTTGTTGGCGATACATAGTCAGCGACTGAGCGAAAGCATTAAGTAATCCACCTGGGGAGTACGTTGGCAACAATGAAACTCAAAGGAATTGACGGGGGCCCGCACAAGCGGAGGAACATGTGGTTTAATTCGATGATACGCGAGGAACCTTACCTGGACTTAAATGTAGGCTGCATAGATCAGAGATGGTCTTTTCTTCGGACTGCTTACAAGGTGCTGCATGGTTGTCGTCAGCTCGTGCCGTGAGGTGTCGGGTTAAGTCCCATAACGAGCGCAACCCCTGTTGTTAGTTACCATCACGTAAAGGTGGGGACTCTAACAAGACTGCCGGTGTAAACCGAGAGGAAGGTGGGGATGACGTCAAATCAGCACGGCCCTTACGTCCAGGGCTACACACGTGTTACAATGGTCGGTACAAAGGGCAGCTACCTAGCGATAGGATGCTAATCTCGAAAACCGGTCTCAGTTCGGATCGGAGTCTGCAACTCGACTCCGTGAAGCTGGATTCGCTAGTAATCGCGCATCAGCCATGGCGCGGTGAATACGTTCCCGGGCCTTGTACACACCGCCCGTCAAACCATGGAAGTCGGGGGTACCTGAAGTCTGTTACCGTAAGGAGCGGCCTAGGGTAAAACTGATAACTAGGGTTAAGTCGTAACAAGGTAGCCGTACCGGAAGGTGTGGCTGGAACACCTCCTTTCTGGAGAGAGTTTACAACACGAATTAATATTAATATTAATTCACAAAGAATACACTTCCTTTTTGAGCATTTCAAATTAATTAAAATAGTCCTGTAGCTCAGTTGGTTAGAGCACTACACTGATAATGTAGGGGTCCGCAGTTCAAATCTGCGCAGGACTACTTTTAAATAATACAAATGGGGGATTAGCTCAGCTGGCTAGAGCGCCTGCCTTGCACGCAGGAGGTCATCGGTTCGACTCCGATATTCTCCACCATTTTACATTAAATTTTAAAAGCTGTTACAAAGGTGAGAGCTGATTTAATGTGTCATAAATATTGAAAAGACTTATTGATCAAGAATGAATCAGAAAGTCACATTGTCTAAAACAGACAAAACGTACATTGACATATTGGCAAAACAATCAAAATCATAGGTTGGCTTTAATGCGGGAGCTTTAAAGCTATACCAACAAGAAAGTAAGCAAGGGCGTACGGTGGATGCCTAGGCTTTCAGAGGCGAAGAAAGACGTGATAAGCTGCGATAAGCTGCGGGGAGAAGCAAATATTTATTGATCCGCAGATTTCTGAATGGGGCAACCCGGCTGGTTGATGACCAGTCACCCTTCGGGGGGCAAACCCAGGGAACTGAAACATCTAAGTACCTGGAGGAGAAGAAAACAATAGTGATTCCCTAAGTAGCGGCGAGCGAACGGGGATTAGCCCAAACCAATGTTGTTTAGGCAACGTTGGGGTTGTAGGACTGCGATATAGATTTAAAATTGAAGTGGAACGTTTTGGAAAGAACGGCCGTAGTGTGTGACAGCCACGTACACGTAAGGTTTTAAATTTTAGCAGTATCCTGAGTAGCGCGGGACACGAGAAATCCTGTGTGAATCTGCCAGGCCCATCTGGTAAGGCTAAATACTCCTGAAAGACCGATAGTGAACCAGTACCGTGAGGGAAAGGTGAAAAGTACCCCGAACAGGGGAGTGAAATAGTACCTGAAACCGTGCGCTTACAAGCGGTCGGAGCCAATTAATGGTGACGGCGTGCCTTTTGCATAATGAGCCTACGAGTTAGTCGTAGTTAGCAAGGTTAAGTTGTTCAGCAACGGAGCCGAAGCGAAAGCGAGTCTGAATAGGGCGAAAAAGTTAGCTGCGCTAGACGCGAAACCAGGTGATCTACCCATGGTCAGGTTGAAGTTCCGGTAACACGGAATGGAGGACCGAACCAGTTAACGTTGAAAAGTTTTTGGATGAACTGTGGGTAGGGGTGAAAGGCCAATCAAACCTGGAAATAGCTCGTACTCCCCGAAATGCATTTAGGTGCAGCCTTATTTTAATCTTACAGAGGTAGAGCTACTGATTGGACGAGAGGGCTTCACCGCCTATCAACTCCTGATAAACTCCGAATGCTGTAAGATGATGAATAGGAGTGAGGGCATGGGTGCTAAGGTCCGTGTCCGAAAGGGAAAGAACCCAGACCATCGGCTAAGGTCCCCAAATGTATACTAAGTTGAACAAACGCGGTTTGATTGCATAGACAGCTAGGATGTTGGCTTGGAAGCAGCCATTCATTTAAAGAGTGCGTAACAGCTCACTAGTCGAGCGATCGAGCATGGATAATAATCGGGCATAAGTATACTACCGAAGCTATGGATTTGTACGAAGTACAAGTGGTAGGGGAGCATTCTAACGGCCTTGAAGCAGTTTGGTGATGAACTGTGGAGCGGTTAGAAAAGCAAATGTAGGCATAAGTAACGATAATGAGGGCGAGAACCCCTCACGCCGAAAGACTCAGGTTTCCTGATCAACGCTAATCGGATCAGGGTTAGTCGGGACCTAACGCGAACCCGAAAGGGGTAGTGGATGGTAAGCAGATTAATATTTCTGCACCTGCTATACAACGAAAGTGACGTATTGGTGAGATTACTACGTACTGACGGAATAGTACGTTGAGCCTAGGCTTCGGCCGAAGCGAAGTAAAGCAGCCGGTACCAAGAAAAGCGAGTATAGGAGCCCGTACTGTAAACGGACACACGTAGTTGGGTTGAGTATACTAAGGCGCTCGAGTGATTCATGGTTAAGGAACTCGGCAAATTGGCCCCGTAACTTCGGGATAAGGGGCGCCTACTTCGGTAGGCCGCAGAGAAATAGCGCATGCGACTGTTTATCAAAAACACATGGCTTTGCAAATTCGAAAGAAGACGTATAAGGCCTGACACCTGCCCGGTGCTGGAAGGTTAAGAGGAGAGCTTAGCTTCGGCGAAGGTTTGAATTGAAGCCCCAGTAAACGGCGGCCGTAACTATAACGGTCCTAAGGTAGCGAAATTCCTTGTCGGGTAAGTTCCGACCTGCACGAATGGTGTAACGATGTGCGCACTGTCTCAACCATGAGCTCGGTGAAATTGTAGTATCGGTGAAGATGCCGATTACCCGCAACGGGACGGAAAGACCCCGTGAACCTTTACTGCAACTTAACATTGGTTGTGGGTAAGTAATGTGTAGGATAGGACGGAGACGTTGATCATGCTTCGCCAGGAGTATGTTAGTCACCCTTGAAATACGTCCCTTTGCTTATCTGTGGCCTAACGGATTAATCCGGACATTGTTTGGTGGGTAGTTTGACTGGGGTGGTCGCCTCCAAAAGAGTAACGGAGGCTTTCAAAGGTTTCCTCAGGACGATTGGTAACCGTCCGCAGAGTGTAATGGCACAAGGAAGCTTGACTGTGAGACCGACAAGTCGACCAGGTACGAAAGTAGGACATAGTGATCCGGTGGTTCCGCATGGAAGGGCCATCGCTCAAAGGATAAAAGGTACTCCGGGGATAACAGGCTGATCGCTCCCAAGAGCTCATATCGACGGAGCGGTTTGGCACCTCGATGTCGGCTCGTCACATCCTGGGGCTGGAGAAGGTCCCAAGGGTTGGGCTGTTCGCCCATTAAAGTGGCACGCGAGCTGGGTTCAGAACGTCGTGAGACAGTTCGGTCCCTATCTGTTGTGGGCGTAGGATATTTGAGAAGACCTGTCATTAGTACGAGAGGACCGTGATGGACAAACCTCTGGTGCACCAGTTGTTCCGCCAGGAGCATTGCTGGGTAGCTAAGTTTGGAAGGGATAAGTGCTGAAAGCATCTAAGCACGAAGCCTGCTTCAAGATGAGATATCCTTATCAGGGACGTTAGAGACGATGACGTTGATAGGCTGTAGGTGTAAAGGCAGTAATGTCAAAGCCGAGCAGTACTAATTACCCGAAACTTTTAGTTGGGCGTTAAAGCACGACAAGTGATTTTGATTGAGCTGGTATGTTATTAATAAAGATATTCAGGTGGTTATAGCGATGGGGTTCCACCTCTTCCCATTCCGAACAGAGAAGTTAAGCCCATTAGCGCCGATGGTACTGCATATTGTGGGAGAGTAGGTCGCCGCTGATTTTAAAAAGAAAGAGCAATTGAACAAGTTTCAGTTGCTCTTTTTGCATTTATACCTATTTAGTCCGCAGGTTATAGGTAAGCATACTGTTATTTACACATTGGATATTACCAGGGATTTTGTGAGCTTTCCAACATGAAAACAAGAGTAATAGAAGGTCATGCAGAAACACGAAGAATCGTAGATCTGTGGCATAAAAGTAAGAGTCAAATAAGACAACCTGATTTTTGTAAGAAAGAAGGAATTTCTGTGGGTTCACTTAAATATTGGATAACAAAGTTTAATAAAGATCAGGCCTCAAAACATTCAGATCCATGTCGTACCGGATTTATCCCTGTCAAAGTTGAAAATACAGCAGAACAAACCTATCAAGAGATTGAATTTCCCAATGGAGTAATATTTCGTTATAGCCAAGGATTTTCAATAGAAACAATTAAAGAACTCATAAAATTGTATTGATATGTTTACATTGTCATCCGATCTAAAATTTCAATTATACGGACAAGCTACGGATATGCGAAAAAGTTTCGATGGGCTTTGTGGCCTTGTTAAAAATAATCTTGGGGAATCACCATTGAATGGCGATGTCTATGTTTTTATCAATAAAAATAGAAACAAAATAAAACTTTTACATTGGAAAGGAAGTGGATTTGTTTTGTATTATAAAAGGCTTGAAAAAGGCACTTTTGAATATCCCAGATATGATATAAATGAAGGGAGTTATGTTTTAAGTTATGCTCAAATAGTTATGTTGATAGATGGTATTTGTATCACAAACCTTAGACGAAAAAAAGGGATCATGCACAATATTTGGGTCTGGTAAAAAAAAGTGATTATTTTGCTGTTAAATAAAAACAGAAAATAAAAACAAGGAATAAGTTGAACGAAGGATTATCCCAGGAGCTACTAGCTCTATTTCTCCCTGAAGGTATATTAGATTATTTTGAAATTGTATCTTACGAAAAAAGTTCAAGTGGAAAGACCATTTATGAATCACAATTGGTCTTGAGTTTAGATGAAAAAGATATCATACCAACAGAGTATAAAAATTTACCATATAAATCCTGTGGTTTTATGGAACCACGGTATATAGAAGATTACCCTATACGCAATATGCTTGTAAGACTGAAAGTAAGGCGTAGGCGCTGGGAAATTACTATTGAAGGAGAAAAGAAAAAAATAAGTAGAGATTGGGAAGTTATAGCACAGGGTACACGCATGAGTGAGGAGTATGCTGCTTTTTTAAAAGAAATTAGTAGATTCTAATGCAATAAGCTGTCAAAGTCTAGAAGTATATCTGGGAGTAAATGGACGAAGTTTTCAACGTCAATACAAAAATAAGCTAAGTGACTACCATGAATGGAGTCAGAAGGAACATGCAGAAGATTACTTAGTTTTCCCTAAAAATATTGGATATTCATTATCAATAGATGAAACAGCCTTGTCTAATGGCGAATTGTACACCATAATTACAAACAAGGCAAAGAAAGGGAAAAAAGGTTCGATAGTAGGTATTTTCAAGGGAACACAAGCAGATGATATTATTAAAATCATTAAGGAAAAGTTTTCTGAAGAGCAACGTCGCATGGTTAAAGAAGTGACATTAGATATGGCTAATAGCATGAATTTAATTGCCACGAAATGTTTCCCTAAGCATACTACGGTTATTGATCGTTTCCATGTTCAACAATTGGCTTGTGATGCCGTGCAGCAAAAACGCATCCACTATAGATGGGAAGCTATTGATCAGGACAATCAGGCTTATAAACAAGCCCAAAAGGAAGGCCGGAAATATAAACCTGAGACTCTTGAAAATGGAGACACCTTAAAGCAATTGTTGGCCAGAAGCAGGTACCTCCTTTTTAAACCCAGTCATAAATGGACTGAATCACAGAAACAGCGAGCCAATCTATTATTCAATATCTATCCTGAAATAGAACAGGCTTATAATCTCTCCCATCATCTATATATTATATATAGTCGTAATATTACAAAACAAGTTGCAATGACATACCTGGCACAATGGTTTAATCAAATAGAGTTGACTGACATTGATACTTTTCAGATATTAAAGAGAACTTTTGAGAATCATTATAACAATATCATTAACTATTTTAACACCAGAAGCACAAATGCTGCAGCAGAATCTTTCAATGCCAAAATCAAAGAATTCAGGAGGCAATTCAGGGGTGTTTCTGATGTAAAATTCTTCTTGTTCAGGTTAACAAAAATTTTTGCATGATTATCATATATACAATTTAGACCCAAGTTTTATACGTGATCCAAAAAAAGGTTTTCACTAGCAGCCTGTCGGACTTAAAAGAAATATAGTTTAATTATCTTGTGAGCATGAAACAATTTGTTAGTGCGGATAGAGAACAGGGCATGCTAATGCCTTATGACGTAAGGATGTGGTTGCCAGAAGCCCACCTTGCTCGCTTTGTGGTAGATATAGTAGAAGGTCTTGATTTTAAACGTATCCGTGTTGTAAAGTACACTATTGGAAAATTGAAAATACTGTGATTAGTTCTTAATGGTTTTCCAATTTTGAGGTAGAAGTTCTTTTAATTGAGATGTTTTATAATCTTGTATTCTTTCAAGTACAAAGGTTAACCATTCTAACGGATTTACATCATTAATTTTACATGTAGCAAAAAAAGAATACATCATGGCAGCTTTTTGTGCTGCACTATGTGAACCTGCAAACAAATAGTTTTTCCGACCTAAAGCTAATGGACGTATAGCATTTTCAATCTTATTATTATCGATTTCATATTTACCATTATCAATGTAGGCTTTTAATCTAGGCCAGAGATTGTATGTATAGGTAATTGCTTTTCCAATTGGACTCTGGGGTACCACTTTATTAATGTTGCTTTTTAGCCATTGTTCTATTTCAATTAGGATAGGTCTTGCATATATGTTTCTGTACCTTTGTAAGGTGTTATGATTTATCAAACGCTCTTTTGCTGTTCTTTCTATTTTATAAAGCTTCTGCATCTTTTTAAGCATATACTCTGCCATATCTTTGTCGTAGTTCAAAGCTTTATCAAAATAACGCCGGGCATGTGCCATGCAAGCTAAAAGCACAATATGTCCTTTGGTTTCCATGCTTTGATACGCAATATAACCATCAGTTTGCAATGATCCGTTAAAATTTTTCAGCGTCTCTTCTGGTGCATCTTTATTTCTACCCGGATGATATTTAAAAAGAACTAATCCTTGCTCGGGTGATCGATAAACCCATTGGTATCCGGAAAATAAAGCGCCTTTCTTTTGTGAATCCTGAACTCCAATTGGAGATTCATCAGCTTGTAAATAATCACAATTTAAGACTTCTTTTTCCATTAAGTGATACAAAGGATTCAATAGATCAGTTGCTTTGTTAAACCATCCATTCATTGTGGAATTGGTTAAATACAGCTTACTACGTTTGAAGATCTGTATTTGACGATAAAAAGGAAGATGATCAACATATTTTGCAACCAATATATAAGCTAATAAACTTGCTCCAGCATTTCCTTTAGGTATTGGCAAGGATGGCAATTCAGCAATAACAACGCCTTGATTGTTTGGTTTTGCATATTTTGGACGAATAATTTTCCTAACAAATATTTGAGCAGGATTATATTCTAATATTTCAGTTATCTCTTCACCAATTTTTCTTGAACCTGGCTCAATCAACTCTGGTTCAATTATTTCTTCTACTCGTGGAAAATGATCTGATATTTTTATGCGAATGGGAGTCTTCTTTTCTTTCTCTGGCTTTTTTCTGGTGTAATTAATCTGTTCAACTTCTGTTTCTGCTTCCTCTGTTTTTTCACCAAATAAATCTAATTGAGAAGCTTCTTGTGATGTGGGTACAAAACGTTCACTTTTACTGCCAAAAATTAGTCTTTGAAGCTCTTTTAACTGATGCTTTAAGTAATTATGTTCAGCCAAAAGCTTTTCATATTCTGCCTTAGAAACGACTTCTTCATGTATGTCTTTTGTTTTGATTTCCACGCTTAAAAATAATCAAAACCCTTGTGATATCAATGGATTTAATGCATTTTATCTTCTAGTGAAAACCTTTTTTTTCGTCTAAGGTTTGTGATACAAATACCATCTATCAACATAACTATTTGAGCATAACTTAAAACATAACTCCCTTCATTTATATCATATCTGGGATATTCAAAAGTGCCTTTTTCAAGCCTTTTATAATACAAAACAAATCCACTTCCTTTCCAATGTAAAAGTTTTATTTTGTTTCTATTTTTATTGATAAAAACATAGACATCGCCATTCAATGGTGATTCCCCAAGATTATTTTTAACAAGGCCACATAGCCCATCGAAACTTTTTCGCATATCCGTAGCTTGTCCGTATAATTGAAATTTTAGATCGGATGACAATGTAAACATATCAATACAATTTTATGAGTTCTTTAATTGTTTCTATTGAAAATCCTTGGCTATAACGAAATATTACTCCATTGGGAAATTCAATTTCTTGATAGGTTTGTTCTGCTGTATTTTCAACTTTGACAGGGATAAATCCGGTAGGGCATGGATCTGATTGTTTTGAGGCCTGCTCTTTATTAAACTTTGTTATCCAATATTTAAGTGAACCCACAGAAATTCCTTCTTTCTTACAAAAATCAGATTGTCTTATTTGACTCTTACTTTTATGCCACAGATCTACGATTCTTCGTATTTCTGCATGACCTTCTATTACTCTTGTTTTCATGTTGGAAAGCTCTCAAAATCCCTGGTAATATGCAATGTGTAAATAACAGTATGCTTACTTTTAAACACATTTATAATCAATATAAAGGAGTTGGCTCAACGCCCTATGACCCCAAACTATTAATGGTGCTATTATTTTATGGTTATGCCACAGGCGTTTTTAGTTCACGAAAAATAGAACAGGGGACATACGATTCGGTGGCATTTCGTTTTATAGCAGGGAATCACCACCCAGATCATGACACCATTTCAAGTTTTAGGAAACGTTTCCTTCCTGAAATAAAAGGCATGTTCAAAGAGATATTACTAATTGGCAAAGAGTTGAAACTGGTTAAGATGGGTAATATATACATAGATGGCACTAAGGTTCAAGCCAATGCCTCCCGTCATAGGGCGATGAGCTACGAATACATGAAGAAGCTGGAGCAACAACTGGAATCGGAAATTGAAACCTTATTGAATCTTGCCAACAAACAGGATGAAAAGGAAGCTCTCGTAGAAGTAGATATCCCGGAAGAGATCAGGCTGCGAAAGGATAGACTGGAAAAAATTAAGGAAGCAAAGCAAATTGTAGAAGACCGAGCCGCAGAACGGTATAAGAAAGAGAAGGAGGATTACGACCAGAACATACAGCAACGAAAAGAAAAGCAAGATAAAACAGGAAAAAAGCCAAGAGGACGTGCACCAAAACCACCAGTAGAGTCACCAGACGAAAAGGACCAGTGTAACTTTACCGATTCAGAATCGAGGATCATGAAAACATCCAGAGGTTTTGATCAGTGCTATAACGGACAGGCGGCAGTAAACGAAGACATGCTTGTTGTAGGTGCGTATTGCAATGCCCATGTTAATGATAAACAAGAGTTTGTTCCAGCAATAGAGGCAGTGCCACATGAACTTGGAGAAATAGAAAACGCAGTTGCCGATACAGGATATTTCAGTGAAAAAAACATAACAGATTGTGAACAAAAAGGAATTCGTGCCCTTATATCAACAGCAAGGGATAAACACAATTCTTTCCTTGATAAGCTGTTGAACACCGATAAACAAACAGCTCCGGCTGAAACACCAATAGAAAAAATGCAACAAAAGCTCAGAAAACACAAAGACATTTATAAAAAACGGAAACAGACCGTAGAACCAGTATTTGGTATTATTAAAGAAATTATGGGTTTCAGACGTTTTTCTTTACGCGGAGAAGTTCTGGTGGATGGAGAATGGTCTTTAGTATGCTCGGCATATAATTTAAAGAGAATGTTCAACCTTTCATTTGGATAATATGCAAAATACCATGGTGAAAATGAGCAAAAAGAGGAAAATGGTATTAAAACCTGATGGCAAATTGTCAAAATCTGCATAAAATGATGGATTTTTTCATTCTTCGAAAAAAAAATCTCTGAAAAAGCCCAATGAAATATTAAATCATAAAGTCAGACGGGCTGCTAGCAGATAAAATGCATTAAATCCATTGATATCACAAGGGTTTTGATTATTTTTAAGCGTGGAAATCAAAACAAAAGACATACATGAAGAAGTCGTTTCTAAGGCAGAATATGAAAAGCTTTTGGCTGAACATAATTACTTAAAGCATCAGTTAAAAGAGCTTCAAAGACTAATTTTTGGCAGTAAAAGTGAACGTTTTGTACCCACATCACAAGAAGCTTCTCAATTAGATTTATTTGGTGAAAAAACAGAGGAAGCAGAAACAGAAGTTGAACAAATTAATTACACCAGAAAAAAGCCAGAGAAAGAAAAGAAGACTCCCATTCGCATAAAAATATCAGATCATTTTCCACGAGTAGAAGAAATAATTGAACCAGAGTTGATTGAGCCAGGTTCAAGAAAAATTGGTGAAGAGATAACTGAAATATTAGAATATAATCCTGCTCAAATATTTGTTAGGAAAATTATTCGTCCAAAATATGCAAAACCAAACAATCAAGGCGTTGTTATTGCTGAATTGCCATCCTTGCCAATACCCAAAGGAAATGCTGGAGCAAGTTTATTAGCTTATATATTGGTTGCAAAATATGTTGATCATCTTCCTTTTTATCGTCAAATACAGATCTTCAAACGTAGTAAGCTGTATTTAACCAATTCCACAATGAATGGATGGTTTAACAAAGCAACTGATCTATTGGATCCTTTGTATCACTTAATGGAAAAAGAAGTTTTAAATTGTGATTATTTACAAGCTGATGAATCTCCAATTGGAGTTCAGGATTCACAAAAGAAAGGCGCTTTATTTTCCGGATACCAATGGGTTTATCGATCACCCGAGCAAGGATTAGTTCTTTTTAAATATCATCCGGGTAGAAATAAAGATGCACCAGAAGAGACGCTGAAAAATTTTAACGGATCATTGCAAACTGATGGTTATATTGCGTATCAAAGCATGGAAACCAAAGGACATATTGTGCTTTTAGCTTGCATGGCACATGCCCGGCGTTATTTTGATAAAGCTTTGAACTACGACAAAGATATGGCAGAGTATATGCTTAAAAAGATGCAGAAGCTTTATAAAATAGAAAGAACAGCAAAAGAGCGTTTGATAAATCATAACACCTTACAAAGGTACAGAAACATATATGCAAGACCTATCCTAATTGAAATAGAACAATGGCTAAAAAGCAACATTAATAAAGTGGTACCCCAGAGTCCAATTGGAAAAGCAATTACCTATACATACAATCTCTGGCCTAGATTAAAAGCCTACATTGATAATGGTAAATATGAAATCGATAATAATAAGATTGAAAATGCTATACGTCCATTAGCTTTAGGTCGGAAAAACTATTTGTTTGCAGGTTCACATAGTGCAGCACAAAAAGCTGCCATGATGTATTCTTTTTTTGCTACATGTAAAATTAATGATGTAAATCCGTTAGAATGGTTAACCTTTGTACTTGAAAGAATACAAGATTATAAAACATCTCAATTAAAAGTAATTCTACCTCAAAATTGGAAAACCATTAAGAACTAATCTCAGTATTTTCAATTTTCAATTTTCCAATAGTGTACTTTACAACACGGATACGTCTTGGTAAATATAGCAGTTCCATGTGCAATGCACTTCCGGTTTAAACAGCAAAAGGGATAAGATATAAAAGGATGAACTATAAAATATCAATATTAACTAAGCAAAAAATTAAGATAGTCTAAAAGAAATTCTTCACATTCACAACACTATGCAATGATCTTCTATTCTCTGGTAATAATATTGAATATCATTACTAGTTACGAAAATGAGATCCTTAATTTCATGTTATATTGTTTTCGTTAATTCTTCCTGGCCATTTTAAATATATTTTATATTAAGTTTTTTTTAAGTTAGAATAATGCCTGAGTGTAAATACTAGAAATGATAATCTGTTGGTTTTACATATGTCAGATTCTACAATTCTAAAAAATAATAAAAAACATTCTTCAACTAACCTCTTGACAAAAAGAGGTTTGCTACTTAACTTGTTGTTTCTGCAAAATAAATCATCACTATTTGTTTGGATGGTAAGAATAAAGTCCGTTTCTTTGCAGCCGCTTTGAACGAAAGGCGCGATTAAAAGATGACATAATGATGACTTTATAAGGGAGAGAAAACCTGGTACAGAGGAGGTTTTAAGGCATTCAAAAAAGAAAGAAAAAAAAGAAGTAATTTTTCAATTTCTATTTGGATTTAAGAATTAAAATCACTTATCTTTGCAGCCGCTTTTAAGGAAGGGCAAAATGCTAAAATGATGAGACTTTGAAAAGGGTTTAAGTTATTGAAAAATAACTTTTTAGGATTAAAAATAAGCTTTGAAAATTTAATAAAAATATTTCAAAATTTATTTGGAGAAAAGGGAATAAAGTTATTATCTTTGCATCCGCTTTTAGAGCGATGTTCAACGAAGGTTGAGCGTTTAAAAAGATTGAAATAAACATTTACTAAAAAGAAGTTTTGGTAAAGTTTACAAAATAAAAGACTTCGAGTTATTTATGCCTTGATGCTGAATGATGCGAAGACGTTCTTTGAAAATATTGAAATGCACACTTAATAAAGGAAAATAGTGATTCTTTGAGTTAAAACTCTTGTAAAGAATAACAGGCTGTTAAATCAGTCATAATAATTTTTATACAACGAAGAGTTTGATCCTGGCTCAGGATGAACGCTAGCGACAGGCCTAACACATGCAAGTCGAGGGGTAACATTACTGCTTGCAGTAGATGACGACCGGCGCACGGGTGCGTAACGCGTATGAAACCTGCCTTTTACAAGGGGATAGCCCAGAGAAATTTGGATTAATACCCTATAGTCTTTATGATTCGCATGGATTATAAAGTAAAGTTTCGGCGGTAAAAGATGGTCATGCGTGACATTAGCTAGTTGGTGAGGTAAAGGCTCACCAAGGCGACGATGTCTAGGGGTTCTGAGAGGAAGGTCCCCCACACTGGTACTGAGACACGGACCAGACTCCTACGGGAGGCAGCAGTGAGGAATATTGGTCAATGGACGCAAGTCTGAACCAGCCATGTCGCGTGTAGGAAGACTGCCCTATGGGTTGTAAACTACTTTTATACGGGAATAATGTGAGCTTCGTGAAGCTTTTTGAAGGTACCGTATGAATAAGCATCGGCTAACTCCGTGCCAGCAGCCGCGGTAATACGGAGGATGCGAGCGTTATCCGGATTTATTGGGTTTAAAGGGTGCGTAGGCGGACTATTAAGTCAGTGGTGAAATCTTGCAGCTCAACTGTAAAACTGCCATTGATACTGATAGTCTTGAATTTAGTTGAGGTAGGCGGAATGTGTTGTGTAGCGGTGAAATGCATAGATATAACACAGAACACCGATTGCGAAGGCAGCTTACTAAGCTATAATTGACGCTGATGCACGAAAGCGTGGGTAGCGAACAGGATTAGATACCCTGGTAGTCCACGCCGTAAACGATGATTACTCGTTGTTGGCGATACATAGTCAGCGACTGAGCGAAAGCATTAAGTAATCCACCTGGGGAGTACGTTGGCAACAATGAAACTCAAAGGAATTGACGGGGGCCCGCACAAGCGGAGGAACATGTGGTTTAATTCGATGATACGCGAGGAACCTTACCTGGACTTAAATGTAGGCTGCATAGATCAGAGATGGTCTTTTCTTCGGACTGCTTACAAGGTGCTGCATGGTTGTCGTCAGCTCGTGCCGTGAGGTGTCGGGTTAAGTCCCATAACGAGCGCAACCCCTGTTGTTAGTTACCATCACGTAAAGGTGGGGACTCTAACAAGACTGCCGGTGTAAACCGAGAGGAAGGTGGGGATGACGTCAAATCAGCACGGCCCTTACGTCCAGGGCTACACACGTGTTACAATGGTCGGTACAAAGGGCAGCTACCTAGCGATAGGATGCTAATCTCGAAAACCGGTCTCAGTTCGGATCGGAGTCTGCAACTCGACTCCGTGAAGCTGGATTCGCTAGTAATCGCGCATCAGCCATGGCGCGGTGAATACGTTCCCGGGCCTTGTACACACCGCCCGTCAAACCATGGAAGTCGGGGGTACCTGAAGTCTGTTACCGTAAGGAGCGGCCTAGGGTAAAACTGATAACTAGGGTTAAGTCGTAACAAGGTAGCCGTACCGGAAGGTGTGGCTGGAACACCTCCTTTCTGGAGAGAGTTTACAACACGAATTAATATTAATATTAATTCACAAAGAAACTATTTTCTATAGTAGTGCATTTCACATTGTCTAAAACAGACAAAACGTACATTGACATATTGGCAAAACAATCAAAATCATAGGTTGGCTTTAATGCGCGAGCTTTAAAGCTATACCAACAAGAAAGTAAGCAAGGGCGTACGGTGGATGCCTAGGCTTTCAGAGGCGAAGAAAGACGTGATAAGCTGCGATAAGCTGCGGGGAGAAGCAAATATTTATTGATCCGCAGATTTCTGAATGGGGCAACCCGGCTGGTTGATGACCAGTCACCCTTCGGGGGGCAAACCCAGGGAACTGAAACATCTAAGTACCTGGAGGAGAAGAAAACAATAGTGATTCCCTAAGTAGCGGCGAGCGAACGGGGATTAGCCCAAACCAATGTTGTTCAGGCAACGTTGGGGTTGTAGGACTGCGATATAGATTTAAAATTGAAGTGGAACGTTTTGGAAAGAACGGCCGTAGCGTGTGACAGCCACGTACACGTAAGGTTTTAAATTTTAGCAGTATCCTGAGTAGCGCGGGACACGAGAAATCCTGTGTGAATCTGCCAGGCCCATCTGGTAAGGCTAAATACTCCTGAAAGACCGATAGTGAACCAGTACCGTGAGGGAAAGGTGAAAAGTACCCCGAACAGGGGAGTGAAATAGTACCTGAAACCGTGCGCTTACAAGCGGTCGGAGCCAATTAATGGTGACGGCGTGCCTTTTGCATAATGAGCCTACGAGTTAGTCGTAGTTAGCAAGGTTAAGTTGTTCAGCAACGGAGCCGAAGCGAAAGCGAGTCTGAATAGGGCGAAAAAGTTAGCTGCGCTAGACGCGAAACCAGGTGATCTACCCATGGTCAGGTTGAAGTTCCGGTAACACGGAATGGAGGACCGAACCAGTTAACGTTGAAAAGTTTTTGGATGAACTGTGGGTAGGGGTGAAAGGCCAATCAAACCTGGAAATAGCTCGTACTCCCCGAAATGCATTTAGGTGCAGCCTTATTTTAATCTTACAGAGGTAGAGCTACTGATTGGACGAGAGGGCTTCACCGCCTATCAACTCCTGATAAACTCCGAATGCTGTAAGATGATGAATAGGAGTGAGGGCATGGGTGCTAAGGTCCGTGTCCGAAAGGGAAAGAACCCAGACCATCGGCTAAGGTCCCCAAATGTATACTAAGTTGAACAAACGCGGTTTGATTGCATAGACAGCTAGGATGTTGGCTTGGAAGCAGCCATTCATTTAAAGAGTGCGTAACAGCTCACTAGTCGAGCGATCGAGCATGGATAATAATCGGGCATAAGTATACTACCGAAGCTATGGATTTGTACGAAGTACAAGTGGTAGGGGAGCATTCTAACGGCCTTGAAGCAGTTTGGTGATGAACTGTGGAGCGGTTAGAAAAGCAAATGTAGGCATAAGTAACGATAATGAGGGCGAGAACCCCTCACGCCGAAAGACTCAGGTTTCCTGATCAACGCTAATCGGATCAGGGTTAGTCGGGACCTAACGCGAACCCGAAAGGGGTAGTGGATGGTAAGCAGATTAATATTTCTGCACCTGCTATACAACGAAAGTGACGTATTGGTGAGATTACTACGTACTGACGGAATAGTACGTTGAGCCTAGGCTTCGGCCGAAGCGAAGTAAAGCAGCCGGTACCAAGAAAAGCGAGTATAGGAGCCCGTACTGTAAACGGACACACGTAGTTGGGTTGAGTATACTAAGGCGCTCGAGTGATTCATGGTTAAGGAACTCGGCAAATTGGCCCCGTAACTTCGGGATAAGGGGCGCCTACTTCGGTAGGCCGCAGAGAAATAGCGCATGCGACTGTTTATCAAAAACACATGGCTTTGCAAATTCGAAAGAAGACGTATAAGGCCTGACACCTGCCCGGTGCTGGAAGGTTAAGAGGAGAGCTTAGCTTCGGCGAAGGTTTGAATTGAAGCCCCAGTAAACGGCGGCCGTAACTATAACGGTCCTAAGGTAGCGAAATTCCTTGTCGGGTAAGTTCCGACCTGCACGAATGGTGTAACGATGTGCGCACTGTCTCAACCATGAGCTCGGTGAAATTGTAGTATCGGTGAAGATGCCGATTACCCGCAACGGGACGGAAAGACCCCGTGAACCTTTACTGCAACTTAACATTGGTTGTGGGTAAGTAATGTGTAGGATAGGACGGAGACGTTGATCATGCTTCGCCAGGAGTATGTTAGTCACCCTTGAAATACGTCCCTTTGCTTATCTGTGGCCTAACGGATTAATCCGGACATTGTTTGGTGGGTAGTTTGACTGGGGTGGTCGCCTCCAAAAGAGTAACGGAGGCTTTCAAAGGTTTCCTCAGGACGATTGGTAACCGTCCGCAGAGTGTAATGGCACAAGGAAGCTTGACTGTGAGACCGACAAGTCGACCAGGTACGAAAGTAGGACATAGTGATCCGGTGGTTCCGCATGGAAGGGCCATCGCTCAAAGGATAAAAGGTACTCCGGGGATAACAGGCTGATCGCTCCCAAGAGCTCATATCGACGGAGCGGTTTGGCACCTCGATGTCGGCTCGTCACATCCTGGGGCTGGAGAAGGTCCCAAGGGTTGGGCTGTTCGCCCATTAAAGTGGCACGCGAGCTGGGTTCAGAACGTCGTGAGACAGTTCGGTCCCTATCTGTTGTGGGCGTAGGATATTTGAGAAGACCTGTCATTAGTACGAGAGGACCGTGATGGACAAACCTCTGGTGCACCAGTTGTTCCGCCAGGAGCATTGCTGGGTAGCTAAGTTTGGAAGGGATAAGTGCTGAAAGCATCTAAGCACGAAGCCTGCTTCAAGATGAGATATCCTTATCAGGGACGTTAGAGACGATGACGTTGATAGGCTGTAGGTGTAAAGGCAGTAATGTCAAAGCCGAGCAGTACTAATTACCCGAAACTTTTAGTTGGGCGTTAAAGCACGACAAGTGATTTTGATTGAGCTGGTATGTTATTCATAAAGATATTCAGGTGGTTATAGCGATGGGGTTCCACCTCTTCCCATTCCGAACAGAGAAGTTAAGCCCATTAGCGCCGATGGTACTGCATATTGTGGGAGAGTAGGTCGCCGCTGATTTTAAAAAGAAAGAGCAATTGAACAAGTTTCAGTTGCTCTTTTTGCATTTATACCTATTTAGTCCGCAGCCTACAGTAGGCAGCCCGCAGTCCGTGGTTCCCAGTTAATTTGTTGATCCGTTTTAATTGCATAGCGTTACATTATCATGCTCAAGTATAGTTATGAGGTAAGCATACTGTTATTTACACATTGGATATTACCAGGGATTTTGAGAGCTTGCTAACATGAAAACAAGAGTAATAGAAGGTCATGCAGAAATACGAAGAATCGTAGATCTGTGGCATAAAAGTAAGAGTCAAATAAGACAATCTGATTTTTGTAAGAAAGAAGGAATTTCTGTGGGTTCACTTAAATATTGGATAACAAAGTTTAATAAAGAGCAGGCCTCAAAACAATCAGGTCCATGCCGTACCGGATTTATCCCTGTCAAAGTTGAAAATACAGCAGAACAAACCTATCAAGAGATTGAATTTCCCAATGGAGTAATATTTCGTTATAGCCAAGGATTTTCAATAGAAACAATTAAAGAACTCATCAAATTGTATTGATATGTTTACATTGTCATCCGATCTAAAATTTCAATTATACGGACAAGCTACGGATATGCGAAAAAGTTTCGATGGGCTATGTGGCCTTGTTAAAAATAATCTTGGGGAATCACCATTGAATGGCGATGTCTATGTTTTTATCAATAAAAATAGAAACAAAATAAAACTTTTACATTGGAAAGGAAGTGGATTTGTTTTGTATTATAAAAGGCTTGAAAAAGGCACTTTTGAATATCCCAGATATGATATAAATGAAGGGAGTTATGTTTTAAGTTATGCTCAAATGGTTATGTTGATAGATGGTATTTGTATCACAAACCTTAGACGAAAAAAAAGGTTTTCACTAGAAGATAAAATGCATTAAATCCATTGATATCACAAGGGTTTTGATTATTTTTAAGCGTGGAAATCAAAACAAAAGACATACATGAAGAAGTCGTTTCTAAGGCAGAATATGAAAAGCTTTTGGCTGAACATAATTACTTAAAGCATCAGTTAAAAGAGCTTCAAAGACTAATTTTTGGCAGTAAAAGTGAACGTTTTGTACCCACATCACAAGAAGCTTCTCAATTAGATTTATTTGGTGAAAAAACAGAGGAAGCAGAAACAGAAGTTGAACAAATTAATTACACCAGAAAAAAGCCAGAGAAAGAAAAGAAGACTCCCATTCGCATAAAAATATCAGATCATTTTCCACGAGTAGAAGAAATAATTGAACCAGAGTTGATTGAGCCAGGTTCAAGAAAAATTGGTGAAGAGATAACTGAAATATTAGAATATAATCCTGCTCAAATATTTGTTAGGAAAATTATTCGTCCAAAATATGCAAAACCAAACAATCAAGGCGTTGTTATTGCTGAATTGCCATCCTTGCCAATACCCAAAGGAAATGCTGGAGCAAGTTTATTAGCTTATATATTGGTTGCAAAATATGTTGATCATCTTCCTTTTTATCGTCAAATACAGATCTTCAAACGTAGTAAGCTGTATTTAACCAATTCCACAATGAATGGATGGTTTAACAAAGCAACTGATCTATTGGATTCTTTGTATCACTTAATGGAAAAAGAAGTTTTAAATTGTGATTATTTACAAGCTGATGAATCTCCAATTGGAGTTCAGGATTCACAAAAGAAAGGCGCTTTATTTTCCGGATACCAATGGGTTTATCGATCACCCGAGCAAGGATTAGTTCTTTTTAAATATCATCCGGGTAGAAATAAAGATGCACCAGAAGAGACGCTGAAAAATTTTAACGGATCATTGCAAACTGATGGTTATATTGCGTATCAAAGCATGGAAACCAAAGGACATATTGTGCTTTTAGCTTGCATGGCACATGCCCGGCGTTATTTTGATAAAGCTTTGAACTACGACAAAGATATGGCAGAGTATATGCTTAAAAAGATGCAGAAGCTTTATAAAATAGAAAGAACAGCAAAAGAGCGTTTGATAAATCATAACACCTTACAAAGGTACAGAAACATATATGCAAGACCTATCCTAATTGAAATAGAACAATGGCTAAAAAGCAACATTAATAAAGTGGTACCCCAGAGTCCAATTGGAAAAGCAATTACCTATACATACAATCTCTGGCCTAGATTAAAAGCCTACATTGATAATGGTAAATATGAAATCGATAATAATAAGATTGAAAATGCTATACGTCCATTAGCTTTAGGTCGGAAAAACTATTTGTTTGCAGGTTCACATAGTGCAGCACAAAAAGCTGCCATGATGTATTCTTTTTTTGCTACATGTAAAATTAATGATGTAAATCCGTTAGAATGGTTAACCTTTGTACTTGAAAGAATACAAGATTATAAAACATCTCAATTAAAAGTAATTCTACCTCAAAATTGGAAAACCATTAAGAACTAATCTCAGTATTTTCAATTTTCAATTTTCCAATAGTGTACTTTACAACACGGATACTGCTCAGGTGCTAAATTTGCATTTCCTTGTCCATAAATATACAAATGGATTAATTGGTGTTGTAGTAAAGTTATAGGAATACTACAGTGACATTCGAGTCATTTTAAACACAGTTTATATACATTGCCTAGTGAATATAATATGACTAATATGTGAGTTTGAAGTGAGTTTAATGTGAGTTTGATGGTTATCTGTACCCATTTTTAGTATTTAGCAATAAGGTTACTTTTGGATCATATTTGTAGTTGGTCTGACTCTATATTCATCTCTGTTGTTTGATCCATTGAAATATTCAATTAAATAAAGAATAAGATGGTTGTAAAGAAGGATTAATTCAGTTATCTCCATCACAAAGTATAAAGTATGTTAGATAATTTAAAGGTTGTATAGATACATTACATACTATACAACTCGTATTGAAGAGAGTAATTATGATTCTTAATTAGTATTAGGTATGAAAGTAAGGAGTTATCATACCTAACATATATATTGTCTACTACTATTATTATTATTATTATTATTGTAGTTTTCTGAAGTTACGTTACGTATGATGTAAATCCAATATGAAATTTGCTGGTCAAATTATTAGTCAGATGGCGTATATAGATGTAACAAAATAAGTAGATAAGGATTATGTTATCAGGAATTAGGAGATCATATCGGAGGGCATTTTCTTGAGTGTATTGTATGGCACCTTTTTCTAAGATATTTGTGTATTATTAGCCATGTCTTGCTTTTCTGTGTGGTAACTCAAAAGTAGACAAAATGGTGAGTTCGTGAAAATGTTCGCCCCGGTTACTTTTTACCGGATACTAGTGTATTATAATATCATCAGTGGTCAGGTTCTTGAGATATACTTTCGTGTAAGTAGGTGTGTACTTTTGTTAAGTATAGAAAAAAGTTAAGTAAGGGTACCAAACTTTGATTAAAATGAACAAGTAGAAAATAGTATTACATACCTCATGTATATTATATAAATACTATGTAAAGAATATGTTTCATTGGGCAATGTAGAATTTTTGCCATCATTTTAAATTGATAAAAAAAGGTTTGTATGATCAATATCTATCAAACAAACCTTTTTTGTATTTATTTTTTCTTTTTGGGTTTCTTTTTTGATTTTGTAATAAAATCATCATGATCACTTATTAAGGTTTTCCAATCTGCATGACTTTCAGCTGAAAAGTCTATAGTATGTGTGTAATCCTCTTTCTCTATCTCAAGTCTTTTAATTGGTTTCCCAAGAAAACTTTCAATTTCGTTTAGGATTGATTTTTCATCTTCACTACAGAAAGAAATTGCATTTCCTTTTTCCTTACCTCTACCTGTTCTACCAACTCTGTGAACATAATTCTCAGATAGCTCAGGTAAGTCATAATTAACTACATATTGTACTTCAGGAATATCAATACCTCTTGCGCTAACATCAGTTGCAATTAATACTTTTATTTCACCTTTTCGGAACAAATCTAGGACTTTTTTCCTTTCATCTTGCTCTTTACCGCCATGAATAAATTGAGCCTCGATTTGGACTCTTTCCATGGCTTTTTGTACTCTTTCAGCTCTTACTTTAGTTCTAACAAAAATAAGTATTTTCTTTTCCGGATTTTCTTTTATTAATCTTTCCAAAAAGAAACGTTTATCGTCCATTTCAATGAACGTAACTGAGTGGTCAATGTTTTTTGCAACTGGATCTTTAGGCGATACTTGTATCCTAATGGCATTACTCACTAAAGAATATGCGAGTTTTTTTATGGTTTCGTTAATTGTTGCAGAAAAGAATAATGTTTGTCTCTTTTTAGGAAGATAAGTCATCAGATCTTTAATGTCTTTAATAAAGCCTAGGTCTAACATGTGATCTGCTTCATCCAGAATAAGAATCTCGGTTCGGTTAAGTTTTATATAACCTCTACTAGCCAGGTCGAACATTCTTCCAGGGGTAGCTATTAATATATCAATGCCTTTTTCAAGTTTTGCGATTTGCGGACCTTCATCTACACCTCCATACACACAAAAAGATTTTACTGAAGTGTGTTTCCCAATCGATTCAAAGACTTGATGAATTTGCATAGCTAATTCCCTTGTAGGAACCATTATTAAACATTTTATACCATCACTTCTTCTTTTTATTTTCTTTGTATGAAGAGTATGGATTACAGGAATAGCAAATGCGGCAGTTTTCCCTGTACCAGTTTGAGCTATAGCTAAAACATCTTCTCCTTTTAAAATTGGAGGGATGGATTTAAATTGAATATCAGTTGGTCTACGGAAGTTTAACTTAGCTAAACTTTTTTTTATTTCGTTTGAAATGGAATAATCTTCGAATTTCATTTTTTATATATTGCGTTTCTGGGGGCAAAGATAGTTCTAAATGCCTGCTAATGAAAATATAGTTTGATAATTGTTGAACAATTAGTTCATTGAATAAAATCTAATTAAAAAAAACTTTTTTTTCTGTTGTTAACCTTTTGTTTGAAACGAGATATTTGTAAATTGATTAAGAAATTATAAATCTATTTTACGATGGAAAAGTGGGCAAGAAATTTTCAATTGATTATAAATAAGCGAGATGCATTGCTTAATCAATTAAACCAAATTACAGGTAAATATTATACTTATCAAAATCTAAAGCACATTAATACAAAAGATTTTAGTACTACAGAGGCTAAGATTTTGTTTGCTCAATTGCAAAAGTCTATAAAGGATTATAATGATGCTCTTGAGAATAGAGATCAATTAATGTTTGGTAAGTTTCTGGATAGTTTAATTCATGAAGAAAAACCAACAAAAGAAAGTCAGAACTGGTGTGCAAATCAATACTGAGCACTTTGTTTTGAAGCCTTAATTTTCAGTAGGAAGTGAAATGGTAAATTTCGTACCTTTGCTTAGTTCACTATCTACTGAAATTGATCCTTTGTTAATATCAATCATTTCTTTACATAAAATTAATCCTAAACCAGTACCTTTTTCATTATTTGTACCTGGTGATGAAATTGTTTTGTCAGAAGAGAATAATGATTTTATTTGTTGTTCAGACATACCAACACCTGTATCCGCTACTTCAATAATACAATTATGGTTTTGTTTGTATGCAGAAAAGTGTACGTTTCCATTTTCAGGAGTAAATTTGATGGCATTAGATAGTAAATTTCTTAATATAGTTTCAACCATTTGATCGTCAGCAAAAGAATACAAATCAACATCAGATTGTACTTTTATATTAATTTTTTTTGCTCTCCATGATTCTGATTGTAAATCGATAACATCTTCAAGCTTTTGTTTAATATTTACTTTAATAGGTAAAGGGTCTAACATGTTATTTTGAGTTCGACTCCAATCCATTAAGTTGGATAACATATTTAAAGCATTGTTGGCTGTTTTATGAATTGCATAAATACTTTCTAAAATACTTTCCTTATCAAGGTTATCAAAATCGTGAATAAGGTATTCTGTTAATGAACTTTGAACACATAGGGGAGAGCGGAGATCGTGTCCAATAATTGAAAAGAGTTTGTTTTTTGTAGTAATTAGTTTTTCAAGACTATTGTTTTGTTTTTGTATTACTTCTTTTTGATTATTTAATTGCAGGCTCAATTGTTGCTCAATAATTAAACTTTGCATGGCCATGTCTTTTTTTTGAGTTTCTAATGCCAATTTTATTTCTATTTCGCGTCTTTCGTTATTTGTGGTATTTTGTTTCTCAACCAGGCGGTTTATCATTTTAGGAATACTAAACGTGAAATACCCCATTAAAATAAAATAAACACTTCTGTAAATAGCTCCTTCTGGACCTGCGGATGCAACCTGAGTGAACAAGTATGGATCAATATCCATATATCTTAAAAAATATATTACGTTTGAACATATAACCACATATATTGTGGTAAAAATGACTAATCGTCCATCATATCTTAAAACAGATAGCATGATTAAAACTGCATAAAGAAATAGCGAAGGTGCTGTAGATACTGCAATTGGTTTAAAAAAATATGAATAATTAAAAATATGTGCTGAAAGTATAGTTACATCTATGGTTGATGATACATATCGTATCCAACTTGCATTGTCAAATTTTCTTAAGAGTATATTTATAATGGAGTTATAAAAAATATAAACAACAGCCAGCCCAAGTGAAACTAGTCCTCTTTGAGTATTTCCAGCCAAGAAAATATAACCAATCAATACAATTATTGCTGCTATTAATACCCAACGAAATCGAATAACTTCCTGCTCTCCCCAAGCAGCGTCTTCTTTTGATAGAAATGAATGATATCGCATTTAAAAAGGAGGATTAGATAATATGCTCAAAAATATATATTTATTTTATGATAAACAATACATATTTAGATTATAACAGAGGTGATTTAATTTATTATATCATGTATTAATTGCGATGCATCTGTATTGATAAATAGGTTAATAATAATGCCAATATTATGTATATAAATTTATTATCGCACTGTATGTTATTAAAAAGGAGTATTTTCGCATTTAATAATATATTATTAAGATGAGTAATAAAGATAAAGAAGATAAAAAGAATAAAGAAATGAATCTGTCTTTCTATAAAGATGGATATACAATAGCATCAAAAGAAGTTATTGATTTTGAAACTTTAACTCCACTTTTTAGAGGTATGCAAACTCAGTATTCTGCTATTAGTCAACTGACTCAATCTTTTGCATTAAGAACTCATCAGGAAGGTAAACCTATAAAATGTGAGAATGGTTGCAGCTGGTGTTGTTATCAACCCGTTTATATGACAACGCAAGAGGTTATTTTGATTTTTGAGTTTATACATCAAGTGTTTGATGATCAACAACGCAATAAAATATTATCAAATGCGCAAGCTAAATTTAAATTAACAAAGGGATTAAAAGAGGAGCAAAAACAAAAAATTAAGTTTGCCTGTCCTTTTCTAGTAGACGGAAGCTGCTCTATTTATTCAGTACGTCCAATGGCTTGTAGGATCTATCTTTCATCAGATAAAGAATCATGTAAGAGAAAATTTGATTCTCCAGGAGATGAATCCATTATTCCGGCTTTATATGATTTTGTTTTAAAAGCAGGGAGATATATGAATGAAGGTTTTGTTGGATATTTGAAAGGAAAAGGGAGAAAAATGGAGGAGTTGACTATAGAGGAATTTATAGTTAGATTATTTTCAGATGACCAATTTATTAATAATTGGATGGTAGAGGATTATTTTGGAGAATCAGAAAGTAAAGATTCCTAAATGAAATAAGTAATTAGCTCCTATTAAAGCAAATAAAAGTCCAAGAATTCCGTATAAAATACGAGTTGCAGATAATCCTATTAATTTGGTAAGCATTTGGGCTTTTCTTAACCTAAAAAAATATTTCCAGTTAAATAATGCTGCTGAAAAAATAAGCATTCCAAAAATGAGTAATATCCAGTTTAAAAAGTTTGATTGATCCATAATTTACCAATTTTCTTTATTTATAAGTTCTCCGGATTTTGAGTAATATTTCCACTTCCCGGTTTGTTTTCCTTTTTTAAATTGACCTTCAGTTTTTATTTGTGTGTTTCTGTAATAATAGAATAAATCACCCCATCTTTCTCCATCTTTAAACTCAATAGAGGCTTTAATGTTTCCATTGGAATAAAATTCTTTGTAATTTCCATTAATTAAATTCTCATCAAAATCAACTTCAGCTCTTATGATGTGTTTGGGATTATCGTAATAGAAAACAGCTGTTCCTTCTACTTTGCCATCATCATAATTAACGGCAGATTTAATATTTCCTGAGGAATAAAAACTACGCCACATCCCATCTAAAACGCCTTCATTCAGGTTGCCTTCATGCACAAGGATGCTATCCTGTACTCTTTCTGGATGCGTTAAATAATAAGTAAGGTCACCATCGTAATTTTTATATTCGTTCCCCATATCAATTATGAATTCAAGATGTTCAAACTCATCAATAAAAAGGTCTTCTGCAGAATGTAGATTTAAATCAATTTGATAATTTTCATCAGGACTTTCAGTAGATTGAGTGTGAATTTTAGTCTTAAGTAGATCGTTTTCAGGATATAGTTGAAATCCAATCCATCCCATGTTTTGGATTATTTTTCTATAGTCTTCAATATTCTTTCGTTCTTGTGTGGAACCAAAGTAATATAAGCGATCATATAAACGAGGCATGTTTATAAATGAAGTGATCTGACTTTCAGGTTTAAAGTTTTTCATAAATACCTGAAAGTCCTTATTGCGTTTAAGTGTATTTCCTATTAAATAATTGTCAATACACTGTTCTAACAAATCTGAGGAGTTACTAAACAAGATAAAATCATTTATGATGGTATAATATGGTTTAGATCTATCAAGTAGAAAACCACCCATGAATAACTTAAAGAATCCTTTGATATTTAGATAGTTTATTTCGTAATTTTTATAAAGTATCTGTTTGTATTTAAATGAAGTTCGATTTTTAATTTTTTTAGATAATTCAATTAAATTTGATTTGGCATTGTCCAAATTGTTTGTTGCCACTACTACTAAAAAATCATCTTTATGTGTATTAGGGAGTGGTTTAAATTGGGATATTGCAATTTCTCCGGATAGCCATGACAAAATATTTTTATTGATATCTATACCCATATAAGATTCGGTAAGGCTAAGTCCAACAGAGTAGGTTTGGTATCCAATGGGATTTATTTTGGCATACTGATTAAAAAAATTATTGTAAAAACCGGTAAAGTCTGTTACGTTAAAGTTTAAGTACCACGAAATATTAGATGGAATAACAGCCTCTGTATTTCGTTTACTGGCAGAGGTGTTTTTGATGGATAAAAATGGTGAGGCTATTGTATCATAAATGCTAGAATAACCTTCAAGACTAAAGGATTTTTCTGAAAAATCAGCACCCAAAGCAGAGAAGGCCAATCCTTTAAGTAAAGAAGACGAATATTGAGCAAAATATTTCTGAATCAGATTATTGTTGGTATATATATTAAATAAATCAGATGAGTACGCAAGATTAACTTCATTGCGTTTTTCTGTTTCATGAGAAGTTAATGTTTCTTCTTTTCTTAGTGTTTTTTCCAACAATTGATATGAGGAACTGCATATCATTAAGTTATTAACAGTAGCCAAATGTAGATTTAGATCATATTCCTTTATATATATGGAGAACACTTTGGTTGAATCAATGGTATTTTCGTGTGCAGGTATTTTTAAAATACTACTCAATTTAGGAATTAGATCTAGTTTGCCGAATTTTTTAATATCAGTAATTACCAAATAGTCAAGTTGTTTTGTATGCAATGGATGAAGTGAAAAAGTTAGGGACTGTTTTCTTAGTACAGGTTTCAGCCATTTATTATTTTCAATACTTTGTTCATACTTAATCAAAGCCTCCTTAAATTCTTTTAAAATATTACTTTCTATAATGGATTCCCAATAATTAGTTTGGGTAATATCCATCATAGTTTCCGATAAATTATCAGTTTCTAAGGTAATTAATGCATCAGAAGGAACCATTGATATAGGTTTGTTATTGTTTTTTGTTCCAAGTTGGAAGTAAATAATAACTCCTATAATAATAAGGATAAATGCAAGAATAAAGTAACCAATGAATTTGAGAAAAAGCTTCATGTAAAAGAGAGACTGTTTTTATAAGATATAATAATTTAGATGTACTAATTGAGAATGAAAATTAAAAGAAGCGTACACAAACTGGACTTTCAACTTTTGCATTGTTGTTTAAGAAAGTAAGTTTTCCAGTTTCCTTATTTCTTCTAAAAACAGAAATATTATTCGAATCTCTATTGGCCACTAACAGGTATTTTCCATTCGGTGAAACAGTGAAATTTCGAGGCCAGTTTATATTGTCAGTAAAAATTTCAATTAATTTAAGATTGCCATTGTTTACTTTATAAACAACAATGCTATTTAATCCTCTATTGGATGCATATAAAAATTGTCCATCAGGAGAAAAATGTATGTCTGCTGCTTTAGCAAAGCCATCAAAAGTGTCTGGAAGCATTGCTATAGTCTGAATTTCTTTTGAATAAATACTTAAAGAATCTTTTTTATAAGTGCTAACCGTACAATTTAATTCATTAACAACAGCCATAATTTTTTCATCTGGTGAAAAATCAATATGTCGAGGACCAGATCCGGGAAAACAACTGATAGAATCTACCTTTTCAAGTTTCTGATTAATAAATTTATATACCATTATTTTATCTGCACCTAAATCGCAGGAATAAACAAAATCGCTATTGGGTGCTGTTCTTATTGAATGTGCATGCGGTCTTTCCTGTCTGTTTTCGTTAGGGCCAGTACCATAATGTTGTTGCGAATATTCTAAACTAAGTTTTGAGTTAGTGTAATCAAATGAGCAGATATTTCCAGACACATAGTTGGCGATAAGTATTTTTTGATTATCCTGATTGTATTCAATAAAACATGGGCCTATACCATGAACAAAGGTATTTGAAACAGGAGTGATATGACCTGAGGATTTATCTACAGAATAATTCACAATACTTTGAATTAAAGAAGAATCGATATCATTATATACTTCTCCAATAAAATGAAGCATATTGTTAATAGTATCCGGATGAAAAAAGTTTGCCTTTGAAAGCTTGCCTGTGTAAGTAGGTTGCGTCAATTCTCCGGTACTTTCATTAAAAAAAGCATAAGCAATTCCTTTGGATGAGTCAGAGGTATTGTTGCCAATAAAAACTAATTTTTTGTTGACAGTAATTTTTCTAGTACATGAAGTTATGGAAAGAATAACGGCTAGAAGAGGTAATAATTTTATAAAAAATTTCATGTGTTAATTATTTTCATTTATCAGTTTAAACTTTCAAATAAATATAATCACCTAATAATGTTAGAATTAAGGTAATCAAATTTGTATGTTCTTTACATGTTAATCGGTTGATTTTTAAGAAATGATAAATATAGATAAATATTAGGAGGAAAATAAAATACTTCAAAGTCTTTAAAGTGTTCGGCTTCGAACATGGATTGTAGTTTAACCGTACAATTTTTAGTTAGTGATATATTGAGTTGTTGTATTTAAGTGTTAGTAAATCAGGTTTATATGTAGTTTGGCGCAGGGCTTGTTATATAATCATCGTCTATCAATAATAATAATAATAATAACTTTAATATATAATTCGATGAAAAATTTAGTCACAATTAAAACCGTCAGTTCAATTTTTGTAATTGTAATATTAATAGTAGTATCTTCAGTAACTGTTTATGCTTCTGATAACGAGTTTTTAGAATCTAAAACTGCAACATTGCTTACCCCAACAAATTTAGATTTTGTTATAAACTATACCTCCCAGCAAAATGTTGAAGATCGTTTAGAAATTAACAATTGGATGTTAAGTCCTGAAACATTTGTTGAGCAATTTGATGAGCAAGATTTAAATTGGAATGAATCTGAATTGGAAATTGAAAATTGGATGTTGGATGTAACATCGTTTGTGGAAGACGAATTACAATTGGAAGCTTGGATGGTTGATTTGAATGCTTTTTTATCTCTAAATGAAGGTGAACTAGCATTTGAACCTTGGATGACAGATGTGGATAGTTTTCTATATGATGAATATACCGAATTAGCTATTCAGGATTGGATGTTAAACGTAGACTCTTTTCTGGAAAATGAAATATCAACATTTGCACTTAGATAATCATCAATAAAATAAAAAGATATGTTACAAATATATTTTTGAAGCAGTGATTTAATATTTTAAATCACTGCTTTTTTATTATAATTGGTTAAGTTTCTTCCCTTTGTGTGAGCCAAATAAAAAGTTTTTAGGGCTTCCAATAATTTGCTCTCCGTAAATTCCGGTATGGCCCGAAAAAAGATAAGCTGTAGCACAGGCAATTCCAATAAATACTCCAGAATCAGCACCGAAGAGTTCAATCCCCATTAAAGTACATGCTATAGGTGTATTTGTAGCTCCTGCAAAAACAGCCACGAACCCCATCCCTGCCAATAGCGCAACGGGAAGTGGGATAAATAATGATAATGCACTACCTAAAGTGGCCCCAGTAAAAAATAAGGGAGTTACTTCTCCACCTTTAAATCCAGCACCCAGAGTAAAGGATGTAAAAAGTATTTTAAGGATAAAATCACTAAAAGGTAACTGTTGTTCAAACGATTCGACAATAACAGGAACTCCTAAGCCAATCCATCGGGTAGTACCAATAATCCAGATTGTAGCAGCAATTACAACACCTCCTATAACCGGACGTAAAGGTGGGTATTTAATTGATTTTTTAAAGAAGTTGCCCCAAAAATGGGTAGCATTTGAAAACAACATTCCTCCTATCCCAAAAAATATCCCTGCCAGTACTGCCCATAGTAGTTCGGGTGCCCATAAATCAGGTACGGTTGGAATTAAATAATGCGTGTGGTGAATTGGCCAAAGTTGAGCCGCTTCGTTGGCAAAAATGGCTGCTAAAAAACTAGGTATGATGGCATCGTAACGCATTCTACCCACTACAAAAACTTCTAGTGCAAATATGGCTCCAGCCAAGGGGGTTCCAAAAATGGAAGCAAAACCGGCGCTTACTCCTGTAACCAGTAAAATTTTTCTGTCTGTTGGATTTAACTTAAAAATTTTTGTGAACTGATCGGCAATAGCTCCACCCATTTGTATGGCAGTTCCCTCTCGTCCGGCGGATCCACCAAATAAGTGGGTTACTACTGTACTAAGCAGCACAAGTGGTGCCATTTTAAGAGGTATAATCCTTTTAGGACTATGGAATTCTTCGAGAATTTGGTTGTTACCTTTCACTACACTTTTACCAAAATAATGATAGGTTAAACCAATAATTAATCCACCTATGGGAAGAAAAGCGATAATCCATAAATTATCTTCTCTCAAATTTGTGGCCCATTCAAGTAAAATTAGAAATATTGCAGATGCCGAACCTGCAAGTAGGCCAACTATGGCACAAAGTAAAATCCATTTGCCCAAATAAATTAATGAAGGAACGAAGCCTTCTGGAATGTTCTGCTTTAGTCTCTTTTTTAAGCTCATTTTTTAATCCTGTTGTTGGATACTTAAATTGTAATTTTATTCGTAAAAGGCTTCTATGCCTGGATAATTATATTTTTGCTTGGCTATTTCCTTTGGAAAAATAAAGTAAGTGACTTTTCCTGTAGCACAAACTATCCCTTCGTGGTTTTCAATGGAGGCAGTAATTGTAGCCAGCCTTTTGTTGACCGTTTCAATTTTTGCTCTAATAACTATTTCCTGATCTGTTATGGCTAAAGGATGTTTGTATTTTACATCAATGTTGGCAGTTACTCCTGCTGTTTCACATTTTGTATAAACGGTCCAGCTGGCAATTTCATCTAATATTAAAGCCTGGATACCGCCATGTAATATTTTAGTATATCCTTCCATGTGTTTGTGAGGTACCCATTTGCAGATAATTTCATCGTCGGCATCCCAAAACTCAAGTTTTAATCCTGCTTCATTTATAGGAGAACATCCAAAGCATTTATAATCATGTTTTTTGCTTTCGACAAAAGGATTGACTATTTTTTTCATAGGTCTAAATTTTTTCTATTTGTGTATAGTATGCTCCACGGTTAATCATTCACATGAAAGAGAATTTTCTTATGGATTGTATCATCAAATAATTATATACTTATCTCTGTATTCTAAATATTATATAACCTAGCCTCTTTTTATAATTGAGTTTTTGTATTAAGGTTCTGTTATGCTGTACTACCATTTAGTTGTTTAAGGAGTACTGTAACTAAATTTAATATATAAGAATTGAGTCAGATAAAACTTTCAGAACAGATAAGCTAAATTAACAACAATTAATGATAGCATCTTTAAATACCAAGGATGTGTGTTAATACGTTACAAATGCCTTTGTATTATGGGGAGCAAAAATAGAGCTTTTCAGATAAAGAAAAAAGCTGGTGTGAAATTATCACAACCAGCTTTTAAAATGTGTTTTATAATTGTCTTCGTGTAATCTGAAGCGTAATAATAAACTAAAATGTTTATTGTTGGCTGCTAGGAACAGAACCTCTCATTCCTGCAACATCTCTATCGAACATATATAAATTATGTCCGTCAAGTAATTTTAATTTATCAATGATCGCGGAAACGGAAGCCTCTTCTTCAATTTGTTCAGTAACGAACCATTGAATCCAATTGTGTGTGGTAAAATCTTTTTCTTCTAAACATACAGCAACAATTTCATTAATACTTTCTGTAACAAATTGTTCGTGTTCAAGCGTTTTTTCATATAAATCCTTAACATCTTCAAAGTGAGCAGGAGGTTGAGCTACTGCTGGAATAACAGCTTTTCCGCCTCTTTCGTTTACGTATTTCATAAACTTAAGAAGGTGTATTTTTTCCTCTTCTGCTTGAGCATACATCCATTCTGAAACTCCGCCTAAACCATTTGTTTCTGCCCAAGAAGCCATTGACAAATATAAATTTGAAGAGTATGCTTCTCTCTCAATTTGTCTGACTAAAATTTCTTCTACAGCCTTTTTTAACATGATATTTTATTTTTGTTTACTTTCTAAAAATCAAATTTAAAACAAATAAGGTAAAAAAGTACTGCTGGTTGAGGTGTGATGGATATTTAGAACGTATCTACATAATTTTTAAATAGGGTAATGGTATTAAATAAATGAAAATTTTGATTTTGAGTTTATTTTAATGTGGAAGACCATATTAGATCTTCCTTAAATAGTTATATAAAAAATATTATAAATAATGATTTAAAGAATCAATTGCATCCCCACTGAAATAAGACCGTCTCCCATTTTATGAGTATATTTTAGGGAGATGGTCAAGTAATAACCCGAGTTCGATATAAAATTATTGGCTCAGACCGCTTATAAATACTGAGTTTCAATGAATATTTGTGAAGTCATAGCGGACTATGTTAAACAAATATGAAGCAGAAAATCGTTGTTTATATGTGGCTTTCTATTAAAATACTAATCTACTTCGTTAAATTCTTCTACCATAGCTCGCTATGCAAAAAGAATTTGCCTTGTATATCAGCATTTTAATAAAATCTGAGCTCTTTAATTTTAATCGAACTCGGGTTAATAAGTTAATACCTTATTTTCATAAAAACTCTTAGCCACCTATAAATATGATAGCTAAGGGGTTTTTATATTTTAGATCAGACCTCTGTCTCTTAATAATGCATTTTCATCAGGTTCATTTCCTTTGAAATTTATATACATTTCCATTGCATCTTCAGTGCCACCTTTTTCAAGGATGTTTGTACGAAATTTAGTTGCTGTTTCGTTATCAAATATTCCCTTTTCTTCAAAAGAGTCAAAAGCGTCAGAATCTAATATTGCTGCCCAGATGTAGGCATAGTATCCTGCAGAGTATCCACCAGCAAATACATGTTGGAAATATGTACTTCTGTATCTGGAAACAATTTCAGGGATAAGGTTCATTTTTTGAATACTCGCTTTTTCAAATTCATTAATATCACCTTCAATAGGTTCTGTTAATGTATGGTAATCCATATCTAAAATCGCTGCCGCCAGATATTCAGTAGTAGCAAAACCTTGATTAAATTTGCCGCTATTTTCAATTTTAGCAATGAGTTCATCAGGAATAATTTCTCCTGTTTTATAATTCTTAGCGTAGTATTTTAATAATGTAGGATGCGTAGACCAGTGTTCCATTACTTGTGAAGGAAGTTCTACAAAATCGCGAGGTACGCTGGTTCCTGATAAACTTCTGTAAGTGCAATCTGAAAGTAATCCATGTAGACAGTGTCCAAATTCATGAAATAAAGTTTCTACTTCATCAATACTTAATAACGAAGGTGTGCTTTCTGTTGGAGAAGTAAAATTGCAAACCATAGTAATTATTGGAGTAATATCTATGTCATCTCTTCGGTGTTGTTTTCTGAACGAATTCATCCATGCACCACCTCTTTTGCTTTCTCTTGGGTGAAAATCCATATATAAAATACCAACATGCTCTCCGGTAGATTCTTTTACTTCAAAAGCAATTGCATCAGGATGTGGGAGAGGTAGACCTTCTTTTTTCTCAAATTGTAATCCATAGAGTTGGTTCGCAGTATATAAGGCTCCATCAATTACATTTTTTAATTCAAAGTAAGGGCGAATTTCATTTTCATCCAGGTTGTATTTTTTCATTTTTACTTTTTCAGCATAATACCACCAATCCCAAGGTTGTAATTTAAAATTACCTCCTTCGCTGTTGATGATTTGTTGCATGTCTTTAGCTTCTTTTTTAGCAACAACCTGCGCTTTGTTCATTAAATAAGTAAGTTTTTGGTAAACAGCCTCCGGTGTTTTGGCCATATTTCTTTCCAGAACATAAGAAGCATGATTTTTATAACCTAGTAATTCAGCTCTTCTAATACGAAGTGAAACAATTTCAGAAATGATCTTTTTATTGTCATACTCATTGTTGTTGTCGCCTCTGTTAATATAAGCATTGAATATTTTTTCTCTAAGGTCTCGGTTTTCAGCATATTGTAAAAATGGAATCAAGCTAGGTTTTTGTGTTGTGAAAAGCCATTTACCTTCGTATCCTTTTTTTGTAGCCAATTGTGCCGCAGCATCAATAGCATTTTTAGGAAGTCCTTTTAGGTCAGCTTCATTATCTACAACCATTATGTAGTTGTTTGTTTCATTCAAAACATTATCTCCAAATTGCAGCGTTAATAAAGCCAGACGACCATTTATTTTACTAAATTCTTCTTTAGCATCTTCAGGAAGGTTAGCACCACCCCTAGCAAAAGATTCATAAGTTTCGGTTAATAATTTTGCGGCTTCTTTTGGAAGATTAAGTTGATCTTTTTGATTATAAACTGTTTTAATTTTTTTAAATAAATCTTTATTTAAAAAAATAGCATCACTATGTTTAGATAGTAATGGAGCAACTTCCTGGGCAATCGCTTTTATACTATCGTTAGTATTTGAACTTTTTAAGTTGTAAAATACATTTGAAACTTTTGATAGTATATCATCGCTATACTCTAATGCTTCAATTGTATTTTTAAAAGTGGGCGCTTCAGTGTTTTCTACAATTGCAGCTATGTTTTTATTTTGTTCTTCCATACCTTTAATAAAGGCAGGCATATAGTGCTGGTTTTTAATTTCCTCAAAAGGAGCTATTTTAAATGGAGTGTTGTATTCCACAAAAAAAGGATTCGTTTCCATTTTGCTTTTTGTTGTACATCCTACAATGCAGAGTAGTGATGTAAGTGTAAAAAATAACGTTTTTCGTTTCATAGGTAATCATTAATTATGCATATGCTCGCAAAAATATGAATTATACTACCTTATTTTAATGATGTTTAGCATGTAAATAACTATAATTACAAAAAGAGGTTGTAAATTTTAGTTATTTTATAATTATTATTAACAATATGAAATATATGTAGACTTGTTGCTTATAATATGATTTTAGAATCAAATTTGGATATTACTCAAAATAGTTGCTATTTGCCTGAAAATTAGTCATTAAAGAAATAATTCTTTAATTAGAAAAGACGTTTTTTTATAGTCTTGGTGTTTTATAACATTCTGATATATAAATATTTTGCGCTATTTATATTATGTTGTAAAACAATCTTTTTTTTATAGTTATTTTAAGGATCAGGTAATTTTATATTGTAATTTTGTAGCTCAATTTTAGTAAACAATAATTTGAAATAATTAAGTATGTTTTAAATTTCAAGAATTACTGTCATGAGAATGGTCTTTTTTGAGAGGATTACATATAAGGTAATAATATATAACACATAAAATTTAATTAATATGAAGCCATCGCACATTGAGCACATTGGTATTGCAGTTAAAAGTTTAGATGAAGCAATCCCTTTCTATGAAAAAGCATTCGGATTAGAGTGTTATGCTGTAGAAGAAGTAGCAGAACAAAAAGTTAAAACTGCCTTTTTTATGGTAGGACAAACAAAAATTGAATTGTTAGAGTCAACAGATCCTGAGGGTCCTGTTGGAAAATTTATTGAAAAAAAGGGCGAGGGAGTTCATCACGTTGCATTTGCTGTTGAAAATTTAGCTGAAAAATTAGTTTCTATTCAGGAAGCAGGAGTTAAGGTAATTGATAAAACACCTCGCCAGGGAGCTGAAGGTTTAAATATTGGTTTCTTACATCCAAAATCAACATTTGGTGTTCTTACAGAATTGTGTGAAGATCCTTCTAAGTAATTAATGTATTTTATAATAAGTATCGATGTCTAATCAAGATAAAATTAAGAAACTAATTGATCTTCGTACGGAAGCTAAATTAGGAGGTGGTCAAAAAAGAATTGACAGCCAACATGCAAAAGGAAAAATGACTGCTCGTGAGCGTATTGAAACGCTTGTGGATGATGGTAGTTTTGAGGAGTTTGATATGTTTGTAACACATCGTTGTGTAAACTTTGGTATGGAAAAAACCAAGTTTTTAGGAGATGGAGTTGTTACAGGTCAGGGTACTATTGATGGAAGAATTGTTTTTCTTTTTGCTCAGGACTTTACAGTATTGGGAGGATCATTATCAGAAACTTTTGCACAAAAGATTTGTAAGGTAATGGATATGGCCATGAAAGTTGGAGCTCCTGTAATTGGAATCAATGATAGTGGTGGTGCACGTATTCAAGAAGGTGTAACTTCATTAGCTGGTTATGCAGAAATTTTCCAGCGTAATATTGAAGCTTCTGGTGTAATTCCTCAAATTTCAGCTATTTTCGGTCCTTGTGCTGGTGGTGCAGTATATTCTCCTGCTCTTACCGATTTTATTATGATGACTGAAAATACCAGTTATATGTTTGTTACTGGTCCTAAGGTTGTTAAAACAGTAACTGGTGAAGATATTACAACAGAAGGTTTAGGTGGTGCATCAGTTCATTCTTCTAAATCAGGTGTTTCACACTTTATGTTAGATAATGAAGAAGAGGGAATTCTATTGATTAGAAAGCTTTTATCTTATTTACCACAAAATAATTTAGAGGAAGCTCCAATTCTTGAGTGTACTGACCCAATTGATCGTATGGATGATATCTTGAATACTGTTATTCCAGATAATCCAAATCAGCCATATGATATGAAGGAAGTTATTTATGCTTTAGCTGATGAAAATGAATTTTTAGAAGTTCACCGTAACTATGCTAAGAATATTATTGTTGGATTTAGTAGAATGGGAGGTCAGTCTGTAGGTATTGTTGCCAATCAACCAAGTTTCCTTGCAGGTGTACTTGATTGTGATGCATCAAGAAAAGCGGCTCGTTTTGTTCGTTTCTGTGATGCATTTAATATTCCTATTCTTACATTAGTTGACGTTCCTGGATTCTTACCAGGTAGTGGACAAGAGTATGCTGGTATTATTACACATGGTGCTAAATTAATGTTTGCTTATGGTGAAGCTACAGTTCCAAAAATCACGGTTACTCTACGTAAATCATACGGTGGAGCACATGATGTGATGAGTTGTAAGCAACTTCGTGGAGATTTGAATTATGCATGGCCATCAGCTGAGATTGCTGTGATGGGTGGAAAAGGAGCTGTTGAAGTTCTTGAAGGTAGAGCCATGTCAAAAATAGAAGATCCTGCAGAAAGAGCTAAATATGCAGCAGATAAAGAAGCTGAATATGTAGAGAAATTTGCTAATCCATATCAAGCTGCTGCTTACGGTTATATTGATGATGTTATTGAACCACGTAATTCGCGTTTTAGAATTATCAGAGGTTTACAAGGTCTTCAAACTAAGAAATTGAATTTACCTCCGAAAAAACACGGAAATATTCCATTGTAATCATTAAAATTAGTAAGAATGAGTTTTTTAATTGTTGATTCAACAACATGGACAATAACAATCTTAGGATGGATTATTGTTTTTGCAGCCTTGCTTTTTTTAGTGGGAATATTTCTATTGGTGCCTAAGATTATTCAAAGTGGTGTCAAAAGAAGTCTTAAGGGAAAAGGTAAGGCTAATATTACTGACGATCAACTGGAAATTTCCGGTGAAACCAATGCTGTTATCGCATCAGCTTTATACATGTACTTGAACGAAAATCATGACGATGAAAGTAATGTAATCACTATTAAGCGAGTGCGTAGACGTTATTCTCCATGGAGTTCAAAACTTTATGGTATGAATAATATGGGATTTCCAAAATAATCGTAAATAATAAGAGAAATGAAAAAATTTGATTTTACCGTAAATGGTAATAGATATCATGTAGAAGTAAAGGATTTTGAAGATTCTTTAGCTACAGTAGTGGTGAACGGAACAGCTTATGAAGTAGAAGTTCATCAGGAAGTTAAAAAAACAAAAACTCCAAAGTTAGTACGTAAAGAGGTGGAGCGTAAACCAGGGGAAGGTGCCGTTCCAAATAAGGCAACAGGTGCTGGAGCAATCAAGGCTCCACTTCCAGGAAATATTTTCTCTTTAAATGTTGCAGTGGGAGATGCTGTTAAAAAAGGAGATGTATTATTGGTTATGGAAGCAATGAAAATGGAAAACAACGTTTTGGCAGAAAAAGATGCTGTTGTTAAAAACATTAAAGTTGCAGTTGGTGATGCTGTTCTACAAAACGATATTTTAATAGAATTTGAATAGCATGAGGAAGTTAGTAACGTTTTGTTTTGCTGTGGCAATTTTGTTCTGCTTTCAGATTGTATTTGGAACAGACTTAAGTGCTGCTGTGAATTCTGCCGCTGCTGATGGTGGAGTTCTGCAAGGGTTAACTTCTTTATGGGAGTTTACCGGATTCGCTAATGTGCACTATACGCACGTGATTATGATTGCTGTAGGGTTGTTTTTTATCTTTTTAGCAATTAAGTATGATTATGAGCCTTTATTATTAATTCCTATTGGTACTGGTGTTATTTTGGGTAATATTCCTTTCTTAGCTGGTTATAAAATAGGTTTATATGAAGAAGGTTCTGTTTTGAATTATTTATATTTTGGAGTTAAGCAAGGTATTTATCCGCCTTTGATCTTCTTGGGGATTGGTGCAATGACTGATTTTTCATCATTGATTTCAAACCCAAAATTAATGATTTTAGGAGCTGCAGCACAAATTGGTATTTTCGGAACATTCTTGGGTGCTTCAGCATTAGGATTCCTTCCAAATGAGGCTGGAGCGATTGCAATTATTGGTGGAGCAGATGGTCCTACTGCAATTTTCCTTTCTTCAAAATTAGCGCCTCATTTGATGGGAGCTATTGCTATTGCCGCTTATTCTTATATGGCTCTTGTTCCAGTAATTCAACCGCCAATTATGAGATTGTTGGTTCCTAAAAAGGAACGTGCTATTAAAATGAAACCACCAAGAGCAGTTTCAACTACAGAGAAAATCTTATTCCCATTAATAGGGTTGTTGTTAACAACATTTATTGCGCCATCAGCATTGCCTTTGTTGGGTATGTTGTTTTTCGGAAATCTATTAAAAGAATCTGGTGTAACTGAACGTTTAGCTGATACAGCAAGAAATTCATTAATTAATATTGTAACAATATTGTTAGGAATTACTGTTGGTGCATCAACTCAAGCTGATGTATTTTTAACTATGGATTCAATTAAAATCTTTGGTTTAGGTGCGTTGTCTTTTGTTATAGCAACTGCTGGAGGTTTATTATTTGCTCGACTATTGAATTTAATGTTGAAGAAGGATAACAAAATTAATCCATTAATCGGAGCAGCTGGAGTTTCTGCAGTACCCGATTCTGCAAGGGTAGTTCAACAAGAGGGATTGAAAACCGATCCTAATAATCACTTGTTAATGCATGCTATGGCTCCTAATGTATCCGGAGTTATTGGTTCTGCAGTTGCTGCTGGTATTATGTTGAGCTTTTTGATGTAATAACATTTACTGAGTTAACTTTATAGTAAAGGCTGTCTTTTTTTGAAAAGATAGCCTTTTTTTGTTTTTGTAAAATAAGGGGGTGGTTTGTGGAATGGTAGGGTAATGTAGTGTGATGAGGTAAAAATGAGGGGTGGGCAAATTGTGTTATGTAATATATTTCAATTGCCCCTCCCTTTTTTTTGTGCTTTATTGTGAAAAAAAGTTAATGTGAAATATGATTATTATACAAATGAGTTTGAATTGTTTAGTGTTTGAAATTCTAGATCTGCTGATATATCTATTTTGAGGGAGATTATAGGTCATTTTAAATTTCAAATGCGAGTCTCCTTAAGTGTTAAAAAAAGTAAAAAACGTTTTTTGCTCATTAGAATATTGTTATATATTTGCATTAATATTTACAAATTATAAGTGTTCCCCCACTGTTTGTGAATAGATTGTTTTTTACTCACATAAATTACCAATTAAAAAAAGCCTTTAATTTCAATGAATATTATATCTAGAAAGTCATTAAAATTATAGAGTGATTTATTACTAAAATCACATTTGATAGATTTAATCTGCATCTAAAGAATTATGATGTTATAGGTCATTTTGAATCTATGGAATTTTATCTCAAATAATCTACATAGTTAAATACACAATTATTAATTTAAACCTTTTGTTTTATGCGGAAATTAGCATTATTTCTGTCTATGATCCTATTTGTAGGATTGCAGACGTTATCAGCCCAAACAAAAGCTATTTCAGGTAAAGTTGTCGATGATCTTGGCGAGGCTATACCTGGAGTATCAATTATTGTTAAGGGTACTACTACAGGGACGATATCTCGTCCGGACGGTACATATAGTTTTAATGTACCAGAAGATGCCACTGCTATTATTTTTACATTTGTAGGGATGACATTGCAGGAAGTGCCTTATACAGGGCAAACAACCATTAATGTTACAATGGAGTCGGATTCTAAGGATTTGGATGAAGTTGTTGTTACTGCTATGGGTATTGTTCGAGAAAAGCGAACAACTACTTATCAAACAGAAAAAGTTAAAAGTGAAGAATTATTAGTTGGACAGTCTTCAAAGGCAGCAGAGGGATTAACAGGTAAAGTTGCTGGTTTACAAATTAATAACCAGGACAATGGCGTAAATCCTAAGAAACAAATCCTTTTGAGGGGAATGCGCTCAATTAGTGGAAATAATGAAGCGTTAATTGTAATCGATGGTTCTGTTGTAACGTCAGGGGCATTTAATGACTTGAACCCTAATGATATTGAAAGTATTAATATTTTGAAAGGTGCAAGTGCTGCAGCATTATACGGATCCAGAGCTGCTAATGGTGCCTTAATTGTTGTTACAAAACAAGGTAAAAAAGGCAAAAAACTGACATTGGGAATTAATCACTCAAGTAGTTGGGAATCTGTTGCATATATGCCTGATTTTCAGTCTGAGTATGGTGAAGGTTGGGATGGAGAGGATAACCCAATAGAGAATACAAATTGGGGTGCTAGATTTGATGGTGTAGTGAAGCAAATTGGACCTACTTTTGCAGATGGTTCTTATCAAGCTGTGGCTTATGCTCCTATTAAAGATAATTTGAAAGATTTTTATAATACTGGTGTCACGAATCAAACAACAGCATATTTGTCAGGAGGTGATGAGACAAGTACTTTCTATTTATCTTTAGGTAAGACTGATGCTGACGGAATTGTTCCTTCTGATGAATACTCAAGGTATACAGCCCGAGTAAATGTGTCAAAACAAATTGGAAGTGTGAAATTAAGTGCAAATACCAGTTTCCTAACAGATAAGACTGATGTTGTGGGTGATAAAATAGGTGATCAAGATAGACCATTATATTGGTTTGTGTTGAATACCCCTGCTAATATTCCGTTGTCTGATTATAGAGATTGGGATAATCCAGAAAGTTATGGATATGCCGATAACTATTTTAATGCTTATTATCAAAATCCATATTGGGCTATTGGAACAAATAGAAATGTAGATGAAACTAATAGATTTGTAGGAAATGTTTCTGCATCATGGGATATTTTTGATAATATAAATTTAACAGGACGTCTAGGAGCTAATAATTCATGGGGTAATGGTAAAGATTGGAGAGCTGAGCAAACTTATGATGCAACACTTCAGCCATACCATTCAACAGTGTCTTCTTTTGTAGAAGATTTTGAATTTCAACGAGATATTTATACGACAGATGTAATTTTAAGTGGTGATTTTGATCTTGCGTCAGATTTTACATTAAAAGCTATTTTAGGATCGTCTACTTATTCATATAAGTATAGAGAAAGTACCCTTATCGCTAAGAATTTAAGTATTCCTGGTTTTTATGATATTTCTAATGGAACTGGTCAGTTAGAAGGACAGGTTGATCAGTCTGAAAAGCGCACCTATGGATTTTATGGTGATTTTACTTTTGGTTACAAAAACTGGGCGTTCCTTACTTTAACAGGTCGTCAAGATTACACTTCTACTTTAAGTTCTGATAATAATAGTTATTTCTATCCAGCTGTTGGTCTTTCTTTAGTTTTAACAGATGCAATTGAAGCATTAAAGAATAATGATGTTTTGAGTTATGCTAAGTTAACATTGAGCAATTCAACTGTTTATAATGATCTTAATCCATATCAGATTAACGAGAGATATTATAAGAGAAAGAATTCTGCTGGAGATGTACTTAATCCATTTCCTTATGGAAGCATAAACGGATTTGATAAGTCGGCAAGTGCTGTTAATTCTGATATCAGGAAAGAAAAATTGAACACAACAGAGGTTGGTATGAACTTAGGTTTCTTTGGTTCTAGAATTAATCTTGATGCTTCATATTACCATACTAAAACTACTGACTTAATTACTTATACTACACCTTCTTATACTTCAGGAGCGTCATCATATTTGACTAATATTGGACAATTATCAGGAAAAGGTTTTGAATTGTCTCTTGGAGGTCGTGTTGTTAATTTAGGTGATTTTAAATGGGATTTAAATATCAATTTCTCCACTCAAACTACCAAAGTAGACGAAATTATTGATGGAGTTAATGAAGTAGCATTAGATTCTTATACCTCTGGTTATGGTACCTATGCTGTTGTAGGAGATGCGTTTCCTCAAATTAAAGCAGTATCTTATGTTCGTCATGATGGGAAAGTTGTTGTAGACTCAGAGAGTGGAGATCCTATTGTAGGTGAAATTGAGAATAAAGGTAGAACTACACCAAAGTATATTTATGGACTTACTACTCAATTTAGTTATAAAGGATTAAAATTATCAACAACCTGGGATTTAAGGACTGATTATGTTTATTATGCTCAAGGTTTGGATGCCATGGAATTTACAGGTCGAACAGAGGAAAGTGTAAGAGCAAACAGACAGGATTTTGTATGGCCTAATTCAGTATATGAAACTAGTCCTGGTGTTTATGTCGATAATACTAATGTTGCTATAACAAATGGTGTTGGAGGTTTCTGGAGAGATAAATATGGTGAAATTAATGAGAGTTATATCCGAAATGCATCGAATCTAAAAATTAGAGAGTTAGCATTAAGTTATGATTTACCAAAGAGTATTCTTAGTAAGACAAATATTATTAAAAAAATGACAGTTGGGATTGTTGCTCGAAACCTTTATACGTGGTTTCCTGATAATCAGACAAGATTTTCTGATCCTGAGTTTAGAAATACTGATAGTGGAGATGATGCTAACGGTGTGGGTATCGGTGGTTACTTTACCTCACCTCCAACCAGGTCATTTGGTTTTAATGTGAATATTGAATTTTAAAAGGGATGATAGATATGAAAAAATTATTAATAATATTTTTTGCTTCGGTTCTTTTTGCATCATGTGATGATTTTCTTGACGTTAACGAAGATCCGAACAATCCGACAACAGTAACTCCCGAATTAGTATTGCCTGTTGCTCAGGTATATACAGGTGAGTATGTATTGGATTATGATATGGCCAATCACTTAGGTAATATGTTAATGTATAACTGGAGTGAAACTTATGGATTTAGTTGGTACCAGGAAGAGTTTGATTACCTTGTAAGTACAACTTTTCATGATGATTTATTTGATGATGCTTATTTATATTGTTTGAAACACTATAAAGATTTATACGATCGTGAAGAGAAGTATAGTAATTATCGTGCGATCTCGATGATCATGATGGCTTATCATTTTCAAATGTTAGTAGATTTCTATGGAGATGTCCCTTATACAGATGCATTAGCTAGGGGGGAAAATCCTACTCCTAAGTACGATGAAGCAGAAGCCATTTATGATGGTATTATGATTCAACTTGATGATGCAATACAATTAATTAACTCTGCGTCGACTAGTGAGGTTGCATTTGAATCAGTAGTAAATGATGTGATTTTTGATGGTAATATGAATAAATGGAAACAATTTGCAAATACTATCAAACTTAGAATTCTTGTGCGCGAAGCAAAGGCAAAAGGAGATACCTATGTGCAAGCTGAAATTGCTAAAATTACGGCTGAAGGATCAGGTTATATTACATCCGACGTTATGGTAGATCCTGGATATCTAAGTGAAACTAATAAGCAAAACCCATTTTGGGATAGCTTTGGGGAAGATTCATCAGGAAATACAACAATGAATCATAATGCAACTTGCGCTACTCAATTTATTATTGACTATTTAGTAAGTACTGGAGATACTCGTATAGATGATTTATTTGAGCAAGGTCCTGATAGTGAAACGCATTTAGGTGTTGAGCAAGGAGTTGTTAATTTGACTAGTGATTATGACCAAACTCATGTTTCGTTAATTGGTGATGGCTTATTAAAAGGGTATGATGCAGGAGCTCCTATTTTCACTCTAGCAGAAAGTTATTTTAATCAAGCTGAAGCTGCGCTTAATGGTTTTGGAGGTAATGCAAAGGAATTATATGAGAATGGGGTTAAAGCTTCGTTTAGTTATTTAGGGACTGAAGGAGTTGATGATTATTTAAGTCAAAATATGGCTAATGTTAGTTGGGATTATTCAAATAATAAACTGCAGGCAATTATTACCCAAAAATGGCTTGCGTTAATGGGTATTAATGCTGAACAATCGTGGTTTGATTATACAAGAACTGGTTATCCAGCAAATCTACCTATTTCATTACAAGCAGATACCGAAGATCGTCCAGTTAGGTTGATTTATCCTAATAGTGAAATTACAGGTAATACTAAAAATGTGCCAGCTCAAAAGAATGCATTTACAGATAAAATATTTTGGGCCGAATAAAAATTGATAATTATGAAGAGATTAAATTATATATTATTACTACTCCTGGGGGTGTGTTTATTTAGCTCTTGTGGAGATGGACTAGATCCATTAGAAGGTTTAGATGATACATTAACTATTGCTTCCTTTGAAAGTTATAGTGTAAACATGGGAGGAGAAGCAAATGGCTCTGAATATAACAAGGTGATTCAGGTTAAAGTTAATGGACCTGGGATTATGGATTTAACCGAAGATGTAACTATGACCGTTGCAGCAGCAGCTAATTCTACAGCTATTGAAGGTGTGCATTATCGAATTGAGAATAAGTCTATAACTTTATCAAGATCTAATAACTATCAAGGGTTAATTGATATTGTTTTGATGACAGAAGGTAATACTCCTCCAATGGATGGTACTCCTGAATTTGATGATTACAAGGCTCCTGTTTTGTTTTTAAATGCAGTTAGTGTAGAAGGTGGAAATAATACTGTTGCTACAGGTAAAACTGCTAAGATTACCTTAAACTTTACACCTCCAAATCCATATGCCGGTGAGTATGATGTTGAGTTAAGGTATTTTCATCCAAATGAAGGATCTTATCCAGATAATTTATATGGAGGTGTAAGAAGTTTAGTAAAAGAGCTTACTGCTATTACCGGAAGAAAATGTGAAACAGGTTTTGCTGTTTGGGGAGATTCTGACCTTTGTTGGATTACTATTAATGCTGATAATTCGATAAGTTTTGTTGTAGATGATACTTGGCCATATAGTGTTAAACTTGGTATTCCTGAAGATCCTTCTAAAATATCACATTACGATCCTGCAACAGGTAAGATTTACTTGTATTATCATTATTCTGGTTCTGGAGGTAATAGGATTTTCTGGGAAGTATTTACTCCAAAGAATTAATTAACGTAGTTTGTTAGTTTAAAATATATTAAGATGAAAAGATATAATAAAATATTTATATTATCTCTGGTTTTTGCATTGTTAGTTTTACCTGGCTGTTATGAGGATGAGGTCGCTGATGTTGTAAGTCCGGATGAATATCCAACATATACTGTAACAAGTGACTATGATGGCGGTGAAATTAGAGAGGGAGCTGTTATCACATATACGATCAAAATGGATAAGATGAGAACATATGCAACTCCTTTTTCGATACATATTGTGGAAGAGTCTGCTGATGATATCATTGAATTCGAAAATGTTACTATTCCTGCCTATTCAACTGAGGCTATGATAGAAGTTACTTTTGTAGATGATTTGTTGCCTTCAAATAAAGAGCAAACTATTAAGTATGAGGTTGGTTGTTTTGCAGATGCTGCTAGATATTTACTTAATCCTAATTCAAAGGCTTTGTCTCAGGAGCTTACTGTTAAAAATTATAATGATCCTTCAGGTTTAAGTATTATTGTAGGATGGGATAATGGCGATGATGACTGGGATGTAATGGTGGTCGATGACGGTCAGGAGGATGAATGGACTGGTTGGGCTGGGGCTACAGGTGCTAATCCAGAACATACTTTGTTATCCAATGAACAACCTGACGATGTGTATTATATTGAACTAGATCCATGGGCGGTTTCTAATGATGTAGTAGAATTTGAAATTCTTATTGGAAAACCAGATCATTCTGCTCAATCCTTTAGTTTTACTTATAATGCAGATAATGTGGATAGTTATGATATAGCATGGGGATATCGTACAGTAAAGATTGAGAAGAGTGGAAATACTTATACTTGTTCAGCTGTTGAATAAAATGAGTTTTCAAAATAAAACAACTACTCCGTGGTGGGACACATAGATTAAAGGTTTAGTTGTGTGAGTGAGGGCAGATCCGTTTGGGTCTGCCCTTTTTCTTTATGCGATTGTTCTTTAGGAATGTGGATGTTTGTATTACATAAATTAACAAAAAGAAACCTAAATTAATGAAGCGAATTATGTAATGACATTAGGGAATGAAAAACGTGGATTAAGGGTAAAAGTAAACTAGGTGATTAAAATATGGGAGTGTGATTGTGTCGTGTTTAAAAATAAATGGTGGTGAGTCCTAAATGAAGGGGCGTGAAGTGTGTTGTATAGATATCTGGCACAGGATATTAAATTGAAATATTTTAGTAGTCTCTAGCTTAAATATTGTTAATAATTACAAAGTTACAGCTTTGTATGTTAAATATAGTTAAGTGAGATTTGGACCTTTTGTGTAAAATAACTACTTTGGTCCAAAATTTTATGTGAAATTAAATGTTACTCCCCCTAATATTTAAAGTTCAATTAAAATTTATTGCAAAATAGAGTATAGTATTCCCTCATATTATCTCTATTAAACTCACAAAATACCAATTAATAAAAACCTTTAATCTAAATGGAAGCAAATATGCAGCAATCAAAAAAAATATAGGGAAAGATTATGATAATCTTTTCAAAGAGGATTTTTATAAATCCTTGGATTTTACTGTGCAAGAATATCCTTGTCTCTTGTATAGTATTTTTTTTGAATCAAAAATAAAAATTACACTATTTTATTAATTTAAACCTTTTGTTTTATGCGGAAATTAGCATTATTTCTGTCTATGATCCTATTTGTAGGATTGCAGACGTTATCAGCCCAAACAAAAGCTATTTCAGGTAAAGTTGTCGATGATCTTGGCGAGGCTATACCCGGAGTATCAATTGTTGTTAAGGGTACTACTACTGGGACAATTTCACGTCCGGATGGTACATATAATTTAAATGTGCCAGAAAATGCAACTAATTTAGTGTTCACTTTTGTGGGTATGAAATTGTTGGATGTTGCAATAGACGGTAAATCAGTTATTAATGTAACAATGAAGTCAGATGCTGTTGATGTAGATGAGGTTGTTGTTACGGCTCTAGGTATGACCAAAAAAGATAAGGCACTTGGTTATGCTGTTACAAAAGTTAAAGGTGATGCTTTAACAAAGACAAAAGACCCAAATATTATTAGCAGTTTAGCGGGAAAGGTGTCTGGCGTTCGAATAACTCAACAGTCAGGAACAGTTGGGGGATCGAGTAAGATAATCATTAGAGGTGCCACTTCTTTAGGGGGTAATAATCAGCCATTATTTGTAGTAGATGGTATGCCAATTAATAATGATTATTATGCCAATGGAGATGGAATTACAGGAGCAGTTGATTATGGTAATTCTGCTGCCGATATTAATTCTATGGATGTTGAATCAGTTAATGTTCTTAAAGGTGCAGCGGCGACAGCTCTTTATGGATCAAGAGCAAAAAATGGAGCGATAATTATTACAACTAAGAAGGGTGAGAAAGGAAAAGTAAACCTGAGCTACAATACAAGTATTAGATTTGACAAAGTAGCAAAGCTACCGGATTACCAAAATAAATATGCGCAAGGCTTAGATGGTAATTATTATCTTAAGAACTTTAATGGATGGGGACCTGAAATTAGTGAAGTTCAGGATCAAACTTTTGAAGATTTCATGGGAGATGAAATAAGATTAAAGGCCTATGATGATAATGTTAAGGATTTCTTCGAAACAGGTCATACTTATATACATAACTTTGATCTTAGTGGAGGGGATGTCAATAGTGATTATCGAATTAGTTTTACTAATACTACTCAGAAAGGTATTGTTCCAAAGAGTGAATTTAAAAAGAATGATTTTACTTTTAATACAGGAAGAAATCTAAATGAATGGATTAGTGTAAGAACCTCAGGGACATACAGTCGGGCTGTAAGAGAAGGTTTATCGGCTCAGGGATCTAATGATGCAAATATTGTTGTAAGTAATATTCTTACTATGCCAAGAACTACTGATATTAAAAAGTTAGAAGATAATGTATATGATGCCTTTGGAAATCAAAACTCTTGGGATGGTGATGGGAAAACAAATAATCCATATTTTATTTTAGATAATAATAATATTTCTGCAGATACAGAACGATTTTTAGGATCAGGGTCATTAACAATTAAGCCAACTAGTTGGTTGACAATCAAAAATCAGACAGGGATTGATTTCTCTACATCAGAACGAGAAACGGTTTATAGTGTAGGTACAATAGGAGAAATTAATGGTAAGTGGAAAACTGATGTATATCGAACACGTGTAATAAATAATGATTTTATTGTTACTGCAGTAAAGAAGTTTAATGATGACATTACACTAAATGCTCTTGTAGGACACAATGCTTATCAAAAAGAATATGATAGGAAAAGTAATGAAGCTAATGAATTAACGGCTCCAGATCTATATACATGGTCTAATGCTAAGACAAATTCACCAACAAACTATTATTCAAAGCGTCGTATTCATGGTATATATGGAGAGGTGAGTTTTGATTATCAAGATATGGTATTTCTAAGTTTTACAGGACGTAATGATTTTTCTAGTACTTTACCAGATAATAATAATTCATTTTTCTATCCATCTGCAAGTTTAGGATACATATTTACAAAGAGTATTAATGTGCCAAGTTGGTTTAATTTTGGTAAAATTCGATTAAATTGGGCAAATGTTGGTAGCGATGAGGATCCATATCAATTAGATTTTCAATATAATGCAGCAAGCACTTGGTTTAGCCAGTATGGAGCAGGAGGAGCATTCCCTCATGCAGGAATAAGTGGTTTTTCTATTCCAAGAACACTACCAAATTCAAACTTAAAACCTCAAAATCAGGTTTCATATGAAGTGGGAGTAGATTTGAGATTCTTTAATAATAGAGTCACTTTAGATGGGACATACTATGTAATTGATACAGAAGATCAGATTGTTGGTATTGATGTTCCATTGTCAACAGGTTATTTTTCAAAGAAGATTAATGCAGGATTAGTCCGTAACGAAGGTGTTGAATTTCAGCTTGGTATCACTCCTGTAAAAACTAGTCTAATTAAGTGGGATGCAACTTTTTCATTTGCGAGTAATAAAACAACAGTTGAAGAATTAGCCGAAGGCTTAGATGATTATGCTTTAACAAGTGGCTGGTCAGGTTTGCAAATAAAAGCAGAACCTGGAAAAGCATTTGGTCTTTATGGAACGGCTTGGAAAAGGAATAATGACGGAGATATCATTATAAATGAAGGTACTGGTTTAAGAGAAGTATCTCCCAATGAGAATTTAGGTAAGATTGATCCTGATTTTACATTGGGTATTGTAAATAATGTTTCTGTTGGAGCTTTTACTCTTAATGCAGTAATTGATTGGAGACAAGGTGGTAAAATGTTTTCAGGAACTGTTGCGGCTTTAAGAAGTTCTGGCTTGGTAAAGGAAACTCTAGCAAATAGAGGTACTCCTATTGTTGATAAGGGAGTAAATGAAGTAGTTGGTAGTGATGGAAGTATTACTTATAAAGATAATACAACAGCTGTTCCAAGTATGCAACAATATTGGGGACATGTGAGTTCTACAAGTAATACAGAAGGTAGTGTTTTTGACGCTACATATATGAAATTAAGAGAAGTTAGTTTGTCTTATAAATTACCAAGTAGCTTATTGTCTAAAGTTTATATTAAAGGAATGACAATTGGTGTAGAAGCTAGGAATTTATGGAATATTATTGACAACGTTCCACACATTGACCCGGAACTAAACTTCTTTGGGCCATCAGCTATTGGTGGAGGTGTAGAGTTTAATAGTGTGCCAATGGCACGTAGTTATGGTTTTAATGTTAAATTAAACTTCTAAAGAAAAATAATATGAAGATTACGAAATATATTGGAATATTAGTTATAAGCCTGCTTATACAAAGTTGTGAAGGTTGGCTTGATATTAATGAAAATCCCAATGCTGTTAGTGAGATAAGTCCTGAATACTTATTTGGATATGCTATAACATCTTGGAGTGGTAATAGAACAGGTGGAGATAGTCATCTTCCAATAGCTTTTATGAATCAAACATATGCCACTGGTGGTGATTTTGGTTGGGGATACGCTGAGGATAGGTACGACATTTCTCCCTATTCAAAAGGAAATACATGGAAGATGTATTATGCTACTAGCGGTTCAAATTTAAAAAAAGCTATTGAAATCGCAGAGAGTGAAGGGAATGGTAATGTTGCAGCTCAGTGTAAGATTGCTTTTGCATCAATGTTTTATGAGTGTACGATGATCTGGGGAGATGTTCCTTATTCAGAGGCTTGGACAAGTGAGAGTTATCCTCATTTTGATGCTCAAAAAGATATTCTTGATGATCTAATATCATTGTTAGATGAAGCCATATTGGAGATTGATAATTCTGATCCGGTTAAAATTATAACCGAGGATGTTTTCTTTGGTGGAAATCTTGACAAGTGGGTTAAGTTTGCAAATTCAATGAAGCTTAAGATTGCAATGGTAATGGTTGATGCAGATCCAACAAAAGAATCATTAATCGGTAATTTAGTTTCTAGTGAACTAATAGATGAAAATGATAATGTGGAATTCCCATATTATAATGAGGCAGATCATAAAAATCCGAAATTTAGACTGTTAGAAAAATATAATGGAGGTGTGAATGATTGGTTTTTTGCAAATAGCATTATACTTGATGGAATGATGAAACCATTGGATGATCCTCGAATTTCTATTTTTTATAAACCTGGCAAAGAAGCTGTTGAAGGAGATGATTATTACAAAGGGGTTGCGACTGCCACTGAAGCTGATTATTCATACTCATTAATTAACGAGACAAGTTTGATTAAAGCAGATGCTTCAGATTTAATACTTAGTAGTCAAGAAATTAAGTTTTTAGTTGCTGAAGCTTATTTACGTGGTCTTGGAGTGACTCAGGATAAGACTACTGCCGATATGTATTTTAAGCAAGGACTGAATGATGCTTTAACTTATTATGGTGTTGAACAAACAGATATTGATGATTTTATTTCAAAAGATGAGTTTGATTTGACTACTGTTACTGATCCGTTAGTTGTTTTGAGAATACAACAGTATGTAGATTTGCAGGATAGATCATTAGAAGCATGGGTACAAGCAAGAAGGAGCGGTGTAAAAGGAAGTGAAATTCCAAATTTGAGTACTCCTAAGGGAGCACCTGTACCTAGTGGTGAAATTGCTAGACGTTGGGATTATCCTAATAATGAGTTGAGTGGGAATAAAAATGGACCTAAAGAACTTCCTAAGTTGTGGGATGCAATGTGGTTTGATAAATAATAAATACCAAAACAACTACTCCGTGGTGGGACACATAGATTAAAGGTTTAGTTGTGTGAGTGAGGGCAGATCCGTTTGGGTCTGCCCTTTTTTCATATTCAACCTATAATGTATATAAAAGTTAAAAAATATTAAAATATATTTTGCACCAATCGAATTAATTAGTAAATTAGTTATGCAATTTTCAAAAGAAAGTGTCCCCACTTTGTTTACAGTCTAATTTTAATTAATAAAAACCTTTAAATCTTAAGTCTTTATGAAAACTGCTCACCGATTGTTTGTGCTTTTGTATTAATCGTTAAAACTCTAGGTTTCTCAGACCCTTTGCAGAGTTGTATGGTGCTATTTTGGCACTGTGAATTTCTTCTTTACAAGACTAAATCTGGTTTCTTGTTTCTCTCTTCTTAGAATAACTATTAGCAAAATACATATTATTAATTTAAACCTTTTGTTTTATGCGGAAATTAGCATTATTTCTGTCTATGATTCTATTTGTAGGATTGCAGGCAATTACAGCCCAAACAAAAGCTATTTCAGGTAAAGTTATCGATAATCAAGGCGATATTGTTCCTGGAGTATCTATTGTTGCGAAGGGTACTACAATTGGGACAGTATCCCGTCCGGATGGTACATATAATCTTAGTGTACCTCAAGATGCAACTACTTTGGTATTTTCATTTGTAGGAATGAAAATGCAGGAGATTCTAATCGAAGGTAAATCAGTAATTAATGTTACACTGGAGTCAGATACAGAGGCGCTGGATGAAGTTGTTGTAACAGCACTTGGAATAAAACGAAGTGAAAAAGCCTTAGGTTATGCAACACAAAAAGTAGCTGGTGATGAGTTAAATGAAGCTCCAGAAGCTAACCTTGTAAATACTTTAAGTGGTCGTGTGTCAGGAGTTCAGGTAACCAATAGTTCTGGTGCAGTTGGATCTTCATCTCGTATTGTACTTCGTGGAGCAAGTTCTTTATTTGGTGATAATCAACCTTTATTTATAGTTGATGGGGTTGCTATTTCAAACGACAATTTAGGTGCTACTACTGGATATGGTGGTTTTGATGTTCCTAACGGAGTTGCGGATATTGATCCAAATAATATTGAATCAATGAATATTTTGAAAGGACCAAATGCAGCTGCTCTTTATGGGGTTCGTGCTTCGAATGGTGTTATTGTTATTACAACTAAAAAAGGTACAAAAAGTAAAGCTATAGGCGTTGATGTAAACCAAACCGTCACATTTGAATCTCCATTAATGCTGCCAAATTTTCAAAACTCTTATGGACAAGGATCTAGTGCTACTTATTTTGAATATATAAATGGTACTTCCGGAGATGGAGGTGTAGATGAAAGCTGGGGGCCTCCATTAGATAGAGGCTTAGAATTTATGCAATTTACATCGTTTATTAATAATCCTGATAATCCACAACCAGAACCTTGGATTTCTCATCCGGATAATGTTAAAGATTTCTATGAAACCGGTGTGACTTCCAAAACCAATGTTTCTATATCAGGAGGGACTGATGCAAGTACATTCCGTTTGTCAATGGGATATTCAAAGCAAGATGGAATGATTCCATTTACTGATTTTGAGAAATTTAATGTGGATGGTTCAGCAAGTTATAATATAACAGAAAAAATTAAGACAAATTTTGGTATTAAATTCATTAAATCAGACAGTGGTAACTTACCAAGTTCTGGTTATGATGGATCAAATGTTGTACAACAAACAATATGGGCCGGTCGTCAGGTTGATTTTCAGGCATTAAAGAATTGGAAAAGTCTACCTAAAGCACTTCCTGGTTCAACTTATGGAGCTGGAGAATTACCAATTAACTGGAATACGCAGTTTCAAAATAATCCATATTGGCAGTTAGAGGTAAATAAAAATACTTTTGTACGCAGACGTACAATTGGAAATTTTGGAATTGAAGCTGATATAACTGATTACTTAAATGTAACAGGTAATGTAGGGATTGATTATTATACTACAAAAACCAGTGTTCGCTGGGCTAAAGGTAGTGCTGGAGATGCTCCTACTTATTGGAGATACTCAGGAAATAGAGATGGTTCTGAAGGGTTTTATGATGAAGACCAAAATACATATTTACAGTCGAATATGAATATAATGATGAATCTTAACAAATCTATTGGAGAGTCATTTAAAGTAAACGTTTCATTTGGAGGAAGTAGGATTCATAAAGAAACTACATTTGATTATAGAGCAGTTCAATTAGAACTTCCTGATTTGTATAATCTAAGTAATATTAAAGCAGGAACCAGTATGTTCAATAAAAACGAACATGAACAATATGCAATTAATAGTTTATTTGGGACTGCTGAGTTAGCTTTTAGGGAATATTTATTTTTAAATGTTACAGGAAGAAATGACTGGGCAAGTGTATTGCCGTTAGATAATAACTCTTTCTTTTATCCATCCTTTACTTTGAGTGGTTTAATATCAGATATAGTTGATTTAAGTAGTGCTAAAATAGACTTTTTAAAACTAAGAGTTGGATGGGCTGAGGTTGGAGGTTTTGGTCCTCTTGAACATGCATCCATTAATCCATCATATCAATTATCTGATTTACCATGGAATGGAAATACTTTTGGAGAATATCCTACTACATTAAATAATTCCAAATTAAAAACACAAACAACAGAAGGAATAGAAGCTGGTTTGCAGTTAAGGATGTTCAGAAGTAAAATTCGTTTGGATGTTACTTATTATGAACAAACCAGTTCTGATTTAATTATGCCAGTGCAAGTAACAAGGGCGTCTGGTGTTGCTCGCGTTTGGGATAACATTGGAGAGATAGAGAACAAAGGTATTGAAGTTCAGTTAGGAACTACAGTGTTTGAAAGTGCAGATAGGGCATTTGCTGTTGATCTTGACTTTAATTTTGCTAAAAATGATAACCAGGTTATAAAAGCAGGTAATGATGAAACGAACGATGAAGAGACTCTAATCCTGGGTAATCTATGGGATATGAATCTTGAGGCCAGAGAAGGTTATGCTTACGGTGCTATTGTAGGGCCATCGTTAGCCAGAACTGAAGATGGTGAGGTAATTTATAACAATGGTTTACCGGTTGTTGGAGATACTAAAGTTTTGGGAACGGTTCAGGCAGATTGGACTGGAGGTGTAAATTTAGGAGTGACTTATAAAGGTCTTAAATTAAATGCTTTAGTTGATGCAAAGATGGGTGGAGATGTTTATTCAATGACAACTGCATGGGGACGCTATTCTGGAATTTTGGAAGAAACACTAGAAGGTCGTGAAACAGGTGTTGTTGCAGATGGAGTAATGGAGGTTTCCGATGGAGTATATGTAAAAAATAATGTGGTTGTAAGTGGTGAAACTTTCAATAGGAACGCTTACGGAAACGATATTGTAGAAACTTCTGTTTTTGATGCTTCATATGTTAAGTTGCGACAAATTGCATTATCATATACAATTCCTAAAAAGTTGGTTACACCAATAGGACTATCTGGTGCAAGTGTGTCGGCAATAGCAAGAAATTTAGCCATATTGTACAAGAAGGCTCCTCATATTGATCCGGAAACCGGATTTGATAACTCTAACGGTCAGCAAGGAATGGAGTTTGGTCAGTTGCCTTCAGCAAGAAGTATTGGTTTTAGTATAAATCTGAAATTTTAAAGTTTGTAAAGTATGAAATTATTAAAATATATTTCAATCGTATTAGTTGTTTTTGCGGTGTTTACAAGCTGCGAAAAGAACTTTGAGGACATCAATGCTAATGTTGATGATCCTGCCACTGTACCTTCAAGTATGCTTATTGGTACAGCCCTGCGTGATGTAGTAAATGAGTTGTATTCTACTTTTAATGGATTAGAGCATGGTGAAACCTGGATTCAGCATATATCTATGGTTCAATATAATGATCCTGAAAGATATAAGCCCAGAACAAATACAATGGATAATCTTTGGGCGCGAATTTATACGTCGGCATCACAAGCAAACCAAATGCAACTTTTAGCTCTTGAAGAGGGGAATTCTGTAAATCAAGGAATAGCATTAACAATAAAAGCTATGTGCTTTTTGTATTTAACAGATTTTTATGGAGATATTCCTTTCTCGGAAGCATTAAAAGGACCTTCCGAAGGAGAGTTTACTCCTGCTTATGATAGTCAGGCAGATGTTTATGCAGGTGTTCTTACAATGTTAGATGAAGCAATGACATTTTTGAACACAGGAGAAGGTGCAACGGATCCTAATATGGATATTATGTATGCGGGAGATGCTTCAAAGTGGCTAAAGTTTGCCACGTCATTAAAGTTTAGAGCAGTAATGAGGATGTCTGGTAAAATGTCTGATTCGGAAGTAACTGGACTGCTCCAGCCATTAGTGAATAGTGGTAATCTATTTGAATCAAATGACGATGAAGCTAAAGTGGTTTATCTATCAGAATCGCCAGAGGCCAACCCTATTTATGAAACTATTGTAGCTGGTGGACGTGCTGAATTTAAGTTAGCACAGACGTTTGTTGATCATTTAAAGGCAACTTCAGACCCTCGCTTAGCAGTATATGCTCAACCGGCAGTTGCAACAGGAGAGTATGTTGGTAAGCCTTCAGGTTTTGAAGAGTCTCCTTTGCCTGGTTATGGTTATGATGATGTATCTGCTATTGGAACATTTTATTTAGAAGCGACATCTCCCGGGTATTTTCTTTCATATACTGAATTGTTGTTTTTAATGGCAGAAGCGGCAAAACAAGGTTGGATCTCAGGTGGAGAGACTGCTGCACAGGAATATTATGAGGCTGCTATTTTAAATTCGTTAACTGAAAATGGAGTAGGAGATTCGTATGCTTCATTTATAGCATTAGGTGGTATCGCATATAATTCAGGAGATGCATTAAAACAAATAGGAACACAGAAATGGGCAGCCTTGTTCTGTCAGGGATGGGAAGCCTGGACAGAATGGCGCAGAGTAGGTTATCCTGTATTAACTCCGGCTGCAGATGGTTATATTAATGAGATTCCAAGCCGACTTGAGTATGAATCTAATGAAGTGTCAATAAATGGTCCGAATTACCAGGCTGCAGTTACAGCATTAGGAGGTGATGGTGATGAGTTGACAACACCTGTTTGGTGGATGAACTAATTTAAAATTTACAATTATGAAGATAACAAAGATATTTTCCTTATTAATACTTGCATTTCTTATCTGGGGTTGTGATGACAGTGAGGATGTTGTTACCACAACAGAAGGTGGTTTGGTTGAGGTTCAGACTCCCTCGATTAACTATGTAGTTGGTAATACCGGACCTTATACTGCTTCTGTAAAAATTATGCAAGGAGATGTGAAAACTACGAAAGTTGAAATATATAAAGCGTTTAATAGTGGCGATGATTCTTCCGATGAAATTATGTTTACTACAATAACTCCTGGATCTACAGATAAATCTGAGGTTTCTAGTTTTGATTTTTCATTTGATGATTTAAGAGATGGGTTGCAGATAAATGGAGGGGCTCTTCCTGCAACAGATGGAGAATATACAATAGGTGATAATTGGTCATTTCGAATTGTAGCCACAGTAGATGATGGCAGGCAGGTTCAGCAAAATAAAAATATTAAGGTAACCGTTGCAACTCGATTTGCAGGTAAATATAGATGTATTGATGCGGTATATGGTAGAAATACAACTAGTAGTGGTGGTGGTATTGAGTGGTTTTATACTGAAGATGATTGGCCTGAGGAGACTGTAATTGAATCCGTGGATGCAATAACTTATAGAGTTTTAGAATATATGGGGCCATTTGATGGAAATGAGTGGTATTTTCAGGTAGATCCTGTAACATTGGAGATTTCATATCCTGAGTTTATTCCAGGAACTGAAGATGCACAGACAGGTAATGATCAACCTTTTATTTCTTGTACTACTAATCCAGGAGATTTTGCTGATATGGGATTGGATTGTGCAACTTCTAATAAAGTTGAATTAGACGATGTTGAAGGTAAAGATAAGTTGTATATGACTTATGGTTATAATACTGCAGGTTCTGGACCACGAACTTTTTATCATGTATTAGAAAAAATTGTTGAATAACGATTAATTACATTTTTATGGAAAAATATATTTTAAATAAAATATTAGGACTCCTGCTGATTGTAGGTTTAATGGGAGTGCTTGGTTGTGATGATGAGGATTATACTGGGTATAGTACTATTACTCCGTCATCAACAACAGTTACGATATCACCAGAATTTGGAAATGCATTAACGCTCGTGGAAGATGGTTCAAAGCACGAGGTTACTATTTCTTTAAGTACTGTTCAGGTAGTAGATGTTAAATTAAATATAACGAAAGTTGATGGTACCGCTACAGCAATAGATGATTATGCAGTACCTTCTGAGATTGTAGTTGCAGCAGGTTCTCAATCCGCAACCTTTACAATAACAGTTGTTCAGGATGATATTTTTGAACCTACAGAAACATTAAAATTGCAAATTGGAGACGTAACGACATCTAATGCCTCTGTATCTCCGCTTACAGTTAATATTAATATCGAAAATTACACAGAACCGGATTTGGATGTTGATTTTTCTTGGGATACAAATATTGCAACTGCTATAGGTTTAGATGAGGATCCTACTGATGTTGTAGATTTGAGATTATTATTAGTTGATGAAAGTGGGACTATTGTTGATGGAGCAGATGGAGCTTCGTTTGAGAGTCTTACCTTATCAGGGGCTGATTTGCCAGATGGAACCTATCGTTTGGCAACAGATATTTATTCAACAATTGATGCAGGTGATTTTAATGCTATAGTAGATATTGATTTAAATCTACAGTTTTTTCAGACTGGCCTAATTAGTACATCGGTTGAATTAGCATCAGCTATGAATAATTTATATGACTGTTCAGATTATAGAGTCTATATGGCCAAGGTTATTAAAGAAGGTACTACTTATACTATTGAAGAGGAATATGAACTTCCTTCTCCTGTACCATGGTATGGAATTGATACAGAATTTGAGTATGAAAGTCAGGTTACAGCCCTGATTGCATGTAATAAAGGTTTGATATATGGATTGAATCATGGTTGGATGTGGGACTTTTGGGGCGAAGAGGTTATTGTAGAAGGCGATGTTGCGTTTACTATAGATAGTGAGGGGGGCATCACAATTCCGAAACAATACTGTTTTACAACTTTATATGACGGCGCAGAATATCCTTATGAAATTAGTGGTACTGGTACCTATGATGATAGTGGAGAATATCCAATGATGACCATTACTTATGTATTAGATCAGGAAGGTTTTGATCCTTCAGGATGGTGTTATGATAATGGATATATGGATAATCCAGACTTTACTGCGGTTTTAACTCTTGATCCGAATGGATTACCTGTTGTTGGAAAAGCAAAAGAACTAGTAAGTTTTAAGAAGTTAAATTTTGTAAAGCTAATAAGATAAGTTGTTATCCCAAATAAACAACTACTCCGTGGTGGGACACATAGATTAAAGGTTTAGTTGTGTGAGTAGGGGCAGATCCGTTGGGGTCTGCCCTTTCTTTTTTTATTAAGAGAACTGATGTTTCCCATGTTATTTAAGCTGCATTTGAAAGCTGCATTTCTATTAGCCTGAAGATTTTATTGTCCTCAGGCTTATTTTTTATCAGATTGGTAATTAGTTCATTAAAATCACTATCAATAATCTCAGCAATCATATGTAATAGTTCCAGAATAAATCCCCATATTCTCATGGATATAGTAAGTTCTGTAGTATTATCGCATACCTTTTCAAATAAACCACCCATTGTTTCATATGCATCGAACCTCTTTGCCAAACTAAATACATTGTATTCAATCATAGCTAGTGATACATCAGCTATTTGCGCATCAAAGTCTTGGGATTGTGATTTGCCCAAGGAAAAGTATTGTTTTGATTCTTTAAAGAAAACTTCTATGCTCCACCTGATACTATATATTTCATAAGCACTCAGTATGCCCAACTTAGTATTGGTAGTCGCCAACAGGTGCCACTTGCCATGCTTACTTGTTTTGCAGAAAAATAGCTTTAGTGGTATTGATTTGTACTCAACAATAACCTCGGCACAAAATAGGTTTAATGCTTTTTCTTTCTTTACCTTTTTTCTGCGCTTTACTAATTGGGTAAGCTCTTTAGCTGTATATAATTCCCTATTGAAGCTATATTTTGCTTTTGCCATTTTTACCATACCAACTATATGTATTCCTTTATTTAATGACAAAACGGCTTTCAATATGGATTCACAGAAAAACCAACTATCCATAAGTACATAGTGTACTTCAAACTTTTGTTTGACAGCTCTTTTAATCATAGATATAGCTGTAGATATTTTATCATCAATCAATTCTTGTTCGCGCAAATAACCGCATGAATCTTTTTCTCTTTTTTTGAATATTGAGCTTTTCTTTGTTTAGCCATCAGTCCAAATGGAGTTTTCTCGTTTTTGCCTTTTTCTTTGTGTAGGCTAAAATCTAATGAGAAGAAACTTTTGCCGTCCCAATAGCCAAGAAATAATGCTTTATATCCCCAGAACCTACAATCTTTCACATGTGACCATATCTTACCAATATGCTCTGTTTTATAGGTTGATTTTTCAAAATCAGTATCGTCTATTATTAAACATTTGTTAAACTCCTTATTTGTTGCGCTTGTGCTTGTGGTCCGCTTTAGCAATTTGATATTACATTTGGTTAAGAGGCTTCTCCAATTGATATTGCTATCATTTTTTAGCCTATAAAAAGTATTCTTACTAGCTTCTATGCTGCGTGATAAAGGATGTTTGGTGTACCGGTATACGTTCGAGAGTGAGTATAGTGGAAACAACAACAAAGCCAGCAATAAATCACCTTTTCGGAAAGTACATTGAGGCATATTATCAACTCCCAGATTCAACCTATTCAGATGCAATGACTGATATAATTCCATTATTCTATTAATACCTTTTTCACTTGAGGTGAAAAAGCTGTTTGTCTCCGAAAAAACTTTTGTACTTTTATTCATGAAGCATGGTTTTTTATTGATGTCGCACCACTAAAACACTGAATATTAGTGGATTAATAAAATTAATCATGCTTCTTTTTGTTTGATTTACAATGTTTTAACACACTTGTGAAACATCAGTTAAGAGAATAACTAGTATAATAAAAGGGATTAGGTACTTGCTTTAAGCCTGCTCGATATCACGCTTGAAAATGGTAGGAATGGAACTAGGGTAGTATTGGGCTATTGTTCGGGTACTATAAACCTATGCCAACCCGAACCCAACCCGAACCCAACATGAGCAGAACCCTATGCCACCCGAACGCTACCCGAACGCGCCCCGAAGCCGTATCCTAGTTGACCCAAAAATGCCCTTTTTGTGAATAATTTTTGTCCATTTTAGCCATTTCAGGAATAATTTTTCTTGATTTTGGCCTTTTTAAGAATAGTTGGGTGTTTTGTGAGGTTTTTTATTCGGAATAGAAATTGAATACTTTTTTTTTGTTCTGAATGCTAGTTTGTTATGTTGGTGAAAAGTAATAACCCGAGTTCGATTAAAATTAAAGAGCTCAGATTTTATTAAAATGCTGATATACAAGGCAAATTCTTTTTTGCATAGCGAGCTATGGTAGAAGAATTTAACGAAGTAGATTAGTATTTTAATAGAAAGCCACATATAAACAACAATTTTCTGCTTCATATTTGTTTGACATAGCCCGCTATGACTTCACAAATATTCATTGAAACTCATTATTTATTAGCGGTCTGAGCCAATAATTTTATATCGAACTCGGGTTAATAGTAAAATTACTGTTATTTTTTATTTGGTTATTTATTGTAGATAAAGTTACAGTATATAACAAGTCATTGTTTTCCAGTAAAAATCAGACTATTCAATATAAGGTGGTTTATTTCAAAACAATACAAATGTATGCGCCATGTAAGGGTAATACCAATTATATTTCCATTTGATTGATATAATTATTATCTTTATAGTATGCCAAAACAAGCAGAAATAAATATAAAAGAGGACATTAAATATTTGAGAAACCTTCGAAAAAAGGAAAATAACCATAGGTTAAAAACTCGTATTCAGAGTCTAATACTTACCAAGGAAGAAAAGTTTAAATGTCGAATAGATTTAGCTAACCACTTAGGAGTAGGAATTGCCAGTCTGGATAGGTGGACAAGAGTATACAAAGAGTCAGGACTTGAAGCTATGCTAAGTATCTCAAATGGAGGAGCCAGAAGAAGTAGCGTTCCCAAAGATGTCCATGACGGCTTGGCAAAAAAAGTATACGATTCAGACAATCCACTTTTGGGTTACTGGGATGCTGTCGTATGGGTCAAAGAAAACTACGGTATTGAATTAAAATACAATACATTAAGAACCTACTTAATCCGTCACTTCAAAACCAAATTGAAAGAACCGCGAAAATCACATTACAAAAAAGATGAACAGGCCATACAGGCCTTTAAAAAAACTACCTAATCTTTTAACCGACATTAGAATCAGTCTAATTAAAGATAAGTATGATAGTGTAAATTTATACTTTCAGGATGAAAGTAGATTTGGATTAATGACGCACACAGGCAGGTGTTTAACAGCAAAGGGAGTTAAGCCAATTGTTCGTTATCAACATGCCTTTAAAAACACTTACTTATATGGTAGTTTCTCCCCTATAGACGGTGATGCTTTTGTTTATGAAATAGAAGGAACCACAAGCGAAATATTTTACAAATATTTGGTTGAATTCTCAAAACATAAACCTAATGAACTCAAGGTCATCATTATTGACAATGCAGGATTCCACTCTTTACAGCAATATGATATTCCTGAAAATATAAAACTAATACGCATACCACCATACAGTCCCGAACTTAATCCATCTGAAAAGATATGGCATTACATAAAACAAAAATTTAAAAACAAAGTGTTTGAAAAACTATCAAATGTCAAAAAATGGTTACATGACTTTGTCCAGAATGAATTAAAACCAGAAACAATAATGTCAATCACTCATAATGAATTATACAATGATGCCTTTGTCAATCATCTTGTAATTTAATTGGTATAACTAATCCTCCTAGCATTAAAAAGCGTTAAAAAAATATGCAATTGAAGCGAAAGAAAGAAAAGCTGCTTGAAGCGTAGCGAGTTCTTTTCTTTTAGCGTAAATTACATGTTTTTAGGTTTTTCATGCAAGTGGCGGCACTTTTTGTTTACTTTTTCGAGCTGTAGCGAAAAAGTAAAAGCCCGTCGGCTTGAGACATATAAAGAGTTTTAAATAAGGGCAATGTTTTCCCCGGACAATAGAGATAACAAATAAACTTTATTATAGAACGAATTAAACGGAGTTAGAATTATTATTTCACCTTCATAGGAATGCCACTAACCATAAAAAAGACTTCATCTGCCAGGCTGGCTATGTGTTGATTCATCCAACCTTGCAGGTCTGTAAATTTTCGTTGAACTTCGTTTTCGGGCATTCCTCCCAAGCCTATTTCATTAGAAACAATAATAAAGTGTGCATCCTGTTTTATTAAGCCTTCAAATTCATTTTTAGCCTCTATTAACGACTTTTCTATATCACTCTTATTGTCAAAATAAAAGTTGGTTAGCCAAAGCGTAACACAATCCATTAGTACAACTTTATTGCTGAAGTTGTGTTGCGAAATAAATTTTTCTTCTTCTATATTCTCCCATCTTTCATCGCGATCGGCTTTATGTCTTTCAATTCTTTTTTTATGTTCTTCATCCCATATTCGCGAAGTGGCCAGGTATACCGGTTTTGAACTGTTTTCTAAAGCCATATCCTGGGCAAAAGAGCTTTTCCCTGATCTTTGTCCGCCTGTTATAAAAGTTATCTTAGTCATTAATAAATGGTTGAAAAATTTATTGCATTAATTATCATTTAAGGATTTTTACCTGAGAATAATCTTTGTTGTAAATGCTTATTTTAACTACAGCACCATAATCTAGTTGCCATGAGAAAATTTTATGATAAGGGATTTCAAGAAACTTCATTAATAAACATCTTATCACCCCGGAGTGTGAAACAATTGCTGTTGTAGTATTATCTAATGTTTTATTCTCTACTTGGTTAAAGTATTCAATAGTTCTATTAAAAAATTGACCAAATGACTCACCCTTATGTGGTGATTGGTTTAATATGTCTTCAGACCATATATGCATTTCATTTGGATCAATATCCGCCCATTTTTTCATCTCCCAATTACCAAAATCTAATTCTTTGAGTTTGTCACTGTATTTAATATCCTTATCAGAAAATAGAAATCGAGCTAATTTGTCGCAACGTTGCAGTGGACTTGATATTACAAAGTCAGCTTTAATGTTATTTAGCACCGTTTTTATATCTGAAGCCTCTTTTTCAAAGTCTTTATTAACATCCAAATCAGAAATGCCATAGCAAATTCCCTGATCAATCTTTGGTGTTGTATGTCGTATAATATAAAATTGTTTCATCGATATTTAGATATTGTTTTAACCACAAACACAAAGAGGTTTTTTACCACTAAGCCCCAGAGACACAAAGTTTTTAATTTGTGTTTAAGTATATTATTAGAGTCTATGTGATGAATAAGAAAAATCAATTTATAAAACGTTTAATTCCATTTTTAATCAGAGGAACATTAAAATTAATCAAATATCCAAGTCTGTTTTCTGTTAATTTCAAATAGCTTATAATTTGTGCTTCGTGTACTGGTAAAACTGTTTCCACAGCTTTGAGTTCAATTATGATGCAATTTTCAACTAATAAGTCAATTCTTAATGCATCTTTGATAATCAGATCATCATATAATATTGGAATATTTACTTGACGATTAATATTTAATCCGATTTTCTCTAATTCATGACAAAGGCATTTTTCATATACAACTTCAAGTAGGCCTGGACCTAGTTTTGAGTGTACTTTAAATGCGCAGTTGACAATACTCTTGCCAATTGAGTTAATTTCATCAGGGATCTCAAAATGATTCTTAATAATACTCATGGTTATGGTTCATTTTAATGGGTTAAAAATATTTTCAAAAATTGTCTTGGAGTCTTTGTGTCCTAGTGGTGAACAATACTATATAAAAGTAATTATTTTACTCATTGCTATGATGCTTAAGTAAAATACAACCTCTGTAACTTGTTGTACTGCTCCTAAGCAATCACCTACGTAACCACCAATCCATTTTTTGAAATATTTATCGAGCCAAATTTTAGTAATGAGTAAAGGGATTATTGAAGTGTATATAATCCAGTTTTGAAAAAGAAGTAACGAAGCTAATCCTATAATTATGGCGATCCATAAATCGCTAACATGAAGATTTTTAGTTACAGGTTTTGATTTACTTGATTCATCCTCCCTAACATAGGGTAAAGTAAACATTGTAGTAACAGCAAACATTCTACTCACAGAATGACCGCAAATAATAGCAGGAATAATAAGTGCATTAGGTATTGATGAGATCGATGCAAATTTCATCAATAGAATTAATATAGTTCCTATCATACCATAAGCACCCACTCTGGAGTCTTTCATTATTACTAAAATCTTTTCAGTGGTCCAACCTCCTCCAAATCCATCGCAAGTATCTGCAAATCCATCTTCGTGAAAAGCCCCAGTTAAAATGATTGTAGATACCATTGAAAGCAATACAGATATGTATATTGGGAATATGAAGGATGCCATGTAATATACTAGAGCACCTATGCCACCAATGATTAATCCCACTAAGGGGAAAAATCGATTGCATTTGTTTATATTATCACTAGAATATCCCACCCACTTTGGAGCTGGTATTCTGGTTAAAAACATCAAGGCTGTAAAGAAGAGTCTTAGCTGACGCATGTATAATTAAATTTGTTGATTGATTGCTATTAATGAAATAATAAGTTAGGATTAGTAGGTTGGAAATTTTATAAAACCTATGATGTAGATGCTTTTGGATTTTTTTCTGAGAATTTTTGAGCAATCTCTTTCAGGCATTTATTACAAAGGCACTCTTTGAAATTTTCTTTTAAATACTGCTGAGCTTTTTGTGAGATAGGTACATGAATGCAATGGCACTCAAAGATGTCATCATGTCTGCAGTTGAACTCCTGATTACATCTTCCGCATTTTTTAATCATTTTGAAATGGTTTTGAATATTACAATCTTACCCTTAATAGGATAAACTGACCAATACCAATAAAAGATTAAGTTTCTTAAATCAAGATAACTTTGCTTTTATTCCCGAAAGCATTGATTTTAACAATCACTGGCAGGTCTTCTGACTTATTCCTGATTTTTGACACCTTCCCATTTTTTAAGAAAAAACAGTGGTATTTATCAAAATATAATATTTGGAACTCACAGCAGCGGGTACTGTTGCTGATTTTCACAGCATTCCCTTTTTATTTCGCACTACTGTTGTAATGTAAAACACCAGATGGTGCAAAAGTATAATTATTTTATTTGATGCAGAAATATGAAATGATGATCTATAACATCAAAATCAAGAAATGTTTTTAAGGCTATGAATAGGCAACTTTACTATAAAAGTTCATGGGTGATAGCGCCCAGGTCGTCAATATACCAAATGTTCGTTTTATCTTTAATACTAATGATAAAATGTTTCTTTGTTGTTTTAATATTTGGTTTGTAGTGTAAGGCAGATTGATTGAAACCGATATCCTTTAATCTGCCTACTTTATTGGCGTATCTTTTATGTTTTCTGAAATGTAATTTTTGAGCATAATATATGTTTCTAAGTTCCCATCTAATTCTTTGTTCTTTAGTTAAAGTGTTTTTTGCACTATAGGTATTGTCGATATGAACTTCGCCCCATAATTCAAGTTTCGATATTGGGGAGTCAAACATATAAGTCCAAACATATTGTTCTCCTTGATAAAGTTTACCTGTGTTTGAGTTTACCATTTTTTTGTACGCACCATCTACAACAACATATGGCCAATTTGATCGAACAAAATTCATCTTCCAGTATCCAGTTGTTTTAATATTGCCAGTATTGTCAGTTTTTAGGTTTATTGGTAAACTAAGTTCCAGCAGCCAGTATTGATCCGTATCGTTAGGTTTATTAACAGTGCCCTGAATATAAGTTGCACATTTAATTTTTAATTGATTAAAAGGTACGTGCTTGTCGCTTATTGAATTTTGCTCACATTGCTTGAGTATTCCTTTGTAAATACCCAAAGCATTTATTTTTATATTAAGGTAATCAAATTCATTATTATCACAATCAATTAATATTTCAAAAAAATTATCTTTAAAATATTCATCATTAAGGTTGGATTTGAGAGCCCATATTTGATCCTCATTTATTTTTGCCAATAAATAAATAGTATCATTATAAATACCCATTTTAAAGGCTGTTTCATGATTTTTATTTTCTAATTTACCACTAATGGCCGATACAAACTTAGTACTCCAGGGAATATGATCCCATTCATTTTTTGTGTTTATTCCATCTATAACAGGAGCTTTTTTTAAAGAGATTATATTGTATGTTGTAGGTTTATAGATGTATGGCTTATATGGCAGGCCAAATTCATTGGCTTGGGAAACTTGATTTTTTGTTGTGTTTTTACATGATGTTGCAATCAGCAAAAAATAGAAGCTAAGGGTAATGTATATATAGGTTGACTTGAGCATATGGTGTAAAGTATCGTATATACAATTTACATCTAAACAAAGAGTAATTCAAGAAATTATGATAGAAATCTTTAACTGTTTACCTGTTTGAAATACAATTATGAAATACCGTTTTCTATGCTTTTATAATCCTTTTTTGATAGTTTCAATATCATCCTCATAATCAATTCGTATATCTTCATGAAGTTTAGTTAGAGCCTTTTCAATATTGATCAATTGTCTTTCATATAGGTTTTTCATAACAGTACTTCTCCTTAGAGGAATATTTAGGTTTTGCATTTCTTTGCAAAAGAAAATCAATAGTTCTATTTCAGTTTCTTTTTTTCCTGAATGTTTAATGAATTTTGTGGTTATTTTTAGAATTTTTCGAATTCCTTTTTTTACATAGATAAACTTAGCTGTATTTATTTCTTTAAAACCATCTTTGATTTCTGCTTTTACTTCAGTAACGTAATTTTCTTCATCAATTGATTCAAAAAGAAGGTAATGAAGAAGTTCTTTGTTTTCTTTTTTATATTTAGCAATACGTAAACAATGGTCAATTAATAACTCTCTGGGAAGAAGTTCCAGTTCTTTTTTTATCTGATGAATCGTACTTGTTTTTATTGCCATAGCATCTGTGGTAATAGAATTACACAAAGGTTACAAAAAAAATATAGAATACAGCTATAAATATTTTTCTTATATTGTATGGCTTTATTTTTAATAGATATAACTCAAAAATAGGATGGTTGTTGTATGGTAACATATTGGTAATGTTATCTTGAAGATAGAAAGATAAGAGGAATATAGGTCTGTAAATTATAGCACATTAGAGTTAATCAAATCAATAATTTATAATGCGAAAAAAATTATTTATAATCCTAATAACCGCTCTTTTATATTGGGTACTTGTAAATTATGTTCCGTATGGAATGTATATTATTTTACCTGTTAATTTATTTGTTACATTTCTACATGAATTAGGTCATTCTATCTTTGCAGTATTAACTGGAGGTAGTGTATATGAAGTGATGATTCAACCCAATGGGGCCGGCTATGCTGTTACTGCAGGAGGTTATGCACCGCTTGTTTTAATGGGGGGATACATAGGGAGCGCATTGTTTGGAAATTTATTGTTGCATATCGGTTTAAAGAAACCTAAGTCTGCTGTATTTTCTATGTATGTAATGGTTTTTGTATTTGTTGCAAGTGCTGTTATTTGGTATAGTTCAATATTTACTTCTCTGCTTTTAATATTATTTTCAGCAGTAGCGATTTGGGTGAGTAAAAAATCAAAAGCTACAATAGCTAATTTTTTAATTGTTACAGGAACGGCTTCAATTGTATTTATTTTTAATGATTATAATGTAGGACCTTCATCGGATATTGCGAAGTTTTCAAAAATTATTCCTGTTTTACCGCAGTACATTTGGTCAATATTGTGGTTGGCAATAGTAATATACATTACCTGGAAAAATTTAAGGTACTCACTAAAACTAAAAATGTAAATTTGTTTTTCATTTTCGAGTTGGTCTTTATTGATCCCATTATAATAAATCTACGCAGTAAATTGCTAACATAACAAAGATCACATTTTTTGTGGTTTATAACTCTAATTTTGCACTCTCAATTGATCATTAAAAGAGTTATGTAACGAGCTGTACAAAAACTGTCTTGCAAATAAAAGAGATTATTTTTTTCAGCGAGTTCATGTGAACATTAAATAATTATAAACGCATGAAACAGTCAACAGATCACATATTTTTAGTACGACCTGAGAACTTTGGTTTTAATAACGAAACCGCAACTTCAAATGCATTTCAAAATAACATAGCCTTAAATCAGAAGGAAATTAAGGAAAAAGTTCTTTCAGAATTTGATGCCTATTTAGCAGAACTAAAAAGTGTAGGAATTAATGTTACTGTTATTGAAGATACAGATTCACCTGTAAAACCAGATGCCATATTTCCAAATAACTGGGGTTCGTTTCATTCAGATGGAACAGTTATGCTGTACCCTATGGCTGCACCTAGTCGGAGGTTAGAGAAGAGAGCTGATGTAATTGATTATTTTAAGCGCAATTATAAGGTTAATAAGGTAGTTGATTTATCTAAATATGAGCAAGAAGGGAAATTTTGCGAAGGAACAGGAAGTATCATTTTTGATCATACCCATAAAGTAGCCTATGCATGTTTGTCGCCACGAACTGATATGGATGTTTTTAAAGAAGTATGTGAAATGCTGGATTATAAACCGGTATATTTTATATCAACAGATAAAGACGGAAAAGAGATATATCATACAAATGTAATGATGTGTGTAAGTGAAAAGTTTGCGGTTGTTTGTTTAGAGAGTATCTCTAATGAGGAAGAAAGAGAGAGGGTTATTAAAACTCTGGAAGAAACAGGTCATGAAATAGTTGATATTACTTTTGATCAGGTATATCATTTTGCTGGAAATATGCTATCTGTGAAAAATGAAAAAGGAGATGAATTTTTAGTTATGTCGCAGAGTGCCTATAATGTTTTAACAGATGATCAAAAAGAAACCATTGAGCATTACTGTAATATGTTACCTGTTCAGGTTGATACTATTGAAAAAATAGGTGGAGGAAGTGCCAGGTGTATGATTTCCGAGATATTCCTTCAACCGGTTTAAGAATTGTTGAATCTACCCTGATTTTGTAATGATCAGTATTGAAATATGATTTATTTTGACTAAACTTAATTTTAACTAAACCAACAATAACGTTGGATAGGATAGAAATTTCTATTTTTGAGGATATTTAAATAATTAGATATTCTTGCAATTGAGGACCACATCAATCATATATTTTACAACTATTTTTTTGATAGCAATTTTGTTTAACGGTTGTGGAATTAAGAAGAAAAACGGAGGGATCGTTGATCATGGAACTATTGTGTTTCATATTGATTATCCAAAAGAAATGATGACATCTTCAGTAGCCAATATGATGCCTGATAAGTGGTTGTTTTCATTCAGTAAAAATAAAATTAAGCATGAGCTAAAGGCTAGTTTTAATGTATTTTCGTTAAGTTTTGTTTCTGAGTCTCCTAACGATTCGTGCGATGTTTTATTCAGTTTTATGGATAAGCATATGTATTATCCTATTGCGATTAATGATCATTTCTTTTTGTATGACAATGATGCAAAAGTGGTAGTAACTTATGAACCGGAAGTATCTAAAAATATTGCAGGTTTTAAATGTTCAAAAGCAAACATTAAGTTTGAAGGACATGAACCATTTGATGTTTTTTATACTGACGAAATTCATATTTTAGAGCCGAATCGACATACACCATTAAAAGTGATACCTGGAGTTTTAATGGAGTTTACTGTTGATTATAATGGATTGAAACTTCATCTGAAAGCAAAGGATTTTATAGAAGAACAGCCTGCGTTGAATAACTTCAAAATACCAAGAAATGCAGTTTTAAGTAATCGCGATGAGATAGTCGCAATGGTAAATACTTTAATAAATACCTTTCAATAATATTCTTTCGTATATCTCGTTTTCATTCAAAAGAATTATCATTTTGTATAGAAATGGGTAGAGCATTTATTACTTTTGCCTGAGCAATTGCAAGTGATTAACAAAATATTTACAATGGCAGGAAAAACGAAAAAATCTAAATCAAAAAATAACACGAATTTTATATCAGACCTAATAAAAAAACTAAGTGACTTCAGGGTGCGGATTTTTAGCGGTTTGTTTCTAATCGTGTATGCCATATTTTTATTTATAGCTTTTATTTCCTTTGTTTTTACAGGAGGAATAGATCATAGTAAATTCAACATAAACTTTTTTGAATTTATTACGAATTCTGATATTAATGTAGCCAACTGGACCGGAAAAATTGGTGCTTACTTTGCAAATTTGTTCATTAACTCAGGAATTGGTCTTTCTGCTTTTGTTATTGTTTTTGCACTTTTTGTTATTGCTTTCAGGTTGATTAATATAAAGCTGTTATCATTACGAAAAACAATTATTCACTCATTTTGTATCGGTGTTTATTTCTCCATTTTATTGGGATATATTTTTATGAGTGCCATTAATTCACAATATCTTTTACCTGGAGGTGAAATGGGATATTTCTTGAGTAAATGGCTTTTGTCTGCTATCGGCAATGTAGGATTAATTTTAATACTCATCTTTTCATTGATCTCATACCTTACCTTTACATTTGATCAGTTTGTTCCTTTGGTAAGGAAATCTTTTGTAGGTAAAGTTGCCCCAAATCATGAGGTTAAAAAAGAAGAGACTGAGCATTATCAAGATCAATCACTACTTGAAAAAGATAATTTTGAAGAGGAAAAAGCAGTAGAAAAAATACCTCAGGAGGAACCTGTGGTAGAAGTTAGAGAGCAGATAGAGGAAGATGAGGAGCAATTTATTGTAAAGCAAATAGAAACTCCGCGGGTAGAGGTTGAAAATAAAGTTGGCGTAGAGTTAGATATTTCTGATAATGCAGGAACAGACTCAGAAGTTGAGGAAGATGGTTTTACTATAGAAAAGGTTCAGGAAGAAGAAAATTTTGTGGTAAATGATAATGTTCCATTAGGAGATTATGATCCAACGTTGGATTTATCAAGTTATCAGTTGCCTACAATAGATTTGTTAGAGGCTCATCATGCAGGAAATGAACCTGTTACTGATGAGGAGTTAAATTCAAATAAGGATAAGATTGTAAATACGCTTATTGATTATAAAATTGAGATTAAGAGTATTAAGGCAACAGTAGGTCCAACTGTAACATTATATGAAATTGTACCAGCACCAGGAGTTCGTATCTCAAAAATTAAAAATCTGGAGGATGATATTGCCTTGTCATTAGCCGCTTTAGGTATCAGAATTATTGCCCCTATCCCAGGAAAGGGAACTATTGGTATTGAAGTTCCTAATAGTGAACCGGAAGTTGTTTCAATGAAAACAATTATTTCTGCGAAGAAGTTTCAGACTACAAAATACGAATTGCCAATAGCCTTAGGAAAAACCATATCGAATGAAACCTTTGTAATTGATTTGGCTAAAGCTCCACATATGTTGGTTGCCGGAGCAACTGGTCAGGGTAAATCTGTAGGATTAAATGCTATCATTACTTCACTGTTATATAAAAAGCATCCATCACAATTAAAATTTGTATTGGTCGATCCTAAAAAGGTAGAATTAAATATTTATAGTAAAATAGAACGTCATTTTCTGGCTAAATTACCGGATGAGGATGATGAGGCCATTATTACTGATGTTCAAAAAGTAGTGAATACATTAAATTCATTAACTATAGAAATGGATTCCAGATATGACCTACTGAAAAAGGCGCATGCTCGTAATATAAAAGAGTACAATCATAAGTTTGTAAAACGATCACTGAATCCGGAAAATGGACATCGCTTTTTGCCGTATATTGTTGTTGTAATTGATGAGTTTGCCGATTTAATTATGACTGCAGGTAAAGAGGTTGAAATGCCAATTGCACGTATTGCTCAGTTGGCAAGGGCCGTTGGAATTCATATGATTGTAGCAACTCAGCGACCTTCAACCAATATTATTACAGGGGTTATTAAGGCAAACTTCCCAACCAGGGTGGCATTTAAAGTAGCCTCTATGATTGACTCCAGAACTATTCTTGATTCTCCGGGAGCTAACCAGTTAATTGGTAGAGGAGATATGTTAATTTCGCAAGGAAGTGATTTGGTAAGGGTACAGTGTGCTTTTGTTGATACTCCGGAGGTTGAAAAAATTAATGATTTTATTGGTTCACAAAAAGGTTATCCAAGTGCGATGTTGTTACCTGAATATGTTGGTGAATCTTCTGGAAATGAACCTGGAGAAGTAGATATGAGTAATAAAGATTCGATTTTTGAGGAGGCAGCAAAGGTCGTAGTTGCAAATCAGTCGGGTTCCACATCGTTAATTCAGAGAAGATTTTCAATTGGGTACAACAGAGCTGGTAGAGTTATAGATCAGCTTGAAGCTGCTGGAATAGTGGGTCCTTTTGAAGGAAGTAAAGCCCGTCAGGTATTAGTTCCGGATGAGGCTTCATTAGAGCATATTTTAAAAGGTCTCTAATTTTGGTATTATTTTTGAAACTTGAACATACAACTTAGATATAATAACGCAAACTCAGAATATTAATAACAGAAATATGAAGAAGATTTTATTGTTAATAGCACTAATTCCTGGATTTCTTTTTGCACAAACAAATGAAAAGGCAGTTGAAATTTTAGATAAAGTTACCGCTAAAACCAAAACATACAATACAATTAAGGCAGACTTTTCGTTTGCTATGGAAAATTTGCAGGAGGAGATTAACGAAGTATATGAAGGTACAATTTTTATAAAAGGAGATAAGTATAAAGCAAACTTAATGAATGTAGATACTTATTTTGATGGAAAAACACTTTGGACCCATATGATCGATGAAGAAGAAGTAAATGTTGATGAGCCAGATCCTGAGGATGAAGAAACTTTAAATCCAGCTTCTATTTTTACAATTTATCAAACCGGATTTAAATATGCTTATTTGGGTGAAAAAACTGTTGATGGAATTGTGGTTTACGGAATTGATTTATTTCCTATAAACAGGGATAAACCTTATTCTAAGATTAGCCTGGAGATCATAAAAGATAATCTGAAAATTTCATCCATCAAACAAGTTGGGAAAGATGGTAACAATTATACCATCAAGGTAAAAAACATGCAAATAAATACACCGATGAATGATTCAATGTTTGTTTTTGATAAAGAAGCAAATCCGGATGTTGATGTTATTGATATGAGATAAAATAAGAAATGTAGATAATAAACTAAGGCGTAATGATTCTTCATTGCGCCTTTTTTTAATACAAACCCGAGTTCGATTAAAATTAAAGAGCTCATATTTTAATAGAAAGCCACATATAAACAACGATTTTCTGCTTCATATTTGTTTGACATAGCCCGCTATGACTTCACAAATATTCATTGAAACTCATTATTTATAAGCGGTCTGAGCCAATAATTTTATATCGAACTCGGGTTATTAGCTGATACCGGTGTTGATTTTGATTTTGAAAAGGATACAAATTTAATCGATATAAAAGTAGCAAAAGGAACTTGTAACTTTGTTAAAGAAAAAGCGATGACACAAGCTCAATGTGAGCAAGCTGTTACAAATGGTGCTAAAATTGTTAGTAATTTGAAATCAAATGGAACTAATATAATTGGATTTGGTGAAATGGGTATTGGAAATACTACTTCTGCCGCAGCATTATTGTGTTCTTATACCGGAATTACAAGTATTGAGGCCGCCGGAGCTGGAACTGGTTTGGATGATGAAGGTATATTAAGAAAAGCAAAAGTAATTGACAAGGCTATTAAATTACATGGATCAATCTCCTCTCCGTATGAAATATTAGAAACCTTTGGTGGATTTGAGATTGCAACAATAGTTGGGGCGATGCTTAAAGCAGCAGAACTAAAAATTTATTATAGAATAAAAGGAAATCTCTGATGTGCTGAGATTTCCTTTTGTTTTTTAAAAGAACATATTGTGTTTACTTTCATGTTCAATTGTAGTTGTAGGTCCATGTCCTGAATACACAATGGTTTCCTGCGGTAGTGTTAATAAATGTTCTTTAATACCATTGATTAGTATGTCAAAATCACCACCTGGTAAATCAGCTCTTCCAACGCTTTCTCTGAAAAGTACATCACCAGCAATTACAAATCCCTCTTTTTCACAGTAAAAAGCAATGCCGCCAGGTGAATGTCCAGGAATATGCAGTACTTTAAGAATAGAGCCACCAAATTCAATTTCCTGATTATGTTCCAGATATCCCTTTAGTGCCGGAGGATTCTGTTCAAGTTGCATACCCATTTGAGCTGCATAGGGTACTGTTTGCTCAATCCAGAATTCATCATCTTTATGAGCCTCAGCTCCCAGATTATATCTTTCACAAACAAATCGGTTTCCAAATACATGATCTAAATGCAGGTGTGTATTTAATAATTTTTTTGGTGTAAAATTATTAGTTGATATAAAGTTGACAAGATGCTGCTGTTCTTCAGCCGTTAGACATCCCGGATCGATAATTATGCAATCTCCATTTTCAGCTGACACAACATATGTATTTTCTTGCCAGGGACTATAAATTAAAGTGTGTACTTTAAGCATATTTCTTGTATTTATTGGGTGTCAAATTATTTTGGATCATCTTTATTTTTTGATGATGTGTTTAAAAGTAAAATTATTTTAGGACTATGAAAAAATAAGCACTACAAATTTACGTCTGATAATTTTCAATGTATAAATATTATGAAATACCATATTTATTTTACAATACCTTTGAGCATAGGAACAAACTCAAATCTACCAAATTCTTCCTGACTAAATTCCGTTTCAGATTCTCGTGTGACACGAATCATTGTTTGAACTTTTCTACCAACAGGAATTACCATTACGCCACCAATAGCTAATTGTGTTAATAATTCTTCAGGAATAGAAGGTGCTCCTGCTGTAATAATAATGCCATCAAAAGGTTGAAATTGAGGAAGACCTTTGTAGCCATCTCCTAAAAAGAAACTTAATTGATAACCCATTTGAGGTAATAAATGACTGCTTTTAATATATAGTTCTCTCTGGCGTTCGATAGAAAAAACTTTTGCACCCATTTCAACTAGAACAGCAGCCTGATATCCAGATCCGGTTCCTACTTCCAAAATTTTATCACCTTTTTTTATATTTAGTAATTGAGTTTGAAATGCAACAGTAAATGGTTGAGAAATTGTTTGACCAGCTCCAATGGGAAAAGCCTTATCCTGATAAGCAAATTTTATAAAGCTGCTTTCAAAGAACAAGTGTCTTGGAACATTGCCTATGGCTTGTAATACTTTAGGGTTTGAAATCCCTTTATTTGCAATCTCCTGCACTAATCTATTTCGAAGACCTTTATGTCTTAATGTATCCATACTTAGTTTTAATGTGGTCATAAAAATAATGTTAATGTATAATTAGGACGTATTTTTTCATAAAAAAAATACCTTATCTTATAATAAATGGAGTAGTTGTTCGTTTTTGAATACACTAGAGATTATTGGATGGGAAACAAGGTTGTTGAAAGAAATCCTAAAAGAATAAGTGGAAGAAGAATTATAATACGGCATTTTATGTCGGATATTATAGCTCTTATATTAAGCCATTTAATATTTATAGGAAAATACTCGTATATAAAAATGGAAGTGGAAAAACTGTTTAGTGATCCATTTTTAGCTAGTTTAGCTCCTACATTATTTATAAGTGGAATTGTTTTGTTTTGGTTATTTGCTTTTTATTTAGCCGGAAATTATCATAATTTGGCACGTCGTTCAGGGATGCAGATTATTGGACCAACTGTATTTACTTCATTTATTGTTACTTTACTTGTTTTTTATTTTTTAGTAGGTGAGAACTGGTTTGAGATTAGGGATGTTTATCTTCAAATGTCAATGCAGTATTTTCTTATTGTGTGTGGTTTTGTGTTTATATTTAGAATGGGATTGATTTGGCATTTTCAGACTCAGATTCAAAAAGGATATGTTGGATATTATGGAATATTAATAGGGAACAGTTCTAAGGCTTTGGAGTTGGTTAAGGAATATTATTCATCTATGTCAAAAAGTGGGTTTAGATATATTGGTTATGTATCAGATAGCAATGAGGGAGAAGATTTGTCTATATATATGCCACATCTCGGAAATCTTTCTCAGCTACCTAAAATTATAAAAGCTGTATCTTTTGATGATGCTTTAATTGTTTTAAAAGATAATCAGGCAAGAAGAATTAATAGCATAATTAATACACTAAGGGTGAAAGACTGTTTTATTAGGTTGGCAGCTAATTTAAACGAAGTTATTGAGCGTAAAATAAGTACTACAAACTTGGAGTTTTTGCCATATATAACTATTGTGAACAACAGATTACCAATTTGGCAAGTTGTTTTAAAACGGATTATTGATATTACCTTTTCACTTTTGGTTATTGTATTATGTTCTCCTTTGTATATTTTTCTGGCCATTTTGGTAAAGTTATCATCACCAGGCGGAATATTTTACAGACAGATTAGAATAGGTAAAGATAAGAAGCCATTTATGCTTTATAAATTCAGATCAATGTATATAAATGCAGAAGAGAAGGGGCCTGCTTTATCCTCAACTAATGATCCAAGAATTACTCCGTTAGGAAAGTGTTTGAGAAAATGGCATTTAGATGAATTGCCTCAATTTTTTAATGTGATTATGGGGGATATGTCTTTGGTTGGACCGCGACCAGAACGAAAGTTTTTTATTGATAAAATCTTAACAATTGCACCGCATTATGATCAGGTTTTTAGTGTAAAACCAGGAGTTACTTCATGGGGTATGGTTAAATTTGGATATGCTGAAAATGTAGAGGAAATGGTTCAGCGACTTAAATATGATATTATTTACCTTGAAAACAGAACGCTAGTGGTAGATTTAAAGATATTACTTTACACTTTTCGTTCCATATTAAAAGGTGATGGGAAGTAAAAGAATGGAAATCATTATGTGGTGGTTTCATGTTGGTGAAAGAAGCCTTTATTGAGACTTATAAGTGTACGAGCATAAAAAGTTATAGATATGAAACCCCCTGTTTAAATCCTTAAACAGGGGGGGGTATATTATCGGGAAATAGTAATAGACTTATTTTTTTCTACTGTAACTGGTTTATTATAAACAAATAATTCCATTGGTAAGGAGGCGTGAGAAATAATTTCAATTTCTTTTTCATTAACTCTAACCTCAAGGTCTTTACCTTTAAATCTAATTCTGAATGCATATTCTTCCCATTGATCAGGAATAACCGGATTTAAATAAAGTTTTTCACCATAGGCACGTTTGCCACCAAAACCTTCAACAATAGCCATCCAAGTACCAGCCATACTTGTAATGTGAAGTCCTTCGTGAACTTCAGCATTGTAATCATCAAGATCTAACCTTGATGTGCGAAGATACATTTCGTATGCTTTTTCAATTTTTCCAATTTTTGAAGCAAGAATTGAGTGTACACATGGTGAAAGTGATGATTCATGAACAGTTCTGGGTTCGTAGAAATCAAAGTTTCTGATAATTTCTTCCTCTGAAAATTGTTCTTCTAAAACATACATTCCCTGTAATGTATCAGCTTGCTTAATGAAATTTGAGCGAAGAATTCTGTCCCATGACCAATGTTGATTAATAGGACGTTCAGCCGGATCAAGGTCATCAGCCATCATTTGTTCTTTGTCCATAAAACCATCTTGCTGCATAAACACTTTTAACTCCTCGTTGTATGGGAAATGCATGTTGTCTACTATATCCATCCAACGAACAGTTTCTTCTTCATTGAAATTCATTATAGTTTTTAAATCCTCATATCTTGTAGGATTTTCGGACTTAAGGTATTCTAATGAATCTTTAGTATACTTTAAGCACCAGGTTGCCATTTTATTAGTATACCAATTGTTGTTAATGTTATTTTCATATTCGTTAGGACCAGTAACACCAAGCATTACATATTTTTTTCTAGCTTGAGAGAATGTTATTCGTTGGCTCCAGAATCTTGAGATTCCAACTAATACTTCTAAACCATATTCTTCAAGATATTTTTTATCTCCTGTATGGCGGATATAGTTATGAATGGCAAAAGCAATGGCTCCATTTCTATGAATCTCTTCAAAAGTAATTTCCCATTCATTATGACATTCTTCTCCATTAGCAGTAACCATGGGATATAAAGCAGCGCCATCTTTAAAACCAAGTTTTGCAGCATTTTCAATGGCTCTTGGTAAATGCTTATATCTGTATATTAATAGTTGCCTGGTTACTTGTGATGGCGATGTCATTAAAAAGAATGGTATACAATATGCTTCAGTATCCCAGTATGTTGTACCCCCATATTTTTCGCCGGTAAAACCTTTAGGTCCAACGTTTAGTCTTTCATCTTCACCAGTATAGGTTTGATTTAAATGAAAAATATTAAAACGTATGGCCTGTTGAGCTGCAATATCTCCTTTGATTTTAATATCACTGTGGACCCATTTTTCTGCCCATTTTTGTTTATGATCTTCAAATAGTTGATCAAACCCTTTGTGGCATGCAAACGAAGCCAACTCTTCAGCCTGACTTTTTAAAGCGTTAGTAGCATAATTTAGTGATGAAGTAACACCTGCAAATTTTTCAATACATGCAGTTTCACCTTGCTTTACTTCAATTTCAACTTGGTTACCTACCCACTTATTCAATTGGATAACTTCAGCATTGGGTTTTACTACTTTTTCATTAATCTTAACAGTGTACTTCATTGCAAAACCACACCTGAAATCAGATTTCTTTGTTTGAGATTCCAGATATGCAGAACCATTTTCTGCCTGTACATCAAGAATATTCCAAAACTTTTCATCATAATTAGAATCTTCATTCTCAATGTCTCCATCTATGTAGGGTGTAAAATTTATTTTTCCACTAAAGTTGATTGGAGTAACACTATATCTGATTGCTCCGTTTTCTGTATCAGCCATAGAAACAAATCGTTTTGCTTTAACAGAAATCTTTTTGCTATTATCTAAAGTTACTTCGAATTCTCTTAATAAGAATCCTTCTTTCATATTTAAAGTACGTGTAAAGGTATTTACGGTACACTTGTTTAAGTCAAGTTCTAAACCATCAATGCTTACATTGATACCTATCCAGTTTGGAGAGTTCAATACCTTAGCAAAGTACTCTGGGTAACCGTTCTTCCACCATCCAACACGAGTTTTGTCTGGGTAATATACCCCGGCAACATAACTGCCTTGTAAGCTTTCTCCAGAATATTTTTCTTCGAAGTTGGCTCTTTGTCCCATTTTACCATTTCCAATACTGAAAATACTTTCTGATGCTTGATGATTATCAGGATTAAAGCCTTCTTCAATTATGCACCATTCATCATATTTAAGATATTTCTTCATAATGTCGTTGTTTAAGATGTTAGCTACTTAGACTTTTAAGCATGGTGATATTCATTTTATGTAATCCGTCAACAACAAAATTTGCTTTCTTTAAAATTTCAGGACTACCAATACCAACACATTTCATTCCACCTGCAATAGCTGCTTTAATACCTGCTTCTGCATCTTCAAAAACAACACATTCATCTGGTGAAACATTTAAAGCTTCAGCACCTTTTAAAAATACTTCAGGGTCAGGTTTTGCTTTTGACACTTTTGTTCCATCAATAATAGCTTCAAAGTATGAAGTCAACTCAAGTCTGTCAAGAATTGTCATGGCATTCTTACTTGCTGACCCTAATGCGATTTTAATACCTTCTTTTTTTAATGATTCTAAAAATTCTTTGGTTCCAGGAAGAATTTCTTCAGGACCCATTTTTAGTATATATGATAGGTAATTTTCGTTCTTTTTCGTGGCTAACTCAAGCTTTTCCTCTTCACTTTTTTCCACATTACCAATGGATAATAGAATATCTAAAGACGTCATTCTACTTACACCTTTTAGTCTTTCATTATCTTCCAGCGTAAAGTTAAATCCCATCTCGTTGGCCAATTCTTTCCATGCTATATAATGATACTTGGCTGTATCAACAATAACTCCATCTAAATCAAAAAGACATGCTTTTATTTTACCCATTTTAGTTTTAATTATTTGTTATTTAATATTGATCATTTAAAATCCAAAAGATCATTTGCTATTGTGGTAATTAAGAGTTCGATTTTTGTGGTTTAACAAGTGTTACCGATAGAGCTCCAAGAATCATACTTATTCCAGCAAGAACCAGCATATAAATTGCCTGTCCATCATAAAAGTATTTCAATAAAGAACCTGCAATCAAGCCACTTATTATTTGAGGGCCTGCAATTGTAAAATTGAAAATTCCCATAAAAACGCCCATTTTGTCAGCTGGAATAGATTCTGATAAGATGGCATAAGGCATGGCCAAAATAGCAGCCCAGGCAATACCCACTCCAATCATAGGAAACATCCATAATAAAGCACTAGATGGAACATCAACCTGTGTGAATAGTAGGTTAACATGCATCATATCTCCACCTTTAAATAAGTACATAGAAGTGTAAGCAATACCACCAATTAGTAAGGCGAAACTATAAACAGTTTTTCTTCCAATCTTGTTGGCTAATCTGCTCATAAATACTGAAAATAAAGCTGCAAATAAGGAATATCCGGCAAATAAAATACCAATCCAATCTCCTGCGTCTTGTGCAGCCTGTGACGAACTATCTCCAATTTCGCAACCCCAAACATGTTGAGAAACTGCAGGAGTAGTATAAACCCACATGATGTACATTGCAAACCAGCTGAAAAATTGAACAATTGCCAGTTGCAGCATGGTTTTTGGTGTGATTCTTAATAATCTGAAAAATCCGATAAATCCTTTGTATTTTGGATCAACTTCTGCTTTGGTATCAATTCCTTTGTAGTCTGCATATTCTTCAGGAGGATATTCTTTTGTTTTAAAAACAGTCCAGATAACGGAAAGTAATAGAGCACTTCCTCCTATGTAAAAAGACCAAATTACTGAAGGTGGAACTTGGCCTTCAGGTGCGGTATTTGAAATATTAAGAAGATTTGTTAATACAAAAGGAAGTATAGAGCCAAGCACAGCACCAGCATTAATTAAGAAACTTTGCGTAGAGTAGCCGATGTTTCTTTGTTCCGCAGGTGTCATGTCAGCCACTAATGCCCTAAATGGTTGCATGGTGATGTTAAATGATCCATCCATTAATGCAAACATCATTAAGCCAAATAATAAAACTGGCATAAATGAAACTACAATTGATGCATTTGGCATTAAAAACATAGCTAATGCGGCAATAATAGCTCCTCCTAAAATATATGGACTCCTTCGACCTAGTCTGTTCCATGTTCTATCACTGGCAGATCCAACAATTGGTTGAACAATTAATCCCATTAAGGGGGCTGCAATCCAAAACAAAGGTAAAGCATGCAAGTCGGCTCCTAAATTTGATAAGATCCTGCTAACATTTGCACTTTGCAAGGCAAAACCCATTTGAATTCCCAGAAATCCAAAACTAACATTCCAGATTTGCCAAAAGGAAAGATGAGGCATCTTTTTCATATACTGTAATTTGTTTTTTATTTGTCATATGCCACTTGCCATAAATAATTATTTTCTTGTTTGATATTAATTAATCATGGCCTGTTTCATAAAATAAATATTATTGATATAATTATTTAATTGCTTAAACCTAATACAATTAAATACAATCTAATGTTTATTTTTTTGAATATATGGGATGAATAAATATATAAATCCCAAATACTCATTTGTCCAAAATAAGTAGTGTGAAATGCATTCTCAGTTGAGAATTGCTGTAGGGGAGTATTAAATAAAATGTTGTCCTTATAAAATCCGAAAACAAATATACAATATTATATAGGGATAAAACAAATTGTGAAAATCAGTTAAAGCCCTGAAATATTGAATATTTGACTATTTTTTCCTTTTTGCAACCGTTTGCGATAATTTAAGAATACAACGAAAAAAAAATGAAAAATAATTTTGTGAGGTATACTGCAACCGTTTGCAAAATAATCTATATTTATCAGATTAAAGTGATTTCTATAGATGTAAGAGCAAGCTTTGTGTAATGAAAGTGTCTATGATGTATAATATTATATTACATCATGGTAGACTCCCTGATACGTAAAACTGGTGTTATAATTTTCGTAGTGGGAGTATAGATTTCTTGTTTGTTTTCTATTTGATTTAGTAATAGCTGAATGGCCTCTTTGCCAATTTCAGTTCCTTTTTGTTCTACTGTAGATAATGGAGGATATGCAATTGTTGCATTTGGTCCGTCACCAAAACCAATTACAGAAATGTGTTCAGGAATACGTATGTCGTTTTTCATTAATACTTGCATGGCTGCAATTGCAGTAGAGTCATTTACTGCAAAAATACCATCAATTCGATTGGCTATTTGTAAAATTCTACCGGCATTGGCAAATACATCATCTCTTGTATCACATCTAATTACAAAATCAGGATTGTATGCAATTCCGTTTTCCTCAAGAGCCTTGATATATCCATCTCTTCTGCGTTGCCCTATTAATAAGTGAGTTGGGGCAGCTAAGTGAAGGATGTTTTTACACCCGGTTGCAATTAAATGATGGGTCGCAATTTTTGCTCCCATAAAATCATCAATAAATACTTTATCGGCATCAATTTCTTCCGGTGCTCTATCGAAGAAAACAACAGGAACACCATGATCAATTAAGTTTTTGATGTGATCAAATTGTAAAGTTGTTTTACTAAGTGACATTAAAATACCATCAACTCTATTGTCTAATAGGGCTTGTGCATCTATAACCTCTCTGTTATAGTCCTCATTAGATTGACAAATCATAACATTATAACCGGCCGCATAAGCTACTTTTTCAATACCAGAAATTACTGAAGAAAAAAAATGGTGTACCAATTCTGGAATAATCACCCCAATTGTGTTTGTTTTACTTCGCCTGAGGTTTAATGCTAAGGCATTGGGGCGATAATTAACTTTACTGGCAAATGCCTGAACCATCCTTTTTGTTTTAGGACTAATATCCGGGTGATCCTTAAGGGCTCTAGAAACTGTTGAGGCCGAAATGCCAAGTATTTTTGCAATATCCTTAATTGTAATTTGGTGCTGAGCCATATCAATTATAAAGTACTAGTTTGTGTGTAATAGGTTGAAGTTTAAAGATACTATAACCGACCTAAAAAAATCACAATATCAGTAAAATCTTTCTAATAATGACGTTTTTTTGATGTGAAACAAATGTAATTGCAGTTAAAATGTTCTATTTAATTTATTAAAAAACATGTTGTACAACATATAGGTTTTTTGCAAACGACCTCGCAAACGTCTCCGCAAACGTTTGCGTTAAAAAGTGTCAATATCACACCTCTTATTGTTAATAAATGTATAAACACTATAGTTTTTTAATATAGATTTGTAATGTCCATTAAAAAGTAAAATGATTGCACAATAAGGTGTGTGTTGTTATTTAGAATGAAAATATTAATAAAATCCCTAAAAATTATTTTAAGAAAATTAAACAAGTTTTATAACTGTTAAATCTTTATTTTATGATTCAATCATTTAGTTTAAACAAAGTCTTTCTTTTGCTGGCTGGTTTGTTTTTAATAACAAGCAGTCTATCAGCTCAGGAAATGACAATTACTGGTGTTGTTACAGACGCCAGTACTGGAGATGTTTTACCAGGAGTAACAGTAGCCATAAAAAATACTACATCAGGTACTATTACCACTCCAGATGGTAATTATACATTAACTGCTAAATCCGGTGATGCTCTTATTTTTTCTTTCATAGGGTATACCACTCAAGAAATAGTAATTACCACTCAAGAAAAATTAGATGTTGCTTTACAGCCAGATGTAATCGGAATGGATGAGGTTGTAGTTGTAGGTTATGGACAGGTAAGAAAAGAAGATGCTACAGGATCTATTTTTACGGTAAAATCTGATGATTTTAACCAAGGTTCAACAACATCACCACAAGATCTTATTGTAGGTAAAATTGCCGGAGTACAGATTGTAAGTGATGGAGGTGCTCCAGGTTCTGCATCTACTATCAGAATTCGTGGAGGTTCATCCATGTCTGCAAGTAATGATCCATTGATTGTAATTGATGGGATGCCTTTGGATAACAGAGGTATTGATGGTATGAGTAATGTATTGAGCTCATTAAATCCTAATGATATTGAAACATTTACTGTATTAAAAGATGCATCAGCAACAGCAATTTACGGATCACGTGCTTCTAATGGTGTAATTCTTATTACAACAAAAAAAGGTAAAGCCGGACAAAAAATAAAAGTTACTTACGACTCTAAGTTTTCAATTGGTAAAATCAAAGAGACTATTGACGTTTTAAGCGCAGATGAATACAGAACTTTAGTTAATGAAAGAGCTGTTAATAATTCTTCTGTAAACCCTGATTTGTTAGGTAGTGCTTCAACAGACTGGCAAGATGAAATTTACAGAGATGCAACAGGACATGAGCATAATATTGGAATTGGTGGTTCATTCAAAAATATTCCATTTAGAGTTTCAGCTGGCTACACTGATCAAAACGGTATTTTGCAAACTTCAGAAATGCAAAGAACTACAGGAACATTAAATATTAACCCAAGCCTTTTTGACGATCATTTAAAGATTAATTTAGGCGCAAAGTATATGGCGATTGAAAATAGATTCGCAGATAATGGTGCTATAGGAAGTGCGCTTCGTTTTGATCCTACTCAATCTGTTTTTAATAATACTGGAATATATGGTGGATATACAACTTGGTTAATGAGTGATGGTTCGAGAAACGTTAATGGAACACGTAACCCAGTTGCACAATTGCAGCAAAAAGAAGATCTTTCTGATGTATCAAGAATAATTGCAGATTTTCAGGCCGACTATAAATTACATTTTCTACCTGATTTAAAAGTAAGTATGAAATTAGGTTATGATTATTCTGATAGTGATGGTGATGTAATTACCGATTTGGATGCTGCATGGGTACAAACAGCTTCTTCTGGAGTAAAAAGAGATTATACTCAGGAAAAAAAGAATGAATTACTTGATTTCTATCTTACTTATGACAAGCAACTACCATCATTAAACAGTAAAATTAGTGTAATGGGAGGTTATGAGTGGCAACATTTCTGGTCAAAATCTTCAGCTTTTGAGGTTGATAGATTTAATACAGCTATAGAGGATTCAAAAAACGAAACAGAAAACTACCTTGTTTCATTCTTTGGAAGAGCTAATTATACATTTAAAGATAAGTATATTTTAACTGCTACTTTGCGTCAGGATGGTTCGTCAAGATTTCACAAAGATAATAGATGGGGAACATTCCCTTCTGCAGCATTAGCCTGGAGAGTGAGTGAAGAATCATTTCTTAAAAATATCGACGTAGTAAGTAATGCTAAAGTACGTTTAAGTTATGGTATTACTGGTCAGCAGGAAATAAGTACTAATGACTATCCATATATGGGTACTTATCGATTAAGTGATTCAAGAACACAATATCAATTCGGAAATCAGTTTTACACATTAATCAGACCTGATGGATACGATGCAGGTTTACAATGGGAAAAAACAACGACATATAATGTTGGTTTAGATTATGGTTTCTTTAATAACAGAATTTATGGTACAGTTGATGTTTATAAGCGTAAAACTGAAGATTTGTTAAATACAATACCAGTACCTGCAGGTACAAACTTTACAGACTTGCTTCTAACTAATGTTGGTGATTTGGAAAATAATGGATTTGAATTCTCGATTAATGCAGTATTATTGGAAAAGAAAGATTTGTTTTGGGAAGTTGGTTTTAATTTAGCTTATAACAAAAACGAAATTACCCGATTAACAAATTATGATGACCCTGATTACAAAGGTGTTGATACTGGAGATATTAGTGGTGTTGGTGTTGGAAATACAATACAGAAACATACGGTAGGTCAACCGTTAAGTACGTTCTTTGTTTATGAGCAAGTTTATGATAAGAATGGAAAACCAATTGAAGGTCTTTATGTAGATAGAAATAAAGATGGACAAATTACTGAGGCTGATCGATATTATGCCAAAGATCCTGCTCAGGATTATAATATGGGATTTTCATCAAGCTTAAAATATAAAGATTTTGATTTTGGCTTTAATGGTAGAATAGGTATTGGCGGACAAATCTACAACAATGTTATTGTAGGTGGTCGTTACCAGGAAATGACTGTAAATGAGTATTTAACCAATATGCCTTCCGAAATTAATAAATCTCAATTTGAAACTGCACAGCAGTATTCTGATTATTTCCTTGAAGATGCTTCATTCTGTAGAATTGATAACATCACATTGGGGTATAATTTCACTAAAATGTTAAAACCTCTTTTAGGTTTTAATCTAAACGTCAGAGCATATACTACAGTTCAAAATGCTTTAGTCGTAACAGATTATAGTGGATTAGATCCGGAAGTAAATGGGGGTATTGATAATGACGTGTATCCAAGACCAAGAACTTTCTTGTTTGGACTAAATGTAAATTTTTAATTGATAAATGTTTTTAATTATGAATAAGAAATATTTTAAAACAAATTATATCATGATTGCATTTGCATTATTATTTGCATTTGTATCATGTACCGATGATTTGGATACTTTACCTCTGGATGAGGATATAAAAACCGGTGAGAATGTATTAACAGATGCAGATTCTTATAAGCAGCTTTTGGCAAAATGTTATGCCGGTTTAATTTTAGGAGGACAGACAGGGGTTGATGCAGATCCGGATATTAGTAGTATTAACGGTGGATTTTCATCTTACTTAAGATTACTTTGGAATCACCAGGAACTTCCAACCGATGAGGCTATTTGTGCATGGAATGACGGTAACTTAAGAGATTTGCATGATCAGGATTGGGATACTGGTAATGAATTTGTTAGAGCTATGTATTATCGTATTGCACTTCAAATAGCATACTGTAATAATTTAATTAAACTAACAAACGGACAATCTGAATATGATGCCTTTAATTATGAGGCCAGAGCTTTAAGAGCATTAAGTTATTACCATATGTTAGATATGTTTGGCCGTGGTCCATTTGTTACAGAGGACGATGAAGTAGGTTCTTTTTTCTTCCCGGAGATGGCTACCCAACAAAAGTTATTTGAATATATTGAATCGGAACTTACTGCTATTGAATCAGAACTTGCAGAACCAGGAACAAACGAATATGGAAGAGCTGATAAAGGTTTAGCCTGGGCAATACTTGCTAAATTGTATTTAAACGCAGAAGTTTATATCGGAACCTCAAAATACACTGAAGCAATTACATATTGTAACAAAATTATAGGAGGTGGATATTCTATCGAGTCGGACTATGAAAACTTGTTTTTAGCAGATAATCATCTAAGAACTAATGAGATTATTTTTCCTATAACATCAGATGGAAACAGTACTCAAACATGGGGTGGAATGACATTTATAATTCATTCAACAGTTGGAGGTGATATGCCAGCAAGCGAGTCGGGAATTGATGGTGGATGGGGTGGTAACAGAACCACAAAAGCATTTGTCAATCTTTTTCCTGATGTTTCAGGAACCGATAAAAGAGGAATGTTTTTTACCGAAGGTCAGGAGTATGAAATTGGTGACATTTTTAACTTTAGACATGGATATGCTTTACGTAAGTTCAAAAACATTACTTCAGCCGGGGAAGTTGGTTCTAACCTGTCATTTCCTGATACAGACTTTCCACTTTTCCGATTAGCAGATTTCTATTTAATGTATGCAGAAGCTGTATTAAGAGGTGGAACAGGTGGTGATGTTGCCACAGCAGTTGGATACATAAACGAATTACGAGAAAGAGCATATGGAGATGAATCAGGCAATATTGATGAATCAGATTTAACTCTTGATTTTATCCTTGACGAAAGAGGACGAGAACTTTATTGGGAAGGTCACAGAAGAACAGATTTAATTCGTTACGGAAAATTAACAGGAGGTGATTACTTATGGCCTTGGAAAGGTGCAGTTGCAAATGGTCAATCAACCAATGCAAAATACAACGTATTCCCAATTCCATCGTCGGATATTAATGCAAATCCAAATCTATCAAATATTTCAGGTTATTAATAGATTAAAAAAAGACGTAATATGAAAAACATAAAATATATACTAATATTACTCTTCGCTGTAAGTATTTTTTCATGCGAAGATGATGATATTTTGAAGTTGAATGACTCAAATTACACTCCAGCTACCAATATTAATGGATTTGGATCAACTTTAGCTATATCAAAGGCTACAAAAGCAGAAGAAATTCAAATATCTTATACTCCTGCTTCATACGGAGTGGATATTGTTGTAACAAATACACTTCAATTTTCAGCAACATCTGATTTTTCAAGTCCTGTTACTTTTGATGTTGATGCAGCTAATAATGCTTTTACTTTTTCTGTTGGAGCTCTAAATGAATTGTTAACAGAATCACTGCTTTTACCTGTTGATGAGGAAGCAGATGTATATGCCAGAGTGGTTACTAACTCTTTAGATGGAGTAGAAACATTATATTCTTCTGTTGTAAACTTTAAAACAACTCCTTATTTAGATATTTTATTTGCACCCAATACTCTTTATTTGTTTGGAGATGGAGTTGGTCGTGTGGCTCAGAATAATAAGCTTAGATTAAACAAAGTTCATAGTGAACCAGATGATAATTGGATCATTGTTTGGATGGAAGCTACAGGAACATTTAAGATTTGTTCTGACGTAGATTATAAGGGAGTTATTGGTAAGATAGGAGATCCTGTTGATGGTGAGTATACTTTAGGAACAGTTGACAATAGAGGAGAAGATATTCCTGTTCCTGGAACAGCAGGATATTATACTGTTGGTGTTGATTTAGCAAATAATAAGTTGTTGATAGAACCTGCTAGCGTATATATCTGTGGACCAAATGTTGATGCATGGCCAACAAGTTCTGTTGTTGATGAGAATAAATTTCAGCTAGATGCAGAAAATAAGACGATGTATTTAACAAAGAGTTTGTTAGGTGGAGAATTAAGACTTCATGTTACTCACCCTTATATTTCTGCTGCAGATTGGTGGCATGCCGAGTTCATTTTCCTTGATGGAAAGATAGAATATAGAGCTGATGGTGATGATCAGGAAAGACTTAACATTAACGGAGGAGAGCAGACCATAGTGCTTGACTTTATTAATCAAACTGGTAAAATCAATTAGAAATGAAGAATCTTAAATATTTATTTATATCATTTTTGGCTATTCTATTTATCGCCTGTGAAGAAGATTTTGAGAAGCCAAATGTAACTGAGCCAGTTCAAGGAACTGCACCAGTTCTTGAAGAATTAACTGAAGAAATAGATGTTATTCTTGCTAAAAAGAATGAAAATGAAACTGTTGTTGATTTAAGTTGGTCAGCAGCAACCTATGCTGATCCTATTGGAGTAAGATACAATGTGCAGGTTGATGCTGCAGGAAATAGCTTTGCAAATGCATTGGAGTTTGATAGAGTTTCAGAAACTACTAAAACAATTAAAGTAGGTGAATTAAATGCTTTAATTTCTGACAGATATGCCCCCGCAGTACCGGTTGAACTTGACATACGAATCAAAGCCTCTTCCAACGAGGATCTTAATGATCTGTATTCTGGATCAGTTACAATAAAAGTGACTCCTTATTTGGATGTTGCAGTTCCAACAGATTTGTATATTTATGGATCGGCAACAGCTTCAGGAGAGGTAACAGATGGACTTGCTGCATATGGTGCAGATGATGTATTTACAAAGTATCTAAAACTTAATAAAGATGGAGTATTCCAGTTTTCTGATAAAAAAGAAAGTAGTGGGTTTGATTATAACTTTGGTAAATTTGCTACACTTTCAGATAACATAGTTGCAGCCGAAGATGAAGATGGCAACTTTAAATTTACCGGAGAAACAGGATGGTATGTTGTTACTGCAGATTTCGTAAATAGTAATCTAACTATTGCAGCGTATGACAATTATGTTAGTGACTATCCAAATATTTACCTTGTTGGTAATTATAATGCAGTTGATCCTGCATGGAGTCCGGGAACAGCTCCAGAAATGACACGTAAATCAGAAGGTGTTTATTCAATTGATATGACGCTTAAAGATGGAGCTGCTTTTAAATTTATAAATCAGCAAAATTGGGATGGACTAGATTGGGCTGATGCGGATTCTGAAGGTAACTCAGGAATACTAGCACCAAAAGGTAAGAATAACGATATTAAATTTGATGGAGCTGATGCTGCCTATACAATTACTTTAGATCTTAACAAAGGAACATATGCTATTGAGGCTGTTCCTGTTTTCCCAACAACATTGTTTATGACTGGAAATGGAGTAGGAGAGACTGATGAGAATTGGAACTGGGCAGGTCAGTTACAATTTGTACCTGTTAACGGTCACCCTGAATTGTTCTGGAAGATTGTTTGGATGAAAGGTTCTGGAGAATTTAAGCTTGCACCACAAGCCGCGTGGTCTGATGATTTTGGAAAAACTGGAGATGCAACAAATGGTGTATATACAATTGGTGGGGATAATATTCCAGTTCCTTCAACCGCAGGATATTATATGGTTGTTGTAGATTTAGCTAATAAAACAGTTGAAATAACAGATCCTAAAATATATGGTATGGGTGATGTATTTGGCGGCTGGGATGGAGGAGTTGCTTCCAACCTATTTACTGTTGATAATGCAAATAGTGTAATTAAGTTTGACGGCGTGCCAAATGGAGGTGAATTAAGAATGTATGTTGCTGCACCAACTTTAAACTGTGATTGGTGGCAGGCTGAATTTATTGTTCTTAATGAAGTGATTGAATATCGAGGTACAGGTGGTGATCAATCAAGAGTTACTGTAACTGCCGGAGATAATATTTCTTTGAATTTTAGAACGGGTACAGGTTCTGTAACAACACCATAATTAGTTATTATAATAATATAAGGTAGTATCGTACTACCTTATATTTAATTTTTGTTTGCAATTAGTAACTAGCATGGTTGCTAGTTGCATTTTATTGAAAAGCCCAATAATTAAGTAACCAATAGATTAATTGAATGAAAACAACTTTTACTCAGAAATTGATAAAAATATTTGTTTGTATTTTAATATTGGGCATATCATTGTCCGCCTGCATGCAGACAAGTAAAAATTCTAATCAAGCAAATATTAGCACCCCTCCAACCTGGGCTAAAAATGTTATTTGGTATCAAATTTTTGTAGAAAGATTTAGTAATGGAGATACCTTAAATGATCCTACCCCTGAAACAATTTATAGCTCATCCAATTTTATAAAAACTCCTGAAAACTGGAGTATTACACCATGGATTCAACAATGGTATAAAGAAGAAGACTGGACTGACCAAGCAGCACAAGATTTTTATAGTAACCTTCAACTTCGCCGTTATGGTGGCGATTTGCAAGGTGTTTTAAACAAACTTGACTATCTAAAAGAATTAGGTATCACAGCCATTTATTTTAATCCTTTAAATGACGCCCCGTCATTACATAAATATGATGCCAGAAACTACAGGCATATTGATGTGAATTTTGGACCTGATCCCAAAGGAGATATAGAAATCATTAAAAGTGAAAATCCTGTTGATCCAGCCACTTGGAAATGGACTTCAGCAGATATGATGTTTCTTAAAGTAATTGAAGAAGCGCATAAAAGAAATATAAAGGTTGTTCTCGATTATTCCTGGAATCATACCGGAGTTGAGTTTTGGGCTTGGCAGGATATTGTGAAAAATCAGGAAGAGTCACCTTATAAAGATTGGTATATCATCAATTCATTTGATGATCCCAATACTCCGGAGAATGAATTTAAATACGAAGGCTGGTTGAATATCCAGAGTTTACCTGCTTTAAAGAAAATAAATACACCTAAAGATCATCAACCAGGGCATCCTTATGAAGGAGATCTTCTTCCTGAGGTCAAACAACATATTTTCGCAGTTACAAAGCGATGGTTAGCTCCTGATGGAGATACTTCAAAAGGTTTAGATGGGTATCGTTTAGATGTAGCAGACCATATACCAATGGGATTTTGGCGTGATTATAGAAGTTTTGTAAAGTCTGTTAATCCTGAAGCTTATTTAGTAGGTGAGATTTGGTGGGAACAGTGGCCTGATGCCATGATGAATCCTGTTCCTTATGTAAGTGGAGATGTTTTTGATGCTGTAATGTTTTATCAGATTTATCGTCCGGCAAGATACTTTTTTGCTAAAACAGATTTTGAAATTGATGCCGCACAGTTTGTAGATAGCTTAAAATTTCAATGGAACAGAATCAGTAAAGAAACTGCACAAGCAATGATGGATGTTGCAGCAACGCATGATTCTCCGCGATTACTTACTTCATTTGCCAATAAAAACAAGTATAAGTATAATGCCAATTCAAGAGCAGACTCTACATATATTACCAGTAAACCAAATGCAGAAACTTATGAACGCTTAAAGCTTTATTTAATGCATCAATTTACAAATGTTGGAGCTCCTCATATCTGGAATGGAGATGAAATGGGAATGTGGGGAGGAGACGATCCGGATTGTCGTAAACCCCTTTGGTGGCCCGAATTTGACTTTGAAGCTGAAAATGTTAATAGTACACTTGATAGGCCTGAAGAGTTTGTTAAAGTCGGCTTTAATAAAAATCTTAATAAATATTATAAACAATTATGTGCCATTAGAAATAACAACCTAAAAGTTTTGTCATCAGGAAATATAGATTTTGTAACAGCTAATGGAAAAATATTAGCTTATACAAGAAGTTTAAATGATGAGGAAATATTGGTTGTTCTTAATGCAGGAGATAAACCTAATGAATATGAATTGCCGTCAGGTGAAAAATATATGGATTTACTTACTAATGAAGAGGTAAGTTCCAGTAATATATTATTGAATGCTATATCAGGTAAAATATTAAAAAAAATATAAAGGTTAAGATATGAATAGGAATAGATTGTATTTACTAATAATGTTTTGCTTTTCGGTGATGTTTGTTACGGCGCAGGTAACAACAAATCCAAGTCCTCCATATGATGATCAATCTGTGACCATTACATTTAATGCAGCAGAAGGAAGTCAGGGGCTAATGGGTTACACAGGAGATATTTATGCACACACCGGAGTTATCACTGATCAAAGTACATCAACATCAGATTGGAAATATGTAAAGTCAGACTGGGGTGTTAATATTGAAGCATGTAAATTAACAAGTATTGGAAACGATCAATACACACTTGAAATTTCTCCTTCAATAAGAGATTTTTATGGAGTCCCTGCAGGGGAGAAAATTGAGAAGATAGCTTTTGTTTTTAGATCATCTGATAGTAGTTTGGAAGGGAAAACGAGTGCAGGAGGAGATATTTTTGTGGATGTGAGCACGAATGATCTTACTGTAACAATTGATACTCCAATTGAAAATTCTATATATGCTGAAGGAGCCTCTATCCCTGTTGAAGTAAGTGCTACAAATGCGACAGGAATTACTATTTATGTAAATGATGTTGAAACAGAATCTGTTAGTGTAAGTTCATTATCAAGTTCAATTACAGCAGGAACTTCAGGAAGTTATACGCTAAAAGCAGAAGCTACAGATGGTAGTAATACCGTTTCTGATGAAATAACATTTTTTGTTAGAGGTGATGTTGTAAATGAAACAATGCCAGTAAATTTAAAAAGAGGAGTAAATGTAGATGAAGATCAAAGTGTAACATTTGTATTGTTTGCTCCTGATAAAGAGTTTGTGCATTTAATAGGTAGTTTTAACAATTGGCAAATTTCCAATGATTATATGATGAAGAAAGATGGTGACTATTTTTGGTTGACTGTTTCATCGCTAGATGCCAATACAGAATATGCTTTTCAGTTTTTTATTGATGGAAGTGTAAAAATAGCTGATCCTTATACAAATAAAACATTAGATCCTTTAGATCAATATATTACCGAAGACGTTTATCCAGGGTTAATGACATATCCTAATGACATGACTTCTGAAATTGCCTCAACATTTATCATAAATAAAGAAGAGTATTCATGGCAAGTTTCCAATTTTTCAACGCCTGATGTAACTAAAATGGTTGTTTATGAATTACATATCAGAGATTTTACCGATAATGGAGATATAAAAACGGTAACAGATTCGATAGAATATTTTAAAGAATTAGGTGTAAATGCTATTGAATTAATGCCTTTTAATGAGTTTGAAGGCAATGATAGTTGGGGATACAATCCTTCATTTTACTTTGCAACTGATAAGGCTTACGGAACTGAGAATGATTACAAAGAGTTTATAGATGTGTGCCATCAAAATGGTATTGCTGTGTTAATGGATATGGTTTTAAATCATTCTTTTGGTCAATCACCATTTGCTCGTATGTACTTAGATGGAGGAAAACCGGCAGCAAATAATCCATGGTATAATCGTGATCATAATATGCAAAATCCTGATGCCCAATGGGGATATGATTTCAATCACGAAAGCGCAGATACTCAGGAATTGGTTGATAGTATATGTGCATTTTGGATGGGTGAATTTAAATTAGATGGATTTAGATTTGACTTTACTAAAGGTTTTACCAATACATCCTATCCTGCAGATAGCTGGGCTAGTGATTATGACCAGAGTAGGATAAATATTTTGGAAAGAATGGTTGATCAAATCTGGTCAAGAAAATCTGATGCCATTGTTGCTTTCGAACACCTATCAGATAATACTGAGGAGAAGATTTTAGCCAATCATGGTATTTTACTTTGGGGTAACCATAATCATAACTTCAATCAAGCTACAATGGGCTATGATGATTCTGATTTTTCATGGGCTTCTTATAAAGAAAGAGGATGGAATGATCCTCATTTGATCAATTATATGGAGAGTCATGATGAAGAACGTATCATGTATAAAAATGAGCAATATGGAGATGTTTCGGGAGATTATAATGTAACAGATTTATCTACTGCTTTAGATAGAACCGGGGCGGCTGCAGCATTTTTACTTTCAATTCCAGGGCCAAAAATGATTTGGCAATTTGGTGAGTTAGGCTATGATTATAGTATTAATACTTGTGAAGATCTATCTGTAAGTAACGATTGTCGCTTAAGTCGAAAACCTGTTAAATGGGAATACTACGAAGATGATAATCGTAAAGACTTATTTGACATTTATAGACTAATGATTAACTTAAAAAAGACAGAGCCTGTATTTTCAACAACAAATTTTTCAATGAGCGTTGCATCCAGAACCAAGCGTATAGAGTTAAATTTAACTGATTCAGATGTAAGATTGATAGGTAATTTTGATGTAGTATCCCAATCTATTAAGCCAAATTTCAACGCTACAGGTTACTGGTACAGTTATTTTGATGGAGATAGTGTGAATGTTAGTAATATGGATATGCCTTACACTTTAGATCCGGGGCAATTTATTCTTTTTAGTAAGAAAAAATTAAATGGTTTTATTCCTCATACTTCCATTGGAGATCCAACTTATTTTAAAGATGCGAATATTGCTCCAAATCCTACTTCAGATAAAGTAAACATATTAACAGGTTCAAAACCATTACGAAGAATCAAAGTTACATCAATAACCGGTGCATTAATGCTTGATAGAAGAGTTGATGTCTCAAATCCACAAATTGATATTAGTCCATTTCCCAAAGGCATCTATCTGATCCATTTAATTGGAGATAATGATGGATATAGAGTGTTTAAGTTGCTCAAAAAATAGGTACATTAAAAAAGGGTTCTACATTGTAAAACCCTTTTTTTTGCCTTATAAACTACATGATTTAATTATTAATTTTTTAACTTCAATAGTTTTTTTATGAATCAAAATAAAAACTGGTTTGTATTTACAATAGTATTGATACTAATGTCGCAAATGACAAATTTAGGTGCAAAAAATAAAAGTGAGATTAAAAAACTGGAACCATCTAGTTGGTGGGTTGGGATGAAAGATCCTTACTTACAATTGATGATCTATGGAAATGATATCTCAAAATATGATGTTTTTATTGAATATAAAGGTGTAGCCATAAAGAAGGTGCATAAAGTTGAAAATCCCAATTATCAATTTGTTGATTTAGAGATTTCGAAAGAAACCAAAGCTGGAACTTTTCAAATTCAGTTAAAATTAGCAAACAAAGTAATAGATGCATTTGAATATACTCTAAATGATCGAGAAGAGGGATCTGCCGCACGAAAAGGTTTTAATTCAGAAGATGCTATGTATCTGATTATGCCGGATCGTTTTGCCAACGGAAATCCGGACAATGATTCGGTTTCAGAAATGATAGAAAAAGCAAATCGAAGAGCAGATTATGGACGACATGGAGGAGATTTAAAGGGCGTTTCTGATCACCTTGATTATATACAAGAGATGGGATATACCGCTATTTGGTTGAATCCGGTTTTAGAAAATAACCAACCAAGATCTTCCTATCATGGTTATGCTATTACGGATTTTTATCAGATCGATGCTCGTCTGGGATCTAATGAAGAGTTTAAGGCTTTAACACAAGAATGTAAAAAGCGTGGGATAAAAATGATTATGGACATGGTTTTTAACCATTGTGGAAGTGCGCACTGGTGGATGAACGATTTGCCAATGCACGACTGGATTAATCAGTGGCCCGAATTTACTCGCTCTAATTATCGTTTATCTACGATCTCAGATCCTTATGTTTCAAAATATGATAAGGATTTATCCGTAAAAGGATGGTTTGATACATCAATGCCGGATTTAAATTTGGAGAATGAATTTATGCTTACCTATATGATTCAAAATAGCATTTATTGGATTGAATATGCTGGTTTGGGTGGTATTAGAATGGATACTTATCCTTATCCTGATAAAGATGGAATGGCTCAATGGACACAAAGAATCTTAAAAGAATATCCTGATTTTAATATTGTTGGAGAATCATGGATTACAGAGCCCTCAAAACTTTGTTATTGGCAGGCCGGTTTCTCAAATAAAGATGGTTATGATTCTCACTTACCTAGTTTAATGGATTTTCCGATGCAGGATGCTATTAAAAAAGCATTTAATGAGGAAGATGGATGGGGAACTGGAATGGAAAGATTGTATAACACACTTGCCGATGATCATTTGTATCCAAATCCATTAAATATGGTTGTTTTTCCAGATAATCATGATGAGGGGAGAATATTACATAGCCTTGATAATGATATTGATAAATTAAAAATGGCATTAGCGTTTTCGGCTACCACAAGAGGGATTTTACAAGTATACTATGGTACTGAATTGTTAATGAATGGGGATGGATTAAAGGGGCATGCAAATATTAGAAAAGATTTTCCAGGAGGTTGGCCTAATGATAGTATCAATGCCTTTACAAAAGAGGGACGCACAGCTGAGCAAAATCAAGTGTTTAACTATGTTAAGAAGCTATTAAATTTTCGAAAGCAATCAGACGCTCTAAAGTTTGGAAATACTTTACATTTTATTCCTGAGGGTGGAGCTTATGTATATTTTCGTTATACAGAAAATGATTGTGTAATGGTTATTTTGAATAATAGTAAAAGTGCAAAAAAACTTGATACATCCAAATTTTCAGAGAAATTGAGTGAATATACAGAAGGAACTAATGTGTTAACCGGAAGAGCAATTAATAACCTTAATTTGATAAATATTAAAGGAAAATCAGCAATGGTAATTCAATTGAAATAATTATTTACTTTTCTGAAATACAATCTTCACAATAGATTTCTTTGATCTCATTGAATCTTAAATTTTGAAAGTCATAATTGATCCATGAGCACCATCTTTCTTTATTAAAAGAATGGGCTAGTTGGGTCGTTTTTATATTATCACTATCTTTTAATTTATGAGGATATGCCATACATGTTTGGGCTAAAAGAAATGCTGCATCTTCAGTAAAGTCTTTCTGGTACATTCTTTTAAAAAGGTGTTCTATAGTCAAATCAAAACGACTCCATCTGTTGAAGAATAAGCATAAAGCTACATCATCTTCAATATCAAGTTTTATATCATTAAAATACGATTCAATGTAGTTAAATGACTTCATCATGCCAATTTGGTCATTAATCTGACCATAATAATCCATGGCTGTTAAATGGTAATTTAAAATCAGTTGATTATAGTTATTATCACCTTCAAAATCCATAATAATTTTGTTTACAATAATAGGAGGTATGATCTTCAGAAAGACATCAGTACTTAAATCCCATTCATCGAGTATATTTGATATTACTTTACAATATAATACGCTTAAATTATATTTTGTTTCTGCACTAAGTAATTTTACTTGCATCAGCCAGTGTTGCAGAAAACGAACACTCTTTTCTGTATTAAAGAAGTAGCAATTACAGAGTAAAGCACTAGCATTTTGTACTAGCTCTTTTTGCGTTAATATTTCATTGAAAACATAAGGCGTGAATAATGGTAATCCAGATTGGTTTTCTTCATGCATTTTTGCCATTGCATTGCTTGCAATAGTCCAGTATTTATTGTTTATGGCCGTATACAGGTTTTGTTCGTAATAGCTGCTGTCTTTTAAATTTAAAATTCCTTCGTATTCAACGGTGGCATAAGAACGACGCTGGATATAAAGTAAAGAATCCCAATTATGGATGGTATCGGCCATAACAAAATCCCGAATCAAGTTCCTTTTTAATTTAGCAATAGAATCGAGGCCTAATAATTTCAATTGAAAGTACATTTCATCCCAGTTCTCTTTGGATTGGATTTTTGCTGGAATATTTATGTCTAGCTTAAGTTCTTTCGCAATAGAAGATTTGATAATGGTTGCTCTTCTTGTTTGTAAAGAATTGTTTCTTATAGAATCTCCTTCAATTGAGCTAAAACTGTTGATTGAGATGTTTTTAAGTTTTCCTTTGGTGTTGTCAATATTTAAAGGTGTTACAGAAATGCATTCGTCTCGTTTAAAATCAAAAAAGTAGGTTTTACTATAAACAATTCCTCTCTTGTAAAACGAACGATTTGTTTTCTCTGCAATTTTTAATGGAACGTCTATTAAAGAATAACTGTCAGAGGGAACTAATGCAGGAACAGCATAGTCACACATCTTTCCATCTTTAATGTATATCAAACTAGGTTTTACTTCTTCATTCTTAAGACTGGATGGAACTTTTCCTAATGTAGTAATTAATCGGTGAACGTTTAGAGCTTCATTATTATTAAATATGTCATTAGTGTATTTCGGTTTTAGCATGATACCATCATATACTCCAGACATATCAAGAATATTTACTCCATCACATATAAATTGAGATCGTGAAACAAGGTCAATAGCTATTCCATCCTTCTCATTTTTTATGATCTTCTTTAAGAGATCCTTATTATGAAAATACATTTTTATTTCATTATCATAAATCTTAAAAGAATTACCTAGATGTGTAATAATGTTTCTTTTATCTGCTAAATATTCATCACATCCATTGGGGTTGGATTTTATGCCAAAAGCATTTTCAGAAAGTTGATTTTTTATTCTGATACCCTTTGCTCCAAAAACATTTGTGGCATATATTTTTTTATCCTGACTTCTTGAAAAACTAAAACCTGTTAACGCATAGTCTGGATTAATCATATTCTTAAAATGCTCAGGAGAATTCTTCCAACCTTGAAACATTTCTTCAGCAATAAGTTCCAAGTCTTTCAGTTTAAGAGATTTTTTTTTGCTTGACGTAACCAATATGTTTTCACCAACAAGTATAAAATCTTTTGAAAATTTAGAAACTCTTAAAAAAGGAGTTCTGTATTTCTTCAAACGCTGTCTGTGAGTGAGTCTGTTAGCTCTGCTCATATAGTTTGATTGAAGTTCTGCAGCCAAATTTAAAATGCTGTCAATAGTTAAGGAGCCCACATTATGTTCAATTCTTAATAAATTGATTTTCGTTAATAAAAGGTCGGAGAGTATTGCGGTTTCTTTTGTTTTTAGAGATTGGCTGAACGATAATTGTGTGAATAAAAGGAAAGATATAATTAAGGGATATTTCATTAGTTAAAATTTATTTTCAATTGTAAGATGGAACTCTAATGTAAATTTTAATCATGCACTGGTGTGCAACTTTTTAATTGAGATTTACATATTAGGGTCATATTTTTGTAGTTATGTCAAATTAGGTATGGGCTATAATAAATTGGCGCTATAATTTATAAGTGCTTAAAAATAATATAATACAAATCTAATTAATCAAATTTATAATCAATAACTTTTTATGTATTTTAAATTAATCGCTATTTTTAAGATCTAAAATCTTATTTCACCTAATTAAATTAACAGAATCCGGGATTAATTATCAACGTATTTTAAAATTCTGGAAATTAAATAATAATCCTAACAAATAACCTAATGACAAGAAAAGAACATCTTGAATTTTGTAGAAGGTGCTTAAATCGGAAGTTAGATACTAAACGAGGTTTAGTGTGTAAATTAACAGACGAAATTGCTGACTTTGAAGATAAATGTGAAAATTTGCAGATTGATCATTCAGTTCAAATCACCCCAAAGGAAGATATTCCTCCATTACCACATCAAATTCCCAAGGTTATCAAAAATGAAGATTTAGAAAAAATAAAACAACATCAGGACTTTTATTATGCAATTGTTGGAGGTGCACTGGCAAGTATTGTAGGCGCCATTTTATGGGCGTTAATAACAGTGAGTACAAATACACAAATAGGCTATATGGCTATTGGTATTGGTATTATTGTTGGTTTTGCTATTCGTTACTTTGGAGCAGGTATAGATAAAATGTTTGGACTTTTAGGTGGTTTATTTTCTCTATTTGGATGTGTTTTGGGAAACTTTTTTAGTCAAATTGGTTTTATAGCAACGGCTGAATCAATGACCTATTTAAGTGTTTTTTCCTATTTAGATGTTGATTTGATCAAAGAACTGATGTTTGGTTCTTTTCATCCAATGGATGTTTTATTCTATGGGATTGCTATTTATGAAGGCTATAAATTTTCATTCCGACAATTATCCCCAATATTATTGGATCAACTGGTTAAGGGTAAATATGATGGAACACCTGCAAATCAGAAATTAAGAATGCCTTTGGCAACTTTTTCTACAATGTTAGTTCTTGTTTTTGTATATTTTATTTTGTCTGGATATTCTGGTCATAAGTTTTATAAATACGATACAGGAGAAATGATGTCGGAGGGAGACGTTAAAAATAATAAAGAGCAGGGGCTTTGGACATATTATTATAAAGATGGTACTAAACAAGCTGAAGGAAATTTTGAAAAGGGAAAGGCCATAGGAAGTTGGAAATGGTATTATAATAATGGCGAATTACAAAAAACAGGAAATTATCAGAATGGAATGGAGCACGGAGTTTGGATTAATTACTATCCCACCGGAACAATGGCTGATTCTGTTGGTTATGTATCTTCAAGACTACATGGTTATTATAAGCAATGGTCTCCGGAAGGCCAGATTATTCAGGAAGGTAATTATATCCGTAATAAGCAGGATGGGGTATGGAGTTCATATTATCCAAATGGAAATGTTGCCGCAACGGGAGAATATAACGATGGAAATGTTAGAGGTGAATGGAATTATTACTATACAAATGGGCAACCTTCATCGGTGGTATTTATCGATACCGCAGGCATCGTAAATTATAATAAAGTATGGGATCTTGATGGAAAAGTGATAGTTGCAAATGGTAACGGTACTAACAAGAACTATTATGAAAACGGAACCATGATGGAAATAGGTAAAGTAAAAGATGGAAAACCTATTGGAGTTTGGAAACAGTTTTACGAAAATGGAACACTAATGCAAGAATACACTTTTGATAATAAGATCACTCGTATTCAAAATTTTTACGATGAGGATGGTAAAATTATGGTTAAAAATGGAGAAGGTAGTGTTGTAAGCCATTTTCCTGGCACAGATGTTATTTCTGAGATGGGTGCAATAAAAGATGGAGTAAGAGACGGGGAGTGGATACAGTACTATACCGATGGAAAACAGATTTTTCAAAAGGTGTTATATAAGGGCGGAATCCAGGATGGTGTTCAGGTAACATATTTTCAATCAGGTCAGATTGCTACAACTGGTCAGATGAAAGAAGGAAAACAAATAGGTGAATGGACATGGTACTATGAAAATGGTATGATTTCTTCATCAGTAACATATGTTGAAGGTGAAAAAGAGGGGGTGCAAAAATTGTATGATGATCTAGGTACTTTATGTAAGGAAGAGAAATTTGATCATGGTAAATTGATTAGTGAAAAATATATTTAATTCGAATTTATTAACCCGAGTTCGATTAAAATTAAAGAGCTCAGAATTTATTAAAAAGCTGATATACAAGGCAAATTCTTTTTGCATAGCGAGCTATGGTAGAGGAATTTAACGAAGTAGATTAGTATTTTAATAGAAAGCCACATATAAACAACAATTTTCTTCTTCATATTTGTTTGACATAGCCCGCTATGACTTCACAAATATTCATTGAAACTCATTATTTTTAAGCGGTCTGAGCCAATAATTTTATATCGAACTCGGGTTATTTGAAATTCGTTATGTACATTGAAAGTAAAATAGAACGAAACGCGAGATCATATTGTTCAGGAGCGTTTAAGGTGAAGGTTTAAGGATAATTAGGGGTAAAGAAGAATATTTACCCCTAATTGTTTAAATATTAATTTTTAACCTCATTAAACGCTATTTCTTTGGAGTAATAGTATTTATTTAATACCGCATCAATAATATTTAGTTTAATTGGTTTTGAAATGAAATCATCACAACCATAATGGAAGGCTTTTTTTCGATCTGCCTCCGTAGAATATGCTGTTTGTACAATTATGGCAATATTAGGATGATTTTCCTTAATAATTTTTGTTGCTTCATAGCCATCCATAATAGGCATTTTTATATCCATAAAAATCACATCAATATCAGGGTGGTTATTACATAATTCAACAGCTTCTTTACCATTGTGTGCTTGCAAGATTTCTACTTCAGTTTTGGCAATTTTATTAATTACGGTATTTAAGTAAAATAAGTTTATTTCTTCATCTTCAGTAATTAAAACTTTTAGTCTTGGTTTTAAATCATCAGAATTATTTGTTGTATCCTTATTTAAATTGTCATTTTTTGTTGTTTCAGGAACCACATAAGGAAGTACTAATCTAAAAGTAGATCCTTTACCTTTTTCAGACTCTACCAAAATACGGGCATTAATTAAATTGGCGTTTTCCTGAGCTATAGATAATCCTAGACCTAATCCATCAGCTTTGTTTGATATTTCCTTTTCTTCTTGAGAAAACCTTTGGAATATATTTTCCAGATTTTCTTTCTTGATTCCAACACCCGTGTCTTTAATATAAATTACTAACTGGCTATCAAACTGTTTATATCCAAATTTAATCTGTCCTTCGTTAGTGAATTTAAAAGCATTATCCAATAGGTTCTTAAGTATTGTATTAAGTTTGACCTTATCGGTTAAAATAATATCCTCATGGTCTGAAAATTCATTTTTAAATGAAAATTGAATATTTTGATTTTGGGCCTGCGGATTAAATTTTGCGAATAATTCAGAAAATAAATCATTAAGATGCACACAGTCATTTTCAACTTTTACTTGTTTTGTAACCAGTTCTGATATAGCCAATATGTTATCTATAATTTGAAGTAATTTGGTTGAACTCTTTTTTATAATTTGAATAAATTTTTGTTTTTCACTTTCGCATATTTCTGGTTTTTCCAATAAGGATGAAAAACCAATAATACCATTCATAGGAGTTCTGATTTCATGAGACATGTTATAAATAAACTCCGTTTTTAAACGATCACTTTCTTCTGCTTTCTTCTTGGCTATTTCCAGTTCTCGTTTTTGTCTTTCATTTTCTTCCTCAAGTTCATACACCCTTAAAGCATCACTAATAATGTCTAATAACGCTCCTTCATCCCATGGTTTTTGAACATATTGAAAGATTCTGGCTTTATTTATAGCATCTTCAACGGCATCAATATCTGAGTATCCGGTAATTAATATCCTGTTGACTTTAGGGAATTTTTGGAACGAATATTTCAATAAATCAACACCTGTCATTTCAGGCATTCTCTGATCACTTAGAATTAAATCAATGTGATTGTTTTCCATGATCTCGATTCCTTCTTTTGCTGAGGAGGCCAGAAAAATATTGAAATTTCGTCTATAGGTATCTTTGAAAATTCTTAAGTTACTTTTTTCGTCATCAACATATAAAAGATTAAATTTTCGCATTGCTTTTTACTTTTAGGTTTGATTTCTTTTTTTGCATTCTTAAAATAGATATTAAAAAATAAGAGGAATTCAGCCTAGTGCCTGAATCATAGTTTCTTTCAACTTACTATAATTCCATGGCTTGCTGATGAATTGAGAGAGGTGAAAATTTTTAAATGCTTTTTCTATTTCACCATCTTCAGCATAACCAGAAAGTATTAGTCTATTGGGAGGAATACTATCGTATTTATTTGTAATTTCTTTGAGTAGTTCAACCCCAGTCATTTCAGGCATACGCTGGTCTGTAATAACAAGGTCAACCATGGTAGATTCCAGTAGTTTGAGGGCATCATATCCAGACTCTGCAAGATATACATCAAAATCACGTCTGAAAGAATCTTTGAAAATTCTTAAGTTACTTTTTTCGTCATCAACGTATAATATTTTTTTTCTCATTATTTTATAGAGTTTTAGTCTGGTTTTTACTTAATTGAATATCAAATTTATCAAATAGTTTTGGTATTCAGTTCATATTTAACGTTTAATTCAATGGTAATCTAATAATAAATTCACTTCCAGCCTCAGGTTCTGAAGAAACATCAATGCTCCCAAAGTGCTCTTCTATAATCCCAAAAGTGATAGCTAAACCTAATCCGGTTCCTTCACCAACGGCCTTGGTGGTAAAAAACGGATCAAATATTTTGTTTTGCATATCTTGAGGAATACCAATGCCACTGTCTTTGATAGATATGTCTATAGATTCTTCAGTTACTTTTGTGGCAATCCAAATGGTTCCTTTTTCTTTTATTGCATCTACTGCATTAGACAAAATGTTGAGAAAAGCCTGATTAATTTTACCTGGGTAGCAAAGTAATTGAGGAAGCTCAGGATCATAGTTTTTAATAATTTCAATGCGGTCTTTATATTTGTTTTTGAGTAGTAATAAAGAAGTGTCTAATCCATTGTTAATATCTAGTTTTTCAAAGGAATCTTTATCCATACGTGTAAAGTTTCTCAGTCCCTTTACTATTTCAGCAGTTCTGTCTGCCCCCAGTTTTATATCTCCAATAATATCAGGAATGGCTTTCATCGCATCATCAAAGTAATTTTCTACCTTGAGTTTTTGTATGTATTCTATTTTCTCCTTTAGATTGTCTTTTTCAATATCAATTTTACTTACCTCGTTAATTACAGGTTCAATGTCTTCAAAATCACGTAATAAACTATTGATTCCTGCATATACGAAGTTTATTGGATTGTTAATTTCATGAGCAATCCCAGCAGAAAGTACACCTAAAGAAGCCATTTTCTCAGATTGTACCAATTTGTTTTGAATTCTTTTGTTTTCTTCGAGCATGGTTTGTAATTCTTCGTTTTTATCGCCAAGCTCATCCATCATCGATTCAATCAGATTTTTATTCTTTTTAAGTACATCATACTGATCTTCAATTTCAGCTTTTTGTTTTATTAAAAGCGCATTTTTCTTCTTCTTATCACGATAGATTATTAGCAATAGAATGAATAGAATTAATGTTACTGTAATGCCTATAAAAGAAAATATAACAATGTTTCGTTGGGTTTTTATCGTATCATTTTTCTGGTACAGAATCTCTTTATTTGCATTAATTTGTTTTTGTTGTTCTTGTAATATTTTTTTGTTGCTAGTAATCTCATTTTTAAATGTGTTGAGCATATTTCTTGACATTTTCAAACTGTCGTTAAATTGTAATAGCTTTTGTTCACTTTGAAGATAGGCTTGTTGTTGATTCTTAATTTGTGTTTTGTAATCATTTATTTCATTGGTGAGTAAATGCCTTTCGTTTTTTTGCTTTTCAATAATGTTTTTCTGTGATTGTAATTTTTCTTGCTGAATTGAAATTTCTCGTTGGTTATTGACAAGTTTATGGCTTAATGTTCCCAAACTATCCTGAACAATATTGAGTTTTGAATCAACAGATTTTAATTGTTGTTGAGAATTAACATACATCTCAGCAAGGTCAACAATGTTTCCTCCCATAAGTAAAATTTCATCGTCGATTTCAATACTTCTGCTATAAATATTCCCTTTGTTCATCTCAAACTTTATTTTGTTTTCAGATTCAAAAAGGTTAAGCATAATCATTGTTTTATCTGCAAAATTCTCAGTAACTAGTAGTGTTTGATTATTTTTTGTTTTTCTATAAATTTCAGGATATAAGTCTGATTTTTCTTTGCTGACAAAAATTAAACAGGCTGTATTATAATCCTTTTCAGCATAAGGATCAACAGTGAGTTTAATATGTTTATTTTTGATAGTAGCTTCTTTTTCCATTCGTTTAAATTCAGAAATAATTGCATTGTTATCGCTTATAACAACAATATGATAAAAGGGTAGTTCTGTTTGTTGTGGAGCGCTTGTGAGCTTTGCAAAGTTATAGATATAGGCACCAAGGACATCTTTTTTTTCTATTTGGCTCCAACCATATAGATGGTACATCAAGGCTATAAAAAGAAATATATTTCGAGTCATATCTGGTAGTTTTATTGGTGTAATTTATAGATCAGGTTAATGAAAAAGGTTCGGCCTGGTTGTGGATGGTATGCAGGAATTAACCCAGCCGGATTTACATTATTTATATAATGGTAATCTTCAATATTACCAGAACCAGATTCTCTTCCAACTCCATAATAAGCCTTGTCAAACACATTGTTAATAATCATTTTAGTCATTAAATTTTCATTAAGCTTATACGATATTACCCAGTTGGCTTTAAAATAAGAAGGGGCATATCCTTGATGATGGGTTTGTATCCAGTTATTTGTTTCCGGAGCTTTTCTTTTTCCAACATAATTGAATCGCAAATCAGAAGTAATCTTATTATTGATAAATGAAATATTAATTCCTCCATTGATTTTATGCTTAGCAGTTCGGTCTATATCGTAAAATTGATTTGAATCAGTGTAGTATCCGGTTATGAAATTGTAATTACAAAAAAAACGAATGCCTTTATTGAACTGATATAGCAGATTGTATGAAAATCCTCCAATATGCTTTTCGCCAACATTTTCAAATCGTTCACCTGATGGCATGGCTCTATCAGAAACCCTACCAATTAAATTTTGAATAACAGAGTAATAGATGTTTAATTTAGTTGATAGTTTTTCATTAAAGAGAAGACTTGATAATTCGGTTTCGTAGGTGTTGATATTTTGTGGTTCCAGATTAGAATTGCCTCTGAATTCACTATGCATTTCAAAAATACTGGGTTGTCTGAATGCTCTACCGTAAATAAATTTGGCTCCAAAGGCTTCTGTTTTATTATAGTCTATTGCAATGCGAGGATTTAGGATACTTCCATATTCTGAGTTATAATCATATCTTAACCCAATAGAGCTAGAAAAAAGATTGTTAAATTGATGATCCCATAATGAATATAGAGCAATTTCTTTAACCAGATATGTTGGATATTTCTTGTATTGATTAATGCCATTACCCGACGAAGCTATATCCCAAGAACTTTCTGTGGAATGATGATTTTCAGGATATTTACCTAATGAAATAATACGATCGCTTTGGTTGCTTATACTGGCTTTAAAACCAAAGGAAAGATCATTGGTTGTATTATAATCGTATAACAGTTTTTCTTCCAGATAGGTTTGGTGGTTATAAGCAGCATAGTTTTTTCTAAGATCAGTGAATTGGTATAAATACTTAAAGCCTCCATCTGGAATTATATTAGTAGCCCGAAATACCAAATTAGATTTTAAGTGTAGTTTTTCGTTAAGTTTTGATTGGTTATTGGCATAAATATTATAATTCCTATAGTGCATGGTGTTTTCATGATCGGTTAAGTCATATTCGTATGCAACAATAGCAGAGCCATAGGCTCTCGTCATATCAGAAATATAGCAACCAATTTCATTATTTTTAAAATGTAATTTGGTGCGGATTGCATAATTTTTATTCATTGTATTAAATCCATCTTGAAGATATTTTCCACCATTGGGATTTAGTAAATTGGTTTCATAGTTTCCTTCAGAATCATAGTTTGCTAAGAGCGTATATGGTTTTTTAATGTTATGAAAATAATTACCCGGATCATATCGGTCTTTACCATCATCGCCTTCAGAATTATAATAATGAAAGGCTACGGATAATTTTATATCTTTTTTAAGGTTGGAACCAAAATAAACATCAGCACTTTCTGTTGAATGAGATCCTTTCGTTATGTTGGCTTCAATTCCATTGATGTTTTTCTTCGTGATGATATGAATGATGCCAGTAAAGGCTTGAGCTCCATACATTACAGATCCAGGGCCTTGAATGATTTCAATTCGTTCAACATCAATCAGCATGTTTTCATATGTCCATAATAAAGACCAGTTGAAGCTAATGTTATTTTGAATAATGCCATCAACCATAACCAGGATTTCCGGGTTTCCAACATCGCCAATACCTCTGTTCATATTAAAAGTAGGGTATTCTCCACCACCATCGTTAAACATCATAAAATCAAATCCGGGAATATCCTGACAAATGTCTACTAAGGTTTTGTATCCTCTCTCTTCAATCATTTGATTGGTTATAATGGTAATGTTGGAGGGTGCTGATTTCCTTTTTTCAGGTTTAATAGAACCAGTGCTAATCGTTAATTCAGATAGTTCTTTTAAAGAGTAGTGATAAGAAAAATTGGATGTATTCTTTTCTTGGGCGTTTGTGTATTGAAACAGTATTAGCAAGAGTACTAATATGTATGTAATTTTATTGTTCATCAGTTTAGGGTTGAGTGTAACGGTTCGGATTAGTTTAAAAATACTTTATGAAGCAAAACTGCCTTAAACTTCTTTTTTGGAAGTAAAAGTTAGCTATTAATTATCAATTATGAATGTATTTTTACAAAAAAAAGTCTGTATTAAGATTACCAACTGCCACCCCAGCAATATTATAACCAATAATACAGACTTTTTGAAAATTCAAGATAAGCAAGACTTATCTCTCGTGTAACCTTTCTTTTGGTGCCAAAGGTTACATATAATAAATGGTTCAGGTTTTATCTTGTTTTTATTATAAACTCATGATTAAATCTTTTAATTCATCCTTATTCACGCTTTCTTTTTTGTGTTGTGCAAGTAATTTAACTTTAGGTAAAATTTCCTTTCCTTCTTCTGCGCTAATATGAATTCCCATTGTGGCGAGTGCATCAAGAATTGAAGCAACTCCTGAGTGTTTACCAATAACAAATTGAGATTCTTTTCCTACTTCAGACGGGTGAAAAGCATGGTAACTCATTGGGTTGTTAAGCAATGAACGACAGTGAATACCTGATTCATGACTTGTAATGAGTTCTCCGGTTATAGGTTTGGTTTGACTTACTTTTCTGTTGGAAACTTCTTCAACAAATTGGCAAGTCTTATTAATGTTTTTCAGGTTTATTCCAAGGTTTTGATTTAATGAAAATTTTGCAGCAGCAGCAACTTCTTCTAATGGCGCATTTCCGGCTCTTTCTCCAAGTCCATTTATTGTAACGTCAATACTGTTACAACCTGCTTGAAGTGCAGCAATACTGTTTGCTGTGGCCATCCCTAAGTCATTATGTGCATGAAATTCAAGATCTACATCAGGAAACAAGGATCTGTAACCTGAAATCATTTCATGAACAGAGAATGGATTCATGATTCCTACAGTATCAGCAAAGCGTACACGTTTAACGCCTAGTAGGATAGCTTTATTAATATATTCTTGCAAAAATACAGGGGTAGCACGAGATGCATCTTGAGCTCCAATTCCAACAAAATCGAAATGGTTTGAAGCTAAACCAAGCATTGTCTCCATTTGTGAAAGAACCCAGTTGTAATCTTTACCAATAGCAGCTAATTGAATATCACTTACAGGAAAAGAAACGCTAATTCTTCGAGCTCCTGTTCGTTTAACAGCCATAATATCTGAAACTGTAGCTCTCGACCAACACAAAGAATTAAAAGAAAAACCTTGTTCCACAATAGTTTTAATATCTTTTTCTTCTTCACGAGAAATAGCTGGTGTACCAATCTCAGCTTCAGTAACTCCTAATTCTTCCAGCATCTGAGCAATTTTTATTTTTTCCTCTAATGAGAAAACAACACCAGCAGCTTGTTCGCCGTCACGTAATGTAGTATCTATTAAATATTGCTTCATTTGAAATGGTATATGGTATCAAGAATATAAATTATCGAATTCAAGAGTTTTAATCTTGTTAGGAGTTGAATTGTCAATAGTTAGTGGTATCAAAGGCATACCATTAACTATTGACTATTGACAATTGACAAATTTAATCTGCGATTAAATACTCTTCAACAGCTTCGCCTTCTTCAAGAGCATCTAAAATTTCGTCGATTTTATCTTCTGTAATTTCTCCATACCAGAAGTTATTTGGGTGAATTACCATTACAGGCCCTTGGCTACATACATTTAAACAAGCCGTACTTGTTACAGCAGCATCAATTCCTCTGTCATTACATTCTTCCATGATGTATGGAATAAAATCAGATGCTCCATTTTTGTTGCAAAATCCTTGAGCATCACCAGCTACGCGGTATGAATTACATACTAAAATATGATATTCAGGCTTCTTCATATCTTGTAAATTTATTGGTTAATTTAAAATGTTTATTTTGTACAAATGGTTTCTTTTTTATTCTGATTGAGGCTAATTTATATAATCAACCACAACCAGTTCCAGTTCCTGAACATCCAGCACCACACTTAAAGCTTTCTGCTTTTGTTATGGTTCTTAATTCTGTTCCTTTATAAACAGCATCCATTCCCTGATCAATTAATCCAGACATTTCAATTACCTGAATTCCTGATTTGCCAAGGATTTTTGATGGTTTAGGACCAATTCCTCCAACTAAAATAGCTCTACAGTCACTTAATGTTTCGCCAAGCTCTTCCCATCTCTTGTCACCGCTTCCTTTAGGAGGAGTTACTCTTTGGTTTACTAATTTATATCCGTTAGGAGTTTCTTTAAAAATGTAAAGTCTATCAGCTTCTCCTAAATGTTGATTTACTAAAATACCTTCGTTACTTGCAACTGCAACGTATGGTCGTTTATCAGCATCCCCATTATCAATTCTAACTTTAGAAGCTTCAGATAATAATTCCATTGCTTCGGTGCTATCTTTTCCTAAAAGGCCTGCAGCATCAGCTCTACAACGACTACAGTGTGTCATTGGAGGAAGAAATTCTTTAATTCCTTTTCTGATTTCTTTCATATAAGCTGAACTTGGCTCTTCCAAGTCTTCAAATGGAGTATCTTCAACAGGAATTAAAGGAATTGTATTCATTAAATCTACACCCATTTTAGCTAATCCTTCTGCAAGTTCAGTAAGATGTGTGTCGTTAATTCCAGGAATAACAATTGCATTTGCTTTTACAGTAATACCTGCTGCTTTTAGTTTTTTAATTGCTTCTAATTGTTTAGATAAAAGCAGTTCAGCACCTGCAAAACCAAAATATCCTTTTTTGTCGAAACGTACCCAACTGTATACTTTTTCAAGAATTTTAGGGTCTAGGGCATTTATTGTTATAGTTACATGACTAACTTGTAATTCAGCTAGTTCATCAACATATGGGGCAATATTTAATCCGTTTGATGATACACAAAGAATCATGTCTTCGTAGTTTGCTCTAACCAAACGTAATGTTTCCATTGTTTCGTTTGGATTTGCAAATGGATCTCCAGGTCCAGCAATACCTACAACAGATAGATAAGGCATTTTTTCACGTAGTGCTTTTAAATACACAAGTGATTGTTCCGGAGAAAGAATATTTGAAGTAACACCAGGTCTACTTTCATTTACGCAATCAAATTTACGATTACAATAGTTACAACTAATATTACACTTGGGTGCTACTGGTAAATGCACTCTGGCATATTGTCCTTTTGCTTCTTTGTTGAAACAGGGGTGTTTTTTAAAGTCAATCATACCTCTTCTTTTTAAGTATTAGTATAGTATAAAGACATAAGACCTGATGCCCATTTATCTTTAATGTTGTTAATTAATAATTACATTTGATCTGATTATGATCAAATCTTACATGTATTTCCAACCGATTTCAGATTTTTCTTGCTTGTATTCGATTAAAGCGTTTCCAATTTTATCGAATAATTCCTGAGCTCCGGTATAAGCTACATGTTTCAATCTCGAGCCTCCCATTCTATCATGGATAGGAAATCCTACCCTTACTAATGGAATTCCAAGTTCACGAGCTATATAATAACCTTTACTGTTTCCAATCAGAATATCAGGTTTCATATCGATGCACATTTCATTTATTTTTTCGTAATCCAAATCGTTTAAAACTTCAATGGTTTTACCATGAACAGGTGCACTTTCTTCAATCTTTTGTTTTAATATTCCACTATTTCCTCCAGATGCGGCTAATATTACTTCAATTCCTATTTCGTCAAGAAAACTGGTCATTGCTACCACTAAATCTTCCTCGCCGTATACAACAGCTTTCTTACCAAATACATATTTGTGGCCATCTGCATAAGCATCAATTAATCTACCACGTTGCATTTTGTATTTGTTAGGTATCTCTTTACCACTGATGTCGTTTAATAGTTGAAATAATTCATCAGATTGAGTGATTCCAACAGGAATATTTATGGTGAATTTTTTTACTCCAAACTCTTTTTCAAGGTATTCAGCACCGGTAACAGCTAAATTTTTATTTTTTATTCTACCGGCTATATTTCCTCTGTTTAGGATAGGGCCAAATTCAATGCTTGCTTTAGCACCTCCCATTAGTTTAAGATCTTTTACTGATGTTCCTCCATCTGGTATTCTGTGATAAGTGTCCCATACTGGATTATCCAGTGTTTCTGAATAATCAGGAACCATGATATAGTCAATTTCAAAATCTTCCAGAATACTTTTTAACATCCTTAAATCTTCTGTAGAAATAAATCCAGGAAAGATGTTTACTTTATCATTCATTTCAACTTTAGAAGCAAAGGTTTTAGTTATTGCAGCTACTGTTTCATGAAAACCATCAACATGTGATCCCTGGTAACTTGGGGTTGATGAGTAAACAAACTCTGGAATACTTGGATCATCAGCATTTTTTGCTTTGTAATTTCTTAGAGCTTGTCCTATGTCATCACCAATAGTTTCACTTAAGCAAGTTGTGCAAACACCAACTACTTCAGGATTGTATTGAGCAATAACGTTTTGTATTGCCAGACTGAGATTGCCTTCTCCTCCAAAAATAGTTGACTCCTCACTAAAGTTTGAAGAGGCAATATCAACCGGCTCCTTATAGTGACTTATTAAGTATCTGCGGATATATGTTGCACATCCCTGTCCTCCATGAATAACAGGTACACAACCTTTAATTCCTTTATATGCTACACTTCCTCCCAACGGAGAACATACTTTACAAGCATTTCTCGTTGCAACAAAGTTTTTTCTTTCGGTTAATACTGGTATTTTGTCGGCCATTTTTTTAGATTTTTTGATGATTTGAAAAGATACAATTGAATTTAAAATCAATTATTTCTGAATAAATTTCCACACTGGGCTGCAAACAGAAGCATATACTTCCTTAGCAAAGTTTAGCATTCCTACATATCCAGCTAAAGCTTCCTTGCGCTCATGGTTGTGGTCGCAAAATCCAAGACCTAATTTATAGGCAATAGGTCGTTCTTTTACACCTCCTATAAATAAGTCAGCACCTGTTTTCTTAACAAAGTCAGATAATTCGTTTGGATTAGAATCATCAACGATAACAGTACCTTTGTCGCAAATTTTACTCAACAAATTGTAGTCGTCTTTATTTCCTGTTTGAGAACCAACTACTACAGTTTTCATTCCAAGTAATCTTAATGCCTTTACCAAACTGATGGCTTTAAAAGCACCTCCAACATAAATAGCAGCTTTTTTACCTTCAAGTTTTTCACGATAAGGCTGTAAAGCTGGAATTAGTTTTGCGATTTCTTCAGAAACTAAGGCTCTGGCATTTGCCATTAACTCAGGATCGTTAAAATGTTGAGCAACTTCGTAAAGTGCATCCGACATATCTTCAATACCAAAATAGGATACTTTTTTAAATGGTATTCCGTATTCTTTTTCCATTTCACGTGCTACATGCATCATACTACCAGAGCATTGTACCACATTAAGTGATGCTTTATGAGATCTACGAACTTGTTCAACTCTTCCATCACCAGTTAAACAAGCAATAATCTCTACACCAATTCTTTTATAATATTCAGATAGAATCCAAAGTTCTCCTGCCAGGTTGAAATCACCTAATATATTGATGCTGTATTTTGGTGGTACGTACTCATTATCAGTACCAACTAATTTCATTAGAGCATCACAGGCAGCTTTGTAGCCATCTTTTTTAGTTCCTTTAAATCCTTCACTCATTACAGGAAGTACTTCAACTCCTGTTTCTTTTGTAAGCTGTCTGCAAACAGCTTCTACATCATCACCAATAACGCCAACTATACATGTACTAAAAACAAAAACCGCTTTAGGTTTATATGCTTCTATTAGTTCTGTTAGTGCGTTATATAATTTTTTTTCTCCTCCAAAAACCACATCCTTCTCTCGTAAGTCTGTTGAAAAGCTTAAACGGTGTAATTGTGGGCCTGATGACATGGCTCCTCTGATATCCCAAGTATAGGCGGCACAGCCAATGGGTCCGTGAACAATGTGTAGTGCATCGGCGATAGGGTAGAGCACAACTCTTGAACCACAAAAAACACAAGCTCTTTGACTTACAGATCCTGCTACTGATTTTTTTTCGCAGGATAATTCATGTTGGTCTTCTCCAATGGTAACAATCTGGGGTGTTCTATCTTTTATAAATTTTGACATAATAATCTGTTTTAATAGAAAGATTGGATTTCATTAGACTATTGACCTTTTGATAAAATATAGAGAACTAGAGCGTAATCTTTATTTATCTAAAATCTTTTAAGTATAGATAAGGTGATTAATTTTTATTCTTTGTGTTTTGTTTGTCTTAATCACTTATCTTCTTTAATTAAAGACCGGCGGGGTAATTTTAAATATTTATACCACCTATTATTTAATTTCCTCAGCGTTCTGAAGAAAAATCACCCCGCTAGTCTTAACCTCTGGCAAACACAAATCATTATAGGTTTTTAAATATGAGATATTATGAATGCCCTAATAAAAATCTCATATCTAAACATCCTAAATATATTACATTACTAATTCAAATTTCTCTTCAGTAGAAGTCTCATCTTGATTTTGCATGAATGTATCAAGTATTTTCTCAAGAATTCTAATTGCTCCCATATAACCAATTGTAGAGAAATATTGGTGTCCAATACGGTCCATTGTAGGGAAGCCGAATCTTACGAAAGGAATCTTTTCGTCTCTTGCGATATATTTTCCATAAGTATTACCAATCAATAAATCAACACCTTCTTGTTTGATCCATTGGTGTAATTGGAATGTATCAGCTTGAGCACCATTTTTAAATTTCACTTGGTCAATCTTATCTCCGAAGATAGCTTCCATACGCTTAGTGAATGATTTTCCTGGAGTACCAGAAATTACATAAGCAGGAACCATATCAATGTCTAATAAGAATTCACATAATGGGAATAATTGATCTGGATCACCATATAGAGCAACTCTCTTTCCATAGAAATACTGATGCATATCAGTGATAAGATCCATTAAACGACCTCTTTCTCTTTCAATTTCAGCAGGAACAGATACTGCACCTGCTTTAGCAAGAGCTGAGATAAAACGGTCTGTTGCTTTAAGTCCTATTGGAAGGTTACACATTTCAAATGGAACTTTACATTGGTTGTCTAATGCAACAGCTGCATCTTTAGTAGCCCATTCACCAATAGCAACAGTTTTCATGCTATCACCCATGCTTACTAGCTCAGGAATAGTTGTTCCTCCTTTGGGATACATCTCAAACTTTCCAGTCATTGGTGTATCAAGAACGTCTGATGTATCAGGAACTAAAACGCTTTTAATTCCCATTAAACCAGCAATTCTTTTTAGCTCACGCATATCTGCTGGTTCAACCCAACCTGAAAGGATGTTAATCTGGCGCTTAACTTCATCAGTTTTTACTGCGAAATACTTAACAATAGCAGTAAGCATATTGCTATAACCAGTTACGTGAGATCCTACGTATGATGGAGTAGCAGCCTGAATAACGTGCTTTCCTTCTGGTACTTTACCATCATCACTAGCTTTTTTAACGATTTGATGAAGGTCATCACCAATTGTTTCTGATAAACAAGTAGAGTGAACAGCAATGATTTCAGGATCGTAAACACTAAAAATAGTTGTAATTGCTTGTAGTAAGTTAGCTTGTCCACCAAATACAGAAGAACCTTCAGTAAAAGATGATGTAGCTGCCATTACAGGCTCTTTATAGTGACGAGTAAGTGCTGATCTGTGATATGAACAACATCCTTGTGAACCGTGGCTATGTGGTAAACATCCGTGAATACCTAATGAAGCGTACATTGCACCTACTGGCTGACAGGTTTTTGCTGCGTTGACAGTTAAACCTTTTCTATCTATTTCTTTTTCTGTCGTATGTCGTAATAACATAATAAAATCCTCCTAAATTTAAGCGTTAATAGTCATGCTACCTACAATCTCTGGCTCTGATTTCCATGGTGCGTCCACTAATTTCCAAACATTAGTTGCTAACATACGTTCCATTTCTTTGTAGAAGTTAATAGCACCTTCGAATCCTGCATAAGGACCACCATAATCATAACTATGTAACTGTTTTAAAGGTACACCGCCTTTTTGTACTACATATTTCTCTTTGATACCTGCACAGAATAAGTCTGGCTTATAGAACTCAATTAATTTTTCAGTTTCCCAGTGAGAAACATCATCAATTACAAGAGAATTCTTTTCCATTTGAGGCATCATACCTTCGTAAGCACTAAACTCGTATCCTTTTTTCTCCAATTCAGCTTTTTTCTCAACAAGGTCTTGTCTCCAAAGTGCTTCGTTTTCTGTTTTAGTAACAGTTAAATCTTCGATGTTACGAGTATCAGCATCTACTTTAATGTTAGGAATTACATGACGTCCTTCATAATCATCACGGTGAGCAAATTCATAACCAGCAGAAAGTACTTTGATTCCAAGTTCTTCAAAAAGATCTTGATAGTGGTGAGCACGAGAACCACCAACGAACATCATAGCTGTTTTACCTTCAACTCTAGGTTTAATTGATGCTTTTACAGCTTCAACTTTAGCTTCTTCGCGTGCACAGATTTCTGCAACTTTCTTAGTTAATTCTGCATCATCAAAGAATTCTGCAATTTTCTTAAGTGTTTTAGTTGTAGATCCTGCACCAATAAAGTTTCCTTTGATCCAAGGAATACCATATTTTAATTCCATCATTTCAGCAATGTAGTTGATGGAACGGTGACACATAACGATATTTAAATCTGCAGTGTGTGCATACTCGAAGCTATCATAAGAAGAGTTACCTGAGAAAGTAGATAATAATTCAATACCGGCTTCTTCAAATAATCTTTCTAATTCGAAAGCATCTCCACCTATGTTATACTCACCTAGTAAGTTAATTTGGAATTTACCAGTTCTTTCACGGTCAGTATTTCCTAACACGTGCTTAAAGATTTGGTTGTTTGCAATGTGGTGACCAGCAGACTGAGAAACCCCTCTATATCCTTCACAAGAGAAACCGAAAACGTTAATTCCTAGTTCTTCTTTCATATCTCTAGATACAGCGTGAACATCATCACCGATCAAACCAACAGGACAAGTTGAGAATACTGCAATAGCTTTTGGACTAAATAGTTCGTAAGCTTCTTTGATTGCTTGTTTCAACTTCTTTTCTCCACCAAACACGATGTTTTCATCTTGCATATCAGTAGAGAATGCATATGGGATAAAGTTGTCAGAAGTTTCAGTTTCTGGTTTAGTTTGGTTACGACGAGTTAACCAAGCGTAAAATGAACATCCGATAGGTCCGTGAACAATTTGTAGGATATCACGGGTAGGTCCTAATACCACCCCTCTACATCCAGCGTAAGTACATCCTCGCTGAGTAATAATTCCAGGTACAGTTCTAACGTTAGCTTGAATTTCTTGATCTTCATCAGGAACATTAGAAACCATTGCCTTTTTACGTTTCTTAGCTACTTTTCCTGGATATTGTTTTGTTATTTCACTGATAAACTCTGATGGATCAGGTAATCCTGCTGTATAATCTTTCTTTTTAACCATTTGTCTTTGTTTTTTTAAATTAAACCAAGCCTTTAATCTTAATCCACTGCTTTGCTACCTGAATCACCAGTTCTTACCTGGATTACATCAGCTATCGGTAGTACAAAGATTTTTCCACATCCGTGAGGTTCTCCTTGATTTGCATCAATGATCGCATCAACACAAGGTTGAACAAATGAATCATTTACAACGATTTCTAATACTCTTTGAGGACGTAAACGAGGTTCTTTTCCTAAAAGCTCAAGTGCTTCAGGAGAGTTTTCTTTTACTCCTTCAAGAACTTTTGCTTCCCAAAGACCTTTACCTCTACCAAAAACTCTTCCTGATGCAGTCATGGAAGTAATTCCGGCATCTAATAAGGCCTTTTTAGTCTCATTCATCTTATCGATGTTTATTATTGCCAATACTGTTTTCATATTCGTACAGATTTTAAGATTTAGATAAGAGAGATTAGATTTGTTATCAGTTATTATGATATTGCAAATTTGGGATCTAAGTCTCTTATCTTAATTAATGTGTTATTAAAGCTCTTTAACTCCTCTAGAGATTGTATAAGCCTCATCAACTGGTGTGATAAAGATTTTTCCATCACCAAAATTTCCAGCTCCTGTTTTCGCAGCTTCCATAATAGTAGTTACGGCGAAATCTTTGTCTTCAGCTTTAATAACCATCATTAACATTTCTTTTGGCAACTCATCATAAGTGATATCACCAATCTTAATACCTCTTTGTTTACCTCTACCAACAACTGGAGTTTTAGTAACTGCTACATATCCTGCTTCGAATAATGCCTTAAGTACTTCATTTGATTTTTCTGGACGAACGATTGCTTTTATCATTAACATTTTTTGGGTCTCCTATTATTTAAGATTTAATTAGCAAGGATGATAGCCTTTCGGCTATCATGTCTTTTGAATTCTAATTTGATTTTTTAAAGAGTGACTCTCTCTTAGTTTGCGATACCGAAATCAATTAATAATTTCTCTAACTCTTCAATTTCAAGTGGGTTAGGAATAATTTTCATTTCGTTTCCATCGATAGCTTTTGCTAATGCTCTATATTCGTCAGCTTGAGGATGCTCAGGTGCAAATTCGATAACAGTTTTTCTGTTAATCTCAGCTTGTTGAACCATATTGTCACGAGGTACAAAGTGGATCATTTGAGTTCCTAATTTTGCAGCTAATTGCTCGATCATTTCTTGCTCGTTTTCTACCTTACGAGAGTTACAAATCAAACCTCCTAAACGAACAGTACCTGATTGAGCATATTTTTGGATACCTTTACAGATGTTGTTAGCAGCATACATTGCCATCATCTCTCCTGATACTACGATGTAAATTTCTTCTGCTTTTCCATCGCGAATAGGCATTGCGAAACCACCACATACAACGTCACCTAGTACATCATAGAAAGTATAATCAGTCTCATATTTTTCATCCCAAGCACCTAATTGTTCTAATAAGTTAATAGAAGTAATGATACCACGACCAGCACATCCAACACCAGGCTCTGGACCACCTGATTCAACACAACGAACTTCTCCGTATCCTCTTTTTACTACATCATCTAATTCTACATCTTCACCTTCTTCACGAAGTGTGTCAAGAACTGTTTTTTGTGCTAATCCACCTAATAATAGACGAGTTGAATCCGCTTTAGGGTCACATCCTACTACCATTACGTTTTTACCCATTTCTACTAAACCTGCTACAGTGTTTTGTGTAGTTGTACTTTTACCAATACCACCTTTTCCGTAAATTGCTACTTTTCTCATCTCAATAAAATTTTTTAATAGGTTATACTAATTGTCTTTGTTGTTTTCCTATAATTCACACGATGTGCCAAAAAATATATATAGCATAAAAACATGATAGATGTCATACGTATAAGGGTCAGATACACAGAGAAATAAAAAAAATATTTTTTGGTATGGGGTTTTGGAACTGTAAAATTATACTACATAAATGTAGGATAAAGGCATTGTGCTACATTTGATGTAGGGAGTGATGTAAGTGGTTGGTATTGAGTGATATAAATAAAGGTATGTAAATGCCTGATTACAAAAGGGTAGGAAAATGAGGTTTATCAAAGGATTTTGTTGTTTACTCAAATCATACTATATGATTGAATTTTCTATATCTATTCTTTTTTATCTTTAAACGCAGCTTAGATAAATAAAAACTATAATGACTAGAGATAAGTATACTCTGATTTGTTTATTCGTAATTATTTTTTGTTTACCATATACACTTACTGCTAAACGAATTTCATTAAGTAATCCTTTTTCGTTTGCAGAAGTAAATACAATAACAAGCAGAGTTCAACAATTAGCAAAGGATATAAACTTCCAGCAATCTTTATTTTCTTTTATAAAAGAAGTAGAGACAAAAGGAAGTAAAAAGGAAATGTTTTCGGTTTACATTCAGGGAGGAATTTTATTAATTCAAACAGGAAATTTTAAAATGGCTTCAGATATTATTAATAAGGCCATTGTAGTTTCTGATCAGATAAAGATTTCTGATTTACAAAAAGGGCAATTATATTATACCTTATCCAAAATTCAGATTAAAAATGGAGAATATAAGGATGCACAAACTTCTTTGAGTCAAAGTGTAGATTATATTAATAATATAAAGGATAAAGATTATTTATCTGATGTTATTATTGAGCAAGGATTATTAAGTGTTGACATTAAAAATTATTTAGGTGCAATAAACTTGTTTTCGCAGGCAATGGAAATTGCAAAGAGAAATAAGGATACTGTAAATATAGCCCAGGCTTATTACTATAATGGAACAACTCTTAAAAAAAGAGGGGATTTTGATCAAGCACTGGAGTCATTAATATTAGCCCAAAAAGAATATGCCTTGGCAGGTGATCAAAAAGGTATTTGTGCCTCAATTGTAAATACTGCAGATATCTTTTATCATTTAAACGATATTAATCAGGCGTTAACATTATATTTTAAGGCTTTGTATAATTGCCATTATTCAGATTCGTGTGTTTATTTAGATAATTGTTATTTAAAAATAGGTGAGATTTATATGAAAAAGCTTCAGATGGAGGAAGCTTTAAATTATTTGAATAAATACCAATCTATTACTGAGAATAAAAATGATACTTTGGGAATAGCTGTAGCAAAAGGAGCTTTAGGAAAATTTTATGCACAGCAAAAGAACTTTTCAAAATCCATTATTATTTTACATGAAGCTATAGATTTAGTAAAAAGGCATCCGGATGTATCAGTTGAAGGAAACTTATTGTTGACATTGTCGCAAGTATATATTCAAACGAGAGATTTATTTCAGGCCAAATCATATGCACAAAAGGCTTTAATAATTGCATCAGCTTTAGATGAGAAAAATTTGAAGGCAGAATGTTTTCATGTTTTTTCTAATTTATATGAATTGCAAGGAGATTATCGATCTGCTTTTTATTATAAAAATAAAAGTGAGGATATTAAAGATTCTATCTTAAATAAGAATACCCTTCTGGCTCTAAGAAGGCTCTCTGGATTAAAAGAAAATGATAAAGATAAGCGGGTTATTAAAGAACTGGAAGAAGAGAATATATCTTTAAATAATTATTGGTTAAAGGAAAAGAATAAAAGGTACTTATTATTAATATCAACAGTTTTATTGCTTGCTTTTACAATTGTGTTATTTGCCTTGTTTAGAGCTAAAGCAAAAGTTGAGAAGACACTAAAAGTAAAAAATGGAGAACTAGAAAAACTGAATGCCACAAAAGATAAGTTCTTTTCAATTATTGCGCACGATTTAAAAAGTCCTTTTAATTCTCTAATGGGTTTTTCAGAAATGTTATCCTTGCATGCAGAATCAAAAAGTTATAAAGATATTATGGAATACAGTGGTATTATTCATAATTCTACACGAAAATTATATTCTTTAGTTGATACGTTACTTCAATGGTCAAGAACCCAGTTAGGAACTACAGAATATAAACCTGAACGTTTAGAAATAGGCATAGTGTCGAGTATTATCGTTTCTATTTTAAAAATTAATGCAGAAGAAAAAGATATTGTCATATCAGTAGATATGGATAATAGTCTTATAGGATGGGCCGATAAAGATTTATATAGTGCAGTTCTTCGTAATTTAATTAGTAATGCAATTAAATTTTCGAGAGTTGGGAGTGTAATTACAGTTACTGCCAAAACAAAAAAACAATTTATAGAAGTAGCAGTTTCTGATACTGGAGTTGGTATGACAAAAGAAAACCTGGCCAAAATTTTTAATGTTGATAAAAATGTTTCAACAAAAGGAACTTTTAACGAAAAAGGAACTGGTTTAGGTTTAGTACTTTGCAAAGAGTTTGTTGAGATAAACCGGGGAACAATATGGGCCGAAAGTAGGCTGGAGAAAGGAAGTACATTTAAATTTACCGTACCTTTGGTGAAATAATAAAATGAATATAGTTTATAACTTTTAAAATATAAAGCGTTAGATGACCAAAAAGAAGATAGGATACGTTGAAGCAATAGAGGAGATAGAAGAGATACTATCAAAGATTGAAGGAGATGAGCTTGATGTTGATGAGCTTTCTGAAAAAGTAAAAAGAGTTTCTGTTTTATTAAAACTGTGTAAGGAAAAATTACATAAAACAGAAACTGAGGTTGAAAATATTTTAAAAGAGATTGAGGACTAGAATTATTTTTTGCCAAATAATTTTGATTGATTCATTCCTATTTTAGTCAATAGTTCTATGGTGGCTAGTCCTGTATTTTCATGTTTAGCTAAATATGATGACAGCGCAATACCGTGAATACCAGTATTAAATAGAGGGGTGATGTGTTCGGGCGTTATTCCTCCAATTGCAATTATGGGAATATTAATGTTGTTGAGTTTACATTTTTTATTCATATTTGTATAGCCTTCAAAACCTAAAACAGGGCTTAAGTTCTCTTTAGTATGAGTAAATCTTAAAGGTCCCAATCCAATATAATCAGCTCCTTCTGAAACGTGATTCTGGATGTGTGCAAAAGTGTTGGCTGTAGCTCCAATTATTTTTTCTGGACCAAGAATATGTCTTGCTTCAGTAATGGATTGATCTTTTAGTCCTAAATGAACACCATCAGCTCCTATTTCATAGGCTATATCAACATAATCATTCATAATAAATGTGGCATTGTATTGCATACAAATAGATTGACAGGTTTGTGCAATGGACTTAATTTCATTTTTATCCATGTTCTTCAAGCGTAGTTGAACCCAATCACCACCCCCTGCACAATATTCCATTACTTGTTTTTCAATGCTAATGCTTTCGCTTTGGTAGGTAATAAAATGTAATCGGCTTATATGTTTTTCCATGTAATATATCTTATCAGTTGTCAATTATTGCTTTGGTTATGAATTTGTGCAAGTTTATTAAATATCACTGAATAGCATGATTTAATTGCTGAAAAAATAAAGGTAAATTCCGCAAATTCTTAGCATAGGCACAAAAATTCCAAAATTCACCTAAAATAGCTGCACCATAAAATCCTGTTTTTTCTACATCTTTAATTGTATTAAGTTTTACTCCACTTAAGGCAATTAACTTCTTTTCAGGATGTTTTTCGATGTAAGATTTAATATCTTTTAAATGAAACGTATCTCCGCCATATCCAGGCTTTGATGTACTCTTAAAAATAGGACTTAAGAAATAATAATCAAAAAGATTAGGTAAGTCGTTAATTTCATCTATACTATGAGTTGATATGCTTTTAGAAATGTAACTAGGGTATGGATTTGTAATGAGCTGCTTATTATGCTTGGTGAAATGAATTCCTTTAAGTGAGAACTCATGAATAAGTTCAAGATGATTATGAATAACTATTTTGTTGTGATTTCTAACAGCAATCGTTTTTATGAAATTTCTTAACTCTTCAATGGTGTAATCTGGTTTCCTTATATGAACAGTTGCATAATTATAATCTAAAATATTGTTGACAATTTCAGATTCATTAATAACAGGAGTGGGTTGTGTAATTATTATATAGTGCATAATTATAAAAAAAGCTGCATAAAGATATACTTTTTATGCAGCTTAATAAATATTATAAGTTTGGGATTTTACTTTGAAACCCTAAGTACTTCCAGAATTAATTTTTCCATATCTTCTTTAGGTCTGAATCCCATTACAGCCTGAGGTTGTCCATCAACAGGTATAAAAACAATGGTAGGCAAACTTCTGATTCCAAATATTCCGGCTAATTCTTTTTCCTTTTCGGTATCTACTTTAAAAATCTGTACTTTGCCATTGTACTCCTTTTGTATGTCGTTTAAAACAGGAGCAAGCATTCTACAAGGCCCACACCAATCTGCATAAAAATCCAATATAGCAGGAGTATTGCCTTCATATTTCCATTCCTTATTCGTTTCGTAATTAAATACTTTTTCTTTAAAAGAATCTTTGTTCAGATAAATTACTCCACTATCACTCTTCTCGTTATCATTGCCTTTTGCTTTGGCTTCACTAGTACAGGAAATACCTGTTAAAAAAAATAATGATATTGCTGTTGAAATCAGGAAATTCTTCATACCAAATATATTTTAGTCTAAACTAACTTTTAATACATCTTTAAATGCCTTGTGAAAGGTTTCTTTAGGCAATGCACCCTGAGCCATTTGTGGTTGTCCATCGCTAGGTATAAATAATAACGAAGGAATACTCTGAATACCAAACATACCCGCTAATTCGCGCTCAGCTTCAGTATCAACTTTATAAATGTCAATTTTTCCATCGTATTCTTTAGATAATTCTTCTAGCACAGGAGCAACAGCCTTACATGGTCCACACCAGTCTGCATAGAAGTCAATTACACATGGTTTCTCTCCAATAAAATTCCACTCTTTGTTAGCTTCAAAGTCAAATACTTTAGTTTTAAAAGTTTCTTTAGTTAAGTGCTCTAACATGATTATTTAATTTTAATTAATATTCAAATTTAAATACATATACAAATATATGTAAAAATGTCGATATGTCAATATCAAAGGTCGTGCCACTTTGTATTTGTCATATTTTCTATATAATCCAATAAATATATTGTAATTTTGTCAGCCTAAAGAATAAACATGGCAGAAATTAAAATAAATAGAATATTCGACGGAACAGTTTTTAAGGCAATTAGAGATGTGGTTGATTTCGAGGGGATAGAAGCTTATGTAATAGGTGGCTTTGTTAGAGATATGTTGTTGGGACAACCGTCAAAAGATATTGATGTTGTAGTACGAGGAAGTGGCATTAGAGTAGCAGAGAAAGTGGCTGCCAAATTTGGAAATATCAAAGTCTCAGTATTTAAGAATTTTGGGACCGCTATGTTCAAGTTTCGTGATGAGGAAGTTGAATTCGTTGGTGCCAGAAAGGAATCTTATCAGCGTGATTCAAGGAAGCCTATTGTAGAAGATGGGACTATTGAAGATGATCAAAATAGAAGAGATTTTACGATCAATGCACTTGCAATAAGTTTAAATAAAGAATCATTTGGGCAATTAGTTGATCCTTTTAATGGTGAGGATGACTTGAAAAATGGTATTATTCGTACGCCTTTAGATCCTGATATAACCTTTTCTGACGACCCTCTAAGGATGTTAAGAGCCATTCGATTTGCCACCAGGTTTAATTTCAGAATTGATGATGCAACGTTAGAGGGCATTAAAAAGAATAAAGATCGAATCAAGATTGTATCTGGAGAACGCATTGTTGACGAGTTAAATAAAATGATGATGGCAGAACGTCCTTCTATTGGTTTTAAGTTGCTTGAAATAACAGGACTACTAGGTATTATACTGCCAGAATTACAGGATATGAAGGGGGTGGAAGAAAAAGGCGGAAAAAGACACAAAGATAATTTTTATCACACTTTAGCAGTTTTAGATAGAATTGTTCCTAATACAGATGATTTATGGTTGCGATGGTCAGCAATATTCCATGATATTGCAAAGCCAGTAACCAAGCGTTATGATGAAAAGCTAGGTTGGACCTTCCATGCACATAATCATATCGGTCAGAAAATGATTCCTCGTATTTTTAAGCGAATGAAATTTCCGATGAATGACAAAATGAAATTCGTACAAAAGATGGTTTACCTGCACATGCGACCTATTGTTTTGTCAGAAGATATAGTGTCAGATTCTGCCGTAAGAAGGTTACTGTTTGATGCCGGTGATGATATTGATTCATTAATGACACTTTGTGAGGCTGATATAACCTCTAAAAATGAGGAAAAAGTGAGGCGATTTATGAAGAATTTTAGAATTGTTCGTAAAAAGCTGAAAGAAATAGAGGAGAAGGATCGTATTAGAAATTTCCAGCCACCAGTTTCCGGAGAAGATATTATGGAAGCTTTTGGAATTGGACCATGTCGCGAGATCGGAGATATTAAAACCGCTATAAAGGATGCAATTTTGGATGGAATAATTGAGAATAATAGAGAACAAGCCTATGAATTAATGGTTGCGTTAGGAAAGGAAAAGGGCTTAAAATCTGAAGCGTAGATTTTTCTCTAAAATTTCAATGTGATAAAGACTGTTTCATGAATAATGATAGTACAAAATCAGAGGCATTATTTGCATCCACACAATATGAGTTGAGTTGTGACGGTCCAATAATAGTTGCTTATCTATTAAAGTCACCTGAAAATATGGGACATATAATAAGATTGGCTTCTAATTTTGGATGTAAAAAATTATTTTTTGTTGGTGATGAAAATGTGGTCAGGGAAAGTAAGATCAAGAAAGTTGGAGGTGCAGCTATTGGTCAAATTAATTGGAGTTTTGTAGATGAAGATTCCTGGATGCAATATATCGATGAAGATTATCAATTTATTGCCATTGAAACATCTGAGAATTCCAAATGTTTAACAGATATTCAATTCCCAGAAAAAGTAGCCTTCATCTTAGGTAATGAAATATATGGATTGACAAATGAAGTAGTAGAAAAATGTAATTTAGCAGTTCATATACCGATGATTGGTAGAGTTAAATCCATGAATGTTTCTCACGCATGCAGTGTGGTGTTGTATGAATGGGTAAAACAACATTTAAAATAACAACAGTTTTATTCTTTTACTGTTAAAGTAAGCCATATCGGAAAATGATCACTATATCCCTTGTGATATTTATACCCAATAAATGTTCTGAATGGTTTTGTTCCTGTATATTTTTTATCATCCTCAAGCAAAAAATTAAAATCAAGAATTTTTTGAGTTTCTGAAACAAAGACTTGTTGCGTAGAGTCATTTAAATTCGTTGATATTAAAAATTGATCAAAGGTGTTCCATTCAAACTGATGTTTTAATGTTCCCTGTGATTTATTGATAGAATTTGGATGAATCGCTAAGTTAATAAGTTTCTCTTCCGCCGTTAGGTACTTCATGCTGCTATCATTAGGATTATCGTTAAAATCTCCCATAACAACAATATTAGCCAATTTATCAGCAATTAATATATGATTAATTGTGTCTGATAAGGTTTTTGCAGCCAGTATCCTTTTTGATTTTGTTTCCATTATGCCTCCATACCGAGAAGGAAAGTGACAAACAAAAAGGTGTAAAGGAATGGTTTCTTTGTACAGTCCATATGTGTAAAGAATGTCTCTTGTTGGTCTGCTGTTATTATCAAAATTAATTTTTATAGCTTTTGATTCAAGAGGTATAAACTGATTTTCCCGATACAATAATGCACAGTCAATGCCTCTTAGGTCATCTGATTCGTAATGAATAATATGATAATTCAGATTCGATAAGCCAGTTTTGAAAATCAAATCTTTAAGAACCTTATTATTTTCAATTTCACATAGTCCAATGATTGATGGGGGATAAAATTTTCCCGATTCGTATATAATATGGGATATGTGATGGATTTTTGTTTCATATTTTCCATAATTCCAATGTCTTAGTCCTTCAGGTAAAAACTCTTCATCTTCTTTAATGGAATCATTATGTGTATCAAATAAGTTTTCAACGTTATAAAATAAAATACCTAATTGATCTGCTGAAGAATTAGAATTTTGTTGACAATGAAGAGATGAGTAAGTAGTAATAATAATTAGGATTAGGTTAAGGCTGGTTTTATTCATTTTCAATTCTTTCGTATGCTCCTAAATCAGGACCGGAATCTTTAATTCTACTGTTATTTAAAATATCATTAGGAAAATCATTTGCAATTTCAATTGCGCCAATATCTTTACAGGGAGAAAGGGTATCTAGTTGATAATTAAATTTATAAACATCTATGAAATTCGGATTTTCATTAACAGTTATTGATTTAAATTTGCTGTTGTCGCTAATATCCAAATCTCCTGATTTCAATAAACAATCTTTAAATAAGTAATTAAATCCATTGTTTAATATATCGTCACTGTCATCTGTTTCTATAAAGTCAAAACCAATTTCGCTATAATTTCTGCCGTAAATAATACTGTTGTAAAAGTTAGCTTCAATTAAGGGATTAATAACTTCTTCACCATCATCATCCGTATAATAATTGTTTAAAAATAAGGCTGGAGTGTTTCGGTAACTCCAGTTAAAAAAGTTTGCAATGGTACAATGATAAAAATTATAGGTTCCACCTAATGTAAGTGCTACAGAGTGGTATCCGCAATCACCAATAACAGAATTACTAACAATGATATTTGAATTTTGTGCAATAATACCAAAATTGGTAATGTGGTTAATGGTTGTATTTTCAATAACTAAAGGAGGTTTTGTTCCAAGTCCAACAGAATCAACAAATAGGCCTGTTGAACTATTTTTAATTTCTGCATTACGAATAAAATTATCTGAACTTCCCGGCATGAATTGAATTTGTCCCCATTGGCCAGGTTTATCTGCATACCACTCTTCTAATCGATGGCCCAGAAACTTTACAGGTTCTTCTATTGTTCCATTTACCTGCATGCTTCCAAAAACAATTAGTTGTGCATCATTGTAAAAGTATAGTCTTGTGCCAGGCTCTATTGTGAGTGTTTCTGTACTGTCAACAACTAAATAGTCATATATAAGGTATGGTTTATCTGCTGTAAATGTAGTTGTTTTAATTTTTTCTTTTTGTAGTAAAACAACATCCTGAGGATAGGCAATAAGCTTAACACTCTGTTTTTTTTCTCCTGTATTTATAATAACAGAATCATTTACAATAAATGGAGAGTTTTCATTTTGCTGTACCGTAATATCTACAAATACATATAAACTGTCAAGAGCATTTATTTTAATGTCTTCAACATGGTTTTCGGGATAACCATTGATGTTTAATCTGAACTCGCTTATGTCGCCACCAGCTAATTCAATGGAGTTGATAATTAAATCCTGATCGTATGTATTGTAAATTTTAAAATTGCGGGTTACAGATCCAATTGACGAAAAAATAGTGTCGAACATTAAGGTATCTACAGAGAAACTTAAACCATGTACACCATTTGCGTATTCAAACTCTCTTTCGCATGAAAAAAAGGATAAAGGTAAAAGTATTATAAATAGATATAATAGTGCTCTCTTCATTTAAAATGTTGTGTGTTAATGGTTATAGCTTTATAACGTTTTTTTAAATAAAAAAGTATTCCGTCAACTTGTAAAATAACAAATAATATTCCATGTTCCAACAAAAAAAAACTTTAGAATGTTTATAAATAAATACAAATATTAACATAAATTCACACAGATCCCGTGAAATCTATAATTTCAAGGCAAAGATAATTTCAAAATGAATGAACAGTAGTAAAAAATGGCTTAAATATTTATCTTGCTTCAAAATTTGAAATTATGGATTTTCAATCAAAACCATTTACTTTTGATAGAGTTGTTCGAATATTATTATCAGTAGGATTTTTATTTGGATTTTATTTTCTATTGCAGCGATTAAGTAGTGTATTAATTCCTTTTTTAGTAGCTGTTTTAATTGCTTATCTTATCAACCCATTAGTTGAATTCCTTCAGTATAAAGTAAAACTTAAAAGCCGGGGACTCTCTGTTTTTATTAGTTTGATACTTGTTTTTGGTTCCTTATATTTTCTTGCCATTTGGTTGATCCCTCAATTCATTTCTGAAATGTCGAAAATGGTAGAGCTGCTGAAAATATATTTGCAGGATTCGTCGTTCTCAGGATTTTTTCCAAAAGAAACTGTTAATTGGGCTAATGATTATATCAATCAAACCGATTTTACTGATTTGTTAAGTCCACAAAGTGTAGCTGTTACTTTAAAAAAAGTATTAGGGCATGCATGGAATATATTTTCAGGATCAGTTAATTTTTTAATTGGATTAATGAGTTTGTTGATCATACTGGTATATTTAGTCTTTTTATTAATTGATTTTAAACAGATATCTGATGGGTGGCCGAAATTAGTTCCTCCAAACTTTAGAGAACCAGTGATGGAAGTCTTTAACGACCTTACTACCGGCATGCATATTTATTTCAGAGCTCAAGGATTAATAGCATTGATTGTGGGGGTATTGTTAGCTATAGGTTTTAAAATAATTGGTTTACCATTGGCTATTATTATAGGTCTTTTTATTGGAGCTTTAAATATAGTTCCTTATTTACAGGTAATTGGTTTGGTTCCTGTTGCTTTACTTTCATTATTAAAAGCTATGGAAACCAACCAAAGTTACTGGCATGTGATTCTGATGGCACTAATTGTTATTGCTGTTGTACAGATCATTCAGGAAACGATTTTGGTTCCCAAAATTATGGGGCGTGTATATGGACTTCATCCTGCAATTATTTTATTGTCATTGTCAATCTGGGGTAGTTTGTTAGGTTTATTAGGAATGCTCGTTGCTCTACCTATAACTACACTATTGTTTTCTTATTACAACAGATTTGTATTAAAAAGAGGTGACAAAGAAGATGAAAATTGAGAGTTATCTTATAATAAAAGCCATTCTTGATTTTAAGAATGGCCTCTGTGGATGGTTTGGTGGGAATTATTATGTAGGTTAATATGCTAAATATTAAGTTTGGATAAGCAATGGATTAAGATTAAACCTGTTCCTTTTCAGTTGCAATTTCATTTTCTTCAATAAGCCAGCTGTTATCATCAGTCATCCAAGCTTCAATAATTAGTTCCTCTTCCATAATATTTTGGCTAAAGTTACTTAGTTCTTCTTGATTCATTTGTTCAGGAGTTAACCATGTACAACATTGAACCATCCAGTCTTCGATAGGTAAATCTTCTTCAACCACAGCATTAAGTTCGTTAAGTTGTTCTGCAGTAACAACAGGAACATCCCAACTGTCAACAGATAGCATCCATGATTGCAATTCTAATTCAGTTTCAGCTGCTGAGAATAATGATGCAGGACTAGTTGTTAACCAATCATCTGTGGATAACATCCAATCTTCAACCACAAGTACATCTTCTGCATATTCAGTCGCTACAAAATTTGATGTAGGAGATGTTGTAAACCATTCAGAAGTATTAAGCATCCAGTCTTCAATTACCAAAGGTTCTTTAGCGTATGAAGTAACTGTTGTATTGTTTGCTGTAGTAGGTTCAGTTAACCATGATGAGTAATCTAACATCCACTCTTTTATTTCAAGTGCAGCTTCATCTTCTGCAAATTCAGAAGTTGTAGGTAATTGGTGTTTGTAAGTGTCATTTATAGTAAATGATGCTTCTGAAGTATATTCATAAGACTTAAACATTTCTTTTTCTTGAAATTGTAATGTTTTATAAATTCCAAATGCTAATAAAAGAACAGTTACAGTAATTAATACTCCAATTACATTTAAATAGTGATGGTGATTTACGTGCGTTTTCATTGCTTTATCCTCCAGTTATTTGTTTAATCTGATAACTAGATTTCATTTTCTGTGCCGAAAGATGTAAAAAGCAGAATGATAGTTGATTATGAAATAGAGTGTGGGTTTGTTGGTAATTAATATGAACGAAATAGTGTTCGGAAATGAACGGGTGGACTGCGAGAAATAAAAAAAAGGGACTTAATCAAGCCCCTTATATTTTTGTTTTAACTTATTTAAGTCTCTTGCTAATGTTTGTTCTCTTTCCAGAGCCCATTTTCTATGCGCATCAAACTCTTCTTGTTTGTCAATTAAATCTTGTTTGGTTTTTGCTGTAACTGCATGGCTACGTTTAAATAATAAAAACATGATAACACAAGCTGCAGAAAGAACAAATACTAAACTCCAAACAATAACATTATAAGTACCTTTCCCCATTAAAATACCTAAAAATGCAAAACTGTCTTTTTGTTTTGAAACCAACATCAGTTTTTCGTTTGTTTCTTTCAGATCAGCTTTAAGACTATTGATTTCGCTTTTCTGATTTTCACCTTCAGTTTCAAGTTTTGTGATAGATTCTTTCAGTACTTTGATGGAATCAAGTGTGTTGGCTTTAATTTTATGTAGCCAGGTTCTTTTTACGACTTGATAAGCCTCGTACGATTCGGATTTTTTAATAATGTAATTAAATTGACTATCAAGAGTTCCGGTTTCCAATCCTGATTTGCTTTCTGTAGTTTCATCCTGAGCGCTAATTGCTATTGTACTGAATATGAAAATAGCACTAAAAAAGAGAGCTTTAAAAAATGTTTTTTTCACGGCATTCATATTTAAATTGTTGTGTTGTGATTATATATTATCAAAATAACGTAAAAATTTGGAAAAAAGTAAATAAAAAAACCCGCTACTTTCGTGGCGGGCTATATTTTGTAAGTAAAAACTATTACTTGTTAATAACATCCATTACTTCTAATACATGTTGTCTACTTGTTTCCAATAGTGCTTTTTCATCATCATTAAGTTTAAGCTCAATAACTTTTTCAACACCATTTTTACCAAGAACAACAGGAACTCCTAGGTAACAATCATCAATTCCATATTCTCCTTCAAGTTTAATACAAACAGGGAATACTCTTTTTTGATCTTTAACAATTGCTTCAACCATTTGAGCTGCAGCCGATCCTGGAGCATACCAAGCAGAAGTACCCATTAATTTAACTAATTCACCACCACCAAATTTGGTTCTCTCAATAATAGCGTTTAGTTTTTCTTCTTCAATTAATTCAGTAACCGGAATACCTCCAACTGTAGTATAACGAGGAAGTGGAACCATTGTATCTCCATGACCTCCCATAAGTACAGCTTGAATATCTTTTGGAGAAACATTTAATTCCTCAGCTAAGAATGCTCTGTAACGGGCTGTGTCAAGAATACCAGCCATTCCAATTACTCTTGATCGAGGGAACTTAGAACTGATATGAGCTTGATAAGTCATTACGTCTAATGGATTTGATACAATAATAATGATTGCATCAGGAGAGTGTTTAACAACATTTTCTGTTACTGTTTTTACAATTCCTGCGTTTGTTGAAATAAGATCGTCACGGCTCATCCCTGGTTTACGAGGTAAACCTGAAGTGATTACAACTACGTCAGATCCAGCTGTTTTTTCATAGTCGTTTGTTGAACCTATAGTGCGAGTGTCATAAAGGTTAATTGGTGCTTTTTGCCAAATATCTAAAGCTTTTCCTTCAGCAACACCTTCTTTAATGTCTACTAGAACTACCTCATTAGCTACTTCTCGGTAAGCTAAAACGTCAGCGCAAGTAGCACCTACGTTTCCTGCTCCTACTACAGTTACTTTCATAATTGTATTACTTTAAATTTTTCTATATTCTGTTTAGTGATATTCTTATAAATAAGAATCACAAATATATTAAGTTGATTTTAATTACAGATATTTTTCTTCAATTATATGTGATGTTTAACAACATTAATTATAAAAATAAGTTTTTGAGTAAAAAACTTATTTTTATTTAAACTTCAGGTTCCTCTAATAAAACTTTATCTCCTTCTTTTAATCCTTCAATAACTCGCATATGTGTTTCATTTTCACCACTAATAATAACATTTACTTTTTTAATATTGTTCAGACTTTTTTTGTAAACATATTTAATAGAATCATTTCCAAATATTGCTTCTCTGGGTACAACTAATGCACTATCAATGTTAGAAATGATAATTTTATTATATGTTGTCATGCCCGGAAGAATTTTCTTGTTCGTATTTTCAATATTAATTAAGATGGTAAAACCATTCATGCGAGTTCCTGAGATCGCTTGTCCAATGTTTGCTATTTTAGTAATTTTTCCTTTAAAAACTTCCTTAGGAAATGCATCAATAGAGAGCTTTACTTCTTGATTTAATTTGACTTTTGAAATATCAATTTCTTTTACAACAGCTTGAGATTCTAAAGTCTTTAAATTTGGGATAGTTGCAATCACCGGCTGCCATCGGCCAACTTCATCATCTACTTTAATTTTTCTTCCACGCCAGCTTTTTCCATAAACTACCATTCCGTCAGAAGGAGAAGTTACATTTAATTTAGACCTTAATTCTTCTAATTGATTTTTTATGTTTGTTTCATGATCTAATCTTTTTTCTAGTCGAACAACTTTGCTTTTATGTTTTTGTATCTCCTTACTGTAATTTCGTTTAGTTGTTTTAAGATTCAGCTTGGACTTTTTTAAACTAATTTGAGCCTGACGTTGAGCTGCTTTAGATTCATATTTAGACTGTTCAACGGTTATTTTACTTTCTTCTAAATTATCCTTCGCATTTATAATAGCATCTCTTTTCTGGCTTAATTCAATAGCACTATCTAACTTTGCTGTTTCAAGATTATTTGAATATTCTTCAATATTATCACTTACTGATTTTATTCGGCTTTCAACGTCTGAAGGATCGAGTTTGGCAATAAAGTCTCCTTTACGGACCTTTTTTCCTTCACTAACCAAATCTGTAATTTTAAGACGCCAGATTTGTAATTCATAATTATTCATTACCTCAGGAATGTTAATTGTTTCATATTCCTGTGCAACAATTTCACCTTCTGCAATTACTTCCTGTGTAAAATTTGTGCGTTCAACTTTTGCAATTAATTTATTATCGATGCTATCGAGGGCAAAGAACCACCAGGATAAAGCAATAACAACAATAAAAATGGAGCCGTAAAAAAGAGGTTTATTTTGGATGAATTTTTTCATGCCTAAGCGTTTTTCGTATAAATCAAATTAGTCCAATGTGTTGTATAAAAGAAACTAATTATTAAATGTTTATTTCAATTTACCTTTGTAAAAGATAGTCCAGTTCTTTGATTAGTGTTGAATTCTCTTCAAAGTCGTGGAGCGTAATTTCTCTTATGTTATAATAATTTTGCCAATAATTTTGAATGCTTTGAATATAATTTCTCTTGGCGGCATCAACAGAGTTACGTGCAGAGTTTAATTTAATCACATCAACTTTTCCAATCAAAAAACGTTGCTTGGTAACATCATATCCTTTTTGGGCGATGGTATCAGCTTTAGCTGCAATCTTAACTTGATCTTCTTGCATGTTAAACCTCATTACCTCCATAAATACGTTTTGCTCAAAATCAATTTTTGCCTGTCTCACTGTAGCTTCAGTAACTTGTTTGTCAGATTTTGCCATCTGAACTTGTCCTCTTTTTAATCCCCAATCAATAATAGGAACGTTTAAAGAAAGTCGTGCAATTTGTTGATTATCAAATGGAGCATTGTATACATCATTAAATTCTTGAGAGTTTTTATTGTATCCCAAATTTACCTGTACATTAGCGTCAATACCATTTCTTCCCCGTGCCTCTGCAATTTGTCTGTTGGCTTCTATGAGTTGTTGTTCATACGACAGAAGGTCTGGATTATTATCGTAGGCTTTTGTGATTGCTTGATCCACCTCTACTTTAAAAGAAGGAATTGTTGAAGGGATTATACATTCCAGATGAACGTTTTTTTCTAATCCTAGAAAGGAGTTTATGGCTGAATTAGCTTGTTCTAAATTAAGTTTTGCTTGACTCAAACTCATTTTTGAGTTTAAAAAACCAAGCTCCAAATCTAGTAATTCATCTTGAGTTACAGTTCCAATTTCAAAGCGGCCTTTACCTATCTGATATAAGGTGTCGGCATTGGAAAGGTTTGTTTCTGCTATTTTTATATTTATTTCGGCTTCAGCTAATCCGAAAAACATATTGACCGTTCTAAGCGAAAGTTCTTGTAAGCTTTGTAAGTATTCTTTTTTTGCCTGTTCAAATTCTAATGGTGCAATAAGCGACTTCCATTTAAACTCATTATATCCATTTAGTGGTTGAGTTAAACCAATAGAAATGGGAGCAGATGAATAGGAGAGATTGCCACTTTCCAGATTCTCAATTCTTCTAAAGTCACTACCTGCCGATATTGTACCTCCAGTAAAACTAATGTTCTGAGTAAGATTTAGTGATCCACTGGAAGTGAAGTTTTCATAAGGAGTTAATACATCTTCGCCATTCTCATATCTTGTAGTAATGGTTCTTTGGTAGTTGATGGGGGTTGTGTTCAGTACTAAAGATGGACGTTTTTCTGCTTTATAACTTCTGTAATTCCAGTATCTTGCCAGATACATGTTTTTTTGTCTAAAATGGTAAATTGATTGAGTTTCTGCAATTTTTATAGCTTCGTCAAGCGTTAGTTTTAAGTGTACATCTTTTTGTTTCTGAGCTTGAGTTTGAAATATGCTCAAGAATAAAAATATAAGTATTATGAATTGTTTCATTTCTTTTCTTATTTAGTTTTCAGGTCTTAAGGTTTTTTTCTTAAGCTTTAACTTTGAGTCTTTTATAAATGTATTTTTAAAATCAATGTCTTAATGATTCCACAGGATCTTGTTCTGCCGCTTTTTTTGCAGGTAGATAACCAAAAATGACACCTACTGTAGCTGAAACGCCAAAAGCCACAATTACCGAAAATGCCGATACAATTGTTTTAATATCTGCAGTTATCTCAATAATATAGGCAAATGTTACACCCAGAAATATTCCTATTAATCCACCAACCACACTGATTAACGTTGATTCAGCCAGGAACTGTACAATGATGTCTTTTCGTGAAGCTCCAATAGCTTGTCGGGTACCTATTTCCCGAATTCGTTCCCAAACAGAAGCCAGCATAATATTCATAATACCAATACCTCCAACTAATAGAGATATTCCGGCAATGGCTCCAAGAACAATATTGAAAATATCATTTGTTTTTTGCTGTTGCTTTAAGAGTAATTCAGGAACAGTAACCTGGAAATCATACATTTCAAAATGTCTTCTTAAGAGCATTCTTTTTATGATGTCAGCTGTGACGTTGAGTTGTTCTGTTTCTTTAACCTGAACCACAATTTTATCAAGCTGATTTTGAATTTTCTGCCCTGCCTGATCACTGCCTGCATTTCCTCTTCCTCGACTCATTCTTTCTAATACTTCTGGATTAATTCGGGAGCGGTCTTTGAAACGCATGAGTAAAGTTTTTGAGGGTATAAAAACTTTATTGTCCGACGAGCTAATTCCCATCTCATCAGAGGCGGAGCTGGTAAAATCTCTTTGTTCAGCAACTCCAACTATTTCAAGCCAGCTTTCTCCAATTTTGATGTATTTACCAACCGGGTCTTCCTGATTAAAGAATTTTTGTTTTACATTCTGACCAATAACACAAACCGGAAGTCCTTTTGTATTTTGTACAGGATTAAAGATATTGCCATTTTCAATAGTAATATTCAGTAATGAAAAGTAATCTGAAGATACTCCCTCCAATACAATCGGATAGCTTTTACCTTCATTAACTGCATAGTAGTTCATTGAAATAACAGGACTAACCTGAGCTACTGAGGGAATAGTTTGTATAATGGCTTGAGCATCCTGTAATGTTAATCCACGGGATTTTCTTTTTCCTTTATTTTCAGAATCTTCTTCACCGGAAGTATCACTATCTGATATTACTTCATCTTTTACAGGGGTAATTATTATATTATTAACCCCAACCAATTTAATTTGCTCTAAAACTTCTTGTTGGGCACCTTTCCCGATAGCTAGCATACTGATTACAGCTGCTACACCAAACATAATACCTAAACCGGTAAGTAGTGATTTTACCGTGTTGGCCATTATTGCCTCAATAGCAATAATTACATCATGTATATATCGCCTGTATAGTCTTTGTAATTCTTTCATGCCTAGTTTGGGTTAGATGCTGATAAGGTCGTTTTTTCTACAATAGTGCTGGAGTCTTTTAATCCCTCATAAATGTCTAATCCGATAAATTTGAGATCCTCTTCATCCTCAACGTAAGGTTCATGCATTAAAATTTCTTCTTCTACAGATAAACCTTGTTTAACAACAACGTAATTCCCATTTTCGGCACCTGGTTCTATTATTTGTCTTTCTGAAGGTTCTTTCTTTCGGATCACATAGGCTAATGAGTCATTGTGAAATACAGCTTCAAGCGGAATGTAAAGAACATCTTTTAGTGTGGTTGAAGTTATGATGTTCGAAGTAGTCATGGCTGGTTTTAAATCTTTGTCGTAGCCAAAAACTTTAATTGTTACTTCAAAAACTTTTGTGTCGCCACCAGGTATCACCTGACCAATATTTGCAACTTCAACTACTTCTCCATCAAATTCCTTTTCAGGAAAAGCATCAACACCAACTTTTACTTTTTGGCCTTTTTTAACTTTACTAATATCAATTTCATTGATGAATGTTTTGGATATCATCGAAGTAAGATCTGGTAGTTCAGCTATTTTGGGCATCCAGCGGTTAATTGTAGAACCAACTTTGATTTTGTTACCCATACGATCAAATGCATAAATCAACATTCCCGGAGCAGGTGCTTTTATGTCAATAGCTTCAAATAAATCTCTGATTTCTTTAATTTGTGCTCTTGTTCTTTCAACTGCACCTTCGGCTCTTGCTATTGTAATTTTATTCTGCTGTTTTTTTAATTCGTAATTTCTTAAATCCTGATCTAATTTACGTTGTGCTTTTTCTACATCAAGGTTCGCTTGTCGAATGACTGCAGGAGATTCGTAAACTGATTGTTTTAAGATTAATTGCTTTTCCTCAAGATCAATTTGGGAAGTGATTAATTCATCTCTTAAATTGCTGAGGTTTATGTTAGTATCAATTCGTGCATCGTCATATGCATCGAGTTTTTCAGTTAAATCACTTAGTGCTTCAGTCAGTTTTTCTTCAACAGCGCTGTGATCTAATGATGCAACATAATCACCAGAGTCAACAACGGTACCTTCTTCAATAAGGTCTGTTACTTTAATTTCGTATATATTTATAAGACGAGCTGAAAGTTCAGAAGGTGCATTGATAGATACAGATCTTTCGGCTTGTAATTGACCAGTACTGTAAACTAAGGTTTGAAAGTCGCCTTTAAGTACATTTGTGGTAACTAGGGTGTCGGTATTGGTTGTTGTAAATATTACTTTGTATGCACCGAATATAACAACAAGAAAAAGAAGAAGAATTGCTATCCTTTTAGGAGTTTTTCTTTTAAACATTATGTATAAGTTTAGCTAAATGAATTCAGCACTAAATATAACAACCTATTTTGTTAAACAAAAACGGTTCGACCAATAATACTGAAAATTTTAAATGCTAATAAAATGTTTATAAAGGTTATAGTTACTTTAAAAGGAGCTCACATCAGGATAATTAATAAGTAAAAAAATCCCCATATCTATTCGATATGGGGATGGAGTTTAAATTCCTGCTATTGTTTTTATGTCTTGAATAATCGTTTCGGCTAATTCTTCAGCTAATTCTTCATTTTGTGCTTCTGAATAGATTCTGATTATTGGTTCTGTATTTGATTTTCGAAGGTGAACCCATTTATCAGGAAAATCAATTTTTACGCCGTCAATATCATTTACCTGCTCGTTTTTGTATTTCTCTTTAACATCAACAAGAATTTTATCAACATCCAATTCAGGAATTAATTCAATCTTGTTTTTAGAGATGAAATACTCAGGATAAGATGCCCTCATTTCTGAACAAGTTTTACCCGATTTAGCTAAATGAGTTAAGAATAAACCAATACCCACCAAGGCATCTCTTCCATAATGCGATTCGGGATAGATAATACCTCCATTACCTTCTCCACCAATTACAGCATTGGTTTCTTTCATTTTGCTAACCACGTTAACTTCTCCTACAGCAGCAGCAGTATATTTGCCGCCATGTTTTTCTGTTACATCTCTTAAGGCTCTAGTTGATGATAAGTTGCTAACGGTATTGCCTTTTTGTTGACTTAAAATATAATCAGATACGGCAACGAGTGTATATTCTTCACCAAACATACTGCCATCTTCGTTTACAATAGCTAAACGATCCACATCCGGGTCAACCACAAAACCAATATCAGCCTTTTGATCTTTAATCAATGCTGAGATCTCAGTTAAGTTTTCAGGAAGAGGTTCTGGGTTGTGAGGGAATTGTCCGTTTGGTTCACAATAAAGTTCAATAATATCACAAACTCCCAAAGCTTTTAAAAGAGGAGGTAAGTATGTTCCTCCAACAGAATTCACGCAATCAATAGCCACTTTGAAACCAGCTTTTTTAATGGCATCAACATCCACTAGTTCCAAATTGCAAACATGGTCAACATGTTTTTGGATATATGTATTATTTTCTTCAACAGCACCAAGTTCATCAACTTCAGTAAATTTAAATGCTTCCTGTTCTGCAATAGCTAAAATCTTTTTACCTTCATCGCCGTTAAGGAACTCTCCTTTATTATTAAGTAGTTTTAATGCATTCCATTGTTTAGGATTATGGCTTGCTGTTAAAATAATACCACCATCAGCATTTTCCATGGTAACAGCCAACTCTGTTGTTGGAGTAGTTGATAAACCTAAATTGATAACATTGGCCCCACAACCCATTAATGTACCTACTACAATTTTATCAACCATTGGTCCTGAAATCCTGGCATCACGACCAACGACAATGGTTATTTTTTCTTTGTTTGTATATTCTTTAGCCCAGGTTGCATATGCAGCCGTAAATTTTACTACATCCAAAGGACTTAAGCCTTCTCCTGGTAAGCCTCCTATAGTTCCTCGTATTCCAGATATGGATTTGATTAATGTCATAATTATATATTGTTTAAGTTTTGTTTTGTAATCTATTTCATAATCCCAGCTTTTAGGAATGTAATTTCCTTTTGAGTCAGGAATCTCCATTTTCCTCGGGGAACATCTTTTTTAGTCAATCCTGAAAAATAAACACGATCCAGTTTAATCACTTCATAGCCCAGATGCTTGAATATTCTTCTTACGATTCTGTTTTTCCCGGAATGTATTTCAATGCCTACTTCCAAAGGATTATCTTTAACTAGGCTCAATTTGTCTGATTTAATAAAGCCATCTTCTAATTCAAAACCTGTTTCTATCTTATGTAGATCTATTTTTGTAATAGGTTTATCTAAAAATGCGTGGTATATTTTTCGATGCTCATGACTGGGGTGAGTTAACTTTTTGGCTAAATCACCATCGTTAGTTAATAAAAGAACACCCGTTGTCATTTTATCTAATCGACCCACTGGATATATTCTCTCAGTACAAGCATTTCTTACAATATCAATAACTGTTCTTTTGGCATGAGGATCGCTTAATGTAGTTACACAATCCTTTGGTTTGTTTAATAGTACGTAAACCAGTTTTTCGGGATTTAGATCTTTACCATCATAAACAACTATGTCTGTTATTTTTACCATTGTTCCTACTGCCGAAACAATTTCACCGTTCACAGTAATAAGTCCTTCGCTAATTAATTTATCAGCCTCACGACGACTACAAACACCTGCATTAGCAATAAATTTGTTTAATCTAATAGTAGTATTGTCGACTTTTTTTTGTGGAACAACTTCTTTGCCAGATGATTTGTGTTCTGTATTTTTTGTCCCCTTAGCGAATTTTTTAGGAGTATTTTTGTTCATTTTCTATATTGTGAATTTGGTGCAAAGGTCGAAAATTATTTTGAAATAGTTAGTAATGGTTTATAATATCACCCATTTACTTATTCTGCTATACTGTCAACTTTGCCATCAAATAGTTGAGTTGTGATTTTATCTCCTTTTTTTACCTCTGCAGAGTTCTTAACTGCCTTATCATTTAAATAGGTAATGGAATAACCTTTCTTTAAGATATTGATAGGATTTAAGAGGTTGTTTGTTTTTTCAAATAGCTGTAATTGAGCCTTTTTGTCAGAAAATAAATATTTGGTTTTGGAGGCTACCTTTTGAGGATATTGATTAATTGTAAGTTTTTCGTTGTGGATTCGATTTAGAGATGAGGTTTTCACTCTTTCAGAAATTATATTCAGATAATTGATTCTATCCTTAATGTATGAAGATGAGTGATTCTCTAATTGATGAGCCATGTTTGCCAGAATACTTTTTTGTTTGGTAAGAGAATGTGAAACAAGTGGTTTAAATCGCATTGAAGATCTTTCAAACATTGATTTATATGAAGATAAAATATCTCGGGTGTTTGATACTACATTGTCTTTAAGAAATTCCAATCTGTTATCAAAATCAGTTACCAGTTCAAGAATATGTTCCGCTACAGCTGTTGGCGTTTTTAAACGAGTATGAGCCACAAAGTCAACAACTGTTTCATCTCTTTCATGTCCTATTCCGGAGAATACAGGTATTGGAAATTGTGCGATGTTATAGGCTATCCAATAATTATCAAAGCACATCAAATCTGAAGTTGAGCCTCCTCCTCGAATGATAACTACTACATCAAATAAATCTTCGTATTCATAGATTCTGTCTAAAGCTGCAGTGACAGAGACTTCCGTTTGATCACCCTGCATTATTGCCGGGAATAACTTGATGTAAAACTGATAGCCTTGCGGATTGTTATTGAGCTGGTTGCAAAAGTCCTCGTAACCGGCAGCAGTAGGAGAGGATATTATAGCTATTTTTTGAGGAACAAGAGGAACTTCAAGTTCCTTATTCATATCAATGACACCTTCTTCGCTTAGTTTATTTAGGATAGCTTGTTTTTTTTGAGCCATATCACCCAAAGTGTAATTAGGATCAATGTCTCTGATGTTTAGGCTAAAACCATAAACTTCCTGAAAATCAATACTTGCTCTTATTAAAACTTTTAAACCAGAGGTTAGATGTTGTCCTGTGGCCTGTACGAAATAAGGTTTCAGCATTCTGTAGGTATAGGCCCAGATGTTAGCTCTTGATTTGGCTATGATTTGTTCTGTTTTTTCATCTTTTTCAATCAGCTCTAAATAGCAATGTCCATTTCTTACTTCACGTATTTCACTGATTTCAGCCACTACCCAATAGGTATCTGCAAAAGATTCGTGGATTGTGCTTTTTATTTTGGAGTTTAATTCAAATAAGGACAGTGAAGTTTCGCTCATTACTTGGTTTTTATAATCTTAAAACTATATTTATGGTTAGCATCATTTAATTGTAAAACATACATTCCTTTAGAAAGTTTTTCCAAATTGTAGATGGTATGCTTACTGGTAGAGGAAATATATTCCTGATAAACGATATTACCAGTAATATTATAAATACTAACTTGCAGGTTTAATATGTTTTTAGTATGATGTGATATCTCAATTTTATTAGAAAAAGGATTGGGTGTAATCACAAATTGGCTCTTTGAATGGAATGTATTGGTAGAACTGCTTAAATCCAGCGCTCTGTAAAAATTTGGAATTCCGTATCCAAAACTATCATCTGGTGTGTAATATTGATGACCACTAAGTTTTATAATTTGCAATAATTCTTTATTGCTGATATTTGGTTTGGCTTGCCACAGGCATGCTGCAAAACCGGCTATAATTGGAGCGGAAAAACTAGTCCCATTTAAATGAATTATGGATCCATTGGTGCCTTGAACAGCAGCTTGTAGTCCCAGTGCTGTAATGTCAGGTTTAACTCTTCCATCGTATGAAGGGCCATAACTGCTAAAAGAAGTTCTTGTACTATCAATAGCCATTGCACCTATCGATAAAACATTTTTTCCATCTGCGGGTGTGATTATATACTTCCAGGTGTTGGCACCTTCATTTCCAGCACTGTTAACAACTAGCATTCCTTTTGAAAAAGCTTTTTCTGCACCGGATACACAAATTGTTGTTTGCCCATCCATATCTTCGTAAGTATAATTGAATGATGCGTCGTTGAATTCATAATATCCTAATGAAGAATTGATCACATCAACGCCTGCACTGTCTGCATATTCTGCAGCAATCACCCAATTGTATTCTTCAATCGGATATTCACTGTTATCATCTTCTGTTCTTAGTAAAATATAATCTGCGCCAGTGGCGGCTCCTTTGTATTCCCCTTCAATATAGCCTCCCATTACAGATAGCACATACATGCCATGTGTATACTCTGAATTAAAAACATCATTACCAGGACTCACAATGTCAACAGATGCTTTTATCTGATTATTGCTCCATAAATGATTGAAGGCTGGTAATTCATCAGCATGTCCAAAACCATTATCAATAATAGCAACTAGCATTCCATCACCTGTGTATCCTTCCTGATGTATGAGGTGTCCATTAATTGTTACAGTTTGATTATAGGCTTCACCATAAATATTTGTGACATCGGCTTTAAGAGGTACTGTTGATATTTGAGAGGGGAATTTAGAAATACTACTTCTCAATGAAGATTTCCAAATTAGACGAGCTTCGGATATGAATGAAACTCTGCTTATTGTGTCAATTAAAGTTATATTGTTAGTTTCAATAATGGCCCCGTTTAACCATTTCGATGGCCAAAGAACATTAACGTTCATTTTTTTTAAACTATCGAGGTAAGATTGAGTTACGGGAAGATCTTCTTCTGTGATATCAATATTTTGTTTTGCCCGTCTTTGTATGGCTCTTTCTGATAAAAAAGCTTCTGGGGTATTTATTGAAAAGGTGTTGTTAGCTTTATCAGTAAAAGCAATAAAGTACTTTTGAGCATTCATGTTAGGAATGATGAATGCCCAAAGTAAGAATAAGATATTTATATACTTTTTTTTCAATAGGTAAGCATTTTGAATACTATTAAATACCTCTTATGTATGAATCCGGATCATGTCTGAATTCTTCAGGATCTTTAAGTTTTCCTTTGTTTTTTTCAAACTCCTGAAATAACAGTTTTTGTTTGTCGTCAAAATCTGCCTCATTAAGTGTTTTACCATCCTTATAATTAATTTTATAAGAAATATTTCCTACAGGAGTAAATATAATCCACATTCCATCTTCTTTACCATTTACAAACTTACCCTGAACTTCCATCTTGCCATTTTCAAAATAAACAATATAAGGTCCTTCAATAAGTCCATTTAAATGCGATGACTTTAACTTAATACTACCTGATTCGTGATATTTATACCAGATACCATCTTTAATGTCATTTTTCCACTCAACTTCTTCAGCTTTTTTGCCATTTTTAAAAAAGTAGGTCGTCATCCCGTCTTTTTTGCCTTTGTTGTAGTTTTCTTTGGTTAAGAGTTTTCCTTCTGTAGAATAATATTCCCAAAGGCCATCTTTTATCTTTCCAAAATATGTACCCTTAGCTGTTAATTTACCCTCTTCATTATAGGTTTCAACTTTACCATACTCACCTTTATCGTCGTAATTGATTACAACTTGTGTTTTCCCGTTTTGGTAAAAACGTTTCATTTCGCCAACAGGGACATTGTCTTTAAACGTTACTGAGTAGGCTAATTTTCCATTGTTATACCTTTTTTCCCAATAGCCTTGCTTTCTTCCTTGAGCATCTTTTTGGTTAATTTGAGCTGAAGTGTTGCTTGTTGAAATATTTTTTTTCGTAGGTACTTTATTTCCAAAAACATCAAGTTCCTGGGCATGAATGGTTCCTAAACTGATACTAAGACCTATAATAATGGCTGCAATCTTCATTGTGAAATTGTTTGTTGATTATTTGTTACAAATTTAAAAAGACTTATAAACAATCAACAAAGACCAGACAATTATTTGAATAGTAAAAATACGCAGGATATTAATGTTAAAACGAGTGTGGAGTTTTTAAAAATATTCGATGGTATTTTGTTGTTAAGCCTTTTACCAATATAGGAGCCAATATAAATTAAAGGGAAAAACAACAAAACTAGTTTAAGGGATTCCATAGTAATTAAATCGGCTACAAAATACCCAATAATGGCAACAATAGATGTAGTTATGTTAAACCATGAAAAAATTTCCCTGAACTCTTGATTGTTAATTTTTCCGGAGTTAAGAAATATAGCCAAGGGAGGCCCGCTGACAGATGTACTTCCTGTCAGTAAACCAACAACCGCACCTACAATAGGATACGTAACCCCCGGATAATTTACAGGAGACTTTGAAATAAAGAAGGAAAGTCCTGTAAGTGCTATAAATATCATACTGATGATATGAATCAGATGTTCTTCGTTTGCATTTTTTAAAATTAGTACCCCTAATAAAGTAAAAACTGCTCCGGTTACAATCAGAGGTTTTACTTTAGGGGGTACTAAATTTTTATCCTTTTTTTGAAGGATAATTATGGTTGATGAAATAAAGTTACATATGACTAACACCGGGATAATTTCTGCTGGTGAATACCAAATTAAAAGCGGAGGCAATGATACCAATGCAAATCCAAAACCTGAAATGCCTTTAATTAGGCTGGCGACTGAAACAATTAAAATTATCCAAAATAGTGTCATAATTATAACATTGTTAATGTTAGAAAAGAAGTGGTTCCGATGATCATCCAAAGTAAAACACCATGAATAAAACTTTTAACTCCTGCTTTTTTTGCTTCTTTTATTGAAATATCTGAACCAATTAAAAATAATGCAGCAATCATTCCCTTTTTACCTAACCAATTTAAGTGAGTAAATGTTGCATTCCATTCTGGTAAAAAGTGAGCAACAATAATTGCTACCACAAATAATCCAATAAATACAGGAATCTTAATTTTTCTTGAACTACTGTTTTTTTGAGTCAATGAAATTACAACAGCCAATGGAATTATCCAAAGAGCTCTGATTAATTTAACAGTTGTTGCAACTTCCAGTGCTTCTTTTCCATAACTGGCTCCGGCGCCAACAACAGAACTGGTATCGTGTATTGCAATGGCTGCCCAATGTCCAAAAGTAACCTGGCTCATATCAAAATAATGCCCAATTACCGGAAAGATAACCAATGCAATGGCGTTAAGTATAAAAACTACTACCAAAGAAAAAGATACCTGATAGCTTTTAGCATTTAATACATTTGAAATAGCGGCTATTGCGCTTCCCCCGCAAATAGCAGTTCCTGCAGAAATTAATAAGCCAATTTTAGAATCTATTTTTAAAAGTTTGGTTAACAAAAATCCAGCTGTCATTACAGTGATTACAGATATGGCTGTTTCTAAAAAACCATCCTTTGAAGTAGCTATTACCTGAGTAAGGTTCATTCCAAAACCCATTAGAACAATTGATGCTTTTAAAACAAATGAAGTTTGCTTATTGATATTTGAATATTTTATTCCGGCTAAGGATAAAACAATTCCACAAGCCAATGCAATAGCCGGTGAGAAAACAGGCGTAAAGCAAAGTCCAATAATTGTGAAATATATAAGCTGTATTTGTTTTTGACTTAGTTGCATCTTGTAATATTTTTATGACAAGAGCAAATGTAGATAGTTGTAATAACTAAAACAAATACAAAAAAATTATATAATATAATTAAAAGTTATAATTACTTAGGTAGTTAATAAAAAGTTGAGCAGTATAACTTGGTGTTCCCTGTCTTAATGCTATTCTAAACTTTCTGTCAATCTTTAATTTATTAACACTTAACTTTACAATTTGCTTTAGTTCAAATTCTTTAGAAATAGATTTTTCAGAAACCAAAGCAACTCCTTCAAAATTGATCAGGAAGTTTTTAATGGCTTCAGTACTTCCTAAATGAATTACAATATTTAAATCTTCGAGGTTGATATTATTTTCACCCAATAATTTTCTGATTACTTCTAATGTACCAGAACCTCTTTCTCTTAATACCATCGGAATATTCTCAAGATCGGCGATGGCTATTTGTCTTTTTTTTGCATATACACTGTTGCTTCCGGTAACAACAACAATTTCGTCATCTAAAAATTCTGAGTATTTCAATTCTTTTAAAGATGAAGAACCTTCAATAAGCGCTATGTCAATTTCCTCGGATAATAGTTTTTGCTGAATTTCGTGTGAGTTGCCGCTTAAAAGATGTAAATCAATTTTAGGATATCTTTTATAAAAGGCCGCAAGTGTTTCTGGAATTAAATACTGCGAAATGGTAGAACTGGCGCCTATTCTTAAACTTCCTTTAAAGGTGTTGTTTAATCTGCCCAATTCAAATTCTAACTCAGCATACTGTTGCTTAATCTTTTTAAGATATTCGTAATTTACCTTACCTGCTTTTGTTAAATATATTCTGTTTCCTTTTCTGTCAAACAGGGTACTTTTAAGTTTGGATTCGAGTTCTTTGATGTGTTTGGTAACGGCCGGTTGACTAATAAAAAGTTCTTCTGCAGCTTTTGAAAAGCTTAAGTTTTCTGCGACAGCTAAAAATACTCGGTCTCTAAAATCCATAATCTTATTGAACAGATCGTTAAAAAATGCAACAATATATATATATTCAAGCAAAATTAACAAATTATATGAGGTAATGAATACTACTGCGTCAGACTCAACAATAAACTGCAAAAACTGTGACACCCCCTTTGTTGGTAAATTTTGTCCCAATTGTGGGCAATCTGTTAAAGATTATGAAAAACCTTTTGGTTTGCTTTTATATGATTTAATGGGGAATATTTTTGCCTTTGATACACGATTATGGAAAACGCTTAAAGCTGTATTATTTCAGCCAGGAAAAATGGCTGGAGAGTTTATTGTCGGACATAGGGTTAGATATATGCCTCCCTTTCGTTTGTATGTATTTATAAGTTTTATCTTTTTTCTGTTACTAAATACAGTTACACTAAATACTATTGAAAAGAATTATAAACAGTCGGATGGTGAAATTGTAAAATTGGCAAATAATAATAGAAAGAATTTTATATTATTTAATTCAAAAGATATAGATATAGCTCAAGAGGATACTATAGTAGGCAAAAATTCAGAAATGGAGGAAGTGGATAAAGAAGATAAAGAGGTATTGGATCATATTAAAGATATCAATAGTCATCCGGAGTATTATTTACCTCAGTTTTTCAAGTACTTATCCTGGTTTTTATTTTTATTAATGCCATTATACGGCGCACTGCTTTGGTTGTTTTTCAGGAAAAGCTACAAATATTATTTGGGTCATTTGATCTTTGCCATTAATCAACACTCCTTTTTGTTCATCATATTTATAGTAATGATGTTATTGAGTTACTTTTTGCCCGGAATGGCAAGTGCTATGAATGGATGGTTGTTTCTTTTAGTTCCGGTTTATTCAATAATTGGAGCGCATAAACTATACAAGAAAAAGTGGCTGACAGTTTTTGGACGATTATTTGCCATATTTTTTATGTATAGCATCACTATTATTACCGGATTGGTATTAGCTGCAGTTATTGTATTTGTATAGATTAATATTTATTTAGAGAAGGATAAGTTATTTTAGATTATTGGGGGATATTTTATAAATCATGTTACAGAATGAAACAGAAAATTCTGTCCATCCTGTATGGTTATTTAATGTAGTCAAGAACCTGCTGATGCCGGGGCTCCCAGTTTCAAGAGGAATTTTTTTTAGTTTGAGATCGTGCTCTAAGCCCTATGCTATTAACCCGAGTTCGATATAAAATTATTGGCTCAGACCGCTTATAAATAATGAGTTTCAATGAATATTTGTGAAGTCATAGCGGGCTATGTCAAACAAATATGAAGCAGAAAATCGTTGTTTATATGTGGCTTTCTATTAAAATACTAATCTACTTCGTTAAATTCTTCTACCATAGCTCGCTATGCAAAAAGAATTTGCCTTGTATATCAGCATTTTAATAAAATCTGAGCTCTTTAATTTTAATCGAACTCGGGTTATTACTATTTTATATCACCGATGTTTCAATATCAAACCCCAACGTTGGGGGTTATTTTATGAACAGAAGTAAGACGAGTATTTATAAAAGGACACAGGAGAAGAATGAAATGGGAGTATACAAAGTGAAAAAGGTTCTGCAGTATATACTACAGAACCTTCTTTATTTTTGATCATGGATATTCTAAATTATTCCATGCATTTTTAACCATTCTAACATTAATAGTGGCCATTGTTTCTGTGTACCTTTAACGTCTCTCATGCCATAGCCGTGTCCTCCTTTTTCAAAAATATGAATCTCGCTCGAAACCTTATTTTCCTGAAGGGCCTGAAAATATCCTAAGCTATTTTGAATGGGTACTGCATGATCGTCGGCAGAGTGAATCATAAAAGTCATAGGTGTATTAGGAGTAATTTGCTGCTCGTTAGAGTATTGGTTAATCAATTCCTCTGAAGGTGATTTACCAATTAAATTAATTCTCGATCCCATATGTGTTACACCTTCTTTCATACTGATAACAGGATAAACAAGAACAGAGAAGTCAGGACGGGCAGAAGTGGTGTCTTTTGTTTTATATACCTCTCTGTCGAACTGAGTAGATATTGTAGAAGCCAAATGCCCACCGGCAGAAAAACCAATTACGCCAATTTTGTTGGGATTAATATTCCATTCTTTAGCATTGTTTCTAATCATTCGCATGGCTTGTTGTGCATCTTGTAAGGGACCAACATCTTTTTGTTTCATGATTTGATCACTTGGTAAACGATATTTTAAAAGAATACCGGCAATGCCATGTTGTTTTAGCCATTCTGCCAAAATAAAACCTTCATGGTCATATGCCAAACAAGTATATCCACCGCCAGGACATATTAATATTGCAGCACCTGTAGCTTTGTCGGCATCAGGAAGGTATACTTTAATTGTAGGGTCTGTTACTTTTATATACCTGTTTTCTCGGCCTCTGCCATCTGTAGGCGATTCTTTGTAATCTTTATTTTTTATGGCTCCTGGAGCCCCATTGGGCCAAAGTTGTAACTCTTGTTGTTGTGCGCTCATGTTTGTTGTTAGTAATAAGCCTGATAGGCCTAGCAGAATGCCCAGGTGTTTTAATCTTTTAAACATATATTTTTAAGTTTATGTGTATTTGCAAGGTGTATAAATATAATAAATACCTGACTTTTTTCTTTGTTATGGAGTGTAGAATTGTGATGGGCTTATGATATAGGTTATTGATGAATACAATATATCTTTCGGTAAAAGGTTGGGTATTGTAGTGCATAATAAGTGATAATAATGATACATCTAATCCATATTAAGTTCAGAATATATACACAATAATTTGTATTAAATGTGAGTTTGAAGTGAGTTTGAAGTGAGTTTAATGTGAGTTTAATGTGACTTTGAACCAGATTCTTTTTCTTATTGATGGTTATTTGTGCTTATTTTATTCTAAGAGTAGATATCCGTTTTTTGGGAGGTTAAAATGGCGTATGATGAAAAAAGAAAAGGCTATCCCAATTGGGATAGCCTTGCAATATATGGTTAATATTGAATTATTTTACTTCTTCAAAATCAACATCTGTAACTTCGTCATCACCACCTTTAGCTTGTTCGCCTTGAGGTTGACCAGCATCAGGTCCTGGTTGTGCTCCACCTTGAGCTTGGCTTGCATTATACATTTCTTGAGATGCAGCCTGGAATACAGTATTTAACTCAGTTGTTGCAGCATCAATACCTGCAATGTCTTCAGCTTTATGAGCAGCTTTTAATTTTTCAAGAGCAGCTTCGATAGGTGCCTTTTTGTCAGCTGGTAATTTGTCGCCAAACTCTTTCAATTGCTTTTCAGTTTGGAAAATTAAGCTGTCAGCGCCGTTCATTTTATCGATTTTCTCTTTAGCTGTCTTGTCAGCTTCAGCATTAGCAGCAGCTTCGTCTTTCATACGCTTGATTTCGTCATCGCTTAATCCAGAAGATGCCTCGATACGGATACTTTGTTCTTTTCCAGTAGACTTATCCTTAGCTGTTACGTGTAAAATACCGTTTGCATCAATATCAAAAGATACTTCAATTTGAGGTACACCACGTTGTGCTGGTGGAATTCCATCTAAGTGGAAACGACCAATTGTTTTATTTTGGTTCGCCATTGGACGCTCACCTTGTAGAATATGAATTTCTACTGAAGGTTGATTGTCGGCAGCTGTTGTAAATGTTTCTGACTTTTTAGTTGGGATTGTAGTGTTAGCTTCAATCAACTTAGTCATTACACCACCCATTGTTTCAATACCTAATGAAAGTGGAGTTACGTCAAGTAATAATACATCTTTTACTTCACCAGTTAATACACCACCTTGAATTGCAGCTCCTACAGCTACTACTTCATCAGGGTTAACTCCTTTAGAAGGCTCTTTTCCGAAGAATTTCTTAACGATTTCCTGAATAGCAGGAATACGAGTAGATCCACCTACTAAAATTACTTCGTCAATATCTGAAGGAGACATTCCAGCATCTGCTAATGCAGCTTTACATGGCTCTAAAGTAGCTTGAATTAATTTGTCAGCTAATTGCTCAAACTGAGCACGGCTTAAAGTTTTAACCAAGTGCTTTGGAATACCATCAACAGGCATAATATATGGTAAGTTGATTTCAGTAGAGTTTCCACTTGACAACTCAATTTTAGCTTTTTCAGCAGCGTCTTTTAAACGTTGGTGAGCCATTGCATCTTTACGCAAGTCAATACCTTCGTCTTTTAAAAATTCATCAGCTAACCAGTTAATGATTACATCATCAAAGTCATCTCCACCAAGGTGAGTATCACCATTTGTAGATTTTACTTCAAATACACCATCTCCAAGTTCAAGTACAGAAATATCAAAAGTACCACCACCAAGGTCAAATACTGCGATTTTCATATCTCTGTCCATCTTATCTAAACCATAAGCTAAAGATGCAGCTGTTGGCTCGTTGATGATACGTTTTACCGTTAAACCAGCAATTTCACCAGCTTCTTTTGTAGCCTGACGTTGAGAATCATTAAAGTAAGCAGGCACTGTAATTACAGCTTCAGTTACTTCTTGTCCAAGATAATCTTCAGCAGTTTTCTTCATTTTTTGAAGAATCATTGCAGAGATTTCTTGTGGAGAATATTTTCTATCGTCGATAATTACACGTGGTGTGTTGTTATCTCCTTTAATTACTTCGTAAGGTACACGAGAAATTTCTTTTGGAATTTCATCAAAGTTATCACCAATAAAACGTTTGATAGAATAAATCGTTTTACCAGGATTTGTTATAGCCTGACGTTTTGCAGGGTCACCTACTTTTCTTTCGCCACCTTCAACAAACGCAACAATTGAAGGAGTAGTTCTTTTACCTTCGCTATTTGGAATTACAACCGGCTCGCTTCCTTCCATTACTGAAACACAGGAGTTGGTTGTACCTAAGTCGATTCCAATTATTTTTCCCATTTTAATTATAAATTTATTTAAGTTCTTAATATTTTCTTTTTCAAATACGTTCTTCTTTATTTCAAATGCTGTGCCATGCCATAAAAATGCCATATTGGTGAAAAATTGACACGAGGATTATTAAATTATTATTTTTCTTGTCATGTTTTTGTGACAAAAAGGCATTTTTTGTAAAACTACAAAGAACACGGAGAGGGTATAGTTCTCGGTCTTCAGTCTTCGGTCTAATGCTTATTGTAGGCTGTCCAATGCTAACTTCTTCCTACTTGTGTTGTAAAATTGTATCTGGTAACTCAATCTCTTAATAATTGATTGATGGAACATAATGAAATCGGGCACTAACAAAATTTTTTTAGATAAAGGTGTTTTGATGACAATATTCCATACTCATGGACGTAAATTATGTATGTGTAGAATAATAAATTATACAGATAAGGGGTTATTAGTTATACTTGTGTCCAAATAATAATAAATGATATAACAACATTTTTATGGCTATTGAATATACTTTAACCAGAGAAGATTATTTGCAAATGCAATTGTTTGCAGCTTCAAAATCACCTCGTATTATTAAAAGTCGCAATAAATCAAGATTACTGTTATCAATAGTATATGTGATTTTAGGAATTATTTTATTTTTTGGTGCAAATGATGTTTTTGCCCTGACGTTTATTTTATTTGGTATTGGCTGGTATTTTTACCATCCATCGTTGATGCGAAGAAGATATAAAAGACATTTTGAGAAATATATTGATGAAACATTGGCTAATCGTTTTGGTAAAACGGTAGAGTTACGTTTTGATGAGGATTCTTTAGTGGAAAAGAGTCATATGGGTGAGAGCAAAGTAAATTTATCTGAAGTAACAGCAGTTTATGAAACAAATGATTACTTTTATATAGAGTTTTCATCAGGACAGTATGCCATAATTCCTAAAAATAGAATTATAAAACTCCACGATTTTTCAAGTTATATAAAAGGTGTAGCTGCAAAATTATCTGTTCCCTTTCATGAAGAATTAGATTGGAAATGGGAATGAAGATTTATTATAGCCATATTACTATTGAGTTATAAGATTTTTTTTCATCGGCTCAGCATAGCGTCTCGCTAGGTCGTATAAACAAAGGCGTCTGCCTGTTATACCAAATATATTTCCATTTGATTGATATAATTATTATCTTTATAGTATGCCAAAACAAGCATAAATAAATATAAAAGAGGACATTAAATATTTGAAAAACCTTCGAAAAAAGGAAAATAACCATAGGTTAAAAACTCGTATTCAGAGTCTAATACTCACCAAGGAAGAAAAGTTTAAACGTCGAATAGATTTAGCTAACCACTTAGGAGTAGGAATTGCCAGTCTGGATAGGTGGACAAGAGTATACAAAGAGTCAGGACTTGAAGCTATGCTAAGCATCTCAAATGGAGGAGCCAGAAGAAGTAGCGTTCCCAAAGATGTCCATGACGGCTTGGCAAAAAAAGTATACGATTCAGACAATCCACTTTTGGGTTACTGGGATGCTGTCGTATGGGTCAAGGAAAACTACGGTATTGAATTGAAATACAATACATTAAGAACCTACTTAATCCGTCACTTCAAAACCAAATTGAAAGAACCCCGAAAATCACATTACAAAAAAGATGAACAGGCCATACAGGCCTTTAAAAAACTACCTAATCTTTTAACCGACATTAGAATTAGTCTAATTAAAGATAAGTATGATAGTGTGAATTTATACTTTCAGGATGAAAGTAGATTTGGATTAATGACGCACACAGGCAGGTGTTTAACAGCAAAGGGAGTTAAGCCAATTGTTCGTTATCAACATGCCTTTAAAAACACTTACTTATATGGTAGTTTTTCCCCTATAGACGGTGATGCTTTTGTTTATGAAATAGAAGGAACCACAAGCGAAATATTTTACAAATATTTGGTTGAATTCTCAAAACATAAACCTAAAGAACTCAAGGTCATCATTATTGACAATGCAGGATTCCACTCTTTACAGCAATATGATATTCCTGAAAATATAAAACTAATACGCATACCACCATACAGTCCCGAACTTAATCCATCTGAAAAGATATGGCATTACATAAAACAAAAATTTAAAAACAAAGTGTTTGAAAAACTATCAAATGTCAAAAAATGGTTACATGACTTTGTCAAGAATGAATTAAAACCAGAAACAATAATGTCAATCACTCATAATGAATTATACAATGATGCCTTTGTCAATCATCTTGTAATTTAATTGGTATTATACAATAAAAGAGCAATCTTCAGTGTATGTAAATACAACGTATCAGGGCGTCATGACTAACTATAACTAGGTATTTTTAGATAAGATAAACCGGAGTGATTTATATTCTATAAATCTTATTTTTACTAAAGCAACTCATCTTATTGATCCTGTCAATCCTCTCTTTATTTATGTAATATGATTTAAATAGAGCACTTGCAAAAAGGTTATGAATAAAGGTCCAGGTTGCAAACTTGAACCAGCACATGTGGCTTTCTTTATCAGAAATACAATGTAAGTATAGTCTTCTGTCATCATTCTTCATTATATCCTTTAGACTTCCTGCCAACTTCTTCCAATATCTTCCTTCCTTTCTACATTTCTTTGTGCATCTTTGTGCATATTCTTAGCGTCTTTTGTGTTTATAACATGATGAAAAACAGGGTAGATAGTAATTTAGTATGGTATGCCAGCTATGGTTCCAATTTATGTGAGGATCGCTTTTTATGTTATATAAAAGGAGGTATGCCTCAGGGCTCAAAAAAAATGCATTCGGGATGTTCTGATAAAACTGCACCTAGGGCGATACAAAATATTATCATAAACAGAGCGTTGTATTTTGCAATGGAGTTTAGCAGTTGGGGTAAAGGAGGAGTGGCCTTTATTAAAAATAAACCAGATGAAAAAGAAGCTACCCTTGGGCGAATGTATCTGATTACCATAGAACAGTTTGTTGATGTAGTAAGGCAGGAGAATGACTATGAAGGTAAACTTGAGATTGATTTTTATAATGTTCAAGAGCAGGGGAGTAGTGTGTTTCTGAGTAATACGTGGTATGGAAACTTGATATATTTAGGTGAAGAAAGTGGATATCCTATATTTACTTTTACCAATGAACAATTTTTAGAAGAAGAAATAAATGCGCCAAGCAATGAATATTTAAATACACTTAAAGTCGGAGTAAGGGAGAGCTATAAAATGACAGATATAGAGGTTCAGTCATATTTTGAGAGTAAATTAGGTATTCGAAATAACCTGGATAAAAGTAAAGGATGAACAGAAATCGTATTTTTTATGTTTTAATAACTGTATTAACCATTGTGTTGGGATTGGCATCCAGACGTTTTGCTGATGATTTTCCTTTCTGGGTAAAGGCATATCTTGGAGATGTTTTATGGGCATTAATGGTATTTTGGATGTTTGGTGTTGTTTTTAAACGAAAACGATCATGTACAATTGCTGTTTATGCAATGTTATTTTCGTTTGGTGTTGAAATCAGTCAGCTTTATCATTCACCATGGATTGATGCAATAAGAAATACAAGGTTGGGTGGTTTGGTATTAGGTTTTGGCTTTTTATGGAGTGATTTGATTTGTTATACTATTGGTGTTGCAATAGGTTTCTTTTTAGAAATACGCTTTTATAGATCAGGATTGATTTAAAAAATATAAGCTTATGGATATTTTAACGCATACCTTATCTGGAGTTGCTGTAGCGTCAGTTGTGGCTAATGCAACTAAAACTAAGTTTGCCAATAAGATTGTAATTTTGGCGACAGGAGCGTTTGCCGGAGCTTTACCTGATATTGATGTGATTACTAAATGGAGTGGATTTGACTCGACTTTTGGTCAGTGGTTCAATTTACCTATTTTCGGAAATGAAGCCTTTGGTGCTAGATTGTGGTATTCTCACCATGCCTTTTTTCACTCATTATTAGCATCAATATTATTTGGTTTACTATTGGGTATGATCTTGTATTTAGCAAAAACAAAATCTAAGTTATCCAGATCTTCTATCTTATCAGTATTACCTTTTGTTGTAGCTTTTATTTTAGGTTATAACATGCATCTGTTGGAAGATATGGTGACTCCGGGAGGAGGATGGGGCGGAGTGGCTTATTTATGGCCATCAAAAGTATATATAGGTGGATTTGGCGATACCTGGTGGTGGAATAATTATGACGTGTTTTTGATTGTAAATGGTGTGGTATTTATAAATACAATACTCTTGATATTAGGGAAAATTCAATTGAAAAGATTTGGTGCAATCAGTGTTTTAATATTTGCCTTAGGTTTTACTTTAGGTGTGGTTCAAATTAAAACCCGGGATTTTAATTTTAATGCCAGAGGAAAAGTACAAAAAGAGGAACTTTCAAAAGAGATACAGAAGGAGGCCCTGGGTGAAAATGTATTTTATATAATGGAGAAATTGGATGGCGTAATTCCTGTAGCTTTTTAAATATCAGAGGACCATATAAGAAAATATGGTCCATATCAATAAATACATTGTGGTGTAATATGTTAAGACTTGTGCTTAAAGTCAGTATTACAGCTTTACACCATGAAAAGGACAATAATCCCAATTCCCTTTCATCGAAGCGTTATCAATAGGGCAAACTTTAGGTGGCAATAGAGTTACTAATGGCAGATTGTATTTAAATTCTCTTCCTGAATGGCAAATTGTGAATTCCCCTTTTTTATACTCGTTGATGGTTGGGTTTCCTTTTTCATCTGTTATCTTAAAAAAGTAGAAGTGCATTCCGGCCCCCATCTGTCCAAGCATTTGTGCAAACATCGGTTTAATTGCTTCTGATAATGATAATGCATCGGAAGATATTTCCTCTTTATCAAGAGGATCGTATTGTTTGTTAGTATTGTCTTTAATAAAAATGGTTTTTCTAAGGTCGGATTCCGGCGTGTATGACATGGTGCCATTATTATTGATATCCAAATCTAAAGCACATACGAATACATAATCTTTAAAAGCATCTTTAATTTGATTAATTACAGCTTGCGTTATCTGTGGGTTATCTTTTAATGCAAGCTCCCAGTATCCATTGGGTATCCAAAAAGACAGTGTCATCTCATTACTTTGTTTGTTCCATTTTTGAACTTCTTTGATATATTCAATAAGGTTTACGTTTTCAGTTTCTTGACTAGCTGCAGATACTGTAATGCATAGGATTACAGATATAAAAAGTGTTTTTAGCATAATAGATAGTATATAATTGTAAGTTTTGTTTGAAATTGCATAATAGGCTGTTTGGTTTAATAATATTGTTAGATATTTGAATAACGATACTTGATATGACGCATGTTGCGGTTTTAAGTTGAAATCCGGTTTCTAAAGATTTTTAACTGGTGGAAATGAAATTATTAGATATTGATGTGATTACTTTAAGGTTTACGCTAATACTGTTATCATCCAATTGATAAAATAGTATGATGAATGCTGATTAATAATTAGAGCGTCAGATTTTTTTTATTTAAAATGATGAGGTTCTATAAATAGCAAACTCTCTGCTCATACTCATAACGTATTAACAGAGAGTTTCTTTTATTATACTTATTCAATAATCAAATTCCTGTTTTTAGGGTATTTTACTGAGTATTTTAAATCCAGTTCTTTTTTATCGTTGGCTCCCAGATTCAATTCCCATTTAATTTCTCCGGTTTCAGTATTATGCTGAGCTCCCGAAGTGTTTTGAAGGCTTACTTCAATTTCTTCCATGGTTGATACAGGAATCTGATCCAAAATAATAAGGTTAATGTCCTGAACTTTGTTGTTTTTCACTGTTGTTTTCCATGCACGGGTTTCTTCTTTTTTGCTGCCAATAAATTGTTTATTGGTAAAGTCTTTTACCTTTTCACGGTTAACAGATACTTTCTTATCCCTGCCCAATGATATTTCAAGTGTATCAGATGCAAAGCGTACATCCATTAATGTTTTACCAACATAAGTACCTTCAAAAAATACGTTGGCTTCTCCTTCTAACAGATTGTATTTTTCCCAATTAACAATGTTGGCAATCAAGAACGCGTCCTTATCAATTTTTGGTACACAGTAATATTGATAGAAGGCAGGTAGTTCATATTGCTCCATATCTACAGTGTAGTTTTTATTGTCGGAATTGATGGTGTACGGAGTATGAATTTCAAAATCAACAGTGGTTTGGTTTTCTACTTGAGCTGTTGGTATAGCAAGACTGCTTACTCCTCTGATTTTTATTTTATCATGTTTTACATTAACTCCTGCAATTTTGCCCCGCAATGCTCCTGCGACATCATCGTTTGAACCATAACCCATAACAAAAACTTCATCAAGCGCCAGTGTATTTTCTTGCAAACTAACATTCATAACCGGTCCGGTAATAGGTAATGTTTTCTCATTGAAGCCAATAAATGAATATTTTAAACTACTTGAGTTATTGGGGATGGTGATGGAATAGTTTCCATCAAAATCAGTTACAGTTCCAATGGTTGTGCCATCAACAATTACATTTACTCCGGGAAGAGGTTGACCCGCATTGTCAAACACACGGCCATTAACTGTATTTGAAAAAGCTTTGTACACAGGAGGGCGCATGTTGTAGCTTAAATAATAGGGTTGTAATTCAGGGGCTACACCCGATACATTAGGTTCTGCCGAAGAAAATTTAAGCTTAACGTTGGTCCAGTCAACTTTGGTATCTTGTTTTACATTGGCTTTGTAAATTAACTGTACGGGTTCGTTTATATTTTTAGCCCTGATATCGTAAGAAGGAAACCAACCTGCATTTGCAACCAGGTAATTCAATTCCAATGCATATCTACCTGCTTTTTTTACATCAACTTTTACCAGTACTTCACCTGTTGGGTATTCCTTTTTACTTGTTATAGTGTTGATCTGTTTTTGTAAATCATTACGATGTTGGGATAACTTTTTAAGTGTTTGATTGCGCTCAATCTCCTTCATTTTTAAATCGGTTAACTTTTTGCCATAAAAATCAGCAGCCTGTTGAAGATTGGTAACACTCAGTTGTTCGTTTTTACCACCTATATCTTTATTAGATTGAAGAAAGGAGAGTTCTTCCTTAATAATGGACAAATAGGTATCCTCAATTTTAATTTTGTCGTTAACCTCCTCTAACTGATTTTCTAATTGGGTAAGTTCAGCCGACTTTAGCGACTTGTCAAGATAGTTTTGTTGATGATTTACGGATAATACTGTTAATTCGCCCAAGGCTTTAGCCTGAATGCTTTTTGCATCAATAAATGGCGAAAGGTTAACGAATTTTATTATTGTTTTACCCGGGATTAAGTCCACTGATTTTTTTCGTATGATCTGTGCTCCTTCAAGAAATACAGTTACTTCATTCACGGTGGTTTTTACTTCTTTTTCTATTATTTCCTGAGAAAATGCGTTACAGAAAATCAGACTTAGTAGAATAATGCTCAATACTTTCATATGATATAATTTTATTTTTATGAAGGATGCCGTTTAATTATAAATTCCATAAATAAAATTATAAAAACTTCAGTTCGACATAAAATTAAATAGATTCAATTTCTTCAAAATAAGGATTATAAACTATAATATTTATTTAAGAATCAAGCGTGTTATGGGTTAGGTGTGTTGAGAGAAAATTGTCAAAAGTTAAAAGATGATTCAAATCGACTTTATTTATAAAATGCTCCAAGTGAGAGTGCACAAATTAAATTACGGTCCGTAGAAACTGCGCTGCACGTCGCAGGAGCACAATAACGATTCGTAAACATATCGCTGCATATTGCAGGATGGTTTCTATGAACCGCAACTCATTACAAACGTTGTGTTTTAACAAATTATGGATTGTAGAAACCTCCCTGCAGATTTGTTGAAGATAATTACAACCCATAACTGCCTCGTTGTATATTTGTTTGAATTTGTTACTATTGTAAATCTTCATCATAATTAGAAAAGAGAGAAGTATAGGAAGGTAATTGTTTAAAAAAAGAATGCAGTAACGCGTCTCCAAATGGGGAAATGCTTCTACACAATGCAGCAAGATTTCCCTGTCGGTGGAATATATGCAGCACTCGTGTTTGAAACTTTCCCCCTTAAAGGAAAACGTACTGCAGATTGCAGCGAACTATCCCCAAATGGGGAAATCTTCTTACGCCAGTGTTTGGAGTTTCCCCCTTTTATTTGACATCAGAAAAAATAAGGTAATCAGGCAGGGATTTCGCTTTTAACGGTAATATTCGACATAGAGTAATTTGAGAAGAATTAGTATCTTTACAGTGTTCAAGCTAAAGTGTTAGCATGAAAAAAAATGCACAATTTTTCGGCCCCAAAAGCAGAACAAGAAAATCCCAATTTTAACAAGTACTTTCAATCCTTGAATGACCCATGCAGAACAAACAAAGGCAACTTCTTTTATCCATTAAATGAAATCCTATTTCTAACTATTTCGGCCGTAATTAGTGGTGCTGAGGGATGGACGATGATTCAGGAATTTGGAAATACAAAGCTGGATTGGTTACGAAAATTCTTTCCTTACAGCCAAGGTATTCCTTCTCATGATGTAATTGGGAAGCTTTTCGCAAAGCTTGATCATAAGGAGTTTTCCTGTTGTTTCACGAATTGGATAAATTCAATTTTCAGTTTCACCAATGGCGAAGTGGTAGCAATTGATGGAAAAACGATTCGTAAATCGAATAATCGAAATGATTCCAAAGCAGCATTACATGTTGTTTCTGCATATGCATCTGAGAACAGGTTGTGTATTGGGCAGGAAGTGGTTGATGAAAAGAGCAATGAAATAACAGCGATTCCTAAATTACTAAAGCTTCTGGAGATTAAAGGGTGCATTGTGACAATTGATGCAATGGGCTGCCAAAAACAAATAGCAGAAGATATTCTAAAACAAAAGGCAGACTATTTAATTATGGTGAAAGGAAATCAGCAAGAGTTAAAAGAACAAGTCGAGAAGTTATTTCAAAAAGGTGAAATTGCTGAAACCTATACAGATGTAGATAGTGGGCATGGCAGAATAGAAACACGAACTTGTCAAGTTATTACAAACCTTAAATTCTTAGATGATAAAAACCTGTGGGCTGGTTTAAAAAGCATTGTTTGTATAACTTCTGAAAGGTGTAACAAAAGCCTTGATAAAACATCAATAGAAACAAGGTATTATATAAGTTCATTACCAGGTAATGCCGAACAGATAAATAATGCCATAAGGCAACATTGGACTATTGAAAACAACCTGCATTGGTCTCTGGACGTACTTTTCAAAGAAGATGCTTCTCTCAAAAAGAAAGGCTACTCTGCTGTTAATTATAATATCATTTTAAAGCTGGCATTGGCTATGTTAGAAAAAGAAAAATCACGGAAGATCTCTAAGCCTGCTAAGAGATTAACTGCTGCTTTGAATGACAAATATAGGGAGAGAATTCTTAATTGTTAAAAGCGATTTCCCTGGGTAATCAGGAGTAATATTTTTTTTTATCTAAACTTCCTATATATTTGATCATCAAAATACACAACAATATTATTTGTCGTCAAAATGAAAACCTTACTCACTTCACTTTTAATAATAGCATTAATTATTTCCTCCTGTAAACAAGAAGAAAAAAAAACATTGGAGAAAGGAGTCTCAAAAGAATTAGCAGAAAAGAGATTCAATGATATTTCAGAAATTAAATATCATCTGGAAATGAATATTCCGGATTCATTAGAAACTCCTATTAAGGCAAAATCAACAATTAAGCTCTTTAAAAAAGATATTGTAAGTCCTTTAGTCTTTGATTTTGTGTCAGATCCTGATCATGTTTTAATGGTGAAAGCAAATGATGAAAAGGTTTATTTTTTATTAGAAAATGAACATTTGGTCATTCCTGGTAATTATTTACAAGAGGGTGAAAATAACATTGAAATAGAGTTTTTGATGGGAGAAGGAGCGTTAAACAGAAATGAAAAATATTTGTATTCATTATTTGTTCCAGACCGGGCTCGTACAGCTATTCCTTGTTTTGATCAGCCGGATTTAAAAGCTAAGGTTTCGTATGCGATTAACATGCCCAAAAACTGGAGCGCCATTACTAATGGAAAACCTTATTTGGAAGAAGAGACTTCAGAACAAACCAAGCGTATTTCCTATTCGGAGTCAAAACCAATCAGTACTTATTTGTGGGCTTTTGCAGCTGGAGAATTTAAGAAAGTTTCAGATACCAGAAATGGTGTGGAAATTTCAATGTATCATCTGGAAGAAGATTCACTTAAGTTAAACAGAAGTATAACTCCGGTTTTTAACCAGGTGTTTCATTCACTACAATGGCTGGAAAGCTTTACTCAAATAAAATATCCGTTTAATAAGTACGATTTAGTTTGCATTCCTTCTTTCCAGTTTTCAGGTATGGAACATCCCGGAGCAGTTTATTATCGACAAGAAAAATTGTTTTTAAGTGAAACTCCAACCCAGGAAGAACTATTAAACAGAGCTCAACTTATAGCTCATGAAACAGCACATATGTGGTTTGGTGATTTGGTTACCATGAAATGGTTTAGTGGAGTTTGGCAAAAAGAAGTGTTTGCCAATTTTATGGCTGATAAAATTGTTAAAGAGCAATTTCCCAAGTTAAATCATGAGCTTACTTTTCTTACTACACATTTTCCTTCCTCGTTTTCAGTTGATAGAACGCAGGCTGCAAATCCAATAGAGCAAAAACTTGATAATTTAGAAAATGCCAGCTCAATGTATGGAACCATTATATATCATAAAGCACCAATTGTAATGAATCAGTTGGAAAAATTGATGGGTGATCATAAACTGCAGCAAGGTTTAAGGAAATACTTGGCTACATATAGTTATAAAAATGCCTCATGGGCTGATTTAATAAAGATACTAACAGAATTAAGTGAGTATGATTTGGAGTTATGGAGTAAAAATTGGGTGAATGAACCAGGAAGACCAATCATTGAATTTGTTGCTGAAGATGATCAGTTATTTGTAAAACAAACCCCTGAATATTCAGATAGTAGCAAAGTTTGGGCGCAAAGAATAAAGTATGTAAAGGTTAATAATAACCAATTACAAACCGAAGAATTAGAATTATTAACCAGGAAACAAAGAGTGGCAGACGAAAAGCCTCAGTTTATATTACCATCTGTAGATGCCAGTGGATATGGACTTTTTGTATTCGATCCTATTTCGCTTGAGTATGCACTAAATAATATTTATCATTGGGACGATGATCTTATTCCTGGAAGTGTTTTGGTGCACTTGTATGAAAATTTATTGCATGGAAATGTGACTCCGGATAAGTACTTAACAATGCTTTGTAGATCGGTTGAGAATATTGATAATGAACAATTGCTAAGTTTGATTTGTGATCAGTTATCTAATGTTTTTTGGCGATGTTCAGGGGCTGAACTAAGAATACGTATGGCTCCGGAGTTAGAGGATGCTTTATTAAATAAAATGAATGAAGTTCAGTCTTTAGGTATAAGGAGAATGTTGGTTAAAACATGGGCTAGCATTGCACTAACACCACAAGGCTTAAAAAAGCTACGTCAGGTTGTAATTCGAAAAAAGGAAATGGCAGACGTTCAATTGTCGGAAAGAGATTTGAGTAAGATGGCCATGCAACTGGCATTAAAAGATTCTGCATTGGATGATGCATTTCTTATTGCAATGGCAGAAGATATAAAAGATGAGGATGTAAGAGGTATGCTGGAGTTTGTGAGTCCTGTTTTTTCAAAAGATAATGCTGTAGTGGATGCTTTTGTGGAGGGATTAAGCAATCAGGAAAATCGTAAAAAAGAAAATTGGGTGCTCACTGCAATGGCATTTATTCATCACCCTTATCATCAAGAGCACAATATGAAATACCTGAATGGAGCATTAGAGTTAACCAAAACAATTAAAGAAACAGGCTCTTTATTTTTCCCGATGTCGTGGGTACAGGTTACATTAAGAGGTTATGGTTCTGCGGAGGCCTTAAAAATTATAGACTACTTTTTTAAAGACCATCCTGTGTACCCGGAAGATCTTAAAGCAAAAATTCTACAATCGGTAGATATGGTTTCTCGAGTTAGCAAAATGACAAAGTAGGCGCTACATAAGTTGTTAATTTGTTTATCTGTTGATTTGCAAAAAAACAAAGGAGCAAATTAACAATTAAACAAATCCTTTTGCCATATAAACCACATAGCCAACCCATTCTCTGAGCAGGCGTTCCCACATTGCTAAAACACCAGCAGATGGAGTGATGGTATCTGCAAAATCAGGACTGAGATTTCCTTGCAGGGGATCTGTTTTATAGGGCTCTACGTTTATCCCTGCTTTTGTAAAACATCCTAGAGCTCTTTTCATATGAAAACCTGAGGTAACTAATAAAAATCGTCCGTGCTCCAAATTTTCTTCTTGGAGCATTTTTAGTGTTTCAATAGCGTTTTCATGTGTGTTCCTCGATTGCCATTCAACTAATAAACGATCTATAGGAATATCCATTAATTGCAGGTATTCTTTTAAAAATTCACCTTCGTGTTTTTCTTTTGCAATAATCCGGGCAGAACCTCCTGTAAAAATAAACCAGTCAGCTTTACCCAGTTTATAGAGTTCTAATGCCTGAAACATTCTGTCGGCACTTTCTGTAAAGCGAATTCTTTTAACATCTGTCCTGTAATTTGAAAAACCTCCTAAAAGTATGATGCCATCATAGTGTTCAACACTTTGGGGATTTCTTAGTTTCCCTTCCCACCATCCACTTACATGGTAAAATATATATTGATTAGAGAAGGCTAATAGGATGCAAAAAGAAGAGCTCAACAACCATTTCCTTTTTTTGAATTTAGGTAATACTAGATATAGAAGGAGCAACATCGAAATCCACCAAATCGGTGACAGAAAAAAAGATAGAACCTTTGACAGAATAAAAAACATGAAGCTTTTTCTTTTTTGATTTTAAAAAACGCAATTAAGACGTGAAAAATACAAAGAACATTTGATATATTTAGCCTACTCAAAATTATCTATTATGCATTTTAAAGAGCTAATACGAAGTAGATACTCAGTTAGAAAGTATCATGAAAATAAAGTTAACAGAACATTATTAAAGGAAGTTGTGAATGCCGGGCGTTTGGCGCCTTCTGCAGCAAATCGTCAGCCATGGAAATTTGTTGTTGTTGATGAAGATGAAGTTTTAGAGAAAGTAAAAACAGCCTATTCCAGAGATTGGTTTGATAAGATTCCTGGAGTAATTATTATTTATGGTAATCATGAAGAATCATGGAAACGCTCATATGATGATAAAGATCACTGCGATATAGATATCGCCATAGCGATTGATCATATGACGTTAATGGCAACAGAATTGGGATTAGGAACATGTTGGGTATGTCATTTTAATCCAGATGTAATTAATGAAATTATTAAAAATGAGGATGGTTTAGAACCTGTTGCTTTACTTACGATAGGATATCCACAGGAAATTAAAGCACCTGAAAAGGTAAGGAAAAATATAGATGAGGTATTGACTTTTAATACTTTGTAATCATTCCGAATATTGAGAACCTAAAGAGCATCATTGCAGAATAAATTGGTGGTTTTTAGGTTTTAAATATCATGCTTGTTATTGGTGTTTTGTTATTATCTGAAGTTATACCCTATACCAAGATTTAAGGTGTTGTATCCTCCAAATGAATAATCAGCAAAAAGATCGATGAATTTTATTTTAGCATTGATACCAAAGTTGATATCAATTTGAGAATAATCATAACTAACTGTTATTGGATCTACTTCTTCTATTTGATTAGTGGTGTTGCCAACATAGTACTGTCCCTTTAATGTATAATCAACAGTTGAGGCACCATAACCAACGCCTGCATAAGCTGAAAATACTTTTAAGTCCATCCCAACAAGCAATCTGCCTGTATAGCCAGATGCTTTACCATGTAATTGTTGTCCAGTTGAATTACTTGCCGGGTATGATACATCAATATCATTTTTCATGATGCTGAATCCACCCATTACAGCTAAGGTGAGCATAGGAATTTCATCAAAACCCGGAATATATTCTTTAATACTATGTTTGATTGATCCACCATATTTTGTGGTAGTTCCAAGGTCATTGTTTTTGTATTGAGGTAAGTAGTTTAACCTAAGCTCAGTATTATAAGGTAAGCCTACTCCAACAGATAATAAAGGTGTTGATATTTTTGTTAACCCACTTCCGTTTGGTAGTGTAATTGTTTGGCCAGTTGAATTACTTTTAATTTCAGACAAGTTATTAGTTTCTCCTGAAACATTGGGTGTGATAGGTGTACTTGTTGTAAGTACAGTGTAATTGTTATCAAATTCAGGTAAGTCTGTGATATAAAATCCCTTTTTAATATCACTCATATTTGTCATTGCCATTGATAATGAAAAGTCAAAGCCTAAAAAGCGATGTGTTTTCGCTGTATGATACCAACCTGAGTTTAGGTTTCCTTTTTGCATTTTTGCTAAAGGTTCCAGGTATACTTGCATTAATTGTGTTCTGTACTCAGATTCAGAAAACTGAAGAAATTCCACAACATCTTTTTGTGCATAAGTCTGTATAAAGCATACCGAAATTAGTATTGTAAATAATAGTTTAATTCGCATGTTAATCTTTCTAAGGATTTAATTTTTGAAGATAGGTTATTGCTTCTCTAACAGAAATACGAGTTTTGTTTTTGTATGCAACAACATAACCTTTCACATTGGCGTTTTGTAATGCCTTTTTAGCAGTAGCATAGGTATCAAACTTTCCTAAACTATAACGATACCACCCATCACCTTGGTTTTCAATAATCTCCAGACTTCCGTTGTATACTTTTTTTATACGCTCGTCAGGTACTGGTTTTTTATCGGCTAGAATCTGAACTGTAAAATATATTTCTTCTGTTGACTTATTTGTTGTTATAGTTGGTTTGCTTTCTTTTTTAGGTTCAGTTTTTAGAGGTGTTGGCTCCTCTTGTACCGTTTGTTGTGTTATAGCTGGTTGAACTTCTTCTAATGTTTTATCTTCTTTAACAGCAGAAATTTCTTGTATAACTAATTTTTTTGTCTCCGTTACATCATCATTTTCTGTTTGGTCTTGTAATGATGTTTCTGTTTTTTGTTCACCATTTTTAATATATACTAGAGCCTTTTCGCATAATAAAACTGCGGATTGAAGGTTTATATTAGACTGGTGAATAGCATTGGCCGCAGCAATTAAGTTGCCTTTTATTTCACTTTTGTCTCTGAAAAATTGTGCATCAGAAATATAAATATCAATAGAATCGTTTAAGGCACTAGATTTAGGATACTTATTGAGTGTATCCACTTTTAAATAATGATTCAGGTAGTTTTTATAAATATCTAGTTTAGATTCATATCCCGAAGCAAAATATTCTTTAGTTTCTAATAATAATCTACCAGTCTTTTTGTTGATCAATAAATTTTCTGAGAGATTCAAATAGTTGAGATTTTCTTCAGGAATACTGTCTTGTATATCTCTTAATTGTTGAGAAAACAAGATTTGCTCACCTTGATCAATGCGTATTTCCGCTTTTTTTATTTTTGATAATTCACTGGAACTTAGCCATTTTTTTATATCATCAGGGATGTGTTGACTATTTGCATTGAAGGAAATTAATAATGCTGTAATACATATTATCCATCTACAAAATTTCATTCGGAGCATAATTTGCGTTGTGTTTTACCTCTAAAAAAATGTCTTTAACTTAATTCAGATCAGATGAACTAAGTTCTGTGAAAATTAGTAAAATAAGTGGTTAAAATCCATTTTTTGATGTCCTATTTTATTATAAGAATAGAAGGTAATTGAAAATTGGTTTAGTCAGAGCGTAAAAAAAGCCACCTTAATGAGGTGGCTTTGTAATAATATAGAATTTATATATTATCTGAAATTAATTCCGAAACCAGCAGTAATTGAACTATACTCCCCAACTGAGTAATCGGCATGTAAGCCAATAACTCCCAATCTTAGGCGTAATCCAACGTTAAAATCGAAATTACTATTGTTATATGAGACCTTTATTGGATCAGTAACACTAATTGTTTCTATTCCATTCTCTATTAGATAATCCCCTGTTACGTTAAAATCACTGTTTGCTTTTCCATAACCAACTCCTGCATAAAAAGCAATGACAGGTAAGTTAGCTCCAATTAGTAAGCGTGTTGTAAAAGCACTTGATGCAATGTCTAATGTACTGTTGTCTGATAAACTAGTTCTAACATCAGTCGAACCCGTTAAATTTGTGTATGCAGCTAGCACGGACATGTTTAATACAGGAACATGTTTAATTCCTGGGATATAATCTTTAATATCTTTTTGAACACCTAATCCCCAGATAGCAACTTTTCCGGCATCTCCAATTTTGGTTTCTGGCCAAAATCTTCCTTTTAACTCAATCCCCATTGGTAAACCTACTCCAACAGTTACCATTGGAGTTACTAAATAGTCAATTTCAGAACCATCTGGCATTGCGAAATCAGTTAAAGGATTTGAAGGGACATTTTGGGGTTTTAAATATGGCCGATCAGATGATTTACCTGCAACTGTAGGCGTAATAGAATTCGTTGGGTCAACAAGTTCAAATGAAGTAAGTTTATCGCTGTAATCATTTATGTCAAAATAAGCATCACTTGAAGGAGACATGGTATAAGCGCCAGTTACAGTTATGTCAAACCCCAATAGTTTATGAACTTTGGCAGAATTATACCATCCAGAATTCAAACTATATCCAAGCATGTTTCCCCATGGTGACAAGTAGGGCTTTGCTAAAACATTTGCATCATTAACTCCATATTGGAGGATGTTTCCAATGTTCACTTGAGCATATATCATTGAAGAACTCAAGAGAATAAACATAGAAAGAATAATTTTTTTCATTTGTGTGTGTATTATATTATTTATCGAGTTTAAGTACATTATTCTGCGGTCATAATTTCGATAGCTTTGCGTGTTGAAATTCTTTTATTATTATGATAAGCTACAATATAACCTTTAATACCACTGCTTTGTAGCGTTTGTTTAGCTTCGTTTATATCGGTAAATTTTCCAACACTATATCTGAACCATCCATCAGCTTCATGTTTAATAACTTCTAGAGGACCATTGTACATAGAGGTTATTTTTTCTTTCGGAACAGGCTGCTTATCTGCCAAAAACTGAATGGAGAAATAAGTGTTTAGGTTTTTCGTGGTTTCAGGTAAATTAACTTTCTCAACTTCTTCAACTACAGGTTCAATAATGCTTGCTGTTTCCTCTGTATCAGTTAAGACAGAGGTAGTGTCAGGAACTATAGATTGAACAGTATCTTGTACAAGTGGAGTTGTTGATAAAGTGTCTTGTACTAATGCTACATCTTGTTTTAAAGAATCTGTCTGCGTTGAAATAATAGAGTCTTCAGCGATTACTAGTGTAGAATCAAGATTAGCTTCTTCAGTTATTGGTTCGAGTGCTTGAATTGCAACGATATTAGTGGGTTGATTGGTTGAGTCTTCAGTTAACGTAATTTCCTCATTAAGAGAAACATCTTTTACATTAGCTATAATATCAATCAAAGAACCAATAGCCTTCCCTTCAACCTCATTGGCTTTTAATAAATATTCAACGCCTTTATCAACATTTCCCTGGCTGTTAGATTTACGCCTCCATTTTCTCCCTATTCTGTACGTTTTATGAGCTTCATCTTTTTTTGATTCATAATTAGTACTTAAGTTTCCTTCTTTAATATTTTGCTGAACCGCTCCTCTGTAGGTATTATATTTTTTGCCAAACCCATCTTTATAGTAAGAGGAAGATTTAATGATAATTCTATTGGCTTTAGTTTCTAATTTTTGAATTTTTCGTGTTCGAACAGAGCCATCATTTTTAAGAGATTCAATTTCAGAAGTATATTTATCTGCTTTTCTTACTATTGATTCCGCTTTTTTTATTTTCTTTTCAGCAATGGCTACTTTTTTTTGATCCGATTCACTCAGTTTGTTCTGTGCATTTGTTTGCAAACTAACAAAAAGAATTAAACCAATAAATAAAATCCAAATCGTACCAGGTTTTGCTTTTGTGGTGTTTAAGTTTTTCATGTGTGTGTTATTTCTTTCATTGGTCACATGAAACTCTCATGAATTTTTAATTGTAAAAAGACATGTTAGTTTCATCGTATAATATTATTTCAAAATTTACCCAAGCCTGTTTTACCGACTTCTCCTTCCTTTTACTTTAATAATTTAACAAGGTTTCAATATAAACCAGTTAAGAATGAGAACGTTTAGTAAGTGGAAACACGTATGAGTTTTTTGAGTTAGAATTTTTATTGTGAATTAATTATTTGTTAATCAGTAGTTTTGAGTGATTGTTTGATGACTTAAAAATAAAAAAAACATAAATTATGAAACGAATACTGGCTTATAGTTGTTTATTTTGCATAACAATTATATTAAGTTGCAAAAATCAAAATACAGATATGAACGAAAATCCGTTATTAACAGCGTTTAATACACCGCATCATACTCCACCCTTTAATAATATTAAGGTGGAAGATTATTTGCCAGCATTTAAAACTGCTCTTCAAGAGGCAAAAGAAGAAATTGCACAGATTATCAATAATTCAGAGGAAGCTACTTTTACTAATACGATTTTGGCAATGGAGTTTGCTGGAGAAAAGTTGTCGGCAATATCTTCAGTATTTTTTAATATAAATCATGCTGAAACTAATGATGAGATTCAGGCAATTGCCAGAGAAATTTCTCCTATGTTAACGGAGTACTCTAACGATATTTGGTTAAGTGAATCCTTATTTGAAAAAGTAAAAGCTGTTTATAATAACAGAAGTGAAGAGTCATTAAACGACGAAGAAGTAAAATTGTTGGAAGATACCTATAAGGCATTTACAAGAAAGGGTGCTTTATTGTCAGGGGAGAAAAAGGAAAGATATAGAGTAATTTCAACTGAATTATCGAAACTGACATTACAGTTTGGTGAAAATGTACTGGCAGAAACAAATGCATTTAAGCTTCATGTTACAAATGAGGACGATTTAAGCGGATTACCTGATGCTATTAAAGATGCTGCTGCTCAGTTGGCTAAATTGGGAGATAAAGAGGGTTGGATATTTACCTTACAATATCCTAGCTATGTTCCTTTTATGAAATATGCTGATAATCGTGAGTTGAGAAAAGAAATGTTTATGGCTCATTCAACAAGAGCTAATCATAATGATGAGCACGATAACAAAGAGATTGTAAAATCAATAGTTAATTTGCGATTAGAAAAGGCTCAGTTATTAGGTTTTGATAGTCATGCTCAATATGTTCTTGAAGAACGAATGGCTCAAACACCTGAAAAGGTAAATAATTTCCTACAAGAATTATTAGACGCCTCTTTACCTTTTGCTCAGGACGAGGTGAAAGAAGTTAAGGATTACGCACAAACATATGGATTGGAAGATGAATTACAACGCTGGGATTTTGCATATTATTCAGAAAAAGTAAAAGCAGAAAAGTTTTCTTTTACAGAGGAAATGACAAAACCTTATTTTCAATTAGAAAAAGTTGAAAAAGGTGTTTTTGATTTAGCTACTACTTTATATGGAATTTCATTTAAAGAAAATAAAGATATTCCGGTTTATCATTCGGAAGTAAAGGCTTACGAAGTTTTTGATGAAAATGGGAAATATCTGGCTGTTCTTTATGTCGACTTTTTCCCAAGAGCTGGTAAACAGGGTGGAGCTTGGATGACCAATTATGGCGAACAATATAAATCTGTAGATGGTGCAGATGTAAGACCTTTTGTTTCATTAGTTTGTAATTTCAGTCGCCCAACAAATGATACACCTTCCTTATTAACATATAATGAAGTAAGAACATTTTTACATGAGTTTGGCCATGGTTTGCATGGTATGTTAAGTGAAACAACTTTTAAGTCATTAAGCGGTACAAATGTATATCGTGATTTTGTAGAGCTGCCTTCTCAGATTCTTGAAAATTGGGGGATTGAAAAAGAATGGATAAAGTTAGTTGGTAAGCATTACAAAACAGGAGAAACAATTCCTGATGAATTGGTTGATAAAATTATGGCTTCGGCTAATTTTCAGAGTGGTTATCAAAGTGTTCGTCAGCTTTCATTTGGTATGAATGATATGGCATGGCATTCATTATGTAATAAGTTCAATGGTTCTGTTGTTGATTTTGAAGACCAGTCAATGGCACCAACAGAGTTATTCCCTGCTGTAGATGGATCTTGTTTTAGTAGTGCATTCTCTCATATATTTGCAGGTGGTTACGCTGCCGGCTATTATGGTTATAAATGGGCCGAAGTTTTAGATGCTGATGCGTTTAGCTTATTTAAAGATAATGGTATATTTGATAGAGCTACGGCTAAATCTTTTAGAGAAAATATTCTAAGCAAGGGAGGAACAAAACATCCAATGGATTTATATGTGGCTTTTAGAGGTCAAGAGCCAACAAATGAAGCACTTTTAAAAAGAAGTGGTTTAGTTAAATAGAAAAAAAAAGGTATAAAGAAAAAGGAGTGCAAAAGCACTCCTTTTTTATTAGTTATAAACTTCATCTTTGGTATAGACTCCTGTATCAATTAATTCCTTATCAATATTATCTTTTGTAATAATAATGGAGTTTACTCTATGCGTTGGAATATCTTCAAATCCATTAAATTCAGAACTGTTAACATATTCTTTGGTGTTTTTCCCCTTTGCTAAGTTAATAGCTATTTCAGCAGCTTTTTCAGCAAGGGTTTTTAATGGGTGATAAAGTGTCATTGTTTGATACCCGGCAACAATGTTTTTGCATCCTCGTAACTCAGCATCCTGACCAGTAATAACAACTTTTCCTTCTAGGTTATATTTTTTTAGAACATCAATAACAGCATCTGACATGCCATCGAAACCAGATATCACAGCATCAATATCAGTTCCGTATAAAGAAATAACCTTTTGCATTTCGTGGTGGGCAATAACATCACTCCATTGTTCGATAAATGATTCATAAACCACATTTACGTTTCCATTATCAATATGTGGTTTTAGGTATTTTTTAATTGCATTTTGAAGATCAAGACCGTTTTTGTCGAATTTATCACCTCCTAAAAGAACATAATTTCCTTGTGGTTTTTCTTTAATTACAGCTTCAACCATAGCCTTTCCAAGTTGATCATTACTACTTGCAACAAAAAAGTCTACATCGCAATTGGTAATCATTCTGTTGTAAGCTAAAACAGGAATGTTGTTGTCTTTTGCCTCTCTAACTATGGCAGCTCCGGTATTAACGTTAACTGCAATTATAACAATAGCATCAATACCTTGTTCTATAATTTCAAAAGCTTGTTTTTTTTGTAGCGTTTCATCTACTTCAGAATCTAGCACAATTACTTCAACTCCATTTTTTTCGGCATATGCTTTAAAAAATTCACTTTCCTTTTTAAATCGTTTAATGGTTTTTGAAGGATATAAAAATGCAATTTTAAATTTTTCCTTTTTAGAACAGCTTGTCGTAAAAAGAGTTATAAATACGAAAGAAATACATAAAGTAATTAATAAATGCTTTTTCATACGTTTTTGATTTTTGAACACTACAAATCTAACAAAAGAAATTAAAGAACATTAAAATTCTTGATTTTAACAAATACTAAAATATTAAAATTAAATTTCACATTCGGTGTAACATAATTTAACAGAAAACGTATATTTTAGCTAGCCCTAAGAGTGACGCATAATATTATTATTTAAACTTATTTTTATATCAGTTAAGCCATGAAGTGGAGAGACCTTAAAATCAGAAATAAGGTAGGCTTCGGTTTTGGAGTTGTGATCCTTTTGTCCGTAGTTTCGACCCTTGTTTTCCTTTTTAACCTGTTAAGAGTGGAGCGTGAAATTCAACTTTTATCAAATAAATATATTCCGTCTGTGAGCGAATCATCTAAGATGAATCAGTTCTGGGAAGAGACAAGAGGCTTGATGACAGCCGTTGATTTATCCAGCGATTTTTATTATGATGATCGTGCTGAAAAGCAGGTAGAAAGCTTTGTTTATGCTTTAGAGAAGTTAATAGAGCTTGGAGATTCGTCAACTAGTAATTTATCTTCAAGGGGTATTAATTTGCAGGGTGTTTTAGATTTAACAAATGATTTTAAAACAAAGCGTGCTAAATTTATAGATGCAGAGAAAGAAACAAAGAATAAATTATACGTTATAAATAATTTATTCAAAAAGGTTAATTCAATTGGGTTACAAAACAAAGGTGCGTTGGGGGTGCAACAAATGGTAGCCCAATCTAATTATATTAATAATCAATTATCGGAATATATAAATGATAAAAATGGTATAAAGGTCGATAAAATATTAGAAGAATATGCTGACTTTTTTTACGGAAGATATCCCTATGCTCTAAAAAATACATTGTCTGATTTAACTGCATCCATCGAAGAATTCATCCCTGTATATAAGAGGGCTCGATTTGCAGAATTAAAAAGATATGAAGTTGGTAAACAACTAATGTGGGAAGTAAGAAAATCTTCAGATTTAGGATTGGATTATTTAATGGAGATGGGAGATAAGAGTGCTACAATTGTGTCGCAGGAAAAGCAATTAATCATCACAAGTATCATTGTTTTAATCATTCTTAGTGTAATCCTTACTTATTATTTGGCAATATCAATTAGTCGTCCATTGGAAACTGCTACAGAATTAGCAGAACAAGTAGCTCAGGGGGATTTGAGAACTAAATTTGCGATTGATAGAAAGGATGAAATTGGTAGGTTGTCAGCAGCTTTAGATACAATGGTTGCAAATATAAAAACTGTTGTTGACGAGATTAGAATGGGAGCTGAGAAAATTGTTAATGCTAGTGATAAGTTAAATAAAGAGTCTGTGGAACTTAGTGAGGGAGCTAGTGAACAGGCTTCATCAGCAGAGGAAGTTTCTTCGTCGATGGAAGAGATGTACGCAAATATTCAGCAAAATACAGATAACTCTAAGGAAACAGAAAAAATTGCTAGGAAAGCAGCAGAAGGAATTAAGGTAAGTAATCAGAGTAATGAGTTAGCTCAAAAATCTCTCGAAGATATTACTGAAAAGATATCAATTATTGGAGATATTGCATTTCAAACCAATATTTTAGCTTTAAATGCTGCTGTTGAGGCGGCCAGAGCAGGAACAGAAGGTCGAGGTTTTGCTGTAGTGGCAGCAGAAGTTCGTAAATTGGCTGAGCGTAGTCAGCAAGCTGCAACAGAAATTAATTCAGTATCGCAGCAAACCATTACAAGTTCAGGGGAAGCCTCTAAAAACTTAGTTGAAATAACTCCTGAAATTGAAAAAACGGCAAGTTTGGTTCAGGATATTACTTCAGCTTCATTAGAGCAGGTAGCAGGAGTGGAGCAAATTAATAATGCCCTTCAGCAATTAAACCAAATTACGCAACGAAATGCAGTAAATTCAGAGCAGATCAATACTGCATCGAAAGAATTGGAAGAGCTTTCATTAATGTTAAATAATTCTATCTCAGTTTTTAAGCTGGATGATCAGATGGTGAAGGAAACTGTTGAAAAAACAGTTGTATCAAAACCAATAAAAAAACCAACTCAAAATAAAGTTGTAACATCTAAAGTATCTACTAAAAGTCAAAATAAAATAATAGACTTAGGTTTGGATAATGAAAAAGATGATGGGTACGAAACTTTTTAGATAGTAAGTTTAAAACCAAAATATTATTAAATAAAAAATGGATGAGTTAATTAACTCATCCATTTTTTATTTCCTTGCAATTTAAAATATACTTCTAATCTATTTATTTTTGTTCTTATTAATTTTAGGATAAGCAACTCTAGCGTGGTATATATTTTTAAGCTTAGCTTTAAACACCTCTTTGATTTCGGTAATTTCCTTAAATGTTATTGGTGCATTATAAAACTGACCTTCTTTAATTTGGGTGTTAATAATATTTTCAACAAGTTTATCTATTGTTTTGTCAGAGTATTCACTTAAGCTTCTTGACGCAGCTTCAATTGAATCAGCCATCATAAGAATAGCTGTTTCCTTTGTAAATGGAGTTGGTCCCGGATATGTAAAGTTTTTTTCGATGGGTTTTTTATCCGGATGTTCATTAACATATGAATTATAAAAATATTTGGTTTTAGTAGTACCCTGGTGCGTTGCTATAAAATCAATAATTTTTTCAGGTAGATTATATTTTCTGGCAATTTTAATTCCACCTTCAATATGATTGATAACTAATTTTGCACTGTCCTCAAAATCCATTTCATGATGAGGGTTTACTCCTGATGTTTGATTTTCTGTGAAATATAAAGGTGTAGCTGTTTTTCCGATGTCGTGATACATGGCTCCGGCTCTTACTAATAAAGGATTTGCTCCAATTTTGTAGGCTGCTTCCTGGGCAATGTTTCCAACCTGAATAGAATGTTGGAAAGTCCCCGGAGCATTTTCTGCAAGAGTTCTTAATAGAGGATGATTGGTGTCAGAAAGTTCCACCAAAGTTACATCAGAAATAAAACCAAATAATTTTTCGAAAATGTAAATCAAAGGGTATACAATAAATAATAAAAACGCATTTATTGTAAAGTATAAGAAATACTCATAATTGATATCAGTAATTCCACCCTCCTGCAATAAAGTTAATCCGAAATAAAATAACGAATAGGTAATAAGTATAAATATTGCAGATCTTACAATTTGAGCTCTTCTAACCATTTTATATAAACTAAATATGGCAGTAATTCCTGCAGGTATTTGTAAAAAGATAAATTCGAAACTGTTGTGACTAAAAAATGAAGCCAAAATAATTGCAATTACATAAATGAAGAATCCTAACCTCGAATCAATAAATGTTCTTACTATTAAAGGTAAAATTGTAACAGGGATTACCCATATTGGAATGTCGGGAATTTGATAAGAAACGTAGGTCAGTACAATAACTGTCGTTAATATTAATAGTAAGAAAGTTATATACTGAAGGTTCTGATAAACATCTCTTCTGTAAAAATATAAGAACAGGTATAATCCAGTTAAAAATAAAAATGTAATTAATAAATGGCCGGCCAAAATAATATTGTATTGCGATAATGTTCCCACTCTTGATTCGTACTCCTTTTTATACGAAAGTAGTTTTTTTATGGCTTGATTATCAATGATATCACCTTTTGAAATTACCTTTTGTCCTGCTAAAACAATGCCTTTGGTAAGCGCCATGTTTTTAAGTAAATTCTCTTTTTCTAATTCAGTTCGGTTTTCATCGATCTGCACATTAGAAACTAAAAAGTGTTCAATCTCTAATGTGGATATAAAATTTTCAATTTCTTTAAAGTCGTTTGAAACCAAAGCTAAATTCTTGGCAAGTTCACGTGTTATGTATTGATAAGCAGAACGTAAGGAGTAAAATTCTGAAGCCAGATATGGTTCTGCCAGATTGTTTTTTATCAGCATTAGCTCAAAGTCTTTTTCTTTTTCTCGGTAGTTCTCAGGAATAGAAATTACTCCTTTGTCAAAAATATGTTTAAACAAGCTATCAGTAGTTATTTTTACATATTCAGACACTAATGTATTCTGGTTTTTTCTTCTTAAGAATCGGTATTTTGATTTGAAATCATCTACTTGTTTGTTGTACTCCAGAAGAAAGCCATCGTTAACTTTACTTTGAACTGTACTATCCATCACAAAATAAGGTCGGAAATTTTTTAAAATACTATCTCTTTCAACATCAAGTTCATCGTTAGTTTTATAAATGCGAAAGTTAAAAGGTGCAATAAGAACTTCATATCTCCAAGGTTCTCCTTTTTTAAATTCATACTGAAATTTACCTTCGCGGGGCATTAGGTTGGCTATTAAAACAACAGCTGCCAGAAATAATAAAATTCGATAGGTTGCCTGAGAATATTTTTTAAAATCTTGTAAGAATTTCTTCATCGCAAAAAAAAGTTAAATGAAGCAGTTAATACTAGCACTGCCAATACGGATACTGCTAAAAGTATAACAAATATGAGCAAAAAAAAGATAATATAAAATGAGCCAAATAAAAACCAATTTCAGTTTGTGATAGTATCATATCGTTTTTCTTAATTCTTTTAACATAAATTATGGGTTAGCTCAAAATGAGTACACTACATTTTGATAAAAATCATTATACAGAATCAATCTTTATGCATATTTATATATCTTCGCAGCATTAATTTATAATGTATATGATCGGTTCTATTAGTGTTTATAGTTATATACCTGTAAGGAAAGAACCTTCTGAAAAATCTGAATTAGTTACTCAGATTTTATTTGGAGAGACTTTTGTTGTTACTGAAAAAACAGAAAAGTGGGCCAAAATAAAGATGGATTTTGACGGATACGAAGGATGGATAGATGCTAAACTTGTGTTTTCTGTTGCCCCTACTGAGTATGAACTTTGGAAAAGTGCTAATGCCTGGATGGTTCCTACACCAAAAATTAAAATTGTTCAGGATGGTTCAAGTGCACCAATGGTAATTCCAGCTGGAAGTAGGATTGTGTTTAATGGTCATGAAATGAATAGTTTTTCAATAGGGAAGAATGAATATTTTATTTCAGGTCCGGTGCCAAATAACAAAGAGGTAAGTATAAGAGATGTTGCAACATCGCTATTACATACACCATATTTATGGGGAGGAAGGTCTTATTTTGGAATCGATTGTTCAGGATTCTCACAGATTGTATTTAAAATAAACGGTTATTGGTTACCTAGAGATGCATATCAGCAAATTGAGTTAGGTAATAATGTGAGTTTTGTTGAAGAAGCCAAAATAGGAGATTTAGCTTTCTTTGATGATGAGGAAGGCAATATTGTTCATGTAGGCGTATGTTTAGGAAAGGGACAAATTATTCATTCATATGGTGAAGTTCGTATTGACCACCTAGATCATCAGGGTATTTTTAATAAAGAGATTAATAAATATAGCCATAAGCTAAGGGTAATTAAAAGAATAATACCTGAATAAATAATGAGTTATACTTATGAATATCCTCGTCCTGCAGTTACTGTTGATGTAATTTTATTAACCGAGGATAATATACCTGAAATTTTATTAATACAACGAAAAAATAATCCATATCAAAACCTTTGGGCATTTCCTGGAGGTTTTTTGGATATGGATGAAGATATAGAAACTGCTGCAAAAAGAGAACTTCAGGAAGAAACGAGTATTGAAAGAGTTGAAATTAAGCAGTTTAAAACATATGGTGCACCAGATAGAGATCCTCGAGGAAGAACTGTTTCAGTTGTGTATTATGCATTTGTAAAAGAAAAGCCTGAGGCTATTGCAATGGATGATGCTAAAGATGCATCGTGGTTTAAGATGAATGATCTGCCTGAATTAGCTTTTGATCATCAATTGATCATTGAAGAATTTGAGAATGAGGTATTAAAATAACCTGAATTTAAATTGTAATGTAAATTCAGGTTGGTAACTTTTGTTGATTATTTGTTAACTGTAACTATATTATCTTCAAGCCAATCAATTGCTTCAGGTCCTTTGTTGAAAATCAAATCAATGACACTTAAGTTTGGTTGAAAATCAAATCTATCCTGAAAAACCTGTCTGTATTTTATTGGTTGGAATGATTGGTCAAACTCATAAAAGTCTTTTTTAGGGTGTATGATATTTCTGTAGTCAATGTAATTTTCTCCAGTCTCCTTCATATATTCATCTGTAAAAATCATATTTGTATTCAAATCAAGAGCATTCAAAATAATCTGCATTAAACCAATATTAAAGTCAAAAAGATATTTATATTCTTTCTCATAAAATGGTTTAAAATCATCCATATAATACTCAAAAAAAGGAGAGGAGTTGTATGCGGAAATAATTGATCTCCAATGTAAAGGTTGCCACTTTGTATCATAGGAAATTTCAATATCCTTAGTTTGAATTTTAGGATATTTGGCTTTTGTAATAGGTACTGTTAATGGTATTACTCCATTTGCAGCTAAAATATCACATCGATTACGAAATGACTTTTTAGTATAATTACAATGTTTCTCAATAATAGGCTGTTCGCTATTTATCCAATGAGAGAAAAATTGAACAGAAGGTAGATAATTTAAAGTAAATAACGATTTGTTATTGTTCATTGAACTTTGTTTCATTAGAATTTTGATCCTCTATATTGTCAAAAGAGTCGTCCTCTGATTTATCATTAAAAGCAATGTCTCCTACGGGATTTTTATCTTTTTTCTTTTTCTTAATGCTTACTGCGTAATATATGGCTCCAATAATTAAACCAAATAAAAAGGTTAAAATCATTAGAATTGCCAAAGATAATTCTCCTTGCCAAATGATAAATCTAATAGGTACAACTCCTGCATTTTGAACAGAGAAAAGAACTACCAATAATGATAGTATAATTAAAAACCAAAATGATTTTTTCATACGGATGTATTTATTTTAAAGCTTTAAAAAACCTGTCATCTTTATAATTAAGTAAAGATTTTGAATTTGTGTTTTTGGCGTATAGAATGTATTCAACTTTTCCAATAATATGATTGTCTGGAACAAATCCCCAGAACCTACTATCAAAAGAATGAGGTCGATTGTCTCCCATAACCCAAAAGTAATTCATTTTAAACTTATAATATCTTGATTCTTTTCCATTTATTAAAATTTTATTGTCGTGGATTTCAATTTTATTTTCTTCAAACACAGATATAATACGTTTGTAAAATCTTAAATTGTTCATGTTTAATTCAATTTGATCTCCTTTTTTCGGAACATATATTGGACCCATATTATGCATATTCCAAAGTAAGTGGGCCGAAAAGGGGAATACAAGTGCATCCGGATAATTTTTAGGTAAGCAGTCGATGGATAAATCAATGCCTTTTTTTGCCAGTGATTTGATGTCAGCTTCGTATATTTCCCATATGATACCTTCACTGGTAATTAGTTCGTTATAGGGTTTAATTTTATTTTTAATGAGCTCCGGTTTTAATTCTTCCGAAATTTTATATCGATCAACAGACAAAGCTGGGTAAATAACTTTTTTATTATTACAGAATACAATTCCGTTTTGGATTGAAATAGAATCACCTGGTAAGCCGTAAATACGTTTTACAAAACGAGGACGTTTATCAACAGGATAAAACTTTAAATTTGATAAGCGATCCTTTTTTCCAATAAATTCACTTTCACCATATAAGCGTTGCAAATAGTAATAACTGTCTGTAGGTCTGTTTTTTAATAAAGAATCTCCCTCAGGAAAATGGAACATGATGATGTCATTGTGCTTCAACTTGCTGGTCCCCATTTTTCGATGAAACCACTTAATAGAATTGATGTTTTTAGCAACGCCAGGTTTCAGTTTATTTACTAATAAGATATCTCCCGGATCTAGTGTTCCATTCATGGATGAAGTATGGAATGTATATATTCCAATAAAATTATTTTGGATAAAGAGGAGAAGCCAGGCTGCAAATAAAATAGCAAAGAACCATTCAATAAATATGAATTTCTTTGCGGTTTTATTTTTTGTATAGGTGATGATTCTATTTAAGATTGGTTTTTCTTTTAGAGAATCAAATAAAAGTAGTATCCCAAAGAATGGTAGCAGGCTCTCTGTCCACAAGCCCAAAATAAATAGTAAAAAGGCAACACAAAGTTTTATTATTTTTTTTCTATTCATGCGTTCTTTTAAATTATATAAACTTAGACTGTTTAAATGTAAAAAAAAATGGAGTTAGTAATAATTTGCTAACTCCATTTCTTGTGTATTATTTTATTCTATTGTTCGTTAGCTACCCATTTGAAAAATCTTTCAAATCGAATTTTACCTCCAAACAAAGATTTATCTTTATTTAATGAAAGCCAAACTAATAATGGTCTTCCAACAACATGGTCTTCCGGCACAAATCCCCAGAATCTGCTATCTTGAGATTGGTGTCTGTTGTCACCTAGCATGAAATAGTAATCCATTTTAAAGGTGTATTCATTTTGCTTTTCACCATTTATATAAATTTCACCATTCTTTACATCAAGCTTATTACCTTCGTAAGCAGTGATAATTCTATCATAAAGAACAAGATTTTTAAGCGTTAGTTGAACGGTAGTTCCCTTTTTGGGTATCCACAATGGTCCAAAGTTATCTCTGCTCCAGTTATAGTCTGAGCTATATGGCCATGTTATAATGTAATTAGAGTCAGGAACCTGTTCTACCATTGATATTTGTCGAATAAAGGGATACTCTTTTAGCTCATCTGCTTTTTCCTTAGTTAAAGGTAAAGTGTAGTTTGGAGCTTCTCCTAAATAGCGGGCATCTTCATTCGAGATTTCTAATTTGTCAAGAAAGCGTTTATTAAATTTCGTTCCGTCAGTAATAATATTGTAGAAGTGTTGTAGTCCTTTAGGATTGTGCACTTTTTGTCCATTAATGTATATTTGGTTGCTTTTTACTTCAAAAGTATCTCCGGCAACAGCAACGCACCTTTTAACGTAGTTATCTCTCCTGTCAACAGGTCGATAAATAAAATCACCCCATTGTTCATTATTTTGTCTAATATTGTCTTTTCCTATCTGTCTTAGTTTAGAATTGATTTCCCACTGACTTTTATCTTTAAATCCTTGTAGTAATGAAGGGTTGGCATTTACTCTGTTAATACCCTCTCTTCTACATGTGACGTAAAAATCAGGATTTAAATTAGGAAAATTAGTAGTGACAGTATCACCGGCAGGGAAGTTAAATACAACAATATCTCCTTTTTCAACTTCTTTAAAACCTTTAAGCCTTTTGTATTTCCATTGTGGCCACTCTGAATACGATTTTGTATTTAGAATAGGAACCGTATTTTGAAGTAAAGGAAACGACAGAGGTGTATTAGGAATACGTGGTCCGTATGTAACTTTACTTACAAATAAATGGTCACCTACTAATAAAGATTTTTCTAATGATGAAGTTGGGATTTTATAGTTTTGGAATAGAAAAAGATTAATAAAATATACCGCAACTAAGGCAAATAATAAAGCATCAACCCATTCAACCCAAGCTTTAGGTTTTTCTCCATTTTTGGTTTTTTTCCAAAAATTCCAAGGTACTTTTTTAGTAATGTAAACATCAAATATTACAGGTAAACCAAGGAATAACCAATAATTACCTACCCATAAAACCCATAAAAAGTATATCAGGGTGGCAATTGAAAACCTAATCCATTTGGCTAGAGAAACTTTAGGCATTATTATATTTTTTTATATGTTAAAATTTAAGTAGATCACTCATTCCTAAAAAGCCTTTGTTTTTTGCAGCAAATTCAGCTGCCAAAACGGCACCCAATGCAAAACCTTGACGTGATTTAGCACTGTGGTGTATCACTATTTCATCAACAGAAGATTCATATTTTACAGTGTGGATACCTGGAACTTCATCTCTTCTATAAGCTTCGATATGAATTTCATTAGTTGCAGGTTCTTTTCCCTCAACCCAACCATCTTTACGGTCAATATTTTCAATCAATCCTTCAGCTAATGTGATAGCGGTTCCACTAGGAGCATCTAATTTATGAATATGATGTGTTTCCTCCATGCTCACTTCGTAATCAGGTAGCGTATTCATTAGTTGAGCCAACTTTTTGTTGATTTCAAAAAAAACGTTTACTCCAACACTAAAGTTTGATGCATAAAAAAACGTTTGTCCATTGTTTTTACACTGATCTTTGATTTCATCAATTTTATCAAGCCATCCAGTTGTTCCGGAAACAACAGGTTTATTGTGTTTAAAGCATGATTGATAATTATTGTAAGCAGCCTCAGGTACTGTAAATTCAATGGCTACGTCTGCAGCAGCAAAACCTTCACCATCAAAAGTGTCTTTTGACTGCATGTCTATTTTAGAAGTAATTGTATGTCCTCGTTCAATGGCAATCTTTTCTATTTCTTTTCCCATTTTGCCATACCCAATCAATGCAATATTCATATTGTATAGTGTTTTGTATAAGAGATAAATAAAATGATACGGAAGCTCTTAATACTTAAGTGTAAAGATAAAAGAGTTTAACTTTTAAGAATCGTTAAAAGTTTATTTTAACTAAATATTAACCTAAGACTTTTATACTTCTTCCGATAGTTTTGTTTAATGAAGAGCAAATATAATAATAGAAAGTTAGAATTATGCTATTGAGATTTAGAGTATTTAAACAAAAAGAGTACAGCGAATAATAACTGTACTCTTTTAAACTATTTTAATGTAATTCTAACAATTAAAATTTACACGTTCTGAACAATGTTGTTTTTACTAAATAACTCGGTAATTACACTTTTTACATCTTCAAGTGTAGGTGTAATATCAAATACATGTGTAGGTTTAAGATATAAAATGTCTTTTTCGCTTTTTATTCTTTCTTCACCACCACCTGTAATATTTAGCATAATATAATCATCTGCATTTACAGTACCTTCTTTAACCGCATTAATTAGTGTTGCAGTTGCAACCGATGCAGCAGAATGAATGTCATTGCCTTCAGTTTCTTTAAAGATGCGTGCAGCTTCAGCTGCTTCTTCGTTAGATGCGCATAAAACATCACCACCAGCCTCTTTCATGGCATCATATAATCCTCCAATAATTGGATATGGCGGTTTTCTGTTTGAAAGTACTTTTGCATCTATTTCTTCCACTTGCTTTCTGGCTTCATCATCATCAAGATGTAACATATCTCTGGAGTCTGCTTTCCATGCATTATGGATAGGAATAAATGGATGGTTTTGAGAAACCATTAACTTCATGTAATTACTTCCAAAGCGTCCGTCTTCAATTAAGCGTTTGTTTGCTTCCCAGGCAGCAATAGCACCGGTACCGCTACCTACAGCCTGAAAGTAATAATCAGGTATACGCCCAATAGTTGTAACTGCGGATAAGGTTGTTGTTGCCATTCCGTCTCTTCGAGCTACGTTTTTTGCACCTCCTTCGGCAATAAAACCTTCTATTTCGCAGGCTAAATTTGATAAGTAGATAGCATCAAAATAATCACTTCCTGATTTTGTAACAACCAATTTTACATTGTCTTTAATTGGTTCATCAAACCAAAGCGCATTAATATTATCCTCAGGAACACAAAGTAACAATGGAATGTTATTATCAGAGCATACTCTGGCAAAAGCTCTTGCTGTATTACCAGCTGATGCAACAACTAAAACAGAACCGTTTTCTGTGCTCAATCTTCCTCCAACAGTAAATGCTTCTGTTTCTTTGAAAGAGCATGTGCGAAAGTTAGCTCCTTTCTCAGGCCAATATCCACTGAATGTAATGTATAAATTATTTAATCCAAGCTTTTTAGCAAGGCCTTCACTTTTATATGTTACGGGTGCTGAAGATCCTTCCAGCATTTTATGTACAGGTAACCAATCTGCAAAACGAAATATTCCATATGACTCATCTTTTACGTCAATCTGTTTTTTTTCGTAAACAGCTCTGATTAATGTAGGTTGTTTTTCGCCTGGAGCATCTAATGTCCATCCTTCATCATTGAATTGTTTACCTGTATTTACAGATTCCAAAATGTATGGAGTAGGTTTAAAATCTTTACTCATGGTGCATAATTTCTTTGAATCGCAAAAATATGTGTTTTGATTGTTATGAAGAAGCAGAATAAATAAAACTTGTATTATTTAGACCGTATCTTAGAAAGATTGGGTGATAAGTTTTTTATTTCAGCGTGTTATGTAAATGATATATGAAATGAAAATGGCAGGAAAGAATTGCTCTCCTGCCATTTTGTATTCTTTGTAGGCTTTTAATTAGTTAGCCATTGCTTTTTGAACAACAGCTTTAAAAGCTTCTGGATGGTTAACAGCTAAGTCAGCTAAAACTTTTCTGTTAATTTCAATATTTTTCTTAGTCATCATTCCCATTAATTTAGAGTAAGAAACTCCTTCTAAACGGGCAGCAGCATTGATTCTTTGAATCCAAAGTGCTCTAAATTGACCTTTCTTTCTTTTTCTATCGCGGTATGCATAACCTAAACCTTTTTCGTAGGTATTTTTTGCTACCGTCCAAACGTTCTTTCTTCTTCCAAAGTAACCTTTAGTTTGCTTTAGAACTTTTTTTCTTCTTGCTCTTGAAGCAACAGCATTTACTGATCTTGGCATTTTACTTGTTTTTAGAATGATTAGCGCCCTGCATTCAGGATCTTTCGGCTAACTTCATTCGATTAATAAATTAATTAATAAGGTTTATTCCTTATTATTTCATGTTTAATAACAACTTTACGTTGCTCTCATCAGACTTATGAACAAGTCCTGCGTAAGTAAGATTTCTTTTTTGCTTTTTAGTCTTTTTTGTTAAAATGTGACTTTTAAAAGCATGCTTTCTCTTAATCTTACCGCTTCCAGTGATTGTAAAACGTTTTTTCGCACTGGAATTCGTCTTCATCTTTGGCATTGTACTTACTATTAATTGGTTTATATAATTGAAATTACTTCTTCACTTTTTTAGGAGAAAGGAAAATAATCATCCTTTTACCTTCAAGCTTAGGTAATTGCTCAACTTTTCCATACTCTTCCAAATCCTGAGCGAATCTCAAAAGCAAAATTTCACCTTGCTCTTTAAATAAGATTGATCTTCCTTTGAAGAATACATATGCTTTAACTTTTGCCCCTTCAGAAAGAAATTTTTGAGCGTGCTTTAGCTTAAAGTTGTAGTCATGATCGTCGGTGTTTGGACCAAAACGAATTTCTTTAACAACTACTTTAACAGCTTTTGATTTAAGCTCTTTTTGTTTTCTTTTCTGTTGGTATAAAAACTTTTGATAATCAGTAATACGACATACAGGTGGATCCGCTTTAGGAGAAATCTCCACTAAATCCAGCTCCAATGCGTCTGCCATTTTAATAGCTTCCGATGTAGAGTATACTCCCGGATTATCTATATTATCGCCAACAAGTCTTATTTTAGGAACTCTGATCGCATTATTAATACGAAAGTTCTGTGTGTCCTTTTGCTGCGAACCCTGTGGTTTTCTTCTATTCTGTGCTATCGCTAAATCCTCCTATAATTAGTTAATATTAAACTGTTTACTTGTTATCTATTGCAGAAAGTTGTTGTTCAACTTCCTTATTTATAAAACTTATAAATTGTTCTATTTCCATTGAGCCCTGATCCCCATCGCCTTGCTTACGTACAGATACTGAATTGGTTTCAGCTTCTTTTTCACCTACGATAAGTAAGAAAGGAATTCTTTTTAACTCATTATCACGTATTTTACGACCGATTTTCTCGTTTCGGTCATCTAAAACGGTGCGAATATCGGAATTATTCAGGACATTTGAAACTTTTTTAGCGTAATCATTAAATTTTTCGCTAATTGGTAGAACTACCACTTGCTCAGGAGTTAACCATAATGGGAATTTTCCTGCTGTATGCTCTATTAATACAGCTACAAAACGTTCCATACTTCCAAATGGAGCTCTGTGTATCATTACCGGGCGATGTTTCTCACCATCAGACCCCATGTATTCTAGCTCAAATCGTTCAGGTAAGTTGTAGTCAACCTGAATGGTACCCAACTGCCATTTACGCCCAATTGCATCGCGAACCATAAAGTCTAATTTTGGTCCGTAGAAGGCTGCTTCACCATATTCTACAATGGTTTCCATACCTCTTTCTTGGCAAGCTTCAATGATAGCAGACTCTGCTTTTTCCCAGTTTTCTTCGCTACCAATATATTTTTCTGTATTCTCTTTGTCTCTTAAAGAAACTTGAGTGATAAAATCATTAAAGTCTAATGCTTTAAAAATGTAAAGAATAATATCAATTACTTTTTTAAATTCATCTTTTAATTGATCCGGAGTACAGAAAATATGAGCATCATCCTGAGTAAATCCTCTAACCCTTGTTAGTCCATGTAATTCACCACTTTGCTCATAACGATAAACTGTACCAAATTCAGCCATACGAATTGGTAAATCCTTGTAAGAAACCGGTTTTACTTTGAATATTTCGCAATGATGAGGACAGTTCATTGGTTTTAGTAAAAACTCTTCTCCCTCAGCAGGTGTGTTGATTGGCTGAAACGAATCTTTACCATATTTTGCATAGTGACCAGAAGTAACATAAAGTTCTTTGTTTCCTATATGTGGGGTGATCACTTGTTGATAACCATATTCTAGTTGAACTTTCTTTAAAAAGTTTTCCAAACGCTCGCGAAGTTTAGCTCCTTTAGGTAACCATAAAGGTAGACCTTGTCCAACTCTTTGAGAAAAAGCAAAAAGTTCTAGTTCTTTTCCAATTTTTCTGTGATCGCGTTTTTGAGCTTCCTCTAATTTAACAAGGTACTCATCAAGCATTTTCTGTTTTGGGAATGTAATTCCATAAACTCTGGTTAATTGCTTGCGAGTTTCGTCACCTCTCCAATATGCACCGGCAATACTTAGTACTTTTACTGCTTTTATCTGTTCTGTAGAAGGTAAGTGAGGTCCTCTACAAAGGTCAGTAAATTCACCTTGCTTGTAAAAAGTTATGGTTCCATCCTCAAGTTCATTAATTAACTCAAGTTTGTATTCATCTCCTTTGTTGTTAAAATATGAAAGTGCTTCAGCCTTGGTAACATCAGTACGTACGTAAGCATTTTTCTGACGAGCCAATTCTTTCATTTTAGCTTCAATCTTTGGAATGTCAGTATCTCTAAGCACAACATCTTCACCAGGATCAACATCATAGTAGAATCCATTTTCAATTGAAGGACCTATTCCAAACTTCATTCCTGGAAATAAAGCTTCTAAAGCCTCTGCCATTAAGTGAGCTGAAGAATGCCAAAATGCGTGTTTGCCTTCTTCGTCTTCCCACTTGTAAAGTTTAATGGAAGCATCTTTCGTTATTGGACGTGTAAGATCCCAGGTTTGTTCATTTACTGAGATTGATAAAACTTCTTTTGCCAATCGAGGACTGATACTCTTGGCAATTTCCAAACCGGTAACTCCTGATTCGTACTCTCTTACGCTGCTATCTGGTAAGGTTATTTTAACCATGTTAATATTAAATTTTAGACTTTGCAGAACTTAGATTATACGAACACCTAACTCCTTACAAACTCTTATTGTTTATGAAATTGTTATAAATAAAACATGCAAAGATAAAGATATTTTGTAATAAGCATTAATATGCCCTAAAAGATAATTGATAAAGATTGTTTTTATTTATTGAATACTCATTTCATTATTTAATTAGAACTTTTGAATCAAATAAAATGCATAAAAGTAGATATATAAATAATGTGTTTTAGAACAATTTTAATTTAAATATGTTTGTTTAGCTATAAAACAGTTAAAAAAATGTTATAGTTAAACTGTTTTGGTATATAAATCTTGTTGTATTATAGGTTGTTATTTTAAGCCTTAGGTCTTATAACAGGATATAAATAATCTGTATTACATAATTAAAAGTATGAAAAGAAAATTGGTATTGTTTTGTATTTTGTTCCTGACTGTTTTTTATGTTCAGGCAGAAGAAAAAGACCTGACTATTGATCAGGCAAAAACAGAAGCGTCAAAAGATAATAAACGTATTTTATTGGTTTTTCAAGGCTCTGATTGGTGTGCACCTTGTATTAAACTTGAAAGAGAAATATTAGATACTGAGGCGTTTTTGAAAGAAGCTGAAGATCGATTTGTAATAGTAAAGGTCGATTTTCCACGAAGCAAAAAGAATCGATTGTCAGAGGTAAAGCAAAAGCAGAATGCTGCTTTGGCAGAAAAATATAATCAGAACGGATATTTTCCTTATGTAGTTATTTTAAATGCAGAGGGGGGTGTTTTAGGTGCTATGGGGTATAAAAAAACAACGCCTAAAGCCTATTTTGATCAATTAAACTCTTTTAAATAAAGTATTTTGAGGGCATTTATTTTTACCATAGTTGCCATGTTTATGGGGATTAATGGTTTTGCAGATAATATTTTTAAGCAAACTACAAAACTGATGGGGTGTCGTTTTGATATTACTGTAGTTGCAGAAAATCAGGAAGATGGAGTTAAGTATATTCAATTGGCTATAGACGAAATTTCCAGAATAGAAAATATCATTTCATCATGGGACGAAAATTCAGAAACAGCTCTTATTAATCGTAATGCCGGGATAAAACCAGTTGTTGTTAGTAAGGAGTTAATTCAGTTAATCGAGCGGTCATTAAAAATTTCAAAATTAACAGATGGAGCATTTGATATTACTTATGCATCAATGGATAATATTTGGAAATTTGATGGTAGTATGGCTGAGATGCCTTCAAAAGAACAAATTCAACATTCTATAAGGAATGTTGATTATCATAATATAATCATTAATGATGACAAGAATACTGTGTTTCTGAAAAAAAAAGGAATGCGGATTGGGTTTGGTGCTATTGGTAAAGGTTATGCAGCAGACAGAGCAAAAGCGTTACTTCAGAAACAGGGTGTAGTTGCTGGTATTATTAATGCTTCTGGAGATTTGAACACCTGGGGAACACAGCCAGACGGCAAAGAGTGGATGGTAGCCATTGTAAATCCCTTAAATAAAGCAAAAGTTTTTTCGTGGATGCCTGTTACAAATGGTGCAGTTGTAACTTCTGGAAATTATGAAAATTACGTAAAGTTTAATGGTGAAACATACTCGCATATCATTAATCCTAAAACGGGATATCCAAGTAAAGGAATTTTGAGTGTTACTATTTTTACTTTGAATGCTGAAATTGCTGATGCGTTGGCAACTTCTGTATTTGTTATGGGCATAGATGCCGGGTTAAATATGGTTAATCAACTAAAAGGTGTTGAATGTATTATTGTTGATGATAATAGCAATGTTATCAAATCCGATCATATACAGCTTAGTTATGATACAAATTTGATTAAAAATTAAAAGAATGAAAAAAATATTATTGGTTGCAATCTTAATTGTAAGCTCAATGAGTTCCTGTGTTGTACTAAAGGAATACGAAAAAGTAAATATTAATGATCCGGATATGGCATTAAGCGATAAAAAGTTTAAAAAGTTTGAGACAAATTATCAGGTTTATCGAGAGGGTGCATCTGGAGCAAATGGCGGAAAGTCCGGAGGAGGCTGTGGTTGTAATTGATATTGTGTTATAAAAGTTATAAAAATGAAGAGTTTATTTATATTAATATTGTCGTTTTTCAGTGTGTTTGCATATTCTCAATCGGATACCACAATTACATTTAAAAAACGTGTGCTTGAAAATACAGAAGTGGATATATTATCAAGTTATTATAATCAAGAAGGTGATAATGCATCAGTAACAGGTGGTGTTGGAGATGAGGAAATTACAGATTTTACACCTAATATTATTGTGAGCATTCCACTAAATGATGATGACGTTCTTACTGTAGATGTTGGATTTTCTACGTACACTTCAGCTTCATCAAGTAATTTGAACCCATTTGATAGATCTGGAGCTTCACAGAATGCAAACAACGATATGACAGGTAGTCCTTGGGTGGCTTCGTCTGGAGCATCACAGAAAGATACTTGGACCAATATATCAGGAAGCTATTCTCACAGCTCCGATGATAGAAATAAATTATGGGATGCGCATGCCTCTTTTTCAAAAGAGTTTGATTATACCTCAATTGGATTTGGTGGAGGATATACTAAACTGTTTAATGAGAAAAATACAGAAATAAATGTAAAAGGTAGTTTGTATTTAGATACATGGAAACCGGTTTATCCAACAGAACTAATCTCTTATGATGATGTAAATGGTGATTTGTACAGTGGATTTTTTGCAAATGCTGATATTTTAAATCAACAGGGAATGGTTACCAATAAGAACAGTATCACCTGGGATCCAATTAATTATTCAAAAGTTACAGATAAGGGGCGGAATACATATTCGTTATCGGTTTCATTTTCTCAAATTTTAAGTAGAAATGCACAGTTTTCGCTGTTTTTTGACATGGTGCAGCAGGATGGATGGTTGTCTAATCCTATGCAGCGTGTTTATTTTTCTGATAGAAGTAATTATTACATAGGTAATGCCGAGAGTATACCTTATTATACAAGTAGAAAAAACAGAGATGTTTTTATGTTGGCTGATGATATTGAACGTATGCCAAGCACGAGGTTAAAGATTCCGGTGGGAGCCAGATTTCATTATTTTATCAACGAATATTTTGCGGTACGGACGTATTACAGGTTTTATTACGATGATTGGGGAATTACATCAAATACGATAAATGTTGAAATACCAGTGAAAATATCGCAAAAGTTTACCTTGTATCCAAGTTATCGTTTTTATAATCAGTCTGCAGCGGATTATTTTGCGCCATTCGATACTCATCGGTCTACAAGTAAATATTATACTTCAGATTATGACCTGTCGAAATTTAGTGCTGACCAGTTTGGTTTTGGAATATCTTATACAGATATATTTACAAGAGCTAAAATTGGGAAGTTTGGATTAAAAAGTATTGATATAAAGTATAATAATTATAAACGAAATACAGGATTGAATGCTAATTTTGTGGCTTTTGGAGTGAAGTTTGTTAGAGAGTAAAACTATTTCAGCTTACAAATTATAGTAGTAATAAAGTTACTTTCTTGAATTAGCGCTAAAATTTGAATCCTAGTGTCTAATTATTAGCTTTGTTCGCGATAAAAGTTTCTTTAATTAGTAATAAGTATTATTAACATATGTATCAATCAACAAAAAAATCAATAAAGAATATATTATTTTTTACTGCTTTTATTATTCCATTGTTTGTAACAGCCCAAAAAAAGACGGTTACATTAGAGGACTTAAATAAATATGCAACATTCTACTCAAAATCCATCAGTGGATTAAAATCTACTTCAGATGGAAATTATTACACAACACTTGAAGGTGGTAAGACAATTGTAAAATATGCTTATTCCACAGGGAAACAAGATAGGGTTGTTATGAATCTTGATGAAATTAAAGATTGTCCAATTGATTTAATACAAGGTTATGAGTTTAATAGTACAAATACCAGAATTCTTGTATATACAAATCGAGAAAATGTTTACAGAAGAACATATAAAGCAAACTATTATATATACGATATAAAAAGAAAAGAGATTAAACCTTTGTCGGAAGAAGGGAAGCAACAAGCAGCAATCTTTTCGCCAGATGGAAATATGGTGGCTTTTGTAAAAGATAATGATGTATATATTCATAAAATATTATTTGGAACAGAAGCCAGAGTAACGAATGATGGAGCATATAATAAAATCATTAATGGTGTGCCGGATTGGGTTTATGAAGAAGAGTTTGAGTTTAACAGAGCAATGGAATGGTCGCCTAACAGTATGGAACTTGCTTACCTTCGATTTGATGAGTCAAATGTAAAGCAATATAAGTTTCCACTTTACAAAGGAAGTCATCCTACTCATGAAGAATATGCTTTATACCCAGGAGAATATAAATTTAAATATCCAAAAGCAGGTGAAGATAACTCTAAGGTTGAAGTAAAAGTTTTTCATGTAAAAAACAGGACTACCAAAACTATGGATATTGAAGGTGAAGATTATTATATTCCTCGAATCAGATGGACCTACGAAGATGGTAAGTTAGGGATTTTAAAGCTGAACAGATTACAAAATCAATTCGACTTATTGATTGCCAATACAGCATCAACAATTACCAAGAGTGTTTTTACGCATAGGAACGATTATTATATTGCCGAAGATGTATTGGATAATTTAACATTTCTACCTGGTGGAGATTACTTTGTATATGTTGGTGAAATGGATGGATATAACCATATTCACTTATATACAATGGCTGGTATGAAAGTTAGACAATTAACAAAAGGAGATTGGGATGTAACAGCATTTTATGGTTATGATGCCAATAGAAAGTTAATCTATTATCAGGCAGCTAAAGTTTCGCCTACACAACGAGAGATTTATGCAGTAAGTCTGGATACTAAAAAGAATTATACATTAAGTACAGAACAAGGTACTAATAGCGCACAATTTAGTGCAACTTACAAGTATTATGTAAATAATTTTTCGAGTACAAATACACCGCCAAAATATACATTGCATGCGCAATCAGGAAAGCTGTTGAGAACTTTAGTAGATAACTCTGCCTTAAAAACCAGGTTAAAGGCTTATGATATTTCTGCTAAGGAGTTTTTTACATTTAAAACCAGTGAAGGTGTTGAGTTGAATGGATGGATGGTTAAACCATTGAATTTCGATGCATCAAAGCAATACCCGGTTTTAATGACGCAGTATAGCGGTCCTAACTCTCAGGAGGTTTTGGATGAGTGGTCAATCGGTTGGGAGCAATATTTAGCTTCTCAGGGATACCTTGTTGCTTGTGTTGATCCAAGAGGAACAGGCGCCAGAGGTGAAGAATTTAGAAAGTGTACCTACATGAAATTAGGTAAGTATGAATCGGATGACCAGATTGAGGCTGCCAAATATTTAGGTAGTTTATCTTATACCGATGCCTCAAGAATAGCAATATGGGGTTGGAGTTATGGTGGTTTTATGAGTTGTAGTTGTTTAGGTAAAGGAAATGGAGTATTTAAGGTTGGTATTGCAGTAGCTCCGGTTACCAACTGGCGATACTACGATAGTGTTTATACTGAAAGATATATGCGTAAACCACAGGAAAACCCTAAAGGTTATGATGAAAATTCTCCAATAAATATGGCAAAGGATCTATCTGGTAGATTATTTGTAATTCATGGTTCAGCAGACGATAATGTGCATTATCAAAATACAGTAGAGTTTGTAGAGCAGTTGATTCAGGCAGGAAAGCAATTTGATATGTTTGTTTATCCAAATAGAAATCATAGTATTTACGGAGGAAACACAAGAATGCATCTTTATCAGATGATGAGTGATTATTTAAAAAGAAATCTATAAACATACATTTCGGCTTCAGTTTTTTTCAATATCAGAAAACCTTATCATTTTACGGTTCTTAATGTAAAATGATAAGGTTTTTGTTTTAATTCCTATCTTTACTATTGTCTATGTTTCGTTATGGTTATGCAAATGCATGCATATTTTGTATTTACCACAATAGAAATGTTGAAAATCAGTTCTCTTCAGTAGAGCGTAATAATATATAAAACATACATTTTGCATAGTTTAAAATATCTGGCGGTTTTTTATCTGTTATTTTGTTTTGTTAATTCCCAGGCGCAGGAAACATCAGTACAGAGCAAGAAATATGGTTTTTTTTATGAGCAATATTATGCCATGAAAAATGATACTTCAGTAAGGCATGGCAGATACTATAGAAAATATAAAGGTTATGTTATTGAACGGGGAACTTATAAAAATGGCGAGAAAAGCGGGAGGTGGGTTTATTTTTCATTGAATGGAATATTTGATTTTGAATATGATTATAATACTCAAAAGGTTACTAAAATAGCAAACCGTCAAACTCCTGATGAGTACTTTGAAACTCCTGTTTTTTTTGATGGGAGTCCTATCATTCCATATGTATATATTGTAAATCATATTGATTATCCGCAGGTTGCCAAAAATCAGGATGTAAAAGGGCGGGTAACTTTAGCTGTTAGTGTAGATAGTGCAGGTAGGCCAGTACAATTGCAAATAATAAAAAAACTTCATCCCTTGCTGGATCGGGAAGTTTTAAGAGTTGCAAAAACATTTCCTCAGACGTGGAATTGGATTCCGGCAACATACAACGGACAAAATGTAAGTAGTGAATATCATATCGATATTGAGTTTGAGTTGGTAGAATAATACTTGTTCTATATCGCATTCGCATAACTTTTTTATCTTTGTGCTTTCATTTGTAATATAAAGCAGAATAACAGCAGTTATGGATATAGAATTGCAACTAAAAGGTAAAGTAATTGCCGCAGTTAAGGAATTATACGGACAAGAAATAAATGAAAACCAGGCTCAGGTTCAAATCACTCGAAAAGATTTAACTGGTGATTTTACAATCGTGGTTTTCCCATTGCTTAAGATTTCAAAAAAATCCCCTGAAGATACAGGTAAAGATATAGGAGAGTTTATTAAAGCTTCTGATGAAAATGTGGCTAACTATAATGTTGTTAAAGGATTTTTAAACATTGAATTAGCTGCTGATTATTGGCTGAATTTAGTAAATGATATTGCAAAAGAAGATACTTATGGCTTTCAGCCAGTAGAAGAAACTTCTCCTTTAATGATGATAGAATATTCGTCTCCAAATACCAATAAGCCATTACACCTTGGGCATATCCGTAATAACCTTTTAGGATATTCATTATCCAGAATTGCCGGAGCAAATGGATATAGAGTAGTGAAAACAAATATTGTAAACGATAGAGGTATACATATTTGTAAATCGATGCTGGCCTGGAAAAAATGGGGTGAAGGTGCAACACCAGAATCAACAGGAATCAAAGGTGATAAGTTAGTTGGTGACTACTACGTGAAATTTGATCAGGAATATAAGGCTGAGATTAAAGCAATCATTGCAGAGAATATTAGTGAATATGATGCAATTAGTGATGCAACTGATTTTTCTGCGTTGTATTCAGATTTAAAAGCAAAAAAGAAAACCAAAGAAGGTTTGAATGATGCTGAAAATGAGCAGTTCAAAGCTTGTGAAGAGTTAAGTAAATACGCTGAAAATAATGCTCCTTTAATTTTAGAAGCACGTGAAATGCTTAGAAAATGGGAAGCAAAAGATGCAGAAGTGTATAAGGACTGGGAAACCATGAATAGTTGGGTTTATGCCGGTTTTGATGTGACTTATAAAAAGTTAGGCGTTGACTTTGATAAGATCTATTACGAATCAGATACTTTTACTGTAGGTAGAGATATGGTTTTAGAAGGTCTGGATAAAGGTCTTTTTTACAGAAGAGAGGATAACAGTGTATGGTGTAATTTAGCTGATGATGGTCTTGATGAGAAGTTATTACTTCGTAAGGATGGTACATCAGTTTATATGACTCAGGATATTGGTACAGCAAAACTTCGTTTTGACGATTTTAGTATCGATAAAATGGTTTATGTTGTAGGTAATGAGCAGGATTATCACTTTCAGGTATTAGCATTACTTTTAGATAAGCTAGGATTTAAGTGGGGAAAAGATTTGGTTCACTTCTCATATGGAATGGTTGAGCTTCCTGAAGGTAAAATGAAATCAAGAGAGGGAACAGTTGTTGATGCCGACGATTTAGTGGATGAGATGGTAAACACTGCTCGAGAAATGTCAAAAGAACTTGGAAAGCTTGAAGGATATTCAGAAGAGGAAGCTGAGTGTGTATTTAGAATGATCGCATTGGGAGCACTTAAGTATTTCATCTTAAAAGTAGATCCTCGTAAAAATATGACATTTAATCCTTCTGAATCTATTGATTTTAATGGTAATACAGGTCCGTTTATTCAATATACTCACGCCAGAATTCAATCTATTTTCAGAAAAGCTGCTGAAAAAGGTATTGAGGTAGCAGATAAGGCACCTACAAATGTAGAAATCGGAGAGAAGGAAAATAACCTGATCAGAATGATCTCTAACTTCCCAAATATTGTGAAGGAAGCAGGTAAAGTATTTTCGCCTGCGGTTATTGCAAACTTTGCATATGACTTAGCAAAAGAATACAATCAGTTTTATCATGATTATCCAATCCTTTTTGAGGAGGATGAAGATAAACGCATGATGCGTTTAGTTTTATGTAAAACGGTTGGTAAAACAATTAAAAATGCAATGTGGTTATTAGGAGCTGATGTTCCTGAAAAAATGTAATTGCATATAATATTTATACAGAAAGGCCTGCAGTATCATTGGTATTGCAGGCCTTTTAATTTTATAGAGTTTTTATTAAGACTTTATTTCTTTACTTTCATATATTTTTCATTTAAGAGAATGCTCGCAAGTATTTTGGGTGCTATTTCGTATCCAAAGCGTTTAATCTTGTCAACAATCTGTGTGTGTGATGTTGTTTTGTCTTTAAGTAAAGTTAATAGTTCATCAAGTTGAGATTGCGATAATTCTTGCTTAATGGCTTCATCGATTAATTCAATTCCACCTAAACTAGTTTTGTCTTTATCCTGAATAACATTTTCAGCTAAACCAAAGGTTTCAATTTCAAGGATAATGGTTTCTAATACGTCAGCACAGGTTTTCTTTACAGAGTCAACATCGCCTGTGGTATCGCGTAACGACCAACTGTTGTTTTGAAAGTCAATATCCTCAATTAGTTTCTTTTTCAGATTATCAGGTCCGAGTATTGAGTTTATTACAGCAATGGTTCCTTGTTTCCAGCTGTTTAAATCAAAAGATCTTTCATCGAGTTTTCGTAGTCTGGAGTAAAGTAATTGTAATTCCTTTTCCATGGTGAAGTAGGTTTTAATAGATATTAAATATACGTTTTTTTGATACATTTTACCACAGGAATTTTTAGTCTACTTTTGGTATGCAAAAAAAATACACGTGTTTTTTTAAAATCACGATACATTTTTTGAAAAACACGATACATTTTACCTAAAAATACGTGTGTTTTTTAAAAAATGACAGGAGTGTTTTTTATTAGCTAGGTAAAGTGTTGATAGGTTGGTTAGTATAATAAAAAAAGCCTGGAGATATTTAATAATAAACTCCAGGCTTAAATATGGTGATAAGACTTTATAAACTATTCAAATTCAGCAAAAGTTTTTTTAATAATATCTAATGCTTCTCTAAGTTGTTCTTCATTAATTACCAAAGGTGGTGCAAATCGGATGATGTGTCCGTGTGTTGGTTTTGCAATTAAACCATTTTCTTTCATGGCTATACAAACATCCCAGGCTGTTTTTCCATTTTTAGGTTTAATAACTACTGCATTAAGTAATCCTTTTCCACGAACCAACTCAATCATATCTGATTGAATACCTTCTAATTCACTACGGAAAATCTCCCCTAATTTAGTTGCATTCTCAGCTAGGTTTTCATCTTTAATTACATCAAGAGCTGCAATTGCTACTTTACAACCTAGTGGGTTACCACCATAGGTTGATCCATGCTCACCTGGTTTAATGCATAGCATAATGTCATCATCGGCTAATACTGCAGAAACCGGGAATACACCTCCAGAAACTGCTTTCCCAAGTATTAACACATCAGGACGAACACCTTCGTGATCACATGCTAACATTTTTCCTGTACGTGCAATTCCTGTTTGTACTTCGTCAGCAATAAAAAGCACATTTTTAGCTTTACAAAGTTCGTGAGCTTTCTTTAAATATCCATCCTCAGGAACATAAACACCTGCTTCTCCCTGAATTGGTTCAACTAAAAATCCGGCAACATTAGGGTCTTCTAAAGCCTTTTCTAATGCTTCAATGTCGTTATAAGCAACCACTTCAAATCCAGGAGTGTAAGGTCCAAATCCTTTATAGGAGTCCGGATCTGTAGACATGGAAATAATAGTTATTGTTCTTCCATGAAAGTTGCCTTCACAAACAATAATCTTAGCCTGATTTTCTTCAATACCTTTTTTTTCGTAAGCCCATTTTCTACAAAGCTTTATGGCGGTTTCATCAGCTTCAGCACCTGTATTCATTGGCAATACCTTATCGTAGCCAAAGTAGTTTGTAATATATTCTTCAAACTCTCCAAGTACACTGCTGTAAAAAGCTCTTGAAGTTAAAGTAAGTTTTGATGCTTGATCAGTAAGAGCTTTGATAATTTTGGGATGACAGTGTCCTTGATTAACTGCGGAATATGCAGATAGAAAATCAAAATACTTTTTACCATCAACATCCCAAACATAAATGCCTTCTCCTTTATCTAATACCACTGGTAGTGGATGGTAATTATGTGCACCATATTTATCTTCTCTTTCTATGTATTCGTTTTGAGTCATTTGAAAGTTGTTTTAAACAGTTATTATTTTGGTTGCTAAGATAGTAAATGCTTCACCCTAAAGCTGTGATAAATATCACAACAATGCTATATTAAGAAGTGTATGAATAGAGATGTAATGTTTCACTTTTAGAGCAGAGAAATCTGCAAAAGCAGACAAATAGTTACACATGGAGGACTATTCGTTATAATTGAAGTTGGCTGTTTAAATATGCTTTTGTTTTTTGTAATTTTCCTCTTTTAATAATTTGTTTTGCATTGTTATGTAGATAAAACGGCTTAAATAATGCTCAGCTTTTAAAGAGAAAAATTAATAACAAATATGAATTTAACGATGAAAAAACTAAAGTTTCTGCTTCCATTGGTTATGTTGATAGCTATTTTATCGGCATATGGTAAAAAAGAGGTTAAGTATAGTGGTAATCCATTGTTTAAGTCTCCTTTAACTGCCGATCCAAGTGTGTTGGTTTATAATGATACTTTGTATCTTTTTACCGGTAGTGATGAGCAAGAGTTGGGTAAGGATGGATTTTTAATGAAAAAATGGTATGTATTTTCGACACCAGATATGGTTAACTGGACCAATCATGGCGTAAAACTTCAGGTTGAAGATTTTGAATGGGCTGTAGCTAATGCTTTTGCAGGACATTGTGTTGAAAATAACGGGAAATTTTGGTGGTATGTTCCAATGGTGCATAAAGATTCTACAGCTCGTGTAAACGAAGGTTTTGCTATTGGAGTTGCGGTCGCAGATCATCCTCTTGGGCCATACAAAGATGCATCAGGAAAACCTATTATTGCAGACACAACTAAAAATTCAATCGTTTTAAATATTGACCCTATGGTTTATGTTGATGATGACAAGCAGGTGTATATGTTGTGGGGATCATGGAACGAAGCTCGTATTGTAAAACTAAACGATAATATGACAGAAGTTGATGGTCCGGTTGAAACTGTGGAGGCTAAAAACTTTTTTGAGGCACCATGGATTCACAAACGTAATGATACTTATTATTTATCTTATGCAGCACACTATCCATCAACAACCGAATACTCTACAAGTAAAAGTATTATGGGGCCATGGGAATATCAAGGGGTAATTAATGATACATTACCAAATTCACCAACAAATCACCAGGCTATTATTACTTTTAAAGGAAACGATTACTTTATATATCATAATGCAGGTTTACAAGATGGAGGCCCTTTTAGAAGAAGTGTTTGTGTTGATAAATTAGAGTATGATGAAAATGGAAAAATCAAAAAGGTTGTTAGAACAACAACTGGAGTTCCAGAAATAAAATAGTATAAATAATATATACAGAAACAACAAAGCCGGTAATTGAGTTATCGGCTTTGTTGTTTTAATAAAAAATGTGTTTTGTTGCTAAAATCTGGTGATAAGTTTTATATTCAATCTTCTTGATGTAAGGTAGTTGGGGACCGCGTATTGGGTGTTGTTAACATCGGTTACCCAAAAATACGATATCGTATTATCTATATCAAACAGGTTGAAGACTTCTAATCCAATCCAGATGTTTTTAAATGTCCCTGACTTTTTATCCGGATGTAATTGAGATCCGGTGATTTCTTTCGAAAATCCAATGTCAACTCTTCTGTAGGCAGGCATTGTATTTGTGGCTTTATATCTTTCAGAGTTTGGCGGTCCAAATGGTAAACCACTTCCATAAATTAAATTCAAATTCACTTTAAATGATGGATTGTTTCTTAAGTAATCCTGAAACATCAGGCTAAAATTAAACCTTTGATCAGATGGACGAGGGATATATCCTGGGTAAATAGTTTGTCCTGTATTGTTTATATACGAGTCTCCTTTAATATCTTCTTCAGTTTGCATAATGGAGAGGCTAGCCCATGACTCAATTCCTTTAACAAACTCACCGTTTATTTTCATGTCTAATCCAGCAGCATAACCATCTGCGTTGTTTTTAGCAGAGTATCTTATTCTAACATTATCAATTTGATATGGATTCAGATGCTTCATCTTTTTGTAATAGAGTTCGGTGGAGAATTTAAAAGGACGTTCCCATGCATTAAAATAGTAATCAAAACCAGTAACAAAGTGGATGGATTGCTGAGCTTTTATGTTGGTGTTGATACCTTCTCCCTGCGATCGGTATTCTTTATAAAACGGACTTTGATAATATAATCCGGAAGCAAATTTAAAACTAAAATCGTGCTCCCATTCAGGAGTGTAAAGCAGGCTCATTCTCGGGCTAAGCAAAAACTCATCATTAAAGTCCCAAAAATTAGCTCTGACTCCAATGGCCAAATCTAAAGAACCATTATTCAATTCAAAGTTTCTGTTTTCCTGAATAAAACCAGTAAATCTGTTTGATTCAATTTTATTTTCATCGTTATATGCATATGAAAGGGTTAATGCTTCATTGTTTAATGGAATGTTATAATCAGCAGAATCTCTTAACTCCCATTCGTTAATAATGTCGGAGAATCTTTCGTATTGATATTTAGCCTCCCATTCAATGTTGTTGGCTCCTAAACGGTGCGTTCCCCTAAACGCAATATTAGTTATAGCCCCAAATAAATAGTTTCGGGCATGCTCAAGGTAACTGCCTACACCAATATCTTCAGCTTCGTTAAAAACTACATCTCCACTCTCATTGGTTTCACCCAGATCCTGAAGCCAGTATTGGCCTAAAATATCGAAAGTTTCATCTTCGGAAGTTCTGTAACCTGAGGCCACCACTTTATAATTGTTATTGTTATTGGGTGAAAAGTCCAGAGAAACAGCTCCAAATCCAGTCATAAATAAATCTTCTTCCTGACCTTCAAAGTATATTTTAAGTTTTTTTACTTCGCTGATAGTTCCAAACGTGGTTTCTCTGTCAACCGGCTCAAAATTATAACTGTTTCTCGAAATGTTACCTAAAAAACCTAATCTCCATTTTTCATTGATGCGATAAGTTAAGTAGGTTTGAATATCCAGGAAGTTGGGTTGGTAATCGCCTGAAACATCCATAGACCCAACCAGGTATTTGTTAGTTTTGTATCTTACACCTGTAATATGAGTAAACTTGCCGCTTTTATTTGCACCTTCTATATGTGCATTTGCACCTAAAAGACTTCCGGAAGCACTACCTGCAAATTCGGTAGGACGTTTATATTTAATATCTAAAACAGAAGACATTTTATCTCCGTATCTGGCATCAAATCCTCCGGCAGAAAAACGAATGTTTGAAACTAATTCCGGATTTACAAAGCTAAGACCTTCTTGTTGTCCTGCTCGCACCAAAAATGGACGATAGACTTCGATATCGTTTACATAAACCAGGTTTTCATCAAAATTACCTCCTCTAACTCTGTATTGTGAACTTAATTCGTTATTTGAAGTAACTCCCATTTGGGTTTTAACCAACGCTTCAATACTTCCTCCTGTTGCATCAGGAAGGTTGCCTGCTATTTTTGAATCAATAGCCGTAAAGTTTTGGTTGGTTCTTTCTTTAGCTTTAATATTAACCTCCTCAATGGTTTCTTGTTTTTCTGTTAATACAATCAGCAGGTTTTTAGTATCCTCTATTTTATCTAGTACAACTTCTTTAATGTTGTAGCCAATGCTGCTGAATATTAATGTAATTGGAGGAGTCTGGTTTACTGAAATGGTAAAGTCTCCATTTGCATCAGTCACGGTTCCACCGGGCAATCCTTTAATTGAAACATTAACCAATTCAAGTTTTTTTTGCTCAGATGTTGAAACAGTACCTTTAATCTCGGTTTTATTTTGTCCGAAGAGAGAAGTAGAAAAAAGAACTACCGCAAATAAAATATAGAGGTGTTTATGCATTTAATTCAATGTATTATAGGCTAACAAAAGTAACGAACCCTTTGGATTAATGAAAACCAATTGTGGATTCATTAAAAAAACGATAGTTTTATGTTTTTATTACAGGTATAAAGATTAATCATAATTTGCCTTGTATATCTGCATTTTAATAAAATCTGAGCTCTTTAATTTTAATCGAACTCGGGTTATTACTGTAAGTTAGTCTTTTGTCTTTATATTAATGTGTTATAAATATGTCTTAATACTAGTTTGAAAATGAAAAAAATACTTGTAATGCATAAAATTCCAGCTCGTGGATTTGATGAATTGGGAAGTGATTTTGAAGTGATTTTTCCAAAGGGAGAAAAGTTTACAGAAGAAGAGTTGGAAAAAAATATAACGGAAACTTATGCTATTGTATCGATTTTTGGACATAAGTTAACGCAGGATATTATAGATAAGGCAGTAAACCTTAAATTGATAGCAAATTTTGGAGTAGGGTACGATAACATTGATATACCATATGTCACCTCAAAAGGAATAGTGGTTACCAATACTCCCGATCCAGTTACAGAACCAACTGCGGAATTAGCTATGGGGTTGATGGTGGCATTGAGCAGAAAGATTGGTTATTTGAATAATCAGCTTCGAAAACCAGAAGGTGTAATTACCGGAGTAATGAAAAATTTAAGTACTACACTGACGGGAAAAACATTGGGTATTATAGGTATGGGTGCTATTGGTCAGGCCCTTGCGCGTAGATCTAAAGCCTTTGGAATGAACATTATATACTATAACCGAAAAAGACTTTCCCCTCAAATTGAAGCAGACTATCAAGCGGTTAGGTACGAGCTTTCAGAATTATTGCAGCAGGCTGATGTGGTTTCTTTAAATTGTCCGTTAACACCAGAAACACATCATTTAATTGGTGAAAACGAATTTAAGTTGATGAAGGATTCAGCGTATATTATCAATACTGCTCGGGGTTCGGTTATCAATGAAAAGGAATTGATTAAAGCACTTGAAGATAAACAAATAGCAGGTGCGGGATTAGATGTATATGAAAATGAACCTGATATTCCCAACGAACTACTTGCAATGGATCATGTGGTTTTAACTCCCCATACAGGAACAGCAACTCTTGAAACCAGAGAAGAAATGAGTAGGCTTGTTAGCAAAATTATTTGTAACTTTTTTAATGGAACTTTAAATAACTATATTGTGAATGGATAATTTAGGTATTGGTTATTGAATATGAATAGAAGAAAGAAGTGAAACTCTTTAATGTTGCAGCGATTTGTAATAATAAGGAAGAAAAATATATACCCATGAAGAAAATACTTGTTTTTAGTAATAAAAATTCTGCACGATCTCAAATGCTACAGGGTTGGTTATCGTATTATTTAAAAGATAAAGCTGTGGTCAAAAGTGCCGGTAAGCATATTGAACCCATTCATATATTGGCACAAAAGGCTATGATGGAATCCGTAATAGATATTAATAAATATAAATCGAAGAATATATCAGAGTTTAAAAACGATATTTTTGACTATATGATTATTGTGGATCATACTCAGGTAGATGATATTGTTTTGGCTCATGAACCTGGTGAAGTAATCATGCATCCATTTGATAATCCAGGTTTAGCAGAAGGAACAGATATGGAAAAACTGAAAGCATACCGTGAAATTTGCAATGAAATAGAGGATTATGCCATGGAGTTTGCAATGAAGTATTTTAATTTACTTCAGTAGTAACTATATGTGACTATTTTTTTAATTTAGTCTTTATTTTTCAAAAAAAACTAATAGATATTATCAGAATGGTTGAGCAGAAGATTATTCGTTTACCAGAATTCAGAAGAGGATTTCATTTAATTACTAGTGTGATAGAGTCGCATCTTGATTTACCGGAAAAAGGATTACTTAATTTGTTTGTGCAACATACTTCAGCCGGATTAACCATTAATGAAAACGCAGATCCTTCAGTGCGCTACGATTTTGAAACAATTTTAAATAAAATAGTGCCTGAGGGTTGCGAGGAATATACCCATACCTTAGAAGGGTGTGATGATATGCCTGCTCATGTTAAGTCGAGCTTAATGAGTCCTTCTATTACTATTCCTATTACTAACGGCAGATTAAATATGGGTACCTGGCAAGGTATTTATTTTTGTGAATTTCGTAATTTTGGAGGTCATCGAAATATTGTAGCAACGATTTATTCGTAATTTCAAAGTCAATGTAATGAAACCTTTCAAAAATCATAACTTGATTCTTCTCTGAAAATCCAACACCACTATATTCAACAAAAAGTCTATGTGTTCGTTGCTCATAGAGTACCCGAAATTAATATTATCTTGTTCAGTATATTTTTAATGTGTTTTTAAGGATTAACTAATTAATTTTGGGGGGGTGTAGGCATAACAATAATTCTCTGAATATGCAGTGGTCGTAGAAAATAATATAATTTCAAGACATGATACCTTTCGTATAGTAGTTTATGTTGTAGATTAAATATAGACAGTATCTGCAATTTGTTTTATTCTAAAGTATAAAAATACTATTTACAATTTGTTAGTAATATATGAATATAATTCTGTGGTATTTGGTAATATAACATCAGCACCTTCGTTAGCTAAAATTTCATCTTTTAAAACTCCTGTATTAACAGCTATTGTGATAATGCCAGCTGCTTTTGCCGATCGTACACCTAATGGTGCATTTTCAACAACCATACATTCTTTTGCAGTAAAACCTGAACCTACAACCGCTTTTAGATATGGTTCAGGATGAGGTTTTCCGTTTGTAACATTTTTGGCACTAATAATTTGCTTGGGATTAATGCCAAAATCATTATTTAGTTTATCCAATAATGTGGGTTGTTTTGAACCTGTAACAACCCATATTTCAAGTCCCTTCTCTTTTAAAAACTGAATGAGGTCAAACATCATTGGCATCATTGGAGCTTTGGGAGCCAGCGCCATTAATCGTACTTTTTCATTGTAAACGCGTTCTTTATCTTCCTGAGTGGCTTCTTTGTTTAAGTATTCTTTAAAAGCGTAACCAATGGTATCATGTCCGGTTCTTCCTTCGTGCATATAAGCCTCGTAGGCAGGGAAATCAATACCTTCGGGCTTAAAACAACCTTTCCATGTCAATTCATGATTTTTCATCGAATCATATAAAACGCCATCCATATCAAAAATAATACACTTTAAGTCACTTGGAATAATAGAACTATTCATCTTGTTTGAGAATTTTTATGAAAACAAAACAGGAGAGAACTGCTTTTAGATTAATAAACAGACACAAAGGAAATGAAAAATCAATAAGAAATCTAATTTTTAACGTTAGCTTTTCTTAAAAGAGAACAAATTAAATGGCAGAAAACCAATTGGCATGTGTAGTATATTATTGCCTGATAAAGTGAAGTATCTTTCGAATTATAGAATATTGTACCTATAATTAAAAGGTATAGCCTATATTTGTTTTGCCTCCCTTTTACAATTATTAAATCTTAAATATGTCATTAACAAAAGTTTTAACTCTAAGTATAATGTTCTTTTCTTTATTAGGAACAAATGGATTTGCAAAGGAAAATCATAATTCGCAAGAATTTAAACAAGAATTAGCTCAACTGAAATATGATTTGTATAAATACTTAAATGATTCTAATACGGATGATTTGATGAGATTTGAATTGCCTACAACTGATAGTGTAAATATTATAATTAATGAATTTTGTAGTAAATACGAAAGTGCAATACAGGATTATCAAGTGGGAATCATGGAATCGTATGAGAAGAAGTTTATCTTTTCAGAGCAGGACTATGAAATTGAAGATGTTGAAATTACTGTATTTTCGGAATACAAAGATCAGTTAAATTCAGGCTTGATGAGATTAATGCTGTTGGACCCATTAAGTTATGCAAATACCATTATAACAGTTTTCGGAGCCCAAAAGAATAGTACACAAGAATTTGCTCTGGAGTCAGTAAAAGATAGAATTGCGAATCCAAAGATATTTACGAAGCATATTGATAAGAAAAATTGGCAATTAACTATTGATAAGTATTATAAAGTGTATATCTTAAATTATAATATTAGCACTAATGAAATGAACTTGATAAAAATGCTTAACAGAAATTAGGTGTTTTTCTTTGTGTAAAATCATGACAAGTAGTTTTTGTGATTGTGTTTTTTGTAAAAATGGAACATAGAAATAGTTCATTTAATTAAAATTGAAGTCTCTATTATATTTGATTAAATCATCTTTGTTACTTTTGTATTTCAAAATACTTCATTTATGATTCCTATAAAAATTTCTCCTGAAATTCAGTCAAAATTACCTACGCTTACTTTGGGGTGCATTGAAGCAAAAGTTAATGTAACATCAGGTTCTGAAGCTTTGAATGTCTGGATTAAAAAGCAGTTGGACCAAATAAAAGTTGCATTAACCCCAGAAACTATCAGACAAATGCATACAGTAAAAGCTACAAAAGATGCTTATCGTACCCTGGGTAAAGATCCTAATAGATATCGCCCGGCAGCAGAATCGTTGATGCGACGTATTGCTAATGGAAAGGGATTGTATCAAATATCAAATGTTGTTGATGTTTTAAATTACATCTCCATAAAAACAGGTTATTCAATTTGTGGTTACGATTCTAATTTGATTAATGGTGAGGTTGTGTTAGGCATAGGAGAAGAAGGAGAGCCTTATGAAGGAATTGGACGTGGCACTGTTAATATAGAGTTGCTACCGGTTTTCAGAGATGAGACAGGTGCTTTTGGTACACCTACAAGTGATTCCGTAAGAACGATGATCTCAGAAAAAACTCAAAATATCTTATTCATTTTTATTGGTTTTGCCGGCAAGGATGAACTCGAATCAATATTGATGGAGACCAAAAATTTGCTAATACAATATGCGGTAGCAAAAGAAGTTGAAACTTATTTTATTTAGATATAGATTATGATAGAGGTTTGTGCGTTGGCATCGGGGAGTAATGGAAATTGCTATTATATTGGAAATGATAACGAAGCAGTGTTAATAGATGCCGGCATCAGTCGGCGTCAGATTGTGGATCGGATGAAAGAAAAAAAGCTGGATCCGCTAAAAATTAAGGCTGTTTTTATATCTCATGAGCATTCAGATCATTACCGAGGAGCAAAAGTTTTGAGCAAAAAACTCAATATTCCGATTTACATGACAAATGAAACGCATGAAAAGAGCTATTTTACTATGCGACCTACTAATGTAATAACCTTTAATCCCGGGCAAATTATTGAAATAGGTGAATTCAGTATTCATTCATTTTCAAAACAGCACGATGCAATTGAACCAGTTAGTTTTAGGGTAGAATGCGGAGGTAAAAATGTAGGCGTGATGACTGATATTGGGGCTGTATGCGATAATGTAAAACTTCATGTAAGTAAATGTGATTTTTTGTTTTTGGAATCTAATTACGATGTAGATATGCTTGAAACGGGAAAGTATCCATTTTACTTAAAGCAACGCGTAGCAGGTGATCATGGTCATCTTTCCAATGTGCAAGCCAAGAATTTAATAGAAGAGCATGCAGGCGATCATTTAAAAACGATTTATTTATCGCACATATCAGAAGATAATAATAGAGGCGAAATAGCATTAGATACTTTTAAGCATTTAATGGATCAATATTCTATTAAGTTAACATCGAGGTATGCTGCTTGTGGAGTGGAGAAAATTTGATGAATTTTTTTTGTAAATTGATATTCTTATATAAAGATTTATAATTCGAAAAATAATCAGATGAGGATTTTAAAAGATGAAGCAATAGCTGTTTGTGTAGATATTCAGGAACGTTTGTTTCCTCATATTCACGATCATGAACAACTTAGAAAAAATAGTGAAATATTAGTTCAGGGACTAAAATTACTTAATGTACCAATAATTGTTACTGAGCAGTATAAAAAAGGTTTAGGCGATACTATTGAAAGCATTAAAGATTTGGTGGTAACATATCCCACATTTGAAAAAATAGCTTTTAGTTGTTGCGATGATGCACCATTTTCACACAAATTGGAGGAAGGAAGTTTTAAAAAGTTTGTGATTTTATTTGGCGTTGAGGCTCATGTTTGTTTAATGCAAACTGCTATTGATTTAAAGGCTAAAGGACACCAACCGGTAATTATTGAAGATTGTGTCGGTTCCAGAAATCCAGAAAATAAAAGAATAGCTATCAATAGAATGATCCATGAGGGTGTTATTGTAACCAGCTATGAGTCTGTTTTATTTGAATTGTGTCGTTATGCCGGCTCAGATACATTTAAAGCTATTTCAAAGTTAGTAAAGTAAGCGTAAATAAATATTGAGATATGGGAAGGTTATTTAACTTTCTGATATCTCTTTTTGTATTAAATAAATTTATAATGCGAAGAGTATATGGTCTGGGAGAGACTGTTTTAGATATTATTTTTAAAGATAATCAGCCTGTTTCAGCAAAAACCGGAGGTTCTGTTTTAAATGCAATGGTTTCTCTTGCCCGTCTGGGGCATCCGGTAAGTTTTATAAGTGAGTTGGGAAGCGATAAAGTTGGAGATCTTGTTGTTCGTTTTTTAAGTGAAAATAATATCGATAGTACTTATGTTCAAAGATATGAAAATGCGCAAAGTGCCTTGGCTTTAGCATTTTTAAATAATAAAAATGATGCCGAGTATGATTTTTATAAAAACTACCCGGAAGATAGATTAAATATAGAGTTACCGGATTTTAAGAAAGATGATATTTTTCTGTTTGGATCCTTTTATGCTATTGATTCAAGGTTAAGGTCAAATATACTCCGAATAGTACAACATGCTATTAGTAAAGGGTGTATCATCATCTACGATCCTAACTTCAGGAAAAGTCATGCAAAAGAATTGGACCAGTTATTGAAATATGTGCTTAATAATATTACATCGGCAGATATTGTAAGGGGGAGTGATGAGGACTTTGCAAATATATTTGGAGCTAAAACCGCTGAAGATGCTTTTAGGTTAGTTAGTTATCGCTGCGAGAATATGGTTTATACAGCTAATGCCCAAGGTGTATACTTACATACTAATCAATTTGTAGAAAAGTATGGAGTGAATAAAATAGAGCCAGTTAGTACTATTGGTGCAGGAGATAATTTTAATGCAGGTATTATTCACTCAATTTTAAAGCAGGGCATATTAAAAGAAGATTTGAAGCTTCTATCTAAAGAAAAGTGGGGGCAAATTATTGAAACAGGTATTCAGTTGTCGGCAGAGGTTTGCATGAGTTTAGATAATTATATCTCAAGGTAACTTATACGGTATAAATGTTAGTTTAGAAATTTATAATTAGTTTTTGATCGAATAGTAATTTCAGAAAATCCCAGTAGTCGTTCAGTTTCCCTGTTTTTTTAAGCTTTCTGAAAATTCGCTCTCCATTACTGAAATTTTTAGACGGATATTCCCAAAAGCATTTAAGTTGATTAAGAATTTGTCCTTCTAAATAACCAAACTCTTCCAGGTTTTGATAAAATGCATCATGAAGATTTTGTAATGTCTTTAGAAAAGTTTCAGAAGATTGTTCTTTTTCAGATACTAAAAGTGGATTTGTTAATAATCCTCTTCCCAGCATCCAGCCTTTTACTTTATTATAAGAGATTTGTTTTTCTCTTAAATCACTTTTTGAGCTGATGTCTCCATTTCCTATAATATCTCCTGGCCAAATATCTACTACTTCTTCAAAAAGATTCCAGTTTGGAAGTCCTTTATACTTTTGGATACCTAAACGTGGATGTAAAATCAATTCATGTATTGGGTAGTCATTTAAAGCCTGAATAAGGGAAAAAATATCCATGGGATCTTGCCATCCGAGTCTGCTTTTAATGGATAATTTTATGGGGATTTGTTCATTGTAGAATCCCTCAAGCATCAGTTTGATTTCTTCCACATAAGGTAATATACCAGACCCCAAATGTCTGTTGGCAACCATCGGAAAAGGGCAGCCTATATTCAGGTTTATCTCCTTAAAACCGCGAGTGAGCATTTCTTGAGCAAAAAGAACCAGGTCTTTACTGTTATTTGTTAGTACCTGAGGAATTAAGATGATGGAATCACTAGCTTTAAGCTGATTTTCAAATTCAAAAATACCCTGCTTGTTAATCCTGTAAAAAGGCGTGAAATATTTATCAATCCCACCAATACGAGAATGAAATGCTTGATAATAAGGTAAAGTAGTATAACTTTGTAATGGTGCGAAGTATATCAATGTGAGTCCTAACGAAAACAAAAGCAGATCCGTAAAACTGCTTTTAATAATTGAATCTATTTCCCAAGTCTACGGATTTTATAGTACAAATTTAAGAATAATTAGCTATCTGTCTTTTATTTAGCGCTTAATATTTTACTATTTTTGCAAAAAAATAAATTGAAACGAGCCATTAGAATCGAGAGGTGGACGAAGTCAAAAACATTTCTCACAGGAGGATGTTTATTTTTGACGAGTTCCATATGGCAAATGGAAGAGAAAATAAACATATGAATAAATATTTAGATCCCCTAGGAGCCGCATGTTTGGATTTTATGTTGGGTGAGAAATCTGCTCAAATCACAGTTCAGTCAAATATAGTAGAAGATGATGTTCTACCTGTAGAATATCTTTTTCGTTCATTTAAAGATATGCCCGACCTTGAAAGAAAGGCTTTAACAATCAGTAGAGGGAAAATTCTGGATGTAGGTGCGGGAGCTGGTAGTCATGCTTTATATCTGCAACAAAGTAACAAGGAAGTTTTTGCCAATGAAATTAGCCCGGCTGCATGTGATGTTATGCGCAAAAGAGGGGTGAAAAATATTCTTGAGCAGGATTTCTATTTGTTGCCTGAGGATAACAAATATGATACTATTTTAATGTTAATGAATGGTATCGGTATAGCCGGAGATACTAATAATCTTGAAAAGTTTTTTGATAAAGTGAAGCGTTTACTAAACCCTGGAGGTAGTTTAATCGTAGACTCCAGTGATATTCGCTATCTTTTTGAAGATGATGATGGTAGTATTCTGATTAATTTAAATGATGATTACTATGGCGAAATCAGTTATCGAATGATTTATAAAGATGTAAAAGGAGCATCTTTTAAGTGGTTGTTTATTGATGATGAATTGCTAAATTTTTATGCAGAGAAGAGTGGATTGAAGATGGAAAAGGTGGCAGATGGATTGCATTATGACTATTTGGCTAAACTAACTGTAAGGTAAACTGTCTTCTATCAAGTATCTTAAGCTATTCATAAATTGTCAACAATAAATAGGCTTTAAATTTTAAATAAAGAATTACATTTGTCTTTGTTAATCAAATGATTATATGAAGTCTATTTGAGGGGTGAGATACGATAATAACAAGTTTTGATATGATAAAAAATAAATAGATATGAAAAAAATATACACATTATTTTTATTTCTAAGTCTTTGTGTTATTGGATTTGGGCAGAGTTATACAACAGGGTATCCAAACGTTACAAATTTGGGTTATACTTTTTGTACTGTGGAAACAAGTATAGATGTCGATAATTATATCACATCATTTGTGGTGTTACCATCTTCGGTTCCAGCACCTACCATGCAAAATGTCCTTGATTGGTCATATTCAGGAGTTGATGGAAGTGGTACTCCTCTGGTTTATGGTACATATGGTGATATACAACCAACAGGTAGGTTTGGTCCTGCATCAACAGCGAATGAAGTTTATACTTTTGATGTTACAAATTTAACGGGTGATACTAATTATACTGTATATTTGGTATCTACTGCAGATTGGACTTTAGGTACAGCTTTAGAAACATCTGTTCCAACTGAAGTGCAGTTTCTAACAACTGCAGATTATGTTATGGGATATCCATTTGTCAATAATATAACATCAACCACTTGTGATATTTATACGAATATAGATGCTCCTCTTTATGAAACTTCGTTTGTTATATTGCCAGCAACAGATCCGGTTCCCTCTATACAAAATGTTTTGGATTGGTCTTATAGTGGAAATGGGGGAGTTCTACCTTCTGGAACCTATGGAGATATTCAGCCTCTTAATAGAGGAAATATTATTTCAGAGGCAAATATGGAGTATTATATTTCTGCATCTAATCTGAGTGCGAATACTAACTATGTGGTATATTTGGTGTCATCAACAGATTGGACAGAAGGCACTGTTATGGAAACATCCGTTCCAACTCAAATCTCATTTTCAACAATTGCAGTTGCAACAACGCCAGTTGTTACTACATATAGTCCAAATCAAGATGAAACAGGAGTTAGTTTAAATCCGTCGTTACAAGTAACTTTTGATCAGGATGTTAAGTTTATAGATCCAACATTAGAATATAAAATATTTTTACGTCAGGGAGGAAATGTAATTGACGAATTTATCGTTTCACCAGGATATGTAGATGGTAATCTAACTTTTGATGGAGATCAGTTGACTTCAGATCGCTTGACCATAACTCCTTATACTACTCTTGATCCAAATACAGAGTATAATGTAATTATCCCAAGTGGTTTAATAGAATCTCTAACAGGGATGCCTTTTGGAGGAATTACATCATCAACAGGATGGCGTTTTTGGACAGCGTCTGAACCCATCTGGGCTGTAGGTTATCCCCAGATAAGAAATTTAACACTTACAAGTGTTGAAATGGTTGGGCAAACAGATAAAACTGGAACATATTATTATGTGGTAACAACAAGTGCAACAGCTCCAACTGCAACTCAAATTAAAGCAGGTTTAGATGAAACAGGAGCGTCCACGATGTATGCCAGTGGTTCTGGAGTAATGACTAATAATACGGAATTTGTACAAGCGATAGATATTTCGGATAGCAACTTGTATAATGCCGGTATCACTTATTATGTTCATGTAATAGCAACAGATGAGGATAACTTATTGGATTCTTCAGTTGAAACAACAAGCTTTACAACATTAGAAATTTCTACTCCAATAGCTTCATTTACTCCAATTGATGGATCAACAGGTGTTAGTATAGAATCAGATATTGAAGTGTTATATGACCAACCTATTCGCAATATCGATGCTTCAGAAATCACTAATTTAAATGTAGCATCCCTAGTTAGTGTTGAAACAGGAGGTGTAACCATACCGTTTACAGCAACCATAAGTACAGATAAAACATTGATAACTATCGTTCCAGATTCTAATCTTCCTTCTGGTTCTGTAATTGATGTTTCTGTAGCTGCCATTGAAGGATTAGATGGTTCCGAGCAAAGTGCGTCTCAAACAAGTTCTTTTGATACTGATGTATTTTTTACATGGACTGGCGCTGTATCAAATGTATATACGGATGTTAATAACTGGCAGGACAATAATTATGTCAGCGGTAGGAGTGTTATAATACCTGCAACTGCACCATCGCCTGTAATTACAAGTCAGTATAATGAGGCCAATAATGTTATTGTGGAGCCTGGTGCAACATTAACAATTGCTAGTGGAGGAGAGTTAACTGTAAGTTCGTTGTTTGAGTTGCAATCGTCTTTAGATCCAGCAGTAGGGAATGCGAATTTAATGCTTGACGGGATCTTAAATACCAATGGAGCAACCGTTCATGTTCAACAAAAAATTGGTGGTCCGGTAAATGGGGTTCGTGAAGCAGTATATGTATCAAGTCCTGTTAGTGGTGCAACAATGGCTAATTCAGATATAACCTATGCCTTATATAGTAGAAATGCACAAGCTGTGCAATGGGAATCAATGGGTGCTACAGAGGTAATGCAGCCTGGAATTGGTTATTTAGCATATGGCTATACAGGAGAAACTATTAATTTTTCAGGAAGTATTAATAATTCAGATGTAGGACCATTAGCAACGTATTTTACAACATCACCATTAAATTATGGTTGGAATTTAGTAGGTAATCCATTCCCATGTAGTATAGATTGGGAATACCTGTCTCAAAATGGGTTTTTAACTAATTTAGATGATGAGTTTTATATATATAATGATGATGTGGAGATTTATGGAGTATATAATTCTGCAGGAAGCGAGTCCAGATATGTTAACTTGAATAGTACAAATCCTGGCCATATCCCATCATGTCATTCATTTTGGGTGCAGGTTTCTATTGGGCAAACTGATGGAATGATATCATTTCCTCGAGAGTCAAGAGTAGATACACATACCTCATATTTGAAAGCATCTAGTGTTAGTGAATCGCAACAGCTTAGATTTGTAGGGGAAAGTGAAAGTGGTTTGAAAGATGAATTATTGATTACATTTGATGCTGAAGCTGCTGATGATGATGATTTATTGGATTCAGAAAAACGCTTTTCAAATAATAATGCTTTATTGCAGTTGTATACTGAACATTCTGATAAAGACTATGCGATTGATTCATATAATAATTATAATGGAGGTAAAATAATCAGACTTTCATATCAAACTGGAGGAGCTGGTACTTATAAAATTAAATTGTCAGAACAGACAAATTTTCTTGAAAATGCGATTGTAAAACTGGAGGATGTAATAGCGGAAGAAACTAAGCAATTTAATGTAGGTGAGGAATATGAATTTACAACCGAAGCCGGATCATTTAATAATCGTTTTATACTTCATATTATACCAGGTACAGCAACAGATGTAAATTCCAAGCGTGCTGATGAAATAAATATTTATAGTGCAAATGAAGTTGTTTATGTAGATGTTCCTGTATTAACAAAGCCTTATTATGAGTTTTTTGATGTGTCAGGAAAGTTATTGCAATCAGGAAATTTATTGTCAGATGAATTAAATAAAGTAATTTCAAAATCATCAGGATTAATAATTGTTAAAGTTATAGGTGAAGAAGATACATATACTCAAAAGGTTTTTGTAAAAAAATAGTATATTTGTTTTGCATATGAAGAAGAAATTGTATTCAAAACCAGAAATAGAATTTATTTCTATAGATAATAATATATCTATGGTGATGATGACGGATTATTCTAATCCTCCTGATATACCAGAAGGGGAAGGTGTTGCAGCACAATCTTCAGGACAAACGGAAGCTGCATCAACCTACGAAAATCCACTGGAGAAAAATCCATTTGAATAATATACTAAGCCATCAAAATTTTGATGGCTTTTTTATTTTAAATAAGTCATTTCACACTTGTCTTAAATATAAGATCTATTGTATATTTGCAGCCTGAAATAAAAATAGTTACTGTGGGTAGATCAAGAAAAAGAAAGCCTTTATTTGAAGGTGTTGAAATAATAGATGTGGCAGCTGAAGGTAAAGCCTTGGCAAAAATAGATGATAAAGTTCTTTTTGTACAAAATGCTGTTCCTGGCGATATTGTAGATGTACAAGTAAACAAAAAAAGAAAGAATTTTTATGAGGGGTATGTTACCCAGTATCATAAGTATTCAGATATTAGAGTAGAGCCTTTTTGTGAGCATTTTGGAACTTGTGGAGGATGTAAATGGCAAGCTCTACCCTATTCGCAACAATTGGTTTATAAACAGCGTGAAGTAGAAAATAATCTAAAGCGTATTGGAAAGGTTGATTTACCAGAAGTACAAACTATTTTAGCTTCAGAAAAGGATCAGTTTTATAGAAATAAACTTGAATTTACTTTTTCAAATAAGAGATGGTTGGATAACAGTGAAATGGAAATTCCTGAAGATTCAATAGAGAGATATGGGTTAGGATTTCATGTGCCTAGAATGTTTGATAAAGTAATTGATGTAAAAAAATGCTATCTGCAAGATGAGCCTTCAAATAGTATCAGGTTAGCCATTAAAGCGTATGCCTTGGAAAATGGATTGACTTTCTTCGATATCCGAAATCATGAAGGTTTTCTACGTACTTTAATTATTCGAACTACATCAACATGTGAAGTTATGGTGATCGTTTCTTTTTATCATGAGGATGTTGAGAAACGAGAAGGTTTGTTGAACCACCTAAACGAAAAATTTCCGGAAATAACCTCATTGCTTTATGTGATCAATTCAAAGGCCAATGATACAATTGGAGATCAGGATATCATTTGTTTTAAAGGAAAAGAGTTTATTGAAGAAGAGATGGAGGGCTTGAAATTCCGTATCGGACCTAAATCTTTTTATCAAACCAATTCAGAGCAGGCTTACGAACTTTATAAAGTAGCAAGGGAGTTTGCTAACCTTTCCGGAGATGAGGTGGTTTACGATCTTTATACTGGTACTGGAACCATAGCAAACTTTGTTGCATCAAAGGCTAAAAAAGTAGTGGGTATTGAATATGTACCAGAGGCCATTGAGGATGCTAAAATTAATTCAGAAAATAATAGTATTACCAATACTGTATTTTATGCGGGTGATATGAAAGATATTCTGAATGAAGATTTTATTAAGAAAAATGGTCAGCCTGATGTTATGATTGTAGATCCTCCGCGTGCAGGAATGCATGAAGATGTGGTGAAAACAATATTAAAAACCAATGTTCCAAAGATTGTATACGTAAGTTGTAATTCAGCAACTCAGGCACGCGATCTTAATATTTTAGATGAAAAATATAAGGTTGAAAAAATTCAACCAGTGGATATGTTTCCACATACACACCATGTGGAAAATGTGGTTCTATTATCGATTAAATAGTAATTGCCTTAATTATAAGGTGCTGAAAATTATATACTGGCGTGTATGTTTGTAAAAGCATAGAATAACGCCAGTTTACAGAAATGTTTTTAGATTGTTCTGGGAGAATGTTATAATTTAAAGATCTATAAATCAGTACTTCACTACACTTTTTTTTAATAAATCAGACCTTTATGCATGTGTATACTCATAGATATTTTTAGGTGAAATATTTATATAAGTGTATTGTTAGTGAGTCTAATATCTATCGTTTATAATCTAATCATCTGTTGTAAATTGAACCATTTAAATATCTTTGCGTTTTAATCCAAAATATCCGATTTAAAAGTATGCAAATTATTATATCTCCAGCCAAAGCACTTGATTTTGAAAAGCCAACTGTTACAAATAAAAGTAGTGAATTTCGATTTGTAGATGAGGCTAAAGAAATTGCCAGTGAATTAAGAAATTATAAACCCAATGATTTGGTTAGCTTGATGAAGATTAGTCAGAAATTAGCTGACCTTAATTATAATCGATACCAGGAATGGAGCTTTCCTATTCAACATGAAAAGTCTAAACAGGCTTTGTTCGCTTTTAATGGAGAAGTTTATAATGGTATACAGGCAGAAACACTCACTGAACAGGATGTTGATGTGGCTCAGGAAAAACTGCGTATTTTATCAGGACTGTATGGCGTACTTCGTCCATTGGATATGATACTACCTTATCGCCTTGAGATGGGAACAAAGCTATCATTTAATGCTAATAAAAACCTGTACGACTTTTGGGGAAGTAAGATAACGGATATGCTTAATGAAGATATCAAAGAATATAATCATAAGGTTCTGATTAATTTAGCTTCAAATGAATACTATAAATCAGTAAAACAGGAGTTGATTAATGTGCCTGTAATTTCTCCTGAATTTAAGGATTTAAAAAATGGTCAATATAAAGTGATTAGTATTTATGCCAAAAAAGCCAGGGGATTAATGACTCGCTTTATTATACAAAACAATATTACAAATTCGGATGATATAAGGGCTTTTGATTTAGATGGGTATTTTTATAATAATCAGCTTTCTACAGAATTAAAACCAGTGTTTACCCATGATCATTAGTGGGTATTTATAAAAACAACATTATAATCAAAGTAAAGCATTTAGCGGTGTTTTAAAATAGAATTGATTTCTTATTGTCAATTATTATTAACCCGAGTTCGATATAATTGAGTTTTTCCACAATAAAACAAATGTTCTACAATTATACACGATCTGGTTATTGTTCAGTCAATGACAAATGATGTGTACATTCTCATGTTCTAAGTTTGCAAAAAAAAGATGGCAGCTTTCCTTTCAAAACAAAGATTGAACCTGATCCGATAACCGATGCTACATCCCCTTTGGATGGAATACAGCGGAATGACCATTTTTTTTATCTTATAACCCGAGTTCGATATGAAATTATTGGCTCAGACCGCTAATAAATAATGAGTTTCAATGAATATTTGTGAAGTCATAGCGGGCTATGTCAAACAAATATGAAGCAGAAAATCGTTGTTTATATGTAGCAAAATCTAATTTTTAGAGTTGTAGGAGTTGTGTGCTACTGGGTATGTATCGTTATGGTATTATTCGAATAAAAAATACAAATATAAGTCATGTTAATCACACATTGAAAACACATTTAAGTGTATTAAATGTGACTAATTAGTGAGTTTGAAGTGAGTTTAATGTGAGTTTGAGACTTATATGTCACTTTCTTGACCTCATATTAATTTGCTATTTGTAGATATCAATAAATCAGTTTCTATTGCACTATTTATAACAATTTTACTTTTATGAACATTAAGTAATGTATGGTAAGTGAGTTTTATATATGTTATAGTTTGTTTGCGTTTTAAACTTGATTACAGGTTGTTCTATAACATTTTCTGCATTATTCTATTTTCTTATCAATTTTTTTGTAACTTATAAATGTGGAATCTAAAAAATATAACCGTCATGTTAAATTCAGATATATTAGAAAGATATGGTAATCTGTTAAAAGCGGAGCAGTTAGTTACCATGGAAGATAAGATTATGCCAAATACTTTTGTGCTTGAAGCGCCGGAACCTTTCCCTGGTTTTTTTCATTATTACAGTGAATCACCCAGTGAATCAAAGCCTTTATATGTGTATTTTGTAGTGGATAAGCTTTATACACTTGAAGAAGTTACAAGAGCAAGAGTTAATATTGAAAAATTCTTTCCGTCACCGTTTCATGCCGATGCAGGAACCATTACTATTTATAATAAGACATACCATATCATAAGGGTTCGTCATTTGGATAAGTATGATAGAATAAAGGAGCTACAGGCTTGTTTTATGGATCAGGGTTTTGAATTTAAAAAGAAACCAGCAAAGGGTATAAAAGAAACCGGACTAATCAGAATTAAAAAGTTCTATAAACTTCAAAAAATAGAAGATGGAATATATCTTGATTTGATAGAAAAAGATCATGGATATATTGGAATTCCTAATTATTATAAGTGGACCGAGTTTCTTGAATTAACCCGAAAAGTAAAGTATAACTGGGAGGGGAGTTTCTTTGATGCAGCGCTAGCACATTTTCATAATGACTTTAAAATTGAAGATATGATACGTATTTATAACCCTAAAATAGACTTGAAAATGCTGCTTGAAATTAAGAAGAAATATTTTGAGCAGATTAAATAATTAAAATAAAGTATTCTCAACTTGAATTAGGCTCCCAATGGGGGCCTTTTTTTGTACCAAGTGGTCGATTTGTTTTTCTTAACATCTATATAAGATAAATAATATTAGAATATTGATTATATAATGTATTTTTGTTGAATTGATGATGAAAATATATAACATAATGATATTTAAAAATAAGGTGTTTTATGTTTTGCTTTGGTCCATTTTATTATTGAGTTGTAAGCAAAATGTTGAATTAAAAAGTACTTCAGGGCAATTAGTTTTAGTGGATAGTACAATTACTGCTGATAGCACTGTTGCTAATGTTATTACTCCTTTTAGGGAAGAGATTGATAAACAAATGAGCCGTACGATTGGCTATAGTGAAGCAGAACTGGATTCATATTATCCAGAAAGTCCATTATCAAATTTTGTATCAGATATTATTCAGGAAAGAGCTTTGGAATATTTAAAAGCTACTAGTGCCGACACTTTACCGATGATATCTTTAATGAATATTAAAGGATTAAGAGCTAATTTACCGAAAGGAGAAGTTACAGTGAGGGATATTTTTGAAGTTATGCCTTTTGAGAATCAGATTGTTGTATTAACTATTTCGGGTGAAAATATTAAGGCATTTTTTGATCATATAAGTACAACAAACGGAGAGGGTATTAGTGGAGCTCAGTTGGTTATTAAGGATGGTAAAGTAAAAAATGTTACCATAAATCACGAAGCGTTAGATGTAAACAAAAATTACTATTTAGCTACTTCAGATTATTTAGCCAATGGTGGTGATTATTTTTCAATGATTACGAATCCGATTAAGAGTCAGATGATTGGGTGTAAAATACGAGAGGCTATTATTGAGCATATTGAAGAGTTAAACCAAAACAATATAAAAGTTGTTAGTAACATTGATGGTAGAATAAAAATAGACTGAGGAAATGAACAGTAGAAGGAACTTTATAAAAAATATAGCACTTGGAGCTGCCGCAGGATCATTGGTTTTACCTTCATGTAAAGTAAAAGGTGGCGATACTAAGATTACAATACTTCATACAAATGATGTACACAGTCATATTGATCCATTTCCTAAAGACCATTCTTCATATCCAAATCAGGGTGGTTTTGCAAGGCGCTCCGCTTTAATTAAGCAGGTTCGAAGAGATGAAGAGCATGTTTTAGTATTGGATTCTGGTGATATTTTTCAGGGCACACCTTATTTTAATTTCTATAAAGGGGAGTTGGATATTAAACTAATGAATGCAATGGGGTATGATGTTGCAACAATTGGTAATCACGAGTTTGATAACGGAGTTGAAGAACTGGCAAAACAAATTAAAATAGCAGATTTCCCATTTGTAAATTGTAACTATGATCTGGAACAAAGTATCTTGAAACCATTGTTGCAACCCTATAAGATAATTAAAAAGGGAGCTGTGAAAATTGGTATTATAGGACTCGGTATTGAACTTCATGGATTGGTAGACCCAAATAAATGTGGTGATATTAAGTATAACTGTCCAATTAAATCAGGAGATTTGCTTGCAGGTTACTTAAAGGACAAAGAAAATTGCGATTATATTATTGCGCTGTCACATTTAGGTTATCAGTATAAAGGAGATAAAGTTGATGATATAGAAGTTGCAAAAACTACTGAAAATATCAATTTGATTTTAGGAGGTCATACACATACATTTCTGGATCAACCAACACTTGTGACTAACAAGAAAGGTAAAGAGGTAGTCATTAATCAAACAGGTTGGGCAGGAGTAATGTTGGGTAGATTGGATATTGTGTTTGGAGCAGATAAAAAAGATCAAAGGCTAGCTAATCATTCACAATTGTAATATTTTTGTCTGAGGTTTTACCCTATACTCTGGAAGTAAATATTTCCAGTAGCTAGAAAGTTGGGGTGTAATGACCGTTGAAAATAAATTATAATTGTATGAAGATACCTATCATTGATTTTACACTCGAAAATATCCAGAAATTAAAGGAAGATAATGATTGGAGTGATCATTTTAATTTGATATTGTGGCCTCGATTATTAGTGTGGTTGGGATTAAAAGAACAATTTAGTGATTATAAAGAGTTAAGTTGGAAAATTCATTATACTCCTGAAAACATGCATAATAATTTTGTATCAATGCATATTCAGTATCCTAATGAAACTTTTAATTTTTATTTTCAGGTTCCATTGGTTCAAAACTTATCGTTTAATTTGTATTTAGGCGATAATACATATAACTTTTTTGAAATCTATCCAAGGTTGATTTCTGAGGGAATATTTAAAGAAGAGGATTATAAAGTTGCAGCTACCTCAACTATTTTGCCACACATTGTTTTGTCAACACCTAATACCAAATATGACAGAAGAATGTTGATGGAAATATCAGAAGAGAATTATACGGAGTTAACAAAGAATGATCCTTTGATTAATTTACTGATTTTAAGCTTTAATAAGTTTATTCAACCTTTGCAGAAGGTGATTTCAGGAGAATGGAAATTGTAAATTAAAACAGATTATAAATAAGAATGCCGAATATAATTGATATTCGGCATTTATTTTTTTATTCAATTGGTAATTGACGTTTAAATGTTTCTTCGAGCGAAATAATTGTTTCAGTTGAAGAAATACCAGTAATTGATTGTAGTTTGTTGTGAAGAATAGACTTTAAATCTTCATTGTTTTGTGCGTAAACCTTGATGAAAATGGCGTATTGGCCAGTTGTATAGTGACATTCAACAATTTGTGGAATTTGTTTTAGTTGATCCACCACTTTATCAAAAAGGCTGGCTTTTTTTAGGAAAATACCCATGAAAGCACAAGTGTGAAATCCTATTTTAGTAGGATTAATAATGAATTCAGAGCCTTTAATTACGCCCATGTTCATTAAACGTTGAATTCGTTGGTGAATTGCAGCTCCTGAAACTTTACATTCACGGGCAACCTCCAAAAACGGGATTCGAGCATTTTTAGTAATAAGAGAAAGTATCTTTTTATCTAAATGATCAATTTGTTGGCTATTTTCCATTTCTCCTCTCTTGAAGTTATAATTTGTAATTATTTTATGGTTTATACTAATAATCTGCTGCGAAATTATAAATAACTCAGTAAATATTCAATTCTTTTTATCAAATATGTAAAATATTAGCATTTGTTAACTACAAATTATTAGTATCTGTTTGAAGATGAATGGTTGTGTGTAATTAATTGTTGTGTAGTTTTTTATGATGGATATAGTGTTTTATATAAATCATTCATTTGTGAAAATTGCTGATTCAGGAGCTGAATTGGTTGGAAATTGAAATACTTTTAATTCAAATTCAGGTAAAACAGCTAATATGTGATCAAATATATCTGCCTGGATTGATTCGTAATTAGCCCAGTCCTGATCTTTACTAAAAACATATATTTCAACAGGTATACCTTTTTCATTGGGTTGTAAGTGACGAATCAGGAAAGTCATATTATCATGAATCATGGGGTGATTGTGCAAGTATCCTTCAAGGTATTTTCTAAATACACCTAAGTTGGTTAATCTTCTTCCATTAATTTTTATGGATTCATCAATATCAAACTGATTATTGTGTTTCTCTAATTCAATGAGTTTATCATTGATATAATCTTTAAGGACATGGATTTTCTTAAATTTTGAAATCATCTTATCATCACAAAATTTAACTGATTTCATATCAATATTAATCGCCCGTTTAATTCTTCGTCCTCCAGATTCTTCCATCCCTTTCCAATTTTTAAAGCTTTCGCTGACTAAGGCATAAGTGGGAATAGTAGATATGGTTTTGTCCCAGTTTTGAACTTTAACTGTATTAAGGGTCATCTCCAATACATTACCATCGGCTTTATGAGAAGGCATTTCAATCCAGTCGCCTGGTTTTACCATATTGTTGGCCGAAAGCTGAATACTTGCAACAAAGCCTAATATGGTATCTTTAAAAACAAGAATTAATACTGCAGCAATAGCACCAAGTCCTGTAAAAACAGAGGATAGTTTAATATTAAGTAATATGGAAATGGTAGTTAAAACCCCAATTAAAATAAATATCAGTTGTGTACCCTGTAAATATCCTTTTATTGGCCTTTCTTTGCTATGGGGTAAAGTATCGTACAAGTCTCCGATAGCTTTTAAGAATGAATCAACGATTAACAGAATAACAACTATAAAATATATGGCAACCAGATTATGAAGTATACCATTTAGAGACTTGAATGGGGTGAAGATTAAATCGAGTGAAGAATAAATAATAATTGCGGGAATAATATTAGCAGCCCTGCTTACTAATTTCCTTTTCACAAAATAGTCATCGTATTTCGACTTTGTTTTGTGCATAAAATGTTCAATATAGTGCACCAGGTATTTTTTTGCTACCCAATGGGCAAACTTGGCAATGAGCAAAACTGTAATTGAAAATAAAACTACAGTGATATAATTAGTTAATTCTTCATTTACTCCAATTTTTTTTAAAGTATTTTCGAATGAGCTAACCAGTGATTGTGGGTTAACTTTATCAATGGTTTCTTCAAGTGATTGTATCTGAATCATTTTTATTTTTAATTATTGCTGATTATTGCAGTTTTCCAGATGCAAAAACTCAGCCTTTATTCGATTCTGTTTTATTATTTTTACAAAAATATAAGTTAAAATTAAATAAGTATGAGGTACATTATCATTATTCTGTGTTTTTTTACTCTTCATGGAGTATTATTAACAGGGCAAACATCAGAATGGAGTTCTGATGCATCTTTAAGAATAGACTTTGTTCTGAGTGGGAATACCACAGAAACAACTGCAGCTATATTTGAATTAAAAAAAGAACCTTTCTGGGGTGGTTCACCAAAGCATAAAGACTATTTTGATTATGGAGAATTTAGGCTGGTAGTTCAGGATTCATTAAAAAAACAAGTTCTTTTTTCTCGTGGATTTTGTACGCTTTATGAAGAATGGCAAACAACAGATGAGGCTTTAAAAATTAATAAAGCTTTTCAACAAAGTGTGGTGTGTCCATTTCCTATAGAAAAAGTAAATGTAACTATTCAAAGACGAAACAGGGATGGTGTGTTTTATAGTTTGTTGGAAACTACTATCAATCCGGATGATTATTCCATTAAACACTTTGCAACATCAAATGTAAAAACGCATAAGGTAATAGATAATGGTAGTGCTAAAGAATGCGTAGATATTGTTTTTTTAGGCGATGGCTATGCAAAGGATGAGATGGATAAATTTCATAGCGATGTGAAACGTCTTACCGATTTTTTATTTGAACAAGCTCCTTTTGATCAATTAAAAACCAAATTTAATATTTGGGCAGTTGACGTGGTTTCTGAACATTCAGGGATGACAGATCCCCGAAAAAATATTTGGAAAAACACGGCACTAAAATCCAGTTTTAATACATTGAATTCGGACCGTTATTTGGAGAGTGAACATACTTTTGAAATCCGTGATTATGCCGGCTTGGTACCTTATGATCAAATTTATGTTATTGCCAATACAACTAAATACGGAGGTGGAGGAATATACAATCATTTTTCATTAACATCTACTGATAATGAAAGATCTTTAGTTGTTTGTGTTCACGAATTTGGACATGGGTTTGCAGGTTTGGGAGATGAGTATTATACATCATCTACCAGTTACAATGACTTTTTTAATCAGGCTATTGAGCCATGGCAACCTAATTTGACTACAATGGTGGATTTTGATAGCAAATGGAAAGATATGATTGATAAAACAGTTCCTGTACCCACACCTGCAGAAGATAAATTTAATAATATAGTTGGAGCCTATGAAGGAGGTGGGTATGTAGCCAAAGGAATTTATCGTCCGATGATGGATTGCAGAATGAAAACTAATGAGGCAGAGGGATTTTGTCCTGTATGTCAAAGGGCAATTGAAAAAATGGTACTATTTTTAACAAATGAATTATAGCTAATTAACTGATCTAAAAATATGGAAATGGAACATCACGCAAGTAATAACAGATATGATGACATGCTTTACCAAAGATGCGGTAGAAGTGGAATTAAATTGCCAGCAATCTCGTTAGGACTATGGCATAACTTCGGATCAGTTGATGTGTTTGAAAATAGTAAAGCAATTATATTTGAAGCATTTGATAAAGGAATAACTCATTTTGACCTGGCAAATAATTATGGGCCAGAACCAGGTAGTGCTGAAGAAAATTTCGGTGTTATACTAAATAAGCATTTAAAAGCTTATCGCGATGAAATGATTATTTCGACAAAAGCTGGATATTACATGTGGCCCGGGCCATATGGTGAGTGGGGATCGCGAAAAAACTTGCTGGCTAGTTTGGATCAAAGTTTGAAACGAATGAACTTGGAGTATGTTGATATTTTCTATTCTCACCGTTTTGATCCGGAAACACCATTAGAAGAAACTATGAAAGCTTTGGATCATGCTGTACGACAAGGTAAAGCGTTGTATGCAGGTATTTCAAATTATCCTGCAGATAAAACAAGAGAAGCAGAATCTATTTTAAGAGAATTAGGTACACCATGTTTAATTCATCAGGCCAGGTATAGTATGTTTGATCGTTGGGTAGAACCAGAATTGCTTGATGTTTTAGATAAAAGAGGAATGGGATTGATCGCTTTTTCACCTTTGGCTCAAGGACTTCTTACCAATCGTTATTTGAATGGTGTTCCTGAAGGATCAAGAATGAGTAAAAATCATTTTTTAAAGCAAGAACACCTTTCTTCGGATAAGTTAGAGACCATAAAAAATTTAAATGCAATAGCGCAATCAAGAGGACAGTCGTTAGCACAGATGGCGATAGCATGGTTGTTGAAGGATCCAAGGGTAACCTCTGTTCTTATTGGTGCCAGTTCTGTAAAACAACTTAATGATAATTTAGGAACACTTGCAAACCTTGAGTTTTCAAGAGAAGAGCTTGAAAAAATAGCGTCTATACTTGAGTAATGTAATTGTACATCATAAAGAATATTTACATTCAAATAATGTACTTCGTACTTCCATCTTCTTTTCTTACTTTTGCATCAAATTGATGATAAGGAAAGAAGATGGATTTTAAACCAGAATTATTAATTCCTGCAGGGAATATAGAAGCTTTTCATGCTGCAATAGAAGGTGGAGCTGATGCCATATTTTTAGGATTGAAACAATTTAATGCCAGAGGTAGGGCTGTAAATTTTTCGAATCCACAGTTAGTTACCATGTTAGATATTGCAGAAAAGCATGGCGTTAAAATCTACGTAACATTAAATACGGTTATCAAAAATGCCGAGATTTCGGAACTTTTAGATGTTCTGAATTTTCTTTCTCAAACAAAAGTAAATGCTGTAATTATACAAGATTGGGGAGTGTGGTATCTGGCCAAAAAATTCTTTCCTAATTTAACGATTCATGCCAGTACACAAATGGCTAACCATAATTCTATGGGAGCCAATTTCTCTAAAAATAATGGTTTTGAACGGGTTATTATGGCTCGAGAATTAACTCATCCTGAGTTGGAAAAGATTATGCAAAATTCCAAGAGTGAGGTTGAGATCTTTGTTCACGGAGCTTTGTGTTATTCGTTTTCAGGATTATGTTTATTTAGTAGTTACCTTGGAGGTAAGGGAGCAAATCGAGGACAGTGTACACAACCTTGTCGAAGGGTTTTTAAAGATAATGGAAAGGACCATGCCATATTTTCGTTGAAAGATAATCAACAGATTAATATGGTTCCGGACTTTGCCAGAATGAATGTAGCTTCTCTAAAAATAGAGGGTAGAATGAAATCCGCCTCCTATGTTTACAGAGTGGCTCAGGCTTATAGAATGGCAATTGAGGATCATTCAAAAATTAAAGAGGCAGAAGAGCTATTGAAATGGGATTTTGGTAGAGAGAAGACAGACTATTTTATGGGTGGTAAAGTTAAAGGATCTATTTCTGATAAAACCAACAATGGAATTTTCTTAGGCAAAGTTAAGCGACTTATTGATAATGGTTTTGTTTTACAGGCTAGTATGGATTTAGAAAAAGGTCAACAACTTAGAGTCGTTAATAAAGTTGGAGATTCTGTTTCGGTAAAAGTAAAGGAGTTTGAAGCCAAGGGAAGTGAGGTAGTAGTTTATACAGAAAAAGCTATTATAAAAGGAAATGATGTTTATTTAATAGGTTTACCATCGCGTAATTTCCCTAACAAATTTGAATTCTTAAAGAAGGAAAATACAAAACCAATAAGCGGTGCCTTTAAACGAAAAATTCGTCAGGATATTCAAATCCGAAATCAAAAAAGTTTAAAACCTGAGTTCTTTGTTCGAATTGATAATTTGGAATGGTTAAGAAAGTTAAGGGTAGATGATTTTAAAGGGATCTTTCTTGATATACCTAAAGATGAATGGCGAAAAATACCTTTTGATAGTCCATTTTTTAAGAATAATATATTCCGATTTTATATAGAAATACCTGGTTTTATCTCCGAAAATCATTTGCAGCAAATGCAACAAAATATTAAATGGTTGATTCGAAAAGGATTGAAGAATTTTGTGATTAGTCAATTGTCGCAGCTCGACTTATTTCCCAAAGGCGTTAATATCATTGCCAATGAAAGGGTTTATACCTATAATGATGCAGCAATAAGAGGAATCAAATCATTGGGTGTATCTCAAACTATTTATCCGGTAGAAAGTGATTACGAAAATCTACAGAGAGGTACTTCAAGAGATGGAATTGTTGCCATGTATGCAAATCCGGAATTGTTTTTTGCTCGTATGCCCGTATCTGTTTATAATAATGATGATGAATTTAAAGATAATACAGACAAGGAGTTTAAGAGATACATCAGAAATGGAATGACATCTGTTTATTCTAAAACTCCCGTAGCCTTATTGCAGTATTCAAAATCATTGATGAAAGATGGATTCTCAAGATTCTTATTTGATCTTAGAACAGAAGCACCGTCTAAACATTTACCTGTAAAACTATTTAAAAAGTTTAAAACGTCAGAACAGTTGCAACCTTCTACAACGTTTAACTTTAAGCGAGGTTTAAGCTAACTCGTCTGTGATTATATCATATGATGCTAGTTGGGGGTTGTTTTATTCGATTTCAACCTGATGGTGAGAATTAACGAATAAAACAGTTCCCAAACTATCATATCCAGTAAATAAATCTTTGCTCTCAAACTTGAGCTGATCACCTCTGAAACCTAATATAGTTAAACCTGCATCAGCAGATTTTTCATTAATCAGACTCTTAATGCTCATATTCTCTTTTTCAGTAATAATCTGAATGTTTTTAGATGTTATTGGTAATCTTCCTGATTTTACCAGTTCTTCCATCCTTTCAAATGTTTCCTTCTCTTGTCCTGGTTTACAGGTTTCAAATATTTTAATGTTAGCTTTTTTCCAATCAGGATGTCCCAATATAATAAAGCTCAACATAATCATAAGATTTGCATTATCAGTATCTATACTTCTGATCCATACATTAATATTGCTGTTGTATTCAATTTGTTTTGCTGCAGTTCCTAATATACAGATATCAAAATTACCTGATTTAACTAATCCAAAATTATCAATAATATGATCCAGGTTATCTGGTTTTTCCTTGTCGTATTCAAATATAACCATGTTGTTTTCCATTCCTGCAATGCCCGGAACCTGAATGGTTTGAGCTACAGCAGAAGTGTAACTTGGAGAAATTAAAGTATCTACATAAACATGGTTTTCAATTCTGCCAAAACGATCAATCAATCTGCCCAGTTCATTAGCAGCCTGTTCATGTGTTTTTCTGGAATAGTAGCCTTCAATAAGATGAATATATGTAGCAAATCCATATTTGTACGATATCCAGTTTAGTAGTTTGAATGCAGTATTTCGTTTAAATGAATCTTTTGAAATACAAACTGCACTTGGTCTCCATTCCTTTTTAGTTTTTTTATTTCCAGATTTCTGTAAATATACCTGAAGGTTTTTATTCAGCTGAAAGATTGTATTAACAAAAATAGCTTCAAGTCCTTTTCTGTTTTTGTGGTAGCTATTGATATACAGGTATATTCCTGTCATTAATATTACAGAGATAAAAGCATAAGGAGTATTAATTTTAAACATCACCCATACCGAAGTGATAAAACCAATCAATGAAATATACCATCTTGATTTAAAGTGAGGGCGATACGATGGCGATGCACCAAAGTGGTTTAAAAATGAAATCAGACACAAGGAACCATAAGTTACCATAAAAAACATAGAGATAATTTCAGCAACGGCATCTACGTTTCCCATAGCTACAAAAATTAAGGCAATAACAGATGTTACCAGAGAAGCATTAAGAGGCTCACCATCTTCTTTTCTGGATTTAGCCAACCATACATTTAATTTTCTTGAAGGGAAAGAGTGATCTACAGCAAGAGCCTGCAAGGTTCTAGGTGCTACCATAATTGATCCTAAAGCTGATGAAATAGTAGAGGCTGCCAGTCCCAGTGGAATGATAATCAAACCGCCAATGGCGATTTTTGCCATAATTAACTGGTTGTTGGTTAAATCTTCAATGTTTGCAGAAAGAGCCAGTTTATATACAATGAACATATAAATAATCATGCCTGCAAATGTCGCAGTTGTGGTACCTAGGGGTATTGATTTTGATGGATTTTTTAAATCTCCTGAAAGTCCTACTCCAGCTGTCATTCCGGTAAATGCCGGGAATACAATAGCAAAAACAGCAAAAAACTGACTGGTATTTCTAAATTCTGCTGAAAATAGAGAGAACTCAGATATGGATGCATGGTCTGTGCTACCAAAGAAAAAGCAAGTTATGGAGACAAATAAAATGGCAATAACAAAGTACAAAGCTTTAACGCCAAGGTTGGCACCTTTTTTCACGATTAAAACCGCCAATCCTATCATTGCAGGAATACTTATAATTTGACGAGGCAATTCAAAACCAATAATATCTTTTAGGTATGAAAATAGAAATTCAAAGGATTCAGTAAAGGCAATAATATAAAAAGCCACGCTTATCGCTTGTGATAAATACAGTGCAAAGCCAATTGTAGCCCCAATGTTTAGTCCAAAAGATCTTGAAATGATAAAATATTCGCCTCCTCCTTCAACACGCTTATTGGTTGCAATTTCAGATATAGCTAAAGCGGTTGGTATGGTTACTAAATGTCCAAGTATGATAATACCGATAACACCCCAGAATCCAATGGATCCAACAGCATAACCAAATCTTAAAAAAAGTATTGCTCCAAGAATGGTTGAGATGGCAGTAAAAAATACAGGAGCAGTGCCAAAGCCTTTACTTTTTGATTCCATATAAAATTGTTATGTTGATTGAGTTATTAGCTAGTAAATGGATTTTTAAGTGATATGCTAAATTTAAGTGATAAATTAATAAATAGTTCTCTTTTTAAGGTAATTTAATTAAGATTGTTCATTGAATACGAAGCATCATTTTTAATCTGCACAAAAACAATTACTTTTGTACTTCAAAAATTTATAGAGTGGGAAGAATTTTGGCCATTGATTATGGGCGTAAAAAATCAGGGTTGGCAGTAACTGATCCATTGCAGATTATTGCAAACGGACTGGAAACTGTACCGTCGCATACTTTAATAGATTATCTGGAAAAGTATATGGCAGCAGAAGAAGTTGAACTAATTGTATTAGGATATCCAAAACAAGTAAATGGACAGGATTCTGAATCAATGAAATACGTGAAGCCTTTTTTTAATCGATTAAGAAACAAATTCCCTGATATGAATGTTGTATGGGTGGATGAACGATTTACTTCAAAAATTGCTTTTCAGGCTATGATAGATGGAGGATTAAAGAAGAAAGCACGTCAGGATAAATCGTTAGTTGACAAAATTAGTGCAACAATCATTCTACAAACTTATTTAGAACAAAAAGGAAATTTTAAATTATGATATTACCAGTTGTAGTTTATGGTCATCCGGTTTTACGAAAGGTGGCTGAAGAAATTGATGAAGATTACGAGGGATTAAAAGAGTTAATAGACAATATGTGGCAAACCATGTATAAATCAGATGGTGTAGGTTTAGCTGCTCCTCAGATAGGTAAATCTATTCGCTTAATTGTGATTGATGCGGATCCGTTAGCTGAAGAATTTCCGGAGTGTAAAGGGTGGAAGAAGGTTTTGATTAATCCTATTATTACAGAATTTGGAGCAGAAGAATGTAATGAATCAGAAGGTTGTTTGAGTTTACCTGGTATTAGGGAAGATGTGAAAAGACCAACTAAGATTAAGGTTGAATATGAAAATGAGAATTTTGAGTTGGTTGAAGAAGAGTTAGATGGTTTTATTGCCAGAGTAGTTCAACATGAATATGATCATTTAGAAGGAAAATTATTTGTTGATCACTTATCACCACTAAAAAAGAGATTTTTGAAAGGAAAACTTGCAGCAATTACAAAAGGTAAAGTGAGTGTTTTTTATAAAATTAAGACGGCATAGGATATTTCCTGAATTTAAGATATTTAAGGTGTTGGATTTTGATATTCCAACACCTTTTTTTTATGTATTTTATTCTATTTCACTAAAACCAGTCTTTTAACTAAATGATCCCTTCCACTGTAAAATTTTGCAAAATAACTTCCAGATGGTAGGTCTGTCAAATCAATGGTTCCGGTATTGGTATTACTGATAATATTACGAAGTAAAATACCTCTTGTGTCGTATATCTCAATGTTATTGATGGTTGCCGAAGCTTCAAATATAAAATTACCGGAAGATGGATTGGGTGATACCTTAATAAGTTCCCCTTTTATGCTAGTGGATCCTTCAACCTTAATTTTTACAGTAGCAATGTCTGAACGATTGATTCCTGAATAAAGACGATAGGAAAAAGCATCAGTTCCTACAAAAGATTCTTCTGGAGAATAAGTAAATGTTCCATCTTCATTTATTAATAAAATACCATTCTGAGGATTATCAACAATTGATAGATAAGTAGCTCCACCATCAAAATTGTAATCATTGGTTAATAGACTGTTATCTTTATTTACTCTTAAACTCTCCGAAGCTTTCATTGAGAAGCTATCAATCGCAGCAATTAAACCACCTTCAAAATATGGTAGTTCGTTTTTTATAACTTCATATGAGGTTTTATTATATGCTTCTGTATTTTCAGCATGATTCCAGGTTGGCCAGAGGTATCTTTCTGTAGTATTAATTTGCGCTCCCTTATAAAAGAATGACATAGAAACTCCATCTGTTTCTGCAAGTTCTGTTTCTGAAGTTGACCTGTCATCGTTCATAACTCTATGTGTACTAGGATCTACAACGTTTATTAAGGTCCATGGTAGCCTTACTTCTATATTTGTACCATTAATTCTTACGGCATCCAAAGAAGATGTGGGTAAGTTTAATCTGTTGACTTGCATGCTACCAATGTATTGAACGTAGTTTTCATCTTCGTTATTTTTCCATCTAACAATATTCCATGGTGCTCCATCAGTAGCTATTGAATGATAAAGTTGTTTGTCTGAAGAGACATTGTAGAACCATATGCCATAAAGATCATAAGCTTCAGTTACATAAAGCTCGGCTTTATATGCAGTAATCATTAATGCAAATTCAGCTCTGTTGCTTATCGTTCTTCCGTTAGGTAATACAGATTCTCCCAATCCAGCATCATAAGTGTCAATACTGATCCATAGGGTGTCATCAAGACCAAATTCTTCTTCTGTTTGGAATTGTGTTTTAAAGAATTTAAAGTCGGCATCAACTTTCACATCAGAAATTAAACAATCCTGACAATCAATATTCCAGGGGCTGTACCCACCGTCTGATTTCTTAAATCCAATTAAACCAAAGTTTTGTTCTGCAGCTGTAATATTATGCCAGATAATTCTGCGCTCCATTAAGTAATCCATAGGATCTGTGATCCAGGTTCTTTTAAACCATTCGTCAATCCATGAAAACATAATACCCCCCCCACAGTTAGCTTCCATAATATTTCCGTACATTCTAATATTTGTATCTCCCTGACCCCATTCGTCAAAACCACCATGGTTCATTCCACTTTGTGCATAGTGTGCAACTCCCCAACTGGATGGTACTCCAAATTCAGCCACAATTAAGGGTGTATTTGGGTAATGATCTTTTAGGTGAGTTAAATAACCTAAGTAACTATTTTGACCTAAATAGTCTGAATAGCCAGTAAAAGTTTCTTCTCTACTAATAAAATCAGGATAGTAAGGATATGCGTGATAGCTAATAAATACTCCTGCAGGAGCATTTGAGTAGTCAATATTTGCAAGTTCAATATAAGCAACATCTTCATCTGTGGTTGTTTCTCCAGGGTGATCAAGGGGATCTAAGGTAGGCCAACTTGAAAAACTAACAGGTCGTTGCGTCTGATAATTTGTCTGTTCGTAATTAATCACTTCATTAAGCATCGAAGTTATAAAAACTTCAGCAGCATTAACTCCCTGAATAGATAGGTAATCTCCACTGTAAGAGTTTAAATTTTCATTGTTGCTATTTGTAGTCTGAATTTCGAAAGGACTTACCTCTCTACCAATAATATAACCTAATATCCATGGTGAAATATCATCTTCATAAGTTCCGTAGGCTTTTCCATATCTATGTTCAATACTATTGTTCCCGTGAATACAATTAATATTATCGTGAATCTCTTGAGTAAAACTTTCCTCCAGATAAAATAAGTCTGAATCATATCCTTCTAACTCTTCTTCAAGCCAAACTCCGTGTAAAATTAATAATGGAGTAAGAGGATGAGCAAGGTTATAATCTTTTAAAGCTTTATAAAATCTAGGATAATGAAGTGTGTATAAACGTATGGTATTAAAACCTGCTTGTCGAATCATATCAAACCATTCGTAATACATTTCATAAGTAGGTGTTAGTTCGCTGGGAAATTTTCCAGGTAATGCAACTCCAAGGTTGATTCCTTTTATTTTGATGGGAATATATTCCTCACCATTCCATACAGTAAGGTTTGTTGTATTTACAGAAAATGGGCATGATTCCTTAATACTAGCTTTTGTTTTAGTGGACGAAACAAAAAATAGAGCAATTACAGCTACCAATATGTAAATGTTTTTTTTAAAGATATATTGTTTCATATTTCAATGTTTGCTTTTAATTGTCATGTGAGCTTACAAATCATCTCGCTTTCTTTTTTAGAATTTTTTACATGGCTCGTTTCACATGTATTTCAATTTTTTGAATATGGAGTGTATTTAAATGATTTGATTTTTACTTTAGAATTTTTTACAGCTTGCTTATTTGCACTATCTGTCAACCATAAATTAAAATGAAACCTTGTATTTAGGAACTTAAATTCTTTAGGTTTCTTAAGTGTCTTTTCTGCAATTGTTTCATACTGTCCAGTTTTCTTGTTGTAAAATAAACTTGAAATTGAAATGCGGTGGTCATAGATATCAATGATATGTTTAGTTAATTTTATTTTCAACGGAATAACAAATCTTTGTACATGCAATTTGTTATTAGTGTGTACAGCAAACTGAGCATTTTTATGATCTGTCTGTCCCCACTGTGCAAATTCAATATCAACTTCATTATAATGAGGATCTGCAGTTGCATCGTATAAAAATATACCTAATACCATTTGAGGCGTAAAATGTTTAATATTTGTTTTTATTATAGTTTCAAACCTCCCTTCCTTAAACACATCATCAGAATAAAATTCGGCACATGAGTATCCTTTTGCTACTTTCTTAATTTTTAAAATAATATTCCTCTTTTTATCAAAATATACGTTGCGCTTGTGTACTCCAAATATGTTATTTCCTGGACCGACTTGTTCCTGCGATATTTTATTGTGCCATTTGATATCATTAAATAAAAATGTATTCATATTTTGCTGTGAATATACCTTACTACCCGTAGCTAATAAACTTGTTATTCCCCAAAATAAAACCCGGAACAGAAATTTGTATTTTCTTTTACTAATTATCAACTAATAATCGTTTAAAATAATTAAGCACAATATCTTTTCAAGTAGAAATATACTTCTTCTCTATATTCCTTGTCTTCTTTTAGAATATGAGAAATCAACCATTTTTTTAAAAAACTTAGAATATGACTTGATATATAGTGATTATCGTAATTATATTCGTGTGTCCACTCTTCAATGCGAGTTAATAAAAGTCGATGTTTAGCAATATGATGTCCAATGTTTTTATATTCAACAAGTCTTAGTAACTCTTCTTCTTCATTTAAATCTCTTATGGCATAATTTTTTAGTTTGTTAATAATGATAGGTAATACCTCTTTGTTATTTTCTTTGTTAGCAGTGTCAATATCATATAAAATATCCAGAAATTTTTTGTGGTGATTATCAATTGACTCAATCTTGAGAGCCGTATTTCCTAACCAAATATTACTTTTTAAATTGTATTTTATATTAAGATGTTCATACACTTTAACCCTGTATTCTTTATCTTCTTTTAAAATATGAGAGATCAGCCATTTTTTCAGAAAATTAAGTATCTTACTTAATATGTATTGATCCTGATAGTCGTTTTCATGTTTAAATTCTTTAACTCTGGTCGCAAATAAACGATGTTGTTTGATATGAACTTCATATTTCTTGAATCCAGATTCTATAATTAATTTTTCTTCCTCTTTTAAGGTTATTATTATATAATCTTCAAGTCTTTGAATAATTGAAGAAATTGCAGTTTTATTATTGTCCTTGAGTGCAAATTCAACATCATATAAAATATCCAGGAATTTATTGTGATTATTATCAATAGGTTCAACTTTTAGATCAGAGTAGCCTCTAAGCCAAATGTTGCTCTTAAGGTTGTATTTAATATTTAAATATTCATATACTTTAATTCTGTACTTTTTATCTTCTTTAATAATGTGTGAAATCAACCATTTTTTTAAAAAATTGAGTATGTTAATTTCAAGATATGAATGATTGTATGTGAGTTCGTGTTTAAATGCTTTTATTTTTGAATAAAATTGATTATGCTTTGAGATATGATTCTCAATATCATTAAATCCTGCATGTATGAGTAAGTTTTCTTCTTCTTTTAGTGATTGCGAGTATCTTTCTAATTTAATAATTATAGTTTGAAGAGATGTTTGAGAATGTTTATTTACTATAGCTTCGACTTCATACATGAGTTCGATAAAGGCATCATGAAGTTGATCAATCAATTCAATTTGAAATGAATTGTTTAACCAAAAATTAATTCTAGAATCTCTTCCTGAACTCATTGTCGCAGTTTTAAGAATTAAACCCTGTTCTCTTCATTTTTCCCCATCCTTTTTGTCTGCTTCTAAAAAAGAAATCGAAATTACCGGAAAGTGAGAAAAATAAATTCAGTGGATGATATAAGACCATCTCAAGTATTGAAATCAAAATAATTTTCAGCATAAATAAATTCCCTCTATATCTACCAAAAATCCTTTTTTCGTAAAAAATGGCAAATGAGGAATATAGCAGAGAAAAAGAAAAAGTGAATATGGTAAATAGTAAAAAATAGTGGAGGTTGATCTTTCCAATCCACAGCATTGTTACGAAGTAGGTTATACCTATAAACTCAAAAATGGGTCCTAACCATTCAAAAAATACCCAATAAGGATAAGCAATCAAACCTATTCTACCATACCTGGGATTAATAAACATTCTTTTATGTTTGAATAATGAATCGATTAATCCTCTTGTCCATCTGTTTCTTTGACGGGCTAAAGTTCTTAGCGATGAAGGTACTTCTGTCCAGCAAAGTGGGTCAGGTATAAAAGCTACTTTATAAGGTCTTTTCTCAACAGAGTGCATATAGTTTCTCATTCGCATTACGAGTTCAAGGTCTTCTCCAACAGTTGTTCTGTCATAGCCACCGCAGTTTATTACAATTCTTCTGTCAAACAGGCCAAAAGCACCTGAAATAATCAGAAGACCATTTATTTTACTCCAGGCCATTCTACTTAAAACAAAAGCTCTAAAATATTCTAGTATCTGAAACTGAGCCCAAAGGTTTTTAGGAAAATTTACTTTAACTATACGACCTTCTTCAATTTTACATGAATTGGCTACTCTGATTACACCTCCTGAAGCAATTACTTTTTTATGCTCTTCTTCTTCCAAAAATGGTTTTACCATTCTGAAAATAGCATCAGGTTCAATAATACAATCTACATCAATACCCAGGAATAGTTCAGATCTGGAAACATTAATCCCTGCATTTAAGGCATCTCCTTTACCTCCATTTTCTTTATCAATTATAATTAGGTTAGAATAAGCAACATTTGTAGATTTGTATATTCCTTTAATATGATTGGTCTCATTTTTTTTTTCGTAGGCATAATCCACCTTGACCAATTCATAATGGTTAATCATAAGAGATAAACTTTTGTCTGAACTTCCATCATTAATTATAATAACTTCCACATCGGGGTATTGTAATGAAAGTAAGCTTCTGATATTTTCTATAATGCTTTTTTCTTCGTTGTAACATGGTGCAATAATAGAAATGCTAGGGAGTAGTTTGTATTCAGAGACACTGTTGAAATTAAAGAACTTATTTCTTTTTGCATAAAAGCTTAATTCAAAACTAGATAATGTACCTATAATGATATAGGAGATAAATAAGGTTGAACCAAATATTAAAAAGAAAATGTTAAAAATATAGTGAACTGTATTTAATGAATCCATATGGCTATTGGTTAATGTTTAAATCTGAAACTTCGTGTAAGGCCATCATAACATCAGGATCTTCTGAATTAACAAAGGGCGATATAAAGTCAAATTTTTCTTTAAAAAGAATTTTAATAGCTTCAATTTTAATTAATAACGAACTTCTTGAAATAACATCCTGCAGAAATTTATGATACATTTCATTTTGGGTGTCATGGGAGTTCTTCAGAATCATAATTTTAATATCATCAGTTTCCTGTTCAAATCGATCCATGATAATGTCAACGCCTTCATCTTTAGGAACCAGCTTTAAAAATGAACTCCAAGCCAGCTGGTTCAGCAAAGGATCTTCATTTCCGATGTAGTTCAGGATAAGGATCAAACTTCTGGAACCTTTACGATAACGATATCTGGCAAGCATTAAACCAACAATGATTTTACGATTTAGTTTTGAGGAAAGAAAATCAATATAGTTGATATTCATTTTGTGATTTTTGATCACCGCATTTACAACAATATTTATATCGAATAGAGATAGATCAAATTTACTTCCAATAAAATCGGCTAACTGATTGTCACCTTCCATTAATCTTATCAACGCGCCATACGCCTCAGACCTCAGTGCATAATTTTTTGAATCAGAGTATTCATATATTTTTTTTTCATAGTCATTATTTCTTATTCTTAAATAAGAAATAATTCGCATTGCTAATATTCTGTCACTTAGATTATATGAGTACAAAAAACGATCAATATGAGCGTGGAGTCCTGTTTTTAAAAGAAGTTCTTTAAAGTCATCACTGAGGTTAACTGCTATCGTTTCCTGAATTTTTGTAATCGAGGTAAACAAAGCTTCAATATGTAATTTGTAATGTGTAAATCTCTTTATTTTCGAGAAAAAAGCTTCTCTTTCTTTCTCAATTTTATACTTGTCTGCATATAAATATTCTACTGTCAGGTTAACAAACAATTTGGATAAGCGTGGAAGTGTTTTTTCATTTTTTGTTCGTTGAGAAGTAAAATATAAACTAAGTATGATAAAAATAAATATTCCTAATATGTTTAGGATTATCAGATAAACAACAAGACATTGCCACCACAAAAATCGAGGAAATACAGGATTAACAACCTCATAAGATCCTATATGAAAATGCGGCTGATATAGAAAATACAATCCAATAATAGGTATTGCAATTGCCAGAATTCGCAATAACTGCTTAAAGAATCTTTTTATTTTAATATTATAAATTACCCACATATTAAAATCTGTGTTTTAAGATAACTTCAAATAAATACCTGTTTCTGTATGTGTTGTCACTAATTTCTTCATAAACGTACCCAAGTCCAAACCTGAGTTCATTAGCAAGAGAGAGGGATATATTTCTTTCTAACTTAATTTTATATGCACTTAACCAAATTCTTTCACTGGGTTGTGTATAGGCAAAGCGGTCATCCGGAGAATTTCCATACCCCAGTTCTAAACCTGTGTAGCTAATTTGATTTTTAGCGTATATACGCATGTTAAATAAACTGGCAAAAGAATTTGCGCCTTCTTTGATAGTGTAATATGGTCGAAATGATAACCATGTATTTGCCAAATATTTACCTATATGTCCTGTTAAAACAGTTGTATTAGTATTCTCATAAATAAAATATTTACCGCCAAAACTGGCCTCAAAATCATTTGCAAATGGGAAAAAGTATTCTATCCCAATTCTGTGTTGAGGGAAAAGTTTATTTTTGATACCAATACCGTAATTGGAGTATAAATAATGACCGTTGCTAAATATATGATACCAGTCCATTTCTGGTTGGAAATCTTCTAAATCAAAACGGTTAGCATAGTTAAATCTTAAGATATAGATATTTTTATGATTAGATATGCTATAGTCTATATAAGCCAGATGTTGCGGATTAGGTGTGTTTTTATCAAAAAGATCTAAAGAATAATACCCCGTGATTGTATTTTTATTAGCCTGTTTTTTTAACTCCAAATATAAATGATTAACAGTAGAAGAATCTAATAATGCCCTATTTTGGTTTAAATAATTAAAACCTGCATTATAGAGCTTTAGTCCTTGATAGGCCAAAGCTTTTTTTAAGGCAATGTTATATTTATCATCATAACCGTTGCTTTGAGCAACCTTAACCGTTGAAAGTAAATTTTTATATTCCTTGTTCCATAATAACACATTCAACCATGTATCATAAAGTTCGTGATAACTTGGATTAGAAGCATACACGTCTTTTATATATTCTTTTGATGAGGTGTAGTTTTTATTCCAAGCATTGGCGTTAGCAATAAAAACCTTCACGTCATATCTTGTAGAATCTAAATTTATAACCTCCTTTGCTTTATCTATTGCCAAATCATAATCTTTATTTTTAGCCAGGTTAATAGCTACATTAAATAAAGAATCAATATTAGTTTGAGCTAATGCTGCATTTGTTATGGTGAAAAATAATATGATATAGAGTATTCTGGTCATATATAATTATGTTATGGTCTTATGCTAATAATGATTTAATTTCATTAACAACCTCAGAAGGTACAAATGGTTTTTTGAAAAAGATATTCGCACCTTTTTGACGCGCTTTTTCTTCATCTATTTCCATGTTGCTAAAGTAGATTACGGAGGTAGTCATATTTTTGTGTAATCGTAAGTAGCTAATAATTTCGTAATTGGCTGCGCCTTTGATAGAGTCATCTAACAATATTAAATCAAAAGGGATGTCTTCATTAATTGATTTAAGTGAAGAATAGGAGTTTATCTTTTTTATAGTTGACAAACCAAAATGATTTACCAAATGTCGATGCATGATCGAAGAAAAAACAGGGTCTTCTGATATGATTAAGAAATTTGATGTCATTTTTTTATGTGTTTCATAACAAAAATAATTTAATTATAATAATACATACAGACAGGTTCTGAAAATGATTTAAAAATTTGATGAATAAATGATTATAGGGGGTGTACTATATCGAGTCAGAGTTGAGAATGCAATTAATTAACTAAACATACAATCGGATTACTTTAGTATATTTTTTTTCAGCGTTTGTCGTACTCATTTTAGTGTTAGTTAAAAAACGTAAAGTGCTTATCTTTTACTTTACTTATTTAATGAGCAATTTATTATCAAGGAATGTATTTTATTAATCGAATATTCTTAATATTTAATAATGAAATAATTAATAATACCTCTTTTAATCGTAATTTACTGGACATTCGACAAAAATAATAAAGCATTAATCATTTATTGCTAGGACGAGAAATTTGGAATTCATAATTTAAACAATGTTATATATAAGTGCTATCAACCTCAAACATTACTATGTGATTGAGAGGGCGAAGCTGTAAATATTTAATTATTATAAATAGTCAATCATATGAGAATTCTTTTGTTTTTCATTGTTGTTGTATTGTTGGGATCCTGTATTACTCAACGTAAGTTAGAGTATTTACAGTCATCAGGGGCGATTAAAAATTTTAGAATTTCTGGAGATAATAATAATATTTATAGAAGTGCAGAGAAACATGAAATTAAAGCTAATGATGAATTATTAATTACTGTATCCAGTTTTGATGATGTCTCATTTAACTTTTTTAATGGACAAGGAAGTAATGCGTCGATGCAAGCTAGTAACGAACTGGCATTGACCGCAAGAACCTATACCGTGGATGTTGATGGATTTATTTATTTTCCTGTAATAGGGAAAGTTAAATTAGTAGGACAGACTCTTGATCAAGCAATGGAAAAAATGCGTACGATTTTAACTTCGTACTTTGATCAACCTAATGTTAGAATAAAATTTGCTTTTAAAAAGATTTCCGTATTAGGAGAAGTGAATTCACCTGGCTATTATACCTTTTCAAAAGATCAAATTACTTTATTGGAAGCAATTGCTATGGCGAATGATTTAACAATTCATGGAGATAGAAGAGAGGTTTTGGTGATTAGGAATAATGAAAACTATAAGGCATTAAAATACGAGATAGATTTAACAAATGATGATATGGTCTTTAATGCTTGTTATTTTCTGCAGTCAGGTGATGTTATTTATGTTAAGCCGAGAAGGTCGTCAAGATGGTCTGTTATTTCAACTCCTATATCATTGATATTCTCCACTATTACTACAGCACTCTTAGTGTATAATGCAATTCAAAATTAATAAATCACTAGTATGAAGAAGATCAATACACATGAAACATTAGATGTTAGCTATTTTATTAGATTTATAAAAAAATATTGGCATGTAATTGCTTTGTGTTCATTTGTATCATTGGCTTTTACATATTTAATTAATAAATACAGTAATAAAGTTTATGAAGTGTCCACTTCCGTTGTTATTAATGAAGAAAGTGGTGGTTTGGCGGATGCTTCTGCACAGTTATTAAATGAGTTTGGCTTTATTTCTAATAATAAAAGTTTTGCAAATGAATTGTTGGCTCTAAAGTCAACACCATTAATTAGCGAGACTATTGAGAAACTTGATTTTCAAATTTCTTATTATGAACACTCTTTATTGTCTCAACGTGAATTATATAAATCATCACCCTTTATTGTAATACTGGACAAAAATTATCAACAACCTATCAGTGCAACTCTTTATGTGAAAATAATAGATAATAATACATTTGAGATCTTTATGGATCAAGAAGATGTGGGTATTTATAGTTTTGTTTCTAGGAATATTGTTCAAAGAGTTTCAAGATTAAAATTCAAAGAAGAAGTGGAGTTTGATAAATACATTTATTCAGACTATATGAAGTTTAAAATATTATTGAATTCTACTATTGATTTTGAAGAATTAAAAGGTAAAAAATACTCATTTCGTATAAATACAAATGGCGCTTTAGTAAGATTATATAAGCGAAGGTTAGCTGTAACACCTCCTGACCTTGAAGCAACAGTTGCTGAAATTAAATTGAAAACAGAAAATCCTGTAAAAGCAATAGATTTTCTAAATACACTTACTGAAACATATGTAAATCTCGAACTTGAGAGGAAAAGGCATACCTCAATACGTACTGTTGAATATATTAATGATCAGTTAAAAATTGTGGGTGATTCACTTGAAAGAGCAGAACAAAACCTACAATCCTTTAAAACTATAAATGAAGTTACAGATATTTCTATGCAATCTGGTCAGTTTATAGAAGAAATGAGGGAGTTGGAAAGTCAAAAAGCTATATTAGATGTAAATAAAGAATATTATGAATATGTAAAAAATTATTTTAATCAGAATAAGGAATTTAATGAATTAATTGCTCCTTCTGCAATGGGCATTAATGATCCTATGCTTAATAGTTTGATAGAGGAACTTATTCGATTGAATAGTGAACGTGTTAGTTTTATTGAGAATAATCAAGGAAAGAGTCCATATTTAAAGAAAATAAATATTCGGATAGAAAATTTAAGAAAGATGGTTTCAGAAAATATTTCATATTACGAAGAAACTAATTTAATTAAATTAACAGATTTAAATTCCAGAATAAATAGATTGAATAATGAAATTCGAAAGTTGCCAGCAACGCAAAGAGCATTGGTTGGTATAGAAAGAAAATTTAATATTAATGATGCTATATATACCTATTTACTAGAAAAGAGAGCAGAGGCAGAAATTGCAAAGGCTTCCTATCAACCTAATACAGAAATTATAGAGCCATCTACTATAGTCGGATCAGGACCTGTTTCTCCCAAAAAAACATTGAATTACATTATTGCACTTTTTTTAGGTGTAATTATTCCTGTTGTAATCATAAGAATAAAAGAATTAACACAAACCACTTTTTCAAGCGTAATGGAAGCAGAAAGTCATATTGAGTTGCCAGTTTTATGTGAGATTTCTACAAATGATAAAGGTTGTGAAAATGTTGTTGAGAGGTATCCACAAGCACGAGTATCTGAAGATTTCAGACATTTTAATGTTAGTCTTAAATACTTTTTTAAGGATCAAAATTGTAAGACCATTATTATTAGTTCTTCTGTTGGTGGAGAAGGAAAATCATTTGTTGCTTTAAATAGCGCAATTACTTTTGCTAATTCAGGATTTAAAACAATTTTACTGGCATTTGATCTAAGAAAAAACCAATTCAGTAATTATTTATCTGATTATATTGGAAATGATACAAATGTTGGACTAACTGATTTTATTAGCCAACAGGCTTCAATAGAGGAAGTGGTAAAGCATTCCCAAAACAAGAATTTAGATGTAATATTATCAGGAGAACTTGCTCCAAACCCTAGTGAATTAATTTCTTCGGAGCAAACCAATATATTGTTTGAATCATTGAAAAAAAAATATGATTATATAATTGTTGATACTTCTCCAGTAGGTTTAATTTCAGATGGATATCATTTAATTAATTATAGTGATTTAAGTGTAATTATTTTAAGATTAAAGATTTCACCAAAATCAGAATTCAAAGCATTGCAACAAGATTTACTTAATAAAGGAATCAAATCTTGTGTAGTATTGAATGATATAACAAAACTCAAAAAGGATGGGTATGGCTATTATGATGATAGGAAAAAGTAAAATATTTTAAAATTTAATGCCTAGATAGATTATTATAGTAAGACATGTTAAAGACAAAATCAATTCCAGAAACAGTTGCATTTTACTTTTATATTTTATTAGCTATTGCTCCTATTTATTCGATGTTTGTGGAAAAAGCAATTGGTAAAGGAATTGGTCCTGCTTTTCTTTTTCCAACACTTTTAACTTTTATGTTACTGTGGTATCAGAGAGGTGTGCTTAGAGTTCCAAAATATGTGTGGTTTTATGGATTATTTGTGCTATATACTATTGTTTCCGATTTTTATTTGGCAGGAATACAGCTCGATAATCAATTTTTAAGAAAACATCTTGGAATAGCAGGATTCCTTGCTTTTATTATTATAGAGAATATAAGTTTAGAGAAAAAACAATATAGCTATCTTATTAAAATAAGTTTTGGTATAATAGTATTAGCTTTTATTGTTCAACTTTTACAACAAGCTATTTCTCCTTCTTTTTTAGCAAAAACTTCAGAAAGTACTGACCTAAATAGTGGAATTGATGGAGTGAGATTAGAATCTATATATACATGGGGGGAAAGAATAACATATTTTGGTTTGAGTTTCTTTCCAATTTTGGCATTACTTGTAGATCTGGAATTAAAAAAATCAAGTAAGAATGCATATTTATTACTTTTTTATGGTTTTGTCTGTGCAATATTGAATAAATCAAGATTTATACTGTTGAACTTTTTTATGATTTTGATATTGATTCCCATGAATGTTAGAATTAATATGAAGACAGTGGTTAGACTATCTTTAATCGTTAGTTTGATTATTGGGGGATTTTTGGTTGCCGCTTCTGTAATAGGTTTTGATACTGAAAAATTTGTAAATGAGCGCTTACTTGAAAAAAACAGGTCTTTTCAAAGTTCAGGGGCAGGCACTAGGTTGTTGGCAGTTAAGATATTTGATAAATTGTTTTATAAAAATAAGGTTTGGGGAAAAGGGAATTTACATGGTATTAGAATTAAAGGACAAAATGAAAGTAGGGATGTTGAATTAGTAAGAGCATTGCATGGTAGATCATCTCAGATTCACGTTGGTTATCTGTCTTTGTTTTATTATTATGGTTATGTAGGTGGTGGAATATATATGTTGTTTCTAACCTTGCTAACATTTAGTTTATATAGAGATGCGAGAAAAACAAAAATTTATGGTGGATTATTAGGATGGTCAATGTTTCTTATTTCTAATTTGACTATAGTGTTTTTTGATATTTTTAATATGGGGATTTTATTGGTTTTAATTTTTAATAAAGAACTAATTAATAACATTAATGGTGAATATGAAAAATTGGACTGAAAGATTTAAAAAAAATAAATTGATTAGTTCGATTTTTAATGGTCATGAACGCTCTATTGTTGCAAAGAAAAATATTATAGCATCTTTTGGTGTTAAAGGATTAAGTATTGTTAATGGTTTTCTGTTAATAAGCGTTACTCTTAATTATCTGGATCAGACTCGCTATGGAATCTGGTTAACAATGAGTTCTCTGTTTGTTTGGATTAGTTTCATGGATGTTGGTTTGGGTAAGGGACTCAGAAATAAACTAACAGAAGCTATTTCAAACAAAGATTTGGTCTTAGCCAGAAAGTATGTGAGTACTTCTTATGCAATTTTGGGGATCATTTTAGCTGTTATGCTTTGTGTATATTTAATTATACATCCATTCCTAAATTGGTACAAAATATTAAATACAGACATAAATACAGTTAGTGATCTTTCGCCAATCGTATTAATTGTATTCTCATCATTTTTTATACGGTTCTTTTTACAGTTATTTACAAATATACTATATGCTTATCAGAGATCAGCATTGGCAATATCATATGGACCAATTGGAAATTTTATTGTATTAATTATAATTTTTGTACTATCAAAGTTGGGTTCAGGAACATTAATGGCACTTGCGTTAGTACAATCTATTGTGCCGTTATTGATTTTATTAGTATCAACTATTTATTTTTTTCTAAATGATTACAAAGATATTAGGCCGCAATTTAAATATGTTAATTTAAAGTATGCACGACAAATATTATCACTAGGAATTAATTTTTTTTTAATATCATTTGGACGAATAATAAGATATCAGTCTGCAAATATATTAATCACACAACTTTTTGGGCCTGCTCAGGTAACACCATATACAATTGCATTTAAATATTTTGGAGTAATCAATATGGTCTTTAGTATAGTTTTAACCCCAATGTGGTCTGCTTTTACTGAGGCATGGACTTTAAATGATATCAATTGGATAAAATCTTTAATTCGTAAACTAAATCGAGGTGTTATTATTATAAGTGTATTGGGATTTATTTTATTGGCAACCTCAAGTTATATATATAAAATATGGGTCGGGGATTCAATACATATTCCATTCCAACTTTCTGTATTAATGTTAATTTATAATATCACTTTATCCTATGGGGGAATATATTCATCATTAGCAAATGGGATTGGTGAAGTAAAAATACAAATGATATTATCAGTAATTTGTTCATTGATTTATATTCCATTAGTCTTATTTTTTGTACAGTACTTAAAGTGGGGTATTGAGAGTATTATACTTTGTACTATTTTGACTAATTGGTATGGTCCAATAATAGGACCTTTCCATTTAAAAAATATTATTAAAAAAAAGTGTGATAGTAAAGATTTAAAAAAATGAATGATATAAAGGTTCTTTGGTTTACAAACACTCCCTCTTTAGCAGCCTCAAAATTAAAGAAGAATATTTTTGGAGGAGGTTGGATAATGTCGTTGGAGAAAGCGATCAAACAAAATTCTAGTAATGTTAAGGTTTCGGTCGTGTTTAATGGAGACAATGATGAGGAATTCTGCATTGATGGAACAAATTATTACTCTGTGAAATCTTTAAAATTCAATAAAATTAAAAAGAAGTTATTCGTAAAAAAATATGAACAAGAAAATGATGATTTTCAATTAAAAAAATATATCAGTTTAATTGAAAAAGTACAGCCAGATGTTATTCATATTCATGGAAGTGAAAAAAATTATGGATTAGTGGCTCAACATGTAGATGTTCCGGTAGTAATGTCAATTCAAGGGTTGCTAAGTGTATATCAATATAAGTTTTTCAGTGGAATTGATGTTGTAAGGCAGGCAAAGGTTAAGATTCCAAGAAGTCTCTTTAAATATTATGAATATTATAAATTAAGGAGCGAAAGGGAGTTAAATATGATAAGTAATATCAATTATTTTTTTGGGCGAACATTTTGGGATAAAAATATAACAAGATTAATAAGTCCTAAGTCGAAATATTTTGTGATAAACAGAGTAATTAGAGACCACTTCTATGAAATAAATTGGAATAAAAAGAGAGGTAATTCAAATTCCATTTTATTAGTAACAACAATCAGAGATAATGTTTATAAAGGATTTGAGACAGTTTTAGAAGCTGCAAAAATTTTAAAAGATCAAAATTTAAATTTTAAGTGGAAAATTGCAGGTTCATCAAGTAATAGCATTCTGGTTAATATGTATAAAAAAGAATTCCAATATGTTAAAGATTATGTAGAACTTGTTGGTTCACTTAAAGAACAGGAATTGTCATTGTTGCTTTGTCAATCAGATATATATATTCAAGCATCACGTATAGAAAATAGTCCTAATGGCTTAGCAGAGGCTATGTTGATTGGTATGCCTTGTATTGCTACAAATGTTGGGGGAACAGGAAGTTATATATCGCAATATAAAAATGGCATTTTAATTCAAGATGGAGATCCATGGATTATGGCTTCTACTATCAATGAATTATTTATTAATGAAAAACTGGCTCTTGATATAGGAAGTAATGCAAAAAAGACAGCTTTAGAAAGACATGATCCTAAAAAAATTGCAAATGATATTAGTTTGGCATATCTGGAAATAAGGGATGATTATGATAAATTAAAAGTAAATTAATGTTGAATTTTTATAGAATAATTATAAATAAATTAATCTATTATAAGGATAATACAATAAGTGGATTACATAATGTTTTCTTAAGATTTCACTATCGATGCTATGGGATTAAGCTCGGTCGGGAGATAAAATTTTATGGTTCTCCAAAATTTAATATAAGAGGAAAGGGAAAGTTGATAATTGGGAATAACTGTCGTTTTAGATCTCGTTATGGTAGTAATGCATTGGGGTTAAATCATCCTTGTATGATAAGTGTATTGGGTGATAAAGTAAAGATTGAAATAGGTAATAACTGTGGTTTTAGTGGTAACTCCATAATTGCTGAAGTTGGTGTTGAAATTGGAAATAATTTATTATGTGGAGCAAATGCAATAATTACAGATACAGACTTTCATGGAAAGGATTTTAGAAGTGGTCCCCCAAAAAAAGTTATAATAAAAGATAATGTATGGATTGGAATGAACTCTGTAATATTAAAAGGTGTTACGATAGGTGAGAATTCCCTTATAGGAGCAAATAGTGTTGTAACCAGAAGTATTCCTGCAAATGTTATTGCTACAGGAAGTCCATGTAAAGTAATAAAACAACTTTAACAGACTGAATTATATACTGTAAATATTTTTAGCTAAACCTACCTAAAAAGGGTTTATATACTTAATCTTTTTATCGCGTAATAATATGGAAAAGCTTATTAATTATATTAAAAGTGATTTATACCGATATAACAGAAGTATTGGTTATAAATCTTTTATTAAAACATATTTAACTTTTCGGTTGTATAGGTTGATGTTTTGGTATCGGGTAGCGGTTTATTTAAAACAAAATAAGGTTTTTTTTATTTCTTTTGTTGCTCATAGAATCTATAAAAGAATTTGTTTGTCATGTGGTGTTGATTTGCCTGTTACAGTTAAAATAGGTTATGGATGTAAAATTAATCATGGTTTTGGTTTAGTTGTAAATTCAAGAACTGTATTAGGTAACAATGTTACTCTTATGCACAATCTTACTTTTAGTAATGAAAAGGGGAAGGCTCCTGTTGTTGGTGATAATGTGCGATTTACACCTGGTGGAGTTATTGTTGGTGGAGTTTATATAGGAAATAATTCAGTTATTGGAGCTAATTGTGTTGTAACATCTGATGTACCAGATAATGACATTGCAGTAGGAGTACCCAATAGGAACTTAGGGCGTAAATACAAGGAAGAATTCGATCGGTATTATTGGGATATTCTTGAATCAAGAGAATTTAATTAATTATATAATCATAAAAATCATCTAAATTAAAGTGTTGTATAAATTAATTATTGTAATTATAAATGTATTGTAGACACTGTAAAACTTGAATTATGCATCAATATAAATACACATTTACAATATTTACACCTGCTTTTAAATGTGAAAAAACTATACATAGAGTATATGAAAGTGTAATAAATCAGACAATTAAAGATTTTGAATGGATAATTGTTGATGATGCTTCTCCAGATGATTTGCAAAATACATTAAGTGATTTATTGCACAATACAGATTTAAATGTTACTGTATTAAAACATGATAAAAACAAAGGTAAACATATAGCATGGAATCTGGCATTAGAACATGCCAAGGGAAAATTCTTTTTGCCAGCAGATGCTGATGATAGTTTTTTACCGGAAACCTTGGAAACTTTTTTGAGACTTTGGAATGAAATTCCGGAAGGGGAAAGAAATAGCTATAGCGGCATAAATGTTTTATGTATGGATCCATATACAAAAGAAATTGTAGGAAATAAATTCCCTCAAGATCCATTAATAAGTAATAATCTGGAACTTAAATACAAACATAAGATTATAGGTGAAAAATGGGGTGTGATTAGGACTAAAATATTGAAGAAATACCCATTCCCGGATTTAAAATCTAGTAGAGGATCCTATATATTAAGTTATGTGTGGTTTTCAATTGCAAATGAAGGATATAAGGTAGCATGTCATAATGTTGCTCTTAGAAACTATTATACTAATGACTCTACTTCAATTATTCAGAAATCAAAAAAAAATCCTGCACTAAGTTCTAAAACGCTGTATCACTATCTAACATGGCACTTAAATTCAAATTATAAATACATACTAAAAACGGGTAATATAAAGTTGTTTTTAAAGGATGTTTTAAATATGTTTAGAAATGGTTGGTTAGAAAAAAATTCTTCTATTTCAATATATAATAAAATATTGGAATTTAAACTTAAACTTATAGTTATGCCATTTATTCCATTTTTTTATGTGGTATACTTACTCACGTATTATAAATACAGGTAATGATGTTAATTCACGAGTCAAATTAAATAGAGTTACGTAGTACATGCTATTTTTATAGATTAAAAGATATGTCTAATAAAAAACGTAATATATATTCCCTCGGTTTATGTGGATTTCCATACGGAACAGCCTCCGTTCAGAAATTAATGTTAATGGCAAGAGCTGTCGTAAGAGATGATATTTCTTTTACTGTAATTAGTCATACCTTTCTTAAAAAGAATGATTTAAATTATTTACTTACTAAAAAAGGTGTTATGCATGGTGTTGATTATTTTACTACTTCACCATATGTTTTTTCTCCTAATAGTAGAATTTTAAAAATATATGCTAAAGCATTTGGATTTATTAGAGAATTTATTTGGATCGTTTTTAGAATTAAAAAAGTTGATGCTATTATACTATACTCATATAAGTATTTATATGTTAAATTTTGGTCGTCTTTTTCAAGGCTATTTAAAATTCCAGTGTATTTGGTATATTTTGAATTAAGATCCTCTTTTACAATGTCTAAATCATATTTTGATAAAGTTAATGATGAATTGCTGGATAAGAACTCATTTAAATATTTTTCCGGGATTATTACTATAAGTCAGGAATTGATTAATCAGGTTAGAAAAAGTTATCCACAAAAACCTTGTTTTATAATCCCTCCAATAGTTGATTTTGAGGCTTATGATAATGTTCCACTAATAACAAGTAATCATAAATGCTTTCTTTTTTGCGGATCTGTTGGATATACAGAGATTATTGATTTTATCATAGACTCATTCAAGTTGATTGAAAAAGAAGTTGAAGACATCAAATTGCAACTCATTATAAATGGTAGTGTAGAAGAGATAGATGAGTATCAAAAGAGAATTGGATCTGATAATTTGGAAGATAGGATTATTATACAAACTGGATTGACAAATGAAGAATTAATTCAGGCATATAAAAGTGCTTATGCATTATTAATTCCGCTAAGAAATACCAAGCAAGACATTGCCAGATTTCCTCAAAAAATAGCTGAATACTGTGCCTCAAAAAGACCAATAATTACAACTCCTTTTGGAGAAATAATAAATTATCTAAATGATGATTCTGCTTTTTATTGTAAAGATTATGATATTACATTGTATAGTAATATGATGCTACATGTATATAAAAATAATTCTTTGGCAAATATTGTCGGAGAAAATTCATATAAAGCAGGTAAAAAATATTTTGATTATAAATCTTATTCTGACTCATTGTCAGGTTTTATACTCAATAATAATAAATAGATATGAGGGTTTTTATAATTACAGACAATCTTATAAAAGGGGGCAAGGAAAGAAGGCTGATGGAACTTCTTAGGTATTTTGATAAAGAGAGTAATATAAAAACTAAATTAGTTATTTTAAGAGATAAAATTGATTATCCGGAAGTATATGGTTTGCAGCAAACGGAACTTGTTGTTTTAAAGAGAAAGATTAAAAAAGATCCATTTGTTTTTTTTAGGATTTTAAAAATTATTAAAGAGTTTAATCCTCAAGTAATTCATAGCTGGGGATCAATGCCTTCTATTTATACCTTTTTAATTGCACATTTTAAAAAGATAGCATTTGTAAATGCTATGGTTACAAATGCTAAATGTAAAAAATATGGATCGGAATGGTTAAGAGCTAAGATAACGTTCCCCTTTTCAAATATTGTATTATCAAACTCATATGCTGGTCTAAAAGCATATAAAGCACCATTAGATCGAGGTAAAGTAATTTATAATGGTTTTAACTTTAGTCGTTTAGGTGATTTAGAAGATGTTGATGCAATACGTTCGAAATATTCAATAAGAACATCAATAGTTATTGGAATGGTTGCTGCTTTTCATCCCAGAAAGGATTATTTTAGTTTTTTGGAAGTAGCCAACGAAATTTGCAAAATAAATGAAGATGTTACATTTCTTGCAATTGGAGATGGGGATTCAAAAAAAGATTTTGAGCAAAAGTATAAAGAAAATGATCGAATAGTTTTTACTGGAAATGTTAATAATGTAGAGTCTGTGATTAATATTCTTAACATTGGAGTTTTATTAACTAATTCAAATAATCATCTGGAAGGTATTTCTAACTCTTTAATTGAATATATGGCATTGGGTAAGAGTGTTATTGCAACAAAAGGTGGTGGTACAGATGAATTAATAGTTCATAATGAAAATGGATTGTTAATTGAACCTATGTCAAAAACAGCATTTAGTTCTGCATTAAAGAAGTTGATTGAGTCCGATGAATTAAGAGATTTATTCTCAAAAAAAGCACAGCTTCATATCAAAGAGAATTTCAGTATAGAAAGTATGGGGAAACAAACAAAAGAACTTTATCAAGCATTATTACACTAGTTTTTACTATTTTGATATAGGTATTATACCCTTTTCGTGTAAAATGCTCTTACAGTATAATTGATGAATAATTTCTTGCTCAAGAATTTAGCAAAAATAGCTGCTCCCTTTGTTGAATACTCTGGTATAAGGAAGATTACAAAAGGGATATATGGAGGAAATGGACATATAGTGATGTTACATAGGGTATTGCCTTCATTAAAGGAGAACAGAATCCATAATCATCAGTCATTAGAAATTACAACTGAACATCTAGAAAAATTAATTCACTTTTATAAAAAGAACTTATATAATATAATTTCTCTTGATGACCTATATGAAGGATTGATGAATAGTAACTTACCCAAAAAGTTTGTTGTATTTACATTAGATGATGGGTATTCGGACAATTATATTTATGCATACCCTATTTTTAAAAAGAATGATATTCCATTTACCATTTATATTACTATCTGTTTTCCTAATAATTGTATTCTACTTTGGTGGTATGCTTTAGAAGATCTGTTGTTGAAGAATGATACATTAAAACATAAAGATTATCCATTTCTAGATCGTATTTCATGTAAAACATTATACCAAAAAGAAATGGCATTTTATGAGATACGTACTGAGATGTTGAAAATGGATAAACAAGAATTAGGTTCATTTTTTAAAGCATTTAATATTGATCTGCATTCATATGTAAAGGATATGGCGTTGAATTGGGATCAGATTATCAAATTATCGCGAGATCCTTTGGTTACTGTAGGGGCTCATACTGTTAATCATTTATCCTTGGCAAATTTGTCAAAAGAAGACTGTTACACTGAAGTCATGAAGTCAAAATTAGAAATCGAGTCTAAGATTGGTAAGACTGTTAAACATTTTTGTTATCCTTTTGGAAAAGCCGGTCAGGTTGGAACTCGAGAGTTTAATATTGCACGAGAGATAGGTTTTTTAACAGGAACAACCACAAGATTAGCAAATATTTTTCCTGCACATAAGAATTACATACATGCTTTACCTAGAATCAGTGTTAACTCTAAAACAAGTGAATTTATTTTAAAGGCGAATATTGATGGAGTTTTTCCAATGGTTCGTAATAAATTTAAGAGAGTTGTATCTATTTGATTTAAATTAAAGAGTGTATAATCACTGTTCTATAAAAGTTCGGATTTATGAGTCAAATAAAAAAAAATATTTGTATTCTTTCCAAAGATCTTGTGGCTGGTGGAGCTGAGAAACAAGCTTTAATATTAGCAAATGCACTTAGTTCCTATCATAATGTATCGGTTATTGTATTTAAGGACATAATACATGACAGGAATAAAAAATTTATTGAAGAAAACCATATTCCGATTCAGGTACTTCACGGAAATTTTATTGTTAAATCATTCTTGGTTTATAAAATTTTGCGAAAGAAAAATATTGATATTTTAATATCTTATTTATTTAAAGGTAATTTAGTTTGTGGACTTGTAGGTTTGTTAGCAGGTGTTCAGATAAGAATTGGAGGTATACGTAATGCTATTTTAAATCCGAAAAAAGAAAGAATTGAACGTATTCTTCACAACAAGTTTAATTCTCTAACAATATTTAATAACTATTCAGGAGCAGAATTATATGCAAAGCGAAAATTTAAACCTGATAAAATACTTGTTGTTCCCAATTGTATTTCTTTCCCGGATCAGATAGCGAGAAAAAATAGCTCCGATGTGAAAGTTCTGACTGTGGGTCGTTTTGTACCACAGAAAGATTATTATACTGCAATTAAAGCGTTTAGACAAATAATAGAACAAGGAATAATTAATGTGCATTATACAATAATTGGGTGGGGAGTTTTAGAAGATGAGATACGAAGATGGATTAAGGAAATGAATATTGAACAATATGTAAGTATAATTATAAATCCTTTAAACGTCTTAGACTATTACAAGCAGGCTGATATTTATTTATCCACTTCTCTTTTTGAAGGAATTTCCAATACAATAATGGAAGCAATGAGTTATTCTTTACCATGTATAGTTACTGATGTTGGGGATAATTCAAGGCTTATCAAAAATAATTCCAATGGATTTGTGCAAACAATAAAAGATGTTAATGGTATTGTAAATTCATTGACTAAATTGATATTGAATAAAAAGATAAGAGAAGATTTTGGTTATGAGTCTTATTTAAAGATTAAGAATGAGTATAGTATAAATCGTTTTACTGAAAACTATTTAAAAATTATAGACAATGCATAGAAAGCCTAAAGTAGCAGTTATTGGTATAAAAGGACTTCCTTCTTTTGTTGGTGCAGGGACAGCTGGTGAACATATTATAAATAATTTAAAGAATGATTTTGATTTCTATATTTATTCAATTTCATCTCATACGCATTTGAAATCAGGGCCCTATAATGGTGTTTATCAAAAAGTTTTTCGAAAATTACCATTCTTGAAATTAAATGGATTCTGGTATTACTTAGTATCAGCGTTACATGCACGTTTTAAAGGTGATTATGATGTTATACATCTTCATAATAGTTTTGCTGCCTTTACTTTACTCTTTTTAAAACCAAAATACAAAGTTATTCTAACCACGCATGGAAGTTTTAATATAGTTGATAAATGGAAACGATTTGAATGGTTTTGGAAAGTAAACAATAAATATTATGTAAAAAAAGCTGACCAATTATGTTGTGTTTCAAAATTTGAAAAAAGGAAATATAAAGACTTATTTAAACTAGATGCTCAATTGATACCAAATGGGATTAATCCTGCAGAAAAAGAAGCCCTTCCTGAAATAAAACATAAAGATTATATATTTTTTGCTGCCGGACGAATAATTCGATCAAAAGGGCTACATGATTTGCTTCTTGCTCTAAATAAAATAGATTATAAAGGACATTTAATTGTTGCAGGAGATATGGAGCAAATTAAGTCTTATTCAGAAGAACTTAATGTTTTAAAGGGAGATTTAAATGTTACTTTTTTAGGTATGATAAAGGAAAAAAAGGTATTGTTGAGCTACTTGTCGAATGCGACTTTGTTTATCTATCCTTCTTATGTAGAAGCTATGTCTATGATGTTAATGGAAGCGGTAACAGTAAATAGTCCAATAGTATGTAGCGATATAATTGGGAACAAGGATATTTTAAATGATGATGAGGTACTTTTCTTTAAAGTTAAGGATGTGAATGATATTTCAACAAAAGTATCCTGGGCATTATCTCATCCTGACGAAATGAAAAAAAGAGCCCAAAAAGCCAAAGATAGGTTCCTTACGGAATATAGTTGGGATAATATAGCAAAAGAATATAAAGGAATTTATAATCAACTTCTTTAGATGTTATTAACATCAAATAGTTTCTATAAAAAATAAAAATATCAAATATGGATAAACCAAAACTCAAAATTGCAATAGTCGGTTTAGGTCGAATGGGTTTAATGCATGCTGCTATTTTTAATTCACTGCCCGATAGTGAAGTTGTTGCAGTAGTTGATCCTTCAATGTTTCCTGCAAAACCATTGAATATGCTTAATCCTAATATTAAAGTCTATAAGAGTATTGAAAAAATGCTTAATAAAGAAAATATTGATGGGGTATTAATTGGCAGTCCTGTAGGTTTTCACATAGACAATGCATTGGAATGTGTAAAGCATAATATTCCTTTCTTAATGGAAAAACCATTGTCAGTTAAGGCTCCAGATGCTGAGATTTTATTAGAAGAGTTAAAAAAACGGCAAATGACAAATATGATTGGCTATATGGCCAGGAATATTGATAGTTTTAAAACCGGAAAAAAAATTATTGAAGCAAAAGCTCTTGGTAATATTATAAATGTTAAGGGGACTGTATATGTTTCTCAGTTGTTTAAAAAAGGAAAAGGTTGGCGTTACGACCCTAAAGTTTCTGGGGGAGGAGTATTAGAAAGTCAAGGGTCTCATTTGCTGGATTTACTTTATTGGTATTTTGGCCCTATTCAAAGGGTTAATGCAGATGTTTTGTCAGTTTATTCTCCGGGTATTGAGGATTTTGCTCATGTGAATTTAAACTTTCAGTCTGGATTAAAAGGTTGGATCGATTCTTCATGGAGTGTTCGTTTTAAGAGAAAGATGGAATTGAGATTAGAAATTCTGGGTGAGAATGGAAATTTAATCATTACAGACGATACTATAGATTTATTTCTAGATAGCTCAGTTGGAGATTATAAGGAAGGTAAAACTTTTTTATCTGCAAATGATTTATTCACAGGTGTTTGTATAGATATAAATGGTGCAAAATTTACAAATCAGAATATCGAGTTTGTAAATGCAATTAAAGAAAATAGACAAACAAGTCCATCTATTTCTGATGGTTATCATATTCAGAAGGTTGTTGATGCTTGTTATGAATCAGCAAGAGAAGACGGAAAGCCTGTTAAGATTATCTAAACAACCCTGAAGTTAAAATTGACTAGCAATATAATATGAACCTAAAGTGTTGTTTTATAAAATAAGAATATTCTGTTTATTACGATTTGTTATTCTAACTAATAAAGAACACTGGATTTTTTTAAATTAGCTTGAATATATGAAACAGTTAGATAAAATACTATTGGGACATAATCCTCTTTTTGGCGTTGATCATTTATCACAAGAACGAGGCAATGCAAAACAGCAAAAATTTGAAAACAGGAGTGCATTAGTTGAGGTTTTAAGATATGCGCACAGTAAGGGTGTTAAGGCAATGATGATGTCAACACATCCCCGGTCAAAAGTAATACTAGATATTGTAGCTAAAGATCCTGTTCTAAAAGATGATTTTACGATATATCCTTTACTACCATATATTGTAAAGTATGTTAGACAGGCTAATGAAAAGGGAATGTTTAATGTATTAACAGATCTTCTTTCCCAAGCCGGAACTGGAAAAAGTTTATCAATGATGCTAACAGGGATGACTGGACTAGTTGGAGGTAATCTTTATAAAATGATAAAGATTTTAATTGATATTGAAATGTTGCCATTTAAGGGTCATAAAATTGGAGCTGTATTTATGCATGATGCACTTGTTGATTTGGCTTTAGGGTTAGGTTGTGATGAAGCTTTTGATGTATTTCGAGAGCATATAGAAAAAGAATATGAAGTTCCCGGGGGATTAATTTCCAAAAATGTACCATTATTAAGAGAACATTTAGATAATAGAGGCTGGGATGATTATTTGATAATGGCAGCTTTCAATAAAACTGGTTTTTATTTAAATCCATCTTTAGAAAAAACAATAGAAGCCATTCAGAAACCAGGAATGAATTTTATACCTATGAGTACGTTAGCAGCAGGAGCAATACCACCTGGAGAAGCTTTTGAGTTTATAGGTCAGTTTCCACAGATAAAATCCGTTGTTGTAGGGATGTCGAAAACCTCCCATATTGATCAAACAGTAGATTTAATTAATAAATATATTAAATAATATAAGTTTACATTTAAACTATTATATAGGTAAATCATTATTAAGCTTGGATAAAAAAAAAGATGAATCAATAGAAACAATTCGAGGTATTGCTTTATTATTAATGGTAATGGGGCATGTTATCGGTGAAAATGCTTTTGAAGGAATGAGGTTAAGTGATCAATCTTTTGGAAGATATTTGTATGTAGCCCTAATACATCTTAGAATGCCTCTTTTTACTGTCATTTCAGGCTATGTTTATTCAATACGTCCTGTGGATAAGAATACAAAACTAAGTTATTTTTATAATGGGAAAGCCAGAAGATTATTGTTACCACTTATTTCTATTGGAACAATACAGTTTTTATTACAATGTTTTATTCCAGGAGTAAATAGTGTACAAAGTATTACAAGCATTTGGAAGATTTATTTTTTTCCGTATAGTCGTTTCTGGTTTCTTCAAGCGATGTTTATAATATTTGTATTAATTTCTTTCATTGATTTTTATGGAATAATGAAAAGTCGGTTGAATTGGAGTTTTCTTTTCTTGATTTCATGTATTATCTATATGTTTAATCCTTTTGGTAATTTTTTTAGCATAAATAGAGCATTTTATTTACTGCCATTTTTTATTATAGGTTGTGGTTTAAAAAGATTTGAACGACAGTGGCTCGCTAATAAAAAATTGAAAGAGTTCCTGTTTGTAGTTTTGTTTTTAGGTATGTTAATACACCATCTGAATTATTTTAATTTAGTAGAGATTAGTAATGGGCGCTATGGTTTATTAGCATTAATTAATGGTGTCTGTTCTACTTTTTTATTTGTTCTATTGCGGTTTAAATCCAAAATTTTAAGCAATATAGGATACTATAGTTATAGTATATATTTACTGCATTTATTTGGTTCTGCTAGTTCAAGGATGCTATTAAAAGGTATGCAAATATCTAGTAATGATTTGGTCATTTTTGTAATAAGTTTCACCATGGGAATTTTTATTCCAATAATTATGGAGTTGGTAATTATTAGAAGAAGATGGTCAGGATTAATATTTCTAGGTTATAATCATCGAAAGCTTAAGTAGGGATAATATAATATTTTGACTATTACGTAAATATTTGAATAGACAATACAATTAAAAGATTAAATTAGTATGGTTCGTACTTGCATTAATTTTGTTTTTATACTTTTCTTTATTAGTTCTTGTAATCAAGAAAAAGACAAGGAGTTTGATATGATAAAAAAAACTAAACTGTTGAATATAGAGAAAAATGATATAGATATTTTATCCTCAAAGAAAATTTATTTTGGGCATATGTCTGTTGGAAAAAATATTCTTAGTGGTGTTTCTAGAATATTGGATAAAAATAATTTTAGATTGAATGTTTTGTCTATTGAAGATAACAAGGATCGGTTTTTTACTAACGGTTATTTATTGCATTCTAATATTGGACGTAATGGAGATCCTTATTCAAAGATTAGGGATTTTGAATTGAAGATTAGTAATGAATTATTCAAAAATGTTGACGTATCGTTTTTTAAATTTTGCTATGTGGACTTTAAGCAAGGAACTGATGTAGAAGCTGTATTTCAAAAATATACAGATACCATGGATTTTCTAATTCAAAAATATCCAGATATTATTTTTGTCCACACTACTGTTCCTTTAAGAAAATTGCAAACTGGAATAAAAGCTACTATTAAGAAATTAATAGGGAAGTCTATTGGTATTGAAGACAATTTAGCTAGGAATAAGTTTAATAAATTATTAAAAGAGAAATATCAAAATGCTGCTCCAATATTTGATATTGCATTATTTGAATCAACAAAACCCAATGGATTAAGGGAATTTGTGAAAGTTGGTAATGATACTTGTTATACATTGGCTAATGATTATACATATGATGGAGGTCATCTTAATTTAAAAGGTGAAGATTATATAGGAGAACAACTATTAGTGTTTTTATCTCAAATATTTAAATAAGAATGTCTGAAAAAATTAGACTGCTAAGCGCTTCTGACTTGTTTCAATTACAAAATCTGTATAAGAAACGTAAATGTGTGTCTGAATTAAATTGGTTACTGCAGGACCCTGATGATCCAAATAAATTTAACGGTTATGTTGCAGTAAATAATGATGGTAATATAGTTGGTATGATAGGATTTATATCAAGTATATATAAATACGGAGATAAGGAAATTGTTGGAGTAATACCTATGTCTTGGAAAATTGAAGATGGTTATAGAGGTTTAGCAGGTATTCAACTATTCAAGAAGGTATTGCAACATGGTGAATTTAATTTAACAATAGAGGGATCTGAAATTGCTCAATCCATGTATTCAATGTTTGGTTTAACTAATATAGGTTGTTCTCATACATGTATGAAATTGATTAAACCTCTGAAATACTTTGTTTCGTTAGAAAATAGGTCGCTGTTTAAAAGATTAGGTAATCTCACCATTATGTTACAAAGTTATTTAAAAAGGACACCTAAAGTAAAAAGTATTCTTAAAATTAATGAAGTAGATGTTAATCATGTAAATAAAGATACCCCTTATATCCACAAGACTTATATGGAGAAATTCATGACTGCCAATTTCATTAAATGGTTAATGAAATGTCCGGTTAATGAATCTCATGGATTTGAGATATTTAAAGACGAAAAGTTTATTGGATATAGTGTGTGTTATATTCATAAAGTTAAGAATAAATATAATAGAGGTCGAATTGTTTATATGCCAAACTTTGGTCCTGAAAAAATGGACTCAAGGGAATTAATTGCATATTTGACTCGTTATTTAAAGCACAAAGGGTGTGTGTCAATTAGTTTGTCTTTAATGGATAAAAACTTATTAAAGGTAACACAGGCCTCCGGGTTTATTGATTATACCTTAAAAGATAAACCAATTTTTGTAAAGCCCTCTAATATTTTAGAATCTTTAGGAGTCGATGTTACTAATTGGTATATGCAGTATACAGAAGGAGATAAGGCATATAGAAACATATGATTCTATTTAAATTGTAATTATTATATGTGCTAATTGATTTTTAATAGCATTGATAATTATTATTGATGTCATTTGAGGTAGGTATAGACTACAATGTAATGGAATTAACTCTTCTTGTTTTAGGTTGTCTTGGCTTGTTTCCAAACTATTTTAAAGATGAATTTCTGACCTTAGTCAAATTGTGATTTGATTTTAAATATATAAAGTTTATCTTATAAGTATAAATAATTAGTACAATTCATTTGAATTAGTATATAATGTTTAACCAAATAATTAAAGCCATGTTAAGAAATTTAGTAATTATTTTGTCAGTGATTTTAACTATCACATCATGTTCTGAAGATTCAATTGAAGAAGAAAAAGTACCATTAACAATAGGTTCCTTAGTTGATATAGATGGAAATGTTTATGAAACTATTGTTATTGGTAATCAAACCTGGATGGCAGAAAACTTAAGGGTAACAAAGTATGCGGATGGAACAGATATTCCTTTAATTGAGGATAATAAGGCCTGGGGTGTATTGGAAGATTGTAACGAGGATAAGGCATATTGTTTTTATAATAATGATGAAGGAGACTATGGTGATACTTATGGAGCACTTTATACTTTTGCAGCAGCTGTGAATGGAGCCCCATTAGTAGAAGTAGATAATCAAGGTGTTTGTCCTGATGGATGGCACATACCATCTAAAAGTGAATGGGAGGAATTATTTGATTATGTAGGAGGCGTTGAAGTTGCAGGAGGAAATTTAAAAGAAGAAGGTACATCACATTGGAAAAAGACTGAATCTGAAGTTACAAATAAGTATTATTTTAATGGTTTACCAGGTGGATATCGTTATTTGTATGATGGATCATTTGATAGATTAACTTCCGTTGGTAATTGGTGGTCTAGTACAGAAAATACAGAATTTGATGCTTATACTATAAGTTTTTCTAATTCAACATTAGGAGTGTATACAACTTTGTACGGCAAATCTTATGGATTTTCAGTCAGGTGTATTGAAGATTGAAAGAATCATTTCTAATTAAATTTAAGCTTTAAACTACTATAATTAATATAATATGTTGTTTAATTCAATTGATTTTGCAATATTTTTACCTATAGTTTTTGTGTTGTATTGGTTTGTTGCAAATAATAATTTGAAACTTCAAAATTTATTAATTGTAGTAGCTAGTTATATATTTTATGGATGGTGGGATTGGAGGTTTCTATCGTTAATTGTATTTAGTACAATTATTGATTATACAGTAGGTTTAAAATTAGGTAAAGAAGAAAATCCTAAAAATAGAAAATATTTATTGTGGACTAGTATTTTTGTTAATTTAGGTTTTCTTGGATATTTTAAATATTGTAATTTTTTTATTGATAATTTTAATAATGTATTTTCATTTTTGAATTATAAGTTTTCAAGTAACTCTTTAAATATAATATTGCCTGTTGGTATAAGTTTTTATACATTTCAGACATTAAGTTATACTATTGATGTGTATAAAAGAAAGCTTAAACCAACAAGTGATTTTATTGCATTTTCTGCATTTGTAAGTTTTTTCCCTCAATTAGTAGCAGGACCAATAGAACGAGCAACTCATTTATTACCACAATTCTATCATAAAAGAGAATTTGATTACGTTAAGGCTGTGGATGGTATGAGACAGATATTGTGGGGACTGTTTAAAAAAGTTGTAGTGGCAGATAATTGTGCAGAATTTGCAAACCAAATTTTCAATAACTCAGCAAATCTAAATGGTAGTACATTGTTATTAGGTGCACTATTTTTTACATTTCAAATTTATGGAGATTTTTCAGGATATTCAGACATCGCAATTGGTACATCTCGCTTATTTGGTTTTGATTTAATGCAAAATTTTAATTATCCATATTTTTCAAGAGATATTGCTGAATTTTGGAGAAGGTGGCATATTTCTTTATCAACATGGTTTCGGGATTATTTGTATATTCCATTGGGCGGTAGTCGTGGTGGGATTAATATGAAAATACGAAATACATTTATTATTTTTATTGTTAGTGGTTTTTGGCATGGTGCTAATTGGACGTTTATAGTATGGGGAGCTTTAAATGCTATTTACTTTTTACCGTTATTACTAACGAAAAGTAATCGGAATAATATGGATATAATTGCATATGGAAAACTAATTCCATCCTTTAAAGAATTTTTATTTTTAATAATCACTTTTAGTATGACCGTTTTTGCATGGATATTTTTCAGAGCTGAAAATGTTACTCATGCTTTTCAATATTTAAATGGTATTTTTAGTTACAGCGTATTTAGTAAACCAATATTGGAGTTTGATCTTAAATTATATTCAACTTTGTTTTTTACTGCAGTCTTAGTAATGATTGAATGGATTAATAGGACTAAAAAATTTGCTTTGGAAGTAAATGAAGAGAGTGTGATGGGGTTTAGTGTCGTAAGGTATTCTGTTTATATTGCTTTACTTTTTGTAATAGTGATATTTAGTGGAGGAGAGCAAGAGTTTATTTATTTTCAATTTTAATAAGTTATGAGGCTTTTTATTAGAAAAATATATTTTTTACTTCTATTAATTATCGGAATATTATCTTTTATTACAGTTATAAATAAATTGATACTTAGGTTGGTAGATCCATTTGTTCTTGATGTAAATGTTAATGTTTTAATACTAGGAGATTCGCATACGAAATTTGCATTTAACGATAAAATATTATCCAATACAAAAAACTTTTCAAATAGTGCAGACTCATATTTTTACAGCTATCAAAAATTGAAACAGATAGTAAAGTATAATAGTCAAATAGATACAGTATTAATGTCTTTTTCAAAACATAATCTTGATAAGGATATAGAAACCAGGTGGTTATTTAATAGTAGTCATTTGAGACATAGATTGAAATTATATTTCCCATTATTAAATATGGATGATATGATGTTCTTATTTGAAAACAAACCTATGGATCTATTGAGTGGTTTTTTTAATCAAATTTATTTTCCAATTTATGTACAAGATGGAGAAGAAAGATTTGGTGGTTATGAAAAAATTTATGAAAATGTACTTAAAAGTCAAATAGAAAAATTTAAAAAAGGAGAATCTTTTAATGATAGTGTGTTTGTTGAAGCAGATAGTGAAATTAAATATCTAAATAAAATTATTTCCTTTTGTAACTCAAAAAAAATTCATCTAATTCTTATCAGTACGCCATTGCATAAAGTACTTCATGATCAGGAAAAGGATATTTGTGGTGTGTATAAAAAATATTTTTCAGATATACCATATATAAATTATAGTAGCTTTGAAATGGGAGATAGCTGTTTTACAGATTTAGTTCATCTTAACGCTTGTGGAGCAGCATCCTTTTCAAAGAAAATTAAGTTAGAAGGATTTGTATCCAAATAAAACTAGAATTTGGTCTATCCTAATAAAATAAATATTGATTTGTAATTCCAGTAATAATAATCATAAAAGTAAGATTTACATTTCTGTGGAAATAAAATTTTATTATTACAATAGAGTATCTTGGTTTAATCTTTACCAATATATTATAAGAAACAATGAACTGTGAGCTATATTTAAATTCAGTAAATAGACACTTACAGCAGATTTATACTGGTTTTAGTGAGCTTAATCAGAAAGGCGTTTTTACTTCTTTTAAAGTTTTTATAAATGAGGAAAAGGATTATAAGCATAATCAAACGCTATTAGCAATTGTTAATGGTGTAAGAATTATATATGATGTAAGGGATGATTATAACATACCTGATGAATATCTGGATTTTGATTTTGATTTCTATTTTAAGAGGAGTTGTTCAGAAGATTATTTTAAAGGATTAAAAATTTCAGATAAGATATTTCCGTTAGGATTTAATTACCTGGTAACAAGTGACAATAATTTTGGTTTGAAATTTAAAAATATTGTTAGGTTTTCAGGTATGCTAAAATATCTTTTAAAGCATACTTTTGTAAGTAAATGGACAAAGGATTTTAAATGGAGTGTTTGTAATTTTAATAATATAGAAAGAATTCCACTATTGTTATCAGAACCTAGAATATTATTTTTAACCCGTACCTGGGATCCTGCTGAAATTACAAATTTAAAAAAGAAAGAAGAAAGAGGTTTTATTAACGAATCCAGGGCTAGATGTATTGAATTATGTCGAAAAGAGTTTGGTAAAATGTTTTTAGGAGGATTTGCAAATAGTAAATTTTCATTAAAACATTATAAGGAATATTGTATAAACAGATCTCATTTGGTTGCAAAAGAAAGTTACTTTAAAATATTAGATGAATCTTCTATTTGTGTTTCAACAATGGGATTACATAAGTCTATTGGATGGAAAATGGGTGAATATATTGCAAAATCAAAGGCTATTGTTAGTGAGGAGTTTATTTCTGAGTTACCAGGAGATTTTAAGAAAAATCAAAACTACCTTGAGTTTAAACAACCAATTGAACTTATAGAAAATATTCAAAGTCTTATTGAAAATCAAAGTCTCCGTAAATCAATGATGATTAATAATTGGATATATTACCAACAATATTTAAGGCCAGATATATTAGTATATAATACACTCTATAAAGTTTTTCATGAATGAAGACCTCTCTTGGTATATATCCTTTTAATGTATAATGGTATTCCCAGACTAGACAAGACATAAAAAATAAAAGGCTGCTTTTTGAGGCAGCCTTTTGTTTTTTATGTTTTTAATGAATGGTTATTTTATTTTAATTATATCAATTATATCCTCGTTATCTCCCTGTCGTAATGTAATTGTATAAGGTCCATTGGGATTTGTGGTTCCATTTTCATCTACTGAGATATCAATAGTCATTTTGTTTTTTCCTATTATACTTGTTTCAGAAAAGTTTAGAGTAGTTCCATTGGTCTTGCTTTCTGCAATTATTTCAATGACAGATGAAATAGGACTTGTATATTCAATTGCAATTAAACCAGTAGTTGGATTTGGATAGATTTTTAGAATCTCAAGTGGAATTGATTTTTTATCTATCATAAAACTCAATTGTTGGTAACAATTGTTTATATCAGTTACTTCCACTGAATATGTACCTTCACTAAGTTGGTCTCTATTTTGAGAAGTTGCACCATCACTCCAGTTAAATATATATGGCTGTGTTCCTCCACTTATTGTAAGATTAATGATTCCAACTGCGTCATCATATTCTGTGTCAACTTTATCGCCTGTAACAACAAAGTTTTCACATGGATCTGAGGCAGTAACGTAACTAAAACTTTCTGAATCACTTAAATCATTGCATAATAAATTTATGTGATATGTTCCATCTTTACATGTTGAACATATATCAGGAATGTTAATACTAAATCCAGTTTGAACAATTTGTTCTGGGCTATAGATAACGTTATTACTTTCATCATATAAGATGTATGTTACGTTGCTGCAATCACCTGAAATGGTAAAATAAGTAGTTAATATTGTATTGTTAAATTGAATATTAGTGATTTCAATCCTATTTTCTTTTACAGCAAAGGACCTAATAACGGAACAGTTATTTGCATCTGTTACAGTTACAGAATAAACTCCCACATCTAAATTGGTTCTATTTCCATCAGTAGAGTCATCATTCCATAAATAGCTATAAGGTTCAGTTCCTCCCTCAAGAGTCAATGTGATTGTTCCATTCTGTTGTTCAAAGTCTGAATTGGAAATATAACCATCAATAGCAAAATTGCTACAAGGATCAGTAGCTTCTACGTATTCGATACTTTGCTGTGCAGATACATTTCCACATGATAAAACAAGGTAATAAGTACCATTAGTACAGGATGAACATTCACTTGGAATATTAATCGTAAATCCTGTTTCTATATCAGAAATAGGACCAATTACTGTATTGCCATCATAAATAAGAGAGTAAGAAACACTTGTGCACTCCCCTGAAGTAGTAAATTTAGTAGTCAAAACTCCATCTACAATATTAGTGGATATTATTTCAATTGAGTTTTCTTCTACTGTAAATGAGGTATTTATGGAACAATTAGTAATATCAGTGACTGTTACAGAATATATTCCTGCTTGTAAGTTTGTTCTATCCTTATCTGAATCACCATCATTCCAATCATAGGTATATGGTTCTGTACCACCGCTAATATTTAATGTTATAGCACCATTACTCAGTTGATAGTCTTCGTTAGTAATACTTCCTGATACATTAAAATTAGCGCATGGATCAGACACAACATTGTCAATGGATGGATTAGTATAATTTATACTTTTAATGTCAGAAAGATTTCCGCAGGATATTGACAAATTGTATAAATCTGAAGCGCAATCAGGACACTCCGAGAATAAGTTTATCAAAAATCCGGATTCTACATCTGAAGGAGTGGTATAAATATTATTACCAGAATTGTCTTCTATATTAATAGTTGCTGTAGAGCAGGAATTTGTAGAACTAAAATATGTTGTAATAATTCCATTATTTACGTCAATATTATCAATGTAAATACTGTCTTCATTTACTACAAATGTTTCCTGAACTTGGCAATTATTTTCATCAGTTACAGTAACAGAATAATATCCACCGCTTAAATTATCTCTGTTTTGGTCTGTAATATTATTATCTGACCATAAGAATGAATATGGTTCTGTACCACCTGAAACTTCCAATGTAATAGAGCCATCGTTTGTTCCTTTATCAGTGTCTGTTATTTGGTTATCTATACTAAGATTACATTTATTATTAAATATCCAATCCTCTAGGTTTGTGTATCCATTTTCATTGTCATCTTTATGAGGATTGCTTGGAAGAGTTATCTCATGACTAGTTGGTGTTGCTTGAGGATAACCTATGTATCCATCGCTACCGTGATAAGTACCCGGATAAATTCCAAAAACTCTTAGATCATCACCACTAACGGTAATAGTGGCATCGCTACCTTTATTGGTTGTTTGAATTATAATATGATGAGAGTCTTTATGTGGATGGTCTATAGCTTCAGTTCCTGATGGTAGTTGACTGTTAAGAGCTGAAAGTACTGCAGCCTCAGATGTTAAATTTTCATTTAAACTAATAGATTTTCCATTAACGGTGAATGAAACAGAATTATTTGAAAAGTTATATCCATTCTCCATATTACCAGCTGTTGTTTTCCAACCTTCATATAATGAGAAATTATAAGCTCTGGCTGGAAGATCAACAGGACTATTTGTATAATCACTTGTCCTGTTTTTTAATCTGCTTACTGCATTTTTATCATACTCATCCCTATCCCAATAAAATGCACCCACCTCATCGTATATGTATTGTTCTACGTCAGAGGATGGCATTATATCATAATCATCTATATCTATTCCTGTACTACCAGAGTTCGAAACAAGGATTGTACTGCGTTGTGTTGATGATAACTCAGAGGTGTTTGCACAATCAATATCAGAATATCCTTTTTGCTTACGGATACATAAGTTATCATTTAGATATATTCTGGAATCTAATGGAATACTGCTTAAAAGTCTGCAGGAATATTCAGCAGAAGAACTTCCAATTCTACTTTCTGTTGGGAAGTTCACATTGCCTACTATTAGCGCTCTGGTTGCACCTTTTCCCCCATTAATATGCAATCCATGATACCCATATGAATAAGTAAAGTTATTTATATGAGTTAGAGTAACAGCATCGTATGCAGGGTTTCTGTAATATGACCAACCTAAAAAGTTTCTTAAAAATGAGAAATGATTCTCATATAAAGGAACAAGTGGTCCGTAGCCATGTGTTTCGGGGTTATGCTCCCCAGCTTCATCAGCATGTGCAGAATAGTGCAGAGGGTCATATATCAGGTTATTTGAAAAAGTAGTATTGTTTGCATAACACGATATTATCTCATCAATTGACCAGGAAATACTGCAATGATCAATTACAACATTTTCTCCGTTGTTATCGTCTAATACTGCGATACAATCTCTAACATCAATATTACCATTGGGCAAAGGATAATCTCCATATCTAATTTTTAGATGTTGCATTAAAACATCATGTGTTTCTATGTAAAGTCCACAAGAAAATATAGTAACTCCTGGAGACGGAGCTGTTTGTCCGTAAATATTCACATATGGATTTCTTATGGTCATCCTTCGTGTACTTGTTTTAGAGTAATCAATTACTCCTCCAACTTTAAATAGAATAATTCTGGGATAATCTCTGCCAATGCACCACTCAAAAGAACCAGAGTTACTTGAAGTTTGAACAGAACCTGCATCTAGCACATCTACATATAATATAGTTGGTGTTGAACTACCGCTATAAGCCCCTCTGGAATCTGATCCAAATCCCATTGCTCCTGGAAATATTTTTTGTGAGTATACTTCACCAGCATAAAATGTAAGTAAAATTGGGATTAAGCACACAAAAAATTTTAGTTGTTTAATTTTTACCATTAATAATAACTTTTGATGATTTAACAAAGATGTTTGATGATTAAAAAAATACACTAACTATATGTTAGTCACCATAAAAGTTGAGAGAATTGCCGAATAACTTGTGCTAATTTATCTAAGCTTATAAATTAGTTTTTTGACAATTTTAAGTTCTAGATATAAAAAATGATAATATACAAACTAATCACAAAGGTAATTACAAATGAATTAAAATGCAATCGTAGGTAAATTACATTTGTTGTATCTATCTGATTGTCAGATGTAAAAAATATCAAGAGTGATTTTCTATCGGCAGTGATTTGATTCTGTTTTTTTTGTCGAACAGAAGTGTATTTATATTCTACTTAAAAATAACTACTATTTAGTTAATGTTCCTTATTATCAAAATGCAAATTATTTTGAGCTATTATTTATATTTAATAAATAGATTTATAATTGATGAAACATCTAATTGGTCAAGTTTTACTCAAAATAATTTAATAGTTATTTATTTTGATTATTCGTTCAATTAAATTTAATTGAAATTATTAATACCTTTTAATACTTATTGTAAGCAATTCAAAATATAAAAAATTGTTTTTTCTATTTAACACTAGATAATAATTCAGGAATAGCAAAACCCTTTCTATCGACTTTTCCATTGTTAGTTAATGGTATTTTATCAATGAAACAATAAAAATTCGGAACCATGTAGTCAGGTAATTTATCCTTTAAGTATATTTTAATTTCATTTGCTGTTAAGTGGTAACCTTGCTTCATTTTCATATAGCAGATTAAGTACTTTTGAGAGAATAGATCTTTACTCCAGATATTAACTATAGTATGTAAAATGTATGGATGTTGATTTAATGTATATTCTATCTCTTTTAATTCTATACGATAACCATTGACCTTTACCTGAAGATCTTTTCTGCCCAAAATCTCAATATTTCCATCTTGCATATATCTACCTAAATCACCTGTTTTATATATACGTTTATTCGTAGTAGGGTGAACAATAAAAGATTTTTCAGTAAGCTCTGTATTATTGATATAACCTTTAGCTAAGCCTATACCAGAAATACATATTTCACCAGTTTCGTTTATTTTACATTCTTCCAGATTGTTATTGAGTACATACATTTCCTGATTCGTCAAAGCTTTTCCATATGGAATGCTATTCCATTTTTTCTCAATTTTATTAATTATGTAAAAGATTGACCAAATTGAAGCTTCTGTAGCACCTCCCAGACTAACAATATTAGCATCTGGAATATATTTTCTAATCTTTATAGGTAACTCAATAGGAATCCAATCTCCACTCATCAAAACTAATCGTAGAGGGATTAGAGATTTAAATTTTTTTGCACTTTCAATAAATAACAACATGAATGAAGGTACAGAATTCCATATTGTTATATTGTACTGAATAACTAAATTGTACCAATGTAAGGAAAATCTTTTACTCGATTTTCTTGGAATGACAATTGTGGCTCCTGCAGCTAACCCTCCAAAGATATCAAAAACAGACAAATCAAAATTTAGTTCTGATAATGATAAAATTGAATCTGTTTCATTTATTTTGAATCTACAATTTATATCAAGAATTGTATTTAGAGCGGCTTTGTGTTCAATCATTACACCTTTGGGGGTGTCAGTAGTTCCTGAAGTAAAAATAACATATGCTAGTTCTTCATGACTTAAAACTTTTAAATCAACATCTTCTTTAATATCCTCTATATTCACATTATTAAAGTCAATGAATTTAATTTCGTTTGAAAAAAGATCTTTAAATTCATTAATAGAAACTATAATATCAATATTGGCATGATCAACAATTTTAGATATTCGATTTGTTGGATATTCCGGAGATATTGGAAGGTAAGTAAAACCCGCTTTCAAAATTGCTAATACACTCACAATTTGTTCCCACCCTTTATCTAAACATACCCCAATTATCTTTGTTTCTTTACTTGAAAAAGTAAGTAAATCCATCGCTAACAAACTTGAATATATATTAAGCTGATTATAACTTATTTGTTTGTCATCATTTATTATTGCGGTTTTATTATGATATAATTTAACCGAATTCAAGAAAGGTTCATATAGATAATTATATTCCATTAGTGCTATCTGATTAAAGGATTTTATGAGAAAATTTTGTGTTAACAGTTCTTAATAAATAAAAAAAATAATATTATACTTTAATTATAATAGTTTGTTGAAGTATAGTAAAGCCTGTATTAATATGAAAAAGGTCTGTGCGATATTGTTTAAAAAGTTGATTTTGCTTTAATAAATAAGTTTCTCTTGTAGTCTAAAATATTTAATTTAACTATATATTGAAAACGACATATTATATCTTATTGTGAGATATTGAAGTAGGAGGTCTATATATAATAAAGTTTTAAAATCACAAAAAAATATCAACTTATTAAATATCATTATTATAAAGATTGTGCTGTCTTATTAAGAACTTTTAATTTTACCGGAAAGTATATTGTAAACAGCAAGGAAAAAGTACTTAATATCTGTTTTATAACCATTTTCTAACCGCTCCCTCATATAGATTCTCTCTGCTTCAATATTTCCATTTTCATCAGGCATATTAAGAGCTACATACGGAGGTATACATCCGGGCTTAAATTTAATTCTCATTTTTTGTATATCTTCTGGTAATTCATTAAACCTTGTTATACTTAATGGTCTTACACCAACCAATCCTAATTCACCTTTAAAAATATTAATAAATTGTGGAAGTTCATCTAACCAATATTTACGATAAAATCGACCCCATTGGGCTAATCTAAAATCATTTGCAGGTTTGCCATGTTCATTGTAACCATTAAGTTTAATAACAAAGCTTTGCAAGTATTCAGAATATGGATGCATTGTTCTCAATTTATATACCCGTATCATTTTACCATCTTTTCCCACTCTGTTCATTGGGAAGAAAGGCATAAAAGATGGTTTTTTACCATAAACTGGTTCACTTACTTTAATAACCACAAAGTAAAATTTATTGTTTACAACACTAAATTCAATTATTTCAAAACCACAACTAACCAGCCTACCTAAAATTTCAGCTTGAGTAATCCAACGAAATTTACCTTTTGTTATAAAGAAATATAATTTTTGAACAAATAACATTTTAGGAAAAACCCTGTGTATAATAAAGCTATAAACCCAATACAAAATATTGAAAAAACTACGCTTTCTTCCTATTGTGTTTTTATGCTTTTGCTCCACAGTTTCTAAACAGCCAATAAAAATACCAGCATCAGGTAAACATTTGTTTACCTGAATTAAAAATTGATTAATGTATCGTGATTTGTTTATTAGGCTCAGATTTATCAAACTAGTTGATTTGCTAAATTCTGAAGTATTAAGGTCAGAAACATTATTTGCTTCTTTTACACGAACACTGGCACGTTCTGGAATTAAATGTCTTGAAATATATTCATATTCTGTAATGTCCAGGTTTCCCAATAACCTTTTTTTCTCCGGATCCAAAGATATATTTAAATGAGTACCAACTTCTTCGTAAATAACATTAGAACCCAAACTAACTGAAGCATTTGTACTTAGTGAATTCATAAGCATATTATTTAATCATACAATTACAAGGTACAAAGGCGAATATTAAAAGTCCACTTATTTACACCAATAACATAAAAAACGTGATAATTGATTAGAAATAGATGAAGAAAATAAAATAAACTACTTTATAACAAAAAATTACAATTTCTTGGCTATCTTTTTTCCTGCTGCATTTACGTTCACTTTTGAAGTAAAATCAATGAATTGAGGTATTTTATAAGATGATAATCGATTGCTACAAAAAGATTTTATTTCATCAACAGTTAATTCCTCATGAGAGTCATTTTTTACAATTATAGCCTTTATTGCCTCACCTAAAACTTCATCGGAGACAGCTTCAATTGTACAATCTATCACTCCGGGAATAGAAACGATTACTTCCTCTATTTCTTTAGGACTAACCCGTTTGCCTCCCACTTTAATAATTTCTTTTTTTCTGGCCGCATGATAAATAAATCCATCTTCATCAACTTTTGCTAAGTCTCCAGTATACAACCAACCTTCTTTTAGCGTTTCTTTTGTAGATTTTTCATCTTTAAAATAGCCTAACATTATATTATTACCTTTGGCTATAATTTCACCTATTTCATTAGGTTTTGTTTTTTCTCCTTTACTGTCAACTACTTTTAATTCAACGTTTGGAATACCTTTACCAATTGAACCTAACTTATCATTTAATCTTTCTGTAGGTAAATACGAAAGACGTGCTGTAGCTTCAGTTTGGCCGTACATTACAATAAACTTTGTATTTGGTTTAGCTTTTTGAAACTCTTCAATAAAAACTGTATGTAATTTACCACCTGCCTGGGTTACATAACGTAAATCCGGAAATTCTTCATTTTTAAAAGAATCTGAAATCCTAAGTAAAATTTGAAAATGACTAGGTACACCTGCAAAACCTGTACATTTATATTTTTTCAGATCATTGATTACTGATCCTAAAAACATAAAATTGTTATTTAAAACAATTTTACCCCTGACCTTTAAATGGGTATGAAGTAATGAAAGTCCATAACAATAAAAAAAAGGCAGAACACACTCCATTACATCTTTATCTGTAAGTTTAAGATACTCTATAATTGAAGTTGTGTTTGCAATAATATTTTTATGAGAAATCATAACACCTTTAGGCATCGCTGTAGAACCAGAAGTATAAATTATTTGAGCAAGTGTATTTGGTTCAAAGGCTGTATGGTTTTCATAATCAATTTTTTCTTTAATTATGTTATTAATCATATATTCATCCCAAATATTTTCAAAAGTTACAAGAGTTGGTTTATGTAAAATCTTTGGAATAAATGCCAGCTTGACTTCGGCCTGATCTTTTATATATTGCAATGAATCCTTTTCAATGGATGGATTTAAAGGAATTACAGCATTTTCGGATTTCATTATTGCCAGGTAGCAAATAATAAAATAATTATTGTTTGGGGATAATAAAATAAACTTATTCCCTGTACCATATTCTTGCTTTAAAAAAAAAGCTAATGATGCAACTTGAGATCTCAGATCATAAAAGCTTAATGGTTCCCTTTTCCCTAAAACAAACAACTCTCCATGGTTAAAATCATCTGGCAACAAGTAATCAATACAGTTCATAAGTCAGATATTTAAATTAAATCATATACATTTCAAATTTTCTTCAAAGCTTCAACTTACATTTTTACTAATTGTTCTTTTAATAAGTAATCATGTAAAGGAGGGGTTCTTAAGTATTCTGTAGTTTGCTTTTTACGTGCAAAATTTTTGAAAATATTATTTACCTGTTCCACGGACATATTCATGACTGTTGCAACCTCTTCAGCTGAATGCTTATTTTCCCATCCATACCATAATAAATCCATTTTTTCAAAAGGCATTTGGTAGAAAAATTCTTCTTGAGTTTGTTCTGCAGAATAGGTATCAGTAGTTGGAGTTCTTTGAATAATAGCATCAGGCACACCTAAATGTCTTGCTATTTGATATACCTGAGTTTTAAATAAATTACCTATTGGCATTACATCGGCAGCCCCATCTCCATACTTAACAAAAAAACCTTGTTGAACTTCATGCTTGTTGGGTGTTCCAATTACTGCATAATTTAATGCTTCAGCATGATAGTACAGCATATTTGCTCTACTACGTTGTTTAAAGTTAGATGCAGCTACAATTTGTAAATATTCTTTTAGTGGTAATCGGGCTCGCTTTTTTGTACCATCTTTAAAAATAACCGATACAAAATGTACAGGAGGAAGGTTTTTGTTTACAAATTCTTCAGGTATGATTACTTTCATTTTATCTGTTGACGGATTAAATTCTGGTATCACATTTTTAACTGCTTCATCCCTTCTTCTGTAACAACCAAATCCTTCAAGAGCCCCACTTATATTTTCAACAATACTTTTAACCCCAAATTTATCTGCTAGTTCTTTTGCTAATATTTCACTTTCAGGACTGGAATCTGTTTCAGGTAGCATAATTGCGAGAATTTTTTCTGGACCAAAAGCTTTGGTCGCTAGAGCTAGAGTTACTGAGGAATCAATACCTCCACTTATTCCAATAACCCCTCCATATCGTCGAAAACGTTTGTAAATATCCTCTCTTAATTTTTCGCAAATTGCATCAATTACTTCATCTATATTATCAAGGTGAAGTATATTTTTTGAAAATGGTCTTTTAGTCATAATGTTGTATTTGGTTATTACTAATTATTTTGTATTAGTTGTTAGTTTTTTTATTCAAATTATAAAAACAATAATAATCTGTTGGTGTTTTAAATTAAGTTTTTTAAATATTACTCTGAACTAAAATACTTCCTACTCCAAACAACTTAAGTACTGAAGACTGAAAACTGAGTATTTAGTTCCTAACCACGCCTTTCCTGATCTCATTATCTTTTAGATATCGAAAATCTTCAATGTATTGTTTGTGTAATATTTGAGTAGATAGAACACCCATCAAAGCCATATTGTCAATTTCTGAAATATTAGGTATTTTTCTCATTTTTGCAATTAAACCAGAAATGCTTTTGTCATTAAAAACTCCTATGGATTTAATTTTGTATGGAGTTAGTATTTCATCAACAAATCCATTCTTGTCATTTAACAATGCTTGAGTAATTGGTGCTCTATAGGCTTGTTTTGGCCTTTTTAAAACAGATTGAGGTATAAAATTTTTAACGACCTCTTTTAATAAGTATTTTTCATTTAGTCCATTCAATTTGAAATTATCAGGTAGTGATGCGCAAAACTCAATAATTCTATGATCCAGAAAAGGATATCTGCCCTCTACAGAATTTCCCATAGCCATACGATCACCTTGAGAAGATAACAAGTAGCCTGACATAAACACGGTTGATTCAATGTATTGTGCTTTTGATAATGGAGAATAATTTATTATTTTTTCACCTACAGATTCTTCATATTTATCAACTATATCTTTTCCATTTAAAGTATTGCTAAGTTCTTCTGAAAAATGATTCGTAATGCGACTTGTATTATTCCATCTTAACAGATGTGAATATATAGGGGAATTAGTTTCCTGTAATTTATATCCAAAAAATAATTTTAGCATGCTATTACCGGATCCCTGAATTTGTGGTAAATATGGATACAATTTTTTAAGGAGCATAGGTCTTATCTTGGAATCCGGATATTTTGACCAAAAATGCCTGATAATAGCTTCTTTAAAGATATTATAACCTCCAAGCATTTCATCTGCACCTTCACCTGTTATGACCACCTTAATATCATTATCTCGTACAAACTTTGAAAGCTTATACATTGGAAAAGGAGCAGAACGCAAAACTGGTATTTCAGTATGCCAAATTACGTCATGGAATAAATCAACAACATCTTTATTATTAAACATTACTGAATGATGTCGAGTATCCAGATGATCAGCTACTTCTTTTTGAAAAACTGTTTCGTCAAAATCATGTTCTTCAAAACCTATTGAAAAAGTATTTAATGCTTCAGGAAACATTTTCTTTATAAATGCCGTTGTGCTAGTTGAATCCAATCCCCCACTTAAATATGCTGCTACTGGAACGTCAGCTCTCATTCTTAATCTCAAAGAATCTTCAAATAGAGATTTAAACTGACTTTTTGCATCTTCTAACTTTAAAGAATGGTCTTTTCTATATTCTAAATCCCAATATTGCTTTATTATTAATGACTTATCTTTTTTTAATAAGGCATAATGTCCAGGAGATAATTCATATACATCTTCGAATATCGTTTGTGGTGTTAGCGTTGTCCAAAATGTAAATACTTGTTGAAGACCACGATGATTTATTGCTCTTTTTATTTCCGGAAATTCCAAAATAGACTTCATCTCTGATCCAAAAACAAAATTCTCCTTTTGATAGGAATAAAAAAGAGGTCTGATTCCCATCCTATCTCTGGCAAGAAATAATTCATGCTTAACTTTATCCCAAATGGAAAATGCAAATTGCCCGTTTAGGTGTTGAAGACATTCTGTGCCATACTCCTGATACATATGAACAACAACTTCTGTATCACAATTTGTATTAAAAATATGACCTTTAATTTCCAGATCTCTTTTTAACTCCAAATAATTAAAAACTTCACCATTGTATACAATCCAGTATCGCTCATCCTGAGTAGATAAAGGTTGCTGTCCAGAAGCTAGGTCGACAATACTTAATCTTACATTCCCCATGCATAACTTCTCTGACAAGTATGTTCCGCATTCATCCGGTCCACGATGCTGAATGCGGGTAAGCATGGCATTTAAAGTCCGTTCGGGATTGGGAACAATATTTCTTGGTACAAAACCTGCAATTCCACACATATCTTTAGAATTTTGTTTGTTAGTCTTTAGCTTTTAGATAACGTTATTAAAAACTACTCACTAATGACTGCCTATTTTTAACTAGCTTTTAGTTATTAGCTATTATAAAAATCTTTAATCTTAAACTTCAATATGTTTAAATGTAAAATATTAAATATGCAGTACTTAAACTTATTTCCAATGGTAGCAATATACATTTCTACTTGAAGATCACACCTTGATGCATTCTCCATGCTCACTCTGTTACTTGAGTAGTGTAGACTGCCTACTGAATTACAGACTACGCAGCCTGAGTTTGTTTCCTTTCTATAAAAGCGACTATTCTCTCTACTGATCCAAAATTTTCTTCTTGAAGATCTGAATCTTCTGCCAGAACATTAAATTCACTTTCAATAAAGTTAATTAATCCCAATAAACCCATCGAATCAAAAATTCCTTCATCAAAAATCATAGTGTCATCTTTGATGATTGAAGAATCATTGAATGTTATTTCTGCAATAAAGTTTCTAATTTTTTCTTTCATAATACTGTAATTAATTTATTAAACATTATTAATTTAACTATAGAAACAACTATCGATAAATACTTAAAATAAAACAATATTTAATTTACTGCTTTTGGGACATGTAATTTTATTACTTTGCTTAATTGTATAAAATAATTGATAAAAAACCATTTTATACTTATTAAAATTGTTTTTTGTAAAATCACCCTCTGTAAGCAAATGGCTTTATATAGCATTGGTAAGACTATTTATTACAATTTTATTTTTGCTTTAGCAGAAAGATTATTTGAATAGGAATGATTCATTTTATAAACCCCAATATGAGTCCCACAAATTTGTTATTAAAAAAATAATTCAATACAATTATTGTATCCTTTATAATATTGATATAACTAGAATAAGATATGTATTGGGGTGTTTGTATATGAAGATGGTTTAAATAAAAGAAGTTGAAAAGAATGGTTTTGTAACTATCTAAATAGCTTTGAAAATATGTTAAATGTTTTTTTGATTTTGTGTTATTGTATGTGCTGAGAGGCTAATTTAGAGAACAATATTGCGAGATTAATATTAATAAATGTTTTTATTGTGAATATCATGAATTATGTACTGATAGTGCAAATATATAAATGATGTTAATGTTGTTGATTGTAAATCAATTGTTTATAATGGCAGCTAGGTATGCAATTGCTTTAATAATATATGTAGTACAATTGACTATTTTGTTCTGAATATCTTAAGTGATAATACTGTGTAACAATTTTGTTTAAAAAGTAAAACTTTAACCCTCTAATTATTCCATTTAACAAATAAATATGGACGTTTGTCATATTAAACTGATTTTAGCTTCTAAAATTACGTAATTGCATCCACAAAAGCTTAGATCTCAAATAAAAATGAAAAACGTCTTATTGAATATTTTTAAGGATAGAGTCATTTCGCGATGGTGGATTTTATTTATTGACTTTGTAATTGTTATAAATGCATACCTACTTGCATTTATTGTAAGAATAAATTTAAATATGTCCAATTATAATGTTCTTGATTTTTTTATTAATGGAGAGGTTGTATTTGTACTATATTTAATTTCATTTATAGTATTTGGTTCTTATAAAGGTGTCATTCGGCATAGCAGTTATTCTGAATTTAAACAATTAACCATTTCGTGTTTTGTTTCTTTTGCCTTACTAATATTTCTTAACCAGATTAGCCATTTTTTTGATGTAGGATTTATTAATCTCTCAAATCTTGTTTTAGTTTTCCATGGATTATTAACCTTGATGTTGACATTTTCGTTTCGAATATTTGTAAAGGAAACTTATGGATTCTTGACTAAAAAAAGAGCGGATACAAATGTGTTGATTTATGGAGCCGGGGAAATGGGACAGATTACTTTTGAAGCAATTCGTAATGATAAGGCGAATACTTTTAATGTAGTTGGTTTTGTTGATGATAATGAAACCAGGTGGAATAAGAAACTTCATTCTAAAACAATATGTTCATGGGATAAGGCGATAAGTGTAATTGGTACAAACAGAGTGGAGGTTGTTATACTTGCTATAAATAATATATCTGTTCAACGGAAAAGAGAGATTAGTAATGACTGTCTGGATCGAGGATTAAAGCTTAAAATTATGCCTTCAGTTGGATCCTGGGTGAATGGAATTTCAAATCAAAGTCAGATTCGCGATATTAGAATTGAAGATATTCTAGGAAGAGAAGAAATAAAATTGAATTTAAAAACAATATCGGATGGATTGGTAGGGAAAACTATTTTAGTTACTGGTGCCGCAGGTTCAATTGGTTCAGAAATTGTTCGACAATTATTAAAATTTCCGGTAAAGAAAATAATTTTGTTGGATATTGCAGAATCCCCATTATATGACTTGCAACAGGAGTTAATTATTCGTTATTGTGATGTGCCATTCGACGTTGTGTTAGCCGATTATACAAATGAATACAGGATGCGTCAGATATTTGAAAAGTATAATCCTCAAATAATATACAATGCCGCCGCATATAAGCACGTTCCTTTAATGGAGGCAAATCCTTATGAAGCAGTTCGTGTTAATATTGGGGGTGTAAGATTATTGGCGAATTTGGCTGTAGAATACAATGTAGAGAAATTTGTTATGGTTTCAACAGATAAAGCTGTTAATCCAACAAATGTGATGGGTGCCTCTAAACGAATTTGTGAAATTTATATTCAGGCCTTATCGCAATATGATAATATGAAAACCTCGTTTATTACGACTCGTTTTGGAAATGTACTAGGTTCAAATGGGTCAGTTGTTCCTTTATTTTTAAAACAAATAAAACAAGGTGGTCCAGTTACTGTAACTGATCCTGAAATTACTAGATATTTTATGACAATTCCAGAGGCTTGTCAATTGGTGTTAGAGGCTGGATTTATGGGACAAGGTGGAGAGATTTATGTGTTTGATATGGGTGAACCGGTAAAAATTGTTGATTTAGCTAAAGAAATGATACGCTTGTCTGGATTAAAATTAAATGAAGATATAGATATTGAATTTACTGGCTTACGTCCGGGAGAAAAATTATATGAAGAATTACTTGCTTCAAAAGAAGACAATTTACCTACTCATCATGAAAAAGTTATGATTGGTAAAGTTAGAAAGTACGAGTATAGTAGAATAAAAAAGCAAGTTGATGAGTTATTGTTTTCATTGCAATATGAGAATAATATACTATTAGTGACCAGAATGAAGGAAATTGTTCCTGAATTTATTTCCAACAATAGTGAGTTTGGAAAATTGGATGAAGTATCTGAATATGCAGTTGTATAGGAGAGAAGTGTCTGTTAACCAAGGGGCCTGAAAAATAATCAATATAAGATATGGCCTTTGCTTTATGGAGAAATATAGATGAATATTAATAATATGTTTAAAATAAAATTGCTTTGTATTTTCTTATGTGAGATAATATAAATAGTTAAAATAATTAATTTGATAGATATGAATAAGTTATTGAGTTTTTTCGTAGTAGCATCTTTAGTGCTATTTACTTCATGCCAAAAGGATACTACACACGTTGATGAAAAAGCAGGTAATATTCCCGGGATGGGAAATACCCCAGGAGAACTTGAAGTTTCAGAATATAACTTACCTGAAGGTTTTGATCTTGTTGGAGAAATTACAGGGATATTTGAAAGTGAGGGTGTTGTTGCGCAACAATTTACTTCGTTAAAAACAACAAATACAAGTAATAACAGATTCTATGGTTGTGGAGGAAAGTATATTCAATTAAAGTTAACAATTAAAAATAACATTGATAGAAGAAGAACTTGTTTCTTTCCTCCTGGCCTAATTTTTAGAGTTAATAACAATAAATTTCAACATGCCATTAATTTGTGTTGGACCTGGATTAGTTTTTCACCCATGCAGGAAAGAACTTTTGTATTGTATTTATTTTGCATCAATTTAGGTAGAAGAGAATCATTGGTTGATGCAGTTTATTCAATAGAAGGTATAACAAAATCCCCTAATATGAAATGGTTAACGGATAAATGTAATCGGAAACGATTGAATTATGAGTGTTTTCCACATCATTATTCGAGAGCCTCATTAAAGTCAGGAGATACCTTTGATGAGGTTGTTGGGCAAATGCAAGAAATTGTATGGGCGTTAACTAACGGTAATGGTTTAACAGAAGAACAAAAATCATATATTGATGAACTTCCTTTATTGGATTCAGACCAGCTACCTGATGGAATTGAAGATATTGATAATTTTGATCCTCCATATTACTGGGATGAATATATTCCAGAGTATGTTACCGAATAAGTAGTAATATTGATCGAATTTAATATGAGCCTGTTTTAATCGCAAAACAGGCTTTTTGTTTATCGTATTTGTACTATAATTGAATTGTTTATTAGGAGTATATCATCTTTTAGTATAGAGGTTTTAGTTTATAATGGAAGATTATATAACTGATTTTAATTATTTATTCAATGCAACGAAAAAGAAATGATTATATTATAGTTTATCTATTTATATCCCTTTGGGGTATACTGAGTATAGGTTGTAATAATAAAACGAAACATGAGATTCTATTAGAAATTATAGATACTCCCATAACTCCGATAAGTAGTCTACAACTAAATCCATGGTTAGATGAAAATTCGGGTATGATATTATGGAAAGATACTGTTTGGTTGCAGAATGATAGCTCAGAACCCGTTATTTATGGGATTGATACATCTTCAGGTGCCATAATAAGTAAAATGAAGTTCCTCGGTTTGCAGATGCAAGACTGGGAGTCAATTACTCAGGATGAAGAGTATATTTATATCGGGGATTTTGGTAATAATTTTAATTATAGAAAAAATCTAAGAATTTTCAAGGTGGAGATAAAATCATTAGGAGGTCAAAATGTAAAGATTGATACCATCAATTTTCATTATGAAGATCAGGTTGATTATTCGTATATAGAAACTCTTGATACGGATTATGATTGTGAGTCAATGATTGTAGTTAGCGATAGTATATATTTGTTCACAAAACAATGGATTAATAAAGGTACTTCAGTTTATGCTGTTCCTGTTACTCCAGGAGAATATAGTGCTAGTAAAATTTCAGATTATCAAATTGAAGGTTTAATTACGGATGCATTTAAATTTCCTGATGAGAATACTATAATACTGACTGGATATAGTAAATTAATGGCCCCATTTTTTGTAATACTTGAAGAATATCACGGAAACCATTTTTTCTCAGGAAAGGTGAAGAAGATTAATGTTGATTTGTTATTCAGTCAAATAGAAGCCATTTGTCAAAAGGAGGGTTATAAGTGTTATGTAACAAGAGAAGGATTTTTTAAATTAGAACCTGAATTGTATGTTTTTGACTTTACTTCTTATATCAATGCAATTAAGTTATTAAAGGAATAATCTCTTGTTTTAAGCTTACATTTAAAATATAATATTTCTACTTTGTACATAATCCTCATACTTTCAATGGCTGATTTTTTGTTATTCGCACCACTCGTTGATGAGCCATTGTACAAGGCGAATTTATTACTTATATTTTTTATTATTATTGGTGAGTGGCTTTTGTATGGCTACAGGTCTTGGTGTTGAGTTAAATTTGATGCCGTAGGTATCATACATTTATAGAAAAGATATCTTTCTAAAAATACAACTCCAGGGGAGTTGCACTAACAGGATGTAAACAGGATATATTCTATCTTTTTCCTCCTGTTTAGGAGTAGTACCCGAAGAATAAGGGGGAGGTGGTTTTTAAATAGTCATACCTGAAAAAGTACTATTCTTTGAGATTTAATTTGTTTTCAGAGAATAGTAGTTTTCTAAAAATAAGGCTTTAAATAAGACAAAAAGAAATTGCTCTTTAATTCTATTGAGCATTTTCTTTAAATTAAATCCAGTACCAGCTAAAATGGTATTTATTTTATCTCCATTGACCCCTTTTAAATAATTCCTTAACATCCTGTGGTCATGTTTTATATGACCAATAACTGGTTCTATACCAGCCCTTGCCCTAAATCGTTTTCGTGCTTTTTGTTTCTCGTAGAGAGTAGCTCCCTTTTTAGGAGCTGTAGGCGATATTATCTCAACGCCGTTAATATTTTTCTTTCCTCTGTACCCCCTGTCTACAATTCCAACTTTGGGAATGCTCTCTGTCAAATATTCTGTTTGCTTAAGATGGGCTTCAAGGGTATGTCCATCGTATGGGTTGCTTTCAAAGGCGATAGCACCGACTACTATTTTTGAAGTTTTGGTTAGTACAATTCCGGATTTATTTCCGAACTCAAATTTCTTTGCTTCTTTTCCTTTTGCAATACAATTAACTTCTGGTTCATGGATACTGTATATTTTATTCTGATCCCCTTTTTTCTGCATTAAGATTTTGTTGAGAATAACAAAGAGTCCTTCATATTTTATTTTTTGTGCCGAATTAAATTGTCTTTCAATATCCCTGACCTGGCGACCTGCTATGGTCTTTATTCTTCGTAAGGCTGCTTTAGCTTTCTTTCTTCGTTTGGGATGGCTGTGGAAACGCTGATCTATCATTAACTGTTTTAAAGTTCGAGTATAACTCTGACGTAATGTTATTCCCTCTTGTTTAGCTATCGTATTAACTTTTTCTATTATGCGCTTATGTAACTTTGCATCTGTTGGGTAAGTGATATTCTTTTCTTGAACTGTACTGTCTATTAACACCTCTTTCTCTTGAGCCTCTTTGCCAAAAAGTTGAACTGAAATTTTTAGCAGTTTTTCAGCGCCTTCTTCTCCTATGCGTTTTCTAAAATGAATAAATTCAGTTGGATCAAAAGGTTTTTCGGTCTGAAAAACTTTCTCCCCACTAAAATATTGCCAATAAGGATTTTCGATCCACCTATCAATAATCGCTTCATCGCTAAGGTTATAGATATGCTTTAGTAAAAGCAAACCTATTACGCTACGGATGGGAACCGATGGCCGTCCAAAGTCTGAATAATAAACTGAGAAATCGGATTCAATCTTATCCCAATCAATGTGTTTAGACAAAACACATAGTTCGTGCTTTAGATTAATAAACTTTTCTAGAGGTGTATCAAAAATACTCAACTGTGGGGTATTGTCTTGTTTTCCAACCATATCTGCAAGCTTTATGACTAAAATACACATTTGCTTGCAGATTTATAATCTTAAGTGCAAATGCTTATAAACTGGTTATCAACAACCTATTCCATTTTTAAGGGTGAACTAAATACCTTTTAGTTTTAGCGACTTTGTGGTTATCTATATTTGAGAATATTTAGTATAAAACACATTATTAAATCAATAGAAATACGTATTAAATACAGATTAAATTCGGTTCAAATCAAAAATAAATTGACATTAATTTTAAAATATTATAACTTATAAACTTTTAAGTATTATTGTTAAAATACCTTAGTATGGCTCGAACAACAAATAATTTATTAAAAGGAATGTCAGGAAAGATAGGTGATTTAATCATTTATGAGATGGAAGGAAAGACTTATGCAAGATCAAAGCCTTCTGGGTATAAAGATGCTAAATCCCCATTACAACTTAATCAGCGTCAAAAATTAATTTTTGTTAATGATTTTTTGAGACCATTTAAGGATATTTTAAAAAAGACTTTCTTTAATAAGGAAAATGATAAAAGACCGTATCCGCACTACTAAGCTCGTCTTCTATTAGATATTTGAAGAGGATATATTTGGTGCATGAAAAACTCAAGAAGACATACAGCCAAAGAGATGTTTGCTCATTACGAAGCATGGCAACAAGGTGATGCTCCACAAAAACAATATTGTAAAGAACATGGATTAGCTTATTCCACATTTCAGGCGTGGGGTAAAAGGCTCAAAGAAAGTAAATCTCAAGTTAAATCTGATTCGGGTTTTATTCCGGTAAATATAAAGTCAGTTCCAGAATCTGAAGAAAAAGAAGCGGTAAACCAGCTGTGCTTATTATTTCCCAACGGTATCCAGTTGCAGTGTCCGGAAACTGTTAGTCCTGATTTTTTGAAAAAACTGATAAGCCTATAAACTATGTTCGCACTATCAACAGAAAACACATTTCACCTTTACAGCCAGCCCACTGATATGCGCAAAAGCTTTGATGCATTGTCGGGACTGATTCGCAACCATCTGGACAGCAACCCCCAGAATGGAGACGTTTTTATCTTCATCAATAAGTGTCGAGATAAGATTAAGTTGCTGCATTGGCAGGGCTCCGGGTTCTTACTTTATTACAAGCGCCTGGAGAAAGGAACATTTGAGCTTCCCAGATATGACACTTCAGTGGGAAGTATTACTCTGAGCTATGCCCAAATTGTAATGATAGTAGACGGATTATCTATTAAAAACCTACAACAAAGAAAGCGATATCTGCCTCCCGAAACACCTGTAAAATAAGGTATTCCAACAAAAATATTTATCAACTCCAAACCTTAATTTTGTTGATAACAACGGTTGGTTTTTCTTTGGTAAATGCCCGTGTTTGCGTAGTTTCGAAATATGTCAAAGGAACTGGGAAACAAGGCTTCCGAGCTGGAAAAAGAAAATCAAAAGCTGAAAGGGCTCATCAACTCCATGGAGTCGGCGATGGGACAGATGCAATCCAGAATGGAGAAAATGCAGTTCCAGATTGATCAAATGAACCGCTTGCTTTATGGAACAAAACGTGAACGTTTCGTTCACGATGCTGATGACAAGCAGCTTTCTTTACCTTTTGACGTGCCCGAGGAGGCAGCACCTGAAAAAGAACAGCAGACAATAAACTATGTGCGTACAAAAGAAAAGAGGCAGCATCCCGGGCGCTTACCTTTGCCATCACACTTACCGGTAGAAGAAATTATATTGGAACCGAAGGAGGACACTTTCGGGATGAAATGCATCGGAAAAGAAGTGACCGACCAACTGGAACTGGTTCCGGCGAAGCTGTTCATCAAGCGTTATATCCGTCCCAAATACATCAAGTCAATAGACGATAACAATGTCGATTACAAAGGCGTAATGGCGGAACTCCCTGTTTTTCCAATCGAAAAAGGTATCGCCGGTCCCGGTCTACTATCTCAGGTCATCGTCGACAAGTTTGTGGATCACTTGCCTGTTTACCGTCAAATAGAGCGTTTCAAAAGGGAGAACATAAAACTTTCTTCATCTACACTCAACGGTTGGCAGGAAAGCATCAGCAATTTACTTGAACCACTATACGATGTTTTAAAGCACAGGGTACTCGCGCAAGGTTATATACAGGCCGATGAAACCCCAATTCCCGTTCTGGATAAACAGAAGAAAGGGAAAACGCACCGGGGATATTATTGGATTTATCACAGCCCTTTAGAAAAAATGGTGTTCTTCGATTATAACACCGGAAGATCCAGGGAAGGCCCGAAAAAACTTCTTGGAAACTTCAAAGGCTATCTTCAGACCGATGGCTACCAAGTATATGATCTGATTGCAGCAAAGAATCCGGATATAACCCTGGTCAATTGCATGGCCCACGCACGCCGATATTTTGAGAAAGCCTTGCCATATGATCAAAAACAAGCAGAATATGCCATGGGAATGTTCCAAAAACTCTATGCCGTGGAGCGAAAAGCCCGGGAACAGAACATGCCTCCCAAGGAACGTCACGCTCTGAGGCTTGATGAATCGTTGCCATTGATAAACGAACTGGGGAAATGGATGGTGGAAACCTATAAATCTACCAATCCCAAATCTCCGTTGGGCACGGCCACCGCATATTGCATTGAACGTTGGAATAATTTATTGGCTTATCTTAACGATGGCAATTTGGAAATAGATAATAACCTTGCCGAAAATGCTATTCGCCCAATCACACTCGGCAGGAAGAATTATCTGTTCGCTGGATCTAACCGAGGTGCAGAACGGGCAGCTATGTTCTATTCGTTCTTTGCTACATGTAAAAAGAACAATGTAAACCCCTTTGAATGGCTGAAAAAGGTGCTTGAAATAATCCCTACCTATAAGGTGAACAAACTTGCAGATCTTTTACCTCAGAATTTAAAACTATAGCTCCCAAGCGCTAAACAAATATCACACATCTTCGTCAAAAAACTATGACCTACTTAGCAGTGGGGATACAAAAGACCTTATTTAAGAGCTCAATCTTATAATTTGAAGCATGGAACAATAGGCTTTTATCCAGATTTAGAAATAGATTATAAAAAGGCTTTGTTATGTAAGGGGAGTCTCCCGGTACCCAAAAATGTTAAAGCGTTTTATACCGAAGAAGGAATTGTTATAGAATGGGATAATATTATAGGGTATTCTAAAGATACTTTGTTTGTAATGCTACGTCAAAAGGAAACGATTTATTCAATGTATAAATTTACCGGAGTGGAGCGTTCTGATGAATACTATTTAAGGAAAGATACTGCTAAATATAATCCAGAAGAAATTCAATTATGGATTGCATTTAGAGATCCCCGAGAGGAGGAAATGAGTGATAGTATGTATGTGGAAGTTTCTTAGTTCCCAGATACCATTCTTCAGTCTTCAGTTCTCAGTCAGTCAGTTGGTAAATTGTAGTGTTTTTTTATTGAGTAATTTCTACGGTTAAATGAGATGATTCGGGTGTCTCATTTATAAACATGTCAGCGGGAAAGATGTATTGAATTGCTGTATCATATTTATATGGAGAAAAGTCTGGAATAGGTTTTATTGGTGGATTCTGAGCGAATCCTTTAGTTGCAATGTTATCTGCCATAAATGCTCTTAATTTTAGTGAATATTTACTTTCTAAAGTATTAAAATCTATGGTGTCTGTCTTGTAAATAAAACTTGGTCGATCTTCAAAGTATTTATTTCCATTCTTCGAGCGGTCAATTTCAAGACATACTTTTATCTTTAAATTTTTATCATTTATATAAAACGTTCTTATTATACTATGTGATTTTTGAATTGAAGCACCTGTAATCGCATCAACTAGAGATGGGTCTATTACATATGATTTGATTCTGCGCCAATATGGAAGTGGTTCTCCTAATAACTGATCTGGATTTGAAGTGATGTCCTTTAGAATCTTTTCACATATATACAGGTTTTGTAAGTTATTGCCATCAAGATCTTCAATCCATGCTACATAAGCTGCCTTCCATCCTGAAGAAGATACTTCAGGTATATTTATGGTTAATAAGTACTTGGAAGAATTGTTGCCAATTGGATTACTGCAATTAAATAATGAGGCTGAAATAATAACATATAAGCTAAGTTTTATGCCTGTTTTCATAGGTGTTGTGATTGATGTGTATATATTATTGTTATTCAGTGCAATAATACAAATTCTATGTCGTAATAATGGAATGTTATATATTAAATGTTTAAAACAAGAGATTAATATTGATGAAATTTATTATTGATGTATTTATTATTCTTCAATAGAAATTTCGACATAAGAAACTAAGAGAATTCTGCACGATAGATGTATTTACTCGTTATTTGTTAATGTATTTATATAAGCTTTTTGACAAAAAAAATCAAGTGTTCATCATCATTAATACAGTGATTAGAAATAGAATTGTATTTTTAAGTAGTTAATAAATAATTTTATAAAATAATTTTTTGCAGTTTTTTTATACAGAGGCTGTATTGAAGTAATTAATTCATTAAAATGACTATAAATCAATTAAAAGCCGGGGCATCACTTTCCTATCTCAATATTTTGATGGTGAATGTAATTGGTCTTGTGCTAACCCCTTTTATTATACGTACCTTGGGAGATTCGGAATACGGTTTATATACTCTGATAGGGTCTTTTGTAGCCTACCTCTCATTAATGGATCTGGGGTTAAATAATACCATTGTTCGCTTTGTATCGAAATATCGGGCTGAAAAAAATCGTATAAAAGAAGATGAATTTTTAGGGAGTATCTATGTTATTTATGGTGTTATCTCTATCTTGGTGATTATTATAGGTTTAATTCTATACTTTAACATAAAATCTATATTTAGTGAGTCATTAACGCCCGATCAGATTACAAGGGCTAAAATAATGTATCTGATATTGGTTTTTAATATTGCGATGACCTTACCTGGAGGTTCTTTTACTGCTATTTGTAACGCTTATGAGCACTTTGTTTTTCCTCGTTCGGTTAACTTTTTACGTTATTTAATAAGGGCTGTAACAGTGGTGGCGGTTTTAAAGTTGGGAGGTAAGGCTGTATCAATGGTAATATTGGATACTGTTTTAAATATTGTAGGTATATCTTCTTTGTTTATATATGCTAAATTTAAGTTGAAAATTCGAGCTAAATTTTCCAATATCCATTTTAATGCCATTGCTCCCATTTTTAACTATTCAGTTTGGATATTTGTAATTGCCATCACTCAGTCGTTTCAATGGAATGCCGGGCAGCTGGTATTAGGTATTAATATAGATACAGTACAAGTGGCTATTTTTGCAGTTGGTATAATGTTAGGCACTTATTATGGTGCTTTTGCAGGAGCTATTAATACCTTATTGCTGCCCAAGGCAAGTCAAATGGTGGTGCAGGGCAAAACATCTGAGGAATTGACAATGGCCATGGTTAAGGTAGGCCGTTTGTGTAATGGAGTATCACTTTTAATACTAAGTGGCTTCTTTTTATTTGGTAAAGCTTTTATTCATTTATGGGTAGGAGATGATTATCAAATGTCGTGGATGGTTGCTTTTGGGGTTATGTTAGCGATGACTATACCCTTATCTCAAAGTTTTGGTAATTCAATTATTGAAGCCCGAAATAAGGTGCGTTTTAAAGCAATTGCCAATTTATTAACCATTACCATGGGAGTAATTATTGGCTTTTTTTTATCCAAAGAATATGGGATTAAAGGAATGATATATCCATTGACAGCAGCTATGTTTATTAATGTAATTATTACTAATTTATATTTTCGACATGTATTTGGATTTAAGTTACTTCTATTTTATTCAAGAGTTTATTTTAAACAAATTCTTGTACTTTTAGTATTGATTGGTAGTGTTCGTTTCCTGATTGGATATATAAATATTGTGTTTACCTGGATTAGCTTAGGACTGTCTGTGTTTGGTTTTGCGACGATTTATAGTTTAATATTTTATTTTTTTCTGATGAATAAAGATGAAAAAGCAATAATTGGGAAAATACTATGACAAATACAATACGAAAAATCCTGTGGCGTTTATTGGGGGTGGATAGGAATCATTTACTTAAAAGTATTGACTATGTTTTTTTAAAGAATGATCCTTATACTTCCATTGGGAAAAGGACTTATGAGAATGGGGTTAAATTGTGGCGTTGGACAAACACCCCTGTTCTTATTGGAAAATACTGTTCAATAGCTAATAATGTTAATTTTATTGTGGATGGGGCCAATCATTCCATCTCAAGAATTACAGCTTATCCAATTTTTGATCAGTTATTTAAGGAAAATGAGAGAATTTTAGGTGAATCAAAGAGTGTTTTTTTGGATAAACATAATACCAAGCGAGGGATAGAAATTGGAAATGATGTCTGGATTGGAATGGGGGCAATAATATTACCTGGAGTTAGAATTGGTAATGGTGTTACAATAGCTGCCGGAAGTGTGGTTACAAAGGATATTGAGGATTATTGTATTGTAGCTGGAGTACCGGCACGTATTGTAGGTCACAAATGTGATGTATCATGTAAAAGATTAATGAATGAAATTGCCTGGTGGGATTGGGAAGATGAAAAGATAAAAATTAATGCAGCAAATTTTATGGCTAGCTCGATAGAGGAGTTTATTATGAAAATAAAATAATTAGATATGAAGCTTGTATATTTTATGGAGACTCTTGCCGGTAAGGGAGGAACAGAAAAAGTTCTCGCAACTAAATCGGCCTATTTTGCAGATGTACTTGGGTATGAAATTCATATTTTTATTCTTCAGGATAAACAAAAATTACTGGCCTATGATTATTCGAAAAATATACATTTTCATTACCTGGGAACAAAAGTGTTGAATGAGAATTTTTCTATTCCAATTCTTCGTCATCGTTTACGAGTATTAGAATTACGAAAGATGAGTGAAGAGTTACTTAAAACCATCCAACCCGATATTATTATTGGATTGGGACTGGGGATAGGTGATTATGTTTTTCCACATGTGGCTAAAAAGTTAAAGATACCCACTATTCGGGAGTATCATTATTCGACAATTGCTGCAAAAAATACCATCGCGCTTACACAACCTTTTATCAGAAGGAAAAAGTTGGCTATAGAGTTTAAAAGAATGTTTTCTAAACTAAAAAAATACAATAAACTGGTTCTACTAACCAGACAGGATGCAGAAGAAGGTAAATACACCACCTCTCATGTTGTTATACCCAATGTACTCAATCATTCGGATGAAGGTGGAGTTTCGCAACTTGTAAATAAAAGGGTTATTAGTGTCGGGAGTATGCGAAACCGGATTAAGCGTTTTGATCGTCAGATAGAATTATGGCGCGAGGTGGTGAAAACCCATCCGGAATGGCAACTTGATATTTATGGTGATGGGGTAGAACGAAGCCATTTACAAAGTTTAATTGATTCTTACGGTTTAAATGATAATGTTACTTTACATGGTAATGTTAATAATATCAGTGATAAGTATTTAGAGTCTTCTATTTTTATTATGACTTCTGATGGAGAAGGGTTACCTATGGTTATAATAGAAGCCATGTCGTATGGTCTTCCTTGTGTTTCCTATAAATGTTCATGTGGTCCATTGGATGTTATCCGTGAAGGAATAGATGGTTATGTGGTTGAAATGGATGATCGAAAAGATTTTCTGGAAAAACTATATAGAGTGATGGATAAAGAGGATTTAAGGCAGCAATTGGGAAAGAATGCAAAAGAACGTTCGTTTGACTATACATCGGAGAAAATAATGCCTATGTGGATAGATCTGTTTAAAGAAGTAAAAGACGTTAAAGTAAATTGAGTAGAATGGATTGAAGGGGTTGGCAGGGATTATCCACTCTTCAATAATTGTTATTAGCTAAGCCCCAGGGGGATAAATAGATTTGAGAAAGATAAAATTATACTAGAATGCTTTTTAATTCCATTGAATTTGCAATTTTTTTACCTATTATTTTTGTGCTTTATTGGTGTGTAATCAATAAAAATTTGAAACTGCAAAACCTATTAATTGTTGGGGCAAGCTATCTTTTTTATGGGTGGTGGGACTGGAGGTTTTTATCCCTGATTCTATTCAGTACAATGGTTGATTACGTGGTTGGTCGTACTTTAGGTAAGGAGCAAAACAACAACAAAAGAAAGGTACTATTGTGGGTTAGTATTTGTGTTAACCTAGGCTTTCTGGGCTTTTTTAAGTACTACAACTTTTTCCTTGATAATTTTATTGAAGTATTTACACTACTTGGCAAACCGGTAAGTGTGAGTTCTCTAAACATCATTCTGCCAGTTGGCATTAGCTTTTATACGTTTCAAACGCTTAGTTACTCAATAGATGTTTACAAACGAAAAATGGAACCAACACGTGATTTTATTGCATTTGCTGCCTTTGTAAGCTTTTTTCCACAATTGGTTGCCGGTCCCATTGAGAGAGCAACACATTTATTGCCTCAGTTTTACAGAAAACGTGTTTTTGACTATACAAAGGCAGTAGATGGAATGCGCCAGATATTATGGGGTTTGTTTAAGAAGGTTGTTATAGCTGATAATTGTGCTGAATATGCTAATCAAATCTTTAATAATTCGTCTGATTTTAATGGAAGTACACTACTTATAGGCGCTGTTTTCTTTACTTTCCAGATATATGGCGATTTTTCGGGATATTCAGATATTGCCATTGGTACCTCTCGTTTATTTGGCTTTGATTTGATGCGAAACTTTGCATTTCCTTATTTTTCGCGTGATATAGCTGAGTTTTGGCGGAGATGGCATATTTCATTATCAACCTGGTTTCGCGATTATTTGTATATACCTTTGGGTGGTAGTAGAGGTAGTTTGTGGATGAAAGTGAGAAATACGTTTATTATTTTTCTTGTTAGTGGTTTTTGGCATGGTGCCAATTGGACTTTTCTTTTCTGGGGAGCGCTCAATGCTGTATACTTCTTACCCTTATTGCTAACCAAGAATAACCGAAATCATATAGATATTGTAGCAAAAGGCAAAATAGTGCCGAACCTGAGAGATTTGACGATGATGATTTTAACTTTTGCAATGGTTGTTTTTGCCTGGATCTTTTTTAGGGCAGAGAGTATTACTCATGCATTTGCAATTATAAAAACTATTTTTTCAGGGTCTTTATTTGCTATGCCAGCCTTTATCCCCAAAGGAACGATTGCGGCTGTATTGGTCTTTATTATAGTTGAATGGATGGGGCGCGAAAATGAATATGCCATTGAATTAGTCGGTACTATAAAGATACCCATTGTCAGATATGGGGTGTATTATCTGGTTTTGATTGCTATAGTTTTGTTACAAGGGAATCAGCAAGAGTTTATCTATTTTCAATTTTAATGCTTTATGAAAAGGTTTGTTATAAAAACAATAATATTAGCGATTGTACCTTTTGTTGTAATCGGATTTTTCGATTTATGGTTACGTAATCAAAATTCGCTTTATAAAGTAAAAATTAATGGGTTATTGCAACAAAAGGATTCTGTTGAAGTATTGGTTCTGGGGAATTCTCATGCAAATTATGCAGTAGATCCTGCTTGTTTTACCGATTTTTATGCCTATAACCTGGCAAATGTTAATCAGCAGATATATTTCGATAAAAGACTTACCTTAAAGGCTCTTAGTAAGGGAGTGCCCAAGTTAAAGTATGTACTAATAAGTGTTGATTATCATTCTCTGTATACATCATCACAAGGCGTGCGCGATATATGGTCGTATTATGGCAATGGTATTAAATATAAGGACAAAAGTTACCTGAAGTATGAATTATCACCATTTATATGGGGATATACACCAATGGTAAGTATTTCAATGCTAAAAAAAAGGCTATGTAACCTATATGAAAATAGTGGGCAAGATATTCTTGATTTTGATGTTGAAAGTGGTGTGCCTTTAACCGATAAGGTGTATCGTGGTTTTATTACCTTTTCAGGAACAGATTCTATCTTATTTAATAAGGTTAATTATCAAAGAAGAGCCGATTCTTTTGGAGAACCAATAAATAGTGAGAGAAAACAAGTGCTCAATGATTTAGAAGAGTTTATTCGTATTCTTATTAAAAAAGGGATTAGACCAATATTATATGCTTCTCCAACGTATGGTGAATATAATAAGTTTTTAGATTCGGCTACTACAGAAAAAAATAATAAGGAGATCAACTATTTATGTAAAAAGTATAACATCGAATATTGGAATTATTCTGATAATACAAACTTTAAGAAGAGTGATTTTTTTAATTATGATCACCTTAATAAAAAGGGGGCAAAGAGATTTAGTACTTTGTTATTTGAACAGTTGTATAGATACGATGGGAGAATGGAAGGAATTATTAGTCTTTCGAATAAATAAATATAAAAAGCAGGTATTTATATCAGATACCTGCTTTTTATATTATCACTGTTATTTTACAAAAACTCCTTTTGAATTGTAAATGTACTTTTCAACATTTGTAATACTCATCATTTCTCCATCCAGATAGGAGTCTGAAATAGTTACATAGTTATTTTCGCCTCCATCGATATTATTTATGCCATTAAAACTGATTGGCATATACTTGCAATCATGAATTTTGTTTTCACTGACATGCAAATTGTCTGCGATAGCTGCGTATGCAAAGATTCCATAGGTTATAGACAGGTCTTTAGGAAGATTTATAGTATTATTATAGATATCAGAGTTTCCTGAATTTCGAATGGCAATACCAGTTGTTTTACCAGTAATTGTATTGTTATAGACTTTAGCTTCGTAAGCTTGGAAATAAATACCGATACCACCTAAAGTATCTCCTTCGACTATGTTATCATATACCAGAAAATTCTCTTGGTAAGTTCTGTAAGCGCCATTCCCAACAATAATTTGGCTTTTGACCTTGTTGTTTTTGATGGTAAGGTTTCTACCTGTATTAAAACCGATTCTTTGTTCTACATCATTTCCATCAAAAGTCACATTCTCACCAACTGCTACTAGAAAAGAACAATTGGCGCCCCCCCTTTCAGTATTATTACTAATAACGAAATCGGTTGTTGTATGGTATCTGATTAGATTTTGGTTCTCATCCAACTCCCACCACGATTCTACGTCAATGGCACATCGGGGAGCGGTACCTTTCGATTTTTCTGTATCAACTCCTGAATTCAGGAATTGATTTCGATCTATAGTAACACGTACTCCATCACCAGGGGAAATCCCATTTCTTCGATTGCTGTCGAAAGTACAATTAGCAACTTTGATATCCATTGATTGAAGATATTCAAGGCCATTGCCTCTGTCTGTATAGGTTCCGATACAACCGATATCCAAGCCATCACCGGTTGCATCTCTCATAAGGGCGCCGTTAACTAAAATGTTATGCGAAGCAGTTATGTCTATAAGACATCCACCTTCATGTGTACTAGCGATAGAATTGTAATCGTGTTCGTCTCTGTCGCCATAGAATTTACCGCCTAAAATTTCCACATTTGATACTTCACGCATTTGTATTAGTACATAATGAGGTTCTTTATTAGGTTGTACTCTAATGTGTGTATTATCATTAAGTTGAAATGTTAGATCGCTTGGGAGTGAAATCGCAGCTACCCTAAAATAGTCGTATGTAACATTAAAGTAAGCATCAAAATCTCCGGTATTAAATATTGTAGCACCTAAGCGTTTGGTGTCATCTATTGCTTTTTGAAGTGCTTGTTTATTAGTAATGGCTACTTCATCGGATACTATTCCTTCTATAATATTCCATTTTGATTTTACAAAATCAAATGTAGTACTACTTAGTGCTGCTGATCCGGTTATTTCTAATTGATAATTTAATAACTCACCATCTATTATTCCATTGTCAAATGTGAGTGTTCCATTAATTATAGATCCCCCATAGTACTTTATTACAACATGAGAAGGTAAAATTATATCTTTTCCTTCTAAGTCATGTGTATAAGCAATGTTTAATGTATCATTTTCTTCAACTGTTGAAAAATCAAAATCGCGGGATGTATAATTAACTGTTTCATCAATCTCAATCTTGTCAGTTGTAACCTGTGAATTATTACTGTAATCTGGTTGTACATCATCTTCAGAACAAGAGATCATAAACCACAAACTTAGAAGTAAAATAAAATAAATGTTTTTCATAATGTGTTGTGTTGTTGTGTTAAAAAAAATAAAGTATTTGTGTTTCTATGTCTGTTATGAGAAATAACAATAATTTTTACTCCCCCAAGAAAAAATTATTAGTTCACTACAGCATCTCGAATCTTTCTATTAATTAAAATATATTTTGTTTTTGTAATAGAGCTATTTGTTAAGTATGAATCATTTATATATCAACTTGTAACGAAAATAATAAGAAAAGGTTTGCATTTCTATATTATTTTTCATAGTGCATTTGTTTTTAATGTTAGTGCATTTGTTTTTAATGTTTCTCATAAAGTGAATTGATGTAGTTTTGAAAGTGGTGCACATTATAATGCAAAGTTAATCTATATAAATAAGGAATCAGATTTTTTGCGTAGGATTAGATTTAATGTGTAATTCTTTTAAATAACTCAAGAATATTGTTTACTGATGTTTCCCAAGTGTGTTAAAACATTGTAAATCAAACAAAAAGAAGCATGATTAATTTTATTAATCCACTAATATTCAGTATTTTAGTGGTGCGATATCAATAAAAAACCATGCTTCATGAGTAAAAGTACAAAAGTTTTTTCGGAGACAAACAGCTTTTTCACCTCAAGTGAAAAAGGAATTAATAGAATAATGGAATTATATCAGTCATTGCATCTGAATAGGTTGAATCTGGGAGTTGATAATATGCCTCAATGTACTTTCCAAAAAGGTGATTTATTGCTGGCTTTGTTGTTGTTTCCACTATACTCACTCTCGAACGTATACCGGTACACCAAACATCCTTTATCACACAGCATAGAAGCTAGTAAGAATACTTTTTATAGGCTAAAAAATGATAGCAATATCAATTGGAGAAGCCTCTTAACCAAATGTAATATCAAATTGCTAAAGCGGACCACAAGCACAAGCACAAGCGCAACAAATAAGGAGTTTAACAAATGTTTAATAATAGACGATACTGATTTTGAAAAATCAACCTATAAAACAGAGCATATTGGTAAGATATGGTCACATGTGAAAAATTGTAGGTTCTGGGGATATAAAGCATTATTTCTTGGCTATTGGGACGGCAAAAGTTTCTTCTCATTAGATTTTAGCCTACACAAAGAAAAAGGCAAAAACGAGAAAACTCCATTTGGACTGATGGTTAAACAAAGAAAAGCTCAATATTCAAAAAAAAGAGAAAAAGATTCATGCGGTTATTTGCGCGAACAAGAATTGATTGATGATAAAATATCTACAGCTATATCTATGATTAAAAGAGCTGTCAAACAAAAGTTTGAAGTACACTATGTACTTATGGATAGTTGGTTTTTCTGTGAATCCATATTGAAAGCCGTTTTGTCATTAAATAAAGGAATACATATAGTTGGTATGGTAAAAATGGCAAAAGCAAAATATAGCTTCAATGGCGAATTGTATACAGCTAAAGAGCTTACCCAATTAGTAAAGCGCAGAAAAAAGGTAAAGAAAGAAAAAGCATTAAACCTATTTTGTGCCGAGGTTATTGTTGAGTACAAATCAATACCACTAAAGCTATTTTTCTGCAAAACAAGTAAGCATGGCAAGTGGCACCTGTTGGCGACTACCAATACTAAGCTGGGCATACTGAGTGCTTATGAAATATATAGTATAAGGTGGAGCATAGAAGTTTTCTTTAAAGAATCAAAACAATACTTTTCCTTGGGCAAATCACAATCCCAAGACTTTGATGCGCAAATAGCTGATGTATCACTAGCTATGATTGAATACAATGTATTTAGTTTGGCAAAGAGGTTCGATGCATATGAAACAATGGGCGGTTTATTTGAAAAGGTATGCGATAATACTACAGAACTTACTATATCCATGAGAATATGGGGATTTATTCTGGAACTATTACATATGATTGCTGAGATTATCGATAGTGATTTTAATGAACTAATTACCAATCTGATAAAAAATAAGCCTGAGGACAATAAAATCTTCAGGCTAATAGAAATGCAGCTTTCAAATGCAGCTTAAATAACATGGGAAACATCAGTTGTTTATAAACAAATAAGATGATTCAAAAAATGGGGCACATCGTTAAATACCCGATAGAGTGTGTAAACATAGATAAAGAAATTTTGAAGAATAATTAGAAAAAGATGAGGATTGGGATTGTTTTATCAAAATATTCATAGATAATCTTAAAATGGTAAATAATTGAGAAATGTGATGCTTATTGTATTGTAATTTCAATTAATAATAAAAAGTATCTAAAGGTATATTTACTTTTTAATGTTGAATTCTTCGTCTTTGAGCAAAAATTCAAGGGTGTTTATCATTTTTTTATTTACAGTATGATTTGGAATTGTATTTTTAATCGACAATTTAAACTAACAGTTTAAATATATCGATCCTACAAGTTATTGGGATTGAAGTGGCGGAGCTGTATTGTTTAATGGTTAAAATAAAGGAGTACGTGTGTTTTAATATATTAGGTCAATGTTAATCATGATAGGTAAATTAAAAATGAGTAAATTTTAAATGGAAATTAAAACGATAACTTGTCATGATGTTTATAATTATGGGGCATCATTACAAGCATTTGCTTTGCAAAAGTACTTAGTTGATCAAGGACATAGTGTTGAAATTATTGACTATAAACCGGATTATCTTAGTGGGCATTATGATTTATGGAAAGTCAATCATCATAAATGGAATCGTAATTTTTTCACACGAATAGCCTATTTATCCATAAAATTGCCTTTTCGATTAATGGATTTACGGCGCAAGGGATCTTTTGATGTTTTTCGAAAAAAATATTTAAAGCTTACTTCAAAAAGATATACTACAAATGAGGAATTAAAAGAAGATTGCCCCAAAGCAGATATTTTTATAGCAGGTAGTGATCAGATATGGAATACTATCTTTCCCAATGGCAGAGATGCTGCTTTTTATTTGGATTTTGCTACGAAAGAATCAAAAAAGATTGCCTATGCAGCAAGTTTTGCAACCGAGTCGGTTGTACCCGAATATAAGGAGTTTGTAAAGAAAATGTTGCAAAACTTCAATAATATAGCAGTGAGGGAACGAGGAGCTGTTGATATACTCAAAACTTTGGGTGTTTATGATGGGACTTGGGTTTGCGATCCGGTTTTTCTTTTGGAGCGTCAGGAGTGGGATAAAATTGCAGTAAAAGAGTATAAGGAAGAATATATCCTTGTGTATGATTTTGAAGGGAATGAACGAATAAAAAAAATAGCCCTTAAATTGGCTGGAGAGTATAATCTAAAGGTTTTTACAATTAATGTTCGTTTAGATTATTCTGGTAAGTCATTTAAAAATATTGATCCTGCTGATTTTGTTTCCTTGATACGAGACGCAAAATATATTATTTCAAATTCTTTTCACGGAACAGTATTTTCTTTAATCTATAAGAAAGAATTTTTTGTTGTTTCAAGGGAGGAAGGTATAAATACACGGATGCAAAATTTATTGGAATATTTGAATTTGTCTGATCGAATGGATCCTATTGTGGAAAATGTTTCGAAATTAAATCCAATTAATTACACCGAAGTTGATCAAGTTTTGCAATCTTTTATTGCCGATTCCAAATTGTTTTTAAAAAGTAATTTAGGATAGTTACTTCAATCAGCATTTAAAGTTGAAACTCGAAAAGTCTATGAAGAAAAGAATCTTTATTACTATGCAATATCTGGAATTAGGAGGAGCAGAGCGTTCCTTGATTGGATTCTTAGATGCAATAGATTATTCAAAATATGATGTAGATGTTTTTATTCAACATCATAAAGGTGAATTAATGGATTTTATTAACCCTAATGCTAATTTACTGGCAGAGAATCCGATTTATGCATCTATTACAAAACCAATAAAGCAAGTAATAAAGGATGGTTATTGGAAGCTTGCTATAAATCGTTTAAAGGTTATTTTTAAATATAAATTTAGCAAGTATCGAAAAGATATCAATAATATAGTAGTTTTTCAGTTGGTTGCTGATGCTATCATCAATTGTTTGCCTCCCGTGAATGATAAGGAATACGATTTGGCCATTAGCTTTTTAATTCCCCATCATATTGTAAGAGATAAGGTGAAAGCTCGTAAGAAAGCTGCATGGATTCATACTGATTATTCAACTGTTAAGTTAAATATAAAGGCAGAGCTACCTGTTTGGAATAGTTTCGATTTTATAGCAGCTATTTCTGAAAGTGCCAAAAATGCTTTTAGTATGACATTTCCCTCTTTGCAATCAAAAACTATGATAGTTGAAAATATGCTATCTTCTGTGTTTGTAAACGAACAAGCCATATTAGAGAAGATAAAACTGGATGGAGAGGTGAAATTACTATCAGTAGGTCGTTTCTGTCATGCTAAAGCTTTTGATAATGCAGTTTTTATTTGTGCTGAATTAGTTAAACTGGGGGTAAATTTAAAATGGTATATCATAGGGTTTGGTGATCAAAAGATTATTGATGATGCCATTCGTGAGTGTGGAATGGAAGAACATTTCATCATTTTGGGTAAAAAAAGTAATCCTTATCCATATATGAAAGCTTGTGATATTTATGTTCAACCTTCGCGTTACGAAGGAAAAGCGGTTACTGTACGTGAAGCCCAAATGCTTTGTAAGCCCGTTGTGATTACAAAATTTTCAACATCTCAGGGGCAATTAAGTGATGGTGTTGATGGGATAATTGTTCCAATGGACATTGAAGGGGCTGCCATGGGGATTAAAAATCTTATAGATGATATTGATATGCAAAACGCACTAATAAATAATTGCCGGATAAGGGAGTATGGTAATCTCAATGAAATTGAAAAAGTATATGAAATGTGTAATTGATATTTTATTATTATGCAATTATTGAATTTGTTAGGACAAATCTTATTCTTTCCACATCTTATACTTTATTTCTATTCAGATAAAAAAGAAATAATAGTTGAGGACTTAATAGCTAACCTTCCAGGATATATAAATAGTAACCGGAAAATTTGGTATTTACTTTCTTATAAGTTGATGGAAGATAAGTGTTTTAGAAATTTGTTTTACTTTCGGATTCAGAACCCTTTTGCTAAGGTACTTCGAGTCTTTTTTAGACCATACGATCCATTTTTAATTGATGTGCGTACCCATATAAAAGGAGGAGTAAAACTGGCCCATCCTTATGCAACTATCATAAATGCCAGTGAGATTGGTAGTAATTTATATATTAATCATTTAGTTACCATAGGAGAAAAAGGAGGAGAAAGACCTGTTATAGGGGATAACGTTAAAATACACGCTAATGCGACTATAATTGGAGGCATTATAATAGGTAATAATGCAATTATTGGGGCCGGAGCAGTAGTTACAAAAGATGTGCCTGATAATGCTGTGGTAGGAGGTAACCCGGCAAGGGTACTTAAAATTTTAACACAGAATTGACTTTTATGATACCTAAGATTATACATTTTTGTTGGTTTGGACAGGGAGAAATGAATGCCCTAGCAAAACGATGCATTGCTACATGGAAGAAGGTACTGGCCGATTATGAATTGTATTTATGGAACGAAGATAGTTTTGATGTAAATTCAACTCCCTGGACGAAAGAAGCCTACAATGCTAAAAAGTATGCTTTTGTGGCTGATTATGTGCGATTACATGCTCTGTATACAGTAGGTGGGATTTATATGGATACGGATGTGGAAGTATTAAAAACTTTTGATCCCTTTTTGGATGCCCCTGCATTTGCTGGTTTTGAATCTGAAACCATGATTCAAACGGGTGTAATGGCCAGTGAAAAAGAAGGATTTTGGGCTGGTAAGATGCTTAGTTATTATAAGGATCGGCCCTATTTTCGTGAGGATGGAACACCGGAGCCTATTACTAACGTTACTATTGTATCTAGTATGATGAAGGATTATGGTTTTATACCCAATAATACCTTTCAAACCTGCAACGATATATTGCATTTATATCCAACTGATTATTTCTGCCCAAAGAATCAATTGACGTTAAAGGTTAAGTTGACTTCCAATACCTGTTGTATTCATCATTTTGATGGCTCTTGGTTTCCCAAAGGTGTTAAATTGAAAAAGAGACTAAGATCTCTTTTACCCACATCTATTTATCTTTTTCTTAGAAAGCTATTTGTTAAAAACTAATGATAGATTTTATTCCACTGGATCAGTATATTCCACTGTTTAATTATCTGGTGTTACTATTGGTCGTCGTAACTTCTATTCGAGGTTTTTCAGGTAGTTTATTTAATGGTAATACATTCAAAATTCAAAATTTTATAGGTATTACTATTTCAATTCTAATTATCTTATATTTTGGATTACGCCCAATTTCAGGAAGATATTTTGGTGATACTTCCAATTATGCGCACAATTTTATATTACTTCAAAGAGGAAGTATAAATATTGATCTTGGAGGAGAATGGGTTTTTAATGCAATGACACAATGGTTTGCTCACAGTGGGTTGAGTGTACATCAGTATTTTTTGTTTTGTGCATTTTTATATGTGGGTTTTAACTGGTTAACCGTAGTTAAGCTTTTTGGTAAACATTACTATGTTCCCTATCTCGTGATTTTAAGTATGTTTCTTTTTGTGAGTAATGCTGTAAATGGGATCCGAACAGGATTAGCTGTGTCTGCCCTGATGGTTGGAATGGCATATCGCAAGAATATATGGATTCTTATTTTATGTGCCACCTATGCTTATTTTACTCATAATTCTACAGTTTTGGTAATTTTGGGAGGTATACTTGCTTGGTATATTAAAAATCCAAAATATTATATTATTGTATGGTTATTTGCAATTGTATTATCATTAACAGTTGGTAACGCTGTGGCTAATTTATTTGTTAGTTTAGGCATTGCTGATGATCGCCTTGCTAATTACCTAAATGCAGCAGATGAGTTTGCCTCAGAGTTTTCTCATACGGGTTTTCGATGGGATTTTTTATTGTATAGTGCCATGCCCATTGTGGTTGGAGCTTACTTTATCTTTAAAAAGAACTTTAAAGATCCGCACTATATCTGGATTTATAATATTTACTTGGTAAGTAATGCGTTTTGGGTAATTGTTATCAGAGCTGCCTTTTCCAATCGCTTTGCTATGCTCTCTTGGTTTATAATGCCATTGGTTTTGATATACCCATACTATAAAAAGCGGTTTTGGTTTAACCAGTCAGAAAAGATAGGTCAGGCAGTATTATTATTTTATGCCTTTACTTTCTTTTACAATATTGTCAAACCACTATTATAATACTGATTATTTTTTTAAGCATAATGAATGAAAATAACTTAATCAGCATAATCATACCCATCTACAAAGTGGAAGCATATTTGCCAAAGTGTTTGGAGAGTATTCTTGATCAGAATTACAATAATATTGAAGTTATTTGTGTTAATGATGAATCGCCGGATCAATCTCTTGAGTTGTTAAGTGAATATAGCCAAAAAGATGCACGGGTAAAAGTTGTTAATCAAAAGAACCAGGGTGTTTCAGCTGCACGTACAAGGGGCTTAAAAGTAGCAAAAGGAGACTGGATTCTTTTTGTGGATGGTGATGATTGGATTGATAAAGACACTTGTGAGAAAGCATTGGCCATAGCACTTGTTCAACAAGTAGATATTGTTCTTTGGGGCTATAAAAAGGAATTTGAAAACCGATCGGAGCAAAAGCAACTTTTTACAAAAAGTACCTTTTTTGATTTAAGAGAATATAATGAATTGCAGAGGCGTGTATTGGGTCTATATAGAGAAGAGTTGTCTGATCCTGCAGGAGCAGATTCGATAGTTACAGTGTGGGGAAAACTGTATCGAGCTGAATTAATCAAGGATATAGAATTTGTAGATCTTAAAATTATTGGAACGGCAGAAGATGCATTGTTCAACTTAGAAGCTTTAGGCAAAGCAAAAACAGCCTATTATAGTAATGATATTTTTTATCATTATCGAAAAAATAATGTAGTATCTATTACAACAGGTTACCGTGCTGATTTGGCTAATCAATGGAGTATTTTATTTCAAAAGATGGCAGTTTTTATTCCCAATAATGATAAATCTTTCGTTTATAAATTAGCCTTAAATAACAGAATTAGTTTAAGTATTATAGGGGTTGGCTTAAATGAATGTAACAGCAAAAAGGGAATGATAGAAAAACTATTTTTTTTGAATAATTATTTAGGTTCTTCTTCATATAGAGAGTCCATTAACCAGTTAAAAATTGAATATATGCCCATACACTGGAAAGTTTTTTTCTTTTGTTGTAAGTACAAGATAAGTATAGGTGTATATGTTTTATTATTGGCAATTCGTAAAATCTTAAACCGATAATATGATTACTTCCCCAGTTCGTGTTCTTATGCTTTTTACCATTATGAATCGTGGTGGCGCAGAAACCATGGTAATGAATTATTTCAGGAGTATTGATCGAAGTAAGCTTATTTTTGATTTTATCGTACATCGTGAAAAAAAAGGTGATTATGATGATGAAATTAAATCCTTAGGCGGAAAGATATATACCTTACCTGCGATCACACCAGGTAATCTATCCGTTTATAAAAAGACCATCAAAATGTTTTTTGATGCACATCCTGAGTATCGTATTATTCATGGTCATTGTTCCGAATTGGGATTATGGATTTATAAGGAAGCTTATAAGCGTGGAGTCCCATTTATTACAGCTCATGCTCATAATGCTCCTTTAGGATGGGATGTAAAAATGCCCTTTCGTAATCTGCTTAAACATCTGATGAGGCCATATCTGACTCACTTTTTTACTTGTTCGGTAGATTCTGCAAAGTGGTTGTTTGGGCCGAAAAGAGCTGCAAAAGCTATCTTTCAACCTAATGCGGTAAATGCCGAGGATTTTCAATATGATGAGCAAAAAAGATCAATAGTAAGAAAAAAAGAAGGATGGGATAAACAATTCATTATCGGTAATGTGGCCCGTTTTGATAAGCAAAAAAATCATTTGTTTTTGGTGGAAGTAATTGCACAAATGGTAACAAGACGACCTGATTTATTATGTGTTTTGATAGGAGCCAATGGGAGCGAATACGATAAAGTAAAGCAACGAATACAGGAGCTAAAATTGGAAAAATATTTTCAGTTTTATGGTACCCGTTCTGATATTCCGGACTTAATGCTGGGGATGGATGTATTGTTGTTTCCATCTTTTCACGAAGGTTTATCGGTTACCATGGTTGAAGCCCAGTCGTCGGGATTGAAAATACTTACTTCAACCGGAGTTTCAGACCAGGTAGCCATTATACCAGAATTAGTTGATTTTATACCATTAGAAAAAGGGGCTGAATATTGGGCAAACTATTTGTTGAAAGTGGAATATACTCGAGATAATACGCTCAGTAAAATTCAGAATGCCCGTTTTGATATTCAGGAAAATGCCAAATGGTTGACTGAAGTATATCTTAAAGCTGTTCAATAAAAAAGTAAAGCCAAAATAATGAATAAACCTACACTAACTATTTTTACTCCTGCTTATAACAGGGCACATACCATTCATCGAACCTATGAAAGTTTACTACGACAAACTTCTAAAGATTTTGTATGGTTGGTAATTGATGATGGTTCCTCAGACAATACGCGTGAATTGGTTGAAGCTTGGGCTGATGAGAATAAAATACCCATCCGTTACCATCATAAAAAGAATGGAGGGATGCATACTGCGCATAATGCAGCCTATCGTTTGATGGATACAGAGCTCAATACTTGCATAGATTCTGATGATTATATGCCCAACAATGCCGTTGAACTGATCGTAAACTTATGGAAAGAGAAAGGATCGGATAAGTATGCCGGTATACTGGGACTGGATGAGCGAATGCAGGATGGTAAGGTTATTGGTACAAAATTTACAGAGAAAGAAACCACTTTAACTGATTTTTACCGAAAGGGAGGTAGTGGTGATAAAAAGTTAGTGTATCGTACCGATATTATGAAATCGCTTCCTGAATATCCCGAGTTTGAAGGAGAAAAGTATGTGGGCTTGGGCTGGAAATATATGCTGGCCGATCTTCAGTATCAAATGATAACCATTAATGAGGTATTAGTAATTGTAGATTATCAATTAGATGGATCATCTATGAATATGTATAAGCAGTATTTCAGAAATCCCAAGGGGTTTGCCTTTATTCGTAAAGAATCCATGAAGTACCACCCTTCCATAAAAAGACGTTTTATTGAAGCTATTCACTATGTCAATTCCAGTATTATTTCGCGTAATAATAAGTTTATCAAGGAATCACCTGCTAAATTACTTACTGTTTTGGCTGTACCTTGGGGCTGTGTCTTATATCTATATGCAAAGCGTCAGGTAGCAAGAGGAAAAAAGATGGAAGTTCGATAAGCCTTAATCAAATATGCAATTCAGTTAAATCAGTTCTATGAAAAGAAAAATACGAGTATTAGAGATTCTACATGGATTAGCACCTGCGGGGACTGAAGCTTTTGTTTTAAATACAGTGGACCATCTTGATAAAGATAAATTTGAGGTTAGCTATTTGATTGCCGTTGATAGGAGGCAGTATCATCAGGATGAAGTGGAGAGTAAGGGGCATACGGTTTATATGACAAATGATTTGGATGGGAAAATAAAGCTGTTAAAACACTTTGTTAAGATGTATAAGTACATGAAGAAATATGGACCTTTTGATGTCTGTCATACACATATGGATTTTTTTAATGGACTAAATTTAATGATTGCTTTTTTTGCAGGTGTTAAATTAAGAGTTTCTCATTCACATAATTCAGGTAAGATAGAGGATAATAAGATAGTTAGATATTATAGAATGACTATGCGATGGTTTATTAATAAATTTGCTAATGTTAAATTAGGGTGTTCTGATGATGCAAATCGTTTTTTATATGGGAGAAAATATTTTGACCAAACTAAAGTGATTTATAATGGTATTGATTTAAGTAAGTTCTTTGTTGATAAGCGAGATGCTGGTTTGAATTTTATTACTGTGGGGCGTATGGTAAGACAAAAGAACTGTTTGTTTATTGTAGAAGTTATAGCTGAACTAAAGAAAATACATCCAGAAGTAAAACTAAGATGGATTGGAGATGGTGATGAACGGGAAAAGATTGAGCAACGTATTACAGAACTAGGAGTGGATAGTAATATAGATCTTTTGGGGGTGAGAAAAGATATCCCAATCTTATTAAAAGAAGCCAACTATTTTTTAATGCCATCTTTATTCGAAGGTTTGCCTTTTGCTTTGGTCGAAGCACAAGCGTCAGGTTTACCTTGTTTTATCTCGGATGCAGTGCCGCAGCAAACAAATTCTGGATTATGTATGTCCATACCCCTTTGTTCTTTAGCACAAGAATGGGCTGAAAAAATAACAGATTATATTAATGAACGAATTCCGGAAATGAAATTAGATCAAGTTGAAATAGAAAAGTTTGATATAAAGTCATCTTCTCAAACCGTAGCTGATATTTATGCTTTAAGTATTGGTTAATTATATCCGCCAGAGTTTATCTTTTATTGAATATATCCATGATAAATAAAGAAAAGCAAAAAAAATTATTCAGGATAACGACCATTCCGGGTTCCTTAAATTTTCTTAGGGGACAATTAAAGTTTCTAACAGAATTTTACAGTGTTACAGCTGTTTCTTCCTTTAAGGAGAAAGGAGAGTCTTCGGAAGGACGCGATTTATTAACTATATCGGAGGAAGAGGAAATTGAAATCCGGGTGGTAAATATGGAACGTCATATTTCTATCTTTAAAGATGGCATATCTGTGTTAAAGATGACATGGCTATTTATTAAAGAAAGACCGGATATTATACATTCGTTTACTCCCAAGGCAGGATTAGTATCCATGGCTGCAGGATGGCTGGCCAGGGTGCCGGTACGTATTCATACTTTTACGGGTCTTATATTTCCTACAGCTACCGGATTTAAAAAACGATTGCTGATTCATACCGATCGGTTAATCTGTAAGTTTGCTACCAAGGTAATACCTGAAGGAGAAGGTGTAAAGAATGATTTGATCAATTATAAGATCACTAAAAAGCCATTGAAAGTAATTGCCAATGGAAATATAAATGGCATTGATTGTGAGTATTTTTCGCGTAAAGCTATTGTTCGTACCCGTGAGGAAATAAGAGAGGAACTGGGCTTTACAAGTAGCGATTTTGTATATGTATTTATAGGAAGGATTGTTAGAGATAAGGGCATTAATGAATTATTAACTGCTTTTAAAAAGATACAACAACCAGGCGTAAAGCTCTTATTGCTGGGGAGGTTCGAACAGGAATTGGATCCCATAAGCGAAGAAGATGAAAAATACATCTATGGTTGTGAGGATATAAAATACATAGGACATGTAAGTGATGTAAGGGACTATTTATTTGCGTCGGATGTTTTGGTTCTTCCCAGTTATCGCGAAGGCTTTCCTAATTCGGTAATGCAATCGGGGGCCATGGAAATGCCTACCATCGTTACAGATATAAATGGTAGCAATGAAATTATTATAGATGGAGAAACCGGGCTCATTATTCCTCCTTGCGATAGTGAAGCATTATATCAGGCTATGGATAGGTTAAGAGTTGATAAGAAGCTTTTTGATAAAATGGTTGCTAATGCTCGACCATCTATTGTAAGCCGTTTTCAACAAGAAATAGTATGGGAAGCTTTATTGAAAGAATATCAAACCATTGCAAAGTAGTTTGTCTATCTATTGTCATGAGGTTGAAATTTAATGGTTAGAATAATTATTTTAAGTATGTATTTGTTTTATATTGAGTTTGCTATATGTATGTAAAGTTTTTTAAACCTCTAATGGATTTTGTACTATCTCTTATTGCTTTGATAGTATTTTCTCCATTATTTGTGATTGTTTATGTTGTGTTGTGGGTGGGGTTAAAGGGAAATCCCTTGTTTTTCCAGGTTCGTCCGGGATACAAGACTCAGCCTTTCAAAATTATCAAGTTCCGTACCATGACCAACCAAAGAGATGCCAATGGAGAATTATTACCCGACGAACAACGCTTAACTGCCCTGGGAAAGTTTGTTCGAAAAACTTCATTGGACGAAATTCCTCAATTGATAAATGTATTAAAGGGGGATGTAAGTTTAATCGGTCCCCGTCCCTTAATTATGAGTTATATCCCTTTGTATAGTGCAGAACAAGTCCGACGACACGATGTAAAACCCGGTATAACCGGATGGGCTCAGGTAAATGGTCGTAATGCTATATCGTGGACGCGTAAGTTTGAATTGGATATTGAATATGTGGATAATGTTTCTTTCTTAATGGATGTTAGAATTTTATTTTTAACCATCAAAAAAGTGCTGATTAGTGATGGTATTAATTCGGATACACATGCAACCATGGAAGCATTTACAGGAAATAATTGATAATCCAATACCATTTTTACTTAATTATTTAGTCCTGAATAATAGAAAAATCAAAGATTTTTAACCAAATGAATATACTTATTACATCGGCAGGTAGAAGAGTTTCGCTACTGCGTGCCTTTCAAAAGGAATTAAAAAAAATCTTTCCTGATTATAAGGTGTTTGCGACCGATTTGGAGCCGGGTTTATCTTCGGCTTGCCAGGTGGCAGATGGATCCTTTAAGGTAGAACGAGTAGATTCTCCCAATTATATTAATATGCTTATCAAACTGTGTAAGCAAAACAATATTAAGATGATTATTCCCACAATTGATCCAGAGTTGAAACCTTTGGCTGAGAACAAACAGCGTTTTGAAAAGGAAGGGATTCATTGTATTGTCTCAGATTTGAGTAATATTGTGGTTTGCCGAAATAAACGTTTAACGCATCAGTTGTTTGAAGAGTTGAATATTAACTATGCAAGAGAGTATGCCCATGATAAACCTCAATTTCCACTTTTTATAAAGCCCATTGATGGTAGTTGTAGTAAAGATATATACCACATTAAAGGTCCACATGAATTATGTCAGAGTCTGATTGATGATGAAAATCTGATGTTTTTAGAATATATCGATCAGAAATTATTCAAAGAGTATACGGTTGATATGTATTTCGATAGAAATGGCATACTTAAGTGTTTAGTTCCTCGTGAGCGTATCGAAATAAGAAGTGGTGAGATTTTTAAAGGTATAACCGTTAAAAATGGTCTGGTTAGTTATTTGACCGAACGTTTTTCTGAGGTTAAAGGATATGCAGGCTGCATCACATTACAGGTATTCTATAATGAAGACTTGGATAAAGTTTATGGCATTGAAATAAATCCTCGTTTTGGAGGAGGATTTCCGTTAAGTTATCAGGCTGGTGCAAATTATCCTCGATGGATTATACAGGAGTATTTTTTAGGTGAGGTTGTTGAATGTTTTGATAATTGGGAAGATCAACTATTAATGTTGCGTTATGATGATGAAATATTAGTACATGGAGCTTCTTTTAAATAAAAAAACAGTAGTAGTGTTCGATTTGGATGATACTTTATACAAAGAGGTGGATTATCTTAAATCAGCATATAGAGAGATAGCCAGCCATACAGCAAAACCGGAACAAACCTTTGTGCAAATGCTCGATCTTTTTGAAAAGAAAGAAGATGTTTTTGCTTATCTATTGGCGGAAAATAATAGATTTACTTCTAAACAGGAACTCCTTGAAATATATCGGAATCATCTACCCGCAATTAGATTAAGTGAATCCACCGCATTTTTTCTACAAGAATTAAAAGATTATAACATCCCTTTATGTATTATTACAGATGGGCGTTCAATTACTCAGCGTAATAAATTGGCAGCTTTAGGCTTGATTGATATGCTGACAAAGGTGGTTATATCAGAGGAATTGGGTAGCACAAAACCGGATAAACGAAACTATGTTGCCATTGCCAATTTATATAAGGAACATCATTTGTGCTATATTGGTGATAACCCGGCCAAAGACTTTGTTAGACCTAATGAAATGAGTTGGACAACCATCGGGTTAAAAAATAATGGACAAAATATACATCCACAAGAGCTAGATATATCCTCAGAATACCTTCCTCAATTTTGGATTGATAGCTTTGATCAGATCGTATTGTCCTATACAGAATAGGTCAGAAATATATACAATTGGCTGCCAAATAATTGTCTTGTGAATAAATAGGTTACTATAGTTATCAACTATACCGTATTGATAACTATAAATGTGTATTCTATTTGCGGTTTTAGTGTTGGTTACATGATTAATTATCATATTAAAAATACCCTAACGCAATTTAAACCTTAATTTTTATTGTTTCATTGATAAAAACGGTGGATTGGTAAAGAAGTGCCTTTTTACAGTTATTTAGTAACTTTTTATTGATTATTTTTCGGTTGGATAGAAGTTATATTTATTGTTAATGAAAGGGGATTCATTAAATCTATTTTTATCATATTTTATTGCGACCTAAATTATTATGAATATACATGCTTTAGAATATCTTGAGGATACTTATCCGATATTAAAGGGAAAAGTAGCCATTAGGGACAGGGATACAGATGTCACTTTTTCGGAATTGCGAAGAAGGGCGCTCTGTGTACGTGAGATGTTACTGATCCGTAGCATTACTCGTAATGTGCCAGTTGCAGTATATTTACCCAAATCGGCCCAAAGTATTATTTGTTATACAGGTATTTTGTATACTGGTAATTTTTATGTGCCTTTGGATGCAAAATCCCCTGTTGAAAGAATCGGTCATATACTAGACACTGTTTCACCTGAAATAATCATCACCAATTCAAAATTGAAAAAGAATTTGCTACAATTGGGCTTTTCTGAAGAGTTGGTGGTTGAATATGAGAGTTTGGATTTTGACGTTGAAATTAGTGAGGAAAAGATTGATTTTGCAGATAGACATTTTATTGATACAGATCCTGCATATGCATTATTTACTTCGGGTTCAACAGGTAGACCTAAAGGAGTAGTTGTTTCACACCGTTCTATTATAGATTATATCGATTGGGCAAGAGATCGATTTAGTGTTGATCAAAACCATATATTAGGTAATCAGTCACCTTTCTTTTTTGATCAATCGGTATTTGATATTTACCTGATGATGTCTACAGGAGCTACCATGGTAATAATACCAGAGGAGTTGTTTATATTTCCGGCACGATTACTGGACTATTTAAATGAAGTTCAGGTAAATATGTTTTTTTGGGTTCCCTCTTTGCTTGTGAATATTGCCAATTTTAATTTATTGGAAAAGATTGAAATGCCTTATCTAAAAAAAATATTTTTTGGAGGTGAGGTAATGTCAACCAGTCATTTGAATTATTGGAGAAAACATCTACCTGATGCAATGTATATAAATATGTACGGTCCTACTGAAACCACAGTTGACAGTACTTATTATGTGGTTGAACGTGAAATTTCGGACGATGAGTCGGTGCCCATTGGCTACCCATGCAGAAATACCGATATCATAATTTTAAATGAAAAGAACCAACGGGCAGCAGTTAACGAAAATGGAGAGTTGTGCGTGAGAGGTAGTTCTTTATCATTGGGTTATTACAATAATCCTGAGAAAACAGCTGAGGTATTTATCCAAAACCCATTGAACAAGCATTATCCTGAATTAATTTATCGTACGGGAGATATTGTTTATCTCAATGAAATGAACGAAATTATATATCTGTGTCGTAAAGATAATCAGATACAACACATGGGTTATCGGATAGAATTGGGAGAGATTGAAGTTGCGGTTTTGGGCTTGGGACTTTTTGATAATGCCTGTGTACTCTATAACGATGTTAAAAAAGAAATAGTATTGTTCTTTTCAGCTACTCATAAGGTTGAGGTAGGTGCTATCAGATCGCAATTAGTGCAAAAACTACCGAAATATATGATACCATCATCATTTCTTCAACTGGATCAAATGCCGTTAAATCCTAATGGTAAGATAGATCGCAATAGCTTAAAGCTGAAATTGCAACAGGATGCAGTTGAATTAAAATAAGTAGAGGAATTGATTAATGTAAAAGTAGATAATGGAAGAGATTGTTAATATATTAAGTGAAATCAGGCCTGACGAAGATTACAAGATATCAGAGAATTTTATTGCTGATGGATTGCTTGATTCCTTTGATCTGCTTGTGCTTGTGTCGGAGTTGGATAAGCATTATGCTATCTCGATTGATGGAACAGATATTGTACCTGAGAACTTTGAGAATATTGACTCAATAAGTGCACTGGTAAATAAATACACTCAAGCCCAATAGCTATGAATTTAAAATTTACCCACAAAAAAATTACAGGAATATTAACAGTGGTTCCCGAAAATGAGGTGAAATTTGAGGATACCATTGATAATTATAATTTTTCGCAACGACAATCAAAGCAGTTGGGGAAAATAATGGGGTATGATCGTCAGCGGATTGTAAAAGAAGGAGTAACTGTATCTGATTTATGTGTTTATGGATTGAATTATCTGTTTGATCAGAATTTACTCAATAAAGATGATATAGATGCATTGTTATTGGTTACTGAGTCGCCGGATTACATCTTACCTCCAACCAGTAATGTTATTCAGGGAATATTAGGCTTAAAAACAGATATGATCTGTCTTGATATAAACCAGGGATGCGCAGGCTTTCAAATAGGTCTTGTTCAGGCTTTCTCTTTGCTTGAGCAAGAATCTATCAATAAGGTTGTACTATTGAATGCTGATGTTTTAAGCATAAAGGTTTCGCAAAAGGACAGAAACAGTCGACCTTTAGTTGGGGATGGAGCATCTGTTACCATTGTAGAATCGTGTGAAGAAGAAAATACCATTTTTACCACAGTGAAGATGGATGGTTGCCAGCATGAGGTTTTGATGATTCCAGCCGGAGGATTTAAAACACCTTCAAGTGTCCAAACTGCTGAGTTGGAAGAGGATGAAAGTGGTAACCTTAGGGCAAAAGATCATCTGGTAATGAAAGGAGATGCGGTTTTTAACTTTGTACAAAGAGAAGTGCCTGTAATGATAGATACCTTATTGGATTTTGCAAATAAAGACAAGGATAGTGTTGATTACTATTTGTTTCATCAACCCAACCGTTTTATGTTACAGAAGCTGGCTGATAAGATGAAGGTGCCTCACGAAAAAATGCCTAATAATATAGTGGAGCGCTATGGTAATTCAAATGGAGTAACCGTGCCTATTGTTACTTGCCATAATTTGGGTGATAGAGTCGAAAAAGAGAGTTTTGAAGTTTGTATGGCTGGATTTGGGGTTGGATTAACATGGAGTTCGATGTTAATGAAACTGGATAAACTTCAGTTTTGTAAAATAATTGAATGTTAGCTCAAGATCGATTCAGTCGATCCGTTGAATATAGTTTTTAATTAAAGTCATAGAGTATGAAAGTTGATGAATTTATTACTGTAGTAAGAGAAGAGCTGGAGGTAGAAGATCAGGAATTAAATATCGATACAAAATTTGATACCCTGGATATATGGGATTCTGTGGCACGTTTGGTGCTGATATCATTGATAGATGAAAAATTTCAGATGCAAATAAAAGCGGATGATTTTAAAAGCATTGGTACACTCGATGATTTAATGGCGTTCATTGGTAAAGAAAAATTTGAAGCATAATATACATGTGTCTGTAATAAATCTGATTAATAAGGAATGAAAAAAAGATTATTCATAGTAGGTGCCGGTGGTCTTGGTAGAGGACTGGAGTCTTACCTTGAAATGATTCCTGAGGAAAAAAGAGACTGGGAATTAACAGGGTTTATTGATGAGTCCCCTACGGCTTTGGATAACCTACCAACAGATTATAAAATATTGGGTGATATAAATACTTATCCTTTTGAGAAGGAGGATATGGCTCTTATTGCCATTGGAGATCCACATGTTCGTCGCAATGTTTATGATAGATTAGAAGGAAGAGTACAGTTCTTTACCTTTATTGATTCAAGAGCTATATTAGGTAAGTTTAATAGAATAGAAGAAGGTTGTATCATTCTTGCCGGGTGTATCATCTCCAACAATGTGAAAATTGGAAAGTGCACTATAGTGTTGGAAAAAACCATTATAGGACATGATTCAGAATTAGGCGATTTCTGTTCGCTGATGCCCAATGTTGATATTGCCGGAGGGTGTAGTCTTGGGGATAATGTGTTTATTGGAACCAATGCAACCATTATACCTCAAAGAAGCATTGCCGATGATGTAATTATTGGAGCAGGTAGTGTAGTACTACGTAATGTAAGAAGTAAGTGCACTATATTTGGTAATCCAGCTAAAAAAATAGAATAGATTTTGTTCATAAGGGGAGTTTTGAAGTCTGATTAAAACAGATAAAGATTGGTAGTGAGGAAAGATAAAATTGAAAGCCTTAACCTGGTAAGAGCTTTTCTGGCACTTGTTGTGGTTAATTCGCACATACCAACCTTATCTGAAGGTATTGGCTTACCATTCTTTAGAAGCTGGCCTATTTTTCATAGAGGGACTGAATCGGTGTTTGTGTTTTTTGCATTAAGTGGATACTTGATTATAGGTCTATTATACGATGAAAAGAAGAGTACAGGGGTCATTAGTATAAAGAATTTTTATGCCAGAAGGATTTTAAGATTGTATCCTGCATATTATCTGGTTCTGTTCTTTGGCCTGCTTTATTATAGGTATTTATTACCTGCTGTAGGTATGCCTTACAGTGAAAATTACACACTTATGGAGGGAATATTATGGAATGTAGGATTTATGCCAAATGTGTTTATTGGGAAGTTTGATCCGGGTTCTGTATTATTAATATTGTGGTCCATTGGTATTGAAGAACAGTTTTATCTGGTAATAGCACCATTACTATATTTTGCCAAAATCAATCATTACTTAAAGAGTATACTTATTTTTACAGTTATTTATTTTGGTATTTTCCATAGTGGTTTATTTACATTTTTGGATGATTATTGGTTCTATTACTTTTTAACTCGGCAGGAGGAGTGTTGGCTTTATTCAGTCGGAAGGGATATCCACTACATTTTGATTCGCCTGTATTAAGAGTAGTTTTATATGTGGTATTTATTCTTTATTTCACTTCCGATTGGTTTCTGTTTAAAAATGAAATTCTCAAAAATTTAACTGAGTTGATATTGTTTTCACTAGTGATTTCAAACATTGTGAAAGACAATGAAGTTTTAGGACGATTCAGGTTTATGAATTATCTTGGTAAGATTTCTTATGGAGTGTACTTGTACCATATGATCATTTTAAATTTTGTGTTGTTTGTTTTTCTCAAGCTTCGGGATAACTTAATAATACCTGCAGCAATCGTGATAATATTTGTAAACTTAGCTGTATTTATTGGTACCATTATAGTATCACATATATCCTATCAGTATTTCGAAATGCCATTTTTAAAATTAAAGGATCGTTTTCGTAATTAATTATAAAGAGCTCAAACTATTAATAATATCAAACCTATACTATGTGTGGAATCGCAGGCGTTTACGGAAAAGAGTTAAATAGAGATAGAAGAAGCCTTGAAATCAAAAATATGGTTTCTGCACTTCAGCACAGGGGGCCTGATGGTTGGGGGATGTATATATCACCCGAAATAGCATTGGGACATACCCGCTTGTCAATTGTTGATTTGTCAACTGGAGATCAGCCTTTGGTTTCTGGAGATCATATTATTGTATTTAATGGTGAAATTTATAATTATATCGAACTACAGCAAGATCTGAAAAGTAAAGGTCTTGTTTTTACTACAACCAGTGATACAGAGGTGTTATTGAAAGCCTATGAATACTATGGAGATAAATGTTTTCAGTTATTCAATGGTCAGTTTGCAGTATTGATATGGAATAAAGTTAGTAAGGAGTTAATTATTGCTCGCGATCGCTATGGTATTCGTCCTCTTTATATGCTTGAGCACGATCAGAAACATTATTTTGCATCAGAGTTAAAGGCATTTGACCGGATTGGTAGTTTTACCCGCGAGTTTGATGTAAACCGCCTGTTTGAACATTGTCTTTTGTGGAATACTTATGGTCATCATACCGTTTATAAGAATATTAAATCTTTACCTGGTGGATCCTTTGCTAAATATAAAGATGGGAATCTAGTATACGAGAAAAAATACTATGAATTAGGCGTAAAGTATGAGTCGGATAAAAAATCGTTTGGTGAAGTTAAAGAAGAATTCAATGAGCTTCTAAAAGATTCGGTTAAATTTCGATTGAGAAGTGATGTGCCTGTAGGAGCTTATTTGAGTGGAGGAATAGATAGTTCGGTAATAACCCAATTGGTAAAAGAAAATACCAATAAACGATTTAAAACATTTTCCATAGCTTTTGATGACAAGGAGTTTGATGAATCAGATTTTCAAAGGGATATGGTGAACCAGATTAACTCAGAACATTACTTTTTAAATATCAATTATAAGCAGGTTGATGAGAACTTTCCAGAAGCCATTTATCATACCGATCGTCCTATTTTTCGTACAGCACCAGTACCTTTGTATCTCTTATCTCAAAAAGTAAGAGAAAACGATATAAAAGTGGTGTTAACAGGTGAGGGGGCAGACGAAGTATTGTGGGGATATGATTCTTACAAAGAAGTTAAACTGCTTGAGTTCTGGTCGAGGTTTCCTGAATCTAAAATGCGTCCTGAGTTGATTAAGAAATTATATCCACACTTAAATCATTACAGCGATCCTCGCCAGTTTGGAATGATGAAAATGTTTTATGAAGGATTTTTAGATGGTTATGACAATAAGCTGGCTTCATTAAATATTCGTATTCACAATAACAAAATCATTAAAAATTATTTTAGTAAAGATCATGGTTTATCATACGATACAGCTAGTCTTATTGGTGGTATGTCAATAGATTTTCCGAAAAATTACAATAACTGGAGTTTATTGCAACAGAATCAGTATATGGAAATCAGAACTTTACTGGCAGGTTACTTATTGTCTTCACAAGGAGACCGGATGTCATTGGCTCATGGTATTGAAGGACGCTATCCATTTTTGGATCATCGCTTAATTGATAGTTTATTTACTATTAATGAACGATTTAAAATGAATGGTTTTTTGCAAAAACATTTATTGGTTCAATCTTATAAGGATAAATTGCCTAAATCAATTCTGAATCGTCCTAAACGACCATATATGTCTCCTGATTTGAAGTCGTTCTTCAGGGATGGTAAGCCTTCTGATAATGTTGGTTATTTCCTGAGTGAAAACAAAATTAAAGAATATGGAATTTTCAATCAGAAATTTGTGAATCGTTTCCTACAAAAATTTAAAAACGGAGTTCCTGAAAACATTGGCTATCGAGATAATATGATTATCACTTTCATTTTATCAACTCAAATAGCCAATTACTGGTTGAAAAATCCAAAAGAACATACCCTTTCTGATGATAAATTAACCGTTGCAATTACAGAGTATTAAAATTAGATATTATGAGTGACAAAATAAAAAATAAAGAAGAGATACAAGCTGCTTTAATAGCGTTTTTGTGTCGTCAGTTTATGGTAGATGAGGAAGATATTGAGCTGGAGGAGTCGTTGGTTGACACTGGTATTATCGACTCAATGGGACTCATTGAGATTGCCTCATACATCGAAAATGAATATAGTTTTAAAGTAACAGAAGAAATGATGAATCGTTCGAATTTCGGATCTGTCGTTAAAATTGTTGATTTCATATCCCGAATGATCTCATAACTTATTAGATCATCTAATAGACAAATAACAGACCACAAGCAAAGGGGCCGTGCTAAACACGCATCGAAGAATGAGTTGTAAATTAAAAATTGGTAATGAAAAGGTGTGCAAAATGTATAATGTCAGAGAATTTTCCAAAAATTACTTTTGACGATAACGGAGTTTGTTCATTTTGTAATGATCAAATGTATATCTCTACAGATAAAAAACGTATTGAAGAAGGAATAATGGCTGTTAATAATCTGTTTGATGAATCGAGATCGAAAGGTGAATACGATGCAATTGTTTGTTATAGTGGAGGCAAAGACAGTACCTATACTTTAAAACTGGCGGTTGAGAAATATAAACTGAATGTTTTGTCATTCACTCTGGACAATGGTTTTATTTCAGATACGGCTTTTCGAAATATTGAAAAAGTAGTTAGTAAGTTGGGGGTTGACCACATTACTTATCGTCCGTCGTATACGTTTATGAAAAACCTGTTTAAGGTGAGTTCAACGCTACCCATTTATAATCCTAAAACATTAACACGAATATCGGCCAACTGCAATTCGTGTATTTCAATCGTAAATATGACTGCTTTAAAGTTTGCCATTGAAAAAGATATTCCGTTTATACTGGCAGGATTTACCTTAGGTCAGATTCCTTCGAACACTATTTATTACAAAAATAACTATGCTTTTTTTAAAGAAAGTCGTGGTCCGGTTCTCCAAAAATTAAAAGATCAGTTGGGTAATGATGTTTCTAAATATATGGAGTTGAATGAGAAATTGTTGGGAGATGGAAAGAGCTACCCACATAACATTAACCTGCTTTGTTTAGAAGAAATTTCGGAAGATGAAATTGTTGAGCAAATCAAACCATTGGGGTGGGAAGCTCCTGCTGATGTGGATGGATGTTCAACCAACTGTAAAATAAACACCTTCAATAATTACGTGCATATTAAAAAATATGGTTATAGCCCTTATGAATTGGAGCTAAGTCATCTGATACGTAATGGATTTCTTACTCGAGATGAGGCATTGAAAAAACTAGCTGATCAGCCTCAGGATCAAATAGAAGATGCTAAAAAGGAATTGGGAATTGATATTTAATAGTTAAGATGAGTCAGTCGGTTTCATTTATACAAAAACAATTTTATATCAATGATATGATGAATCCTAAAGATACATCATATCATATACCTTCAGTTTTCAAAATAGAAGGAACAATAAATTTTAATTATTTAAAAAAAGCAGTAACTACGATAGTTGATAAACATGAGATTCTACGAACTACTTATGAGAGAGAAGATCGGAATATACTGCTTTCTTTTAATCAAGAGGAACAAATAGCTTATGAAATTGGTCAAACTGAAATTAGCTCAGATTTTAAAGGAATAATATTGGAACAAATAAATGAAGAAATACACAAACCATTTGATTTGATAAACGGACCGTTATTAAGAATCAGATTGTTTGAGTTTAAAAATAAGGTTTCTGTTTTAACCATTGTATTTCATCACATTGTTATCGATCTTCATTCTAAAATATTATTTGGTCAGGAGCTTTCGAATTTGTATAATAATTTTTTAGAGGGAAAAGAATTAAGCCTGGGAAAAGATTTATATACCTATTCTGTATTCGCAAGGAAAGAAAGAGAATGGATTGAGTCGGTAGAAGCAAAAAAAATGCTAAAATATTGGCAATCGTTATATACAGATAGAGACTACTTACTTCAGTTATCACAGAGCAAAAAACGACCAGCTTTAAATCGTAAAAACGGGAAAAGAATATATTTTAAATTTGATGTGAATAGTTATTCTCGAATAAAGAAATATACCAAAAGCAATTCAACAACAGTCTTTGCTATTCTTTTAAGTGGATATTCTTTGTTATGCAATAAATTAAGTCAGCAAAATAAGGTAATAATTGGGGTCCCTTTAACAAATAGAAGGAAAGAAATTAATAAACATATATTTGGACCTCTTGTTAATATTGTACCATTATTGGTAGACTTTTCTGATATTAAAAGTGATAATGAATTAATAAGTTATATTCGTAAGTCCATGTTGTTGGCTCATAGAAATCAAGAAATACCATTCTTAAATCTATTGGAAAACTTGGATCTAAATAGAAACTTCTCATATAATCCATTGTTTCAGGTTGGATTTACAAGTGAACCACCTATGGAGTTAAATTTTAATGATGCCAAAATATCTTCATTGGTTTATGAAAAGAAAGGTGCGCAGCTAGATTTATTTTATACTTTTTGGGAAAGAGATAATGAGATACATAGTTATATGGAATATTCTTCAGATCTTTTTGAGGAGGCAGAAGTAAAGGAATGGATTGAATTATTTAAGGAATATGTTTTAAGATTAGTATCTGATCCAATAATATAATGATGATTATTAAGTCTTTGCAATTTTGAATCTAAGTATTATTTATATTTTAATTTAAGTAAACAAATGCAAAATAAAATATGGCTATCATCACCTCATATGGGAGGTAATGAAATGACATTTGTTCAGGAAGCATATGAAACCAATTGGATTGCTCCTTTAGGTCCAAATGTTAATGGTTTTGAGGATATTATAGCTAAATATCTAAAATATGGGAGTATTTCAGCACTTAGTTCAGGAACAGCTGCTATTCATATTGCCTTAATTCTATTGGGTATTCAGCCTGAGGACGAAGTAATAGTGCAAAGTTTTACTTTCGCAGCATCAGTTAACCCTATTCGGTATTTAGGTGCAACGCCAGTTTTGGTAGATTCCGAAAAGGATACATGGAACATGTGTCCAAATGCTTTAAAGAACGCTATTGAAGACAGAATTGAAAAAGGTAAAAAGCCAAAAGCAATTATTCCCGTCCATTTATATGGTATGCCTGCAAAAATGGAAGAAATTAAAGAAATTGCTCAATCATATTCTATTCCGATTATTGAAGATGCAGCTGAAGCATTAGGATCTTCATTAAATGATAAGAAGATGGGAACATGGGGTAAATTTGGTGTATTGTCTTTTAATGGTAATAAAATCATAACAACTTCAGGTGGAGGTGCCTTGGTTTCTGATGATGAAGCTTTAATTAAAAAGTCTCGTTTTTTAGCTACTCAAGCCAGAGATGAAGCTCCGCATTACCAGCATAGTCATATTGGTTATAATTATAGAATGAGTAATATATTAGCAGGTATTGGTAGGGGACAAATGGAAGTGCTTGATGAACGTGTTGGACAAAGGAGAGAAATTAATATCTGGTACAAAGAATTATTAAAAGGGTTACCTGGTATTAGTTTTCAAATGGAACCTGAGCCAGAATACTATTCAAACTATTGGCTAACTGCAATTTTAGTAGATCCGGAAAAAACTGGTGGATTAACCAGTGAAGATATAAGATTAGCTTTAGAAAAGGATAATATTGAGTGTCGTCCGTTATGGAAGCCTATGCACTTGCAACCTGTATTTAAAGATTGTCCGTATTATGGTACCGATGTTTCTGAAAGATTATTCCATCAGGGATTATGTTTGCCATCGGGCAGTAACATGACAAAAATAGAGATGGAACGTATCGAAAAATCATTAATGCAAATATTAATCAAAAAAGCGTAACGCATATAATGTTTAGGATACTTAGAGCAAATGATCATAAAGATTACCTTAAATGGCGTTCAATCTGGACGTGTTGGAAAGGGAAAGAAATATTTGCGCACCCTGATTATTTATCCTTATATAACAACTGGTCTGAAATAATGTGTGCTATATATACAAGGGGGGAACAGATAATAATGTTCCCTTTTTGTTTAAGAGAAATTATACAAGAATTTTCCAGATTAAATTATTATGATATCATCACGCCATATGGTTATGGAGATATTTATTTTATTGGAAACGGTAAATTTAACAACCTTATAAAAGAATTTCAACATAATTTTTACCAATGGGCATTAGACTCCAATGTGGTATGTGAATTTATACGATTTGATCTTTTTAGTAAAAGTATGTCAGAATATGATGGAGATGTTGTGTTTAATAATAATAATGTTGTTTGTGAATTATCGAAGGGTAAATCTGTTCTTTGGAAAGAGTTTAACCCTAAAGTTAGAAGGAATGTACGTAAGGCATGGAGCAATGATTTAAGAGTTGAAATTGATTATAAGGGAGATAGATTAGAATCATTTCTTGGTTTGTACTACAGAACTATGAACAGACTTAATGCCGAAACAAGATACTACTTTAGTAAGGAGTATTTTCAAACATTAAATGACCAGTTAAAAGGAAATTATGCTTATTTTTTTGTGATGAAAGGAAATGTTGAGATTGCTGCTGAGTTAATCTTAATTTCTGGTGATAAAATATATTATTATTTGGGTGGATCTAATGAGGAATATTTTGCTATGCGTCCCAATGATTTATTGAATTATGAAATTATAAATTGGGGAATAGATAATAATCGTAAGCATTATGTTTTGGGAGGGGGATTTCATTATAATGATACACTTTTTAAATATAAAAAATATTTTGCTCCCCAAAGTGTATATTTATATAAGGTTGGAATGAAAATATATAATCAGGAAATATATAATGCATTAACAATGAATATTAAGGGAAATATAGATGTATCTAAAATAGATAATAAGCAGAATTATTTTTTCCCATTATATCGAAAAGGGAATAATGATGGTCTGATATAGATTGGATTAGAAGGTACTTAAATGATCATTTTTGAATGAGGTAAGATTATGGATGGACAATATGAGATAAAATGGACCAATAGAATTGAAGATATCAAACAATGGGATATATTTCTCAAAAGTATTCCAAGAGGTCATTGTCAACAGATTGGTTATTGGTTAATGTCCTTTAAAAAATATTTAGGTTTTAATTTTGAAATATTAATAATAAAAGATAACAAAGGCAAAATAGTTGCAGGATTAGGAATACTGATAATAGGTGTTCCTTTTTTTAAGGTTCTGATAGCTCCCAATGGGCCTGTTATATCAGAAGGACATGAGCAGCTATTAGATTCTATTATTCGAATTTTTATAGATAGAGCTAAAGAAAAGAAGGTTTTTTATTGTCATCTAAGTGTTCCTATATTAAAAGATGAAAACGTAAATCTGAAACCATATACATTATGGAGTGTTAATGAGGATAGTATTTTTTTCACAGGAAAAAAAGGCAATAGGTTTCCGTATGTAAGTTGTATTGATGGATTTAGACCGGTTTTCATTGATCAATCTCCTTTGTCATATCCTTGTACCATTAATAAATTTAGCAAGGGGACAAAAAGGAATATTAAGTTAGCATTGAAAAACAATCTTGAAATTAAATATGCAACAACTGAGATTATGCTAAGAGATGCTTACAAAATAATCGAAGATGTTGCAAAATTGCAGAAATATAAGGTTAGGAGTTGGAAAAAAATTAAACAAACTTTGTTAGATCTCATCGAACAGGGAATTTGTATTGTTCCTTGTTGTTATTATCAAGGCAAAATAAAGGGGGCATTAGTTGTTTTTGATTTAGGTTGTCGGTTAACTTATATTTACGGAGGTGTGTTAAGAGAAGAAGAGGATAAAAAAGTCGGGCATTTTTTGCATGATCAAATGATTAAATTGAGTATTGACAAAGGTTATGGTATTTATGATTTAGGAGTTGCAGGAGGACAAGGAGTGGCACGTTTTAAAGAAGGATTCGGAGCATATCATATAGAAACAGAAACAACAAGGTATTGGGTACTTAATCGATTTAAGTTTTTTTTGTTCAATTTGGTTGAATCAATAATGCGAATTACTTAAAGATTGAATTTTAATCACTAATAACTTTTAGTCTATAAAAAAAATAAAGATATAATAGTTTAAAGATTAGTTTTGTTATTTTAATGTAAGAGCAATAGTAACTATCGATTTTGCTTTATGAAGCCACCAAAAAACAAATTAGTAAGGAATTTAGCGTTAAAGGCACTGAATATTATTGAAAATAATACAGGTGTTAAAGTCTCAAATGATTTAGGACTTAGAGTTACATATAATAGAATCAGAAATGACCAGTATATGTATTTCCAACATTATGGTGAAAGTAGTGTGAAAAACAGGCTTTTCTACAATATATGTGTAGGTGGACATGGAGGGTTTGGTGGTTATTTTTACCATCCATTTTGGACTAATATAGATATAGAAGCACCTATACTTCTTGATGGATGGAAAAGGTATAATCCAGAAAAGGATATTATGCATGATCTACTGGATAAAACACCTTTACCAATAGAGAGTGATTCTGCAGAGATCATACAATCTCAATATACTATTGAACATTTAGATAATGAATCTGCTAATTATTTCTTAAAGGAGGTGCATCGTACACTTAAACCCGGAGGTGTTTTTAAAGTGGTTGCACCTAATATAGAGTTAGGTTATAGAGCCTATTTAAATGGGGATAAAACCTATTATAAATGGGTAGATATTAAAAGTAACCCAAGACATCAAGCTGTTTATGGACATAAAATCCCATTGAATAAAACCTCTTTAGAACAGGTTGCCCTGGATTTTTTTGCAGCTAATGTATCAACAATACACTCTGGAGATAATCCTTATCGAATTACAGATGAAGAATTCAAAGAAATTATGCACTCTTTAAAAATGGAAGATGCCCTTAATTATTGTACTTTAAAATGTTCTGTTGAGATACAAAGAAAATACCGTTCAAACCACATTAACTGGTGGAATCATGAAAAACTTATTAATGCTTTGAAAATGGCTGGTTTTTCCAATATTCAGATTGTCGCACCGGGTCAAAGTTCTTCCCCGGTTTTAAGAAACCCAAAGTATTTTGATCATTTGGGAAGTTCGGTTGCTTTATTTGTTGAAGCTATAAAGTAAAAGATAAAATGTAAATGTTTGCGTAGTGTATCTTGTCAATATTAATTGTAGTAAGCTTTGAATCTTTTTAAAGTATAACATATACATTATGACCTTAATATAAATTAATAAAAAGAAAGCCGTAAACTTTTTTTGCGAGTTAGATTTCTAGACCTGATTGAATAACAATATTTAATACATGGATATAACAAAATATATAAATAAGGTTCTCTTAGAACCAAATTATTATTATCACTTGGGTTTTTCTTTAAATTTTGGTGATATTGATGTTTTTAAACAAGGTTTTCATTTTGGACAGTTTGCTTCTTATAAAGAAATAGGAGATGGATTGTATGTTGCAGTACGCGATCCTCTTGGTATAGGGAAATTGTTTTATACAGAAACCAAGAATGGAGAAATACATTTTTCAGAGAAATTTGTTGATCTGTTTTCTTATGAAAGTTCAATTTATTCAGTCCCAGCGGGTACCATGGTGAAAATTGGAAAAGGAGGAAAACGTGAATTGATCCGAAATTTGGGGATTATACCTGAGATTGATAAAACGTTAACCAAAGATGCTTTTGAACTAGAAAATAATCCATCTGTTGAAATATTTAAAAAGCGTTTGAATGATCGTTTGGATGCTATATTTAAAACGCTAAGAGGTTTAGAAAATGATGGATGGACTTTTTTTATAGCCTTATCAGGAGGACTGGATAGTACAATTATAGCCTCCAAAGCTGCAAAGTATTTAAGAAATGCGAGGGCATGTACATTAGATTTGGGTAAATCAGAGGATTCAGAGAAGTCGCAGAAAATTGCCTCTAAATTTGGATTAAGGCATTTTGTATTTCCAACTAATGAAGAAGAAATTCTTAAAGCTCTTGAAGAGGCTCCAGGCTTGTGTCAGGATTTTAGAGACTTTAATGTTCATTGTGCAGCTTTAAATATTCTATTAGCAAGTAATATAAAAAATTACATTCAGAAAAGTGATGACGTTGATAATAATAAGGTTATTGTATTAACAGGAGACTTAATGAATGAATTTACCTGCGATTATGCAGGAGAAGTTATTGATGGAGTAGAGTATTATAGGTTGCCTAAGGTAGGTAAAAAGCAGTTGCAAAATATATTAATAAGAGGATTAGACACTTCAGATCGAGAAATATCAGTTTTTAAAAGGTATGGTTTAAAATGTATTCAGCCATATGCTGCACTTTATGATTTATATGACCTGATACCTGAATCCGTTTTAAATATGGATGATCCTAAAAAACTTCTGAATTCATTTTTGGTTGATTCAGAGATCTTAGATTTTATACCCAAATTAAAACTTAGAGCTCAGGTAGGCAGTCGTGAAAATATGGGGATATTAGGGCTTTGTCATTATAAAGGAATTAGTAATAAAAATTTTCATGAAAATTTATTAGATAAAGCTGGTGACAAAAACGTGGAAATTCCAATTTTCGCAGGACGTTATGAAGTTGACAGGTTTATATAGTATATTTTGTTATTCTATATTATTAAGCCATAAGAATAAGGTATGTCTTGAAATAATGATTATTGCAGAACAGAAAAGGTTGATCAATTAAGATCAACCTTTTTTATGTTTAATTCCAGTACTGAAGAAAGAAAATATGTTTTCAGATAATGTTATTAGTTTTTATAATATTCGCCGCCATAATAACCATATGAATAACCATTTTTTGTGTCAGGTAATCCATTTAGAATATGGCAAATATTTTGCATTTTATTAATGTTGATATTGTGTAAGGTGTTTTTTAATAGTGGTTTAGGTGTATAGTTATGTCGTGAGGTTATGATGTTTACATCTGCATATTTTGATAATAACTGTGCATCAGTAACTAATCCAATTGGAGGAGTATCTATGATAATGATATCATAAACTTTCTTTAACTCTTCAAAAAGAGATTTGGTATGTTCGCCTGCAATTAGTTCTGAGGGATTGGGTGGTATTTCTCCTCCAGGAATGATCTCAAGATTTTCTATTTGTGTAAGTTCAATTAAATTATGAGTAATAGTATTATTATCCTTAATTAAATACTTACTCAAACCAGATCCTTTCATTTCCAAATTTAAATAATCGTTAATTTTAGGTTTTCTCAAGTCAAAACCAACTATTATTGTTTTTTTCCCTAATAGGGCAAATGATGCGCCTAAATTTATTGAAAAGAAAGTTTTTCCTTCTCCTGAGATTGTGGATGTTACTAATATTGTTTTACCCCCATTGTTTGCAGCATAAAAATCTAAATTAGTTCTAATAGTTCTAATGCTTTCGGCGAAGGCTGATTTAGGATAATGTAAGAAATAGAGAGGATCCTTCTTTTCCTTTTTCTTAGGAACTTCACCAATTATAGGAAAATCGGAAAAGGTTTTTAATTCATTTTTATCCTGAATTTTATTATTTAGTAGTATAGAAGAAAAAATAATTGTACCAGGAAGAAATAAACCTAAAATGAATACAATAATGATTACTTTTTTAGCATTAGGAGCTATTTGTCCATCATAATAAGCTTTTTCAACTATTTCATTATCCGGCAAGTTGGATGCTTTTGCTAATTGTGCTTCTGATCTTTTTTCCATAAGGAAGGTGTACATTTCATCATTCATTTTAAACTTTCGTTCGATGCCAGAAAGCAATTGTTCCTTTTTGGGTAGTTTTCTGATTTGAGAACTTAGATTCATTAACCTTTTATTTAGATCAGCCAAAGAAATCTCAGTTGTGGAGATAAGACTTTTGGTGTTTTCTAATATTGATTTTTTTATATTTTCTATATGACGGTTTATTCTTGTAATATTTGGATTGTCAGCTTTAGAATTAAATTGTAGACTTAATTTTTCGGCATTTTTTGTTGATAATTCACCAATTAGTTGTGTTATGATTGGATTATCAATTCCCATTGAGGATGGAGCCATTAATTCCTGAATATTTTGATTTTTTTCAATGTAATTCAATAAATAATTGTAATAATCCATTTTTAGTAACAGTGCCGCCTTTTGGTTTTCGAGTTCCTGAGATTGATTAATGATTATTTGTCCTTGCATAGAAACGTCCATTAATTCATTACTGGAACGAAATTCTTCAAGAACCTGTTCCGCAGCACTTAAGGAGTCGGATACCCCAGATAGTTGTTTTTCAATGAATTTAATGGTATTGTTAGCTATTTGATTTTTTTTATCCAAATTGTAATCAACGGCACTAATTGCCAGTTTGTTTAGAAAGTCGATTCCTTTTTCAATATTAGTTTCAGTTAATGAGATCTTGTAAACTGAAGATTCTCTTTTATAAGGAGTTATGTAAATATTTTTTTTGTAATGATTTACTAAGGTTTTGAGTGTATTGAATCTAAAACTAAATTCTATATCAGAATAGTTTTGTGCGTTGATGTATTTCTTATTTGGTAATACGCTAAAGTGATAATTGTCTATTGAAATCTTTTCATAAAATTTAAATTGATAGACCTTTTGTGGATTGTTCTCATTTATTAGATTAAAATGTTCTTTATCTGTAAATGTAATATAAAAATAACCGTCATAAAATTTCTTTGAAGTGGTGTCAGGAACTACTATAAATGGAGAATTTTTATATAATTCTTCGTATAAAAATATGTTTTTCTTGTAATAGGAAACAGAGAAGTTAAATTTCCTAATTACATTTTCAATGTGTTGAGAAGATGTAAGAAAAATAATTTGATTTTCAATATTACTATATTTACCCAGGTTCACGCCAGGTAATGCATCAGCTGAATTTATAGAAACCTGTTGTTCGTTTTGAGAATCAGAGATTAATAATAAGGAAGAAACTGTATATTTAGGTATGGTAGTTTTATGTATATAAAAACCAAGGCTAATACTTAAAACTATACTTATAACAAAAATATACCAATAGCGAAGACCACGTAGGAGAATGTTTTTGAAATCAATTGTATTCTCATTTTTATCACCACTAAAAGGGAAATCATTATTTTCCATATGCTAATTATTTGTAGATAATGTATAAAATAATAATGCTGTATTAATAAAAGTTAGGCTTAATCCAAGAGGAATATTACTTAGACTCATAGATTTTAACTTTCTTGGTTCAACATATATGATATCACCAGGTTTAATATAAAAGTAAGGTGAAAAAATGATGTTTTCATCTAACGTATTGATTTCAATCATTTGTTGTATATCACCTTCTTTTCTTAGGAGACGTACTCTTTTTTTATTGGCAAAATTGGTCATGTCACCAGCAAGGCTTATGGCCTCTAATAAATTGATTTCTTCATCGTAAAGTAAGAATCTTCCCGGAGCATTAACTTCTCCTATAATTGTAATATTGTCATTCAATAACTTTACATTCACACTCGATTCTTCAATATATTTTGAAATAGCTAATTGAATCTTATCTCTTGCTTCATCTAATGTTAATCCTGCAATGTAAATCTTATCTACAAAAGGAAGTCTGATTGAGCCATCTAATTGAACCCTATAACCAGCTAGGCTTGCAGCCATTGGTGAAGATAATTGTTGACCTCCATTACTCCCACCTGTATCGTTATTTAAAAAAGCGGATGTTCTTTCATCTAAAGAATTAACTTTTATATATAAATTATCGTTAGGTTTAATAAGATATGGAGAAGTATTGGTATTATATGTTTGTTCAACTTCTTTTAATGCTTTTGTTAAATTTCCCTGTAGATAAATGTCTTTTTTTAAGCTTACGCATGAAGAAAGAAATAGAATCCCGATTACCAGAATGATGATTTGTTTCATGTATTTATGGTTTGTTTCATATGGTCACATAGAACTCGTCTAAATTATTCATTCCTAGGAATAAGATAGATTAGACCTCAATTATCAGATGATTATTTTGGTTCGTTCTATTTTTATGGACAAATATAGGTTGAAGATAACTATATTTAATATAAAGAAAATGTGTGTTAATCAAATTTGTGTTTAAACATAAAATTTAGATCCTAATTTCAAGTATCTGTTTTTTTAGAGCTGTTACAAGTAATTATTTAAATTTTAAGATCATTATGTAGGTCTGTTGTTTTATCTATTTAATATCCGTTAAAAGTGGTTGAAAGAATATAGTTCCAAGGGGGTGTTAATCTTGTATTTAATATTTAAAATCATTTTTAATCAAGCGTAGTATATTTAAGAAGGGGCGATCAGTGTAAATATCATTTATTAAACATATGCAATTATTGTAATTTTTATTAGCTTTATACTAAGCTCATGAATAAGAGGGACGAGTGTTAACTATATTGGTAATAAAAAATGACTGCGAGTAATTACTGTCTTTTTTATTTTCCAGATTTATCGTTGTTTCCTTATAAATTAAATGCAAATGATATCTAAACTCAAGGAAAAATTCCATATACAAACAGTAACACTAATGATTGTGTTGCTTTTAAGTACTGACTTTGTGTTTTTTGTACTACATGCCATGAATAAGGTATATTATTGGGGTGATTCAATGTTTTCTTTGGGTACTGATAGAGGATATTCAGAAATTTATCAATATATCAAATGGTTTTGGATCATTATTCTTTTTGTATATCTTTCAGTTAAAAGAAATTCATTTAGTTATAGTATATGGGGATTGTTTTTTACATACCTTCTGTTGGATGATGCATTGCAAATTCACGAGATTTCTGGTGCTTTTATTGCAAGGAATTTCCTTGAGCATTCTATTGCAGGACTTAGAGTTCAGGATATAGGAGAATTGATTGTTACAGGTAGTATGGCTATTATTTTATTATCTCTGGTTTTATTAACCTATATTTTTGGATCTAAAGCTTTCAGAAAACTGTCCCATGATATGCTATTGCTCATTGCTGTATTGGTATTTTGTGGTGTTATAGTAGATGTGATTCATACTTCACTTCAAATGGGTAAAGTAATTAGAGGTATTTTAGGGTTTATTGAGGATGGAGGCGAAATGATTGTAGTAAGTTTTATTTGTTGGTATGTAATTCTACAGAGTGTACAAAAAGAAGATAATAAATCGAATCTTTTTGATTTTATATATTTGAATTTTATTAAGAGCTCCACGTGAATTAATCAGTGTCTTCGTAGTAATCTATAAATTTTTAGTTGCTAAATGATGATTTAACTTCAGTTCTCAGTCGCCAATATACTGAATACTACAGACTGAAAACTGAAAAACTGCCCACTTACATCCTATTCATATAATAAGCATTTGCTTGTTGAGTTGGCATGATTAATATATCATTAATATTTACGTGAGCAGGTCGAGTAACAACAAATTCAATTGTTTCCGCAATATCTTGAGCAGAAAGAGGAACTACTCCTTTATAAACATTATCTGCTTTATCTTGATCACCGCCAAAACGAACCAAGGAAAACTCTGTTTCCACCATTCCCGGAGCAATAGATGTAACTTTAATGTTGTGCTTTAGTAAATCGATTCTCATTCCTTGTGTAATGGCATTTACGGCATGTTTTGTTGCACAATATACACTTCCTCCCTCGTAAACATTAATTCCGGCAATAGACGAGATATTAACAATGTGCCCAGACTGATTCTTCACCATAAACTTTATGATTTCCTTTGAAAGGAACAAAAGACCAGTGATATTAGTGTCGATCATTTGTTTCCATTTATCCCATTTTACATCATCCATTTTTTCAGTTCCAGAAGCTAAGCCTGCATTATTGATCAGTATATCAATTTTTTGCCATTCAGAAGGAATATATTCAATAGCTTTTAAAGTTTGTTCTTGGTTTCTAATATCAAAGCATAGGTGAAGTGCTTTAATGGAATATTCCTTTTCTAAAGTAGCCTTTAATTTTAATAGTCTATCTTCTCTACGACCTGTAATTATGGTGTTGTACCCTAGTTTTGCCAATACGATTGTTGTTGCTTCACCTATTCCTGATGTTGCGCCAGTGATTAGTGCTGTTTTACTCATTTTATATCAATATTTTATTTGCTATACAAGTTTAATTAATTCATCAAATCCCATAAATCTGTCTTTTATGTTACACAATTTTTTTATACTTTCAAAAAGTTAAAAAATGTTATCCTGATAGAAGACGGTCCATTTATGGGTTGAAGTTTTCCAAAGATAAAACCAGGATCATTAATAATTAATGATTTTTAGTAGGAACGTAAAAAAATATTAATATGAACAGTAATATTACCTCCAGTGGATCAGAAAACATAGACCTTACACAAACTGAACTAGATTTAATTTCTGAGATTCTTAAAAGAGAACCAAATCAATTGGAATTGGATATGTTTTCGCGACTATGGACAGAACACGCATCTTATAAAAATTCATTAAAATGGTTGGGCAAACTTCCAAGATCCGGAGATAATGTTATTGTAAAGGCCGGAGATGAGTCTGCAGGAGCTATTGATATTGGAGATGGTTATGTGTGTGTATTTAAGATGGAGTCACATAATCATCCATGTTCCATTCAGCCTAGGTTGGGAGCAACAACAGGAATGCGTGTGGTAACTCGAGATGTTTTTTCAATGGGGGCAAAACCGGTCGCATTTTTGGATTCATTAAGATTTGGAGATGGAGAGCGAGATACAGCTCGGTGGTTATTTTCAGAAGTTATTAAAGGAATACAAGATTTTGAGGAGCATATGAAGGTTCCTGTTGTAGGTGGAGAGGTTGGCTTTGATAAAGGATTTAATTCAAATCCTATAGTAAATAATATGACTGTAGGAATAGCTAAAAAAGAAGATCTGATTTCTGGAGTTGCAACAGAAGAAGGTCAATTAATACTTGTGGTGGGAGCTCTTACTGGGAAAGAAGGAGTAGATAATGATGTGTTTTCAGCAGATGTGATTTCTGGAAATGGAACAGAAACAATTACCTATGACCAGATGTTGGATTCCAATATCGAAAAGAATTTACTTAAAGCTGTAAAATCCTTAAATAAGAAAAAGCTTGTTATAGGAATTCAGACCATAGGGGCTGGTGGAATTGCTGGTGCAGCTACTGAAATGGCTGCAAGAGGGAATTCCGGAATAGAGATTGATTGTAGTAAGATTCCGGTAAGGGAGGATAATCTTGATGAAAGAGAAAAGCTTCTGTCCGAAACCTGGGGCCGGATTTTAGTTTGTATTGATAAGGATGATCTTACAAAGGTTTCAGAGATATTACAACCTATGCAAGTGGCATTTTCTGTAATTGGGGAAGTGAATAAAACGGAAAAACTAACTTGTACATCAGAGGGAGAAATGTTAGCAGAAATTCCTGTATCCTATGTAGGTTTAGGAGGTAAGGCTCCAATTTACGAAAGAGAAATTCAGGAACCCGGTGAAAATGTTATTAAAGAATTAATGATTGACGATGTTCCTGAACCTGATCATTATCCTAAAGTGATAGCTGAATTAATGAATAGTTTGAATATTGTTTCCAAAAGCTATTTGATGGATACTTTCGATCAAGCTTTGCATAAAGACTCTATGAGTAATAAATATCCTTCAGATGCAGCATTTGTTAAAGTTGAGGAAGCTGATAAAACACTTGCTTTAACAGTTGATTGTAATTCTTATTATGTAGAAGCAAATCCTTTTGTTGGTGCTCAAATTGCAGTTGCGGAAGCTGCTCGAAATATTATATGCGGAGGAGGAGTTCCTTTGGCAGTAACTGATTGTTTAAATTTTGGTAATCCCTATGATCCGGAAGTTTTTTGGCAATTTACCAAGTCAGTAGAGGGTTTGTCTTATGCTTGTAAAGCATTTAATACCCCTGTGGTAAGTGGTAATGTTAGTTTTTACAACCAAAGTTCTCAAGAAGGTAGACTTAAGGCAATATCTCCTTGTCCGGTTATAGGAATGGTTGGAGTTGTTGAATCAAAGGATCATCATACCGTTTTGACATATAAGCATAAGGGAGATATGATTTTCTTAATCGGACAATCGAAAGATGATATTAATGCATCGGAGTATTTAAATTTTTACCATAATATGAAAAGTCATGCAGCTCCTTATTTTAATCTTGAAGAGGAGCTAGAGGTTCAGGAAGTGATTAAACAATTAATCCGAAATAAGTTAGTTCGGTCAGTACATGATGTTTCTTCAGGAGGTTTGTTTTTTAATTTACTGGAATCATCATTGCCGTTAGGTTTTGGTTTTGATATCACAACAGATGCTGAGGTTCGTAAAGACGCATTTTTATTTGGGGAATCTCAAAGTCGAGTTGTTGTATCTGTTTCTCCTGAAAAGCAGGATGATTTTGTTGACTTTATGCTAGAGGCAGAAACTCCATTTTCAGCGTTAGGGCACGTAACTAAAGGTGAAATACGAATTGATGATGAGTCCTATGGCTTTATAGAAGATTATAAAGAGAAAATATCAACCCAACTTCAAAAATGGATTGATAGAGAAGTATAGTATATTTGAAATCATAAAAATACAGAAGGAACTGTTCGGAATGATTGCAATTTTCAGAATAGTTCCTTTTTTTATTGATGACTTGCATAGGAAAATAAGAATGTTTTTATCCTTGCGATGATCCTTGTCATCTAACTAACTTTGTTATTTTTGCATTTAAAAATATTCAAATATAATTTCATGACTGTAACTCCATATAAATCATCAACTGATGGTAAAAAGAAGCAGATTAAAGCAATGTTTGATAATATTGCTCCTAAATATGATTTTCTGAATCACTCTTTATCGATGGGAATTGATAAGATATGGAGAAGGAGAGCTATTAAACTTCTGAAGGATTTAGATTGTCCTGAAGTGCTTGATATTGCGACAGGAACTGGCGATTTAGCAATTGCAGCAATGAAGTTGAATCCAAAAAGAATTGTAGGATTAGACCTTTCTGCAGAGATGCTTAAGGTTGGAGAAGAAAAGGTTAAGAAAAAAGGATTAGATCAAGTTATTTCAATGGTAGAAGGAGATTCGGAGAACTTGCCATTTCAAGATAATGAGTTTGATGCTGCAACAGTTGCATTTGGAGTAAGAAATTTTGAAAACTTAAATAAAGGATTACTTGAAATTAATAGAGTTTTGAAAAATGGCGGTAAATTTATGATATTAGAGTTTTCAAACCCATCAAAATTCCCATTCAAACAGATTTACCAATTTTACTCAACCAAAATATTACCATGGTGGGGGGGGCTTTTATCAAAAGATAAGGCAGCTTATACTTATCTGCCAGAATCAGTGGCTGCATTCCCTGAGGGGGAGGCTTTTGTTAATGAGCTGAATAAAGCAGGTTTTAAAAGTTTAAAAGTTTGGCGACAAACTTTTGGAATAGCAACTATTTATTTTGCTCAAAAAGAAATACAATAAATTTTTAATTGTAGAGTTTTGTAAAGTGACTTATGTATTAATAGTCTGATTGATTTGAAAAACTAAAATGATAAAACAGTTTAAGTATATAGTTTTTTTAGGTTTGATTGCCTTTTTAAGTGTTTGTGCTTCTGCGCAAAAAACAAATAAGAAGGTTCCTAATTTAACAACTTTTGATGAAAAAAAGATTCACTTTGGTTTTATCATAGGATTCAATACAATGAATTTCTCAGTAAGACATACAGGTGTAAGCAATTCCAATAATAATGGAGTTCCAATGTATGCTGAAGTGTTGGATTTAACTCCTGGTATTAATCTGGGTATTGTATCAAGTTTAAAGTTGAGGAAAAATTTAAATCTTCGCGTGCTTCCAGGTATTTCATTTGGACAAAGAAATCTGACTTATATTTATAATGATGGCAATCCTGAAACATTAAATGATAACCCAACTCCTAGTGCTACGAGCAGTGTTGATATGGCCGATCCTCTACAAATAAAATCAACATTTTTAGAGATGCCCATCATGTTAAAGTATGGTTCAGACAGGATGCATAATTTCAAACCATATCTGGTTGCAGGTATAAATCCAAGATTTGATTTAGCAAAGAATAAGCAAGATAGAATGTTGCTTAAAAACCTTGATTTATATTATGAAGTAGGTGTGGGTTTTGATTCTTACTTAAACTACTTTAGATTATCCACAGAATTAAAAATATCTATTGGTACCATGGATGTTCTGGATCATAAAGGGACTGGTGAAATTTTAGATGCCAAGTATACTGAAGCAATAGATAAGCTTACTTCAAGAATTTTTGTATTATCTTTTTATTTTGAGTAGGTTCTGGTAAAATGTACTTATCCAGTAGTTTACTAAAATTATACTTCATTTTCTGACGGGGGGTAGCATAAGGCTAATTTTACTATCTTTGCGCCACAATTTTAACTGAGGATGAAGAAGGATATAGCATTAAGATTAACTCCGCAAGAGGCTTCTGATGAAAAGTATTACAAATCATTAGTAGCAAAAAAGATGAAGGTGAGCCCAGATAAGATCACTGCGATAAGGATTCGTAAGAGATCAATTGATGCCCGTCAGCGTCAGGTAATGGTTCAGTTGTATCTTGATGTTTATGCCAATACTCCTGCACCGGATCCTGAAATTGTGAAATTTGAATATCCTGATGTTTCTAATAAGCCAGAAGTTGTGGTGGTTGGTGCAGGGCCCGGTGGATTGTTTGCTGCACTTCGATTGATTGAATTAGGTTTAAAACCAATTGTATTAGAAAGAGGAAAGGATGTAAATGAACGAAAGAAGGATATCGCCTTATTAAATAGGAATAATCCGGTTAATCCGGAATCTAATTATGCTTTTGGAGAAGGTGGAGCCGGAACTTTTTCTGACGGGAAATTGTATACCAGAAGTACCAAGAGGGGGGATTTTAAAAAGATATTAAATGTATTGCGTTTTCATGGAGCGCAGGACGATATTTTAATCGACTCACATCCACATATTGGTACAGATAAATTACCTGGAGTTATAAAATCCATGCGTCAATCCATTATTGAAGCAGGAGGTGAAGTGTTATTTAATTCCCTGGTTGTGGATTTAATGCTAGATGGTCAGAAAGTAACAGGAGTTGTCTTAAAAGATGGTACAAAAATTTCAGCAAAAGCTGTAGTGTTGGCTACAGGTCATTCTGCACGTGATGTTTATAGTATGCTTCACAATAAAGCGATTGACCTTGAAGCTAAAACTTGGGCAATGGGTGTGCGAGTTGAACATCCGCAAGAATTAATTGATGAAATTCAATATCACTCTCCAGAAGGAAAAGGTAAATATTTGCCGGCTGCTTCATATAGTTTCTCGTGTCAGGTTGAGGAAAGAGGTGTTTATTCCTTTTGCATGTGTCCGGGTGGTTTTGTGGTGCCTGCCATGACTGGAGAGAACGAGATGGTTGTTAATGGTATGTCTCCTTCAAGAAGAAATTCGCCTTTTGCTAATTCAGGAATGGTGGTTGAAATACGTCCGGAAGATATTCCTGCAGAATTTAAAAAGCATGGTATTCTGGCAGGTTTAGAATATCAAAAAGAGGTTGAGAGATTATGTTATGTGAATGGAGGAAGTAATTTAATTGCACCAGCTCAGCGTTTAACAGATTTTGTTGGCTCTAAATTGTCATTTGATTTACCACCAACGTCTTATGTTCCAGGAGCGATTGCATCTCCTCTGCATTTTGTGTTACCAGAGGGTATTACCAACAGACTTCAGGGTGGATTTAAACAGTTTGGAAAATGGGCTAAAGGCTTTATTGATCCGGAAGCTATTGTGATTGGAACCGAATCAAGAACATCATCACCAGTGAGAATTCCTCGTGATCCTTATACTTTTCAGCATACTCAGATTGAAGGGCTTTTTCCATGTGGCGAAGGAGCTGGATATGCCGGTGGTATTGCTTCATCAGCAATTGATGGTGAAAAATGTGCGGATGCTGTCAGTCAATTGCTTGAAGGAACATTCTAAGCTATATAATACTGGTATTATAATATTCTAAAATCTTCTTCTGAATTCACTTAATGTAATTGCAGTTGCAGTAGATACATTTAACGATTCAGAGTGGATTGGATTTGTAGAAAAGGATGGGATTAATAGTTTGTCTGAAACCTGGGATTCTATTTTTGATGAGATTCCTTTTCCTTCATTTCCCATCACTATAATTCCAGAGGTACTTAATTCTTTTTTATAAATATCCTCACCATCCAAAAATGTTCCGTATATAGAAATATTTTTCTTCTTTGCTTGAACTAAAAACTGTTCTAAATCAGTATAAAATATATTGGTTCTGGCAATCGCTCCCATTGTTGCCTGAATAACTTTAGGATTATAAGCATCTGCTGTGTGTTGAGAGCATACAATGTTTTTAATGCCAAACCAATCCGCAAGTCTGATAATCGTACCTAGATTTCCCGGATCCTGAATGTCGTCAAGGGCAAGTGTTAATTCCTGATCAATACGTAGACTCTGAATCTCTTGTTCCGGGATACTACAAATGGCAATTACAGGAGGAGGTGTTTTTAGTTGTGTGATTTTTTTTAGTTGGACTTCTTCACATTCATGTATTTCATTTGCATTTATGGATGGATTATTTTCAATCCATTCTTTATTGGCAAATAACCATTTGATATTAGTTGAGGAATCTGATAAGTCAGATACTAATTTTTCTCCTTCAGCAATAAAAAGCTGATTAATATCTCTGTACTTTTTCTTAGAAAGTGAATTGATTAATTTTATTTTACTCTGACTTATCATTTTTTATTGTTTAAACAGATGCAAATTTACTTTATTCCATCGGATTTAGATACTTTTGCATAAAAATTGCACATGGGTGTCAAAAAATATCTCAAGTTTAAATCTAATCTGATATTTTAGTAATAAAAAGTAAGTACGTACATTGAAGAAAATTCTTTATTATATCATTCTGGTTCTAATTATTAGTAGTTGTAGCGCTGTAAAACATGTGCCAGTAAACGAATATCTGTTAGATAAGGTTGATATTCATAATAATGCCAAAAATATTCCAAAAGAAAGATTTACTCCATATATGAAACAAAATCCTAATATTCAAATTTTTGGGATGTTTAAGTTTCATTTGTGGTTATATAATTTAGCAGGGAAGGATACTACGAAAGGTTTTAATAAATGGTTAATGCGAATAGGTGAGGAGCCTGTTTTGTATGATGATTTTTTGTCGGGACAAACGATGTCTCAACTTGAACTTTTTATGCATAATAAAGGATATTATCATGCAGATGTTGATAGCATAGTTAAATACAGAAACAAGAAGGCTAAAGTTAAATATGTAATAGATGCTGGTAAACAGTTTGTGTTGGAGCATGTAGGTTATAAAGCAGAAGATACAACTATTCAACGGTTAGTAGAGGAGGATCTGAAAAATAGTATACTTAAAGAAGGTGGACCTTTTGATGTTTCTTTGCATGATGCAGAACGTGAACGTATTACTAAGTATTTAAGAGATAGAGGTTACTTTAGTTTTTCTAAAGAGTTTATCTATTTTAAAGCAGATAGTTCTCTTGGGGGGAATCGTGTAATTGATTCTGTATTGATTAAAAATGCAAGTACAGAGGTCGCTAAGAATCGGGACTCTAGTTTTGTGCACCCCATTTATCGAATTCAGAATGTATTTTTCAGAACAAACTTTGATCCGCACAGAGCTTTAAATGAGAAGGAAAGCTATTATAGTCAGTATGATACTATAAAGTATGGTGATTTTCACTTTATGTATATCGATAAACTGAAAGTAAAACCCGAAGTGTTAGTTAATTCTACATATATTACTCCAGGGCAATTGTTTCAGGCAAGTTTGGTTGATAAAACAAAAAACTTGTTGTCAAGTCTACGCTTGTATCGCTTTATTAATATTAGGTTTGAAGAGGTTGGGGGGATGACGAGTTCTACTGATGGCAGTCGACTTTTGAATTGTTTCATACAGTTGGTTCCTGCAAAATTTCAATCATATTCAATTGATGTTGAAGGATTGAATTCTTCTGGTAATTTAGGGGCAGGAGGTAATCTTGAGTATCAGCATAAAAATTTATTTAAAGGAGCTGAGGAATTTACTTTTAACATCGGAGGTTCTATGCAGAACCAGTTAAACAGGCAGAGTGAACAGTTTAATACAACTGAGTTTGGTGTGGAAACCAGAATTATATTCCCAAAATTCTGGATGCCTTTTCAAATTAAAAAATTCCGTCAGCGTTTTAATCCTAAAACGTCTTTAACTGTTGCATATAATTATCAAAAGCGACCTGATTATACTAGAACTATAGCCAATGGAAAAATTAGTTATTTGTGGAATTCTAGTAAAAGAGTTTCTCATCAGGTAACACCTTTAGGAGTTAATTTTGTGTTGATTCCAACTGTTGATAACAATTTTTTGCAGGATATTCAAGGGACTTTTTTGGGCTACTCTTATCAGGATCACTTAATCACCAATACTTCTTATTCCTTTGTTTATAATCAACAGGAGGTTGATAAGCGAAAGGATTTTTTATATGTAAGTTGGAACTTAGAGGAGGCTGGTAATTTTCTAAACTTATGGGCAAGTTCAATATCTAAGAAGAATGTGGAAGGGTATAATGAGATTTTAGGAATTAGATATGCTCAATATGTTCAGAGTGATATTGATTTAAGGTATCATCATTATCTGAATAAAATTAATAGTATGGCTTATCATTTTTATTTAGGTGTTGGATATCCATATGGAAATTATGATGTGCTACCTTTTGAAAAACGATATTTTGCAGGAGGTGCAAATAGTATCAGAGCCTGGCCTGTTAGAGGAATTGGTCCTGGTTCATATGATTCTCAAGATGCAGATTATTATAATCAAACAGGGGATATTAAACTGGAATTTAATATTGAATATCGATTTAAATTATTCTGGATACTTGAGAGTGCTTTGTTTTTGGATGTAGGTAATATATATACGATACGAAAAGATATTAGTCCAGATGGTGGATTGTTTGAATTTAATAACTTCACCAGTAAGTTGGCTGTAGGTACCGGACTGGGATTGAGATTCGATTTCAAGTATTTTATTTTTCGATTGGATTCCGGAATGAAACTAAGAAACCCTGTTGAGGAAAATGGGCATCGATGGATTCCTGGTACTAGAAAATATACATGGGATGACTTTGCAATGAATTTTGCTATTGGTTATCCATTCTAAGATTTTTACAACAAATTTCAAATATAAAAAAAGCTGACTGAAAATTAATCCAGTCAGCTTTTATATTTTATATCAATGTATAAATTAAGCTTGTTCAGCAGAACCTAATACGTTGATGTTTTTGTGCATATAAAGCTCTTTTAATAAATCACGAGCAGGTCCTAAATATTTTCTAGGATCAAATTCTGCTGGATTTTCAGCCATTACCTGACGTACAGCTGCAGTCATAGCTAAACGACCATCTGAATCAATATTAATTTTACATACAGCTGATTTTGCAGCTTTACGTAATTGCTCTTCAGGAATACCAACTGCAGCTTTCATTGCACCACCAAATTTATTGATTGTAGCAACGTGCTCTTGTGGTACAGATGAAGATCCGTGAAGTACGATAGGGAATCCAGGGATTCTTTTTTCAATTTCCTCAAGGATATCAAATTTCAATGGAGGAGGAACTAAAAGTCCTTCTTCATTCTTAGTACACTGTTCAGGAGTAAATTTGTGAGCTCCGTGAGAAGTACCGATTGAAATAGCTAATGAATCAACACCAGTTCTTTTTACAAAGTCTTCAACTTCTTCTGGTCTTGTATAAGTAGATTCTTCAGCAACAACGTCATCTTCAACACCAGCTAAAACACCAAGTTCGCCTTCAACAGTTACACCGTGAGCATGAGCATATTCAACTACTTTTTTAGTAAGTTCCACATTTTCTTCATATGAGTGGTGAGAACCATCAATCATTACTGAAGAGAATCCGTTGTCAATACAATCTTTACATAGCTCAAAAGTATCACCATGGTCTAAGTGCAGAACAACAGGAATTTTGTAACCTAATTCTTCAGCATATTCAACAGCACCCTTAGCCATGTTTCTTAATAAAGTTGCATTAGCATATTTTCTTGCTCCTGCAGATACTTGAAGGATAACTGGAGATTTAGTTTCAACACAAGCCTGGATAATTGCTTGCATTTGCTCAAGATTGTTAAAGTTGTATGCAGGAATAGCATACCCGCCTTCTACAGCTTTTTTGAACATCTCAGATGTGTTCGATAAGCCTAGCTCTTTGTAATTAACTGCCATTTGATTATTAATTTATTGATTAAATTATGTTTGTTTTAAAGCTTTTGTATGTAAATCTCTAATGGGTTGCAATAGAGGCAATAATACGTCGGTATTTGCTAGAGTAAAATTTGAGAGCGCAAAAATAGATATTCCTGCATTGTTATGCAATTATTATAAATAGTTCGCTTCTGTTGTGATGAAATTTGTTGTGATTCTAAATTAGATGATGGTTTATTGATACGGTTGAACAATTATATTTCTCTTTTTGTTAAGGATGTCGTTATAATATATATTAACTTTGGAAATTATAAATTCAAAAATTACAAATAAAATCATGGGAAAAGTACTAGACGTAATTAAACCCGGAGTAGTTACAGGTGACGATGTTGCCAAATTATTTCAAGTTGCAAAAGATAATGGTTTTGCAATTCCTGCAGTAAATGTAGTGGGAACAGATTCTATTAACGGTGTTTTAGAGGCTGCTAAAGTTGTTAATTCACCAGTTATTATTCAGTTGTCTAATGGGGGAGCTGCTTTTTATGCTGGAAAAGGTGTTGGTTTATCAGGTCAGGAAGGACAGATTCTTGGGGCTATTTCAGCTGCAAAGCATGTACACATAATGGCAGAAGCTTATGGAGTTCCTGTAATTCTTCATACAGACCATGCTGCTAAAAAATTATTACCTTGGATTGATGGATTGATTGAGGCTGGTGAAAAGAATTTTGCTGAAACAGGAAAGCCTTTATTTAGTTCTCACATGTTAGATTTATCAGAGGAACCTCTTGATGAAAACCTTGCTACATGTAAGCAATATTTTGAGAGAATGAATAAAATTGGTATGACTATCGAAATTGAGCTTGGAATTACTGGTGGTGAAGAAGATGGTGTTGATAACTCAGATGTTGATAATGCACTTTTATATACTCAGCCAGAAGAAGTAAATCAGGCTTATGAAGCTTTAAGTTCTGTAGGTAAAAACTTTACTATTGCTGCTTCATTTGGTAATGTTCATGGAGTTTACAAGCCAGGAAATGTGGTTTTAACACCAAAAATTCTTGACAATTCTCAAAAGTATATCGAAGAAAAACATGGCTTATCAAGTAATCCTGTAAACTTTGTATTCCACGGAGGTTCTGGTTCTACTTTAGAAGAAATCAGAGAGGCTATTAGTTATGGTGTGATCAAAATGAATATTGATACTGATACGCAATGGGCTACTTGGGATGGAATTCGTAAGTATGAGGCTGCAAATCGTGAGTATCTTCAAGGACAAATTGGTAACCCTGATGGAGACGATAAGCCAAATAAAAAATATTATGACCCTCGTGTATGGTTAAGAAAAGGTCAGGAAACTTTAATTGAAAGATTAAAGGTGGCATTTAACGATCTTAATTGTATAGATGTTTTATAATCCACATTAAAAATTGTATTTAAGCCCCTTGTTGAATAGACAGGGGCTTTTTTTTTATGTGTTTTTTTTGTTTTTTAGCTGCTTTAAAATAATAATGATTTTCAAATGTCAGAATTAAAGGAAAATAAACGAAGTGGATTTAGTAGTAAGTTTGGTGTAATTGCAGCAGCAGCAGGATCAGCTGTAGGTTTAGGTAATATATGGAAATTTCCATATATCACTGGTCAATATGGAGGAGCTGCCTTTTTATTCGTTTATCTTGGTTTTATTTTGGCAATTGGGTTGCCGGTTATGATGTCGGAGTTTTTGATAGGGCGTAAGGCAAAAAGAAATGCATTTGGTGCTTTTCGTAAATTAGCTCCTAAGTCAGTGTGGTTTGTAACTGGATTCTTAGGCGTTGGTGCAGCCTACTTAATTTTATCATTTTATGGTGTAGTTGCTGGTTGGGCTATGGATTATGTGGCAGAATCCGTTAAAGGAACTTTCGTAGGGAAAACACCACAAGAAATATCTACATACTTCAATCATTTTAGTTCCCAATCACTCAATCCTGTTTTGTGGCAACTTGCTTTTATGGTCTTAACAGCTGTCATTGTTTTAATGGGTATTCAAAAAGGGATAGAGAGATATTCTAAAGTGTTAATGCCTTTGTTGGTAGTTCTTTTAGTTGTTTTAATGTTTCGTTCTGTTACTTTGCCAGGTGCCATGAAGGGAATAGATTTTTTTCTAAATCCAGACTTTTCAAAATTAACTTGGGAGGGTGTGTTAAATGCTTTAGGTCATGCCTTTTTCTCTTTGAGCCTGGGCATGGGGACATTAATAACTTATGGTTCATATATTGATAAAAAGAATAACTTGGGTAACACTGCATTGCAAGTAACCATTGCAGATACCGTTATTGCCATACTTGCAGGATTGGTAATTCTACCAGCTGTTTTTGCTTTTGATCTTAAACCAGAAGCAGGTGCTGGCTTGGTCTTTAAAATATTACCAAATGTATTTATGCAAATGCCTGGAGGTAGCATCTTTTCAATAATGTTCTTTATTCTGTTAACCATTGCAGCATTAACATCTTCTATTTCTATTTTAGAAGTTGTTGTTGCATTTTTGTCAGAAGAGTTAAAAATTAGTAGACGAGTATCTGTTGTGTTGGCAGCGGTGTCAATTTCCTTTGTAGGAGTGTTTTGCTCTTTGTCTCTGGGGAATATGGATGGAGAAGTATTTCTTGGATTGAACTTTTTTGATACCTTGGATTTCTTTGCAGCCAATATTTTCCTACCTTTTGGTGGAGCGTTAATTTGTCTGTTTATTGGTTGGAAATTTGGATATAAGAAAGCAAAAGCAGAGTTGTCTAATTATGGAAAAATAAACTTATGGTATTTTGATGCAGTCTATTTTTCATTAAAGTATATTGCACCAATCGCGATTATGATAGTTTCTGCTTATGGAGTATATGAGCAGGTGCAAAAATATTTGGCTACCTTAGGTTAGTTAATTGTTTTAGTAGTTTACCTGCAACTATTGATAAGTACATTAGTTGTTAATAACCAAACCTTAATTAATTATGTGGAAAGACTTTTTCTACTATTCCAGAAATGAGCAAAAGGGTATTGTTGTTCTTCTTATTCTAGTTGCAACTGTAATTGTTGTCCGTATTATATTGCCCTTTTTAATTTTGAAACCCGATATAACTGAAGATCAACAGCATTTTTTGAATCAGGTGGATGAATTAAATCATGCCCTGAAAGAAAAAAATATTCGCAAGGATTCCTTATTCTCCTTTAATCCCAATATGGTTTCAAGGCAAGAAATGGTTTTGTTAGGTTTTAATTCTTTTCAAATTAAATCTTTAATGGGATATCGCAGTAAAGTTGGGAAGCTATATTCTTTAGAGGATTTGCAAAATGTATATGGGGTAGATTCTTCTTTTGTTAATAAGTATAGCGCATATATTTTCTTTGAAAAAGTTAAGCCTAGAGAAGAGCAAAAACAGATTCGTAATGATCTTAATTGGATAAACTTTAATAAAGAATCAGAGGAATTCTGGAAGTCAAATATTTATTCAGTTGAGATTAGAGACAGCATAAAAACTTATTTACAATTTAATTATATTATCAAATCACTTCCCAGCTATAAGGTGAGTGAATATAATGATGAGAAGTTGTTTGCATGGCTCAAACAAAATTCGAAGGTCAAATATCAAAAGCAAGTTTCAGTTTTGCAGATAGAGTTAAATTCTACAGATGCACTAGAATTAACCAAAATTAACGGTATAGGAAAAGTGTTGTCGAACCGGATCATAAAATATAGAAAGTTATTAGGGGGGTACATTAATATAAAACAAATAAAGGAAGTTTATGGGATTTCAGATGAACTTTATGAAGAGGTGAAAACAAGTTTTTTTGTTGATACTTTAGTGGTTCATAAAATAGACCTTTTAAATTCTACAATTAGTGAAGTATGTAAGCATCCATATTTTAATTACAAGCAAACTGTTGAATTAAAAAATCTACTCAGGAAAGGAGTAAATCTTTTAAATATTCATGAGGAAGCGTTTGAAAATATTTCACAAGTAGAGTGGAATAAGATGAAAATGTATTTGAAATCAGAAGGTTTGAACTGAAGAGAGAATAAAATTTCATTGTAAAATCTAGTGTTTTGGCGTGTTTTATAGTCTGTTACAAAAAAATATTATATAAAAATTTGCGGCAATGAATAAACTTTAGTTTCTTTGTACCCGCAAATAATTGAGGGGTGAGTTGAAATATACTGAAATCATTTGATTATTTGGGAGTTAGTAATAAAAATATAGCGAAAATATAAAATCAAAGGAGAAGATTATGATTGTTATTCCGATTAAAGAAGGTGAAAACATTGAAAGAGCGTTAAAAAAATTCAAAAGAAAATTTGAAAAGACTGGTGCAATGAGAGAATTGCGTTCACGTCAAGCTTTTACAAAACCTTCTGTAGTAAGAAGAGAGGAAGTTAAAAAAGCAGTTTATATTCAAAAATTGCAACAAAACGAGGAATAGGGAAATAATTAAGACCAAATACTGGAAAATTTAGTATATTCGTTTATACGGAAACAGTAGAATAGGTCTTGGATGATTTCAATTAAATCGTTTTTAAAATATTTAGAGTTCGAGAAGCGCAGTTCTCAGTATACACTGGTTTCTTATCGCTGCGATCTCGAACAATTTATTTCTTTCTCAGAAGAGAAAGGTATAAATTCGATTGCACTGATCACCAGGAAGCATATTCGGAATTGGATTGTTAGTATGGTAAATTCAGGATTGGCACCCAAAAGTGTAAATCGAAAAGTTACTTCACTTAAGTCGTACTTCAAATTCCTAATGCGAGAAGGAGTGGTTGAAGTCAATCCAGTAGATGGGGTTCCTACCCCAAAAATGCCAAAAAAATTACCTATTTTTGTTAGGGAGTCAGAAATGGAACTTTTGTTAGAAAAAATTCCTTTTCCTGATGACTATGAAGGGAAGCGTGATAAGTTGATTCTTGAGTTGTTTTATGGTTCGGGAATGAGGTTGTCGGAGTTGGTTGCTTTGAAAGATCGGGATTTTGATATAAAGCAAGGTCTTGTTAGGGTGACTGGTAAATATAAAAAGGTTCGGATTATTCCTATGTACTCTTCATTAATTTCTATGGTGGAGGAGTATATTAATTATAGAAATGCTTTTTTTGGAAAAGAGAATGTGTTGTCGTTTTTTCTTACAAAAAAAGGAGATAGTGTATATCATAAATTAATATACAGGGTAGTAAATAAATATTTAACTTTGGTTACTACTTTGCATAAAAAAAGTCCGCATGTGTTGCGTCATTCATTTGCAACATCGTTGTTGAATGCTGGAGCAGACTTAAATGCAATAAAAGAATTATTAGGGCATAGTAATTTAAATGCCACTCAGGTGTATACTCATAATAGTTTTGAGAAATTAACCGATATATATAATCAGGCCCATCCGCGGTCTTAAATAATGGAGGATTTAATATGAACATTACAATTCAATCAGTGAAGTTTGATGCTGCCGATCATCTACAAAGCTTTATCGAGCAAAAAGTAAATAAGTTAGATGTGTACTTTGATGGTATTATTGATGCTGAGGTAATACTTAAATTGGATAAGTCGGAAACATTAGAGAATAAGGTTGCTGAGATTAGCTTGAATGTACCTGGAGCAGAGATGTTTGCGAAGAAACAATCAAAAACATTTGAGGAATCTGTAGATCTTTCTTGTGAAGCACTTCGTAAGCAGTTGATAAAGAAGAAAGAGAAGGTAAAAGTAAAATAATTTAAAAAAACTGATATATTTTTGTTGTATTAAAAAATAATTATACATTTGCACACCGTTTTAGGAAAGTGAATTTAATACACTAAAATAAAAGCATAAGATAGGCTGGTTGTTGAAAAGTAATCAGCCTATTAAATGAAATAAAGTAACCTTTAAAAGTAAAGGTGTTTTTGGGGAGATACCAAAGTGGCCAACTGGGGCGGACTGTAACTCCGCTGACTTTCGTCTTCGTAGGTTCGAATCCTGCTCTCCCCACAAGAACCAGATTAAAATATTGAAATAAACATCGGGATATCAGGGTTTTTGAGGAATATTTAATTACCTTTGTAGCCCCGAATCAAAAAGCGGGAGTAGCTCAGCTGATAGAGCATTAGCCTTCCAAGCTAAGGGTCGCGGGTTTGAATCCCGTCTCCCGCTCTTAACAGCCGATGTAGCTCAGGGGTAGAGCGTTTCCTTGGTAAGGAAGAGGTCATGGGTTCAAATCCCATCATTGGCTCTATTCTGGTTCGGAAGTTTAAAAAAATATAAGTTAATATCTAATTGTCTAATTATTTCGAGTTATGGCTAAAGAACATTATGACAGGTCAAAGCCTCACGTGAACATCGGTACAATTGGTCACGTTGACCACGGTAAAACAACTTTAACTGCTGCAATTACAAAAGTGTTGGCAGAAAAAGGATTTTCAGAAGCGAGAGATTTTGATCAAATTGATAACGCTCCTGAAGAGAAAGAAAGGGGTATTACAATTAACAGTGCTCACGTAGAGTACGCAACTGAAAATCGTCACTATGCACACGTTGACTGTCCAGGTCACGCCGATTATGTAAAGAACATGGTTACTGGTGCTGCGCAGATGGATGGAGCTATCATTGTAGTTGCTGCTACTGATGGTCCTATGCCTCAAACTCGCGAGCACATCCTATTAGCTCGTCAGGTAAACGTACCAAGATTGGTGGTTTTCATGAACAAAGTTGATATGGTTGACGATGAGGAGCTTTTAGAGCTTGTTGAAATGGAAATTCGTGAACTATTAGACTTCTATGAGTTTGATGGTGAAAATACTCCTGTAATTCAAGGTTCTGCTTTAGGTGGATTAAATGGAGAGCCTAAGTGGGTTGATAAAATCATGGAGCTTATGGATGCAGTTGATACTTGGATTCCAATTCCTCCACGTGATGTTGATAAGCCTTTCTTGATGCCTATCGAGGATGTATTCTCAATTACAGGTCGTGGTACTGTTGCTACAGGTCGTATTGAAACTGGTGTTATTCACACTGGTGATGAAATGCAAATTATTGGTTTAGGTGCTGAAGGTAAAAAGACTGTATGTACTGGAGTTGAGATGTTCCGTAAGATTCTTGACGAAGGACAAGCTGGTGATAATGTAGGTTTATTACTTCGTGGTATTGATAAAAACGAAGTAAAAAGAGGTATGGTTATCGGAGCTCCTGGTCTAATTACTCCTCATACTAAATTTAAAGCTGAGGTTTATGTATTGAAGAAAGAAGAAGGTGGTCGTCACACTCCTTTCCACAACAAATACCGTCCTCAATTCTACCTACGTACATTAGATGTAACAGGTGAAATTACATTACAAGAAGGAACAGAAATGGTAATGCCTGGTGATAACGTTTCTATCACTGTTGAGCTTATCTACCCTGTTGCTATCGATCAAGGTCTTCGTTTCGCTATCCGTGAGGGTGGTAGAACTGTAGGTGCTGGTCAGGTAACTGAAATTATTGAGTAATCAATATATGAAATTAAAGGAAGGGATATCCCTTCCTTTTTATACACGGGTGTAGCTCAGTTGGTAGAGCACTGGTCTCCAAAACCAGGCGTCGGGAGTTCGAGCCTCTCCTCCCGTGCTTAGCCGGATAAAAAATCGTTAGGCGGTTGTTATCCGGCAAGTTCGTGAATAGGAATTGATTTGCAAAGATCTATTCCAGTATTTGTAACCATTAAAGAGAGATCTTGTGAGTAAAATAGTAAATTATTTTAAAGACGTTCAAAACGAATTGGTGAACAAAACATCTTGGCCCACTTGGTCTGAGTTGCAAAGTAGTGCCTTAGTTGTTATGGCAGCATCTGCTATTATTGCAGCTATTGTTTTTGGCATGGATTATTCGTTCGAAAAAGTTCTTGACATGGTTTATAATCAACTTTACTAATATATTTTAAGATGGGTAATGTTGATAAGAAATGGTATGTATTAAGAGCCATTGGAGGTAAAGAAAAGAAAGTTAAGGAGAGTGTGGAAAGTGAAATTGACAGACTTAACTTACATGATTATATTTCTCAGGTTTTAATACCGACAGAAAAAGTTTATCAAATACGTAACGGTAAGAAGATAAGTAAGGAAAGAAATTATTTCCCTGGCTATGTGATGATCGAAGCTGCTTTGGTAGGAGAGATACCTCATATCTTAAAAAGCATACCAAATGTGATTGGATTTTTAGGAGACAGAGATAATAGTGCTGTACCATTAAGAATGTCAGAAGTTAACAGAATTTTAGGTAAAGTGGATGAATTATCAGATACCGAAAATACTGAACTTGATGTGCCTTATTTTGTTGGAGAAACAGTTAAGGTAACAGATGGACCATTTAATGGATTTAATGGTATTATTGAGGATGTTAACGAAGAAAAGAGAAAGCTAAAAGTAATGGTAAAAATCTTTGGAAGAAAAACACCATTAGAGTTAAGCTTTTTGCAAGTAGAGAAAGAATCATAAATTATATCATCTTGTAAGTTAAGCTTCCATAAAAGAAGTTATTCTTTTATCACTACAAGGAATATGATTAATTTATGCCTTTATATATATAAATAACTAATTAGAATTGCTACATGGCTAAAGAAGTAGAGACTTTTATCAAATTGCAGATAAAAGGTGGAGCAGCAAACCCTTCACCACCAGTTGGACCGGCTTTAGGTGCAAAAGGTGTAAATATTATGGAGTTTTGTAAGCAATTCAATGCCAGAACTCAGGAAAAAGCAGGTAAAGTTTTACCAGTTGTTATTTCGGTGTATACTGATAAGTCTTTCGACTTTGTCATTAAAACACCACCAGCAGCTGTTCAACTTTTAGATGCTGCTAAGCTTAAAGGAGGTTCTCCTGAACCAAACCGTAAAAAGGTAGGTTCAGTATCTTGGGACCAAGTTAAAGCGATTGCTGAAGATAAGATGGCGGATTTGAATTGTTTTACAGTTAGCTCTGGTATGAAGATGGTTGCTGGAACTGCCAGAAGTATGGGTATCACTGTTGATGGTGAATTCCCTGGTGATAATTAATTAATACCATTTTGGAGTTATGACAAAACTAACAAAAAATAAGAAGTTAGCGTTAGATAAAATCGAAGCCGGAAAGCAATATTCGCTTGAGGAAGCAGCCAAATTGGTAAAAGAAGTTACCACTACAAAATTTGATGCTTCGGTAGATGTTGATGTACGGTTAGGTGTTGATCCAAGAAAAGCAAACCAGATGGTAAGAGGTATTTGTACTCTTCCTCATGGTACTGGTAAAGAAGTACGTGTACTTGTTTTATGTACTCCTGATAAGGAGGAAGAAGCAAAAGCTGCAGGTGCTGATTACGTTGGATTGGATGAATACGTGGAAAAAATCAAAGGTGGCTGGACCGATATTGATGTAATAATTACTATGCCTAGTGTTATGGCTAAAGTTGGACAGTTAGGACGTGTTTTAGGTCCTCGCGGTTTAATGCCAAACCCTAAGAGTGGTACTGTTACTATGGAAATTGGTAAAGCAGTAAACGAAGTAAAAGCTGGTAAAATCGATTTTAAAGTAGATAAATTCGGAATTATACATGCTTCTATTGGTAAAGTATCCTTTGATGAAAATAAAATTGTTGAGAATGCAAAAGAGTTTTTAAATGTTATTTTAAAACTTAAGCCTTCTGCAGCAAAAGGTACTTACATTAAAAGCATTAGTCTTTCAAGTACCATGAGTCCCGGCATTCGTGTTGAAACCAAAGCGGCTGAGGCCTAATGTTTAACTAACAGAAAAAAGGAATCATGAATAAGGAAGATAAAAGCTTACTTGTAAAGGAACTTACCCAAAATATTGCTGAGTACAGTCACTTTTATGTGGTTGATGCAGGTGGTATGAGCTCGGGTAAAACTAGTGATCTTCGTAGAGAGTGTTTCAAAAAAGAAATCAAAATGATGGTAGTCAAAAATACCCTTTTTGAAAAAGCTCTTGAAGAGTCAGAAGGAGATTTTGCACCATTATATGATGCTTTAGTAGGTTCTACAGCTATTTTCTTTTCAAACGTAGGTAACACACCAGCAAAACTTATTAAAGAGTTTGCTAAGGCTAATAAAAAGCCTTTATTAAAAGGTGCTTACGTAGAAGAGAGCTTATATGTTGGAGAAGAGAATTTAGATGCTCTTGTTAACATTAAGTCTAAAGACGAACTACTTGGAGATATCATCGCTCTATTACAGTCACCAGCGAAGAACGTTATTTCTGCGCTTCAATCAGGTGGCTCGACAATACACGGAGTATTGCAAACATTAGCAGAAAGAGAATAAGAAAAGTAAAAAATTAATATTTAATAAATAGAAAAATGGCAGATTTAAAGAAGCTTGCTGAAGAATTAGTTAACTTAACAGTAAAAGACGTTAACGAACTTGCTGAGATCCTTAAAGAAGAATATGGTATTGAGCCTGCTGCTGCAGCTGTTGCTGTTGCTGGACCTGCAGCTGGTGCTGATGCTGGTGCTGCTGAAGAGCAAACAGAATTTGACGTAATTCTTAAATCAGCTGGTTCTTCTAAACTAGCTATCGTTAAGCTTGTTAAAGAAATGACAGGCGTTGGACTAAAAGAAGCTAAAGAATTAGTTGACAAAGCACCTGCTCCATTAAAAGAAAAAGTTTCTAAAGAAGAAGCTGAAGCATTAAAAACTCAATTAACTGAGGCTGGAGCAGAAGTTGAACTTAAGTAATTATTACTACCTTATATAGGGAACGGTTTAGGGACTTATCTACGATAAGTTCCTAGACCTTTTTATGCATTTATGTTATTAAGTTCAATTAATATTGCTGATAGATGACTCCAAATACCACAAGCGAAAGGATTAGCTTTGCTTCTATTAAAAATCAGTTAGATTATCCTGATTTTTTAGAAATCCAATTAAAATCATTCCGTGAGTTTTTCCAACAAGGCACAACTCTTGAGGAAAGACGCGAAGAGGGATTATATCAGGTTTTTCAAGAAAACTTCCCAATCACGGATACAAGAAACAACTTTGTACTTGAGTTTCTTGACTTCGGTATTGACCCTCCTCGGTACACTATTCAAGAATGTATCGAACGTGGACTTACCTTTAGTGTACCATTAAAGGCAAAGTTAAAATTATACTGTACCGATCCTGAACACGAAGATTTTGATACAGTTGTTCAAGATGTTTATCTTGGAACTGTTCCATATATGACCGATAAAGGTAGTTTTATCATCAATGGTGCAGAAAGGGTAGTTGTATCTCAGCTACACCGTTCACCTGGTGTTTTCTTCGGTCAAAGTACTCATGCTAATGGTACTAAACTTTATTCAGCACGTATTATTCCTTTTAAAGGATCGTGGATAGAGTTTGCTACTGATATTAATAGTGTGATGTACGCCTATATCGATAGGAAGAAAAAATTACCTGTAACAACACTTTTACGTGCTATTGGGTACGAAAGTGATAAAGAAATTTTAGAAATCTTTGATTTAGCTGATGAAATAAAAGTATCAAAATCAGGATTAAAAAAAGTTGTTGGTAGAAAATTAGCTGCCCGTGTTCTTAAAACTTGGATTGAGGACTTTGTGGATGAGGATACAGGTGAGGTTGTTTCAATCGAACGTAACGAAGTAATTATCGATCGTGAAACAATTATTGAACCTGAGCACATTGATGAGATTGTTGATTCAGGTGCTAAAACAATTTTGTTACATAAAGAAAATCAGAATTTATCTGATTTCGCAATTATATATAACACACTTCAAAAGGATCCATGTAACTCCGAAAAAGAAGCTGTGTTACACATTTATCGTCAATTACGTAATGCTGAGCCACCAGATGAGGCTACAGCTCGTGATGTTATTGATAAGTTATTCTTTTCCGATAAACGTTATGATTTAGGAGAAGTTGGACGTTATCGATTGAATAAAAAGTTAGGTTTAGAAACGGAAATGGATACTAAAGTATTGACTAAATCTGATATTATTCAAATCATCAAATATTTAATTGAACTGATCAACTCTAAAACTGAGGTTGATGATATTGACCACTTAAGTAACCGTCGTGTACGTACTGTTGGAGAACAATTAGGTAATCAGTTTGGTGTTGGTTTAGCACGTATGGCACGTACAATACGTGAAAGAATGAATGTTCGTGACAATGAGGTGTTTACTCCTATTGAATTAATCAATAGTAAAACATTATCATCTGTTATTAATAGTTTCTTTGGAACAAATGCATTGTCTCAGTTTATGGATCAAACCAATCCATTAGCAGAGATCACGCATAAACGAAGAATGTCAGCATTAGGACCAGGTGGTCTTTCACGTGAAAGAGCCGGTTTTGAGGTAAGGGATGTTCACTATACACACTATGGTCGTTTATGTCCAATTGAAACACCTGAAGGTCCAAATATTGGTTTGATATCTTCACTTTGTGTATTCGCTAAGATTAATGATCTTGGATTTATTGAAACTCCATATCGTAAGGTTACAAATGGTCAGGTTGATTTATCTGAGGCAGGAGTGGAATATTTAAGTGCAGAGGAAGAGGAAGAGTTAATTATTGCTCAGGCAAACGCACCTCTTGATGAAGAAGGAAACTTTGTTAATTCAAGAGTTAAAGCTCGTCTTGAGGCTGATTATCCTGTAGCTGGTCCAGAAGAAATTCACTTGATGGATGTGGCTCCAAACCAAATTGCATCAGTTGCGGCATCATTAATTCCTTTCTTAGAGCATGATGATGCGAACCGCGCATTGATGGGATCTAACATGATGCGTCAGGCTGTTCCATTGTTAAGGCCTGAAGCTCCAATCGTAGGTACTGGACTAGAAGGAAAATTAATACGTGACTCAAGAACAAACGTTGTTGCTGAAAAGGATGGTGTTATTGAGTATGTAGATGCAGAGGAGATTGTAATTAAATATGATCTTACTGAAAATGAGAAATTCGTAAGTTTCAATAACGATACTAAGAGATATAAAATTACGAAGTATCAGAAAACGAACCAGAGTACTTGTATTGACCTAAAACCATTGGTTGTTACTGGTCAAAGAGTTAAAGCTGGTCAAATTCTTACTCAGGGGTATTCAACTGAAAAAGGTGAATTAGCATTAGGACGTAACCTTAAAGTGGCATTTATGCCTTGGAAAGGTTATAACTTTGAGGATGCGATTGTAATTTCAGAAAGAGTTGTAAGAGAAGATATTTTTACTTCTGTACATATTGATGAATATTCGTTAGAGGTTCGTGATACAAAACGAGGATTAGAAGAACTTACATCTGATATTCCTAACGTTAGTGAAGAAGCTACTAAAGATCTTGATGAAAATGGTTTAATTCGGGTAGGTGCACATGTAAATCCAGGAGATATTTTAATTGGTAAAATTACTCCAAAGGGTGAGAGTGATCCAACACCTGAGGAAAAATTATTAAGAGCTATCTTTGGTGAAAAAGCTGGTGATGTTAAAGATGCATCATTAAAAGCTTCTCCTTCATTAAAAGGAGTTGTGATTGATAAGAAGTTATTCTCTCGTATTATTAAAGATAGAAAAGCTAGATCTTCAGACAAACCATTGATTGCTAAAATCGATGAAGAATTTGACAGATCAGTAGCTGACTTGAGAAACCGTTTGGTAGATAAATTATTTACTTTAGTTAACGGTAAAACTTCTCAAGGAGTACAAGATTATTTTGGAGTTGATATTGTATCTAAGGGAACTAAGTTTACACAAAAGATCCTTCAGGATATTGACTATCATAATATTGATCCTAATAAATGGACTACGGATACAGATAAGAATGAATTAATTCAAAGAGTGATTCATAATTATTTGATGAAATTCCAGGAATTCGAGGCTAAAGAGAAACGTCAGAAATATAATTTAACTATTGGTGATGAACTACCTGCTGGTATTGTTCAATTAGCAAAAGTTTATATTGCTAAAAAACGTAAAATCTCAATTGGAGATAAAATGGCGGGTCGACATGGTAATAAGGGTATTGTATCCCGAATTGTACGTGCTGAAGATATGCCATTTTTAGAGGATGGATCTCCTGTTGATATCGTATTGAATCCACTGGGTGTACCTTCAAGGATGAACCTTGGACAGATTTACGAGACTGTTTTAGGATGGGCAGGAAAAGAGCTTGGTGTTAAATTTGCTACTCCAATTTTTGATGGAGCAAGTTTTGCTGATATGGATTCCTATACAGAAAAAGCAGGTGTACCACAATATGGTAAAAGCTACCTTTACGACGGAGGTACTGGTACCAGATTCCACCAGCCGGCAACTGTAGGAGTTATTTATATGCTTAAACTTGGACACATGGTTGAGGATAAAATGCATGCTCGTTCTATCGGTCCTTATTCATTAATTACGCAGCAACCACTAGGAGGTAAAGCTCAGTTTGGAGGTCAGCGTTTTGGAGAGATGGAAGTTTGGGCGTTAGAAGCATTTGGTGCAGCTAATATCCTTCAGGAAATCTTAACTGTTAAGTCTGATGATGTAATGGGACGTGCGAAAGCTTATGAAGCTATTGTTAAGGGAGATTCTCTTCCAACACCAGGTATTCCAGAATCACTTAACGTGTTATTACATGAGCTTAGAGGTCTTGGTTTAAGTGTAAACCTTGATTAAAGCCTTACTATCATTGGATAGTGCATTGCATTATTCAATGATTGCCTTATTTGTTTTAAAATTAATAGAAGACGTTGACATATGGCATTCAGAAGAGATCAGAAAGTAAAGAGTAATTTTACAAAAATCTCTATCGGGTTAGCTTCACCAGAGGAAATCTTAGAACGATCAAGTGGTGAAGTTTTAAAACCTGAGACCATTAACTATAGAACTTATAAACCTGAGAGGGACGGATTATTCTGTGAAAGAATTTTTGGTCCTGTAAAGGATTATGAGTGTCACTGTGGTAAATATAAAAGAATTAGATACCGTGGTATTGTTTGTGACCGATGTGGTGTTGAAGTAACTGAAAAGAAAGTGCGCCGTGAAAGAATGGGGCATATTTCGTTAGTTGTTCCTGTAGCTCATATTTGGTATTTTAAGTCTTTACCTAATAAAATTGGTTACTTATTAGGATTACCTACTAAAAAGCTTGATTCAATCATTTACTACGAACGTTATGTAGTAATACAGGCTGGTATTAAAGCTGAAGATGGAATTCAATATATGGATTTTCTTACAGAAGAGGAGTATTTAGATATTCTTGATACACTTCCAAAAGAAAATCAATATCTAGAAGATGATGATCCAAATAAATTTATTGCTAAAATGGGTGCTGAGGCACTTCACATGATTTTATCAAGATTGGATTTGGATGGTCTTTCTTACGACTTAAGACACAAAGCAAATACTGAAACTTCTCAACAAAGAAAGAATGAAGCGCTTAAGCGTCTTCAGGTAGTTGAGTCTTTCCGTGAATCTGTTGGAAGAAACCGTCCGGAGTGGATGGTTGTTAAGGTAGTACCTGTTATTCCACCAGAATTACGTCCTTTAGTTCCTTTGGATGGAGGTAGATTTGCAACCTCAGATCTTAATGATTTGTATAGAAGGGTTATTATTAGAAATAACCGTTTAAAGAGATTAATTGAAATCAAAGCTCCGGAAGTAATCTTACGTAATGAAAAACGTATGCTTCAGGAATCTGTTGATTCATTATTTGATAACTCACGTAAAGCTAATGCAGTTAAAACGGATGCTAACCGTCCTTTAAAATCATTAAGTGATAGTTTAAAAGGTAAGCAAGGTCGTTTTCGTCAAAACTTATTAGGTAAAAGGGTTGACTATTCAGCTCGTTCTGTAATTGTTGTAGGTCCTGAATTGAAGATGCACGAATGTGGTCTTCCTAAGGGTATGGCAGCAGAGCTTTATAAGCCTTTTGTAATACGTAAGTTAATTGAAAGGGGAATTGTAAAAACGGTAAAATCTGCAAAGAAAATAGTAGATCGCAAAGATCCTGTAGTTTGGGATATCCTAGAAAATGTTTTGAAAGGACATCCGGTACTACTTAACCGTGCCCCAACTCTTCACCGTTTAGGTATTCAGGCATTCCAACCTAAGTTAATTGAAGGAAAAGCTATTCAGTTACACCCATTGGCTTGTGCGGCATTTAACGCCGACTTTGATGGAGACCAGATGGCTGTTCACTTACCATTAGGACATGCTGCTATTCTTGAAGCTCAGATGTTAATGTTGGCTTCGCAGAATATCTTAAACCCTGCAAACGGTGCACCCATTACTGTACCCTCTCAGGATATGGTTCTTGGGCTTTACTATATGACTAAAGCTCGTGAAGGTGCTAAAGGTGAAGGTTTAACTTTTTATTCATTAGAAGAAGTTAAGATTGCTTATAATGAAGGAAAAGTTGATTTGCATGCTGCAGTAAAAGTGAAAGGTTACGACTTAAATAAAGAAAGTGTACCTGAACTACAAATTATAGAATCAACTGTTGGTCGTATATTATTTAATGAGTTTGCTCCTAGAGAGTCAGGTTTTATTAATGAAGTATTGACTAAAAAGGCGTTGAGAGATATCATTGGTAGAGTACAGAAAATATGTGGTACTCCACGTACTGCTGCTTTCCTTGATGATATTAAGAACCTTGGATATAGAATGGCATTTGAAGGAGGTCTTTCATTTAACCTTGGTGATGTAATTATCCCTGAAGCTAAAACCAAAATGGTTGAAGAGGGATATGCTGAAGTTGAAGAAGTAAAGAATAACTATAATATGGGATTCATTACTAACAACGAACGATATAATCAGATTATTGATATTTGGACGCATGTTAATGCTCGTTTAACAAATACTCTGATGACACAGTTGAGTACCGATAATCAAGGATTTAATGCTGTATACATGATGCTTGATTCAGGTGCAAGGGGTTCTAAAGAGCAGATTCGTCAGTTGTCTGGTATGAGGGGACTTATGGCGAAACCTCAAAAGTCAGGAGCTGAGGGCGGTCAGATTATTGAAAACCCAATTCTTTCTAACTTTAGGGAAGGTCTTTCTGTACTGGAGTACTTTATTTCTACTCACGGTGCTCGTAAGGGTCTTGCGGATACCGCTCTTAAGACTGCTGATGCAGGATACTTAACACGTCGTTTGGTAGATGTATCTCAGGATGTTATTATTACAGAAAATGACTGTGGAACATTAAGAGGATTGACTGCAACAGCAATTAAGAATAATGAAGATGTCGTGGCTACATTATATGAAAGAATTCTTGGTAGAGTTTCTGTTCATGATGTTTACCATCCATCTACAGGAGACTTGATTGTTAAATCAGGTGAAGAGATTGATGAAGTTAAAGCAAGAACCATTGAAGATTCTCCATTAGAAAGAGTTGAAATACGTTCTGTACTTACATGTGAATCTAAAGTTGGAGTTTGTGCTAAATGTTACGGACGTAACTTAGCAACAGGAAACTTTGTTCATATTGGAGAGGCAGTTGGTGTAATTGCAGCACAGTCAATTGGTGAACCAGGAACACAGCTTACACTTCGTACATTCCACGTAGGGGGTACAGCGGGTAACATTTCTTCACAAAACAGTATTGTTGCAAAATACGATGGTATTGCCGAAATTGAAGAGTTAAGAACCGTTCCAACTAAGGACGAAACTGATAAAGATATTGATATTGTAATTGGTCGTTTAGCTGAATTACGTATTATTGATAAAAATACTGGTATTGCATTAGCCAATCACCCGATTTCATACGGTTCTAAATTGTATATTAAGAACGGTGCTGAAGTTAAAGCCGGAGACCTTATTAGTGAATGGGATCCATATAATGCTGTAATTGTTTCGGAAAAAGCCGGTATTGTTAGTTTTGACAATATGCTTGATGGTATTACTTATAAAGAAGAATCTGATGAACAAACAGGTTTCCGTGAGAAAGTAATTATTGAAACAAGGGATAAAACGAAAAACCCTGCATTAAGAGTTGTTGATGATTCAGGTGAAATCTTGAAAACATTTAACTTACCTGTAGGAGCTCACGTATCTGTTGATGATGGAGCTAAAGTTAAGATTGGTGAAATTGTAGCTAAAATACCTAGAGCAGTTGGTAAAGCGGGCGATATCACTGGGGGTCTTCCTCGTGTTACTGAGCTTTTTGAAGCTCGTAACCCATCTAACCCTGCGGTTGTTTCTGAAATTGATGGTGAAGTAACTTTTGGAAAAATCAAGCGTGGTAACCGTGAGATTATTGTTACTTCTAAAAATGGTCAGGTGAAAAAGTATTTGGTACCATTATCAAAGCAAATACTTGTTCAGGAGAATGATTATGTACGTGCAGGTATTCCATTGTCAGATGGAGCTACTACACCTTCTGATATTCTTCATATCATGGGACCTACAGCTGTTCAGGAATATATTGTTAATGAGGTACAAGATGTATATCGTTTACAGGGTGTGAAAATTAACGATAAGCACTTTGAAATTATCGTTCGTCAGATGATGCGTAAAGTTGATATTGTTGATCCGGGAGATACAAAATTCCTAGAGAAACAAATTGTTGACAAATTAGAATTTATGCATGAAAATGACCATATCTATAATAAGAAAGTGGTTGTTGAGCCTGGGGATTCTGAGAATTTGCATGCTGGTCAGATAATTACTGCCCGTAGACTAAGAGATGAAAACTCGCAGTTGAAACGTAGAGACCTTAAACTTGTAGAGGCAAGAGATGCAGTTCCTGCAACATCAAGCCAGGTATTACAAGGTATCACAAGAGCAGCACTTCAAACTAAGAGCTTTATGTCTGCAGCTTCCTTCCAGGAAACAACAAAAGTTCTTAATGAGGCAGCTATCTCAGGTAAAATTGACCAATTAGAAGGATTAAAAGAAAATGTAATCTGTGGTCACTTAATTCCTGCTGGTACAGGTCAACGAGCTTTAAGTAATTTGGTTGTAGGTTCTCAAGAAGAATTTGATAAACTTGTAACTAAAACTGAAGTTGAGGAAGAGTAAGATTAGATTTAAATCATAATTCAAAAAGGGAAGTATTTTATGCTTCCCTTTTTTTATCTAGTTGAGATTTATAATTTTATAAAAAAATATCATGGAAGAAAAGAAAAATAAAAATCAAATTAATATTGAGTTAACTGAAGAGATAGCTCAGGGTGTTTATTCGAATTTAGCTGTTATAACACATTCTCCATCAGAATTTGTATTAGACTTTATTAGAGTAATGCCCGGGATTCCAAAAGCCCCAGTAAAATCAAGAATTGTAGTAACTCCAGAACATGCTAAAAGGTTAATGATGGCATTAAAGGATAATATTCAACGATATGAATCATTACATGGGCCTATTAAAAATATTGAAGATGGACATCCCGGAGCAGGAAATATCCCTATGAACTTTGGAGGTACAACACCTCAAGCATAAATAGAAAAATGTAGGATTCATAAATTGGATCCTACCATATATATTTTCCTTAGATCCGGCTCAAATACATCGTCTCATGTTTCGCAGTATTATCTTCTTGTTAATAATAGTTGTTCACTTTTTAGCTTGTACAGCAACACAAAACTCAAAAAATGAGATAAAGGTTGGTGCAAGTAATTTTGATGACTACATTCCTCTTATTAAGAATAAAAGAGTTGGTTTATTAGTTAACCATTCTTCTCTTGTTCAGGGTGTTCATCTTTTGGATACTTTAATCGCTAAAGGTATTAACGTTGTTAAAATTTTTGCTCCAGAACATGGATTTAGAGGGAAAAACGATGCCGGAGAACATGTGGCTAATGACGTAGATCATAAGACTGGTTTACCTATTATTTCATTATACGGAAATAATCGGAAGCCATCTGCAGAGATGCTTCAGAATTTGGATGTAGTTATTTTTGATATTCAGGATGTTGGGGTCAGGTTCTATACCTATATTAGTACTATGCACTATATGATGGAGGCTTGTGCTAAATCAAATGTTAAGTTTATTGTGTTAGATAGACCTAATCCTAATGGAAACTATTTTGATGGTCCTGTTTTGGATAAAAATTACCAATCATTTGTTGGAATGCATCCAATTCCTGTAGTACATGGACTAACAGTTGGGGAGCTTGCTGAGATGATAAATGGTGAGTCTTGGTTAAAAAATCAATTAAAATGTGATTTGACAGTAATAAAAGTTATAAACTGGGATCATACAATATCTTATGATTTACCTGTTAAACCATCGCCAAATTTGCCGAATTATCTGTCGATTCGTTTATATCCGTCATTGTGTTTATTTGAGGCAACAAACATAAGCATAGGTCGTGGAACGTATTTCCCTTTTCAGGTTATTGGGTATCCAGATTCGACTTGTGGTTCCTTTTCATTTATGCCTAAAAGTATTGAAGGAATGAGTAAGTCACCTAAACAGCAAAATATAAAGTGTTTTGGTGTAGATCTAAGAGGTGAATCATTGACACATCAATTCTCTTTACATTACTTCCTGAAATTTTATAATGAACTGAAAACTAAAGAAGACTTTAACTTTGATGAGAGATGGTTCAATCTTTTAGCTGGGAACAGACAATTATATGACGATATCATTAATGGATTATCTGAGCAAGAAATAAGAGCTAAATGGGAGGAAGATTTACAAAAATATTCTTTCTTACGAGATAAGTATTTACTTTACTCAAAGGAAGATTAACTCTCTTCATTATTTTTTTCAGAAAGGGTATAATAAACCTCTTTTTCAGTAAAATTTATTTCAATTATATTCATGCAGAGCAAGCTTACTAATATTTTTTCAGCTTTATATCTTGATATATTTGCCCTTTTATAGAAACGAGTAAATGATATTGACTCATTTTGCGATAAATAATCCAATAAAAATTTTTCAGGTGGATTAAGTTGGAATAATTGATTTTTATTTCTTTTCTGTGCTTTCCAATATTCCAATAAAATTTTATTTGCTAATAAATTCTGATCGTTTACTCTGATATATACTTTGTATTTCCCATCTTTGGTTGGGGCTTTATGAGGTTTTTGATCACTCTGAGGAATAATAATTTCAAGTACTGTTTTTCCTTCACTTTTCCATTCAAAAACTTCAAAATTTACAGGCGGTTTGCAATACATTTTAGCAGCAGCTTCAATCATATAGTATTCTTCTTCAGAGGCTACTCCTGCAATTTTACCATTATCTTTTACTCCAACAAGTAAACTACCACCATCAGTATTGGCAAATGCAGCTAATGATCGCGCAATTTTTTTTGAATCGTTAATTGCAAATTTAAAGTCTTGTTGTTGATGCTCTCCCTGGTCAATTTTCTCCTGTAATTTTTTATTTCTCATGTAGCCTCATGGATTTCCTCGCAAAAATAAAAGTTTTAAGGTTTATCTCAAATTAGAGACGTTAAAGAAGAACCTCTTAAATAGTTTAGCTTATAACGTTTCTAAATAAAAATACATGATAATTGTCACTCCTATAACTGTTAAAAAGTATTAAATTATTAAGGAAATTATTCTCTAATTCTGTTGTACAATACCAAAATCACTTACTATGTCTGAAATAACTAACCTGGTTAAATCGTTGGCTGATAAGCATGGACGATATCAAGAAAGCCTCCTGCCAATTTTGCAAGGGGTAGTTGAACAGCATAAATATCTTTCGGAGGAAGCTATGGTAGAGATAGCTCGAGAGCTTGATATTTCGGCAGCTCGGGTTTTTGGAACTGCATCTTTTTATTCTTTTCTCAATACGCGACCCATGGGAAAATATATTATTAGGGTGTGTAAAACAATTACCTGTATGATGCATGGAAAAAATCAAATTATACAGGAGCTGGAGAAAAGTTTGAAAATTAAGCTGGGAGAGACGACAATGGATGGCAAGTTTACGTTGTTGGAAACAAATTGTTTAGGACAATGTCATAAGGGACCAGCTATGTTAATTAATGATGAACCTTATACAGAATTGAATCCAGAAAAAGTTAGAGAGATTATACAGCGTATTAAGTTAAACGAAACATCAAAGACGTCAACCCCTGATTTAAACTAAATAGCTATGCCAAAGAAAAATCTACAAAGGTTAGACCTCATATTTAAAAATGAGCAAGATGGAGAACAAATCCTTACAAAGACATTTAAAAGATCGAACCAAGATATTGTTAATGATTTAATTATTTCAGGATTGAAGGGAAGAGGAGGAGCAGGATATCCTACTGGTTTAAAATGGAAATTAGCCTCAGAAGCTGAAGGTGATTTTAAATATGTGATATGCAATGCTGATGAAGGAGAGCCGGGAACATTTAAGGATCGCGAAATTTTGAGTCAGGTACCCATCAAAGTACTTATTGGGATGGCTGTGTGTGCAAAGGTTATTGGTGCGCATGAAGGGTTTATTTATTTACGTGGGGAGTACAAGTTTTTGGTAGAGCCGTTGACTGAGATTATTGATGATTTTCATGTATTGCTAAATAAAATTGGCTTTGATTTCAGGGTGAAGATATTTTTAGGTAGCGGAGCTTATATCTGTGGCGAAGAAAGTGCATTGTTTGAGAGCATGGAAGGACATAGAGGAGAACCCAGAAATAAACCTCCGTTTCCAACGCAATCCGGTTATCGTAAGATGCCCACTGTTATTAATAATGTAGAGACGCTGGCACATACGTTTTCCATTTTTAAATATGGACCAGATAAGTTTAAGGATCTAGGAGTGCAGGATTCCAGAGGTTCTAAAGTATTTAGTGTATCTGGCGATACTCCAATTCCCGGTATTTATGAACTGGAATTTGGTATGTCACTTCAGAAGTTTGTAGAAGATTTTGGAGATGGAGATGCCAAAGCTGTTCAGGTAGGAGGTGCCTCTGGTTTTTGTGTTCCCAGAAAGAAATTTGAAAAAACAAAGATTGGATATCAAGGAAAACTAACCGGAGTTTCTCTGCCAACAGGTGGTTCTATGATGATCTTTAACTCTTCAAGAAGTATGTATAATGTATTGCACAATTATTTAGAGTTTTTTGTTGAAGAGAGTTGTGGTCAATGTACGCCTTGTCGTGTTGGAACTCAACAGCTTTTATTGGGTATTGAAGCCGTTAAAAAGGGAGTAAAGTCTTCTGAATATCTGGAGAAGTTACTTAGTCTGGCTGAAAATATGAGAGTGACAGCAAAATGTGGATTAGGACAATCAGTAGCTAATTCCTTTTCTTCAATTGTAGAGAACTTTAAAGAAGAAATGATTTATTAATCATAAATGAATGAATTATGAGTAAAGTAAACTTAACAATAGATCATATACAAGTTAGCGTTAATAAAGGAGCTACAATTCTTGAAGCTGCAAAAAAACTCAATATAAAAATTCCAACTCTGTGTTATCATGAAGATTTATGTGTGGCAGGTAATTGCAGAGTTTGCGTAGTGGAACAGATGGGTAGTGACCGTTTGGTTCCATCATGTGCTACTCCTGCTTCAGAAGGAATGGAAATATTAACTAATAGCTTAAAAGTTCGGAATGCTCGTAAAAGTGTTATTGAGTTGTTGGTATCAGAACATAGAGCTGAGTGTACAAGGTGCTATAAAAATGGAGGATGTGAGTTACAGCATCTTTCATCAGAATATTTAATAGGAGAGGATGGGTTGATTGATTTAGTAGCGTTAAAGGATTATACTATTGACTATTTCTCGCCTTCAATCATTAAAGATGATTCTAAATGCATTCGCTGTCAGCGTTGTGTTCGATCTTGTGATCAACTCCAGAACATAGGCGCACTATCAGTTGCCTATAAAGGTGAGAAAATGAAAATTGCTTCTTTCTTTGAAAAACCAATGTATGAAGTGGTTTGTACAAACTGTGGACAGTGTGTTAACCGATGTCCAACAGGTGCATTGATTGAACGTAATTATATTGATGAAGTATGGTCCGCCATTAATAATCCACAAAAGCATTTAGTCGTGCAAACAGCTCCGGCAGTCAGGATTGCGTTGGGTGAAGCTCTAGGTATGGAATCTGGTAATATTGTTACCGGCCGAATGGTGGCTGCTTTACGCCGATTGGGATTTGATTCTGTTTTAGATACTGATTTTACTGCCGATTTAACCATCATTGAGGAAGGGAACGAACTACTTCAGCGATTAAAAGGTGCTTTGGTTGATAAAGATCCGGAAGTGAAGTTACCAATGACTACCTCTTGTTCACCTGGTTGGATTAAATATATCGAACATATGTATCCACAGTTATTACCTAATGTATCCACAGCCAAATCGCCTCAACAGATGTTTGGTGCATTGGTTAAAACATATTATGCTAATAAAATTAAAGTAGATCCGGAAGATATCGTTTCTGTTTCAATCATGCCTTGCACTGCTAAAAAATTTGAGGCCAATCGTCCGGAAATGCATTCAAGTGGATATAAAGATGTTGATTTGGTATTGACAACCAGAGAACTTGCCCGGATGATTGAGCAGGCTGGGATTGATTTTAAAGCTTTAGAAAATGAAGAATTTGATTCATTCATGGGGGTTTCTAGTGGTGCTGCAGTTATTTTTGGAGCAACAGGGGGTGTAATGGAGGCAGCACTTCGTACAGCTTATGAGATTGTAACAGGAAGAGAAGTTCCGTTTGATGGATTGAATGTCATTCCTGTAAGAGGAATGGACGAAGTAAAGGAAGCCGCAATTAAAATTGAAAATCCGCTTCCTGAATGGAGTTTTTTGGATGGTGTTGAATTGAAAACTTGTGTTGCTCATGGCTTAGCAAATGCCAAGAAAGTGATGGATAGTGTGGTGAATGGTAAAGCTCAATACCATTTTATTGAAATAATGGCTTGCCCAGGAGGTTGTTTAGGAGGAGGGGGTCAGCCAATACCAACTAATATAGAAATTCGTAAAAAGAGAACAGAAGCTATTTATAAAGAAGATGAAGGTAAGCCAATTCGAAAATCACATGAAAATCCTGAGGTAATTAAACTGTATGATGAGTTCCTGAAAAAACCATTGGGTCATAAGTCACATGAATTATTACATACTACATATACACGTCGAAATAGATATTGATTGAATATAATGAGTAACAGAGCGATTATTTGACTGTCTGCCCTTGTGCAGACAGTCATTTTTTGTATTTTGAACTTCATGAAGTATTCAGCTGAATTTTATGTCAGATATTAAGTTCAGGATTATTTATTTTATTTATACTATGCAAAACGAGCATTCAATAACTATATGCATGGGTAGTTCTTGTTTTTCCAGAGGAAATAAAGAAGTATTGCCCATTGTTAAAAAATTCCTGGCAGAACATCAACTCGAAAAGTCGGTGTTTTTTAAAGGTGAATTATGTACCGGCAATTGTGAAAAAGGACCCATTTTAAAAATTGGTGATGAAGAGTTTTCGTTAGTTAGTCCTGATGGAATTTATGATATTTTGGCAAATTACTTTCAAGTTTAAACTATTTGATAATGGCTCCACTAATAGAAGTAGATAAAGAAAAATGCAATTTAAGTTTTACCTGCATTAGAGCTTGCCCGGCAAAGGCTATTAAAATAGCAGACAAGCATGCAAATATTATCAATAATAAATGTATTGGTTGTGGAAATTGTGTGGTTGTTTGTGCTCAAAATGCCATTAATTTTAGAAATGAAGAGACTGAGGTTGAGCGATTACTTAAAGAAGAAGGGAGCGTTGCTGCCATTTGCGATCCGGCTTTATCAGGTGAATTTATTGATATATCTGATTATCGGAAATTTGTGGCCATGATAAGAGCACTTGGGTTTGATTTGGTTGGAGAAGTAGCTTTTGGTGTTGACTTAGTTGCTCAAAAATATAAGGAACTGTTAGAAAATTTTCAGGGTAAATATTATTTAACAACGCATTGCCCTCCTGTAAGATCTTTTGTTGAAAAATATCGTCCTAATCTGGTAGATAATCTGGCACCCATAGTACCTCCGTTTATCGCTATGTCAAAAGTCATGAGAAAGCGTTATGGAGATGATATCAAGGTAGTTTATATTACTTCGTGTGTTTCGGCAAAAGACGATGTAAAAAGTTTTACGAAGACAGATGGTAAGCTAAATGCAGTAATTACATTTACTGAGTTGCGTCAATTGTTTAAAAACTATAACGTTACCGAATCATCTGTTGAGTTTAGTGATTTTGATCCACCAGTAGGACGAAAAGGTGGGTTATATCCAATTAGTCATGGATTATGGCAAGCCGTTGATATGCGCCAGGATTTATTGGAAAGCAGTGTAATTTCAGCAGATGGAAGAAATGATTTTATCCGATCGTTAAAAGAGTTTACAGAGGTAAGTAACTTAAGGCAACATATCGATTTGTATTATTGTGAGGGATGTTCCATGGGACCTGGGATGACTCAGGGAGGGAAAAAGTTTACCAGGCAATCTGATATTGTAAGGTATGTTGAAAAACGATTAAAGGATATTGATTGTGATCAGTGGAGACTAGATATGAAAGAATTCATAGAACTGGATCTTTCTCGTTCTTTTAAAATTACAGACAGACGGTTACCTAAACCTTCTGAAGAGGAAGTTAAAAGAGTGTTGCACGATATGGGTAAAAGTGATATCCGAGACCAACTAGGATGTGGGGCATGCGGTTATCCATCGTGTAAAGAGTTTGCAGTAGCTTATTGTCAGGGATTAACAAATTTTGAGATGTGTTATTCCTATTCTATAAAAAGTCTTCATACTTATATTAATAAAGTTCATTCAGCGAATGAAAAGCTAAAAAATACCAAAGAAGCACTACGTGAAAGTGAAGAATTCGCTCGTAAAGAAGGAAAAGCAGCACAAGAGGCAGCAGATACCATGACTGCGATGTTAAATAAATTAAGAGCAGGGGTTGTAATGGTAGATGCGAAGTTAAATATTATTGAATCTAACCAGAGTTTTGTAGAAATGATTGGAGAGGATGCCAGGCAGCTTGATGAAGTGATACCAGGATTAAAAGGGGCAGATATAAATACCCTCTTACCATTTGGTAAGTTGTTCTCCAGTGTTTTGCAAACAGGTCAGGAAGTAGAAAATAGGGATATATCAGTTGGGGATAATATTTTAAATGTATCCATTTTTGCCATAAAAAAACATGAAATAGTTGGAGGTATTATTCGCGATTTAACAGCACCTGAAGTTCGCAAAGAAGAAATAATAAACAGAGCACGATCTGTGATTAGAGATAATCTGCAAACTGTTCAGCAAATTGCATTTTTACTGGGGGAGAGTGCATCTAAAACAGAAAAGGTGTTGAATTCAATTATTGAAGCTCAAAAAAATGGGGATAGCCATGGAAGTTAAAGAACCTGATTTTTATTTAGATATTCATTGCAGTCAGAATAATCACAGAGGTGAGTTCATTTGTGGTGATGTATTTCTTTCCCGCCGAATCAAAGCAGATGGCAGAACGATTGCAGTTTTGTCCGATGGTATGGGGAGTGGCGTAAAGGCCAATGTGTTGGCAACCTTAACTGCATCTATGGCAGTTAACTTTACCATTGAGCATAAAGAGGTTCAAAAAACTGCAGAAATTATTATGAATACCCTCCCTGTTTGTAGTGTACGAAAGGTTAGTTACTCTACATTTACTATTATTGATGTGGATGATGATGGCAGTACTACCATAGTTGAATATGATAATCCCAGATGCTTAATAATGCGAACACACCGCCCTTTTGATCCGGGGTGGGAAGAAATTATCTTAGATAGTCAAAAGAATAAGGGAAAGAAACTTTATACCTGTCATTTTAAAGCACGTAAAGAAGATCGGATTTTCTTTTGGTCGGATGGAATTGTTCAATCGGGGATGGGATCAAAGACCTTACCATTTGGATGGGGAAGAGAAGAAGCTGAAAATTATGTGATTAAAAGTGTAAAGAATGCGCCATTTATTTCAGCGTCTAAATTAACACGCAAAATTGTAAATATGGCTTCGTTAAATGATGGAGGAAGCCCGCTCGACGATACTTCGTGTGGTATTATATATTTAAGAGAACCACGTAAGTTGCTTTTTGTAACCGGACCTCCTTATGATGAAGAAAAAGATTCGGATTTTTCATTGAAGGTACAGCAGTTTGGAGGTAAAAAGATTGTAAGTGGCGGAACTACAGCCGAGATTATTGCCCGGGAACTGGGACTAAAATTTGCTGCAAGTTTGGATATGTTAGATCCGGATTTGCCACCAGCAGCTCAAATGGAAGGGATTGATCTGGTAACAGAGGGTATTCTTACTTTAGGCAAAGTGGTAAGAATTCTGGAACATTTTGAAAAAGATCAGGTGTTAGGTCGTGGACCTGCCCATGAGATAGTGAAAATGTTTTTAGAAAGCGACCAAATTCACATTATTAACGGAACAAGAATTAATGTAGCTCATCAGGATCCTAACCTACCTGTTGAATTGGAAATTAGACGATCTGTGGTAAAAAGGATAGCAGCATTACTGGAAGACAAGTTTTTAAAAGAAGTATCTATTGAATATAGATAGTTTATATCGTTTCAAAATAATAAACCGAAGCATATTGTAAGATAGATGTACTTGTACATAAATGTGTTTGAAGAGATGTAAGGTGTTGAATTTTAAGTAAGTGATGGTTGGGTGGTTAAAGCATGCTTTCGTATATTTATCATATTAGGTCGAAAGTTTAATTTGAATCTTTTTATAGTTTATTTAGATTGTTTATGTATTGCAATTAAGGTCTGGTTCTGCTTTTTTTTTTCATCTGATACATTGTATTTTGCAGGTTAATTCTTGAAAAATTTCTTTAATTGAGTTTTTCATTTGTTTTATTAAGAATTTAGCCTGATTAATGAATGAAAATTAGCGAGATTATTAAAGTTCTGGATGCATCCATTGCATGCGGAGAAGCTTATATTGATACGAATATTGAGCGTGGTTTTGCCAGTGATTTGATGAGTGATGTACTTACTCTGGATACTGATAAAATGATTTTGATTACAGGTCTTGCTAATATGCAAACAATAAGAACTGTAGAGATGGCTGATGTGCAATGTATCCTGTTTGTTAGAAATAAGCAGATTACAGAGGATATGTTAAAATTGGCTCAGGAGCATAACATGGTTTTGCTTCAATGTAAATATTCAATGTTTAATGCGGTAGGAAAGCTGTACCAGGCTGGATTAAAACCTGTTTATTAGTAAGTACAATGGAATTTATTTACGAAGTAGAAGGCGGAGATTTTACAAAAGCAGGAAATGCTTCAAGTGCTGTTAAAAAAACACTGAAGCAATTAAATGTTAGCCCTAAGGTTGTAAAGAGAATTGTTGTTGCTCTTTATGAAGCTGAGGTTAATATTGTGGCGCATGCCTATAATGGAACTATCAAAGTAATAATTAATTCAGAACAAATTCATATTGTTTTAGATGATAAAGGACCCGGAATTCCTGATATTGATTTAGCCATGCAGGAAGGTTATTCAACAGCATCATCAAAAGTAAGAGAAATGGGTTTTGGCGCGGGAATGGGGCTACCAAATATGAAAAAGAATGTGGATGAATTAAATGTTACCAGTGAGGTGGATAAGGGTACAACAGTAGAAATGATAACTTTTTTATAAGATAGCGGGTTAATGGGAAAGCAGCAAATATATCATGCCTTAAAGGTTGACACAGATATTTGTTACGGTTGTACACACTGTATGAATGTATGTCCTACTGATGCTATTCGTATTAATGACGGTAATGCATTAATATTAAAAAAGCGTTGTATTGACTGTGGTGAATGCCTAAAAGTTTGTCCGGTTGATGCAATATATGTAGAGCAGGATGACCTTGAAAAAATATTTGACTATGAGTGTCGTGTTGCATTGGTCCCTGCTGTATTTACAGGACAATTCCCTACGCAAATTACCGAAGAAGAGATTTTCAGTGAAATGAAAGAACTGGGATTTACCCATGTTTTTCAGGCTGAATATATGGTTGATGTCATCAATGATCTGATGAATGAACAGATTTTTCAAAGTGAAGAAAAGCCATTAATTTCAACATTCTGCCCTGCAGTTGTACGTTTAATTCAGGTAAAATTTCCTTCACTTATCGATAATATTGCCTCAGTAAAACCTCCGGTTGATGCCTCAGCAGCATTTTATAAAAAAATGCTGAGCAATCAAGGGATTCCAACAGATCAGATAGGTATATTTTATATTACACCATGTGCGGCTAAAATAGCTGCGATTAAAGGGTTTGGTCAAAATACAAACGATATGATTAATGGTGTGATTAATATGAGTTATATATCTAACAAACTCTATCATAAAATTAAAAACAGAAAAGATTCGCTGAAGGATTTGCCTGTTTTACCTCATTTGTCGAGCAAAGCCATGAAGTGGAGTTTAACACATGGCGAAGCTGAGCACATGCAGGGACGTACACTTTCTGTAGATGAAATTCATAACGTCATTGAGTTTCTTGAAATGTTAGAAAATGATGATATTCCTGAAGTTGATTTTCTTGAATTGAGAGCATGCGATCAGGGATGTGCAGGAGGAGCTTTGTTACAAGGAAATCGTTTTTTAACAGTGGAGCGCATTAAAATTCGTGCCAAGCAGCTTGAAAATGAGATTGAAGGAAATGAGTTGAAGGATCATAAAGATATTCTTCAGGATAAAGATTTATTTATTACAAAAATAGACCCGCTACCCGCTATGTCTTTGGATCAGGATTTTACTGAAGCATTGAAAAAGATGGAGCGAATTCGTAACTTAATGTGTTATTTGCCCGGAATTGATTGCGGAGCCTGTGGGTCGCCCAGTTGCCAGTCATTGGCAGAAGATATTGTTCAACGAAAAGCAAACTTATCTAATTGCGTTTTTATGCAGCGTATGATGGAGAAAAACAGAAAATTAAGTAGTGAACATGCAACCCGGATTATAGAAAAAACCTGGGGTAAACAACGATTAGATAAAGACTGTAGAAAAAAAGGAGCAAAAAATGAAGGTATGTGATTTAGTGGAAAAGCTAAACCTAAAGGTTTTTTGTGGTGAACAAGGTATAAATAATGAAGTAGTAGGAGCCTACACTTCAGACTTGCTTAGTGATGTAATGGGGAATGTAGATGAGGGGCAGGTATGGATTACCTTGCAAACACATAGAAACATTATGGCTATTGCATCATTAAAAGAGGTGGCTGCAATTATTTTGGTAAAAGGCTATAAGCCAGAAAAAGCTGCGATAGAACAAAGTAACGAAGAAGGAATTCCGATTTTGGGTACAGATATGGAAACATTTGAGGCCTCGGGTACTTTGTATCGATTATTAAATGGTTAAAAAATGAAAGCATTCAGGGCTGATTTACATATTCATACGGTTCTTTCGCCATGCGGAAGTTTGGAGATGAGTCCTGAGCAAATTATCAAATCGGCTATAGAAAAGGGGCTGGACATTATTGGTATTGCTGATCACAATAGTACCAGACAGAGTCGGATAATAAAAGAGTACGGAAAACAAAATGATGTATTTGTGCTCTGTGGGGCAGAAGTAAATACGAAGGAAGAAGTTCATTGTCTGGCATTTTTTGAAACAGAAAACCAGCTTGATGAATTTCAAAATTATTTAGATCAGCATCTGCCTTATATTCAAAATAAACCAGAACTATTTGGAGATCAGGTTTGGGTTGATTTAGAAGGCAATATTTTAGGAGAAGAGGATCGATTACTGATCGTTGGAATTGATCAGTCGATTGATGAAGTAGCCGGTAAGGTTGAAGCTTTAGATGGGATTTTTATTCCGGCTCATGTCGACAGGCCAAGATATAGTATCAGTAGTCAACTTGGGTTTATTTCTCCAGATTTAAAGGTGTCAGCACTCGAAGTAAGTCGAGTGTCACACTTACAAGAGGTATTGAAAAAATATAGCTGGATCAAAGATTATCCGGTGCTGACAAATTCCGATGCTCATGTACCGGAAGATATAGGAGCTGGTTATTCCACCTTTTTGTTGGAAGAACTTAGTTTTAAAGAGATAAAAAAAGCCCTGTATAATGAAGATGGGCGTAAAATATTAAATATCAGTTTAAAGTTTTGATGTAATGCGAGATATAGCGATGCACATACTTGATATAATTGGTAATTCAGTTCGGGCAAAGGCCACGCTGATAGAAGTATCTGTGATTGAAAAATCAAAAGACGATAAGCTTGTTTTAATCATAAAAGATGACGGTTGTGGGATGGATGAAAAGATGATTGCCAACGCTTTGGATCCATTCTTTACGTCTCGTAAAACAAGAAAAGTAGGACTGGGAATACCACTTCTTCAGCAAAATGCTCAATTGTCGGATGGAGCTTTACTCATCAATTCAAAAATTGGTGAAGGAACAACTCTTGAGGCAACCTTTGTTCGATCCCATATCGACAGACCACCCCTGGGGGATTTACCCTCCACAATCAGCCTTATGATATCCGGAAACCCTTCGGTAGAATTTGTTTATACCCATGTTCTGGATACAGAGCAATTTGTTTTAGATAGCAGGGAAATTAAGCAAATATTAGAAGGTGTAGATATCACCCAGCCTAATGTAGTCAGGTTTTTAACTCGAATGGTAGATGAAAATCTGACTGAAATTGGAGTGGAGCTTTAGAGCACCTTAAAAATCACATCTAAAATCTAAAGAAAATTATTTACAAACTATAATAAATGCAAAATGGCAAAAGTTAAAACCTTAGACGATCTCAAAAAGATGAGGGATCAGCTTCAGTCCAAGTTGACTCTTCGGGAAAAAAGTGATCATCCTGAAAGAATGGTTCAGATTAAGGTTTCAATGGCAACCTGTGGAATAGCCTCAGGTGCTAAAGAAACCATGAATTATCTGATTGAGGAATTAGATAATCGTTCTGTCGACGCTGTTGTTACTCAAACCGGTTGTATGGGATACTGTCATTCCGAACCAACAATAGAAGTGCATATACCAGGATTTGATCCTGTGATATATGGACATGTGGATACAAAAAAAGCTGATGAAATCATCACCAAACATATTATTGGAGGTGAATTGGTTGATGGAATTATTCCTGTCGGTTACACAACAGCAAATGAAGACGATAACGAAAACTAATTTTGAATCATGACCAAGTATAATAATCACATTTTGGTTTGTGGTGGAACGGGATGTCGTGCCTCACAAGGTGAAGAAATTGTAGAAAACTTAAAGCAGGCAGTTGTTGATAACAGCCTGGAAGATGAAATTCAAGTGGTTCGAACAGGATGTTTCGGATTCTGTGAAAAGGGACCTATTGTAAAAATGATCCCTGATAATACTTTTTACGTTCAGGTAAAACCAGAAGATGCCGGAGAGATTATTTCGGAGCATGTTGTAAAAGGTAGAAAAGTAGAACGCTTATTATATACCGATCCTGAAAAGAATGAGCATATAACTGATTCAAAACATATGGGTTTTTATAAGAAACAGATTCGTATTGCATTACGAAATTGTGGATTTATTAATCCTGAAAATGTAGATGAATATGTAGCCAGAGAAGGTTACTCTGCATTGGGAAAAGTACTAACAGAAATGACTCCAGAAGGGGCTATTAAAATCATTAAAGATTCTGGCCTTAGAGGTAGAGGAGGTGGAGGTTTTCCCACAGGATTAAAATGGGAAATTACACACAATGTTGAAGGAGACGAAAAATATGTGGTATGTAATGCAGATGAGGGAGATCCAGGTGCATTTATGGATCGTTCTATTCTTGAAGGAGACCCACACTCTGTGCTTGAAGCAATGGCTATTTGTGGATACTGTATTGGAGGAAGCAATGGTTTAATATACATACGTGCAGAGTATCCGTTGGCAATTGAGCGCTTAAAAATTGCCATTGATCAGGCTCGGGATTTAGGTGTTTTAGGTAAAGATATTTTCGGTACTGGTTTTGATTTCGATGTGGAATTACGTTATGGTGCGGGAGCTTTTGTATGTGGTGAGGAAACTTCCTTAATTCACTCTATGGAAGGATTAAGAGGTGAGCCAACTGTTAAGCCGCCTTTTCCATCAGTAAGTGGTTACAAAGGAAAGCCTACCAACGTAAACAATGTTGAAACATTTGCAAATATCCCGGTGATTATAAATAATGGTGCGGAGTGGTTTAGCGCCATTGGAACCGAAAAAAGTAAAGGGACAAAAGTTTTTGCTTTAGCAGGAAAGATTAATAATGTAGGATTGATTGAAGTGCCAATGGGTATTACTTTACGCGAAGTAATATTTGATATTGGTGGAGGAATTAAAGATGGCCGAAAGTTTAAAGCAGTTCAAACCGGAGGTCCTTCCGGAGGTTGTTTAACAGAAAAGCATCTTGATATTCCTATTGATTACGATAATTTATTGGCCTGTGGTTCTATGATGGGATCAGGTGGTATGATTGTTATGGATGAAGATGACTGTATGGTTTCGGTTGCTAAATTTTATTTAGACTTTACTGTAGAGGAATCATGTGGTAAATGTGCACCTTGTAGAATCGGTAATAAGCGTTTGTATGAGATGCTGGATAAAATTACCAAAGGAAATGCTACGGAAGAAGATTTAGGTATATTGCGTAATCTTGGTAATGTTATTAAGGATACTTCGTTGTGTGGTTTAGGACAAACTTCTCCAAACCCTGTATTGTCAACTATGGATAATTTTCCTGAGGAATATTTTGCGCATGTTAGAGAGGGAAGATGCCCAGCTGGTCAGTGTAAAGACTTGATGGAGTATGTGATTAATCCTGATACTTGTGTGGGATGTACTTTATGTTCGCGAGTTTGTCCGGTTGATGCTATTTCAGGAGATAAAAAGCAGCCTCATGTTATTGATACTGCAGTTTGTATCAAGTGTGGAGCTTGTATGGAGAAATGTAAATTTAATGCGATCAGCATCCAGTAATCTTTAAAGTTCATAAAACAATGGATATTGTAAAATTAAATATAGATAACAAATCAGTAGTAGTTGAAAAAGGTACTACATTGTTAGAAGCGGCAAAGTCTGTGGGCGTTGAAATTCCTACGCTTTGTCATATGAAACTGCACGATATGAATTACGAAAACAATCCGGGTGGTTGTCGTATTTGTGTGGTTGAAGTTGAAGGACGAAGAAATTTAGCTCCGGCATGTAAAACGGAGTGTTCGGAGGGAATGAATATTAATACACATTCATTACGAGTTGTTAACGCCCGTCGAACAGTTTTGGAATTGATCCTTTCTGATCATCCAGCCGAGTGTTTAACGTGTGTAAAGAACGGAAATTGTGAGCTTCAGACTATGGCTCAGAAATTGGGAATCCGTGAAATTCCTTTTGAAGGAGAACAATCCCATTATAAAGAAGATAAGTCTCCATCCATCATTCGAGACATGGATAAATGTATCATGTGTCGCAGATGTGAAATGGCATGTAACGAAATTCAAACAGTAGGATGTTTATCGGCAATTAATCGAGGTTTTGAGGCGGTTGTTTCACCTGCTTTCGAAATGGATTTAGAAAAGTCAACCTGTACATACTGTGGTCAGTGTGTGGCTGTTTGTCCTACCGGGGCACTTTCTGAAGTAGATAATACTCGTAAGGTGATTGCAGCATTGGTTGATCCTTCAAAAACAGTAATTGTACAAACTGCACCTGCAGTTCGTGCGGCATTAGGTGAAGAGTTTGGTTTAGAGCCGGGAACACTGGTTACAGGAAAAATGGCATCAGCACTTCGAAAATTAGGTTTTGATAAAGTGTTTGATACTGATTTTGCCGCCGATCTTACCATAATGGAAGAAGGAACGGAATTGTTAGGCCGTTTGCAAAAGCATCTTGATGGTGATGAACGCGTTAAACTTCCTATCTTAACTTCGTGCTGTCCGGGATGGGTAAACTTTTTTGAAAGTAATTTCCCTGATATGTTAGATGTTCCATCTACGGCTAAATCTCCTCAGCAAATGTTTGGAGCCATAGCAAAATCGTATCTGGCTGAACAAATGGATATTAAACGCGAGGATATGGTTGTGGTTTCTATTATGCCCTGTTTGGCTAAAAAATATGAGTCTCAGCGTCCAGAATTTGCAGTAGATGGTAATCCGGATGTGGATTTTTCCATTACAACACGTGAGTTGGCACAAATGATTAAAGGTGCTAATATTAACTTTGAAGAGTTGGATGATGACGATTTTGATAATCCAATGGGAGAATCAACCGGGGCAGGTGTTATCTTTGCAAACACTGGTGGAGTTATAGAGGCTGCAGTACGTACTGCATATGAAGTTTATACAAAAAAGTCGTTAGCTAAGGTTGATTTTAAAGAGTTGAGAGGATTTGAAGGAATTCGCGCAGCTACCATTGATTTTGATGGCTTGCCTTTAAGAATTGGTATTGCTCATGGTTTAGGAAATGCCCGTAAGCTGCTTGAAGATGTACAGGCCGGTAGATCAGAGTTTCATGCTATAGAAATTATGGCATGTCCGGGTGGATGTATTGGAGGAGCTGGTCAACCATATCATCATGGAGATACCTCGATTCTTAAGAAAAGAGCAGCAGCTATTTATCGCGAAGATGAAGGTAAAACGCTTCGTAAGTCACACGAAAATCCATTTATTGTTAAATTGTACAATGAATTTTTAGGTGAGCCTTGTGGTGAATTGTCGCATAAATTGCTTCATACGCATTATTTTGATAAAAAAAGTACAGTTGAAATTAATAACGACTAACAGTTATGGCAGAAATAAAATTAGCTGAAAGTAAGGTTCAGGAATTAAAGGAAGTTTGCAAAAAGTTTGACTACGATAAAAGCGAATTAATTAATGTATTACATGCAGCTCAGGGAATCTTTGGGTATCTGCCTGCTGAAGTACAGGAAATAGTAGCTGACCAATTAAATGTAAATATTGCTCACGTATATGGAGTAGTAACATTCTACTCATTTTTTACAATGACTCCTAAAGGAGAGCATCCTATTTCAATATGTATGGGTACAGCGTGTTACGTGCGCGGTGCCGAAAAAGTATTGGCTGAATTTAAACGATTACTGGATGTGAAAGTTGGAGAAACAACTCCGGATGGAAAATTTTCAGTAAGTAGCCTTCGTTGTGTTGGTGCTTGCGGATTAGCTCCGGTTGTTACTGTAGGCGAAAAGGTTTACGGAAGGGTAGCTCCAGAAGATGTAAAAGATATACTTGCGGAGTATAAGTAAAATATTGTTTTTTAATGATAATGAAGGCTGTTCTTAAATCAGGGACAGCCTTCTTTTTTGTTGTGAGATTGTCTCGCAAAACTGCAGGGCGTTTTCCAGAGATTGGAAAATCATCTCGCAAAACTGCAGGGGGGTATGTTTATTAGGCTTTTAGCTTGTTTTAGTTTGTATTTTGAATTGTGCTATTCCGTGATTTGGCAGAGAGGGATGCTACCACTTCATCTTTTAAATTAAACCAGTTTTGGGATTTAGGTGTTTATAATAAAGAAATAGTACTTTGCTGGTTCTTGGTAAGGATTTATGTCGATCTCAAGTTAATACATAGTTGAATGGGAATAAATACAAATTGGTGGAATAAGATAAGGTATACCTTTTATGCGCCAGGATATGATTTAATAGTACGCTATTTTAAAGATTCGCGCAGAAATTCAATAAGCGCTTTAAATATTAAATCGGGAGATAGAGTTTTAATTGTTGGTGCCGGTACAGGACTGGATCTGGAGTTTTTACCTCACGATTGTGAGATTATTGCCACAGATATCACTCCATCAATGATAGCTAAAGTTAAAAAGCGCAATACTGCCTTGAATAAAAATGTGGAAGCAATGGTTATGGATGGACAAGATCTGAGTTTTGAAGATTCATCTTTTGATTTTATTATTCTACACTTAATTCTTGCTGTAATACCAAATCCCGAATTGTGTATCAAAGAATCAGAACGGGTTTTAAAACATGGTGGACAAATAGCTGTTTTTGATAAGTTTGTTCGTAAAAACAAGGCCGTATCATTAAAACGCCGAATAGTTAACTTTTTTACTAATTTTTTGGCAACGGATATTACAAGAGATTTAGAATCGATTGTAGGTAAAACTAAACTGGAAATTATAACGGATGTTGAAGCTGATTTTAATGGTCATTTTAGAATGGCCAAACTAATAAAACCTAAAACATAGCATATCTCAGGCTGACAGCCTTAAACCCGCAATATGCATTAGACCATCTATTACACATTGAAATTACTTCAAAACAAGACACTTCGTTACTTCACTTCAACTCACCAGAACGATGCTATGCCTCGTTTCAGTAAAGCCTTGTTTTATGGTACTTTCAATGTTCATTACGAAATTCTAATACATAATCCGGGTTAAACATCACAGCTTTGGGGGATCACACCAAGTCCATGTATTAAAAATGTCTGATCGACCTGATACTATCTTCTTCCTCTTGTTTCTTTTTCTTCTTCTTTCGGAACATGCGTTTACGGTTTTTTCTATAGAAGGTAAAGTTGTCGTAGCAAATAGAAATTTCGTGACTATTGTTTCCAATACTACTGCTACTCCTATTTAAATCGTACGAATAACCAATAAGGAGTTCTTTAGATAGTTGAACGTTTACGATAAATGCCATCGTATGTTTAATTCTGTACGAAGCGCCAACAATAAACTTGTTATTAATAGAAAGTAATGCATTCATGTCTAAATTAACTTCTGCATCATCATTCATTTTAAACAGAACAGACGGTTTTAAGGATAGAGATTTGTTTAATTCTACTAATAATCCGGAAGAAAGATAGGCATTGCGTTTATAACCGGGAACCTCAATGTTGTCATATTTTGAAAAATGAGTTTGAATCAGATGAGGGAATGACAGACCCACATAAAACATTGGCGAATATAAAAATGCTCCTGCTCCAAAATCGCCGTTTACCTGGTTCGGCAAATCATTTTGAAACATGGGGTCGTTACTATTTATTACGCTGATTTTTGATAAGGAAATATTTTGATAATTGGCTCCAATATTTAAACCTAATGAGAGGTGAAGCTGATTGTTTAATTTTAGTAAATGAGCATACGAAAATAAAGCACTGTAGGTATTTACCGGACCTACGCTGTGGTTAGATATTAATCCTCCAATAGCATTAAATGTTTTGTTTATGGGACCATTGATACCTAGCATGTATGTAGTAGGTGAGCCATCAACTCCCAACCATTGTTTTTTTACATTAAGACTTGTTGAAATGGTGTTACGAATACCTGTATATGCTGGGTTAATGCATAATTGGTTATTCATGTATTGCGAAAAGGAGGGATCCCATTGTGAAAATGATTCTCCTGCAAAAAAGAAAATTATAAAACAGAGTAATATGAATCGTAATTGTCTCAATTAAATATAGCTTGTTGTGTTAAAAATTGATGTATATGTAGCCTTTTAAATCTAAATTCAGATCTGTGACAATAAATCTGTAAAAGTAAGTGCCTATATTTACCTTACTTCCGGATTGAGATCCTGCATTGGCAATTCCATCCCAGTCGTTTTTGTAATCTTTATTTTCATAAATAACATCCCCCCATTGAGAAAAAATACTTAAATGAACATTTGAGGCATTTTCAAAATCAGGAACGATAAAGTAATCGTTAATGCCATCGCCGTTGGGCGAAAAGCCATTGGGAATAAAAATATCATTGGAAGAATCGTTGCTTAATAAGTCGATTATGATCCAGGCCGAACTATAATCACCATCTTCATCTATTACTGAATATTGAATGGAGTCAGCTCCGGAGTATCCTTTTCCGGGAGCATAAACAACAGTTGTATCATTTAATGTGTAGCAATCTCCTTTTTTAGCCGGAGTTTCAATATTTAATTCGATCGGAAAATTTAATAAGTTGGAATCATTCTCACAACAGTTTATCATTTTTTCCATTGTCCAGTATAAAGAAATGGTATCGTTTATGGCTACAGGTATATAATCTTTATAAATAATATCAATGTCAACAGTAGCTGTGCCACATTCACCATATGTATTACAGATTTCATAGATTAGTCTGTCGTTGCCTGTGTAATTGATTTCAGGCGTATACGAAATAGAATAATCCTCGTTGATATGGACCGTTCCATGTTTTGGTTGTTCTACTAATTTCAGCGAATTAATGCCATCAGCAAACCCATAATCATTTTCAATAATATTTATTATTTCTGTTTTATTAAGACTAACTTCTGCATAATCATCGTGAACAGCTACAGAGGTTGTTTCTATATTTGTAAATGATGTAATGATAAGTAATAGCGTAAAACTTATTAAAAGTAAAAAGTGTGTTGAATATGTTTTCATTATTTGCATAATGATTTTTGAACGTTTTATGATTGTGTTGAATTAATTTAATTATGGTTAAACTTAGCGTTTTCTTTGAATACCATCGTAAATTACATCCTGAAAACTACAAGGAACGGCTCCTTTTTTAAAGTTGTTGCAGTTAAATTTATAACCAACAACCAATTGAACACCATTGCCATAATAGTTTTGAGTGCCTGAAAGGCTCATTTGATATTCTATTCCAAAGCTCATTCTGTTGTAATTTACACCACCAGTAATACTCGATGAAAGATCTCTTCCAACATTATGATCCATACTTCGTCTGTAGCATAAGATGGTCCAATAGGCAAGCTTTTGGTTGTAGGTTGGCATTTTTAGTTTCAGGTTTATATCAAACCTGGTGTCGGAAAATTTATTTCTTCGATACATTAATTCTGGAAATAAAAACACATCTCTGGATGATAATTTAAACCAGGTTCCCATATGTATATGTAAATCTGAAGGTAATTCATTATCATATGCATTGTTATACAAAGGATTGTTTTGAGGCAGCAAATTTGTTAATGACATGCCTAAATGGTGGTTGTTGAATTTAAGGATGAATCCTGTATTTGCATTAATACCCCATCCGCTTTCTGTTCCTCCGTTCATTACGGGGTCAAAGGGTTGTTCCTGACCTATGAATGCCGATTGATCAAATCTGGATTGGGCAACATTTAATGAAAGTCCAAACTGAAAACTTGATTTTTGACGCTTGTTATCCAATAACTTAATCTCATACGAAAAGGATTGTTGTAATCCCAACTGACTGGTGTATCCGTTTTTGTCGTTGTAAATATAGGTGCCTGAGCCTAACTGATTGCTAATGCCAAATTGATAACTAAAAAGTTGAGTGGAAGGAGAATCATCCATTCCAAACCATTGTTTTTGATAATAAGCATTAAATGTATTACAACTTTTATCGCCCCCGGCTGTAGCGGGATTCATTAAAAAAGAATCGTATACATATAAGTTTGTTATGTAATGCTCCTGGCCTTTTAAGATTGGGCGATAAGCAATTATAATTAATAGTATTAATATATATTTCCTCATTTCTTTAGGGTCGATTAGCGTTTTAAAGTAAAGTGTCCTTTTAGTAATTTTTTAGTTGGTAAAAGTTCAATCACATACCAATAATCGGTTGAAGGCATTGGTTTGTTCTGATAGGTTCCATCCCAACCATACTCCGCTGCATATGTTCCGTTATACATCACCAGTAGTTTTCCATATCTGTCATAGATTCTTACTGCAGCTTCAGGAAGCTTCTCCAGTCCGTCAATTTTCCAAACATCATTGTATCCATCTCCATTAGGTGTTACAAAGTTTGGAACATCAATATCAATAGCATCTGAAATAGAAAATACCTGCGAATTAGTACAACCGTTGTTATCCAGAATGTATGCTGTGTATTCACCGGCTTCCAGATTCGAAAAAGTGTTTTCATTTTGCCAGAAAATACTGTCGAGACTATACTGATAAGGATCATTAGCCATATCCATTTTTAAAACAACCTGACGATATATTGTGGTATCCAATACTTCTATTTGAGGAAGTGGCATAAAATTCATTACAACTGTATCCTGCTTAAAGTAACATGTTGTTAAACTATTATTGATGCTTATGCCTATGTTTACAATGCTGGTATCATTTTCAAAAAATGATTTAAATGATGAAGTACTATTATCGCTTAACCATAAGTACTGTCCTGTATGATTATCTGCTTCAGGATCCAGATCAAGCAATGATATCGTAGTGTCCTTTTGACAAAGAGTGAAGTTGTATGTTGTATCTACCACTTGCATGTACTGAATTTTTTGCTGATCAAAAGTTTTACAGTTGTTAGCATCTGTAACATTAACTGTATTAATACTACCTATGTCGGCATTAATGGCGTAACTTGTTTGGTTGTTATGCCATAAATAGTTGTTGTAAATATCTCCCTCTATAGGCGAAATGGCCAACACATCAATCAGAGGACAAATAAGAGTATCGCTGCCTAAAGTTACTTTGGGAGCATCATGCCATCTTACCTCAGTAGTAGTTGAACCCGAACATCCATTCTGATTATCGGTTATAGTTACATGGTAAGTACCTGCGCCTACCTTTATGGTTTCTTTACTTGAGTTGGTTGACCACCACACCGAGTATGATATGGGCTTATTTGCAATTTGTGGCATTAACTCAATTTCAGTACCAGGGCATGTAATAGGTGCACTTGGAAGCGTAACAACTGGTAATGGAATAGGATTGATATTAATATCATCCGTAGCAAAACATCCGTTTTCATCATATACAGTTACACTGTAATTAACCGGATTACTTGCACTGCTAATCTGAATAGATGAATCAGTTGATCCTGTATTCCAGATGTATGAAGTATAGTTCACAGGTGATGGTATCGACAATGTTTCACCAACACAAATATTTCTATCCATACCTAATTCTACTGAAGGAGATTGGTAAATGGTTATGTCAACAGAATCAGATTCTTCACAAAGGTTATTATCAATGATTGTTAATATGTAAGTGCCGGATTCATTTACAGTCCAATTTGTATTCGGATTTGGATTACCAGTTGAGGTTCCTTGTTTAGTCCACTGGAAACTTTGTATGTCTGTACCAACAGTTAAAGGGCATTCCAATAAAATACCTTCGTTGGAACATCCCAGGGTATTAATACCTGAAAGATCTATTGTTGTTTTAGGATATTGTATTACTTCTACATCGTCAGTGTTTTTACATCCATTACCATCTGTAGCTTCAACTGTAAATGTACCTGGTGTGCTAACTGTAACTGCACTGCTTTGTTCCCAGGTATTCCATAAAAATGAAGGATTACTGACATCTGATCCATCTGAATATTTTACAGATGTTACTGAAATAACATCAGATGTTCCATCACATAATCCTAACGAATTTGTGTTTAAGCTAACATTAGGCAATTCATTTACCGCCAGGTTTATGGTTTCTGTAGTTGAACATCCGTTTAATCCTTCAACGGTTAGTTGATAGGCGCCGGCAGTACTTACTTTAGTAGTGTCGTAAGTAGATCCGTTAGACCATAAATAACTATTGTATGTAGATGGAGATGCCTGGAATATAGTTGTATCTCCCTGGCAAATCTCCTGATCTCCTGAAATAGTAATATTAGGATTTGCTTTTGTTATTAAAGACATGGTATCAGTTGCAATGCAAGCCTCATTGGTATATTCAACCATCAATGCGTACGCTGCAGGTTCATTGGTGTTTAACCAGTCCTGATCTGTAGGGTTGCTTTCTGAAATATTTCCACCAGCATCTAGCTTAACCCATTGGAAGCTATGTAACTCACTGTAGTTTTTAACTTCAATGGGCGTAATTAAGTCTGTAGCATCCCCCTGACATATAAATTGATCGAATAATGCAGGAATAACAAATTCATCGTGATAGCTAACATTTACCTCAGTTGTTGAATAACAATGAAAAGGAGCACTGGTATCGTAAAAATCAACATTGGTGTTTGAAATTACTAAATCGTAAACTCCTGATGCATCAATTTGAATGGTTTTAGGATCAGTTGTAGAAGTTGTACTGCCATCCCAATAATAATTAATTTGATTGAAAAAGAATGGATGATTTGAATTAGAACTGGTGTTATTAAAGTCAATTAAATCATTAAGTATTACTACTTCATTAGCACATGGTTCTATATGGTCTGTTAACGAAATAACAGGAGGCGCAACTTTATGTACTGTAATATTATCTGTAAGGGAACATCCGCTGGAATGTACCGCATATATTTCCCAGTCTTCAGCAGATAAAGTGGCATCGGTATATTGTCCTGCTTCAATGGATTGCGTGGTTGATTTTATTCCGGAATTGGCACCGTTTTGCAAAGTCCACTGGTAAGTATCAAAACCATCATTGGCATTCAATTGAATTACGTCTCCATTACAAATGGTTTTATCAGGTCCAAGATTTATAGAACCAACATCAACCACATAAAAGTTAATTGTATCTATAACATTGCTACAACCATTTTCATCTGCTTCCACTATGTAAATGCCTGCATCAGCAAGAGAAACACTATTGATGGTATATGCATTATTGTTGTTGTTTAAGTCTGTTGTAGCGCTACCATCGTTAAAGAACCATGAAATATTTGAAATACCTGAGTTGGTTGTGATCGTGTATGGAGTAGCAGGACATGCTGTAATTGTATCTGAACTAAAAATGTTTACACTTTTCCAATTATAAGTTGTATTGTCTGAGTTAACGCATCCGTTACTGTCAGTTATGGTTACACTAATGTCTTCAGGAGCTACTGCTGTGTAGGTTTGCTGCGTTGATCCATCGTGCCACAAATAGCTATAGCCAGTACCTGCATCATAGGTTTCTGTTTCTCCCTGGCACTCATCTGTAATATCTGGTAAATCAATATTAGGAAGCGGATTAACTGTTACGTTTACATGATCAACACTGTAGCATCCGTTTGAATGTGTTGTCATTACATAATAGGTGCCAGATGTGTTTACCGCATAAGTTGCACTTGTTGCCAATGGTGTTAGCCCTGTATTTGTTTCAGGATCCTGATCAAACCACCTAAAGGCAGAAGCCGGTGTTGAACCGATGTTTAGTGTAGTTGTTTCGCCCTCGCATATATTTTTGTCACTGCCTAAATCTATCGGATCTCCAAGTGTTACATTTAGGGTGAAGGTTTGAGATACAGAACACCCATTAATATCTGTTCCTGTTACCGTGTAAGTTCCTTCCTGCGACTTTAATACATTAACCAGGTTGAGTGTGGATCCGGTTTCGCTTAAGGTTGTATTGTTGTATTCCCAAACGTAATCTGCTATAATAACTGCATCTGCATTAAGACCAACATCTGTATATCCACAGATTGTAATAGTTTTAGGAGTTGTTGTGGTTTCTGCTCTAAAAGTAATTAGTGCACTGTCTTTGGTTAAACAGCCCGTTGTGTTGTCGGTGATATTAACATATACACTGTCTGTTTGATTGAATGATATTTGCGCATTAGTTGAATTAATGCCAGCGTTTATGGTAGTCCATTCAAACTCGTAGCTGCTGTTGGAGTTTGCTGGAGAAGAATAAGTTGCATCATGACATAAAATTTCGTCGTTTAAGTTGTAGGTTGGCAATGGTGATAGTGTTATCTCAATGCTGTCAATAGCAGAACAACCATCCTGAGTTGCTGTAAGATAGTACCAACCCGACTGATTTACATTTACATATGGATCAGTACTTATAATAGCAGATGTTTTATCTCCATACCTCCATTCGTACGCATCTAAAGGGGTGGTATTGTAAATTTTATTTCCAGCACAAATAAAATTTTGAGATGTAACTTCAACATTTAAGTCAATAGGAATTTCTTCTTTGGTAGTAACTTTAATGGTATCAGTAGCACTACATCCATCTTCGTCTGTAATTTGGAGCCATATTTCATCTGTTCCATTAGTGTTTGATGTATATGTATAACTTGAACCTGTAGATCCATCCTGCCAGTAAAATGTTCCTTCGTTAATTGTAGGTGTTATGACATAAGTATCATTAAAGCATATCTCGGTATCTTCTCCCAAGTCAAATTCGGGCATATTAAATTCAACTTCAATACTATCAGTAAGTTCGCATCCTTCGTTTGAATTTATCATTCGAGAAGCTACTACCCAGTATAAACCCGATTCTGTTACTTCAAGAACCTGATCTGTAGAAATAATCTGCTCTTTAGTTTTTTCACTAAACCAATTATAAGTACCTAACGATTCACTGGCTCTTAGTTTAATTACATCACCAGCACATTGTTCTGTAGGTCCGTTTATTGCTAAACTGTTAAAGGCCGAGAAATATCCAAAACTTGCACTCCCAGAGTTTTCATCAAATACACTTAAATGAAAAAGACCTTTGGAATTGGAAAGTGTATGTGGTTTGTTTGTGTCAAAACCATCCAGTCGTTGGTTTACAAAATACCAGGTGTCATCACCATTTGCAGGACCTGTGTTAGGTACTTTTACCCAACTTAACCCATTTAAGGCATTACTTGTATTTCCATTGTCGTCAACAAAGGTAAAATCATCAATATTTTTATATTGTGTTAAAATCTGAACAAAAAAGCGAGCATTTAATATTTTTGTAAAAGTTACCGATGAAGAACCAGTACATTTTATTGGAGGAAGTATTGCGCTACCTAATTCGTTTGAACTACCAACTAAACCTGCCAATTGATATACATATACCGGAGCCGTTGATTTGATATGTAGCGCAGAATTTTCTAATATATCCAAAGAAATACGCTCACCTTTATCTAAATCGAAAGATCCTGTACTTGAGTCTGTTTCATCAACAGTTACGGTAGTATTATCTGTGGTTGCAAGTATGTATACCTTTTCAATTGGCATCAGTGACCATGAATTGGCTTGAGGAGCTCCAGAAAACATAGCAATATATTCAGTGCCAGTAATAGATATTGGTACTGTCTGGTCACCAATTAAGTCCCATGATTTCCCTTGTTCATCTCTAATGGAGTCGTCAGAAATGGTTACTGCGATATCTTTATTCGATTTTATATAAGTTCCGGAAAGGGTATAATCCTTGTCAATGCTGTTTCCTTCAATACTATAAGTTTGTCCCCTGTCAAGACTGATGGTATAGGTTGTTCCTGCATTGTGACCAACAACATTTGCTGTGGGTGTTATTTCAACAACAGTTCCATCCTCTGTGGCTACTATATTAATCGCTTCATAAGGTAAAGGATTATATCCATTGTCTTTATTTGCATATTCAGTCTGCGATGAAGCGAAAAATTCAGTGCCTAGAGCATTTTTCCCTTTTAGTGTAAATTTATCGGGATTACTGCCATTGGCAACTTCGTAGTAAACAGATATGTTGTTATCAGAGGTAATTAAAATCCCTTTTGAGTTAATATTATTCCCCGGTGAGTTTTCAATAGCATTAATATCCGACCTGTTAGTAAATTCTATTTTATCCTGTTCATATGCATCAAGACTTAACGTTCTGGTAAAGCCAGGATTCGCAGGCATGGTTAAAGTAATATTTGCAGGTTGATCAAGCGCCGTTATTCTAAAAGCAATAGGAGCGTCACCATGTTGTTGAATGACAGAAGGTGCAACAAACCAAAATTCGGTATCTACTTGAGCTTTTATCGAAGAATAAAAAAGTATTAGAATAAAGACTAATAGTGGTGTGTATTTGTTTGGCATGGTGTTAAAAATGTAAGTTGAATATTGTTTAAGGGATTTGTTTATATAATTGTAAATTTTTCAGGTAAATGTTTATTTATAATTAATAAATAGGTTCCTTTGGGAAGCTCACTAACAGATGTTGTAGTTGACTTGCCTGTGTTTAAAGGAATGCTTTTTACTACTTGTCCATAAGTGTTTATGATTTGTGCTTTTTTATTTTCAAAAGGTTCAGCAGTGGATATCGTAATGTAATCATGCGCTGGGTTCGGATAAATTGAAATAGCCTTATTCTCATCAACAGAATTTATGGAAGAGGTAATGTCGAAGCTAACCTCAATCTTTTTGTCAGATGTAAGATCAGATAAGGTCATTGAATTTTGTACTACAGTGTTAGTGCCATTAATTTTTATGTTACTAATAATATAATTATCCTCTGGCGTAATAGTATAGGTAACATAGTCTCCATCTTCCAGTATATAAAATCCAGAAGGTTCGATGGTGCCTCCTGTACTAGCAGTAGATTCAATCAAATGAGTATTTGAGATGTGAAACATGTAACTTGATCCGGCATTAATAAACTGGTTGGCTCCATTTGCATCATGACTTTCGTTAAAGGCGCCTATGATGGCTTTGTTACCAAAGATATCAACAGCACAACCAAAGCTATCTCCATCTGCTTTATCCGAAGCTTTTATCTTTTGAATTTGAGTCCAGATACCTGATGCGTTTAAATGGAAAAAGTAAGCACTTCCAGAATTTGTTAAGGTGCTGCTACCAGTAATGTCTTCGTCTTCATATTCAGCTCCAACTATAGCATAATCCTGAAATATAGTTACTGATGATCCAAATAGATCTTCGCTGCTTCTATCATCTGCAACTATTTTTTGTTCTTCAACCCATTGATCGGAGCTATTCAGGTTAAAAATATATGCGGCTCCTGCTTTTATCAACGAACTACTATTTCCTGCGTTATTAGCACCAATAATTGCTTTGCCATCAGAAACAGAAACCGAAAAACCAAAATTATCACCCGATTCAAAATCAGATGCACTAACCTTTTGTTGTTCTTCCCAATGTTGATTAGAAATGTTGTAAGTGAAGAAATAAGCACATCCAGTGTTTGTGTTTTTTCCTTTAGCGCCTGCTAAAATGGTGTTATTGTCAATTGAAACGGTATTACCAAAATTGTCATTTGCTTCAATATCCGAGGCTGTAATTTTTTGGCTCTCAGTCCATGTATTATCGCCATTGTTTTTAAAAATATATACTGCTCCAGCATTTGTTTTACCTTCAATGGTCTTTTTAAAGGTCCCAACTATGGCAAATTTGTCACTGATAGAAACAGAGGAACCAAAGTTATCGTTGGCAGTTGCATCGGCATGTTGTAATCGTTTTACTTCGTTCCATACTCCTAGTTCATTTCTTTCAAAAATGTAAGCTGCTCCCACATCTTCTATTGAACCATTGTGTTCTTTTGCGCCAATAATTATATAGTTTTGGTAAATATCAACACTCTGGCCAAAATTGTATCCATCACCGGTATTTGATGGTGTGAGTTGTTGGGTTTCCTGCCATACTCCATTTTCATCAATATCATATACATAGGCAGAGCCAGCATATGCAGTAAAGTCTGAAAATGAGGTGTATATTGTTTTTTGAGGTGCGCCAATAACAGCTGTATTTCCATATATAGCTACAGAAGTGCCAAAATTATCATAAGAAAACCTATCAGAGGCAACAATTTTTGTTGTCTGTTCCAAGTTTTGTCCACAAGTGTTTATGTTAACCAGAGATAGCGTAGTTAATAGTATTGCAAAAATATAACGGTAAGATTTGTTTTTCATAATTCGTCATTAGATTGTGCTACTAATACTTGTATATCAGAATTGAATTACATGATATTTTTAGTATATGTATGGATTTTAGCTGTTAAAAAGTGGCCATAAATATTGACTCGTAGAGCAAATATAATATCCTCAATGTATTTTTTACGTATAAATGCCTAAAAATCAAACAAAAATTTCAAATATTCATATTGATGATTTATACATATGTTATGTCAAAAAGGTTACATGTTGAGTATGTTGTGTTTAATATAGATGAAAGTTTCATTGTTCTATTTATTGTTGTACATAATTATAAAAATCAACACTAATATTTTTCTAATTTTAAGTTTGAATTATTTTTTATTGAAGCGAAGATGAACTAAAAAAAGATATAGCTTTGTTATTTGAATTACATGTATATGAATAGATGGACAAATACCTAAAAGTATTAAAGCAATATTGGGGATTTGATGGCTTTAGAGCCATGCAGGATCAAATTGTGCACTCAATAGGAGAAGGCAAAGATACCTTGGGACTATTGCCAACCGGGGGAGGGAAGTCAATTACATTTCAGGTTCCTGCTCTGGTAAAAGATGGTGTTTGTATTGTTGTTACTCCTTTGGTAGCTTTAATGAAAGATCAGGTAGCCAACTTAAAAAAACGAGGGATAAAAGCAGTTGCAGTATTTTCTGGATTATCTCAGGATGAAATAAATATTGCATACGACAATTGTATTTTTGGTGATTACAAATTCCTGTATCTTTCTCCTGAACGCTTGACAACTTCTTTGTTTCTTGAAAAGCTTGTACATTTTAATGTAAGTATGATTGTGGTTGATGAGGCTCATTGTATTAGTCAATGGGGCTATGATTTTCGTCCATCATATTTAAAAATTGCGGAGTTAAGAACCGAATTGCCAGAAGTTCCGGTGTTGGCATTAACAGCAACAGCCACACCAAAAACCGTTGAAGATATTCAGGAACGTCTTCTCTTTGAAGAAAAGAATGTTGTTCAAAAAGGTTTTGAACGTGATAATCTTGCATATATCGTAAGAGAAACAGAGGATAAATTAAACCAGCTGGTAAAAATTGTAAAGTCCATTAATGGTTGTACTGTAGTTTTTGTTCGTAATAGAAAGAAGACTAAAGAATATACAGTTTGGTTAAGAGAGAATGGTATTACGGCACATAATTATCATGCAGGCTTAACTCAGGAATCAAAGGACCAGCGGCAAAAAGACTGGATGGAAGACAAAGTTCAGGTGATTGTTTGTACCAATGCCTTTGGAATGGGAATTGATAAACCGGATGTGCGGCTTGTGGTTCATATGGATGCACCAGATTCTATAGAAGCTTATTTTCAGGAGGCAGGAAGAGCTGGACGTGATGGCAAAAAAGCTTATGCTGTAATGCTGTGGTCTAATGCCGATAAAGTACGACTCAAGAAAAATGTCACAGTCTCATTTCCTGAAAAAGAAGTGGTTTTTAGAGTTTATGATGCCTTAGGTAATTTCTTTCAACTGGCTTCTGGGCATGGTGCTGATTTGGTATATGATTTTGATATGGTAGCTTTTTGCTCAGCATATCATTTTAATCTGCTAACCGTTTTTAATAGTCTGAAAATTCTTCAGCGAGCAGGCTACATTGAGTACGAAGAAGAATGTAACACGCCATCCAGAGTTCATTTTATTGCTCAAAAAACGGATTTGTATCGATTCCAGGTTGCCAATGCTCAATTCGACGGGTTTATTAAACTGCTTTTACGTTCCTACACCGGTTTTTTTACAGAATATGTGGCTATTAATGAACAACAGTTGGCCAAAAGAGCTAATGCCAATGTTAAATTAGTTTATCAATACCTGAATAAATTAAATCATCTGAAAATTATACGTTATATCCCACAAAAAAAGACTCCTTTAATAAGGTATGTACAGTCACGAGAAGAAGTGCGGTACATGAAACTTCCTGATGAGGTATACAAGGACCGAAAGAAAGATATGGAATATCGTGTGTCGGCAATGATTGATTATTGTGATTATACTCACCTATGCAGGAGTAAGTTTTTGTTGAATTATTTTGGGCAAAAAGATGCAAAAAATTGTGGCGTTTGTGATGTTTGTATTGAAAAAAAGAAACGGGGAATCAATTCAGATGTTTCAAATGAAATAGAGGATAAAATAAAAGAATATCTAAAACAACCAATGCATTTTAATGAATTGGAAGAACTGATGAAACCCTATAATAAAGAGTGGATTGAAGTATTTAATTGGATGGCAGACAATCAGGTAATCTATCCAAATGATGATGATAAGTGGCTTGTACGATAGAAATGAATGTTTGTGTCTCAGGCATTAGTATTTAGCTATTAAAATTACTAGTTTTGCACATTATTTATATATAGTCATCCAATTTAATAAATGGAAGAAGAAGGGTTAGATCATATTGTATATTCCAAAAATGTATTGGAATTTGTTACCGTTGGAAATGAATATTGTAATCAATTAGAGAATTCTTTTGATAAAACATCAAAAGAATTGCTTACTATTATGGTTCGAATTTTACCACTATTGTATATTAAAGCAGTAGTGCTTCCTAAAACAGAGTTTGTTTTAGAGGAAAATATTGAAAAAACGGTAAGAGAAGAGGATTATATCAGAGTTCAGCACACATTATTAAATATTCTTGGGCAACATGATGATTTTTTGGAAGTGTTTGTTCAGGATAATGAATTGGATCAAAGAGATGTGGCCAGCAGTATCTCAGAAAATCTTACAGATATCTATCAGGATTTGAAAGATTTTTTGTTTGCTTATAGAATTGGAGTTACTGACATTATGAATGATGCTTTGGTTGAAGTATCCAATGCATTTGAAATGTATTGGGGGCAAAAGTTGGTGAATGTGTTAAGAGCTTGTCATAATGTATTGTACAGTGCTGAAGATTTAGATGACGATTTTTTAGGAGGACAGGAAAGTGGAGAACCATTGAAAGATAATGATTGGTTTAACCGTTTTCAGGACCAGTGGAATGAAGAGGAAAATTAAAAAGAAGAGTTTTGGTTAAAAACACAATAAGTAACGAAATATTAAACGAATTACCATTACAGCATTTTGAAGGAGAAATTGTATTGGTAGAGCATGAGGACGGAATTGCTCAAGTGATGAAAGAGGTAGAAGGCGAAAATGTTGTGGGTTTTGATACAGAAACCCGACCTTCCTTTAAAAAGGGTGTTACAAATTCCATTTCATTATTTCAGCTTTCAACAAAAGATTCTACTTATTTAATCAGACTTAATAAAACAGGTGTTCCAAATCTTTTAAAAGATTTGTTGGAAGATGAATCAGTTTTAAAAGTAGGTGTTGGTATCCGCGATGATATTAGAGGTTTACAAAAATTAGTACCTTTTAAACCACAAGGTTTCGTTGAACTGCAAACTCTGGCTGTTGAAAAAGGATTAAAAGACTTTTCTTTAAAGAAACTTGCCGGTATCTTATTAAATTACAGAGTATCAAAACGTCAGCGATTATCTAACTGGGAGGCAGAAACCCTTTCAAAAGCACAGATGGTTTATGCAGCAACCGATTCGTGGGTAGCGCTTGAGATATATAAAAAACTATTGGTATTAGATTCAAGTAAAGTTATTGATGTTGAAGTTGAAAATCAACAATAACAGTTTTAAGATTAATAAATTACAAAATAATTCATGTCATATATAAAAGTTGTTTTAAAATCTGGTAAAGATCAATCCTTACGCAGATTTCACCCATGGGTGTTTAGCGGAGCTATAAAAAAAATGTATGGAGAGCCTGCTGAAGGTGATATTGTTTCCGTTTTTGATAATAAGGATGAGTTCTTAGGTTTAGGACACTATCAGATTGGATCAATAGCAGTACGCATTGTTTCTTTTACAGAAGTGCAAGTAAATGACCAGTTTTGGGAAGAAAAAATCAGAAAGGCTTATCAATTGAGAGTTGATCAGGGATTGGTTGGTGATGAAACAACAAATGCATATCGTTTAGTACATGCTGAGGGCGATAATATGCCTGGGTTAATTATTGATATGTATGATGATACAGCAGTGGTTCAAATGCATTCTGTGGGTATGTTTTTAATTAAAGATACCATTGATGAAATCTTAAAAAAGATTTTTGGCGATCAGTTAAAAGCCATCTACAATAAATCAGAAAGTACGATTCCGTATAAAGCTAAAGTGAATCCTGAAAACGGATATACATTTGGAAAGTCAGAAACACGAATTGCTCTTGAAAATGGCTTGAAGTTCAGAGTAGACTGGGAAAAGGGACAGAAAACAGGTTTCTTTGTTGATCAGAGAGATAACAGAGCCTTATTGGAAAAATACAGTAAAGGAAAATCAGTATTAAACATGTTTTGTTACACCGGAGGATTTTCTTTTTATGCAATGAGAGGTGGAGCAAAATTGGTTCACTCTGTTGATAGTTCTGAACGTGCAATTGAATTAACTAAGGAAAATGTTGAGTTAAACTACCCTGGCGATGAACGCCATGATGCTTTTGCGGTAGATGCTTTTAAATATTTAGATGACATTAAAGATAAATATGATTTAATCATACTTGATCCTCCTGCATTTGCAAAACATAATAATGTATTAAATAATGCATTACAAGGATACAAGCGTTTAAATGCTAAAGCATTTGAGCAAATTAAACCAGGAGGAATTATTTTTACATTCTCATGTTCACAGGTTGTAAGTAAAGATGCATTTCGAAAAACAGTGTTTTCAGCAGCAGCACGATCTGGTAGAAATGTAAGAATTTTAAATCAACTAACTCAACCAGCAGATCATCCTGTAAATATCTATCATCCAGAAGGTGAATATTTGAAAGGATTGGTGCTCTATGTAGAATAGTTAGATAATGAGGTAATAGACATTAGGTTTGTAGAGGTTGAATCCTATTGTTTATAATAGAAATGTAATTGTCTCTTATCTTTTGTCTCATAGTCTTTTATCTAAATTGTAATTTATGAAGTTTAAAGAATTTGGATTTACCCCTGAAGTAATGGATGGTTTGGATGCGATGCGTTTTGAAACAGCTACGCCTGTTCAGGCTCAAACCATTCCGGTAATTCGATCTGGTGCTGATTTGATTGCTTGTGCACAAACAGGAACCGGAAAAACAGCAGCTTACTTGCTTCCTGTTTTAGATCGATTGGTAAATGGAAATCAACAAAATACATCAGCAGTTATTTTGGTGCCAACACGAGAGTTGGCTTTGCAAATAGATCAGCAGATTGAAGGTTTTAGTTACTTTTTATCTGTTACTTCTTTGGCGGTTTATGGTGGTAATGATAAAGATCTTTGGGATCAGCAAAAAAAGGCTTTAACACAAGGGGCTGATATTATTGTAGCCACACCAGGCCGAATGATTCAGCATCTGAATATGGGTTATGTCGATTTTAAATCGGTAAAACATTTTATTTTAGATGAGGCTGATCGAATGCTCGATATGGGTTTCAATGAAGATATCATGCAAATTGAAAGTTTTCTTCCCAAGGAGAATCGACAGAATTTACTATTTTCTGCTACAATGCCACCTAAAATCAGAGATTTAGCTAAGAAATTGCTGAGTAATCCTGAGGAAATCAATATTGCTATTTCTAAACCTGCAGAAGGAATTTTACAGGCTGCTTATGTTGTTCATGATTATCAGAAAAATGATCTGATTGTAGATTTGTTAAAAGGTAAAGATCTCCAGAGTATCATCATCTTTGTGTCGCGAAAAGCCATTGTAAATGATGTGGTTAGGGCCTTAAAGAAAAATGGTTTTAATGCACGAGCTATTCATTCCGATTTGGATCAAAATGAAAGAGTAGAAGTACTTAGAGAATTCAAAAACAGGAATGTGCAGATTTTAGTAGCCACCGATATTGTAGCCAGAGGAATTGATATTGAAAAAATTGATCTGGTTATTAATTATGATGTACCTAACGATGCGGAGGATTATGTGCATAGAATTGGTAGAACTGCAAGAGCTAAAACAACAGGTGTAGGTATTACCTTTGTTAGCGAAAAAGATCAGGTTGATTTTCATAAGATAGAACAGTTAATAGAAACAAATATTTATAAAATACCGTTGCCACCAGAATACGAAGATGGTCCGGAATATAATCCGGAGGCAAAAACGAAAAAGGGCGGTAAAAATCGAAAAAAGAAATCAAATGGATTTCGCCCCAAAAGAAAGAAAGATAACAAATTATAAAATATTTCGATCCGTTCTTATATATGCCAAAGGCAAATGAGAGCGGTTTTTTGTTTAATAGAAATAATCATTACCCAATGTCTGCGCAAATAAATCAAATTATAGCCACAGAGTTGCAATTGCAGCTAAATCATGTAGTTAATACTATTGAATTGTTAGATGAAGGTGCTACAGTTCCTTTTATTAGTCGATATAGAAAGGAAAGAACCGGTAGTATGGATGAAGTAAATGTTGCTGCTGTTAAGGAACGATATGAAAAACTTCAGGAAGTAATTAAAAGAAAAGAATCCATCTTAAAATCGATGAATGAGCAAGGTGTTCTTACATCTGAATTAAAAGAAAGAATTGAAAATACTTTTAATGCTACAGAACTTGAAGATATTTATTTGCCTTTTAAACCCAAAAGAAAAACAAGAGCAGTAAAAGCCAAAGAGAAAGGGTTAGAGCCATTGGCAAAAGCTATCATGAAGCAATATGAACGCGATGTAGAGGGTAAGGCATCACTGTATGTTAATGATGACGTGGCAGATGTAAATGAGGCGCTTCAAGGTGCTCGTGATATTATTGCTGAATGGATTAACGAGAATAGTGTTGCCCGAGATATTGTACGTAGTGTTTTTGATAGAGGTGCCATTATTACTTCATCTTTAGTGAAAGGTAAGGAGGAAGAAGGAATAAAATATAAGGACTATTTTGAATTTAGTGAACCTTTAAAAAAATGTCCAAGTCATCGTTTGTTGGCAATAAGAAGAGGTGAAAAAGAGGGCATTTTAAAGGTAACAGTATCTCCGGAAGATGAAGAAATTACGCATCGTTTAGGACGATATTTTGTTAAGGGGAATACAGAAGCTTCTGAACAGGTTGAATTGGCTTTGAAAGATGCTAATAAACGATTGTTAAAACCATCTATTGAAACCGAATTTGCTAATCTTTCAAAAGAAAAGGCAGATGCTGAAGCTATAAAGGTGTTCTCGAATAATCTGCGTCAATTATTGCTATCATCACCATTGGGGCAAAAGAGAGTATTGGCAATTGATCCGGGCTTTAGAACAGGTTGTAAAGTTGTATGTTTAGATGCTCAGGGTAACTTGTTGCATAATGAAAATATATATCCTCATGCTCCTCAACGAGAAACCAAACAGGCTGCAAAAAAGATTAGTTCAATGGTGGATGCCTACAAAATTGAAGCAATAGCTATTGGAAACGGGACAGCTTCAAGAGAAACCGAGTCTTTTGTTCGAAACTTAAAGTATAGTCGCGATGTTCAGGTTTTTGTGGTGAGTGAAGATGGGGCTTCTGTTTATTCTGCCAGTAAGGTAGCAAGAGATGAATTTCCAGAATATGATGTAACCGTTCGTGGTGCTGTTTCGATCGGACGTCGATTGATTGATCCTTTGGCGGAGCTGGTGAAAATTGATCCGAAATCCATCGGAGTAGGACAATATCAGCACGATGTGGATCAGGGAAGTTTAAAATCATCATTGGATCAGGTAGTAGAATCTTGCGTGAACAAGGTTGGTGTCGATTTGAATACATCAAGTATGCACTTGTTAACTTATGTGTCAGGTTTGGGACCTCAATTGGCAAAAAATATTGTTGAGTATCGTAAGGATAAAGGAGCCTTTAATTCACGAAACGAATTAAAGAAAGTCCCAAGACTAGGAGCTAAAGCATATGAGCAAGCTGCAGGATTTTTAAGAATAACGGAAGCCAAAAATCCATTGGATAATTCTGCAGTTCACCCTGAGTCTTATGCTGTAGTTGAAAAAATGGCAAAGGATTTAGGTTGTAAAGTTCAGGATTTAATTTCAGATGCTCAGTTAAGAAATAAAATTAGGCTTGATCAATATGTAACAGATAAGATTGGTTTGCCAACATTAAAGGATATTATAAGTGAATTGGAAAAACCTGGTCGCGATCCACGTCAAATTATTAAAGTATTTGAGTTCGATAAAAGTATTTACTCCATTGAAGATTTAAAAATAGGAATGGAACTACCTGGTATTGTAACTAATATTACCAACTTTGGTGCCTTTGTGGATGTAGGTGTTAAGCAAGATGGATTGGTGCATATTTCACAAATGGCAGATCGATTTATTAGTGATCCCAATGATATTGTTAGCTTACATCAGCATGTTAAAGTTAGAGTAACAGAAGTGGATATGGCTCGAAAGAGAATACAACTATCAATGAAAGGTATATAGTTTCAATTTAGTAATCAAATGAAAATAATGGGTTAAAAATTATATATTTGCCTTTTTAGAAGTTGTTAATACAAAAAATAAAGGGTTTATGCAGGAGATAAATGAAATTTTAGTACTTATTGATTCATATATTGGGAGTAGTGAGTGGTTTGTTTATCTTTTGCTGGGTGTAGGGCTGTTTTTTACCTTATATTTAGGATTACCTCAGTTTAGGTATTTTAAGTATGCCATTAGAATGGTAAGAGGAAAAATGGATACTGAAGGAGGAGAAGGAGATGCTTCTCATTTTCAGGCTCTGGCAACAGCACTTTCCGGAACAATTGGTACTGGGAATATTGCTGGTGTAGCACTGGCTCTTTATCAGGGTGGCCCCGCAGCATTATTTTGGATGTTGGTGACGGCCTTAATAGGAATGACGACTAAATTTGTTGAAGTTACATTGTCATTAAAATATAGAGGGAAAGCATCTGATGGTACGATGTCGGGTGGACCTATGTATTTTATGAAGGAAAGGCTGGATATTAAATTACCATCCGGTAAAAAATTAATGACAGGACACATAATGGCTATTGTTTTTGCTGTAGCAACAGTGTTGTCATCTTTTGGAACTGGTAATCTTCCACAGATAAATAGTATTGCAGATACAATAAATACTACTTTTCAAATTCCACAGATTGTTACCGGTTTGGTGCTATCTATTTTATTGGGAGTTATTATAATTGGGGGTATTAAAAGAATTGTTACAATTACATCTAAATTAGTGCCTACTATGGCTGTTATTTATTTTATTGGAGCAATAGCGGTTATCTTTTATAATTATGAAAATATTCTTCCATCTGTTGTTTCAATTTTTACAGAAGTATTTACAGGGAGTGCTGCAGTAGGTGGGTTTCTTGGTGCAACAGTGGCGTTTACTTTTAATCAGGGAGTGAACAGAGGATTGTTTTCAAATGAGGCAGGCCAGGGGTCGGCTTCAATAGCACACTCTTCTGCTCGCGTAACAAATCCTGTTTCTGAAGGTATGGTAGCTATGTTGGGACCTTTTATTGATACCATTTTAATTTGTATGCTTACCGGGCTTACTTTATTAGCTTCAGGAGTTTGGACAGAGAAGTTTCAATGTGATTTTGAGCGTGCGGATATGCAGTTTATACAAGGTGTATATTCAGACCATAAGGATGCTGATCGTAGCATCTTATCGCATCATATGACAGGGAAGGAAACGCTTCCATTATTTTCCGGAAATATTCATGTTGAAAATGGAATAATGGAGGGAGATGTCACCTTAATTCATGCCAGATCTGTAGCTGAAAATGTAAAAGTATATGATGAAGACTCTTTATATACAGGAGAACTAAATATTGTTGCTGGGAACTTAGATTCAGATAATGATATTATTCTAAAAGGAAAATCTTTAATACATAGTGCTCCGCTTACTACAATGGCATTTACCAAAAGTTGGTTTGGTGATTTTGGTAAATATATTGTATCAATAGGATTGTTGTTATTTGCCTTTTCAACTGCAATTTCATGGTCGTATTATGGCGATAGAGCTGTGGTATTTCTTTTTGGAGGAAAAGGGATTTGGCTATACAGAATAATTTATGTGTTAGCTTTTTTTGTAGCCTCATTTATGGATACAACAATAATATGGACTTTTTCAGGTATAACCATTGCCTTTATGACGATTCCAAACCTGATTGGTATTTTTGCCTTGCATAAAGAAATGAAATTTGAAGTGAAAAATTTCTGGAAAGAGTATTCTGAGAGATTTCCCAATGATAAACTTCCTTTATTTACTAAAAAGTGATTTTTATCCATATATCATGCATTCTAAATATTGAATGGGTTATAAATAAATTATCTTTACTATCATTGTGATATCTTTTTAAAGAAAGTTATTTATGATGATGTTATTATCAAACTTAAAACTTAAGTGGATAATAGGGATATTTATTATTTTCCTTATTTCATTAAATGCAACTGCACAATCAAAAAAAGGTGAGTTGGATTTAGATAAGGTTTTTTCAAAAATGGAATTTAACGGAACTTACTATCCGGAAAAAGCCAAACCAGAATTCCAGTCTTTAAAACAAAATATTTCAGAAGGAGAGATTTATAAGTATGATGGTTATCTGAATTATACAGAAGCATTACTTTTATTTTCTGATCTGGAAATGGATTCCTCATTGGTTTGTATAGAAAAGGCAATGGCATCTTTTTCAGTGTCGGAAAATTCTAAATGGTTGGCAAAAAGTCAAATTTTATTAGGTCAAATCGCTGAGGTTTCAGGATTGTATGAGCAAGCTAAAATTAATTTTTACGAAGCAATTTCAATAGGTGAAAAATCAAGTGTTGACGCAGGGTTTGCCTACGTTGGTATTGCAAGATGTAAAAGAGTTCTTAAAGAGGAGTATAAAGAAGAACTTGACTTAGGTGTTAAAATTCTAAGGGAAGCAGAAGAGGTAGAAATACGACTTTTTGCTCATTTTATGGAGCTCCTTTTCTATCTTTCAGAACCTGAGACTCCTCAAGAATTAAATTTGTTAGCTGAAAAGTATTTAGATATACAATTATATCTGAGAGCTGCTAGTGTATATAAAGTCATTGCAAGTAGTTATAATGCAAAAGGCAACCTAAAAGAATCTCATCATTATTGTGATCTAGCAATTGAGATATGCGAAAAACATAAAATTGGTGATTTAATTAAACCAGCATTATATCAGTTTAAAGGTGTGTTGTTCTATAAACAACAATTGTTTGATACAGCAGAAGTATATTTTAATAGATCGCTAGAGTTGTATGAAAGTTTAAATCAGCAGCACAGGATGCTTTATTCTTATAGCTATTTGCATAAAATTGATATTGCTAAAAATGATTATGGAAAAGCGTATGACGATTTAAATACCTATCAGAAATTATTAGAAGAAACAAAGTCGTTTGAAAAAATACGTATGGCTAAGGTTCTGGAAATTAATAATAAAATTGATCTTATTAAAAGTCAGTTGGTTAAATTGAAGGTTGAGAAAAAGGCCAGTGAATTTATGTTGTATCTGGTTATTGTAATTACCATCGGAATACTTAGTGCAGTAGGTGTATATGTTTATTTATATCAGAAAAACAAGAAGGCCAAGATAGCAGAGTTAAATAAGGAGTTTCATAATTTACTGATTGGAATTGGAGAAAAGCAATTGTTGGAGCATCGATTGAGTCATGATAAGCAATTGTTGAAGAAACGAAAAGAAGAATTTAATATGGTAAATAGTAAAGGTGACATTGTGGATAGTTTTGATTCCTGTTACATGGAGACCATAAATTTGTTTACAGCATCCTTTCCTCAGCTAACTAAAACAGAAGTACGCTATGCTGTTATGTTGTGCTTAAAATTACCAATGGAGGTAATAGCCAAAGTACAAAATGTTCAACCAGCATCAATCCGAAAAGCAAAACAGCGTATCAGAACCAAATTAAATGTAGAAAGTAATATTGAAGATTATTTACAAAATTATCGTGAAAAATTGATTTCAGATATGACAAAATAGTGTGTTTTATTGTCATTTTATGATGATGTAAAAGATGAAATTTTAATAAGAATTGTGTTTTTTTCAATATTGAAAGACTGAAAGATCAGATTTAGATTATTCTCGTATAAATAATGATCTGGTACATAGAGCGATGAGTTTTGTCACGTTTTTGTCACGCTAAAAAAACGTAAAGTACTTGTTTTCATATAGATATTTGTGGTGAACTACAAAAACAAATATCATGAAAGCAATTAACACACTTACAAAAATTACAGTACTTTTATTAATGTTAATTATTACTCCTTCTGTATTTGCTGAAGAAGATCCTATTATAGTTACAAAATTAGCCGAAGAGGATCCTATTATTGTTACAAAAATATTTGAAGAAGATCCTATAATTGTAACAAAACTTTCAGAGGAAGACCCAATTATTGTTACAAAATTTTTTGAGGAGGACCCTATTATAGTAACAAAATTGGCCGAAGAGGATCCAATCATTGTTACTAAGCTAATGGAGGAAGATCCAATTATTGTTACAAAATAAATATAAAAGATAAGTTTGGTATTAGCTATAAAGGCTGATCTATAACTCTTTTTTTGATATAAAATAAAGCTTGTTTTATATCGAATAGAAGCCCATTTTTAGGAATGGGCTTTTGTATATTTATAAAGATTGTATTAACTTATTCATAATGGAACATAGATCTTCATATAAAATATGTAATAAGGATAAATTAATATGTATATCTCATGTTGGTTTAATTCGTTATGATTCTTTAAATCGTTATGTGGAGGAGTTGGTGAATACTTGTGATTTATCTGAAAACTATAATTTTATTCTAGATTTAAGAGCAGCTCAATATACTAGAGATGCTTACATGGCATATAAATTTTCATATCATTTTAAAAAAAATTATCCAGAACTGAGTAAGCGTAAATTTGCCATTTTAGTTGAAACCACAGAACAAATTGCCATGGCTTCCATATTTCGATTTTTAGTTGGTGGTTTGTTAAGAAACGTATATGCTTTTAACTCAATAGAAGAGGCAAAGGTTTGGTTGGGTATTAAAATGGATATCAAGGAAATTACAAAGGCCTTTGAAGCACTAAGCATTTATCGTTGATGGATAAAGGTTATTCATCGTAGTAATTTAATAAATCTTCCATTCTTTCAGTAGAAGCATCTAATCCCCCAGCTCTGTTTCTTAATTTCCAAGTGCTTTTATGTGCTTCGATAATATCTCTTAATTCTTGCTTTAAAGTTAGTTTGGTTTCTTTTTTAATATTTTTAGTGTCGTAATTTTTTGCATTTAAACGAGCTACTCCAAGGTGAATTCCATGTTTTGCAAGATTACAAGCCTGATTTATTTCTTTTAAGATGATTTTCGAATCTTTACATTTAGGCTGGGCTTGCTTCAAAAGATTTAATGCATGATTAATTTCAGTTTCTGATGATTTTAAGTTGTCGATTTTTAACTGCTTAGTTTGATATTGTCCCTTCATGGTCCATTTATATCTTCTGAGCATTAAATGAAAAGCATTGGCATTGCCTTCCGGTATTTTGCATTTTAAATACGCATCTCCTAATTGAAGAATTGCTTTTGCTGTATTTTGAGTTGGATCTTTAAAAATATAATGATTAAGTATCGATTCAATTTTCAACTCAGGATTTGAATCTACATTCCAAGAGTATGCCGAACCAACCGCCATTGGAGCATAGCAAACCGAAAGAGGTTGCCAATGTCCATAATCTCCCCAATTAGTATTTAAAAAACCTTTGGCTTTAAATTTTTTTCCGTTTGTAGCAGCATTTTTAAGATTTAAAAAAGCATCACGATTTCTTCCAATGATACTTCGCCAGGTTGATGTTCCGGGACAAACATAATATTGTAATCCTGCTTTTTGAAATTCTGGTAATTTTTCAACAAAAGGAAAATTACTTTCGTACCCCCAAACCAAGGCAGTCATGTTTTTAGGTATGGAAGGTATTAGTTCAGGATGATTTAAAATGATATCACCCCAAAATTGGGCTTGTCTTCCATTAGAATTTACTTCTTTGTTTAGCTTAACTAAATAATCAAGATAGACTTTCCCTTTTCCATATTTATCGCATGAGTCCTTAGAAAGTCCTGACCCTAATTCAACAGTCTCGTCACATCCTATATTAAAGTACTGACTGGTAAAATTAGGAAGTAATTCAGCATAAAGTTCTTTCATCAATATTAAAGATCCAGGATTGATTGGGTTGAGGCTGGTACGATTTCGCATTCCCCATATAGTTTGGCAATCTGTAGGACATTCTGCTAAGTCAAGATATTCATCATGCTTTAGCCAGTTTTCCATGTGTCCAAATGAATTTTGATTGGGAACCAGATCAATGAATCTAACTTTGCAATAAGTATCCAATTTTTGAATTTCTTCCGGAGTCATCGGACTAGAGTTCTCCCAAACTTCTTTGTGGTTTTTGTATGCAAAAGTGTGTTCGGTATAGAGCTGAAATTCATTGATTTTCCACATCGATAAAATATCAATAATATGATATAATGTTTCCATTGAAGGTACTTTATCTCGACTAATATCAAGCATATAGCCTCTTCTTTCAAAATCCGGCCAGTCTTCAATTTTTAAACATGGGATAGCTGCATTAGTGATTTTACTGTATTCAATAAGTTGTTTTAACGTTTGTTTTCCGTAATACAATGCAGCTTCATCTTTACCTGTAATTTTAATATCCGTTGAATCGATAAGAAGAATATATTGTTGATTATTAGGCAATGTGCTATCAATAGTAAAGTAAATGGTGTTGAACTGAAGGGGGGTACATAATTCCTTTAGTTCACCTTGAATATTTATTGTTTCAAGAGTTTCAATGAGATTAAACAGGTTCTGTGAATCATATTGAAAGTCATTAATTTTGTTCAGGTACCCATCCTTTATAACCATTTTTTTAGGGCTGGGAAATAGGAAATCCTGTATCGATTCAGCTTTAGTGTTAGCGCTAATAATAAGAATTGAGAAAAGTAATATATATTTTATCATATCAATATCTATTATTTTTTATGTAGGAGTAAATGTATAATTTTAATAAAATTAATCCCAAACAAATTTATAGGAACCATTGGTTTGTTTTTTCCAAACAGTATGAAAGATTCCAGTTTGTATTTGTTTTTCACCTTGTTCGTTATAAAATTCAAATGTGTATTTGCCGTATGTATAGGCCAAATCACCATCGTTAGAAACATCTATAAACTCAGGATTCCATTTTAAATTGGCTCTTTTATAGAGATGGTTGTTTTTGATAGAATTATATATGTTTTCTTTACCCTTTATAACTTTATTGTTGCGAAGTATTACTCCATTTAAATCAGCATAATGTTCAAAAGCTTTAGCTATGCCAATTTCATTTGCCATTTTCTCAAAAGCTTTTTCGGTGTCAAAAATTACTTGTTTGTATTGATCTGTATTCATTTTTTCTTGATTGCAAGAAAGAAAACAAAAGATAAGAATTACAGAAATAGATATGGTTTTTATAAAATTAATAGTCCGCATTCTCTGAGTTGGTTAAAAGCATATCCATTCCTAAAAATATTAAAATCGCCCAGTTTTTCATGTTGAAAACTGTTAATTAAATCATTAAAGGTAAGATTATTGTTATTGAGAATATGAGATTGTTCAGTCATATTCATAATCCAATTTCCAATGTTTTCTTTTACGTTTAGAGAAATAACATCATTTTTTAGATGGATGGTTATTTCCGCCATTGGAGTTACTTTCCCTTTTTTCTTCTTAGTGTAGTAATTTATTACAGGTTTTTCGTTGATCCATAATATTTTACTGCTACTTCTAAGTTTATCTGTAGTTGATTGTTGCAGCGTGTTGTATATAAAATCTGGGGCAATATTTGTTGGCGAAACTTTAAATTCAAACCATTCATGCAGGGGTAAATCAAAACCAATATCGTGCATAAAATTGTACAAGGATTTTTTTAAGCCTTCACTGAATAATTCATGCTTAGCTCCTATATTATCAATGTGTTCCAAATCATTGTTGGCAAAGGGGTTGATTGATTGATTAACTGCTTTTACATTAAACTTTTCCGGGTTTTGACCAACGGGGCTATGGGCTGTCATGGCAAATTGATGCCAATAACCTGAATGTAGGATGTTGTTTTCAAAGAGTTGCCTTACAACCTCCAAAGAATCGATTGTTTCTTGTTGGGTTTGGGTTGGAAATCCATACATTAAATAGGCATGAGTTAAGATACCTGCACTTGTGAAATTATAACATGTTTCAGCTATGGTAGAGATACTTACTCCCTTATTAATCAGTTTTAATATACGTTCCGAAGCCACTTCTAAACCACCAGAGACAGCAATGCAGCCAGATGCTTTCAGGAGTCTGCAAACATCAAAATTAAACTGTTTTTCAAATCGAATATTAGTCCACCAGGCAATGTTTAATCCTCTTTTTAAAACTTCTTTTGCAAAAGCAACCATCAACGCAGGAGGTGCAGCTTCATCCACAAAATGGAAGCCAGAATTTCCTGTTTGTTTGATGATATCTTCAACTTTATTACATAAAATTTCTGCAGATACAGGTTCATATCGTTTTATATAATCCAAAGTAGTATCGCAGAAAGTACATTTTGCCCAATAACATCCATGAGCCATGGTTAATTTATTCCAGAATCCATCACTCCATAATCGGTGCATGGGGTTAATGATTTCTATAACAGAGATATAGTCTTTAACTTTTAGTCCGGAATAGTTGGGTGCAACATTGTTTTTATATGAAAAATCTTCTGTATCAGATTCATCGAAATAACAAATTTTTTCATCAGTATAAAGTAAGGTTCTTTTTAATTTTTCAAGTGGGCGTTCTCCATTTAAATGTTCAATGAGGTTTAACAATGGAGTTTCACCATCATCAAGAGTAATATAATCAATAAATTCAAATATTCTTGGATCACTAAGAGATCTTAATTCAGTATTTGGATATCCTCCTCCAATGCATATTTTTATATCAGGATATTTGAATTTTATGAATTGGCCACACTTTAATGCCGCAAATAGATTACCGGGAAAGGGGACGGAAAATGCAACTAAAGTTGGCTTTTCGTTGTTGATATATTCTGAAAGTAGCTTGTTTTGAGTTTCACTTATATAAGAATTGGGCTTATTCAATTCGCTATAAATAGGATCGAAAATTAAAGCAGAGGAACTGATTCGTTCTGCATATCTGCTAAATCCAAAATAAGGATCTATGCATTCTACAATGAAATCACAAAGGTCTTCTAAAAATAAAGTACAAAGATGTCTTGCTTTATCTCTGATACCCATGTTTCCAAATGCCCAATCCAACTCTTCTAATTGATTAAATCTGGATGCTTGTGGTAGAAAGCTTTCGTTGCAAATGGTATGAGCAAGCATTTCATTTTTCCCTTGTAAAAAGGAAATAGCATCATGCACAGTGTTGATGTAATGTTTCTGTAATGAAAAAATTCTTTGGGCATTTTCCGAAAAGTTCGGTTTATGCTTCGTTGATTCTTCAAAAATATGAGTCAGTCCACTTTTTGAGAAGATATTTAATAAAACATCTAAACCTAAATCAATTTGCGTAGAAGAGATTTTTTTGTGATCTAAAAATCCTTTTAAATATGCTGTGGCCGGATAAGGTGTATTCAGCTGAGTAAATGGTGGAGTAATTAATAATACTTTTTGTTTCAAAGGTCTCTTTTTTTTATGATGGTGCAAAATTAAAAACAAAAAGATGGTTTGGTTAAAATAAAGTTAAAATCTTAATTAATATGCTCATAAAAGGACGGTAGTATAAAAAACTTTTCTATTTTTGTGCCTCCTATTACTACTTCACACTCAAGAGAGACTTTAGCTTTGCATGATGCAATTTTATGTTAGTGGGGACAATATAAAATTAAAATGAATGTCAGGGCTATAAAAAAATCATAATAATTTTTGAGATTTATCAAAAAAGAAAAATGTGCATGTAAAAAGCCCATTTAATAAAGGTTTTTTGGCATGAAGGGAAGTTTGTATTTTAATTAAAATCAAAGTTCTACGATAAAAAATCGAAACCTTTTAAAAGAGCTTTCGTTACAAGTTGATAAATGGACGAAAATTTTATGTGAATACATAAATTTGTTTGATTAATATTTTTAAAGTATTGAATTAATGAACTGAACAGCTGTAATGGAATAAATAATTTGTTTTGGGGAAAGTAAGTTTTTTGTACCATTTGACAGGCTCTATAATATAAAAAAATAATGAATTAGAATTTTTCTTAACAACACAACAACACAACAACACAACACAAAATGCAAAAAATTATTTTACTTTCACTTATCTTGTGGGGAATGACAGTTCAGATTGTATCTGGACAAGGAGGCGAATCTTGTACTGCAGCTGTAGCAGCAAATCAAGGGATAAATATTAGTAATAATGCTGCAGGTGATCAGTGGTTTACTTACACTGCAACAATGAATGGTAAAGTTACTGTTTCTTCTATTGGTTTAACTTCCGCAAACACCTATGTTGAAATTTATGATGGCTGTGATCTGGATGCTTTCACCTTAAGTGATAATTTTATTGGCGAACAGTCAGAAGTTTCATTTGAAGTAATTAGTGGATTAACTTATTACATTAACTGGAGAAATTATTATACAAATCAAGAGTTTGAATGGAGTCTTCAAGAGACTTCAGTGGCTCAAGGTGAGTTCTGCAGTTTCCCGCTAGCATCCACAGCAGGTTATATGGTAAGTAATGCGCCTCAAAATAAATACCGTTGGTTTGAGTTTACTGCTTCTAGAAATGGAAAGGTGACAGTTAGGGCAGTAGGTGATTATGCTGAAGATTGCAGAGTTGCTGTGTTTGATGATTGTAGTTATACTTCTTCAATAAATAATGATCAAAGTTGGAACCCGAGTAAAATTGCTTTTGATGCAGTTGAAGGTGAGAGTTATCTTGTTTGTTGGCAAAACGGAGCTTCAAATGGGCAAATTGAGTGGACTATTGAAGAAAGTAACTGGGAAGCAGGAGAACGCTGTATTGACCCAATTGATATCGATGTTTCAGAAGGAAATATTATAGATCATGAGTCTGCTACCAACAAATGGTATAGATTTATTGCTCGTGAAAATGGAGATCTTACTATAACAAGTGTAGGTTTAACTTCGGAAGATACATACTTAGAGGTTTATACAGGTTGTGGTGAGCAAAGAGCTTTTTTTAGTGATGATTCAAATGGATTACAGTCAGAAATATCTTTAGATGTAGAAGCGGGTAAAGCATACCTAATTAAATGGGATAAAATATTTACTCCAGATGCATACACTTTCAGTTTAAAGTCTTCACAATTAACAACAGATTTACCAGATATTGCAGAACGTGAGTTAGTTGTATATCCAAATCCAACAGAAGGATTAGTGAATGTAGATTTAACCAGTTATGATTCAAAAACAGTACAGGTAAGAGTTGTTAGCCTTTCAGGAGCTACTCTAAGTGCATTTGAATTAAGTGCCGGTATGGTAGATCAGTTTGATATATCAGATTTACAAAGTGGAATTTATCAGATTGTTGTTGAAGATTTAGTGTCGCGTAAAGTTGTTAGACTTGTAAAACAATAAAATATAACCACGCATTTTGAATGATGCACTTTAGGGAGGTTTATACCAATCTAAAGTGCATTTTTTATTTATTTTTGCTAGTATAATTTGTATGTAAGATGATTACTTTTTTAGTTTCTATTACCTTATTGGTTTTAGGATTTGTTTTTTACGGTAGATTTATTGAAAAGTTTTTTGGTGCAGATGACTCCATTAAAACACCAGCAGTATCTCAAACTGATGGTGTAGACTTTACACCTCTTCCAACCTGGAAAGTTTTTACTATTCAGTTTCTGAATATAGCAGGTTTAGGACCTGTATTTGGAGCTATTTTAGGAGCTCAATATGGGCAGTGGGCTTATATTTGGATTGTAGTTGGATGTATTTTTATGGGTGCAGTTCATGATTATTTTTCAGGGATGCTATCTTTAAGAAACGGAGGTGCAAGTGTACCAGAATTGGTTGGTAAATATCTTGGAAACGGATTTCGACAGTTGTTGAGAGTTTTTACTTTGCTTCTTTTAATATTTGTTGGAGTTGCTTTTGTTTCAGGTCCTGCTGGTTTATTGGCTTATCAAACAAATGGAGGTTTTGAGGTATGGGTTTATATTATTTTTGGATATTATTTGATAGCAACATTGTTACCTATCAATAAAATCATCGGAAAGATTTATCCTTTTTTTGCTGTTGCTTTATTACTTATGGCCATGGGTATTGCTGCAGCAATGATGATCAATTACTGGTCAGGCAATTTTCAAATGCATGAATTATCATTGAACGGATTAAAAAATCTACATAGAAACCCTGCTCAAAATATTCTTTTCCCAATGATGTTTATAGTGATCTCTTGTGGTGCCATATCGGGATTTCATTCTACTCAGGCTCCAATGATGGCTCGGTGTTTAAAAAAAGAAAGCTATGGTAGATATGCATTTTATGGAGCAATGATTGCAGAAGGAATTGTGGCCATTATTTGGGCAACAGCAGCAATGAATTATTTTGGTGATGTGAATGGATTGAATGAAGCCATGATTCCTAAGGCACATAATCCGGCTTGGGTTGTAAATATGATTTCTGAACATTGGATGGGTAAAGTAGGTGCCATATTTGTAATTGTGGGTGTTATTGTATTACCCATTTCAACTGGTGATACGGCATTTAGAAGCGCAAGACTAACTCTTGCAGATGTGTTTTCTTATAGTCAAACCAGTATTAGAAGTAGATTAATTATATGTATTCCGCTTTTTGTTATTGGTTTTGTTTTAACTCAGTTAGAGTTTTCTACGATATGGAAGTTTTTAGGTTTATCAAACCAAGTTTTGTCTGTTGTTATGCTTTGGACAGTTGCTATGTATCTTAAAAAATCAGGTAAAAATCATTGGTTTCTTTCTATACCAGCAATGTTTATGACAACTGTTTGTGTAGGTTATTTATTGGTGGCTCCTTTGGTAAATGGTGGTTTTGGATTAGATATTACAATAGGTGTATGGTTGGGTATATTAGTGTCATTGATAGCGCTTGGAATTTTTTTATATAAAGCAAAAATACGATAGTCACTTAAAAATAATCTAAGTGGCTATCGTATTAAATTAATAACAAACAAAGTACTAATAATTAATAACAAATTCGTTTAAAGGATATCTAACTTTAGTTAAATTTTGGTATTTATCTTTTTCTGATCTATAGCCAATGCTAGCAACAACTACAGAACTTAAGTTTTTATCTTTTAAGTCAAGAATTTCATCAAATCCTTTCGCATCAAATCCTTCCATCGGACAAGCATCAATCCCTAATTGAGCTGCAGTATATAATAGAAATCCAAGACCAATGTAGCATTGTTTTGAAGCCCAGGTTGTAAGAAATTCTTTTGAAGCATTATTAACTTTTGCCAAAATCATTCCTTTGTAATCAGATAAATCATCTACATTAATATTTCTGGCTGCTGCTGTGCGCTCCATAAAATCATTGACGTCACTTTCAGTAATATTGTTATTTGCCGCAAAAACAATAACCTGAGAAGCTTCAGTAAACTGAGGTTGTTGATATCCTGCTTCTTTTAGTTTTTCTCTTACTTCTTCATTTTCAATGACCAATACTCTATAAGGTTGTAATCCATATGATGAAGGTGCAAGATTAACAGCATTTAAGAGTGTATTTAAATCTTCACTATTTATCTTTTTTGAGGAGTCAAAATGCTTTGTGGCATATCTCCAGTTTAGTTGTTTTAATAAGTCCATAATTTGTTATTTATAATAGAAACAATAATCTCAATATTTTGTTTTATGAATGAGTTTAGTGTCTGTGAATTTTAGTTAAATTTTATTTGAAATTAAGATTCATGTTTTGATATCAATAGTCCGTTAAAGTATAGTGTAAAATACTGAATGTCAGCAAAATAAGTCAATGATTTACTTGTTTAAACCCTTGATAATCAGTATCTTAATGGAGAATTCTGACAACTTCATTAAGGGTGACTATCAAGGGAAATAATATTTATAAAACACACATAGAGAGCGTGTTATCAAAAATGTCAAATATCAATAGTTGGAGAAAAGAGTTTGTAACAGAGACTCTTATCCTATTTTTATGCATAAAAGGTCGTATCAACTTTTTACAGTTGGGTCGCTTTGGTAAGCATATGGAGCAAAGATACCGACAACAATTTGAAAAACCATTTGACTTTCTAACTTTCAACAAAGAATTAACACTTTCTCAGGGAAGCGGCCGGTATGTAATTGCTTTTGATCCTTCCTACATTAGTAAATCAGGTAAACATACACCTGGTGCCGGCTATTTTTGGTCTGGTTGTGCCAACCGTGCTAAATGGGGGCTTGAAATTGGAGGCTTGGCCGCAATCGATATTGACAACCATACAGCCTTTCATTTAGAGGCGGTCCAGACAATAGCAGGTAAGGATCAGTCGCTTTCGGACTGGTATGCTGATATTATTACTGAGCGCAAAACACAGCTGCTAGAGCTATCTTCATATTTAGTGGCCGATGGATGGTTTGCAAAACGTACGTTTGTTGACCAGGTAATTAATGCCGATATGCACTTAATTAGCAGGCTAAGGGATGATGCCAATTTGAGGTACCTATATCAAGATGAGCCAACAGGCAAGCCTGGAAGACCAAAAAAATATGATGGGAAAGTTGATAACAAAAATATCGACTTGAGACACTTTAAGCTTGTGTCAAAAGGTGATCAGGCTGTAATCCACAGCGCTATTGTCTATTCCATATCCCTGAAGCGAAACATAAAGGTTGTGCATGCTCTTTATTGTAACCGGAAGGGTAAGCAGGTTTACAAACTGTATTTCTCAACAGATATCAACATGGATGCTTCTGATATCCTGAAATTTTATCAAAGCCGTTTCCAGATTGAATTTCTTTACCGTGATGGCAAACAGCATACAGGCCTAAATGATTGTCAGGCCAGAAGCAAAAACAAATTGGATTTTCACTTTAACGCTTCGCTGACATCCATTAATCTCGCCAAGGTTATCCATTGGTTGAGCATACCCAAAGAACAACGAAAATCATTTTCGATGACAGATATCAAAACAATAAATAACAATGCCTTACAGTTAAATTTATTTTTTGACAAGTTCGGTATTAACCCAAACTTGCCTAAAAATAAACACAAGGCAAGGGAACTATTATATTATGGCACCATTGCTGCTTAAAAGTTTAACGAAGTATTGGATATTAAAGTTTGTTGTTAAAAATGGATACAGAAAAGTAAACTGAATAACCATAAAATAGTATATTTATGGTTAAGGTAGATGACTTAGAATCGATATTGTTTGGTTACTAGAAGAGCTCAATTGAGTTTTGATAAAGTCAAAGAAGGTATTATTCTGTAAATTCAGCAAAGTGCGTTTAATTTAATTGAGTCATTGGTTAAAATTTCCTATACAAAAGTGTCATTAACTCAAACCTATGAAAATTTGAAATTAGAAATGAATCGATTAAATTAGGGGGTTAACTACTACTGATGTGTTGGATGTACAGATACAATGGCAAAGAGCAAATTCTATTTTATATCTGCCAAGGTGAATTATAAAATTAATCAGTCAAAATATCTGAAAACAATCGGACAACTAGATATTTAGCTAAAGTAGAAGCGTGTTATAAAACATACTTAAAAATTAAAATTATTATAACAAAAAAATAAAAAAATTAATAGTTTTAAACAATTTTATGGAAATAGACTTGGATAAAGATTATAATTCTATTTTCAGATGATATTGGGTCAATTCGTTTTATATCCGGATTAGTTATTTTTATCAGGAGATTTTTTTGGTCTATATCTAAAAAACAACAATTGGTTTTATAATCGAACTGTCTCTGAAATATTAGGTTTATATTTATATAGATATTACTAATTCTTTGTTAATAGATAGATACTCGGGTATAACCGGGAATTTATCATAAAAATACGAGTCAAAATTATGCAATCAAAACTTCAAGAGCTAACAGATAAGCTTTATGCTGAAGGGGTTCAAAAAGCGAACCACGAGGCTGAAGTTATCTTAGAAAAAGCCCGAAAAGAAGCGGAGGAAGTTCTTTCTGAAGCTAAAAGTAAGGCATCCGGTATTATTGAAGATGCGAATGAGAAGGCTGCTGAAAAACAACGTAATGTTGATGCAGAAATAAAGTTGGCCTCTCAACAAGCAATCTCATCTTTGCAACAAAAAATAGGACAAAGTATTGCCATTCAGGTTGCTGAACCATCTTTAAAAGAGGTGTTTAGTGATAAGGAATATGTGCAGTCGCTTATCCTAAAAGTTGTAGAAGGGTGGTCAAAAACAGGAAACTTTGATATTAATGTAGTTTTATCTGAGTCGGATAAGGCCGAAATGGAAAAGTTCTTGAAGAATAATTTGGCTGCTGAAATGAATAAAGGCTTAAGCTTTGAATCCGATCAGTCTGTTAAAGCCGGATTCAAAGTAGGACCTGCTGATGGAAGCTATGTAATTAGTTTTGAAGAAGGCGATTTTCAAAACTTTTTTAAATCATTTTTACGTCCTAAAACAAATCAATTATTATTTGAAGAGGAGTAAACATGGGTAAAAAGTACTATTGTTTAATTGCCGGATTACCTGATATTGTATTAGGTGATAAAAAAGTTTTGTTTAACTCAATAATTCTGCGCGAATCATTGCTTGAAGAATTGAGTACTCAAGACCTGGAAATGGCTAAAGCGCTCTACTTACCCTTCGATCATTATAATCTCATAAGTTTGATGTTTAACCAACAAAAAGAATTCGATCCCAGAGGATTATATACGCTTAAGGAATTGGAAATTTTGTTGGATAAAAAGAATATTGAGGATGTCGATAATTTGGATTACCCTCAGTATATGATCCAGTTTATAAAAGAAATATTACTTGCCGAAGAGAAGTTTTCTTCAATAGAGGCTGAAGTTTTATTATTCAAAAAGTATATAGGTTATCTAAAATCTTTTTCAAATCAGTTTTTAAGTGATTTTATTGATTACGAGGTAAATGTGAAAAATGTTTTTACAGCATTAACTGGTAAAAAATATGGAATCGACTATGAAAATGAATTGATAGGGGGAGGCGAAATAGTTGAAGCACTTGTTAAAAGTCGCTCAAGAGATTTTGGTTTAGCCAGTGAATTTGATCAGATAGAAACTTTAGTGCAAACTTATGAGAATGAAAGTTTGTTAGAGCGAGAACTAAAAATAGATCAACTGAAGTGGGAATATCTTGATGATGCAACTTTCTTTCATTATTTCACAATAGAAAGAGTGCTGGGATTCATTTTTAAACAGTTTATGGTAGAAAGATGGATTGCTCTTGATGAAGAAGAAGGACAGAAGATGTTCCGTAAATTACTTAGTGAGTTGGAATCTAGTTACGAATTTCCTGAAGAATATAAATTAAGCCATGGAAAGAAAAAATAAAACTACTGGAAAAGTAGCCGGTATTATTGCCAATCTTGTTATTGTTGAGGTTGATGGTCCTGTGGCCCAAAACGAAATATGCTTTATATCACACCCTGAAAATAAACTCATGGCAGAGGTGATAAAGATTTTGGGTAAAAATGTTTATGTACAGGTATTTGAAAGTACCCGTGGATTAAAGGTTGGTACTCCGGTGGAGTTTGAAAATCACCTTTTAGAAGTTAACTTGGGTCCTGGTATTTTATCTAGAAATTACGACGGTCTTCAAAATGACTTAGATAAAATGGATGGTGTTTTCTTGAAGAGAGGAGACTACACAGATCCATTAGATAGAGAGAAAAAATGGGACTGGACTCCTATTGCAAAAGTTGGTGATCAGGTGATTGCCGGAAGCTGGTTAGGAGAAGTGCCTGAAAATAGTGTACCTCATCGTATTATGGTTCCTTTTAAATTTGAAGGCACATATACTGTTAAAAGTGTAGTGGCAGCAGGTCAATATACCGTTGATGATGTTGTAGCTATAGTAACTGATAGTGAAGGAAATGATATAGAATTAACAATGGTTCAAAAATGGCCGGTTAAAATGGCAGTGCGAGCTTATAAAGAAAAACCTCGTCCATTTAAGCTTTTACAAACCGGAACCAGAACATTAGATACCTTAAACCCTATTACTGAAGGGGGAACGGGGTTTATTCCGGGACCTTTCGGAACAGGTAAAACCGTATTACAGCATGCCATTTCAAAATTTGCAGATGCAGATATTGTAATTATTGCAGCATGCGGTGAACGTGCCAATGAGGTTGTGGAAATCTTTACAGAGTTCCCCGAATTGGAAGATCCAAAAACAGGTCGTAGTTTGATTGAGCGTACTACAATTATAGCAAATACATCAAACATGCCGGTAGCAGCTCGTGAAGCATCTGTTTATACTGCAATGACATTGGGTGAGTACTATCGTTCAATGGGATTAAAAGTAGTATTAATGGCAGATTCAACTTCTCGTTGGGCTCAGGCTCTGAGAGAGATGAGTAACCGTTTGGAAGAACTGCCTGGACCGGATGCGTTTCCAATGGACTTAACAGCCATTATTACTAGTTTTTATGCACGTGCAGGTTTCGTATATTTAAATAATGGTGAGTCTGGTTCAATTACATTTATTGGTACTGTGTCTCCAGCAGGTGGTAACTTAAAAGAGCCGGTAACAGAATCTACACGTAAGGCTGCAAGATGTTTCTACGGATTAAATCAGGGACGTGCAGATAGTAAACGCTATCCTGCAATCGACCCAATCGATAGTTACTCCAAATATTTAGAATATCCTGAGGTTCAAGAGTATTTGAAGGAAAATATTGGCGAAAGCTGGTTGGATCATGTTCTTAAAACTAAAACATTATTGTTGAGGGGTAAAGAAGCTCAAGAGCAAATCAATATTCTTGGAGATGATGGTGTTCCTTTAGAATTTCATGAGAAATTCTGGAATTCAGAATTGATTGATGCGGTAATTCTTCAGCAAGATTCTTTTGATAAGATTGATGCCAACTGTCCAATGCCTCGTCAAAAATACATGTTGGAAAAAGTTTTAGAAATCACTGATAAGAAATTCAAATTCGATTCTTTTGAAGAAGTAAACGGATTTTTTAAGCGAATCATCAACCAACTTAAGCAGATTAACTACAGTGAGTGGGAATCTGAGAAGTTTAAAACTCATGAAAAAGAGTTGGAGGAGATTATGAATGAACGCTTAAATTAATTTTGAAAATTATAGATGCATGGAAACTCAAGCATTTCAAAAAGTTTATACAAAAATTACTAACCTGACAAAGGCTACCGTAACATTAAAGGCTACAGATGTAGGTTATGATGAGATGGCTATTGTGCATGGTCGTATGGGGCAGGTAGTAAAAATTATGGGCGATGAGGTTATTCTTCAGATCTTTGCCGGTACTGAAGGTATTCCAACGAATGCCGAAGTGGTGTTTTTAGGTCGTCCACCACAATTAAAAGTGAGTGATCATTTGGCCGGTCGCTTTTTCAATGCCTTTGGAGATCCAATAGATGGAGGTCCTCAGGTAGAGGGAAGAATTGTTGATACAGGAGGTCCTTCTGTAAACCCAGTTCGTAGAAAGCAACCGTCTCAATTAATTGCTACAGGTATTGCAGGCATCGACCTGAACAATACTCTTGTAACCGGTCAAAAGATTCCATTTTTTGCCGATCCAGATCAACCATATAACCAGGTAATGGCAAATGTGGCATTAAGAGCTAAAGCTGATAAAATTATTTTAGGAGGTATGGGGCTATCAAATGATGATTATCTGTACTTTAAAAATGTCTTTGATAATGCAGGTGCTCTAGATCGTATTGTGAGTTTTGTGAATACCACAGAGGATCCTCCAGTAGAACGACTTTTAATTCCGGATATGGCGTTAACGGCTGCTGAATATTTTGCTGAAGAAAAGCAAGAAAAAGTGTTAGTGTTGTTAACAGATATGACATTGTATGCAGATGCCTTATCAATCGTATCCAATCGTATGGACCAGATACCATCAAAAGATAGTATGCCGGGTTCATTATATTCTGACTTAGCCAGACTATATGAAAAAGCTGTTCAGTTTCCTCATGGTGGTTCTATTACAATTATTGCAGTAACCACTCTGAATGGAGGGGATATTACTCACGCTATTCCAGATAATACAGGATATATTACTGAAGGACAGTTATTTCTACGTATGGATTCAGATGTGGGTAAAGTAATTGTTGATCCTTTTCGAAGTTTATCACGTTTAAAGCAGTTGGTAATTGGAAAACAAACTCGCGAAGATCATCCGCAGGTAATGAATGCTGCAATTCGTTTGTATGCAGATGCTGCCAATGCAAAAACAAAGCAGGATAATGGTTTTGATTTAACAGACTATGATGAGCGTACTTTAAAATTTGCAAAAGAATATTCAGAGCATATTTTAGCTGTTGATATTAATATTGATACAGAGAAAATGTTAGATACTACCTGGAAATTGTTTAGTGATAACTTTGCTAGAGAAGAGGTGGTTGTACGTGAAGAGTTTGTTGAAAAATATTGGAAAGGAACTAAACAATAGACTATTAGATAATAGGAAATGTATAGTACAATATAGATTATAAATAGATGAGTTGAATAAATGGGTCTGTAAAATCTATAAATCACTTATCTAAAATCTAATTTTTATGGCCGTAAAGTTTCAATACAATAAAACTTCTCAACAGCAACTAGATAAGCAATTGAAGATTCGGGAGCGTGCATTACCTACGCTTCAGAATAAGGAGGCTGCGTTGCGTATTGAAGTTAAAAAAGCAAAGAAGCGAGCTGATGTGCTCGAGCAAGAACTTGAAACCCAAATGGCTGGTTTAGATAAAATGTCTCGATTATGGGGAGAGTTTGATATGCAAATCATTTCTATTGAGGATGTTATTCTTGAAAGCAAAAAAATTGCAGGTGTTCAAACTCCTATTTTAAAAGATGTTGTATTTAAAAAAGAGCCGTTTGCACTTTTTAGTAAACCGGTATGGTTTTTTGACGGTGTGAAAATCATTGAAGATTTGGCAAAAGTAGGGATTGAAAGAGAAGTCTTTCTCCGTAAAATGGAACTACTTGATGTGGCCAGAAAAAAAACAACGCAAAAAGTGAACTTGTACGAAAAAGTTCAAATACCGGGATATAAGGATGCCATCAGAAAGATTAAACGATTCCTCGAAGATGAAGAGAATCTTTCAAAATCGGCACAAAAAATTGTGAAAAACCGTCAACAACAAGAAAAGGAGGTTGCATCATGATAGTACCAATGTTTAAGTATTCTTTTTTGGTTCATCATTTGGATTATAATTCCTTTTTGGAGGACTTAAAAAAGTTGGGGGTAGTTCACATTATTCAGAAAAAAGAAGAACCATCTATTGAAATACAGGATGCTTATCGTAAGGTGAATGAAGTTGAAAAAACAATGAAAACTTTAGGCACTTTTAAAGATGAAAATGCATATAATGAGGTACAAATACCTCAAACAGGTGGTGAAATATTGGAGGCTGTTGCTGAAGTTCAAACTAATATAGAGCATTATAATCAGCAAATAAGTATTTTGAACAAAGAGCTAAATCAGTTAATCCCATGGGGCGATTTTTCATGGAGTAAAATTGATCAATTAGAGCGTGAAGCAGGAGTTCAAATGTACTTTTTCTATGTTTCATCAAAGAAATTTCAAGCAGAATGGGAGACAGCGTATAATCTCACAAAAGTCTCTGAAGACAAGGGGTATACCTATTTTGTATTAGTTCTGGAAAATGATCAACTTATTCCGGATATTGATGCAGAGGAAGTAAAGCTTCCAAAACAATCAATTGGAGAAATTCAGGGGCAAATAACAGAACTTACAGAAAAGTTAGAACTGGAGTACGATACTTTGCATGCTTATGCAAATAAAGGTTCTCAGGTTCTGGAAAATTATAGCCTTGAATTAAAAGATGCTTTAGCGTCAAATGAAGCTGTCCATCATACAAGTGATGAATTGGAAGGTCAGGTAAAACTGATGGAAGGATGGGCTCCAAAGGATAGGTTAGCAGAACTGGACGCTTATTTAGAAAAAGCATCTGTTTACTATTTGAAGAGTAAAGCTAATCATACTGATAAACCTCCGGTCCAACTAAAAAACAACAGGTTTAATCGCTTGTTTGAAACGATTAGTAATTTGTACGCATTGCCGTCGTATAACGAATTGGATTTGACTCCATTTTTGGCGCCATTCTATTTGTTATTCTTTGGTTTCTGCTTTAGTGATGCAGGGTATGGTCTTTTGTTTGTGTTGGGTGCAACAATTTTTAAAGCCAAACAAAAAGAATCCATTCCAATTTTATCGTTAATTCAATTGTTGGGAGCATCCACCGTGTTCTTTGGTATATTGGGAGGTACTTTTTTCGGTATCGAGCTATACAAAACAAATCTTCCGGTATACAGGGATTTGGCAAAATCAATGAAAGCATCAGGTATTACAGTTCAGGATATCATGTTTAAATCTTCATTGGTCCTAGGATTGATTCAAATGCTATTTGGAATGTTCTTGAGAGCAGCTAAGGAGATTAAACAAGCAGGCATAATACATGCCGTTTCTACTTTGGGTTGGGCTTTTCTAATCATTGCTTCTGCTGTAAACTATTTACTAGCAGGCAAAATGAATGTTGAGTTTATGAACATTCCATATATGATTATTGGAGGAATATGTTTGATCGGAATTTTCTTTATGAATACTCCTGGGAAAAGTCTTTTACTAAATTTTGGATCAGGATTATGGGACACATATAACACTGTTGTCGGTGGTGTTGGTGACTTATTATCTTATGTAAGATTATTTGCCTTAGGTTTAGCAAGTGCTATACTTGGATTGGTTTTTAATGATCTTGCTCTGAAATTAGTAAACCCTGAAGCTGGAATCGTAATGCAAATTGTCGGTTTTGTTCTAATGCTGGTTATTCTGGTTGTAGGACATGCCATTAATATTTTTATGTCAGGATTAGGTTCTATGGTTCACCCATTGCGTTTAACTTTTGTGGAATTCTATAAAAACGCAGGTTTTGAAGGTGGAGGGAAGGCTTATAATCCTTTTAAAAAACAAGTTAACTAAAAAAATAAACAGAAATTAAATTTAAATAATTATGGAAGCTATTGTATTTGCTTATATCGGAATTGGATTAATGGTTGCACTAACTGGAATTGGTAGCGCTTATGGTTGTTCTATGGGTGGTAATGCTGCTATTGGAGCAATGAAAAAAAATGAATCTGCATTTGGTAGTTACTTAACTTTGAGTGCATTGCCTGGTTCTCAAGGACTATATGGATTTATTGGATATTTTATGTTAGCAGGATTATTGCAGGCTGATATGTCATGGTTACAAGCTGGTGCAGTATTTGGTGCAGGTTTAGCTTTAGGTATTGTAGGTTTATTATCTGCAATTCGTCAAGGACAAGTTTGTGCAAATGGTATTGCTGGTATTGGTGCTGGTTACGATGTTTTTGGTAAGTCATTAATTCTTGCTGTATTCCCAGAGTTATATGCAATTTTAGCATTAGTAGCAGCTATCTTAATTGGACAGGCTGTAGCTTAATTAAAATACAAACTTAAATATTGAAAAACCGATGGCTTCTGTCATCGGTTTTTTTATTTTTAGAAATATGGTGAAAAGAATGTAATAACCCGAGTTCGATTAAAATTAAAGAGCTCATATTTTAATAGAAAGCCACATATAAACAACGATTTTCTTCTTCATATTTGTTTGACATAGCCCGCTATGACTTCACAAATATTCATTGAAACTCATTATTTATAAGTGGTCTGAGCCAATAATTTTATATCAAACTCGGGTTACTAAGCAAAGAATGCTTAATAAAAAGCAAGATTTATTAGAGTATGAACGTATTTTTAATTTGGATTGCTAATCCTATATGCATCGCAGATATAACTGGGGTTTTATTAAAACAAATCCTGCGTTTTATCGGATATTAGAGTACTTCTCAAGAGATTCTGGTAGTCTCTTTAAATTAACGTTACCATATAAAAATTAAACGTCAATAGTAACTCTCTTTTTTTAATTTTTGATTTGAAACATAGCACTTTAATCCTACAACAAAAGTGTGAATTATAGGATAAATTAATTCGAAACTCTTTGACAAATAAGGTTAAAATTTGGATTAATATCAAGTGAAATTTTTCTGTTAAAATGATTGTTCAATTATATTTGCAGCCAATTATTCGAATGAAAACGTTAAAACGTTTTTTTATTCAGCAGGCGGAGGATTTTACCGAGGGACAGAATTATATACAAATAATCAAAAAATTTAATTGTAGGGAAGATATGAATTTACGTAACATTTCAATTCGTTTTCGATTAGCATTAGGATTTAATATTCTAGTGTTATGCTTAATTGTTGTTGGTGCTATAGGTTGGATTGGGTTAAGAAATACAACAAACATGGCTAATGTATCAAAGGAAGTTAGGAACGTTCAAAGTAATTTATTGGGGGCAAGACTAAACGTAATGTATTTTCTTCGTTTTTCGGATTTAGGCGCAATAAATAAAGCCATTGATAATTTGGATAGAGCTATTGAAGATGTGGATTTAGCAGTCGAAAAATCGGGTAATAAGATTGAAAATGGTAATGACTTTAAAGTTCATATTCAAAACTATAAAAAATCATTTAATGAATTTGTAAATCTTGAGAATAAGAAGGAACAAACTTTTAATAACTGGTATAAGGTAGGTGGTGAATTGAGTAAGTTAATTACTCCTGATAACCAAGTGAATACTGCTTTGATTCAAAAGTTAGTTAATCTTCATAACTCCTTAAGGATATCCGCTTGGGGATTTATTGCTAATCCAATGAATGCAGATGGATCTATTAATTCAGATGGGGTTAGAAAAGTAAAGGTTAGATTAAATGACTGTATTTCATTATTGGAAAATAGTAAAAGTATCTATGGAGCTAATAGTAGAATCATAAATAATATGTTGTCAAAATATGCAGCATATCAGGATGCATTTAATGATTATAACAAATCTGTTGTAAGGCAAGGTGCAAAAGTAGCAGAGATGCAGCAAGAAGGAGCAGAGATGGCTCAATTGGTTGAAACGCTTGTTGAAGACATTTTAGCTGCAGAGGAAGCCGTAGTTCAAAGTGCTGATAACCAAATTATATTTATTATTGTTGTTGCCTTGTTACTTGCTGCAATTGTAAGTAATCGTATTTCGAGGAGTATCACAAAACCTTTGGAGGAAGGAGTAAGGTTGGCTGAAAAGATGTCATTGGGAGATTTATTTCATACTATTGAAGTGGTTGGAAAAGATGAAGTAAGCAGATTGACGATTGCAATGGATAAGATGTGTGAAAAATTGAAGGAGGTTGTAGGTGAAATTATGAGCGGTTCGCAACAGTTAACAGTTGCTAGTGAGCAGCTCAATACCAATTCCCAATCTATTTCAACAAGTTCAAGTGAGCAGGCCGCTTCTTTAGAAGAGGTTTCTACTGCAATTGAAGAGATGGTTGCAAATATTGAACAAAGTAATGATAATGCTGAGGAGGGTGAAAAATTGGCTGACAAAACAATGACGGATATTAAGGAAGTAAGTAGTGAATCACGAAAAGCAATGAACGCCAATAAAAAGATTGCGGAAAAGATTAATGTGGTAAGTGAAATTGCCAAACAAACCAATATTTTGGCATTAAATGCTGCTGTTGAATCTGCAAGAGCAGGAGAGCATGGTAAAGGTTTTGCTGTTGTAGCTGCTGAAGTTCGTCAATTGGCAGAGAGAAGTAAAGAAGCGGCAGATGAAATTGTTAGATTAGCTCAGGAGAGTAATGATTTATCAGTAGCATCAAATCTCAAGTTGGAGTCTGTATTGCCAGGAATAGATAAAGCAAACTTATTTATGAAAGAAATAGCTGCATCTTCTAAAGAACAAAGGACAGGAGCTGGACAGATAAATGGTGCTGTTCAGCAATTAAATCAGGCTACTCAGGAGAGTGCTTCCGGAAGTGAGGAAATGGCAAGTAGTGCAGAAGAGTTGAGTAGTCAGGCTATTCAATTACGCCAATTGATTGATTATTTTAAGCTAGAAGAAAGAGTTGAAAAGAATCTTAATACAAAGATTAAATCAGAAGTTAAAAATATTGTTGGTGGAAATAAAATAAAGATTCCTAATAGTGGCAAGTTAGCGGTTAGTAAACTACGCAAAAAAGAAAAGAAAGAATATGAAGTATTTTAACAGCTACTTCTTTTTAAATCATAAGTTAACGGAAAATTTATTCTTTAAAATATTCACTAATTATCTGAGATTGCATAGGTGAAATATTGCTCTGTATTTTGTTAATTTCTTATATTGTATAACAAAATATAATAATATGGACTTAACCGGTAGATGGATTTTTAAAGAAGAATTTGATTCAGGCAAAGACGAAGGTGTTGCAATTTTAGCTCAGGCAGGAGACCGTCTTTATGGTGTATTAGATTTTACTGAATATATAGAGAATGAAACACCATTTCAGGTAAAATGTCAGTTAGAAGGTAAAGTAGATGGGGATAAAGTTTCACTTGAAATGGTAGATTATGAGATTATCTCGGTTGAACCATTTGAGTACTTCCCAGAAAAAAGAGAAGGTATTATTAATCAAAATGGACAAATAGTAGGCTCTAGTGAAGATGAACAAGGCGTTTGTGGAGTTTTTGTTTTTGAAAAAGAAGAAAAATAAAAGTGATAAATAAAAACACTAACAGATTGCATGTGGTTGATGCGTTGCGAGGTTTTGCAATTGTATCAATCATGTTACTTCATAATATCGAACATTTTGATGTTTATTACCAGCCTCAAGGATTACCAACCTGGATGGTATCTATAGATAAAACAATATGGGATAGCCTTTTCTTTTTATTTGGTGGTAAATCCTATGCTATTTTTGCACTTTTATTTGGATTAACCTTTTTTATTCAAACTGATAACCAGGAAAGGAAAGGTAAGGATTTTAGATGGCGTTTCGCATGGAGACTTGTTTTATTGTTGGGGTTTGGACTTATTAATTCTGTTTTTTATCAGGGTGATATTTTAACATTGTATGCACTTGTTGGTTTTCTTTTAATTCCATTTGCGAAAATGAAAAACCAATGGGTGTTGATATCTGCAATTTTTTTACTATCGCTACCTTTAGAGTGGGTGAAATTATTTCAAGGATTAAAGAATCCTGATGTATCACTTGAAAATCCTACTTCATGGACTTATTTTGGTAGGATGAGCGATTATATATTAGGTGGTTCATTTTGGCAAACAGCCAAAGGTAATTTGGCTAATGGTAAACTGGCTGTTCTAAATTGGAGTTGGGAAAATGGCCGTTTTTTCCATATACTGGCACTTTTTTGTTTTGGTATGTTAGCAGGCAGAAAAATGCTATTTGCATGGACCGGTCAAAGTAAAAAAGTGTGGATCTGGGTTCTTTCTATCTCAGCAAGTGTATTTATACCATTGTTTATTTTAAAGAATAAAATAGCTGTATTAATAACTTCGGAGGCAATTAAAAGGCCTTTGGAAACCATAGAAACTGCCTTTACTAATATTAGCTTTATGTTAGTGTTAGTAGCAGGTTTTGTATTATTGTTTCATACAAAATATGGAAATAAAATATTGAATATATTTTCTCCTATAGGGAAGATGAGTCTATCTAATTATCTTTTTCAGTCAATAATTGGTGCCTCAATATATTATGGGTTTGGTTTGGGATTATACAAATATACCGGAGCCACTTACAGTGTTATTATAGGTGTTGTTTTGGCAATTTTATTGGGTGTGTTTTGTACCCTATGGGCCAAAAAGTTCAAGCATGGACCACTGGAAACAATCTGGCATAAGTTAACCTGGATAAATTCAAAATGAATCTATCCCAGTTTAGATATTTTCTCTAATGTTTCCTGATCTAAAATGCGAATTATTCTACCATCAACCGTAATTACATTTTCATTTACAAATGTAGATAATGTTCTAATGGCATTTGAGGTTGTCATGTTTGAGAAGTTAGCTAAGTCTTCGCGCGATAGATACACATTTAAGGTAATGCCATCGTCTTCAAATCCATAAATATCCTTCAATACTAGTAAACTTTCAGCAAGTCTTCCCCTAATATGTTTTTGAGTTAATGTTACTGTTCTGTAGCGCGAAAAACCTAATTCCTTTGCAAGTGAGCGAATAATATTTAAGCTAAACTGGTGATTGCTTTCAAGTAGTTCGTATACAATTGCTTTAGGTATGTAGAAAATGGTGCAAGGTTCAATGACTACAGCTGAAGCAACATGAGGACCTTCGGCAAAAAAGGCACGATAACCAATAAAACTGGTTGGATTAGCCATTCGTACAATTTGGTCACGACCACCAAATCCAACTTTATAAACTTTAACTTTTCCCGAACCAAGACATAATAAACTGTCTGGAGTTTCGCCTTCCTGGTATATTACATCGTTCTTCTTAAAATGCTTTACTGAATGATTATTCAGAACTTTTTCTTTTTCTTCGTCAGTAAGAACATCATAAATTTGAGAAATATCTTTTATGGTAGGTTCAGCGTTAAAATTGTTATCTATTCTTCTTGGCATCTTATCTATTATTAGCTCAGCTAGATTTATGTTTTATAACATATTGAGTCCAAAAATAGAAAAAAGCCCACATACTAGCAACTATTATAGTTGCTATGCAGACTTTTTTATCTTATTTTAAGTAAAATAATTTCTTAATACTTGGAAACCAGAGGAATTCTTCGTCCTAATCCGAATGCTTTTGATGAAACACGGATGATCGGAGCAGTTTGAAAGCGTTTATATTCGTTCAAATTAACCAAACGAACTGCTTTTTCTACTACTTCCTTGGCAAAACCTTGCTCAATTATTTTTTGAGGATGTTCATTTTTTTCGATGTAATTAAACAAAACTTTATCCAATACATCATAATCAGGCAATGAATCACTATCCTTTTGATCCGGGCGTAGTTCTGCTGAAGGCGGTTTTACAATGGTGTTAATAGGAATTATTTCTCGCTCCTTATTCATGAATCGGGCTAAATCAAAAACGTCTGTTTTATAAACATCACCTAAAACAGATAAGCCGCCATTCATATCACCATAAAGAGTTCCGTATCCAACAGCTGCTTCACTCTTATTAGATGTATTTAGTAAGATATGACCAAATTTATTGGATAGTGCCATTAATAAAGTTCCTCTGATTCTGGCTTGAATATTCTCTTCTGTAACATCAGGATTTAAACCTGAAAATATTGGAGCTAATGTGTTATCAAAACCTTCAACAATATTTTTAATAGGAACAATGTCATATTGAATTCCCAGATTGTTTGCTAAATCTTCAGCATCTTTTATAGAGTGATCCGAAGAATATTTGGAAGGAAGTAATAGCACTCTGACGTTCTCTGCGCCAAGAGCTCTTTCTGCTATAACAATAGTAACTGCTGAATCAATTCCTCCAGATAAACCTAAAGTAGCCTTTTTAAAGCCCATCTTGTTAAAATAATCCTTAACACCTAAAACTAAAGCATCGTGAATTAGCTCAATTTTTTCTTTTGGTTTGGTGTTAATGGCTTTATCCGAACTCATTTCATCCAGTTCACAATATTGAATATCTTCATCGAATGAGTTAAGTTGCTTAATGATTTCACCACGGTTGTTTACCGCTAATGAACTACCATCAAAAACAAGCTCAGTATTGGCACCTATCTGATTTACATAAAAGAAAGGAATTTTATTTTTAGCTGCTTTTTGCGATATAATTTGTTGACGAATTTGTCCTTGATTATACGAAAAAGGAGATGCAGCAATATTGATCACCATATCAGGATTTAATTGTTTTAACTCCTTCATTGGTGATTTTTTATAAAGCTTGCTTTTTGCAAATGAGTTAAATACAGGTTGTTCATCCCACAAATCCTCACATATTGTTATTGCCAGCTTTTTTCCTTTATATTCAACTAAACTAAATTCGCTGTTGGGTTGAAAATATCTATACTCATCAAAAACATCATAATTGGGTAATAATGTTTTGTGGTGTACGGAGTTAATTTTTCCTTCGGCTAATACAAATGCCGAGTTAAATAGTTTTTTTCCTTTAGGTTCCGGATTTATACTTGGACAACCGACAATAGCCATAATGTTGTTACAAACTGCAGCTATCTTTTCTACATGAAATAAACATTGCTCAATAAATTCTTCTCTTTCCAGTAAATCAAGAGGAGGATATCCACAAACTGCCAATTCGCTAAAAACGATTAAATCACAACCATCATTTTGAGCTTTATTTATTGCATCAATTATTTTATTAGTGTTGGATTCAAAATTTCCAACATGGTAATTGAGTTGAGCAAGTGCTATTTTCATATTTGAGACTTTATAATTACGAGATGAAATTCTGGAAAAAGAATACGATTAGTTTCGAATCTTTTTAGCTTTCATCTGTCTATATGATTTTAGAAATACAAAGAAACATCAAAGAATTGAAGATGCAAACAGAAATCATGTATGAATTTATATATCCTGAAATAAAAAAGAGACTCCGAATACTCGAAGCCTCCTCAATTTTATTGTCAGTAATCTAAAGTAAATAGATCTTTATATCATATGACCTTAAAAAATGATACCAAAGTTAAATACCAATCTGTTTAAGGTTGTTTTGTCATCAGTATCAGTATTTTCAGTAACATCAGTTAGCCCCTGGTTGTAAGTTAATCCAAATTTCAGATAAGCATCTCCGCCGATAGAATATTGCATTCCTCCACCAAACTGATAACCAAAGTTGATAAACCTTACTTCATCATTGATGTTATTTCCGGAACCATCATTGGTTTTGATATTAAACTGGCTTGAAATACCAAATACGCCATAAAAACTACTTCTTTGAAAATCACTAGTCTGTAGTTTTAATCTGAAAGGGACTTCCAAATACTTTAGGCGATATTCTAAAGTTTTATTTGTTTCAGTTAGCGTTTCATCACCAACTTTAAAAGTGGTTTCATCCTGATATCTTAGCTTACCACCGGTAGTATTAATGGTTAATCCTGTTGAGATGGCATAGTTTTTAGCAAAAAACTTATCCATTTCCACACCAAAATTATAACCAAATAAACTTCCGTTGCTGTCAACTGAGCCATGATCTGATTTTAACCAACTGATTTGTGGACTCAGTACAAATGCAAATCTTAGGTCTGATTCTCTATCTGTTTGTGCAAAAACAGAACCTGTGATCATCAGTAATAGTATAAGTAAAGAACTTATTTTTTTCATCATATATGTGTTTAGTAATTTGATTTTGCAAACATAAATAAAATTGTAGATTGCTTCAAGTGTTTAATGCTGTGCCTGTTTTCCTAATTTTTGAGCAATAAAACTTACTACAATCAATTGTAATGAATGGTATATCATAATAGGAACAATGAAAATACCTTGTGAGGCCATATTTTTAAAGAGTACATTTGCCATGACAGTACCATGTATTAACGATTTTTTTGAACCGCAGAATGTTGCAGTAATTCGGTCTTCTCTCGAAAAATTTAACCATCCGGAAATACCAAAAATAATGCCATATATTGTAGTAAATATTAAGGCTATAATGATAGCTGTAATAATTAAGTAACTCATGTTAATGGATTCAAAAATGTTAGCAGAAAAGGATTTGCTAAAACTATTGTATACAATTGACAGGATAATGCTTTTATCAAATAAAGTAATGTATTTACTGTATTTACGTGCATAAGCACCAAATTTGTGATTAAGAAATAATCCTAAAGCCACAGGTAATAATATTTTAATCACTAACCTTAATATGCTATCCCAAAAATCAAAATCAGCAGCACTTGAACTCATAAATAAACCTATCCACATGGGAGTAATAATAATGCCTAATAGGCCTGAAATGCTGGCATTGAATATGGCCCCAGGAATATTTCCTTTTGCTATTGATACCATAACAACAGACGAAGATACCGTTGATGGTAGTGCAGCCATAAAAAATATGGCCAGCCAAATAAGTTCCTGCTCTTCGGTTTTTATAAAAGGTTTTAATAAAAGAACCAGTAGCGGAAAAAATACAAACGTGGAAAATTGCGATAAAATATGAAGTTTGTAATTACTAAGTCCTTTTTTCATATCGTGGGGACTTAATTTTAATCCATAAAAAAAGAAGATTAACGAAATACCTACTCCAGAAATGTTTTCGAGATTAAAGACAGGGTGAGCACTTCCAATACCAGGTATAAAATAGGCAAGACCAATCATACTAAGTAACCCAACAATAAAAAGATCTATTTTTTTTAGCATATATATGTTGATATTTAAAACAATGCAAATTAGTGCCAGATTAGATTTTGTATGTATGTAATCGATTATTTTGGAAGCAAAAATATGCTTTTTTATTTTTAAGTTTGTTCTCAAAATGTAGTTCTTATGCGTATTTCTTATAAAATTTCAATGATATCACTGTTGGTTTTAGGGCTGGCTTCATGTGTAAACAAATCTTTACATCCTGATGTATCTGATGTGCAGGTTGATTTTAAAGTAATTCCATTTTATCAGGAGTTGAATCAGTTAGACTCTTTAGATGTTAGAGCATCTATTGCACCATTACGAAAAAAGTATCCTCAGTTTTTAGAGGCGTATAACAAGCAAATTATTAAGATTGGAGGATTTGAGCGTGCGGATTTCCCTCAGCGATTAATGAGTTTTGTAAATTATGATGCAAATCAGGATATCATTAAAAAATCAAAGGAGGTCTTTCCTTCCTTTGAAGAATTTCAACGAGAGTTGGAAAGTGGATTTAAACACTATAAGTACTACTTTCCTAAGGCACATGTTCCTGATGTGTTTTTAATGGTATCTGGTTTTAGTCAGAGTATTGCTGTTGATTCTGCCTGGGTAGGTGTAAGCATCGAAAAATATTTGGGTACAGATTGTGAATTTTATGAGTGGTTAGGTATTGCAAAATATTTGCGAAAAGGAATGACTAAAGAAAAAATGGCTCCCGATGTATTGCGTGCAATGGCTTTAACAAATTATGATTACGACAGGCAAAAAGATGATGTAATCAATCATATGGTGTATAAGGGAAAAATAAAATATTTTGTACAACATATGTTTCCAGATATAGCAGATACATTGTTGTTTGATTATTCTGCTTATCAAATGAAATGGTGTTTAGATAATGAAGAAAACATGTGGGCTTCGTTAGTTGAATGGAAGCATTTATTTAGCAACGATCGTATGTTAATACAAAAATATACCGGAGATGCTCCTTTTACCGCCAATTTTGGTGATAATTCAGCACCTAGAGGCGGTGAATTTTTGGGTTATAAGATTGTTGAGGCATATATGAAAAATAACCATGAGGTTACGCTGAAAGATTTAATGCTTGAAGAGGATGGGCGTAAAATATTAGCAGCATCACATTACCGACCATAATTTGAGCTTATGGAGATGGATAAAAATGATTTAAGAATAGTCATTCAGCAAAGAAAAAAAGAGCTGTCTAAAGAAGAAAAAAAAGCATCCTCTAAGGCTGTCTTTGAGGTGCTTGAGAATTCTCGTGTATTTCAAGAAGCAAAGCATGTTTTATGTTATTGGTCGTTGTTTGATGAGTTGGATACGCATGATTTTGTAAATAAGCACTACGTAAGTAAGCGTATATATTTGCCTCGCGTAGTTGGTAAAGAAGTTGAAATCGTACCTTACTATGGTGAAGCGTCAATGCAAAAGGGCGCATTTGGTATTATGGAACCACAAGGTAGTGCCATCTCAAATTACAAAGAAATTGATCTGGTAATTGTTCCTGGCGTGGCTTTTACAAAAGAAGGTAACAGAATGGGGAGAGGAGGAGGATATTACGACCGGTTATTACCCTTGTTAACCAATGCTACAAAAGTTGGCGTATGTTATCAGTGTCAGATATTGGATCATGTTCCAATAGAAGTACACGATATAAAAATGGATCTCGTGATTTTTTCATAAACAACATTATTCTGTATACTATCATAAGATAGACTATATTTTTTGTCCTAAAAATTATTGCAAATAATCTTTGTTAAATATATATTTACTATCCTAAACAAAATTACAACTATGGGGGTATCCCAAATGATACCTTTTAATTAACTAAAACCTAACACAATTATGTATTGTAAAGGACGTTTTTATGTAGACGGCTTCGATTATCCTATGTTACAATGCCGTATTTCTATTCCGGGATATTCCATAAATAAATCAGGAGCACCACGAAGTGTACCTCCCGCACCCCAATTTCATATTGAATTAGAGAGTCGACAAGAAACATATTTGTTGCGTTGGATCACAGACGGGCAAATCAAGGATCATGTAAAATTAGAGTTTGAAAGTACTCGTTTGGATCAGAGAAATAAATTCTTTGATTTACATGATGTAACTTGTGTGAAAAATGAAGAAGACTTCTGGAGCGAGAATACCCGCCCCATGACCAACTCAATCACACTTATTCCGGCCATATTAATTGCTCAGGGTGTTTTGCTTCGAGTGCAAGGCTGGCATATTCAAAATCCAAAATCTTTAATGGGTGGTTCAACGGTTGAGGCAACGGAGAGGCCGGTTGAAGGAACATTAACCGATTGCTATTTTGAAGACCAGGATGGTAATATCTTATCTAAACCCAAAAAAGATTTAAATATTTGTGCTGTTATTAAATCAACAAACATGACAGGTAAAGTTATTTCTGTTGATTTAAGTGATGATAAAGTTGATTATGAATACAATGGTCAGTATTTAGAAAATGACTTACTAGAAAATATTAAGATTACAGCAGATATGATAAAAATACCATTAAAAACCCTAAAACAAAGAAACAAATGAGAGTATACGAAGTAGGAAGAGAATCAAATTATGCAGAATGCGAAGGACTTGTTTATGAAGAAGAAAATTCATCTAATGAAGAATATACTTGTCAATATTGCGATGATGAATTTACTCTTGAACAAATTAAGAAAAGTATTGGAGGTACTATATCTCAAAAACGTATAGATAATATAAATTCCATATTACCATATCTCAACAAATATCGAGAAGATTTTGGTTTAAACACATGTTTAAGAAAAGCACACTTTATTGCCCAGGTAATTCACGAGAGTAACAAATTTGCAACATTTGAGGAGTATGAAAAATGGAACTACAAGAATAGTAATGGTAATGTTAATAGTCTTCCTGGAGTTTTTAGTAATACAAAAATTAAATTCAATGACACAATGGGTGAATCTTTAAAAGAACACCTATCTGAAATCTTTAAGATTACAAATTCTGCAAATGAAGTACTTACGAAAACCAATAATGAAATTAAAAGTATACTAATTGACAATGATGTAATGGTAGTTGATAAAATGTTATATACAAAGTATCAATCAGGGGATTCATTACTGAAGGAAATTAAAGAAGCTCAGATTACTCCAAATGGAAACAGCACAGAAATAATAAAATACAAGGTGTATGTGCAAAATCATCCAAGTTATGGGGTCCCATTATTATCCAGAATGTACGCTCCATATCCCGGCGATGGAAGAGGTTTGGGTAATGGTGATGAACTTACTAGAGATGGATGGAAATACAAAGGTAGAGGATTAAAGCAACTTACTGGAGTGTCAAATTATACAAATTTTACAAATTACAGAAATAGAGAAGATATTATGTTTCCTGAAGATGATTCAGGTAATATCGATTTTGCAATAAACAACGATAGCTCAAATCCACAAGACGTTACCAAAGGAAATTATGTGAAAATTAAAGAGCCAATGTATGCAGTTCAGTCTGCACTATATTTTTGGAATGAAGGAACAAAATACAACAATAAGCATGCATTTGAACATGCAGATGAAGACGATATTACATCGGTGTCAAAAGCAATAAATTTATATGATTCTGCAAATCTTACAAATAGAGAGAGTCGATATAATAAAGCAAGAAAAAAAGATGCATTTGATATTGTGCGACATTTTATTGATTTATATGATAATGGTAATGAAACACAAAAGGAGGAAGCAAAAGATTATTTCGAAAAATGGAAAGATAAGGACGAAAATGCACTTGAGATTTACAATCAAATCAATAATATGACAAATTCAGAATCTGAAGAAGGAGATGAACAATCGCTGTTAAATACAAATAATGAAAATCAGTCTAATATAATAATAAAATAATGAGGACGTTACTAATTTCAACATTACTATTCTTATTTATACAATGCGGTAATACTCAAATCAGTACAAGATTTCTTGTGTTAAAAGATTCAATATTTTATAACAACCAGTATATTTATTTGAACGAAATATCATTACAAACAAATGATATAGACTTGCTACAGGGATTTTACAAATCTCTAAATGCTATATCTTTAAATAAGTTCGATAATTCACAAACTCCAAAAGATAGACTAAAAGAAAAAAAGGTAATTCTAAAACAATTCATATCTTCCAATCAATTGAGTAATTGTCCTATTGTTGCTGAAACTTATAATATTATAGCAACGACTTCTAAGTGGGTAAATTTTTTGTACAGATATAATCAATACGGTAATTATCATGTACTTGATAAATACATTCTAATAAATATAGAAGATGGAAAAATATTAACTCATGAGAAACTTTTTACTAATCCAGATTCAGTCCTAAATAAGTTGAATAAACAATACTTACTTAATTTGAAAAAGGAAATTATTAATAATAAACAGAATGAAGAAGTAATAGACATCCTACAGGATCATTATGAAAATTTCGGTGGTTTTACACTTACCGATTTAGAAAATATTGAAATGAATAGGAATGAAAATTCAAACAAAATCGAAGGGATACGTTTTCATTACAATGGTATCGAAGGTTATTATTATTCCATTTGGCCTTCGGGATATATAGAACTTAATGTTAATGATATTATTTCATTTTTAAATAATGTGTTATTGTAGATATTATATGCTATGCGATTGAGCCAGTCTGTTTGGGTTGGATCAGATATAATCAAAGCGTAGAGAATGGAGTAAAATATGGTAAAATGACTTTAAAGCTTACTTTAGTTTTGATGAGAGCAAACAGTAATTTTAGAAATGCGGCTTTGATTTCCCGTATTACGATGCCGTGTTTCTATTCCGGGATATTCCGTAAATAAATCAGGAGCACCACGAAGTGTACCTCCCGCACCCAAATTTCATATTGAATTAGAGAGTCGACAAGAAACTCATCTGTTACGTTGGATTGTAAATGAACAAATCAAAGATCATGTTCAGTTAAAGTTTGAATGCACCCGTTTAGACGAGCAAAGTAAAACTTTTGATCTGCACGATGTTACTTGTATAAAAAATGAAGCAGACTTCTGGAGCGAGAATACCCGCCCCATGACCAACTCAATTACGCTTATTCCTGCCATTTTAATTGCTCAGGGAGTTTTAGTTCGCGTACAAGGCTGGCATATCGTAACAATTGCATCTTTTTGTCGATTCTACTATTAAATTCAACAAATATATTGATGATATCTTCTTTTTCTAAAGGTTCTAATGTTTCGCGCTTTATCATGATGTAAAGATCGTTGTAACATTAGTTTATAAAAACGTTTAAACCTCATTATTACTAACATCAAACTACGACTTATATATTTAATTGGTATTAGATGAGATTGTGCCCGGATATAGAAGTTATAAACAGCGTAATAAGGCTTTTCTAATCTTAGAATCAGTATATCATCATTTTAAAGATATAGAAGAAAGAGACAGAGCAATACAAACCGTAAAGAATGCGCAAAACGACGAACAAAGATGGCATTATGCCACCTGGCAAATGAAGGTAAACCTGATATACGATATGCGCCATGAAGAATCCTTTTGGATAGGTGATTATAGTACAGAAGAAAGAGGTGAAGCCGTGTTAGATGTTTTAGAAACGGTTAGACATGGTGAGGAGTTTGATAAAATATCAAAGGGACTTACAGCTCCCAAGCGTGGACTCGGTAGGAAATCTGTATTTATTGAGAATTTAATAAATGATAATCAAATACAAAGATGGGATTTGTTAAAAGCAAAATATGGTACTTTATGAATTTAGTATATTTTGAATTAATGAGGTATTTTTTAATTACTCAACTGCTTTTGTTACTCAACTGCACTTGTTCATATACGCAAAATAGATATGGGAAAAATATTACAGAAAAACAAGCGTCTAGTTATTTATGGCTAGAAACTACTCAAATTTGGGTGGGTACATATAATGATATTGATTATTTAATAGATAGAGGGGCTGAGATAGATTATATAAATCCCTATGAGAAACCAAAATCAACACCTTTTCTTAATGCTTCAGGAATGCTTGAAAATTTGCAAGAACAAAAGCATTATTCGCAAGAGGAGATTGAAGCCTATGAGATTGAAGCTGTGAAAATCGTAAAATACCTAGCCTCTAAAGGCGCAAATATTCATGCAACTTCTACTAGTAGAAAATTAAATGCATTGCACTTGGCAGCTTGTGGCGGAAGAGAAAAAGTTATACCTGTTTTGGTTGATTTAGGCTTGGATATAAATGAGGCAGATGCAGAAGGTGGAACACCTTTAATCCATGCTATAGGAGCTGGAGATTTAGCTACAGTTAGGGCCATTGTTGAATGCGGGGCAGATATTAATATTTGTACCCCCGATGGGAACAGCCCATTGGATTGGGCCATGGCTTATGCTCGTGCAAAAGATCATCTTTGGGATATTAAATATCATGATCAGGAAGCTATTTCAGAATATTTGCAATCATTGGATGCAAAGCATGGTAAAAATAGCTTTAAAGGTTATTTGTACTTCGATGAGAGTAAAGAGTGAATGTGGGTAGTTCTTTAACGGGCGAGGTTGCTCCAGTATTAGTAGGGAAATTTATATTAACCATAGCGCAAGGATTTAATTGGAAAGGCATATCAGACAAATTAAATGAAGAAGCACATCTATTATATCATACAATTTTAAATAACTGTTTTTATTTAAACAAAAAGGTAGAAGATGTTTACAATCAGTTTGTAGATAAAATAGATAATGTAATGGATATTATTAAAACGCTTGATGGATTTGTTGCTCATGGATTAGAAAATCTAAAGATTACAGATGATAAATTGGATGAATTAATTCCGGGCTATTCAAGTTATAAGCAATATAATATGGCCTTTATAGTATTACGAGAGTCCTATCATTTTTTCAAAGAAGTAGAGCAAAAAAATAAAGCAATATATACTGTTTTAGAAGCTAAAAATGATCGCAAGCGATGGAATTACGCCACGTGGCAAATGAAAGTGAATTTGCTATACGATATGCGCGACGGTTTAACTGATTGGATTGATGATTACTCTGATGAAGAAAGAGGTGAGGCTGTGTTGACAGTTTTGGAAACGGCAAGGCATGGTGAGGAGTTTAGGAAAATTGTTAGAGAATTAAAAACACCTTCAAATACAAGTAGAGAGTCTGTTAAGATAGAGGAAACTTTTACAAAGAATCAACTTTTGTCTTATAATAATCTAGTAACACAAAAACTAATATGATGAGAAAATTATTTTGTGCATTTGTAATATTGATTGCAGTCCAAAGTTGTATAGGTCAAAACAAATATGACGGTTATTCTCAGAGTGATTATAATTATTTGTTATGGGTAAGAACTCAATCAGTATGGAATGGTAATATGGATGACGTCATAAATGCCATGAAGAATGGAGCCGAAGTAGATTATATAGATGAATTTGCTCGCCCTAAAAATACTCCTTTTCTAAATGCATCAGGTATTTTGGAAAGGTTGAAAAAACAAAGTCATTATTCAAAAGAAGAAATCGAAGCCTACGAAACCGAAGCTGTAAAAATAGTGAAATACCTTGCTGATCATGGGGCAAATATCCATGCAACTTCTACCAGCCGGAAATTAAATGCCTTGCACCTTGCAGCCTGTGGAGGAAGAGAAAAGGTAATACCAGTTTTAGTAGAATTGGGGCTGGATATCAATTCGCGTGATAGTACCCAAGGCTTTGGTAATACACCATTGTTACACGCCATAGCAGCTGGCGATTTCACAACAGTAAAAGCTATTGTTAATGCAGGTGCAGACATTAACCTTTGCGCATTGGATGGCAACAGTCCCTTAGATTATGCCCAAGTTTATACCCGTTCAAAAGAACATCAAGGATGGATGCCCTATAAAGATCAGGATGCCATAGCTGAATATATGGAATCAATAGGAGCAAAACATGGTAAAAATAGCTTTAAAGGTTATTTATACTTCGATGAGAGTAAAGAGTGAATGCGGGTAGTTCTTTAACGGGCGAGGTTGCTCCAGTATTGGTAGGTAAATTTATATTAACCATTGAAAACGGGTTTATGACAAAGTTAATACAGAGAGTTTTTAAATTAAATATGTGTGTTTTTGAATAAAAAAAAGAGGGGATCTAACTTAGATACCCTCTTTTTTATTTTTTAATCATACCGCAATTAAGCAGGCTTAATAGCCTCAGTAGGACATACATCAGCACAAGTACCACAGTCAGTACAAGCCTCTGCGTCAATTTTATAGATATCTCCTTCAGAAATAGCGTCTACTGGACACTCATCGATACATGTTCCACATGCGATGCAATCTTCGTTTATAACGTAAGCCATTTTTTTTATTGTTTTTATTAGTATTACAGCTAACAAAATTATTTTCTTTTTTTTTATATGAAAACAATATTTCTTGTTTTAGCTCTATTTGAAATGTTTTTAAATAATTAAATCGATCTAAAAAATCATCTACATGGCTTATTTATAGCCTTTTATTGCGATAAAATGTCTAAAGCAATATGCGCCATTAATCCCACGGAAGTCTCTAAAGATGATTCATTTAAGTCAAATCCAGGCGTGTGTAACCCACCTGTTGGTTTATTGTTCACTTGTTTAACTCCAAAACGGTAGAAAGTACAAGGGTATTCTTGTGTATAATAGCCAAAATCTTCAGCTGTCATTCTAATATCCATCTTATGAACATAATCCTGACCCAAATACTCACAAGCCGACTTATGGGCTAATTCTGTTACATACTCGGAGTTTGTTACTACAGGATAACCATCATTAATCTTAATTTCGCAAGTAGCTCCCATGCTTTCAGCAATTTCACTGGCCATTTTTCTGATATGGGTTTTAATTTTTGCTCTCCATTCTTCGTTCATGGTGCGTAAAGTTCCTGCAATTTCAACTTTTTCAGGAATAATATTAGTTGCTCCGTCTGCAATAACACGACCAAAAGATAGTACTGTAGGAATGTTGGCCGGTACCATACGGGCTACAATTTGCTGCAGTGAAACAATAATATTGGCAGCAATTAATACGTTATCGTTTAAAGTATGTGGCATAGCTGCGTGTCCGCCTTTGCCTTTTATCGTTAAATAAACTTCATCACCAGAAGCCATATACATGCCTTCTTTAAATCCAACATGTCCGGTTTCCATATCTGGCAAAACATGTTGTCCAATAATGATTTCAGGTTTTGGATTATCAAGAGCACCTTCTTCCATCATTAATTTAGCTCCGCCAGGAAATTTTTCCTCTCCAGGTTGAAAAATAAGTAATATGGTTCCTTCCCACTGGTCTTTTAGTTCACTGAGTATTTTAGCAGTACCTAATAACGATGCTGAGTGTGCATCGTGACCACAAGCATGCATAACGCCGGCATTGCATGATTTTACTGAATGATCTTCACTTTCGTGGATAGGTAAGGCATCCATATCAGCTCTAAGCGCAATGATTTTTTTATTAGGATTTTTACCTTCGATTTTTCCAATAATACCGGTTTTAACATATCCTGATTTGTAGGAAATGCCATATTCATCTAGTTTGGAACAAATGTATTTTGAGGTATTATATTCCTCAAAAGATAATTCTGGGTTTTCATGAATATGTCGTCTTATATCAACAATTTCATCGAAGTATTTATGAGTTAACTCTTTTATCTGAACCTTAAAATCCATATCTACTTTTTTAATTTGCTGCAAAGATAGTTTTTTACTGTGAAGCATTGATTAATATAGTATAACGTATTTTATTTTATATTGAATATGTATGCAGTATTGGTAAATAGTTATTGAATTATACACAGATTCAGTTCGGCATAGCGTCTCGCTATGTCGGCATTTATCTGGCTTCCTGCCGAATGTATTTGTATAAAGATCAAAAAAAATATGTTTTGTTAGTTGAAGCAAGTGGTTTAGTACGGCCAGAGGTCGATTGCAAAACAACGAAGCGAGACGCTTCGCTGAACGCAAGGAATATAGGCTGAAGGCCTATGACATTACAATAAGGTGACAACGGCACTAGACTTAGTCATCAGGTACATACTCAAATATTCAACTAAAATGTATTTTACGTCGATTATTCATCCCTCATAATGACAAAAATCATCTTGAAAAGAAGTGACTGTCATTTTTATAATATTCTTATTATCTTAACTTTAAAGCCATCCTGGAAAGGTGTGTCAGGGTTACTAAAATAATGTGTAACTCTCATATTTTTAAATAAATAATTAATAATGGCTACAGATAAGTTTGTTGCAAGGCATATTGGGCCTCGCGATTATGAGATTGAAGAGATGCTTAAAACCATTGGTGTAGAATCGATGGAACAATTGATTGATGAAACAGTGCCTGAAAGCATCAGATTGAAGGAGCCTTTGCGTTTGGCAAAAGGGTTAACAGAGCGACAGTATTTCAGGAAAATATTGGATATAGCCTCAAAAAATAAAGTCTACAATACCTACATAGGAATGGGGTATTACGATACCATTACTCCTGCAGTGATTCACAGAAATGTTCTTGAAAATCCTGTTTGGTATACTTCTTATACGCCTTATCAGGCTGAAATTTCGCAGGGAAGGTTAGAAGCTTTATTAAATTTTCAGACTGTAATTTGTGAGTTAACAGGAATGGAAATTGCCAATGCATCATTATTAGATGAAGCAACTGCTGCAGCTGAAGCAATGGTAATGATGTTTAATTCGCGACCAAGAGCTATGGTAAAAGCGAATGCGAATATCATGTTTGTTGATGAAAAAATATGGCCTCAAACAAAAGCTGTATTAGAAACAAGAGCAAATCCTCTTGGTATAGAATTGCAATTTGGCGATTGGAAAACATGTACTCCATCTGAAATGCATTTTGGTGCTTTGGTTCAATATCCAAACTCAGATGGAAGTGTTGAGGATTATACTGAGTTTGTAAAGAAAGCACATGAAACAGATTGTAAAGTTGCTGTAGGTGCTGATTTATTAAGTCTATCCATGTTAGTTCCTCCGGGAGAGTGGAATGCTGATATTGTTTTTGGTTCGTCGCAACGTTTTGGAGTCCCAATGGGATATGGTGGTCCTTATGCTGCTTATTTTGCCGCTCGTGAGGAGGGGAAAAGACATATGCCGGGACGTATCATAGGAATTACTAAAGATGCCAACGGAAACAGAGCATTAAGAATGGCTTTGCAAACTCGTGAGCAACACATTAAACGCGAAAGAGCTACTTCAAATATTTGTACTGCCCAGGCTTTATTAGCTACTATGGCCGGTTTTTATGCAGTATATCATGGGGCTGAGGGTATCAGAAGAATAGCCGGTCAAATACATAATATTGCATCGTTATTAACAGAAGAGATAGAGAAGTTAGGATATAAACAGTTGAATAAAAACTACTTTGATACCATCCGTTTTTCTATGGCTAAACATGCCTCTGTTGAATTAATAGAAAAGTATTCTCTTGAGTTGGAGATGAACTTCCGTTATTTTGAAAATGGAGATGTAGGTATTAGTATTGATGAAACTACCAACTTAGAAGATGTTAACTGGATTGTTGAAGTGTTTGCTCGTGCTGCATGCAGCGAAGTGCCAACAATTCTTGATATCGATGAAGTTTGTACTATTGATGAGGTTTATTTAAGAAAATCAGAATATTTACAGCAAGAAGTGTTTAAACTTTACCGTTCCGAAACAGAGATGGTTCGTTACATCAAGAAATTGGAGCGTAGAGATATTTCATTGACGCATTCTATGATTTCGTTAGGCTCATGTACCATGAAATTAAATGCAGCCACTGAAATGTTACCATTAAGCTGGATTGAGTTCGGTGGAATTCACCCATTTGTGCCGGTTGATCAGGCTGCTGGTTATCACTTACTGTTTGCTGAATTAAAAAGAGACTTGGCTGAAATTACCGGGTTTGCAGATGTGAGTTTGCAACCTAACTCTGGTGCTGCTGGTGAGTATGCAGGATTAATGGTAATTAGAGCTTATCATCAAAGTAGAGGAGAGGATCAGCGTAATGTGGCCATTATTCCTTCTTCTGCTCATGGAACTAATCCGGCTAGTGCTGTAATGGCTGGTATGAAAGTAGTGGTTGTTAAATGTGATGAGCGAGGAAATATTGATGTAGTCGACTTAAAAGAAAAAGCTGAGAAATATAAGGATACACTATCATGTTTGATGATTACTTATCCATCAACTCATGGAGTATTTGAAGCATCAGTAGTTGAAATATGTAAGATTATTCATGATAATGGCGGTCAGGTTTATATGGATGGTGCCAATATGAATGCTCAGGTAGGATTAACAAATCCTGGGTTAATTGGAGCTGATGTGTGTCACCTGAACCTACATAAAACATTTGCTATTCCTCACGGTGGTGGTGGTCCTGGTGTTGGACCAATTGGTGTAGCTGAGCACTTGGTTGACTTTTTACCAACTCACCCTGTGGTTCAGAATGGACGAAGAGGTATTTCAGCTGTAGCGGCAGCTCCTTGGGGAAGTGCCAGTGTGATGCCAATTACCTACGGTTACATTAAAATGTTGGGTAGTGATGGATTAAAGAAATCTACTGAAATAGCTATTTTAAATGCAAATTATCTGGCACATCACTTAAAAGAAGAGTATGGTGTGTTGTATACTGGAGAAAAAGGTAGAGTAGCCCATGAAATGATTTTAGAATGTCGTCATTTTAAAACAAGTGCAGGTATTACTGAATTAGATATTGCCAAACGATTGATGGATTATGGTTTTCATGCTCCAACTTTATCGTTCCCTGTTCACGGAACTTTAATGGTTGAACCTACCGAAAGTGAATCGAAACAAGAGTTGGATCGCTTTGTGGAAGTGATGAAATCTATTTATACTGAAATTAAGGAAGTTGAGTCAGGAACTGCTGATAAAACGGATAACGTACTTAAAAATGCACCACACCCTGATTATAAAGTAGTTTGTGATGAATGGGCTCATCCATACGGACGAGAAAAAGCTGCATTCCCGTTAGAATGGATTAAAGAAAATAAATTTTGGCTTACCGTGGCTCGTGTAGATGATGCCTTTGGTGATAGAAATTTAATGTGTACTTGTGGTTCTCCTGAAGAATACGAGTTACTTAGTAAATAAAAATTGAGGTTTGAAAAGATGCCGTTCTAGTTTAGAGCGGCATTTTTTTATGCTTGAAACTCAGGTATTTGTTATGGGATATAGTGGGGATGACTTCGGGTCAGGTAGGATAGAAATACAGATATAAATCATGTAAAAGTCATACTTAAGCTATACCAAACTCATTAAATAATGAGTTTAGTATGGCTTTTATATGTTTAATATATGTTGTATATATGTATTTGTATCATCGCTGTTACCTACTTGGTACCAATTTGGTGCATTGTTGTTTAATGAACAGTTAACCAGCAACAATTCGACTATGAGTTAGTCGCTGATGTTTGGTATAGCGTCCTGCTATGTCGTTTTATATCCGGCTTCCAGTCGAAAGATGATGAAATCAAGATCGTAAATATGGTTTGTTAATTGTTGTAAGCAGATTTAATGGCCTGAGGCCAGTTATAGAACAACAAAGCGAGACGCTTCGCTGAGCGTAAGATACTGCGCTGAACAAAAGAAAATAAGAATAAAAAAAGCCGCACTTAATAAATGCAGCTTTGAGTTATTGTGTTTGTAATTTATGCTTTAGTTGGCTCTGTTAATAGAGTCTTCAATAATATCAGTAAATACTTCCTTTATATCTAATCCGGCAGCATTTATTTGTTGAGGAATAAAGCTTGTTGGAGTCATACCAGGTGTGGTATTCACTTCCAGTAAAAATATTTTATTATCACTCAGCATATAATCCACTCGTGCAATTCCTTTACAACCTAGTATATCGTAGATTAATGAAGTAATCTTTTGAATTCTTTCTGTGGTTTCTTGTGGCAAGCGTGCTGGTGTTATTTCCTGAGCTTTTTCGGCGTTGTATTTAGCTTCAAAATCGAAAAACTCATTAGCAGGGATGACTTCTGTAATTGGGAATACGCATTCCTTTTCTGGTGTTTTATATAATCCACAAGTAAATTCATGTCCGCTAATAAACGACTCAATAATAACTTCGTTACTTTCTTCAAATGCTTGTAAAATAGCAGGTTCAATTTCTTCAACCGTTTTTACTTTGCTGATACCAAAACTTGAACCTCCGGCATTGGGTTTAATAAATAATGGTAATCCTAATTTGTCTGCAATATTTTCACCAGCATATTCAGTTCCTTTTCTGATAAGCAAAGAGTCGGCAACAGAAACGCCAAATCCTTTAAGGTATGTGTTGCAGGCAAACTTATTAAAGGTTAATGAAGCTGCTAAAACGCCACAAGTAGAATAAGGAATTTTCAACATATCAAAATACCCTTGTAGTCTTCCATCTTCACCCGGAGTTCCGTGGATTGTTATGTAAGCACAGTCAAACAAAACTTTTTCACCATCCTTAGTAAACGAAAAATCATTCTTGTCAATTGGATATTCACAACCATCAGATTCTGCTACCCATTTTTCAAGCGTAATTAATACTGCAACGGTGTTGTATTTTGAACTGTCAATAAAAGAAAGTACACCTTGTGCACTTTTTCGTGAAACAACGATTTCAGAGGAATCACCTCCGTAAATTACTGCAATATTTTTCTTATCCATTGATTGATATTTTATTCTTCAATATCTCTGTTTGATACATATACTCTCCACTTTTCAATACATTGCATCATGTCATCAGGAATTTCTGTATTAAAACTCATTTTTTCACCTGTGTGAGGATGAATAAATCCTAATGATTTGGCATGTAAAGCTTGACGTGGCAATACTTTAAAGCAGTTTTGAACAAACTGTTTGTATTTTGAAAATGTTGTACCTTTTAAAATTTCATTACCACCATATCTTTCGTCATTAAAAAGCGTATGGCCTATATATTTCATATGTGCCCTGATTTGGTGGGTTCTTCCTGTTTCTAGCACACATTGAACAAGAGTAGTGTAACCAAATCTTTCTAAAACTTTATAGTGCGTTACGGCATGTTTACCCATATCTCCGTCGGGATAAACTGTCATTTGCATTCTGTTTTTCAGACTGCGACCAATATGACCGGTTACAGTTCCTTTTTCGTCTTCAATATTTCCCCAAACAAGAGCAACGTAACTTCTTTCTGTAGTTTTTTCAAAAAACTGACGTGCTAAATGGTTTTTTGCTTGCTCTGTTTTCGCAATTACCAATAAACCAGATGTGTCTTTGTCAATTCTGTGCACTAATCCCGGACGAGGGTCATCAGAATTAAAAAGAGGAATATCTTTAAGGTGCCATGCTAATGCATTAACCAGTGTTCCGGTGTAGTTACCATGACCAGGATGTACTACCAGTCCTGGTTTTTTATTTACAACTAATAAGTGATCATCTTCGTAGTGAATATCCAAAGGTATATCTTCAGGAATTATCTGAAGCTCGCGCCTTGGGTATTCCATAACAATAGATATAATATCATTAGGCTTAACCTTATAGTTAGGTTTAACCGAAATTTCATTTACCCGGATGTTTCCAGCAGCCGCTGCATCCTGAATTTTGCTACGAGAAGCATTTTCTAATCTGTTGACTAAAAACTTATCAATTCTGATTTGCTTTTGTCCCGGATCAGTTACAAAACGATAATGCTCAAACATTTCATTTTGCTCATCCTCAATATCGTTTAGCTCTTCTTGTTTGTCGTTCTCCTCAATCATTGCTTATGCTTCTTATTCTTGTATTGGTTCTGGTACTAAAATATCAGTGCTTAAACTATCTGTAGCTAATGTGTCAGGTAGTATTTTTAAAGAATCAATAGTTAACCAGATATCTAAAGATGAACCTAAACGAAGTTTTTTACCCATGTTAGCTTCTGGTAATTGTTTCCAAATAAATGCTCTTAAACTATCCTCCTGTGTAGCAATGGTATCATCATAGATGGTTACATCAATATTTAAAGAGTTGCTTTGACAAAGTGATAGTGCTTCTTCAAGTGTTAAGCCTTGTAAATCCGGTATCTCTGTTTTTTTATTGCTTAAACCTTGTCCTACCAATAAATCAATGGAAGATCCTTTAGCAATTAAGGTCCCTGGTTCAATTGGTTTTCCTTTATAATGTTGTCCTAGTACCAACTGTGTGTATTCAGAAGGGATATAAATTAATTGTCCAACACGTAAACCATATGATTCTAAAGTAACCTGAGCATTACGTAATGATATTTCTGCAAGTTGTGGCATAGGAACCTGTTCTGCAGTATATGCATTGATAGTAAAGAAAATAGTTCTGTTTTCTTTAACAAAGTTACCTGGTTTGGGAGTTTGTTCAACAACAACTCCAGGAGTTAAATTATCAACATGAACTGAATCGATAATCTTATATCGTAAACTTTTTTGTTGAATCAAATCAATAAATTGTTGTTCGGTTAATCCTGAAAAGTCAGGTGTAGCAAAACTTTCACCATGGTTAGTATATATACTTATCCCTGTAAAAGTAATAATAAGCAGTATGGCTAATGTTGCAAAAGCTAAACCGATATGAGCAAAAAACTTTTTGCTGATAAAAAATTTGAGAACAGACATATTGTTGTGTTTTATCAAGATGAGCTCAAAAATAATATAATTACTATAATCTTGAATTAGAAATGGCTTGATTTTAAAGCAAAAAAAAAGGATTCATAAAGAATCCTTTTTTATATTCAGTTAAGCAATTACTTATGCTTTGTGTCTTTTTTCACTAGAAACGCTTAGTTTTTTTCTACCTTTAGCTCTTCTTGAAGCTAAAACCTTACGTCCATTTGCACTTGCCATTCTAGCTCTAAATCCGTGCTTGTTTCTTCTTTTTCTGTTCGAAGGTTGAAATGTCCTTTTCATCTTAGTATTATTTTATCTTACGACTATTCTTTTAATATTCTTTTTTCGGACTGCAAAAATACACCTTTATTCTCTTTTTCCAAAAAAAAATACTTTTTATTTAAGTAATTCTTAATTTTTGTGTTAAGACACAAATTTAATCATTAAAAGGACAAATGTATTAACTTTTTTGTTTCAAAGAAATCTTCTTCAAAATAGTCCGTTAAAGGAGTTATGGAAGCCCTGTTTTTATAGGGTTTAACTTCTTCCATAAAATCACCACCTTTTAAATATAATATGCCATTTGAAATGGCATTGTTATTTTTATCGCTGATTAAATGTCGAGTTAGTGAAACGAACCTTGGAAATGCAGTAACAGCTCTGCTGACCACAAAATCATATTTAGATTTTATTTTTTCAGATCTTTCCTGCTGTGCAGTTACGTTTTTTAATCCCAGTTCTTCGGCAATAGTTTGAACTACTTTTATTTTCTTTCCTATTGAGTCAACCAAATGGAATTGGCATTCCGGAAAATAAATGGCTAATGGGATACCGGGAAATCCACCGCCAGTACCAACATCAATGATTTTTGTTCCTGGGGTAAAATTAATGTATTTAGCAATTGCTAAAGAGTGAATAATATGTCGGATGCTAAGTTCAGAAATGTCTTTTCTGGAAATAACATTGATTTTTTCATTCCACTCGGGATATAGTTTTTCTAATTTATTGTACAGTTGAATTTTTTCCTCAGATAAATCAGGAAAATATTTATTGATCAAGCCCATCTTATATTTCGGTCCCTCTTTGTTGATTTTAAAAATTAGTCTAGCTTAACGTCAGTATTTTTAAGCGTATTAAATAATAATTCTCTGGCGCGGAATAATTGTGCCTTAACTGTACCTAAAGGAAGGTCAAGTTCTTGCGCAATTTCTTCATATGAAAACTCATTGAAATATCTAAGTTCTATTAAAGTACGATATCGAGGCTTTAATTTTTTTACAACAGTGCGCATTAATATGGCTTTTTGTTGTTTAATTAATCCTTCTTCCGGATCAGGAGTGTCGTCTTTAAGGTGGATAGGTTGATCGTTTTCTTTTTCCTCGCTAATATGAGTGCCGTCTATAGAAACAATATTTGTTCGTTTTTTACGAAGGTAATCGATGCAATTGTTCGAAGCTATTTTAAATAGCCAGGTACTAAAAGCATAATTAGGAGAATATTGATGAATGTTTTTAAACGCTTTACCGAATGCTTCAATGGTTAAATCTTCTGCATCACTTTTATTATTAACCATTTTTAAAAGCATAAAATAAATTGCATCGCGATAACGCCCCATTAATTCAGCAAAGGCTTTTTGGTCTCCTTTTACAGCTAGTTGAACCAGACTGAAGTCATGTCTTGCTTTATCAGATAAGTTAGGATTTATGTCCATTTATTTTTTTTTGCTTGTCTTTTTCTGCCGAGTAATAATAAACCGGTAATTAAAGGTAATGTAAAATCAAATAAAATACCTCCAAAAGTTAAATCTCTTTGCTTAAATTTTTTAGAGAGAACATTTAGTACCAATAATTGAAGTATTATTTTCAAAAAAATGAGTACTAAAATGCTTGTCACAAAAGTATGAAAAAAAATAGAAACAATAGAAAGCCCCCAAAATAATTGTCTCGAAAAGACTTCAGTTCCAATTAAATATTTAATTTTTCTTTTGTAGTAGGGTGCAGTTGTTAAATGTCTGCTTTTTTGCCTTCTCCATTCTTTAAACGATTGTGAAGGGTTGGAGAATGTAAAGGAATCAGGATGTGTAACAATACCAATGTTATTTTTGGTAGCTGCATCTCTAATAAAAAGGTCATCATCACCTGATAAAATATGCTGGTGTTTTTTAAAACCTTCGTGTTTATAAAACAGGTCTTTGGTATAGGCCATGTTTCTGCCAACACCCATATAAGGCACACCTCTTAGTGCATATGATAAGTATTGAATGGCTATGGTAAAAGTGTCAAATCTAATCCAGTAATTTAACAGGCCTTTTTGTTTTGTATATCCTCCAAATCCCAAAACAATTTCTTTGCCTTCATTAAAGCCTGCGGCCATATGCTTTAACCAGTTTTTTGATGCAGGAATACAATCTGCATCTGTAAAAACTAAATTATTATGCTTGGCAGCTTTAATTCCTATGGTCATAGCTAGTTTTTTACCATGTCTGAATTTCTTATCATAAGGAATTGAGGTATAATAAAGCTGCTTGTATTTTTCTTTAAACCGGGCCAATATTAATTCAGTATCATCTTCAGAAGCATCATTAACAACAATAACTTCAAAAGTTCCAGGGTATTCCTGATTAAATACTTCTGGTAAATTATTTTGTAAATTTTTCGATTCGTTTTTTGCGCAGATAATTACCGATAATGGAGGATATTCAGAAAGAGGTTTGTCTTCCTTTTTATTGATGTGACTATTCAGTTTTAAAAAGAAGAATAAATAGTGTAATACCTGAATTAATAACAAGATAGCTAATGTTATTATAATATAAAGCCATATTCCTGTTGTTGGTATGAAGTTTGATAAATCCACGTGATATAGTTGTGTAAATTTCTGTATAAATGTTGTGTTTTGTGCAAGTGCAAAATACTATTGTTTTTTAAAAAAGCGAAGTGAGTTACAATATTTTTTGTGATTGCTAATTAAAGACTGTTTATATTTGCATCCCCAAAAAGAATGAAAAAATGGATTTTAAATTACAAGTAACAGATTCTAAATCAAGGGCGAGAGCCGGTAAAATAACTACGGATCATGGAGAGATTGAAACTCCCATTTTTATGCCTGTAGGAACTGTTGGTAGCGTTAAAGGTGTACATTTTAACGATCTTAAGGAAGATATTGAAGCTCAAATTATATTAGGAAATACGTATCATTTGTATTTACGTCCGGGATTGGATATTATTGAAAAAGCTGGCGGATTACACAAATTTAATGGATGGGATAGACCTTTATTAACTGATAGTGGAGGTTACCAGGTATTTTCATTAAGTGGAAATAGAAAACTAAAAGAAGAAGGTGCTGTTTTTAGATCGCATATTGATGGATCAAAACATTTGTTTACCCCTGAAAATGTAGTAGATATTCAGCGTGTTATTGGCGCTGACATAATTATGGCATTTGATGAGTGTGCTCCTGGTGATGCAGATCATAAATATGCTAAAAACTCAATGGAGTTAACGCATCGTTGGTTAAAAAGAGGTATTACCCATTTTGATAATACTGATCCAAAGTATGGTCACAGTCAAACTTTTTTCCCAATTGTACAGGGAGCAGGTTTTAGAGATTTAAGAAAACAATCTGCTGAATATATCGCTTCTTTTGGACGAGAAGGAAATGCTATTGGTGGCTTATCTGTAGGAGAGCCTGCAGAAGTAATGTACGAAATGACAGAAGTGGTAACCGGTATTTTACCTGAAGATAAACCCAGGTATTTGATGGGAGTGGGAACTCCTGTAAATATATTGGAATCTATTGCTTTAGGAGTGGATATGTTTGATTGTGTAATGCCTACTCGAAATGGTAGAAACGGTATGCTTTTTACATCAAGGGGTATCATGAATATGAAAAATGAAAAGTGGAAAGATGACTTTTCACCAATCGATCCTGAAGGAACTTCATTTGTAGATCATCACTATACTAAAGCATATCTTCGACATTTATTTGTTTCAAAAGAGTTGTTGGCCGCACAAATAGGTAGTTTGCATAATCTGGCATTCTATTTATGGTTGGTTAAAGAAGCCAGGAAACATATTATTGCAGGAGATTTTGTTGTTTGGAAGGATCAAATGGTAAAACAGTTAACTGTTCGATTGTAAGTTTATTTTATGCGTTGTGTGATCACTATTTTATTGTTACACAAATAAGTAGCATAGTTCATTATATTTTTGTTCTTTTGTAATCTATATTAGAATATACCACTTTTATGAGAGGCGCTATACAAAGGCTTGATAGGTACATTATTCGTAAATTTTTAGGTACGTATTTTTTTGCAATTCTATTAATTATCAGTATTGCTGTAGTATTTGATATCACAGAAAAGATTGATAATTTTCTTGAGAATGGAGCACCGCTTCAGGCTATTGTTTTTGATTACTATTTTAATTTTATTCCATATTTTGCCAATTTATTTACGCCTTTATTTGTATTTATTGCTGTAATATTTTTTACATCAAAGATGGCTTATGATACGGAGATTATTGCCATACTTTCCAGTGGGATAAGCTTTAAGCGATTGATGTTTCCATATTTTGTTTCAGCACTAATTATCGCAATATTTTCTTTTCTTTTGGGAGGATATGTTATTCCTCCATCAAATCAAACAAGGTTAGAGTTTGAAGGAACTTATTTAAAAAAGAAGAAAAAGGATACCGGTTTAAGAGAAATTCATTTTCAGCTTGAACCAGGTGTTTTTATTTATATGGGCCGTTTTTACAGTTACAGCAACAAAGGTAGTAAATTTAGTGCTGAGCGGTTTGAGGGAACAGAGATGAAATCAAAGTTAACAGCAAGAACCATTAAATACTTAGAAGACGAAAAAAAGTGGGAACTGACTAACTATATGATTAAGGATTTTATTGGAGATAATAGAATTGATATTCGGGAAGGAAATAAACTGGATACTGTTTTTAATATGACACCAGAAGATTTTATATCAGAGCATAATTGGTTTGAAACAATGACTTATTCTGAGCTGAGTAGGTATATTGATGTACAAACACAAAAAGGAGTAGGTTCGGTTAAGCCTTATGTGATAGAGTATTATAAGAGATTTGCTAATCCGTTTTCAGCTTTTATTTTAACATTAATAGGCGTGTCGTTAGCTTCTCGTAAAGTTAGGGGGGGAATTGGATTACATATTGGAGTTGGATTAGCATTAAGTTTTGGATATATTTTATTTATGACGATCTCAACCACTTTTGCCATTAATGGTAATATGAATCCTTTACTGGCTGTATGGTTGCCCAATATTGTTTTTGCAGTAATTGGCGTGTATTTGTATTTTAAAGCACCAAAGTAAAAACGGTAAAAAGGTTAAATAATTAGTTAACCTGTTGCATATCCATTTTTTTATTCGGTTCTTTGTGCGGTTTTTTAAAAATAATTTTGTAATTATTATATACCCAGAAATTCGCAAACTTTGTCTGTGTTATGACATTGATTTGTATTAGGTTAATTAAAAATGTTTAATTATGTCATTGAAAAAACACATCCTAGATCTTCGTAAAAGAAAAGAGAAGGTTGAAATGGGTGGTGGTGAAAAAGCCATCGAAAAACAAGTGGCCATGGGTAAAATGACTGCCCGTGAGCGTATTCTTGCCATTCTTGATCAAGATTCTTTTACAGAGTATGATCTTTTTGTTGAGCACGAAGCTAAAGACTTCGGTATGGACAAAAAGCAGCTTCATGGTGACGGTGTGATTATCGGTACAGGAACTATCTACGGAGCACCAATTTGTGTGTTTGCTCAGGATTTTACTGTAGCGGGAGGATCTTTAGGGCTAATGCATGCTCGTAAGATCACAAAAATCATGGACCATGCGTTAAAAATGCGCGTGCCATTGATCGGTATAAACGATTCAGGTGGTGCTCGTATTCAGGAAGGTGTAAATTCACTTGCCGGTTACGGTGAGATCTTTTACAGAAATACAATTGCCTCAGGAGTTATTCCTCAAATTTCAGTAATCTTAGGTCCTTGTGCCGGAGGAGCAGTTTATTCTCCAGCATTAACAGACTTTGTATTTGTGGTGGATAACATTTCTAAAATGTTTATTACAGGTCCTGGAGTAATTAAGTCAGTTCTTGGTGAAGAAATTTCAATGGAGGAATTAGGTGGTGCACGTGTTCATGCAGAAACTACAGGTAACGCCCATTTCTTTGCAAATAGTGAGCAGGAATGTTTTGAGCAAATTAAAAAGCTGATTACATTTATCCCTTGGAATAATACTAAAAAAGCTAAAGAATTCCCTCCAAAAGAGCCAGTTTATAAAGGTAATATTGAAGACCTTATTCCATCTGATCCACGTAATCCATATGATGTACGTGATGTTATCAAAGCGATTGTTGATGATGGTGATTTCTTTGAAATTCAAGAGTTGTTTGCTGCAAACATCGTAATTGGTTTTGGTCGTTTAAATGGTCAAACTATTGGTTTTGTTGCTAACCAGCCAATGGTTCTTGCCGGAGTATTAGATTGTGATAGTTCAGATAAAGCTGCTCGTTTTATCCGTTACTGTGACTCATTTAATATTCCTATTGTAACGCTTGAAGATATGCCAGGTTATTTACCAGGAGCAGATCAGGAGCATGCAGGTGTAATTCGTCACGGAGCAAAAGTTCTTTATGCTTATTCTGAAGCAACAGTAGCTAAAATTACTGTTATTCTTCGTAAAGCTTATGGTGGTGGTTATATTGCAATGAACTCTCGTCACTTAGGTGCTGACTTTATGTTTGCATGGCCAACTGCAGAAATTGCAGTAATGGGTCCTGAAGGTGCAGCAAATATCATCTTTAAGAAAGAAATTGAAGGTGCTGAAAATCCTGAAGAAATGCGTCAACTTAAAGTTCAGGAGTATAGAGAGAAATTTGCAAACCCATATGTGGCTGCAGCAAAAGGATATATTGATTCTGTTATTGAGCCAAATGAAACACGTAATATATTATTACATGCTCTTGAGGTTTCAGTAGGAAAAGATATTGTACATCCTGAAAAGAAACATGGTATACCTCCATTTTAAAAATAACTGATTATGAGCGATAAAGAAGAATTAGTTGGTTTTAGGTTGCATACAATGGAGTATCAAACAAAAGTTACAAAAAAGTATGCCAACAGGAAATCCTGGAAAGCACCAAATCCAAATGAGATTATATCTCATATTCCCGGAACAATAGTTAAAATTAATGTTAAGGTTGGAGATAAGGTGAAAGAAGGAGATTCGTTATTGGTTTTAGAAGCTATGAAAATGCAAAATCAAATTGCTATGCCATTTGATGGTACGGTTAAAGAGATTTTGGTTAAAGAAGGCGATAAAATTCCAAAGAACGAATTAATGGTTGTTATTGAAGCGTAATATTATTCGAAGCAATTAAATATAAAGGCCCTGAAATTTCAGGGCCTTTTTTTTGTGTTTTATATTTTTTCGATCCAATTGAAATATTCAGGAAATAATATATCAGGCTTATCATTAAAAATGCCAAAAACTGCGGCACCGCTTCCTGTCATTGCAGCATAAGTTGCTCCCGAAGTATAAAGTTTCTCTTTTATTCCTTTTATAGTAGGGTGGTTAGGAAATACGGATGTTTCAAAATCATTTACAACAGCATCTTTCCATTTATCAATAGGTTGACTGAGTTTTACTTCTAAACTCTTATCCGGAAAAGAAGGTTTAATACCACTATATGCTTCAGGAGTTGAGATATGAATATCGGGTTTAACCAACATAAGATATTTGTCTTTTAAATCAAGAGATATTGGTTTTAAAATATCACCAATGCCTGTAGCAATACATGGGGAATTAAGAATGAAAAAAGCACAATCTGCTCCTAACTTCGATGCGTAATCAATTAGTTTATCTTTTGAAATATTTAATCCAAACATTTCGTTTAAGGTAGTAAGTGTAAAGGCTGCATCTGCAGAACCACCACCTAAACCTGCTCCAAAAGGAATAACTTTATGTAAATGAATTTTTACAGGTGGAATTTCAAAGTCCTGTTTTAATAAAAGTAAGGCTTTAATGCAAAGATTTGATTCAGCATCTCCATCAATAGTGATCCCGCTACTACTCCATGAGTAAGGTTCGTTACCAGCTTTATTTTCTAAAATTTCTATAACGTCATATAATTTTGTGGGATAAAACAGTGTTTCAAGATTGTGATAGCCATCAGGTCGTTTCTCAGTAACATGAAGACCGATGTTGATTTTTGCATTGGGAAAACAAATCATAGAAATATTATAATGCGAATTTTAAAATTTTTTCAAAGATATTAAAGTCTTAAAATTTAATTTGATAAATAAACAAAGAAATAGCCATTGTTTGTTTATCGAATAAGTTCGTTTGCATTATGCTGATCTAATAGCCTCAGTTCGACATAAAATTTCGGATTCAGACCGTTTGTAAATAGTGAGATTCAATTAAAAAATCAGAAAGAATAGCGGGCTATTTTGAAGAATTTTTATGCAGAAGATCGCTGTTTATAAGCGGAATATGATTCGCTTTGCCCTAAAAAGCTAATCTACGGCGTTAAATTTTTTAAGTTAGCTCGCTAGCCCTCCAAAATTTGCCTTGTATATCAGCTTTTTATGACAATCTGATTTTTAAAATTTTAATCGAATTGAGGTTATAAATTTGTATTATAATTAAACTAATTTTATGGTGAGTGTTGAGAATCAAGGGCAATGGTTTTGATATGATTTTTTTTGATGAAAGGGAAGGGAAATCGTGATATTTTATAGCAAAAACTAATTAACTTTGTCATCCCTTTGAAAAAAAAGAATTACAGGTTATGGCACAGAAAAGGAATTATACAAACAAAAAGGTACCTAGTGTAGATTTAGAGGTGGGAAAGATGCCACCGCAGGTGTTGGATTTAGAAGAGGCGGTTCTGGGTGCATTGATGTTGGAGAAGGAAGCTTTTACTAGTGTTGGGGAATTGCTAAAGCCTGAGTGCTTTTATAAAGAAGCTCATCAGAAGATTTATGCAGCTATTCAGAATTTGTATAGTAAGGAATATCCGGTTGATATGCTTACAGTTACTGAAGAGCTCCGCAAAATGGGGCAGTTGGAAGAAATTGGAGGAGCATTCTTTATTACTCAATTAACAGGTCGAGTGGCTTCTGCTGCCCATATTGAATTTCATGCCCGCATCATTTGGCAAAAATATCTTCAGCGAGAAGTTATTAAGATCAGTTCTGAGATTCAAACTAAGGCTTATGATGAAGGAATTGACGTGGATGATTTATTGGATGAATCAGAAAGTGCTTTCTTTAAATTGAGTCAGGGTAACATGAAAAAAGATGTTACTCAAATTAATCCGGTGATTGATGAGGCCATTGAGATGATTAAAGAAGCCTCTCAGCGTAGTGATGGATTGAGTGGTGTACCTTCTGGATTTACAGAATTGGATCGAATAACTTCTGGATGGCAGAAAACTGATATGATTGTTATTGCAGCCCGTCCTGCGATGGGTAAAACAGCATTCGTATTGTCAATGGCTAGAAATATGGCACTTCAGTTTAAGCAAGGAGTAGCAGTGTTTTCGCTGGAGATGGGTAATGTTCAGCTAGTAAATCGTTTGATTGTATCAGAAACAGAACTTCCTGCTGAAAAAATTAAGAAAGGTAACCTGGCTAGTTATGAGTGGGAACAACTGGATCATAAAATTCAAAATCTGATTGATGCTCCAATCTTTGTGGATGATACGCCTGGTTTATCTGTATTTGAACTAAGAGCTAAATGTCGACGATTAAAAAAACAACACGATATTCAAGTTGTAATTATCGATTACCTACAGTTGATGAATGCCAACGGTATGAATCCTGGTTCACGTCAGGAAGAGGTAAGTATGATTTCTCGTTCGTTAAAAGGTTTAGCTAAAGAACTAAATATTCCTATTATAGCCTTATCACAGCTGAATCGTGGTGTTGAAGGTCGTGCAGGAGCAGAAGGAAAAAGACCTCAGCTTTCAGACTTGAGGGAATCTGGAGCGATTGAGCAGGATGCTGATATGGTGTGCTTTATTCATCGTCCGGAGTATTATAAAATTACTGAGGATGAACAGGGTAACTCACTAATTGGTATGGGTGAGATTATTATTGCAAAGCATCGTAACGGTGCTACCGGAGATGTTCGTTTGAGGTTTCGTGGTGAATTGGCTCGTTTTGAGAATCCTGATACAGGTGTGTTTGGAGATGATTTAGGTATGGATCAGGGGGGCCAGTCAGTAACATATGGTTCTAAAATGAATGAGCCTGCAGATAGTGGTTTTGTGCAGCAACCGGCAGGTAATGATTTTGGATTACCAGATTACCCGGATGCACCACCAACTCCTTTTGATAATGATGTTCCGTTTTAATTAACGTTAGATATTACTTTATAATGGCCCTGCATAAGTTTTTTGTGCAGGGTTTATTGTTTGTATATATTGATAATATTCTCAAAATATCTGGACTTTTCATTCATTTTGGGTTAAATTTACTAATCTTCAGTGTTTTGATATGAGTTTATGTTTAACCTTAAATATATACCAGATATGGACAATACTCAAGAGCAACAAGTGGTTAGTATGCCAAGAATTGGAGACCCTGCACCAGAGTTTAAAGCAGTTACTACACAAGGAGAAATTAATTTTCCATCAGATTACAAAGGAAGTTGGGTTATATTATTTAGTCACCCTGCTGATTTTACGCCAGTATGTACTTCTGAGTTTATGACGTTTGCTTCAATGGAAGATAAATTTGCTGAGGCAAACTGTAAGTTAGTTGGATTATCAGTAGATGGATTATATAGTCATATCGCCTGGCTTCGTACCATCAAAGAAAAGATAGAATATCGTGGTATGAAAGATGTTGAAGTTACATTTCCTTTGATTGAAGATATTACCATGAATGTGGCTAAAAAGTATGGTATGATTCAACCTAACGAAGATTCAACAAAAGCAGTAAGAGCAGTGTTTTTTATCGATCCTCAGGGAGTAATTCGTACTATTATTTATTATCCTTTAAGTTTGGGGCGTAATTTCGATGAATTATATCGTGTGATTATTGCATTAAAAACAGCGGACGAATTTGGTGTGGCTACTCCTGCAGATTGGAGAGCTGGTGATGATGTGATTATTTCTCCTGCTGGTTCTTGTGGAGCAGCAAAAGACCGAATGGATGGAAATGATAGCAATGTGGATGAATGTAAAGATTGGTTTTTTTGTACTAAAAAGTTAGATAAGGATATGGTATTGAATAAAGTTTTGAAGAAATAAACTTTACTAGAGTTTCTATAAGCAAAAAAAAGGAATGAAGATCTTACTTTTCAATCCTTTTTTTATGGTTCTTTATTATCTTTTCAATTAAAGGGAGTTATTTAACAATTTCTAAAAGCTCTTTTAAGTCAGTTATTTCATGCATTAATTCTCTGTTATGAGAGGTTTTGTTTGGATTGAAAAATGCATAATCTAGCTTGAAGTTTATTGCGCCATCAATATCTGTATCAAGGTTGTCTCCCACAACTAAGCATTCATTTTTTCTTGCATTTGCACTTTTAATAGCATATTCAAAAAATGCAGTTTTGGGCTTTGATGCTCCTATTGTTTCAGAGATAAATATCTTAGAAAAAAAATGCTCCAGATTACTGTTTTTGAGTTTTATAAATTGAACTTCCTTAAATCCATTTGTAATAACATGGAGTTTGTGCCATTTTTTTAACTCGGTTAATACCTCTATTGCATTAGGCATTAATACTGTTTTTGTTGGGCTCACTGTGATATAGTCTTTGCCAAAATGTGCAGCAATACTTTCATCCTTAATGCCAACTTCCGAAAAAGGAGTATAAAACCGATCAAAATTTAGACTTTCTTTATTGATTTTTCCTTCGCGGTATAATATCCATAATTGTTCGTTATGAGCTTCATATCGTTCGTAGAACTGATTAAAACTATCAAAAGAGTTATTCAAGTGATATTTTGCAAATAGTTCTTCCAGTGTTTGAATTGAGTTTGTTTCAAAATCCCATAGGGTATGATCTAAATCAAAAAATATATGACTGTATTTATTCATGATGAAACTTATTTTATGCAAAGGTATTTATAAAGTTGTATGATACCTTCCTTTTTCTATAAAGTCTTACGTTCTAAAATAAAAAACTCCGCATATAGCGGAGTTTAAATATTTTTAAAATGAACAATCTTAATTCACTTGTACTACCAGGAATTTGGAAATACTCCAAAAATCTTCTTTGTTCAGAATTTTTATGGTTTTGGTGTCTTCTTCTCCATTAAGTATTTCGTATGAACCTTCGGGATGATTGGTTAAGATTTTATATTTAGGACGAAATAAAGGAATTTCTTCAACTTCACGAATGTCTATCCTTGTAAAGTAGTCTTCATTAAAGTCCTCTGTTAGTACTTTTTGTTTTCCAATGATAGGCAATCCTTCGTTGGAGATTACATGATGTTCTCTTAATTCCTTTTTGGTTCCAAATGCGTAATAGCCTGAATATAATTTCTGTGTTGTGGAGTCTAATACTGCTTGAGTTCTCTCGTTTGTACTTCGAATGGAATCAATGACCTGACTCATGCCTTCAACGGTAAAGTTTAACGAAGCAATTTCAATGTTTTTTGTGTTTAATAACTCCCTTAATTCAATGATCTCTACACTTTTATCTTTGAGTTGCTTGTTTAATCTTGAAACAAGGTTTGTGAGGTTTTTATTATCAGTACCTGATTTTTTAATTTGCTGTTCAAGTTCAGCTATTCGTTCCTTATTAGCAAGCATTAAATTATAGATATCCTGAATGTCGCTGTTAATTTTGTCCTGAATCTGATCAGCATTTGCTTCAGGAGTACTCATATTTACTTGTATCAAATTTTCTTTTTCTTTAATGGCTTGAATATTTTCGTCAATAGCAACTAAAGAACCTGCCAATTCATTTAAGTATTTGTCTTTTTCTGCATTGGCAATCAATAAAGAGTCGTTTTGTTGTGTCAACTTTTTTGTTGATGAAGGACCGCTACAAGCTATGAAGCTAATGGTTAAGACTATCGAAAAAAAAATTTTTTTCATAATTAATTGTATTGTGTGTTAATTGTTTATGATTGTTTCAACCTTAATAATAAGGTTTTATTTTTATTTATCCTTTAATTCTTTGTACTTATTTCCCTTTTTTCGGTCAACTTTTTCGTGTAAACCATCTACAATAATTACAATTTCCCCTTTTACTGTTTTACTGTTGAAGTGATCAATAAGCTCTTTCAGTGTGCCTCGTGCATTCTCTTCATGAATTTTAGTTAGCTCTCTCGACACAGAAGCTTTTCTGTCTTCTCCCAATACATCGGCTAATTGTTCAAGCATTTTTACTAATCGGAATGGAGATTCATAAAAAATCATGGTTCGTGTTTCTGATTCTATTGCCTGAAGTCTCTTTTGACGTCCTTTTTTTTGCGGTAAAAAGCCTTCAAAGCAAAAGCGTTCGTTCGGTAAGCCGGAGTTTACCAGAGCAGGAACAAAAGCTGTTGCCCCCGGAAGGCATTCAATATCCACACCTTCATCTACCGCATGTTTAACTAGTAAATATCCTGGGTCGGAAATTGCTGGTGTACCTGCATCAGAAACTAAAGCGCAGTTTTCTCCACCCATTATTCGTTGAACTATCATTTCAGAAGTTTTATGTTCATTGAATTTATGATGCGAATACATTTTGGCCTCAATTTCAAAATGCTTTAATAAAAAGCCGGTTTTGCGTGTATCTTCAGCTAAAATAAAGTCTACTTCTTTTAATATTCTTAAAGCACGAAGCGTAATGTCTTCAAGGTTTCCAATAGGAGTTGGAATAATATATAATTTCGCCATCAGGTAAATGGGTTTCTTTGTCTCTAATAGTATTTTCTTTTGATATAACTGTAAAAAGCTTGTGTGGCTTCCTGTTCGTTATCCCAATTAAAGTTTGATGATATAAATGATTGGGCGCTATTAAAATCGGGCATTTCATTTAATTGCAGTAATGTTTGTTTCATTACATCAGCATTGCCTTCAAATAATTCGCGTTGAAACATAAACCTGTCGTTAAGCCCCAGACTTTTTGTTAAGTCAGCAATCGGTTTACCCATTAATGTTTGCTGACGTTTAGACTCTTTGTTATTACCAATGAGATCATTAACTGATTTTTTTTCGCCAACTAAAGATTCTCCTAAGGTTTTTCCGATATCATCTTTTACTTCCTCTTTTTTAGGTTCTGGAGCAGATGTTTCAATGATGTCAGTCCTTGTAGTTGTTGAAATCTCCTCTTTTATTTCAACTTTTTCAACTAGAGGCTTTTCTTCTTCTTTATGAATCTCAAGTGTTGTTTGTTCTACTTTGGGAGCAGGTATCGTTTCAATGATATCAGGAGTAGGTTTTGTATTTTTTGATTGTTCTTTTTCTTCTTCCTCAACAACAACTTTTTCTTTTATAACAGAAGTATCTTTTGGGGGTTCCGGAGCTTCCTTTGTTTCAACAATAACAGTTTCTGTTTTTTGTTCTTCTACTATTTTATGAGGTGTTGGTGACTGAGGAGTTTGCGTAAGCGTTTTTAATAGCGTAAACTCATCTAAAATATGAGTCATCTTTCGTTCTGTAAGATCAATAAATGCAGCAGGTATTTCCTCAGAACCTTGGAATGATTTTAACAAGGTTTCCACTTCATTAATATCGCTTAAAATAATGTTTAATAATGCTTCTTTATTCATCAGCTTAAAATTTACTTCATTTGCCAGATGGAACTTTCAGCTGGATTTAATCATTCTTCTGTGTGAGAATTTGGATGATTAAATTTATAAATTCGCTTCATGTTCGTCTCATAATAATATCAAAACAAATGCTTTTTTACTTACTTTGCAATGTTAGTTGCAAAATAAAAGTATAAGTTCTCAGACAAAAGTATCAAGAAAATATATTAAACCTGCAATATGTATTAGAAAATCTATTACACATTAAAATCACTTCAAAATAAGATACTTCGTTGCCTTGCTTCAATAAACCAGAATGAAGTAGTAGCTCGTTTCTTAAAAGTATTATTTTATTGTGCATTCAATGTTCATAAAGAAGTTTTGATATATAATCAGGGTTAAAATATAAAAGTCATTTTTTTATCTTTTGTCAAATAACCTAAAATTGAGCATGTTTCTTGAAAATAAATTAAATAGCGAAAGAAGGCATGGATGGATCGAAGTAATTGCCGGTTCAATGTTTTCTGGTAAAACTGAAGAGTTACTAAGAAGATTAAAAAGAGCCAAAATTGCCCGCCAAAGCGTAGAAATATTTAAACCTCATATTGATGTGAGGTATAGTACAGAAGAGGTGGTATCTCATGATTCCAATTCCATATTATCCACACCAGTTGAGACTTCAGGAAATATCTTGCTTTTGAGCGGAAATGTGGATGTGGTTGGAATAGATGAAGCTCAGTTTTTTGATAATGGTTTAACAGAGGTATGTCAGAAATTGGCAGATCAGGGTGTGCGGGTTATAATTGCCGGTTTAGATATGGATTTTAAAGGTAAACCATTTGGACCAATGCCGCAGTTGATGGCAGTGGCTGAATATGTAACTAAAGTACATGCTGTATGCATGAAATGTGGTGATCTGGCTCATTTTTCACATCGGTTGTCAAGTGAAGAGAAGTTAGTAATGTTAGGTGAAAAGGTAGAATATGAACCACTATGTAGAGCTTGTTATACTAAGATAAAAAAGTAAAAGATGATACAATCTTATTTATTTAGTCAGGTATCAGTTTGGGCAAAGACTAAAACAATTATAAATAAAGATCTGGAAATTTATTATATCATTACAGATAGTCGATCAGTTTCTTATCCTGAAAAGTCCTTGTTTATTGCCATAACAGGGGGGAATCATAATGGACATGATTATATTCCATCATTGTATCAGCAGGGTGTAAGATGTTTTATGGTTGATGAGGATTATGTTATTGATGAGAAACTCACAGGAGCTAATTATATCGTTTCGGATAATACGCTAAAGTGCTTTCAGGGGTTAGTGGCAGAGAAAAGGCGTTTGTATCATTGTCCTGTAATTGGAGTTACTGGAAGTAATGGGAAAACCATTGTTAAGGAGTGGATTTCGCAATTAATTGGAAATTCAAAAGTCTTAGTACGTTCTCCTAAAAGTTATAATAGTCAAATAGGTGTTCCATTGTCTGTTTGGCAGTTGAATAAACATACTGAAGTTGCAGTTTTTGAGGCAGGGATTTCTCAACTGGGAGAAATGGAGTGTATTGCTTCAATTATAGAACCATCTATCGGATTAATAACTAATATAGGAGCTGCTCATCAGGAGAATTTTGCTTCACGTAAGGAGAAATTATATGAAAAACTAAAACTTTTCGCTAAAAGTGAAATTATTGTTTTTTCTACAGAAGTTCCTTTTGTTGAGGAAGGTGTAAGTAAAGTATATCCTGATAAGAAAGTTTTAAGATGGGGAAGTGGCATTAATAACGAATTGCAGATTGTTAAAAAAGTTATTACATCATCCTCTGTTAATGTAGAATTGAGGTGGAAATCTGAAGTACATACAATTGAATTGCCATTTATTGATGAGGTTGCTTATGAAAATGCCATGCATGCTATAGCTGTTATGCTGCATTTAGGTTATAGTTTTAAATACTTGGATTCCGCAGTTAAGAAGCTGGTTCCAGTGGCTATGCGAATGGAGTTGAAAGAGGGCGTTAATAACTGCATTCTGGTAAACGACTCCTATAATTCAGATATTTCATCATTAGGTCTTTCTCTTGATTTTCTTGTTCAGCAAAGTTGTAAAAGTAATACTGTACGAACTTTAATTTTATCTGATATTTATCAGAGCGGAATTGAATCGGAGGTTTTATGTAGTCAGATTAATGATTTATTAAAGAAGAAAGGAATTTCAAGATTAATAGGAGTAGGAGAGGTGCTTAAAAATAATGCTCAGCTATTTGATTTAGATGCCTCATTTTATGGTTCCACAACAGAATTGTTGGATTCCATTTCTCACAATACCTTCAAGAATGAAGCTATTTTAATTAAGGGTTCCCGAAATTTTGAGTTTGAGCAGGTGAGTGATTTTCTGGAAAAGAAACATCATCAAACCCGGTTGGAAATAAACCTTAATGCCTTGGTTGATAACCTGAATTATTTTAGGTCCAAATTAAATGACACAACCAAAATCTTAGCTATGGTGAAGGCTTTTAGTTATGGTAGTGGATCCTTTGAAATAGCAAATGTGTTGCAGCATCAAAAAGTAGATTACCTGGGTGTTGCTTTTGCAGATGAAGGAATAGAACTTCGTAAATCAGGAGTGTCATTACCAATTATTGTGATGAATCCGGAGATGAAAAGTTTTCCTGCAATGATTGAACATCAACTGGAACCTGAGATTTATAGTTTTAAGGTGTTAAATCAGTTTTTAGGATTACTTAAGAATGAAGGACTAACTCAATATCCTGTTCATATAAAAGTAGATACGGGGATGAATCGTTTGGGATTTGTGACATCAGAAATTACTCAGCTAAAAGAAGTGTTGAGAGCTACTAGTGAGGTGAGAGTTAGATCTGTTTTTTCTCATTTAGTAGGATCAGATGATGCACAATTTGACGATTTTACAAAAACTCAGATTAATACTTTTAATCAAGTTACTCATGAGTTAAAGGAAGCTTTAGGATATTCGTTTATTCGTCATATCTTAAATTCTGCCGGAATTCTGCGCTTTACATCATCACAGTTTGATATGGTTCGTGTCGGCATTGGGATGTATGGAATAGGAGCTGAAGGTCAGCAAAATTTAAAAAATGTAACCAGTTTTAAATCATATATTTCTCAAATCAGAGAAGTTAAAGCTCATGAAACTATAGGTTATGGACGAAGAGGTGAATTGGCTTACGATTCAGATATTGCAGTTGTTCCTGTTGGATATGCAGATGGGTTGAATAGAAAACTAGGTAATGGAGTAGGAAAAATGATGGTGAATCATCAGTTGGCTCCTATCATTGGCAATATTTGTATGGACATGTGCATGATTGATGTTACCGGATTAAATGCTAAAGAAGGAGATGAAGTTCAGATATTTGGACCAGCACAACCAGTAGATGATTTGGCAAAAGCTTTAGGAACGATTCCTTACGAAATATTTACAAGCATAAGCAGACGGGTGAAGAGAATTTATTATTACGAGTAAAAAAAAAGATTTATGGCTTTACTTAGAACAATAAAAAGTGATTATGAAATGTATGAAAACCAACGTTTAGAATGTTTGGTTGCTATTGAGCGTGATGATTGTAAAATCATTAAATCATACTTTAAAAAATATAAAGGAAAACAAGATATGCCTAAGGATAAGGTTTCGGGTTATAAGTTTGTTTTAGATGAAGAGTTCGATTCGCTAAAGATTGATTTTGAAACCAAGTATGACTTTGAAATTAGGGATTTAGTTAAGGTAAAGTAAATTCTTGAAGAATGTTTTAGACTGTTTATTGATTTGTAAAATATTAGAGTAGGGGTTTAATACTGTTGAGTAATAATTTGGCTTCAGTTTCAAGTCTTGTAATGGTATTGGGATTTATAGTCATTTTAGAATGAATCAGGTTGTGATGAAAAACTCTTAAATCATGCCAATCTCCTAGTTTACTGCCCAGTTCTTTCTTTTTCGCGATTAGATTTTCATCTGATTTGTATTTATAAACTTCTTTTAAAATGGAAAAAAGATAATATTGTTCTTTGATCAATCTTCGAACTATATGGTAATTGCAGTTTTGAGTTTTGAGTTGTTCTTTTATCAGGTGTTCGTTTTTAGATATTTGGTCCAGGAAAGTATTAATAACATATTCTGGTCGTAAAATATCTAAAACATAAAATATTTTGGTAATGAAATTAACTTCCTTTTTAATGTCTGGATAATCAATACATTTATGGAGTTGTAATAAAGCTGGTTTTATAATGCGATTACATTTTCGTCTGTAATTGACATACTCGTTTTGCTCGAGTTTTTTGTGGGCAATATGTGTCATAATTTGCTGATCACGAATGATTCCAGTGGTTTTGAATATGGATTTTACAAGATGGAAATGAGGCTTAAAAGAAAATTTGTAATCAACAACCGACTGCTTTAGAATTTTTCTGACAGCAAAAACTCTTTTTAATGCTACGCGCAGATCGTGTATGGCATCTTCATTGTGGTTAATAGATGCTATATTTAAATTGTTTGTAAAAACAATGAGTTGTTTATTTACAAAAGTGCGTAGTAACATTGATTAATTTTCCAGATGAATGATTGATCCATTTGATCTGAATTTAATATTGAAATTAAGTTCAGATCATATCATATCATAATATAAAGGTAAAATGGATGAATCACTATATCAAGTGATGTTAATCAAAAACCTCAGCGGTTATTTTGTGTCTTAAGCCAATGGCATCTACAAAAACCGCTTTAACAGATCCAACTAAAACTTTGGCTTCAACTATGATTGGGATTCGGTTTAAGTCATCAGTAACCCAAACAGTCATGTCTTCACCGGATTCAAAAATAGTTCCGGGAACTAATAAAGGAGAGAATTTTAAACAGCGAAACTTACGGTCATCTCTGTTCTTTATGGTTTCTTTTCCTAAATATCTGATATATAAATCATGTATTTTTCCATCCACAATCATTCGGATGGGAATTTTATCATCTTTTTTATATTGATCAAAGTTAAGGTTACGAGCTTTGTATACCATAGTTAACAAGTCATTGGTACAATCTTGTAGTGTAAGAGAGCTGTCTTTATAACCTACGTTTTCTTCTTTTTTAATTTGTGCTTGAATCTGATTATTTTCATAATTAAAAAAGTATTTGTGGTGAGATTCAGTACTTCCTTCTTTGGTAACCCGGTTAAAATATAAAGGCTGAAAGTTGTTTTTATCCACGTAAACTTCAAAAGTATCACGAACTTTCATAAAATGGTCGTATCCACTGTAGGTTCTGCCGTATGCAGAGAAAAACCAGGAATTTTGGTCTTTATAATTACGGTCTTCTACATTAAAGTGTACAATTCCTGCATTAAGCCAAATGAAATGCCAATTATAATAGGCATGATAAATGACTTTTTCACCTTGTTGAAAACTGAAATTATCAACTGAGCATTGAGCTTTTGCCTGCGTAGAAAAAATAAGTGCTAAAGTAATTCCTACAGTAACAAAATGAATCCATTTAAACATGATTGTAGAAGCTAAAAGTTATTGCTCAGTTTTAACCGTTAAATTTATTTATTAACGGTTCCTATTTTGTTTTCAATAGAATCTATTTTGCTGGTCATTCTGCCTAAATCACCTTTTCGTGCATCAATAGTTATTGTTGAATAAATTCTTTCGTGGTCAGGCTCAAGAACCTTGTAGGCACCATTTATGATTTCAAGAGCTTGTTCCATGGTTTCTGTTTCAACAGTTGTAGCCATTGGACTTAATTTATAATTAACTCCTGAATTTTTAATAAATTCTAAAACTTTACTTACAGATTCACTTTTGCTGGTTCCCTGATCTGTAGGAAACATGGCGAAATTAACTAGTACTGACATAATAATTAATATTTAGCTATAATAGTTTTTCGTTTATAATAATATTTAAAACGGGCGATTATCTGCCACTTTTCTTGTCTTTATCTTTGCTGTCTTTTAAAGTATAATCGTATATATCAAACTCAGCTGGATTCCAAGGAACAGTAATATCCCAGTTGGCTCTTACATCAACTTTTTGAGGATAAAAGAAAACTTGTTCGGGCTGTTTTTTTATCGCATATTCACCAGTATCCCATTTCCCATTTCTGTTTTTATCGATGATAAGTTTTAAGTCGTAAGAGCCAGGTTTAATAAATTGAAATGCAAATTTCCCTGTTTGAGGAACATATTTTTGAGTTATAATCTTTGATCCACTACCCAATAGTTGTACTAACCAGTTTTCTCCAGGATTAGTAATGTTAACTAACATAGTTCCGTAGCTATCTAAAGTTTTAATACTAAACTGTTTGGCAATAGAGTCGTTGGCTAGGTTATAAATGTCTTGTATCGCAGCTGAGTCTGCAGAAAATATATACTTACCTCCGGGAGTCCATCTTGTTTTTGTATTGATCGAATATCTTCGGGGAAGCACTGAGTCTTTAGTGAATTCATAATCGATACTATGCATTAAGGTATCTACTATCTCAAAGAGTTTAATACTATTCCAGTTTATTTTTTTTACTGGTGTTGGTAAAATAAAGTTGAAGGTGCTGTTTACGTCAACCGAAGAGGAGGCATTATTTATTAATAGTGTTTTCTTTGGTTCCGGACCTTCTTTCTTTCTTTTTCTTTTTGATTCTTTTTTAGGCGCCTCAAAATAGTATAGTTTAAGTGTATCTTCAACCTGAATAGGATTTTGTAAAGTGTCTAATCCTAAATAAGTAAAAGCTAAATCCAAAGTGTCTTTTTTATACATTACACTATCTGTGAGCCAAATTTTTACGGTATCATTATTTAACGAAGGTTCAAAAATTGCCCAATCGTTATTGTATTCCACATTCAGCGGTTTTACACCAAATTTTTCAACGGGTAAGTTAAAAATAAACGACACTATATTAGAATCTTTTCTTTCCTCACCAACAAAATATTGTTGTTTAGTTTTTTCTTCAAACATAAAAAGTTTTACATCATTGGGCGAGTAAATCAATTCATCATTAAATACAACAGAGTCGTTTTCTAAAGTATCCGGAAATGCAACATATTCCATATGAGGAGAAACTATAGTATCAAACCACGCAATTCTTTCGCCAGGTTGATCAAACTTATAATTTCTGTTGGCATCTTCAATGGCATACAATCTGTATTCACCAGGACTTAAGTTTCGGATAGCAAAAAATCCTTCCTCATTCGATTTTCCTAATCTTACTGGTATATCGTGAGTAAAAGCAGTGTCGTTTAGGTTTTTATGAGCTAAAATTAATGCCCCTTCCACAGGTGTTAAATCAAAGCTATTCCAAACATTTCCCATAATAGCAAAAGAATCAATTACTTCTCCTGTTGAAAATGAGAAAACAAACGATTCAATAGGATTACTTTCATTGTTATCCTGAATGGCATCAGCAAAATCAAGCGTATAAGTAGTGTTTTCTTGCAGATCTTCGTTAAAGTTCACATAAAGCTTCTGCGCTCGTGCTTCTATATTTGGTCTTTCTTTTAATGGGGGAGAAACTACTAATTTCTGATTCACTTCATTGAGTTTAATAATTTCATCAAACTCAATCATGATTTCTTTCTTTTTGTAGTTCATCTGTCCGTTTAAAGGAATGGATTTTTTTATGGTTGGAGGATCCTCATCCTTAGGTCCTCCTGTTGGATAACCAGGGTTAGCACATGAGTAAGTAATGATGAAAAGGATGAATAATCCAAAAATATATTTCTGCATCTATTATAATTTCAATAGTTTAAAATCAATGGCAAATTTAATCCAATTATCGTTTATCTAAAATCTAACTATCTATTATTACATGAAGAATGCCAAAAAATCATAAATTTGCCGTTGATTAAAAAAAATAGTGAAAAAATTATGAGTAATCAGGACAACATACAACATCAAAAATCACACCAAACAGCAATAATAGTAGGAGCAGTATCTGTAGTATTACTGATTATACTTGGATTTTTATATTTTAAAAATAAAAGTGAAATGCAGATGTTGGTTGATGAAATGACTGAGGAAAAGGATCTTTTGACAACAGAATTTGAATCCTTAGCAATAGATTATGACTCATTGAAGACCAATAGTGATACTATGAATTTATTGTTGGAAAAAGAGCGTGAAAAGATTTCTCAATTGATAGAAGAAATACATACAATAAAAGCAACTAACGCGTCTAAAATCAGAGAGTATAAAAAGGAGTTGACTTCATTGCGTAAAGTAATGAAGAATTATATTGTTCAGATTGATTCTTTAAATCAAACCAATAAGGCGTTGCAACAGGAAAACCAACAGATCAGGCGAACGGTATCAAATATAAAAACCTCTTATCAAAAACTAGAAAAAGAAAAAGAAAATTTGGCAGAGAAGGTAGATATAGCCTCAAAGCTTGAGACTTTTAATATGGAAGCTACGGGACTCAACTCTAAAGATAGGAGTACAACTCGGTCATCGAGAATTTCAAAAATTAGAATCTGTTTTACCATTCAAAAAAATATTACAGCAGAAGTTGGTGAAAAAGAAATATTCTTAAGAATACTACGTCCTGATGGTGCTCTTTTATATCATTCAAAAGATGATTTGTTTCAATATGAAAACAAAGAGATTAATTTTTCAGCCAGGCGAGTTGTTGAATATGGTGGAGAAGAACTTGATGTTTGTTTATATTATAATGTAGATGCCGGAGAATTAACAGAAGGTGATTATACGGCAGATATTTTTGCTGATGGACACCATATTGGTAATATGACTTTTAGCCTTAGATAGTATGCACGTTTCCCATTTCAGAAATATAGTACTTGTTTTAATAATATTTACTTCCAGTCAAGTATTTGCTCAGGCGGAAAATATTCCCCAGTTTCCGGAGTGGATGATAAAAAAACGTATTGAAGCATTAAATTATCAAACCCCAATTCAATTGGATTATAATGAAACGGTTCAGGCTTATATTGATGTATATACTGTAAAAAGACGTGATCATTTGGCTAATATTATAAGTCGTTCTAAGCTTTACTTTCCTCTGTTTGAAGAATATTTGGATAAGTATAACTTACCACTTGAATTGAAATATCTGGCTGTTATTGAATCGGCATTAGATCCCAGAGCTAAATCAAAATCAGGAGCCAAGGGATTGTGGCAGTTTTTGTATCACGCAGGTACTATGTTCGATCTTGATGTTTCTACTTATATTGATGAAAGAAGTGATCCTATTTTAGCAACGGAAGCTGCATGTAAATATTTGGAGTATCTTTACAGAAATTTTAACGATTGGCAATTGGCATTGGCAGCCTATAATGGTGGTGTAGGTATGGTTAAAAATGCCATTGAACGCTCTGGCGGAAAAAGAAATTATTGGGAACTTCGTCCGTATTTGCCCGCTCAGGTAAAGGGGTATGTACCTGCTTTTATAGGAGCACTGTATGCAATGAAGTATGCAGAGAATTATGATATCAATGAAGTTCCGGCCAAATACAAATTCAACGAAATAGATACCGTTTATATACGAAAAACACTGTCGTTTACGCAAATTTCAGATGCATCAGGAGTTAGTGTGGATGAGGTTGCTTTTTTAAATCCTACCTATTCTAAAGAGATTATTCCTGTAGATTCAAAGCCTGTAAGCGTTTTTCTACCTAAAACAAATATTGCATTATTTGTAAAAAATGAATATCTGGTTTATGGTGAACAAAAACAGGAAAGAGTGCAGAATAAATCTATTAATAATGAAATGGTACAACATGTTGTCGCTAAAGGAGAGTACTTTCATAAAATTGCGATTAAATACGAATGTACAATTGAGGATATTATGAAGTGGAATCATCTGAATTCAAAAAATCTTCATCCAGGACAAATTCTTGATATCTGGAAAATCAAAGAAAGCAATCGTTTCTTTTTTGTTCGAGATGAGGTTGATTATCTGGCCGAAAAATAATCTGTAAGCTCCTTTCAACATTCCTGTCAAAATAATGTTCCTTTTTGTACATTTGTAAGCAACTCAAACCTTAATACCTCAATATTTTTAATAAAAGTAATATCATGAAGCAGTCTATTTTATTTATTCTTCTTATTTCTTACATATTTAGTGGTTGTAAAACAACACCAGATTCAAATAAACCAACACCTTCCGGAGCCGCTGGAGTTATGATCATTGTAATGAATGATAAAGTAAAGAAAACGGAATCCGGGAAAAAATTATGGGATATGATGGTGCAACCAATGATTGGTTTACCACAAGAAGAACCTATGTTTGATGTATCGGTTATTCCTCATCGTTCTTTATCTGACTTTATGAAAACCTATCGTAATATAATTACCGTAGAAGTAGGTGAAAATGTACATAAAGAAGGGATTAAGTTTTACAGAGGTACTTGGGCTAAACAACAGGCCTTGGTGAGAATTGAAGCAAAAAGTATTGAGTCATTTGATAAAATGGTTACTGAAAATGAATTAAAACTAGTTGGTTTCTTTACAAAAGCTGAACGAGAAAGGTTAATAAAATATTTTAGTAGTTCATTCAACCAAAAATTGAACGATAAGTTAAAAGCTGACTGGAAGTTTTCAATGGCTGTACCTCGTGATTTTGATTTAAGAAAAGAAGATAAAGACTTTATCTGGATGTCGCATGAAACAGCTATATCGAGTTTGGGATTGTTGATCTATCAATTTGACTATGTGGGAGAAGGCAGTTTCTCAAAAGAGTACTTGCTTAATAAAAGAGATGAAACCTTAATGAATCAAGTTCCAGGTGAGTATGAAGGTACATACATGACTACAGAGCATGGATTCCCAATTAATTACCAAGTGATAAATACTCCAAATGATTCTAATGTTGTTGTGATGCGAGGATTATGGAAGGTTCAGGGAGATATGATGGGTGGACCTTTTATTAGTATGGCGCACTTAGATAAAGAAAACAATAAAGTAATCGTTACTGAAGGTTATTCATATAATCCGGAGAAACCTAAGAAAAGAAATATGGTTCGTCAACTTGACGCTATCCTTCAGACTTACAACCAAAATTTTAAAGTAAAGAAATAATGAGTTTTCCGGTTCTGACAAGAGATGCATTACAAAAGGCATCCAGAAAAAATGATTTGATTGTTGAAACTGGTTACCAGATTCAAAAGGATTTTGGTGAGTTTGGTTTGGAAGTGAAATTTTCTGGAAATGCAGCTTCCTTTTATGAGGAATTGTTTGATCAGATGAAAGATCATGTAGAGCAATTGATGTCCGAAAGCATGGAGCGTTTTATGCACTTTTTGTATCGTATCGATATTAGTCAGCACAATATAGCACAATATGAAAAAGAAATGGAAGAAGACGATATTCACGTTGTTCTTACCGAACTCATCATACATCGGGAACTAAAAAAAGTAATTACAAGAGATTATTTCCGACAACAGACAAAGGATAGTGATCAGAAAGAAATAGAACTGTAGTCAGCTCTTGTTTAATCATTTATTTAATCGTAATGTTATGCAACCAATAATAAAAAATGCTATAGAAATTAAAAAAGAAGCTAATTTGGTTTTTCTTGTAAAAGAGATTTCATTGTTGAAAGATTTTGGATTTACTAAAACTGAGATAGATTATATTGATGCAAAAGTGTCAAAAAACAAAAGCTTAGTTCATCTTAATCGTTTGGAACAGCAAGTTTTTGTGCGTTTCACAAATGACACAGGTAATGACGAGAATGAAAAGATAAGAAAAGATGGGAATCTTATATTAAAGGAATTAAAAAAGGAAGATGTTTCTGATATTTCTGTGGTAGACATAATTGGTTGTAAAAACAGAACAGTTTCATTAATCGAAGGTATAGCTTTAAGTGCCTATACATTTGATAGGTATAAAAGTAAGAAGGATGATGTTGTTGAATTTGAATTAAAAGAAATCTCAGTTTCTAGTCCTGTTGTTACTGGATGCGAAATAACTGAGTTGAACAATGTCATTGAATCAGTTTATATTACTCGTAACCTGGTAAATGAACCCGTTGACAAATTAAATGCAGAGCAGTTGGGAGAGTTTATTTTGGCGCAGTCTAAAAAAGATGGTTTTAATGCAGAGGTATTTAATAAAAATAAAATTGAAGCGTTAAAATTTGGTGGTTTATTAGCGGTTAATAAAGGTAGTATAGATCCTCCAACTTTTTCAATTATGGAGTGGAAACCTGAAAACGCAATTAATGAAAAACCATATATTTTAGTAGGTAAAGGTGTTGTATTTGATACTGGAGGTATTAATTTAAAAACACCTCCGGGAAGCCTTGATACCATGAAGTGTGATATGGGAGGAGCAGCATCTGTTGTGGGAGCCATAACTGCTATTGCTAAAAATAAATTACCAGTTTATGTTATTGGTTTAGTACCGGCTACAGATAATCGACCGGGTAAAAATGCCTATGTTCCCGGAGATATTCTTGAAATGCACAATGGATTAACTGTGGAGGTTTTAAATACAGATGCTGAAGGAAGACTAATTTTAGCAGATGCTTTAAGTTATGCTAACAAGTATGAGCCAGAGTTGGTAATCGATTTAGCTACACTTACCGGATCTGCAGTAATGGCCATAGGGGAATATGGAACTGTTGCTATGGGAACAGCAAAAGATGAGGTATTTAGTGAGTTGGAAAAACAGGGATATGCAACGCACGAAAGAGTTGTGAAATTCCCATTTTGGAGTGATTATGATGCTTTGATAGAATCGGATATTGCAGATATTAAGAATCTAGGAGGAAGAGAAGGTGGTTCAATAACTGCAGGTAAATTTCTATCTAAATTTGTTGAATATCCATGGATTCATTTAGATATTGCAGGACCGGCATTTCATTTAAAGGAAAGTAGTTACAGAGGTAAGGGAGCTTCTGGTGTAGGTGTAAGATTATTGTATCACTTTTTCAAATCTATTGCATCTGCTAAGCAAGCCTAAAATGAATAGATTATTCATTATAAAGAATTGATATAATCTGATTTATTCTCATATAGATTTATTTAAAAAGAAAATAAAAATTAAGATAATTAAGCTGAATGTTACATAAAAATGTCGATATTTAGCTCCCATACATAAGAATTCATGGATGAAAAGGATCATATTTCTTTTTTGAGGAAAGATGTTGATTCCATATTTCAAATGTTCATCGAAAAAAATGAATAAATGAGAACAGAGAAAATAAGACTGGGTATTTCCCATGGAGATATAAATGGAATAGGTTACGAGATTATTTTTAAAGCATTGAATGATACCAGAATGCTGGATATGTGTACACCTGTTATTTATGGTTCTTCAAAAGTTGCTGCTTATCATCGTAAAACATTAAATATTTCAAATTTTAGTCTTAATAATATAAAAGTTGCTGATGATGCACATGCTAAAAGAGTAAACATTATTAATTGTGTGGATGATAATGTTCGTGTAGAATTAGGAAAAGAAACTAAAATGGGTGGCGAAGCTGCTTATGCTGCTTTGAGTGCTGCTGTTGAAGATTTAAAAAACAAAAAAATTGATGTATTGGTAACTGCTCCAATTCATAAAAAAAATATTCAATCAGAAAGCTTTAATTTTCCAGGCCATACAGAGTATTTGCAAACGGAATTTAATTCAAGAGATTCACTGATGTTTTTAGTTAGTGATGTTTTAAAAGTAGGAGTTGTTACCGGACATATTCCATTAAGTGAGGTATCAAAAGCTATTACTAAAGAGAAGATTCTTACTAAGCTTAAAATAATGAATAAATCTCTTAAGGAAGACTTTACTATCAGAAAGCCTAAGATTGCAGTTTTAGGATTAAATCCTCACTCAGGAGATAATGGATTGATTGGTAAAGAAGAACAAGAGGTTATTATTCCGGCATTGGAAGAAGCTAAGCAAAAAAATATTGTAGCATTAGGACCATATGCTGCAGATGGATTTTTCGGTTCAAATAACCTTTCTAAATTCGATGCAGTTTTAGCTATGTATCACGATCAGGGATTAACGCCATTTAAAACGATTGCATTTTCTTCTGGTGTTAACTTTACAGCAGGGCTACCAATTATTCGAACATCTCCGGATCATGGAACTGCATTTGAAATTGCAGGTCAGGGGGTAGCAGATGAAGAATCATTCCGTCAGGCAGTTTATCTGGCTATAGATGTATTTAACAATAGAACTTCTTATAAAGAACTTTCAAAAGATCCATTGAAATCATATGATATTAGTAAAATGGATGATAAGTTAGATGAGTCGCTTCCTCAGGAAGTTGATGAGCCAGAGGTATAGAAGGTAAAAGAAATAATTTTAGAATCCTGTATTAAGCCTACTTTAATACAGGATTTTTTGTTATTCTATACCAGTTAGATTGTTTTATTAAAAGTTTTATTTTCTCAGAAAGACTACAGATAACTTTTGTTTTTGGATATTAAATGGACAATTAGTAATAAAAAAATCATTGGTGTCCGGTAAATTTTTTAAAATTCGCTATCTGAGTGTTTTAATATAAGATTTGATCCATGTTACTCTTGACGTGGACTTGTTTCTCCACCTCTGATAAAATGCGTTAAAAAAATCGAAGCGTGCAGCGTAAAAATCAAAGCTGTTTGAGCAAAGCGAGTTCTTTGATTTTATCGAAGCGATTTGATTTTTAGTAATTTTATCAGCAATGGCGGCATCTTTTGTTTACTTTTCTTTGCTGCAGAAGAAAAGTAAAAGCCCGTCGGTTAGAAACAAAAAAGTGATGTTTCTATTAAAGAATAGTTTTATCGGACAATAGTGAAAAAAATACATAAAATTTAGCCTTTTTAGTAAAACAAAATCGTTTTTTAAGCGTAATTCTTAATACAACAGATCTTGTAATTTTTAATAAAAAAGATAATTTAGCAGTTGTAATATAAATCAGACCAGAAAAGAATAGAAAAGTGTGTTTTTGAGGTTTTAAAGTGGGGTGAAATGAAGAAAAATAGTACATCAACAAATTTATATATAAAAGTTTTAACCATATCAACAAGTATCATAGCTGTTTTTATAGTGCTTAACCTTTTTACATTTTCAGTTGATCCAACGGATTCATCTGAGAAGTTAATACCTACATTTGAAAATAGCTATTCCATATTTTCGCTTGATATACCGCAGGATTTAACTTTTGCAGACGAACGTGTTCCGGTTGAGAAACATTGGGTTAAAGAAAGTCTTGACAGAGAGTTGTTAGTTAATACCTACTGGCAATCGCAGACTGTATTATTTATTAAAAGAAGTAATAGATATTTCCCAATTATAGAACCTATTTTAAAGGAGCAAGGAGTACCTGAGGATTTTAAATATTTAGCTGTAATCGAAAGTGGTTTAATGCCAAGATCTTTGTCTCCAGCAGGAGCAGCAGGAATTTGGCAGTTTATGTCAGAAACAGGTAAAGAATACGGATTGGAGATAAATGGGGAAGTAGATGAAAGATACCATCTTGAAAAAGCAACTGTCGCAGCTTGTAAATATTTTAAAAAGTCATTTGATAAATATCATGACTGGACTTTAGTTGCAGCATCATATAATGCAGGGAAGAGAGGAATCCGCAATCAATTGGATCGTCAGAAAACAGATAACTACTATGACTTGTTATTAGGCGAGGAAACCGGAAGGTATGTTTACCGAATTTTGGCTGTAAAAGAGATTCTTTCTCATCCGGAAAGTTATGGCTTTTATGTGAACAAGAAAGATTTGTATCCGGTTTTACCTACTCAAGCTTTGAGCATTGATAGTGCAATATCTAATATGGCGGATTTTGCTGGGAAATATGGTATTTCATACAAAGAATTAAAAGATCTGAACCCTTGGTTACGTGATGTAATGTTGACAAACAAATACAAAAAGACTTATCAGATTTTTGTTCCTAAAGAAGTTGTTTTAGTAGAAAAAGCGGAGTCGATTGAAAATGAGTCAGGTGTGGACATTTCAATTGACAGAAAAGAAATTAAAATGGAAAAACAGTCGCTTATCATTCAACAATAGTTTTTTATATTTGCTTACTTATATAAAAGGGCATTTGAGTAAGTATTATGGAAAATAAAAAGATTAAGCAAAAAAGCACAAGCGAAGGAACATTTGTAGAAGAAGGAGCTGTATCTGTAATGGGTGCACGAGTGCATAATCTGCAAAATATAGATATAGAATTCCCTCGAAATAAGCTTGTTGTAATTACTGGATTAAGTGGTAGCGGAAAATCTTCACTTGCATTTGATACTATTTATGCCGAAGGTCAGAGAAGGTATATTGAAACTTTTTCTGCTTATGCCCGTCAGTTCCTGGGAAATATGGAAAGACCAGAAGTGGATAAAATTACCGGTCTTAGTCCAGTTATTTCCATAGAACAAAAAACAACCAATAAAAATCCACGCTCAACGGTTGGAACAATAACCGAGATATACGACTTTTTACGACTTTTATTTGCCCGTGCATCAGATGCCTATTCGTATAACACGGGTGAAAAAATGGTGAAATACACTACTGAAAAAATCTTATCCTTAATTCAAAGTAATTTTGATGGTAAAAAGGTAATGATTCTTGCTCCTTTGGTGCGTAACAGAAAAGGGCACTATAAAGAATTGTTTGAACAAATCAGAAAGAAGGGATATTTGCATGCCCGTGTAGATGGAGAAGTAATAGAGTTAGGTCATGGTTTTAAAGTTGATCGATATAAAAACCATAGTATTGAAATGGTAATTGATCGAGTCAAAGTTTCAGGTAAAGATACTAAGCGATTGTCTGAATCTTTAGGTTTAGCAATGAAAAATGGTAAGGGCATTATGATGATATTGGATGCCGAAACGCAGGATGCCAAGTTTTATTCACAAAAATTAATGTGTCCAACAACAGGTATTTCATATAACGAACCTGCTCCACACTCATTTTCGTTTAACTCACCCCAAGGGGCATGTAATAAATGTAAAGGATTAGGCTCAATTGATAACGTAGATATCGAAAAAGTAATACCAGATGATTCCGTTTCCATTCATTCGGGAGGTATTACTCCTTTAGGTAAATTTAAAAACACGTTAATATTTTGGCAGCTCGAAGCAATTGCTGAAAAGCATGACTTTACATTAAAAACTCCAATAAAAGATATTCCAGAAGAAGCGTTGGATACAATACTTCATGGGTCCAGTGAACCCATTACATTAAAGAATACACCACTTGGAACTAGTTCCAATTACTTTATTAGCTTTGATGGTGTTATTAAATATATTCTACAGCAGCAAAGTAACGATACTTCCCAAAAGGCAAAAAAATGGGCCAAGCAATTTGTTACCAACGTGACTTGTCCCGAATGTAATGGACAACGCCTGAATAAAGAGGCATTGCATTTTAAACTGAATGATAAAAATATAGCAGATTTATCCCATATGGATTTGAGTCTGTTGGCAGAGTGGTTTTCTGATATTGAAAAATATATGAGTGATAAACAGAAAGCAATTGCCTCTGAGGTTTTAAAAGAAATTAGAAGCCGTTTGGGCTTTTTGTTGGATGTTGGATTGGGATACTTATCATTGGATCGAAGTGCTATGACCTTATCAGGTGGAGAAAGTCAGAGAATCAGGTTGGCTACTCAGATTGGGTCTCAATTAGTTAATGTTCTGTATATTTTAGATGAACCAAGTATCGGGTTGCATCAGCGAGATAATCATAAATTAATTCATTCCTTACAACAATTAAGAGATACTGGCAATACGGTATTGGTTGTTGAACATGATAAAGATATGATGCTACAATCAGATTATTTAATTGATATGGGACCTTTTGCTGGCCGACATGGCGGTGAAGTCGTGGCTCATGGTACACCATTGCAAGTGATTCAGGAAAATACCCTGACCGCAGATTATTTAAATAATAAAAAGAAAATTATAGTTCCAGAGGTTCGAAGAAAAGGAAATGGGAAAAAGTTAGTTTTGCATGAAGCTTCAGGTAATAACCTGAAACAAGTTACAGCCACATTTCCTCTGGGAGAATTAATCTGTATTACAGGAGTTTCTGGTAGTGGAAAATCAACACTGATAAATGAAACGTTATATCCAATTTTAAATCAACATGTATACGGATCAGTAAAAGATCCGTTGCCGTATAAAAAGATTGATGGTTTAAAGCATGTGGATAAGGTGGTAGATGTAGATCAATCTCCACTTGGAAGAACGCCACGTTCTAATCCTGCAACTTACACTAAGGTGTTTGATGAAGTACGTAAGCTTTTTACCGGACTACCAGAATCAAAAATACGAAACTATAAACCTGGACGATTTTCATTTAATATGGCCGGGGGACGATGTGAGACTTGTAAAGGTGGAGGTGTTCAGATTATTGAAATGAATTTTCTTCCGGATGTTATGGTGGATTGTCCAGAGTGTCATGGTAAAAGATATAACAGAGAAACTTTGGAGGTTAGATACAAGGGGAAATCCATAAGTGATGTGTTGGATATGACCATTAATCAGGCTGTTACGTTTTTTGAAAGTATTCCTAAAATAGCACATAAATTAAAAGTTTTGCAAGAGGTTGGTTTAGGGTATATTACATTAGGACAGCCATCAACAACACTTTCAGGAGGCGAATCACAACGTGTAAAACTGGCAAGTGAACTGGCCAAAAAAGATACAGGCAAAACAATATATATTTTAGATGAACCCACTACAGGTTTGCATTTCGAAGATATTAGAGTACTGCTTGATGTGTTAAATCGATTGGTAGATAAGGGAAATACGGTTATTGTAATTGAGCATAATCTGGATGTTATTAAAGTTGCCGATTATATTATTGACATAGGTAAAGAAGGTGGACGATTTGGGGGAGAAATTCTTTGTGAAGGGACTCCTGAAGAAATAGTGAAAAATAACGAAAGCTTTACGGCAAAATATTTAAAAGAAGAGTTGGTGGGTTAAATGCATTTTTGATATTATTCAGTTTTTGTTTGTAATAAAATTACTTACTTAGTGAGACTATATAAACAAAGCTGAATTATGGGACAGAAGGTGAAAATTAAATGCATTAACAATAATACATATACAAAATATTCAAGAGGAATAACCTTAGGGGAAATTGCTGAGGATCAGAAGATAAAATTACGAAGTAAAGTACTTGGTGCCTTAGTAAATAATAAATTAGAAAAACTTCCTTATGAAGTTTTTAATCCTTTAACGGTTGAATTTATTGATATAACAAATCCTGATGGAATGCGAATGTATATCAGGAGTCTTTCTTTTTTGTTATATCATGCTATTGAAAATATTTTACCAGGAGTAAAGTTAAGGGTAGAGCACTCTGTTTCGAAAGGAGTGTATTGTGAACTTCAGGGAATAGAGGAAGTTACTGTTGAAAAGGTTGCTGAAATTACAGAGTACATGCGTAATATGGTTCAGCAGGATTTACCCTTTGTTCATTATAAAAAAGAAACTGAAAAAGTAATTAAACTGTTCAATAAAAATGGTTTTGTCGATAAAGTAGGTCTATTAGAAAGTAGGGGGGAATCTTATTCTTCCTATTACCAGTTGGGTGATTCTATTGGATCATTTTATGGTTATTTGGTGCCATCAACAGGTTACCTCGAAGTGTTTGATGTTAATAAATATTATAATGGAATTTTATTGCAAATCCCTAAGCGTTTTGAACCTGAGGTTGTTGAGGATTTGGTGATTCAAAATAAAATGTTTGAAATATTCCAGGAGTATAGTAATTGGAATAAGGTTTTGGATGTAACGAATATAAATGATCTTAATGAATTAGAGCAAACCAATGGTACAGAACAATTAATTAAAGTTTCAGAAGCATTACACGAAAAAAAGATTGCTCAAATTGCCGATCAAATAACAGCGCAGCGTGATCGTGTAAAAATCATTCTTATTAGTGGACCATCCTCAAGTGGTAAAACAACCTTTAGTAAAAGGTTAGCTATTCAGTTGTTAGTTTCTGGTTTATACCCCAAAACCATTTCGTTGGATGATTATTTTGTGGATAGGGAAGATACGCCAAAAGACGAAAATGGAGATTACGATTTTGAAGCATTAGAGGCTTTGGATGTAGAGCAGTTTAATCAGGACTTAACTCGTTTATTGAAAGGAGAAGATGTTGAAATTCCTAAATTTTCATTTGAAAAAGGAAAACGATTCTATGATGGTTCAAAGATGCAGCTTGAGCACAATCAGATTTTAGTAATTGAAGGAATTCATGGATTAAATCCTAAGTTAACACATACTATTCATGATAGCTTTAAATTCAAAATCTATGCTTCAGCTCTCACGGCTATTAATATTGATGATCATAACAGAATAGCAACTACAGATAACCGCTTAATCAGAAGAATTGTAAGAGATTACAGATATCGAAATTACTCAGCTGAAGAAACCATTTCAAGATGGCAAAGTGTTCGAAGGGGAGAAGATAAACATATCTTTCCATATCAGGAAGAAGCTGATGTTATGTTTAATACGGCTCTATTGTATGAGTTTGCTGTACTTAAACATTATGCAGAACCTATTTTATTAGAGGTAAAAAATATTAAACCTGAGTATGCGGAAGCGACCAGATTGTTATATTTCTTTAGTTATTTTAAACATATTAAGGATATTAATATCCCACCAACGTCTATAATTAGAGAATTCTTTGGTGGAAGTAGTTTTAATTATTAGTAAATTAATAGTTAAGGTGTAACTGTTTGTTTTTAAAAATCCTAAATTCAAATAAGATATAGCAACAATTTTTCTTATATTACTGCAAAAATTGTGCGGTGTCTAGAAAAATGCTAAGGATATATTATGTAATAGGGATTGTTTTATTTTTCTTCTGTACAGACATGATTTGTGCTGTACCAAAGGATCATAAAAAAATCCTTATTATTAATTCCTATCACGTAGGGTATTCTTGGGCTGATAATGTAACAGAAGGTATTCAAACAAAGTTTGACTCAACAAAGAGCATTGACTATTTTGTTGAGTTTATGGATACCAAGCGTTTTTTCTCTGAAAATACTTTCAATTTATTTTATTCTTACCTGAATTCTAAGTATCTAAATGTAGATTTTGATGTTATTATAGCATTGGATAATAATGCTGTGGACTTTTATCTTTCTTATCAAGATTCTTCTATATTTAAAGATAAAGCATTTGTATTTGGAGGAATTTCAGATACAAAACCATATCCATTTGAACGAATGGGTGCCTATGGTGTTGTGGAACTTAGGAGTTTACCTTTGTTATTTTACTCTATGCATCGCTTCTTTCCAAAGAGAAACAATGTGGTTGTATATCTGGATAGCACTTCTACTTCATTGACTTACAAGTCGATTATTCAAAGATATGAAGAGGAGCATAAAGTGCCTCATTTTATAATAGTTGAAGATGTTCCTAATGATTCAATAAAATATCATTTAAAAACTTTACCAACTGATGTTATAGTTTATTTATTTGATTTGAATTATGATAATGATAAATATCGCCCATACGAATTGTATTTAAGTGAGTTAGATGAGTCTAAAAAAATACCTTTTTTTTCGAGTAAGTTTGATGATATTAGAGGCATTGTAGGGGGAGAGATGATTAGTGGTCAGGAGCATGGCGAAATAGTAGCCCAACTTACAATTGACGTAATTAATAAAGAGCGTATTCCAAACCGTATTATATATCCAGAACCCATACTGTATTTTAATGCACAGCAACTTAAAAGGTTTAAGATAGAAGAAGCACTGCTACCCCGAAATTCACAAATAATTAATGAGGATAAGTCATTCTTTAAAATATATGGAGAAATTTTTCTTGTAAATGCGATTCTTATTTTATTTGTTTTACTTGTGGTTACAACCTTAATTAAAAGCAATCAGAAACTAAGGAAGTTTAAAGTCATTTTGGAAGATGCAAAAAATAAGGCACAGCAGTCAGAGGCCGTTAAAACTGCCTTAATTGCTAATATTTCACATGAATTACGTACACCTTTGAATTCAATTATTGGTTTTACAGATGTGTTGGCTGATTCAAATAGAGATGAAGAATTATCAGACTATATTAAGTATGTTAATGATAGTTCCAGATTATTGGAAAATTTAGTAAACGAATTGTTAGATTTGTCTTTGATCGATTCTAACGAATTAAAACTAAATTTTAGTGAAGTTTATTTACCTGAGCTATTAGATCATTTGGTACAGCAGAATGCTATTCAAATTGATTATCAACGAAAATCAAAGTTGGGAATAAGAGTCAGCAATGCTGAAAATGAGCCACAGTCTATCTATACCGATAAGTTAAGGTTAAGACAGATATTGCAAAATTTAATTAGCAATTCAATAAAGTATTCATTTTCAGGAACTATTTCTGTAGGTTACCATTTGTTGACACAAGATGAAATTAGAGAGCGAATTCCATTTAACACAAACTTAAATCATGATTATTATTTTATGTTTTTTGTGAAAGATTATGGAATAGGAATTCCCAAGGATTTAAGAAGTTTTGTTTTTGAACGTTTTCGTAGGATTGATCAGTTATACGATGGGCAACATGGTGGTGTTGGTTTAGGTTTAAGTATCTCAAAATCTATTGTTCAGATTATGGGTGGAGATATGTGGTTTACCAGTGTGGAGAAAAAAGGATCTATCTTCTATTTTACTATTCCACATATTAATAAAATGTAGCATATTAATTCGGGTATCTATTTATAATAGTATATTATTACTAACAAAAATGGTTGAATCCTCATTATACTGACTATTTTTGTTTTTTGTAAAATCTATAATCCCGAGAAATGAACGACTACATTCTTTTTTTAGATACAGAAACTTCTGATAAACCTAAATATTGGAATGCACCTACTGATGAGGTGGATCATTGGCCATATATTTTACAAATAGCATGGACAATTTGTAAAAAGTCTGGAGAGACAATTCTAACTCATGATTTTTTTATTAATCCGGGAGATATAGAAATGAGTGAAGAGTCAATGCGTGTGCATGGAATTACACTGGATTATCTTAAAAAAAATGGTATTAAACGTAAAGAAGTGTTACAAAAATTAAGTGATGATCTTAATAAATATAATCCACTTGTTGTAGGTCATTTTCTCAAGTTTGATATTAAAATGATTGAGGTTGGATTTAACAGAGCAGGAATAAAACAAAGCTTTATGAACAGGTCCAGGTTTTGCACTATGTTTTTTACTCGTAATATTTTTCCTGGTGCAAGTTACAGATTGTTAAGACTTAATGAATTATATAAATCTCTTTTTGGAGAAGAGTTTAAAAATCAGCATAACGCTTTGTATGATGCTTTAGCTGCTAAAGATTGCTTTTTTGAATTATTACATAAAGGACAAATCAAGGATAAAGAATTTATTAATCAGGCAAAATACTTTAAAGAAAATAAAAATTCAGCCCTGTTAAAAAAAGTTGTTATCCCCTCTGTTATCTTAGTAATTATCATATTTGTAATTTATTTATTGCTTGTATCAATCAGATAATAATTTTATTTTTACGTATGATGTTAAACAGGAAAGAATTTCTTAAGAATATTACTCCATTCAACATTCTTCCAGATACGGTATTGGATGAAGTTTCAAATATGATGAAACATAAAGTTTTTAAGAATAAAGAAACTGTTTACACACAAGATAAAACACCATTAAATACAATCGATATAATTGTAAAAGGTGCCTACAACGCCTACTTTTATGATTCAAATAATGAAATTCGTTTAGAAGAGCTGTATGCCATTGGAGATATTTATGGAGGAAGCTCCGTACTATTAAATAAACACAATTCTATACGAACCGTAGTCTCCAAGCCGGATACAGAAATTCTGATTTTAGATAAAGATGAATTTAAGGCACTTTGCCGAAGTTATAATAAGTTCTTTCAGCATTTTACAATTCAGTTTGGTAACAAAATGCTTAACGATGAGTACGCACATTTCGTAAAGCGAAACACTACGTTTGAAGAGAACTTTATGGATGCTGATATCATTTTCACCAGAAAAATCAGCTCTATTACACCCCGTTTGTTAGTTACATGTAGTACAGAAACTCCAATTAGTGATGTTGCAGCTTTAATGTCGACAATGCAGGTTAATTGTGTTTATATAAAAGAAGGAGATGAGTTAATCGCATTTGTTTCAAAAGATATATTAATTAAGGAGGCTTTGGCTTCTGGAAAAAAAGTGGATACGCCAGTAATTGAAGTGGCGCATAAGGATATTATTTGTATACAGAAAGGTGCATTAGTATATGAAGCTTTACTGGCACTTTATCCTTCTAAACAGGAATATATTCTGGTTAAAGATGGAACAGAAAGTCTGGGATATTTAAGTAGATACCGTTTATTAACCGAGCATGCGCAATCGCCACTTGTGTTTATTCAATCAGTAAAATTATCCAATACCATACTTGATTTAAAAGAAAAGTGGTCCAGGGTTCCGGAAATGATCTCGTTAATGATTGGCCGAGGTGTTCATGCGGAAATTGTAAACCGAATTGTTACTACAATTGCTGATGAGATATTACTTAGAATAATTGACGGAGTGCAAAAGGAAATGGGACCTGCACCAGCTAAATACTGTTTTCTGGTAATTGGTAGCGAGGCGCGTCAAGAGCAAACTTTGGCCACCGATCAGGATAATGCCATCATTTATGAAGATAAGGCAAACGAGCAAAGAGAGTTGGTTCGTACATATTTTCTTGAGTTTGCGGACCGAATTTCAACGCGATTAAATGATGTGGGCTTTAAGTTTTGTACAGGTGGATTTATGGCCAAAAATCCCAAATGGTGTCATTCACTTTCTCACTGGAAAAGAAATTATGACATGTGGATTAACGAAGCAGCTCCGGATACCGTGACGAAGTTTTCTACATTTTTTGACTGTCGTTATGTTTATGGAGAAAAAAATCTCTTTGATGAGCTTTATAATCATATGATTAATTGTATTGATAAAACATCCTCAAAGTTTTTAATGAATCTGGTGACAAATGCATTGCATTACGAGGCCCCGCTAACCTTATTTAATAATATTAAGACTTTCTCTAAAGATGAGCGCAAAGTATTTAATATTAAAAAAGCCATGAACTCAATTGTGGACATGATGCGTATGTACTCGTTAAAAAATAAAATTATGATTGCAAATACGGGTAATAGAATGAATGCACTTTTAGAGGCCGGACATATTAATGAGGTAAAGTATAAAGAAGTGCGACATGCCTACTATTATTTAATGGGAGTACGTTTAAAGAGTCAATCTTCTGAAATATTAAATGAATTTAGAGAAGCAACAAACTTTATTGAACCAAAGAAACTAACACAAGTGGAACAAGCTACCTTAAAAGAGATTTTTAAGTTTATAAAAGATCTTCAGTGGGGTATCAAGATGAGTTTTAATAAGTAAGGATAATAATAAAAGAAAATATACAAGAAGAGGATGATCGTAATTGATACATCCTCTTTTTATTTTGGTTTAAATTCAGCGTATGAATTTAAATATGAATTACTTCATCGTATGCAGCAGCTGCAGCTTCCATAATAGCTTCAGACATTGTAGGGTGCGGGTGAACTGATTTAATTAATTCATGACCTGTAGTTTCTAGTTTTTTGGCTACAACTAATTCTGCAATCATTTCAGTTACATTTGCGCCAATTAAGTGAGCGCCTAATAATTCTCCGTATTTAGCATCAAAAATTAGTTTTACAAAACCATCTTTGTGTCCAGCAGCACTAGCTTTACCTGAGGCTGAAAAAGGGAACTTACCAACTTTTAACTCATAACCTGCTTCTTTAGCAGCTTTTTCTGTCATTCCAACAGAAGCAACTTCAGGAGATGTATATGTACATCCTGGTATATTACCATAATTTAATGGTTCAGGAGAATGCCCTGCAATTTTTTCTACGCATAAAATAGCTTCAGCAGAAGCTACATGAGCAAGAGCCTGTCCTGGAACAATATCACCAATTGCATAAATTCCATCAACTGAAGTTTTATAGAATTCATCCACTTTGACCTTACCATTTTCAATAGTAACACCTACTTCTTCCAAGCCAATTCCTTCAATATTTGGAGAAATTCCAACAGCAGAAAGAATGATATCTGCTTCGTGAGTTTCTTCTCCTTTTTTAGTTTTAATAACGGCTTTAACCTTATCGCCAGAAGTATCAACACTTAAAACTTCTGAAGAAACCATAACATTAATACCAGCCTTTTTAAATGAACGGCCTAATTGTTTTGAAACTTCCTCATCTTCTAATGGAACAATATTAGGTAAGTATTCAACTAGAGTTATTTTTGTACCTATCGAGTTATAAAAATAAGCAAATTCACTACCAATTGCTCCTGATCCAACTACAATCATTGATTCAGGTTGTTTTTCTAAAGTAAGGGCTTTTCTATAACCAATAACTTTTACTCCATCCTGTGGTAGATTAGGTAGTTCTCTACTTCTGGCACCCGTTGCTAAAATTATATGATTTGCAGAAACTTGTTCGCTGCTTCCATCTTCCTTTTTAACTTCAACTGTTTTGTTGTTGACTAACTTACCAAAACCGTTAATTACGTCAATTTTATTTTTTTTAAATAAAAACTGAATTCCTTTACTCATGCCATCAGCAACCCCACGGCTTCTTTGTACCATGGCTTCAAAATCAGCTTCAGCTTTGCCATCTATTTTTATTCCATACGATTCTGCATGTTGCAGGTATTCAAAAACAGATGCACTCTTTAATAAAGATTTAGTAGGGATACATCCCCAGTTCAAGCAAATTCCTCCAAGTTCTGCTTTTTCTACAACTGCCACTTTTAATCCTAATTGTGAAGCTCTTATGGCTCCAACATATCCTCCGGGACCGCTTCCCAGAACAACTAAATCGTATTGCATATCTTATTTTTTATTTTTGGTTACGCGTTATTTTATTGTTATTGCAATTAAATAACAATGTTATCATTAAAAGGTTGGAATAAAATGATATTTTTTACTTAAAGTTAAAAAATAATACATCTAAATAAGAATTACTATCTCACTAATTAAAGTGGAATATTTTCAATGAAAATATGGAATATGGCTATAATGTGTATATGCGATATTAGCAATGCATATAGGGGATTAATGATAAAACAAGAAAGATTGTTTAACGTTAACAACTTGTTAATACGACAATTTTTTAATTGAAGAATGAGATGTTTTATTAGTTTTGTGTTACAAAATTGGATAGAACTTTAAATAAGAATTAATAAATCCATATAAATAAAATGCGCAGATTGATCCATTTTTTTCAGAAATAATAATACGATGGTGATTGAGTTTGTGAATTTTATGTAGTGGAAAATAAATTTTAAACGCATGAAACGAGCCATTATAAATCTTTCTCAAGCAGAGGATGTTTAAATATGGCGAGTTCCATCTGATAAATAAAAGTAAATTTTAAACAGATGAAAAAATTAGTTTTAGGTTTAATTGCATTACTATGTTATACAGCTGTAGATGCTCAGCATAGTAAACCTTCCTTTTCTTTTGAAGAAACGCTTCATAATTTTGGAGAGATTAATGAGGAAAAAGGTAAAGTGTCATATCAATTTGATTTTACAAACACAGGTGGTCAACCAATTGTAATTCATAATGTAAGAGCCAGTTGTGGATGTACCTCTCCTGAGTGGAGTAAAAAACCGATTCCTCCAGGTGGTAAGGGATATGTAAAGGCAACTTTTGATCCTCGTAATCGTCCGGGTAATTTTAATAAAACAATTACAGTAACCGCAAATACAGAAACGCCTAATACTGTATTAAGGATTACAGGTAAAGTTATTCCTCGTCCAAAAACAATTGAGGATGAATACCCAAGAGAATTAGGGCAATTACGTTTAAAATCAACACATATTAGTTTTACACGTATTGAACCAAAAGGAACTAAAACTGAAGAGGTAGAAGTAATTAATACTTCAAATGAAGCTTTAAAAATTGCTTTTGAAAGAGTTCCTGCTCATATTTCTATTAAAGCAGAACCAGAAGTTTTAATGCCAGGAGCAAAAGGTAAGTTTATTGCAACTTATGATGCTGCTAAGAAAAATGATTGGGGATTTGTTTATGATCAGATTTTTGTTTCTTTCGATGGTAAGGTTGATTATAAAAACAGAATTAGTGTAAATGCTAATATTCAGGAAGATTTTAATACTTGGACTGAAGAACAAAAAGCAAAGGCTGCAAAAATTAATGTTGATAATAAGATATATGATTTTGGTACAATTAAGCAGGGCGATGTTACTAAGCATACTTATTATATTACCAATACTGGTAAATCGGATTTAATTATTCGTAAGGTAAAAGCTTCATGTGGATGTACCGCAATTAAACCAGAAAAAACAATAATTGCACCAGGAGAAAAAACATCAATCGCTGCAGAATTCAATTCAAGAGGTAAACACGGACGTCAAAATAAATCGATTACTGTAATCACTAACGATCCTTTGGCAAGCAATATTCTTCTTAGAATTCAGGGTACAGTTACTGTTCCTGAATAATAACGTAAAAAGTCGATTTTATAGTATTAGTTTAGGAGTATCATATTATGGTACTCCTTTTTTTATCTAAATAAAAGTATTCTAGCTAGTTGGTAGTTAATAGGAGTAAGGTCTGATTGAAGACTATTAAGAAAAATTTAATCAACTTAATACTTGGGTTAAGTGAGTTATAAAATGTAAATTCGCATCAATTTAAAAGTTTTAAAAAGCATGCATCACGACGATCATATTGAAAATCACGACGATTATAAGAACCTGGTGGTAAATAAAGGGGTTGAGCAGGTGCAAACTGTTAATTCTGCAGCTGCAAAACGTTTTTTACAAAAAAAGAGGAAATTACCTTCAGTTGATGAATTTTTTGAAGGTATTAGAAAAGGAGATATCAGATTGTTAAGTCAGGCAGTTACATTAGTTGAAAGTGCCCGACCTGATCATCAGAAATTAGCTCAGCAGATTATCGAAAAATGTTTACCATATACTGGCAATTCTCTTCGATTAGGTATTACAGGTGTGCCTGGAGCAGGAAAGAGTACTTTGATTGAAGCCTTAGGAATGTATATTATTAATCAAGGTGGAAAATTGGCTGTTTTAGCAATAGATCCGAGTAGTGAACGTTCTAAAGGTAGTATTTTGGGAGATAAAACACGTATGGAGGAATTATCAGCACAGGATAACGCTTATATACGTCCTTCTCCATCGGCAGGGTCACTTGGTGGTGTAGCTCGTAAAACCCGAGAAACCATTATTTTATGTGAAGCTGCTGGTTTTGATACTATTTTTATTGAAACAGTAGGTGTTGGACAGTCAGAAACGGCCGTTCATTCGATGGTTGATTTCTTTTTACTAATAATGCTTGCAGGAGCAGGTGATGAGTTACAAGGAATTAAGCGTGGTATTATGGAAATGGCTGATGCTATTGCTATTAATAAAGCTGATGGCAATAACGTTAAAAAAGCTACTATGGCTAAAGCTGAATATACTAGTGCGCTTCATTTATTTCCACCAACAAAGTCTGGTTGGATACCTGAAGTGAAGACGTGTTCAGCGCTTGAACAAAACGGTATTTCTGATTTGTGGGACATGGTTTTAAAGTATGCAGATAAGACGAAGGAAAATGGGTATTTTGCAAAGCGTCGTAGCGAACAAGCAAAATACTGGATGTTTGAATCAATTAACGAGGCATTGCAGTCCAATTTTTATCACAATAAAGATATTGCCAAAGAAATTGCAATTCTTGAGGATAAGGTGACTAATGAAGAAACCAGTTCATTTGCAGCTGCACAAGAACTGTTAAATATGTATTTTAATCAAGCACTAAAATAATAATTATAGATACTGGTTTATTATACAAACCAATTAATAGAGACAATAAATTAAAAATGCGAATAATGAAACAATTACTATTAGTGGCTTTAATAGCCATTTCTTTTGTTGCTTGTCAGCAAAAACAATACACCATTGAAGGAACAATTGGTGGTGTAGAAGAAGGGCAAGCTGTCCTGTCAAAGATTGAAAAAGGTAGACCAGTATCTATTGATACAACAGAAATAGTTCAAGGAAAATTTACTTTTACAGGAAGTGAAGAAGTCCCTCAGGTTTATTTAGTATTTGTTGATGATATTAAAACACCAATTATGTTATTTGGTGAAAATGGTAACATTAACATTACAGTTGCAGATAAAGATAAGATTACTGATGCTGAAGTTACTGGATCTAAAACAAACGATGTGTTTAACACTTTTGTAAAAGAATTACCAGGAAGAGCAAGATTAGAAGAGCTTCAGGCTGATTTTCAAAAAGCGATGATGTCGAACGACAAAGAAACAATGGATGGATTGAAAGCTGAGGCAAATGAATTAATGGAGGAGCAAAAAGCTTACTTTGTTCAATTTGTTAAAAACAACACAAGTAATGTGGTGGGTGCATATCTAGCAAATCAGGCTGCAAGAGACCTTGAATTTGATGAATTTAAAGATTTAGTAGCTCAATTTGAGGCTAACCTAGGAGAGCATATGTATGTAACAACATTGAAAGAATCTTTAGAAAATGTTGAAAAGGCTGAAAATGCAAAAAAAGCAACTGAAATTGGTGCTACAGCTCCTGAATTTTCTTTAGAAAGTATTGAAGGTGCATCTATTTCTTTGTCTTCATTACACGGAAAATATTTATTGGTTGATTTTTGGGCTTCATGGTGTAAGCCTTGTAGAGCAGAAAACCCTAATGTTGTAAAAGCTTTTAATACATTTAATTCTAAGGGATTTGATGTTTTAAGTGTTTCTTTAGATCGTGATTCTGCAGCTTGGAAAAAAGCAGTAGCTGATGATGGTTTAGTTTGGAATCATGTAATTGATGCAAAAGGAGATATTGCAAAAACTTACGGAGTTCAAGGCATTCCTTTTACTTTATTATTAGATAAAGAAGGAAAAATTATTGCAAAAAATCTTAGAGGTGCTGCTCTTGAAGAAAAATTAGCAGAGCTTTTAAACTAATTTGTAGTAAAACAATTATTATATAAAAGGCGTCTCGATGGACGCCTTTTCTTGTTTTATAATGATAGGTGATTATTATTATTCTACCAGATCATATCCTAGATCTTCTCCTTTTTTAATTGCAGGAATACCATTATTCATCCAAACAGGCATTGGTTTCTCTTTTAGGTAGTGATCAAAGAATTGCATCATTCGTCTGCTTAAATCTTTAGAATTGGCTCTTCTGGTAAGATTGTGTTCTTCATTGTTATAAACTAGCATCCATGCAGGTTTATTTAATCTACGTAGTGACATAAAGTATTCAATTCCCTGATACCAGGGTACAGCCCCGTCATTATCATTATGCATTATTAATAATGGAGTTTCCACTTGGGGTGCAAAAAATACTGGCGAATTTTCGATATACTTATTCATTTTATTCCACAGTGTACCTCCAATTCTGCTTTGTGTATGTTCATACTGAAACATGCGGCTCATACCAGAACCCCATCTAATACCACCATAAGCACTTGTCATGTTGCTAACAGGTGCTCCGGCCATTGCGGCCTTAAATAAGTTGGTTCTGGTAACAAGAAAAGCAACTTGATATCCACCCCAGCTTTGTCCCTGAATTCCCATATGGTCACGATCAATAAAACTGTAGCGATCTGCCATTGCAGAAGATCCACTAACAATCGCTTCATATGCACATAAACCAGGGTCTCCAGTGCGATAAAAAATATCAGGAATAAAAAGTACATAACCATTGGATGCATAAAAACTCCAGTTTACAGTTGAACGGCTTGGTGCTGGACGATAATAGCTGTGCAATTCATCTGAATATCGCTCATAGAAATAAGAGATCATCGGATATTTCTTTGTTGTATCAAGGTTTTCAGGGGTAATTAATAAACCCTGATGTTTTAGCCCATCAGAAGCTATCCAATCAACAAGCTGTATATCTCCCCAATTAAAATCTTTTTGTTGAGGATTTGTATTAGATATAACAATATCATTGTTAAAAGATTTATCACTAATTCTTAACTCCGGATACGCTTTGAATGTTGATTTTCTCCAAACGTAGGTATCGGCATTTTTAGCTTTTAGTGGACTATAAATGTTATAATCCCCTTCAATTATCTTTTCTGTTTTGTTGTTGTATAAGGTATAAAACCCAGACTTTTTATTGATTTCATTAAACGATCTTAAAACTAGTTCTTTATTTATATCAATGAAGAGTTCATCTTTGTCCAACTTAATTACTCTAAAAGTAGTGTTCTGTTTTCTACCCAAACCATTGGATAGACATACAGGGGCTGACTTTCCAGAAAGATTCAGTTGCCAAATATCGTATCTATCATAAACAATAACACTTTTATCATCTTTTGTAAAGTCAGCAATTCCATATGCATCTGCATCTGTAGGGGAGTCATTAAGTTCATCAACCCATGAAACTGAAACTCCTTTGCTGATGAGTGATTTTGTTCCTTTAATAGTATTGTAAGCATAATATGCACTATCTACCTGATTATAAAAAACAAGCCATTTCCCCGACTTAGAGATTTCACTGGTTCCATTTACATCTTTTTCTATCAAATGCTTTTTGCCGGTGAGTATATCCACTTTATAAATATCATTCGACCATCTGCCAGACCATGATTGTGCTCTTTTATAAGGAGTACTAACATAGCTAAAACCAATATTTGAATTGCCTCTGTCAGGTATTTTTACAGAACGGAATTGCTTTGATTCAAGTTGAACTATTTTATTTTGTTCAACCAGGTAGACGCATTTGTATGCAGGATTCTTATCCTTTTTCAAGTTTTTCTTTTGCATAGGTTGAATCTCTATATCCTTCCAATTCCAAATATCAACATGTATTTTTTCATCCTCTGTTAATGTGTCTTTAGGTTCTTCCTGTGGTCTTTTTCCAGCGCCAAAATATAATTTACTACCATCGCGTGAGAAGTTTAAATCTCCTTTAGAAAGAGCAGACCATTCTGAAGGTAAGGCCGTATGAATAGTATCCATAATCATTTTTGGAGCCTCGAGCTTAGTTTTGTAATAGTAAAGCTGATCAACTTTAACTTTACTTGTGTCATTTGAAAATAAAAAAGCACATTGACTTGCTGTGTAATCACTTGCGAGCTTTTCAATTTTACCAATCTGTTTAAAAATAGTGTCAATGGTAAATGTTTGAGCATCAAATCGAAGCACTTTTGATACTTCTGTTGTATCGCCTGTACTTTGAACCAAATATGCACCAGTACCATTTTTTGCAACTTCATAAAATGATACTTTTTCAATCAATAAACTATCACCACTTACCGGATGGTATAAAACAAGCGGATTACCTTCTGATTTAAATTCTATAGCTTTTTTATCTGATTTCTCCTTTTTTTCTTTTACGTCAGAAGTGTCTTTAGGCTCTTCTTTCTTTTTTTCTATCATGTAGGCCAACCAATTACCTCCATCCTCAGGTATTTTCCATGATTTCAAATTTGGGATCTTTACAAGATCTCCAGATATTAGATTTTTTATAAAAAGAGAATCTTTAGGAAGTTTATCCTTTTTAGTCTTTTTAAGTTTTAGAGTCCTGATAGAATCATGTTGAGCTTTTACTTTAAATGCAATAAAATCATTTTCAACAGAAAATTGCGGTGTTTTTCCTCTTGGTATTGAGTCAAGTTTTTCATTGGTTACATCATATAGATATAAATATGAATCACCTTCCTGTGGTGAAATAACGTAGGAAACAAATTTACCATTATGAGATATAATATAGTTTCTATCTATTGATTTCCAAGAATCATAATGGGTGTAATTTAGTACCTTTTTTTCACCGCTTCTGGCCGAAAATGAAATACTTAAGGTTAAAATTGTAATTAATGAGATTTTTAAAAGATGCCTCATGTAATGACTTTTAATGTTTTAATATAAACCAGAGCTCAATTTAATAAAGAAGTGCTAATCGATGTAATTGAAAGGTTTAAATAATGTTATAAAAAAACTCAAACTAATTTGAAATTGAAAATGTTCAAATAGTTTGAGTTCAAAATTAAAGTTTTAAGAATCTAAATATCAGATTTTTGTAACTACGATACTTTGATTGAGTTGTTCTGTTACTAATTTGTAAAAAGATTTGAGTTCGTTGTATGCAGAAGAAGGATAGATTGGTTTTTTAATTTGATAATTAGTAGAAATAATAAGCGTATTGTTTTCTAACAGGGTTATTTTATAACTTAAAGCAATGCTTTTGGTATTTCTAATTACATCAACCGGTAGTTTTTCAATTTTATACTTATCTGGTAATTTAATGCTTACCTGAAATTTTTTAACGAAAGGATAAACAAAATCAATACTATAATCTCTTTCTTTTTGTTTAAAAGGATTATCCTGTACAGGAAGTTTCATGAAAGGAGTAATTATAATCTGGTTATCAATTTGATCAACACTGCTGGTAAAATCAAAACTATAATTAAACTGATCTTCTTTTTCTTCGGCATTGACAGCAATATCATCTTTAACTTTTAATCCTTCAGAATTAATGTGATCCACAAATTTTTCTTCATCAGATGTATATCTTTTTCTTTCAGCGATTGCAATATGTCCGGTTGTTTTAACCATTGCACTTCCTTCTAGTTGGTTTGTTTCCGGATTATAAATATATGATAATGATGTCATATCATGAGAGGGCAAATTGTTATATATATTTGCCCATTTTTCTTCTTCTTCATCAACAATAAAACCTTTTCCATTGCAACAATTTGCAGGAATAAGGTTTGTAGGACAATATGGATCTGTTGCATCCAGAATTAGTTTTTTGTCAGCCACAGTTGCTATGATCAATACATAATTAAAAAAATCAGCAAATGGAAAATTTTCATATACTTTTCCATGATCACGAGTACTTATTATAACCGGTTTGCAATCTACATTCAGGCTTTGTAAAAGGCCTAAAGCCATCAGGTTAATATTTGCACTGTTACCAGTTTTAAGTTTCATAAAATTCTTTATACTCTCCGATGCTGAATAACTGTTTCTGCCATTATATTTGTAATTGTTTTTCATATATTTTAAAACCGCTTCAATTTTTTCCATATCGTTTTTACTCTGAAGATGAGTAAATTCCTTACTTCCGATTTTAGCTGATTTTTTAATGTATGTACCAAAATCAACATAGTCCATTAAATCTTTAGCTAATGCTGGCCAGGTTGTTAATACTTTTTTAGAGTACCCTGATGGATAGTTAATTTCAGATAATTGGAAATCAATTTTTTTGATATAATCTTCTTTGGAGCTAATAAAACTTTCATCCTTAAAAGATGGAATATTTTTCATTCCAAAAGTGTAATTCATATCTTTAAAAGTAAGGTTCATAAACTGTCTGTCTAAACCTTTACTTTCTCCGCTTTCAAAAACATCAAAAGTATTAAATCCTTGAGCACGATAAGTGTAGGTATAAAATGGAATCATGTTGGTTTGATATTCACTGTAAATTGTAGGTATAACATCCTGAAAATCCCAATCCGGAAGGTTGAAGATAAATGGAGAAATAACCGTATATGTGTAATCTACAACACATCCCTCTTTTAAATTAGGCATCGCAAATTTTTTCTGATACCAATGTTTATTAATGGGTTCTTCAAATATTTGATTACGATCGAGCTCTGTTTTTTCAATTGTTTTTCCATCGTAATAGTAAGTCGTAGCTTTTATATCTTGAACTACTTCACTGCTTAAGTCGCCAATGTATAGAGGGATTTCAATTTCACCCTGATCAAACGCAGCTTCTTTAAAAATCTTTACTCTTTTGTGTCTCGTATATTTTATATTAAAACCACCTTCTTCACTAAGAAAAAATACATTTCCTTTATCGAAAAGTACCACCGCCGGAGCGTCAGGTTCAAAGTCACATTTTTCAATATACATATCTACTTTAGCTTTTTCAGGGGCTTTTTGAGAATTGGATATTTTAGGAAATAATAGGATAAATAAGCTTAATAAGTACCAGTTTTTGATCATAATTTTAGATTGTATTTTTAGAGTTGTTTTTGATATTTAATTAATGATAAATTTTTGATTGTCAGTGTTTACTGATTTGTTATAGAATTGATAAAAATCTTTATATTTTGCTTTGGGATAATATCCTTGATTAATTTGAATCATTCTGGAAATAATTAATTTATTTTCTTTTATATGATATGATCGCGAATATTTGCCAAAGGGGGAATCAATGGTAACTTCTGTCAAGCCTTTTACTTCATTGATACTTTCAGGAAATTCATAAATTAAAGTATCACAATTGTTTATGGGGTAAAAAATAAATAAGTCATTTACTCTGTCTTTGGGTTCTTCCAAATAGTTTTTTAAGGATTTAAATGGCTGTAATAAATGTTTGTTTCCAATATTTTGGGATATGGATTGAGAAGTTCCGTTAAGATTAATACTTAACCATGTTGAATCTCTGTTTGGTCGCGTAATCTTAAAATCTGATATATCTGCTTTTTTTATTAATCCAATACGATCAATATATTGTTCTTTTTCTTTAGTTGTGAGCTGGGTATCAAATGATTTTAATCGGTCAAATTCATTACCCATTACCTTACCCTTGCAGTCAAACGTAACGTTATTTTCCTGGTCAATTTTTATATGAGTGGTATAGGATTCTAAAGCATTATTCATATTGTGTTTTGGCGTTTGTACTAATTTGCTTTGATTTTCCTGAATAGTTAATGCCAATCGATTTTGTGTATACGAACCCAAATAATTAAAAGGGGCTGTTTTATCAGTGCATTCTAACCATATGGTATCTTTCTGCATGGGTACACAAAGTATAATGTGATTGGATTGATGAGAAGGGAAGTCTGGATTAACAGGAGCTGCTTTTAATCCGGAATAGATAGACGTATAATATGAATCTACGCCAATTTCTTTTAATAAAGCCCGCATATAATTAGAAAGTGCTTTACAATCTCCAAATTTGTTTGTACAAACATAAGAGGCCGGGTAAGGAACCAGACCTCCTTCTTCCAATGATACCAGGATATATCTTGTATTATCCTGCATGTAGTGGTATAAAGTTTTTATTTTATCGGTTATATTGCTAATTGTATCCGTTAACTGATGAACTTTTTTAATTTCAGTGGGCGTTAATTGCTCCAGTTTTTTAATGATTTCATATTTCCAATTTCCAAAATCAATCCAGGAACTTGCCTCACCAGGAATATCATAAAAAAAGGACTTTGGCATCACTTCAACAGTGGGTGCAGTTTTATTAATATGAGGAGCATAGGCTTCGTTTTTAGGCGTGATATAATTATCCAGATTCCATGAGTATATATCTTTTCCCTCAGCGTTTTCTATTTTTGCTGAGTCCATTTGTTGCAGGAAAATATTTAAAGGCGTATTTTCTGGAACCTGTAGGGTGAGTTCTGAATGTTGAGTTTTAATTTTCGGATCAAGAATAGGATTCCAGCTTACCAGAGAAATGTAGTTATTGATATTAATAGAGTAACTGTATTTTATGATATATGGGAAACGATTATGAATTAAGTCAAAAGTTAACACTCGGGTGTCTGTATGAAACTCAGTACTACTCCATGGAGTTCTAGTAACAATCTCTTTTTTCTTCAGAGACCTAATTTTGTTTCCAAATACATCATAAATATCTGCTTCTAAATCTTTTGGTGCATTTTTATCCTGATAATATATTTCTATTTCAGCATATTTAGTGCCTGCTCCATTGTTTATTTGTATTTCAAATTCATAAGATTCTTTTATGTTTCTACCATTATAATCGACAGTGGTGTTGAATTTTAGAACTTCAGCATCATTGTTTTGTGCAATGCATACCAAATTAATCAACATTAATAAGGTGGAAGTTAGGTACTTAAGCATTTATTATTTTGTTTTATTAATTAACTGTTTTGATGACCAACCAAGCAAAAGTATAATAACAAGCATTATTGCCCAAAGCCAATATTTATTAAATAATGGTTTGTTAATAGGAATATTATGATTGCTTATTACTTTTTCTTTTCCAACTATAATTGGTTTAATATTTTCAGGAATATGATTTTTAAAATTTACAATGTCATAATCAGGTTTACTTTCCCATTTTTTTCCATAGCACAAATAGTATTTTGCATCTCGCGTAAAACGGGCCACTAACAAATGTTGATAACAAATGAGTTTTATATTCTTAATATTTAAAGGTTGGTTATAATCATTTTTTAATGTAATAATAAGATTGTTGAGGTTTGTGCTTTTAAAAGAAAAGTTTGGCTGCTCAATGGAGTTAATCGTTTTATTTGAAAGTAATTCAGTCTGGTAAATCCAACCTGTTTCAGTTTTAATACTGTCTTTAATGTATTTAATTTTAATATCTCTATAATATTCAAAGTTGTTTGCAATATTTACTTCTACTTCAGATGTTCTTATAAATTTTGGTAATTTGATGGCGATTTCCGTTTCCGTTTCTTTTTCATGAATTACCATTTCTTTATGGTCAACTAATATTGTATCAGCAATTCCATTTGTGGTATTAAAACGAGTTAGTTTAGCATCTTTTAATATGGGATTTTCATGTGATGGAATCTCAATCCTGAAATATTTATATTCAGAAGGTGAAAAATGAACTTTAGTATACTTGTAATCAATATCATCATTACTAATGGATAATATTCTGTAATCATTAATTATGGTATACCAGTTATTCTGATCATTACTACCCTGCAGCTTAATATGCCAGTCAAAATTAGCATTTTCAAAATTTAACTGAATGTTATTAATCGTATGTGAATCATCTGACTTAAAAGTGATATAATGCAAATCATTCTTTTGAGTAGTGTTAATTACTTTAAAAGGAAAATCAGAATAAATAGGTTTTGATTTGTTAGATTTAAGGATATATGGAGCTTCAATAGTGTCATTAGAGGCTGTAATGCCATAAATTCTAATATCATACAGACTTTGTAATGTTTTACCATATATATTTTTGGGTAATATAATAGTGTGCCACTTGTCTGTAATTTCTAAATCTCTTTTGTATTTATAGTCATCCATTTTAGCCCATGACTGTAGGGGTAAAAACAGAATTAGATACAAAAGAATAGTTGATTTGGCTAGATTACTCATTAATGATGTTTTTATATTTATTGTATAAAAAGGAAATGATTAATAAGAATATGCCAAGAGACACAAAAACAATTGTTTTCTGAAGTGTGTCAAGGTTTGACAAATCATAATAAAACAATTTTATTAATGTAACTGCAAATATTGCCATGGAAGCAATTCTTATATATTGTTTTTTCTGAATAATACCAATAACAATCATAATTAATGAATAGGCACCCCACAATATGCTTAATCCTGTTTTGTAGGCTACTTCAGCGTTATTGGTGGATAACCAGGTTATTAATTCATTACTTAAAATGCTTAAAATAATACCATGAATAAATAACTCAAAGTAGCTGTAAATATGTTGTTTAAATGGGAACTTTTGCTGAAGTTTTAAGCTTGATATTACTAACAATGCCAAAAGTATAATACTAACATAGCGTATACCAACGCAGAAGAAATCTCTTTTATAAAACTGAGCTAAGGTTTGTTCTACATAACTATCTCTTAATTCTCCCAAAACAATAATTCCACCAATTAAAAATGAGATAATTACAATGCCATTAATAGCTAATACCGAGTGAGCCAGTTGTTTGCTCTTTATTCTTATTACGTTTAAAAGAGATAAGGCAGAAAGAAATATAAAAGTGTAATTAAAAATCCAGATTGTTTTGAATTTTGACAGGTTGTAATCTTTATAAAAACTTGCGTATGTTTCACCTTCCGGAGTAAAAGAAATTTTACTGTCAACAAGGGCCTGATTCCAATATTGAGCAATTTCCATTCTAAAACTGTAATAAATAGAAAATATAAGTATTGAAGGAATTACATAGCTGGCGATACGTGAAATCTTAGGATAGGAATTATTGATTTCAGCTTGTTTATGATTGATATATTGCATAAAAGAAAAGGCTCCAACAAATAAAAGTGAACTTAAAAAGTGAACATTTAAAATCAGAGTCATTCTATGATCTGTTTTGTAAAATGCAGGAGCGTAATTTACCATCCAATCTTGTGCTAAACTAAAAAATGCAAGTATTATAACCGGGTACGATAATATTTCATAAAATCCGATACGTTTTGATCTGCCAATGTAGAATAAAACAGCAGCCTGTCCGGCCCATAATAATGTAACCCAGCTTCCTTCTAACTGAACAGGGATAGCGGTTGTAATAAATACCAAAACCAGACCAATAATAACATAGAATAAATTTTTATCAGCCAATTTGTGTTTAAATACAGTATAGGCAACAACAAAATGAATAATAGCATTACTTAAGGTAAATAGCCCTAATAGTTGATCGTACTTTGCCATATCTAAAATGACATAACCTATGCCATAATAAACAAAAGAATTAGTAAGAAGAAGGGCTATGTCAACTTTGTTAAACATCTCATTTTTAAGCAACTTATAACTTAAAAAGGTAACATAAAAGGTAATGTAAAATATAGATGCAAATCCCAGAGCAATGTTAAAGTTATTATCAAACTTTAAGTTAAATATGTATTCAGGAATAAACCAGGCAAAGAAGATTAACCAGGTTAATATAAATGAAACATAAAAGAGCTGTTTCCAATACTTTTTAAAGGACAGAAAGAGTATGCCTGCATTAATAATTGTAATGTAAGAAAATAAAATTTCTACTCTGCCACTATCGTTACTGAGTAAAAAAGGAATGGCATATGCACCTACTAATCCAATATGAGCAATTAATTGAAGGTTGTAGGAGAGTGCTGCCAATACCGTGAAAATAGTAAAAATTACCATTAGTATAAAAGCCACCGATTGTGGTATAAGGTTAAAATAGTTATAGGCAGAAAATGTAATAAAATATTTTGCAGCCATGGCTCCACTTACCAATACTGCGCTGTAATTTTCGTATTTAGGGCGTAATCGAATACCTAAAACCAAAAGCGAAATACTGAATAAATAACCGATAATAATGCGGGTTAAAGGACTTATTAATTCGTGTTCAATAGAGTATTTGGTTCCAATTGCCAAACCAATAATTGTAATGGCAATACCTATTTTGTTCATCAAATTTTCACCAATAAACTTTTCCAGATTTTTTTTTCTACTATCATTTTTGATTTTATGCTGAAAGTTTGTTTTATCCTGATGCTGAAAATCATTTGGTACAGTTTGTTTTTCAACTTCTTTATTGTGAGTTGAGGTATGACTTTCATTTATATTATATGGTGAAACAGGATGCTCTTTTTCTTGAGAAGAAGTTGATGAATATGAAACACTGTTCTTGAGTTTGTTTAACTCTAATTTTAACAAGTAGATTTCACTACTAAAATCATTTTGTTTTTTTATTAGCGCTTCAAGCCGTTTTTCAAGTTGTTTAATATGGTCATTATCCAATTCCATAAGTAAATTGTCTCAGGGTTTGTAATTATAGGCCAGAGCAATTTACGAAAAAAATCGAAAGTTTGACTGTATTATTCTATTGTAATTCCTTTCTTTTTGACAAACGTATTGCGTTATTCATTTTTATCCATGTCAAGAAGTACTTTACCACTATCTTTTAATAGTCCAATTGACCATTTAATGATTACGATAGAACTGATTACGGCAACAATTGGATCGATAAAAGCAATATCCCATACCATTGCCACAATAAGTCCAACAATAGCAGATATACTAGTTAGAGCATCGGCAATTACGTGCAAATAAGCAGCCCGGATGTTATGATCAGAATGTTCGTGATCATGGTGTAGCAAAAATGCACTGGCAATATTTATAATTAACCCTATAACCGCAACCAATATGGCGTCTTTATAAATAATTACCTCAGGATTAATAAAACGCTGAAAGGCTTCTATTAAAATAAAAAAAGCAAATATTAGAAGAATTAAGCCACTGCTATATCCCGATAATGAAAGTATTTTATTAGAATCGCCATTGTATTTTTTACTTGTAGACACTTTTCTAACAATAACGTATGCCAACCAACTTAACCCAATTGCCAGAACATGCGATCCCATATGAATTCCATCAGCGAGCAAAGCCATTGATTTGGTAGTTATACCAAAAGTAATTTCAACAGCCATAGTTACGGCAGTTAATAAAACAACCCAAAGGGTTTTTGCTTCGTATTTTTTATTCTTATGAGTATGGTGATCTGACATATTTTATCGGTTTGAGTGCTTTCTTAAGTAACTAAAAAAACTTGAATTTGTTTGTTTTTTAGTTCTTAAGAAATGTTATAAATCCTGTCTTTTTATACGTATTTGTTTTGCATTATACCTGCATTAGCAATAATCCGAGTTAGAATAAGCATTTTTAATTCATATTATAAATAAAAGCCTTTGTTTGGAGTATGGTTCTTTTAAGTAGCACGTTAGCTTTGTGAAAATTACCCTGTTTATGTTCTTTTATGATATTGTGAAACAATGTTGTATTAAAGTTCTTAGCTGTAATTTATACTAACGTGGTTAAATGACAGTATTGTTTTATTAGAAGCATGAAGCCAGAAGTATATTAATTGTTAATGAGAATAAATTTCCTCTAACATCTAACTTCCATCTTATAACTCACAGCTCCAATAGGAAACTGTGCGACTAAGAAAACATTGTGATTAACAACGCTAATATAAACTAGAGCCAAGTTCTTTTCAATACATATTTTAATGAAAGCAATTCAAAATATGTTATGGAACTAAGCTTACTAAAATATGCAGAATTATACATGTAAAAAGTTACTGTAGCTTTTATTGCTTGTAAATAGTTGATTATAAAATATAAATATTTCAGGTTGTGGTTTTTTTGAGATCTTTTTTGACTTTTCTTTGGTAGGTCTTCGGCTCATTTTGGTATCACTTTGGTTTTCTATTTGTTCAGAGGAACCAAAGAAAAAACATAAAAGAACCATAGTAAGTAAAAGGTCATATCCTAGTTATACCATAGGTGAGTCAAATAAAAAGCATTAAATGCTGCTGATCAATTAACCCCGTAATACGCATTAAAAAATCTATTACACACTGAAAATACTTCAAAGCTATAAGTGGAGCAGGAGTTTTTTCTCAAGGAATTATGCTTGAGTTGTAGGTAGGCAAGGTTTATAGTAAACTAAGATGTTAAGGGCTACATTGGTATTTGTTAGTCAAAAAAAAAGTACCAGAAATAAACTCCTGATACTTTTTGTATTATTATTATATTTTCAGTACTACTCTTTTAATACCATATCGATACACATTACTGCAGCCATAATCATAATTCTAATCGGACTATTTTCCGGAACTCTTTGATCTACTTCTAACATATAATTATCGGCAGTAGTAAAGAGTTCTTTACCGATACCCGCCCATTTTTTACTTACGTGAGCAAATTCAACTTCATCTTTAATAAATCTGAAATCCCAGCTTGTCCATTTGCCTTTTAGTGTACAAAGCATATTGTCATTAGCATCAAATAAATTGAATTTACCTCCAATGGAAAAGAATTTTTGCTTAAAAGTTCCTACTAATTGATCATTTTCATCCAATACCTCAACTTTCGATACAAAAAAGGCAACCCCTCTTTTTACAGTTAATACTTTTTCACCAGCAGCTGTTTTTATTTCAATATTAAAAGGAGTCATCCTTTTATAATCTGTAAATCGCAACATTTTAGTAAAGAAACCGAGGTTTTCTTCACGACAAGACATCATCATTTCTTGCGAATTAGGATCATATATGTCGTAGTTGTTGGCTGCTTTAAACATACCAACATGTTCTTTTACAAAAAATAAGTTTTTGTTTAAAATAGAGTTCATGTTAAACTGAGTGTTAAATGTTAAAAAATAAAACGGGGGCGTTTCTGCCGCCAAAATAATGAAAGTTTTTTTATATCAGTCAAATTAGTTGTAACTTATAAGTATAAGTTCTCTGTAAATGAAACTGAGTTTAATTATTATAAGCTTTTTTGTTCTTGGAAATATTTTAGGACAAGAAAAGGATAACAATAGAATTTTTCTAAGAGAAAAGAGATCGTATTATCTAGGTGTTGGGATTGGATTTTCAGTATATCATAAAAATTATTTAAATACTCATTTTAAAACAGATGCGGATATATAATAAATATGGATTTGAGTATGGTTTGGTACATAGTATAGATGGAAATATTTTTATGAATTTTGTTTTATCACAAAAACTTGATTTGTCCTCTTATTTTCAAGCTTCAAGAGGTAGGATATTTGATGTTTTAGGAACTAATGAAAAACGTTTTGCCATTTATTCTTTAGGATGTGATTTGAAAAGATATTTTCCTTTTGGTAGCGGTCGTCACTCAATATTTGCAGCATTCGGTGCAAAATTATGATTTTATGGGGTATAGTACCAATAACGAAAGTGTAAGGTTAAAATCAGGACTTAGTTTGCAGGCTGAATCTTTTATGTTTCAACCTTTTGTAGCTCTAGATATTGCCAGAAAAATGTATGATAGTGATATAACCATTTTACCCCCAATGGTGTATTCTGATTTTTTAATAGGAATAGATCTGTTTTTTTAGTAACAGATGACCTGTAATGAATAATTGACAAATAACCAATCTGTTAGTTCGTGTTTGTGTTTTATATGCAGGGTATAAAAAACTGCTTCCATCAATTTTAAGTTTGTTGAATGAAAGCAGTTTACTTTTCCTAAAGTATATTATAATGCTTGTTTTACAGATTCTGCTAATGAAGTAGTTGGTCTTCCAATTAATTTTGATAGTTGGTGAGTATCATCCAATAAATCATCTTTAGATGCACTAACATCCCAACTTGCAATTGCTCCGGCAAAAGCTTTTGGTAAACCAAATCCTTCAAGAATTTTTGCATATTCAGCTTCAGGTAAATTGCTGTATGGAATATCTTTACCACTTTGACTTGAAATTTCCTTCGCTAAATCAGTTAATGTGTATGATTCATCACCTGCTAATTCATATACTTTTCCTTTATGGCTTTCATCAGTAATAACCACAGCTGCAGCTTCAGCATAATCCGCTCTGGCAGCTGAAGAAATTTTGCCATCGCTAGCACTTCCAATAAACGCACCTCTAGCTAATGCACCTTCAATTGATGCAGTATAGTTTTCTGTATACCAGCCATTGCGTAGAATGGTATACTCAATACTAGATTCTTTTAATTTAGCTTCTGTTTCCAAATGTTCTCCCGCTAAATTTAATGTAGAAGAATCCGCTCTAAGTAAGCTAGTATAAACAATCCATTTTACTCCAGCCTCTTTTGCTGCATTAATTACATTAGTATGCTGAATAGCTCTTTGGCCAATTTCATTTCCAGAGATTAGTAACAATCGATCTATTCCAGAAAGTGCATCTATTAAAATTTCTGGTTTTGTATAATCAAAAGCTCTTACTTCTACTCCTAATTTAGCTGCTTTTTCTTGTGTGCGTACTAATGCTACAATGTTTTCAACTGAAACTCGTTTTTTTAATTCTGCTACAACAAAGCTTCCTAGTTGTCCTGTTGCTCCTGTAATTGCTATTTTCATTTTTAAAGGTTTTATGATTTATTAAAGCTGTAGTTTATAATAAGGTGGTTAATTAACAGTATTATTTTCAAGTATTTATTATTTTATTAGAAGTAGGAAGCATCTAGCCAGAAGTAAATTAATTGTAAATGAGAATAAATTTCCTCGAACTTCTAACTTCAATCTTCCGACTCCAAAACCCGAAAGGAAGCTGTGGAACTAATAAAACATTGTGATTAGCAACGCTAGTCTAAACTTGAGCCTTTATTAATTATAACATTTTGTAAGCAAGTAAGTTTTGGGTTTTTGTTGAAATTTTTAGCCAATTTTTACTGATGTCATGGATAGTGAACCAGCCACCGGTTCATCATTAAAAAGACTAATATTTTCATTCTTTTCCTGAAGACCTAAGACATAGAGCAATGGTAAAAAGTGCTCTGGCGTAGGAATTGATAATTGGAATTCTTTCCCCTGTTTTGAATAGTTTATTAAGCTATCATGATCTCCTTTTAAAATGAAGTTATTTATCTTTTTTGTTGCCTCCAGAGCCCAGTCGAAAGCAAAGTTTTCATTTAACCTTTTCCAGTCTACTCTTCCTAAATTATGAATCAGATTACCGCTACCAACTATTAGAATTCCTTTTTCTCGGAGCGTAGTCAGTTCTTTAGCCAATTCGTAATGTTCGAGAGGTGTTTTATAGTAATCCAAACTAAGTTGAATAACAGGTATGTTTGCCTTTGGATACATATGTCTGATTACAGACCAGGCTCCATGATCTAATCCCCATTTATCATCTAAATGAACATCTGTACTATTAATCAGTTTTTGTGTCTCCTTTGCCAGCTCAGGACTCCCAGGTGCAGGATATTGTACCTCGTATAATGCTTTAGGAAATCCTCCAAAGTCATGTATCGTTTGTGGATGTTTCATTGCTGTAACTTTAGTTCCTCTCGATTCCCAATGGGCAGACACTACTATAATTGCTTTAGGAACCTCTATTTCAGATGATACTTTTCTAAAACCCTGAACAAATTGGTTTTCTTCAATGGCATTCATTGGGCTACCATGTCCAAGAAATAATGCAGGCATTTTATGCGTAGCTCCAAATGAATCTGTTAGTTTATTTAATGCAGTTAATTTCATACCTATAAGTGTTGCTGGTGCTGTCACCATTAGAGTCTTTAAAAATATTTTCCTGTTCATGTTGATTGATTCAGAGGATTATTATTGATATTCTCTTTATTTATTAACCATTTTATTAGATGGTTAGTTTTATGTCCAGAATAAAAATGTCATCAATGACTTTGTTTCCCAGGTTATTAAAAAATGATCCTGACCCATATCTTATATCAATCTTAGATCTGTCAACCTCAAGTTTAGTAACATATTCATTACCACTTTTAACAATATCAAAAGTTGTTTCTTCTGATTTTCCTTTTATCGTTAATGTTCTTGTTCGTCTTGTTGAGTATTGTAATTGAGGTTATTTGTGAAATATTTTTTGTTACAAATACAACGTAAAATTACAGTGGAAAGAATTTAGATTTTCAGCGTTAGGTTTGCGTTTATAATAATTGCGAATCTTCCAGTGCTTCAATATAATATTTGGAAGATTGTTGGGAGAAGAAACTTTCAAGGTCACTAATTCAATTGTTATCTATCCTAATTTGATAGATATGTTCTACACCTTTGCTATCAACAAAATAGGAACCTAAGCATCCTTTTATAATAAAATAAATGTATTTACAGGTATCTTCAGGAACCAGAAAATCCTTTTTCTTTTTAATAGAAGACTCTTCAAATGAGGAAAGTATAATCTGCTCTTCAGGTCCTGTAATGTTAACCCATTTTTTAAAATAGTATAATAATTTAGTGTCTTTAAAGACATTCATGAGTCAAATATTGGACAGCATAATACAGAAATAATAAGGAACATGTATTACTGAGTATGTGATAAAAAGATTGCTAATAGATATATTTATATTGCCATAACCTATATTTTTGTAATTATAAATAAATTAGTTGTTCTATTTTATATTTAATTTTATCATTCATAATCCTGAATAAAATAAATTTATGAGAAATATCTTTTTAGCTATCATAGCCACTTTATTGGTTAGTCTGAATTGTTGGGCACAACCGGATGAATCAAATATTAAAACAGTTAATTATAATTACAATAAAAATATATACGTTGGCGTTGGTATTGGCCTTGGTTTTTTTGATCCTGGTGATGTAAATGACTATATCAATACACAATTAGAAGGTTATGTAATTGATGAAGGGATTAAAGAAATATTTATAAATTATAATGCTAAGTTTTCGCTTAACTTCGCAATTTCTCAGAATATTTTCTTTGCCTTTTTTGTTGAGGGCGCATGGGCCCCAAAATATATTTATGGCAACGATGAGTTTTATTTTTCATATACAAAGATAGCTCCCGGTTTAGGTCCGAAATTTTATTTTCCTTTTGCATCCGGACGACATTCTTTTATTCTATCGCCTTGTATTACTTACAATAAAATGAAGTTTGAAGCCTACTCGGCAGCCAAGCTTGGAGGTAAATTGCAGGGGGGTGTAAGTTTGCGTTTTGGCGATGTAATGCTACAGCCTTATGGTGCAATAAACATAGCAAAAGCATCAGATGGATTGGGATTACAAAAATTTCAATTAAATTATACTGATTTTCAACTAGGCATTGAATTTCTGTTTTAATAAACTTTCAATTATACCATTAATCCCTTTTTTAATACAAAATTATGAAATATTTATTGTTGTTGTTTGTAATCCTATTATCCCATCAAATTCAAGGTCAGGATTCGAAATATGCTTTTGTTAAAATGGAAGAAAAGTGGGGATTAATTGATGATAAGGGTAAGGTGATCTTTGATTATAAATATGATATAAAGTTTACACCAGCAGTAATTTATGCTCCATACTATAACGATTCAAAAACGCTCATATTTGATTACTCTGATGGGTTATTTAAGTATAGGGATTGGAATGAATATGGTTTTATTGATTTCGATGAAAATGTTATTATTAAACCTCAGTTTGAAGAGGCTTCGTGTTTTAAAAATGGTTACTCTGTAGTTAATTCAGGAATTAGAAATGGAATCATTAATAGAGAAGGAGAGTTTGTTTTAGATTATACTAAGAATGATATTTACGATTATAGCGAAAATAGGGTTTTGTTTAAAAAGGGATCTAACTACGGATTTTATGATATGCAAGGAAATATTGTGATTGAGCCTGTTTACAAAAAGGCCTCTGTTTTTAAAGATGGCTTATCTTGTGTAAAATATAAAGGGAAATATGGTTATATAAATACTGATGGAAAATGGGTTGTGAAACCCATGTATAATCGTGCAGAACCATTTGTTGATCAATATGCTATAGTTAATATTGATGGAGCATGGGGAGTAATAAATAATAATGAAGATTTTGTGATTCTGCCAACTTATAATAAAATTGAGTACAATGGAAATGGAATATTTAAGGTAATGAAAGCTGGTATGTGTGGTTTTTGTAATGATAAAGGAGAATTAATTATTCCTTGTATTTATGAATATGCAAAGTCATTTTCAGAGGGAATTGTAGCAGTTAAAAGTGGTTCGAAATGGGGCGTTATGGATCTGATAGGTAAAATAATAGTTGATTTTAAATATATCCATATTAGTGATTGTAAAGATGGAATTATCAGGGTAAGAGATAATGATGGTTGGTTATATTTAACAGATAAAGGACAACCAATAAACGATCAATATTATGAGCGGGCTTCTGATTTTTCAGAAGGTGTGGCAAAAGTTTATGTTGGTGATTTATATGGTTATATTAATACTTCAGGGGAATGGTTAATTCAGCCTAGATTTCCTAACTCCCATGATTTTCATAATGGATTGGCCTGTGCCAGAGTTGATGAATACTGGGGCTTTATTAATAAGAAAGGTGAATTTGTTATTGAACCTAAGTATGTTAATGTGATGGATTTCTTTGATATTAAAGATTTGGAATAGGATAATAAAATGTATGGTTTTAATTAATCCTTATTTAAGGAATTAATCCACTCTGTTCGTTTAAATCCCGGAAAATAACCCATTTTACTATTTTTAATTTGATCTATTTCATTAAGGTTAATATCTGCAATACAATAACCTTGTTGATAACCTTTTCTTGAAGTAATCACTTTTCCTCTTGGAGAAATAATAGTTGAAAAGCCCGCATATGGTTTTCCTTTTTTTGTAGTGCCACAAGTGTTGCATGCCACAATAAAACAACAATTATCGTATGCTCTGGTTTGCAGCATAGCACTGATACGTTTCAGTTTTTCTTGAGGAGTTTCTCTTGGAGAGGCAAATGGTGCAGATATTAATTGGATACCTTGATTTTGAAGAATACTACTCAATTCCGGAAAATGATTTTCAAGACAAATCTGAAATCCTGTTGTTATAGCTCCAGTATCAATATTACTAAGTTGGTTTCCTTCACTAAATACCCTTTTTTCATTTTCAGATAGATGAGTTTTAAAATGTTGACCTAAAACAATTCCATTTTGAAGGATAAGTTGAGCAATATACCAACGGTTGTTTTGTAACACAGGCATTCCAACTGCAATGCAAACATTATATTTTTCAGATAATAATTTTACATTGTCCTCAACTTCTGTATAGTGTTTTTTATATTCGTTTAATTCTTCTTTAGTATTAAAATAACCAGATATACACAATTCTGGAAACAATGCGTATTTAACCTCCTGTTTTTCAAAGAGCTTTAAGTATTTCTCAATGTTACCTATGTTTTTTGTAAAGTTTAAAGGTTCAGATAGTGTATGAGCTGAGGCTAAAAGCATAATGAATTGTATCAAGTTTAAGATGCAAACAAAAGTAGAAAGTATTGGTGCCAAAGACAAATTCAGTCTCCAGCCTTTAGTCTTAAGTTTGAACTGAGTACTGAAAACTAGCTACTGAGTAATGGTGACTTAATCCAATAACTTCAAGCTTTCCGTAGCTGCTTTATCTCCAGGATTGTAAAGTAATACTTTATGATATAATACTTTGGCTTCTCTTTCTTTTTTTAAGTGGAAACTGGTGTGTGCCAGCATAATTAAACCATCATAATCAAAAGGAAATAAATCCACAACTTTGCCAAAATACATCTCTGCCTTTTCATATTGATTCAGGTTAAAATAGACCAATCCAAGTTGATAAAGTGCATAATTGTTATTCGGTGTTATTTCAAGGATCTGAGTGTAATAGTTTATCAATTCAATAACATTGTTTGATGCGTTTAATGGATAGCAGATACCAAACTTTGGTTGAATGGCAAAAGGCTTTAACTTAATGGCTTGCTTGTAATATTTTATGGATTCAACGTGAAGACCGTTTAAATAGTATAACCATCCCATACGTAAGTTAATTTCATACGAATCCTCTTCATACACTTTGCTTAAAGCATCAATGGCTCCAGTGTAATCATTGGCTGTTTCTTTGGCATAACTTACTTTAAAAGCGTCAGATAAAGCTTTGTAATGTGCATCCTGAGCGTTTGTAGATATTGTAATTACAAAAATTACAAGACTAAGTGTTACTATTTTTAAAGTTTCCATACGATACCTCCTGTAAAATTAAAGTTTGAATACGATTGTTGATTTTGTCGGTTCATCATGTTATCTGTAGGAACAAATACAGATTCGGAATCAAATATTCCTGCATTAAGAATCAACTGCAGATGAGTGTTTTTTATTAAAAATATCTGACTCAGATTATAAAGTTTTTTTGTTCCTTCCAATCCGTTCCATAAACCACCACTTGCAGTGTCGTAAAAGTTATGAAACTTAGGAAATGTACCGGATGCTTCCATCCACCAGTAATTATTTACTTTAAATCCGATAAGGTGTTTGTGAATAAAGTTAGACAATGAAACACTTCCTACTTCTTGATGTTGAAAATAGCCATCAAAGCTGTAATAAAGATTTAAGTTACCATTTGGGAAAAGTGCAAAGTGAGTTCCAAACTGGTTTTGATCAACCCTGTTCATTTTACCAGTAATGTATGATAAACCAAGCTTAAAAAAGCTGAAATCCTTTGAGATAATACCTCCAAAAATATCTGATGATTCGGTATAATCAGCATACCCAAAGGTTGTTGATGGTATTCTGAAATAAACATGATTATAAAGCGGAATAATATTTAATCCATTGGCAATACGTATCATCAATTGGGCATTGTAACTCCACTGATTTAAAGTTTGTTTTTCCTGTTCGTATAAACTGCCTTCACTTGTAATAAAACTATGCTCACTTTTTTTTAGGTAGGAGAGATTGTGGTGAAGAGTTATATGCCTACCTAAACGATGTGCCAGATATGCTGAAGTAACAGAATAATTATTAGTGGTTTTTTGAATCCCATTTGTATTCAGATGAGGAGCCATATTGTTTTCTGAATTATTAGGATTTCCGGAGTTGTATGTGAAAAATAGGCTGGCTTTAACCAATCCTTTTTCGTATTTTTTATATAGGTCAGCATGACTTATAGAATCTAGTTTTACTAAAGTAGCCTGTGCATCGTATGTTCTTCCTGAATATTCGTAAGCATACATTAAGTACATTAAGGCATATGGATCATTAGGTGAAAATTTTAGAGCTTTTCTGTAATGTTGAATGGCAAACCGGTACTGTTGCTTTTGAAAGTGTGCCCAGGCCATGCGCATTCTTAAATAATAAAAGTCTATGTTATGATCCAAAGCTTGTTTGCATTCTTTTATCAGTTTATCCCAATCGCCTGTAAGATAAGTTGCATAGGTTTCTTTATCAATTATGGCGATGTCCTCCTTACTTTGAGCAACTACATTACTCACAGTAAAGTGTAGTAAAAGAATGATGAACCATTTCAATATGTGTTGTTTAATTGTCATAATTGTAAATTCTACTTAATGTAATTATTTGATTATCGCAGCAAATGGTAAACATCTTAAGTCCTTTGGAATGAATATCAATGTCAAAACTTATTTTTTCAATCGGTTTACTTAATATCATGTTATTCACTTCTGATTTTAATTTAATTTCAGAAGGATTAAACTGATCATTGCTAAAACTGTAATAGAGCGTAAATCTTGACCTGGCAAGTTGAAAAAACGGAGCTATAAAATCGTGCCACCACAAATACTTCATAGGAAAGCAAATATGCAAGGGAATCTGGTCGTTGAGTACATGATCTTGGTAAAAACTCTTTTGTATTTTAAAATTTCCTATGAAGAAATAGTACAATAAACCCTTTTTATCACCTTCATACTGACTAAAATAAAACTGGTTTCCAGAGTTGTCAAAAAATGCCTTAGAACCGGATGATGGACAATATAAATAAGTTTGGTTTATTGAGTTAATTTTAACTTCCCAGTCAACTTTTTTTACTGAATCCGTTCCACTTACCTCAAAACTTAAGATCTGTCCGGGAACAAAGTGATAAGCATTGCTTACTAAAGCACTATTTTCCGAATTAGAAATCCAATCACCTTTTTTCGGGATTTGCAATGACATGATTGAACTAGTACTACCATTATGCTTTAGGTAGTTATTGATGGGATAATTTATTGTGGTAGCTCCAATGTACGGTTGTTCCTGAATTTGAAAATGCAAATGTGGATAAGGTGAGCGACCCGAATTTCCGCATTTTGCTATTACCTGACCTGCTTTTACTCCATCTCCTTTTTTAACAGAAACAGACCCCTTTTTCAGGTGACTTACCTTAGAATAAACATCATCAGCATGTTTAATAATAATGGTGTTACCCCAGTTGTATTCCAGGTTAACATCACCTATTAAATTATCATCAATATTATTAACAACTTCCTCAATTGTGCCATCACTACATGCAATAACAGGTTTATTAAAACAATAATAATCTTGAACAACGTATCCATCGTTTTTAAACTGTTTTCCTTCAGCATCATTAATAATAAAATCCCAAGCATGTCGCCACATATTTTGATGCGTGTATGCACCATCATGACCTTGTGAAACATTCCAAATACCCATGAAAGGAAGTTGAATGGTTTGATAATTTAAAAATTGAAATCGTTGTTCGTAGTTAACGAAGGTATAGAGGTTCTTTTCAGGCGAATTGAATTGATAATACACTTCTGTTAACTTAGGCGTATAGTCCATTCGGTATTTCAATACATATAAAAACAACAGTACAATAGCATTAAACGGCAATGAATAAATGGCCAAATGAAAATATAAGAATATTGTACTCATGCTTATAGAGAGTATGGCTACTAATGGAACCAATATACCTACGCTTATGTATGAACGTGTTGAGGGAATCAGGAAGAATCCTCCGATAGCTATAGCTGTTAATATATAGTTGAAACCAATATAACTGTATTCAATGAGCGTAATATTGGCATCAATCAGGTTGTAGAATGAAAAAGCGATACCAAAGCCTAACAATGAAAGTGTAAAAGCAATTCGACTAAATAAGATTAAACCTATGGCAATAACTATTCCGGCCAATACATTGTATTGAAACAGTATAGCACTTAATGAAACAAAGTATGATTTTAGTACCGGAGGCAGCGATGCAGCATTAAAATACTCATATATTTTAACCAATGTAGGGCCACCTACTACATAAAGTTCATTCATGGTGTAAATGCCACGTTCGCTAATCCCTAATGCTTCAAAATGTTTGGTTGCTAAGGTAAAAGTCCAGATACCAATTAAAAAAGGAATACTTAAATAGGGGAGGTGGTATTTACCGATGATTCCCTGCATGGAAACCGAGATAAAAAGGGAAAATATTCCGGCTAAAATCACAATAAGAACCAAATGCCAGCTTAAAGCATAGTACATTCCCAACCCCAATCCTACTAACAAACCATTAAAACCGAATAATCCTTTGGCTATAGTTGCTTTGTCTAGATTTAATAAAAATGCGGACACTGAGGTTGTTAATACTGCAATAAAACCAACCAGTCCCGTGTAAAAATCAATAAAAGTTACAGCCAATATCAATACTGCAAATAGTTTATGGGTTGAAAAGAATATTTGAGAATAACTATTCAATAAACTATCAGAAAAGTATTTAATCTGATCTGTTGTTACTTTATTTTTTATCATGTTCTTCATAATAATGAAGCTTCTTATTGTTAGATGAATAAAAGTCAATAAGGTTTAATTTTCCAGTCCTCAGTTCTCAGTCCTCAGTCTCCAGATCCCTCTTCTCAGTCTCCAGAAGCCACTTTTACCCTCCAGAAGAGGAAATGACCCTTCCTTTCGTTCATTTTATGCAAAAAAGGGAATAAATGACCTGTCCCTTAGCAAAAAGACTAAGTCCAGGAGTAAATTATTAGTCTCCATAAGCAACCTTTACCCTCCAGAAGATGAAATGACCCTTCCTTTCGTTCATTTTATGCAAAAAAGGGAATAAATGACCTGTCCCTTGGCGAAAAAACAAAGTCCATGAGTAAATTATTAGTCTCCAGGAGCCACTTTTACCCTCCAGAAGAGGAAATGACCCTTCCTTTCGTTCATTTTATGCAAAAAAGGGTGTATATGACCTGTCCCTTAGCAAAAAAACAAAGTCCATGAGTAAATTATTAGTCTCCAGGAGCCACCTTTACCCTCCAGAAGATGAAATGACCCTTCCCTGAGTTGTATTTACCCATCCCTGTCATATATCGTCACTATATCGCTATAGCTTTTTGTTCTTTTTAAACCTAAACTTTTCATCTTAACACCTATTTTATTAACTCATAAATATCTCTTGCCGGCATATCATTTTCAGCAGCAATATCTTTGAGCGTTTGCTCTTTGGTGGCCGTAACATTATTTTTCTTTAAAATGGACAATACTGTGTTTATGTCTTTCCCATTTTCCTCAGCAACCTGTTCTAATGCCTTTCTACCAATACCTGAACCTGCCATTCCTGTCATTGAAGTTTTGGTGATGATATTGTAAATATCAAGAGGAGGGAGGTTGTTTATTTTTGCTATTTCAGATAAAGTTTGTTCTGAACTGCTAAACTTTATATTGTTGGCTTTTAGCTTATTTTGTATTTTTTCAATACTGAAGTTTTCCAGTTGCTCCGACAGCTCTATTAAAGTTAATAATTCTGCATGAGGAATTGGAGGTTGTTCCACTTTGTTTTCCCAGGATTGAGTTAAACTTTCACCCAAATTAATTACTGAACTGAATGGCGGAATGGAGTATAACACACCTATAGAAATCGATAGGGTTAATATACCAGATATCAACAATTCTCTTTTCTTATTTATTCCTTTGGTTGTTTTGTTTTTAAGATAAGATAGAAATACTTTCCAGTTGATTGAGAATAAGTGAAAGATTGAAAGTATCACAAACAGAAATGAGAAAATGATGTGTAAGGCTTGCCAGTCTTCTTTTGAGAGCGCTATTAATTTCCAGTTTACCCAGTGTGCAATACGTCCAGCAGGTGCCAGATATAAAATAATGCCTGTGAAAAATATGATTAGAAAAGAGAATAGCAATCCAAAGCTGATGAAGCTTCTCCAGCTAAATTTTTGTTTTATTTCCATTGTTGTTGTTTTTATTGTCGAATTGTATAATCGTTGATTTGTTGATTTGATAAACTTTTTTCCCTGTTCCCTGTTCCTTTCCTGTTTCTGTCGCAAGATTGTATCTTGTGACTCTATCGCTTAATAATTAGTTTATAGAACATGATGGAATAGTACATTAGCAAAAAGGATTTAAATAAAGGTCCAAGGCATTATAGTATTTAAAACCACCTCCCCCTCATGCTTCGGGTACTCCTCCTTTGGAAGGAGGAGAAATAAACCCACAACTTCCTGTTTAAAGAGGAGATGTTTGATGATGATACAAAAATCCTGCTTTAAAATAAACTTAATCTTTGTTCCCTTCTCCCTGTTCCTTTCTCCCTTCACCCTTTACCTTTCAACCTTTCACCTTGTTCCTTTAAATGCTCTGGTAACCGATCCATCTGATTCATGGTTTCATGAGTTTCCTGTTCACGAACTATATGCGTATTACCATCCGTATCAATTAATACAATTCTTGGGCGGTAATTGATAAACTGAAGCCATTGGGTCATATTATATGCACCAATTCGTTTGATGACTACATGTTCACCTTTTTCCATCACCGGAAAATTAATAGCCTCACGAATAACATCAATATTCATGCATAGTGGTCCGTAGATGGTAGTATTCTCTAAATCAGGCTGTGTGTATGAAGCAGGAACAATATTGTGTTCGTACCAAAATGATGTGAACAAAAGGTTGACACCTATGTCAATAATCATTGATTTTCTACCATCCGGTAAACGTTTGTTGGCCAATACTGAACCTAATAAATAACCTGCATCATCAATTAATGCCCTTCCTGTTTCTAAAAACAGTGTTGGCATATGATCATAAGGAATATCAGATTGGTGCAAGGCTTCTGTAATATGTTCGGCATAATCGTCAAAAGTAGGACAGGTATCAGAACCAGGAAGATATGCTCCTTTCAAAGTGTTTTTAGAAGCAAAGCCACCTCCTAAGTCAATATACTGGATATGATGGTTGTATTTATGAAATACTCTTACTGCCAATTGAGCCAGTTTTGTTGTGGCAATTCCATAGGCCTGGGGAGCCATAATATAAGTGCCGATGTGTGTATGTAAACCAATCAGTTCAAACCCCGGAGTTTGCATAATTTTGTTCAACACATTCCAGGCCTCACCGCTTTCGTAATTAAAACCAAAACGAAACCATTGTGGATAAATTCCAGCATCCATATTAACTCTGATAGCTACTTTTGCTGTTAATTGAAGCTCTTTGGTAACGGAAGCTATTTCGTAAAACTCATCCAGATGATCAATGTGAATCAATGAGTTGTTTTTAATGGCTTTGATTAAATCTTCATGCGATTTATCGGGTCCGTTGAAAATAATTTTATTACCAGGAACTCCGTTAGCAATGGCTTTTTCGTATTCAAAACCAGAAACCACTTCAGCCCAGGAACCTTCCTGATGATATATTTCACAAACTGCATTTAAATAATTGGTTTTATACGACCATGCAAACTGTACTTTTGGGTATCTCGTTTCAAAAGCAGCAACAGCTTTTTTAAAGGTATCGCGGATGGTTTTTTCTGATAAAACATAAAGCGGAGAGCCATATTCACTGATGAGGTTTTTTATCGTAACATCATCAATTTCAGTAATAGGTTGAATGGTCGATTTCATGCCAAATTTATCAGGAACTCCGGCACTAATTTTATTAATAACAGGTTTTTCGTATGGTACTTTTTGCATGACTAACAGTTTTAGAATTTTCCATGAATTGATATCTTTTCAAGATCAGACATATCACCAATCAGATCCCACGAATAACGAATAAATATTTTACCAACTTCATACGCTGTCATAGGTTCTACATGTTTTCCCATGGTTAATAGAACCAATGCCTCAGGTATGTTTTGTCCTGCCCCAACAGCCAGATAAACCCACGCCGGAACACGAGGGTTAATTTCGATTAAGTAATATTCATTATCAGTAGTACGAATCATTTCCAGCTCCATACCTCCACGCCATTGTGTATCTTTAATCAGGTTCTGAGTAATAGATAGAAGTGTTTCATCATTTAAAGTAACACCCCCCCAGGCTTTTCCTTTATCGGTAATATATTGTTTTCGCATAGGAACTGCAGCTATGGTATTACCTAATCCATCCCCTAATGCAACAACGTTTACCTCAGTACCTTTTACAAATTCCTGAATAATAATTGGTAATCCCCATTTTGCACTGAGTTTATTAAATGCATTAGTTACCTGTTCTTCATTATAAGCCACATAGGCATCGTAAAACTTACCCTTAACTAATATGGGATATTCAAATCCATCCTTTAAATGGTGAATGTCATTATATGAAGTAATCGAAACACCTTTAGGAACTTTGATATGATACTTTTTTCCAAAAACTTCCAGATTGCCTTTGTTTCTTTCTTCCAGTTGTTTTTCTGTGGGTAAAAAAGTTTTGATATTATTAGCTTCCAGAATGTGTTTGAGCTTTATAAATGTAAATAACTCAGCATCTAAATTTGGAATTATCATATCAATAGGATCCAGATTGTTTATTTCCAGAATCCTTTCCATATATGCTTCTTTGCCTATTGAAGGATAAGGAATCATATAAGTAGTATCCACCAAATCTTTTAAATAGATACCAGGTTCAAGATTTTCGTAGGCCAAACCTATAATGCGGGCATCGATGAGGTTTGACTCTTTGATTCCTCTGATAACAGGAATGCCTGGACCAGGGTTATCCGTATTGTTTAAGGCGGTAACCGCAATTGTTATTTTTAGTTTTTCAGGCATGGAGTTATTCTTTCTCATTCATATTAAAATGCATAAGCATTTGTAAGTAGTCATCCAAATGTCTTAAGAATGTGGTTTCCTGAACATCATATTTGGTGAGGAAATATTCTTTTATTTCATCTTCAGATCTGCCTTCAATAAGTAATTCAAGAATTTCGCGACCGGTATTATTTAAAGAAAATGATTCTCCTGTTTTTGAATCAAAAACAAACCCGGATTTACTGACGGAAATATGGTTTGAGATTTTCATAATAACATGATTTTAAGGTGCTGCCTCAATAGTAATAGAAATATTGAGACAGCATTTAAGTACTATATATCATTTAGACTTAGCAAAAAGCTTAAGGTTTAATTGATTTGAATTTGGAGTAGGAAGTAGGAAGTTAGAAGCACTAGGCCGGAAGTCAATTTCTTCCCTCCTCCATCACCCAACTTCAATCTTCTCACTCCTTATTATCGCAAATGCCATTTTTATTTGTGTCCACAAATTTACCTTGTCCATTACCCTGACCATTTCCTCGACCATTTTTCATGCCTTGTCCATTTCCTCTACGGTTTCCTCGTTTTACTCCATATTGGTTTCCGTTGCCATTACCGTTTCCTGGTCTTAAGCATTGCCTGTTTCCATTTCTATTACCTCTGCCGTTTCTGTATGTTTTACCCATACCATTTCCCTGACCGTTACTGGTTCTGGCTACATAGTTATCGCAGACGCCATCATTATTGTTGTCAACGAAAGATGTTTTAGCCTTTTGTGTAGTTGTATTATCAGTAGCAGTTTGTGCGTTTGCTGTTACAAAAAATGCTGTTAAAGCTAACCCGATGAATAAAATTTTTGTGTTCATAACCAATAATTAATTTTGTTAAACTTGTTTTTAATACACTTGTAAAAAAATCAAATACACAGTTGTAAGTGTTTAGAAAATAAATATCATTTTACTATATAAACTTTACACTTTAAACTATTATGAACTAATTACTATGGTGCCTGTTTTTCCCGAATCCTTTTCCTTGTCTTTGATTTCTTCGTCCTATATGAGTTTCGCTTCCAGCAAAAAAGTTCTCAAAAATATTATTTAGCCCGCTGGTTTGTTCATCAGAACAAATAGACTTTATATCTAAATAATATTGGTAGGTAAACTTCTTTAATTCGCAGTGTAGCGACCCTATTGAATCAGATATTGATATTAAGGTATCAGTTTCTTTCGATGTGTTTTTCATTTGATTTAACATATCTACCCTAAGCCTGTTAAGTTCATTGTTTATTCTTCGGGCATTAGAGCGAAACTTTTCATTAATTAATCTAAACTGGTTCATTTGATCAGGACTCAGATTTAATTGATCCCTAAAGTATCTACCATTAAAATTATGTGTAGTATTAATGGTTTCTGAAGAAACCTGAGGTAACTCTTTTTTCGATTGATATACGTGTATTCCAATTGATATAAAAGTTGCCACATTAAGCACTGCCAGAAAGATCACTGCATAAATCAATATTCTTGATGTATTTTTGTTCATCCTTTTAATAGTTTTATTCCGTAATTATCAAGTTTAAAGATTCCATAGTTGCATCATCCATTAATATCAATTCTTCAGGGATTGAGTTCTGAGCTGTAGTTGTTTTTTGGTAAATATTGCCGGCTGAAATACCAATAAACAATGCCAAAGCTACAGATACAGTTAAAAGTGCAGGTTGAAAAACTTTTGACCATCCAAAACTTCTGCTCACACGAATTTCTTCCTGTTGATTAATGTGCTCCATAATTCTGGTAGAAATATAAGGATTGACTTTTAATTCTTTTTCCTGGCTAATAACCTTGTTTGAAATAACCATTGCGGTGTAAACCTTACGGCATTCCTCACACTCCTCAAGATGTGTTTTGAGGTTCATTTGAATATCGCCGGATAAGTTTCCTGCGATAAAGGATTCGAGTTGTTTTTGACATGATGAACAATTCATAATTGTTTGATTTTATTGGTTAGACACAGAAAACAAACATTTCCTACGGGCATATTTAATTTTTTTTCAAAAAATGTGATATTTTTTTCTGAAGGTTGACCTTAGCCCTTTGTAATAGACTCTCAACAGCTCCCTCTGAAATTTCCATTATGGTGGCAATTTCTTTTTGAGGTAAATCTTCATATTTACTTAAAACAAAGGCTGTTTTTTGCTTGTCAGATAAACCTTCAATAGCTTTTGAAATAATTTCAGTATATTCATTTGTAATTAATATTTCTTCAGGATTAGAATAATCAGAAATTTGAATGTTAGGTTTTGCCGTTAAAGAATCCAACGAATTTTCAATTCGGTCAAATAAGTTTCCTTTCTTTTTCCGAAGAAAGTTGAGACTTAAATTAATAGCAATGCGATAAATCCAGGTTGAAAAAGCTGCGTTAAACTTAAACTTATTGAGTTTTTGATAGGCCTGAATAAAGGTTTCCTGAGTCAGGTCATTAGCGTCTTCTTCACAATGAACATAACCCATGCAGGTGCGAAATATCTGATCCTGATATTTTTCTATCAGCAATCGATATTGGTCTTTATTGGCGTTTAATATTTCTTTTATAATGTCAAAGTCTGACATTTAATTTTGATATTAAGAATAAGCTCAAATAAATTTAGTGCTTATTATTTTAAAATCGTAAGAAACATTAAAAATAGTTAGTTGGATTTGGAGCTTCATTAAAGCTCCTCATTTATATTGCTGGCTTTATTAGTCTTGAGAAATTAAAGAAAGCTCATAAAGATTACATTTTAATCTTTTTCGTGAGGAGCTGAATTTACCAACAGATTTATTCAGGTTAAACTCATCAACTAAAGTAATATTGTAATTTTTTGTAAGTTCATTATCCGGAATATTTTTCGATAGTAACCAAAAAGTATTATCCTTTGGAATTTCTACAGAATTATCTTCAGCATCAATGTTTTTAATTTTTTCTCCATATTGCCAAATGAATTCAGGAGCAATGTAGCCATATCCATATACGTTCAGGTTCTTTTCAGATGCCATATCTTTTAAATGATCAATAGGTCTGTAATTCTGACTTTCTACTTTTTTTGTTAGCGGTAAAAGTAAGTTTGCCAGGATGATAAACTGTAGTATACTTCCTAAAAGTGCGTTGCATATCTGTTTCTTTGTCAGTTTTATTATTGTATATATTCCAACGAAAATTAGTAAGCACGAAAGCACAATAAATGAAATATTATAAAGCGGAAGATTAAACTCGTTTATAAAGTATAATTCAGCAAGTACAGGAGCAATTATTGAAATAACAGATATAAGAATAAAGTGAATTTTAATAGGAAGTTTCTCCCATTTATGTTTTAGCTGCGTAAAGTGATCAGAAAGATAATTCAGGTAAAATCCAATTGTAAATGACAGAGGAATTAGAGCCGGAACAACATATCTGGTCTTCTTTTCAGGTATGATTGATAACAAAAAAACGGATAATACAGTCCAGAAAAAAGCAAGCCTGTATTCTTTGTTTTCTTTAAAGCTATTATTTGTAAAAAAGTATACCAGACTAAACAGACCAGGTATTGCCCAAATACCGTTTTGAACAAAGAAATCCCAGTAATAATATAAAGGTTTTACATTGTAGCTACTCCAGTTTGAGGTTTCTTTTTGGGTAATTGCAGCAAATGTGTCCGGATCCAATAATCTTACAGCTATAAACCAAAATGTACCAATAATTACAGCAAGTAATATTAAAACAATAACATGCGGTCGCTTTATGGAAATAGATTTGAGTCCATAAACAATAAAATACGAAACAATAAAAGGTAAGAATAAAGCATATAACGAAACAGGACCCTTGCTTAAAAACGAAAAGCCTATAAAAATTCCAGAAAGTACTGCGTTTATTATTTTGTTAGTATCAACCTTTGAAGTTTTAATCAGGTAATAAATACCCATTAACATAAAACCATGAGTAAATATATCCCAGCTTCCTTCAATGGTAATAACTAAAATGTACAAAGATGTTACACTAACCAGCGATGTAATCAAATTTGTCTTACGGTTATTCACAAAGAGTTCAGATAGCTTAAAAACATATATGCCGATTAATAATACCATTAACATTAGGGGTATACGTAGAGCAAAAATGCAGGTTTTACCAAAAAGTAAACCAGACAGTGCAGTTAACCAAGTAGGTAATGGAGGTTTTTGGTATCGGGCAATTCCATTCATGGTTGTCAAAAACCAGTTGCCATCGTTAAACATTTCTCTGGCTGTAATAAAATTACGGGCTTCCATAATTGTAACATCCAAATACATAGTTAATGGTAGTAATGCAAATATGGATACAATTGCAATTGTTATATAAGGATATTTACTGACTATTTTAAACATTTACTTTTGTTTATAGTAAATAATAATATTACGCGAATAAATAATAAATCCAAACATTTGTCCTGTGAAGAGTACTATATCTTTACGGAAAATAGCATATATGATAATCAGTAATGCTCCAATGAAACTTAGAATCCAAAAAAAGATAGGAAGGTAAGATTCCTTTCTTTTTTCTGAATAGATCCATTGTATTATAAAACGAAAGTTAAAAGTTATCTGCGAAATAATACCTAAAGATAACAACCAAAAAGGAATATTTTCATTCTTAAATAATTGCTGAATGTCTAATTCATTGTTATTAAAATAATAGGTAGTTATTAGTATTGGAAATAAATAAATAATGACCCGAATTATAGCCGGAAACTTTTTCCACTTGTTTTGTAGTTGCAGATTACGAATGTAAATAAAGTAGTTTAAGCCTTGACCCAGCATGATGGCAAAATCATCTCTTAAATCGCCATAAATAAATAGTAGTATGGATCCGAATAAACTAAAAAACCAAAAAATAGAAGGCGTAACAACTTGCTTCTTTTTTTCAGAGGTAATCCACTGTATAATCAATCTTAATGAAAACAGAATTTGAGCAGAAAATCCTATAGATAAGACAATAAAGTTGTTCATTACGATTTTGTGTCAATTTCGTAGTTAATATATTTTTTCTTCATCCATAAATAAGCAAAACAATCTAACAGCGGGCCAATTAACCTATTTGATAAACCAAATTTTGCTTCACCTGCTATTCTCGGGAAATGTCTGACTGGAACTTGTTTTATTTTACCGTTTTGTAATAAAATCATGGCAGGTAAAAAGCGATGTAACCCCTTAAACATTGGAATTTTCTTTGCGTATGAAGTACGAATGATTTTTAATGGACAGCCTGTATCAACAACACCATCATGAGTAAATGCTTTTCTGAAAGAATTGGCAAATTTGGAAGAAAAACGTTTCACAAAACCATCATTTCTTGTTGCTCTGATACCTGTTACAATCTCATATTCATTTGTATATTGAAGTAAATGATTAAAGTCTTCAGGAGTTGTTTGTAAATCAGAATCGATATACCCAACAAGTTCAGTATCCGAATAATCAAAACCAGCTTTTATGGCAGCACTTAAACCATTGTTTTTGGTAAAAGAAATATATTCAAAATCATTATTTCTTTTGCATATTGTTTCTATAAGTTGTAGACTATTATCAGATGAGCCATCATTAACTAATAAAATTTTTGTAGGAACATGGGCTATTTTTAAATAGCTAGCCAGTTCCTTTTCCACACGTATCAAGTTCTCCTCTTCGTTAAATACAGGAACTATAATAGTCAATTTATAATTCATGGTATGTTTTAATTTTAATGTAATTGTGTTTGTATATTGCTAATTGAGTTAAAATTGAGCATAAAGATATTTAAATATGCATTTATATTTCTAAATAAATGTGCGAAACAAATAATATTCCTTCTTAATGAAGAAAAATAGTTGCTTAATTATGTTTAAATAATATTTTATATATGGTTTATGATGCCTAAGGAAGATTGTATTTGTTAATGGTAATGTTAAAACAACAAAGCTGATCCTCATAAATAAGGTCAGCTCTGCAGTACATCACCAATAACCACAGTAATTTTAATTCATACAGTTGGATTTTCTGGCAAATTGTAATTCATGAATTCCCCAGTTAGGATAAAGTTTTTCAATGGGTTTAAATCCTTTCAGCATGAATTCAATACTATCTAATTCTGCACAGAAAGAATAGGAAGATTCTCCAAGGAATTTTGACATACGGTTTTTGAAAAGAGCTAGTAACAATACAGGACGCGGATTGCTACTATTTATGGCTATTGCTTTATTATAAGCTGTTACTACATCTCTATAATACCTCTGTCCATTGGTATGAGGGTTTTGTGCAATTAATGCATAATAGTAATATCCTTGTAATGTGATAATTTCTGACAGATCAGCACCTTTATTTAAAAGTAATTTATCTATTTTGCTTTTAGCTTCTTCTATAAAAATGTTTTGTTTATCTCCATTAGTTCTGAATGCTAATGAAAGGTTAATATAAGCCACATAATAATCAGCGAGCCATTCAGTAGGATAGAGTTTACTAATTCTGTTCATCTCATTCACAACTGTATATTTTTCATTGATATCAGAAGTGTTTTTAATCTTTTCAAGCGATTGTTCAAGGTAAAGGCAGAATTGCTCATGTTCTTTTTCCGGGTTTTTAGCAAAAATACCAACGGTTACTGCTGTTGACAGAAATAGCGTTGTTAAAATAATTGTTGTTAATTTTTTCATGATTAATTGTATTTAAATGGTTTTGATTTATAATTAGAAACTAGAAACATCGTAGGCAGATTCACTCTTTAGAGAAATGAAAATCCCAACAAAATAGAATTGCTTTCGTGCATTAACGATAGGACTACTTGCATAAATGCCGTTCAATCCTGGAGTGTTCGAATAATTGTACCCGTAGATATTTTTTCGACCTAATAGGTTAGTTGCGTATGCATATAGGATTACACTTTTACTTAACAAATAGGTTATGTTAAGATCCAAACTATGATAGTTGGGTGAGTATGAATTAATATAGCCTGATTTATTTGGGTTTTGATAAGGCCGACCACTAGTGTAGTTATATGCCATGCCAAAATAAGCTCGTATGGTAGGTATTGAATATTTTAATGAAACACTCAAGTTATGTTTTGTAGCAAACGTTGGTGTTGATTCAATGGGATAGTCTTTAAATAATCTTTTTGAATCATTGTAAGAATATGATAAAGTATAATCAAGTTTGTTTTTAAATATTTTTCCTGATATATAAAAGTCAATTCCCTGGCTTGTTCCTGATCCCTTAGTTGTATATACATCATTATCTAATAATCCCAAACCTTCGTAATGTTTACTATAGGTCTCCAGTTTTAATAGTGTACCATCTAAATCATAAGAACCTCCCAAAATATAATGGATAGATGACTCTGGTTGGTCAAATTGATTATTGGAAATGAGTTGCATATTTTCATGGGATTGATAGTACTTTCCTATAATTCCGGATAGCTGAAATGTTTTAGTAACATAGTTGATCGAAAATCTTGGTGAAACATTAAGTGCTTTATATAAATCAGAGTATTCAAGACGTACAGATAAATTCGTATATACATTTTTCACCAATTTAAACTGGTTATCTATAAATGAAGAGTATAAGTTTTGATTTATGCCTGCATCAAAAACTTTTCTGCCAGAAGTATCAAAGTATTTGCGCTTGTAATTTTTTAAATAGCTTTCAACACCTGTTTTTATTTTATAGGATTTACTAATACTTTTTTCAGTCTTAAATTTTAAATGTAATTCATCCTCATCTTCAATAACCTGATCGTTGTTATACAAAGCATTATTGTAGTTGTTTGTTGCTTTTGAGTATGCCGAACCAAGAAATAAATGTAAGTTTTTACTGGTTCTGGTGGTAAAGGTTGAATTGATATAATAGTTATCTTTGTTTAGTCCAAAATTGCGATCAGGATTATTATTTAAATCATCATGAATAGTTCTTATAAAAGAAGTTTTGTCAGCACTAAAGAATAGTTTGTGGATAGAATTACGGCCTAATTCTGTTTTTAATTGCATTTCTGCTGCAATATTTCGATAATCTTTTTTCCAATTGTAGTTATCCGGATTTATACTATTATATAATCCTAGGTCCATTAAATTTACGTTTGCAGATAATGATTGACGACCTCGTGAGTATGTTCCTCCTCCTCCAGTACTCACCGGAGTAATGTTCACGCCTAATTTTGTAGATGCCACATCTTTAGTTTCCATAGGTAAAACAGAAGATAAAGCTTGTCCATATTCGGAATCGTAACCTCCCATTGAAAAGTTAATACCTTTAAAAAGGAAAGAAGAAAACCTAGAACGAGAAGGTATATTTTCTGCTGTAGATGTATAAGGAAATAATACATGCATACCATCAATAAATGTTTGAGTTTCTCGTTCACCTCCACCTCGTATATAAAGTTTACCATCTTCACCAACTTTTTGTGTTCCGGGTAATGACTGAAGTGCACCAAAAATATCTCCATTAGACCCCCCGGAAAAAACAACATCCAAAGCATCCATTTTTTTTAGAGTAGTACTTTTGCCTACACTAAATGTACTGGCGGTAATAACAATTTCATCTAACCCCAGTTCTCTATTGTTAAGTACAATGATTAGATGCTGCATTTTAGAAACTTTGGTATTTAACTCATAGGTGTTAAATCCAATACAACTTACAACTAATGTTTGTATGGAATCAGTTTCAGTTTTAAAACTAAAAGCACCATCAATATCAGTTGATGCTCCATCTATTGTTCCTTTTATATAAACATTGGCGCCAATAATAGGAGACTTTCTTTTATCAATCACCTTACCATGAATAACATGTTGCGCTTGGAAGGTAACAGACGTTAAAAGTAAAATGCAGGCTAAAATTAATTTTGATTTGCTCATTGTTTTATGTTTTTCTGAGAGCAAGTATACTTACGTATTGGCCTTTAAAACAAATGATTGGGATGGAATACAACAGTTTGTGATGAATGGTTAGGCTTGGGGATAGTTGAATATTACGTGTGATGAACGACAAATAAATAAGGTAAATATATATTACAGCATTGAGAGTTGGGTAATATTATAATAAGCGATTAAGTGCAGTTTATCCCGCAATATGCATTAGACCATCTATTACACATTGAAATTACTTCAAAACAAGACACTTCGTTACTTCACTTCAACTCACCAGAACGATGCTATGCCTCGTTTCAGTAAAGCCTTGTTTTATGGTACTTTCAATGTTCATTACGAAATTTTAATACATAATCCGGGTTTATATATAACAAAAAAGTATAAACAAATAGGCTTTATCCGATCAGGTTTTAATGTTTGAAGGGTTGATAGTAGGATACGATGAAGTATTGCAGGGAAAGCAGGAATTACTGTTTTAGTAAAAAGGGAAGAACATAAATAAAAAAGCCGGAAATCCATTATAGATTAACCCGGCTTATCATTTTAATATTTTAGGTAATTATTCTGAAATACCTTCGAGCATAAACATAAAGCTGTATTCTAATGCAGTTTCTTTATATCTTTTAAAGCGCCCGGAAGCACCACCATGACCTGCCTCCATGTTTGTGTGCATCATAAGTAGGTTATCATCTGTTTTTAGGTCTCTTAATTTGGCCACCCATTTAGCAGGTTCCCAATATTGTACCTGAGAATCAAATAAACCTGTTGTAACCAACATATTTGGATAGTTATGTGCCTTTACATTATCATATGGAGAGTATTTCATCATATAATCATAGGCATCTTTTTCTTTAGGATTTCCCCACTCATCAAATTCGTTGGTAGTTAAAGGGATGGTTTCATCAAGCATGGTTGATACTACATCAACAAAAGGAACGGCTGCAATAACCCCATTATATAATTCCGGAGCCATATTAACAATTGCGCCCATTAGTAAACCTCCAGCACTACCACCCATTGCATATAAATGTTCTGGTGAAGTATAATTTTCATTGATTAAAAATTTACTACAATCAATATAATCCGTAAATGTGTTTATTTTGTTCTTCATTTTGCCGTCTTCGTACCATTGTCGTCCCATTTCCTGTCCGCCACGTATATGAGCAATAACGTAAATGAATCCTCTGTCGAGCAAACTTAATCTTGTTGAGCTGAACCAGGGATCAATAGAATTACCATAAGAACCATAAGCATATAATAACAAAGGTGCTGTACCGTTTAACGGTGTTGTTTTCTTATAAACAACCGAAAGAGGAATTTTAGTTCCATCTGTAGCGGTTGCCCATTTGCGTTCAGTAACGTAATCTGAAGGATTATGCCCACCAACCACTTCCTGTACTTTTTTTATTTCCTTTGTTTTTTGATTCATGTCGTAATCAATTGTAGAAACAGGAGTGGTCATAGAACTGTATACATATCTAAGCTTTGTGGTGTTAAAATCGTTGTTTGATGTTGTGTAAGCAATGTATACCGGCTCACCAAAGTTTAAGTAATGTTCATCTTTAGTTTTTTGATTGATAATGCGTAAATGTATTAAAGCATTTTTTCTTTCTGTAACCACAAGGAAGTCACTAAAAATATCAATATCTTCCAATAATACATCTCCACGTTGTGGTATTACTTCTTTCCAATTGCTAATATCTGTTTTGTCTTCAGGTGTTTCCATTAACCTAAAGTTCCTTGCTTTGTTATTGGTTAAAATATAAAATTTATCCTGGTAATGGTATAAGTTATATAAGTGGTCAGTTCCTCTGGGAGTAAATTGTTTAAAGGTTCCTTTAGGATTATTTGCCTTTAATATTTGGTAATCACTTACTAAAGTACTTCCTTCAGAAATGATAATATACTTGTCTGATTTAGATTTATATACGCCTATGTAAAAAGATGGATCTTTTTCGTGATAAACCATTACATCTTTTGTTGTTTTTGAACCAAGCTCATGTCGCCAGATTTTTTCACTCAATAAAGAAACCTTATTTTTAGAAGTATAAAAGAATGTTTTATTGTCATTAGCCCAGGCACCCCCAGGTTGGGTGTTAGGAATTTCATCATTATAATATTTACCTGTTTCAAGGTTCTTGAAGCGTATTGTATATACTCTTCTACTAACAGTATCTTCAGCAAATGCCAATATTTTATTATCTTGGCTAATTCTTAAGCCTGTTGCTGCATAATATTCATGCCCCTTAGCTAATTTATTAACGTTTAAAATAACTTGTTCTTCATTTTGTAGAGTTTCTTTTTTTCTACAGAAAACAGGGTATTCATTATCTTTTTCGTATTTGGTATAGTACCAATATCCATTTGAAAAATATGGAACAGATTCATCGTCTTTTTTTATACGCCCAACAATCTCATCAAATAATTTTGTTTGTAGAGAAGTCGTGTTCTTCATAACAGAATCGGTATAATTATTTTCTGCATTTAAATAATCTAAAACCTTTTGAGTTTGTGCATCTGGTTCCGAAGCATTCTTTTGCTCATCAGTTAAACGCATCCAAAAGTACGGGTCAACTCTTGTGTCATCATGAATAGTTAATAAGGAATCCTGCTTTTCTGCTTTAGGAGGATTAGGTAGGTTAGTGGGTAATAATTGCAACTGCTTTTGTGTATTGGTACATGAAAACAGAATGAGACTTAAAATAAGCCATTGAAAAATAGGTTGTTTCATACGAAATGTATTTTTGATTGGTATGATTATAAATTAGGCCATAAATTACAATAGATTTCTTGATAAATTACATGTTTCACTAATTTATGATTTATTAACACTTGTATAAAGGGTAGTAATTGAGAGTATTAGGGTGTTTTGTTGTTGTGGTTAAGTGTTTTAGTCAAACAAAAACGAATGTTTACCGTAATATAGGGTATATTCATCAAAAAAAGAATTTAGAGTTAGTTATAGATGCATCATTAGATGTTTTAAGGTTATTAAAAATTTTTAGTTATGATTTGTTGGGTGTTATAAAAAAATAATAAATATCGCTTGAAGGGCATGAAAAGTAGGGTTTGTATGATATTTATTATTTAGGTAGGAGAGCTAAAATAGAAAGGCAACATAGTTTTATGTTGCCTTTTTTTTTGTGCAAATATTTTGATATTCTCAGTGTATTGATAAGTGTAAACTCGAAAAATATTTATTTTCAATCAAAAAAAAATCGTAAATTGAATATAATAAGGTTCATATAGAGTCCATTTTTTATAAGAAATAGAGTTTTTGTAGTAGACCTAATATCTGGAATTATGAAAGATGATATTATTATAAAGATGAAGTACTTTTCTGTCACAATACTTTATGCTATCCTGGTTTGGTTTTTAGATTCAATCATTGATTATTTATTTTTCTCAGAGGGTAAAAGTTATTCTGATATTGCTTTTTTTCAAATATCAAGTGTTGAATTGTATCATCGTTTAATTTTTATAGGATTTATCCTTTTATATGGTGTTATACAGGGAGGTAGATTACTACATCAAAAACAAAAGAATAGTGCATTTAGAAAAGTGAATAATGAGTTGCTTTTAAATAAACAAAAACTAATAAAAGCGAATGAAGATTTATCAATGAATAATGATAAATTTATTAGTTATCTTGAAAATTCCCCCTATGGAATAATGGTGCTTTATCCCAATAAAAATATATATGAAGGAAATTCGGAGATGGGTAATATTTTTGGGTGTTCCAGACATGAATTAGAGAAGCTAACTTTTTGGGATTTAATTCCTGATTTTGCAAAAAAATGGGGGTGGATCTTTTTGATAAAGTGGATAAGGAGGGAAGTGGATCTGCCGATTTACCTTACTTAAATCAGTTAAAAGAAATACGTTTTTGTAAAGTAAAAGCCATTAAATTGGATGATGGCAATACATTGGTGTTTTTTACTGATATAACTAAAAGTTTGGAGATTGATAAAAAACTGAAAGAAAGTGATAATAGGTTTCATTCAATATTTAATGATATTAAAAATATTGCCGTTCAAGGGTATGATAAAGAAAGATGCGTTATTTATTGGAATAGAGCAAGTGAGTTATTATACGGTTATACAAAAGAGGAGGCAATCGGTCAAAAACTTGAAGATTTAATAATTCCGGAAGATATGAAAGATAATGTTGTTGCAGGGATTATTAATTGGTATGAAAATAATGAACCCATACCTTCAGGCGAACTATATTTAAAAGGAAAAAATGGTAAACCGGTACATGTGTATTCAAATCATATTATGATTAATAAACTCAATGAAAAAAAAGAAATGTTTTGTGTTGATATTGAGTTGGATGTTTTATGTAAAAAAAGAGAACGTTTTGCTAAAGTTAACAGGAACTAATAGGTACAACTAATTTATATGAATCTATCTGTTTGAGTAAGGTTGATTTTAGCAACAACGGAGTACTAATACAAAGATTTAGTACTCCGTTTTTTATTAGCATTAATTTTTATGTTGACAGCAATTTTCTTTACCACAGTCAACTCCTATTTTTGAAGGATCAACATTCCCGTGTTCTCTTTTGTAGGCCTCACCTTGTTTTCGGCGCTCAGCTACCATTTTTTATAGTCTGCAATGTGTTGATGATTGCATCCTAGAGCTGCTGTTAAAAGTTTATCCTTATTTAACTCTTCGATGTTATCTTTTGTATTTTGGCTCTTAAATCATTATAAAAGCTAGAATTTTAGGATCATTATTATTCTCATCTATTGAAAATTCTTTCATTTTCCATGGATGATTTATCCCAAATTTCATAGCAAATGCTTTTGCTTCTTTTGGGTTTGCCAGATTTGATAACCTAATCTTAGCATGGTATAACCGATGCGTAGTATAGCTACATGTGCTATATCATTATCATTGAATTCTGCCATCATTACCACAGCCAAGGAATCATGGTAATCTTTTATCCTATCAGCATAAAATCTATATTTCTTGATAGTCTTTTCATCTGTTTCTAAGTTGATGATAATGTTATAGTCATCATCCAAATATTTGTAATTAATAGAAAAGAAATTAATGCTATCTAACCTAGCTATATGGGCTGCTTTTATAGGGGACCTTGCCTTTTGCTGAGAAATAAATTGAGGCGATACTAATAGAAATAATAAAAATAAACTCCATACTATTCCCCTCTATTAGAGATGTAAATAAATATTATACCTGTTATAAATCAAATTGAGGGAGTGTAGGCATTAAAATTACTTTTGTTGTTGGAGTGTAACAAAATATTCTCTAAAATATAACGTTTTTGTACCAAGCTAATAAATGTTACTTTTACATTTGATTTTGGAAAATAGTATGAGAAATAGTATCATCAATAAGATATTAATAATAGTAAGCTGTGTTGCGTTAGTTTCATGTGCAAGTAAAAAAAGAGTTTCTTTAGCACACAAATCATTTGAAATAGGCGAATACACCAGAGCTGCGGAATTATATAAGCGTGCCTATTCGGGCGAAAAGAATAAATATACAAAAGGTGAGTATTCTTATTATATGGGAGAATGTTACCGAATTACAAATAAGCCTACTAAAGCAGCATCTGCCTATTCAAAAGCAGTACGATATAAATACCCCGAAAGACAAGCTCGTTTTTATATGGCCGAAAGCTATCGTAAGGCAGGGAAGTTAGAGAAGGCCATTCCTGAATATGAAGCCTACCTTGAAGAAGTACCTGCTGATATCAGAGCTCAAAGAGGGTTGGCTTCTTGTATGATGATACAAAAGGATGTGAAACCCAAAAGATATCAAATCACAAAATTGAAAAAACTGAATAGCAAGTTTAGTGATTTTTCTCCAGCCTTTGTTGGGGATTCATACGACTATGTTGTCTTTTCATCAATGCGAACAGCAACTAAAAAGAAGCGAAAAAACAGAATAACAGGTCAGGGTATTTCATCTTTATATTTTTCAAAAATAGATGCAAAAGGAGTTTGGACAGAACCAGAAGCTTTTGAAGAACCGATTAATGCCGCTCAGGTTGACGATGGAGCACCTAATGTAAGTTCAGATGGAAAACAGATGTACTACACTAGATGTAAATATGATAAAACCAAACCAATGGGGGCCGAAATTGTAACCAGTGCCCGTAGTGGAGGAAGATGGGGTGAACCCAAAGTTGTTAAAATTGGAGAAGATAGTACCATAGTAGCTCATCCTGCCATATCACCTGAAGGAGACGTTCTGTATTTTGTTAGTGACCGAGAAGGTGGCTATGGAGGTAAAGATATTTGGAAAACGACAAAAACAGATGGAGGTTGGGGCGAACCCGAAAATTTAGGTTCAGCTATCAATACACCTGGCGATGAAATGTTTCCTTATGTAAGAAATGATGGTAGTTTGTATTTTAGTTCTGATACTCAAATAGGATTGGGCGGGCTCGATATTTTTAAGGCTTTTATCGATAAAGAAGGTCGTTGGCAGGTTTCCAATATGGGAAAACCAATCAATAGTGAAGCTGACGATTTTGGAATTACCTTTAAAGGAAAAAAAGAAGAAGGTATTTTTTCATCATCGCGTGGAAGTGCCAAAGGGATAGATAATTTATATAGTTTTATTCTTCCTAAATTGAATTTTATGTTGAATGGTACCATCAAAAATAAAAATGATGAAGTAGTACAGGAATCGTACGTAAGATTAATTGGCAGTGATGGAACAACTTTAAAAATTAATATTCCGGAAGACGGTTCTTATAAAGTGAAGTTAAAACCAAATACCGATTATGTATTTCTGGTTGCGGCAAAAGGTTATCTGAACGAGAAAGTGAAATTTACAACTTCGGGTGAAATCGAAGACAAGGATTTTGAATATAATATTGTACTTCAAAAGCCTTTGATAAAAGTACGTGAATAAAGATTACTGAAAAGAGGAGGTTATATCAATATTTTCTAATGGTAATATAATGCAGTCTTGTTCGGGGGTGCTTCGGATTGTCTGCGGGACAGCTACGGTTATTAAACACTATTCTCTCACTCACTAGTGTCCTATTAAAATTGGACGTTATTAAATATTAAACAAATTTGGCTCATTAAGGCTAAAACGTTCTTTGTCATTTTGAAATTTAGTTTTACCCAATAGGTCTCTAAGTTGAGTTTTATCTGTTAAAGATATACTCAAGATTTGCAAAACCTCATAAGTACTTCTGTCAAGCTGCATGTTTTTTTGAACAATAGCAACTAAGCAGTAAGTGCATATGGCTACGTAGATTTGGATCCGAACAGCATTTTCAGTAGTTCCCCAGAATTTCTTTATTTTCAAATGTTGCTTAAGCCATTTAAAGAACAGCTCAACTTGCCAACGATTCTTGTAAAGTTTAGCAACTAGAAGTGCAGAAATATGCATTGCGTTGGTTAAGAAAACTAGTTCACGCTTTTGTTCTTCATCCCAATATCTGACTAATCGAAGATGTTTGGGATAGTATTGTTTTGGATAAAATCCAGCCAATTCAATTGTTAAATCTGAAAGTACATTTTTAGGTAATCTGCGCTTCCATTTGATAGATTTATATTGAAGATTCTTCTTTGCTCTGACAACGAAGAAGGCTTCTATCTGATGAATCTTATACAACATTTTAAAGTGATTATATGCACGATCAAATATGTAATAAGATCCAGGCTCATAAGGAATCTCTTTCATTGCCGTAGAGTCGTGTACTGAAGCTTCCGTTATATGAAAGAATGCTGGGATTTGTGTTTCTACATCATATAATGTATGCACTTTGATTCCACCCTTCGTCTTGCGAAACTTCGCCCACCAGAAAACAGAAAGGCATAAGTCAATCGTTGTTGAATCAAAAGCGTAAACATTACCATCTAATTTGAAGATGTCAGAAACACGTTTCTGCCGGGCTTCGTCAACCAGATAGTAAGCATACTCTTCAAAGATGTGAAAGTCTCTATCTTGATTTGCTCTAGCTAGAGAAGATTTTGAGACATTCTTGCCTAAGCCCAAATGGTATGATTTGGAATGGTGAGCATCTAGAGCCACAACCAAATCTCTCAGGCTTTCACGATTTGACAATTGACCAAACATCAGAGCCAGTAATTGATTCCAACACGTGAAATGCTTAACATATTTATCACCCTTGTGCTTGCGAACGATATAGTTAAATTTATTCCTATCCAAGAAAGATACTAATTGAGCGAAAACGTATTTATCCTTATGCATTTGCTAATTCCTTTATGAATAGCAAAAGTGTAAATTGAAATCCGTTTAATTGAAAATCGTCTGTAATAAACTATATTTCAAATATTTCAAAGAGCTTTGTTAGATTTTAATGGGACAGCAATGTCTCTCACTATTGACTCACTACTCATTCACATATCACTCACATCAACCTCACTGATTAGTGAGGCTGATGTGAGTGATATGTGAATGTTTATAAAAGTATATTTGTTTTATATCCACACCTGTTACGATTCCATTAAGGAGCAGATAAATAGGTATCCAGATTTAATAACCCGAGTTCTTAGAGCCATACAGTGAAGGTTCATTACCTAATAATCAGAACTGACAATAGAATTAACATGGATTTCATCAATTGTTAGTGTTTGTAATTAACATCACACAGTAGAATTAAAATCAATAATAAGTTTGGAATAGGAGTGATAAAAAACACTACATTTTATAATATATATGATTACCCTAAACTCTTAATTGATAACTGACAAAATTGTATTACTTTTGTCCTCCGAAAATTATAAATAAAATAATTATTTCGTGAGTTCAGATTCAAGGTATAATCAAAGAGGTGTTTCTGCATCCAAAGAAGATGTGCACAACGCCATAAAAAACATCGATAAAGGACTATATCCTAAAGCTTTTTGTAAAATTATTCCGGATATTCTTTGTGGAGATGAAGAATACTGCAATATAATGCACGCCGATGGTGCTGGTACAAAGTCTTCGTTAGCTTATTTGTACTGGAAAGAAACAGGAGATATTTCTGTGTGGAAAGGTATTGCGCAGGATGCTTTAATTATGAATCTGGATGATTTGCTATGTGTGGGTGCTACAGATAATATTCTGGTTTCATCAACAATAGGAAGAAATAAGAATTTAGTGCCTGGAGAAGTGATTTCTGCTATTATTAATGGTACAGAAGAATTGTTATCTGATATCAGAGAGATGGGAGTTTCTATTTATTCAACAGGTGGTGAAACTGCTGATGTTGGTGATTTAGTTAGAACCATCATTGTTGATTCTACAGTAACATGTAGAATGAAGCGCTCTGATGTAATTGATAATAAAAATATCCAGGCTGGAGATGTGATTGTTGGACTTTCGTCATCAGGTACAGCTACATACGAAAAAGAGTATAATGGCGGTATGGGTAGTAATGGTTTAACATCTGCCCGTCATGATGTATTTGCTAACTATCTGGCTCAAAAATATCCAGAAAGTTTCGATCCTACAGTTCCTACAGATCTAGTTTATTCAGGAGGTTTAAAATTGACAGATGCTGTTGACGGAGTTGATATTGATGCAGGTAAATTAGTGCTTTCTCCTACCAGAACTTACGCACCTGTCATTAAAAAGATGTTAGATAAATTCCGTTCTCAAATTCACGGAATGGTTCACTGTTCGGGTGGTGCACAAACAAAAGTGCTACATTTTGTAGAAAACTTACATGTTATTAAAGATAACTTGTTTCCGGTACCTCCATTATTTAAAACCATTCAAGAGCAATCGGGAACAGCTTGGGATGAGATGTATAAGGTTTTTAATATGGGGCATAGAATGGAATTGTATGTTCCTGAAGATATTGCATCTGAATTAATTGAAATTAGTAAGTCATTTAATATCGATGCTCAAATTGTAGGACGCTGCGAAGCGAGTGATAATACAGAACTTACCATAAACAGTGAGTTTGGAACATTTAAATACTAATATATATGCTTCTTTCAGGATTTATATAAGGAACTAGGAGTAATCAGGTCATAAGATCTGATGTGTTTTTCTATTACTTATTTAAAAATCTTATAAAATATAAACATGGCAGAAAATAAATTATTAGACATGCTAGGTGGTGTCGTAATCCGCTTTCAGGAAGTTTCTGAACAGATAACTGATCCTGAGGTGATTTCAGATACTAAAAAATATATCAAGCTTAATAAAGAGTATAAAGAACTTGAAAAAGTTGCAGAAGCTCATGATAGATATAAATCCACACTGGAAACTATCGCCGAGGCAAAAACTATCTTAAAAGAGGAAGATGATGCTGAAATGAGAGAGATGGCAAAAATGGAGTTGGATGAGTTGGAAGAAAAACTTCCTGAAATGGAAGAAGAAATTAAATTGCTTTTAATTCCTGCCGATCCTGAAGATGGTAAAAACTGTGTGGTTGAAGTTCGTGCAGGTACTGGTGGTGATGAGGCTAGTATTTTTGCGGGAGATTTATTTCGTATGTACACAAAATACTGCGAAAAACAAGGCTGGAAAGTAGATGTTACTCATATGAGTGAAGGAACTTCTGGTGGTTTTAAAGAAGTTGTATTTAATGTTACTGGTGAAGGAGTTTACGGTATTCTTAAATATGAATCAGGGGTTCATCGTGTACAACGTGTTCCTCAAACAGAAACACAAGGGCGTGTTCATACATCTGCTGCATCAGTTGCTGTATTGCCTGAAGCAGAAGAGTTTGATATTGATTTGAGACAAGAGGATATTCGTAAAGATACTTATTGTTCTTCAGGTCCTGGAGGTCAGTCGGTAAACACGACTTACTCAGCTATTAGATTAACACACATTCCATCCGGTATCGTGGTTACTTGTCAGGATCAGAAGTCGCAGTTAAAGAACCTTGATAAAGCGATGATTGAATTAAGAACGCGTTTATATAATCTGGAATACCAAAAGTATTTAGATGCCATTTCATCTAAACGTAAAACAATGGTATCAACAGGAGACCGTTCAGCTAAAATTCGTACTTACAACTATCCGCAAGGTAGGGTAACAGATCACCGTGTTAATTTTACATTGTATAATTTACCTGCAGTTATGGATGGTGATTTACAAGGTGTAATTGACCGACTAATTGTTGAAGAAAACGCAGAGAGACTTAAGGCAAGTGAATTGTAATATAGGTATTCTTATTTGAGGGATATTTTTTTAGATTTTATTAAAAATATTAGATATGACTTCTCAGGAACTATTTGAAAATATAAAGAAAAAAGAGAGCTTTTTATGTGTTGGTTTGGATACTGATATAAATAAAATTCCTCGTTTTTTATTAGAAACAACTGATCCTATTTTTGCATTTAATAAAGAGATTATTGATGCAACTCAAGAATATACTGTAGCCTATAAACCCAATTTGGCATTTTATGAGAGTATGGGAGTAGCAGGATGGAATAGTTTAGAGAAGACTGTAAATTACATCCGTTATAATTATCCTGATATTTTTATTATTGCGGATGCTAAAAGAGGTGATATTGGTAATACATCAAATATGTATGCTAAAGCCTTTTTTGATACTATGGATTTTGATTCAGTAACGGTTGCACCATATATGGGAGAGGATTCAGTAAAACCATTTATGACTTATGTTGATAAGTGGGTTATTTTATTGGCCTTAACTTCTAACAAAGGAGCGGCAGATTTTCAGTACATGACAGAAAATGATGAAAAGCTTTTTGAAAAAGTGATAAAGACATCAAAAGAGTGGGGTACAGAAGAAAATTTAATGTATGTTGTAGGTGCTACAAAAGCTGAAAAATTAAAAGAAATCAGGAGTATTATTCCTAATCACTTTTTATTAGTTCCAGGAGTTGGAGCTCAGGGAGGTAGCTTGGCAGAAGTTGCTGAAAATGGATTGAATAATAAATGTGGTTTACTTGTAAATTCATCAAGAGGAATTATTTATAAAAGTTTAGAAAAAGACTTTGCTGAGCAAGCAGGTATTGCTGCTAAAGAGGTACAACAAGAAATGAGTACGCTTTTAAAGGCGAAAGGATTATTATAGAATAATAGCTGTTTTAAAATATAGTAAAGCCTCCATTTTTGGGGGCTTTTTTATTTTTGCTAGTTCTGTATTTATACTGAAATAAAACTGCATAATGGTTGACATACATTTGAGGCTATAGTATATTAAGATGTTGTCAAAAAAATATAGTCATGAATTATGGTCAGAACTTAATGCCGAAAAAATGGTTGGGATTGTTATTAATTAGTCTGTTGATTTTATTAATGGCATCCTGTACCAAAGAGTCTCTTGAAGACAATGTTGACGTAGTTGAAGAATCCGGATTAAAAGGATTCGAAATGTTCTCAAAATATGAGCCAGGTGATGTTGGTGGCTTCTACTATAAAGGAAAAGTTAATGATGATATTATTGAAATAATGATTCCTGATAGTTGGGACGGAAATGTCTTTGTAGTCTACGCACATGGATATGTAGATCCGGGAACTCCAATAGCACTCCCTGATGATTATATTGGAGCTACTTCAATTAAAGAATTGGTGACATCTATGGGCATTGCTTATGCAGCTACCAGTTATAGTGAAACAGGTTTTGTTGTAAAAGAGGCTGTTGAAGATGTAAAGTTTTTAGGGAATCTGATTAAAGCGCACTTTGAGCCAGGAAAAATGATTCTGGGGGGTGTTTCAGAAGGTGGTCTGGTTGCTATAAAAACACTAGAAAAATACAAGAATATATTTGATGCAGGTTTAGTTACTTGTGCTCCAATAGGAAGTTTTCAGGAGCAGTTGAATTATTTTGGGAACTTTCATGTTTTGTTTAATTGCCTCTATCAGGAAGAAATAGAAGCGATAAAAGTACTATTGCAGGATCCTGATTTTAATTTAGGTACACCTGCTCATGTTCCTAAAGAAACGATGCAGTTATGGTCAAGTGGAGTATTGCCTCAAATTTTATATTCTGTAATAATAAATTCTGATCCCAATAAATTGGCTTTGTTATTGAACCTGGCAAGTGTACCTGTAGATTGGCTGAGTTCAACCCTTGAAGCAGACTTGCCAATGATAGTTGGTGGAATCCTTCGGTTTAATATTATGGCAACTAATGATTTGGTTAAAAGAGTACATGGTGTGCCATTTGATAATACAGAGATTGATTACCCTGAAGTTTTTATTCCGGGAGAGGGAATGGTTGATTTAGATAATTGTGTTGTAGAAATAGAAGGAGATAAGCAAGCAATGCATAGAGTGAAGTTGTTGTATGAAACCACAGGAGTGCTTAGTGTACCTGTTTATTATATGCATACTGAGTTTGATCCCATCACTCCTGTGTGGCATATGCAATACTTTGAAAATAAGGTTGTTGATGCGTATTTGTTTGATGCTAATAAAATGAATGGAGTTAGCGGACATTGCAATTTTGTTGAAGGTGATATTATAACAGCTTTGCAGAGTTTGCTTTATTAAGAAGCCATACAAAAAAATGTTTTATTTGAAGGGCCTTCATTTTTGAGGGCTTTTTATTTTTATAACATTTTGTATATTAGTTGAGTAAAAACTTAATCTTATGACCAATAACCTAAATAATGAGGATTTTCTTCATTTTATCTGGAAACAGAAGTTGTATAACCAAAATGATTTAAGAACAACAGATAATCAACAGTTGGAGATTATCAATCCGGGAGAGGTGAATCATGATGCCGGACCGGATTTTTTTAATGCCAAAATTAAAATAAACGGTATTCTATGGGCTGGAAATATTGAAGTTCATCATGATGTAAATGATTGGAAACTTCACAATCATCATAAAGATAAGGCTTACGATAATGTAATTTTGCATGTAGTTGCTCGTGGTAATGGGCAAACCCATAGGACGAATGGAGAGGAGATACCGGTGCTTTTACTTACGTGGTCTGATAAGTTATGGTATAGTTATTTAGCGTTGAGGAATCAAAGTGATTGGTTGGCCTGCTCAGGTAAGTTAGCTGATGTTAATTCCTTCGAATGGAGCTTTTGGAAAGAGCGAATGTTAGTGGAACGTTTGGAGAGTCGCTCAATGCAAATTAAAGAGGTGTTAAAAGCTACAACCTCAAATTGGGATGAAACTTTTTATCGTATTTTATTTAGGAGTTTTGGCTTTGGTGTAAATAGTGAGCCATTTGAGCTTTTGGCCAGATCAATTCCTTTAACTGTTTTATTAAAGTATTCTGATAATGTCAAAATTATTGAAGCTTTACTGTATGGTCAGGCAGGTTTTTTAAATGAAGCGTTTTATGATGATTACTTAAAAGACTTAAAAAGAGAATATCATTTTATTCGGCAAAAACATCAGTTATGTCCTTTGGAAAAACATATATGGAAATTTTTGAGATTGCGACCTTCAAATTTTCCTACAATCCGAATTTCACAATTGGCCCATCTGATAGTAAAAGTAAAAGGCTTGTTTGGAGCTTTTGTTAATGAAGAAAATTTAGATGTAATTCTGGATTTATTAGATGTAGATGTTTCTGAATATTGGGAAATGCACTATTTACCTGATCGAAAAAGTGAAAAAATATTTAAAAACCTGGGGATTAGTTCAAAAAATCTGATTATTATTAATACAATCATTCCATATTTGTTTTCGTATGGTAAAAACACTCAAAATCATGTATTTGAGGATAGAGCTATGGATTGGTTAAATCTGTTAAAGCCAGAGAAAAATGCAATTATTTCCAAGTGGAAAGCAAATGAAATATTAGTTAAAAATGCCGGAGATTCGCAGGCTTTAATATATTTGTCGAATAATTACTGTAAAAAGAAAAAATGCTTGCATTGTAATATCGGGCATAAGGTGTTAACCATTAAAGCTAAATAGTGAAAAAAAGAGTGCCATATCATGAAAATTTTAAAACCATTCTTTATGGTGTAAGTGCATTGTTTTTTATCATTTTTGCAGGAGGTATAGGTTTTGCCGCTATTGAAGGATATTCGTTTGTTGATGCACTTTATATGACAACTATTACAGTATCTACTGTAGGTTTTCGAGAAGTGTATCCTTTATCTGAGGGAGGTAAGATTTTTACGGTACTTCTTATTATATTTAGCTTCGGAATTTTTGGTTATGTGATTACTTCAATTACACGTTTGGTAGTTGAAGGAGCGTTGCAACAATCCTATAAACTGTATCAGGTGAAAAAGAAGATAGTTAAACTCGAAGACCATATCATAGTTTGTGGTTATGGAAGAAATGGTTATCAAGCTTGTGTTGAGTTGAAAGAGCATGGTGAAAAGTTTGTTATTCTTGAAAAAAGGGATAATGTAGTAACCCGGATTCTTGAAGATCCTAATTTATTATATGTACAGGGAGATGCCAGTTCTGAAGAGGTTTTGGACGTGGCTCAAATACGTAAGGCAAAAGCTTTGATTACTGCTTTACCCAATGATGCAGATAATATGTTTGTTGTTTTAACAGCCAGAGAGATGAATCCTAAGCTGAAGATTATAAGTCGGGCCAGTGACTTTAGATCAGATGTGAAATTACGCCATGCAGGAGCTACTAATGTTATTATGCCTGATAGAATTGGAGGGCAAAGGATGGCTAAATTGGTTACTCAGCCAGATGTTGTAGAGTTTGTTGAAAATATTCTTTTGCAACGTAGTCGCGAAGTGAAATTAACAGAAGTGGAGTGTAATTGTATCAGTGAAGTAAATACATCAAAAACTATTCAGGAATTAAATCTGCGCAAAAAAACAGGCGCCAATTTAATGGGGTTGAAAACACCGGAAGGAACTTATATTTTTAACCCATCGCCTCAGATTAAAATATCAAAAGACGATAAGTTATTTATATTGGGTACGGATGAGCAAATCACCCATTTTAAAGAGATATTAAGTGAGAATTAAATTAATTAGTATATTACAAAGTGCATTTGGCTTACTTTTTGATAAAAGCCTATTTGTTTACTAACCAAAAAAGTATGATATGAATTTTAAAAAGACAATTGGATTTAGTGCCTTAGCTCTTTCTTTAGTATTTGGCGCTTATAGTTGTAAATCGAAAGAGAAAGTTGCTTCAAAAGTAAAAACAAACTCTGAAGTAGGTACTATATTAGAAAATATGCCTTGCGAAAGCGAAGGTCGATCAGATAAGAAATTTTTCAGGGCATTTTCAATGGCTACTAGTAGTGATTTAAGTTTGTCAAAAGAAAAAGCATTGTTATTAGCTAAGCAACGTTTGGTAACTTTAATTCAGTCAAATACAAAATCAGTTACCGACAGATATGTAAATGAACGAGAGTTAACTTCAGCCTCTGAGTTTGAGCAAAAATTTGAGAACTTAACACGTGAAGTAGCAGATGAAACAATTAGTAATATTGTTGTATCCTGCGAAAAATCAAGTGTTTTACCAGATAAAAAATATCGTTCGTTTGTTGCCATTGAAGTTGAAAAAGAAGAGCTTTTAAATTCAATGAATGATAAAATATCTAATAATGCCAAGCTTCAAATGGACTACGATAAGCAAAAATATGAAGAGATCTTTAATCAGGAAATGGAAAAGTTAGCTGAAGAAAAAGGTTATAAATAAAAAGAATATCTATTTATATGTAAAAGCCGGCATTTGTCGGCTTTTATTGTTGTAAATTTGTAGGCGAGTTAAAGTAAATTGATTTAGTGTAATATTTTTTCTAGTTATATGTTGCGACATGTAATTAATTGATTATCTTTGCACCGCAAATTTTTTAAATATATAAGCTTTATGTACTTGACTAAAGAAAAAAAGCAAGAGATCTTCGAGAAGTACGGAAAGTCGAATACTGACACTGGTTCAGCTGAAGGCCAGATAGCATTATTTACCTACCGTATATCTCACTTAACCGAACATTTAAAGGTTAATAAAAAAGATTATAGCACAGAACACGCTCTAGTAAAATTAGTAGGAAAGCGTCGTAATCTTCTTGACTATATTAAGGCAAAAGATATCGAGCGTTATCGTTCTCTAATTAAAGAACTAGGTATACGTAAGTAATCTTGCAAAACGATTTTAAAAGGCAATCCATTGGGTTGCCTTTTTTTTGTTTTTATCAAATTTATTTGAGCCTATCCCTTGTTTCATGATTTTGTGCATGGTTCTTTGGTATAAAGTACATTAGCTTCAAAAAATAAATGCCTGAATACGAATATAATCTAATGATATTCTATATATTTGGGGCGACAAAAGAGATAAAGAAAAAAATATGATTACTCCAATTGAAAAAACTATCGATCTTGGCGATGGAAGATCGATAACTATTGAAACGGGTAAATTAGCCAAACAGGCTGACGGTTCAGTAGTTGTTAAAATGAATAATACTTATTTATTGGCGACTGTAGTGTCAGCAAAAGATGCTGCCCCAGGAACCGATTTTATGCCTCTATCAGTAGAGTATAGAGAAAAATTTTCAGCTATTGGTAGATTCCCTGGTGGATTTATGAAAAGGGAGGCTCGTCCTTCTGATAATGAAATATTAGTATGTCGTTTGGTAGATAGGGCATTACGTCCATTATTTCCAGAAGACTATCATGCAGAAACATTTGTTACAATAAATCTGATTTCGGGTGATAAAGAAGATTTACCTGATGCTTTAGCTGGTTTAGCAGCTTCAGCAGCACTTGCTGTTTCAGATATCCCATTTAACGGACCTATCTCAGAAGTTAGAGTAGCGAGAGTAAATGGAGAGTTAATTGTAAATCCAACAAGATCACAAATGGAAAATTGTGATATGGAATTGGTTGTTGGTGCTACAATTGATAATATTTTAATGGTAGAAGGTGAAATGGAAGAGGTTTCTGAGCAGGAAATGCTTGAAGCAATGAAATTTGCACACGATGCTATTAAAGTTCAATGTCAGGCTCAGATAGAATTAGCTGAAATGGTTGGTTCTCAAACAAAACGTGAATATTGTCACGAAGAGAATGATGCTGAATTATTAGAGCACATTAAAGCAGCTACTTATGATAAGGTATATGAAGTTGCTAAAGCAGGTCTTCCTAAACATGAAAGAGCTGAGAAATTTGCTGCTATCAAAGATGAGTATATTGAGGCAAATTACGCTGATGCTGAAGAAGGTGATATACCAACAGGATTGATTGGTAAATATTATCATGATGTAGAAAAAGAAGCTGTTCGTCGTTGTGTTTTAGATGAAAGAGTACGTTTAGATGGTAGAAAAACTGACGAAATCAGACCTATCTGGAGTGAGGTTGATTATTTACCAGGTCCTCATGGTTCATCTATTTTTACAAGAGGTGAAACTCAATCTTTATCAACAGTTACTTTAGGTACTAAGCTAGATGAAAAAATTGTTGATGATGTATTAAATAAAACAGTAGAACGTTTCTTATTACACTATAATTTCCCTCCATTTTCAACAGGTGATGCAAGAGCTTCAAGAGGAACTTCTAGAAGAGAGATTGGACATGGTAACCTGGCATTTAGAGCATTGAAAAATATGTTGCCAGATGAATATCCATACACAGTACGTATTATGTCTGATATTCTTGAGTCTAATGGGTCTTCTTCAATGGCTACAGTTTGTGCTGGAACTTTAGCTTTGATGGATGCTGGTGTACCTATTAAAAAGCCTGTAACCGGTATTGCAATGGGGTTAATCACTGATGAAGATAAGAATTTTGCTGTACTTTCAGATATTCTTGGTGATGAGGATCACCTTGGTGATATGGACTTTAAAGTAACAGGAACTCGTGATGGAATTACTGCTACTCAAATGGATATTAAGGTTGATGGTCTTTCTTATGAAGTGTTAGAAAAAGCACTACTTCAGGCTCGTGATGGTCGTTTACATATTATGGATAAAATTATGGAAACGATGGATGAACCTCGAGCTGATCTTAAGCCACATGCTCCTAGAATGGAAACAATCATCATTCCTAAGGATATGATTGGTGCTGTTATCGGACCAGGAGGAAAGATTATTCAAGAGATTCAGGCTACAACAGAATCTACTATTACAATTGAAGAAGAAGGAGATACTGGTAAAGTTAGTATTTCGGCAAATAATGCTGATGCAATTAATGCAGCATTGGCAAAAATTAAAGGAATTGTTGCAGTACCAGAAGTTGGTGAAGTATATAAAGGTAAAGTAAAATCAATTGTTCCATTTGGTGCTTTTGTTGAAATTTTACCAGGTAAAGATGGCTTACTTCATATCTCAGAAATTGAATGGAAAAGACTAGAAAAAGTTGAAGACGTTCTTAAAGAAGGAGACGAAGTTGAAGTAAAACTTATTGAGGTTGACCAGCGTTCTGGTAAATTAAAGCTATCAAGAAAAGTGCTTTTACCACGTCCGGAAAGAAAACCAAAGAATGAATAGTTGAAAAGTTAATCTTTAAAATTATATAAGAAAAAGGCCTTTTATAGGCCTTTTTTTGTGTCTTGTTGTGAAGTAATTATAGTGTATAATAGATTTTTTTAATAATATTGAGGGTTTAATTAAATGTTATACCTTTCCCCGGTATAAATAGATTTAAAATTGAAATACGTATGATGTCGTATGATGAATGGATTTCTTCATTGGAAGAAAAGGTAGATAAGATCTCAAGAATACAGGCTGCAATATCTAATTTTCAGGTTTTACCCCGTTTGGGAAAATTGCTAGAAGATAAATCGGATAAATGTCCGGAGTGTAAAATATACTGGCAAAAATTACAGGAATCAACAACTCATTTAGAACATTTCTTTGATGATGGAAATAGTTATTCTGCAAATTTTGATAACTTGGTTCAAGAGATTTTGAGGCATCTGAGAACATCGCATAAAATAAAGCCCAAAGGATTAGTACTCTCAATTAGTGCTTTAATTGGTATGGTGTTAGGTGTGCTGTTGGGAGTACTGATCTCTATGATGATCTCTGTTCTACCTTTAAAATCAGGAATCGTCTTAGGTTGGTTGCTGGGGACCTTAGTAGGTTGGTTTGTTGGAAAGTATAAAGAAGAAAAGCTAAGGAAAGAGGATTTAGTTTTTTGATATTTTAACTAAAACTATGATATAATGAATCGCTTTTGTATAAAATCTTGTCTATACATGACATTTGCTCTAGCAGCATGTAATACTTCTTCAAAAATGGAAAAATTATCCTATCCGGAAACAAAAAAAGTTGAAATTGTTGATGATTATTTTGGTACAAAAGTTATTGATCCATACAGATGGTTAGAGGATGATATGTCAGATGAAACTAAGGAATGGGTTGTGGCACAAAATAAAGTGACAGAAAGATTTCTTGAAAAAATTCCATACAGACAGGCTATAAAAAATCGTTTAACGCAGATTTGGGATTATGAGAAAATGAGTGCTCCGATGAATAGGTCCGGATTACTTGTGTATTCAAAAAATGATGGATTGCAAAGTCAGAATGTATATTATTACAAGAAAGATATAGAGGGAGAAGAGAAATTGCTCTTAGATCCAAATAATTTATCCGAGGATGGAACGGTTTCATTAAGTGGTTTTCAAATATCTAAAAACGGGAAATATTTGGGATATCTGATTTCAAGAAGTGGATCTGACTGGCAAGAGATTTATGTAAAAGATATTGAGTCAGGTAAGGTTTTGTCGGATCATATAGAATGGGTTAAATTCTCAGGAATTTCGTGGTTTAAGGATGGGTTTTATTATACGAGATACCAGGAGCCGAAGAAGGGTGATGAGTTGAAAGGGGTAAATAAAAGCCCCAAAATATATTATCACAAATTAGGTGATAATGTGAATGAAGATGTGATGGTGTTTGATGATCCGGAGCATCCAGATCGAATAACAAATGCAGATGTAACAGATGATGGTGCCTATTTGGTACTATATCAAACTGAATCAACAAGTGGGAATAGTTTGAAGTTGAAGAGTTTAATTGATTCAACTTCGGAAATGATTAATATAGTTGATGATTTTGAAAATGATCATCAGATATTGGATCATGAAAATGGAGAATTTATAGTAAAAACAAACTATAATGCACCTAAGTCAAGAATCGTAAAATTTTCGTTGGATAATTTTAATCAAGAATCATGGATTGATTTAATTCCTGAAAGTTCAGATGTGTTAGTGGATGTTTCATTGATTGGAGGAAGAATAATTACTCAATATATGCACGACGCCCATGATGTGGTTAAAATTTATGATCGTGAAGGTAAGTATTTAAATGATGTTACTTTACCAACAATAGGCTCTATAGGTGGTTTTGGCGGAGAAAAAGAAGATGTTGTGACCTATTTTTCTTTTAATTCTTTTGTAAGTCCTTCAACTATATATAAATACGATATATTAAAAAATCAGACAGAACTATTCTGGAAACCGGAAATGGATATCGATTTTGATCAATTTGAAACAAAGCAGGTCTTTTTTACCAGCAAGGATGGCACTAAGGTCCCTATGTTTATAATCCATAAAAAGAATATTAAATTGGATGGCAATAATCCTACAATGCTATATGGATATGGAGGGTTTGATATCAGCTTAACACCGGGTTTTTCTATAAGCAGAATGATTCTCCTGGAAAATGGCGGTGTTTATGCAATGGCTAATTTAAGAGGTGGTGGAGAGTATGGTAGGGAATGGCATAAAGCCGGTACGCTCATGCAAAAACAGAATGTGTTTGATGATTGTATTGCAGCTGCAGAGTATCTGATTAAAGAAAAATATACTTCTCCAGAGAAATTAGCCTTACATGGTGGTTCTAATGGAGGTCTGTTGGTTGGAGCGGTAGTTAATCAAAGGCCGGATTTATTCAAAGTTTCAATGCCAGCAGTAGGAGTTATGGACATGCTGCGATATCATCAATTTACCATTGGTAGATTTTGGGCTTCGGATTATGGAACTTCAGAAGAGAATGAAGATATGTTTAAATACCTTTATGCTTATTCTCCGGTTCACAATGTAAAAACAGACGTTGAGTATCCGGCAACTATGGTGATGACTGCGGATCATGATGATAGAGTAGTTCCTGCCCATTCGTTTAAATATATATCGCAATTACAAGATAAGTATACAGGAAATAATCCTGTAATTATAAGAATTGAAAGTAAAGCAGGGCATGGAGCCGGTAAGCCAACCAGTAAAATTATTCAGGAAGCCACAGATCTATGGTCGTTTATGTTTTACAATATGGGAGAGGAAATGAAGTATTAATAGAAAGGTTTAATAGATTTGAAGTTGAGTAATAAGTTTATTGTTATTGAAGGAAATATTGGGGCGGGGAAAACAACTCTATCGCAAAAGATAGCAAGTGATTTTAATGCAAAACTGGTGTTGGAGTCGTTTGAAGATAATCCATTTTTACCAAAGTTTTATAAAGATCAGGAAAGGTATGCATTTCCATTGGAGTTGTCCTTTCTTGCAGCCCGTTATAAACAGTTAATTAAAGATATAGAGCAGGCTAATCTGTTTCATAGTTTTACTATTTCAGATTATTATTTAATGAAGTCGTTTATCTTTGCTAAGGTAACTTTAGCAGATGATGAATTTAAGTTGTATCGTGAGTTTTTTGAAATGGTAAGGAATATGTTGGTAAAACCCGATGTTTTGTTTTATATTCATCGGAATTTAAACATCTTAAAACAGAATATAGATAATAGAGGGAGAGAATATGAAAAATTAATAGATGTTGAATACCTGAGTAAAGTAACCAATGGCTATTTTAATTATTTTAAAGAGGTGCAAGATTTTCCTGTTGTGATTATTGAGTCTGACGAAGTTGATTATTTAACTAAAAGTCATTATAATAAATTTACTCAATTGTTAAATAAAGATTTTAAAAACGGAATAACAAATGTTAAAATTGGATAATTTTTACTTAAATTTAAAAGGAATCTATAGATTATATAAAATATCTTGACATTATAGTATAGTGTATTGCTTTTTTTTTTAGAGTTTATCTATATTTGCAATAATTCTAAGAGGGTCTTTTATTTTTTAAAAACATTCTTAAATTTGTACAAACTTATCGAAAGTTAGTTGAAAACACATAATTAGGTTAATATTATGAAAAAATCAAGAATCAATGTTTTTGCTTCAATAGCCTTGGCAGCACTTTTAGCAAGTTGTGCTGGGTTAAATAAAATGAAAACTGGAGCACAAGATGTAACATATACTGTTACGCCGGAAGTATTAGAAGCTCATGCCGGTAAAGTTGATGTTACTGTAAAAGTTAAAGTACCAGAGAAATACATGGATAAAAAAGCCACTGTAGAGTTAACTCCGGTATTAAAGTATGATGGTGGGGAAACTGCATTTCCTTCTAAAACAGTTCAAGGTGAAGCTGTAGAAGGTAATAATCAGGTTATTTCTTACTTAAACGGAGGACAGTATACTTATACAGGATCTGTACCTTACAATGAAAATATGAAAGTATCTGATTTAGTAGTTCGTATTAAAGCTACTAAAGGAACTACATCTCTTGATTTTGATGATATTAAAATTGCTGATGGTGTAGTAGCAACTTCTGATCTAGTAATGGATAAAGGTGCTATGGTTGCTTTAGGAAAAGATAATTTCCAAAGAATCGTTCCAGAAAGTAAAGGTGCTGATATTTATTTCTTAATCCAACAAGCTGCATTACGTGGTACTGAATTAAGAAAAGAAGAAGTTAAAGCTCTTAAAGAGTATATCAAAGAAGCTGAAGCTGCTGAAAACAAAAAATTCACAGGTGTTTCAATCTCTGCTTATGCTTCACCTGATGGTCCTACTGATTTAAACACTTCTTTATCAGAAAAAAGACAAGAAGTTGCTGAGAAATATTTAGCTAAAGAATTAAAAAAAGCTAAAGTAGATGGTTCAGCTGAAGGATTTTTCGATCTTAAAAATACTCCAGAAGACTGGGAAGGATTTAAAGCTTTAATGGAAGCTTCTAGCATCCAGGATAAAGAATTAATTTTAAGAGTTCTTTCTATGTATTCAGATCCTGAAGTTCGTGAAAAAGAAATCAAGAACATGTCTGAAACTTATAAAGTAATTGCTGATGATATCTTACCTCAATTACGTCGTTCTAAAGTTGCAGTTAATGTTGAATTAATTGGTAAATCTGACGAAGAAATTGCAGAGTTAGCTGCTTCTAATCCAAGTGAATTAAATGTTGAAGAGCTTCTTTATGCTGCAACTTTAACTGATGATTTAAACGAGCAATTATCTATCTACAAAAGTGTAAACAAAGTATTCCCTAAATGTTGGAGAGGATATAATGATGTAGCTTATGTACTTGTTAAACAAGGAAAATTAGATGATGCTAAAGTTGCATTAGAAAAAGCTGCTGAATTAATTCCTGCTAGTCCAATTGTTAAAAATAACTTAGGTGTAATTGCATTACGTAATGGTGACTTAGCTAAAGCTGAAGAGTATTTTGGTGCTGCTGCAGGTGTAGGTTCAGAATTAGATAACAACTTAGGAATTGTTTCTATCCATAAAGGTGATTATGATGCTGCAATGCGTTATTTCGGAAACAGCACAACTTGTAATGCTGCTTTAGCTAAAATTTTAGCTGGAAAATATGATGCTGCATTATCTACTTTAAATGCAAATACAATGGAAGTTGGTTTCAAATATTATTTAAAAGCTATCTGTGGTGCTAGAACTGCTGATAATGATTTAATGTTTGATAGCTTACGTAAAGCTGTAGATCTTGATGGTTCTTTAAAAGAATTAGCTGCAAAAGATATGGAATTCGGTAAATTCCTTGAAGATGCAACATTCAAGTCTATTGTACAGTAATTGAATTGAATTACTCAATATATGAAAGCCAGTCGTTTGACTGGCTTTTTTTGTTTCTATATAATTGGTAATTAAGAGAGGTGTTAATACTGATATGCTTTTAATATTTGTTATTTATAGTGGGGAGTCTTATCTAAGATTGACTTATATGTATTAAAAGCTTAGTAAGGATTAGTTTTGTATAAGTTTGTTGTTTGAGTTTTGTTGGTAATATAGGGCTGTTTCTATTTTAAATAATAAATAGAGTATCAGTCGCTTAAATTGTAAGATTAGTTGAATTACAAAATAAGTTTAAATATTAAAACCGAGTAAATGTATATGGTGTCTCAGTCGACAAAAGTGATGTGTTATTTGGTTAATTAATGCAAATGAGGATAGAGGTTTGTTCTGTTGGGATTCTTGTTGTATTTTTTAATGGATTTATTGACGAATAATTAAATTAATAAAGCCAATTTTTATTAAAGACAGTAACGTATTATAATCATTGAATAGTAAAAAAAAAGGCAGAAATCTGATGCTGTAAACATTAGATTTCTGCCGTACTATTTCTAGAAAGAGTATTAAAAGAAGCTACTGCTTACTTTTGTCCTAACCAACTATTTACCATTTCCTTATTTTCTGTAATCCAGGTTTTAGCAACTTCACTTTTATCTTTTCCATCTTCCATTTTTGCTAATAAAGAAGACATTTGATCTGAGCTTAACTTGAAGTTTGAGAATAGGGTTGCAGCATATGCATCATCAGTTTTAAAACCTTTTCTTGAGTATACTTCAATATGCTCTGTTTCTCCATATACTTTCTTTGGATCATCTAAGAATTTAAGATCCCAACGACCAAATTTCCAGTGAGGAGCCCATCCTGCTACGGCAACCCATCTTTTCTCTGAGATCGCTTTTTGAAGTTCAGAAAGCATTGCTATACTAGAAGAATTCATTTGTTCAAAATCAAGCTTGTATTCATCAATGGCAAGATCTGTTTTTGCTGTAATACCAGCACCTTTTTCAATACCGATCAGTTTTCCATTAAATTTAGCTTTGTTTGCATTTAGTTCTTCAATTGAATTAATTGTTACGTATGCAGGTACAACTAAACCAATTTTTGCTTCTTCGAAGTTTGTACCTAAGCTTTCTAGTTTGTCAGCAAATTTTGCAACTTTTTCTTTGTGAGTTTGAGGTAACCATGCATCCATGAAAACGTCTACATCATTGTTCGCTAATGATGCAAAAATCATATCCACAGCTGCTTTTTTAATAGTAACTTGGTAACCGTTTTGAGTAAGGATTTCTTTAGCCACATTTGTCATAGCTACACCTTCGGCCCAACCATCTACCAAACCTAAAGTAATTTCTTTTGATTCGTCTTTTGTTTTTTTGCTGCCTCCGGAATTACATGCAGAAAAAAATACAGTAGCAATTGCAATAATTAGTAATTTAAATTTCATAATAAGGTTATTTCAATGTGTTAATAAATTATTTTTTCTTTCCCAGTGCCTGGGTGGTTCTATCAAGAATAATGGCGAGGATTACTACAGCCAAACCACTTTCGAATCCTAAACCTATGTTAAGGTTATTAATTCCTTCTAATACTTTTTCTCCTAAGCCTCCAGCCGCAATCATACCGGCAATTACTACCATAGAAAGTGCCATCATGATAGTTTGGTTAACACCAGCCAATATGGTATTCATAGCTAAAGGAAGCTCAACTTTAAAAAGAAGTTGTTTTTTTGTGGATCCAAATGCCCTTGCAGCTTCGACTACTTCGGAGGGAACTTGTTGAATTCCTAATGTAGTTAAACGTACTGCTGGAGGCATTGCAAAAATGATAGTAGCAAAAGCACCAGGAAGTTTACCAATACTAAAAAATAAAACAGCAGGAATCAAGTAAACGAATGCAGGCATTGTTTGCATAAAATCCAATATTGGTCGCACAATCTTGGCTGCCATTTTGTTTTTTGCAGTCCATATTCCCAAAGGGATAGCAATAGTTAGTGCTGTAACAGTTGAAACCATTATCAGAGCTAATGTTTCCATTGTTTCCTCCCAAAATCCTAAAAGGTAAATAAGAGTTAACCCTAGAACAGTCGTTATAGCTGTACTTTTATTTACTTTAAAATAGGCTAACGCTGTTATTGCAAGAATAATGATGTAAAAAGGGATGCTTAATAGTAGCCATTCTACGCCTTCAATAGATGCGTTTCCGCTATTTTTTATGAGGTCAAAAAATGGTTTGAAATTCTCAGTCATCCAATTAACAATAATTTCAATATACTGACCTATATCAATAATTTTTTCCATTTTATTGCTCTTTAGCTTTTTCTTTTAATTCAATTATTTCGTTTTTATCAAATCTTGTTGATTCAATAATAAGAGAGGATTGCGTTACGATACCCAGAAATTTTCCAGAATTTTCATCAACTACAGTAATTGGAGCTCTGCTTTCAGTAATTAACGGAAGCATTTCTTCAACCGTATAATGGGTGTATACACTAGGAACTTCTGTTTTTAGTATTGGGTTCAAGGATTTTTCGCCCTTCTTCTCTGCTGCCAAACAATCTCTTAGCCATATTAAACCTAAAAAGGTTCTGTCTTCGTTTAATACAGGTAAGACATCATTCCCCAATGTTCTCATTTTATGGATTGCAGCTTTAGGCCCTTCTTTATGAATGTGGCAAACCGATACTTTTTCAAACATTAAAGAACCTGCTGTAATGATATTTTTACGATCTACTTTTTCAACAAAAGCACTTACGTAATCACTAGCCGGATTTGTTAGTATGTCTTCAGCAGTACCGATTTGTTCGATAATACCATCTTTCATGATTAAAATTCGGTCTCCCAGCTTAATTGCTTCATCCAAATCGTGAGTAATAAAAACTACGGTCTTTTTTAGTTTGCTTTGAAGTTCCAGTAATTCATCTTGCATGTCAGATCTGATTAAGGGATCTAATGCAGAAAAAGCTTCGTCCATTAATAAAACCTGTGGATTGTTTGCTAAGGCCCTGGCCAGACCCACACGTTGTTGCATTCCCCCGGAAAGTTGCGAAGGCATTTGATGTTCAAAACCCTTTAATCCAACTGTTTCAATTGCTTCCTGAGCTTTTTTAAGTCGTGTTTCTTTGTCTTCGTTCCTAATTTCTAACCCAAATGCAGTGTTCTCAAGAACATTCCGATGTGGAAGTAAGCCAAAGTTTTGGAAAACCATACTCATTTCCATTCTTCTTGTGTCAAGAAGCTGTTCGTTTGTCTCTTTGGTGATGTTTCTTCCATTAATGATAACATTGCCATCTGTAGGCTCAATTAATCTGTTGAGGCATCTTAGTAGTGTAGATTTACCACTACCAGAAAGACCCATGATGACAAACATTTCCCCTTCGAATATTTCAAAAGAAGCTTTATTTACACCAACGGTGCAGTTGGTTTTTTTTAGGATCTCCTCTTTAGAGAGGCCCTCATTTAATAATTTTAAAGCTTCATTTTTGTTATTTCCAAAGATTAGTGTTAGGTCTTCAACTTTTATTTTTAATTTTTTATCAGATCCCATAAACTAATTCTTATTAAAAGTAATATCCTATGTTAATGTTACATCTCATTTCCCAATCAGCGTCTGGATTTCCGGAGGCAAGTCCGTTAGTCCACGCTTTACCTAACCAAGGTTGATTTTTGCCTGCAGCAAAATCTATATAAGTATAAACAGATCCAGCTGTTAGTAAAAAACCGAAATCATTCATCATTGTATCCTCGAATTCATCCAGATTTTTATCCATATAACCAAAGTCATTATAAACCATAACTGATGAAATTGGTCCCCATTCAACAGGGAAAGTGTGGTTTAAGCCAATGGTATATAATGTAGCTTTAGATGCAACCATGTAAGGAGCACCATAAGCAGTCATTGCTATCATATCATCACTTTCGCCATTAGGTGCTTCAGGATTGTAGTTATAGCTTGTAAATTGAGCTTTTAAGTTCCATTTGTTGTATGTAGCTTCGTAATGAACAGCAAAAGCATTTCTGTTACCTATATCCTCGGTGTCTAAATTTAATAAGGCTCCATATTGTGCTGATGCACCAAGCTTACTTTTTAATGTTTTACCAAACTTGTAGTTAACCTTAGCATTAAATTGGTTTAACTCTTTGTTTCGGTAGGTGTTCCCAAGCGAACCAACATCGTAGGCATATCTGCTATCATCAACATCAGAAAGATTTTTAAATGAGTTTTCTTCAGCATTTTTGAAGAAAGCTAAATCTAAATCCCATTTGTCGCTGCTTCTGCTGTATTTAAGTCCCATGTCATGGTCGTCTTCAAGCCCAACATAGTAGTTTAATGAAAAGAACCAACTATTAGAATTGTAAGTTGTAATCCCGAATGGAACTTGAGTTAAACCAAGTTGGAATTGGCTGTTGTCTTTAAAGTCGTATTGTATCCAACCTTGCTTTAACATTCCTCCACCAAAACCACTGCTATAGAAACGATATTCAGCATTTAACTTTAAACCTTTATAAGCGGCTTTTGCATTAACACGAAAAACGTCAAATCCAAAATCACCGCCTCTTTCAGTTTGGTTTCCTTTCCAGGATGATGAGTTGTAATTAAAACGAAGTGCTCCTCCCATTGTTACTTCTGGTTTATCCTGCGCTACGATAATAGAAGATAGTGAGAAAAACAAAAACATAAAAAGTACTCTAGTACAATTTGATAAGTAATACATATATAATTATTTTGAAATTAGCAGAATGTCAGATATTACTTTCTGTAGAAAGTAATATGGGCGGGTGTTGATTAGTGCTTAATCAATACTCGTAGGAGGTACATAACGATTTGACTGCTTTTTTGAAAAAAGAGCAGAAAAGGTGAGTAATACCCTTGAAAATTTTGTGTTGTATTGGAATGTTTTTATCATTTGTCGTGCAAAAATACACTAAAGAACTTTAAAATCAAATTATTCTAAATTTTGAGAGTCGGGAATTGATGTGTGATTGTAGGGTTAGAATTAAATGTTTCAATACAAATAAAGATTAAAAACATATGATATGTCTTGTGTTGTTTTGTTGTTGGGTGTATGTGTAAATAGTTGATAAATAGTGTGTAGTAAGTATTGTTTGTGTGAAGCGGTTGGGTTTTTAAGGAGGGAGTTGTGTTAAAATAGTTTGTGTAGAAAATTATTTTAAATATTTAATTTAATTAGAATGTAATATACATTATTTAACATTTTAAAAATAGGACGTTTAATCTTTGAATGTTGTGAAAGTATTAGAAGAAATATAAATAGAATAGGGTAGGGTTAGTTAATTATAGCTTTCTCATGTACTTTGTAGCTTCCCATAGCACAATTCCCGCACTCACACTAATGTTGAAAGAATGTTTGGTGCCAAATTGAGGTATTTCTATACAACCATCAGATATGTCTATTACCGATTGTTGAACACCTTTAACTTCATTTCCAAAAATTAAAGCAATGGGTTGTTCGGGTGTGGGTGTAAATTCAGGTAGAGAGATGCTCTCTATAGCCTGTTCTACACAATATACTTTATAACCTCTGTTATGTAAGGTTTCAACTGTTGTTTTTGTGTCTTCAAAATAGGTCCAGCTCATAGAATCTTCTGCACCTAATGCTGTTTTGTGAATATCGTTGTGTGGCGGAGTTGGAGTAATACCACATAAATATATTTCTTCAAGGCACAATGCATCAGACGTTCTAAATACCGATCCTACATTATTTAAGCTTCTAACATTATCAAGGATTACTATTATGGGAGTTTTTTCAATTTCTTTAAACTCTTTTATAGTTAATCTGTTTAACTCTTTGTTACGTAGTTTTCTCATTTAATTATGTCGTTTATAAGAATACAAAAATAATTAATTCTGGCTTTTATTTTTAAAATCAAAATAGTACATTACTGATATAGATATGTTAATATTTAATAATCTAAAAAATCTACCATGAATATACACGAATACCAAGGTCAGCAAATCTTAAAAAGTTTTGGAGTACGAGTGTCTGAAGGAATTGTTGCAGAATCCCCGGATGCAGCTGTTGAAGCAGCAAAAGAATTACAAAAAATAACTGGGACTGATAAATGGGTAGTGAAGGCACAAATTCATGCAGGAGGTAGAGGTAAAGGTGGAGGTGTTAAGGTCGCAAAAACTCTTGATGAAGTAAAAAAACTTTCTGATGAAATAATAGGAATGCAGCTTGTAACCCATCAGACTGGTCCGGACGGAAAGAAAGTAAATAAGGTACTTATCGCACAGAATGTTTTTTATCCAGGAGATTCAGAACCAAAAGAATATTATATGAGCGTACTGTTAAACAGAGCAGCAGGACGAAATATTATTATGTATTCAACCGAAGGGGGTATGGATATAGAAACAGTGGCGGAAAAAACACCACATTTAATATATAAAGAAGAAATTGATCCAGCTACGGGAGTTTTACCATTCCAGTCAAGGCGTATTGCTTTTAATTTAGGATTATCAGGTAAAGCATTTAAAGAGATGGTTAAATTTGTTATAGCTCTTTATAACGCATACGAAGGTTCTGATGCTTCATTGGTAGAGATTAATCCGGTTTTAAAAACATCAGATGATTTAATAATGGCTATTGATGCCAAATTAAATTTAGATGATAACGCCTTATTCAGACATAAAGATTATGCTGAGATGAGAGACCTAACTGAGGAAGATCCAGCAGAAATTGAAGCCTCCAGACATAATTTGAATTTTGTGAAGCTAGATGGAAATGTAGGCTGTATGGTTAATGGTGCAGGATTAGCTATGGCAACAATGGATATTATTAAACTATCAGGTGGAGATCCTGCCAATTTTCTTGATGTAGGTGGTGGTGCAAATGCACAAACTGTTGAAGCCGGGTTAAAAATTATCTTGGCAGATCCAAATGTAAAGGCCATTCTTATAAATATTTTTGGAGGTATTGTAAGATGTGATAGAGTTGCCAATGGGGTAGTAGAAGCCTATAAAAAGATTGGGGAAATCAAAGTGCCGATTATTGTTAGATTACAAGGTACAAATGCTGAAGGAGGTAAGAAAATAATTGATGAATCTGGATTGAAAGTTTATTCGGCAATTACACTTAAAGAAGCTTCTGATCTAGTACAGCAATTGGTAAGTTAGTAATTTCGTATTTTATAAGAAATAAAGGGTTGGATTATTTGTTATGGTAAATAATCTAACCTTTTTTGTTTCTTAGACTTTCTGTTCAATAATAAATTCACTTTATGATGGTATTTGAACTAGATATTTTATCAAGTACATAAATAATTACAATGAATTGAATATCTTTGCAAATTCGAAAAGAGGTGTTTTTGTAGCGCACTCAAGAATAGAATTTTGTCATAAAAGAACGGTAGAAACTGTATATGAAAAATATAAGAAACTTTTGCATTATTGCTCATATTGATCATGGGAAAAGTACATTGGCAGATCGATTGTTAGAGTTTACCTCTACAGTATCAGAACGTCAGGCTCAGGCTCAGGTACTTGATGATATGGATTTAGAGAGGGAAAGAGGTATTACCATTAAAAGTCATGCCATTCAGATGGATTATGAATTAAATGGTGAAAAATATGTTTTAAACCTGATTGATACCCCGGGGCACGTAGATTTTTCTTATGAGGTTTCACGTTCCATTGCAGCTTGTGAAGGAGCCCTTTTAATTGTGGATTCAACTCAGGGAATTCAGGCGCAAACCATTTCTAATTTGTATCAGGCCATTGAACATGACTTACATATTATTCCAGTTATGAATAAAATGGATTTGCCAAACTCAATGCCGGATGAAGTAGAAGATCAGATTATTGATTTGATTGGTTGTGACCGTGATGAAATAATCAGGGCCAGTGGTAAAACAGGAGAAGGTGTAAATGAAATATTACATGCTATAGTGGATAGAATCCCTGCCCCTCAAGGTGAAGAAAAAGGACCTTTACAATGCTTGATATTTGACTCTGTATTTAACTCTTTTAGAGGGATTATTGCTTATTTTAAAGTTGTAAACGGAGAAATTCATAAAGGAGACCTGGTTAAATTTATGGCTACAGGAAAAGAGTATGATGCTGATGAAATTGGTGTTTTACGATTAGATATGGAGCCAAGAAAGGTTTTACGTACTGGAGATGTAGGTTATATTATTTCAGGAATTAAGACAAGTAAAGAGGTTAAAGTAGGAGATACCATTACACATGTAAAAGGTGGGTGTGAAAAGAGAATTGAAGGATTTGAAGAAGTAAAGCCCATGGTTTTTGCTGGAGTTTATCCAATTGAAAGTGATGATTATGAAGATTTGAGGGCTTCAATGGAAAAACTTCAGTTAAATGATGCATCATTAACTTTTGAACCCGAATCATCCGCTGCTCTAGGTTTTGGATTTAGATGTGGGTTCCTGGGAATGCTTCATTTAGAGATTATTCAGGAGCGTTTGGACAGGGAGTTTGATATGAATGTGATTACTACAGTTCCTAACGTACCTTATAATGTATATACTAAAAAGGGTGAGTTGCTTGAAGTTCATAATCCATCAGGACTCCCGGAACCAACAGTAGTAGATAGGATAGAAGAACCATATATTCATGCTCAGATAATAACAAAGAGTGAGTTTATTGGGCAGGTAATGACACTTTGTTTGGCTAAAAGAGGTGAGCTTCAAAAACAACATTATCTGACTTCCGATAGAGTAGAACTGAATTATAATATGCCTTTGGCTGAAATTGTATTTGATTTCTATGACAAGCTTAAAAGTATTTCAAAGGGATATGCTTCTTTTGATTACTATGCAACTGGTTTTAAACCTGCCAAATTAATAAAACTTGATATTTTGCTCAATGGAGAAAGTGTGGATGCTTTATCTACTTTAATCCACTTCGATAATGCCTATACTTTAGGTAGAAGAATGTGTGAAAAGTTACAAGAGTTGATACCTCGTCAACAATTTGATATTGCTATTCAGGCTGCAATTGGAACAAAGATTATTGCCAGAGAAACAGTAAAAGCAGTTCGTAAAGATGTAACAGCAAAATGTTATGGTGGTGATATTAGTAGAAAACGAAAACTTTTGGAAAAGCAGAAGAAAGGTAAAAAACGAATGAAGCAAGTAGGTAACGTAGAGGTGCCTCAGAAGGCCTTTTTAGCTGTACTGAAGCTAGATTAGTAATCTGTATATAATAATATTATAAAAAATGCCCAAAACGAAAGTTTTGGGCATTTTTTATATGAATATCTAATATGCTATATTCTGTGGTAAGGTAAAGTTTTACATTACAAGTTTATACCCTTTACCATGAACATTGATTATTTCAACAGAAGTTTCATCTTTAAGGTGTTTTCTTAATTTAGTGATGTAAACATCCATGCTTCGAGCATTGAAATAGTTATCGTCTACCCAAATTGTTTTTAATGCAAAGTTACGTTCTAGTACTTTGTTTGCATTATTACACAGAAGTTTTAATAGTTCAGATTCTTTTGTAGTTAGTTTTACAATTTCTTCACCATCAATTAGTTGTTGCTTTTGTGTGTCAAATTTGTATTTACCTAATTGGTATACATCTTGAATAGCACTAGATCCTTTAGTTCTTCGAATGATTGCTTCTAACCTGAAAAGCAATTCTTCCATACTAAAAGGTTTAGTAATATAATCATCAGCACCAATTTTAAATCCTTGAAAGACATCTTCTTTCATTGATTTGGCAGTTAAGAAGATGATGGGAATTTCTGTGTTAATTAGTCTGATGTCTTTGGCTAAGGTAAAGCCATCTTTTTTAGGCATCATAACGTCTAAAACACAAAGGTCGTAACTTCCACCGGTGAAAGCTTTATAAGCTTCTTCACCATCAGGGAAAAGATCTGTTTCATAACCTTTAGCCTCAAGGTACTCCCTTAAAAGCATTCCAAGATTTTCGTCATCTTCTGCTAAAAGAAGTTTGTATTCTTTTTCCATTCCTTTGTACTTTTTATGGGTAGAAAAATTTTAAATTTTGTTCCAACATTTACTTCGCTTTCCGCTGTAATTGTACCTCCATGGTCATCTACAATTTTTTTTACATAAGCCAGTCCTAAGCCAAAGCCTTTTACATTATGTACATTACCTGTTGGTACGCGGTAAAACTTTTCAAAAATTCGACTTAGGTTCTCTTTTGAGATTCCCATGCCGTTATCTTTAACAGAAATCATTACTCCATTATCCTGATTCCAGGTTTTAACTTGTAAAATTGGAGTTCCTTTTCTGTACTTAAAAGCATTGTCAAAAAGGTTGTAAATCACATTGGTAAAGTGAACCTCATCAACGTAAACAGTGTTGTTTTTTGCATCCAGACTCTCAATGATTTTACCATTTTTGTTTTCTACTTTGAGCTTAAAGTTAGTAGAAACATTGTGAATTAACTGATTTACGTCTAATTTTTTTATTTTTAAACCAGCTTTACCTTTTTCAAAGATAGCCATTTGTAGGACTTTTTCAACTTGAAAGCTCAATCTTTTACTTTCATCTTGTATTACACCTGAAATATGTTGCAGTGTTTTAGGTGTTTTAGCTACACTTGGATCTTTTAACATTTGCGACGCAAGCGATATGGTTGATATCGGAGTTTTAAACTCGTGCGTCATATTATTTATAAAATCATTCTTAATCTCATCCAGTCTTTTCTGTCTGAAAATGATCATTATTGTAATGATAGATGTAAGTATCATCATCAGCGTAAAGGTAGCTGATGGAATAACCATACCTATTGATTGCATTAAAAAATTAGGGCGCTCAGGAAAATATAAGTTGATGTTATGCGCTTTGGGGTGCAAATCATTAGGGAATAAATATTTCTGATATACCGTTTTTGAACCATTGTGTTTATAACCTGGAGTGGCCATGGCCATTTTTCCTTTTTCGTCAAAAACAGCAAATTCAAATTGAAGTGTAATCCCCTTTTCAGCCAAGTGATTCATAAGCATTACATCCACATTTTCCCTATCAATTCTTTCTGAAATTGATCTTTTGGGAAAAAGTGCATCTAAAAGCATTTCGCTTTTATCTTCAACCTTGGATTTTAGTTCATCCTGTATCGTTAATAACGCACTTGTTAAAGGCCCAAATTTACTTGTTCTTATAGATATTGGAGATCTTTTGTCAAGATTAAAGATTAGAGAATCCTGATTAAAAGTAAGCATGGTTGTTTTGATGAATTGATCTTGTAATTGAAATTTAAATTCAATATCAATGCTTTCTTTATCCAGAAGGTTATTCTCATTCTTTTTATTGTCAAAATACTTAGGAGCCCTTTGTAGGTTATCTGGGATGTTTTTTGAGTTTTGATTTTTAAATTGTGAGGTAAGTAATGAAGCCTGCTCTTTACTTTCAAATCGCTCCAATTTGTCAATAACCTCAGTCATTGCACTTTTTACCAATTTATCAAACTCCGCTTCTTTCTGCTCACTGGCTGCCTCCATCCACAAAGTTTGTATATAGATGATACCCATTAAACTGGCAGCAATAATTATTGATAAAAGATATATGAATTTCTTGTTCATTGTGATCGTTAACTTAAGAAAAATACACCATTTTCCTAGCTTCTATATAGCTTGTAATAAGAAAGCAACAATATAGTAAAAATGTTTAACTAAGATCTTCTTTTCTTAATGAAACATTTTGTAATGCCTCCATGGCTGCATTTTGTTGTGATTCCTTTTTTGAACTTCCTTCTCCTCGTCCAAATACTTTGTTGTCAATTTCAACTGAAGATACAAATACCGGAGCGTGTTCGCAGTTATCCGGAATCTCATCGGTAATAAATTGAATGTCGTGTTTATACTTTTGTCCCCATTCTATTAAAATGGACTTGAAATTGGTATCGTGCTTGGTTATTTCATTTAGATTAACATAGGGAACCAGAATTTTTTTAGTGATAAATTTCTGACAACCTTTATAATCTTGATCTACAAAAATAGCTCCAATTAGTGCTTCCAGAGCATCTCCCATTATGTTCGTCTTTTCAAGATCAATTCTTGACTGTGAACTAATAATGTCTTTTAAACCCAGTTTTAGGGCGGTTTCATTTAAAAATGATCGATTAACTATCTTTGATCTTGTTTTGGTTAAAAATCCTTCGTTAACTGTAGGGTATTTGTTGTAGAGTTCCTGTGCAACAATAGCACCCAATAACGCATCTCCTAAGAATTCAAGACGCTCATTATTGATGATCTCTCCATTGTTGGATTTAATCATTGCAGATTTATGTATTAAAGCTAATTCATAAATCTCTAATTTTTTTGGAAATATTCCCGTTATAGATTTGAGTAAATAATAAAGCTTTCTTCTGTCTGAAGAAAGCTTTATTATTTGAGTTAATATTTTTATCACAATATTTATATTGCTTTAAATATAATTGATGCATTATGACCACCAAAACCAAATGTATTTGAGAGAGCAGCTTTTACTTCTCGCTTCTCAGCTTTGTGGTAAGTCATGTTTAACTTAGGATCGATTTCCGGATCATCAGTAAAATGATTGATTGTTGGAGGTACGATACTGTTTTTAATAGCAAGGATACAGGCAATTGATTCAATTGCTCCTGCTGCACCTAGTAAGTGACCAGTCATTGATTTAGTTGAGCTGATGTTTAATTTATAAGCATGCTCACCAAATACTTCTTTAATAGCTAAAGTTTCAGCAATGTCACCACGAGGAGTAGAGGTACCATGAACATTGATGTAGTCAATGTCTTCTGGTTTTGTATCATTGTCTTTAAGAGCCATTTTCATCACGTTTATAGCACCTAATCCTTCTGGATGTGGAGCCGTTAGGTGATGAGCATCAGCTGTCATACCAGATCCAATTACTTCGCAGTAAATTTTAGCACCGCGAGCAACTGCATGTTCGTATTCTTCTAAAATTAATGAAGCACCACCTTCTCCCATAACAAATCCATCTCTGTCTTTGTCAAATGGACGCGAAGCGGTAGTCGGATCATCATTTCTGGTAGAGATCGCTTGCATAGAGTTAAAACCTCCCATGCCCGCTTCACAAATTGCAGCTTCAGAACCTCCTGTAACAAAAGCTTTTGCCTTGCCTAAACGAATTAAGTTATAAGCATCGCCAATTGCATTTGTTGAGGATGCACAAGCTGAAACCGTGTTGTAGTTTGGACCTCTAAATCCGAACTTCATTGAAATATGACCGGCAGCAATGTCGCCAATCATTTTAGGTATAAAAAATGGGCTGAAACGAGGCATTCCGTTTCCTGTTACATACCCTCTAACTTCTTCTGTAAATGTTTGAATTCCACCAATACCAGCACCCCAAATTACACCAACCTCATCATGGTCAATGCTTTCTGCTTCGATGCCAGAATCTTGAACCGCCTGCTCAGCTGCAATTAATGCGAACTGAGCAAACATATCAAGTTTTCTTGCCTCTTTACGATCAAAATAATCGTTAGAGTTGTAATTTTTTACTTCACAAGCAAATTTTGTCTTGAAATTGGTGGTGTCAAATCGAGTAATGGGTGCAGCACCGCTTACTCCATTTAAAAGGTTATCCCAAAGTTCATCAATGGAATTACCAAGTGGAGTGATTGCTCCTAATCCCGTTACTACTACTCTTTTTAACTCCATAACTTCTTTTAAAGTATAATACTACACTTATTTACTTATTTAGCGTTTTCCTCTATATAAGAGATGGCATCACCTACTGTGCCAATGTTTTCGGCCTGATCATCAGGAATTGCGATATTGAATTCCTTCTCAAACTCCATGATCAACTCAACAGTGTCAAGAGAGTCAGCACCTAAATCATTAGTGAAGCTTGCTTCAGGTGTAACTTCAGTTTCGTCAACTCCTAGTTTGTCTACGATGATTGCCTTTACTCTTGATGCAATGTCAGACATAGCTTTTAATTTTAAGTTAATAATTAAAATTTATTGATTTAAATAACTTTGCAAAGGAAAAAAAATCGGGATAATTATTCAAATTAAATTGAAATAAAATCGTTTTGAAGGTAAATTTTTCTAATTTTGATAGCTTAAATTCTAATTTTTTCTAATTTGTAAAGAGCAGATAATGAGTAGAGTTGCGGTGTTTGCATCGGGGTCTGGATCTAATGCGGAAAATATTGTAAAATATTTTTCAGGAAGGCTATCAAGTGATGATTTTAGCTTTTATTGTAATAATAAAAATGCATTTGTAAATAAAAGAGCTAAAGATTTAGGTGTTAAGATTACGTTATTTTCAAGAGAAGAATTTTATAGTTCAGATATAATAGTAGACCAATTAAAAGAAGAAGGTTGTGAAATCATTGTTTTGGCTGGTTTTCTATGGTTAATTCCAGATAATCTGGTAAAGGCTTTTAATGGCAAGATTATAAATATACACCCTGCACTGCTTCCCAAGTATGGTGGTAAAGGCATGTATGGTAAAAAAGTGCATGAGGCAGTAGTTGAAAATAAAGAGAAAGAGTCTGGTATTACGATTCATTATGTGGATGCGAATTATGATGAAGGCAAAGTTATATTTCAGGCAAAATGCGATGTGTTAGAAGGTGATTCTGCTAATGATGTAGAACGTAAAGTGCATGATCTTGAATATTTATACTACCCTAAGGTTATTGAAGAATTGCTGAATTTGGATTGATTTTTTTCTTATTTTTCCAATATCAACGTTTAAATTATTTCAGGAGCCATGGCTAGACTTATTGATGCGAATTATTTAAAAGATAAATTAGGGATAGATATACCTTTAATTGCAGTTTATGATGCACCGCATGAGGCTTCGTTTGATAATGTTATAGAACCCATTTCTCATAAAAGAACATGCATGTTTGCTTATTATAATGCCTGGATGCGTGGGCAAATGCTTAAAATTACTTCTACAAATTATGGTTGTGGGGACTGTGGTTATTGGATTTTTGGTAAAGATTTAAGAGGACGCAAGGATTATGTGGATTTTTTATATGAGGAGGAAGGTGTAAAGTGTACCAGAGAAGTTGCCAATATGTGGTTGGAGAATAAACTCCCTTATAAATCTAAGTATAGATGTATATATGTGGGAACTTACAGGAATTCTATGAATGAATATCTGAAATCTGTTACTTTTTTTGTAAATCCGGATCAGTTGAGTGCTTTGATCGTTGGAGCTAATTATTTTAATGATGGATCTCAATCTTGTATGGTTGATGTTCCCTTCGGTTCTGGGTGTATGCAATTTTTATCTTTAGTGCCTCAGGGGGAAGAGCCTAAGGCGTTGGTGGGAGCAACTGATTTGGCCATGAGAAAGTATTTACCCAAACATATTTTAGCTTTTACTGTGAATGTGGCAATGTTTGAAAAGTTGTGTTCGTTAGATGAAACGAGCTTTTTAAATAAGCCAATATTAAGCGAATTGATTGATTTTAGGAAGTCAACTAAATGAATATAGTATAGATCACTAATAACAACAAAAAAGAGAATGTCAGTCGGCATTCTCTTTTTTTTGTTGTATTGTTTTAACCCGCAATATGCATTAGACCATCTATTACACATTGAAATTACTTCAAAACAAGACACTTCGTTACTTCACTTCAACTCACCAGAACGATGCTATGCCTCGTTTCAGTAAAGCCTTGTTTTATGGTACTTTCAATGTTCATTACGAAATTCTAATACATAATCCGGGTTTAATGTAAATTCTCAATTAATATTAAATCGTCAATTTCTTTTTTTAGCGGTTTGTAAAATTGCTTGAATCTTTTCATATCCTCCTTTTTTACAGGTTCAACAGGAGGTGCTTTTACTTTTAAGGGATCAATAGCTTTACCGTTTTTAAATACTCTAAAGTCAAGGTGAGGACCAGTTGCGAGACCGGTTGCTCCAACATAACCAATTAATTGTCCTTGTTTTACTTTATCTCCCTGGTTTATTCCCTTGGCAAAACCATTAAGGTGCATGTAAACAGTAGTATAAACACTGTTGTGTTTTATTTTTAGGTAATTTCCACCTCCTTTAGGCTGGTATCCACGAGCAATTACTCTTCCATCGCCAATTGAAAATACATGAGTTCCTTTAGGTGCTGCATAGTCAATTCCGTGATGTGGTCGACGAATTTTTAGTACGGGATGCATGCGGCTATTTGAGAATCGGCTACTGATTCTAGAAAATTTTAAGGGTGCCTTAAGGAACGCTTTTCTCAGACTGTTACCTTTTTCATCGAAAAAATTGTAGGTAATGCTGTCTTCCTGAAAGTTGAAGGCATAATAATTATCTCCTCTGTGGTGAAATAAAGCACCTTCTATTGAACTAATGCCTACAGAAACGGAGTCGACATAATCCTCAGTATATAGAACTTTAAAATAATCTCCTTTTTCAATTCCAAAGAAATCTACTGTCCATGCATATATATCTGATAATTCCAGAGCAAGCACAGGAGAAACACCATTCTCAGTCATCGCATTCCAAAGGGAAGAAGTGATTTTGCCTGTTGCGGTTTTCTTAATTTTTTTAACTTCTTTTTGTCCTGTTGTAATGTTAATGGTGTCACTCAGGCTATAGGTTACATAATGGATCTTATCAATTTCGTAAACAAAATATTTTGCCTGATGCAACGAATCGTTACTTAAGAAAACATAATATGGATTTCCTACTTTAATTTTTCTGACATCAAATGTGCTTTTACTTTTATGAGCCAATAAATCTATTTGCTTATAAGGGATATCGTATCTAAGTAATATTGAAGCCAGAAATTCATTGCGTTTTACCTTATTATTTTCAATAACAAAAGAATCTACAGGTAACCCAAATAAAAGGTTTGGTGGGATAGAGTCAATCGTATCTTTTTGAATTTCGGTGGTGCTTAAACTCTTGTCGTTTTTGCTAGAGTTTGTACAACTTGAAATATATATTGAAAAAATAGCTACAAATAAAGGTAGTGCGAATCTTTTAATCATAAACCTGAAATTTTAATGCGTTGTGTTGTAATTGTTGAAAAAAAGTAAATAAATAGCGGTTATTTATTTTATGCTTTGCAAGTTATTACAAGATTATAAAAAATCAAGGTTTTTGTATAGAATATCCCAGTAAAATAAAGAAAAATGTTAGGCTTTAATCTTTTCAAATCCTTGTCCGTAAACACCGGAAACACTTCCCATAGTTATGAATGCTTTGGGATCAATATCTTTAATAATTTTAAAAACAATGGATGAAGTTCGCTTTTTGGAGATAACCATAAGGATTTTTTTATGTTCCCGTGTGTAGCCCCCAATACCATCAATCATGGTTACACCTTTATTCCCATCAATTAGAATCTTATCCATGAGTTCTTCGTATTTTTCACTAATAATAAAGAACTGAACGGTTTGATTATTTCCAGAGATAACTAAATCAATGCTATAACTAAAAATGGCCATGGTTATTAATCCGTATACAATTTTTTCAATATCGTGGAATACAATATAACTTGTAGAAATAATGATGACATCCATGATAAGTAACAATTTGCCCAGACTAATATTTTTGTATTTGTTGATAATCATGGCAATGATTTCATTACCTCCGGTACTTCCTCCATTTATAAATAATATAGAAGTGCCAACACCCCCGAGTGCAGCTCCAATTAAAGTTGCAATAAACACATCACTTACAATAGGTTCTTTAAAGTATTGAGTAAGAAAAGATAACAATACAGAAAATACAACGGTGCAATAAACCGTTTTTACACCATAAGAGAGGCCTAGGACTTTTATGGCCAGGAGAATTAAAAAAGCATTAATAACCAATGACGTAATACCCACATTCCATCCCCATAAAAAGTAAAATGTAGTTGATAAACCTGTAATTCCACCCCCAATAATATCGGAAGGAATGATAAAGCCAGCCCAACCTAAAGAAGAAATACTTACTGCAATGGTTAAAATAATATAAGATCTGATTTCTTTAATAATTTTTCCTGTTGTCATTGATTTGTCTTTGTATAAATCTTTTTTGAGTAATATAATGAGAATATTGTACTTAAACTTTAATCTGGTCGAAACCTTTTCCGTAAACGCCGGAAACGGAACTTAATGTTACGAATGCTTCCGGGTCAATATCTCTGATGATTCGAAACAGAATGCTGGATGTTTTCTTTTTAGAAATGACCATAAGAACTTTGTTTTCATCTCCGGAGTAAGCTCCAATTCCATCAAGTATAGTGCAGCCTTTTTCTGTGTTTTTTACAATGTAATCAGAAATATCTTTGTACTTTTTACTAATGATAAATAGTTGAACAGTTTGTTTGTTTCCGGTTATTACCATATCAACAGCATAACCAAATATAGCCATGGTAATTAATCCGTACATTACAATTTCAATGTTATGAAAAACAATATAGCCGGTAGAAATAATAAAAATATCACAAAGTAATAGAAGACGACCTATACTGATGTTTTTATATTTATTGATAATCATAGCTATGATATCAGTACCTCCAGTACTTCCGCCATTCACGAAGATTATTCCAGCTCCGGTTCCTGCAAGAGTAGCACCTATAATAGTTGCCATAAAGCTATCATCCGTGAGCGGTTTTGGAAAATAATTAGTAAGAACTGATAATAGTATACCGAATACTGTGATACAGTAAACGCTTTTAACTCCAAACGAAAAGCCAAGTAGTTTGATGGCTAGTAATACAAGGATGGAGTTAATGGATAGGGAAACAATTCCTACGTCCCATCCCCATAAAAAGTGAAAAGTACTGGCTAGTCCTGTGATTCCTCCACCAACAATTCCTGATGGAATAATAAATGCAGACCAGCCAAGTGTTGCTACACATAGTGCAAAAGTCAATATTAAATATGACTTTACTTCTCTAAAGAATATTTGTTTAGTCATTGCCGAAAAATATGATATAAATCAGGCTTTTGTGGCCTGATTATTAATGGTTTAAAATTTCCGGCAAAGTAAAGAAAAGGTAGTGAGATTAACCCACTACCACATTGATTATTTTCTTAGGAACGATTATGATTTTTCTCACTGTTTTCCCTTCGAGCCACTTTTGAGCACTCTCGTGATTCTTAACCGCTTCTTCAATTTCGTTATTTGGTGCATCAACAGGCATTTCTAGTTTGAAACGCATCTTACCATTAAATGATACAGGGTAACTAAATGTTGATTCAACTAAATGTGATGCTACAAACTCAGGCCACTGTGCATCGCATACTGTATTTTTATGACCTAATAAACTCCATAGTTCTTCTGACAAGTGAGGCGCAAAAGGTGCTAATAATACAGTAAGTGGTTCAAGAATTTCGCGTTTGTTGCATTTTAATGAACCTAATTCATTCACACATATCATAAATGCACTAACACAAGTATTAAAAGAAAACTTCTCTATGTCATCAGTAATCTTTTTGATGGTTTTGTGAAGCACTTTTAACTCGTCTTTGGTAGCCTTTTCTTCAGAAATTTCAAACGCTTCGTTAGCGTTTAAGAACAGGCGCCATGTTTTACGCAAGAATTTATGAACACCGTCAATACCGTTAGTATCCCATGGTTTACTTTGTTCCAAAGGTCCAAGGAACATTTCGTATAAACGAAGTGTGTCAGCACCAAAGTCTTCAATGATGTCATCCGGGTTCACCACGTTAAACATCGATTTCGACATTTTTTCTACGGCCCAACCACATACGTATTTACCATCTTCAAGAATAAACTCCGCATCTTTATATTCCGGATTCCAGTTCTTGAATTTCTCTGTATCTAAAACATCGTTGCTCACAATATTTACATCAACATGAATAGCTGTAGTTTCGTATTCATTCTTAAGGTTTAATGAAACAAACTTATTGGTTCCGTTGATTCTGTAAACAAAGTTTGAGCGTCCCTGGATCATTCCCTGGTTAATCAACTTTTTGTATGGCTCTTCTTTAACCACATAACCTAAATCGTAAAGGAATTTGTTCCAGAAACGAGAGTATATTAAGTGACCAGTAGCATGCTCGGTACCTCCAATATATAAATCAACATCCTGCCAGTATTCGTTAGCTTCTTTACCGACCAATGCAGTGTTGTTTTTAGGATCCATATAACGTAGGTAATATGCTGAAGATCCTGCAAAACCAGGCATGGTGTTTAATTCCAATGGATAAGCATCTTTATATACCCAGTTTTTAGCTCTACCTAATGGAGGTTCACCTTTTTCGGTAGGTAAAAATTTATCTATTTCAGGTAGTTGAACAGGAAGATCTGCTTCATCTACCATTTGAGGTAAATTATCTTTGTAATATACAGGAAAAGGTTCTCCCCAGTATCGCTGACGACTAAAAATAGCATCGCGTAAACGATAGTTAACTTTTACGTCACCAACTTTTTTCTCACGAATATATTCTTTTGTTTTAGCAATAGCTTCAGGTACAGTTAACCCATTTAAAAAGTCTGAATTAATTACAGTTCCTGCTTTTGAGTCTTTAGAATCTTCCCATGTTGCAGGATCTGTAGCTTCTTCTCCTTCTGGAATAACCACCTGTACAATGGGTAAGTTGAAATGACGAGCGAATTTGAAATCACGAGAGTCGTGACCAGGAACAGCCATTACAGCACCAGTACCATATCCTGCCAATACGTAATCACCAACCCAAATAGGTACCTCTTCTCCAGAAAGCGGGTTAATAGCATAAGAACCTGTAAATACACCGGTAACTTTATCTACCTCAGCCAGACGCTCGCGTTCTGTACGTTTTTTAGTTTGTTGAATATAGGTTTCAACAGCTTCTTTTTGTTCTGGTTGTGTTAATAGAGGTGTTAAATCACTTTCTGGTGCTAAAACCATAAAAGTTACACCAAACACAGTGTCGGCACGCGTAGTAAAGATATCCATCACAATATCAGAATCCTTTACTTTAAATTTCATCTCAGCACCTTCACTTTTACCAATCCAGTTACGTTGAATCTCTTTTAAAGAATCAGACCAGTCTACTTTATCTAAGCCTTGCAATAATCTTTCAGAGTAAGCTGAAACGCGTAATAACCACTGGCGCATTACTTTTTGCTCTACTGGGTGACCACCGCGAACTGAGATACCTTCTTTCACTTCGTCGTTTGCCAATACTGTACCTAATGCAGGACACCAATTTACCATTGTATCAGCAAGGTAAGCCAAACGGTAGTTTAATAATATTTCCTGTTGTTCTTTTTCTGTTTTTGCTTTCCATTCGTCAGCAGTAAACTCAAGCTCTTGGGTACAAGCTACATCTAAACCTTGTGTACCTACTGCGTTAAATGCTTCAATTAATTCAGTAATTGGACCTGCTTTTTTTGCCTGGTTGCAATAGTAGCTGTTAAACATTTGTATAAATGCCCATTGTGTCCAATGGTAATATTCAGGGTCGCAAGTTCTGATTTCGCGATCCCAATCGTAACAGAAACCAATTTTATCTAATTGTTCTCTATATCTTTTTAAGTTTGTATCGGTTGTAATTTGTGGATGTTGACCGGTTTGAATGGCATATTGTTCTGCCGGTAAACCGTATGCATCATAACCCATAGGGTGTAATACATTAAATCCATTTGATCGTTTAAAGCGGCTATAAATATCAGAAGCGATATATCCCAGTGGATGTCCCACGTGCAACCCGGCTCCCGAAGGATAAGGGAACATATCTAAAACATAAAACTTAGGACGGTTTTTATCAATGTCTACTTTGTAAGTTTTGTTATCTACCCACTGCTTCTGCCATTTTTGTTCTATGGCTTTAAAGTTGTATTCCATATTATTATTTACGTATCAAATTCTGATGATAAATGAAATGTTAAACCAAGTTTAACCATGAATCTGCGAAATTATAAAATCTTTTATAAATACTTAAAGATTTGATTCATGAGTTTATGTAATTCAGCAAGGATATGATGTAATTATTATAATTGGGTATGAAGAATTGGTTTGTTGTTGTTTATTCAGGGTGTGTTTAAGTAGGGTAAATGCTGAATAGATAATGAATCATGGTTATAATTCAAAAGTTTTTATAAATTTGCGCGTCCTTAAAAAATACAGAACATATTATTAAATAATTGTGCCCACCACAATAGGCCCCTTAGTTCAATGGATAGAATTCTGGATTCCGGTTCCAGTGATATGGGTTCGAATCCCGTAGGGGTCACATCACAATATGTCAATTAAATACAAAAGCGCTTAAAATGTATATTTTAAACGCTTTTGTTGTTTTTTATAAATTAAAACTTAATATTTTATTCTTATTCCTTTCTGCCAGAAAAGTTTTACAACTTTATAGTATTATAATGAATTGTGTTGAATAACTAAATATTTGAATATTTATAAAATGTTTGCATGAGATTTTTGTATTTGACCTATTCTAAATTCACTGAACTTTTTATGTGGCCGACATACATTTGCTACTACCATATACGCTCGAAAATGGTGTGTCAATTGAACTGTTAGCCGGATGCTTGGACATAAAAGTTTAAAAATTACTCAAATTTACGCTATGTTAACCAGTAAGAAGCTGGCTGATGATATGGCTATATAAAAAAGTAAGTTAAATAAAAAAGGCTCTTGATTTGAAGAGCCTTTAGATATGAAAAATAATACGTTACTACTTTAATGTAGATTATAAAAAGATAATTATCTTAATTACCCATTTACTTCTCCAGCTTTGTTGATTCTCATAAGTTTTAGTTTTATTATTTTAATTCTTTAATCAAGATACAAATATATAACCAAAATATAAATTATTTAATCGTTAATAAATTAATTAACATTAATAAACAACTTATATTTTTCTCCTGGCATGCAAATTCCATCAGAACTATAGCTTTGCTCTACAGCAGTTTTAGTTTCTTTATTAAATTTATTATCATATATAGGATCCATAACTACATTTAATTTATTGCAATGTAATACATCAAATGATAAAAAGTCAATAATTTTATCGCATGAATAAGAAAAAACTCTATCCTTACTTAAATCTAATTGAAATACAACTTGTCTATTAAACCTATATTCTTTTTTACCTTTAAGTTTTCGTTTTATATACCTAGATGTAAATTCAATTTTATGACCTTCTATGTTTTCTTCTTTATAATTCCAATTTATGTCATTAAATACATCTGTATTTCTTTCAATACCATCAATTGTTATTCTAACTTTTGGTATTGATAGATTTGAATCTTCATATGTATTTAATCTATAATCCCATTCAAACTCACTTGTGTCTGGTCTTACAACTGAATACGATGAATTTTGTGTTAATGTTACAATATTATTGTTTACATGTTTAAAAGAATACTCTAAATGATAATTCTTATAGTAGTATGAAATATTATCAACATTGTAAAACTTATTATTTATTCTTTCTCTTATTTTACCTTCAAGTTCTGGAAATTGTTTTTTGTATTTGCAAAGAGTTAAATTTTCCCAAACGTCATTTAAGTTTTTATGATTTGATAAATACTCTTCCGAAAGAATTATTTTAGTTAATGTATCTTCAATTTTTTTATTTGCTTCATCAGATAAAACAACTTCATTTAGTTTTTGTTTGAAAAGATCAGATACAATTATTTTTTCAAATTCTTCCTTGAAAACACCTAGGAATTGGAGATACTTTGATGAAACAGTAAAAATACCTCCCGCAAGAATCATAATAGCTATTTTCAAGAAAAATTCAATTGCCTTCTGGTAGTCTTTTAAATGAGTATTAAAGTCAATACTTAGTGTATAAATTGTATAAAAAATAAAATAAAGAATTGAGATACCTATCAAAATTAAATATAGGTGCGGTTTCAGCTTTGCAGCAATGTTTTTTAAAATTTCCATGATTTAGATATGAGTTAAAAGTTAATAATAATATAATCGTAAAGGGTTTACTTAAGAGCATGCAAATGTTTTATTTGTTGGCTTTTGTATTTGAGGTGTCGATATTGGTGTCAAAATTAATAGTTGAAATATTTGAATGTTGTGAGAATATTTCTTTGAGATTTGGATGAAAACTCTAGTTAGTACTATAAACAGGTTTCAATGAACTTAAGGATTCTAATATGGTTTCAATGTTAATGGTTTGATTATCAAAAGTGATATTTGCAATGTCATAAACTTTTAAAGAATACAAAGATGCCATTTCTTTAAAACAATTAATTACAGAGTATTTAGCAATGTTTGAATTGCTTTTTAATATTCTATTTATATCTGATAGTTTTTTGTATGGACTTCTGTAAGCCATTACATAATGGATCGCTTTTCCTGATTTGAATTTGTTGATGAATGAATTTAAGTCCAATTTAATTTCGTTTTGGTCATTATATTTTTCGATTAATTCCTTTATGAATTTGGATTTTTCAAGATCAATGTCAGCTTTAAATCGATTGGCAGATATCATAATTTGATTCGTTAAATCTCTCATTTTTGCGTCAAATCCATCTTTAACATGAATTAAGTATATGTTTTCGTTGTTTTCATACATTATATCGCAGAATTCAATGTTGTTACCTAGAACTTTGTCAAAAACTAAATAGTTAGCTTTATCTTTGTATTTATTGTTATAGCTTCCTTCTGTTTCTTTTTTATTCCAGAAAACATCTAATATACCTTTGGGTAATCTGTTGTTTGACATGTATGTTATGCATTGTTTATTTATTGTTTCAATAAAATTATCCTTTACCTTATACCAAAATCTATCAATTTTAAATACAGGACAGTTGTAATGCTTAATTTCACATGTGAGATGTTGTATAAATTGTGCCTTTGTTTTTAACTTATTTCCTCTATAGCCATGAACCCTTAATCCTAATGTATATTTACCAAATTCATACTTGTCACATTGTGGGCCAAATTTATTATAAAGGTGATTTAGTCCTTTTGTGTATAATTCAGTTCTATCAGTTGTTTCAACTACCGGTATCTGGCAGTTTTTAGCAATAATTTCATACTTGTCACATTCGTAAAATAACTGCATTAATGAAGGATGGATAAAATCTATATCAAACTTAATCATTCTGTCTGACCTGAATTCATAAAACCTATCGACCATATCATCCATTAGTCTTTGAAGTAGTATTGATAAGTATTTGTTGTCTACCAGATCAGGATCTCTGACTCTATTAAATGATGATAAAGAGTATGTATCTTTGTTTTGAAGCACTTCTTCTATTTTTTTGAAAAGTTCATGCAATTCAGAAAAGGAAACTCGATGTTTTAAAAGGAAGTATGAACCAATTTCTATAAATACATTTTCATTATTAAATGTTATGAAATCAAATATTGTGTCTTTCAGATCATTACGTAAATAGGCATTTATTTTAGTAGGAATACTAGTGAAACTAAGAGCATCAATTAAAGTTTGCCCATTTCTATATATCCCTTGTCTACCAACTAATCGTCCAGATATGCTTCGTGTTGTTATTGAGTTAATTATATCTTGTTCTGGTATTGTGATGTGTTCAAAGAATTCTATTCCAAATCGATGATTTATATATCTCATTATCACACGAGTTCCACCACCTCCAATGATCGCAAATACTTGATTATTCACTATTGCAAATAGAACAAACGACAATTGCTGGACTTCAAAGTTATGATGTTGTGTTATTGAACTGGGCAAGAACTTTTTCCAATATGCTTCTTTCTGTTCTTCGTTATAAACATAGGAATAGTAGTTAACATCATCTTGTTGAACATTAGGAATTGGTGTGTTGATAAGATTTGGATCACCTACATTAACTCTATGTTGATTAACTATATAATTAACGATCTCAGTATTGTTTTTTATTTTTCTTAATTCATAAAAACTTTTGTCAATTTGAAATACTTTAACTTCGTATAGTCTATTTGTATCAAAGAAATTTTTCTCACTCATAATTCTTGGATTTGGGATTAAATATAACAAAAAACGCCCTTGCTATTAACTAATAAGTTAGTCTTTTTAGTATATGTCATTAAAAAAATTAGGAATGATATCTGTTGCTCAATAATAAGTTACTGATTATCTCTTTGTATACTTTGGGGTAACACTTCTTAGTAAGATTTTTTATCTTTGTATGCAATGTATCTTCTCTCATGTTATTTTATTTTTCAATTTACTTTCATATATTTTCATGATTTTAATTAATAGTATTGCTTCAAGAGCTTTTGTATTATTGTATTTTGTTTTTTTATATAAATCTTGCAAAACCGAGCTTATCCTATGATTAGAATTAAATGTTCAAACAAATCAAACAACCAAATAAATAATTTAAAAAAGTTTGCATTAACGATATGATTTATTAATTTCAGTGCTGATTTTCAAAGTAATGCTAATTGAAGTATCAAAAATTAACCACTTAAATTTTAAATTATGCCAGTTAAATACAATGTAATTGAACGCGGTCAGCCAGGAGTGCAAGGCGGCGGAGAAAAGAAGTTTTATGCTTCAGCAAAAATGGATGGAGAACTTACCTTAGAAGGATTAACAAAAAGTATAGAAAAAATGAGTACTGTAAGCGGTGCTGATATTCGTGCAGTTTTGTATGCTATGGTAGATGTTTTAACTGATTCATTAGCTGATGGCAGATCTGTAAAATTAGGCGATCTTGGAAATCTGAGAGTAAGCTTAAGTAGCGAACCTCGTGCTACTGAAGATGAAGTAAATTCATCATGTATTAAAAACTCAAGAGTAATTTTTACTCCAGGTAAACAAATAAAAAGTATGCTAAAGGATTTATCCTACGTAAAATCAAATTAATAAATTTTTAATCGTAATTAGCCACACTTTTGTAAATCTAATTTTGTGAGAAATCGCATTACGTAAAATCGAATAAGTAAGGGTTTAAAATCCTATGCCTATAGAATTTTATCGCTTTGGTGTTAATTTTAAAACTCAGTGATTTATATCTGCTACAACCCTTGTATTACCTTATGTTTTAAGCAATAAATGGTATCACTCAAAATGGGTTTGCTAGTTTAACTTTTTAGCTATTGATGGAGCATCAAAGTTTTACCCAAAAAAAGGTGTTAAAACGCAATCTGCAAAATTATTTTCCTCCTTAATCCAGATGATAAATTTCCATAATATTATCTAATAATTTATCGAAGTCAATTTTAAGATCAATCAAATTTCCGGAGTGAATATCAAAAACCCAACCATGAACAGTTATGCCTCTTTCGCGATAAGCCCGTTGAACTTCGGCAGTTTTAAGTACATTGATACATTGCTCTTCAACATTTAATTCTACCAGTCGTTTATACTTTTGATCCTCGTCGTTAATAGCGTTAAGCTCGTCTTTATGCATTCTGTACACATCTCTGATATTCCTTAACCAGGGGTTCAAAATACCCAGATCTTGTGATTGCATAGCTGCTTTTACTCCTCCACAGTAATAATGCCCGCAAACAACAATATGGTTTACTTTAAGTTGCATCACAGCATAATCAATTACCGACATTACGCTCAAATCTGTATTCGGAACCATGTTTGCAATATTACGGTGTACAAAAGCTTCACCTGCAGATACGCCCATAAGTTCTTCTGCTGTAACACGACTGTCGGAGCATCCTATATAAAGTATATCCGGATTTTGACCTACGGTTAAGTTTTTAAAGTAGTTTGAGTCAATACTTAGTTTTTCCTTAACCCAGTTTTGGTTGTTCTTAAATATTTGCTTGATATCCATCTATGCTTCTTGTTTTTACATATATAAATCCTAACAATGTTAAAGAGGATTAGTTTAATGCGAATATAGATTAAATAATATTTAATGGGTTAGTGGGAACAGATTTATGTATACTTATTTTGTGTATGGATAAAAGGAAGTTATAAATCCACTTGGCTCAAGTTTAGATTAGCGTTGTTAATCACATTGTTTTCTTAGTCCTACAGCTTCCTTTAGGGGCTGGGAGTCGGAAGATGGAAGTTAGAAGGTTGAGGAAATTTATTCTCATTTACATTTACTTTACTTCTGGCTTCATGCTTCCTACTTCTAATAAAATAATGAATACTTGAAAACAATACTCTCATTTAACCCGGATTATGTATTAGAATTTCGTAATGAACATTGAAAGTACCATAAAACAAGGCTTTACTGAAACGAGGCATAGCATCGTTCTGGTGAGTTGAAGTGAAGTAACGAAGTGTCTTGTTTTGAAGTAATTTCAATGTGTAATAGATGGTCTAATGTATATTGCGGGTTTAACCACGTTTTTATAAACTACAGTAATCCTCTTAATAAAGGGTGGAATAAGAAAGGGATAAAGGGAAAAGTATTGAGATATATTTGTTTAAGGAAGGAACAAAATTCACAGGTGCTAATAAAGCGTATTATTAAACACCAGTGAATTTGTAATTATTATTAATTAGGAAGCTCTATGTAGCCTCTTAATTTGCAATTGCGTGTTTCGCGAATGGCTTTCGCAATGTCGAGCGCATTTTGTCGAGCGCCTTCCATTGATGTATGTGTGTGATCTTTAGGGTGTAATTTACTTACTTCATCCGGACCTAATTCCTGATATCTGTTAGCAATACGTTCGTTAATATTAAGGAATAAAACTCCGGTTGAGTCAGCTACTTCTTTAGCCCAGTTACAATAATTCAGGTGTCTTCGGTCTACTTTACCATCCTTCCACATATTACGTGGAGTAAGCGATAATACAATAGGAGTGGCGCCATTTTTTTTAACCTTTTCAATATATAGTTTTAAATACCAGCCATAGGTATGTACAACTTCAGATGTACTGTCGGCAAGCGTTACTGTTTCGGTTTCATCACCTGTTCCGTGAATAGTACCTCTGTATTTTGGAGCCCCCAGATTTGAATCATCATTATGTCCAAACTGAATCAAAGCAAAATCTCCTTCTCCCATTTTGGTTAATGCTGAATCTAAAAGACCTTCACTCATAAATGTACGCGTGCTGCGTCCACCGCGAGCTTTGTTGTGTACAATTACGCGAGCTGTATCAAAGAATTCAGGAATCATACGCCCCCAACCAATGGTAGAATCTTTACCAAAAGCTGCTGTGGAGTCACCCAAAATAAATACATCTTTTTTAACAGGGAAGTTAATTACAGGGTTCTCTAATACATATTTACCAAGTGCGCACTCCTTATTTTCTTTAATACCTTCAACCACCAGCGAAGCAGCAATAACAGCACCTTTTGCAGATGGATGTGTTTTGTCTTTCGCCCAAAACATGTAGTTCATTACTTTTTCAGGACCTAATTTTTCCATGTAATCCGACATTTTGTGGTTCAGGTCGATGAAAGTTACCTTTTCGGCAATGGCTATCTGTCTGGCCCAGGTTGCATAGGTATCTTTAAAGCTACATGCTTTACCATCTTCCCATTTGTTTTGAGGAATAGAAGAAATGATAATAGGTGTGGCACCTTTTTCCTTAATTTCGTGGATGAATTGTTTTAAATACCAACCATATGAATGTACAACTTCATGTTTACCCGTAAGCATATTATCAATTTCCTCTGTTTCATCACCAATGCCTTTGATGGTTCCACGGGCACGTTTTTCATCGTTAATTGCACTGTTATCGTTATGACCAAACTGAATGGTTACAAAATCGCCTTTTTTCAACTTGGCTAGCACAGGTTCCCAAAGACCTAACGATCGGTAAGTTCTTGTACTTGTGCCACCACGGGCATGGTTTTCGTGATTAATTTTTTCTAAATCGAAATACTGTTTTATTGGATCTCCCCATCCCCATAAACCTCCGGCACCATCACCTTGTCCGTTTTTAACAGTTGAATCACCTATTGTATATAGCGTAGGTTTTGATGTAGATTTTGTTTTATCCTCATTACTGCAGGCGCATGTAAATAATATGGTTAAAACAATTAAAGCTAGTTTGTTCATTTGCTATGTCTTAAATTGATTATAATAGATTGTGTAATGATCTGTATTGACAAAATTAAATATTGTTGTAAAGAATTAAAATTTACAATATTGCACTATGTAGAGTGTTTGTTTCTGTAATTGATAGATTGTGAGGTTGGTAAATGGTATTTTGCAAGTGGAGGGTGGTACAATTGAACATAAATGTGGATTATAATACATTTATTTTTTCGAATTATGGAACATAGTTATATCTATGGCAATGTCTACTATTTTAAATTTAGTTAAAGTATTTAACCTTTAACTTAGAAGTTCTAACTTCAGATTTTTATTTTTGAGTCATGAAAAAAGAAGATTTAATCCTACAAAAAGAATACACCATAAATAGCCTTTTAATAAACAGCAATAAACAATTGGGCTTATACGGATTATTGGGATTGTTGCAGGATATTGCCTATGACCATGCAGCTATGCTTGGCTATGGTTACGAGGATATGATAAATAACAATACATTTTGGGTGTTAATTCGTCAAAAGTTAAAGATGAGCTATTGGCCCAAATGGAAAGAAGATATATTAATTAAAACCTATCCAAAACCAGGGAAGGGCTGTTTTGCTGATAGAAACTTTGAAGTTTATCATAAGGGAGAAAAGATAGGAGAGTGTGCCACCAGCTGGATGATTTTAGATGCTCAAACCCGAAAACCTCATTTTCATCATGGGTTTAATGAGCAGTATGATCCCGGAGAAGTGTACAGCTTACCTTTTACCACCGATAAACTGAAGGTTCCTGCAAATATGGATTTACTAAAAACCGTTGTGGTAAAAAACAGTGATCTGGATTTGAGTAAACATGTCAATAATTTTAAGTATTCGCAGTGGGTTTTAGATTTAATTCCATTTCAATATCATAGTTCATATACGGTTATTGAGTATGATATCAACTTTTTAGGCGAAGCATTTTTAAATGATGATGTAGAATGTTACAGTAATATCCATCAATTGCAGCATGAAATTAAAAATGAAATATATTTTTGTGGAATTAATAAAGCAAGTTCAAAATCAGTTTTTAGTGTGAGGCTAACAGTGATCAGAGAAGTGTGTTGAAGTAGTTTTTTAATCTTCATTATTTTAGTATTAAGGTCTGAAGACTACTGTAATTCCATGATTTTAGTGTAAAAATTTGTTTTATTTAAAAAAAAAAATATCTTTGAATGCGTTATTAACCAGAACTAAAATTTGAACATGAGAATTCTTAAAACCAAACATAATTCCAAACAAATTATAACTACTTTGTATATTTTGTATTGATTTTCAATTTATGAGTTAGATTGATATAACTTATATATTGAAATCATCTTTAACTAATAATATCATCGACCAAATTCTATACTTATGAATCTTTTAAATACATATGCCAGATATGGTATATCTTTCTTTGTTTTAGTATTTCTTTATGCGTGTAATGAAGATGATTCCATCCCTGAAAGGTTAGAAATTACATCGCAAAAACAAGTTGATAATTTTCATTATACTTCAGTTCCCGGAGATATTATTATATCAGGTGAGTTTATATATAATCTGGAAGGTTTAAGCTCACTACAAAATATAGGAGGAAGATTAATCATTAAGAATAATCCAATGCTTGAATTGTTAGTAGGATTAGAAAATATAGTCGCTGTTGATAGTGGAATAAGCATATGTGATAATTATATACTTAAATCCTTACCGGATTTTAAAAAACTGAAAGGAGAATTGAGTAGTTTAAGTATTTCAGTTAATCCGAAACTTACATCATTAAAAGGTTTAGATCAGATTAATAAACTTTCTTATTTGTCAGTGTCTGATTGTGATATGTTGACTAATCTTAATGGATTGGAAGGAGTTCGTGAAGTTGAAACTCTTGATATTAGCGAAAATGAAAAACTGAGTTGTTTAAAAGGACTTGATAGTATAGAGGAAGCAGAAAGGGTAAATATATCAGGTAATCTTAAATTGGAGTCAATTAGTAATTTAAATAATATCCGCAAAGTTGAATCGTTAGCAATTACAAATAATCCAATGCTTAGGGCAATAAAAGATCTTAATACTCTACGTTATATTGGAAAATTGTATGTGTCAGAATTGATAAATCTGGATACCATAAGTCTACCAACAGTTTCAATCCTAAATACATTGTCAATATCAAATTTAAATTGCAAAGTATTTTGTTTTAATCAGGATATAGCCTGTAGCTCAGTTGATATAAGCTATTGTGATAATATTGATAATGTAAATTTTTTGTCAGAATTGAATAAGGTTACTTCCATTTCAATTCTATATTGTAAAGGTATAAAAGATCTTAATGGGTTATTGCAGTATATGCAACTTAATAGTATGATATTATCAGGTAATCCTTCTATATCTAATTTTTATGGATTAAAGTCATTAAAAACTGTTGGTACATTAATGATTACGGAAATGCAAAATATTGAATCACTTGAAGGTTTGGAGAATTTAGAAAGTGTAGATGAAATATTCATAACAAGCAATCCTAATTTGACTTCTTTAGCCGGTTTGGAAAACCTAATTGCGATAAATAAAAAATTAGTAATAGGAGGCTATGAAAAATCAGCTTTAGCAAATCCTCTATTAAAAGATTTTTGTTCCATTTCAAATGCTATAAAAGCTCATGTACTAGATGAGTTTTATGTATATCACAATTTATATAATCCTACTATTGAGGATTTTGAAAATGGGTTATGTAGTAATAATAAACAATAAAATAAATATTTTAAAAAAGTAAATAGTATCAACTTCTGTTTTGTGACGAACAATAGTAGTCTCAGAGTAGCGGGATAAGGAAAAAGCCTCCAAGCCTAAAATACCGAAATATTTCAAACGTTGGAGACAAAGTATAGTAATTAATGAGAGTTGCAGCTCTCATTGCAAAAATAATAAAATGATTAATAAATTATTGTTTTGTAGTCTATTTGTGCTGCTTATATGTAGTTGTAAATATCCTATTGGTAATCCTCGTTCTACACCCGATTGTACTTGGCAAAAAAGTGATGTTATACATTATCAATATGTTGAATTAAAGCATCCGGAGAATGCGTCTGATTTGTTATGTTATTCTAGTTCTGTCTATCCTAATAGTAGTTATATCGCTTCTTTGCTAGATGTTTTTGGAGATCATTATGAGCAGTCTAAATCCATAATAAAAGTTTCGGTATCGGCAAATGGCTGTAAAGGTACAACCAGTAAAACTACCTCTTATACAAATTCAAATCATAGTGATCTTGGAAAATGGAGTATAAATAATATTTATACTCCTAAGAATTCTAAAAAAGAATTTGAAGTTAAGGTTGAAATAAAAAGTGGATTACATGCAGATAGGAATGGGGGAGAAGGTTATGTTGTGTGGACAAAATCAAGTATGGCAAATCAGTTGGATTCACCACAAAGCGGAGTTATCCAGGGGGTTTATAAAAAGGTATCAAATGGATATCACGGGGGCATAATAAAACCTAAGCCAGTTTTAATGTATAAAGATGGTAAATATTTAAAAGCAATTTTGTAATGAAGAATATATATATATTGGTAATACTCGCAATTATCTTATTTTCTTGTGAAAAAGAAAAACAAAATAGCGAACAAGGTGTTTCAAATGTAATTGATAATGAAGTGAAAGAGTGTGTTTTGGCAACGGAACCTTCTGTTTATAGTAATTACTTTAATAATGATAGTTATTTAGCTGGGTATTCTTCTGTAAAACAGAATTCTTTATCTGATGAGGAACTAGTTCCAATTTTTGTAGAACAAGAAAATGGTTTGAAGAGTACTAAACAAATTGCTTTTACAGCAAATAATCACGATGTTTTAGCTGGGGTTAGTAATTTAAAGAGTTCGCCAATTACCAAGGGACATGATTTATTTAATAGTTGGTATGGTCAGGATGTGAAATTTATTTTAAGCTCAAATAGTAAATTGAAGAGTGCTTCTTCAGCAGATACAGTGGCAATAGAAATGTATGTTCCTGAGTTAGTTGAAATATTATCACCCCCTATCGAAACAGCACAAGAGTTATATCCATATTGTTATTACGATAATTTTATTCTAAAGTGGAATGCAGATGTAAATAACGAAAATGGTTTGGTTGTAATTGTTGAATGGCTTGGAACTGTTCTTTCTGAGGATGTAGATGAAGCTACTTATGTAAGGAATATTGATGTTATTAATGAAGATGATGGAGAAGTAGTGTTGAATAGTAAGTTATTTGATAATATCCCTAATAAAGCTTTGGCTTATGTAACTTTATTGAGGGGAAATATTGAAATAGCAGAACTTGATAGTACTAGTTATAGAGTATTTGGTGAGAGTCATGCCATTTTGCCTATGGTTTTAGTAAGAGAGATTAATAATTAATTAAGAATGTTTTTAAGCTCGTCATAGCTTCTTAGCTATGACGAGTATTATTCTGATTTCATTGAGAAAAGTAATTATTATACAATTAGCATTGTTATGTACTCAGTTGTTTGTTTATGGGCAACATCATGAAATAACCCATGAATTAAGTTTTAAGGTGGGGTGTGTTGCATATAATAATGAACAGACTATTCCTAACGGGGTTAAAGGTAGAGTCATTGGTTTAAAATATACTATTGCCAAAAATGATAACCGTAATAATCATCGGAGTTATTTGCTCGTTGATTTTAATGCTGGTGGATTAAATCGTAATGTAAAGGTTTATGGAAGTCAGAGTATGTATGAGTTTTACGGGGGGAAGTGTGGTATTGGTAGGGAATGGGAAATTTTTAATCAATCGCATTGTTTTGAAAATCAAATTTATATTGGAGGATTGTTGAAATCAGAAGCCGAATTTGTAGAATCAGAGAAGGTTAATGACAATAATGGTTTATTAGGTGCAGATGTTTTTGGCAGATGGACCACTGGGATTGATTTTACATTAAGAAATCAGACTAAAATAAAAGATATTGTTATTGAAAATTTTGTTTGTGTTCCAATTGTAGGAGGTGGATATTTTCCTGAAGCTCCATATAAATCAAACAATGTCAAACCTTCAGATTCATATTATTTACATCCAAATGATTTAGTTTTTATTGGTAGATTAATGCAAATTGATTTCGAATTTAAAGTAGGAGTACCAATGAGCCAAATGAATGTTTGTTTTTTATACAGATATAAATATCATACTTATTCAAAAGGTATCGAAAATCAGAAATATATGCAGCATCAATTTGGAATAGGTATTAGATTTTAGGATAAAATGATAAAAGTGAAAGATATTATAGTAGTATTGCTATTTACGGTTATAACTTTTTCATGTACTGATAATCTTATTAATGAAGAAGAGGGGTATTTGAATACATTTCAGTCATTTTGGGATATTCTTAATGAACGCTACGTATTTTTTAAGGAGAAAAGTGTAGACTGGGATGCAGTATATATAAATTATTATACCAAGTTTAAAAAAGTAGCAAGTGATCAGGAAGCTAAAAAATTGTACCAAGAAATTATTGATCTATTGCATGATCGACATGTTTGGATAAGTATTAAGGATGATTATGGAATTAGTTATGAATCAGAATTAGAGGTTCCTGAAATAAGTTTTGGGATGGTTTATGGTTTTTATAATTTAACTAATTTAAAGGAATATGACTGTCTTCATTTAGGTCAATTACCTAATAAAATTGCTTATCTAAGAGTATTGTATAATTTCAAAGGAATATCAGGTAGCAGTTTGCCGTTGAGCGATTATAATTACGAAAATGGTTTTGTATTAGATTTAAGAGATTGCATTGGTGGATATATAACAGGCTTGGAGTTGCTGGATATTTTTATAGATACTACAAGTATTGCTTACTATGAGCAGTATCGAAATGGAATTAATCGGCAGAATTTTACTCGAAAGTTTTCAGTGAATTTAAATGGAAAAGGTATCATGTCAAATTCAATACCTAAAGTTGTTTTAATTAATGATAATACTTATAGTATGGGTAATTTTATGGCATCGGTAATGAAAGATTTAACTAATAGTACTTTAGTGGGTCAAAAAACAGGAGGCGGAGGAGGAACTATAAACTCGGTATATTTACCAAATGGTTGGGGACTTACTTATACATTTACAAAAATTTATAATCTGGAGGGAGAGGTAATTGAGGAGGGAATTAATCCAGATGTTGAAGTTATAAGAGATAATGATTTTTGGGAAAATGAACATAGAGAAACAGGTATTGATCCACAATTGGAGAAAGCGCTTGAGATATTGCAAAGAAATAATTGAGCAACAATATCTTATAATGGGGGGTATTTCCGGGTTGATGGTTTGTGCATCATATTCTCTTTACTATTTATCATTTATTTGCTTAGTACCATTATTATATTGTTTTAGTAATAAAGAAAATATCAAATATTACAAAATTTTATTAGCGACTATTCTATTTTTAATCATTTGGAATGCTTTTAATTATCAGTTTCTATATTCTTTTAATATTGATGATGTAAAAGTCTATATCCCGGTTTTAATAGGCGTTTTTTCTGTATTAGAGCTATTGCCATTTATAGTTTTACTATCTAATTTGAAATTTAAACATATATATTTTATTTGTTTATGGATCTTGATGGAATATTTTATTTCTCAATGGTTTTTTAAAACACCATTTAGTTACTTAGGTATTTTACTAGCAAATAATGCTTCAATTATACATTGGTATAATTATACAGGAGTTTTGGGAGGTTCATTATGGGTGATTGTTGTTAATGTTTTGATAACATGTGGGATTGTTGTTAGTATGCGAAAAGGTTTTATATCATTTAAATACTTTTCTATAATTATTACTGTAGTATTTCTTCCAATTATGCTATCCTTAATTATTTCTGACACTCCAATGAAAACTAATGAAGCACGTAGAGTAAAGATTCATAGTTACAGCAGTGTTTGTTTTATTGAACAAATTCAGGATAGTATCATTGAATCAAGTAATGATAGTTTAACAAAAGGTGTATGCTATGATGTTTTTCCTGAATTGGTAATAAATTTAAATAATGAAATTCCTGAAGATAATTGGATAATAGAGTCAATAATAAAAAATAACCTTCAGTTTAAAAAAGATTCACTTATAACAATTATTGGAGCTAATTTATCAACATGGGGTAAGCAGCAAGTTTTAGCTGTACTAATTAATGATGATGTTGTTAAAAAGAGGTATAAGGATGTATTGGTTCCTCTGGGAGAAGAAATTCCTAAAATGTTAGCTGGTATAAAGAATTTTGATGTTTATAAAAATTATCTGTCAGAAACTTATATTACACCCGATAATAATGAGAGTATATTTGTCTGTAATGCAGATTCGATCCATGTATCAATTTGTTATGAATCGTTTTTTGAGCAAAATCTTAAGGAAAAGCTAAAAAATGAGGTTGGTGCTTTATTTGTAATTGCTCGAGAGCCATTTATTAATAATTATCACTATAAAAATTTGACTAGATTATTGTCAGTTTGTAATGCAATTATTTTTAATAAATATATAGTAAGGTCTTCTTGGTGTGGATTATCTTGTATTATTGATAATCAGGGATATGTGTTAAATGAAGTATATAATAAGAATGAAGTATTAGAATCAGTATTTTATTTAAATAAAAAAGATACTTATTATTTAACATCAAGATGTAATCCGATTTTAGTTTTTATTTTATTATTGTTGTTTTTTGTAATTATGTTAAATTTTACATCTAACTTTATAAGTTAATCAATTGTGTATTTTTGTAACCAAAAACCAATAAAAGACTTTTCCGTAATTTGTAAAAGTTTAAGAAAAAGTAAAATATATGTACAAAGTAAAAATTTGGGTTGAGTTTAATGATCTTTCATCAGTAGGAGATATGTCAAATAAGGCTGATATTAAACTGACAATAGAAGGAGATATTAAAAAGGTTGATATTGTTTCTCAATTAGATTTAAAGTCAGGTTACGAATTTGAATATGAACTTCCGGGTGAGTATTGTATATCATTAGAACGTGAAAATATCAATTATAAAGAGAATTTTTGGTTAAATAAATCAATAAATGATATTGAAATAGAGGTAGATTAGTTTAGGATTGAAATTATTTTATAAATCGAACAAATAAAAAGAGAAGTATTGTGCTTCTCTTTTTTTATGGGCGTTATTGAATATTTTATACTGTTTTTACAGAGTCGTTTTAGTATGGAGATATACCAACAAGCAGGCATTAACGTAGTAGTGTCTGCATATAAATGTTTTTATGATATAGTTTAAATGAACTATAACAGTATTTAATTCGATCTTAACCGAAGAAAAACCGAAGAAAGTCCGAAGAGAATTCGAACAAAGAACGTTTAAAATAGATTTTTATTCCATTGGTGTATCCTTGTTTTTATCTTTAAAGGATATATGTTTTTTATATTACATTTTAGCTAAATCTTTCATAACTTAATGTATTAATAACTAATACATATGCCTTATGCCTATTATCAATGTTTACTTAACTTTTGATGGTAATTGCGAGGAAGCGTTTAATTACTACAGAGATGTTTTTGAGGTTGAATTTACCATGATTAACCGATTTAAGGATATGCCACCTCAAAATGGAACTAAAATTCCTGATGCTGATGCTGAAAAAATAATGCATGTATCATTACCCATTAGTGATGAAACCGTTTTGATGGGTTGTGATGTAGGAGGAGAGTGGTTGAAGGATTTTGTAAAGGGTAACAACTTTTCAATATCTATAGAAGCTGATTCAAAGATTGATGCCGATCGCTATTTCGATATGCTTTCTATGGATGGAGAAGTAGTAATGCCAATGGATACCACTTTCTGGGGATCGTATTTTGGTATGCTTACTGATCAGTTTGGAATTAATTGGATGGTTAGCTTTGAAACCGAAGAGGCTAAGTAAAATATAATCTTGGATACGTACTTGTAGAACAAAAAGTATATATTATTGTTGCTGCTGTATTATTTTGTGGTGTGGTTTGTAATGAGTTGGTATTGTTATGGATGTGTACTTGTTAAAAAGGGATGCATAAGTCAATTTATTGTAAAAAAAAATTAAACTACTGTTATAAAACATACAAAAAAACGCTTAACCATTGTCAGAGTAATAATAAACTGTACATTTGCGCATTCAAAATTTCAAATGGACAGATTAGTATACATTATTATTTCTTTTTTGTTTTTGAACTTATTTTTTGCGTTAGAGTATAATGCAGAGGTAAGTCAATTAATCTGTCGGCAAAATACTCATGCTTGTTGTGGTCCCCAGGTTCTTCAGTTAGTGGCGAACTTAAATGATGAAAATGATTATTTGTGTACTGATTTTGATTTGTGTAATAATGAACCCAATGTCGCTTTAGATTTTGGTTTTGAGTACCCAATCAACAAAAACTTTAATAGTTTTATTTTATTTGAAGCAGATGTTTCCCCACCGTTGTATTTCTCATAATATAACAAATTGTATGTGCCCGCTGCATCTTAATAGATGGAGTAAAATAGATTTTTTATATTTACATAACTATCATATTAAAAAAGTATCACAATGTTTTATTTAATGCTAATCCTGTTTGTTGTGGGGTATGGATTTATCATGTTTGAGCATGTAAACCATATTAATAAAGCAGCAACAGCTTTATTAATGAGTTCATTGATTTGGGCAATCTTTGCACTTGGAGGTTCAGATATTCTGAATTTGGGCTATAGTTCTGCCTGGACAAACTATCTTGAAGAGTTGGGTAGTTTAGCTAAGGCAAAAGAGTATATCGCTCATCATGCTTTATTGGATAATTTAGCGGAAACTTCTTCTATTTTATTCTTTTTGTTGGGAGCAATGACAATTGTTGATTTAGTTGACCGTTATCAGGGGTTCAGAATCATTACCAATAAAATTAATAGTTCAAGCGCAACCCGATTGCTTTGGATTATTAGTTTACTAACATTTTTTATGTCGGCCATTTTGGATAACCTTACCACAACCATTGTTATTATTACTGTGTTGCGTAAGTTATTAACCGATAAGAAAAACAGATGGATATTTGCCAGTGTTGTGGTTGTTTCAGCAAATGCAGGTGGAGCCTGGTCTCCAATTGGTGATGTTACTACCATTATGCTTTGGATTGGAAGTCAGTTAACAGCCGGTCATATTATTGCCTCTGTTATATTACCAAGTTTGGTAAATGTAATAGTGGCTACTTATCTTTTTTCGCTACTTACTAAGGGGCAAACTTTAAAACCCATATTGCCTGATGATGAAACGGAAGAGTTTACTACTCCATCAGAAAGGATGTTTATGTTAATTGTTGGTATTTTAGCTTTAGTTTCAGTACCCGTGTTTAAAACAGTTACGCATTTACCACCATATTTAGGTATGTTACTAGGGCTTGGTGTATTATGGGTGATGAATGACCGATATTTACGTCACAGACCTCATGAAGATAAACGTCATTTAAATGTTTCGTCAGTAATTAAATCAGTAGACATTCCAACGGTAATGTTCTTTTTAGGAATTTTAAGTGCTGTTGGTGCACTTCAAGCTGCTGGACATCTCGATTTAATGGCATCTTTCCTTGATGAACATGTTAAGAATATTTATGTGATAAATATAATCATAGGTGTTGTGTCATCTATAGTAGATAACGTACCTTTGGTCGCTGCTTCGATGGGAATGTATAATATTGCAGGATCAGGAGCTGCCGGATATATGGCAAACTTTGTTCAGGATGGCAATTTTTGGTCGTTTTTAGCCTATTGTGCCGGTACGGGAGGTAGTATTTTAATAATTGGTTCTGCTGCGGGTGTAGCTGCAATGGGACTTGAAAAAATAGATTTTATGTGGTATCTGAAAAAAGTAAGTGTAATTGCTTTGGCAGGATATCTGGCAGGGGCTGCAATTTTTTATTTACAAACAATAATCATATAGCATATTAATTTATGTTGAATAAGAAGTTTATTTTAAATACGCTAGGGTTAATATTGGTGTTCGAAAGTCTTTTTATGCTTTTGAGTGCTGGAGTTTCACTGTTTTATGGAGACTTTGATGTTGAAGCTTTATTAATATCGTTCGCAATAACATTTTCTATAGGAGGAATGTGTTGGGTATTTAATAGAAATGTGGAGAAGGACATGTTGAAAAGGGAGAGTTTTATAATTGTAACTCTCGTTTGGGTAGTTATGTCTGTGTTTGGGAGTTTGCCCTATATATTTAGCGGAACAATTCCTCGTTTTACAGATGCTTTCTTCGAAACAATTTCTGGTTTTACAACAACAGGTGCTTCTATTGTAAATGATATAGAAGCATTGCCGCATGGTATTTTGTTTTGGCGAAGTATAACTCACCTAATTGGAGGGATGGGAATTATTGTACTAGCAGTTGCTATTTTACCATTTTTTGGATTTGGAGGAATGCAGCTTTATAGTGCAGAGGCAGCTGGTGTTACAAATGATAAACTTCATCCTCGAATTACTAAAACAGCAAAAAGTTTATGGGGTATTTATGTGGTATTAATACTTTCAGAAACTGTTTTTTTAATGTTTGGTGGTATGCCTTTGTTTGATGCATTATGCCATAGTTTTGGAACAATAGCATCAGGAGGATTTTCAACAAAAAATGCCAGTATTGCTGAATACTCACCATATATACAATATGTAATTATTGTATTTATGATTTTTGCCGGTACTAACTTTGCTTTGTTCTTTTTTGTGTGGAAAGGGAACTGGAAGAAACTAACCCAGAATACTGAATATAAAGTGTTTCTTGGTGTCATTCTTGTGGTTTCTCTTTGTATTGGAACAACACTTTTTTTTCATACAAATCAAACATTTGAAAAATCGTTTAGAGATGCATTGTTTCAGGTTACAAGTACCATTACCAGTACCGGGTTTGTTACAGCCGATTACACCGCTTGGCACCCTTATCTAACCTTTGTAATTTTTGGTTTGATGTTTAGTGGAGCATGTGTGGGAAGTACTTCCGGAGGTATCAAGTTGTTCCGTCATATGATACTGGTTAAAAATATCAAAATCGAATTTAAAAGAATGAGTCACCCCAATGCAGTTATTCCATTAAAGATTGGGAAAAACATGGTTTCGCACGAGGTTATTTATAAAGTATTGGCATTCTTAGTACTTTATATGGCTATTTTCTGTGTAGGAACCCTATTATTGACTATAGTTGGCTTAGATATGGATTCTGCTTTTGGTGCAGTTGCTACATCAATGGGAGGTATTGGACCTGGATTGGGAGTAGTTGGTCCAATGAACAACTTCTTTGCTATACCTGAATCAGGAAAATGGATATTATCTGTTTTAATGTTATTAGGTCGTTTAGAATTGTTTTCAGTATTGATTTTATTTGCTCCGGGATTCTGGAAGAATAATTAAGATATTTAACAAAGGATGAGAAAAAGACGGTTTTGATTGCTTAGGCATGATAAACCGTTTTTTTGTTTTCAGACTTTTGTAATAAAACAAAACATTAAAAAATTAGTTGTATCAATAAGGTTTTGGATGAAACAATGACCAACAGTTAAATTTTACAAGCTGTGTTACCTCTAAAACTTTCTTTATATTGCGTGTAATTAAAATGTATAGGATTAGCGTATCATCCTATCAAGAAATGTTGAAATTCGACTAGTTTCATATAACAAGTAGAAGAAAAATTTTAAAACAAACATGAAATTAATATCGTGGAATGTAAATGGCTTAAGAGCTGTTGCAAAAAAGGATTTTTTTAAAGATTTTGAAAGTATTGATGCTGATGTTTTTTGTTTGCAGGAGACCAAAGCTCAGTGCGACCAGGTTGAAGAGGTGTTAAAAGATATAGACGGTTATTTTGTTTATTCAAACTCTGCCGAGAAAAAAGGTTATTCAGGTACTGCTGTTTTAAGTAAAGTTGAACCAATAAGTGTATCTAAAGGTATTGGAATAGAAGAGCATGATAATGAGGGGCGTGTTTTAACGCTGGAATACGATCAGTTTTATTTAGTAAATGTATATGTGCCAAATTCTGGTAGCGACTTAAAACGTTTAGGGTATCGCCAGGAATGGGATAAGGCCTTTTACGATTACTTAAAATCACTTGAAGAGAAAAAGCCAGTACTATCATGTGGTGATTTTAATGTGGCGCATAAGCCTATAGATTTGGCTCGTCCAAAGCCAAATTATAATAAATCAGCAGGCTTTATGCAGGAAGAAATTGATGGCATGGATCGTTTTACTCAAGGTGGATTAAAAGATACTTTCCGACATTTTTATCCTGACCAAACAGATATATATTCATGGTGGAGTTACAGAGCAGGGGCGCGAGGTAAGAATGTAGGCTGGAGAATCGATTATTTCTTAGCCAGTGAATCTTTTCTCCCATCTATTAAAGATGCCTTTATCATGAATGATATTATGGGATCTGATCATTGTCCGGTGGGAATAGAGATATAATAAAATAACAACCTGAATTTAGATTTTAATATCAGATTCAGGTTGTCACTTTTTTAAGCAGGTATATTTATATGATAAAAACCGATTTTTAATATTGCGATATTAAATCATCATTTACATTTCTGTACTCATTGGTTATTACTGGAGTTTCGCTGGTAATAATAAAAGATGGAATAAAAATCCATGACAGGATGGATGAGGATTCTAGTTTTATAGGAGCAGACTTACTTTTTCCATATTGATAATATTTTCCACTAATAAATAATCCGTACTCGTACTTTTCTTCAATATAAATTTCATCGCCATAGTAACAACGCCATTTCCCGTCTCTTAAATTATTGAAGAGGTTTCCTTCAACTTTTAACGTTTTTTGGTCTGCTACGCCCTTTTTTGTGTACTCCCAGGAACCACTGCCATCCTTTAACAGGTTATTCCCGTCTTGGTCATAATATTTAGTTACGGTAAAGTAACCATCTTTGCAAACTATCGTTTGGTAATTGAATCCATCTTCACTATAAAACTTCACAGTATCAGTAACCTCATTTTTATTAAAATCAAGCTTTAACGAAGGATTGCCATTATTATAAAAAAAATCAAAGTGGCCTTGTTTGTTATTATTGTTGTATGATCCTTTTGTTTTTAGTTTTCCAGATGTAGTATAGTCGTAAAAACTTCCCTGCATATCCAGAAAAGTGTAATTCATTGGCCCATTGTAGTTCGTATCATTGTATGTTTGGGGCGTAGACCATTGGCATATTCTGTAAAATTCAGCGTTTTCTTTGTTGGTCAGTTGCCATGATGAGTTAAAGTAAATGGATTTAAAGTTTTGCTTGGCCACAATGTGTTTTGCTAATTCAGCATTGTTTTCTGTGCTACATAAGTTATTTAAGTTGATGAAATTGTCTTTTTGCTTGAGTTTTGAAGCTGTGGTTTTATGTATTTCGGCAACTTCAAGTAAAAAAGGATTTCTAGCTAATATTTTGTTCGATACTTGATATGCTTTATTAATGTTGTTGGTATTGTAATATAGTTGAAGGGAGTCAATGAGCTGTGGAGTAGATGTTTTAACTTCATTTAATTGAAAAACAATTGGAATGTAATAAGTATAGTCAACAGGTTGGTTGTCTTTTTTAGCACATGTTATAAAATATTGCTCTGAAGATGAAATGGCCTCTTTAACCTTTTGATTTATAATGGAATCAGTTGAAAATAACAACTCAATATTTGTGATTTGTTTTTGTTTGGTTAATGTAAATTTTACGAGTGCATTACCTTCAGAATGATTAATGTAATTATCAATAGTATAACTAATCTTATCGTTTAAATAAGAACTACAAATAGTATCTTCAGCAGATTTAAATTGTGGAGGAATAATAGTTTTTTCTTTTGTTGGGGCGATTTTTTTATTCCTTAAATCAAGGTCTGCACATTTATAAAAAAAGAATCTTTTACTTCCTTTGCTATGTTCTTGTGCGTATTGCCAATCTAAACAAGCTTCTGTTTTTCGTTTTTGATTAAACTTTGCCAATCCTCTGTTGAAGTAACTACTATAATCCTTTGGGTTACTATTAATGATTAAGTTTAGATCATATTCTGCATTTTTATAATTCCCAAGTTCCATATTAAGTGCTGATCTATACTTGTAATATTTTATATTTTGAGGTTGACTTTTGACGGCAAGGTCGAGATAATATTCAGCCAGATCAATTTTTTTTAGTTTGTCATATGATTGGGCTTTCATATAATAGTAATTATGATCTTTAGGAGCATAATCATAGGCACATTCAATGTCGTTAATGGCAGCTTGATATTTTTCGAGGTAAAAATTACAATAACTCCTTCTGTAAAAAGCATCAAAATCCTTATGTCCTTTATTGATGTTTTCAGTAAATAGTGTTAATGCCTCTTCGTATTTATGCTGATTATAAAGGTTTGTAGCCTCTATATAGGTCCCAAATGATGCTTGGGAATATATAGGAGTCAGGTAAAATAACGCAATAATAGTAATTGATAATTTTAGGGTTAGTTTCATAACTTAATGTATATGGGTTTAAGTTGTAAATATAGGCAAATGTCGAAAATTTGAAAAATAACAAGGAATGTTTGAATGTTATCAGAGTAATAGAAAGAATGGACATGATTTTCCTAAAACTTACTTTTAAATTAAATAACTTAATAATAAGTTGATAAACTTAAAAATAAGTTGTAAGTTTGAAATGCTGATTAACTAACTTAGTATTACGATGGTAACATTAACTAAAGCTGAAGAAAAAATAATGAAGCTACTTTGGGAGCTTAAAAAAGGATTTATAAAGGATATTATTGAAGAAATGCCTGATCCTAAACCTCCTTATAATAGTGTTTCTACTATTGTTAGAGTGTTGGTGAAAAAAGAAATTGTGGGATTTAATAAATATGGAGGAACATACGAATACTATCCTTTGATATCAAAAGATGAATATCGGAAGAGTCAGCTGGGTAGTTTGGTGAAAGGATATTTTAATAACTCCTTGTCTCAGGTGGTCAATTTTTTCTCAGAAAATAAAAACTTAAAAATTGATGAAGTAAATGAAGCAATAAAGATGTTAGAAGAACTCAAAAAACAGCAAAATGGCTAAGTTTCTGATATATTTATTTGAATCAGGGTTGTGTTTAACTCTGTTTTATTTAGGTTACGTATTTTTCTTTCGTAAAGAAACGTATTTTACATTTAATCGGGTTTATTTGATTGGAACAATGGTGTTATCGTTATTAATGCCTTTAAGTTCAGTGTCTATAAATTCAGTGCAGTCTAATGTTATTTCAGACACAATAGTTAGAGTTAGTCAGTTCAGAAGCTATTATGAGGAACTTATTTTATTAACAGATCCGGATTATTCTGTATCTCACAAAGGAGATAAAGCAAGTTCTTTTTTTGCTGGTGTTCAGAAGAATAAAGATCCTCAGCAGTATCAAACTAGTTCTTCTATATCTATTATTAAAATCTTATTTTATATCTATTTAGCAGGCTTGCTCTTTTTTGTGATGCGGTTAATTGTTCATGTTTTTCTATTATCGCAACTAATTCATAAAAATAAAACAGAAAAAGAGGATGATTATACGTTGGTATTGTTATCCGAAAAGGTTCCTAGTTTTTCTTTTTTACGATGGATCTTTATCAATAAAGCAGCCTTATCAGATAGTGAATACAAACAAGTGTTGGAGCATGAAAGGATTCATGTAAAACAGAAACATACAGTTGATTTATTGCTGGCACAAATTATTATTACGTTCCAGTGGTTTAATCCGCTAACATGGCGCATACAGAAATCGATTAAATCGTGTCATGAGTATATTGCCGACAGGCATGTACTTGATCAAGGACATCAATTATTCGATTATCAGTCTCTCTTACTGAGTCAGTTAATCAGCATTCGCTCAGTTGAGCTGGTAAATAACTTTAATTTATTATCGATTAAAAAACGAATAGCCATGATGAATAAAATAAAATCAGGACGTTTAGCTAAATTAAAAGCTATTATAGTACTACCGTTACTTGCTGTTGCATTTTTATTTTTTGTTAATATGACAAAGGGAACGTTGTTGTTAGATAATGTTAATTCTATTGTAAACGAGTTGGAACCTTCTGTTAATAATGGAGGCGTAGATTTACCTTATGTGAAAGAGGTAAGGCAGTATGATGAGGACTATATTTTGTGCAGGATAAAGATAGAGGGGAAACAACTTTATGTTAATGGAGTTAAAAAAGAATTTACTCAATTAGAACAACTTTTGTTGGGAATAAAGCAAAGTGCAGATCATAATATGGTAAAAAAAATGACTGTATTACTTGAAATTGATAAGGCTGTAAAAATGGAGTTTGTAGATAAAGTTAAAACTGCTTTACGAAAAACTGATCTTTTGAAAATTGGTTATGTTGCCAATACAACAAATAAAGATTTGAAAGGTAAAAATGTAGCTTTATTTGCATTGCTACCTCCATTGGATGCCGAATTAGTTGATGAAAGTAAAATTGAATTTTTGTTTACTATTAATGATGCAGATGTTGATAATATTGATCATGTAAAAACCGAATTAGGTAATTATATCAAGGCTCACGAAAAATATGTGATGTTGTATAATTATAATAATAATACGCTTTACAATGATTATATAAAAGCAATGGATGCGGTTTGGTCAACTATTTTTGCGCAGCGTAGAGAGGTTGCTTTTTTTAAAGCAAAAAAATATGATGATATGACATCTGATGAGCAGAGGGAAATAAAAAAACGATACCCAATTACTCTTACATTTAGAAATGTGGATTTAGATTAATGAGATTCCCGGTAGTTAATTCTATCGGGGTTTTTATGAAAAACTATTATCTGGAAGATATTATTCTACTTTGATTAGAAATAAAAAAATAATACCGCCATAATAAAAGTTTTATAATACAAAAATAGAATCATCTATTGGGAGCTCGTCAGTCTCCATAAAAACTGTAAAGTCGTAATAAGCTTCTCTTCTATCCACTCTCATTATCTTTGTCTCTTATGTGCTTTTAACCTTTGGCTACTTGCTCCACCGTTTTAAATACTCTTAAGAAATTGCCTCCCCAAATTTTAGCAATATCTTTTTCTGAATAGCCTCTTTTTAATAGTTCTAATGTGATTAAAGGGAAGTCTGCAACATTGGTACAGTCCGCTAATCCTCCACCTCCATCAAAATCTGATCCAATACCAACATAATTAATACCAACTAAATTTACCACAAAGTCAATATGATCTACTGCATCGGCAATGGTTGGTAATACTGGAGGGTAATTTTTGTTTATTTCATCCCATTCGGCCCAGGCTTGTTTTCTTTCCTCGTCGTTTTTGTACTGCCAGTTATTGTATTTCTTCTTGAGCTCCTGCATTTTAATGTAATGAATACTGGTTGTATCCGGAGATTTTATATAGTCGCCAAGAATACAAATTTGAATTACACCGTCATTTTTAGCCAATAGTTTAATCATATCGTCGCTCATGTTTCTGGCGTGGTCGCATACAGAACGCACACTTGAATGAGAAGCAATGACAGGTGCTTTGCTGTATTTCATTACATCGTAAAAAGCAGTATCTGAAATATGAGAAACATCGATAATCATTCCTAGCTTATTCATTTCTTTAATCACCTCTTTCCCAAATTTACTGACGCCATGATGTTCGGCTCCTTTGGGATCTGTAGATGAATCACATATGTCGTTGTTTGAAGAATGGCAAAGGGTTAAATAACGAACGCCTTTATCATAGAATTCCTTTACTCTTTTTATGTCTTTGGCAATTGGAAAACCGTTTTCCATACCTAAAAAGATGGCTCTCTTATTTTCGGTTTCAAGTTTTTCTAAGTCTTTTACAGATAAAGCCAGACCTGTTGTTTTTTTATTGTGGTTCAGACTCACCATTGTTGAATCAATCATTTGATTGGCTAAGTCGTAAGTTTGTTTGTAAGTCTCTGAATTTCTAGCTTTTTGACTGGTGAAGATGGCAAAAAAGATGGCGTCTAAACCGCCTTCTTCCATTCTTGGAATATCTACTCTGCTTTCAGGAGCCTTGTGCGACACACTTATGTCGAAACCATTATTAACGAATTTCATGGGAGTATCACAATGCGTATCAATAGTTGTAATTGAATTATGAATGCGTTTCGCATCAGAAAGTGAGAAGTTTTTTGGAAAAAGAAATGAAAAAGCAATAATGATTGTCGAAAATTTTAATAGTGCCATAGTAAATAAGTCTTAGGCACGAAAAATAGCTAATTTTTTTATTAATAATGGTGATGTTTGCAATGGGTTGTTTATTAAATGTAAAAAAAAATAAAAGGGAGTGTGAATAGGAAGTGCTTAGAAAAACAGGATAATTTTAAATTTGAGCGTCATCAAATTCCAAACTTTCTATAATCATCACAACATATTTTTCGTTTTCAAAGGCAAAATACATGGTTGTGTACTGAATGTTCATTTCTACCTTTTTATTGCTTTCAATGTAAAAGGGTCTGGTGATTCTTTTTCTAAATGTAGTAGTATTATTTAAATAGGTAGAAATAGCACTTAATCATAGTTCACAATTTCTACATTTACTGGTTTTTCCACAATCTTTTTGTTCTTCCACAATCTTTTTGTTCTTCCGCTTGATAGGCACAACCAATAGCTTCGCCACACCTGATGTATATTAAATCTTTGTCCTTATTTTTAGGAAACATAGTTAAGAAAGCGTTATTAAATGAGACTAACTCCATTTTATTATTCAGATGTAAAACTGTACTATTAACCCGAGTTCGATATAAAATTATTGGCTCAGACCGCTAATAAATAATGAGTTTCAATGAATATTTGTGAAGTCATAGCGGGCTATGTCAAACAAATATGAAGCAGAAAATTGTTGTTTATATGTGGCTTTCTATTAAAATACTAATCTACTTCGTTAAATTCTTCTACCATAGCTCGCTATGCAAAAAAGAATTTGCCTTGTATATCAGCATTTTAATAAAATTTGAGCTCTTTAATCTTAATCGAACTCGGGTTATTAATATTATCCAGGATTAATTCTAAAAATTGATGAGAACCTCTTAGAAAGTTAAAAGAAACATTAGTTAGGGCGATAATAGTTTTCATTACGAATGGTATTTGTTTTGCAATTATATGTGATTTTGTATCACACTCTTAAATATATAAAAATTGTTTGTTAATATCAATTGTTCTTTCTCGTAAAATTTTGATAAACATGTTCTTATGCAATGGTCAATAATTGTATATTTGCAGCGGTTTTAAAGAGGGAGGAAATGTATAAATATAAGGGGGGATTAGTAGTCCTTTTCTGTTTTTTTATTGTTATTGTAAATGCGCAGGTTCCTATGGTTGGAGATCCTACAGAAAAAACATCAGATCAGTTGGATTCATTGTATCAGACAAGGACTACTGAAAAGAATTTGATGTTTACTCCATATGTGGCTCCAACATATACTCCGGAATTGGAGCTGCTGTTTTCTGCAGGGGCCTTAATGTCTTTTAAACTTCAAAAAGATAATCCTTTTGTTGATCGCTCAAGTATTCCGTTTTCGGTAGGATACAGTACAAATGAATCTATATCAATTGCAGCTTTTCCATACATATATGGGAAAATGGATAAGATGAGGTTGTTAACAATGTTGTTTTACAGGGATATGCCTGATAATTATTGGGGAGTAGGTTATGATGCGGGAAATAGAACCTCTACACCTGATGAAACTACAGGATACCATCGTCAGTGGTTTTCTGCAGAAGGAAAGATTGTTCATCGTATTAATAAAAGTCTGTTTGTTGGAGTTACCTATGATTTTAACAGTACAAAGGCAACTGAATTAAATGATTTTATGAGGTCGGATATTTATGTTCAAAAATATGGTAAGAGTGCCACTAATTTTGGATTAGGTTTGGCTTTAGATCTGGATAAGCGTGATAATGTTCAAAATCCATATAAGGGTTATTATTTTAGTATATCGTTTTTAAAATATAATAATTTTTTAAAGATAGGAGATAGTAATGAGTTTTTAAAGGCAACACTCGATACTCGAAAATACCTGGATCTAGGAGAAAGGCGAGTTTGGGCATTTCAATTTAAAACTCAGTATTCCGATGGGGAAATTCCTTGGATGGATCTACCTCAGTTAGGAACTCAATTTGATCTTAGGGGATATCAATGGGGAAGATTTCGGGATAAAGTTTCTTTGTTTGGAATAACAGAATATCGACATATGTTTTCAGGAATGAGGATGCCATCCGTTCGAAGATATCTGAAACATATTGGTTTTGTAGTTTGGTCTGGTTTTGGTTCAGTAGCAAGTAGCTATGAAGAGCTTGAAGACTTCTTACCTAATTTAGGAGCAGGATTCCGGATTGAAATACAACCACGGATGAATTTAAGACTAGATTATGGTATTGCTAAAGATCGAAAAGGTTTTTATGTGGCTTTTAGTGAAGCCTTTTAAATTTGAATAGTAATAATTAAATAACCGGATAGAGCGTGCAATTCTATCCGATTATAATATGTCAATTTAATTTATTGTTTGATTAATTTCATTCTACCTAGTAAGGCGGTATTCGTATCAACATTCATGTTTTCATTTTCAGGTTCAAAAGTCAATTTAAAATGATGTCGTCCTTTGGTTAGGTCAATTTTAATGCGATTCGTTTCTCCTAAGTTGGACCATTCATTTATTCCTCTTTGAGGCATTATTACTGGAGCAATTTTATAATCATCAATCCATAATGTTCTGTTGGCACATTTATTATCGGTATTCCAGGGTCCGCTTCCATTAGAGTATTCAAAGAATAATACATAAGTGCCGTTATCCTTAATATTTATATTCCACTGTACCTCCAGGTTGTTTTGTTTTGACAATTCAATCATCCCTTTGGGGGCGCCGGTAATAGAAACAGCTTTGTTGCATTGGTAGTTATTAAACGATAGATTTTTGACTGGCTGTGGTTCGTAAAAAATAGGTTCGCTAATAAACGATGGATCTCCAACAATATCAATGGCTCTAACAGTATACTCACCATTGGTTTCATCCAAATTTATCTTAGTAACGTCAGTAGTGGTTGTAAGCAGTTTGCCATTTTTGAATACTTCATATTTTACTGCATTCTGAATTGAATCCCATAATAGTTCCTGGTTTTTAATGGTTGCTTGAGGTGTTGCAATATGAAATTTATTGGCAACAACATTTGTGTTTCCATAAAAATCATTGTTGGCCATATTTATTTCAATAATATCCTTACCTTCTCCAAGCAGACTTACATAATGATCGGATTGTTTTTGACCATTAACCGTAAAAGACTTTATTTTGGTTCCATACCCATTAATTCTTATCGTCAATTCTTTATCTCTTATTTTTAAGTTGCTTAGCTCCATGTTACATTCATACGAATTAGGAATGGCAGGATTAAAGTAAAGTTTGCTATCAGGCTTAAAATTCATACCAAAGAAAATCTTGTAAATATGTCCCAGGTTTCCTGCAACACTCCATAGTTGCCGGTCAGAATTTAACGCCGTCATAAAATCACCATTGTCAGCCACCATATTTTCCTTATTAGTTAAAAACATAGCCGCAGCTCTGTAAAAAGAACTAATACCTTGTTCCAATGCATTGTTGTTCTCTGTTTTTGCAGTAGCCAAATTCCAGAAGGTTTGTACAAATGGCCATATTCCATTATTGTGATACGGACGAATACCTGGTATTTGCGGATATACGCAAGGAATTCCCCAAGTTAGCGTAGGTGTATTTTTAATAATTGTATTTGATTTTTCATCAGCAACATCATATAGTATAGAAAAAGCTTCACCTAACGATTCTGATTTTGGTGAATTAAAACTATAGTTTCTGCCATAAATATATTGGTTGTAATATCCCTTTTCCTGGTTCCAGAGTTTGGTATTTATGGTAGCTTTCAATTCAGTTGCCCAGGTGGCGTATTTACTCTTGTCTTCTTCCTGATTTAATATATTGGCCATTTGGCTTAATATTCTCAGGGTTTTATAATGTACAAGGTTAGTACCCAGGTTTAAAGAAGAATAGATGTCAGTATTATCCATCCATCTGGGGTAGGTCTGTATTCTCCAGTCCAGAAATGAAGATTCTCCTTTGTATAGATTAGTGCTTTTGTCAAAGACGATAATTCGATCATCTTCAACCGTATTTTTTATGACTTTGTAACAGTAGTCAAGCCACAAATCATCTCCTGAAATCAAGTATATTTCCCAGGCTGCCAAAGCCCATGTTGTTCGGTCTGAAGATACAGGCCATGCTCCGCCAGATCCGGTATCCTGAATAATTCTATCTCGTTTTATTTTTTTAAGTAAGGAATGTCTGGCTCTTTGGGTATCTGCAATTCCTAAACCTAAAACGGTAGCATAACTTACATCCCGGGTCCAAACGCCAGCCCATTTAGCTCCCGTTCTAAAAGTGCCATCATCTTCACTGAGTAATTTAGTTTCCTCTAATGCCATATTGTAAAGGGCCTGAATTAATTCATTGTCTGTTTTAAGTTGAGGGTACTGACTAATGTCTTCCTTTAGTTTCCATTCAGGTTTTACAAATTTGTTTTCGTCAAAAGTGTTTATGACTAGTGATATTTCGTATATATGATCTCCATCTTCATCTTTAAGCTGTACATTTTCTCCCAGATTTTCAAAGTCAAAATTTAGAGGGGCAATATTTCCAGCAATAAAAACACCTTTAAAATCTTTTTGTGTTATTTTATCGTGATTGATATCCTCGTAATAACCCTGCTTTTCAAAATCCTTAAATACCTTAGTAAGGTTGAGTTTAACATTTAAAGTAGTATTCGATTCTAATTCTTCATCAATGCCAGACTGTTCATCAATGTATTGCTTCCTGAATTCAATAACAGGTGTTGTGTAGGAACCGTTTTGTGGTTTAACGACAATTTTATGATTAGTAGCAAAGGGTAGTTCATTGTCTTTTTGGTTTATACTGAATTTTAATTCGATCGTTCTTTTTTGAGGAATATTAACAGGACTCATGTAATTACTGGTCATAGATCCATCTGGATGTACTTCTGCTGTAAAATCCCCTTGTACTACTTTATTGTTGTATACAGTAAAGTCCTTATTTACGTGATGAATATTCATTGGTTTGTTACAACTATATATAATAGTTAATAAGAATATAAAAGAGATGATCCTCATAAATTATAATGTTTATTAGTGTTATTAATTGTTTTTTGTTTGATCTTATCTTATGTAAATCAAAGCAATTAAAAACAGAATTGAAATACTAAAAATACAAAAAAATATTGAGGGTTTAGTTGTTAATGTGTAGGTAGTCAGATGTATATAAAATATAGAAAGGTAGAAAAATATAGAAGCTATTTATTCCAATATAGTAGCGTTAGGTTGATATAGTTTATGGTTTTATGGCTAATTAGTATAAAGGTAAATTTGTTTATTTGCTATTTGTTAATTTGATATTCTAAACTACTAATCACCCCTTCTCCCTTCTCCCTTCTTCTTTAACCTTTAACCTTTCTCCTTGTTCTATTGAACCTTGTTGATCTTTGGTTCTAAAGTAGCATGAAATTGAACAGGAAAAAATTACTGTAATTTTACTGTAACTTTTTTGCCTTGTAACTGCTTGTTTATGAGGTGTAAATGGTTTGTGGTAAAATTAGATTTAAGCATAAAAGGTTAAAAAAAAGGCCAATATTCCGGAAAATCGCAAAAAAACAACAAAAATATTCAGCAAAATTGTGTTTTTGGGCATAAATATTCCAGGTTTTGTTGTTTTTCGGTCTTTTTTTGACTTTTCTTTGCTATGGCTATGCTTTTCTTTACTATTTCTATGCATAGTCATAGCTATTTCTTTGTATTGTAGTTGTATTGACTATGCGTATTTTTTGATTGTTTTATACGTAGGCATTGCTTCTAAGGAACCGAAGAAAGACCATAAATATCCATAAATAAACCATAGTAAGTACGACGTCATATACTTGATATATCATAGGCGTGCAGAACAAATTGAAATAAATACAGTTTTTTTAAGGATTATTAAATCCCTGATAGTCATTGATTTTTGTGGGTTGTCGGTATGATTTTTGTTTTTGGGTGCAATAACTTCATACTTGCATTACGCCTTATTAATATGGGATACCAAGTTTATTTTGAGTTATAACAAGCGGATTCCTAAATTTATAATAAGTTTTTCCCTTTGGGGAAATTCAGTTTCAATAAGAAGTTATGGAAACTGAAGCCAGTTAAAATATTATGGGCAGCTCTGTTTTTATTAAAGGTAAACTGCAGTATTCAATTGTTATGATAGTTATCATATAGTGTGAAAATAAAGTGGGATTTGAAGTTGTAATGTAAAGATATTGAGGTTTATATAAAACTTTTGAAATTAAATAAGAAATTGCTAAAAGTCATGTATTGGATTAATGTAAATATCTAATTTTGATTTGATAAAAATCTATAAAAGTATTGACCATGGATGCTAAAATTAAAGAGTTCATAGATACAGTAAGGATGAAAAATCCTGGAGAAGATGAGTTTTTACAAGCTGTTGATGAGGTTGTTGAAACCGTTTGGGATTTTTACCAGGAAAATCCGCATTATCAAAAAGCAAAAATACTTGAAAGAATGACCGAACCGGAGAGAGTAATTATGTTCCGCGTTCCATGGGTTGACGATAATGGAGAAGTACAGGTAAACCGAGGATATCGAGTAGAATTCAATAGTGCAATAGGACCTTATAAAGGAGGTTTACGTTTTCACCCAAGTGTTACACTAAGTGGGTTGAAGTTTTTGGGATTTGAACAAACATTCAAAAATAGTTTAACCAGCCTTCCAATGGGAGGAGGTAAAGGAGGTTCTGATTTCAATCCCAAAGGAAAATCTGATTACGAAATCATGCGCTTTTGCCAGGCGTTTATGAGCGAATTATATCGTCATATTGGTCCAAATACAGATGTTCCTGCCGGGGATATTGGAGTAGGAGGTAGAGAAATTGGATACTTGTTCGGTCAGTATAAAAAGTTAAGAAACGAATTTACCGGAGTATTAACAGGAAAAGGATGGGAGTTTGGTGGAAGCTTAATTCGTCCGGAAGCAACTGGTTTTGGAGCGATCTATTTCGTGCGCGAAATGCTGCTGATGAAAGGGCAGTCGCTACAAGGTAAAACGATAGCATTGTCTGGCTTTGGAAACGTAGCCTGGGGAGCAGCTTTAAAAGCTGTTGAATTGGGTGGTAAAGTAGTTACGCTTTCTGGTCCGGATGGGTATATTTATGATCCTGAAGGCGTATCTGGAGATAAGATTGATTTTCTATTAGAATTAAGGGCTTCAAATCAGGATGTGATTCAACCCTATGCCGAAAGATATGGCGTTGAGTTTTTTGAAGGTAAAAAACCTTGGGAACAAAAGGTTGATATTGCTATACCTTGTGCTATTCAAAATGAGTTGAACGAGGATGACTGTAAAGCATTGATTGATAATGGGTGTCAGTTAATTGCTGAAGCTTCTAATATGGGATGTACTGCAGATGCGGCATTTTTAGCTACAGAGAAAATTTTATTTGCCCCGGGTAAAGCTGTGAATGCAGGGGGAGTTGCTGTATCAGGATTAGAAATGAGTCAAAACAGTATGCGCTTAAACTGGAATGAACAAGAAGTTGACCAGAGGTTAAATGAAATTATGATTAATATTCATAAGGTTTGTGTTCAGTATGGAACTGAAATAAATGGAAAAGTAAACTATATAAAAGGAGCAAACGTAGGTGGATTTGTTAAAGTAGCAGATGCTATGATAGCCCAGGGAGTCGTATAGTATATCATAGATAATTTTTTAGAATTCCATATAAATAATTGAAAACCTTAAAGGAACTACTCCTTTAAGGTTTTTTATATTGGTCTTTTTAAAAAATGTAAGAACTTTGTAGTATTGAAGTAAACTACATAAAGCATTATGGGAATAATTGATACACACTCTCACATTTATTTAGAGCAATTTGATGACGATAGAGAAGAGATGATGCAACGCGCATCAGAGGCGGGAGTGAAAATGGTTTTAATGCCAAATATAGATGCCGATTCTATACAGCCAATACTTGATGTTGAAAAAAAATATCCTGAAATTTGTAAATCCATGATGGGATTACATCCAACTTCTGTAGATGAGGATTATCAAAAGCTATTGGATAAGATGTATTCGCTTTTTGCAACGCATAAATTTTGTGCAGTAGGGGAGATTGGTATTGATTTATATTGGGATAAAACATTTTTAAAACAACAGACAGAGGCATTTAAGATTCAGTTAAATTGGGCAAAAGAATTTAATTTACCTGTTGTAATTCATGCCCGTGACGCATTTGATGAGATTTTTGAAGTGATGGATCACTTTGATTTGGAAGGAATGTCCGGGGTATTTCATAGTTTTACGGGATCTGTAGAACAAGGCAAGAAAGTGCTTAGCTATCCGAATTTTTATTTAGGAATAAATGGGGTGGTTACTTTTAAAAATTCAGGTTTGGATAAGGTAGTTGAAGAGCTTGGGCCAGATAAGATTGTTTTAGAAACTGATGCTCCTTTTCTAACGCCGACTCCGTTTAGAGGTAAAAGAAATGAACCCTCTTATTTAAGTTTAGTAATAGAAAAGTTATCGGCGGTTTTTAATATGCCAAAGCATAAAATAGTAAAGCTAACAACTCAAAATGCCAATACATTATTTAATCTATAATACACAATTCAATTGAAAAGGAAGATATTAATAATATATACAGGAGGAACCATAGGTATGGTTAATGACCCGGAAACGAATGCATTGGTTCCTTTTGACTTTACAATGATAGAAGAAACTGTTGTTGAATTGAAACGATTTGACTTTAAAGTTGATAGTACCTCCTTTTCTCCTATCTTGGATTCATCAGATATGAATCCTCAAAAATGGATAAAACTAGCTGTTATTATAGAGGAAAATTATCATTTATATGATGGGTTTGTAGTGTTGCATGGAACTGATTCAATGGCTTATACAGCCAGTGCAATGAGTTTTATGCTTCAGAATTTAGCAAAGCCTGTAGTATTTACAGGTAGTCAATTGCCTCTTAGTTCAATAAGAACAGACGGAAAAGAAAACCTAATCACAGCGTTGAATATTGCATCTGCCTATGTGTATGAGGATGCCATTGTGCCTGAAGTTTGTATCTTTTTTCAGGATAAGTTATACCGGGGAAATCGCACCACAAAGTACAATGCAGAGCATTTCAGGGCTTTTAGAAGTGATAATTATCCACCTTTGGCAGAAGTCGGAATACATATTAAATATAATTATCCATATATTTTTAAGGCAGATCATTCAAAAGAGTTTCATGTAGCAAAAAAAATGGACAATAACGTGGGCTTATTAAAAATCTTTCCAGGTATGAGTCAAGTTTATTTTGAAACGATGTTAAAAACACCAGGATTAAAAGCCTTGGTGTTAGAAACATTCGGATCTGGAAATGCGCCTACATCAAAATGGTTTTTGGATGCGATAGAACGAGCTGTTAAAGAGGATGTTGTAATGTTGAATGTTACGCAGTGTCTTGCCGGTAGTGTTGATATGGGAACGTATAAAACAGGAATACATTTATTAGAATTGGGTGTTTTTAATGGAGCAGACATCACAACGGAAGCAGCTTTGACAAAGCTTATGTACTTATTAGGTAATACTATAACTTTGGATGAAGTAAAGATTAATTTAAATAAGTCATTAAATGGTGAAATCTATATCTAATATCTTTGTATTTGCTGATTTTTTTGTATTTTGCACACCTAAAATTTTTAGAATTTCAATTATTAACTTTGTTTATTGCAATAAAAAGGGAATTATTAGCAAATAAACTATAGTATTAACAAACTAATACAAACAAAAATTTTTTACAGACTATGAAAAAGCTATTTGCGTTTTTTGCAGTTTTCGGTATGATGACATTTAGTGCATCAACAATGTATGCTCAGAACGAAACTGAAGCACAAGAAGAACAAGCTGTTGAACAAGTTGCTGCTGATGAAGCTGCAGTAGAACAAGTTGTTGCTGATGAAACTGCAGTAGAAGAAGTTGCTGCTGATGAAACTGCAGCAGAAGAAGCTCCTAAAGGAGTTCACAAACAAATTAAAGCTAAATTCATCGAAGGTGGTGCTATCTTTATGAGTTTCGTACTTTTATGTTTAATCTTTGGATTAGCATTAGCAATTGAAAGAATCATTTACTTGAATCTTGCTTCTACTAACACAAAGAAATTACTACAAAGTATTGAAGATTCATTAAACGAAGGTGGTGTTGAAGCTGCAAAAGAGGTTTGTCGTAATTCTCGCGGACCAGTTGCTTCAATTTTCTATCAAGGTTTAGATCGTATTGACGAAGGTGTTGAAGTGGTTGAAAAATCAGTTGTTTCTTACGGATCAGTTCAAATGGGTCTTTTAGAAAAAGGTTTAACTTGGATTTCATTATTTATTGCTCTAGCTCCTATGCTTGGGTTTATGGGTACTGTAATCGGTATGATCGAAGCATTTGATAAAATTCAAGCTATGGGTGATATTTCTGCAACAGCAGTAGCCGGTGGTATTAAAGTAGCACTTATTACTACTGTATCAGGTTTGATCGTAGCAATTATTCTTCAGGTATTTTACAACTACATCGTATCTAAAATTGATGGAATTGTAAACTCTATGGAAGATGCTTCTATTTCATTACTTGATATCTTAGTAAAATACAACATGAAAAAATAATTAGAACATGACAAAGCTTTCAAAAATATTAAATTTTGTATTATATGCATTGATAGCTGTGACTGTTGTGTTTACTATCATGTTTTATACAGGAGGTGATGTTCCAGGAGAAACATATCAAACTCCAGTATATACTGACATGATCTTAAACTGGGCTAAATTCCTAGTTGCTGCAACAGCTGTTATAGCTATTTTATTTGAGATTTTTCATTTAGTGCTAAATCCAAAAAATGCTACAAGAACACTTATTTCAATAGCTGCTTTAGTTGTTATTGCTCTTATTTCTTATAGCATGGCAGATGGTACTCCAATGGAATTAGGAGGTTACGAAGGAGCCGATAATGTACCTTCAATGTTAAAACTTGCAGGAGCATTCCTTTATGGTACCTATATATTATTAGGAGTTGTTTTTATTTCTATTTTGGTAGCAGAGGTATCAAAAATATTTAAATAAGGTAATATGGCAAAAAGAGAAACACCAGAAGTGAATGCAGGATCTATGGCAGATATTGCTTTCCTTCTATTGATATTCTTCCTTGTTACTACTACCATGGATACAGACTCAGGTTTGGCTAGGCTTTTGCCTCCTCCAGTACCTGAAGATGTGCCACCTCCACCACCAATTAAAGACAGAAACGTTTTTACTGTTCTTTTAAATAGTAATAACCAATTATTGGTGAAAGGTAAACCAATGAAGGTAGAGGAACTTAAGGATGCAGCTAAAGAGTTTATTCTAAATGAGAATAACGACGAAAAATTACCTGAATTTAAAGAAATTGAGGTAGATTTTTTTGGAGTTGTTCCTGTATCTAAAGGAGTAATCTCATTGCAGAATGATAATGGAACTCAATATCAGGCTTATTTGATGGTTCAAAATGAATTACAAAGGGCCTATAGTGAAGTTAGAAATGCGTTAGCCAGAAGAAAATGGAGTAAGGATTACGATGATCTTGATGATGAACAACAAAAAGCGATTCGTAAGATTTATCCACAAAAGATTTCTGAGGCAGAACCTAAAAATATAAGTAATTAATAATTATGGCAAAGTTTAGAAAAAAAGGTTCAAAAGGCCTTCCTCCGATTAGTACAGCGTCTTTGCCTGATATTGTATTTATGCTTTTATTCTTTTTCATGGTTTCAACTACTATGAAAGAGGTTTCTTTAAAAGTTAAAATAAAAGTTCCGCAGGCAACTGAATTGGCTAAACTTGAAAAGAAAAGTTTGGTTACATACATTTATGTTGGAGTTCCAACTAATCAGTATCGTGCATTATACGGTTCAGAGCCAAGAATTCAGCTAAATGATCAGTTTGCTACTGTTGGTGATATTCAAAGTTACATCGCTCAAGAGCGTGAAAGTATGAAAGAATCTGATCGTCCTAAGATGACCACTTCTATCAAAGCTGACTTTGATTGCCCAATGGGTGTTATCACGAGTATTAAGCAGGCATTGCGTAAAGCTCAGGCGTTGAAAATTAACTATTCAGCGGCTCAAAAGTCAGAGTATTAAAATAACTCTACTATAAATTAAAAGGGGATCAATTTGATCCCCTTTTTTTATGCCTTTATTGTGATAAATTATGAAGTGCTTTACTTATAAAACTCGTATACCTTGGTCAGTTGTATCAGTAATTTCAGCTTCTTCAAAACTTGTCATGTTGTTTATCATAGCTACAGCTCCTTGAATAATGGGATATGCTATTGCAGCACCAGTACCTTCTCCTAATCTTAAATCCAGATTCAATACAGGCTCTGCATTAAAATAATCCATCATTAAGGCATGCCCCCCTTCTTTGGAATGATGTGAATGTATTACGTAATCCATCACATTACTATTGATAGCCTGAGCTGCAATTAAAGCAGAGGTAATAATAAAACCATCATTAAGTATAAGCATTTTTAATTCTGCTGCTTTTAACATTCCACCAGCGATGGTTGCGATTTCCAATCCACCAAACTGTGCTAGTATTTCTATTGGATCAGTTAAATTTGGATGATTATCTACAGCCTTTTGTAGTGTTTTCAGTTTCTTCGAAACCCCATCCTTATTAAGTCCGCTACCTGCTCCAACACAGTTCTCCAAAGGAGCCTTACAAAACAAATGCATCAATACAGAGGCCGGAGAGGTGTTTCCTATTCCCATTTCTCCAAAACCTACAACATTACAACCTTGTTCATGTAATTCTGATACAATTTTTGCACCGTTTGTTAAGGCATTATAGCATTCTTCAACTGTCATAGCTGATGATTGAAGAAAATTTCCAGAGCCTTTTTTTATTTTCGCATCAATAATATTATCAATGCCATTAAAGTTGTAATCAACACCTGCATCAACAACCTTTAGATTCATATTGTAAAGATTTGAAAAGAGGCCAATACCACCTCCTCCTTTTGCAAAGTTTAGCATTTGTTGCCAGGTTATTTCCTGAGGACAAGGACTAACGCCTTCTTCGCATATGGCATGATCAGAGCCTACTAATACAATGTGTGGATTAGATAATTTTGGAGTTGTTGTTTCTTGAATTCTGCAAATTTGGTATGCAATTTTTTCCAATAATCCTAATGAGCCAAGAGGTTTTGTTTTATGATCTATTTTGTGTTTTATTTTACTATCTAGCTCATTAGAAAGAGGTTTAATATTAAAATCTATCATAATTATACACGTAAGTTTATTTTAGATGTACAAAGATGATTAAAATAAAATTCTCATTACCAGATTATAATATGTTTTACAATAAGATATTGAATAATATTCCTGATAAAGAAAAATTTACACTGCTCCTTGATCTATCATAGTATCTGCCACTTTTACAAAACCACCAATGTTTGCGCCATCCATATAATTTACAAAACCACCGGGTTTTGTGCCATATTTGAGACATGTACTATGAATGTCTTTCATAATTATTTTAAGTCGGTCATCAACTTCTGCACGAGTCCAGTTCATTCGCATCGAGTCCTGACTCATTTCTAATCCAGATACAGCAACCCCACCTGCATTTGCAGCTTTACCTGGTCCGTATAAAATTTTATTTTCTATAAATATCTCTACTGCTTTAGGAGTACAAGGCATGTTTGCTCCTTCAGATACACATATACAATTATTCTTTATTAATGCAACAGCATCATCTTTATCAATTTCATTTTGTGTGGCACTTGGTAATGCGATATCCGCTTTTTCGTTCCAGGGAGTTTGGTCATCTACATATTTTACGTTGTAGTGGTCAGCATATTCTTTAATTCTTCCACGTCTGATATTTTTTAACTGCATAATAAATTCTAATTTTTTTTCATCTATTCCTTCCGAATCGTATATGTATCCATTACTATCAGACATGGTTACAACTTTTCCTCCTAAATCAATTACTTTTTCAGCACTAAATTGAGCCACGTTTCCCGAACCTGATATTAATACGGTTTTCCCTTTAAAACCTTCGTGAATTGTATTTAGCATTTCTTCAGCAAAGTAAACATTACCATATCCAGTAGCTTCAGGACGAATATTACTGCCTCCCCAATTAATACCTTTCCCTGTTATTGTGCCGGTAAACTCATTTTTAATTCTCTTGTATTGTCCAAAAAGATATCCAATTTCTCTACCCCCAACACCTATATCTCCAGCAGGAATATCAGTATTATGACCAATATGGCGATATAGTTCAGTCATAAAACTTTGGCAAAATCTCATTACTTCATTGTCAGATTTTCCTTTGGGGTCAAAATCCGAACCTCCTTTTCCACCACCCAAAGGTAACGTAGTTAAGCTGTTTTTAAATACTTGTTCAAAAGCAAGGAACTTTAATATACCCAGGTTAACAGTAGGGTGAAAGCGTAATCCTCCTTTATATGGGCCAATAGCGCTATTCATTTCAATTCTAAATCCTCTGTTTACTATGATTTTTCCCAGATCATTCATCCAAGGAACTCTAAAAATAATTATTCTTTCAGGTTCTGTGATGCGTTCCATAATACCTGAATGGATATAGTGTGGATTATCTTCGAGAAAGGAAGATAAAGAGAGTAAAACTTCATGAACTGCTTGATGAAATTCTGGTTCTGATGGATTTTTTTTGATGAGGTCAGACATAAAAGACTCAACAAAAGATTGAGTTGAACTTTTCATGATTGGGTAATTTTAAGGTTTATTTTATTCTATAAAAGTTACAGAATTATTTTGATTTGAGAAAAGAACGTATTAAAAAACAAATAGTTAAATGTTGATTTATTGTGGAATACAGAAACTCTAATATTTGACATAAAATGGCTTGTAAATATTAATTATATTAACGGAGTTAATAAACGGAGATACGATGGATAAGGAAACAGAAATGTCTTATATAGAATTGTTTGCAGATACTGCTTTTACGCATCTGATGCAAAAAAGAATACAATCAGTGTTATTGATATCGAGTAGTTACGATGCTTTTATGCTTGAGGAAGATGGGCGTATTGAAGAACAGATATTTAATGAGTATGTTTCGCTTAACCTTCGTTATCCACCAAAATTTCTACAAGTTACAACAGCAGAAGAAGCGTTAACCACTTTAGAGAATGAATCCGTAGATTTAATTATCTCGATGTTGAATATTGGAGGTATGGATCCATATTCACTTTCAAAAACAATTAAAAGTACACATCCTTCCATTCCAATTGTGGTGCTGACACCATTTTCAAGAGAAGTGAGTTTAAAGCTGAAAGATCAGGATACAAGTGCCATAGATTATGTATTTTGTTGGCTTGGTAATGCAGATATTCTTCTTGCTATTATTAAATTAATAGAGGATGAAATGAATGCAGAATCTGATATACTTGAGGTTGGAGTTCAGAGTATTATTTTGGTTGAAGATTCTATTCGCTATTATTCCAGTTATTTACCCATCATTTATAAGATTGTTTTTAACCAATCGAAAAAATTTATGTCAGAAGGCTTAAATGAGCATCAGAAAATGCTTAGAATGAGGGGAAGGCCCAAAATTTTATTGGCAAGGAATTATGAAGAAGCCATTCAGTTGTATGAAAAGTATAAGTTAAATCTTTTAGGCGTAATTTCTGATGTTTCCTTTAATCGTGGAGGCAAAAAAGATGTGGAAGCAGGAGTTAACCTTGCTTTACAAGTAAAGCAGGATGATATATACATGCCTTTTCTTTTGCAATCTTCGGATATTGATATTGCATCTAAGGCAAAGGAGATGAAGGTTGGGTTTTTATATAAATATTCAAAAACCTTATTACAGGAATTAAAAAGCTTTTTGAAGTATAATCTGGCTTTTGGAGATTTTATATTTATCGACCCTAAAACTCAGGAAGAAGTAGAGCGAGTAAGTTCATTGAAAGAATTACAAGAAAAATTATTTCATATTTCAGATGATTCCTTACGGTATCATTTTCAAAGAGATCATGTTTCAAAATGGCTTAAAGCAAGGGCGCTCTTTCCAATTGCTGAGGTAATTAAGAATTTGAAAGTTGAGGATTTTGAATCATTAGAGGCTTCTAAAAAGTTTTTATATAATACCATCATCAACTTTAGAATTTCAAAGGGAAAGGATGTGATTGCCCAATTTTATCCGGATAGATATGATAAATACGTAAAATTTGCCCGTATTGGAAATGGATCGATAGGGGGGAAAGCAAGAGGTTTGGCTTTTTTAAATACAATTATTAATAAGAATGCCCTATCGCTGAATTTTGAGAATATAGATGTTACAATTCCAAGAACAGTAGTCGTAGGTACAGATATTTTTGAACATTTTATGGATAAAAATAATTTGTATGAAGTAGCATTGTCCGATTTAAGTGATGAAGAAATATTAGAGCATTTTATTCATGCAGACCTTCCAAGTTTATCCGAAACGTATTTAAAAACGTTTGTCTCTGTTGTTAATAATCCTATAGCTGTAAGATCTTCCAGTGTGCTTGAGGATAGTCATTATCAACCTTTTGCTGGAATATATTCCACTTATATGATATCTAACACCGATGACGTAGATTTGGTAGTAAAACAAGTAGCAGATGCTATAAAATGTGTTTATGCTTCGGTTTATTTTAAATCAAGTAAAGCCTATATGACTGCAACCATGAATATTATTGATGAAGAGCGTATGGGGATTGTTTTACAAGAAGTCGTTGGTCAGCAACACGAAAACAGATTTTATCCTACGATTTCCGGAGTTGCACGATCTGTAAATTTTTATCCCATTCTTCCAGAAAAAGCAGAGGAAGGAATTGTTAATGTGGCACTTGGTTTAGGTAAACAAATAGTGGAAGGTGGAGTTTCCTTGCGATTTTCGCCGGAATATCCTAAAAAGGCATTGCAATTATCTACGCCAGAGTTTACAGTAAAGGACACTCAAAAGTATTTTTTTGCTTTAAATATGGATAATAGTAGTTTTAAACCTTCTGTTAATGATGCGGTTAACTTATTGAGGTTGGATTCTAAAATGGCTCTTAAAGATGGAACATTACGTTGGTTAGGTTCTGTTTATGACTATCAGAATAATGTAATCAGAGATGGAGTTCATTATAAAGGCATACCATTGATTTCCTTTGCGAATATCTTAAAGCACGATGCATTTCCTTTGGCCCAAATAGTAAAAAAAATACTTCAAATAGGGCAAAAAGAAATGAATCAACCCGTAGAAGTTGAGTTTGCTGTTGATTTGCAAAATACGCAAGGAAGACATGTTTTTTACCCTTTACAAATCAGACCTATTGTAGAAGGGGAGGAGACAATTAAAGAAGATTTGAAAAATGTGGAAGCGCAGAATCACTTGGTTTATTCGGGTTCTGCTTTAGGCAATGGTATTATAAATGATATTGTAGATATAGTGTTTGTGAAATCAGAAGGTTTTAAGGCTGCTAATATGGTTGAAATGGTTCCTGTAATTGAAAAGCTAAATCAGGAAATTCTTAAGGCAAAAAGAAACTATATTTTAATTGGTCCGGGAAGATGGGGATCACAGGATCCATGGCTTGGAATTCCCATTAAATGGCCTCAGATTTCTGGTGCACGGGTAATTATTGAAACTGCGTTGGATGATTTTAAGGTAGATCCAAGTCAGGGAACACACTTTTTTCAGAATCTTACCTCTTTAAGAGTTGGTTATTTTACCATAAATCAATCGATAGGTGATGGATTTATTGATGAACCATTTTTATTAAAACAACAAACTTTATATGAAGATGATTGGATTAAACATGTACAGTTATCATCTCCATCAATTGTTAAAATAGATGGGAAGCATGGTGTTGGATTAATAGAATATCCGGAATAATAAATAATAATTAACACCGCTTAGCATAAGTGGTGTTTTATTTTGCCAATTAAGTCTTCAGGTTGAAATGGTTTACTAATATAATCATCCATTCCTGAAGAAATACATCTCTCTTTATCTTCTGGGAATGCGTTTGCTGTTACTGCAATAATTGGAGTATGTGTGTTAGTACTTTTCTCAATCTCTCTAATTTTTTGAGTTGCTTTAAAGCCGTCCATAATTGGCATTTGTACATCCATAAGAATTAGATCATATTTTGCTTTCCCAAATTTATCAAGAGCTTCTTTTCCATTATAAGCTACTTCTATTTTATTTACATCATTCTTAATATAAAGAATAATAATTTGTTGGTTACTAAAGTTATCTTCAACAAGTAAGATGTTTGCATTTTTAATATCAACAGAAGGTTTGTAAAAAGATTCTGAATTAGAAATTTTATCGTTCAGGTTTTGAATAGATATACTTTGTTTATTTTCTTTAAAAGTAATGCCAAATTCAAATGTAGTTTCTTCAATATCAGGATGAATTAATAATGTATGTCCATCTTGTTCAATTAACTTCTGAGTTAACCCCAAGTCTAAAAATTGAATGTGTTTTGAAGTATTGAGTCTTAAAACATCATTTTTATATAACGAATCTTCTGATTTATATTCTTTTGGGAATGGGATATTTCCTGATGTGATTATTTTGAAATTTAACTCCACTGTGCCAGGCATTGTATTTATTCTGAATACCTCGATACCAATATGCTTTTGTTCAGCAATATTATATTTTGCAATACTATTCAGAATATTCAGGAATATTTGTTTTGTTTTAATGGCATTTCCAGTCATAGTGGTGGGTATATCGGCGGAAAATGACAAGCTGAATTTTTGTTTGGTGTTGTTTTCTGAAAACAGTCTTATCGTGTTGTTTAGCGTTGCGTACAGGTTAAAACTAATTTCTTCTTCAATAGCCGGTTTCAAGCCTGACTTAGAAGTTGAAACCATATTGGTTACCACGTTAACAAGGTTATTTGCAGATGCATGAATTGTGTTGATGTAATCTCTTTGATCATCTGTTAGATTAGTTTTACCTAAAATATCTAATATCCCTGTAATGTTACTTAGTGGCGTTCTAATTTGTCTTGAAAGATCTGAAATTTGCTCTTCTTTTGAATTTTTACTATTCTGAGAGTTAATCATGGCTCTTTCTTTAGTAAGCATAACTTCAGAAAATATAAACTTAAGTGTATATGCAATAATGAAAGAGAAAATAAAGTAAATTGAAAATAGAATTTCTAAATTAAAGCTATAATTAACAGCCCATGGGATTATATGACTTAAAATAATAAAGTCAATAATCATAAACATAAACATGGCAAATGAATAAATAGAGCCATTTTTACGTCCAAATAAGTTGATGGAAATAAAAGGGAAAGTACCAAGCCAAATAATATTCACATTGGTAGGCCCACCAAATATGATAAAGAATATAAATGTTAGACTGATAAAGGTAAAAAGAACCTCTTTATAAAAAATGGAATTCGGTTTTCTACCTGTATATAAATAATTAGAAGCGAACAGGATACTAAAAAATAGAAGCGGACCTGCGAAGAAAAGATTTTCTTCAAGTAATGAAATAATCCCTTCAATAAAAACGATTACAAATAAAAAGAAGTTTAAAACGTTGGTAAATAGTAAGGTTGTTTTGGTTTCAACTTCAAGTTTTTCTTCCTGATCAAAAGTAAATAAGAGTAAGAATTTATTTATAAACTTCATTGTATTCAATTCAATTATTGATATTGTAGTATTCCAGACGATTAATTAAAAACTATTGTTTTTACGTATAAACTTAAAATAGGTTTGGTAATACTGAAACAAATTTTATAACGAAGATGCAATATATAATTGAATTATAACAATAATATTACTTCAAAATATGTGTTGTTGCAACTTGCGAATATGATGTGGGTTCTAAGGTGTTGATATATAGTCTGAAGAGTTTGGTGAAGATAAGAATAGTGAATGTTTTTTGTATTTTTTTTAAGAAAACTATAACTCATTTTAATTATTTACGTTTTTATATGGTGTTATAGATTTTGAAAAATAATTTGAATTTAAAAATAACGAAATGAAAAAAGTATTAGTAAATCTGGTATTTCTAATGTTGGCGGTTACAGCGTCAGCTCAAAAGAATATTCCTTCAGAAAAGGATTATCAGGATTTCTTTAATACTAAAACCTTTGTGGTTTTAGATGATAATCCACTTTCAGATTTCAATTTTATGATTAAAAAGGTGATGCCCAGAGTTTGGAATATTACTGATTATGAAATTATTTCTCATGCAGAATTTGATGAAAAACGTAGGGATCCGTCTTATTCATTTATTGTAACATCAACAGTAACTTTTGATAAGGATAAAACAAAAGCTCGTTATACATTTGTGAGTTTATTAATGGGGAAAGATGTTTATTCTATTACAGATATGCCTGACTTATGCTCTATTCCTTTGTCATACCTAAGAGTGGAAGATGATAGTTATGCTTATAAGATGGAAGGGTTTATAAAATTTATGCAAGATCACGTAAAACTTGTGTCTAATAACCCTAAAATTATAAATGCTAACATGTTTAAGTATTACAACAAAAATGTAAAAAGCTTGAACAACAAAAAGCTCTTATTAGTAAAAGAGGATTTAACAGCAGATGTAAATACTTTGAGTAAAATACAGAAAATTTATCCTTATCATGTAGAAATTGTAACACAGGAAGAGGTTGCAAAAGCTATTGAAAATAAAGATCCGGATGCTGTGTATTTGCATAAAGTAGGACCAGAAGGTACAAAATATAAAGCTCGTTGTTATAAAATTGTAATTGGGGCGGCAGATTCTAATTTTTACTATTTTGATTGGCATATGGTCACTCCTAAAAAGCGTGATGGTTTGTTAGAGAGTGATTTAAAAGCTATGGCAAAATAAAAAAAGTATTATATAGACTATTTTAACCTTGTTGTTTTGCAGCAGGGTTTTTTTATGCTTTTTTTGTAATAATTTGAATTAAATTTGCGTGAAATATTAATGATGATTTAATTTATTATAAAAATGTCAGACGATAAAAAGATTATATTTTCGATGGTAGGGGTGAGTAAAGTTGTACCTCCTCAAAAAAAGATTTTAAATAATATATATCTTTCTTTTTTCTATGGAGCAAAGATTGGAATTATAGGATTGAATGGTTCAGGTAAATCTACTTTAATGAAGATTATTGCCGGTATTGATAAAAATTTTCAGGGGGAGGTTGTGGCTTCTCAGGACTATTCAGTGGGGTATCTCGAACAGGAACCTGTTTTGGATGAGAATAAAACAGTTAAACAGGTTGTAGAAGAAGGAGTTCAGGAAGTTGTTGATATTTTAAATGCATATAATCAGGTAAATGAAAAATTTGCTGATCCAGAAGTACTGGAAGATCCTGATAAGATGCAGGCCTTAATGGATGAGCAGGCTAAGTTGCAGGAAAAGATTGATCAATATGACGCCTGGAATTTAGATACAAAATTAAATATTGCCATGGATGCGCTTCGTTGTCCGGGTGAAGATAAACAGGTTAAATATTTATCAGGAGGAGAAAGAAGACGTGTAGCATTATGTAGATTACTATTAAGAGAACCAGATGTGTTGTTGTTGGATGAGCCAACTAACCACCTCGATGCTGAGTCTGTTCAGTGGTTAGAATTACACTTGCAACAATATAAAGGAACTGTAATTTCAATTACTCACGATAGATACTTTTTGGATAATGTTGCAGGATGGATTCTTGAACTAGACAGGGGAGAAGGTATTCCTTGGAAAGGAAATTATTCATCATGGCTTGAGCAGAAAACAAAACGTATGGAGCAAGAAGAAAAAACGGCTTCAAAACGTAGAAAAACCTTAGAGCGAGAATTGGAATGGGTGAGAATGGCACCTAAAGCTCGTCATGCTAAATCTAAAGCTCGTCTTTCAGCATATGATAAACTGATGGATGAGGATGTAAAACAAAAAGAAGAAAAACTTGAAATCTTTATTCCTAATGGTCCTCGTCTTGGAGACAAAGTAATTGAAGCGCATGGTGTAGCTAAAGGTTTTGAGGAACGCTTATTATTTGAGGAACTTGAATTTCTTTTGCCCAAAAATGGTATTGTTGGAGTAATTGGACCTAATGGTGCAGGTAAAACTACTTTATTTAGGATGATCATGGGATTGGAAAATGTAGATAAGGGTTCATTTGAGGTCGGAGAAACAGTTAAAGTGGGATACGTAGATCAGTCTCATGAATCAATCGATCCGGATAAGTCAGTTTATGAAGTAGTATCCGAAGGTCAGGAAACTATTAAAATGGGAGGTAGAGAGATTAATGCAAGGGCTTATTTGGCAAGATTTAATTTTACTGGTGGAGATCAGGAAAAAAAATGTGGTGTACTTTCTGGTGGAGAAAGAAACAGATTGCATTTGGCCATGACTTTAAAAGAAGAGGCGAATGTGCTGTTACTGGATGAGCCAACCAATGATATTGATGTTAACACTTTAAGAGCCTTGGAAGAAGGTCTTGAAGATTTTGCAGGATGTGCTGTTGTTATTTCACACGATAGATGGTTCTTAGATCGCATCGCAACCCATATTCTTGGTTTTGAAGGAGATTCAACCGTATATTATTTTGAAGGATCTTTCTCTGAGTATGAAGAAAATAAAAAGAGAAGATTAGGAGATATTACTCCCAAAAGAATTAAGTATAAAAAACTTATGAAGTAAAAAAATAGAAGAGTTGGTTATTTAACCAACTCTTTTTTTTGTAACTGACTTTCAACTAATTTATTTGATTCGAATTCTTCTATTTCATCATTTATACAATTGTATATTTGAATACTTCTCATTCCTTTTAGGTTAACCATACCCTTATTGTAATAAGTAAAATGATCTTTGGTTAGATGGTAAGTTGAAGTACTTACCGCAATATCCATCGGAGTGCACTGACTTTCAATTCTGGAAGCAGTATTTACATTTTCTCCAAAAATATCAAACAGGAAATTTTCATATCCAATTAAACTTCCAATAATATCACCACTATTAATACCAATGGTAATTTCCCACTTCGTTCGGTGTGTTTTGTTTCTCTGAAAGATATAGTTTCTAAAATCAATGGCAGCACGTACTAAATTATTAGCATGATTCTCGTCTGCTTGAGGTAAGCCACTAACTGCAAGATATCCATCTCCTATAGTTTTAATTCGTGTACAATTATATTTGCTTATAATTCTATCAAAGGTTGAAAAAATATCATTTAATTCATCAATTAGTCTTTTGGGAGACATACAGCAGGTCTTTTGAGTAAAGCCAACCAAATCAGCAAACATTACACTTGCATTTTTATAACGTTGAGGCTTAGATGAGCCTGATTCTTTTACTTCGTTAAATATTTTTTCAGGAATAATGCCTTTTAGTATTTTTTCTACTTTTTCTTGTTCTTTTTCAAGTTCAATTTGTTTTTGCCTTAATGCGTTAATGCTGCTACATAAAGCAAGTACTGATCTTACACGAGCAATTAATTCAATTGGATCAATAGGTTTTCTAATGTAATCTATTGCTCCTGTTTCTAGTGCCTGTCTTACATTTTTAGCATCAGAAAATCCTGAGGAAATGATAACAGGGATATTTTTTGTTTGTTCTTTCTTTTTTAGCAGACTTAGTGCATCAATGCCTGTCATTTTAGGCATTTCCCAATCCATAATTATTAAATCAGGATTAGATTGAAGTGCTATTTTGCAAGCATCACGTCCGTTGCTTGCTTTTAAGTAAATGAAATTTTGGCACATTTCATCTAAGTATGAAATGATAATGTCTATAATGATAGACATGTCATCTACTATAAGTATTTTGATAGAGTCTTTTACCATCGTTTTATTAAGGAAAATTAATTGGCAGATAATTTTTCAATTAACACACCTAGTCTGTTTTTATTGTGTTCTGATTTTTTAATATATAGAGGATTGATTTTTGACTTTAAATAGTACATTCGTTGTTTACCTATACCTTTAATATTCTGTGTAAGCCTTTCTATAAAGCTATATTTATTTCGGGCAAGTAAATAGGTAGAACGAGATATATTTATTTGATTTGGCTCACAAGAGCTCTCCAATCTTGCAGCTTCATTTACGGTATCGCCAAAAACATCAAACAGGTAATTATTATTGCCCAACACACTTCCAATAACCTCACCAGAATTAATTCCTAGCTTTAGATCCCATTTCACATTATTGATTAAGTTTCTTTGTGTAAGATACTCTCGCATATCAGCAGCTACTTTAATCATATTATATACATGCTCATGATTTGGAGTAGGAATTCCTGAAACAGCCAGATAACCATCGCCCATAGTTTTTATCCTTGTGCAATTATTTCTTTTCACAATTTTGTCAAATTCTGTAAAAATTTCAGATAACTCATCAATAACTATTTTGGGAGATAATCTTCTTGATTTTTTAGTAAAATCAACCAGATCAACAAATAACACAGAGGCATCTCTATATTTTTTTGGTTTTGATGTACCATATTGTGTTATTTCATTAATGATTTCAGTGGGAATAAGGCCGTTAAGCATTTCTTCCATTTTGTGCTGACCTTCATTAATAATATGGGTTTGTCTATCTAATTTTTCTATAGTACTTGATAAGGTTAATGCAGTTCTTACTCTTGCAAATAATTCAATTGATTTAAAAGGTTTTGTAATAAAATCCAGAGCTCCGATTTCTAGTATTTCTTCTATGTCCGCAGGAGAGGAGTCTTGTATACAAACTAACACTGGGGTGTTGTAGTTCATTTTAGATTGTTTTAGTTCTCCTATTTTGCTGAATAAACTTTCAGAGGGTTTCTCGCAATCAATAATAATAAGGTTGTATCTACTTCTGTTTATTTTAGAATGAGCATCATCACAGTTGGTATTGAAAATTAACCAATCATCACTAAACTCTAGTAGTCTGCTTTTAATGATATGCATGTTTATGTTATCATTACCTATCGCTAAAATCTTCACAGTATCCATTCTTTCTCAACCTTGTGGTTTAATAATTACTTATAAAACCAAATTCAAAAACCTTTTTCTACTTTTACTTGTAGCTTTTAATAAAAGTTGGCAATTAGTGATGAACTATATTGAATTATTTTTGAGTGATTGATTTTTTTAGATTAAATGAATTTTATATTCGAAATATGGGCGGTTTTTATAAGAAAAAGGATGGCGATTTCTGCCATTGTTTTGAGGTTTAATTGTTGGTAATATTTTCTTAATTAGTAATTTGTTTATTGAGATTAATGTGTAGTTGTATGTTTTGTAATAGAAGTTTATGGAAATAATAGATTGTAAAATATTGGAGGTATTAACTAAGGAGGCTCAGGATAATGAGCGCAAAAGAAAAAATAAGAATTACCATGATGGTGAATCAGATATGGTTCAGCGTATGTTAAATGCCTTTGAACCCGGCACATATGTTTGTCCACATACGCATTTAAATCCAGATAAAAGGGAAGTTTTTATTATCTTAAAAGGAAAGCTTTTGGTTATGTTTTTTAGTGAAGATGGAGTTATAATTGATCATGTAATTTTGGATTCAGCATCCGAAACTTATGCAGTAGAAATTAAACCGGGTGAGTGGCATACGGCTACAGGTTTGGAAGAGGGCACTGTTGTTTATGAAATAAAAGATGGTCCATATAATGTTCTTGATGATAAAAATTTCGCAGTATGGGCACCAAAAGAAGGAAGTGTGGATGCTCAAAATCAACTATGCGAATGGATGAAAGAATTACACATAAAAATCTAGTTCTTGTTATTCTGCATAGAATTAATGATTACGATGATTAAATTTTAATGCATGTTTAAATAAATTAAATAACTTTGCGCTTCAATAACAAAAAATAGTAGCATAATGGCTCAAAAACCGGCTATTCCAAAAGGAACCAGAGATTTTTCGCCGATTGAAATGGCGAAGCGTAATTTTATTTTTGATACCATAAAATCTGTATTCTTAAAGTACGGATATCAGCCTATAGAAACTCCAGCAATGGAAAACCTATCTACATTGATGGGTAAATATGGAGAAGAGGGAGATAAATTGTTGTTTAAAATTTTAAATTCTGGCGATTTCTTATCTAAAGTTAATGACCAGGTTTTAACAGAAAAAAATTCAATAAAAACCACTACTCAGATTTCTGAAAAAGGACTTAGGTATGATTTAACTGTTCCATTTGCTCGTTTTGTGGTTCAACACCAAAATGATATTACATTTCCATTTAAGAGATATCAAATACAACCGGTTTGGCGTGCAGATAGGCCGCAAAAAGGAAGATATAGAGAATTTTATCAATGCGATGTGGATGTGGTTGGATCAAACTCGTTAATGAATGAAGTTGAGCTAATTCAGATTGTTGATGATGTTTACAAGAGTTTAAATATTAATGTAGTAGTTAAGCTTAATAATCGTAAAATTTTAACAGGAATTGCTGAAATTATAGGCGAGGCTGACAAAATAGTTGATATCACCGTAGCTATTGATAAGCTTGATAAAATTGGTTTAGATAAAGTAAACGAAGAGTTAAGACAAAAGAACTTATCTGAGGATGCGATTGAAAAACTACAACCAATTATTAAGCTGGAAGGAAAGAATGAAGAAAAAATTCAGATATTAAAAACTGTTCTTGCTGATTCAGAAACCGGCCTAAAAGGAGTTGATGAAGTTGAAAAAGTATTTGAATATTTGACAACTTTAGAAGTTTCAACAGAGGTTGAATTGGATTTAACATTAGCTCGAGGTTTAAACTATTATACTGGTGCCATTTTTGAAGTAAAGGCATTGGATGTTCAAATTGGGAGTATTACCGGTGGTGGCAGATATGATGATTTAACAGGTATTTTTGGATTAAAAGATGTGTCAGGTGTTGGTATTTCTTTTGGTGCAGATCGTATTTATGATGTTATTAATACCTTAGATTTATATCCAAAGGAGTCAATTGTATCTACGCAGTTATTGTTTATTAATTTTGGAGAAAAAGAAGCTTTGTATTCATTAAAGTTCTTACAAAAAGTAAGAGCTGCCGGAATTAAAGCAGAACTATATCCTGATGCTGCAAAAATGAAAAAGCAAATGAATTATGCAAATAAAAAAGAAATTGCATTTGTAGCTATGGCAGGAGAAGATGAAATGAATGAAAGTAAAATTACTTTGAAAAATATGACTACTGGAGATCAACAATTAGTTACTATTGAAGAAGCAATTAAAATAATAAAATAACACTTGTAAATAAACAGGTTATAGTAAAAGCAGGACTTGATTCCTGCTTTTTTTATTTTCTTTTGGCAGGTTTGTTTGTATTATTAATCGTATTCTGACTTCTAATTTGTTTAAGTAAGTAGTTTTTGAATTGTGTTTCGGCATTATATAGTTTTATTACCTTATCAATGCTCAAAATATGCTTAAATTTTTCATGATAATTTTGTTCTAGTTTAGCTTCGTTTAATCGGAATAAAATAAGACTATCCGCTAATTCTGTTTTTCTTTCATTAGAATATTCCTCCCAATTTTGACGTAGTTTATGTGTTAGCTTCTTTTTTTCTATTGCAAGCATTTCTTTCTTACGAAAAAAATCATTGTAAATGGGCCAAAAACTTTGGGCCTCATTAGTTGATAAATCTAATTTGTCAGTAATGAATGCTATTTTTTGTGCTTTAAGGCGTTCAATTTTTTCTTTTTTTGTAAACTGTTGGCCTATTGCACTTATGCTAATAGTTATAAATAGTATGAAAAAAATAATCCTATTCATTCTTCTTCTGTTTTAAAAGATTATTAACCCTTCAATATCATCATAAGTAATTCCTTCCAATAAAGCAGGATCGGTATTTATGTTTTCAAAAATAGCAATGTTATTATCGTCGGTTATAATATCAATTAATTCAAGTTCATCAAAGTCTGAGGATAAAAAATCAAGAGTTATTTCATTTGAAATTGAAGCGTCTGCAACAGTGTTGTGTGTTTTAAAATATGGTGTGTTATAGTAAACTATAGCAATAACTGTAAATATAGCTGCCATTGAAAGCCATGGTTTTAATACCAACACTATCTTTTTAGCAATAGATTGTTCCTCTGCATTGATAATGTCCATCATTTTATTATCAAAAGATTCAAAATAATCATGCGGGACATTAAAGCCAGTATTATTCTTATTTTGTTCTTTTATTCCGTTTAATATTTTAAACTCTTCATTCATTTCAGTGTTTGTTTTTGTCAGATATATGATACTACACATGGTGTATCTTCCTAACTCCCATTTATTTCTTTGATATTATTATTATCAAAAGGTTTAATTGCTGATTAAAAATTCATTTAAAATCAAAGTTAACTTTTCTCAACTAAGTTGTTTTTTAAATAAGCTTCTATTTTTTTTGCAGCATGATGAAAGGACGCTTTTAGAGATCCAACTGAAGTTTCTAAAATTTCAGATATTTCATCATATTTTAATTCTTCAAAATATTTCAGATTAAATATGATTCTTTGTTTTTCTGGTAGTGTATTAATGGCCTTTTGTAATTGTATTTGAATTTCATTTCCATCAAAATAGGGATCATTAACTAATTGCGTTTCGTATTTACAGTTTTCTTCATCGATTGAAAATTGTATAGTTTTCCGTTTTTTCTTCAATAGGGTTAGTGCCTCATTTGTAGCAATGCGATAAAGCCAGGTGTATAGTGCTGATTTTCCTTGAAAAGAATCAATATTTTGCCATATTTTTAGAAATGTATTTTGAAGAACATCATCAGCGTCATCATGGGATATAACAATTTTTCTGATATGCCAGTACAATCTTTCTTTGTACTTACTTATCAGAATCTTAAAAGCTATTTGTTTTTGACTTTGATCCTTAAATAGTTCAACTAATTCAATGTCTGTATATTCCTGACTTGTCATTAATTCAATTTATCAAGCGCTTATGTAATACAAATCCTTTGACGCGAAAACCTTAAAAAGGTTTAAAGATGTAATGAAGTATATCAATTTGTTTTTATTGTTTTGTTTTTAAATGACTGATATAATGATTTTAAGAATGGATTGTATAAGCTTAATATAAGAATTAAAAAGTTTTTATTTTTTTCGGAACCCGAAAATTTGATGTACTTTTGCACAACTTTTTGATAATATAGTGATACTGAAATAAATATAAAATGGCATTACAATGTGGAATTGTTGGTTTACCTAATGTAGGAAAATCAACCTTATTTAATTGTTTATCAAACGCAAAAGCACAATCTGCTAACTTCCCTTTTTGTACAATAGAACCAAATGTAGGTGTAATTACTGTACCTGATGAACGATTAATTAAATTAGAAGAATTAGTTAATCCGGAAAGAGTGTTGCCTGCTACTGTAGAAATTGTTGATATTGCAGGTTTGGTAAAGGGAGCAAGTAAAGGTGAAGGATTAGGCAACAAATTCTTATCTAATATTAGAGAAACAGATGCCATAATACATGTATTACGTTGTTTTGACAACGATAATGTAACTCACGTGGATGGTTCAGTGGATCCGGTGAGAGATAAGGAAGTTATTGATATGGAGCTTCAAATGAAAGATTTGGAGACAGTTGATAATCGCTTACAGAAATCAGAAAAAGCTGCTAAGGCTTCAAAAGATCAAGATTTAAAAAGACTGGTTGAAGTTTTGCATTTATATAAGGAAACTTTAGAAGAAGGAAAGTCTGCAAGAACTGTTGAGTTGACAGAAGCTCAGGAAAAAGTTGCTAAAGATTTATATTTGCTTACAAACAAGCCGGTACTATATGTTTGCAATGTTGATGAAACCGCAGTAATTGATGGAAATCATCATGTAGAAGCTGTAAAAAATGCTGTTTCTGATGAAAATGCTGAAGTTTTGGTTATTGCTGCTCAAACTGAAGCTGACATTGCAGAGTTGGATACTTTTGAAGAAAGACAAATGTTTTTGGAAGATATAGGTTTAACTGAATCTGGAGTTTCTAAACTAATTCGTTCAGCATATAAGTTGTTAGATTTAGAAACCTATTTTACAGCAGGAGTAAAAGAAGTAAGAGCATGGACCTATCCTAAAGGAGCGGTTGCTCCTCAGGCAGCAGGAGTTATTCATACAGATTTTGAAAAGGGATTTATTAGAGCTGAAGTAATTAAATATGAAGATTTCGTTAACTATAAGTCTGAACTAGCATGTAAAGAAGCTGGAAAAATGAGTATTGAAGGTAAAGAATATATTGTTCAAGATGGTGATATTATGCATTTTAGATTCAATGTTTAAAAATATTGATTAAGATATAAATTTAAAAAACCGATTCACATGAGTCGGTTTTTTTGTTAATAGAGTAAACAAAAGCTGTAAGATGTCGTATTTTTATAAGATAAATATTATTGCATTATGAAATTTTTATATGGGAATATCCTTTGTCTTTTGTTACTGACTTTCTTTACAGAGATGTCGGCACAGGAGGATACTACCTATATTAATAAATACAATTATTTAAAAAGCCGAGTTATTGAAGGTGATACGCTTCCTCATGTTTATATTGGTGAAGTAACTATTTGTCCTCCCTGGAAATTTAAAAGTAAGAGGCAACATAAAAGGTATAGCAGGTTAGTTGTAAATGTAAAAAAAACTTTGCCTTATGCGCGATTAGCCAAATATCGTCTAGATTTAATAGCTCATGTTATAGACACTTTACCTAATGAGACAGCTAAAAAGCTATATTTAAAGAAAGCTGAAAAAGATTTGTTTGAAGAATTTGAAAAACCTTTACGTAAGCTAACCTTTTCTCAAGGAAGAATGCTGATTAAGCTAATAGACAGAGAAACCGGAGATACCAGTTATGATTTGATTAAGGATTTAAAAGGAGGATTTTCAGCTTTTATGTGGCAATCTGTCGCTCGAATATTTGGGTCAAATCTAAAATCAGAATTTGATTCAGAAGGTGATGATGCAATGATTGAGCATATTGTGATAATGATTGATAACGGAATGCTATGATTTAAGATGTAGTGTTAGTTAATCTGGATAACTCTTCAATCAAATTTTTAAAGTTAGCTGAAGCCAAAGGAATTTTTAATCCTTCAAGATGAATGATATTTTTCTCTTTATCAATTTGTGAGATATAATTTAAGTTCGCAATACAAGATCTGTGAGTTCTAAAAAAATGCTTTTTAGGTATATTGTCTTCAATACTTCCTATTGTTCTAGAAACGTATAATGGGTCATCACCTTCTCTATAAATTTTACAATAGTTACCGTCAGCTTCTATCGCAATAATTTTGTTGTAAGGAATAATATGAACACCTTTTTGGTGATTTACAAGTAGTTTGTGATTGTTGTATATCCACTGATCTTCAGATCTGTATGTTTTAATACTTTTTTGTTTGATGTTTATTTTTAAAACAAGATCGATAATTTCCTTTGGTTTAATAGGTTTTAATAAATAACCGGAAGCGCCTAGGCCTACAGCATCAATGGCATAATGCTGATGTGCAGTTATAAAAATTACATCAAAAGAAATGGTTGAGAAGTAATTAAAAAGTTCAAGACCGTTTTCATGAGGCATTGAAATGTCAAGAAAAATAACATCGGGATTATGCTTCCGTATTAAACCAATCCCCTCCATAAGGTTATCCGCTGTATCAATAACCTCGATAACGTCACTTAAATATATTTCAAGTATTTTCTTAATACTTTGACGAGCAGATTCTTCGTCGTCAATAATAATTGATTTGAGCATGTCACAGAACTCTAATAATGAAATTTATCACTAATACGAAGTGTGAATTTAAACAAATTATCCAAAATTTCCACTATAAAACTATTTCATTTAAAAAGTGAGGTGTTTTATTTATAAAATCACATAATTCATTAAATGGGTTTGAATTTAGTTTATAAAATGGTAAAAAATATGGATCTTTGTACACTGTAAATCCATTTTAAGTATTTTATAATGCATTAAATTAAAAAATGCCAACCCAATTAATTAAAAATGAAAATTACCAAACAAACAACTTTGTTAAGACAATTATTTAGATTAGATGTGCCCAATGCAATTTTAGCATTTCAACTCTTATTTGTTTCTGTTGTTCTATTATTAATCTTTTTTTAAAGATAAAAAAGATTATAAAAAGCAAGATTTTATAAGAATGAAATCTCGCTTTTTTATTTTATAACAAGAGTATCTGATTAACAAGATTATTAGCACCCTCTTCTATTTGAACAATTGTTGCATCTAGCATATAACAAGGAGTAGTAACTATTTTATTCTCTGTATCGGTTATAACTTCACCATGAGTTGTCTCCTTGTGTTTTGCTCCCATCTTCTCAAGTGCTTCTTTGGTTCTGACATCACTACCAATGGTTAGAGTAGCATTTGGAATAACTTTAGCAATTATAGCAGGTGAAATACATAGTGCTCCAATTGGCTTTTTAGCTTTCCAAAAAGTAAGTATTACTTCACTAACAGAAGGTAAAACTTTACTTTCAACACCTTTAAATGCAAAATCACTTAAATTTTTAGCTACACCAAAACCTCCAGGAAAAATGACTGCATCAAAATCGCTTACCTTAAGCTCAGAAATATCTTTAATATTTCCTCGTGCAATACGAGCTGACTCTACCAATACATTTCTGGTTTGTTGTATCTCTTCTCCAGTAATATGATTAATCACATGGTGTTGATCAATATTTGGAGCAAAGCATTGATATTCTAATCCTTTTTTCTGAATAGCCAAAAGAGTTAAAGTTGCTTCGTGTATTTCGGAGCCATCAAATACTCCACAACCTGCAAGTATAACAGCAAATTTCTTCATGATCATTTTTTTAGTTCTAAAATTAATGCAGTTTTGGGTTCTATTAAAATATTTTTAAGATCATTAAATTCATAATGATCATTTGGACAAATTGCCGAACTATAAATTTGGGTTGAAGCAAAGCAATCTATAATATTTACTTTTTGTAAAGTTGTATTGTTATTATAAATGATTGCAATTTGATTTTCCCCTGTTGATTTTAAAACGGTATAGATGCCATCTTTGTATATTTTATGTTGAGTGTAACCACTAAATAACATTGGGTTGTCGGATCTATATTTAATTAAACGTTTAATATATTGATTAAAATCACTTTGTTCGTAAGGAATGTTACTGTTATCAAATCCGTTTATTATATCTTCTTTCCAACCTCCTGGGAAATTTTTCTTAGCAATACCATCTCCTCTTATTATGTTCCCATCTAATAAAAATTCAGTTCCATACTGAAGAGAAGGAATACCTCTGGTTGTTAAAAGGTATGTTGCCAGCATTTTCATTTGTTTTATGTTTTTCTCAGCTAGTGTAAATGCTCTTGAGGTATTTTTATTGTCAATAAATATAATATTGAATTGAGGTTTATCGTAATTGAAATCTTTGGCTAATGCCTGATGAAGATCAATAGTGCTCTCATTGGGTTTTCTAAATTCTGAAAATACATTTTCTAGTGTTTTTGCAATAGGATAATCATAAATATAATCTGAGTTATTGCCTTCAATCTGACTTTTCCAAAATGCCAGTTCATCTGAGTTTACGGAGTTGTAATCATAGATTACACCTAATTCCGGATATAATTCAGTTAGTTTTTTTCTCAAGTTTTTTAAAAAAACGAGTTTATTTAATTGACAGTCTTCAATCTTTATTGCATCTGGTTTTGTTTGCTCAATCCACCATATTGTATTTTGAATTAAATAGTCAGAAACGAGTTTAATATCTTGGTTTAAAAGTTTTGTGCTTATACTATATTGATTCTGTAATTGTTTATTTATAGTCTGTTGATTTGAGTAGGGATCTGTTTGTAATGAATATATAAAATTTTGTTCTTGAAGGTTTTGAGTGTTTTGAAATGTTGCATTTTCAATGTTTTCATTACTAAATAACCAATTGCGTTTACTTACCTTATGAAGAGTAAATGATTGGATATATTTTAATTGTTCTGCTTTTAAAAATTTTGATAAGTTTTGAATTTCTGATAAACTACCTAAACGTAGGTCTATTTGATAATGGTTTGTAATTTCATCATGATAATAGGAATTAAATATTTGGTTACTTTCGTAAAGAGGGGATAATTCAATGGCTGTAACGCCTAATGATTTTAAGTACTTTGTATGACTAATGATTCCTTTTATATCACCACCATGAATACCCGAAGGATTGCTATTATTGGGTAGCTCCAAATAATCTTTTATTTTATCATTTTCGTAGTTTCCGTTTGTAAATCGATCTATTATTATTTGGTAAAGAATATCAGATTCAACAATTTTATCGAATCTATAATCATTGGTATGGGATTTTATCTCAAAATAAACAATTTCTTGAAGTCTTCCTTTTAGGTATATTTCAATAGGAACCCTACCTGGTTGAATATGTTTTTCAATATCAATACTAACAAATATTATATTAGGATTTTTGGTAAATATGAGGTTATTGAATTTAACTCCGTTGTAATCTACTTTTATGAATGATTGTGAAAGGTTTTCTCCTTTTAATGTTATAAGTAAATTTTTATATTGAAGATTAGACCACCAATTCTCTGGCTCAATTCTTTCAACTATATTTTTTGCGTCTATTGTAGGTATTTTAACTACAACAAAGAATATAATAAGTAATAATATTTTATAACTATAATTCATTAATAATCATTTTAGTGCTAACAAAATTACCTTTTATAAATAAAAACCCAATAGAATAAACGGTATTTATTAAAAGACTGAACTCTAACATTTGTTTTACAAAATGAATATTTTGATGAAATTTTATCTGCGAATATACATTATAGCCTCTCAATTATTAATGATTTTTAACTTTTAATGATGCTGATTTTTTAATAGCTTGTGATAGTTAATTTAAGTAAACGTGATTAAAAGTTGGGGTATTTGCAACAAAAAAGGTGAGTTTTTGGGTAATTATATTCAACTAAATGAATCTAAATTGTAGTTAAAAGCTGTTAATGGTTTTTTATTCAATTAGTTAAACTGTTATTTTTGTAGAATAATGATAAAGAAAGTCAGGGAGATGTTTAGAAAAACAGATGATAATACAGTAAAGTTAAAGAGGAAGATTTTTTGGTTTTTTGTTATTGAGGTTTTGTTAGTAATCGCACTTTTAGGATTTACATTTTTCTTAATTACTGTTGTGTTAAACTAGATAATTACGTTTATTTAACATATAGTGATTTTTGAATTAAAAGTTTCCCATCAAGCCATGTAGTTAATTTCCATTCACCCTTCTTATTGTAAATTGGTTCCCATATAGTATCTCCTAGAAAAAATTCATAGTCATTTGATCTTATAAAGTATTCTCCTGTAAATGGAGGTGCAATTTTTCCATTATCATCAGTAAATGATGGATGATCAATCTTAAAAGAAATTCTTTTTCCTTTTGCTCCTTTTATTTTAATCACATATCCAAATTCAATATTCAGTTCCAAAGGTATTTGGTCTGTTATTATTAAGAGTTTCGGAAGATCTTTTGAATTTCTGTCCCAATTGGTATAAATACCATAACTATATAGTTCCGATTCTATTTTCTTTTTTGCCATTTTATATTACTGAGCTTTTACTTGAGAAAAATAATAATAGGAATGCTCAAGTCAGAGTATTCCTATAGAAGAATTACTCTTCAATGTTATATTTTAATTGATCAACAATAAATGGAATGTCCTTTTTGTTAATTCCATTCTGTGTTAAGTAAGGAATATCTTCATTAAATACATCAAAAAAGTATTCAAAATTATTATCCATTTGAGTTATGGCTTTTTGATAAAATTTTAGAGCCTCTCTTCGGTTGTTTTTGCACCACATCACATGTCCTATGTTAATTAAATCATGCTTATTTGAAGAAGAAACCAATAATTTATGATAGTATTTTTCTGCCTGATCTAATTTGCCTGTTACAAAAGAACACCAGGCGATAGGTCGCCATACTTTAGTGTTTGAATCATCTAAATACTCAACCTTAAAATAATATTTTAAGGCCTCATTGTAATTTTTTAAATCCAGATGACAATGTCCAATGGAGGCCTGGGTATATAAGTCTTCTGGTTTTAATCTTTCTGCAATTAAATAATACTCTAAGGCTTTTTCTGGTTGCTTTAGATGCTTATACATCAAGGCAATTTTTTTAATGGTCCAAAGTTGTTCAGGTTTTAAGATATCAGCTCTTAGATATTGGTTTAATGCTTTTGTATACTTTTTATTTTGTTGATAACAGTATGCTAATTTTTGAATAATTTCGATGTTGTTTGGTTGTTCTTCAAGAATGATTTCAAATGCATCTGATGCTTCAGTAAAATACCCCTTCTTAAAAAAGAATTCAGAAATTTGTCTTAAACTATCGTCATTGCTAATTGTATCTCTGAAAAAGACTTTATTGTGGAAGTCCATTTTCCAGGCAAATACATCTTCAAACTGAATGTGTTGTGGATGTAACTTATAAAAACGATATAAATCCTGAATGTATCGATTTGAAATAATAGAAGATTTTTTTTCAGGGGTGATCATTTTTTCACTGTTTTCAATTTCATCCATTTGTTCAAGTTGTTGTTTAAACATATTACCCATCATTTCTTTTTGAAATTGGGGCATATGCGGAATACTTAAAAACAGGGAGTATTTGTCTGAATTACATAAAAATCCTGAGTTTGCCAGACTATCCTGAACACTTTTACTTGAAAAAATAAAGTTGTCTTGTTCTAATGCACTTTTTATTTCAGGATTTTCCAGGTAAAAAGGTGTAAACCAATTTTGTAGTGTATTAAAAAAACTGAAATGCTTCAACATTTTAAATGTGGAAAGGAAAACATCTGCACCTTCCATTTGTAATTCTGTTAACTCTTCAAGTTTATTCATTAATTCAGGAGAATCTTTAAAGAAATCTTCCCATTCCGGATTTTCTCCTTCCATGAATTTATCACCTAATAAATTTTCCAAATCAAGTTTGTTTCTTAAGTTGGGTTGCATTTTTACAACTTCAGGCAATATTTCATCATTAAGTTTTGATGATATTTTTTCAGTTTCTCTTGTTCTTATGAGCTGTATAACAATAGTTAATATATTGCGTGTTATTTTTTTATCCTCTTGCATTAACGATAAACGAGCCTTAATTTCGGGATATAAGAATAATCTGTTATCATATTTAAACAGAGTAAGTAGTATACCAGTCAATGCTCTCTGAACAACTGTATCTTCTTCATTTGATATTGCATTAAATAAAATAAGAATTTTTTCTTCGTTAAATTCTTGAAATAAACTAATTGTTATTCCAGATATAAGAATACATTTTATGTTATAATGAATGCTGGAATCGTTAATTAAAGATTGTATTTTGGATTGCTCTTCATCAGTTATCTTTGAACCTACCCATATGCAGTTAAATAATTTTGTTATTGTAGTTTCAGAAATTTCTGTATTAATGTTGGCTTGGTTAGCCATTTGGACCTTGGCCTTTTCACTATAGAATTCCTCAATTACAGCATTTATCAATAGCTTACTAGATCTTCTTGTTTCGTAAAATAAGTTACTAGACTGATTTGTATATATTGATGAAAAAATAGCATCACTTAAAGCATAACAGGATTTTAAAATATTATTATAAACTTTCTGTTGTTCAGGGTCACTTACTCCATCAAAAGTATATTTAAGCATACTTTTATAAGTAAATTCGAGATTATACAAGTCATCAATTAATAATCCTTTATGATGACTTTGTGCAAGTTTCGTTAAAATAGAGAATGCATCTTTTATTCTTCTCTGATTTAAAGCAAGTTCTGTGTCTTTTTGTAGTTGTGGTATATTTTCGCTCATATTACATATTTCATCGTTTGCTAGTAAAAGTACGAAAATATCAAAATTGTTTAAAAAGCTACATAATTATGTAGAATTGCGTTTATGAAATTGTGCTTAATATTTAGTGAGGTTAGTTATTTATTCCAAAATTCTGATTCTTCCAATTCTTTTATTCTTCTTTTGCAATAGATTTCTATTTTGTTATTATTTGAAGGATCTACAACTTTTATTTTATCAATTAGTTCATTATAACATTGAACTGCTTTATGTTGGTTATTTAATTCATAATCATAAATCATGGCTACTTTATAATCTCCATATATATTATTGGAATCATTTTTTGCAATTAGACTATAAAACTCCAAAGCTTTGTTAAAATCTTGTTTCCATTCATATGATTCCGCCAAAGCTTTATACATCATTGAAATGGTTTCTGGATTTGGTTGGTATAAATTGAAAGATTTAGTTATATACTTAATGCTTTCTTCTGCCTTGTTGTTGTGTAAACAACATCTTCCTAATACATAATAAGCTAGATAGTCAGTAGTATCATTTTGGATATATTGTTTGAGTATTTCCTCGCCTTTTGAATAGTGCTTTATCTTCCAGCAAGATAATCCTAAAAACTTATGGGTCACTTGGGTAGAATCTCCCTGTTTAAGTAATTCATTAAAAACTTCGTATGAATTATATACACTATCATTAAGATATAGTGCTTTACCATATAAACGTTGAAGAACCTTACTTTTTGACATGCTAGGTGAACTGTATTTTTCAATAAAATGCATGGCTTCTTTATTTCTTTTGTTTTTTAATAATATATCACTAGCCTTTATAAGGATTGATATATTGGGTTTTAATTCGCAAGCTGTTGCATAATAATAATAAGAACTATCTATGTTGTTTATATTTCTGTAAATATCAGCTAACTGAGTAATGATATAATGGTTGTTCGGATCAGCTCTTAAAGAAATTTTAAATATTTTAAGCGCTTCAGTATATTCTTTCATCTTTGATAGAATAATACCCTTTTTAATAGAATAATGTTGATTAGAAGGCTTTAAACGTAGTATTTTATCAATATAAATTAGAGCTGAATCGTAGTTTGATGTTTTGAAATACAGTGCTTCTAATTCCTGTATGATTTCAATATTACTGGAGTCTTTATTATAAATGTCTTGATATACAAGAATTGCGCTATCTAATTTGAAATTGTAAACCAATTGTTTCGCCTGTTTAATTGTATTCTGAGAACAGTTTTCTTCTTTAGAGTCATAAAAATAAGAAAGTGAAACCTGAGAATATGTAACCAGAGAAAATACGGAAAGTAAGGTTATACTTAAGATATATGATTTCATAATAATTTTTATTTAACTAATTATTTAGTTCAAAGGTAAGGCTATAAAAATTTATATCAAATAAATTAACTAATTAATTAGTTTAATGAAGACTTGTTATGTAGTAGGCTAAAAATATATCTGAAAATAGGCAAAATTAGTCTATATTTTCTATTAGTTAAATTGGTTTAAGTGGTTGTTATATTGTTTTATATGGATAAATTATTTTATATTTTTTGAAGAAGCGATTAAAATAGTGGATATTGCATTCATAGAAAGGAATCAGGATATATATATTATAATGATACCTGTTTACTAATGTATGATTGATTGTAAATATTAATTCAATGAATAAAAAAATAAGTTTTGTAGCTGTTTTATTATCTTTTATGCTTGTTGTTTTTTCTAGTTGCAAATGTAATTTAGAAGAAAGATATGTAAAGAGTATAGAAGCATTTGAGAATGGGATAAATATAAAAGTGAATGATGCTGATATTCAATTGACAGCTTTATCAGAAAACTCAATTGAAGTTAATTATCTACCATTAGGGTATCAGAATTCTCCATCTTATGCACTTGAAGAACATATTGGGAAGGTTGAAACTCACCTTAAAAAAACATCAGATTTTATTGAATTTTCGACAAATAACTTAACTGTAAAAATTCAAAAATGTCCTTTGGCGATTTCTTATTTCTATAATGATTCATTGTTGTTTAAAGAAGAACAAGGATTACTGTTTAATGATTCTATAAAAGGATTTAGGATGCAGCTTGACCCGGATGAAAAATTGATGGGTGGGGGCGAACGTGTATTAGGAATGGATCGAAGAGGAAATCGATTAAGATTATATAACAAGGCCAGCTATGGATATGAAACACATGCTGATTTAATGTATTATTCACTGCCTGTTGTCATTTCCTCTAACAAGTATATGCTTTTGTTTGATAATGTTGCTGATGGATGGCTGGATCTAGGTAAAACAGAAGCAGATATTCTACAATTTGAAACAAAAGGAGGAAGACTAAGTTATGTGGTTGTGGGTGGAGAAAATTATCCATCTTTAACCGAAAATTATACTCAAATAACAGGGCTCCAACCAATGCCTCCTCGTTGGGCTTTGGGTAATATATCTTCACGAATGGGATATAAATCGCAAAAGGAAGTTGAAGAGGTTGTTTCTACTTATCAAAAGGAGCAAATACCTCTAGATGCAATTGTGCTGGATTTATTTTGGTTTGGACCGGAAGTAAAAGGCTATATGGGAAATCTGGAATGGGATAAACAAACTTTTCCTGAGCCGGAAGAAATGATGAATCAATTAAAAAATAAAGGCGTAAAAACAGTACTGATAACAGAGCCTTTTATACTTAAGAATAGTGGTAAATATACCGAATGTGTTGAGCAAAATTTGGTAGGAACAGATTCGGTAGGCCAGCCATTTATTTACGATTTTTATTTTGGGACAACTACTTTGTTAGATATTTTTAAAACAGAAACAAAAGAGTGGTTTTGGGATATTTATAAAAAACATACTTTAAGTGGAGTTGAAGGGTGGTGGGGCGATCTTGGAGAACCAGAATTACATCCTTCAAAACTAAATCATGTTAACGGAAAGGCTGATTTGGTTCACAATGTATACGGACACGTATGGGCTCAAACGATTTACAATGGATTTAAAAATGATTTTCCCAATAGACGTCCTGTTATATTAATGAGATCAGGATTTGCAGGGTCTCAACGTTACGGAATGATTCCCTGGAGTGGTGATGTTAGCAGAACGTGGGGTGGATTAAAACCTCAGGTTGAAATATCATTACAAATGGGGCTGCAAGGATTGGCTTATATGCATTCTGATCTAGGTGGTTTTGCTGGTGATTATAAAGATTCAGAATTGTATACAAGGTGGTTGCAATATGGCGTTTTTCAACCTGTGTTCAGAACGCATGCGCAGTCGGATGTTCCTCCGGAGCCAATCTATTGGGATGAGAAAACTAAAAGTATTGCCCGAGAATTTATTAAACTTCGATATAGTTTAACACCGTACTTGTATACCATGGTATATGAAAATACTACAAAAGGGATTCCATTAATGCGTCCTTTGTTTTATGAAAGCGGAGATACTTCCTTAATATCCAATAAAAGTAATTATCTATGGGGAGATAACTTCTTAGTTTCTCCAGTTACGGAAAAAGGAGTTAAGAGCTGGAAAGCCACACTTCCTGCCGGGAATAATTGGTATCATTTTTTCACGGGACAAAAGTATAGGGGAGGGCATGAAGTTGAAGTTCCAGTTACAATCAATGAAATCCCAGTATTTGTAAAAGGTGGATCTTTTATACCAATGGTTAAAGCCTTTAATAATATGGATACGTATCATACCAAAGATTTGATTTTGCATTACTATTATGATTTTGAAGTACAGAATTCCAATGGTTATATGTATAATGATGATGGTAAAACTAACAATAGCTGGAATAATCATCTGTATGAAAAATTGTTTTTTGAATCGGAGAATGATAACGCAATAATCATGATTAAGCTTTCAAGAGAATCAAATCAATATACAGGAAAGCCAGAAGATCGGAATATTTCTTTTGTAATTCATAATGTTGATCAGAAGCCTAAAAGTGTTATTGTTGATGATGTCTCGGTGCAATTTGACTATAATGAAAAAGAACATATATTATCAGTTTCTTTAGTTATGTACGGAGATAAGGAAATTAAACTGGCAATTAGAAAATAAAAAAATATGAATAGGATATTATTTTTTGCGGGAGTTTTTGTGGCATTAATATTTATGGGTTGTCAACAAAAAGTTCAAAAAACAATACACGAGGATAAGTCTAAGAAAGTTGTTGTATACCAGGTTTTTACTCGTTTGTTTGGGAATGTAAAAACGACTAATAAACCATGGGGTACAATAGAGGAAAATGGAGTAGGTAAGTTTAATGATTTTACAGATAAAGCATTAAGCGAAATAAAAGATCTGGGAGTCACTCATATTTGGTATACAGGAGTTCCTCACCATGCCACCATTACCGATTATTCGCAATATGGAATATCTAATGATGACCCGGATGTGGTTAAAGGCAGGGCTGGGTCTCCATATGCGGTAAAAGATTATTATCAGGTGGATCCGGATTTAGCATCTGATCCAACGAAGAGATTAGAGGAATTTAAGGCATTGGTTAATCGTACGCATGAGCATGGAATGAAGGTGATTATCGATATCGTTCCAAACCATGTTGCTCGAAATTATCAAGGACTTAATAATCCTGATGGAGTTACAGATTTTGGTGCCGATGATGATAATACAGTTGAATATGCGAAGGATAATAACTTTTATTATGTAGTTAACGAACCTTTCAAAGTACCAGAACCATTAAATGGGTATAAACCTTTGGGTGGAGAGAAGCACATAATGGCAGATGGACAGTTTGAGGAAAATCCTGCAAAATGGACTGGTAATGGATCTCGTTTATCTCAACCTAGTCATTATGATTGGTATGAAACAGTTAAAATTAATTATGGTGTAAGACCAGATGGTACTTTAGACTTTGATACATTACCTTCAAATTATGATGAGAAAGATTATAAGGCACACTTTGAATTTTGGAAGAATAAAGAAGTACCAAATTCTTGGATAAAGTTTAGAGATATTGCGCTGTTTTGGATAGATTTTGGAGTGGATGGATTTAGATATGATATGGCTGAAATGGTTCCGGTTGAATTTTGGAGTTTTATGAATTCATCTGTAAAAATGAAAAATCCAGATGCCTTTTTATTGGCAGAAGTTTATCAGCCTAAATTATTCCGTGATTATATTCATAAAGGAAAAATGGATTACTTATATGATAAAGTAGATTTATACGATACCTTAAAGCATGTGATGCAAGGCTTTGGTTCCACAGATCATATTGCACCTATTCAAAAAGCAGCTAAAGATATTGAACATCATATGTTGCATTTTCTGGAAAATCATGACGAACAAAGAATCGCCTCACCAGAGTTTGCAGGAGATGCATTTAAAGGTATGCCTGCTATGGTTGTTTCGGCTACAATGAGTACTTCTCCAACAATGATTTATTTTGGTCAGGAAGTAGGTGAGCCGGGAGCTGAAGAACCTGGATTTGGTGCTCCTTCAAGAACCTCTATTTTTGATTATGTTGGAGTGCCACATCATCAAAGATGGATGAACAATGGAGCTTTTGATGGTGGGCTATTATCAAACAAAGAAAAAGAACTAAGAGACTTTTATAAGCGGTTGTTAAATTTTACTATTAATAGTAATGCCTTGATGGGGGAGTATGCAGATATTCATGACTATAATAGAGAAAATACACAAGGGTATAATGATAAAGTATACTCCTTTGTAAGGTGGGATAATGAAGAAAAGTTGATTATGGTTTCTAATTTTGGTCAAGATAAGGTTCGTGTTAATTTGAGAGTCCCAGACTTTTTATTAGAAAAAATGGGAATAGCAGAAAGTAGTGTAAACTTAGAAGATCAGTTGTATCATCAATACAAAATCACTGTAAAAATTGATCATGATATGGAAATTCCTATTCAATTAGAATCAAATCAATCATATATTTTAAAAGTGAACTGATTTTAGTTTCAAAATTTATACTTCTGCAAAAAAAAAGTGCTGTTTGATAGTTTGTAACTTGCAGTAGAGTAGGAGTATATGGCTTTGGTCTGGTTTTTGGAAAGAGTTAGTCAAGGTTGATAAGTTGTGTTAATAATGAATCAATCTTAATTCAATTGAATTGACTGTCGTGGCGGGATGTTGAGTATTAACTTAAAAAAACTAAGGTCATGAAAAAAGGTATTTTAATATTATTAGCGGCAACATTTGTTGTAAGTGTATCTGCTCAAAATAGAACCAGATATAATGAGAATAAGAATGAAAACTATAAAGAGGAATTAACTAAGAGATCTTTACGAGGTCAGCGGAATTCAACGTATAACAAACAAAATTCATCGAGAAGAATAAATGATCTAGATCGTTTGGATAGATTTTCAGATAGAGACAGGATTGCATATAACAAAAAGAAATATAAGAACAATAAGAGTAATAAGAACAACCATGGTAAAGGTAATAATTCGAATAAATATTATTTAAAACACAGTAAAAAATACCATGTAAATTATAGTAAAAAACATTCACATGGAGTTGTAGCTTGTCACGACTACAATAAAAGAGTAACATACCTACCTGGTAATCATGTTCGAATTAAATTTAATGGTATAACATTATTCTTTACAGATGGAGTTTTTTATAAAAATCACCGAGGTTATTATGAACAAGTAACACCCCCGGTTGGTGCAGTAGTTCATCAGTTGCCAATTTATGCTGAAAGAGTTTCCATTGAAGGAAGAATCTATTACGAATTTAGAAATACATTATTTAAAAAGATAGAAACCAACAGAGGTTATGCCTATGAAGTTGTTGGTCAATTAAACTGGAATTAGCAAGATAGTTTTGTATTAGTATTATTACATAGCAAAGCCCCTCGAATAAATTAAGGGGCTTTGTTCTTTTGAATATATAATGTGTAGTAATTGAAACTAAATATAAACTTCAAGTAATTCCGCATTCCCATTAACTGAAATATCTTTTATACCAGCAGGAATTAAAGCTGTTTCCATCATATTTAGTGAAATAGTTTTGTCTTCAAATTGTATAGAACACTCGCCACCAACATTCATAAGTATAACAAAGGAATCAACGGAATCGTAATTCTTTGATAATTTACCAGTAACTTCAACAAAGTTTGTAGTAAAATATTGACATTGAGCTACGTTTACACTTTGGTTCTTTAATGGAGTATAATCTATTTTTCCAGATTCATTATCAGAAAAATTCATTGCATCCATTGCGAGTTCGTGATGTAATTCTCTTGGGTTACCGAATTTATTAGTTCTATCAAAATCGTAAATTCTATAAGTAATATCTGAAGTTTGTTGAATCTCCGCTATTAGGTTTCCTCTACCTATAGAGTGAATTTTACCTGCAGGAATAAAAAAAGTATCACCTTTATGAGTGTTGTGCTTTTGCATTAAACTCATGATGTTTTTATTCTGGTGCAACTCTTTAAACTCATTTGCAGAAGTTACTTTTGAAAATCCAGAAATCAAGCTGGCATTTTCTTCTGCTTCGATAACATACCACATTTCAGTTTTACCAAAAGAATTATGTTTTATTTTGGCAAGCTCATCATTTGGGTGAACCTGGATAGATAAGTCATCGTTTGCATCAATATACTTCAATAATAAGGGGAATTTACTCCCAAATTGAGCATAAATTTTTTCACCAATTAGCTGACCCTTGTATTCATTGATCAACTCAACCAGGTTTTTACCTTTTAAATCTCCGTTTGAAACTACTGAAAGATCATTTTCTAATCCGGAAAGAGTAAAGTTTTCACCAATCTTTGTGTCGGCCTCAACAGTAATATTTAATACCTCCGGGATTTTTGAACCACCCCAAATCATTTCCTTCAAAATAGGAGTAAATTTTAATGGATATAACATATTCTTATTTATCTAACATTTTTAAAGCATAGGCATATGCTCCAAGTGCGATGGCTTCACTGGCATCCAGCTTACTTGTTGCAATTGCAATTTTTTGTTCTTTGTTATATGGTATTGTTTTTTCTGAAAATGGAACTTTAATAGTTACAGATGTTGATTTATAGAATTCAGTTGCTTCTTCTTTTTTATCCAAAAAGTAAACATCGTGAACCAAACGACTTTGACCGCAATCAAAATTACCTCGTAAAACATCCATTGCTTCAGGCATAAAAAGCATACTAGCTCCTGTAATACCACCTCCAATAACAACAATACCATCAAATAAAGTAATGAGTGTTGCTAAAGAATCACCTAGATGTTTTCCAAATTCTTTAAACGCATTCAGAGCAGCCTCACTATCACCTTCTAATTTCCCTAAGGCAATATTATATATGTCAACTGGCATAAGGTCTTTATCCTTTTCACCCGAAAGATTTTTATAAGTATTAATAATGGCTCTTGTACTAACTCCTTCTTCAGCGTTTTTATCAGGAGAAATAGAGTTTGCAATAAGCCACACCTCTGAAGCAATACTATTGTCGCCTGTTATTAATGTTCCATCATGCACTAAGCCTGCACCAAAACCGGTTCCCAGAGTTACTCCAATTAAGTTTTTGAACTTTTTTTCGCTTTGTGTATTAATCTCAGGAAGAATTCCTCCCAATGCTTCTCCGTAAGCATAAAGATCACCATCATTTTGAATGAATACCGGAATGCGAAACTGCTCTTTAAGCATATCAGCTAAAGCAATACCTCCTCTGAATCCAGAAAGGTTTCCTAAATCACCAATAATTCCGTTAGGGTAGTCTGCAGGTCCTGGAAATGCAAAACTAATTGCAACAGGTTCTTTTTTTAGTTGTGATTTTACTTTTTTAAAACCCTCAATAATGGTTTGTAAACTTTTCTCAAGTTGATCTCCATATGATGGGAAAGTAATAGGGTCAATAAGAAGCTTGCCACCTTGTATTGCATTGAATACAAAGTTAGTTCCTCCTGCATCAAGGGTAAGGACAATTCTATTATCGTGATTAATATTCATTTTATTAAAATTATGGATTTATTTAGTAGATTTTAATATTGTTTTATTTCAATAAACCGGTTTAGCAACAGGCTTGTATAATATAAATAAAATGTACTCATCTGAAATTTATCTCGTTATTATTGAGGTTTTTAATAGAATGCCTTTGTTTTGAGTATTATTCTCAATTTGATCGCAAAGCATATTAACTGCAAGGTTTGCTATTTCTTCACTGGGCTGTAATGCCGAAATAACTTTGGGAATTGAGTAATCGAATAGATCAAGATTATCAAAGCTGGCAAAATAAAGCTGTTCTTTATATTCCGGATACATTGTATTGATGGTCCAAATAGCCTCGGCTGTAAGTACATTATTTAGAAATAGTACTGAAGTAGCTGGTTGTTCTCCAATGATGATTTTAGAAATTACTTTTTTTATTCCATTTTTAATATCTGTAGGTTCAATTTCATATATTAAATCACCTTCAATTTCAATCTCAGAAGCTTTTAAAGCATCCTTATACCCATTTATCCGGTCTATAATGTTTGGTAAATATGATGTAATTGAAACCAATGCAATTTTTTTATGGCCTTTTTTTATCAATAAATCCGTTAGTTGTTGGGCTGTTTCATAGTTGTTTATACCAATAAATGTTTTATTCATTTCAGGTAAAAAACGATCAAAAAATACAGAAGGATAACTATTTCCTATTATAGCAGAAAGCTTATTGTAGTTTTTTGATGCGCTTGCTAAGATGATCCCATCAATTTGTCGCGCTTTAAAACTTTCAATAATATTGGTTTCTTTTAGAATATCTTCGTTTGTATTGGCCACCATTACAGAATAACCTTTCTTTTCAGCAACAGCTTCTATTTGTTTAGCTATTTTTCCAAAAAATGGGTTTGAAATATCAGGTACAATAAATCCTATTGTAAATGATTTTCCCAAGGATAGACTTCGTGCAATATAGTTTGCTTTATAATTGTGCTCTCGAGCAACAGCAAGAATTTTTTCCTGAGTTTTCTGGCTAATGTTTTTTTCATCACCACGTTTGTTTAAAACAAATGAAACGGTAGTCTTAGAAACACCTGCTAACTCAGCTATTTTATTTATCGAAATCTTTGTCATTTTATAGTAAATCGGTTTAGCAAAAGTATATAATAATTTTAATATTCTATAAAATAATTTTGTATAATTTAAATTGATATGTTGTAATGTGATGAAATATAGATGTTAATACGGCATTTGTAGAGGAAGATAGTTATTGTTTTTTATTTTAAACTAAAAAAATAGTTTAAAAATTTGCGATTTTAAAAATCATCAATTAATTTTGAACTAGTGATTTAGTTGAATTGAATATGGGTATGACAAAATTGGAACCTATCTAAAGTTTCGATTAGTTTTATTATAGAATTTGGAATGAAAGAATTAACAAAAGCAGAAGAACAAGTGATGCAAATTATGTGGGAATTAGGCAAAACCACAGTAAAAAGCATTGTAGAAAAAATGCAGGATCCCAAACCTGCGTTTAATACCATTTCAACCATTGTTAGAATATTAGAAACAAAAGGTTTTGTAGATCATGAAAAAGAGGGTAGAGGATACCTTTATTTTGCTATAGTTTCAAAAGAAGCTTATCGCAAAAAATTTATGAAACGATTTGTATCTAATTATTTCCAGGGATCATTAAAGGAATTGGTATCATTTTTTGCGAAAGAAGATAAAATGGATATTGAGGAACTTGAGGAATTAATGAACGATATTAAAGATGAATTAAAAAACGAGAATAAATAGATATGGAAAAATTTGTACAATATCTAATTGAGTCGTCGCTAATACTTGGTGTATTGACTGTATTTTATCGTTTAGTTCTTCATAACGAACGAATGTTTCATTTTAATAGAGTTTATCTACTGTTGTCCTTATTACTTTCTGCAGTAGTTCCATTATTACACTTTGCAACTCCTGTTATTGCTGAAAATCAAACGCAGGGAATTTCGTATTTGTTAGGATCTATTAATGTTTATTCAAGCCAGGTGCAAGAAGCTGTTGTACCTGTTATTGTGAGATTTCAGATGTTTAATTGGCTTTATTTAATTGGAGTAGTATTGTTATTAGCCAGACTGCTTTATGGTATTGTTCGATTGGGTGGACTTTCCAGAAGTGCAATTTGGACAAAAATTAAAGGATATAGAGTGGCTGATTTGCCTGGTCGTTTTAATCCTTTTTCATTCTTTCATGTCATTTTTGTGAATCGTTCCTTGTATACAGATGAAGATTTGGATAAAATAATGGATCACGAAATAGCTCATGTTCGATTTAAACATTCACTAGATGTGTTAATTGTTGAGGTGCTTTTAATTGTGCAATGGTTTAATCCTTTTGCCTGGATAGTCAGACGCTTATTAAAGGAACTTCACGAATTTCAGGCTGATAAGGAGGTTTTGAGAAAAGGAGCCTCTATAAGTCAGTACAAAATGTTGTTATTGTTTCAGGCTTCGGGAGTACGATTACTACCTGTAAATAATTTCAACCAGTCTATTACTAAAAAAAGATTTAAAATGATGACAAATAATTCATTGAAAAAATACGGTGTGATAAAAGCTTTACTTTCATTGATGGTAGTTTCTACTGTAATATTCTTTTTTGCATGCGATAATGAGTATGTAAATGAAGAAACTGAAGGGTTTTCTAGTGAGTTAAAAGGAGCAGATAATGCTCTAGAAGATGAGGTAGCTTATGGTATTGTTGAAAAAATGCCAGAGTTTCCTGGTGGAGAGATGGGATTGAGAAAGTTTATCGCTAAAAATGTTAAGTATCCGGTAGATGCTCAGAAAAAAGGGATTCAAGGGCGGGTTTACGTAAGTTTTATTGTAGCGAGAGATGGTTCTGTAAAAAATGTGGAGGTAGCAAGAAGTGTACATGAAACATTGGATAATGAGGCTGTACGTGTAGTAAGCTCTATGCCTAAGTGGGAACCCGGTTTAAAACAAGGAGAGTATGTTAATGTAAGTTTTACAATTCCAATTAACTTTTCTTTGGGCAATGGTGAACAAGTAAAAAGTAAAATTAAAACAGAAGATAAACCTTATGTTTTGGTTGATGGAAATGAAATGGGTTATGACGAATTTTCGAAAATCAATCCAGAACAGATTGAATCAGTAACTGTGTTAAAAGATAAATCTGCTATTGAAAAATTTGGAGAAATGGGAAAGAATGGTGTAATAGTTGTGAAAACTAAATTGGCTGAAGCCGATAATAATATAGTTCATGTTGTAGGTTATCAGAAATAAAAAGTAAGCATTAACTTTATTATAAAAGAAAACCATCAGTTGGATAAACTGGTGGTTTTTTTATTGGTTTCAGAAATTGGAAGAATTTTTTACAAAATAAGAAAGAAAACCACTGTCTTTAGATAGTCATTATATTCATCGGACTTTAATCTGATGCCATAGAACTTGCGGAATTCATTCCCTAGTGGTTCAGTTGCTTATTTGATATTTATTGTGGTATAATTGAAAATTTGTTTTCTTGATTATCTCAAATAGTTGTTTTAACTTTTTAAAGTTTATTTTAATATATATGATATGGCTTTAGAATCTAATATTTCAATTTTGGGAGTAAGGATATATGATAGAATTAAAGAAGCTGGTGAAGTACAGCAAGTTCTTACTAAGTATGGATGTTCAATAAAAACTCGTTTAGGTTTGCATGAAGTTACAGATGATTTTTGTAGTAAAAGTGGTCTGATTCTTCTTGAATTGTTTGGTAATGTTGAAGACCAAGTAAAACTAGAACATGCATTAATTGTTATTGAGGGTGTAGAAGTGCAAAAAATGTTGTTTAGTAATTAGAATTAAGGTATTGTTCTAATTGTTATATAAAAAAATATAAGTAAGGATTGTGTAATGAGAATTGTATCAGTGTGATATGTGTATAAGGAAAATAGGTGGGGATGTTTTATTCGGTAATTTATTGCCTTAATGTCCTTAAAAGCTGTTATTTTTGCAGTCTAAAATATATGATAAAATGTCAATAATCTATCATCCTCAAAAATATAAGATAGAAGATCGTTCGATGGAGAATTTTATCGATTCAGATGAAATTCATAAAATATTAGAGGCAACTTTAAATCCAACAAGAGAAGAGGTGCGCGCTATTATTAAAAAATCTCTAAATAAAGAACGGTTATCACTTCAGCAGACAGCTGTATTAATAAATGCAGACGATCCCGAATTAATACAAGAAATAAAGCTTGCTGCAAAGGAATTAAAAGAAAAGGTTTACGGAAAACGAATTGTATTATTTGCTCCATTATATGTAGGAAATCTATGTATAAATAATTGTTCTTATTGCGGATTTCGTGCTGAAAATAAGTCTCAGAAACGAGTTACCTTATCCACAGAAGATTTAAAGAATGAAGTTAAAGCATTAGAAGATGCAGGTCATAAACGTTTGATATTAGTTTATGGCGAACATCCAAAGTACAATGCACAATATATTGCAGATACTGTAAAAACGGTTTATTCGGTAAAGCATAAAAAAGGAGAGATTAGACGGGTTAATATAAATGCGGCACCTTTAGATATTGAAGGATTTAAAATCGTGAAAGAAGCTGGAATAGGAACTTATCAGATTTTTCAGGAAACTTATCATCGAGAAACTTATTTAAAGGTGCACAAAAGTGGACTGAAACGAGATTATGACTGGAGGATTACAGGTTTGGATCGAGCAATGGAAGGTGGAATTGATGATTTAGGAATTGGAGCTCTTCTGGGATTGTATGATTGGCGTTTTGAGGTGTTAGGATTAATACGACATGTAAATCATTTTGAATCAGTTTACAATGTAGGTCCACATACTATTTCTTTTCCGCGTATTAAAGATGCATCCGAAATGAATATTGATACGCAATGGATGGTGTCAGATGAGGACTTTACTCGTTTGGTTGCAATTTTAAGGTTGGCGGTTCCATACACAGGATTAATCTTAACAGCACGAGAACCTGCTGAAATTAGGGATGAAATACTACAATTTGGCGTTTCTCAGATTGACGGTGGTACAAACATTGAATTAGGTGGCTATTCTCAAAAGGATGTTAAGCAGGATATAGATCAGGAACAATTTGTAATAAATGATAATCGTTCTCTGAATGAAGTAATGGAAGAATTGGTGAGTAAAGGTTTTATACCTTCATTTTGTACCGCGTGTTACAGGCTTAATAGAACGGGAGAGCATTTTATGGAATTTTCAGTTCCTGGATTTATTAAACGATTTTGTCAGCCCAATGCGATGTTGACTTTAGCAGAATATTTAGAAGACTATGCACCCGAGCAGACTAAGGTCAAAGGGTATAAGTTAATAACTGATGAATTAGATAATTATGAAGACGAGCGTTTTAAATCTAAGTTAGAAGAACGGTTGGCAAAAATAAAAAGTGGAGAACGAGATTTATATTTCTAATATCATTTTCTTGTATTTATAAATAAGATTGAATGGATTAAAAGATATAGACCGGCAAATTGTTGTAAAAACATAAACAATTTGCTGGTCTTTTACCCTAGGAAAATTTTTCTCAATTAATCCCTTGACAAAAAGAGGTTTGCTACTTAACTTGTTGTTTCTGCAAAATAAATCGTCACTTTTTATTTGGATAGTAAAAAAAAAGTCCGTTTCTTTGCAGCCGCTTTGAACGAAAGGCGCGATTAAAAGATGACATAATGATGACTTTATAAGGGAGAGAAAACCTGGTACAGAGGAGGTTTTAAGGCATTCAAAAAAGTAAGAAAAAAAGAAGTAATTTTTCAATTTCTATTTGGATTTAAGAATTAAAATCACTTATCTTTGCAGCCGCTTTTAAGGAAGGGCAAAATGCTAAAATGATAAGACTTTGAAAAGGGGTTAAGTTATTGAAAAATAACTTTTTAAGGTTGAAAATAAGCTTTGAAAATTTAATAAAAATATTTCAAAATTTATTTGGAGAAAAGGAAATAAAGTTATTATCTTTGCATCCGCTTTTAGAGCAATGTTCAACGAAGGTTGAGCGTTTAAAAAGATTGAAATAAACATTTACTAAAAAGAAGTTTTGGTAAAGTTTACAAAATAAAAGACTTCGAGTTATTTATGCCTTGATGCTGAATGATGAGAAGACGTTCTTTGAAAATATTGAAATGCACACTTAAAAAGGAAAATAGTGATTCTTTGAGTTAAAACTCTTGTAAAGAATAACAGGCTGTTAAATCAGTCATAATAATTTTTATACAACGAAGAGTTTGATCCTGGCTCAGGATGAACGCTAGCGACAGGCCTAACACATGCAAGTCGAGGGGTAACATTACTGCTTGCAGTAGATGACGACCGGCGCACGGGTGCGTAACGCGTATGAAACCTGCCTTTTACAAGGGGATAGCCCAGAGAAATTTGGATTAATACCCTATAGTCTTTATGATTCGCATGGATTATAAAGTAAAGTTTCGGCGGTAAAAGATGGTCATGCGTGACATTAGCTAGTTGGTGAGGTAATGGCTCACCAAGGCGACGATGTCTAGGGGTTCTGAGAGGAAGGTCCCCCACACTGGTACTGAGACACGGACCAGACTCCTACGGGAGGCAGCAGTGAGGAATATTGGTCAATGGACGCAAGTCTGAACCAGCCATGTCGCGTGTAGGAAGACTGCCCTATGGGTTGTAAACTACTTTTATACGGGAATAATGTGAGCTTCGTGAAGCTTTTTGAAGGTACCGTATGAATAAGCATCGGCTAACTCCGTGCCAGCAGCCGCGGTAATACGGAGGATGCGAGCGTTATCCGGATTTATTGGGTTTAAAGGGTGCGTAGGCGGACTATTAAGTCAGTGGTGAAATCTTGCAGCTCAACTGTAAAACTGCCATTGATACTGATAGTCTTGAATTTAGTTGAGGTAGGCGGAATGTGTTGTGTAGCGGTGAAATGCATAGATATAACACAGAACACCGATTGCGAAGGCAGCTTACTAAGCTATAATTGACGCTGATGCACGAAAGCGTGGGTAGCGAACAGGATTAGATACCCTGGTAGTCCACGCCGTAAACGATGATTACTCGTTGTTGGCGATACATAGTCAGCGACTGAGCGAAAGCATTAAGTAATCCACCTGGGGAGTACGTTGGCAACAATGAAACTCAAAGGAATTGACGGGGGCCCGCACAAGCGGAGGAACATGTGGTTTAATTCGATGATACGCGAGGAACCTTACCTGGACTTAAATGTAGGCTGCATAGATCAGAGATGGTCTTTTCTTCGGACTGCTTACAAGGTGCTGCATGGTTGTCGTCAGCTCGTGCCGTGAGGTGTCGGGTTAAGTCCCATAACGAGCGCAACCCCTGTTGTTAGTTACCATCACGTAAAGGTGGGGACTCTAACAAGACTGCCGGTGTAAACCGAGAGGAAGGTGGGGATGACGTCAAATCAGCACGGCCCTTACGTCCAGGGCTACACACGTGTTACAATGGTCGGTACAAAGGGCAGCTACCTAGCGATAGGATGCTAATCTCGAAAACCGGTCTCAGTTCGGATCGGAGTCTGCAACTCGACTCCGTGAAGCTGGATTCGCTAGTAATCGCGCATCAGCCATGGCGCGGTGAATACGTTCCCGGGCCTTGTACACACCGCCCGTCAAACCATGGAAGTCGGGGGTACCTGAAGTCTGTTACCGTAAGGAGCGGCCTAGGGTAAAACTGATAACTAGGGTTAAGTCGTAACAAGGTAGCCGTACCGGAAGGTGTGGCTGGAACACCTCCTTTCTGGAGAGAGTTTACAACACGAATTAATATTAATATTAATTCACAAAGAATACACTTCCTTTTTGAGCATTTCAAATTAATTAAAATAGTCCTGTAGCTCAGTTGGTTAGAGCACTACACTGATAATGTAGGGGTCCGCAGTTCAAATCTGCGCAGGACTACTTTTAAATAATACAAATGGGGGATTAGCTCAGCTGGCTAGAGCGCCTGCCTTGCACGCAGGAGGTCATCGGTTCGACTCCGATATTCTCCACCATTTTACATTAAAATTTTAAAGCTGTTACAAAGGTGAGAGCTGATTTAATGTGTCAGAAATATTGAAAAGACTTATTGATCAAGAATGAATCAGAAAGTCACATTGTCTAAAACAGACAAAACGTACATTGACATATTGGCAAAACAATCAAAATCATAGGTTGGCTTTAATGCGCGAGCTTTAAAGCTATACCAACAAGAAAGTAAGCAAGGGCGTACGGTGGATGCCTAGGCTTTCAGAGGCGAAGAAAGACGTGATAAGCTGCGATAAGCTGCGGGGAGAAGCAAATATTTATTGATCCGCAGATTTCTGAATGGGGCAACCCGGCTGGTTGATGACCAGTCACCCTTCGGGGGGCAAACCCAGGGAACTGAAACATCTAAGTACCTGGAGGAGAAGAAAACAATAGTGATTCCCTAAGTAGCGGCGAGCGAACGGGGATTAGCCCAAACCAATGTTGTTCAGGCAACGTTGGGGTTGTAGGACTGCGATATAGGTTTAAAATTGAAGTGGAACGTTTTGGAAAGAACGGCCGTAGTGTGTGACAGCCACGTACACGTAAGGTTTTAAATTTTAGCAGTATCCTGAGTAGCGCGGGACACGAGAAATCCTGTGTGAATCTGCCAGGCCCATCTGGTAAGGCTAAATACTCCTGAAAGACCGATAGTGAACCAGTACCGTGAGGGAAAGGTGAAAAGTACCCCGAACAGGGGAGTGAAATAGTACCTGAAACCGTGCGCTTACAAGCGGTCGGAGCCAATTAATGGTGACGGCGTGCCTTTTGCATAATGAGCCTACGAGTTAGTCGTAGTTAGCAAGGTTAAGTTGTTCAGCAACGGAGCCGAAGCGAAAGCGAGTCTGAATAGGGCGAAAAAGTTAGCTGCGCTAGACGCGAAACCAGGTGATCTACCCATGGTCAGGTTGAAGTTCCGGTAACACGGAATGGAGGACCGAACCAGTTAACGTTGAAAAGTTTTTGGATGAACTGTGGGTAGGGGTGAAAGGCCAATCAAACCTGGAAATAGCTCGTACTCCCCGAAATGCATTTAGGTGCAGCCTTATTTTAATCTTACAGAGGTAGAGCTACTGATTGGACGAGAGGGCTTCACCGCCTATCAACTCCTGATAAACTCCGAATGCTGTAAGATGATGAATAGGAGTGAGGGCATGGGTGCTAAGGTCCGTGTCCGAAAGGGAAAGAACCCAGACCATCGGCTAAGGTCCCCAAATGTATACTAAGTTGAACAAACGCGGTTTGATTGCATAGACAGCTAGGATGTTGGCTTGGAAGCAGCCATTCATTTAAAGAGTGCGTAACAGCTCACTAGTCGAGCGATCGAGCATGGATAATAATCGGGCATAAGTATACTACCGAAGCTATGGATTTGTACGAAGTACAAGTGGTAGGGGAGCATTCTAACGGCCTTGAAGCAGTTTGGTGATGAACTGTGGAGCGGTTAGAAAAGCAAATGTAGGCATAAGTAACGATAATGAGGGCGAGAAACCCTCACGCCGAAAGACTCAGGTTTCCTGATCAACGCTAATCGGATCAGGGTTAGTCGGGACCTAACGCGAACCCGAAAGGGGTAGTGGATGGCAAGCAGATTAATATTTCTGCACCTGCTATACAACGAAAGTGACGTATTGGTGAGATTACTACGTACTGACGGAATAGTACGTTGAGCCTAGGCTTCGGCCGAAGCGAAGTAAAGCAGCCGGTACCAAGAAAAGCGAGTATAGGAGCCCGTACTGTAAACGGACACACGTAGTTGGGTTGAGTATACTAAGGCGCTCGAGTGATTCATGGTTAAGGAACTCGGCAAATTGGCCCCGTAACTTCGGGATAAGGGGCGCCTACTTCGGTAGGCCGCAGAGAAATGGCGCATGCGACTGTTTATCAAAAACACATGGCTTTGCAAATTCGAAAGAAGACGTATAAGGCCTGACACCTGCCCGGTGCTGGAAGGTTAAGAGGAGAGCTTAGCTTCGGCGAAGGTTTGAATTGAAGCCCCAGTAAACGGCGGCCGTAACTATAACGGTCCTAAGGTAGCGAAATTCCTTGTCGGGTAAGTTCCGACCTGCACGAATGGTGTAACGATGTGCGCACTGTCTCAACCATGAGCTCGGTGAAATTGTAGTATCGGTGAAGATGCCGATTACCCGCAACGGGACGGAAAGACCCCGTGAACCTTTACTGCAACTTAACATTGGTTGTGGGTAAGTAATGTGTAGGATAGGACGGAGACGTTGATCATGCTTCGCCAGGAGTATGTTAGTCACCCTTGAAATACGTCCCTTTGCTTATCTGTGGCCTAACGGTTTTAACCGGACATTGTTTGGTGGGTAGTTTGACTGGGGTGGTCGCCTCCAAAAGAGTAACGGAGGCTTTCAAAGGTTTCCTCAGGACGATTGGTAACCGTCCGCAGAGTGTAATGGCACAAGGAAGCTTGACTGTGAGACCGACAAGTCGACCAGGTACGAAAGTAGGACATAGTGATCCGGTGGTTCCGCATGGAAGGGCCATCGCTCAAAGGATAAAAGGTACTCCGGGGATAACAGGCTGATCGCTCCCAAGAGCTCATATCGACGGAGCGGTTTGGCACCTCGATGTCGGCTCGTCACATCCTGGGGCTGGAGAAGGTCCCAAGGGTTGGGCTGTTCGCCCATTAAAGTGGCACGCGAGCTGGGTTCAGAACGTCGTGAGACAGTTCGGTCCCTATCTGTTGTGGGCGTAGGATATTTGAGAAGACCTGTCATTAGTACGAGAGGACCGTGATGGACAAACCTCTGGTGCACCAGTTGTTCCGCCAGGAGCATTGCTGGGTAGCTAAGTTTGGAAGGGATAAGTGCTGAAAGCATCTAAGCACGAAGCCTGCTTCAAGATGAGATATCCTTATCAGGGACGTTAGAGACGATGACGTTGATAGGCTGTAGGTGTAAAGGCAGTAATGTCAAAGCCGAGCAGTACTAATTACCCGAAACTTTTAGTTGGGCGTTAGAGCACGACAAGTGATTTTGATTGAGCTGGTATGTTATTAATAAAGATATTCAGGTGGTTATAGCGATGGGGTTCCACCTCTTCCCATTCCGAACAGAGAAGTTAAGCCCATTAGCGCCGATGGTACTGCATATTGTGGGAGAGTAGGTCGCCGCTGATTTTAAAAAGAAAGAGCAATTGAACAAGTTTCAGTTGCTCTTTTTGCATTTATACCTATTTAGTCCGCAGCCTACAGTAGGCTGCCTACAGTCCGTGGTTCCCAGTTAATTTGTTGATCCGTTTTAATTGCATGGTGTTACATTATCATGCTCAAGTATAGTTATGAGGTATCCGTGTTGTAAAGTACACTATTGGAAAATTGAAAATACTGTGATTAGTTCTTAATGGTTTTCCAATTTTGAGGTAGAAGTTCTTTTAATTGAGATGTTTTATAATCTTGTATTCTTTCAAGTACAAAGGTTAACCATTCTAACGGATTTACATCATTAATTTTACATGTAGCAAAAAAAGAATACATCATGGCAGCTTTTTGTGCTGCACTATGTGAACCTGCAAACAAATAGTTTTTCCGACCTAAAGCTAATGGACGTATAGCATTTTCAATCTTATTATTATCGATTTCATATTTACCATTATCAATGTAGGCTTTTAATCTAGGCCAGAGATTGTATGTATAGGTAATTGCTTTTCCAATTGGACTCTGGGGTACCACTTTATTAATGTTGCTTTTTAGCCATTGTTCTATTTCAATTAGGATAGGTCTTGCATATATGTTTCTGTACCTTTGTAAGGTGTTATGATTTATCAAACGCTCTTTTGCTGTTCTTTCTATTTTATAAAGCTTCTGCATCTTTTTAAGCATATACTCTGCCATATCTTTGTCGTAGTTCAAAGCTTTATCAAAATAACGCCGGGCATGTGCCATGCAAGCTAAAAGCACAATATGTCCTTTGGTTTCCATGCTTTGATACGCAATATAACCATCAGTTTGCAATGATCCGTTAAAATTTTTCAGCGTCTCTTCTGGTGCATCTTTATTTCTACCCGGATGATATTTAAAAAGAACTAATCCTTGCTCGGGTGATCGATAAACCCATTGGTATCCGGAAAATAAAGCGCCTTTCTTTTGTGAATCCTGAACTCCAATTGGAGATTCATCAGCTTGTAAATAATCACAATTTAAGACTTCTTTTTCCATTAAGTGATACAAAGGATTCAATAGATCAGTTGCTTTGTTAAACCATCCATTCATTGTGGAATTGGTTAAATACAGCTTACTACGTTTGAAGATCTGTATTTGACGATAAAAAGGAAGATGATCAACATATTTTGCAACCAATATATAAGCTAATAAACTTGCTCCAGCATTTCCTTTAGGTATTGGCAAGGATGGCAATTCAGCAATAACAACGCCTTGATTGTTTGGTTTTGCATATTTTGGACGAATAATTTTCCTAACAAATATTTGAGCAGGATTATATTCTAATATTTCAGTTATCTCTTCACCAATTTTTCTTGAACCTGGCTCAATCAACTCTGGTTCAATTATTTCTTCTACTCGTGGAAAATGATCTGATATTTTTATGCGAATGGGAGTCTTCTTTTCTTTCTCTGGCTTTTTTCTGGTGTAATTAATCTGTTCAACTTCTGTTTCTGCTTCCTCTGTTTTTTCACCAAATAAATCTAATTGAGAAGCTTCTTGTGATGTGGGTACAAAACGTTCACTTTTACTGCCAAAAATTAGTCTTTGAAGCTCTTTTAACTGATGCTTTAAGTAATTATGTTCAGCCAAAAGCTTTTCATATTCTGCCTTAGAAACGACTTCTTCATGTATGTCTTTTGTTTTGATTTCCACGCTTAAAAATAATCAAAACCCTTGTGATATCAATGGATTTAATGCATTTTATCTTCTAGTGAAAACCTTTTTTTTCGTCTAAGGTTTGTGATACAAATACCATCTATCAACATAACTATTTGAGCATAACTTAAAACATAACTCCCTTCATTTATATCATATCTGGGATATTCAAAAGTGCCTTTTTCAAGCCTTTTATAATACAAAACAAATCCACTTCCTTTCCAATGTAAAAGTTTTATTTTGTTTCTATTTTTATTGATAAAAACATAGACATCGCCATTCAATGGTGATTCCCCAAGATTATTTTTAACAAGGCCACATAGCCCATCGAAACTTTTTCGCATATCCGTAGCTTGTCCGTATAATTGAAATTTTAGATCGGATGACAATGTAAACATATCAATACAATTTTATGAGTTCTTTAATTGTTTCTATTGAAAATCCTTGGCTATAACGAAATATTACTCCATTGGGAAATTCAATTTCTTGATAGGTTTGTTCTGCTGTATTTTCAACTTTGACAGGGATAAATCCGGTAGGGCATGGATCTGATTGTTTTGAGGCCTGCTCTTTATTAAACTTTGTTATCCAATATTTAAGTGAACCCACAGAAATTCCTTCTTTCTTACAAAAATCAGATTGTCTTATTTGACTCTTACTTTTATGCCACAGATCTACGATTCTTCGTATTTCTGCATGACCTTCTATTACTCTTGTTTTCATGTTGGAAAGCTCTCAAAATCCCTGGTAATATGCAATGTGTAAATAACAGTATGCTTACGTTATGAGGCCAGAGACAGCATATATTTCTGGAAAATATGTTGCCCTTACAAATCTGGTTCTATTTAGGCCTCCCTTAATTCTTTTCCTACTCAATGAATCTCTTTTTGCTCAGGTGCTAAATTTGCATTTCATTGTCATGAAACACTTCCTGCTCTTTATAAACTGATTAACTGGTGTTGTAGCAAAGTTATATTGATATTATAGTGACATATAAGTTATTTTAAACACATTTTATATACATTGAAAAGTGAATAGAATATGACTTATATGTGAGTTTGAAGTGAGTTTAATGTGAGTTTGATGGTTATCTGTATCCATCTTTAGTACTTTGTAATAAGATTACTTTAATCGCTCAATAGTAAGCATGCTGTAATTTACAATGTGTAAATTACAGCATGCTTACGCTCAATATATATAATATCTGTTTATATCAATTTCAGGATGTATTTTATATAGAGGGTACTCCATTTTTAGTATGAGCTGGTTTGCAACCCAGGAGGAAAGAAGAATACCTTTTGAGCCAAGTCCATTCATTATACCAATACTGGGATTGTCCTTTAGGAATCCAATTACAGGTCTTCTGTCGTTTGTTGTAGGTCTAACTCCTGCTTGGTGATCCTCTATGGTATAATTGAAATCCGCTATTCTATTTAGTTTCTCAATAATTTCCTGTTTACCAATTTCAGTTGGTAACGAATTTTTAAAATCCCAATGGAAAGTTGATCCCGTTTTATATTTATTGTTCAGAATTGGTAATATGAAAATATTCTTAGAGACGATGTGTTTGTTTTTATATTCTTTACTTTTTATTGTAAGTACATCACCTAAGGTATTTTTAAACTTTATTTGCTTAAAAAAATTGTTTTTCTCTTCAAAGCTTCCTGTACAGAGAATTACTTTATCGTATGTATTTCTCTCCCAATTAACCTTGTTGGCTGTAAATTTCAGGTCATTATAAATATCAATATGTGTAGACGCTAATTGAGAATTTTCCTTTAAATAGTTTTTATATGTATTAATTAAGGTTTGTATATCGAACCAACCTCCAACTTTTACTTTTCCATAACCAAATGGCATTTTTATAAATTTTGAAAATATTGAATTTTGTGGTTCTCTTTCTATATAATCATTTAACCCATTTTCGATATATTTTTTTAGCCAGAATGCGTCTTCATCTTTACCTAAGACTTTATATATTGTTTTAGGATAAAACAGCTGTTTATTTAAAAGCGTTTCTAACTCATTACTCGTTTTGATAAATTCAGGATATAATTCATCAATCATCCAGGATTTTGTAAGCCGTCTAAATACTACTGGATTAACCATACCTCCTGCAACCAGAGAGGATTTTTTAAGCGATGGATCATCTACAACTGTAACATCATGTCCTTTTTGAATTAATTTAAATGATAGTATTGTTCCCGCTAATCCTTGCCCAATGATGAGTACTTTCAATTTTTTTTATTTAAGTTATTTTATGGTACAAAAACAGGGGAAAATGGAAATTGTTTTGGAGGATATATTATAGGTATTTTGATATAGAGTGTTTTTTTGAGTAGTCTTAATAGACTAAGAATTCAGGGAATGGTCATTTCATATTTTCTTTTAGGATTATAGGTGTTATATGGTAACTCCGCAGCTATCTTCAATAAAACTTTTGTAGTCAAGAATAAATCTTCCTTTAAAACTTCCTCTTGTTATTTTTTTGTTGTAACCTTCTATAACGGTACAATTAAAATCTGCATAAACATCAATAATTCCATCAACTTCATCACTATAATAAATATAACTATCGTACACGTTATTCAGGTCGGTACCAAATAACTCACAGTTTAATTCTACACTATTTTGTACAATGGTACCTTTCAATTTTTCATTTATTATTTGTTTGATGTCATATTCAATATATTCCATACAGCGTCTTTCTTCAAGTTGTTTGAGGACAAAAATATAGTTTTGAGGTTAAAAAGGAATATTTTAATTATTAATTAGGTTTAAAATGGAGTAAAACCTGTTATTAATCAATTTATTTAAATGTATTAAATTCTACTTTTGGTGTTGAATTATAAGGGGGGACCTTGTAATATTATTAAAATTTGAAGTGTTATCATAAAATATTACTAAGTATGTTCAAACAATTACTAACATTTGGGCTTTTAGGTATTGTGTCATCATTAAGTGCACAAAGCAATCAGGATAAAGCCAAGATTCAGGTTATAGAAAAAGGAAAAGGTTACTACTACGAGTCTATTTTAAAGGATGTAAATGCAGTAAATGATTCATTAGAGAATCAAGATCAGGGTTCTTATAAGCGATTTATTATGGATCAATCAAATATGGATTTACCTAATGATCCTGGTTTATATACTACAGCGTGGTGTCAACAATTAGAATCGCAGGGAAACACAGGTACTTGTTGGTGTTTTTCAACCACTTCATTTTATGAAACTGAAGTATTTCGTTTAACAGGTAAGAAAGTTGAGATCTCAGAATTGTATACCGTTTATTGGGAATATGTAGAAAAGGCTCGTCGTTTTATTGAAAGGCGAGGTGATTCTAATTTTGATGAAGGTTCTGAAGGTAATGCAGTTGCCCGTATTATGAAAGAATATGGAGCGGTACCAAAAGAATTGTATACCGGGTTAATTGATAATAGAAAATTTCATACTCATGCAAAGATGTTTGAGGAAATGAAAAGCTTTTTATCATCATTAAAAGAGAGCAATACATGGAATGTTGAATTTGGTTTAGAAACAATTCAATCAATTATGAATCATTATATTGGAGTACCACCAACTTCATTTAGGGTTGAAGGTAAGTCTTTTACACCACAAAGTTATTTAGCTGATTATTTAAAGCTAAATCCGGATGACTATGTGGAAATACTATCATATAAACAAGAGCCTTATTGGCAATTAGTAGAATATAAAGTCCCTGATAACTGGTGGCATAGTATCGATTATTACAATATTCCTTTAGATGATTTTATGAATGTGATTAAATCTGCAGTTAAAAAGGGATATACATTAAGTATTGGTGGTGATGTGTCAGAAACAGGCTTTAGTAGAGAAACAAATTGTGCAATAATTCCAGATTACGATATTCCATCAGAATATATAAATGAAGATGCTCGTCAATTTAGATTTTCGAATGAAACAACTACTGATGATCACGGGATGCATTTAGTTGGATATTTAGAAAACTATAATGGAACAGGAAAGGACTGGTATTTGATAAAAGATTCTAGTTCGGGTTCTCGAAATGTTGGTGAAGACGATCCTCGATTTGGTTATTATTTCTTTCATGAAGACTATATTAAATTAAAAATGATGGGTTTTACTATTCACAAAGATGCAGTAAAAGATATCCTGAAAAAGTTTAAATAAAAATAAAGGAGCTATTGTAAAAATGTAGACAATAGCTCCTTCTTTTTATAGTAGGAAGATATTTTAATTAGCAAGTTGTAAGTTTTTAATATTGTCCTCGAAAGCAGATAAAGCAGCCTTTGATCCTTCGCCCATTGCAACTACAATTTGTTTATATGGAACAACAGAAACATCTCCGGCAGCATAAATCCCTGCAGTATTAGTTCGGCAGGCTGCATCAATTTCAATTTCTCCCATTCTGTTGGTTTTTACAACATCAGCAAATACATAACTATTGGGTTTTAATCCAATTTGCACAAATACACCATCCACGTCTAGGAAATTTTCTGCATCGGTATTTCTCTTTTTATATTTTATACCTGTTACTTTTTGCCCGTCTCCTTCAATATGTTTGGTTTCAATACCAGTAAGGATTTTGACGTTGGATAATGATTTTAACTTATCTTGAAGTACCTGATCTCCTTTTAATTCATCCATAAATTCAAAAACAGTAACTTCAGAAGCAATAGATGATAGATCAATGGCGGCCTCTAAGCCAGAATTACCCCCACCAATAACAACCACTTTTTTGTTTTTATAAAATGGGCCATCACAGTGTGTACAGAAAGCAACTCCAGATCCTATGTATTGATCTTCACCAGGAACACCAAGTTTTCTCCAGCTCGCTCCTGTTGCAATTATCATTGCAGGTGTTGTAATTACTTCGCCTAATGATGTTTTTAATTGTTTATAGCCATCAACAATCTCCACTTCTTCAACTAACCTGTTTTCTAATACATCAATTGGATAATCTTTTAAGTGCGACATTAGATTAGCCGATAGCTGTGAACCTGTTGTTTGAGGAATGGAAATCATATTCTCAATAGAAACAGTTTCAGTCACCTGACCACCAACTTTTTCGGCAATAATAGCCACAGAAAAACCCTTACGGGCAGAATAAACAGCAGCAGAAACACCTGCAGGTCCTCCACCTACAATGGCAACATCGTATTTTTTATTGATAGTAACAGATTCTGTATTTTTATTTACACCAACTAGTTTTTCAAGTTTATTTAATAATTCACCTAAAGATGATCTACCAACATGCAGTTGTTCGCCATTGGCATAGACAGTTGGTACAGCTTGTATTTGTAATTGTTTTACTTCCTCCTGATTTATTGCTCCATCAATAATCTGATGTGTAATATTCGAATTGATGATTGACATTACATTTAAAGACTGAACTACTTCTGGGCAATTGGTACATGTTAATGAAATATAGCTTTTAAGCTCAATCTTTCCGTTTAGGTTTTCAATTCTCTTTGATAAAACTTCATCAGGCAAATTTTTTCCAATTCCATCTGCATTTAAAATAGCTGCAAGTAACGAAGAAAATTCATGTCCAGTCGGAACTGCTCTGAAAATGATATTTAAAGGTTTGTCATCTTTAAGAATTTTAAAAGATAAGTTGTCTCCATGATTAATTTCCGTAGTAATTTTATCAGAACACGAAGCGACTTCCTCTAATAATTCAGTCAATTCTTTTTTTTGAGAATGATTTTCGTCTGCATTCACTTGTAAAGTGAAATTACTTTTAAGACTACCGAAAACGGTTTTTAATTGATCTTTTATAGCTTGTTCTAACATGTCTTTAGTTTTTAAATGGGAGAGGACATCCTCTCCCAAAGTTTATTGGTTCAAATACTTGTTGTTGATTAAATTACACCAACAAGATCAATACTTGGTTTTAGTGTTTCAGCACCTTCTTTCCATTTTGCAGGACAAACTTCTGATGGATGTTCAGCAACAAACTGAAGTGCTTTTAGTTTTCTCAATAATTCATCAGCATTTCTACCTACATTACCAGCTACCACTTCGTATGAAACAATCTCTCCTTCCGGATTTACAATGAATGTTCCTCTTTCTGCCATACCATCTTCTTCAATCATTACTTCAAAACCTCTAGAAAGAACTCCTGTAGGGTCAGCTAACATTGGATATTTTATTTTTTTAATTGTATCACTTGCATCGTGCCATGCCTTGTGAACAAAATGAGAGTCTGTAGATACAGAATAAATTTCTGCTCCGGTAGCTTTAAATTCATCATATGAATTTGCTAAATCTTCTAACTCAGTTGGGCATACAAAAGTAAAATCTGCAGGATAGAAAAAATATACTGCCCATTTACCTAATGTATCATCTTTTGATACAGTTTCAAAATTATCATTTACGTAAGCCTGTACTTTAAAGTCTACTACTTGTTTTCCAATTTGTGACATAATCTTATTTTTTTATTTGTTAAACATTTTCTTATTGTTTCTGAAACAAATGTAGAGTGGTTTGTAGTATAAATCAAACAGATATTATCTATATTTGTATAAGTAATATTTATATCCTATGACTATCCAGCAGTTAGAGTACATTGTGGCCTTAAATAAATTTAGGCATTTTGTTACAGCGTCAAAAGAATGTGGAGTAACTCAACCCACATTAAGTATGATGATTCAGAAATTGGAAAACGAACTCGATGTTTCCATTTTCGATAGAAGTAAGCATCCGATTGAACCTACGGAAGTAGGTCTGAGAATAATAAATCAGGCGGAAGCTACATTGAGAGAATTGAAAAAAGTAAAGCAAGTGGTTATTGATGAGACCGAATCATTATCAGGACCTTTAAACATTGGTGTTATCCCAACACTTTCGCCGTATTTAATTCCACAGTTTATTAAGGAGTTTAAAACAAACTATCCTGAAATTCAGTTAACAATTTCTGAGATGAATACAGAAACTTTAATTCAGGCTTTGAAACGAGAGAGTGTGGATATGTTTATTGCAGCAACGCCTCTAGAAGAAGAGGCGTTTTTTGAGATTCCGCTGTATTATGAAAAGTTTTTAGCCTATTTTTCTAAGGATCATCCATTAAGAGATATTCCCTTATCTGCAACAAACTTACCCCAGGAAAATCTATGGATATTAGAAGAAGGACATTGTCTACGCGATCAAATATTTAATTTTTGTCAGCGATCTCTTCCATACAATCATACGTTTGAAGCAGGGAGTATTGATACCTTGGTTAGAATTGTAGATATGAATGGTGGTTATTCTGTAATTCCTGAATTACACATGGATTTTTTAACTGAAGAACAGCAAATTAATGTTAGGGAGATAAATGAGCCACCAGCAATAAGAGAAATTTCGATAGTGATAAAGAATAACTTTATTAAGGAAAAGATGATTAATGCAGTTACCGATTCTATAAAATCAATTATTCCTAATCATATGCTGGATGAAAGATTGAAGAAGTTTTCTATTAAATTATTATAGGCTATTTAATCTGTATATGTATATGGTCATCGTGGCGAACAGAGCGGCATCCTTGAAATCGAACCCGGGAATCTTTTATTCCCATTCGATTTTTGAGATGTGGTTCAATAAATATTTTACCGATTGTTTTTTGTTTTAAAAGCGCGGAGAGTAGTTCTTTGGTTCCTTTTTCAGAGAATTTTAAATTAGTGTTTATTCTTCCTAAAGTCAGATATTTTGGGAAATCATATTGTAAATACCCCTGCTCAAAACACCTATTGGTTTGGTTAATTTCTGTTTTTAATGGATTTTCAAAAATACCATAGCCACTTATCGATTTACTTTTGTTTACAATTGTACCATCTTGATTTTCATATATTAAACTTAAATCAACCTTTTTACCATCATTATGGCTAAGGTGGGGGAGTAAAGGAAAACCATTAATAAATGGAAAACATGCATCAAGATATCTGATTTGAATAGAACTATTTTGAGATTTTAATTCATTACCCACCTTAATTAATAAATTATTGACTTCAGGTATAACATAATTTCTATTTAAAAGGACTGATACATAATTTACGGGTTTAATAAATGCTGATTGTATTATCTTTTCTCTTCCTGAAAAATTCGCAATTTTGGGTACTAATATAAATGTAGCAGTTATATATAAAATAATGAAGACCAACCAGTTTTTGAGAGGTAATTTATATTTTATTGTTTTAGAAAGTAACAGTGTTAGAATAAGAATAATGCCTCCAATTTGTGTAAGTACTGTTAATACTACAAATAGTAATATCAATAATATATAGTAAAGTGATTTATAAACAATCTTCATTAGTTATATGCTAAATTACTGGATGTAATACTATTATCTAATTATCTCGTTTGTAGTTAATACTTTAACTTCATTTTGATTAGGAATCATATTTTGCCATACCCAATTGTAATGATCAATAACTTGTTTGGCTTTTAATTGTGGTCGGTCAGCAGTTGTGTGTGCATCTGAAACAATAGTAACTGAATAATCCTTTGCAATAGCAGATTGAATGGTTGATTCTATACAGAAATCAGTTGCACAACCAGTAAAATACAATTCAGTAATATTTAAATCTTTTAATGTTTCGTCTAACTTTGATTTATAAAAAGCATCATTAATGAATTTGTTAATGTAGATATCATCGGGATTTAAGGTCAAACTATCTAATACCTCCCATTCTTCTGTATTGGGTATAAACTCATTATTCTGGGAGCCATCGTGTTGAATTATGATAACGCTTTGATTGTTTTCTCGAAAGTACAAGGACAGTTGATTTATTCGCTTGACAACACCCTCGGAATCGTAGCGAGGAGTTTTAGGAGTAAAACTACCCTTTTGCATATCAATAATTAGAATCGCTCTGTTTGTAGACATTATGAAGATGTATTAAATTAAGTTAAAATGAATGGTAATTCATGTTGCGATTATTCTTTAGTTTAGCTAAAACAATTTGCATTGCTTTTAATAAATAATATCGTCTTTCTTCTTTTAAACCAATACCAAAGCAAATTCGTCTTTTCCCTTCTAGACATAATTTTAAAGTTTGTCGGCCATTTGTTCTAATGTTACTTGTAGTTTCTCTAATTGTTGAAACCTCATCCCAAGTAAATGTTTTTGTAAATCCAATATTGCCAACGCCTGTAAAAATTTTGCCTCCTTGTTTATTTAAATTGAGTTCAACCTTTCCAGCTACAGCCATTGCTGTAATGCCAGTGAAAATTATGGTTCCTATTAAAAATGGAATTCCAAATAGTGACATACCAATATTTAATTCACAGGATGCAATCTGAGAACCATATATGCCACTTAAAGAAGCACCAGACCATATCAACATAAACGGAATTAAGAAGAATGCAATTGGAGATTGAGTAGACGCGCCAAGAATAATAGTGTCAAAGTCTTTTTGAAACCAAGTTCCCTTAGGTGTATTTCTTACATCAAAATCATCATTTTCAACTTGTATATGTTCAGATATTTTAAAAATGTGATCACAATTAATACATTGAGCTACATCTGTTTGAACGTTAATATTGTCTTTGAGAATAACAGAACCACATTTCGGACAATCCATGAGTGTGTTGTTTAAATAGTTAGAAAGTAAAAATAGTAGAATATTATTTAAGTTATTATAATTAAAGAAGATCTTTTATTTCATTCATATGGAGTAGTAGATGTTCAGGATAACCTTCTAGCATTTGTTTAAGAGTTATGGTTTCACCTTCAAAATTATTCCATGTATTATTGAGCGTTTTTATGTTTACAGCATCAATTATTTGTATGATATGTAAATTATAATATTTCCATAATTGAATAAGATCATACCAATCCGCTTTTTCATATTGCTGCAATTGAATCCATAAATCATTATCTTGTTGATAATCCGGAAATATTAACTCTTTGGTGTATTGTAAACGCACCATACGTTGATGGTTATTAGATGCAGAATCTATCAAGTGACCTAAAATTTGCTTGATATTTCTGTTTTGCCTGTTCCGCTTTTGTGTTGTTTGAATATCATTTAATTCAAGTAATATTTTTTCCCAGTGACTAATGCAATTGTTAATCGTATTTCTGACGATAGTAAAATCAGGTTGAGCTTTCATAAAGATTGTTTTTGCGTTAAAGCATATTCTTTTTCCACTGATTTCTTCGTATCGCGTATATCATTTCATCATGATATATGCCTTTTTTAAAAATCGTTTTTTCAAAGGTTGCTTCTAAAACAAAATGGTTTTTTAGCAATACTTTTTGTGAGGCAATATTTGTTCCGAATACAGCAGCATATATGCGATTTATATTATATTTTCTGAATACGTAATCAACCATCCATTTTATGGCTTTTGATGCAATGCCTTTACCCCAAAAAGGTTCGGACAACCAATAGCCAATTTCTGCATTTTTACAATGAATATCGTTTTGAGGGATTATTCCAATACTACCAACAGCCTCGCCATAAACTTCAATGGCAAAAATACTGTCACTATTTTCATTTATAACTGAGTCAATAAATTCTTGAGCATCATTTTCTGAATAGGGGTGAGGATACCTGTTAGTCAGGTTCTGGGCAATATTCCAATTATTAGCATGTACAGCAATAGTTGGAGCATCAGGAATCTTCCAAGGACGAATCTTAAATTCTATTTGTGCGTAAAGTGTAGTCATTATTTGTTTTTTTTAGTAACCAAGATCAGTTAAAAACTGATTATATCTTTTAATATTTGAGTGTAATTTAGGAGTATGTTTTATGTTAAAGAAACTATAGTTTCTGATCTTTATATAGTTTTAACTGACAGATACTACCCACACTATTCATTTTATATTTGTACTTATTTACTGTTTCAATAGGGATAAGCTGATCTTTAGTTCCAATTAGAATAATTGTTGTAGGTACTCCTTTAGCAGTATTGTGTATTGGTGAAAACTTTCTGAATTGATTTACAATTCTTTCATAATTATATCCATGGGGGTCATTATCTATTACAGGATTAAATAATATAAGTGTGCTGGGTTTGGGACTGAAATTTAAATGACCAGATTCAAAATTATAGCCTTTGACCAATGTCTTTGCAGCTGCCAGATGACTATCAGAAGTTCCTCCACATGCAATTATTTTGGATGTATCAATTCTTAGTTTTTTTGAATTTTGCTTTATATATCTCATTGCTGATTTAGCATCTTCTACAACATCCAATGGTATGGTTTGATTTCGTTCTTCAACACGGTAATTGACTAATATTATAACAAAATCTTTTTGTACATAGTATTCCGCATGTGGTGCAAACTGACTGATTGAACCATATTTCCAACCATCACCATAAAAGAAAATGATAGCTGGATTCTTTTTATATTTACGTTTCTTAGGGAAGGATATTTCCAAGCGTAAGTCAACAGAATCAACAATTTTGTATATAGCTGATTGGTCAAATGTGTATTTATAACCTTCCTCTTTCGGTAAAAAGGTAAAAGAGGATAGTGTTAAAAAGCACAGAAATACAGAAAAGATTTTATACATTGATGGAATAGTTTGCTTAAAAGTATTCCGAAAGTAGTTACAATTTAGTACGATTGCAAACTACTTTTTACTTTTCAAAACAGCCAAAACTACTCCCATTAGTGCCATTACTGCACCAATTATTGTTAAAAATGAAAATGTTTCAGGACTAATCCATGATACATGATAATAACTTAAAAATATCATGGCACCAAAGGTGATTAATGGATTTAAAGTAACAATAACACTAACCTTATTGGCTTCGGTATATTTAAAAGCAAGGGCCAAGGAACCATATGCCAGTAATGTGTTCAAACCCAGGTATGTCAAGAGTAACCACTGGCCTATAGTTAAATTAGCAAAAGAGTTAAATTCAGCTACAGGAGTTAATAAAAGAGCTGGCACTCCAAAAATGATTAAATTAAGTTGTAATGGATCAAAGTTGTTAACCACTTTCTTTTGAAAGATAGCATATAAAACCCATGTTAGTGCACCAAAAATTAGAACCAACACACCTATTTTAAATAGTTGTATATCCTCATTCTGGCTAATCATCGACATTTTATCTTTATAAAATATCATCATACCAATAATTACTACAACTAACCCAGTAATTTGTCGAAGACTCATTTTTTCTTTAAACAGGAAAATGGAAGAAAATGCTAAAACAGCAGGTCCCACTTGAGCAAATACCTGGGCAATAGTTGGAGTTGTCATTTGAACTCCTGAAATAAAACCCACATAATTGCAACCTAAAAAAACTCCTGCTAAAATTGCAAACGAGGGAGGTCGCTTTAAAATTGAAAGCTTCTCTTTTTGTTTGAAGGCATAAAACAAAAACATTGTTGCAAATGCAAGAGTAAACCTAAACCAAGTAACCGTTATCGCAGGAACTATATTAACGGCAACTTTTAATCCGATAGCCAGAAATCCCCATAAAAAGGCAGTGAAAACAGCGTAATATATTCCTTTGTTCATGATGTGTATATTAGTTTTGCAAAGGTATTAACATAGAAACTTAGGTTATTATGTATCTCTAATAATTTTATATCGAACTCGGGTTATTATATTGTTTAATAAATGTGAAACTATCCAACTACTCATTCCCAAAATTAGGAAGAGCGGTTGAATAGTTTGCCAGAAATTTAATAGTAAAGAAAGAAGTTAAATTCTATGAAAATATCTTTTAACAGGTCTGTAATTATGTATTTGATCTAGTTGAATACGCTTGTCTGTATTCGCTAAAACATATTCTTTACATTGATCAGAACAAGTATGCTTATATTTTTCTGCACAGCTGCTACATTGTATAAACAATAAATTGCAGCGAATGTTTTCGCAGTTTGTATGTGTATCGCAAAGTTCACCACATTGATGACAACGACTAATTACATCTTCACTGATTCTTTCTCCCAATCTATTGTCAAAAACAAAGTTTTTACCTTTAAATTTATTTTCTAATTGATTCGTTTCCTTGATCTGTTGCTTATAATTAATGATACCTCCGTAAAGTTGGTTCACATCATTAAATCCATGATGCTTTAAATAGGCACTTGTTTTTTCGCAACGCACGCCACCGGTACAATAAAGTAAAATCTTTTCATCCTTTTTGTTTTTTAAAATATCCAGAACTTCAGGAAGCTCATCAGTAAAGGTTTCTGCTTTAGGAAGAATAGCTCCTTCAAAATGGCCTATTTCACTTTCATAAAAGTTACGCATATCTACAACAATAGCACCTTGTTCAATTGCAGTATTCCACTCATGGGCATTTAAATGTTTACCAACATTGGTCACATCAAATTCGTCGTCATTTAAACCATCTGCTACAATTTTATGGCGTACTTTTATCTGTAATTTTAAAAAGGATTTACTATCATCTTCAATGGCAATTTTAAAAGGAATATCTTTTAAATATGGATTTTTCTGAATACCATCTACAAATAGCTCCCAGTGATTTTCTGGGACATTCATTTGAGCATTAATACCCTCATGAGCAATGTAGATTCTGCCTAGGCAATCTAAATTCTTCCATTCTTTATAAAGAGAATCTCTTACTTCTTGCGGATTTTCTATGATAACATATTTGTAAAAAGATACAGTTTTACGTTTGAATGTTTCGTTGTTTAGCTTCTCAAGAAGTTGTTCAGGACTTAATCTGTTTATTAAATGAGTTTTGCCTTTATTCGGATCCATTATTAATTATTTTTTGGCAAATATAATAAAAGATAAATAAATCCGAATATCTAAAATATAAAAACAGAATTGTAGATTCTTAAAAGACATTGCTTTAACAAATTGATTTGTTATATAACAATGTCTTAATTAATGTAATTGTGGATATAAAAGTAAAAAGGATTATATCTCAATTCCAAATATTTGTTTTACAGCAAAACCAATTCCGAAAGATAAGGCAGATACTCCTAAACTGATTAATGCCATTTCTGTAAAACGACGTTTAAAATTTAAGTCTTTAGCTACGGAGATATAATAATTAAATCCTAAAATGATAAGTATGGCTATAGATAAAGTAATAGCTAAACAAACCAGATAATTTTCTAACAATAAATAGGGGAGAATAAGCAATGCAACAGTAACAATATATGCAACTCCGGTATAGACAGAAGATTTAAGTGCATCTTTGGCTTCTCCATCTGCTTTTTGCGACAAATAATCCGACGCAGCCATAGAAAATGAAGCTGCAATTCCGGTAATTAGTCCTGCCATGGCAATAATCTTCGAATTTTGCATCGCTAAAGAAAAACCAGCCAAACTACCAGTTAATTCTACTAATGCATCATTTAATCCCAGAACAATCGAACCTACATATTTTAGTCGTTCTTCATTAATTAAATCAATTAACTGCTTTTCGTGCTCTTCCTCTTGTTCAATAATTCTCTTAAAGTCAGGTATGGTTTCTACATATTGTAAATATCCTGCCTGGGCTTTTTCTTCTCTTCGTTCTAATAATTTTACGCTAAAGGTTATTCCAAATATTCGGGCAAGCATAAAGAACCACCATATTTTAAACCGGTTAGGAGCAATTTCTTTTCCGCTGTATCTTTTAAGTAAATCATAATGCAATTTTTCATCATGGGCAATTTTGCCTAATACCTCTGCATTTTTAGAATTTTTAATTACTTTAGATAGTCGTAAATAAGTTAAATGACCATTTATTTCGTCTTTTTGAAAACGTTCAATTGCTTTTTGTTGCTTGGGTGATAATGATATTGACTTCATTTATTAATAATTATTGAAAGGATGTTTCTTTAAAGAATTGTTATTGTTTATGATTTAAAGCTTGGTTTACCAGGTATCCATTTATTCCATTTTCAACATAAACCGCATGAACACCAAGTGAACCAACTTCACTAATGTTTCTCATTTCATCATCGAAAAATATCATTTCTGAATACGAAATGCCGCTGGCTTTTTGTAATTGTGAGAAGTGTTGTACTTTACTTCCCGGGTATATTTCCTGATGCTCAAAATAGTATTCTATATCAAGTAAGTTAAGCAGTTGTTTGGCCCAGGATGGCGCACTAGTTCTGGATGCCAGAGCCATTGCAATATTTTGTTCTTTTAAATTATTTAAGATGTTTAGCACATCTGGATACAATTTAATTTTACTTCCAGAGGCATCAATAACAAGGTTATTCACCTTTTTATAAGGTGGGTTAGTGCAATCACACCAAGTTCCACCAGCATCCCATAAGGTAAAATCTAAATCAAAAACAACTAACTTCTTCATATAATACTAGGTAATTGTGCCTCAAAATTATATAAATTAAGACAAAATTATCCTTTATTTAGAATTTACATCATCACAACTATAGTTTTCTGTCATTTTAGGGCACTGTAATAATGAATCTACATTTATTCCATTTATAAGATCAGTAGCAAGTTTGCTGTCAAATCCACATCCAAATTTCTCACCATATTGAATTAAAGGACGTTTAATTAAAAATGGGTCTTTTACCATTGCCACTAAAGCAGTCTCTTCTGTAAAATTCTCAATAGAAACCTCACCACTTTTTATTCTCGGTGCACTCATATTAAACCACTTATGTAAAGGTCGTTCTTTTAGAAATGTAGCAAGTTCTTCAGTTGTCCATTCATGGGTTAGAATATTGTAGGCCAATACAGCATAACCTTTTTCTGCTAATATTTTTTTTTGTTTTGTATTATTGATACATCCAGGTTTTTCGTAAAAATGAATTTCCATGTCTTTTTTAATGAAATGATAAGACAATGCTTAAGCCATTTTTGTTATTTGTTTTATTATTAAATATTTAGATGTAGCATTTTTTACAAAATAGTAGGGTTATGTAGAGTGAGAATACTTAATTGTTGTTTGTCTAATTTGGTGAGTTTTTCCTATAAAAAGCTGGATATAATATAAGTTATATTATCGATTTAGGTTATGAATACTAATGAAACTACATTTTTTATCTGGACAGGTTATATCGGTTTGTTACTCCTTTCTTTAAAATTTTCAATAACTTTTGGTGTGCCAAAAATAATCAACAATAAAGAAATTACTATTATTATTAAGTTTGACCCTTTCAATTTTTGTATGTACACAATAAAAATCGTGTAATATAATTGCCTTAGGCGATTCTAACGGAGCTTTTGATATTGGGTGGGTAATGAAAATTGATTCTATTCTGGTTGACGATACTGTTAAAAATTACTCAAAAGGAGGAAGAACCATTGGTTTTGATAATCTTCGTTGAGAAGAATTGAACGAGCTTAAGGTTATTGAAAGTCAACTTACGGATGCTGATTCTACTCTTAAAAGTATTGATATTGTAATTCTTAGTTTGGGAACTAATGACTGTAAAGTTTGTTTTGATTCATTGCAATCAGAAGTTCCAAATAATATGAAAAAGGAAATAGATTATGTAAAGACTTTTCCATATTCAAACGGTAAAACACCCAGGATTATAAGGCTAATGCCACCTCAGGTTGCTCCAGACTCAATGTTAATAACCCGAGTTCGATTAAAATTAAATAGCTCAGATTTTATTAAAATGCTGATATACAAGGCAAATTCTTTTTGCATAGCGAGCTATGGTAGAAGAATTTAACGAAGTAGATTAGTATTTAAATAGAAAGCCACATATAAACAACGATTTTCTTCTTTATATTTGTTTGACATAGCCAGCTATGACTTCACAAATATTCATTGAAACTCATTATTTATAAGCGGTCTGAGCCAATAATTTTATATCGAACTCGGGTTAATAGCTAAATATACAGGAATATCAGATAGGTTAGATAGTTTACTTCCTAAAATGATTGATGTGGCTAAAGAGGAAGGTATTGAATACTTAGAATTACGTCCAGTAACAACGCCTAATTTTGCAGAAATTACAAAAGATGGAATTCACTTTATACACGAAGGCTACAACATAATGGGAAAAGTGATTAGTGAAAAGATAAACGAGAAGAGATAGAATTTCTTCATCAGCAATTAATATAATCCAGTCAGATTTATTTACTTAAGACAAATAAACCAGACTGGATTTTTTTTATTTACAAAATAGGAATCCCGACAGATATAGCTGGAGCGATATTTTTAAATGCCCCATCAAAGTATATTTTAGGAGTAATATCAAAATATTTACCTACTCTGTGTGTTATTGAGAAACTAAATGTATCTTCATTATATAAACCTCCGTTTTTATTCAGAAGATACCCTACTTTAAAAGTGTACGATTGTTCTTTTTCCGGATCTTCAGAAAAATCTCTTGTATATCCAATATTTAAAAAGTGATTAATATTACCCTTATTACTATCTGAAAAATCATATTGCCATTCATATCCAACAAAATATTTGTTCTTAGTAATGCCTTTACTACCAAACGAAAGAGCCATAGTTGCCTCCAGACTTGAAGCAAGCGTATTTTTAACACTTTCAATGCTAGATCCTAACGAAAGTTCTATTTGATCGTTGGCTCTTTTATAATTCTCATTAATCTTTTTGTATTCAAGATCATAGTTGACTAAAAAATCAGCTTTTTCTATATGTTTACTCTTTTGGGATAGATAGTCTTGCATCACAGAATCAATTACTTTAAGCATGTCTTTCGATTTAATGGACTTTAGCTGATCCATCTCATCAAATAAAATGTTTACTGCGAAGAACTTATTTTCGAATTGAAATTGATGTTTCTGTAAGTAGTATAGGTTCTCAGTAAAATCATCTGATGCGATTATTTTGTTAGGTATTTTCCTTTCTTCTATAGATAGTTCATAAAAAGGATTTGGATTTGATCTTTCAAAATAATAGTTTGTTTTTGAGTTCTCATTCAGTATTTTAATGAACCTGGGTGCTGATTGAAGCATCTCTTCAATATTCGAAGATTTTGAAAAAGAAAATAGTTTGTCAATATAACTTGTGATAAATGCTGTGTCCAGTTCATATTTATTTACATCAATACTCCGTATTTCTATGGCAGCATTATTAGGTAACGATATTTTAATGATATCTTTTTTTTCTTCAGCTTTTGTGTTTATAAATGATAATATAAGTATGAAGAATCCTGATAGTATTATTTTTTTAGTCATTGCTATTTGTGTTAAAATCGAATACCCTGTTGAGTTGGCGCCTTGTAAACAGTGTTTTCTTGTTTATTGAATATGGTAAATTTTATTTTTTTGCTTTGATTATTAGTCTTTATATGATCTAATTTAGAGTTAGTAGATTTGATATTTTCTGATTCGTAGACTTTTAAAATTTGATCATTATAATTTTCAGAATGTACTATTTGTGGCTTTGTGTTTTTATTAAAATTACCAGCTAAAAACTCAATACTATCATTTAAGGTTTGATTTATATTGTATTGTTCCTGTATTAAACGTTTTAATTTATTTTGTTCTTTAATAAGATTTTTATTTTCGTTTATTAACTGATTAAGATTATCAACGTCTTTTTTATTTGTAGTATTGATTACTTTAATAATAGTATCTGTTTTTATTATTGTTTCTTTTTCTCTTTGCTGTTGTTTTTTTAAATGTTGAATTTCTTCACCAAGAGTATGTATGTTGCCTATTAATGCAATCTTTTCTTTTTTCAATTTTTGATTATATAGCATTGAATATGCTAATCCGGAACTTAAAAGAACTATTATTAATATGGATGCTATTTTAGTCCATGTAAAAACAGTCTTTTTTTCTGTTTTTACATAAATAGAATTCCATACTAAATCCTTATTAAAACCAATATCTGATTTTCTATTTTCCCAACTTTCAATGGCTTTTTTGATATCTCTTTCAACTAATTCACTCATCTTATACAAGTATTGTAAGTTTGTTTCTCTATCTTTTTAATCATTTCTTTTAATTGTAAGCGGGCTTTCCGTAACTGAGATTTAGATGTGCTAACTGTAATTCTCAGTTTAGTTGCAATTTCTTCGTGTTTATAGCCTTCAATTACATATAAACAGAATACAGTTCTGTAGCCATCCGGTAAATCCAAAATCAAATTAACTAAGTCCTCTTCCAGTAATTTTTCATCAGATGTTACTGGTGCTTCTTCTTTATTTTCAATTAAATCCAATTCCATAAAAAACAATTTTTTTTTACGGAGTTCCATGAGGCATTCATTAATGGCAATTTTTTTCATCCAGGCACGGAATACCATTTCATCATCAATCGAAGTATTGCCTATATGATCGAATATTTTTAAAAAACTTTTTGAAAGTACATCATGGGCATCAACCTGATTATTCATATAACGGAAACAGATTCTAAATAAATAGTCCCCATATAATTGAAATAATTTATGCTGTGCTTTCGATCGTTTCTTTTTTAATTCTCTGATTAGTTTGTTCACTTTTTAAATTTTCGTCTCTGTATTAAAAATGCAGAATTGTTTATCAAGGTTGCCTGATGGTTTAATTTTTTTAGAATTATTATGAATAGTGATGTCTAAAGTGATGAAAAATAGTTGCTAATATAGAAATGTTAAATGTTAAAAAAATATGTTTTTCTTGTTTAAATGAATTTAAAATGTATATTTGCAAACAGAACAGACCAGAACGGATAAAATGATTTTAAAATTATGCAACTATTAGGATTTGATATTGGAAGTTCATCAGTAAAAGTTTCAGTGCTTGATGTAGAAAAAGGTGTAACAGTTTCTTCGGCTCAGTATCCGGAAACGGAAATGACTATTGTTGCCAATAAGCCGGGATGGGCAGAGCAAGATCCGGAATTATGGTATCAAAACTTAAAGAAAGCTTGTAATAAGGCGCTTACATCTCCAGAAGTAAAAAAAGATCAAATTAGAGCTATTGGTATTTCATATCAAATGCATGGATTGGTAATTGTTGATGAAAAAGGAGAAGTTTTACGTCCTTCAATTATTTGGTGTGACAGTAGAGCCGCAGATATTGGAAATAAAGCATTTACCGAACTAGGTGAGGATTGGTGTTTACAAAACCTGTTAAACTCACCAGGCAATTTTACTGCCTCAAAGCTAAAATGGGTTAAAGATAATGAACCTGAATTATATAGTCGTATTAACAAAATAATGTTGCCCGGAGATTATATCGCATATCGATTAACCGGACAAATGATGACAACAGCTTCAGGATTATCAGAAGGTATTTTCTGGGAATTTCCGAAAGATGGAGTGTCGGATAAATTGATGGAGTATTATGGTTTTCAATCTTCAATGATTCCTGAAATCAAGACTTCGTTTTCTGATCAGGGAACTGTGTTAGATCAAATAGCTGAGGAATTTGATTTACCCAAAGGTGTTAAAGTTACATATAGAGCAGGAGATCAGCCCAATAATGCATTTTCATTAAATGTTTTAAATCCAGGTGAGGTTGCTGCAACAGGAGGTACTTCAGGAGTGGTTTATGGAGTAACAGATAATAATGTTTATGATGATGATTCGAGAGTAAATGCTTTTGCTCACGTAAATCACCAAATGCCAAGTTCAAGTTTGGGAGTGTTGTTGTGTATTAACGGTACAGGAATCCTAAATTCATGGATGAATAAAAATTTGGGCAAAAAAGAGGTTTCTTATCCGGAAATGAACGACTTAGCTTCTGGTGTACCAATTGGTTCAGATGGTTTAACAATTCTGCCTTTTGGAAATGGTTCTGAAAGAATTCTTAAGAATGTAGATTATGGTTCACAAATCAATCACTTGAATTTTAATATTCATACTCCTGCTCATTTTTATCGTGCTGCGCAAGAAGGTATTGCATTTTCATTTAAATATGGAATGGATATAATGGGAGAGATGGGGATTGAAACAAATGTAATTCGTGCAGGAAAAGCGAATATGTTCTTAAGTGATTTGTTTAAGAATACCTTATCAAATATTTCAGGTGCAACAATAGAGTTATATAATACTGATGGTGCGGCTGGCGCTGCAAGAGGTGCCGGAGTTGGTGCAAATATTTATGCCTCATTTGAAGAAGCTTTTGGTGGTTTATCAAAAGTAGGTCAAACAGAACCAACTACTTCAGATGTTGAAGCTACTCAGGAAGCTTATGAAAAATGGAAAACAGCATTAAATAAACTATAAAATAATAATCATAATTCTTTTAAAAATAATATCATGGATGTTTTAATTGGTAATAAGGAATACTTTAAAGGTATTGATAAAATTAAGTTTGAAGGACCGGATTCAAAAAATCCTTTAGCTTTTAAATGGTATGATGAGAATAGAGTAGTGGCAGGAAAAACCATGAAAGAGCACTTAAGATTTGCTGTAGCATACTGGCACACCTTCTGTGGTGATGGAGGAGATCCTTTTGGAGCAGGAACACAAAAATTTGAATGGGATCAGGCTTCTAATTCAATGGATGCTGCAAAACAAAAGATGGATGCTGCTTTTGAGTTTATCACAAAATTAGGAGTTCCTCATTACTGTTGGCACGATACAGACCTTGTTGGTGGAGGTTCTGTTTTAGATATTGAAAAGAGATTAGTGCAGATTGTTGATATTGCTAAAGAAAAGCAAGCTGCTTCAGGTGTGAAGTTACTTTGGGGAACAGCTAATGTTTTCTCTGATCCACGATATATGAATGGTGCTGCAACAAATCCTGATTTTAATGTTGTTGCTAATGCAGGAGTTCAAATTAAAAATGCTATTGATGCAACTATTGCTTTAGGTGGTACAGGATATGTTTTCTGGGGAGGACGTGAAGGTTACATGAGTCTTCATAATACAAAAATGATTGATGAGTTAGATCATTTAGCTCAAATGTTAACTATGGCTCGTGATTATGCTCGTAAACAAGGATTTACTGGTACTTTCTTTATTGAGCCAAAACCAATGGAACCAACAAAGCATCAGTATGATTTTGATGCACATACTGTAATTGGCTTCTTAAGAAATTATGGTTTAGATCAGGATTTTAAATTAAATATTGAAGTAAACCACGCTACTTTAGCTCAACATACTATGGAGCACGAATTAAGAGTAGCTGCAGACAATGGTATGTTAGGATCAATGGATGCTAATAAAGGTGATTACCAAAATGGATGGGATACAGATGAATTTCCAACTAACATAACAGAAACTACTGCTGCTATGTTAGAAGTTCTTCAGGCTGGAGGTTTTACCGATGGAGGTATTAACTTTGATGCGAAAATTCGTCGTAATTCTACTGATCTTGAAGATGCATTTATTGCACATATTGGTGGTATGGATGTATTTGCTCGTGCTTTAGTTATTGCAGATAGAATCACAACAGAATCTGATTATTTTAAAATGAGAAATCAACGTTATGCTTCATTTGAATCAGGAAAAGGTGCTGAATTTGCAGCAGGTAAATTAACTCTTGAAGATCTGTATAAGATTGGTAAAGAAGTTGGTGAACCAACTCCAAAAAGTGGAAAACAAGAATTATTCGAGCAGATGCTTAATTGGTATATGTAGAATCATTTTTAAGACAGATATCTCCCTGACGTATTCCCTTGCGTCAGGGATATTTTCTTTTAATCAATATCATTACTCTAAGCCAATCTAAACCTAAATCACTTTCTACCTTGTTAAACTACATTTCTAAATATTAAATATATGAAAGAAGGAAATAATATTGGCTATATCATCCTTTTAACATTAGTTGCTACCCTTGGAGGACTCTTGTTTGGTTATGATACAGCAGTAATTTCAGGAGCTGAAAAATCAATTCAGGCATTTTTAATTAACGGATTAGATTTGAGTTCATTTGCCCATGGTGCTACTGTTTCCAGTGCACTTATTGGATGTATTATTGGAGGAGCTATTTCAGGACTACTGGCCGCAAAGTATGGTCGTAGAATATCATTAATAATTGCAGCTGTTTTATTTTTTATTTCAGCTTTAGGATCAGGGCAGCCTGAATTTTTATTCTTTGAGCATGGAAAGGCTACGATGGGTCTTTTATACATGTTCAATTTTTATCGGGTAATCGGAGGTATTGGAGTTGGTTTAGCATCTGCTATTAGTCCAATGTACATTAGTGAAATAGCGCCAGCTCATTTACGAGGTCGATTAATATCCTTTAATCAATTTGCCATTATTTTTGGTATGTTGGTTGTTTATTTTGTGAACTGGTCAATAGCCAAAGGAAAATCTATTGATTGGATTAATTCTATAGGATGGCGTTATATGTTCATGTCAGAATCTATACCTGCTGGAATTTTTGGGATACTTCTTTTGTTTGTTCCTGAAACTCCTCGTTATTTGGCTATGCAAGGTCATGATTCAAAAGCCTTATCAATTTTAGAAAGAATTAATGGAGTCGATGCGGCAAAAAAGATACTTCAGGAAATCAAAGGAACAGTTCAAAAGTCATCTGTACAATTGTTTTCTTATGGAAAAATTGTAATAATAATCGGAATATTATTATCCATATTTCAACAGTTTGTAGGTATAAATGTAGCCTTGTATTACGCACCGCGTATTTTTGAAAGTATGGGAGCCGCTAAAGATGCTTCAATGTTACAAACAATTGTGATGGGATTGGTAAATGTTGTATTTACTGTAATTGCTATCTTAACAGTTGACAAATGGGGGCGTAAACCATTGTTGATTATTGGATCAATTGGAATGTCTATCGGTATGGTTGCTATCGGTATGTTATCATTCTTTGAAGTTATTGGAATTAGTACTCTTGTATTTATTATTGTTTACACGGCTTCCTTTATGATGAGTTGGGGACCAATATGTTGGGTTTTAATTGGTGAAATTTTCCCTAACAAAATAAGAGGTAAGGCTATTGCAATAGCAGTAGCAGCCCAATGGAGTGCAAACTATTTTATTTCTTCCACATACCCTGCTATGATGGAATTTAGTGGAGGTGCTACTTATATGTTTTATGGAGTGATGAGTATTCTATCTGCCATATTTGTATGGAAAATGGTTCCTGAAACAAAAGGTAAGTCGCTGGAAGAAATGGAACACGTCTGGAAAAAATAGAAATATTATAAAGAAGTTGCTTTTTACCCCTGAAGGTAAGTTGATTGTATTATTCAATTGGCTTACCTTTTTTTGTTTTATACACCAGCTTTTTTTTATACATTTGGGGTCCCTGTGCTTAATTATTAATTAAGATGTAAAACCAGTAAAATGAATAAAATGAAAAAAGTATCAGTTGGAGTTGATATAGGTGGAACAAATACGGCTATTGGAGTTGTTGACGAAGCTGGAAGAGTAATTACCAAAGACTCTATTCCTACACCCGATAATGGTGATATTGAAAAGTATATGGATGATTTATCTGGAGCAATTCGTAAGTTGTTAAATTCAGCAGATGAAATTTTTACAGTACTTGGAATTGGAGTTGGGGCTCCAAATGGAAATTATTATCAGGGAACTATAGAATATGCGCCAAATTTATCTTTCAAAGGAGTTGTTCCCGTTGTTGAATTATTAAAAAATAGATTTCCGGAATTGGATTACCTTGCGTTAACAAATGATGCAAATGCTGCAGCTATAGGTGAAATGATCTATGGAGGTGCAAAAGGTATGAAGAATTTTGTGATGTATACTTTAGGTACAGGAGTAGGTAGTGGTTTAGTAGTAAATGGAGACTTAGTATACGGTCATGATGGTTTTGCTGGAGAGTGTGGGCATACAACTTTAATTCCCGATGGAAGAGTTTGTGGTTGTGGTTCTAAGGGGCATTTGGAAGCTTATTGTTCTGCTCCGGGAATGAAAAGAACTGCATTTGAATTATTAGCTAAATATAATGCTGTTGATAGCTTGTTAGCGACAAAATCATATAAAGAGTTACATGCTAAAGAAATTTTTGATGCTGCAGTGCAAGGTGATAAAATAGCTTTAGAGGTTTTTGAATTAACAGGTAAGTATTTAGGACAAGGTTTAGCTGATGCAGTTCATCACTTAAGTCCAGAAGCTATTTTCTTATTTGGAGGTCCAACGGCAGCAGGTGATTATATTTTTAAACCAACAAAAGAAAGTATGGAAGAACATCTTCTTCCTATTTTTAAAGATAAGATTGCTATTCTACCTTCAGAATTAGATTGTGGTGATGCTGCTATTGTTGGGGCAAGTGCTCTTGTTTATAAAGAGATGGAAAAATAAATTTCAGAATACATTTAGTATAAGGAACTCTGTTTGAGTTCCTTTTTTTATGTCTTTATTTGTCAGTCTTTTTAAGTAAATCCTGCAATTTGAACATCTCATCCCTGAATTGTGCTGCAGTGATAAAATCCAGATCTTTGGAAGCTTTTTGCATGGCTTTTTTTGCCTTTTCAATTGCTTTTTCAAGCGCTGGTTTATTCATGTATTCAATAACAGGATCTGCCGCAATTTCAATACTATCTGGTTCTATATAAGCATTTTCTTCAACACCTTTTCCAAGTATACTCGTTTGCTTCTTTGTAATTTGTTGAGGAGTTATACCATGGTCTGCATTATATTTTAATTGTTTTTCCCTTCTATGATTGGTCGAGTCAATGGTTTTTTGCATTGATTTAGTGATGGTATCTGCATACATAATTACAAAACCATTCACATTTCGTGCTGCTCTTCCAGCTGTCTGTGTAAGTGATCTCTCAGATCTTAAAAAACCTTCTTTATCAGCATCTAAAATGGCAACTAATGAAACTTCAGGTAAATCAAGGCCTTCTCTTAAAAGGTTTACTCCAATGAGTACATCAAAAATACCTTTTCTTAGATTCTCCATAATCTCAACACGAGTTAGGGTATCAACGTCAGAATGGATATATTCACAACTTATATTTAATTTTTTTAGATATGTAGAAAGTTCTTCTGCCATTCTTTTGGTTAAGGTGGTTACTAAAACGCGTTCTCTGGATTCAATTCGGACTCTTATTTCTTCCAGTAAATTATCTATTTGGTTTAAGCTAGGTCTGACTTCAATCATAGGATCTATTAAACCTGTTGGTCTGATAACTTGTTCAATAATTACACCCTCACTTTTTTCTATTTCATAGTCTGCGGGTGTTGCACTAACATATATGGCTGAGTTAACAATATCTTCAAATTCCTCAAAACGTAATGGTCGGTTATCCATTGCAGCAGGAAGTCTGAATCCATGCTCTACTAATGTTTCCTTTCTTGATTTGTCACCACCATACATAGCCCTAATTTGAGGAATAGTAACGTGACTTTCGTCTATAACCATCAAAAAATCATCAGGGAAGTAATCCAATAAGCAGAAAGGTCTGGTGCCTTTTTCTCTTCCGTCAAAATAGCGTGAGTAATTTTCAATACCCGGACAGTATCCTAATTCACGAATCATTTCCAGGTCATAATTAACTCTTTCTTCAATTCTTTTGGCTTCAAGATGTTTACCTATATCTTTCAAATGGGTTATTTGTTCCATCAAATCATCCTGAATCATTCTCATTGCTAGTTGCGTTCTTTCTTTTGTTGTTACAAATAGATTAGCCGGATATATTAGTATGTTGTCTCTACTTTCCAGTGTAGTTCCATTAATAGGATCAAAAACAGATATTTCTTCTATTTCATCTCCCCAAAAACCAATTCTATATGCTTCATCTGCATAAGCTGGGTAGACTTCAACATTGTCACCTTTAACTCTAAAGTTTCCTCTGTTAAATTCCACCTCATTACGAGAATATAAACTGTCTACTAATTGACGAAGCAGTTGGTTGCGTCCAATCTCTTGTCCAATTTCAAGACTTGTTACATTAGCGTGAAAATCTTCAGGATTTCCTATACCGTACAAGCACGATACGGATGAAACAACAATTACATCTCTGCGTCCGGATAATAAAGTAGAACTGGCACTTAACCTTAGTTTTTCAATTTCGTCATTAATTGAAAGGTCCTTTTCAATGTATGTATCAGTCACTGGTAGATACGCTTCAGGCTGATAATAATCATAATATGAAACGAAGTATTCAACAGCATTATCAGGAAAAAAGTTTTTAAACTCACTATATAGTTGAGCAGCTAATGTTTTGTTGTGACTCAGTACCAGTGTTGGTCTTTGTATATTCTCAATTACATTTGCTATGGTAAAAGTTTTTCCAGAACCAGTAACTCCTAAAAGTGTTTGATATGGGATGTTCTGCTCAATTCCATCAGCCAATTGTTTTATGGCTTGGGGTTGATCTCCTGTAGGTTTATAATCTGAAATAATCTTAAAATCCATATTGGTTACTTTTATAATGAAAAGGATAAGATTTGTAAGATAACTGCAAATTTGTAAAAAACAGAATTAATAAAATAAAAAAAAGGCTCATAAAATAGGAGCCTTGATATATGAAGTATAAATTATCTTCTGTAATGTTTAGTCCTTCTTCTTGAAGGTCGTTTTATCTTTTTCTTAGAGACTTTGTAAAGACTTCTTGTTCTTAAGTAGGCCTTTCTGTTGTATTTAGGAGAGTTTCTCCATTTTGAATCACTAAATAAGTAACTAACACCAATTGTTCCTACATAAAAGAAATCATTTCCATCAGTTTGAACTTCTGTTCCATCGGCCATATACCACACATCATGTCCGTCCACTCTGTCGTTAAAAGAAAATGAACCAATAAATTCTGCATTGATACTAATTCTTGAACTGTAAAAGATACTAACACCACCACCCATTGAAAATGTGGGAGCCATTTCACTCACTTCTCGCCATACTGACCCTTCTGGATTTCCACTTCCTGCACCCCAATATTCAGTGGCCGAAAACTGCATCACACCCATTTGACCAATTATGTATGGATTAACTCTTCTTTGTTTAAATAGTCCATATGCTAAATCTAAAGGTCTAAACGTCGCTCCAACATTAAAATGTATGTAGGAGTTATCAAAAGTTGCATAGGCAGTATTAAGTCCGGGTAAAAGTTGTGTTCCTTGCATAGAGCCATAATTTAAATCAACTCTAGCATTTAAGTAGGTGCTTAATTCTTTTTCTGCAGCTACACCCAATGTATATTTAGTTCTTTTTTCAGAAACTAAATCACCATAGAACATGTTAAATCCAACCTTAGGTTGAATTTTAAGTCCTTCAAGAAACTGCTTTCTCTTATAATATTGGCCAAAAGAAGAAACAGTTGTAAACAATATGATGCTAGCAAAAAGTGCCTTTTTAAGGTATTGTTGCATTTAGATTAGTTTATTGAACAAGTTTATTACGTATAAAAATGATAAAAAAAATGAAATAAATAAACTAATTCTGTAAATATATTTATGACACTTAACCTAAATAAATATGTTTATAGTGGTTGCAAATTGTTTATTAACAGAATAATTAGCAATTTATTAGTTTATCATTGTTATTTAATTACACAAAATTCTACTGATAGAATATTGTATGCAAAAATAGAATTTAATATCTTTTTGCAGCTTATAATTATTATATTTTTTGATATTATTTCATTAATCTTCAAATTTATCTGGGCAACGTATCTTTTTTTTATTTAAATAGTCTTATTGTATTAGGTTTCTTAAGTTAGATAAATTGTTTTTGTTGGTGATTGTTTTACCCGTTGTGCTATAACAAATACTAATTTCATCCCTGAATAAATTGCTTACTTTATCACGCACCATTTTCATAGTGCTATTGATAAGTTTGTTTTGTTCCGAAAAAGGTTCGAAAGCAATCGCAAAAGTAGCAGGTAACCAGCGTTGAGGGAATTGATTTTCAAATTTTCCACCATTTTTAAACGCTTTAATTTCTTTATCTATTTGAAATATGATCCTTTGGAGTTCAAGTTCTGAGTTATCAATTATTAGGGATTTAACCATTTGAATATTGGGTACAACAATAGCAATGGTATAGGGGTTTTGATTGTTGTACAACATGATTTGATCAATAATTGGACAATGGTCAATTATTGCTTCCTCTATTTCTTCAGGACTATATTTTTCTCCATCAGAACCGATTAATAAACTTTTAAACCGTCCTTTTACGTATAGAAAATTATCTTCATCTAAATATCCCAAATCACCTGTATATAACCAACCTTCTCTTAAAACCTCCTGAGTAGCTTCAATATTTTTCCAGTAACCTTTCATCACATTTTCTCCCTTAATAATAATCTCACCTTGTTGATAGGGTTTCAATGTATTACCCCTGGGATCACAGATTTTGATTTCTAGATTACTAACTACTTTACCTGAAGATCCTAATTTATGAAACTTAGGTGTATTTGCTGAAATAATTGGTGATGCCTCGCTGAGTCCGTATCCTTGATACATTGGTATATCAATAGCATAGAAGAATTGTTGTAAATCAATGTCCAGAAGAGCTCCTCCTCCAATAAAGTATTTTAGGTTTCCTCCAAAGCCATTTTTTATTTTATTGAAGATCGTAATTTTGAAAAAAACGATTAAAGGATATGCAAGCTTTTTGAATCCAGTTCCACTATTGAATCCGTTTCCATTATACCATATTGAAATTTTTACTGCAACTTTAAATAAGGCATTAATAAAATTACCTTGTTGTTCAATATTTTTCTCAATACTCTTTTTAAAGTTTTTTGCTATTGCAGGAACACTCATAAGTACGTGGGGTTTTACTTCTTTTATATTTATAGAGATATTTTTGAGCGTTTCTAATGTTGTTTTGCCAGTTTGTACAGAAGCAATACTAGCACCTTTTAACATAAATGCATATAATGATGCAGTATGTGCAAAAGCATGGTCCCATGGAAGAAAAGCTAATGATTTGTAAAATGATGGTATATTAATATAGCTAAAGGCTTGCTTTACGTTGGCTGTATAATTTCTGTGAGATAGCATAATACCTTTGGGTTGAGCAGTTGTTCCCGAGGTATATGTAATTGTTGCAATATCTTCAGGTAAAACTTTTTTTACCAATTCATGAAAAGCAAGGGGTGTTTTTTTTAAAACAAGTTCTCCTTTGTATGTTAATGTGTCAATGCTGATTTCGTTATTGTGATAGTTATCACAAGTATCTAAAATTATTACCTTTTCAAGGTTTGTTAGCTTATTCCTAATTTCTTTTATTTTTTGTAGTTGATTTTTTGAAACGATAATGAATTTACATTCAGAATGAATTAATCTAAACTCAAGTTCGTTTTTCGCTTCCAGTTTTATGGACAAAGGAACAGTTATGGCTCTGTTGCAAAAAACAGCCAGTTCGCTAATGAGCCAAAAGTTTCTTCCTTCAGATAACAGCGCAACTTTATCTTCTTTAGAAATACCAATTGAGGCTAATCCTAAAGTAAGATTTTTTACCTGTTCAAATGTTTCTTTATATGTGATAGAAGTGTACTTACCATCATGTTTTTCCCATAGAAGTGGATTGTTGGGAAAAATGTTTACTTGATTTAGGAAAAAACTAACTATCGATTCCATGAAAATAAAGTTAAGTGTATATACAAATATACTGTAATATCTTATTAAATAGCAGTGTACGAAAATGAACAAGAGTATTCTGTTTCTGTACACTTATTTATTTATGTAAATTATGAAAGGTTTATATAATGTGTTGAATATGAATGTTTAGGTTGTTTTGGTATGAGACTTGAAATGTACCAAGTGTTCCTATATTGGTTATTAGAGCTATAAACGAAATTATAAACAGATGAAGAAACTATTATTTACCTTATGTACAGTTATTGTATGTAGTGGGTTATTTGCGGAATCTAGAAGTGATCAGGGTTTAAATACAAATAAAGAGGATAGTATTGCTTGTTTAAAGCATTACTCAATATACGTATTAAACCTGAAAAAGAAGATGTATGATTATACAGTTGAATCATGGAATTATATGTTTAAAAATTGTCCAGATGTAGGTGTTAGGATATATGCAGATGGATTAAAATTGTATGATCATTATTATAGAGTAGCGCAAACACCAGAACGTCAATCTGAAGTTGTTGATACGATAATGATGATTTACGATCAACGAATAAAGTATTTTGGTAATCATCCAAAATATCCGGAAGGATGGGTTAGGGGAAGAAAAGCTTTAGATCTAGTAAAGTATAAAAGAGGAAATATAGAAGCCATGAAACAGGCTTATGGTGAATTTAAAACCTCATTGGAACTTTTAGGTGATAAGTCTGAAGATGTAGTATTGTTTAATTATTTAAAAACGTCCTCTGTATTATTTTCACAAGGAGAATTTGAAACGATGCAATTTTTAAATGATTATTTAACTATTTCAACAGTATTAGATGTTCAAATTACTAAATCATCTGGTAATTCAAAGGAACGTAAAGAAAAGGTTCGGGAAAGTTGTGATGAGTTATTGGTGAAAAGTGGAGCTGGAGATTGCGATCTAATACAACCGTTTTTTAGTGATCAGTTTGTAGCAGATCAGGAGAATATTCAAAATGTAACGAGGATTGTAAAAATGTTAGATCAATTAGAATGTACAGAATCTCCATTGTATTACACTGTAGTAGAAAAAAATTATGTACTAAACCCAACTAGTAATGCAGCACATGATTTAGCTAAAATGTATTTAAAAAAGCAGTCTTTTGATAAGGCTAAGGAGTTCTATACTAAAGCGATTGAGAATTGTACAGTTAAAGCAGAAAGATCGGAGTTATATTATGAACTAGCAGTTCTGGATTTTGCTCATTTTAAGGATTATCAGGCAGCACGTGATTATGCAAAAAAAGCTATTGCAGCAAGAGGGGATTGGGGAAAACCTTATATTTTAATAGGCAATATTTATGCTGCAGAAAGTAAGAAATATGGTAAGAATGAGTTTGAACACTCAACAGTATATTGGATTGCCTTGGATAAATACTTAAAAGCAAAATCTATAGATAAAACATGTGAAGAAGAAGCCAATAAGCAAATTACGCTTTATTCACAGTACCTTCCGGATAAAGAAACCGGATTCTTTCATGGTTTAACAGAAGGGGATCAATATACAATTGAATCCTGGATTAATGAAACAACAAAAGTAAGATTCAGATAATGTAAGAAAGGTTCCCAACGGGAACCTTTTTTTATTAATAATTTGTTTCTTTAATTTCAAAATATGATTGTGGGTGAAGACAAGCTGGGCAGTTTTTAAGTGCTTTTGTTCCTTCGTGTAAATAGCCACAATTTCTACATTTCCAAACCACTTTTCCTTCTCTTTCAAAAACTTTACCGCTTTCTAAATTTTCATAAAGTGTACGATAACGATTTTCGTGAGCTTCTTCAACTTTTGCAATTAATTTAAAGGCAACAGCTACTTCTTTAAATCCTTCTTCTTCTGCAATTTTTGCAAATTCAGGATATAATTCAGTCCACTCTTCATTTTCTCCATCAGCAGAGGCTTTTAGATTTTCAAGAGTAGTGCCAATTTTTCCTGCAGGGTAAGATGCTGTAATTTCTACCATACCACCTTCAAGAAATTTGAAAAAGCGTTTTGCATGCTCTTTTTCGTTTTCTGCAGTTTCTTCAAAAATTGCCGCAATTTGCTCTAAGCCTTCTTTTTTTGCTTGTTTAGCAAAATAATTATATCTCATTCTTGCTTGAGACTCACCAGCAAATGCCTTAAGTAAATTTTGTTCTGTTTTTGTTCCTTTTAAACTATTCATGATTAATCTATTTGTTTATTTTGCTTCTTCTAACAAAGGATTTGAAGATACGAAAAATATGTTTTTCTAAAGGAGAGATTGGGTAATTTAGATTGGTTATGATTAATAACTGATGTTTCCCATGTTATTTAAGCTGCATTTGAAAGCTGCATTTCTATTAGCCTGAAGATTTTATTGTCCTCAGGCTTATTTTTTATCAGATTGGTAATTAGTTCATTAAAATCACTATCGATAATCTCAGCAATCATATGTAATAGTTCCAGAATAAATCCCCATATTCTCATGGATATAGTAAGTTCTGTAGTATTATCGCATACCTTTTCAAATAAACCGCCCATTGTTTCATATGCATCGAACCTCTTTGCCAAACTAAATACATTGTATTCAATCATAGCTAGTGATACATCAGCTATTTGCGCATCAAAGTCTTGGGATTGTGATTTGCCCAAGGAAAAGTATTGTTTTGATTCTTTAAAGAAAACTTCTATGCTCCACCTGATACTATATATTTCATAAGCACTCAGTATGCCCAGCTTAGTATTGGTAGTCGCCAACAGGTGCCACTTGCCATGCTTACTTGTTTTGCAGAAAAATAGCTTTAGTGGTATTGATTTGTACTCAACAATAACCTCGGCACAAAATAGGTTTAATGCTTTTTCTTTCTTTACCTTTTTTCTGCGCTTTACTAATTGGGTAAGCTCTTTAGCTGTATACAATTCGCCATTGAAGCTATATTTTGCTTTTGCCATTTTTACCATACCAACTATATGTATTCCTTTATTTAATGACAAAACGGCTTTCAATATGGATTCACAGAAAAACCAACTATCCATAAGTACATAGTGTACTTCAAACTTTTGTTTGACAGCTCTTTTAATCATAGATATAGCTGTAGATATTTTATCATCAATCAATTCTTGTTCGCGCAAATAACCGCATGAATCTTTTTCTCTTTTTTTTGAATATTGAGCTTTTCTATGTTTAGCCATCAGTCCAAATGGAGTTTTCTCGTTTTTGCCTTTTTCTTTGTGTAGGCTAAAATCTAATGAGAAGAAACTTTTGCCGTCCCAATAGCCAAGAAATAATGCTTTATATCCCCAGAACCTACAATTTTTCACATGTGACCATATCTTACCAATATGCTCTGTTTTATAGGTTGATTTTTCAAAATCAGTATCGTCTATTATTAAACATTTGTTAAACTCCTTATTTGTTGCGCTTGTGCTTGTGGTCCGCTTTAGCAATTTGATATTACATTTGGTTAAGAGGCTTCTCCAATTGATATTGCTATCATTTTTTAGCCTATAAAAAGTATTCTTACTAGCTTCTATGCTGCGTGATAAAGGATGTTTGGTGTACCGGTATACGTTCGAGAGTGAGTATAGTGGAAACAACAACAAAGCCAGCAATAAATCACCTTTTTGGAAAGTACATTGAGGCATATTATCAACTCCCAGATTCAACCTATTCAGATGCAATGACTGATATAATTCCATTATTCTATTAATTCCTTTTTCACTTGAGGTGAAAAAGCTGTTTGTCTCCGAAAAAACTTTTGTACTTTTACTCATGAAGCATGGTTTTTTATTGATATCGCACCACTAAAATACTGAATATTAGTGGATTAATAAAATTAATCATGCTTCTTTTTGTTTGATTTACAATGTTTTAACACACTTGGGAAACATCAGTTAATAAAAAAAGGAGTCTGATTCAGACTCCTTTTTAAAAAAAAATTATTTTGTAATGTTATTATGCGTTAATCATCATAGGCATTAATAACATCAGTTCGTCTTCTGGTCCATCCTTTTCTAATGGCAAGAAAATACCTGCCCTTGCAGGATCAGCTAATTCCATCACTACTTCTTCCGAAGAAATGTTATCTAAAATTTCTGCAAGGAAAGCTGATTTAAATCCAATCTCAATAGATTCACCATCGTATTGACAACTTAATTTTTCATAAGCTGAAATAGAGAAATCTATATCCTGAGCAGACACCATTAATTCATCTCCATCAATAGATAACTTAACTAAATTACTAGCCTGATTTGAGAATAAAGAAACTCTGCCTAAAGTGTTAACAACATCCTGACGATTGATAATAATCTTGTTTGGATTATCTTGAGGAATAACTGCATTATAACTTGGGTAATTTCCTTCTACCAAACGACAAACTAATTTATGGTTTTCCATTTGGAAATAGGCATTTTTATCGTCAAATTCAACGCTGATATCACCATTTTCTTTAACAAGAACATTCTTTAAAAATGAAGCTGGCTTTTTAGGTAAAATAAAAGATGAAGAAAACTCTGTTGTAGCATCGGTTCTTTGGTAGCGTACTAATTTGTGAGAATCACTTGCTACAAAAGTTAAATTTTCAGGAGACATTTCAATTAAGATTCCATTCATAACCGGACGAAGTTCGTCATCTGCCGTAGCAAATAATGTTTTATTAATTCCTGATAAAACAAGTGATGCTGGTAATTGAAGTCTTGAAGCTTTATCTGCATCAATTTGTGGAATTTCAGGAAATTCATCTCCACTTAATCCAACAACACTAAATTTACCTTTGTCTGTAATAATATTTATAGCTCTAGTGTCAAGAGCAATATCAATTGTAATAGGTTGTTCCGGAAATTTCTTTAGTGTTTCAAGTAAAATTTTTGCCGGTAGGGCAATGGCTCCTTCACCTTCTGTATTATCAAGATTCATGGAAGTCACCATAGTGGATTCTAAATCAGAAGCGGTGATGGTTAATTTACCGTTTTCTAATTCAAATAAGATGTTCTCCAAAATTGGAATAGTGCTCTTACTACTTACAACACGACTTACTGCCTGCAAATGATAAAGGAGTTCAGAACTTGAAACTACAAATTTCATTGTATTATAATTTAAAAATTTACTTATCTTTTTAACTTAATCTTGGTAATAATAAGCTAAATCTTTGATTAAACCAAAATTATAAAACTGTAGTTATTACAAATTAATTAACATGGTTAAAAATCAAAACTTTGCATTACCAAATATATCAAAAAAACCATTGCAAAATATATAGATCTTTATATAAAATTATCAAGCAACGTCTATTTTGTATAGGTTATTTTTCTGTAGATAAAAACGAGGAGCGCTAATATGAAAATAAAAGCCAATGGAAGCAGCATATTGATCAATTTCCATTTGAAGGATTCATTTGTAATTTTGTTCTTATCTAATAGTCTCAATGTATAACTTCTTGCTCGTAAATTCATCCAACCATCATCATCACACAAATAATTAACGGCATTCAGAATAAAATCTTTGTTCCCAAAGTTTTCTTTAGTTAGTTCATCGTATCCCAATGGCAATACTTGTGGATTGGTGTTTTTAAAACGTACTTTATTTTTAATAATATCACCATCAGCCACAACAATAATTTTGGTTGGTATACTTTCAGACTTAATATCTTTAGGATTTATATTTACACCTTTGGGTACCATTCTGTTTTGAAATACAGAAGGGAATATGCCTTCTTCAATTACAGCAACAGGTAAATACGATTGGTTGAAATCTTTTTGCTTCGGTTTTTCATTGACAAAATTCAGCGATACAAATACCGGAACCTGATCTGATTTAGTATATTTTGAAGTACGCAGGAGTATGTCTCTCTTTAAAGGTAGCTGACTGTTAACTGTGTCTATTGAACTTACAAATTCCCCCTTTACAACATTTAAGTTTTTAGAAATGCTATGTTGAGGTTGGGGGATAAGTAATGGATTATATAGCCATGGAGCAGGAACAATTTTGGGTTTGTTTCCATCTGCTACTGTAATAGGAATCATGGCTGCCTGAACGTCTTGTAATAATACAGGATTGATACGTACTCCATATCTGAATAGCTGATCATCAATGTTTAAATCGCTTAATAATCCAATAGTTTCAGAAGTCTTTCTTAAGCTATCTACTGTAATGTTTACTGCATCAACAAGCCAAAGAACTTTACCACCATTCATTAAATACTGGTCAATGATGAACTTATCACTCTCAGAAAACTTCTTTTGAGGTTTAGCAATGATGATAGCCTTGTATGGATTTAAAATATTCGGATCAGATCCTAAAACGCCACGATCAACCTGGTAATATTGAGAAAGGTGATCAGTAATATCCAAAACATCTAATTCATCTAGTTCTCCGTGTCCTTCCAGGAATGCTATTTTTATTTTTTCATTTATTGTAAGTCTTTTAACAGCATCCGTAAACTTATATTCTAAGCTCTCAATTGATTTATTAAGATTTTCAGCTCCCGAAAATCCGGTTATATTTTCTAAAAGATTAATAGGTAACTGATAATCGCGATATGTTACAATGGCGTATGGATAAACATATGAAGTTGTTTTTCTACCATCTTCTTTAGTTTCAAAAACAGACTGAGGGCTTAATCCTAATTTCTTGAATTCTTCCTGTATCTTTTTTTTCTCTTTAACAGATCCGGATGAGGGATCTGTAAAAGAATAGCTTAAATTACTGCCTGCATAAACGTTTAATTCATTCAGTAATTCGAATGTGGCTTGAGATAGTTTCTTAAATCCAACATTTAAATCGCCTTCAAGAAAAACATCTATCTTAATTTCTTCATCTAAATCTTCAAATAACCCTTTAGTGTTTTCAGATAACGAATATCTTTTTTCACTAGTTAAATCAATTCTGAAAAACCAGTCAGAAGCAACGTAATTTATGCCTATAACCAGAATAACCAAAACAATGGATTGACGTAGTATTTTTTGTTTGATATTTTTTGACATAGTATTTACCACTTTTTACTGATTAGTGTTAGTCGGGTAGCATAGGTAATGATTGAAATGGTACTTATAAAATAGATCAAGTCTCTTGAATCAATAACACCTCGGCTAATGGATTGATAATGATCATCGATACCTAGAAAGACAATGGTGTTTTTTAATTGATTGGACTCAAATACTTGAGATAGTGCCTCAAAACCATAATAAAATACAAAACAAAGCATTACAGCCAGTACAAAGCTTACAATCTGATTGTCTGTAAGTGATGAGCAGAATGTACCAATGCTTACGTAAATTGCAGCAAGAAAGAAAAGTCCAATGAATGATCCCCACGTACCACCAAAATCAATGTTGCCAGAAGGGTTTCCTAATTGTACAACTGAGTAAAAATAGATAAGCGTTGGTAAAAGACTAATAACAACAAGCGTTACACCTGCCAAATATTTGGCTAATACTACCTGAAGTTCTGTTAGTGGTCTGGTAAATAATAATTCCATAGTTCCGGTTCTTTTTTCCTCAGCAAAAAGTCGCATGGTAACAGCTGGAACCAGAAATAAATATAACCAGGGTGCTAAATAAAACAGTGATTCCAAGGTTGCATATCCACCATATAAAATATTCATTTCTCCAGGTATCACCCACAGAAATAAACCGGTAATTATAATGAATACGCCTATAACTAAATATCCTGTTAAGCTACTAAAAAATGAGGCTATTTCTTTTTTGTATAAACTCCACATAAAGATGTTGTTTTTATTGTTGTTAATGCACTATGATCTTAGTGCATTTACCATAAGTTTTGCTGCTCTGTCACTAGTTCCCGGTTTTCCCATAATTTGATGAAGTTGGTTATAGTGATTAAAAATATTAATCCTGTAGTTCTGATTGTTCAAAAGCTTTTCCAGTTCCAATTGTACATTGGTTTCATTTAAGTCATCTTGAATAATTTCTTTTACAGCTTCTTGGTTTACAATCAGGTTTACTAATGAAATATATTTTACTTTTAAGATAAAACGCTTCACAAACCTAGTAATTGTTTTTCCTCCCCACATTTTGTAACAAACTATTTGTGGACACTCTAAAAGTGCAGTTTCTAAAGTAGCAGTTCCTGAAGTTACCAATGCTCCATGAGCTTGTTGTACAAGTTCATATGTTTCATTGAAAATAACTTTTACATCGGAATCCTTAATAAACGGCTTGTACTCATCAATTGTAAATGATGGTGCACCGGCAATTACAAATTGATAGTTCGGAAAATGTTTAATCATGCTGATCATAACAGGAAGTACGTTGTTTAACTCCTGCTGTCTCGATCCAGCTAATAAGGCAACTATAGGTCGGTTGTCTAATTGATTTCTTTCTTTAAACGTTTCAAGGTCTTCATTTTTATGAGGCCTGTTTTCAATGGCATCCAAAACCGGGTTTCCTACATAATCAATGGGTACCTGGTGGGTTTTATAAAATTCTGTTTCAAACGGAAGTATGGTAAACATTTTGTCTACGTAAGCCTTAATCTTTTTTACTCTTCCGGTATTCCAGGCCCAAATTTTAGGTGAGATGTAGTAAAAAACTTTTATCCCTTTTTTGTGAGCAAATTCAGCCATACGTAAATTGAATCCGGGATAATCTACTAGTATTAGTACATCTGGATTATACGCTAAAAGATCGGATTTACATAGTTTGAAGTTTGCTTTTATTTTGCCAAGATTAACTATAACTTCTTTAATACCCATAAAAGCAGTTTCGTTATAATGTCGAACTATTACTCCACCAACTTTTTTCATTAAATCACCGCCCCAAAATCTACAATCAAAGTCTTTATCTTCTTTAATTAAGGATTTCATAAGATTTGAAGCGTGTAAATCGCCTGATGGTTCTCCTGCTATGATGTAATATTTCATGTGTTTATTTTTCTTATAATTGCCACAAAGAACTCGCTGAAAAAAATAATCATTCCCGTGTAGGGAACTCTTTTTCAAGGCTTGTTGCATCGGTACCTAAATTGCTTTTTATGGTCATATGTAATATTCATGAACAAAAACTATTCTACAAATTCAGAAGTTTTAATCATGCATCATTTTATATGAGTACCATACCTGTATAGATAAGATATCTATTTATTAGATAATTGATTATAGTAATTCTTAATTAAAGCGCAAATCTTAAAATTATAATTGCCAAGGCATAAACTAAAGTGGCAGTTACAATTCCTCTGGCAGCTAATAATCGGTCGAGTTTTATGGCAATCATAAAAATGGCCAAATTAGGTAAAACACTCAAACTTAATAGTTTTGTAAAACCATGTGCTTCCATTAATCCTGTTACAAACTCATTCAAACTTAATGAATTTCCAAAGCGGAAGTAAAATATCACCCATGATGTAACTATCGGTAAAATGAGGCCTATAATGAGTCCTATATATAATTTATTGCATTTACAAGGCATAATTAATCTCCTTATTTAAGGTGTCAAAATCAGTGATATCAATTTTACAAGGAACAACAGTGGCAAAATTTTGCTCTAAAAAATACTCATCAGTGTCGTTGGCCTCTGGTTCCAGGTTTTTAAAATGACCGGTAAGCCAGTAGTATTTCTGCCCTCTGGGATCTTCTCTTTCAATAAATTCTTCAACCCATTTTCCGTTTCCTTGTCTGCAATGTTTAATACCTGCCAGTTCTTTAGATTCAGGAATGTTTACATTTAAGAAGGTACCTGAAGGTATCCCGTTTTTAATGGTTTCGGATAAAACACTTCTTACAACTCTTTTGCTTTCACTAAAATCAGCATCCGGATCGTAGCTTAGCAGTGAAAAGCCGATAGAAGGAACATTATTTAGACAGCCTTCTCTTGCGGCACCAAGAGTTCCAGAATAATGAACACTTGTAGAGCTATTCGTTCCATGATTTATTCCGGATACAATAAAATCAGGCTTTTCATCTAAAATAAAATGAAGTGCAAGTTTTACGCAATCGGCAGGAGTTCCATTGGTTTGGTAAAAATGAATCCCGTTTCTTTCTTCTACTTCTTTGATTCGTAATGGATCTTTAACTGTGATGGCATGAGACATTGCAGAATAAGATCTGTCTGCTGAAACAACAATAACTTTACCAAATTCTTTTACCGTTTCGGCCAAAGTTAGTATTCCTTTAGCATGAATTCCATCATCGTTAGTTACTAGTATTACTGGTTTTTCTTTAGTCACGACAGTGTTGATTTTATTTAGATTCCAAATATAAATAGTCTTTCTTAGAAAAGTTGAAATTACAACACAAAAAGCTCAAAGCGAAATCTATGTTTAAATATAAAAAAGGAATATTTACAATTTTTTCAATAGTATTTAAAATTACAAATAAACATATCATCTTTAATTCACAAAAATTCGGTACTTGAAATCAAAATAATTACTTTTGTTGGCTCAAAATAAAATTCTGATGAAGAATAGATTTTTGAATTGTTATATTCCTTGTTAAAGGTTAAATCAAAAACATTACAAATGCAAATTTCATACAACTGGCTAAAGAATTATTTAAATATTGATATTGAGGTAGATAAAGTGTCTGAAATATTGACGGATATCGGACTCGAAGTTGGCGGAGTAGAAGAGGTTCAGTCTATTAAAGGTGGATTGGAAGGATTGGTTATTGGCGAAGTATTAACTTGTGAAAGACATCCCAATGCTGATAAGTTAAGCAAAACTACCGTTAATGTAGGAGGAGACGAAATTCTACCGGTTGTGTGTGGAGCTCCAAATGTGGCAGCAGGACAAAGAGTTGTTGTTGCAACAGTAGGTACTGTTTTATACGATGGAGATGAAAGCTTTACCATTAAGAAATCAAAAATCAGAGGTGAGGAGTCACGAGGAATGATTTGTGCTGAGGATGAAATTGGTTTAGGAAAAAGTCATGATGGAATTATGGTTTTACCTGCCGATGTTGCTGTTGGTACTCCTGCTAAAGATTATTTTGATGTAGAAACTGATGTGGTTTTTGAAGTGGACTTAACACCAAATCGTGTTGATAGTGCTTCACATTATGGTGTGGCTCGTGATTTAGCGGCTTACTTAAAATCAAATGGAAAAGAAGCTAACCTTCAGTTACCATCAATTGAAGATTTTAAAGTAGATAATAATGATTTCCCGGTAGAAATTGTTGTAGAAAACGAAGAGGCTTGTCCTAGATATTGTGGTGTTACTATTTCTGGCGTTACTGTTCAGGAATCACCAGATTGGTTAAAAAATAAATTAAAGTTGATTGGTTTATCACCAATTAACAATGTAGTGGATATTACCAATTATGTATTGCATGAGTTGGGACAACCTTTACATGCTTTTGATGGAGACGAAATTAAAGGCAGTAAAGTAGTTGTTAAAACACTTTCTGAAAAAAGTATGTTTACTACTTTAGATGAAATAGAAAGAGAGCTTTCTGATAAAGACCTGATGATTTGTAATGCAGAGGAAGGAATGTGTATTGCAGGTGTATTTGGTGGAATGAAAAGTGGAGTGAAAGATTCTACAACTAAAGTATTTTTAGAGAGTGCTTATTTTAATCCTGTTTATGTTCGTAAAACAGCTAAAAGACATACATTAAGTACTGATGCATCTTTCCGCTTTGAAAGAGGTATTGATCCAAATATTACCGTATTTGCACTTAAAAGAGCTGCTTTGTTAATTAAGGAAATTGCAGGAGGAACCATTTCGTCAGAAATTACTGATATCTATCCAAATCCAATTGCCAACTTTGAAGTGGATGTAAAATGGAAGAATATTTTACGATTAATTGGTAAAGATCTTTCAAAAGAAACCATTAAAACAATAGTGACTTCATTGGAGATGGAAATTCTTAATGAGGATGAGGTTGGTATGAAACTATCCATTCCTCCTTATAGAGTTGATGTTCAAAGAGAAGTTGATGTTATTGAGGATATTTTAAGAATATACGGATATAATAATATTGAAATTCCAGAAGCTGTTCATTCAACATTGGTTTATTCTGATAATCCGGATGATCATAAGGTTAAAAATATTATAGCTAATCAGTTGGTATCACAGGGTTTTAGCGAAATTATGTGTAATTCACTTACAAAACCTGGATTCTATGCTGATTTGAAAAAATATCCTGAAAATAATGTTGTAGCATTATTTAATCCATTGAGTAACGATTTAGGAGGAATGCGTCAATCATTAGTGATGGGTGGATTAGAATCAATCGTTCATAATGTGAACAGAAGAAGTACTGATTTAAAATTATTTGAATTTGGTAACTGTTATAGTCTAAATAATCCAGAAGGAGAAAAAGGTTCTCTTGATAAATACGCAGAGCATCATTCATTAGCTGTGTTCTTAACAGGTAATATGATTGCCGCAAACTGGAATGCTCAGGAAAGAAAAGTTTCTTTTGCAGATATGAGGGCTGTGGTTAATCAAATCATCTTACGTTTGAATATTCCTGAAGCAATGTTAGCCGAAACAGAGGTGGAGAATGATGTGTTTGTAGAAGGTGTTTCTTTAGCTACTAAAAATAAAATTCATTTAGTAGATTTCGGTATTGTTAGTCCAGAGTTAAGCAAAATATTCGGATTGAAAGAAATAGTTTATTTTGCTGAGTTTAATTGGAATAACTTATTGAAAGTTGCGGGTAAGCAAAAAGTGATTTATAAAGAGATTCCTAAATATCCTGAGGTAAGTCGTGATTTAGCTTTATTAGTTGATAAAAATGTAACATTCGGACAAATTAAAGAGGTTGCATTGAAAACTGAGAAAAAATTATTGAAAAGCGTTTCTTTATTTGATATTTACGAGGGAGAGAAGCTAGGAGCTGATAAAAAATCGTATGCTGTAAACTTTATTTTACAAGATGAAAATAAAACCCTTACAGATAAGCAGATTGATAAAATAATGAGTAATATGGTTAAGAATCTTGAAAGAGAAGTGAGTGCTTCGTTGAGATAATCTGTACAAAATAAAATATTAGAGAGGAGTTGTTGGAGTAATCTGGCAACTCCTTTTTTTATTGCTCTTATCGCAATTCTACACAGGTTTATCGCAACGGCATCGCAAATCTACGCAAAGTTATCGCAAATTTATCGCAACGGTATCGCAACGGGAACGGGACAGGAATGGAACAGCAAGGCAAAGTTTCGCGACCTGAACACAACCTTATTGTAAGATCATGGCCATGTATTTGCAATGATTTCACGATAAGGAGTCGATGAGGTTTGGTATATTAGAGTGGCTGAGTCATGGTTGGCACAGCTCCGGGGCTTTTGTTTTTCGATATTAATATGTGATGGATGCATTAAACTGGGGCAATGATATTCCATAGCATCACCTTTTATGGTGTAACGCTATTTCAGGACTAGACAATTCTATAAAAAAAGACTGTCCAAAATGAACAGTCTCTTTTAGTTGTATTTTATCAATGCCTTACTTAAGCGTTTTGCTTTTTAATTAAGTTTAAAGCACTACCATTTTTAAACCACTCAATTTGTTGTGCATTGTAAGTGTGGTTTGCTACAATAGTATCCTTAGAGCCATCTGCATGTACTACTTCAATAGTTAATGGTTTACCAGGAGCAAAATCAACAAGGTCAACAAAGTTGAATGTATCATCTTCCTGAATTTTGTCGTAATCGGCTTCGTTAGCAAAAGTTAAACCTAACATACCTTGTTTTTTAAGGTTTGTTTCGTGGATACGAGCAAAACTTTTAACCAATACAGCTCTTACTCCTAAGTGTCTTGGCTCCATAGCAGCATGCTCTCTTGAAGAACCTTCACCATAGTTATGGTCTCCAACTACAACTGTAGGTATTCCTGCTTCTTTGTATGCTCTTTGAGTTGCAGGAACTTCTCCATACTCACCAGTAAGCTGTGATTTAACTTTGTTTGTTTCGCCGTTAAATTTGTTTACAGCACCAATAAGCATGTTGTTTGAAATGTTATCAAGGTGTCCTCTGTATTTTAACCATGGACCAGCCATAGAGATGTGGTCAGTAGTACATTTTCCTTCGGCTTTAATTAAAAGCTTAGCACCTGTAATATTCTGACCATCCCATTCAGCAAACGGAGTTAATAATTGAAGTCTGTCACTTTCGGGAGCAACAATCACATTTACTTCCGAACCATCTTTAGCAGGTGCTTGATAACCTGGATCTTCAACATCAAAACCTTTTGGAGGTAGTTCGTTTCCGGTTGGAGCTTCAAGTTTAACATTTTCACCTTTATCGTTTACTAAAGTGTCGGTAATAGGATTAAAACCTAAGTCTCCGGCAATAGCTAAAGCTGTCACCAATTCAGGCGATCCAACAAAAGCATATGTATTAGGATTACCATCAGCACGTTTAGCAAAGTTTCTGTTGAAAGAATGTACAATGGTATTTTTTTCTTGTTTTTCAGCACCCATACGAGCCCACATACCAATACATGGTCCACAAGCATTAGCAAATACAACACCATCAATTTTTTTGAAGGTATCTACCATACCGTCACGATCAATTGTGTAACGTACTTGTTCAGAACCCGGAGTGATTGAGAATTCGGCTTTTGCTTTTAATCCTTTTTTAACAGCATCTTCAGCAACAGATGAAGCTTTAGAAATATCTTCGTACGATGAGTTGGTACATGAACCAATTAAACCAACTTCAACTTTTAGTGGCCATCCATTTTTCTCAGCTTCTTTACGCATTTGGCTGATTGGAGTAGCTTTATCTGGTGTAAATGGACCGTTTAAGTGAGGTTCAAGTTCATCAAGGTTAATTTCAATTACCTGATCAAAATATTTTTCAGGATTTGCATATACTTCAGCATCAGCAGTAAGTAAATCTTTTACTTCATTTGCTGCATCTGCAACGTCATCTCTGTTTGTAGCTCTTAAGTAACGCTCCATTGAAGCATCATAACCAAAAGTAGAAGTTGTTGCTCCAATCTCAGCACCCATGTTACAGATGGTTCCTTTACCTGTACAAGAAAGAGATTCTGCACCATCTCCAAAATATTCAACAATACAACCAGTACCACCTTTTACAGTTAAGATACCTGCAACTTTTAATATAATATCTTTGGGAGCAGTCCAACCATTTAGTTTTCCGGTTAACTTAACACCAATTAATTTTGGAAACTTAAGTTCCCAAGGCATTCCGGCCATTACGTCAACAGCATCAGCACCACCAACACCAATAGCAACCATACCCAAACCACCGGCATTAACCGTATGTGAATCTGTACCAATCATCATACCACCAGGGAATGCATAATTTTCTAAAACCACCTGGTGGATAATTCCTGCACCTGGTTTCCAGAATCCAATGCCGTACCGGTTAGTAACAGAGCTTAAAAAGTCATAAACTTCTTTGTTTGTAACTTTAGCTGTGGCTAAATCCTTTTCTGCTTCAACTTTAGCTTGAATCAAGTGGTCGGCATGTACTGTAGAAGGCACTGCAGCTTTGTCTTTTCCAGCTTGCATAAATTGAAGCAAAGCCATTTGTGCAGTAGCATCCTGCATCGCAACCCTGTCAGGATTAAAATTTACATAAGATTCACCTCTTGTAAATGCTTCATTAGTATCTTTAGCAAGATGGGCATAAAGAATTTTTTCAGTAAGAGTAAGTGGTTTGTCCAAAATGGTTCGAGCTTTATCAACTTTTTCTCCCATTTGGGCGTACACTTTCTTAATCATTTCAATGTCAAAGGCCATAGCTATAATATTATTTTAAAATTTTTATAATTTAAGTATAAAATTAGGGTTGAGCAAAAAACGTTATCAAACATTTTTTAGTGATTCAATTATTATTGAATTGGAAGAACACAAAAATATAAAAAAAATGAATTAATATGCTTTTTGTCATGTTTAAATAGTAACCAAACATTCTGTAAAAAGTTTAAAATGTATGTCATTTTATTATATTTATAAAATTATTTAAGAACAAACCTAAATCATGGTTTCAAAACTATTCATTGAAAATGTTAAGATTGCTTTTGGAGCAATAAAATCAAATAAATTAAGAACCGTCTTAACAATTTTGATTATTGTAATAGGAATTACGGCCTTAGTGGGTATTATTACTGCAGTTAAATCAATTGAAACAGCTATATCAAGTAACTTTACAAGTATGGGAGCCAATACTTTTACAATTGAAAGTATGGGATCAAATATTGTTATCGGAAAGCAAAGGCATCGAACAAAAAGTTTTGGTTATATATCATATAAAGAAGCAACTGAATTTAAAGAATTATTTCAATTTCCGGCAGTTGTTACTATTTCATATATGGCCTCAGGTAATGCAACGGTAAAGTACGAATCCAATAAATCCAATCCTAATGTTAGGGTAATTGGTATTGATGAAAACTTTATAACAACTTCAGGTCACAAAATTAAGGAAGGGAGAGGCTTCTTAAAACAGGATATTGAAAATAGTAGAAATGTTGCATTAATTGGGGCTGCATTATATAAAAAGTTATTCCCAAGTAAAATAAGTGCAGTAAATAGAGTAGTTTCATTGGCTTCAGGTAGATATAAGGTTATTGGAGTTCTAGAAGAAAAAGGAGCCGGTTTTGGAGGGCAAAGTGATAATATTATTTTATTACCAGTAAGTAATGTAAGGCAGTATTTTAGTCGTCCACAGATGTCTTTTAAAGTTGAAGTAAAAGCCAATAATCCCTCACAGGTAGATGCCGCTGTAAGTGAAGCAACAGGTACTTTTCGTTTGGTACGAAGATTGAAAACAACAGATGAGAACAATTTTAATATTGTAAAGAGTGATAATCTGTCGCGTATGCTAATCGAAAACTTATCGAATGTTACTATTATTGCGAATATCATTGGTTTTATAACCCTATTTGGTGCCGCCATTGGATTAATGAATATTATGCTGGTAGCGGTTACCGAAAGAACCAGAGAAATTGGGGTTAGAAAAGCTATAGGTGCTAACAAAAAAGCCATCCGTAATCAGTTTTTAATGGAGTCTATAACTATTGGAGTTATAGGTGGAATAGGAGGTGTGCTATTGGGTATTTTGGTTGGAAATATATTATCAATGGTTTTAAATAGTGGTTTTGTTGTTCCCTGGGGATGGATAATTATCAGTATTGTTTTATGTTTATTGGTAGGTTTGCTTTCTGGATTAATGCCAGCAATAAAAGCATCAAAACTAGAACCAATAGAGTCTCTTAGATATGAGTAATTTTTTAAGTTAAATGATCCATGCAAAGCGAGTTAAAAAAAGTACTTTCCAGTCAAAAATATATTCCATTGGCAGGAATGATTGTAGCAGTCATTGTTTTATATTTTATTAATCGTAGCAATAAAAAAAAACAGTTTGAAGGAACTCATATTACTGTTTGTAATTGTACTTCTGTTGATTCTATTATGGCAATAGAGTCAATGGAGGTTAATCCTATTTTATATAGTTCAATTCCTGATATGAGGGACATTCATTACAAAGAACGTACTCAGAAGTTTATTGATTTAATGCTTCCTTCGGTTTTGTTAGCTTGCCAAAAGATGGATTTAAAAAGAGAACGGGTACTTAAAATCAATGCTGCAATTAATAATGGAGTGGCTACAGAAAGAGATTCGTTGTATCTGGATAGTTTAAAGGTGTTTTACAAAACAGAAGATATTCATGATGTAATTAAACGACTATATCCACATCCTGTTTCAATAATATTGGCTCAGGCTGCCATAGAGAGTGGCTGGGCTACTTCTCGTTTTTGTAGGGAGGGGAACAATATTTTTGGTATATGGTCTTATAATTCTTCAGAAAAGAGAATCAAAGCCGGAAAGTCCAGAGGCGAGAATACGGTTTATCTTCGTAAGTATGATTCCATTTTAGAATCGGTTTATGATTATTTGGAGACTATAGGAAGAGCGAATGCGTATAAACAATTTAGAGAGATGAGACTATATTCTGATAATCCATATCGTTTAATCTGGTATTTGAATAATTATTCAGAAAAACGATTTGAATATGTTAAGAATTTGCGCAATATGATTGAGTTTAATGATCTTCATAAATATGATAATTACAGACTAGCTAAAATCAATAAAAATGATACGATTTGGAAGAAGTTATTGGATTAGCCTGGTTGTAATTCTACTTTCTCAGGCTTGCGGGGCACAGGTAGATACGATGGCAGATCATCATTTTACAGTTGATTTTAACGCTGTTGGTTTAGTATATCACAGATTTGGCGATGACAGATATCCAAGTACTAATACTACGAAGCAGTTGTTCGAGCAACAACTTAAATATTTAATCGATAACAAAATTAATACCTATACAATAAACCAACTTTATTTAAATAAAGATTCTGTTAATCAGGCGGTATTTGTAACAGTGGATGATGGTTTTGTATCCTTTTATAATAATGGATTTCCTCTTTTAAAGAAATACAATTGTAACGCAACTGTATTTATAAATACAGAAAGTGTTGGATGGTCGGACTATATGAATTGGGAACAAATTAAAGAATTGGTACAAGCTGGTATACAGATTGCTTCGCACTCTCATGCTCATCCATATTTTTTAAATGTATCAAAAGAGGAAAGAGTACAGACTTATATTAAAGATCTTGAAAAATCGGAGCAACTATTCTTGGAGCATTTAGGTTTTGTTCCTAAAGTATATGCATATCCTTATGGAGAGTTTGATGAATCAATGGTACATGTTTTAAAAGAACGAGGATATAAATTGGCTTTTGCTCAAAATTCCGGAGTATGGGATTACAAATCTAATATTTATGCAGTTCCACGTTTTCCTGCATCAGGAATTCATTTTGGTATGGATAAATTTAAGCAAAGAATTAAAATGAAATCTTTACCAATACAGATCAGTGAACCTTGTCCAATTGTTTTATCAGCACAAGAAAATTATTCTTTGGAATTAAGGTTGGATGATTCTAATAATTTTAGTTCCTTGAATTGCTTTTTTAATAATCAATATGGAGCCGATCTATTTACGATGCAAGATGAAGTAATACAGGTAAATATAAAAATGCCGGAGAATAAGCGCAGGGCATTACTGACATTTACATCAAAGCGTAAAAATGGGGATTGGTATTGGTGGAGTGTATTATTTATAAACCCTAAATATTTAAATTAATCGAATGAAGAAAGTATTTATTACTCTAGGCGTATTATTAGCAATAACCTTATTAGGAAATTTTGTTTATGGAATTCAACTAGCACAAAAAGTTGATAAAAATCTAAAGTTTGGAATAGAAAAGGGCATTTTCCCTTTTGAATTTTCATACACTAAAATAAAAGTTAATCCTCTTTTTTCAGAATTCACCTTTTATAATCTTGATGTAAAAAGCAAAGAGCAGGAACAGATTTTACAAGCAGATAAGCTTGGTGTTTGTATGAAATATAAGGAAGCTTTAGAGTTATCGCAAAATGGGAAATTGGATAAATTAACATTCTTAAACCTGAAATTTGATGAGTTAGACTTTTTTATGGGCGAGACCATTGCTGTGATGGAGACCGAAAAATTAAATTTGGAGTTTGACGGATCATTGGATCAGTTTAACATGAAAACAATAATGGATCAACTGCCAACCGAGAAGCAAGAATTGTATTTTGATGTGAAGAATCTTAAAATGAGCTCTGATTTTATTAATCAGGGTAAATTTAAAATGTATGCTATGTATGCCGATAAAGAGATTACCTCAGGAAAGTGCAGGTTACTTTTTAATCCGGATACCCATCATATAACATTGAGTGAAATGGAGTTTTTAACCTCAGATTATGATATGGAAGGTGAATTCGATATGGAATATGAAGGAATGAATATCGAAGATTTTAAACCTCGATTATTTGTTTTTAATTCAGCGTCTCATAGTAATGGTGCTATATCTGTTGAAAATCCTATGTTACCGGGGTTTAAATATTCTATAGATTCTTTTGAAAATGATATGTCAGGTAAATTTAAATTCGGCTCAGAGGGTAATCCTATGGAAGGTTTGGAACCAGAATTTGAATTGCACTTTGAATTAAAAGGGATGAGCTTTGATGTTCCTGAAGAACAGAAAGATCAATTAAATGCTCAACTTTCAATGGTCGGCTTAACTACTGAAGATTTAAAAATTAATGAATTTTTGGTTAACTCCCAGTTAAAAGATGGTAAGTTAACCGTGGATGATACCCAACTATTATTACCGGCTTTTAAAGCTAATTTATTAGCGGATTTAAATATGAAGTTTAATGCTCCAAACCAATCTGAGATTGAAGCCTTTAACCTTAAAATTTCAGATATTAATCCAGAGGTTAAAAATAGTTTACAGAATATTGAACAGATGTTAGGCTTTACTTTTCCTATGGAAGGAGATGATATTGTTTTTGAAGTAAAAGGTTCTTTAGCAAATCCTCAGGTGAAAGGAATTCACTATTAATGTGAAAACATAGTAGTGCTAATGCTTTTTGTATAAATCATTTAGAAGTTAAAACTAATTATAAAGAAAGGTGCATGGTTCATACTTGAATCATGCACTTTTTTTTATGCCAAATTATGGAGTGTGTAACTTATACCAATTAAATATATAACGTAAGCGTCTCCACAATGGCGTATAGTTTTATGTGATAAAACTTTGAAGCTTTGTATCCATATTTCTCACATCAAAGGATACATTATGATTTTTAATTTCACAGAGGATACACGTTTTTACTTTTTTGCGAGCCAGTCGACATGCGAAAAGGAATTCATTCACTTTATCACCTGGTAAAAATATCAGGAAATATGAATGCGCTCAATGGCGATGGGTATGTCTTCATTGGCAAGACACGTAAATCTATCAAGGTACTACGATGGCAAAGGGAAGGATTTGTTCTTTATAACAAAAAGCTGGAATTAGGATGTTATACGCTACCACAACAACTAAGAAAAGGTGCTTTTATTGAGCTTGAACATGATATTTTAGACAAAATGGTTAATGCCATAAAACACAAAAGTAGCTCTAACGAATTACGGATAAAAGCCCAGTTAACTCTTTGATATAGAGAGATTAAAGATGGGAGATAGTATGATTTTATTATGGTAAAACCGCACTATTTTTGTATCTTTATGTCATGACAGACAAGGAGTTAGAGGCTTTTTTTAAGGAGCAAAATGCAAAGTTAATGAGTACCGTAGAAGAACTTACTAAAGAGTTGACTGCGTTAAAAGCAGCGATTCTGGAGAAGGATAAAGGTGCAGAAAAGCTGAATCGCTTTGCACAGATTAACCTTCCTAAAAATACCGAAAAACGCAAGAATACAACATCTGTACCTGCGAATACACCTAACCAAACAAAGAGGTAATAATGGAGCCAAAAGAAAAGTATATGATAATATCGAAGAGCTTGTAGTGTTTTTTTCAATTGAAAAGTATACCAGTATTTCAGTTCAAAAGTATACCATTTGATTTAAAAGACAAAGGTATTCCTCTCCTGATTGGGGTACCCCAATCAGGAGAGGAACCGGGGAACGATTTTTTATAAGTTTCATTTTTACTTAGCTAAGATTTTTTTTGTTTCTTTTAATCGATATGATTCGCCGTTCATGTTTACCAAATGGGCTTTGTGAGTTAATCTATCGACTAGTGCAGCTGTTAAAACGGCATCTCCAAAGATTTCTTCCCAGCGGTCAAAGCCCAAGTTTGTTGTTATTATGGTAGACTTTCTACCTGCTCTTAGTGATAAATGATTGAATAGTAATTCGGCTCCGGTTTTATCAAATGATACATAGCCAAATTCATCACAGATTACTAAATCATACTTTTCAAAACGGAGCTCTAATTGACGCAAAGTCCTTTCTGATTGAGATTCTCTTAATTGGGTCAACATCCGATGAACAGAGGTGAAGAGGACACGGTATCCCTGAAGGCATGCTTTTAAGCCCAAACCAATAGCGATGTGAGTTTTCCCGGTGCCAGGATTACCGGCCAGTATGATATTTTGAGCAGAGTTTATAAAATCAAGTCGTTCTAATACCGGGAGTTTTGCGCGAGCATCATCGGGCAACTGTTCTCGTTCCAGTTGATTCAGGTACATCTTGGATGGAAAGCCAGCTAGACGTATTTGCGTCTTTTTTCGATTTTCTATACGCAATTCATACTCTCGCTCCATCAGCTTTAACAAGTACTCTTCATAATCCAGTTGTCCGCTTGCTGCTTCTCCGGCTAACTCTTTAAAATCTCTTCTGAAAACAGGTAGCCGTAACTCTTTACTGTATTTGATTATATCTTCATTTATGGTATTGATCATCTTATTTTTTAATTCATTAATGCACTTATTTCCGACAATTGATTTTTTGCTAATTGAGCAATGGAACAGTTTTGTTCGGGTGTAATAAATGATTCATTATTGCCCAATACAGCTTTTAGTTTTTCTACAGTAATACCACCGGAACCGGTACTCAGTAATCGAAATACCGATTTCTCCAGTTTTTCGCCGCTTATGCGGTACTTACGACAATAATCTAACAGGTCAATAAAGTTTCGTGGTTCTTCTTGAAAATGGTCTAAAAAGAGCTGTTTTAAATATACGTTGCTTGCTAATGCCAAACTACCCGGCAAAGCTCCCGGCTTTTGCTTGAAAGTGTTCAAATAATGCTCTATAGAGATTATCCATTGGTGCTTGCCGTAATTTCTGGTGTGTATGGCTATCTTTTTATTTTCATGATAAACATGTATTTCGTGACTCAATAAATGAACATCTAGAAATTGACCTACCAGATGGTCCGGTACCGAATACCTATTGGTTTTATGACTGATTGTTGCATATTTGTCGGCGCGCAATTGTATTTGGTCTGAACAGACAAGCGGTACAGCCGGTAATTTCCCTAATACCGCTTTCTCATCTTCAAACAGTTCTAAAGCTGTTTTGCCACTTTGTTTTTGTTTGGTATTATTTAATCGTTCCAGAATGGTGTTTAAATATTCTGCGGCTTCTGAAAGCCTGTTGAAATCATCCTTTACACCAAAAGCTTTCCGTCGGATGTATTCAACACTTCTTTCCACATGCCCTTTTTCGTTGCCTCGGTAAGCATTACAAAAACGATGAGTAAACTGGTAATGACCTCGTAATTGAAGCAAAGCCCGTGTTGGTTCTTTTTCGTGAGGACCAATAAATTTTGCCACGGCAACCCGCATGTTGTCATAAACCATTTGCTCATAAACGCCGTTTGTTTTATTGAAAAAAGATACGTGGACTTCCATAAACGCAAGTGTATCTTGACGATAATATAGCACGGCATGACGATAGTTGCTGTAAGCACTGGTGAAAACTGCTAATTGGAAGCGCTCTTGTTTGCCGTTGATACGAAGTTTTATTTCGCCCCAATCAAATTCACAAATACTGCCCGGACTATATACTTGTCGAATAAAAGCTTCTTTGGGAGAAGATGATTTTTCTTTTGAGCGGATATAGTTGCAAACAGTTGTATAGCCAATCTCAAAACCCTGTAATTGCAATTGCTGAAATATATCTGCCTTTTTAAGTACCTGCTTTCGTAAACCTTGAAGCTTTTTCTCCCGGTTGACTTCAAGTAGTTTATCTATTTCGTCTTGTACTTCTTGGGTTAGTTTTCTCCTGTGTAGAGAGCGGCTTTTATATTTTGGTACTGTCGATAGATAATTGGCACTTACTGTTTCTTTATCCTCTGATTCTGAAAGCTTTTTTTCATACTCTGTTATGTACTTCTTTACGGTTTTTCTGCTTATCTGTAAGGGGCGAGATATAGAACGTTGACTTTTCCCTTCTCGATAGCTTTTTATTATTATTTCTTGTTTTGTATACATACTTATCATTCGTTTGTAACGAAACCATAAATAATTTCGTTGTTAATAAGTGGTATACTTTTCAATTAATAGGTGGTCTACTTCCTAGTTAATATTTACAAGCTTGTAGAAGATGTTATGCCTTCCGATGCTAGCTTTGACGAAAAGGCTGCCGTTTACCTGTTTTATCGCGATGTGATAAGGTATGAGTATATTCCACCCCGTCTTATCAAACATATTTACCACTGTAAAAAATATAGAATGGGCGATGATTTTTTCGAAGGCAAAGCCCCTATGACACCTTTCATGAATTCTAATTTTGACAGTTCATTGCTGGCACACCTGATTCAACAAAGATATGTGTACGGCTTACCAGTTGAACGCATCATGAAATACCTAAATGAGATGGGCATTGACATTCCAAAGGCAACCACTCATGGATTAATTGAAAAATCAGCAGGGTTACTTGATAGATTAATGCCAGTACTCAAAAATGCTATTTTAGCTGATTCCTACATTCATTTTGATGAAACCTACCACACTATATTAGGTGGTGATAAAGGAAGTCGCAAGGGTTATTTTTGGAGTGCTTTTTCTCACCAAAACAATTTAATACAGTTCATTTATGAAAGTGGTTCACGAAGTAAGACGGTCTTCACTAATTATCTACCGAAGGATTATAAAGGTGTTGTACAGACTGATGGATATAGTTCATACAAAGTTTTAGAAGGATGGGATTATCCCAAAGCAATACGCTTAGGTTGTGTTCAACATTGCAAAAGAAAATTTATAGAGATCGGGGAACAACCCGAAGCTCTCGAAGTTATTAACCTATACAATCAATTTTATAGTATCCGAAAGAAAAAACCAAAAGAAAAATGGAAAGAAGCTTCGCTAAAAGTATATATGAAGTTAGAAAAGAAACTCAGGGATATAGAAAAAGATCCTGAGATATTGCCGAACCACATATTAGCTAAAGCTACAGCTTACTGTCTGAATGAATTAGAGTCCATTTACAACATTATCATATCTACCGAATACGATCTGGACAATAATATAATTGAACGACCTATGCGCTATATCAGCATTAGTCGTCGTAATTTGCTTTTTTGTGGTTCTAATGCTGGTGCCAGTAGAACTGCTATTCTTTATTCTCTAGCTATTTCATGCAGATTGAATAATATAAATACATTTTCCTATTTCAAGGATGTAATGCAGCGTTTGGCAGAAAGTCCAAAGATGACAAGTGAACAAATCCGAAACCTACTTCCAGATAGATGGGCTGAATAAAAATAAAAAACGCCCCATCAAATTAATAAATCTGATGGGGCATTTTTTTGAGGGGGGGGTATGCGGAGACGGTTACTATATAAATGCGCCTTAATATTCTTCATGTATATTGGATGGTGTGTAATTGACATAACAAGCTCTGGATGAATTTTCTTTACAATAAAATTATTTAACCAATCCTTTAAATGACTCATCGTATCAAACACTTTGTTCTTGTAGCTTTGTTTTATGAATGCCCACATTTTTTCAGAAGGATTTAGTTCTGGTGAATATGGAGGAATACGAATAAACTTAATATTGCTTGGTAAAGTATGATTTTTTAGTGAATGAAAACCAGCATTGTCAATCACAACTATTTTTAGTTCGTCAGGTCTGTGCAAAGAGAGCTGTTCTATGTACCTATAGAATATTTCACTCGTCGTTCCTTCTATTTCGTAAATAAAAGAATCTCCATCAATTGGAGAAAATGCTCCATATAGATAGGTGTTTTTGAAGGCGTGTTGATACTTAACAATCGGCTTAACACCCTTAGCGGTTAAACATCGACCAATATGCGTCATTAAACCAAATCTACTTTCGTCTTGAAAATACAGGTTGATGGATTTGTGCTTATTTTTATTTAGACTGCTTCTAATCGACTTTAATTCATTGGGTAGTTTTTAAAAAGGCTTCAATAACCTGGTCATCTTTTTTATAATGTGACTTTCGCGGGGACTTAAGTTTTGTGTTGAAGTGTCGTATTAAGTAGGTTCTTAATGTATTGTATTTTATATCAAGGTTATATTCGTTCTTAACCCACAATACAGCTTCCCAATATCCTAAGAATGGTTCATTTGAATCGTTTACTTTTTTGTCAAGCGCTTGATGAAGTTCCTCGCTTATTATACTTTTTCGCTTACCTCCACTATTCATTTTAGTCAGTGATTGTAAACCCTCCTCTCTATATTGTTTTAACCATCGCTTAACGGTAGCATAATCGACACTAAGATGATTTGCCAATTTTCTTTGACTAGAAAACTTTTGAGTCTTTGTTAATATTAAACATTTAAGACGAGCGCGAATGCGGTAATCTTTTTCTTTACCATATAATTTTTGAAGAGATTCTACGGTTTCTTTAATCTCAATCTTTGAAGGTCTTCCCATACTCTAAAGATATAAAATATAAGGCGCATTGTAAAATGTAATTGGTATTATTTATGGAATGATGGGGATGAAAATTCTTACAAAGAAGTACATGAATCAGGAAAGTATTCTGTTGAGGTGTCTGATGGTTGTTTTGTTTATAGAGATACTGCCTATATTGCATATTTTGATGATCCGATTGTTGTATCAGTTGACTCTACGGTTTATGGTCAGTTAGTAGTATTAGCAGAACAGGGAAGTGAGCCATATACATATACGCTTAATGGATCGTATTCGCAATCTGAAAATGTATTTAGAAACCTAAAAGATGGAGAGAACGAGATTTATGTTACTGATGCTAATGGTTGTAAAGCTATTGTAAAGGTAGTGTTAGATTATAATTTAGGTATCTATTCAGTGTAATTCTAAAAACATAAATTTTCCAGAAAAATGTTGATAACTATTGCTGATTTCTAGAAAAATGTGGATAAACAAAGATCGATTTAGTTTCTATAAAGTGTATGCATGTCGATCTTTGTATCTGCATGGGAAAGAAAAAAAGCATAGAAGAAAAACTAGATGCATTGTTTGTAAGAGTTGATAAACTTGAAACAGAAAACGCAGAACTTCGCGAAGAAAATGCCACGCTCAAAAAGCGTCTTTCTCATTATGAAACGCCAAAGAATAGTAAAAATAGCAGTAAACCACCTTCATCAGATTTCCCTAAATTACTCAGAACACAATCATTGCGTAAAAAATCAGGTAAAAAACCAGGAGGTCAAAAAGATCATAAAGGCAATACTTTATAGATGGTTGATGAGTCTACAGTTATCAAAGAGCACAGTTCAAATTATTGTACATGTTGTGGCAATAATCTTGCAGATATTGAAGGCGCATTTGCAGGGAGACGTCAGGTAATTGATATACCTCCTATTGTACCAGTAGTTACCTAACATCGAGTATATCATGAACAATGCAGTTGCGGAATGGTCAACAAAGGCTGTTATCCCAATCATGTAAATGCACTTGTGAGTTATGGAACAAACACCCAGGCTTTAGCTGCTTACATGCATACTCGTCAGTACATGCCTTATCATCGCTTGCGTGAATTCTTTAATACAATATTAGGACTTAAAATTAGTACCGGAGGTTTAAACCATTTGATTATCAAGTTTGCTAAAAAAGCAACACCTTTCTATGAGCAGATACGTAATAATGTACATGCTCATTCTACTATGGGAGCTGATGAAACCGGAACTAATATTAATGGAAAACTTCATTGGGCATGGGTATTTCAAAATGCACAATCCACCTTTTTATCTGTTCACCCCAAACGTGGTTACGATGCCATTGAAGAAATTATGCCTGAAGGTTTTAAAAACAATACACTGGTGACAGATTGTTGGAAACCTTATTTTAAAACGCAAGCAGGTAATCATCAGTTATGTACTGCGCATCTTCTAAGAGAGCTTGAATTTTTTATTCAAAAATATCCCCATAGTAACTGGGCTTCGAAGATGAAATCGCTTATTGTTAAAGCCTTAAAAACACGTAGTAACAATTGGGATAGTAAAGATGCGATCGTAAAAATACTTAAAGCGTTTGCAAAGCTTCTGACTATAAAGATTGACGAAACACTAAAAGATGTTGTTACCTTTAAAAATAGATTGGTCAGGTATGCTGATTATGTATTTACATTCTTAAATCATCCAGATGTTCCTCCCGACAATAATGGCTCAGAGCGGGCGGTAAGAAACTTTAAAGTCAAACAGAAAGTGAGCGGTTTCTTCAAATCATTTGAAGGTGCTAAGCACTATGCCATACAGCGATCAAGAGTTCTCACAATCCTTTTGACACTCTACGTGCTATCGCTATAATTTAATACCTGACTGAATAGTTACTAATTTAGATATTGATGTTCCGCCATTCTTTACCCCAAATGATGATGGTAAAAATGATACGTGGGAAATTGAGGGGCTTGAAGCTTTACCTAATAGTATAATTAAAATTTATAATAGATACGGTAAGTTACTTGCTAAATATAAGGCCTCTGAAGAGAAAGGTTGGGACGGTCGTTATAATGGTCATCCGGTACCTACTGATGATTATTGGTATGTTATAGAAGTAGTTGGAACCTCAAAGATTTTAAAAGGTCATATAACATTAAAACGATAAGTAAACAAAGACTTTATAATGTAGACTTAGTATGAAACGAGCCATGAGAACGAATTATTACATAATAGGATGACAAAATTGGCAAGTTCCATGTGGCAATCACCAGGACGATGCTATGCCTCGTTTCAGTAAAGCCTTGTTTTATGGTACTTTCAATGTTCATTATGAAATTCTAATACATAATCCGGGTTTAATAACGATTATTTATAAGCATAAAAAAAGGCTCACATAAAGTGAGCCTTAATATTTTATACTAAACTGTAATTATTTTACAGAATCCATGTACTCGATAAGTTCACAAACTTTAGTTGAGTAACCCATTTCGTTATCATACCAAGATACAACTTTTACAAATGTTGGAGATAACTGGATACCAGCACCTGCATCAAAGATAGAAGTTCTTGAATCACCAACAAAATCGTTAGATACAACTGCATCTTCAGTATATCCTAATACACCAGCTAATTCACCTTCAGAAGCTTCTTTCATTGCAGCACAAATTGCTTCGTATGAAGTTTCAGTAGCTAAACGAGCAGTTAAGTCAACAACAGATACATCTGGAGTTGGAACACGGAAAGCCATACCTGTAAGTTTTCCATTTAATTCAGGAATAACTTTACCTACAGCTTTAGCAGCACCAGTAGAAGAAGGAATGATGTTTTGACCAGCACCACGTCCACCTCTCCAGTCTTTCATAGAAGGACCATCTACAGTTTTTTGAGTAGCTGTAGTAGCGTGTACAGTTGTCATTAAACCTTCAACAATACCAAACTTATCGTTTAATACTTTTGCGATTGGAGCAAGACAGTTAGTTGTACAAGATGCATTAGAAACGAAGTTCATGTCGTTAGTGTATGAAGTGTTGTTTACACCCATAACGAACATTGGAGTATCGTCTTTAGAAGGAGCAGACATTACAACTTTTTTAGCACCAGCTTCGATGTGACCTTGAGCAGATTCTTTAGTTAAGAATAAACCAGTAGACTCAACTACGTACTCAGCTTCAACAGCACCCCAGTTAATGTCAGCAGGGTTTCTTTCAGCTGTAACACGGATCTCAGTTCCGTTTACTACTAACTTACCATCTTTTACTTCAACAGTACCGTTGAAAATACCGTGAGTAGAGTCATACTTTAACATGTAAGCCATGTAGTCAACGTCGATAAGGTCGTTGATAGCTACAACTTCAATAGTTCCTTTGGCAACAGCCTGACGAAATACGAAACGACCGATACGGCCAAATCCGTTAATACCAATTTTGATTTTTGACATTTTATAGGTTTTTTAGAAATAAAATTTACAACTCTCTTAAAAATGAGGTACAAAAGTATAAAATCATTAACAATTGGTCAAAAAATAAGGGAGTGATTTTTAGAAATGAGTATTAAAAAATGTAAAAACGCTTAGAAAGGTGTTGTAGAGCATATGAATAAATAAAAAAGGAGCTATTCTAACGAATGCTCCTTGGGCTAACTAAATAATATTTCTGTTAGCTTATGCGTGTTCAGTATTTTTTTCAACTTTAACTTTGCTATAAGCTGGGCAATCTTGAGTTGATTTACAAGATGTTAAGCCTAATGCAACAAAAAACACAACAGTTGCTACAATAACGAATGCTTTTTTCATATCTTCTTTATTACAATATAATTAATGATAGTTTTAGTAACTTTTCTATTTTTAAATCTTTATATTCTTGTAACGTTAAATCTTTAATAGTGTTACAATATTTAAGGTATTTAATGACTAAAAAATAATATTTACTGATCAATAATATCATTTATTACAGTAAATAAGGATGCTAAAAATATTATTTAAACTTATCTAATGCAAAAAAATAGTATAAATAATTACAAATATCTGTGTAGTTTTTTAGTCAGTATAATTTATATACTGATGTTTCCCATGTTATTTAAGCTGCATTTGAAAGCTGCATTTCTATTAGCCTGAAGATTTTATTGTCCTCAGGCTTATTTTTTATCAGATTGGTAATTAGTTCATTAAAATCACTATCGATAATTTCAGCAATCATATGTAATAGTTCCAGAATAAATCCCCATATTCTCATGGATATAGTAAGTTCTGTAGTATTATCGCATACCTTTTCAAATAAACCGCCCATTGTTTCATATGCATCGAACCTCTTTGCCAAACTAAATACATTGTATTCAATCATAGCTAGTGATACATCAGCTATTTGCGCATCAAAGTCTTGGGATTGTGATTTGCCCAAGGAAAAGTATTGTTTTGATTCTTTAAAGAAAACTTCTATGCTCCACCTGATACTATATATTTCATAAGCACTCAGTATGCCCAGCTTAGTATTGGTAGTCGCCAACAGGTGCCACTTGCCATGCTTACTTGTTTTGCAGAAAAATAGCTTTAGTGGTATTGATTTGTACTCAACAATAACCTCGGCACAAAATAGGTTTAATGCTTTTTCTTTCTTTACCTTTTTTCTGCGCTTTACTAATTGGGTAAGCTCTTTAGCTGTATACAATTCGCCATTGAAGCTATATTTTGCTTTTGCCATTTTTACCATACCAACTATATGTATTCCTTTATTTAATGACAAAACGGCTTTCAATATGGATTCACAGAAAAACCAACTATCCATAAGTACATAGTGTACATCAAACTTTTGTTTGACAGCTCTTTTAATCATAGATATAGCTGTAGATATTTTATCATCAATCAATTCTTGTTCGCGCAAATAACCGCATGAATCTTTTTCTCTTTTTTTTGAATATTGAGCTTTTCTTTGTTTAACCATCAGTCCAAATGGAGTTTTCTCGTTTTTGCCTTTTTCTTTGTGTAGGCTAAAATCTAATGAGAAGAAACTTTTGCCGTCCCAATAGCCAAGAAATAATGCTTTATATCCCCAGAACCTACAATTTTTCACATGTGACCATATCTTACCAATATGCTCTGTTTTATAGGTTGATTTTTCAAAATCAGTATCGTCTATTATTAAACATTTGTTTAACTCCTTATTTGTTGCGCTTGTGCTTGTGGTCCGCTTTAGCAATTTGATATTACATTTGGTTAAGAGGCTTCTCCAATTGATATTGCTATCATTTTTTAGCCTATAAAAAGTATTCTTACTAGCTTCAATGCTGCGTGATAAAGGATGTTTGGTGTACCGGTATACGTTCGAGAGTGAGTATAGTGGAAACAACAACAAAGCCAGCAATAAATCACCTTTTTGGAAAGTACATTGAGGCATATTATCAACTCCCAGATTCAACCTATTCAGATGCAATGACTGATATAATTCCATTATTCTATTAATTCCTTTTTCACTTGAGGTGAAAAAGCTGTTTGTCTCCGAAAAAACTTTTGTACTTTTACTCATGAAGCATGGTTTTTTATTGATATCGCACCACTAAAATACTGAATATTAGTGGATTAATAAAATTAATCATGCTTCTTTTTGTTTGATTTACAATGTTTTAACACACTTGGGAAACATCAGTTATATACTATACAATTTACCTGGTCGTTTCATCTTTTTTAATTCAGAAAAAGCTCTATCTACATCTTCATCATTAACTAGAATAGTAAATTCATTTGTTGTTGAAATTACTTCTGTGATATTAATACCTTCCCATGCAACGGATTTTAATATATAATAATAGAATCCTGGTATTCTGGAATTGTTTTCATGTAGTTTGACTGTAATCGCAGATAAATTTTCTGTTTTATATATGAGTTCTTCATTTTCAAAGAATTTGTCTACCAACTCTGAATAATAACTTGTAATAACAAGGTTTGATTCATGTACTCCTCTTACTAACGTGTAAAAAATATCTGGATTTTCAGCAATAGATTCTATTACTTTCATATGACACCTTATAAGTGTTTTACTGTTTCTGAAAGTACAATCTGTTAAGTCTGAACGTACAATAATATCTCCAAGCATAGTTCTCATTTTATCAATACTTTTATTTATTGAAAAATTTACTTGTGGAGATAGTCGATTTAAAGCCATTACAATAGCCCCATGTTTTGCCTCTTTTGAAATAATCTTTTCAATATCAGGTTTAATTTTTCGCGCTAAAGCTGAAATATTAATTAAGCCATCTAAAAGTGCTTCTGATAAAAATGGTTTTACTTTTACAACCATTTCTACAGCCTGTGGAATTGTTACCATATCATCAAAACTTTTTGCAAATATACAAAATGTTAAAAAATTAACAAGTTGTTATAAAATGGTTTTTTTTAGATATAAATTTTTCAATTAATTAAAACGCAACTATATTTGTATGCGATATAAAAGAACAAGAAATGACCATTTAAATTCAATTGATTAAGTTGCACTCAAAGTAATGATTGAATTTATGTGGGAGTTCCATCTGTCAATTGATAATAATTATAGCAGATGAATTTTGTCTTTAAATTAGTATCAATAAATTTGTTTAAGATATAAAATACCATGGCATTTACACTTAAAGGATCAATAGTTGCATTAGTTACCCCATTTTTAGAATCAGGTGAAATTGATTGGGATGCTTTTGATAAGATTATTGAATTCCATTTGAATAATAATACTGATGGAATTGTGGTATGTGGAACTACCGGAGAAACCCCTACCTTATCAAATGAGGAAGATGAAGCACTTGTTGCTCGAGCAGTTGAAATAATAAAAGGAAAAATACCGGTAATTGCAGGAAGTGGTAGTAATTGTACCTTAACAGCAATAGAAAAAACCCAAAAAGCTAAAGAATTAGGTGCAGATGCAGCTTTAGTTGTTGTTCCTTATTATAATAAGCCTACTCAAAAAGGAATTTATAGTCACTTTAAAGCTGTGGCAGAAGCTGTTGATATTCCAATTGTATTATATAATGTACCTTCGAGAACCGGAGCTGGATTAGAACCAGAAACAGTGGTTCAATTGGCAAATGATTTTGATAATATTGTTGCGGTGAAGGAAGCTGCTGGAATCATGTCTTATTTTACTGAGATTTTAGCGAGTGCTCCAAAAGATTTCTTGGTTTATAGTGGTGATGATTTCTTGTCATGCTCAGCTAATTTATTAGGAGCTCATGGATGTATATCTGTTGTAGCTAATATTATTCCTCAGGATTTTAGTAAACTAATGGATTCCTCGCAAAAAGGAGATGTAAAAGTAACCAGAGACTTATTTTATAAATATCAAAAGTTAATGGATTTATGCTTTATCGAGTCTAATCCAATTCCTATAAAAACGGCATTAGCAGAAATGGGAATGATACAGGAAACTTTTAGAGCTCCATTATGTACAATGGTTGATGATAATAAGCAAAAATTAATGGATGAGTTAAAAGCTTTATCCATCATTTAAATAATATAATAAACCTATTAAGGTATTACGATTTTATATTTTGTTGGTGATGATGCAAAGGGGTCTTTCTGTTAATGAAAGGCCTTTTTGTTTTTTAGTATATCTTTGTATATAAAAATTTAAGTAAAATGATTGATACAATATTAAACCATAGATCTATTAGAAAATACTCTTCAGAAAAAGTAAGTAGTGAAGTGTTGGAAGAAATATTAAATGCTGGAATAAGAGCTTCTACTACAGGTAATATGCAGGTATATAGTATAGTAGTTACTCAAGATGATTCAAATAAAGAAAAATTGGCACCTTGTCATTTTAATCAGCCAATGGTTAAAGGTGCGCCCGTTGTACTTACTTTTTGTGCGGATTATAATCGGTTTAATAAATGGTGTGAGCAAAGTAATGCCAATCCAGGATATGATAATTTTTTATCGTTTGTAACAGGGGCAATTGATGCCTTACTGGTGGCTCAAAATGTTTGTATTGCAGCAGAAAGTAAGGGCTTAGGTATTTGTTATTTAGGCACAACAACTTATACCGCTGATAAAATTATTGATATATTAAATCTGCCTAAAGGAGTTGTTCCTGTTACAACGGTAACGCTTGGTTACCCTGATGAAACCCCGGAATTAGTTGACAGATTGCCGTTAAATGGAGTTGTTCATTACGAAAATTATAAGGATTATTCTAATGAGGATATCAAAAAAATATATTCATTTAAAGAGCAACTGCCTGAAAATTTAGGTTTTGTAAAAGAGAATAAAAAGGAATCCTTGGCACAAGTTTTTACCGATGTCAGGTATAAAAAACAAGATAATATGGTGTTTAGTAAAATACTACTAGATGTATTAACTAAACAAGGTTTTATGAATAACGAGGAGTAGATAAGCATTATAAATCAATAAAATATTAAATTTATTTTATAAAAAATATTGATTTTTGATGCTATTATATATATATTGCTAAATCATTTAAGATAAGTTTAAAATATTAACTATTCATTTGTTAAGTGTTGTGTGTTATTTATTACAAATGAATTTTGTGTGTTGTGTTAGTTGAGAATGAAAAGGCCGTTGTTTCCCCAAACATGGCCTTTTTCGATTTTATAACTTTTCAAAATATGATCTCAAGTGTTCTTATTCTGTTTGGTAATGATTAATTACTCAAGTTGAAGAATAAAGTTTTATATACAATTATACGTTTGTGAACGACAAGTTGAACGTATTAGTCAAATTATTATTAACTTGATGGGATAAAGTAATAAAATCATTTACTTTTGTCGATTATTATAAACCCTAAAAGTATAGTACATAATGACTAAAGCACTAACTCTGATTGCTTTTTGCATAATGGCAATCATGCACCAAACCTCAGCCAAAGCCCCTATTAAATTTGGTAAAGTAGATATTGAAGATTTAAAGATGACTGTTTATGAGCCTGATACCAGTGCTACAGCAGTTGTTCTTTGTAAATATGGATACTTCAATGGAAATACTTATACATTTACCACTATTACCCGAGTAAAAATCTTAAAAAAAGCAGGCGTTTCACTTTCAGAGTTTTCTTTTCCTGGAAAAGAAGATATGCAGATTCGTGGCAAAGTATTTAACCTCGAAAATGGAGATGTTGTTGAAGAACGTTTGAAAAATGAATCAATCTTTAAATTAAAGATTACAGAAGACCACTATAGAATGAAAGTAGCTTTGCCTAATATTAAAGTAGGTAGCATTTATGACATTGAAACTTCTCAAAAATTACTGCCTTCTGAATTTGCTTTTCAAAGAGAAATTCCGGTTAAGTACTGTCAATTGGATTTAGATCCTACCAATGAAATTGAATATAGAAAAAGATCCCGGGGATTTATCGGAATAAAAAGTGATGGTCCAAGTACGTTTTTTATGGATACAGTTCCTGCATTTAAAAAAGAACCATTTATGGATTCCAGGGAGAATTATATAGCAAAATTCGAATTTGATATATTGAGTGTTAGTTTTCCTGGATTTTACAAAGGATTTACAACATCATGGGAAGCTGTAAACAAAAGATTAAGATCTAGTAGTCATTTTGGAGGAGCTTTAACCAATGGTGTAGGAGCTTTAAATTCAATCAAAAAGGAAATAGAGGAAAAATATTCTGATCCTTATGATAAAATGGTTGCAGCATATGAGGCCATGAAGCAAATTAAGTGGAATGAAGTAGAATCTTTATTTTCCTCTGAAGATCATTTAGGTAGTGTATTTAAAGATAAGAAAGGAAATTCTGCAGATATTAACATGATGCTTTATCAGTTATTACAAAAGCTTGATATCCCTGCATTACCGATAGCTATTAGTACTCGCGAAAATGGGATGCTTCATCAGTTCTATCCTAGCTTGGAGAAGTTAAATTATATGTTTGTTCGTGCAAAAATTGGAGAGAAAGAATATTTGTTGGATGCCACTGAAGAATTAATGCCTGCTGATATGGTGCCATTGAGATGTTTAAATAAGAATGGCCGTTTAATTAACAATGAAAGTGGTAAGTGGATTGATCTTAGAACTGATAAAAAAGATAAGTCAACATTAATGTTTAATTTGGAATTGAATGATGATTTGGAAGCAGAAGGATCAATGCAATGTGTCAAGTTTGATTATTCTGCCTATGATTTCCGTAAAAAGTATAAAACTTATGCCAGTGAAAATGAGTTTTTGGAAGCAATGGAAACGGAACATCCAGGATTGAGAATTAAGTCTTTCGAATTAACCAATATAGATTCTATTTATAAAGAGGTTAAAGAAATGTACCAAGTTAAAGTAAGTAATGTGGCTCAAAAAGTGGGAGATATGGTTATGATCAATCCATTTTTATTTGAAAAAGAGGAAAATAATCCGTTTAAATTAGAAGACCGTAAATACCCAGTAGATTTTGCCTATAAAACTGAAAAAGTAATATTGTCTAACTTAACAATTCCTGAGGGGTATGTTTTTGAAACGGTTCCAAAACCAGTTAGAATAGTTTTGCCTGAAAAGGCAGGAGCTGTATTAGTAGCCTATTCTGTTTTGGGAAACAGACTTTCTGTTACTTATAAATTCACCATTGATAAAACAGTTTTCTTACCGGAAGAGTATAATTATTTAAAACATCTTTTCGCGTTGATGATAGAAAAACAAGCGGAACCAGTAGTTATTAAAAAGAATGCAGATGCAGCTTCGTTATAAAATTTATATTATATTAATTTTTTGTTCCATTAGTATTTGGGCAAAGAAAGAACCTAAGTACCCAGTATCTGAAATTCCTAAGGAATTAATGGCAGATGCAGATGCTGTTGTCAGAGAAAAAAGTACCACAGTGGAAGTCTTTTCTCCATCAAAAATGATTTATGATGAAAAATATGTTATTACCATTTTGAAGGAAAGTGGTAAGGACAAAGCATTGTTTCAGGAAGGATATAGTAAATTTATGTCTATATCAGGGATTTCCGCAACAGTATATGATGCAGAGGGTAAAAAAGTTAAATCTATACCACAGGATGAAATAAAAGATTATGCTTCAGTTTCAGGATTTTCGTTGTATGAAGATGACCGGGTTAAAGTGATAGATCCGAAATATGCTGTTTATCCTTATACCGTAGAGTATTATTTTCAAAGAAAATGTAATTCAGCATATTATTTAAGTGGCTGGTTTGCTTTGCAAGATTTTAATACCGCGGTGGAGCAGTTAAATTATAAGATTATTTCACCAGAAGATTTTCCTTATCACTATAAAGAGAATAACCTTGCTGAAAAAGCAAACGAAGAGGTAATAGATGGAAAAATGCACAGATCGTGGCATTTAACAAACTATAAAGCAATACAAAATGAAGTGTTATGTTCTTTTCTTGAAGAATATGTTCCTTCAGTTCTTGTGGCTCCTGAAAATTTCGTGATGGATGGATTTGAAGGGAAGTTTGATTCCTGGGAGAATTTTGGATTATATATTCAACAGCTAAATGAAGGTAAAGATGATGTTCCGGAGGAAACTATAAATAAGGTGAGAAGCTTGTTTAAAGAAGGAATGAGTGATTATGAAAAAATAGCTACTGTTTACAAATACTCTCAAGATAAAAACAGATATGTAAGCATTCAGGAAGGTATTGGTGGATATCAACCATTTTCAGCAGAAACAGTAGATCGATTATCTTATGGCGATTGTAAAGCGCTTTCTAATTATGTAGTTACACTGTTAAAGAAGTTGGGATATAAAGCTTATTATACATTGATTTACTCAGGTAGTCAGCGTTTTACAAATAAGGATTTTGTTAGTAATTATTTTAATCATATCGTATCATGTGTGCATTTACCTAACGATACTGTTTGGTTAGAATGTACAAATTCTTATTACCCATGCGGTTATTTGGGAAGTTCTACTGATGATCGATATGCACTAATGATTAAAGATGATGGTGGTGAGTTAATTAAAACTCCCAGATACACTGTCGACGATGATAATGTTTTTACAACTGCAACAGTAGATATTAGTCTGACAGATTTAACAAAGATTCAGTCAAAGTCAGTATATAAAGGTGTTCATTTTGCAGAAATGTTAGGTTTAACAGTTTTAGATGAAACAGACCGAAGAAAAAGAGTGATTAAGTCAATTGATCTACCTAACTTTGAATTGGAAAGTTATCAAATTACTCCATTTAAAGAACGTGAGCCATGGTTAGAAAAGGAGTTGTCTATTACATTACCTATGTTTGGAAGTCAAATGGGCGACAGGGTATTTATTCCATTAAATACCATGAATAGAATGACCAGTGCACCCCCATATTCTCGAAACAGAGTTTCGCCAGTGATGATATCCAGACCATATAGTGAAAATGATTCTGTTAAATATATTATTCCCGAAGGATATAAAATGGAAGCTCTTCCTGATCCTGTAAATATATTATCCGAATTTGGAGAGTATCATAGTACGGCAACCATAGATGGTCAGAGTATTGTGTATGAAAGAGAATTCATTCTTAATAAGGGACATTATACCAAAGAAAAATACAATGACTTTGTTGAGTTTATTGAATCAGTTGTAAAAAATGATGATTCGAAAGCTGTTTTGATAAAAATATGATATTCTGCGGTTGAATAAAAATTAATTTTAAAAAAGCCAGCTTGTGTTATTTACAAGTTGGCTTTTTTTGAGTTATCTTTTGTCTATTTCTTTTTCTTCTTTTTAGAGTCTTTAGGTTCATCAACAGCATTTAAATCTTCCAGAGTCCACTCTAATTCTTCTTTAGCGTATTCTAAATTAGCCTGAGCATCTTTTAATGTTCTCTGGTAATCCTTGATATAACCTTTTCCTTTTATTAAATTTCTATCTCCGCTGCTAATTAGTTTGTCAGTAGCTTTCGTTTTGGTTGAAAGTTCTTTGGAGTCAATTTTATATTGAGCATCTATCTTTTTTAATTCAGCCTTGGCTTCACTTGCCTCATCTCTGTTTTTAGATTTTGAAATTTTAACAAATTGTTTGCGATCAGTAGCATGTTGTTTGTTTAAAGTTTTAGTTTCTGCTTTTAACTGTTTTTGCAATGTTTTACCCTCAGCTAATTGTGAAGAACCAATTTGTATTAAAGAATCGGCATAGTCAACTTTTACTTGTGCTTTTTCAACTTTAGCTTCAGCCAGAGTTATGGTTTTGTTTAGTTTGGCAACCGTAGCAGAATCCCTTGATGTCCATGTTTTTTGAGAAATTGCCTTTAGGGGAATAAGCATTGCGAATAATGCAAATATAAGTACTTTCATTTTTAATGTATTAGATGGTGTTTTTGAGAATTGTTATCAATGATGACTATACGATAAAAGATGAAATAATGTTATTAATGATATAGATTTTTATATGAGAATATGAATTTTTTTTTGTAATGGTATGTTTATTAAGTATTTATTGAGTGGTGTTTTTTGTGCATAAAAAATGTATCTTTGTGCGCTTATTTTATTGCTTATAATTATTTAGAAAACAGAATGCAAAAGAAGAAAGTTGTTATCGGACTATCAGGAGGAGTTGATTCAAGTGTGGCGGCCTATGTTTTAAAAGAACAAGGTTATGAGGTAATTGGCTTGTTTATGAAAAACTGGCATGATACAACAGGTGTTTTAGAAGCTGACTGTCCATGGTTGGAAGATAAGTTTGATGCTATGGCGGTGGCAAAAAAACTGGATATACCTTTTCATTATGTTGATTTAAGTGAGCAATACAGAGCCCGGGTAGTGGATTATATGTTCAGCGAATATGAAAAAGGCAGAACTCCTAATCCGGACGTTCTTTGTAACAGAGAGATTAAGTTTGATGTTTTTATGGATAAAGCATTTGAACTTGGAGCAGATTACGTTGCAACAGGACATTACTGTAGAAAAGATACTATTGTTAAAGATGGTAAGGATTATCATCGTTTATTGGCTGGTAGTGATGGCAATAAAGATCAAAGTTATTTTTTGTGTCAGTTATCACAAGAGCAATTGGCTAAAGCTTTATTTCCAATCGGAGATATAGTAAAACCTGAGGTTCGAAGAATAGCTAATGAATTGAATTTAGTTACTGCACACAAAAAAGATTCACAGGGGATATGTTTTGTTGGTAAAGTAGATTTACCTGTTTTTCTTCAGCAGAAACTGGAATCAAAGAAAGGAAAAGTTTTTATCATAGATAAAGATTGTGAATTGTTTGATAGAGACTGGAATCAAGCTAAAGAAAATCCTACTGATGAAGTGTTAGAAGAGCTTAGTCAGCCATATGTATTTCATCCCAAATATGGAAATAGGGTAGGAGAGCATGGTGGTGCGCATTTCTATACTATTGGTCAGCGAAAAGGATTAAATATTGGTGGCTTTCCGGAGCCATTATTTATTATAGGTACCAATATCCCATTTAATCAAATCTATGTAGGGATGGGAAAACAACATCCAGGATTATTTCGTCAGGTATTAAAAGTAAATGCCGATGAATTGCATTGGGTTCGTCCTGATTTAGAAATGCAGGTTGGAGAATCACGCCGACTACAAATACGAATTCGTTATCGTCAACCACTCCAACAAGGAGTTATTCATCGTAGAAAAGAAGGCATGTACGTTGTTTTTGATGAACCACAAAGAGGAATAACGGCTGGTCAGTTTGCTTCCTGGTATGTAGATGAGGAACTAATAGGATCTGGAGTGATAGACTAAGGGCAATAAAGTATAAAGGAACAAGGATAAAGAACTTACATTTTAATTAATAATGTCAATCAAGTGTTAAAAATGAACACTGAGGCACTGAGGCACTGAGTTTTTTATTTTTTTAATGAAATTGATTAAATCCGCAAGGGTTTACTTTTGAGATCTCTTTGTAATTTTATATCGAACTCGGGTTAATAGTGTTTGATTACTTCTCTTATCCTAATTTGTGTAATTTATATGAGTTATATAAAATACTCTTTATGCCTTTGCTCCTCTGTGTTATTCTTTTTTGAACTATTGATTAACATTAATAAACTAACAATGCATGTTGATTTTAGTATTGTTAGTTTGATCAAGTTGTGAATCAGTGTCTCCCATTTTTGAAGTATTAAATAGGGCTTTCTTATTTAAACATTTTTGGGTATAAATATAATTCCATTTTGCCCGCTCCAACTTCAATATCTTTCCAGTTGTCAATATTAAAATTGATTACAGTAGTGCAGCTTGTGGGAAAATGCCATAAATCATCAATCACTAATCTGGTGGTTAAACTAGCAATATCGGGATTGTGACCAAAAATAATGATGCTATCATGCTGTGCTCCAAATTTCTCAATATATGAAAGGATTTCGCCAGTTGTATAGCCATCATATAAAAATTGTTCATTAATAATCAGGTTTGTATCCGTCCCTAATTGTTCAGCAAAAATCTTAGCAGTTTGCTTAGCTCTTTTGGCCTTGCTGGTGATGAACAAATCTGGAATAATGCTTTTGGCTTTTAGTTGATTGGCAATAAGCTCCGCATCTTTGTGTCCACGGGGTAAAAGCTTTCGCTCAAAATCACTTTTACTGTAATCATATACTTGTTCTGTTTTAGCGTGTCGGACTAATATTAGTTTTTTCATTTGTTCAGATATTACGACAAAAGTATAAAGAATTAAATATTTAGTTATTAGTTGATAAGTATTGAAAAGCCTTCATAATTTCGGTACTGTCTTAGTTATATTGGTACCTTCGACTAGTAACTTTCAACTTTTAACTTAGTACTATTGTCTAAATTAAACTATTTTCGGCCAACAAAAAATATTCAAATGACACAAATTGGACTTTTATCAGATACACATTCTTTTTTTGATCCCAGGTTTAAAGAATTATTTGCAGAGTGTGATGAAATATGGCATGCTGGTGATATTGGAGATATAAAAGTTTTGGATGCCATGAAGGATTTTAAACCAACTCGTGCTGTTTATGGTAATATTGATGATGCTGTAATTAGAAGAAGTTTAAATGAGCATGAAAGATTTGTGTGTGAAGGTGTGGATGTGTGGATTACACATATTGGCGGTTATCCGGGAAAATATGATCGACGCGTAAAACATGAGTTATTTAAGAATCCACCAAAATTATTTATTGATGGACATTCGCATATTCTAAAGGTGATTTACGATGATCAACTAAATTTATTACATATTAATCCAGGTGCTGCAGGTCTTTCTGGTTTTCATGCAGTACGAACTGCGATTCGGTTTGTTTTGGAAGAAGGCGAAATAAAGGATTTAGAGGTTATTGAGCTGGAAAATAAATCATTTGGTAAATAATAGAAAAGAGACCAGATGATAAGATCTGATCTCTGCGGTTAATATTAATAATACTCTGGAAATTCATCTTCTATAATTTCTTTTTGAAAGATTTTAAAAAGAGAATCATCAGATATATCTCTACAAGTTTTGAGTTTAATGTTATCAAGAAATAGCTTAGGTGTGGTTTCAATATTGCTAATAGATTTTTTTGATTTTAAGTAATATTGTTTTGTGTTGATATTGAAGGTTTTAATATCACTTTGTAAATCATTTGTATCGCTTAAAGAATAATATGAATATGAAACTTTTATTTTATCATTTGCATCAGGTGTAAGCATTAAATTGTTTAAGTCAATTGAATTATTTTCTTCTTCGGTTGTCATCTTTCTAATAAATCCTAATTCTGTTAATTTGGACTTATCATTAATAAACTTTGATGATATATGTTTTCTAAAACCTGCTTTCTGGTAATTGTTTTTGTAGTGATAGTTACAATAATTAACTCCTATTGATAATTGATTTTTAGAAACATATTTAAGTATTTTTAATGCTGTTATTTCAGATTCAACAACAGTAGGAGGTGTGCCATGTGTAAATGTATATGGTTTAGAGGCTAATTTTGAGATGTTGTATGGCGTTAGACGTAGTTGGTGAAGATTTAAAATGGTAACACCTTCCTCAATTAATTGTGGAAGAAGAATTGTTAGTTTTTCATAATCCTCGGGAATTGCAGGTATTTCTACAGTGATGTTCTTAATATATGGTTTGGCATTTTTTATTAATTTGATATTATAATTACTGGCACCCAGGTTAAACCTTACCTCGTCAATACCTATATCGTTTAGCGTTTTAAAAATCTCTGGCGTTCCTAAAATACCGTTGGTATATAGCCACACATAGATATTTTTATCACAATACTTTCGTACAGCTTTGATGTAGGCTACTGTTTTTTCAAATGTTTTTAATGGCTCTCCGCCACTAATGCTAACACCCTTAAAATTAAAGTAGTTAATATAATCTGCAAATTCTTCAGGGGTATTAAAACTACAACCTTGTGTTGCCGGAATTTCATCATTATCCTGTTGCGTAGGGCAAAATACACAAGTAGCATTACATATATTATTAATAAATAAACACGACCATGCACCCTCAGCACATAACTGACAGCCTTTTGACAGGGTTTTATGCCAAGGTTTACTGTTTTTATAAGAATGTTTAACTGAATTTTCAAGGTAATTGAATAATTCTTTTCTTTCAGCTTCCAAGGCGTAAGCAGACCCATTGTTAACCCGAATTATTCATGAGGTTTATTTTAAAGGTAAAAGGATCGTTTATAACTTTTTACATTCTTACAAATGGATTGCACTAAGCTTGGAATGATTCTATTTCTCAAATTCAGGCTTTAAATTTCGATGTGTTTTTAGCGAATCTGGCTAATTTTTGGCAATATGGCATAGTTATCCCATGTTGATTAGAAAAAAAACATCATACACCTTTACTGAAAGGCCAGTTCACTAAGTAAGTCTTTATAAACGAATGCTTTTGATATTTGAATATAAATTCGCTTGACCGTTTTCTTGATTGTTCCACCTACTTTTAAGAGGTATATTCTAATGTTATCAACTTGCCATTTGTGTGCATTCAGATACTTTGTTTTCTTTATCATTTGCTTGATAATTAAAAACATCTCATAAACGATACTGCTAATTATCAGACGTATGAAGTTAGCCCAAAATGAATGATTTGAAAGTCTGTCAGAGAAACACATGTTTTTCAATTCTTTGATTCTATTCTCGCTTGCATCTCCTCTTTTTACATAAAAATCAAAATATATTTCTCTTGCATTCATTTGGGGCATATTACTAACGAAGTGCCGGATATTCATCCCAATCCCAGTACTTTCTATTTTGGAATAGCATTGTTGTGGAGCATGCCAGGAGCCGGCTTGATATTGAAAACTGAGAAAATGCTGATGCTTCTTCTGGTCGGATAAATATAGGTATCTAACCGCGTTTTCAGCTTTCTTCACTCTTCTTTTCAATACTTCATTAGTGGCTAGCCCTACGGCGTAAAATAGAGATTCATCTTCCGCCAATTGATAAAAAGGAGCATTGCTAAAACCACTATCTGCTCTAATAATAATTTTTATATTAGGGTATACAGCCTTGATAGCATGAACCACTCTTTTTAATATGGACACATACCATTTATTGGAATGACTGTTGCCGGGCCTTAATACAGGGAGGATAATTTGTCCGGTTTCCCCATCATGGAACAAGAGCTCATTATACATAAATTGCCCATAGTAACCATTGTACATTGATAACTGTTGTGCTCCGTGCGTAGGATCGTCCGTGGCATCAATGTCAATAACAACATGTTTTCTACCCGATAGACTTTCAACATAACGATTTAGCCATCCGTACAATATACTAAAGATACCCTGTTTGTCAATGCTGTTTTCAAATCTGGAAACAGTGGGTTGTGAGGCTAATTCCCCTTCAAGAACCGTTCTTAATATTGGATCATTCTTAAGTTGATGCACATCATTAGCATCTTCATAACCTTGCATCATTAAAAACACTCTTTGTTTTAATATTTTTTCAAAAGAATGTGTAATGTGTTTTTGATCTCTGGAATCCGGGATCAATTTACTGATATACTCTATTAAACCATGTTTTCGCTCGATTTTATCAACTAAAAACACTGAAGAATCAGAACTTATACTGTTGGCTGTAAAATCTAATAAATAGGCTTGCTTTTGCTTATAATAGACTGTATTTTTAGTGCTCATAATTGGGTGTAATGAATGTTACTATATTTACTTCTAACTAATTTAAATATAGTATATTACATCCATTTATTCAATTTCTTCGCGAATTTTTAGGGTTAACCCAGTTTACAGGAGCTTTATAATTTTCAACCAGGTTATGGTTTTTATTTACTACTTCGTTTAAATATGAAATGTATGGTGTCATTTTTCAGAATATGATAATGGTATAATTCGGGTATTAAGTGTATAATAAGAATACAACAATCCCGTGTTACGCAGATAATTATGTTTTAAAGATTTGTTGAGAGAGATATATGTATCTGATATATCTCAAGAGTGTTCGTTGAGTAAATCTTAAAACTACAGTTCTGAAAAAATAACCAAAAAGAAAAGTGACAGTAATGAACATTCTATTCTATGACAGAAATGACTATTAAAAATAATCTTATTTATAAGTTGCGATTGAATGTTCACTTATTAATAGGTTAAATATTATTTGAGAGCAAAAATAACTAATAAATCAAATTTTGATATCAGGCAGATATCATTTTTTCAAAAGATTTATAGAAACAAAAATGCCAACCTAAATTAATAGATTGGCATCGAAATATTGTGTAATAGTATGTTAAGCTATAAACTAACTATCTGTTTTTATTAGTTGTACATACTATCTCTTTTCTTCATTAACTCTTCATCTGTAATATAATCATCGTATTCAGTTTGTTTATCAATAATTCCGTTAGGAGTTAACTCAATAATACGATTACTTACTGTTTGAATAAATTCGTGGTCATGACTTGAGAAAAGAACATTACCTTTAAACTGGGTTAATTTTTCGTTGAATGCCTGAATAGATTCTAGATCCAAGTGGTTTGTTGGTGTATCCAGAATCATGGTATTGGCATTTCTAAGCATCATACGAGCAATCATACAACGCATTTTTTCACCTCCGGAAAGTACTTTGCAGTTTTTGTATATTTCTTCACCAGAGAAAAGCATCTTACCTAAATAACCTCTAATAAATACTTCTGTTGTATCGTCAGAGAACTGACAAAGCCAATCGAAGATACTCATATCCTTATCAAAGAAATTTGAGTTTTCTAATGGTAAATAAGCAGTAGTAATGGTTTGTCCCCATCTGTATTCTCCAGTATCAGGTTGTTTATGGCCATTGATGATTTCAAAAAAAGCAGTCATGGCACGAGGATCTTTTGAAAGAAAAACGATTTTATCGTCTTTTTCAATATTAAAAGAAACATCATTAAAAAGTGTTTCACCTCCAATACTTGCACTTAAATCTCTTACTTCTAGTATAGTGTTGCCAGGATCTCTATCGGGAGTAAAAATAATGGCAGGATACTTACGTGTTGAAGCTTGAATTTCTTCCACGTTAAGTTTTTCAAGCATCTTTTTACGACTGGTAGTTTGCTTACTTTTAGCAACGTTGGCACTAAAGCGAGCAATAAACTCCTGAAGTTCTTTCTTTTTCTCCTCTGCTTTTTTGTTTTGTTGCTGTTGCTGACGAAGTGCAAGCTGGCTTGATTCGTACCAGAAACTGTAGTTACCAGAAAATAACTGCACCTTACCAAAGTCAATGTCAACAGTATGTGTACAAATAGAATCCAGGAAGTGACGGTCGTGAGATACAACTAATACCGTGTTTTCAAAATTAGATAAGTAGTTTTCTAACCAACTTACTGAATCTAAATCCAGGTCGTTGGTAGGCTCATCTAAAAGCAAGTTGTCAGGCTTTCCAAATAAAGCTCTGGCTAAAAGGATTTTTACTTTTTGTTTACCACTAAGTGTTCCCATTTGAACATAGTGTAATTCCTCTTTAATACCTAATCCACTTAATAAGTTGGCTGCATCACTTTCTGCATTCCAGCCATCCATCTCAGCAAATTTTTCTTCTAATTCAGAAACACGAACACCATCTTCATCTGAAAAATCTGGTTTAGCATACAACTCATTTTTTTCATTCATCACCTCCCACAAGCGGGTATGTCCCATCATTACAGTATCCAAAACTGTAAATTCATCAAACTCGTGGTGATCCTGCTTAAGTACAGAAAGTCGTTCTTCTGGTCCGAAAGTAACCGAACCTCCGGTAGAATCAAGTTCTCCACTTAAAATTCTTAAAAAGGTTGACTTTCCTGCTCCGTTGGCACCAATAATACCATAGCAGTTACCTTGTGTAAACTTTAAATTTACGTCTTGAAATAGGGTTCTTTTCCCAAATTGAATTCTTAAATTCGAAACTGTAATCATTTAATTAAATGTTTTTTTCTATCATTTAAAAGGAGCGCAAAAATAGACATTATTACTGAGGTAGCCTTAATTATTTGAAGCTAATATTGTTAAGGAATGTTTAAATGACGAATTTGTAATGCCCCAGAGCTTTTATTAATGCTTTAATTTGGAGGTTCTTATCGCGGTTTTTTCATCAAATGATTTTGTTTTAATGGTATGTTTTCAGTTTGCCATGTATATGAAAGCACTATATCTACTGTATATTGTACGAGGATATAGAACACAATTCATACATATAATCTACACTTATGATTTATATTACATTCACTAATAAGTGAGTGAATAGTGAATGAATAGTGAGTAATACGCTCAGCTGTTTACTCTATGATCCGACTACGTTTTATAACAGGTTTCTTTTATATTCCTATTTTCATATTTATCAAGAGCTGATCTGATATCATTTATTTTAAATTAAACCCGGATTATGTATTAGAATTTCGTAATGAAGATTGAAAGTACCATAAAACAAGGCTTTACTGAAACGAGGCATAGCATCGTTCTGGTGAGTTGAAGTGAAGTAAGGAAGTGTCTTGTTTTGAAGTAATTTCAATGTGTAATAGATGGTCTAATGCATATTGCGGGTTAAAGCTTTGGCCTTGGCAGGTTCTTTTTCATAAATGTTCTTTTTGTTTTTATCTGTAATGTGTATCTAATAAATAAAAGGTTTAGTAATACCTTCAGGCTGATTGTTTGATAGTATGTTATGTAATATAAACTAGTTTTATAGTCAGTCAATAATAAATTATTATCATTGCGCTAAATTTCGAAGAATAAAGAACTCTGATTATGTTGGATTTTCGAATAGATGAAAGTAAGTGTACACGATGTGGATTATGTTCACAGGATTGTCCGGTATTAATAATTGATGGGAAAAATGGAATTCCTGTAATTAAAGCCGGAAAAGATGGGAATTGCTTAAAGTGTCAGCATTGTTTGGCTATTTGTCCAACAGGAGCTTTGTCTATCTTAGGAAAAAATCCAGAGGAAAGTATTTCTGTAAAAGAAAGTATTCCTTCATCAGAATCTATGTTGAATTTATTTAAGACAAGACGTTCTATTCGGAAGTTTAAAAAAGAGGAACTAAGCAAGGAGTTGATTAATGATTTGTTACATGGTGCAGCTAATGCACCTACAGGCCACAATAACAACCAGGTTTTATTTTCAGTAATAGATAATAAAGAAGATTTAAATAAATTTAGAGACGCGGTATATAATTCTATTCATGCAGCATTTGAAAACAAGCATAAGCATCCTTTTTTACCTATGTTAAAGGAATTTCAACGTTTGTGGCTTAGTAAAAAGGTTGATATTATGTTAAGAGATGCACCGCATATTTTAATTACAACTTCTCCCAAAAAATCAGTAACACCAGTTGAGGATTGTTTAATCGCATTAAGTTATTTTGAGCTATTGGCAAATACACATGGTGTGGGAACTCTATGGAATGGTATGCTTAAATGGGTGGTTAATGATATTGACCCAAAATTGCGTGAACGGTTAGGTATTCCTGTAGATCATGAAATGGGTGATGTATTGGTTTTTGGATGGCCTGCCGTTAAATATGCCAGAGGAATTCAATCTGAAGGTTTAAATCTTAATACAATAAAGCTTTGATGTATATTCTTCAAAGCTTTATTCAACAGAGTTTAAATATCGGTATCCCATTAATAAAATATCATCAACCTGTTCATTGTAACCTTTCCAATGATTAAAGAACTGTTGTAGATTTGTTTTTTGTTCAGACATTTTTTGATTATGATATTTCAATAGTGCTTTTTTAAAATGGCTGTTCATCATCTTTCGGTTTTGAGCACCTCCAAACTGATCTGCAAAGCCATCTGAAAACAGATAAATACAATCGTTATACTGCAGGTTAATAATGTGATGTGTAAAAGGTGTTTGTCGAGGATAAGAACCTACAGGCATTCTATTTCCTTTAATTTCAATTAATTCACCATCTCTTATGAGATATACAGGCAAGTTAGCGCCCGCAAATTTCATGGTGTTACTATTTTTATCAATAAGAGCTAAAGATGCATCTAACCCATCCGAGATTTCATCGGTTCCGGGGCTGTAAAATGTTGAAATAATTGTATCCCTCAGCTTATTTAATATTTGTGCCGGGGAATTTACTTTTTCAACAGCAATAATTTCTTTAATAAAGGCCATGCTCATCATACTCATAAGCGCACCGGGAACACCATGTCCAGTACAATCAGCCGCTACCAATAGTAATTTATCATCAACCTCATTAACCAGATAAAAATCACCACTAACAATATCACGAGGTTTATAAATAATAAAATAATCGTCCATTAAGTCGTCGAGAAAGGTTTTATGAGGAAGTGTTGCATTTTGAATACGTTGAGCATAATACATACTATCTGTAATTGTATCGTATATATCTTCAATCGATTTTAAATACCGGGCATTATCTTCCAATGATTTTTTATATTTTAATTGTGTTGAAACTCTAACTTTAAGTTCATCAACATTAAAAGGTTTTTTTATAAAATCAACACCTCCCACACCAAATCCTTTAACCAGGCTTTGAGGGTCAGTTTCTCCGGTGATAAAAATAACTGGAATATCACTCGTTTCAGAATTTGATTTAAGCAAGGAACAAACATCATAACCATCCATTCCTTTCATTATAATGTCTAGCAAAATTAAGTCTGGTTTATCTTCATTTTGAGTAATTCTTAGCGCTTCTTCTCCAGAGCTTGCAGATAAACAATTGTATTCTTTTAAACAATCCATCAGAATAAGCACATTTGTTGGAGAATCATCAACAATCAATATTTTTTGGGGTTCAGGTGTAAACATTCATTACAGATTTTGCACTTAAGTTACGTAATTAATATTTTAGAAGTAAAGTAAAACTTTGATAATTTGAGTAAAAGATATTTATAAGCGACAATATCTAAACCTGAGTTCGACATAAAATTTTGTATTCAGAGTGCTTTATTAAAAGAGAAGTTCCACTGAAAATTATGAAAGAATAGCTCGCTATTTTGAATAATTTTCTGGAAGAGGATTGCTATTTATAAGTAAAATTATGATGCTTTACCATAAAAAACTAATCTACTGCGTTAAATTTTCCGAGCTAGCTCGCTAGTTCTGCAAAAATTGCATTGTATATCAGCTTTTTATGATAATATGAATTCCAAAATTTTAATCGACTCAGGTTTTTACTAATTTTGTGCACATTTTGTTGACATTTTTGTTCTTCGTATTGTATTGATACGATGAGGTTGTCAAATTGAGAGTCATTTGAAATTAGAATTTGTAAAAAGATAATACATTGATATATCCAGAGTTTTTTGAAGATAAGATCCGATTTACAAAGGTTCGAGAGTTAGTGAAAGAGCAGTGTTTGAGTTCTTTAGGTAAGGAGCGTGTTGATGAAATGCGCTTTGTTACTTTGCATGATGTTATAACACGCTGGGTTAATCAAACCAATGAATTTAGAAAGATTTGTGTTGAGGAAACGTCATTTCCTACCAGTTACTATATAGATGTTAGAGGTCCGTTACAACGAATAAGAGTTGAAGGTTTATTTCTCGAAGAACGGGAAATGTTTGATTTAAGACGCTCCCTGACTTCAGTAAAAGATATTGTTCGATTTTTTAAAAATAAAGAAGAATCAAATACTTATCCTTATTTAAGAGATATTGCTTCTAAGGTAATGGTGTATCCATATATTTTTGATCGTATTGATGGAATCTTAAATAAATTTGGTAAGATCAAAGATAATGCTTCACCAGAGCTCGCCAGAATCCGCAATGAGATTGTGAAGAAGCAATCCAGTGTATCGCGCAGAATGGCTTCAATCCTAAGTCATGCTCGCAAAGAAGGATTGGTTGATGCTGACGCTAATGTAGCCATTAGAGATGGACGAGCTGTGATACCTGTACCTGCAGGAAATAAACGTAAGTTAAATGGTATTATTCATGATGAGTCATCAACCGGCAAAACATCTTTTATTGAGCCAACAGAAATTGTTGAGATTAATAATGAGATTAGAGAGCTGGAATATGCAGAGAGGAGAGAAGTAAACCGAATTTTATTGGCTTTTTCTGATAGTATAAGGCCATATATTGATGACTTGATTTTCTCGTATGAGTTTTTGGGAATTATGGATTTTATCAGGGCAAAAGCAAAATTTGCACTAAAAATTAATGCCTGCTTACCCAAAATGGTTAACCATCCGGAAGTGAATTGGGAAGAGGCAACACATCCATTGCTTTATTTACAAAATTCAGTAGAAGGAAAAGAAGTGGTTCCTTTAGATATTCAATTGAATAAAGATCAACGTATTGTTTTAATTTCAGGACCTAATGCCGGAGGTAAATCTGTTTGTTTGCAAACGGTAGGATTGTTACAATATATGTTTCAGTGTGGTATGTTAGTACCAATGGATGCTCGAAGTACCATGGGAGTTTACCGACATATTTTTATAGATATTGGTGATCAACAATCTATAGAAAATGATTTGAGTACTTATAGTTCTCATCTTCTGAATATGAAGTATTTCCTCAAAAACGGGACTCCGGAAACATTAATATTGATTGATGAATTTGGAACGGGAACTGAACCTGCACTCGGGGGAGCAATAGCAGAATCGGTTTTAAAGGAGTTCAATAAGCAAGGTTTAAATGGTGTAATTACAACTCACTATACTAATTTAAAGCACTATGCATCAGGTGTAGAAGGTATAGAGAATGGAGCCATGCAGTTTGATACCCATCAAATTAAACCGTTGTTTAAATTAATTATTGGTCAACCAGGTAGTTCTTTTGCTTTTGAAATAGCTCGTAAAATTGGTTTGCCTGAAGATTTATTGGATGAGGCTAAAAAGCAAATTGGTGAGGAGCATATCAATTTTGATAAACACCTTCGTGAAATAGCCAGAGATAAAAGATATTGGGAGAAAAAGAGGGATAATATCAGAAGAAAAGACAAACAGCTGGAGGATGTTTATGAAAAATATCTGGACCAATTGGAGAACAGTAAAAAAGAACGTAACAGAATAATTGAATCTGCCAGAAAAGAAGCTGAGGAACTCATGGCTTCCGCTAATAAGAAAATAGAGCGAACTATACGAGAAATAAAAGAAAATCAGGCAGAAAAGGAGCGAACAAAACAAGCTCGAGAATCGTTAAATAAATTCAAAGATCGAATAGAGAAGCAGGACGATAAGCAGAATAAAAAAATAGAAAGGGAGATTGAAAGAATTAAAAATCGCCAGAAGAAGAAAGGGGATAAAGATTTAAACAAGGAAGACGAGTTTGTTGAAACTGAACAAAGATCTGGAATAGTAAAGTCAAAACCACTATCTCAGCCTAATAATAATAAAGATGATGGAATTATCAGAAAAGGAGATAAGGTTAAGCTAGAAGGACAGGCCTTACCCGGGGAGGTAATGGAAGTGAATGGTAAAAATGCTTTTGTGGCATTTGGGCATTTGATGACTAATGTTAAAGTGTCTAGATTAGAGAAGGTTAGTAATAAACAGGTGAAGCAAGCTCTAAGAAATTTAAATCAACCTAGTTTAGGTGCAACTTTAGCAGAAAAAGTGCGTAAAAAGAAACTTGTGTTCAAACCAGATATAGATGTTAGAGGCCAGAGAGCAGATGAGGCAATACATAATGTGACTAATCATATTGATGATGCTGTTATGTGTGAAGTTGAAACAATAAAGGTATTGCATGGTAAAGGAAATGGTATTTTAAGGCAAATGTTAAGAGAAATGCTGAATACAATGCCTCATGTCAAAAGTTTTAGAGATGAACATATACAACATGGGGGAAGTGGGATCACTATTGTAGAAATTGATATTTAAAATTAATTATAGTTTGTTTTAATAAAATGCTGAAGACAGTTGTTTTTAGCAAGCATTAATATCACGTAAGGAGTTATAAATGACAGGTGAAGTTCAAGTACTTATGATGACTGCTGCCGGTGCCGGGTTTATACATACGGTATTGGGTCCTGACCATTATCTACCATTTATTTTAATAGGAAAGGCTCGTAATTGGAATATTTCAAAGGTGTTGCTTTTAACATTAGTATGCGGAATAGGTCATATTATTGGATCTCTAGTTCTTGGGGTGGTCGGTGTTTTTATGGGGATAGGTCTTGATAAATTGGAATTTGTTGAGTCTGTTCGTGGAAATATAGCGGCATGGGCCTTAATTGCATTTGGTTTAGTTTATGCAATTTGGGGATTACGTAAAGCCTTAAAAAATAAGTCGCATTCACATACTCATTTTCATTCAGATGGTACATTACATCAACATACACATAATCATACAAAATCACATTCTCATGTACATGAGTCAACAGATTCAAAAAATATAACGCCTTGGGTGCTGTTTATTATTTTTGTACTGGGGCCATGTGAAGTTTTAATTCCATTATTAATGTATCCTGCAGCTCAATATAGTGTAAGCAGAGTGTTTCAGGTTACTCTTGTATTTGGAGTAACAACTATATTAACTATGTTAGGAGTTGTTTTAGTATCGAGTTACGGTATTCAGCTTATTCCAACAAAGAAGTTGGGTTTGTATACGCACTTTATTGCAGGTATTATGGTTTTTATCTCAGGAGTTGCTATTCAGGTTTTAGGGTTATAGTTGATGTTTATGTATTACAGGAAAATTAGAATTATAGATTATATTTGAAGAATAATGGAAGTATCCAAAGGTGTGCTAAAATATGTAATCTTTATACTTGTATTTGGATTAAATTTCTTTATAGTTAGAAGTCAGTCATTGTATGGGGGATTTGAAACTTACGGACGAAATGATGGCCTTTATTATTCAGGAATAAAAACTATTATTGAGGATAGTAAAGGATTTATATGGATTGGAACTTCAGATGGACTGGTGCGTACGGATGGAGTTTTTTTTGATACATTTAATAAAAATAATTCATTTTCCAGCTCTTTAACAGATAATACAATAAATTGTATAATAGAAGATTTAAACAAAGAGGTGATATGGGTTGGAACTTCAATAGGTGGTATCAATCGGTTTAATATTGCTAAAAAAGATAGTATTAATTTTTACATTAAAAACGATAGTTCAAATATAAAAGGGTATGTATCTATCAATGCAATAATCCAAATTGATGCAAATAAGTTTTTAGTTGGTACTCAATCGCAGGGAGCCTATCTCTTCAGACCGAATAAAAATATTTTTACAAAATTAAGTGATGTATATAAAGGAGATAATAGCTTTCCTAAAAATATATATAGTATAAAAAAAGGAGAAGATTATATTTGGATGTGTTCATCTTCAGGCTTAACCCAATTTAATCATCAAGGAGAATTTCTTCGCACATTTTATTTTCAGGGTAACTTTTTTACTGATAAAACATCAGGTAGTGATCAACATATAATTGAAGTAATAGAATCTGATAGAAATACAGTTGAGTTTATATCCGAGAATGTTTTGTATTCTTTTAATTGGAGAGAAAATAAACTGAAAAAGGTATTTCAAACTAGTCAGAAAACACATTTTTCATGTTTCCAAAAAGATGATAACGGTTATTGGTTAGGAACTCAAAATCGAGGGCTTATATATTATAACAGATCTACCAATAATGTTGTGTATTATAATAAGCATGAGGGAGATAAATCAATTCCAAATGATATCATTAAAGATCTGAAAATTTGTCAGGATAATTCTATTCTATGGATAGGAACTAGAGATGGTTTAGCAAAGTATGATTATCATAAATCAAAATTTTCACAGTTTAATATTGAAGAACAAACTGACAATGGACTGAATTCTGTTTATGCATTGGCAAAGGATTCATATGGAACCTATTGGGTAAATGGGCATGAAGGCTTTTATTGTAAGAAGAGGGACAATGAAAAATTTTCAAAGGTAGAAGCTATAGGGAAACGCTATGTATTAAGGATTTTTGAAGATGAATCATCTAATCTTTGGTTGTTGACGAGTAATGGATTAATTAAACATCAATTAAAAACGGGCAAGTATGATTTCTTTAACTTTAAACATAAGGGTTACTCCATTAAGGATCTAAATTTTATTACAGATTACACCCATGTAAAAGGAGATGATATTTTATGGTTGGTATCCAGAAAAGGACTTATAAAGTTTGATTTGAAAACAGAACAATATAAAATATTTCCTATTATAAAACATGAAGATCTTAATACTTATAGTAACACATCACTACAATTTTCGTGCGATCATAAATATATATGGATTGGAAGTAGAGGAGGAGAACTGATCAAGTTTGATATTGAAAATGAATCGTATAAAAGCTTTGATATAAAAGCTTTGCAGGCAGAAGCATATAAGCCTTGTATCATTCTGGATTTGGCTGTTGATTCATTGGATAATGTTTGGATTGCAACTTTTGGTAGTGGAATGCTATTGTTTGATGAAACGTCGAATAAAGTGTCATATGAAATGGCAAGAGATGTAATGGAGAGTTATGTATATGGAATAATTAATGATGATAACGGATACTTTTGGATTAGTACAAATCAAGGAATACTAAGAGTCAATAAGAGGGATAGAACCAGTAAGCTATATACCAAAAGAGATGGAACATTTTGTTCGGAGTTTAATGATGGATCCTATTATAAAACAAAAGATGGAAATATATTATTTGGTGGGATAAGTGGTTTTATCGAGTTTAATCCTGATAAAATATATAAGAATAGGTATGTTCCCCGAATTCATATCAGTTCGTATTTAGAAAATAATAGCAATATGATATTTGGGGATGAAATTATGGATGATGTAAGGTATGATGTGGATTCGGTTATTACAGTATTGGGTGATTCCGAAATTGCATTTTATGCCTCTGTGATTAACTATTCACAGTGTAAAGATAATCGTATTAAATGGAAACTAGAAGGTTATGATGATGACTGGAAAGAAGGGTATGCTTATGAGGCTCTAAATTATTCTAACTTAAAAAAAGGTAATTATGTGTTGCGTATAAAGGGTATTAATAATGATGGAGTTGAAAGTGATAATGAAGCAACTTTAGTTGTTAATGTAAAAGCCAGATTAATAGATACTACCTTATTTCAGCTATTTTTAGTTGTATTAATTGTTGCTATTATTTTAACCTTAATAAGGGTCAGGGCCTTATGGCAAAAAAATCAAAAGGCTTTACTTCTTGAAAGGGTCAATGAAAAAACAGAAGCGTTAATTGTTGTAAATCAGGAATTAGAGGCGTCGAGAAATAAAATATTTAATCAGAAAACAGAGTTGGAGATTCATCGTAATTATCTCGAAGAAATAGTAGAACTCAGAACTGCAGATTTAGAACAAGCCAAATTAAAAGCTGAAGAATCCGATAAATTAAAAACATCATTTTTAGCGAATTTATCCCATGAAATTAGAACTCCAATGAATGCAATCATTGGTTTTTCTAATTTATTAATGACTGGGGAGTTTGATGAATTACAGCAGAAACATTTTTTAAATGTAATTAATCAAAGTAGTGAATCATTGTTGGCATTAATAAATGATATTATTGATATATCCCGAATTGAAACAGGAAATATAGAACTAATCAATCAAGATACTAATATTCCAACTTTAGTTCAGGAAATAACAGATGAATTGGTTTTTGAAGAAAAGAGTGAGGATGTACAATTTATGAAATCCTATCAACTTTTAGATAAGGATTTAGATATTTACATCGACAGGTACCGATTAAAACAAATCATATCGAATCTATTAAGAAATGCCTTTAAGTTTACCCCTAATGGTTATGTAAAAATAACCGTTAAATCAGCAGACAAAGATAGCTTAGTGGATGCTGGATTTTCATTGAATGGTATTGAAGAGGCAAGCTTTAACCCGGTTATGTTTATTATTGAGGATACTGGAATTGGAATTAAAGAAAAGGATCAGAAATTAATTTTTGAACCTTTTCAGAAAGCTCAGGATAAGAAGAGACTTTATGATGGAATGGGATTAGGATTAAGTATTGTAAGAAATTTAGTTGACTTATTTGGAGGTGATATTATTGTAAAATCAGAATATCAAAAGGGTACTGTATTTATCTTTTACATTAATAAATTGGAAAACAAGGCTTAGCTAAGTTTTTTGTTTTTTCTATTAATTAATCCATAAAATATTAATGATGTACCAATAATTATCATTCCTATTATTGGAATTAATTCAGGTTTCTCTCCAGGAATAATAAGCCAGCTTAATATAGCTCCAAATATGGGGATGATGAACTTCCAGATATTCAAGTCTGAAACGAGAACCTCTGGACGTTGAAGAAGAAAAAACCAAATAGTAAATGCGGTTGCTGATAAAAAACTTAACCATCCTAATGATAGGAAATAAGGTAAAGGATGAATGAAGCCATTGAATGGCTCAATAAATAATGAAAATACAAAGATTACAAAACCGCCAAAAGCCATTTGCCACGAACTTAAAACAACAGGAGGAACAACGCCTTTTAGCCTGGATACGAATACATTCCCAATTCCACTTGAAATATTGGCAAATATTAAAATGATTATGCCCCAAAATTGATCAAAGTTTCCTGTTGAACTCCATGCTTTATGATAGGCAATTAATACTATACCTAGAATTCCCATAGATATTGTAATTGTTTTTTTTAAGCTCATCTTGTCATTTTTCTGCATAAAATGAGCAACTAATGCAGCAAATAAAGGTTGTGAGCCTATAATAATTGCCGCTATAGCACCAGGAACTTTACTTACACCCCAATAGAATAAGCTGTACAGAATAATTGTTTGAAATATAGAAATTCGAAGAATTTTAAATGGATACTTTTTTATAGCTTCCTTTACTAGCGATAATTTCTTGATTAGAGGAAGAATAAACACCCCGGCCAGGAAAAAGCGTATACCCGCAAATTGAAGTGGAGTAGTATATTCTAACCCTATTTTTATTCCAGCAAAAGCTGTTGACCAAAGTAAGCATGCAATAATGGCCAAAAAGTATGTGTGTGAAAGTATACGCCTCATATAAATATATTAAAGGCCACAAATGTATAGGTTTTAATAGTTTTATGATAAGATTTAACTCAGGTTAACAATCCTCTATTGTGATAGTGAGAAACTAAAGCTTACACCAAAATTACTTGTTGTTGTTGGGTATGATGTTGAAATGTAAGGATTATTTACAGTTCTATCATAATACACCTGCATGCTGAATTTGTCGCTTAATACGTAGTCTGCCGTAAAGTTAATAGCAGTAATTTTACCTCCTGCAGTTAATTGACTTGTATTATCTTCTATTTGACGAATAAGAGACATATTATCTTTTATGGATAAGTCAAGACTTAAATTTAAATCACTCGACATTTTTTTAGCACCTCTTCCGCTACCAAGAATCATATCCATTTTATCAAAACGATAACCCAAACCTACAGTGAATTTATCGTCATAGTTTTCTACGAGTTGGTTACTTGTTAAGCTAAGACTAAGGCCTCTTGATTTAGCCACTTCAAATTTAGTGATTAAGCTATTATTCCATGTAATGTTAAAACCAATTAGTGGTTGAAACGATTCTGTAATAGTTACAGCATTAACCTGATATTGAGAAATGAAATTTTCCTGCACGTCTCTAATCCAACTAATTCCAGAATAATCTTCAGAATATTCAGAGTTTGATGCGTACGAACTTAGTGTATAATTCGATTTGTAGGTATGGCTGATATCAAATGAGCGGATATATTTTTTGAAAAAGTCAATCTTTGACAGTCCATTGTATGTTATTCTCCAGTTTGGTTGCATCAAGAATGCAGAAGGGAATAAGGTTGTAAAAATATTATCAGGATCAGTTCCACTATATGCCGAAAGAAATGCAGGTATTAATACATCTTGTGAATTTACACCATATCCATTCGGATTCTGATTTTCAGGATTTGTAGCAACAGCGTCAGAAATGTAATTAGCATTTGCAGCAAGCCTTTTGTTTACAAGTCTACTGGCTATTTTAGATCTATTTTGTAAAAACTTATTGTATGTTTCAGATTCGAAAGAGCCACTTTTACCCACATCTTTAAATGCAGTTCTTATGATGTTGTAAGTCATTGAAAAACTTCCACTTTCACGAGTGTTGTATGCATTAAATGAACTACCATCCTGATAGTAGTATTCCTGCATGTTGTTGGCGTACCTTCTGTTTGCATTCAAGTCAATTCTAAGTCCGTTAATTGGCTGAATGGATGCTTTAAGCGTTAGATCCTTCATTTCAGTCATGATGAATGGATTATTGATGGTGTCCACTGTTATCCATCCTTTATCTGCTGCTTTTTGCGCAAAACGTCTATCCTGAAGCCCGGAAATAAATCCGTAACCGGGAGCATTAAAACCATTGTATGTCGATGTTCCTAAAAATTTAGAATCCGGAAGATATCCAGGAAGTATTGTTGTATTTGATTCTGTATAACTTAGGCTAACATTTTTTACTCCGGTTAATATCATTGCAGAGTGGTCTACAATAAGATTTAATACTGTAGTTTTATCTTCAACAGTTCCACTTACCATAACTCTTGCATTATCATAATCTGCTTCCGGAACAAATTCAGTTTTAGAATCGTTTATTTGTACTATTTTACCTCTTGCAGTTCTACCATTTTTATCAAACATTCTAACTCTGATATCAGTTGTTTTTAGTTTATGGTTGATGATATAAGATTCACCTTTTTTAAGTGTTATACCATCTTTATTATAACGAACCGTTCGTTTCTGATTTTGATTTTTATTTCTTCTCGAATTTGAATATTTCCGTGATAATCCTTTTAAATACTTCGATTGATTATAGAGCGTATTCATTGTTAAGTTAACAGTTCCCTGAATGTTATTACCGTTGCTAATGGTATTTCCCCATTCAATATCATCATCAGTAGATTGAGGCTCAATTTCCCAGTAATATTTACCCGAATACCTGATATTTGAGTTAACCCAGTTTAAGTATGGAAGCTTATTGATCGGGATGTTATAGTTTACATTAAAATTATGCTGATAGTTTGTTGTTCTACCTCCATTTAAAATATTGGTAAGAACAGAATCTTTCCAAAGTTCATATTCGGTTTTGTATGCATCTCTGTCAACAATACCTTCAGGTTCATCAATACGAGCATTTGTTGCCGAACTAAAATCAAATTTTAATGATTTAGTTAAGTTGTAATTTAAATCAAAATATCTGTTCCAATTAAAATTTTTACTAATGGTAATAGGAATCTTGTAATCAGGATTATTGACATTTCGTAACTGAGTTTGCTTGTAATCTCTTAGCATCTCAGTTCTGTACGATATTTGGGTTGGCATAAGGTAAAAGTTAAAATCTTTAATGATTTTAAAAGCTTTACCTTTTAATACCTTGCTCTTTTTTAATGGCTGGTAATTTTTAGGTCTGTTTGTAAAGTTGTAGGCAATAACAGCTTTAAAATCCTTATCTATGGCTTTTTCTGTATTTACATCGTGCGATTTTGTTTCATTATAAGCGTAAGTTGTTGACAAGTTAGAAATATCATAAATCTTCGCCTTTTTACTGTCCTTTTTAGGTTTGAGGCGAATATTTGTAAAGTTGATACTTTTTCTTGTTACCACATCCTGAGATAGTTTTTTTATACTATCTCTTTCTGATTTTGTGTTCGCATTATCAAGCACAACATCCATTTTAATATCCGGGTCAAGCGGATAATATTCAGGAGTTGTGACCTCTTTTGATTGAGAATAATAGAATGGAACAGACAGGCGAGAGTTGGCTCCTAAAAATTTACCAAGTTCTAAATTGGTTGCAATATCATATTGATAAAAATCTTCCTGACTTCTCTCTGTAACACTTTGATCAACACTTCCAAATCCAACTGTAGAAGTATTTCCAGCCAAAGAAACATTACCTAAATCTGAAAGTTTGATATTCATTCTGGCATTGGCTGCCCATCCACCTTCTTCTTCAAAATCCGTTAAGCGAAGTTCGTTAAACCAGGTTTCAAATGATACAGGTTTCTCAGCCACGGTACTTCTAACACCAAGTAAAATAGTTTTAATGTTACCCATGTTTGGATTACCTTTTATTTTAACCCAGTTATCTCCATCCTGTATCATATACACTTCACTTGAAGAAGTAGAGCTTTGGTTTCTTTGTAATTTAACTGTTTGAAACAGGCTTAAATCAAAATTTATTTGGTTGTTCTCCGGCCATACTTCTTCTTCACTCATAGAACCGCCATGAGCAGTCATTTCAAGTGGCACTTCGTATTCGTAATAGTTGTCTTTACTATCGCTACCTAAACGAATAAAGGCCCTTACTTTATTATCTCCTATTGAGCCTTCATCAACTTCTTCGGCGTGAACTTCCATCTTTAATTTACCATATTGACGAATATCAAGATTTACTGTTTTGTATATTGCTCGTCTGTCATTTTTTGGTAAATCAGTAACTTTAAGAGTGATAGATTGTTCATTTAATTGTCTGATCTGAGGGTTTGCCGGGTCAATTACTCTATCAATTCCAGGAGGAAGTACATAATTAACAGGAGTACGTTCTGCATTTTCTTCAATATTAACAGCTCCAGTTGTAAATGTTGTATTTTCGTTTTCAATTAAAGTTTCATTTCTTTCAAGAAGGTCGTTCCCATATTTTCGCCATTCACTTCTTACCAAATCTAAACTAGCAAAACGAAGTATGGTTGTATCAGCAAATCCATTTAAAAACATCCTCATAAAACGAATGGATGTGAAATCTGAAATATTACCAATGGTTTTATCTGGCGCAGCTACAGGTATTCTGAATTGATACCATTTAACTTTTTCAGAGGTGTTATTTTTTAAATTAACTTCAGCTGTTCTTACATCCGTAATATAATTTTCTCCAACACGCATGTTCTGAGGATCTAGTCGAACTTTATATTGGTAGTAGCTTTCAGTTTCACTTAAAGTGTTATCTCCATTTATATCTTCCTGATCAGGTATTGATGTAGCTGCAGTTGAGTATCCCTCAGGAGAATATTCAGATGGCACCGAGTTTCCTTCGGGTCCGTTAAAGTTTTTATATCTGTCCAGAATATTTGTTCTGCTGCCATCAAAATCACTACCTCTAAAGTAATGGTAATTATCAGATGAAGGGTCATTAATGATATTTTGATAAGCTTCATCAGTTAATTGCCCCATATTTAGGAGGTTATTAATTGAATTGATATAATCTTGATAATAAGCGAGCTCTTGATCATCATTTAATCCATCAAAACCAATATCCTGCATTAAACGAGCTTGAGGTTCGTTACTGAATGCACTTACCAAGCTAGTTTTAGTAGGAATATTACCCCAAACAGTCTGATCTACTTCAGATGTTTCATTAGGTCCGGGTAGGCCTTGCTCAAAAAACTTACGTGAGTCATTTAGTACATCTTCAGAAACATTACCTAAGTTGAAATATAGATCACCGGCACGATTTGGATTATCATTGTAGATAAATGGGTCCATTACCCAAAATTCGATAAACTCTACGTTTGCCGCTTCAAAATCATTGGTTTCAATAGAACGTTGGATACCTCCCCATCTTTTTTCCGGTGTATTTAATTCCCCATCCTGATTAACATCGGTATCAAAGTTATAAGGACCTCTTTCTTTTGGATAGTAAGCAAGGTTAAGTACTGAAATATTTGTGGGTTGACCATATTCAGATTGCTTCTCTGGCCAAATTTCCTTTTCGTATATAATTCTTACATAATGATTTGATTGTTCGTCTAAATCATTTGCTATGTGATTAGGAGTGTATTGGTTGTTTCTGAAAAATAAAGGATCAATACTATACCAGGCTACTTTAGCTCTGTCATATCCTGTTGAAATATCATTAATATTACCCGTGTTAGGAATTAAATCTTCTTGTTCCTGAGGGGGACTAGCTAAACTCCAGGCAGTCCAGTTTCGCATATCAATGGATGTTTCTGTTCCTTCAAAATCATCAATGTATGCCTGACCCTGAGCTCCAATAATACCAGGGTGACCCGGTAGAATTTGAGCAAATTCACCTTCAAACGATATGCTGGATGGTTCAGTTGCTTGCAGTCCTGGTAATTTATTTAATGCATTGGTAAGCCATTGTGATTCTGTGAAATAAGATGTGTTGAATCCGTATATTGTATTTGCTATGGGGTCGTCTCCAATGTTAACTTTTTGTGTTAGCGGTTGTTCTCTTAAATATTCTACAGTAGCACCAACGTTAAAGTTTTCGTTAAATTGGTAGTTTAAGTGAGTGCCTAATAATGTTTTTGTTTGTAGGTTGAATAAACTCTGACTTTCAAGCGAAATTTTAATAGGAGTTCCACTTTCTAGCAGGCCAGGGTTTATAATTTTTACAGTACCGAAAGAATAATCTACCGTATAATCAACATTTTCAGTCAGCTTAATTCCTCCAGCAGTTACAATTACAGATCCTTGCGGAATATTTTGTGCATTTAAAGCAATTTCGCTACTTGTGCTCGATTTATAAGTACCTCTTAGCCAGAATTTATTTTTTTCGGATATTTGAGTTGCAGATGTTTGGGTAGAATCGTATAAAGCCTGATATACATATTTTTCTACCAATTCACTTTTTCTGGATGATGAAATTGCAGTACTGCTGTTAATGACTTCCTCTAAATGAGAACCAAATGGTTCCAGTACTGGAAATATAATTCTACCGTTTTCAGGGTAGATTGTTTGATTGTCAATATAGTCAAATACTCCATCAGGAATTGGATCCAGAATATCATTTAATCTATCCAAATTCATGATTCTTAATATCAGAGGGATACTGTCTTCCTGGTTTTCAAAAATATCAGTTTCAGGCAAGTAATTGATATATGCTCCTGTTGAGTCATCAACATATGCAATGTCAAACTCAAAATCTTCTCTGTTAACCTGATATGCACCAATCGAATAGATGTTCTTCATCATCAAATCCCACGTTGGTTTAACAGAAGGAGAGAGGTTGGTACTTTTTAAAAGTTTTAAGTATAAAGATGTACTGGCCTGGTTACCTGAGTTTGTAAATTCTCCAACGGTATAGGTTTGTCCATTATAGTCATATTCAAAGGCAACAGCCAATACTTCGTCGCTATTTAAAGAACTGTTTAAAGAGATAAATCCTAGTTGACTATTTAAGGTATATTCAGATGATGAGAGTAAACGTGCATTTTCAATCTTTTCATAATCCTGTCCACTAACAAAACCATTACCACTTAAGGTTTTTAAAGTTTGTGTAGCCTGATTAATATCCCTGATTGCTGAATACGTGGTATTCATTTCGTTGTACAAGTTATTTGTACCGTTCGATGGATTTCGATCTGTTGATAATTGAGACCAAAGGTTCGTGTTATAGATATTGTTATTATTTTCACCGATATCCATAAAACCAATGATATCTCTGGCGTCATCGTAGTTTCCTGCAGTATTAGTTACCCAAACTTCAATTTTTTGAATACTAATTCTCGATCTTAAAGGGTAAGAACTTTGTGCTTCGTTATATAAATCTCTAAAAAAGTTAGATAAGAAAAAGTGTCTGTTTTTATCATACTCATTAATTGCTACTTCAAATTCCTGTTTTTGAGCTCCTCCCTGAACATCCAATACGGTTGTTTCACCCTTTTGCTGAGAGGCAATGGCACTTACACTCAATTTTCCAAACTGAAGATCTGTTTTTATACCAAATAGACTTTGACTACCAGTAATTAATGTTCCTGGAAGTGATAAAGAAACGTTTCCAGCTTCAATGGACTGAATTATATCGTCTTCTTTACCTTCATACTCCAGTTTCATTTCGTTTTCAAACTCGAAAGTAGCTTCTGTATTATAGTTGATGCCCAGTTTTAGCTTGTCTCCGATACTACCTTGTATATTCATTTGAATTTTTTCTTCAAAATCAAACGTTGTTGTCTTTCGAAGATCTTCCTGTAATGTAGGGTTGTCAATAGTAGTTTGGTTTATACCAATTTTAAGTTCAGCTCTACCTTGAGGCTTAATGTTAATTAAGTTACCCCCTAATAGGTTGTCTATTTCTGATCCTAAGCTAAATGATGGATTGAATATTGAAAATTTATCATTTGAATCCACTGTTCGTGCTCTGCCTTCCCAATAAGCCAACATAGAATTACGAATATCTTCATCAAGATATTCTTCTAGTGTCATGGTGTATGGTAAGCGTACATTCACATTCCCAATTTTTCTGAAAAATGAAACTTCGCCAGTTTGGGGATTGTAGCTTGTGGAGTATTTGTAACTCTCTGAACTTTGAAGTTGTATAGCACTTTTTTGTTCCGGCTTGAGAAAAGGATTATTGGAATCTCCTGCAATGGATGGATACCTCGTTTCTTGGTTCAAAGAATCAGGTTCCTGTATCAACGGCGGATGTAACGTTCCTGCATTTACGGAATTAACTCCTAAAAGCAAGATCAGTATTAAATATAATTGATAATTAAATATATATCTATAAACTTTTCTCAAGTTTGAACTTTATTAATGGTTATTATTTGGTGGTTGGATTATTAATAAAGAATTATATCTAGAGCATTTTTAAAGCTTTTTTAATCAATTCTTCTACTTTAATAGCTGGTTCTGTTGATATAATTTTGTCAACAACTTTTTGAGCGTTGTTTTTAGCAAATCCTAACATCACTAAAGCAGATAACGCCTCATCTTTTATTGTATTGTTTGGTTCGGCAAATATTTTTTGATCTATAGGCTCTTTTCCTAATTTATCTGCTAAATCAACAATGATTCTTTGAGCTGTTTTTGCTCCAATTCCTTTGATACCTTTTAATAAGTTAACATTTCCCGAAGATATTGCTTCATGTATTTCTCCAGGAGACATTGATGATAGCATCATTCGGGCCGTATTGGCTCCAATTCCACTTACCGATATTAAATGAACAAAAATGCTTCGCTCAGAAGTTTCATAAAAACCATACAGGTTATGAGCATCTTCTCGTATTTGTTCATATAAATATAATTGTATCTCCTTTTGATTCTGTAGTTTCGTATAGGTGTTTAATGAAATATTAATAAAATACCCTAAACCATTGTTTTCAACAATGCAGTGAGCAGGACTGGATTCTATGATATGACCTTTTATATATTCAAGCATTTTTTTTCAATTAACAATTAACAATTAACAATGACCAATTATTATTATTTATTATAGAGGATTTAATGATGCTAAATAAAATTTTACATATTTCATCTGCCGAGTTATAAGCTATAATAAAATCATCTTCATTAATTAGTTCTACTTCTTTTGTTAGTTCAAGTCAATATTTTGTTTCTAATCCTTCTTTATAGGCAATACTTACTTTATTAGAGAAGTCTGCCTTAGAAATAGCTCCATTTGATTCGGCTAGATTAGCACCTATGGAAGTTCCACTTCTTAGTAATTGTCTTGATATATCAAATTCTTTATTGTCTTCTTTTAGTTTTTTACAAATTCTGTAAATCAATACAGAAAATGCAAAAGCCTTTTTATATGCTATATTTTTACTCACAATTTAGGTTTTGTTTGTTCATTGCTCATTGTTCAATGCATTCCAGCCTTGTGCTTGTAACTCAATTTCCTGATCTCCGTTTGTTACAAGATATTTTCCTTTACTTTCTTCTGTAATGTGACCAATAGTGTAGATTTTTAATTCTGTTTCTTTTGAGAATTTTTCATAATCCTTTAAAGAAATGGTAAATAGTAACTCAAAATCTTCTCCACCATTAAGTGCTGCAACCGTAGGATTCATATTTAGCTCTTCAGCCATCAATGAAGTTGCGTGATCAATAGGGATTTTATTTTCGTATATTCTACATCCTGATTTTGAATTCTTGCATATTTGCATAATATCCGATGATAATCCATCCGAGATATCTATCATTGATGTAGGTTTAACATCAATCTCTTTTAAAAATTCAATAATGTCTTTTCTCGCTTCAGGTTTTAGCTGACGTTCAAGAATGTAATCATAACCAGATAAGTCAGGTTGAACTGCATTGTTGTTTTCATGAACTCTTTTTTCACGCTCTAAAAGTTGCAGTCCCATATAAGCAGCACCTAAATCACCTGTAACACAAATTAAATCATTAGGTTTAGCTCCGTTTCTATAAACAACATCATTATTGTTGGCTTCTCCAATAGCTGTTATGCTAATGGTTAATCCTGTTAAAGAAGTAGTGGTATCTCCACCAACTAAATCAATATTGTATTTTTCGCATGCCAGCTTAATACCATCATAAAGTTGATCAACTGCATCAAGACTCATTCTAGAACTGATACCAACCGAAACAATGATCTGCTTTGGAGTGGCATTCATCGCATAAATGTCGCTGATGTTGACAACTACCGATTTATAACCAAGATGCTTTAGTGGGGTATATACTAAGTCAAAGTGAATACCTTGAAGTAAAAGGTCGGTTGTTACAACAGTTTGTTTGTTGTTATAATCAAGTACAGCAGCATCATCACCAACGCCGGTAATGGTACTATCGTTTTTAATTTCAATATCTTTAGTAAGATGATCAATCAATCCAAATTCGCCTAAGTTCTTAAGGTCTTGATTTTTATTTTCTGCCATTTTTTAATGTTAAGTCATTAATGTGCAAAACTAATAAAAAATAAGAGGTAATTAACAGGCATTATGGAGTGAGTTACGTTTTATACCAAAAAAATCACAAAAAAAGCTGCATTAAATTAATGCAGCTTTTAAATATCCTGTTTTAACAGGGGCAATATCTCAATTCAATAAGTCCAAATATTAAACTAGTCCTGCAAAACCCATAAACGCAAGTGCTAGGATTCCTGCAACAAGTAATGCAATTGGTGTTCCTTTCATACCTTTGGGTAAGTCAACTAACTCAAGTTGTTCACGAATACCAGCAAAAATAATTAATGCTAAACCAAAACCAATTGCAGTGGCAGTCGAAAATGCAACCGCTTGTAGTAAGTTAAGGTTTTTCTGAATAGTCATAATTGCAACCCCAAGGATAGCACAGTTTGTGGTAATTAATGGTAAAAATACTCCAAGAGCCTGATATAGGGGAGGACTCACCTTTTTAAGTATGATTTCCACCAATTGTACTAATGCCGCAATAACCAGAATAAAAGATATGGTTTGTAGGTATCCTACATTAAAAACATCAAGTACATATTTTTGTAATAAGTATGTAACGATGGTAGCAATTACCATTACAAAAGTAACTGCGCCAGTCATTCCAATACCTGTAGATATTTTTTTTGATACACCAAGGAATGGACAAATTCCAAGGAACTGGGCCAATACAATGTTATTAACAAATATGGCCGATATAAATATTAATACGTATTCCATGTTTTAGGCTTTTTTTAATTTGTTAATAATTGCAATTAAATATCCCAATGCAATAAAGGCTCCTGGAGCTAATACGAAAACTAACATTCCATATTGTTCAGGATAAATTATTGTTCCAAATATTTTACCACTACCTAAGAACTCTCTAACACTACCTAATATGGTTAATGCCATTGCAAATCCAAGTCCCATTCCTGCGCCATCAATCATTGATGAAACAAAACCATTTTTTGAAGCAAAAGATTCTGCACGTCCAAGTACAATACAGTTTACTACAATCAACGGAATAAATAATCCTAATGACTCAAATAGAGCAGGTAAATATGCTTGCATTAATAATTGAACAACCGTTACAAAAGATGCTATAATTACAATGAAGGACGGAATACGAACTTTATCAGGAATTAAATCCTTAACCAGGGAAACCACAAGGTTACTCATAATAAGAACAAACGTAGTTGCTAATCCCATTCCAAGTCCATTAATTGCAGATGATGTTACACCAAGTGTTGGACACATACCCAACAATAATGTGAAAACAGCATTTTCTTTAAAAAATCCTTTAGAAAAATTCTTCCACTGATTCATGATTGACCTCCTTTCTTAGCAGTTGCACCAGTTGTTGCATCACTACTGTCGTTTTGTTCTGTATATGTATTATATGCAACCATAATCGCATCTAAAAAAGCTCTTGAACTAATTGTAGCAGCTGTAATGGCGTCGATATCGCCACCATCTTTTGATACAACCATTTTTGTGTCAGCAGGGTTTTTAGCAAGAATAGATTGATTTCCTTTGTCCATTCTAAACCAGTCATTCATTTTAGACCCTAAGCCAGGTGTTTCCTGATGCTCAAGTACCGAATAGTTAATGATGGTTCCGTCTGGTTTTAAACCAACCATAATCTTTATTTCGCCTGCAAAACCTTTATCTGTTTTAGAAGAAATCGCCACACCTAAAAGATCAGCTCCTTTTTTACAAGGAAATACTTTGAGTTTATATCCTTCTTTTGATTCAAGTTCATACACTTCTTCTGTGGGATTGTTATCAAATCCCGGAACAACTTGTTCTATCGCTTTCTTTTGCTTAGCTAACTTTGCCGCTGCAATAGGTTCTTTAGTTACTTTGTAAACCATTCCAAGCGTTCCTCCTGCAATTGCTGTAATAATAAGCAATGCAAGTACCATGTTTACTAATGTTGATTCTGTTTTTGCCATGATTTACACTTATTTTACAACTGCAGGTTTTTCACCAAAACGTTTAGGTTTAATATATCTGTCAATTAAAGGCACAAAGGCGTTCATGATTAAAATCGCGAAAGAAATACCTTCAGGATATGCCCCGAAAACTCTAATGATAACAGTTAAAATTCCAATTCCTATACCGAAAATAATACCTCCTCTATTACTCATTGGAGAACTGGAGTAATCGGTTGCCATAAATACGGCACCTAGTAGAACTCCACCAGATAATAAATGGAATGTAGGTGGTGCATAAACAGCTGCATCGGCAAGATGTAATATTGCTGAGAAAATATAAACACTACCTAAAACAGCTACAGGAATATGCCAGGTTATTATTTTACGAACTAACATAAATACTAAACCCAAGATGATTGCAGCTCCCGCCATTTCACCGGCACTACCTCCTGTGAACCCCCAAAACATATCTGCATAGCTAGGTAACTTTTGCATTAATTGTTCTGTTGTAGCTCCTGTAGCTAATCCTTCTTTCATAATACCTAGAGGTGTTGCTCCAGAAGTAATATCAGCTATAGACATTGGTAAAGCTCCTGGTTTTACCCAAGCAGTCATTTGAACTGGAAATGAGATTAATAAGAATACCCTTCCTACCAAAGCAGGGTTGAATGGGTTATTACCTAAACCTCCAAAAGACATTTTACCAATTCCTATTGCAACTAAAGCACCAATAATTACAATCCAAATAGGAATAAAAGATGGTAAGTTAAATGCTAATAGTAATCCGGTAATGATAGCAGATCCATCTGTTATGGTTACATCTCCTTTTAAAAGATATTTTTGAATCAAGTATTCAAAAATAACACAAGCTAAAACAGATGTTATGACTACAGACAGAGATCCAATTCCAAAGTTGTATATAGAGAAAAGTAAAGCCGGAATCATGGCAATTACCACTCCATACATATTTTTTTTCACGCTATCGCCACTGTGAACGTGCGGTGAAGGTGAAATAGTTAATGTGCTCATATCTTAATTTTTGTCTAAGTTCTTTTACTTAAATTATTTTGTACGGCTACGCATAATTTGACCTACTTTTCCTTTTCCTAAACGGATGTAATCAAGTAAAGGTCGTTGTGAAGGACAAGTGTAACTACATGAACCACATTCAATACAATCCATGATTTTCTCTTGCTCAGCCCTGTCCCAAACAGCTTTTTCAGAAACAGTCATTAATAAATAAGGCTCAAGTCCCATTGGGCAGGCAGAAATACACTTGCTACACTTGATGCAGTTTTGCATTTTCTTACGATTAGCCTCTTCATTTTTAATGATTAACACACCCGAACTACCTTTGGTTACAGGTACTTCTGTAGTTGTAAGTGCTTTTCCCATCATAGGTCCACCACCCACAATTTTACCAGTATCTTCAGGTAATCCACCAGCAGCCTCAATTAAAGTATTGATTGAAGTTCCTATTCTGGTTAAGAAATTTGAAGGTTTTGAAACAGATTTTCCAGTAACAGTTACAACGCGTTCTACTAGAGGTTTATTTTTTTGAACTGCCTCATATACAGCAACTGTTGTTCCTACATTTTGAACTACAGCACCTACTTCAATAGGAAGTTTTCCTGATGGGATCTGACGTTTGATACAAGCATCAATTAACTGCTTTTCTCCTCCTTGAGGATATTGAACTTTAAGAGGCTCAATAGTAATTCCAGAGTAAGAAGAAGCAAGCTTTGTTAAATGATCAATGGCGTCTTTTTTATTGTTCTCAATTCCAATAACAGCCTTATTTACATTTAAAGCTTTCATTAAAATTTGAGTTCCAATCATTATTTCTTCACCTTTTTCCATCATTAACTGATGATCGGCGGTTAAATAAGGCTCACACTCAACTGCATTTAAAATTAAAACATCACATGTTTTTCCCGGAGGAACAGATAGTTTAACATGAGATGGGAAAGTAGCACCACCAAGTCCAACAATACCAGCTTCTGCAACTTTCTTAATAATTTCTTCAGGTGAAGCAGTGATCTCTTTAATTAAATCATTGGATTTATTAATTGAGTCTTCCCATTCATCGCCTTCAACATTAATGATAATAGCAGGTTTTTTGTAACCACTGGCATCAACAATGTCATCGATTTTAAATACTGTTCCAGATACTGAAGAGTGTATGTTTGCAGATACAAAACCAGCAGATTCTGCTATTAATGTACCCACCTTAACACTATCACCTTTTTTTACAACCGGTTTAGCCGGAGCTCCAATATGTTGAGCAATAGGAATAGCTACTTGCGTAGGAATCGGCAATGCTTCAATTTTTTTACCTGCCGAAAATTTGTTTTCAGGAGGATGGATTCCTCCAAGCGAAAATGTTTTAAGCACGATTTATTCCTCCTTATTTTTTATATCCGAAGATGTTTTGTTTTCATTTGATGTAGCTTCTGTTTTCTTAGGCGCAGCTGGTTTTTCTGTAACAGGCTTTACCTTTTTAGGAGGGGAATTCACCTCGTGAATGGCTCCTGTAGGACAAACAGCAACGCACTTGCGACAAAGTTTACATTTATTGTAATCGATGTATGCAATGTTATTTTCAACAGTAATGGCATCAAAAGGACATTCTTTTTGACATTTTTTACAACCAATACAAGCTACAGAACAAGCTTTTTTAGCAACTCCACCCTTATCTTGGTTTATGCATGATACAAAAACTCTTCGGCCTTTAGGTCCTGCTTTTCTCAATTCAATGATGTTTTTAGGACAGGCATCAACACATGCACCACAAGCCACACATTTATCATTAACAACCGGAAGACCTGTTTTTTCATCCATATGAATGGCATCAAAAGTACAAGCTTCAACGCAATCACCACAACCTAAGCAACCATAACTACAGCCCGTTTCGCCTCCGTAAAGAGAAGCTGCAACAGCACAAGAAGTAGCTCCATCGTATTTATTGGTTCTTGGACGGTTATCACAATTTCCGTTACACCTAACTACCGCAATCATTGGAGCAGCCTCAGCAACTTCTTTTCCTAAGATTCCAGCAGCTGCCTTCATCGTTTCAGAGCCACCTACCGGACAATTTAAATCTGATATGTCGTCGCTTTTAACTAAAGCTTCAGCAAAAGCTCTACAGCCGGGAAATCCACAACCACCACAGTTTGCTGCAGGTAAAACTTCCTCTACCTGATCAATTCTAGGGTCTTCAAACACTTTAAATTTTTGTGCTACAAAATACAGCACCAGGGCAGCTACAGTACCCAAAATAGCAAGTGTTAAAACTGTTATAATAACTACATTCATTTTATATGATTTAATTCTACTCTTTTATTTTAAACGTAAAGGTTTTTTGTAATTGGGGTGATATGTATTTAATTACAATGAAATAAGGAATGAGAATAATCAGCGAGGTAATACCTGCAATTCCTTCACTCTTTGTTAATCCGTAACTGACGAACAAAACAACAAATACTAAAATAAACGGGAATATATAAGCCAGTAGTGAAGCTTTCAAGCCTAGAGATTTTTCTCCTTGAATGGTTACTTTTTGACCTGGTTTATAATTGGAGCTTTGGTTAGTGTATACATCAACAAGCTTTTCTTTCATATCTGCAGCGGTGCATGCACCTTTTGCGTGACATGAAGCACAGGCTGATTCGCTGATAATGCGAACTTTAACCTGGTTTAAATTGATCTCTTCGACGTATCCTGTATGCTCTACTAATCTAACTTCCGACATGATTTTTCAGGGAAAATTCTGGACAAATGTAATTAATAAGGTAGTATGTGAAAGTGTATTTCTCTATTTGGAATTGGTATAAATAAATAGAGTTGCAATTTGGACATTGCAAAACCTTGATGGATAGTGTAAACTAGAGATAGCAATTTTGAAAAATGGCTGTAAAAATTTTTTCTAAAACTTAAAAAAAGTGAAATAAGTCATGTTACGTGTTGATAGTTTGGTATTTATAAAGAAATATTTCTTTAATTAATAGCGGTCAGATTTAGGTTATTTTCTTCCTGTGTGCGAACACATAGATCTGATTGGTTACCTTTTTAGTTAAGTTGATCCATAATGGACTAAAAAGTAAGGTAAGGGCAATTGTGCTTATGGTAATTTGGTATGCGTATTCTTTAATTATCCCGGATTGATATCCTGTAGCTGCTAAAATAAAACTGAATTCACCTATTTGTGATAATAAAGCACTTACATATATAGTAATTTTCCAATCCTTACAGAAAAATCTAATCATAGAAATATTAATAATACTATTCAATAAAAAAACTACAACAAGTAAGGTTATTATAGTGAAGAGATTATCTTTTAAAAAGTTTAAATCAATAATCATCCCTATGGAAATAAAAAACAGCGCTACAAATAAAATCTTAAATGCCGAAAGGCTATTGTGTACCCATTCTGTTGACCTTGTGGCTGAAATTAAAATACCCGCAATAAAAGCCCCCAATGCGGCTGATAACTGAAAGAAGGCAGATAATGTTGAAAATCCAAAACATAACGAAAATGCTATGAAAACCTGCATCTCATGGTCATTTTGAATATACTTTTGAAATGGGAGTTTAATTTCTTTCTTTTTTACCAGAAAGATGATCATTCCAATAATGATTATTCCACCTATTATTTGCTTAATGAGTTCACTTTTATCAGGTCTGTGACCTCCTAAATAGCCTAATAGTATGAGCATTGGAACTATCAATATATCCTGTGCAATTAAAATTCCCAAAGCATATTGACCGGCTTTACTGTTAATTTCATCTCTTTCCTGAAGTATTTTAACAATTACGGCTGTGCTGCTTAAGCTAATTACAAAAGCAAACATTACAACCTGACTATGACTCCAGTTAAAGTAAAAACTAAGCAACCATATTATTAAGAGACTCGCAAATACCTGCATTAGTGTGCCAATGATAGATACTTTCCAATTGTTGAGTAGTTGCGGGAGCCTAATTTCCATACCAATGAAAAATAACAGTAATACCAAACCTAATGATCCCAGGTTCGAGATTAATTCTTCGTCAGTAACAAAGCCAACGCCGTAAGGGCCAACTATTACACCTACAATAATATAGGCTATCATATAGGGTTGTTTGAGTAATCTTAATAAAAAGCCAATTACTATAACGATACAGGATAGTATTACAAATTTTGAAAATAGTGGGTCTATATGTACGGCTGCAAATATCATTTTATATGCTTCATCTAATGATGCAAAAGATAATGTAATTATTTAAATGATGAAATAAATATTTGTTAATGAAAGATAATCAAGCAAGAATAAGAATAGAATCATTAGCTAATCATGCTCCAGTTCATTTTCTGTCGTGCTAATTTTGTGAGCTGGCGATTTAATATCAGGTTTTCGGAACTTTCAAGATTGGCATCTTTTTCGAGTATTGCATTTGCTACATTACGCGCATGTTGAAGTAGTTGTGAATCTCTGGTAATATTAGCTATTTTTAGTTCAAAAGGTAAGCCACTCTGTTGTGTACCTTCCAAATCTCCCGGACCTCTTAATTTCATATCCGCTTCGGCAATTTCAAAACCATCATTCGAATCCACCATAATATTCATTCTCTTCTTGGTGTCTTCGCCTAGTTTATGGCCGGTCATTAAAATACAATAGCTTTGTTCGGCTCCTCTACCTACACGTCCTCTTAGCTGGTGTAGCTGAGAAAGCCCAAAGCGTTCTGCACTTTCAATAATCATTACCGAAGCATTAGGTACATTTACACCAACTTCAATTACGGTGGTGGCAACTAAAATTTGTGCATTACCAGATGCAAACTCCTGCATTGCAGCATCTTTTTCAGCAGGTTTCATTTTTCCATGAACCATGGTTGTTTTGTATTCCGGAAAAGCAGATTGCATATATTCATAACCCTCGGCCAGGTTTTTAAAATCCATTTTTTCCGATTCCTCAATTAAAGGATATACAACGTAAATCTGACGTCCTTTTTCTATCTCTGATTTAATGAATTTATTCAGATTATTCCTTCGGTTATGAAAGTAATGTTTGGTTTCAATTGGTTTTCTGCCAGGAGGAAGTTCATCAATTACTGATACATCCAAATCGCCATATACTGTCATAGCCAGTGTACGGGGGATAGGAGTGGCAGTCATAACCAGTACATGAGGTGGAATATCATTCTTCTTCCAGAGTTTTGCACGTTGAGCTACTCCAAAACGGTGTTGTTCATCAATTATAACCATGCCCAGGTTTTTAAATTGAACCACATCTTCGAGTAGGGCATGAGTACCTATTAATATTTGAACCTCTCCTGATTGCAGGCCAGAGTGAATAGCTTCACGTTCCTTCTTTTTAGTGGAGCCGGTAAGGAGTTTAACATTTAAATCCATTCCATTTAGTAATTCCATGATGGATTCAAAGTGTTGAGTAGCTAATATTTCAGTTGGAGCCATTAGGCATGCCTGGTAATTATTATCTAAAGCAATCAACATTACCATTAAGGCAACCATTGTTTTTCCACTACCAACATCACCTTGTAAAAGTCTGTTTAATTGTCTTCCCGAGCCAACATCATTTCTTATTTCCTTAATCACTCTTTTTTGAGCATTAGTAAGTTCAAATGGTAAATTGTTAAAAAAGAAATGATTAAAATAATCCCCTACAGTTGAAAAAATATGACCTTTTATACTTCTGGTACGTTGGTTTTTTAACCTTAGTATATTGAGTTGTATGTAAAACAGTTCTTCAAATTTTAACCTAAACTGAGCTTGTTGCAACTCCTGGCTATTTTTGGGAAAATGAACCGTACGTAGTGCCTGATCTAATATCATCAATTTGTATTGCTGAATAATATAAGCTGGCAATGTTTCGGATATAGATCCCTGAAAAGAAAGAAAAATGTTCTGTTGCATCTTTTGGATGGCTTTAGAACTTAAATAATTATTCTTCATCTTTTCTGTAGTATGGTAAAAAGCTTGTAAGCCCGAAACAATTTTGGGTTTGTTCGGATCTACTTTTTCCATTTCGGGATGTACAATATTATAGGTATGGTTGAATTTAGAAGGCTTTCCAAATATGATGTACTCCACATTAGGGTCTAATCCTGACTTTATTTGTTTTATAAATTTAAACCATACTAATTCAATAACTCCAGAGTCATCCGCAAATTTAGCAACTAGTCTTTGCGATCTTCCTGCACCCACAGTATTTAAACCAACAATTTTTCCTTTTAACTGAATGTGAGAAGCTGTATTATTAATTTCTCTGATTTTATAGGTTCTGCTGCGGTCGATGTATTTGTACGGAAAATGGTATAGCAAATCCTCATACGACTGAATTTTTAATTCATTTCGTAGTAAGTCGGCCTTTTTAGGACCAACACCTGCTAAGTAGGTTATATCTCTTGTAGCTAATTCTGACATTTCTAAAATAGAGGCTCAAAAATAGTATTATGAAAGTAATGTTGCAATATAAATTTATCCTTCAGTACTTATTCCTTTTATTGTTTAGCCCTTAAAGTATAAAGTTAATATGTATAAAAATATCATCAATTTCTACCTTAATTTTTTACTACGATTCCTATTTTTTCTAGTAATTGAGGAGTCTCCTTTAATGCAATTCTAACAACAACTTCGTAATCATTAATCCATTCAGCTAGTTCTTTTATTTTTTTATCGCGTTGAATTGTTGCATTTTGGGCTTCACCTTTTTCTTTTAGAATAGTCTGATGCAATGCATCTACTGTGTCAATTTTTTGTAAACAATCATTAAGTTTTACAGCATCTATTCCATACCCGGCCATAATGCTTAGCCATTCATTATTGGCTAGAATATTTTTTACAAAACTTTTGCTACGATTAAGCCATCCAGAATAATTTTGGGGGTAAATACCCGATAATTGTAATGATGTTTTGGCTGAAGTATTGTTTTTGAATGCTATTTTGGCCAGACTTCGATATTTCGATATTAATTGATGTGCATCGTTCCGGACGTTCTTCTTGTTTATATATGCAATTGTAACATCGTTATGTTCCTTTTCAAAACTTGCAGAAAGAGAAATAACCTCGTTCAGTAATGCTTTTCCGGTTTCAAGTTTTTCAGCATTATAACCCAATTCAGATACTTTGCTTAAAATGCTCTCGTCGATAAGAGAGTTGTTGATTCTTATTGAACTCTGAAGTATAAAATCAGATACGGTTAATTTAGATTTGTTCATTTAATTGGATATAACATTAATAAATACGAGCAGATACTATCCTGAAATCATAAATTTCAGAGCGAACTGATAGGTTTTTATAATAAACTACTTTAAATAGGAGCGAAATAGTCATTTAATGAGGCGGAACTATTTATTTTATAGCGAAACATATCAATTAGTAAAAAATGAGTAATTCGCTCACTAATTTGTCTATTTCGCTCACTAAGTTAATTATTTCGCTTATTAATTCGAGGGTTTCGCTTACTAAGATGAGTATTTCGCTTACTTAGTTAAGCAATTCGCTCACTAAATTGAGTATTTCGTATGCTAACTTAAGCATTTCGCTTATGTTAGTAATTGATTTACTTTAAATAAAAACGTTTTTCCTACGTATTAATGCTGTTCGTTAGAAAAATATTTTTGATATGGTGCAGTAGCTCTTATGTAGCATATTTTGAGGGGTATTTTAGTTTTACTAACCCGAGTTCGATTAAAATTAAAGAGCTCAGATTTTATTAAAATGCAGATATACAAGGCCAATTCTTTTTGCATAGCGAGCTATGGTAGAATAATTTAACGAAGTAGATTAGTATTTTAATAGAAAGCTACATATAAACAACGATTTTCTGCTTCATATTTGTTTGACATAGCCCGCTATGACTTCACAAATATTTATTGAAACTCATTATTTATAAGCGGTCTGAGCCAATAATTTTATATCGATCTCGGGTTAATAATTTATGATGTGCAATAAGTTGTGTTTATTTTATGTGTTATAATTACACATTATATATGATAGAGATACAAACGATTGGTTAAATTCTTGTCTGTAAACAAAAAAAGGTTCCAATAGCAATCATGCTATTGGAACCTTTTAATATTGTAGTGTTAAGGTATTATAACTTAACAATAATTGCAGTACTCGCTTTGTTAGCTTTTTCTCGGGCTTCTTCAATCGTATTTGCTCTGGCTAAACAAACTCCCATACGTCTTTCTCCCTGCACTTCTGGTTTACCAAATAAACGTAATTGAGTATCAGGATCAGCTAAAGCCAGTTCTAATCCTGAAAATTGAACTTGATTTGAATTTCCTTTTACCATAATAACACTGCTGGCTGCAGGTGCGTGCTGAACAATGTTTGGAATAGGTAACCCAAGAATTGCTCTAACGTGAAGCGCAAATTCACTTAAGTCTTGAGAAATCATGGTTACCATTCCGGTATCGTGAGGTCTTGGAGATAATTCGCTAAAGTAAACGGTGTCTCCTTTAATAAAGAATTCTACGCCAAATAAACCTCTTCCTCCAAGTGCTTTAACCACTTTTTCGGCAATGTATTGGGCATCTTTTAATGCCTTATCGTTCATAGCTTGTGGTTGCCACGATTCCTGATAATCGCCGCCTTCTTGTCTGTGACCAATAGGAGCGCAAAATGAAACTCCATCAATGTGGCTAATTGTTAAAAGTGTGATTTCGTAATCAAAATCAACAAAACCCTCAACAATAACTCTATCGCTGTTTCCTCTGGCACCTTCCAAAGCGTAATTCCATGCATAATCAATATCAGCATCACTTTTTACAACACTTTGTCCTTTTCCTGATGAACTCATTATTGGCTTAACAACACAAGGACATCCCACTTCTTTAATGGCATCAACAAATTCTTCTTTTGTTCCGGCAAATTTATAAGGCGAAGTCTTTAAACCTAACTCTTCAGCAGCTAAAGTTCTAATGCCTTCACGGTTCATAGTAAGCTTTGTAGCATTAGCAGTAGGGATCACATTAAAACCTTCTTTCTCCAGTTCAATTAAAGTGTCTGTTGCAATAGCTTCAACTTCAGGTATAATATAATCAGGTTTTTCTTCTCTTATTATCTTTGCAAGAGATTCTCCATCGAGCATTGATACAATATAGCTTTTGTGGGCAACCTGCATAGCCGGAGCGTTTTCGTATTTATCAATAGCAATCACTTCAATGCCATAGCGCTGAAATTCAATAACTACTTCTTTACCTAACTCTCCAGAACCTAACATTATTACCTTGGTAGCTGTTGGTGACAAAGGCGTGCCAATAGATGTTTTTGATACAGTGTTCATTGTAAATTGGTGAATTGTTTGATAATTAGAAAAGTAAAGTCATAAATAGGTGATATTATAATCGTTTACATAAACTAACTAACCTTGAATATTTTAAAGGCACAAAAGTAACTTTATTATTGTAACCAAAAAAGCCCGGTTCGTTTTAATTGAACCGGGCTAACAAAGACAATTGTATATGCTATTTTATTTTAGATAAGAATTCAACATCCATAGTGTTTTTTCTGTTTCTGAAATATAATCACTCATTAAGCTTACTGTACCTTCATCATTGGCATCACTTGCTAATGATAAAATTTCACGCTCAATTTTAATTAAGGTAGAAAAGTTGTCTACAATAATGCTAACTGCATCTACTCCGTTATTAACACCTTTAACTTCTTTAACTGAAGAGGAACTAAGATAGTCGCTGAATGTATGTAGAGGTTCCGCTTCAAGTGTTAATATTCTTTCTGCTATTTCATCTATTTTTAAAACCGCATCGTCGTAATATTCCTCAAACTTAGCGTGTAATTCAAAAAAATCTCTACCCTTAATATTCCAGTGAAAACCTCTTAGGTTTTGATAGAATAATTGATAGTTTGCTAATAGCGTATTTAATTTACCTGCTAATACGTTTACTTTTTCCTGATCTAATCCTATTAAATTTTTCATAATATCAATTTTTAATTATTTCTGTTTCAATCTTGTATTACAAAGATGTTATTACTTGAAATATAAATCAAATCGATTGTATTTATTATGGTATAAATTATTATTATATCACTTGATATTCAATGATGTGTAAGTAAATGTGGAATTATGATATCAAGAGAAATTTAATTTACTACAATTGATACTATAAAAATCATTGATGTGAATGACGTAATTTTTGAGATTTAGATAGGTAATCGTTGTAATTTCTATATTTGCATAAAAAAACAAAGTGAACTGGTTTCAGGTAAGAGCTTACATAAATTATCGTATAAAAGCTAAGTATAAAAAAGGACACAGAATTCATCCTCCCTTTGCATTTGATCTTGTCCGTCATGACTTTTATGAGAATGACTCCTATTATCATTTTGATTTGATTGATAAAATCAGGAGAGACTTACTTGAAAATAGAGGAAAAATTGATGTTAATGATTTAGGTGCAGGTTCTAAAAAGTTCTCAGGTAAATTGCGTCGCATCAGTAGTTTGGTTAAATACAATGCTACTCCTAAAAATCAAGGTGAGTTAATATCTCGGCTGGTTGTTCGTTTTAAACCTCAAAACATTATTGAATTAGGAACCTCATTGGGTTTAGGAACGTTATATCTGTCAATGCCAAACTCAAAAGCTAAGGTTTTTACAGTTGAGGGTTGTTCAAATATTGCAGCTATTGCTGAAAATACGTTTCGAAAGGCCCAGGTAACTAATATTTATTTGACTAATGATAGCTTTGAAAATGCTTTACCTAAACTGTTGAATGAAATGGATCAGGTGGATATGGTTTATTTTGATGGAAACCATAGTTATGACGCTACCATAAGCTACTTTAAAATGTGTTTGGAAAAGGCATCTGATTCAGCATTGTTTATTTTTGACGATATACACTGGTCAAAGGGAATGGATCAAGCCTGGGATGAAATTATTAAGAACGATAAAGTTTCCGTATCATTCGATTTGTTCCATTTGGGTATTGCCATTATAAATAAAGATGTGCTGAAACAACATTATATTGTAAAATGGCCCTAATATTACTTCTGTAAGATTGATGAAAACATTGTAAAAAAATTATCTTTGCTTAAAATCAAATTTGTAAACTATGTCTGAAAATGTAATTGAAATAAAGGGGATTACAAAATTTTATCAGGTAGGTACTCAAGTGGTTAAAGCATTAAGAGGTGTAGATGTAGAAATTAAAAAGGGAGAATATGTTGCCATAATGGGGCCTTCAGGTTCTGGTAAGTCCACACTAATGAATGTGATTGGAGCTCTGGATTCGCCAACTGGAGGAACTTATATTTTAAATGGAACCGATGTAAGTCATTTAACAGATGATCGTTTAGCTGAAATTAGAAATAAAGAAATCGGTTTTGTTTTTCAAACCTTTAATCTACTTCCCAGATATTCTGCAATTGAAAATACCATGTTGCCTTTAATATATGCCGGTGTATCAAAGCAAGATAGATTAAAAAGGGGAGAGGAAGCTATTAAAAAAGTGGGTTTGGAAAACAGAGCTATGCATAAGCCCAATGAATTATCCGGAGGACAAAGACAGCGTGTTGCTGTAGCAAGAGCGCTCATAAATAATCCTTCGATTATTTTGGCCGATGAGCCTACCGGAAATCTTGATTCAAAAACATCAGTAGATATTATGAATCTGTTTGAGAATATCCATGCCATGGGTAATACCATTATTTTGGTAACTCATGAAGAAGATATTGCTCAGCATGCCCATCGTATTATAAGACTAAAAGATGGTAAGATAGAATCAGATATGGTAAATGAGGATGTTTTAACAACCCAAACAGCATAACTCATACCGAACTTTTTTGAATCAAGGATGTTTCTTGACCAATAAAGAAATAAGAAAATATAGAGGAAATGGCGAAAAGCGTTGTATATACAAGAACAGGAGATAGAGGTAGAACCAGTTTAATAGGAGGTACCCGAGTACCTAAAAATGATGTTAGGCTAGAGGCTTATGGAACAGTTGATGAGTTGAACAGTTTTATTGGGATGATTCGTTCCTATGATATTGATGAGCAAAGCAAGACTCAGTTAATTGAAATTCAAAAAAGACTTTTTGAAGTTGGTGCATACTTGGCAACAGATACTAATGTGGCCGATTTAAGAGATAAAATGCAATATGATGATTCAGTAATTGAAACACTGGAGGAAGCAATGGATAAAATGGAGGAAGCACTACCTCCATTAAAATATTTTGTTTTACCAGGAGGAGATCCATGTGTTAGTTATTGTCATATTTCAAGAACAATTTGCAGAAGGGCCGAGAGAAGAATATTAGAAATGGGTGAAACAATGGACGTAAATACATGGGTTGTTCGATATATTAATCGTTTATCTGATTATTTGTTTGTATTATCACGCCATTTGTCAAAACATTTTAATACAAATGAAATTCCTTGGGTTCCCGAGTTGTAAGTGTTTAGTTTTTTTTTATATTCGCAAAAAATAACAAACAAGTAATTAACAAATTATAACAGTTAAAATTTCAGGGTATGTATTGGACACTAGAATTAGCATCGAAATTAGAAGATGCTCCCTGGCCTGCTTCTAAGGATGAATTAATCGATTTTGCGATTCGTTCGGGGGCACCATTGGAAGTTATTGAAAATCTTCAGGAGATAGAGGATGAGGGGGATATTTACGAAAGTATTGAAGATATATGGCCTGATTATCCAAGTAAGGATGATTTTTTCTTTAACGAAGATGAATATTAGTACTAGCCAGGGCTAAAGAGAAAAAAAGCTGTATTGAAAAATACAGCTTTTTTTATATCCTAATTATATGTATCTACTAATTCTTATAATCTTCGTAGGTATCGTCTAGATTATATTCTGATTTATCTTCACCACGGTCTATTTTTGGTAATTCTTTCCAGTTAAAGATGTCTTCTTTTCGTTTGGGCCTAAAAATATCCAGCCAATAAAAGCCTGCTAACCTTAGTTCTTCATCCGGAACAAGTAGTATTGGTGACATTTTTCCGGTAGGAGAGACCTGCATGTTGATTTTACTCACCATACGTTGCTTTAAGTAGATAATCATATTGCTACATTCGGCTTTGTTAACACCTATAGCATCTTTTTTATCCATTGGATAGTAGATGGATTGTGCATTGCCATTTACATCAATTTTGTATATCTCATTGTTCTTAATAAAGCCAGTCATTGATGATCCCTTAATTTGGTTGTAGCGTCCGGTATCTTCTTCTGAAATAATGAAGGCACGGTCAATTAAATCAACTTTATCAAGCACTTCATCTTTGGTATACATTTTTATTTCATCCGAAGTTAGTTGATTGCCTAATGACCACATAATAGGCTCGTGATAAAATGTATTTGTAGTGTCTCTTGAATCAAATACCATAGAGTCGCATCTTCCTTGTAAATCGCTTCTATAATACTGAACTTTTCGATAAGCTTTAATTAATTTTTCATCAGGATTTTCTAAAGGAACAGCAACCAAAGTATCTGCATGTAAAAAAAGTGTATCAGCATTATATATTTGCATTAATACAGCATTCTTAGTTGTTAATGCATCCTGAGATATTTCATTGTAATAACCGTAGTCGCCGGTAATAATAACATTATTGGTTGTGTCATGTAGTTCCATGCTGTTAAATACCTCTCCAATACCTTTTTTTCGATCGTAATGGATAGAATCACCCTTTAAAAGTTGCTTTCCATCAACGTAGGCATTCTCTTTTAATAATGCTACATCATTTTGAGTGTCGTAGAAGCCAGATTCGGCATAAATGGTATTTTCATCACTAACAATAAAGGTAGGACCTTCAATGGTTGCTACTTTAGTAATAGTGTGATACTTTAAAGTATCAGAAAACATAGTATATTTTGGATTATTTACAACAACACTATCTTTATAGAATGCCATATCAGAATCAGGATAATAGTAACCTGATTTACTTGTTAGTGTATTGTCTTTATTTACAATTTTACCGTTGTTAAAATAATATGCAAAGTTGTTTTTTCTGTCAAAATCCAGGTAGTCGGTGGTTAAAACAATGTCCTTATTCACCAATTTAACATTCTCTCTAACTTCAGCCAAACCTGTATTACCATCGTAGTTTAATCGGTGCCCATATAAGTGTAGTGTATCATTTTGAATGATGTGAATATTTCCAACAGCTTTGAGGTTGTTTTCTTTTTTATTAAGAAATGCAGTATCGCAGAACATAGTAGCTGTTTCGTGAGTAAATTTTACATTACCAATCAAAACATTAATATCTTCACCATAAACGACCTTATTGCCTTTTAGGAAATCAGCGTGTTTAACATTGATTTTCTTTTGAGCTAAAATACTTGAGCTCCAGAAAAAAATGCATATGCATATTGTAAAAATGCTTTTATAAGTTCGCATTATCAGAATAAGTTGCTGTTAAGAAAATTTTACGAGTTCAAAGATAGTTGTAAAAACTGAATTCATAAACCAGGATGGTTACTTATAAAGTTGTTTTCCTGTAAGTCTTCTGGATTTAGACTTGCAGCAGATGTTTCAAAACGAATTTTCCTTTTTAAATAAATAGTATCTGGCATTGCTTCTTTTCTTGGGTTAAAAACTATTGTATTTTGCACATACTCCTCAGCATCAATAACCATGCTAACTTTGTACCCTTTAGAAAAATTAAGTTCAAATGTACCTAGACTATCTGTTTTACAATTAGAAAAATCACTTGAGCTTTCATCTATATTAATTTGGAAAATGCATTCTGATTGAACAGAGGATTTTGATATAGGATTTAACGTTTCATTATCAACAATGATGGCTTTACCTGTAATGTTGTAAGCCTCTCTTATACAAGAAAAGTTGATAAATAAAACGCAAATAATACATAAGTATTTTATCCCTGTAGAAACCATCCTCCATTCTTCAAAATCGCCTGTACAAAATAGTTAAAAAAAACTACTTTATCCAATTTTTATACTCGAAATTACAACCTTCCCATTCTTCACGAATTGTAATGTAAGTATCAAGCTGTTTTTCTTTAATCCATTCGTTTATAGCATCAGCTTTCTTTTTCTCAGTCATAATGTTTTGAATAAGCTGATAATCGTTGCTCATATTAGCTCTGTGAGGTGCTATTTTTCTTTTCAGCTTAATGATCACATATACATCATGGCCTTTTTCATCTTTGATAGCAAAAGGTTTTGATATTTCACCTTCATCAAGTTTTTGTAATTCTTTAGCTAAAAGAGGTAAGCGCATTGATGAAAGTTCAGCAAGTTCAAATTGAGAAGATTGCGTTCTTTGATTTACCATTAAACCACCGTTAGTTCTAGTATCTTTATCCATTGACCAATGTAAAGCTGCTTCATCAAAAGAGACACTATCATTTTCAATAAAAGTCTTCATAGAATCTAATCTGCTAATGGCTTCTTTGTTTGCTTCAGCAGAAACCTTTGGCTTTAAAAGGATATGACGAACATGTATTCTTTCTCCTTTTTTGTCGAGTAATTGAATAATGTGGTATCCGAATTCTGTTTGTACAATTTTTGATACCTTATTTTTTTCTTGCATATTAAAAGCCACATTGGCAAATTCAGGAACATATGTAGATCGAGTAGCCCATCCCATATCTCCACCTCGGCTTGCACTACCTGGGTCTTCAGAATATAAAACCGCTAAAGTGGCAAAGTCTCTTCCTTCAGCAACCTGACGTTGGAAATCGCGTAGCTGTGATTTTACACGATCAATTTCTTTTTGTTCAATCTTAGGATAAACCGCAATTTTCTGAATTTCGTATTGAACAGGAACCATTGGTAAACTATCCTGATTTGTTTTTCTGTAATATGCTCTTACTTGTGATGGAGTAGGTTCAATACCTTCTGTAATATTTTGTTGCATGGTTTGTGTCATCATTTGATCACGAACCACCTGCATTTGTTCTTTTTTGATCTGAATAATTGATTTTTTAAACCACTCTTCTAGTTTATCTTTACCACCTGCGCGATCAATAAACATATTCATTTTTCGGTCAACTTCGTTAATTACTGAGTTTTCGTTTACTTCAACACTATCCAAAACAGCTTGGTTTAGCATTAATTTTTGAATGAGTTGTTGCTCGAAGAGTTGACATTTTAGGTCGCCTTTTGCAGACATACCTTGCATTATAGCTTGTTGATATTGGTATTCAATGTCAGATTTAAGAATTGCATTATCACCAACAACGGCAATAACTTCGTCAATTACATTTTTTTGAGCCAAAGATATATTGGTATAAAGAAATGTCGCAGTTAGCGTAATAATCAGAGTATAAATTGTTTTATGCATATATAATCGTTTTGCGCAAATTTAATAGAATTTTATAACTTTTTGCTTTAAACCTTCCTGGTATAATTCTTCTTCTAAGTTTTGAATGAATTCAATACGCTTTTTGTTTAATAAAATCGCTTTTATTTTATCTGTAACATATTGTAAAGGAGCAATTTCATCTGTTTTATGGAAATCCCTGAACGAAACAAAATAATGTGAAGTTGAGTCTTTAACTTCATAAAATTTATTATATTTTAAAAAATTAGGAGTGTTTGGGATTGGTTTTGGAAGTAATTTTGAAATGGCATCCACTGTTATCCACTTATCCAGAAAAATATCAAAATTAGTTGCGTTTTGATAGCAGTATTCTTCCAGAGTTACCATGTCTTCTGGATTGTCTGATTTATACCATTTTTTTAATTGAGATAAGTTCGGAGCATTAAGAGGAAGCTTAATGAAAATTCCTTGAATGATATCTTCATTTAAAATAAAGTTTTCACTCATTTTATTATAATAATCCTCAATTTCTTTATGGGTTATTAGAGGAGAGTGCTTTTCCAATAATAATTTTTGCTGGTATTTATGAATTAATAGCGATGCTCTATAGTCCTCAAGAATCTGTTTTACATCTTTTTCCTCAGGAGATAAATTTAACTCAGCTTTTCGGAGTAATAATGATGATTTTACCCATCTGGAAATGTAATTTTGGGTAAATGCAAGACTGTCATTCTTACTTACATTTTTAGGAATTGCCTTTTGTAGTTCCTCAACGGTTAAAACCTTGCCATCAACAGATGCAACAGCAGGTGATGATTCTGAGGATGGCATTTTGGAACAAGAGTTAAATACAAAACATGCTAAAATTCCAATAGAATATAAGGTTCTCATTCTTTATTTATCTTTTTTTGAGAATTTAAGCGCTTTAATATTAATGATTGGATTGTACTTTTCTTTTAGTTTTGCAATCCATTGCTTCTCAATTTCATTTTGGTAATCACTAATAACCTGCCCTTTTGTTTCTTCTAGTTTTTTATATTTCTTAGGTACTATTTCACCACTTGCATAAACATATGGAAAGTCAGTATCTATTTTTCCTTCTGATTTTTTAATTTTCCAGATATTCTTATCAATTGCAGCATATTCCCCTTTACTAAAAGATCCATTTATACATTTAAAGTTCTTAGCTGGAATAATCTGTTTTAATGAATCTGTAGTAATATCAGATGTTATTTTTAATTGTGCTTTGATTGATTTTAGAGTGGATTTATCTTTGGTAAAATAAGCTTTGCCAACTAATTTTTCTGGTTCAAAATAATCTGCTTTATGAGTGTCGTAATATTTTTTTATTCCAATTGAGTCAGTACTTGCTTTGTTCCAGATCTCTTTTTGTGAGATTTCAAAAATTAATAGACCATCATGATATTCATTTAAAAGAAATCTATACTCAGGATATTTATTTTCAAGTTGGGATTTTTCAAAGTTCAGAATTTGATCTTCGATATATGTATCTAACAACTGGTTAATTACCGTAGCTTTTCTGTTCTTTGAAAATTGCCTGTTCGATTTTAAATAATCAGTAAGGTCTCCAATTTTAATTTTTTGTGAGCTAAATGTAACAACGGTTTGTTGTGGATCTTTCATACTGGCAAAAAAATCATCATCTGAAATACTGGGTAACTTTGCATTTTCTTTAATGCTATTTAAAATAGAATCGTTTTGAGTGTAATTATATTCCTTTTTTAAGCGGTTGATTACACTTTTTTTACCTTTAAAAGCTCTTTCGTCTCTGGAAATCTTTTGAGCAATCTCGTCTTCCATTTCTTTATAGCTTTTTGTTCCTCTTTTTTCTAAAAGCTTTATGATATGAAAACCATAAGGCGTACGCACAATATCAGAGATTGCTCCAACAGTGTCTAATTTAAAAGCAGGTTCACTAAATTCAGGTATCATTCTTCCGCCTCCAAACCAAGGTAATTCACCATTGTTTGTTGCACTTTTACGATCTTCAGAAAAGTTCTGAGCAAGTGTTCCAAAATCTTCTCCTTTTAAAACTAATTGGTATATAGAATCAATTTTAGCCTTTTTTTTGTCAATTACATTATCAGGAGCATTGGGAGGAAACATCATCATAATGTGGGCAGTTCTTAATTCTCCCCTGTTTTTTCTTTTTGCATGAACTTTAATCAGGTGGTATCCAAATGATGTTTTAACTATATCAGATACTTCATTAACAGGAGTGTTGTAGGCTGCACTTTCAAATGGATATACCATCATAAAACCACTGAAAAAGCCAAGTTTCCCCATATTCTTTTTTGCAGATGGATCTTCAGATAATTCCTGAGCCAACTTGTTAAAATCTTCACCGTTTTTAATTCTTTCCTGAATACTTTTTATTTTATTGTATGCTTTTAAAGTATCCTCTGGTGTGGCTGACTTAGGCGTTCTAATTAGAATATGACTGGCGTTTACTTCCTGATTAAGTCGTTCGTAAGCTTCTTTTTTTAGATTCTCAGTGATGGATTTATCTGATAAGTAAGGTTTGGCCAATTCATTTTTATAATAATCATATTCCTTTTTAAATGAAGGAAGTGTATCTAAACCTTGAGCTATTGCCTCATGAACTTTAAGTTTATAGTTCACAAACAAATCCACATATTCTTTTTTTGATTTAGGTTCTTCTGTGTAACTGTTGTTTTTGTTATAGATAAAATCAAATTCCTCAATACCGTATTTTTTATCGCCGATAGTTACTAAGGTATGTGTGTTTTGAGAAAAAGTAAGATTTGTAATTATTAGTGCAATAAATAAAAATAGAAATTTAATTCGTGTCATTTTGTTATTAATTATAATACTATTAATTCCAGTGTCACTAATCTAACACACAAAAGAATTTATTATTGTGTTTGGATGTGTTTTAAGGAGGCTAAATAAAATAAAAAAGCCCGAAAAACAAAAGTTTACGGGCTTTATAAATATGTAATTTTAATAATTATCTGGTATAGTTAGGTGCTTCCCTTGTAATTGTTACATCATGCGGGTGGTTTTCCTGAACTCCGGCGTTTGTAATTCTTGTAAATTTAGCGCCATGTAATTTTTCAATAGTGTTAGCACCACAGTATCCCATACCAGCTCTTAATCCACCAATTAATTGATAGATCACTTCGTGAAGTGTTCCTTTATAGGGTACTCGAGCAGAAATTCCTTCTGGAACTAATTTGCTAACGTCATCTTCAACATCCTGGAAATAACGATCTTTTGAACCTTGTTGCATGGCTTCAACAGATCCCATACCACGATATGTTTTAAATTTACGTCCGTTGTAGATTACTGTTTCACCTGGAGATTCATCAACTCCAGCAAATAGAGAACCTGCCATAATACAGCTACCTCCGGCAGCTATAGCTTTAACAATGTCTCCTGAATATCTGATACCTCCATCAGCAATTACAGGAACACCATGTTTAGAAGCCTCTTGAGAAACTTCGTAAATTGCAGAAAGTTGAGGCATACCCACACCTGCAATAATACGTGTTGTACAAATAGAACCAGGTCCGATACCAACTTTTAATGCATCAGCCCCAGCTTCAATTAGGTCCTTGGCAGCTTCAGCAGTAGCAATGTTACCAACCACTACTTCTAAATTAGGATATTTGCTTTTTGTTTGCTTAAGTGTTTCAATAACACCATGACTGTGTCCGTGTGCTGTATCAATAACAATTGCATCAACACCTGCATTAACTAAAGCTTCAATTCTTTCAAAAGTGTTAAATGTTACTCCAACACCTGCAGCAACTCTTAATCTACCTTTTTCATCTTTGCATGCCAAAGGTTTGTTTTTTGCTTTAGTAATATCTTTGTATGTTAAAAGACCAATCAATTTGTTGTCTTTGTCAACAACTGGAAGTTTTTCAATTTTATGTTTCTGAAGAATTTCAGCTGCTAAAACTAAATCAGTAGTTTGGTTTGTTGTAATCAGGTTTTCAGATGTCATTACTTCTTCGATGTGACGAGTTAAATCTGCCTGAAATCTTAAATCACGGTTGGTAACAATACCAACTAAATAGCCATAATCATCTACAACAGGAATACCTCCAATTTTGTATTCTTTCATTATAGCCAATGCGTCACCAACATTTTTATCTTTTTTAATGGTGATAGGATCAAAAATCATCCCGTTTTCAGCACGTTTAACCACTTGAACTTTTTTAGCTTGTTCTTCAATGGTCATGTTTTTGTGTATTACACCAATACCTCCTTCTCTTGCAATAGCAATTGCTAATCTTTCTTCTGTAACCGTATCCATAGCTGCAGAAACGATAGGTGTATTAATTGTAATATTTCTGGTAAATTTTGAAGCCAGATTTACCTCACGTGGTAATACTTGGGAATACGCAGGTATTAATAATACGTCGTCGAATGTTAAGCCGTCTGATACTATTCTATCTTCTAAAAATGACATATGTTGATGGTTTATTGAATTAGAAAATTTTGGCAAAATTACTAAATAAAATGATTTCTCAAGTGTCTTTATGATTTTTTAATGATTAGTTTTTTTATCCTGAAATTTAGGATGATTTAAAAGTTTAATGATATGAATTATAGCTGCTTATAGTTTTATCGTTAGACAGGTTTATGATTTATGTTTTTATCAAAATCGCTAAATTAATATGACAATCAATTGTAAAAGTTAGTTTTTGGGAGACTGGGATGGTCTATTTTGAAATATAAGTGAATTCTTTTGGGTAGATTTACCATATAATATGCTCAAATAATTAATTATACTTATTCCTTTAACAGTTATTAATGCTATTGACCAAATGTTGAAATCTAGACATTTAAATCTAATATTATTTTTTATTTCTTTATTGTTGTTAAAAGAGGATCTGTATTCGCAACAGCAAAAGGATACCATTTCATTCCCTCGTTTATCAAAATTTACAGTAGCCTCAATTAATAAATATCATTATTCACAATACTTCGTTAAACTTTTAAGCGGCAATAGTGCCATGATATAATAGTTCCCTTGCCTTCTTTTGATTTTTAGGCAAGTATGGGTTAATGCCGAACTTGTCAAAAAATAAATTCAACTGTAAGGCATTGTGGTTTATGGTTTTGATGTCCGTCATTGAAAATGACTTTCTGTCTTCTTTGGGGATGCTCAACCAATGGGTAATTTTAGCAATATTAATGGCTGTCAGAGAAGCGTTAAAGTGAAAATCCAATTTATTTTCGCTTCTTGCTTGACAATCATTTAAGCCCGTATGCTGCTTTCCGTCTCGATAAAGAAATTCAATCTGGAAACGGCTTCGATAAAATTGCAGGATCTCCGACGCATCCATATTGATGTCTGTTGAGAAATACAGTTTATAAGTCTTCTTACCCTTCTCATTGTAATAAAGGACATGCACAACCTTTAAACTTCGGTTTAAAGATATGGAATGCACTATGGCACTATGGATTACGGCCTGCTCATCCTTTGATACAAGCTCAAAGTATCTCAAGTTGATATTAATGTTGTCAACTTTTCCATCATATTTTTTTGGCCTTCCGCGTTTACCTGTTGGCTCACCTTGATGCAGGTATCGTAAATTGGCATCATCCCTCAACCTGCTTATCAAGTGCATATCGGCATTCATTACCTGATCAACAAACGTACGTTTTGCAAACCATGCATCAGCTATTAAATATGAAGATAGCCCAAGCAACTGCGTTTTGCGCTCAACAATAATATCAGCATACCAGTCTGAAAGGGATTGCTCCTTATCGACCATCGTTTGAACAGCTTCTAAATGAAATGCGGTATGGTTGTCTATGTCAATCGCTGCCACACCTCCAATTTCAAGTCCCCATTTGGCACGATTGGCACACCCAGACCAAAAATAGCCTGCACCAGGTGTGTGCTTACCTGATTTACTAATATATGAAGGATCAAAAGCAATGGCATATCGACCGCTTCCCTGAGAAAGCGTTAATTCTTTGTTGAAAGTTAGAAAGTCAAATGGTTTTTCAAATTGTTGTCGGTATCTTTGTTCCTTATGCTTACCAAAGCGCCCCAACTGTAGAAAGTTAATGCGCCCTTTGATGCATAAAAATAGGATAAGAGTCTCTGTTACAAACTCTTTTCTCCAACTATTGATATTTGACATTTTTGATAACACGCTATCTATGTGTGTTTTATAAATATTATTTCCCTTGATAGTCACCCTTAATGATGTTGTCGAAATTCACCATTAAGATACAGATTATCAAGGGTTTATAAAAATAATTCAACTACTTATTTTATTAATTTTCAGTACTTTACATTATTATTTAACGAACTATTGTATTCAAATACTGATTTAAAAAGCAATTATTTAAAGGGTGGTATTAAAATAGAAGAGTTAAGGACTTCTGTACAAATTGCGCTTCCTTTAAAAAAAGAAGGATCTTATTTTTATAGTGGATTAGATTATATTTATGTTAACTCAATTACAGATAGCAATATTACTGAAAGGTATTATAATAACAGATATAAAGCATTTACTTTTAATGTTGGAATGATTACTGCTTTTAAAAATAAGTGGAGCCTGCTTGCTATTTTATCTCCAACTGTGGCAAGTGATTTTAAAGAATCTTTAGGTAATGATGATGTAATGCTTGGTATTTCAGCAATTATTACAAAGCGTTATAATACTTATTTTGAATATGGTATTGGATTTTCGTTAAATACAAGGTTTAAATACGAAATGTATTTGCCATTATTGAGTTTGCAATATAAAAAGAATCATCATGAATTATCGACTTTACTCCCTTTACAGTTTAGTACTTATTATTGTTTTAAGAGATATAAATTGGGTTTTGAAGGTAGATTGTTTGAAAATTTTTATAATGCGGATGATCAATTAGCTAAGAGTATTAATATGGATAAGTTTGGTTTTTCGAAAGTGAATTTTGGACCAAAGTTACAAGTACAATTGCATCATGCTTTATATTTTAATATGGCAGGAGGAATTACCGTTTTTAATGAATTGACATCTTTAAATATAAGCGGAAATAAAGAAGAAATTATCGCCACACCCAATAAGTGGTTTTTTAATGTTGGGTTGAGTTTGCAAAAATGATTTTTCTGAATTTAAGTCATTACTTACTATTTTTGCAATTATTTTTTGAAAAAATATCTAATGATTGGTGACGAAGACCTGGTTGTAAGAAAGATTATACATATTGATATGGATGCATTTTTTGCATCTGTAGAGCAGCGCGATTTTCCTAAATTAAAGGGGAAACCAGTTGTTGTTGGATCTTCATCGCAGCGGGGAGTTATAGCAGCTGCCAGTTATGAAGCCCGACAATATGGTGTTCGTTCTGCAATGTCTTCTCAGGTGGCTCTTAAGAAATGTCCACATCTTATTTTTCAAAATTCCAGGTTTGATGTTTATAAATCTGTTTCGTCGCAGATCATGAATATTTTATATGATTATAGCGATCTAATTGAGCCATTGAGTATTGACGAGGCATTTGTAGATGTTACCAGAAATAAAAAGAACCTGAATTCAGCAACTCTTATTGCTCAGGATATTAAACGAAGAATAAAGGAAGAAACACAACTGACTGCTTCTGCTGGAATTAGTGTCAATAAATTTTTAGCAAAGATAGCTTCTGATCAGGATAAACCAGACGGTATTTTTGTTATTAAACCCAAAGATGTACTGCCTTTTATTGAGCAGCTTCCGGTAAAAGAATTTTACGGAGTAGGAAAGAAGACTGCTGAAAGAATGAATCAATTGGGTATTTATTTAGGGAAAGATTTGCAGGCCTGGAGTTTAAATGGATTGGTCAAAAACTTTGGTAAAGCGGGGCATTTCTTTTACTCGATTTGTAGAGGTGTTGATGAAAGACCTGTTGTCCCAAATCGTACCAGAAAGTCTGTAGGAATTGAAAATACTTTTTCACAGGATATTAAAACAAGCGAAGAACACATTACTGAACTTAAAAACTTAGTTGACGGATTGTGGAATAGAATGGTTAAAACCGATAAGTTTGGGAGAACTTTAACATTAAAGATAAAGTTTAATGACTTTAAGCAACATACTTATAGTAAAACCCTACTTTACAATATCGACCAAAAAGAAATGCTTGCCTCATTGGCAAGCACCTTATTGCATAATGCAGTTGTTGAAAAACCATTAAGGTTAATGGGATTATCTATCTCCAATCTTATTAGTGAAGATGATGTGCAAATCCCTTATCAATTAACCATTGATTTTGATTAGCCTAAAGTCTGAATTCTGTCAAGTAATTCAACGGTTTTAGCCATTAAGTTTTTACGTAGCGTTTTGTAGTAAGCTTTTACAATCTTTTTATTGTTTTTCCCATCCGGATGATTTGTTCTTGCTACAAACTCATTTCTCATTTCAATTGCTTCCACCATTATTGGTTGAATGTCAGTTTCGCTTACATTCTCCATTAGAGCAAGCTTCATATATGCTTGATTAAGAATTTCTGCTGCCAGATAATTAATATCTTTCTTTAATTCTCTACGATTTGCCATAACTTTATATTGAGGTTATAAATATCAGACGCAATATACGCTTATTTTTTAACTATCGAGCCAGTTTTTAAATATGGATGCTTTGGCTCTGCTTATCACAAATTTTTCATCAAATTGAGGCAGTAATTTTACAATGAGTTTACCCCCAAAATAATTTTCTAATGAGTGAATTGCATTCATGTTAACAATTGCTTGCCTGTTTGCTCTGATAAAAATTGAGGGATCAAGTTCTTCTTCGAGTTTATCTAAAGTAAAGTTGATGATATGTTCTTTATTTTCAAATGTAACAGCATAAGTTAGCTTGGATTCAAAGTAAATGTAGGCAATCTCTGTAACAGGAATAGAAAAAAATGCATCCCTTTTTGAAACTAAAAATCGTTTTCTATAAGGATTGTTACCATTCTTCAGATCACTTAAAATGTCTCTATAGTCAGGGATATCAGATGGATTAGGTTCAAATTTTTTAATGATATGCTCCAACTTTTCAATTGCAACAAGCAGAAGATCTTTCTTGATTGGTTTTAGGATGTAATCAACACTATTTAGTTTAAAGGCTTTTACAGCATATTCATCATAAGCAGTAGTAAAGATAACTCCACAATCTACTGCGACTTTATCAAAAATTGAAAAACTAATTCCATCCGACAGCTGTATGTCTAGAAATATTAAGTTGGGCTGTTCATTAGTTTTTAGCCAGTTAACAGTATCCTCAACACTATCAAAAGTATCAATTACATTCCATTCCGGACGTAATTCATTTACCATGCTCTCAAGCATTTGAGCGCTATGCATTTCATCTTCAACAATTATAACGTTAAAAGCCATAGTAAATATTTTATAGTTAATTGATTAAAGGAATTTCTACTCTGTAAATATCCTCATCTTCAATAATTTTTAATTCTTCATCAGTTAATATCTTTAATCTTTTACTCAAATTAGAAAGACCTGTTTTTGTTGAGTAAGTAGCTTCTTTAAGTTGTTTGTTGTTGACTACATAAAGTCGGTCTTCAATAATGCCAATTCTGATGATCAATGGTTTTGTTTTAGAAGTGATATTGTGCTTTATGGCATTTTCAACGAGTATTTGTAAACTCAAATGAGGAACTTTCTTATTTCTATAATCAGAGTCAACAGCAATATCAACCTTTAAGCCATTACCAATTCTTGCTAAATGCAAAGTTGTATATGATTTTAAAAAATCTAATTCGTCATTAAGAGTAACAGCTACTTGTCCTTCTTTTGTGAGTACATACCGATAAACATCCGTAAAGTTTTCTGCAAAATCAATAGCTTTATCTTTGTTGCTATGAATAATAGCTATTAATGTACTAAGGTTATTAAATAAAAAATGAGGGTTGAGCTGGTCTTGCAAGGCTTTATAATCGCTTAGTATTTTATCTTGTTTTAATTTTTCATTTTCATAAACAAAGTAATTAAGACTTTCGTGGAAATTTCGGGCAATAATTAAAATAACATAAATAATTAAATATAAGAAGCCTATGAGAAATATTAATTTGTTTTTTTCAGGATCTTCAACTATGTTTTTAACTACATTTTTTTCGATTTGAGGAATGTAATTTTGTGCTAGAAAAAAAAAGGCAACGGCAAATAAAAACAGAGATATAATACGTTTTTTAACTGATGTGTGCCATGGGAATTTTAGTGCTATTAATTTATCAAAAAGGAATATTGATTCAGAAAAGGTAAAAAATATTGCCATTGAAAATAAAATGCTATCAATTTGGTATTCTTCACCTGAAAGTATAATCTTATAAACGGTATAATGAAAGGTAAATCCCAGCAACAAAGTAAAAAGAATTCTTTTTTTAAATTTCAAAGAATCCTCTTTGTGAAGTTTTCGCCAGTGCTTACACTTTTCATCAAATTTATTAAATCGCTTCACCATAGAGTCTCTCATTGCCTTGTTTTATAGGTACGGTATAAAAATACAATTTAACCTATAAAACAAAAATCATTAAATCATAACAGCTGTTAGATTTTGCTAATAATACATGCAAAAGAAGAAATCTCGTCCCTAAACAAGAATCATAATTGTTGAAGAAAATAAAATATAGGAACGAGATTTTAGCTATTTATATCTTATAATATACCAATTACTTTTTTGAATTTAGTTTTTAATACTTCAAACTGTGTTAAGGCTTCAATTTCTTGAGCAACAGCATCCTGCCATGAGGCTTGTGCATTTAGTAAATCTGTTGTTGTATTTAGTCCAACATCAAAACTTGCAGATGTTTCTTCCAGGCTTTCTTTTGCTTCCTGTTTGTTTTTTTGAGATAACAAAATATACTCATAACCCTCTTGTAATTGTATTTGAACTTGTTGTACTTCAAGTTGAATTAAGTCCTGAGTATTGCTAAGTTGTAATATGGCCTGATTTAAATTAGCTTTTGCTTCCGCTGATTTATGTTTTCTTTCATTCCAGTGGAAAATAGGAATAGAAAGGGACGCAGCAACGGAAAAATCTCCTTCATCTAATATATCTCCGATTTTATAGTGTTGGTATCCAACTTGAGCACCAAGTTCAGGCAAAAAATCAGCATTTGCCATCTTTTTTTGATACTCTGAAATTCTTTTCTGACCATCTAAAATTTGTAGCTCTTGCCTGTTTACTAAAGCTTGATTGGTTGCATCCATAAAGTCAGGAAGCTGAATCGAGTCAGTTAAATGTTCAGTGATTTTGATTTCAGTATTTAAAGGAAGACCAATGATTCGACATAGGTTCATTTGCATGATGCGATAAGCATTGCGTGCTCTTAATAAATTTAATTCTGCATTATTTTTATTTACAGTAACTTTTAGTTTCTCACTTTTAGGTACTAAGCCTAATTCGTACGAATCATTTAATGTTCCCTCCAGACTATCCAACATCAAAACATACTTTTGAGCTAATTTAACTTTTTCGCTCATAGCGGATAGGTTCCAGTAGGCTTGATCTGTTTGTAAAATAACTTCAGCTTCTTTTAATTGGTATGCTTGTTCTGCTATTTCGACTCCAGTTCGGGTCATCTTGTTTGCCAATCTTATTTTACCTCCTGCATAAATTGGTTGAACAAGATTTACTCCTCCTGAAATAACTGAAAGGTTTTCTGTTTCAAGTTTTAATCCAGGAAATAAAGCATCACTGGCAGTTGAAGGATCAGAAGCAGAAGGCAAGGTCATTGCAGGAATTTCCTGATTTTCCATAGTGGGAAAATACATCGCAGTTCCGCTGGCTTCAATTTTAGGCAAATAGTTTGTAAAAGCAGCTTTTTTTTGTGATTCAGCAGCAATTTTTTGTTGCGATGAAATTTTTAAAGTCTTGTTAAACTCCAGAGCAATATCTCTGGTTTCTTGCAGACTCAATGCCTTTTGAGAAAATGATGAACTGCAAATTGCAGTCATCATTAATAGTATGATTATGGGCTTTATATTATTGATCATTACTTTACTGTTTATCATGTAAAACTTTGGTATCTACCTTGTATAAAATAGCATACATAACAGGTACTACAACGAGTGTAACAATTGATCCTATTAGTAATCCAAACATAACAGCAATGGCCATACCTTTAAACATTATATCTGTAAGTAAAGGGAGCATTCCTAAAATTGTTGTTAGGGAAGCCATCATTACCGGACGCATCCTTGATGTTGCTGAGTTTATGATTGCATTAACCTGATCAATTCCCCTGGATATTTCATCATTAATCTCATCTAACAGAACAATGGCATTTTTAATCATCATTCCAATTAATCCCAGAGTACCAATAATTCCAACAAAACCAAATTTAGCTTGCATCACGTGGTAGCCAATAGCAACTCCCATTATGGCCATAGGAACCACACTCATAATAATAATAGGTTGTTTTAGGTTGTTGAATAATAAAATGATGATTAAAACCATTAAGCCTAAAGCTAATGGTAAAAGAGAAAATAACCTTCTGTTTGCATCTTCGCTATGCTTGTGATCACCCAACCATTCTAATTCATAGCCATAGGGTAAATCTATTGCTTCAATTTTCTCATGGATCTGACTCCATAATTCCGGAGCAGTATGTCCTGGTTTAGGATCACATTGAGCTTTAATTGCTCTTAAACCATCGTATCTTCTGATGGTTTGATCTTCCCAGCCGACTCTCACTGAGTCAATCACCTGACTCAAAGGTACACTTGTCATGCTGCGAGAACTCCATACCGGAACAGATTCTATATTCTCTACATGCTTACCTACCGGCTCTTCCATTTTTAGAATAACAGGAATCATGTCAGATCCTTCATAAATAGCACCTACAGGCATCCCATTTGAAGCTACAGCTAGAGAATTGGCTACATCGCTTCTCGAAATACCTTGCAAACGAGCTTGTTCAACAGAATATTCAGGGTAAATTACTTTTTCCTGATTTTTCCAGTTATCAGTAGTGACAGCTGTTAAAGGGTTACCACGCATTATTTCTTTAGCTTTTTCTGCTAGTTCTCTTAATACAGCCGGATCCGGCCCTGTAAACTTAGCTTCGATCAGGTAGTCACCGAAAATAGGACTATATGTTCTGGCTCTAACAAATGCTTGTGGAAAATTTTTGTTTAAGTAATCAATAATTTCGATGGCTGATTTTTGTGCAGCATCAAAGTCTACAGCATCAATGATCAGTTCACCATAATTACTATTTAATGTTGTCATTGGTCGTAACAAGGTGTAACGAGCGGGTGTTTGTCCTAATGAAGTTACCACTTTTTTAACATCATCCCAGGTACTCAGTTCTTCTTGAACTTCATCTAAATCTTTTTCAACCTGGTATATATCGCTACCTTGAGGCAACCAATACTCAATAATATATTGATTGTAATCCAAAGCAGGGAAGAACTCTTGCTTAATAAATTTAAAAGACCATATAGATAGCACTAAAACCAATAGTGTGGCGATTGAGAATATGGATTTGTGCCACAGCATTATTTTTAAAGTTTTACGGAACCAGCGGTATAAACCATTATTAAAAAGGTCCTCGTTATTCTCTTTGCTTTTAGATACTTTTCCTCTATAAAACCAATTGGCCATAAAAGGGGTTTGAATCATGGCAAAAATCCAACTTAAAAATAAAGAAATGGCCAATACATAAAATAGTGATTTTAGAAATTCACCTGCAGCACCAGGAGAGAAACCTAGAGGCATAAAAGCAAGTATTGCTACTATTGTTGCACCAAGTAGAGGCATCGCAGTTTTTTGAGCCGTATTTACAAATGCCTTTTTACGATCCATTCCTTTTTTCAGGTCGATAAGTATACCATCAGCCACAACAATAGAGTTGTCAACTAACATTCCCATCGCAACAATAATTGCACCTAGCGAAATTCGTTGAAGTTCAATACCTGTTGCCTTCATTACGATGAAGGTGGCCAAAATTGTAAATACTAAACCACTTGATATTAGTAAACCAGATCTTAATCCCATTGCAAAAAGCAATACAATGATTACAATAACAATAGATTCAATCAGATTAATCATAAAGCCTCTAATGGATTCGCTAACTCTGTCAGGCTGAAAAAACACTTTGTCAATTTCAATTCCTACGGGTAAGTTTTCTTTTAGTTGGTCAATTTTTGCCTCAAATACTTCACCCACCTTAATAACATTAACCTTACTTTCCATAGAGATAGCAAGAGCCATTGCATTTTTTCCGTTGTATTTAAAATCATTACGTTTAGGCGCATAAAAAGAACGTTCAACAGTTGCGATTTCACCCAATAAAAAAGATCCCCCATTAGGAATCTTTACCAATAAATTTTTAATGTCATCTATATTCTTAAACTTGGCACCCAAATCCATTCGAATTCTTTCGGTCCCTACAACTACATTTCCCGGGTTAACAGTTGAAACCTGATCGTTTAAAGCTTGTACAATAAGCATTGGATTTAATCCAAGTTGAGCAAATTTTTCAGTAGAGAATTTAATATCAATGGTTTCTGTTTGTTTACCATAAACTTCAACTCGTTTGATATTATCAACAAGTAATAATTCTCTTTTGATATATTCAACATAGTTGTTTAATTCCTCATAAGAATAACCATCAGCACTTACCGAAACAAAAATTCCATATACATCACCAAAATCATCAAGAATTATAGGTTCAGAAGCGGTTTGTGGCAAATCACCTTTTATGTCATGAATTTTTCTTCTCAGAAGATCATAGAGCTGTGGCATTTTAGCAGTATGGACATTGGGATCAATGTTTACTGTAATTTCAGATAATCCGGCAATAGATCGTGATTCAATGAAATCAATATTGCCCAATTTTTGAACTGCTTTTTCTAAAACATCTGTAACCTCAAGTTCAACTTCACTGGCAGAAGCTCCAGGATAAGGTGTCATAATAACAGCTGACTTAACCGGAATTTCAGGATCTTCTAATTTGCCCAGTCCATCAAATGCAAGTAATCCACCTAGTATAACAGCAAAAAGTACAGAAGTAATAAAAGCCTTTTGACCCAGTACTTTTTCTAACATTCCTTTATTCATAGTAAACCTCCGATGTTTGTTTCTGATTTTTTAGGTAGAACTTTTACTTCCTGGTTTTCAACTAGTGAATGAATACCTGCTGTTACTACAATGTCACCTATGTTGATTGTTGCTGAAATTTCAACCAATCCATTTCCTTGAATTTCAGAAACGTTTACTTCTTGCTTTTTAACTTTGTGACTATTGTTATCAATGAGCCAAACATATTTCTTTTGTCCATTAGAGAATACTGACTCTATTGGAACCAATAAATCATTATTATCAGAATTGTTTTTCTGAACTTTTACTTTAGCAACCATACCAGGTTTAATTTCATGCTTAGCATCACTATCTTCAAGAAGAATCTTGGCCTCAAACATTCTGTCGCTTCCTGTTTTTTTACTAATTGACTTCACTGTAGCAGGGATGTCTGATTTATTAGCGTTTTTAATGTCACAAGTGATTTTATATACATCGCTCATTTCGTTGATGTTATTTTCTGGGATACTAACCGCAATCTCAAGGTCAGAAAAATCAAGCAGTTGGATAATGGGTACACCAGGACCTACTGTTTCAAAATTTTCAATAAATTTTTTATTTACATATCCTGAGAATGGAGCTTTTAATTCAGTATCCTTCAGTGCATTAACAGCTGCCTCGTACTGACTTTTTGCCATTAAATATCCTGCCTTTAATTTATCAAGAGTATTCTCTGGTAACTTTTTCCTTTTGTATAACTCCTGATAGCGTTCGTATTCACCTTTGGCTTGTGTGTATTGAGCTTCTCTTGCCTGAAGTTGAATTTTATAATCGCGCTTATCTATTTTTGCAATAGCTTGACCTTTGGTTACATAATCGCCAACATCAACTAATAATTCGTTAACCGGCCCGCCCACTTTAAAGGAAAGCGTAACATCTCTACGTTCTTTAACAACACCATTGTATATTAAAACATGACTCCCTTGAGATGGTAAAACTTCTGTTGCTTTAACATATCTAATACTTTCTGTTTTTTTAGTCGTGTTATCACCACATGATGATAAGAGACCAATAGCTAAAACCATCGCTGGAATATAAAAGCTAATCTTTTTCATTGTAAATTCTGATTATAAAATTCTTCAACTATATTCTTCTTCAATTACAAAATTAGATGAGTATTAGGTAATTATTATTAAGAAGAAACTGAAGTGGAAAAATGTAAGATTGAAGTACACATATTACTGAATAGAAAAAGCGACTAAGAAGTAAAAAAGTTCTCGCAATTTGTAATTGTGATTTATGGATTGACTTTATTAGAGCTAAGCAAAAAGAGGATGCCGAATTTCGGCATCCTCAATAATGTATGAAATAAGGAATTATAAAAATATATAATGAATTTTTATAATATCTAGATTGTCACAATATGATAATAGGATGGATAATGGACAATCAACAATCTATCTAGTTATTATGAATGTGAATTCTTATTTCGTACAAATTGTATTCAATCGGATCTAAAACAAATTGAACCTAAAGTTTAAAGAAGGTAATTAACTTTTTAAGTCCTTCGGCCTGATTTGTTAATTCTTCAGAACTTGAAGCCATTTCTTCAGCTGCTGCCGCATTTTGTTGTGTTATCGAATTTAGTTGTTGTATAGCGTTGTTTACTTGATTGACACCGTTGTATTGTTCGAGGCTGGCGGCTGTTATTTCGTTTACCAATTCTGAAGTTTTTGTGATTTCCGGACTTATTTCATTTAATAAACTATTAGCCATTTCTGTTTGCGTTTTGCTATGATCTGCTTTTAATATAATATCGTCAGCTGCTTTTTTACTGTTCTCGGCCAGTTTTCTTACTTCTGCAGCAACTACCGCAAAACCTTTTCCTGATTCACCCGCTCTGGCAGCCTCAACAGCCGCATTAAGAGCTAATATGTTTGTTTGTATTGCAATGTCATTGATGACATTGATTTTCTCCGTGATAGTATATACTGAAGTTGAGCTTTCAGCAGAAACTTTGGAAACCTCTTTTATCCCCATAGAAGATTTGTTAGCAATGGTAGCAGTTTGTTGTGCATTTTCTGTATTGTTAGCTACATTTCCTGAAATTTCTTCCATTGTAGAAGATATTTCTTCCAGAGAAGATGCCTGTTCTGTTGATCCCTGAGATAGGTCTTCAGCCGTAACGTTTAATTGATGACTGGCACTTAAAACATTTTCAGCATTAAGCTCTATTTCAGAGATGATTTTCTTTAACTTTTCTGATAGATTAATTACAGAATTGATTAATACGCCTAACTCATTTTTTGAATCGGAGTGTTGTAACTTAATATGTAAATTTCCTTGAGATAATTCTTCCAATTCGGTAATAGCATTGGCCAAAGGTTTTCGTAACAGCTTATTGATGTAGATAAATACTACAGTTCCGACTGCAACATTTATTGGAGTAACAATAAAATCCAAAATCATTCCGTAGTGAAATTCAAGGGCCTTTAAAATTGTTACAAAAAGTGTAAAGGATACAGTAAGCATACTTACCTGGAACATTACTGATTTCTTAAAAATCAATTTTAAAATAAAATAGGCCACAGGAAATGTCGCTAAGGTTTTTAAAATTTCAATGCTTAAATCGCTCATATTTATTATTTTAAATATTTAAGTCTTTTGGGTAATGTCTTTTGTTTGAGTATACTTTGTTTATTGTAGAAGATAAATCTTCAGCCATTCTGCCTTTGTTTACAAAACCATGAAAACCTGCACTTAAGATATCTCTAAGATATAATCGATGTTGATACATTGTAATTGCAATAAGTTTGACATCTGGGTATAGATAACTTATCTGTTTGGCTGTTTCAATGCCTCCCATTACAGGCATTTCTATATCCATTAAAATAATGTCGCAACAATGAATATTATTGTAAGTCAATAATTCATGACCATTATTAAACGTGTTCATTACTTTAAACTCGTTATAAGTACTTAATAGTAATTTTACACCTTCAATGGCAGAAGAATTATCATCTACAATAATGACCGATATTTTTTCTGTATCCTTCATTTACAACTAATCAATTGCCCAAAACGAGATAAAAAATTATGCAGCAAATATATATGCTTGATGTAAGCCTAAGTTGATGGAATCACCCTATTTTGGGTGGGGATAACTTTGTATTTTGAATAGGGAAAACCCTATATGTGCAGTATATGCAGGAACTTTACTGAAATGAAATAGATGCTTATATTGAAAAATGGGAGTTTGGAATTGATAAGGGAGTCTACTTATTAAATATTAACAACTTTATTTTTTATGGCCCAAATAATGAGAGCTGCATTATTTTTTGCACCAGTTTTTCGCATCAATTTTGCTTTATTGCTTTCAATTGTTTTTACACTTAAAAACATCTGCTCAGCCAATTCTTTATTCGATAATCCTTTACATATCAGTTGTAGTAGTTCTAATTCCTTTTCAGTTAGTTTTAGCAGTTCAGTTTTTTCCTTTATCAGCGTTTTTTCAATGTTTTGCATGTTAACAATTACGTTATAAAGTAATTGCTCAGAGAAAAAACTTTTGCCTTCCATAACCAATCGTATTGCTTTTTCGAGTTCTTCAACACTGGATTGTTTTAGTACAAAACCCTTTGCTCCAGCAGTAATCAATTCGTAATAGTATTTGGTGTCGTTATACATTGATAAGGCAATAATCTTAATTTCTGGTCGGCGAGAGGTAGCGATTTTTGTGGCTGAAATACCATCAAGAACAGGCATGTCAATATCTGTAATTACAATATCACAGTCCAGTTCATCCAGATGATCAACGAATTCCTGTCCGTTTTTAAAGATGTTTACAATTTCAAAATCTTTAATTTGACTTATTAATACAGTAATTCCTTCTCTGATTAAATCCAAATCTTCAACTAATACAATTTTTAGAGCCATCACAAGGTATGTTTATTGTCACATTAACACCTTCACCAGGAGCAGTCTGGAAATTGTAAGTCGCTCCAAGTGTCAGTATTCTCGATTCCATATTTAAAAGTCCAAATCCTTTTCCTTTGGCATCTGTTAAATTAAAGCCAACACCATCATCTTTGTAGGTGAATTCAATATCGGAATCAAAATTTTTAAAAATAATATAAATGTTATTTGCATTAGCATGTTTCAGTGAGTTATTTACCATTTCAACGATTGTTCGGTAAATGGTATACTCAAAAGTATTTGAAAACTTGATGCTTTCCTCAATCTCCAAATGAAATAGAATGGAGGTAACAGGTTGAATTTTATCTATGAATGATTGTATGGCATCCTTTAAACCATAATTTCTCAAAATATGTGGGCTAATATTATTAGATATACTTCTAACTTCATGTAATGTTTCATCCAATAATTCAATTAACCGCTTAGCATGTTCCTGCTGTTTATCTTTATCATCAATTCCTTTTATACTATGTGCGTAGATTTTAGCAGTTGAGATTAAAGGTCCAATACCATCATGTAATTCTTTAGCCATTCTGCTTTTTTCATTTTCCTCAGCATTAACCATGGCTTCTATAACCTCTCTTTGTTTTAATTTTTTGTCCGTAATATCCACAAACATTACAATTAGCATATTAGGTGTAGTTAAGTTGTAATGTATTTCAGCCCAGCAAGGATTTCCTTTTTTATCGAAGTACTTAAATTCTGTCATTGGAGGATGCTCTCCTGTATGAAAGACGTGTTCTACTTTTTTTACGAATCTGGATACATTGCTATCTATTTCATTGGGGTTATCATATATTTGTTCAATTATTTTTGAAATAGTAAGGCCTACAAAAAGTTCTAGTCCACTTCGTTCAGAAAATAAAGTATTGCCATATAAAATTTCCTGTTTATCGTTAATAATCATGGCCGAAACAGGCATTTTTTCAATGGTTTGAAATAGTATTTGCTCGCTTGTTTTTAAGTTGAAAACTTCTTTTTTGTAGCCATTTAATAAAATCTCAATAATAACCCAGCAACATATCATAACAAATAAAAGAATTATTCCCTCATTAATCCATGAAACCCATGAATTGGCAACGTTTTCTTTATTCAAAACATTTGTTTGATATCCTTTTATGTATAAGTAGGTAATAATAACATAGGAAATTACAATAATAGATGTGTAAAAGATACTCCATTTATTATTTAGGTATATGGCAGATAAAATACTTATTATAATAAAGATATATTTTCCTCCTGCATAAATTCCGGAAACGTAAAGGCTGGATATGGAAATTAGCAATACAGATATTAAAAAGATATGACTCTTTGTTGTATAGGATAATTTACTTGATATAATTAGAAATAAAATTACAAAGAATAAAAGAATATCACTTATCAATAATATCAGGTTACCCATACCCAAAGAAGATCTTAAATATGCTAATGAAGATATAGGAATGAGTCCGATTGCTGAAATAATAAAAAGAATGTTTAAGATCTTATTCTTAATTACTTCTGGTTTATTTAAAATAAATGGTTCAGAAAATATATGTGTCATGAGATTCTGTTGTAGCTACTATAATAATTGAGATATGATATACTATCTACGTATAAGTCATTGAAAAGATAGCATTTTTTACCCTTTTAATATAAGTTCAGGCATAAAAAAACCGGATAAGTCATTATCCGGTTTTGTAATTTTTTTGTCATCTGGGGTTTTACATACTCTTTAATAGTTTTCTGACAGCATCTACAGATTCAACTTTGTAAGCAGCTTTAGTATGTTTCATTCCAACCTTTATCGTAATGGCATCCTCAGGAAGTTCCCGGAACATAAATTCATCAGTCCAGTCATCACCAATAGCCATAATGTAATCGTATGGTTCGTTGTTAAGGAAATTTAAGGCAGCAACACCTTTATTAATACCACCACTTTTTACTTCAATCACTTTATTTCCTTCCATAATTTCTAGGTTGTGATTAGATAGGTGGGTATTCAATTCATCTTTTAGTTCGTTAGCTCTTAATTCACCCTGATCTGGTTCTGCTTTGCGATAATGCCATACCAACGAATAATTTTTCTCTTCAATAAAGCTGCCTGGAGTACGGTCAACAAAATGCTCCATTACAGGACGAACATTGGGCATCCAGTTGTTATTCACAGTAGTAAGCATTTCCCATTCACCTTCCACTTTTTTAAGCCATACACCATGTTCGCATATTAAATTAACTTTATGTCCAGCAAACCATTTTTCAAGAGTGTACCTATCTCTACCACTAATAATGGTAACAGTGTTTAACTCATTATCCGTTAGATTTTTGATGATTGCATGTAGTTCTTCATCAGGTTTTGCATCCTGAGGATTCTTTTTAAAAGGAGCTAAAGTACCATCATAGTCAAGAAAGATGGCTCGTTTTTTAGAGTCATGGTATTTTAGAACCAGGTTTTCAGCCAAGTTTTTTGTAATTCTCTTTGCCAGAAAGTCATTCTGTACACTTTCTGCCTTTTGTAGAGATTTAACAAATTCATCAGCCCATTTAAAAATATCATAGCGTTGAATGCGCTCCTTCATATATGCCATCCTGCCTTTTTGTTCATCAATAGGCATTGTTAAAGCTTGATATATGCTGTCGGCCATATCCTCATCATCTACAGGATTGATCAGAAGAGCTTCTCCCATTTCTTTTGCAACACCCGCCATTTCGCTGAGTATTAAAACTCCTGTATTGTTAATTCTTGATGCTACATATTCTTTTGCAACCAAATTCATACCATCACGAACAGGAGTAATTAAAGCCACATCGCAAGAACTGTACAGTTCTATCAGGTTATTAAATGGTAATGAACGATAGAAATACCAGATAGGTGTATAATTGATGCTACCATATTTACCATTAATGCTTCCAACCAATTCATCAACTTCTTTTTTTAGTTGTTGATAATGATCAACTTCTCCTCTTGAAGGAACTGCAAGCATAATAAGAGTGACTTTTTGTTGGAATTCGGGATATTTTTCCAGGAAACGGGCAAAAGCAGTGAGTCGGTTAGGTATTCCCTTTGTATAATCCAGGCGATCAATAGATAAGATTAATTTACGTTCTGGAGAAGAAAGAAAATATTTATCCAACTCCTTGTGAAGCTCAGATTTTTCGCTCACAGATTTTAAACTAACGTTTTGTGCATTGGTAATGAATTTTTCGTAATCGATACCCATTGGAAACGAATCAGCAATAATAATTCGTTCGTCAATATGAATTTGATTGAACGAAATCTCATAACCAAACAGACGTCTGACACAACTGAAGAAGTGGCGTTCGTAATCATAAGTGTGAAATCCAATTAGGTCAGCACCAAGCATTCCTTTTATAATATCATTTCTCCAAGGTAAAATTCTGAATACCTCATACGATGGGAAAGGAATATGCAGGAAGAAACCAACAGTAACATTAGGTTTCTTCGATTTAATCATTTCCGGAACCAATAATAATTGATAATCGTGTACCCAAACAGCATCACCGTCCTCTAATGTTTCTACTGCTTTATCTGCAAATTTTTGGTTTACAGCTTTGTAAATTTCCCAGTCAGCCTGGTTAAAATCTGCAAATTGAGTAAAGTAGTGAAATAACGGCCAGATTGTGCGATTACTAAAACCTTCATAAAATAAATGAATTTCTTCAGAGTTTAAATGAACCGAAGCGCACTTCTCTTTGTTAAATAAATTGTTGATTTTCTGTTGCTTTTCATCAGAAATAGAATCGCTATCTATTCCAGGCCAGCCAATCCAGGTACCTCCATAATCTTTATAAATGGATTTCATACCTGTGGCTAGGCCCCCAACACTAGCTTCGAGAGAGATTTCTTCACCCTCCTCTTTAATGCTAAAGGGGAGTCTGTTTGAAACAATGTGAATCTTTTGCATAGAAATAGCGTTTTTTATTTGAATTTTAGAAATATTACTCTTTTTTTTGAGGATACTACAAATTTAACCAATAATTTTTAATATAGTTCAATATATGGAGAATCTGAATTACGGGATTATCGGAAATTGTAAATCTGCTGCATTAGTTTCTGAAAAGGGAAGTATCGATTGGTTATGTTTGCCAAAATTTGATGCACCATCAGTTTTAGCAAAACTGTTGGATGAAAACAAAGGGGGAGCTCTAGATATCGAACCCAAAAATTTATTATCAATAGGTCAGGAATATATTGATAGAACAAATCTTTTACGTACTCGATTTATTTGCGAGGAAGGCGTTTTTGAAGTGATAGACTTTATGCCTCGTTATAAAACATCGAAAGGTTCAGCGTATGCTCCACCAGATGTAGCTAGAGTATTTAATAGAATAAGTGGTGCTCCGGTATTTAAAGTTAGATATCAGCCAAAGTTGGAGTATGGTTTACATCCAACACTGCTTTCAGTTCATTCTAAATTTATTAAGGCGGTAACTAAAAGAGGTGCATATGATTCTCTTTATATGTATTCCGATTTTGACTTCAAGGACATTACTGAAAGCAATGAAATCACTTTAACTTCAAGTAAGTTCATGCTTTTAAGCTATAACCAGAAGTTGTTAAAGCAAGATATTCATCGTGTGAAACTTCAGATGGAGCGTACCAAAGTGTATTGGTTAAACTGGTCGGAAAGAACCACAACTTTTAGTAAGTACAATGACGAAATTAATCGAAGTGCATTAACATTAAAGTTACTGAGTTACCAAAAAACAGGAGCTGTTTTAGCTGCTTTAACAACCTCATTGCCAGAGACCGTTGGAGAAGTTCGTAACTGGGATTATCGTTACTGCTGGATTCGTGATGGTTCAATGGTGGTTAAAATACTGAATCAGGTAAATCATAAAACCGTTGCCAAGGATTATTTAAACTTCATCATCAATATTCTTCCGGAAAAAGATGAGAAGATGCAAATTATGTATGGTATTAGTGGCGAAAAGAAATTGTCGGAATATGAACTTCCGCACTTTTCAGGTTATGCAGATTCAAAACCGGTAAGAGTGGGAAATGCAGCCTATAAGCAAAAGCAAAATGATATTTATGGTATTTTGATGGATGCTATTTATCAGCACTTTAGTTTATATTCTGCCACACTTGATTTTAGTGAAGACCTATGGACAGTTGTGCGAAACGTAGTTAAAATGGTGGAGCGTAACTGGAAAAAACCAGATAAAGGTATCTGGGAGATCCGAGGCGAAAGTAAGCATTTTACCTTCAGTAAGGTTTTATGTTGGGTAGCTATTGACAGAGCACAGAAAATTGCTGCATTACTAGAGCAGGAATCATACGTGAAGAAGTGGAAAAAGCTGGAAGATAAAATCAGAGAAGATATTGAAAATAATGCGTGGTCGGAGGCGAAACAATCCTACACACAAGCATATGGTAGCGAGGATCTGGATGCCTCTGTTCTTTTAATGGAAAGCTATGGTTTTATTGATGGTAAAAATGAAAGGTACCGATCAACGGTTTATGCTATTCAAAAGGAATTAGAGCATGAAGGTTTGATGTATAGGTATGCAAATCATGACGATTTTGGATTACCAAAGAGTGCATTTACTATTTGTGCTTTCTGGTTAGTTAATGCTTTATATAAAATAGGAGAGAAGCAAGCTGCAATTGATCGTTTTGAGAAGCTATTGGTTTATAGCAATCATTTAGGATTGTATAGCGAAGATTTAGATTTTAAAACCAAACGTCAGTTAGGTAATTTCCCTCAGGCATATTCGCATTTGGCATTAATTGAAACTGCAATTAATATTTCGGAAGGAGAGGTTTCAAAAGAAGAAAAAATTATGAATGCCATTGGCTAGTCTATGATTAATCCGCATTCATCAGTTAAATTTAACTGATGAATGCGGATTAAAACTATTTCAATAACTTTACGAATTCACTTCTAAAGTAGTTTGTGTTTTGGGCCTTGTATTCTTCAGGTTTCTTTTTCCATTCTACCATAATACTTTCAACCGGGTACTTTACTAAAAGTGCCACTTGCTCATTAGTTACATTTGCTGTACCTGAAAAAATAGTAACATGGTATTTTTCTCTGGCATCAGTGTTTATATTTTCACCAAGCGTAAGTTGAACCTGTTTTTCATCTTTAAGTTTTAATGTAACAACGGTTCCTTCTTTTAAATATCCAAAATAACGATTGCCATCACCTAAATAGGTTTCCCACATAAATTCAATTTTAGATTGTCCATTCACAATAAAACATTTTGCCTTCCCTCGTATTTTATTTTTTGGGTTTCCAAAAAAACGATTTAACCGATCACTTGTGCTAAAATAAATTTCAGCCATTTCACCTTCAGCATTTACATTGTTAGATATGCTTGTTGGTTCTATTTTTACTTCTTCATCACCTTCTGTTTTATATTCCCAGGTGCCATCATTATATAAAATAACAGTTTTCCCTTCTGTGGTTGTAGCTTCTTGAGTTTGTGCAATGCTTATTATTGAACTGAATAAAGCGATTACTATAAATACTATTTTCATATCTGAATAAAATTTAAATTTATTTTCATTGGTCAGAAGAAACGCTCCATAAAATCGATCATCCTTTTGAATATAATTGGGGTGATCAACTTTCTGGGGTGTTTCATGTTATTAATTAATATAACCTGGCTTATTGTTTAATGTTGGTAGCATAATCAATAAAGGTCATGAATATAGTATTTTTATTTTGCAGTATGGTTTCTATGGTGATAAGACTTAGTTTTTACGGATGGTTTTATAGTCTTTTACAAATGAATTTAGGTGTGAAACAGAATCATAAAATGATTCAAATGATGCATTCATTACAAGTACAATGTCTTTTAAATGGTTAATAGAATGCATTAATTTTTCGTTTTCCATCATGTTTGAACTGGTATGGTTTTCAACTCCGTTTACCACTTCAGTGAACTTAACGTTTTCAACCAGATTGCTTTTAAATTGACTCATGATGTCTTTATTAATTTGGTTGGCATCATTTAAGTTTTCATTGATGGATTGACTGATGTGTATGATATCAGCAACAGAATTATTTATATTGCCAGAAAGAAGTCTGACTTCATTTGCCACAACTGCAAAACTTTTGCCAAATTCACCCGCTTTTGAGGCTTCAATAGATGCATTTAAGGCAAGTAAGTTGGTTTGCTGGGCAACATCGCTAATAATATGAATGATGGAACTGATTTCTTCGGTTTTAGTCATTAAAGTGTTCATCTTTAAAGAGAAATCATTAACCTTTTTATCAATGTTCTGCAGTGTTTTGCCAGATTTTAAAACAGTAGTTTGAATACTTAGAATATCCTGTTGAATAGTATTAGATAAAGAAGATATTTTATCAGATACCGTTTTTATATCAGATATAGAATGCTCTAGATTAGAAATTTCATTGGTTGAATGATCCTTACTATTACCATTAAACTTTTGTACATTATTGGTTATTTTTTTTGTTTCAGAAACAAATAGATTTAAGGACTTGATAATTTCACTAAAACCATTAGCTATTTCGCCTACTGCATCATCACTGTTTAGGTTCAGTTGTACAGAGATGTCTTTTTCTGTCACATTTTTTGCAATAGTAGAAACTTTTAATAATTCCTTGATAAGTATGGTTTTAACAAAAGAAAACGATACTATGCCTACAATTACACCGGCCATGATGCAACCAACTAAAAAGTAGATAAATAAGCCATCTTTCCATTCTACAAAAAAATGAGCATACACAGGAAATACAAATCCCATTAATACTCCAAAAAACATCATGTTTCTAAATAGTTTTCTTAGTATACTCTTTTTTCTTTTAGGCATAGGGCTTAAATTTAGGGGGGCTGTAACAAAAAGCCTATATTATTTAAACTGAACACAAAATATATATTTTTGTTTAATATATGGAGAAAGATAGGAATATAAATAAAGTAATATGTCCTAAATGTAAAAAGGAATACGCTGTTCGGGATTTAAAACGGAACTGTAGTAATTGTTTTGCTTGTACAGGATGTGAAGTGTATTTATGTAGTTGTAGAGGTCGCATAGTAGTTAAGCCCCCACGCGAGATGAAACGTTAAATGTTTTGACTATAGCCCGAATTTAATTTTTCAAATACGGTAATTTCTTGTTTGTCAACGCATAAATCTCTTTCAACTTAATCATATCGCGCTATAAGAAATATTTTGCATTATAATCCAATTGATTTGATGACACCTCTCGTCTAACTTTCATCTTGTTTTTTAATTTAAAACTACCTTCAAATTCTCAATAACACCGTCGAGGATTTCTGTATTTTTCCCATTTCACAGGTGTATTTTTCTCATTCATAAAGTAAAAATAACCCCCAAAAGCATATTTCGGTAATTTGCCTCCGAATAAATGAAATATTTTGATTGAAATATGATTTATCAGGGGTGTAGAGGAGGAAAAACCTTATTAACTCGATTTGTTGGTTGTAAAATAGTAGGCTTATGGAGAAGTTAAGATTAATTGTGTTGTTGGCATATTACTCAATAGTATATATCATATGCAAAAGCTTGCAATAATACTTTAGGTATCCAGAGAGAGGCCATAGATGCTAATCATGTTGTAGATGTATTAACCGTTAAGGTTGATATTCCTCGAAATTGTTCAACTGCTGAAATTAAGTGTCAATGGTTACAATTAATTGGTACAACAGATTGGAAAAAGGTTTCTGATGTGAAGTATTCAAAAAGATTAAAAGTTAAGGTGAAAAAGGTGTGTAAAGCCAATATTATAGGTTTTGATCCAAACCAAGGTTAATATTCAAATAATAATATCAGCCACTAGCTACTACTTTAATTATTGGTTTAATCTGTATTACTAGTATGTGTTATATTGTTTTAATAAACAAAATAAAAAAGGGTGCTCCAACTATTGAAACACCCTCTTTGTTCTATCCTTATTCATAAAAGCCATTAGTTTTAGTTTATAATAACGTGGTTAATGGACAGTATTGTTTTCAAGTATTAATTATTTTACTAGAAGTAAGAAGTAAGAAGCCAGAAGCATGAAGCCAGAAGTAAATTAAATGCTAATGAGAATAGATTTCCTCGAACTTCTAACTTTCATTTTCTGACTCCCAACCTCAAAAGGAAACTGTGGAACTAAGAAAACATTGTGATTAACAACGCTGATATAAACTTGAGCTAATCCATTCTATAAAAGAATGATCTTTTATTTTTTATCCTAAAATTCAAATACAGGTCTTCCTTCTGCATCAAATTTTACTTCCATTACCCTAGCATGCCTGTTTGGATCATAAAGCGGATCTTTAACAATCTCTTCAAGAGGTCTTGTGTCAGATGCTGGTACAACAGATGGATCACCAACAGCATCCTCATAATCTCTGGCATGATAGATACATAAAGGAGTTTTGTTATCTTCGGCCACAGTAAAGCAGTTATGTCCGGGACCATAAATTTTCTTTTCGTAATCAGTTTCTAAAACAGGATATCTCGATTTCTTCCAAGAGTTTCTATCCAACAAGTCTGCATCTTCATCCGCTTCCATTATTCCCATGCAGTAACAAGCCCCGGTAGCACTTGCCGAAAATGCGATAAATATTTTTCCATTGTTTTTAATCACTGCAGGTCCTTCATTTACCCAAAAATCAACTCTTTCCCAATCGTAATCAGGAGTTGTAAGCATAAACTGTACTGTTTTTAACTTAATTGGAGATTCCATTTCAGCTAAATATAGATTTGACGCAGCAAACTGACCACCTGTTTTTTCTGCCCAGCAAAAATATCTTTTACCTTTATTTTCAAAGATGGTAGCATCCAACGAAAAATCAATAAATGATTTCTCATCTCCATCAGCTGCCTGCATCATACCTAACTCAATCCATTCATCTTGTAATGGATCCAGACCAGTACATTCTAAAACATAAGGTCTTAGTTTCCATATATCTTCTTCTTCGCTGGCAGCAAAGTATACATACCACTTGCCATCTAAAAAGTGAATTTCTGGTGCCCATATATGTCTGCTCATTGGTCCGGTTTCATGCTTAAACCAAACATCAAATGTTTCAGCGTTTTTTAATCCTTCAATGGTTTTAGATCGGCGTAGCTCTATACGATCATAAGTAGGTACTGAACCTGTAAAATAGTAATAACCATCGGTATGCTTATAAACAAAAGGGTCAGCACGTTGCTCTACTAAAGGAGCGTTTTTATCTGTTGGCATCTTAAATATGTATTTTAGCTTTTATTGTTTCGTAAAACTTATCTGTAATCTTATATTTCATAATTAACAATCCATTAATTACATGGAAAACACCTGGAATAAGTGTTAACATTAAAGCCAATCCTAAAAGAGCCGTATCTGTTTGAACCGGATTTAATATTTCTTCAGTTGGTGCCACATATCCAAAGCCCGAAAGCAATAGTCCAACAACACCACCGGCAATACCCATTCCTGCTTTTTGAGCAAATGAAATACCTCCAAAAGCTAATCCCGAAACTCGAACACCAGTTTCTGCTTGTCCATGGTCAACAGCTTCTGCAATTGCAGTCCAGAATACAGGTGCATGTAAATCAACAACAAAAGAAAGAATGAAATACATTACGTATGCAAACATCATACTTTCTGGTTGAGGTTTAATTAGGAAAAACATCAATACACTAAGTATACCTACACCAAACTGTGACGTCCAAAACAATTTTACCTTACAAAAACGTTTTGTAATAAGCGTAGAAGCTGGCATGGCTAAAATTGCAGCAGCAACTCCTGTACCCATAAATGTAGACTGAACTACTTCATCGCCTCCCAAGTAATATTTTGCATAATAAATGGCTACCGATGCACGAATAACATAACCGGTTGTACCTGATAAACAACTACCTAGTAATAATAACCACTGGCCATTTTTAAACAAGTATTTTAATTGTTTTAAATATGGAGTAGTTTCTACAACGTGCTCAATACGTTCTTTGGTTGTAACAAAGCAAAATAAGAAAAGCAACGTACCTCCTAGTGCCATTACTCCCATTGCCAATTGATATCCTCGAGCAATATTACCAGCTCCGAATGATTTAGCCATGATAGGAACCAATATAGATACTCCAAAAGCAGCTACTTTAGCAAAGAAAAGTCGATAACCACTAGCAGCTAAGCGTTCTTTAGGATCATTAGTTAATACTCCTATTAAGGAAATATAGGGAATGGTAACCGAAGTAAACATTAAGGTTACTAAAATATAAGTACAATAAGCATAAATTAGTTTTCCTGCGTAATCAAAACCTGGTGTTGTAAATGTTAGAAATACAGAAATTCCAAATGGAATAGATAGATACAGGAAATAAGGACGGAAACGACCAAACCTTTTTGATTTATACTTATCTGTAATAATTCCCATTAAAGGATCACTTATGGCATCAATTCCTCTAACTAAAATGAACATTAGCGCAACATCTGTAGGCTTAATACCAAATACATCGGTATAAAAATAGGTGATGATAAGAAACATTGAAGAGATAACAACATTTACCGCTGCATCACCTGATCCATAACCTACTTTTTCAAGTACACTTAACTTTTGTGGTTTCATTAGTTTAAATTTATTTCGCTTATTGAATGTAATCACTTTTTTGCCTTTGGCTATATGTTGTGTGCACTATGGTAAATTAGCCAAATAAGCCAAGCTTTTCCATCAGCAAGGTCATTTTATCTGTTTATAATATGATTTTTTTTATAATTCTTTTCCAAACTAAAAGATAGATTTTTCCATCCGTACAAAGATTGTTAACAAAAATGTAAAACAGGGGGAGTTATAATTCAAAATAGGTGGATTTATGTATAATTTTAGAGTAGTAATAGAGGTGTGGGTAGGTGTAATGTAAAGTGAGTGAGGTGATTAGGTTGGCTTTTAAATTGCAGTGATATAAAAGTGGATAAGTGCAGGAATGGGATTAGAGTTTGTTTTGTTTATTTGTTGAATTTGCTGATTCGTTAATTTGGTTCTAATGTATTGATATGGAATTTCTGAAAATTATGTAGCATAAAATAATATCAGCAATGTATTAATGAACAGATCAAGCCTTCTGCTATCACTTTTGTTAACAAATGCGAAAGCTGGAGGCTTGAATATTTTATAGGCGATCTGTTTTTATAACTTACTTAAAAAACGTTCTACATCAACAATAAATCTGTCGTGTGAAGCTTTACCTATTGTAGCTCCTGTTTCATCAGTACACACAATTTCGTATGATATTTTTCTTCCATCAACTTCAGAAATAGTTGCTTCACACTTAATTTTTGCACCAACAGGTGATGCTTTCATATGATCTGCATTCATTTTTATTCCAACAGAATCACCACCTTCAGGTAAATAAGAACCAATCATAGTCATAGCTACGTTTTCCATAAGTGCAATCATCGCTGGAGTTCCATATACATCAAGTCCTCCAGAACCAAGTACTTTGGCTGTGTCATTAATTTCAACTGTTATCTCTTTATCTGCTTTTAATCCAACAGGAATAGTCATCATTTTATATTTTTTTAATTAAAGTCTTCTACAAATTGTTAATTGTTTCTGCAAAAGTAAAACCATAAACTAAATATTCAATAATTAGAGCAACTAATAGATGGTAGAGTTTATGCTATAAGGATTATACTAATTTATATGATTTAGGTTTTTTCCTTTTTTAGTATATATATTGCCTATATAAGGCGTCCGGTTTTATTTAAATCCTGTTGTAAGTTTAGTCTAGTGTATGATTTTGTGTTATTAATCAATAATAAAATAAATTTTTCTCCTTTCATAAGGAGATATATCTCATTATTAATTAATTTAATCAAATATTTAACCTAATTATTCACATATATGAAACGTCTAATAATAGCTTTTATATACTTATTCTTTGCCGTATCTTATTTGTTTTATCTAGTATTTACAGTATTAATAAAGCCTTTTGAACTATTAGTTTCTGAATACTCAAGAAAAAGATTTTTAATAAAATTAAGGAGAGTGAGGATACATATCAGATCGTGATACGTTGAATATTTGTTGTCTGGAGTATGTGGGATTTATTTATAATGCAATTAATCGTTGATATAATAAATTACTGTTAGATGTAATCTTGTTATAATTCTTGTTTTAGTGTTTGCATAAAACTTTCTAATCTAATTGTAAGAATTTTCTTTACCAATTCTTTTTCCTTTTTAGTTCCAAGTACATGTTCATATGATGATATCAATAAAGATGTATCTTGTAATTCAATCTTTATTTTAGATTTCATGCGATTCATTTTCTTTAATTGAGGGGTCTTTTTAAAGACAGTTGATAAGTCAACCGGAGTGATCGTTCTCCCTTTTACCTTTAAAAGAATTACGTTGCTCTCAACTTGAAGCGTTTTATGATACTTAGGATCAAGACTGGCGATTATGAAATGTGGGAATTCGCTAACGTTATTTTGAATTATTTCAACCTTATCTTTTACTTCAATTTTAGGTGTTATTTTATCTAAATACTTTTCTATTATATTCATATTATTGAGTAAAGGTGATCCAATTTATATATTTTGATGATGCGTAGGATGTTGTATTTTATTGGTTAAACTTTATATCTATTATTTGTTTCTTTATCATTTTCAATATTTACATCATCGTTTATTACTAACTGATTTATCTCTTCTGCAGTCGTTTTCTTTTTAACAAAACCATCATAAAGATCAGCTATCACATAAATAAGAAAAACTGCTAAGAAGTTTATATATAAATAGAATGTACTCCCGGAGTTCCAAGACATATTAAATTCAGATGTTAGCGTAAAATCCAGATTCATAAAAAAACCATTTGTAAAATTAAACCCTCCGGCTAATTTAGCTCCAGAGATAAAGTCAAACTTATAGCCTCCAATTGCAATAGCAACAACCTGAAAGGCTTGATTTATAAATGAAAGTATTAATCCTCTTTTATAATCTTTTCGTAATAAAACCAATCCGGCATTAGCAGATAAACTATACAATGCAATAGATATAAAGTAGATTAATAATATGGGGCCATTAACTTCTTGCGTTTGTAAAAGAAGCCAGAAAATTAAACCAAAGCCCCAGACTCCCCCAAGAATTTGATATATTGCAAGAATGAGAATTGTTGTTTCTGCTGATTTTATTCTAAATTTCATTTTCTCAATTTATTACTTTTTGTCATTGGGAAATTGCCAGAATCTATGGTCCAACTATTAACATAGAAGTTCAGGTTATTATATTGTTTTTAAGCTCGTACCTGTGGGGCTATCCAATTCTTTTCCCTGTTAGATAAATCTAGTATTTTAACATTCAATCCATCGCTAATCTTTTTATTAAGTATCATGCTTTCTTCATATTTCTTTCTGTAGATGGGTAATCTTTTATTGTCAGGAAAAATCAGGTTTGTTAACATCATCACTTCCGAAACTGTTGTAGATATACTTGTATGATACATTCTTTGCGAAACATTTACCCTAACCATTGAAATATATTCCGTTTTACTCAGATCTATTGTTTCTCCTTTTTTAAAGAATAAAAAGGTAGAATATTTATACAGTGTTTTATCATCAAAATTAAAAATCATTCGATCTCTGGCTGTTACGACCAATAAACCAATTAATAGTAAAAGTATACTTACATACCATAAGTGATAGTCTAACATAAAACTGGTAATAATTATAGCATATCCAAACATTACAAAAGGTGCAGGTAGCCCTCCCAGTTTTACTTTTAATTCTTTATTATTCATTATTGATAGTAATAGAGTTTTTTTATCGTTATTGGTAATAACCGTTTCGAATTTAATTTAAATATTTTCAAACCCTAAATTATTATGATAAAAAGTTATTTTAAATAGATGAGGGGATATCGTGACAGGGACAAAGGTTAAAGGTGATAAGAAAAAGGGGTAAAAGTGCAGAGATAAGAGCATGAATTACTTTTTTACCAGTATAATTCAAGATATTTCTAAATGTAATGTGTTGTTATAATTCTACACTGTGTTGAATTATTCCACATAGTGTTGATGTCTTTTTTAAGGAGATTAAAAGGTGTTTAAGAATTAATCTTTTGTATTATAGGTAAATAGGTGTGTGGTTTAATTTGTGGTCTTTATTTTGATTTGCCAATGGATCATTTAAAAAGATAGAACCTATGTTTTTTACGGTGTCAAAATTATTCTCATTTGCCTTGTCTCCAATTTTATGGATTGGTATTCTTGTAATACTTGCCCTGATGATAAAGAGGAGTATGTTCAAAAAATGCATTTTAATATTTGCAATGGGATTGTTATTTGTATTCACCAATCCGTATATTTTTTATAGAGTAAGTAGTTGGTGGGAAGGACATAGTCAGGATTTAAACTCCGTAGAACATTATGATGGCATTATAGTATTGGGGGGAGGAGTTGCTGGGTATAACCATAGTATTAATGAAATTAAGTTTGAGAATAGTAGTTCGGATAGATTATTAAAAGCCATTGAATTATTCAAAATGGGCAAAGCCGATCGGTTTATTTTTTCAGGAGGTTCAACTGGCGAGATTAAGGAAGGTGAAATTGTACAGTGCTATCTGAAAAAAGTTGATATCCCAGAAGATAGTACCTTGGTTGAATGGAATTCATTAAATACACACGAAAATGCAGTAGAAACCTCTAAGTTATTACAGTCGGCAGGTATTAAGAAAGGCAATTTTTTATTGGTTACTTCAGGTTATCATATTAAAAGGTCGTTGGACTGTTTTAAAAAGCAAGGTATTTCGGTAACGCCTTTTTCAACAGATTTTATACATCAATTTGGAACCGCTGACTTTTCAGGTATTTTTCATCCATCTACAGTTTATCTCGAAAAATGGAAAACCATTATTAAAGAATGGGTTGGATATACCGTATATAGTTTTGTGGGATATGTGTAGTATAGTTCAGCAAAGCGTCTTTCCTGATTTCAGTCGACATAACGTTATGCTATGTCGAACTGAGGATAGTACTAAAATAAACAAAGTCAGTTTTATTTAAACCCAACTTATTTCTTCTCGTTATTTTTATCTCTTACAATAAAATAATCAAGAGGATTACTAAAAAAATCTTTTACAGAATACATAAAAAGTTGGGGAATAAATAGGAATGTAGCACCTCTTGATTTTAAGGCTAAAACTAAGGTTATGGAAAAACTAACCACAAGATTGGTCAGTCCTATAATTAATATTCCCACTAAGGCTTTAACTATTATAATAGATTCAAAAGGCTGACTCATTATTGAGTAACCCAGATAGGAGGTACTAAAAGCAATGTGGCGTATATCAATAGAGAATGAAAACAGGTAGCTTAAAAGAAATGCGCTTCCAAGGAAAAAACCCAGGGTAATATTCCCCATTAAAGAACCACCTCGATGAAGAATAAAATCAGCCATTTTTTTACTATTAAAAAATAGTTTAGTATTAACAATACGGTGTGCAGCTCTGGAGGCTACTACTTTATTATCTACATATCCCGAGATAATACCAGATAAAGCTAAAAAAACACCAGCTGTAGCAGCATATCCAAACAAACTTAGCGTAGGCATAATGTCTTTCATCAGGTAATCGGGTTTTATACCTAATGATTTTTGCATTCCAAACTGTTCAAATATGAGATATATAGTTGAAGCAAAAATTATGGCCATAGTAAAATTACCTACTAAAGATATAAACTGACTACCCAGAGCTTTTTTAATTACTTTGATAATTTCTTTTTTTGAGCCTATCTGCAGGTTATTGTTTTTATCAATATGCTTGGCTATGGTAGAAGCAGTCATTGCTGGTTGCTTTGTAGCAATAATACCTCCTAATTGTTTAACCAGAATAAAACAGATAGCATAATTCAAACTAAAAATAATTGCATCACTTACAGCATCAAATTCGTAGTTAGATCCAAAATATATTTTAAATAGGGCAAAAAGCGCAATAAGAGCACCTCCTAGCAATGATTTATAAAAAAAGCGCCAGTATTCTTTATTGTTTTCAGCAATATACTTATCTCCTTTGTTCGACGTGTGTTCTACAGCTTCAAATATCAATAAATCAAAATGTCGAACAATAAATCTTCTCAAGCTGTATTTTTTCTTATTGTAGGCAAGGTGATTGGTAATAATCTTTTGCCAATGCTCTGGAGAATTAATGTTTAAACTTAAATCAATGAGTTCTTTTACTCTTTCAATATACTCAAGTATTCTTCTGGTAACAATTGTTAAGTGCAAACTAATCCCTATTTTATTTTTATATCTTCTTAGGGCATTAATATTATTTTCAATCTCGTTTAATAGATGAATTAAATATCTGACTTTTTGATCATCCCTACAATCTAATGTGCTCATTTTGTTAAGTAGGATTTCAAAACAACGCTGGTTTAATTTCAGTAGTTTAAATTTATAACTGATATCGTTGTCAAGTCCAAATGCCGATATTTTTGAGCATAAAGCTTTGATGCTTAATGTTAAATCTTTAGATATGTGGTTGTCATCAGTAATATTAAAATTAAGATTGCTGAATATATAATCAATATTTGTTTTGTTTTTGAATAAAAAAAACTCAAAAGTATCTTCCTCCGGAATAGAGGGGAGAATTTTCTTATATAACCTGCTAATTAAACCAGAAGTAAATCCATAGTCCTCCATTAAGGAATACTTTGTAAAAAAAGTATAGAAACTGAGATCTTTAGTGGTGTTTTGCATACAGAAAAAGAAAATTTGTTTTTATTAATTGTAACACTTAATAATTTGGTGCAACGGCATGGTATTAAAAAAATAGGTGTAAAAATACCAGATATGTGTTTAACCGTTGTGTGGTTAATATACAAATTATTAAATAAAGTAAACACGGGTTTATGTGGTTTGTTTAGTGGTTTTGAGCAAATAAGTAGAAATTATTCTTTAATGAATAATCATCATTTTATTTTGACTATTCTTTTGTTGTAAGTAGGGAAGTTATTTATAGTAATTAAATTTTGCTTTTGAAAATGATACTTCGGGTTGAAAGCCCAATTCACATCAAACTCAGGCATCGCCTGGGGTATTATTTGTCATGTAACTATGCATCCTGTAAGGACAGCTCAGATTCATTCTTTTTGCATCGCCCAAAAAGAACCATAAACGCTAGTTCAATTCATCCTTCAGCCCACATCCTTGCCGAATTTTTGCCATCCCGCAAGGCTATAATCACCCGCATTCGTCTTCGTCACTCCATCGCTGGCCCGGGCCAATTGAACCGGCTACCGCACAAAATCCATATCTCAAAATAACCATTTCTTTAATAATAAAGATTTCTCTTACGAGTGGTTCTAAACGGCCTCAGCTGGTGAACCATAAAACATGGTTGGCTTAATACTACTCGTAGCTTTTGTAAATAAAATTACGGGCTGACAGCTTAATTCAATTTATACCAAATGTATTTCCATTTGATGGATATAATTATTATCTTTATAGTATGCCAAAACAAGCAGAAATAAATATAAAAGAGGACATTAAATATTTGAGAAACCTTCGAAAAAAGGAAAATAACCATAGGTTAAAAACTCGTATTCAGAGTCTAATACTCACCAAGGAAGAAAAGTTTAAACGTCGAATAGATTTAGCTAACCACTTAGGAGTAGAAATTGCCAGTCTGGATAGGTGGACAAGAGTATACAAAGAGTCAGGACTTGAAGCTATGCTAAGCATTTCAAATGGAGGAGCCAGAAGAAGTAGCGTTCCCAAAGATGTCCATGATGGCTTGGCAAAAAAAGTATACGATTCAGACAATCCACTTTTGGGTTACTGGGATGCTGTCGTATGGGTCAAAGAAAACTATGGTCTTGAATTGAAATACAACACATTAAGAACCTACTTAATCCGTCACTTCAAAATTTTCTATATTGCGAATATCCTGATAGGTAAAGTTTGAATTCAGTGATAGATTTTTGTACCAAAAGTTAGCCTCTAAATCCACACCACTGGTTCTTACCTTTCCGTGATTCAAATAATATCCCTCGCCATATTTCTCCCCGATTAATCATCTAATATAATTAAGTGTGACTTTGCTTAAATAGCTATTTTAACATTGGTTAAGTAAGGGGAGAATAAATGATTTTGGTAGAAACGGATTGGTTTGCTATTGCCTAATAGGAGAGGAGGCAACATTTTTTTATAGCTATAAGTTGGTATTTGAAATTTGCAGGAGACGTTAAGTGAAAATTATCCCTCAAAATAATGGTGTAAATATATTTTGAGGGATCGTAAGCTCTATAATATTAATCTGCAATATTAATATTATAAGTTACCAGATTCAATTGTACAATTTATAATTTCATCGTACTCAGTTTGAGAAATGTGCGAAGGAGTGTAGGTAATTCCATATTTTACCAACTGACGATTGAATGCTCTGAGGTGATTTCTGGATCCACGAAGTAAATTATTAAAAACCAATGTAATATTTTCATTACTGGTGGCATTCAACTTTTCCTGAAGGTCTTTAATATCCAATTCTTCAATTAATGCACCAACTTTCATGGCTTCTTCAATAGATTGAGAACCTTGCTCAACCAGCTTATCGTATAACGCTTTAAATTCATCACTTTCGTATTCTCCTGGAGCTAAAACATTAGTGCTTCCTACATTGTAATATTCCACAAGTCCCATAACTGCGCTAATATGTCTTTCTTCTGCTTTTGAAATGTTGGTAAATACTCTGGCATTCCATATTTCATTTAAAGCATAGTACACATCACGAGCCAACTTTTCCTCTTCTTTCATATACTGAAGCATTTCTTCTTCTGTCGAAGTCAAAGGTTTTGTATCAATAAAATTTGCCATCAGGTCATCAATACTTTTTTCTTCAGTAGTGGCGTAAGTAAACTCTTCAGTAGCTTGTTCGTCTAATGTTTCCTTTTCGTCGCACGAAGCAGCAAAAATTAGTTGAGAGGCTAATAATCCTGCAATAATCAACGTTCTGTTTATCTTTTTCATAACCCTAATATTTAAATAATACTAACTCTTTTGTGATCATTTAAGGATTAGACACAGATATCGATCATTTCCTACGGGTAGTTATTAACTTTTTTATTTAAAGGTGATTTTTTCTTTATCACTAGTGAGGTTACGAAATAAAAAAAACTCCTGTCCTGATATTTTAGGAAGGAGTATTATTAAATGATCGTTTGCTTTATGTAGCCTGCAACAATAGAAACTGAGTTGCTATCAAACTTAACTAACTTTATAGAAATTGCACACCCTTCAAGTTCGGAAATTCTGTTGCCTGATTTATTACTGCCTGTTATATGTTGGCTTTTTATAACCAAAATTGTAAAGCTTTTCTGCCTGAAATAGCATCTTTTATAAACTTTATAACTGACTCATACTCTTTCAAAACTGTTGAAGAAAAATCAGATTTACTTGATTCAAATATCTTAATTGCAGATTCTAACCCTTCATTTAAAATCATAGCTTCCTCAAAATCTTGAATTGGCCCATATTTCATTGGTAAATGCTGAAGCTTATCAATCAAACCTCTAGACCAAATTTCATCGTAGAGATTGTCTGATAATGGCAAGCTTATTTCAATTTCTTCAAGCTCTTCAATCATCATATTGTCATCAACAATTGTTTGACAAATTGAAGGATTTCTTTTTGCCCATATATTATTGAATTCAGCTACTGGTATAGATTTAAATTCATTATCGGATAAATCTAATTCAACATCGCTAAGCATTCCATATCTATCAGAAGAGAATTTTGTATCGTATCTTATCCTTATACCTATAGAATATTCTTCAACTTGCCTTTTAACATTTCCATTATTATCAATTTCAAAATACCAAATCGAATTTCCCCAATGGTCATATTCATCACCTCTAGTTTCGTTCCATTTTCTTTTGATATAATTATGCTTCATTGCAGGTTAATAAATAAGGGAGAACTGTTTTACTATAGTTTTATTGCAGCTAAAGATTTTGATTTTACCAACCATGCAAGTCCAAAAAAGAATAAAGCAACCGCTTCGCCAATAAGTACAATACATTGAGAAAAAGGAGGAGTTAACAAAAACTCAAAGACCAAAATAAATAATAGTGATACAATAACCATTATAGCACATGTTCTATACATTCTGTTTCTTCTCTTTTTGGTGATTCGTTCTTTTTCTGATTCGTGCAAATTGTCTGTACGTGTAAAACGGAAGTACGATAAATAGGCCATTATTAGAAAAAAGCCTGTTGCACAAATTAAGTGAATGGTGTTGAGTATATTATTATTATGACCTCTCGGTGGATTAAAAAGATGATATGTACTTATAAGCTGATGATCAGCTTTTGTGGGAATAAATGCCACTATAATAATTAGAATACCAGCAAAATTCGTAACCCAGTTATCGTTTATAAAGTCGAGCTTAGTTTTATCTTTTTTATATCCCCGGTACGAAAATAAATACAAACCATAGGCAAACAGCAATCCAATAAACAGAACATTTGACTCTGAATAATAATAATGACTAATAGAGGGTAGTATTTGAAAATGATTCAGGCAAATTAAAAGTGGAGCAAGTGTAATACCAATGATTCCTAAATTCCGTCGTAGTGTCAAATGGGTGTCGCTAATTAAAGATTCTTCAATTAAGCTATCTTCTTTCTTATTCATAGGTTAGATTTTAAAATTTAGGTTGATAAACATAATAAATATATTTGGTATACTAAAACCAGAGGTTTGGGATGATCCGTTGTTATGGTAATAAATGGGATATCGAACAAGATGTGGTGGAAATAAATTGATAGAGTTGAAATAATATGGTATTTTCTCTGTCGTTTATGCAAAATATAGTCCTAGACCCAGAATTTGGTTCTGATTCCTTACTAAGATATATGCTTAATAATTTAACATATACCTGCCCAAGACCCAACTTTAGCTGCTGATCCCCGTTATTGAGTAGTGTGGGATATATTAAAATAAAAAAAGCTTACAATTTCTTGTAAGCTTTTTGTGATTCAGCTGGGGTTCGAACCCAGGACCCCATCCTTAAAAGGGATGTGCTCTACCAGCTGAGCTACTGAATCTCCTGTTTCAAATTTGGTTTTCCCAAATTTATTTTCTTCAAATTTTTGTGATTCAGCTGGGGTTCGAACCCAGGACCCCATCCTTAAAAGGGATGTGCTCTACCAGCTGAGCTACTGAATCTCCTGTTTTAAATTTGGTCTTCCCAAATTTATTTTCTTCAAATTTCTGTGATTCAGCTGGGGTTCGAACCCAGGACCCCATCCTTAAAAGGGATGTGCTCTACCAGCTGAGCTACTGAATCTCCTTATTGCGTTTTCGTTATTTCGTTAACGCGGATGCAAAAGTAGATGTTTTTTATAGAATACCAAACTTTCAAGATGAAAAAAAAGGTAAAAAAATACTTTAGAGAATATGTGTGTTTGAAAAATGCTCAAATATAGAGTGTTGAGGCAATGTAAAAAACTTAAAAAAATGTGGTAACTTTAATGGAGAGTAGATGTGGTTTGTGAAATAAAATATAGAAAAATGAATTGTGTAGATCGAGAACCTGTAGTAGCTGGGTCATTTTATGATTCAAATCCAAATAACTTAAAAAGTCAACTCAAAGAGTTGTTTTATGATTGCAAGAAAACCAAAGAAAATATTTCAGCATTAATTGTACCTCATGCAGGCTACGTGTATTCAGGTAAAATTGCAGCCAGTGCATATGCAATGCTTAAACCAGAAGCATCGTACGAAAATATATTTATTATTGGTTCAAGTCATCATGTTTCACTTCAGGGTGCTTCTATATATAACTTAGGTCATTACAAAACGCCTTTAGGGCTAGTACCTGTAAATCTGAAATTGGCTAATAAATTTATAGATTCCAGTAAATACTTCGAATATAATCGAAGTGCTCATGCCGATGAACATACCATTGAAGTTCAATTACCGTTTCTTCAATATCACCTAAACAATATCAAACAAATAGTTCCAATTATTGTAGGTACGCATAATTCTGAAATTCTAGATGCAATAGCTCAGATTTTAAAACCGTATTTTAATAGTTTAAACCTGTTTGTAATTAGTACTGATTTATCACATTATCCATCTGATGAAAATGCACGGATAGTAGATGCCAAAACAGTGGATGCCATCTGTTCAAATAGTCCTCAAAATTTAATTCAGGTATTGGAGGAGAATAAAAAGCTTCATATTTCAAACTTATATACGAGTTTATGTGGTTGGAGTTCTGTCCTTACATTAATGAAGCTTACTCAGGGCAATGAGAATATTGTTTATGCTAAAGTATTGTACGGAACTTCGGGAGAGGTTATGTTTCATGATTCTTCGAGAGTTGTTGGATATCAATCCATAGTAGTAACTAAAACAGAATATTAAAATATGGGAGAAATATCAAAAAAAAATAAAAATCTTTTACTTAGAGAAGCCAGATCGGCTATAGTGGATAACATAGATCATGATGAAGAATTGGAAGCTAGTCAAACTCCGGAGGAGTTATTTAAGTTCAATAGTGCATTTGTGTCGGTTTATGTTTCCGGAGATCTTCGAGGTTGTATTGGTCAATTTGATGCGGATATTGGTTTAGTTGAGTTAATTCGACATAATGCTATTTCAGCAGCTTTTGAAGACAACCGGTTTTTACCGGTAGAAGTAGATGAGTTAGATGATTTACATATTGAAATATCAGTACTAACACCCAAAAAGAAAATTAATAGCGTTGATGAAATCGTATTGGGTAAACATGGTGTGTTTATTCAAAAAGGATGGAACAGAGGAACATTTTTACCTCAGGTTGCAGAAAAAACAAATTGGAATATTGAAGATTTTATGGGACATTTAGCAAGAGATAAAGCACACATAGGATGGGATGGTTGGAAAGATGCTGATATCTATATATTCGAAGCAATTATTTTTTCAGAATAAAAGAATTTTATATGGTGCAAAAGATGAATCGAAGGCAGTTTATTAAGACAGGAACAATATTAATTAGTGGTCTTACTTTATTGCCGTCTTTTTGGTTACCTAAAAAAACACTAAAGTTTGGATGGGTAACAGATATACATTATGCAGATGCAGATATAAAGTGGGGAAGGTATTTTAGAGAAAGCGCTGATAAATTGCAGGAAGCGATTGATTTATTTAATACAAAGGAACTTGATTTTATTATCGAAACAGGAGATTTTAAGGATCAAACAACCCCTCCTGTAGAAGAAAATACGTTGGATTATTTAAGAAAAATTGAAGCCGTTTTTGCTAAGTTTAAAGGGCCAAGATATCATGTTCTAGGTAATCATGGTATGGATTCTTTGTCAAAATCACAGTTTTTAAATGAGATTGAAAATACTGGCATAGCTAAAGATGAATCCTATTATTATTTTGATCGGAATAATTTAAGATTTGTGGTTTTGGATGCATGTTATACTAAACGAGGTAAAGATTATGACCATCATAATTACAGTTGGAAAGATGCTAATATTCCCAAACAACAGTTGCTTTGGTTAGATGATGTTCTTCAGTCAAGTCCTTATCCAGTATTTATTTTTGTACATCAATTATTAGATGGGAAAGGAGATTTATACGTAAATAACTCTGGAAAAGTGCGCAAAATTCTTGAAAGTTCAGGAAATGTATTGGCTGTTTTTCAAGGCCATAAACACGAAGGAGATTTGCAGTTGGTAAATGGGATTGTATACTTTACATTAAAAGCAATGGTTGAAGGTTCCGGAGAACAGAATAGTAGTTATAGTATCGTTGCAGTTGAGCCTTCAGGAACCATAAAGATAGAAGGTTATCGAAAAGCTGAAAGTTATGAGTTTATCAAATAATAAAGATGAATATGTAGCAAAGTATTGGAGTGATCATGGCAATTCAGTCAAATGTTTACTTTGTCCACATACATGTGTTTTAAAAGATGGTGAAATTGGTATTTGCAGAACAAGGCAGCATATTCATCATAAATTAGTTTCTATCGTTTATGGATATCCATGTGCTATACATATTGATCCGGTTGAAAAAAAGCCTTTGTATCATTTTTATCCTTCCTCTCAAACCTTATCTATTTCAACAACAGGGTGTAATTTACGATGTTTAAACTGTCAGAATTATAGTATCTCTCAACAAAAATTTAATAAAAGTAATTATAAGTACATTTCGCCGGAAGAGATTGTGAATATGGCAGTTGTTAATGATTGCCATTCCATATCTTACACCTATACGGATCCAATAGTATATTATGAATACGCCTATGATATTGCCTCGGTAGCTCAGCAAAGAGGAATTAAAAATATTATTGTTTCGGCAGGTTATATCAATAAAAAACCGTTAAGAGAATGGTGTAGTTATATAGATGCTGCAAATATCGATTTAAAATGTTTTAACGATGAAAAATATCAAACATTAAGCAAAATTCATTTAAAAACAGTGCTAGATACCTTAAAGGTATTAATAGAAGAAGATGTTTACCTGGAAATAACCAATTTGATTATTTCTGAATATACCGATGATTTAAAAGAAATACAGCAAATGTGTCAGTGGTTGGTACAAAATGGTTTTTCAGAAGTTCCTTTGCATTTTAGTAAATTTTATGGAACTTATAAGTTGAAACATTTATCAGGAACCCCATTATCAACACTTGAAAATGCTTATAAAATAGCTAAAGAGTCTGGGTTGAAATATGTTTACCTGGGTAATGTACAAAATCATACAACAGAAAATACATTTTGCCCTACCTGTAATCATTTGTTGATTGAACGAAGTGGATATTATGCTCGTGTGTTGCATATTAAAGATGGGAGATGCATTTATTGCGATACAGAGATATATGGAAAATTTGAATAATATAACAAAACATTAAACATTTTAGTTTGCATATTTTTTATATAAAAAACTAACTTTAAAAAAGCCAATCACAATCACGAGGTAAGCAACTCAAATAATGAATGCTATCATGTTAATGTGATTGGATAAACCCAATTAAAACATTCAGATTATGATAGTTAAAGATTTTGTTATTATAGGAGGAGGGATTGCCGGTTTGTCTGCTATTAAAGCAATACGAGAAGAAGATACGATAAGTTCTGTTTTATGGATAACAGACGAAGATAGATTACCTTATAAAAGAACTAAAATCAACAAGAATATAGTTACAGGTTTTGGCAAAGAGGATTTTGCGTTGATTGATCATGATTGGATGGTGAATAATCATGTGGAGTTATTGTATGACAGGGTTGATCATATAGATGTTAAGCTGCATGAACTTGATTTTAAGCATAGAGGACATCTGCGATATAAAAAACTTATTTTAGCTACAGGAAATAAGTCAAATCAACTTTTAGTGGATAATTTGCCTGAAGAAAAGGTTTTTCATGTTCATACCGCTCGACAGGTTGAAAATATTATTCGTTTTAGTAAAAAATCAAAAAAGTATTTAATTATAGGAGCAGGAGTTGAAGGTGTGGAGACTGCAGACCAGCTTATTAAAATGGATAAGGAGGTTGTTTTAATTGATCGTAATAATACTGTTATAAAAAGATTTTTAGATCAAAAGTATTCTGATTTTCTGGTGGAATCTATTCAAAAATCAGGTATAAAATTCTATCCAAATATTACAGAATTAAACTTCTCTGAGACCGAATCAGGCAATTCAGTATTGACTTTTGATGATAAGGAAGTAGAATTTGATGCGTTGATATTAACATTAGGATATACACCCAATGTCGATTTGGCCTTAAGTGCTGATTTGAAATGCAACACAGGTGTTTTAGTTAATGAGTATTTGCAAACTTCAGATGCTGATATTTATGCTGCCGGTGATGTAGTAGAACATGTTACCGGACAAATTACAGGTTTATGGCATGCAGCAGAAAAGCAAGGCTATGTAGCAGGTAAAAATGCTACAGGGAAAGATATTGTATTTAAGTTGGAGCCTTTTAGAATGAAAACCGAAGTGTTTAATGAATTTTATTTTTCGGTAAAACCACAAGGCGATGAAGATGAAGTGGTAACTGAAGAAAAAGATGGTATTGTAAGAGATATTTATTTAAAAGACAGAAAGGTTTTTGCTCTACTCATGAAAAATGATGGAACCAGAGCAAAATTATATCAAAAATCAATAATGGAGCAGTGGGAGTTTGATAGATTCAAGAATGAAATACCACTGTAATTTATCAGCTTTTGTTTTAAAAGGATTGGTTACTTTCGTGCCAATCCTTTTTTAATGAAATGATATGAGCAATATTATAGAAACAAAAGTAAATTCTGAAATTGGAGAAATTGAAGGTGTAATATTACATACTCCGGGAAGTGAGGTTGAAAATATGACTCCGGGTAATGCGGAGCGTGCTTTGTATAGTGATATTTTAAACCTATCAGTAGCAGAACAGGAATATAAGCAACTAAAACAGGTACTTAATAAAATTACCAAAACCTTTGAGGTAAAAGATTTACTAACGGAAATTCTGGAAATTCCGGAAGTTAAGGAAAGTTTAGTTGGTAATATCTGTAAATCTGAAAACGTAAAACCAATAAAGTCTTCCTTACTTAAGTTGGATGCAGGAGAGTTAGCCCGACAATTAATAGAAGGCGTACCATTAAACAAAACTACACTTACCGGATTTTTATCCGATGAAAGAAATGCATTACGTCCCTTGCATAATTTTTTCTTTACCAGAGATGCTTCCATGTCAGTATATGATCATGTTTTAATTGGTAAAATGGCCAATAACGTAAGAGAACGTGAATCCATGGTTATGGAGGCTATTTTTAATCATTCATCTAAAATTAAAAGTAAAACGTTAAATCCTTTGTCAAGTAAGCATCATAAAGATGAAATTACAATTGAAGGTGGTGATGTTCTGGTAGCTCGTGATGATGTTTTGGTGATCGGAACAGGAGTAAGAACAACAACACAGGGGATTGATTTTATTATTAAAAAGATCAAGAAGAATAAAGGAAAGCACAGTGTCGTAGTTCAGCAATTACCATCAAAACCTGAGAGTTTTATTCATTTGGACATGGTTTTTACCCTTTTGGATAAAGATAAATGTATGGTTTATGACCCAATTATTATGCAACCCAATAAATATCAAACCATTTTAATTTCTATTGATAATGGTAAGGTGAAAAAAATTGAAAAGCAAAGTAATTTAGTAGATTGTCTGAGAGGTTTAGGTATGCCGCTTGAGCCAGTTTATTGTGGTGGAAGAAAAGATATTTGGATTCAGGAAAGAGAACAATGGCATAGTGGAGCTAACTTTTTTGCTGTAGGTCCAGGAAAAGTAATTGGCTATGCACGTAATGTATATACATTGGAAGAGATGAATAATAATGGTTTTGAGATTTTTGATGCGCAAAGTGTAGTAGATGGCAAAGTAAAATTGTCAGATTACGAAAAATATGTAATAGCAATTAATGGTTCTGAATTGGCTCGTGGAGGAGGAGGAGCCAGATGTATGACAATGCCAATCAGAAGAAAAAAAGTAGACTGGTAAATTGATCAAATTCGTTTTTATTGTTATAAGTATTATAAATGATAATGGGGTGACTATCACAAGAAGATAGTCACCCCACATTACCCAGACAAAATAAACAAACTAACCTATTAAAACTTTATAAAGAAAATTACTTTAAAAGTTTACTTACTTCATCCCAATTAACTACATTCCAAAATGCACTAATGTAATCAGGACGTAAATTTTGATACTTCAAATAATATGCATGCTCCCATACGTCAAGAGCTAGAACCGGAGTTCCTTTTACCTCAGCAAGGTCCATTAATGGATTGTCTTGATTAGGTGTTGAAGTTATAACAAGACTATCGTCTTTTTGTTTAACCAACCAAGCCCAACCTGATCCAAATCGAGTTGCTGCAGCTTTAGAAAACTCATCCTTAAAGGCATCGAAAGATCCAAAGTTTTTTTCAATAGCCTGAAGAACTTCACCTGTTGGAGCACCACCTCCGTTTGGAGACATTACTTTCCAAAATAAGTTGTGATTGTAAAATCCGCCACCATTATTTCTTACAGCAACAGATTGACCTGAAACACCAGAAAGAATGTCTTCGATTGATTTTCCTTCTAAATCACTTCCTTTAACTGCTGCGTTTAAATTGTTAGTGTATCCAGCATGGTGTTTGCTATGGTGAATTTCCATAGTTCTGGCATCAATATGTGGTTCTAATGCATCGTATGCATAATCTAATTTTGGTAATTCAAATGACATAATTATAATATTTTATTGTTATACAATTTTGCTATGATTTTAATAAGATAAAAACATCTTATATTCGTTTTATACTAAAATCACAAGTAAAACATCAGTGTGATGAAAATGTTTAGTGAAAGTTTAAAATTTTTATCTTCGCAGCTTAATTCATTTTTTGTACTGTGCATAAGGATATACTTAAGTTATCGATTCCCAACATTTTAACAAATTTAACAGTGCCACTTTTAAGTATGGTGGATTTGCATTTAATGGGATATTTAAATTCAGAATTATTTATGGGCGCCGTTGCTTTGGGGGGTGTTATATTTAATTTTGTGTATTGGGGGTTTGCATTTTTGCGTATGAGTATAAGCGGCATTGCTGCGCAGGCCTATGGTAGAAAAGATAATCCGGGTGTAGCTATGGTGTTTTATCGTGGTTTTTTTATTGCACTTGCAGGTAGTTTGCTTTTAATTATTTTTCAGGTGGGCTTAGAAAAACTAAGTTTCGCAATATTAGAAGGCAGTTCGGATGTTAAGGCATTGGCACAAAATTACTTTTATGTTCGGATATGGGCTGCTCCAGCTGCAATTTCTTTAATGGTTATTAATGGTTGGTTTTTAGGAATGCAAAATGCATTTTATCCTATGTTAATTTCAGTATTAATTAATATTGTAAATATTGGCTGTAGCTTTTTATTTGTTAAAGAGTTCGGAATGCAGGAACGAGGAGTGGCTATGGGATCTGTTATTGCGCAATATGTAGGTTTTATTTTAGCAATTATTTTATTCCTGAAAAAATATAAATGGGTCCTGCAACATTTTAATGTAAAAGCAATTGCTGTTATTTCTGAGTTTAAAAAGTTTTTAAATGTTAGCGGAGATATCTTTATTCGTACTTGGTGTGTTATAGCTGTTTTTACATTTTTCACCTCTCAATCTGCAGGATTTGGAGATGTGGCTCTGGCTGCTAATAGTGCTTTAATTCAATTCTTGTTTTTATTCTCTTATTTTTTAGATGGTTTTGCATATGCTGCAGAAGCGATTGTTGGCAAATATTTTGGAGCAAAAAATAAAGTAAAATTAATAGAGGCATCAAAAAAGTTATTTACATGGGGCTTGTTTTTCGGTATAAGTTTTACTTTAATCTACTTATTTTTTGGAGATCAGTTCTTACGTTTGTTTACTAATAAACTAAATGTATTAGCTGAAGCAAAGCAATATTTATGGTGGTTAGTGTTTATTCCAATAGTTAGTTTTGGGTCATATATATGGGATGGGATTTATATTGGAGCAACAGCATCAAAGGCCATGCGTAATACGATGTTAATTTCGTCAATAGTATTCTTTTTTCTTCCTTATTATCTTTTCTATAAATCATTGGGTGTACATGCTTTATGGTTAGGAATGTTGTTGTTTATGTTTTCGCGTAGCGTTACACAAACTATACTTGCTAAAAATGCGGTTTATGTAAAACTGGATTAAAATATTTTTGGTTGATCTGTTTTTTTGTAAGTGTAGGATGTCGTTGGTTTGTCATTATACCAACTACTAAACTATATAATAAATAATGATCAACTTTAAACAAACTGTACTTGTTCTTTTGCTATTTATGCCAGCAACTATGCTTATTGGTCAGGTAAAGGACATTAAAGAAGAAATCAGAAATGATAAATCTTCAACTTCATCAAAAAGTTATTCGTCAACAAATTCGTCAAGATGTTCTTCGTATAGTTATGAAGATGAAAGCTTCGGAGATTGGCTTGCAGGGGAGATTTTTTATGGAATTGTAAAGGGTATTGGATTTATAACTTATCAGGCTCAAAGTAATGTTTTGGAAAATAGAGATCAATATCCAAATGTTATTTCTTTGGAGACAGGACTGGATTGGGGTACAACATTTAAAGAAAATACATTAAATCCTTTTGCGAGGCTAAATTGGGGAATTTTTGCTTCTGATTTCAGGTATTCTGAATTAATGGATGAAACTGGTCGTTTACGGTCACTTGACTGGCAAGTATTTGTTGTTCGTGTTCCAATTAGGAATTTAAAGATTAATTATGGAGTTGGATTTACTTCAATTCTTGATCCTGAAGAATCCTACTTTGAGAGTTCAACAGGATTTGATTTAAACCTTATGAATAGTAAACTGAATTTTACAGGAAACTATAGATGGACTAAGCGTAAATCGGATGAACGATACAGGCAGGAAGTGAAAGTTACCGGAGATTTTTCGGTTATGACTAATGGAATTTTCCATGTGTCTCCAATGATTGGTTGTACCTACCAGGAATATTTTGGCAAACACAGGTATTTGTTTGTTAATGCTGGATTAAAAATACGTTTGGGTAAAAACTAAATAAAAAGAAAACGGGTAAAGCCTTCCCCGACCTTACCCGCTCATAAACATAACCAATATATTAACCTAACCTTTTACAAAAATGGATTTAATAACATGTTGAGCCATTTTAGGATTTTCTTTTAATCTACGTGTAGAATAACCAAACCAATCCTTTCCATAAGGAACATATACTCTCATATCATGTCCTTCTCCAACAATATTATTTCTTAATTCAGGTGTAACACCATATAGCATCTGAAATTCATACATATCTTTAGATACATTGTATTTTTTAATCAGTTCAAATGCTCCTTTTATTAACTTTTTATCGTGCGTTGCAATACCTACATGTACTCCGTTAAATAATAATTTATCAAGTATTTTTAAATAATTATCATTTATTTTCTTCGGATCTTTTATGGCGATGTCTTCTGATTCTATATAAATTCCTTTACAAAGTCTAAAGTTTAATGGTGAATCTGTACTGTGTAATTTTAATAATTTATCTACATCACTTTCTGTTCTATATAAATAGGCTTGTATTACCAATCCTACATTTAGAGGAAATTCGAGCTTTAGTCTTTTGTATAAAGTCATCTCCAGATCTACACATTCAGCATCTTCCATGTCAATGCGTACAAAGCTATTGTATTTGGCAGCTAACGCTACAATAGATCTGATATTTTGGTAGCATTTTTCCGGATCAATTAATAATCCAAAACTTGTTGGTTTTATGGAATAGTTACCATCAATATTCGCATTCTGAAAAGCATCAACAATTTTTAGATATTGATCGCGATTATCATCAGCCTGATTGATGTTTGTAATAAATTCGCCTAAGAGATCTACAGTTACTTTTACACCATGCTCATTTAAGCTTTTAGAAGCTTTAATGGCATCATCAATGGTTTCTCCGGCAATATATTTTTTCGAAAAAATCCAGACAAATTTTTTCGGAAAATGCGGGATCACAGATGCGATTGCTTTATTTATCATATTCATAAATTAAATAACTAATGTAACTGTTGTTGAGTTTTCACTCAACGAAAAAATATTACGAAATGAGTTTCCGCTGATGTTGTAAAATTCCATCTAAATTCAAATAAAAAAAATGACTAATCTCATCAAACCCCTATGTGTGTTGAGTTTATGATATAAATCATGTTATTTATAAAATTTAACATCAAGTTTATTTATCTGAAATAATAAGGGGTTTATTCAAAAAATAAAAGGGATCTTTATTTAACAAAATTATATAGAATATTTTTTACGTTAAAAATAGAAAAGGAAATGTGTGACAGTTGTTTAGAGTTAGATTTTAATTTTTTACTACTCATCGAAAAAAAAAGTCATTTCATCAAAACTATTTTATAAAATGCTCGTTTAATAGCGTAACACAAAATAAGACCAAGGTGAAAAATCAACACAACACAACAAAACACCTGGTTACATTATTAATATTGACATTTAGTTATTTGCATGGTATGTATGCTCAGGATTGTGCGTACCTGTCAAAAGCAAATGATATTTTTCCGGATGGAAAGTGTGCACCTGTTTCAGTGCAATGGGAGGTGACATATAGGGGTGTCGGTTATAGTGGAACTGGTAAAATAGAAATTCAGTATGATTGGGATGATGGCAATCCTGTAGAGGTCATTGAGGCTACTCTAAATGACGCAGGATTAAAGGAATACATCGCCACTCATTCTCATGTCTATCCAACAACTGGTGATGTATGTAATTACCATCCAAGAGCAACTTTGGTTGTTAATGGAACCGTTTGTACTAGTTCTGTTCAAGAACAGATTGTTACAGTTTGGGATACCGATGATAGAAATGGTGGGGAATTAGCAATTGATCCTAAAGTTTATCCTATATGTGTTGGTAATGGAGCAACATTTCATTTTACAGATAATAGTCAGTGGAACTGTACACCTCCTGATGAAAATGATGTAATTAATAACGAGGATCGTTGGATTCAATGGATTTACGGAACAGGTGGGACAACGATTAATGATGCTCAAGTTGGAGGAGTAGTTCGTGCTTACCCTTTTACAGGAAGTATAGATTATATTCCAGGTCCTGTTGAAGGACCGATAGCGCCATACAATACATCTTTAGATATTACCATTCCTGATTATTATCCAGTGGGGTCCTTTTTTGAAGTAACCTTACGAAACTGGAATGTTTGTAATCCTTATGATGCCGACTTATCTGATGGTCTGCCACCTTCTGATCTTTTGAATGGTGATTATCCTCCTGTAACAACAACGGCGATGGCTCTTATTGTTGCGCTTCCTGATGCTACCATTCAAAATGTGCCTGCTGTTTGTGAATCAGATGATCCTTTTTATTTGATAGCTGCAGATGCAGGAGGTCAATGGAGTGGTTCTGGTATTGCAAATTCTAGTAGTTCATTGTTTGATCCGGGGCTTGCCGGACCAGGAACACATACTATAACCTATTCTATTATAGATGCAAATGGTTGTTCAGATGTTGGTACTGTTGATATTACGGTTCAAGGAGGACCTACTGCCAATATACTGCAAGGAGATCAGGTTAGTTTATGCCCGGGAGTAAATATTGAGTTGGATGGACATCCTTCAGGAGGCTTATCTCCATATACGCATCTGTGGAAAGGGGATATTACTTATTTGGATGATCTCTCAATACAAACTCCTGATTTTTCAACAACATCGGTAGGGGCTTATGAGCTTGTTTATAGAGTTACTGATGATAATGGGTGTTTTAATGAAGACACTCTTGATATTAATGTAGAGGCAGTAAATATCTCATTTGCTAATCCAACTATAGAGGTTTGTCAGGGAGAAACTTTAATTCTTAATCCAGCACCTTCAGTAGGATCGGAAGCATTTATTTATCACCAATGGACAGGATCTAGAGTAGATAAATTGTCAGATGTAAGTATTCAAAATCCCGAGTTTTCTACTGATGAACCTGGAACTTTTACTTTTACCTATACTGTTCGAGATTCTCAAAGTTGCGAAGATTCTGATGCGATTACTGTAATCGTATATGAGCAACCTGTGGCTAATGCAGGGGTAGACATTGAGGAATGTGGTTTACAAACCACATTAGATGCAACAGCTAGTGTTGGGGCTGGAATATGGAAGGTAGTTAGTGGTTCTGGTTTATTATCCTTTTCCGGTTTTGATATTCCTGCTCCTTCAATTACCTCTGATAGTTATGGAGATTATACTTTAAGATGGATTGAGGATAATAATTCATGTATGGATTCCGCAGATATTTCGGTGAGATTTATTGAAATTCCAGCACCTACGGTAATGGAAGATAAAGATACATGTGGATTGAGTATGAAATTGATTGCTGAAGCTCATGTGGGAACCAGTGTCTGGAAAAAAACAGAGGGACCAGGAAATGCTACCTTTTCTCAAGAGTTAAATGATACAACATTGGTAAATGTTGATATGCCTGGCGCATACAAGTTTGCCTATGTTGAGGATAATGGAGGTGGTTGTATAGGAAGTGACACTGTTACTATTCGTTTTTATCAAATTCCAGAAGCTATAATTACCCCGCCTCCAGCAGTTCAGTGTACGCCTTACGAAATTCAGTTTGAAAATAATTCATTGAATGCTGATACATATTATTGGGATTTTGGCAATGGGAATATTTCAGCGGAGGAAGATCCATTACAGACATTTAGTAATAACACTCCCAATCCGGTGAGTTATGATATTATGCTTGTTACAAGAACCATAAACGGATGTTCTGATACTTTAAATACAGCTATAACAATTGCTCCTGCTCCGGTTTCTTATTTTGAAATGAATAATTCGGTGGGCTGTAGTCCTTTAACAACTGATTTTACTAATAAATCGCAGGGAGCAGATAGTTATGAGTGGATCTTTGGAGATGGATCTGCTACTGAAACAACAGAGCATACCATTCATACTTTTGTTAATGAAGAAAATTTCATTCAGAGTTTTGGAGTCCAATTGGTTGTAAGTAATAACTATGGATGTACAGATACTTCTAAATTATTTACCACAGTTTATCCTCGTCAGAATTTTAATTTAGTGGCAACTCCAGATAGTGGATGTTCGCCATTGAGTGTAGGTTTTATTGCAGATCCAGGCGGATTTAAGTATGAATGGGATATGGGAGATGGAAACCTTGACCAGGGAGTGAATCAAAATGTGCAGCTGTATACTAATGAATCTGCGGATAAAGAGACGCATACTGTTAACTTGTATACCACATCTGTGTATGGCTGTATTGACACAACATCAGTAAATGTAATAGTGTTGCCATCGCCTACAACGGATTTTGAACCAAATGATTTTGCAATATGTTCACCTAAGCAGGTAACCTTCATTAATCATACTAGCGATATTGAAACTTCATACTGGGATTTTGGAGACGGAAATACTTTAAGTGTAACAGGTAATCAACAGGTTGATCATACTTATGTAAATAATAATCTGGTATCGCAGAATTATCAAATAAAACTTGTTACTGAAAATGCCTTCGGTTGTAAAGATTCTATGGATGGGTTTACAACAGTGAATCCTGCTGTTTCAGCAAATATTTCAGGGGGAGCAACTGCTTGTTCTCCATATGAAGTTCAATTTTTAAATGAATCTGTTGGTGCAGTGAGTTACTTCTGGGATTTTGATGATGGTAATACTTCAAATAATATTATTGGAGTTCATGTTTTTGAAAATCCGACTGAAGATTCGATGGACTTTAATGTGAGCATGATTGCAAACTCTGCATATGGATGTAGTGATACCGCTTATGCAACCGTAACAGTTTTGCCATCTCCAGATACTTATTTTGAACCGAATGATTTTTCGGTGTGTTCGCCCAAGCTAGTGGAGTTTACTAATTTTACTGAAAATATTATTTCATCGCAATGGACTTTTGGTGATGGTGCAATAGAAACGGTGGAAGGTAATCGGAGTATTAGTCATACCTATAACAATGATAAATTTACACCACTTGATTATCGTATACGTTTGATTACCGAAAATGCGTTTGGCTGCAGAGACTCCATGGATGGATACACAAGTGTAAATCCAAATGTTAAGGCTGTAATAACAGGTTCAGGAGAGGGATGTGCTCCATTGGAAGTGAGTATAGGAAATGAATCAATTGGAGCAAATGAGTTTCTATGGAATTATGGAGATGGAAATACATCAGCCAACTATTTAGGCTTAAATACTTTTGAAAATAATTCTGATGATGACCAGGAGTATGAAGTATCATTAATTGCCACCTCTATTTATGGATGTGTGGATACGGCTTATACTTATGTAAATGTATTTGCAACACCTAAGCCTTCATTTACTGTTACACCGGAATATCAGCAAATGCCACAATCGACAGTTGATATAGATAATACAACAACAGGAAATCAATGGAGTTACGAGTGGCAGTTTGGAGATGGTAATGTTTCTGATTTATCAGAACCAGGAGCGTATACCTATTTAAATTCAGGATCTTTTACGATTACATTAAAAGCATATGATGGTCAATGTGCCAACTCAACAGAACAGGAGATTGAAATAGCACCTAATATTCCAACTGTTTCTTATGGGCCAAATTCAGAGGGATGCCCTGCATTAACTGTTGAATTTTACAGTGAAACTTTAGATGCTGAGAATTTCTTTTGGGAGTTTGGTGATGGAAATGTATCTGCAGAGCCTAATCCGGTACATACTTATTACACACCAGGTGAATATAATGTTAAATTAACGGTAACAGGTCCTGGGGGACAAACCATTAAGGATGATTTAATGGTAAATGTATTTCCACAACCTACTGCTTTTTTTGAAGCTTATCCTAAAGTAGTGACCATTCCAGGGCAAAGTGTAACATTTGCTAACAAATCAGTTGAGGCTGATTCTTATGTCTGGAATTTTGGAAATGGAGATACTTCAACCGAACAAAATCCGGTTTACGAATATTCAAAAGAAGGTAACTATGATGTGTCATTGGAAGCGACAAATGACTTTGGATGCTTTGATGTTTATGAGTTAAATGAACCCATTATCGCAATTGAGGGTGGTGAAATTGATTTTCCTAATGCATTTACGCCTAGTCCGGGTGGAGAAAGTAGTGGAGAATATGTTTATGGAGACAAGAATAACCACGTATTCTATCCTGCAGTTCAGGAAGGAATTGAAGAGTATAAACTACAAATTTTCTCAAGGTGGGGACAGCTGATCTTCGAGAGTCATGATATAAAAATAGGTTGGAATGGATACTACAAAGGCAGTCTTTGTGCTCAGGGAGTTTATATTTGGAAAGTAACTTGTAGGTTTGGAACCGGTCAGGTGAAAGTGTATACTGGAGATGTTACATTAATAAGATAGGGGATTATGTCAGGAATATTAAAACATACTTTTTTATCTGTTGTAATGATGTTTGCTTTTGCTCAAGTAAAAGCTCAGGATCCACATTTTTCTCAGTTTTATGCTAATCCTCTGTATATGAGTCCTTCGTTAGCTGGATCTACCGATGGAGCGCGTTTGGTGGCAAATTATAGAAATCAATGGCCAGGTGTTAATACGGCTTACAAAACCTATGCTGTATCGTTCGATAATTTTTTTCATTCTATTAATAGTGGTATTGGATTAATGCTATATCAGGATGTTGCAGGGTCCGCCGGATTAACCACTAGTCAGTTTGGGTTTCAATATAGTTATAACCTTGTTTTGAATGATGAATGGCAAGTTATACCCGGATTACAGTTTACTTACGGAAATAAGTCAATCGATTTTAGTAAACTAAATTTTGGTGATGAGATGATTGGTACTGGAGGTTCAGGTTCCTGGCAAAGATTAAATAATGAAAAAGCCAATTATATTGATTTTGCATCCTCTGTATTTTTGTATAGTTCAAAATATTGGTTTGGTTTAACTGTGGATCATTTGGCTCAGCCAAATTATACATTCTTGAATGAGGAAATGAAAATGTCTCTAAAGTATGTGTTATTTGGAGGGATGAATATTTGGACTGAAAGAAGTCGAACTAAAGGGGTAAGTAGATCTTTTTCGTTTAGTTACCGTTTTCAGCATCAGTTAAAAAATACACAAACTGATTTAGGCGTTTATTGGCATAATGATCCTTTAGAGATAGGCGTTTGGTATCGAGGTGTGCCATTTATTTCAACAGATAGAGCGAGCAGTGTAAATCAGGATGCTATTGTTGCTTTGTTGTCATATAACTATGGACCTTTCCGTATTGGTTATAGTTATGATGTTTCTATTTCCGGATTAGGTTGGAATGCTCAGGGAGCACATGAATTATCTTTGATATTTGAATTTAATCAACGAGGAAGTTTAAGGATGAATGGGAAACGACCTGCGCTTCCTTGTTCTGAAACAGCAAACCCATTGTCAAGTACATCCAGAAGTAAATATAAGCGATCGCGTAGAAGGATTTTTTAAATTGCTATGTAACTGAAATTAGAATATATCTCTAATCTTAAAGTGTAAAACATAAAAGCCCGAAAGTAAAATAACTTGTCGGGCTTTAAATTTAATGAGTAATAACCCGAGTTCGATTAAGATTAAAGAGCTCAAATTTTATTAAAATGCTGATATACAAGGCAAACTCTTTTTGCATAGCGAGCTATGGTAGAAGAATTTAACAAAGTAGATTAGTATTTTAATAGAAAGCCACATATAAACAACGATTTTCTGCTTCATATTTGTTTGACATAACCCGCTATGACTTCACAAATATTCATTGAAACTCATTATTTATAAGCGGTCTGAGCCAATAATTTTATATCGAACTCGGGTTAATATATATAGTTACGAAATTTCGACCATTCGTGCTGGCTTAGGCTTCACTTCTTCTCGTTTTGGAAGTGTGATGTTTAAAACTCCATTTTCATATGCAGCAGTAATGTTACCATCTTCAACTTTTTGTTTCGGAACAACAAAGCTTCTTGAAAAACCAGCATAGTTAAACTCTTGTTTTGAGTATTTTACAGTCTCTTTTTCTTCTGATTTTTTGGCAGAAACAGTTAGCTTTCCATTGTTGTATTCAATGTTAAAACCTTCCTTGTTTAGTCCCGGAGCTGCAAGTTCTATCATAAACTTGTCATCGTTTTCAAGGATGTTTACAGCTGGTAATGATTGACTACCACAGTATAATCCGTTTTGGTTCATGTAAAAATCTCCATTCATAAAGTTGTTCCATAATGAATCATAATCTCTGTTTGCTTTTCTAACTAGTGTCATAACTAAAATCTCCTATTTTAAATTTTTAATATTTTAATAATTAATTCTGAACACTTTATTTCAAATGAAATGCCATGTGAGTAAAATAGAAAAAGAGGCAGAAATACTAATTATTTAATGACAATATGTCTTTCTTGAGTATTTGATTGATGACAAAATGGCTTATTGTCGTTGTTTTTTAAGAAAGGAAGTATGATTATTAAATGTTTGTTTGTTGAATTCTCAATTTTTTTTAATGTTTTTTCTTAAAAATGAATCCATCTTGAAATCGAACTCAGAATAAAAATATTCGGTAAAATTAAGGTATTGATAACAGTGGGGTAATGATAAGGAAGTAATAAACGTACATATTTGCAGAAGAAGAAAAAAACACATAAAAGTAAATTTTCCTCCCAACAATTCCTGTGTGTACCGGAGGTCGTTTTCATTCCTGAATCGACCTCCTTTTTCTTTTAATAACTTAAGTTTATATGCGTTACTATTGCATTTGAACAATGTAGTTGTAGTTGGCAAATATTTTAACCATAAAAATAATGATTGAAACAATTAAGCCGGCAACAAAAGTAATATATCCCATTCTTAAATAGCTGTATTTTTTATTCAGAACTTTTCCCAGATAATATAAATCTCTGGTTAAAGTCTTATATAAATAGTCTTTGTCGTTTAAAAGTTCATCAATACTCCATTCAAAATCATCTAAATTCATTTTATGGAAGTTTCCGAAAAATACAATATTTCCTCTTCGTTGAATAACATCTTCTCTTGAAAGGATACCGTGAGTAGTACGAGGAATGGTAGAAATAATTGATATGATTATTGTAGTAATACTGCTGGTTACCAGAAATATTGCAGGCAATGTTAAGTAAGGATTATTATCGAGTTTTGGAAATAAAGTAGAAAGAACAATTGAAATAATAATGGCATTAACACTAATAAGTGTATTTGCCTTGTCGTCTGCTATACGGCTAAGTGTAACATGGTTTCTTAATTCAATCCTGAACATTGTTTCAATGCCTTTATCAGGCTTACTCTTGTCTGCTTTTTTCTTATTGGGTTTCTTCTTGAATTTTTTAGTTTCTTCAACCAAATCGTCCAGAGATTCAATATTCATTTTAGATAATTCAATTAGTCTTGTTTTATTTTTCTTTTTACCGGGATTATAATTTTCAATTGCATATTCTGTAAAGTACTTGTTTTGATCAAAGAAGACAATGCATTCTTCAACCCATTTATTGGGTGTTAGATTTTTCCAATTACTTATTTCTTTAAATAAATTAATGAATGGTTTGTAGATATAATTTCCTTTACAAAGGTGGTTTAAATCAGCATCTTTAATGATACCTTCATATACATTTTTAGGTTTGTGGGATAGTTTTGTAGCTAAAATTAATTTCTTAACAAAGTCAATCTTTTCTTCGGTAATATTTTTCTCTTGTAAGAAATCTGTTGCAAGTTCAGCAGACTTTATTTCATGATCTTTATGATCAATACACGATGTAATATCATGAAATAAAGATGCAATTTGCAATAATTCAATTTGTTCTTCTGTAATACCTTTTGTGTTTGATGCAATTTCAGTGATCGCTGTGAATACATTTTCGGTATGTTCCCAATTATGAAAAGATATTTTCGGATCTGAAGTTTCTTCTATTTTTTGTTTTGCTACATCATAGCATTCTTTTACTAGTTTTGTATAGTTGCCTTCAATCATCTTCAGTTTTTTATTGTTGTTGAACCAGATCAAACATTTTCAATTGGGAAGTTTTTACATTATTTCCACTAACATAAATATTTTCTCCTCCAGTGGAGATATATCTGCCTTTTAAATTATCGTTAAGTTGGTAATTAATTTCTTCACATAAAAGATTTTGATTCTTTTGTTTAAATACCGGAAATGCCACTTCTATTCTTTTGTATAAGTTTCTTGTCATCCAATCAGCAGAGGCTAAATAGGTTTGTGAATGACCATTATTATAAAAATGGTATATACGGGTATGTTCTAAAAACTGGTCAATAACACTTACTATTTTAATATTTTCTTTTTGCTTTTTTGTTAATGGATAATAACAGCAAATACCTCTGACAACCATATCAATTTTCACACCACTATCTGCAGCATGTCTTATTTTATCAATCATAACAGGATCTTCAAGACTATTTAATTTAATCTTCATTTGAGCTGCAATTCCTTGTTTGGCATGACAGATCTCCCGATCAATAAATTTGTCAACTGTACATTGAAGTGTAAAAGGTGCTACCAAAAGATGATTAAATTCGGGTTGATAGGATTCATCTTTTAAAAAATTAAACACTTCATCAACATCTTTTGTGTATTTAATATTTGAGGTTAATATGGCATGGTCGGCATATAATTTGGCGGTTTTTTCATTTAAATTTCCGGTTCCTATATATGCGTAATAATTCAGTTTTTTCTTTTCTTTTCTTTTAATTAAGAATGTTTTGGCGTGCACTTTTAAGTTTTGGATGCCATACTTTACTGTAGCTCCAGCTCTTTCAAGTCTTTCACCCCAATATATATTTGATTCTTCATCAAATCGAGCTAATACTTCACATAGCATAAATACTTTTTTACCATTTTGCGCTGCAAGCTCCAGTGCTTCGCATACTTTCGAATTCTTATTTACTCTGTATAAGGTAATATCAATTTCAGTAACATCCGGATCAGATGCAGCAATGTTAAGTAATGTGATAATGTAATCAAAACTTTGATATGGGTAACTTAAAAAAATATCTTCATTTGCTATGGTTTTAAAGTAATCTTTTGATTCCTCCAATTGTTGACATGGAATATAATCGGGCTTGGTTCTATAGATATGAGGTTTATTACTAAAATTTGGAAAGGAAAAGAAATCATAATAGTTATGATATTTTCCTCCGGGGATTAAGCTGGTCATGTCTAATCCCATCTTTTTTCTTAGTTTATTAATATGCTTGAAAGGTATGTTTTCATTAAACAATAAACGGCATGGAAGTCCTGTTTCTCTTTTATTTAAACTTTTTTGAATCTTTTTTACAATGTCTTCTTCTTGTTCTTCGTCAATGTATAGTTCAGCATCTCTTGATATTTTTATAGCATATATCTCTGCATCTTTGTTAAGAAATTTGCTCACGTTGTATTTAAAAATATCATCAAGTTGTATGATTTTATATTGGTCGTCATTTTGAGATAGGGTGATAAATCGGCCCCATTTGCCATAGTCCAATTCTAATAAAAACTGTTTTTCTTCAGTTATAAAGTATAAATAAATAACCTGGTTTTTAAGTTCCAATTTGGGTTCATTCGTAATCTCAAATAGCGAAAACTGGTCTTTTAAATTTTGATCAAAATACTCAGATACTAGTTTAAAATCTTCTTTTGACAAGGTTTGGTGGAGAAAGGTAATACCTTCCTTTTCCATTTCTGGAATTATATCTGTATAAAAGATTTTACCCAGCTTTTCCTGTTGCTCGCTAACAAGTGTATTTATTTGCTGAAGTATATATGATGGACGATATCCAAATTTGTTTTTTTTATCTCCGTTATATTTTTGTTCAAATCGATGGCTGGCTACTCTAACTTTATAAAACTCTTCTAAGTTGGATGAATATATAGCAATAAAGTTGAGTCGTTCCATTAATGGTATAGATCTGTCTGAAATTTCTTGAAGAATTCGTGCGTTAAAATTAACCCAACTTAAGTCTCTATCTATATATTTCATTATTTAGTTTGTAGTTATTAGCATTAAAACAATGGATATAAAATTAATTTGAAGTTTTTGAAATTCATAGTGAATTTGTCATGAAGTGAATAATTGTTGAGTTTATAGCGTTTTTAAACATTTCTAAAATATAAGAAAGCAATAACGTCTATTTATTAATGGAGCTTAAGTGAGAATATAATCTTGGTATTATTTAATATTTCTTTTAATGTATTGTTGTGTAAATGGACACTGAACCATGCATTTAAAGCAAGTTGTGCATTTATTAATATTGATCATTTTGTCTCTGGAGGTGCTTTCATTCCAGATCTTTCCTTTTATTTCGTTTGTTTTACAAATATTGCAATTATTGCACAAAGAGTTGTAATAGTATTATTTTCTTTCATTATATCCACATAATTAGATGCTTGAGAAACTCAAAATAGGTATTTAGGAGAAAGAAATATAACAATTAATATACTTTTGGAGTAGCCTTTATTTTGTTAGTAGGATAAGTTTTTGATGTCAATAAATTTAACAAAATCAGTACCTTGATCCTTTAAAATAGATACTATTTCGTTGTTGATTGACATGTATTGAGTTGTTATTTATTTAGTAAGAAGTTCTATAATTAATTCCAGATTTTTTTTGAGATCTATTAAGTCTTCAATATTTAGAGGTGAATCCAAAAGTTTTTGGCTTAGGCTTTGAGGTATTTCGCTAGCCTCGTTTTTTAAATTTTTTCCTTTTGTAGTTAGCTCAACAATTACTTTTCTTTCATCATTTTTTGATCGGGATCGTTTGATGAGTTGTTGAGTTTCCATCCTTTTTAATAATGGAGTAACGGTATTTGTATTAAGTATAAGTTTTTTTGCAATGTCGTTAACGCCAATTTGATCTTTTTCCCATAAAATCATTAATACCAGATATTGCGGATAAGTGATGTTTAGTTTATTAAGGTATGGTTGATATTCACGAGTAAATAATCTTGATACCGCATATACCGGAAAGCACAACTGGTTTTCTAATTTTAATGGATTGTAACTCATTTATATTTGTTTAAACTAAAATTCAAAAATAGGCAATTTGCTACAAGGTAATAACTATTGCTTGTTCATTTTGTTGAGGTGTATAAATGGAACCATATGAAGAGATTGAGAAAAGCTCTCAAATAGCATCATCTGAATACCATAAAGAGCTTTTAAATATGGTTTTCAAAAAAATCAGATCATATCAGCAATAAACTTCTCAATTTTTTCGGGCTTAGTGATAGGAGAAAAGCGTTTAACGGGATTTCCGTTTTTATCAATTAAGAATTTTGTAAAATTCCATTTTATATTATCTCCAAATGTACCTTTTAGCTTTGATTTTAAGTATTTGTAGATTGGATGTGCATTTTCTCCGTTTACATCAATTTTAGAAAACATTGGGAATGTAACTCCATAATTAATCAAGCAACCTTCATAGATTGATTTTTCGTCTCCAGGTTCTTGTTTTGCAAATTGATTACATGGGAATCCAAGGATTATAAGGTTTTTATCTTTATATTTTTGGTATAACTCTTCTAAACCTTTGTATTGAGGAGTTAATCCACATTTACTTGCAGTATTTACTATAAGTATTGTTTTTCCTTTAAACTCTTCTAAACTAATCTCTTTTCCTTGAAGTGTTTTGGCTGTATAATGATAAATGTTACTTTGCATATTTGGGTATTTTATAAATATCATGAATGAAAATATCGTACACGACACGAATGTATAATATATTTTTAAGTCGTAAGCGATGTATGTCAAGTTAATTTTATTTTGGGATTTTTATGGAGTTTTCTTATTAGATTGTAATGTTATTTTGTATGGTATTCAGATAAGATTTGGTTTGTTAATTTCTTAGTAGTATCAGTTTCTAAAAAGTTAAAGAACTCAATGATAAGACATTGATTTGAATAGGTAATGCTTTTGAGTTCTGCAATGGTGTTTAAATATTTCCAAAAATGAGTTTTGATTAATGTATTTTCAATAACCCTGCGTTTTGAAATCAACATATAATCTTGATCAAATGGAAGAATGCAACAGAGGTTTTTTATACTATAAATAAATTTTAGAAATCTATGATGTTTAATAATTTTTCATTCTTCGTCTGAATTTATTTTTAATGTGGGTACTTCAATAATCGTATTCTTAGTTATTAAATTATCCTTTAAAATTCGGGCCGCATTATCAGAAAGTTGGCGGATTATACTTATTTTAATTTCAAAGTTGTAAAACTGATAAATAAGTTTAGCTTCTAATATATAGCTGTTTACAATGCCGTTAATAGTAGCATTATATTTCAGTGCAAAGGCTTCCTAAGTCTGTGTCAACTTTTCATTATGTTGATAGAATCTACTGTTTTTGTCATTTAGGGTTATGGCACTTTCAATCATTTTTTATATGTTTATTTTCCAGGTTAATTCTTGTTCTAGGTAAACTTTCAGGATAATTTTTTTGAATAAATTCAATCATTTTTTCACGGATGAAAACTCTTAAATCCCAGGCTGTTGGTGAGTTTTTTGCACTTACAAGTATTCTAATCTCCATGGCTTTGGGAGTAGAATCTGTTACTTGTAGCACATTGACATTTTTATCCCATAAATCGCAATTATTGAGTAATTGGGTAAGCTCTTCCCTTAAAGGCTCAATAGGAACTGTGTAGTCCGTATAGATAAATACGGTTCCAATGATATCGGCAGTTGTTCTGGTCCAGTTTTGAAATGGTTTTTCAAGAAAATAAGTAGATGGCAGAACTAAGCGACGTTTATCCCAGATTCGAACGACCACATATGTCAGGTTAATTTCTTCAATCCATCCCCATTCATTCTCTACAACAACAGCATCATCTACTCTGAAAGGTTGTGTAATGGCAATTTGAATTCCGGCTAAAAGTGCTCCCATTATTTTTTGAGCCGATAAACCTATAATTACACCTACAACCCCCGCCGAGGCAAAAATACCTATGCCTATTTCTTTTATGCTTTCAATTGAAAAAAGAATTAAACCAACCGAAGTTATAATAATGATAAAGACAATCACTTTTTCCAACAGATTGATTTGAGTAATTAGTTTTCTGGACTTTAGATTGTCTTCATTGGTTATATCATACTTTTTTAATAATCGTGTTTTTAAAATACCAACAACTTCAATAGAAATCCATGAAATACAGCCTATTATTAATGCATTTTTTAGAGTTATAAAAAAGTTGCTTTCCCACAATGTGGGCAGGTTAAGTAATGCTAAAACATTTTTACTTGCAATAAGTAGTATCAGGATTATAGTACTAATAACAATTCTGGTTCGTTTCATACGCATCATATTTTAATGAACTGATGTTTCCCAAGTGTGTTAAAACATTGTAAATCAAACAAAAAGAAGCATGATTAATTTTATTAATCCACTAATATTCAGTATTTTAGTGGTGCGATATCAATAAAAAACCATGCTTCATGAGTAAAAGTACAAAAGTTTTTTCGGAGACAAACAGCTTTTTCACCTCAAGTGAAAAAGGAATTAATAGAATAATGGAATTATATCAGTCATTGCATCTGAATAGGTTGAATCTGGGAGTTGATAATATGCCTCAATGTACTTTCCAAAAAGGTGATTTATTGCTGGCTTTGTTGTTGTTTCCACTATACTCACTCTCGAACGTATACCGGTACACCAAACATCCTTTATCACACAGCATAGAAGCTAGTAAGAATACTTTTTATAGGCTAAAAAATGATAGCAATATCAATTGGAGAAGCCTCTTAACCAAATGTAATATCAAATTGCTAAAGCGGACCACAAGCACAAGCACAAGCGCAACAAATAAGGAGTTTAACAAATGTTTAATAATAGACGATACTGATTTTGAAAAATCAACCTATAAAACAGAGCATATTGGTAAGATATGGTCACATGTGAAAAATTGTAGGTTCTGGGGATATAAAGCATTATTTCTTGGCTATTGGGACGGCAAAAGTTTCTTCTCATTAGATTTTAGCCTACACAAAGAAAAAGGCAAAAACGAGAAAACTCCATTTGGACTGATGGTTAAACAAAGAAAAGCTCAATATTCAAAAAAAAGAGAAAAAGATTCATGCGGTTATTTGCGCGAACAAGAATTGATTGATGATAAAATATCTACAGCTATATCTATGATTAAAAGAGCTGTCAAACAAAAGTTTGATGTACACTATGTACTTATGGATAGTTGGTTTTTCTGTGAATCCATATTGAAAGCCGTTTTGTCATTAAATAAAGGAATACATATAGTTGGTATGGTAAAAATGGCAAAAGCAAAATATAGCTTCAATGGCGAATTGTATACAGCTAAAGAGCTTACCCAATTAGTAAAGCGCAGAAAAAAGGTAAAGAAAGAAAAAGCATTAAACCTATTTTGTGCCGAGGTTATTGTTGAGTACAAATCAATACCACTAAAGCTATTTTTCTGCAAAACAAGTAAGCATGGCAAGTGGCACCTGTTGGCGACTACCAATACTAAGCTGGGCATACTGAGTGCTTATGAAATATATAGTATCAGGTGGAGCATAGAAGTTTTCTTTAAAGAATCAAAACAATACTTTTCCTTGGGCAAATCACAATCCCAAGACTTTGATGCGCAAATAGCTGATGTATCACTAGCTATGATTGAATACAATGTATTTAGTTTGGCAAAGAGGTTCGATGCATATGAAACAATGGGCGGTTTATTTGAAAAGGTATGCGATAATACTACAGAACTTACTATATCCATGAGAATATGGGGATTTATTCTGGAACTATTACATATGATTGCTGAGATTATCGATAGTGATTTTAATGAACTAATTACCAATCTGATAAAAAATAAGCCTGAGGACAATAAAATCTTCAGGCTAATAGAAATGCAGCTTTCAAATGCAGCTTAAATAACATGGGAAACATCAGTAATGAATTTAATAAAGAAACAAAGCAATTGTTAAAATAACAATCTATTTCATATTAATTGTTGTTAAATCCACAAACTATTAGATTGTTAACTGTTTATAAGTCTATAATACTGTATATAATTATTGGAGTAAAAAATTTTTGACGGCTGATTTTTTACATGTATTATAATCAGTTGTATGTTGGAGTTTTGTGTTGATAGATATTTGGGAGTAAATAGATTATTAAATTCAATAGGATAAATATTATAACAATAATGTTGTTCAATTTTATTTGATTAGTTACTAATTAAATAGCTCAACCCAAAGCCAATAAAATGATCTGTAGCTTCATCATTTACACCAACTCCAATTGAAAAGTCTAATTGAAGATTCTGTTTTACCAGAAATGTTAAACCCGTATCCAGTAAATGTTGTTTCTCTCCAGATTCAGGTAATACGCCGTAGTATTCAGCAAATACTCCAAATTGTTCTGATAATGATATTCCTAGTGCTCCTGAATAAAAGTAACCAGGACCTGCATTTTCACCATCCCACTGTATCCCTAAATTATAACCAACCGAAAACATATTATTAAGCGTATGAGAAAAAGCCAACCTAAAGTCAGCAGCAGTATACCTTGTTTTAAATTCCTCTTTTGCCGTAAAAGGTAATATCAGTCCTCCTAAAATGGCAACTTCAGGTTTACATCCATCTTCATCCATTATTTTAGTTTTATTACCAATGTATAAAGGACCTAAACCAAGAGTTACATCTTCGTTGTTCATTTTTTGACCAAGAATATCAAAGCCTAACCTGATCTCTGTATTCTTTAATAATCCGTATCTTAAAAGAGTTGTAGGATAGGAGTATGCATAGTAATCGTTACTAAAAGCATTATCTTTTTCAAAAACAAATCCTGTTTCAATTTGTAATGCATTTATCGGAACTACAGCCGATGATTCTGTTTGATCTGGTCGGTCTGTAATTAGTTCAATCTCTTTTTCTTGTGATAATACTAATGCAGAGAATAATAGTAATATTGATGTTGCTAAGTATAATTTCATGTGTTTAAATTTAACTACTGCTTTATTCATCATTTGCTTTCATTAATAAATAAGCAAATATTTTATTTGCTAATCAGAATAAGCTTTGTTCTTTATTTCATAAACAAAAACTTTGTGGTTGTTGTTTGCCAATTCTTCTTTTATTTTTGTCATACCACAAGTTTCTGAAAGTTTTATAGATGCTATGTTATTGCAATACATTCTGGCAATCAGAATTTTTGTATTTAGTGTATTAAAGGCATAATCAATTAGCACATTTAAAATTTCTTTTCCAAAACCATTATTCCAATATAAAACATCAATAATATAACCCAACTCTAAAATATTGGGGATATCGAATGAATTAAAGAGCCCGGCTTCTCCTATAATTTCATTAGTTTCCTTTAATTCTACAGTGAAAATGCCTATCCCCATTTTATGGTTCATATTAATTTTCGCGTATTTTTCCTCCAAATCAGTATAGCTCCAATCGTATCTACCTGATGAAATGTAGCGCATATTTTCTTCTTTATTATAAATCTTCAATAATTTGCGAATATCATTTTTTTCAATTCTTCTGATAAGGAGACTTTGGGTTTCAATTATATTCATATAATGTCAATATAATAATAAGAAATAGGTAATTAAAGACTTGTACGTTTTTATCGCTGTATTTTGAAACATATAAGTGCAGAGTTTTCTGAGTAAATAGTTATATATGAGCCAGAACCTGAATTGACTTTATAGTAACATAAATCACCTTTTATTTCAGGTTCTATTGCAAAGGCTTTTTTCTCGTTGCTGTATTTATTACTAATTTTGTTATTAGCACTGTTTTTTAGAACAATTGTAACAGCATGACCTCGTTTTATTTTGAGAATTCCTGAGGTTGGTTTTATTAATTCAATATTAGACATTAAATAATTGCGATAAAAGAGAGGGAGTTGAGCAAAGTCTTTGGCTTTTTTGTTTGTGAGCAACCACTTTTTGTCTTTAGGGAAATGATTGAAAAAGAATTTGTCCGGATCTGTAAAGAAATATGCGTCTGAAAACTCTTTTTTAAAATCAAATTCATTTCCATCTATAAAGCCTGCAGCCCAGGTTACATCAATCAATTTCCATTGGTTATTAATTTTAACCGCATTCCACGAATGATCAATATTCGTGGGCCCCTTACCAATATCTTTTAAATTAGTTTTGGAAGCCCCGCTAATTAGCTGACATTCAATGCCTGATTTCTGGCATAGTATTTTAAAAAGTGTTGAATATCCATGGCAAATTGCTTTTCTGGTTTTTAAAGTTTGCTTTGCCAAATTTTCTTCAATCTCTTGTACTTTTTGCAGCCTTTCTTCCTCTGTTCTATAGGTATATTTTATGGGTTTTGTTCCGGACTTATAAGTTTTAACATCATATGATATGTTTAATGCAATCCACGTGTAAATTGCTCTTGTTTTTTCTTCCTGAGTTTTGAAATCCTGATTAATTAATAGACTTAAAGGATCAACCTTATTAAAAGATGAGGGGTATGATTTAACTTTATCATCAATTACCTTGTAGTTTTGACAATAAGATATGGTACAAGTTAGAATTAAAAGAGCATTTATAATGATTGTTTTCATGCTACTATATTATTAACCGGAGTTCGATATAAAATTATTGGCTCAGACCGCTTATAAATAATGAGTTTCAATGAATATTTGTGAAGTCATAGCGGGCTATGTCAAACAAATATGAAGCAGAAAATCGTTGTTTATATGTGGCTTTCTATTAAAATACTAATCTACTTCGTTAAATTCTTCTACCATAGCTCGCTATGCAAAAAGAATTAGCCTTGTATATCAACATTTTAATAAAATCTGAGCTCTTTAATTTTAATCGAACTCGTGTTATTAATTTGAATGAAATACAAAATGGCATATTTCGTGCCGAAAAATAAGTATTCAATTCGTTTATTAGAGTGAAATGTACAATAATTTTGAGTTATAGGTGAAATTTTGAAAATAAAAAGAGGTGTCTTTTGTTCTGAGACACCCCTGATGAAGAATTTATTGTGGATTGGATAAGTTGTTTTTTTGTTTTATCCAGCTACATCTATGGCCACAGATTTAAATAAACACCAAATGTTACTTCCTTTATAAATACCCATTCTTCGCTGAGATTCAGCTGTAATTTCTACTACAAGTTTAAATCCAGCATCTATAATACAAAGTAGGGTAGATCCTTTGCTAATGATTTCGCTGATAGAGCCATAAACCTGGTTTTGTATGGATATCGTATTCGATTTTTCTGTTGAAAGAGCAATGTCATCGGCATTTATAAATATCTTAATCTTTTGACCTTCTTTATAGTTGGTTTTACTTTTTTCGCATGAAATTAACACTTCGCTGTCTTTATGATCCCTCCATCCAAGCATTGTTAAGCCACTATTGGGATTAGTATTAAGAACCGTCATATCAATAGAATTGACAATAGTACCTGCTCCAAAAATATCAGATATCCCTTTTACTTTTAGCAAGTCATAATATTCGCCATGCCCCAAACATGCTCCACCTTTTATTACAAATAAAGTAGACGTAAGCTTAAGTATATCAGGTAAATCATGACTAACTACTAAAATAGGTATTTGCACCTTTTGTTGTATTTTTATGATGAAGGGTAATATTTGATTACGAAGACTCATGTCAACAGCAGAAAATGGTTCATCTAACAGCAAAATTTCAGGAGAAGAAAGCAAGGAGCGACCTAGTGCAGTTCTTTGTCTTTCTCCTCCTGATATTTGAGCAGGTTTACTTTTTAACAAATGGCCAAGATTAAGTAGTCCAACTACTTCATTAAAGCTTACCTCTTTATGAGCTGTTTTTTTGAGTCCATATAGCAGATTTTTTTCTACTGTCATATGCGGAAATAATCTTCCTTCCTGGAATACATAACCAATATTGCGCTTGTTTACAGGAATGTTTATTTTCTTTTCTGAATCAAAAACTACTCTGTCGTCAATTGTAATGCGACCACTTTCGGGAGTAGCCAAACCTGAAATTGAATGCAACAACGAGGTTTTTCCTGATCCACTGGGGCCAAAAATACCTGTTATACCATTAGAAAAACTTTCGCTAATGATTACATCAAAATTTTTGCGAGGGAGTTTAATATTGACCTCTGTCATTTTTAATCTTTTTAATATACCATTCCGAAAGCGTCATGGCAACAAATGAAATAACTATTGAAACAATTACGAGTCGTAAAGTAGGATCTTCTTTTCCGGGGACTTGCATATAGGCGTAAATAGCCAGAGGAAGCGTTTGGGTTTCACCTTCAATATTTCCAGCAAAAGTAATTGTCGCACCAAACTCTCCTAATGATCGGGCAAAAGCAAGTATAGTTCCTGAAATAATTCCAGGTAGAGCCAAAGGAACGGTAATTTTAAAAAAGGTTTTTATTTTGCAGGCTCCAAGCATCCTGGAAGCCTCTTCAAGACCGGTATCAACCATTTCCATAGCTGTTCGAACAGAACGAACTATTAAAGGAAATGAAACAAAAACTGAAGCTATAACTGCTGCTTGAAAGGAAAATGAAAGCTTTATATCAAAACGATCCATTAACCATTGACCAATTAAACTTTTGGAGCCTAAAAGCAATAGTAATAAATAGCCTGTAGTTACCGGAGGCATTACTAAGGGTAAATGAATAATACTTTCAATTACAGACTTTCCATAAAAGTTATATCGAGCCATTTTATAACCTACCCATAATGCTAATGGCAGACTTATAAGCGAACAATATACCGCTACCTTTATAGATAAAAATATGGCTTGTAATTCTGCATCGTTAAAGCTAAATAGTTCTGTCATTGTTTAATTTTATGTTAAACCCAAGTTGATAACTAATCCATGTTGATCATATCGGGATATCTTTAAAGTTAATTTTTTTGTTTGCCGATAATTGGGGTTTATTATCAGGAGTTAATCTTTGTGATATATCGATAGAACAACATATTTGTCTTTATAGTTAATTAAAACCATATTTTTCCCATATAACTTTTGTTTCGTCTGCCAGGAGGTATTTATAGAATTCTTTTGCAATTTGATTATTATTAATTACACCCGAAACATAGATGATGGGTTTATGCGACTTTTCAGGAAAAGCATTTAATATCTTTACTTTAGTTGATTTTAATGCATCGGTTTTATACACTATTCCCATCGGAGCTTCTTCCATTTCAACAACCATAAGCGCAGAACGAACATCTTTTGCCGGAAGTATTTTTCCATCAAGTTTTGTATACAAGCCATAATAATCAAGAGATTGTTTAGCATATCTTCCTGCAGGAACATGGGCAGGATCACCAATGGATAAACGATCTTTTCCTAGTAATGAAATAAAGTCTAATGTACTGTCAATTGAAATAGCTTGAATGTTAGAGCTCTGCGGTGCAATTAAAACAAGGTGATTCTTGGCAATTGTTGATTTAAAACCCTGTTGAATATATCCCAGACTATCTACATAGTTTGCCCATTTTTTACTGGCTGAAATATAAATGTCAGGTTTGCCTCCTTGTTCAATCTGACGCGCTAGAGTACCACTTGATGCCATGTTGGTTTTTACTTTAACAGCATATTTAACTTCAAAAGAATCAACAATTTCATTTAAAACATCAGTTAAACTGGCAGCTGAAAATACCATTATGGATTTTGTTTTACTTTCTGTTTTTGTTTGATTACTATTTGAACAAGATACTATTGAGAGACAAATAACTGTAGTAATGAAGATTACAATATATTTTGATTTCATAAGTCTATTTTTTTAATGTTATTTATATGCATGAATAAGTTTATAACCTGATTTGAAAAGCCAAACCGAAATAATCACCAACTTTTGATGATACAGATCCATCCTGAACAACATAGTGTAAAGCTAATTTCACTTTATCTTTATTTAAATACCAGTTTATACCAATATCCAGTGTTTTATCATCGCCAATATAATTGTATAGAGCTTGTTCGCCTTCACCTTCGTATTTGTCATAGGCAATAACCGGCTCTAGGTATTTATTACTTGCAATAAAATTATAACTTGCTTTTATGTGCCATTGAGTTCCATCAAAATCATTAAGACCTGATGCTGTACGTTTAAATTTGTAGTATTCACCATCAATACGCAGTCCATTCAAATTAATTATCAAATCAGTTCCAAAAGCTAAAGAGGAATCAAAATACAGGGTTTCCGAAAGCTGACCATCAGACTGGGTTGAACCTCCAAAGCCAAGGGTTACTCCTTTGCGTTTACGCCATTGGTTACCTGACAATCTGAATTTATATTTGGTTTGCTCAGGATCACCAAAAGAAAATAAAACATGACCTGTATATAATCTGCTGGCGTATTTACTACTTGCGTATGCAGCAGGTTCAAATGTGCCAATGCGATAACTAAAACCAAAATTGTTATAGTTTTTTAATCCTCCAAAACCAAAACCATTTTCGCAACCATTACCTCTTCCAGAAATAAATCTACGCATAAACCAATTGGCTCTAGTTCTGTCGAATGTAGCTTGTGACCAGCATGAAGTATTGTATTCGCGGCTTATGGCTGCCCAGTAATATCCGGCATGTAAATATAACAGATCACTATTTTTAATAAGTTTAGCTGTTAAATAAGCATCCCAAATACTTACTCCACTATATGAACCTTTGGTTGAGGCATATGGATCTTGTCCGAGGCGATCCACATTCATTTGAAAATGGTATTGTAACCACGAGTAAGGAGATCCAGTTGCTCCAAAACGTAATCTCCGAATAGAAATGTCTCCTCTGTCGGCATATTGGGTTTCACCTTTTTTTTCTCCCATACTATAAGTAGCCCATGTTTCAACTGCCAGAAAAGGTTTAAGTACCTTATCTTTATTAAAATCTAAGAAAGGAGTTTTTACTGTGGATTGTTTTTCTCCATTTTGACCATTTAATCCATATGATTTAGCTAAGGCAAAAATCAAACAGATTATAAAAGTTCTTAACGTAATCGATTTTTTCATACTTTTGTTATTAGTACAATTAATTTGTATTATGATTCTGATGGTTTATAGCCTTTTCTTAATTATGTTATCATTTTCCGAACAATTATATAATTGAGATTTAGGGTTATAAACCATTTATTTATGAAATAGGTGGTAATTATTTTCTCGTATTAATTTTTAAACCGTTCATCGGCTCTCATTTTTTTAATAGGTAAATCTTTGCTTTTTTCGAGCCATCCTATGGTTACATTTTCTCGATTATCATATTTTGGAAAGAAGGGCTTGATATCAATTAAAGGCGTACCATCCAGCATATCAACTTGCTCAATATGAAGTATGTTTTTTTCAATACTTAATAGCTTAACAGTTGATGTTCCTATGGCATTGGGACGTTTAGGTGCTTTACATGAAAAAATGCCTCTTTTTTCAGAATCCATAAAAGGAACTACTTGAAGTTCATATCCTTTCACTTTGTGAAAATGATATAATAAGGTAATATGTGAAAAACCTTCCAGGTCCTTTAATCCTTCAGTATATTCAGGCAATAATTCAATATATCCTTTAGCGTCACCTGCTGCAATTGGCTGGATTGGCATATTCTTTATTTCCTTGTGGGGTGTATGAATTATTCCTATTGGTTTAATAATAATGTCGTCCATTTTATTACGATTTTGGATATCTAAAAAAAGATATCGATTAATAAAAAAAAGCTACATGTTTATTTCGGCGTTAAATTTTTGTGTGAACTTGCTAACTACTTTTTCCATAATGGCATATTCTTCTAAAATTAAACGACCAAAATCAGTAACTACAGCACCACCACCTCCATTTCCGCCTCGTTGCTTAGAAACTACAGGACTACTGGAAATTGAGTTCATTGCGTCAATCATCTTCCAGGCTTTGTTGTAGGAAACTCCAACTTGTTTTGAAGCAGTAAGCAGACTTCCTGTTTCTTCAATTAACCTAAGCAGATTTATTCTCTCCGGTGTTACTAATAATTTACCGTCTTTATTAACGTGTATATGTAGTTCAACTTCAGTCATTAATAATTGTCATCTGTTTTGTGAACAACTCTATTCTTTAATCATCAATACCAACCAATACTTCGGTTGATTTAATTATGGCATAAGCTTCTTTCCCAGGTTTTAAGTCGAGCTCTTTAATAGATTGCTTAGAGATTATTGAAATAATTTCATTGCCTCCACCCAGATCTATAATTACTTTTGAAGTGATTAAGCCATCCTCAATAGCTTTAATTACCCCTTTTAATTGGTTTCTAGCGCTAAGTTTCATTTTTTATATATTTTAGTTGATGCATAGTAAGCGATATAAAATTGCTATTCTTTCTTTAGTATCAATGATTTTGTAATCGTTATATGGGTTTAATCATTAGTAAAAGGGATCATTCCTTTTCTATTTTGTCAGTCAATAATAAATATGCCATAATTTATAAGAGTCCTTAAATCAGAACTTAAATGGGGAATCTTTTTATGGGATCCTACAAAAAAGTAGGATAACTTCTTGAAAGATTACAATTGTGTAGTCGAATGTTTGCTTATTTAGATTAATTAAAGTTAAAATATTGCAAAAAGAGACCAATTTTGTAACAACTATGCTTATCCTACCGTTATGGTGGTGTAATATAAATTATACAACCTTATGGCTTCATTATCAGTCAAGCAGAAATTATATTTGCTTTTAACAATTACTTTAGTTGTTTTATTAGTTACCGGTATTTTTGCATTTAAATATTTACACAAGGTGAATAATCTTGGAGAAATACATGATAAGGCTCTAGAAGTAGAAATCAATGTTTTAAAACTCCGAAAAAATGAAAAAGATTTTTTAGTAAGAGATGTGATTAATCCCAAGTATTTTGCGGAAGGAGATAGTAAGTACTTAAATTCTTTTCGAAAAAATACATCATCATTAGATAGTTTAATTCAGGAATTAAAATCTAATGAATTAATTCAGAATCCTCAGATTCAAACAGAGCTTGATTCAATAAAATCTCACAAAAAATTATATGAGAGTGAATTTTTTAGGGTTTCTCAAAAGATTAGAAACAAAGGTTTTAAAGATTGGGGGTATATAGGTGAAATGCGTAATGCCATTCATGAAGTGGATAATATTATGGTTCAGACTAATGCAAGTGATCCTTTGCATGTTAGTTTATTGACTTTACGAAAACATGAAAAAGATTATTTATTAAGGATGGATCCAAAATATATCCAAAAGTTTGATGATGAGATAAGTAAATTTTTTGTTCTTCTCAAGAATAATTATAGTATTTCAAGATCAGACAAATCTAATATGGTTATGTTGGTTGAAAATTATCAGAACACTTTTCATCGGGTCACAATAGAGGATAAAAAAATTGGAAGATCCGAAAATGAAGGTTTAATGGGAGATCTTAGAAATGCTGTTCATAAAGTAGAACCTTCTGTAAATAAAATTATAGAGCTGATTAAGGTATCTACGGATCAATCTATAAGTAATGCAATCTATATATTAGTGTTAATAATTTTTTCTGGATTAGCTATTTCTACATCTTTGGGCATATTTATTATAAGAAATGTGTATGCAATTCTAGGAGGAGAGCCTGCCAAAGTAGCTGAAATAGCAGATAAAATAGCTCATGGAGATCTGAGTACTATTACAACAGAAGAAGCGACTGATAAAGGTATTTTGAAATCTGTTCATGATATGTCTGCAAAATTACAAACGATTATTTCAGAAGTTATTGAGAGTGTGGACAATTTTGTAAGTGCATCCAATCAAATGAGTGGTACTTCGGAGCAAATATCTGAAGGGGCAAACTCGCAGGCCAGTTCCCTTGAAGAGATATCATCGACAATGGAAGAAATAACATCTAATATTGAAAACAATACCTCAAATGCGCATCAAACAGAAGAAGTTTCAAAAGAAGCAAATTCAACCATATCGCTAGTTGCAGATAAAGTACATAAAGCACTAGGTGCGAATCAGGCAATAGCGGAAAAGATTAATGTGATCAATGCAATAGCGGTTCAAACAAACATCCTGGCTTTAAATGCTTCTGTTGAGGCAGCAAGAGCAGGAGAGCATGGTAAAGGTTTTGCTGTAGTAGCTCAGGAAGTGAGAAAATTGGCGGAAGTCAGTAAAAATGCAGCTGATGAAATAGTCGGATTAACGCAAGCTAGTTTTACATTATCTAAAGAAGCTGAGGAAGCCATGGAAATAACCATCCCAAAAATTGGGCAAACCTCGCAATTGGTTCAGGAAATTGCAGATAGTAGTAAAGAGCAAAGTAACGGAGCTATGCAGGTTAATAATGCTATTCAGCAATTAAATGGAGTAACACAGCAAAATGCTTCTGCAAGTGAGGAATTAGCGGCTACAGCAGAAGAAATGAGTTCACAGGCAGAAAATTTAAGGCAATCTGTTCGATTTTTTAAACTTTCAAATTAAATTCACCATTTGAAAACATGTTTAACTGTTTTATAATTGGAGAAAATGGGATCAGAACTGCATATCAAAAATATGGTTTGTAACCGGTGTATTAAAGTAATAGATGATGAATTTGAAAAGATTGGTCTTAATATTGAGCATATAGAGTTGGGGTTGGTTAAGTTAAAAGAAGACCTTGATGATGTTACTTTAAAACAGATTAAAAAACTGTTAGTTGAAAATGGTTTTGAGCTAATTGATGACAAAAAAAGTCAGATTATAGATAAGATTAAAACCTTGATTATTCAGAATATCCATTATGGGGTTGAAATACCAGATACGAATAATAGTTCAGATTTTTTAGCTTCTGAACTTGGATGTGATTATTCATATTTAAGTAAATTATTCTCATCAGTAGTAGGTGTTACAATTGAAAAATACATCATAAATCAGAAACTTGAAAAAGTAAAAGAACTTTTGGTTTATGATGAATTGAGTTTAAAAGAAATTGCCTTTAAATTAGGCTATAGCAGTGTCCAGTATTTGTCGAATCAGTTTAAAAAGAATACCGGATTAACACCCTCTCAATTTAAAAAAATAAAAGAAAATCAGCGTAAGCCATTGGATGAGGTATGATATAATTTCCAAAATGTTATAACTTTTTTCAATAATGATGTAACACCTATCTAATGTAAACTTTTCAACTTTGTATAGTAAATACATTTATGATGGAAGTTAAAGATTTTATAGTTTCGTTTTTTACAGATTTTGTAACAATTTTAGGAGAGATGTCTCCCTATTTATTGTTAGGATTCTTTTTTGCAGGATTGCTCTATGCTTTTATGCCCCGCAATCAGATTGAGCGTTATTTTAGTAGAAGCTCTTTTAAATCTTCAGTATCTGCATCTTTATTCGGAGTGCCTCTACCTTTATGTTCGTGTGGTGTAATACCAACAGGAACTGCTTTATATAGAAATGGAGCATCAAAAGGAGGGACCGTCTCATTTTTAATTTCTACACCACAAACCGGAGTTGATTCCATTTTGGCTACATTTTCGTTGCTAGGTTTACCTTTTGCCATTATCAGACCTTTAGCTGCATTAATTACAGGAATTACCGGCGGTGTAATAACCAGTAAAATTACAGCATCAGAACCTGTTGAAGTAAATAAAGAGCAATATAAAGGTGAAAAGAAAAGCTTGAAACAGAAAATTTTTGATGTTTTTAATTACGGATTTGTAGCGTTTATTCAGGATATATCAAAATGGTTGGTGATAGGTTTGGTGCTTGCTGCTATAATTTCAGCCTTGGTTCCGGATGATTTTTTTGAGTTACTAAATTTATCTCCATTGATGCAAATGTTAATGATTTTAGTGGTTTCCATTCCATTGTATATATGTGCCACAGGTACAATCCCATTGGCTGCTATTTTAATTTTGAAAGGTATTAGTCCAGGAGCTGCCTTTGTATTGTTAATGGCTGGTCCCGCAACCAATGCTGCAACAATAACAATGATTGGTAAGGTGTTGGGAAAGAAAAGTTTATTCAGCTATTTAGGAACAATAATAGGGGGTGCCTTGTTATTTGGTTCAATTATAGATTATGTTTTACCAATTGAATGGTTTACTCAAATAGCTAACGAACACTTGCATCATCAACATAATAATGGCATTAGTTGGTGGCAAGTTGCTTCAGGAATTCTTTTGGCAATATTAATTTTAAATGGGTACGTACAACGATTTATAAAATCGAAAAAATCTAATGAAACAAAAATAAATTATAAAATGATGAAAACTGAGACAATTAAAGTAGATGGTATGACTTGTAATCATTGTAAAACCAACGTTGAAACAAATCTTGAAAAATTAAGTTTTATAGATAAGGCTGAAGTTAATTTAGCTGATAAATCAGTGATGTTGGAAGGGGATGATATTGATGTGACTAAAGTGAAAGAATTGATATCTTCTTTAGGATATAAACCTCTTTAGTATAAACTGATTTTTGTATTAATTTAAATTGGCAAATGAGAACTTTTAAATTTAAACAGCTGGAGTTAGAGCAGGATAAAAGTTGGTTTCAGCGTACTTTTGCTTCTAAGCATTTTATTAAAACATTAATTTATAGTTTGCTGGGAGCGGTGATCGGGTTTGCAGTATTTTATTTCTCAGATTCAAGAGATGCAGGTGTTTTTTGGAATGAAGATGCTTTAAATAATGTATTTTGGGGAGTAGCTCTTGGGGTATTTGTTACCAATAGTCCCTGTGCCAGGGGGAGATGTTAAACACAGATTTATTGATGTCTATTGAGAATTAAAGTTAAATGCGAATTTTTTATCCAACAATAAAAACTAATGGACAGATGGCAAAGTAAAATAAAAGGTTGTTCCTTTATTTTCTTCACTTTCTGTCCAAATTTGACCTCCATTTTTATGAACAAACTCTTTACAAATCTGCAATCCTAAACCAGAACCTTTTTCGCCAGAAGTACCTTCTCGGCTAATGTTTTTGCCTTCATAAAAAATATCTTTTGCAATTTCATCAGACATGCCCATTCCATTGTCTTTTATTGCTATTTGAACCATATCAATATTTTCTGTTGCACTTATATTTATTGAGCCTCCAATAGGTGAAAATTTAATGGCATTACTAATAATATTTCGGAATATGGTGGCCAACATATCAGCATCAGCTTTTACAAGCAATGAATTTTTTACCTCTATGTTGTATGTAATATTTTTATCTAAAATAATCTCGTTTAGTAAAGCTATTGCATCAGAAATTACACGGTAAAGAATCACAGGTTTGGGATTAAATATTACCGAATCACTCTGGGTTTTAGACCAAACTAAAAGGTTCTGAAGCAGGTTGAATACTCTTTGTGCTGATGAATTAATTTTATGAGCTAATAAATTTTGTTCTTTGGGATTCATCTCAGTGCTATCATCCTTTAACAACTCAGTTAGTCCCAAAATGGAGTTAAAAGGACTGATTAAATCATGTGATATAATTGAAAATAAGCGATCCTTAGTTTCATTTAAAACTTTAAGTTCTTTATTGGCTTTACTTAAATTATGAGATTGTGTTCTTAAAATAGTAGATTGACTTTCAATTTTAGTCTGCCTTTCTTCAAGTTTTTGATTTAACTCAAGTAAATATGCAGCCTGGGTTTGTAGTTCATTATTACTTTCAACCAATTCTTTTGTTTTCTCGTCAACTTGTTTTTGCAATATGTGTTGTTGTATTTCTAAGTGTTGTGTTCTTATTTTAACTAATATAAAAATTAATACAATTAAAATAATTACAACAGAATAATGTGTTATAGGGCGTTTATACCAAGGAGGAATAATATTTATAGCTAATTGCTTAGGTGTATTATTCCAAACACCGTCGTTATTACAGCTTTTTATTTTAAATATGTATTTGCCCGGAGCAATGTTTGTGTATGTTACTTCCTTTCTTGCGATATCTTTGATCCACTCCTTGTTAAATCCTTCAAGCTTATAAGAAAATAGATTTTTATCCTGATTAATAAAATTGTTGGATTCAAAACCAAGAGTGATAACATTTTGATAATATTTTAAAGTTATTTCGTTTGCTTTATATATTGATTCTGAAATTATTTCAGGATAATCTTTATAGTTGACTTCTTTATTAAAAAGTTTTAAACTTGTAAATTCTATTTCAGGAGGAGTGATGTTATGGAATAAATTATCAGGATTAAAAATAATGCCTCCATCCACTCCACCAAAGTATATTTTGTTGTTTTCGTTGTCTCTAAAAACAGATTTGGGAATAAACTCAGAAACTTTTATACCATCTAAATCCTCAAATACTAAAGAGTTATTCGTTAGTGGGTCTAATTGAATTAAGTTAGATATGGTTGTAATCCACATGTTTCCATAATGATCATCTGCAATGGCACAGATATTTTCATTGGATAAGTAACTCGTAAAGTTGTGTGTAGCGTCGTTATATCTGCATAACCCTTTTTCTGTGCCAACCCATATATTATTTCTACGGTCTTCAAATAGGTAAACAATATGATTATCAGTTAAACCATTATTAAATTCGTTTGAACTATATATTTGTTCAAAGTCAATTTCTCCTTTTTTTAAAATGCTTAAGCCCCATGAGGTAGCTACCCATAAATCTCCATTATTTCTTAGTAATAATTGATTTGTCCAGTTGTTTGTAAGGTTACTGTTTAAGCTGTTGTAATTTGTGATTTTATCGTTTTCTATGCAGTCAAGTCCCTTTCCATGAGTAGCAAACCAAAATTTATTACCATCAATAACGGATGATCTGATATCTTGGTTAGAAAAGTGTTTTTTTGAGACTGGATTGTAATTTTCAAATACTCCTTTTTCTTTTTTGTACTCAAATAGGCCGGCATTATATATGGCCACAAGAATTGTATTATTTGGGGATTTACCGAAATGTAAAATACTTCCTTTTGCAAGGCCTTTATCGCCTACTTTAAAACGATTTAGGAGATTTTGATTTTCATCAAAAATGTCGATGGTGCCACCAAAACTTCCAATCCATAAATTTCCATCTTCATCTTTTATAAAGTTAGCACAATCTCTGCTACTAGTGAACATTGACTCGCCGGGGATGTTATTGATATTCTGAAAGCCTTTCTGTTTTATGCTCAATCCAACTCCTCCGGGATGATGAAGAACCCAATAATTGCCCTGACTATCCTGAAATATACCTTTGGCATTTTCTTTTATAGAAGTGCTACTATTATCTGGGTAATATCCAAAAAAAGTTCCTTTTGTTTCATTAAACAGCTTGATACCGGTGTAATCACATGTCCATATTTGATTTGTGTTATCTGTACCTATAAAAACGATATTATTAGAATCTGGAACATTATTAATGAAGTGTTTAACCTCTTTGTTTTTTAGATTATAACTGTAAACTCCATTTTGGCGAGTACCCCAATAAACAATCTCATTTTTAAGGGTTATTGAAGTTATGAATTTAAAATTTTGATGCAAAATTTCATGATTATCTAATCGTTGCTCTGCACTATTTAAATTATAAATATATAATCCAGGATAATCATCCGTTCCAATCCATAGTTGTTGATCGTTTGTAATTATAAAATCCTGGATATTACCATTGGGTACATGCGCAACTTCAACAAACTGTCTTTTTTCACGATTAAATATGTATACTCGCTTTGATGAAGCAATGTATAATTTAGAGTCTAAAGATTCAATAAACTTTACAACATTAAACTCTTTTAGTCCATTGGGATATTTAGGAGATGAAATTCGGGTAAAATTGTCAAGCTTTTCGTTATAGATAGAAATTCCTTCATATCCTGATACCCATAATTTATTCCTTGAGTCATTGTATAGGCTTAGAATATTACTGCCAGGGATTGTAGTGGAATCGTTTAAATTATAGTAGTATGAAACTATTTTTTCACCAATAACCCTGTTTAAACCTCCTTTAGAACTAATCCAGATAAAACCTTTTGCATCTTCTTCAATGTCATTAATATATGCACTGATTAGCCCACTCTTCTTATCAAAATATTTAAAATTAAGAATAGGATTATTTTTTGCAAATAAGTTTAATCCAATAATTAAAACTAATAAAGTAAGTTTTCCCCTCATTAAAAATCTATCAAAACTATACTAACTGATTTATTTACGAAATTTTTAGAAGTTAGTTATATTTTTTTATAAAAAGAGGTAACCATTTGGTTAAAATGAGTGGTTAATATATATATTTGCATCAAATTAACCAAATGGTTAAATCAATAAGTTAGTTATGGAATTAAAGTCAGATACAGAAAAAACGATATTAGAAGCCGCACGTAAGGTGTTTACCGAAAAAGGATTAGATGGTGCCAGAATGCAGGAGATTGCAGATAGAGCAAACATTAATAAGGCGATGTTACATTATTATTTTCGCTCAAAAGATAAGTTGTTTGAGAGTGTTTTTACGGCAGCGTTTTATGAGTTCTGGCCTGAAATAACAAAATCAATCAATGAGTCAGCTAATGTTGAGGATTTTCTGAAAAGAGCCATAAATAGTTATGTAGAATTATTTATGAATAAGCCTTATTTACCCATTTTTATATTATCTGAAGTAAATAGAAATCCCGATCGATTGGAATCCTTGATTAAAGAAGGTGGTGTGCAACCTTATATTATTATAGAATACTTTCAGGAAAAAATGGATCAGGGGGTAGTAAAGAAAATGAATCCTAAGGAGTTGTTAATAAATATCATATCACTCTGTATTTTTCCATTTGCAGGGAAACCATTGTTGGAAAGAATGATTTTTCAAGGAGATAAAGATTCATGTAAATCATTTTTACAGCAAAGAAAACAATCTATATATGAATTTTTAAAACCATTAATTATCGAAAACAATTAAATCAAATGGTACAATATAAATTTTATTATTTTGCTATCCTTTTATTGACAGTATTACATACTGGAATTAAGGGACAGTCAACAATAACGTTGGAAGAATGTATGCAGTTGGCCAGAGAAAATTATCCCTTGTATGGCAATTTTAAGCATATTGAGGATCAATTGGATTTGCGATTGAAGAATTTAAATGTGAATTATTATCCCCACCTTGATTTAAATGCACAAGCATCGCATCAAAATGATGTTCCTCATATTGAATCATCCAATCTTCCTTTTGCTGTACCTCAAGGACCTAAAGATCAATATAAAGCATCAATAGATATACAACAGGTTATTTTTGATGCGGGCAGAACTAAGGTGGCTAAAGAGGTAGAGCAAGTTAATACCCAAGCTCAAAAAAGTAGTATGGAAGTAGAATTGTATAAAATCAGGTCCAAGGTCATTCAAACCTATTTTTTAATTCTTACTATCGATGAACAAATTAAACTGACGGAATATAAAACTGGTATAATTGAAAAAAGACTTCAAGAAGTAGAGAGTGCAGTTAGAAATGGTATGGTTCTGGCTTCTCAAGCTGATTATTTAAAAGTTGAAGTATTAAGTATAAAACAAGAACAGATACGGCTTTCTGAGGGTAAAAATACCGCTTTAAATATACTCGAAACATTAATTGGAAAAGAGTTTTTTGACGATATGGTTTTTAAAGCACCTACAGGATTGTCTCAACAACAAATCTTTATCAGACCTGAATATAAATATTTCAATGATCAAAGGCAGCAGGCAACTATTATGCAAAAAATGAATGCGAAAGAACGTTTACCTTATGTTGCCGGGTTTGGCCAGTTTGGATATGGAAATCCCGGCTTTAATATGCTTAAGGATGAGTTGGCTCCTTTTTGTATGGTAGGCATTAAACTACATTGGAATATATGGGACTGGAAACAAAGTAGCCGAAATAAACAATATTTCCAGATTCAAAGTAATCGCGTGGACATACAGCAATCGGTTTTTGATATGAAAATTGAAATGGCAGGCGAAGATGTGAATAGTAAAATAAATCAGATGCAAAAGATCATGGATAAAGATGATGAAATTATTCAGTTGAGAAAACGAATCACAGTATCATCAACAAGTCAATTGAATAATGGAACAATTACCGCATCAGATTATTTAAATGATTTAAATATGGAGAGCATGGCCTTGTTGTCAAAAAAAGTTCATGAGTTAGAATTGTTGAAATCTCAAATAGAACTTCTTGACCTTAAAGGGGCAAAACAGTAACAATATTGAATAATAAAGAAAAAGTATAAATATGTATCGTAGCGTTATTTTATCTCTGATATCAGGATTAATGATTATCAGTTGTAGTTTAAGTGATGAAGAATCTGATGCTTATGGAAATTTTGAGGCAACAGAAGTATTTATTAGTGCAGAAGTGCCAGGAAAGATGATTCACATAGATGTTGAGGAAGGAGAAACCTTAAAAAAGAATCAATTAATTTGTTTAATTGATACCATTCCGTATTATTTAAAGCGTAACCAATTATTGGCGCAGCGTTCGGTTGCTTTGAGTAAAGCTGAACAAGTAAAAATTTCAAAAGAAGTTTTGATGGCGCAAAAAAAGGTTGTTGATCAGGATTTTGATCGTATTCAGAAAATGTTTGCAGATAAAGCAGCCACTCAAAAGCAGATTGATGATGTAAGTGGTCAGTTAGATGTATTAAAAAGACAATTAAAAGGGCAGGATGCTAGTTTGAAAAGTGTTTATTCAGAAATTGAAGTGATTGATGCCCAACTGGCAGAAATTGAAGATCAACTTTCCCGTTGTCAGGTTACAGCTCCATCTGATGGTGTTGTATTACAAAAAATTGCCGAACAAGGTGAGTTGGTGGCAACAGGTAAGCCAATCATTAAAATAGCTAATATCAATACCTTGTTTCTTCGTGCTTATATTTCGGGCAGCCAGCTACCTGCTGTTAAAATAGGACAGGAGGTAAATGTAATATTTGATAAAGATGAGGATGATAATCAATCTATAAAAGGTTCCGTTTCCTGGATTTCTTCGTCAGCTGAATTTACACCTAAAATTATTCAGACAAAAGAGGAACGAGTGGATTTGGTTTATGCGATCAAGGTACTTGTTAAAAATGATGGCCGATTGAAGATAGGAATGCCTGGGGAAGTTAAGTTTTAGCCATGATTAGTATTAAAAACATATCAAAGTCGTTCGATGATATTCATGCGGTTAATGATGTTACAATTCAAATTGAAGAAGGCGAGTTGTTTGGTTTGTTGGGTCCGGATGGTGCAGGAAAATCAACGTTGCTCAGAATGATTAACTCCCTGATGATTCCTGATGAGGGAAATATTAGACTTTGGGATTTAGATCCGGTTGAAGACTATAAAAAAGTAAGGTATATTATTGGTTACATGCCTGGTAAGTTTTCGTTGTACACAGATTTAACCATTGAAGAAAATCTGGATTTTTTTGCTACTGTTTTTGGGACTACCATTGAGGAAAATTATTATTTAATTAAGGATATATACCAACAAATAGAACCATTTAAACATCGAAGAGCAGGTAAGTTAAGTGGTGGTATGAAACAAAAACTGGCCCTGTCATGTGCGCTAATACATAAACCAAAATTATTGGTGTTAGATGAGCCAACAACCGGAGTTGATGCAGTATCAAGAGCTGAGTTCTGGGAGATGTTACAATCTTTAAAAGCCAAAGGAATTACCATTATAGTTTCTACGCCTTATATGGATGAGGCTCAATTATGTGATAGAGTGGCTTTAATGCAGGGAGGTGAAATTCATGCTTGTAATAAACCTGCAAATATTGTTAAGCAGTTTAAATATTCATTGTCAGGAATTAAAACAAGTAATATTTATCAGGCTTTATTGGATCTAAGAACTTATAAAGGAACTCATAATGTTTATCCTTTTGGAGAATTTCTTCATTGGGTTTGTAAGGGGCAACAATCAAATGATAAAGAGGTGAGTTCTTTTCTGGAGCAAAAAGGTCATACAGATATACAAGTACAACATATTGAACCGGATATTGAAGATTGTTTTATTGAGTTAACCCAATTTAACGAGAAAATGAATGCATAATCAGAGCCAACAGATAAATAGTAAAGAGTCCATTATTAAGGTGGATAAATTGGTGAAAAAGTTTGGAGACTTTGAAGCCAATAAATCGCTGTGTTTTCATGTGGATAAAGGTGAGATTTTTGGTTTTTTAGGTGCCAATGGAGCGGGTAAAACTACTGCAATGCGCATACTCAGTGGATTGTCAAAACCTACTTCAGGCGAAGTATGGGTGGCAGGTTACAATGTAAATTCGCATCCTGAATCTATAAAGAAGAGTATTGGCTATATGAGTCAGAAGTTTTCATTGTTTGAAGACTTGACCATTTGGGAGAATATGCGATTTTTTAGTGCAGTTTATGGCATGACCAAAAAGCAATTTAAAGAAAGAGGGGAGGCCTTACTCAAAGAATTAGGTATCTGGGACGAACGAAACAGGATGGTTCATGACTTGTCTTTAGGATGGAAACAAAAACTGGCCTTTACCGTGGCTATTATGCATAAACCAGCCATTGTATTTTTGGATGAACCCACAAGTGGGGTGGATCCTATTACACGTCGTCAGTTTTGGGAAATGATTTATGAAGCTTCATCAGAAGGAATAACTGTATTTGTAACGACACATTACATGGACGAAGCTGAGTATTGTAACAGGGTTTCCATTATGGTTGATGGAAGAATTGATGCTCTGGATACTCCAGCTAATCTGAAAAAACAGTTTAATGCTCATAATATGAATGAGGTGTTTATCAAACTAGCTCGTCCGGCAGTAAATAGTTAGGAGTAGTCAGTCTGCTGTCAATATTTTACTTTAGCATCGAACAGAAAACTGATCATTTGAAACCAGATACTAATAAATGAATACAAAGCACTGTGCTCCATGTACTTTGCAACAAAATACAATAATAAATGAAACGATTCAAAGCCTTTGTGAAAAAAGAGTTTCTACATATTTTCAGAGATTCAAGAACAATGTTGATACTGTTTGCTATGCCCATGGTTCAGATATTGATTTTTGGATTTGTAATATCATCAGAAATAAAAAATGCATCTATTGCTATTTTAGATAAATCAAAGGATGAATTAACACAAGAAGCAACTCAAAAGTTATTGTCATCCGGCTATTTTCGTTTAGATAAATATTTAAAGTCAGAACATGAATTGGAAACAGCTTTTAACAAGGATCGTGTTAAAATGACCGTTGTTTTTGAACCTAATTTCTCTAAGCGTTTTTACAGCGATAAAATAGCAAATGTACAATTAATTACAGATGCTTCAGATGCCAATACCGCAAGAATATTAAGTAATTATGCATCTATGATATTGCGCGACTTTCAACAAAGTCATAATAAAACATCCCATAATACTACATCATTTATAAATACGGAAGTTCGGATGTTTTATAATGAAAATCTGGATGGTGTTTATATGTCAGTTCCCGGAATTATGGCCATGATTCTGATGTTGGTTTCCGCAATGATGACCTCCATTTCCATTACAAAGGAAAAGGAATTTGGTTCCATGGAGGTTCTGTTGATATCACCTCTCAAGCCTTTTCAGATTATTATAGGGAAGGTCACTCCATATATTTTTATGGCCTTGATCAACACGTTATCCATTTTGGCTATGGGTTATTGGGTATTTCATGTTCCAATTAAAGGAAGTCTGTTTCTGTTATTATTCGAAGCTACATTGTTTACTATATTGGCATTGTCTCTTGGTATTTTTATTTCAACGGTAGCCAAAAATCAAATGGTAGCAATGTTTATGAGTATGTTCGCTTTAATGTTGCCAACAATTTTGCTCAGTGGTTTTATTTTTCCTATTGAAAACATGCCTTTACCATTAAGAATAATGAGTAATATTATTCCTCCCAGATGGTTTATTATTGTGGTGAAAAAAATAATGCTGAAAGGAGCGGGGATTGCCTACGTATGGAAGGAAACACTCATTTTAATTAGTTTTATTTTTCTGTTTGTAGGCTTAAGTATTAAGAAATTTAAGGTTAGAGTTGAGTAGTTTAAGTTCAGTTTGTTATGCGCATTATATTATACTTATTACAAAAAGAGTTTTTGCAAATTTTTCGCAATAAAACCATGTTGCCAATGATTTTTGCATTGCCAGTAGTGCAATTAATTATTTTGGTAAATGCAGCAACTGTAGATATGAAAAATATTCGGGTAACAGTTGTTGATAACGATCATTCCGTTCAATCGCAAAGACTAATTCAGGATTTAGAGGCTTCGTTGTTTTTTAAAGTTGGTGATTTGCAGGCCAGCAAAGAAAACGGATTGGATTTAATGAGAAGGAATAAAACTGATGTAGTTGTTTATATTCCTAATGATTTCTCTAAAAAACTGCATACTTCTGATGTTGCACCATTACAAATTATTAATGATGCCATCGATGTTCAAAGGGCGCAATTATCGTATGGTTATCTGTCTGAGATCATTCAGAAGTTATCTGTGGAGTGGAATACAAATCCTGCCTCATTGCTTGAACAAAGACAAATAAAAATACATTCAAACTATTGGTTTAACCCCGAATTGAATTACAAATACTATATGCTTCCTGGTATTTTAGTCATATTGGTTACTATAATTGGTTTGTTTTTATCAGCTATTAATCTGGTTCGTGAAAAAGAAATTGGTACTGCAGAGCAAATCAATGTTACTCCTGTAAAAAGATATCAGTTTATCATTGGTAAATTAATGCCTTTTATGATTATTGGATTGGTGGAGTTGGCCATAGGATTACTCATTGGTAGCGTGTTGTATGGCGTACCTTTTAATGGTAATCCATTGGTGTTGTTTTCATTCGCTACCCTTTATTTACTGGTTATTTTAGGTTTAGGTTTGGTTTTATCCAGCCGAAGTGAAACACAACAGCAAGTAATGTTTCTTACTTTCTTTTTTATGATCATATTTATTTTAATGAGTGGTGTTTTTACTCCTACGGAAAATATGCCGGATTGGGCATTGAAAATAGATACGATTAATCCTTTGTATTATTTTGTAAAAGTAATCCGAAGCGTTGTGCTAAAAGGAGCCGGGTTTTCTGATCTATGGCCAGAGTTTCGATCAATTGGAATATACGCTATGGTATCAGTTTCGTTGGCTATTTTGAGTTACCGAAAAACGGCCTGATAAACACAATTTCATGATGTTTTATTGTTATCTCTTAAGGTAGTTAACTATCAATTTACTTACCAACATAATATATAGTGGTATGTACTATATTGTGGGTTAATACTAAATTAATCTGTACTATTATCCATAGAAGAGGTGCTACATTATAATGGAAAATAAAAAAGATGTAACCCCAATTGGTTATGAGCATAAGCAAAGCATTTTTTTTGAGGCAAAATTATTCATGTTATCAGCGAAAAGGTCATTTGTCATAGTGAAATACTCCCTTATTATAGCGAAAAGGTCAAATATTGTAGCGAACTATGTTATTTGATAGCGAAATGTATTAATTATAGTAATTGACTTTACTGATCCTAATGAAAGAGGAAAAGATTCAAATTAGGATAAACCTTCTGCTGCAGCTATGTTTTTGGGTGCTACTTATAAACAGAAACCAGAGCATTGGAAAGAGGCTTCTGCAATTAATATATAGAAGATTTTAATCTCCCAACTTTATATATTAATAGTGCATTATCTCGCTTTCATGCCAGAAGAGATACTTTAATAACCCGAGTTCGATATAAAATTATTGAAGAAGAAGGAGATTTATGATAAGGTACATAATATGGAAAATACACCTCATCTATATTGGCTGTTTTATCCTTGGTTTGATGAGGCATACATTTATGAAAGAGACTTTATGAAGAAAGTTTCTTAGGTACTTTATATGAAAAAATGAAGGTGGTAATATTTAAAGGTTTAGATATCTTTTAATATAATCACCTTTTTTATGATTTATTTTATTGCTGTTATGTAAAGCGACCCTGCAATTTCATTTATTAACGGCGTTTTTTCACAAAAATTTCCTATTAACGAAAATGATTTTACAAGCTTCTGAGGTATAGCTGGATGTAGAAAATCAAAAGGAGTAACTTTAATTTCTCTGAAGTTGTATTTTCTTAATAATCGAACTATTTGCCAACGAAAAAAAGCAGTTTCGTCCGGAGAGTCACCTAGTTTTCGTTTTAACCAGGGAATATTTTTTTGTAAGGCAATTTGCGGATTCATCATATTAGGTTCCGTAAAAGCTACAAAACCTCCGGTTTTTAAAACACGATGAATTTCAGCTATAGCCTTTTCAATATCTAAATGGTGTAACACAGAACTGCCAATGACAGAATCAAAATAATTATTATCAAAGGTCATTTGGTAAGCATTTTCCTGACAAAAAGAAACGTTGGAATCTGTGATGTTTTTACGTGCAATATTTAATAAGTCGGGCGAAATATCTATGGCAATAACCTGAGCTTTGGTTTCAATAATCTCTTGAGTAAAATAACCGGTACCACAGCCTAATTCAAGTACTTTTTCATTAGGTTTAATATGATTAGTGAGCATTTTTACTCTTCTTTTCCAACGAACTTTTCCGGCAGGAGATTCCCAGTTCCATATTTCACCTGCATCATTCTCTGAAAGAAATTTACCATGTTCTATCTCATTTTCAATTCGCTTGTCCATTTACAATATACGCCTAAAATGTATTTTATTAATTCATAATCTTATTATAGCTTCGAAAGTAGTACATTTTTTTGCTTTATTGAATATAATAGCTATGCTTTTCAGAAGGTTAATATTTAACGCATTCAAAACATTCAAATTGTTTGTTGATTTAAATGGTACTTTTTGCCTAAGTACAACATAACATTTCGGATTCATTGAAGGCTATTATATCTGTTAATAGAATAACTGGGATTCATTTTTTACAAATGCCGGTTACCCTTAATGTTTAAAAAAATCAACTACATTATACATAAATGTGGATACGTACAGTAAAGCAATGTTACTCATGTAAAAACATTAATAAAGGTTTAATAAATCTATCAAAATATTCGATATGGGGTAGGTGACCAATATTATTTAATTTAACCCGGGTTATTAGAATTTCGTAATGAACATTGAAAGTACCATAAAACAAGGCTTTACTGAAACGAGGCATAGCATCGTTCTGGTGAGTTGAAGTGAAGTAACGAAGTGTTTTGTTTTGAAGTAATTTCCATGTGTAATAGATGGTCTAATGCATATTGCGGGTTTAACTAATAGTGAATTAGGTATTTGTTTTTGAGTTTCTTTTCCAAATTGATTATATAAACCCATAGTTTTTCTTACCTCTTCTGAAACTAAAGGTTTTCCTAATGCTGTTCTGTCACGTGTTCCAATAATGAGTAAGGAGGCGAAGTAACATTCTTAAATTCATACACTACATGTTGGGTAAAAATCATTTCGTAGGTTAATGTAGCATTCCAGGCAATGGTTTTATAACCCGAATTAAGAGACCATCCTGCCAATAATGTAACCCATTGCTCATTTTCTGGTTTCTATTTAGTTGTCGTAATAACTTTTTAGTTGATAGTTCTTGATCTTGGTATAGTCCTTATTAAGCTCATTCTAATACCACCAATCAACCGGTTTATAAAGAACTTTGATCTTCCAGTCCAATTGGATTTTCTAAGATGAGATTCTTTGTAGTTTCAGGATAAATTAAAGCAAAACGTGTAGCTAGCATTCCACCCATAGAGTGGCTTAATATGGCTGCTTTTGAAACTCCAATAGAATCGAGAAGTGTCTTTGTATTTTGAGCAAGTTTGTCAGCAGTGGTGGCATCTTTTGTTTACTTTTCTTTGCTGCAGAATAAAAGTAAAAGCCCATCAGCTAGATACAAAAAAGTGACGATTCTATTAAAGAATAGTTTTACCGGACAATAGTGATTATTTATAGAACTTTAGCGTGAGATATATTCCTTTATATTGGTTTACTATTTAAAATTTAACTTTTTTTGTGGCATAAATGTTTCATTGGATTATTTCTATTTTATAAATCAAACATGAAATATGAAAAAATTATTTTGAGACTTATAATCGTTTAAAACAAAAAACAATGTACAATAAAATTATTCTGTCATTTTTAATGATTGTTTTGTCTTTGAATCTATTTTCTCAGGAGGAAGAATAGGTGAATTATGAGGTGTTTGATGTAACAAAAGTAGGGCAACAAGTTCCTGATTTTTTATTTAAAACAATCGATGGACAAAGTTTTGAAATGTCGCAATTAAAAGGCAAAACTGTTTTATTGGTATTTTTTGCAACATGGTGCGGACCATGTATGAAAGAATTACCACGTGTTCAGGAGGAAATTTATAATACATATAATTCAGATCGTTTTATGGTTGTCGCTTTAGGACGAAATCATACAATGGAGGAAATTAAAAAGTTTAATGATGGCAAGGGATTTTCTTTTTTGTTGGCACCAGACCCAGATAGATTAATATATAGTAAGTTTTTTGAACAATATATTCCTCGCAATGTGTTGGTAGATAAAACTGGAAAAATAATTTATCAGAAGCTGGGATATGATGATGAAAGTGCCAAACAATTAAAAGCATTAATAGAACAAGAATTGAATTGATTCTATTCCATTTTCTATTTGGAATTCATAATGCCCATATATGTTTTACCTATTACCAGTAAAGTTGTTTCAAATTACAATAATGTAAAAAAATCAACAAATACTACATATATGTAATATTGCACAACCACTCAAAAGCAACAAATCAGTATGTTATAAAAGTGGCATGCTTTTTATTTATTGAATTGTAATATGAATAACCATAAAAATTCAATATAATGAGTGCAATTCAATTTTATCCAATTGGCTATATTTCGACACCCCACACAAGTTTGGAAAATATGCCTATTCAACCAGCAGGAGCAAAGGCTGTAAGAGGCACAATTGAAATTCTTCCTGAGTATGCTGAGGGATTACAGGATATTGAAGGCTTTTCTCATATAACACTGTTTTATCATTTGCATAAAGTAAAAGAATATAAGCTTAAAGTAACTCCTTTTATGGATACAAAGGAGCATGGTATATTTGCATGTAAATCGCCAACACTACCCAATGCTATGGGAATGTCTACAGTAAAACTATTAGCAGTTGAAGGTAATGTATTGCATGTTGAGGAAGTTGATATGCTTGACGGTACGCCTTTAATTGATATTAAGCCTTATTGGCCTAAATTTGATAGCCGAGATAATGTGAGAATGGGATGGCTTGAGAAACAACCAGAAGTAGTTCCTGCAGGTGAATTGATTTCGGATGCCAGATTTATGTAATTTCAGATATTTTTATTGTGCTTGTATATGTGGTTGTAATTTTGGAGTAATAAAATGAATTTTTTGGCTGTAAAGTTTTGGTTTGCCTCAAAACTTAACCTAACAATCAATTTATGTTTATTTGGGCTATATCTGCAAATTAAATTATATGATCTAAAATAAGGAATAATATTGTACAGTCCTCGAATTGTATAACAAGGGGTCTTAAGGTTATAAAAATAATCAACATTAAATTTCATGTATTAATCCCCAAAAATAAGGTGTTTGTCAAGAGTAAAATGCCGTTTATCCTTTACTGACAACTGTAATAATGTCTTTACGTAGGCAATATTGTACCAAACGACCATACAAATTCAATAAACTAGGTTGCATATACAGCAATGATTGAAATTATTTGGGAGTTCCATCTAACCTTTTGAACCATAAATTACATACAGAAGAAACGAGTCATGGTTGAACTTTTCTCACCCAGGGGAAAGTTCAAATTAGAGAATTCCATTAGGCATTTGATAATAAATTATAATCACATGATAAGTTCATTTGTAACAGAACAGAATAAACACTAAAATTTTTACATTATGAAAAAAGTAACCTTATTATTTTTAATGACTATTTTTTGCATTGGAACATTTGCTCAATCTAAATATCAACCTAAAGTAGTTGTATTATTTATGGGTGAAAAAAATGCCACTTTCGATGAAAGTAAATTCCCTGATTGTAAGTTTTATTATACCCCGGATATTACAGCTGAAGTAAAAGAAGTAAAGTCTGCAGCAGGTATGGGATTGGCAGCAATGGGTATTAAAAAAGAGGGTGCAGGGTATGATATAACTTATAGTGGAGCTCCTGAAGAGGCGTATTATATGCCATGGAATGGAGCAATATTCTTTGATAAGGATGGCGTGGTTTCCGGATTGTATAAAACATTTAAAAATGTAGCCGTAAGTCCTAAAAAAAATATGCAGGGAGTAATTGAATTTACTGATTATAACTCTTTTAGTAAAGATTACATTAAAAAAGGTAAGTTAACAAAGAAAGCTAAGAAAGATCCTAAAAAACCAAAAACTATATTTGATTTTTATGGTAAAGAATTGCCTAAAGAATTTGAAGTTCAGGATGTAGATGGAAATAAAACTGCGATTAAGGACTTAGTGAAAGGTGATGCACTGACATTACTTTATGTTTTATATTTAAAGCCAGACTGTGATTTTAAAGCCGGAATGGAAAGTGGTAAAGGAAAAAAAGGTAAAGACTGGATTAATGATAATATCAATACTGCTCAAGCCATTGAAAAACTAAAAACGATTGAAGAAATTGAGAATACAATTTTTGGTCATAAAGTTGTTTGGTAAAATATAGTAGCATCTATTCCTATAACGTTATACCAAGTATATAAATGTAAACCTGAATTCTAAATTTTTAATCGAACTCAGGTCATAAGCAAATCTGTTTTGAGAGCTGTTTTTAGCAGGCTATCTAAAAATTAGATTGTGAAATATTATATGGCGTAGCACAAAGCACATTAGACGTATAATTCGAATGATATTGAAATACCACTTTGAACATTTGGTTCATCGTGGTATTTTTATTTTTATCATACTAACAGAAGATCGAAAAAATAATGTTGAGGAAAGATGAGGTGAAATTGCATAAAGCTATTTTCTTCTTTTGATTTCAACAGGCATGTTTCAATACTAATCATCCTTATAATAATTATCTTTCTTGAAGTTTCAGAAATTTATTTCTTCCGATAAAAATGTGGTAAAAAACTATCGTAACCAGTGGAATTATGGCAATGGCAAAATATTTTAAATCAATGCCAATTAAGCCATTTTCTTTTAGTTGTGTTAAAAGTAGCGATATGAAAGTCAAAAATCCAACAATTTGAAAGAGACTACTCACTTTATGATTTGCTTTTAAATTAATTTGAATTTCGTCAACATCAACATCTATGTTCAGTTTATTACTTCCGCACCAATCTATCTTAGCTTGTATAATATGGTTCCCATATTCCACTTCATACGTTTTCTGTTCACCATCCTCTATACAATCAACTTTAACCCGCAATATGCATTTAACCAACTATTACACATTGAAACTACTTCAAAACAAGTCGTTTCACTCACTTACTTCAATTCACCATAGCGGTGCTATGTATCATTTCAGTAAGTGTTTGTTTTATTGCATTTTCAATGCTCATTACGATGTTTAAATACATAATCCGGGTTTAACATCATCGATATAAATATTGATTTTTCTTAGTTTATTATACCATTCAGAACTTCTGTTAATTATTATTTTTCCCATTAGTTTACGGTTTAAAATTTCTACTAAAGGCAGGTTGCACTTTTTAGTATGGTAATTAGTATGCTTTAATTAGTTTGAATTTTAGATTTTACGATTGACTTTCCTTTTTAAGATTAGGGTGTATTTTTGTTAAATCCTTAATCAGAAACTCTAAAGGTTTTCTTTTTTGTATTGGTATTTTTCTGTTATCAGCATTTATGATAATGACCAAATCAAGTTCAGGAACAAGATTTATGATCTGCCCACCATTTCCAGGTATAAACCATGAATTAAATCCATATTCTGTTTTTACCATTTGCCATTGATAGCAACTGTATAGTGGATGTTTGATTTCAATATAAGGTGTAAATATTTCTTTTATCCATGCTTCTGAAACAATTTGCTTATCATGCCATTTTCCTCTGTTTAGATGCAGTAGACCGTATTTTGCAATATCTCTGGATTTTAATTGTAATCCTCCGCCAACATCATATATTCCATTTTTTGAGAACCAACTATAATCATTAATACCAAGAGGTTGAAATAAGTTTTGTACAGCAAAATCAGCAATGTTTAATCCTGTAGCTTTTTTTATTATTTCGCCAACAATAATATTGTTAGGACCACTGTAAACATATTTTGTTCCAGGAATAGTATCCATGGGTAATTCAATTGAAGCCTTAAATAAATTAGCTACTTTATCCATTTTTGCACCCATGTTATTGGGATCGGTAACTGGTAATGATTGCTCATCCCACTTAAAACCCGAAGTGTTTGATAATAGGTCTTTTATTGTTATTTGGTGTTTCAAAGAATCTTTTTCAGACGCAGCATACTCCGGAAAAAAGTCAAGCATCTTTTGTTTGGTGTTTTCTAATTTACCTTGCTCTATTGCAATTCCTGTTAGTATTGCACTCATACTTTTAGTTGTGGAGGCCATAAAATGAAGGTCATCGCTCCTCCATCCATTATAATATTGTTCTACAACTAACTCATTTTTATGAATAACCAGTACACTGTGAATATTGCCATATTTTTTGTTTAAAATGTCTTTGTTTACTTTATCAAAAGCATTTATACCAAGATGGTGTTGTGATAAAGTAGATACAGCTAAGCCATCATTTTTGTTGATGGGCGCTATATATGTAGAGTCCGATTTTGGAGTACATGCAATAACGCAAAGCATAATCAGAATACTTAAGGTAACTTTCATGTTTAAGAATTTTAATAGGTTAAACACCAACTTATAAGTGAAGTTTGACGAATCATTTATTTAACCCGCAATATGCATTAGACCATCTATTACACATTGAAATTACTTCAAAACAAGACACTTCGTTACTTCACTTCAACTCACCAGAACGATGCTATGCCTCGTTTCAGTAAAGCCTTGTTTTATGGTACTTTCAATGTTCATTACGAAATTCTAATACATAATCCGGGTTTAAACAAGTTAGTCAAAAGTTATATTAATTGTATATAAAAAGATGAGAATAATGCGTAATTATTGAACAATAAGGAGACTATTAGCAAGTGAATATATATTACTTGTTCTTTAACCGGGAAAGATGTTATTTTCTTAGCTGTGTTATGAGTCTTCTTTTTAATTGAAAATAAATGATTGGTCCAAATACAGGAAGAAGAAAAACCAATAGAAGCCATAATGTGCTTATTTTATGTTTGATTCGTGTTTTGTTAATGTCATAAATAGCCATGAAACAAAGCATTGCAGCAGAAATAATTAAAATAATTAACAAGGTGTTCATTTGCATTCTATTTTTTGTTGTTAGTTGATACTAAGGCCCGGATTTGGGGCTTTATTGTATATTAAAGTTGGGATTAATCAAATTTGTATTCGCTATTGTTTAGGGGAGCAAAAAACTCCACTTTACCACACTTTGGGCAAAGGTGTAAATCAAAAGACTCTCGGTTTACAAAAGCTTCAAATATATTTCCCAGGACTCCAATTTTTGGTCCCTCGTGAAATTTATATTCTCCTGAAAACATCATGGGTACATTGCACCTTAAGCAGTTTATTTCTCTTTTGTTTTTATTTACATCCTGAATATCAACAACTTTTTGTTCTGTTAAACTGTAGTTGCAATCCCAACAAAGTTCAAATCCTTCTTCAATTTCAGCATTACAATTAGGGCAATTTTTCATAGTTTAGTTTTTATTATAGTAACTTTTTATTTGTTTTGAGAATGATAAGTATACGATTTATTAAAATTACAGGCATTATTTCAAAAAAAGTTTCAATAAATTAAATTTCATCCTCAGATATATCCGACAAAATATCGATGCCACTTTTTCTCATCAATTCGCTTGCATTAAAGTCGTTACAAATTCCCTGATGCAGTTTGTAACTGAAATACATCGAGTTGTTTTTAATTTCGCTGTTAAAACTATAGTTGGTAACTAACGATTTTTTTTCTAATAATTTGGCCAGTTCTATATCGTGTGTAGCAACTATACCAGAGGTTTTTAATCCACACATTTGATAGATTAATGAGAAACCTCCTCTGTGCCGATCCTGAGAGTTAGTACCTTTAAACATTTCATCTAACAAAAAGAATATGTTTTCATTGGTTTCAATCAATTTTAATATGGTTTCAACTCTTTTAAGTTCAGCATAAAACGATGAGACCCCCATGCTTAAATTATCCTGAGTTCTCATACTGGAAAAAAGTTTTAAGTTCGAAATTTTGGCATATTCAGAGCAACAAGGGGCTCCTGCCAATCCTAAAACAAGGTTTAATCCAACAGTTCGTAAAAAGGTACTTTTTCCTCCCATATTTGAACCTGTTATCATGCTAATACAGCCATGCCCTTCAGAGTGAAAGTTGTTGCAAACACGTTTCTCTGATTGAATCAATGGATGACCCGATACTTCAAAATGTATGAGGTTATTCTTTTTAGTTATCTCAGGAAACGTAAAGTCTGGATTTGAAAAACTAAATCCGGCAAAACTATTTAATGCTTCAAACTCACTGATAATATCTGACCATGATTCCAGAGAAGTTTTATTTTTCATTTTCCATCGTTCTGTTTCAAGAATCAAATAAACATCTAAGAATAGAAAAATATTTAATAATGAATAGAAGGCATTACCTTTTATCGGAATCTTCATTTTGTTAACACCACGTTGTTGCGAAAAATCCAATATACTGCACAGTTTATTTATTTCTTTAAAAGCAGAGAATTTATTTTGGCTTAATAAAGATTGTAACTGTTTTAATTTTTCAGACTTGAATTTTTTATTTTCAATTATAGAGATTAGTGACCTGTAGCTTTTTAAGGTATTGATGTTTTCTTGTGAGGTTATTACAATATCTTCAGCAAGGGGTTTAATTCTTCTTAAAAGGAAGCTGTTTATCAGCATCACTGCTATAAAAGGAATTAAATATGTAAACCAGTTTACAAAGAAGATGTGAATAACGAAATAATACAAACTAGCGAATGATAATACAGAAAGTGTTAGAGCAAGAGCAATATATAGGAGCGAATGACTTATTAAACTAACAGGATTTTCTATCCATTTTAATAAATTATTATAATGACTTTTTTTATGCAGAAAGTGCATTCCTGAGGCTTGAAAGTTTTGTCGCCACTTACAATTTGGAGCAAGCTCTTTTATGGCTTCCTGTCTGTTAAGTATTTCATTGTTGTTTGCAGGCTCTGATAACCATTTAGCCAGACGAAGTTTACCCGACTCAGTTGTAGTTCTGTTTACCAGCTGAAAAATTGAGTGCGATCCAAAAATATCCAAATCAGAGGTGTAGGGGTGATTGGGATCGATAAATTCCTTTCCTCTATCAAAAGAACTTAGCTTACGCTCATCTCTTAATATCTCTGATTCATTGATCTTTTTAAGATACTCTGTATGTCTTTTTTTATACGCTATTTTACTATGGTATTTAATAATAATACCAAAAGATATGATGGCAACCAGAGGAAAAATAAGGAGAATAGAAGTTAGTAACCTGTATTTAAACAAGTATATAAGAATTATTACTAAAATAATGAAAACAACCAACCGAAGTAATGAGATTTGCTTTAACAACTTAGTTAACTTTACCAGTTCGGAGTTGTATAGTTTTATGTTGTTGCTAAATGATTTCATAGAAGAAGCATTGTACAATTTTTTGATAAATCTATATTGTTGGTAATTAAAAGTTTTTTTTACGTGTTTTTTTGGTATTGCTTTTTTTCTAATTCATTAAATATACCTTTTAGCATAGTAGGCACAACTTTCAGGTTTATCTTAATTCACGTCATTGGTAAATATAATATTTCTTTTCTTTTTTACTCCGTGTTTTTGGTTCATCAGCTATGGCCAAAAGAACCATTCAAGATTATAGATCAGTTTCTAAATTGATACATTTTATTTGTGTAAATTATTGTTTGTTAATTAAATATATGTTAAGCGCAGGTGCAATATTACATCTTGTATTTTTTCAACTTATTATTAACCCGAGTTCGATATAAAATTATTGGCTCAGACCGCTTATAAATAATGAGTTTCAATGAATATTTGTGAAGTCATATCGGGCTATGTCAAACAAATATGAAGCAGAAAATCGTTGTTTATATGTGGCTTTCTATTAAAATACTAATCTACTTCGTTAAATTCTTCTACCATAGCTCGCTATGCAAAAAGAATTTGCCTTGTATATCAACATTTTAATAAAATCTGAGCTCTTTAATTTTAATCGAACTCGGGTTATTAGGTATTGTGTCTCACTATGTCGTTTAAAACCAGGTTTCAGGTCATGTATATAATTAAATTAACGGCCAGAGGCCGGTATTCAGCGGCGAAGCGAGACGTTTCTCTGAGCAATAGGGATTGAAATAGCATCTTGTACTTTTCCATCTTTTTATTCGGCATCGCATCTTGCTTAGAGTTTAGTGCAAAGGGCATAGTGTTTATTGTATATAGCGCTCTGCTCCTGGCACTCTGCTCTCAGCTTGTAGTACTAAAGTAGTGACCTGAGAAGTACAAAAAAATAACAGTAATTTTACTGTTACTTTTTCTTGGCTTGTAAGTACTTCTATTATAAGGATATATCATTTTGAATATTTGGAGTTGGAATCTTTTTTACCCCCATAATGCCCCATAATTCCATTTTTTACTAAAAATGGAGATTTTGGATTCCACTTTTGGTCTAAATTGATGGTTTTATATTCCACTTTTTATGTTTTTAAGACTTTTCTTTGCTAGGTCTTTGCATTTCTATGCTACGGCTTTGCTAATCCTATGCATAGGCATTGCTAGTTGTATGCATAGTCAATGCTATTTCGTTGTATTGTGCTTGTATTGTGGTTGTGTTGTGTATGCATATTCTTTGATTTTTCTATGCATAGGCATTGCTTCTAAGGAAGCAAAGAAAGATCATAAAATATGCTTGAACAAAACATAGTCAGTACGACGTCATATCCTAGACATACCATAGGAGCGTAAAGCAAATTACAAGAAAATACAGAATGTTGATGAACTTTGAATATTTGATATGCATTATGGATTAAATGGATAACTGCATCATTTTTGTTTTTTGCTGCGATAAGTGTCTTTTTGTATTCCTGATAATGAAGCGCATAAAATCAAATTTTTTCTGTGCCACGCTAAAATGAGTATTAATCATTGCCTGAGTTCTTTTTTTCCTTTATGGGAGCAGGCTAAAAAGTGGCATTGACAAAGTGCTACTAAACAAAAGCACATAAGCTTTTTATGAAAAAATTAATGAATTGGGTTGTTGTTCATATAGTTTTGTTGCTGAATTACAACTACTTTTTCAGAATCAACAGAAGGAGTATAACCATAATCGTAACAAAAATAATAAAGATTACCACCCTTACTTTTCCAGGTATGTGTTAAATGTTTAAAGTCCATGCCCAGTGTTTTCAAAAAATCCTTACGAACCGTAGCTTTACCTTGTGGGCAAGCAATTCGAAGTGCTTTGCGGTTGCTTCTAAGTTGTTTGTTAACACTTCTGATAAATGCTTCAGAAGTACTTTCTGCCTGGTTATGGTAGGCACTTTTACATTGTGCGTTACAAAACTTTTTATCACTTCTGCCTTTCAAGGTTTCTTTACAATACAAACATATTTGAGTACTCATAGTAGTATTATTAAACGTTAATAGACGTATTTAGCCGTTTATAAAACGGTTAAAATAAGAAATTGTAGGTAGTTTGCAAATAAAAATCATGAATGACAGACCTGTTATTTATTTAAACAGAATTCAAAAGGAAAGGCAGAAGAAACCTAATTGGAGATTGTTCTTATTTTAATGGAGTTTTACAACCTATTGATAAATCGGGTGTTTTTTTCAATTGAAAAGTATACCAGTATTTCAGTTCAAAAGTATACCATTTGATTTAAAAGACAAAGGTATTCCTCTCCTGATTGGGGTACCCCAATCAGGAGAGGAACCGGGGAACGATTTTTTATAAGTTTCATTTTTACTTAGCTAAGATTTTTTTTGTTTCTTTTAATCGGTATGATTCGCCGTTCATGTTTACCAAATGGGCTTTGTGAGTTAATCTATCGACTAGTGCAGCTGTTAAAACGGCATCTCCAAAGATTTCTTCCCAGCGGTCAAAGCCCAAGTTTGTTGTTATTATGGTAGACTTTCTACCTGCTCTTAGTGATAAATGATTGAATAGTAATTCGGCTCCGGTTTTATCAAATGATACATAGCCAAATTCATCACAGATTACTAAATCATACTTTTCAAAACGGAGCTCTAATTGACGCAAAGTCCTTTCTGATTGAGATTCTCTTAATTGGGTCAACATCCGATGAACAGAGGTGAAGAGGACACGGTATCCCTGAAGGCATGCTTTTAAGCCCAAACCAATAGCGATGTGAGTTTTCCCGGTGCCAGGATTACCGGCCAGTATGATATTTTGAGCAGAGTTTATAAAATCAAGTCGTTCTAATACCGGGAGTTTTGTGCGAGCATCATCGGGCAACTGTTCTCGTTCCAGTTGATTCAGGTACATCTTGGATGGAAATCCAGCTAGACGTATTTGCGTCTTTTTTCGATTTTCTATACGCAATTCATACTCTCGCTCCATCAGCTTTAACAAGTACTCTTCATAATCCAGTTGTCCGCTTGCTGCTTCTGTGGCTAACTCTTTAAAATCTCTTCTGAAAACAGGTAGCCGTAACTCTTTACTGTATTTGATTATATCTTCATTTATGGTATTCATCATCTTATTTTTTAATTCATTAATGCACTTATTTCCGACAATTGATTTTTTGCTAATTGAGCAATGGAACAGTTTTGTTCGGGTGTAATAAATGATTCATTATTGCCCAATACAGCTTTTAGTTTTTCTATAGTAATACCACCGGAACCGGTACTCAGTAATCGAAATACCGATTTCTCCAGTTTTTCGCCGCTTATGCGGTACTTACGACAATAATCTAACAGGTCAATAAAGTTTCGTGGTTCTTCTTGAAAATGGTCTAAAAAGAGCTGTTTTAAATATACGTTGCTTGCTAATGCCAAACTACCCGGCAAAGCTCCCGGCTTTTGCTTGAAAGTGTTCAAATAATGCTCTATAGAGATTATCCATTGGTGCTTGCCGTAATTTCTGGTGTGTATGGCTATCTTTTTATTTTCATGATAAACATGTATTTCGTGACTCAATAAATGAACATCTAGAAATTGACCTACCAGATGGTCCGGTACCGAATACCTATTGGTTTTATGACTGATTGTTGCATATTTGTCGGCGCGCAATTGTATTTGGTCTGAACAGACAAGCGGTACAGCCGGTAATTTCCCTAATACCGCTTTCTCATCTTCAAACAGTTCTAAAGCTGTTTTGCCACTTTGTTTTTGTTTGGTATTATTTAATCGTTCCACAATGGTGTTTAAATATTCTGCGGCTTCTGAAAGCCTGTTGAAATCATCCTTTACACCAAAAGCTTTCCGTCGGATGTATTCCACACTTCTTTCCACATGCCCTTTTTCGTTGCCTCGGTAAGCATTACAAAAACGATGAGTAAACTGGTAATGACCTCGTAATTGAAGCAAAGCCCGTGTTGGTTCTTTTTCGTGAGGACCAATAAATTTTGCCACGGCAACCCGCATGTTGTCATAAACCATTTGCTCATAAACGCCGTTTGTTTTATTGAAAAAAGATACGTGGGCTTCCATAAACGCAAGTGTATCTTGACGATAATATAGCACGGCATGACGATAGTTGCTGTAAGCACTGGTGAAAACTGCTAATTGGAAGCGCTCTTGTTTGCCGTTGATACGAAGTTTTATTTCGCCCCAATCAAATTCGCAAATACTGCCCGGACTATATACTTGTCGAATAAAAGCTTCTTTGGGAGAAGATGATTTTTCTTTTGAGCGGATATAGTTGCAAACAGTTGTATAGCCAATCTCAAAACCCTGTAATTGCAATTGCTGAAATATATCTGCCTTTTTAAGTACCTGCTTTCGTAAACCTTGAAGCTTTTTCTCCCGGTTGACTTCAAGTAGTTTATCTATTTCGTCTTGTACTTCTTGGGTTAGTTTTCTCCTGTGTAGAGAGCGGCTTTTATATTTTGGTACTGTCGATAGATAATTGGCACTTACTGTTTCTTTATCCTCTGATTCTGAAAGCTTTTTTTCATACTCTGTTATGTACTTCTTTACGGTTTTTCTGCTTATCTGTAAGGTGCGAGATATAGAACGTTGACTTTTCCCTTCTCGATAGCTTTTTATTATTATTTCTTGTTTTGTATACATACTTATCATTCGTTTGTAACGAAACCATAAATAATTTCGTTGTTAATAAGTGGTATACTTTTCAATTAATAGGTGGTCTACTTCCTAGTTAATATTTACATAAATCGGGTTATTATTTTGGTTCAATAGCTGAGGCTTATATAGAACGTGCTAAAGAAATGAAATATTCATTTTATTTAGGACAGATGTGATATTACCTCAATATTATAAGGAGTATAAACCAAAGAACTATCTGTTTGAGGGACAGATTGGAGGTCCTTATTCAGCAGGAAGTGCCGGAAAAGTATTAAAAAGGGCTATAGCTAAGAGCGGCGTACAGCAACGAGGAGGTTTACATTCATTACGTCATAGCTTTGCCACACATTTATTGGAATCAGGCACGGATTTGCGCTATATACAAGAACTATTAGGACATAATTCCTCAAAAACCACTGAAATATATACTCACGTGAGCAATAAATATTTACAACAGATTAAAAGTCCACTAGACGACTTAAATGTTTAAAAAATAAATTATATTAGCTAGCAAAAATACATAAGACATAATAAAAATAACCGAAATACTATGTCGATTATTGAAATAATTGACATAGTACTTCGGTTAGAAAGTAGTTAGCGGTTATTATAAAGCCTATTATACACAAGAAATTGAATGAGAATGGCAGATGACGCAAAGATGACATAAAGAAAATATGGCGAATCCTATTGATTTGCTATATTTTTAGCCATTAAAAAAATAATATGGAAAACGCTAAATTAGCACAAGGTGTAAAGGAACTCAGAAAAATTAAAGGATTATCTCAGGAGATGTTGGCTAATAGATCAGGACTATCATTAAGAACAGTTCAACGAATCGAAAAAGGAGAAACAGCCCCTACTGGAGATACTCTTAATCGAATATCTGCTGTTTTTGATCTTTCGCCAAAAGAATTGTTAGAATGGAATTGTACTTCAGATACATTAAAAAAGACTGTTAGAACAAGATTTGAATATTTACATATTTTTGAAGATAGATTAGTAATCACTAAATCTGAATGTATTGATGATTTACTTGATGATTATGAGAAATCTGTTAATAATGTTTTTAAATCCTTAATGGTGTTTTTTATAGGGATTCCAATATTTACTATCCTGGCATTTGTAGGTTACTTTATTCTGGAAAATAAGGGACTTGCATTATACGCAGGTGCATTTGCATTCTTATTCTTAGTTATAGCATTTTATACAATTCTATTTACTTCAGGTTCATCATTGATAAAGAAGGAAAATATTACTAAAATAATTATAAAAAAGACACTCTATTATACAATGGTAGTGATTATACATAGTGAATCAGGTCGAATTAAAGAACGATCTTTAATTCTTAATAAAGATCAAATTGAAATAATGAAGGATAGCTTGCTGTTGGAAAAACTAATAGATGAGAAAAATATTAGACTAAAGACTGGTATATTTAGCGTTCAAACAATTAATCTAGTACTTACATGGATTATCTTTATTTTCGTGATGATTTACAAGAAACCTGACCAAATGATGTTATATTATGGAGGAATATTTCTACTAGGAAGTTTTCTTTTGATTTCTAAAATGATACAAAGATCCATTAATATATCTGGGAGAAGAAAACAAACCGCTAACAAGGCATAAATAAGTCATGTGGGGGTATTTGATTCGCGAGGAGTGGTGATCTCAATTTGTTCGCCCAATGCTTTTAAATCAACTTTTGAATATTAAATTAGTCGTTTGAAAAGCATTGGTCTTGGAGCGTTGAAGGAAAGGGCGACAATTTCAATCTCCACACGCCTCATATGCCAATCCGTTGTGGGGTATTATCAACAGCATGACTTATAGAAATAGATATAAAGGATAATTTGAAATAGGAACTATGAAATGGATTTCAATATCATTCTTAATTGCAATGACTTTTGCTTGCTCAATTTCTAATAGAAAAAAAGAGCCTACAAAAAGTATAAAGGAAGAAGTTGCTCAAAAGACTGTAAGTGAAAAAAAGATTGTCAATGTTGATTTTCAAGAATACTTAAATCAAATGGACTTTCTTGAATTACCATATCAGACAAATTGTTTTAACGATTACAAGCAAGACAACGAAATAAGTCATGAACTAACGATGAAGTTTAACGATAACGAACTTGAATATCCATATAAAAAAATAGCTACGACTGAAGAATTTAAGATTGTTATGTATTTGGCACCTGCTGATGTTTTACTTCCAATTATTAAGACTTATGACCCTAATGGAAAAATAATTGATTCAGAACAATTGTTTTGGGGATATTGTGGTGGAGAACCTGGTTATTATCATACAGAGCATTTGCAGATTAAATCAAACAACTTAATTAGACATATTGACTCGACTTGGACTCATGAAGTTGATGATGATTATAATGAAATAAAAGGAACGGAAAAGTTTGAATTAAGGGTTATTGATTTTGTTATTAAAAGTGACGGAACTATAGAAAAGGAAGAGAAATAACACCCCACAACAATGCATATAAGTCATGTGGGGTGCAGGTGATTCGTGAAGGGTGGTGATTTCAATATGTCCGCCCATTGCTTTTAAATCGACACTTTCTTATTAATTTAGCCTATTGAAAAGCAATGGGCTAAGTGAGCTTTTTGAGAGGTCGGACTATTTCAATCCCCACACGCCTCATATGCGGTCCGTTAGCGAAAATTGCTGAGCGACACGGCATCGACATAAAATGAAAGATTATGAAACTCTATAAAGTAAAAACTAGACTGATAATTTCTGCAATAGTTGGATTTATTGCTGCTCTATCTTATATCCTGATTCTTGAAATAAATCGATTTGAGGTGAATGAGAGTAATTTATTTATAGTTTTTATGTTGCCAGGATTGCTCATAAAATTATTTCTATTCTTTGCAGCACTCAGCCTGACCATAACTTCGGCTTTAGTTTTATTTTCTAAACATAAATCTAAACGACTGATTCCCTATATATTGATTGGATTTATAATTGTTCTACTGACTGGTATTCCAGAATTACGAAAAATGCAAAGTTCAAATCTTTACGAATTGACTGAAGATATGACATTGGATTCAGTTCAAGTAGTTGAGATACTGAATAAAGCAATAAAAAAAGATGATGTTCGAGCGATTTCAAACATTGCTGTTCATCCAAATCTTCCAGATTCAATACAACTGAAATTATCGGATTCAGAAATTATGGATGTAAGGAGAAAAATTGCTTGGGAGACTGATTCGAAAGATATCTTAATAAAACTTTCATCAGACCCTGAATATGAAGTTAGAATGGCTGTTGCTACCAATAAATTGACTCCATTGGAAATTGTTTATGAATTACAAAATGACCCTCATGAATATGTTAAAAATACAGCATTTTCGATGTATCAAGCAAGGAAATAAAAGCAACATTTCGCTAACACGCAATATAGCAAAAAGCGGTGAAGTGCTAAATTGGGGCGGTTTTATCCCGTTTCAACTTCATCTAGGTTTGATAGTGAATCGCTCGCAATCCGCTTCATGCCATATTGCAAACCGTGTACGCTAAGAGAAGAAGGCCATTTGTAGGGAAACTTCTTCGTAAGCCGAAAGCATTGGGAAGTAGTCAATCTACTGAAATTTGCTAAAGATTTCCAGATGGTGCAAGTCCATCTCATCCAAAGCCCGTAAGCAGGATGAAAGCGAACCGACTGGGTGATTCCGTGAGGATAGCAGAAGAGTAGTCGGCAAGCGAGTATTTAGGCCGTGTTATTCAGCCTCGAAAAAGTGTATTTATTTGTAGTTAAGCCGACGGCGTACGGTTACCGGAAGGCAGCAATTACAGTGGCATATTTACGGTTACTGCTGTAGAACTACCGTGGTCAAAGCGCAGGGCATGAATACAAAGGGAAGTCTTCGGAACTTAGGAGATCTGTATTGCTCCTGACAAGAAGGGGTTTGGGTGTACCATCAAAAAGAAACACCAGTCAGTTAACGTAACCATGTCAATGTTAACAGAGTCAAGGGAAATGACATGGTGTACCAGGTATCAGCGACAAGGGACAACCGGAGTCAAAGAGAAGGCATACAGAAGTCAGAACAGCCTCATAGTACCAATGAAATCGGGGAAGTACCATCTGAGCGACCCGAAGGAGGGAAGGGGGATTGTCAGTTAATATGGTTCAACTAAACAGAAAGCATGGATTTACTCGGAGAAATCGCCAACAGGCAAACAAAATTTGGTTGTATAAAACGCAAGGCGCAGGAAAGTCCAACCGAAGTTTTTACCTCACTAGCGCATCATCTAACAGAAGAATATTTGCTAAGTAGTTTCCGTAAACTGCGGAAAACAGCAGCGAGTGGAATAGATGAAGTTAATGCAGAAGAATATGAGTTGAACTTACAACTGCGTATAGAAAATCTCCAAGCAAGGTTAAAGAGTAAATCTTACTTTGCCCCAAACATCCGCAGAGTATGGATAGACAAGGGCAATGGGAAGCAACGCCCATTAGGGATAAGTACTACCGAGGATAAGATTGTACAAAGAGCAGTAACAGATATACTTAATTTGATATTTGAACAAGACTTTTACGATTTTTCCTATGGATTCCGAGCCAAACGTAGTGCCCATCAGGCACTAAATAACCTTCGTAATCAATGTATGAAGCGCAATATTAATTGGATACTGGACTGTGATATTCAGGGCTGTTTCGACAACTTTGAACATAGTACATTATTATCACTTATAAGTCAACGGATTAAAGATAAGTGTATTTTGCAATTGATTGAAAGATGGCTAAAAGCAGGTGTTGTAGATGGTAAAAGCTTGCAAATAAGCAAACGTGGCACGCCGCAAGGAAATATTATTTCACCATTGCTTTGTAATGTATATATGCATTATGCATTGGATAAATGGTTACATGAAATAGTACGTCCCTTGCTTAAAGGCGAAATATTTTTGATACGCTATGCCGATGATTTTATCATTGGATTTGAGTATGCAGAAGATGCTCAGCGGGTAAATAACACACTACCCAAGCGAATGAATAAATATGGATTAACCATTCATGCAGAAAAGAGTAAGCTCATTAGATTTTCACCAGAAGGAAAAACTAAACCACCCACCTTTGATTTTCTAGGATTTACACATTATTGGAGCAAAAGCCAAAGAGGCAATTGGGTAGTGAAGCGAAAAACACGTCAAAAGAAAATGCAGGCCATCCTTCAAAACATAAAGGATACTTGCAGGATACATAAACATGAGAAGCTAAAAGATCAGAGTAAAATACTAAAATCTAAACTTCGGGGATTGTATCAATATTTTGGCATCAGAGGTAACTTCGTTAGTCTAAACCGAATATATCAAATAACACTATATGCTTGGTTTAAATGGCTTAACCGAAGGAGTCAACGCAAAAGCTACACGTGGAAAGGGTACTGGGAGTTATTGAAATATTTTAAGCTCCCGAAACCTAGAATAATTCATTATAATGTTTAAATTCATGCACCAGATAATTAAACATATTAACTGAGGAGCCGGATACGGGAATTCTGTACGTCCGGATCTGCAGGGGGATAGGTGGAGTAATCCACTATTCTATCCCGATTGTGGCGCATTAAACAATGACAACTAAAATAATAACATATAGAGATTGGACTTTTGAAGTAGACTTTGATAGAACCATTCAAGTATATAAATCAATGGACTCTGGTAGTCCTGAGTTATGTAGTTGCAATGATTGTAAAAATTTTGTGGAAAACAGAGAGGCAATTTACCCAAGTGAAATCAAAGATTTGTTATCTTATTTAGGAATAGATTATCGAAAGGAAATGGAAATTAGCCATTTTTGTAAACTTGAGAACGGGTTACACCATTATGGAGGATGGTTTCATTTCAAAGGTGCGATAATAAAAGGCAAAGATTGTAAAATTAATCTTCCTAATGGAGGTAGTACTTTTGATACTGTGCATGTAACGAAAGACTTTCAAATTGCCTTCATGAAAGATAACTCACTTCATATATTTGACCAAAATGAGAAAAACGAATTAATACAAATTGAGTTTTTAGCAAATAGTGAATGGATTATTGATAAAGAACTTGAAAGTGAATAAACAGCTATATACCAAGGTAGATGTGATTTTATGGAATGAATGGGACCCGATTGGTGTCAATGATATTGCTCCAAGAGATGAGTATCAAAGTTATGTTCCTGAAATTTATAAAATGTTAGTTGACAATAAAACAGAAAAAGAGATTGCGGAGAGATTAAATGATATAGCTATCAACACAATGGGTTTATTAGGGAATTTAGAGCATTGCAAAATAGTAGCTAAGAGATTGATTGAAAATAAATAACGACGCCACAACATTATATAAAAAACATGGTCGCACAAGCTGACGCACAGCCAAAACCACGATTTTTTATATTTACCGTTATGGGTAAGGTAAAAAATCAGCCTGCAAATTAAATATCATATTCGTTGAATATAAATTTTAGATTTGTAAAAAATAGCAGAAAACAGATATGATAATAAGAAATATAGAGACGAAGGATATAAAGACGGTTGTGGAACTTTGGTACCAAACATCAATAGTTGCACATAATTTTATTCCTGAGAGTTATTGGGAAAAAAATAAAGATGCAATGGCGTCAATTTATTTACCAAATTCGGAAACTTATGTCGCGATTGAAGATGAAATAATTGTTGGATTTATTTCAATGGCAGAAAATTTTTTAGCAGCAATTTTTGTAGATAAAAAAAATCAAGGAAAAGGAATTGGTAAAAGACTTTTAAACTTTATTAAAAAGAAAAGAGAAAAGATTCAACTTAAAGCTTATAAGAAAAATACAAAAGTAGTTGATTTTTACACAAGTCAGGATTTTAAAATTATATCCGAGAATAAGGAAAAAGAGACGGGTGAAGATGAATATCTAATGGAATGGATAAAAGAATAAAGAGAGTATAAAGTGACTGATAAAAACAATAGTGATTGGTTTACGATTGATAAAATTGATGACAATACATCTATAATAAGTGAATACAAGCATTGGGAAGAAACACATTGTTATGTGCTAAATGGAACAGAAAAATGTTTACTAATTGATACGGGACTTGGAGTTGAAAATATTCTAGAACAAGTAGAAAAACTAACGGATAAACCTGTTATAGTAGTTACGACACACGTACACTATGACCATTTTGGCGGACATAAATACTTCCCTGACTTTTATGTACATGAAGCAGAAACAGAATGGATCAATGGAGGATTTCCATTGATAATAGAACAGGTTAGAAACTATTTAATAGAAGAACCTTGCGATTTCCCCAAAGATTTTGATGTTAACGATTACCATCTTTTTGAAGGAACTCCGACAAGAGTACTAAAAGATAATGATGCCTTTGAATTGGGAGAAAGAACAATTCAAGTATTGCACACCCCAGGACATTCTCCAGGGCATATGTGCTTTTACGAAAAAGATAGAGGTTATTTATACACAGGAGATTTGATTTATTTGGATGTATTGTTTGCGGATTTTCCATCAACAGACCCAATTGCTTATATGAATTCAATTAAAAAATTATTGCCTTTGCCTGTAAAGAAAATTTTACCAGCACATCACAATTTAAATGTTCCGTTGTCGATTATTAAAGATATGGATAAAGCGTTTTCTGAATTATACGAAAAAGGAAAATTAAAACACGGAAGTGGAACATTTACATATGATAATTTTGGAATAAGATTATAAAAAAACAAGAAAATTGATTAAATAAAACCCAACCCATAACATTTTGTATAAGTAATGGCAAGGAAAGTGATAAATATCAAGGTTTGTAGCCCGCTTAAACTGCATATCGGTTTGACAGGAAAGTACCACGCAATCTGCCACTACTAATACAATTTACCGTACGCTAAGAGAAGAAGGCCATTTGTAGGGAAACTTCTTCGTAAGCCGAAAGCATTGGGAAGTAGTCAATCTACTGAAATTTGCTAATGATTTATTCATTAGGGTTTAATCATTAAAGTATTCATGAAGATAAATCTTTCCAGATGGTGCAAGTCCATCTCATCCAAAGCCTGTAAGCAGGATGAAAGCGAACCGATTGGGTGATTCCGTGAGGATAGCATATAAGTAATCGACAAGCGAGTATATAGGCCGTGTTATTCAGCCCCGAATCGACCGAATGGGAGTTCATGACTGCCTTTGAAGTAGAACCTTTGTGAATAAAGTATATTTATTTGATAAACGTATTCTACAATTGATTGAACGATGGCTAAAAGCAGGTGTTGTAGATGGTAAAAGCTTGCAAATAAGCAAACGAGGCACGCCGCAAGGAAATATTATTTCACCATTGCTTTGTAATGTATATATGCATTATGCATTGGATAAATGGTTACATGAAATAGTACGTCCCTTGCTTAAAGGCGAAATATTTTTGATACGCTATGCTGATGATTTTATCATTGGATTTGAGTATGCAGAAGATGCTCAGCGGGTAAATAACACACTACCCAAGCGAATGAATAAATATGGATTAACCATTCATGCAGAAAAGAGTAAGCTCATTAGATTTTCACCAGAAGGAAAAACTAAACCACCCACCTTTGATTTTCTAGGATTTACACATTATTGGAGCAAAAGCCAAAGAGGCAATTGGGTAGTGAAGCGAAAAACACGTCAAAAGAAAATGCAGGCCATCCTTCAAAACATAAAGGATACTTGCAGGATACATAAACACGAGAAGCTAAAAGATCAGAGTAAAATACTAAAATCAAAACTTCGGGGATTGTATCAATATTTTGGCATCAGAGGTAACTTCGTTAGTCTAAACCGAATATATCAAATAACACTATATGCATGGTTTAAATGGCTTAACCGAAGGAGTCAACGCAAAAGCTACACGTGGAAAGGGTACAGGGAGTTATTGAAATATTTTAAGCTCCCGAAACCTAGAATAATTCATTATAATGTTTAAATTCATGCACCAGATAATTAAACATATTAACTGAGGAGCCGGATACGGGAATTCTGTACGTCCGGATCTGCGGGGGGATAGGTGGAGTAATCCACTATTCTATCCCGATTGGGCCGCATACAAACAGAGACACTACAATTATGGAAACTAATGAAATATTAAGAGATCAGATTTTTGCGATTATAAAAAATCAACTCAGGGATAACGACCCGGCTGAGACTAAAATTACATACGATAGATTAATAAAAGACGGATTTGATGATTTCCAAACCAGACAAATGATTGGACAATGTTTAGCTGTTGAGTTGTTTGACGTTATGAAATTTGGAAAACCTTATAATAATGAGCGGTATATAAAAAATCTAAAAGCATTACCCAAAGAGCCATTTGATTAAATTATACGATATGGAAACTTGACTTAAAGAAAATTGTAATAATACTCGCAATCGTCATAATGATTGCAGGTATTGCAGGAATGTTTTATTGTCTTCCATTTTTATATTCGACTCGGATTGAGGATTTAGTTGGAGCAGGATTTCCTTTTCTTGCAGGCTCTATCATGTTGATTGGCGGTTTGATTAGCATTGCGATTGTTTCAAAAAAAGACAATTGATTTTTAAAATGGGATTTTAATCCCATCTGATAAAAACTGGGAAAAGTCGGTCATTTTCGGACTGATTTCTTTGACCTTTATAGGAATGATTGTGATAGGCAAACCGACAACACCAGGATATGCTCCTCATATGTTTGCATACAATATGGGATTTTTCCTTCCGATAATTTTTCTATCATTCGGATTGGGTGTTGCTGGATTGATAAGTTATTTGAGAATTGGTAAATTAATACGAAAAGACTACAAACTGGTATATAAAATCATTCTATTGACTTTAATTCTACCAATTGGGATTAGATTTTTATTGGTAGTTTTGAATATCATTATGATTATAGTTTCTGACATATAATTCAAGGTGAATGAAGAATACTCCAAAAAGAGAAAAACGTCATAACTCTATACAAAAGACGAAATAAATAACAGTCTATGACGGATACTGAAATATTAGGGGCAAAGCAAGATGAGCATACAATTTAGTGAAGTGCTAACAAAAAAAAGAATCCGTTTGACGATAAACAACTTCCGTTCAACGAATAAAATTGAAGAAGAGCATAGATTAGAAGTTATTTGCTTTATGATTTTATAGAAAATTAAATTTGGAAATTATGAAAGCAAAGAGAAACATTTTTATTACAACAGTAGCATCTCTATTATACCAATTAAATTACAAGATGATTGACAAAGGCATCATTGTATAATTCATTATGAGTGATTGACATTATTGTTTCTGGTTTTAATTCATTCTGGACAAAGTCATGTAACCATTTTTTGACATTTGATAGTTTTTCAAACACTTTGTTTTTAAATTTTTGTTTTATGTAATGCCATATCTTTTCAGATGGATTAAGTTCGGGACTGTATGGTGGTATGCGTATTAGTTTTATATTTTCAGGAATATCATATTGCTGTAAAGAGTGGAATCCTGCATTGTCAATAATGATGACCTTGAGTTCTTTAGGTTTATGTTTTGAGAATTCAACCAAATATTTGTAAAATATTTCGCTTGTGGTTCCTTCTATTTCATAAACAAAAGCATCACCGTCTATAGGGGAGAAACTACCATATAAGTAAGTGTTTTTAAAGGCATGTTGATAACGAACAATTGGCTTAACTCCCTTTGCTGTTAAACACCTGCCTGTGTGCGTCATTAATCCAAATCTACTTTCATCCTGAAAGTATAAATTCACACTATCATACTTATCTTTAATTAGACTGATTCTAATGTTGGTTAAAAGATTAGGTAGTTTTTTTAAAGGCCTGTATGGCCTGTTCATCTTTTTTGTAATGTGATTTTCGGGGTTCTTTCAATTTGGTTTTGAAGTGACGGATTAAGTATGTTCTTAATGTATTGTATTTTAATTCAATACCGTAGTTTTCTTTGACCCATACGACAGCATCCCAGTAACCCAAAAGTGGATTGTCTGAATCGTATACTTTTTTTGCCAAGCCGTCATGGACATCTTTGGGAACGCTACTTCTTCTGGCTCCTCCATTTGAGATACTTAGCATAGCTTCAAGTCCTGACTCTTTGTAAACTCTTGTCCACCTATCCAGACTGGCAATTCCTACTCCTAAGTGGTTAGCTAAATCTATTCGACGTTTAAACTTTTCTTCCTTGGTGAGTATTAGACTCTGAATACGAGTTTTTAACCTATGGTTATTTTCCTTTTTTCGAAGGTTTCTCAAATATTTAATGTCCTCTTTTATATTTATTTCTGCTTGTTTTGGCATACTATAAAGATAATAATTATATCAATCAAATGGAAATATATTTGGTATTACTTATTTCGAGTTGTGCCGTAATCTCATTTTATCCTCTGTATACAGAGGATGTTCTAAAAAGAGACGATAGAATTATTGGCAAGTGGTCCACAATTGAAGAACAAGGGATGCATCCAAGTAAAGGTGATACTTTGATTTGGGAAATTTCATTCAGAGATAAAAAATGGGTTAAGAAGCACAATGCACCATATGATAGGGGAAGTCACCAAGAAGTTAATCAGTATGCTTACTCGCTATTTATACATTATAAATCGACGCCAGAAGATAAAGTAGAATTCCAATTACATTTGGTGGAACTAGATGGCAAGAAATATATTGATTTTTATCCCGAAGAATGGAGTATAGACAACACAATTTTGGCTTTTCACCTTATGGGTGTGCATACTTTTGCAAAAGTTGATATTAATGATAAATATATTAATATTGATTGGTTTGATTCGGACTGGTTTGAACAAAAATTGAAAGAAAATAAAATTCGAATTAAACATGAGAAAAATAGTGGAAATATCCTTTTGACAGCACAACCCAAAGATTTACAGAAATTTGTTATAAAGTATTCTGATGATGAGAATGCTTTTGATGAAGATAACAAATTTGTATTAAGACCGATAAATAATGATTAGGAAAAATATAAAAAGGCTAAATAGGGTATTTTTCCATACCCTGTTTTGGTTAGTTTCTATATTTGTTTTTGCATTCATTTTTCGTTTAAAGGAAAATGTTGATAGACTTGATATTGCATACTCTTTATTTTTTCACTTCTCAATTATTGTAAGTGTTTACTTTAACTTCTTAGGAATAAAGAAATGGGGAAATACAGGTAATTACTCGAAATATTTAATGCTTTTACCAATTATTATTATCGGTACAGTTACTTTAAACCTTTATACTTTTGAGGTATTAGTTGATTTTATTTTACCTGATTACTATTTTATTTCTCAGTTTAATTACGTAGAAATAGGTATTATCACTTTTTTATACTTGACTGTTACTTCAGCTATCAAACTATCTAAATCATGGTTCGATATGCAAAGAATAAATCATCAGGCAATTGAAATGGAAAAAGAAAAAATTGATAGCGAATTGCAAAGCTTGAAATCTCAGATAAATCCGCATTTTTTATTTAATAGCTTGAATGTTATTTATTCTCTAAGCTTGAAAAATGACAAGATAACTCCAGAAGTGGTTTTAAAACTTTCAGATATTCTTCGATATGTTATTTATGACTCAACACAGGACAAAGTTCTGTTAAGCTCGGAGTTATCTTTACTCAGAAAATATATTGATTTACAAAAATACAGGGTTGAAAGTGAAGCTTCAATAAAATTAACAAGCGGAATAGATTATGATGTTAAGGTTGCCCCTTTATTATTTTTAACTTTATTGGAAAATAGCTTTAAGCATGGGATAAAAAGTGATATTGAGAATGTTTTTATAAATGCAAAAATACATTCTGATTCGGAAAAAGTCTATTTTGAAATAGAAAACAATAAATCTGAAACAGAACAAAATACTCGAAATACAAATGGAGTTGGGTTGGAAAATATAAGAAAAAGATTAGATTTAGAATACCCTAACAAATACAAACTAAAGTTATTGGATAAGGACAATAACTTTAAGGTTTACTTAGAAATTGAGCATGGAAGTTAATTGTATTATAGTCGATGATGAACCTGCATCAAGAGATGTACTAAAAAAGTACATAGCTGACACTGACATACTAAATCTTGTAGCAGAATGTAAAAATGCAGTTGAAGCAATTGAATCATTAAAAAATGAGAGTGTTCAAATAATGTTTCTTGATATAGATATGCCTAAGATTTCGGGCATACAATTGCTTAAATCTTTGACTTCTCCTCCCAGAGTGATATTTACAACTGCTTATTCTGAATACGCGATTGATGGATTTGAACTTGATGCAATTGATTATCTTCTGAAACCTTTTTCGTTTGAAAGGTTTTTAAAAGCAGTTAACAAATATTCATACTTAACAGATAAAGGAGCTACAATTGGCGACCGAACTATATATTTAAAATCAGAAAAGAAACTATACAGAATCCCAATTAGTGAAATTGTTTATTTAGAAGCAATTGGCGATTATGTTAAAGTCGTATTTGGAGAACAATCAATTATTGTTCATACTACATTTCAAGATTTATTAGAACAGGTTTCTCATCCAAATATTGCACGTATACACAGGTCATTTTCTATATCAATTGACAAATTTGAATTCATTGATGGAAATCAAATAATTATAAAAGGCAATCCTTTGCCAATTGGAAAAGCTTATAAAAAAGACTTGATGTCAAAACTTGAAAGTTAATGAAGCTCAGCCCCTAATCGAGTAGATCGCCGATAGGCTAAAAACCTATCGGAGGACCTCTCACAGCACCGTACGTAAGGTTTTCGTACTGAGCGGTTCTCTACATCATGGGAATCGCAGATCGACGTAGTCAAATAACGTATTCTTAGAAGTAGTCAATGAAGAATGCAACTGATTGTACATGTCAGCTAAAGCAATATATCCTCGTTTTTGAAGACGTTCAATCGTGATGGTAGTGCATAAAATAGGACTCTGAGCAATGACCCAACCATCCAAACGACTTCGACTCCATGCATAAGCATGATCAGGGTCAACACCCTATCCATTTTTAAGGGGGAACTTTTTAGTGTTATATGGAACTCGCCAAATTAAGTCATCCTCGTGTGAGGATTTTCTCTAATGACTTGTTTCATATTAATGTTTTTATTGATGATGGTTTCTGTTATAACTGGTTACGTTGCTAGTTTTATTGTATGATGTAGTCATCATTTAAATGTGCTTAATTTGAATTAGGTTTTATTGTTAGATTATAAATAACCACTTCGAATATAGTATTTAATAATTCAAATACAGTGCTAATTTCTTGTAGATTTGTTTTAAATAGAAGATGTAATTGTTATTTGCCAGATTGCATTACAGGGCGAAGATAAAAAGGAGTTATTGATTTTATTTACCATAATTTCATATTGTTATTTCTACAGTAGTTCCTAGGTTAACTGTACTGTCAACTGTTATGGTAGCCCCAATTTTATCAATAAATTCTTTGGTTAATATCAATCCAATTCTGGTACTACTATGATCTTTAGAATTTAGTGATTGTTTAATACTGTATTTAAATAAATTCTGCAAATCTGCTTTAGGTATACCAATTCCGGTATCTTTTATTGTTATTAGGTGTCTGTTGTTTTCTTGTACTACATTAATATCAATTGTACCCGCTGTTTTATTGTATTTTATTGCGTTGGAAATCAAATTTCTCAGTATTGCAGTAATCATATTTTTATCTGTTTTTATGATCATCTCATCAGAATCGAAAGATGTATTGATATGAACAGATTTTAATTTAAGGGCAAGATTAAAGAACGATAGAAGTTCTTTTATGATCTCATTGATGTTGACAGGCTCTATATGCGCTTTTAATTTTACCAAATCAATTTTTGACCATTTTAGCAAATTGTCAAGCGTTGTATAAGATGAGGAACTAATTTGACTTAATGATATTAATGTTTTTTTTAATTCGGATAAATTGAATTGATCAAAATTAGTGGTAATTAATTGCAGAAACTGATGAATGGTGCCTAAATTACCCCTGATATCATGCGAAATCAGCGATAAAAACTTCGTTTTTACTTCGTTAGTTTCTTCGAGTTTTTTATTGTGTAGAATGAGTTGTAAATCAACCTCAATATGTTGTTTAATTTGGTGTATTAAATCAATAAAGTCATTGCTGAAATTATTTTCTTTGTGATCTAAAACACACACCGTTCCGAAGCATTCACCATCGGGCCAATTGATGGGGACTCCCAGATACGAAATCATATTAAGATCAATATCCGGATTGTTTTTACTCCATATAGCACTTTTAAAAGCATTAGATACAATTAGATGTTTTTGTGTTCCTATTACAGTTTCGCAATACAAACCATATTTTAAAGGTGTTTTTTCGTGTAAAACATAAGGATTGTCTTTAGTATTGCTTTTAAGGAAAACTTCAATAGAGTCTTTATTTAAACGCATAATTAATCCCGAAGGAACGTTAACTATTTTAGCCAGAGTATCTATTAGAGTTTGCCATTTTGAAATGGTTAAATCATTAATATCAGGTTTGGAATCAGATGTAATATTTACCTTTTTTAATTCGTGTGTATTACGTATTGTAACATTTGCAAAATTTTCCATACCAATCCCTTCGCATTATAATTTATTCAAGTTATGAAATAAACTATTGTGTTACTAAATGTTTGAGGTACAATATTTATAATTAAGCTCTCTTACATAATTGATATATGTGTTTTATGTTGAGTTTTGAATATTCTTATTCAAAAAAAATATTAAAATTCGATTATTCAATTCCTTCCAAACACATTGCAATTCCCATTCCTCCACCGATACAAAGAGATGCCAGTCCTTTATTTGATTTCCTTTTTATCATTTCATGAATAAGCGTGGTTAAAATACGTGTGCCGCTGGCTCCAATGGGATGACCCAGGGCAATAGCTCCTCCATTAACATTTGTGATTTCAGGATTTAGGTTTAACTCTCGCATCAGAGCAAGCGATTGGGCAGCAAAAGCTTCATTGGCTTCAATGAGCTCAACTTCTTCCATTTTCCAATTAGTTTTAAGCAGAGCTTTTTTTATAGCTTCAACAGGCCCCAAACCCATGTATGCAGGATCGGTTCCATGCCATGCGTAAGAAGCTATTTTAGCCATTGGTTTCAGATGATACTTTTCGCAGGCTTGTTTGCTTGCCACAATAACTGCAGCAGCACCATCGTTAATACCCGAGGAATTTGCAGCAGTAACTGTTCCATCTTTTTTAAATGCCGGACGAAGCTTGGAAAGGGATTCAGAAGTTACTCCAAAACGTACAAATTCATCTTGTTTAAATATGATAGGATCTTTCTTGTGCTGAGGTATTTCTATAGAAATAATTTCTTCTTCAAAGCGATTTTCTTTAATAGCTCTTTCTGCTTTATTTTGGGATTTGGCTGCAAACCCATCCTGATCCTCTCGCGACAAATGATATTTATCGGCCAGGTTTTCAGCTGTAATACCCATATGGTAGTGGTTAAAAATATCAGTTAATCCGTCAAAAATCATGGAATCCACCACTGTTTGGTCTCCCATTCTATAACCTGTTCTGGCTTTTGGAAGTAGGTAAGGAGCTTGGGACATGCTTTCAGAACCTCCGGCAATAATCAATTCACTGTCACCTGCAATAATACTTTGGGCTGCAAGCGCTACACTTCTTAAACCGGAACCACAAACCATATTTATTGACATGGCTGTCTTTTCAACCGGGATACCTGCTTTAATGGCAATTTGTCGAGCAATGTTTTGTCCATGACCGGCTTGTAAAATACATCCCATTAATACTTCATCCACTTCACTTCCGCTAAGCCCGTTTCTTTTTAAAAGTCCTTTAACCACAATGGTACCCATTTCTGTGGGAGATATATTTGATAATGAACCACCAAAGCTTCCAATGGCTGTTCTTGCTGCGTCAACAATATAGATTTCTTTTTTCATATGTTTATTTTTTCTTTCAATTGCCATATGGAACTCTCAAGAAAATTTAATCATCCTCCTGTATGAAAATTTGGATCATTAAATTTTACATGGTCGTTTCATGATATTTCGGTTTATTCTTACAATTCAGAGTGTATTTAGCAGATCGTTTTTAGGGGTGTATTGCCTTACTTGCCAATTTTTCAACTATAAATGAGGCCACATTTTCGGGGTAAGTACCTCGGCCAAACCCCGCATCGTAGCCAAGTTCCAAAGCCAGTTTGTTTCCAATTCTGGGGCCTCCGGCAACAACTATGATATCTGATCGGATTCCCTCAGCTTCCATTAGCTCAATTAATTCAGTCATGTTATGAATATGAACTTCTTTTTGAGTGACAATTTGCGATACCAAAATAGCATCAGCTTTGAGTGCAACAGCTTTTTTTATCAATTCTTCGTTGGAAACCTGAGCGCCAAGATTATAGGCTTCTATCATAGGATATCGCTCTAAACCATAATGCTGATCAAAGCCTTTCATATTCATAATCGCATCTATACCAACTGTATGTGCATCGGTTCCTGTACAGGCACCAACCACTACAACAGGACGTTTTATATGTTCTTTTATAAAATCGTTTACCTCGTAAAAGTCCATTGATTTACTAATGTCTTCTACTTCGATTTTATCATAATCAATGTGAACGTGAGTTTTACCATAAACAACAAAAAACGAAAATTCATCGGATAGTGCATTTGAATGCACTACTTCCACTTCATTGAATCCTAATTTATAGGCATATTGTTTTGCGGCTTCATCAGCTTTAGCACAGTGAGGAACGGGCAGTGTAAATGATAATTGAACTGCTCCATCGTTTATAGTATCACCATATGATTTAATCATCATTTTGAGTTCCTCCTTTCATCAATTACGGTATTAATTTCTAACTCATTTTCTAAATACGCATATACAGGATTGTAATAATCTGCAGACTTTTCATACACTCCATCCAATCCTTTTCCTCCATTTTTAGGACGGCTGATTTCAGCGAACATTTTTTGTTCAATAGCATCAAATAAGCCTTTATGGTTTACTTCTTCTAAAAATGATATGGTTTGATCCAGAACTTCTTTGGCTCTGTTTTGCACAATGCCATCCTTTTTGAATTCAATATCGTTGGCAAAATCGTTTATATTATTCATTACATATTGTGCATTTGACACAGCTAAAAACCGATCCTGCATAAAAGGTGTATGAATAGCCTCGGTAAGCATGCCTAAAAGTAAAATACTTTGGTTGGTAGCTTTGGCAACAAAGTTGAACATGGTATTCATGATAAATCCCTTAAATATATCCCCAGTCATATACTTGGTAGGAGGCATATATTTTAAAGGTGCTTCGGGAAATATCTCCCGGGCCATTTGAGCTTGGGCTATTTCGTAAAGAAATCCGTTTTCTTTTTCAGGATTCATTTCAAAGGCATGCCCAAGACCCATCAAACGAGCGGGTAAACCGCTATCATACGCAAATTGCTCATTAATAAATTGAGAGGCAGTTACAGTATAAGCTTTTTCATAGGCATCAGAAGTCGTCAGATAATTGTCTTCTCCTGTGTTGATTGTGATATCTGCAAATGCGTTGATCATTCGAGAGAACTTCTGGTCAACAAAGGTGCGATACATATTAATATCCCGGAATAAAATACCATACATAGAATCGTTTAGCATCATATCTAATCTTTCTACAGCTCCCATTGCTGCAATCTCGGGCATACATAAACCCGAGCAGTAGTTGACCAATCGAATATATTTGCCAATTTCTTCACCTACATCATCTAATGCCTTACGCATGATTTTAAAATTTTCCTGAGTTGCGTAAGTACCACCAAAACCTTCCGTAGTGGCACCATATGGAACATAATCGAGCAAACTTTGTCCAGTGGTTCTGATGACTGCAATAATATCGGCTCCTTGTTTGGCGGCAGCATTGGCTTGTTTTACATCTTCGTATATATTACCAGTTGCAACAATTAGATAGAGTAGGGGACTATTCTCTTTTTCTTTATACTGACTTATTTTTTGATTTCTATATTTGATATGTTGTTTTACTTTCGCATCAAATTTTTGAATAAGATCATGTGCTTTGTTTTCTATTAAAACTTTGTCTGTAAGGTTAATGGTTGAAATGTTTAGCCCTTCTGCAATTTGATTATTGAGTTGTTGCGTAGTTGTATTTTTACGTATTAAAGCATTGATATAATATGTGGTAGCTCCAAATTCAATCTTATTGCCCAGAGCATCAACAATTAAATTAGGAACTGGAATGCCATCTGTGTTGATACCATCAGCACCAAGTATTCGTAGCGTAGCTCTTTCAATAGTATCTGTTGTATGTTTTGAAATATAATCATTTACAGGTTTGGCAATTTGTTTAGATACTTGCCGGGCCTTTTCAATTTTATGTTGATCCAGATTTAGTTTTGAGTATAACATGGTTCACGGATTTATTCAGTTTCTTTATAATGCTTTAAATATCTATTGGCCTCATTAAGGATGTGTTTATCTAAACCTAGTAAATTGGCAATGGTAAGTGCATCAAAAGAGGCTGGAGAGCCATTGTCCTTTTCAACTTCGTATTGCATGAAAGTATTAATGACTTTTATTTTTTCGTTTATATTAGTACTAGTTGTATGGGTATAGAATTTTTTTAAATTGTTATAATCCAATCCTTTCATTCGGTTTTTTAATACCCCTTTAATATTTGGAACATCGATGAAATGAGTAGAACAGAAGCTGGTTAATTGAGTAGTTTCAGATAAATGCTTTAAAACTGCATATAAAATAGCTTTAGCCTCAGTTGCATTGGTTTTTTGAGCCAATTCATCAACAATAAATAAACCGGGTTCATCCTTGCATGATAAAACCTTGTTTAAGTGATAAATTTCTTCACCAAACAAACTCAAACCTTTGGTTTCTGATTTGTGGGAATTACTGAGTATATGTATGGTTTTAAAAACCTGACTTTTAAAAGTTAAGGCAGGTACATAAAAACCGTATTGAGCCAATAATTGTAGAAAGGTTAATGTTTTGAGTAAAACTGTTTTGCCTCCCATATTTGAACCAGATAGTAATATCGTATTACTATTAAAATCTGCTGTTAACGGAGTGTATTTTAATGCTGATTTTGAATGTTCATCTTCCAGTGATAGCCATCTTCCATGCAATACATTAATAGATTGATTTTTGCCTAGATGAGGTTTGTTTAAATGAAGTTGAACAGCTAATCTTGCTTTGGCCAAATTGGTATCAATCCATTCAATATGGTTGATGTATTTATTAATTTGTTGTTTTTCAATTTGAATAAGACCTGATATTTGAAATAAGACCTGTTTTTCTTCTTCAGCTTCTTTGTTTAATAAATCTTCCTTTATTAACAGGGCGTTGATATACTCAGATGGAAAAGCTGGTTTCACCATCATCATCAAGCTATCATAAATTTCAGTTTGAATCAGACAGCTTTCAAATAATTGAGTTTTTGAATTATTCACAAGCAAGAAATCGTGATCTGTAAAATCAAGATTCAGGTTGTTTTTGATATTATGGTATATTGTTTTTTTAAGTTCAGATATTATTCTATCCTGTTCTACTATATTACTTCTAATTTTTCTTAAATCATCACTAAATGAAGAGGATAGATAAAAAGTTTCACTTTTATCATTATTTGGAGATAGTGTAATTAATAGAGAGGATGATTTGAAATCAATATCAATTAAGTCTTTAATATTTGAGGGGAGTGTTTGAGCAATTGCTTCATAATGAATTAAAAGCTTTTTAATAAGCAATATATCAACAGCATCAAAATCCTCTCTGTCCAGCGTATTTAAACGGTCTGTTTTAGATAAATGATATTCAATTTTTGTTGCGTATTCATCGTTTGATTTAATGAAATGAATAAATAGATCAGTAGTTGCATATTGTTTGTCCAGTTCATCATAATCCACGATAAATGATGCCCTGTCTTTGGCCTCTAAACCATAAGGAGAGTGCGGTTTATATAAATTGTAAAACCACTCAAAATTGGAAAATAATATGGCTTCTTTAACAGACATATGGATTAATTATTAATTCTGTATCAATATGCTCCTGATTGTATCGTGCAATAAAGTCACCACTTTCAACATCTTTTAAAATCACTACAAAACCATTTAGTTTATACTTGGTATGAACTTGTATTTCAACATTCGTTTGTAGTTGTGTTAGTTGGTTGTAGTTAAGGAAAATAGATGTGAAGTTGTCTACAACTAAATAGGAAACATCTTCAGGAATTTCTGTAATTCTTGAAGAGGTTAAGGCACCTTTAAAATGGTATGTATTTGTTCTGGATTCATTATTACTCTTTGTTTGTAAGGATGAACTCAATGCAAGTAGTTTGCAGGTTTGCAGAGCTTTTGTGAGCGTTCTTTTATTTATGCTGATAATATAAAAGAACCCTGCATTTTTAAATGAGCTAAGTGGTGTTTTCCTGTTTGCAGCTCCATCTATTACAATAGTCTTGCAATCGAGTTCATTCCTTATGTAATTAATAATACAAGTTAATTGGTTGTTATTCTCTGGTCCAACCAATTCAATTTTTCCTTTTCTTAGACTTTGAGCAATCACTATTTGTCCCAAAGAAGTATAAAAAGGAAAAGCTTTAAGTAGTTTAAACTGTGCATCTCTTTTCTTAGTCATAGCAAGTGTTGTAACCACAATATCATTAGGAAATGTTGATATTTGAGGTTTTTTGCTGCCATCAATAACATCCCGGGTTTCACCATCTATTCCTACAGAAAGAAATGTAGGAGGCTCCACTTTTCGAATAAAACTTAATGCCAGATTCATAAAAGTAGTTTTACCCGCATTTTTTCTATTGCCTAAAATAAATGTGGTGTGATTTAAAAACCGATATGACCAATGATTACTTAACACTTTAATTTCTTCTTAATCATTTATTTTTTCTGCCTACTTCCAACTGGATCTACTTACTTCCAACTGTATTTTAATGCTTGCCATTTGTTCTTTGCTCTCTTCTTAATTCTTGCGGTTTTAGGGTTCCTCCTTCATTTAATAATTTCGCTACACCATCTTTTGCCCATAAAAATTTATTTTGACAATATTCACATTTTTTTGGGTCATGACTGTGATAATCTGATGGTTGAGTGTAGCTTGATATCATACCTTCATAGTTTCTAAGTACTACTCTTTTTTCAGTTTGAGATATCAGATAGTCTGGCATAACAGGAATTTTTCCACCTCCACCAGGAGCATCAACCACAAAAGTTGGAACAGCCATTCCTGAAGTATGACCTCTTAAATTCTCAATAATTTCAATGCCTTTAGAAATGGTCGTTCTGAAATGAGAAATACCTTCTGATAAATCGCATTGATAGATATAATAAGGCTTCACCCTGATCATAAGTAAATCATGCACTAGACCTTTCATAATATTCGGACAATCGTTTATGCCTTTTAAAAGCACGCTTTGGTTACCCAACTGAACACCTGCATTAGCTAATTTTTCACAGGCTTTTTGAGCTTCAATAGTTACTTCTTTAGGATGATTAAAGTGTGTGTTTACATACACCGGATGATATTTTTTTATGACCTCACACAAATGATCAGTAATACGTTGAGGGAGTACCACAGGCATTCGACTGCCTATTCTAATAATTTCAACATGATCTATTTTTCTGAGTTCAGATAAAATATAGTCAATACGTTCATCGCTTAAAACCAGAGGATCTCCACCGGAAATAATGACATCACGGATTTCCGGATTGTTACGTATATAAACAAAATCTCTTTGAAGCTGATCTTTCCCGGAACTTGTATCTGTTTCGCCAACAATACGTCGGCGTGTGCAATGGCGACAATACATAGAACATTCTCTTGTAACTAATAATAATACTCTGTCTGGATACCGATGAGTAAGGCCTGATACCGGAGAGTCTCCATCTTCATTTAAAGGGTCATTAAGGTCGGAAGGGTCTACATATAGTTCTTTTAACTGAGGAACGGCCATCTTTCTGATGGGGCATTCATTATTTTCTTTATCCATTAATGCTGCATAGTATGGAGTTATGGCCATTTTAAACTGATCCAGTGTTTGTGATAAGTGATCACGCTCTTCATCGTTCAGTTCTAATACTTTTTCCAGAGTTGGAATGTCTCTTATGGCATTTCGCATCTGCCATTTCCAGTCATTCCATTCCTCCTCTGTTACATCCTTGAAAAGAGGAATATCCTTATAATTAACATGTGCGAATTTTCTTTTCATTATGTAGATTTTATATATTACCTGATTTGTTCCTTTCTCTCTTCTCCCTTCTCTCTTATGTGTATAACTCTTCGTAAAGTGTTCTTATTTTTTTATTTTTTCTGATGATATCCAGAGCAAATTGGGCATGCCCCACTGCATAACCATTACCAATGAGCATGTCTACATCTTTTCCTATTCCTTCTGCTCCAAGTGCAGCTTTTGTAAAGGAGGTAGCCATACTGAAAAAGTAAACTGTACCACGGTTTTTACACATTAGTATAGAACCCATTTCTGTATTTGGAATATTTACATTATTGATAACAACATCTGCCATAATTCCATTGGTGAGTTCCTGTATGGATTGATAACATTGCAAAGCATTACTTGCATTTAGTTTAATTATATGATGACAGACATCTACTTTTTTAAGTCGGTTTATATTTTCATCATTGTAATCTATACCAATAACCATCCCATTATCACCCACAATTTCTTTGGCTGCGGCACAGCAGAGCATTCCGGATTTACCTCCGGCTCCAATTACAACTACGCTGTTATCTTTTTGTACCAAACGTTGGGTTTGTGCAGGAGCTCCACAAACATCAAGTACAGCAAGAGATAGCGTTTCTGAAATATCAGTAGGAAGTTTGGTATATATTCCACTTTCGAAAAGAATAGCTTTGGCTTTTACTTTAACCTGGTCAATTTCAGGCTTAACATCAAGGATTTCATTAATTTTTAAGGGAGTTAAAGATAATGACACGAGAGTTGCTATTCTATCGCCAACTTGTATATCAGCTTTATGCTGAATTGCCGAACCAATTTTTTCAACCGTACCAATAAGCATTCCTCCAGATCCGGTTATGGGGTTTTTCATTTTACCTTGTTTGGTAACAATATTTTTAATGATTGATTTAATGCGACTGATATTACCATTGGCCTGTTCTTTTATTTGGGTAAAACTGGCAGAATCAATATTTAAAATATCCACATCAATGCGTATTTCATTGTCATATAACACCTCCATGTTGTTATTAATAATAGTGGCCGGTTGAGGTAAAACACCTTGTGGTTCAATAACTCTATGGGTTCCGTATTTATTCCCTTTTAATTCCATATTCAACTAGTTAAAAGCTTATATTCCTTTTAATTGAAAAAGCATTCTTATATCAGCTGGTGTAGCAATTTCATAACCAGCTTCCTGGGCTATTCTTGCAGCCCTTTCAACCATTTGTGCATTGCTGTCAGCCAATACACCTTTGGAGTAATAAACATTGTCTTCAAAGCCAACTCTGATAAATCCATTGCCTATACTAACAGCACCATATTGGGCAGGCAAACTAGCCTTACCAATTCCCATTACAGTCCAGTATGCCCCTTTAGGTAATCTGTTAACAAGAAATTGCAATAATTCAACATCGTAGGGAATTCCCCCGGGTATGTTCATTACAAGTCCGTAATGGAATGGAGGTTTTAATAATCCTTCTTTTATTAAAACATTGGCAGCTGTGATATGCGAAATATCAAAACATTCCAGCGTTGGATGAACCTGATATTTTTGCATTTCTTTAGCAAAACGTCGCATGGTAGGTAAGGTATTTACTATGTATTCATTTCCAAAATTCACGGTTCCACAATCTAATGAAGCCATTTCCGGTTGAATAGCCTCAATAACAGCAACCCGTTCATCATCTGTCATTCCCACTGCACCTCCTGTGGTTATTTCAATAACAATATCACACCTTTGCCTAATTAGCAGAATGGCTTCTTTAAAAACTTCAGGGGCCTGAGTTGGGTTGCCATCTTTATCACGAACATGAAGATGAACTATACCAGCACCTTTTAAATAGGCTTCATAAGTTGCCTGAGCAATTTCGAGAGGTGATAAAGGTAAATTAGGATTATGCTCTCTTGTGGTTTCTGCACCACAAACTGCACATGTTATTATCATCTTTTTCATGTGTTTATTTTTTTTCTAATTGCCACATGGAACTCGCCGAAAAAATAATCATTCTCGTGTGTGAGAAGTTTATCTCATGGCTCGTTTCATATTCGTGTTTTTTATTTGTTAGCAAAATACCCCTCAGGGTTGGGACACATAGATTATTACTCAATCATTGAATATGAATCCACCTAAGCTAGGTTCGTCCAATAATGACTTGCATAGGATCAACTTTTTCTCTCAGTGTTTTTAGTTCTTTATCGGATGGTTCTAATGTTGTTTCAAACTTATCTGGTATTAATATTTCAAATTCTGCATTGTCTTGTACATCTTTAATTGCTTTGCCGGGATGTAAGGATAATAACATCATTTCCTTGGTTTCTGAATGATAGCCATAAACTCCAATGTCTGTTATTACTTTAAAGGGCCCAGTATTAACAGGTAATCCAGCATCATACCTGGAAGTACCGCCTTGTAAATATCCAGGCGTAGTAATAAAATCGACTTTACTAGAAAATCGTTTCTGGTTTTGAGGAGTTACTACCAGAGTTTTCCAGCAAAGAGAGGCTAAATCGTTGGCTCCACCACTTCCAGGGAATCTGGTTTGGGGTTTGTAATAATCATCGCCAATGATCGTAGAATTTAGGTTGCCATATTTGTCAATTTGAGCTCCACCTAAAAAACAATAATCCACAATACCTGCCTGGCACAACTCCATAATTTCTGCCATAGAAGTAGCTTTAAGTGCTTTGTGCGTTGTTCTTGAATCTCCTACTGAGATTGGCATAGTAGGTAGGATAGGTGCAATACCTCCAGCTTCAAATAAGATAGTAAGATTAGGCGCATGAGTTAATTGAGCAAGCATCGCAGCAGCGCAAGGAACTCCTGTTCCTACAACGACCATTGCTCCGTCTTCCAGGTTTCTGGCAGCAATGGTAATCATGAGTTCCATTGGATTATATTTTATTTTCATGGCGATCCAGTTATGTTTTGATTTAGGAACGGTTCCTCATTTTATCCAGCCTTTAAAGAACCGTTCCTTTCTTTATGGACTGTATATTTATTGTTTAGATGTTCATTTAGTAAAGATGTTCCAGTCGGATCAATTCTTTCATTTTATTCATTCCGCCATTCTTTTCCAGATATTCATAGAAGTCTGTCGAAGTATATATTTGATGTTCTATAAATTTTTCAAAAGCTTTAGGATCTTTCTCTGCTAAAAGCCATTTTTTAAGATGTGCTTCGTCAGAAAAATATTCTCCCGGCATATTACCCGGATAAGAGCCATATGGCATTTCAATAACTGCATCTACATTCCAATATGGGATAACAGTTTTTTCAGGTTCTCTTCTTATTTCCTCGTTGCTGATAATTTTTTCGGTAGTTATAATTACTTTCTTTGAGGCTTTAGCAATGTCATCATCAGCTACCAATATCCCGTTAATCTGGCAATTTCCATAAATATCTGCTTTATGAACATGAATAATGGCTACATCAGGATACAATGCAGGTAATGCTAACAGTTTTTGTTGTGTAAAAGGACAATTCATTTCAATAGCTGCAGAATATTTAAAGGTATCCGTTCCTAACATCACTCTCGTAGTAATAAATGGGATTCCCATGGCTGCAGCCTTAAAACGCCATGCTAAAGCAGCATTTGACCATTCTGTTATTTCAATTTCTCCAGATTCAAAAATGCGTCTTGCATTTTTTGATAGGCCGCGAGCTTCTAATCCAACAATATAAGCAGCATCGCATCTGTTAAAACAATTACCTGCACTTAATAATTGGCAATCATGAGTGGAAACATGACCTGCAAAACCCAGATCTTTTTTTCTTTTGCGTATAATTTCATGAATCACTGCTGTGGGAATTCGAACTCCTCCAAATCCTCCTATGGCTATATAATCACCATCGTTAATAAAAGATTTCACCGCTTCTGATATTGTAGTTAGTTTGTTTTTCATGGACTTATCTTTACCCTTGAAAAATGCTCTCATATCATCAGCATTAGGTGAACAGAATAATTTTCCCAATCCTTTATGTAATTCTTTTTCTTTCATTGTTATAGATGTCAAATCGTCAACTTTACATTAGTTTACAAAACAGCCTTATATTCATACTTTTTTGTTAGATAAATAAGTGATTCTTCAATGGCGCTTATGGTATAATCCAGATCTTTTTGAGTATGACGATAGCAGATATATCCGTGATGATAAGGTTGAAGAAATACTTTTCTTCTAATTAATTCGGTATAGAAGTCATTTCTTTTGGCTTTGTAAGTCCCATCATTGTCTTTATCGAAAGTAATAAACATCATTGGAGGAATCCCGCTAATTCGTGCACCTACAGGATATTTTTTTAACAGATTATCAACTTGTTCATTGAAATGAGCTCCTTTTTTCCAGATCTTTTCAATTACCTTTTCGCGTTCGAGTATTTCAATGGTTTTCAGTGCTGCTACATAGCTCAAACTATTTGGAAAAAATGTAGAAGAAATAAACACATTGCTTTCTCCTTCTTTCATGATAGCTGCTTTGCCGGTAACAGCACCAATTGGATATCCATTGGCCATGGCTTTACCAAAAACAGCTAAATCAGGAGTTACTCCGTAATATTTCTGAGCCCCTCCTAAAGAAACTCTAAATCCTGTTCTAATTTCGTCGAATATTAGAACAGAGTTATACTGAGCACATAAATTTTTAACACCTTCAAGAAATCCTTTTTTAGGTTCTTCAATAGGGGCTGCCAAAGGATGACCTAATGGGGTTATGATGACAGCAGCTGTATCGCTTGAGTGTTCTTTTAATAATATTTCCAGCGATTCGAGGTTGTTGTATTTAAACTCGTATACATCTTCGTAAAGTTTTTGCGGTATACCCCCTTTTACCTCAACACACCAGTCGTGCCAACCATGGTATCCACAGCGCATCACTTTATTTTTTCCGGTATATGAACGGGCTAAACGTATGGCTGTAGTAGTAGCATCAGAACCAGTACAAACAAATAAGCTCATTTCAGCGCAAGGGATCAGTTCATTCAATTTTTCGGCAAGTTGATTTTGGTACTTTTGAGTTAAAGAAAAGCAGAAACCTTTGTTTTTAATTTGATTTATCACCGTAATGTCAACTTCTTCTTCTCTGTTGCCTAAAATGGTAGGTCCGTATGCACATAAATAATCAATATATTCGTTGCCATCAATGTCTTTAACTCTGCCACCTTTACCTTCATCAAAATATATAGGAAATTCTCCGGGAACAAAGTTATATGGGCGACGAATACCTAAAACACCACCAGGAATTAATGCCTTCCCTTTTTCAAATTCGTTGAAAGAATTCTTTAAATTTAGTTTCTTTGCTTCCATACTTTAGTTATTGGGTGTTAAACAATAAAACAGGATAATAATGCCCAACAATGCGTATGTAAAAGGAATAGATATTTTAGTAATTGAAACAGTCAAAGTGGGCAATAAATGTTACAGGGAGCACAGACGGTCTGTCACCTCGATTCTTTCGAACTTATCATACATAAATTTGAAAATCCAAATCATTGCCTTAGTATAAGTGTTAAAAATATAACATAAATATACTATAAATGTTAAGAATATAACATGATATTTTGCAGTATTTGATTAAAATGCATAAAAAAAGCCGGAACAATCCGGCTTATAATTAAAGGGGATAAAAATGATTTAAAATGTAAATGCAATTTCTAATTCAAATTGATTCATTTCAAGTTCAATCGTTTGATTTGGATAAGGATTGTTATTACTATCCAACTGATAATCCAAAGGATTATATCCTTTTACACTATTTGATGGTGCATAAACGATTGAAGCATGAATTCCTTTTCCGGATTCCCCAAAATACTTTGAACAGCCAATAGTAATATGATTTTCAATAACTCCTGGAGCTAATATATTGAACATTACTTCAGAACTAGGGATAGGTTGTTCACAATGCGAGTATCCAGCTCTTAATGTCCAGTTTTCAATTCCTGAATATTCAGTACCTATTTTTATTACAGAAATATCTTCCCATCCAAAACCAGATCCATTATCGTCACCAAGCATTGTAGTCATTACATCCATCTTATTCGATACAGATGCAGCGTCTGAATAATTAATCATTTTATAATCAGCCATCACAGCCCAATTTTCGGTCATTTCATATGCTAAACCAATAGTCCATGTAGATGGAATGTCAAAGTCACCTTGTTCTGCAAACAGACCGGCATAATCATCAAATTCACTCATTAAAAGTTTGGTTTGATAGCTGGCTCCAAGAGTTAGACCATCAAATATTTCCCCCAGGTAACCAATTTTTAATCCATAACCTAAAGAACCATCTGTTCCATTATCAGTAAGATTTGTAGGATCGCTCGACATTTGAGAAAAACCAATCAGGCCCTTAGCCTCAAAATACTGATATGCCAGTAGTGCTGTTACACCCAGACTGTGTTTTTCTGCAATTTTGCGTGAGTAAGTTAAGCCTACAAACATTTGAGCGAGGTTAACACCAGTTCTTCCCGGAGCACCAAAAGTACCCATTTTAGTTCCTCCCATATCACTTGGAGGATAGTCCGTATTCATTCCTCCGTTACCAAACAAGGTTGCTGAAAAGCTGCTTTGTTCGTTGATCATCCAGTTAGCACCCATACTAGGCATTAAAAATAATTTTGAATCACTTTCTACGGTTCCAGGCATTAAACCAAAAGTTCCGGGTTGCATTGATGGATTTCCTGTTACAGTATATTGTCTGTTCGGATTAAAGAATCCGACTCCTATTTGGTACTTTTTACCAAGTAAAACATGGCCTGCAGGATTTCCATTTAATAATGAGTTTTTGTACCAGGCGATACCGGTTCCGGCTAATCCTTTGTTCTGAGCACCATATCCAACTCCAAAATAGCCATCAGTTGCATAAGTTGGAGATGATAAAAATAAAAGTACCAGAATTGCTAAATAGATGTTTTTCATGTGTTTAGTTTTTTTAAAGTTGCCACATGGAACTCGCCGACAAAACAATTATTCTCCTGAGGGAAAAAAAGTTTCTCTTGGCTCGTTTCATAGATTTAAATTATAGCTGATTCGAGTCTATTATTTATTAAATATCTAAAAATGTATATATAAATAATAACTAATATAGAAATATTTCTCTATATATAAGTATAAAAACGTTATAAATTGTTAAAAATGTATTTTAATGATCATATATATAAGATGTTATGTGTTTGAAGTAAAGAATATTTAAAAGTTATTTGATATATAAAATGAAGTAATTATATTTGTTCGTAATATTACGAAATAAAATACTCGATGAGTTTTAAATTAGAAATAGAAACTGTAAGACAACAGAAGTTAGCGCGATATGCCAAAGCCTTGGGACATCCGGTACGTGTGTATGTATTGGAGCTGTTATCAAAGCAATCGTGTTGTTATAGTGGAGATATCTCGCAAGAGTTACCCATTGCAAAATCAACGTTGTCGCAGCATTTAAAGGAACTTAAGGATGCAGGATTAATTCAGGGAGAGATAGAGGCGCCAAGGATTAAGTATTGTATTAATAAGGAAAATTGGGCAGAGGCTCAACTTTTGTTTAAGGAGTTTCTGAAGATGTAAAAAAATTTCTCAGTACTGTTCGTGTATTTGCGAATTACGAATTGATTTAGGTTAGATTATTATTTTAAAAAATTTAGATATGGATATTAAAGTTTTAGGTACTGGATGTACTAAGTGTAAAAATTTAGAAAAAGCTACAAGAGAGGCTGTAGCGGAGTTAGGCGTTGAGGCTACTGTTACTAAAGTTGAGGATATGCTAAAAATTATGGAGTTTGGAGTAATGACTACGCCAGCACTTGTAGTAGATGGTAAAGTAGTTTCTAAAGGAACTTTACTAAAAGTAGATGAGATCAAAAAATTATTAACCCAACAATAAAATATTATGAATTTCATAAAAGTATCTTTATTAAGCCTAATTGCCGTAATTGCATTTAGTTGTAACTCATCTTCTCCAAAAACAGAAGCTAAGGTAGAAGAAAAAACTTGTGCTTCAGAGGGCTGTTGTTCCGGATCATGCTGTGATAGAGCTAATCAGGAAGTAGCTGTTGCTGATGATATTTCAGATTCAAAAGTGCAGGTATATTATTTTCATGCTACACGTCGTTGTGCAACATGTCAGGCAGTTGAAGAAGTAACAAAACAAACTATTGAGCAAAACTTTTTAGATCAGGTAGGATTTGTATCCATCAACAGAGAAAATGAAACAGAACTTGCTGATAAGTTTAAAGTTAGTGGTCAAACCTTATTAATTGTGAGTGGAGATAAAAAGATTGATCTAACCTCAGAAGCATTTTTAAATGCACGAACTAATCCGGAAAAGTTAACACAAAAAATTGTAGCTACTATTAATTCTTTACTATAACAATGGAATTTCTTAATAGTCTTCTGGAAAATGCACAGGTCCCTTTTTTATCTGCTTTTATCTTAGGGCTGATGACTGCTATTAGTCCTTGTCCTATGGCTACTAATATTACTGCTATTGGTTTTATTAGTAAGGATATCGAAAACAGGAAAAAGGTGTTTTTAAACGGAATTGTTTATACTGTAGGAAGAAGTATATCATACTCCATATTAGGGCTGTTGTTTTATGTAGGCATTAGTCAGTTTGAATTTGAAAGTGCCTTACAATTATGGGGAGAAAGATTATTAGGTCCATTATTAATAGTAATTGGCGTTTTTATGCTGGGAGTCATAAATATTAATTTCCCAGGTTTATCAAAGCTGACAAATAAATTAGAGGAATCCTCAAAAAATAGTTTTTGGGGTGTTCTTTTACTGGGGATTGTATTTGCACTTGCATTCTGTCCTTACAGTGGGGTATTATATTTTGGAATGCTGATTCCAATGACCGTTAGTAGTGTTAGTGGATTGTATTTACCCTTTGTATTTGCTTTAGCAACAGGAATTCCAGTTATTATTTTTTCATGGATATTAGCATTTTGGATTAATGCTGTTGGTGGAATTTATAATAAGATGAAATCTTTTGAATATTGGTTTCGTAGGGTTGTGGCTGTTGTGTTTTTAATCGTAGGTATTTATTACTCCATCACCATTTTATTTGGAATTCAATTGTAAATAAATCACACCTTTATTAAAGTTAATTTTATGATACAGAAAGTTTTAGCGATACATGAAAGTAATTATGCCTGGGTGTTACCCTTGTTTATGTTACCTATTTGGGTGTTGATTTATTGGAATTTGCAGCCAATGGCTGACTTTCTAACAGAATCTGTATTTCGTTTACAATCAGGAAGTCATTTTACTGAATCCATTCGATTTTTAATCTTTGAAGTTCCCAAAGTACTGCTTTTGTTAGTACTTATTATCTATTTTGTAGGAATTGTACGAACTTATTTTTCTCCGGAAAAAACAAGACGTCTTTTGGAAGGAAAATCTCTTTTTACAGGAAATATTCTGGCTTCATTGTTAGGTATAGTAACTCCTTTTTGTTCATGTTCAGCCATTCCTTTGTTTCTTGGATTTGTAGAAGCTGGGATTCCAATTGGAGTTACATTTTCATTTTTAATAGCAGCACCAATGGTTAATGAGGTTGCCTTGGTTCTGTTGGTTGGATTATTTGGTGTAAAAGTTGCTTTGATTTATGTAGTAACAGGTTTGCTTGTGGCTATCTTATCAGGATGGTTAATTGGTATATTTAAGCTTGAAAAGTATGTTGCAGATTGGGTATTTCAGGTAAAATCCGGACAAGGAGATTCTGAAGAAGATAAAATTACATTCACTGATAGAATTCATTCGGGCTATAAAGCTGTAAAAGATATTGTTGGTAAAATCTGGATTTATATTGTTTTGGGTGTGGCAGTAGGAGCCGGAGCTCATGGTTATGTACCCGAAGATTTTATGGGATCTTTGCTAGGTGATCAAAATTGGTATTCAGTACCGCTGGCCATATTAATTGGTGTACCTATGTATTCTAATGCAGCTGGAATTATCCCGATAGTTAGTGTTTTAATGGAGAAAGGTGTTTCTCTTGGAACGGCATTGGCATTTATGATGTCTGTTATAGCTTTATCTCTACCCGAAATTATTATTCTTAAAAAAGTATTAAAATGGCAGTTAATAGCCATATTTGTTGGTATTGTAGCAATGGGGATAGTAATGGTAGGCTTCATTTTTAACTATTTGATGTAGAAAATATTAGAATAAGATTTAGGAATCCAAAATGCGGTAAGTGTTTTGGATTTTTTTTTGTTTGATAATTTGGCCTTTTAATTAAGCTCTCAACATTTATTGTGTTTAAATTTGAATACGCATAAATACGTATTATTTACATATTGAAATCTGTTAAATTTGTTCAATGATACTTCAAGTTTCCATAATTATATCGGTATTATTACAGTTTGCAGCTTTTGTAATTGCAATTAAGCTTATTTCAAAAACCAAATTTAATATTGCATGGATAAGTATTTCCGTGGGATTTTTACTTATGGCATTAAGACGTCTGAATGATTTATATACTTTGATATATGTTAAAGATGATTCTTTTCAAGCATACATAGGAAGTTGGATAGCTGTAGTAATTTCATTAACCATGTTTATTGCCTCCTTTTATATTCATAAAATTTTTGATTTGATAAATAAATTATCGGAATTTAGGAAACAGAATGAGGCTAAAGTTTTAACTGCTATTATTTCTACAGAAGAAAAGGAACGTAAGCATTTTGCTAAAGAATTGCATGATGGTCTAGGACCTGTTTTATCATCTGCCAAAATGAGTATTTCAGCTATTGATAAATCTGATTTAGCTGAACGAAATAAAATAATACTCGGTAAAACAGAGTTTGCAATAGATAGTGCAATTGTAACAACAAAAGAAATATCATATCATTTAAATCCTCAAATATTAGAGTATTATGGCCTGGAAAAGGGAATAAAGAATTTTATTCAGAATGTTATGGTAAACAGCAATACATCTATAACAATTGATACAAATTTAAATAGTCTGCGATTATTGAATAATATTGAAGTCATTTTATTTCGAATTTCATGTGAGTTAATCAATAATACTCTGAAACATGCTTCTGCAACAAAAGCAAATATAAAAATAATGGTTGATGGGCCTAAACTCATATTATTGTATGAGGATAATGGATGCGGATTTGATGTTGATACTGCTTTGGATAAAGGAATGGGACTTACAAATATTCAATCGCGTGTGAGAGCATTAAACGGAAATATTGAATTTAAAAGTAGTAAAGGTAAAGGAGTGTATGTTTTTATTGAATTAAAAATAAAATGACAGGTTTAAATGTATTTATTGTTGACGATCATACCTTATTTCGTGAAGGATTAAAGTTTCTATTGTCCAATAGTAGTTTTATCTCATCCATATCAGAAGCTAAGAATGGAAATGAATTTATTAATAATATCCTTTCTAATCGGCCGGATATTGTTTTAATGGATATTGAAATGCCGGTAAAGAATGGCATTGAGGCCACCAAAGAAGCACTTAAAATTATTCCTTCCTTAAAGATTATAGCCTTATCCATGTATGCCGAAGAAAACTTTTATAGAGATATGATTGATGCTGGAGCCAAAGGATTTTTATTGAAAAATTCAAGATTTGATGAAGTAGAACAGGCTATTAAAGATGTATATGAAGGTAGAAACTATTTTTCTCCTGAAATTCTTAATCTCATAATAAAAAATCTAAATAGAAGTAATAATCAGGGTAAGAAGAATACTGAACTATCTAAACGAGAACAGGAAGTATTATTTCATATTTGTAAAGGGTTGTCAAATCAAGAAATTGCTGATGCTTTAAGTATAAGTAAGCGTACAGTTGATAAGCATCGTGAAAATATTTTACTTAAGTCACAATCAAAAAATACAGCAGAGTTAGTGGTGTATGCCATTAAAAATCAATATTTTGAATTGTAGTCTATTAGCGTTATTTAGTAGCGAAAAAGTTTTCTCCAACATCATTCTACGTATAAAAACGTATTTTTTAAAATACGTTTTTGCACTATTAAATCCTTACGTATCATTCATGATCTTTGTTTTGTTCTTAAAAATAAAGATATATGAGTTTTATACAAGAGTTAACCATTAAAGGTGGGGTAGATAAGGATTCTGTTCCTGAAAAAATTCAAGAAATCACCATAAAACAAGGTGAAGTTATCGGCATTGTTGGACCAACAGGGAGTGGTAAAAGCCAATTAATATCAGATATAGAACAATCTGCGCAAATGGATTCCTCTTCTCAAAGAACCATATTAATAAATGGTGTTAAACCAGACTTTGAATACAGGACAAATCCACGAAAGAAAAATGTTGCTCAGCTTTCTCAAAATATGAATTTTTTAGCGGATATGAGTGTTTGTGATTTTCTTCATTTACATGCTAAGTGTCGCAATAAGAATCATATTAATATTCAAGAGGTTATTTCATTAGCAAATGAGTTAACAGGAGAACCAATTAAACCCAATGACAATCTGACTACTTTAAGTGGTGGACAAACTAGGTCATTAATGGTTGCAGATGTTGCAATTATTAGTGAATCTCCCATTGTTTTAATTGATGAAATAGAAAACGCAGGGATTAAAAAAAATGAGGCTTTGGAATTGTTATCAGGTCATGGGAAAATAGTACTGGTAATTACTCATGATCCTGTTTTAGCATTATCAGCTCAAAAACGCATTGTTATGAAGAATGGAGGTATGGAGCAAATTATAGTTAGTACTTATAAAGAATTACTTGTTTCTCAACAGTTAAATCATATTGATCAAGAGATATTAAAATTACGAGAACGTGTAAGAACTGGAGAAATAATTGATGATTCGAGTTTAAATTATTTTAAGAATGAATTTAATAATGCAGCTGTTATTTGATGTGAATTTGTCAAATAGAGATTATTATGAGCAAAGAAATTTTGGTTGTTAATAAGTGACATAAAATATAAAGAATGAGATTAAATATAATTGCAGGAACACCAGGTTCTGGTAAAACTTCAGTGTTAGCCCATACAATACCTTTTCTGCAGAAACAGGGAATTAAGCCCGCAATAGTTAAAATTGATTGTTTATTTACTAAAGACCATGAGCGATTTGCTCAATATGGAATTCCGGTATTGTTGGGATTATCAAAAGACATGTGTCCAGATCATTTTTCTATTTATAATATGGATGAAATGATAAAATTTGCGCAAAAGAATGAAGCTCAGGTTTTAATTGTAGAAACTGCCGGTTTATGTCATCGATGTGCTCCTTATACTGAAAATTCTATGGGAATATGTGTTATTGATGCAACAACTGGTCCCAATACGCCTACAAAAGTAGGTCCTTTTTTGAGTTGTGCAGATATAGTAGTAATTACAAAAGGGGATATGATTTCACAAGCTGAACGTGAAATTTTTAGAGAGCGTATTTTAGAAACTAATCCGCAATGTAAAATACTTGAAATTAATGGTTTAACAGGTCAGGGGAGTCGAGAGTTGGCAAATGTGATACAGAATAATGAACAATTGGTTCATAATGATGATGTTCTGCGTTATAATGCACCTTTCTCTATATGTACTTTGTGTGTTGGCGAAAAACGCATTAATAGTGAATATCATAGAGGATTGTTACGCAAAATTAATGGAATGCAAGAGTATGTTGGCGAATAAATCTTATATAATAGAAATGATAAATAAAGTTCATCAAATATTAGAGTTATTACCAGGATTTAATTGTGGTAGTTGTAAGTATAAAAGTTGTGAGGATTTTGCAAACGCTCTTTTCAACAATAATGCAAAAATACTTCAATGTACAGTGTTATTTCAGGAAAGGTTTTCTCAACAAAATAAGGTATTAAGTGAATTACTTAAAAAATTAAATACAAATATTAATGATGAAACTACAATAGTAGGTGTTATTGATCACTACGAAGCTGATATCCTTTTAGAACCTTTATGTGGAGAACCTTCATGCAGAGAAGTGTTATTACCTTTTTCAAATAATAAATTCAGTGTTGGTGAAATTATTGAATATCGACCGTTGGCTTGTCCTATTACACATTATGCACGAATAATAAAAGTAGAGGGTAATTTATTAACTGTGCATCTGATAGGGCCGTGTAGACGTATGGATAGTACGATTAAGTATAAAAGTGCAGGGCTATGTATGGTAATAGCTTTTGAAGGTTGTTTTTCGGGTAAAAATATAAAGCCTGGGCAAACTGTTCGGTTTTTACCAAAACATTGTATGATGCAGAAAATTCATTCTGGCGTTGTTGTTAATATTGAGGATAATAGAGTACTAATTGAGGGTGTAGATTTAAAAGTATGGCAACCTGCAGAAACTTATTTGTTATAATTAAACCCGCAATATGCATTAGACCATCTATTACACATTGAAATTACTTCAAAACAAGACACTTCGTTATTTCACTTCAACTCACCAGAACGATGCTATGCCTCGTTTCAGTAAAGCCTTGTTTTATGGTACTTTCAATGTTCATTACGAAATTCTAATACATAATCCGGGTTAAATTTTAGATTATTATGCTTATACCTTTTTTAATTCCTTGTGTAATTGCTATGTTTTTGGCTATTAATATGGGAGGAAGTGGAACTGCGCCTTCTTTTTCTGCTATTTATGGAGCCGGAATTATTAAAAAAAGTTTGATTCCGGGTTTGTTCGGAATTGCCGTATTTTTGGGAGCTATTTTAGGGGGTAGAGAAACAGCTAAAACTTTAGGAAAAAGTATTTTAGATCCGGAATTAATGTCATATCCTATAGTGTCAGTTATTCTATTTTCAATTTCAATTTCGTTATTAATAGCTAACCTTTTAGGAATACCACAATCAACAAGTCAATCTACAGTTATGGCAGTGACTGCACCTGCTGTTTATTATAATACATTAAACACCCATAAGTTATTTTATGAGATTTTACCTACTTGGTTCATAATGCCAATATTAGCATTTATAATTTCTTATTTAATAGGTAAATATATTTATAAACCTTTACGGAAGAGGGGGTATACAAGTATATCAAATTTAAATAATAGTTTGTGGTTAAAAAGCTTATTGATAATCATGTCGTTATTTGTTGCTTTTTCAATAGGAACAAATAATGTTGCAAATGCAGTTGGTCCTATGGCAAGCTTAACAATTAATGTATTAAGTGTAGCTCAAGAGTATTATGTGCATGTTTTAATATTAGCAACATTGATAATTGCTCCCTGTTTTGGAATTGGAAGTTCTTTATTTGGACATACGGTAGTTAAAAATACAGGAAAAGAAATTGTTTTGTTTGGTAAGATAGAAGCCGCCATTATTGCTTTTATTTCAGCTTGTTTGTTGCTTACTGCATCTTTAATAAAAGGAATTCCAACCTCATTGGTTCAGTTAAATGTAGGTGCAATTATTGGAATAGGAGTGGCTAAGCTTGGCTATAAAAATATTTTCAGAAAGACTGCCGTAAATAAGTTTTTTATTGTTTGGATGATATCACCTGCAATTGCATTCTGTCTGTCATATTTCCTTGTTTTAATTTTGGATAATATTGAATTTCAATATCAGTAAATTATTATCATTGCCAAAGGTTTGAAAAGTTAAAATGTACTTTTTATCAATATTTTAAAATTAGCAAAATGAATTTTATGAGATTATTCTTAATTTAGCCAATTGAATAAATATAGTTATGATTCAAAAGGTACATTTAATATATTTTTCGCCAACCAATACTACAAAAACTGTTGTTGGTCAAATTGCAAAAGGAATTGGAATAGAGCAGGTTGTGCAAATTGATTTAACAAAGGATATTATAAGGCAAAATGAGATAAAAGATAGTGTAGTTATCTTTGGTGTTCCTGTATATCGAGGTCGGATTCCAGTTGAGGCAAGTGAACAATTAAAAAAAATCAAAGGAGTAAACTCTAAGGCTGTATTAGTAGCAGTTTATGGAAATAGAGAATTTGATGATACCTTGGTTGAATTAAAAGATATTACCGAGGAAAATGGTTTTAAAACAATTGCAGCTGCTGCTTTTATTGGGGAACATTCGTTTTCTACTGATCAATTACCTATTGCTGTAAACAGACCAGATGCAAGTGATTTACAAAAAGCAGAACAGTTTGGAAAGAATCTTAAGAATTTATTAGAAAGTACTTCAAATTTTGAAAAAATAATTGATATTCCCGGAAACAGACCATATAAAGAATTAGGTGTTTTACCAGATGTAGCTCCTGTTACCGACAATCGTAAATGTGATAAGTGTGGTGTTTGTGTTGACGTTTGTCCTACCAATGCAATTTATGTAAATGATATTGTTATGACTGATTCTACAGCGTGTGTTTTATGTTGCGCTTGTGTAAAATATTGTCCAAATGAAGCACGATATAACGATAGTGATTTTGTGCATACTGCAGCCGCTAAACTTTATACATTCTGTTCCGAACGAAAAGAACCTGAGATTTTTATTTAAGCTACTATTGAACTTGATATTATTTTGTCATAAATATCTATCTCATTAATATAGCGGTTTTGTTATAGCTTGTTAACTAGATCAATTCACCAATATTTTCCAATACATTTGTAAGCTCTAAATTTTAATATATCTCAAATATTTATGCTTAAAGAAATTAGGAAAAATCCTATGTACTGGTATTTGTTATTGTTAACTGTAGCAATAACTGCAGGTTTTCAGGCATGGCGAACTTTATTTAATAACTATGCTGTAGATGAAGTCGGAATCAATGGACTGGAGATAGGAGTTATTCAGTCAGTACGCGAAGTGCCTGGTTTTTTAGCCATGCTTGTCGTTTATTTGTTGCTGATCATTAGAGAGCATAAATTAGCCGCTGTAGGCACGCTTGTTTTAGGAATAGGAGTTGCTGCAACAGGAATATTTCCCTCATTTTTAGGACTGGTTTTTACTACACTGATCATGTCATTGGGATTTCATTATTTTGAAACTGTTAATCAGAGCCTTACTTTACAACATTTTTCATTACAACAAGCACCTGTTGTAATTGGTAGTATTAAAAGTTATGGTGCCTTAACTAATATTTGTGTAGGAGCAATCATTTGGTTGCTTTCAAAGTTCTTTGGTTTGTCTGATTTGTTTATAGGTTTTGGTATTATTGTTATGTTGGCTGCATCTTTTGCATTAACCAGAAATCCGATAAAAAAAGAACTGCCAGCACAACAGAAAAAAATGGTTTTTAAAAAGAAGTATTGGCTTTTCTATGTTCTGAATTTTTTAAGTGGAGCACGCCGACAAATATTTGTGGTATTTGCAGTTTTTATGCTGGTTGAAAAATATCAGTTTAAAATAGAAGGTGTTGCCATATTATTTGTAGCCAATAACATCATTAATTATTTTATGGCACCTATTATTGCCAAGGGAATCAATAGATTTGGAGAACGTGTTATTTTATCTGTTGAGTATATCTTTTTGACACTTATTTTTCTTTCGTATGCCTTTATTGAGGACAGAACAACAATGATTGTGCTGTATATTTCGAATCATATCTTCTTTAGTGCATCCATGGCCATTAATACTTATTTTCAAAAAACAGGAGAACGTGAAGATATAGCTCCATCAATGGCTGTAGGATTTACAATCAATCATATTTCAGCTGTTGTTATTCCTGTAGTGGGAGGGGCCTTGTGGATGTTAAATTGGAGAATTCCATTTATAGCAGGAGCTTTAATTGCTGTGTTTTCTTTGTTTTTTGCACAGAAAGTAAAAGTAGATTAGTAACCTCGTTTCATAAGTCTTCTTTTTTAGTGTTGTTTGATGTTAGCTTTTTAGGGCAAATCAATCATATTCCGTTTATAAACAGCGATCTTCTGCCTAAAAATTCTTCAAAATAGCCCGCTATTCTTTCTGAATTTTTAATTGAATCTAACTATTTACACAGTATCTGAATCCAGAATTTTATGTAGAACTGTGGTTAGTATATACAAAGAAGGGCAGAAAATTATTTCTACCCTTCTAGAAAATATTTTAGTGAATTTTTACTTCTTTTTAGGCGCTTCTTTTTCTTTTACAGAAGCTTCGTAACCTAAATCTTCAAGTGCTTTTTGAATTTTCTCTGTAGAATTTTTATCTTCTTTAAAAGCTACTGTAACTAATTTATTATCCAAATCAACAACAACTTTTTTAACACCCTTTTCATAAGGAATATTCTTCATGATTTTTTCCTTACAAGCATGGCAATCAACAGAACATGTGTAAGTAACTTCTTTTATTTCTGCTTTCTTATCCTTAGCAAAGGTTGTTGTTAAACCAATAATAAGGATCATAACTGTAAATAATAATTTTAAATTCTTCATAGTAATTTGTTTATAATGATTATACTTTTTAGCTAAAAATAATTGACATATAGCTTTTTATTTTTTTAATATCAAAGAAACTACTTTCTACTTAATCCTTGTTTCCTTTCTCCTTCATTTATTCTTTACTTAAATTAAATTTGATACCAACATATATCATTCCTCCGTATAAAGGCCCCCAAACACGAGAAGCATCAAACTGGTCACCAAAAGGATTTTCAGGATCAATGATGGCATTGTCTTGCGTAAATTCAGCAATATTCTCACCCCCTACATAAAAGCTCCAGTTTCGGTAATTTTTTGTTATCTGGGCCATCAAAAACATGTAGTTTTTTGATTCATCAGGGCGCGTGTTTTCTATTGAGTTATTTCCAGTAGATGAAAGTCGCTGTTTACCATTAAACTGGACTGTTAAATCGAACTGCCATTTGTCTAAATTTGTACGATACGATCCAGACAGCAGTCCTTTGTATTTATTTACAAAAGGAACATCGTTTTGTTGTCCACTAAAAGTACTTTGTACATCATTAATTCTATACGCAGCAGTCAAGTCAAAGCGTTTAAATACCTCCATACTTGATTCAATTTGGAAAATATTAGAGTAAGATTTTCCATCCAGATTATAGAAATGTACCTCCTGATTATTTCTATCTAAATCAACAACCAATTGGTTTTCAAAATCGGTTCTGTAAAACTCTAAATTTACATTCAATGATTTTTCTCCCACAGGAATTTCATTAACCATTGCAATTCCATAGTTCCATGCTTCTTCTTGCTTAATTTCTTCATCAAAAACAAATGATTTGGAACTTGCTAAATAATTTGAGTTTTCACTTATTGCATCAGGAGTTCTATATCCTTTTCCTGCACTTGCTCTAAAGGTTATATGATCTCCTACATTGTATTTTGCGTGTACTCTTGGTGTAATAAATCCATCATGTAAGCTACTATAATCATATCTTAAACCAGCCATAAATGTAAATTTATCACTCGGAATATAATTGTACTCAGCAAATACGCCTGGAGTAGTTTCTGTAAATCCAACATTTTCTTTACTTGCGTTAAACACAGCATCGTTATTATCGTAAACTAAACTTGCTCCTGTATTATATGTATGCCTTGTATCTCCTATGTAAGATTGATAAATGATATTTGCATAAAAATTTTGCTGCGTTACATTATAGGTGTTATGACCATAAAAAGAGTTTCTGTCAAAATAATTATACGATACAATTGTTCCCAGACTGGTAGATGGTCTGTTAAAAATAAAACCATTTTTTGCAAAAGCATTCAATCGCTCCACATCAACATCAATTCCATAAAGTGTTTGTAATGCTTGACTTTTGTTGTGATCAAATCCTTTTTGTCCACCTTCTCTTTTTTCGTTTATATAAGAAAAGCCAAACTTGGAAGTGAATTTATCAGATCTATAATTCCATTGATTAATGATGTTTCCCATTTTAGCCAAAGGTTTATCTAAAAAGCCATCATCGTTCATATCCATTTCTCTGAAGTTTCCACTACCTTGAACCATTAGCGACGTAGACCATTTATTATTTAAATTAAATGAATGTCCAAAAGTTGCTTCTGTTTTACCATCTTGGTTACCATAAAGATAAAAATGCATTTTTTCTGTTCCTGAGGGTTCTTTAAGCTGAATGTTAATTTGCCCGGTAATGGATTCGTATCCATTTTTTACTGCAGCAGAACCTTTTGATATTTGTATGCTTTCCATCCATGTTCCTGGCACATATTCCATTCCAAATGCAGATTCAGCTCCACGTAAGGAGGGAATGTTTGCCATAGTTATTTGCGAGTATCTTCCAGACAATCCTAATAGCTGTATCTGCTTAACTCCGGAAACAGCATCTGCATATGCTACATCAACGGAAGCATTTGTTTCAAAACTTTCTGATAAGTTACAGCAAGCACATCTTTCCAACTCTTTTCCATTAACTTTTTGCACGTATAAAGGATTCATTTTTGAGATGGCTGTTGATGCAACTCTTTTAGCTACAACGACTTCTTGTAATTCAGCCCCTTGACTCATAAATACTTTCAGGGGGTTTTCATCAATTACCTTAATGGTGTCGTTTTGATATCCAACATAACTAAAAACCAAAAGATTTTGTTGATTTACTGGATTTAGTTTAAACGCACCGTTACTATCTGTTATTGTACCTACAGTAGTACCTGCCCAATAAACATTAACGCCGATAAGGGGAATCTGTTTTTTATCTTTTTTCTCGAGTACTTTCCCTTTTATATCACCAGCATAGGCTGATAATGATAATAGTATCGAAAAAACTAAAATGTATAGTGATTTCATTACTTTAATAATCAGATATTTAATATTCTATTTTATTTGTAACCAAACTTCGTTATCAGATTAAAACGAATTCGGTTTTGTATATAAATAGAAAATTAGCAGTCTAATTTTAGAGCTTGTTGCTGAGTTACGATGTCTCTTCCTGTATAACTGTATTTAGGTGATTCAGGAGGTGAATCAAACAGTAAATTAAGAATAAGTTGATTAGTATCAAGAAGAACTAATACTTCTGTAAAAGGCTCAAATAAAAGTGATAATTCCAATGGTTTTGGTGATTTGAGCTGTTTAGTATAAGTAAATGAAGTATTTAGTTTAATCGATTTATGAAATGTCTTATGCTGTTGGCAGCACTTGTGGTTATCATAAAGCGCGTGATCATGATGATCTAAATCAGGACTACAACAATGATCATCATGAGGAATAAGGTCATCATGTAAAATTGCATTTTCTGCACATAACTCTTCTGTTTCATCTATATAAAAGGAATATAGAGTTTGATGTGCATGTTTGCAAAAATGATAAAAGAGCACAATCCCACTTGTACTTATTAAAAATAAGCACAGAAGAAACATAGTGAGAATTTTTTTATAGATCTCTTTTATTATCATTCTACAAATAAAAACAATATCAATTAAAAGATGTGTTAATTGTTTGTTAAAGGTTTTAACCTAGTTTTAATGATTTATGATCAATCTGTTTTAACAAACTTCTTTTGGCACTGCAACCGCCGCAACCAGATGAACAACCGTTTCCTTTATTGCGTGATGTATCATAAATAAGTTTTCCTAATGAAAACAATGCATATACAAAAGCACCAACTACACTTAACCACATTAAAATCTCTTGTATCATAACTAAAATATTAAAGTACCAACCTGATATACTAAAAACGACATGAACCATGCCAAACCGGTTGTATATACAATAGTAAATAAGGCCCATTTCCACGAGCCAGATTCTCTACTAATTGTTGCAATAACACCTATACAAGGGAAATAAATTAAAATAAATACCAAAAAGCTAATGGCAATAATAGGAGTGAACTCATTTTCTCCATCTTCATTTATTGCTGTTTTGATATTGTTTTTTAAACTGACCTGTTCATCGTCAAGATTTTCATTTTCTCGATGATAAATTACAGCCATTGTACTCACAACAACTTCTTTAGCAGCAACACCACTTAAAAGACTTACTCCCATTTTCCAATCAAATCCCAATGGCTTTATGGTTGGTTCAATGAACATTCCAATTTTACCAATGTATGATTCTCTTTGAAGTTCAGCTCGTTTTGAATTGTTAAGTACTAATATTTCCTTATTGTATTTATTAGTTAAACGTGCAATGGTACTATCTGGTTTATCAGATGTTTCTAATCTTTTTTGAAGAGTAGTTATTTCCTCAATTTTATGATCAAATTTGTTTGCGATTTTCTCATTTTTAGGGAAATTTTGCAAAAACCATATAATTATTGAGGCAATCATAATAATACCACCAACCTTCTTAAGATATTGGCCACCTTTATTCCACATATGGCGTAAGGTAGATTGAAGTGTTGGCATTCTGTATGGAGGCAACTCCATAACAAATGGAATATCTTTCTCTTTGAAAATAAACTTCTTAAATAATTTAGCCACTACTATAGCCAACAAAATACCTAAACCATATATTCCAAATAATACAGTTCCTGAATGCTCAGGAAAGAATGCGCCAATAAATAATATATATACAGGTAATCTGGCACTACACGACATAAATGGATTGATTAGCATGGTAATCAACCTGTTATTTTTATCTTCGATGGTACGAGTAGCCATTATTGCAGGAACATTACATCCAAATCCCATGATGAGGGGAATGAATGATTTACCATGCAAGCCCATTTTGTGCATTAGCTTATCCATAATAAATGCAGCACGAGCCATATATCCGGTATCTTCCATAAATGAAATAAAGAAGAACAGAATTAATATGTTAGGTAAAAATACAATGACACCTCCCATACCACTTATTATTCCATCTATCAAAAGATCTTTAAATGGACCTTTGCTCATAGTAGAACTCAACCAATTCATGAGAAGATCTACTCCTGATTCAATCCAACCCATTGGGTATTCACCTAAAGTAAAAGTAGATTGAAACATCAACCACATGAAAAAGAAAAAGATAGGAAAGCCAAAGAGTTTATGAGTTAAAAAGGTATCCAAAATCTCAGATTTCCGAACTCTAACTCTTGGTGATTCTTTATAGGTTTCCTTTAAAGCTCCTGCAATAAAACCATATTTGGCATCAGTAATTAAAGTTTCCGTATCCTCATTAATTTCAGTCTCAATTCTTTTTATAGTTTTATTTGTTGCAATCTTTAACGAAGGAAAATCATTGTCAAGGTATGTATGATTGCACTCCTGATCTTTTTCCAGTAATTTTAGAGCAACAAACCTTGGCGATATATTTTTAGGAACACAGTTACAATGCTGAATCTCTTCAACAATTTTAGAAATACCTTTTTCTAAAGTTTGACCATAGTTAATATGAGTGCGTCTTAGGTTGGGGTGTTTGTCTTCATATACATCGATAATGGTATCAAACAACTTTCCAATACCCTGTCTTTTCGAACTCACAGTAGGAACAAAATGCATTCCCAACATGCTACCCAAATTTTTATAATTAAATTTGTCTCCTTTCTTTTGTAGCTCATCATACATGTTTAATGCAGCTACAACTCTAAGATCCATGTCAATTAACTGGGTGGTTAAAAATAAATTTCTTTCAATGTTAGATGAATCAATTACATTTAAAACAATGTCAGGTGATTCCTCTAAAATATGTTTTCTAACAAATAACTCTTCGGGTGAATAGGCTGATAATGAGTAAGCACCGGGTAAATCAACGATGTTGAATTTATATCCTTTTCGCGAAAAGTTCCCTGCCTTTGAATCGATAGTTACTCCACTATAGTTTCCAACATGTTCTTGTTTGCCACATAGGTAGTTAAACATAGTTGTTTTACCACAATTTGGGTTACCAACCAAAGCAACGTTAATAGTTTTTCTTTTCTTAAAGGCCGATTCGCGTAAAATTTCATCTGTTATAGTTCCTTCAAACTTAACAGGTGCTAAATGCTTTGCTTCCTCTTTGCTAATCACTTCAATCATAGCAGCCTCACTTCTTCGGAGTGAAACTTTATAATCCATGATCTCATATTCTATGGGATCCTTAAGGGGAGCATTTTTTATAACTTTTACTTTTTTCCCTTTAACAAAGCCCATCTCTATAATGCGCTTTCTAAACGCACCAAAGCCCTTCACTTTCACAATGACAGCCTCTTCGCTTGTTTTTAATTCAGATAAATTCATCCTATAAAGGGTAAAAATTAAAGTGTGTAATTTAAAATAGTAAACAAAAATAAAGGTATACCTCCATTTTGCCAATACCTACATGTTGGGATTTTTATTAAAAATAGTTATGAATATAAGAGGAGTGTAAAGATAGAATCTTTTTTTTTATGTAAGAAAGAATGCAAATTATTACTTTTGTGCTATGAATGAACAGGAGCCAGATTTAAATAAAGTATATCAAAAGATTCAGGAGTTGCTGTCAAAAAAAGGCCAGGTAATTACTGTTCTTGAGGAGCAGGTTGATGTAGAAATGCAAAGAGAGTACTTTAATTTCTCCAAAGAACTGAGTAAAAATCTTGATAAGAATTTAGTTTTAAAGGAAAAGGATTTACTTTTTGAAGAAACTACTTCTTATGAAAAGAAAAAAGAATTGCTTTCTTCATTGGCTAAAATAGACAATCCTGAAGCATTTAGAGCTATTGAAACTTTTAAGGATATTAATGATGAAGAGCTAAAGCAGTGGACGACTTTAGCATTTCAGGAATCAAAGATGGTACTTGAAACTTCATTGTTGGGAGAAGCGCCCATATTTATTTCAACCGGTTTAGGTGGGATAGGAAATAAATTGCGCTATTTTGTGGTTATGGTTAATAACGAAGCGCATGATTTTTTAGAGTGGCAGCAATCATTAGTGCAAAAGGAGTTAGATTATGCCATTAAGGAAGTAGAGGGAGAAACTGAAAGTATAGAATTTGATGTTGATAAAGTACTTGTGAAAGTACTTTTACCAATAGATAAAAGTGTAAAGGATGTTTTTACAAAGGTTATTAATGAGTGTAATGAGTTAGGAAACTTTTTAATGAAATCCTTTATTGTAACAAATATTAAAATTTTGGATTCAGTTGAAATTGATAAGTTAGTTCAAGAATACAGATCAAAGGATAAAGATACAGAAGCACCTGAGTGTGAAGCATAAAAAAAGCCACTTGAAAAAGTGGCTTTTAATATATTAGTGTAAAAAATTATTCTGCTAAATCTTCGAATTCAACGTTAGTATATTCCCGAGCACCAATTGCTTCCACTAATTCTTCTTCTGCATCATATTCATCAACTGCAGGTTGGTTTTGTCGAATGTAATCTACTACTTCTTGTAATCCATCAGCAAATTTCTCAAAGTCCTCTTTGTAAAGAAAAATTTTGTGTTTCTCAAAATGAAATCTTCCATCATTTTCAAACTTCTTTTTGCTTTCAGTAATAGTTAGGTAATAGTCATTTTTGCGAGTCGCTTTTACATCAAAAAAGTAGGTTCTTTTTCCGGCTCTAACAGCTTTAGAAAAGATTTCTTCTCTGTCGTTCTTATCAAAGCCATCTCTTTTCTCATATCCTTCCATCATCAAATTGTTTGTTATTTTGATAAAAATTTACTGATTTTGTTTGCCTTTCAAAAATGGGAAATATTTTTGAATTATTCTACTGTTTTATCAAAAAAATCTATTGTAAATACATATGTCGCATATATATTACATGTTTTTAAGGGTGAATACCTTGTAAATAAAGGGTTCTGAATAAAAAAAACTTTTTTACGTTAAAAACGTATTCAACCTAACAAAATCTTATGTTATGAATTGAATTGGTGTATGCAAAAAAATAATGATGTGAATAAATTGTAAAAAATCATTTTTTTGTGGTTCGAATATAAAAAAGACCTATTTTTGCGACAGTGATTAATATAAAAAGTTCTTTGAAGAATGTTAAACAGAAGACTACTTAGAGTTAAAGTGATGCAAGTATTGTATGCTCACTATCAAAATAGTGATACATCTATTCAAAACTCTGAAAAGGAAATGTTCCATAGTATCTCGAAATCTCTTGATTTATATTATTTATATATCTTGTTACTTCTTGAATTAAGGGATTACGCCATAGGAAGAATTGAGTTTGCCAAGAGTAAGAAAATGGCCTCGAGTGAAGAGAAAAATCCTAATACCAAGTTTGTTACAAATAAAGTGTTTAGTAAACTGGCGGATAATAAAGATGTACAAAAGTACATTGATCAAAATGGAAATAACTGGTCTAATTATCCTGAGACTATTAAAAGTTTATTCAACGACATCACAACATCTCAACAGTATCAAGATTATTTGGTAAAAAAAGATTCATCATTTGATGCCGACAAAAAGTTTGTAATCAAATTATTGGAAAAGGTGATTGCTTATCACGAACCTTTATATTCTACATTTGAAGAGCAAAGTATTTATTGGAATGATGAAATCGAATTTGTGCTTAGTATGGTTGTAAAAACTGTAAAAAGTATGGAAGAAGGTGATGCTGCTGAATTAATGGGAGAGTTTAAGGACGAAGAGGATCGCGATTTTGTAAAAGACTTGTTCAGAAAAGCTGCTGTTAATAAAGAGGAATACAGAGAACTTATTGATAAATATGCTAAAAACTGGGAATTAGACCGAGTAGCATTTATGGATGTAGTTTTAATGCAGATAGCTTTAGCTGAGTTAACTCAGTTTCCAAATATTCCTATTAAAGTTACAATGAACGAATACATCGAAATAGCAAAACATTATTCAACTGAAAAGAGTGGTGTTTTTATTAATGGTGTATTGGATAAAGCTATTGTAGATTTATCCAACGATAAAAAAATTAAAAAAACGGGTAAAGGTCTGGCATAAATTATGATTAGAATTTATCAATTTCTTTTTTATCTACTGGTAGTTGTTTTAGTTGGATGTAATCCCGCAAAAAGTAATGAAGCATCAGTAAATAAAAAATATGCACTTACAACTGCAAAATTTGATAAGTTAATTCATAACTTTGGAAAGATTAATCAAGGAGAAACAGTAGGTTGTTATTACAAAGTAACTAATACAGGCAAAACACCTTTAGTTATTTATAATGTAAAGCCTGGATGTGGGTGTACAACAGCTAAATTTTCAAAAAATCCAATTGCGCCTGGTGAAGTTGGAGAAATTGAAATCAGGTTTGATACCAGAGGTTTTTCAGGTAATCAATACAAAGTAATCCGGGTTGATGCCAATATTGAAAAAAAATCGAAAGAGTTGGCTATAACAGCCAATGTTATTAATTAGATAAATTAGTTTAAAAATGAACTTACAAGCATTATTTTTACAACAACAAGCCGCAGGTGGCCAATATCAGTTTTTTATCATGATGGGACTACTTATTGTAGTATTTTATTTCTTCATGATTCGTCCACAACAAAAGCGTCAAAAACAATTACGTCAATATCGTGAGGCATTAAAAAAAGGTGATAAAGTAATCACAACTGGTGGTATTTACGGTAAAGTATCAGAAGTAAAAGAAACTTATATTAATGTAGAGATCTCAAATGGCGTTGTAATTAAAATTGATAAGTCTGCTATCATTATGGATATGTCAGATGCTCAGCCAAAACGCTAAAAGAATATTTTTTTTTATAAAGCCAATAACTATATTTGATGGTTATTGGCTTTTGTTATTTTAAGGCAGTATATAATAAACAGAGTTCGCTAAAATTAAAGAGCTCATATTTATTAAATGATTGATATACAATGCAAATTTTCGAAGCATAGCGAGTTATGGTGACAGAATTTAAAGAAGTAGATCTATTATTTAATGAAAAGCACAAGTTTACGATTATAAATAATTGTTTTCTATGTCATATTCGTTCAACATATCCCGATATGCTTTCGCAAATAGTCCTTGAAAACCAATTGTCTCTAATCAATTTGAGACATTAAATTTATGTCGAAATCAGGTTAATAACTAATGTATGGCAATTAATACTTTAAAAAATATATTAAATAACTATTTTTCTAAAACTAAGGAGTTGTTACTTAGTTTAAAGAATAATAGGGATTTATTAGTTTTCCTTGTTTTTTTATTGCTGTCAACAGGTTTGTGGTTTTTGAACGCTTTACGAAAAGACTTTGTAACAACCATTGAATATCCTGTAAAATATAGTGACTTTCCAGAAGACTTTATTTTGTTGGGAGAGCCACAAACACAAGTTCAACTAAAGATTCGTTCTTTGGGATATAATATTTTGCCTTATCATTTTGGTAAAGTTATTTCTCCTGAAGATTTACGTGTTTCAACATTTAAAAGAATGCGCAAAGGAAATGCAGAAGGTGCCTATATTTTAACCAGAGAGTTAAAGAATATGTTTACAAGGAATCTGACTAATGGCATTGACTTATTGGAGATTTATCCGGATACATTATTTGTATTGTTTGAAAAGAAAGAAAGAAAAAAAGTACCTGTAAGGTTTCATTCTCAATTAAAATTTAAACCTCAATATTATCAGTCCGGAAATATTAAAATAAAACCTGATAGTGTTGAGATATCAGGACCTTCGACCTTAATTGATACAGTAGCTTATGTGTCTACAGAAAACAAAGTATTTGAAGAATTAAGTGACTCCTTAGTTAGAAATGTTTCTTTAGAAACTAATAAAAAAATACAAGTTACTCCGGGAAGAGTTGTGGTATCAATACCTGTAGAACCTTATACAGAAAAGGTACTTAGCATTCCATTGAAGATAGTTAATGTACCAGATAGCTTACGTTTAAAGTGTTTCCCTTCAGAAATTAAAGTTTCGTTTACTGTTGCTGTAAGTAAATTTAATGATGTGTCAAATAGTGATTTTAATGCATTGGTTGACTTTAATACAAATACTTCAAGTACACTGCCTGACAGGCTAAAAGTGAAAATTACTGATGTACCTCTAGGAGTTAAAAGTGTTGATTACTCACCTCTTTTTGTAGAATGTTTATTTGAAAAATCACAAGGTAAATGATAAATGTTGGAATAACCGGTGGGATAGGAAGTGGTAAAAGTACGGTTTGTAAAATTTTTGAAACACTAGAAATTCCTGTTTATTATGCCGATTGGCAAGCCCGAGTATTAAGTGATACACATCCAGATATTGTATCTGGAGTTACTAAACTTTTAGGTGATTCCATTTATCAGTCGGGTATAATGGATCGAAAAAGGGTTGGCGAAATTGTATTTAAAGATAAGGAAAAGTTGAATGCATTGAATCAAATCATTCATCCTGTTGTTGCTGGACATTTTGAGGAGTGGAAGATGATGCATAAAGATTATCCGTATATATTAAAAGAAGCCGCTATTTTGTTTGAAAGTGGAGCATACAAACAAGTTGATCAAATAATTACAGTTGTGGCTCCGGTTGATTTGCGAATTGAGCGGGTGATTAAACGAGATGGGTTTAGTAGAGAAGAGGTTTTATCAAGAATAAATAACCAGATGAAAGATGAAGATAAGGTAAAGCAATCAGACTATGTTATTTATTGTAATGATATAGATTTGGTAATTACTCAAGTTCTAAAAGTTCATAATTCTCTTATTAATAAGCATTAAAATGTTTTGGTAACCAAACGATAATAAAATTTAAACGCATGAAACGAGCCGTTAGAAATCTTTATTTCATAGGGGAATGATAAGAATTGGCGAGTACCATGTGGCAAATAGAATCAAATTATAAACGCATGAAAAACTTTAAAATTTCAGGTTCTTCGCTTTTAGGAGCTGGTTTAGGATGGTGGTTTTTAGGTCCGGTTGGAGCAGTGTTAGGTTTTGTGGTTGGAACTTTGGCTGATAATTTGTCGCCAGAGGATATTGCTCAAGCAAAGGGGAATCCCAGAGATGGTTTTATGGCTTCATTAATGGTTTTAATAGCTGCTGTAATGAAAGCTGATGGCAAAATTGTTAAAGCAGAGTTAGATTATGTAAAGAGTTACCTGGTACGTTCACTTGGTGAACAAAAATCAGCACAGGCCTTATTGATGTTGAGGGATATTCTGAAACGAAATATACCTGTTAATGAAGTTTGCTATCAAATAAAAACTCATGTTGATTATAATTCTAGGATTGAATTAACACATATGTTATTTGGTGTTGCCAATGCTGATGGACAAATTCCTCAGAGTGAAATTAATATTATTCGTCAGATAGCCTATGGATTAGGAGTTTCAACACCTGATTTAGAATCACTTTTGAATATGTATGCTAGAAATACTGAATCAGCATATAAAATTTTAGAAATTGATTCAAACGCATCAGACGAAGATGTAAAAAAAGCATACCGAAAAATGGCAATTAAATTTCATCCGGATAAAGTTGCCCATTTGGGAGAGGAGTTTCAGGTATCGGCAAAGGAAAAATTTCAGAAAGTAAATCAGGCCTTTGAGGCAATTAAAAAGGAAAGAGGAATAAAATAATGACTAGCTTATCCCAATTAAATTAATTGTTGGATGTACTAAACGGATAAGAAATTTGAATATGTGAAAAAATTATTTTAAAACATATTTTAAGTTTATACTAATCTGTTATTTTTGCACTTGAAAATTTAAACAATCAGACAGTTGCTTTGGCAACAAAATTGAAAACTGAGAAAAAAGAATTGTAATGAGCGAAATGTTAAAAGGTATATTGGCTGTTTCTGGTCAGGGTGGATTATTTAAGATTGTATCTCAGGCTAAGAATAGCATTATTGTAGAGTCATTAATTGATGGTAAAAGAATGCCAGCTTATGCTACTTCAAGAATTAGTGCATTGGAAGATATTTCAATCTTTACTGAAGATGGCGATGTGAAACTATATGATGTTTTTAAAAATATATCAGAGAAAGAAGATGGTGGACAGGCTATTAGTCACAAAGTTTCTGCAAATGAGTTGAAAAAGTATTTTACTGAAATCCTTCCAGATTACGATCAGGATAGAGTTTATGTTTCTGATATGAAAAAAGTGATTCAGTGGTATAACTTGTTGCAAGAGAGGGAAGTATTGAACTTTTCTGAAGAAGAAGCTGCTGAGGAAGAAGTGCAAACTGAAGAATAATAATTTAAGTTATAATAAAAAAAAAGTGAGACTGTTTAGTCTCACTTTTTTTTGTCTTTGATCAATGTAAATTTACTTAAGTAACTCTAATACCTGTTGCGCCGAAATAATTTTAAAGTTTTGGTTTTGATGCATACCATTATTCTTGTTAAAGCCATCCTGTACAACAAAAATTCCATTTGGAAAATCTGGCCCCATTGGAGTATTACATATTTCTATGCCATCAGTTTCTTCTACACCATCATATTTTCCGTCTTCTACAACAAAACTCATGATATATGAGTATGGTGGGTTTATATCAAAAACAGCATAAGAAAAGTTTCCTTGAATGGATGCAATTAAATAGCCTTTATCTTTAGAAACTCTATAAATGGTTAATCCTTCAATATCATAACTGATATTAGAATTTGAAATAGAAGATTCTTTTATGCGGAACTTAGTTGTATCAGCATCCTGTTGCGCACTGTACGCAAAAATTGCATTCTCTTCAACACCAATAAACAATGTGTTTGTAATATTGTCAACAACCATACCTTCGGGTTGACTAGGCATTTGTAAGGTTCTTGCTAAGCTTGCTGTAATGGTATCTTTTTCCGGATTAAGCAGCCATTGCTCAACCAGCCCATTTTTACCATTAGCAAACAGGTAGTGCTGTCCGTTTTCTTTATTAAAGTAAGTACAAAACCCATATACATCATCTACTGTTGATGGTATTTTACAAAGTGCTTTTTCTTTTAAAACGAAATTCTGCTGGTCTATTTCAAAAACATCAATAGTTTGGGTTGTTCTGTTTGTACATGCAACATAATCAATAGATCTGTTACCCATTTTTAAATTGTATCCGCACTCAGCATTGTTGATTTTACCTACAGCTATAAACTGTAATTCTTTACCATAGATATCATAAACATGTAAGCCTGCTTTTTTATTTGTACCAATAATTAAACTCTTTTCAGGATTAGATTGGTTAATCCAAATAGCAGGATCGTCAGCTGCATCTTCATCAATTTCAGAAATAACTGGTGGGGTTTCGTAATCAGCAGTTATGGCATTGTTAAATTTAGCTCTAAGAGCAAGGGCTTCTGCCATTTTTAAAGAGTCTTCTCTGGCTTCTTTATTTCTCTCAGCAATGATTGGATTAACCGAGTTAAGAAATGTTTTTGAATTATTTTTACTCTTGTTGTTACAAGATGACAATAATGCAATGATACCTAATAATGTAATTGAAAGTATATATTTCATAAATATATTTTAATGAAAATATTGGGATTTACAACAAGGCAACACCAATATTAATTGTAATGAATTTATGTTATCGTTTAAAAGTTTACCTTAATTCCTGCTTTAGCAGTCATTCCATAATATTCCATTTGCATGGTGCGATTGTTTTCTCCTTGGAAATATCTTAAAGGTTGATTAAGAATATTATTGCAATCAACATAAACAATGTAGTTTTTCTTTAAAGCAAAAGTCAGGTTTAAATCTAAGTAGGTAACTTGATCATAATATCTGTCCAAAGAAGCTTCGTCGCCAAATTCATCAATAAAATCGCTGGCATAATTATACGATAACCTTCCTGTAAATTTCTTAGTTTCATATGATAAAGAAGCGTTTAGCGTATGTTTTGGAGATCCAGGCATATCTAAATTTTCATCTTCTCTGTTTTCAATATTAAAGTTTGTAATTTCAGATTTTGTATAAGTATAGTTCGTATAAATACCAAATCTACTTAAAAATCCTGGTAAAAAGTCGAGTTGACGTTGTGCAGAAAATTCGAAACCTAACAAGGTAGCATCACCACCATTAATAGGGTGTTTAAAATCTTTATATTCAAATCCATTGTAAACGTAGTCATCATGCATTTCATCTACAATAAAGTTTTTAATATCCTTATAAAAGAATCCTCCAGAAATAATACCAATCGTTTTAAAATAATGCTCGAACATAACATCAATGTTATTCGATGTTGTTGCATTAAGATGAGGATTACCAATAGAAATTTCTTCCTGATCCTCAATTTGTTGGTAAGGAATTAAATCGAAATACCCAGGGCGGGCTATTGTTGAAGTATAAGCAAACCTGGCAATACTGTTTTTGCTTAATTCATATTTTAAATGGAAGTTAGGCAAAACATTTGTGTAATCAGTTTTAATAGTTCCTGTTGGTATTAAAGACTCAGGGCCATCAACAAAATCATCAAATTCGTATCCTTCGCCTTCTGTTTTGGTGTTTTCAACTCGAATACCCAACACAGCCGACATTTTTTTACCTAAATTCTGATTAAACATTAAATAACCTGCAGTTACGGTTTCAGATGCATCAAAGTTTCCTGCAAATTCAGAGTAGTCTGCTTCTTTTTCAAAATTGGAAGAATTGTTTAAGTCTAACTCACCAACAAATTCTTTTGTTACATAGGTTCCTACATTATATTTATCTCCAGGCATAAAATTGTTTCTTGACATTTCTTTAGTATTAGCTAAGGCCTGACTCATGAATGAACCTTCATCAATAGGGGTGTATTCGTAAAAATTATTGTCTCTGCTTTTACTTTTTGATTTGTATTTTCCACCAATTTTTAATGAATTTTTAAAGGCTCCGTTCGCCAATGGAATTTCAAAATTTAATTTGGCTACAACATCAATATCTTCTGTATATTGGTTCTCTTCTGTTAATTCATCTAATTCCCAATTACGATTTAAATCATGGTTACTTTGATCTTGTATATACATTAATGGTTTCTTAGAGTCCGAAAAGTCATTGACAATATACTGACCATCTTCATCCAACTTAAGGTTTAGATACCTTTCACCAGGTCTGTCTTCTGAAGCTTTAGAATAAGAAAAACCCCAATCTGCTTTAACTTTTCCAAATATATGATCTCCACTTAATGAGAATTGCATCATTTGTTGATCTTCTAAACGAGCATTTTTATCATTATCACCTGATTTAACTTCACGTTCTAATTTGTCGGCAGAATATACATTACCATTTTCTAACTCATCAACTTCTGCAACAAATCTATATCTGTTTTCCCAGTCTTTTCTGCGGTTATACATACCCTTTAAATAAATTGTATGATTTTCGGTTAGTTTAAAATCAAAAGATCCAGAATAACTTTGACGAAGACGTTGTAGATAGTACTGACGAATCTGTAGCTCTTTTAAATAAATATTATCATTGTCATCTAAATCCCATTCTCCTTCTACATTATCAGAACCCAATTTATTATTGTTAATTGAGAATCCTAATACCATACCAATATTATCATTTGCAAATCTGTCAGTGTATGTTAAGTTAGCTGTGTAATTAGGCTTTTCAGAAATTTGATTGTACCCTGCGCCAAATGATCCTGAAATTCGTCTACCCGCAGGTTCAGAAAGTGTTACTAAGTTCACTGAAGCTCCAATAGCATCCGCATCCATATCAGGAGTTACCGCTTTATTTACTTCAATAGATTGAACTTGATCAGATGGTATTAAATCTAGCTGAATGGATCTGATTTCTGCCTCAGCTGATGGAATTCTTTCTCCGTTTATCGTTACAGAATTATATTGAGGAGCTGTACCCCTGATATTTCCAAAGCGGGCTTCGCCCTGATCATATTGTACATTAATACCAGGAATACGCTTTAAGGCATCACCAATATTAGCATCAGGAAACTTACCCACTTGGTCTGCTGCAATAACATTAGTAATATTTGAACTGTTTTTTTGTTGGTTTAAAGCTTTTGATTGTCCTTGTAAAGAACTTGAAACAACAACTTCTTGTAAACCAACAATACCTGCCTTTAATTCAATGTTTAAAACAGATGTTTTACTTTCTGAAATATTAACATTACTTTCTGTAGGCATAAATCCGATGTATGAAACTTTGAAATTATAATCACCATCCGGAATACCTGTAATGGTATAATTACCATTTACATCAGATACTGCATAGAACTGTTCATCGTCTGAGTATATATATGCTCCAGGAACTGATAATTTGTTTTCGTCAATAATTTTACCTTTTAGAGCTCCGCTTTGCGCTTGTATTACTGTCAATACAGAAAGAAATAAGGCTAATAAACTAAGTTGTTTTTTCATTTTAAGTTAATTATTGTTTTTATAATTTTTTTTGAAATAGTTTGTATGTGCTTTATAAATATTGATGCAATGTTAGTCGTCTTAGCGTGTTTATTCAATAGTGAGAATGCGCTATTACACGTAGTACTTTTTACTATATAGGTGAGGTTTGTGTGTGTAAATAACAGTATTACAGTCTTTTGTGAGGTTGTTTCTGTTGTAGGATGAATTGAAGATGTGGTGAAATGGTAATGTTAAGTTAAAAGTGATTCTAAAAATTAATAATACCTTAATATGTTGCAGCTGATAGGAATTTTAAATGGAGGTATTTTTACATTATAAAAATTTGAAAAGATGATTTCTGTTATTGTTGCTGATGATCATGCAGTTGTACGCACAGGACTGCAGTTGATATTTATGAATACAAATGATATTTCTGTTAAAGATGAGGCAAGAGATGGTATTGAACTGCTTCAGAAACTGACTCAGTATAAATTTGATGTGGCTATATTGGATGTTAATATGCCTGGCCTGAGTTCCATTGAGCTGTTGCAACAAGTAAAGAAGTTATGCCCAGACCTGCCCATTGTTATTTTTAGCATGAATAAAGAGGAACAATTTGCTTCGAGGATGTTAAAAAACGGAGTAATGGCTTATATTAATAAAGAAGAAGATCCATTAGAGCTAATTGCTGCTGTAAAATCTGCTGCTAGTTACCATAAATACCTTACACAGAGTCAAAAATACTTTTATGCCACACAATTTTTAACAGAAGATTCTGAAAAGAGTAACCTTGAATCATTAACAGATAGAGAATATCAGGTTCTGAGTTTATTAGCCTCGGGTATTTCAAAAACAGATATAGCTCAAAAACTTTCAATTAGCAAAAATACATTAAGCAACCATCGTAATAACATTTTGAAAAAGTTGAGTTTAGCTAATAATGCAGAACTAACAAAGTACGCTTTAGTAAACAAAATTATACAATAGCTAATGTTTCACTATTCTTTTAGATCTTTAATTTTTATTCTTTTTGTTTTATTGAAATGTTCAACCTGTGAAAGTGTAATAGTGGCATCCGGTAGAAAAAAATTGTATGGTAATTTAATACATAAAACAAGAGCGTTTCAATATGTTAATACAGATAGTGTTAACTATTATCTGAATCAAATAAAGTGTAATTATAAGGGAACTGAAAATGACACTATTTGGGGTGAGTATCTCCTTATGCTAGGAATAAATACTTCTATTACAGGGAGTATTAAATTAGCATTGCAGTATTTTGAGCAGGCAAATCACATATTTTCAACTCATAAGTATAATTATGGTATTGCCGAATCTTATTTAAATATTGGAGAGATTCATTATAATTGGGGACAGTTCAATAGGGGTCTGGAATATTTTAGAAAAGCACAAGCCATCTCTCAGAAGCATAATTACCAATCTTTATATATAAAATCACTTAATTACATTGGTAAGTATTATCATTCAAAAGGAAATTTTGAACAATCATTGTCTTATTATACTAAAGCAATGGATGAAGCAAAAGCAATTGGTGATACAACTGAAATAATGTCCTTGTATAATAAAATAGGGAAGGATTATAAAATATTAGGAGATTATCCCAAATCTTTACATTGTTTTATACGCTCTTGCGAGTTGATTCCTAATACTGATAATAAAATAGAAAAAGCTACTACGTATAATCATTTGGGTAATATTTATAAGGTACTTAAAGATTATGAAAAAGCACTCTTTTTTCATAAAAAGGCCTTGGTACTTCGTACAGAGGTTAATTATAAAGAAGGTATTGCCAAATCGTTAAAAAATATTGGGGAGGTATATTACGATCTGCATCGTTACGATTCAGCTATGGTATGTTTTGATCAGTCCTACGTTTATTGCAAGCAGGTGGGCTATGCTAAAGGCATTGTAAAAAATATTTATGGAAAAGGATTGATCTATGAAAAGGAAGAAAACGATTATCTGGCAATCCAAAATTACAAGGAGGCATTGGTGTATTCTAAATCAATAGGTTATGCAATAGGTGAATCAAGAGTATATTTGTTATTGTCTAATATCTACAAGAAAAGTAAAGATTATAATCAGGCCATTATATATTGTAATGCAGGACTAGCTATTGCCAAAAAGGAAGATATAAAATCCAATGCATCTGATTTCTACCTTATTTTATCTGAAGTATATGCATTGAAAGAGGAGTATCAAAAAGCATTTGAATTTTATAAAGAGCATTCATTTATCAAGGATGAAATTCTTAATCTTGAAACCAACAAAAAAATTGCAGAATTGCAAACAGAATATAAAGTGAACCTGAAAAACCGGGAAAATGAGGTCTTAAAACAAGAAAATCAGATTAAGGAATTAAGAATTAAACGGAAGAATTTAGTAATTCTGTTTGCTATCATTATTACATGTTTGCTAATAGCTCTGGTGTTGATAATGTATGGCAGATTCTTGAATAAAAAGAATGCAAACATTAAATTAGCGAAACTAAATGATAGTATTACTCAGAAAAATAATGAACTAGACAAGCTTAATAGGAAATTACGCACTACGAAAGATCAGCAAGTTAAATTATTCAGTATCATATCCCATGAACTTCGAAATCCATTATATTGGTTTCGCAATTTAATAAGGCTACTATCTAATCAAATTGATGAATTAGATAAAGAGATGATATCTAAATCGTTGGATTCATTAAATGAATCGGCAACCAATACTTTTCATTTAATGGATAACCTCTTAAATTGGTCTAAATCACAGTTAGGAAATATACATTACAATCCTGAATCCTTTAGTCTTACCAGTTTGATAAATGAAAATGTGAATTTAATTTTACCCTATGCTGAGATTAAAGATGTTGTTGTAAAAACTGCTGCTGTTGGTAATACTATGGTCGAAGCAGATAAAGCAATGGTTAAAACAGTGATCAGGAATTTATTATCAAATGCAATTAAGTTTACTCCTAATCAAGGAACGATTGAGATAAATGTGATTATAAATTGCTCAAAAGTTAAAATAGAAGTTTGCGATAATGGAGTAGGGATGGATTCAACGTTGGTACAAAGGATATTAAATGCATCAGGCGGTGAATTTTTACCGAGCACTGATAGGGAAACAGGAAATGGATTAGGTTTAGCGCTAACTAAAGAATTTATCGAAAAAAATGGGGGAGAACTAAGTATTGTAAGTTCTCCCGGAAAAGGTTCTGTGTTCGGATTTAAACTAAATTTAGCTCGCTAATCCATATGTTTTTATTGATCTTTTCTTTTTCCTGCACCTGGAATTTTTAAATACAGAACAAAAGTAATTGCGATAGTAACGAATAGCACAGCCAGAAATACTATTCGTGCATTAAATATACCTTCAATAATTGAAAATAATCCTGCAGAAATTAAAATGGATACAAATACCATTTGATTGTTATAGGCTAGTACAGGCCCAAGTTCACGTCCTTTAACTCTGTCTTGTATAAATGAGTTTAGCGGAATTTTAAATAATCCGGCAAAAAAGGCAAAAATCACAATTAAGATAGTAAATATTGTAGTGTTGGGATTGATAACAAAAATAAGCAACATGGATAAAGTCATTCCTATTCCTCCAATAGGTATAAGTTTGGTTTTCACCTGATGGTTTGATACAACCCCGGCAACATAACATCCAATTCCAATACCGATAGCAACAAGCGCCATTATTGTTCCAGTTGCTGTATTTGAAAGATGAAGAAATTTATCGCAATAAATATATAGGTTCATTTGAATTAACGATCCAATTAACCAGAAAACAGACAAGCCTAAAACGGTATAGTTTAAACCTGTAATGTTTTTACTCCATTTAAACCACTTTATTGGGTATAAAAGCGGATTTAGAGTGTCATCTGAATCATCCTCTGGTTCTGTTTCTTTAGGGTCTATTTTCATACTTGTTAGCCATCCAATAATAGCTAAACCCATTAGTGCAACCGCAATAATGATACTTTCAGTTTTAGGGTTAGAAAAATACTCATGCGTATCTGAAATGATACCACCAAGAAAAGTCCCCATCAAAACCGCTACAAAAGTGATCATTTCCATGGCACCTGTACCAAAAGAAATTAATTCTTTACCTCCAATATCTCTAATAATACCATATTTGCTCGGAGAGTAAATACAACTTTGTAAGCCCATTAAAAACATGCCAATTAAAACAACATAAACATTGTAAATAAAGAATCCTGTAATGGCAACAATCATTATTAATATCTCAGCAAATTTGGCCCACTGAATAATGAATGCTTTTGGATGTTCTTTGGCTAATTTGCCGGATAGAGGAGACAGAAAAATATAAGGAATAACCAACAGAGCTGCAGCCGCTGATACTAATGCTGCTTTATTATCCTGACCAATCCATGCAACACCTACAAATCCAATCAATGTTTTTAGCAGGTTGTCGTTTAAAACACCAGCAAAGTTAGTGCTAAACAAGGGAAACCACTTAAGACTGTTTTTTTTCATCTGTTTAAAATTAGTTTCATTTGCCAGATGGAACGCTCAAGTAAAATCTAATTCTGCACAAGTATGCAACTATTGAATTAAGATTTACATGTTCGTTTCATTGCGTTCATATTTGATGATTTAGAGCTAAATAGCTTGGTGAACATACAATTAATATTTCGAATTTTAAAACACTAATAATAAAACGTTCGTATTTCAACAAAATTGCATAGCGCAAATTTTTATCATTTAGTCAAACTTTTCAGTATGCTTATTCCATAATTGGTCCTGAATTACAATCTTATTTGATAGTATAAAAGAAGAAGAATATTATTATTTTTGTCGAATCAAAAGACTTATACAATTAGTAAAATTAATAAGTCTTGATCAAAATGTTAATAATATTAATATATAACTCATTAATACCTTGATATTTTTTTGATTTTTTTGCAAAGGAATTATAGTTTTGTGAGTTCAAAAAAAGTAAGTAAGATAAAATTAAATAAATGGGACGCGCATTTGAATATAGAAAGGCCACCAAGCTTAAGAGATGGGCTGGTATGGCTAAAACATTTACCAAGTTAGGTCGACAAATTACAATGGCAGCAAAAGAAGGAGGGCCGGAGCCAGATGCAAACCCTCGCCTTAGAATGTTAATTCAAAATGCCAAGGCTGCCAATATGCCTAAAGATAACGTTGAAAGGGCAATAAAAAAGGCAACTGAAAAAAATAATGAAGATTGGAAAGAAGTTGTTTACGAAGGATATGGCCCATTTGGCATTGCTGTATTGGTTGAAACAACAACAAATAACAATACAAGAACGGTAGGTGCAGTTCGTAGTTATTTCAATAAAGCAGGTGGTTCTTTAGGAACAACAGGTAGTGTTGAATATATGTTTGAACACAAATGTCATTTTAAGGTAGCTAATAAAGAAGGTTTAGACCTTGAAGAGTTAGAGTTGGAAATGATCGATGCTGGTGCCAATGAAATCTTTGAAGAAGAAGGTAACATTATCATTTATGGTGAATTTGAAAGCTACGGTTCAATTCAGTCTTTTCTTGAAGAAAATGACTTTGAGATTATTAGCTCCGAATTTGAAAGAATGCCAACTACATCAAAAGAATTAAGCGAAGAAGAAGTTAAAGTATTTGAAAAAATGCTTGCTAAGTTTGATGAAGATGATGACGTAACAAACGTTTATCACACAGCAACAGGATTATAATAAACTAAATATTATTATCACAAAAAAAACCGTTTCTGTTAAGAAACGGTTTTTTTATATCATTTTATCATTTGTCCGCTAGGCATCATGTCATCAGGAGGAGGTGTTCCATTTTCTTTTTTATATTGTAGTCTCTTACAATCGTTCATCTTACTTCCTTTACAATACATGCTTATAAAACCTTTGCAAGCCAGGTCTTTTGTTTTGCAGTATTTTTTAAAAAAACCGCATGTCGAAAGATTAACACATTCACTCATAAGTATAGATTTATTAATTTAAGACCAATTTAAATCTTTAAAACTAAATAGTAAAATACTTATAACTCTGTTCGTCAAATAATTATCCTTTTTTATCATATTTTTTAAGAAGTATTTTAAGCAATACTTGGTCAAAGAGAAATATAAAGAGTACAATAACGAGGGCCAGTAAAACAAAAAATGAATTTCTGTCTTTTAAAAATTCAACAAGTTTTATTGGGGAATAGAAATAAAAAGCTCCCATAATACTTATCAAGATTCCAATAATAACCATGATTTTAGCACCCCATTCTTTAAATAAAGTTTTTTTATAAGATCTAAACTCAAATTTACGACCTAGTCTTTCTGTAAAATCTATAGGTATTTTAGTCATATCAAAATCCTCTATAGAGTCTGAAATTAGTTTGTCAATATCGTTATTTTTTAAACTCATAGGCTAAATATTTTCATTGTATAAGAGGTTTGTAACCTCATAACCCAAATCATTTTCAATTATCTCTTTAAATGTTTTGCGCGCTCTGTTCAAGTAACTTTTTATAGTGCCTAAAGGCATTGAAGTTATTTCTTCAATTTCAGGATAACTAAACTCTTCCAGGTAAAACAGTGTTAACACAGTTTTATAGTGAGGAGGTAGCTTATTTATTGTTTCTCTAACAATAGTTTTTAGCTCAGACTGGCTGCCATTTTTATTTATGGTAAAATTCAGATTTTCAAAAACCTCTAATTCATCGGTATAATTGATTTTATGCCTTGTTCTTTTTCTATTAAAATCAATTGCTGTTTTCCAGGTTATAGATGCAATCCATGTTGAAAGTTTTGATTCTTTCCTGTACTGTTTGATATTTTTATAGATTTTAATAAATACTTCCTGAGCAATATCTTCCACATCACTTTGGTTATCAAAAGATAGCTTAAAGGCAATGTTAAATACTAGCCTTTGGTATTTGTTAACTAAATACTTATAAGCATTGGCATTGCCTTTTTTTATTTGATTAACCAGTTCAATATCGTTCATGTAAGTATATGTCGCTCAACATTACTGAAAGGTTGCAATTAATTATAAAAAAAACAGGAGCATATTTTTGTTTATTTAGGAAGACGTTCAAATTCTTTTATTTCTTCCAACGAATTATCCCAACTTGCTTTGTTTGAGATAAAAATATGTGCATTTGGTCGTTTTTCTAATCTTGTATCTAAACAACCTGCAGGAACAACTAAAAGTTTACCCTCCATTTGTAAATTGGGCAGAGCAGAACCACAATTTGTACAAAAGGCTTTTACGTGATTACTTTTATGTGGTTGAAATATTTTAATTTCAGTTTCTGTTTTAATCCATTCTAGTTTAGCTGTTGTGGAAAACAAATTTGCAGCATGTGCAGATCCTGTGTCTTTCCTACAATATCTGCAATGGCACAAGTAAAAACTCTCAAAGTCACCTATAACTTTAAATTTAATTCCTTTGCATAAACATGAACCTATGTATTCCTTTTGATCCGTCATTTTTTAAAGTTATAATTTTATTGAAATCTATTTTCTAGTCTGTCTTCTTTTATTTCTCGTTTATACTTTCCATTCTTTTTATTAAGAGTTTGCTTCACTCTTTTTTAATGAAGTATAATTAATAACTAATTTTTCTGTTGACCAGTTGTTTTTGGACGATCAATAGCTATAATTACATCTAAATTATAAAAAGTAATATTACTACCATCACGCTAAAACAGGAGGACTCACAGATAAGTGAAGGGCTGAACTTTACATTGCTACACATCCTTGCAGGAGGTATAAGGATTTTGAGCCTTACCCGCCCTAAGGAAACGTAGCAGGGAATGAAAATGAAAGAAACAATGAAGAAAAGAAAACGTGACACGAGCCATTTAATTGAAAGGGTATTACATCCTTCAAACCTAACATTGGCTTGCAAGGAAGTGGTACAGAACAAAGGAGCCGGAGGAGTTGATGGAATGAAAGTTTCAGAATTAAAAGCACATCTGGATTCGCACAGTAATCAACTGGTAAAACAAGCAATGGAAATGCAATACCTGCCACAACCAATACGAGGGAAAGACATTTCTAAGGGAGGTGGTAAAACCAGACCACTAGGCATTCCCACTGTTATTGACCGTATGATGCAACAAGCGGTAGCCAGAGTTGTGATGATGTTTTACGAATCGTCCTCAAAATAATAATTATTGATTAATTCTAAGATAGTTATTCTTTTGTGGTAAGATCTATGAGGCAAAAAATAGTTAACACCACTCATAAAACTGAATTCTCATCCTACAGCTATGGATTCCGTCCACATCGTAATACACAACAAGCTACAGGTAAAGCTCTCGGAAATATTAATTCAGGCTGCCAACATATTGTTGAGATCGACCTGAAAGAGTTCTTCGACAGGGGTGATCATGTATTGTTGTTGCAGTTATTACACCGAAAAATTAAATGTAAGCACACCATGTGTTTAATTCGCAGATGGCTTCGTGCACCACTTGAAAAAGATGGAAAGCTATACAAACGACGTATAGGAATACCTCAAGGAAGCCCTATTAGCCCATTACTATCTAATATCATTTTACATGAATTGGATATAGAAATGGAAAGATTAGGACTTAAGTTCGTCCGTTATGCCGATGATTTTAGTATTTATTGTAAAACAAAATCAGAAGCAAGAAAAGTAGGTAATGCTATTTATGTATTTCTGCGCGATAAACTAAAACTTCCCATCAACAGGGATAAAAGTGGTATCCGACGTCCGGTAAATTTTCAAATCCTTGGTTTTGGCTTTGTGCCCATCTACAAGAAAGGTATCAAAGGTAAATATCAACTGATTGTAAATCCCAAAAGATGGAAAAGCTTTAAGGCAAAGCTTAAAGAAGTCACCAGAAACGAGCCAATGATATACTATTCATCCTAGTACAGAATTTAATAGCGAGTTCCATCGAATGCATTTGAATGTTAAATTATAATGAGATGAAAAACCACTCCCATGAGTTTTGATGAACGTATTGAAAAGTTATTAGAAATTCAACGAGGTTGGATCAACAACTTTAAGCATGCTAATATTTTAACGAAACTGGAGAAACTTGATGGTTGGCTTCGTAACCGTCTTAGATACTGCATCTGGCACCACTGAATTGGAGCGTAGCGGAAATCATGAACACCATTAAAATTAAAACTTAGTGAATAAATTAACCTGAACGTAAACGGAAAAACTTGATACGCTTAGGCATAGAATCAGATATGGCTTATGCATGGAGTCGAAGTCGAATTGAGGCACGAAATCATGATTACCTAAAAAAATAAACAATTTATGAATAATGGGAGGTTGGGCTATTGCTCAATTGGAACAAAGTGGAAATCGCTAACGCCAAATATAATTAGTTTAGTGTTGGCAAAGTCCTATTTTAGGAACCATTATCACGATTGAACGCCTTCAAAAACGAGGATATATCGCTTTAGCTGACATGTACAATCAGTTGCATTCTTCATTGGCTACTGCTAAGAATACATTATTTGACTACGTCGATCTGCGATTCCTATGGTGTAGAGAACCGCCGTATTAAAAGCCTGGATGATAATAATGTGTATTTTTCGTGGCTCAACTACAAAAACGCTAAAGTGGATGTGATGCATCTTTCTTATTTTGAGTTTCTGCGAAGACTTTCCATGCATATACTTCCTCCCGCTTTTATGAAAATAAGGCATTATGGGTTTCTAGGTTCCTCTAAAAAGAAACTGTGCTTAGAGATCATCCGGAAAATATTTAATGCTTGCTCCACGGAATCTAAAAAAGGGATTCCTTGGCAGGAATTATTTGTGCTGCTTTTTGGCCATCCTCACGATCAATGCCCAAAATGTAAACAAGGCACCATGCAACGTATAGCTTCTTTTAAGCCGGCTATCAGAGGTAGTCCCAACTCAATAAAAAATACAAAATCAACTCAATCTGCCTCTATATCATAAACGCCGCCTTTGGTGTAATGGGAAAGGTATGTCTTATAACCAACAAAAAGAGCTAAATCAACTGTCGATTTATACATTGAGGTGGTTTTAACTCTTTATTTTAATGATTTTTATACCCAAACTTTCTGTTTTAACTTTGGAGTTTTATGCTTACCAAGCATAAATGAAAGACCCATTTCATATCAATCCCCATACAATGGGCTCGCTTATCCCGGTTCCGTTCAACAACAAATATAATGAATCACCCTGATGGTTTGATGGGACTTTTTTGGGCAGTTCGTGATTAATTATATTCTAAGTGTTAGGTGGTGTTATTCTCTTATGACACCCATGTTACTATACTTTTTATTATTATCCACCTATTTTTTACTTTTTTAATACAGATTAATGCACCATGACCAGATAATGCACCCATAGTATAGCTGCATCCTAAAATCCCATGTTCTCTTACTTTGTCAAAGTAAATTCTAGAAATACCAATACTTCCTACATATTTTAAATCGAGCTTTTTATCATCATAGTTAATATTTCTTGGTAGGTCTTTAAAATATTTAAGCTGATAAGGACCTGTTGATGTTATTTCTTTTATCTGCAACTTTCTCTTCTTCTTTATTCCTTGTTCTATTGATTCTACTAATTCGGACAATACTTCGGTTGGAAATACCTTTTCTAACATAGAATTATTTAGACTTGCCATAGTTGACATTGAATCAGCAATAGCTAAAATCATTTCTTTAGGTCTATTTCCATAATCTTGAAATTCTTTTACTAATCTTTCCTTTTCTAATAAAATATCCTCTTCGTATTTTGCCACTTTATGCGCATAACCTGTTGTATCATAATTTGTGTCTAAAAAATCAAGAGGTAAAGGTGGTGGTGGAGGTAAAAGGACACCCTGTACAGACATTTCAATCAACAAATCGAGAAAAATATCATCTAACACTTTTGATTCATATTGCTCATTGGAAAACTTACAGGAAGATAAACTTATCAGCAATAAAAGATGAATAACGAGTTTAATTTTCATACATAGTAATTTTTATTTTGCATTCATATTAAACCTCTAATGAATAATTCTTCAAATTTCTAGTTTATTCTCCTTTTACAATCTTTAGCGCTCTAGTACCACCTAACGGCTCGGCTATGAAGCGTAAGTGAGATTTTAACCCAACATACTTTCGAACCTCACCAAGCCAAAGCGTTGTATTTGTTTTTATCTTTTCATATTTAAAGCCAAATCAACGATTGGGCGATGATTGCCGAAGCTGCGAACCAACCAAAACGAGTCGGCTCACTTATGCTTTATGAGCCATTGTTGGGTTTCGTTTTTATTCTATTCATCCCAATACTGATTGCTTTTTGCTCAAATATCTTTTTAATCTCATATTCATGTTTGTTCCCACGAGATGAATGGTTGTCGAAATAAAATCTATTAGCAGTAAAAAGACTATCAATGTTCATGTTGGAAATACTGTCAGTTCCAAATAATAATGTTTCTCCCTCTAAGTAATCTCTGTAGCCACCAGAAACATAGTTTTCTATGTAATAATCGTATTGTAATAACCATTCCTTTAATTCAGGGTCGTAGTCTTCAGGAATCTTAGTTAGATATTTATTTGCTGAATCAGTTTGATTTAAGAAAGTATAGCATAAAGCTATTTGGCGTCCAATTTCATTTGCAAAGTGAACATCCTTTTTATTTTTCTTTTGTTGCTTTTTAAGCATGGGAATTGCTTTTTTATAGCAAATTGCAGCTGAATCACTTCTGTCTAAATGTTCATACAAAAGTCCTTTGTAAATAAGTAAGTTTTTTTCTTCAATTGCTTCCAACACTTTTCTATATTCTTTTTTTCGATACAAAAGCTGAACTTTTATATTGACAAGATTTTTGTCAAATAAGGCGAAAGGTTCAGCTTTTTCAATTCTATTTAATGCAGATTCGATGTCTTCATCTTTATCAGAAATTGAAGCTACTTCCCATGCTTTATAAGCTTTATCAAGTAATGAAGCTGAATAAATATAATAACCTGTAGGTATTGATATAATTATAAATGCCCACAAAACAATTCTCAATTTCTTTATTACTGACTTTTCCATTCTTTATATTCTAAATTATGTGTCATGCTTTTAAATTCTGACTAACGTAAACTTTAGTCGTTGATATTCCGTTATTTATACTTTAGTCAATTCCTTTAAATTTCATCCATCTTAATGCTCGTATTTTTACGTTCGCTTCAGAAATCAATAAACCTTTAAGGGATTGATTAACTTGTCTTAAAATCAATCTTCTAGGTTTATAGGATGAATTGTGACTAACGTCAAATTTTAAATTGCACAATCCCCTTTAAATTTGCACGTTAGCTTAAGAATTTAATTCTGCTTTTCTGTGGGATGTGGGGAATGAAACCCAACGATACGCATATGAGGCGTGTGGGGATTGAAATAGTCCGACCTCTCAAAAACCCACTTAGCTCATTGCTTTTCAATAGGCTAAATTAATAAGAAAGTGTCGATTTAAAAGCAATGGGCGGACATATTGAAATCACAACCCTAAGCGAATCACCTGCACCCCACATGACTTATATGCATCCTAAGTTTACTTTTCAATACTAAATATTACTTTTTATTAACTTACAATACAAATAAAAAAGAACGAAAGAGTGGATTAAGGTTAATATATACATAAAGCATAAAGCATAAAGCTTGTCAACAATGAAAATCCCCACCCTTTCGCTACTGAAATACGATTAGTTCTTTGGGCCTCTTAAGCCTGTTTTTAGGTTGCTATATTAAAGTAGCTGCGTTCTTTTAAATCTTTTAATTATGAATAAAAATAATCATTTTATTGGTATCGACATCTCCAAAAAAGTATTTGATGTCTGGAGTTCTGAATTGGGACATAAACAGTTTACAAATAATGATGAAGGATTTAATAAGTTTCTACTGTTACTGGATGCCAAGAGCTGGTGTGTCATGGAATATACAGGATGTTATTATAACCAACTAGCTCTATTTTTATTTGAAAATGAAATTGCTGTTTCTGTTATAAATCCGCTTGTAATCAAACGCTACATTCAAAATGAAGCTCCAACACAATAAAACAGATAAAAGTGATGCTAAAATGATTGTTAAGTATGCTCAGGAACAAAAGCTGAACCTGTGGCATCCATTACCTGAGTACATAGAACATTGTAAAGATTTACACACTACCATTAGCTTGTATTTTAAACAAAGTACAGCTCTAAAAAATAAATTACATAGCTTTGTGGATAAAGGTATTAAAGGTAAAGTTATTACTTCATTAAAGCGTCAAATCCGCCAAATTGAAGCTGAAATTAAACTACTTGAACAAGAATTAGAAGATACTATTAAAAAGCATGAACAACAGTTGTTATCTAATCTTTTATCAATTCCTGGGATAGGTAAAAAAACAGCCATAATGCTGATAGTTTGTACAAATGGCTTCAAAACATTTGAAAACAACCGACAGCTTTCTGCTTTCCTTGGATTATCTCCGGTCATTTTCACTTCAGGATCCAGTGTAAGAGGAAAGTCCAGAATATCTAAAAAAGGGAATCCTTTGATTCGTAAGCTCTTGTTTATGTGCAGTTTTGCGGCATGTACCAGAAACCCACAATGTAAAGCGCTTTTTGACAGACTGGTAGCTAAAGGCAAATCAAAAAAATTAGCCTTAATTGCGGTCTCTAACAAACTGTTAGCCCAGTCAATGGGGATTGCAAAAACAGGCTTAAAATATGATCCAAATTTTAAGTCTGTTTTGGTTTCTCTATAATTTCTCTTTTTGAACTTGCCTCCCAAAACAATTAGGTAATTCAAAAGGAAAAATTATGCCCTTTTTATTTGGTTTTTACCTTAGTTCTTTGTTATGGGCTTTTTGTTTCATCACATCAATCAATACGATGATTTTCCCACATTAGTTATTTTCATAAAGGTTACCAGCCGAATGTGTATTCAATAGAATATTAAAAGAATCGCAACCGCCTCTATGTTTACAAAATAAATCAATTACTAAGTGCTATTGCCTCATTTATCAAATTCACAATTTTATTAGCATATGCATGATCATTTGTTACAATTGTTCTTACTGTACCACCATTTGTATCTAAAGTGACTGCTACACGCTTCATGTCAGATATAATCATTTTTACTGCTTTAACTAGTAAAAAAATCGCAGCTACTGTTATAGCTCCTCCTAGTAAAATACTGCCATCAAAACTAATAATTAGAATACCAAATATTGTTCCCATTAGTGCAGGGACCATAGTCCATGCTGAAATTGGTCTTGCATCTTCTAGTCGAAATGTTGATAGGTACGTGCTTGAAATATTTCTTAAAAAATATGTTGATGAGGGCGTTACATACCTTCTATCTGTTATCCGTACTGAATTATCTTTATATAATTCTTTCTCTTGTGTTTCTGTTTGATTTGTCATCGTTTCATTTTTTATTTTAAATAAAATACTCATTTTCGCATTTCGGAAATCTTGCCTAAATATTTAGTATGATTTCTTAAGGATTTAAATCTCATATTTCTTTTACAGTGGGAGGTCAGCCCTGTGTCAAACCTTTCGTATGATTTAGATTAGTAATATTTAAACTTCCTATTTTAGATCCTATTTTTTGTAATCGATAAAAGATTTTTAAGAATCGTCCATAATCCCAATAAATGCCACTATTTGTGTTAGTTATATTTCTCTCTTTTTTTTATTCAACAGTTTCCTTTTCTACATTTTAGATTAACAATAGAAATTAAACACTTTAATGCACGTTAATTAATATCAAATTTAATAGTTTACATTTCCTAGATAATTTATAAGCTTGCAAAGCTGATTTTTTTTATCCTAACAGACATTTAGGATAATTCTGACTAACGTAAAAATTACCCCCTGATATTCAGTAGTTTATATTTTAGTCAAATTTATCATTTTTCTGCTCATTTCTGCTAACCATTTTTACGTTCGCTTCAGAAATCAATAAACCTTTAAGAGATTGATTACCTTATTTCAAAATCAATCCTCTAGGCTTATAGGGGGAATTGCCCATAACGTTTGCGATAAATTTACGGGTGGCGTTAGAAACTGCATTACTTTCTGCTGATACTTACTCCATAGAAATAGCGTAACATACTAATTATAAACACTGCCACTTGAAATTTATTGCGTGTTAGGGGTAGTTCTTAATTTACTTCTATTTCTAAAGTTGATGTATCTTTATATTTCGTAGATTTTAGATAATTAAGTTGTTTATTAAGTATTATAGATTCTGAAATATGTAAATCATATTCAATAAAATGTCTATAATCGGAATTATCAAGTTGGTATTTAAGTTTTATGGTTTCAGTGTCAGGTGTGACAATCATCTCTTTTAATTTGATTTTTGTAATTTTGTCTGGTTTGATTGTGCTTGAATTTGGTAAGACTTTCTCAAAATCTTTTTGCTTTAATGTGTCGATAATATCTTTTTGAAAACCATAAATCTTGATATAAACAGAATAAATATTCATGATATTTGCTAGCGAGTCTTTATGTAATTCAGACACATAAGTTGACTCTGTCGTGTATTGGTCGCCATATTTTTGAGAATTTATTTTATCCGTAGATGTTGTTTTGATACTAAAATCTGATCCGTTCACTTCAATCTTACGATTCGACTTATTCATTTGGCAACTCAATCCAAGTATTATCGTTAAAATCAAAGTAATTAATGATATTGTCCTCATAACTATATTTTACTTACTGATTATATTATTTTTTGCGAAATTCTGACTAACGTAAAGAATAGTCACTAATATTCAGTTGTTTATAATTTTCTCTCAATTGTCATTTTTCAGCTAATTCCAGCTGGCCTGTTTTACGTTAGCTTCAGAAATCAATTAGCCTTAAAAAGATTGATTACCTTTATTTTAAATCAATCCTATAGGTTTATAGGGGGAATTACCCCTTACGTGTGTATAAATTTCAGTGCGTATTTGAAAGAATACCGTTCCAATTTTGCAAATAGCTAATTTTATTTGTTTGCACCAATTTAGCAAATTTTCTTTCCGCAAGGAAATAAAATTAGCGGAGCTTATTACTTGTAGATAATACCACGTAACTAATTGGCAGCATTGAATTTATACGATGTTAGCAGCTGTGGTTTATTCTATTTTTTTCAAATACCATTTTTTCTTTTTATAATTTGGACCTAAAAGAATAAATCTTTTTCTGTCCGTGTACCACTTTGCTCTGTGAACTATTTTTCCTTTTTCAATATGGTATATTTTAAGTTTATCATTTCCAATTTTATATTTTAAGTGATAATCTATTCCTTTCTCATTTTTTAAGTCATAACTATGAGAATTCTGCCAATCTTCAAAATTTAAAATAGTATCTGGATTTTCTTTAGTTCCAAAAACAAGAGGATTATATTCTTCTTTTAATTTATTAAATCTAAGATAAAGATTCTGTTTATTTATTTTATAAATTCCGTCTAATTCCGTATGTGTTAAATCTCCTGAAAATATAAAATGAAAAGTTTGATCTGGATTCAAATCAATCACTGTCATAAAAAAACCTAAACTTGGAAAATTTGTACGATATTTTCCTGTGATTTCTTTATTTGTTTTACAAGAAATTGTTGTAGTTAAAATTATAAGTATAATTATAATATTTGCTTTCATTTTCATTTTCACATAGCTGCTAACGGTAAATTGTATGAGTAGTGGCAGATTGCGTGGTAGTTTACTAGCAAACTTCTGCGCAGTTTGAGCGGGCTACAAACCTTGATATTTACTACATTACCTGCCATTACTTATACAAAATGTTGAACTAAACCTCCTACGTCGGTAGACAACGAGGTTTTGACGGTAAAATACCGCATCTTTGTATTTCAATTTTAATAAACTGATTAAAGATGAAAAAAAAGTTTAACAACACCAAAGAGTGTTGAGGCATTATTGCACAATCTGCATGTAAGAATGGAAGTAGCGCATTTTTCTAATAGCTCAATTGCTAATTATATGCGTTCTACTAAGCTACTCTGCTTATTTTCCGGTAAGCTACCTGATGAGCTTTCGGAAATGGAAATATATGAGTTTCTGCTGTATCTTAAAAACGATCAAAAGCTGAGTCGGTCTACCATCAGAAATTACTTACAGGGGCTGCGTTTTATGTATAAAAGCGTGTATAAGCGCATTGATATTATTTCTGATGTACCTTACCCTAAAGCTACAAAGTATCTACCCTTGATCCCTACCGGGAAAGAACTGCTGCAATTATTTAATGCTGCCATAAGTCCAAAGCACAGACTATTACTAAAAGTTATTTATTCAGCTGGTTTGCGCAAAAGTGAGATTATCAACCTTAAAATTGAGCATCTCGATTTTAAAAACCATCGTATTTATATTAAAGACAGTAAAGGCAATAAAGACAGATACGCTGTTTTGGCCCAATCACTCATTCCTGAAATAAAGCACTATTTACATCAATTTAAACCGCAGGTATATTTATTTAATGGCAGGTATAAAGGTAAACCTTATAGCGACGAGGCTGTAAAGTGGGGTTTTCAATATGCTCTGGATAGGTCTGGCATTGAAAAGCACTTTACACCTCACTCTTTGAGACATGCTTTTGCATCACACTTGTTGGCAATTGGCGTTGACATTGTGTCTATACAAAAAATGATGGGGCACGATGATATCAGAACCACCATGGTATACCTGCAAATTAGCAACAACCTAAAATCAAACCCTATGATTTCGCCTTTAGACAGGCTGCAACGATGAGCTATAGTAAACCCATATTTGATATTGGTGCTATTATCAGGGATCATAAACACAGTGTGATTGAGGCCGGACATTTAAATGCGCATAAGAAAAAGGTGTTTACAAACCTGGGAAATTGCAGAACGGCTGCTCTAGGCTATCATCAGGATAAATGTAACAACTCAGAATGTGGTCATGAGCAATATTCATACAATAGTTGCAGAGACAGGCACTGCCCTAAATGTAATGGTCTGAAAAAGGAAAGGTGGCTGATAGATCGAGAATCAGATCTTTTACCCATCAAATATTTTCATGTGGTATTTACCGTTCCCGAACAGCTAAATCCTTTGTTTATAGATCATCCCAGAGATATGTACAATGTACTTTTTAGGGCAGCATGGGATACCATTAAACAGTTTGCTCTGGATTATAAACATTTGGGCGCTCAAACCGGTATGATTGCCATTTTGCATACCTGGGGACAAAACCTGGTTTTTCATCCACATGTACATTGCATTGTGCCGGGCGGTGGTTTAACCCCTCAAAACAAATGGAAAAATACAAAAAGTAAAGGTAAGTTTTTATATCCTGTTAAAGCCTTAAGTGCTGTTTTTAGAGGTAAGTTTTGCGATTACCTGATGGACTTACACAATAAGGGAACCATTACTTTAAAAACTACTTTTGAACCAGAGCGTAAATACCTGCATCCTTTTTATAAAAATAAATGGGTGGTATATGCTAAATTACCCATGCACAATTCTAAGCAAGTGCTGGAATACTTGGCTAGGTATACTCATAGAGTTGCAATTAGTAACCAGCGTATTAAAAGCCTGGATGATAATAATGTGTATTTTTCGTGGCTCAACTACAAAAACGCTAAAGTGGATGTGATGCATCTTTCTTATTTTGAGTTTCTGCGAAGACTTTCCATGCATATACTTCCTCCCGCTTTTATGAAAATAAGGCATTATGGGTTTCTAGGTTCCTCTAAAAAGAAACTGTGCTTAGAGATCATCCGGAAAATATTTAATGCTTGCTCCCCGGAATCTAAAAAAGGGATCCCTTGGAAGGAATTATTTGTGCTGCTTTTTGGCCATCCTCACGATCAATGCCCAAAATGTAAACAAGGCACCATGCAACGTATAGCCTCTTTTAAGCCGGCTATCAGAGGTAGTCCCAACTCAATAAAAAATACAAAATCAACTCAATCTGCCTCTATATCATAAACGCCGCCTTTGGTGTAATGGGAAAGGTATGTCTTATAACCAACAAAAAGAGCTAAATCAACTGTCGATTTATACATTGAGGTGGTTTTAACTCTTTATTTTAATGATTTTTTACCCAAACTTTCTGTTTTAACTTTGGAGTTTTATGCTTACCAAGCATAAATGAAAGACCCATTTCATATCAATCCCCATACAATGGGCTCGCTTATCCCGGTTCCGTTCAACAACAAATATAATGAATCACTCTGATGGTTTGATGGGACTTTTTTGGGCAGTTCGTGATTAATTATATTCTAAGTGTTGTGGCCTGTTATTTTCTTCTATATTCTACTATTGTCCCACTCCTGCATGATCGAGGATCTTCCTCAATTCTTAATATAGAATCATTTAATAAATGAACCCGATGAATTGCTTGTCTAATAGTATCTCCATTCTTAAAATCAAAATCATTTCTAAGATTGCTCATAATTTCTATTTTAGTCCCCTCTTCTATAAGTTTAAATTTCCCAACATATAGATCAAGCAAAGAATCTTTGAAAAAAAATTTCGAACCAAAATGTGCATTATTAATAAATTCATATTCAGAGCGAAGATAAATATATCTAATTCCTGTTCTTGTTAAATCTTGATTCTGCACCCACACTATAGATTCTTCCCATTGTCCATACAGCAACTTACTGTCTATCTTAAAACCTTCATTAGCTATAGAATTATCACAAGATTTGATTACAACTGCCTTAAACTTTTCCTCTTCCTCTGTATATTTCCTTACTCTATTCTTATTTAAACATGACACTGCCGACACTATCAATATAATACAGCTAAATAATATTGAAGAGGATAATTTATATTCATTTATTTTAATCATACTAATTATTCAAGTTATGTTATTAATAATATAGTCTCGACCAATAATAGACATTAGTATTTACTAAGTGAAAAATTCAATTTCTCTAGAATAGGTATAATTGGCCACAACGGCTCGCATATGAGGCTGTGTGGGGATTGAAATTGTCGCCCTTTCCCAAACCTCACTGAGCCTAATGCTTTTACAAGGGACTTATTTAACAACACAAAGTAACTTTTAAAGCATTAGGCGGGCAAATAGAAATCACCACCGCACGCGAATCACGGTTCCCCACATGCCTTATTATGCATTGTTATGGGCTGTATTTTCTTTTCCCCTTTTATTCATCCACCATTTCATAGTTAATCCCCAAACAAGTCCGCAAATAAGCCATAATGGTATTCCAATCAAAATATTTTTCTTAGTAATTTCCTCACTCTTAATTAATGGGAAAATAATTTGCATTGCAATAAACATGAATAGTCCTAAGAAAAGTCCTGATTTTAACCAATTCTTCGTTGTATTTTTCTTTTCAATAATTTCAAGATTCAAGTTTTTATATCTTTCAGGTTGTTTGTCTAACCACTTTTGTTTTATTGTTTGTTTAAACCATCCCCAAATAGGAAAAGTAATTGTCAATATAATGAATGAAGTCAGATTTCTCTGTACTGGAATTATTTCTTTGCAATTGTCACAGTAAAAACCAAACCAGTTTTTAAATGCTGTCTTGTTCGCTGCAGAATACTTTAACCCTGAATGTAATTCTCCACAGTGAGGACATGGTACTAACGAGCGTTGATAAAAAGGCTTTTTCCCTTCCCGTTCTATTAACATTACTTTCGGGATAGTCTGCCCTAAAATCAACTCATTAATTACAAATCCAGGATTTATTATCCAATGCAATATCACAGGACTTTTCCAGTTCCAAATCTTGTACTTTTCTTTGTCGTATTTCATTTTTTTATGTTTTATTCGTGGCGCTCATGATATTGCCCATAACGGTCTTGCCATATGAAAAGTAGCGCAATTCGCAGCACTTTCCTTGCTGACTGTGATAAAGATAATTATTAATTCAAAACCTCCTAAAATCACTGCCTGCGCTATTTTTTATTATGGCATGTTAGCAACTGGGCTTTTTATTCTTCTGACTGCTCTCACCTTGAATCATGAGCTTTTATTTTGTTTGTGCGTGGGGAAAACTCAAACCGCCCTCTCAGGCGGTAAGATTGGGTTGGCATTGTAAGCTCTTTGGCAAGTTTTGGCTTGTGGGCTGTTTGTGCGACTTGCCAATGTGCTTACAATTCGGGGACGTTATCCCATTAGCTTTTTACTGTTTTTCCTAAGGCTTCTAATAGTTGTGGACTATCTTCCAATGCAATCTTTGCAACTGCATAAAACTCGCTCATCCAATCATCAATTTCAGCGAATGCTGCATCTTTTGCTTTTGTGGCATTTTGTGACTCTCCCTTTTCTTTTTGATATTCTGCTCGTGCTGTTTCTAATTCTAAAATCAGTTTGTTTGTAGCAGTCAAGTCTTTCTTTGTAATCTTTAATCTAACCAACTTAGTTTGGATTGTCTCATCACTTAATGCTACACTATAAAACTTCTTTACTGTTTCTAACCACTTTACGTATGCACGTGGAATTGAACCTGTAATTGCCAATTTATCCATTGTTGTTGCGTCATTGCGAAAAACAACTTTTGCTTTTTTACGGTGAAGAGAGAAGATGTCTTCTAAATGTTCTTTTTTACTTGAGAAAGTAGAATAAGCTACTGATGTTTCATCATCTTCTACTTTATTAGCATCATAAGCTTTTCTTGTTTTTGTAAGTGTTGCTTTTCCTTCTTCAATTAAGGCTGAGTCATATCCAAGTTCTGCCATAACTGTAGAAATTTCGGGTTGTGTTACTGCATTTTCTAATGCTACTCTGTACATTTCAAGAGTTTCTGCTTCTGATAATGTTCTTTTTGTCGCCATAAAAATGGTTTAGGTTAAAAAAAATAAAACTTATCACCTCCTTAAAGGTGCTCGTTAATTCCTTACAGTTGTTTTCCCATTCCTTATGGTTCCCCTTGTACTACTTAAGGCTACCCTTCCATTCCTTAAAGTGTCCCATGCGTTCCTTACGATTGCTTTTCTGTTCCTTATAGCCATACACTTCCTCCTTAATAATACTTGTATATTCCTTAAAGCAGAATTGCAATCATTTAGAACAAAACGCTCTTAAAATTAACAGAATTATTAATCTTCTACAGTAATTGTCCAAACTTCTTCAAAGCTCCTTTCAATATTGCTAACATCAAACTTGGAAATATTAAGTTTTTCGGCAAAAAGATCTAAGAAATCTCTCTCTGATGCATTAATTTCATCATCACAAGCTACTACTGCATAAGCATAAAAATACCATTGCTCTTCATCTTCATTAACATTATTTACAAACTCAATTATTTGCTTCAATGAAAGAGGTTGTTTTATTGTTTTCTCAATTATTACACAGATTTCTTCCTTATTAAAATCCTCATGTGTAGAAAACCAACCTTCTTCAGAAAAAACAAAAAAATCTACTATTTCTCTAAGCTTTTCTTCTTCTATAGAACTCATTTCTCCATCAGCATATGCAGCATGAGTTAAAATAGAAGTTAATACATTTAATTTCTCCTTAGGATTTGAAATTCCGATATTCCCCTCAATACTCATAAGGTTATTTACGTTTTCTATTGAAGAGTCATTTGAATTTACAATAGCTAATTTTGAAGCAATTGAAGCACAAATAAAAGATATAATTGAAGCATCATCGATCAAACCAGCAATTGGGACTCCATCAGGAATCGTATCTATTGGACTAATGACATATACTAAAGCTGCAAGAGGAAGAGTTTTCTCAACAATTGAAATTTCCTTATTATTTACATAAGCCCACAAATCACCAACATTTGTCCAAACCTCCTGTAATACCCCTTTATTCATATTTGGTAAAAAATTATTTACTTTTTCTAAATCTTGAATACTTACCTTCTCTTTGAGATTAGATAAAAAAACAATCGCAGATTCTTTAATCTTATCCTTATCTATCTTGGATAAGCTTTGCTTTAGTTTTATCATTTTTTCTTAGCTTTTTTTAGTACATCCTTTACTTCATCAATTACATCACCAATGACCTCTTTTACTATTGGAGCAACAACTGCTGCCACAATAGCACCACCTATTAACTTTTTAGTGCTTAACCCTTTTGTTGATGGAGTACTTCTTGATGATTTAGATTTAGATTTTGCTTTTCTTGACTTTGGAGTTTTTGCTTCCTTTATAGGGGTTACTTCTGCACCAAAACCTCTAATGCTTGGTATTTGTACTCCAGGGTAATGAGTCTGCACAAATGACTCAATTACTGAATAACGATCAGCTCCGTTAAATCGTATTGCCATCTGCTCTTCCATTTCAACTGTCTTGTCTACTTTTACAGGGCCATTTAGTTGAGCAGTTCCTTTAACCCTCACCTTATACATTTTTGCCATTATGTTTCTTCTTAGTTAAGATCTATATAATTAATTAATCCCTCTGCTATGATTTCTTTAGCTTTTTTACAAATAACTGCAGACTCCATCTCAATCAACGAATCATTCAAAAGCTCATTTGGATTATACAATTCATTACAAATGGCTTTTATTAGCCCTTGAATTTCACCATTTAGTTTTTGCTGATGTTTAGGTTTATCCATTATAGGATTTAAATAACTTGGAACTAATACAATGTTCCATAAAGATGAAAAGAAAAACGGATCAAAAGTTTGTGCCCAAACATGAGATATTGAGTAGTTTATTATGTGACTTTGAGAAGTGCTTACCCTACATTTTGTATATTTTTCAATAGCGTCGACAACAGATTTATTTCCGGTAGAGTCAAATTTCACCTTTACACCTGATCTTCTTTTACTATAAATATCAAATTCTCTACTAATATTAACCGCATCTTTTCGATTCTTAATGGTGCTTACATATTTGCCAGTCGCCTTAAAATGTTCTTTCATCTTTAAAGAAAATCGAACCGGTATCTTTTCTCCATTTTCAATCTGTTGATGAAGTTCTTGCACTTGATTTTCAACGTACTCAGGTGATATAAAAAGGGTATTCTTAATAAAAAATCGAATAAATTCATCTTCTGAAGTATTTATTAGGTCAAATAAACTATTAAAACCATTCTTCATATCGCTCTTATCCTCAATTTTATCTTCTACCTCTTCAACGAACATCTCATCAATCAACTCATTTTCTTTTTCCTCTTTAGCAGAAAAATCTTCTTCAAACTCTACATACAGTTTAACAGCACTTTTTAATGTTGCTGATCCATTCCTTATATTTCCGTCAATAGGTATAATATGCTTCGGTGGTAGGTTTTCTTTTTCATCTTTGGTCGAGTATGTCAGAGCAGTTATAATCTTGGTACATCCATCTTTGCAATAAAGGTCTTCCAAATCGCCATAACAACTTTCTACTTTTCGACAATTTGAAATTCTATTATTTATTGTAGTATCATTAAAATCGCAAAATTCTTTCATCCATGTTTTAAATTCTTCTATTTTCATATTACTCAGATTAGTTTATAAGTTTCTAATCATTAAAAATATCTTTCATTCTCCAGAGCATTCTCCGGTTGTATAACTTTTAACTCTTTCTCTCCATGCGAACGTAATTCTTGTTGAAGATCGTATGTAAGATACATGTGTAGCGTAATTGTATATGGGTATTGGTCATCGTTTTGCGTCTTTATTATATTTTGAGATGTATGCAGTTTATTTGCCTTGTAGTATTTAGCTTTTATCGCAGTGGTTTTTATAATTATTTCCTGAGGTTCGTCATTTGGTAAACGAACAATTCCATAACAATGCTTGTAATACTCGTCAATATTAAAACCCTTTCGGGAAACCGCATTTTCTAAAGTGATATTCAAGCCTTTGATTCGATCTAAACCAAATGTTTTTATGCCTTTCTCGTCTTCTGCAATCATATACCAAAAGCCTTTAAACTCTTTTAAGCCTAATGGAGATACACTTCGTTGTGTTTCCTCTTGCTTTTCGTATTGCTCGTAAAAAAACTGAACCTTCTTTTTATCCTCAATGGCTTTCAGAATATGAAAAAAATGTTCCGAACCTGAAGCTTGACGAGGCGCAAACCGGATGTGTTTATTAGCATTTGGTATGTTTTTTTGAATGAAGAAAACGTGTATTGCATCCAATGCTCTTAATATCCGATCGCTTTTATTATAGGTCTCACCAATATAATAGCCTTTTCGCTTTGTATCGTAGCTAATATCAATATTGAAAATCTCCTTAATATTTTTTCGATCTCTGCTTAGTGTCCTTTCTGAAATTTCTGTTTTTATATCAGGAATTAGCTCTTTAAAACCTTCAAGCCAACGAGCAATTCTATCGAGCAAATATTCTCCGGTAGGATAAGTGCCTTTTTCAACTTCCTCAATTATTATTTTGCAACGCATCAACTTGGTTAAGCTACTATTTTCTATCATCTGTAATTGATGTATTAATTATTAACGAACATTTATTCAGTTAGAATTCGTATCAAAATCAATATCCCTTGTATCAACTTTATAATCTGAAACGCTCATATCCTTTAGCAATTTCAGTTGCTTTGGATTACAGATTTGAGAAAAGCGAATCATTTTTATATCTCCACTTTCTGAAACACAGGCTACTGTTTCAATATCATTTTCTATAATTGTTCGACCGATATGAAACTTTTTCTCAAAATAAAAAGTTATCCAAACATCAAGCATAAACTTAAATCTTGTCATTTCCTTTACTAGTTAATTTTGAATACATACTTTTTCTTTACGTCCATCCGAATACACAATGATGTATGTACCACAAGGCAATTGGTTTAAATCAATACTCATACTGTTTCCATTCATATCATAAATTGCCTTTATTTCTGCTTTTTCTTCATATTTAACAGTATGAACATCTGTTGTGATGTCATTATTGATTATTGTCGCAAATGTGCTCCAATAACTGTGAGCCAATATATCTTCAGAATTTGCTATTATTTCCAATGTATTTGATCCTTCTGTTCCGTCTTCAAATGGCAACTCTGTCGTTATCTCAACTGAAATGGCTTTTGAAATTACTATTTTTTGCAAATAACACGTATAAAAAGCTCCGGATTTTATTAATTCTAATTCGGAATTCAGAGTTAACGTATTTAATGTGACACCTGCTAATGCTCTATAATTAACTTGCCTTAAAGTCTCCGGCATTGTCAGATTTTCTATTTCATGTGAATTTGTTATTGAGAATTTAGTCAGAGTTTCAATCTTTGTATTTTCTAAATCAATACTCGTCAGTTCTCGGCATACATTAAATGCCTTTTCTCCAATCGATTTTAATGAGGTTGGTAATTTAATTGAAACAAGAACTGAGTTTTCAAATGCTAATGTAGGTATTTCGTTAGCAGGATAGGTTCTTGAAGTTCCATAATCTGTACCCAAGATAGTTGATACCGATTCAATTGTGACATTTGAAATATCCAAGTACCACAAAGTTCTAATTGTTCTTTTTATCCAACCAAAATCCTTTGCATTCATTGGACCTGAAATAGTTAAATCTGTAATATCAATATAGCCGTTATCTTCAGCCTGAATTACACTTCCTAATGTGCCGCTTTCGGTTAAATTAATGCTCAACTCATGAGCCTGAATACTTAATGTAAATAATGAAAAAAGTAAAGTTAATAACATTTGCTTCACGCATTTAATAATCTGACTTACAAACATTGTGTCATCAATAGTTTTATTAAATAAGCGAAAATCTTTACTTTGAGTAATAGTCAAATCTGTAGCCAATGATTTATTAAAATCTTTCATACTTATAAATTTAAAATGATTAATAATCACAAAGCTACTTTGGAGGACTGCCAAATGTTGTCCTAGTAAAAAATGATATCCCTTAAAAATATTATTGTGGGTGGAAAACAGCTCTTTTGCAAATTTTGGTTGTGGGTCGGGTTGTGCGATTTGCAAATGTGCTGGTTGTGGGCTGGCTCTAGTTGAAAAGACGTGAGGGCAAAAAACAAAATAAATTCTCCTTAATTACTCTTACGTTATTTCTTTAGTGGCCTTGTTGCTAACTACTTTCTAACCGAAGTACTATGTCAATTATTTCAATAATCGACATAGTATTTCGGTTATTTTTATTATGTCTTATGTATTTTTGCTAGCTAATATAATTTATTTTTTAAACATTTAAGTCGTCTAGTGGACTTTTAATCTGTTGTAAATATTTATTGCTCACGTGAGTATATATTTCAGTGGTTTTTGAGGAGTTATGTCCTAATAGTTCTTGTATATAGCGCAAATCCGTGCCTGATTCCAATAAATGTGTGGCAAAGCTATGACGTAATGAATGTAAACCTCCTCGTTGCTGTACGCCGCTCTTAGCTATAGCCCTTTTTAATACTTTTCCGGCACTTCCTGCTGAATAAGGACCTCCAATCTGTCCCTCAAACAGATAGTTCTTTGGTTTATACTCCTTATAATATTGAGGTAATATCACATCTGTCCTAAATAAAATGAATATTTCATTTCTTTAGCAAGTTCTATATAAGCCTCAGCTATTGAACCAAAATAATAACCCGATTTATCAATAGGTTGTTTTTTTCAATTGAAAAGTATACCAGTATTTCAGTTCAAAAGTATACCATTTGATTTAAAAGACAAAGGTATTCCTCTCCTGATTGGGGTACCCCAATCAGGAGAGGAACCGGGGAACGATTTTTTATAAGTTTCATTTTTACTTAGCTAAGATTTTTTTTGTTTCTTTTAATCGGTATGATTCGCCGTTCATGTTTACCAAATGGGCTTTGTGAGTTAATCTATCGACTAGTGCAGCTGTTAAAACGGCATCTCCAAAGATTTCTTCCCAGCGGTCAAAGCCCAAGTTTGTTGTTATTATGGTAGACTTTCTACCTGCTCTTAGTGATAAATGATTGAATAGTAATTCGGCTCCGGTTTTATCAAATGATACATAGCCAAATTCATCACAGATTACTAAATCATACTTTTCAAAACGGAGCTCTAATTGACGCAAAGTCCTTTCTGATTGAGATTCTCTTAATTGGGTCAACATCCGATGAACAGAGGTGAAGAGGACACGGTATCCCTGAAGGCATGCTTTTAAGCCCAAACCAATAGCGATGTGAGTTTTCCCGGTGCCAGGATTACCGGCCAGTATGATATTTTGACCAGAGTTTATAAAATCAAGTCGTTCTAATACCGGGAGTTTTGCGCGAGCATCATCGGGCAACTGTTCTCGTTCCAGTTGATTCAGGTACATCTTGGATGGAAAGCCAGCTAGACGTATTTGCGTCTTTTTTCGATTTTCTATACGCAATTCATACTCTCGCTCCATCAGCTTTAACAAGTACTCTTCATAATCCAGTTGTCCGCTTGCTGCTTCTGTGGCTAACTCTTTAAAATCTCTTCTGAAAACAGGTAGCCGTAACTCTTTACTGTATTTGATTATATCTTCATTTATGGTATTCATCATCTTATTTTTTAATTCATTAATGCACTTATTTCCGACAATTGATTTTTTGCTAATTGAGCAATGGAACAGTTTTGTTCGGGTGTAATAAATGATTCATTATTGCCCAATACAGCTTTTAGTTTTTCTATAGTAATACCACCGGAACCGGTACTCAGTAATCGAAATACCGATTTCTCCAGTTTTTCGCCGCTTATGCGGTACTTACGACAATAATCTAACAGGTCAATAAAGTTTCGTGGTTCTTCTTGAAAATGGTCTAAAAAGAGCTGTTTTAAATATACGTTGCTTGCTAATGCCAAACTACCCGGCAAAGCTCCCGGCTTTTGCTTGAAAGTGTTCAAATAATGCTCTATAGAGATTATCCATTGGTGCTTGCCGTAATTTCTGGTGTGTATGGCTATCTTTTTATTTTCATGATAAACATGTATTTCGTGACTCAATAAATGAACATCTAGAAATTGACCTACCAGATGGTCCGGTACCGAATACCTATTGGTTTTATGACTGATTGTTGCATATTTGTCGGCGCGCAATTGTATTTGGTCTGAACAGACAAGCGGTACAGCCGGTAATTTCCCTAATACCACTTTCTCATCTTCAAACAGTTCTAAAGCTGTTTTGCCACTTTGTTTTTGTTTGGTATTATTTAATCGTTCCAGAATGGTGTTTAAATATTCTGCGGCTTCTGAAAGCCTGTTGAAATCATCCTTTACACCAAAAGCTTTCCGTCGGATGTATTCAACACTTCTTTCCACATGCCCTTTTTCGTTGCCTCGGTAAGCATTACAAAAACGATGAGTAAACTGGTAATGACCTCGTAATTGAAGCAAAGCCCGTGTTGGTTCTTTTTCGTGAGGACCAATAAATTTTGCCACGGCAACCCGCATGTTGTCATAAACCATTTGCTCATAAACGCCGTTTGTTTTATTGAAAAAAGATACGTGGGCTTCCATAAACGCAAGTGTATCTTGACGATAATATAGCACGGCATGACGATAGTTGCTGTAAGCACTGGTGAAAACTGCTAATTGGAAGCGCTCTTGTTTGCCGTTGATACGAAGTTTTATTTCGCCCCAATCAAATTCACAAATACTGCCCGGACTATATACTTGTCGAATAAAAGCTTCTTTGGGAGAAGATGATTTTTCTTTTGAGCGGATATAGTTGCAAACAGTTGTATAGCCAATCTCAAAACCCTGTAATTGCAATTGCTGAAATATATCTGCCTTTTTAAGTACCTGCTTTCGTAAACCTTGAAGCTTTTTCTCCCGGTTGACTTCAAGTAGTTTATCTATTTCGTCTTGTACTTCTTGGGTTAGTTTTCTCCTGTGTAGAGAGCGGCTTTTATATTTTGGTACTGTCGATAGATAATTGGCACTTACTGTTTCTTTATCCTCTGATTCTGAAAGCTTTTTTTCATACTCTGTTATGTACTTCTTTACGGTTTTTCTGCTTATCTGTAAGGTGCGAGATATAGAACGTTGACTTTTCCCTTCTCGATAGCTTTTTATTATTATTTCTTGTTTTGTATACATACTTATCATTCGTTTGTAACGAAACCATAAATAATTTCGTTGTTAATAAGTGGTATACTTTTCAATTAATAGGTGGTCTACTTCCTAGTTAATATTTACAAATAGGTTGTAAAACTCCATTAAAATAAGAACAATCTCCAATTATGGTTTCTTCTGCCTTTCCTTTTGAATTCTGTTTAAATAAATAACAGGTCTGTCATTCATGATTTTTATTTGCAAACTACCTACAATTTCTTGTTCTAACCGTTTTATAAACGGCTAAATACGTCTATTAACGTTTAATAATACTACTATGAGTACTCAAATATGTATGTATTGTAAAGAAACCTTGAAAGGCAGAAGTGATAAAAAGTTTTGTAACGCACAATGTAAAAGTGCCTACCATAACCAGGCAGAAAGTACTTCTGAAGCATTTATCAGAAGTGTTAACAAACAACTTAGAAGCAACCGCAAAGCACTTCGGATTGCTTGCCCACAAGGTAAAGCTACGGTTCGTAAGGATTTTTTGAAAACACTGGGCATGGACTTTAAACATTTAACCCGGATTATGTATTAGAATTTCGTAATGAACATTGAAAGTACCATAAAACAAGGCTTTACTGAAACGAGGCATAGCATCGTTCTGGTGAGTTGAAGTGAAGTAACGAAGTGTCTTGTTTTGAAGTAATTTCAATGTGTAATAGATGGTCTAATGCATATTGCGGGTTTAACACATACCTGGAAAAGTAAGGGTGGTAATCTTTATTATTTTTGTTACGATTATGGTTATACACCTTCTGTTGATTATGAAAAAGTAGTTGTAATTCAGCAACAAAACTATATGAACAACAACCCAATTCATTAATTTTTTTCATAAAAAGCTTATGTGCTTTTGTTTAGTAGCACTTTGTCAATGCCACTTTTTAGCCTGCTCCCATAAAGGAAAAAAAGAACTCAGGCAATGATTAATACTCATTTTAGCGTGGCACAGAAAAAAATTGATTCTATGCGCTTCATTATCAGGAATACAAAAAGACACTTATCGCAGCAAAAAAACAAAAATGATGCAGTTATCCATTTAATCCATAATGCATATCAAATATTCAAAGCTCATCAACAATCTGTATTTTCTTGTAATTTGCTTTACGCTCCTATGGTATGTCTAGGATATGACGTCGTACTGACTATGTTTTGTTCAAGCATATTTTATGATCTTTCTTTGCTTCCTTAGAAGCAATGCCTATGCATAGAAAAATCAAAGAATATGCATACACAACACAACCACAATACAAGCACAATACAACGAAATAGCATTGACTATGCATACAACTAGCAATGCCTATGCATAGGATTAGCAAAGCCGTAGCATAGAAATGCAAAGACCTAGCAAAGAAAAGTCATAAAAACACCGAAAAACACCAAAACTTGGAATATTTGTGGCCAAAAACGTGATTTTGCGGAATATTTTTATCGTTTTTTGCCATTTTCCGGAATATTGGCCCTTTTTTAGCTCTTTTCGACTCAAAACTGATTTTACTCAAATTTCTTTATCCTTATTAATCAGTTGGTTACGAGCGAAAAAAGTAACAGTAAAATTACAGTAATTTTTTCTCTTCCATTTTCAAGCTACTTTAGAACCAAAGATTAACAAGGAACAAGGAGAAAGGAGTAAGAAACAAGGTTAAAGGAAAAAGGTTAAAGTATAACAGGCTTTAATTAATGACTTATGAAAACCTAAACGAAGGAATTTTGATTATTTACATATTGAAAAATAGTAGTTCAATCTCGACTGGTTCTTCCGGCATTAGCTGGTGAGCCAAAAAAACAAGATGTTGAAGTCGGTAAAAGCGGTGTTGTTTGAAGACTTGAGGTATGAAAGTTAAGTTTCAGCGCTTTCGACGAAGACACCGTAGTTTTTTGAGCGAATCAGGTGCAGCCGGCGGCTCTTTTGCCTACTTTTTGAGCTGAAGCAAAAAGTAGGAGCCTAGCGGCTTGAGCGAATAAAGGGAACATGAAGAAAGGGTATAAGGTTAATTATTTACGACTAATTAGTGTAAAGAATAATAATTAAAGATATGAGATACGAGCTATAAGCTCACACCAGCATGAGAAGTTAAAACTAAACATGGCCAGAGGCCTGTTAAAAAACGACATAGCGGGACGCTATGCCGAGCAATGAGAATATGGAAGTAAGGTTAAAGGAGAAAAGGTTAAAGTATAACAGACTTTTACTTAGTGACCAATGAAAACCTAAACGAAGGAATTCTAAATATTTACTTATTGAAAAATAGTAGTTCAATCTCGACTGGTTCTTCCGGCATTAGCTGGTGAGCCAATAAAACAAGATGCTGTAGTCGGTAAAAGCGGTGTTGTTCGAAGACTTGAGGTACGAAAGTCAAGTTTCAGCGCTTTCGACGAAAACATCGTAGTTTTTTGAGTGAATCAGGTGCAGCCGGCGGCTTTTTTGCCTACTTTTTGAGCTGTAGCAAAAAGTAGGAGCCTAGCGGCTTGAGCGAATAAAGGGAACATGAAGAAAGGGTATAAGGTTAATTATTTTATGACTAATTGAGGTAAAGTATAATAATTAAAGATATGAGATACGATCTATAAGCTCGCACCAGCATGAGAAGTTAAAACTAAATGAAGGCCAGAGGCCTGTTAAAAAACGACATAGCGAGACGCTATGCCGAGCAATGAGAATATGGAAGTAAGGTTAAAGGAGAAAGGTTATAGTATAACAGACCTTTAGTTAATAACCTATGAAAACCTAAACGAAGTAATTTTGATTTTTTACTTTTTGAAAAATAGTAGTTTAATCTCGAATGGTTCTTCCAACTTTCAGTAACAAAACTACGGGCTGAATGCCCAACTTATTTTAGCCCCAGATATCATCTGGGGTAATATTTAATTAATTAAATCATCGTCCTGTAAGGACAGCTTAAAATTTTAATTGCACCATTGATGGCGTAGGGTATAAAAAGGTAATATTAATCAGGAGAAGTTAAAACTAAAAGAAGGCCAGATGTCTGTTAATAAACGATATAACGAGAGGTTGTGTCGAACAATGAGTATAAGAAGAAAGTATACAAAGCATAACGTTTAACTCCTGGTGAGAAAAATAAATAATAATGTTTGCAACCTTTTGTTATTGAGTTTCGACAAATGAGCAAATAATCATTTAAAATAAAATATTATGAGAAGTGAGGTTATTGTAACAGCTATTGTTTTCTTAGGTTTCTATTATATTATTAAAATGTTTACTGACTATCTTTTAAAGCGTAGAATAGTTAAAAGTGGACATATTGAAAAGGCAGATATTTTACAACCAGTACAACCTGTAGATGATGAACCTCAAACGCTAAAAAGTTTAAAATGGGCTTTAGTGTCCGTAATGGCTGGTTTGGGGATGATTGTTGCTTATGTTGTTGGTGACTTATATGGAATGGATAGCTATGGAATGGAAAGATCAATGATTTCTTTTGGTATTGAGTTGTTGTTTATTGGTTTGGGTTTTTTTATTTACTTTTTTATTGCCATCAAGCACAAAAAATAATGCTGATAGGTATCATCGGGCTTCTTAAAATAGAAAAGAAACCCGATGAATTTTATACGAGGTTTAACTACAGCCGCCACTAACGCGTGTAGCTTTCTTTATAACAGGCTTATCCATATTGGCTACAGCCTCTCCAATTTCTTTTAGTTTTTTGCCAGCTTCAATTCTGAAGTTTTGAATATCAACTTCCTGTTTTGTACCGTGAGGATCAATATCTGTAATAAGGAAGTACTGTTTATTAAATTCATCAGCGGTTAACTCCAGAGCATAATTATCTGATTTTCCAAAATACTTTGACACCATGCAAGCCCTTTGCGACTGCATGATATTGGCACCATAAAATACGTTGGTTTTAATATTTTGTATAATAGTACCAAGACTTCCTGATTTATGCATCTCTTCTAAAGGAATATTGATCGCAGTAGGAATATGGAATTTCTTAAATTCTTCTGGAGATCTTACATCAATAACATTATACTTATAATATTGATTCATTAATTCATAAGCTAGTTTATCTCCTTCCATAATTTTAGGATTACACTCACCTGCGGCAATTTTTTCATCAATTCTTTTATCCATCACCTCTCTTTTGGTAGGGGTAATGATTACTATTATTACAATAAGAATTGGAGTTGCAACTAAAATGCTGTTTTTTATAATAACAGGTTTAAACCATTTGGTTTCTTTACCATTTATTTTGTTTTCAATGATGGTTGTAGCTATAAAAGCTCCAGCTGCAATTAATATCATTACCAGTCCAAAACTTTCTCGCGACATTCCCAATTGGTCATACATTAAAACAGGGCCCCAGTTTTCAGCAGTATATAAATCTTTCCAAAGTGGATAACCTTCGGCAAAGGCAAAAATACCAATAACACTACCAAATAAAAATGCCATTCCATCTACCCGGCCAGTGGCTGCGGCACATGCACTTGTTCCGGGACAAAAACCACCAATGATAAATCCAAATCCCATTATGCCACCTCCAATTAGTGCTGACCATAGGAATGTAGGATTAATATAAATAATACTAATATCTAACAGGCCAACATGGTTTAAAACAAGCACCCCAACCATAGCTGTAATGCCGGCAGTAAAGAAAACCCGCAATACCGTAAAGTCATATCCATAAAATAATCCAACTAACTTTTTTGTAGATGCAAAGCCAGCTTGTTCTAATGCAAAACCAAACCCAATTCCAACAATGAGTGCAATAATATAATTGAGTTCGCTACTTATAATATCAGGTACTAATGGTCCCATATTTATTGTTTTTTAATCCATAAATTTTTAAAAAAGTAGGCTACCATATAGGCTACCCCAAAAATGGCCAACATTGTTATAATGCCTCCAAATGACATCACTGCCATTCCGCTTAATGCAGAACCGGATGTACATCCTCTTCCTAGTTGACTACCAAAACCAAATAAAGCTCCTCCAATGATGGCTCCAATGATTCGGGTTGCGTTTTTAACTCCAGGGCCTTTTTCAAGTTTTAAAGAAACCCTGTTTGAGGCAACTCCAGATAAGAATGCACCAATGAATACGCCTAAAACTTCAAATACCAGCCACGACTTCATAGGTCCTTCAGGGTGTGATTTTTGATAATCAGCGTAATAGGATGTGTTTTCTGCATGAGTTGGCGCAATGGTTTCCACAGATTGTATCATTACACTTTTAAATGCACCACTGGCGCCTAATCCTCTACCTGTAACATAAATCGTTAATAAGAGCACAAAGCCCAAAAAGAATCCGGCCAGATAGGGATTCATATATTTTTTTGGTTTTTCCGTTATCATGATTTAGTGTTTTTTTGTTTTTAGTTCTTCATTTTCTTTTTCTTCATTCTCATCCAATTCTTCCCATCCAGTAATCATCGCCTTAATATTTGCGGTTAAGCTATGACCTGTAGTAGTCATATACACATGAACTACAATAAATGATATGAGTAAAAAAGCACCCAAGGTGTGAATTACCGCAATCCATTCCAATGGAATAGCCAATTCAACAACTCTGTCATTTGCATCAAACGACTTATAATACATATATAATAACCCCGAAAATATCACCATAGGTGCCATAACAAGTTTAAATCCCAGGTATACTACTGCTTGAAGAGGATTTAATTTCTTGTGTACTGTTTTTATTGTTGGGTGTGGATCGCCTTTAAACATACCAATTGCATAGTAATGAATTTGGGCTTGTAACTTCGAAAATGTAGGAATGTATTGCTTCCATTCTCCTGTTGTAAAGTGCCAGAAAATACTAAAGGCAATTAGGCCAAGCAATAGGTATGATGCTGATCTGTGAAACGCTACGGCTTTTTCAAATCCAAAAAGATGTATTGAATCATGAATTTCAAATCCGGTGAGTGCTAAAAAGAAGATTAGTGCAGCCTGACTCCAATGCCAGAATCTTTCAAATTTCTTATATATATATACTTTTTGCATAGCGATATTTTTTTCGGTTTTTATTATTAGGATCTGATTTTAAGATTAAATAGAAATCTCTTCTGATTCAACTTCATTCTTTCTTAATGAATTGATAAATCGTGCCAGTGCATGAATAAATACACCAAGTAATGAACCCCAGAATAAGAGTTTACCAAATAAATCAACCCAGCTGTTGCTGTCTCTTCCCGGTATATAAAATCCGTTCATTCCGGCAAGTCGGCCATTTTTACTTATATGACAGGCGTTGCAGTCTAAAGATTGATCTTTAGGAGCTACCATATGATTAACAGGCCAGTACATTTCAGTTTCTATAAAGTCATATTTTCCACTGTATGGTAGTCCCATTCTTTTCATACCTGCTTCAGCAGCAAGGTTCCAGTCAAAGTCAACCCAAAAGGCACTATCTCCTTTGGTTGGAGCATAAAGTTTTGGTTGAATGAGCATATTTGTTTCAGGATCATAGATCTGATCTCCACGGTGAATCTTTACCGGATAAATTTTTGAGTGCGGATCATTTACACTACCCAATAACTTATTCACCTGTACAGGAACACTCTCAACTTTATCACCGGCAACATAATGTTGAGCACTACCGTTAAACCATACATAATCAGGCTCAACATTTGTTTTCCATTCAAATGCACCCTTTATTGATAAATAAGTATGGTTGCCTAATGAGTCTTCTATATGATAAGGTTTACCCTTTAATAATTTACCAGCTTCTGACCATTTCCACGACATTTTTGTGGCATTTGCTTTTGCATAGGTTGGTATATGGCATGTTTGGCAGGCAATTCTTGAATAATGTCTGTTTAATAAATCATCAAGGTGAGGACGAGATGTATGACAGTCTTCACAATTTAGTCGATTGACATCAGTTGACGATACGGAATATAATTTACCTTTTATCTGGTGTTTTTCAGCCGAATGACATTCAACACACGACATGTTAATACCATTTTGAGCCATATGTACATCAACATTTCTGTCGCAAGCTAAAAGGGCATCTTCTAAATCACCATGTTTTACATTGTTACCTCCACCACTGTAAAAGTGACAACTTCCGCAATTAATTTTTGATGGTCTTCCAACCCCTTGTGCTACTTTGGTTAAATTTACACTACGGTCGGGATATCCCGCCATTGCAGCTCCTTTTATATACTCCTCACTATTGTCGTGACAAACCATACAATCCACATTACGAGCATTGTTAAAGTCAAACTTATTACTTGTCATACCAAATCCAATATGACATTTAGCACAAGCTTGTTCATTAGAGTTTGATCCAATACAAAAGTTATTGAGCACATTCTTTTTCCCAATCTTAGAAATACCTTTTCCTTCAACATAGGCAACTCTTTCCCAGTTCCAATGACTTGAGTGTATGATTTCCTCATGTCGTTTGTTGTGACATGTTAAACATGCTTCAGTTACATCCTGGGGTGTTTTAAACTCTTCTTGTAAAACTTCAAACTGACTATGGTCAACCGAAGAAGTGGGTTTTGTTGCATATTTCTGTTTAAGCTCGTACTGCGAAAAATTTAGCGGTTCCGTTTTATGGAGCAGGTTTACTCCCAGAATTACTATAACAGAAATAACAATTGAATAAACGATGACCTTGTTCATAGGTGATGATTTAGATTGTTTATTGGGTTTTAGTTGTTTTTTAAAGTTAAAATATATTAATTAAAATAAAAAACAATCAAATATATGTAATAATGTATATATAATGGTGTGGCGATATATAGAATGATCTAATTTATATTAAGTCTTTTTAATAATAACTATTTTAGATATGTGGTTATGTAAATGAGATAGTTGGTATTGGATTGTAAATCAGATTTATGTACTTGTGTTTGTTGTATGGTAATTTATTTTTTGAAGACTAGATAACATTTACTAACTTGATTCAATGAAGTATGAAGTAATCATTATTGAAAAAGTAAACATAATATATTAAGGTATTTTTAATATGAAACGAACCAGGAGTAAAAGTCCTCACACATGAGAATAATTGTTTTTTTCGGCGAATTCCATATGGCAATTAAAATCAAATTTAGACAGATGAAAAAACGTGTATTTCTGCTTTCGTTTATTATACTAATTTGTATTTCTACAATAAATATATCCTGTACTTCTCAAAAATCAAGTAAACAGATATCTCAATCAGATTTGATGGCACAATACAATAACTACTGTTTGGGTTGCCATAATGATAAAAAATCCTCTTTTGTAGATCGTACATGGCTTTTTGGTAAGGAAAGAGATGAGGTTTTTAAAAGCATAAAATTGGGAAGAGTGGCTCATGGAATGCCAGCTTTTAGCGAAGGTTTAAGTGATGAAATGATTGGTCAGCTGACAGATTATATTTTAAGTCTTGATGTAATGGTGCCTTTAGTTGATGAAAGCCATACCACAGCTAATGGTATTGAAATTTCTGAAGTACAAAAGTTTAAGGTTGATACTGTCGTTGAAGGTTTAGATATACCCTGGGGACTTGAGTTTTTACCCAATGGTGATTTACTGATTTCAGAAAGAGGAGGAGATTTATTCCGTTTTACAACTGATCATCAAATGCAGAAAATATCAGGCGTTCCTACGGTTAAAGCCAGAGGTCAGGGGGGATTACTTGATTTGGAATTACACCCAGATTATGAACAAAATGGTTGGATTTATATGTCCTATTCATCTCCTAATCCCAATAATTCAGATTTAGCTACAACGGCAATTATGAGAGCAAAGCTCAATGGAAATCAATTGGTTAATCAGGAGGTTATTTTTAGAGCTGAACCGGAATCAAATAAAAGACATCATTATGGAAGTAAGCTTGAATTTGACAGAAACGGCTATTTGTATTTTTCAGTAGGAGATAGAGGGAATCGAGATAGAAATCCTCAATTTTTAGATAACGATTGTGGTAAAATTCATCGTATTAATGATGATGGTTCCATACCAAACGATAATCCTTTTGTAAATACTGAAGGGGCTCAACCTTCTATCTATTCCTATGGTCATAGAAACCCACAGGGACTTTGTATGCATCCGGAAACAGGGAGGATATGGTCTGATGAACATGGCCCCAAAGGTGGAGATGAAATTAACTTAATACAGGCGGGTAAAAATTATGGCTGGCCGGTTATTTCTTTCGGTATTAATTATAATGGTACCATTTTTACCAATGATACAGCAAAGGTTGGTATGGAACAACCAATATCTTATTGGGTTCCATCAATTGCTCCATGCGGTATGACATTTGTGAAAGGGGACAAGTATCCCAATTGGAAAAATAATATCCTTACTGGAGCATTGCGTTTTGAATACCTTAAGCGTGTTGTGTTAGATGGCAATAGAGTAGTGCATGAAGAAAACCTTTTGGAAAATATAGGGAGAGTAAGGAATGTTGAAATGAGTCCGGATGGATATATTTATGTAGCTATAGAAACCCCAGGAAAAATACTAAAACTTGTACCTGTAGAATAAACTCTAAAACCATTTTTATATAAATGATAATTCGAATAGGGTTACTTATTTCACTCTTTTTTTTAGTGGCTAATAATGCGAATGCTCAGCTTTCTGTAATAGATACAACTACAACTATTATCATGAAAGAGGTAAGTGTTAGGGCACCTTTATTTATAGAAAATGAGCTGGAGTGGCCAGGAGGCTATATAAAGATGGATTCATTAAAAGTTCACTCTGGAAGTGGGCATGATTTATCAGAGCAATTGAATACCATTCCAGGGGTTTTTATGCAGCAGGGAACATTAAGTACCAATAGAATTACAATAAGGGGTGTTGGATCAAGAACACCATATAACTCAAACAGGATAAAAGCTTATTGGGGGGATGTTCCCATAACGGATGGAGATGGAGTAACGGCAATTGAGGATATTGGCCTTAATGATATTTCTGACATTCAGGTTTTAAAAGGACCAGCATCAGCTCTTTATGGAGCCGGATTAGGCGGAGTCGTTTTAATTTCTCCCAATCAAATAAAAAATAGTAGTAAAAATATAGTTTACAAAAGTGAATATAGCCGTTACAATACTTTTTTAAACCAGATAAATCTGAATCTTTTACAGCATAAAACCAGTTTGGTTAATATGAGTGCAAGTTACCTGAGTTCAGATGGATATAGAGAGAATAGTAATTATGAAAGACATAATATTACTTTTAATGCCAATCATCAAATGGGGCAAAGTAATTTTAAATTGTTTTACCATTATACCAGATTGTTCGGACAAATACCTAGCTCATTAGATAGTCTGAGTTTTTATGATTCTCCTCAAAAAGCAGCCTTTTCCTGGTCTCAAATAAAAGGTTATGAAAAATCGTATCAACATTTAATTAGTGGAGGATGGGCTTTCCCTATATCGAATCGAGTGGCTCATTCAACCAATTTGTTTTTTCGTAACTCAAACTTAAATGAGTTAAGGCCATTTAATCGTTTACAGGAGGTAAAAAATAGTGTTGGTGTAAGAGATAAACTGGTATATAAAAAGAAAAAAATCAGGGCAATTTTAGGAGTAGAACTTTTACACGAGAGAAATAGGTTGAAGTATTTTAGTATTAATGAAGAAGATTACGGGACGCTAACAAACGCCAATAAACTAATTCGGTATAATGCTAATATTTTTAGTGTTTTTGAAACTCGGATTATACCTGACTTATTATTTCAGGCCTCTCTGAATATGAATAAAACAGGTTATCAGTCTGTTGTAGATCAAAAGAATTTCGCATTTAATTGGATTGCATCTCCAAGGTTAGGATTAAATTACACTTTAAGCAAAAATCATATCGTATTTGGTTCGGTTGGGCATGGTTTTTCTCAACCATCTTTTGAAGAGTCTTTAATGCCTGATGGTTCATTCAATCATTCTGTAAAACCAGAACAAGGGATTGGCATTGAATTGGGGTATAGGTATGCTTCACCGAGTAACAAACTAAATCTGGATTTAACATTATATCAACTACAAATGAAAAATCTCCTGGTTACAAAAAGAGAAAGTGAAGATGTATTTTATGGAATAAATGCTGGTAAAACAAAGCATTACGGAATAGAGTCTTCTTTGATTTATAATGCTTTCAGATCAAAAATATATTCATTAGATATGATTGTAAATTACTTTATTTCGAAGAATAAATTTGAAAATTTTGTTGATGATGGCCAGGATCAAAAAGGGAATCATTTACCAGGAATCCCTAAGTTTATATTATCTTATCAGATTAACTCATCATACAAAGCATGGTCAATTAATTTAAACTATAATAATATAGGAAAACAATACCTTACCGATGATAATTCTAAAATATATAATGGCTATCAAAAGCTTGATGGAAAACTAAACTACAAGTTTAATATTTCAGATGTAGAAAGTAATATTTTTATTGGATGTAATAATATATTTAATACACATTATGCCTCTATGGTTCTGATAAATGCAAGTTCTTTTGGTAATAATAAACCCCGTTATTATTACCCGGCGTTACCAACTTATGTTTACGGTGGTTTTGTTCTAAAATTTTAAATGCGGCTATTTAATAAAAGAAACTAAGTCTTTTAAGACTTAGTTATTGAACCTTCTCCTTAAGTAATTTATAATCTATTTTTCCCGTTCCTAAAAGTGGGATATCTTCCATGAGTTCTATTCGTGTTATTTTACCTATTGAAGGAGCTTTGTTTAATCGAAGGTGTTCATTAGCCTCATTGAGTGTAATAGGCTTTTTAGTAAAGAGGACAATCTGTGGTGGTTGAATTTTGTCATTACCTTCCACAGCCAGAATTTTTTCTTCGTTACTTCCAAAACCTTCTTCCAATATACCTTCAATAAAAGGTAAGCTTATCATCTCACCACCAATTTTTATAAATCGTTTTAATCTTCCAGTAATATAAAGGAAATCATCGTCGTCAATATATCCTAAATCTCCAGTTTTATAGTACGTTTCATTATTTATTTCAATAAAAGGGGAGGGGATAGCAGGATCGTTATATCCTCTGAAAATGTTTTTACCTTTAAAGCATATCATGCCTGTTTGGTTATTATTGATGGGTTGATTGTTTTCTAAATCAATAATTTTACAATCTACACCTTTAATAATTTTGCCAACACTGCCTGCTTTTTGTTGCTGAAGCGGATTAAGAGACAATACTGGAGCACACTCTGTAATTCCGTATCCTTCGAGTAAGTATGCCTGAGGCATCATTGTTTTAAAATAGTCAAGAAGGTCTGGAGTGAGTGCTTCAGCTCCTGATACAACATATTTAATATGTGACAAATCTTCTTTAATCGCATTATTTAAAATAATTTTTAAAAAGCTTGGAGCTGCAACTAAAATAGAAGCTTTAGTATGTTTAATTACCTTTACTAATGTTCTTCCATCTGTAGGGTCCGGAGAATACACCGTGCGTGTTCCTGTTATTAATGGCAAAACAGAAAGAACAGTGAATCCAAAACTATGAAATGGTGGTAAAAATGCCATTAATACTCTGTTTCTTTCCAGATCAACTAATTCAAGAGTCCCTTTTAAATCATAGATGATATTTTCATGAGTTAGTTCTACTGCTTTGGGTAAATTTTCACTACCCGAAGTAAACAGAACAACAGCAGTATCGTCAATATGATCAAAATTATAGAAGTATTTAGGTAATTTACTTTTGATAGCACCTCTAAGTTTTGTTATAATACTGGTTTGTGGAATCTCTTTATCCAAAAACACTAATTTTTTTGTGGTTTCTGGTGATATTTGATCTTTAATTTTATCAATAAAAGAAGTGGCTGTAAATATATAATTTACCGCAGATTTATCGATGCAGTGATCTAATATGGATTGTCCAACAGTCCAGTTTAACATTACCGGAACTTTTCCTGCAAAATAACTAGCCATTATTAATAAAGAGGTACTCTGAAGTGCAGGAAGCATGATGCCAATTTGCTTATCCTTACATTCTTTCTTAATAATTTCAGAAACAACACATACTTTTAAAAAGAAGTCTTTTCGGTTTGTTTCTCCAAGCATGGTATCATACGAAAAAGGAATATGTGTGTTCTTGGTAAACTTATTAATAAAAAGAGTTGGTATGTTTTGAACTGCATTAATTTTGATATAATCTTTAAATGGATTGCTTCTTGAAAAAGAACAGGACGGGAGTGGAATTTTTGATTGTAAATTACCATTGGCCAAAAGATATAGATGACCTATTGTTTTAATTCCGCCAATGTCTGTCTGAGTTTCCACATTAAAAAACGCTTCAATATCTTTAATAATCTCAACAAGGTTGATCGAGTCTGCTCCCAGATCATTGATTAAGTGTGTTTGGGGAGTAATCTCTTCAGTATTTACAGGGAAATGCTTTTTTAAAATGAAATTAACATCCTTAACAACGGCCTGAGGAAATGAATGTTTTGTCTGTGTATGATTAAAGGGAGCTGATTGATTTCCCAATTTATCAGGCAGCTCTCTTTTAAGAGCAGGACTAAAAAAGTAATGTTTAATAAAAGATGGTTGTTCTTCACCTTTTGAATTATAAAAACGCTCTAAAAATTGATTGAAGGTCTGTTTGTCATCTTTCGAAAAATCAATGGCATCTTTAGTTATATCTTCAAAATAGATAGATACTTTTCGTTTGGGCATTAAAATAAAGATGTTACAGAGTGTGTAGAAAATACCTTTAATAAGGTTAAGTCCAAAATTTGGTGATTGCCCTTTCCATGCTTTTGACCACTGACTGCCCCATAAACCATTTATTCTAACTCCTATAATTTGAACATTGGAAGGTAGCTGTTTTACAATCTCGTATGCGCCTTTTTTATTTAGTATTCTTTCGTATCCTTGAGAAGCAATTTGCCCCGAAGGATAAATTACAATACTTTTTTTATGCTTAAAAGCGGTAATAGCCGATGCTGTAATTTCATTCAACACATTAGTATTTCTACTTCCACTTTCTAAATCACTAATTCTAACCGCACCCCAGTTTTTAAAAAATAATTTTACAACAGGCAAATCATAATATGAGCTGGTAATCATGGGAACTACATTTTTATGAGGATACAAATAGCTAACTAGTAGCATTGGATCAACAACAGCCTGATGGTTCGGTAGAAATAAAATAGGTTTATTAGCATCAATATCAGTAATTCTTTCTAAGTGAACTTTATATCTTATTGATAAAATGATTCTTCCCAGAAGAAATATAAATTGAGCTATGGCTTTTACTATAGGGTGTTTTTCCTTCATAATTTATTATTCTATGATCCGTTTAGAGTTAAGATTTCGGAAATATGGATAATTTTAATAAAGAAAGAAAAATTATTTAAGAGAAGTCATGAAACGAACATGAAAATTTGATTATCCAAATTCACACACGAGAGAATGATCAAATTGGGAGAGTTGCATGCGACAATCGAAATCAAATTATAAACACATGAAAAATTAGGACAAAAAAAAAGGGAGCCTTGCGGCATCCCCATTTTTAACCAAACCTAACCCTATATCTTTGAACAACTAGTAGTTGCCTTTTTTCTTGTTTTAATTTGGTACAAATATACCTGTATTTTTTTTTCAAGCAAATAAAAAAGTGTTTTTTTTTTTAATATTTTCACTTTTCATTTTAAAAAAATGAAGTATAATTTTATTGCTCAATTATATAAAAAAGTCCAACTGAAAATTAGATGGCTTCTGTGAGCGGAAGACGGGGATCAAACCCGCGACCCTTAGCTTGGAAGGCTAATGCTCTATCAGCTGAGCTACTTCCGCAAAATAAAAAAGAGCCAATAGAGGGACTCGAACCCACGACCTGCTGATTACAAATCAGCTGCTCTAGCCAACTGAGCTATATTGGCAATTTTGTTTGCTTAAACAAATTAAAGTGGGGAGAGCAGGATTCGAACCTACGAAGACGAAAGTCAGCGGAGTTACAGTCCGCCCCAGTTGGCCACTTTGGTATCTCCCCAAAATTATTTTTTCAATACTTAATTAGTTTTCAACTTTATGAAAACTTGAAACCAACTATTTTAAACCAGATGGCTTCTGTGAGCGGAAGACGGGATTCAAACCCGCGACCCTTAGCTTGGAAGGCTAATGCTCTATCAGCTGAGCTACTTCCGCTTATATATGATTTTAATTTGTACTTTTTTAGTTTGCCTTTGAAGGCTAAAAAAAGCCAACTGAAAATCAGATGGCTTCTGTGAGCGGAAGACGGGGATCAAACCCGCGACCCTTAGCTTGGAAGGCTAATGCTCTATCAGCTGAGCTACTTCCGCAAAATAAAAAAGAGCCAATAGAGGGACTCGAACCCACGACCTGCTGATTACAAATCAGCTGCTCTAGCCAACTGAGCTATATTGGCAATTTTATTTGCTTAAACAAATTAAAGTGGGGAGAGCAGGATTCGAACCTACGAAGACGAAAGTCAGCGGAGTTACAGTCCGCCCCAGTTGGCCACTTTGGTATCTCCCCAAAATCAATATTTCAATACATTACCAGTTTCCAACATTATGAAAACTAAAAAGAGCCAATAGAGGGACTCGAACCCACGACCTGCTGATTACAAATCAGCTGCTCTAGCCAACTGAGCTATATTGGCGGGTGGGTAAGCTACCTGCATCGCACCGCTCAACCATCTACCCTTGCTGCCGTCAGGCCCTGGGGGAATTCAATAGGAGCTGGTCGTACAGGACTTACCCGTGCTTTAGCGGATGCAAATGTAGACAAATTCACATTACCTGCAAGTGAAAAATGAAAAAAAAACACCTTTTTTTTTGAAGTATTTAATAATTGCTTTGTTATCAATAAGTTATTTTTGTAATAATTTTCATTAAAAATTATGGTTTATCTTTAGTGAAATTGTCAATGATGATTTAAGGCGGATTTTAATCATAATTTTTTATTATAATTGTTAAGGTTTAAACATTATCTTTGACAAACGAACTAATCAAAATAAAATAAATTATGGAAAAATTAGCAGCCTCAAAATCATCAACAGTATTAACATGGGGATTATATCTTGGTATTGCATCAATAGTATTTACATTAATTCAAACTTATGGTGGATTATTAGGAAACACCATTTTTGGACTATTATGGTATGTAATTATGATTGCGATGGTGGTATTGGGAATTAAAAATTATAAGGAAAAACAAAACGAAGGATACGTAAAATATAGCCAAGGTCTTGGGTTAGGAACCTTAATTGGCTTATTTGGTGGTGTTGTTTATGGTGCATTTATTTATGTGTTTTATACTATAATTGACCCTTCAGTACATGAAAAGATTATAGCTATAACTCAGGAAAAAGCATTAGAGCAAGGTGCTACAGAGGCTAGTTTAGAACAGGCTGAAGGAATTATGAATATAATGTTTAGTCCTGCAATGATGTCAGTAATGGTAGTAATAAGTGCTGTATTTTGGGGATTTGTATTTTCATTGATTATTTCAGCTATTCTTAAAAAAGACCCGGAACCAGAGTTCTAAATAATAAACAAGTGTAAAGAATTATACAAGGTTAGATTATATATGGATAGTCTAACCTTATTATTTTAAAATAGTTTAGATAATATGGATTTATCTGTAGTTGTACCCCTTTTTAATGAAGAAGAGTCGTTAAAAGAGTTGTTTGATTGGGTTGATAGAGTTCTTAAAGAAAGAGAGATTACTTATGAACTTTTATTTGTAGATGATGGGAGTACCGATTCATCATGGAATGTTGTAGAAGAACTTGCTGCAGAATACAAAGAAGTAAGAGGAATTAAGTTTCGTAGAAATTATGGTAAATCTGCTGCTTTATATAGTGGATTTGAAGCTGTAAGAGGAGATGTTGTGATTACCATGGATGCAGATCTTCAGGATAACCCGGATGAACTTCCTGAATTATACAGAATGATTAAGGAAGATGGTTATGATTTAATTAGTGGATGGAAAAAGAAACGACATGATCCTTTAGGCAAAACTATACCAAGTAAACTATTTAATAGAACTGCACGATGGGTTTCCGGTATTAAACTTCATGACTTTAATTGCGGATTAAAAGCTTACAGAAAAGAGGTGGTGAAGAGTATAGAAGTGTATGGAGAAATGCACAGATATATTCCTATTTTGGCTAAACGAAATGGATTTGGAAAAATAGGAGAGAAGGTTGTTATTCACAGGGAACGTCAATACGGAGTATCGAAATTTGGTATTGAACGCTTTTTAAAAGGCTTTTTGGATTTATTGTCTGTTACTTTTATTTCAAAGTTTGGAAAACGCCCCATGCATCTTTTCGGAGGATTAGGAACCTTAATGTTTATGGTTGGTTTTTTCTCCTCGTTGTATTTAGGCGTCAAAAAACTATATTATGTATATCATCAAATCCAGCAACCTTTAGTTACCTCAAGTCCGTACTTTTATATCGCTTTGGCTTGTATGATTATTGGTACACAATTGTTTGTAGCAGGCTTCCTTGCTGAACTAGTATCTCGAAATAGTCCGGAACGAAATAGATATCATATTGAGAAAGTTTTAAAATAATAAGTAGAGCAAAAATTATTATGAGTTGTTTACTTATTGTATTTTGATTAATAAAAGTGTAGATTTTATGTCATTTTATCAGGAAATAGTTAAAGCTTACGATGAAATATTTCCGTTAAATCCTAAGCAGCTTTCGTTTATTGAAGGTATGTATAAAGCATTGGCTGGAAAAACAATGTTAGATGCAGGGTGTGGAACCGGTAGTTTGGCAATTGCTTTGGGCAGAAGAGGTGCTGCGGTAAAAGCTTTTGATTTAGATGCGGATATGATAGATAGGGCAAAGGAAAAATGTCCTCAGGCTATCAATGTTCAATTTAAAAAGGGTGATTTATCTCGAATTGGAGAATTGTATCCAAATGAAGTTTTTAATTTAATATATTGCCTGGGGAATACACTGGTTCATTTATCCGGACTAGAAGAATTAGAACACTTTGTGTCTTCTTCCAGGAATTTACTTAAGCGTGAAGGTAAGTTATTGCTACAGGTTGTAAATTATGATCGTATTTTATCGAGTAACATTGATGCGCTTCCTACTATTGAAAGTGATCATTATATATTTGAACGATTATATAATGAAATTTCTTCAAATTCAATAGTATTTGCAACAAATCTGATATCAAAAAAAGATGGAGGATACAGAAATCAGCAGGTAAAATTATTTCCGATTGTTAAAGATCAGCTTCAGCAGATATTAAGCAGGCATTTTTCTAAAATAGAGTTTTACAGTTCTTTTAATAGGGATGAATGGAATAAGGATTCATTCCACACTGTTGTTGAGGCTTCTATTTAAGAAAACGATAAAATAAACACCGGGCAAAAAAAAAGTAAACCGAGAGATTGATTAATAAAAAAAATATGCCCGGTGAAAAAATCTTTAGTTAGGAATTGCAATTTAGTATTAAACCATCAATATGTGAAATAATATTAATGAATTCGGTAGGTTTAAACCATTTTGTTTCTGTATCTTTTTTAAACCAGGTTAATTGCTTTTTAGCGTAACGTCTTGTGTTTCTCTTAATTAATTCAATAGCTTTGTCTAAATCGTATTCTCCATCAAAATGAGCAAAAATTTCTTTGTAGCCAACTGTGTTTAGAGAGTTCAATTCTTTATAGGGATAAAACTGTCTGGCCTCTTCTAATAACCCCATTTCTATCATTTGATCCACACGTAAATTAATTCTGTTATAAACCTCTTCACGGGCTAACTCCAATCCAACTTTTATGATATGAAAGGGACGTTTTTTAATGGTGTTGGTTCTGAGTGAACTATAGGGTTTGCCTGTCATAAGGCAAATTTCAACCGCATGTATTACTCTTTTGTGATTCATTAAATCCACTTGCTCGTAGAATACAGGATCTAATTGCTTTAGCAATCTGCGAATAGATTCAATACCTTCTGTATCGTGTTGCTTTTTTAAATCGTCTCTCAGTTGTTGGTCTATGGTGGGTAGTTCATCAATGCCTTTACAAATAGCATCAATGTACATCATTGATCCACCGGTTAAAACCAGTTGGTCATGATTTTTGAATAGTTCTTCGGTTAGTTTTAATGCATCCTGTTCAAATTCCCAGGCACTATAATAGTCGTGTATCGATTGTGAACCTATATTATGATGCCTGGCTTCTTTAAGTTCATCCTCTGTTGGAGTTGCAGTTCCTATTTTTAATTCCTTGAAAATCTGTCTTGAATCAGCCGAAATAATTTCTGTATTATAATGTTTGGCAATTTCTATACTTGTTTTGGTTTTGCCAATTCCAGTAGGTCCAACTACTACAATTAAAAATTTTTGCATTAAAACTATTGAATTGAGATTTACTTATAAGTTTTCAAGGTCGTCAGTAAATGAAATCATAGGATCATTATCAAAATCTGTGTCCGGATAGTTGTAGTAATCCTCTTCATCAAAATCTAGCGACTTTTCGTTACTATTGTTTTCAGGGCTACCTTCATCTAATAAATCACTTAAATCAAGTTGTTCAGGTGCATTACCAGCAGCATACAAGCACTTAATTTCTTTACATTCGTTTTCTGAAATTTCGAAACACTCCATAAAAAGGTTTCTTTCATTGAAGAAATCAAAAACATATAATAAGCGCTGTTTCGTATCTTTTACAAACTGGCCTATTTTTGTGTCAGCCATAATAAATGAATTCGGTGTTTCATCCATGGCCATATCCATTAATGTAATTTCTTCTTGTTTTTGCCACTCTTCATCTGTAATGAAAAATGAGGCCATTTGACCTTCGTTGAAATTTAGTAAGTCTTGAATGAAATTGTGCAAGTCGAAAAATGTAGCTTCACCTCCAACTTCAATATCTCTAATAAAATCCTCGTCTTCTCCCGAAATCAATCTTAATTTAATCGTCATGCTTAATTTTTTTCAGTCGGCAAATATATAAAAACATCCTAAGTATTAAATAGGTCGAGTTATTTATGTGCTAAATCATTGGTATCGTTCGTGATACGTTGTTTAATTTGCTCTTGTTGCTGTGATGTTAACGTATATACTACATAAAAGTTTTATAATGTCTCATTTTTTTGTTTATCCCATAAAACATATCAATATAGTAGTAGTAATGTGTTAGTGGAATTTTATTAAAGAATTTCTTTTTATGAAAAATTAAACCTTGAGCTGTAACCTTTTAATGTGAATTGTGGTTAATAATTTACAAGTATAGATGATTGAGGTTGGTAGGATTATATTAAAATTGGCAATTAGACTTTTAGGTAATTTATTACTTTTGGCATAAACTAATGATTGTTGAACCATGTAATAATAGTTTGGTTTTACTAAAATACTGATTTAAGAATTTAATAATAATGACAATAAAAAAGGGATTTACAACTAAATCGTTACATACGGCACTACCAGAAAAAGATGCTTACAATGCATTGCATATGCCTGTTTATGATGGTGTTGCTTTTGAATTTGATACTGCAGAGGATATTAGGGATTCTTTTGAAGGTAAGGTTTTTGCTCATGCATATAGTAGAACAACAAATCCAACAGTGGCTTATTTTGAGCAAAAGTTATTGAATTTAACAAGTGCCCATGCAGCTATTGCTCTTTCTTCAGGTATGGCAGCAATTTCTAATACATTATTAGCATTAGTCGAAAAGGGAGGGAATATTGTTTCGTCAAATCACTTGTTTGGACATACGTATGCATTGCTAAAGGAAACTTTGCCAGCATGGGGTATTGAGGTTCGGTTTGTTGATATGAGTAATTTAGATCAGGTATGTAATAATATAGATGAGAAAACAAGAGTGTTGTTTTTTGAAACCATTACTAATCCTCAATTGGAGATTTTAGATATTGCTCATATTAGTCAATTGGCTCATGAAAGAGATGTGGTTGTAGTTGCTGATTCAACAATAACTCCTCCTTATGTTTTTGAATCCTCGAAGTTTGGAGTTGATGTTGAAGTGATGTCTGCTACTAAATTTATGTCAGGGGGAGCTGCTGCTGTTGGAGGTGTAGTAATTGACAATGGGCTTTTTGATTGGTCTAAAGTTCCTGCACTTAAAACATGGTTCGATAAATTTGGATCAAATGCATTGGCTATTAGAATCAGAAAAGAAATATTCCGTCATTTGGGTGGATGTATGACTGCACATACTGCACATTATTTAAATATGGGATTAGATATTCTTGCACTACGAGTAGATCGTTGTGTATCTAATTGTTTAGTTTTAGGTGAGTTTTTTGGAAAGCATCCCAAGGTGAAGGAAGTTACTTATCCCGGATTAAAAGATAATGCTTATTATGCATTGAATCAAAAGCAATTTTCTGGCAAACCAGGAGCTGTAATGACTATAGATCTGGAATCGAAAGAAAAATGCTTTTCATTTTTTAACCAGCTAAAACTAGTAAGAAGAGCAACTAATTTAAATGATAATAAAACATTAATTATTCATCCGGAATCGACAATTTACTGTGAGTTTGATACTGAAGAAAAGAAAGATATGGGCATTAGGGATACAATGATGCGTATTTCTGTAGGTATTGAAGATGTTGAAGATTTAATCCAGGATTTTAATCAAGCTCTTGAATCAATTTAAATATGAATCGGAGCCTTCTTTTATTATGTATAATATTGTTGAGTGTTTTTAATATACACGCTCAAACAGATTCGGCAAGAAAATATAACTCAACTACTCCAACAAGTTCGTCTTCATTGGTAAATGGGATTACCTCACTTACAGAATGGGGAATGGATTTAATAACTATAGAAAAGGAGAATTCTACTTTTTTCTTTTTACCAGTAGTAGGTTACGAAAACAGGACTGGTTTAAGTTTGGGTTTGTTGCCATCGTGGAGGTTTTATTTGGGAGGAAAGGAAGAGGGTAACGGATATTTTCGACCCTCAAATATTTCAGTTTCATGTGAGTTCTCTACTTCTGGAATGTATGAATTTTATACGTCATCAAAGTTTTATACAAAGAATAATTGGTATTTAAAAACCAAGTGGATGATTCAGTATATGCCTGATCAGTTTTATGAAATAGGCAATACGAGTAATAAGGATACTTATTCTGAAATTGAAGAAAATAAGTTGGAGTTTACTGGAAGGATCATGAAAATTGTAAATCAAAAGTGGTTTGTTGGCTTGAATTATGACTTTGGTTCTTATAAGGTGAAAAATACAGAGGGGGATGTTTTTAATGAAGAAGTTCTTGGTTATCAAAAGGCATGGGTAACGGGCGTTGGTCCCTCTGTTACTTATGATAGCAGAAATAGTGTGGTTTATCCGGTGAAAGGAATGTTTTTAGAAACATCTTACTTAAAGTATTTGCCTTCAATAGGAGATTATGATTTTTCAACATTTAAACTGGATATTAGAACTTATCTTGCTTTAGGAGCTAAGGAAAGGGTATTGGCATTTCAAAGTGTAATAAAATCAACTTCAGGAGATGTGCCTTTTTATCGCTTGTCAGAAATAGGTGGTAAGCGCTTGTTTAGAGGGATATCCAGACCTTATAAATATCTGGATAATCATAGTGCATATATTCAGGCTGCTTTCAGATCTAAGTTATGGTGGCGTTTTGGGTGCGAAGTTTTTACCGGCATAGGAAATGTATTTGAACAATTTGATTCAGATATGTTCACTAAGGTTCATGTAATGGGAGGTGCAGGATTGAGGTTGCGTGTTTTGGAAAATGAGAAGTTGAGTTTTAGAATTGATTATGGAATGACGAATAGAGGAGATAGTGGTGTGTTTTTTACATTGGGCGAAGCCTTTTAGTGAACCTAATCTTCTGTTAATAGTTATATTATATATCGTTTGTATGGTTTATTAAATAAAATAAATGGAAACAAGTATATAACGATCTTTAAAATTATTGAGTTTGTTATAGTTGTAGTGTAAGAGTAGAATTATTGGAGTTAACATCTGGTAAAAAAGGAGACTGATGAAGTTATCGAAAAAAACAGAATACGGATTAAGGTTTTTATTATCGCTTGCGGAGTTGAGTGAGGAAAGATATATGGGGATTTACCAGATCTCATTGCGTCATAATATCCCAATGAAGTTTCTTGAGGCAATAGCGGTCACCTTGAAGAAAAGTGGAATGTTGGAGGTGAAAAAAGGAGCAGGAGGTGGTTATCGCCTACGAGTTCAACCTAAAGAAATTTCATTATTAATGGTATATGAATCATTAGAAGGTGGTTATAAAAAAGAATTGCCAATAAAAGAAAGTGATTCAAATAATCAGAAAGCAGTGTATTCTTTAGTAAATCAGGTTATAAATGATATGGCAGAAGCCTTAAGTCGTAAAACTTTAGCTGATATTCAAAAAGAATTTCGTGATATGAACGAAAGCTTGATGTATTACATATAATGCTTGTCTCAAATACCAGAAGTTTGGAAATTGAAATAGTTATCTTAGAATTTGAGATGCAAAACTAGATTTTAAAGAATTCAACGTTTTTAACGAGTTGATCCGACTGATTCGATAAATTATCAGAGTTTGCACTCATTTCCTCAGACATCTTTGCGTTGTTTTGAGTAATTACATTGATGCTGTTAATTGCTGCAGTAACCTGATCAGAACCTGATTTTAGCTCTTTACTGGCAACACTAATCTCTTCCATTAAATTCATAGTGTTTTCCATTGAAGGAATTGTTTCTTCCAATTGTAAACTAACTTGCTCTGAAAGATTTAAACCGTTTACTGTTATTTCTTTTATTTCATCAGCAGCTTTTTTGCTGGTTTCAGCAAGTTTTTTAACTTCTCCTGCCACAACAGAAAATCCAGATCCTGCCTCACCTGCCTGTTTTGCTTCGATGGCAGCGTTAAGTGCTAATAAATTTGTTTCTATAGCAATAGTGTCAATAATCTTTATTTTTTCGGCAATTAATGCAATGGCATTTTTTAATTCCCTGGCACTTTCTACGCTTATTTGTAATTTCTCATTTGTATCAGAAGTAACCTGATAAGTTTTAGAAGCATTTTCATTTGAGGAATTAATGTTGGCATTTATTTCTTCCATTGAAGCAGAAATTTCTTCTAAAGCACTAGCTTGTTCTCCTGTTCCTTTCGATAGGGACTGGGACATATTATTTGATTCAAAGCCAAGTGTGTTTACTTCTTTTGCGGAGTCGTTTATTTTGGTTAGTGAAGTTTTAAAGATGTTCGATAAATTAATAATACTTTTATTTAACGTATTGAGTTCTCCAATGTATTTTCTGTTAAATTCTTTCTTATTAATGATGTTTAAATCACCCCTACTTAAATCTGTGATGTTATCAACGAGTTGAGAAAGTGGTTTTCTTACCCACACAGAAACACTATATAATAAAATGGAGGTAATGGATAATCCAGCTAATAAAGCGGCCCAGAAAGGATAGGCTTCAGGATTGTTATAGCGAATTCGGCTATTTACAACAGTTATAAAAACATTGGTAATCCATATAACACCAATTCTTAGAAAAATACTGTTTTTAAATAATTTTCTTAAAACAATAGTGCCAACAATCACTGCAAATACAAATACAATTAATAGACTTGATGATCCTTCCATAATGAGTAATATCTATATATTCCGTGCAATTTTACTCATTATTTAAGAAAAAACTAGCTTTATTTTGCCGGTCTTGCTATTTGTTTCGTAATTTAAATCATTGATTAAATTATGATTTGTTCTTTAGATATGACACGAATAAATACTTTTAAAAGTTTCTATTGATTGTGTGTGCTTAAAGCATACTTAATAAGTAGGAATATAGTTAAAACAGTTATATTTGGGTTTAATAATTTGAAAATAAGCATTATACGGTGTTGTTGGGAGTCTATAGAATGTCAAAAACATACTATAATAGTAGGGTAATACACTGTAGGTGTCTTGGAGTTCTTAAACTCAACGTGTATGTTTGTGTTATAATAATAAAGCGAATATTTAAATACATATAATCATGACCAAGATTGCAAAAGATGTAACAGAATTAATAGGAAATACTCCATTGGTTCAAATTAACAAATTAAACAAAGGTGAAGCTCAAATTGTAGCTAAATTAGAATTTTTTAATCCAGCAAGTTCAGTTAAAGATCGTATTGCATTTGCTATGATTGAAGAAGCAGAGCGTCAGGGAAAATTAAATAAGGATTCAATTATTGTAGAACCAACAAGTGGAAATACAGGTGTAGGATTAGCATTCGTATCTGCTGTGAAGGGCTATCGATTAATTCTTACAATGCCTGAAAGTATGAGTATTGAAAGAAGAAAGCTTCTTGTGAAGTTTGGAGCAGAGTTAGTTCTTACACCTGCATCTCAGGGAATGAAAGGCGCAATTGAAAAAGCACAGGAAATTGCTTCTGAAAATGAAAATTCATTTATTCCACAACAGTTTGATAATCCGGCAAACCCTGCAATTCATAAAAAGACCACAGCTGAAGAGATTTGGAGAGATACGGATGGTGAAGTAGATATTTTTATAGCAGGAGTTGGTACTGGAGGTACTTTATCTGGAGTAGGTGGTGTGTTGAAAGAGAAAAATCCTGATGTGAAAATTATAGCTGTCGAACCTTCAGATAGTCCTGTTATTGCAGGAGGAAAACCTGGTCCTCACAAAATTCAGGGAATTGGAGCTGGATTTATTCCAACAAATTTAAATACATCAATCATAGATGAGGTAATTCCTGTTAAAAATGAAGATGCTATACATACAAGTCATGAGGCTGCTCTTGTTGAGGGACTTTTATGTGGATATTCTTCCGGAGCTGCATTGTGGGCTGCTATAGAAGTAGCTAAACGTTCTGAGAATAAAGGAAAAAGAATTGTGGTTTTATTACCGGATACAGGAGAAAGATATTTAAGTAGTTTTGAAATTTAATTAGTAATCATTTCAATTAATAATATTACTCAACTAGTGCATGTGGTACGTTATAGTAACAATGCACTGGTTAATTTCTCTCCTTTATCTTTATTTTGTCGTTATAGAAATAATTTATGCACTGTTCACCTATTGATTTATAAAGTTAGGTGCTTGATTTTAAATATTAAGGAATAAGATTCGATAAGTCCTAAAAAGGTTTCATTTTGGGAATAATTCAAAAATAGAGATCATCTCAAACATATAAGAAAACAAATTATTGGCTTGTTCTCAAATAAGTTCAACAGCCATTGCTATGTCTAAATTCTAAGTAAAATGATTGAAGGAATAAGTAAAATATTTTCAAAGGAACAGTTTCAGCAAGCGCAAGATTTATTAAATAGCTTGACTTTAGAACAGAAATTATGGTTGTCGGGGTACTTAACGGGAGTTAATCAGTCGGGAGGTCTTTTGGGGGAAGATTTTGCGATAAAGAACGAGCAGGTTGAACGTTTGGTTGATATTCAGAAAGCTCCGGAGAGTAAAACAGAGGTGACTGTTTTGTATGGAACGCATACTGGTAACTCAAGGTTAATTGCAGAGAGTGCTGCAGAATTACTAGAGCTTAAAGGAGTATCTGTAAATCTTTTTGAAATGCCAGATTATAATGTTCGTAAATTAAAAGAGGAGAAGAATCTGTTAATTGTAGTATCAACTCATGGAGAGGGGGAACCGCCTGTATCTGCTGAAGATTTCTATGCATTTATTTATGGAAAGAAAGCTCCTAAGCTAGATGGATTAAACTTTGGAGTTGTTGCTTTAGGTGATAGTAGTTATATCAATTTCTGTAAAACTGGTAATGATATTTATAAACAGTTGGTGAAGTTGGGAGCAAAAAACATTCATGATATTATAGAATTGGATGTTGACTTTAAAGACCATATAGAAGCTTTTTTGCCTAATATTTTAAATCAGTTTTCAGAAAGTACAAATGGTAGCCAAGCTTTAAATAATAAAGTGAATGCTGCAGTTAAAGTTGATACGGATCAATGGGTTGAAGCAGAAGTGTTGGAAAAAGTACTGTTAAATGGACGAGGATCGAATAAGTCTACTTATCATATTGAGTTAGATATAGAGAATAAGGGAATTACCTATGAGCCAGGTGATGCATTGGAAGTGATTTCTAAAAACAATACGGTTTTAGTAGATGGCATTTTAAATAAATTAGGATTAAATCCGGAAACTAAAATTCAAATTCAGGATCAGGGGAAAAGTTTGAGGGATGCTTTAATTGTAAATTATGAAATAACAGTAGTAACACCTCCTGTAATTAAAAAATATGCAGAACTGGCTCAAAATTCAAAGTTAAATAGCCTAATTGATGACCAGGAAAAACTAAAGCAGTACTTGTACGGATCAGACTTACTGGATTTGTTAAATGATTTTCCAGCCGAGATGTCCGTAAATGATTTACAGAGAATTTTGCGCAAGCTACCTGCTAGATTATATTCTATATCATCAAGTTATGAATTTAATCCTGATGAAGTTCATATCACTGTTGGTGCGGTTAAATACCATTTAAATGATAGAGAACATCAGGGAGTGTGTTCTGGATTTTTAGCTGAAGAAGTTCAGGTTGGAGATGAATTATTCGTACGTATTAAAAAGAATGAAGGCTTCAGACTACCAGAGGATCCTAATGCAAAAGTAATCATGGTTGGTCCGGGTACCGGTATCGCTCCTTTCAGATCGTTTTTACAGCAAAGAGATGTAGTGAATGCCAAGGGTGAAAACTGGTTGTTTTTTGGAGATCAATATTTTGTAAGTGATTTTCTATATCAAACGGAATTATTGAAATACAGAAAAAATGGTTTGCTAAAATATGTTTCTGTAGCGTTTTCAAGGGATCAGGAAGAGAAAATTTATGTGCAGCATCGTCTTAGAGAAAATGGTGCACAGGTATATCAATGGATTAAAGATGGTGCATACTTTTATTTATGTGGTGATATGAATAGAATGGCTAAAGATGTAAAAAAGGAACTTGTAAATATTATTGCCGAACATGGTAATATATCAGTCAGAGAAACTGCCGATTATTTTAAGGAAATAAAAAGTAGTCGACGCTATCAGGAAGATGTGTATTGATGGTTACGAAGTTGAATGTACAATGTCTTCAGTAAGATAGATGTAGCGAGACGCTATGCCTAACATTAGTAAAGAAAGGGTCGAAAGTCTGTAATCTAATAGCCCAGTGTGGAGCGCTGGGAAAAGCAACCAAATATCCACCAACTAAAAAGTTATCAAAATGGCAGAAGTAAAGCAAAAAGAAATATTTCCAACCTGGAATCCATCAGATGTTGAAAGAATTAAAACTCAGAGTAATTATTTAAGAGGTACGTTAGAGCAAAGTTTAAATGATTTAGCAACGGGAGCTATTGTTGAAGATGATACTCAACTGATTAAATTTCATGGTAGCTATCAGCAAGCAGACCGTGATTTGGATGTGGAACGTAAGCAACAAAAGTTGGAACCGTTGTATAGTTTTATGATTCGTGTTCGTATTCCGGGAGGATTGGCTTCAGCTGATCAATGGATTGCCTTTGATGAGCTTTCAAAAACTCATGCAAATAATACACTGAAGTTAACAACACGTCAGGCTTTTCAGTTTCATGGAGTGATTAAACGAAAGTTGAAAGAAACAATGGCGAAAATTAATGATTCGTTGTTGGATACCATTGCAGCCTGTGGTGATGTAAACCGTAATGTAATGTGTACTACCAATGAGGCAATTTCACCATTAGTTCCGGAGGCTTTTGAAATGGCTCAAAAAATTGGTGAACATCTTTTGCCTAAAACTACTGCTTATCACGAAATATGGTTGGATAAAAAGTTGTTGCTGGATGGGAAACAGGATGAGGAACCTATTTATGGAAAAACCTATCTGCCACGTAAATTTAAAATTGCCATTGCAACACCTCCTTATAATGATACGGATATATACTCTAATGATATAGGACTGATTGCTATTGAAAAGGATGGAAAGATTGAAGGATTTAATTTTGCTGTAGGTGGAGGTTTGGGGATGACTTTTACTGAACCGGGCACTTATCCTCGTTTGGGAAATATTTTAGGGTTTATTCCTTATCATCAAACCTTGGAGGTTGTTGAAGAAATTGTTAGGCTTCAGCGCGATTATGGAAACAGAGAAAATCGTAGACAAGCCCGATTAAAATATACAATTGACAGATTGGGGATTGAGAAGTTTACTTATCTGCTCGAAACCAGATTGGGGTATGGATTTTATCCTGCCAAACCATATAATTTTGAACGTAATGGTGATTTGTTTGGTTGGCATCAGGCGCAAAATGGTAAGTGGTATGTTGGTTTGTATATAGAGCATGGAAGGGTAAAAGATGAGGGTGATTATTTGCTTAAAACTGGTTTGCGAAAAATTGCAGAATTAAAAAAGTGCGATTTTCGACTTACTGGTAATCAAGGATTAGTGTTAGGGGCAATAAAAGATGAGGATAAATATGTTATCGATCAGCTTTTAAAGGAATATGATATCTGGCCAAGATTAAAAATGAGTGAAGCCAGGAAAAATGCGATTGCGTGTGTGGCATTAAACACTTGTACGATGGCTTTCTCCGAAGCGGAAAGATACCTGCCTAAGTTGATGGACAAGATTGATGTTATTTTGGAAGAGAATAAATTAACAGAAGATGAAATTTTGATTCGCATGACAGGCTGTCCTAACGGATGTGGTCGTCCTTTTTTAGGTGAAATCGGATTTGTAGGAAGATCTATGGGTAGATATAATATGTATTTGGGGGCAAGTTTTAATGGAGACCGTCTGAATACTTTATACAAGGAAACTTTGTCTGAAAATGAAATTTTAGATGAGTTAAAAGTGCTTTTAAAACAGTATGCTAAAGATAGAGAGACTGGAGAACGTTTTGGTGATTTTGTTGGAAGAAAAGGAATTGTTGCGCTAAAACCAAAGGTGGTAAATTAATAGGAGTTAGTTTATTGTCGTCATTCAGCAGATTTCAGTTCGCAGTATTTTGGTTGTGAGGCTTCTTTTTAAGAGTATTTCTATTTTATACTTAGATGTTCTACATGGACTGAAAACCCGGTTTAATATAGCCCAATGCAAACAAGGTGGTGTGTTGGGTACAAAATTGGAATTGCAGAATGCACCAGAAAGGGCAACTCAAATTTACTGGTGTAATAAATGATTTCCAGTGATAAACAGCTAAATAGCAAAAGATGAAAGATAAAAGATACAGGACATTCATTAAAACCATATCCTGGCGGGTAACAGGAACTATAGATACTTTTCTGGTATCTTATCTTATTACCGGAAAGGTTGGTATGGCTGCATCTATTAGTGGCGTTGAAGTATTTACAAAGCTGTTTTTGTATTACTGGCATGAGCGAGTTTGGAACAGAATAAAGCTTGGAAAAGAAAAACCTAAAGAACCAGAATATATTATATAATGAAGTTTCTACCCATTTCCATCAATTTAAGCAATCAGCAAATTCTGGTTATTGGAGGCGGTAAGGTTGCCTTGCATAAAATACAGTTGCTAAAAAGGTTTACTGATCATTTTAAAGTGATCGCTCCTGAAATTTTAGATGATATCAAGGTGATTGAAGGTGTTGAATATATCGAACGCAAATTTCAGAATGAGGATCTGCAAGGTCATCTTTGGGTTTATGTAACTACAAACGATCATGAATTGAATCACAGGATTAGTGATAAGGCAAAGTCGTACAATTGTCTGGTTAATATTGCCGATGATAGTAATTATTCAGACTTTGTTTCTCCTGCTATTATGATTAATGATAATATGACCGTTGCAGTTGGCTCAGATGGAAAAAATGTAAAAGCTTCAATTCAGTTACGAAACCAGATCAAATTATTTTTGGAGGAATAATCATGAATACAATCAATGTATTAACCAATGGTATATCAATAGTGAGTGTTGAGCGTTGGATACATTATGTAGCATCTGATCTGTCATATCAGATTGCATTGCCTGCAAGTAATGTATTTCAATCCTTATCAAATGTAAATAATTCTGTAGCTATTGTTGAAGGACAGGATGTTCCATATCCACTAAATGGAGATCAGGAAATCTATGCAGTAGTTCATAATGTTTCGTATTTTAAGGAAGAGGAGCAAGTTTCATTGCAAAAGTACTTGGTGGTGATTGGGGAGAGGAATAATGATCGATTGAAAACAATTTTCTCAGAATTTGACCAACGAGTACAATGGGGTAGTGTTTCCTTAGCAGGTTTTGGTCCCGGAGACTATAGCTTAATTACACGTAAAGCTGAATCTGATTTACTCAAAGCGGATGTTATTTTTTACGATGATTTAATCGATCAGGAGTATTTAAATAAATTCAGTGCAGAAAAGATTTATGTAGGTAAAAGAAAGGGGGCACATAAGTTTGATCAGAATAAGATCAATGAATTGATGTACCAGGCTGCCTTAAAAGGTAAAGATGTGGTTCGTATTAAAGGAGGTGATCCATTAATTTTCGGACGTGGAGCAGAAGAATACCATTACCTAGCAAAAAGATGGATTGATGCAGAAATTATTCCTGGTATTACCAGTGCTTTTGCAGCAGCAGCATCCTCGATCATTCCATTAACTGAGCGATCTTTATCCTCGTCGGTGGCATTATTGTCAGGGCATGATTTAAATAAGCTTCGAATTCCCAAAGCTGACACTTTGGTGTTTTATATGGGAGCTTCTCAACAACAACAATTGGCTGCACGAATTATTGAAGAAGGGTGGCATGAAAATACTCCTGTGGGAATTGTGCACAATGCCTCTAAATCAAATCAGCAGATTTACAGGGGTACTTTGGCAAGATTGCAGCATGAATCTTCAGGGTTACCTTCGCCTTCTATTATTATTGTAGGAAAAACAGCTCGTCAATATCAGGATAATCCTGATAAATGGTTGTATACTGGTGTTTCGGTAAATGACTGGCAGAAAGATGAAAATATTGTACATACACCATTAATAAACATCAAGAAGGTAGATGTATATGATGCGCAAAAACTAATAGTCAGTAAAATTAATCAATACCATCGTATCGTTTTTACCAATAGATATAGTGTGTATTACTTTTTTGATTTGTTATTTGAATTAGGTTTGGATGTAAGACATTTAGGGACGATTAAAATTGATTGTCTGGGAAAATCAACTTCAGAAGCCTTAAGAAGTAAAGGATTGTTGGTTCAACCTTTCAGTCGGGAAGAATCCTCTCCTGCAATGCTGCAAAAGTATAAGCAGTCAGGAGTTGTTGATGAAAACATTTTAATTCCGGGTTCAGAGCAAGCCCATAGTGTTTTGCGAAAAGGATTAGTAAAATTAGGAAATCAGGTTGATAAACTTAAGGTCTATCAAAAGATTAGAAATCATAGTATTGTAAAGCAAAATATAGATCAATTTAAAGGGGTGATATTTACCTCTCCACAGGAAGTTGAGATATTTAAAGAAGTATATGGTGAAATTCCTCAAAGCCTTCAAATCAAAGCAACTGGAACAAGAACCCGTTCTTCTTTAGAGTACGATAAGTCTTTGCATTTGGTCAGTGTAGAGTAAGTGGGAAGAGCCGTTCTTTTATTTATTAGGAGAATGGTTCTTTTTAGCAATAAATTGAAAACATGAAGTAATAAATAAAATAACCGATTTCTATTTTTTATAATAAAAATCGGTTATTAATAAATTTAAATATTAAGATGAGATTATTATCTGAATAATAATATAGTTCATCATATATATTTTTTACCATTTACACTTTTTTATTAGCTAATTGGTTTTATTTGTTAATGTGTACTCTTACAGCAATCATGCCTTTTAATCCTTTTTCAAGCTCAAAAAGTACTTTATCACCTTCTTTAATAGGATCAATCAAACCATTAACATGAACAAAATGTTTTTCCTGGCTATCTAAATCTTTAATAAAGCCATATCCTTTGTCATGATTAAAAAACTCAACTCTTCCTTTTTTAATTGGATCCTCTTCTTCTTTTTTTGCTACAGAAATTGCAATGCTTTCTATATCAATCTCTTCCTTTTTAGTAAGATCTGGTGGAGTATCAACAATTCTTCCATTTTCATCAACATAAGCAATCATATCATCTAAGCCACCACCACCGGAGCTAGATTTTCTTTCTTCTTTTCTTTTTTGTTTATCCTGACGTTTCTTAAGCCTTTTCTTTTCTTTTTCTTTTTTACCAAAGGTCTCTTGAGATCTCCCCATTCAATATGATTTTAAAATTAAAAATATGTGAGTAACAGGAAAATATTTACGTTAAGAGTACGAGTAGCACCAAACAATGGTTTTGAAGGAACATTGAATGACAATAATAATACAGGAAAGAAATTTTCACCAATTACTTCAACATACAAAAGTACTATAATAATTTGAAAAAGTAGTTCGTATTGTAAAATCTTTTTTTCTAAAGCATCGGGATGGTGTGAATGGCTTATGTATATAGGGAACTTTGGGTATAAAAATGATATAATAAAGATGGGTGTTTATTTGTGATTTTACACCAATGATAAATACTATATTTGTGATAGATAAAATGTATATAGCAGATTCATAAGGTGCTATGTGTTTTAAGGATCACATCTAGCAGCGATATATATTTAAAAACAACGCTATTTGTTTAAAATATTGCAGGAACAGCTATACCTTTGCGACAATATTTTTAAAATCATGGGCAAAAATTTTACAAAAGAACAGATTGAGCGCTTAGGTTCAATTTTGTTGGAGATAGGCTCTTTATTGATGAGTTCAGGAGCTAATAGTATGCGGATAAGGGTTACTTTAGAACGAATAGCTAATGCTTTTGGTTTTCATTCGGAATTATTGATAACTCACAGAGCATTGATGGTTAATCTTGAAAATTCGGAGCAGAAACATGCTTTTAATATGTTAAAGCGAACGAGTCCTCATGGCGTAAATTTTAAACTGGTGAGTGGAATCAGTAAAATGAGTTGGAATATTGTTGGTGAAAAATGGTCCATGGATGATATCGATCGGGAGTTAGAACGATTAAAAGGTTTGTCGCATTACCCACGTATTATTATTTTGCTGTTTGTTGGATTGGCTGATTTGTCCTTTTGTCGTTTGTTTGGTGGCGGAATTGTTGAGATGTTAGTAGCTTTTGTGGCAACTTTTATTGGCTTGTTTGTTCGTCAGGAGGTAATGAAACGAAAGTATAATCCTTATTTGTGTATATATATAGCAGCCTTGGTTTCATCATTAATATCAGGATTATCTGTTAAGTTTAATATTGGAGCAGAACCGCATTATGCTTTTGCTACATCAGTATTGTATTTAATTCCCGGAGTTCCATTGGTTAATTCATTTTCCGATTTGATTTATGGGAATATAATGAATGGTATTGTGCGTGGAGTAAACGGAATGATGATTGCTTTTGCTATAGCATTAGGGTTAGCTTCTGCATTATTAATATATCAAATCTAAAAACAATGGATATTCTTCAAATTATAGAACGTATGATGTGGCCGGGCTTGGCAGCAGTCGGTTTTGCAATTCTTTTTAATGTTCCTCAACGAACATTAATAGTAATATTTGGTATGGGAGCAGTTTGTGGTGTAACTAAATTTATGTCTATGGAATTAGGGTTGGAAGTGGTTTTAGCTACCTTTTTAGCAGCTATTGTAGTAGGCTTTTTAAGTATTCCGGCTGCAGATAATAAACATTCACCGATGTATGTTTTTGCTATACCATCTATAATATCAATGATACCAGGGGCATTTTCATACAGGGCAATGTTGGGTTTAATAAAATTAACAGGGCAACTATCCTCCGAAGAGTATATTCAGGTTATGCAGGAAACTACATCAAATGGATTAAAGGCTGTATTTGTATTGTTATCCATTGCTGTGGGTGTTTCAATGCCCATGATATTGTTGCGTCATGATTCTGCTCAGGAAATTATGGCTCGTATTGTAAAGAGGAGCGAGTAGGAGTTAAGTCTTCAGTTAATTAGTACACCGACTGCATACAGTTAAATACTTCTATGGTTTTGATTTGTTCTTGATATAGAAAATGATTAACATTGAAACGTTAAAAATAATTATGTTTATCATTTAAAATATAAAAATGAACAAATCATTGTTAGCCAATGAGGTAATGCCTAATAAAGATGGATTTTTTGGTGAGTATGGAGGTTGTTTTGTACCACCTATGCTGGAATCTGTAATGAAGGAAATTACTGAGGCGTATGAAAAAATTAAGGATGATCCAGTATTTAAAGAAGAGTTATATTATTTACAAAAACATTACACAGGACGTCCTTCCCCCGTATTCCATGCTAAAAATCTTTCCGAAATAGCAGGTGGTGCGCAAATCTATCTTAAGCGAGAAGATCTTAATCACACAGGGGCACATAAAATTAACCATTGTTTAGGAGAAGCTTTACTTGCCAAGAAAATGGGCAAGAAGAAAATTATTGCTGAAACAGGAGCCGGTCAGCATGGTGTAGCTTTAGCTACAGCAGCTGCTCTAGTTGGTTTGGAGTGTGATATCCATATGGGAGAAGTTGATATCTACAAAGAGCATCCCAATGTGGTTCGAATGAAAATATTAGGCGCTAATGTTATTCCGGCTACTCATGGCTTAAAAACATTAAAAGAAGCAGTAGATTCTGCGTTTGATGCTTATTTGAAAGATCCCGAAACGCAACTGTATGCAATAGGTTCTGTGGTTGGTCCGCATCCTTTCCCAATGATGGTACGTGATTTTCAATCTGTAATTGGTCGCGAAGCAAAAGAGCAATTTCAGGAAATGACAGGTAAATTGCCAGATAATTTGGTAGCATGTGTTGGAGGAGGTTCCAATGCAATGGGACTCTTTTCTGCATTTTTACAAGATGATGATGTCAATATTTATGGTATTGAGCCAGCAGGAACCAGTTTTAAAACCGGAGATCATGCTGCTACACTATCTATGGGTAAACCAGGAATGATCCATGGATTTAAGTGTTATTTATTGCAGGATGAGCAAGGTCAACCAGCGCCAGTAAATACAGTAGCATCAGGCTTAGACTATCCTGGAGTGGGACCACAGCATTCGTATTTGAAAGATATTGAGCGTGTTAATTATAAAACCATAAGTGATAAAGAGGCTATAGATGCCTTTATGCAATTGGCACGAAAAGAGGGAATCATTCCTGCATTGGAAAGTTCGCATGCTGTAGCTTATGCATTAAAGTTGGCTAAAGAACTTCCAAAAGACCAAACCATATTGGTTAATTTATCCGGTAGAGGAGATAAAGATATCGATTATGTAGTTGAAAAGTTTGGTAAAGACTTTGGAATAGTGGATAAGAAATAAGTCAGGTTATATATTTGATACCTGATTATATAATATATATCGTAAAAGAGGTTGTTTTTCAAAGAGAAGAACAACCTCTTTTTATAGAGATTTGTTGGTTTTACATATGTCAGATTCTACAATTCTAAAAAATAAATAAAAAACTTACCTCAACTAACCTCTTGACAAAAAGAGGTTTGCTACTTAACTTGTTGTTTCTGCAAAATAAATCGTCACTTTTTATTTGGATAGTAAAAAAAAAGTCCGTTTCTTTGCAGCCGCTTTGAACGAAAGGCGCGATTAAAAGATGACATAATGATGACTTTATAAGGGAGAGAAAACCTGGTACAGAGGAGGTTTTAAGGCATTCAAAAAAGTAAGAAAAAAAGAAGTAATTTTTCAATTTCTATTTGGATTTAAGAATTAAAATCACTTATCTTTGCAGCCGCTTTTAAGGAAGGGCAAAATGCTAAAATGATAAGACTTTGAAAAGGGGTTAAGTTATTGAAAAATAACTTTTTAAGGTTGAAAATAAGCTTTGAAAATTTAATAAAAATATTTCAAAATTTATTTGGAGAAAAGGAAATAAAGTTATTATCTTTGCATCCGCTTTTAGAGCAATGTTCAACGAAGGTTGAGCGTTTAAAAAGATTGAAATAAACATTTACTAAAAAGAAGTTTTGGTAAAGTTTACAAAATAAAAGACTTCGAGTTATTTATGCCTTGATGCTGAATGATGAGAAGACGTTCTTTGAAAATATTGAAATGCACACTTAAAAAGGAAAATAGTGATTCTTTGAGTTAAAACTCTTGTAAAGAATAACAGGCTGTTAAATCAGTCATAATAATTTTTATACAACGAAGAGTTTGATCCTGGCTCAGGATGAACGCTAGCGACAGGCCTAACACATGCAAGTCGAGGGGTAACATTACTGCTTGCAGTAGATGACGACCGGCGCACGGGTGCGTAACGCGTATGAAACCTGCCTTTTACAAGGGGATAGCCCAGAGAAATTTGGATTAATACCCTATAGTCTTTATGATTCGCATGGATTATAAAGTAAAGTTTCGGCGGTAAAAGATGGTCATGCGTGACATTAGCTAGTTGGTGAGGTAATGGCTCACCAAGGCGACGATGTCTAGGGGTTCTGAGAGGAAGGTCCCCCACACTGGTACTGAGACACGGACCAGACTCCTACGGGAGGCAGCAGTGAGGAATATTGGTCAATGGACGCAAGTCTGAACCAGCCATGTCGCGTGTAGGAAGACTGCCCTATGGGTTGTAAACTACTTTTATACGGGAATAATGTGAGCTTCGTGAAGCTTTTTGAAGGTACCGTATGAATAAGCATCGGCTAACTCCGTGCCAGCAGCCGCGGTAATACGGAGGATGCGAGCGTTATCCGGATTTATTGGGTTTAAAGGGTGCGTAGGCGGACTATTAAGTCAGTGGTGAAATCTTGCAGCTCAACTGTAAAACTGCCATTGATACTGATAGTCTTGAATTTAGTTGAGGTAGGCGGAATGTGTTGTGTAGCGGTGAAATGCATAGATATAACACAGAACACCGATTGCGAAGGCAGCTTACTAAGCTATAATTGACGCTGATGCACGAAAGCGTGGGTAGCGAACAGGATTAGATACCCTGGTAGTCCACGCCGTAAACGATGATTACTCGTTGTTGGCGATACATAGTCAGCGACTGAGCGAAAGCATTAAGTAATCCACCTGGGGAGTACGTTGGCAACAATGAAACTCAAAGGAATTGACGGGGGCCCGCACAAGCGGAGGAACATGTGGTTTAATTCGATGATACGCGAGGAACCTTACCTGGACTTAAATGTAGGCTGCATAGATCAGAGATGGTCTTTTCTTCGGACTGCTTACAAGGTGCTGCATGGTTGTCGTCAGCTCGTGCCGTGAGGTGTCGGGTTAAGTCCCATAACGAGCGCAACCCCTGTTGTTAGTTACCATCACGTAGAGGTGGGGACTCTAACAAGACTGCCGGTGTAAACCGAGAGGAAGGTGGGGATGACGTCAAATCAGCACGGCCCTTACGTCCAGGGCTACACACGTGTTACAATGGTCGGTACAAAGGGCAGCTACCTAGCGATAGGATGCTAATCTCGAAAACCGGTCTCAGTTCGGATCGGAGTCTGCAACTCGACTCCGTGAAGCTGGATTCGCTAGTAATCGCGCATCAGCCATGGCGCGGTGAATACGTTCCCGGGCCTTGTACACACCGCCCGTCAAACCATGGAAGTCGGGGGTACCTGAAGTCTGTTACCGAAAGGAGCGGCCTAGGGTAAAACTGATAACTAGGGTTAAGTCGTAACAAGGTAGCCGTACCGGAAGGTGTGGCTGGAACACCTCCTTTCTGGAGAGAGTTTACAACACGAATTAATATTAATATTAATTCACAAAGAAACTATTTTCTATAGTAGTGCATTTCACATTGTCTAAAACAGACAAAACGTACATTGACATATTGGCAAAACAATCAAAATCATAGGTTGGCTTTAATGCGCGAGCTTTAAAGCTATACCAACAAGAAAGTAAGCAAGGGCGTACGGTGGATGCCTAGGCTTTCAGAGGCGAAGAAAGACGTGATAAGCTGCGATAAGCTGCGGGGAGAAGCAAATATTTATTGATCCGCAGATTTCTGAATGGGGCAACCCGGCTGGTTGATGACCAGTCACCCTTCGGGGGGCAAACCCAGGGAACTGAAACATCTAAGTACCTGGAGGAGAAGAAAACAATAGTGATTCCCTAAGTAGCGGCGAGCGAACGGGGATTAGCCCAAACCAATGTTGTTCAGGCAACGTTGGGGTTGTAGGACTGCGATATAGGTTTAAAATTGAAGTGGAACGTTTTGGAAAGAACGGCCGTAGTGTGTGACAGCCACGTACACGTAAGGTTTTAAATTTTAGCAGTATCCTGAGTAGCGCGGGACACGAGAAATCCTGTGTGAATCTGCCAGGCCCATCTGGTAAGGCTAAATACTCCTGAAAGACCGATAGTGAACCAGTACCGTGAGGGAAAGGTGAAAAGTACCCCGAACAGGGGAGTGAAATAGTACCTGAAACCGTGCGCTTACAAGCGGTCGGAGCCAATTAATGGTGACGGCGTGCCTTTTGCATAATGAGCCTACGAGTTAGTCGTAGTTAGCAAGGTTAAGTTGTTCAGCAACGGAGCCGAAGCGAAAGCGAGTCTGAATAGGGCGAAAAAGTTAGCTGCGCTAGACGCGAAACCAGGTGATCTACCCATGGTCAGGTTGAAGTTCCGGTAACACGGAATGGAGGACCGAACCAGTTAACGTTGAAAAGTTTTTGGATGAACTGTGGGTAGGGGTGAAAGGCCAATCAAACCTGGAAATAGCTCGTACTCCCCGAAATGCATTTAGGTGCAGCCTTATTTTAATCTTACAGAGGTAGAGCTACTGATTGGACGAGAGGGCTTCACCGCCTATCAACTCCTGATAAACTCCGAATGCTGTAAGATGATGAATAGGAGTGAGGGCATGGGTGCTAAGGTCCGTGTCCGAAAGGGAAAGAACCCAGACCATCGGCTAAGGTCCCCAAATGTATACTAAGTTGAACAAACGCGGTTTGATTGCATAGACAGCTAGGATGTTGGCTTGGAAGCAGCCATTCATTTAAAGAGTGCGTAACAGCTCACTAGTCGAGCGATCGAGCATGGATAATAATCGGGCATAAGTATACTACCGAAGCTATGGATTTGTACGAAGTACAAGTGGTAGGGGAGCATTCTAACCGCCTTGAAGCAGTTTGGTGATGAACTGTGGAGCGGTTAGAAAAGCAAATGTAGGCATAAGTAACGATAATGAGGGCGAGAAACCCTCACGCCGAAAGACTCAGGTTTCCTGATCAACGCTAATCGGATCAGGGTTAGTCGGGACCTAACGCGAACCCGAAAGGGGTAGTGGATGGCAAGCAGATTAATATTTCTGCACCTGCTATACAACGAAAGTGACGTATTGGTGAGATTACTACGTACTGACGGAATAGTACGTTGAGCCTAGGCTTCGGCCGAAGCGAAGTAAAGCAGCCGGTACCAAGAAAAGCGAGTATAGGAGCCCGTACTGTAAACGGACACACGTAGTTGGGTTGAGTATACTAAGGCGCTCGAGTGATTCATGGTTAAGGAACTCGGCAAATTGGCCCCGTAACTTCGGGATAAGGGGCGCCTACTTCGGTAGGCCGCAGAGAAATGGCGCATGCGACTGTTTATCAAAAACACATGGCTTTGCAAATTCGAAAGAAGACGTATAAGGCCTGACACCTGCCCGGTGCTGGAAGGTTAAGAGGAGAGCTTAGCTTCGGCGAAGGTTTGAATTGAAGCCCCAGTAAACGGCGGCCGTAACTATAACGGTCCTAAGGTAGCGAAATTCCTTGTCGGGTAAGTTCCGACCTGCACGAATGGTGTAACGATGTGCGCACTGTCTCAACCATGAGCTCGGTGAAATTGTAGTATCGGTGAAGATGCCGATTACCCGCAACGGGACGGAAAGACCCCGTGAACCTTTACTGCAACTTAACATTGGTTGTGGGTAAGTAATGTGTAGGATAGGACGGAGACGTTGATCATGCTTCGCCAGGAGTATGTTAGTCACCCTTGAAATACGTCCCTTTGCTTATCTGTGGCCTAACGGATTAATCCGGACATTGTTTGGTGGGTAGTTTGACTGGGGTGGTCGCCTCCAAAAGAGTAACGGAGGCTTTCAAAGGTTTCCTCAGGACGATTGGTAACCGTCCGCAGAGTGTAATGGCACAAGGAAGCTTGACTGTGAGACCGACAAGTCGACCAGGTACGAAAGTAGGACATAGTGATCCGGTGGTTCCGCATGGAAGGGCCATCGCTCAAAGGATAAAAGGTACTCCGGGGATAACAGGCTGATCGCTCCCAAGAGCTCATATCGACGGAGCGGTTTGGCACCTCGATGTCGGCTCGTCACATCCTGGGGCTGGAGAAGGTCCCAAGGGTTGGGCTGTTCGCCCATTAAAGTGGCACGCGAGCTGGGTTCAGAACGTCGTGAGACAGTTCGGTCCCTATCTGTTGTGGGCGTAGGATATTTGAGAAGACCTGTCATTAGTACGAGAGGACCGTGATGGACAAACCTCTGGTGCACCAGTTGTTCCGCCAGGAGCATTGCTGGGTAGCTAAGTTTGGAAGGGATAAGTGCTGAAAGCATCTAAGCACGAAGCCTGCTTCAAGATGAGATATCCTTATCAGGGACGTTAGAGACGATGACGTTGATAGGCTGTAGGTGTAAAGGCAGTAATGTCAAAGCCGAGCAGTACTAATTACCCGAAACTTTTAGTTGGGCGTTAAAGCACGACAAGTGATTTTGATTGAGCTGGTATGTTATTCATAAAGATATTCAGGTGGTTATAGCGATGGGGTTCCACCTCTTCCCATTCCGAACAGAGAAGTTAAGCCCATTAGCGCCGATGGTACTGCATATTGTGGGAGAGTAGGTCGCCGCTGATTTTAAAAAGAAAGAGCAATTGAACAAGTTTCAGTTGCTCTTTTTGCATTTATACCTATTTAGTCTGTAGCCTACAGTCGGCAGCCAGCAGTCGGCAGCCCGTAGTCTACAGTCTACAGCCATCGTTTCCCGGGTAGTAGGTCTTCGTTCTCAGGTAAGCATACTGTTATTTACACATTGCATATTACCAGGGATTTTGTGAGCTTTCCAACATGAAAACAAGAGTAATAGAAGGTCATGCAGAAACACGAAGAATCGTAGATCTGTGGCATAAAAGTAAGAGGCACATAAGACAGCCGGATTTTTGTAAGAAAGAAGGAATTTCTGTGGGTTCACTTAAATATTGGATAACAAAGTTTAATAAAGAGCAGGCCTCCAAACAATCAGATCCATGCCCTACCGGATTTATCCCTGTCAAAGTTGAAAATACAGCAGAACAAACCTATCAAGAGATTGAATTTCCCAATGGAGTAATATTTCGTTATAGCCAAGGATTTTCAATAGAAACAATTAAAGAACTCATAAAATTGTATTGATATGTTTACATTGTCATCCGATCTAAAATTTCAATTATACGGACAAGCTACGGATATGCGAAAAAGTTTCGATGGGCTATGTGACCTTGTTAAAAATAATCTTGGGGAATCACCATTGAATGGCGATGTCTATGTTTTTATCAATAAAAATAGAAACAAAATAAAACTTTTACATTGGAAAGGAAGTGGATTTGTTTTGTATTATAAAAGGCTTGAAAAAGGCACTTTTGAATATCCCAGATATGATATAAATGAAGGGAGTTATGTTTTAAGTTATGCTCAAATGGTTATGTTGATAGATGGTATTTGTATCACAAACCTTAGACGAAAAAAAGGTTTTCACTAGAAGATAAAATGCATTAAATCCATTGATATCACAAGGGTTTTGATTATTTTTAAGCGTGGAAATCAAAACAAAAGACATACATGAAGAAGTCGTTTCTAAGGCAGAATATGAAAAGCTTTTGGCTGAACATAATTACTTAAAGCATCAGTTAAAAGAGCTTCAAAGACTAATTTTTGGCAGTAAAAGTGAACGTTTTGTACCCACATCACAAGAAGCTTCTCAATTAGATTTATTTGGTGAAAAAACAGAGGAAGCAGAAACAGAAGTTGAACAGATTAATTACACAAGAAAAAAGCCAGAGAAAGAAAAGAAGACTCCCATTCGCATAAAAATATCAGATCATTTTCCACGAGTAGAAGAAATAATTGAACCAGAGTTGATTGAGCCAGGTTCAAGAAAAATTGGTGAAGAGATAACTGAAATATTAGAATATAATCCTGCTCAAATATTTGTTAGGAAAATTATTCGTCCAAAATATGCAAAACCAAACAATCAAGGCGTTGTTATTGCTGAATTACCATCCTTGCCAATACCCAAAGGAAATGCTGGAGCAAGTTTATTAGCTTATATATTGGTTGCAAAATATGTTGATCATCTTCCTTTTTATCGTCAAATACAGATCTTCAAACGTAGTAAGCTGTATTTAACCAATTCCACAATGAATGGATGGTTTAACAAAGCAACTGATCTATTGGATCCTTTGTATCACTTAATGGAAAAAGAAGTTTTAAATTGTGATTATTTACAAGCTGATGAATCTCCAATTGGAGTTCAGGATTCACAAAAGAAAGGCGCTTTATTTTCAGGATACCAATGGGTTTATCGATCACCCGAGCAAGGATTAGTTCTTTTTAAATATCATCCGGGTAGAAATAAAGATGCACCAGAAGAGACGCTGAAAAATTTTAACGGTTCATTGCAAACTGATGGTTATATTGCGTATCAAAGCATGGAAACCAAAGGACATATTGTGCTTTTAGCTTGCATGGCACATGCCCGGCGTTATTTTGATAAAGCTTTGAACTACGACAAAGATATGGCAGAGTATATGCTTAAAAAGATGCAGAAGCTTTATAAAATAGAAAGAACAGCAAAAGAGCGTTTGATAAATCATAACACCTTACAAAGGTACAGAAACATATATGCAAGACCTATCCTAATTGAAATAGAACAATGGCTAAAAAGCAACATTAATAAAGTGGTACCCCAGAGTCCAATTGGAAAAGCAATTACCTATACATACAATCTCTGGCCTAGATTAAAAGCCTACATTGATAAAGGTAAATATGAAATCGATAATAATAAGATTGAAAATGCTATACGTCCATTAGCTTTAGGTCGGAAAAACTATTTGTTTGCAGGTTCACATAGTGCAGCACAAAAAGCTGCCATGATGTATTCTTTTTTTGCTACATGTAAAATTAATGATGTAAATCCGTTAGAATGGTTAACCTTTGTACTTGAAAGAATACAAGATTATAAAACATCTCAATTAAAAGAACTTCTACCTCAAAATTGGAAAACCATTAAGAACTAATCTCAGTATTTTCAATTTTCCAATAGTGTACTTTACAACACGGATACTTTGAGAATCTATAGAATTGTTAATATTATCATGTTGTTTATAAACGCCCTGAATGGACAGCTCAATTTTTAATGATATTTATATTAAACTGCCCTATAATGATTCTATATACATTATAACTCACCAGTATTGGCTTTCTTAAAATAAGTAAGCAACGTATCATAAGAAAGATTTCCAGAGTTGTTTTGTTTTTTAACGATAATAAATTGGTTAATAATATCGAATATGGGCTTAATATCACTATTCCCTTTTAGCGTTAAATATCCATTAGATATCATTTGATGAAGTTTTTTTACAAACATTTTAGGATTATGATTCCATTCCAATAATTGATTCTGTGGATTTGTTATCGCCATCTCTTTCAGTTGTAATAAGATATTATTTAATTGAATCAGATTTTTATTGGACTTAATAGACATATCACGATTAAATTGTTTAGCTCTTTTAATTTGTGTTTTGATAAAAATAATTTCTGATGCGATATTTCCCACAGAAATATCCTGTTGTTGTTTAAATAAATCAATATATAATTCAAAAAATAATTTAGAACCTACTCCCAATACAATTACCTCAGAAATGATTTGACGGTATTCATTCCATAAATCAGGTTCATCTATACTATCTACTATTCTGCTTATCAGTTGATATGAATCTTTTATGTTATATTGTAAAATTTTTTCGTGTACTATAGTAGCTGGTATGGTATTAAAGGCTTCTTCCAATTTCTTGTATGCTTTATAAATGATATGGTTAGCATCAATAAATTCATTCATTTTTTCAAATTCATTTAATAGTCTTAGATAATTGTTTTGCAAAAAGTAGTTTTCAACAAGTATATGCCACGGACTTTCATTTAGTAAATGAATGGTTTGTTTTACCTTTTTAGGATTACTACTAAACAGTGGTAATAATTTTGTGCATGATGGGGTTTTGTAATCAGGTAAATAACCTCTAAGTAAATTTCGTGCCTTAATTAATATACCAGATAATAAGATATAGAAATCCAAGTCATTTAAGAATATCTTCTGCTCTTCACTTGTGAGGTTGCAGGGTATTTTCCAGGGATAGGTATCTAATGATTCTTTAATTCCGTTTAAATTTGATAAATAATTGCATACATCCTTGATTTTGTGTTTTTTATGTATGATTTGAGATAATGACTTATTTAAATAATCATCCTGGTGATTGTAGATGGAACCACATTCAAAGGCTAAATCTTTAGTTATATTATTGTTTTTCCATTTTAAGGCTTTTCTCATTAGAATGGAATCGGCTATTGTATGAATTGAAGCTAACATAATTTCGTGTGTTTGGTGGTTAATAATCTATAGATAAATTAACTAAAAAGATCGAAAAGTCAAAGCGTATTAACAATATATAACATTTGAAATGGAGATTTTAAAGTCCTCAGTCTACAGTCCTCAGTCTACAGTCTACAGTCCTCAGTCCTTAGTCTTCAGTCAACAGTCAACAGTCTTCAGTCAACAGTCTTCAGTATACTGCCCACTACTCACCGCCTACTTATTTAGTCATTAAATTAAGGCATTGATACAAATCCTAAGTATTCACTATTACTGGTTCGATGAGAGCGAATGGTATCAGAAAATGCGATGTAACAGTGAATTTTTGTACCTGATGGTACTTGTGGTAATGATAGTTTACCTATGTTTTCATTACGCATATATTCATTTACAGATTGAACCACTTCATAATCCTGAGTTATGGCAATCAGTAGAGCATTCTCCCTTTTATGGTCATTGATGATTTCATCGGCATCTTTCCAGTGATAGATGATATTGTGATTTGAAATTTCAACTGATGTTGATTCACATCTTTCAATGGGTCCTTTAGAAAGCTTTAGTTTTTGAAAATTAATGGTATAATCAGGATATGACCCTTCAATTGTATGTTGAAGCAAATGCGACATTGCTTTATTATGGGCTGATCTGGAGTTGTTTCTTTCATAAAACCCTAATTGTATTACAGGGCGTAATGGTTTTAGAAACTTCATTGCAAAAGCAAACCTGGCGCGTTGCATAATTTGTTTTTGTGATGGTTTTACAGTGCTTTTTTTAGGTACTTGTCGGAAATACTGTTTTCCATTTATAATTACACCAATTGTATTACCTAGTCTGCCGGATATTAATCCAAATAAATGATTTCCTATTATTTTAGCCATGACGGTTAGTTTTAATATTGTTATTTTAATGATTTTTTAACCAGAGCCTCAAATATCATGAGACCCTGGTTTTCTAATTAAGGTATGCTCACAGTACCTAAATAAATACTGTTACTGGCTCTCATCAAATTATCGGTTTCTGCAAAAGCAAGATAACAATGTACCAGTGTACCAGAGGGTGCGTTAGGGAATGGTATCCCACCACCACGATCTTCTCTTACATATTCATCTATTGAATATGATGGATAATATCCATTCGCAATTCCCACCAATAAAGCCTGTTCATTACCATGAATATCCAGAGCCTTATCTGTATCATTCCAGTTAAAGGTAATCTTGTCGGTATCGGCAATAACAGATGCTGAATCTGCTACTTTAATGGATCCTTTTGCCAGATACAGATTTTCAAAATCAACAGCAAAAGATGGATATTCTCCTGTTAGTGCAAAATTTAACAGATGAGCCTGTGCTGCATTTTGAGCAGACTGTTTTACACCTTGTGTTTTAAAACCGATTTGAATAACCGGATACAATGGTTGTAAAAACTTGGCAGCAAAACCGAATTTGGCTCTTTGAATAATCTGCTTTTCAGTGGCTTTTTTAGTTCCGGTATTTTGAATTGCTTTCATATAGGTGATGCCTTTCCATGTTGCACCTACCACGTTACCTACTTTTCCGTTGAATCCACCCAGGATTCCATTATTAAACTTTCCCATGACTATTTATTTTTATGATTTTTAATTTTAATGATGTTTCTTCTATGGCTTTTTTTAGCCGCTGTTCTTTCAGCTTGTTTTCGGGCTTTATGCCTTTTAATCCAGTTTGAAACAACAGTTGTGAGAGTTCCTGCTAGCAGGGTGATCGCTGTCCTGATCAACATTGTTTGTGGATCAGCATCCTGGGGCGAAAATATTTGTGCATCTGCCATTTCCATTGCACCTAAAGTACCCAGTGAACCGATGGCGAAATTTTTGACTTCATTCATTTTTCTTTTTTTATGGATTGTATTCGGGTTGATCAGTCCGCAAATACAATCCGGGTTTAACATGGTATCGGCCGATGTTATTGCTAGTCTTCAGTCTACAGTCTTCAGTCTACAGTCTACAGTCTACAGTCTACAGTCTACAGTATACAGTCTTCAGTTCTCATTCTACTGTCTACTGTTTACTGCCTACTGCCTACTGTTTACTACCTACTGCCTACTGCTTTCTTTATCCTTTCTCCTTTAACCTTACTATTGTAACCTTTTGTTGAGAACTAAATTAGATGAATGAGGAGTGCAAAAAAATAACAGTAATTTTACTGTGACTTTTTATCTCTGTAAGCGCTTAAGTGATAGTGGATTGTGAAAATGGGTGATTTTAGAAATGAAGTGAAATAGGGCCAAAAACACCCAATTATTCCAAAAAACGCCAAAAACGAGAAAAATTATTCCGAAAATGGCCAAAATCAGCAAAAATTATTCAGAAAAAGGCCATTTTCGAGAGATTTTGGATACGGCTTCGGGATGTGGTCGGGTCGCGTTCGGGTGAGATAGGGTTCTGTTCGGGTTGTGTTCGGATTGGGGTAGGTCTTTAGGAACCGAATAGAAGCCTTACCGGAACCATAGCTGCACTTGAGGTGGTACGGAGGTTCTCAGTCAGCAGTTCTCAGTCAACAGTACTCAGTCTTCAGTGGGCAGTCTTCAGTCTGCAGTTAGTATTTTGTCGTTGATTGATTTGTTAATCTGCTTATTTGTTGATCTGGTGATTTGTTGATATGCCAATTTTTAGGGACCTCGAATTTCACGAAATACACGAATTTTAATGACTTCGCAATTTATCGGTATTGTGTCATTGGATTACGTCTGTTGTTTCGCTATGTGTTATCTATTAACCTGAGTTCGATATAAAATTAATGGCTCAAATCGCTTATAAATATTGAGTTTCAAGGAATGTTTGCGAAAGCATAGCGGGCTATGGTAAGCAAATATGACGCAGAAAATCGGTATTTATAAGTGAAATTCATAGCTTTTCATTAAATACTCGATTTACGGCTCTAAATTTTATCACCATAGCTCGCTATGTCTCAAAAATTTATATTGTAAACCAATCATTTACTGAAATTTGAGCTCGCTAATTTTAATCGAACTCAGGTTATTAATATTGGGCTGTAGGCCCAGGTCATTTTAGCCCATGGCATCGCCTTGGGACAATAACTATGGTGTTAATAATCGTCCTGAAGGGACAGCTTCAGTGTTCAGTGTTCAGTTCACAGTTGGCAGTTGAAGTAGTTTATTTGTGAATTTGCAGATTTGTTGATTTGACTATTCGTTTATTTGTAGGATAATTTGATTGTACTTATAGATGATGCCAGAGGCATCACATGTATATAGAAAACATATACCTCAAACAAAAAACGACTCCTGAGGAGTCGCAACTTTTAAGTAATGCAATCTTATAAAATTGAATACATTGTTTTGGCCTTGTTTTTTCTTATTCTTAATTAATTATCTTTGATCTTATGACTCCGGATAAAATTAAAAGAGAGGATATTGAATCTCTATTACTCTTGTGTAAGATGGATGGATCTATTGCATTAGATCAGATTGAATGGACAGACACTTTGATTCAATTGGGGATTAAGCATGGTGTAGGGGCCTGGTGTTATTATCAAATCAAAAATAGTCAATATGCAAGTTGGGTTTCAGAGGAAGTTTTAAAACCATGGAAGCAACTTTATCTACAAACATCTTTGGTAAATCAGCAAAAAATCAATGTTTATTTTCAAATACAACAACTTTTAAATGAAGCGGGTATTTTAGTTATTGCTTTAAAGGGCATTGCTTTAACATCAATTATATATCCTGACGAAGGGCTTCGTCCAATGGGGGATATTGATTTGTTAGTTCCAGAAGGGGAGGCGATGAGAGCTTTGGATATTTTATTGAAAGCAGGAGCTAAACAAAATTATGTACCACGTTCAGCTCTTCATGAACAGGTTCATTCTCATGTTAGGGCTGTCACTTTTAAAGGAGTATTAATTGAAATTCATCAACGTTTATTTTCGTTAGGTAATCCTTATCAAACTGATATAGATTTATTTGAATATGCTGTTGAAAAAACAGTGGGAGAGAAGAAAATGCTGGTTTTAAATGAAGTATGGTTTGGTTATCACCAGATAGCGCATGCAGCAACCAATCTTTATAAGGGAGGATTAAGAGTGGGGTGGTTGGTGGATTTATTACTTCTTTTTAATAGACAGAATGAATTAGGTAGATTTGTAGATAATTTACTAGAGATTAATCCTAAAATGAAAAAGGAAATAGAGAAGCTTTGCAAAATAGTTCTCTATCTTAAAAATAGATGTAATGTCGGAGAAAAGTGGTATAATTTAGAAGAAGATTTGATCAAGGATGTAATTAAACCATATAATAATCAAAAACATAAGATAATTGATATCAGCGAAATTGCATATGTACCAGGAGTTGTTAATAAGTTTCTTTTGGTTTGGAGAGAGTTTTTCCCAGTTAGGGAGTATATGGTATATCGTTATGGTAAAGGCAAGTTGATGAGATTGTACATTAAACGGGTATTGAGGTTTTAGACTGTTATTCCGCCGCTCCGTGGCTACCGTTGTTTTGCTACCTGTATATCGCCTCTCTGAAGGTGCGAAATTTTCAACCTTTATCGTTTATCATGAAACCTAATGCTTATATTCAAATAAACCTTCATCTTGTTTTGTCTTACCAGACGGGTCTTCTTTTTTCTTGATAAAAAAGAAGGAAAAAATCAAGTTCAATTAATCCTTCACCCCACCTCCTTGATGAATTTTTCCATCGCACCTTCCTTAATCACCCACATTCATCTGCGTCTCTCCAACTCCGACCCGGGCCAATTGAACAGGCCATCGCACTTAGTCAATATTTCAAAGGAAATAAACTTTTAATTACAACATTTTTGACTTCTGTAGGCAAAATTCGGGCTAAAGGCCCAAATGAATTTAGCTCAGGCATCACCTGGGGTATTATGCATCCTGTACATCAGCGTCCTGTAAGTACAGCTCAGTTTTTAATATGTTTCTATAATTCTTTCGCCGTTTTGCAGTTAGCAATACATGGCCTCTTTGATGTTTTGTAAAATTACATCCAATGTTATAATTATAGTAATTTTATTGCCATGGAGTGGTAAAATATATGGGTATATTGGTTGCAGTTTGTTAATAAGAAGCCCCGGAGGGTGCGAAATTTTCAACCTTTATCGTTTATCATGAAACCTAATGCTTATATTCAAATAAACCTTCATCTTGTTTTGTCTTACCAGACTGTTCTTCTTTTTTCTTGATAAAAAAGAAGGAAAAAATCAAGTTCAATTAATCCTTCACCCCACCTCCTTGATGAATTTTTCCATCGCACCTTCCTTAATCACCCACATTCATCTGCGTCTCTCCAACTCCGACCCGGGCCAATTGAACAGGCCATCGCACTTAGTCAATATTTCAAAGGAAATAAACTTTTAATTACAACATTTTTGACTTCTGTAGGCAAAATTCGGGCTAAAGGCCCAAATGAATTTAGCCCAGGCATCACCTGGGGTATTATGCATCCTGTACATCAGCGTCCTGTAAGTACAGCTCAGTTTTTAATATGTTTCTATAATTCTTTCGCCGTTTTGCAGTTAGCAATACATGGCCTCTTTGATGTTTTGTAAAATTACATCCAATGTTATAATTATAGTAATTTTATTGCCATGGAGTGTTAAAATATATGGGTATATTGGTTGCAGTTTGTTAATAAGAAGCCCCGGAGGGTGCGAAATTTTCAACCTTTATCGTTTATCATGAAACCTAATGCTTATATTCAAATAAACCTTCATCTTGTTTTGTCTTACCAGACGGGTCTTCTTTTTTCTTGATAAAAAAGAAGGAAAAAATCAAGTTCAATTAATCCTTCACCCCACCTCCTTGATGAATTTTTCCATCGCACCTTCCTTAATCACCCACATTCATCTGCGTCTCTCCAACTCTGACCCGGGCCAATTGAACAGGCCATCGCACTTAGTCAATATTTCAAAGGAAATAAACTTTTAATTACAACATTTTTGACTTCTGTAGGCAAAATTCGGGCTGAAGGCCCAAATGAATTTAGCCCAGGCATCACCTGGGGTATTATGCATCCTGTACATCAGCGTCCTGTAAGTACAGCTCAGTTTTTAATATGTTTCTATAATTCTTTCGCCGTTTTGCAGTTAGCAATACATCGCCTCTTTGATGTTTTGTAAAATTACATCCAATGTTATAATTATAGTAATTTTATTGCCATGGAGTGTTAAAATATATGGGTATATTGGTTGCAGTTTGTTAATAAGAAGCCCCGGAAGGTGCGAAATTTTCAACCTTTATCGTTTATCATGAAACCTAATGCTTATACTCAAATAAACCTTCATCTTGTTTTGTCTTACCAGACTGTTCTTCTTTTTTCTTGATAAAAAAGAAGGAAAAAATCAAGTTCAATTAATCCTTCACCCCACCTCCTTGATGAATTTTTCCATCGCACCTTCCTTAATCACCCACATTCATCTGCGTCTCTCCAACTCTGACCCGGGCCAATTGAACAGGCCATCGCACTTAGTCAATATTTCAAAGGAAATAAACTTTTAATTACAACATTTTTGACTTCTGTAGGCAAAATTCGGGCTAAAGGCCCAAATGAATTTAGCCCAGGCATCACCTGGGGTATTATGCATCCTGTACATCAGCGTCCTGTAAGTACAGCTCAGTTTTTAATATGTTTCTATAATTCTTTCGCCGTTTTGCAGTTAGCAATACATGGCCTCTTTGATGTTTTGTAAAATTACATCCAATGTTATAATTATAGTAATTTTATTGCCATGGAGTGGTAAAATATATGGGTATATTGGTTGCAGTTTGTTAATAAGAAGCCCCGGAGGGTGCGAAATTTTCAACCTTTATCGTTTATCATGAAACCTAATGCTTATATTCAAATAAACCTTCATCTTGTTTTGTCTTACCAGACTGTTCTTCTTTTTTCTTGATAAAAAAGAAGGAAAAAATCAAGTTCAATTAATCCTTCACCCCACCTCCTTGATGAATTTTTCCATCGCACCTTCCTTAATCACCCACATTCATCTGCGTCTCTCCAACTCCGACCCGGGCCAATTGAACAGGCCATCGCACTTAGTCAATATTTCAAAGGAAATAAACTTTTAATTACAACATTTTTGACTTCTGTAGGCAAAATTCGGGCTGAAGGCCCAAATGAATTTAGCCCAGGCATCACCTGGGGTATTATGCATCCTGTACATCAGCGTCCTGTAAGTACAGCTCAGTTTTTAATATGTTTCTATAATTCTTTCGCCGTTTTGCAGTTAGCAATACATGGCCTCTTTGATGTTTTGTAAAATTACATCCAATGTTATAATTATAGTAATTTTATTGCCATGGAGTGGTAAAATATATGGGTATATTGGTTGCAGTTTGTTAATAAGAAGCCCCGGAGGGTGCGAAATTTTCAACCTTTATCGTTTATCATGAAACCTAATGCTTATATTCAAATAAACCTTCATCTTGTTTTGTCTTACCAGACGGGTCTTCTTTTTTCTTGATAAAAAAGAAGGAAAAAATCAAGTTCAATTAATCCTTCACCCCACCTCCTTGATGAATTTTTCCATCGCACCTTCCTTAATCACCCGCATTCATCTGCGTCTCTCCAACTCCGACCCGGGCCAATTGAACAGGCCATCGCACTTAGTCAATATTTCAAAGGAAATAAACTTTTAATTACAACATTTTTGACTTCTGTAGGCAAAATTCGGGCTAAAGGCCCAAATGAATTTAGCTCAGGCATCACCTGGGGTATTATGCATCCTGTACATCAGCGTCCTGTAAGTACAGCTCAGTTTTTAATATGTTTCTATAATTCTTTCGCCGTTTCGCAGTTAGCAATACATGGCCTCTTTGATGTTTTGTAAAATTACATCCAATGTTATAATTATAGCAATTTTATTGCCATGGAGTGTTAAAATATATGGGTATATTGGTTGCAGTTTGTTAATAAGAAGCCCCGGAAGGTGCGAAATTTTCAACCTTTATCGTTTATCATGAAACCTAATGCTTATACTCAAATAAACCTTCATCTTGTTTTGTCTTACCAGACGGGTCTTCTTTTAGTCAAGGTGTCTAAATTAAGACAACTACAGGAATTAAAGAAACATATCATCGCTAATATCTTTAAGTTGTTGGTGACAATAGATGAAATTAGATTTGTCATCAAACAGTTTTATAACTTCTTCTCTTTTTAATTTAGATATTTTATCGGAGAGGCATGTTTCATAACTACTCCAGATGTATTCAATAGGGTGTGATACGAATGAATGGTGTATGGGATTATTATGTATATATATTATAACTTGCTTTAAATATTCATCAGAGTCGATTTGTTTCCTTTTGAATGGTCTTTCAAATAGTGCTCCGTGACGATTGTGGTATTTGTTGAATGCTTTGGTATATGCATTAAAAAGGTTAGAAAAGTGTTGGTGTGGAGGTTTGGTAGTAGTTATTAAACCTGACAGGTTTGATTGGGAATCCGGATTTAAACCTGTCAGGTTTTTAATATATATCAATAAATAAAAATGATTGGGCATTCACCCTGTCAAATAAGATTATTTTATCACCATACCATTTTTTTAATCTATTTTTTAAAAACATTTTACCATAATGTGTTTTGAGGTATTTCTCTCTATGTGTTGCATCTTGTTGATTAATACAACCTTCAAAATAGATTAAAATTAAGGGACGCCTATGCATTGTTGAATCTACTAGCCCATTGCAATGTTGTTCAAATCTTAATTTTAAATTTTTAGTATAACCTGTATAATTCTTACCATCTTTTAAGCTTTTTAAAACGTAAACGAAATAATACTGATCCATAAAATTTAAAATTATTTGATAGGGTAAACCCACGCATATGTTTGTGCAATTGGACTAATATACTTATCGTATAAATTTAGGAAATAGGTGTAATTGTTTTCGTTTTCAAAAAGGTTGCAGCTGTTTATTCCCCGGTTGTAGATATGGTAAAAGTTATCGGATTCCAGATTTAGGGTTGGCATGGGAATTAGTTTATAAGGGTAAAGGGATTTTAATAGTTTCAATGTAAATAGTTATTCACAATAACAATCCTTTATACAACTCGTATTGCTGTTTGGCAATTTTTTTTAAGGTGTAATTTTGGTTGATGTATTTATTGGCTTCCTGACTCATTTTTTGATAGGTTGCGGCATCTATTTTTGATGCTTTTTCTAGCCCTTGTAGTATGGAGTCTGTTTCGGTGGTGATTTGGATGGCTTTTTTGTTCTCAAATACTTCGGGGAAGTTACAGCCTTCAGTGATGATGGGAATGAGTCCGTATTGCATGGCTTCCAGCACAGAGGTAGGAAAGCCTTCGCTATGGGAGGGTAATATATAGAAATGAGACTGTTTTAATAATTGCTCTTTTTCTGAACCATATCTAGCCCCAACATACTTAATATTTTGAGTATTATTTTTTTGTATTAAAGAAAGCATTGCGTCCTTTTCGCCGTCATCAGGACCTGCAATGTTTAAATTAAAGTTAGGGTTGTTATTTAATGAAGAAGCAATCCAGGCTTGTATTAATGGTAAAATTCCTTTTTTATGATGTAAACGTGCCATAAACAGGAATTGAACTGGTTTCTTCCATTCTTTTACGGTGGTTATATTTTCTTCAATACCATTGGGAATAAGTACTGTATTCTTATAAGTATTTTTTAAGTTCTTAAGTTCAGGTGATCCTACGGCTCTGATGGTGTCTGACTTTTTGCTTAATGGATATTCAACCAGTTTAAAGTACACTTTCTTTTTCCACTTTTTTTGCTGTATACTCCATGGTTCCAGCATGCCGTGTGGAGTATAAATCCAATGAAATCCTTTGTTTTTTAATTCGGAACCCCATTTTGTAGCATATTGCCAACAACCGTGTGTAACAATAATTGTGTTGCTAGGCTTCAAACCTTTTTTATCCACTAATTTTAATAACCCCTCTTTAGAGATGTCTTTTAATGGAACCATCGTTATATTTTCAAGTTCTGGAGCATCTTCTATTTCTGGAAACCATAGTTCAGATACCACATTATAGTCTTCTTTTAAGTGTTTTGCAGTTGCTATGGCAGCATTCCAAATACCAAAGTTGACTTGGCTTATATTGTCGATGATGTTGATGATGTGCATGATTTAGATATTAGATTATTAGGTCAATAGGTCAATAGGTCAATAGGTCAATAGGTTGGTAGGTTGGTAGGTCGTTGGGTCAATAGGAGGTTAGATCAATAGATCAATAGGTCAATAGGTCAATAGATCATTAGGTCAATAGATCATTAGGTCATTAGGTTGGTAGGTTAATAGGATAAAAGGTTAGTATGTACATAGGTATTAGAAACTAGATGTTAGAGGATAATAGCATAATAGATCATTAGCTTGATAGGTTGTTAGATTATTAGATATTAGGTTAATAGAATGGAAATTTAATAGGTAATTAGTTATTAGTTTTAGTTGATTATTGAGTCCTTTTTGTTATCTATCGACCTAAAAAACTAATCACCTAATGGCCTGATCACCTATTTTAATCATTTTTGATAATCGGTTTGTATAATTGTCCCAGGAATATGTTGTTGCTGCTTTTCGTGCATTTATTCTCATTTTCAGAAAATCATTTTCTGTTTTTTCTCTGAGTTTTAACATGGATTCTTTAATGGCTGCTATATTTCTTATGGGAATAATATATCCGTTTTCATCGTTTTCAATTAATTCAGGACCTATGGAGTGGGGGGTGGTGATTACTGGAAGTCCTGCGGCCATAGCTTCAACGATAACCAGTCCAAATCCTTCAAATATGGTTGGCAATACTAAAGCGTCAAATTGATCGTACATTTCAAATAATTCATGTTGAGATACAGGTGGATGATAGTGAAATAATCCTTTATAATTATTCAAAGCAGAGTCATTGCCTTGAATTCCTCCTACAATATGTAATTCTATATCAGTGGAGTTTAGTTCCTTTAGTGCCTCCAATAAATATTTGATGCCTTTACGTTGGGTTACTGTACCTGCGTAGAGTAATTTTAAAGGTCTTTTCTCTATATCTGAGGATGTTTTTTCCTGATAAGGGATATAATCCAAATCAAATCCAAGGGGCAGGAATAATATATCTTTTTCGGAAATGCCTACATTCAATAGGGTGTTTTTCGTAAAAGATGAAGCTGCAATACATTTTGTTGCTAAATGTGGTTCTTCAACCAGTCTTTTTTCATAATATACTGGAAACTCCAGGTTGTCGATCGAATGAGCCCATTCTTTGTGCAAGTTTGCCTCTTCTCCTAATATTTGCTTGGCAGAAACAACATGTGCTGTGGCCAGTTCGCAATAGGATGTTAAACCTAGTTCTTTGGCTTTTTTTAGAGTTGTATGACAACTACCTTGAAATCCCCAAAAAGAGTTTTCTTTTGAATGGTGTTTTTTCTGTAGTCTTTTAGCTACATATTGATCAAAATTAACATCACGATTATATACAGCCAACTGTGCAGCTGGACTTTTACCCTGCAATTTTCGTAGGGCCATTTCTTTAATCTCAAAACGCCAGTTGGCATTTACCTTGCTGCCTGGAAGTCCTTTTATATATCTTCTGCTCCAATAGGTGTTATTTCGTTTTTCAATTTGCTTTTGAAAAAAGGCACTGGTTATATAGCTGCTTGTGTAAAATGTTTCCAATAGACCTAAATCAGATAGGCTTTTGGCTGTATGATAACTGTGTTGTTTACCGGAGTGGGAGAGTATGAACATATATTTTAGGTCAATAGATAATTAGGTCATTAGTTTTTTAGGTATTCTCGTTGTTTTGAAATTAGACTGTTAACCATTTTTGTTATTTCTAGTCCCATTTCTTCTAATTCGGATAATGTATTATTATCAATAATATCTTTTCTATGAAATAAATTTAAAAGTGTTATGGATTCATATAGAGAGCCTCTTGCTATATATAAATAATGGATGTATTCTTTTACAGATACTCGTCCTTTTCCTTCTGCTATATTTTGTGGAACAGAACACGAACAAGCTTCTAATTGCTCAATAAGTCTATAATGGCCAGTAATATTTTCAGTTATAGTTAAACATTTTTCTGCAAAATCCATGGATTTCTGCCAGATAGTAAGTTTTTTAAACGTGTACATAAAACTCAAATTTAGATTTGGTTAATAATATAATTTATAATTAAGATATACAATTCTAATCACCCACTAACCTAATCATCTAATGACCTAAAGTCCTATTGATCTATTGACCTAATGACCCAATAACCTATCGAGCTAACAACTTATTGACCTAACAACCCTCATCGCACTTTCAATGGCTTTATCCATGTTATGGTATTCCCATTCGGCGAAGCGACCACACAGGTGAAAGTTTTGTTCTTGTAACAGGCTGCGAGTATGATCAATATTTTCCTTGTCTCCGTTTTGTTGGATGACATATGAGTTGGGTTCGTAATTATGGGCTATGGCTTTGGGATTAAAAGGGAGTTGTTTAATGGCCTGCAGCATTTCCTCTTTTGGGGTGTATCCCGAAAACTCAATAGTACAGGATCTGTTTCCTTCCGGTGCATTGTTGGTTTTACTGAAATTACCGGTAAATATAATGCGGTGTGCCGGTGTTTGTTGCTCCGGTAAATACATCCACGAGTAATCGTTGTCGTCAACAGTACATAGTAAATTGCTTGTTCCGTTAGATTTTAAGTCTTTGACTTTTTGCAGACCAGCTGATATATTATCGGACACTTCTTTTACAGTTTGATTTAATTGTCTGATATCTCCGGTATAGATAATATTCTCTGCACTATAAGCATCATTAATGATCCACTCGTTACCTTTACGAACGATGGAATCAACAGTGGTATTGTATATAATCTTGGTGCCTTGAGCCAGGGTATCTGCAATAAATTGTGAACCATTGTTTTTAGGATAATAAAAGGAGCTATGCACCATATTGCCTTCCTCTTTCCGGAGGATATTACTTAAAATAGTTTCGCGGTAATTGGGCATTGGTAATTTACCATCTAACCATGGTAACGCAACCTTACTTAAATCTGTTTTCCAAATCTTATGGTTATATGGTTCAAAGTAGAGTTTGAATAGTTGCTCTCCAAAGTTTCCTTTTAAAAAAGCCTCAAAGTTATCGTATTCCTGAGGAGATTTACTGCCTTGTTTGTCCAGATCCATCAATTCATTAATAATGGAAGTAACGGTTTGATCATCTAATTGGTATAAATAGTTCTCAATGGGATAACCTACAGTTTTATTCTGGATATTGATTCCTGCTTTTCTTTTGGCAGATAAGAAGGTTTCTTCCTGATTAAAATGTTTCCAAAACCAGTCTTTGATTTCTTGATTACGGGAATTAAAAACATGTCCACCAACACGGTGAAACAAGTGACCTTCAACCCGATCGCATTTTATCAATCCACCGGGTTTGTTTGCTTTTTCAAGGATTAATACCTCTTTGTTTTGCTCATGTAACAATCGGGCAGCCGACAATCCTGATACGCCGGCCCCAATAACGATATTTTGTATATGCTTCATTTTTTTATTTTGTCTGCGAATTACGCGAATTTAACGAATTAAAAGAATGGACTAAAGGGTGTTCAATAATACATTAAAAATTGATCCTTAAATTGTTAGTTTGTAGATAATTGTAAATTAAATTAGATTGATACAAATCAATGAATAAGTAAGCTGTACATCCTCTAAAATCTAACCTCTAACCCTCTATCTACCTACTTACCTAATACTCTATTAACCTACAAATCTTTGTTGACCCAGACGCTGACAGGTTAAAAAAATGCTGTCAGGTCTTTAGTCCTAATAGCCTATCCACCTATCGACCTAATATTCTACCGACCTACTGATCTAATACTCTTTTGACCTATTAATCTAACGATCTAACTTCTAACTTCTAACGGCCTATTGATCTATCCACCTAATCACCTATTGTCCTAACCACCTAACAACCTTACCTGCCCACGTTTCACAAGAATAACCATCCACAATTTTCTTTGACAAACTTCCCATCTCTAATAGTTGGTGTGATGAGGTTTGCCCCAGTTGATTGAGAGTATTGGTAAGATCTTCCTTGCTTAAATGAAACATCCATCCGTTTTTGCCTTCATTTAATAAATCAGGTAGGCCACCTATTTCGTCACTTAGGATTATTGGTAAACCGGCAGACATAGCTTCATTTACCACTAAGCCCCAGGGTTCAAATAAACTTGGGAGAATAAAACAGTCTGCGGATGCATACAAGTCAGGTAGTTCTGCATATGTTAGCCAATCTTGCAAGACAATCGTGTCGTTGGTTGATACGCTGTTTTGCAATTCTTCTTTTTGCGGACCGCCACCTACTATTTTCAACTGCCATTTACCATTCAGGTTGGATGATTTAAAGGCTTCAATGAGCATGGGAAGATTTTTTTCCGTTGCAAAGCGTGCAACGCATAGCAAAACAGGTAATTCGTTTTGTTGTTTATGTCCGCAAGCAAAGTGATCATTATCCACAACACTATATCCTTCTATCATTTTTTCAGCAGGTATTTTAAGGCGTTTGCTAAAGTGTTGCGCGGCTCTTTTTCCTGATACAAAAAAGACATCCACTAATGGCTTTAACCACCATCCTTTAACTCTATCGAACAACTTTTTTCCGGGATACCATGATTCTGCAAATAGTAAGGTTTGCAGGCCTAAGTTTTTAGATGTCTTTAGCATCTGACGATACACTTTTCTTCCGTAGCCGGGGATGCAAACATGGGTGATGTTATTTTGCTGAATAATCGATTTAAAATGTAGTATGGTTTCTTTAATATCTACCTGATCAACAGGGGTAGGGGATAAAACAAAATGCTGATTATTATCTTTGGTATTTTCCCATTTATAGATGGAATCTCCACTTCCTAAATCAGCACTGAATATATTTTCTTCTCCTATTAAATCAGCACAAGCTTTCACTCGGGCTCTGTGGTAATCGCCCATGCGATCCCATATGAATAGTATCTTTTTTGTCATTTTTCTTTTTTATCCGCGAATTACGCGAATTACCACTAATTATTATTACTGCGTAATAGATTTAGTCATCAAATTTACTCAAATTGACACGAATTGTTTTGCTGTGCAAAATTCCTGGACTACGAATTTTTCAAATACATATTCTAATTTCTATTGACCTATTGACCTATTGACCTACTGACCTACTGACCTAATAACCTAATAACCTAATATTCTCTTTTATTACTGGGTAATTTTTTGCTGTGCAAAAGTTTTTAAACCACGAAACGACGAAGGAGTTCAACAATACAATATAAAGTAAACACTGAATTGTTAATTTCACGAATTAGACGAATAGTTTTGCTTTGCAAAACGGTTTGTCTGCAGATTAAGCAAATTAAACAGATTATGATTGTTTGGTTTGTTTTAGAGTCTGCGAATTATGCTAATTAACCTGAATAGGTTTTGCTGTGCAAAATTTCTGAACTACGAATTTTTCAAATACATATTCTAATTTTTATTGACCTAATCTCTAATAACCTAATAACCTAATACTCTACTAACCTAAGTATCTAACAATCTCATCTAATCAAAGTATGGGTTTAATAATTTCGCCCAAACTAAATAAGCTTCTGCTGTTAGATGAATGCCATCGTATGTATATTTTTTTAATAGAGCATCGTTATTTGAGAGATGACTATTTAAATCAACATATTCGATATTATTGGCTAAACAGTAATCAGATAGCCAAAGATTTAATTTGTGTACTTTTCGATTTACTATTTTACTGTATGATGTGAATAAAACGCTTTGAATTACTAGAGGAATTTCTGATTCCGTAATTTCATTTATTAGAATTTTATAATGTTTGAATATATAGTCAGGTTCTTTTCCATTTAATAGGTCGTTAATACCACACATTAAAAATAATTTTTGAGGTTTTAACTTTAAAATTGAGTATAGCCTTTGGGTAATACCTTTAATATCATCTCCAGGAATGCCACGGTTGAGTATTTGTGTTTTATTAAATAATTCAGACCATGGGCCTTCATGAGTAATTGAGTTACCCAGCATAATGCAATATGATTGGTCTTTATTTGGCATTATTTTTTTATGTTGTTCTAGTATACTATGGTATTTTAATCCTTTGGGGTAAGATTTTATTCTATGAATGAGATTAGGAGAATATACTAGACAGCCAATAGCATAACTTGCTAAAGCAATTACAATGCAAAGGATAGTATATTTTAGCCGATTCTTATTTTGTGACACTTTTCTTTTTTATAAAAGGTTTTTCTGCTATGTAATATGAGCATACACCTGCAATAATACTTAGGCCTACTCCAATAAAGAATAGTGTATATCCTTTGGGAAGTAATTGATTTCCTGTTTTTTGAAGTATATAACCCGATAAGAATACCATGATTGGCATATGAATAACATATAAACTATAAGATATATCTCCCAATGGTTTTAAGTGAATAAACCAATTTTTCTTTCCTTTTGATTGCAGTTGGAAACATAAAGAAAAGAAACCAGCAAAACCTACAGCCCATAATATTTCTTTTGCACCGGATAAAGGTATGTTAATAATTTCAAGAGGTAATATAAGTAGTATTAATGTAAAGGGAATCAAATATTTGAATCTTATTTTACTCCGTTTTGAATATATGTCAGCCAATAAAGTACCTAACCACCAGGTTGGTAATAGGGTAAATATTTTGTCGAGTAGTATTATATTAAAACCAATAGTAACAGAAAAGATATATAATAAACTGATGGTTATTAAACCGTATTTTATAGCCGACCTACCCATGTAAAATAATACCGGATAAAACATATAGAACCACCATTCGTAAGCCAAAGACCATAGAGGGCCATTTGTTCCAAATACCGGAGTATAAAAACGCATCAAAAAGAATAAGTTGCCAAAGATAGTTGATGAAGAATGATTAGGTATAATGTTTTCATTCAGTGTTTCGTAAACGGTATTTGAAGCATAAATTGGGAAATTTAGATTTTTACCTACTGTGTCTAAAATAAAAGTAACTAATATTGCCAATAGAAATGGGGGATAGATTCGTTTAATTCTTCGTTTAAAAAACGGTATCGTATCAAATTTTACGGTAGAGCCTTCATTCTGAATTTTGTTTGAATATCGTAGATGAATAACAAAGCCTGATAATACAAAGAAAAGTAACACAGCTTCGTGCCCATAGCGGAATAACGACAGGAAATAAACAAACATAGTTTGTAATTTTGAATACGTTTCCGGATGCGTTAAATATCCCTCTGAATATCCTTCCCAAAGTAGCCATCTGGCATGTCCCACCATTACATAAAAAGCAGCAAAGCCTCTAATTCCATCTAAAAATAATGTATCTTTTTGGTGTTTTGTCATTAAGGAATATGAATTTAATATTCTTGTTCTACTGTATTTTCACCATTATTGCTCGTTTGTTTGAACCCTGTTTTGTATAAATTTATTATACTGATAAGTAAATAAAAATACAGGCCAATAGCTCATTCCGATAAATGCCATAATCCCCGGTAGGTCACCTCCTCTCAAAATAGGAACAAAGGAAGCCAATATAATACCTTTTAATAGCCATTGTAAATCGCTATTATAATGGTGGGTGAGTCGGAACAGCTTAATAAATAGCCATCCATATATTATTGATATAATAATAATACCTATTGTGCCTCCTTCTGCATAAAAAGTACCGTAAATAGTTGGTGATATACCAATCGTTCCTTTTCTGGCATCACTTAACCCTAATTTGTTAATATAACTACCTTTGGGTTTTCCCGGCCATAATTTACGAGGTATGGGGCGTAATAATATTTCAAAATGGTCCATCCCCCAGGCATAATCTAAGTGTTCGGGGTATACATCCATTATCATCATAAAACCATCCAACATATTTTGGTCTTCTTTAGTTTCTGAACGTTCCATAGCGGCTTCATACATTTGTGAGATAGACATATTACTCAGGTTGTGTTTACGAGCCACTCCTGCAAGTGAGAAGAACAACATAACAAATGCACCACCTATTATGTAATACTTTAATTTGTTTTTAGGCGTATAGGACTGTAATGCTATAATACCAATGGCTACCATCCAGCTTAAGAATTGAAAACGTTGAGATGGGTTGTATGAAATATACATACCGTAAATAATCATAACCAGGTACATTTTTCTCTTGTTTCCTTCCTCATTCCGGTAGGCTAAAAATCCTAACAATATAAATGAGGCAACTCCCATACCAAAAAGCAAAAAATAACTATTCCCTAACGCCATTGGTCCACTAATCAAACCTCTGAATAGGGTGTTGATGCCTAAGAATAGGATAAATCCTATTAGGATAAATTGCTTTTTTTCTTTTACAAATTCACTTAAAAGGTCCGGACTATCTTTATATATTGTTGGATAGGGGAGTTTTTTATTATGATAAATGTAGCTGAATACAAATATTAAAGTACCGGTTAAAAAGAGCGTTAAAGCGTATATGGCTTTGGCATCTGTCATGGGAGTAAAAATATTATAGCTATAGGCAACACTCACCCAATGCGTAGCTCCACTGCTAACAGCTTCGTATCTTTGTAATCCTGTGGCATAAAAAAATAGTACAGGCAGGAACAGGAATTCGTCATTAAATCGTAAGAAATGACGAAACGCCAGTATAATAAGGATATATGTAATGATTTCAATCAGTCCTATTGACATGTTTTTATTGTAAAAGTAAGATTTGTTGGCAAATTACAAGAATTTTAAATTGTTGGTCACCGAATTTTCGTTAATTATCACGAATTATTAATTAAACACATACATTGAAATTATCCAGCTCCTCTAAAATCGAAACTCTAATTTCTATATTCTAATCTCTACTGACCTAACAACCTAATATTCTCTTTTATTACTGCGTAATTGTTTGCTGTGCAAAAGTTTTTAAACCACGAATTAGACGAATTTTATAATTGCTATACAATTGTGATTTACACCAATATTAATCTACTGGCCTAATAACCGAATGATCTAAAGAACGATTTTTTAGACGCTGTCAGGTCTTTAAACCTAATTACCTATGGATCTATCAACCTATTGACCTAATAACCTAACCTCCTAGCAAGCCATTCTTCCAATTATCTGGTAAGTTTTATATTTATTTAGTTAACAAATTAATCAGATTATACAGATTTTATTGCTTCGCAATTTATAGGAACCGCTAATTATACGAATTAAACGAATTTTATAATTGCTGTGCAATTGTGACATACACCAATATTAATCTACTGGCCTAATAACCGAATGATCTAAAGAACGATTTTTTAGACGCTGTCAGGTCTTTAAACCTAATTACCTATGGATCTATCAACCTATTGACCTAATAACCTAACCTCCTAGCAAGCCATTCTTCCAATTACCTGGTAAGTTTTATATTTATTTAGTTAACAAATTAATCAGATTATACAGATTTTATTGCTTCGCAATTTATAGGAACCGCTAATTATACGAATTAAACGAATTTTATAATTGCTGTGCAATTGTGATATACACAAATATAAATCTAACTTCTAATTTCTGTATTCTATCAATCTATTGACCTAATCCTCTAATAACCTATTGACCTAAAAACCTAATCCCCTAATCCCCTAACGATCTTTTTTGCTTGCTTTTCCCAACTGGCATATTCCAAATATCTCTCCCAGTTCTCTCTATATTTGTTGTCACAGAAGGCTTCGTTTACACCCTCTATAAATGCTTCTATTTTGTCTGCTTCAGCAAGGGTTCCTAGTTTGAATTCCTTTGCAAGTTTAGTTAAGGCACTTGGTGTATTGCTTATTAATACATTCTTTTTAAGAGGAGCTATTTGGTTTAGTATGCCACTTTGACTGGTAAAACTATTTTGATAATAAAGTAATATTAAGTCAGAACTTTCCAATACCGATGTAAATTCATCATCTGTCAGGTATTTAACAAGCCATAGGATACGATCTTCAACTTGTTGTATTTTTGCCAGTTCTTTTAGTTCTTTAACATCTACAATGCTGGAAGATGGAGACCCTGCTATTAGAAGTTTATAATCTTTAAGTTTGGATAAAGCCTCAATTATTAGCTGGTAATTTTTTTCATATCGGATATTACCCGGGATACAAAGCAGTTTTCCATTGTTCTTAAAGGCTTCTATTTTTTTGAGGAGTTCAGTATCTGCAGGTGCAGCTGGGTATATGCCATGTGGAATAGATATTTTATTACCTGTGAATTCTTTATAATAGATTTTATCAGGTAATTGTTCATGAAAAAAGGCTATATCCATTATTTTTAAAATAGCCTTCATACTTCGGTTGGTGTGTTTTATTCCTCCAGGATAGGCATCACGATCGGGATCATGGAGAATAACCGAGAACTTATGTTTTTTCTTTAGCTTTTTGAATAATGGTGCCCAAAATATAGCTGTTAGCTGATCAAAGTCGTTGAAAATGATTTTGCTTGCAGGTTGTTTTTTTAGGAAACGATAGAAGAGTATGGGATTTAGGACGATGCGAAGAAGGAAGTGAAGTTTGGTTATTAGTTTGTTGCGGCTTTTAGGTTGGTCGGAAAGTAGGATAGGATGGTAGGTTGTTAGGTCATTAGGTCTATAGATTATTGGATCATTAGGACTATAGGTTGTTAGGTTGTTAGGTTGATAGGTCGATAGGTCATTAGAGGATGCGTTTTTAGGGAGAACAAGTTTTACCTTATTTCCTTTGGCTGCCAATGCTTTTGCTGTGTATTGGGCGTATTTGTAATTTCCACCTTTGGAGTTGGGGTTGTATATGATGATTTGCATAAGTAGGTTGTTAGATCGATAGGTTGATAGGTCAATAGATTTTTAGATCATAAGGATTTAGGTTTTAACCGTAGAGAATTTTTTGCGTTTTTGGCGCCTTCTTTGTGTTCTTAGCGTTTTCTATTTTTAACCGCAGAGTCCGCAATGGTATACGCAAAGTTCGCAGAGTTTTTTGTTTGCGTCTTTAGCGCCTATTTAGCGTTCTTGGCGGTTTCATGTTTTCTATAAATTATTAACAACTCGTCGAATTCCTTGCTTGAGCGTAGTGACATTAAAGTTGATTAGTAAGCCTAATTTATAATTTCCGAGTTTCATATATGTCAATGTTTGTGCTAAATGAACATCGTTTAATGCTTCTACACTTTTGATTTCTATTACAACTTTATTTTCAACCAAGATATCTATTCTATAACCGCATTCGAGTTTTACTTCCTCAAATATTAGTGGCATGGGTTTTTCTTTGACAGCTATTAATCCTATCTGTTGTAATTTGTAAAACAGACATTCTTGATAGGCTTTTTCAAGAAGTCCGGGGCCTAAAGCTTTATGAACTTCAATTGCTGCTCCAATGATTTTATGGGCTATGTCGTTTTCTTTCATATGTATTTTTTTAATCACATAGTTCGCAAAGGTTTACGCAGAGATCATTTCTTTGTGCACTTGGCGCCTTCTTAGCGTTCTTAGCGGTTCAAAAGATTCCACATTTTTTCTCGACCTTCCTTCTTCTTCTCATCCTTATCTCTTAACCCTTTGATATAGCCTTTCAGATATTGCCACCTACTCAATTCTAACTGCCATAAGGCATTAAGAAAAGCTTTGAAGTTATATTTGTTGTTTTTAACTACCTGCCAGCTTTTGAACGTGTTTATATAGGAGCGGAGACCGGGGAGGGAAATCAAGGTCAATAGGGCGATAGGTAAATAGGTCGTTAGGTTGTTAGGTTGGTAGGATTTAGAAATTAGATTATTAGAAACTAAAGAATTAATTCCTAAAGAAATCCATATCAAAATACAACAATAAAACATATACCTTAACCCGGTTTCGATCAAGTTACTCCAGAAGTTTCGGTAGTTGATACGGCTTTCACCGTCTCCTAATCCGTATCTAAAGGCTTCTTTGGCAAAGGCTTTGTTTGTTTTGTGACGTCCCCAATAGACCAATGGTTCTTCAACAGAGGAGTAGTTGAAGCCATGCTTTTTTATGAGTTTCCAGAAGATGGTGTCATCTGCTGCAAGTGTTAGCCATTCGGGATACCCGCCAATCTTTTCCCATACTTCTTTTTTGTAGGCAATAGATCTGCTGCTTACAGAGAAGTATTCATCCATCACCACTGGATAACCTCTTTGAAGGATATAGTCACTTTTTGCAGCCAGAGTATTAATATCTTCTTTTTTTATGGTAAAAGCTCCACCAATGACTGTTAGGTTGTTAGGAGAAGAGATTGTTAGATCGTTCGGTCGTTGGGTCGATAGGAGAGGGGTGAGGAGGTTTTCTAACCATTGAGGATGGAAGCAGCAGCCGAAGTCGGTGCTGACAATCCATTCTGTATTTGCAGATTCTATGGCAAGGTTACGTCCCCGTGCTACATTACAGCCTTTTTCTATTAGTACGGTGATTTTAATGGTGCTGTTTTGCTTCCATTCTTCTAATATGGCTATGGAGCCATCCTTACTTCCGGCATCGGTAATGATGATCTCTGATGGTTTCAGCGTTTGTGCTTCTATGTCAGTTATGGTTTGTTTTAAACGAGAGGCTTCGTTGTATATAGTTGATACAAGTGTGAATTGCATTAGATATAAATAGAATAAATTTGATGTTATATATATATTATTTGATTTTCAGCGACGCAAATAGTTGGTTTAGGTTTTTGTTTATAAATTCATTAGTATATGTACTGATGTAATGGAATGGTTTATTAAAAATAAGACGTAGGATATAATCTATTAAAATACAGATGAAAAAGGTTATTAAACAAAAGGCAATTGTTCTTGGTACTAAAAAAGAATTATGAATAAAATGTTTCGAATTGAATAAATATTTGTAAAGAAAAGGTTCTACGCTTGAGTGTGTATGAATTAAGTATACCGCTAAAACGTGAGGTCTTAATGATTTAACCCATTTGTTGTGAAACTTCATTTTAGTAAAAAGCACGAAAAATAATATGGCACCAATAAATACCGTAATAAAATTATAATTAAAAAAGCGCGAAGAGATATTAAATAAATTAAATTGTTGTAATTGGTGTGAAAGTAAGTAGTGGAATAATGATGCCAGAATAGTGATTGATAAAAATGCTATCCATAACTTATACTTAGATAATTTATAATTGTATATCCTGAAATGTGCACCAACCAGATATAAGAAAATAAAATTGTACAAAGAATATCCCGCTTGTTTATCTATTGCACTTGATTGGAAAAATGATGCCCACACTACTTCTATCAAAAAATATACTACTAATAATGCGATATAATGCCTTTGAGATAGGGAGTGGATAAGAATATTTAAAAAGGGAGATAGTAGGAATAAAGCAAAGTATGGAAACATAAACCACCATCCTCCAAAAAGTAAGGGGAAAAAGGATTTTATAAACATACCTTTATTCAAGGGGGTTCCATAATCCAACAACGAAAAAATAGTGTATAACCCAGCTGAATATATAGACAGCCATAGTAGAAGATTGAAGACTTTAGATACCTTAAATTTAGCTTGGCTTATAAAGTAGCCTGACATTAAAATAAAACCATTTACACAAATAATAAAAATATGCCTCAATAATTCGTAGGAAACCAAATTAAGAGGTGATATTTCTTTAGATATTATTTCTCGGCCAAGATAATGGTGCCCAACCACAAATAGCATCATTAAACAGCGGAATATATCCATGTTTGCAAATGATTCATTTGACTTTAAGTTGCTCATGTTGAAGTTTACTTTAGTCTTTTAATTATTTTAAACACGAATAGATGGAAGTGATTTAAACTACAAAGTATTTTAAACCTAATGGAATTATATTTAAAATGTTTTTTTAAAACCTGTTTCCCTCTTCCCTGAAAATGCAGAGTAATAAAAGGATATAATATACCGCTTTCTATTTCTTTACAATTAGGTTTGTTATTTTGCCAATTGATTTTTTTAAAACCCTCTTCTTTCATTTCAAATACACGAGTATCTTCCATTGATCGGTCAAATGTGCCATTTAAATTGGGCAAGCTGATATCTAATAGTGAATTGGGGTAACGAACATTGTAGTCATGCCAGAAGGTCATGTCTGATATATTCATTTCTGTTTTTGCTGATATTACCTGATAGAATAAGCTTTTTTCTTTTAATTTCTCTGGGAAATTATCAGAATAACAATCAAGTATATTATTGCAATAGTTTTCCAGAGTTACTCTATTTTTTATATAATTGGTATGCGCACTAAAACCACACCAGGTCATGTCATATTTAGGGAAGCTTGACTCAACTTTGCTTAAATTGTTATAAACTAAAATATCAGAATCCAAATACACACATTGCTCTATATTCCTCTGTTTCATAAACTCCAATAGAATAAACCAACGAGCAATACATTGAAATTCAAATTCTTCTCCCAATGTACTTTTGTGTTTATATACTTTTTGTAGATTGGATGTTGCTCCATTGAAAGTTGAAATATTAATATGATTGATCCATCTTTGGTAGTGTTTATTTTGTCTATCTCCGATAAGATATATATTAGTGTCCGGGTTTGTCTTTTTTAATTGCCAAATAGTATAGGGGAGATACCAACTATTACCGGTATGTATAAGGATTATAGGGAATTGGTTTAACTCAATACTAACCATATTAGTCATAGATTGTTGATATTACAAATGATTTGACTAGAATATGTCTTGTTTGTGAAATCAATTTCTGCTTCTGTCAGGCCTGTGTTTTCATTAACATATTTGTTTTTGACTTTTTCTTTATAATTAACCTGTGAAAGAAACCATTCATACTCAATATCTAAATGACCTATATCAATAGCTTGGTATCCCAATTCGCTTAATTCAAATGATAGAACAGTTGCAGTAGGACCTAATGCAATTAATACTAACTTATTTTTACTATATTTTATAGCTTGCTGTTTAATTATCTCATATTTATCAAAAGCATTTTCGGCCGGGCAAAGAAGTCTTTGAACATTTAATGATGTATCAAGTAAGTTGTTATTAACACCAAATCTAGTTAGTTGCCCTTCAATTATTAATACATTTTTATTACTCCATACTTTTTTCCATAATTCAAAATAAGGAGTAGCATATTGTTTATTTTTGAATTGGGAATATAAGCGCGTGCTACAGGTATCGTAATTATTTAGTTTTTTCCTGAATTTGGAGTATATAGGAGCATATTCATATAAATGTTTCTTCCAATGAGCTATAACTTCCTTTTTATAATTATCCGTAAATCCGGTAATAATTCCCTGAATACAAATTAATCTTTTAGGTGTACTGTTCTCTCTAAAGATCCTTAATAATTGTTGTGCTAAATCACTATTTTTTTCTTGAAAGCCAAGGTGTCCGCCTTTCATAATATACAACTCACCGTCTCCAAATCTAATTAGTGAAGCGTTATTATCAATTATTGTTTCGATTGTTTTTTGGATGCCATTAACTTTTGGAAGTTTATTTGTTATAACAAGTACTTGAAAGAATATTCTTCTTTTTATCTGAGCAATGAATTCTTTAATTCGTTTCATTTTTCAATAATTCTGTATTTATTTTTGAAATAATATCTTTAGATATTACGGCATCAAATTTACGTGCAAACAATGCATCACTATTTTTAATCTTATCCCAATCATCCAACGTCAATGTTTTTGGGTGCCAATCAATTGTGCCTTCCCAATCAATATATCTGTAATATTTATCGCATCCAGATAAATCATTTTGGTTTTTTACAAATGTTTGTATAATGATTTCATCAGGACTGGCATTCATATCAGGGGCTTCATTTTGAACTTTAACATGATTAGTGATCTCATGTTCCGGAATATTTGCATGACAGATTCTATTTACAGTCTTTCTATTTAAAAATAACCAATCAGCTCCTGTATAAGGTTTAAAATCTTTAAATCCGGTTTTTTTAATGTTTAAAGGAATTCTTAAAGCTTTCATATAAGGTTTACCTTTTCTTGTAATAAAGGGAATCTTACCAATGTATTTAGTAAATAAAGTTTGATAATGCCATTTATAGATACCTTCAAACTCCAATCCCAAAGGATGACTTTCTAAATAGTAATCATAGTTTGAATTTTCAAAAAAAGTAGTGATAAATTCCATTGATTTTATTGGATAACAATTGGCACTTAATGTAATTAACCAATCAAAATCTGGTAATACTTCTAGTGCTTTTTGATAGGTCGAAATCATTGCCGGTATTTTTGAAATATGACCCCACCTGGTAGGTAATGAGGGAGTAACCATGTGGAGATCGTATTTATTTACTAAATCTTCATCAAAAGCACATTGAGTTTCATCATGATGTACAATAATTGCACTGTTACTAAATGAGTTTAAAAAAGTAAGAAGTTCTTCAAATAAATTATCCGGGGATTTGTGCGTCAAAAGACAAAAGGCAAATTTCATATTCTAAATATTATTTAGGAAATTACTTATTTTATTATTTGAATTTATTACTCCATGCATTGGTTGCCAGTCCGTTTTTGTTTTTATTCTACCAAGCTTCATTTTTAAGCGATAATATTGGTAAAACCAACTAGGCAGTTTGCCAGAGTTTTCGATAAGCTCTTTTTTGAATGCTTTATCAGAACAAACATGAGCCATTTGGTAGAATTTATTTAAAAAGAGCTGTTTTTCGAACCAAGTGTATTCTGATGATTTTTGAAAATAGTTGGTATATATATTTTTAAGGATATGATATTTTTCTTTATCTCTCTTTAAATTATCCAGATTGTTTCCTACACTTTGTTCTCTATGAAGGCGGTATAAAAATGCACAACGATTGTCATGGGCTGGAAACGGTTCAATCTGACTCATTCTCCAAAGAAGGAGCCAGTCTTCACTGGTTATAATATCTTCAGGCCAAAAGCCCACCTGATCAAGAAATTCTCTTTTAAATAGCATTCCCGGAATAGTAATAAATAATCCCCAAATCATCCAGTGCCATAAGGGTTTGTTTTGAGGGAAGTTATTGTAATTTAGTATAACATTGTCTTTAGGTATCCATTCGCCATCTGTTTCAGAAGCATAAAAATAGGGACCTGTTACAAATGCCTTATTGGTTTGCTCTAATGTTTCAACTTGTACCTCCAGTGTGTTGGTTGTCATCAGGTCATCCGAATCAAAGAACTTGATATAATTACCGGTTGCAATCTCAAGACCTGTATTGCGTGCAGCTCCGGGGCCTTTGCCTTTATTGGTAAGGAGTATCAGTTTGTCACCATAAGTTTCCTTCAACCATTCTAATGTACTATCCGTACTGTTATCGTCCACCACAATGATTTCATGAGCAGGTAGAGATTGTTTTATGATATTGTCAATTGTAGTACCGATCAGATGTTTGCGGTTATAAGTCGGGATTATAATTGAGACTTTTCTATTCTTTTTATTCACGATATTAAACTGTAATTCTAATCTATACTCCCTTTAATGCAATTGATAAAAATAAGTTGCCTTTATTCAGATTATCCTTATTTAGTAATGAATAATATACCAGAGATTTCAAAAAGTAATAGATTCGTGTATATAGTTGTCCTTTTACCATACATAGCCATTGATATTCATGTGGTAACATCTTTTGAAGATAACGTTCAAATGGTTCTGCTTTATTCTTGTCACTGCCACCTATATAGTGGATGGCTTTGGGTTTCGGCGTGTAATATATTTTCTTTTTTAAAATGTTTTTGAAATGATAACACCATTGTACATCTTCTCCGTACATAAAAAAAGTGTCGTGTAGTAATTGATTCGGAAAGTGAATTAAATCCTTTTTCCGAAACATCAGGAAAGCTCCCCAAACCCAATCTGCTTCTACAGGCTTATTATAATCCCATTGTGTATCTAAGTAATAGGCTGCTTTTTGTTCTTTAGACAGGAATTTATTAAGCCTTAACAATTCCCTTAATTCCCGTTTGACAGATGGAAAGCGTCCGGCTACAGCTTGTAAATTCCCATCAGGATATTGTAATTGTCCGGATAAAGCGCCTATTGTTTCCTCTTTTTCTAATATAGAAGACGCAATGCTAATAGCATTGTTAATAAGTTTTGTGTCAGAGTTTAAAAGGAGGATATAGTTCCCTTTTGACTGTTTTATTCCTAGATTATTTCCTCCGGCAAAACCTGAATTTTCACTGCTTTTTATGAGCTTTACTTCAGGAAATTTTTGAAGAAACAGTGAGGCATCACATTCATCAGATGCATTATCTACCAATATAATTTCATAATTATGGTTCTTTTCATTGGCATAAATTGACTCTATACACCGGTACGTTAATTCATAAGTGTTGTAGTTAACTATAATTATAGAAGTTTGCATTCGCAATAGCTATTGTAATTAGAAAGTAAATGGTAATTATTATTCAGGCAATTCCAAGTGTAGTATCAATAGTCATTGCTAACTGCTTGCTCATTTCGTTGAAATTGTGCTCTTTAGATACTAATAGAGAAGCATTTTTTCCTAAATTTTCTCTTAAATCTTTATTTTCTGACAATTCAATTATTTTTTTTGCCATTGAGTTTACATCAAGGTAGGGGACAACAAAGCCTGCATTATTGCTCACAAATTCTTTCATCCCGGTGCCTTTGTCAAAACATATAACCGGTGTTTTATTTTGTGCAGCTTCCAAACATACTAGAGGAAAAGGATCTTCTCTGGAGGTTAAGCAAAAGACATCAAAATAGCAAAAGTATTTATCCGGGTTTGCTACCTGGCCTGTCATTAAAAATTTGTCTTGAATATTTAGCTTTATAATATCTTCCCAAAAAAAGTTGTAAAGCATATTAAAATAGGCTTCGCTATTGTTGCCTACCCAAACAAATTTAATAGGTTGGGCAGACATCTCATTTGTGATTTTGCACAGTTGAATAAAAAGGTCTATCCCTTTTCGTAAATCAGCCAGCCCTGCTGCGCCAACTATAAAAGAGCCTTTGAGCCATTGTTTATGGTTTTCCGGAATTTCCATATGGTTACTTAGAAATAGAGGGGCACCATAAATTACATTAATTTTGCCCTCTGGGATATTATATGTTTGGATCAGAAAATATTTTACTTCCTCAGATACGGCAATTATTGTTTTACTCCGATTTAAAAGGGAAGAGGGATTACTTCCTTTTAGTTGAATTTTTAACTCATGGACATGCGTAATGATTTTTGTTTTATCACTTATCAATTGTAATGCAATATCTCCAACTGTAGCTGTATTAGCATATAATATATCTATCTTTGAGCGTTTGATGCGATTAATGCTTCGTATTTTATTAATAAGATTAGCTGTTTTAATTAATTTACGAACGAAAAAATTACCTCTGTCCTTATATTTTAGTAAAACAGTAGTGCTGCATACTGCTTTGTAATCATCTAAGATATCACCTCCTTCATTTAGTACTAATCTTACATTATAACTATTTTGATCTAGTTGCTTAATAAAGTTTAGGAGGAGGATAGGAGCCCCGCTTCTGGAAGCATTGGGGCTTATAAAAAGAATCTCTTTATTTTTTCGGTGCATTAGTCTGAGAATAAATAATTATAAAGTATTTTTTTCAATCGATAACGTTTTATTTTACCTGTATTAAGCCAATGAGTTAAATCAAAATAATTTAGCCATTTTTCATTTTTAATAAGATCATCTATTTCTTTTCCTGTGTTGTTTTTATCAATATGAATGACAGATTCTAAATTATTATATGCAGATGCAGAAAAAAATACTTTATGCTTAAAAGGTAATTGATCAAATTCTTTTACTATTTCCGGAGTACACAAGTCGCGTTCCGAACCTATAATATAAAGGTTATTCATGTTTATTCTCTGAATACGCCTGTTCCAGATGTCATCTACCTCAGTGGCAGAGTTATAATGTAAGAATTGTATTTCAACATTATCTGGCCAGTAGCCAACAGGATAGTTTGTAGTACCGGAAGCGTATTTTGATTTATTGCGATATTCAAGAGGTGTTTTTAGATAATAATCCAGATTTTTTAGAAATTGGATATAATCAGGCATGTAAAAAAATAGATTGATGGTAGGAGAGGTAAACTGCTTGTTGTACTGGTGATAGATTATTCCACCTACACAATTATTAGTAAATAATGTGAAGTCATTATTTACTAATTGTTTTCTTTTGTGCCTGAGATTATCGATTCTGAATTTCAGATGTTCAGTAATTTTCTTAAGCATTTGTATATCGTTCGTTTCAACAAATTACTATTTATCTTATTTTGGAATTCAAATTCCTGATATGATTTATTCAAAAAATCAAATGTCATTTCGCTGAAGATAGCTTTTCTTGAATGCTCTTTTTCTTTATTTATAAGAACCTTAGAACGTTTATTAAATGAAATACCAGTGAGATCGTAAATAACTAAATTTTCAGGAAGATGAAAGTATTTTATATTATAAAATGCGAATGCTTTCAGGATCCATTCCCAATCAGATACAATCTTGTTTTTTTCATTATATAGACCAACGGTATCAAATAAGCTTCTTTTTATAAGCGTAGCTTGATGAGGTATGGCATTTTTCCATAAATACTCCAGCGTTAGTTTTTCCGGATAATTATAGGGGATTAAATTCCCTTCTTTATTAAGGTAAATATCGCTGTAAATAATGCTGTGATCTTGTAAATATGGAACGAAATGCTGTAAACTGTTTTCAGAGCTAAACACATCACCGCTATTAAGAAATAGTAAAAAAAATCCATTTGATTTTACAATTCCTTTATTCATTGCATCATAGATTCCTTTATCTGCTTCACTATGCCAATAGGAAAATAAATCATTGTTGGATTCAATTATTTTCAGACTATCATCAGTACTTGCCCCATCAATTATAATATGTTCGTAATTATGATACGTTTGAGCCGTTACAGAATTAATAGTAGCCTGTAGCCCCTCGGCATTGTCTTTATTAACAGTTATAATTGAAATATCAGGTGTCATTCTAATTTTGAAATTGATTTAAGCTTGTAATATTATGATTGTAGTTCGTACTCATCAATATAGGTTTTAAAACTATCAGGATTCACATATATATCGCTATAATTATTAGCGTCTCCCACATCTTCACCAATAATATAATTCCATTTATGGTCGCAAATATTAGCCAGTTCTAGATAGCATAAAGGCTGTGAAATCATTTTTCCATTACGTATTTCTAAAATTCTGGAGCCACTTGGCATAAATTGCATATTGGTTTCTCCGGCCCCATGAAGTGTTATTAATGAGCGACAGTTGGCAAATAGTTTGATCTGTTCAATAAATGATAATTCTTCTGCATATACTATTTTGTAACTGTGTGATCGGAGATGCGGTATGAGTTCGTCTTCATTGGTTATAATACGCTTGTTTGCCAGCTTTCTGGATATGTAAATTTTAACTGATTTTGAATAATCATGCTTTAAATCCAGACTTTTGAGAATAGCATTTTTTGATTCGTTTACAATAGAAGGTATAAGAATACCCCAAGCCGGCGAAGTTATAGGCAGAACCATTGTTTTGGCTTTTACGTAATAACCTTCTTCAAAAGTAATGTAATTAATAGCTAATAGTTCCAGACTTTTAGTTATTACTTTATTTTTTAGATAATTGTGAGGTAGAAGAATGGTATTTATGCCGGTTATATTTTTTATATGTAAAATTCTTGGCAATACGTCGCATAGCCAGTGATAATAATTACTGCTCCAGTCATCAAAGGGCCAAATTATTGGTAAATTTATTTTTAGTTTAGGCGAAAAAATGTATTTCCCGAGAAGGTAAAGCTGTTTTATTATAGATAATTTTCGATTGTCGTGTGGTTTTATATAACCTGTCTTAATAAAACGATAGTTTGAAAAACAATGTTTGGTTGGTGTTAACAGGCATTCTTTTCTTTGAATTACAGAAATATCAGGTATACTATTGTCGTTAAAGAAACTCCTGATTTCTTTTATTTTCAGAAGGTGAGTGTTTTGAGTAGTTACTTGTATAGACATGAGAATGACCAGAGGGTATTAAAATTATTATTTATAATGAACTGATGATATTTTGTATTTGCTTTTCAAGATCGGCATTTGGATGAATAGTTATATTTGAATTTTCAGGTATTTTAACATGATGTTTGTGCATTTTTAGGGTCTTAATAGTTTCTAGGGCACAGAATTCACTTCCGCCTTTGAACGGGCTAGGGAAAATGTGAAGTATATTTAATTTATTTTTAATTTTCTCGTTATTAGACGCGATTAAATTCATTCTCATTAAAGCCTATGATACATCTTAATATTAGTCCGAAGAATCATCTTTTGGAGATGCATATTGGGGCAGAGAATTGGTGTTTTGTTAATTCTTTTATACAATCCCAAAGGTTTTATAAAATGATATAAGTTATTGCATTAGTTTAAAATTATGATACAAGTCATATCTCATAATCTAAATTCAGTCATCTTTTTTGTATAAAAATATTTCAAAATTATAACCATAAGCACCAGATACATACAGAGAGTTTTCGTTCCTTTTATTTCTTATACTTTATGTAGAATAAATTAACCTCTCTATATTTATAAGGCTTTTCAAAATATGTTGATAATTAACCCAGATAATCATTGGGTTCAAAAATTTTCTCCATTTTTCCTGTATAAAAATGGAAAATACCCATGTTTATCATGTATTTGTTAAAATAATTGATGTTAGTAGTGGTTAGTTTGCTTATTGTTTTATAAAAAATAGCTCTAAAATATGGAATAATACCCCAACAGTCATATAAATAATTTCGTCTGGAATACCCATAAATCTTCTTTGAAAGAAATTTCGAATTTCTCGTTTTATAGTAGTTTAGAACACAAGGTATTTTTTTTCCTAAATAAGATGAATATCCAACATTGTGATAAACAATTGAATCATGGACTAATGTTCTTTTAATATTATTATTTTTTAAAGTCCTATTGTAATCTTCTTCTTCATAATACATAAAATAATAGGTAGGGATAAAACCAACTTGATTGTACACAGAGGTTGGTAAAAAATAACTTGCTCCGTTTATACCTTTAACATCCTCAGTTTTTATTAGATGTTTAACACCTTCATAAGGTTCTTCGGTATATCTGGAATATATATTTTTATATTGTTCTGTACTATTTTCAGGAACTCCTGCAAAGCCTATTTTGTTCTCATGTGTAAGTACTACACTGCCAAGTACATTATTAGGGGTTTTAATATAAAAAGAAACTAATTTTTGAAGTGCATCCTTTTTAATTGTTAAATCATTATTTAATAACCATATAGCTTCATATTCATCTATATTTTCTGATTTAATTGCTTCTAAATGACCGGCTGCAAATCCTAGATTTTCGTTTGACTTTATTAATTTGATATTCTTGTTATTGGAAAACTTTGAAAACAATTGTTCAAATGAGTTATCAATTGAAGCGTTATCAATTAAAACAATTTTAAAGTTTTTATAATCATTTTGAAGTACACTATTAATACATTTATCTGTTAACGGATAATTGTTCCAGTTTATGATTGAAATAAGAATCTTTGGGTTATTTTCCATCTTGGTATATAAGTTTCTTCAATTCTAGTTTTAAGATGTGAATGAAATTTTTTAATTCTTTGCTTGAGTTTTTTTTATTTTGTTCATGTATGCTAATATTACAAAAAGTATTTAATGCTTTAAAAAATGACTTTTTGTCGTATAGCAGATGATGATAATAATTCCAGACAATATTATATCTTTCATTTTTTGAAATTATATTTTTAAATGGTTTTATATAGTTTTTATTGTAGTCTTTCCAGAAATAGTAATCAAAATAATTAGCACTTAATCCATTCTCATGATATGATGCAATAATAATTGGTAAATATTTTATATTATAATTTTTAGTGAATACTTTAATGTTTAAGGCATAATCTGCTAATGTCTTGTATTTTATATTAAAAACACCTTCGTTTTCAAAAATTTTTTTTTTGGTGAATATTGCCTGATGACATATATTTCTGGAAAAAAGCTTTTTTAAATCAAATTTACCATCATAAATAATATTAGAAGGTATTTTTTGAACGTCACCATAAATGAGGTCAAAGTCATTTATGTCGTATTTTATTAATTCACCTAATGTATTAGGTTTTAATTTATCATCAGACCCTAAAAAGTATAACCATTCACCTTTCGCTATTTTAATCCCTTTATTCATTGCATCATAAACTCCATCATCAGGTTCAGAAAATATTTTTATTCTAGAGTCTTTATATTGCTGTATTATTTCTAAAGTATTATCAGAAGATTTTCCATCTATTATTAAAATCTCGAAATCAGAATATCGCTGATTAATAATGCTGTCAATAGTATTGGTGATTGTAGAAGTACTATTGTAAGTTGGAACAATAATTGAAAAAAGAGGCATATTTTAAATACGTTTAATAATTCTTGCTGGATTTCCTGCAATTATAACATCATCAGGAAAACTTTTGGTAACCACGCTACCAGCAGCAACAATTACTCTTTTTCCTAGGGAGACTCCCTTTAAAATAATAACATTTGCGCCAGTCCAAACATCATCACCAATAATAATTTCAGCATACTTGATTTTATCCAAATTGATTCCTGGATTTTTTCTTCTTTCAAGATGTTCAATAGGGTGCCAGTCCGTATCATATATTTTAGTACCAGTACCTATATTCACATAGTTTCCAATTGTAATTTTATATGCACAGCAAATAGCTGTGCCAGACATTCCAACGTGATTTCCTATTTTAAGCTTTGCATTAATATGCATTGTGCAAATAGAAGTAGGATGAGATATTCCCGCAAAATTTTCTTGAGTATTGCTATGAATTGTACAATTATTACCAATGACTAGAATTGATCCTTGGTGTTTTTTAATTATCGGTAGAGAAGTAATGTTAATATTATCTCCTCTTTTTAAAATATTATCATCTATTAATTGATTAAAAAAAGCTGAACGAGTATTACTTTTTTTTACCGTATTATGATATTCAAATATACGATTAATGAAATATAAAAATATCTTTTTTAGAAATTTCATTTTTTTATTTCATTTATTGATTCAATTTGAGCAATGAATGCATCTATATCAGTAAAATATTTTTCAATATTTTGAAGTATAACTTCGTCTTTATTCCACCATTTTATCTTTAAAAGTTTATGAATTATATCGTTATTGAAACGATATTCTTTAATTTCAATAGGATTACCGACAGCAATTGCATACGCTGGAATATCTTTGCTTACTATAGCACCAGCACCTATAACTGCACCATCTCCAATTGTTACTCCGTCTAAAATTGTAACATTTGCACCGATGAAAACATCATTACCAATTACTGTAGTTTTAAATTCCTTTATTTTATTTTCAGAACATAAAGTAATTCCATTTTGTTTCATTGTGGAATAGAACATAGGCGAAGTCGTTATTCCTCGAACTGGATGTATACCTCTTCCACATATCAAATTTGGGCCTATAGAACAAAATTTCCCAATTACTGTATTCATTATAAAAGCATTATGAGCAATGTATGTATAATTACTTATTAAAGAATTATTTATAGTTGACGTTGGATATATTTTGACATGATTTCCATAATATGAATTTGAACTTTCTAATTTTTTATTAATTACAAATTCACTATTAAGAATTTTAATAATAAAATTTTTAATAGCTGTTTTTAATTTGCCTTTGTAATAACTTTTTTTAAGAAGGTAGGAAAATACACTTGATTTATTTGAAGTGTAGTATGTTTTTTTATAAAAATCACATATAATTTTTTTAGCGAGTTCATTTTCTATTAAAGTAACATTGGAAACATTAATAAATTCTGTCATATCCACCTTATATGCATCATTTTCTTCTGAATGTTCTCCAGATCTGTCGAATCCTATATTTTTCACTAAACTTTGTTGAGGAAATAAAGAGAATGCATCTAATAAAAAAAGTGATGCATGCCATTTGATAAACCATGTTTTCATTTTTCCTACAATATTAAAGGCTAATTGAAATTGAAGGTAGTCTCCTCCGAATTTGTTAAACGTGTTCCAGTCTTTATCTGACGCAATGGTTTTCCATAAATTTACTCCGTCTTCGTTAAAATTACTCCATGCTCTTTGCCAAGTAGCCCATCCCCAACAAAGAGGAACATTGAAGAAAAAAGTTTCAGGTAAATTATCTTTATTTGGATACATATAACCTGAAATATGCATGACTTTTTCTTCTTCTTTATAAAGATTGAGTGCATCATTCATATATTTTAAAAATCCTATAGAAGTAACAATATCATCTTCCAATACTATGATTTTACCATGCTTGTTGACAATTCTAGTAACTCCATCAATAATTGATTTAGCTAGGCCCCAGTTTTCTTGCTTTTCTTCAATAATAACTTCTTTGCACCATTGTTGTTGCTTAATTATTTCTCTTGTTTCTTTAATACTATTTAACTCCTCTTTTGATGCATTTTTTTTAGGTCCGTCGCAAAGTATGTAAAGTGAAGATTGTTCTGCTAATGAGTTTTGTTTTAGTGCATTAAGTGTTTGTTCAGTATGCCAAGGTCTATTATAAACAAAGAGTACAATTGGAGAAAGATTCATGATTTATTTATTTTGCATATTTTAACTTGTATGTGACCTTCTGAATAAATTTAATATGTACATATATTAAAATTGATTACCATGAAAAATCCTTTTCATAACCTAGTTGTATTAATAATTGACCTGCTACCTTTTTAAAATAGTCGATTTCTTGCACTGATATCTCATTTTTCCATCGACAAGTATTTGATTTAATGGATGAGTTTGCTTGTTCAGATCTTTTTATTTCGTGAGCACTCCTCTCTATATTTGTGAAAAAATCTCTTTTTTTCTTGTTATAATCCCAAATTTGATTGTAGTATTCGATTTCTAAAAAAGTGAATAATTTTTTTAATTGAGATTCTGGTTCATTTGTAAACGTTTCTAGCTTTAGTGTGAATAAATTTGGATCATTTTTATATTTCAACCATGCTAGATTATCATTTACCCATCTTTTAGCTCCTAGATTAAAACTACCAATTCTTTCTTTTAATGAACAAGCAACATCTCTTCCGTCTCTAATCATTACTATTATTTTGGCCTTAGGAAATACGTTTTTAATTTTCTCTATCTCATAGACATGTTTTGGAGTTTTTTCTACCCATCTTTTATTTTTTATTTTATTAATAAATTCCCACAACTTAAAATATGGTATTTTCTTTTCTGAAAATATATATGTTTCATTTTTTTCTGAAAATAAATCCTTATGATAATCAAGTATTGACAATATTAATGTTGTTCCACTATGCCCACAACCAACTATGAAAATAGGCTTTTTCGTTTTTAAAATTTTTTTTATAATAAAAATTTTAGAAGGTGAATATATATTGTATTTTACGTAGTTTATTATCTTCATTTTATTTCCCATTTGTAATCAATTAATACTCCGTTGTGATTTGTGGCTATTTTTTTTCCAGTTCCATAAAAATCTCCACCTCCTACTTTTATATTACCAGCATTTATTATCCAGTCACTTAATTCATTCTGAAGCTGTAAATGAATATTAAAAGTGTATTCTCCCTCTCTTAGAGGAAGTCTGGTTATTTTTAATAAAAAATAACCTTCTTTATTGGTTTGTTTATTGTTATATTCATTAATTGAACTAGGACAATTAAATAAAAATTCTTGTTTAGAATTTCTAATTCCTATAGATAGATCGATATTATTAAAATTATAATAATCTATAGACTCATAATATAATCTAATATTTATATCCTCACCTGAAAGAACTGCGTTGACTGGTTTGTAATTAGAATTTAGAAGTTCATAATCGGTAATTTTAATTTTTTGATTTCCTTTCCTATCAGTTCTGTCTAATAGTTTAACATTACTACTAATAATAGCACTATTAAGATAATGATCAATGACATTTAAGGTGTTGTCATTCATTATAATAGTCCCTTGATCAATAAATATAGCACTTGTGCATAATTGTTCTATACTAGTCATATTATGACTCACAAACAAAACAGTTCTCCCCTCATTAGTACTCACATCCTGCATCTTCCCAATGGCCTTTTTCTGGAACTCAGCATCACCCACAGCCAGAACTTCATCCACTACTAGTATTTCAGGTTCCAGGTGAGCTGCTATGGCAAATCCCAGGCGCACAGTCATACCACTACTATAACGTTTGGTGGGTGTGTCAAGGTATTTGGCCACACCGGCAAAGTCAACTATTTCATCGAGTTTTCTATCAATTTCCCATTTCCGCATTCCCATTATAGTGCCGTTCATATATATATTTTCACGGCCTGTCATCTCAGGGTGAAAGCCTGTACCAACCTCCAGTAGAGAAGCTAAACGGCCTTTTACTTTTATGCTACCTGTGGTAGGGGAGGTAACACGGGAGAGGAGTTTTAAAAGGGTGCTTTTGCCTGCTCCGTTTTTACCGATGATACCGAGTACTTCTCCTTCTTTTACTTCTAGGTTGATGTCGCGCAGGGCGGCAACGAGCTCGCCTTTCTCAGCTTTTTGGGTACGATCGTTCACATGGCCTACTTTGGCGTAGGGGTCGTCCTGACCGAGGATGTTCATACGAACCCAACGGTTAAGGTCGTGGGAGAGGGTACCTGTGCCTACTTCGCCGAGGCGGTAGATTTTGCTTAGATTCTCTATTTTAATTACTGTCTTTGACATTTTTTATTTTTATCCACGAATTTCACTAATTGCTATAATTAACTTAGATGAATAACTTGTGTAATTATATTATAAATTTTTGTTTTAAAGATATAAAGTATTCTCTTTCCTATTTAATAGAAATCTATAGTTAAATTACAATCTTATTGTTCTTTTAATAATTGTTTTATTTCTAATGAAAATTTTTTTGCACCTAATTGATTTAGATGGTCTGCATTTAAGAACATAGAATTATCATAGGAATCATTTGTTTTATCAATAATTTGAATTTGCTTATTATATTTTTCTTTAATCGAATTATATACGGTTAATATTTTTGAAGGTATATGTTTCCAATAGTTATCATGTACAGGACTACTAAAAAGTATCGGTTTAATATTTTTTTTATTGCATAAGTAAATAATTGAATCTAAGTAATTAATTGCTATTTGGGAAACTCCTAATTTTCGATTTTGCAGATAATAATGTCTATTGATAGCTAGCTCCCAATCATTAATATTAGATCTTTTGAAATTGTGATATTTACCAATATAATGAATGTGATTACTATTTACTTTAGTGCATAATTCTTTGAAGAGTATCTTGTAATAACATAGATAATCTATACTTAAATCTGATTTTATTTCATTAAAATTTTCAAAAGTATAACATCTTCTAAACATCTCTTCAGACCAATGTTTATTTGAGAATTTTAAATCATTGAATGCAGAAATGTTATGAGGAGCAAACCCTAACATTAAAGTGTCAGGTATATACGTATCTAAAAATTTCTTTAATTTCCAGTATGTTATTACATATGGCTCTCCCGGTTGAGAAATATTTTGGGCGGATTCAAAATATGATGGATCTAGACTTTTTTCAGGGTGAGAATCTCCCACAATTAAAATTCTTTTATTTTTAACTGGTAATTTCTGATTCTTCGAGATTGAAATATTTATAGAATAATTAATTATTGCCACACTGCAACAAAGAATAATTAAGAGACATATTTTTATTATGAAATGTTTCATCCTTTAGAACTGAAAATAAATAAATTCTTGTTCTTGTCCCATGAAATTAACGATAGTTACAATTAACAAAACATAGAAACTCCATCTTAGCACGATATACTTATATAGACTTATTTTTTCAATGGCGAATGTATTTTTACGCCCAATCCATTCAAAAAAGATGAAAAATGTAATTAAAAGTAATAAGTTTGTTGGTCTTATTTCCGGGAAGGAAAATAAAGAGTAAGAAAATATTGAATCTATGTATGAGAACGCATGAGTAATATTTTCAGCTCTAAAAAATATCCAGGCAAAAACTGTTAAAGTAAATGTTAAACCTATTTGGAATATCTCCTTAATAGATGGTAATACTGAATTTTCTGCAACAGTATCTAAGTTCTTTCTATTATATCCAGTCAGTAACAGTGGTATGAAATAAAGGGCGTTTAAGAATCCCCATGCTAAAAAAGTCCAGTTGGCACCGTGCCAAAACCCACTAACCAGAAATATAATAATAGTGTTAACGATAGCTCGTGTTTTATTTACTCTGCTACCACCCAAAGGAATATAAAGGTAATCTCTGAACCATGTACTTAATGAAATGTGCCAACGTCGCCAGAATTCCGCTATGTCGCGTGAAAAATAAGGCGTTCTGAAGTTAGTCATTAATGAGAAACTAAACAGTTTAGATGTTCCAATAGCTATATCAGAATAGCCTGAGAAGTCACCATATATTTGAAATGTAAAGAAAACAGCTCCAACTAACAGCGTACTCCCATTATAATCTGCTGAATTGTTAAATATGAGATTTGCCCATTGAGCACAGTTATCGGCAATAATTATTTTCTTAAAAAGTCCCCAAAGAATTTGCCTCATGCCATCAACAGCTGCATCATAGTCAAACTCTCTTTTCTTATAGAATTGAGGCAGGAGGTGAGTTGCACGTTCAATGGGGCCAGCCACTAACTGAGGAAAAAAGCTTACAAAAGCAGCAAATGCAATAAAATCTTTGGTTGGTTCCAGCTTTTTACGGTACACATCAATACTGTAGCTCATTGTTTGGAATGTATAAAAACTGATACCTACCGGAAGAATGATATTTAAGGTATTTGCTTTGATACCATATCCAAAAAAAGAAAAGGCAGAAATAAAGTTATCCAGAAAGAAATTGTAATATTTAAAGAAACCAAGGAAACCCAAATTAACAAGGATACTACTTAGCAACAAAGCTCTTCTTTTTGTCCTTAGTTCAGTCTTTCCAAGTTGCACTCCCACAAAAAAATCCACAAAGGTGCTGAATAGTATAAGAGAAAGAAAACGCCAATCCCAACTTCCATAGAAGTAGTAACTCGCTAAAACAATAAGAGCATTCTGGAGTTTAAGATTTTTCTTTGTTATAAACCAATAGAGGATAAATACTATTGGTAGGAATATTGCAAAGTCTATAGAGTTAAAAAGCACTGTTCTGTTGTATTATTATAGGATTACGTTTACATGGCCTACCTTAGCGTAAGGGTCGTCCTGGCCGAGGAGGTTCATGCGGAACCAACGGTTAAGGTCGTGGGATAGGGTACCTGTGCCTACCTCGCCGAGGCGGTAGATTTTACTTAAATTTTCTATTTTAATAACAGTCTTCGACATGTATTTTTTCTTATTGCTTCGCAATTTTGTTAACCGCGAAACAGAGTTCGACGGAGTCAATTATGCGAATTAAACGAATTATATAACCGCTTTGCGGTTCCTAAACTGCTAAGCAGTCAAAATTAGCTAAATTCGTTAAATTCGCGGTTTTATAATTTATTGTTCTTTAATTCTTTTTGTTAGCGTTCCTTTACGATACGCTGATATTGTAATGATGTTTCGCCAAAGTTGATTAGTAATCCAAGTTTATAACCTGTTGCTTTTAAGTAATTGAAAAATTGAGCTTTGTGGATATTATATACTTCTTTTACTGCTTTTTTCTCTTTATGACTTCGCAATGTTCATTAGAACCGCGAAACAGCGTTCGACGGAGTCAATTTAACGAATTAGGCGAATTGTAACAGTTTTGCTGTTTATTAACCGCATAGGCGGTTTGTAAATTCGTACAATTAACAATTAAAGTCTATTATATAAGGTATTGCTGAACTTCGTTGTCGTTTCGCATAATTTGCGGTTTATATTTTAGCGTGTGGTAAATCATCTGGTTTATCGTTCTTTCACGATACGTTTGTATTCAAGTGATGTTTCGCCAAAGTTAATTAGTAGTCCTAATTTATATCCTGTAGCTTTTAAATAATTGAAAACTTGTGCCTCATGAATATTATCGAGTTCTTTAACAGCCTTTAGTTCAATTATAATTTTATCATAGCATGTAAAATCTGCAAAGTATTGTTTGTTAAGGATTACTCCATTATATTCGATACTTAATGCGGCTTCTCTTTTAAAAGGTATGGACTGTTTTTCTAGTTCGATTTGGAATGCTTCCTGATATACCTGTTCTAAGAATCCACAACCTAAAGTAGAGTGTACTTTAATGGCTGCTCCAATTACCTTGTATGCTTCATCTTTGTAAATCATATCAAAATCTGCACAAGCAGATTAAATAATTCGTTCAATTCGCATAATTTGCGGTTTATATTTTAGCGTGTGGTAAATCATCTGGTTTATCGTTCTTTCACGATACGTTTGTATTCAAGTGATGTTTCGCCAAAGTTAATTAGTAGTCCTAATTTATATCCTGTAGCTTTTAAATAATTGAAAACTTGTGCCTCATGAATATTATCGAGTTCTTTAACAGCCTTTAGTTCAATTATAATTTTATCATAGCATGTAAAATCTGCAAAGTATTGTTTGTTAAGGATTACTCCATTATATTCGATACTTAATGCGGCTTCTCTTTTAAAAGGTATGGACTGTTTTTCTAGTTCGATTTGGAATGCTTCCTGATATACCTGTTCTAAGAATCCACAACCTAAAGTAGAGTGTACTTTAATGGCTGCTCCAATTACCTTGTATGCTTCATCTTTGTAAATCATATCAAAATCTGCACAAGCAGATTAAATAATTCGTTCAATTCGCATAATTCGCGGTTTATATTTTTGTTGTTCTGCAAATCATTATTTAATAGCGTTGGCATTATTAAATTATATTATCTGATAAATCTGCTTAATCTGTGGATTATTAAACAGTATCAATAAAGTTGCGTTCGGTTTTGTGGAAAATAACGATTCCGCTTACTAATAATACAATAGCTACTATGATGCTATATGATAAATTTAACCAACTAAAATGACCCGCCCCCAGAAATGCATATTTAAAGCCTTCGAGGATTGGTGTAAAGGGGTTGTATAGTGCTAGCATCTGTAATTTGGGACTTTCAATGGTGCTTACCGGGTAAATTACCGGACTGGCATACATGAGCAGTTGAACCCCAAAGGCTAATAAAAAGGTTAAGTCGCGATACTTGGTGGTTAAACTGGTAAAAATGATACCTGCTCCTAGTCCATAAGAGGCCATTAATAATAAATAAACAGGTAACAATGCTATATTCCAGTTAGGATTTACAGTGGCATCTCCTGTAAATATATAATATAAATATACTCCCATAAAGAGTACGAACTGAATACCGAATTTTATTAGCCCACTTGTTACTTTGGCAAAGGGCATGATGAGTCGTGGAAAATAGACTTTACCAAAGATATTGGCATTTTCTGTAAAGGTTTTTGCTGTTGTATTAAAACTTTCAGCAAAGTAATTCCAGATGGTGACACCTGCTAAATAAAATAGGGGTTGTGGTACGCCATCCGTTGATATTTTTGCAATGTTTCCAAAAACAACGATATAGATTAATGTGGTCATGATGGGTTGTACAATAAACCAGATGGGGCCAAGGACGGTTTGTTTGTAAACGGTGATGATATCACGTTTTACAAACATACGTAGTAAGTCGCGATAAGCCCATATTTCTTTAAAGTTGATATCGAACGCGTGGCGTTTGGGGCGTATGATTAAGTCGTAATCTTCCATTTGTTTTATTTGCTAATTTTTAGTCTACAGTCCTCAGTCGACAGTCTACTGCCTACTACCTACTGCCTATATTCTTCTTAGTGTACTTTGCGATAATGTCTTAGCGTTTTTTGCGGTTTCCTTAGTCCACAGATTATTTTGCTACACAATATTTGTTGGACAGGATTAACTGGATTTACACGATTTAGTTGCTAGGCAATTTTTTTAACCGCGAATTATGCGAATTAAACGAATTGATTTCATTGCTGTGCAATTTTTGTTTTTTACTGAAAACAACCAACTGTAAACTACTGACTGTAGACTGCGACTATTCAGTATGGCATGCCTCCGGCTAGGTGAATCACAACGAAACACCGACTACCAGGGGTAAAATACGGTGCAAAAATAGTTTTGTTTCGTTAAATACAAAGGGAAATAACCTTGTATTTGTTTTTTTAATATTTAAAACGATTGGTTGAGTTGTTTGTTTAACTGTTATTGCGCTTATTTGTTTATCTGTATATTTGATGATACGTTGTTTTTAAGTATTCAGTTCGCGGTAATCAGTCCTCAGTTCTCTTGACTGCCAACTACCAACTGCCTACTGTAGACTGCCTACTATAGACTGATTTTATTTTTTCACTTTTTGTAAAACATATTCCAGTGCTTTCTGTATTCCTTCTTCAATGGTTAGTTCGTCTGTGTTAATAGTGATATCTGAATCATCGGGTCTGTCGAAAGGGGCATCCAGTCCTGTAAAGTTTTTAATTTCTCCTGCAATGGCTTTTTTGTATAGTCCTTTGGGATCTCTATCGGCACAGGTGTCGAATTTGGCATCCACAAATATTTCAATAAAGTCATCGCTACCAACAATTTCCTTCGCCATATGGCGGATATCGTTAGTAGGGGATACGAAGGCGTTGAGTGTGATGATACCGCAGTTTAAAAATAGTTTGTTAATCTCTGCAATACGGCGTATGTTCTCTGTTCGGTCGTTCTCGGTAAAACCCAGGTTTTTATTGATGCCTGAACGGATATTATCTCCATCCAGTACCTGAGTAAAATATCCTCTTTCAGCTAAAGCTTTTTCTAGCCCACTGGCGAGTGTACTCTTGCCGGAACCGCTTAGTCCTGTTATCCAGATTACTTTAGCGTTTTGGTTGAGGTAATTTTCTTTATCGGAACGGGTAAGGTAGATATCTGTTGGGTGAATGTTCATTTTTTTTTAATAAAGTATTAAGTAATAAGGTTAAAGTAGCAAGGTTAAAGTGTAAAAAGGTTAAAAGTTTATCTTTTGGTTGAAGTTTTACTATAAATTGATCCTAATATTTTCATGAGTTCTGTTGATTCTTTCTGTAAATCTTTCCATTCTGAATTTACTTCAGTAATTTCAATGAGCAACCTAATCCAATAGTTAGTTTCTCTTATTTCTTTAAGTGCAATGCCGACTTTATTTGCAAAATCAGCTTTAGAAACTGCAGCTTGTGCTTCTTCGTAGTTAGCACCAACAGAAGTTGCAGATTTGATAAGCTGATTTGTAATAATTTTATATTCAATTTTAAAAGGCAGGTGTCTGGCTGTTTTAATAACAAGGACTGCAAAATTAAATAATCTCATTGATAGATCATTTTCCATCTTTATAGTATTTAATTAGATAATAATATTAGTGTATCTATGATAAATAATTTTTACCCTTTACCCTTTACCCTTTACCCTTTACCCTTTACCCTTTACCCTTTACCCTTTACCCTTTACCCTTTTTATATTTATCCATTAATCATCAATATAAACCGATGAGCAAAGCAGTGTTTTCAAAAAGATGTTTTTAATACTTAAATGGCGATACAACTCTTCTGAATCCGGGAAATCAGCATATAGAGCGTAGAGTAGGGCGTCTAGCTTAAGAAAATCCTGTTCTGAAACATAGTATTCGGCAATAGCATATATTACTTCAAAAAACTCAATAGGGTGCAATGCATCACGATCCTTATAAAGAGCATAGAGTATATCTTCCTGTTCCGTTTCCAGGAGTGGTTTAATCAGTTTACTTTCCCCATCATTCATTATTACCAACTTGTCCTCAATTACTTCAAGGAGGCGGTAGTCAGGATGTTCTTTTCTATAAATTTTGATTTGATTTAATAACTCACTTATTTCCTCTTTTTTAGAAGCTCTAAACTCCAGTTCTTTAATCAGTATATATTTAAAATAAGGAATATCAGGATATTCTTTGATTTTTTGTTTGATGACTTCCGGATCTTCAGCTTCTTCAATTTCGTCGATACAAATCAACAGGTTTTCTAACCGCTCAGGTGAGTTGTTTTGATTAAAGCCTATTAATTGATCTGGAAAAGTGGCCATTATATCCATATCAAACATTCCGAAGATTCGATCTCTGGTCTCCTCAACTTCGTCTATACCATAATAGTTGTAAAAAAGTCGGTCTGTTATAATGGCCAATTCTGTACCCGCTACCTCTTCTTCATTGTTATCTTCTTCCTGATTAAGTAATCGCTTCAAGTTTTTTATATCAATGTCTCTTTCTGTTTCAGGATCATCATATATCAAGTCGTACAAAAAGTCGTCTTTTTCTTCGTCCCATTCGTCATGGTTAATAGTGCCGTATTTATCTTTTAGAATAACATGGTCAGCACCCAATGATTCGCTTAATCGATTGTAAAATATGTTGGCCTCATTGTAGTTTTCAGCATTCCTAATAATAACAGGTTTACCATTTTGTCCACACTCAATGTCTATTAAATCCACATTGTCATTGTCCTCTTCGAGGAAATACATTGTTGTTTTGGAAAAATCTTTGTGAGGATCTAAGTTTATGTTTAATGCAAACTCATACCCTGCAAAGATGATGTTGTGAGCCAGTTTATAATCTATTTTAATAAACTCATAAGCGTCATGCATTTCATCCAGATAATCGTCATAATCAAGAGGACTGATATTAAATTGAAATCCTGTATCCTTAACTCCAGCACAATAAAGATCAACTAAATAACTGGCCGAGGAGATGTTACCGTTGCTGTGTTTACGTGCTATGGTAATATTAGCCATTTTAGTCTCTTTCCAATCTTCATTTACCCAACACTCCAGGATAGGAAGACTTCTGGCTTTTTGTCGAATGTAATTTTCGGGACTTAATTGTTGAGGTTGTTTATTTGTCTTTTTCCTTTTGGACATATTGATGAGCTTATCTTTTTAGTTGTTAATTTGCTAATTTGCTAATTTGCTAATTTGTCTATCTGTCTATTTGTGAATTTGCTTTGTCAAATTCACAAGTCCACAAATTAACAGTTATAGTATTCTCTATACCAATCTACAAATCTTTTTAATCCCTCTTCTAATGGCGTATTGGGGTTAAAGCCTGTTGCATTGCGTAGTTGTTCGGTATCGGCGTAGGTGGCCACTACATCACCTTTTTGCATAGGGAGGTATTCTTTATTGGCTTCTTTCCCGATAAGCTTTTCTAGTGTTTCAATAAAGTATCCAAGTTCTACCGGATTGTGGTTTCCTATATTATATAATTTATAAGGAGTTTCTCCTTGAGGAACTACATAGATGAGTTCTTTAATGGCTTTGGTAATATCATCAACAAAGGTGAAATCGCGTTTCATTTTTCCGTGATTGAAGACTTTAATGGTATTTCCTTCAATGATGTTTTTAGTAAAAGAAAAATAAGCCATGTCAGGTCGACCCCATGGTCCATATACGGTAAAAAAACGTAAGCCTGAAGTAGGAATTTTATATAGGTTACTATAACTATGTGCCATTACTTCATTAGCCTTCTTTGTCGCGGCATATAAAGATACTGGTTCATCCGTTTTGTTTTCTGTTGAAAAAGGTATTTGATCAGAATTACCGTATACAGAACTGGATGAAGCATAGATCAAATGCTTTACCGGATAATTACGACAAGCCTCCAGTATATTTATAAAACCAATCAGGTTACTGTCGATGTATTTATAAGGTTTTTCAATACTGTATCTAACACCAGCTTGAGCGGCAAGGTTGATTACATAATCAAACTTTTCTTTTTTGAATAAATCATCCAAAGCATCTTTATCGCAAATGCTCATGGTATAAAAACGGAAGTTACTTAGCTTTTTTAGTTGCTGTAATCGATCTAGTTTTAGGTTTACATCATAATAAGCATTAATGGTGTCAATACCAACAATATCAAAATTGTGCTTGCTTAATTCTTGTGTTAAATGAAAGCCAACAAAACCAGCTGTACCTGTAATTAGTATTTTTTCCATTTTTATAAGTTGTTAATATGTGATTTATTACTCGATTCAACAAATTTATAAATTACCTATTCAAAATCCATGCATGATATCATGTTTATTTATAAACGCTTATCAATAATGTCTGTTGGTAAAATAGATTTTATATCATAGATAACAGTAGAGTCATCCTTCTTATAGATTTCAAGATTAAGGTCTTTGAATTGATGGTGAGCTACAGCTAAAACAATCGCACTGTATTTTTTATTTTCAATATCAGTGATTTTGTTATAGTTACTGATACCATATTCGTGATGAAGCTCTTCAGGTCTTGCCAAAGGGTCGTAAATATCCACCTGACATCCGTATTCTTTAAGTTCAGTAATTAAATCAATCGCTTTTGTGTTTCTGATGTCTGGGCAGTTCTCTTTAAAAGTAATACCTAAACAAAGGACTTTGCTATCCTTGATCGTTAGACTCTTATGGATCATTAGTTTTACAATTTGGGAGGCAATCCATGCTCCCATACCATCGTTTATTCTTCGACCGGCCAAAATAATTTCCGGATTATAACCATTCTCTTGCGCTTTTTGGGCCAGATAGTATGGGTCAACACCGATACAGTGTCCGCCTACCAACCCGGGTTTGAAAGGAAGAAAATTCCATTTAGTGCCCGCAGTTTCCAATACTTCTTGCGTATCAATATCTAATTTGTCGAAAATTTTAGCTAATTCGTTTACAAAGGCAATATTAATATCGCGCTGGCTGTTTTCTATTACTTTGGCTGCCTCTGCTACTTTAATTGAGGGAGCTTTGTGTGTACCAGCTGTTATGACAGATTTGTATAAAAGATCTACTTTTTCTGCTACCTCAGGAGTTGAGCCTGAGGTGACTTTCAGGATTTTTGTAACAGTATGTAATTTGTCTCCAGGATTTGTCCTTTCTGGAGAATAACCGGCATAAAAGTCAGTATTAAATGATAATCCGCTTATTTTTTCAAGAATAGGAACGCACTCTTCCTCTGTTACTCCAGGATATACTGTAGACTCATAAATAACAATATCATCATTACTTAATACGCTACCAACTGTTTCACTTGCTTTTATGAGTGGAGTTAAAACAGGACGGTTGTTTTTATCCGTAGGTGTTGGAACAGTTACAATATAATAGTTGCATTTTTTTATGGTTTGCAAATCGGATGTTACAGTTAAACCTGCTTGATCAGAAAGGTTATGAATCACTTCATTTAATTCGTTATTGCTCACTTCTAAAGTAAGATCAACACCTTCGTTTAATTCTTTAACCCTATTTGCGTTGGTGTCGAAGCCAACGGTATGATATTTTTTAGCAAAAGCTACCGCTAATGGAAGACCTACATAACCTAATCCAATAATTGCAATTTTTATATCCTGATTCATTGGTTTGTAGGTTTTAAAATTGTTTAATGTGATTGTATTTTTGAAAAGTGTTTTATTAATAATGATCGTTAGGGTCGTCTTTTGGCATTGATGAATTACTCTTTTTAAGCTGTAGTTTTTAATAACGTGGTTAAACCCGCAATATGCATTAGACCATCTATTACACATTGAAATTACTTCAAAACAAGACACTTCGTTACTTCACTTCAACTCACCAGAACGATGCTATGCCTCGTTTCAGTAAAGCCATGTTTTATGGTACTATCAATGTTCATTACAAAGTTCTAATACATAATTCGGGTTAAATGACTGTATTGTTTTTTAGTATTAATATGTTATTAGTAGTACATAAAGCATAAAGCCAGAAGAAAATTAATTATTAACCCGAGTTCGATTAAAATTAAAGAGCTCAGATTTTAATAGAAAGCCACATATAAACAACGATTTTCTGCTTCATATTTGTTTGACATAGCCCGCTATGCCTTCACAAATATTCATTGAAACTCATTATTTATAAGCGGTCTGAGCCAATAATTTTATATCGAACTCGGGTTATTAATGAGAATAAATTTTATCAAACTTCTAATCTCCATCTTCTGACTCCCAGCCCCCAGTGGAAGCTGTGGAACTTTGAAAACATTGTGTTTTACAATGCTAAATATTTACTTGAACATTTCTTATTTCTAATGATTTATACGAATGCACATTTGTTATGAACATGATACAGCTTCGCCGCTCTCAGTCCCAAATTATTTTGGATGAGTTAGATTGTATTAAATAATAGGCATGGCTTATTAGGATTAACATCTATAGTATTCAATTAAAATATTGTAAAAAGATGTTTTCTTTAAGCCATTATAAGTTTTCGAGATTAAATTTTATTCAACTTCGAAATTTCACTTTAACCCGCAATATGCATTAGACCATCTATTACACATTGAAATTACTTCAAAACAAGACACTTCGTTACTTCACTTCAACTCACCAGAACGATGCTATGCCTCGTTTCAGTAAAGCCTTGTTTTATGGTACTTTCAATGTTCATTACGAAATTCTAATACATAATCCGGGTTTAAAGTTCTTAGGCTGAGATCAAATAGGAGTGTTCTTTAAGAATACATTTGTTACTTGCACAACCTATGATTTATCGTATTCGAAGAAAAGATTACACTTTCTCCAGACTTGCATCCTCAAGATCAACAACAAGAGTGTAGCCTATATTTGAAATATTTAGATATAATTTTTTTGTTCCCTGAACGCTTTGAACAATACCTTTGATCCCTTTTAAAGGTCCGGATGTAATAGTAACTTCCTCACCTTTTTTAATGTTAGTGGCTTCCACGTTAAAAGCAATTTTATTATCGATCGTTTGCTTCATGGCTTGCATTTCATGATCTGGTATTGTGACTGCTTTTCCTTTATGGGAAACGTATGCAACAATACCATTGACTTGAAATACATCGCGGTATCGATCTAAAGGTATGTTGATAAAAATATAGGAACTGATGGCAGGTACTTCAACCCATTTTTTACGATCGCTCCATTGTCGAAGTTCTCGTTTTATAGGTAAGTAATTTGTTATTCCTAGCCTGTTTAACTCTTCTGCTACTTTCTTCTCAGCTCTGGATTTTGTGTATAGAGCATACCAATTACATGTTGTGTTTTCCTTCAAAATACTCTCGTTTTATTTGGGCTAAACAAAAATAGTTTTTTTTTGAACGACAGTGCTCTATTTGGGTAAAAAAAAGTTGCCAGTCTTCAGTAGGCAGTCTTAAGTCAACAGTCGGCAGTCGGCAGTCAACAGTCGGCAGTCAACAGTCAGCAGTCGGCAGTCAGCAGTCAGCAGTCAGCAGTAGGCAGTGAGTTAAAGACTGAAGACAGAGTATTAACTAAACTTATCAGATTCTTTCATCATAAAATAAAGCAATTTCCCAACTTCCTCAGCCTCTATAATTAATTCTTCATATTTTACTTTTGTTATGTAATTAAAATTTAATGCAAAATCTAACCATACTTGAGTTTCCGTATTTTCACTATCAGAATCTGACAACTTGCTAATAAAGTGTTTTGGATATCTTCGTTTACGATAAGCTTCTCCAATATTTGCGCATACTGATCTGGATGATCTTCTTATTTGATCTGTTAAAGAATATTTTTCCTCTATAGGAAAGTTTTTCGATAATTCATAAATATTCATCGCCAAATCAAAAGCCTTTTTATATGCAAGTAAATCTCTAAATCCCATAATTCATGTTTATCTTTGGTTAATGTTGTTAAATTTAAACAATTCATATCTCTAAAACAATACCATTCTAAACAACTTCAATATTACTTTTTGATTATGCACCAAGGCATGCAGACTGTTGTCTGTAGACCGTAGACTGAAGACTGTAGACTGTTGACTGTAGACTGTAGACTGTAGACTGTAGACTATTCACTGCCTGCTGTTGACTGCCTACCGAGAACTGAGAACTAAAATTCCTGCTCAAAAACATTTGTATTAATCCTGACATTAGGACTTGTAAGGTTGTAATCTTTGTTATCTTTGGTGTCTCAAAAAAAATATCAATAAATTAATAAGTCATGTCTGATTTTAAGTATCAAAAACCATTTCCTATCTTAAAGGATACTACAGAATACCGTTTGTTGACTAAGGATTATGTTTCTACGATTGAAGTAGATGGCAGAAAAATTCTTAAAGTGGATCCGGAAGGATTAAAGTTATTAGCAAAAGAAGCTTTTTCTGATGTATCATTTTACCTTCGTCCGGCTCATCTTGAAAAAGTAGCAAATATATTAAAGGATGATGAGGCTTCGGATAATGATAAGTTTGTAGCACATACTATTTTGATGAACCAGGTAGTTTCTGCAGAAGGTGATTTACCAACTTGTCAGGATACCGGTACGGCTATTGTGGTAGCTAAAAAAGGAGAAGATGTTTACACTGGATCAAATGATGCAGAATATTTGTCGAAAGGTGTTTACGAAACATATAATGAACGTAACCTGCGTTACTCTCAGGTGGTAGCTCAATCTATGTTCGAAGAAAAAAATACAGGAAATAACCTTCCTGCTCAAATTGACATTTATGCTGAGCAAGGTAATAAATATGAATTCTTGTTTTTAACTAAAGGAGGTGGTTCTGGAAATAAGACTTTCCTTTATCAGGAAACTAAGAGTCTTTTAACAGAAGAAAACTTAACCAACTTCGTTAAAAATAAAATTAAAGATTTAGGTACATCAGCATGTCCTCCATATCACTTAGCGTTAGTAATTGGTGGAACTTCAGCAGAAGCAACTTTAGCTACAGTGAAAAAAGCTTCAGCAGGATATCTGGATCATCTTCCTACAGAAGGTAATGATGGTGGTCAGGCTTTCCGTGATTTAGAGTGGGAAGAAAAAGTGCTTAAAATATGCCAGGAAAGTGAGATTGGTGCTCAGTTTGGAGGTAAATATTTTGTACATGATGTACGTGTTATTCGTTTACCCCGTCACGCAGCCTCTTGCCCTGTTGGATTAGGTGTGAGCTGTAGTGCGGATAGAAATGTAAAAGCTAAAATTACTGAGGATGGAATATTCTTAGAGCAGTTAGAAAAGAATCCTGCCAGATTTGTTCCAGAAAGAGCTCCTGAATTAGCACCTGCTGTTGATATTGATTTAGATCAACCAATGGAAGATGTTTTGAAAGAGTTGACTAAATATCCTATTAAAACCAGGTTAAACTTATCCGGAACTTTAATCGTTGCCAGAGATATTGCTCATGCAAATATCAAAAAGTTATTGGATGAGGGTAAGGAAATGCCTGAGTATATGAAAAATCACCCAGTGTATTATGCAGGACCAGCAAAAACTCCGGAAGGAATGCCATCAGGAAGTTTTGGTCCAACAACAGCTGGGCGTATGGATCCTTATGTTGATCTTTTCCAAAGTAAAGGAGGTTCGATGGTAATGGTTGCTAAAGGTAACAGATATCAGTCGGTAACTGATGCGTGTAAAAAGCATGGAGGTTTTTATTTAGGTTCAATTGGTGGACCAGCTGCAATCTTAGCAAAAACTAATATTAAGTCAGTAGAAGTTGTTGATTTCCCTGAGTTAGGTATGGAAGCTGTACGTAAAATACGTGTTGAGAATTTTCCTGCATTTATTATTGTAGATGATAAAGGAAATGACTTTTTTGCTGATATGAAGTAAATTTAGCTAATAGCTATTATTAGAATATTTATAAAGCTGCATCTTTTTTAAGGTGTGGCTTTTTTATCACAGTTCCTAGTCCACAGTTCCTAGTTCACAGTCTACAGTATACAGTCAGCAGTCTTCAGTCTTCAGTCAGCAGTCTTCAGTCTTCAGTTCGCAGTCTACAGTCTACAGTTAACAGTTAACAGTCTTCAGTACATTTTAGATACTGCTTACTGCCTACTGAGAACTGCCTACTGCTTTCTGAAAATCATAAATATATTAATTACATGATGAAGAACATGATGAGCATCCATCAGAAGAACATCCGCCTTTGTTTTCAATCATTGCTTCTGTAAAATCATTTAATAAACTTCTTTTCAATAAAGAAATATTTTCCTCAACTAAAGATGCACTGGCTTTGTATACTTCAATTTCATTGTCGAAAAGAATTTTAGCAGCCATTGGACGTAGATTTGGAGTTATGATAATACCAATCTCTAATTTTTTAATTTCGCTCATTGACAGGTAAATAGCATCAGTATCTGCCAACGAAAAAATTGTAGTGCTATTATCAAGCATGTCGTAAATGGCATAATATTGGGCCTTATAGAAATCGTTAGCCAATAATTCCTTCTTCAATGCACTGTCTCCTAATACTGGTAAGCAAACTTTCATAACAATTTATTTTAGAGGTTAATTAATTGTACCAAAATGTGGCGTTTTTATTGCTTTTCTACATTTATGTAGGATAGTTAAGACTTATTTATGATATGTAAAGTCTTGTTTTGCAATGATTCAACCCTATTCTAGTGTGTTTGTCATATAATAATTTGCAATGTTCAGGCCAACTCTTCAGTTCTCAGTCCTCAGTCTTCAGCTCTCAGTTGGTAGTTTCCTGTCAGCAGTCTTTAGCTATCAGATTTCCGATAATAGTCAATGGTTGTTGATTTGTGTTTGTCGGACCATACAGGAGAGGAGGTTGTTTAATTGGAGATTGAAATGTAGTTCATATAAGTTAACAGATCTACAAATCTGCAAATCCGCAATGCCTACCACAAAAAAAACTAAAATAGGATAGGGGTAAAAACGCTCATCGTTGTCTTTAATTTAGAAAGAGAATATGATACCGGTAAAAAATAACACCTAAAATGAAAATGTCATGAGAACTTTAAATGATCATACTAAGCAACGGATTTTTAGAATCCTAATAGCCATAATTTTTATGGTTGGAATTGTTCCTGTTTCGATATTTGCAAATCCAGTTTTTGAGGAAGATATTATACCTGATACATTGAATACTGTTCAATACCGAGGAAAAGTTGTTGATGGAGAATCCGGAGCGGCACTGGTGTTTGCAACACTTACTTTAGAGGGTACTAATATTGCCACAGTATCTAATTCAGAGGGTAATTTTTTATTGAAAGTACCAAAGGATATATCTTTAAATAGCAAGGTAAGTGTATCGTACCTTGGATATAAAAATAAAGAGTTTCTATTGTCAGAATTAAAATCAGACAGAAATAAGCTTAAACTTGATATGTTAACCGTTTCGTTGGCCGAGGTTAATGTTCTTCCTAAAGATGCGAACCAGATTATACGGGAAGTGATTGCCCGAAAAAAGGAAAATTACATACAAGAGCCATTACGAATGACTACATTTTACAGAGAAACAATAAAAAGGAGAAGAAGTTATGTTTCGTTGGCCGAAGCAGTTCTTGAAGTTCATAAGCAAGGTTATTCAAATTACAAGTTGGATGGAATGAAGCTCTATAAAGCCAGAAAAGATGCCGATTATTCAAAAATGGATACGGTTACTTTTAAATTGCAAGGAGGTCCCTATTCAAGTTTGATGCTGGATATTATGAAAGAGCCTTTTTCTATTATTAATGTTCAGGATATGGAGTATTATGATTTTAATTTAGAAACCATAACCAAAGTAAATGATAAAATTATCTATGTGATCAATTTCGTTCAAAAATCATATATTGAAGAACCTCTGTTTTATGGTAAATTATATATTGATGCAGAGTCAATGGCTGTAACCAGTGCCAATTACAGCATTAATATTGAAGATAAACAAAAAGCTTCAGCAATGTTTATCAAACGTAAACCATTTGGAGCTGTGGTTTATCCAACAGAAGCCAGTTATTTGGTAAATTACCGAAAACAAGATGGTAAATGGATGTATAGTTATTCCAGAGGTCAGATTACTTTTAAAATTAACTGGAAGAAAAAATGGTTTAACACCACTTATACTTCAACTTTGGAAATGGCAGTAACAGATTGGCGTAAGGCTACAGAAAAAGCTTTTAGAGCAAGTGAAAGGTTGAAAAACAATATTGTATTACAGGATCAGATTGAAGGTTTTTCAGATCCTCAGTTCTGGGGTGACTACAATGTGATTGAACCAGAAGCCAGTATTGAATCTGTAATTAAAAAGATTAAGAAGAGAATAGAAAAGTTGAATGAGGAATAAATTGGTTTTGTTAAAACGTAGGATTTAAAGCTACGATTATAGTTATTAACCCGAGTTCGATATAAAATTATTGGCTCAGATTTTAATCGAACTCGGGTTACTATTAAAATATCGTTGTGTTGATTCAATTTTATAAAAGGAATTTCAGCATAACGATATTTTTTTCGTGTGTGAACTTTGCCAAACTTTGTTAAAAGCTATTGTAAAAACAATCAATTTAATCTAAATTCGCTGCCGAAAAGGCGATGACGATACGCCTTAATTATTATTCATTAAAGACATACTACATTGAAGCTGATTGCAAAAACTTTTCATGGGCTGGAAGGTGTTCTGGCAGAGGAATTAAAGGGAATAGGAGCTCAGAATATTAAAGAGGTTAACAGAGCCGTTGAGTTTGAAGGTGATAAAGAAATTTTGTATAAGTCCAACTTGTTATTGCGAACTGCAATCAGAGTTCTTCATCCAATACATAAATTTACTGCAAAAAACGATCAGGAGTTATATGATGGTGTAAAACAATATGACTGGTCGGAATTAATGGGTGTAAACGATACATTGGCTATTGATCCTGTAGTTTATTCAGAGGTTTTTACGCATTCAAAATATGTGGCACTGAAAACAAAAGATGCCATTGTTGATCAATTCAGAGAAAAATTTGAAAAGCGTCCATCTGTTGATGTTGAAAATCCTTCGGTTCGTTTGGTCATTCATATTGCCAAAGAAAATGTAACCATATCAATGGATAGCTCAGGTGATTCGTTGCATAAAAGAGGTTATCGTGTTGGAAATCACAAAGCACCACTCAATGAGGTTTTAGCTGCCGGTATGGTTTTACTTTCAGGTTGGGATAAAAAAATGGCCTTGATAGATCCGATGTGTGGTTCAGGAACTATTTTAATGGAAGCTGTAATGTATGCCAGAAATTATCCTCCGGGTCTTCATAAAAAACACTTTGGTTTTATGGGATGGAAGGATTATGATGAAAAACTTTGGAATAAAATTGTAGAAGAAGCTAAAGATAAAATTGAGCATCCAAGATTAAGAATTTTTGGTAGTGATGCTTCTATTAAAGCAATTGATATTGCTCGCGAATCAGCTTTAGGTTTCAGGTTTAATAGAGATATTAATTTTTCAGTGTCTTCATTTGAAAAATTAGAGCCTCATTATCCTAAAGGAATGATCATCATGAATCCTCCGTATGGAGAACGTTTGATGAAGGATAAGGATATTGTTGATTTTTACAGAATGATTGGAAATCAGCTTAAACATACCTTTACTGGTTATGATGCGTGGGTAATTACTTCGAATAAAGAGGCTTTAAAAAATGTAGGTTTAAAACCGTTGGAAAAATTACGACTTTATAATGGCGCTTTAGAGTGTGGGTATCATAAGTTTAATATTTATGATGGAACCATGAAAAAGATTATTAAGTTTAGATAGTTATCAGTCTAGAGTAGGCTGTTTGGTTGAAAGAAGTAGAGAAAATAATAAAAATATATAAAATAAAAGCTACACCTGAATTTCAAGTGTAGCTTTTTTATTTTTTGCAGTTAGTAAAAATACTAATTACATTATTTTATCTCTCAATCTCTCTATCTCTAAATCCGAGCATATATAAGATAGCATCTAATCCTATAGTTGAAATAGAATTATCCGCACCTGCTTTTACTTTTGGTTTGGCATGGAATGCAATTCCTAAACCTGCCAATTGAAGCATGGGTAAGTCATTAGATCCATCACCAACTGCAATTACCTGATCTAAATGGATATCTTCTTTAAATGCAAGTAATTTAAGTAATTCAGCTTTTCTTTTTCCGTCAACAATTTCACCAATGTGTTTTCCGGTAAGTTTACCTTTTTTAATTTCTAATTCATTAGAAAATACGTAATCTACCCCTAAACGAGCTTTTAGATAATTTCCAAAATAGTTGAATCCGCCTGATAAAATGGCTGTTTTATAACCATATTTATTTAGAGTCTGCATCAATCTTTCTGCACCTTCTGTAATAGGCAGATTTTCAGCAACCTCTTTCATTACGTTTTCATTAAGACCTTTTAATAAGCCCACTCTTTGGATGAAGCTTTCGTTAAAGTCTATTTCTCCACGCATAGCCGCTTCCGTAATCTTTTTAACTTTGGCACCAACCCCTGCTCTTTCTGCAAGTTCGTCAATTACTTCAGTTTGAATAAGAGTAGAATCCATATCAAAACAAACCAAACGTCTGTTTCTTCTGAAAATATTGTCCTCCTGAAAAGCTATGTCAACACCAATTTTACTGGAAAGCTCCATAAAATCGCTTTTCATAATTTCAGCATCGATAGGTGTGCCTCTTACCGAAAATTCAACAACAGCTTTATTTTGAGTTGGGGCATTATTAAGGTCAATTCTACCAGATAAACGAGTGATTGTGTCAATATTCAATTGCTGAGAAGAAATAACGCGTGTCACCTTAGCTAAATGTTCGGCCGTTATTTTTCGGGCTAGTAATGTAATAATGAATCTTTCTTTACCCTGGTGAGTAACCCATTCACCGTATCTTTGCTCAGAAATAGGCGTAAATTTAATTTTAACACCAATTTCATATGATTTAAACAGTAAGTCCTTTAAAATAGGAGCTGATTCATATGCCTGAGGAACTTCGAATAAAATTCCTAATCCAAGATCGTCGTGAATTACAGCTTGACCAATATCAAGAATTTGTACGTTATAATGGGATAAAATTTCTGTTAAAGATGAAGTTAATCCGGGTTTATCCTCTCCGGAGATATTAACAAGAATGATCTCTCTATTATTAGCCATGTGTTTTGTAATGTTTTCTGTAAGCAAAAATAATAAATCAAAGGAAACACAATTCTTTGCTGATGAAAAATAATGACAAATTTCATCTTTTTTAACATCGTTTGACTGAATAAAAATGTTTATGGCAAAAAATGTAATGTTAATATATTAAAATGCTTGTGTTAAAACTAGGTAAAATATTGTAATGTAGATCGTGTTGTGTTAGATAAAAGTGATAATTTCTTATTTGAGTGGTTTTAAAAGATATTCTAAACCGTTTAATTTAATTTCGTAAAGGGTATGTAGTAGCATTCCTAATTTCCCTTCAGGAAAACCTTTTTGATGATACCAAACCAGGTAAGGTTCAGGTAAATCGCATAAAATACGGCCTTTGTATTTACCATAAGGCATACGTGTTCTAACTAGGTCAAGTAATAGTTTTTCGTTCATTAATTTGTGTTTTGGGCAAATATAGATATAATTTATTCATACAATTAAGTTTTCTTCAGTTTGACACATTGTGCTGTCAATAAAAATATTCATCCATATATGTTTTATTTGATCAATAAATTTAACCTGATCACTTTGTGTAATTCTGTTTGTTTTTTATGCCAAGAAATTCAGAGGTAAGAAAATTCATTATTTTTTATTGTTAAATAATTAAACCTTCTGGTTGTTTGATGTGTTTTGAGATATATCTAATGGATAAAACTCGGCACGAAAAATCATTTTCACACTAGTGAATGATCAAATTTGGCAAGTTACATGATACATTAGAATGAATAATAAACTCTTGAAGAAAACTTAAGAATAATTTATGATAAAAGCTATAAATGCATTAGCTAATGAAACAAGCCCTTACTTATTGATGCATGCCAAAAATCCCGTTTTTTGGTACCCTTGGGGAAAAGAGGCTTTGGAGAGGGCGAAGGTTGAAAATAAACTTCTTATTATTTCAATTGGCTACGCTGCATGTCATTGGTGTCATGTGATGGAGAAGGAAAGTTTTAGTAGTAGTGAAGTTGCTGAATATATGAATGATCATTTCGTATCTATTAAAATAGATAGAGAGGAGCGTCCTGACTTAGATCAGGTTTTTATGGATGTAGCCCATTTAACTACTGGCAGAGGAGGATGGCCACTGAATATTATTGCACTGCCTAACGGACAACCATTCTTTGCGGGAACCTATTTTCAGAAGCGACAATGGATGAACCTTTTGCGGGAGATCAAACATTTGTTTGATGACGATAAAGAACGCTTGGGTGATCTGGCGCTTCAAATAAAGGCAGGGATAGAGCGCATGGATTTTGTAGGATTGGTTAAAGATTCAGTTCTCTTTACCAGCGAGGTGATGGATGAAACTATTGAAAACTGGAAACAAACTTTGGATCTGGAATGGGGTGGAAGTAAAGGTGCTCCAAAATTTCCATTGCCGGTTGAACATCATTTTTTACTTGCTTATCTGCAGAAAAATTCCGATTGCAAAATCATGGAGTATGTAAACCTGAGTCTTACAAGAATGGCCTGGGGAGGAATCTATGATCATCTTGGAGGTGGTTTTGCCCGTTATTCTGTGGATGCCAATTGGAAGGTACCCCATTTTGAAAAGATGTTGTATGATCAGGGACAATTAATAGAAGTTTATTCTATTGCTTATCAAATGACAGGTACGCCCTTGTTTAAACGGGTTGTTGATGAAACAATAAGTTTTGTAAAAACAGAATTAACCTCTCCCGAAGGTGGATTTTACTCTTCGTTAGATGCAGATAGCGATGGTGAAGAAGGAAAATATTATGTTTGGACACATTCAGAGATAAAAAAGATTTTAGGAGCGAATTGTAAGCTTTTTTGTGAATTGTATAACATTACCGAAGATGGTAATTGGGAAGATGGTAAAAATGTCATTTTTCAAACTTCAGCCATCGAAAAATTTGCACAGCAAAAGGGATTTGAAGTAGAGGATTTAATCCGTAAGATTAGGGAATCAAAATTATTGCTTTACAAAGCGCAGCAACTAAGAAAGAAGCCTGCTTTAGATGATAAGATACTGACATCGTGGAATGCCATTATGATAAAAGGCTTGGTGGTGGCTTATAAAGCTACCGGAAATAAAGATTATCTTAATGATGCCATAAAAACTTCTGAGTTTATTAAACGCAAAGCTTTTCAGGCAGATGGGGGGTTGTGGCGTATTTTAAAGGGAAAAAAAGGTTCAATTAATGCTTTTTTAGATGATTATGCCTTATTAATAGATGCATGGATAGAATTGTATATGGCTAGTTTTGATGAGCAATGGTTGATTTTAGCTAATGATTTATGTGAATACTCTTTAGCACACTTTTTTAATGATGATAACCAGTTGTTTTATTATACTTCGGTTAAAGACGATCCGCTGTTAGTTAGAAAAAGTGACACCGCAGATAATGTAATTCCAGCATCAAATTCTGTGATGGCCATGAATTTATATAGATTAAGTAAGTATTACTTAAATAAAGAAGCCTATTCAACATCATTGCAGATGCTGAAGAATTTAAGTGGTAGAATTGACCAGCATGGAAAATATTACTCAAACTGGCAACGTTTAAAGTTGTTTTTCATTTATGAGAATCATGAACTTGTACTTTCAGGTAAGGGACAATTGCAAGCGCATAAAGAGTTGATGTCAGAATATAATCCTTATGTTTTGTTAGCTTCAGGTGATCATCATATACCACTTTCCAAGAATAAGGCTAGTGAGGAACTGGTTTTTCATTTATGTAAGAATAATTGTTGCCATTTGCCTGTATATTCAATAGAAGAAGTGAAGGAAAAAATGAAAGAGATCTAGTGAAATTATATTGATTAATTAATAGTCGAGTATGTTATCGATTTAAGTATTGGTTTTCAGATTAGGCTCTCGTTTTGTTTTACAAAGCGGGAGTTTTTAGTACATATTAGTAAATAATCTCATCTTGTCGCAAAATGAAATTAACTACCTTTGTTCCCTTAATTTTTTAAAATGACTAGACAGAGTAAGAATGTAAAGGAGTTGGAGTTTGAAGCCATTCCTAAGTTGATGTGGAAATATTTTTTACCTGCTTTTGCTGGAGTTATTATTAATTCTTTATACAATATTGTTGATAGAATATATATTGGACAGGGCGTAGGCTCATTAGCATTGGCCGGACTAAGTGCTATTTTTCCTATTATGATTATCATGATGGCTTTTGGAATGATGGTAGGGATGGGAGCAGGAGTGCGAATTTCTTTAAACCTTGGCAAAAAGGATTTTGATCGGGCTGAAAAAGTTTTAGGCAACTCTTTTGTACTGATGATTATTGTATCGGGAATAATTACAGTAATCGGTTTTGTAATTAGTGATCCTTTATTGAGATTTTTTGGTATTAATGCCGAAACATATGGGTATGCTAAAGAATACTTAAATATTATACTTGCAGGAGCTGTGTTTAATGTTGTGGGTTATGCTTTAAATAATCTAATTAGATCTGAAGGTAGTGCTAAAATTGCCATGGTATCCATGTTGTTAAGTGCTGGTATAAATATTATACTAGATTGGCTATTTATAATGAAGATGGGGCTGGGTGTAAAAGGAGCAGCTTATGCCACAGTAATATCTCAAATTGTTCTTTGTATTTGGGTGATTGCACATTTCAATAGTAGTCGTTCTGTTATTCGATTGCATTTTCGTAATATGATATTAAAGCGTGATATAATTTGGTATATTATTACTATCGGTTTTGCTCCATTTAGTATGCAATTGGCATCCAGTGCTGTATTTGGTATTTATAATATTCAGCTAGTAAAACATGGTAATGATTTGGCAGTTGGTGCATTGGGGGTTATTATGAGTGTTACAATGCTAATTGTAATGACTATTTTGGCTATCAATATGGCAATACAGCCAATAATTGGATTTAATTATGGCGCTAAAATTTATAAACGAGTTAAGCATACACTACTTATTGCTATTGGATCGGCAACATTGTTTTCTATATTAGGATTTGTTGTTAGTCAATTATTTCCTGAGCAAATTATAATGCTTTTTAATGATGACGATAAGGAATTGTTAGAAATAGGAGTTCAGGGATTAAAACTATTTTTATTAGCATTGCCTTTGGTTGGTTTTCAGATTATTATAGGAAATTATTATCAATCTATTGGTAAAGCTGGATTGGCCAGCTTGTTATCATTATTGCGTCAGGTTATCATATTAATCCCATGTTTGTTTATCCTACCAGATTTAATGGGACTTCGTGGGGTTTGGTTGGCCACCCCAATTGCCGACACTTTAGCGGGACTGATTACTTTATATTTTGTATTCAGTGAGATTAAAAAAATCAATAGAGCTATAGCTCAGCAAACTGATTTAAATAGTCAGAAACTACAATAATTATTATCTTACCCCAAGATTTTACTATTTCATTATTTTTAATAAGAGCATATGTGTTTATACATACGCTCTTATTGAAATGAGATGGAATTTACTTTTTTTGTATTAAAATATATTAAATAACTTTTTATTGAGAATATTCTCTTTATATTTGTCAGGAGAATATTCTCAATAAGTATTGAATTAAGTTCTCATGCCAAGAAGAAAAACTTTAAGAAAAATTGTTGCTCCACCAAAGTTTCAAGGTTATAAACCTTATGGAATTAATGGTGATTCAAACGGAGTTGTGGAGTTACTTTATGAAGAATATGAAGCTATAAAATTAGCAGATTATGATCTTTTGAATCATGATGAAGCTGCAAAATTAATGGGAGTTTCTCGACCGACTTTTGCACGTATATATGAAAGTGCAAGAAGAAAAGTAGCAAAAGCATTAACTGAGGCTAAGGAAATAGCAACCGTTTACGGTAATGTTGAGTTAGAAGGAATATGGTTTTTATGTACAAAATGTCATGCCAAATTTACAAAACCATCTTCAGTAGAAAACACGAATTGTCCAGTGTGCAAGTCATCATCAATAGAGATGATTAATCAATAATGGATTAAATATTATTTAGCCATAATATAATTGGAGTTGAAATTTATATATCGGATTAGAGTGAATTTATTTTAGAATATAAATGTTTTAATCCTTACCTATTAAATCAATTTCAGTAATACTTTAAAATTTTAATACATGAAGACGGTAATTACATCTACAGGGAATTCTTTGGATTCTGATTTTGACTTACGATTTGGCAGAGCTGCCTGGTTTTGCTTACATGATGAAGAGAGTGGGGAGTGTACATTTATTGAAAATGTTAATGCTGACGATAGTAATGGGGCTGGATTAAAAGTGTCGGAAAGAATGGTTGAGTTAGGTGTTGGTAAAGTGATAAGTGGGGATTTTGGTCCTAAAGCAAAGGATCTTCTGGATAAATTTAAGATTCAAATGGTTATTCTTCAAAATGAAGGGTCCAGTGTTCAAAAGATTTTAGATAAGTTAAAATAAAGTGTTTTATATCAATGTAACAGGGTGTTTGGCAATTTTTATAAGCGAATAATAATTTTTGTTCTAATATTTTTAAATGCTTCTTCATTTTCGGAATGATTAGAATGTTGTCTGATATAAATTATGATTGCTTATTAATATGATAGTTTACGGTTTGCTACAAAAACACTCTGTTGCTTTTCTTTTTTGAATTTAGAAATCATAAAATAATAAGAAATGAAAAAGAAAATAGCTATTCCTGTTAATGAAGCAGGTATTTTAGATAGTCATTTCGGACATTGTAAGTTTTTTGCATTAGTGTCTGTTGTTGATGGTGAAGTCGTTTCAGAAGAGAAAATAGTTCCTCCTCCACATGAACCAGGACTATTACCACCCTTTTTATCAGAAAAAGGAGTTACTGATATTATTGCCGGAGGAATGGGGCAAAAGGCCATTCAGTTATTTCAGTCTAATGGTGTTAATGCTTTTGTTGGAGCTCCTCAGGTTTCATTAAATGAGTTAATTGAAGGTTTTTTGAAAGAATCTTTAACGTTTACAGCTAATTACTGTGATCACTAAATTATGGTGGATTTGTGCTATGACTGCCATCTTAATACGATTGATAAACTAATTAAAAAGTTTAATTTGTCGGCTGAGGATGGCTTAGAATTATCAAAAGAAGCAAAGAGGATTTTAAGTGGGTATAAGTCTCAATCAAACCCATTAATAGCAACTTATATTCACAGACTAGCAAGCGAAAAAATTCAATGCAATACACTTTATTGGGAAGAAAAATTGCATGCTAATAAGATTTTGTTAGGTGATTATGAATATTGGAAATCTTATGTTTTCAATAGTAACAATCCGTTATTTACTGCAGTAAAATTAGCTGTTGCTGGTAATATTATTGATTATGGAGCTCATACGCAGCCTGATGATATTACCAAGAAAATTAAAGAGCTTGTTGAGTTACCCTTTGCCATAGATCATTCCCAAAAGTTATTTGATCTGATACATTCTGTAGAAAGCATATTGTACTTAGGTGATAATGCTGGAGAAATAGTTTTTGACAAGCTATTAATAGAGGTATTACAACATAAAAAATTAGTTTATGTTGTGAGGGGGAAGCCAGTGATAAATGACGTTACTTATGAAGATGCCGGATTAGTTGCTATGGATCAGGTTTGTGATATTATTTCAAATGGTTACGATGCGCCTTCTACTTTGATGGATTGTTGTTCGGATGAATTTTTAGATGCCTTTAAGCATGCTGATTTAATTATTTCAAAAGGGCAGGGGAATTATGAAGGATTGATGGATATTCAACATAAAACTATTTGTTTTTTATTAATGGCAAAATGTAAGCCTGTTGCAAATATGCTAGGAGTACAAGAAGGTAGTTTAATTGTTAAAGTACAAAATAAGGAATATAATTAATGAGTTATAAAATTACAATAGCAAGTGGGAAGGGTGGTACAGGAAAAACTTCAGTTGCTGTAAATTTATATCATTTCCTGGCTAAGGAAGTCACAGGTAATATTCAAATGCTGGATTGTGATGTTGAAGAACCCAATGACTTATTGTTTTTTCCAAATTATACCAAAGGGTTTCAGGAAACGATTCATCAAATGATTCCTGAAATCAATGAAGATCAATGTACCTATTGCAGAAAGTGTTCGGATTATTGTGAGTTTAATGCATTAACAATTATTCCACCCGTAAAATTTATTCAGGTGAATGATGTGTTATGTCATTCTTGTGGTGCATGCTCTGTAGCTTGCACAGAAGAAGCAATAAAAGAAGTTGAACACTCCATAGGAAATGTTACACATTATGATTTGGGCTTAGGTAAAGGTTTGCTTGAAGGAAAATTGCAAATTGGTTCAGCTATGCAAACTATGTTAATTAAGGAATTGAAAAACAGAGCAGATGAAAGTTCTGATATTATCTTATACGATGCTCCTCCCGGAACTAGCTGTTCAGTAGTACAATCTGTAGCAGATGCTGATTTTGTTGTATTAGTTACAGAACCAACTCCTTTTGGACTACATGATTTAAAGTTGACAATAGAGCTGATGAAGGATTTAAATAAAGAGTTTGGAGTTGTCATTAATAAATCAGGGCTAGGATCAAATGAAACACAAGATTATTTATTGCAAAATAATATTGAACTTTTAGGTGAAATACCTTTTAAGCGAGAGTTTGCAGCATTATATGCAGAAGGATTGCTGGGGGAATGTTTACCTATGGATTTAAAAACTGACTTTATTAAGATAGTAGATATTTTAAGTCAAAAGATTTATGTAGATGAAGGAAATTACCATTCTTAGCGGTAAAGGAGGAACAGGAAAAACATCATTTACTGCAGCTTTAGCAAGTGTAGCTAAAAATGCTGTGTTATGTGATAATGATGTTGATGCAGCTGATTTACATTTGCTATTACAGCCTAAGATAAAGGAGGTGTATGAGTTTGAAAGTGGTTGTTTTGCTATTATTAATAATAATGACTGTAGTAAGTGTGGCTTGTGTTATGAAAATTGTCATTTTAATGCTGTCGATATCCTTGAAGAGGGGAGTTATTATGTGAATCCTTTTCTTTGTGAGGGATGTAAGTTGTGTGAAAGAGTTTGTCCTGAACATGCTATTTCTACAAAGGTGAGTAATAATAATTCCTGGTATATATCTACTACCAGGCATGGTGTTATGGTGCATGCGAAAATGGGACCGGGCGAGGAAAATTCAGGTAGATTAGTTTCAAAAATTAGAGGTAAGGCAAAGGAAATAGCTAAAGAAAATAATGCTGCATATATTATTAATGATGGGCCTCCGGGAATAGGTTGTGCTGCTATTTCTTCTATTTCTGGAACAAATTTGGTGGTATTGGTTACCGAGCCAACTAAATCTGGATTAAATGATGCAAGTCGTTTGGTTGAGTTGGTAAAATCCTTTAATATACCTGTTGTTGGTATTATTAATAAAGCCGATATTAATGATACCATCAGCCTTCAGTTAGAAACTTATTTTATTAAAAATGATATTCCATTGTTGGCAAAAGTCCCTTTTAATAAGCAATGGGTTGAATCAATGGTAGATGGAAAAACACTTGTAGAGTACGCTCCAGATTCAGAATTGACTCAACAGATTAAAAATATTTGGAGTAAAATATCCGCAAATGAATCTAAAAATTAGATATGATTATAGATAAATTTAATATACGACCAAGATATGATGAAGTGGACCAGATGGGGTATGTTTATCATGCAAATCATGTTACCTATTGTCATCAGGCACGCACAGAGTTGTTGCGTAAGTATGGAATTAACGATTTTGAGTTAGAAGAGCACGGGTATATGTTACCTGTTATTTCTTTTAATATCCAATATAAAACGCCTGCAAGGTATGACGAACTTTTAACCATTAAAACTACTATTAAAGAACTGCCTAAAGTTCGATTTCAGTTTTTCTTTGAAATTCGAAATAAAGAAAATAAAATAGTAAGCAAAGGTAATTCAGAAGTGGTTTTTGTTAATAAAGAAACCAGAGTTCCAATGCAGGTACCTAATTTTGTTTACAAAATATTAGAAAAAGAATTTGAGGAGTCGTTATCTGTTTTAAGAAATTAAATTCGAATTATAGAACATTGTCATTATTTAGGAAGGTTGGGTTTCCTATTATTTCAGGTCGCAGTATTACGATAGCTTTTATGTTTTGTTTGTGCTATCTAATACTGCACTTTTTTATTTAACCCGGATTATGTATTAGAATTTCGTAATGAACATTGAAAGTACCATAAAACAAGGCTTTACTGAAACAAGGCATAGCATCGTTCTGGTGAGTTGAAGTGAAGTAACGAAGTGTCTTGTTTTGAAGTAATTTCAATGTGTAATAGATGGTTTAATGCATATTGCGGGTTTAAATAATATTTACTTCTTTTTCAATTGAAATTCCGAATTTCTCAAAAACTGAATTTTCAATCTCTGATGCTAATTTTAAAATGTCTTCTCCATTGGCCTTTCCTGTTTTATTAATCAAAACCAAGGCCTGTTTTTCATGAACAGCTGCATCTCTTATTGATTTGCCTTTCCAATTACATTTGTCAATCATCCATCCTGCTGCAATTTTTACATGAGTGTCGGATATGTTGTAGATTGGAACATCAGGATATTCTTGTTGGATATTTTCACTCAGCACTTTTTCAATAATCGGATTTTTAAAGAAGCTACCAACATTGCCAAACAAGTTGTGATCTGGTAATTTTGATTCTCTAATTTCAATAATCGCTTTTCGGATGTTAGCTAAGCTTAAAGCTCCCAATTCATTAACCTTCGCTTTTACATCTCCATAGTTAATCTTAAAATTTTCATCTTTACTTAATTCAAAACATACAGATGTGATTATTGCATTTCCTTTGTGTTCATTTTTAAAAATGCTATTTCTATAGGAAAACTTACAATCCTTATTTTTTAAACGAAAAGGATTGCCACTATCTAAAAATATCCCATTAACATGTGTGATAACATCTTTTGCTTCTGCACCATATGCACCAATATTTTGCACAGGACAAGCTCCGATAGTGCCTGGTATTAATGACAAGTTTTCAATACCAAAATAATTATTTGAAACTGCCCAACTAACAAATGTGTCCCATTCCACCCCTGCTCCAACTTCAACCCAAACTTTGTGTGGAGTGGAATCAAGTATTTTAATATAATCAATAGCCGGCTTAATAATTAAACCATGATAATCTTTAGAAAACAAGATGTTGCTTCCACCGCCCAGAATTAAAATATCATTCTTATCAACAATATTATCATTGATCAATTCATTTAATTGACTGGTGTTTTGAGGTGCGGAAAAATATTTTGTTTTAACATCAAAATGAAATGTATTATACTGTTTTAGCGAGAAGTTTTTCTGAATAATCATGTAATAGTTTCCTATTTTTTGTTTTCGGTGTAGTACCTTTCAGTGTAATAATTATAACTACCAACGTTGATGGCTAAATCATTTAAGATAAAACCAATGTTGTCAATGCCTTCAGAAAGAAGGTTTTGTATAGTATGTTTAAAGTGTTCTTTATTTGTTTTAGCAGATCTGACCACAAAAAGATGACTGCTACTATATTCCATTAATACTCTTGAATCTGCAACAACTCCTATTGGTGGTGAATCAACTATTACAACATCAAATTTTTCTTTAAGTGTTTTGAATAACTTAGCAGTATAAGGAGTGGCAATTAATTCAGACGGATTTGGAGGTATTGCTCCCGAAGGAATAATACTTAAGTTTTCAACTTCACCCGAGAATAAAATATCATCTACCGAGGATTGACCTATTAAGTAATTTGATAAGCCATCATGGTTGTGGTGACTAAATATTTCTGTTAATCGGGGTTTTCTTAAATCAAATCCAACTAATACTGTTTTTTTACCTGAAATAGCAAAGGCAGATGCTAAATTTAAAGCACAGAAAGTTTTTCCTTCGCCAGTGTTTGTTGAAGTAATTGTTATGACCTGCGCATCCTTAGCTGGGCACATAAATTTAAGTTTTGTTCTTAAGGCTCTGAATGATTCCGAAATGTTAGATAAAGGTTCTTCATGAATTACATTGTTGTAACTGCCTTTGTATTGAGGAATATAACCTATGACTGGAACAGAACCACATATGGATGATAGATCTTGTTTATCTCTGATTTTATTGTTTAAATACTCCTTTAATACAATAATTGCTATAGGTATGGCAAATGCCAGCATTAATGCCTGTTGCGTGTTCTTTTTTCTGTTAGGAGAAACAACTCCCGTTATGGCTGCTTCATCAATAATTTCATTATCAGGAGTGTTTGATGCCTTGGTGATTTGAGTTTCGCTTTGTTTTTGTAATAAAAAAGTATAAATGGCATCATTTAATTTATATCCTCTTTCAACATCAAGGTATTTTCTTTCTAAATCAGGAAGTTGGTTCATTTTTAAAGCTAACTCCTGCATTTGATGCTTTATTTTATTTTTTTCTATTGTAATGTTTTCAATTAATTTATCCAAAGCAGTTAGAAGATTTTGTTTACTAACCTCAATTTTTCTTTCCAACTCATCAAGGTAAGGGTTAATTTCTGCACCATCGGCCTGCGTTAGTTTATGTTCGTTAATTAAACCTAGTAAATCAATAACCAGACTTGATATTAGGCTATTAGCATTTTCAGAAAATGCAGGTAATAGGTAATCATCTCCTAAAGGATTATTGATAACCTGATTATTTAAATTTTTATAATATTCTTCTCGTAATTTAATAAGATTGAGCTCCTTTTCAAACTCAAAATATTGGTCTGCCAAACGGGTTGTTAATTCTGTTGGTGCACTAAAAACATTAGATCGTCTGAAATTCATTAATTTTTCCTGAGCGCATTTAAGACTGTCAGCTACTTTAATGAGTTGATTATCTATGAAATGAATGGTTCTAGAGGCTATTTCATTTTTTCTTTCTAAACTTTGTTCAAGATATACTTTCGACAAAGCGTTTAAGAATTTTATTATTTTCTGAGTATTTAAACCTGTTGTAGATATATAAATGATAGAACTACCTTCTTTATAGGGAGAAACTGATATTTTACCCCGGTAATAATTTGCTAACCAATTGTGAGATCTGAAATAAAAGTAATACTCAACTTCTGGCTTTAATTCTGTTTGATTACTTAATAATTTAAATTTGCCAAAAGGTGTATTTATTTCTTCCCCCCAATTAACTGTTTTGCTAAAGGAAATTAAGCCACTGCCTCCATGATTTTTTTCATCTTTAAATGAATGTAGTAAAGCGTTTTCTGTTTCAATAGTAATTGTAACTTTATTATTTGCCTCTGGTTTTATATAAATGGGAGTGTTTAATATTTGTGCATGTGCAGAATCCATTTCAACAGAAAACGGACTTCTGTTATACATATCATAATCCATTAATACACCGTTACTATAGATGTCAATAGCAAAGTCAAGCTGGTCAATGGCTCTTTTAACCACTTTTTTTGAGCGTAGAATTATTGTTTGATTTTCCAAACTTTTCATTTCCGGAGATAATCCAAAACCCTCAATCAAGTCAGCTCTCGAAATACTTTTGGGTTCGTCACTTTTTAGCATTACGGTTACAGAACCTCTGTATGTATTTTGTGTATACCTGTTGTGTAAAAATAGTACTGTTAAGCATATTGGGATGGATATTGCAAACAAATACCAATTAGAAAGAGCCAGCCGAAATATCTTTCTGATATCAGGTAATCCATCACTTTTAGTTTGGTTTAGATTTGTATAATTATGTTTTTTGGTATTGTTTTCCACAAGGTTAATTTTAATAAATAAAGAGCCGTAATAGGTTTAAAAGATCTAGATATATAAGGTCTGAACATCATTTTTTAAAGTTTCTAAGGCTTTTTTAAAATGATAGGCTGTTTCATTTTGATATTGCTCTAATAATGTTTTTCCTAATGCAATAGCAGGGTCTTCAGGCTTAACATATCCTGCAGAAACATTAACTAATCGAACCATTTCTTCTTTTGCTTTTTTAACCAAATCCCAGGTTGCAGATGGTAAATATACTTGCATAGCAATATTATGCTCAAATTCAGTTCTTATGGTTGATAATAAATTTGCCTGAAACTGTCTGCAGTTTAAGGTAGGAGATTGCTCTCTAATTACAATAGATTCAGCATTAATTCTTTCCAAAAATAGAGTTATGCGTTCATAGGCTGCCAATCGAGTTGGTAATGACTCTTTAAATTTACCCAATAAAAACTCTTGTCTTTTGCGCTCCAAATCGCTTTTTAAAAACCATCTTACCAGAAATATTGATGTAAAAAAAACAATAAGTGATGGTAAAATGTATTTTATTACCTCAAGAAAAACATCCATAATCGTTAAAATGTTACTTTTGCACTCGTTTGTGGAATGAAAATATTTCAAACCAAAATATTGGGTGAAAATAGCAGTATTTGTTATGATTTGCAACAAGCCTTAAATATAAATATAAGGCATTGTTCCGTAATGGTAAAATTAGATAAATAATATTATGAATATTTCTGAAAGATTAGCTAATGTAAATGAGTCGGCTACTTTGGCCATGTCGCAAAAAAGTCGTGAACTTCAAAATCAGGGGCATGATGTGATTAACTTGAGTATTGGTCAACCGGACTTTAATACTCCGGACCATATTAAGGAAGCTGCAAAAAAGGCTATTGATGATAATATTTCTAAATATACACCTGTTGCTGGATTACCTGTTTTAAAAGACGCTATTTGTACAAAATTTAAGCGAGATAATAATTTAACATTTAACCCATCACAGATAGTGGTTTCAAATGGAGCCAAGCAATCTATTGCAAATGTGCTTCTTAGTTTAACAGGTCCAGGGGATGAAGTTATAATTCCGGCTCCTTATTGGGTAAGTTATATTGAGATCGTGAATCTAGCTCAAGCTCAAAGCGTTGTAGTGGAGGCAGGAATAGAGGAAGACTTTAAAATTACGCCTGAGCAGTTAGAAAATGCAATCACAGATAAAACTAAGATCTTTTTGTTTAGTTCTCCTTCTAATCCTACAGGAAGTTCATATACTAAAGAAGAATTAAAAGCTTTAGCTAAGGTTTTTGAAAAAAATCCACATGTAATTATTGTTTCAGATGAAATTTATGAACTGATTAACTTTGATGGAAAGCATGAAAGTATTGCTCAGTTTGATGAGTTGAAGGATCGTGTTGTTGTGGTTAATGGTGTTTCAAAAGGGTATGCAATGACTGGATGGAGAATAGGGTACATGGCAGCTCCTCAATGGATTGCTGATGCATGTAATAAACTTCAGGGGCAATATACATCAGGAGCTTGCTCTATTTCACAAATGGCCTCAGCTGCAGCTTTAAATGAAACGCAGGAACCTTCTATGAAAATGAAAGAAGTGTTTAAAAGAAGAAGAGACTTGGTTGTTAAAAAGGCTCAGGAAATTAATGGATTAAAAGTTAATAAACCCCAAGGTGCTTTTTATCTGTTTCCTGAAGTGGATAGTTTTTTCGGAAAATCCTATGAGAATTATACTATAAATAATGCTTCAGATTTAGCACTTTACTTGCTAGAAACTGTTTATGTAGCCACAGTGACAGGTGAGGCTTTTGGTAGTCCTAAATGTTTGAGATTTTCGTATGCAACTGCTGATGATTTATTGGTTGAAGCTATGAATCGAATTAAAATAGCATTGGACCGACTTCAATAATATTTTAGTACTCAGTCTACAGTACTCAATTTGCAGCCGTTTGTTTTATCTGCATACTGGCTACTGTATGCTGCTGACTAATTACTCATTCTCTTTCAACCTGGCATCTTCACACTTTAAAATACGACCTTTGTATTTATCAATCATGCCGTAGTTGTGAGTGGCCATAATTACAGTTTTTCCCATCTCAGAAATCTTCTGTAACAAAATCATCAGTTCATTGGTTGTTTCTGGATCTAAATTACCAGTAGGCTCATCCGCCAAAATAAGATCCGGTTCATTCAATAAAGCTCTTGCAATACCAATTCGTTGTTGTTCACCACCGGAAAGTTGATGTGGCATTTTATAACCTTTGTGAAGCATATCTACCTGAGTTAAAACTTCACGAATACGTGTATCCATTTCTTTCTTGTTTTTCCAGCCAGTTGCTTTTAAAACAAAATCAAGATTTTCATATACAGATCGATCACTTAATAACTGAAAATCCTGAAAAATGATACCCATTTTTCTTCTTAAAAAAGGAATGTTTTTTGATTTTACCTTTTTTAAGTCGTAACCAACAGCAAAAGCATAACCTTCAGAAATAGCAACTTCTGCATAAAAAGTTTTCAGTAAACTAGATTTTCCACTTCCAACTTTACCTATTAAATAGATGAATTCACCTTTTTTAACTTCAAGGTTAACATCTTTAAGTACAATGTTTTCCCTGTGTCTGATTACAGTGTTTTTTAATTCAACTATATTGCCGTTTTTATTTTCTATTGGTACGTTTTTTTTGAAACTCATTTTAACATAAATCAGAATAAAACAACATCATCAGAAAAGTTATACTTAAAAGCATTTTATAAACTTCACTGATTAGTATTTTAAATCGTTCCTGTATTAAATATTTTGTGAAAATAGAAAAATAAATTGTGAATTAATTGCGTTTCATTATAAACTAACAATCTATACTAGGCCAAAGTCTAATTTTTATATCTTTAAGGCCGTAAATTATAATGTTTATAAGTTGGTACAATACTTGTAAAACAAAATTACTGTAATCTGAAGAAAAAGATATTATTAATGATAAATACAAAATTTCTATCTGCAACCATTCTGGTTTTGTTCATAAGCCTATCATTATTTTCTCAGCAGTCGTTAGGATTAACACAGCCAGAAAGAGCCTTTGAAAAAGCAATGGAGTTATATCGTTTGAATAAATTTGGTTCTGCAAGGGATCAATTTGAAAAAATTATCAGGCAATCCGTTCCTGGCGAATCCAATCAATACGCTATGGCATGTTACTATCAGGCCGTATGTGCTAAAAATCTTGAAAATGGAGATGCTGAATACTTATTTGAAAAGTTTATACTTGATTTTCCTGAAAGTAATAAGCGTTCATTTGCATACTACCATTTGGGCGATATGAAAATCAGTAACAGAAAATATAAGCATGCCATTCGTAAGTTTGAAGAAGTAGATGACGCAAAGCTGGATCAGGAAACCAGATATGCTTTTTTCTTTAAAAAGGGATATGCTCATTTTATGGAGGAGGAATACGATGTTGCAAATCGATATTTTTATGATCTGAAAGATGTGGATAATAAATATTACGATGCTTCTAATTATTATTATGCACATATTCAATATCAAAAAGGAAATTACGAAACGGCTTTGGAGGGATTTGAACGATTAAAAGATGTTCCGTCATTTAAAAAGTTGGTTCCATTTTATATTGCTCAAATTCATTATTTAAAAGGTGATTATGATGAGGCGATAAATTATGCAATGCCATTAATGGATGAAGGTTCGAAAGAAAGAAAGGCTGACATGGCAAGAATTGTAGGAGAATCGTATTTTGCTAAGAAAAACTATGCCCAGTCTACAGAATATTTTGAAACAACCATAAAGCTTTCATCAAAAGCACGACGAGAAGATTATTACCATTTAGGATTTGCTTATTACTATCAGAAGAATTATGATAAAGCAGCTGAATATTTAAGTATGGTGACTTCGTTAAATGATGAGATGGCACAAAATGCTTATTATCATTTGGCCGATTGCCATATAAGATTAAAAGATAAAAAAAGAGCCAGAGTGGCTTTTGAAGCAGCATCAAAATTAGATTTTGATAAGGATATTCAGGAGGATGCATTATTTAATACCATCAAGTTAAATTACGAACTAAATTATTCTCCCTTCAATGAAATTATCAATTCATTTTTAAGTTTTATTGAAAAATTCCCGGAAAGTGATAAAATTGATTTAGCTTATGATTATTTGGGTAAAGTTTTTTTAACCACAAAAAATTATGAGCAGGCTCTTGATGCACTGGAAAATATTAAAATTAAAAATGCTAGAGTTTATCAGGCCTTACAAAAAGTGGCTTACTATAGAGCCATTGATTTATTTACTAATTTGAGTTTTAGTGAGGCTATTAAGTATTTTGATTATAGTTTGAAGTATGGACAGTACAATAAGGAATTAAAAGTTAAATCATATTACTGGCGAGGTGAGGCAAAATATCGATTAGGTCAATATGCCAATGCTGTTGAGGATTATAATACTTTTATTCTAACCTCTGGAAGTTTTGGTACAGATTATTTTGGATTAGCTCATTATAATATAGCCTATGCTGAGTTCAAAGAAAAAAATTATGAGTCAGCAAAAAGCTGGTGGCGTAAGTATATAAATATTGAAAAAAATAAATCTACTGCAACAATAGGTGATGCCTACAACCGAATTGGCGATTGTTATTTTGTACAAAGAGATTTTCAGCAAGCTATTAATTATTACGAAAATGGGAGTATGATAGTAGCTGCTTCTCCAGATTACTCTATTTATCAGAAAGCAATTTCTTTGGGTATTTTAAAACAACATGAAACAAAGATTACTGAATTAAATGGATTAATTAATAAATATCCAAAATCCAATTATGTGGATGATGCTTTGTATGAAATGGGAAAATCATATGTTTCAATGGGCGATTTAAATAATGCCATAAGAATGTATAAAACAATTAAAGAAAAATACCCAACCAGTAGTTATTCTAAAAAGGCAATGCTTCAATTGGGTTTGGTTTATTATAACTCTAATGATTATAATAACTCAATGGCTTTTTACAAAAGGGTTGTAAATGAATTTCCTGGTACTCAGGAATCTATTGAATCATTGTTAGGTATCCGAAATATTTACATGGACAGAAATGATTTGGATGGATATGTTGCCTACACCAAAACATTAGGAAGTTTTGCTCAGGTTGATGTACGTGAGCAGGATTCCTTAAGTTATGTAACTGCAGAACGTTATTATATGGAAGGTAAATGTGAGCCTGCTATTAAGAGTTTCCAGAATTATTTAAGCAGATATCCGCAAGGGATGTTTGTGTTAAATGCCAATTATTATATGGCAGATTGTCTCTATAAAAATGGTGAAAAATATGATGCACTGAGAGCCTACAACGAAGTTGCTAATTCGGGTAAAAATTTGTTTACGGAAGATGCATTGATTCGTTCTGGAGAGATTAACTATAGTATGGTAAAATATAACGAAGCGTTAACTGCCTTTAAACAATTGGAGCAAGTAGCTGAGATTAAAGAAAACCGTATGGAGGCCCGAATAGGGGTAATGCGTTGTTGCTATAAGTTGAATGATTTGGATCAGACAATAAGTTCCGCCGAAGAGGTGATGAATTCACCTAAAGTGGCAGGTGAAATTGTTAGAGAAGCCCGCTATTACAAGGCTGGTGCATTAATGGCTAAAGGACAACAGGAATTGGCTATTAAGGAATACGAAATATTAGCTCAAAATCCTCAAAGTGCTCAGGGAGCAGAGGCAAAATATATTATTGCTCAATATTATTACGATTCTGGAGATAAGAGCAAGGCGGAAAGTGAAGTGTTTGAATTAGCCAATAAAGGAACATCTCATCAATATTGGTTAGCTAGAAGCTTTGTGTTATTATCAGATATTTATATTTCTAATAATGAATATTTTCAGGCTAAGCAATACCTGCAAAGTATTGTGGAAAATTATAAAGGAGATGATGATATTAAAGATATGGTTCAGTCTCGTTTAAAAACAGTTGAAGAAAAGATGGCCGTATCCTCAGCAAAAGAATCCGTTGATACCTTAAATATTCAATAATTTAATTCTGTAAATAGAAATTGTACTTACGATGAAGAAGAATTATATATATATATTACTTATACTTTTTATATTATCATTTGTTTCTGTTAATGCACAGGAATTAAATAAAGATGTAAAGGTTGTAAGAGAGTATAATCCAATTATATCAGATGCATTTAAAATTAATAAATTACCTGTAGATGAAGTAGATTCAGCTACATTTAATCCGAGTTTTTCTTATGATATTCTTTCAAAGGCAATGGCCTCAGGATTGGCAATTGAACCCATAACAGCAGCGCGGTTAAAACCAGAAAGAAAAACTGTTTTAGATAAATCCTATATCAAAGGAGGATTGGGTAATTACGTTACTCTCTTTGGAGATTTAAACTACAATGTTTTGCGTTCAGAAGAATATGCTTTAGGTTTAAATGTGGGACATTTAACATCTAATGGTGATATTAAGCTTGAAAATAATACTAAGTCAGAAGCACCAATTCATGATACCTATGCATCACTTTATTTTAGAAGATTTTGGGATGATTATACACTTTCATTAGATGCGGAGTTTGATCATAATATTTACGATTATTATGGTTATCAAAATATAGATGAGACATTGTCCTATTATTCAGATTTGTTGGATCCAACTTCTAATACGTTAGGAAGTAATTTGATGGCGGACAGAAAGCAACGATTAAGTTCATTTGGTTTAAATGTTGGTTTTGGAAATAAAGTTGTTGAACCAGATGATGTGGCATTTAAAGCCAAATTAAAATATCAGACATTCAGCAATATAACAGGTGTTGGAGAAAATGGCATTGGATTAAATGCAAAAGCAAAAATCTATTTCAATGATATGTTTTTAGATATTGCAGGTGGTTTTGATTACTATGGAACCTCGGTTCCAGATTCAAATAGTCCGTTATATGAATTCATGGATAGAAGTATGACCGTGTTGAATATTTCTCCTGCTTTAGGCTTTGTTTTTGAGGGAATTGACTTTAAAGTTGGATTAGATACTTATAGTATATTAGGAGGGCAAGATGAGGAGAGTGGATTTAATATAGCGCCACACGTAGAGGCTAATTTAGTTATTGCAGATGGTATTGTGAGTGCTTTTGCTGGAGTTCAAGGCGACTATGATATTAATAACTATCAAAAAATACAAAAAGAGAACCAGTTTGTAGCAGCAGATGTAAATGTATTAAATAGCTTTAATGGTTTGCATTTCTTTGGTGGATTGAAAGGTAACTTTAGTTCACAAACAAGTTTTGTTGCCAGAGTGGATTATTCGATGTTTGATAATGAGCATTTTTATGTAAACAGGTGGTACAGTACTGAACTAGCAACTTCTTCGGCTATAGCCACTGTGAGTCAAACAAACTTATTTGATGTTGTATATAGTGATGGTAGTTTGTTGACTTTATCAGGAGAATTAAAATATGAGCCATCTCAAAAGATGAATGTATTACTTAAGGGTAAGTATAATGGTTATAACCTGGATCAAATAGAAGAAGCATGGCATAAACCTGAAGTAGAAGTAAGATTAACAGCAAATTATTCTCCAATAGACGATTTGTGGGTGAATTTAGGAGTTTATACTATGGGTAAACGTTTTGCTTATGATGTTTCAACTCAAACAACAAAAGAGCTTAAATCTGTTATTGATATTAATCTTGGTGCAGAATATACAATTAGTTCAAAGTGGACTATGTTTGCTAATTTGAATAATGCAATTGTTTCCAAATACTATCAATGGAATGGATATCCAATGCAAGGATTAAATGTTAGGGTAGGAGTAGGATATTCGTTTTAATAATAAGTAAATATAGCTTGGTTGTGCTTTTGAGATGAATCCACAGCAAACATATTTGTCAAATGAAGAATATGATCAAATGTTTGCTGATATTATAGCAAAACTTGTAAATGGTATTTTCAGAAAAAACGAGTCGTGTTTGTTATAAATATAACTCGTTTTTTACTTGTTAATATGTGGTTTTTGTAAAGGGTTTAAAGTTAGTGTTGTAGTGTTTTAATAATTGCATTGTTTATGATTGAGATTTGATTTTTTAAACAAAAATATGTAGAAAAATTTGGTAGTTATATAAAAAATATTCACCTTTGTATTAACTCATAGTTTAGGGTTAGGTTTGGTTAAAGATTGAAAGTCGCTGTATGAACGTTTTACAGCGACTTTTTTATTTATATCCTTTTAGCATGATAGGCTTATTCTTCTTCTAATATTTATAATCTCATTATTTTACCGTTATAATTTTATTATTTTTGCGCCTTATTTAAAATTAATTAAAATAAGAGTATGCGATTAAAATCAATTTTTGGTTGTGATATCGCAATAATGTTTAAGAAATGGCAAGGTTCGAAGTACGCCGTATTTAATTCTTTAAATAGGTGTGTCAAAATAGGAATGTTGTCAATTATGTATTTTACATTTATTGGATATACACAAACTTTTGCACAAACGGATACATCTTCTGTAAACAAGAAGGTAAATTTACAGGAAATAGAAGTATCAGCTAGAAGAACGCCAGTTCTGTATTCAGAAATGGGGAGAGTAGTGACAGTTATTTCGAAAAAAGAAATAGAAGCATTGCCGGTACAAAGTGTTGATCAGTTACTTGAATATGTAGCTCAGGTAGATGTGAGACAAAGAGGACCATTGGGAGTTCAGGCGGACATCAGTGTTCGTGGAGGATCATTTGATCAGGTAATGATATTACTTAATGGTATTAATGTTACAGATCCACAAACTGGACATCATAGTTTAAATATTCCTGTTGATTTTCAGAGTATTGAAAGAATTGAAATTTTAGAAGGACCGGGAGCTAGAGTGCATGGAGCAAATGCTTTTAGCGGTGCCATTAATTTTATTACCGGAACCAGTAGTACTTCAGGAATTAAAGCTAACCTAATGGGAGGTTACCATGGTTTATATAACTTTGGTGCAAATGCAACAATAGCTACAAAACAATTTAAGAGTTTTATCGCAGCAAATAAGTTGGCAAGTGATGGATATATTGATAATACAGATTTTAGAGCATATAATTTATTTTATCAAGGTCAGCTTAATATAGATAATGAGCAGGTTGAGTTGCAGGTAGGATATACCGATAAAGGTTTTGGTTCTAATTCTTTTTACTCAGCTCGTTATCCCAACCAATATGAACAAACAAAAACTACTTTTGCAAGTTTAAGTTTTTCTTCAAAAAGTAAATATCCTTTTGAATCTTCTATATACTGGCGTCGTCACCAGGATCGTTTCGAATTATTTCGCGATTTTGTTAATGCTGCTTCCTGGTATAGTGGTCATAACTATCATTTAACAGATGTTTTTGGAGTAAATACCAATAAGGTTATTAAATGGAAGTTGGGTAAAACTGCAGTAGGAGGTGATTTTAGATCTGAAAGTATTTGGAGTAATGTTTTGGGTACAGATATGGATGAGGTAATATCAGTACCTGGAGAAAAAGATGGCCTTTTTACTAAAAAGTATAATAGATCAAATACTTCATTGTTTTTAGAGCATAGTTATTCTTATAATAAATTCTCTGTTTCAGCAGGATTAATGGCGTATGTAAACTCTGATTTGGGATGGGAGTTTGATGTGTTTCCTGGTATTGATATAGGTTATTGGCTTAATGATGTTTTTAAAATATACGGAAGCATTAATGAGTCAATGAGAATGCCAACCTATACCGACTTATTTTATAATAGTTTAACCATTCAGGGTAATCTGGATTTAAGGCCAGAAGAATCATTAACCTACGAGGGAGGAATTAAGTATAATACTACTAATGGTATAAGATTTAATATATCTGCATTTACCCGTAATGGTAAAAACATGATTGATTGGGGTAAACCAGCAAGTGCTTCTGTTGATGAGAAATGGAAAACATCGAATATCAATGAAATACAAACTTTTGGTATTGAATTCAATGGAAATTTAAACCTGTTTGAGCTGATTGAGGGTCAGGAGGTATTAAAGAGTTTCCAAATTAATTATTCCTGGTTGAATCAGGATAAATCCATGCCTGAAGGATACAATTCACGTTATGTGTTTGATTATTTAAAACATAAGTTTTCTGCAACCCTGAATCATAAAATATTCTCAGATTTGAGCGCCTCTTGGACTTTACAGTATCAGGATAGAGTTGGTGGATATTCTGAATATGATATAAATACAGGAGTGGATACATCAAAAGAATATGATCCCTTTGAAGTTGTGGACCTAAAGATTGTATGGTCAAAACCTACTTATCGTATTTATGCTGAAGCTACAAATTTGTTTGATAAAAAATATACAGATATTGGACAGCTTTATCAACCTGGCAGATGGATAAAGGTTGGTATGCAGTTTAATTTAGCATTTAAATAAACTGAAAAGCATTGTATTATAAAAGCTTCCTTAGGGAAGCTTTTTTTATAATATACAGTTGGGTGTTAAAACCTTTCGAACATTTGTATATTTGTCCTTGCGCAATAAAATTACATATAGAAGTTCATATAAATGTCATTTTTAAAACATAAATATGCTGGTGCAAAACTTAAGTTTCATTTAGGGCAGTTTGTTAATGTGCTGCTTTTTTGGAATGTAACCATTCGTTTTGCTATTTTTATTCAGTCTTTAGGGTATAAAAGTGTTGATATGGCAGATGCCTTTAGTAAAGGTATGTTATTTATGAAGCAGCGTTTGTTAGCTTCATCTATTATAATATCCATTTTTGCCTTAATAAGTTGGTATATTCAATTTCTAATTTATCCAAAGTTAGTACGAAAGTTTCATATAAAGAGACTTACTGTAATCGTGGTTTTATTTGATACTGCAATTTTTATTCTGATTGGAGTATTGTTAGCTGTTGTTCATTATACTGTGGAACAAGGGCTCGAATTTTCAGATGTGAAAACTAATTTGGTTAGTTTCTTATTCAATTCCACTACCTTGTTTTTTCTCATTGTAATGTTTGTAAGTAGCTATGTTTATCAGCTGCTGATTACACTTTTTAAACAGATAGGGTTTAGAAAGTTAGGTAGGGTTATGATGGGGTATTATCAGCGTCCTAGAGAGGAGTATTTGATATTTATGTTTCTTGATCTTCAATCATCTACTGAATTTGCTGAAAAATTAGGACATGAGAAGTACAGCTATTTTATTCAGGATTGTTTTAGGATGCTAACCAATTCATTACTAATGACAAGTGGTCGTGTGTATCAATATGTTGGAGATGAGGTTGTTGTTACGTGGAATGCTTCTAAAATTAAAAATTATAAAAAGGCTGTTGATTTCTTCTTTTTATTTAAAGAGGAGTTACAAGAGTATGAAAGATATTTTATGAATAAATATGGAGTATATCCTGTTTTTTCTGCATCGATTAATGCCGGGAAAGTGATGTCTGCAGAAGTAGGGGAGATCAAGACAGAATTAGCCTTTCATGGTGATGTTTTAAATACTGCTGCAAGAATACAGAAGCAATGTAAGCCTTATAAAAAAGAATTGTTGGTTACCAAATCATTTGCCAAAGTTATTATGAGTCATCAGGATAGATATGAAATTAATTTTGTGGATAAAATTAGCCTAAAAGGAAAAGAAAAAGATGTTGCGTTGTATGAAGTGGCATCTTAAATTAAGAGATAAAATGATTACCCCAAAATACCTCCAAAAATAGACTTCACTATTAATGAGTATTGAATTGAACAGGATTCTACTTTAACTTTATACTGTTATTTGTGGAATATAGGGCAGGAGTAAGCGTTGTTATATATAAATAGCAAGCATAGTTTATTGTTGTTGTTGCTCGGTTTTGATAGTTCACGATAATTGTATTTAATATGGTATAATGAAGTGGATTGGAGTCGTAATATTGTTCTTAGTTGGGATGAATATCCAAAGCCAAAAAAGTTATGTAGTTGATATGGATAACAGAAATCTGGCATTGGACTTGATGGATAAAGCCCAAACCTACCTTGATGATAAAAAATGCGAAGAAGCGCTATCTTCATTAGTTAAAGCAATTTCTGTAGATTCAGTGTTAAAAGAAACCTATTTAATGGTTTATCAAGTATGGCTTAGTGATAAGAGTAATAAAGATACTGTTGTAAGGACTTTAGAAAAAGGGAAGCGTATTTTTTATGATGATGATGAATTGTGTTTTTATTTGGCTGAAATATATAAAGATAATTCAGAGTTGCCAGAAGCTATTTTAGAGTATACTAATGCAACAAATTATGCTAAGCAAAATGGTGAGGATTTTTATTTAGTTCACTATTATTATTTTAACAGGGCAAACTGTTTTATGCAGATGAAAATGTATGATGGAGCCTTGCAGGACTATAATTACACGATAAAATTAAAGCCTGAATTTGCTGCAGCTTTTTATAATAGGGGTGTTTGCTTGTATATGAAGGGGGAGAAAGAAAATGCTTGTCGTGATTGGCAAATGGCCCTGGATATGGGGTATGAAGCTTCAAAACATCATTTAGAAAAGTATTGTAATAAATAATAAATGCAAAAAAAAGAGGTTATCATATTGATAACCTCTTTGATTTTGTATGCAATAAATAAGATTATTTCTTATATAAAGGATCGGCACCAATAGTTCCGATATGATCTTGAATATACTGATCTGATTTGATATATTCAATTTTCTCTTTTGCAATCTTAATTCTATTGGTAATATTCATTTGACCCACCAACTCTGCATTTTCTTTTGCTGTAGCAAACGCCTCAAGATTTTTAAGTTGATTTGTAATAAAGTCAAGATTTTGTTTTTGTTTAAGAACTAATCTTTCTTTATACCAGTCGCTATTAATAACGTAATTACGCTCAAAGCACTTACGTAATTCTGGATTATCAATAGTTTTTCCTTCGTATTCTCCATAAGCCATAATGCTAAGAAGAATTTTTAAAGGAGGAATTGCTGCCTCAATACTACCATCTTCAAAGTATGCTAATGCAACCTTTTGTTGTGCTTCAACAATATTGTTGATACCGTCGACAAAGTCATCCATTCCTTGAAGTTCTGGTTTAAGCATTTCATCGTTAAAAACAGCCTGAGGTTCATCAAATAAACGGTTCATACATCTAAATGCAAAATTTTCAGTAATCCTGTATCCTAAACGGCTTGCAAGAACTTTTTTGCCTTCGTATTCAAAATCTTCGAGTTTTTCCAAACATCCTGTTTCAATTAATAATTTAGGATCTCTGTCTTCAGGGACTAAACGAGCCCAAATTTCTGGAATTAAAAGACTGATGTCGTGATCGAATCTAGATTTACCAACATATCCTGCAGCAGAACTAAAGCCTTGATATTCTGTTAAAATATATGATAAAAGTGCGTTGTTTAAGTCAGAAGTAGGAGCTAACATGTTAAAAGGACCTTTAGTAAGGGCTCCTTCTGATCCTGCACCTGTTGTAGATGGAGATTTACCTGTTAAACTACAAATAAAGTCCATAAATAACTCTGGTAATTCTTGATAGTGAATAGGATTGTAAACACTTAGAGGTCTAATTCCATTTTCTTTATCAACAGGGTTATTTCTACGTCCAGGTAAAACAGCATTAACCATATGTACTACTGGTTCATCAGGATTAATTCTTCTTCTAAGTCTGATACCAACTTCAGCTAAATAGCTATCCTCTGTTTCTACAGCATATACGTTCTTTTGTAGGTATCTAGGGTTTTTTGTTGGGCCGTCAGCAACAATACGAGTATGTGAAGGAGTAACAAAGAACATATCTTTTTCGCTGGTAGCAACCTTTGTAATAAGATCTTTTACAGGCTGAGTGTATTTATCAAAATTAATAGCATCTTCCATTAATTCAATAGCATCAGCTTTACATAAAGGTTCATAGTTTGTTAAGAATGTACCATCTTGTACAATATCATATTCAGCTTCTAAATCATAACCTCTGATAACTGCTTCGTCAGGACGTTGGAATAAGTGACTTTCGCAGTTTGCTGTAACTTTAATAGATGGATTTTTATATTCACTATTAAGATACTTAACTCTTGAAGCAGGAATAGTAATTGAAGCAGTAATGTCATCTTCCATCTGAATTTTGTGACTTGGTACAAAATCAGAACGAAGTTTGTGTACTAACCAATCTTGATCTTTACTAAATCCGATACGTACATAACTACCAATTACAGGATTGTTTTTATATAAAAGAGTGGTTCCTGCACGTCCATTTACCATTTCAACAGACATATAATCTTTCCAGTTTCCTTTTTCTGTATCGTTTCTGTATAAACGTTTTACGAAAAGAACTAAAGTACGGATGTGTTCTGGAATATTATTTAAAAACTCATTATACTCATCATTATATTGTTCTGAAGGAGTTAATAGTTTTACTGCAGAACCAAGAGTACGCTCAGGACTTAAGAAGCTACGTGTATCGTGTGTGGCAGCACCTGGTTTGTAATCTTTCCATCTTGTAGAGAAGTCTTTGTTGATGATTTCATCAGCTAACTTAAAGTCTTCTTCAAGGTTTTGGATGTTAAATGTTCCATATTTAATAGCATTTTGCAGAGATTTAGATATCTCAGATTTACCTCCACCAGAAACAGTACATGGTTTGTGACAGAACATACCTTCTGCACTAGTGTGAATAATTCTCCAAAGAGGTTGTGCAGGGTGCTTAACCAATTGAAACTTATCACCAGAAGGGTGAACATAAATTTTTTCAGGAGATAATTTTAACGCAAACTCTTTACCATTATTGTTCCATGATACTGAGCTTTTTTGGATATCGATATCTGCATCTTCTGGAATGTAAACAATGCTATCGTATTTTTTATCAATAGCATAACCTTCTGACTTGATTTCAACATTATCGCTTAAAAGACTAATTGCTTCTTTAAAGTTGTATTTATAGTCAAATTTCTCAGAGAAGTTTTTACCAAATACGTTTTCACTCATAATTCCGCGAGGGAAAGCAATAGCTCCACCAGCATGTTCTTCTTCAACTAATCCAAATAAGTTGGCAGAGTATCCAATTTGAGTTTTTACTTCTTTTTTAGAGTATCCGTAGTAGTTGTCAGCAATTAAAGTAATAACAACACCTCTATCGTCACGGCAAGTAACTTTAAAAGCACCACCTTCGTTATATAATTCATCCTCTTTTTCATAGCACATTCCATCTTTTTTTTGACGTTCTGTAGCTTCAGAAATATGAGGTAATCCAATATCCTTTTTCTTTAATTTTGTTAATTGAGGAGCAAGGATGATACATCCTGTATGTCCAGTCCAGTGTTCTACATCAAGAGCAGCATCATTTTCTGCTAAGTTATGATCACCAGCATTACCAAAAATGTTTTCAACAAAATCAAGGTTACTTGATAAACTACCAGGAGCAAAGAAACGGATTTCCATGCTTTTTTCTTCAATTACTCCTTGCACTTTTGGACAAACAACAGGACGAAGCAATATTGACAACATTACTTTAGCTTTGTTCTCTTGATTGGAAGTAAATGGTAATACTTTAAAATCATCAGAAGGATTTAAAGCCGCATGTAATAAATGTGCAAAAGTAGTTTTTGGTACTTCTTTTTTATCGAGAGGTACAGGTAAGCCTCCTTCAACAATGTGGAAGGTTCCTTTTGTAGTTCTTTTGTCGTTGGCAGGATTATTAAGAATACCCTGTTTTACTCTATAAGAGCTAACAAGATCATTTTTAAAAGTATCACCATTAGGTGGTAAACTAACCTCTCTAGCCATGCCTTTTTGGTTAAGCACCAATGTATTATTAGGCATACGTAAAGATTTGTCAATGTTTACATCTTTCAAATAATCATCAATAAAGTCTTGTATCCTTGAATCAACCGGTGAAAGGTGATCAGACAACAATCTTGATTTTTCTCTGAAACTGCTGATAAGGCCTTCCGTTAACTCTAAAAATTTAGTGTTAGAAAGTTTTTTGTGAGCATCTGTTTCATCTTGAAACAAAGGTTGCCCAAGAGCAGCCAATTGAAGGTTGATGTACTGGATCATTTCCTTACGATCCTTCTTGGTTGGTTTTAAGTTGAACACTTCCTCTTTCATTATCATTCGGTTTTATGAATCTTCTTATTTTAAGAGCAGCAAAAATAATCAATTAAAGATATTTTTCTTCATTTAAAATTAAAATAAAACTTAAAAATTTAAGTTTTTATTACAAAAACAGCCTAAATTGCTACAAATTGTTATGAAATATTGTTTCAAAATATGTTTTATTAAAAAAGTGAATAGATATGCTTTTAATTTATTATTCATTGTAGTAAAACACTTATGTATATGCAAATGTTTAATAGAACATAGTCATTTCATTTAGGAGATTTTTCAAATATACTATGCGCGAACAGAAAGTAAAGTTAACTAATAATTACTATAAAGTAAAAGATTTAAACTACATTCGAAATATTGAATGTTTTATTTAAAATATAGAGTTGTTGGAAGTGTTTAATATTGAGGTTGGTAATTGAATAATATTGGAGAGGAAAAATATTTTGTGAGATCAAAAAATGAGAAATTACCTTTTTTATAGGCAATTTCTCATCATATATACTATTATATATCTTCAGAAGTGTTATTTACTTCATCATTTTGTTCAAAATCAGAATTATTGTTTTCTTGTTTAGCTTCATATTCGCTTATGGGTGTTAAATGATCCGGAATTGGTTCATTAACTTCATCTTTAAAATAAGGGAAAATATCAGCGATATTACTTTCTATTATAGAAGTAATATCATAGTCAACAGTCATTCCGCTCATTGATTCATTAATTCTATCATAAGCTTCTTTTAAATCAGAAGCCAGAACTAACATTAAATTTGATACCTTTTTCTCTTTGCCGGCATTTTCATCGATGGAAACGTATACAACTTTACATTTGTACCATTTATCTCCATCATCGAAGAAAAATATATCGGTATAATTAGCTTTCTTAATAGATGGAACAGAAAATTCACCTCTAACATATTGTTCCATTTCAGCATGTATTCTACTTTCAGCTTCAGTATAAGATACAGCATCTATTAAATATGGTAAGTTTACTTTTTTCTCTTTACCAGTTTGTTCATCTATTGTTTCGTATTTTACTTTACACTCAAACCATGTATTCATAATTTCTTATTTTATTATTTCAGAAGCTGCAAATATAATAGTGTTATTTATTAATAACCCGAGATAGTTTTAATTTCTTTTTAAGAAATGATTATCATTTTTGATAGCAGAAAAAACTTTTTTAAAAAATATTCAAATTTTATACGTGTGATCAATAAGTAAATTGTCTTTACTATAAAATAAGCACAATTTGTAGCTGAAATTTATATCGTTATGAAGCAAGAAACAATTAGAAGAAACTTATATAAAGTTTTAAGAAAAACAGGTGTGCCAAGGGAGAAGATTAGTGAGGATGCCACTTTAAGAGAGGAGCTTTTAGTTGATGAATTAGATCTTACTTGCTTTTTGTTTCTTTTAGAAACAAAATTTGAAGTAGAAATTGAAAATTCGGAGTTGCCTATGTTACAATCAGTAAGTTCAACTATAGAATTTTTACAAAAGCATTGCGCCTAATACATCTTAATGTCAGATTATAAATAACCGGGAAAACCAGGCTAATGCTTGGTTTTCTCGCGTAGTGGTATTACGTTTATTTCTACTGCTGAGGATTTGAATATATTTGAAAGTTTTTTTTCGGGATTAATGACATTATAGTCTTTCCAGAATTCTTCATCGTAGTTGGTTATCCAATCCGCTAAAACATAATTAGACCTAAATGTATCTGAATATTTAATTTTTTGTCCCTTTCCATTTACTGCATTAGTTACAAGAAGTTCTGATGTGGCATTATATAACGATTTTGTCTTCTTATTTCTTTTGTCAATAATTTTAAATTTAAGTTCTCCGCGAATGTTATTTAATATCCATTTATCACTCATTGGCCGATACTCAATATGATATTGCGTATAGATTGGGGTAGATTTTATTTTTTTTGCATTCTTTTTGATTAAATATTTAGCTCCTTCCTTTAGTGTTTGTTTAGTCATTTTAAAATCAGCGCTTATTATCGCAAAGCTTTCGGAGTCAATATGTAATTTGCCTTGGTAATAGATATTCTCATTTTCATAAAGTGGTTTAAACTCAATAATATATACGAATCGATCTCTTTCAATTGTTTTGCCAGCATAATTGTAAGCATATTTCATATCATTATTGAGTCCCAGGAAATCGGGATGCTTAACAATGTCTAAAGATGCAAACAAACTTGGCCCGCCAGCAAGTTTTAATCTTGCCAGAGCAATTTGATGATCATCAACATGTTTTCTACCCTTTACGAAACGAGCTTTTTCAATATCATTGCTTGATAAATATGAACTTTTATAAATATCTAACACAGCTTCAGATATTTCAATGTATTTTCCATCCTGTTTTATAGTTTCTCTAAAAAAGGCTGTCAATAGCATGGGATGATCAGGATAATTTTTATCAATGTTTTTTATTACATTATCTATAATTTGTTGAGCCTTTAAATATTTGACTTCTATCTCCTTTAATTTAATTGAGGTAGCGTTTAAAGTGATGTTAATCAGGCTATCAGATTTTGGTATAATTATATTTTGAGATTCATATCCAATAGAAGTAAAATGTATTGTATCCCCAACATGTTTTTTAGAAATCAGAAACTTATAATATCCATCAAAATTACTAGTAGTACCAATTGTTTTACCAATGATTGCAATGTTTACAAGAGGGAGTGGTTTGTAGTTTTCGTTTGATGTAATATTACCTTCTATAGTTAGGTAGTTACAAATTTTAGTGTTTCTATATCCTTGAGAAATGATGATTTGTTTGTCGGATGTTTCAATTTGAAGATTATGACTTTTAAAGATATCTCTTAAAATATAGGAAATCGTTTTCTGGGAATAATTAATATTAATCAATGAATCGTATGGTATGATTAATGGATCGTATGCAAAGTGTATATTGTACTTTTTATGTAGTGAGTCCAGAAATTGTTCTATAGTAATGGCATTATATTGAGTAGAAATCAGAACTGAATCGAGAGGGTTTTGTGTAGTGTTTTGGGCATACAACGAGGTGGTATGCAGTATAAATAGAATAAATAAAGTTTTTATGTGGTGGATTTTCATCTATAATTCTTTACACTAAAATAAAGGAATAATTCAATAAATGAAATAGAATTATTCCCTGTTAGTGCAGTTTAAGCTTAGATTGTGTGATTTATTAATTGTGTTTAATATAAAATCAATGGTGTTTTTTTCAAATGTTGCAGTTATTTCTGCTGCAGAGTCAATAGGTGTATTATTTTTAATATTAACATTATAAACATCTTCCAGTAGTTCAATAGCATCGATGAGTTTATCTTTTTTAAAGGTAATTTCTTGTGTTTTCCAAGCTATAAAGTTTCTGTTGTTATTTTCTATTTTAATTAACTTGTTGCTCTTTGAATCGTAAATGGCCTTTTCACCCACATGAAGTAATACCTTGTATGCAGTATCATTTAATGCAGAAACTTCAACAATGCCTGTTTTTACGGTTACTTCACTAATGTCAATTTCAGGATAGTCTTTTACATTAAATGAAGTACCTAAAACTTTAATTTTAACGTTATTTGTTTTGATAACAAATGGATGTTCTTTGTCTTTAGCTACATTAAAAAAAGCTTCACCTTTTAAATTTACAGTTCTTTCTTTTGTTTTAAATAATGTCGGATAATTAAATACTGAATTCCTGTTGATATCAACAAAGGTACCATCTGTTAATTTAACTTGTTCAATTGATGTATGTGTTTCAACAGAAGCTAAACTGTTATAATTGTTAATAAAAGGATTTAATAAAAAGATACCAATAATGATTAAGATTGAAGCAGCTAAAGCACTGTATACATAATATTTGTTAAGGCTTCGTTTTTTTCTTGTGGTTTTAATTTGAACATTTTGCCAAGCCTTATCAATATCTATTTTTTCTTTTGTTAAAGCAAATTCAGCTTGTTCAATTTCATTTTGAATTTGGCTCCACAATACGTTATGGTTGTCTTTTTTTAGCCAATTAGTAAATTCATCTTGTTCGGAGATGGAAGCTTCTCCAGAGATTATTTTCCCAGCCAGATTCCAGTTTATATGTTCTTTATTTGTTTTCATGTGTTTATTTTTCTTTTAATTGCCACAAGAAACACTAATGTGACAACTTTATATAACTCTTGGTCTAACGATTTTCAAGATTCAATTCATTTTATCTTTACCATAACATATGGTACACTTGCTTTTTTAGTTCTAATAAGTTTTCTCTTAAAAACTTTAATGCTTTTCCCATTTGTATTTCAACTGTTTTTGGTGAAATATTAAGCTTAGCTGCTATTTCTCTATACTTTAATCCTTCTAACCTGTTAAGCTTAAAAATTTTTCTTCGTTGCTCCGGCAGTTCGTTTATTATTGATGAAATTTTATCCATAACTCTGCTGTCTGAATAATTAATACTTTCAATCAACTCATCTTTTTCTATTGAGTGTTGATAAATTCTTTCGTGATGAATTCTTTTAATCTCGTTATTACAACTGTTTCTAACAGATACCATCAAGTATCCTTTAATCGAACTAATTTTGTAATGCTTTCTGTTTTCCCAAAGCTTAACAAATATGTTCTGAACAATATTCTCAGCACTATTAATATCATGCAAAAAGGTATTTGCAAAAGCAACCAAATGTACATAGTTGTCTCTGAATACTTTTTCAAAGGCTTTTTCGTCACCGTTTTTTATCTTTTCAAAAACAGACGTTTCCGTGCCTATCTTATGTTGTCTAATTGGCATGCAAAACTTTTTTAATGCGCAACCTGGTTGCTGTGTAATAAAGACAATTGGTATGGAGTTTTACCCCTATCTAAATTACAATTAATTTTTGTTTCTTTTAAAAGTTACAAGCAAAGCTGCATGGTCGGAGGGGAAAAATGATGTTGTACTATCAATAATACTGGCATCGATTGCTTCAATAGAATTTCCTTTGTAGTACACATAGTCAATTCTATCATTATATCCTTCTCTAAATAAAGGTGAGTAGGTGTTACCAAGATTGGTGAAAATATCAGGGAAGATTTTTCGATAAGCATCAATAAAATGATTTTGTTCCATTAATAAAGAAGTGGGAAATGGAATTGCTTTATTGTATTTGTTATTGATATTATTTTCTGTCCAGTCAATATGTGAACCACTATTATAGTCACCGGCTAATATGATTGCTTTATTGTTTTGCAGGGAGTTAAATTTTTTTAGTTCACTCAGAATAAACTTGATTTCGTTTCCTCTTGAATTTTTTTCTATATCTAAAATTGTATCTGTATTTGCATTAGTATTTACCAATAAACCTTTGATGTTTGGGTTGTGAGAAAGCCAAATGGGACAAAACATTACGGATTCATCTGGTGTAATCATTATTTCTGCATTTCCTGCATTTAAAGGTTTATAAATGTGGTGTGTTTGTTTTATCGGGAAACGACTTATTAAGCTTAAGTTATTACTACACCGATAAAAGTGATAGTTTAACTCATCCGAAATGAATTCTCCTGAACCCAAATCTTCCTGAAGTGAAATAATATCAGCACCGGAGTTTTTAATTACATTTACAATTTGCCGAACTCCTGCTGTTTTCCCTTGTTGTCTTCCTCCATTCCATATATTCCAGGTGAGTACCTTAAATTCATCATCAGCATATTCTTGTTGAGATAACTTTTCCTTTTTAAAGTACAAATAACTATCTCTAAAGTCTTCTTCTTTGAGTTTTTTTACCCAAATGCCAGTTTCATCAATCATACCATTAAAGGTATCCATTGAATAATCTGTAGAACCAGGATTACAACCAATGTGCAGGTGATAATCAGCTTCAAAGTTGCTTAAATTATCCAGATTAATTATTCCCATCATTTTTCCATCAAAATAGGTTCTTGCCATATTGGTAGTTTTGTCAATTGAAAAACCAATTTGATGCCAACGATTGTCGTTAATTCTTTGTCGGGATGGAGTTGCTTTATAATGCCATGATTGCACACCATCGCTAATTTCTAATTTCCATGATCCTTCTTTGGTTGAAGAGATGATCCAACCTTTTTCATTTTCAATATCTATACTTTTGTTACCAATAATGCCATATGATTCAAGATCATTTTTTGCCATTTTTACCCAAACAATAACTGATAGGTAGGCTTGTTGATCAAGCATTACATCACCTTTGGTTTTAATAATTACAGGCTTTCTGTAAGGGGATGATATGGATAAGTTCAAACATGAATCTTTAATTCCTGAAATATAAGAAAGATTTTGATTTCCAAAAGTTTTAAAATCTTCAATACCTTTTGATTTACAGTCTCCTTTAAAGTCAAAATAAATCATTGGAACTGATGCAACCTGAGGAGAGGGGCGAAATAATTCACACGATGAAAGAATTAGTAATAATATTACGGGTATAATAAACTTCATTAGTATTAAATTATTTCAAAGTATTAAAAGGCATAATAAGTTTTCTGTGTAAACTCTGTTTTAATCAAAGAGTTCTATTTAATATAATGCCTTTAATTATCTTTGTTCGTAAAAATATATAATAATGTTACACAGTTTTTGTTTTATTATAAAATAAATCACAATACATTTTTAATAATGAGATATATAAGTTTATTTTTTTGTTGGTTTTTGTTGGTTTTTAATAGTAAGGCTCAGCTTCCATCTGTTGAGATGAGGGGAGTTTGGGTTGCTACAATCTCTAATTTAGATTGGCCTTCCGCTAACAATTTATCAGTAAAGGAACAAAAAAATGAGGTGATTTCAATTCTCGACTTTTATGAACAGCATCATTTTAATTGCGTTTTTCTGCAGGTTCGACCTTCTGCTGATGTATTATATCCATCAAAATATGAACCTTGGAGTAAATTTTTAACTGGAGAGCAAGGCGATAAGCCTAGATATAATCCTTTAAAATTTTGGATAAAGGAAGCACATAAAAGAAATATAGAGTTACATGCATGGATTAATCCATACAGAATTGCCAATAGTGAAAAGGAACCATTAGCAAAAGATCACCCTGCCTTGAAAAATGAAAAATGGGTGGTAAACTATGGGGGTAAGAAGTATTATAATCCAGCCATAAAAGACTGTAGAGAACATGTGAAAAATATAGTATCTGAAATTGTAATGAAATATGATGTGGATGGAATTCATTTTGATGATTATTTTTATCCATATCCAGTTAACGGAGAACAATTCTCAGATTCAATCGATTTTATTCCATATAAAAATAAGTTTCAAACAATAGAGGATTGGAGAAGGGATAATGTAAATAAAACAATTAAGGAACTTCATTCTACCATAAAAAAGATAAAGCCCTATGTTCAATTTGGTGTAAGCCCATTTGGTGTGTGGCGAAATAAAAAGGATGACATAAAAGGATCAGAAACCAATGCAGGAGTTACTAATTACGATGATTTATATGCTGATGTATTTTATTGGATGCAAAAAGGCTGGTTGGATTATGTAATACCTCAATTATATTGGTCGAGAAATAATGTTGCCGTACCCTTTGAACATTTAACCAATTGGTGGAGTAGGCATTCAAATGGAACAAATGTATATATTGGACATGCAGTGTATAAGTTAGGTAATGGAAAGAAAGATTGGGATAGTGCTGATGAAATGATTCAGCAAATAAATATTAATAGAAAAGATAGTTTAACTTTTGGTAGTGTGTTTTTTAGACATGAACACCTTAAACAAAATAAATTTGGGTTTGCTGATTCATTAAAAACTAATATATACCAATATCCGGCTTTAGTCCCATCTGTTATTCATAAAAAAGGCTCTAAACCATTAATGATATCAGCATTAAAACAAAAGAAACAACAATTAAAATGGAGCTATAAAAAACAAAAGAAACAGGAGATTAAGAACTTTGCCATTTATGCCATTCTTAAAGGTGGAGAAAAACAACTGGTTCAAATTTGGCATAAGAAGAAAATTGACCTCTCAGAAATTGATTTGAAAGGTCAGAATGCTCTGGGATTTCAAGTTACTGCCATAAATAAATTTAATAATGAAAGTGAAGGCTCAAACATTATTTGGCTGTAAGGTGTTTAATGGTTGTTAGGAAGAGTAATATCATATAAATGATGTTAGTTGTGATTCCAAAATAATAATTAAGCACAAGAATTAAAGGTGCAATTTATTTAGTGTATGTAAAATATTAATAGTTTATGCCAAGAAAGAAAGTAGAGTTATTTCCACATAAAGTAGTTCGTTTAACAAATGTCATTTCAGAAGTTTACACTTTATCAATGGAACGAAAGTTTGATTTTATTCCAGGGCAGGTTGTGGCTTTAGCAATAAATAATGAACATGATCCGAGATTATATAGTATTGCAAGTGGTACAGGAGAGGATGTTTTAACCATACTTTTTGATATTATTGATGGAGGCTTTTTAACACCTCAATTAGTTAAATTAAAGCCTGGTGATGAAGTTTATATATCAAAACCGTTTGGAAAATTCATTCCCGGAGATGAGGATATGTGGTGGTTGGGAACAGGAACAGGTATTGCACCGTTTATTTCTATGGTAAAATCAGGTGTAGAATTGCCAGAAAAGTTAATTCATGGTAGTAGAACTCTCGATCACTTTTTATTCCAGGAATTATTTCATGAAAAGTTAGGGAAGAAATATCTCCGATTCTGCACGGCAGAGGAGTCTCCAGAGGTTTATTCTGGTCGCATGACGGAATGGTTAAAAGAACAATCAGGTTTGCCTAAAGAGATTAAATATTACCTTTGCGGAAATCCTAATATGGTTGTGGAAGTGAGGGATTTGATTTTAGGTAAAGGAGTAGATTTTAATAATATTATGGCTGAAATATACTTTTAAAGTATTTTTAGTCATGTAAGCATATAATGAATGGTTAAAGAGGTTCTATTTGGAAAAACACTAGAGGAATTAAAGCTTGTAGCTAAAGATTTAGGATTCCCAGGTTTTGTTGCTAAGCAATTAGCTGACTGGCTTTATAAAAAGAAAGTGACAAGCATTGACGAGATGTTGAATATCTCTAAAAAAAACAGAGAGGTATTGAAAGAAAAGTATGATTTGGGTTTGTCTGCATATAATAAGGTTCAGGAATCTATTGACGGAACTAAGAAATATCTTTTTAAAACAATCTCAGATCAATACATTGAGGCAGCATATATTCCCTCGGAAAATAGGAATACTTTATGTGTTAGTTCTCAGGTAGGTTGCAAAATGGGATGCTTGTTTTGTATGACAGGTAAACAAGGTTTTCAGAAGAATTTATCTGCAGGAGAAATATTAAATCAAATGGTAAGTATTGATGAAAATGACAAGCTTACTAATTTGGTTTATATGGGAATGGGAGAACCGATGGATAATTTGGATGAAGTATTAAAAAGTCTTGAAATTATAACTTCGGAGTGGGGATTTGCCTGGAGTCCTCGCAGAATTAATGTTTCAACAATTGGAGTGGTTCCTGCCATGCGTAGATTTATTGAGGAAAGTGAGTGCCATTTAGCCATAAGCATGCATAGTCCATTAAATGATCAGCGTAAAGAATTAATGCCTATTGAAAATGTGTATCCTATTGAAGACGTGATTCAAACATTACGAGAATACGATTTTGGTCGCCAAAGAAGGATATCATTTGAATATATTATGTTTGAAGGCGTTAATGATTCAAAAGAACATGCATTAGAAGTTGCTAAGCTGATTGATGGACTTCATTCAAGAGTTAATTTGATTAAATTTCATCCCATTCCAAATTCACCATTAAAAGGTTCTTCAAATGAAGTAATGGAGAAATTTAAGAATGTTTTAGAGAATAAAGGTGTCATTACAACCATACGAAAATCACGAGGTGAAGATATTTATGCCGCATGTGGATTGTTAAGTACAAAAAAACTGGTAGAAAATAAAAATAATAAAGACTATTAGAATATTGGTTTTGTAAGTTGTTGTAATATAGTTTAATGTAATTTTTTTAAAAAGTTGTTTTAAAAATATTTTATTTGATGTTTTAATATGTTATATTTGATATAATATGTTTAATCAAACAAATTTATAAACTATGTTTAAAATGATGTTAAGTGGCAACTTAGGTTCTGACGCCACTGTAAAAGAAGTCGGAAATAATAAAGTAATCAATTTTGATATTGCTGTAACCAGAACCTATAAAAATGCCAAAGGGGAAAAGGTTGAAAAAACAGAATGGATTAGAGCTGATATTTGGAGATCAAAAGAAACTGATACCAAATTTGCAGAATACTTAAAGAAAGGTAAAAAAGTTTTGATAGAAGGAGAACCATACAGTTCTGGTTTTCAAAATAAAAATGGAGAAATACAATCATCCTTGGGAATAAGAGTCAAGGAGTTTGAGTTTTTAAATTAGAATAGCTGATTAATTTTAATTCTGAGGTGTTTCAATAATATGAAACACCTTTTTTTATTGACTTTACTAAAAATAAATGATAATTTATAGATAGAGTAACCTTATTGTAAGGTTCTTACAATAAAAACAAAGTTAATCTAAAATAAAAAATAGATTATTTTTTTATAAACTAAAAATTTTCATTTATGAAGAAGCACTTAGTAATCTTGTATAAATATTTATTATGGGGTGAATCTTTGGCTTCGTTATTAAATGGTAATCCTGATTTTAATGTGATTAAAATGCTCGAGTTTAATCAACTTCCTGATCTGGATTATTCTAATACTTACATTTTTTTAATTGAAGCAAGCTGTCCAAATGTTGAATTGATTGAGCAAGTTGAATTTTTAAAAAAGAAGAAACAGAGCGTTATCGTTGTAGGATTTATTTCAGATAATCAATTTGTTGATATTATCATACATTTAGGAGTTGACGGTTTTGTATTAAAGTCTGATTCAAAAGATAATTTGTTTTTGAGTATCAATCAGGTACACCGAGGTGAAAAGTTTTTTAGTGCCAGAGTTACAGAGATCCTTTCCAATCATTTATTGCATACTAACGATAGTACCAATTTAACCAGGCGCGAACTAGATGTATTAATAGGTATTGTAAATATGCATTCTACACATCAAATAGCTCAAGAATTAAATCTTAGTGAAGCAACCGTTAGAACACACCGCAAAAATATTATGCACAAATTTGGAGCTAAAAATTATATTGGTTTAATTCGTTACGCTTGTAGAAACGGAATGTTAGAGTCTCCGGGAGAGCAATTCTGTGCAGGTTGTTCTAAAGAGCATTGTTATTCTAAACTATTTGGGTAGATTCTATCTCATTTTTGTGTAAAAACCTTCCTCACATTGGGTATTGAGATTGCTCAAAAGTACCTGTAAATTTATATTACTCTTTATTTGAATTCAAAACAGAGACTACATTATTTCTTTAATGTTTGTTGGATTAAGTGTGTGGTATTGAAAAGATTATCAGAGTGTTGTTGTGTGTGAAATTTAAAACTCCAAAAAATGAAAACTTATACAAAAATATTATGGTTAGTTGTAATGTTGCTCTTTATATATTCTTGTGAAAAGGGCAAGCCAATTGATGTAGGACCAGATTCTGATGATTCAGATGCTCCAGGATGGGTTGGTGGAGATAAAGACCTTAATGATCATAGAAATCAAAATGATGATACTCAAGTTGTAAAAGGTGATGATTACGGTGATTTATATGTTCTTCTTCGCAATGAAGATGGTGTTCCTTTAATGGAATCATTAGTTGTTGAAGATGAACATGGTGAAGAAATTATTTGGTATCCTTTGGTAATGGCCTTTGATGCTAATGGATTACCCGTTATGGAAGGAAACGATTATGTTGCTCTAGCTGTTAATGAAGAAGGTGAAATCCATGATAACAACTATTTTCCAAAAGAAGTTGAGTTTGGAAGAATAAACTTAATTCGTTCGCCTAATAGTGTTTTGGAAAATGGTTTAGATGAGGCTATTTCAAGTTTATTAATGGGAGATTACATTACTATCGATGCATCTGGTAGATTAGTAGCAGTTTATGGACAAGAAGATTGGCTTGTTGAAATTACTGAAGAAGATGATAAAACCATTGATTCACCAAGAGAAAATATGGCCATTTATAAAGAATTGATGCAGAATGGTTTTGATGGTGAATTAGGATTTTTATTAGATGAAGGAAATAAAATAGAAGAAGGAGACTTATTACTTTTGGCAGCCTCGGCATATGCAGCAGGTTCTGATAAAACAGGTACTGTTTTAAAAGATGAAATAGCTTATACAAATGGCTTTATGGATGCATACAATGCTGAAGAAGCTATTTCTTTAACCGACTTTTATGCAGACTGTGAGGATTTGTATTATAAAAATCTAATGTTTTATAATTTCAGAAATTTTGAATACAACCGAGAAATATATAGATATAGATGGGTTAAAATTACCACTCTAGATGGACTAGGGTCATATGAAGTAGGTGTGTATTCAATCCTAGATAATGTTGCTTTTTCTGAAAAAATAAGTGGTAATGTTGGTAATTTAGAGGGCTTTACGATGGCTTGTGATGATGCTGTACAGGTATTAGAATTTATTCATGAGAGTGCTTTGGTAGAATATTTAGGTGAAAGTACAACTAAACCAACGTTGTAGTAGTGGTGATTGTAGTACTAAAAATAAAGCCTTACATAAAGCGCTGTAAGGCTTTATTTAAATTATAAGCAATTTGCATAATATGAAAAGTCTGATTTTTATTATATGTATTTTATCTGGTACTTTTTTTTATGCCACAGGTCAGTTAGCTCCTAATAAGCAATTATTGCATGAGTTTATAAAGAATCAAGAGGAGGCGTTTTATAAAGAATATTTTGCTGCAAGAAATTATTTTGAACTGCATAATATATTAAATGATACATTATTAAACCTCAAGAAGCCTAAACGCTTAATTTATTTCATGGATGGAATACCTCTGTATTTTCATTCTCATAATCAGCAAGAGAGTATTGTTTCGGGAATAAGTAGTTTTTACAATGACTCCTATTGGCATATCGGTATTTCTGGAGAACATCAATTGGTTGGAATTTGGGATGCTGGCCATGTTTTTTGTACTCATAGTGAGTTTTTTAATGATAATTTAGATCGGGTAATCATCGAAGAACCAGACAATCCGGTTGACCATGCAACGCATGTTGGAGGGACAATAATTGCAAATGGTGTAAATCCAGAGGCAAAAGGAATGGCCAATACAGCCAGATTATATTCGGCGGATTATGTGAATGATATTTCAGAAATTGCTTTTGCTTCAGAAAACTTTGATATAGACCTTTCTAATCACTCTTATGGACCAGTAGCAGGATGGAATTATAATACTGATGAAGAGATTTGGTACTGGTATGGTAATACAGGTGTTGATTTGGTTGAAGATTATAAGTTTGGGTTGTATGGATCAATAACAGCAAATATAGATGAATTATGTAATTTAATGCCCAACTATACAATGGTTGTATCTGCAGGCAATGATTTAAACGAAGGACCGGAAGAACAGCCAGTAACTCATAAAGTATGGTTAGGTAAATGGAAGAATTCAAATGAAGTTCGTGATATTGATGGCGGAGAGGAAGGTTATGATTGTATAGGAATAAATGGTGTTGCAAAAAATGTGATTACAGTGGGGAGTATAGATTTTGAACAGGATCCGATTGTTCTAACCTCATTTTCTTCGTGCGGACCAACAGATGATGGTAGAATCAAGCCTGATATTGTTGCTCCTGGCATTGGTGTATTTTCAAGTATTGCTTCAGATGAAAAAGCATATGCTTATTATTCAGGTACTTCAATGTCTGCTGCTGTCGTTACAGGAGGTGTTGCATTATTAAATGAATTGCAATATCAATTTCAACCAGGTATAAAACTTAGGGCCTCAAGTATTAAAGGTTTATTGATCCATTCAGCCAAAAATATTAGCGCGAATATCGGTCCTAATTATAAAAGTGGTTGGGGAATAGTTGATTTTGCATCAGCTCATCAACTACTGGAAGATAATATTATATCGGCAGGAAAAGTTATTACAGAGGCATCGATATTAAAAAATGATATCTATTCTAAATATATAACAGTAAGTGAAGGAGAAGAACTTAAAGTAACACTAGTTTGGACAGATTTGCCCGGTGATGCAAATGATGCGGAACTAAATAATGCTGCAAGGAAACTCATTAACGACCTTGATCTTTATGTTGTTAAAGGGGATGTAGGATACTATCCTTTTGTATTGGATCCAGCTATTCCTTCGCAATCCGCAGGTACAGGTATTAATGTGTTGGATAATGTTGAACAGGTTTTAATTGAAAACTGTGAAAATGGAGGATATATCGTATTTGTGGATGCATCAAAGATAGTAACAGATGTACAAAACTTTAGTTTAATTATTTCAGGACATGATTATGATGTTGGATTTCTACCTCCAACAGACTTAAATGGATTTTACGATTCTAATGGTATTAAAATTTATTGGAATCCACCCGAAAAAGTAGTTCCTGATGGATATGAAATTTATATAAATTCGGAAGAAGTAATTAGTGTAATTGATACATTTTATATGGATGATTCTTATGATTTGTATGATGATCTGACATATACAGTTAAAGCAGTATATAAACTAGAAGAGAAATTTGGATCTCTATTAACAAATCGTGTTTCAATGAAAGCTTTGCCACTTTATCATGTTCCTTATCATGAGATATTTGAGATAGAAAATAATGACTGGCAATGCTTAAATACAGAATTAGGTTGGCGATTTGGTGATTGTACAACTTTAAGTTCAGCGTATGTTGATTTTAGTGATAATCAATCTATGTTTATGGGGATTAATTCTGACAATATTGGCAACGGTATACATGTAACTGATTTGTTGATAAGTCCGCCGATTGCTATGAAGAATAAAAATGTTATAGATCTGGACTTTCAGTATTACATGAATAATAGTGTTTACAATACTAATGATATGCTTTCACTGTATTATCGAACTTCAATTAATCAGGATTGGGTTCTATTAAAAGATTTGGAATCAGTTGAAAGTTGGACCATAGTTTCTGAAAGTTTTGATATAGAAGAAAATGACGGTATAATTCAGCTAGGATTATTATTTAATGATAATAATGAATGGGGGAACGGAGCGGCAATTGATGATTTTTATATCAAAGAATCCATTTCAGATTATCTGGATACTTATTTTATTGATTATAAAAGCTACTACGTTAAAGGAGTCATGTATTATGAAGATTTAAATATAGATTCCGAGTTTGCTGAATGGTATATTATTGATTCAAGCGGAGAAATTATTAAAAAAGGGAAGGTTTATATTAATTCAGGAAATACATCTTTTAATTTGAAGGGATTAAGTAAGGGCGTTTATTTTATTGAATTAAAAACTTCAAAAGGAAATATCTTTACAAAGATTCTTAAGTTTTAAAATATACTGTGACTTCCTAATGAATTTTAGGAGAACGTTCAATTTGTATAGCTATATTTATCTTTTGTGCTATTTTTTTAGTGTTGAAGCTTCCGTTTTTTTGAAAAAAGAATCGATTTAATAAGTGAAAAATATTAAAATCAATATTTTTGCTTAAAAATTATTGTTTATGATTCAAATACTTCAAAATTCCAGAATATACATTGCATTAAGTCTTATTGTTGTTTCAATTGTATCTTGTGGTCCTACCTCGGAAGAAATAGCTAAAGAAAAATATTCTAGAGCTTCATCTTTGTATGAGCAAGAACGTTATAATGATGCTATGTTGATATTAGATTCAATAGCTAATGAATTTTCGGGAGAGATTGAATATGTAACCAGGGCAGAAGATTTAATAAGGAAAATAAAAATTGGAGAACAAGAGCGAAGTTTGGCTTTTTTAGATAGTGCGTTAGCTCAAAAAGATAAGGAGCTTGAAGGTTTAATGAAAAACTTCATTATAAGCAAAGAGTATGGAGAAAAAGAAATACTTATTCATAAACGTCAGAAACCACAAAATTCATTCAATAGAACCTATTTAAGAGCACATTTGGATATGGAAGGTAATTTCTATATTTCGAGTAGATATTCAGGAGATAAATACATTTATCACAATAAAATTAAAGTATATCATAAAGATCAGGCTGTTATCAGTGAAGAAATTCCTTATGATGAATTTGATAACAGACGCTTTGAAGATGGTGGAACTTATTGGGAGGTTGTTAATTATAAAGATAATGCAGATAATGGAATCATAGATTTTATATCCCAGAATTACAAATTACCTCTCAAGGTTGAGTTTATTGGGAAAAAGCGTTATTATATTGTGATGGAGAAATTTGATAAGGAAGCTATTCGTGATGGTTATGAAATTTCGTTTGTGTTAAAGGAGATTACCAGAATTAAAAAGGAAATTGATTTAGCAAAAAATCAGTTGGACAGATTAAATTAACAATTAGTTCTTTAAGTAAAATAAATTCAATAATATGTTAATCGAAGTTTATCAGTATTGCCATAATAAACTTCACCACTAAGACTCTAAGGCTAAAAGATTCAAAAGCAAAAAGTAATGAGTTATAAAGAATCTTATTTACTTCGTGGTATAAGAATATAAAATAAGTAGGTCAGCAAATAAAAATAGACAGGATTTTAGACTCAACAGTTTTATTGAATAGACCCGAATAGACCTTTACGGCATCGCAAGTTTATCGCAAAGTGTGCGCAAAATAGGCCATTTTATCGCAAATTTATCGCAACTGCATCGCATTGGGGACTAGACAGCTGCGCAACTGCATCGCAAATGATCGCAACCGCTACGCAATCTTTATGCAACCTGCACACCATAGATTTGCGATTATTGCACGATAAGGTGGTGATGAGTGTGTGTTAAACAGGTAGCTTGTTTAGTTAATGTGTTAAACCCGCAATATGCATTAGACCATCTATTACACATTGAAATTACTTCAAAACAAGACACTTCGTTACTTCACTTCAACTCACCAGAACGATGCTATGCCTCGTTTCAGTAAAGCCTTGTTTTATGGTACTTTCAATGTTCATTACGAAATTCTAATACATAATCCGGGTTAAAGCATTGCTATAAAGGACAAGAATAGAATTAAATAGTGTGTATTATATTGTTCCACTTTTTTTCTGGAAATTCGAGACTTTGTGGTAGAGGGATATTGAATAAGTAGGTAAGAAAAAATATTCAGACAGGATTTCAGGATTAGCAAGTTAGATTTGCATCCTGTAAATTATGTAAATCCTGTCTTTACTCTTTATGAATTAACAAATTTGTAGCTAAGCAAACTACAACTGAGAAGCAGCTTCTTCATCTAAAAACCATAAAGGTGTTTTAACTAATGAAGCAGGATAAGATAGATAATTATTTTTTTGATTGATGATTTTAGCCACTTTTTCAGCTTTATCAATACCTGTAACCAGAAAATAGATTTCTTTGGCGTTATTAATTAATTTTCCACTAAACGAAACTCTTTCCTGACCTGATTCAGGGTGTTTTGCCGGTACACAAATGTCTTCTGAATCCCAAAGTTCAATCTGATATGGAAATATTGAGGCTGTATGACCATCAGCTCCCATACCAAGAATTACAATATCAAATTGGGGCAGGTCATTCACCTTACCGATAGTTTTATCTATCTCATCAATATAGTCTTTACATGCCTTATTAACATTTAGCTCCCCCTTAACACGATGAACGTTTTGCTCCGGAAAATTTACTTTACTTAGTAAATGATCATAGGTCATTTTGTAATTACTTTCCGAATCATTGGGAGGAACGCATCTTTCATCGCCCCAGTATAAATGTATCTTATTCCAGTCAATTTTATCCTTGTAATTTAAAACTAGTTCATCAAAAATTGCTTTTGGTGTACTTCCTCCTGACAAAGCTATATTCAGTCTTTCCTGATTATTGGATTTATCATATAAAAGCTGACCAATATGAAGGGCCAGCGATTGTTTATTTTTAAATATATTTATGTTCATTTTTTTTGTGTTAAAAGTCAAAAGCTGCCTTAAGCAATATTTAAAATTACTCAATTTAAGTAAATCATAAATCTACTTTCAAAAGGCGACTTTTGAGCATTAATGTTATAATTTCAATTTGCGCCGATTGTTTACAACTCGCAATAATTACCATCGTTTGCTAAGTTTTTACAAGGATAACGCCAAGAAAGGTGCTCATCTTCAAATAAACTATCTGCAATATCAGGTCCCCATGTTCCTGCAGGATATCCATGAACCGGAATATCAGGATTGTTTACCCAGGCTTTTTGAATGGGTTCAACAAATTTCCAGGCAGCTTCAACCGCATCTCCTCTTGAGTATAGTGTAGCATCGCCTAACATACAATCGTGAAGTAAACGCTCATAAGCTCCAGGAAGATAATCATCAGATAAATCAGAATAATGGAAATCCATATTTACGTTCTGAACATTAAAACCAGAACCTGGAACTTTCATTCCAAACTTAAATAATAAACCTTCATCAGGTTGAATTCTAATTACCAACTGATTATGTTGTTGCATAATGGTTGAATGTTCAGAAAATAAGTGATGCGGTGTATGCTTGAAGTGAATAACAACTTCTGTTACTCTTGTTGGTAGGCTTTTGCCAGTTCTGATTAAAAAAGGAACGTCAGCCCATCTCATGTTATCAATGAAAAATTTCATGGCAACATAGGTTTCTGTTCTTGATTCAGGATCAACACCTTTTTCTTCTCTGTATCCTTTAACTTTTACTCCTTTAATAGTTGATGGAACATATTGTCCGCGTACCACATGTTTTTCTACATCTTCTTCTTTTATTGGTCGGATGGATTGTAATACCTTTACCATCTCGTTACGAATACTATTCGAATTGATTAGTGCAGGTGGTTCCATTCCAATTAAACTAGCCAGTAGTAATAAGTGATTCTGAAGCATATCTCTTAATGCCCCTGAACCTTCATAATAACCACCTCTGTTACCAACTCCAATGCTTTCTGCCGAGGTAATTTCAACATGGCTGACATAATTACGGTTCCAAAGCGGCTCAAAAATTCCGTTTGAAAATCGGGTAACCAATAAGTTTTGTACAGTTTCTTTACCTAAGTAGTGGTCAATTCGGTATAACTGATCTTCGGAAAAATTTTGCAATAAGCTGGCATTTAAAGCTTGTGCTGACTGAAGATCATATCCAAAAGGTTTTTCAATAATTACTCGTCTAAATCCATCATCTTCAATATTTAAATCTTGTTTAGCTAAATATTCAGGAATAATGTTGTACAGGCTAGGAGGAGTTGCCAAATAAAAGATAAAATTATTATCTGTTTTTAGTTTTTCGTCCAACTGAAATAAATGATGTTTAAAATCTTTATATTCCGCTTCTTCCTTAGTATTTAAAGAATGGTAATAAAGCTTATTAGTAAAGGTTTCAATGTTTTTTTCGCAACCTTTTTCTTTACTTGTATTTGCAAATTGCTGAATACCTTCTTTCATTTTGGTTCTGAATTCGTCATCTGCAAATTCTGTACGTCCAACACCAAGAATGGCAAATTTTTCAGGAAGTAAATCTTTATTATATAAGTCAAATACTGCAGGTACCAATTTTCTGTAAGTTAAGTCACCAGAAGCGCCAAAAATGACTAATATATGATTTTTTGGTTTTTTCATTTTACTGTTGTTTGTTTATGATGGCCAGATGTTTTCTACATTTAATGACACTGAATAATGGCATATAATTGTAAATAATAATCTAACACAATAATGTGATGCAAATTCATTTTTTTCATTAAAAATGAATCTGTGTGACTAATGTTTTAGGAACAACTGTCAACAAATTTGGTTTAAAAATAAGGTATTATTTCTAATCAAATTCATATTAAAGTACACGGAAAATATCTTATTATAAATAAAATATAACGTTAAGTATTTCATTTGTAGATGTTTATTCTCAATTATAGGTTGTATGTTCGGAATTATTTATTTTTTCGCTTATAGTAATGTTTTGAATCACCCCATTCTCCTAAACCAATTTTTCTATTGGCTAGTTCTATTCTCATGCTCAAACAGTTGCCACAATCTTCAGCTCCCTCATCTGTACAAGGTTTATTTTCGTATAGCTGATAATTTTTTCTATTTAAAGTAGGCGTAATATTAGGCATAATAACATTAGCACCAATTTTTAAAGCTTTTTCGCGGCCCATTGGGTCAATAGCTTGTAAAGCTGTAGCTGCAGCAATATTAATATCCTTCATTATAATTCTTAACAGGGCAATCATGTTAAGTGTTGTGCTAAAGCGTTTTTTTATGGGCCATAATTCGCCTCTTCGCTTAAATAATGGTGTATCCTGATGTTCAATATAAGGCCCCATTCCACACATATCAATGTCAATACGCTTCATAAAAAGAAGATCGTTTGCTAGATCTTCAAATGATTGTCCCGGCAGTCCAACCATAACTCCCGTTCCAACTTGGTATTCCGCTTTTCTTAATGATTTTAAAGCTTCAATCCTTTGGTTGTAATCATGAAGTTGATCTTTAGGATGAATCTGTTCGTACAAATTCTGGTTAGAGCTTTCTATACGAAGAAGATATCTGTGCGCTCCACTATTATACCACTTTTGGTAGGTTTCAAGAGTTTGTTCACCAAGCGACAACGTAATTCCTAAATCACCATGAGTTTCTTTTTTTATTTGTTGTATTAGGCGATCAATTTGGTTAATATAGTGCTCATCACTTCTTTCTCCCCCCTGAATCACTATTGAAGCATATCTGTTTTTCCAGGCAAAAATAGCAGCTTCAATAATGTCTTTATCTTCAATATTGTATCGATCAACATTATTATTGTCTTTGCGTATACCGCAATAATAGCAATTTTTTGTACATACATTCGAAAACTCAACCAGTCCTCTGTAAAATACTTTATTCCCGACGTATTTTAATTGAGTATCTTCCGATTTTTTGAATAATAATTTTTGATCATCACCCTCTAATTGAAGCAAAGTGGTAATGTCTTGAAAACTATATTCTTTTTTATCTATAATGGATTGTATGTTTGTCATTACTGTTACGATTAGAGTACAAAAATACTAAAATAGTTTAGAGGAGGAATCAGGTTCGTATTTTAACATCGAAAATTGGTATACAGAAAATATCTACAGGTGTTTTGTTGTTGAAAATTAGGTTGTAATACTTAGTGATATTATTCATTGTATTTTTCAGTTAAATTCAAGAGTTTTATATAAGTAATAGCTAAAACATTGATCTTATGGTAAATCATCAGCTGTTAAATCCCCGGAATATTGTAGTTATTGGTGGCTCAAACGATTTGAGTAAACCTGGCGGTAAAATTCTTTATCATATTTTAAATAGTTTTAAAGGTAGTATTTATGTTACTAATCCTAAAACGGTAATAGTACAGGGATTAGCTACATATGCCAAGGTTGAAGATTTACCCCAAAATATTGATTTGGCTGTAATTGCAGTTGCAGCTAAATATTGTTCCTATGTAGTAAAAACACTGGCTCTAAATAAGGGAACTAAAGCATTTATTATTATTTCTGCAGGTTTTAGTGAAGAGAGTGAGCAGGGGGCTCAATACGAACGTGAGATTGTTGAGGTTATTAATCAGGTTGATGGCTGTTTAATTGGTCCGAATTGTATTGGAATGATGAACCAGAATCATCATAGTGTATTTACTACTCCTATTCCTGTTTTTAGTAACAGAGGTGTTGATTTTATTTCGGGATCAGGTGCTACAGCTGTTTTTATTATGGAAATTGGTCGACCATTAGGCTTGCGTTTTAATAGTGTTTATTCAGTCGGGAATAGTGCACAGATGGGCGTAGAAGATGTACTGGAATATCTTGATTTAAACTATGATCCTAAAACGAGTTCAAAAATAAAACTGCTTTATATAGAAAGTGTGAATGATGGCAAAAAGCTATTGAAACATGCTCGTTCACTGATTAATAAGGGGTGTAAAATTGCTGGTATTAAAGCTGGATCTTCAGAGGATGGAAGTCGTGCTGCTTCAAGCCACACCGGAGCTATGGCAAATTCAGATATGGCAGTGGATGCCTTGTTTAAGAAGGCTGGAATTGTAAGGTGTTATGGAAGAATGGAATTGGCTGTTGTTGGAGCTATTTATATGACTAAAGAATTTGAAGGTAGAAACATAGCTATTATTACCCATGCAGGTGGACCTGCAGTTATGCTTACCGATACACTTTCAAAAGCCGGATTTAGAGTGCCTAAACTTGATGGAGAAGTAGCCAGTCAATTGAAAGAGAAGTTGTATGATGGTTCGAGTGTGGCTAATCCTATTGACTTTTTAGCTACAGGAAATGCAGAACAGTTGGCTACGATTATTGATGCATGTGAAAATGATCTTGACCAGATAAATACAATAGTAGTAATTTTTGGAAGTTCAGGTCTTTTCCCTGTAAAAGAGGTTTACGAGGTTCTGCATCAAAAATCTTTATCGTGTCAGAAGCCTATATTTGCAATACTTCCTTCAATTATTAATGTTAAAGATGATATCGAAGCTTTTATATCAAAAGGTCATGTAAATTTTCCGGATGAGGTAATATTTGGTGAGGCGCTGGCAAAGGTATATTCTTGCATTGATTATGATTCTGAAGATGTTCGAGACAATCAGATTGTTGAAATTGATGATTTTTTAGCAACGCTTGAAAACGGTTATTTACCTCCTGAGAAAGTTTCGGCATTGATTTCTAAAGTAGATATTCCTTTTGTAAATGAGCTGGTTATAAGAAGTATTCAAGAGTTGGATATGCGCATTAATCAGATTGAATTTCCGGTGGTGTTAAAGGTAATAGGACCTGTTCATAAATCAGATGTGGGAGGAGTGTTTTTAAATATTTGTAATGTTGATGAGTTGTATGAAAAATACGATAAGTTGATGCAGATAGAAGGAGCGGAGGGTGTTTTAATTCAGAAAATGATTTCAGGCATAGAGTTGTTTTTGGGTGCAAAATACGAGGAAGGATTTGGACATACTATATTGTGTGGACTCGGAGGTGTATTTGTTGAGGTTTTAAAAGATGTGAGTTATGGTATGGCTCCGGTGTCAAAAGCAGAAGCGTTGAATATGATTAAGAGTTTGAAGGGCATAAAAATTCTTCATGGCTTAAGAGGTCATGAGGGAGTTAATATTGATTTGTTTGCTGAAATTATTGTGCAGTTTTCAAATTTAGTTTACCAGCATCCCGAAATTAAAGAAATTGATTTGAATCCGCTTATGGGCAACTTAAAGCACATTGTAGCTGTTGATGCAAGGATCAGGATTGAGAAAGGGGAGTAGTCTTCAGTCAAAAGTAGAAAGTACTATTGTTCTTCTAGTGATATCAAAGGACTTTAAACTTTCAACTTTTAACTAATAAGTTATACTTTTGCATTATGCAAGGTAGACTACTAGAAAAGTTAACAGTTCCTCATTTAGAAGAGAAAAAGCGATTGTCGGAAATTGCACCGGAATTATTTGCTTCTCTTCCTTCCAAAAAGAGCATTAAAAAGGCGATTAAAAGCGGTTTTGTTTATGTAAATGGTAAGCAGGGACAGACAGCTGATTTTATTGAAGGAGGAGAAGCACTTGAGTTGTTTGAAAATAAAACAGCAGTTGTTAAACCAACAATAGATTATCCTATTGAAGTTTTATTTGAGGATGATTATTTGGCAGTAGTAAGTAAGCCTGCAGGTATATTGGTGAGCGGAAATAAAAAGATAACTCTGGAAAATGCTTTACCTTCTAACCTGAAAAAAAGTACCCAACCAGATGCTTTAGATCGTCCGGAACCTATTCATAGGCTGGATTATCCAACCAGTGGTGCTTTGCTTATTGGTAAAACACAGGAAGCTGTAATTTTATTGAATAAGGTTTTCGAAAGCAGAAGTATTAATAAAAAATATCTGGCTATTACAATTGGAGCAATGCCTAAAAGCGGAATTGTAGAAGATGAAGTAGATGGTAAAAAAGCCAAATCTGCGTACAAGGTTGTGAAATCTGAAATTTCAGAGCGTTTTACCTTTTTAAACCTGGTTGAGTTAACTCTTTTTACAGGGAGGCGTCATCAATTACGTAAACATTTATCATCCATAGGAAATCCAATTTTAGGTGATGCTGATTATGGAAAAGAGGGATTGATTTTAAAAGGAAAAGGTTTGTATTTGCATTCAAACTTGTTGGAGTTTATACATCCGTTTACCAATGAAAAATTAAAAGTACTAGCTCCCATTCCTAAAAAGTTTAAAAAGATATTTGATTTTGAATGAGGAGAATTTACTTTATTTACACTATTTTCTTTTTCTAATTTTTTTTCTGTATTCCTTATCCATTTTTTCAGTGGAGTATTGAATGATTAATCTGACACATTGGTCTTTCTATTTCATCAGAAAATCTTCAATTTGAACAGGATCTTTTTTTCATAAACCACGAAATAAGGTGCCAATTCCTTTTTGAACATATTCAGAAACATCAAGCATTAACGGTTCAATTAATAAAAAAGTATCTGCAAGCTTCAAATTCTTTGTTAATTTATAAAGTTCAACCAGTGAAACAGGCATCGCCCTGCGTTTCCATTCAGATTCAGCATTATTCCATGTTTTTAAATTCTCAAAGTCGATTACTTTATCAACTAGTAAAGCAGATAAAATGAGCATACATAAAACATCAGTAGTAGCCCAATTATTTATTCCATAATCAAACCAATTACCAATTCGGAAAAAAGTTTCCTTTGTAAATTCTACTCTTCTGGTTTTAAGAAATGCTATTGCTAGATTTTTATCATCATATCTTCCTTTTCTCATCAACAGATCTCCCAGAGTAAGGTAGCCTTCAATAGTCATTTCATTTTGCCATTCTTCAACCTAAATATCAATTTATTTTTTGCAATTTGTTATCAACTCCATATCCATCATATCCATTCTTAAAATATCCTTGGTACTTCTTTATAATTGCAGGGTCAGAATTGTTTGAGCAAAATTTCCTGATCTCCTTTATTTTAGAATTAATCATGACTTATGGATTTTATTTATATAATTGTTAATATTGAGCCCAGTATTATATAATCAATACAAACTCAACATGTTTTTAAAGAAAGATAAGTTACTAATTCAATTTTCTCTATATAGTTTTTTGTTTTTAACTTTTATAATGGCATCATCATGCTCAAGGAAAGCCCTACCAGAAGTTGATTATCAAAAAAGGAACAAGACTCCTATAACTTCTACACACAAAACAGGCAATAAAAGGTTAAATCAGTTTATTGCTAGCGGAACCGAAAAAAGTTTATTTACCGGCAAAGTTGAGGTTGATGATATTATAAAATCAGCACGAAAATACATGGGCGTTCCACATTGTATGGGAGGTTCATCCTCGAAATGTATGGATTGTTCCGGATTGGTGATGCGTGCTTTTGCTCAAAATGGAATTAAACTACCTCATAATTCAGAAGAACAGGCTCGTTATGGCAAAATTGTTTATAACAAATATGATTTGAAGAAAGGAGATTTAGTATTCTTTATTAATACCTATAAAACAAGCAAGTATATCACTCATGCAGGAATTTGTATAGGAAATAATCAGTTTATTCATACCTCATCAAGCAAGGGTGTTACAATTACCTCTTTAGACAATAGTTGGTGGAAAGATAAATTTATATTTGGTACCAGGGTGTTTTAATTAATTCAAGTAAAGGGGATTGAACTTAAAACAATCGTATTCCTAATTTGAGGATAAATCTATTGTATTCAATATTTCTTTCTACTTCATTCCTCCACCAATCAGTTCTTGTATAAGAATAACTTTGATTTCGATATCCCATAGCTATATAAAAAGCCATCTCACTCCAGGATGGGAATGCATAGCCAACTTCTGTATTAAAAAAGTGTTTTCCCTTTGTTTCTAATACTTCAATCCATTCCTCTTTTTGATCTTCTAGTGCGATTACAGTTCCATAGCTTGCTCCAATATATAATGATGGTTGGTTAAAAAGGGGGATGAAAATTTTTAGGTTAGGTCCAACAGAGGCCATTTTTATATCCATCCATTCAATACCAGTAGATAGACCAAATGCAACGGTTTTATTTAATAAAAAGTTATGTTCCATTTGAATTGAATTGATGATGGCATTGTGGTCTTTTTGTGATCCAATCATTTGGGTGTAGGCCGTGTAGTTTTGATATTTTATTTTGATTTTATTTTGGTTTTGCTCCTGACTGTAAGTAGTCACTGAAATAAATATGAATGATATCAAAAGTAGGTTTCTCATGAGTTATGTTTTTTTTAATGATGGAAGTTTTAGCCAATAGTTGCGTAAACAAGATGACAATGTAAAAACAATGATCAATTATTTATTATAGGCATAATTCTTTAATAAAGACGCAACCTAGCCAACTATCAAACATCAATACAATGTGTTTGCAACCACATACTATTAACCTAATAATCAAAAGCGTCATGAAGAAAAGAATACAATATCTATTTTTACTAACTATTGCTTTGGTATCATTTTCCTGTACCAATCAAATTGAAGATACTTATACGGTAAATACGCCTGAGTATATGAGTTATTCCGATTTAAGATCCGCATTTTGTGTGCTTCCGCCAGAAGATATAAATAAGGCTGGTAAAATATATTTCAAAGATGATTTTATATTTATCAATGAATATCAGAAAGGTATTCATGTTATTGATAATTCTGATCCTTCCGATCCTCAAAATGTTTCCTTTATTGAAATACCAGGAAATGTTGATATAGCTATTAAAGGAAATATGTTGTATGCTGATAGTTATGTTGATCTTTTGACAATTGATATCAGCAACCTGAATGATATTAAAGAAGTGGATCGGGATGAGGATGTTTTTCCATATATCATTCCTGATTTTGAAGTAGGTATTTTAGGCAATGTAGATACTGAAAAAGGTGTAATTATAGGTTATACAGTAACAACAGTCAGTGAACCTGTAACGGATAATGTTATCTATTATGAGCGATTTATGGAGTGGGATGGAATGTTTTTTGCCGCAGATGCAAGTGCAAATAATGTGAGTGGTGCAGGTAATGGAGTAGGAGGTTCTATGGCTCGATTTACCTTGTATGATAACTATTTATATGCCATTAATAACAGCGCATTAAATTTATTTGATGTATCAAATCCTTCAAATCCATCTTTTACAAAAAATATTTATATCAGTTGGCAAATAGAAACACTATTTCCTTATAATCAGATGCTATTTATTGGGGCTCAAAGCGGAATGTATATCTATAGTTTACAAGATCCTTCAAGTCCTGAGTTTATTTCTCAGTTTCGTCATGCAACAGCGTGCGACCCTGTTGTTGTTGAAGGCGATTATGCTTATGTAACCTTGCGAGGTGGTAATTTATGTGGTGCTATTGATAGTGAATTGGAAGTGATCGACATTTCGAATATTGAAGCTCCGGAGTTATTAAAATCTTATCCAATGGAAAATCCATATGGTTTAGGAATTGATGATGAGGTGCTTTTTGTATGTGATGGTGATGATGGACTTAAAATTTATAATACTACAGATCCATATAGCATATCTGATCATCAGTTAGCACATTATAAAGATATTGATGCCTTTGATGTAATTCCTTTGGGTAATGTATTATTAATGATTGGTGAAGATGGTTTATATCAATATGATTATTCCGATTTGGAAGATATTAAACTATTGAGCCATATTGTAGTATATGAATAATGGTATTATATGTTAGCTCTAAAAAAAGTGATTTTACGAATGTAACACAAATACAATAAGAAATATTGGTTTTACGGGTTAGTTATATGCATATCTGTTATAACTTGGATGAGTTAGTTTTAAAGGAATGGTAAACCAAAAAGTGGAACCAACATTAACTTCTGATTCAACCCAAATTTTACCTTGGTGGAGTTCAATAATATCTTTACAAATGGCTAGCCCTAAACCGGTGCCTCCTTTACATTGTTTTATTGTGTTTTCTGTTTGTACAAATCGGTTAAATATATTTTTAAGCATAGACGATTCTATACCTGAACCAGAGTCTTTTACATAAAACTCAAGGTGATTATTTTTAGCAATGCAACCATACTCAATACAGCCTTGGTTGGTAAACTTAATGGCATTATTTAGCAAGTTATTCATTACCCGGCGGAGTTTTTCTTCATCCGAAGTAAAAACAAGGTCGCTTGATAGATTATTTTCAGACTGGTATAATTTTACTTTTGAATCGAGTAATGGTGTATAATTATTAGAAAAGCTATTTAAAAAATCCTGTAATTTGATTTCTGTAAGGTTTAAAAACATGTTACCAGACTCTAACAAAGAGGCATCCATTACGTCATTTATGGTCAATAGTAATTGCTGTGAACTATTTAATATTGTTTTTAAATACAGATTTAGAATTTCATTATCCGTTTTTTCAGTTTGAGCTAATTCTGAAAAACCTATAATTGAATTCATCGGAGTTCTTAACTCGTGAGAAATATTTTGTATAAATACTGTTTTGAGCTTGTCGTTTTCTTTTGCTTTTTCTTCGGCTTTTCTTATTTTACGAACGTGATTATTAATCATAAAAAATAACAGAATACCGGTAGTAAAAACATAAAACCACCCTTTGTAATGTTGTATACTTGTAATAAGAACAGGGTCATTAGTAAGGTTTGAAACAAACAAATCAGAATATAATATCCATAATCCTCCAACAACAACATATAAAATGGAGAGTATATATTCAAACTTGATTTTCTTTAACATTTTTAGTGTGAGTTGAGTTTATAACATTTTCATTACTAATGTATAAAAATATTATTCTGAATCAACAAGCATCTGGCAAAAATATTTATCCTCTTTTACATATTTCTGTTAACTTTAGTTCATCCAGAATATTAATGTCTTTTCCATTAAGTTCCAGAATATTGTCTTTTTCCAATGATTTTAATAATTTAACTGCGCTCTCTGTCGATATTCCAGCAAAGTCAGCTAAATCTTTTCGGGTTAAAATTTGAAAAATATCCGGATATTTGGGTTTTATATTATTAATGTAAAGCAAAGCTTCAGCCATTCTCCCATTCATCTGTTTATAAAGAACTTTACGGATAATATCATATAAATTTACATTTTGTTCGGAATATCGTTTGATTAAACTTAAACCAAAAATACCATTAGAACTGATAATTTGAGCAATTGCAGTTTTTTCAACTAAAAATACATGGCAATCTGTGATTGCAATAGAAGAGTAACTAAACGTATTTGCAGAAAAAACAGAAGACAATCCAATAAATTCGCCTGGCTGAATAATACGTAAGTTGTAATTTTTTGTCAGGTCGCTTTCTACATATTGTATGGCTAATCCATTTACCATAAACATAACATACGATGCAAATGTGCCTTGTTTAGTAAGGTTATCGCCTTTTCGAAACTGAACTTGTGTACGACTGGATTTTACCAATTGAACTTCATCCGGACTTAAAGCTTGAAAGCATGGCGCATTTAGTTCGCAAATAAAATTTATATCGTTTTCTTTTAAGGTCTTCATTCCTAATACTTATTCTGTAAATCGTTAAAAGAGCTGATTATTAGAGCAAAATATCTGTTGTGTTGAGTACAAAAATATAATCAATTTTAACAATTTGACCGTAATCAAGAAAAAAGTTGATGTAAATCAATTCAAACACAGAGCTCGTTCATATGTTTTTATAGTAGATTATTTGGTAGTATGAGATAGTTTTGTCAAAACAAAAAAACAAAGCCTTTTAGGTCAATTTATAGAATAAGAAAAAAATAAAAATATATATAATGGAAAAAATCGTAATAATTGGAGGAGTGGCAGCAGGAGCTACAGCTGCAGCAAAGGCAAGAAGATTATCGCCAGATGCAAAAATTGTAATGCTAGAGGCAGGTCCGGATATTTCATTCGCAAACTGTGGTTTACCATATTACATTGCAGGTGATATTAAGAGTCGATCAAAACTAATTTTACAAAGCCCAGAGAGTTTTAAAGAACAATATGATGTTGATGTATATACCCATACCATTGTTTCATCTATTGATAAGGAGAATAATCAAATTAAAGCTATCGATAGCAGATCAGGTGAAAACAAAAGCTTTGAATACGATAAATTGATTTTAGCACAGGGGGGACGACCTCTTAAGCCTGAATTCCCCGGATCAGATCGTGACCATGTGTTCACATTATGGACACTGGAAGATATGGATAAAATTTCAGCACACCTTGAAGATGAGAATCCTAAAAATGCAGTTGTTGTTGGTGGAGGATTTATTGGTTTGGAAATGGTTGAAGCTTTGGTTAAGAGAGGTTTAAATGTTCATGTGGTTGAAAAAATGGATCATGTGATGTCAATTATGGATGGAGAAATTGCTGGTTTTGTTGAGCAAGAACTTCATGCCTATGGAGTAGGTGTTCATACAAATACCGCAGTAACACATATCAAATCTGATTCTGTTATTTTAGATAATGGTGAAGAGCTGGATGCAGACATGGTTTTAATGTCAATAGGTGTACGACCTACCTTGCAATTAGCCATAGATGCTGGATTGAAAATTGGTGAGGCTGGAGGTTTATTGGTAAATGATCAGCTACAAACTTCAGATCCTAACATTTATGCTGCAGGAGATATGGTAGAGATTGAGCACCGAGTGAATGGCAAAAAGGTGCGTATTCCTTTGGCGGGACCAGCTAACAGACAAGGACGTATTGCGGCAGAAAATGCATTAGGAGGTAAACATAGCTATATGGGTGCTATCGGAACATCTGTGGTTCGTGTTTTTGAGGCAGTAGCCGGTATTACAGGTTTGTCATTAAAACAAGCACGTACTCTAGGTATTGATGCAGATGCTGTTGTGGTTCATAAAGAGCATCATACATCATATTATCCAGGAGCTGAGACTGTTACAGTACAATTGGTGTATGATAAAAATACAGGTGTTATTTTAGGTGGACAAACTGCTGGTTATAAAGGGGCAGATAAACGTTTAGATGTAATAGCAACAGCAACAGCTTCAAAATTAAAAGTAAGTGATATAGCAGATGTTGATTTTGCTTATTCTCCTCCAATTGGAACCGCAAATGATGCTATGAATATGGCTGCGTATGTAGCTGAAAACAGAATGACAGGCTATAGTCCATCTGTTACAGTATCTGAGTTAGATGAATTACTAAAAGGACAAAATGCAATAGCTATTGATGTTAGAGATATTTTTGCCTATCAAAAGAGTCATATTCAGGGAGCCATACATATTCCTTTAGAGGTATTGCCAGAACAAATGGAACAGCTTCCTAATGATCGTTTGATATTGGTATACGATGAATTTGGTAAAAAAAGTCATCAGGCATTAAGAACCCTTGTTGGTGCAGGATTTAAAAATGTAGTTAATGTCTCTGGTGGTCACACATCGTTACAACGTTATGCTTTGACTATTGGATTTGAAGAGCTTGATATTGATTTATTAGATATTGAAACTAAAAGTATTGGAACACAAGAGGAAGAGCAAAAAGAGGAAGCTCCTAAAAAAGAGGAAAAGAAAAGTGATGATGGACTATTGATTGTTGATGTTAGAACAGAAGGAGAATACAGAAGTGGGGCATTCCCAAATGCTGTAAATATTCCATTGGATGATATCATGCAAAATAAAGTAGATCTGGGATCCAATCCAAATCGTGAAATTGTAGTTTATTGTGCATCAGGGGCTCGTTCGGCTTATGCCAAACAAGTATTAATGCAAAGAGGTTATACTAATGTTATGAATGGTGGTGGTATTGCAGCTATGATGTCGAGATTAGACAAAATGAGTAATTAGGGTTTGCTAGGCTAAGTACAATGTTGAAATTGAACTTAGTAAATTAAATTTCGATAGAGTTTATGTGTGAAATCGCGCGGTTGAAGTTTCAATTTGCGCGATTTTTTTATGAAATTAAATCAGGTTCGTAATACTTATAAGGAATAGAAAATGTAAAGGTACTTCCTTTATTTAATTCAGACTCGAGCCATATATTTCCTCCCAGTAATTCAATAAGCCCCTTAACTATTGACAAACCTAATCCGGTTCCTTTTTGTTTCTGAGTATAATTATCTTCAGCTTGAATAAAGCGATCAAATATTTGCGCTTGCAATTCTCTTGATATACCAATGCCAGTATCAGAAACATACATGGTGATATGTGTATCGCTTAATCCTTTGTATCCAACTTCAATTTTTCCAGTGTTTGTAAATTTAAAAGCATTACTCAATAGGTTAGTTAGTATTTGCTTTAATTTACCACTATCAAATTGTATTTGCTTGGTTACATTATCACACGGAAAATTCATGATGAACTCAATGTGTGATTTATGAAGTTGTTTCTGGTATTCAGAGAAAAATACTTCGATATTATTGAGCATAGTCTTAATATTAACAATTTCCCAGTTTATAGCAACCTGGCCCGATTCAATTTTGGCAATATCAAGTATGTCGTTGATAATCTGAAGTAGGTCAACACTGCTGTTGTTGATGATTTCAGTAAACTCTATAAGTCTTTCCTTATCGTCAAAATAGGTTGGCAATAATTCCGAGAAGCCAATAATTGCGTTTAATGGGGTGCGAATTTCGTGACTGATATTTTGAAGAAACTGATTTTTTAATCGTTCACTTTCTAAAGCTTTTTCTTTTGCTTCAATAAGTTCTTGATTAAGTTTTATGATGCGTTCGTTTTCAATTTTTTGTAAATGACCTTCTTTTATATCATCCATTAGCATATTTATACCCATCGATAGTGCATCAATCTTGTCATTCTTATCAGATATTTTAAATTGATGATCAATATCTCCATGAGCAATCTTCATTACTCCTGAAATAATATCATCAATTCGCTCACTCTTTGACTTTTCGTTATCAGTCATTGTATTACCAATTAAAAATAAACTTTTACTTATTAAACCAATCTCTTGCCTCAGTTTCAGTATTAAAGAATCTGTAACGTTCAAGTTTGCTTATCGTACCCATTACAAACGAAGCAACCATTCTAGCTACCGGATGCATGCCAAAAATGGCAACTTTATGGGTTTTTTCTAACATTGTATAGTTTCTCCAACATTCTCTGGCTTGGGGTGAGTTTTTACCACAATGGTTCAGGTCAATTAAAAATTGAACCTGTTTATCTGATTTAAATAAAGTTTCATTAATTAGTTCTCCATGAGCGGCTGCAACCTCTGGTGTTTGTACACCAGAGGTACTCACATGATAAACAATATACTTTCCTTCAGTGATTTTAACTCTATTTTCACCAATAGCATATTCACCCTCCCCAATTCTTTCTATACAAATCTTTTTGTTTGTCATGCGTGTAAATTCGAATTGCAAATGTAAAAGAATTTTTTGTTTGATTATAAACCTCCAATTGAGATTTAGTTGTTTTTTGATGAATGACAATAAGTATATAATTATGTATTAAATATATCATACCGAATGATTTATAAATTATATTTGCGGGTAATAACTAATATTTAACAAAACATTAAAATGTTACAAGTAAACGAGTATTTCGAAGGAAAAGTTAAATCTATTGCAGTGGATAATAGTAATGGAAAAGCAACAGCAGGAGTTATTGCTCCAGGCGAATTTGAATTTGGTACATCAACCATTGAGTATATGACTGTAACTTATGGTGAAATGGATGTTTTACTACCAGAAACAACAGAGTGGAAATTATATAAACAAGGCGAAACTTTTAAGGTTGAAAAAGATGCTTCTTTTAAGGTTAAGGTATCTGAACCTGTAAGTTATATTTGTCGTTACGAGTAAGTAATGTTTATGCCTTTTGTGCTTTGAGCTTAATGATCATATAACGGATTAATGCAGGTTATACTGTATGATGCCAAAATATAATTGTTTAAAATATAAACTACTGTCTCAAAACAATAAGGCAATGAAATAATAGTTTGATCTATGGATCTAATTATGCTATTGCGGCTGGTTTTTATAAACTGGCCTTTTTTGTTTTAGGAATCCCGATAGTTTTTTATAGAATTCAGAGTAGTTTTATTTTTGAATATACGTGTTTATATTGTTGTAAAGTAAACACTATTTAATATCCTCGACGTTGTTTGTTATGAGGTAGTGAATTACTTTTGCCGGCTGAAATTTAAATACTTATACAATTTTGAAAAACGGAAATTCGGCAGTAGTGGGATTAGCTGGGTTTGGCTTAACTACTTTATTATTGCAATTCCATATTATTAGGATGGATTGGAATAGGACCAGTTTTGGCAATGGGAATTATTTTTGGAGGGCTTGGTCAGATGATAGCCGGATTTCAAGAACAAAAAATGGGCAATAACATAGGATACAGTGCTTTTGTAGCTTATGGATCTTTTGGGATTGGCTTGGGCATTATCTGGCTTTTAAACCATTTTAATATTTATAAATCATCACATACAGATGTTGGTTTTTATTTGGTGGGATGGACATTGTATACCATAATCATGTTTATTGCATCATTAAGAGTTCATAGGGCTATGGCAGTTACTTTTGGAACTTTGTTAATTGGTTTCATATTGTTAGACCTTGCGCATTTTGGAATGCCTCAACTTACAGTATTTGCTGCAATAGATCTAATTATTTGTGCTTTAGGTGCCTGGTATATGATGGCTGCTATTATTGTAAATGATTTAGTTGGTAAAGTAGTTATTCCTTTCGGGAAAAAAATTATTGAATAGTAACAAATACTATTTTTAGTAAAAAAGATAAGCAATAGTTTCTTGAGGCTATTGCTTTTTTTAGTGCCTAATAGTATTTATCAATTCCTCCAAACCCTTTTATCAATTTATTTTCTTTTGTTTTGCTGATAAAACTATTCATACGCCTTTCAAACTCATCAGGTCTTTTTCTTGCACTTTGAATGTATGCAATTCTGATTCGTTTATATGGTTCTGTAAAGTTCTGATAATTCTCCCAAACATCTTTATCTTCATGCAATTTCGTTATTATATCTTTAGGGAAAATAAATTTTTGCTGAACTATTTTTTGAACTTCATGCTTAATTGATACGTGAACTAAATTATTTTTTAAAAGCCATTTTAATCGTTCAATATTGGGTTGTGAAAAAGCAGAATTTTTATTTCTCTTACAAAATCTTTGAATAGAAGTAGTTTCGTTTAACGACTTAACTGTACTATCTATCCAGCCAAAACAAAGCGCTTCTTCAACTGCATCATTGTAAAGTATTCGTTTCTTGTTTGTTTTCTTCAACGGATACTCCAACCAAATATCATTTTCTGTCTCAAAGTTTACTTCAAGCCATTTTCTCCATTCTTTTCTGTCAATGAAATATTTAGTTGTTGGTTCATTCATTTTTTACTTCCTGCTTGAATTTATGCATGGCCTTCCTTTTTGCTGACGCATAATGGATTAGGCAGTTAATTTGATATCACCGAAATCGCACATGGTTTATGATGCCGTGCTAGGCAATGTTATTTCTCTTTTCGGAGGATACTACTGCTACTTCAAAAATACTACGAACTTTGCCATGTAGAAAAATAATTCCTATAACTGAAAAAATCAATAATAGCCAAGTCTTATAAAACTCTTTAAAAACAACCACTCTGTTACTTTCTAGAGTCTTGATAAGTTGAGCAGTCCTATAAGTTCCATAAAGATATAAGGTCACAAAAAGAAAACTAATTGGCGTTTGACTTGAAAAATATAAATAAATACCACCAAACTCTCTAGTAATTGTAGTATCTGCTTCCGAAAAACCTAAGTATAGACTTAAAATATATGCTACAATAAAATAAATCTTTAAATTTTTAATGCTGTTTAATTCCAATCCCTTTTTAATTAACAGACAAGTTCCAAAATAGCTAATTCCGATAAGCCATAATATGTATACAGTAAATCCTATTTCGTTAAAAATTTGCATTAAAAATGTCAATTCTGGTTTACTTGTATCGTAATAATGAAATCCAGATGACACTACAACTATTAACGCAATATAAAGTGTTCTCGTTCGTATTAGCTGTCCTAGTCGCTCCATGGTATTTTATAAATTATAGTTTGTAATATTGCTACAACGGACTGCCGCATGGCGTTGGTAGCCGAAGCTTCGAACCAACATAAACGCACCGGACGCCTTATGCACTATTGCGGTTTGTTGGGTAGCGTTATTTATTAATTTAATTTCTGATTGATTCAATAAATCCATAGTCAATCACAGTTGAGACAATTAGTATTACAAAATACAAGATAGATCCAGTCACAATGTCTGATTTCAATTGTCCTGTTAAAATACTTATAAATTCATTCTTGCTTTTAATTCCTGTACAGTTTTTAATTGAAATAAATATTAATACTAATATGCCCAAACTGGATAATGAAAACTGCCATAGGTGGAAACTCTGATATTTAATTAGGTCAAACAAAATTGTTCCTAATTCTATAATTAACACCCAAATACTAAAGGAAATCAACCTTTCAGTAAGGTCTTTATTCTTTGTTAGTGCAATCCCTATGGATATAGAAACAATTCCTAGAGCTATTTTTTTAATTTGAATTATCTCTAAAATAACAAAAAGCCACATAATTCCTGATGTTGAGTATTCCCAATATGTAGAAACTCCTGAAGCAGTTAATGCAATTCCTATTATAATCCATATTGCTCCAATAATTATATTTCTCATTCAATCAGTTTTTATTTGCTTTTTTTTGGAGATGTACAGTAATGCTACCCAGCTCATTCCTAAACGCATCCTGTTTCAATATCCAACTTTAATACCTAATGGTTTACGTTATTAGAAATAACCGACTCGAATTTACTCTATTTATCTTCAAAAGTTTCGTTAAGTAGATAAAAAATTAGGAATAATGGATGAACATTTGTTGATGATTGATAAATGAGTATCGCCTATTGATTAGAGTAAAGAGCAATGCTTACAATGCTATTAACTCCAGTAAATACCGGGTTTTTAGTAGATTCAATGGACAGAGAAACAACCTATTTGTTTAAAAATATACCTCACTGACTGTAGTCTGCAAGCTTTCCACACTCTGGAAAAGCTGTCGCGTACAATCGACAAACTTTCCAGACTCTGGGAAATGTGCTGCTTACAAGCGGCAAGGTTTCCAGAGAAAGTAATCAGCTAATTATAATTTATTTGAAGAAATATTTTGGGTCACACAATAGCTTGTAGGGGGAATTATTAAGTTTGAAAAACACCAAAATATTATACATCTTATCCAAAATGGTATAAAACAATTATGGGGTTTTGGAGGTTACTTTGTTGTAAGGTTAAATGATCTGATATAATGCTTAGAAAGTTTTTGCATATTGTATTTGCGTTATTCCTTTTTTTAGTATCAATGGGAGTAACCATTTCTATGCATTATTGCGGAGATCAATTGGTTTCTACTGCACTAAATTCAAAGGCCGATTCTTGTTGTTCCGGAGATGATGATTGTGGATGTTGTCATGATAAAAGCATTCATATTGAGGTAAAAGATCGTTATGTGGCTCCTGTTTCTATAGAAGCAAATGTGCCCATAAGTATAGATGTACTTTTCCCTGTTCTTTTTCAATTATTTGATGAGGAAATTATTTCTGTAACAAAAACTACATATCTTATATATGACTTATCGCCGCTACCGCCTCTTTCAACCAGGTTGGCTATAATTCAATCATTTCTTTGTTAACGTTTGGTTCTAACTAATTATTGTATAGTAATTAGTGTGTTGTTATGTCTTCCAAGTATAAAGGCATAATGCCATAGCATTGTAGCTATTTGAACATTATAACTTCAAACGAACAAATCATGTTAAACAGAATCATTAAGTACTTTCTGGAAAATAAGCTAGTTACCTTTTTAGTGTTACTTGTTTTTATTAGCTGGGGAATAATCACATCTCCATTTGGTTGGGATACCGGTATTTTACCAAGCGATCCGGTTCCAGTGGATGCAATACCAGATATCGGCGAAAATCAACAAATTGTATATACAGAGTGGCCGGGCCGCTCGCCACAGGATATAGAAGATCAAATATCTTATCCATTAACTACGGCGCTATTGGGTATACCCGGCGTTAAAACAATTCGTAGCAACTCAATATTTGGGCTATCCAGCATATATATCATTTTCGACGAGGATGTAGAGTTTTACTGGAGTAGAACGCGTATCCTTGAAAAATTAAATTCATTGCAGAGGGGTACCTTGCCAGCAGATGTATCTCCTGCGCTTGGGCCTGATGCAACAGCTCTGGGACAAATTTATTGGTACACTCTTGAAGGACGAGATGCAGAAGGTAATCCTGCCGGTGGGTGGGATCCGCATGAACTAAGAACCATTCAGGATTTCTATGTTCGTTACTCTTTAACTTCAGCAGAAGGAGTGGCAGAGGTAGCTTCTATTGGGGGTTTTGTAAAAGAATATCAGGTTGATATTGACCCTAATGCCATGAAAGCGCATCATGTAACAATAGCACAGATTATGTCAGCTGTAAAAAACAGTAATCTGGATATTGGAGCTCGTACCATTGAATTTAACAGGGCGGAATACCTGGTTCGTGCGCTTGGCTACATCAAAAATCTTGATGATCTTGAAAAAAGTGTTGTTGCTGTGCGTAACAATGTGCCAATTCGTTTGAAAGATGTTGCAAAAATAAACTTTGGACCTGCAACCAGACGAGGTGGACTGGATAAAGGTGGTGCCGAAGCCGTAGGTGGTGTTGTGGTAGCTCGTTATGGTGCCAACCCACTTAAAACTATCGAAAATATGAAGGCCAAGATTGCAGAGATTGAACCCGGCTTGCCTTCAAAAACATTAGCTGATGGTACTGTATCTAAAGTTACCATTGTGCCCTTTTATGATCGCACCGGTTTAATTAAAGAAACCTTGGGTACCCTGGAGGAAGCCATTACACTTGAATTGCTAATTAGTATTTTGGTAGTGATTGTGTTGGTATTTAACCTTCGTGCCTCATTTCTTATTTCCAGTCTCTTGCCAATAGGTGTTCTGATCACTTTTATTACAATGCGACAGTTTGGGGTTGATGCTAATATTGTGGCCCTTTCAGGTATTGCTATTGCAATTGGTGTGATGGTTGATGTGGGTGTGGTTTTTGTTGAAAATATTATCCGACATATTGAATTACCCGAAAATAGAGGCGCAAAAGGAAAAGAATTGCTTACTGTTGTGTATACAGCAACTACCGAAGTTGCTGGAGCAGTTATAACCGCATTATCAACTACCATTATCAGTTTTTTACCTGTATTTGCTATGGAAGCAGCTGAAGGAAAATTGTTTAAACCACTGGCTTTTACAAAAACCTTTACCATGATTTCGGCATTATTAATTGGTTTGATTATAATACCGACTTTAGCACATTTAATTTTCTCCATAAAAATTGATAAAAAACGCTACCAGCGATTAGGTAATATTATTCTGATTGCTACAGGACTTCTGCTGTCTATCGTTTCAGGTGATTATATAGCCCTTGCTATTTCAGCATTTGGTATCAATGGTTTATTAGCTTACCGATGGAAAGAACATCAGAAGAATTGGATAAACCTGATCAATATTTCTATTACTATTGTGGTAGTTGTATTTTTTTTAACAAAAGCATGGATGCCACTTGGGGCACAAAATAGCTTGTTTGCCAATTTCCTTTTTGTAATAGCCATCGTAAATGCGGTATTAGGAACCATGTCGTTGGTAGTGGTATTCTATAAGCGCATCTTACAATGGTGTTTGGATAACAAATGGACATTTTTAGCTGTACCTATATTTATTGTATTGTTTGGAATAACAAGTTGGCAGGGATTTGATAAGCTGTTTGGTTTCTTGCCTCAATTTATAAAAAACACAGATTCATATGCTTATTTGAATGAAAAACTACCGGGTATAGGAAAAGAGTTTATGCCATCTTTAGATGAAGGTTCGTTTTTATTAATGCCAACAACAATGCCTCACTCAGGTATTGAGGAAAACCTTGTAGTTATCCGTATTCTGGATAAACAGCTCAATTCTATACCAGAAGTTGAAACAGTTGTTGGTAAATGGGGGCGTGTAAATTCGGCCCTGGATCCTGCGCCAACATCTATGTATGAAAATGTAATCAATTATAAACCGGAATACATTCTGAATGAAAAAGGGCATCGCATGCGCTTTAAAACAAATAAAGAAGGTGCTTTTATATTGAAGGATGGTTCTACTTACAATCCAAAGGAAGAAGCATTTCGTTTGATTGAAAAAGAGAATTTAACGATAGATACAAACGGTGAGTATTTCAGACAATGGCGCGAAGAAATTAAATCGCCCGATGATATCTGGCAGTCCATCATTGATAAAAGTAATATACCGGGTTTAACATCTGCACCAAAGTTGCAACCTATTTCAACCCGATTAGTGATGTTGCAAACTGGTATGCGTGCACCAATGGGTATTAAGGTTTATGGTCCCGACCTTGAAAGTATTGAAAAAGTTGGTTTTGAACTTGAAAAACAATTAAGAAATGTGGAAGGGGTTCAGGGCATGTCTGTTTTTGCAGACCGAGTGGTTGGTAAACCTTACCTGGAGATGGAAATTAACCGAGATGCCATTGCCCGTTATGGTTTAAGTGTAAAGAACCTGCAGGCTGTCATCGGCAGTGCAATAGGAGGTATGTCACTTACAACAACTGTTGAAGGTCGTGAGCGTTTTCCTGTAAGGCTGCGATATGCCCGTGAATTCAGGGATAATCCCGACGATCTGAAACGTATTCTAATCCCAACACCTTCAGGAGCCCAAATACCTTTAGGAGAATTAATGACCTTGCATTATGTAAGAGGTCCTCAGATGATAAAAAGTGAGGATACCTTTTTAGTTGGATATGTAATATTCGATAAAAAGGAAGGTTATGCAGAAGTGGATGTGGTTGAAAATGCTCAGAAGTACGTAAAGGAACAAATGGATAGCGGAGCATTTTCGCTTCCTGCCGGGGTGAGCTATAAGTTTACCGGTAATTATGAAAATCAGATTCGTGCTACCAAGCGCCTGCTTATTGTAATTCCGATATCATTAATCATCATCTTCCTGATATTATATTTCCAGTTTAGGTCGGTGGTTTCAACCACTTTGATTTTCTCAGGAATTATAGTGGCATTGTCAGGTGGATTCATTATGCTTTGGTTGTATGGTCAGCCCTGGTTTATGGATGGTTCATTAGCTGGTGTCAGTTTACGCAATCTGTTTCAGGTTAATACCATCAACCTGAGTGTTGCGGTTTGGGTTGGTTTTATTGCCTTATTTGGTGTTGCTACGGATGATGGTGTTTTAATCAGCACATACATCAAGCAATTGCAGGAAAAAAGAGAGCCAAAAACGATTAAGGAAGTGAGGACTTTAGTTTTAGAGGCTGGCTCAAAAAGAGTACGCCCGGCCATAATGACAACCGCTACAACCATAATTGCACTGCTACCTGTACTAACATCTACTGGTAAAGGTTCTGATATAATGGTTCCTATGGCCATCCCTTTATTTGGAGGTATGACCATTGAGGTTTTAACCATGTTTGTGGTTCCGGTGCTTTATAGCATGTGGCAGGAAGCAAAAGTAAAGAAGAATAACCCGGAAAAAGCTTAAGCCATGAAAAACATTAAAATTTATATATTATTTGTGCTATTAGGTATGTCAAGTTTATTGCAGGCACAGGATGAACTCAACCACTATTTGCAAGTAGCTGCAGAGAATAATCCTGGATTAAAAGCATCTTTTAACAAATATATGGCAGCCCTTGAAAAAGCACCGCAAGTCGGTACATTGCCTGACCCTCAATTGGCTTTTGCTTATTTTATACAACCTGTTGAAACCAGAAACGGTCCTCAGGATTTCAGGATTTCAGCAACACAAATGTTTCCTTGGTTTGGTACATTAAAGGCCCGGGAAAATACCAGTATTGAAGAAGCCAAAGCCTTGTATGAAGTGTTTGAAGAAAATAAGTCGAAACTGTTTAATGAGGTAAAATCAACTTGGTACAACATGTATTTCAACAATAAGGCAACTATAATCACCCTGGAAAACATTGAGATACTGAATACTTTTAAAAAGTTGGCCATTGTTAAGGTTGAAGCAGATCAGGTATCCGCAGTTGATCAATATAGGATTGAGATGGAGATTAACGATTTGGAAAATCAATTGGCACTTTTAAGGGATAAGCAAGAAGTGCTTGAACTTTCTTTCAATAACTTGCTGAATTCAGAGGAAAACGAGGTTGTTAATTTTCCCAATGAGTTGTGGTCGTCAGATATTCTGTATACGAAGGATGTTTTATTGGACTCCATTCAATTAAAGAATCACCAGCTCTTAAGTCTCGATTTACAAAAGAGCGCACTTGCATTTAAAAAGCAAGCAGCTAAAAAACAGGGAGCTCCAACATTTAGTCTTGGTATCGACTATGTTTCAATAGGAAAAGGTGACAATAATTTATCGGGTAAGGATGCTATTGCATTTCCAAAAGTAGGATTATCTATCCCTTTGTACAGAAATAAGTATAAAAGCATGGTTCAGGAAGTAGTGTATTTGGAAACTGCCAAAAATTACGAGCGCATAGATAAGGAAAATGTATTGGAAACCGTATTTGAGAACTCATGGAAGGATTATCGGGATGCTCAGCGCCGAATTGAATTATTTGATAACCAGTTAACCATCGCTAAGAAATCCTTAAAAATATTAGAAACAGAATATGCCTATGCCAATAAAAACTTTGAAGATATTTTACGTATGGAAAGGCGCTTGTTAAAATATAATCTGGAGTTGGAAAAAGCACGCACTGATAAACTCGCAGCAATTGCTTTTATCCATTATTTAATGGGTAAATAACAATAGTATTCATTAAGTGATAACGATATAATTACAGAGAAATGAAAACAAAATTTCAAAATATAAAAAGCAATTATAAACTAATTCTGGGCGTTTTGATTTTAGGATTAGTCATCGGATGGATCATTGCACCATCTGGCAATACAAATAATGTAGAAGATAAACATGCAGATCATAATCACGAAGAAGAAACTACTGTTTGGACTTGTTCAATGCACCCTCAAATAAAGCAGGATAAGCCCGGATTATGCCCAATTTGTGCTATGGACTTAATTCCTTTATCATCCATGAAAGGGGGTGAACATACAGACCCAAATGAAATTGTAATGAGTGAATCTGCTGCAAAACTAGCCGATATTCAAACATCAAAAGTTGTTTTGGGTGAGCCAACTAAGTCTATATATATGCAAGGTAAATTGAATGAAGATGAAAGACAAATTGCTAAACTAACAGCTCGTTTTGGAGGACGTATTGAAGAACTCTTTGTCAATTTTACTGGTCAGGAAGTTCGTAAGGGACAGAAATTAGCCACTATTTATTCGCCAAATTTAATTAGTGCGCAGCGTGAGTTAATTGAAGCTTCGGAATTCAAACACGAAAATCCTTCATTATATAAGGCAGCAAGAGCAAAACTCAAAGCATGGGATTTATCTGAAAGTCAAATTGATAATATTGAACGATCAGGTGAGCCCGAAGTTAATTTTGATGTTTTGTCACCCTTAACCGGAACAGTTATCATGCGTCATGTGGCGTTAGGTGATTATGTGAGGGAAGGAACCGCCTTATTTAAAGTGGCTGATTTAACCAAATTATGGGTCTTGTTTGATGCTTATGAAACAGATTTACCCTGGATAAAAGTTGGTGATAAAATAAGCTTTACTTTACAGGCGTTGCCTGGTGAAGAATTTAAAACAAAGGTAACCTATATTGATCCTATTATAGATGCTAAAACAAGAGTAGCGAAGGTACGTGCAGAGATTAATAATAAAGATTTACGCTTAAAACCAGAAATGTTTACCAATGGCGTGTTACAATCTAAAATTGCAGAAGGCCAAACTGCCGTTATTATTCCTAAAACTGCCGTATTATGGACGGGAAAAAGAGCGGTAGTATACACTAAAGTTCGTGATCGTGAATCTCCTACATTCTTATATCGTGAAATTGTATTAGGACCGGAAGCAGGAGCATTTTATGTTGTGAAGGATGGCCTGGAGCCAGGTGAGGAAATAGCTACCAATGGCGTATTTAAGATTGATGCTGCAGCACAGTTGATTGGATTACCTAGTATGATGAATCCTCAAGTAGTCGATGCCTCAACCGGGCATAATCACGGTGAAATGAATATGAATGAACAGGCTGAGAGAAATATGCAGTATGCAATGTTTAATGTATCCGGAAACTGTGGTATGTGTGAAGAGACTATTGAAGCTGCAGCTATGTCGCTTAACGGGGTGACTAAAGCAGACTGGAGTCAGGAAACACATATGATTCATGTAAAATATAATGCAAACAAGGTAAAACTGGCAGATATACATAAGGCAATAGCAAAATCAGGTTATGATACTGAATTGGAAACAGCTCTTGATGACGTTTATCAAGGTCTTCCGGAATGTTGTCATTATGCCAGAACATCATCGGATGCAAGAAAGGTGAAAATACAAGATTCCATGTTTAAAGTATATGGGAATTGCGGAATGTGTAAAGACCGCATTGAGGAAGCTGCCCAAAGTGTATGGGGAATAAAATCGGCAGAATGGAATGAAGACAGTAAAATGATGCATGTTAGCTATTTGTCTGATAAAACAATACTTGATAAAATACACAAAGCAATTGCAAAAGTTGGTCATGATACCGAGAAAGAAAAAGCTCCGGATGAAGTCTATAATAATCTGCCGGCATGTTGTTTATACAGAGAATAATAAAAGAGAAAATTAAATACGAATTAAAAAATAAAATTATGAAATCAATTTATTTAACATTGTTATTGGCTCTAATGAGCCTATCCGTGGTTTTTGGACAAGTAAAAACTGAAAAAATCAAGGTAGGAGGAAAATGTGGAATGTGCGAAAGTCGCATTGAGAGAGCTGCAAAATCAGTGGATGGAGTTACATCTGCAGACTGGGATAAGAAAACCCAAATCATGGAAGTTGTTTTTGATACTTTAAAAACAAACTCAGATAAAGTTCAAATGGCCATTGCCAAAGTAGGACACGATACTGAGAAATACAAAGCGAAGGATGAAACTTATAATGCATTACCTGGTTGCTGTAAATATGATCGAATTCCCGAAAAAAAGAAAGATAAGAATGAGCATAAGCATTAAGGTTTAAAATGCATTAAAATGATATAAGCAATAGTCTTTTTAGGCTATTGCTTTTTTGTATAAAAATTCATAATGTACTAGTCAACTGTAATAAATATATAATCTAACCCAGGTTAACACTAAACAATTTTAACAGAATAGTCACATTCCTCTTTATATTATTCAGCATCTACCCGCATTTATTGCGGAAAAATAGAGGTGCGTAATAACAGTGATTCTTGATGTTTTGAGTATAAATGACTGATTTGTTTGAAATTGATGTAGTTTTTGTGAAATATTGAGGGGGTATGGTTTGTAAAATGATTGTTTTAATTATGAACAACAAATAAATGGACCCTTTTTTTTAATGGGTAGAAAAAATAAAAACACTTTGTAAATTGTTAAATATTGTTTAAATTCATTATAGATTAAAAAAACCTAATATTTAAACAAAAAAATCCCCGTATGATTAATTATTTACTTATTAAAAATTGTTTCACTTAAGGGTATAATGGCATTATTCAAATATGAATTAAAATTCATATTTGGAGTATTATTTATGAAAATGACAAATTAAAACAAATAACCAGAAATTAAACAAATAACTTTATGTCATTATTTTTTACCCCCCAAACTGAAAACAATACCAACTTGATTTCTAGTAACTCAGGAAAAAGAACCAAACGAAATCATGTAAATCGTTCTTATTCGCACGAAAGAATTGAGGAAGGTTTACAACTCTTAAAGAAAGCATATTCGGCATCTCAGAATTTTAGTAATGTGCTGGCTAAGGACAGACCTGTTTATAAAAAGTTTATTCAGGAAAAAGGCTTAATTGAAAATTTGTATATTAAAATACAAAAAGAATTGAATCTGATATGTGCGGATAATATTTCTTATGTGTCAAAGTTTTTAACAGGAATAGAAATTCCTAAAGATTATATTAAGTGGTCGATGCATATAAAAGAGTCAATAATGGCATTACTTTTACATGAAGAAATATATCAAAAGTTAGACATAATAGGTGTGACTGAAGAAATTTTGGATGACATGATGGTTCGATTAAAAGAATTGGAAACGCTAAAATATGAAGCTATTCAGGAAGAAAAGCTGATCAAAATACTTTCTGAAGAAGAAAATATTCACTTTGAAGAACTAAAGCTTCATTATTCAGATTTGCAGCATTATCTGGATTTATTTGAAGAAGGATATCGAATAAATATGAACGATGAAATAGATGAAGCTATTTGAGTCTCAGGATTTTTAGATTTATGAAAAAAAAAGAGCTTATCAATTATTTGGTAAGCTCTTTTTTTTGTTGAGAGGAATGGAACATGGTTATAGGGTTATATCTCCATATAATTGTTTGTTTCTGTATCTATTAGGGTAGTCTTACACTCATAGAATCGCATTTCTATTTATTATAAATAGATTATATTTGTAGCAGAGGAATCAAAACAGGGAGATGGAAGTAATTATTATTGAAGATGAGGTTTTGCTGGCAGATGCATTACAAAAAGAGTTAATAGCTTTGGATCCTACCATTAGGGTTATCAAACAATTGACGAATGTAGCTGATAGCATTGATTGGTTGAGTAAGAATAGTTGTGATTTAATCTTTTCCGATATTGAATTAACCGATGGTAATTCGTTTTTGATTTTTAATACCCTTCATATTAATATTCCTGTTGTCTTTACCACAGCTTATGATCAATATGCCATAAGAGCCTTTGAAACAAATAGTATTGGCTATTTGCTAAAACCTGTTGAGAGCGAAGATTTAGAAAAGGTACTAGATAAATTCAGACAAAACCAGTTAAATAGTCCGCTTTTGAATCAGTTTATAAATCATTGGTCTGTTAATCAGTCTGAATCAAAGCCATCTCGTTACCTGAATCGATTGATATTATCCATTGGTAATATTCAAAAACCGGTTTCGATCGATGAAATTGTTTATTTTATGGCTGATGACAGATATTTGTTTGCGATTACAAAAGGAGGTAAGAAATACTATTACGATGCTACCCTGTCGCAGCTTGAGAATGAGCTGGATCCAAATCTGTTTTTTAGAGCCAATCGCCGCTATTTCATCAATAAAAATTATATCAATGAAATTAAAACCATTAGCCGAAGTCGTCTGGTAATTGCCATGACAGAACAAGGTGACGAAGAGATTGTTGTTAGTTATTCGCGAAGTAAGGAGTTTAAAGAGTGGTTGGTTAGCTGATGTACAAAATTCTATTTAATAAAAGAAATATAATTGCACTGGTGCTTTTGGTGGCTGTGTTTTCGTTTGGTACTTATTGGATCAGAACTAAAATGCATCAACAATACCAGTTGGTGAGTTTATCCGTTCTTCATGGTACAACTAAAGGATATCAAAAATTTCTGGACTCTTATTTCGACTCCTATAACAAGACTTTATTTCAGATTGATCAATTATGGAGTAAGGCTTCAAAAGATGGAATTAATAATCAGGTTATTTTAAAAACACTGCTGGATATGGATAGCTCCATTGTAGCTGTTGGAGTGTTGGATCAAACGCAATTGTTTGCTGTTTACGATGATAGTATCCAGACCGATTTTCCGGATTTAGCACAATTAATGAAAGAGGATGCTACTTATAATCAGCATTCTTGTATTATAAAGCAGCGTTTTTTATTTGTTGGTGATATAATGCAGAATCATCCAGTTTATGGAAGAGGAATACTGGTTGATTTACATCGCTTACACCGTAAATTTATAAAAGATAATGTGTATACATCGGTTTATCAGGTGTTGATTAATCAATGTGGACAGTGTGTTTACCATCCAGAAATAGAGATGGTAGGAAAAAAGTACCCATTGCCTGACTATTTATTTTCGAATGGAAGTTATGATTATCATCAGTTTGATACGTTACATCTGGATCAGTCCGATTACTTGCAACTTTCAGTTTACAAAGAATATCGTACAATGTCGTTTCAGGGAGATGAATGGGTGGTTATTAATGTTTCGCCCGGATTTGAGATTAAGGATATGATAGCGGAGCAGGAACGCAACATGGTTTTTCTTTTTGTACTGTTTTTAGGTATGCTGCTGGGTATTCTCATGTTTGGAATTTTACATTGGAAACGTGAGTTTCTGTTAAGGTCATCAGCTGAACAGGAAAATTTAAATCTTTTGCTAAAGAACGAGAAACAAAAGAGTGAAACCATATCCATTAAGCTTGAACTATTGCGCTCAGGTTTAAATTCGCACTTCATGTTTAATTCATTGGGAACGGTAAAGGCTTTATTAAATAACGAGGATAAAACAGCCCGCGATATGTTGAAAAAACTTTCGCAGCTATACCGTTATCAGTTAAGGATAGAAGGTGAAATAATGGTTTTGTTACGTGATGAACTTTCTTTTACGCAAACCTATGTTGATGTGATTAATATCCGTATGAATTCTTCTATTCAAATGGATAGTAGTAATCTGGATGCTTATTTAAATACAAAAGTATTACCCGTATCATTGCAACTTTTGGTCGAAAACTGTATCAAGCACAATGTGGCTTCAGAGGCAAATCCATTGCTGATTACTATTACAATAAAAGATGATCGCATTTATGTGATTAACGAGCTACGTCCTAAAGTCGCTTTAGTAGAAACCAATGGAAAGGGACTCAGTAATTTAAATACACGATACATGTTAATTTCGCAGCAAGAATGCACCTTTAAGAAAGAAGATGGTCGTTTTATAGCTTCTATTCCACTAATTGAGGTGTAGTGTTTTTATTGTTGTATTTAACAGAGTTTATAGGTGCTAATTTAGGGGTGGTACTAAAATAAATAGATATTATTTTGCTGAGAGGATCTAAATTGTGTAGTGTGTAAATTTTATAGTGGCCTCTTCTTTTTTTATTCACTCATCTAATTTACAATTTCACTACCTTGATTTTTCATTTCACTTAAATGGCTTTGTAAAAGCATTTAAAAGCAACTAATCTTGTGCTTTACAAATTGTTGCAGTTCATGAATATTACACTTCGACTTATTATTTTTTTGTTGGTTGGGTACTTCTGTACATTTACCAAAGCTCAGGTAAATCATCAGAGTTTAATACCGATGAATCCTAAAGTGATTAAGGAAACTTTGGATAATGGTTTTACTTACTATTTGCAGAAAAATGCCTTGCCTAAAAATCAAGTGCAGATGCGAATGATCATTAAAGCCGGTTCTATTCTTGAAACAGAGGAGCAGCGTGGTTTTGCGCATTTTCTGGAACATATGGTGTTTAATGGTAGTAAACACTTTCCTGATAATACTTTAATTGATTACTTACAAAGTATTGGTGTTGAGTTTGGTGGAGATGTAAATGCGTATACCGGATATGATGAAACCGTTTATATGTTGCCTCTACCTAATGCTAAAAAAGAAACTTTAGACAATGCATTTTGGTTTTTTGGTGATATTCTTTCAGGGTTAACACTTAGTACAGAGGCAATAGACAATGAGCGTAATATTATTTTAGAAGAATGGCGTACTACAATTGGATTAAATCAGCGATTAAAAGAGGTGATGTATCCTTTGCTTTATAATAATTCGCGATACTTGCAGCGTATGCCCATTGGATTAATGGATGTAGTAACAAACACGGGGAATGATGAAGAACTACGTAAATACTATCGTTCGTGGTATCGTCCTAATTTAACCAGTTTGGTTGTGGTAGGGGATTTTGATCAGGCAGATATTGAACAGCGTATCAATCGCATATTTGGACCTATACAAAATCCGGACAATGCACCTGAACGAAAACACTATACAGTACCTTTACAGGATTCTACGCAAGTAGCAATTATTAAAGACAAGGAAATAACCAGTACCTCCGTAAAGCTCATTCATAAATTTCCTCATCGTCAGGAAAAAACATTGGGAGATCTTAAGCGTAGCGTAGTTAATATTATTTATACATATATGGTTAATCAAAGGCTGACGGATGTGGCTCAGCAAAAAGAGGCTCCGTATATGTATGCTCAATCGTATGCAACCAGTGCAGCTGGTAATACTGATCGATACATGTCGATTGTTACAACCAAAAGCGATCAAATTATTGAAGGTACGCAAGGTTTGCTGCGAGAATTACTTCGAATTAAAAGATATGGTTTTACGCAGCCTGAGTTAGACCGCAAAAAGGAAATTTTAAGTAATGACTTTAAGCGAATGGCTAGCGAAGAAGATAAGTTACGCTCAAGTGATATTATAGAAGCGATATCAAACCATATTATTAGTGGAGAAGAAAATGCCAGTTTATCATTTAAAGCTCAATTTATTGAACAAGTATTGAACGAAATCTCTTTAACAGATATTCAAAATCTGGTAAATGAGTATATCGATTTTTCGAAACAGAATCAAATCATTATTGTTACAGCTCCTGAGAATAGTATCACTCCATTAAAGGAAGAACTATTGAAGGCGATCAATAGTAGTAAAGAGGAGAAACTAAAACCTTATAAAGAAGTGGAGATTTCTTACTCGTTGATGGACACTCTACCAGAAAAGGGAGAGATAAAAAGTGAGACTTTTTCAGAGAAGATGGGAATTACTAATATAGAGTTTGATAATGGAGTGAGTGTGGCATTAAAACCAACTGATTTTAAAAGTGATGAAATCAGGTTCTCTTCAATGCGCGAAGGTGGTTATTCATTGGCTTCAATAGATAATTTTGATAATGCTTCGATGGCGGCATTGTTGGTTTCGCAGGGTGGATTAGCCAATTTTAGTGCACTTGAAGTGGAACGAATCAATTCTGGTAAGCAGGTTTATGTTGCTCCATACATTCATAGATATACAGAGGGAGTAACCGGTTTTTCATCAAATGATGATTTTGAAACGTTGTTGCAGCTAACCTATTTAACATACACACAGCCTCGTAAAGATGTAGATCAATTTGAACACTTTATTGAAAATAAAAAAGAATACAATAAAAATGCTTTAAATAATCCTGATTCTTATTTTACCGATGGAGTTAATAAGGTAATGATGCAGAATAGCCCGCGTACTGCTACTTTATTGGCACCAGAAGACTTAGATAAAATAGATCTTGATAAAGCCTTTGAGTTTTATACATCACGATATAATTCAGCCAGAGGTACACGTTTTTTTATAGTAGGAAGTTTTGATGTTGATTCAATTAAGCCTCTATTAACACAATATCTTGGCAGTTTGCCAGGTCATAAAATTGTAACTAAATATAAGGATTATGGTATACGTCCACCTAAAGGCGAACATTGTTATGATTTTCCAAGAAATCGGGTTGAAAAAACAAAAGTCTTAATTCGTTTTACCGGGAAATATAAAGATACACAAAGGGCAAGGATTGAGATGGGGCTGTTGAGTGATATTTTAACAATAAGATTAAATCAGAAATTGCGAGAAGAGATTGGTGGTGTATATTCTCCGTTTGCCAATTCAAATGTACTGCAGCGTCCATATACACATTATCGATTGGATATTTATTTTACCTGTTCTCCTACAAATCTTGATACTTTGATACAAGCCACATTTGGTGAAATTGAAAAGATGAAAATACAAATAGATGCCAGCGACTTAAAGAAAGTTCAAAAAGCATGGCTTAAAAACAGGAAAGGTTCATTGAATACCAATGGTTATTGGCGAAGAGTTTTGGAAGATCAGTGGACACGTGGAGAAGATGAAAAAGACCTTGAGAAATATGAGTATCAAATTAACAATGTTACAGCAAAACAATTAAGCAAATTAGCTCGAAAGTACCTGGATAAATCCAATCATTTAGAATTTATTCTAAGTCCGGAGAAGTAAATGGGGATAAGATAGTATTGTAATTGGTGAAGAATAAGATCATGAAATTAATAAAACAAATATTATTGCTCTTGATTGTTGGCGTAAGTACTATTTCGCTAAACGCACAGGAAATGCATTCGGTAGAAGGTGTTGTTACTGATGTATCTACAGGAGAGAGTTTAATTGGTGTTAGTATTATTCTGAAGAATACTACCTCGGGTGTAATAACCGATTATGAAGGGCATTATTATTTTGGAGGTTTAGTATCTGAGAGTGTTTTACAGTTTAAGTATCTGGGGTATGAACCTCAGGAAATTACAGTTGGAGATCGTACAATCGTAGACATTCAATTAAAGCCTGTTGTGCATGATTTAGATGCGGTAGTTGTGTTTGGTGAAAATAAAAAGGATGTTAGAACCATTACCGGATCAGTAGGAAAGATTGATACTAAGGTTTTTTCAGCAGGAACACCAACAGCTTCGTTTGATCAGTTATTGCAGGGACAGGTGGCAGGTTTGGCTATTCAATCCAGTGGAGAACCAGGAGAAAAGTCAACCATACGTATCAGGGGTAATAATTCACTGGGAATACGGGCAAAGGATGATGCAGAGTTGGCTTCTGCCAATCGTGCTAACGAGCCATTATACATATTAAATGGTTCACCAATTTCATCAGATGTTTTTAATACGATTAATCCTGATGATATTGTGGATATAAGAGTGTTGAAAGATGGACTGTCAACTGTGGAGTACGGTACTCGTGGTGCAAATGGTGTAATTGAAATTAAAACCAAACGAGGAATAGTTGGTAAATCTCAATATAATGTTAGATATCAGCATACGGTTAAACCAATTTCAGGATTGGGTGGTATTAGCTTGATGGGATCTGCTGAAAAGCTTGCCTTAGAAAGAGAATTAGAGATTGTTTCGGGATTAGGGTTTGTATATACGCCAACATCAACAGACTCGGAAGAAGAGATATACATTAAAAATAAAAGGTATGGTGATCTGGAGTCTGTTAGTACTAATTGGCTTAAAGAATTATCAAGAATTGCGCAGGTAAAAGACTTGCAATTAAGTATGTCAGGTGGTGTTAATGATACTCGTTATTACTTATCTACGAGTTATTATGATGAAGAAGGAGGGTATGAAAAATCATGGGCTAATCGTTTTACAACCCGATTTAATCTCGATCATAATTTAAATGATAAGGTATCTCTGGGCTTCGACTCATCCGTAGGGCGTAGTAAAAGTTCTAAGTCAGCCACTACACCTGCTAGTTTAATCTATACCTTGCAACCATACGAAACAACCAGTACATCTGATTTTATTGCGCGTGATCCTGTGTCAATTAGCGGCCAGTATTTTGAGGATCCTTTTGAGGAACTAAATAATCGTTATTCGGAGTTAACAAGCTGGAGATTGGATTTAAATACAAATTTAAACTGGACGATCAGGGAAGGTTTAAATGTAAATGCCAAAGTAGGAATAACATATAATGATGGGGAAAATAATGTTGTTACATTACCTAATAGTTTCGTGGAAGAGGCAGGAAAGATAAAGGGAGAGGGGGCCTTCTCAAAAAATGAGTCTAAATCACTTATATCTCGTGTAAATTTAAGTTTTGATTATAGTAAGCATTTGGGTGATCATTCTTTTGCTTTAAGTGGTGGATCAGAATACATTCATACAAAAAACTGGGGGTTTGGTTTTAATAGTGTAGGTATTTCAGATAAAGTAGATCCTGAAATAGGAGCTAATCCTCAGGCAACTATTTCAACTTCGAAATACCGCGATGCCTTGTTGGGATTTTATATGAGAGGTAACTATAATTATAATTCTAAATATAATTTAACCGGTTCATTTCGATACGATGGATCCTCGATTCTTCCTGACGATAAACGATTTGTACCGGCATGGGGATTAGGTGCTGCTTGGAATATTCAAAAGGAGAACTGGTTTTCAGATGTTACTTTATTTGATCAGTTTAAGTTAAGAGCATCGTATGGAGTAAACTATAATTCTGGCGGCATACGTCAAACATTGGGATTACCATTCTACAATTTCACAAATAATAATACATACATGGGTGATCGTGTGATTAATCTTGTGGAATTCTGGAATTCTGATTTAAAATTTGAACGTGCCAAGCAGTGGAGTGTAGCTATTGATTTTGGATTACTGAAGCATCGGATTTATGGTACAATTGAAGGCTATATCAAGAAAACAGATGATTTGTTGGCAACAGTTGATATTCCTGCATCCAATGGTTATTCATCGTTGCTTCGTAATATTGGTCAACTTCGTAATCAGGGTATTGAGTTGCAGATTAGTGCAGTAGCTATCCGAACAGACTATTTTCGTTGGACATCCAGTTTAAATTTTGCTTATAATCAAAATGAAATAACAGATTTGTATTTACAGGATGAAATTAAAGTAGGTGATGAGGGATATTTTAAAGTGGGTGAACCCATTAACTCTGCTTATGTAAAACATTGGGCTGGTGTTAATCCCGTAAACGGTATGCCATTGTACTACGATGAAAAAAATAACCTTGTAGCAGGAGGAGTAGCTCCTCAAATGACAGGTTTTGGAACTTATACACATCCTGTTACCGGAGGTTTTACTAATATTTTTAATTACAGAAGTATCGAAGTGTCAACTTTATTTACTTATGCATGGGGAGGTGTAAACTACAACAGTTTAAAAGCCCGTATGATTCGTAATGTTAAAAATGGAGAGGTTCCATACGATGGTTTTATGGATGATATTTGGTTAAATCCAGGCGATGAAAAACCATTACCATATCCTAAATTTTTCTCCGACACTAATGTTAACTCTCTATTTATTGAAAATGCTTCTTATCTGCGATGGAAGAATATCATTGTGAGGTATAATATTGGAGAGCAACTAAAAATGAAAGGAGTTGAATCCTTTAAAATAACAGCACAAGCCAATAATCTGTTAACCATAACAGGTTATGAGGGAATTGATCCTGAAATAACAGGAGTGGGGCAACCATTGCCAAAATCTTTTACGTTGGGAATAGATGTTACTTTTTAATAAAATAAGTATGATACGAAATATAGCAATTTTAATGATTGGCTTGTGGGTGTTTTCTGCTTGTTCCTTGTTGGATATAACACCAGAAGATGTAGTATCGCAAGATAAGGCCTTTAGCGATGTGGAGTCTTATCAGATGGCATTGAATAATTTGTATTTAACACTAACTTCTTCGGTGATGAATATGCAAACAACAGATTTTGCATCCGATGATTTTGAGAGTGTAATACCAGGATATGCAGAATCAAATTATCACATTTTTAACTGGGACTATAAAACACAACCACAGCCTTATGTCTGGACCTATCAATATCAAATTATTTCACAGGCCAATGTGTTGATAGATAACTATACTACGGTTCCGGTTAAGAGTCCGGTAGAACAGGATAAAACAGATCAGATATTCGCTCAGGCTTTGGGAATAAGAGCCTGGAGCTTATTTAATTTAGTGCAGGTTTATGCAGCCCATTATGATGGCACAAATGGAAATGAAGATGGAATTCCTCTTAAACTTAAACTGGAATTAGAATATCTTCCAAAATCTTCATTAGAAGAAGTTTATGGTCAAATTTTTAAAGATATAAATACTGCAGAAAATCTGCTTTCTGAAAGTAATTATAGTGCCTCAACAAATTATGAGTTTGGTTTACAGGGTATATGGGCTTTGAAAGCCAGGGTTGCATTGTTCATTTCAGACAAAGATACAGCAGAAGAGGCTTCTGCTCATTTTATTAATACGGCGTTATTAGATAAGGATAATTATTGGATGTTGTGGGAAGATCAGTTTGGAACGTTGAACAATGAAGTCATTTTTATGACCCATGATTTAAGTGATACTGATGATGCCGATTTAATCGATTATCATGAAATATATGAGAATAATAGTGTTCGATTAAGTCAGGAATTTGTAGATAGTTTTGAAGATGAGGATGTGCGTAAGGAGCTTAATTACATCAGTTCTAATCATATGCCTTACAAATACATTGTGCCGGTCAATGAGCGTAATAACACCATTGACCGTAATTTGAATTATAAGCACTTTCGTTTGGCCGAGCAGTATCTTATTTATGCCGAGTCGGTATTGGAATCCAATGGAGCAGAAGCTTTGCGGGTGATAAATTTATTACGACAAAAACGAGGAGCTAGCTTGTTGCAATCGGTTCCTGATATAACACAAATATTACAAGAGCGTCGAAAAGAATTATTTTCAGAAGGGTTGAGGTTTTATGATTTAAAACGTTTGTCAAGCAAATTAAACATTGTGGTACAACGTAAAAATGGTAATGTGTTGTCACCTAACTCAGCTTTATATATTTGGGATGTGCCCAAAGAAGAAACCAATTCTAATCCATATATAAATTAAGTGATGATGAAGAATTTAGTACTTGTATTAGTAATGGTATGGAGCTTGGTTTCATGTGAAGATCCTTACGAAAATATATCAGACGACAAAACATATAAAGGTAATCCCTTTGTAAGTCTGAGCTCAGAGCAGGCTTCAGTTAACCTTGGTATTCATTCAGGTAATAATCAAATCAACAGTGCCGGAGTTTTTAAAGATAGTATTGTATTAAGTCATGTTTTAGAAAATGATATTACAGTATCGCTACAAGTTGTTGATGAAGAAACTTTTGGAGATGAGAATGTGAATTTTAGTTTTCAGCATTCAGTAACTATTGAGGCTGGTAATAATTATGGTTCGTACACTATTGAGGCTTTAGATATTCCGATAGAAGATATTAGTAAATATAAGTTGGCTATTCGTATAATTTCCGTTGATGATGAGCATGTAATAGCTGGTTTATACGGTGTAAAAAAAGAAAATGAAGATCGCCAAAAGCGTTATAAAATCTATTCTTTCAGAAATTAAAAATTAATATTCATTATAAAATAATGGTGTATCCATTTAAAAATTACAATTATGAAAAAGTTTAATTTGTTTTTTGCCTTATTATTATGCACAATAATAAGTTTTTCATCATGTTCAGATGATGATGAGACACCTGCAAAAGAAGAAGAGCAGCAACCCGTAGAAGAGGAGTTAACACCAGAGGAATTGGAAGCAAAACAAAAGCAAGAGTTGTTAGAAACAATTACTGCAAATTTTGATGCAATAACATCAAAAAAATGGACTCTTAAAGAGTTTCAACCATCTGATGATATGCTTGAAGCTTCGAAAACGGAGGATGGCTATGCAGCTTTAACTACAATTGTAAAAGCTGAACAAGCTCAAAATTTTGGTTTGGTAGTTTCATTTTCCGAAGAAGGAAATACTGAAAAAGTAAATGTAGCTTTAAATGTAGCAGAAGATGAGTTAGAGGCTAAATTAATTGCTTTCCAGGATGCAATTGCAGGTTTTGAAGCAGGTTTTTTATATGATACTCAGGAATATTATATTTCAAGTATTCGCAGAGTTGTAGCTGCTCCTTTTGCTGCAGATGATAAGAAAATTGAAGATATAGTTGATGAGAACACAGGAGAGTGTATTTTAAATATATCAGAAAGTGATTTCTCATTGTTATCATATGAAGATTTGGTTCTGGCACAAAGAAAACTAGTATCAGGTAATAGTGATAAAATTTATATGAACGAAGATGGTTCTCTTACAGTTGAAGTAACTAGTGAGGATTATGGGGTTTCAAAATACATTTTTACAGAAGTAACCCAATAATTTAGTTGTAAGCGTAAATTTGTTTATCAACTCGGTTTTTATAAAATAATGCTTCTGTCGCAAAGTAGGAAGTGTATTTTATTGCCAGACCTAAATAATTTGTAACACTTATTTAGGTCTGGTAAAACTTTTAAAATCTGAGTACATCCTCACCCTTTACTCCCCGAAATAACATTACAACTCCCCGGTATTGGCTTTTTTAAAGTAGGTTAATAGGCTGTTGGGAGAGAGCATACCTGAGTTATTCTGCTTGTGTACTTTTACAAATTTTGTAATAATTTCAACAATAGGTAAAGTATCTGAGTTTCCTTTAATACTTATACATCCGTTTGCTATCAGTGCTTGTACTTTTTTTACAAACTCTTTAGGATTTTGTGTCCACTCAATAAATTTACCACAAGAGGACGTTTCCTTCATTTCTTTTTGATATTCAATTAGCTTGTCATATAAAATATGTAGTTGTTTAAGTGTATCGGGAGTATAGTATTTATTTTTTTTAGCAAACTTGCTTAACGATTTAATTTGATATTTGATACCCTTTACCTCATGGTTAATATTAATATCATTTTTACTTTTTAGTGAGGCAATACAATGCATATAATCCAGAGTCAGAGACGGGCATGGCTTTACTATCAAAGTGTCAATAAGCATCTGTTTTAATACAGGCCACGTTTCAGAAGTAAGTTTATTATCTAACTTTGATAGTTCTTTATATTGTTGATTAATAGATCTTAATATAACCGTTTTATATTCTTCATCTTCCAGATTGGCTAACGGTGTATTAAAGGTTTTCAGAATGTTTTGAATAGGAACAATAATCTCCTGGGTCATTTTTGAGCAGGCGATGTTATTCTCAAGCTCATTTATTGCATTGATAAATGAGCTTTGTTCGCGTTGATGTATAACCTGGCACAACCACTTGCTTTCATGTAATTGATTTAAAGTTTCTTTAATCCGTTTAGGGTGACTGTTAAATGCGGGAAGCATTTGTAAAATTGATAAGTTTTTGCATTTATCAATAAAGCCTTTAAAAAGATGATTGGCCTTTAAGAGTACTCCGGAAATCATTAAATAAAAATCCAGATCCTGAAGAAATATTTTATTTTCTGTAGCGTTAAGGTTGCCTGGAATATTCCACGGTGTTTCGTCTAAGCGACTTTTTATAGAATGAATATTAGTGATGTACTTGCAAATATTGGTGCATTTTTTTTCAGAAAGAGCCACTTTGTTTAAATATTTTTCAAGTATACGCTCTATTCGGGTATAAAGATCGTTAATGTTCAGTGAGTCCTTGTTATTAAAAAGGCTGTTTTTCCATTTAAATGATTTTCTAATAATAATATGGTCTGTTATAGTATGGATAGTGGTAAGCATAGCGGTAAATTTTAGTTGGTTAATTCTTATAATTAATTAAACTAAACGATTCGAATATTCAAAATTCTTTAACACTATATAACATTTGGGAAGCTGATTGATGGTGGGGTGCGTAGTGCAGAGAGAAAAGCGATAAGAAAGTATATATAGTGCTGTAAATAACTCTCCTCCTTATTAAGGTGGAGTACCCAAGGAACGAGAGGGAGGTGGTTTAATAATATGTTCCAGGCCTAAAGTTTGATGTTATAGTAGGCTGATTTCAAGGGGCGATGCCCCTTGATGTGATGTTAGAGGCTTATAGCCTGAGGGTATCGTTTGGAACCACTCTCAAGAGAAGATTTTTCTATTAGAAATGTATTTCTCCTGAAATGTAAATAACGGCCTGAAAGGTCAAATCATTTAAGCCCAATGCAAAACGAAGTGACGCATTGGGTAATATATCATAGAATCATAGCGCCCTGAATGGGCAAATAAAAACTGAGCTGTCCTTACAGGACGATGATTTACAGGGTGGTTAATATTACCCCCAGACGATGTCTGGGGCTGAGCCAATTTGGGCCTTCAGCCCGGTTTATGAAATTAGATGTTTTGACATTGAAAATGAAATTACTTCCATAATCCTACTACTAATCAGGCTGAAAGTCCGTAATCCATTAGTATAGTCAGTAAGGTCTATGCCTAAGGTATTTGTGCACTTATTAAAAAGGTCGTTCCTGTTATAGAAACGACCTTTATTCAAATTGTAATTAAAAAATCAAATAGTCCATTACTCCGTAATAATAACAGTTCCTGCGTGAACGCTATTGCTAACGCGGTTTGTATCATCCATAGCGGCAAAAGCTATGTAACAATGTACCACAGTTCCCAGGGGAGCATCTGGCAGATACAAACTGGCTGTACCTTCAGAACGTATACTTTCGCAAATAGAATATTCTGGGTAATAGCCCTCAGCAATAACAACAAGAATTACCCCATTGTCTGCAAACTTATCGTCATTTGCATCTCTGTACTTCCAATTAAAAATAACTTCCTCACCATTTACTTCAACAGTTGGTCTGGTAGCAGCTTTTAATGATCCTACGGATAATACCAAATTTTCAAGGTTAACCTTATAACCAGGATATTCACCTTCAATGGTATATTTCATTAACTCAGACATGGCTGCATTATACGGCGACTTTAAATTATCCTGGTTTTTGAATCCTAATTGTATCACCGGATACAAAGGTTGTAAAAACTTTGTGGCAAGTCTGAATTTTTCTCTGTGTGCCAATTGTTTTTCGCTGGCTTTGTGATTACTAAAATCGGGTAGCGATTTCATAACAGAAATACCTTTCCATTGACTACCTACTGTACTACCTACTTTTCCTGTGAATCTTCCGTTGATTCCTTTATTATATGTTCCCATGACTTTTTGTTTTAGTAAGCTCTGCTATAACTGATCAGGTTGTAACAGAGCCCGGGTTAAACAAATATCGGCCGACGTTTTTATTGTTAATTCGTCTATTCGCTTATTCGTTAATTTGATGATTTGTTATTTTTCAGAGCTGTAAATCACCTTTTTCCCTGTTCCTTGTTCCCTTCTCCCTTTTCCTTCCTACCCTTTTTCTTAGTACTAAAGTATATTGAAAAGTACATCGAAAAAATTACAGTAATTTTACTGTAACTTTTTTCGCTTGTAATTGATTGATTAATAGGGGTAAATAAATTTGAGTAAAATCAGTTTTGAGTCGAAAAGAGCTAAAAAAGGGCCAATATTCCGGAAAATGGCAAAAAACGATAAAAATATTCCGCAAAATCACGTTTTTGGCCAAAAATATTCCAAGTTTTGGTGTTTTTCGGTGTTTTTATGACTTTTCTTTGCTAGGTCTTTGCATTTCTATGCTACGGCTATGCTAATCCTATGCATAGGCATTGCTAGTTGTATGCATAGTTAATGCTATTTCGTTGTATTGTGCTTGTATTGTGGTTGTGTTGTGTATGCATATTCTTTGATTTTTCTATGCATAGGCATTGCTTCTAAGGAAGCAAAGAAAGATCATAAAATATGCTTGAACAATACATAGTCAGTACGACGTCATATCCTAGACATACCATAGGAGCGTAAAGCAAATTACAAGAAAATACAGAATGTTGATGAGCTTTGAATATTTGATATGCATTATGGATTAAATGGATAACTGCATCATTTTTGTTTTTTTGCTGCGATAAGTGTCTTTTTGTATTCCTGATAATGAAGCGCATAAAATCAAATTTTTCTGTGCCACGCTAAAATGAGTATTAATCATTGCCTGAGTTCTTTTTTTCCTTTATGGGAGCAGGCTAAAAAGTGGCATTGACAAAGTGCTACTAAACAAAAGCACATAAGCTTTTTATGAAAAAAATTAATGAATTGGGTTGCTGTTCATATAGTTTTGTTGCTGAATTACAACTACTTTTTCAGAATCAACAGAAGGAGTATAACCATAATCGTAACAAAAATAATAAAGATTACCACCCTTACTTTTCCAGGTATGTGTTAAACCCGCAATATGCATTAGACCATCTATTACACATTGAAATTACTTCAAAACAAGACACTTCGTTACTTCACTTCAACTCACCAGAACGATGCTATGCCTCGTTTCAGTAAAGCCTTGTTTTATGGTACTTTCAATGTTCATTACGAAATTCTAATACATAATCCGGGTTAAATGTTTAAAGTCCATGCCCAGTGTTTTCAAAAAATCCTTACGAACCGTAGCTTTACCTTGTGGGCAAGCAATTCGAAGTGCTTTGCGGTTGCTTCGAAGTTGTTTGTTAACACTTCTGATAAATGCTTCAGAAGTACTTTCTGCCTGGTTATGGTAGGCACTTTTACATTGTGCGTTACAAAACTTTTTATCACTTCTGCCTTTCAAGGTTTCTTTACAATACAAACATATTTGAGTGCTCATAGTAGTATTATTAAACGTTAATAGACGTATTTAGCCGTTTATAAAACGGTTATGATAAAAAATTGTAGGTAGTTTGCAAATAAAAATCATGAATGACAGACCTGTTATTTATTTAAACAGAATTCAAAAGGAAAGGCAGAAGAAACCTAATTGGAGATTGTTCTTATTTTAATGGAGTTTTACAACCTATAGATAAATCGGGTTATTATTTTGGTTTGTTTTTTTCAATTGAAAAGTATACCAGTATTTCAGTTCAAAAGTATACCATTTGATTTAAAAGACAAAGGTATTCCTCTCCTGATTGGGGTACCCCAATCAGGAGAGGAACCGGGGAACGATTTTTTATAAGTTTCATTTTTATTTAGCTAAGATTTTTTTTGTTTCTTTTAATCGGTATGATTCGCCGTTCATGTTTACCAAATGGGCTTTGTGAGTTAATCTATCGACTAGTGCAGCTGTTAAAACGGCATCTCCAAAGATTTCTTCCCAGCGGTCAAAGCCCAAGTTTGTTGTTATTATGGTAGACTTTCTACCTGCTCTTAGTGATAAATGATTGAATAGTAATTCGGCTCCGGTTTTATCAAATGATACATAGCCAAATTCATCACAGATTACTAAATCATACTTTTCAAAACGGAGCTCTAATTGACGCAAAGTCCTTTCTGATTGAGATTCTCTTAATTGGGTCAACATCCGATGAACAGAGGTGAAGAGGACACGGTATCCCTGAAGGCATGCTTTTAAGCCCAAACCAATAGCGATGTGAGTTTTCCCGGTGCCAGGATTACCGGCCAGTATGATATTTTGACCAGAGTTTATAAAATCAAGTCGTTCTAATACCGGGAGTTTTGCGCGAGCATCATCGGGCAACTGTTCTCGTTCCAGTTGATTCAGGTACATCTTGGATGGAAAGCCAGCTAGACGTATTTGCGTCTTTTTTCGATTTTCTATACGCAATTCATACTCTCGCTCCATCAGCTTTAACAAGTACTCTTCATAATCCAGTTGTCCGCTTGCTGCTTCTGTGGCTAACTCTTTAAAATCTCTTCTGAAAACAGGTAGCCGTAACTCTTTACTGTATTTGATTATATCTTCATTTATGGTATTCATCATCTTATTTTTTAATTCATTAATGCACTTATTTCCGACAATTGATTTTTTGCTAATTGAGCAATGGAACAGTTTTGTTCGGGTGTAATAAATGATTCATTATTGCCCAATACAGCTTTTAGTTTTTCTATAGTAATACCACCGGAACCGGTACTCAGTAATCGAAATACCGATTTCTCCAGTTTTTCGCCGCTTATGCGGTACTTACGACAATAATCTAACAGGTCAATAAAGTTTCGTGGTTCTTCTTGAAAATGGTCTAAAAAGAGCTGTTTTAAATATACGTTGCTTGCTAATGCCAAACTACCCGGCAAAGCTCCCGGCTTTTGCTTGAAAGTGTTCAAATAATGCTCTATAGAGATTATCCATTGGTGCTTGCCGTAATTTCTGGTGTGTATGGCTATCTTTTTATTTTCATGATAAACATGTATTTCGTGACTCAATAAATGAACATCTAGAAATTGACCTACCAGATGGTCCGGTACCGAATACCTATTGGTTTTATGACTGATTGTTGCATATTTGTCGGCGCGCAATTGTATTTGGTCTGAACAGACAAGCGGTACAGCCGGTAATTTCCCTAATACCACTTTCTCATCTTCAAACAGTTCTAAAGCTGTTTTGCCACTTTGTTTTTGTTTGGTATTATTTAATCGTTCCAGAATGGTGTTTAAATATTCTGCGGCTTCTGAAAGCCTGTTGAAATCATCCTTTACACCAAAAGCTTTCCGTCGGATGTATTCAACACTTCTTTCCACATGCCCTTTTTCGTTGCCTCGGTAAGCATTACAAAAACGATGAGTAAACTGGTAATGACCTCGTAATTGAAGCAAAGCCCGTGTTGGTTCTTTTTCGTGAGGACCAATAAATTTTGCCACGGCAACCCGCATGTTGTCATAAACCATTTGCTCATAAACGCCGTTTGTTTTATTGAAAAAAGATACGTGGGCTTCCATAAACGCAAGTGTATCTTGACGATAATATAGCACGGCATGACGATAGTTGCTGTAAGCACTGGTGAAAACTGCTAATTGGAAGCGCTCTTGTTTGCCGTTGATACGAAGTTTTATTTCGCCCCAATCAAATTCACAAATACTGCCCGGACTATATACTTGTCGAATAAAAGCTTCTTTGGGAGAAGATGATTTTTCTTTTGAGCGGATATAGTTGCAAACAGTTGTATAGCCAATCTCAAAACCCTGTAATTGCAATTGCTGAAATATATCTGCCTTTTTAAGTACCTGCTTTCGTAAACCTTGAAGCTTTTTCTCCCGGTTGACTTCAAGTAGTTTATCTATTTCGTCTTGTACTTCTTGGGTTAGTTTTCTCCTGTGTAGAGAGCGGCTTTTATATTTTGGTACTGTCGATAGATAATTGGCACTTACTGTTTCTTTATCCTCTGATTCTGAAAGCTTTTTTTCATACTCTGTTATGTACTTCTTTACGGTTTTTCTGCTTATCTGTAAGGTGCGAGATATAGAACGTTGACTTTTCCCTTCTCGATAGCTTTTTATTATTATTTCTTGTTTTGTATACATACTTATCATTCGTTTGTAACGAAACCATAAATAATTTCGTTGTTAATAAGTGGTATACTTTTCAATTAATAGGTGGTCTACTTCCTAGTTAATATTTACACTTTCTGCCTGGTTATGGTAGGCACTTTTACATTGTGCGTTACAAAACTTTTTATCACTTCTGCCTTTCAAGGTTTCTTTACAATACAAACATATTTGAGTACTCATAGTAGTATTATTAAACGTTAATAGACGTATTTAGCCGTTTATAAAACGGTTATGATAAAAAATTGTAGGTAGTTTGCAAATAAAAATCATGAATGACAGACCTGTTATTTATTTAAACAGAATTCAAAAGGAAAGGCAGAAGAAACCTAATTGGAGATTGTTCTTATTTTAATGGAGTTTTACAACCTATAGATAAATCGGGTTATTATTTTGGTTCAATAGCTGAGGCTTATATAGAACGTGTTAAAGAAATGAAATATTCATTTTATTTAGGACAGATGTGATATTACGTCAATATTATAAGGAGTATAAACCAAAGAACTATCTGTTTGAGGGACAGATTGGAGGTCCTTATTCAGCAGGAAGTGCCGGAAAAGTATTAAAAAGGGCTATAGCTAAGAGCGGCGTACAGCAACGAGGAGGTTTACATTCATTACGTCATAGCTTTGCCACACATTTATTGGAATCAGGCACGGATTTGCGCTATATACAAGAACTATTAGGACATAATTCCTCAAAAACCACTGAAATATATACTCACGTGAGCAATAAATATTTACAACAGATTAAAAGTCCACTAGACGACTTAAATGTTTAAAAAATAAATTATATTAGCTAGCAAAAATACATAAGACATAATAAAAATAACCGAAATACTATGTCGATTATTGAAATAATTGACATAGTACTTCGGTTAGAAAGTAGTTGGCACACATTAAAAGAAAGAGATGGCATTACCTGAACATTCGAAAATAATAAATAAGGTTGCAAGACAAATTCTTAAACCAAATGGACTAGAAAGAAAAGGACAATCAAGGACTTGGCTTGATGACAATGGATGGTATACGACTGTTGTTGAATTTCAACCTTTTAAAGACAGACAAGGAACTTGTATTAATATTGGTGTGAATTTTCACTGGTACGTTAAGGATTATTGGTCATTTGACATTGGATACAGAGAAAGTGATTTCATAGATTATAAGGAAGAAAATCAATTTACACTGGAAGTTGAAAAGCTGACTAAAACGGCATTAAATAAAGTTCTTGATTATAGAGAGAAGTTAAGTGATTTAAAGATTAGCAAACAAACAATATTAGGACATGAATTTACGAGCGAAAATTTATGGGGCAGTTATCATAAAGGGATTATTTGCGGATTGTTAGGTGATATTAACAATTTGAATTTTTATTTCAGCAGGTTGTTAGAATTAGACCTTGACGCACCTTTTGAGAAAGAACTAGAAAAAATTGTGATTGACCTAAAAGAGAGGTCTTCGGATTTAGATTTGTTTAAGGATACAATTCAAAGTTTTATAAAAGAAACTAGAGGACAAAAAAAGTTGAGAGATATTGATATAGAACTAAAATAACGTGTGCCAACAATGTATAAAAATAATAGCCGAGATAGCAGTCAATTCAAGGGGTGTAGCCCGCATCAACTTTCTTGCAACTTGACAGGAAAGTGCCACGCAATCGGCTACTATTCTTATACTTAACGTTGGCGGTAATTAAATCAAACAGATCAGCTTCAATTAATAACTAGAAAATGAATAGAAAAATATATTTCTTCGTAATAAGTGGACTACTTTTAGTTTCTCTTATATTTCTATTTTATTATAAAATAAATAAAAAGTTTTATTTGGAACTTAATGTACAAGTTATTTCAAATTCGATAATAGTACCAATAGAAATCAACGGGAAAATATATAATTTTCGTCTTGACACTGGTGCTTCTACCTCAATTTCTAATGATTTATTTGATTCACTAAATCTTGAAATAATTGACACAATTACATCCTTTGATTATTATGGAAATAGCAAATCAATTAAAAATTCAATTTTGACTGAATTTAAAATTGGTAATACCATATTTAATAACTTAAAAGTTGGAATTCATAGACAAATACAAGATTTAGCACCATGTGGGATACAAATCGATGGACTATTGGGAGGTAATTTTTTTAAAGATAAAATTCTATTAATTGATCTGAAAAATAGTAAATTACTAATCACAAATCGGCATTCAAGACTAAAACTTGATCGGAAAAGTGCTATTGATTTAAAGCTGATTGGTGAACAAAATATGCCAGAATTATTTATACAATTTCCATCTGAAAATGCAGGAGAATATGTTTGGTTTGATACTGGTTCAAATAATTATCTATATCGTTTAAAAAAGTCTGTTTTCAAAGAAATGGTTGCTGATGGAGCGATATCCGAAGACAACATACTGTATGACCTAGATAGCGAACATAATTCATCAGGACTATTTGGCTCTCAAAAAGATTCTATTAATCATGTTGTTCTTTTTGACACTATTAAGATTGGTGAAACATATTTATTAAATTGTACTGCAACGACATATGAAAATTCTAACTCTAAATCATTTCTAGGTGCTCCATTATTGCAAAAAGGAATTGTAGTAATTGACTATGCTCATGAGAAATTTTATTTTTCTCCATACAAAAATAGATTAATTGATTTTAAACCTGAACATGGATGTTATTTCACATATAAAAATGATAAATTTTTTGTAGAACACGTAATTCCTGGATCAATTGCCGATATAAATAATATTAAAAAAGGAAATACATTGGAAAGATATAATTCTATAACATTTGATTCTTTAACAATTTGCGAATTACTAAATTTAAATACGTTGATGAAATCAGAAGAAAACAATTTATATGTATTTAAAAACAATGATAAAGAAATAGAAATAGAAATAAATATAAGTAAATAACTACCGCCAACATTTTATAAATTTAATTGCGGCTTTTGTGCTAATTTGTAACGCTTTAACTCGCATCAGCTATATGGGTATGCGGACAGAGAAGTAGCCCGTACTCCACAACTAAACTTATAATTTTCCGTTGTGCCCCATTAAAAAACCAGACTGCATATGAAACAACTGATATTAGTTCTAATATTTAATCTGACTATTGGATTTGCTTTTTGCCAGGACTTGGAAAAAGGGATTGATAATAATCCTGTATTAAATAAAGCTGAATCTGACTACTTAAATACTTTCTTGAAAAATCAACGACTGGACTTTGATTTTATTGAGAAAAAAACTGCATTCATATCCCTTGACTTGGGAATAAACCCGAGAAGTAAAAATGACTACTTTAAATATTATTACAAAAAGTCAGAGACGGCTGATAGTAGAGGAATAAAAATAATTGTCTTAAATTCAATCCAACATCAAGAAACTAATGGATTTGATGTTTTGATTCTTATGGACACTCAAAAAAAAGAAATTGACGATAAACTCATCGGAAAGATAATTGATAAGTTAGCGGATTGTGAGCAGGAAAAACCTACTGACTTATATCAACTTGGACTTGATAGCAATCCTATTTTGAGCAATCAAGAATCAGATTATTTTAATAAAGCATTTAAGAACCATAAAAAAAACTATGACTTCACCGATTTGAAGATTGGGTTCTTTTATGGGAATAATGGCTCACGAATTCAGACTAAAAAACAATATTTTGACTTAGTTAAGAATAGATTAGGTAATTGCTCCAGTGCAGGATATGATTATATAATTAAGTTAACAAATGAAGAAAGGATTGCATCAGGCGGATACGATATGATAATAGTTTCATGGAGCAAGATAATACCGACAGACAAAGAAAGAATGATTAAAGAACTAAAAGACAATGAATAACGGGGTACAACACATGGTATAGTGCATGCGGGTTTCAGCGGTTTTCGAGTGTTTGTGGCTCGTAAAAAAGTTCGGTGTAAACTGACAGGAAATCGCTTCGTAATCCCGCACGACACCATACCATCGTCCGTTGCCAGTAATGCAAGAAGAGCGTATCAATTCCCAAGAAATGATAAAACAGAATAATTTATGCAGACTAAAATATACTCGAATAAAATTTTGATTGGTAAGACAGAACTGAGTATATCCGATGACAGCATGGGTGTTCTGTCTGGAGAATTTATACCAAATGAGGACTATAAAACAATTAGGGAAATTGTCTGGAAATTTAACTCGACAAATGATAAAGACTTTGAATTATGGAAGAGTTTAAGACTAAATGTTCAATTAGAAAATGGATACTTTCTACATTCAATTGGCGGAATTTCGATTTGGGATGTTCAAGAATTTAAGGACGACAAGATTGACATTGAAATTGCTGGTGTTTTTAGACATGTGATAGATGATTTCTATAAAACAGAACCACCAAGACTTTTTGTTGAAGAACCATGGGAAGATTTAACGATTGACCAAAAAATTGCATTTGAAAATGAACTTCAAAAGGAAATTGGATTAGATAAAGGATTAATAAATCGGTTGATTGGTTCTAAGAAAAAACACATTATGGCAGAGTACGATTTTTCTGCACTTTGTACAAGTGGAATGAATGACGATGTACTTTTTTCCATTTATAGTGAAAAAAAACAGGATTATGATTTTGCTCTTGTACACTTGACTTGGAAACAGAAACAAGAGAACGAGAATTATCCAAGAACTGAATTTTATAAGGACTTTGATGATTTTAAATATAATAGAATGACTCCTGATAAAATAGATTGGGAAGAATAAAGCACATACTGGCAACACTGTATATACAAAATGTGCGAGATAGTAGTAAAATCAAAGGTTGTAGCCCGCTTTAAAATCATCTCGGCTTGATAGGTTTGAAGCCCGCAATCGCCCACATTTGCATATACTTATACGTTATGGCCTATTTGAAGAACGAACTAATTCCTTTCAGCTTAATAATAAACCACATAAATAATGAATCATATTCTTAGAAGAACACAGGCTTTATTCATTGCTTTGTATTATTTAGTAATGCGAAGAATACGGATGAAGAATAAAATCATATATCTAGAAACTTCTGCTGTTAATCATTTAGCAAGTATAAGTTCACATGAAGATGCAATAGCAACAAGACAATACCATACTGAGAAGAAAAATAAATATATGATTTCTGTAGTTACATTGTGGGAAATCTTGATGACTTCAGACGATGTTAATAGGGAGAAATTGATTTTTTATATTCAAAATGCACTTTTCGACAAGTTAATTTTCTCACCATCTGAATTGATTATCAATTTCATAAATGAAGGATGCCCAAAATATGAGCCTAAGAAATCAATTTATACAAATCTACAAATAGGAGAAGTTTGGGAAGATATCTGCGCGAATAATAAAAAAACTCTAAACTTTGACAAAAATGATTTAAAGATACGAACTAAGGCTATTCGCACTTTGTTTAAGAGGGTTGACTTAGCAATTGAAGATATAACAAACAATTCCAAGAATGGAAGTGAATTGAAGGTATTAGCTGACAGTATTTACCAAACCTTACCAATATCTAATTCTAAAGACATTGACGAAGACACTGAGAAAATTTTTAAGCTATCAATAATATTTATTTCCACAATCCTTTGTGCTGGGGTTGGATTTGACAATACACCAATTGAAAGTTTTTGGAAAACGAAGAAAATAGACGATACAGGAGAAAGGGTTGCATACATCTTTAAAAATTATGAAGTATTGGTTTATCGAGGACCTTTTTTATCAATGGCTCTTATGGCTTACAACCAAATACAAGAAGACAAGAAACCGAATAGGGGGCTGTTTTGGGATGCTCTCCACAGTCTTTATCTTCCATATGTAGACTTCTTATTAACAAAAGACAAGCACTTTAAAGAACTCCAAAAGAAAGTTAATCATATCAACTATTTAAAAATAAAACTAATTGAAGAAGATACAATTAAGTGGAGAAAAGTCAAAGGAGGCAAATAAAAACAGGCCATAACACGCAATATACGTAAGCCGGGGGATGTGGGTAATTTAAACCATTGTACATTTAATAAAAATTGTAACGGTTTGACAAGTTGGAGCTCCGAAATCCCGGCCTCCGCATATTGCCACCGTTATGGGGCATTCCCAGTTTTTCGAGAGAGGCGATTATTAATTTCTTTATTCATATTTATGTTGTGATAATTTATGGGTGGGGGTAAATTATTAGAATATCAGTTGAAAATTTGAATAGTTTGAACGTTGATATAAGTCCCATAATATTTACAACTTAAGAGTTAAATTAAAACAAGTACTATATATGCCAATAAAATTGAATAAAATATTTTCATTAATTGTACTTCTTTTGATAGTGATAATTAAATTAATTGGAGTTCCATTAATCTGGATTTTTCAAAACTCAATATCAATAAATGTATTGTTCGATTCAACTTTAAAGACTATGCTGTTTGGGTCGGTTATATTACAATTTTCATATTTATGTCCACTGATTATTGGAGTCTGGTTCTTTTTGAAATCTGACAAACTTACATTAGACAAATGGACTTGGCTGATAATAGGACTTATTTATGGTGAATATGCCCTCTTATTAATGGCAATTATAATTATTATTCAAAGCATAAGGACAAAAATTAATTTAATTCAATCACTCATACCAATATTAATTTTACTTGTATTAAGTAGAATTATTTCTCCTTTATTACAAATGCTATCAGAAACAATTATAGTAAAATATCATAGTCTAGAAACTCAATTACAATTGAACGAATGGACACGCTATATAAATCTATTCTTTGTGATAATTATATACGTTGTTAATATTATACTAGCGTTCAGATTAAATTCATGGATTAAATCACTTAATATTCCTAAAAGAGGTATTTGGGGAGAGTGTTCATAACTCTGTGTCATGAGAAATTAAAAAGACAATAACTTTGCATCATGACAAAAGAATTTGATTACGAAAAGTTTAAAGAAGCAGCGATACAAGGGATTCGAGAGGGTAAAGGTTTAAGTGGGGCAGATAATGTAATGCTTCCCATGATAAAGGATCTCTTAGAGAGTGCAATGAAAGCAGAACTAGACATTCATATACATGAAGAGCGCTCAAATGATAATCAGTCAAAAGTAAACCGTAAGAACGGGACCACTCCCAAGAAAATAAAGAGTTAAAACCACCTCAATGTATAAATCGACAGTTGATTTAGCTCTTTTTGTTGGTTATAAGACATACCTTTCCCATTACACCAAAGGCGGCGTTTATGATATAGAGGCAGATTGAGTTGATTTTGTATTTTTTATTGAGTTGGGACTACCTCTGATAGCCGGCTTAAAAGAGGCTATACGTTGCATGGTGCCTTGTTTACATTTTGGGCATTGATCGTGAGGATGGCCAAAAAGCAGCACAAATAATTCCTTCCAAGGGATCCCTTTTTTTAGATTCCGGGGAGCAAGCATTAAATATTTTCCGGATGATCTCTAAGCACAGTTTCTTTTTAGAGGAACCTAGAAACCCATAATGCCTTATTTTCATAAAAGCGGGAGGAAGTATATGCATGGAAAGTCTTCGCAGAAACTCAAAATAAGAAAGATGCATCACATCCACTTTAGCGTTTTTGTAGTTGAGCCACGAAAAATACACATTATTATCATCCAGGCTTTTAATACGCTGGTTACTAATTGCAACTCTATGAGTATACCTAGCCAAGTATTCCAGCACTTGCTTAGAATTGTGCATGGGTAATTTAGCATATACCACCCATTTATTTTTATAAAAAGGATGCAGGTATTTACGCTCTGGTTCAAAAGTAGTTTTTAAAGTAATGGTTCCCTTATTGTGTAAGTCCATCAGGTAATCGCAAAACTTACCTCTAAAAACAGCACTTAAGGCTTTAACAGGATATAAAAACTTACCTTTACTTTTTGTATTTTTCCATTTGTTTTGAGGGGTTAAACCACCGCCCGGCACAATGCAATGTACATGTGGATGAAAAACCAGGTTTTGTCCCCAGGTATGCAAAATGGCAATCATACCGGTTTGAGCGCCCAAATGTTTATAATCCAGAGCAAACTGTTTAATGGTATCCCATGCTGCCCTAAAAAGTACATTGTACATATCTCTGGGATGATCTATAAACAAAGGATTTAGCTGTTCGGGAACGGTAAATACCACATGAAAATATTTGATGGGTAAAAGATCTGATTCTCGATCTATCAGCCACCTTTCCTTTTTCAGACCATTACATTTAGGGCAGTGCCTGTCTCTGCAACTATTGTATGAATATTGCTCATGACCACATTCTGAGTTGTTACATTTATCCTGATGATAGCCTAGAGCAGCCGTTCTGCAATTTCCCAGGTTTGTAAACACCTTTTTCTTATGCGCATTTAAATGTCCGGCCTCAATCACACTGTGTTTATGATCCCTGATAATAGCACCAATATCAAATATGGGTTTACTATAGCTCATCGTTGCAGCCTGTCTAAAGGCGAAATCATAGGGTTTGATTTTAGGTTGTTGCTAATTTGCAGGTATACCATGGTGGTTCTGATATCATCGTGCCCCATCATTTTTTGTATAGACACAATGTCAACGCCAATTGCCAACAAGTGTGATGCAAAAGCATGTCTCAAAGAGTGAGGTGTAAAGTGCTTTTCAATGCCAGACCTATCCAGAGCATATTGAAAACCCCACTTTACAGCCTCGTCGCTATAAGGTTTACCTTTATACCTGCCATTAAATAAATATACCTGCGGTTTAAATTGATGTAAATAGTGCTTTATTTCAGGAATGAGTGATTGGGCCAAAACAGCGTATCTGTCTTTATTGCCTTTACTGTCTTTAATATAAATACGATGGTTTTTAAAATCGAGATGCTCAATTTTAAGGTTGATAATCTCACTTTTGCGCAAACCAGCTGAATAAATAACTTTTAGTAATAGTCTGTGCTTTGGACTTATGGCAGCATTAAATAATTGCAGCAGTTCTTTCCCGGTAGGGATCAAGGGTAGATACTTTGTAGCTTTAGGGTAAGGTACATCAGAAATAATATCAATGCGCTTATACACGCTTTTATACATAAAACGCAGCCCCTGTAAGTAATTTCTGATGGTAGACCGACTCAGCTTTTGATCGTTTTTAAGATACAGCAGAAACTCATATATTTCCATTTCCGAAAGCTCATCAGGTAGCTTACCGGAAAATAAGCAGAGTAGCTTAGTAGAACGCATATAATTAGCAATTGAGCTATTAGAAAAATGCGCTACTTCCATTCTTACATGCAGATTGTGCAATAATGCCTCAACACTCTTTGGTGTTGTTAAACTTTTTTTTCATCTTTAATCAGTTTATTAAAATTGAAATACAAAGATGCGGTATTTTACCGTCAAAACCTCGTTGTCTACCGACGTAGGAGGTTTAGTTCAACACTGCATATAAGTCATGTGGGGTGCAGGTGATTTGCGAAGGGTGGTGCATTCAATTTGTCCGCCCATTGCTTTTAAATCGACACTTTCTTATTAATTTAGCCTATTGAAAAGCAATGGGCTAAGTGAGGTTTTGAGAGGTCGGACTATTTCAATCCCCACACGCCTCATATGCGTATCGTTATATGGCATAAAAAAATGAAGTACACAACAATAATTTTAATACTATTAATAATTACTTCTTGTTTGCAAAATAAAAGAAGTGATTACTTAAATAATATAGACCTTCCTCCTCAGATTGCTTATATAGCAAATCCTAATAAGAATGATACTCTTTGTATTTCTGAGATTAAAAGAGCACAAGAAGATATTGCAAATGGGAAAATTGTTTTAACACAAAGTGTTGGTTTAGGAACTGGTACACTAAGATATGAAAGTGAATTGAGAAAACTGTGTAAAGAAAATGGATTGCAATTTGATGTGGATTTATTCAGCTGTGTTGAAGAAGTTGGACAAACTCAAGGTTGTTATGGAGCTTATATGGATAAAACTATTATAGAAAAATTTGGAATTGATTTTAAAAATAATATTCATAGACAGGCTGATAGCCTATTTCTTCAAAATGCAGATTTACATGATAAAGTTGTACAACAATGGGGTTGTGATGAAAGACCAAGGTTACCTTCTGAAAATGAAAGGACGAATGATTATTTGACAACAATAAAAATCAAAAATTTAAAGATAGAAAATGATGGATCTGAAAATGGAGAATGGCCATTTTTTGATTTAAGTTTTATCGTTGAAAAGGATAGTACTATAAATGGGTTTTATATAAGTTATTTTGCATCCAACACAAAGAATAATGAAAAGCTTAAACAAGAACTATATGAAATTGCGGTTGATTATATAAAAGAAAATTATCCAATTTGGATTCCTGGGAAAATAGAGGGAATACCTGTCCGAACTGATAATAATGTCAGAATATTTTTTGAAAATAATAATTACGCCATATAACCCAGCATCAACCGCAATAGCTTTTAGCAATTTGCAACGGTAGTAAAATATGATTATGTTTATCAATAAATTAAATAGGAGCAAAGCCGAAGCAACGCAACTGCGGTTATGCCAACCGTTGTGCTTAATTTAACCGAACGAAACCTCAGAACTATATGATTTCAAATATTTCAGACAAAGAATTAAAATCAATAAAGAAAAGACTTCCTGACTTTAGGAAAGTTTTAGAGGAAGATGAATCATTTATTGAAACTGGAATTTATAAGAAAATATTCATAAGCGTTTTTGACCATTAGTTGACAAAGGATGAAGCCGATAAATTGATTTTTATAGACAATGATAAGAACGAGTTAAACAGTCGTCGAGAGAAATTCGAAAGAGTAATTGAGGGTTTATACAATTCGACAGAAACATATCTCTGGAAATATAAACGAAACTATAGAATTTTTATTAAAAAACCATTGACCTATACTGACCTTCTAAAAAAATGTGATTTTAATAATTTATGGTCTCAAAGTGGGAGAAGATACAGTTTGATTTTGCCAGAATTTTCTGCTATTTATAACGAAGAATGGGATTGGACAAATATTATCTGGTACTCGGATGAAATGAAAATAAAACCAATATTAGAAATTGCTGAAAAAGCTGGATTACATATTCTGAAATAATATACACATGAATTACAATATTGAAAAAGGAAATGAAATTGATGGACATCTTGACATCAAAGTAATTGAAAATGAAGACGAATTTGAAGGGAAAATTGAAAAGTGGAATGAAATATTAATTCATGGAGACCCAGAAGGTTTAAAATCACTTGCAAAACAACTAATTTATTTAGCTGAGTTGAATCAAGAGGAAGTAAATGATAAATATTTGCCAAATGGTGCTCGTGAACATTTACATCTTAGTCCAAACATTGAATTAAGTAAGTCTTCGACAGCCACTATTATTGGTAGATTAGACTCAAAAGGGAAAAGGGAATTTTTCTCTAGCTATGTGCCAAAAGATGATTTAAAAAATAAAAAAAAACTAAGCACAACACACAATATAAAATAGTTGGGGTTCAGTGGTTTGCAAAGGTTTGATTCTCGCTTCAGCATTTTTGCCGGTGGACAGGAACGCAGCCCGAAAACCCAACCGTTTCATATTGTCAAACGTTATAGCCCATTGGTGGATTGCGATAATTAGTATTAGAAAAAAGAAGTTTATATGAATGAATACTTTAAAGAATACGCGGAAAATTTAGGACACTCATTAAAAACTATTGATTCTATACTGAAATTTACAAAGAATACATCGTTAATTGGTCAATATGCTGAAAAAATAGTTGTGGACTTTTTGAAAAAATCAATCTCTCCAATTAAATTGTGCACAGGGAGCATTATTTCTCCCAATAATTATAATGAAGCTGAATTGCCTCAATTGGATATAATACTTTACGAACCTAATCCATATCCTCCAATTTTTCAAATAGAAGAATTTGCTTTAGTTCCACAATTTAGTGTTTTTGGTGTTCTTGAAATAAAACGGACGGATTATAGCGCTGGTCTTTCTGACTTAAATACAAAAAGGAAAATTGCTAGTCAATTGTTACCTAATTTTGCTCCAGACTTAATTCCAAAATTTCTTGGAGTAATATGTGTTGTTGAGTACAATAATCTATCTGGTAATAATGAATTAACAAAGCTATTAGAATGTGAAGATTTTACATATCTAATAGAAAAAAAAGGAAATAACTTGGAGATTAATCATAAGGGAATTTTTGACCTTATTAATTTTGCTGTGAACTCTAGAAATTTACAGAAGAAAGTTGGGGCTGAATTTTGGATAAATCCAGATATTAACAATCTTTACTAACGTCTAATCAAAATAACTTAAATGATAAAATTAGATTCAAATAATTTATCTGCAATAATTGGGGTTTGTGGCTCGCTCTTTGGAGTATTGCTTGGCTTCACTCTGAATCAATTTTTAAGATTAGGAAAGGTTAAAATATTTCAAAATAGAATTGGATATACTCTAACAGAGTTTGATACAGGTAGTGCTAAGTATGTTGAAACCATTGGAAAAGACACGATTGTAAATATTTCAATGCAATTAGATTTTTATAATACATCTCCCTTATCAACTCAGATTATGAGAGACATAAAATTGCTAGTTTTAACAAAGAATAAGTCTTATTTTGATATTTATCAAGAAATAAAAGGTGAAAAGAGAATGCATGTTCTTACTCATTTAAACTTAAAACCTAAGCAACTTATTAGCTTAAAATTATCTAGTAGTATAAATAATGAAATGCAAGTTGCTTTTGATAGCAAATGGTATTTTCAATTTAAGCAAAGTAATAAAAGGACAAGGACAATTAGATTGAATAAGAAGCTAGCACAAAACAACGGGCTATAACAATGTATAAATTTTAAAGTGGTTTTTGTGGTGTTCTGGCGGCGGCAACCCGCTTGTAATCTAGCCTGTAACAGGAAAGAGAATCACCCGCAATCCACTTCAAAACTTATACTCACCGTGTACGCTAAGAGAAGAAGGCCATTTGTAGGGAAACTTCTTCGTAAGCCGAAAGCATTGGGAAGTAGTCAATCTACTGAAATTTGCTAATGATTTCCAGATGGTGCAAGTCCATCTCATCCAAAGCCCGTAAGCAGGATGAAAGCGAACCGACTGGGTGATTCCGTGAGGATAGCAGAAGAGTAGTCGGCAAGCGAGTATTTAGGCCGTGTTATTCAGCCTCGAAAAAGTGTATTTATTTGTAGTTAAGCCGACGGCGTACGGTTACCGGAAGGCAGCAATTACAGTGGCATATTTACGGTTACTGCTGTAGAACTACCGTGGTCAAAGCGCAGGGCATGAATACAAAGGGAAGTCTTCGGAACTTAGGAGATCTGTATAGCTCCTGACAAGAAGGGGTTTGGGTGTACCATCAAAAAGAAACACCAGTCAGTTAACGTAACCATGTCAATGTTAACAGAGTCAAGGGAAATGACATGGTGTACCAGGTATCAGCGACAAGGGACAACCGGAGTCAAAGAGAAGGCATACAGAAGTCAGAACAGCCTCATAGTACCAATGAAATCGGGGAAGTACCATCTGAGCGACCCGAATGAGGGAAGGGGGATTGTCAGTTAATATGGTTCAACTAAACAGAAAGCATGGATTTACTCGGAGAAATCGCCAACAGGCAAACAAAATTTGGTTGTATAAAACGCAAGGCGCAGGAAAGTCCAACCGAAGTTTTTACCTCACTAGCGCATCATCTAACGGAAGAATATTTGCTAAGTAGTTTCCGTAAACTGCGGAAAACAGCAGCGAGTGGAATAGATGAAGTTAATGCAGAAGAATATGAGTTGAACTTACAACTGCGTATAGAAAATCTCCAAGCAAGGTTAAAGAGTAAATCTTACTTTGCCCCAAACATCCGCAGAGTATGGATAGACAAGGGCAATGGGAAGCAACGCCCATTAGGGATAAGTACTACCGAGGATAAGATTGTACAAAGAGCAGTAACAGATATACTTAATTTGATATTTGAACAAGACTTTTACGATTTTTCCTATGGATTCCGAGCCAAACGTAGTGCCCATCAGGCACTAAATAACCTTCGCAATCAATGTATGAAGCGCAATATTAATTGGATACTGGACTGTGATATTCAGGGCTGTTTCGACAACTTTGAACATAGTACATTATTATCACTTATAAGTCAACGGATTAAAGATAAGTGTATTTTGCAATTGATTGAAAGATGGCTAAAAGCAGGTGTTGTAGATGGTAAAAGCTTGCAAATAAGCAAACGAGGCACGCCGCAAGGAAATATTATTTCACCATTGCTTTGTAATGTATATATGCATTATGCATTGGATAAATGGTTACATGAAATAGTACGTCCCTTGCTTAAAGGCGAAATATTTTTGATACGCTATGCCGATGATTTTATCATTGGATTTGAGTATGCAGAAGATGCTCAGCGGGTAAATAACACACTACCCAAGCGAATGAATAAATATGGATTAACCATTCATGCAGAAAAGAGTAAGCTCATTAGATTTTCACCAGAAGGAAAAACTAAACCACCCACCTTTGATTTTCTAGGATTTACACATTATTGGAGCAAAAGCCAAAGAGGCAATTGGGTAGTGAAGCGAAAAACACGTCAAAAGAAAATGCAGGCCATCCTTCAAAACATAAAGGATACTTGCAGGATACATAAACACGAGAAGCTAAAAGATCAGAGTAAAATACTAAAATCTAAACTTCGGGGATTGTATCAATATTTTGGCATCAGAGGTAACTTCGTTAGTCTAAACCGAATATATCAAATAACACTATATGCTTGGTTTAAATGGCTTAACCGAAGGAGTCAACGCAAAAGCTACACGTGGAAAGGGTACTGGGAGTTATTGAAATTTTTTAAGCTCCCGAAACCTAGAATAATTCATTATAATGTTTAAATTCATGCACCAGATAATTAAACATATTAACTGAGGAGCCGGATACGGGAATTCTGTACGTCCGGATCTGCGGGGGGATAGGTGGAGTAATCCACTATTCTATCCCGATTGTGTTTAATTGCAAAAAAACTAGCTAATCTAAAATTGAGGAAAACAAATTCAGAATAATTATATAATGAAATTGATTAATAGTTTTATACCTAACATTAAAATAATTGTTTATATCATTACAGCTAGTGGTTTAGCATTGCTTTCATGTAATGATAAAAAAAATGTACAAGAAGATTTTTATCCAAATGGGACTGTTAAATTGAAATCTTATTATAGGTCAAACATGGACTCTATTCCATATTTGATTGTCAAATATTTTGAAGATGGAAGTACTGAGGATTCAACATATTATAATGACTTGGGGAACATAGATGGTTATTCCTATTCTGATATTAGAGATGAAGAATATAGTAGGGAGTTGAATTATAAGAATGGAATAATAGATGGGGTTTGTAAAGCTTTTATTTATGGAGGTGGATGTTTAATACAACATTATAAAAATGGTAAGTGGCATGGAATAAATTACACCTATGATGAGTATAATAGGTTATTTAAACGTTCACTATATGTAGATGGTAAACCTTTAATTATGGAAACGACAGATTTTTTGAAAAAAGGTGATACTGTTGAAATAGAAAGGACAACACATTCAGGGATTAGAACTTTTAATCAAATAGTCGATTGCGACAGCTTAAAATTAAAGCAATATTATGATATTAGTAATGGCGGATTTGAGTTTATCAGTTCTCTTAGTTATAAAAATTATGATACAATTGTGAATAATACAAAAGATAATGCTTATGCAGAAATGTTTTGTAATGATACAATACAAAATGGAGATAATTTAGGGGTAACAATTACTGGACATTATGGAAATTTTGAAAAGAGTGATACTTATTTAAAAGTAATAGTAGGAAATTTGATACCAGATTCTGATTTGGTTTTTGATAATGATGTTAAAGTGTTCGATAGTAAGTTGAATAATCATAAAGTTAACTTAGAAATTAAAAATTATCATAAAGGGTATAATTTGCTATTAGCCAAGGTAATGCTAATGAGAGATACATCTGTAATACAAGAAAGTTTAATCTATGATGATTATGTAGTGGTTGATAAATATTTTAAAGAATAAAGAATAGGTAATGCATAGAATTATTTAGACTAATCAACAAACTATAAACTGAAAAAAGCAACAAAACACAACAGCAAATGATAATTAAGGGCTGGTCAGAAGTTATTTGGAAGTTTAATATCCCGCATCAGCTTTTGTATAGGCAGAAAGGCATGTAGTCCGCATTCCAGCCCCGTAATTATATTTGTATCGTTGTGTGCCATAAGTGTCGCACAATTTGAAACATACAATAGTTAAATAATACTTGAAAAGCCATTATTCAAAAGATTATGTGGAATTATTAATAATGAGATAGGTTAAAAATTTATAGGTAGAGAATGAAAAAGAAGATGATTAAATAATTTTTCATTTAAGAAAGTCTAAAATCAAATAATTAACTCTCTCTTCAATGATTAAAATTGATAGAATATTAGCAAAATGAGTCAAATAAAAATTTCAAAACCAAATAAATGCCATCTTTGGAGTGTTGAGCTAACAAAAGATTTACTACTTAAATCATTTGAAAATTTCAAAATCTATCGACAGGATTATCATAATTCTAGAATTTTAAAGAAGTGTAAAACTTGCGGACAACTATATTTTTCAGAATTTTATGAAGTAATTGATATTAGAGAAGGGGATGATAGAGAATATTATACTTTTATACCAGTTGAAAATGTTGAGATTGGGGATAAATTGAATGACTTGTCAAGATTCGAGTTAACTAGTTTTCTTGCAATTTGCATGAATTTTCCTCCTTTCAACTCTAAACCATATTGGCATAATAGATGATTATTTTTTATGTAAATTCAATAGCAAAGTGGATAAATGAATACGGCACACAACAAAGAACTAAGGTAAAAACCAAATAAAAAGGGCATAATTTTTCCTTTTGAATTACCTAATTGTTTTGGGAGGCAAGTTCAAAAAGAAAAATTATAGAGAAACCAAAACAGACTTAAAATTTGGATCATATTTTAAGCCTGATTTTGCAATCCCCATTGACTGGGCTAACAGTTTGTTAGAGACCGCAATTAAGGCTAATTTTTTTGATTTGCCTTTAGCTACCAGTCTGTCAAAAAGCGCTTTACATTGTGGGTTTCTGGTACATGCCGTAAAACTGCACATAAACAATAGCTTACGAATCAAAGGATTCCCTTTTTTAGATATTCTGGACTTTCCTCTTACACTAGATCCTGAAGTGAAAATGACCGGAGATAATCCAAGGAAAGCAGAAAGCTGTCGGTTGTTTTCAAATGTTTTGAAGCCATTTGTACAAACTATCAGCATTATGGCTGTTTTTTTACCTATCCCAGGAATTGATAAAAGATTAGATAACAACTGTTGTTCATGCTTTTTAATAGTATCTTCTAATTCTTGTTCAAGTAGTTTAATTTCAGCTTCAATTTGGCGGATTTGACGCTTTAATGAAGTAATAACTTTACCTTTAATACCTTTATCCACAAAGCTATGTAATTTATTTTTTAGAGCTGTACTTTGTTTAAAATACAAGCTAATGGTAGTGTGTAAATCTTTACAATGTTCTATGTACTCAGGTAATGGATGCCACAGGTTCAGCTTTTGTTCCTGAGCATACTTAACAATCATTTTAGCATCACTTTTATCTGTTTTATTGTGTTGGAGCTTCATTTGAATGTAGCGTTTGATTACAAGCGGATTTATAACAGAAACAGCAATTTCATTTTCAAATAAAAATAGAGCTAGTTGGTTATAATAACATCCTGTATATTCCATGACACACCAGCTCTTGGCATCCAGTAACAGTAGAAACTTATTAAATCCTTCATCATTATTTGTAAACTGTTTATGTCCCAATTCAGAACTCCAGACATCAAATACTTTTTTGGAGATGTCGATACCAATAAAATGATTAATTTTATTCATAATTAAAAAATTTAAAAGAACGCAGCTACTTTAATATAGCAACCTAAAAACAGGCTTAAGAGGCCCAAAGAACTAATCGTATTTCAGTAGCGAAAGGGTGGGGATTTTCATTGTTGACAAGCTTTATGTTTTATGTATATATTAACCTTAATCCACTCTTTCGTTCTTTTTTATTTGTATTGTAAGTTAATAAAAAGTAATATTTAGTATTGAAAAGTAAACTTAGGATGTATAAAAATAATAGCCGATATTGCAGTAAATTCAAGAGTTGTAGCCCGCTCCAGCTTTCCTGTAATTTGACAGAAATGAAGCCCGCAATCGGCTACTATTCTTATACGAGCCGTCAGACTGTCTAAAAACCAAACAGGTGTTGACATGAAGTTAATAACTAGCATTCACATTGAGCCTTCATATGTCCATTATTGAGTATCTTAAAGGTATGAAATACATACAAGGAGAAAACCGGCACCAAATTTACCTTTTCCCCATAAACCTGGAAGGTGCCATTGCTAAGGATAATGATGTCCGGTTACTGGACCTGTTTGTTGATAGCCTTGCTCTGTCAGACTTTGGCTTTTGTCTCTCGCATCAGGATAATGGTCGTCCAGCATACCATCCCGGAGTTCTACTCAAACTATACATTTATGGTTACCTGAACCATATCAGGTCTTCGCGTAAATTGGAAAAGGAATGTCAACGAAATATTGAAGTAATGTGGCTTCTAGGAAATCTGGCGCCAGACCACAATACGATATCCAATTTCCGCAGGGACAATCCCAAGGCCATAAAAAAGGTTTTCCGGGCTACTGTATCAGTAGCAAAGCATTTTAACCTAATAGGAGGTGTTCTAATAGCAGGGGACAGCACAAAACTAAGGGCACAAAACAGCAAGAAGAATAATTACAACCAAAAGAAAATAGAACGTCACCTTGAGTATATCGAGAATAAACTAACGGAATATAATGAAGAGCTGGCTCAAAATGATGGCGACCCGGTAAAGAGATCTGAGGTAAAGAAGGCGATAGAGAAACAAAAAGAGCGCAAGCAGCACTATAAAGCCGTTGCGAAGCAAATATCCGAAAGCGGAGAACCTCAGGTTTCAACGTCCGATCCCGATAGTCGACATATGATCACCCACAACAATATTACAGAGGTGGCCTATAATGTTCAAACAACCGTAGATGCAGAGAATAACATTCCTATAGATTATAAAGTTACGAATACCAATGACAGCAAAGCCATGGGTAATATGCTGCAGCGAGCCAAAAGCATATTACACACTAATGAATTCACCGCTCTTTACGACAAGGGGTATCATACCGGTTCAGAGTTTCAGATGGCAGAAAATTTAGGCATACAAACCATTGTAGCGATCCCAACAGTAGCTGCTCAGGCTCCCAATCCAGCTTACAATGTTGAAAATTTCATTTACCATAAAGAATCAGATTATTATACCTGTCCTCAGGGAGAATGTTTAACCACAACAGGCAAATGGCATCAAGCTAAAACCTATCTATTTAAACGCTATACCACCAAAGCCTGTATGACTTGTCAGGTAAAAGACCAATGTAGTAAAGCTACTTACGGCAAAGCCATACAGCGCAGTCAATATCAGGAAGTAATAGAAAAAAACAAGCAGCAAGTAAAAAATAATCAAGACTATTATAAACGACGGCAAGCCATTGTAGAGCACCCCTATGGAACGATAAAAAGACAATGGGGTTTTAACTATATTATGACCAAAAAAGGAATCCAAAGAGCCAGCAGTGATGTTGGACTGATCATGGTGGCCTATAATCTACGACGTATCTTAAATACACTAGGCAAGGAAAGACTAATGGACTTTCTGGAGTCTATTATTTTACATTTAGCGATGATTTTGGGGCTGATACCAGCAATTTTTCAGCTTAAAAAGACTTTCAATAACTATTTTTATCATATTCGTCTATATTGACATAAATGCATTTTATTATTAGAAACAAACAACTATTTTGCAAATAAAAATAGTTTTTAGACAAACTGCCGTTGGCTTTAATTCAGTGCTCAAATGCAAAAAATAGAATAATAAAGGAATGAATAATATAAAATTACCCCTATGAAATTAATTTTTTTAGCTTTAATGATTGTTTGCCTATTATTTAATAACTGTAAGAGCAAATCAACAAAAACAGAGAAGAGTGACTTAGCAGTTAATCCTCCAAAATATGTCTTGAGTTTAGAAACCGATAGTTGCAAGGTTATAATAAAAGAAGTGAATCAAAGTAACTTTCAAAGCTATAAAAATAGTCACTATAGTGAACCATTTTTTGGAATGAATGCTGAATGTATTTCCTTGAAAGATTTACTTGGGATAATAAAAGACATTGAAGTAAATTCAATCATATTCGAAAATAAAAATCTAGAAAATCAATATTACGGTGTTCTTGTTGACCAAAAAGTGATGAGTAGCCAACAAGACTCCATGATAAAAAGTAATATTATTGAATCTCTTAAAATAAATATTGAGAAAAAGACGTTTAATATTGATACTGTAATGGTTTCTGTTGGCAATAAAAGAAAGTTTCTAAAGTATGCGAATACTATTGTTAGTGATACAATTAGGAGTCAATCTATTTTATCACAGGATTCTATGATATTCGAGAATTACAATCTAGAGAAGATACTTACTTCTTTAAGTAAAGAATTTAACAAGACTCTTTCTCTATGTGTTGAAGAACCTCAGAGGATAAACATTAAACTAAGAAAAAGTGATTGGAATTCAACTAAGGCAAAATTGGAATCAGAGTTAGGACTCGCTTTTAATATCAAAACAACTCAGGAAGAAAAATATATTGTAAGAACGGATAACTTGGTAGAAAAGAACTAAAGCCAACAATGCATTATAAGGCATGTGGGGTGTAGTGATTCGCGAGAGGTGGTGATTTCTATTTGTCCGCCCAATGCTTTTAAAGTCACTTTCTTTTGTTAAATTAGAAACTTGTAAAAGCATTGGGCTCAGTGAGGTTTTAAAGAGGGCAGAGAATTTAAATCCCCACACAGCCTCATGTGCGAGCCGTTGTAGCACATTTGCACACATGATAAACTAATTTTGTAATTGTTAATGAAGTTTTTTGATTACCTAACCCAAAAGTTTGTTTCCGAAATTAGATTAAGTGAAAAATACACTCACAAACATCCTAATAAGGTTACCATTAAATACAACAATACTAAGTACTGGGTTAAAACCGCAATAGCTTTTGGGTTCACAGAACTTCTATTACTAAGCGAATTAGATAATCCTGACAAAGAGCACTCTACTGAATATTTTGTAATTGCCATTATTATTGGATTAATATTAGGATACTTCATTATTCAAAATTTCATTCGAGCAATAAACAACAAACCCGTTATTGTAATAAATGAAAGTGGAATAAAAATTAAAGAAACTCATTACTTGACATGGGATTCGATTAAATCTATTAGTACCAAAGAAGAACATAATGAAGAAAGTGTGGACTGGATTCTTTGCATTGAATCAAAAGACTTTAATTGGCAAGATGACTTTACAGCGTTTAATATGAGAATGGACGAAATATCACATTGGTTGGCATATTTTAAACTAAAACACATAGAAAAAAAAGATAAAAACGTGCTACAACAAACCGTAATAGAGCATAAAGGGTACAGTGTTTCTTAGTAGGTTCGTGGCTTCGGCAATCAACGCCAAATCGCTGATTTGGCTTTAGAAATGAAAAATTAAAAACAAATACAACGCTTTGGCTCTGCTCAATTTGGAAAGTTAGTTAGGTTAAATCCCTTTACGCTCCATACGGCAAGCCGTGTACGCTAAGAGAAGAAGGCCATTTGTAGGGAAACTTCTTCGTAAGCCGAAAGCATTGGGAAGTAGTCAATTTACTGAAATTTGCTAATGATTTCCAGATGGTGCAAGTCCATCTCATCCAAAGCCCGTAAGCAGGATGAAAGCGAACCGACTGGGTGATTCCGTGAGGATAGCAGAAGAGTAGTCGGCAAGCGAGTATTTAGGCCGTGTTATTCAGCCTCGAATTGACCAAAGGGAAATCATGGATTCCATAAAAGACAAGCTTACATCCATAAAAAGTGTATTTATTTGTAGTTAAGCCGACGGTGTACGGTTACCGGAAGGCAGCAATTACAGTGGCATATTTACGGTTACTGCTGTAGAACTACCGTGGTCAAAGCTCAGGGCATGAATACAAAGGGAAGTCTTCGGAACTTAGGAGATCTGTATAGCTCCTGACAAGAAGGGGTTTGGGTGTACCATCAAAAAGAAACACCAGTCAGTTAACGTAACCATGTCAATGTTAACAGAGTCAAGGAAAATGACATGGTGTACCAGGTATCAGCGACAAGGGACAACCGGAGTCAAAGAGAAGGCATACAGAAGTCAGAACAGCCGCATAGTACCAATGAAATCGGGGAAGTACCATCTGAGCGACCCGAAGGAGGGAAGGGGGATTGTCAGTTAATATGGTTCAACTAAACAGAAAGCATGGATTTACTCGGAGAAATCGCCAACAGGCAAACAAAATTTGGTTGTATAAAACGCAAGGCGCAGGAAAGTCCAACCGAAGTTTTTACCTCACTAGCGCATCATCTAACGGAAGAATATTTGCTAAGTAGTTTCCGTAAACTGCGGAAAACAGCAGCGAGTGGAATAGATGAAGTTAATGCAGAAGAATATGAGTTGAACTTACAACTGCGTATAGAAAATCTCCAAGCAAGGTTAAAGAGTAAATCTTACTTTGCCCCAAACATCCGCAGAGTATGGATAGACAAGGGCAATGGGAAGCAACGCCCATTAGGGATAAGTACTACCGAGGATAAGATTGTACAAAGAGCAGTAACAGATATACTTAATTTGATATTTGAACAAGACTTTTACGATTTTTCCTATGGATTCCGAGCCAAACGTAGTGCCCATCAGGCACTAAATAACCTTCGCAATCAATGTATGAAGCGCAATATTAATTGGATACTGGACTGTGATATTCAGGGTTGTTTCGACAACTTTGAACATAGTACATTATTATCACTTATAAGTCAACGGATTAAAGATAAGTGTATTTTGCAATTGATTGAACTATGGCTAAAAGCAGGTGTTGTAGATGGTAAAAGCTTGCAAATAAGCAAACGTGGCACGCCGCAAGGAAATATTATTTCACCATTGCTTTGTAATGTATATATGCATTATGCATTGGATAAATGGTTACATGAAATAGTACGTCCCTTGCTTAAAGGCGAAATATTTTTGATACGCTATGCCGATGATTTTATCATTGGATTTGAGTAGGCAGAAGATGCTCAGCGGGTAAATAACACACTACCCAAGCGAATGAATAAATATGGATTAACCATTCATGCAGAAAAGAGTAAGCTCATTAGATTTTCACCAGAAGGAAAAACTAAACCACCCACCTTTGATTTTCTAGGATTTACACATTATTGGAGCAAAAGCCAAAGAGGCAATTGGGTAGTGAAGCGAAAAATACGTCAAAAGAAAATGCAGGCCATCCTTCAAAACATAAAGGATACTTGCAGGATACATAAACACGAGAAGCTAAAAGATCAGAGTAAAATACTAAAATCAAAACTTCGGGGATTGTATCAATATTTTGGCATCAGAGGTAACTTCGTTAGTCTAAACCGAATATATCAAATAACACTATATGCATGGTTTAAATGGCTTAACCGAAGGAGTCAACGCAAATGCTACACGTGGAAAGGGTACTGGGAGTTATTGAAATATTTTAAGCTCCCGAAACCTAGAATAATTCATTATAATGTTTAAATTTATGCACCAGATAATTAAACATATTAACTGAGGAGCCGGATACGGGAATTCTGTACGTCCGGATCTGCGGGGGGATAGGTGGAGTAATCCACTATTCTATCCCGATTGTGGTGCATTTAAAAAAAAATAAAAATGACAAGAGAAGAAGCTCAACCTGCATGGGAAAAAATAGTGGACTTAGGTTTCTCGGACTATGAAAAATTGACGAGAGACCAACGAGTTTGGTTTAATATTGAACCACTTGTAACTGATGGACTTTGGGATCACTATGTGAATCATGGAGCTGATAAAAACTCAGATACAATAGAAGATTTAGAATACTTGAATTTTCACTCAATTTCAAATCAATTACGTGAGTTCAATAAGATATATTTTCCAAAAGGAGTACCCGAAGGACCAGATGCAAGACAAGAACAATTTAATAAATTCGATGAAGAACAACTTGAGGAGTATATAGAAGAAATGGATGATAAATTTTGGAATATCAGTGAAGATATAGAAAATGCTTTACTTGAACACATTAATAAAACAGGAATAGGAAAATAATAAAAACGCACCACAACAAAGGCTATAGCGCATTAAAACGCGCCATAGCCAAGCCGTTGTGCGGCATACACGGAGCGGCTCAGCTAAGTTGAAAATTATGAAAATGGTAACTATAAAATATTTCAAGGAAAAGCATCAAGAGAGGATAACACTTGTACGTACGTTGATTGATTACCAAAATGGATTAGGATTAAAATCAGCTAAAGATATGTTAGATAATATGCTAGATGGAGTGCCAATTCAGTATCGGATTTCTGATGACAAAGTAGCTGATTTCAAAAAGCAATTGGACTCTTTGAAACTTGAGTATGAGATTTATTAAGTAGTTTAATTACCAATCTGACAAAAAATGAGAGATGCAATTAGATTTTTTACAATAGCCTTTGGATTATTAATTGGAATAATTTTAATTTTCTATTATTTCAGTGATTTCTTAAGCTCCAGATTGAATGGTGAGATTTTGATAGTTATTGGCTATGGATTTATATTATTTGCATTGTTTGCTTCTAGATTTCAGAAACCTGTATTGAAGAATAAGATTAAAATTCGACTAAAAAAATACAACTGGATTTATTTTGCTGGTTGGTCATTTTTTGGTTTGCTAAGGATACGTGATGGATTTACAGACTCTTTTGATACGGAGTTGCTATTTGGATTTATAAAAGAGGATTTTGCACACGGACTAGGGTTTATCCTTTTGGGTATTGCCTTTCTTAATAGGACTATTTTAATTGATAAAAAAGGTATAAGCCTTAATGACTTGTTTAATACCCAGATAGAATTTTCACAATTAAACTCAATTGCAATTAAAAATCAGTCGATTGAGTTAAGGACTGATTCGCAAGAGATAAATTATAAAACTCAAAAACTAACAGACCAAGAGATAGTAGAGATAAATAATAGAATAGAAACATTAAGAAAAAGTACGACCGCACAACACTTAGAATATAATTAATCACGAACTGCCCAAAAAAGTCCCATCAAACCATCAGGGTGATTCATTATATTTGTTGTTGAACGGAACCGGGATAAGCGAGCCCATTGTATGGGGGTTGATATGAAATGGGTCTTTCATTTATGCTTGGTAATAACAAAACTCCAAAGTTAAAACAGAAAGTTTGGGTATAAAAATCATTAAAATAAAGAGTTAAAACCACCTCAATGTATAAATCGACAGTTGATTTAGCTCTTTTTGTTGGTTATAAGACATACCTTTCCCATTACACCAAAGGCGGCGTTTATGATATAGAGGCAGATTGAGTTGATTTTGTATTTTTTATTGAGTTGGGACTACCTCTGATAGCCGGCTTAAAAGAAGCTATACGTTGCATGGTGCCTTGTTTACATTTTGGGCATTGATCGTGAGGATGGCCAAAAAGCAGCACAAATAATTCCTGCCAAGGGATCCCTTTTTTAGATTCCGGGGAGCAAGCATTAAATATTTTCCGGATGATCTCTAAGCACAGTTTCTTTTTAGAGGAACCTAGAAACCCATAATGCCTTATTTTCATAAAAGCTGGAGGAAGTATATGCATGGAAAGTCTTCGCAGAAACTCTAAATAAGAAAGATGCATCACATCCACTTTAGCGTTTTTGTAGTTGAGCCACGAAAAATACACATTATTATCATCCAGGCTTTTAATACGCTGGTTACTAATCGCAACTCTATGAGTATACCTAGCCAAGTATTCCAGCACTTGCTTAGAATTGTGCATGGGTAATTTAGCATATACCACCCATTTATTTTTATAAAAAGGATGCAGGTATTTACGCTCTGGTTCAAAAGTAGTTTTTAAAGTAATGGTTCCCTTATTGTATAAGTCCATCAGGTAATCGCAAAACTTACCTCTAAAAACAGCACTTAAGGCTTTAACAGGATATAAAAACTTACCTTTACTTTTTGTATTTTTCCATTTGTTTTGAGGGGTTATACCACCGCCCGGCACAATGCAATGTACATGTGGATGAAAAATCAGGTTTTGTCCCCAGGTATGCAAAATGGCAATCATACCGGTTTGAGCGCCCAAATGTTTATAATCCTGAGCAAACTGTTTAATGGTATCCCATGCTGCCCTAAAGAGTACATTGTACATATCTCTTGGATGATCTATAAACAAAGGATTTAGCTGTTCGGGAACGGTAAATACCACATGAAAATATTTGATGGGTAAAAGATCTGATTCTCGATCTATCAGCCACCTTTCCTTTTTCAAACCATTACATTTAGGGCAGTGCCTGTCTCTGCAACTATTGTATGAATATTGCTCATGACCACATTCTGAGTTGTTACATTTATCCTGATGATAGCCTAGAGCAGCCGTTCTGCAATTTCCCAGGTTTGTAAACACCTTTTTCTTATGCGCATTTAAATGTCCGGCCTCAATCACACTGTGTTTATGATCCCTGATAATAGCACCAATATCAAATATGGGTTTACTATAGCTCATCGTTGCAGCCTGTCTAAAGGCGAAATCATAGGGTTTGATTTTAGGTTGTTGTTAGTTTGCAGGTATACCATGGTGGTTCTGATATCATCGTGCCCCATCATTTTTTGTATAGACACAATGTCAACGCCAATTGCCAACAAGTGTGAAGCAAAAGCATGTCTCAAAGAGTGAGGTGTAAAGTGCTTTTCAATGCCAGACCTATCCAGAGCATATTGAAAACCCCATTTTACAGCCTCGTCGCTATAAGGTTTACCTTTATACCTGCCATTAAATAAATATACCTGCGGTTTAAATTGATGTAAATAGTGCTTTATTTCAGGAATAAGTGATTGGGCCAAAACAGCGTATCTGTCTTTATTGCCTTTACTGTCTTTAATATAAATACGATGGTTTTTAAAATCGAGATGCTCAATTTTAAGGTTGATAATCTCACTTTTGCGCAAACCAGCCGAATAAATAACTTTTAGTAATAGTCTGTGCTTTGGACTTATGGCAGCATTAAATAATTGCAGCAGTTCTTTCCCGGTAGGGATCAAGGGTAGATACTTTGTGGCTTTAGGGTAAGGTACATCAGAAATAATATCAATGCGCTTATACACGCTTTTATACATAAAACGCAGCCCCTGTAAGTAATTTCTGATGGTAGACCGACTCAGCTTTTGATCGTTTTTAAGATACAGCAGAAACTCATATATTTCCATTTCCAAAAGCTCATCAGGTAGCTTACCGGAAAATAAGCAGAGTAGCTTAGTAGAACGCATATAATTAGCAATTGAGCTATTAGAAAAATGCGCTACTTCCATTCTTACGTGCAGATTGTGCAATAATGCCTCAACACTCTTTGGTGTTGTTAAACTTTTTTTTCATCTTTAATCAGTTTATTAAAATTGAAATACAAAGATGCGGTATTTTACCGTCAAAACCTCGTTGTCTACCGACGTAGGAGGTTTAGTTCAACACGCGGTAATAAGTAATTTGGCAGTCAGTGATTTGCGAAGGATGTAGCTTTTAATTAAGTTTAGAGGAATAATGAAGGCTGGAGTGGTAAAGTGCCAAACTACTCATACCGCCAACGTCAGTCTGTCTAAAAACTATTTTTATTTGCAAAATAGTTGTTTGTTTCTAATAATAAAATGCATTTATGTCAATATAGACGAATATGATAAAAATAGTTATTGAAAGTCTTTTTAAGCTGAGAAATTGCTGGTATCAGCCCCAAAATCATCGCTAAATGTAAAATAATAGACTCCAGAAAGTCCATTAGTCTTTCCTTGCCTAGTGTATTTAAGATACGTCGTAGATTATAGGCCACCATGATCAGTCCAACATCACTGCTGGCTCTTTGGATTCCTTTTTTGGTCATAATATAGTTAAAACCCCATTGTCTTTTTATCGTTCCATAGGGGTGCTCTACAATGGCTTGCCGTCGTTTATAATAGTCTTGATTATTTTTTACTTGCTGCTTGTTTTTTTCTATTACTTCCTGATATTGACTGCGCTGTATGGCTTTGCCGTAAGTAGCTTTACTACATTGGTCTTTTACCTGACAAGTCATACAGGCTTTGGTGGTATAGCGTTTAAATAGATAGGTTTTAGCTTGATGCCATTTGCCTGTTGTGGTTAAACATTCTCCCTGAGGACAGGTATAATAATCTGATTCTTTATGGTAAATGAAATTTTCAACATTGTAAGCTGGATTGGGAGCCTGAGCAGCTACTGTTGGGATCGCTACAATGGTTTGTATGCCTAAATTTTCTGCCATCTGAAACTCTGAACCGGTATGATACCCCTTGTCGTAAAGAGCGGTGAATTCATTAGTGTGTAATATGCTTTTGGCTCGCTGCAGCATATTACCCATGGCTTTGCTGTCATTGGTATTCGTAACTTTATAATCTATAGGAATGTTATTCTCTGCATCTACGGTTGTTTGCACATTATAGGCCACCTCTGTAATATTGTTGCGGGTGATCATATGTCGACTATCGGGATCGGACGTTGAAACCTGAGGTTCTCCGCTTTCGGATATTTGCTTCGCAACGGCTTTATAGTGCTGCTTGCGCTCTTTTTGTTTCTCTATCGCCTTCTTTACCTCAGATCTCTTTACCGGGTCGCCATCATTTTGAGCCAGCTCTTCATTATATTCCGTTAGTTTATTCTCGATATACTCAAGGTGACGTTCTATTTTCTTTTGGTTGTAATTATTCTTCTTGCTGTTTTGTGCCCTTAGTTTTGTGCTGTCCCCTGCTATTAGAACACCTCCTATTAGGTTAAAATGCTTTGCTACTGATACAGTAGCCCGGAAAACCTTTTTTATGGCCTTGGGATTGTCCCTGCGGAAATTGGATATCGTATTGTGGTCTGGCGCCAGATTTCCTAGAAGCCACATTACTTCAATATTTCGTTGACATTCCTTTTCCAATTTACGCGAAGACCTGATGTGGTTCAGGTAACCATAAATGTATAGTTTGAGTAGAACTCCGGGATGGTATGCTGGACGACCATTATCCTGATGCGAGAGACAAAAGCCAAAGTCTGACAGAGCAAGGCTATCAACAAACAGGTCCAGTAACCGGACATCATTATCCTTAGCTATGGCACCTTCCAGGTTTATGGGGAAAAGGTAAATTTGGTGCCGGTTTTCTCCTTGTATGTATTTCATACCTTTAAGATAATCAATAATGGACGTATGAAGGCTCAATGTGAATGCTAGTTATTAACTTCATGTCAACACCTGTTTGGTTTTTAGACAGTCTGACGTTATGCTGCATTAGAACGAACCGAACTAACAGAAACTTAAAGCATGGAAATAAAATTTAATAAAGGACTCTCAATTATTTTAATTGTCATATTGATTCTGATTAATGTATTTGGACAAACATTGATATTATCATTCATGGATTTTGTTAGACCCGATTCCAATTATGAATTATCACTTCTTGATATTTTTATAACAAGTTTAACCTCGATATTTGATTACTTACCAAATTTAGTGATTGGGATATGGTTATTCACGATGACTTTTAAGTTTCAACAAGATAGATTGAGTTGGTTTTTAATTGGTTTAGCATTTGGACAATATAGCTTGATTTTTCTTGCAGTTCTGATGATTGTCCAAAATATTAAATTAAAAGTTGATTTAAATAAATCGTTGAGACCTGTATTGATTTTATTGATTATTGCTTTCTTTTTAAATCCAGCGGCAAGTTTTATTGCAAAACCATATTTGACTAGATTTTTATCGGTCTCTGATTATGCAATTTTGATAGAATACGATTCATATCTCACATTTTTAAATTATGGGATTGTGATTCTATTAAATGTTATCTTGGCAAGTAAACTTTATAAATTGATTGGACAACTTCAGATTAAAGGGAAAATACTCTGGGCAATTTCAACTATTTTTCTAGGATTGTTTCCTGTGATATTGTTCAACGAATTGATTTTGACAAAAATGGACAATAATAACGCAGCATAACAATGTGTATAGTGCATAAGGGTTTCAGAGGTTTTCGAGCGGTATCGCCCGCAGCAATTTTGGGTGGTAACTTGATCGGTTTAAATACGCAATCCCTTACGACACCATACACTCAACGTGTACGTTAAGCGAAGAAGGCCATTTGTAAGGTAACTTCTTCGTAAGCCGAAAGCATTGGGAAGTAGTCAATCTACTGAAATTTGCTAATGATTTATTCATTAGGGTTTAATCATTAAAGTATTCTTGAAGATAAATCTTTCCAGATGGTGCAAGTCCATCTCATCCAAAGCCCGTAAGCAGGATGAAAGCGAACCGACTGGGTGATTCCGTGAGGATAGCAGAAGAGTAGTCGGCAAGCGAGTATTTAGTCCGTGTTATTCAGCCCCAAAGCGACCGAATGGGAGTTCATGACTACCTTTGAAGTAGAACCTTTGTGAATAAAGTATATTTATTTGATAAACGTATTCTACAATTGATTGAACGATGGCTAAAAGCAGGTGTTGTAGATGGCTAAAAGCTTGCAAATAAGCAAACGTGGCACGCCACAAGGAAATATTATTTCACCATTGCTTTGTAATATATATATGCATTATGCATTGGATAAATGGTTACATGAAATAGTACGTCCCTTGCTTAAAGGCGAAATATTTTTGATACGCTATGCCGATGATTTTATCATTGGATTTGAGTATGCAGAAGATGCTCAGCGGGTAAATAACACACTACCCAAGCGAATGAATAAATATGGATTAACCATTCATGCAGAAAAGAGTAAGCTCATTAGATTTTCACCAGAAGGAAAAACTAAACCACCCACCTTTGATTTTCTAGGATTTACACATTATTGGAGCAAAAGCCAAAGAGGCAATTGGGTAGTGAAGCGAAAAACACGTCAAAAGAAAATGCAGGCCATCCTTCAAAACATAAAGGATACTTGCAGGATACATAAACACGAGAAGCTAAAAGATCAGAGTAAAATACTAAAATCTAAACTTCGGGGATTGTATCAATATTTTGGCATCAGAGGTAACTTCGTTAGTCTAAACCGAATATATCAAATAACACTATATGCTTGGTTTAAATGGCTTAACCGAAGGAGTCAACGCAAAAGCTACACGTGGAAAGGGTACTGGGAGTTATTGAAATATTTTAAGCTCCCGAAACCTAGAATAATTCATTATAATGTTTAAATTCATGCACCAGATAATTAAACATATTAACTGAGGAGCCGGATACGGGAATTCTGTACGTCCGGATCTGCGGGGGGATAGGCGGAGTAATCCGCTATTCTATCCCGATTGTAAGCAAGCAGAAAAACCGAATTCTACTGCAAAATATATGAATATTTATATTTTTTAATGATTTTAAGATTTGACAATTAACAAAGATTAAACTATACATATAAGATTTAGCTTTGTGACAATTATATAGATTTAAATAAATGCTTAAACAAATGAAATTCGAAATGATTAGAGAAATAAAAAAAATGAATAGATTATTATTTATAATCTTAGGACTATTGTTGGTATTGGCAAGTTGTGATAATCGTCAAAGTAATGTTGTAAAAATAAAACTACCTCAAGAATTGACAGTGGGGACAAGAGTAATGGTAATTCAAAAGAAATATTATTCGGAAAACTCACAATACTGTGGTGATATTGAAAAAATATATAAGTTACTTGATGAATATGAAAAAATTGATAGGGAGAAAGTAAAACTCAAGATTGTCTCTATTGCCAAGAGCGATTTTGAAATTATAGTTTCGTGCATTGATAAGGATAAGACTAGTAAAGTAAAAGTAACTAAGACAGGGGCTGAAAGAATGAAATAATGCCAGCTTACAACACATGGTATAGTGCATGCGGGTTTCAGAGGTTTGCGAAGGTTTGTGGCTCGTAAAAAAAGGTCGGTGTATACAGATAAGAAATCACCTCGTAATCCCGCACGACACCATACCATCAAACGTTGGCGGTAATTAAATCAAACAGATCAGCTTCAATTAATAACTAGAAAATGAATAGAAAAATATATTTCTTCGTAATAAGTGGACTACTTTTAGTTTCTCTTATATTTCTATTTTATTATAAAATAAATAAAAAGTTTTATTTGGAACTTAATGTACAAGTTATTTCAAATTCGATAATAGTACCAATAGAAATCAACGGGAAAATATATAATTTTCGTCTTGACACTGGTGCTTCTACCTCAATTTCTAATGATTTATTTGATTCACTAAATCTTGAAATAATTGACACAATTACATCCTTTGATTATTATGGAAATAGCAAATCAATTAAAAATTCAATTTTGACTGAATTTAAAATTGGTAATACCATATTTAATAACTTAAAAGTTGGAATTCATAGACAAATACAAGATTTAGCACCATGTGGGATACAAATCGATGGACTATTGGGAGGTAATTTTTTTAAAGATAAAATTCTATTAATTGATCTGAAAAATAGTAAATTACTAATCACAAATCGGCATTCAAGACTAAAACTTGATCGGAAAAGTGCTATTGATTTAAAGCTGATTGGTGAACAAAATATGCCAGAATTATTTATACAATTTCCATCTGAAAATGCAGGAGAATATGTTTGGTTTGATACTGGTTCAAATAATTATCTATATCGTTTAAAAAAGTCTGTTTTCAAAGAAATGGTTGCTGATGGAGCGATATCCGAAGACAACATACTGTATGACCTAGATAGCGAACATAATTCATCAGGACTATTTGGCTCTCAAAAAGATTCTATTAATCATGTTGTTCTTTTTGACACTATTAAGATTGGTGAAACATATTTATTAAATTGTACTGCAACGACATATGAAAATTCTAACTCTAAATCATTTCTAGGTGCTCCATTATTGCAAAAAGGAATTGTAGTAATTGACTATGCTCATGAGAAATTTTATTTTTCTCCATACAAAAATAGATTAATTGATTTTAAACCTGAACATGGATGTTATTTCACATATAAAAATGATAAATTTTTTGTAGAACACGTAATTCCTGGATCAATTGCCGATATAAATAATATTAAAAAAGGAAATACATTGGAAAGATATAATTCTATAACATTTGATTCTTTAACAATTTGCGAATTACTAAATTTAAATACGTTGATGAAATCAGAAGAAAACAATTTATATGTATTTAAAAACAATGATAAAGAAATAGAAATAGAAATAAATATAAGTAAATAACTACCGCCAACATTTTATAAATTTAATTGCGGCTTTTGTGCTAATTTGTAACGCTTTAACTCGCATCAGCTATATGGGTATGCGGACAGAGAAGTAGCCCGTACTCCACAACTAAACTTATAATTTTCCGTTGCCGTTAATTTTAAACTAGATGCCTAAGAACATATTAGCCATACTATTATTGCTGTTTTGTTTAAGTTGTATCGAAAATAAGACTGCAAAATCTGTTTCTGATTCGAACCAAAACAATCAAATCGCTACAGAAGCAAAAAAATCAGATTTGTCATCACAGTCAGAAGGCGTGACCGAACCTGAAAAAATAAAAGAAAGGCTTCCTGATGGAGAATTTGACAAATATTTCTTATCAATCAATAATTCAAAGGTTAGTCTTTGCTGTTTAGACGCAATTTACAATCCAATTGGTAACTTGACTGAAAATAATATCTCCAATCTTTTACCCGATTATAAAATCACAACCGAAACAGACGAAAATTCGATAAGAACTATCTTTACTAAAGGAAAAAATTCGATTAGCATTGTTAAATGGCAATCAGAATACTCTAATGATTTTGAAATTTTCCTAGGTAAAGGACAATTTATTGACTCCAATATTCAACTTAAAAAGGGGATTAAAATAGGAATGACAAAAAGGGACTTTCTAAACTGTTTTTTTCATTTTTCAGATTCAACAATAAATAAAGTTAAACAAGTTTCTGCCTGTAAGGATGAGCGAGGTGAAGTCTATACAAAATATAAATTTAAGAGTGATACTCTATCCATGATTAAGTTTGGAGAGTGGGTGGAATAAAAACTAACGGCAACAATGCATAATAAGGCATGTGGGGGCACGTGATTCGCGAGCGATGGTGATTTCTATTTGTCCGCCCAATGCTTTTAAAGTCACTTTTTTTGTTAAATTAGTCCCTTGTAAAAGCATTAGGCTCAGTGAGGTTTAGGAAAGGCAGACAATTTCAATCCCCACACAGCCTCATGTGCCGGACGTTAGGCACAACCTGAAACATTATATATGGAAGAATTATTAGAGTATTTTACTTTTCAGAATATTGTAACAATCTTAAGTCTCCTTTTTGGGATTGTTACATTATTGGCTTTTATCGACCAAAAAAAATCCAAAAAAGACAAGAAAGTTGTAAATGAATTTATTTCTAGACATCTAGAAAGGGATATAACCATAGAAGAAATAGAATCTTTAACTGAGAAAAGAACTTCCTTAAACGATGAAGTCACTAAAAAGATACCACAAATTGGAAAAATTTCAATTTTAAAGTATCAAGCAGATTTTCTTAAAAATGAAATATCACAAAATTATGAGTCCTTAAACTATGTTAATTCTCAGATGAAAAAAATATCTAAAGAACAAGTACTCGATGATTTAAGTCCAGAAATCTCCAAATTGATTTTAAATGAATTATTTCCTAAGTTTAAACGAGAAAATTTTATTAGGAAAATAAAAGATAGAATTATTGTTTTAATTGCCTTGATAATAGTTTCTGGAGCTATTTTCCCTTTCGGTTTAGACAAGTATGTTAAATTTATTATTGGGATTTTTCTTGTAAGAGATATTTCGATTTATTTTATGTCGAGTTTTTATAGAAGAAATAAAAGAAAGAGAATATACGAACATGCTGGTCAGGTTATTATGGTAGTTGGTATTATATCTTTTCTTTTTTTCAGTCTAAATCTATTTATAATGTGGGAAAAAATTTCAGAGGACTTATTATTAGATGCTATATTAATAGGAGCACTTGGAATCATTTCTTTAGTCATTGCATTCGTGAATAAGTTGATTACCAAGAAATTGGAATTCTATTTAGAACGAATTTTAAATTTTTAAAATGGCAGTGCCTAACACTTAGAATATAATTAATCACGAACTGCCCAAAAAAGTCCCATCAAACCATCAGGGTGATTCATTATATTTGTTGTTGAACGGAACCGGGATAAGCGAGCCCATTGTATGGGGATTGATATGAAATGGGTCTTTCATTTATGCTTGGTAAGCATAAAACTCCAAAGTTAAAACAGAAAGTTTGGGTATAAAAATCATTAAAATAAAGAGTTAAAACCACCTCAATGTATAAATCGACAGTTGATTTAGCTCTTTTTGTTGGTTATAAGACATACCTTTCCCATTACACCAAAGGCGGCGTTTATGATATAGAGGCAGATTGAGTTGATTTTGTATTTTTTATTGAGTTGGGACTACCTCTGATAGCCGGCTTAAAAGAAGCTATACGTTGCATGGTGCCTTGTTTACATTTTGGGCATTGATCGTGAGGATGGCCAAAAAGCAGCACAAATAATTCCTTCCAAGGGATCCCTTTTTTAGATTCCGGGGAGCAAGCATTAAATATTTTCCGGATGATCTCTAAGCACAGTTTCTTTTTAGAGGAACCTAGAAACCCATAATGCCTTATTTTCATAAAAGCGGGAGGAAGTATATGCATGGAAAGTCTTCGCAGAAACTCAAAATAAGAAAGATGCATCACATCCACTTTAGCGTTTTTGTAGTTGAGCCACGAAAAATACACATTATTATCATCCAGGCTTTTAATACGCTGGTTACTAATCGCAACTCTATGAGTATACCTAGCCAAGTATTCCAGCACTTGCTTAGAATTGTGCATGGGTAATTTAGCATATACTACCCATTTATTTTTATAAAAAGGATGCAGGTATGTAAGCATTCGGTCAGCTACATATAAAAAAGGTAACAAGCTAAATGAAACCAAACATCGAACATGATACAAAAAGTATAATGATTGAGAAAATCTAACTATTCTTGGAATTGGTGGGACTTTGATTTTTTCCAACTATGAGGTAATAGCTCTGCTAAATCTTTTGAGTAATCGTTATTGTAGCTTGGTATTTTAGTTAACACATCGATTAACCATTCTCTAACATCAACATTACTTGCTTTACAACACCCAATCAAAGAGTAAATAACCGCTGCATTTTCTGCAGCATCATGATTTCCACAGAATAAATAATTTTTGCGCCCCAAGGCTAAAGGTCTGATTGCATTTTCTGCAAGATTGTTATCAATCTTATAACGTCCATCCAAGTGGTAACGTGACAATCTTTGAAAAATTGAATAGGTATATGACAAAGCTCTGCCCATTCTACCTTTTGGTAAAACTTTTGGATAATAATTGACAATCCATTTTTCAAAAGCAACCATTATTGGGTATGCTAAACGTTTGCGAAGTTCAGATCTTTGCTCATAGTTTAATTGCTGATCATCAGCCATAGTTTCTACCTGATAGAGTTTTCCTATTTGTGCCAGAGCATATGCAGCTCCAACTTCATCTTCTTTTAGGCTTTCTTCAAATTTACGGCGCGCATGAGCCCAGCATCCTAAAAGCAAAACACCTTTCTTTTGCTCATAGATGGAGTAAGCCTGATAGCCATCAGTTTGAATTGCACCTTTATAATTTCGTAAAAGTTTAACTACTACTTTTTGTGCCCGTGAACCTTTATCGTAATGAAAAAAGACCATATTTTTCATTACTGATCGAACCATCCATAAATAAGCTTTTACTGTTTTGTGTTTTTCATCATTTATTACCGGAACTGTACTCTCATCGACTTGAATGTAATCTGATTCCATAACCACTTCTTGTAGTCGAAGATATAATGCCCTTAGTAAATCACAAACATCCTTAAACCATCCATTTATGGTTGATGCAGGAAGTCTTAATTTAAGTTGCTTGAACATTGTTATCTGACGATGAAAAGGCAAATGATAAAGGTACTTATTCATTATTATCTCTGCCAACAATGAAGAATCTGCATTACTGCGTGGTAATGGTAATGCAGGTAGTGATGCAATACGAACTCTTGATTCACCTTCTGCTATTTGCTGTTCCGGTTTTGCAGCATATTTAGGTCGTATTATTTTTCGCACATAAAGTTCACCGGGTTTAAATTCCAATACCTCAGTTACCTCTTCTCCAATACGTACCCAACTTTCATCAACACTTTCTGGTTCTATTATCTCTTCTTCTCTTCTTAAATCGTCAGGTAAAGGTAAACGAATGGCTTGTTTCTTTTCTTTTTTAGGTTTGCAACGTTCATAAGCTATTAACTCTTTGTCGGCTTCTTTGGCCATCTCTTCTTCTGCAGGCAACAGTTCTAAACCATCCCAATCAATTTTTCTCTGATTGGGGTCTTCCGGTACAAACCGTTCTCTGGATGGATTCCACATTTTTCGTCGATACCAAGATAATTGATCAGTAAGTTTATTGATTTTTTCAGCTTGTTGCTTAACAAGATCTTCTAATTCTTTATTCCTGCTTTCAAGAGAATCCAAGGTCCCATCATCTGCTTTTCGAAGACGGGATAGCTCTGCATAGAGATCATCTCTTTGCTGAAGAAGTTCCTGTATGAAAATATCGTTATCTGAAAACTGGTTCATTTACCCCTGATCAATTTGATGCCTAAAAGTAATAAAATCAAGGGGTACAGACAAAATTGTTAGCCTAAATTAAGTCCGTTTATTTATGTTTTTTCAATCGCCTTTTTATAGGCCTTACAGAGTCAACAATCATCATTAACTCTTGCCAGGTTATTTGTTGTGATATCAGGTTTTCATCGAATGTAGGTAGTGTAAAAGTACCATTTTCAAGCTTCTTATGGTAAATTACCAGTCCTCCATGTTCCAAATGAAGGATTTTCATGATGGTAAAGTTGCGATTGACAAAAACAAATACTTCTCCATGTTGTACATTACGTTTCATGGCAGAGGTAACAATACCACTTAAGGTGTAAAAGCTTTTTCGCATATCGACCGGTGCTGGATATAAAAAATATTGAAGCTTTCCGTGTAGGTGAAACATAGTTTTGAATTAATATAGATGAATGATTGCTTTTAATAACGAGATATCTATGTTACCTTTTAAATGCAACTTGGTCCCGTTTGGAAAAGTAAACTCCAATGAGTTATTATTGAAGTTTCTATTTACATCTACGAAAGGAGACGGGGGTGTACAATCATTATCTGATTTGTTAGCTCCTATTAGTAATGGTACAAAACCTCCGGGTAGTTCTTTTTCTTCTAATATTTTTTTCCATCGATAAAATGTTGACGGGGCTATAGCAACATTGGAGCAAAAATCCCTTACGCTTAATCCTGATTCTTGCTGTTCTTTGTATAATTTTTTAAATGAGGATTCACTTATTCGCATTTCTTTTTGATCCAAAGCTAGGAATCAAAAAATGAGGTCACAATATGCTCTACGCCGAATGGATACGCAGGTATTTACGCTCTGGTTCAAAAGTAGTTTTTAAAGTAATGGTTCCCTTATTGTGTAAGTCCATCAGGTAATCGCAAAACTTACCTCTAAAAACAGCACTTAAGGCTTTAACAGGATATAAAAACTTACCTTTACTTTTGGTATTTTTCCATTTGTTTTGAGGGGTTAAACCACCGCCCGGCACAATGCAATGTACATGTGGATGAAAAACCAGGTTTTGTCCCCAGGTATGCAAAATGGCAATCATACCGGTTTGAGCGCCCAAATGTTTATAATCCAGAGCAAACTGTTTAATGGTATCCCATGCTGCCCTAAAGAGTACATTGTACATATCTCTGGGATGATCTATAAACAAAGGATTTAGCTGTTCGGGAACGGTAAATACCACATGAAAATATTTGATGGGTAAAAGATCCGATTCTCGATCTATCAGCCACCTTTCCTTTTTCAAACCATTACATTTAGGGCAGTGTCTGTCTCTGCAACTATTGTATGAATATTGCTCATGACCACATTCTGAGTTGTTACATTTATCCTGATGATAGCCTAGAGCAGCCGTTCTGCAATTTCCCAGGTTTGTAAACACCTTTTTCTTATGCGCATTTAAATGTCCGGCCTCAATCACACTGTGTTTATGATCCCTGATAATAGCACCAATATCAAATATGGGTTTACTATATCTCATCGTTGCAGCCTGTCTAAAGGCGAAATCATAGGGTTTGATTTTAGGTTGTTGTTAATTTGCAGGTATACCATGGTGGTTCTGATATCATCGTGCCCCATCATTTTTTGTATAGACACAATGTCAACGCCAATTGCCAACAAGTGTGAAGCAAAAGCATGTCTCAAAGAGTGAGGTGTAAAGTGCTTTTCAATGCCAGACCTATCCAGAGCATATTGAAAACCCCACTTTACAGCCTCGTCGCTATAAGGTTTACCCTTATACCTGCCATTAAATAAATATACCTGCGGTTTAAATTGATGTAAATAGTGCTTTATTTCAGGAATAAGCGATTGGGCCAAAACAGCGTATCTGTCTTTATTGCCTTTACTGTCTTTAATATAAATACGATGGTTTTTAAAATCGAGATGCTCAATTTTAAGGTTGATAATCTCACTTTTGCGCAAACCAGCCGAATAAATAACTTTTAGTAATAGTCTGTGCTTTGGACTTATGGCAGCATTAAATAATTGCAGCAGTTCTTTCCCGGTAGGGATCAAGGGTAGATACTTTGTGGCTTTAGGATAAGGTACATCAGAAATAATATCAATGCGCTTATACACGCTTTTATACATAAAACGCAGCCCCTGTAAGTAATTTCTGATGGTAGACCGACTCAGCTTTTGATCGTTTTTAAGATACAGCAGAAACTCATATATTTCCATTTCCGAAAGCTCATCAGGTAGCTTACCGGAAAATAAGCAGAGTAGCTTAGTAGAACGCATATAATTAGCAATTGAGCTATTAGAAAAATGCGCTACTTCCATTCTTACATGCAGATTGTGCAATAATGCCTCAACACTCTTTGGTGTTGTTAAACTTTTTTTTCATCTTTAATCAGTTTATTAAAATTGAAATACAAAGATGCGGTATTTTACAGTCAAAACCTCCTTGTCTACCGACGTAGGAGGTTTAGTTCAACAATAAATAAAGGGCATAGGCTGTCAACATAAATTTGGGAGTTTTGCTCGTTTAATAAGTTCGCCGAAGCTTTTGCTTCGGCTAGTGGAAATGATAAATTTATAACCAAAACAAAAGCTTCTGCTAAGCGGGATTTCGGAGGTTTAGCTTTTCAAATCAGCCTACGACCCCTTATTCAAACCGTGTACGCTAAGAGAAGAAGGCCATTTGTAGGGAAACTTCTTCGTAAGCCGAAAGCATTGGGAAGTAGTCAATTTACTGAAATTTGCTAATGATTTCCAGATGGTGCAAGTCCATCTCATCCAAAGCCCGTAAGCAGGATGAAAGCGAACCGACTGGGTGATTCCGTGAGGATAGCAGAAGAGTAGTCGGCAAGCGAGTATTTAGGCCGTGTTATTCAGCCTCGAAAAAGTGTATTTATTTGTAGTTAAGCCGACGGTGTACGGTTACCGGAAGGCAGCAATTACAGTGGCATATTTACGGTTACTGCTGTAGAACTACCGTGGTCAAAGCGCAGGGCATGAATACAAAGGGAAGTCTTCGGAACTTAGGAGATCTGTATTGCTCCTGACAAGAAGGGGTTTGGGTGTACCATCAAAAAGAAACACCAGTCTGTTAACGTAACCATGTCAATGTTAACAGAGTCAAGGAAAATGACATGGTGTACCAGGTATCAGCGACAAGGGACAACCGGAGTCAAAGAGAAGGCATACAGAAGTCAGAGCAGCCTCATAGTACCAATGAAATCGGGGAAGTACCATCTGAGCGACCCGAAGGAGGGAAGGGGGATTGTCAGTTAATATGGTTCAACTAAACAGAAAGCATGGATTTACTCGGAGAAATCGCCAACAGGCAAACAAAATTTGGTTGTATAAAACGCAAGGCGCAGGAAAGTCCAACCGAAGTTTTTACCTCACTAGCGCATCATCTAACGGAAGAATATTTGCTAAGTAGTTTCCGTAAACTGCGGAAAACAGCAGCGAGTGGAATAGATGAAGTTAATGCAGAAGAATATGAGTTGAACTTACAACTGCGTATAGAAAATCTCCAAGCAAGGTTAAAGAGTAAATCTTACTTTGCCCCAAACATCCGCAGAGTATGGATAGACAAGGGCAATGGGAAGCAACGCCCATTAGGGATAAGTACTACCGAGGATAAGATTGTACAAAGAGCAGTAACAGATATACTTAATTTGATATTTGAACAAGACTTTTACGATTTTTCCTATGGATTCCGAGCCAAACGTAGTGCCCATCAGGCACTAAATAACCTTCGCAATCAATGTATGAAGCGCAATATTAATTGGATACTGGACTGTGATATTCAGGGCTGTTTCGACAACTTTGAACATAGTACATTATTATCACTTATAAGTCAACGGATTAAAGATAAGTGTATTTTGCAATTGATTGAAAGATGGCTAAAAGCAGGTGTTGTAGATGGTAAAAGCTTGCAAATAAGCAAACGTGGCACGCCGCAAGGAAATATTATTTCACCATTGCTTTGTAATGTATATATGCATTATGCATTGGATAAATGGTTACATGAAATAGTACGTCCCTTGCTTAAAGGCGAAATATTTTTGATACGCTATGCCGATGATTTTATCATTGGATTTGAGTATGCAGAAGATGCTCAGCGGGTAAATAACACACTTCCCAAGCGAATGAATAAATATGGATTAACCATTCATGCAGAAAAGAGTAAGCTCATTAGATTTTCACCAGAAGGAAAAACTAAACCACCCACCTTTGATTTTCTAGGATTTACACATTATTGGAGCAAAAGCCAAAGAGGCAATTGGGTAGTGAAGCGAAAAACACGTCAAAAGAAAATGCAGGCCATCCTTCAAAACATAAAGGATACTTGCAGGATACATAAACATGAGAAGCTAAAAGATCAGAGTAAAATACTAAAATCTAAACTTCGGGGATTGTATCAATATTTTGGCATCAGAGGTAACTTCGTTAGTCTAAACCGAATATATCAAATAACACTATATGCTTGGTTTAAATGGCTTAACCGAAGGAGTCAACGCAAAAGCTACACGTGGAAAGGGTACTGGGAGTTATTGAAATATTTTAAGCTCCCGAAACCTAGAATAATTCATTATAATGTTTAAATTCATGCACCAGATAATTAAACATATTAACTGAGGAGCCGGATACGGGAATTCTGTACGTCCGGATCTGCGGGGGGATAGGTGGAGTAATCCACTATTCTATCCCGATTATACACCAAAAAAAGAACAGACAAGTTATGAAGACAAAAATGAGACAATGGATTTTTTTAATTTTAACAATCACAATATTAAGTTGTGAAAAGGGGTAAAGACTTAGAAACGAATATCGATGAGATGAGAGTCGATTTTTCAGATGGTTTAAATGCAGTAGAACGAGAGACTATTGATAAAGCCCAAACAATGATTGTTGATGCATGCATAATTACGGAAGGAAAGTACGATCTCTCTAACATTACAGCCTCAGATAATGGTATTTCTGAAGAGTTATTTAAATATATTAGAGTAAATTATGGCTACCTGAATACAAAAATAGATGAAGGTATTTACAAGTTGCAAGATAAAAAACTATTAACTGTAACTGATGCAGAAAACAGTTTAAAAAGTCGCCCTGCAAATATGCAGATGATGGCAGTAACTGCTACTGATGGAGATAATCCCAATGACAAAAATGGAGGCGGAGGACAGTTTTTATATGAAATTTTTGAGCAAGCAACAGATTGGTATAAGGTATACGAAGCTGATGGTTATGCTGTTTATGAATATACGAACACTACATATAAATATAGATATGAGCGAGTATGGGTAGATAACCCTTATGTATTCAACGTTGGAAATAATAGGTTTGTATATTATCATGGAGGAGGCAGTGGCAGTAGCAATAGTAGTGGCAATAGAACCTTTCCAATTCCTGTTGTTATTGAAGATGGAAGCTTTAAAAACACAAAGGCAGACTGTTTAAAAGAAGAATTAGAAAAAGGAGGGGCTACATCAATTTTAAATAAATTATTAGATGGATTTAAACTCGACAAATCGAATATTGATATTGTTTATAAGGTAGAAGACAAAGTAATAAGTTCAACTTCGGGCAAAGAAATTAATGGAGTGTGTAAATTTAAACAACAAACTGACGGTAGTTTTATAGCTACAATAATACTTTCTCAAGATAGGATGAACGGTCAATCTTTTTTGGAAACAGCTCGTACCCTTTTGCATGAAACATTTCATGCGCATTTATTCGCTATGTATAAGGACCCCAATTTATATAATTCATTAGGGGAAGGAGATTTTATTAAGACTTGGGATAAATACAAGCTCTCTCATCCTAATGAAACCCAACATAATTGGATGGCAGATAATTATATAAAATATATGAAGGAAGGGCTTGAAAAAATTTACAATAATTGGGATGAAGCAAAACGAACCCGATTCGAAAATTATGTAAATGATGTAGAATATGGCAACGATAGAGATTTGATGTTTACTTGTTTGGCTTGGCAAGGTTTATTAGGTAAAGATCATAACAAAACTATAGCAGGGGCAAAATTCTATCAAGAAAATGGAGTAAAGTATGATGCTATACATCAATATGTCATAAGTATGTTAACAAAAGATTGTCCCTTTGAATAGATTCAGATATATTGGCACCGCTATTAAGAATGAAATATATAGATAAAAAATAACATCATGAAATATTTATTATTAATTGTTTTCATCAATATTAACTTTTGTGCCATTTCACAAAACATATATGTAAAAATTGATACCAGAAAAAAAGAAATCTGTGATACATCAGTATGGGATAATTCAAATTGTATAGGTGGGAAGCAAGTGTCTTATGTTATATATAAAACAGTTCCTGAAAAGCAATTTGAAAGTCAATTGATGTTTTTACACCATCCGTTTACAAAAGAATATGTAAAAGGTAGTATTACAAAGGCACATAGAACAGTGAAAATGTTAAAAACTGAGTTTAAATCAAACTTGATGTTTAGAGAGCTTGCATTGGTTATAGACTTTGAATGGATAGAGGCGCATTCATGGTTTGTAATTGATTGGATGGCTCGGGCTGCAAAACACATTTATATCATTGATGAAAAATTTTCTACCAAAGATAGTTTACAAATTAGAGAAGTTGATTATTTTGATACAGCAACTCAGGAATAGAAAATAATAGCTTAAAACCACTTTAACTCTTTGTGTTAAGGTGGTTTGTTGTTTAAGTATAAAGCCAGATTTAAAGTAAAATTGTTTCCTGAAAGAAATTTCGGTGTATAAGACGCTGGAATAAATAAGGGTGCGGATACATTGGTTTGCGGTATTTATAATATTTGATCATTTGATTGTCTAATACCAATTAAATTACAAGATGATTGACAAAGGCATCATTGTATAATTCATTATGAGTGATTGACATTATTGTTTCTGGTTTTAATTCATTCTGGACAAAGTCATGTAACCATTTTTTGACATTTGATAGTTTTTCAAACACTTTGTTTTTAAATTTTTGTTTTATGTAATGCCATATCTTTTCAGATGGATTAAGTTCTGGACTGTATGGTGGTATGCGTATTAGTTTTATATTTTCAGGAATATCATATTGCTGTAAAGAGTGGAATCCTGCATTGTCAATAATGATGACCTTGAGTTCTTTAGGTTTATGTTTTGAGAATTCAACCAAATATTTGTAAAATATTTCGCTTGTGGTTCCTTCTATTTCATAAACAAAAGCATCACCGTCTATAGGGGAGAAACTACCATATAAGTAAGTGTTTTTAAAGGCATGTTGATAACGAACAATTGGCTTAACTCCCTTTGCTGTTAAACACCTGCCTGTGTGCGTCATTAATCCAAATCTACTTTCATCCTGAAAGTATAAATTCACACTATCATACTTATCTTTAATCTAACAGAGGTTAAATTCCTCGAGGCTTGCCTCGTAATTACTATCTTTAGACTCGATGTCTAGAGATAGTAAAGAAATACATAAGAGTCATAATGTAACAGTTTTGCTTTACCATATAGTTTGTGCGATAAAATATCGACGAATTGTTATTGACGCGGATGTAGATAAGGTGATTAGAGAAGTTTGTGAAGAAATAGAGTTGCGTTATGATATTCATTTTCTTGAAATAGGAACAGATTTAGATCATATTCATTTTCTAATCCAATCAGTTCCGGATTATAGTGTTACAAAAATAGTAAGGACTGTAAAAAGTATTTTGGCACGAGAAGTATTTCGTCAATGCCCAGAGGTGAAAAAGAAGCTATGGGGAGGTGAATTCTTTGGCAAAGGCTATTATACTAATACTGTAGGTCAATATGGAACGGAAAATATGATTGCTAATTATGTGAAAAACCAAGGAAAACAAGATGAATACCGTCAACTGAAAGGTGGCGGAGAACAGCTTAAGCTGTTCTGAGTGAACGATGCCTCTGGGCTTGCCCCGAGGTGGTTCACTGAACTAATTACCAATCTGATAAAAAATAAGCCTGAGGACAATAAAATCTTCAGGCTAATAGAAATGCAGCTTTCAAATGCAGCTTAAATAACATGGGAAACATCAGTAATTAATATTCTCATTACTATTTTTTACGCTTTAGTATTTCGAATACAATTGAATGAAACTCATGAATCATTTTATCTTTTGACTGTTAAGAATATTTCAAAACTACTTAGAATAAAGCTGATTAAAGATTTTGAATATGTATTATATCGTTCAAAGTTGTCTGTAAATGAAAAGTATAGATTGAAATATAAAACGCATAATGTTGAACAGATATTAATTGAAATAGAAGATTCTAGATTTTATAAGCATAAAGGAATTGATTTTAAATCAATAGGACGCTCTGTGTTAAGTCTTTCAAAAAGATATCGTAAAAAAAGAGGATTATTAAAAAGTGGAGGTTCAACAATTACAATGCAGTTATGCAGAACCTTGCTAATACCATCAAACCAGAATCTTATATGCAGAAAAGTAATTGAGGTACTTCTATCTATTTGGTGTGAAAAGCAATTCTCAAAGACTGATATTCTTGCATTTTACTTGACATCAGTCAGATTGGAAAAAAGAATAAATGGGATTATTTCAGCAACAATATACTTTTTCCCAAATAAAGAGGAAAGGGCTTATACTAATGAAGAAGCTTTTTTCTTGATTGAGAGATTGTCAAATATTTCTTCAACATACCGAGAAGAACGAATTAGAAATTTATACGAAAGGGTTTCCAATTTTGTTGAAATTAATTGGGATATATTATTGAGTATTTATGAAGAGCAAGAAAGAAATAACGCAATACAACAAAGAACTAAGGTAAAAACCAAATAAAAAGGCATAATTTTTCCCTTTGAATTACCTAATTGTTTTGGGAGGCAAAAAACAAAAAGAAAAATTATTGGGAAGCCAAAACAGACTTAAAATTTGGATCATATTTTAAGCCTGATTTTGCAATCCCCATTGACTGGGCTAACAGTTTGTTAGAGACCGCAATTAAGGCTAATTTTTTTGATTTGCCTTTAGCTACCAGTCTGTCAAAAAGCGCTTTACATTGTGGGTTTCTGGTACATGCCGTAAAACTGTACATAAACAAGAGCTTACGAATCAAAGGATTCCCTTTTTTAGATATTCTGGACTTTCCTCTTACACTGGATCCTGAAGTGAAAATGACCGGAGATAATCCAAGAAAAGCAGAAAGCTGTCGGTTGTTTTCAAATGTTTTGAAGCCATTTGTACAAACTATCAGCATTATGGCTGTTTTTTTACCTATCCCAGGAATTGATAAAAGATTAGCTAACAACTGTTGTTCATGCTTTTTAATAGTATCTTCTAATTCTTGTTCAAGTAGTTTAATTTCAGCTTCAATTTGGCGGATTTGACGCTTTAATGAAGTAATAACTTTACCTTTAATACCTTTATCCACAAAGCTATGTAATTTATTTTTTAGAGCTGTACTTTGTTTAAAATACAAGCTAATGGTAGTGTGTAAATCTTTACAATGTTCTATGTACTCAGGTAATGGATGCCACAGGTTCAGCTTTTGTTCCTGAGCATACTTAACAATCATTTTAGCATCACTTTTATCTGTTTTATTGTGTTGGAGCTTCATTTGAATGTAGCGCTTGATTACAAGCGGATTTATAACAGAAACAGCAATTTCATTTTCAAATAAAAATAGAGCTAGTTGGTTATAATAACATCCTGTATATTCCATGACACACCAGCTCTTGGCATCCAGTAACAGTAGAAACTTATTAAATCCTTCATTATTATTTGTAAACTGTTTATGTCCCAATTCAGAACTCCAGACAACAAATACTTTTTTGGAGATGTCGATACCAATAAAATGATTATTTTTATTCATAATTAAAAGATTTAAAAGAACGCAGCTACTTTAATATAGCAACCTAAAAACAGGCTTAAGAGGCCCAAAGAATTAATCGTATTTCAGTAGCGAAAGGGTGGGGATTTTCATTGTTGACAAGCTTTATGCTTTATGTATATATTAACCTTAATCCACTCTTTCGTTCTTTTTTATTTGTATTTTAAGTTAATAAAAAGTAATATTTACAATACTTCGTTAAACTTTTAAACAGCAATGGTGCCATAATATAATAGTTCCCTTGCCTTGTGTTTATTTTTAGGCAAGTTTGGGTTAATACCGAACTTGTCAAAAAATAAATTCAACTGTAAGGCATTGTTATTTATTGTTTTGATATCTGTCATTGAAAATGACTTTCGTTGTTCTTTGGGTATGCTCAACCAATGGATAACCTTGGCGAGATTAATGGATGTCAGCGAAGCGTTAAAGTGAAAATCCAATTTGTTTTTGCTTCTGGCCTGACAATCATTTAGGCCTGTATGCTGTTTGCCATCACGGTAAAGAAATTCAATTTGAAAACGAAACGGCTTTGATAAAATTTCAGGATATCAAAAGCATCCATATTGATATCTGATGAGAAATACAGTTTGTAAACCTGGATAGTCATCCTTAATGAAGTTGTTGAAATACTCCGTTAAGATACATATTATCAGTGGTTTAAACAAATAAATTGTTGACTTGTTTTGCTGACATTCAGTATTTTACACTATACTTTAACGTACTATTGATTTTAATCGAACTCGGGTTAGTAAGTTTAACCAAGAAGAACTTGATATTTACTACACCTCTAAATTGTCTTCTGAAATCCTATATTTTGGCATTGAATGATTCTGCAGCAGCATTGGTGCTCCTGTTGTTAAAGAAGTTTGATATATTGTTGTAATAGTTGAATAACATTAAGGCGCATTTGTATATTTAATTGGTGTAAAAATACTAAATATCAATCAGATATGCATATTTCCCCTGTATTAAATCTCTTAAGTTAATGGCATTAGTACGAGACCTGTAGGCTGAGTGGTGTGAGAGCTTCTCCACTAGGCTTTTAGCCTAGTGGCTGGCTACGATTGTGTGCCGTAATTTGTTGTTATCTTATATTTTACAGTTTATATGAAAATTTCTTTTATTCAAGAAATTTTACTGTTGAATATTTTCTAACGAACAACTACTAATATTTGCTTGCAATGTGTCTTGCCCATTAAATACCATTATTACGGTATATGCTGTGATATATTCCTCTGATGACGGAGACGAAGTAAAAAATATTCCGAATTCTTGATTAAATTTGTTCTCACTATTTAGTTCAATTTTAGTATTACCTATTAAACCATCTCCATAAGTTCTTATTGATGCACTATCTCCTTGAATAGCACCTATAATATTTACGCCAACATTTATGCCACCAATACTATTCTTCTCTAAATACCAATTCTGACTGACTAAATCCAATACTGCTCCATTATCATTATTGTAATTTTCAGCACTTTTTATACAAGATGTGTTTTTTAGAGTATCATTTTCTTTATTGCAAGAAATTATGGTGATAAGACTAATTATTAAAATTGTTAGTTTTTTCATTTAAAAGTTTTTATTGTTATTAAAATACAAAAAGAAGATGTCCTTTTTCTATTAATGGTTGCGTTATAGTCTTGGTTCTAATTATAGCATACAACTATTTGGTAAGGTATATAAAGTGTTAGGTCGAACATATGGAACTTCAATTTTCATGAAAGCAAGCTCATGGTATCACTATTAGCTTGCATTCTTATCTGACATACAGGTGATGTATCTATATCAGCCTTTTTTTTCATTGAACCAATGGGTTAGATGGATTGTAAAACTATAATAACAACAGGTAGTATCAAAAAGGAAACTATTTTCCAGAAGGAAATTCATATCAAATATGCCGTTCAAGTGTTATAGTTTTGCGTTATTCATCATTAGTGTGAATCAACTGTTGGATTTATTGTATTCAAAAGGCTGTAGGTCTGAAACTCATGGTTGATGTTACAGCCTGATATTTACATGACAACTAATACAAGGGGCGATTCCCCTTGTTGTGATATTCGAGGCCTTCAGCCTTTTGTACCTTTACAATCAACTCTTGATTGTAATTATTAATAAAATTATAAGGATGAAAAATGTAATTAGCTAACAACCCTAGTTCGATATAAAATTATTGGCTTAGACCGCTTATAAATAATGAGTTTCAATGAATATTTGTGAAGTCATAGCGGGCTAAGTCAAACAAATATGAAGAAGAAAATCGTTGTTTATATGTAGCTTTCTATTAAAATACTAATCTACTTCGTTAAATTCTTTTTGCATAGCTCGCTATGCAAAAAGAATTTGCCTTGTATATCTGCATTTTAATAAAATCTGAGCTCTTTAATTTTAATCGAACTCGGGTTAACAGTAGGTTTATCAGTGATATTACTATGATATGCCCATTGATGGTGATGTTTGGTTCGAAGACCCGCTAAATTCATCTAACCCTCCATCTATTGCTTTTAAAGTAGCACAGTTGCAGGATAATGAAAAGTCATAGTTGTTTATGCGCGAAGTACGTGAAATGGTTTTTCTGCGTAAAAAGAATATTGCTAAATGGGAAAATATAGAGCAGGCTGCAATTAGGGTAGGCCTGGATATTGAACAACTGAAATCAGACTATGAAGGAAAGGCCGTGAATCTGTTTCGGGAAGATTTGAAACTTGCACAAGAAATGAGAGTTAGAGGTTTTCCTACCATGTTTTTTAAAGATAGTGAAGGTAATACTGAAGTTGTTTATGGTTCGAAACCTTATAACAATTATGAAAAGGCGATACTTAAATTAGATCCCTCGACAAATAAAAGTAAGTATAGTAAAACATGGAAATCACTATTTGCAAAATACAATAGCCTTACAGCTAAAGAATATACCGAATTGTCAGGTACAACCAGGATTGAAAGTGAAAAGCTTTTAAATGACATTGCTGCACAAGGTTATTTAGAAAAGCTAAGCACTAAAAATGGGGCAATATGGACGGTGAAAAATGCATTTGCTGACATTGAGTAATGGAGCTCTAGGGTTGAGGAAATTAGTGAATATTTGTAGTTAGTAAAAGTATAAAAGACATTGTGCGAATATAGCTTAATAAAGAACAACAAATTAAATTTTCTACCATTGGAGGATTTTAGAATCCTCCAAATCTTGTTTATCCTGTTCAAATATTTTTTATTAAGATATATAATACTTATTGTACTTGTGATAAGAAGAGAAGTTATGTGGTTAATACTATTATTACAAAGGTTAAAATAATATATTTAAGTAAATAAACACATTAGCTCAGGTTATTAATGTTTTACTCAATTGAAATAAAAAATTTGACACAGTTCTGAGACTTCCTTTATGAGTATATAAACAAAATAATTTTGGACATTAGATAAAACTAATCTACTTTTGCAACCTTATTGGTTTCGGTAATGGAATACCATTGCAACGAATTAAAAGGGAATGCCGTGTAAATCGGCAACAGTTCCCGCTGCTGTAAGTCTCAAAAACAGCTTCAGATTTTAAACCATTGACTGTCAGTTGGCAGTTGAGAAGGGATCAGAAGTGAGATAAGTCAGAAGACCTGCCAATAACATACGATTTTGCAGTCTGCGGTGAACGGACAAACAATCAACTACAATTTTTAGGACGGTCCAGTCCTTCATTGTTGCTGTAAAATCGATCAATATTATGTTTGGATTGATTAGCAGTTACAATGGAAAAAACATTTTTTAATCTTCGTTTTGGCACCTTGTGCCTGATGGTATTATTTGCAGCATTCAGTCGCTTGTTACCTCACCCTCCTAATTTTGCGCCCATAGGAGCAATGGCATTATTTGGTGCAGCCTATTTCTCAAGAAAATACCTAGCATTGATAGTTCCGAATATTGCCATGTGGTTAAGCGATTTGGTTTTAAACAATGTGATTTACGGCCAATACTTCAACCATTTTGTGTGGTTTTATCAAGGCTTTTACTGGACTTACAGTGCTTTTATTTTAATTGGACTGGTGGGCTTTTTGCTTTTTAGGAAAGTAAAGGTTCAAACCGTTCTTCTAGGTTCTTTATCTGCTTCCATACTCTTTTTTCTGGTATCCAATTTTGGAGTATGGTTTTCGGGCACGATGTATCCAAAAGATGTAAATGGCCTATTGGCATGTTATTCAGCGGGCATCCCTTTCTTTAAAAATACCCTTGCGGGAGACTTTGTGTATTGTGGTGTGCTTTTCGGGGCATTTGAATATGCACAAGTCCGAATCCCCTTACTCGCTCAAAAAAATATATAAACAAAAAAAGGATGACAGCGTTCGCCAAAACCTTCTGTCATCCATGGTATAACACAATAACTTAAATTGAAACAATTGTATTATGAAACAAATTTACACAATTCTCGCAGTATTTCTATGCTGTGGCTGCTTGTTAAGGGCACAATCACCTTTTGTTGCCAGTGCGATTGAGTACAAGCCGGCACCCGGGCAGTTTATTAACTCCTCACCCTGGGGCGACTCCTCTTCGGCACAAACTCTCATTGGTGGCATTAATGGCACAGTTAGCCTTGGTGCATTCGGAGGCTACGTGATAGTGGGTTTTGATCATTCCATAGAAAACGATCCGGCCAACCCTTATGGCGTTGACTTTACAGTATTCGGAAACCCTTTTGCCGGCTGGTCAGAACCGGGTATTGTATATGTTATGAAGGACGAAAACAATAACGGACAGGCTGATGACACCTGGTATCAGTTAAAAGGTAGTGATTATAACCAAAGCTCTACCATCGTCAACTATGCCATCCAATATGCTAACCCTGGAGCTTATGCAAATATTCCCTGGCGAGATATTAGGAATCGCAGAGGAGCTGTTTTGACAAATGCCTACCATACACAGCCCTATTATCCGGCAGGTAGTTCTTTCCCTAATGTTAACCAGAATGTAGAAACCTACGGAGGTACTCTCATTGCAGGTAATGTGGACGATAGTAATCCTACTTATATTCAGTCTTTTGCCTTAGATTACGGATATGCGGACAATCATCCTAAGCAAAGTGGCGATCCTATTACTCAACCAGATAACCCATCGACGATTGGAACCATTGAAGGTGCTGGTGGTGACGCCATGAAAATAGAATGGGCAATTGATGCCCAGGGAAACCCTGTTACGCTCGATAAGATTGACTTTGTTAAGATTCAAACAGGTATGAATCGTATGTGTGGGTGGCTTGGCGAAGTATCAACCGAAGTAAAAGGCGTGGTAGATGTTGCTCCGCCCTCTGTTCCAAAAGCTGCTTTAAAAGGGGCTGTTAAAAGCGAAGCTAAAGCAATGAACCTAACAGTTTACCCTGCTAAAGTCAATCAAACTATCAAAGCCTTTTACATCTACAACATACAAGGTGAAATTGTGTTGACTGTTTCGGAACTAAACAAACAACAGCTATCAACATTACAGCCAGGAATATACCAAGCAAAAACGTCTGCAAGTGAAACTTTAGAAAGTTATCAAATCATCATTGAATAACATAAGAATAATAAAATGAAAAAAACATATATACTTTCCGTAATACTTCTTTTATGCGGAATGGGCCTATTTGCTCAAAGCACTTGGTTAGCTCCTGAAGCGGGTTATAAAACGGCCGATATTCTCTCTGATAAAGCGTTCTCGTGCCATGCTATCTTGGGAAACAACCTCTATGCTATTGATAGTGATGGTTTATATTGCTATGATCTGACCACAATGGAACAGACTCATAATTATGGAAAAGCCCCCGATTATAATGGATGGGTAAGTTTTGTTACAGCCGATCCTGATGGCACCAAATTATGGCTTGGATATACGGTTACTGATTTGACGGATGACCGGATTTTTAGTGTTGATATCGCTACTGGAACATGGACACATGTAGCTACTTTTCCAGGTAATTTCGATATGGAAATAGCCGACGGTAATTATTATGTATCTGGCTTGAATACTGAAGGCTGGGATGGTGTGAATGATGTGAATTGTATTTCATTATTGGATCAGACAGGAAATAATAAGCATAAAAAATTGATAGAAATTGGAGGTAACTCAACTGGGCTGTCAATTGATACGAAAGGGAATGTATATAATGCTAAATACGATCCTTCGGGAAATACCTTTATGTATCAATGGAAAGCAGCAGATGTGGCCAATGTTATAGCTGCTACAGATGGTAGTTTTCTTACATTAAACGAAGGAACTGTTATCTCTTCTATGCCGGGAAATGGCCCATATGACTGTGCTACAGATGATGCGGGCAATTTGCTTTTTAATTGTAATGATTTCACTGGAGGAAGTTTCCTTGCAGTATGGAACGGAAATACAGGGGATGCGCAAAATTATGAGAAAATTGGCACTTACGGAGGTTCTTCTTATGCCTGGTTTGCCATGTTAAAAGCTACAGGTGATATTACAAAAGATGGTAAAGCTTATATGATTAATTATGGTGATGCTATTGCTGAAATACACCTCGACTATCCGCCTGTTGTTTCAGAGCCATTGGGAACAGTTATGGGGTATACAGGTAATCAAATTCAAATAGACCTAAACAATCACTTCTCTGATGCTGATGATACGGATCCTTTTGTATATGAAGTACTTTCCAATTCATATTCGGAGGCTATTTCTGCATCTGTTACTGGTAACACATTGAGTCTTGACCTGATAGCAAACGGACAAACCGAAATTGTAATCCAGTGTACCTCCAATGGTCAAACAGTAACAGATAAGCTAATCGTTGGTTCATACAGCAAGCCCTCAGGAAGTTATAGTGTTGTTGATTTTGAAGACCTGACCTTAGCCAACGAAAACTACTGGAACGGTTCTGATGGTTCAGGCCGTTTCAATTCTGGTATGATGGTATTTGAAAATGAGTATACGGCTGCTTGGGGCTCATGGAGTAAATGGGCATATTCTAACACTTCAGACACAACTACCCCAGGCGATGTCAACCAATACAGTGCTATTACCGGACTAGGAATGGATGCAACAAGCGGTAAAAGCTACGCAGTCTCTTATGCACCAACAGTGGTATCTACTATTTTTAATGATAACAGTACGCACTATATTGAAGGATTTTATGTAACCAATAGCACCTATGCTACCCTTTCTATGGAGCAAGGCGATTCCTGGACCAAAAAATTTGGTGGAGCTGATGGTAATGACCCCGATTACTATAAACTAATTATATCGGGATGGGCCAAAGGTGTTGAAACAGCTACTGTTGAATTCTATTTAGCCGATTTCCGTTTTGCTGATAACAGCAAAGATTACATCATTAAAACATGGCAATGGGTTGATTTATCCTCATTAGGCAAGGTAGATGACATTCAATTTAGTTTAGAATCATCTGATGAGGATCCAACCTGGGGTATGAATAATCCAGCCTATTTCTGTGCCGATAATTTCTATATCACACCAGACCAGGCTCCAGAAGTTGACAATGCGATTGCTGATGTTATTGAAAAGGTTAATGTTAGTCAGATTACTATTGATTTGAGCAATGTATTTACTGACACGGATGATAATGATGCGGATATTGTGAAAACAGTTAAAGCCAATACTAACGAAACGCTTTTGTCAGCAAGCGTTACTAATAATACACTAATATTATCTGTTACAAAAGATAAAACAGGTGAGGCCGAGTTAACCATAGAAGCTGAATCAAATGGTAAAACCATTACAGATAAATTTACAGTTGTTATTAACACGGCTACTGCTTTAGATGATAAAACGCAGGCCGACGGATTAAAATTGTATCCTTTACCTTGCAATGACTTCTTAACCATTGAGGGAGCTGATGCCAAGAGCCAATATCAAATATATAGCCTGACCGGACAATTAGTTCAGCAAGGTCTGTTATCAGGTAATACAGAGCCACTTGATGTATCAAGTCTAAAAATAGGCACATATATTATCTCTGTTATAAGTAATAATAAAGTATCGACGCATAAAGTCATTAAGCGATAGATACATCTGTTGTAATACTTTTTTTTCAAGTACAAATCTCTGTCGGTTGGTCACCTCCAACTGGCAGAGTTTTTTTTCTTAATAACTATAGAGTCAGAAACTGATGAGCAGAATATTTTTATCCCTATTATTGCTTTTTTTGTGTGTACCTTATTATATTAAAGCCCAATTGAAACTTGACAGTGTGCAGCACATAACAGAGGTTGTAGTTGTTGCCCCTCAAGCATCCTCAAAAGCTATTATTCCTGCCCAACAGCTCGAAGGTAAGCAACTAAAAGCACTCAATAGCTTATCGGTGGCCGATGCCATTAGGTATTTTGCAGGTGTTCAGATTAAAGACTATGGTGGAGTTGGCGGTTTAAAAACGGTGAACGTACGAAGCATGGGCACCAACCACCTGGGGGTGTTTTATGACGGCATTCAATTGGGGAATGCGCAAAACGGCCAAATTGACCTTGGAAAATTCTCATTGGATAATATTGAGAGCATTTCTTTATATAACGGTCAAAAGAGCGATATATTCCAGCCTGCCAAAGATTACGGCTCATCGGGTTCCATATATTTAAAGTTTCGTCGCCCTCGTTTTACTGAAGACGAAAAAGAGCACTGGAAAGCCACTTTCCGAACAGGCTCATTCGACCTGTTTAACTCCTCTGTTCTATATGAGCGTAAACTAAGCAATAAAATAAACGCATCCTTTAATGCCGAGCACATTTATTCATCAGGAAAATACAAGTTTCGCTACAAACGTGTTCTGCCTGGTAGCGATAAAGTTGCCTACGATACCACAGCCATTCGAAAAAACGGCGATATCCATGCTTTACGAGTAGAAACTGGTTTATACGGACACATGGACGATGGCCATTGGGAGTTGAAGACTTATTTCTACAATTCTGAGCGGGGCATTCCGGGCGCTATTGTGAATAACCGCTGGATGAACTCGCAGCGACAATGGGATACTAACTTTTTTGTACAAGGTGGCTGGCGTAAGATGATTACTGAGCGCTACGACCTGATGTTGAAACTAAAATATGCTAAGGATAAGATGCGTTTCCTGAATCCAGACACCACCCTGATGCACATCGATAACACCTTTAGGCAACAGGAGGCTTATGTATCGTTAGTGCAAAAATATCAATTAACTTCCTGGTGGGATATTTCGCTATCAGCTGATTTACAATGGAATTGGCTATACTCCAACCTTGGAGGATTGGTGTACCCAACCCGACGTTCATCTCTGGTAGCATTGGCCACAGCACTCGATCTGGAACACTTTAAAACGCAGGCAAGCGTTTTAGGCACTTTTATTAATGAAAACATAGCGACGAGTAATGAGCAAAGTGCCAGCTCGGCTCCCGATAAAGAGGAAATCACACCAGCTGTATTTCTCTCATATGCTCCTTTTATTGAAAACAACCTCACATTCAGAGCTTTTTACAAGCATATTTTCCGCATGCCCACTTTCAACGACTTATACTATACCGACATTGGTAATATCAAGCTGGAGCCTGAATACACGCATCAATACAACCTTGGATTTAAATATTATAAAAATACAGGGAACCGAGCTCTGGCACATTGGGAGATACAAATAGATGGCTACTACAACGAAGTGACCAATAAAATTGTAGCAGTGCCTAAAGGGAGCGGTATGTACCGTTGGATGATGATGAATCTGGGTAAAGTGGAAATTCGTGGATTAGATGTCGTGTCAGCTGCTACTCTGAAATTGCCATATGAAGTGTTACTGAACCTGAAAGGCACCTACACCTATCAGAAAGCCCAGGATTTTACACGTAGACGAAACCCCGAGCTGGAGGAAACGACCTGGGGAGGACAAATTCCTTACATTCCGTGGCACAGTGGTTCATTAATTGTAACGGCCCTGTATCGCAGCTGGCAATTTAACTACAGCTATATATATGTGGGTGAACGCTACCACAACTCGGCCAATATACCTGAAAACTATGAACAGCCCTGGTATACCAATGATGTATCGATGTTTAAAAACATTGTCCTGAACGACTGGAACCTTAAACTATCTGTTGAAGTCAACAATCTTCTAAATCAGGACTATGAGGTCGTATTGAACTACCCAATGCCTAAACGTAATTACAAATTAACATTAACGCTTGAATTATGAGCCGATTACTGCTTATACTAAATTGCCTGGCACTTACAATGGCCTTCTGGTCGTGTCGCAATGATGTGGAACTATTCGTATCTGAAGATATTGTGCTTACTCCTCCGGAAGAGACCGGCGGATATAAAGGCTTTTACCTCCTGAATGAAGGCAATATGGGAAGTAACAAGTCAACCCTTGATTTTTATAACTTCGCTACGGGCATATATAGCCGTAATATTTATGCAGAACGGAATCCGGATATTCCAAAGGAACTGGGTGATGTGGGTAACGATGTTCAGATATATGGTTCAAAGCTATATGCAGTTATTAATGTATCCAATAAGGTGGAAGTGATGGATGCAAAAACAGCTAAGCGCATCGGGCAGATTGGGATTCCCAATTGTCGTTATATTCGGTTTGACGGCTCCTATGCTTACGTTACTTCCTATGCCGGGCCGGTTGAAATTAATCCCGACTATACACAGCTTGGCTACGTGGCAAAAGTTGATACCGCTACCCTGAAGGTGGTGGCACAATGCCTTGTTGGATTTCAGCCCGATGAGATTGCAATAACAAATGGTAAAATATATGTCGCCAACTCTGGGGGGTATATGGGAGCCGGAAGCACCGACAACTACGAGCGAAGCGTTTCTGTTATTGATATTGAGACCTTTACTGAAGAAAAACGCATCAATGTGGAGTATAACTTGCACCGCATAAGGGCCGATCAGCGCGGCAACCTGTGGGTGAGCTCCCGTGGCGATTATAAAGAATTACCCTCTCGTTTATTCTTTATAGATACCCAAAAGCAGGCAGTCACTGATACAATTGATGTGCCGGTCAGCAGCTGTTACATGGCCGGGGATTCCCTTTATATTTGCAGTGTTTCCTGGAGTTACATTACTTATTCTAACGAGATTACTTATGCCATCGTCAATACCAAAACACACGAAGTGGTCACCCGGAATTTTATTACCGATGGAACGGATAAGGAAATTGAAATTCCATACGGCATAATGGTACATGAAGCTTCTGGTGATATTTACGTGACTGATGCAGGCAACTATGTCACACCAGGTATGTTGTATTGTTTCTACCGTGATGGTAAAAAGAAATGGAACGTGCGCACCGGTGATATTCCGGCTCATTTTACTTTACTCAAATAACTCTTAAAAATAATAAAATGAATAAGATTAATTCTTCAGTCAGGTGGCTGGTTGCTTGCATAGTTACAATTGGTATTGTGGCTTGTAGTGAGGATGATAATACTCTCCCTAACGAAATTAAATTACAGGATCGTTATACTACTGTTCGTTCATCCGTCCTGTTAATTAAACCGGAGGTAATTGGTTATGAGAATGCCAGCTATAAATGGTATTTGACACAAACTCCCGATGGAAAAGTTGACTCCTTGCTTTATGAAAAGTCGGAGCTTTCGTTTATAGCTATAGCAATTGGCAGCTATACCTTAAAACTGGAGGTAACAAAAGATAATAATCAGGAAAACTTTATGGTTGAGGTTAAGGTAGAGCAGGAAGCGACTTCTTTTAGCCCTTATATATCAAAGGTTATTGATTACCTTCCCGGGGTTGGTCAGTTTGTCAATAAATTACCCAAATACGAGGAAGGAGATACCCGGGAAAGCATTATAAAAAAGGTAAACGATTTGCTGGTAGGTGAGGCCTCTTCAATGGTTACGCTAGGAGGTTTTGGTGGCTATGTTACTTTTCATTTCGATCATACGGTAGCCAATATGGCAGGAGTACGTGATTTTCGCATTAAAGGAAATGCCTTTGGCGCAGCAGCTAACCCACAACCGGATGCCCCCTTTGGTGGTAGTTGTGAACCTGGGGTTATTATGGTGGCTTACGATAAAAACCAAAATGGTGAGGCTGACGCAGACGAGTGGTATGAGATTTCCGGCAGCTCACATGAAGCTGTAAGCAGTGAGCCCTGGTACAATTTAGGCATGAAAAATGGCAATGATATGGAAATTATTCGAGGATATGAAATTACCTACTATCGCCCTCAGGAAGAGCCAAATCAACCAATTGACGAGTATATTCGTTGGGAGGATAACCAAAGTAATTCAGGCTACAAAGTAAAAAACATGTTTCATAAACAGCCCTATTTCCCTTCCTGGATTGATGGTGATTCGTACACCTTATCAGGTACACGCCTGCCAGAAAACGGCATTGATGAAAGTGGCCAAGGTAACTACTATGTATTATATGGTTTTCGTTATGGTTATGCAGATAACTATCCCAATAACCACGACAACTCGGCCATTGACATATCCTGGGCTGTTGATGCCGAAGGCAAACGCGTACATTTACCAGGGATAGACTTTGTAAAGGTTTACTGTGGTGTTAATCAGGAAAACGGATGGTTGGGTGAATGCTCAACAGAAGTTGCAGGGGCAGAAGATTTGCATCTACTTGGAATAGTCATTGAAACAATATTATAATAATTACTAGCTTTTTACAATTCCATCCTCCATTCTATGACTAATACCGTCAGCTTTAAACGAGAATGGAGGTTATTGTATTTCAAGTACCTTACTTTTCAGATGATGTTGAATCGAATTGGGCGCTCGTATTTTATCAAAAGTGAATATGCGGGCAGCTATTCGGGTGGATATTACGGTTTGGATGTTGACCCGGTAACATCGGAGGTATATGTAGCCGATGCTATCGATTACGTGCAGCAAGGTGTTATCTATCGATATTCGTCCAGTTCCGAACCTATCGACACTTTTACAGTAGGGATTGCACCCGGAGCTTTTTGTTTTAGCAATCAATAATAATTCAACAAATAATTCATTTAATAATAACTCAAAAATGAAACAATTTTCAGTTTTAGTGTTTCTGATTTCAATATTCATGCAGATAAACGCGCAATTAAACGAATCCTTCGCAGAAGAAACATTTCCGCCGGATGGATGGACTGTTATTAATGAAGGAGGTAGTAGTACCTGGGAGTCATATTCCGATGGCTTTGTGGGGAATTGTACTCGTATAAAGTACAATTCTGATGCTCATAACGACTGGCTGATAACCCCACAAATCACCATTAAAGAAAATAGTAAGTTATCTTTTTATACTAAGAATCATAATTCGAGTTATAAAGATCAGTTTAATATTAAACTATCGACAACTGGTTATGTGCAGGAAGATTTTGTCGAAGATATTGCATTAAACGTAGAGCCTGGAACTTCGTGGGAGGAGTTAAGTTATGATTTATCTGCTTACGTAGGGCAAAGTGTATATATTGCTTTTCAGGCTATTTCAACCGATAAGTATTACTTATATCTGGATGAAATAAAGGTTTTTGCACCTTCTCCAATGGAAGTACAATCGGTAATTGCTACACAACCCAATACCGATGTAGCATCAATAGGGGCTAATAATATGGAAATACTTAGAGTAGATATAAAAACTGAGGGGACTTTAACTCAGGAGTCTGCTTCTCAGTTTTCTTTTTCAACTAATGGAACAATTGATGTAGCTGATATAGAAAAAGCTAAGTTATATTATTGTGCATCTTCTTCTGATTTTAGTGATGCAGCCTTGTTTGGCGAATGTAATACTCCTAATGGTGAGTTTGTTATTTCTGGTAGTCAGCAATTAAACGAAGGTGATAATTACTTCTGGCTGGCTTACGATATTTCATCAGATGCAACATCCAATAATGTTATTGATGCTGAGTGTAAAAATGTAAAGGTTGCTTCATCTGAATATTCTCCTGAGGATGGTGCCCCTGAAGGGAATCGTTTATTAAGTAAGATTCTTAATATGCAAACCGGAACCAATACATATATGGTTAATGGTTATGTAGCTTTTTACGACGATGGTGGGAAAGATGAAAATTATACTGAAGGTTTTGAAGGTACCATCACTTTTAAACCGGCAACAACAGGCAAAAAGGTGAAAATAGAATGGAATAGTTTTGACATTTTTAACACCTCAAGTGTTGGATACAATGATGTTTTTAAGGTTTACAACGGAACAACAGCCGATGAAGCAAACCTAATTGGTCAATATTCGAATATGCCGCCGCCAATTACTTCAATGGCTGACGATGGTTCGGTTACCATCTTTTTTCAAGTAAAAACCGGGGTGCCTAAAGCTGGTTGGGATGCTTTGGTGAAAGAAATTACTCCACAAGATATGGTGTTTGACGCTGCGTTAATGTATCAAACAAATACTGAGAATGTGGCGGCTGGTGATATTGATCAGGAGATGGCTCTTATAGAAATAAACACTCAATATACCGAAAACCAATTAACTGCTTATGAATTCAGCTTATCGATAAACGGAACAACAGATGCGGTTGATATAAGCAAAGCTAAAATCTATTATACGGCAGGTAGTGTAGAATTTTCGAAAGATAACCTGTTTGGTGAAATAGAATCCCCTTCTGGCGACTATATCATTACAGGTTCTCAGGAATTAGTTGAAGGTTCAAATTTTTTCTGGCTTGTTTACGATGTAAGTAAAACAGCTACAGAGGGCAATGTGTTGGATGCTGAAGTGAAAGCTGTAACAACATCAGGAGCTTCGTACAGTTTGGATCCGTCATCAGCAGAAGGAGGCAGAATAATTGACAATACGTTTTATATGCCTTTGTCAGGTACACTTAGCAAAACAATCTATGCATCAGTTTCGTTTGTCGATGATGGTGGAGAAGGGGCTAATTATAACCCTAATGCCTTGTCAACGGTTACATTTCTACCTACTGCCGAGGATGAAGTAGTTAAAATGGATTTCGAATCTTTTGAAGTGTTTTATCAGGCTTCTGTTTCAGGTACTAAAGCTTTCTTTACTATTTATAATGGTTCGGGAACAGCTAACGATGATATTATTTGGCAAGCTGATGATACTAATTGCGACGAAGGCCCAAAGGGAATTATCACTTCAACAGCCACTGATGGTGCTCTTACCGTTAAGTTTGTGGGTAATGCATTGTATTCTTCTCAAACAAAAGCCGGTTGGAAAGGCCAGGTATACAGTGCTGTTCCTTCTGATATGGAGTATCAATCAGTTAAGGTTAGTCAATCAACACAAATTGTAAAGGCCGGAAGCACCGATCAGGAAATTCTTCATGTTCAGCTTACTTTAAGTGGGACAAAAAATCCTGTGTCTGAAGTCAATTTTACTTTTAATACTGAAGGCACAACCAATAATGCCGATATTTCGGCAGCACGTTTGTACAGTACCGGCTACAGCAGCGAATTTACAACGCAATCGAAATCGGGTGAGGATGTGTTAACACACGATGGTGAATTTACCATTACTCATGTTGGTGAGTTACACGAAGGTGTTAATCATTTTTGGCTGGTGTACGATATTGCTTCATCTGCAATAGTTGATAATGTAGTTGATGCATCCATCACTAAAATTACTATTGATGGAGAAGAGCATATTATTTCCAATGGTAATCCTGATGGTAACCGTACCATTAAGCGTTTATATGAAATGCAAGCGGGTACGCATGAGGTTGTGGTCAACCAAAATCCATTGAATTTATACGATGATGGTGGATTAGATGAAATCTATAGCAAAAATTTTAACGGAACAGTCACTTTTATTCCTGAAACTGAAGGACAGCGTGTTCGATTAGATATATCTGCATTGCAAATTACATGGGCAGAGGATTTTGAAATATATAACGGAGCCGAGGTTGATGAAGATGCTTTAATTATGGAATTGGATGACGATGATAATATCTCATCAGCTCAAGATCCTATTATTGCAAAATCAACATCTGATGACGGTAAATTAACAGTTGTTTTTAAATCAGGTTCGTACTCAACACCCGAAGCGGGTTTCGATGTTTTGGTTTATACATTCGATCCACAGCCATATTCATATCAGGGGGCCACAGCTGAACAAGGTATCAGCACAGCTTTAAGAGGAGAAGCAGATGTAAATATGCTTAGGATTGCTGCCAATTTTGCGGGCGAAACAACTGCTGCTAATGTAAACGCCATTTCTTTTAGTACCGAAGGAACAACCTCATCAACAGATATAGTTTCGGCACAAATATATTATACCGGAACAGATGAGGTATTTAATCCTGTTTCTGCTGTTTCGTTTGGCGAATTACTAGAATCTCCATCCGGTCAGTTAAGAGTGGAAGGTAACCTGGATGTAGCTGTTGAAGGCACTGTTTATTTTTGGTTGATGTATAATTTGAGTGCCGATGCGGTGGTTAATAATGTTTTAGATGCACAATTAACTTCATTGGAAGTTAATTCCGTAGAATACGACATTATTGAGGGGAATCCGGTTGGAAGTGCAGTAATTGCTACCGGGTTAAGCGGAAATTACACCATTGGTTCAGATTCAGAAGATGATTTTGCCAACTTTACCGATGCATTTAGTGCTTTAGCCGAAAATGGTGTGGAAGGGGCAGTTACCTTTAGTATAAAAGAGGGTACTTATAGCGAACGCCCTACATTACCTCATATTAAGGGTACATCAGCAACTAACCTCATTACGTTTGTGTCAGAGAGTAATACCCCTGAAAATGTAATTATAGAGAGTGAGGAATCTGCTTCATCAGATTATAATTCACCCGACGATGCTGTATTATATATCAATGGTGCCGATTATGTGGTGTTTAAAGATATTACCGTTAAATCATCGCAAAAAACTTACGATGCTTTAGTACTTATTAATAACCAAAGCCGATATGTAACCTTTGATGGTTGTGTGCTTGATGCTCCGGTTGAAACAACAAGTACAGCCTGGAATGCAATTAGTATTGTTTGTATTAAAAATGATGCTGAAGATGTGGCCAATCAAAACAACGATTTTATTACTGTTAAAAATTGTCATTTAATCGGTGGTTCTATTGGAGCCTATATTGGTGGTACAGGATATATTGCATTACCTAAAGAGAAAGGGGTGCAAATTTTGAATAATACTTTTGAAGGTCAGTTCTCAAAAAGTATTTATGTTAATAACGAAGAAGATGCAATTGTTGATGGTAATACCATTGTAAACAATACCTCTCCGTATAGTTCATATATTGGCATTGATGCTTACCGTATGATAGGTGAAAGTACCATTGCTAATAATACCATTACCATCGATCGTTCGCTTAAATCATATGGTATAGAGTGTCGTCCGGTTAGTGGAATAGCTCAAACTTCAGCACGTATTTATAACAATGCAATTGCCTTTATTCAAACCAATAATGCATCAAACGGTATTTTGTTGGATGATAAATGTACCAATGCACAATTGTTTTATAATACGGTTGTAATGCAGGGCAACGAAGCTACAGGTTCAAATGCTTTATATATTAATGGAAGCTCAAGCGAAATTCCTGAGAATTTGGAGCTAAAGAATAATATCTTCATTAATAATGCAGGTGGTTTGGCTATTGCTGTTCAGCGAGATGAATATATGAATGGTCTGTCTTTCGATTACAATAATATTTATTCAACAGGAACCACATTAGCAAGTGTAGGATATTCCGACAATTTGGTATCGTACGCAGATTTGGCAGCTTGGCAGGAAAAAGCAACTGCTTCTCATTCTATTTCCGAATCAGTTGAATTTTATTCAAGTAGCGATTTGCATGTAAAAGAGGTGGGAGGCCTTAATAGTGCTTTCCCTATTTTGTATATCACAACCGACTTCGAAGATCAGGAAAGAAGTAATGATACATCTACCATAGGAGCCGATGAGTTTACCGAACCTGATTTTGATGCACTGGTATTTAACGATGGATATCCTAAAGTTGAAGACATAACAGCATATTCAGCTGATCTTTTATTGTCGTTTAACGAAGCGGGAAATGCCTGGTGGGTAGTTCTGCTTGCAGGTGACAATGCTCCAACTGTAGCACAGGTTAAAGAAGGTACTGATGCATTGGATAATGAGTTGGCGGATAATTTAAAAGGTAATGTCGTATTTGTTGCTGATATTCAGTCGAAAACTTCTATTGAGGAGTTAATAGATAACACCGAATATGTAATTTATGTGGTGGCTGAAGACAATTTGGCTAACACAATGAATGTTGTTGAATCATTGGAATTTACTACCGATTTTAAATCGACAGAAGTAGCAACATTTGAAGATGTGAATTATATTAGCGATGCTGTATTTGAAGATGGAACCGCAATGTTTACCAATGTAACTGTTGCAGAAGGAGAAGGAGTAGATGGTTCGGCTAAATATGGTGTGATAGCAGCTAATACGCAGGCAACTGTTAATTTGACTAATACTACAGAGGGATTAACGCTGGAGGGCTTCTTTTATAAAAGTGTAACAACTATTACAGTAAAAGGAGGAGTAAATGGTGCCGATTCCGATACTGAGTTAAGCTATCCGGCATCTTCAATATGGAATTATGCTGATTTGCAAGGATTAAATAATGTTACTGAGGTGTATATTACTGCCGGAGAGAGCGAAATTAAGCTTGATAACTTTGCCGATGTGCCAAGCGAACTACACTTAGCATCTTTATATGATGTAACTATCAATCGTGGCGAAACGGCCACCTTAACAGCTACCATCGAAGGGGGCGTAATGCCTTATAGTTATTTGTGGACTTCGGTTAATGATGAAAATGTTTACGAAGTTGAGCAACCACAGGTAGCTCCACAGTCAAGTTGTGAATATAAATTGATGGTTACCGATGCCAGAGGTACATCTCTTGCAGAAAGCATGATTGTTAGCGTAAATGGAGGAGAGGCTTTACCTGCTACTTTCGAAGGATTATTGACTCAAAGTGAAACGCATTGGACCGGAAATACTGAGCAGGAAATGTCAGAATTTTATTCAGGTAGTTTTAAATTCAACAATTATTATTTCCCGTCATATAATTCATGGGGTAATTTTGGTTATAGTAACGAAACTAGCACATCGTACAATAGTTTAGATGATCAATTCCATTCGACTGTCGGAAGCGGAGCCAATAATACCGAAACGTATGGTGTTGTTTATGTAGCTTATAGTCATCCCGAAATAGAGCTAACCAATACTCAGGAAGGCGAACAACTAACAGGATGCTATTTTACTAATACTGCTTATACAGCAAGTTCGATGGAATATGGTGATGCTTTTGCTGGTGATGCCTTTACCGATGGCGATTGGCTTAAGTTGGTAATTAACGGTTACAATAACGAAGGAGAATCTACCGGAAGCATCGACTTTTATTTGGCAGACTTTCGTTCTGATAATGCTGAAGAACACTATATACTAAAAGATTGGAAGTGGGTTGATTTAAGTGTTTTAGGTGCTGTTCAGAAAGTAACTTTTCGTATTAGTGGCTCGCGAAATAATGATTATGGATTATTAACTCCGGGTTATGTTTGTATTGATGAATTGAATGGAGCTCATATTAATCCTCCAACATCAATAAGTAAAACCAATGTGGATGTGAAGATCTATCCAAATCCTACCAGAGATATTCTAAATATTAAAATGGCTGATAATAATATACAGTGTGTTGAGGTATATACCATTGCCGGTAGAAAAGTGATGACTCAATTGAGTACATCGCAATCGCTGGAGCAAATTAACCTAAGTCAGTTACAACAGGGAACCTATATTATCCGCATTGTAAGCGATTCAGGTGTAGTTACACAAAAAGTTCAAAAGCTTTAATACTACTCTTTTTTATATTGTTAAAAGCTCTGTCAATTATTTGGCAGGGCTTTTTTAATACCTTATAAAAAGGTCTGATTTATTACTATCCGGCCTTTTTTCACTAGGGTGTGACACTAACACCGGATAGTGTGTGACCTTAGCATATAATATAAGCTTTGCAATTAAAACATCAAAACAGCGAACAGTTACTCAATAATTCTATGTTTTGGCATTTTATACTCATTTTGTGCAGTATAGCCAATAATGAGAAATTACCCCTGGAACTACCGTATTTTCCAAGACACAAAGTTAAGCTTGTAATGATTAAATTTACATGCATATGAAAAATGAAATATTAATTCATTTAAACTTTATATTTAATTAAAGGTATTGAATTACTATTTTTGATTTCTCCCATTACAAATAAACTTTGTAGGTTTCCAATGCAATCCAACTCCCCAAAAGTATTCAATACAAAATCCTGATAATGGCTCATACTATTCACATAAATTTTGAGCATAAAATCATAATCGCCCGAAATATTGTAGCATTCTGTTATTTCGTCAAGAGGCATTACTGCTTGCATGAATTGTTTACCCAATTCTTTTGAATGCTGTTTTAACCTTACATTACAAAACACAATGAATCCTTGATTTAATTTTTCTGCATCTAATATAGCCGTGTATTTTTTTATAATCCCACTTGCTTCAATTCTTTTAATTCGCTCAAAAACCGGGGTGGTTGATAAATTTACCAATGCAGCAAGCTCTTTTACCGTTCTCGAAGAATCTTCCTGCAACAGCTGGAGCAACTTAAAATCAATTTCATCTAAATTCATAGTAATAGAATAATTTTCTGTTTCAACAATCATTTAATCATGTAAATATACGAAACGACTAAATATATCATGTATAATAGTAATATTTTCCTTTATAAAGTATTCATGCAGAAAATACAGCTACATACAGTAGTTTTGTTGAAAAAAATATGATTGTACTTAACGAACCCTATTTATCAGGAATGTTATTAAATTATATTGAAGAAAAACAAATTCCTGTATTAAGTAATACCTATGTAGAAAAAGCTCGCAACCGTTTTTCTAAACTGAATCTATACAACTCTGCTGATTTTGTTTATCAATATAATAAAGGTGGATCATTATATACTGTATCAGAATATGCCCTTGAATGGATACGTAATTCACTGCCGAATAATCAATTAATCAACACAATATCTATATTAAAGAATAAAGTAACTTTTCGAAAGGCTTGCAAAAGTTTATATGATAATTTTTTCTTTCAGGAAAAAGATTACAATGAAGTACTTAATCTAGATATCAAAGATATTCAATTACCTTTTGTATTAAAACCATCAGTTGGTTTTTTGAGTACAGGTGTTTATATTATTAAAAATGAAAAAGATTGGCGCAATGCACTTAATCAGATAGAAAACAACTTTTATTGTCAGGCAAAGCAGTTTCCCTCAAGTGTAGTTGAGGGATCAATGTTTATACTTGAGTCTTATATTACCGGACGAGAGTTTGCTATAGACCTATACTTTAACGATTTGGAGCCTGTAATAATTAATATCTTTGAGCACTTATTTGCTTCAGAAACCGATGTGAGTGATCGCTTATATATTACCAGCAAAAATATATTTGACAAGTACCTTGTAAGATTTACCAATTATATAAAAAGTCTAAACAAGGTACTTAATATCAGGAATATTCCGGTGCATCTTGAATTGCGAATTGACAGTGACCGTATTGTCCCTATTGAAATTAACCCCATGCGATTTACCGGAATGTGTTTGAATGAGCTCCATTACTACATTGCAGGAAAACATCCCTTGTCTTATTTTTATTTTAAAACGTTGCCTGATTATTCAGCGATGTGGAATGGTAAAGAGGATAAAATATTCAGCTTTTCCATTTTTGATAAACCTGAAATTAAGGAATACGAAGGCATCGATTTACAACGGCTTAACGGATTGTTTTCAAATGTTCTGGAATTCAGGCCGGTTAACCATTCTGATTTAAATTTAACCGCCTTTGTTTTTGCAGAAACTTCACCACAAAATCTATCAGAATTGAACAAAGTTCTTCATTACGATACAAAACAATTAATAACACGTCAATATGCAAAATTTGAGTAAAGAAACCATCTGCGTTCAGGCAGGCTGGCAACCTAAGAAAGGCGAACCAAGAGTATTGCCTATTTATCAGAGCACAACCTTCAAATACGATACCAGCGAACAAATGGGAAAGCTTTTCGATTTGGAAGAGAGTGGTTATTTCTATACCCGTTTACAGAACCCAACCAATGATGCTGTTGCTTCAAAAATAGCAGCACTTGAAGGTGGTGTTGGAGCTATGTTAACTTCTTCAGGACAGGCAGCGTCTTTCTATTCTGTTTTTAATATCTGTTCGGTAGGAGACCACTTTATAAGTACTTCTGCTATTTATGGAGGAACATTTAATTTATTTGCAGTTACTTTAAAAAAGCTTGGTATACAGGTTACTTTTATTGACCAGGATGCTCCTGAGGAAGAAATTTTAAAAGCCTTTCGTGATAATACAAAAGCTGTGTTTGCCGAAACCATTGCTAATCCAGGTCTTGCGGTACTTGATATTGAAAAAATGGCACGAATTGCTCATAGTAAGGGTGTCCCACTTATTGTAGATAATACTTTTGCCACACCTATTAACTGTCGCCCTTTTGAGTGGGGTGCAGATATTGTAATCCATTCCACCACCAAATATATGGATGGGCATGCCAGTTCTGTAGGAGGCGTGATTGTGGATAGCGGAAACTTTGATTGGAAAGCTCATAAAGATAAATTCCCCGGTTTAACCACCCCGGATGAATCGTACCATGGTTTAACTTATTCAGAAAGCTTCGGAAAGATGGCTTATATCACAAAAGCTACTGTTCAGTTAATGCGTGATTTGGGGTCAATACAATCTCCGCAAAATTCTTTTTTAATTAATCTTGGTTTGGAAACACTTCATTTGCGTATGTCTCGTCATTGCGAGAATGCACAAAAAGTTGCAGAATATCTTCAAAAACATGAGAAAGTGGCATGGGTGAATTACAGCGGATTAAAAGAAGATAAATATTATAAACTTGCTCAAAAGTATTTGCCCAATGGTTCATGTGGTGTATTAACCTTTGGATTAAATGGAGGACGAGAGAACTCTATTAGGTTTATGGATAGTCTGGAAGTGACAGCCATTGTAACTCATGTTGCTGATGCAAGGAGTTGTGTGTTACATCCGGCAAGTCATACGCACCGACAATTAACAGACGAGCAGTTGATTAAAGCTGGAGTAAAGCCTGATTTGATACGTTTTTCATTGGGTATTGAAAGTGTAGATGATATTATTAATGATGTTGAACAAGCTTTAGGTAAAGCTTTTTAGCATCATTAGCAATATTCTATTTCTACAATATTAAATGGTAAGGTCTAATGTCATTGAAAAATGATATGGTTAATAGGGAGCCATGTGCAATTCGCAGACTGTAGCGATACAGTGCACAGACATCGTTTTTATCAGTTATATCCACTGTCTCAATAATTTTTAGAATGGGAAGGATGATGAATGTGGTGTAAGTCAGCAGACCTGCCTTGTCCATTTAATGCCAATTTAAACTCTGTTATTCATTAAAATTTTTAAAACAAAGATAATTACAAATGGGGTTACGCACGTATTATTAGCTAACACGAATTAAAATTTGCCCGTGAAAATAACTGGCCAGCAAAAATCACAGATCACAAATTGGTATAGTGTGGAAGAGAAATCACAAAGGGCAAATAATTACTGATACAAGAGGTCTGTATTGATTTCATTCCCAGTGCTAGTTTTTCGTATTACGATTAAGTGCTCGACCATTTTATGGCCTTATGGTTATCTCCTATCGTTTTCAATATCTATAACCCATCGATTTGTATTTTGCAATGGCTCTTGGCTACCCAAAAGAGGATAATGATGTAGCTGCAATGGATATGATCAAATGGTTCGATGCAAACTATCACTAATTTGTACCGGAGTTCGTCATTGATTAAAAATTTGTCTTATCGCGTAATGTTTATCGGCGCAATTTATAATACAGTGTTGTATTAAGTAAATTGTTTGCATTTATAGTAATTTTGTTAAATTTGCACCTCGTTCATTCAAATGTTGACTTTAAGATACTCTTTAAAAAGAGTTTAATAGGGAACCATGTGAAAATCATGGGCTGACGCGCAACTGTAATCTCGTGCTATATAAATAGTATGTGCTTTTAGCGAGTAACCACTGTTCGGAAATAATCGAATGGGAAGGTGTTAAAAGTCGAGAAAGCCAGGAGACCTGTCTTATTGTGTTTGAATGATATTTGCTTTCGCGTTAAAAAGCAGGTATCGGATCTAAAATAATTCCCCTACTAAATGTTTTCGCGATAGTATTATATGTTAATTATTTAATAATTTAATAATTTAATAATTGTAACATGCGTATTAATACATCGGGTTTAGTTTTTTACCAAAAAAAACAAATTATAAAACATTTTCATTCAAAGTATTTAGAATTCAAAAAACTACTAACTAGTTTTTTGAATTTATATACTTTAAAGAAATTCAGCATAGCTACTTAAACATTTTCGCAAAGTCAGTAACAATTCAAAATTAAATAGTATTGGGGAGCATACCTGGTTAACTCATCATTACCAGAAACATATTGTACTCTTTACTATTAATTAGCCATGCTGCCTTTGCTTTATACAATCTCATACCCATATCATATCAATACTAATAGTTGATATAAAATATGGTGAACAAAATTGGACATTAAAAAAACTAAATATTTGAACATGGAGGAAAACAGAAAGGTTTATAAAGTTTTTCATCAAAGAAAAGATAAACTGCAAGAGCAATATTCTGGCAACTATTGCTTGAAACAACACAATAAAGGAAAGTTAACGGCGCGTGAGCGAATTGATTTTCTGTTCGATAAAGAAAGTTTTCATGAAATAGGAGCCTTTATTAAACCCTATAATTGTCAAAATGGTAGTTTTGGAGATGGAGTAATTTGCGGTTATGGAACTATAAATGGACGAAAAGTTATGGCGTATGCTCAAGATTTCAATATTATGGGGGGATCTTTAGGTCTTGTACATGCAAAAAAAATCCAGAAAGTACAGCAGCTTGCGTATAACATGGGGCATCCGGTTATAGGACTTATTGATTCAGGAGGAGCCCGAATTCAGGAGGGGGTAGCCAGCTTAGCTGGTTATGCAGGTATTTTTAGTCAAAATGTTAAAGCATCGGGAATCGTACCACAAATATCAGTTATTCTAGGACCGGCAGCCGGGGGTGCTGTGTATTCGCCTGCGTTAACCGATTTTCGTTTTATGGTTAGGCATACATCGCATATGTTCGTAACAGGTCCACAGGTGGTTAAAGAGGTTTTAAATGAAAATGTGTCATTCGAAGATTTAGGTGGTGCGGATATACATGGTTCAACATCTGGAGTTACCGATTTTGTTTATACTGATGAAGAGCATTGCTTATTAGGAGTTAAAAAATTGTTGTCTTATTTACCGTCTAATTACCTTGAACAACCTCCTGTATTAAATTGGAAGGACATTTGTCCGCGAAATACAGAAAACATATCATATATACTTCCTGAAGATTCGGGAAAACCATATGATATGATTGATATTATTGAAAGGATAGTAGATGTAGACTCCTTTTTTGAGGTAGCAGAAGCTCACGCACAGAATATTATTACAGGTTTTGCTCGTTTAAATAAAAAAGTAATTGGGATTATTGCTAATCAGCCAAAGGTAATGGCAGGCACTTTAGATATCAATGCATCACGAAAAGCAGCACGTTTTGTCCGTTTCTGTGATACTTTTAATATTCCAATTCTGGTTTTAGAAGATGTCCCGGGTTTTATGCCGGGAGTAAATCAAGAACACAATGCAATTATTATGCACGGTGCTAAATTATTGTATGCGTTTGCTGAAGCGACAGTACCAAAAATCACAGTTATTATTCGTAAAGCATATGGTGGTGCTTATATTGTAATGAATAGTAAAAACATGGGTGGCGATATGAATTTTGCCTGGCCATCAGCCGAAATCGCAGTAATGGGTCCAGAAGGAGCTATTAAAATCTTAAACAGGAAAGAATTGTCGGAAGCCGCTGATTCAGAAAAATTGAAGCATCAGTTAGTAGATGAATATCGAAACAATATAGCAAATCCGTTTATTGCCGAAGAAAAAGGATACGTAGATCAAGTAATTGAACCTTCAGAAACAAGAGAAAAACTTATTTCTGCATTTTCGCTGCTTGAAAACAAGTTTGAACAAAAATCTCCTCGCAAACACGGTAATATTCCATTGTAAAATTAAAGAAAGATGATTAAATCAATATTAATAGCTAATCGCGGTGAGATCGCTATCCGCATTGCGAAAACAGCTAAAAAGATGGGTATTCGTAGCTACATGTTTTTAACGCATCAAGAACCTAATGCTCTTTATCTATCATATGCTGATGAAATAGTTGATGTATCAGATGATATATTTACTAATATATTTTTGAGCATAGAAAAAATTGTTGATGCAGCAGTAAAATACAAAATAGATGCAATTCACCCTGGTTACGGTTTTCTTTCAGAGAATCCGTTTTTGCCTAAAGAATGTGAGGCTAGAGGTATTATTTTTGTTGGACCATCGCATCAACATATTGAGAAGATGGGCAATAAGGGCATAGCGCGTGAAACCGCTAAATCTTGTGGTATTCCGGTTCCAGAAGGAAGTAAGGGTTTGATTAATACACATGAAGAAGCCTTGGCTATTGTTGCGAAAATAGGTTATCCGGTAATGGTAAAAGCTGTAGCAGGAGGTGGTGGCAAAGGAATGCGTGTTGTAGAAAGTGAAAAAATGTTACCGAAAATGCTTAGAGCTGCCACGAATGAGGCTCGTTCTGTTTTTGGTAATGGCGCTGTTTTTATTGAAAAATATATTGCGCGTCCCCGACATATTGAAGTTCAGGTTTTGGCTGATAAACATGGAAATGTAATTCATTTATTTGAGCGGGAATGTAGTATTCAGCGAAAACATCAAAAATTAATGGAAGAAGCCCCTTCTCCAGCATTAACCCCTGAACTGCGCAATACTATATGTAATTATGCAGTAAACTTGTGCAAACATACGGGGTATTATAATGCGGGAACAGTTGAGTTTTTGCTAGATGTTGACAACAATGTCTATTTTATGGAAATGAATACGCGTATTCAGGTAGAGCACCCTGTTACTGAGGTAATAACAGGTGTTGATATTGTTGAACAACAACTTATTATTGCATCAGGAAATAAGCTTACGATTATGCAGGAAGACCTAAAGATAAAAGGTAGTGCAATTGAATTTAGGATTAATGCGGAAGATGTGCAAGCTGATTTTTCGCCATGTACCGGGATTATTGAAGACATTGAAATTCCAGAATTAAATGCGATTCGATTCGATAGTGGATTTTCTGCGAGTAAAGTTGTTCCTACCTGTTTCGATTCAATGCTAGCAAAATTGATTGTTTTTGGCGAAAATCGAGATCAAACTATCGAAACTGCATCTGAGGCATTAAGCAAACTTAAAATACGAGGATTAAAAACAACAATACCATTTTTTCGGAAAGTTTTAACCGTTCCTTCCTTTATTGAAGGTATTTATTATACCGATTTTATAGAAACACAAATGGATCAGTTGAATTATCAACATTCGAATGATAAAACTGTAGCTGCCTGTATTGCAATGACTGCATATTTAGAGGAATTAAATAAAATGGAAGAATCTAAGTCGGTTGAAATAGCTTCAAACGCTTGGTTTTTAAAACAAAACCTTAAATCACATTAATAGAATGAAAGCTAATAAATATATATTGGTTAACGGTAAAACGGTGTCAATTGATGTTGCTGATAATAAAATTATTAAGATTGACAAAAAGAATGCTTCTCCAAAAATAATACGTAATAACAAAGATGAGTTCGAGGTTGAATTTAATAACCAGTCTTTTACAGGAGAAGTTGTTCGACTAAAGCAAAATCAATGCACGGTACTATTAAATGGCAACACATACAACTTTACTATTGAAACAGAAAAATCTTTCAAACGACTACAAAAAATAACGCTAAAAAATTCTGTAAGTAAAATGGCAATAAAGGCTTTGCTTCCAGGGATGATTTGTGATATTACTGTAGACATGAACCAATCGGTAAAAAAAGGAGATGTCTTGCTAATTCTTGAAGCAATGAAGATGCAGAATGAGATAGTGGCTCCAATAGATGGTGTTGTAAGTAGAATTCATGTAAAGGTCGGAGATAATGTTTTAAAAGATCAAATGTTAATTGAAATTGACCCTAAGAGTTAAAAGCTATGGATAATTCAGACTCCAGATATACACCACAGGTATGTCCAAGATGTGGTGAAAGATTTATTTGTACTTGTTCTTCATCTTGTTGGTGCAGCTTTATTGAAGTACCAGAAGAGGTTGCAGTGTATTTAGAACTCAATTATTCATCGTGTCTTTGCAAAAAATGTATAGAATTTTTGATAGGTAATCTTAAAAATAAGGAAACATAAGATATAGTTGTTTATAGATGAATGAGCCGTACAATTAGAGATTAGCCATTAGATTTCTAACTTATTAAGGAGTAATAGGTTAATTGGGATTATTATTTAGGGAACTGTGTAATAATTCCAATTTTTTGTAAGTATTCATGTTTTATTCAATAAAAAAAGAGCCTTGAAGCAGTAATCTGCAATCAAGACTCCTTTTATTGGCAGATAAATAATTAGCTATTATGCCCAGATTTCTTCATCTGTAGGCACTTTTACTTTATTGGATAGTTTTGCAATTCTTGTAATATTCAGTAAATGTTTGTAAGTAAAGTTTTCCGAAATAGAGTTATTTCCCCACGATCCGCAACCTAAGGTATTGGTAACAGCCAAACCGTTTTGAATTGAACCTCCGGCAGTAGTAGCACTTGGCGCATTCACAATTAAACGGGATACAGAAAGTTCGGTTCCAGCAGTAATGATATTGGCCTGATTATTACTATGAATAGCTGCAGTGTGTCCGTTTCCTTCTAAATTGAGGTTTGTTTTTGCAATTTTAACCGCTTCTTCAAATGATTGATAAGAAAGTGCGGTGATAACCGGACACATTTTTTCTTTGCATACCACATCATCTGCGCCAACTCCATTAGCTTCTACAATAAGAACTCTTGTGTTTTCAGGAATGTTAATATTTGCCATTTCAGCAATTACTTCAACACTCTGACCGACTATGGCACGATTAATCTTACCATCAATAAATAACACATTAACCACTGCTTCGCGATGTGCTTCGGGAATGATGTATGCACCATGATTTTCAAAAGCCATGAATACTTCCTCTTTATTATCTTGAGGGTAAATAATGCTTTGTTCACCAGAACAAATAATTCCATTGTCAAAAGTACGGCCAGCTATCACGTTTTTAGCTGCAGCATTGTAATTGATAAAACGATCTAAAATAACTTGAACGTTACCTGCACCAACACCAAATGATGGTTTACCAGAAGAATAAGCTGATTTTACCATTGCCATACCACCGGTGGCTACAACAACATCACATTCGTTCATTAATTCTGTTGTCTTCGGAATGGTTGGATTGGCTATGATTTGAACCATATTCTCAGGGACACCAAATTTTTTGATGGCTACTTTTATGTACTCGATTGTTAATGTAGAACATTTTTCGGCCTGTGGATGAGGCGAAACAATAACTGCATTTTTTGTTTTTAGTGCGAACATTACTTTAGATAATGCTGTTACTACAGGGTTTGTCATTGGGGCAATGGCAGCAACTACTCCAATTGGTTTGGCAATTTCAATTAGATTGGTAGTTTCGTCGATATTTATAATACCCATCGACTTTTTACCTTTCAAGTCGTACCAAAGTCCTTTTGATTTATTCAGAACTTTATTCTTTTTATCTTCAAAAACACCCATTTTTGTTTCATTTACAGCAATACGGGCAAGTTCTTCGGCTCTGTCGTAAATGGTTTTTGCACATGTTTTAACTACTTCATCAACTTTTTCCTGGTCAAAGTACTCGTTGTAGATAACTTGAGCTTTTCTGGCAGCTTCTACCATTTCCTTAATTTCCATATTAATTTATGTTAAGATTATAATTTTTGTTAGTAAACACTTTCGTATATTTCTTCCACTTCTTTTTGAGAAATAGCAACATAGTTGTTGGCCAGTAAACGTTGCTGACCATCGATGACATTTTGGCTAAAAGTGGCAATTTCGCTTTCTTTCATACCGTAAGATTTTAAAGGTTTCTTTTCGATTAGCTTATTTAGTAAAGCGTCTATTTCGTCGTAAACACTTTCGGTTGAAGTATTCAAAATTTTGGCCATAGTATTATTTAAATCAGCAATTTTTCCCGATGCATTTTTCGATTGATATACTTTAAAAATAGCCGTAAAAAATTGAAAATTAGCTTCACCATGAGGTACATGGTACGCACCACCTAAAGGATACGAAAGGGCATGAACAGCACCTACACCTGCATTTCCAAAGGCTATTCCTGCGAAGTTGCTGGCTACCAACATTTCTTCTAATTTCTCTAATCGGTAATCTTCGCCATGCTTAGCTATTCCTTTAAATGTTTCCAGAATCATTTCAATTGCTTTGATACTGTATAATTCGGTATAAGTATTAGCTTTTGGTGATAAATATGATTCTGCAGCATGTATTAAGGCATCGATTGCACTAGTGGCAAAAAACTGAAAAGGTAGGCTTTTTAGTAACTCTGGAATAAGTACAGCATAATCGGCTAATATGGTATCATCAGCCAATCCCATTTTTGTGTTTTTTGATTTGATTTCAGCAATTGAAATATTGGTTACTTCGCTTCCTGTACCGCAGGTAGTAGGGATTATAATCAACTCTTTTTCCTTTTCTAAATCGATTTTTTGTTCAAAAGCCTCTGTAACGTTGGTTAATCCTTTTAGAACAAATAATTTAGAAATGTCGATAATGGTTCCACCACCTACTGCAATAATTCGATTGAACTCTATTTTCTTACTTTCCTTTAAAATAGCGTTCATCATTTCGTCTGATGGTTCACCACTTCCATATTTCTCCTGCATAATATAATGACAGGGTAAGTTGAGCGATTTCATAAATGGGATATAAAGAAACTCATTGGTTATAATGAGATCTTTATTGGATAGCTTAAACGCTTCAGCAAAGCTTGCGAACTTGCTAAATTGATGAATTTGTGTTTTTAATTTAAACTCCATAAGTTGAATGTCTTTATGTTCATTATACTTGAATTTGGATATAACAATCCTAGGATGAATTGTTGGAACTCATCTAATAATTAGATAGTGAGAGTTTTGCGATAATTGTTTAGCCGCTGGCGCTTACTCTGATTAGTTTAAAATACTTTGGTAGTACCTTTGAGTTTTTATTGCTTGTTTTCTTACAATTAAAACCCTGTTTATGTCGCGTAAAACAGGTGCTTACTGTGTTCATTTTAATGGTTTTTAATGAACTTCTTTCTAAACTATTACTAATAGGGAGTTTAGATTTTTTATTAAGGCAGGTCTCCTGGCTCACTTTGATAAGTGTTTAAAGTCAAAGCTTACAGTTGCGCGTCAGCCCATGATTCTCACATGGTTCCCTATTCTCTTTCTTACGGAAAGCACCTTAATAGGTAGAAGTATAATAAATAATGTTGGTTGATTGTAATGCTATTGGTAAAAAAGTGGAGCACATTTTAAAGTCTGGAAAAAATCGTAATCATGTGCAAAAATTACATTGGCATTGTATTTCTTTTCAATCTCACGAACTTTTTTGATCGACTTAAAGTAGCTTAAACTATCATATAATAATCCGGAAGCTTTAGCTGGCGGACCATAAATTGTTTGCGTATAAACACAGTCTTGTGGTAAAATAAAAGTTCCTTCATTTTTTAAATGGATAACTAAACCTAATAAACCAGGAGTGTGACCTGGAAGGTTTATAATTTCGATACCTTCTAATAATTCAAAATCATCTTCCACTAAATGATATTGTTTGGCAATTACATCTAAATCTCCTTTAATGTATCCTCCGTGAGTTGCAGGATTGGGGTTTAAACGCACTTGAGTTTGAGCATGTATAAAGTCAGCCTTGGGTACATAAATGTCGGCATGTTCAAATAAGTGAAGGTTGCCTGCATGATCTAAATGTAGATGTGAAACAACTACTTTGCTTATATCCTTTGGCGTAATTCCACACAAAGCAAGTTGATTCTCTAATCGCTCTTCTTTAGCTTGATATAATGGATAGATTTGTTGAAGGTTATTGGGCCAATATCCGTTCATTGCATCTGGGTGACTTCCTGTATCGTACAAAATGTATTCACCATTAACTTCAATTAAAAAGCTCATTACCGGAAGTTTAATCCACTCATTCTGTACATTAGGAGAGTTTTTTGTTCCTACAATAGCACAGGCTTCAACATTATTCTTATCGGTCTCGAGGTAACCTGTGTTCAAAATATATAACTTCATATTTAAAAATATTTAATCTACAAATACATTTAAATCATGAAATTAATTAACACAATACTATAGTATACAGCATTATTACTACAGTTGAGTGCTGTAGTTACAATTCACAAATACTATTACGCGAGTATTGCTAATTAATTTCTTAAGACAGGTCTCCTGGCTTACACAATTTTTACCGCCTTCTCATTATTTCTATAATAACAATGGCTTTATGGTAAAAACCTTGCTGTGCTTACAGTTGCGCGTCAGCTCATGATTTTCACATGATTCCCTATTAAACCTTATGCAGGTATCTTAACACGATTTTATGGAGACAAATGTAGTATAATTATTAAAGAAAAAAATCTATAATAATGAAAATAACCTAAATAAAATGTTAATAAAATCTCAGCACTGTACTAAAGCGTAATTTTTTCATTCTGATTCACCAATTTGAAAAACGTATAGGACAGCTCTAATTTAAGTTATATATTAGGATTTAATAAGCAATATATTGCCAATGAAAATACGATTTATTATTAAATAATGATATCCTTGTAGATTTAGGTAGTAAGCTGAAGAAGCATCGGTTGAGTCAATACTTATCACCTGAAGAGTAAGGAACTGTGTTAAGTAAAAATGTGGCTTAACTTTGTATTTGGGTAAACATAGTAGTTCCAATATGCATAGAATTAGGTGTTTATAGAAGTAGTTATTGTGATTGGTTAAATCGAGAACCCTCAAACAACACAAGCATTAGAAACCGATTAAAAAGAAATTAGATCTATATATCTGGATAGTAAGGGGCGTTATGGAAGTCCTAGTATAACCATAGAATTATAAACAAGAGGCATTAGAGTTTCTCGGCCAAGAGTTGCAAGAATAATACAAGCATAAGGACTTAAAATCATTGTAAAAAAGAAATATAAGGTGACAACAACAGACTCAAGACATTCGTATCTGATATAAATTATTTTAATACCAGGCAAGGGTGGCTTATTTTAACTATTGCTATGGATTTATTAGATCGTAAAATTATAGGATCGGTTTTAAGTGATAATATGACGGATCTGTGAGAATGTTTGCGGAGTTTCTCCGCTTTAGCAATAAGTTATGTTTTGTGAAATAGGAATTAGATAAAATAAAAACGCCCCCCTTTGCATTGAACTGCATCAGCAGTCGTAAGCGGAGAGAAGGAATAGAAAATTTGCTTTAAGTGCCCTATCCTCAATATTTTACTAATTTACTTTATAAAGTATTCTGTAAGTCTATCAAAATTGGCTAAAAAAAACCATTTCAAATGTGTTTTAAAGAACTCATTTCCCTCATAAAGTAGCAAAAAGGAACCGAACCTAAAAATAATCACTAGCATCAAGATTAAAATTTTACTATAAACTACTTCATTGATTTAGTAGCTTATTACTTATCTATTTTATGTATTTTATACGTTATGAAATTCAAGTTCTAATGCAAGGATCTTTTTTTTGTTTATGTTAAAATTGTTTGATTTTCAAAAAGTTCTCAGTTTTAATTGTAATCAGATCAGGATTACCGTAACTTATAGTTCTTATCTAATTCAAGATAAAAAATTGAAAGGGTGCAATGAAAATGATATCTAGTGAAAACTACATACAACACTTAGAGCAGAAAAATGCTGAATTACAAAGTATAATCAAAAGACAACAAGAGGGGATTGAAAAAATTGTTGAGCAAAGAACCAGGGAATTAATAGAGCTGATAAAAACAAAAGATAAGTTTTATAGGATAATAGCACATGAATTGCGTAATCCCTTTAATAGTATTCTTGGTATTTTGGAATTGTTACTTAGTAATTATAATGACTATGATCCAATTGAAATTGAGGATTTTTTAAATGTTTTGTATGGAACTACCAATGTGTCGTTTGAATTGCTTGTAAATCTTACGGAATGGTTAAGTTTAGATAGTGAAAAGCTATCAATCAATCCTAAGGAAGTAAATGTTTCGGAGTTATTATCCGAAGCCATATTGACAACTAACTTAACTGCTCAGCAAAAAGACATTAATGTTAATAATTGTATCGCAGTAAATATTTTTGCTTTTGTTGATAGTAATATGGTTGGCACCATCTTTAGAAATCTACTCAATAATGCCATTAAGTTTTCAAATATGAAAGGGTGTATTGATGTTTCTGCCCAATTGAAAAATGAATTTATAGAGATCTCTGTAAAAGATAATGGGGTGGGATTAAATGAAAAAACACTTAAGAATATTTTCAAATTAGAAGGGGTAAACTCTGTGCAAGGTACTGCAAACGAAAATGGGACGGGGTTTGGATTGTTGCTTTGTAAAGAATTAGTTGAGATTGAAGGAGGGCAAATCTGGGTTGAAAGTACTATTGGTATGGGTAGTGAGTTTAAGTTTACAATACCAAGTTTATAAAAAAGCTATTTGTAATGTTGGAATGTTACTCAATTGCTCAAATAGGAGAGGTTTATGTTGGAAATGTAATGGTTATTAATTTGTAGAATATGATACCAAATAAATTTAAGAATTACTATTTAGGGTCAAATAAGTTGTTTTTTCCTGATTATGAGTTTGTAATTAAATTAAGCTACCCTAGAATATTTGTGCGCTTTTTAAGTGTAGAAGGGTATTATACTGATTTTGATAAGTTCTTTCAGAATGTTGCTGAGGTACAATATATTGAAGGAAATAAATTATCAAAAATGGAAGAAAGACAAATATTAAATGAGGTTTGGGATTTTCTAACAATGGAAAAAGGGCCTAATAAGGCTGACTTCTATGGGGGAAACGACAAATTATAACGAAGTCAAAAACGTAATTATAATTGAAAAATTTAGAGCAAAAGAATTTTGAAATTATTGCTGTGCTAATAACAGCTGTTTCAAAATTTTTATTGATAGACTGGTTGCATATGCGAAGTGTATATATCCTTGCTATTTCTATTTTTTGGATAGGGTATATATTGTTACATAGAAGAAGTGCCAATGGGTTGGAAGCATTTAAATTACACAATCTTAAACCTGCTATATTAGTTTTATTGTCTGTTATACTTTTCAATAGTATGGCATGTGTGCTTTATGCCTCCAATAATAGTACCTCCAATATCACCTGGTACATTTTATTAGTTCTACTTTTGTATCCGCTTTGGGGCATTATTCAACAATTTATTATGCTTGAGGTTATTTTAATTAACCTGGTCAAAGCTTTTAATGGAAAAGCCAATACTTTTCTTTGGGTTATAATTGTGTCAATTTTATTTGGTATAGTTCATTACCCCAATTTTTTTCTGATGATTTACACTTTTTGCCTTGAATTGGTGTTAGCTTCAGTTTACTTAAAATGGCGTAACCTTATGGCCATTGGTATCACTCATGGCTGGGTGGCTACTTTTTTGCTCTATTTTGTATTGGAGCGTAATCTATGGAGCGAGTTGTTTTTAGGATTTTAAATATGAAAAAATCGCTTTAGCTCTATTCCTTTTTTGAGTTTATAATGTATAAAAAACAATAATCCGGATATAGGCATTAAAGATGCACCTGTAATAATACTCCAGTTAAGTATAATTATATGATGTGAATATAGGGATATTGAAATTTCAATGGAAAGTAACAATAAAGCAATGGCCATAAAAATGATGGCTAATATGTTGAATCCTATTTGATTTGACACTCTAACTAAAGCTAAAACAGTAATTAATAAAACATAAACGGATGTAACAATAGGAATTCCCAGTTTTACCCCCCAATTACTGTCTCCATTAAAACAGTCTATTGCAAAAAACATTACTAATAATGATGCCAAGCTGCTAATGATTAGTGAAAAAGGTTTTTTTCGAAAAAGCATAACAAAACTAATGTGGGCAAAAAGGGCTAGTGAAGCTAATAAATTGTACTTAGCCCAACTGATGTTGTGGTTTACAATGAGATTTATTGTAAGTGTGATTATGATACCGGCTAACAAAATGATACCCGATATCTTCCAAAAAAGCTTTAGTTTTTGAGTGATACTTAGCTGCTCAATTTCATTTAAAGTCCTAACTTTAAAATTGGCCTGTTTTTCCATGGGCTGATTAAAGGTGATGGGTTCTTCGCCCGATTTTAGTCCACATAGAGGGCAGAATACCATATCGGCATCTAATTCTACACCACAGTTTTTGCAATAGTTCATAAACTAATTATGGTTTTTAGTTATTCTTATATCAATACCTTGCTGAGCAAGAAAGTGAAGATATCTTCTTTCAAATTCATTGGAATTAGTAATGTTCCCAAAACTTAGAGTAAGCTTATCCTCATAACCGATTACCCCACAATTAATTTTGAGTTTTTTGTTAGGTGGGGGCGGTGAAATAGTGAAATAATCAATTCGTTTGCGAATTGGTTCCGGTAATTCTACTTTTCCTAAGTTTGTTAAAACACCGCTATACACGTTGGTACCTTGTGAATGATATTTATAATATAAAATGATGCTTTTAAGCCAAATTGGAATTCCTCTCACAATTAAATTCCGTTCCCCGGCAACGTTTCGTGAAATAATTTTGCTGATTAGTTTTTCATCCGTTTCTAATTGCATTTTATGATACACAACTTTTAATATCTCGTCAAAAGTATATTTGCCTAATCGAAAGTCTATTTCGGGCATCACAAAAAGCGAAAAATTGCGCATTGATTTGGTAGGGTATATGTTTCGAATATTTACCGGAACTTGAATCCTTGCTATCTTACTTGATGAGTAAATTCCATTTTTCTTATAATCATGATAGATGTCTTGTAGCGTCAGTAAATATACCGCAACAAGGTAATCAGTAATGCTGACACCCTTTTCTTTTGCCTTTTGTTTGATTTGTTGAATTGATAGGATAGCATATAAAAGCTCAAATCGCGGTTTTTTCTTTAAAAGAAAAGGCAAATGAAATGCTTTTGGTTGTTTCACCACATGAGGTATGTTCTCTTTAAAATACCTGTTGTACGCATCTTCAAATTCCTCTTTATCAGCTTTAGAGGTATAAAAGCTATCTATTTGGTTCTTCTGGAGAAGGCCTTTATCTTGAAAATAGTAGATGAGTATGCTTTTAAGAAAGGTTACTAATCCATAACCATCTGTAAGTATGTGAGAAAATTCAACACTTATTTTATTTTTATGAACAAGTATTCTTATAAGTAAATTATTATTTGTCTTTCGATTAAAAGCTTTGCAGGCAACTGATTTATCGTGTTGAATGCTTATGGAATCATTTACTTGCTCGAGATAATACCAGAAAAAACCACCATGTAAACTCACTTTAAAATATGGAAATCTTAATTCAGCACGTTTAACAGCTCTCATAAGGCTGCTTATTCTAACGCTCTCCTTTAAACTGGCCGTTAGTCTTATTACGGTAGTATTTTCCTTGCTCCTAATGGCCGGAAATATTTTGGCGGCATTGTCCAAAGGAGTCCAAAAGCTACTTTTGTCGTTCGGTATAGGGGGTGTTTTTTTCAGAATTTTAAAAATTAATGTGGAATAGCACAATGTCAATTAATTATAGTAATTTAAGCAAAATGTGTGACATAGGACTGTTAAGTAGAAAATATTACAAAATGTGACTCAAATTTACTTTCACGTTCATGTAAAGCGTATTAATTAAAAGTATGAATCGAATAGAGGAAAAAATAACGGAGTTTAAAAACTGGTACCATCAGCAACTTGCTTATCATCAAATGGCAATTGATCATTTTTCAAATATTATTGAGAATATTGATAAGGTTGATCAGGTGTTATTCAGAATTAAAACTTGTGATGAGTGTATTGAAAAGTTTAAAAGAAAATATTTACCATATCTCGATCCTAATACCTCATTTGAGATTCAGGATTTTATTACAGATTTAATAGGTGTTAGAGCGGTTTGTTATTATTCTGATGATTTTATTTCCATAAAACGAAATTTAAAAAAATACTTTCGGGTTATGGAAACGACTGATAAAGCAGGCTTACTTGAAGAAACTGAAAATCAATTCGGATATAAGGGGCTTCACCTACAGTTAAAGTTAAGAAAAAAGAGAGGTGTAGATAAAACTATCGAAGACATCAGCTTGATCGTATTTGAATTGCAGATACGAACCGTTATTCAGGATGCCTGGAGTATATTGGATCATAAGATTAAATACAAAAAAAGTATACCGCATTATCTAAAACGAAGAATCAATCGCTTGTCTGCTTTGTTTGAAATAGCAGATGAGGAATTTCTCAGTATTAAAAAAGAAATATTGCAAGAGGAGAAAATTATAAAGGATCGTTTAAGAAAAAAAGGATCTTTAGATAAAAATTTGCCACTTGATGTTTTTAGATTTTTATATATAGCTAAAAAACATTTTGCTGACTATAAGTTTATTGAATATAAGGTAGATAATTTTGTGCAAGAGATCCTGATTCAAAAATCTAATTTTACAGAACAAGATTTAGAGCTTGCAATTTCAAAATATCTTCATTTCTCTAACAAAATTGAAAAAGCTGGAAATCAAACATTGAATCCGTATACTAAAATAAGATATTGCTTGTATCGATATAATCGTAAATTGTTTGAAAACATATTATCCAGTTATCAAAAAGACGTCATTAAAGATTATACTTAGGGCAGCAGAATTACACACAGAAACGGCGTTCTTGCATTTATTTACAAAATATCACACAAACAAAAAACTGTAAGTATACCCACAGGCTTTTCAGCAGAGAGAGAGGGAACTGAATTTTTACTTTAAGTGCCCTGTTTTCAGTGTTTTATGAATTTAATTTTTAAGTCCTCTGTAAGTCCACCAAAATTGGCTAAAAAATGCCCGTTTCAAATGCGTTTTAATGAACTCATTTCCCTCCTAAAAATAGCAAAAAGGAACCGAACCTAAAAAAGGATTTTTGTTAAGTATTTTGATCAAAAAAGTTGACATCGTTTAAGCAAAATTTCAAATAATAAATGGTCTACTCTTGTTAAAATAGAGTGGCCTATTTAGAATAGTAAGTTTAATTATGTCTTCATATCCGTAGTTGGACTACTAAAATGTTGCATTTTTAATGCTAATGATATATAATTTTCTCTGTAATTATTCTTAAAGTGTCTAAATATATAGTATATCTAAATATCAATCGAAGCTTTATATGTCACAAAAAATTACTAAATATGTGACAATAAATTGATGTAGGTGATAGATAGAGGAAGATTTAAATTTATAAAACGGATTAATATAATTTAATTATAGCTCAGAAGAAGAACAATGAATAATATCGTTTTCATAGATACCGAAGTAGATGTTAAAAGTAAAAAGATACTTGATGCAGGTGGTACTAATGGGAACGGATTAACATTGCATTCGAACTCTGTTTCGGAACTGGTAAATTTCATAAAGAATAAGCAATATATATGTGGTCATAACATCATTAACCATGACTTGCCATATATAGAGAAAGAGATCAATAAGAATCTAACAGGAATTAACGCTATTGATACATTATTTTTATCACCTCTATTATTTCCAACGAAACCATACCATGCTCTATTAAAGGATGATAAACTGCAAACTGAAGAGCTAAATAATCCGTTAAACGATGCAACTAAAGCTAAAGATCTTTTTTATGATGAAATATCAGCATTTCATGATGTTGATGATGACTTAAAGCAGATTTATTATGCGCTACTTGCTGATAAAAGGGAGTTTTCATCATTTTTTGATTTTGTAGGTTATTCAATTTTTAATGATGATATCTTCAGCTTGATCAAGAAACGATTTGCAAAAACGATTTGTCAGGAGGTAGATTTAGAGAAACTGGTACTTCAAACACCAATAGAGTTAGCTTATTGTTTAGCTTTAATAAATACGGATAGTCGGTACTCTATAACACCACCATGGGTAATTAAGAATTATCCAGAGGTAGAAAGAGTAATGTTTTTACTCAGAAATAATCCATGTTTGGAAGGATGTGGATATTGCAATAAGGCCTTAGATGCTAAAGGTGGATTAAAGAAATATTTTGGATTTGACTCATACAGGACTTATGGAGGAAAGGCTCTACAAGAGCAAGCTGTTAATGCTGCCATTAGTAATAAGTCTATTCTGGCAGTATTTCCTACAGGAGGAGGTAAGTCAATAACTTTTCAAGTACCAGCACTTATGAGTGGAGAAAGTGTAAAGGGCTTAACGGTAGTTATTTCACCTCTCCAGTCTTTAATGAAAGATCAGGTGGATAACCTGGAAAGTTCAAACATTACGGAGGCGGTTACAATAAATGGATTACTTGATCCAATAGAAAGGGCAAAATCTTTCGAAAGAGTAGAAAGTGGATCTGCTTCCATTCTATATATTTCTCCGGAATCGCTTCGGTCAAGGTCAATTGAACGTTTACTGCTTGGAAGAAACGTTGTAAGATTTGTCATTGACGAAGCACATTGTTTTTCATCATGGGGACAGGATTTTAGAGTTGATTACCTCTATATTGGGGATTTCATAAAGTCGTTGCAGGAAAAGAAAAATCTTGAAAGTGGAATTCCAGTTTCTTGCTTTACGGCAACGGCAAAACAAAATGTAATTCAGGATATAAAGGATTATTTTCTGGAAAAATTATCCCTGAGATTAGAAACATTTAGCTCAAAAGCATCCCGAACAAATCTAAGTTATAAGGTAATTCCAAAAGAAAACGAAGAAGATAAATACGACACATTACGCAACTTGATTGATGGAAAAAACTGTCCAACTATAATTTATGTTTCCAGAACTCGGAGAGCATACCAAATTGCAGAAAGGTTATCGAATGACGGATATTTGGCAAAGCCATATCATGGCAAAATGGACAAGCAAGAGAAGTCAGAAAATCAGGATGCATTTATCCGTGGTGATGTTGATGTGATGGTTGCCACGTCAGCTTTTGGGATGGGAGTTGATAAAAAGGATGTGGGAATGGTGATTCATTATGAATTGTCTGATTCTTTAGAAAATTATGTACAGGAGGCAGGCCGGGCAGGTAGAGATGAGAATATAACCGCTGATTGCTACGTGCTATTCAATGAGGAAGATTTGAGTAAGCATTTTATACTGCTCAATCAGACAAAGTTGAATATAAAAGAGATTCAGCAAATCTGGAAGGCTATAAAAGACATTACCCGGTTTAGGCTAAATGTATCTAATTCAGCATTAGAAATAGCAAGAAAGGCTGGATGGGATGATAATGTGGTAGAAATAGAGACAAGAGTAACCACTGCTATATCTGCGCTGGAAGAAGCAGGATATCTAAAACGTGGGCAAAATATGCCAAGAATTTTTGCCAACAGTATCCTGTCAAAGAATGCCCAGGAAGCTATTGAGAAAATTAATTTATCTGAAAAGTTTAATGATAGGCAAAAGGAACATGCAGTCCGGATTATTAAAAAGCTGTTTTCCAGTAAAAGTAGAAAGCAAGCAACAGGTGAAGCTGCGGAATCAAGAATAGATTATATTTCAGATCACCTGGGTATTGTAAAGGAAGAAGTCATTAATGTAGTTAACTTGTTACGGGAAGAAAAAATACTTGCCGACACACAAGATTTAACAGCATTTATTAAGCGTGGAGAAAATAAAAACCGTTCGTTAAGCATTGTCAATTCTATTAGTAGAATAGAGAAGTTTTTGGTAACTCAGTTTGAGGAACAGGAAAAGTCATTTCATATTAAAGAGCTAAATGAACAGGCTGAAGAAAGTGGATGTTCGGATGTATCACCTCATAAGATTAAAACCATTATTAACTTCTGGGTAATAAAAAATTGGTTAAAACGTAAGCAACACGATTATTCAAAGAATCATCTGACAATTTTATCGAACTATTCTGAATTAGACCTCAAGGAGAAATTGGATAAACGACATGAATTAGCTCGTTTTATTGTTGATTTCCTATATCTCAAAAGCAAGGAAAAACTTTCTCCATCAGATAAAGATAAGGAACAGGTTTTAGTAGAGTTCTCTGTGCATGAGTTGAAATATGAATATGAAAACCAAAATGCTTTATTTAAACTAAAAATATCATTATCAGATGTTGAAGATGCGTTGTTTTATTTATCAAGAATTGATGCTATAAAGATTGAAGGCGGTTTTCTTGTTGTTTATAATAAGCTTAGTATTGAAAGGCTGGAGCAGGATAATAAAAAACGGTATAAAGTTGATGATTACAGGAAGTTAAATCAGTTTTATGAAAATAAGGTACAACAGATTCATATAGTAGGTGAGTATGCTAAAAAAATGATTCGGGATTATAAGGAAGCTTTACAGTTTGTTGAAGATTACTTTCAGCTTACCTATGCTTCTTTTCTTAATAAATATTTTAAAGGTAGCAGACAGGATGAGATAAAGAGAAATATTACTCCTTCAAAATTCAGACAGTTATTTGGTGAACTATCACCTGCGCAATTGGGTATTATCAAAGATAATAGTTCCCCATATATTGCTGTTGCTGCTGGTCCTGGTAGCGGAAAAACAAGAGTGTTGGTTCACAAACTAGCTTCCTTACTGTTGATGGAAGATGTTAAACATGAGCAATTGTTAATGGTTACCTTTTCAAGGGCTGCAGCTACAGAGTTTAAAAAACGCTTATTTGAGTTGATTGGGAATGCAGCTGCATTTATTGAAATAAAAACTTTTCATGCTTATTGCTTCGATTTATTGGGAAAGGTTGGTACAATTGAAAAATCGCAGACAATCATTAATAAGACTGTTGAGAAAATCCGAAATATAGACATTGAACCAAACCGAATCACCAAGACTGTTCTTGTTATCGACGAAGCCCAAGATATGGATATTCATGAGTTTGAGCTTATAAAAGCCTTAATGGAACACAATGAAGAAATGAGGGTGATTGCTGTTGGCGATGACGACCAGAATATTTATGAGTTCAGAGGAGCAAGCTCTCATTACCTGGAGCAATTTATTTCAGAACAAAAAGCCAAAAAAGTTGAGTTAATTGAAAACTACAGAAGTAAAGCTAACCTTGTAGAATTTACAAATCAATTTGCCAACAAGATTACTCACCGCCTTAAAGAAACGCCAATCGTTCCCCATTCAAATGAGATAGGCCAGGTTAAGTTAATTAAGTACTCAACCTCTAATCTCATTGAGCCTGTTGTTAGAAACATCCTGTCATCAGATCTTATAGGAACAACTTGTGTGTTAACGCATACTAATTCTGAAGCCTTACAAATTACAGGTCTTTTGCTTCATGCTGGATTACCTGCAAAGCTGATACAGACTAATGAAGGATTTAGCTTGTATAATTTAGTAGAAGTACGATATTTTATTGAACAACTTAGTTTTACTGATGAAAAGTATACCATTACTGAAGAAAATTGGAAAACCGCAAAGCGTAAACTTTGGAATAATTATAAGGAAAGCACTAAAATTGATATTTGCATTAACCTGATCAAGGATTTTGAATTAAGCAACCCGAAAAAGAAATATCAATCTGATTTTGAGGTTTTTGTTAGGGAATCTAAGCTTGAAGACTTTGTGAGTACAAATGGAGAGACAATTTTTGTATCTACCATTCATAAAGCGAAAGGTAAAGAGTTTGATAATGTGTTTTTAATGCTGAATGGGTTTAATCCAGATAGTGATGCAAAAAAACGTGAGCTATATGTTGCCATGACAAGAGCCAAACAAAAACTAACGATTCACTTAAATGGTAACTACCTTGACGATATTGCTTGTCAAAGTTTAGAACGAATAAATAATAATTCACAGTATGAGGCTTCGAATTTGTTAGTTATACAGCTTTATCATAAGGATGTAGTATTGGATTATTTTATTTCCAGGCAGAGAATTATATCCAACTTCAAAAGTGGTGATGAATTATTAGTTAATAAAACTGGTTGTTTCGATGTTAAAGGAAACTCTATATTGAGATTTTCAGCCGCTTGTAAAAGGGCAGTTGTTGATTACGAGAGGAAAGGGTATAAACTAACGGCAGCTGTAATAAACTATATAGTGTATTGGACAAAAGAAGAAACGGAGCCGGAAATAAAAATAGTTTTACCAGAATTGAAATTTATTAAGTCAGACGTTCAAATAAGGGATAAAATCTAACTTAAAGGTAAATATTTATGCAAAGGTTTGGAGATTATTTATTTGATGCAACATCAACGGATTTAAAGGAATCTTTAGATATTATTCTTGATGATGATATTGAATCGTGTTGTGATTATAAGATATTCAATAGAGGTTACGAATATTTTGAATCGGGGTTGGTTGAATATGCTTCAATAGAGGAAGCTAATAATTTGATTCAGGCTTCCGTAAATGGTCGTTCTGAATATGAAGTCGAAATATATCAGCAAGAAGACAAGATTTATGGAACCTGCACTTGTCCTTATGGAGGAGCTGTATGTAAACATGTTGTTGCCGTTTTATTATATGTGTTAGACGAAGGTGTTGACAATATTCCTGTTCAAAAGGTGATTAAGGTTATAGCAAAGGAGGATGATGTTACACTTGATGAACACCTAAAACAGTTGTCAAAGTCAGAATTAATTAAGTTGGTCAAAAAGTATATACCGGATGACTTTGTATTGCAATTGCAAAATAAGAAGACAGATAAGAAGGATGCTTTAGTCATTTTTCAGCGTGTGGAGAAAAAGATCAATGGACTTTTTATTGATCATGAACTATTGTATGAGCCAAGTGCTATGGAGGATGCTTTACTCAAACAATTAAAAAAGCTATCTGGTTTTGAGAATATCATTGCTTCAGAAATAGGTGAGTTGTTTGTTTCCATAATGGAAAAAGTGGATAGTGCATTTGATGAAGGTTATTTATATGTTGATGATTATTATGGAGAAGGTTATTTTGAGTCTACGGATTTTAACCAACTTGTAATCGGTTACACCTCCCATTTGCCCATTGACCAAAAGATAAAATATCTGAAAAAATTGGATGATGTCTTAATGCAGATGTCTTATAATACTTTTGAAGAGATAGCTGTATTAATGCCTTCAAGCATAAGTCCTATAGAATCCAGTCAGCTTTGCGACTATTTATTGACAAATGAAGAGGTGTTGAGCGATTCTCTGCTTTCTCGATTATACAATAATATTGAAAAGCAACTAGCCGATAATCAAAAAGAACGCTTATTGTTGAAGCTCTCCGGAATCAACCAAAATCACTTTATTTCTTTAATTAAATTGTTGATTGGACAATCCAAGTATTCAGAAGCTTATAAGCATATTGAGCAATATCTTGATAAGTCAAATGGATATGTAAATGAGGAAATTTTGAATTATTACCTTGATTTATGTATTAAAACAAATGGAAACATCAACAGTGTTGCTCGAAAAATTATTGATATAAAACCTGATAAAGCAATCTTGCTGAAAGTGAGGAGTTACAATCTGCAAGATATATCATATTTCGAACAGGTTCTTAAAAAGAGAAATCCTCATGATTTATTGAGTTACTATGAGGGTGAAAATAGATTACAGGAAGCATTGAGCCTGATTAAAAACAACTTGTTTTATGATGATATGGTTTTTCAGTTTTATAAAAAGCATAAAAAACTGTTTAAGAAGGAGGCAGAAGCGTATTTTTTAAAGCGAATTGATGAGAACCTTGAAAACGCAGGAAACTCTAATTATGCCAGGATTGCCGAAACAATCAGTCAATTAAGACAAATTAATCAAGGGGTAGCTAATGAATTGCTTACGGATATACGCATAAATTATAAACGAAGAAAGAACCTTATTCAAATGCTTAATAGGTTTTAGTTTGAAATTTATGGTGAAATTTACTTTTGACTATTTCATGTTGGCATTTGCCATCATTACATTATTAAATACGCATTAATGATGGCAAATGCCAACATGGGTAGTTGTTTTTATTTTTAAATTATGTATGTTTGTTGGTAATAACTAACATTGTAATGTATAATTGTATTTAGTGATGGCAAATACTAGCATTGATTGGGTAAAAATGTCAGATTCAGCTATAGTGGCGCAAATGGGGAGTTTTGTAAAGAAGAATCGTTTGCAGCAAAATGTCACACAAGCAAAGCTGGCAGAAATGTCTGGTTTGAATAGGTGGACTATAAGTAAATTAGAAAATGGAGAGTCGGTGACTTTAGCAAGTTTAATACAAGTTTTAAGAGCATTAGATTTATTGTATGTGTTGAATCAGTTTGAGGTAGTAGATGAAATTAGTCCACTGGAATACGCAAAGCTCAAAAAAAAGGAAAAGGAAAGGGCTAGAAATAAAAGCAGTAAGGAAACAGATAAAGAAGATTTAGGATGGTAGATGTAGCTGAAGTGAAAATATGGGGCGAATTAGTTGGTGCTGTTCAATGGAATGACCAACAAAAATTAGCAAGCTTTGAATTTTCACCTGAGTTTATAAGAAAAGGATGGGATTTATCACCTATAAAAATGCCGATATCAAATGGTCCTCGAATCTATCGGTTTCCAGAATTAAGAAAAGCAAAAGACGCTACTGAAGACACCTTTAAAGGTCTTCCTGGGTTATTGGCAGACTCTCTACCAGATAAATATGGTAACCAATTAATGAATAGATGGCTCGAAAAAAATAACCGATTACCAGAAAGTATGAATCCGGTTGAAAAACTATGCTTTATTGGCAATCGTGGTATGGGTGCTTTGGAGTTTGAACCTGCTCATTTAAAAGCAGGTAATAATACATTTTCTATAGAATTATCAGGTCTGGTAGATATTGCAAAAAAAATGTTGTCGAACCGGGAAAATTTCAAGGCAGATCTGAAGACGGATGAAGAAAAGGCGATGCGTGAAATTCTTAAGGTTGGTACTTCAGCAGGAGGGGCTCGTCCTAAAGCACTTATTGCGTTCAATGATAAAACAGGAGAAATTCGTTCAGGTCAAACTAGAGCTCCTAAAGGCTTTGAACATTGGCTGATAAAACTAGATAGTGTTAGTGGTATTCAATTTGGAGATAGTAATGGATGGGGAAGTGTAGAGTATGCATATTATCTAATGGCAAAAGAGTGTGGAATTAATATGATGGAATGTCGGTTATTGTCAGAAAATAATCGTTTTCATTTTATGACTAAGCGATTTGACCGTGAAGGAAATGACACCAAACATCATGTTCAAACATTGTGCGCATTACAACATTTCGACTATAACGATATGTTTGGATATAGTTACGAACAGGTATTTCAAACTATGCGTACCCTTAGATTAAAATATCCGGAAGCTGAACAAATGTTTAAAAGGATGGTGTTTAATGTATTGTCAACGAATTATGATGACCATACCAAGAACTTTGGTTTTATGCTAAAAAAAGAAGGGAATTGGGAATTGGCTCCTGCGTACGATGTGTGCTTCTCATATGATCCGACTAATGCTTGGGTAAGTCAACAAACTTTAAGTGTAAATGGCAAAAGACAAAATATTACAAAGGCGGATTTAATGACTATTGCTAAAAGTAATAACATCAAAAAGGGAGAATCAATTATTGATGAAATAAACACCACGGTAAAATCTTGGGTAGATTTCTCTTCACAAGCAAAGGTTCCGGAAAATAAGCATCAACTTATTAGTGGCAATCTTAATACGCTGTAGAAATGAAATATCAGATTTGTTGGTAAGATAAAGTGCTTGTAATACAAGTTCTACATGGGGAGTAAAGCCTAATTAGAAAAGTTTTACTCAATTTTCTTCACATAAAAAATGTAAATTTAGTCACGCGTATCAATATACTAAAAATGGTACATTGCTATATACTAATGATGCTACATAATTTGTTTGTTGAGGTAAATAATCAAATAGCTGAAGAATAGTATTAACACCCCTTTTTATTTCACCATGATCCTGGCTGTAATCGCGCACTTTGCCTAAAGAATTAAATTCATCCAAAAAAATAATACAATCTTCACTGGATGCTCTACGGAATATCTTTGCTAAATTTTTACTCGTTTCGCCTAACTTTGAAGATACAATAGTTCCCAAATTAATGACATACATCATTTTATCAAGTTCTCCTGCCAGAACATATGATGCCAATGTTTTGCCACAACCGGAAGGACCGTAAAATAGAATTCGATTAGAGACAGGTAAATCAAATTGCTTTAGTATATCAATACCATGATGTTCTTTTACAAAGTATTTTAATTCCTCCTGAATATCCTCAGCACAAACAAGATTGTCAAAGGTATAATCAGAAGTCAGTTTTTCAATGATCAATTCATTAATTTCTCTATCATCCTCACGTAAGAAATATTTCTTAGAACCAACTTTAGTAAGACCTTTATTCTGTTGACTACGTAATCCTTCCTTTAAAATGGACTGTAATTGCAAAGCAAAATTAGTCTTTCAGGTTTGTCTTGAATGCTCAATAAGCTTATTCAAGACTTCCAGAAGTTGTTCCTGATCATTCTCAAGACCAAATCTTGCAATATCCTTTATGTAATCGAACTGACTCATGATGTCACAAATGTAATTATAAAGTTAATACTATAACTTGTATCAGGTAAATATGTTTGATTTTAATGTCAGCTATGAATTTTAATAAATTAACATCATCATGTCGATTCCTATTGTAATGCGAAAATCACATTACATCCTTAAGGAATTCTTCAGGATATAATTTGTTGCTTCTCTTTCAATTTATTCTCTGCTGAAGCCTTTTTCTTTCGTCATCCATTCCTCTAATTCATCAACTTTAAAATAAAGTTTACCGCTTTGTTTTAAAGTGGAATTAATCCTTCAGAAGTTTTCTTATGTATTGTTCTGGTTGTTAAACCAATAAATTCAGAAGTTTCTTCAATGTTCAAAACCTTTTTCTTTGGGATTTGTAAACTCTCAGTTGAGGATTTTTAAGTGGATTCATTGGTTCCTTTGACTATGCTCCTGGAAATTTATGTAATCAGCAAAATCAATCAGCTCTTACTTTGTTAGTGGTAATACGCACAAAGATTGGTGCATCACCAATTTTCAGGAGTTTTGATCTTTTAATGTAAAACAAGATCCATGTGTCATTTTCTGGCTTACTCATAATAATAAATTTTGGTGTGAAATTATACCTATGAGTTCATCAAGAAGGAATCAAAAACTAAGACATAGCAGGCACTACAGCGTATTTTAGATTTTCGAGGTGGACTAAAATTGTGAATTCTTAGTCCACCTGAAGTCCATCGCGAAATGTGCTTTTTTCTGCCACTCTTGCGCATAAAAAAAACCTGTAAGTGTTGACTTACAGGTTTTTATTATAAAATGCTTTCGCACTCAGCGGAGAGAGAGGGATTCGAACCCCCGGTACGTTGCCGCACAATGGTTTTCAAGACCACCGCATTCGACCACTCTGCCATCTCTCCAAAATCTTATCATTAATCCAAACACTTTTGTTTGGTGAATTTGCTTTTTATAAGCGGATGCAAATATATACTTTTTTCTAATTATTCATTAAAAAAAGTAGTAAAATATAAAAATGATTTTTCTAATTATCGAAAAAAAACTCGTCTAAACTTTTGCTTTGACGAGTTTTGCGGAGAGAGAGGGATTCGAACCCCCGGTACGTTGCCGCACAATGGTTTTCAAGACCACCGCATTCGACCACTCTGCCATCTCTCCAAAATCTTTATATTTTATCTGAAATCATCCGTTTTTCAGACTGTTTCAGTGTGTATCTCTTTTGATAACGGCTGCAAAAATAGAGGAATTTTTTATATCTGCAAAAATAAAAAACGAAAAAACATCAATTTTATTTTTAGGTGTGTTGTAAATGCTTTTTTATCAGTGGGGTATGTTGATAATTTTTTTTGTAAAAAAATAGTCATTAATCTATTTTATTCCTCGATAGGATAAAAATAAGATCAATGACTATCAAAATAACTAGTGTGTATCTTTAAAATTTACCAAATTTTAAGCTTAATCCAATATTCCAACCTCTTAATATGTCGTTAGCACCAATAGTTTGGCCTTGTACTGATTCAGTTCTGTATTCTAAACCAATATTACTTGTATACCTGTAACTACCTGCAATGGCAAAACGCATAAACTTAACCAGGTTAAATTCAATTTCAATACCAGGCTCAAATACAAAAAATGCATCACTATCTTCATATCCATTTTCATCATCGTACCAATCATCGTTTCCATTGCCATAGTGGTTGTTGTATGATATACCGCCGGCTCCAATTAAAATTGGAAATGCTATGTGAACCGGATTTTTTGCACCAATAACCGGTTCCAGTAGTAAACCTCCATATCCTCCTGCATATTCATATTTTTCCAATAGGTTCATGTCGTAAATGGGCTCTGTTATAAAAGCATTACCACCTAAACCAATAGTGAAAGAGTGGTTGATAAGCCATCCTCCTTTTGCTCCAATTACAATAGCATCTCTATCTGCAATTTGTGTGTAATTTAGCATGATACCACCATATCCTCCGTTTGTGTTATCTCCTTTGTTGCTAAATATGGTTTTAATTTCATTATTATTTTCACTGTTTTGCGACCATAATGTTGATGACATCAATATAAGTGCAAAGTAAAATACAATACGTTTCATATGTCTAAATTTAAATTTAATTATCCTATGGAATTCACCATTTTAATTATTCTCGTGTGTAAGAAATCTTTCTCATGGTTCATTTCATATTAATAAACTTTAATGGTTTAACTTTTTAAAATTTTAAAATGTGTAGGCAATACTAACCATGAGTAAATCCATATTTACTCTGAAATAGGTGGCGCCTCCGAATTCAAAGTTTGGATTATATTCACTAGCCAGTACAAAAGGGTATTTCAAAAAACGATATTCTAAACCAACCACACCATCTAATCCAAATGCAAAGTAGTTGCCCTTGTGCTTTATAGCTGGACTAAAGGGGGTATATAAATTTCTGCTTTTATAATATCTGTAATATCTAAAATGAGTACCATATCCATAGTAGAAAAAGAATTTGGAACTTTTTTGAGGAAATGCCACTTCATGAAAAGTTCTGAATCCACCTATACTAAAACCACCATCTTTAATTATTGCCTGAGTACTAAATGCAGATTCATTGGGTAAAAGTCTTTTAATCATGATACCAGATCCATTACCATCTTTATATCCAATGAGCGTTTTATAATCCTGAGCAGATATTGTACTATGATAAGCTATAAACAGAAACAGTGGTAAAATGATATGTTTTATATAATTAGAATTCATTTTTAGGATCTTTATTAATTGCTAATTAATTAGTTAATTTCTATCTCAGCATTTGACGCATCAATAATGATTTCTTTTGAGCTGTTTTCTTTTAAATGATAGCCGGTTCTTTTTAATTGGTTTCTGTCTTTAATATTAGTTTCGCTACTCCAATTTATTTTTTTATTAAAACGGGGTGAGGCTTTATCATCATAGGTGGTAATATTAAAAGCCTGATTGGGTAGTGTTATATTTAAATTGGCATAGATGCTTTTTAAGTTCACTTTTTCAAAATCAGTGGAGCATTCTAGTTGTTTAAGTATTCCGTATTTAATATTCAAGCTTATTTCTTTGTTTAAGTCATTAAAATACAACTCGCAAAATTCCGAATCACCAAAAATGTAGTTGGCAGAATTAATATCAATCTTACCTCTTCGGGCATCTAGTTTGAGTAAGTTAACTTTACTGATATTTACATTGGACGATTTGGAGTCGAGGGTAATATTATTCCCCTTTTCAATAGTGGTTTCCATAAAGTTCAGAATAAGATTTCCTTGCTCAATAGTTGAAATGATACAATTTCCAAAAGATAAATTAAGTCGTGAATTACCACTAAGGTTTTTTGCTTGTAAATCACCGTTTGATAAATTGATATTAATATCTCCTTTTAATGAGGGGAGTATGATGTTTCCATATTTATTATCAATTTTTAAATTAACATAGTTGGGTATTGTAATATAATACTCTACATGAGTCTGTTCTTCATTTGTGGATAGAATGTTGGTTGCTTCTTTTAAGTCTTTAAAAAAAGAAGAATAACTACTGCCGTATAGTGTTTTTACTGATCGGTATAGAGAATTACCAGAAATGTCAAAAGAAACGTTGCTTTTGGTTTTGTTAAAACGGCTTTCACTTTTTTCTGATAAAATAAAATCAATATCTACTTTAACAGAATCTTTATCCCATACCTCAACATAGATGGTTCCATATTTATTGATTACTTCAAGAGTACCTGACGCATTTATTTTGAAGGTATGCGATTGTTTTATTTCCTCATGGTAATTCTGAGAAAATGAATATTGTGATATTAAACAACATCCAACAAATATTATAAGGGTAACATATCGCATGATATATGATATTTAATGTATTATTTTAGATATTATCTATGTTTGTTTTTGCTTCTTTTTGTTCAGGTGATAAATACTTCAGAATATCCTCCAGAACTTTTAGTTTCATTCTGTAGTTTAAAATCATTGCTTCAACAACTTCTCTGTTTGAAATGTCATCATTTAAGTCCTCTTTTAATTCAATCATAGCAGAGTCCAGAATTGCAAATTCCTCATTTACGTCGTTTTGAATTTCAGGATTGTATGATGTCAACTTAAAAAGCATTTCTCTTTTTTGATATAATATATTATTGTAATACTTTTCTGTTTCTTCTATTTTGCTTAGTAAATTATGTGGTTGAGATGGTTCTGTTGTATAAAATTTTAGGGCAATTAATACTATAATAAAAATTGCTGCAGCACTAGCAGTACCAATTGTAACCCTTTGGGCTATTGAGAATTTTTTGTTAGGTAAATTACCTTCTATACGATCCCAAACATCAATTGATGGTGTTAAATCATCAAAGAGATCCTTATTACTACTGATATGTTTTTCAAAATTATCTGGCATCTCCCTGTGTTTTAGTTTGTGATATATTCAAATTTACCGGCATTAATAATTTCAATGATCTTTTTTTTTGCCCTTGCTAACTGTGATTTTGAAGTGGATTCACTAATTCCTAATATTGTTGATATTTCCTGGTGATCATAGCCTTCAATGAGGTACAGAGAAAATACAATTCGATACCCATCGGGTAATAAACCCATTGCCTTTTTTATTTTTTCAATTTTAATATGGCTGGTTTCGGTGTATTGTTCATCTTCAAACTCAACGTGAAATATATTGTCGGTATATTCAAGCTCTATTCTTTTTTTCTTTAGTTCGTTAATACACCTGTTAACAACAATTCGTTTTAACCAGGCGCCAAATGTAGATTCAAACCTAAAAGTGTCCAGTCGCCTGAATGCTTCACAAAATGCATCCTGTAATACATCTTCAGCTTCAGGAATACTATTCATCATTCGGCAACAAATATTAAACATTGCCTTGCTGTATAATTCATAAAGTTTTTTCTGACACTTTTTATTGCCATTTTTTGCTTTATTAATTATAGGTTTGTGTATGTCAATGTTAATTGTTGCCAAGTGTTATAAAATTTTATATAATGACAATAGGTACATTTAATAGTTGCATAAAGAGTAAAATAAATAATTAAAATTTATATATTGCTGTTATTGGATTAAATATTAGCTTGTTAATAAAGCTTTTGCAGAATAATTGATCTATTTTTATAGTAGGATTAAAATTAGTTGGTATCCTTGTTTCATGAGCGAATTTAAAGCATTCAAAAATTTAGCAGATGAAATTGTAAATAAATCCCTGGTTATAGGTTTTTTATTTGGAGTTATTTCATATTTGGTTACTTTAATCAGAGCATTTAGTTATGGATTTAACTGGACTTTTGTTGCAATAACGATTGTAATTATCTGCTTGGGCTTTTTAGTGTTGTATAGAACTAAGTTTAATTTAAATATTAAGGTGGGATCTGTAGTTGTAGTTATTTTAATGGCTTTAATTACCGGTTTGTCTAAATATGGTTTTCTAGTATCGTCAAAAGCCTATATCATATTAATACCCATATTTGTATCATTTGTAATGGGGTATCGAAGAGCTATACTATTACTTTTGTTCTTTAGTTTTGTATATGCTTTTTTTGGTATTTTATATATATATGAAATTATTCCTTACTCAGTAGATGCTCAAACCTATATTTTATCGCCTATATCATGGGCTATGGATATTACTATAATCATATTAACTGCTGCCGCATTATTAGTTGTAGGTAAAAAGTATTCTGATTCTATTTTATTAAACCTATCATTAATTAAGCAGCAAAATAAGGAGCTAAATGAACGTGAAAGAAAGTTTTATTTACTTTTTGATAATTCGTTTGATGCTATTTTGATCGTTAAAGATGGTTTTATTGAAGATGTAAATAGTATTGCAAGTAAAATGCTTAAGGTAAGTAAGGATAAAATAATAGGAATGCATATTGAAGAATTTGCACCTAAAAAGCAGCCAGATGGTTCTGTATCTGTTATAAAAATGAGGGAATTTGCCAAAGAGGTACGAAAGATAGAAAGTAAATCGTTTGAATGGAGACATAAACGATATGATGGTGAAGAATTTGATGCGGAAGTTCATATCTCAATAATTGATGTTAAAGAAAATGAACTGTTCCAGGTTTTAATTAAGGATATTACAGAGCAAAAACAACAGCAATCAGAAATTGAACAATATAGATTGCATCTAGAAAACCTGGTTGAACAGCGTACTGCGGAGTTAAATCAGGCAAATCATGATTTAGTAAGTTCAAATAATCAATTACGAAAACAACATGCAAAACTAGAGAAGTCGATTGCAGAGATTAAATCGATGCAGGAAAAGTTGATAGAAAAAGAAAAGATGGCTTCGCTGGGAGTAATGACTTCAGGTGTGGCTCATGAAATTAATAACCCATTAAATTTTATTCAAACAGGATTGTATTCGCTTCGCAATACTTTTGATACAGGCTTAAATCATTCTTTGAGTCAGGATGATTTAGAGACAAACAGGCAGGTTATTGACTATATGGAAGAAGGTGTAAACCGTATTTCGAGTATTGTAAATGGATTGGGGAATTTTAGTAGTAAAGGAACTGCAGGCTTTACTCATTTTTATATTGACGACGTAATCAAAGATTGTTTGGTTGTTTTAAGTCACGAAATAAAGAATCGGATTCATATAATAAAGGATTTTTCAGATCCTAAAATCAAAGTTTGGGCATCAGAAGATGGTTTGCACCAGGTGTTCTTTAATGTAATATATAACTCTGTTCAGGCTATAAAGCACAATGGTACAATTACTATAAAGCTCTCGGTAGATGAAAACAATATGGTACATGTTTCTGTTAACGATAATGGAATAGGAATGTCAAAAGTAACCACGAGAAAGATGTTTGATCCATTTTATACTAAAAAAAGCCCGGGAGATGGTTCTGGTTTGGGAATGACCATTGTTTATAATATAGTTAAAGAACATGGAGGACGGGTTAAAGTAGATTCAAAATTAGGAGAAGGAACATTAATAGAAGTAATATTACCTATATTAACGTAGGAAAAGAAAAGTATTTATGATTTTGTATGTAGATGATGAATACATTAATTTAAAGTTATTTGAGTTAATGTTTAAAAATAAATATAGAACAGTTATATCTGAATCACCAGACAAGGCTTTAGAAATATTAAAAGAGAATAATGATATTAAGGTTGTTATTACAGATATGAAGATGCCCGTTATGAGCGGAGTGGAATTTGTTGAAAAAGCCAAAGTATATAAACCTGAACTTCCTTATTATTTGTTGTCGGGATATGGGATGAATGAACGCATATCAGAGGCTATAAATAGTAAACTCATAGAAGGTTATTTTCAAAAGCCACTAAAAAAAGGATTGATAGAAAAAGAATTGGATGCGTATTTAAAGTAAAATAAGACTTAATATAAGTTTTATAAGCTGAAATTCTATTTTGTATAGTATTTCAGCTTTTCTATTTTTATAGAGGGGTAATATGTAATCAAAAAGTGTTATAAAGTTACAATAGATGTATTGAAGTGGGGTGTTTGCTTTCAAAAAATATAAAAATTTGGAGGTGATGCTTAAAATTGATAAGTTTGCATCTAGAGAAATGATTATTACCACCTATTAAGAAGAAATTTATGAAGAAAGCAATTCTTTTAGCAACTCTGTTGCTAGGGTTTTTTGTGAATGGATGGGCCAATACCGGTCCGGAAGTAGATGCCGGAGCTACGGCTTGGATGTTAACATCAACTGCATTGGTATTATTAATGATACCAGGACTAGCCATGTTCTATGGCGGTTTAGTAAGGTCAAAAAATGTTTTAGGAACCATGATGCATAGTTTTGCAGCTATGGGCGTTATGAGTGTTCTATGGGTATTGGTTGGATACTCAATGAGTTTTGGAGATAGTATTCTTGGAGGTTGGTTCGGATGGAACAATGATTATTTTTTACTTCAAGGAATTGATACTACTATTATGGAAGGTGGAGTGCCTGAGTTGGTATTTTCTATGTTCCAGGGTAAATTTGCTATTATTACTCCTGCTTTAATTGCTGGAGCATTTGCTGAGCGAGTTAAGTTTAAAGGTTATTTAGTATTTATTGCTATCTGGGGAATAGTTGTGTATAATCCTCTATGTCACTGGGTTTGGTCTGCAGATGGATTCTTACATCACTGGGGTGCTGCTGGTGCAATTGACTTTGCAGGAGGTACTGTTGTTCATATTTCAGCAGGTGTTAGTGGATTGGTTGCTGCTATTTATTTGGGAGCCAGAAGGGGGTATCCTCATCTTCAACAACGTCCGAATAACTTGGTAATGACAATGATGGGGGTTGGCTTGCTTTGGGTTGGCTGGTTTGGATTTAATGCAGGAAGTAGTATTAATAGTGGATTAGATACAGCTCAAGCGTTAACTGCAACTCAAGTTGCTGGTGCAGCAGGTGCATTAATGTGGGTTATTATTGAATTAGTTCACCATGGAAAAGGTACAGCTTTAGGTTTTGCTTCAGGTATTTTAGCTGGTTTAGTTGCTGTTACCCCTGCAGCGGGAGTTGTGCAGCCTTCAGGAGCATTATTGTTAGGAGCCATTTCTTCTATTATTTGTTATGGAGCATTGATGCTTAAAGATAAATTAGGATATGATGATTCATTGGATGCTTTTGGTGTTCATGGTGTAGGAGGAATTGTTGGAGCTATTTTGTTATCATTTTTTATCAGAGATAGTTGGATGGCAGATGCAGCAGCAAATACTGCTGATGGAATCTGGACTTCATGGGATCAATTCTGGGTACAAGGCGTCACTGTTGTAATTGCTATTGGATATTCTATAGTTACAACTATGGTAATTATTTGGGTTGTTGAGAAGTTTATTGGATTGAAAGTTACTGATGAAGAAGAAATGACAGGCCTGGATCATTCATTCCATGGAGAACGTGGTTATGGTATGTTAAATCCAAACTAGAGCTTATTTATTATTTAGATGTTATATTTTTAAAATAAAAATTGACCAGATGAAATTAGTAACCGCAATTATAAGAGCATATCAGCTGGATCAGGTTCGAGAAGGATTGATTCAGTCAGGTATCACCCGTATTACCGTATCCAGAGTATCCGGACATGGAAATCAAGTAAGTAAAGAGGTTTATCGTGGTAAAGAGGTTATTCCTAACTTAACTCCAAAAATGAGAGTTGAAATAGCGGTAAATGATGAATTTGTAGAAACTACAATCGAAGCAATTATACGAGCAGCTAAATCGCACAATGGTAACCAAGGAGAAGTTGGAGACGGAAAGATATTTGTAACACCCCTGGAACAATGTATTCGTATCCGTACAGAAGAGCGAGGTAGTTCTGCTATATAAAGCAGAGATTTGTACTCTAATCTAAACCAGAGCCCCATTGATATTTTTATCAATGGGGTTTTTTTATGCTATAAGTAGCAAATGAAAACGTATATTGCTGTATTAATGTCAGAGGTGCTGTCATAAAATATGTCTATATGTCATTATCTATTGCTTGGCATGCCATTTGAAATGATGCCACCGGAAAAAATGTTTAATCAATAAAAAAACAAATAATACTATGTCAAAAGGTCATATTGGGGTAACGTCCGAAAATATATTCCCCATCATTAAAAAGTTCCTTTATTCAGATCATGAAATCTTTTTGAGAGAGTTGGTTTCTAATGCTGTAGATGCTTCTCAAAAGTTAAGAACTTTATCTAGTGTAGGAGAGTTTAAAGGTGAAATGGGTGATCTGAAAGTTAATATTTCTATTGATGAGAAAAAGAAAACTTTAACCATTTCAGATAGAGGGGTAGGTATGACTGCCGAAGAAATTGATAAGTATATTAATCAAATTGCTTTTTCTGGAGCTGAAGAATTTCTTGATAAGTATAAAAATGACGCAAATGCAATTATTGGTCATTTTGGATTAGGATTCTACTCTTCATTTATGGTGTCAAAAAAAGTGGAAATTAACACTTTATCTCATAAAGAAGACGCTCAGGCTGTAAAGTGGTCTTGTGATGGTAGTCCAGAATATACACTTGAAGAAATAAAAAAAGAAGATAGAGGAACTGATATTGTCTTGTATATCGATGATGAAAACAAACAGTTTCTTGAGAAGGCAGAAATTACCCGTTTATTAAATAAATACTGTCGCTTTTTACCTGTTGAAGTTACATTTGGAAAGAAAACAGAGTGGAAAGATGGTAAAGAGGTTGAGTTAGAAGAGGATAATGTTGTTAATGATACAAATCCTTTATGGACTATAAAACCAACCGATTTAAAAGATGAGGATTATAATAAATTCTACAGGGATTTATATCCAATGAGTGAAGATCCTATCTTTAATATTCACTTAAATGTGGATTATCCTTTTAATCTAACCGGAATTTTATATTTCCCTAAGATTAAAAATAATGTAGAGGTTCAGAAAAATAAAATTCAATTATATAGTAATCAGGTGTTTATTACTGATTCTGTTGAAAATATTGTGCCTGAATTTTTAACTCTTTTACATGGTGTAATTGATTCTCCTGATATTCCTTTAAATGTTTCCCGTTCATATCTACAGGCTGACGGAAACGTAAAAAAGATATCTAACCATATTACTAAAAAAGTTGCAGATCGTTTAGCTGAAATCTTTAAAGCTGACAGAAAAGGTTTTGAAGAAAAATGGGATTCTTTGAAGTTATTCATCGAGTATGGAATGTTAACAGAAGAAAAATTCTATGATAAAGCGCAGAAGTTTACACTGTTAAAAAATACAGATGGTAAGTATTTTACATTAGATGAATACAAAGATATCATCAAAGATAATCAAACAGATAAAGATAATCAGCTTGTATATTTATATACAACAAATGCTGAAGAGCAACATAGCTTTATTGAAGGAGCAAAAGCTAAAGGTTATGATGTATTGTTAATGGATGGCCAGTTAGATACTCACTTTATTAATCATATGGAGCAAAAGCTAGATAAATGTAGGTTTGTTCGTGTAGATGGTGATGTTGCTGAAAAACTAATCCCAAAAGAAAATACATTAGAGTCGAAGTTACTAGCTAAGGATAAAGACGATTTAACAGCTGTATTTACTGCTAAAGTTCCAAATAGCGATAAAATGAACTTTATTGTAGCTTTTGAAGCTATGGGTACTGATGCAAATCCTGCAATTATAACTCAACAAGAGTTTATGCGTCGAATGAAGGAGATGAGTGCAATGCAAGGTGGTGGTATGAACTTTTATGGTGAAATGCCAGATAGTTACCAGTTGGTTGTAAATGAAAATCATCCTTTAGTTGAGCGTATTTTAGAAGATAAAAATAATTCAGTTGGAGAGCAGGTTGATTCAGTTCGTAGTAAAATTGAGAGCTTAAACGGAAAACGCCAGGAATTAGAAAAAGCTAAGGAGGGTAAGAAAGATGAAGAGATTCCTCAGGCACAAAAAGATGAATTAGCTGATGTGGATAAAAAAATCAGTGAGTTGAATACTAAGAAAACTGAAATTTTAAATGGTTTTAGTAATGATAATAAATTAGTATCTCAATTAATTGATTTGGCATTGCTTTCAAATAATATGCTTAAAGGTGAAGCGCTTACGAAATTTGTTAAGCGAAGCATTGATTTGATATAGAGATTGATAAAAATTTTTTTAAAGCTGTTTGATTTTTTCAAACAGCTTTTTTTATGTTTTGTTAATAAAAACTACACCTCAAACGAAACAAAATCAGACTACAAAAGTACATGGGTAAGAGTGCTTACACTATAACCAAAAGTAGTTTTGTAAATTCACTTCTGGTTGTTAACATGGGGATACAAAGTGTTTTTAAGAGAAAAAATCAAAATATGGTTTAGTAGCTTATATCGCTCTTTGCGGTTTCATTTGCTGTTTTGGAATTTTGCGCTTTTCTTTTATGTTTTTATCACAGGAAACCAATCCTTGTTTGTTAACTATTTCAATCTGCTTACAGTTGATTCTATTTATACCAACACTGTTTTTTTGGCAGTTTCAGTATCTATTTTATTTACTTTTTTAGATACGTTGTTTTCTGATAGAATTATGCGGTTTTCGCCTATCAGATCAATGATCTTCTTAAGATCTTTACTGTATTTTTTGTTGGCGTTTGCTATTCTATATTTGGCTGCAAATAAATCAGTTACTTTAGAGTCGCTAAAAAATTATCATACAATTCTGGCCAAAATGCCAAAATTGGAGATGGAACATATTCGCTTTTTAGCCTATTTTTATTTAGCCTGTATTGCCAGTAATTCCGTTAAGGAGATGTATAAAAAAATAGGAATTACAAACTTTTTCAATTGGTTTTTCGGAAGGTTGAATAAACCTTATGAGGAAAAAAAGATTTTCATGTTTGTGGATATGAAAGCTTCCACAACGATTGCAGAAAGGTTAGGGCATGAAAAGTTTAGTCGCTTGGTTCAGGATGTTTTTAATGATCTTTCTATCATTTATAATTATCACGGAGAAGTTTATCAGTATTTAGGAGATGGGGCAATAATTTCTTGGAATGTAAGAGATGGAGTTAGAAATAACAACTGCATAAAAGCGTTTTATTCTTTTCAGCGGACCGTTCAGCGTAGATATTGGTATTATCGGAGAAAGTACGGCGAGGAGCCAAAGTTTAAAGCTGGTTTACATGTGGGGAAAGTAATGGTATTACAAGTTGGGAGTATTCGTAGGGATATTTCATATAATGGAGATACTATAAATACCGCTGCCCGTATTGAGTCTATGTGCAATGAGTATAAACAAAATCTATTGATATCCGGAGTTTTGTACGAATATTTTGAGAATAAAAATGAGTATAATTTTAAAGATGTGGGCACCATAAAACTAAAGGGGAAAAAGCAGGCCGTTCTTTTGTATCAGGTGAAACAGAAATTACGACCTAAAAAGTGAAAAAACATTATTGAGAAATTGAATTTTTTGCAATGTTAAAGAGTGTTAATTTGTAAAATATTTTTAAATTGCAATAGTACAAAGTAATATAATCATTGGGTAAACTTAATTTAAAATATTCGCTACTCTTATTGCTGTTTGTTGGTGTATTTCATTCAGCCCTAGCTATTAAGCCATTTTACGGGTTTGGTACTTTTGATAAGTCGGTTCGAGTAATGACCATAGAAGTAACTAAAACTTTGGTTAATAATGGTTTTGAAGTTGTAGGTATGTATCACCCTTCGCATGAGGATTCTTTATGTGTAATTATTTTTACTTGTGATGAATTAACGAGTATGGCAACCGGAGTAGGGGATAAAGCCGCATTTGGTTCTACTATCAGAGTTGGGATTATAGGAAAAGGAAAGCAGAGTATGCTAACCATGTTAAATCCTCATTATTTTGTTCGTGCATATTTTAACAGCAAGGCTAATGCTGAAGATGTTGAATTTATGACTTCAAAAATTGACTCATTGGCTTTAAATGCAATGTCCGTTTTTTCAAAATCCCCAAGTAGATATGGGGAGGATTTATCTGTGGAAGAATTAAGTTCATACCGCTTTCTTCCAACTATGGCTAAGTTTCATGATGTTGTAGAATTGGGCAAGTTTGATGAGTATATTGAGGCAATAACAGTTATTCGGCAGAATATTATGTCGGGTGAGGGAGATGTTGAATTGGCTTATGAGATTTGCTTTGAGGATAAAGAAATTGCTGTTTTTGGTGTTACCTTTAATAATGCTGTAGAAAAGGAATTGTTAGAGTTTCTAGGGAAGGAGTGTATTTCATCATTACCGTTTGAGGTGTTAATTCAGGATAATATGGCTTACATGTTGAGTCCTAAGTATCGAATTCCATTATACAAGCCAGAATTAAGTTCATTCAAACTTCTGAAACTGATGTCTTTTTCTTCAGAAATTAAAGATATTCTTTATGAAGTCTCAGAAGTTGATGAATAATGCTTAATTTTCTTCGTTTTTCAATTTTAGTAAATATCCACTACCGTGAATGTTAATAATCTCAATTCGAGGTTCAGCTTTTAAATATTTTCTAAGTTTGGTAATGTATACATCCATACTTCTGGTAGTGAAATAATTATTTTCACCCCAAATGGAGTTTAATGCTTTTTCGCGAAGCATAACTTTATTGATATCAATACATAAAAGTTTTAAGAGTTCAGCTTCTTTGGGTGAAAGTTGATGTACTCCGTCCTTTGATGTTAGTGTTCTTAAATCAAAGTTGAATTCAATACATCCTAAATTAAATGTACTTGGAGTATCCGCTTCTTCTTTTTGAGTACTGCGATTTAAAATGGCATTGATTTTGGCAATAAGAATTTCAGAATCAAAAGGTTTAGTAACATAGTCGTCAGCACCAATTCCAAAACCTTGCAAAACATCTTCTTTTAAAGTTTTTGCAGTTAAAAATATTAAAGGAATACTTTCTTCTTTTTCTTTAATTTCCTTTCCAATGGTAAAGCCATCCACATTAGGTAGCATCACATCTAAAATACAAATGTCAAAATGACCAACAACAAATGTTTTCATGGCATTAATGCCATCTTTTATCCATGTAACATCAAAGCCATTAATTTCCAGATATGATTTCATTACTGTACCAAAATTTTGGTCGTCTTCTACCATGAATACTTTTTTCTTATCGCTCATTTTGATCTTATTTTACACTGAAGTGTGATGTTAAGTTGATTGTTATTTAAAAGGTAAAAATAACTTAAATTCTGAACCTTCGCCTAATTTACTTTTTACAAATATGTTTCCACCATGTTGAAGCATGATTGCTTTAACATAACTGAGTCCTAAGCCAAAACCTTTTACGTTGTGAATATTTCCTTTTGTAGCTCTAAAAAACTTTTCAAATACTTTTGCCTGTTGTTCTTTGCTCATTCCAATTCCATTATCTCGAATAGAAATTTCAATACCATTTTTAGTGTTTTGAGTAATAATATCAATAACAGGATTTTCTTTAGAATACTTCAACGCATTTTCAAGCAGGTTGACTATTACATTAGTAAAATGGACTTCATCTACATTAAAAACCGTTAACTCAGCTTTTAAATGACTGGATATTACAGCTGATTTTTGTTCTGCTAATAGTTGCATTTTTAGAGTGGCGTCATTAATTAATTGGTGTAAGTCTTTTTCAACAGGCATCAGTTGGAAATCTCTTTTTTCAATTAACGACATTTGTAAAACCCGTTCAACCTGATTATTCATTCTTTTGTTTTCTTCTTTAATAATTTTTAAGAAGGAAGAAATGTGTTCCGGCTTGTTAATAATCATAGGATTAGCAATGTTGTCAGTGGCCAGATTTATGGTTGCTATAGGTGTTTTAAATTCATGAGTCATGTTGTTAATAAAGTCTGACTTTATTTCTGAAAGTTTTTTCTGGTTTACTATGGTTCGTAAGGTGTATAAAAACGTAAGTAAAATAAAAAGTGTAAATACAATAGAGGAACCAAATAATACGCCTAATGATTTTATAATAAATTGTCCTTGATGCGGAAAGTAAATATCTAATGCAATAGGGGACCAACTTCTGAAAATATCATTGGGGAAAAGATTAGCAACAAATTTAAAGTCACTTTCATCCTTGTAGTAATTGCCTGTATAAATGTTGGTTAATTTTCCTGTGTTTCTATTGATAATGCCATATTCGTAATCTAAATCAATACCTCTTGCATTTAATTCATAGTCTAAAACGTTATTCAGGTTTTTAGTATTTAATCTTTGCAGTGGATTAACAGAACGCATTTGTAATTCATAACTGAATTGATTAAACATGTTTAATGCATCCATATTACCATTCTGACCTAAAACTCTTTTTATGGAATCTTCCATTAATGCTATGGCCTGTTCCATTGCCATAACATCGTTTTTGTTATTAAAGTCAATATTTTCTCTTTTAATAGTAACTTGTTGTGGTTCACCATTACGTTGTATTTCAAAATGAGCTTCGAATGTACCGCTTCCCGGATTTGAAACATCTTTGTTTTCACCATCTGTAATGTGTTCCAGAATATTTTCGTTGTTTGATTTCGGTTGAGGGAAATAAGGTATGGTGTTTTTGTTGTTATTGTTTAAAGGTGTTTGAGATGGAACTTGATGGGGTAAAAATTGTTGCATAAAAAAGTTAGCAGCTTGTTCTTTTTCAATTCTTCGAATTGATGCATTTAGAGCATCATATACTGTAGCTGTAAATTTTTCATTTTGAACTTGTATGGCATTGTTCATCCATAAATATTGAACGAGAATTATTCCTAATAATGAAAACCCCATTAACACAATTAGACCTATTATCGATTTTTTTTTCATTGCTTGTTCTAATAATTCATGGTGTAAATATAAAGTATTTTCAATCTACTGTTTTTACTTTAACTTTTTCTTAACTGACTTTAACCCCGTATTAACCGTAATGAATTGAATAGTTCTGTACTTTTGTTTCTGTCAAATGATAATTGATAGCAAAGTATTGAGATTGAATAAAAGTTTTATCTGATTTTGATATGGACTTAGTTTAGGACAACTCAATCGGTGAAAATTAAAAAAAATAAATAGGTAATTAACATATAAAAGCAATCAGTATTATGCAATAAAAAGTTCGTTAAGTTTTTTCATACAAAGGTTTAGGTTAAAAAGAGAAAAGCATGGCAGTGATCTACCATGCTTTTTTTGTTGTCTGTTGTATTTAAGTTTTGTTATTTTACAAAAGATGGAGTTGTGGATAATTGTCTAATGACAACATCGCTAAAACTTATTTTTTATGTGTTTCCCATGCTTAAAGGATTGGATGTACTATCAATTTTGATGCTTTTAAATTAGATATCAGAGAGTTTTTTGTCAAGAAATCCTTGCATTACAATCCTTGAACTATTTGCTTTTTGACAAGGAATATTCTCAAAATAGATGTCTTTAATTTCTGTAATATGTCCTTCGCCTTCTTTGTGATAGAATGATGTGATGTAAATACAATCTTCAACTTCGTCAAATTTAACATTGTTAATAAAGATGTTTTTAATGTATCTACCTCTATCTTGATTAGATTTTAAGTCGATGCCAAGTTTAGCTTTCCAACAAAATTACAATTTTTACAAAAACATTTTCAACTCCAACTGACTTTTACTACCTATTATTATGGCATGAGGTCCTTTGAAATGACAATTACGAACAACCATGTTTTCGGAATGAAATTCAGAAGCTCATCCTTCATCATCTCTGCCTGATTTGATGGCAATATTATCATCTGAATTGTTAAAAGTGATGTCTTCGATTATTAACCCGAGTTCGATATAAAATTAAAGAGCTCAGATTATATTAAAATGCAGATATACAATGCAAATTCTTTTTGCATAGCGAGCTATGGTAGAAGAATTTAACGAAGTAGATTAGTATTTTAATAGAAAGCCACATATAAACAACGATTTTCTGCTTCATATTTGTTTGACATAGCCCGCTATGACTTCACAAATATTCATTGAAACTCATTATTTATAAGCGGTCTGAGCCAATAATTTTATATCGAACTCGGGTTAGTATGTTTTGTGAATACTCAAGGTCAATACCATCGTTGTTTTATTGTTGCTTCGTATTTTATATTTCTAACAGTAATATTCTCGCAGCGAAGAAGGTGTAAACACCAAAATGGAGAATCTTCAGTTTTAAGCCCTTCTACAAAAATGTTTTTACAATCGTAAAGTTGAATTAATTGAGGATGTAGATAATGTCCTTTTCCAAAAAAGCGTTGATCAATAGGGGTGTTGTTATGATTTATGTAGCGGCTTAATAGTTGATCTATTTTTCTGCTTGACGTGCCATTTTGCCCATGTTTTAGAAGCCTATCCGTCAATAATGCCTTCGCCTGTTATACGAATATTCTGACAGTTGTAAGCATAAATAAATGGACTATACTTGTATATAAAAGTTCCTTCCCAACTTGTTTTTACTATGGGTAAATAATTTTTGTAATTGGAGATGAAGAAAATTCGGACACCTTTTTCAAGATGTAAATCCATATTACTCACCATATGAATGGGGCCACTTATAAAATATTAACCAGCAGGAAAAACTAATTTATATCCACCTTTACTTTTTAGTTCTTTAATTGCTTTGTCAATCGCAATTTTATTAAGTGTTATGGAATAACTTTTGGCTCCAAAATCTGTTATAATAATTGATTGTTCTGAAATGCTGGGTTCTTTTATGTTTTTTATATCGAATCAACAGTTGTTACTTCCTTTGAATCGACAGATATTTGAATTTGACAAGCAAAAATGCCAAGTATTAAAAAAGAAAGTATAAATTTTTCATAGGTTAATATGTTTTAAAAGTAGTATTTATTCCGTTTGGTGTGTTCTATTGCAATTTTAGCTAAATAGAAGGAGAACTCTACAATTTAAGAAGTGGGATGGAGCAGAAGTTGTTTTAATTGTGTGGGGAAATAACAATGAACTCATAGATAAATATAGATAAAGTGTAAAATAAATTAACTCTGTTTGGTCTGCTAAAATTACCGATTATGGAGCTGTTAAATAATTTGTTGTTTGTATTGATGTAATGTGCAGATATATAGGTGTATATGGTGTTAATAAAAACATGAGTATTGTGCTTTAAAAAGTAGCTATTTTTGTTATATTTGTAAGTCTTTTTGCAATTGGTAAAACCTTTGCTAAAGAACAATATAGAAGAAATAATGCAACGAAATCTATAATTGATGAGCGAAGAAAATATTAAAGAAAACAACCCGGGTCAGGGTAAGGGTTATTCCGCAAATAGTATTACGGTATTAGAGGGATTGGAAGCTGTTAGAAAGCGTCCAGCTATGTATATTGGAGATGTAGGTGTAAAAGGGTTACATCACCTTGTGTATGAAGTTGTGGATAACTCAATTGACGAAGCATTAGCTGGGCATTGTGATACAATTAGTGTTAAAATACTTGAAGATAATTCTATCTCAGTTACGGATAATGGTCGAGGTATTCCTGTAGATCATCATGAAAAAGAAGGGAAATCTGCATTAGAAGTTGTAATGACAGTGCTTCATGCTGGAGGAAAATTCGATAAAGATTCGTATAAAGTATCTGGTGGTTTGCATGGTGTTGGTGTTTCTTGTGTTAATGCGCTTTCTACTTATTTAAAAGCAGAAGTGCATAGAGATGGAAGAGTTTATCAACAAGAATATTCCATTGGTATTCCTCAGGGGGAATTACAAGAGTTAGGTACTACTGATATGACTGGTACAACTGTTACATTTACACCTGATGGATCCATTTTTACTACAACAGAATATAAATATTCTATTTTATCAAACCGTTTAAGAGAATTGGCTTTCTTAAATAAGGGTATTAAAATTACGCTTACAGATGAAAGAGAAGTGGATGAAAACGGAGATTTTAAAACGGAAGAATTTCATTCAGAAAACGGATTGGAAGAATTCGTAAGATTTATTGATGAAACCAGAGAAACTTTAACAGAAAACATTATTCATATTACAACAGAAAAAAATGATGTTCCTGTAGAATTGGCTATTCAGTATAATACTTCTTTTAGTGAGAATGTTTATTCATATGTGAATAATATTAACACCATTGAAGGAGGAACTCATTTAACAGGTTTTAGAAGAGGTTTAACGAGAACTTTAAAAACCTGGGCTGAGAAATCAGGAATGCTTTCGAAATTGAAATTTGATATTGCAGGTGATGACTTTAGGGAAGGTTTAACGGCTGTTATTTCAGTTAAAGTTCAAGAACCTCAGTTTGAGGGTCAGACAAAAACTAAATTAGGAAACTCAGAAGTGAGTTTAGCTGTTGACCAGGCTGTTAGTGCTGCTTTAGGTAATTATTTAGAAGAGAATCCTAAGGATGCAAAAGTTATTGTAAATAAAGTGATTCTTGCAGCAACAGCACGTCATGCAGCTCGTAAGGCTCGTGAAATGGTTCAACGTAAAACAGTTATGTCAGGAGGAGGTTTACCTGGTAAGTTAGCTGACTGTTCTGAAAAAGATCCTTCATTGTGTGAAGTATTCCTTGTGGAGGGAGATTCGGCAGGTGGAACGGCTAAACAAGGTCGAGATCGTAAGTTTCAGGCTATTCTTCCATTAAGGGGTAAAATTCTTAATGTTGAAAAAGCACTTCAACATAAAGTTTTTGATAGTGATGAGATTAAGAATATTTTTACAGCTTTAGGTGTAACTATTGGTACAGAGGAAGATAGTAAGGCATTGAATCTTCAGAAATTAAGATATCATAAGATTGTAATTATGACTGATGCTGATGTTGATGGTAGCCATATTACAACTTTAATTATGACTTTCTTTTTTAGATATATGAGAGGTTTGGTTGAAAATGGTTATCTATATATCGCTACTCCACCATTGTATTTATGTAAAAAAGGTAAAGCTGAAGAGTATTGTTGGAATGAGCAACAACGACGTGAATTTATTGAAAAATATAGTGGCGGAAAAGAAGATTCTGTACATATCCAGCGTTACAAAGGTTTAGGTGAGATGAATGCTGAGCAGCTTTGGGAAACCACGATGAATCCAGAGCAAAGAACTTTACGTCAGGTTTCAATTGAAAGTGCAGCTGAGGCAGATAGGGTATTCTCGATGTTGATGGGTGATGATGTTCCTCCTCGTAGAGAATTTATTGAAGAAAATGCTACTTATGCAAATATTGATGCTTAATAGCTGAATTTGCTTTAAATATTACAAAGTCGTCTTAATTTTTTAGGGCGACTTTTTTTATAAAAAAATCCACCTCGTAATGAAGTGGATTTATTGTTATATGTGAGAAATAGAAATTACTATCTGTCAGCTTTAAGTCTGTCAGCCATTGCTTTACCCAGGGCAAGACAAGCTAGATATTTGTCAGCTTTTAATGCGTGTTTTTCTTCAACGCTTTCGCCAACTAATTCCCATTTTAATTCCTCTCCAACAGCGGTAAGTTTTTTAACAGCAGCACCAGCCCATGAGAATGATCCAAGTATTCCTAAATAATGGTTTTGAACTCCCATATGAACCAATTTTGTAGTTAATGATTCCATGTTTGGATGAAGCTCGTTGCAATAAGTAGGACTTGCAAGAATTAATCCTTTGTATTTAAAGATATCCGAAATAATAAATGAGGCATGAGATTTAGAAACATCGTGAACTCTGATGTGTTTGATGCCGTTTTCAGCAAGTTCTCTGGCAACTGCTTCAGCCATTTCTTCGGTATTTCCATACATCGAAGCATAAGCTACAACTACTCCTTCTTCAGTTTCGTATTTACTCCAGCGATCGTACATTGAAATTACTTCAGAAATGTAGTTTCTCCAGATAGGGCCATGAGCAGAAGCAATCATATTGATTTCTAATCCTGCTAATTTTGATAATGCTTTTTGAACCGGAGAACCATACTTACCAACAATGTTAGAGTAGTATCTTCTCATCTCATTACGATAGTAATCAAATTCAAATTCATCATCAAAAATTCCTCCGTCTAGTGTTCCGAAAGTACCAAAAGCATCAGCAGAGAAAAGAATTTTTTCTGTTGATTCAAATGTAACCATAGTTTCAGGCCAGTGTACCATAGGAGCCATGTAGAAGTTTAAAGTATGCTTACCTAAACTTAAAGTATCACCTTCTTTAACTTCAATTGTATTGTCAGAAATACCAAAATATCCTTCAAGCATTGGTAATGTTTTTTTGTTACCAATAATTTGAATATTTGGATGCATTTTTTTTATAATATCAATAGAGCCACCATGATCTGGTTCCATATGATTGACAATTAAATAATCAATGGCTTTGTCTCCAATGATCGCTTTAATTTTCTTTAAGTATTTTTCAACTTGACCTATTTCAACAGAATCAATGAGAGCAACTTTTTCGTCATCAATAACATAAGAGTTGTAAGCAACTCCTCTGTCAATAGGCCACATGTTTTCAAACAAGTGAGTTCTACGGTCGTTAACTCCTACGTAATAAACACTTTCTGTTAGTTTTGCTGGCTTGTACATATATTATTAATTTTGTTATTTCGGTAATTAAGTGCTGCAAATATAAATAAAACTATTAAGAGTTATAAAGATGGTTTTGAATGTAAATGTGTTACATTTTTCTTATTAGTAGCCAGGTATCATTGTATTTTTCGTATTGATCTCTGATGTTTCCAACTTTGCTTCGTGCATCCATTTCTTCATTATAAGCAGCAACAGATACTCGATACAGCCCATTTTCATTTTCTAGAATTACCGGAGTAAATCCTTCTTCAATTAATGTGCTTTTATAATTTTTGGCATTGGATAGAACTTTAAAAGAACCGATAATGACATAGTATTTGAAAGATTTGTCTTCTTCTTCAATGACTCTAACCTTTTCTTCTTTAACAACAATATCCTTGTTTTTTTTCACTACAGGCTTAACTTTAGGCTCTTCCTTAACATATGGAGAATTACTATCACTAAAACTTGAACTTCCTGTGTTACTTAATGATCTACATCCAAGTAATCCTATAAAAATAGCAGCAGGTAAAATTATTTTTCGCATTTTCCTTTATGTTTAGCTTGTTTCTAAAATCAAATAAACTTCAAAAATATAATATTCTATTTAATTATATTTTATTTCTTAATTGAATTTGTGATAATATATAAGATTATTTGATTGAATTAAATATATTTGAAGTCAATATTAATTTTGTTTAATGAATAGCAAAGTGCGAAAAACAAAAATGAAGATGACCAAGACTCTTAGGAGAATGTGGCTTTTTATAGTTGTATTAGTATTATTAGCTGTTTTGTTGGGGGGTAGATTTTATCGTTATATATATGGTAATAATGTAGATCTGACAAAAGTAGAATCTCCATATTTATATGTGCCTAATGGCACTTCCTTTTCCTGTTTAAAAAAGATTATTGAAGATAAAGGTGTTGTAAAGGACATTGAAAGCTTTGTATGGGTAGCTCAGAAAAAGGGCTATAAAGATCATATCAAAGGAGGTCGGTATCTTTTAAAACAAGGGATGAATAATAATCAGTTGATTAATTTATTGCGTTCCGGTCGTCAGGAAGCTTTAAAAATTACATTTAATAACATCAGAAAACCAAGTCAGTTAGCATCTGTAATTTCAGGTAAACTAATGGTTGATTCTGCCGAGCTAGTATCTCTTTTTAGTAATGATAGTTTAATAAAAGAATTTGGTTTTACTCAAGAAACTTTTTTAGCAATGTTTATTCCTAATACATATCAAATGTATTGGAATACGGATGCAAAGGCTTTTGTTGCCAGAATGAAAAAGGAGTATGATAGATTTTGGTCTGAAGATAAGAGAAATAAAGCGAAAGCTTTGGGTTTAAGCCCTGTTGAAGTAAGTATTTTGGCATCTATTGTTGATGAAGAAACCATTATGTCTGATGAAAAACCAATTGTTGCCGGATTATATTTAAATCGATTAAATAAAAATATAAGGCTACAGGCAGATCCAACTGTCAAATATGCATTGGGTGATTTTACAATTCAGCGTGTACTTAGTAAGGATTTAGAGATTGATTCTCCATATAATACTTATATGTATGCTGGCTTACCTCCAGGACCAATAAGAATTCCTTCAATTGTGGGAATTAATTCCGTATTAAACCGTAAACAGCACAACTATTATTATATGTGTGCCAAAGAAGATTTTTCGGGGTATCATAATTTTGCAAAAACCTTAACCCAGCATAATGTCAATGCAGCAAAGTATCGCAGGGAATTAAGAAAAAGAGGAATTAGGCGATAATAAAGATGATATTGAGATAAAAAAAGAGTCAATAGATATAAGGATCTACTGACTCTTTTTTTTATTAGAAATGAATTATAAGTTTACTTCAATAGTTCCTTTAAAAACAAATGTTGCGGGACCAATTAACCAAATGTTATGAAATCCATTTGTTTCATCGCCTTCAAATTTAACTTTAAGTTTACCACCTTTTACGTCAATGTCAAACGATTTGCTTTTTTTATCTTTAACAAACGTACTTATAGCAGAAGCTACAACACCGGTTCCACATGAATAGGTTTCATCTTCAACACCACGTTCGTAGGTTCTTACCTTTATATGAGTATCTGTTAATGCTTCAACAATATTTACATTTGTTCCACCAGGTTTAAATTGATCAGAATATCTGATTTCAGAACCGTATTTTACAATATCCACATTATCAATTTCATTTTTATGACTTACATAATGTGGTGATCCTGTATCTAAAAAGAAATAATTTTGCCCTGTAGTAACATTGGCAACGTCAGTCATCATTAAACTTACTATTCCATTGTTATAGCTAGCTTCATGCATTCCGTCAACTGCCTCAAAAAGGAATTTCTCAGTATTATTAACAGCATTTTGATGAACAGCAAATGCTGAGATACATCTACCTCCATTTCCACACATAGAAGCTTCTTTGCCATCGTTATTGAAATATCTCATGGTAAAATCAACATCTGGTTTGGTGTTGTTTTCAAGTAACATTAATCCGTCAGCTCCAATCCCCATCCTTCTATCGCATAAAAAACTGACAAGTTGTATGTTTTCACTGTCAAAATTACCGTTTCGATTATCTATAATCACAAAATCATTGCCTGTACCCTGATATTTGAAAAAGTTTATTTGCATTTTAATTTATAGAACTTATTGATATTTAGATTGTTTTATGTTTGTGTTCTGATTTGAATCGACTACAAAGTTAAGGAAAATTGAGTTAAAATTAGGTTAATGGTGCTTTAACAGTCTTTGAAAGGTATATAATTTGCGATTTTTGAAATAGAATTTATTAAATGCTTTATCGATAACTTTAAAATATACAGTTATGAATGTTAAAAAAATATTTTATGTGTTTTTAATAGCCGTATTAGGTGCTATTGTTGGGGTTTATGCGTTTGTTTTAGTTGTCAAACCTCAATCGGGATTGGTTACAGTTGAAAAATCAGTAATACCAGCAGTCAGGTATGCATCACTACCCGGTAGTAATGCTCCTGCAGAAGTTCCGGATTTTACCACTGCAGCTGAAAAATCTGTTGAAGCTGTTGTTCACGTAATGACTAAAAAACAATCTCAATCTAATGGATATTCGTATGGAAATCCGCTTTTTGAATATTTTTTTGGTCCAAGAAGGGGAATGCCTGATCAAGGTCAGGGATTAGTAATGGGATCTGGATCAGGAGTAATTATTTCTGAAGATGGATATATTACAACTAATAATCATGTGATTGATGGGGCTGATGAAATAGAAGTGGTTTTAAACGACAGGCGCTCTTATACAGCAGAATTAATAGGAACTGATCCGACTACTGATATTGCGTTGCTTAAGATTGATGAAAAAGGATTGAAATATTTAACTTATGGAGATTCAGATGCCCTAAAAATTGGAGAATGGGTACTGGCTGTAGGAAACCCTTTTAACTTGACCTCAACTGTTACTGCAGGAATTGTAAGTGCAAAATCACGTAATATTAATATTATGCGTAATAACAATCAACCAATGGGTATCGAGTCGTTTATTCAAACAGATGCTGCCGTTAATCCAGGTAATAGTGGAGGTGCTCTTGTAAATACTTATGGTGAGTTGGTTGGTATTAATACAGCTATTGCATCTCAAACTGGTTCATACGCAGGTTATTCGTTTGCTGTACCAGTAGGAATTGTACAAAAGGTTGTGGCAGATTTAAAAGAATTTGGTGAAGTGCAACGTGCATTTATAGGTGTTCAAATCCGAGGCGTTGATGCAGAACTAGCTAAAGAATTAGAAATAGACAAAGTAGAAGGTGTTTATGTGGATGCTGTGACTGTAAACGGAGGTGCAGATAAGGCTGGAATAGAGGAAGGTGACATTATTATTAGCATCGATGATATAAAAGTAAATACCAATTCAGAGCTTATTGAACAAGTTAGTCAGCACCGTCCTGGTGATAAAGTGAATTTAATTGTTAAAAGATCTGGAAAAAATAAACAATTTACCGTAATTTTACGTAATAGTTATGGTTCAACTGATTTAGTGAAAGAAAAAAAGGGAATTTCTGATCTGTTAGGAGCGGAACTTAGGGAATTAACAGAAGAAGAAAAAGAGAAATTAGGAGTAGGTTATGGTATGAAAATTGTTGAACTAACTGGAGGTAAACTAAAGCAAAGTGGTATAAATGAAGGTTTTATAATTTTAAAGGCGAACAGATTGCCTATAAAAACTATATCAGACTTAAAAAATGTAATAGCTACCACAGATGGAGGATTGTTTATCACCGGAGTATATCCAAATGGACAAGTTGCTTATTATGCTATTAATCTTGAAGATTAATAATAAAAATTAATTTGTCTCAATTATAATAAATTGTTGGATTTTATGTTTTAAAAGTATAATTTTGCGCCACATTTTGCATATCGGAATATGAGACAACTTAAAATAACAAAATCAATTACCAATCGTGAAAGTGCTTCCTTAGATAAGTATTTACAGGAAATTGGTCGCGAGGAATTGATATCTGTAGAAGAAGAAGTAGAATTAGCTCAAAGGATCAAAAAAGGTGATCAAGTAGCTTTGGAGAAGCTAACTAGAGCAAACTTAAGATTCGTAGTTTCTGTAGCAAAGCAGTATCAAAACCAAGGGTTAAGTCTTCCTGATTTAATTAACGAAGGAAACCTTGGGTTGATTAAAGCTGCTGAAAAATTTGATGAAACAAGAGGTTTTAAGTTTATATCTTATGCAGTTTGGTGGATTCGTCAATCTATTCTGCAGGCTTTGGCTGAACAGTCAAGGATTGTAAGATTGCCATTAAACCAGGTTGGATCGTTAAATAAAATTAATAAAGCATATTCTAAATTTGAGCAGGAAAATGAGCGTAAGCCTTCTCCTGAAGAATTAGCTGATAAATTAGAATTACCTGTAGATAAGGTTGCAGATACATTAAGAGTCTCAGGACGTCATATTTCTGTGGATGCACCATTTGTTGAAGGTGAGGATAATAGTTTATTAGATGTATTGGTTAATGGAGATTCTCCAAATGCGGATAAAACTTTAATTAATGAATCGTTAGCAAGAGAGATTGAAAGAGCTTTAGCTACTTTAACAGAACGAGAATCTGATATTATTAAACTTTTCTTTGGAATTCAAACTCAGGAAATGACACTTGAAGAGATTGGAGAGCGTTTTGGATTAACAAGAGAAAGGGTAAGACAAATTAAGGAAAAGGCAATTAGAAGATTAAGACATACTTCAAGAAGTAAGCTTTTAAAGTCTTATTTAGGATAACAGATCGATATGATATATTAAAAAGGCTGTCAATTTTGACAGCCTTTTTTTTGTTAAATTATTTGATTATCAGTTCTAAACTTTTACTTTTATTGCAATAAATAAAAGAACATGTGTATTTACAGAACATCAAATTTAAAAAAGAGCGATAAAGGCTTGTATGAATGCTGGATTTGTTGATGTTTTCTTTCCTTTTTAAGGTTGTTTGTACTACTTCTTTCATACAACCTGATTTTTTCTGTTTTTTTATTATAAATCAATTTTATTTTTCATGGAAGGAAAGATATTTGATATTAAGCGTTTTGCTTTAAATGACGGCCCTGGAATAAGAACTACTGTGTTTTTTAAAGGTTGTCCGTTAAAATGTAACTGGTGTCATAATCCGGAAGGAATTTCTTTTGATATAGAAGAATTTAAACAAGAACGTTTTCTTGAAGGAGAAAAATTTGTTCATATGCAAAAGATAGGTCAATCTGTCTCCGTTCAAAAATTGATGGATAAAATAATGAAAGATGTAAACTTCTTTACTCAAAGTGGTGGAGGAGTTACTTTTTCAGGAGGTGAACCTTTGGCTCAATGTGATTTTTTAGCGCAGGTATTAACGGAATGCAAGAAGAATGGTTTGCATATAACCATTGATACCACAGGATTATGTAATACAGATAAACTTGATGTAATAAGTAATTATTCAGACTTGTTTTTGTATGATATAAAATTAGTGAATTCAGATTTGCATTTTAAATACACAGGAGTTAAAAACAATTTAATTATTGAAAATCTGGATTTTCTTCTGAGTAAAAAATCGTCAGTAATAGTTAGAGTACCTATTATTCCTGGTATAAATGATACTACTGAATGTATTACCGATTTAAAATATTTTGTTAAAAACAGACAAAATCAGATTAAAGAACTGCATTTTCTCCCTTTTCATAATATTGGCCAATCAAAGTATGTAAGGTTTAATAAGGATTATGGTTTAAGTACGTTAAGTAGTCAGCAACCTGATGATTTAAATTATTTGATAGAAGAGTTTAAATCATTAGATATTAAAACTCAAATAGGAGGTTTATAGATTTTTAACCTCATTAGATTTTGGCTTAGTTCATCTTTATTAGTATGATCATATTTATGATCAAAAGATGAGCAATCTGTATTTATCTTAAAAGAAAAAACATGAACCAACGAATTGAAATGCTTCGTCAACAGAGTTTGATGGCTGTAAATAGAATGTCAGCAGAGAGGGCCTTATTAGTTACTGAATTTTATAAAAGTATTCAAGGTGCGGAATACTCCGTGCCGGAAACTAGAGCTTTAGTATTTAAATATATATTAGAAAATAAAGAATTATGTATTAATGATGGAGAATTAATTGTTGGAGAAAGGGGTGAAGAACCAAAGGCTACACCAACTTATCCAGAAGTTTCATTGCATTCTCTTGATGATTTAGAAATGTTAGATCATAGAGAAAAGGTGAGCTTTAAGGTTGATGATGAAACCCGCCAATTATATGATTCTACAATAATACCTTTTTGGAAAGGTAAAAGTAATCGGGATAAAATAATGTCCCGCATGGCATCAGAATGGCTTGAGTCATACAAAGCAGGTATATTTACCGAATTTCAGGAACAACGAGCTCCTGGTCATACCGTTTTAGGTGATAAAATCTATAATAAAGGAATCAATGATATTATCAATGATATTCATTTAAAACGAAATGAACTTCAGAAAGCATCTGTTGGTGATGTAAAAGATTTGTTGGATGAATTAAATGCAATGGAAATTGCAGCAAATGCAATTATGATCTATGCTCAGCGCAACTCAGATTATTTATTGGAACTGGCTAATGTAGAAGATGATTCAGCCAGAAAAGAAGAGTTGGCTGAAATGGCGCAAGTTTGCCAAAATGTTCCTGCAAATGCACCAAAGACATTTCATGAAGCACTTCAATATTATTGGTTTGTACATATAGGAGTTATCACAGAAGTAAATCCATGGGACTCATTTAATCCAGGTCGATTAGATCAGCATTTGTATCCATTTTATGTAAAAGATATGGAGCAGGGTAGACTAACCAAGGAGCGGGCTAAAGAATTATTAATGTCTTTCTGGGTTAAATTTAATAATCAACCATCTCCTCCCAAAAATGGAATAACAGCAAAAGAAAGTAATACTTATACCGATTTTGCTCTAATTAATGTAGGAGGAGTAAAGCCTGATGGAACAGATGCCGTAAATGAGTTAAGTTTCTTAATTCTTGATGTAATAGAAGAAATGAGATTGCTTCAGCCAAGTTCTATGGTTCAGATTAGTAAAGAAAATCCTGATGCATTTATTCATAGAACCTTACAAATTACAAAAACAGGATTTGGACAACCCTCTTATTTTAATACAGATGCAATTATACAGGAGCTTGTAAATCAAGGCAAAGATATTGTTGATGCAAGAAATGGAGGAGCAAGTGGATGTGTTGAGTCAGGTGCATTTGGAACTGAAGCTTATTGGTTAACCGGATATTTTAATATTCCTAAAGTATTAGAACTTACACTTCACAATGGAGTAGACCCAAAATCAGGGAAATTATTGGGATTAGAAACTGGTAGTATAACATCTTTTGATACCTATGAAAAGTTGCTGAATGCATTTAATAAGCAGTTAAATTACTTCTTAGATATTAAAATAGACGGAAATAAAAGAATCGAAACATTGATTATGAAAGAATTACCAGTTCCTTTCTTAAGTCTGTTTGTTGAAGATTGTATTGGTAATGCCAAAGATTATAACGCAGGTGGTGCGCGATATAACACCAGTTATATTCAGGGAGTAGGTTTAGGAAGTATAACTGATGCTTTAACAGCGATTCAATATCATGTTTATGATCATAAAAATATATCCTTAGAAGAAATGGTTAAGGCTACAGATCTTAATTTTAAAGGATGTGAAGAGTTGCGTTATAACTTGGTGTTTGAAACGCCTAAGTTTGGTAATGATGATGCTTATGCAGATGCTAATGCTGTTAGAGTGTTTGAAATGTATTATGAGTCTATAAATGGCAAAAAAAATTCAAGAGGAGGTACTTTCAGGGTTAATTTATTACCAACAACATGCCATGTGTATTTCGGACAGGTAATGCAAGCATCCACAGACGGACGTAAAGATGAAGAACCACTTTCTGAAGGTATTTCACCTGTTCAGGGAGCAGATAAAAATGGGCCAACAGCCGTTATAAACTCAATGCTTAAAATTGACCATACAAGAACTGGAGGTACTTTGTTGAATCAGAAGTTTTTACCTCAGTTTTTTAATACAAAAGAGGGAATTGTTAAGTTAACGCATTTAATAAGAACTTATTTTAATCAGCTAGGACATCATATACAATTTAATGTGGTAGATGCAGATGTTTTGAGAGATGCACAAAAGCATCCGGAGAAGTATCAGGATTTAATTGTACGCGTGGCTGGCTATAGTGATTATTTTAATGATTTAACCGTGGAGTTGCAGGAAGAGATTATAAAGAGAACAGCTCAGTGTGATATGTAAAAATTAATATTAACAATAGTATAATGATGAATAAATGTATAATACTCATTTTTTTAATTTGTATTTCAGGTTTTGTTAACGCTCAAAGTTCTCTTCTGGAGGAATTACAGAGCAATCCAAGATTACAAGTTGAAAAAATAGAGACGTATCCTGGTTATGATGAATCGTTTTTAGTTATGATGAATCAGCCAATAGACCATGAAAAACCAGAATTGGGTTCATTTACTCAACGGATTTGGTTAAACCACCTGAATAAAAAAGCTCCGGTAGTTATGGTTACAGAGGGATATTCTGCTCCGCGTAATTATCAAACTGAAATTGCAAAAGAACTTAAGGCAAACCAGTTGATAGTTGAGCATCGATATTTTTTAGAATCAACTCCAGAAAATAAAGACTGGAGATATTTGACTGTAAAAAATGCAGCAGCAGATCATCATGATATTATTGAGTTGTTTAAAGATATTTATAAAGGAAAATGGTTAACTACAGGAATTAGTAAGGGTGGTCAAACAACACTTTTTCACCGAGCTTTTTATCCTAAGGATGTTGATGTTTCAGTTCCGTATGTAGCACCTGTTAACTTTTATAAAGAAGATCCACGTCTTTTAGATTTTTTTGATCATGTGGGAACTAAAGAGGATAGAGAAAAGGTTCAACAATTTCAGATTCTTGTATTAGAGAAAAAAAAGGAATTGTTACCCTTATTTATGGATTATTGCAAAAAACAGAATTTAGTTTTTTCAATGGGGACAGAAAAGGCTTATGAGATGGCTGTATTAGAATATCCTTTTGCTTTTTGGCAGTGGGGAAATCCTGTGTCGGAAATTCCGGATGAAGATGATTCAAATGCTGAAATTATGGAACACTTTATTAAAGGTGCAAGTCCCAGCTATTTTGCTGATCAGGTTATGAAGCAATATGAATCATTCTTTTATCAGGCTTATAAGGAATTAGGGTATTATAATTATGTTCCTGGTGATTTAAAGCCATTAATGAATTGCATAAAGCAAGATACTGTTTCAAATCATATTTTTGCTCCGGGTGGAGATACCTTAACCTATAACAGAAATACTATGATATTTGTTAGTGAACGGTTACATAAGAAAAACCCTCGAATGGTTTTAATATGCGGAGAATATGATCCATGGGGATCAACTTCTTTAGATGTTTCAGGAATGAGTCATTCATTGAAGGTTGTTAAGCCTAAAGGTTCCCACCGAGCAAGGATTAATAATTTGTCTGAAGCTAAAAAAGAAGAGGTTTGGATGCTTTTAAAGAAATGGATGAAAAGGGATTAATAAAGAACTGTATATAGATTTAAAAACGCTGCCATATTTATGTGAGCAGCGTTTTTTGCAATTATAAATGTTAAGAAACATAAATAAATGTTTTAATTGCTAAAATATTTTATTAACTTATACTAGTAAAACCGTAGGAAAGGTAGTGTATAAAATGAATGATATGAAGACACAATTAAAATGGCTTTATTTATTAGGATTGCTTGTTATTGTTATGAGCATTTCATTAAATGCACAAACTACTTTAATGGTAAAAAGTAGTCAAAGTGCTTTAAGTGTTTCCGGAACCTCTACTATTCATGACTGGGAGATGGAGGTTGAAGAAATGAAAGGGACTCTCCTCGTTTTGGATTTGGATGATCTTAAGTCTGTTCAGAAAGGCGAATTATCATTTAATGTGAAATCTTTAGTAAGCGGACAAAACTTAATGAATAAGAAAGCCTATACTGCATTAAAAGAAAGTAAACATCCTGTTATACAAGGAAAAATACAAAAGATTTATGCTTCTGGCAGTCAATCTAAAGTTGAACTGGAGCTAACTATTGCTGGCGTATCAAAAGTTGTAACCTCAGCTTTTAAAACTTCATTAGTTAATACCTCACAAATTAAAGTGCAAGGCAATTTTGATTTAAAACTATCAGATTTTGATATTGAACCACCTGTGGCAATTATGGGAACCATAAAAACAGGAGATGCTGTTTATGTAAAATATTCTATTCTATTTGAAAAGAATTAATCTATAAAGAATCAGCTTGTTAATAAACTAAAATTTGAATTATGAAAAGAATTATATTTTTATTTGCGTTATCTATAAGTGTATTTATACTTCAGGCACAGCAATTTGAGTCAGAAAAAATTAATCATGAAGAATTTAAGGATGTAAAAGTTCGTGTTGGAGGGGCATATGCTATTCAACTTCAGATGATTGATCATGAATTAGCAAGTTCTTCAACAGAGACATTAAAAGATATTAAGAATAATTTTAATCTTCCAACTGCTAATTTATCCTTAAATGTAGATCTAGCTCCCGGAGTTCATTTATTTGTCAACAATTATATGTCATCTCGTCATCATGAAGAAGCATGGGTTGAAGGAGGGTATATAACCTTTGATTACCTTCCTTTTTTACCTTCTGCTAAAAATATAATGAAGTATTTAACTGTTCGGGTAGGTGTTATGAACCCCAATTATGGTGATGCTCATTTTTTCAGAAGTACCAACGGTTATGTGGTTAACAATCCTTTTGTAGGTAATTTTATTATGGATAATTATACCACAAATCCGGGTATGGAATTTTTATTCAGAAAAGATGGTTTCATAGGATTAGTGGCGGTAAATAATGGGAGAATGAATTATGGTAGAGGTAATAATGTGGATCAGGATCTTGTTTTTAACTGGAAAGCTGGTTTTGATAAACAATTAACAGATGATTTTAGATTAAGAGCAACCTTATCAGGTTTTCATGTAGGAAAAGGTCATAGTGGGGTATACTTGTGGGATGGAGATAGAGCAGGGGCTCGTTATTATAACGTAATGCAATTACAAGATGCAGATGATAACTTCAGATCAGGAAGATGGAGTCCGGGAAGTGGACAGACAGAAATGAATACTTATATGTTTAATGTATTTGCGCAATATAAAGGTTTTGAGTTGTTTACAATACTTGAATCTATGAAGGGCGTTAAAGGAGGAACAGATCAACATTTTACACAAACAGCAGTGCAATTACTTTATAGAAAAGGAAGCATTTATTTAGGAGGACGATATAATCTTGTTTCTGATAAAAAAGATGATGAATCAACCGTTGACCGTGTAAATATAGGAGGTGGTTGGTTTATGACTTCTAATATTGTTTTTAAACTTGATTATGTAGTTCAAAATTATGACGGTCCGGCTCATGGTTATGCAGATGGAGGAAACTTTAAAGGATTTGTTGTTGAGGCAGCTATTGCATTCTAATGAGGATTTGATATATCTGGCAACCATTTTTTGTTGCCAGAATTAAATAATAAGATCTAGATATAACATAACTATAGTGTGAAGAGGATGTAAAAGAAGAACGGTTATGAAAAGGCAAAAACAAATATTGAGGTTACTTTTTATAATACTATTAATATTGAACTCTATTCAGGTTATGCATGCAGGTATAGGGAGTGGTGAGTATTTATTTAGTAGAATAGTAATAAAAGGAACGACTAATGTAAATACATTTACTATTAATTATAGTAGTGAAGATTTTATGCCTTTTACAATGGGTAATTCTCAAGATGACTCTCTTCTTTTATCTATTCCTGTTGATCAATTTACAGCAGATTCAAAATTAATGTTGCACGATTTTTTAAATTTAATTCATTCAGATACTTACCCATATATTCAAATTATTTTGAAGGATATTATAGATAAAGATTTTTTTGAAGTATCTACTAATATAAAAAGGAAAATTACTGTTGGAGTAAATGGAAGAACAAATTCTTACTTTTGTAATACCAAATTGCAAGAATCCTATCATAATAAATGGTATTTTTCAGGAGAATTAAATGTTAAACTTACAGATTTTGATCTTAGTCCACCTGAAAAATTCTTGGGGATGATAAAAGTAAAAGATGACGTAAGTATCTTCTTTAATATTCTGTTTATAGTTAAAAACTAAGTATTTGTGAGATGAAGTTTAGTACAAAAATAAGATATGGAATAAGAGCTATGACCACTATTGCCAGTGAAAATTCAGGTAATGGTGTTTTACAAAAAGAAATAGCAGAAAATCAATTAATATCAATAAAGTATCTGGATCAAATAATAAGCGCACTAAAAGCTGCTGAATTAATAGTAAATGTTAGAGGCAAAAAAAGTGGTTATATTTTAACTAAAGATCCTTCAGAAATTAAAATGCTTGATATTTATAGCGCTTTTGAAGGGGGAATTTATGTAATTGATTGTTTGAATGATTCCGTGAAGTGTGATTTTCAGGATAGATGTAAATCCTTGGTTTTTTGGGAAAATCTGAATAAACTAATTCATAATTATTTTAGTACTGTAACATTACAGGATGTACTATCCGGTAAAATACCTGAAGAAATAACATTCATATAAAAAAACGCTGCTCATAATATTATGGCAGCGTTTTTTGTTTATATAAAATCGTTCGTTGTTAAAAATTTAAACTAAATCCTGCCAAGTATAATCCTCCGATTTTATCCATAAAAGGATATTCTTGCGTGTTGTTATCGAGTATGTTTCTTGCGTTTACAAATACATTAATGTTATTATTGATTTTGTAATTAACCTTTGCATTTAATGTAAACTTATTATTGATGTTTCCTGTATATTTTGCATTATCGGGTCTGTTAGTATTCGAGTTGCTATCATATTGTGTATACAAAAAGTAGCTATCGTAATAATAACTTTGTGCTGTAATGTCTAATTTCTTGAGTGGTTTATAAGTTAAAGATAAACTTCCCCAAAATGAAGGAATAGCTTCGTTGTCAACATCATCTTTATATTCATCTTTTGATGGCTGTGTAGTAGAGCTATAGTAAGGCTTAGGAGGAATTCCTGTTGATGGATATGTTGCAACATCAGCCATTAGTGCTATTGTATTTTCAGTTCCTTGAATTAAAGCAATATCATTTCTACTGTAATCCATGAAATTATCTACAGTTGTTTTTTGATAGGTTAAATGAGCTTTCATAATTAGTTTTTCAGAAAGCACCATATCTGCACTAACAGTTAATCCATATTGTTTACTCTTTATGTCAAGTGGTCTATGAGATGTATATAATGTTGTAACAGGATTGATGTTAGATTGATCATCATAAACCATGGTTCTCATGCTATCAGGCATTAAGGCACTAAAGTCCTTTGCTTTATTGTAAAAGGCTTCAATATCAATTAATAGCCTTTTAGATGGTCGAGTTCTATAACCTAATTCAATCATATCCATTGTCATTAAATTAGGATTATCACTGCCTGCAAAATGAACAAACTCAGGGGATCCTAATCCATCGCGATCCCATGTGTAATTACTAAAAGCATTAATCATAAAAGTACTTTGGTTTGCTCTGGAATAAACAGCTCTAAATAAGTTATTGTCGTTAATTTTGTAGGATGCAACAAACTGGTATGAAGGTTTCCATTCATCTGGGACATTATATTTCTCACTACGTAAAGCAGCAACTAGTCTTAGTTTTTCTATTGGATTATAGTCAAAACGAGCACTAATAGCAAAATTTCTTAAGGCTACTCTATCATTAAAATATCCTTCACCAATATTGTCAATGTAATCTCTGTCATCGTAATAAACCGATTGATAACTTAATCCAGGACGAACGCTTAATTTGTTGAACTGAAGTAAATAATCTAACGATATGTTATATTGCGAAGTGGCTTGAACCCAACCTTTATGTCCTTTGTTAAAGTTTTGTATTACGTTGTTTGATGCCATTTGAAGATTAAATCCGTAAATGTTACCAATTAAGTTTGTGTAATATCCATAAGATGTACGATCGTTATATGGGGTTGGATTATCACCTATTGTAGAACTACAAGCAAGATCATCTAAATAACCAGCACTAAGATTAAAAGAAAGTTCATCATTGGGTATATAATCAAAGTACGCATTGATTCCCATTTTTTCTTTAGCCCTACTTGGGTCATCAAAAAGTTCAGAAGCCACATCATTACTCCATAATAAGTCATTGTTTCTTTGGCCATATGTTTCCAGATCAAGATATTCATCATCGTAAAAAGCATATAGTTTATCACTGTTTCTATCACGTTGTTCAAAGTAGTATGCAACTCCAGTTGTAATTTTATCATTGAATTTTTTGCGGATACTAACATCTCCAATATATGTAGAAAGTGATCCCCCCTGAAAGTTAGCAGAAACAATAGGAGTTTCATCTGTTGTTTTCTTTGAGATAAGGTTAATTACACCATTTACAGCATTGGGGCCATATAAAGCACTTGAAGGTCCTCTTACCACTTCAATTCGATCTAACTCTCCCAAGCTGATAGGAAGTGTTTCCCAAAGAATACCTCCCATACCATAATTAAATACTGGTCTACCATCAATCATAACCAAAGTAGTAGTGTTTTCAGCATAAATAAGCATGTTATTCATAGGCATATTTTGTCCACCTCGGATTTGTACATCGTAAACACCATTAGTTTTTTCGCGAACAATAACGCCGGGAACCAGTTTTAGAGCTTCTTCAATTGAAGTTGCTCCATTGGTTACAATTTCTTCGTAGCTTAATACTGTTGTAGATAGCGGAGAGTCAAATAGACTTTCTTCTGATTTTGATGCTGAAGTAACATCTTTATTTAATAGTAATTCGTATAACTCTTCAATTGTTGAAGCACCTACGATATCCATTAATTTCATTATTTCTTCTAAATCATAAGCAGAAAGTTCTTCAATATTCATTTGTAGTACTTCTTCTCGAGAAATATTATTTACATCTTTTTTTGTTTCCTGAGCATATATTGATACGGAAAATATCAATAATATTAGAGCGTATAAATATTTATTTATCATTTGATTAGATTATTTTATTTCGATACCTAGGGCAATTAATTTTTGGTCAACATTTAAGTTGTGACAGGCAATGTTTTGTTTGGAGATTTCGTATTTCATTTTTCCGCCTTGCATAGTGTAATTGATACCAGCACCATTGATACAGGCATCTGCATCTTCGCAGATAATTAATGTTGGTTTATTGGCGAAATGAGTTTTAACGATATTAATATTTGAAGATTTAGATGTTGGAATAAAAAAGATGTTGGAGTCACTTGCGTTTTTTACATCCTTTACATTTTTAACAACAATAGTCTTGTTGTTAATTTTTCGTGCACTGGCCAGTTTATTTAATTCTGATACTATTTCATCGTTGCCAAGTACTCCGATAACAAATTCTTTTTGGTCCGTTTGGTCGGGCCATTCAATGTATTTGGCAAAGTTAAACATGAATAATGCTTTAAACATGGCATTTTGGCCATGCATTGATAATGATGAAGCAATCATTATCAAAACAATTATTTTTTTTCTCATATCTGAATAGTTTTATTTGGGTAATAAAAGTTGGGTGTTTAAAATTATTGAATAAGGTTTCAGGTTCTATATTTTTATTAAAGAAAAGGAAGAATACATTGACTGTGAATTCTTCCTTTAAATATGTTATTTATTTTAGAATTTAAAGTTTACACCAGCAAATATCATTGTTGGTACTTTATCCATAAATGCATATTCTTGAGAATCTTGATTGAATAAATTTTTACCAGTAATACGGAATGTCAATTTATCAGTTGCTTTATATGCCACTGATGTATTAAAAATAAATTTACTATCAATTTTTACAGTTCCGTATTGGTTTTCAAAAGACTGTTCACCATAAAAATATGAACTTGGTATAATTTCAAGTTTTTCAACAGGACGATAGGTTAAAGAAAACCCCCCGTAATATGATGGAGTGGACTTATGCTCATAGTCATTTTTATAATTTTTTTGAAAATTATCAGATCCTGCATAATATAATTGCGCTGGAATATCATCAATGGACATTAATCCATTTGCAATCATATAAGCCCATGTTCCAATTTGAGTATCTGCGGCATCAGTCTCGTCAGTATGGGTTTGAGCATCTCCAATTAACATTTCAATGGTATTATCTCTGCTTAAACCTAAGTAGTTATCTAATTTTGTTTGTTGTACCGAGAAATGAGCATTAGCCATAAGCTTTTCATTTATTACCCAGTCAATATTTACACTTGCGCCTAGTTGTTTTGACTTAAGTTTTAAATTATTGTATTGCATATGTACAGAGTCAGGAAGTACTACAGGAGTTACTGTTTGTGCTGTTAATACTTGTTGTACAATCTGTGCTGGATTTTTTATATATAAACTGGCATAATCAGGTGTGAGTGCACCAAAATTATTACTAACATTATAATAAGCTTCAAAGTCGATAAGAATGTTTTTAGCAGGACGAACTCTGTATCCTAATTCAAACATATCTGTAGTCATTAAATCATACTCTTTGTTACCGCTAAATTGCATTACTCTAGGGTATGGACGGTTGATCAGGTTCCACGTATAATTAGAGTGTGCATTAACCAGGAATGAAGATTGATTTGCTCTAGAATAAACAGCACGGAATATGTTATTCTCATTTATTTTATAGGAACCTACAAACTGCCATGAAGTATAAAATTTATCAGGGTGATTGTATTTTTCAGTTCGTAATGCAGCAATTAATCGAAGTTTATCCGTTGGTTTATAATCTAAACGTAAACTTCCGGCCATAATATCAATAACCTTTTTACCATTTAAATAACCACGACCTAGCGTTGAAATATAGGGAGAGTCATCGTATGAAATGTTCTGATAATTTAAACCTGGACGAATTGTAATTTTATCCAATTTTAGATTGTATTCAGCAGTAGCATTAAATTGACGAAAATCTAGTTCAAAACCTTCGTTACCCATCATAAAATCAATATCACCACCATTGTAATTGGCCTGAAAGCTAAAATCTTTAATATTTGCTCTAAGGTCAACATATTCTGTTTCTGCAATTTTACCAGAGTATGGTGTTGGCATATCTCCCATGGTAGATGTCAAAACATCAGAATGTTGATAACCACCTGAAATGTTAATGTTTGTATTGTTATTTGGTGTTAATTCAACATATCCGTTAACAGCATATCTTTCTTTAGCTTTTTCCGGGTGAGGAAAAATATCGTCAATGCCATAAACCGTAATATTATAACCATTTAATTGCCCAGTTTCTCCAACTTCCGGAAAAATCATAAATGGTTTCATTTCATTACGCGGATTCAGGTATGGATCTAAAGATGTTGGATCATTGGGATTGGCAAGTTGTAACCTTTTAATTTCTTCAGTGCTGTATAATCCAGTTCCTACTCTTTTTCCATCCAATAAATACTTTTTAATGTCATTAGCTTCATCGTAATATCCATTATAAATTAGTATTTTATCGGTTTCACGATCTCTTGTTTCATAGTTGGTAGTAATACCAAATGCCAATACATCATTGATTTGTTTACGAAAAGCAATGTCACCAATATATGAGTTCATACTACCAGCTTTCAAGTTTCCTGAAACCAATGGTGTTTCTTTGTTGATATTAACAGTAATAATATTGATAACTCCCGACACCGCATTGGGTCCGTATAGCGCACTGGAAGGACCTCTTACTACTTCAATACGATCTACATCTTCAAAACTTACAGGTAATGATTCCCATAATGTTCCTCCATGTGAATAGTTAAATACGGTTCGGCCATTGATCATTACCAGAGTTTGAGAGTTCTCGGAATACAATAACATATTTTTCGATGGTAAATTGTCGTTACCTCTAACGTGAACATCAAAATTTCCATTTGACTTTTCACGAACTATAACACCTGGAACCATTCTTAAGGCCTCTTCAAAACAAGTAGCGCCGGAAGCAATGATCTGATCATGACTTAATACAGTAGTAGATAAAGGAGAATCAAATAAGCTTTCTTCAGATTTAGAAGCCGATGTTACATCTTTATTTAAAAGTAATTCGTATAATTCTTCAATGGTTGAGGCGCCAACGATATCCATTAATTTCATAACTTCTTCCAAATCGTAGGCAGATAGTTCCTCAATATTCATTTGTAATACCTCTTCTCGAGATATAGTATTTACATCTTTCTTAGTTTCCTGAGCATAAATAGCTAATGAAAAAATTAGCATTAATGCTAGTGAAATATATTTTTGTAGCATGTTCTATTATTCAATTATTTAACTTCAATTCCTAATGAAATTAGTTTCTGATCAACTTTTAATTGGTGAGATTCAATATTTCCTCTGCAAATTTCATACTTCATTTTTCCGTCTTGAAGAATGTAGTTAATTGCAGACCCTTCGGCACATCCACCTTTCTTTTCGCTTACGATTAATGTGTTTTTGCCACTGAAAAACGATGATACTTCTCCAATGTGTCCAGATTTAGATTCCGGAATAAAAAATAATTGAGCATTGGAAGCTTCTGAAGGAGATTTAACACTTTTTACAACAATAGGCTTGTTGTTTATTTTCTTTGAACTAGCAAGCTTTTTTAGTTCAGGAACAATGTCGTCATTGCCATAAACGCCAATAATAAACTCATTTTGAGAAGAATGGTTTGGCCATTCAATGTATTTTGCAAAATTAAACATGAATAGAGCTTTAAACATTGATTGCTGGCCGGTTAACGATAATGACATGCATATCATTATGAGAACAGTCAACTTTTTTTTCATTTTTAAAATTTGAGGTTTCTATTTATTTTATGTGTTGCATCGTTATTCGCTGCAAGAAAGTAAAAGGTTACTTAATTTCGATTATTAACCCATGAAAAAATGAAGATATACAAGTAATTTAGAGTGAAAATTAATAAACGACCTAAGTATGTATAATAGTAGTGAATTTAATTTTATGGAATAACCTTTTGAAAATTAGAAGTATGTGATGTTTATGATGAAGTAGGTTATAAACTGTTTTTAGTTAGGTATATATTTTTAAAATGCTTTTTTATCAGGTAAGGTTTTATATTGTTTTGACCAATGTACGTTTTTCTTCCGTTAAATTTAATATTGGTCATTAAAAATCAATATTTGAGATCTTCTACTTTTATGACAAATATCTGTTCCTTATCATTGGTATGTTTATAAAGTAATATTTAACTTTGCAATATTACTTTTTATTTAAGACACTTATTTTGGAAACACTTTTGAAAATATTATCGATTTTACCTCTTCATCGGTTCCAGAATGTAAAAAACAGAGATTCTTTCTGCATATAAAATTATCGCAAATTTTAGGGTGAAATTATAGTTTACCGGTTTGTGGTATCTACTCCATTATTTTTTGAAATTATCAGGGTTTTTATACTATAAATGTATGGTTTAATGTCATTTTTAGTATGACAAACTCTGCAATTTTATTACAAGCATAAATAAAATATTGTTATGGAATTACCATTTGCAGAATCATATAAAATTAAGATGGTTGAACCCATCAGAAAAAGTACCAGAGAAGAGCGTGAGCGTTGGATTAAAAAGGCCAATTATAATTTATTTAACCTGAAAAGTAATCAGGTTTTTATTGATTTATTAACCGATAGTGGTACAGGAGCAATGAGTGATCGTCAGTGGGCAAGTATGATGCTCGGAGATGAGAGTTACGCAGGAGCCTCTTCGTATTATAATATGAAGCAGTCTATTAAAAACATCTTGGGATTCGATTATTTTTTACCAACACATCAGGGGAGGGCTGCTGAAAATGTACTTTTTTCGGCAATGATATCTGAAGGAGATGTTGTTCCGGGTAATACGCATTTTGATACAACCAAAGGGCATATAGAGTTTAGAAAAGCTACTGCGATAGATTGTACTATTGATGAAGCTTTTGATACTACCATACAACATCCTTTTAAAGGAAATGTTGATTTAAATAAGCTTGAAAGTGTATTTATTCATCATACAAGTGAAAAAATTCCTTGCGTAATTGTAACGGTTACCTGTAATTCGTCCGGAGGGCAACCTGTTTCAATGGAGAATTTAAGGGATGTATATCAATTGTCGAAAAAATATGGAATCAGAGTGATTTTTGACTCAGCCCGTTTTGCTGAAAATGCCTATTTTATTAAAACCAGAGAAGAGGGCTATGCAAATAAAACCATTAAGGAAATAGTGGCAGAAATGTATACTTATGCTGATGGAATGACCATGAGTAGTAAAAAGGATGCCATTGTAAATATGGGTGGCTTTATTGCTTTAAAAGAGGAGGAGTTATTTAAAAAGGCTGCGCAATTTAATATTATGTATGAGGGCTATATAACCTATGGAGGAATGTCCGGTAGAGATATGAATGCGCTGGCGCAGGGATTAGATGAGGGAACTGAATTCAATTATTTAGAAACTCGGATTAAGCAGGTGGAATATTTAGGTAGCAAATTAAAAGAATTTGGTATTCCGGTTCAGGAACCATTTGGTGGTCATGCAATATTTATTGATGCCAAACGGTTTTTACCACACTTACCTGTTGAACAGTTTGTAGCTCAAACTTTAGCCATTGAGTTGTATAAAGAGGCAGGTGTAAGAGGAGTAGAGATTGGTACTTTGTTGGCAGACAGAGATCCTAAAACGAGGGAAAATCGTTATCCAAAATTAGAATTGTTAAGGTTGGCCATTCCTCGTAGAGTTTATACGAATAATCATATGGATGTAATAGCAGTGGCGCTTAAAAATGTATTTGATAGGAGAGAGGAAATTACTTCGGGTTATCAAATTATAAATGAAGCTCCAATTCTTCGCCACTTTACAGTTGAGTTAGCTCCGTGTCAGAAAGAAATGAGCTATTAAATAAGTTGGTATTGTATAAAACTCTGTATTGGTTTAAGAAAGGGACATTTGATTCAAAATGTCTCTTTTTTTTTCGCAATAAGTTATCCTGTTTTAATGGGAATTTTTCCAGAATAATATGGGTAGATATTGGAAGTTGTTGAACAAAGCTGTTATTTTTGTATCATATAAACACACAACACAAAAATTATTTTATTATGAAAAAAGTTTTTTTGACATTATTAGTCATTGTAACTGCAATTATCGTTTATTCATGTTCAGATGATGAGCAAGGAAATGCAAAATTAAGTTTAAGATTAACTGATTCTCCTGGGGATTATGAGGAGGTTCTTATTGATGTGCAAGAAGTAAAAGTTAATTTTCAGGTAGAAGGTGAAGAAGAAACATCATGGATTACTCTGGATGGAGTGGTACCCAATGTATATAATTTATTAGAGCTAACCAATGGCGTTGATGTATTATTAACAGAAGAAGAATTACCTATTGGAACCATTTCTCAGATAAGATTAGTGTTGGGAGATAATAATCAGGTTAAAGTAGATGGACAGTATTATGACATTAAGACTCCATCTGCACAGCAATCAGGATTGAAATTAAATGTTCATGCTGATCTTGAAGCTGGATTAACTTATAGAATGTGGATTGATTTTGATGCTGGAAGATCGATTGTTGAAAAAGGGAATGGAGATTACGCTTTAAAACCAGTAATCAGAACATTTACAGAAGCAACCAGTGGAGCTATTAAGGGCGTTGTGTCTCCAATTCAAACAAGAGCTTACATTCACGCTATATCAGAAAATTTAGATACGGTTTCAACCTATGCAGATCAGGAAACAGGTGCTTTTTTAATCAGGGCTTTAGATCAAGGTGAGTATAAAGTAAAATTTATACCTGAAGATGATTATCTTGAGAAAGAGAATGAAGGAGTTGAAGTTAGTGTAGGTGTAGTTACTGACTTGGGAGTTGTAGAACTGGAAGAGAAAGTAATTTCTGAGTAAAGAATAATATTAATGATCAAAGAAAGAGAAATCAGTATTGGTTTCTCTTTTTTGTGCACTTATTAGCTAAAAGCTTCAATAACTTCAAATTCCCAAAAGCTATTCCCCATGATTTATAGAACCGCTGATTACGAGATCTGTACGCTGAGAGGTATCGAGTAGCCAATTGTACCTTTATTTTTGGAACTGTGTATTATAGAATATTTTTCAAGTCTTGCATTCCTATAATTGCCATAATTTCAACTATTTCTTCATTAATTCTGAAATATATACTATCAGTGCCATATATAACATCTTCTATATCCTTTTCTTATATAATCTATTGATTCAAATGTATATGGTCTTTGAGCAATTATGTTAAAATATTCAAAAAATGTTTCGTAATTTATTTGCTTGAGTCATCCCAAAATTTTTAACTCCATAATGGTGAATCCGAATTAGATCTTCTTTAGCTGTGTTACTTAATTTATATTCCGCCATTAAGCATAGACTTTGTTTGTTTTAGAATATCCTCCTTGGAGTCACTAGTAAATCCACTTTTTTCTGATTTTCTAGTATAATTCTAACCCAATCAATTTGAGCTTGTTGTTTTCTGGTTTGTGGTATTAAATCATTAACAAGTTCACTTTTACTTGTGTACTCCTCACTGTCAACCTGAGCTTTCAACCACTCATCATTTGGTTTTGAAATGATATACTTTGTCTTGGCATAATTTTTTCTTTCATTGATGTATATTTACACCAAATACGAATCATTTGCAACTCTTTATTTTATTGTTAGCAACGTTTTGAATAAGGGGGCGTTGGCTGAGATGAAAAACCAAACCTCCAAAATCCTAATAAGCCGAAGCTTTTGTTCTTTATTAATCATCAAGAAAAGAATATTGAAAATCCGGAATTATCATTTTGTACCCTGGATATGAAGCTTTCACCAATATACTGTAAACGGATTGTCAAGTTACCAAAGAGCAGAAAAAGGCGGATGCTAATCGGATGGTTTGCGGTATTTCTGCGGGTACTATAGACCGATGCTCATCCGCAGCCTATCCGCAGACCACCCGCAGAAACCCGTACGCTATCCGCAGCAGGTATATTTCAAGTCCGTTTACAGTCCGATCATGTACAGTAAAATGTCATTTTTAACACTTTTGTGCACAATTTTTTGCCGTTTTTACCCAAACATGCACAATTAACCTGAAAAAAGACATTTTTGAGATAAAAAGTAAAAGCAGTATTATATTACAATGTTGGTAACGATCAAATAATCAGTATGTAATAAGCTTGTAAAAGTAACGGTAAAATTACCGTTATTTTTTATTTCAATTTATTGCTGCTATAGAACCCAAGATCAATCAGCAGACTTAATGAGACGCTATGCTAAACATTTAAGGAGGTACATTGCTTAGGGGACATGACGTGGAGCTAAGAGATTAATATCCCTATTAAATAAATTTGGAAATGTGTAATCTTTATACAACATCAGGGTGGTTATATTTATAATTCAGCGTAAATGAGCTAAAGAAATAATATAGAAATAACAAGAGTATTTGTGTAATTATCTTACTGTTTTTGTAACTTTTAGCTGCTTAATGTAGTAGGTGTAAGAGTTGTAGATTATTTTGAGATGATAGCATTTAAAGAGAAGCATCTTAAGCGGGCTGCAATATATTTGATAGCCGGAATTTTTATCTTTTTGTTGTTTGATTTCTATCAGGAAATAAAAACAGTAAAAAGACATAAAAAGGAGATTTTAGAGAATACCGCATATCAAACATTCTTCAAGAATTTGTTGTACAGGCGTTGGATTGCTATGCATGGAGGTGTATATGTTCCGGTGTCGGAAGCAACGCCCTCAAATCCTTATTTAGATGTTGAAAACAAAGATATTTATACTACGGATAGTGTACATCTTACTTTAGTAAATCCAGCGTATATGACGCGCCAGGCCTTTGGTTTGAGTAATCAACTTGGGGGTGGTGAAATAGAAAAAATTACCAGTTTAGATCCCATTAACCCAATAAATACTGCAGATGCATGGGAAGAAAAAGTGTTAAATCATTTTAGTGATAGCCTGACTTATTATGCTGAATTTGATACGATAAATGGCAAGGAGTATTACAGATATATGCATGCTTTGGTTGTTGAAGAATCATGTTTTAAATGTCATCAGTATCAGGGATATCAATTGGGTGATGTTAGAGGAGGAATTTCAGTTGCTATTCCAATAGATCAATATAAGGCACGTGGGCAAAGGGTTCTTTTATCTAAAGGGCGATCAAATGCAATTGTGTTTCTTTTATTGCTGGGTGTTGTTTTGGTGTTTTATTGGTCTGTTCGTCGAATGCTAAAAAAAGAGTTGAGCTTGAAGCGCGAAAAGGACTTGAAAAACGATGAAATAGAGCAGATGTTTGAGCATACACCAATGAGTATTTTTGTTGTAAATAAGCATCTTAAGTTGGTTAATGCCAATACGCTGGGGAAAGAAATGATTGGAGTGGAGGATATAAAAAGGAATCAAATGCATATAGGCCAGGCTATTGGTTGTACGTATTTTATAGATTTTAGTGATATTAATGATTGTTATAAATATTGTGCAAAATATCAGAGTGGGGGTTCTTGTGAATTGGCTGAATTAATAAAATATTCGTTTGGATCTAATCAAAATCAATTTAAAAATAAGTTGAATTTTGAAATAAAAGTAAAAGATAAAATTGATGTGCGAAACTATGAAGTTTCAACCGTTCATTTAATGCAAAATGGTAAGGATAGTGTATTGTTGATGATGGATGATGTTACTGAAATGGCAAAAAAAGAAAGGGAACTAAAACAAATAAATGCTCGCTTAAAAGGAGTTGAGAGCATTATTTACTGATGTTTCCCAAGTATGTTAAAACATTGTAAATCAAACAAAAAGAAGCATGATTAATTTTATTAATCCACTAATATTCAGTATTTTAGTGGTGCGATATCAATAAAAAACCATGCTTCATGAGTAAAAGTACAAAAGTTTTTTCGGAGACAAACAGCTTTTTCACCTCAAGTGAAAAAGGAATTAATAGAATAATGGAATTATATCAGTCATTGCATCTGAATAGGTTGAATCTGGGAGTTGATAATATGCCTCAATGTACTTTCCAAAAAGGTGATTTATTGCTGGCTTTGTTGTTGTTTCCACTATACTCACTCTCGAACGTATACCGGTACACCAAACATCCTTTATCACGCAGCATAGAAGCTAGTAAGAATACTTTTTATAGGCTAAAAAATGATAGCAATATCAATTGGAGAAGCCTCTTAACCAAATGTAATATCAAATTGCTAAAGCGGACCACAAGCACAAGCGCAACAAATAAGGAGTTTAACAAATGTTTAATAATAGACGATACTGATTTTGAAAAATCAACCTATAAAACAGAGCATATTGGTAAGATATGGTCACATGTGAAAAATTGTAGGTTCTGGGGATATAAAGCATTATTTCTTGGCTATTGGGACGGCAAAAGTTTCTTCTCATTAGATTTTAGCCTACACAAAGAAAAAGGCAAAAACGAGAAAACTCCATTTGGACTGATGGTTAAACAAAGAAAAGCTCAATATTCAAAAAAAAGAGAAAAAGATTCATGCGGTTATTTGCGCGAACAAGAATTGATTGATGATAAAATATCTACAGCTATATCTATGATTAAAAGAGCTGTCAAACAAAAGTTTGATGTACACTATGTACTTATGGATAGTTGGTTTTTCTGTGAATCCATATTGAAAGCCGTTTTGTCATTAAATAAAGGAATACATATAGTTGGTATGGTAAAAATGGCAAAAGCAAAATATAGCTTCAATGGCGAATTGTATACAGCTAAAGAGCTTACCCAATTAGTAAAGCGCAGAAAAAAGGTAAAGAAAGAAAAAGCATTAAACCTATTTTGTGCCGAGGTTATTGTTGAGTACAAATCAATACCACTAAAGCTATTTTTCTGCAAAACAAGTAAGCATGGCAAGTGGCACCTGTTGGCGACTACCAATACTAAGCTGGGCATACTGAGTGCTTATGAAATATATAGTATCAGGTGGAGCATAGAAGTTTTCTTTAAAGAATCAAAACAATACTTTTCCTTGGGCAAATCACAATCCCAAGACTTTGATGCGCAAATAGCTGATGTATCACTAGCTATGATTGAATACAATGTATTTAGTTTGGCAAAGAGGTTCGATGCATATGAAACAATGGGCGGTTTATTTGAAAAGGTATGCGATAATACTACAGAACTTACTATATCCATGAGAATATGGGGATTTATTCTGGAACTATTACATATGATTGCTGAGATTATTGATAGTGATTTTAATGAACTAATTACCAATCTGATAAAAAATAAGCCTGAGGACAATAAAATCTTCAGGCTAATAGAAATGCAGCTTTCAAATGCAGCTTAAATAACATGGGAAACATCAGTTATTTATTATAAAGCAAAATCTACTCATGACTTATTAAATAGTGCTTTAGATGAGATTATTAATTATACAGGGAGTAATACAGGTGCTGTTTATTATTATGATGAAATAAAAGGTATTTTTATATTAAATAACTGATGTTTCCCAAGTGTGTTAAAACATTGTAAATCAAACAAAAAGAAGCATGATTAATTTTATTAATCCACTAATATTCAGTATTTTAGTGGTGCGATATCAATAAAAAACCATGCTTCATGAGTAAAAGTACAAAAGTTTTTTCGGAGACAAACAGCTTTTTCACCTCAAGTGAAAAAGGAATTAATAGAATAATGGAATTATATCAGTCATTGCATCTGAATAGGTTGAATCTGGGAGTTGATAATATGCCTCAATGTACTTTCCAAAAAGGTGATTTATTGCTGGCTTTGTTGTTGTTTCCACTATACTCACTCTCGAACGTATACCGGTACACCAAACATCCTTTATCACGCAGCATAGAAGCTAGTAAGAATACTTTTTATAGGCTAAAAAATGATAGCAATATCAATTGGAGAAGCCTCTTAACCAAATGTAATATCAAATTACTAAAGCGGACCACAAGCACAAGCGCAACAAATAAGGAGTTTAACAAATGTTTAATAATAGACGATACTGATTTTGAAAAATCAACCTATAAAACAGAGCATATTGGTAAGATATGGTCACATGTGAAAAATTGTAGGTTCTGGGGATATAAAGCATTATTTCTTGGCTATTGGGACGGCAAAAGTTTCTTCTCATTAGATTTTAGCCTACACAAAGAAAAAGGCAAAAACGAGAAAACTCCATTTGGACTGATGGCTAAACAAAGAAAAGCTCAATATTCAAAAAAAAGAGAAAAAGATTCATGCGGTTATTTGCGCGAACAAGAATTGATTGATGATAAAATATCTACAGCTATATCTATGATTAAAAGAGCTGTCAAACAAAAGTTTGAAGTACACTATGTACTTATGGATAGTTGGTTTTTCTGTGAATCCATATTGAAAGCCGTTTTGTCATTAAATAAAGGAATACATATAGTTGGTATGGTAAAAATGGCAAAAGCAAAATATAGCTTCAATGGCGAATTGTATACAGCTAAAGAGCTTACCCAATTAGTAAAGCGCAGAAAAAAGGTAAAGAAAGAAAAAGCATTAAACCTATTTTGTGCCGAGGTTATTGTTGAGTACAAATCAATACCACTAAAGCTATTTTTCTGCAAAACAAGTAAGCATGGCAAGTGGCACCTGTTGGCGACTACCAATACTAAGTTGGGCATACTGAGTGCTTATGAAATATATAGTATCAGGTGGAGCATAGAAGTTTTCTTTAAAGAATCAAAACAATACTTTTCCTTGGGCAAATCACAATCCCAAGACTTTGATGCGCAAATAGCTGATGTATCACTAGCTATGATTGAATACAATGTATTTAGTTTGGCAAAGAGGTTCGATGCATATGAAACAATGGGCGGTTTATTTGAAAAGGTATGCGATAATACTACAGAACTTACTATATCCATGAGAATATGGGGATTTATTCTGGAACTATTACATATGATTGCTGAGATTATCGATAGTGATTTTAATGAACTAATTACCAATCTGATAAAAAATAAGCCTGAGGACAATAAAATCTTCAGGCTAATAGAAATGCAGCTTTCAAATGCAGCTTAAATAACATGGGAAACATCAGTTAAATAATTGGTCGGACTCATTTAGTTTGTCGTTACCGGATGCAGTAAATAATTCGGCAGAGTTGTGTAATTTAAATTGTTTAACCAGTGCCGTAAAATTTAAAAAGCCTATTATAAGAAACAATTTAAATGAACACTATTCTTTTTATAAAAAAGGATCAGAAAAAGGGTTAAGGTCGTTAACCATACCAATTATTAAAGATGGAACCATACATGCTGTTGTTTGGGTAGCAAGCAAAACAAAGTTGTATTCAGATTTTGATGCCCAACAGGTGTTGCTGTTACTCGATGCAACCTGGGTTTTACTAGAGCGAATGGATTTAATGGAAAAAACACTTTAGTAAATAATTTACGCTGCTCTAGGGTCTGGAATAATAGGCATCTTAGCCATCTTTTCAACTTCAATGCTGGCAAAGCCAAACTCTTCTGTAATTCTTCCCAGAATCAAATACATTCCATAGCCTTTAAAAGGATAAGCTTGTAAAGAAGGAGGGAAGTGTGTGGTATCGTAAAAGTTTCCATCCACATCAATAAAAGTAGCAAAATGCATCAATTGTTTTTTTACGGTTCTAACATATTTAATGCATACAAGCTGACCAATCATACGAACTCTTTTGCCAATATGAAAAATGAGTTCGTTAGCTTTTAATCCTCCTCTGAAGTTGGTTTCCAGTAAATCAAAATACGATAGCGTAACCGGAAAGCCTATTAATTCAATTTCATCATAGGCATCTTCTACTTTGCTTCGGGCTAATTTAGGTAACTGATATTTTTTTTGAGGTAAAGAAAATAGAGATTGTGAGCCAGACTTTTTTTTGCCTGGAGTTAGTAGTAAATGCATTTCCCACAATAGTTCACTTTTACTTTTTCCGGTAAATCGTAATGCTCCTGTTCTGATGAGTATTACCATGCTTTCTCTGCCTGTTACAGTTCGTTTTATAAAATCTTCCAGGTTTTTATAGGGCCCGTTTAATTCTCGTTCCTGATCAACCAGCTTTGCTATTTTTGATTCCAGGTTTTGTATATGGATAAATCCCAGGTAAATATCTTTTCCAGAGATGGAAGTGGTATAAAAGCTATGATTAACGCAGGGTTGGTGAATGATGGCTCCCTGTCGTCGTGCTTCGTTTACATATACCCAGGTTTGATAAAAACCGCCAAAGTTATTAATTACGGCAACCATAAATTCTAAGGGAAAATGTGCCTTTAAGTATAAACTTTGAAAGCTTTCAACGGCATAAGAGGCGGAGTGTGCTTTTGAAAAAGAATAACCGGCAAAAGATTCAATTTGTCGCCATACTTCATGGGTAATTTTATCCGGGTAATCTTTTTGTCTGCAGTTGTTAAAAAACTTATCTACAATACGCTGAAATTCTTTTTTAGATCTGTATTTGCCACTCATGGCTCTTCTCAGAACATCGGCATCAGCTAAATCCAGTCCTGCAAAATGATGACAAACTTTTAAAACATCTTCCTGGTAAACCATAACTCCGTAGGTTTCTTCCAATTGCTCTTTCATTACCGGATGTAAGTAGGTTATATTGTTGGGCTTATGAAAGCGTTGAATGTATTCGCGCATCATACCAGAACGAGCTACTCCCGGACGAATAATTGAGCTGGCAGCAACCAGGGTAAGGTAGTTGTTGCATTGAAGTTTTTTTAATAGTCCACGCATGGCTGGACTCTCGATATAAAAACATCCGTTTGTTTCTGCATTTTGAAGTTGATCTTTTACCTGTTCATCAGCCATAAATTTTTCTACCTGATGAACATCTATATCAACACCTTGGTTTTGCAATACTATTTGGGTGCAATCTTTAATATGTCCAATTCCCCGTTGCGAAAGAATATCCAGCTTTTCAAAACCAATATCTTCAGCAATATACATATCCCACTGAGTGGTAGGAAAACCCTTAGGAGGCATGTCGAGAGCTGTGTAACAGGTAATAGGTTCTTCGGATATCAATACTCCTCCGGCATGAATGGTTCTGAGGTTTGGAAAGTCTGTCATTAAAGATCCGATATGATTAATGTTTTGTTTAATCTGATCGTCTTTAGCAGTTTCCGGATAATCAATCATCAAATCAATTTCTTCCTTGGGTAAACCATATACTTTACCTAATTCGCGAATGATTGATTTTCCTTTAAAAGTACTCATGGCACCAAGCAGAGCGGTATGTTTGGTGCCATATCTTTTAAAGATATAGTCCTGCACATCTTCGCGTTCTTTCCATGAATAGTCAATGTCAAAATCGGGAGGAGAGGTGCGCTTGGGATTTAAAAAGCGTTCAAAATACAAGTTGAGTTTAATAGGGTCAACATCGGTAATTTTTAAACAGAAGGCCACGATGCTATTGGCTCCGCTACCTCGGCCTACGTGGTAAAATCCTCTCGACATAGAATAGCGAATAATATCCCAGGTAATTAAAAAATAGGCTGCAAATTGCAGTTTATTAATAATATGTAACTCTTTTTCTATTCTTTCGCGCGCATGAATATTATTCGTTCCATATCGGTATAACATGCCATCCAGCGTTAACTTTTCCAGAAGTTTTTTGTCATCGTAAAAGCTTCCGGTAAAAGTTTTTTTATTGCGAATAGCAGTAAAGTCAAAATCAAAACTACATTCATTTAATAGTTCTTCTGTGGTTTTTATAATCTCAGGAAATTGCGCATAAGTTTGTCGTATTTGATCAGGCGAATGTAATATGTCAGATACTTGTCCTGTGTCTTCGGGAGTGAGTTGACTCAATAATATATTTTTGTCAATGGCACGCAGGTGGCGATGTAAAGCATAACCTTTTTCGTTAGAAAAAGTAGCAGGTTGCCAAACGACTAGTTTATGTTGCTGGTAGCGAAATGATGAAGAGATTAATTTTCGGAGTTGCAGAGGTTGAATGCCTACAAACTCATTTTCTTGTAAGTCATTAGGTTGTATACTTCCATAAGGGTAAATAAAATAGACGTGGTCAAAGGATTTTGGTTTGTAGGGGAGTTTTGTGCTGGAAAGGTTATGGCGTGTCAGGAAATTATTGAGCTCCATGTAGCCCTGGTTATTTTTAGCTATCCCAATATACAGTAACTTATGATCTCGTCTGAATTCTATGCCGGCTAATGCTGTAATGCCAACTTCGCGGCATGCTTTAATAAAGTCAAATAACCCGGTGCTGTTATTAATGTCGGTAAGCACCATTATTTTAATACCTAAAGATGAGGCCTGCTGGGCTAAATCTTCAGGAGATAAAATGCCGTATCGTAAGCTGTAATATGTATGAGTGTTTAAGTGCATTGTTCTCCGTTTTCCGTTCTCAGTCATCAGTTCTTGGTTCACAGCTCACAGTCATCAGTTTTCGGTAAGTTGTCTGGAGACTGTCTACTGTCTATTGCTTACTGAATACTGCCTACTGGAGGCTGTGAACTATTTTACTTTCTACCGCATGGCGGCAGCCCTTCCAATTGCATTTTTTCCATAGCGTTTTCTTATTTTATCCATGGTTTGATACAGGTTTACTGTTTCCGGAGTATCTTCAAATAAATTCAATTGCTGCGTTCCTGTAATTAAGCTACTAAGTTTGATTCCGAGTAAACGTATGAGCATTCGCCTGGTATATACTCGCTTAAAAAGATCCTGTGCTACTGAAATAATATCATGGTCGAATGACGTATAAGTAATCTTCTTTTGCAGTGAATGTGTATCAAAATTTGAATACTTTATTTTTACAGATATGCATCCGGTTAGCTTTTGTTTGGTACGGAGTTCAAAAGCCAGTTTTTCTGCCATGCGAATAATCAATTCGTTTAAATAGCGAATGTCGGTTGTATCCTGTTCAAAGGTTCGCTCTGTACTCATAGACTTTTGTTCCATATACTTAATGACCGGAGTAGGGTCTATTCCGTTGGCTTTTTTCCAAAGGGTAATACCGTTTTTGCCCAAAACCCGTTGCATCATATCAATAGGAACCTGACTTAACGTTTCAATATTAACCACTCCCATAGAGCGTAATAATTGATACGTTTTAGGACCAAGCATAGGTATTTTTTTTATGGATAGCGGATTTAAAAATGGTTGTATATGAGTTGGAATTACTTCCATTTTACCATTAGGTTTTGCTTCTCCGGTAGCAATTTTCGACACCGTTTTATTGGTTGATAATCCAAAAGAAATCGGTAAGCCGGTTTCTTTAATAATAGTCTGGCGAAGTTCCTGGCTCCATTTTAAACAACCAAAAAAACGATCCATTCCGGTTAAATCCATATAATGCTCATCAATAGATGCTTTTTCGTAAACAGGAGCTCTTTCTGCAATAATTTCAGTTACAATGCGCGATTGTTTAGAGTATTCATCCATATCGCCTCTGATAAAATAAGCATCGCCACATAGCTGTCGTGCCATTTTCATTGGCATGGCTGAGTGTACGCCAAATTTACGAGCTTCATAACTACATCCCGAAACAACACCTCTGTCGGACATGCCTCCAATAATTACAGGCTTGCCATTTAAAACGCTGTTATGTAACCGCTCCACAGATACAAAAAATGTATCTAAATCCATATGTACTATTTGTCGTTGACTACCAGACATCTTTTTTATGTAATGATTAGAAAATAATCAAAGTTGTGTTTATAAATTAATCAAAAATGATTATATTTGAAAGTGAAAGCCTGTTTTATTTTCTGTTTTGACTAGTAAATAATCGAAGTGAAGTAGAACATTTTCAGGAGATTTAGTTGTTCATATCTTTTTTATCACGAAGTATGTTTTTTAGTTCAAATATTAAATTCTTACGTAAGCGCCGAAAACGGACGCAAGATGATGTGGCTGTAGCCTTAAATATGAAGCGATCTACATTGAGTGGATACGAAAACGGAGTGGCACAGCCAAGTGTTACTGTTTTGGTAGCTTTTTCCGGTTATTTTAATGTTGCTATAGACACTTTAATAAAAGTGGATTTAAAGTCGCTTCGTGAAAGTCAGCTTTCGCAACTGGAAAATGGATTCGATGTATTTTTAAAGGGGAGTGGATTAAGAGTATTGGTGTCAACTGTAGATTCCGAAAATAGAGAAAATATAGAGTTGGTACCAGAAAAGGCTAAGGCCGGATACACCGCCGGATTTTCTGATCCTGAATATGTTAAAGAATTACCAGTTTTTCAATTACCATTTTTATCGAGCGAAAAAAAATACAGAACCTTTCAAATATCCGGAGATTCAATGCTTCCGGTTCCAAGTGGTTCGTGGGTAACCGGTGAGTTTTTATTGGATTGGAGAAATATAAAAACCGGAACGCCTTGTATTATAGTGACCCAGGATGATGGGGTTGTATTTAAAATTGTTGAAAATAAACTGGATGAAGAAAAAGTGTTGCTTTTGCATTCTTTAAATCCTCTTTATAAACCTTATAAAATTGCAGCAGAGGGTATTTGTGAGGTATGGCAGTTTGTACATTATATCAGTAATATGATGCCCGAAATACAAGATGAAACACCAGATTTAGAACAAACTGTTGCAGGTTTACAACAAGAAATTATTCGTATAAAAGAGCGCATGGGCTGGAAAGAGTAAAAGATAAAGCCAGATAAATAACTTTATTGTTATATTTTTACTTTGTATACCTTATGATAAGGTTTTATACAGAACCAAATTTCTGTTACCGATAGTAGTTTAATGTAGTGCTCTTTCTTTTTTAATCGACTTTTTGACAACTTTATTTAGAGTTTACTTGTTTAGAATGAGGAATATGCAATTTGTTGGTTGGATTCGTGGGGCTTCTTAAATAGTAAAAGATCGTGTATGATCTGGAATTCAAAAGTGATTTTGAGCTTCAGAGCGTTTGCACATAACAAATATATAATATGGGAAAAAATACATATAGCGAGGATGAGTTAAAATACCTGAACTTACTTTCTCAAAAATTTCCAACCGTTCAGGCTGCTTGTACAGAAATCATAAACCTCGAATCCATACTGAACTTACCAAAAGGAAGTGAGCATTTTTTAACCGATATTCACGGCGAATACGAAACATTTAGTCATGTTTTACGCAATGCATCAGGTATGGTGCGCAAAAAAATTGATTCGGTTTATCAATATACTTTAAGTGAAAAGGATAGAAACCAGTTGGCTACATTGATTTATTATCCTGAAGAAAAACTTGAACTTATCGTTAAAGAAGAAGAGGATTTAGAAAATTGGTACTCTATCACTATTCGTAGATTAATTGAGGTTGCAAGAGTTGCTGCAGATAAGTTTACCCGATCTAAAATACGAAAAGCAATGCCACCTGATTTTGCCTATGTGATGGATGAACTTCTGGATGAGCATAAGGCTAAAAAGGAATTGTATTTTGATAGTATCATTAAGTCAGTTATAAAAGTTGAGAGAGCCAATTATTTTATTATTGCGATTAGTAAGTTTATTAAACGACTTTTAATCGATCGCTTACATATTATAGGCGATATTTTTGATCGTGGCCCTTATGCTGATAAGGTGATGGATTTGATTCAGGATCATCATTCAGTAGATATTCAATGGGGAAACCATGATATTGTTTGGATGGCTGCAGCAACAGGAATAAAAGCAAGTATTGCTGCCGTTATCAGAATTAGTGCTCGTTATAATAATTTATCAACCCTTGAAGATGCTTATGGAATTAACTTGCTTCCATTGGCTACTTTTGCTTTAAAAGCTTATGCTAATGATCCGTGTCATGAGTTTGTTCCGGTAAATACACCGCCCGAAAACTTAGGCTCTACACAAATTAAGCTGATCAGTAAAATGCATAAAGCTATTTCTATTTTAGAAATGAAACTTAAGGGCGAAATTATCCAACGAAATCCAGAATTAGGAATGGATGATCGTTTATTACTAGATCAAATAAATTACGAAGAAGGAACCGTTTTAATTAATGGAAAATCATACGAACTAAAGGATAAATTATTTCCAACAATTAATCCAAAACAACCTTATAAATTAACAAAAGAGGAAGAGGTTTTAATTGAAAAGTTACGTTTTTCATTCCTGAATTGTGATAAGCTTCAGCGCCATGTTAAAACCTTATTTACAAAGGGAAGTACTTATCTAACTTACAATTCAAATTTGCTGTATCACGGATGTATTCCTCTTGATGATAAAGGACAATTTAAGCAGGTTACGCTTCATGGAGAAAAATATAGTGGTAAGGCATTGTGTGATCAATATGATTTGATTTGTCGACGTGCTTATTTGAACCGGGAAGATCGGGACCGGGATATTAAAGATCAGGATTATATGTGGTCGTTGTGGAGTGGTGCTGATTCTCCGCTTTTTGGTAAAAAGAAGATGGCCACTTTTGAACGTTATTTCATAGAGGACAAAGAAACACATAAAGAGGAGGGAAATAGCTATTACAAATTACGGGATGATAAAGATACCTGTTGTCGTATTTTAAAAGAATTTGGTTTAGATCCGGAAGTGTCTCACATTGTTAATGGTCATGTGCCGGTAAAAGTAACCAAAGGAGAAAGTCCGGTAAAAGCAGAAGGTAAGTTATTTGTAATAGATGGAGGAATGTCTCGTCCGTATCAAAAAGTTACCGGAATTGCAGGGTATACGCTGATTTATGATTCTTATAACCTAATATTAGCTGAACATGCTCCGTTTGAGTCAAGGCGAAAAGCGATTGAAGATGAGGATGATATCGTTTCTATTCGTAATATGATTGAACATGCTAATGTTAGGATTAGAGTAGGAGATACAGATATAGGTGTAAGTTTGAAAGAACAAATTGATAATTTAAACAGGCTTCTGGATGCTTATCGTAAAGGGGTGGTGAAAGTAAAAGAAGTTTAGTCTTAGAAAATATCAAATCTCTTCAAAATTTAAAATTCCATCTTTTTATTTGATAGAATGTCTTATATAGCGTCTTTGGACGCTATATTTTTGTCCCAATATTAACTATTTCTCTATCTTTGGAAAGAAATTTAGATATTGGATAAAAACGAATGATAACCGGGACAATTATAAATATTTCAACCGTACTTTTGGGGAGTTTAATAGGTATCCTATTTCGCTCAAAATTGCCGGAACGATTCATTAAAATTGTTTTCCAGGGAATCGGTTTATTTACTTTAGTGCTTGGTGTTTCAATGGCACTAAAAAGTAGTCATCTACTCGTAATGGTTTTTAGCTTAATCATAGGAGGAATATTAGGTGAAATGCTCCGTCTTGAAACAAGAGTAGAGAACATCGCAAATCAGCTTAAAAATAAGTTTAAATTAGGTAGTGAACGGTTTTCGGAAGGAATGGTTACGGCCTTTTTATTGTATTGTATGGGCTCCATGACTATTTTGGGTGCAATAGAAGAAGGTTTGGGTAATGGTTTTGATTTATTACTGACTAAATCTATTATGGATGGTTTTGCCAGTATTGCTTTGGCATCAGCCTTTGGTACAGGAGTAGCTTTTTCTGTAGTTCCCCTTTTCATTTATCAGGGAGGATTAACTGTATTGACTGCTTTTTTAGGTGATTATTTTTCAGATGTAATTACCAATGATATGACTGCTGTTGGTGGAGTGTTATTGGTGGGTTTAGGTATTAATATTTTAGAAATAAAGAAAATAAAAGTTTTGAATTTACTTCCTGCTATACTTGCAGCTATAACGCTGTCGTGGTTGTATATGCAGTTTTAATAATAAAATATGAAGTTAGAGAAACAACAGTTGTTAATGGAAATGTTTACCCAATGGTCGGGCGAAAAGGTAGAGTCTTTATCCTTACTTCCGCCATCGGGATCATATAGAGAATATGTTCGAATTTGTGGTGGAGATAAATGTGCGCTTGGAGTTTTTAATGAAGATGAGAAAGAAAATAAAGCTTTTATTGGATTTACAGCGCATTTTTATGCTCAGGGATTAAATGTACCTCAGGTGTTTTCTCAAAATTTAGAAGAAGGGATTTATTTAATAGAAGATCTTGGACATACCACTCTTTTTGACTTTTTGCAAGAAAACAGAACGGGAGAAGAAATGTCTTCTGAATTAATTGAATTATATAAAAAGACCCTTAAAGAATTAATCAAATTTCAATTGAAGGGAACTGAAGGACTTGATTTTGATTTGTGCTATCCACGTAAAGCTTTTGATCGTCAATCCATGCTTTGGGATTTGCACTACTTTAAATATTACTTCTTAAAATTAGCTCAGGTTTCTTTTGATGAACAGGCACTTGAGGATGATTTTAATAAGTTAATTGAGTTTTTATTGACTGCAGAACATGATTATTTTTTATATCGCGATTTTCAATCCAGAAATGTAATGGTAAAGCAGGGAGAACCTTGGTTCATTGATTATCAGGGTGGACGGAAAGGTGCTTTGCAGTATGATCTGGCTTCCTTACTCTATGACGGGAAAGCGGATATTTCTCCTTCAATGAGAGATGAGTTGTTGGCTTTTTATATTGATGAACTTAAAAAGAACAAGGAAGTTGATGAAGAGTTGTTTAAGCAACATTTTTCAGGATATGTTTATATACGTATAATGCAGGCTATGGGAGCTTATGGATTCAGGGGGTTTTACGAAAAGAAAGAGCATTTCCTGAAGAGTATTCCTTTTGCATTGCAAAATATCTCTTATCTGCTTAAAAATAAACCTTTATCAATTGATGTTCCGGAATTAAACAGAGTTCTAGGGTCATTGGTTAATAATGAACGATTAAAAAAGATCAATGCACTAACTGTTACAATTAATAGTTTTTCATATAAACGGGGAATTCCTTTCGATATGAGTGGTAATGGAGGTGGTTTTGTTTTCGATTGCAGAGCCATTCATAATCCGGGAAGGTATCCGGAATACAAGCATATTACAGGAAAGGATGAGCCTGTAATTGAGTTTTTATCAAAAGAACCAGAAATGACACAATTTTTAGATTCTGTTTTTTCTTTGGTTTCTCAATCTGTAGAAAAGTATATTGAGCGAAATTTTAAACATTTAATGGTGAATTTTGGTTGTACAGGTGGGCAGCATCGTTCTGTTTACAGTGCTGAACAGTTGGCTCAATACCTAAGTGCAAAATATCCGGTTACGGTTAAAATTAGTCATATTGAGCAAGAGATAAAAAAAGCTTAAAGTTATGAGTAAGATGTGTAAGAAGGATAAAAAGAAAGACAAAGATCTTCAAAAGCAAGAAGAGAAAAAGTTTAGATGTAAAAAGTGTAATCAGACATCAAACAAGGAAAAAAAATTGTGCAAACCAGTAAAAAACAATTAGTTTATTAAATGAATGCATTAATATTTGCAGCTGGTTTAGGAACAAGATTGGCTCATTTCACTAAAGAAATACCTAAAGCATTGGTTGAGGTAAATGGAAAACCAATGCTTTTGCATGCTATTGAAAAAATGCTTTCAATAGGAGTTAAGCGTGTCGTAATCAATATGCATCATCATGCTGATAAAATAGAAGCTTATGTTAATACCTTAAATTTTGAAGGTGTCGAAATTCTTTTGTCAGACGAGCGTGGTGAGTTATTGGAAACAGGTGGTGGATTAATTAAAGCCGGACCACTTTTTGATTTAACAAAGCCCATTGTTTTATATAATTCAGACGTACTTACTGGGGCTGACCTAGATAAAATGGTCGAATATCATCATCAAAAAGGAGGTATGGCAACATTGATGGTGAAGAATAGAGATACCTCACGTTATTTTCTTTTCGATAGAGAGATGCATTTATCAGGATGGAAAAATATAAACTCAGAAGAGCAAATAATTACAAGAAATAAGAAAGATTTAGACTCTTTAGCATTTTCTGGAATACATATTGTTAATCCTGAGATTATTCAAATGTTGGGCGAGAAGCGTAAATTTTCAATTACAAAAGGATATCTGGAATTGTCAAAGCAGCACAATATTTATGGCTGGAAAGATTGGAGTGAATATTGGTTTGATATTGGTACTCCCGAGAAACTTAGTGCAGTAAATCAATTTTTTAAAGAGAGTAGTTAATTATATAATTTAGAAATTAAGTAAAGGGAAACAGGAATTATGACAAGTACTGAAAGTTTAAGTCAAAAAAGCTTTTATCAACGTTTTTTTAAAGGTATAACGAGTGGAAGCTTTTTATTGATGTTTGCGACTTTGGTTGCCGTAATTTGGGCTAATGTTCATCATCATTCATACGAAGAGGTATGGCATGATTTATTTTCATTAGAAGTGCATACGTTGAGTTTAAAAATGAGTTGGCATCATTGGATTAATGATGGATTAATGGCCATTTTCTTTTTTGTGGTTGGACTTGAAATTAAAAGGGAGTTTTTAGCGGGAGAATTAAGTTCAGTGAAACAAGCATCGTTACCTATTTTTGCTGCAGTAGGAGGTATGGTTGTTCCAATTATTTTATTCTTTTCTTTTGGATTAGAAGGTGAAGCAGGTAATGGTTGGGGTATTCCTATGGCTACTGATATTGCCTTTTCTTTAGGTATACTGGCTATGTTAGGTAAAAGAGTTCCGTTAAGTTTAAAAGTATTTCTTACGGCTCTTGCTATTGTTGATGATCTTGGAGCGGTTTTGGTTATTGCTTTGTTTTATGGAGGAGAGTTGCAGTGGACCTACTTATTTATTGCTTTTGCACTATTAGGTATTTTAGTGATAGCAAATTATTTAAATATACAGGATTTAAGGCTATACACCTTTTTAGGTTTTATTATTTGGTTTTTGTTTCTTGAGTCAGGTGTTAACGGACCAGGGTCTGGATTACATGCTACAATTGCAGGAGTGTTAATTGCTTTTTCTATTCCGGCTCGTCCAAAAGTACGTGTCGATCAGTTTTTATCAAGAATAAATAAGGAGGTGAAACACTTTGTAAAAATACCTAATAATAGTAATACGATGGTTTTAACATCAGAGCAACTTCATGCCGCCGACGAGATTGAGAATGCTGTAGGAAGAGTACGAAGTCCTTTACAGTATATCGAACATCAGTTTCATGGTTTTATAAGTGTTTTTGTATTACCAATATTTGCTTTGGCTAATGCTGGTGTAGTATTAGGAGGTGGCCATGAAACAGATGCTATTGGAATGGTTTCGTTTTCAATAGCATTTAGTCTTGTGTTTGGAAAAGTAATAGGTATTACCTTATTTTCGTGGTTAGCTGTTAAAATAGGTATCTCTGTAAAGCCTAAAAGTGCATCATGGCTTTCGTTTGGAGGTTTGGGATTATTAGGAGGTATTGGTTTCACCATGTCAATTTTTATAGCAAGTTTAGCGTATCCTGATTCTCCGGATATTTTAAATCAATCAAAAATAGGTATTTTATTAGGTTCTATTGTAGCGGGAGTGTTAGGTTACTTTACTTTAAAATATTCTCTTAAAAGAGATGAGGAGAAGTTAAAACGAGGAGATAAGTTAAAAGTGTAAGTATGATATATATACAAAAAAAGGAGCTTTTTAGCTCCTTTTTTTGTATTGTTTAGTTAGTATATTCATGAACTTGTTTTTTTCCTTCTAATAGATCCTTAGCGTATTCTAATATGGTAGTGTCATCAAGTTCTACAATTCCACCATCAGGACCTGGTTCTATATGTATTCCAACACATTTACCCCGGTCGTAATTTTTACCACCAAAATAGTTTCGCACTGTTTCTACATTTAAATCTAAATCTTCAGCGATAGTTCTCATACTACCATTAGGAAGGCTATCTTTAAGTTTCCTAAGTTGATTGAAAGTGATCGTTGTAGTGCTCATAAGCATTTAGTTTTTAAAAATTTGAAGTGTCTTAAAGTTAAAAAATATATTTTAATTTTAAAATACATTTAACCTTTAGGTTACCCCATTGGGCATTGTTTTTGATACTAAAATGCTTTTATATTTTGTATTTTTTACGGCATCATTACCTTTGCAGCTAATAAAATTAACACAAAACTTAAAATTCCTGTAAAAACAATTTGTATTACCGCAGCGGAATTAAATTGTTCAGCAATGCCTCTGTTTAATCCTTTGTTGTTAAAAAATGTCAATCTCACAAACCTAGGAATCACTAATTTATATAGCTTATAAACACCAAAACCTAATAAAGCTCCAAGAATCAATCCGCCAACTACATCTCCCGGATAGTGAACGCCAAGGTAAATTCTGGAGTAGGCTATTAAAACAACCCAGGAATATATAAATATTGAATACACTTTATTTCTGAATAACAAAGAAGATAATACAGCTAATCCCATAGTATTTGTTGCATGAGAAGAAACAAATCCATATTTACCACCTCTGTATCCGTGAATAATCTTAACAAAATCCTTGAGTAGTGGGTCATGGGTAGGACGCAGGCGTTCAAATCCATGTTTAAAAACTTCATGGGAAATCTGATCACATAAAACAACCAAAATAATTAGTGAAAGTATGGTAATCCAACTCTGACCTTTCTGGCTTTTAATAATAGCATATAAAATAACGGCATATAAAGGAATCCATATAATTATGCTCGAAATCATCCAAAAAGCATTATCCCAAAAGTCCGTATGAAAATAGTTGATTAATTGTAGAAGTTGACTGTCTAATTCGATAAGTTTATTCATATGCTATGTAATTTCTTTCAATTATTTTTGAAACAATCAAGTGGTTTCTTTATTGTTTCATTTTTGTTTGATGCACTCAATTAACATTTCTGGATGATATTATCTGTCCCGATACGTTAAAAACACAAATATGTTATAATAAAACAGCATAAAAATAGATCTTTTTTAAAACTTTTCGATAACCTCCAGTTAATTCTCTTTACTTTTGTAGCTTTATGAAAAGATCGTTTGAATCGATTAGCCATTGAATCAAAAAAATGAAATCCTTATATGAAGAAAAAAATTTTGTTTCTTATCAATCCTGTTTCTGGGATTGGAAAACAAAAAACAGTTGAAAAATTTATTGAATCTGAGATTGATAAAAATAGCCTGGAAGTTGATATTAGTTATACCCAATATAAGGCTCATGCCAGAGAATTAGCTGGTGATGCTGCTGGAACTTATGATGTTGTAGTTGCTGTAGGTGGCGATGGAACAGTGAATGAGGTAGCATCTAAATTGGTTAATACATCAACATCTTTAGCAATTATTCCAACAGGATCAGGTAATGGGTTAGCCAGATATTTAAATATTCCACTCAATGTTAAGAAAGCCATTAGATCTATTAATGAGTTGAATGTGAGAAAAATAGATTCGTTAAAGGTGAATCAATATTGTTGTGTTAATGTTGCAGGTATTGGTTTTGATGCACATATTAGTCATCAGTTTGAAGGTAAAAAGATGAGAGGGCCATTGGGATACCTTCAGTTGATTGCCTCTGAGTATGCTACATATAAAGCTCATGATTATGTGATTAATATTGATGGAACAGAATATAAGCGAAAAGCTTTTTTAATCAGTTTGGCAAATTCATCACAGTATGGTAATAATATTTATATAGCTCCTAATGCATTAATTGATGATGGATTAATAGATGTAAGTATTATACATGACTTTCCAAAATTCATTACGCCAGCTATGCTTCTGAGTTTGTTAGATAAATCTTTGGATAAAAATAGTAACAACGAAGTAATTCGTGCTAAAAAGATTATTGTTGAAAAAAAAACAGATATATTGGCTCATATTGATGGTGAGCCGGTTATTTTAGGGAGAAAAGCAGAAATAGAAATAAAACCTTTATCTCTCCATGTTATCGTTCCTCCTGATAGTTTAGTTGATAATTCTATTTGGGAACCTATAAGGGAATTAATTCCCAAACTGAAAGAAGGGATGTCCTTAGAGCAAATATGGAACATAAAAAAGGAGAACTAATTTAGTTCTCCTTTTTTGTTATCTATTATTAAGATTATTTTCTTCTTTTCTTTTGTGATTGCACTTGCTGTTGTTGCTTAGCCATTTCTTCTATTCTAGCCTGGAAGCCTGACTTTTTCTTTGGTTTCTTTTGGTTTGCATTTAGTTTTGCTAAAATTGCTTTTTCATCTACAAATCTTCTAATTAATACTGTTTGTAAAATTGTAATTAATGTAGAGATAAAATAGTAATAACTTAAACCTGCTGCATAGTTATTAAAGAATACTAAGAACATTACCGGCATCATATACATCATACCTTTCATGCCAGGCATTTGACTTGTAGATTGAGTCATTTCCTGATTCATTTTAGTATATACGATATTAGTAATAGACATTAATAAACAGAATAAACTTACGTGGTCACCATAAAATGGAATATTCCAAGGTAATTGTAGGATGGAATCATAGCTAGATAAGTCTGTGGCCCATAAGAAGCTTTGTTGTCTTAACTCAATTGAGTTAGGGAAAAAGCGGAACATGGCAAATAAAATAGGCATTTGCAATACCATTGGTAAGCAACCTCCTAACGGACTAACACCTGCTTTTTGATATAAAGCCATGGTTGCTTTTTGACGCTCCATTGACTTTTCTTTAGGAATCCTCTCGTTGATTTCGTCAATTTGAGGTTTTAATACCTTCATTTTAGCAGTTGACATATATGATTTAAATGTCAATGGGAATAATCCAAGCTTAATAATTAATGTAAGAATAAAGATAATTAAACCATAACTTGCAATAGATCCTTCAAGCCAGTTGAAGATTGGAATTACGATGATTTTGTTTACCCATCCAAAAATACCCCATCCTAAAGGAAGAATTTCTTTAAGATCAAGATCTTTATGTTGCTTTAATATTTTGTATTTGTTAGGGCCAAAGAAAAACTGGAATGATTTAACATTGTGACCTCCGCCTTCATATGGAATAACAAGTTCTGCTTTATTAGAGCATACGTAAGGAGAGTTTTCTTCTTCAGAATGTGTTTTTACAGAAGTTGATCCTGAAGAAAAGTTGTCTTTTGCAATTAAAATGGATGAAAAGAAATGATCTTTGTAAGCCAACCATTTAATTGGTGTTCTAAATGTTTCTTCACCTGTTTTTCCAAGGATATCATCAACTTCATCCTGATCATATTTAAAGTAAGCACCTGAATACTGGATTTCAAATTTTCGTCCTTTTTCTTGTGCAAGAACATCAACATTCCAGTTTAAATCAAATCCTCCTCTGTTTGATTGAATGATATCATCCATACTGTGTTGCTCAAAGTTAAAATCAAGCATGTATGAATCAGAAGGTAACTGGTAATTGATCGCCATATACTGATCATCTCCTACAGATAATTTAAATGATATTGTAGAATCAGTAGTAGCAGATTGATCTATAGTATAGTATAGATCATTTGTATTTAATATTCTATTGTTATGGAAGAAGTTAAATCCAAATACGTTTTTATCACCATCAAATAAAATTAAAGGTTGTCCATCGTGAGTTTTAAAATCCTTTATCTCAACAGAATAAACTTTTGCACCTTTACTCGAAAATTTTACTTTTAATTTATTGTTTTCAAGTGTATAAAACTGATTTTCACCAATAACAACATTTGAAAATAAACCATATTTATTAGTTAATTCTTTTTGAATTGTACTATCGGCTGTATTATCATCAAAAGCAATTGTATTTTCAGCTTCTTTCTTTTTTTCTAATTCTAACGCAGTTTTCTCTTTTGCCAGTTCAACTTGTTGTATAGAATCCTGATATCTTTTTTGTGCAGCTTTTTGTTCTTCTGTGGGTTGACTCCACCACATAAAAACACCAATAATGATGCTGATCAGAACCAATCCGGTAACGGAATTTTTATCCATTTTTGATTTAAATTTTCGGTTTATTTATTAAAGTTATTTTTGGATAGCAGCATTAACAAATGCCATAAAAATAGGATGTGGTTTAACAACAGTACTGCTGTACTCTGGGTGAAATTGTACACCCATAAACCATTTTAATTCCGGAATTTCAACGATTTCAACCAAACCAGTATCAGGATTGGTGCCGGATGCTATCATACCTTTTTCTTCAAATTGAGTTAAAAAGTCATTATTAAACTCATATCTGTGACGATGTCTTTCATGAGTTGCTTTTCTACCATATGCTTCGTAGGCCTTAGTTCCTTCTTTTAACGAACAGTCATATGCACCTAAACGCATCGTGCCACCCATATCAGAAACATTTTTCTGATCTTCCATCAAATCAATTACTTTGTATGGAGAAGAATGGTCCATTTCAGCAGAATTGGCTTTTTCTAAATCAATAACGTTACGGGCAAATTCAATAACCGCACATTGCATTCCAAGGCAAATCCCAAGAAATACTTTATTGTTTTCACGTGCGTATCTTACTGCTTCAAGCTTACCTTCAATACCTCTGTTACCAAATCCAGGTGCAACAAGAATAGCATCAAGGTCACTAAGTTTTTCAGCAACGTTTTCTGAAGTTAATTCTTCTGAATGTATTAATTTAATATTAGCTTTTCTATCGTGGTATGTTGCAGCATGAATAAGTGCCTCAATAATTGATTTATAGGCATCTGCTAGCTCTACATATTTACCAACCAAACCAATGGTAACTTCTTCTTCAGCATTTTTGAGTTTGCTAAGGAAGCTCTTCCATTTTTTTAGGTCTGGAGTTTTATTTACAGGTAACTCTAATTTCTCTAAACAAATTTCATCTAAACCTTCTTCCTGCATTTTAACAGGTACTTCGTAGATAGTAGATACGTCAATTGATTGAATTACTGCTCTTGGATTAACATTACAGAATAGAGCTACTTTCTTTCTGATGTCAGCACCTAAATCTTTTTCGGTACGTAATACAAGAACATCCGGTTGAACTCCAGCCTCTAATAATGTTTTAACAGAGTGTTGTGTAGGTTTTGTTTTTAATTCACCAGAAGCATTTAGGAATGGAACCAGTGTTAAGTGAATTACCAGTGCCCTGTTTCCTAATTCCCATTTTAATTGACGTACAGCTTCAATGTATGGTAAAGATTCAATATCACCAACAGTACCACCAATTTCTGTAATTACTACATCAAATTTGTGTTTGCTGCCTAAGAGCTTAATGTTTCTTTTTATTTCGTCAGTAATGTGGGGAATGATTTGTACCGTTTTTCCAAGAAAATCACCTTTGCGCTCTTTATTGATTACATTTTGGTATATTCTTCCGGTAGTTACGTTATTAGCCTGTGAGGTAGGAACATTTAAAAAACGCTCATAATGACCTAAGTCAAGGTCGGTTTCTGCACCATCCTCAGTAACATAGCATTCTCCATGTTCATATGGATTCAAAGTACCTGGATCCACATTCAAATATGGATCTAATTTTTGAATCGTAACTTTATAACCTCTCGATTGTAATAATTTTGCTAAAGAGGCTGAAATTATTCCTTTGCCTAATGATGAGGCAACCCCTCCTGTTACAAAGATATATCTTGTATCCGGCACTGTATCAAACATTTAAATTAAACCTTAAAAACTCTTCAATTTTAAAGGTACAAAGGTAAAAATTTAAAGATAAATAAAAAGAAGATGCGAGCTTTGGATTTATGATTTAAGTATTGTTTTGATTTATTTTATATTAGTTTAATAATAGATCGTGCATTTTATATGTTTATCCATTCAATTCCTTTTTTTAGTAAATCTTGAGTTTTTTCTTCGTTCGAATTGGGTAATACTGCATAATTATGTTCCCATTCAGCCATAGGAGGTAGGCTTATTAATATGGATTCTGTGTTGCCTCCTGATTCTAAACCAAATTTAGTTCCTCTGTCATATACTAAATTAAATTCAGTATATCTTCCTCGCCTGATATGTTGCCACTTTTTTTCTCTCTCTGTGTATTTCTGGTTTCGTTTATTAGCCATAATCTTACAATAAATATCTGGATATAGTTTAGTCAGATCTATAGTGAAATTTTTAAGGTTCTTTAATTCATTTTCTGTTTGAGGTTGAACCATATCAAAGAATATTCCTCCAATACCCCTGGTTTCATTTCTATGCTCAATAAAAAAGTAATCGTCTGCCCATTCTTTAAACTTGGGATAATACTTAATATCATAATTATCGCATACTTTAGCCAATTGTTTATGAAACCATTTAGCTTCTTCAATATCAATATAGTGTGGTGTAAGGTCAATTCCACCACCAAACCAGCAAGTACCATTATCAAGCTCAAAAAAACGCACATTCATATGAATGATGGGTATATGTGGATTATTTGGGTGTATGATGGATGATATACCTGTTGCTTCGAATCTTTCAGCACTGGTTTTAAGGATGGATTCCATTCTATTAGTAAATTTTCCTTTAACATGCGAAAAGTTAAGTCCTGCTTTTTCTATAATGCTACCATTTTTTAGCACGCCGGTAACCCCATAGCCAATATTCTTGGACCAGGGAACCTTTGCAAATTTTCCTGTACCATCACATAATTCCAATTGAAGGCACATTTGCTGTTGATGCTCTAAATATATGTTTGCTATTTCTTCTGTTTTATTCATTCTAACAATCTATGTGTGCTTAAAAAAGATTCCTCTTAATGCATATTTAACACCTGAATTATTCATTTGTTTATGCCAGTTTTGAGTATTTAGTTATAATGATTTGTTTGTGTTGATATGTAGAGAAAAAAAGATAGAGGTAGTATAAAATGTTTATTGTAAAGTATCTGTTTTAGTAGTAACTTATATAGAGGATTTAAATATCACTGTTATGAAAACATTAGTTTTGTTTATGAGTTTATGGATACTTGCAATAACGGGTATTGCTGGCCAAATTGAAGACAGAAATAACAATAACATGAATGAAGTGGAGGTTGAAGGGAGTATGTTTACAATACAAAAAAATGCAGTTTACAATGAAGATATACTTGGCTTTGCTTATGAAAGATTAATACCCTTGGGTAAAAAGAATGGGCTTATTTTAAAAGGGGGATTTTTAATCTGGGATCCAATAATTCCTGTTGTTGAAAGTGCTTTTGTTACAGGTGGACATAAGAACTTTTTAGAGTTAGGTGTTGGAGCTTTAGTTGCAGATACAAGCGATGATGAAGATGAGGGATTTGATTTTGTAACATTTAGAATAGGCTACAGGTACCAGGCAAGGAGAGGATTTTTATTAAAAACTTCGGTTATTCATTCTCCAGATAATTTTATTTTACCTTTAATTTCATTAGGATATAGTTTTTGATATTAAAGAATAAGTTATTTGTTATGTGATTTCCTGAAAAAGCGACCCATACTTTTTTTCTGGAAATTGTAGAAAAATCGAAATTGACCAAGCATAGTACCAATAACTAATAGTAGTATTTGGTATGATGGCAATATGGTTATAATATACATTGGAATTTTAACCCATAATGAAGTATCTGCATCAATGCCTAATACATCAAAAACTATTTTTTTAACAAAAACGGCAGCGCTGCCAGTAATTGAAAAAACAAGCAGAATAATCAGTACCTGAAAATTGGAATCTATACCCCATCTTTTTTTTAATTTCTCTAACATAAATACGTATTTCAGTTGTTGCTATTAAAAAAATGCCGAAAATAATGTATTTCGGCATTTTATATATAAGTAGATTATTAGCTATCGTTTCCAGTTGGAATTTTTAATCCAATCTGCCAGGAATTTTGCATTTTCATACGGAATATCAGGTAAAAAGCCATGACCAAGATTTATAATCCAATCATGATTTTTACTTCCAAAATCAATGTATTTATTTAAGCTTGTTTCAATCGTTTTTTGATCTGCATATAACAATCTAGGATCTATATTTCCTTGCAGACCAATTTTATTATCTACCATTTTTCTGGCAACATCAATAGGTGTTTGCCAATCAATACTTAAATAGTCACACATATCAGGTGTAACTTCTTTAATACCACAGCCTAAATCCTTTGGGAAGTAAATAAAAGGAATATCTTCTTCTCTTATTGATTGTGCAATTTTTTTAATAGCTGGGAAAAATAACTCTTTGTATAAATCAAAAGGAATTAGTCCGGCATGAGTTTCAAATAATTGAAAGACTTTAACACCATTTTTAATTTGTCCTTTTGCATAAATTATTGATAAGTCCGTAATAACTTCAATGAGTTTTTTAACGGTTTCTTTATTTTGATATAAATACTTCAGTGTAATCGGAAAATCTTTACTTCTACCAATTCCTTCCAACATATAGCACAAAACTGTTAAAGGCGCTCCACAAAAACCAATTAAGGGAATGTGTGCTGGTTTTGTTGCTATAATTTGTTTAATTACATCGTATATATAATTTAATCTTTCGGGATCTGGTTTTAAATTAGCCAAAGGATTTTTTCTTTGAGAAAGGGGAATGTCAAACTCCGGACCTCTATCTGTAAAATCTAATCCCATTCCCATCGCATAAGGAATAACCAGTATATCAGAAAAAAGTATTGCTGCATCCACGCCAAGATCATCAATAGGTAGGAGTGTAACTTTTGCTCCTAATTTAGGATCTTGCATCATCTCCCAAAATGAGTACTTTTCCTTTAATTGCATATAAGAGGGAAGTACTCTGCCCGCCTGTCTCATAAACCAGAATGGCGGTCGTTCAGTCTTTTCTCCAGCAAGAGTTTTTAATAGAATTGAATCGTTCATAAAAGTTTAATTCTTTAGCTGCTTCAATGCGTTAAAGCTTGCGTCAATCGTTTTCTGTAAATCCTCTTTGGTGTGAGCAATAGATATAAATCCAGCTTCAAATTGAGATGGAGCTGTATAAATACCACTTTCCAGGGATAATCTGAAGTACTTTGCAAATAGTTCCGTATCACACTTCACTACATCAGAAAAGTTCTTAACTTCATTTTCTTTCGTGAAAAATAATGTAAACATAGAACCTACACGATTAATAACACCAGGAAACTTAAGTTGTTCAAGATTGTTTTGAATTCCAGCAGTTAAAAACTGAGCTTTTTCTTCAAGTTGTGAATAAAAATCCGGAGTGCTATTTAATAGTTTAAGTGTTGTTAGTCCGGCAGCCATAGCCATTGGATTACCAGATAATGTTCCTGCTTGATAAACCGGACCATTAGGAGCTAAGTGATCCATAATTTCCTTTTTACCACCATAGGCTCCAACAGGCAATCCTCCTCCAATTATTTTTCCAAGAGTAGTCAAATCAGGAGTAATACCCAGTACTTCCTGAGCACCACTTTTAGCAACTCTAAAACCAGTCATTACTTCATCAAATATTAATAATGTACCATTTTCAGTACATGCTTTTCTTACTCCCTGAATAAAATCATCAGTAGGACGAACAACACCCATATTTCCAGTTACTGGCTCTAGAATTACAGCCGCAATTTGATCTTTATACTCATTAAATAAATTTAAAACAGATTCTAGGTTATTATATTCAGCAGTAAGTGTATCACTAGCAGTTCCTTTTGTTACGCCTGGTGAATTTGGTGTTCCTAAAGTCAAAGCTCCTGAACCAGCTTTTATTAAAAATGAATCACCATGTCCGTGATAACATCCCTCAAACTTTATAACCAAGTCTCTTTTAGTATAACCACGAGCCAAACGCAAAGCACTCATGGTAGCTTCGGTTCCTGAATTAACCATTCTCACGCTTTCAATGGATGGGATCATCTCACAAATAAGATTTGCCATTTCTGTTTCCATAAGTGTAGGAGCTCCAAAACTGGTTCCGTTTATCGCTGTTTGATGCAATGCTTCTATAACCTCAGGGTGGGAGTGACCTAAAATCATTGGTCCCCAGGATGCAACATAATCAATAAATTCATTGTTATCGATATCTGTAATTTTTGCTCCTTTGGCACTTTGGATAAATAACGGATCGCCTCCTACAGAATTAAATGCTCTTACAGGCGAATTTACTCCACCTGGTATATGTTTTACAGCTTCTTGAAACGCTTTTATACTATTTTTTGTATTCATTTTTATTAAGTCGATAGTTAAAAGTAGAGAATTAAAAGTTAAAGATTAAAAGTGTTTTTATTAAGTAGAAATCATACCTTAACCTTGTAGCCTTTAACCTTTTTGCCTTGTTTTTGTCGTTATAATTGATCAATTACATCTTGAGTGTGGTACGAAATAATTAAATCAGAACCAGCTCTTTTTATAGATGTTAAAATTTCAAGTGTAATTCTGTTTTCATCAATCCAACCTTTTTCAGCAGCAGCTTTTACCATTGAAAATTCTCCACTTACATTATAAGCTGCTATTGGCATATTAAAGTTATCTTTTACTCTTCTAATTACATCAAGATAGCTTAATGCAGGTTTTACCATAACAATATCTGCTCCTTCAAAAATATCTTGTTCTACTTCTCTGATAGCTTCATTACTATTAGCTGGATCCATTTGGTACGTTGCTCTGTTTCCAAACTGAGGAGCACTTTCTGCAGCATCTCTAAAAGGACCATAGAATGCAGTTGCATATTTAGCTGAATACGCCATAATTGGCATGTTAGTAAATTTGGCCTTGTCTAATTCGTTTCTGATAAAACCAATACGACCATCCATCATATCGCTTGGAGCAATCATATCAACTCCGGCCTCAGCTAAAGAAACAGATTGTTTTCCCAATGTAATTAATGTTGAATCATTATCTACATCGCCATTTATTATTGTTCCGCAATGTCCATGTGTAGTATATTCACAGTTACAAACGTCTGCAATGATAAACAAATCAGGTAATTCTTTTTTTATAGCTCTTGTTGCTTGTTGTACAATTCCATTGTGTTCACATGCAACTAATCCGTGCTCATCTTTATGTTCTGGAATACCAAATAAAAGAATTGATTGAACTCCTTTATTGTATAGTTCCTTACATTTTTCAACTAATAAATCTACAGAGAGTTGATAATTTCCCGGCATTGAATTAATTGGATTTTGAATTCCTTTTCCGGGACGTACAAATAAAGGCATTATTAAGTCATCACGTGTAAGACGGGTTTCCCTAATCATATTTCGGGTGACTTCTGATTGTCTCATTCTTCTTAATCGTGTAATTGGAAATGCCATATCTTTTAATTTTATGTGATATTATTGTTTTTTGTAATATTTTTTAATTGCATTAAATATACCAATAGCATTAGGTTCTTTAGCAATTGCTAATGGTGTAATTTTATGTTTTAAAGTAGCTTCAGCTGTTACTTGTCCAATACAAGCTACTTTTAAATAACTTGTGGTAATTGGTGCCAAATTATTTATGGCAGAAGGACTAGCCAGTACAATCATATCGTAATTACCATTATTAATTTTTTGTAGTACTACAGAGTTATAATTAGTAGGTGGTGAGTTTTTATAAATATTGATTCTGGTAATTTTTGTTATCGATTTTAGTGTATCAACTATATGGTTGGGAGATAGATCTCCGGTAGGCCATAAAATATTAGCTTGATTGTCTTTTAAATATGGATATAATTTATCGACAAACTCTTTGCCGGTTTTAGAGTTTCCATCAAAATCAATATTTAATCCTTTCGATTTTATTTCCTCGGAAGTTTTATAACCAATACTTGCAATTTTGAACTGGTTCAAAATTGCATCTGGATTATCTTGATTCGAAATAAGTTTATAAAAAAATTGAAAAGCATTAGCACTAGTGAATAGAACATGGGTAAAGCTTGTTATTTGACAGAGTGTATCTTTTAATGAAAGATCCTCTTCAGATTCAGTTAACTCAATCATCGGAAATTCAATCAATTCAGCACCTTCTCTCTCAAAAAGTACTTGTAAATCTTTTGATTTGCCAAGTGGACGAGTTGAAATAAAAACTTTACCTTTTAATATGTTATCCATTTTTATCTTCTAGGCGTTTCTGATGTGGTTTAATATATCAATAGCTCCCTGGTTAATTAATCGTTGTGCCAATTCCTGTCCCATTTGTTCTGCCATGTTTACGTTATTTGATATTGTTTCCTTGATATATTGATTGGCATCTAAAGATGAAACAAATCCGGTTAGCGTAAGTGTGTCACCTTCAAGTTTACTATAACTTCCAACAGGAACCTGACATCCACCCATCAGAGTTTTCATAAACGACCTTTCTGCAGTTACCTGATTTAAGGTATTTGTGTGATTGATGTTTTTCAAGAAGTTATTTATGGTTTCATTTTGTAATAAAGATTCAATAGCAATGGCTCCCTGTGCTACAGCGGGAATAAATTCTGAAGGCTCTAAAATTTCAGTGATGTAATGATCTAGCTCTAATCGTTTTAACCCAGCAGCAGCCATAATCATAGCATCACAATACCCATCTTCCATTTTTTGAAGTCTGGTATTTACATTACCTCTGATATCGACAATTTTAAAATCCGGATTAATTTTTTTTAAACCAGCAATCCTTCTCAAGCTAGAAGTTGCAATAGTATGTTCTGAGGTTAATTCCTTAAGTTTTAAACCATTTTTACTTACCAAAGCATCTCTAAAATCAGCTCTTTTCAATACTGCACTAACACAAAACTCAGAAGGTAATTCAGTAGGTAGATCCTTTAGGCTGTGTACCGCAAAATCAATTTCTTTATTGATTAAAGCAACTTCAAGTTCTTTAGTAAACAGACCTTTATCTCCAATTTTGGATAAGGCTACATCAAGAATTTTATCTCCTTTGGTTTTAATTATCTTAACCTCAATTTGAATGTTGCTGTCAATATTTTCTATCTCAGATTTTACCTTGTAAGCCTGATATAACGCAAGTTTACTACCTCGCGTTCCGATAGTTATTTTATTTGGATACATGTTTATCAAAAGTGTTATTCGTTGATGTTATCCTCAAAATTAAAAAGTTGATTGATTACATCAAGAGAAGCTGTTGCATTGCCATTGTTTGTAACCTCTTTTAAATTTTTGATAAGCATCCGGATGTATTTTTGAGTCAGTAAACCCGTATATTTTTCAATTTGCTCAATGGTTTCTTCGTCCATGTTTTTGCGATATTCTATTAATTCGTTATCGCTTAACTGTTGCATGTTTGTGGTGATAGATTTAATAACCGGACGTAAAGAACGACTGTTTAACCAAGTAATAGATTCTTCAACAAGCTCATCTATAATAACATTAGCATTGTCAACACTATTTTCTCTCATTTCTTTATGGTCGTCCAATATTTTTTGTAAATCATCAACACAAATTAATTGTGTATGATCAAGGTTTCCAATTTCAATATCGATATTTCTTGGAACAGACAAATCAATAAACAGTTGTTTTTTATTTTTACGAATTTCCTGAATCAGTTCAATATCTTCTTTGGTAATTAGATATTCACCAGCACTTGTGGCCGTTAAAATAATATCTGATTGAGCTAAGTGATCTTTAAAATTCCTGAATAAAATAGGATTTACATTTCTATTTTTTGCAACTTCAAGGGTTTTTTCGTCAGTGCGATTTGTGATTGAAATATCTACAACGCCTCTTTTTTTGAAATCTCTAAGTGCAAGTTGCCCTGTTTCACCAGTACCAACAATTAATATATGCTGATGTTTGAGATTTTTAAATATCTTTTCGCACATATCAATAGCAACATAACCAACAGAGGTAGCTCCTTGTTGAATAGATGTTTCAGTTCTGACTTTTTTACTGCATTCAAATGATTTTTGAAATAAACGCATTAAGATTGCATCAGTCAGATTAGCTTCAGTACAAAATACATAAGCCTTTTTCATTTGGTTTACAATCTGGTTTTCTCCAATTACCATTGAATCGATTCCGGATGTGACTCTAAATAAATGTCTGATGGCATCAGCATTTGTATGGTGGTAAAAATTTGAACTGTAATTCGTTTTAACATTTAAATAAGAATGTAATTCATTTAAAATGTTGTCTTTACATTCTTTAGCAGAGCAATTATCTTTTGAATAATATACTTCAGTTCTATTACAAGTTGCCAAAACAACTACTCCTGCTATTTCTTTAATTTGTAGAAATCGTTCCGATAATGGAATAATATCATCACAAGGAATTGCAAATTTATCCCTTATACCTAATGAAGCTGTTTTGTGATTAATTCCCAATACTCCTAGCATAATTTTATTTTAATCCAATAAAAATATTAATAACGTTTTACGATTTATGTAACGAATGTTACACAATTGATATTAAAAGTTAAGATAACATTGGAGAAGGGCGGGTAATATTGGGTAATTGACAGTTGTAGCTAGTCCATGTTTTACAATCATAGGTCTTAAATTTATGCTTAATAAACCTTATGTTGTATGTTTTTATAGATTGTTTTTTTTCTTTGGTGTCACTGTAAGAAGTACAGGTGTTTATGTTAACGTAAAAGGTTTTTACTACTGTTGATGTGGATGGTTTTTGGTAAGTAATGCTTTTATCTAGAGGAATATCCTCACTTTTTTGTTTTTTTGAATTCAGGGCATAAGTACTATAGCCAAAAACATATATTAGAGCTAATATAATGTACGTAATATGTGTTGAAAATACCCCTATGAAAAACACGACTCTTGTTTTAATTTCAGTTGGTAAAATTAATTATTATCTAATAAATATCATAACGATATTTGTCATACCGATAAAAAAAAGATGATTTGTGAATTTACAAATCATCTTTTTTTAAATATGCTAATATGTTTTTTATTCTTCCAGATGATCTAACATGTCTATTTTCTCTTGCAATAGTTTGATGTTTCTTTTACCATTTTCAATTTTATGCTCAAAATCTTTAATTAACGAAGCTGAACTTTTACTTTTTGCAAAGAAACCAATGTTATTTTCCCATACAGTAATGTCATTTTCTAATTGCTTTAACTTATTTAAGAGCTTATGACGTTCTTGATTCATTTTGTCATCCTGATGACCAGAATTCTTCATATTTTCTAATCTGTTTCTGAATTTTTGTACATTTTTATGGTACTCATCCATATTCAAATTGTCGAAATGTTTATTTATCTCATTTCTGAAATCCTGATTAATTCGGTCTTTATCTTTAAAAGGAACGTGTCCAATTTCAGCAAATTTTCTTTGATATTCCTGAAGTTGCTTAAAAGTTTCTTCGTTATCACTACTGTTTTTAAAATTCTTTAACTTTTCAATGATAGCTTCTTTGGCTTTTAAATTGTCATCCTGCGACTCATCAACTTTATTAAAGAATTTAGATTTGTTATCAAAAAACGCATCGCAAGCTTTTCTAAATCTGTGCCAGATCGCATCAGATTGACGTCTAGGTACCGGACCGATTTCTTTCCACTGCTTCTGAATTCTAATAAATTCGTCAGTAGTTTTTTTCCAGTCAGTACTATCCTTCATGGTTTCAGCTTTTTCACAAAGTTTAGTTTTTTCTATTAAGTGTTGCTGTTGCTGATTTTTATATTCTTTAAAAAATGATCTTTTATCTTCAAAAAACTTATCGCAAGCAGATCTGAAACGCTCATAAATGGCGTTATTATCCTTCTTAGGTGCAAATCCAATTGTTTTCCAGGTTTGTTGTAATTCAATAAGCTTTTTACTTTTTTCTTCCCATTCTTTTGGCGAATGAGCTTCTTCTGTTAAAATAGATTCCGCTTTTTCGCAAAGGTTAGTTTTAAGTTTTAAGTTTTCTTTAAGCTGATCTTTTAATCCTTCAAAGTAAGCTTGGTGTTTTTGATTTATTACGGTTGTAGCCGCTTTAAATCTTTCCCATAACTCATCTTTTACTTCCTTAGGAACAGGACCTATTTCGCGCCAGCGATCATGATATTTTTGAAGTGTTTTAAAGCTGTTTACAACCAATGGATCATCAATTAGTTTTTCAGCTTTTTCGCATAAATCAGTTTTTAATTCAAGGTTCTTTTTTAAATCTAGATCCCTTAATTCTTTATTGATTTTTACGTAGTTGTAAAAGTTTTCTATATGAAGATTATATGTATCCCATGTGTCTCTTACTTTGTTTTGAGGAATAGGACCTATCTCGTGAAAACGTTGTTGTAGGTTTCTAAATTCATTAAAGGTTTCATTAAGAGATTCCTGACGATTTACTAAATTTTTAATAGCCTCAATAACTTCATTTTTAGCGATTAAGTTCTTTTCCTTTTCTTCTTCAATTTTTTTAGCATGCTCATATTTGCGCTGCTTAAATTCATGGATAAGATTCTTAATTTCTAATTCTAATGCATCGATAGGTGCAGCAAAATTTTCTTCAAGCTCTCCGGATTCAACGAAATGCTTTTTTAATACTTCAACTTCTTCATTATATAATTTGTAGAAGATGGATTTTATTTCATCTACTTCATCTTTTATTTCATGAAGATCAAAGTGTTTGGTGATATGTTTTAAACGTTTTACCAATTCTTCTCTTGATAAAGCAGTTAAATCTACTTTATCCAAAACTGGTTTTTCGTCCTCTGTTTCTGTTGATTCTCCATCTGTTGATGTATCTTCAGCATTAGCAGTAGTGCTTTCTTCTGAAGTAGATTCAGGAGTGTCAGCTATTGTTTTATTTTCTTCTGTTGTTGGATCAGTTGTTGTTTCTTGTTGATTATCAACAGAATTGTTGTTATCACTTTTCGTATTTTCAGGAGTGTTTATTGAATTTAATTCTTTTTCCTCTCCAGATTTGTTTAGATCATTTGCTTCCATCAGCATAAAAGTTCGTGTTACAATAAGCTTCTTAATCAAAAATCAAGATCATAAAATCCTGTCTTTCTGTAGTACGAATATATTATATATAGTTAAAACCTCAAATTTTTTTGGCCTTAACATCATATATTAATTTTAAAGTTTATAAAACCATATTAGTTTTTAATGATGGTTGTTCTGAAAGTACCAATTGTAAAATATTATATTTGCAGCAAAATTTAAGAGAATGCGGATTGATATTTTAACGTTATTTCCCGAGATGTTTCAGGGTCCCTTTAGTGAATCTATTATTAAAAGAGCTCAGGAAAAAGGTATGGTTGAATTGGTATGTCATAACATTAGAGATTATTCTACTAACAAACATAAAAAAGTGGATGATTATGCTTTTAGTGGTGGAGCAGGTATGGTGATGCAGATTGAACCAATAGCTCTTTTAATTGAGAAGTTAAAAGAAGAGAGGAAATACGATGAAATTATTTATGTTACTCCGGATGGACAGACTTTAAATCAGGGAATAGCCAATAACCTCTCACTGAAAGGGAATATTATGATTTTATGCGGACATTATAAGGGTGTAGATCAGCGTGTTAGAGATCATTATATCACCATGGAATTATCTATTGGAGATTATGTTTTAACAGGGGGAGAATTGGCAGCTGCTGTTATTGCCGATTCTGTGATAAGATTAATTCCAGGAGTTATTTCTGATGAAACTTCTGCATTAACAGATTCATTTCAGGATAATTTATTAGCTCCGCCTGTTTATACACGTCCTGCAGATTATAATGGATGGAAGGTTCCTGATATACTACTTTCCGGAGATAGCAAGAAGATTGAGGTCTGGAAAGAAGAACAAGCCTATAAAAGAACCAAAGAAAGAAGACCAGATTTGTTAAAATAGCCCTCAGTCTTCAGTCCACAGTTCTGTGATACTATAGGTTGAAGGCTGAATGCTGCATATTAATGTTTTGCGCAAATACCTTTGTAGCTACATATTTTACAGCTATCTGAATATTCAGTTTGTTTAAATGGAATTTGAGGATCAAATAACACATTCATCTGATTTTTAAATTCAGTTATATATTCTTCTTCAATTAATTTTAAGGATAGTTTTTCTTTACTACTTCGAGCTCCCTTCTTTAATGAATAATCTGGAGAAGTAAATATTTTTTTAATCCAAACCACACCTGGGTGAAAACTGATGTTTTCCGGAAAATCCTTTTTAATAATGAAGCTATAGAGTAATGTTTGGAATATGGCTTTTTTGTTTTTGTGTTTTGATTCCAGGAATAGTTCTTCAACATCATTGAAGAAATCCTCACCGGATCCGGTTTTGTAATCTATAACTCTAATTATACCATCTTTTTCGTCAAGGCGGTCAATGGTTCCTCCTACATTTAATGTTTTACCTTCACAAATCTGAATTGAAGATTCAACTTGTTTCTCAAGACCCATTAACAAAAATGGAGCATGTCGTTGTTCAACAATTAAAAATTGCTGAATGTATTTAATAATGATATCATATATCAGAACGTTTTTTCCCTGAATATCAATGAAATCACTTTGGTTTAGTTGAGTGCTAAAATATTTATTAAAGCTTTCAAGTAGTGCATTTTTAATACGCTTTTTATCTTTTGCAATTGTGCTAATGTCTTCCTGCGTAACTTCTTTTCCTAAATATGGTTTGTACAGTTCTTCAACTGTTTCATGAAAAAGCGTACCAAATATTCTTGGATCGATTTCTTCAGTTATTTCATCAGGTTCAGAGGCTTTTAAAACGTATTTGTAATAGAACCTCATCGGGCATTCAAAATAAGAGCTTAATGCACTTGGAGATAATTTTCTGTTTCCTTTGTTTAAATATTGATTCAGGATGTTCATTGTTTTTTCATCCTTTTCAATATAATAAGACTGAGGTGTTTGAATATTAATGTGGTCAACTGCAGTTGAAAAGCTTAATTTTTCTTTAGGATATTCATATTTTAATTGAAATAAAAAACGACTCATTTCACCTGTTTGCATACCCTGTGCTGATGAATTATACAATAAATGTACGTTTTTAGCTCGGTGTATTAATCTGTAAAAATAGTAAGCAAATATGGAATCCTGATGCTCAATCGTTGGAAGACTAAATGCTTTTCTTAAACTAAATGGAATTAAAGAATTAGTGGCACCTGATTGAGGGAACGTGCCTTCATTCATATTCAGAATAATCAGGTTTTCAAAATCCAATGCTCTGGTTTCAAGTATTCCCATAAGCTGTAGTCCTTTAAGAGGCTCTCCGCTAAATGGAATGCTTTTAAGATCTGCTGCTCGCTTAAATAACTTAATCCATGTATCAATCTGAATATTGACATTTAGTTTACTTATTAAATCAGAAAGCTGGGTAACAGTTAAAAATAACTGGTAAATAAATTCTTTCTCAATAATTTGACTGTTTTCAGAATCTTGTAACTCCGTATGGATTAGGTATAACAAATTTGTAAGGTATTCAGAAAACTCATTACTGTCTTTTATAGGATCAAAGATTGAAATTAATAGTTTGCTTTTTTGAAGCTCGTTAGCTTCAATATATGTTTTGTTCTGGCGGGTAATATTTTTAGCCAATTCAGCATGGAGTTCATTGTTTAGAGGCTCAACATACTGGTGTGTAAGAATCGGTAAAACGTTTCTAAAATAGAACCAGGTTTTCCCGGCTTTAGTTTGCCTACAGTTTTTTTGCAAGTCAAAAATAAGCTCCAATAATCCGTAAGCGGGCGTATTTTTAATGGGATATCCCATTGTAATATTAATCTTTTGATCATCTTGAGGAATGGCGTGAAGGACCGGCAACAAAATAGTTTCGTCAGTAAGAATTACGGCATTTCGTAATGCAGAATTTAATTCTTCATTTTTGTTATTTTGTAGTGAGTTTTCCTTTTGTTGAGTTAAAAAGTCATTTACAATTTGAGTTTGGGCGGTATCAGATGCCACCGAAGTAATTTTAATATTAGGTAGATTATTATTACCAGGAAAATTCCAATCCGAAGGAGATGGAAAATTAATGATATTTTCTTCTATAAAACGAATAGCTTCATGTGCTTTGGTTCTTTCAAAAGGATTTGGATTTCTATTTGTAGAACTTAATAGCCATTCAGGTACATCCCAAATAAAATCAGCTTTGTTTGCAATTTGTAAATGATTAAATAGCTTTTTTTCACATTGGTTTAAGGCATTAAATGCAACAAAAACTATTTTTGGATAGTTAATATCTAAAGGTGTTTTTTGAGTTATTTTATCAGCAATAGAACGATAAACTGCACCTTCGTAGGTAATGTTTTTCTCTTTTAATTGATGATTGAATGTATCATATACCTCATATAGTTTTTCCCAAATTTTAATAAATTCTTCCTGATGTTCCGAAAGTTTGTTTGGGTTAAAACTATGCCAAAAACTTTGAATAGTTTGAATCTGTTCTTCGGATAAGAAACTGTAGTCATCTTCAATTTCTTTAATGGCAAGCAGGTTTGAAAATACTTGTTTGGGATCAGCTAAATATTTGTCAATATCATCAAAATCACTTAGAATAATTTCACCCCAAGGCATAAATTCATCAAACGTAGTTCCAGATTTATATATGGATTCGTAAACCTGATATAGTTCAAAAACTAAAGTAATTTTATCCGCAATTTGATTTGTGGCAAACTCTTGAATAAACTCATTAATTGTGAGTGTGGCTGGCGACCAAAGTGGTTTATCTGTCAGCTTACTAAGGTGTTGCTGAAAAAATAATCCAGATCTTCTTCCGGGAAAAACAAAACAAAATTCCGAGATATTGGTTTGATATTTATTAAAATAGTATTGTGCCAGATGTTGAAGGAAATTACTCATTGATTTTTGTCTAATATTCTATGCATCTACAAATGTAAAATAAACAAACAAATTGAGGTGTGAATCCAACATGAGAATTTAAAATCAGTAAATCATTGTAAAGAGAGTTTAAAACGTTATGCAAAAAATCAACTGAATAAAAAAGTTTTTTTTGATGTTATGAAAGTCTACAATTTACAATGTTTTTAAAATCTAATTACTTTAATTTGATCATTAATTTACATATTTTATATCTTGTGTTAATAATAATCTCTTTTACATACGAAGAGATACACCTATTATAAGAATTTAAATCTATGGAAGACTTTTCATTTGTTGGGAATAGTGAAATTGGGACTATAGAACAATTGTATCAGAGTTATCTTGAAGATCCAGAGTCTGTAGATAAAAGCTATCAGTTGTTTTTTAAGGGATTTGATTTTGCTCGTAAAAATTATGATACACCGGAAAATTCCGGTGTAGTAAAAGAATTTAATGTAGCTAACCTTATTCATGGCTATCGTCAAAGGGGACATTTATTTACAAAAACAAATCCTGTTCGGCAACGACGTCAATATTTTCCTTCTTTAGATGTTGAAACTTTTGGATTAGAAAAAGCTGATTTGGAGATGGAATTTGAAGCTGGATCTAAATTAGGCCTTGGAAAAGCCAAGCTAAAAGTTATAATCGCTCATCTTCAGCAAACTTATTGTGAATCAGTTGGTGTTGAGTATTTATATATTCGCCATCCGGAAGTTGTGCAGTGGCTAAAGCACAAAATGGAAACGGTTAAAAATACGCCAGAATTTGATGTAGAAAAGAAGAAGTGTATTTACGATCAGTTGAAAGCTGCGGCAGGTTTTGAAAGCTTTATTCATAAAAAGTTTGTTGGTCAGAAACGATTCTCCATTGAAGGTTCAGAAGTTATCATTCCTGGTTTACATGCATTGATCAATAAAGGAGCAGAACTAGGTGTTGAGGAAGTTATGATTGGTATGGCGCACCGCGGACGATTAAATGTTTTGGCTAATATTTTAAAGAAACCTTATAAAAATATTTTTAAGGAATTTGTTGGAGATGAATACGCAGAGGGAATTTCATTGGGAGATGTAAAGTATCATTTGGGTTATCAAAATGATATTGAAACCCGTGATGGTCATAAAGTGAGAGTGAACCTTGCTCCAAACCCTTCTCACCTCGAAACTGTGGGGCCTATTATTGAAGGGATTACAAGATCAAAAATTAATAATAAATATAATGACGATTACAATAAGGCTATTCCTATTGTAATTCATGGGGATGCTGCAATAGCTGCTCAGGGAGTAGTTTATGAAGTCATTCAGATGAGCCAGTTAAAAGGTTATAAAACAGGCGGAACTATACATATTGTAATCAATAACCAGGTTGGATTTACAACCAATTATTTGGATGCCCGTTCAAGTACTTATTGTACTGATGTAGGTAAAGTAACCCGAAGCCCTGTTTTTCATGTAAATGGCGATGATGCTGAGGCGATTGTGTATGCGTTAGAATTAGCAGTTGAATTCAGACAAAAATTTAATACAGATGTATTTGTAGATGTTCTTTCGTATCGAAAATATGGTCATAATGAGGGAGATGAACCAAGGTTTACTCAACCGACTTTGTATAAAGCCATATCCAAGCATCCAAATCCAAGAGATATTTATGCTGAGAAATTGCTAGAACAAGATGTTTTTTCTAAAACAGAAATAACTGATTTGCAAAATAGTTTCAATCAATATTTAGAAAATCAGTTAGATGATTCAAAAAAAATAGACAAGGTTGTAATACAACGATTTTTAGAAGATGACTGGCAAGATTACAGATATGCTGATCCGGGTGATTTTGTTAAACCTACACAAACTGGAGTTGATGAGAAAACGATTTTGGCGTTAAGTGAAAAGCTTACCAGTTTGCCTGATGATAAGCCATTTTTTAAAAAAGCAGTTAAAATCATTGAAGATCGTAAAAAAATGGTTGCTGAAGATCGTTTGGATTGGGCAATGGGTGAATTACTGGCCTATGCAACACTGGTTACAGAGGGAAGTTCGGTTCGTTTAAGCGGACAGGATAGTGTGAGAGGTACTTTCGCACACCGCCATGCCGGTTTAGTGGTTCAGGATTCTGAAGAACTTTATTTCCCGCTCAAAAACTTATCAAAAGATCAGGCTCCATTTCATGTTTATAATTCATTATTATCAGAATATGGTGTCATGGGTTATGAATACGGATATGCATTAGCGACGCCTAAGGGATTAACTATTTGGGAAGCACAGTTTGGTGATTTTTATAATGTAGCTCAGGTTATAATTGATCAATATATTAGTTCTGCAGAAGAAAAGTGGGGATTGATGAATGGCTTGGTGCTGTTTTTACCTCATGGATTTGAAGGACAGGGCCCAGAACATTCTAGTGCGCGTATTGAACGATTCTTATCTTTGGCCGCCAATAATAATATGCAGGTGGTCAATTGTACTACTCCTGCAAATTTCTTTCACTTATTACGTCGTCAGGTGAAACGTGATATTAGAATTCCACTGGTAGCATTCACTCCTAAAAGTTTATTGCGTCATCCCAAATGTACTTCAAAGGTTAGCGATTTAGTTGAAGGTGGATTTGAAGAGGTGATTGATGATGATAATGTAGAGGTTAATAAAGTAAAACGGGTAGTTTTTTGTACTGGTAAAGTTTATTACGACTTATTGGCTCGTAAAGAAGAGTTGGATGCTAAGGATATTGCTCTAATTAGAATAGAACAATTACATCCATTCCCTAAAGATAAGTTAGATGCTATCGTTGCAAAGTATAAAAATGCGATTTTACACCTTTGGGTACAGGAAGAACCTGAAAATATGGGAGCATGGAAGTATATTAGAGGTATGTTTAAAGGTGTAAGCCTTATTCCGATAGCTCGTATAGCTAGTGGAAGCCCGGCAACTGGTTTGAATGGTCTTCATATGGTAGGACAGAAAGAAATTGTAGATAAAATATTTAAAACATGTCATTGCGAACTGCATAATAAATATTGTGGCTTACAATGTGTAGAGGGAAAAGACCGCAAGGAAATTCTTAAACAGCATAAATATTTCTCAGAAAAATCCCGATTCTCTATATAGAAATTGAAATGCTTTTTATAGCAATAAAAGCATTAAGTTTATTGAGAATAGGTAATAATTGATTGTAAATATAGATTAAATACACGAGTCATGATAATTGAAATAAAAGTTCCGTCACCAGGAGAATCGATTACCGAAGTTGAGATAGCCAGCTGGTTGGTAAATGATGGTGATATTGTAACGCAAGATCAGGAATTGGCCGAAATTGAATCTGATAAGGCCACCTTAACCATAAATGCTGATAAAGCAGGAAAAATAAAAATTGCATTTGAAGCCGGCGAAACTGTTGCTGTAGGCGAAGTTGCATGTACTATTGATACATCAGTGGCTCCTGAAGAGGGAGCTGCACCAGAGGTTAAAAAAGAACAAACTAAAGAGACTGCTGTAGTTGAGTCAAAAACAGAATTAAAAGCTACAACCGAGAAGAAATCTGTATCGGACGAATTATCAAAGGTTAAAGTTTCTCCTGTGGCTCAAAATATAATGGAAGAAGAAGGGTGGACTATTGATGATGTAATTAATGGTCTTCATCGTATTTCGAAAAAAGAAATTCAAGCCATTAAGGAGCAGGGTTTAAGTGATGATTTTGCCGCTGTAAAAGGAATTTCATCTGCATCTAAAGAACGTGAATTGGACCGTCAAAAAATGAGTTCACTTCGTAAAAAACTAAGTGCACGCTTAGTAGCAGTGAAACAGGAAACAGCCATGTTGACAACTTTTAATGAGGTTGATATGACTGAAATTATGGCAATGAGAAAGAAATACCAGAATGTTTTTGTTGAAAAGCATGGTGTTAAATTGGGCTTCATGTCATTCTTTATCAAGGCTTCAGCTTTAGCCATGAAAAAACATCCTATGGTTAATTCAATGATTGATGGTGATGAAATTGTAACACCTAATTATGTTGATGTATCCGTAGCGGTTCAAACGCCAAAAGGATTAATGGTTCCTGTTATCAGAAATGCAGAATCGTTGAGTTTAGCTCAGATTGAAGAAACGCTAAAACAGTTAGCAGTTAAAGCACGAGCAGGCAAAATTAGTCTGGATGAAATGACAGGAGGAACATTTACCGTAACCAATGGTGGAGTATTTGGATCTATGTTGTCAACGCCACTTATAAATCCTCCGCAGTCTGCTATTTTGGGTATGCATAATATTGTTGATAGACCAATGGCAGTGAATGGAAAAGTGGAAATTAGACCTATTATGTATACCGCATTATCTTACGATCATCGTATTATTGATGGAAAAGATTCTGTTGGATTTTTAGTTACCTTGAAGAAGATGTTGGAAAAGCCAGAGTTAATGCTTTCCGGAGGTGATGAATTGGAACGTTTGGTCTTAGATTTGTAAATTTTTGTAGAAAATTAAATAGAAATAGCAATCAGTTACCAGTCTTCAGTACGCAGATTATTTTAATAATATTGTGTACTGAAGACTGAGTACTTTATGCTGTTTTATCGTATTCTATCCATAGATCTTACTAATGCTTCATCTTTGCCAATAGCTCTAATAGCAAGGAAATTTAAAATAGCTCCGGCAATAGGAAAAACCATTGTAACACTATATGTAAGGCTTTGCGCATTTAATGCTTTTAAACCTACTGTTCCAAAATAATAAGTTAATGCCGTTGTACCAATAAGTAAACCAATGTTGGCAGCACATAACCTGATTTGGATCATTCTCTTTTTAAATAAAAATATAGTAACCAACGAAACGACAGGTGTTAGAAATAATAAAATACTTAACGCAATAGTAGAAATACTTTTAGTTGTTTCTGTTGCTTCTACTGCATTAATTCCGTTAAAGTTTAATACATAAGTTGTATCTGCAATAAATTCTATCTGATTTGTGAAAAACATAGATAGCCCAAAAGCAAATGCTATCAATAAATAAATACTTTGAATTCTTTGTATCATATCTAATTTTTTGGCAAAAATAGAAAGAATATTTTTATAGCATTTGTTTTTTCTAATTAATCCTATGTGTTAATAGTCAAATTTTAACTCGTATTATGCATTAAAGGATTGTTATGAACATTGAAAATACAATTATTGCGATAAAGGAGAGCAGAAGCAAAGTTTACTTTGAATATGCCGAATGAAGCAATAATCAGAAACTAATAAAACAAGCAGCTGCTGAGAGGAAGCATAGCATCGTTCTGGTGAGTTGAAGCAAGTGAGTGAAACGACTTGTTTTAAATTATTTTCAGTGTGTAATAACCCGAGTTCGATATAAAATTAAAGAGCTCAGATTTTATTAAAATGCAGATATACAAGGCAAATTCTTTTTGCATAGCGAGCTATGGTAGAAGAATTTAACGAAGTAGATTAGTATTTTAATAGAAAGCCACATATAAACAACGATTTTCTGCTTCATATTTGTTTGACATAGCCCGCTATGACTTTACAAATATTCATTGAAACTCATTGTTTATAAGCGGTCTGAGCCAATAATTTTATATCGAACTCGGGTTAATAGATTTTTTAATGCATATCGCGGGTTTAATAGTTTTAATAGTTATTCAAAAAATAGAGCTGTCCCAATTGCAAAATATAATAGTAATTGCTTATGTTTTAATTCTCAGGCTTAATGCTTCCTCCTTGATAAAATTTAAGGTGAAAGAATCATACAAATGTATGGGGGATGGGGATCATTAAACCGTAATTTTTAAAAGTCATAAATACCATTTCTATAAAACAATTTAGGTACAGCTCCTATATGTTCAGATCAGAAAATCTTACATGTGTGATTTGTTTTACTTCACCCGAAGCTTTCATAAGCCGAATAACTTGCCAATCTTTGTTTTTTCAACCAGAGGAAGTTCTATGTTTGAATGTTAGGATATATCTGCAGAATGATAAAGTACCTTTCATATTGTTGTATTTTTAAGTTTACAGAATTGAATGATATGAAAGTAGTTGAAGCACAAAGTTACTATAGAAACAGATCGAAAGTCAATAATATTTTGAGAAGAAAAAAGTAGGAGAGATCATAATTTATGAAAAAAATAATACCTTTCGATTGAAAAATAAAACACACATTTAAAGAGATGGCAAGACGAATTGAAGAATCAGAATTGATCATAAATAATGATGGAAGTGTTTTCCATTTACACTTAAAACCAGGTGAGTTAGCAGAAAATATTATTTTGGTTGGAGACCCGGATAGAGTTAGAGTTGTTGCTTCCTATTTTGATGAAATAGAATTGGAAAAGCGTAATAGGGAATTTGTTAGTACAACAGGTTTGTATAGAGGTAAACGCTTCTCTGTAGTTGCAACAGGTATAGGAACAGACAATATTGATATTGTAATGAATGAGCTGGATGCATTGGTCAATGTAGATTTTGAAACAAGGCAAGTTAAAGACCAGCTGACCACTTTAAATTTAGTAAGAATTGGAACATCAGGTTCGCTACAAAAAGATTTACCAGTAGATTCATGCCTATTAAGCGAAAAGGCAATTGGCTTTGATGGCTTACTTAATTTTTATGCAAATCGTGATAGTGTGTCTGATATTGCTTTTGAAGATGAGTTTAAATCATCCGTTGACTGGAATGAGAAATTAACTTCGCCATATGTAGTTAATGCTTCTCCTGATTTATTGGAAAAGTTATCTAATAATGATTTTAATACAGGAGTAACTATTTCGGCTCCGGGATTTTATGGACCACAAGGTAGAGTTATAAGATTAGGGTTGGTAGATTCTGATATCAATGAAAAAATCAGTAATTTTGTATATGGAAATTTTCGTATTACAAATTATGAGATGGAGTGTTCAGCTATCTATGGTTTGTCAAAGTTGTTAGGACATAAAGCTGCTACAGTTTGTGCCATAATAGCAAATAGAAAAGCAGGTGAATATAGTAAGGATTATAAGCCGGTGATAAAAACATTAATTAAAAAGGTGTTGGATAGTCTTGCTGAATAGACTATCTAAAAGATGCAGAGAGGAAAAATTGAAATTTAGTTATGGACAAGGACAAGGTACATGCACTAATTACATTGTTAGATGATCCTAATGAAGTGGTTTTTAGTTCGGTTGAAGAGGCGTTGTTACAAGAAGAACTTGATGTTATCATTGAGTTAGAAAAAGCGTGGGAAGGTTCTGAAAATGATATGTTTCAGAGGCGTGTGGAAAATATTATTCATACACTTCAATTAAAGGATGTTAAGAGTGAACTGCGTAAGTGGGTAAAAACAGGAGCCGAGAATTTATTATATGGAGCTTTTTTATTGGCCAAATATCAATATCCCGAATTAAATTATGAAGAACTTAATCTGCAGATCGATCGTTTAAGAAGGGATGTGTGGTTAGAGTTGAATGATCATCTTACCTCCATAGAAAAAGTAAGAATTATCAATCATGTGCTATTTGATATACATCAATTTATTAGAAACAGCTCTAATTTTTTTTCACCTCAAAATTCTTACATCAATGATGTTATGAGTTCCAAGAAAGGGAATCCAATTTCCCTATCTATTATATATTCAGAGATATCACAACGTTTGGGGTTACCAATTTTTGGAGTTAATCTACCCAAAAACTTTATCTTGTGTTATGTAGATGAAAATGCCATTAATGATGATGATGATATTTTATTTTATATCAACCCTGTAAATAAAGGCGCAATTTTAGGTAGACGAGAAATAGAGTATTTTTTAAAACAGCAGAAATTACCTCCTAAAGTTGAGTATTTTACGCCATGTTCCAATCAAGATATTATCAAGCGAGTTTTAATTAATTTAATATACTCCTATGATAATCAAGGAAATGAACATAAAAAACATGAACTTCAAGAGTTAATAAAGATATTTGATTAAAATAAGTCGATATATAAATAGAAAACAGGCTTTTAATAGGCCTGTTTTTTGTTAGTATTGAATTGTAATAAAAAATTAAACTAATGAATTCATTAAAGAAATTAGTTCCAGCAGATATTTGGGGATATTTTAATGAGATATGTAAAGTGCCTCGCCCTTCAAAAAAGGAGGAGCATATTATCCAGTATTTAATCAATTTTGCCGAAGAACATAAGCTGGAGTATAAAAAGGATGAGATCGGTAATATTCTAATAAAAAAGCCAGCAGCACAAGGTTGTGAAGAAGCTCCGTCGGTTATTTTACAGAGTCATATGGATATGGTTTGTGAAAAACACTCGCATATTAAACATGATTTTGAAAAGGACGCAATCATTCCTGTAATTGAAGATGGATGGGTGAAAGCTTCAGGTACAACATTAGGCGCAGATGATGGAATTGGAATTGCTGCTCAATTGGCAGTTTTAGCCTCCAAGGAAATTAAGCATGGTCCTATTGAGTGTTTATTTACTGTTGATGAAGAAACCGGCTTAACAGGAGCATTTAATTTAAATGATGGATTTTTTGAGAGTAAGATTCTTTTAAATCTGGATTCAGAAGATGAAGGAGAGCTATTTATTGGTTGTGCAGGAGGTTTGGATACGGTAGCAACATTTGATATTGAAAAAGAAACTGTTCCTGAAAAATATTTTGCAATAAAGCTTCAAATCTCTGGATTAAAAGGTGGACACTCTGGTGACGATATTGATAAAGGTTTGGGAAATGCTGTGAAAATATTAAATCGATTTTTATGGCAGGCAACTCGAGAATATACCTTGCGAGTACATAGCTTTACAGGAGGAAATTTAAGAAATGCCATTGCCAGAGAAGCCTCTGCAATTGCACTTGTACCTTCTTCTCAAAAGGAACCAATCAGAGTGGCTTTTAATATTTTTTACGATGAGGTTTGCTCAGAACTTGAAGTGACCGAACCGGGGATAAAGATGCATTTGGAATCATGTGATATTCCTGAATATGTTTGGTCAAAAACATTTCAAACTAACTTTTTAAATGCCATTTATACTTGTCCACATGGAGTAATGGAGATGAGTAGAAAAATTGAAGGATTGGTTGAAACATCAACCAACTTAGCCTCAATTAAACAAGTTGATGAACAAATTGTAGTATCAACAAGTCAGCGAAGTTCTGTTGAAACAGCAAAAGAAAATATTGCAGCGATGGTTAGAAGTTCATTTGAACTGGCCGGAGCAAATGTTAAACATGGTGAGGGATATCCAGGATGGGAACCAAATACTGATTCTCAAATTCTTAGAATAACAAGAGATTCTTACGAAGAATTGTTTCAAGCAAAACCCATAGTAAGAGCCATACATGCAGGACTGGAATGTGGATTGTTTTTAGAAAAATATCCTGGTTTAGATATGATTTCTTTTGGTCCTACAATAAAAGGAGCGCATTCTCCAGATGAAAGACTAGAAATAGAAACAGTTCAAAAATTCTGGGATCATTTACTGGATGTTTTATCAAAAATAGCTCAGGAAGAAGTATAAAAAATAAGAGACCTATTTGAATTTTGTCCCTAAATAAAAAATCCTCAGTGTAGTTAATATACCACATGAGGATTTTTTTATTCGCTTATAATGAGGATTTGTCAATGAATCATTAAAATGTTCGAAATTTTAGTATAATTTAGATCTTAAGAAAATCGTTATTTCTTATGTAGGAGTTAGTTATTTACTTATAAAAAAAATAGATATTTAACAGCAAATAAATGAATAGTAAATTTAAATATATATTTGATTGTAAATCCAAGGTATTAACTAAACACTATTTTGGGCCTATTACTATTAATGATATAGAATCTTCTTGGGAATATGCTATTCAAAATAACTTAATTCCTAAAGATACAGTAGGGTTTATTGTTGATTACCGCAAGGCTAGTTTGCAAGTTCGAATAGATGAGTATACCTCTATTTCAGATTTTTATAAAAAGCATCAAGAGGTATTTGGTGATTGTAAAATTGGAGTACTAACTGAAATTCCAAGAGATGTGGTAATACCAATGTTAGTACAAGGTGAAGATGATGGTTATAGTTCTAAGCCATTTAGTACTTTGGAATCTGCTATCGATTGGGTATTAAGTTGATCATTTAATGCATATATATTTTTTAGGAAGTAATTGTTAAAATTTCACCTTCGTATATCATCATACATCTGCTCTGAATATGAAATAGAATTTAAATCTCAGGAAGGTTGTTAAATAATCCGTATTAAATGAAATATAGCTTTAGGAATTGTTCTATCTCTTATAAGGCTTCTGTAATACATTTACTAGTCAAGCTACCTGTTTTCTGACTTCTGATCATCACTTATTCATCTAATTATCGCAAACCTATGCTGTGCATGTTGTGTGCAGGTAGTGTATAGGTTGTGATGATTTGCGAAGCTGTTGCGTAGCCATCTAGTTCCCGGGGCGATGCATTTGCGTATACTTTGCGATAAATTGGCCTGTATTTGCGATAAATTTGCGATGCCGAGCACAAAAAAGTGTTAAAAAGGCCAAGCCGAGAATGTTTTTTCCTCAAAAACGGCAAAAATAAGAATATTGACTCTTTGGGAGCTGAAAATAATTAAACGTAATATTTAAGATCAATTCTTGTTCTCTTTTAATAACATTTCGGAATATTGAGTAGTCCATCTACTGAGTGTATTAATCTGTTCTTCGTTTAATTTTGCCTCTTTATGAATTATTGTATAAGCTTTTAATGGCATCTTTTTTTCCTTAACCTCTTCGCTTATTTCATCCAGAATAGCAATCTTGTCATATACATCCATCGATTTCCAGTTTGAGAAATTTAAATCTTCTTTTCCTTCATTTATATGTCCGTTAATGATCCATGATACTGGCGAAATTTTATGATACCAATGATAATTAGTTTGATTTGAGTGGCAATCAAAACATGATACCGAGAGTATATTTTTAATGCTGTCAGAAATAGCACTTTCATTAATAATGTGGTTTTTATCTATTCCCATTGTGTTCTTATCTGGTTGAAAAAACTGAATTAGAATAAATATAGTTGGTAGTGCTATTGTTAAAAGAGTTTTAAACTTTTTTTTCATCGATTTACTGTTTTTCTAGTTCTGTTTTAATCCATTGAAATAGTATTTCTTTTTCTTCTTCAGTAATTGTTTTCTCTGGATTACGCTTAATGTATTTCTTAGGAGGCATTTTGTCTTCACGAATTTCCTTTTCAATCTTTTTATAAGTGGCAATTTTTTTTACATCTTTTAGTTCTTCTAATTTATCAAAACTAAGTTTCCCTTTGGCAAGTAGTTTTTTTGAATCACTATGATGACAGTCAAAACATGATCTTTTTAATATGGAGTTTACATCAGAAGGCTTTTTATATGTTTCTGAAGATGGCATTTGTAGTTGCGCTTTTTCATTGTCAGCTTTAGAAAAACTAAATAACATCAATATAATTATTGAACTACAAATTAATTTTAGGTTGTGCATATTGGGTTGTTTTAGGGTTTATATCAAGTGTTATATAAATGTTCTTACGAGTAAATTTACACCTTCGTGCCGTATTTTCTCCGCTTAAATATAATGATATTAACTCTATATTTAATGAATATTATAAATCAATTTCTATTGAATTTAGGTATTTTGCATTGAGACGTTAGGGATTAAGTAGGCTCAAGTTTATATTATCGTTGTTAATTACACTGTTTTCTTGGTCGCACCGTTTCCTTTGGGGGCTGGGAGTCAGAAGTTCGAGGAAGTATATTCTCATTAACAAATAATTTAGTTCTGGCTTCATACTTCTAATAACCCGAGTTCGATATGAAATTATTGGCTCAGACCGCTTATAAATAATGAGTTTCAATGAATATTTGTGAAGTCATAGCGGGCTATGTCAAACAAATATGAAGCAGAAAATCGTTGTTTATATGTGGCTTTCTATTAAAATACTAATCTACTTCGTTAAATTCTTCTACCATAGCTCGCTATGCAAAAAGAATTTGCCTTGTATATCAGCATTTTAATAAATTCTGAGCTCTTTAATTTTAATCGAACTCGGGTTAATAAAATAATTAATACTTGAAAACAATACTGTAATTTAACTACGTTATTATAAACTACAGCCATTAAGTGTAATTGGTAGTGCGTAATTTATGTTTGTATTCGAATAGGTATTAATGGTTTGATTATGACAATAAAGAGATGTTGTATTAAGAGGGTCGGAATTTTGTAATATTCTATCTAAAAAAAATAATGTAAAGCAGTATGAATTCATACAACTTTGTAATCAAGAAATAAGAATAGAAAATATATTATCAAGAAAATATTAATAGTAAAATATTTTCCATCCTCATAAAAATCAAATACAATTAAGCTTTTAGACCATTTAAAAGAACAATTAGGAAATCAAGAATACTCAGAAATAGATCTAATTCAAAATCCTCCGATGTTTCATAAAGAATTGAGTACGGAAGCTTATAAACCCGCAATATGCATTAGACCATTTATTACACATTGAAATTACTTCAAAACAAGACACTTCGTTACTTCACTTCAGCTCACCAGAACGATGCTATGCCTCGTTTTAGTAAAGCCTTGTTTTATGGTACTTTCAATGTTCATTACGAAGTTCTAATACATAATCCGGGATAAAGTAAGAAATTTTGGGGCGAAAATTTAAACACAACTCAACAGCATGTTATTCACTCTATGGATGATATGACGCAACAGTTTGTTGAATCAGAGTTAATTGTTTTGGTTACTCCAATGCATAATTTTTTATTGTCAGGAATTGTTATAATGTATTTTGATACAGTGATGCGAAATGGACGTACATTTAAATACCAAGGAGAAGATCAAATTGGATTGATGAATAAATCAAAGTTTTTGACTATTTATACAAGCATGGGGTCTTATATAGGTGGATATGGTTTTATGGATAATTTAAGAACAATTACTAAAATTGAACTTGATTTTATGAGATTTAAAGAATATGAATTTATCCATGAAGTAACAGGAAATAAAACAACATATGATTTTCATATTGATAAGGCCAAAAATAAAATTACCACAATTTGTGAATCATGGTTGAATTAAAAATAGGTTAAATAACGAAATAAAGAATTTTACTTTTACTCACATCAACTAAATTAGAAGAAGCTGAATGTTAATTATTAACATTAGGTTTTTTTATGACTTTTATTTAATGATTAATCTATTTTCTGGATAGATTCTATTCTTAGTTTAAATGAATGATTAGTTTAAAATAACTTTTCAACTCGAATATTGAAAAAATCAATAATATTCTGAATATCACTCGACAATGTCTGATAATATTTTTAAATTTAGTTGAACCTAATTTGAAGATATGCTTGAAAAGATAATAAGTTTTAGTATTCGAAATAAACTCATAGTAATCCTTTTTACGCTTACTATTGTTGGATTTGGATTATTCTCAATTTATAAAATACCTGTAGGTACAGTTCCAGACATTACCAATAATCAGGTACAAGTAATAACAACTTCAGGAAATTTATCAACTCAGGAAATAGAGCAATTTATTACAACGCCTGTTGAAATGGAAATGACTAATTTGCCTGGTGTTATGGAAATACGTTCTATATCCAAGTTTGGAATCAGCTTGGTTACGGTTGTTTTTAAAGACGATATGGGAACTTATTTACCAAGACAGTTAATTGCTGAAAAAATTAAAAGTGCATCCGGGGTAATCCCTGAAAGTTATGGAACTCCAGAGATGGGGCCGATCTCAACCGGTTTGGGTGAAATCTATCAATATATATTGGATGTGAAACCTGGTTATGAAAAAAATTACTCACCAATGGATTTGCGTACCATTCAGGATTGGATTGTTAAACGCCGATTAACCGGGGTTACGGGGGTTGTTGAAGTAAATAGTTGGGGTGGTTATTTAAAACAATATGAGATTGCGCTCGATCCTTTGTTGTTAAAAAGTCTGGATGTTAGTTTGGTGGAAGTTTATGATGCACTGGAAAAAAATAATAATATCAGTGGCGGTTCGTATATCGAAAAAAATAATCAGAGCTATTTTATACGAGGAGATGGGCAGATAAAAAGTATTGAAGATATTAAGAATATTGTAGTCTCTTTACATGCTGGAGTTCCTGTTTATGTGAAGGATGTGGCAAATGTGCATTTTGGATATGCCAATCGTTTTGGAGCGATTACAGCAAATGGAAAAGGCGAAACAATTCTGGGGCAGGTAATGATGCTTAAAAATGCCAATTCAAAAGAGGTGATTAATGCGGTTAAGGAACGAGTTAATGAAATTCAAAAAAACTTACCAGATGGTGTATTTATTAATCCGGTTTTAGAACGTGGAGAACTTATTGCAAAAACCTCTTTCACAGTTGCTGAAAATTTAATCCTTGGGGCATTAATTGTATTTATTACAGTTTTAATATTGTTAGGTAATTTGCGCTCAGCATTGGTTATTGCCTCAATGATTCCTTTGGCTTTGCTGTTTACAATTTCTATGATGTATATATTTGGTATTGACGCCAATCTTATGAGTTTGGGTGCGCTTGACTTTGGTATTATCATCGATGGCGCTGTAATCATAGTAGAATATATTGTTCTTCGGATGAGCCAAATGACAGAGAAGGCTATTGGATTAAAAGGTGAACAGCGCAGGGATTTTGCTGATCAAATCTCAGAGGAAGGTGCTTCAAAAATGATGAAGTCAGCTATTTTTGGTCAAATCATCATCTTAATTGTATTTATTCCAATTTTATCACTTCAGGGAGTGGAGGGAAAAATGTTTCATCCGATGGCATTAGCATTTTCATTTGCTATTATTGGAGCAATGATTATGGGATTGACCTGGCTTCCCGTTGCATCTTCTTTGTTTTTAAAACCCGGAGATTTAAGTAAAAGAAACTTGTCAAAGTGGCTTTTAGATCAAATATATAAGTCTTACTATCCGGTGATTAAATGGTCGTGTGAACATAAAAAAATAGTTCTTGGAGCTGCTGTTATATCATTGATTATTACTGGTGTTTTATTTGTAAAAATAGGAGGTGAATTTGTACCTACTCTTGATGAGGGAGATTTTGTGATTCAACCAGCATTAAAAACTGGAACTTCTTTATCTGAGACCATTCATATGACAACAAAAATGGAAAATATATTAATAAAAAAGTTTCCGGATGAGATAGATCAAATCGTTTGTCGTATTGGAGCCGCAGAAGTTCCTACAGATCCCATGTCAATGGAAGAAATTGATATGATCATAAAATTAAAACCAAAGAAACAATGGGTGAAAGCTAAGAATAAAGAAAAATTAGCTATTGAATTCAAGGATGCTTTAAGTATTATTCCTGGCATTGAGTATGAGTTTACCCAACCTATTGAAATGCGTTTTAATGAATTGATTACTGGTGTAAGATCAGATATTGCAATAAAAATATATGGCGAGGATTTAGATTATATCAATGAAAAAGCTAATGAAATTAAAAAACTTGTTTCTGATATTCCCGGTGCGGGGGATGTTATTTTAGAAAAAACTACAGGTTTGCCTCAAATAAAAGTAAGTTATAACAGAAATAAGATAGCATACTATCATGTGAATGTTGATATGTTAAATACTTATTTGTCAACTGCTTTTGGAGGAGAAACAGCAGGTGTTGTTTTTGAAGGAGAAAGGCGTTTTGATATGGTCATGCGACTTCAAAATACCAATAGAACAGATATTGAAGATATACGTAATTTGCTGGTTACTATTCCTTCCGGCGCACAGGTGCCATTGTCGGAGTTTGCAGATATTCATTACACAAAAGGACCTGCTAAAATATCCAGAGACAATACCAGGCGCCGAGTAGTTGTAAGTGTTAATGTAAGAAACAGGGATTTGCAATCTGTTGTTGAAGATATTAGATTAGAAATTGATGAAAACGTAAAATTACAACCCGGTAATTATATCGAATATGGTGGCCAGTTTGAAAATCTACAGAATGCAACCAAAAGATTATTAATTGCAGTACCGGTAGCTTTATTACTCATATTTATATTTCTTCATTTTGCATTTCAATCATTAAAAGATGCGTTAATGATTTTTACAGCTATTCCTTTGGCAACCGTTGGAGGAGTCGTTTTACTTTGGCTAAGAGGAATGCCGTTTAGTGTTTCGGCAGGGGTGGGGTTTATTGCTTTGTTTGGAATAGCAGTGTTAAATGGTATCGTGCTGATTGAGCATTTAAAAGAGTTGCGGAAAAAAGGCGGAGCTACCATGAGAGAAATTATTATTCAGGGTACAAAAGATCGTTTACGTCCGGTATTGTTAACGGCGGGAGCTGCTGCTATGGGATTTTTACCAATGGCAATATCAACAGGTGCTGGTGCTGAAGTACAGCGACCTCTGGCAACAGTTGTTATTGGAGGTTTGGTTACATCAACCATGCTTACAATGGTTGCTTTACCTTTGTTTTTTGAAATATTTTATAATGTAATCGGGATTAAACTTTTTCCATTTCGAATGATAAGATCAAAGGGTGTTATTGTGTTGTTTTTATTGCTGCCTACAGCTTCATTATTTAGTCAGGATAATGAATTAAACTTGCAGCAATTGCAACAAATTGCTCTTGAAAATAACAAGCATATAAAAGCTTACGAGTTGAAAACAAAGCAGGCTCAAGCTGTATTAAAAACATCATTTTCAATTCCAAAAACATTTGTAAGTTATGGCATGGATGAAAACAATGTTGCAGAGAATAATCATCCATTAAAAGTATGGGGAGTAGGACAGGAGTTTTCCTTTCCAAGTCTTTATATTGCGCAACATAAAGCAAATCAGGTATATTACTCCGTAGTACAAACTAAATATGAGTTGGAAAAAAACAGGATTTATAAAGAAGTGTCCAGCTCTTATTTTAAGTGTTTGTTGATCATTAATAAAATAAAGATTTATAAACAGTTAGATAGTGTCTATACTGATTTGTTGCAGCAGTTTGAGAGAAGATATGAATTAAAGGATGTCAGTAGGTTGGAGTACTTGAATATTAAATCTAAAAAAAATGAAGTATCTAATTTTCAGATGGAGTTGGATGCAGCTTATTTAAATTCGTACCGACAATTAAAAATGTTGATAAATTATACTGCTGATTTTACATTGCCTTATAATATGGAGGTTTTAACACATAACGAATTAGGATCAGATACTGCTCTAATCTATAATTTTCTTCAACAACAAAATTTATATGCGGAGTCTCTTGTTAAGGTGGAAAAAAATAAAATGTTACCAGAGTTTTCTATAAATTATTTTATAGGATCCAACTCCTATGAAAATGCTAAAAATTATCAAGGATTTGAATTCGGGGTATCTATTCCTGTTTTTTATAAAAGCTATACTAGTACTATTAAAACAGCAAAATTAGCCTATGATGCACAAAAAATTATCTCAGAAACGGAAATGGATGAAGTAAAGCAAAAAATACAAGCCCTCAATTCAGAAAAACTCAAGTACCAAATTAAATTAAAGCAGTATCAGGAAACTGATTTACCGTTGGCAGATGAAATTAAACGAACGGCTGTAAAAGCTTACCAATTAAAAGAAATTGATTTTTTGCGATTGACAAATAGCCTGGAATCTGCATTTCAAATTGAATCAGATTATTACGAAAGTATTTTTAACTATAACAATACGTTACTAGAAATAATTTATTTTACAAAATAGCAGATCATGAAAAAGGATGTGATATATATATTGGCAGGAATGATGTTTTTAATGATGTATTCTTGTGCAAGAAAGACTCCCATTGAAGAAAATACAGATACAGACTTAATTGAGGTTACAAGAGCTCAGTTTCAGTCTGAAAACATGTCTTTTGGTATAACAGAGCAATATCTTTTTAAAGAAAAAGTTCATTTTACGGGTAAGATTGTTCCTAAAACTAATGGGATTGCAAAAATAAGTGTGCCTATTGGCGGAATAGTGAATGATATTTTTATTCAGCCAGGTGAGTTTGTGAAAAAGGGCCAAAGTATAATGGCTATAGGGGGGAATGCTATCATTGATGTACAACAACAATTTGCAAGTTCTGCTGCTAAAATAAAGCAATTAAAAACGAATTATGACAGAGCCAGCATTTTACTCAAAGAAAATATAAAAACTGAGCGTGAATTCCTGATGATTGAAAGTAATTATAAGGCTGAATTAGGTATTTATATAGCATTAAAGTTAAAGTTACAAATGATAGGAATAGATCATGAGAATATTCAAAATGGTATGTATCAAAATTCCTATTTGATAAATGCACCAATAGATGGACAGCTTGTTAATTTTGATTTTAGTTTAGGGCAATTTATTTCATCAGACCAATATGCTGCAGAGATCGTGAATAATCGTGAAATACAATTGCAAATTGCTGTATTTGAAAAGGATTTACAAAGAATAGGAGTTGGACATTTTGTTACTTTTAGTTTGTTAGGAACTAATGAAGAATATAATGGTAAAATTAATTTTATTAATAATATTATAGATAGCGAATCCAAATCATCAAATTGTTATGCAGAAATATTGGAAGAGGATACAGATTTTGCGATTAACCAAATGATACATGGAAGTGTAATTGTTGAGGCGGATTCAGTTATTGCTGTTCCAATTGAGGCTGTGGTTAGTTCGGGTGATATGGATTATGTTTTAGTAAAGGAAAAAGAAAATGAAAATAACTATCAGCTGCAAAAAGTGAAAATAAAAAGAGGTAGAGCAAACCAAGAATATGTTGAGTTAATTGATTTTTCGCAGAATAAAGAAATACTTGTTAGTGGAGGTTATAATTTGTTATCATTTTAAGGGGGAGATCGAATTATCCGTTTTTTCAAATAACTTATTGAGCAAAAAAATAACTTATTTTAAATAAAGAATTGCATATTTCATACTATATTTCAGATGTTATTAAAGATAAAATATACACTGATTAAGATTTAAAAGTATGGCTAGGTTTCTGAAATCCAAGAAAGAATTAATTGGGATATCTCCTGATGATATATTATTTAAAGGGGAGCAGAAAGTAGAAAAAACCCGCTTAAGGTTAATAGATTACAATACAGATGAGTTTAGAGAATCAGAATTGAATAGTGTAGAAGAAACGATTAAATCTTTAAATAAAAATAATACTTCATGGATTAACATTGATGGCCTTCAAGATACTAATATAATGAAGGAAATCTCAACTCATTTCAATATAGAAAAATACATAATAGCTGAAGTTTTAGAAACTTATAAAAGGCCTAAAATTCATGATTACGATGATTATATCATGTTGTCGACCAAGATGTTGCAATTTAATGCTGAGGCAGAAAAAATATTCTCGGAAAATTTATCTATCATCTTTAATAACAATACATTAATATCGTTTCAGGAACGAGTTGGAGATTTTTTTAATCCGGTAAGAGAACGTATACGAAAAAATAGAAAGAGGATCAGAAATTCCGGTACAGATTATCTGGTTTTTGCCTTACTTGATATTGTTGTGGATAACTACATACATACGGTTAGTTTATTAGGTGAAAAAATTGAGGAGTTGGATGATGAGTTAATAAGAAAACCATCTACTGATAATCTTGAAAAGATAAATAAATATAAGGTTGAAGTAAGTTATTTAAGAAAAACAATAAAACCTTGTAGAGAGATGATTTTAGGTTTATGTAAATTAGATTCAGAATTAATTAGTGATCAGATTCAAAGCCATCTACATGAGCTTCAGAATAATATTGAATTGGCCAATGAATCGATTGATAACTATAGAGATATTTTATCTGATCAATTGAATATATTCCATACCACTGTAGCTTATAAATTAAACGATATTTTAAAGTTTCTGACTATATTTTCAGTTGTTTTTATTCCAATTACTTTTATTGCAGGTATTTATGGAACTAACTTTGACTATATTCCTGAACTTCATTATAGATATAGTTATTTTATAATGTGGGCTGCCATTTTATTAACAGTAATAGGAATGATCACGTATTTTAAAAGAAAAAAATGGTATTAGTTTATGCTAATAAAGGCATGAAATACTAGGCAATATTGTTACTTTCTTTGTAAATTAAAGCAAATTAGTTTAATGGTTATGATGCAGATGCGTGAGGAAATACAGCTAAATCCAAGAAAATTTGTTGCACCAGAATATATTTACGGTGTAGATTCCCGTCTTATGGCAGGTGTTTTTTGTAAAAAGCTTGGAGGAAGAAAGATTCTTTTTGTTACAGATAAAATACTTGAGAAATCCTTATGGTTTAAAGATGTTGTAGGAGAGTTAGAAAAGCATTCTATTGAATATATCGTATTTTCATCAATTTCGCCAAATCCTCGTGATTATGAAGTCATGAACGGGAAAGCTGTTTTTGATGAAAATAAATGTAATATGATTCTGGCTCTTGGTGGCGGAAGTGTGATGGATTGTGCCAAAGGAATAGGAATTGTTTCGTCAAATTCTGGCCATATTATTGACTATGAGGGTGTAGATATGATCAATGTGCCTATTCCCCCATTGATTTGTATTCCCACAACCGGAGGAACTGCTGCAGATGTATCGCAGTTTGCAATTATAAACAATACTGCTGAGAAATATAAGTTTGCTATTATTAGTAAAGCAGTTGTACCTGATGTAGCCTTAATTGATCCTTTTATTTTAACTAGTATGGATCCGTTTTTAACTGCATGTACAGGTATGGATGCTTTATCACATTCATTTGAAGCGTTTGTGTCTAATGCTAATTCACCTTTTACTGACTTGTATGCGTTGGAATCAATTCGTCTGATAAATGAAAACCTACAAGAATGTATAACTAGTCCTAATGATTTACAGGCTAGAGGAAAAATTATGTTGGCTAGTTTATATGCTGGTTTAGCATTTTCAAATGCAAGTTTAGGGTGTGTTCATTCTTTAGCTCACAGTTTAGGTGGTTATCTCGATTTACCTCATGGAGAATGTAATGCCATTTTATTACCTCATGTGGTTGATTTTAATTTTGATGCGGCAAGCAATCGATATTTAAAAATTGCAGAAATATTTAATATTTCAAAATCAGGTAAAACAACAAATGAAATAAAGAAACATTTAATTGAATATTTATTAAATTTTAAACATCAATTAGGAATTCAAACATCTTTAAAAGATAAAGGAGTAAGAGCTGATTATATTACACCTATTGCGGCAAAGGCAATTAATGATCCTTGTAATGCTACTAATCCAAAGCCTCCGGTAAAAAAGGATTTAGAAGCAATTTGTAAAGAAGCATTGTAATAAATGGAAAACGAGTGGGATAAATATCGAGATAAAATTATTGGTTTAGGAGAGCATTCTTTACACAAGAGTTATTATCCTGAATTGCAAAAGAAAATAGACAGTTTGGAGGCATCTCAAAACAACCTGCAGACAATTTTAAATAGTATTAGTGACGCGATTATTATTCATGATCTCGATGGTCGTATTTTATCAATAAATGACCAAACTCAGGCTATTTATAATATTGATAAAAATGATTGTGATAAGTATACCATTTATGATATTACTTCACCAAATCAAGATGCAAAAGGATTAGAATCCATTTGGAGTGATGTTTTAAGTAATCAACCTCATATTTTTGAATGGCTTGCTAAGCCTGTTGATTCCTTTGAAGAAATCGAAATTCAGGTATCGCTTAGTCCTACCTTATGGAATAATCAAAGTGCAATAGTAGCTGTTCTCAGAGATTTTACAGAACGTAAAAAGTTTGAACAGGAACTTATTTTAGCTAAAGAAAAGGCGGAAAAAGCTGATCAGTTAAAAATGGAGTTCCTCAAAAATATGTCACATGAAATTCGAACTCCAATGAATGGTATAATGGGGTTTTCTGAAATGCTGACAGAAAAAGATTTGTCTGAGGATTTAAGAGACTATTATGCTAAAATTGTACAGGAAAATACTTCTGATTTATTACGAATTATTGATGATATTCTGGAAATTTCAAAATTAGTAGCCAAACAAATATCTGTAAACAATGAAGTATTTTGTTTAAATGAGTTATTAATTCGAATGCAAGCTGAGTATACCTTAATGTCGAAGAATGATGAAGTGCCAATTCGAATTAATGAAGAGATTAAGCAGCATAATTTTAGGATTTACACCGATAAACTAATGCTGACTAAAGTAATGCAAAACATACTTGAAAATGCAATTAATTTTACGGATAAAGGTTTTATTGAATTAGGATATAAGATAGTTGGAGATGAATTGGTATTGTATGTAAGAGATACTGGAATAGGAATCATTCCGAAAAACAGAGAAGTCATCTTTGAAAGATTTTCAAAAGTAAATAAAGAACTACCCAGATCAGGAGGATTAGGATTAGGATTAGCCATATCTCAGGAATATGCTAAGCTTTTGAATGGTTCTATAACAATAGACTCTGCAATTGATAAAGGTTCAACCTTTTATTTTACAGTACCATATAAAAAGAATTGATTGGGTGATTCAATGTATTTTGTTAAGTTATATGCAACAGTAAGAATTGTAAAAGAGTTTAATTACTATTTTATTGAATCTCATAACAAGAGTTGATTACAGCAAAACATTGTAAATTTAATGAAAAGAGTAACCCCAATAGATAAAGAATTAAAGCATGTAGAATTTCTTGATTTATTTGATTTAGAAATGATACAGAAATTGCTAGATTTATTTTCTTCTTCTACAGGGGACGCATCATTAATAGCCAAGCCTGATTGAACACCTGTAACAAAAAATAGTAATTTTTGTCATTTATGTAGAGATATTATATGAAAGACAGAGTTAGTGGTGAAAATTGTTATTATTCTGACTCTATAATAGGTAGACAAAATTCCTCAGGCCCTATTTTTCAAAACTGTTTAAATGGAGGTTTGCTCAATGGAGGTGCTAATATTTCGGTAGGAAATAAACAAATTGCCAATTGGTTGATTGCTCAAGTTAAAGATTAAGAAACAAACGATGAGGAAATAATGATGTTTAACCCGCAATATGCATTAGACCATCTATTACACATTGAAATTACTTCAAAACAAGACACTTCGTTACTTCACTTCAACTCACCAGAACGATGCTATGCCTCGTTTCAGTAAAGCCTTGTTTATGGTACTATCAATGTTCATTACAAAGTTCTAATACATAATCCGGGTTTAATCAATTAAGACACTGCGTTGCAGTGCTTAATGATTATTGCAGTGAAAGTCTGATTGTAAAAGGTAATGTTGGAAAATTACATCAGGTTTTTATCAATGTGTTATCAAATGCAATTAATTCTATTCAGGATGAAGGTGAAATTTATATCATCACAAAAAAAGAAAATGATAATGTAATTATAGAAATCATTGATAGTGGGATAGGAATTTCTGCTTAAAATATTCCTCAAGTAAAAGAATATTTTTTTACAACAAAACCTCCTGGTGATGAAACCGGTTTAGGTTTATCAATCAGTTATTTAATAATAAAAGAGCATTACGGTATTATTGAATTTGAATCCGTAATTGAAAAGGAACTAGAGTAATGATTAGGCTTCCTGAGAAGGATTTATAAATTGGTACACAGAAAAAATAGCTGACAGTTAATTTAACTACCAGCTATGAAATCTATTTTTTTAGTATAAATTAGCATCTTACTGTTTTTTCAACTAATTCTCCTTCAATTGAAAATTTGGCTGCACTAGTTACTTTTAGTTCAACAATTTGTCCGATTAAGCTTAAATCATCAGACTCTAATCTGATTACAATTTTACCGTCTGTATGTCCAGATAGATAACCTGGTTTTCTGTCAAGCTCTCGGATTAAAACTTTAACGGTTTTACCCACAATAGATTTGTTATATTCGTAAGTATGCTTTTGTAGTTCATCACTTAATACAGCAAATCTACGCTTCTTTTCTTCTAATGGGATGTTGTCTTCCCATCTGTAAGAAGCAGCACCAGGACGAGGCGAATACATGGCTATATAAGCCATATTGTATTTAAACTCTTCCATTGCTTTTCTTGTATTTTCAAATTGTTCTTCCGTTTCATCAGTGAAACCAACAATAATATCAGTGAATACTGTTGCCTGAGGAAGAATTCTTCTGAATGATTGCATAGTTTTTCGGTACTTCTCCAATGAATGTTTACGATTCATTTTTATCAGCACTTTTTCATCTCCACTTTGAATTGGGAAATGAATTTGTTTTCCTAAGCAATCGTATTTTGCAATGATATGAAAAATATCATCCGTCATATCGCGAGGGTGTGGAGAAGTAAAATAAACCCAGAATTCTTTGTTAACCTCTTCTCCAATCTGTCCAACTTTTTCAAGTAATTCAGGAAAAGTCATTTCCTCGCCTTTTTTATCAAGGCCGTATGAATTTACATTTTGTCCTAAAAGTGTTATTGATTTATAACCCTTTTCTGCAAGGTTTCTAACTTCATCAAGAATTTCCTGAGATGGTCTTGATACTTCTCTGCCTCTGGTATAAGGAACCGCACAATAAGTACAAAATTTGTTACAACCATTTTGAATTGGAATAAAGGCTTCAAAATTGGAATCGTATTTAGGTTTTACGTTCCAAAATAATTGAATTTCATCAATGGCATTGTTGGGTTCTGCAATTAATGATAATGGATTTGTAACACCATATTCACCTAACATTTTAGGGAATTGAGGTAATTCAGGCATTGCAAAAACAATATCAAATAATTTTAAAAACTTTTCCTTGTCAGCAGGAAGAATACAACCAGAAATAAATGTTATCAGGTTTTTTTTATTCTTCCATTTATTCCATTTCGAAATCTTATTGTAAACTTTGTCAATTGCTTTTTGACGCACTGAACAAGCTAAAATACCAATAATATTGGCATCTTCTTCGTTATCCACTTTGGTGCATCCTGCTGCATCCAGTACTGACGCCACACGCTCCGAGTCACTCAAATTCATTTGACATCCCAATGTCAGTAAAAAGTACTTCACAATTCTTTGTTTTGATAATTTGTATAAAGAAAAAGAATCTGAAAAAGGTTAATCTTCAGTTTATTAATCTTTAATGTTAAAAATATACTTCTGCATGAATCTGCTCATTAGATATTCCTTTTTCCTCCAAAATATCATAAGCATCATGAATCATATTACAATTTCCGCACAAATATACTTCAGAATCTTTATCAATCAGTACTTCTTTTAAATAATTTGTAATTCTTCCTGTATAATCTCCACTTTGATCTCTTGAAGAACATAGAATATACCGATCTTTCTTATATTCATTACGTTCGTAACCTTCCTGCGCAGTTCTTACTCCATGTAAAATTTTATAATCCAATTCAGGAATACTTTTTGTCATGGAATGAAAAGGTGAAATACCGGTTCCCGTAGCAATAAATAAAAATTTCTTTGATTTAATTTTTTCATCTTGTAGAGTAAAATACCCAACAGGCTCTTCAACCACAACATTCTCACCTGCTTTCAATCCCTTTAAAACAGGGGTAACCAAACCATTTTGAACTTCTTTTACTAATATTTCAACAAAAGGTTCATATTCAGCACTATATATGGAGTATTCTCTTGTGTGTATACCGTTGGGTTGACCAACACAAACATGCTGACCAGCTTTAAAGTCCATACCGTTTTTCTCAAAACGTATTACAAAAGTTGAGTCAGTTAAATGACGAACTTCTAATATTTCGTGCAGATTTAATCTTTTACGTGACATATATTTTATTATTATTTATTTAAAACTCAGATAACTTGACAGTCTAAACCCGAATGTTAATAAAATGTTCATCATAAATTATGAGTTTTTACTGTTTTCAATTGGCAGATAATTTCTATTTTTAATCTATAGAAACTTTGAATGTAGATTTATTCCTTAAAATAATAAATTTTAGACAGGTATGACAGTAGAAAACTTTAGAAGTAAGGAAATTAGTTGGTTATCGTTTAATGATAGAGTATTACAGGAAGCCTCACGAAGAAATGTACCACTAATAGAGCGTATAAAGTTTTTAGGCATCTATTCTAATAACATGGATGAATTCTTTAGAGTTCGGGTAGCTGTATTAAAGCGTATAGTACAACTGGATAAAAATACAGTTTTTGAGGGTGGTGCTCCAAAAGATATTTTAAAGGATATACATAATGAGGTGATCCGACAATCTCGTAAGTTTGCCAAAACTTATGATGATATTATTGAAGGATTGCAGGAAGAAGGTATATACCTTATTAATGAAACTGATCTGACAGAAGATCAGGGGAATTTTGTAAAAAGATATTTTCAGAAGAAAGTGCGTGGTAATTTAATGCCTATCATTATCTCTAAAAAGCGTGAATTACCTGATTTATCTGATAATGGAATATACTTAGGTGTTTATTTGCAGGAATTATTGAATGGAAAAGATAATTATGCACTAATTGAGATTCCATCATCTTTGGATCGTTTTGTTTTACTGCCATCAAATGACGGGAAAAAATATGTAATGCTTTTAGATGATGTGATCAGATATGAGTTGAAGGATATATTTTACATGTTTAAGTTTGATAGAATCTCTGCTTATACATTTAAGTTAACAAGGGATGCAGAATTAGATATTAATGATGATATTTCAGAAAGTTATGTGAAGAAAATTTCCAAGGGGTTGGAAAGAAGAAAGGAAGCAAATCCTGTAAGGTTTGTACATGACAAGAATATGCCAGATGAAATGCTGTCACTACTCCTTAGAAAGTTAGATTATACAACTGAAGATGCTGTTATAAGAGGAGGACGTTATCATAATTTTAAAGACTTTATTGATTTTCCGAAATTTGGTGCTAAGAATATGACCTATGATTCGTTGCCCACGATATATCATAAACATATTCAACCACAAATATCATTGTTTAAGATCATTGCAAAACGTGATATATTATTACATTATCCTTATCATTCGTTTTCTCATTTTATTGATTTTCTTCGTGAGGCATCCATTGATCCTTATGTTCGCGAAATTAAAATAACAATTTATCGTGTTGCAAAAAATTCTGCAGTAATGAAAGCTTTAAGAAATGCTGCAAGAAATGGGAAACAAGTTGTGGCAGTGATGGAATTACAGGCCAGATTTGACGAGAAGGCAAATATATCTTATGCGAATAAATTAAAGGAAGCAGGGGTTAAAGTTATTTTTGGTGTACCTGGATTAAAAGTACACTCAAAACTTTGTTTAGTTACCCGAAAGGAAAAAAGCAATTTAGTTTGTTATGCCGGTGTTGGCACAGGAAATTTTAATGAGGATTCAGCTAATATTTTTGCCGATCACTTTTTATTAACACGACATGTAGGTATAGCCAAAGAGGTTTCTTCTGTCTTTGACTTTTTTAGTAAAAACTATAATATACCTACATTTGAGCATCTTTTGGTTTCCCCGTTTATCATGCGAAACTCGATAGAAAAGTATATTCGTAATGAAATGGAAAACGCTTCAATTGGTAAAAAAGCATATATCTACATAAAGGTGAATAACCTTGTAGATTACGATTTGATTCAGCTATTATACGAAGCTAAAAAGGCTGGAGTTGAGGTTATTTTAAATGTTAGGGGAATGTTTTCATTAATTTCTGAATTTGATAAGCCGGAAAATGCAATTGAATCGTTTGGATTAATAGATCGATATCTGGAGCATTCAAGAATTTTTGTTTTTTTTAATGGCGGTGATGAAAAAGTATACATTTCTTCAGCAGATTTTATGACACGAAATTTAGATAGAAGGATTGAAGTAGCTTGTCCAATTTATAATAAGGAATTGAAGAATGAAATATTAACAATGCTAGATATGCAACGAAAAGATAATTGTTCTTCCAGATTATTAAATAATGCGATGGATAATACCTTAAGAGGTAAGAAATCTGATGAAACGGTATTTAGGTCACAAATAGAATTTTATAAATGGTTAAGAGATAAATAGAAGATTTGAATATTTAATCCTTGAGATTTATCATTGAAGTATGATTAACTTATGCTCACCTTTACATTATTGTATAATTGTGGAGTTGTCAGCTTCAGAATAATACTGAATTATTAAAATTTTACATTTAATAGAGCTAGGAATATGACAAAAATGAAGGCTTTGGTAAAGGCAAAACCAGAAAGAGGAATCTGGATGGAAGAAATAGATTTACCAGAAATAGGTGTAAATGATGTTTTAATTAAGGTTGCAAAATCTGCTATATGTGGTACTGATCTACATATTTACCTATGGGATGAATGGGCTCAAAAAACAATTCAAACACCAATGACTATAGGTCATGAGTATGTAGGTTATGTAGTCAAAGTCGGTTCTGAAGTAAAAGAGTTTAGAGAAGGAGACAGAGTGACCGGAGAAGGTCATATATCATGCGGGCATTGTAGAAATTGTAGAAGAGGAAGACAGCATATTTGTGAAAATTCAATAGGTATAGGTGTAAATACGAACGGAGCATTTGCCGAATATGTAAAGGTGCCTGCTTATAATGTAATGAAAGTTCATCCAAATATTTCTGATGAAATAGCATCAATTATGGATCCTTTCGGAAATGCCACTCATACAACATTAAGCTTTCCGATTATTGGTGAAGATGTAGTTATAACAGGTTCAGGTTTAATTGGAAGTATGTGTGTTGCAATTGCAAAATTTGCAGGAGCAAGATATGTTGTAGCTACGGAAACTAATGAATATCGTGCCGAATTAGCTCGTAAAATGGGGGCTACAAAAGTAGTGAATCCATTGAACGAAAGCTTGAGTGATGTAGTAAAGGAGTTGAATATGAGAGGTTTTGATATAGGGCTGGAATGCTCCGGTAATTCGGCTGCATTAAACTCTATGTTAGATAATATGTATAACTCTGGAAAAATTTCACTTTTAGGAATTCAGCCTTCAACAACACAAATAGACTGGACCAAAGTTATATTTAAAGGATTAACTTTAAAAGGTATCTATGGTAGAGAAATGTTCGAAACCTGGTATCATATGGAACAAATGTTACTTACAGGTATTGATTTAACTCCAATGATTACGCATCGTTTTCATATTGATGATTTTCAGAAAGGTTTTGATGTGATGGAGTCAGGCAATAGTGGTAAAGTAATATTAAACTGGGATTAAATTTTAAAATAAAAGTATAAATATCAACCTGAATTCGATGTTATTTCGAATTCAGGTTGTTTTTTTATTATTTAACAGTTATTACAAGTCCGGCAAAAGAGCCATAAAGTATACTATTTATTGGGTTTGATGTAATGGGGCATGTCCCTGAATTACATCCAACAAAATAATAATAGGCATACCCAGCCAATCCACCTATAATAATCCCAAGAGCAAGCTTTTTAAAATTTTGCCTTTTTATTTTTTCCCAAATCTTCATATTTTCGAAGTATAAATATTTTCACAAATATATTAAAATATACAACAATGTACATATGTAGGCTAGTGGTTTTGTTTTTTTTATTAGGAGGAAGCATATCTTATGCCCAACTAAAAATGGAAGACCTAGAGAAAAGGGTGAGAGATATTTCTCTTTTGGATGATCCGCACGAAAAAGAATATCAGTTGGCTGAATTTAAGAAAGTGTTTAGTACATTTTTGAAAACATATAACGAAGACATTTCAATACCTGATTCGGCTTATATTCAAGTTACAAAGTCAAGTGATTCAAAATACAGGGTTTTTTACTACAACACATATAAAGATGGTATTGTATACCGATTAGATTGGTATATTGTATTTGGTGGTGTTTATAACAGGCAGGTTCTACATTTCCATGATAAAAGTTTTTCACATAAAGATAAAAGAGGAGTTGGCGAGTTCAGATTGCATTTATCAAGACTAACAGAAGGAGAGTTGGATTTATATCCTTTAACATTTTCTTTCAAAGCCGATGGTAAGATATATCGTGAATATAGAGATATTGCATCAATATGTATGTTTGAACAGATACTGCTAAGAGAAACAGAAGAAGAAAAACTAGCACTTAATGATTCAATCATTGATAGGATGAAGGTATTATGGGCAAATAAAGAATATTTTAATGATAGTTTTAAAGGGCTAACAAGAATATCCACCTTAATATCTGAAGATAAAAAGGTAAAAGTTTGTACCTGGAATATTCCTTTACCAGATTCTAATCACAAGTTTTACGGAGCTGTTGTTACCAAAAATAAAGATGGTGAAATAAAATATTATGAATTACATGATGGTTCAGATAAAATGCGTTCTCCGGAAAAAGCAGTTCTAACGCCGCGTAAATGGTACGGAGCGGTGTATTATGATATGATTTCAGTAAAAGATAAAAACTATGGAGTGTATTATGCCTTAATTGGTTTTAAACCTAATGATGAAATGACTAAGAAAAAAGTTGTTGACCCTTTGATTGTGGTTAATAATGCAACACCAAAATTTGGATATTCAGTATTTCAACAAGATAGAGTCATTGATAAAAGACTAGTTTTTGAATATTCAGCTAGTACCAATATGATGTTGAAATATGAAAAGCACAATGAACGTTTTGTTTTAGATCACTTGTCTCCTCCAAGTAGTTTGTATAAAGGTAATTACCGTATGTATGGTCCTGATTTTTCCTATGATAGTTACGTGCTTGAAAAAGGTAGATGGGTACTTCATAAAGATGTGGATGTTAGATCTACAGGAAACCATTAGTAATCAACATTGTTTATGTAACAATAGAGTTCAGAAGATAATTTTTATTGAAATTATAAAATATGGAAGTTTTCGCAGAAAAATTTGATGATATAAAAATTCTAAGGTATGAGATACCTGGATTTAAAAATATAGAACTTAAAAATAAATTATATATCTATTATTTAAGTCAGGCTACAATAGCAGGTAGAGATATTTTATGGGATCAACATGGCAAGTATAACTTATATCTTCGTGATATTCTTGAGGCTATTCTAGTAGGAGTAGATGATCATGAAAATCCAGAATGGGAAGATTTTTTAGTTTACCTAAAAAAGGTGTGGTTTGCCTCAGGTCCTCACCATCATTATAGTACAGATAAGTTTACACCTTCTTTTAGTCAGAAAACATTCATAGGTTGGCTTAATAAACTAAATGCTGGAGAAAATAATATTACAGACGAGCATTTAAAAACTGAAAAAATTCAGATATTACTTCAATTAATTTTCGATCCCGAATTTTGTGCAAAAAGAGTAAATACAAATCCAGAATTAGATTTGATTACCACATCTGCAAACAATTTTTATGAAGGAGTCAATCAGGTTGAGGTAGAGGGATTTTATAAAAAGCAAAAGGAAACTGCTCCTAATAAAAAGATATCTTTTGGCTTAAATTCAAAGCTTGTAAAAGGAACTGAAGTAGAGGAAAAAGTATATAGAGTGGGTGGCTTATATGGATCTGCAATTGAAGTGATTGTTAAGAATCTTGAAAAAGCCAAAAGTTATGCTGAAAATGAGGAGCAGGTTCAAATTATTGATTCACTCATTAAATTTTATTCCACAGGCGATCTTGAATCCTTTGATGAATTCAATATACTATGGGTAAAAGCTCTTTCCGGAGATGTTGATTTTATCAATGGTTTTATTGAAACCTATGGTGATCCTATGGGAATGAAAGCAACTTGGGAAGGTGTGGTTCAAATTAAAGATGAGGAAGAGACCCAAAGAGCTGAGGTTATAGCTGAAAATGCTAATTGGTTTGAAAAATATGCTCCTGTAGATTCCAAATTTAAGAAAGAAGAAATTATTGGTATTTCATTAAAAGCTATTAATGCTGTAACTCTAGGAGGTGATTGTTACCCTGCAAGTCCATTGGGTATTAACTTGCCAAATGCAGAGTGGATCAGAGAAGAACATGGATCGAAATCAGTTACCCTAACCAATATTTCAAATGCACATCATAAAGCATCTTTGAGTACCGGTTTTTCAGAGGAATTTAGTTTTTCAGAAAAGGAAGTGGAATTAGAAAAACAATATGGATCTGTTTCTGATAATTTACATACGCATTTGCACGAATGTGTAGGTCATGGTTCTGGTAAGATGTTACCTGGAATTACATCTGATTCATTAAAGTCGTTTGGCTCAGTAATTGAAGAAACCAGAGCTGATTTATATGGTTTATATTACATGTATCATCCTAAAGCCCTCGAGTTAGGTTTAATTCCTGATTTAGACGCTGCTAAAGCACATTATAATGGATATTTACGTAATGGATTATTAACGCAAATTACAAGGATTAAACTAGGACATAAGGTCGAGCAAGCACATATGCGAAATCGTCAGCTTATTTGTAAATGGGTGTTTGAAAAAGGGAATAATGAGGTAGTTAGAAAAATAACGAAAGAAGGTAAAACTTATTTCGTTATTCAAGATTATGACAAATTACATGAACTATTTGGTGAATTATTAAATGAAATTCAGCGAATAAAATCAGAAGGGGATTATGAAGCTGCAAAAAATATTGTAGAGGGATATGGTGTTGAAATTGATTATGATTTACATAAAGAGGTTTTAGATAGATTTGAAAAATTGAAAGTGCCACCATTTACAGGATTTCTGAATCCTAACATGACTTTAGCATATGAAGGTGATGAAGTTGTTGATGTTATAGTAGATTATAATACAAATTATACAGAGCAAATGTTAAAGTATTCAAAATGTTTTAATACACTTAATGCCTTTTAAATATTTGCATTACAGATATGCTAAGGGATGTAGCGATTTAATTTCGGATTTTTAAGTCTTTTTTTGTAAGCGTAATTTTTGTTTATTTTAAAAAACTCCTTTTCTTTGCATAAAGATGTTTGATACAGAAATTATTAAAAGAAATACATATGGAAATTTCAAGAAACAAAATGGTAACTCTTTCTTATGTGTTACGATTGAATGGGTTTGAGGGGGAGATTGTAGAAGAGACTACTGAAGAAAAGCCTCTTGAGTTTATTTTTGGAACAGGAAGAATGCTTCAAATGTTCGAAGATAAATTAGAAGGTTTAAAAGTTGGTGAGGAATTTAAATTTGAGCTTAAAGCTGATGAGGCTTATGGTCAAGTAAATGAGGAAGCAAAAGTAAGTATTCCAAGAAATATATTTGAAGTAGAAGGTAAAATGGATGAAGACTTAATTAAAGTTGGAAACATGGTGCCAATGCAAGATGCTCAAGGAAATCGTTTGAACGGAATCGTATTAGATATTACTGATGAAACTGTAAAAATGGATTTTAACCATCCTTTAGCTGGCGATGATTTATTTTTCTCGGGAGCAATTAATGAGGTTCGTGAGGCAACAGACGAAGAAATCATGGCTGTAGTAGGTGGTGGTTGTGGTTCTGGTTGCGGTTGTGGCGATGGTGAACAAACCGGATGTGAAAGCGGTGCTTGTGGTTCAGATGGTTCTGGATCAGGTGGTTGTGGATGTTCTTGATTTGCAGAAAGAATTTAAGATCAAAACATCCTTTTAAATTTTGATCATTAAAAATATTAGAAAAAGCCTGTTTTCAGTTGAAAATAGGCTTTTTCATTTTAATAACCTTTCGGAACAGGGTTATATACAATAACTTTTTTATTTTTGTGATTTAAATCATAAAAATAAATTATTTAAGCGTTCAATAAAGATTAAGATTTGCTACAGTGTTTGATTTTATAATTGTAACTGTAGGTTTTATCATTAATCTATAATTTATATAAATATGGCAGGTAATTCTTTTGGTCAGTTTTTTAAACTAACGTCTTTTGGAGAATCTCATGGTAAGGCAGTTGGTGGTGTAATAGAAGGCGTTATGCCTGGTTTGGAATTGGATATGGATTTTATTCAGGGAGAACTGAATCGTCGTAGGCCAGGACAGAGTGCAATCACAACACCAAGAGATGAAAAAGATAAGGTTGAGCTTCTTTCAGGTGTTTTAGATGGAATAGCAACCGGAACACCAATCGGTTTTGTAATTTGGAATGCCGATCAACGTTCAAAAGATTATGGCAATATCAAGGATGTTTATCGTCCATCTCATGCAGATTATACTTACCAAAGTAAATACGGAATTCGGGATTATAGGGGAGGAGGTCGCTCTTCGGCTCGTGAAACGATTGCCCGTGTAGTTGCCGGAGCTATTGCAAAACTTATTTTAAAGAAGTATGGGGTAGAAATTGCTGCATATACCTCACAAGTAGGCGGTATAAAGCTTGAAAAATCCTATAATGAACTAGATCTGTCAAAGATAGAAAGTAATATTGTTCGTTGCCCCGATGAAGAAGTAGCTGATAAAATGATTGACTACATTGATCAGGTTAGAAGAGCTAAGGATTCTGTTGGAGGAGTTATTACATGTGTGGTTAAAAATGCACCTATTGGATTAGGAGAGCCTGTTTTTGATAAATTTCATGCTCAGATGGGAAAAGCCATGTTGGGAATTAACGCTGTAAAAGGTTTTGAGTATGGTTTAGGTTTTAAAGCTACAGAATTAAAAGGATCTCAGCATAATGATGAGTTTTTTATGGATGGAGATCAAATCCGCACAAAAACTAATCGTTCAGGAGGGGTACAAGGTGGAATTACCAATGGAGAAGATGTTTATATGAATATTGCATTTAAGCCTATTGCAACCATTTTAAAAGAACAAAATACAGTCAATAAACAAGGAGAAGAGATCGTATCTACAGTAACAGGTCGTCATGATCCTTGTGTATTACCAAGAGCCGTGCCTATTGTTGAAGCAATGGCCGCTATGGTTATGGTTGATATGATATATTTGAATAAAATGTATTCTTAAATAAAGATTTGATTTCAGGAGATAATAGATTTTCTATTATCTTTTTTCTTTTTTCTCAAAACCTCTGTAAATAATGATGAAGAACATTCCCCTTTATGTTAAAATAATTTTTGGAATTGTGTTTGGTGCTCTTTGGGCGGTTATTTCTGGATATTTAGGATGGCAGGACTTTACACGAGACTGGGTTGATCCATTTGGTACTATATTTATCAACTTATTAAAGCTTATTGCAATACCTTTAATTCTTTTTTCGATTATTAGTGGAATAGTTAGCTTGGGTAACCCAAAGGATCTGGGGAAATTAGGAATCAGAACATTAATTCTGTATTTATTTACAACAGTTATGGCTGTTTCCTTAGGATTAATATTAGTTAATTTATTTTCACCCGGAAAAGCACTTTCTGATGAGGTACGTATAGAAAACAGAATAGCATACGAACTATGGGCGCAGCATGAGAATGTGGAGATAAGAGATGATATTCGATTATCAGAAGACCTGGCCAATAAGGATTTGGTTGAAAAGAAAAAGGAACAGCTTCAAAAAGAATTAAAAGATGATGTTACTTCAAAATACAAATCAGCTAAAAAGCATGGCCCTTTGGCAGCATTAGTTGATTTAGTACCTGTTAATATTTTTGACTCATTAGCTGGAAATGGATCCATGTTGCAAATTATATTTTTTGCCATCTTTTTTGGTATAGCACTGCTTTATATCCCTTCTGATAAGTCTCAGGTTGTTATTCAATTTGTAGATGGTGCTTCAGAAGTTTTTATTAAAATGGTAGATATCATCATGAAAGGGGCACCATTTTTTGTTTTTGCATTAATGGCAGGAGTTGTAAATAATATTGCAGGTGATAATCCAGCTAAAATAGTTGAGATTTTTAAAGGTTTAGGGTGGTATGCACTTACTGTGTTAATTGGACTTCTTCTGATGGCCTTTGTAATATATCCTACCATTCTTAAATTATTAGTACCTAAACGTAAGTTTTTTGATTTTCTAAAAGGAATTAGTCCGGCACAGGCATTGGCTTTTTCTACAAGTTCAAGTGCAGCAACTCTTCCAGTTACTTTTGAATGTGTAGAGGAAAATCTTGGAGTAGACAAAAAGACTGCTGGTTTTGTACTCACTATTGGAGCAACAGTAAATATGGATGGAACCAGTTTATATCAGGCCGTGGCTGTTGTTTTTCTGGCTCAAATGCACTTGATTAATCTTTCATTAGGGCAGCAAATAACAGTAGTCTTAACTGCAACTCTAGCAAGTATTGGTTCTGCTGCAGTTCCTAGTGCAGGAATCGTAATGTTGATGATTGTTTTGAATTCTGTAGGTTTAAATCCCGCCTGGATTGCTATTATTTTACCAGTTGACCGAATTTTGGATATGGTTAGAACAACAGTAAACGTAACAGGTGATGCATCCGTTGCTTGCGTTATCGATAAGTATACCAACGAAATTTCGGACTAAAATAATATTAATAAAACTGTAAAAATGACATCTTAATATGTCATAAAGGCTTAATGATTAGTGTTTTAATGTCTTTTTGTCGTTGTGAAAATATGGTGTTTTTTTGATAAAAAATGCTGTTTTTATATAATGTCTTGAAAAACAATTCTTTACTAATTGTGTAGGTGTTTTACCTTTGTTTACGGCATTTAATTTGATCGAATATAGACGTGAATATAAATTAAATGTTGAATTAAATAATTGGAGGATTTAGTTATGACACTTGCAAAATTATCAAACAATTGGATTCCATCATTTCCTTCATTAGTAGATAGATTTTTTGATGGAGAATTGATGGATTGGAATAGTTCAAACTATTCAAGTACAAATTCTACATTACCAGCTGTAAATGTAAAAGAAAATGAAAATGAGTTCTTGATTGATGTTGCAGCTCCCGGACTTACAAAAGAAGATTTTACAGTTAATTACGACAATGGTAGATTAACCATTTCTTCAGAGAAAGAGAATGAAAAAGAAGAAAAAGACGGAGAAAAAGTAACACGAAGAGAATTTAGTTATCAATCATTCCAAAGATCATTTACTGTTGCTCAAAATATTGTAGATGCTGAAAAAATAGAAGCTCATTATAACAATGGTATTCTTCATATTAGCTTACCAAAACGCGATGAAGTAAAACCAAAACCAACAAAACAAATTGAAATTAAATAATCGTATTGACTTCTATTTTTAATACTGATTTTAAGGGCGGATTATATCTGCCCTTTCTTAAAAAAAACAGGATTTAAAGGAATTTATGTATTAGTCAACATTAAACTTTTATAAAAATGAAAACACTAATATCATGTTATAATTCTTTTTTTGACCTTGACATATATGAACCTGTTATATATGGAAGTTCAGTATTTGAAAATATTAAAGAATTACCAGATTCATATTGTATAGAATATGAGCTTCCAAATTATAAGAAAAGGAACTTAAATATTAAGGTTGAAGGAAATAGACTAAGGATAGAAGGGACAAATAATCAAAAGAATGGTAGTTTGTTTAGTAAGAATAAACATTACAGAGATTCGTACTTTATTAAAGAAACATATTTAAGTAGTGATATGGACGCTGATCGTATTTCAGCAAAATATAGAAATGGCGTTTTACATATTAGTATTCCTAAAATAGGATATGATATTGCATATAGAGAAATCCCCGTATATGGAGAGGAAACTTCAGAAACTGCAAATAGCTTAAAAAATAAGCTATCAATAAAAGATAAAATAAAGCGATTTTTCAAAAAATGAGATAAAAAAAGCTGCTTTGTACGGTTAAATCAAAGCAGCTTTTTTATTATGGGGTGGATACTTTATAGTAACTCTTTAACAGCTTTAAGAGCTGCATCGTAATTTGGTTCATTTGTAATTTCAGGAAGATACTCAACGTATTTTACAGTGTTATCTTTATCAATAATAACAGTACCTCTTGTTAATAATCTGAATTCTTCAATTACAAAGCCATATTTCTCACCAAAATCTAAATCTTTGTGGTCTGAAAGAGTAATAATGTTTTCTAATCCTTCAGCACCACAAAAGCGAGATTGAGCAAACGGTAGATCAACAGAAATAGAAAGTACTGCAACATCTTTTAAACTATTTGCTTCTACATTAAATTTTCTGTTTTGTGCTGCACAAACTCCAGTATCAATTGAGGGATATACAACAAGTACTTTTACTTTGCCATCAAAATCTGATAATTTAACAGACTCAAGTTTCTCATTTATAACTGTAAAGTCAGGAGCTTTGTCACCAACTTTAATCTCATTTCCTAATATAGTTACTGGATTACCAGCAAATGTTACGTTTAAATTAGTCTTGTTCATTGTATATTTTATTTGTTTGAAATTTAAACATTGGCATATGCAAAATGTTTAATCTTTATTGATATTTTATCTCTATTAGCAAATAATATTTTCAGATTAATCTATTTTAAACCTTGTTAATGTATTTAAAAATAAGTATTTGTGTAGTTTTAGAGTGTGTTTTTAATACAAATTATTTTCCATGCTTTTTAAACAATTTATTAATGCTTTTATGATTTAATTTATTGGCAATATCTAAAGCTGAAATTTTATCATTATTTGTTTTATGATGGATGTCTGCACCTGCTTTTAACAAAATCTTTATAATAGACATGGTTTCTTCTTTGTTTAATAGATCTGAATTTTGATCAATTTCTTGCATGCACATTAAAATTGGAGTAATGCTATTGTTAAAAATTTGATTATTCTCATACATTGAGCTAACTGGAGGAGCTAGAATATGATTCACATCTGCACCATGTTTTATAAATAATTTTAATGCTTCAACATTTTGATAGTGAATTGCATAAAAAATAGGTGTGACTCCCTTTTTATCGATCATATTTACATCCATATTATAATTAAGCAGTTTTTTTGTCAAGGTTAAAGTACTATCTCGAACAATTGATACCGCTAAAATTAAATCATCTGCAGGATCAGTGTAGGCAAAATATGGAAGATGGTCTGTTTTTAAATTATTTTCTTTGATTTTACTAAAAGAACGATTTAGCCATTCCGGAACTTCTTCAGGGTGATTTTCTTTTTTATTTAACCAATATGCCATACTCTCAATGTTAGGATCAAACCCGTGATCAAGAAGCATATTAAAAATATCAATATGACCTTTTTTTTCCAATAACCAGTTTCCAACAGTTCCATATCTGGAGATTACATTGGGCGAAGCTCCTTTTTTTAATAACCAATTAATATATGTACTGTCAGGTTTACGACAAGCCAAGAATAATGGAGTTACATCAATAATAACAGAATTAAAATTGAGGTTGTTTTCTTTTAATTTATTTTCTAAACCGCTTGAGTCCTTTTTTAAAATGAGACTTTCTATTTCCGTATAAGTATCATATTGGTTGTTATTCTGACAAAAAACATAAATGTTGTTCAGAAGCAAGTTAAGCGTGATAATTGAAGCAATTGAAAAAAATCTTCGTTTTAAAGAATTCATTTAAATGTAATTGATGATTAATAAATGGAGGGGCACGAATATATTGAATAAAGTATTAGGTTGACAAAAATTAGAGTTAGATTTTATCAATATGTAGTAATTGAGGGTATATTAAATTCAATAATGAAACTAGAACCTTTACCTTTAACGGAATGTACAGTTATATTACCATGTAAAATTTTTACAATCTCCGAAACTATGGCCAATCCCATTCCTACACCTCTGTATATTTTTGTTTTATCACTAGTATATTTGTAGAATTTTTTGAATATTAATTTCTGAAATTCTTTAGGAATCCCGATGCCAGTATCTTTTATTTCAATCCCCCATTTGTTGTTTTTAATGAAACATTCCATAATAATTTCACCTTTAATGGTGAATTTGTAAGCGTTGTCGAGCAATATTTTGAGCGATTTTATAACCAGATCGGAATCGGTGTGAATACAAATACTTGTTTGATTAGTGGGTAATATAGTTTTAAATGTGATGTGTTCATTTATAGTGTCAAAGGGAGGAGTTACATTTTGATGTATTTTGATAAATAATTGATCCAGATTATATTCATCATTTTTGGGGTGCAAAATACCTCTTTCTAATTTTGAAAAGGTGATTACATCCTCAATGAACTGTAATAGATTATCATTATTTTGTTGGATGGTTGATAAAAAGTCATCTTTTTCATCTTTAGAAAAACCATCGGTGTTTAATAATTCTGCATAGCCAACAATTCCTGTCAACGGAGTTCTTATTTCATGACTTAAATTTTCAAGAAAAGCAGTTTTTAGTTTGTCGGATTCAATCGCCTTTTCTTTGGCTTCAGTAAGGTTAATCTCTTTTTCTTTCAACTGATCAATCATGGTTTGCATTTGTTGCAAAAAATAATTGAATTGATTACCCAGCTTTTGTAATTCATCATTGGAGTTTATATTGCATCTAACCTCAAGATTTCCATGTTTTGCTTCATTAAATAATACTCCCAGTCTCTCAATTGGCGAGGTAATTGTTTTACTAAAGAACATGGCAATACCTACAGAAATTAAAATAACCAAACCTAAAATTATAAGTAATGTGTTTCCTGTTTTATAAATTGGTTCATATATTTCTTTAATCGGAACTACTGCAAGTAAGGCCCATCCGTTTGTTAAATTTTGAAAGGTCATTACCTTTTTTATTCCGAATAGATCATAGTTTATATGTCCACTTTTGTTTTTGAATACATTGTCATTTATATAGTTATAAACATCACTTGGGATGGTTTCAATAGCATCATTGTCATTGTACTGGGGATGCAGAATAAAGTGAAAATTTTGATTGATAAGAACTAAATATCCGCTTTGATAAAGGCTCATATTTGACCACTCAGCTCTTTTTTTTGTAAAATCAATATCAGAACCAATGCAGCCAATAAATATAGAATCTATGTAAATGGCTTTTGAGTAAGAAATCAACTCCATATCCCAATCTTCCCAGTAATATGGTTCCGTCCATACTTCTCCGTTTGTAATAGCGTCGGTCCACCATTTCATAGTTTGTGACCCCATATCAAAATTATTGATGTTATATGGATCCGCTTTTACAAAATTACCATCTCTGTTTTTATCATATAAATCAATGTTCTGGTTTTGTGGAACTAACTCCGGATTAAAAACAACCCACAAACTTAGCGCATTCATTTTTTTTCCAATCATCATCATGTGTTTTGTTAAATCATCCTTCACCTTATTGATGTTGTTTTCATTTAAACCTTCTTTGGGATAAATAGTAAGTAGTGATGCTTCAATTGATTGAGTGATAGAACGTAATTGAGATAAATCATGTTCGAAAGTACTGGCTTGATACTGTGCCTGATATAGCATTTTTTCAACCGCATTATCTTTTAAAATATGACTGCTCTTCCACAGGGCTAAAGACGCAACTAAAACAGCGGCAATTACTGCAATTGAGATAAATAGTCCGGTTGTTTTAGTTTGAATTTTAGTCATTTTTTTGGGATGAAATCACGATGAAAATATAAGAATTTATCCAGATATCTTGGTGAATTTTACCAACCTCCATGAATTAGTGGTGAAATATACAAAAATGCTTACTTATGATTTGTATTTAGTGATGGAGAATTTTACAAAAAAAGCCTGCTGTTCATATACAGCAGGCTTTATATTATATATAATTTCGATATTAAACAGTTTTTAGCTCTTCTACCTTTTTACGATAATTATTAATGGCAACATGATAATCTGGGTCTTTAAGAACATTGACATCACAGATTTTTTCAGCTTTCTTGATTAATTTTATGCAATCAGAAGATAAATATCTAAGGTGTACATTTGTTCCAATTAATTGATATTTTTCTGCTAATTTATTGATTGCCTCAATCGCTGATTGATCCATTATTCGAGATTCTTCAAAAGAAATGATTACTTCCTTAGGATCGTTCTTAACATCAAAACTATTGATAAAAGATGTTGTTGCTGCAAAGAATAAAGGGCCATGAACAATATAGTGTTTAACACCCTGATCATCCACTACACTTGAAACTCGAATTTTGACAGCATTTTCCCATGCAAACACAAGAGTTGAAACAACAACGCCAGCAGCAACAGCAATCGCCAAATCAAAAATTACAGTAAGAGCTGTTACTAAAATAATAACAATAACATCAGCTAAAGGAATTTTATTGATGATTTTAAATGTACTCCATGCAAAAGTTCCTATAACAACCATAAACATAACTCCAACTAAGGCTGCAATAGGAATCATCTCAATATAGCTTGAAGCAAACAAAATAAACATTAACAATGCAAGTGCAGCAACAATACCAGAAAGACGACCTCTACCACCAGACTTGATGTTAATGATACTCTGACCAATCATGGCACAACCTCCCATACCACCAAAGAAACCGTTGGTTATATTGGCAACACCCTGAGCAACACATTCTCTGTTTCCACTTCCTCTTGTTTCAGTTAATTCATCAACTAGTGTAAGGGTCATTAATGATTCTGTTAAACCAATTGTGGCTAAAATTAGAGCATATGGTAAAATAAATTTTAGTGTCTCTATGCTAAACGGAATCATAGGTACGTTAAATGTTGGTAAACCAGCTTTAATACCAGTACCTCCTTTTGAAACAACAAATGATCTTACTGTTTCTGTTTCAATTCCGCCTAATATTACAATTAAAGAAACAACTACAATACCAACAAGGGCGGCAGGTATTTTTTTGCTAAACATAGGTAAGAAATACATAATACCCATTGTTAGTGCAACTAATCCTAGCATGATAAATAATGGTGAACCACTTAAAAATTCTCCACCAATTTTAAACATTCCTAACTGCGAAGTGAAAATTACAATGGCTAACCCATTAACAAAACCCATCATTACAGATTGAGGAATCATGCGGATAAACTTTCCAAGCTTTAGGAATCCAGCAGCCATCTGAAATAACCCGGCCAAGATAATAGTAGCAAAGAGGTATTGAATACCCATCATATCACCAGGAGCACCCATTGCATTACCTTCGCTTACAAGACTTACCATTACAACTGCAAGAGCTCCGGTAGCTCCGGATATCATTCCTGGGCGACCTCCCATAATTGAAGTAACTAATCCCATCATAAAGGCTCCGTATAAACCAATGATAGGTGAAATACCTGCCACAAAAGCAAAGGCAACTGCTTCCGGAACTAGTGCTAGTGCAACTGTAAGTCCTGATAATATATCATCTTTAACAGAACCCTGTCGTTTGTCGATAAAAGAAAATGTAAATTTCATATGATTTATTATTTATTTTCAAAAGTGAAAGGAATTGTATTGTGTATATGTGCTTGAAAAAAAATGACAGTTGTTGGTTTTTCAATAGTAATACGATTCCAATTGTGATTAATTTGTTACAAAGATTAATGATAAAGGCGTGTTTAAACCTTATAAAAACAGCCGGCAAAATTAGCAAATTCGTATGACTTTAATCAGTGATATTGAGATTTATAGACTAGTAAAAAAATAAAGTATGTTAAAAAATGTTTATTAATTGTGTGCTAGTTGGAATACTTAAAATATTGTGTTTAATTGGTTTTCAGTGATTTTATGGTTATATTTTTCTCCCAAATAAGAGGGTTATGATTTCATCAGAAGGTGGCTTGTTAATTGGAAAATTAAAGGAAGAGTTAAGTAGGGTTAAGGAAAAAAATCCTGATGTAGATTTAGTTGCCATTTTTTCTATAGTTGATCAATTAGAAGAAAATGCCCAAACCAATCATATACGAATTCCTAAAGAATTAACCTATATACTTGAGGATATCAACCTTGGAGTATACATTAAAGATGTATCATTTAAATATGTTTATGCAAATAAAAAATTTCTTGCAACTTTTGGTTATCAGTCTGTTGAGGATATTTTAGGAAAAACAGATTATGATTTGGATTTTGATAAGAATATCTACAAGCGTTTTAGTAAGATGTATCAAAGGATACTGGAGGAGAAGCTGCCAGTGAAGCGGGAAATCAGTTTCTATTTAAAAAACAGAAATAAGGTTGTTTATATAGATACACATAAGTCTCCAATTTTTGATGATACGAATAAGGTAACCGGATTTTTAGGAATTATTGAGGACGTTACAGAACGAAAATTTGCTATTCAAGCATTAATGCATAGAGAGGCCAGGTTAAAGAATTACTTTCTTAATACAAATGATGGTATATTTATTTTGGATTATAAGTTTGATATAGTGGATGTTAATCCTGCTGTTTTCAATATTACTGGGTATGAAAAGGAATTTCTTTTATCAAAAAATTTTTTTTCCTTGTTCGTTGATAATGAAGATTTAAATCGTTTTAGAAAAGCTTGTAGTTCTGTTGATGTAAATTCCGAATCGCAAGAATGTGCATTGATTTCAAAGAATAATAAAGCACTAAAGCACTTAAAACTTGATTTGTTAAACGTTGAAATTGATCATTATATCTGCTTTGCTTATGATATTTCAGATTTGAAAAGAGCTGTTAAAAAAGCAGAAGAAAGTAATAAATTAAAAACTGCATTTCTTCAAAATATTAGTCATGAAATTAGAACTCCGTTAAATGCTATTATTGGTTTTAGTAATATTTTAGTTCAGAAATTATATGATTCAGAAGAAGATGCGGATAGTTATAAAAGAGTGATATATATCAATTCTGAATATTTGCTTGGCTTGGTGAATAATGTTTTGGATTTAAGTAAAATAGAAACTGGTCAAACAACGCTATACCATGAAGATATTATAGTTATTCCATTTATAAAAAATGAGGTTTTACCCGTAATTGAATCAGAGAAAAACAGATTAGATAAGTTAAATGTAGAGTTGAAGGTTGATCTACGAAATGTTTCCAGCAATTGTGTGGTTAATACTGATGCTGGCAGGTTAAAACAAATAATTACAAACCTTATGCATAATGCCTTAAAATTTACTTCAGAAGGAGAGGTGTTACTAAAAGTATCAGAACATGAAGATGTATTACGTTTTGTAGTTTCAGATACTGGAATTGGAATTCATAATGAACAGATAGGTCGTATTTTTCATCGTTTTTACAAAATTCAGGCTGATGGAAAAGGATTACCTGTATCTAGTCAGGGATCAGGTTTAGGGTTGGCTATTGTGAAAAGATTACTGGGACTAATGGGGGGTAATATAAAAGTGGAATCAGAGGTTGATGCAGGATCAAGATTTTATTTTGAAGTGCCTAAGCATTTGTAAATAAAAATGTCTGTTATAATAGTATTATTGTAATGAGAATATTCTTATATTTGTGGGCAAAAAATTTCCGAAAAGTAAATAAAATTATAATATAACTTATGAAGAGAGTAGCTATACCTACTAAGGGAACTATGATTGATAGTCATTTTGGTCATTGTGAAAAGTTTACCATTTATACTTTATCAGACGATAATAGTATTGTTTCAACTGAAGAATTTAAAGGTCCTGAATCGTGTGGTTGTAAAAGTAATTTGGCAAATGATTTAAGTGAAATTGGTGTCAATATACTGTTAGCAGGAGGAATGGGACAAGGTGCTATTAATACTTTAAAGCGAGTAGGAATTGAAGCTTATATTGGTTTTACAGGTGAAATATCTGATGTTTTAAATCAGTGGATCGCTGGAAGCAAAGGAAACTATTCCATCTGTACAGCTCATGGAGATGGCGATCATGAATGTTCGCATTAACAGAAGTTTTTAACTGTGAAATTTATATAGCCCATGATTTTTAATATAGTCATGGGCTTTTTTAGGTATTAAATAACTGTAATTTTTATCTTGAGATAATCCTTCTCTAATAAGAGTAGATGAGATGTTAAAAACCGGGGCATCTATAATTGAGATAGAATCTGTTAATAATTTTGCTGCAATTGGATACTCAGGCCTTGGATATATCTTTATAGTACATGATTTCATAATCTCATCAATATTTTTCCATCTGTTTAAATTGATTAGATTATCAGACCCCATTATGATTGAGAAATTATAATCAGAATACAATGAGGTGAGTTTATTTAATGTTTTATAAGTATATGAAGGAGTTGGAAGTTTTAGTTCAATATCACAAACTTTAAACTTAGGGTAACTCCCAATGCTTTCCTCAAGCATTTTTACTCTGTGCTCAGCATCTATAAGTTCACTTGTTTCTTTGAATGGATTTTGTGGGCTTACAACAAACCAGACTTCATCTATTTCGCTATTTTCAGCAATGTAATTTGCTAAAGCTAAATGTCCTACATGAACAGGATTGAATGAACCAAAAAATAATCCGATATGCTTTTTTTTATCACCCATTTAAAAAATCAGATAAAACTATTTCAACTTCACAAATAGCTTGCTCAAGTTTATCATTTATAATTATATGATCGAATCCATCAGCATAGCTAATCTCTTTTTCTGCTTTATCCAGCCTTTGCTGAATTACTTCCAATGAGTCTGTTCCTCTAATTAATAGTCGATTTTTTAGTTCTTGAACCGAAGGTGGTTTAATAAAAATAGCAATAGCTTGTGCGCCATACATTTTTTTTATGTTAAGCCCTCCAACCACATCAACATCAAACACAATATTATTTCCTTGCGAAGTAATCCTTTCAACTTCACTTTTTAGTGTACCATAATATTTGTCAGTATAAACTTCTTCCCACTCTAGTAGCTCTTCTGCATCAATTCTTTTTCTAAATTCATCAGGAGTTAAAAAGTAATAATCAATACCATTTTTTTCTTGTCCCCGAGGTTCTCTGGTGGTAGCTGATATTGAAAACTCCATATTAAAATCTTTTTGTAAAAGATGCTTAACAATTGTTGTTTTACCTGTACCTGATGGAGCAGAAAATATGATTAACTTTCCTTTTTTAGTCATTTACCTGAAGTGTTTTATGTTTAAAATTATGGTTGTGCTTTTATAAAATATTTAAGTTTTGTTCTTTTATTTTTTCCAGTTCATCTTTCATTTGGATTACTAATTTTTGAACCTCAGAGTGATTTGCTTTAGAACCTAATGTATTTATTTCGCGACCTATTTCCTGCGTAATAAATCCCAGTTTTTTACCAACCATTTCTTCGTTAGCAATGGTTTCTAAAAAATAATCCAGGTGATTTGCCAAACGAACTTTTTCTTCAGTGATATCAAGTTTCTCCAAATAAAAAATCATTTCTTGTTCAAACCTGTTTTGATCTACTTTAATTTTTTCTTTTAATTCATTAAGCTGATCAAGTATTCTTTCTCTTATTTTTTCAATTCGTTCTTTCTCAAACGGTTCAACTTGTAATGATAGGCTTCTTATATTTTCAATTCTCGAAGTAATATCATTCTTTAAAGATTTTCCCTCCTGAGTTCTAAACTCATTTAAACAGTTTAAAGCTTCACTAAATGTTTCAGCAATCTTTTTCCATTCTTCTTCATCAAGTTCAGCCTGTTCTGTCTTAATCGTATCAGGTAATGGCATTATAGCTCTAAGTATATCTGTTTTATCAATTAGTCCAAGCTTATTGGCAATTGGAGATAATTGATTAAAATAATTTTCAATAACCTGGGCGTTTATGGAGGTGTTCTTTTCATTTCCTAAAAAGTCAATATAAAAACCAACGTCAACTTTTCCTCGACCTAATTTATTAGCAATCTCATTTCTTAAAACTAAATCTTTTTCTCTATAGATATTCGGTAAACGCATGCCAACATCTAACTGTTTGCTGTTTAATGATTTTATTTCTATGCTAATCTTTTTTCCGGGTAGTTCACAAGTGGCTTTCCCAAAGCCTGTCATTGACTTTATCATAATTTGTTTTTTCTTATTCAACGCACAAAGTTAAACTTTTCTTTGAAACCCACTATCTTCTAATTAAAGACTCTGTAATTCATTTTTTTATTAACGATATACAGGGTAAAAATTTGGGTTTAGCTTTAAAAGTGTTTAAAAGTAAATAAAAAACATTGAACAAAAATATGTTACTAGGGTTTAACTTATGATTGCAATTGCTAATAGTGAAATCTTTGACCAAAAAAATTAAAAGCGCTTACAAATGGTATTGGTAATTTTTAAAATTTAGCACAATGAAAAAATTTAAGATTCCCCACGGTATGTTTTTAATTTTAACAATGGTCTTTTCTCTTTTTATATACTCGTGTGATGATGATGACAGTAAATCAATTATAGAAGAGGAAGAAAAAAATACTATTGTTGATGTTGTAATTTCTGATCCGTCATTTTCAATTTTAGTAGAAGCTTTAACAAAAACAAGTTTAGTTGACGTTTTAGATGGCGAAACCATGTATACTGTTTTTGCACCAACAAATGAAGCATTTGGTGGATTGTTGGATGAATTAGGCTTGTACTCTTTGGATGATATTCCTACAGAAGAACTTAAGTCTGTTCTCCTGTATCATGTTTTAGGAGGAAAAATGAATTCATCTGCACTTAGCACAGGATATTACTCCTCCATGAGTGAAAAAGAGGCCGGCTATTATTATTCCATTTATTTTGACAAAGATAATTTAAAACTAAATGGGAGTGCAAAGATTGTTTCTGTAGATGTAATGGCAGATAATGGAGTTATTCATAAATTAGACCGCGTTATTATGCCTCCTTCAATTGTTGATCATGCAATAGCTAATCCGGCACTATCAAGTTTAACAGCAGCAGTAGTTAGAGCTGAATTAGTAAGTACTTTGGACGATGGAAGTGCTAATTTTACAGTTTTTGCGCCTACAGACGATGCTTTTGGTGGTTTTTTATCAGAAATAAATATAACTCTAGATGATCTTACCAAAGAAACACTTATACGCATATTATTCTACCATGTATTAGACGGTTTTATACCAGCACAACACGTTGAATCAGGATACGTAAGCACTTTATCTATGGCTCACGATTACTACGTTTCTTTAAAAATTGATGCAGAAGATTCTGGTGTTATGCTAAATTCAATGTCTAATGTTGTTTTAACAGACGTTGTAGCCACAAATGGAATCATACATGTAATAAACCAAGTGATAACTCCACCTACAGTAGTGGATATTGCAATTCAAAACAATAATTTTTCAATATTAGTAGAGGCAGTATTAAAAGCAGAGCTAGCAGAAGCATTATACGAAGATGGACCTTTTACTGTGTTTGCACCAACAAATTCAGCTTTTGAAACCTTATTTTCAGATCTTGGAATATCAGGTATTTCTGATTTAACCAAAGAAGATCTGACTCCTATACTGTTGGCTCATGTTGTAAATGGTAATGTACAGTCTGGAGCGTTAACATCAGGAAGGCTGAACACACTAAATGTGAATAAATCAATTGAGGTGGATGTTTCTAATGGAGTTGTTATCGATAATACGATTAATGTAATTGCCTCTGATGTTCAGGGAGGTAATGGTGTTGTTCATGTTATCGATTATGTTATAGTTCCATAATAATTATTTATATAAGTTTTTTGAAAAAGCAGACTTATGTATCTTTTAATTATACAAATAAGTCTGCTATTTTTATAAGATGGGTATTTATGTTGTATTGAACAAAGAGGAATGTTAGTTCGTTATTGAGTTATAATTCTTGATCTTTTTCTTATTCAAAGAATTATTTGATTTAATAAAAGAGATAATATATCCTTATAATCAGGATTTAATAATAAATTTTAAGTATTAAGTAGCAATAAAATGGGTGTTTATTCAATAAAAGATTTAGAAAAGATTTCTGGTATTAAAGCCCATACTATAAGGATTTGGGAGAGGCGATATAATATTGTGGTACCTAGCAGAACCGAAACAAATATTAGGTTATATTCAGATATTGATTTAAGACGACTTTTAAATATAGCGATTCTTAACAAAAATGGTTTTAAAATATCGCATATTGCACATTTAGGAGATGATATTCTAAGAGAACGAGTATTGGATTTATGCTTAGATGTAAGAAAAGCAGATATTCAAATAGAAAGTTTAATGATTTCCATGCTGGAATTGAATGAGAGTAAATTCAATAATGTGCTTACTCATTCAATTATTAAAAGAGGATTTGAATGTACAGTAGAAGAAATCCTGTTTCCTTTTTTAGACCGGATTGGGATTTTGTGGCAGGCTGGATCAATCACTCCTGCACAAGAACATTTTATAAGTAATTTGATAAGACAAAAGCTTATTGTGGCCATTGATAATGAAATGGAAAATGCAAAGGTTGATAAGTTAATTGTATTTTTTCTTGTTGAAGGAGAAGTTCATGAATTGGGATTGTTGTTTTACAGCCTGATTGCTCGTAAAGAGGGATTCCATGTTTTATATTTGGGTGGTTCCGTGCCTTTGGATGATTTAATTAAAGTCAATGATATTCGTAAGGCAGATGCATTTTTTAGTTCGTTTATTTCAACTCCGGAGAATAACGATTTAGAAGCAATATTATTAAATCATAAAGATAAATTTCCTAATACACCTTTCTTTGTAAATGGGTTACAGATTAAAAATCATAATAAAGAATTACCACAAGATTTTATGGATGTTTCTTCTGTAGAGCAGTTTAAAAAAGTGCTGAAAGAAATATAAAATTGATTTACAAAATTAGCGTCGTATTCATGATTATCATGAATTATTACCTTATATTGCACCCAATTATTTCTCACGAATTTATTACTAACTAAAATAAATATGAAGGACATTTTGATTGGTAAAGGGTATGGTGATATTCGATTTGGTATGACCCGCTCTGAAGTAAAAAAAGTTTTAGGTGAACCAACTGAAGTTGACCAATATGCTTCTAGCGAAGAATCTGATGATAATACAGAAGCTTTTCACTATGATGAAATTGAGTTGTCGGTATCTTTTGATGAGGTTGATGACTGGAAATTAAGCTCTATTGCTGTTAGTGATCCGGAAGCTATTTTAGATGGAATGAAACTAATTGGAGTTTCAGAAGAAGAACTATTAGAAAAAGTAGAAAAGTTGGAATTAGGAGAGTATGAAAAAGAAGATGTTTCATCTCCAGAAAGTCCGGATAATGAGGTTATTTCATTTTTTGAATCAAGTGTTAACTTCTGGTTTGAGAATGGTGAAGTTACAGAAATTCAGTTTGGCCCATTTTGGGATGAAGAAAATGAAGAGTATATATGGCCTAACTAAAAGAAGTCGTTTACAAATAAAAAATAACCCCAATCAATTAGTGAGTTGATTGGGGTTTCTTTTATAATAAGATTTTTATAACCACTTTTTTAATTGGTTTTGATGCTCCGATTTTAATTCCCGGAGCATGGATATCATTAGGAAAAAATATAGCAAACATACCTTCTTCTACCTTTATATTGCTAACTTCTGCATTGTAAAAAGCCACGTCTTTTTCTGGGTTGTATGCCTGAGAAACCTCCTGGTCTTCAAGTGGAGCATAACCCATATATTCAGCACCCTTATCAACATATTGTATATCAATATATCTTTCGTGAGTTTCAGGTCTTGCATTTTCCGGCTCTTTAGTATCATACTCCTGCACCATTGCAAAAATATTATCGCCATCAATATTGTATCTTCCTGGCTCTATTTCGCTAAAGTCAACTTCTTCTAAAAATTCAAGGCCTTTGTTTATTCTTTCACCAAGGTTGCGATAATGCTTTACATTATCTAAACTATCTATAATCATATTTTAATTCTTAAAAAATTGATGGAGTAAATATACATTTTTTACTTTTTTAATTTGATTATGCACTTACCATTTAAAAATTAAGAATCACTATTGTGAGGTAAAACTATTCTTTAATAGAAACATCACTTTTTTGTCTCTAGTCGACAGGCTTTTACTTTTCTTCTGTAGAAAAGAAAAGTAAACAAAAGATGCCGCCACTGCTGATAAAATTGCTAAAAATCAAATCGTTTCGCTAAAATCAAAAAACTCGCTTCGCTCCAACAGCTTTGATTTTTACACTGTACGCTTCGATTTTTTTAATGCATTTTATCAGAGGTGGAGAAACAAGCCCACTTCAAGAGTAACATGGGTAAAACCTTATATTAAAACACTCAGATAGCGAATTTTAAAAAGTTTACCGGACAATAATGTTTAAGAATATATTATCTTCGAATATTATTTAAATAGAGCTTTATTTATGATACGAAAGGATTATATATTAAGAATGATTGAAGAGATAGCCAAAGTTATTGCTGTTATTTTAGGATTGTTGAAGAAAGGGGATCTTGAGCAGGCTCAAAAGTTATATGCCGGAGCTTTAAACAGAGCTTTTAATTTAGATGAAGATAAAGTTTTGGATATGGACGTAGAGCAACTTCGTGCTATCTTTGAAAATCAGTTTGGAGAGAGTTTTGAAGGCCTTGAAATCATTGCCGGTTTATTGGTTAAAGGTGGTGATATTCACCTTGAAAATAATGATGAAAACAAGGCCGAGTTATGTTATATGAAATCGTTATCTCTTTATAATTTAGTTGAAATGGAGTCGGGAACTTATTCATTAAACCGTCAGGCAGAAATGAAAAAAGTGACTCAGTTAATTGATGCTATAAAAGATCGAGTGTAGGAGGGGGTAGCTGTATAAGCCTTAATTTACAACATCTTCCGACTCTCTAAGTAATTTATTACTTACTCCGGCAATATTATATAACAACCTAAGCTGTTGTTTTTGCTTTGAATCTTTTAACTGATCAATTTGATCTCTAAGTTTGATTAATAATGGTTTTAGTATAGGTACTTTAACTTCAGCATATTTAGGCTGTACGTTACTAATTCTACTGGCAGCTTCCTTTAGAGTCAGGTTTATTGTACTAATAATACTTTCAGTATCTAAGGGGAGATCTGTTATTTCATCTCTTTGAGCGCCAAATGCAGAGATGTATGATAACAATACATGATTTAAATAGGTTATTGTAAACGCATTATCCAAAGCTTTTTTTCTTTTCTTAGGTTCCACACGCATACTCTGCCAAGATAGCGTTAAGGCATTATCTGATTTGTGAGCTAAACGTCTTGCTAATCTGTAATTGTAATCATCTTCTTTAGTATATTTATACTCATCCCAAATTTCTGATAAATAAAACGCATTGTTTTTTAAAGCTGAAGATAGCAGATTGGGCAATTGTTTGTGCTGCCAGTTAGGCCATAAAAAGCGTATGGATAAAAAGGCTAGTGCTGCACCAATAATTGTATCAATTAGTCTGGGAAGCATAACTCCAACACCCATATTAGCCGTCATGTTATTGCCGGCTAAAACATATATGGTTATAAAAACTACTGCATAAGAGTAATTTGAATTTTTAAAGTAAAAGAAGAAATAGATACTTAGGAGTATTAATAATATTTGTCCTGCAAAAGTAGGCATAAAACTCACCAGTAATATTCCGAGAACTACACCACTTAATGTGCCTAATATTCTTTCGAGTAGTCGTTTCTTTGTTTCACTATAGGTAGGTTGACAAACAAATAGGGAAGTGAGTATGATCCATTCTCCCTTTTCCATATTGTTGGTAATTACGATGATGTAACCAACTAAAAAACACATGCTCAACCTAATAGCATATCTAAATCTTGGGTGTTTAATCGTAAGCTGATCTTTAATTCTTTTCCAAAAACTTCTTTCATCTTGTCCTAAGCGAGGGATTGATGTACTTATTTCAGGATTATAAAGGTTTTTTAAAGATGTATGAGAACGAGTTAAATTATGAAGTAATAATTCAAGCAATTCTCTGTCGTAATCTGGTAGCTTATCAATCTCAAATTCAAGAGCCGATATAATCCAGGCTATTGAAACCGGATGGTTATATTTTTGTCCGGTTAGCATGCTTTCAGCCAATGTTTTGGCAGCATGTGATAGTTGATGTAATAACTCCGCAAAACCCTCCAGAATTTCTTTATACTCAGTTTTGTCTTTTAACTTTTCATAGCGTTCATGACTAGATGCTGCTCTTTCGTGTAAACTTTGTAAAAGCATAAATCGTTGCAGAAAAGGGGCCAATTCCTTTTGGTTTTTTACTTCTTCTCCATAGTTGTTAATTACCTCTTTACATTTTTCAAGAGAAGTAACCACGTTTACATTAAGTATAGCTAATTTACTGCTAATGTTCGACTCTTTGTTTTCACTCATTGGGAAAAATTTTGCTTTTTCCTCAAGGTAGGCCGAAAGTGCATTGAATCCTCTGGATAGTTGCTCTTCAACAAGTCTACCTGGATTTTTGTATAATAGAAACAACGAAATAGCTCCATAAAACAATGCACCTGAACACAATAGAAGAGGTTGTAAATACCATTCCATATTTTTGTCGAGACCCAGCATGGCATAGATGCCAATTAGTATTGCACCATAAGAAATACCCCTGTACCTTTCACTAACACCACCAATTAAAACAAACAGGATAGTAGATGAAATAAAGCCAACTCCAAAAATGATAGGGTAGGGTTTTAATACTGCTACCGATGTTGTAGTAATAGCAAAACTTATGATAGTAATAATTAAGGCTTTTAATCGACCTTTAGGGTGGTCATCCGTTTCGGCTAATGCTGCCGCAACCGTTCCTAGCGATAAGGTAGTTCCCCAAAAAGGATTGATAAAAATGGAGAATGGGATAACCTGTACAATAGAAGCAATAACTACTTTTAGTGCAGTTAGTCTGCTCGGATTTCGCCAAAATTCTTTTCTTAAAGATTGATACCAGTTTTTTTGTGAAAGGTTATATGTAAACGATTGCTTTGTCATTACATTAAATGCTTTGATAAAAATTTGAGTTAATCTACGAGGGGAATTATTCGGACTGTAATGTTATGAAAATTTTCAATTGATAAGTGTATTGATTGTTTGAATTTTGTGAATCTATGTTAAAAATATAGGGAGTTTTTGTTGTTTAGTAAAATATATACATATTTGCATATGTAAAATGGTTATCTATTTACATTGTGATTTGTATATATAGAAAAGTATAGAGGGAACTAAATATGGAGCAAGATATATTTGTAGAAGATCAGATAAAGGATGCGTTTAAATTAAATAAAAAAGAAGAGGAAAAAGAAAAAGGATTGTTTTATACCAAAAAAGAACCTAAAAAATCTTTGACTAATTTTCAAAGAAATCAATATCGGGCATTATTTAATTCCATGGCATTAACCGATAGAAAATCAATGATTTTAGTTAGGATAAATACAACCTTGCTTTCTGTTTTAATTGTTTTTAATCAGTATGTTGTAGATCATGTTCCAATGGGAGCATATGTCATTGTTACTGCATTGATTGGAGTTGGAATTTCTTTAATTTTAAGTATGTTATCTTCAAAAACGCCAGGCTTTTTGATCAAAAGAACATTAAGTAATCAAATATTACCAAATTATCCGGATTTAAAAGATAATATGTTAATCACATTTTTAAATCCATCTTTACAGGATTACGAAGAGGCAATGGATGAAATTGTGAGAAGCCAGGAGTTGCAAATTGGAAATCAAACACGATCCAGTTATTTATTTAATCGAATATTAATGCGTCAATATAAGATGTTGGATTTATCATATAATGCTTTTATTGCTACTATAGCCATAGTTATCTTAATTTTTATTGCAGGTTTTGTGGGTGCTAATATTTTAGCTTAAAGTATTTAGCTTTTGGGATATTTGTGTTGGGAGTATAGCATTAGTATGATTGCAGAGGCTAAGAAAAGAACTCCTACTCCGTAAGTAATACTAAAACCAAATAATTCGTATAGTTTAATACCTATTATTGGGGCAAATAAAGCTCTTGCTCCTGTTAAAAACAAGTGAACAGACTGGTAGTCGGCAGCTTCATGTGGTTCACAAAAATAACTGCTCCCAATTCCCCATAAAAGCGGCATGCTTCCCATAAAAAATCCATTGAAGATTACGGCAATTAATAGCATGTGATACAGCTTTATCCCAAATATTTCTGAATAAACAGGAATGTGTTCAGAGAGGGCTGTAAATACAATAAAAAGCATTAGTGAGCCAAATGTTATGATGCCAAACCTTCTTGGATCTCTTTTTCCAATCAGTTTTCCGAATATAGGCAAAACACCAATAGCAACAAGGTTAAAAGCATTGTTGTAAAAAGAAACAGATGAGTAGTTTAAGTAGAGTGCATCTTTGTAAAAAATAGTAATTACAGCGTGGGTACTCATCCAGGCAAAACCATATAACATAAAACCTAATTCAAGATGCTTAAATGGCTTATTATTTTTTAAAATATTGAAAATTCTTTTAAATGAATCACCCAGAGCTTTACCTATTGGTTTTACTACAGGATCAAGTTTTTGTTTAAACTCAATTTTTGTGAGTTGAAAGATGGAAATGACTCCTAAAATACCTACCATAGGATAGAATATTCGATACGAATTAGGATCTATATCAAGTAAAATACCAACTGTTAATGTACTTACCATGGTAAGTAATTTGTTTACTGTAGTCGCATAACCAAATAACTTTCCAAAGTTATCATGTTGGTAATTTCCTTTTAGGTATTGATTAATTGACGGAACAACAGCAATTTGTGAGGTGTAAAAAAGCAAAAATACACCCAAGAATAAAAAATGGAATTTAGGAGATAGGCCTGCAGTTTCATTTACTGCCGGAAAAATGGAAAATATTACCAATGGCAAACGGGTTATTATACCAACAATCCTTAGCAACTTTTTTCTATTGGGGTATCTGCGCATGATTTCATTTGCAAGCATGGCAAATAGAAATACAACCATGCTAAACTGAAATAAAAAGGACAATTGAACATTAGAGCCTTGTAACGACTTAATAAAAATGAATTCGTTCAGGATTAATGCTCCTCTGGCAATTCCATCAATACTACTGTAAAATAGGTGCAGTTTAAAAGCTTTTTGTTCACTGCTATCAAGTTGTTGAAGTATTTTCATATTTTAAAATGAGGTTGCAAAATTACTACAAACATTAATATGCTTTATGGTCGATCACTTTAATTATAGTTAAAATGTTACTTTTGAAATATTACTCTCTTTATATTATATAATCAACATCAATAGAATAATGGTAATTTCTATTGGCTTAAATGGATTGATACAGTATTGAGTCAATTGGAGCTTTTATAGTAAAATTCATTATATTTTAATTTGTATTCATTGGGTTTTTAATACATTGTGCATTTTTTAGTAGATATTAAAAACTAAAATGTTATAAGATAAAATATTAAACTATTTTGAGAGGTTTAGGTTCACATATGCCTATTGAAAAAAGGCGTTTTATACATAGTTTGGTTTTTCCAGTATTATTTGTTCTGATTATATCAATAGTTAAACTTATTGAACAATTGGAGGGTGTCAGATTCATTGAATTTGGGGTGAGGCCATTAACTAAAGAAGGTTTGATCGGTATTATTACATCACCATTAATTCATGGCGATTGGTCGCATTTGTATTCAAATTCAGTTTCCTTTTTAGTATTAGGGATTACCTTATTCTATTTTTATAATAAAATTGCATACAAAGTTTTTTTCCTGATATATATTTTAAGTGGATTTGGAACCTGGTTAGCAGCACGCGATTCATGGCATATAGGAGCAAGTGGCGTAATTTATGGATTAACCGCTTTTTTAGCTTTAAGTGGAATTATCAGAAAGTATTATCGATTAATAGCCATATCATTTATTGTTATTTTTTTCTATGGTAGTTTGGTTTGGGGTGCATTGCCATTAAATGTTGATTTACCTTACTCCTGGGAAGGGCATTTTTGGGGAGGATTAGTCGGTTTTATTTTAGCCATTGTTTATAAAAATGAAGGTCCTCAAAAACCTCGGTCTTCCATTGAAGATGAGGAGGATTCAGAAGATGATGAGGAGGATAATCCATATTGGATGAATACGGATATTGAACCATAGTGAATAAAATACCGTTATTAATATTAATTTTGTTCTTTGTACCTAAATATGATTAAATGAAAATGATGAAGAATTATTGGAAACAAATAGTAGCCTCATTAGTGGTTATTGCTACAGTAGTTGCCTGTTCAACAGTACCTATCACAGGAAGAAAACAAATTAACTTATTCCCATCATCACAAATGACAGAGATGGCATTAACCAATTATAATTCGTTTTTGGATAGTGCAAAAATTTCTGCCAATAAGGCCAATACAGAGATGGTAAAAAGAGTCGGAGCGAAAATTGCAGCTGCTGTTGAAAAGTATATGAAAGATAATGGACTGTCGAGTGAACTGCAGTATTTTGATTGGGAATTTAATTTAGTGGAGGATGATACTCCCAATGCATGGTGTATGCCTGGTGGAAAAGTTGTTTTCTATACCGGAATATTGCCATATACTCAAAATGAATCAGGTATAGCTGTTGTAATGGGACACGAAATTGCTCATGCTATTGCGCGTCATGGTAATGAACGTATGAGTCAACAAATGGGATTACAGGCTGTAGCTGCTGGTTTGCAAGTGGCATTAAGCGAAAAACCTGAACAAACCCAGGCCATATATATGGGTGCATTTGGATTAGGTGCTCAATATGGCATGTTATTACCTTACTCACGTACGCATGAAACAGAGGCAGATAAAATGGGATTGGTGTTTATGGCAATGGCCGGCTATAATCCGGAAGTTGCAGTAGATTTTTGGACAAGAATGGCACAGGGAGGAAGCAGTGTTCCTGAATTTTTGAGTACACACCCTTCTGATGATACTCGTATTAAAAATATAAAGGCTTTTTTACCTAAAGCGAAAAGTTATATGCCTGCAAAATAAATAGCAAGATGATTTCTTAATATATAATAAGGGCTGTCCAAAATTAAATTGGACAGCCTTTGTTTTCTGTAGTATTTTAAGACTGTTTTTTAGACTTTTAGGTGCAATTTAACAAGCTACATAATCGTTGTAGAATGCAATGTTTATGATTTTCAAGGCTACTATATAGGTTAGATATTCCACGTTTAACTTTTAACTTAGTTTTAAATCTAATGATCTAATTTTATAGTGGTCTCAAATCTTTTATTACATTTGTGCTCATAGATTTTTATAATAGAATAGATGAAACGAACAAGTTGGTTTTTCTGTGAAAGAATAAATTACCTTGTAGAATTCAGTATCTAAAGAAAAAGATAAATTTATATATCAGTGAAAGAATTGTCCAAGTTTAAAGTATTAAGTATTACGCTTTTGGTTACCATGTCATCATGTGTAACAGGGACAATTGATCTCAATGCCGAAACATTGCGTTCTTATGGTTTTGAGTTTGATATTTCTTCAGTTGATAAAATTCAATCTGTTCAGCGTTACAAAAAGTCTAAATCGCAAAATAGCAATAAGTTTCGTTTTAACCGTTTAGTAGAATCTGGTCGAAAGCATATTGTTTTTAGGGGGTTAACCATTGACTGTATCCCAGTTACAGTACATTTAAGTTCTGCAAATTTTACAGTGCCGTTGCTGAATCAACGGGTTTTGTGTTCAAAAAATATATATAAAACTTTATATTCAGGTGCTAGTTTTTTTAATAGAGCTGGACCTTCTTTACTTCTTTAATATCCAGCAATAATTAGTTATCTGGATTCTGTTTTATTGATTAAGGAACAAATTAATCATTCTTGTTAAACAATAACTATTAGGTTATTGATCTGTTTTGTATATAGAAATAAATAAAAATAATAATGGCATTTATTAATAATATCGTTACCAAATTATTTGGTAGCAAATATGAGAGAGATTTAAAAGAATTAAATCCTATTGTGGATTTAGTTAAAGCTGTTTCTCCTGAAATTGAAAAACTTTCAAATGATGAATTGCGTCAACGTACAGAAAGTTTAAAGGTTAAGATTCAGACTCATGTTAAAGAAGATCTGGATAAAATAGCAACTTTAAAAGCAAAAATTGAAGGTAATTCAATTAACATTGCTGAAAGAGAAAAGATTTACAACGAAATTGATAAAATCGAGAAAGATATTGAAGAAAAAATAGAAACTGTTTTAACAGAAATTCTACCTGAAGCTTTCGCAATATTAAAAGATACTGCTCGTAGATTTACTCAAAATGAAACGGTAGAAGTTTCAGCTTCTGATTTTGATAGAGATTTAGCCGCAGTACATGATTTTGTTGAGATTAAAAATGATAAAGCTGTATGGTACAACTCATGGGAAGCTGGAGGTAATACTGTTACCTGGGAAATGATTCACTATGATGTACAGCTGTTTGGTGGAGTTGCTTTACATCAGGGGAAAATTGCTGAGATGGCAACAGGTGAAGGTAAAACACTTGTGGCTACTTTACCCGTATTTTTAAATGCATTAACAGGTCGAGGTGTTCATGTTGTAACCGTGAATGATTATTTGGCAAAACGTGACTCTGAGTGGATGGGGCCATTGTATCAATTCCATGGTTTAAGTGTGGATTGTATTGATAAGCATCGTCCAAATTCAAATGAGCGTCGTAAAGCATATAATTGTGATATTACTTTTGGTACAAACAACGAATTTGGTTTTGATTACCTAAGAGATAATATGGCCACTTCACCTGAAGATTTGGTTCAACGTAAGCACAATTATGCTATCGTTGATGAGGTTGACTCTGTTTTAATTGATGATGCGCGTACTCCATTAATTATTTCAGGACCTGTACCAAAGGGTGATGATCAGTTATTCGAGGAATTAAAGCCAAAAGTTGAACGTTTAGTTGAAGCACAGCGTCAATTGGTTTCTGGTATTTTGGTTGATGCCAAAAAGAAAATGAAATCAGCCAATAAGAAAGAAGCTGAAGAAGGAGCTCTTGAATTGTTACGTGTTTATAAAGGTCTTCCTCGCAATAAGCCTTTGATCAAGTTTTTGAGTGAGCCTGGAGTAAAAGCTCATATGATAAAAACTGAAAACTACTATATGCAAGAGAATAACAAGAATATGCATATAGTAACTGATCCTTTATATTTTGTAATTGATGAAAAGCATAATTCAATAGAACTTACTGAAAAAGGAATTGATTTAATTACAGGAGATACTGATGATCCAAATTTCTTTGTACTTCCTGATATTGGTTCAGAAGTGGCTGAGCTTGAGAAATCAACAATGGAGGAAAAAGATAAGTTGGCTAAAAAGGATGAATTACTTCAGAGTTACGGAATCAAATCTGAAAGAGTTCATACCGTTAATCAGTTGTTAAAGGCATATACTTTGTTTGAAAAAGATACCGAATACGTGGTAATGGATAACAAAGTAAAGATTGTTGATGAGCAAACTGGTCGTATCATGGATGGCCGTCGTTATTCTGATGGTCTTCACCAGGCTATTGAAGCTAAAGAACGAGTTAAGGTAGAGGCTGCAACTCAAACTTATGCTACTATCACTTTACAGAACTACTTTAGAATGTACCATAAACTTTCGGGTATGACTGGTACAGCGCAGACTGAAGCTGGTGAGTTATGGGATATCTATGAATTGGATGTAGTTGTTATTCCAACAAATAAACCAATTGCTCGTGATGACCGTGAGGACAAAGTTTATAAAACCAATCGTGAAAAATACAATGCTGTTATTGAAGAGATTGTAGGATTAGTGAAAGATGGACGTCCTGTATTAGTAGGTACTACTTCTGTAGAAATTTCAGAGTTGTTAAGCCGAATGTTGAAGATCAGGGGAATTAAGCACAATGTACTGAATGCCAAGTTACACCAAAGAGAGGCTGATATTGTTGCTGAGGCCGGAGGTAAAGGTGTTGTAACCATTGCAACAAACATGGCAGGTCGTGGTACTGATATTAAACTTTCTGATGAAGTAAAAGCAGCAGGTGGTTTAGCCATTGTAGGAACAGAGCGTCATGAGTCTCGTCGTGTTGACCGTCAGTTACGAGGTCGTGCTGGTCGTCAGGGAGATGTAGGTAGTTCTCAGTTCTTCGTTTCTCTTGAAGATAACTTAATGAGATTATTCGGTTCAGACAGAATCGTAAAATATATGGATAGATTAGGCGTTGAAGATGGGGAGGTTATTCAGCACTCAATGATTACTAAATCTATTGAAAGAGCTCAAAAGAAAGTAGAAGAAAATAACTTCGGTATTCGTAAGCGATTATTGGAGTATGATGATGTAATGAACTCGCAACGTGAAGTAATTTATACGAAACGTAAACATGCTCTTTATGGAGAAAGAATCCAGGTTGATTTATCAAATATGATTTATGATACTTGTGAGAGTATTGTAAATGAGAATCATCAAAATGCCGACTTTGAAGGTTTTGAAATGGACTTGATCAGAGTGTTTTCTGTTTCTTCTTCTTTTGAACAGGATGATTTCTTAAAAGGTAGCCCTGCTGAGTTGGTTGAGAAATTATATAATAATGTGTGGAGTGCTTATTTAAGAAAAATCGATACTATTAAAGCACAGGCAATGCCTGTAATTAAAGACGTATATGAAAACAAGGGACAGCAGTACCAAAATATTGTAGTTCCCTTTACTGATGGACAAAAGGTGTTCCAAATCAATACAAATCTTAAAAAAGCTTACGAAACAGAGGGTGTTGAGTTGGTTAAATCATTTGAGAAAGCCATTATTTTAATGACGATTGATAATGCATGGAAAGAGCACTTACGTGAGTTAGATGATTTAAGAACAGCGGTACAAAATGCATCGTATGAGCAGAAAGATCCGTTGTTAATTTATAAGTTTGAATCATTTGAGTTGTTTAAATCAATGTTAGAACAAAGTAACAAAGATGTTGTTTCTACTTTGGTTAAAGCCAGTATTCCTGTTCAGGATCCAAATGAAATTAAGCAACAGGAAGAACGTAAACGTCAAGATTTAAGTAAGCTTAAGGCTAGTAAAGATGCCTATCCAGGAGCTGGAGGCGGTAATGCTAAAGAAAAGCCTAAAGCAGAGCCTGTAAGGGTGGAGAAAAAAGTTGGACGTAACGAACCTTGTCCATGTGGTAGTGGTAAAAAATACAAACAATGCCACGGTAAAGGTCAGGTTTGATTTTAAATAATTAATGAATTAATATAAATATGAAGATATAGAGACAAAAGATCATACCTTTTGTCTCTTAGATTAATAGCTTATGGTACTTGATTTCATTACATGGGGGGTAAAACCTGAGATTTTTCATTTAGGCCCTTTTTCAGTTCGATATTATGGTTTGTTTTTTGCCATTGCATTTTTGTTAGGCTATCAGCTTATGGAAAAAATGTTTAAGTGGGAGAAAATTCCATTACCTTGGTTGGAAAAACTTTTTATGTATGTAATTATAGCTACCGTAATAGGAGCTCGATTAGGACACGTTTTCTTTTATGGTTGGGATTATTACTCTCAAAATTTAGGAGAAATTATAAAAGTATGGCATGGTGGATTAGCTAGTCATGGTGGAGCTTTAGGAATTGTAATAGCCATATTGATCTATTCTAAAAAAGTATCTAAAAAATCTCCTATATGGACTTTGGATAGATTGGTAATTCCAACGGCTTTAGCTGCTTTTTTTATCAGAATGGGAAATTTAATGAATCATGAAATATATGGACATCAAACAGATTTGCCATGGGCTTTTAAATTCGTAGAAAATGTGCACGAATGGATGGCTGGTGGGCATCCTATTTATTCTTTGCCATCACATCCAACGCAAATTTATGAAGCTTTATCTTATTTAACTTTATTTGGAATCATCATGTGGTTGTACTGGAAAACCAATGCGAAAGATCGCACAGGTTTAATCTTTGGAGTGTTCTTAATCGGAACTTTCCTATCTCGATTCTTAATTGAATTTGTTAAAGAAAATCAGGAAGCTTTTGAGAATGATATGGTTTTAAATATGGGGCAATTATTAAGTATTCCTTTTGTTTTAGCAGGAATCTATTTTATAATAAAGGCTCCAAAACTAGATAAAACAAAGTCATAAAAATTTTAGTCATGAAATATGAAAGCCGTTCTTTAATTACTTAGGTTTGTTGAAGAGCGGTTTTTTAGCATATATAACTTAACAAATAAGTAAAAAATGTACTCTACAATATTTTATATAATAGTTTCAATTATTGTTATTGAATTTATTTGGGATCGAATTTTATTATATCTGAATACTACACGATGGTCTGAAAATATTCCGGAAGAATTGGAAGGAATTTATGAAAAGGATAAGTATGCCAAGCAACAAAGATATTCAAAAGTCAATTATAAGTTTGGTTGGATTACAGGTGTTTTTAATTTAATACTAGTATTAATTATGCTTTTTGCCGGAGGTTTTGCTTTTGTTGATCAATGGGCACTTAGTATTTCTAATCATATTATTTTAAGAGCCTTGGTTTTCTTTGGTATAATAGGTTTGGCTTCTACTGTCTTAAATCTCCCATTTTCGATTTATAGTACTTTTGTTATTGAAGAGAGTTTTGGATTTAATAAAACTACTGCAAAAACATTTGTTGGCGATTTCATCAAATCATTAATAATTGGTGCCATTCTAGGAGGAGGAATTATGTCCTTAATCATTTGGTTTTATTCTATTGCCGGTTCGTATTTCTGGTTGTATGCTTGGGGATTGATAACTGTTTTTATGTTATTTATTACCATGTTTTATACATCAATTTTACTTCCGTTATTTAACAAACAAACACCGTTGGATAATGGGGAACTTAAAACTGCAATTCAGGATTTTTGTAAAAAGGTGAATTTTAAATTGGATAACGTATTTGTTATGGATGGATCCAAACGAAGTACTAAAGCCAATGCATTTTTTAGTGGATTAGGTTCAAAAAAGAGAATTGTATTATACGATACATTAATCAATGATTTAAAAACGGATGAAATAGTTGGTGTGTTAGCTCACGAAATTGGCCATTACAAAAAGAAGCATACATTGTGGGGAATGATTACAGGTATTTTGCAAACAGGTGTGATGTTGTTTATTTTCTCTGAATTTGTGGATTCTCCAGCATTGTCTCAAGCCTTAGGTTTAGATGAACCTGTTTTTCATATTGGATTAATTGCATTTGGTATTTTGTATAGTCCAATATCAGGTATCACTGGTTTAGTAAGTACTTTATTATCCCGAAAAAATGAATACGAGGCAGATGAATTTGCAGCGAAGAATCACAACTCAGTTTCTTTAATTAATGCTTTAAAAACTATATCCGTAAATGCATTGAGTAATTTAACCCCACATCCTTTGTATGTGTTTTTTCATTACTCACATCCTCCATTACTTGAAAGGGTAAGAGCTTTAAGAAAGTTTGGTAAGTAAAGTATTGTAATAAAGGTATATTGGTAGTTTGATAGATTTTAATGCTATAAACTATTTAATATTTTGGATTGAATTTTAATGTTTTTGTAATAATGAAGATAGAAATAGTAACCATAGGAGATGAACTTTTAATAGGTCAGGTTGTGGATACCAACTCCGCCTGGATGGGTAAAAAATTAAATGAAGCAGGTTTTGAAGTTTCCAGAATTAATTCGGTAAGCGATACAGAAGATGAAATCCTGAATATTTTAACCGAGACGTCAAGTAGGGGAGATGTAGTTCTGATAACAGGCGGTTTAGGGCCAACTAAGGATGATATAACCAAGGTTACTATGTGTAAGTTCTTCAATACTGAACTGGTTTTTAGTGAAGAAGTTTTTGAAGATGTAAAAACACTTATTAAAAGATATGTATCTAATATTAATGAGTTAAATAGGGCTCAGGCCTTGGTCCCTGCTAATTGTACAGTTATTCGAAATCCAGTAGGAACAGCACCTATTATGTGGTTTGAGAATGAGGGAACTATTTTTGTTTCAATGCCTGGTGTACCTTCTGAAATGAAGTACGCAATGGAGCATAATATTATTCCAAGATTATTAGAGCGTTTTAATATAGGAAGTATTGTGCATAAAACAGTATTGGTGCATAATATTCCAGAAGCTGTATTGGCAGAAATGCTGGAAAATTTTGAAGAAACAATACCAGAATATATTAAGTTGGCATATTTGCCTGCCCCTGGTAGAATCAGGTTAAGATTTACAGGTAGGGGAAGTGATAAAACTTTATTGGAATCGAAGATTGATGAATTGGTTTATAACTTAAAGCCTATTATTGGTAATAATATTTTAGCTTATGATGATGTATCTACCACCGAAGTTATAGCTAAATTATTTACTGATTGTAAATTAACGTTAGCTTCTGCAGAAAGTTGTACTGGCGGTAATATTGCTCACATGATTACATCTTTGTCTGGAAGTTCTGTTTACTTTAGAGGAAGCGTAGTGGCGTACCATAATGAGGTAAAACAACAGCTATTGGGAGTACAAAGTGAGGATTTAATTAAAAGTGGAGCTGTAAGTCAGCCTGTAGTGGAGCAAATGGCTATTGGGGCTAAAAAAGCATTGGGAACAGATTATGCCATATCAACATCTGGTATTGCTGGCCCTGATGGAGGAACTGATGAAAAGCCTGTTGGTACAGTTTGGATTGCAGTTTCAGGCCCAAATAAAACCGTAAGTCAAAAATTTCAGTTTGGAAATATTCGTGAAAGAAATATTATTCGTTCCTCAGAAATGGCTTTGGTTATGCTTAAAAATATGGTGGATGAGGATATGATTTGATTTGTGTCGATTGTTCATCATAAAAATATCAAAAACTACAATCATATAGGTTGTAGTTTTTTATCTTTAGCCAGATTTGTATAAACAGAAAAGAAAACTAGTTAGTGTACAGCGCATTTTGTGCTGTACACTATAACTAAGTAATTAGTTTACCCTTAAAAATGGAATAGGTTGTTGATAACCAGTTCATAAGCATTTGTACTTAAGTTTATAAATCTGCAAGCAAATGTGTATTTTAGTCATAAAGCTTGCAGATATGGTTGGAAAACAAGACAATACCCCACAGTTGAGTATTTTTGATACACCTCTAGAAAAGTTTATTAATCTAAAGCACGAACTATGTGTTTTGTCTAAACACATTGATTGGGATAAGATTGAATCCGATTTCTCAGTTTATTATTCAGACTTTGGACGGCCATCGGTTCCCATCCGTAGCGTAATAGGTTTACTTTTACTAAAGCATATCTATAACCTTAGCGATGAAGTGATTATTGATAGGTGGATCGAAAATCCTTATTGGCAATATTTTAGTGGGGAGAAAGTTTTTCAGACCGAAAAACCTTTTGATCCAACTGAATTTATTCATTTTAGAAAACGCATAGGAGAAGAAGGCGCTGAAAAACTGCTAAAAATTTCAGTTCAACTTTTTGGCAAAGAGGCTCAAGAGAAAGAGGTGTTAATAGACAGTACAGTTCAAGAAAAGAATATCACTTACCCAACAGATGCAAAGTTACATAAGCGCATCATAGAAAAAGTTAATACGATAGCTAAACAAGAGGGAATAACATTACGTCAGAGTTATACTCGAACTTTAAAACAGTTAATGATAGATCAGCGTTTCCACAGCCATCCCAAACGAAGAAAGAAAGCTAAAGCAGCCTTACGAAGAATAAAGACCATAGCAGGTCGCCAGGTCAGGGATATTGAAAGACAATTTAATTCGGCACAAAAAATAAAATATGAAGGACTCTTTGTTATTCTCAACAAAATCTTAATGCAGAAAAAAGGGGATCAGAATAAAATATACAGTATCCATGAACCAGAAGTTAATTGTATTGCAAAAGGAAAAGAAGCAAAGAAATTTGAGTTCGGAAATAAATCAGGAATTGTACTAACCAAAACTTCAAAAATAGTAGTCGGTGCTATCGCCTTTGAAAGCAACCCATACGATGGACATACCCTTGAAGCCCATCTTAAGCAAACAGAATATTTGACAGAGAGCATTCCCAAAGTTGGAATTGTAGACAGGGGGTACAGAGGAAAGAAAAATATTAACGGCGTTGAGATAATATCGCCTACAGCTCCTAAAAAGGGAGCTACTCAATATGAAAAGCAAAAAGCACGAAAACGATTTAGGGCAAGGGCTGGTATAGAACCAGTTATTGGTCATATAAAACATGACCACAGAATGTTAAGGAATTATTTAAAAGGGGTCAATGGAGATAAAATAAATACCATTTTAGCTGGTACTGGATTTAATTTAAAGAAAATGCTCAATAGAATTAAAGAGCAATTTCTTTTTGTCTTATTTAAAACCTTATTTTTAGAAAACTACTATTCTCTGAAAACAAATTAAATCTCAAAGAATAGTACTTTTTCAGGTATGACTAATTAAGCTTTTACTTGTCGTTCAATTTCTTTCAAATTATTCATCTTCTTAGTTTCTAAGAAGTGGTTGATATCACCAAGATGTTCTTTCACTTTTTTATTGCCAAATTCATAAACTTTTTCAGCTAAACCATCCAGAAAATCTCTATCGTGAGACACCAAAATAAGGGTGCCGTCATACGCTTTTAAAGCACTTTTCAGAATATCCTTGGTTTTTAAATCAAGATGGTTGGTGGGCTCATCGAGTATTAGTAAGTTGACTGGCTCAAGCAATAGTTTTATCATGGCTAAACGGGTGCGTTCACCTCCGGATAATACTTTTACCTTTTTAGTGGTATCATCTCCGCTGAACATAAAGGCCCCAAGAATGTCTTTTATTTTTGTGCGAGCATCACCCTTTGCTACTTCATCAATGGTATCAAATACAGATAATTCTTCATCAAGTAATGAAGCCTGATTTTGTGCAAAATACCCAATCATGGTATTGTGCCCTAACTGAATCTCTCCATCAAAATTGATTTCACCCATAATGGATTTAACGAGTGTAGATTTACCTTCACCGTTTTTTCCTACGAAAGCAACTTTTTCCCCTCTTTCTATAGTAAGACTGGCTTCTTTATACACCAAATGATTATCGTATGTTTTGGCTACATTGGTAGCAATTACAGGATAATTACCTGAGCGGGGTGAAGGAGGGAACTTTAGTTTTAATGCACTGTTATCTACTTCGTCAACCTCAATAATCTCAAGTTTTTCAAGCATTTTAACTCTTGATTGTACTTGGAGGGTTTTAGAATAGGTTCCTTTAAAGCGTTCAATAAATTCTTTGTTTTCAGCAATCATTTTTTGCTGATCGTTGTATTGTTTTAATTGTTGCTCTCTTCTTTCTTCTCGTAACTCGAGATAGCGACTGTAATTTACTTTGTAATCGTAAATACGCCCCATGGTTACCTCAATGGTTCTAGTGGTTATATTGTCAACAAAGGCCCTGTCGTGACTAATAACCACAACCGCTTTTCTACATGAAATTAAGAACTCTTCTAACCATTGAATGGATTCAATATCCAAGTGGTTAGTGGGCTCATCCAATAAAATTAAATCGGGTTTCTGTAAAAGAATTTTAGCAAGCTCAATACGCATTCTCCAACCACCACTAAATGTCTCCGTTGACTTACTAAAATCTTCACGGGTGAATCCCAAACCAAACAATACTTTTTCAACATCAGCATCAAAGTTAGTTTCTTCAATAGCATAGAACTTTTCGCTAAGAGTAGAAACCTTTTCAATTAGAGCATAGTAACTGTCAGATTCATAATCGGTACGTGTAGTAAGTTCCTGATTCAGTACCTCAATTTCTTTTTGCATATCAAAAATATGGCTAAAAGCTTGCGAGGCTTCGTCAAATACTGAACGGTTACTTTTATTCATTAAGTGCTGTGGAAGATAGGCTACAACCCTTTCTTTAGGTACCGAAACACGACCGCCTTGAGGAGATTGCGCTCCTGCAATAATCTTTAGCAATGTTGATTTTCCCGCGCCATTTTTGCCCATTAGAGCAATTCTGTCTTTTTCGTTAATAACAAACGAAATATTTTTAAAAAGAGTGGTTGCTCCAAACTCCACCGTTAATGCATCTATTGAAATCATCAGCTTAAATAAAAATTTGGCCGCAAATATAATAGGAAACTATCATTGAAAAAAAGTGCTAGAGTAATTATCCTGATTTATTTTCTATGAACTAGTGAATATGACAACTTACTGAATGCTTGAATTTAAAGTTAGATTGTTTAATGAATAACTGATGTTTCCCAAGTGTGTTAAAACATTGTAAATCAAACAAAAAGAAGCATGATTAATTTTATTAATCCACTAATATTCAGTATTTTAGTGGTGCGATATCAATAAAAAACCATGCTTCATGAGTAAAAGTACAAAAGTTTTTTCGGAGACAAACAGCTTTTTCACCTCAAGTGAAAAAGGAATTAATAGAATAATGGAATTATATCAGTCATTGCATCTGAATAGGTTGAATCTGGGAGTTGATAATATGCCTCAATGTACTTTCCAAAAAGGTGATTTATTGCTGGCTTTGTTGTTGTTTCCACTATACTCACTCTCGAACGTATACCGGTACACCAAACATCCTTTATCACGCAGCATAGAAGCTAGTAAGAATACTTTTTATAGGCTAAAAAATGATAGCAATATCAATTGGAGAAGCCTCTTAACCAAATGTAATATCAAATTGCTAAAGCGGACCACAAGCACAAGCGCAACAAATAAGGAGTTTAACAAATGTTTAATAATAGACGATACTGATTTTGAAAAATCAACCTATAAAACAGAGCATATTGGTAAGATATGGTCACATGTGAAAAATTGTAGGTTCTGGGGATATAAAGCATTATTTCTTGGCTATTGGGACGGCAAAAGTTTCTTCTCATTAGATTTTAGCCTACACAAAGAAAAAGGCAAAAACGAGAAAACTCCATTTGGACTGATGGTTAAACAAAGAAAAGCTCAATATTCAAAAAAAAGAGAAAAAGATTCATGCGGTTATTTGCGCGAACAAGAATTGATTGATGATAAAATATCTACAGCTATATCTATGATTAAAAGAGCTGTCAAACAAAAGTTTGAAGTACACTATGTACTTATGGATAGTTGGTTTTTCTGTGAATCCATATTGAAAGCCGTTTTGTCATTAAATAAAGGAATACATATAGTTGGTATGGTAAAAATGGCAAAAGCAAAATATAGCTTCAATGGCGAATTGTATACAGCTAAAGAGCTTACCCAATTAGTAAAGCGCAGAAAAAAGGTAAAGAAAGAAAAAGCATTAAACCTATTTTGTGCCGAGGTTATTGTTGAGTACAAATCAATACCACTAAAGCTATTTTTCTGCAAAACAAGTAAGCATGGCAAGTGGCACCTGTTGGCGACTACCAATACTAAGCTGGGCATACTGAGTGCTTATGAAATATATAGTATCAGGTGGAGCATAGAAGTTTTCTTTAAAGAATCAAAACAATACTTTTCCTTGGGCAAATCACAATCCCAAGACTTTGATGCGCAAATAGCTGATGTATCACTAGCTATGATTGAATACAATGTATTTAGTTTGGCAAAGAGGTTCGATGCATATGAAACAATGGGCGGTTTATTTGAAAAGGTATGCGATAATACTACAGAACTTACTATATCCATGAGAATATGGGGATTTATTCTGGAACTATTACATATGATTGCTGAGATTATTGATAGTGATTTTAATGAACTAATTACCAATCTGATAAAAAATAAGCCTGAGGACAATAAAATCTTCAGGCTAATAGAAATGCAGCTTTCAAATGCAGCTTAAATAACATGGGAAACATCAGTGAATAATAAAAATCATTGTTGTCCGGTAAATCGGAATATTATTAATTATCTATATCCAAGATGCTGATATTCAATGTCAACATTTTCGTTTTTCAAAAGTAAGCCCCCTATATATCAGGGAATAGCGAATTTTGGTATTTGTATCTGTCTTCTTTTATTACTATAAGCCAACTCTTCTCTGGATTTTCAAGAAACGAGTAAATATTGATATAATTCATTAGTTGTTGCCTAATTATGGACACCAAATTTGAAAATGCCCAGCTACGTTTAACTTTGCTCTTTATTAAGGTAATCAATAGGTTGGCAAGCATTGCTGCCCATATCTGTATTTCGATTGCATTTTCATTGTCTCCTAAAAAATATTTTAGAGGGAAGTTTTGCTTTAGCTGCTTAAATAGCAGTTCTATTTGCCAACGCTTTTTATAGATAAGTGCAATCTTTTCTGCTGCCAAGTCAAAATTATTGGTTATAAACTCAAACAGGCGTTGGTTTTCGCTGTCCCAATAAGCAATTCTTCTTGCCCGGTGTTCCTGTTCTTTGTTTTCTCCATAACGAAGGATCACTTCTTCGTCTTTTAGGACACCAGAATGCGCATCGTCGGGAATATCAAATTCCTCCCTTGCCTCATATTGGGCATTGTCCTTCAAACGGGTCACATACCATATAGATTTCCCGGAAAATGCTTCGTAGCGGGCGTAATCAACATATCCTTTATCAAATGTAATGATCGAGCCCGAAGGCAGGTTCATGACTTCCTCCAAAAACATATGATCGTGCCGTGCCGCTTCGCTATATCTTATCAGACAGGGCACATTTTCCGTTGCTTTGATTATGGTGTGCGCCTTAATGCCACCTTTCTTCTTGCCGCTTTTGGGATTGCGACCAACTCCTTTTAAGATGTCTTTGAAAAGGGATATAGTCGACGAATCCATAATGTACAGCCGCTTTAAATCGGCGTCGCTTAGGCGGCTGTCCGCTAAACTTGAAGAATGCTTTTTATACACTGTCATGTAAATATCCTCGAATACACTGCTATTGCGCCGTTTGTTCGCTTCTGAAAAGGTACTTCGTTTTACCAGGTAACTTAATCCCAGATGAGACAGTTTGTGTGCATTGGCGAGTAAACCTAGTATTACTTCCCGTATCGAATGATAACCTTCAAACACGACAAAAAGCATAACAACCAAATGATTATAGGTCGTGAACTTCTTCACATAGTGTTCGCTACCATGTTTCTTCGCTATTTTTCTAATCTCACTCTTGTCAATGAACGTTAACAGCTGATTAAATATAGGCTGTCCGCTAAAATTTGTACTTTTACCCATGTCTTACTTTTTTGTGTGGTAACTCAAAAGTAGACAAACCGGGTAGTTCGTGAAAATGTTCTGCCCGGTTACTTTTTACCGGACACTAGTGAATAAAAATATACTTACATTAGCCATTAAGGGAAATAATTATATTATAAAGTTTTTATTTTGGAGATGTGGGGCACAAATTTTTAAAGCATTGAATGGATATGGATTGGAAAGAATACGAGAAATATGTATTTACGAATATAAAAGAATGTTTTATAGACTCAGAATGTATATTTAATAGTAAATTATTGGGTAAGTACTCTAAAGGTGCAAGACAATGTGACATTATTGTAAAAAGAATTATTAATGAGACGGAGTTTATAACCTTAATTGATGCTAAGTATTATTCAAAGAAAATTGATGTGAAGAGTGTTGAAGAATTTATTTCGATGGCTAATGATATTGGGGCAAATGAAGGTATATTAGTTACTCAACATGGATATTCAAAGCTAGCTTATGAACGTGCAGAAAATGACCCATCTCAAATTCTTCTAGATATATTATCTCTTGAAAAATTAAAAGAATTTCAAGGATATTTAGCAATTCCTTATGTTGACGAGTTTGGAGTTTTATTGACTCCAGCTTTTGGCTGGGTAATTGATAGTACAAGTCGTTTTGGTAATTTAGCTTTTAGTTATAGAAAAGGTTTTGATTTCGATAAAGCATGGCGAGAAAAAGAATTCATTTATTTTAATATTTGGAATACTAAAGTAGATAATATTTCAAAAGTTAAATTGCTGGAAAATCAAACTGAGATGCTAAAAGATAATTATGAGGTAATTGAATCTAAAATTGAAATTTTAGAATTTAATGGAAAAGAACTGGCAATTAGAAAAACGTTAATTACCGACTATTTATCTCCTGAATATGCATGTGCAGTAGAATATGACGGATTTATATTTTATGGAATTTTATTATCCGAAAATAATCGTGAAACTGTTAATTTAGGCAAATTAATTCATATGATTTCAAGAGCCTCTCCTATTGATATTAAATATAAAGAGGCGAATAACTAAATAAAGTATAAGTTAGTTGACTCATTCTGCTAGGTTAGTATCTTCGATAATCATCGTCATATTATTGATATGCCTTTTGAATAGTATAAATCTAACACTTGATTCACATTAATAAAAATGGAACATCAAATGAATTAAACAAGTTAGGAATTTCAATTATTGTTATAGAAGTCAATATATTATAAAACTAATATTTTGATTAATTTGTAGCTAAAATATTTACACAACCCCCAAAACAATGAAAACATACTTGAATAATCTATTAACTCTATTTATTGTGCTAACCATTTTTGCCAGCTGTGCTACTCAAAGAACAAGTACAATTGTTGGTAGTGAATATAATGAAGCAAAAAACGAAACTGAATATTTTGTATTTCCATATGGCTCAGTTAAAATTCCGGGTAAGTGGGAAAAGACCAATTATAACTCTAACAGTAGGCAACAGTATTTTCAAAATCAGGATTCTATTTTAATAGCTATTGCTTTTGGAAAAATTGATAAATACGAATTTAATGTGGATGGAATGAAGGTGGGGACAGAGTTTGTTAAAGCATATTACGAGTGGGATTCCAAATACTTTTTGGATACCTATGGATTGCAAAGACAGTTATTGGATCAGGATAGTATCAAAAACTTTATGGTTTACCGAATTTTTGGACAAATGGAAAGTGTAAATTTGGATACCTATTTTCTTATTGGTGAGCATAAAGGATTTACAAGTAATTTCTCCATTTCAAACACGGATAAATGGAATGAAAATGAAAAAGTATCCTTTTTAAAGAACTTGTTTGTTACATGGAACAAATGATAAAAGTATAACATTCATTGTAGGCGTTGAAGCTAAATCAATACTTCTTTATAGTAGATTTTTTTCTTTTAAAACTTCTTCAATCTGATTATGATTTTTCCAAAAGTTCTTTTCTATGTTCTTCCACACTTTATCAAACTCCGGATGCTTCTGTATTTCTTTAGATATGGGATCGAGTTTATAAAACAGAATAGTCCAATAGTGATAGTGCTCATGCTCAGAGAATTTTTTCAAAGATTCTATGGCTTTATCCAAATTACCTTCAGTAATATAGCTTGCCGATAACATAACGTCTTTGTAAATGGACTCATCCTGAGATGCTCTTGTTTTATATATTTCAAATAATTTGTTGGCTCTTTCAGTGTCATTATTTTTATCAAAAACATAACTTATCTTGATGTTCTCATACCAAAAAATATCCATTTGGTATTGAATACGTCTGCTATCAAACTTTTTGTAGTATTTATACGAGGATTTGTAATCTCCTAACATATAATATAATTTGCCCACTTCCTGCAATACATCAAGTCTGGTCGTATCCATCTTATAAGTTTCCAACAGTAGGTTTTTGGTTTCATTCAAATCCTTATTAATCCCGAAAAGAATATAAGCTTTAACGTAGTAAGCAGAAATATTATGGGGATTGTAATCCAGTGCTTTGTTAATGTATTTTAAAGCCTGATCCAAAAATGCATTTTGAATAAGTGAATTACTCAGGTGTAAATAAAGAACAGAAGCAGTTACAGAATCATTTGCAGCTATATTAAGTCGTTCGCCTTTTAGCGCATACTCAAGGTATTTCTGACTGTCAGGTTGATAGGTAGTATAAAAATCAGATAAAAAATTAATGATCCAGGCCGAATTAGGACTGTATTTATGAGCTTTTTCAAAATGAGGTAGTGCTTTAGCATATTCCCCTAAATTCATATAAAAAAGACCTTTGGCGATTAAACTTTCCGGAATTCCAGAATTATACAACATGGCCTTGTCGGCATATTCATTTAATTCTTTTAGGTGTTGTTTATCGGCTTGCAAAACATCCATGTAATAATAGGCAATGGCAATATAGGCATATGGTTCTGCAAACTCTGAATCATGTTCTATTGCCTTTTTAAACCATATAATGGATTCTTTTAAACCTTCACCGGTTTCGTTTCTAATATATTCTAATCCCTTTAGATAATTATCATAGGCTTCAATGCTATTGGTTGGTATACGCTCTATTCGTTGCTTCTCCTCAGGAGTAATAATTACCTTAACTTCGTTGGCAATGGTTTGGGCAATGTTGTTTTGTAATTCAAATATATCTTTTACTTCACGTTTATATTGTGCAGCCCATAAATGTTTATCATTGTTGGCATCAATAAGCTGAACGTTCAATAATATTTTGTTCCCTACTTTTTGTCCACTTCCTTCAACAAAATAGCTAACGTTTAACTCACGTGCTATTTCTGGAATCGTTTTTTTTGTATTTCTGTATTTTTCAACTGAAGTTCGGCTAATAACCCTCATGTTTTCTATTTTTTGAAAGTTATTTAGAATGGACTCCATCAGTCCGTTAACGATATATACATTACTGGAGTCGTTACTGTCATTTATAAATGGTAATACAGCAATAGACTTCTCTTTGTCAACTTCTCTTCTTTGAAAGGGATTAATAAAAAATAAAAGTGTCAGAATTATTAATCCTACTACAGTAATAACTGTGGTAATGTAATTTAATTTAGGTTTATTTTTTTTATTCGGTTCATGGCTAATATCCTCTTCTTTTTGCTTGCCATATTCACCCGGCGAATAGCCATATTGTTCCCGAAAGCATTTAATAAAATAGGAGGTACTTCCAAAACCAACTTCACAACCAATTTCCGAAACCGTTAAACTACCTTCATTTAACAGGTCAACAGCTTTTTGTAACCTGACCCGATTAATAAATTGACTAGCAGATAAATTGCTTATTTTTTTTACTTTTCGGAGTAGATTAGAACGACTTATTCCAATATGATCGGCTAATTCAGCTACTCCAAATTGCGAATCAGATATTTTATCCTCAATAATTTCTTTGAGTTTTATTAGAAAATCATCTTTAAAAAGCGAGTCGTTATTCATATTAAAAAGTATTGGTTGTAAGATAAAATATTTTGTGAAATAATACCTCATGCATTATGGTTTGCATCATAATTTATAGGTATGCATCATAATTTTTATTGAATACTAAAACTTTATGTTATTGTCTGCATAGTTGATTAATAGTGCATCACAGCATTATTGAACTTTACAGTATCAGATTAAACGTTCAAAATCAACTAAAAATTACAATCATGAAATCAACAATTTTAATTACCGCAAATGTTTTAATAATGATGTTATTCACAACCTCTTTATTAATATCATGTAATGCTGGTTCTACAAATAATCAGCATGCTGAAAATGTTACAAAGCAAGTTAAAGCTCCAGATATTGATTTAAATACAGCAGCATATATGGGGAATCTTGCAGCAGTAGAACAGCATATTAAGGCAGGAACTAATTTAAATACAAAAGAACCTTTAGGTGGATCTACACCTCTGTTAACAGCTTGTGTTTTTGGCAAAACAGAAGTTGCAAAAGCGCTTATTAAAGCCGGAGCTGATTTGAATATGGTTAATAATGATGGCTCAACACCTTTGCATGTAGCTGCATTTTTCTGTCACACAGAAATTGTAAAATCATTAATAGCAAATGGCGCCAATATTAATGCATTAAACGGTCAGGGAGTAACTGCACTACAGTCTGTATCCGGTCCTTTTCGTGATGTTAAGCCTATATACGATTTTCTGCTTCAGCAACTAGGTTCTCTAGGCTTAAAATTTGACTATGAACAGATTGAAGCAACCAGACCAGTTGTTGCAGAAATGTTACAAAATAGCAGTGTAGAGTAGTTTTTATGGTTGATATGTTGTTGGACTTGTTTTACAAAGAATGATCATTTACATATCAACTATTCATAATTATTCACTTTTAAATTTTAATATGATGGAAACACAAAACAGAAGATACGATATAGATTGGTTAAGAGTAATTGCTATAGGTTTGTTGCTTATTTATCATATAGCCATTGTTTTTCAACCCTGGGGAATGTTTATTGGTTTTATCCAAAGTAGTGAATCTATTGAAGGATTATGGAAGCCTATGACCATGCTTAATGTTTGGCGAATTCCGTTGCTGTTTTTTATTTCCGGTATGGGTGTTTTTTTTGCCATGCGTAAAAGAAATATAAAAGAACTGTTATTTGAAAGAACAAGGCGAATCTTAATACCTTTTGTTTTTGGTGTTGTGGTTATTGTGCCTATTCATATATTTATTTGGCAAAAGTTTTATATGCAGGATTTCAGGTATATGCCAGGAAGAGGACATCTATGGTTTTTAGCTAATATTTTTATTTATGTTTTAGTATTATCTCCTTTGTTTTATGTATTAAAAAAAAATGTGAATAACAGACTGAAACAAATTTTATCTAAAGTATTAAATAATCCGTTTGGCTTATATTTAATAGCAGTTCCATTTATGCTCGAAACAATATTGATAAAACCCAATCCTTATGAATTGTATGCAATGACATGGCATGGTTTTGCACTTGGTTTTCTTTCGTTCTTTTTTGGCTATTGTTTTGTTATGGTAGGTGATGTTTTTTGGAAAACAGTATGTAAATACAGGTTTGTTAGCTTCTTTTTAGCCTTATTTCTTTATGGCATACGTTTATTCGTTTTTAATTTAAAAGCTCCAGCTTATATGATTGCACTAGAATCTCTTACCTGGATATATGCCATATTTGCATTTGCTTATAAATATCTGAACAAGCCAGGTAAAATATTAACATATTTAAGTAAGGGAGCATATCCTGTTTATATTTTACATATGATATTTTTATACCTGGGATCTTTAATCATTCTTCCTCTGGCTTTCAATGTTTTTATTAAGTTGTTAACTGTTGTGGTGTTTAGCTTTTTAGGTTGTTTTACCAGCTATGAATTAATCAGAAGGACTAAAGTACTTCGACCTTTTTTTGGACTAAAATAGAAGCAGGACTTTAATTAAGTAAAAATTTAACATAAAATGATAGGTTATGGGAACTGTTGGGATATGGCTTAGGGGCGCGTTCGGGTCACGTTCGGGTGGCATAGGGTTGTGTTCGGGTTGTGTTCGGATAGGCATAGGATTATAGAACCCGAACACATGGCTAACAAGTTGTGTATACAAATCAAAGTTACCACAAATTAGAGTGCAGGTTGATACTAACAAAACTGCAGTAGTGGTGTCTTATTAACCCGAGTTCGATATAAAATTATTGGCTCAGACCGCTAATAAATAATGAGTTTCAATGAATATTTGTGAAGTCATAGCGGGCTATGTCAAACAAATATGAAGCAGAAAATCGTTGTTTATATGTGGCTTTCTATTAAAATACTAATCTACTTCGTTAAATTCTTCAACCATAGCTCGCTATGGTTGAAGAATTTGCCTTGTATATCAGCATTTTAATAAAATCTGAGCTCTTTAATTTTAATCGAACTCGGGTTAATAAGGTTGTTAATTCAACTTTAACGTAGTAATCATTTCAGAAAAGGTTTCAAATAAAGGAGCTTCTAACCGCATTGTATTGTTGGTATAGGGATGCTTAATCGTAATTTTTTGAGCATGTAATAGCATGGTTGTCATATTCCATTGCTCCTTAAATAACCTGTTTTGCTTGTTACAACCATGCGGGCGATCACCTATAATCGGGTAACGTAAATGATTTAAGTGTTTGCGTATTTGGTGCATTCTACCGGTTTTGGGGTAGGCCTCTATCAAAGAATAGCGAGAGGTTGTAAATTTTCCAAAAGGAATATCAAGCTCAGTTCTTTTTAGTGTTTTAAAAGAGGTAAAAGCATCTTGAGTTTTGCCTTTATCATTAGTTAAAGGATGATCCACTTCAATTGCATCAGGGAAGTATCCTCTAACAATAGCTAAATATGTTTTTTGAGTTTCATTGTTTTCAAGATGAGCCTGAATTTTTTTAGCAGCCTCACTGCTTAATCCAAATAATAATAAACCCGATGTTTTGCGGTCGATACGATGTACTGGAAATACTTTTTGCTGAAGTTGATCTCGGAGTATCTGCATGGCAAATTCTTCTGCATCGGCAGCTATCGGACTTCTATGTACCAATAAGCCATGAGGCTTATTAATCACAACCATAAATTCATCTTGATATATTATTTGTAGCATTGGGCTTATGACTATTTTTTGTAATCAGGCCGCAAAGATAGAAACTTTACAATCAAGATGAATTGGTAATTGCTTTTTATGCTAATTGTTGTAAGCAATGTCTTTGAAATCAATTAATTGTTGCCTTTTTTCATCCCACAAATGTAATTTCATAGATTTTAAAGCAGAAAAGAAAGTGATAGGTTTTATCTTTTGAAAAAGCTCATTCTCTTTATGACATTTCGGTAAGTTATAAAAAGGAATAATAGGAGAGAGATGATGTATGTGATGAAATCCTATATTTCCGGTAAACCATTGTAGTAGAATAGGTAATTTAAAATAAGACGAACCTTCAAGTGCCATAGTTTTGTAATCCCAGTTAGTTGCTTTAGTCCATACTACACCCTCAAATTGGTGCTGTACATAAAACAACCAAACTCCATGACTGGTGGCAATGTATAAAACGGGTAACTGAATTAATAAATAGGTTTTCCATCCCAACAACCAAATTAATCCACCAACAAGAACAGCCAGTGCCAGATTAGTAAAATGAACATACTTTTTAATTTTTTTAGGTAAGCGTTTCACGGTAAATCTGCTTTGTAATCCAAAATGTAAAAGTGGAGCCATACCAAATAAAAATATTGGGTGTCGGTATATACGATATCTTATTCTTTTCCATTTCGATAGATTTAAATATTCAGTAACCGTTAAGGTTTTTACATCGCCAATACCTCGCTCATCTAAATTTCCAACTGTATTATGGTGTATTAAATGGTCGTTTTGCCATCTGTGAAAAGGCGTAAAGGCAAACAGGCCTAAAAATACACCCACGTATTTATTGTATTTTCTCTTTTTAAAAAAGGCGCCATGTACACAGTCATGGAAAATGATAAAAATTCTAATTAAAAAACCGGCAGCAAATACAGAGAGTAAAAGCGTTAACCAATATGATACTTCAGTGCTTTTTATCATCAGAAACCATAGTACTACATATGGAATAAATGAGTTTATGATTTGCCATACACTTTTAGATATGGATGGCTTGTTATATTTCGAAATAATTTCGATCCAGTTAGGTAGTTTAGAGTTCTTTTTTTTCTGTTCTTGTTCCATTTTAAAATTTTGTCTCAGTTTGAATAGGTGTAACAATAAAAGGTCTTTATATCTTATTTATAAGACAATTCATATAACTTTATTAAGTAATATATTTTATAAACATTAATTAATACTACTTGTTTAACGTTACGATTAATTTTAAAACCGTTATTTAAAAAGAAATGTAATGATTTTAAGAAGTGGATTTAGATAATGATTTGAATATTAGTGGTTATGAGATGTTGTGAGTAAAAGATAGGTTTATTAGAGGTAGAGGATTTTATAGGTATACCGTTTCAATCTCTCTACCTGAACAATCTTTTATGCGAATTTTTGCTTTTAATTTGTCACCCATGGCTAAAAGAGATACTTGAACGATATGAGCTTCTACAGCTCTTAATTTACCCTTTTTATTTTGGAATACCATAAATTTCTTTTCTTCAAGCCAACTTTCTTTTAAAAATGTAAGTTCCTTTAATTTCGTTTTCATCTTTATTCGTATTTAAAGGCCTTATAACATAAATTGAACCGTTTTTTTTTATCATGATTCAAGTTGTTTATACAGAATAAATTAATGTTGTTCCAATGGAGTGCAGCTCTACTTAACTGTAATTTTTTATGATTATACATGACAAAAAAGTTATCTATTAAAGATTTGCCCTGCAAAATACCTGCTTTTAATAAAGTTTAATATAAAAAACTAATTCGTTTTATATCAAAACGATAAATTTGAGCCTTAAATTTTTATAATATGACTGATATAATACCAGCTTCAGAGTTGAAGGTGAGAATGAATCGATTTTGTCAAATTATGGATCAACAACATCCGGAATGGGAAATAGCTGTTGTTTTTAGCAAAATTAATATGCTGTATTTTGCAGGTTCTATGGCAGATGGAGTGTTGATTATTGAAAAAGGTAAGGATGCCATACTTTGGGCTCGAAAAAGCTACGAAAGAACATCTAAAGAGTCGGAATTTGAGGATATTAGACCAATAGGAAGTTTTAGGGATGCTGCTGATAATTATGCAAAACTTCCCCAACATGTTTACCTTGAAACAGAATTTGTTCCTTTGGCAGCTTATCATCGATTTCAGAAACATTTTCCGTTTGAATCATATAAATCACTTGACTTTCAGATTGCTCAAACACGTTCGGTAAAGAGTAACTGGGAAATTAAGCATATTGAAGAGGCAGGAGCCATACATCGCAGAGTTTTAGAAGATATTGTTCCAACTATGCTTAGAGCAGGTATGACAGAAACAGATCTGGCTGCAGAATTGTATCAGGTAATGGTTAAAGAAGGACATCATGGTACAGCCCGTTTTGGAATGCATGATACCGAGGTTGTTGTGGCTCAGTTGGGTTTTGGAGAGAGTTCTCTATATCCAACAAATTTTGATGGACCGGGAGGAAACAGAGGATTAAGTGCTGCTGTTCCAAGTCTGGGGAATCGTAAACGCAAATTAGCCAAAGGTGATTTGGTTTTTGTAGATATGGGATTGGGAGTAAATGGGTATCATTCAGACAAAACCATGACTTATATGTTTGGTGAATCGTTGCCAAAAGATGTGATTAAAATTCATCAACAATGTGTTAGTATTCAGGATAAAGTAGCTGCGATGTTAAAACCAGGAAATATTCCTGAAGTAATTTATGAATCGATCATGGATGAATTAAGCCCGGATTTTCAGAAGAATTTCATGGGGTATGGTAATCGTCAAGTTAAATTTATTGGTCATGGAATTGGATTAACAGTGGATGAAATGCCAGTTTTGGCAAAGGGATTTAAAGATCCATTGGTTGAAAACATGGTGTTTGCTGTTGAACCTAAAAAAGGTATTGAAGGCATTGGAATGGTAGGTATTGAGAATACTTTTTTAGTAACTCCGGAAGGAGGTCGTTCATTAACAGGAACCAATCCCGGATTAATATTTGTGGAGTAGTTTATGTTAGAAGTATTAAATATTGAAAAAAATAAAATATTTCTTACTCGTTTATTTGTTATTTACGATAAAAATAACGTATTTTGCGCTCTGTTTGAAAAATGTATCCGAAAAAACGATTGAAAAATGTCAAGAGTTTGTCAAATAACTGGAAAAAGGTTCATGGTTGGGAACAATGTATCTCACTCAAAAAGAAGAACCAAAAGAAGATTCGATGTGAATCTATTTAAAAAGCGTTTCTTCCTTGTTGAGGAGGAGCGTTGGATTGATCTTAGGGTTTCAGCTTCTGGGCTTAGAATGATCAACAAAGTTGGTTTGTTAGCAGCTTTGAAATCCGCTCAGGAAAAAGGTTATATAACTAAATTTTAAGGGGGATTAAAAGATGGCTAAGAAAGCAAAAGGAAACAGAGTTCAAGTAATTCTTGAATGTACTGAGCACAAAGAGAGTGGAATGGCTGGAACAAGCAGATATATTACTGTTAAAAACAGAAAAAACACTCCTGATAGAATGGAACTAAAAAAGTATAACCCTATTTTGAAGCGTTATACTATTCATAGAGAAATTAAATAAATCTTTGAATCATGGCTAAGAAAGCGGTAGCAACACTACAAACGGGAGGCGGTAAAGGTCACGCTAAAGTGATTAAAATGGTTAAATCGCCTAAAACTGGTGCATACTCTTTTAGAGAAGAGATTGTGACCAATGAAGAAGTGAAAGATTTTTTCAAGAAATAATTTTGCATTGCAAAAGACTTTTTATCAAAAAAGCTTCCTTTAATTTTTAAAGGAGGCTTTTTTGTGTTAACAACTGTAGATTAGGTTGTTATTTTTTATATATTTAACTCATTCATTCAGCAGTAGTTTGATTAGTTAATAAGAATCTGATTTTAAGATTTAAATATGAATCAGGTTAATAGTTAAATTTGGAGGCTCACTTCAATATTTAATGATTTCTATTCTCTATTGTCTCAAAATCTAATATTCTATTTTAATTAAGATATGGGATTATTTGGAAGTTTTACAAAAGAAAAAAAAGAAAGCCTTGATAAAGGGTTAGCTAAAACAAAGGAAAGTGTTTTTAAAAAGCTGACCAGAGCTGTCGCGGGTCGTTCAAAAGTAGATGATGTTGTTTTAGATGAACTGGAAGAAGTATTGATTACCTCAGATGTGGGTGTTGATACTACTTTAAAAATTATCGAAAGAATTGAAGAACGTGTAGCTCGTGATAAATTTTTAAGTACTTCTGAATTAAATAGAATCTTAAAAGAGGAAATAGTTGACCTGTTATCTGAAAATGAATTTGAAGGTGAGGGTGATTTTGAGCTTCCTAAGAGTGATGATCCGTATGTAATTATGGTGGTTGGTGTCAATGGAGTTGGAAAAACAACTACAATTGGTAAGCTAGCACATAAATTTAAAGCTGCTGGTAAAAAGGTTGTTTTAGGTGCTGCCGATACATTTAGAGCAGCAGCGATTGAACAACTTCAGGTTTGGGCTGATAGGGTAGATGTTCCTCTGGTAAAACAGAGTATGGGTTCAGATCCGGCATCTGTTGCTTTTGATACTTTATCGTCAGCAAAATCACAAGGTGCTGATGTTGTTATTATTGATACAGCTGGTCGTTTGCACAATAAGGTTAACTTAATGAATGAGCTAACCAAAGTTAAAAAAGTGATGCAGAAGGTTGTTCCTAATACTCCAAATGAAATTATATTGGTTTTAGATGGTTCTACGGGGCAAAATGCTTTTGAGCAAGCTAAAGAGTTTACAAAGGCAACTGAAGTAAATGCATTAGTAATTACGAAGTTGGATGGAACTGCAAAAGGTGGAGTTGTAATTGGAGTTTCTGATCAATTTCAAATTCCTGTAAAGTATATTGGAATTGGAGAAGGAATGGATGATTTGCAAGTTTTTAATCGTAATGAATTTGTAGATTCTCTTTTTAATTAGTACAAATTTATAGAACATTATATTGGGCTACCTGTTTAGAAGGTGGCCTTTTGTTTTTTTTAGATAATGGAATTTTAGTTAGGTTGTTATTATGAGTTTTTGAGATTGAACTCCATTGTCGTAAACTGTAAATAATGAAGAAAAAGATTGATGTTGTAACCTTAGGGTGTTCAAAAAATTTGGTGGATTCAGAATCCTTAATTAAGCAGTTTGAAGCTAATGGTTTTTCTGTAGCTCATGATGCTTCAAATCCGGAAGGGGATATTGCCATTATTAATACATGTGGTTTTATCGGAGATGCTAAAGAGGAATCAATTGAAACTATTTTGAACTTTGCCGAAGCAAAAAAGAGGGGAGAGATTGAAAAGTTGTTTGTAATGGGATGTTTGTCCGAAAGATATTTTCAGCAACTTAAAATGGAGCTTCCTGAGGTAGATGCTATTTATGGTAAATTTGATTGGAAAAAAATTGTTTCGGACTTAGGGCAGTCTTACAGGGCTGATCTAAGAAATGATCGTACATTAACCACTCCGGATCATTATGCTTATTTTAAAATTTCTGAGGGTTGTAATAGAACTTGTTCTTATTGTGCAATACCTTTGATTACAGGTAAGCATAAATCTCGTCCAATGGAAGAGTTGATTGATGAGGCTCAAAAATTGGCTTCTTCAGGAGTTAGGGAGTTGCAAATGATAGCTCAGGATTTATCATTCTACGGATTAGATAATTACAAACAAATGCGTTTGGGGGAATTAGTGCGTAAAATTGCTGATGTGGATGGTATTGATTGGGTACGATTGCATTATGCTTATCCAGCAGGTTTTCCGTATGATGTTTTAAAAGTTATGAGTGAGCATCCTAATGTTTGTAATTATCTGGATATCGCATTGCAGCATATTAGTGATCCGATGTTAAAGATTATGCGAAGAAATGTAACAAAGGCAGATACTTATAAGCTTTTGGAGAGAATGCGTAAAGATGTTCCTGGTATTCATTTGAGAACAACTTTGATTACCGGACATCCAGGTGAGACAGACCAGGATTTCAAAGAAATGCTTGAGTTTGTTAAAGAGATGAGATTTGAGCGTTTAGGTGTTTTTCCTTATTCCCATGAAGAGGATACACATGCTTACAGAGCTTATAAAGATGATGTTCCGGAAGAGGTAAAGCAGGAAAGAGCTGATATTATCATGCAAACACAGGAACAGATTAGTTGGGAAATAAATCAGGAAAAGATTGGTAAGGAGTTTAAGGTAATTATTGACAGAAAGGAAGAAGATTACTTTATTGGAAGAACTGAGTTTGATTCACCAGAAGTTGATCCTGAAGTTCTGATTCCTGTGGAATCAGCTGATTTGAAAACAGGGAAGTTTTATCAGGTGAATATAACAGATGCTGAGGCATATGATCTGTTTGGTGAAGTAGTGAAGTAGTCGGTAGTCAATAGTCGGCAGTAGATTGGGAACTGGAAATGGGAAACTAATAAATGATGAGATATTTTATAGAGCTGGCTTATAATGGTAAAAATTATCATGGGTGGCAAATTCAGCCTAATGCTATTTCTGTACAAGAAGTATTAAATGATTGTATTAGTAAGGTAGTGCGAGAGAAGGTGAATGTGGTGGGTTGTGGACGAACTGATACTGGTGTTCATGCTTCTTATTTTGTAGCTCATTTCGAATGTGAAAATGATTCCATTGATTCTGCTCAATTTTGTTTTAAGTTGAATCGCTTCATACCTAAAGATATTGCCATTTATTCATTGACAAAGGTTGAAGAAGAAACGCATAGCCGATTTTCAGCAGTGAGTCGTACTTATGAGTATCATTTGGTAGAAATGAAGAATCCGTTTTTGCAAGAATTGGCTTTTCAAGCTCCTGTTGCTTTGGATTTTGATTTGATGAATAAAGCTGCTCTGGTATTATTTGATTATATCGACTTTACTAGTTTTAGTAAATTGCATACTGATGTTAAGACTAATAATTGTAGAGTTGTATATGCAAAGTGGGAATTTGCAAATGGAAAGTGGGTATTTACAATAAAAGCTGATCGATTTTTAAGAAATATGGTTCGTGCAATTGTAGGTACTTTACTTGAAGTAGGACGAGGTAAGATGTCTGTTGAGGAGTTTAGGGATGTTATAGAGCGAAAGGATAGAGGTGTGGCTGGAACTTCAGCTCCCGCTCATGCATTGTATTTGGTAGATGTGGGATATCCTGATGATTTGTTTACCTCACAGATTAAGAAAATATAAAAGAAAAGCGACTTGTAATGAGTCGCTTTTTTTTATTTCTGTTATTAATATAAAATATTTTTGTTACTTATTCCATATTTCCCAGGCAGCTTCTGCTTGAAGGTGAAGCATCTCTAGTCCATTTTTTATGGTTGCCCCTTGATCTTGTCCTGCTTTTAAAAATGCGGTTACTTCCGGATTATAGACTAAATCGTAGAATAGGTGATTTTCATTGCAATAATGATATGGAATTTCAGGCTTTGCTTCCATGTTTCCATACATCCCCAAAGGTGTTGTATTAACAATTATGGTGTATTCAGCCATTATTGCTTCGTTTAATGAATGGTAACTTATTTGGTTGTCTCCTTCTGGGGTTCTTGAAACCAACTTGTAATCGATGTTCAGGCTTTTTAAAGCATAACCTACAGCTTTAGCAGCCCCTCCAGTACCTAGTATTAACGCCTTTTGGTGATTGGATTTTATTAAAGGTTCTATCGATTTTGAAAAGCCTATGATGTCAGAGTTGTATCCAATTAATTTTGGTTTTGAAGGATTGTTCCAATCTACTTTTACTACGTTTACTGCACCGGCCTCTTTCGAAATAGGATCTAAATCATCAAGATATTGGATTACTTTTTCTTTATAAGGAATTGTTACATTTAATCCACCAATGTATGGGTGGTGATTTATTAATTCAGGAAATTCGTCAATTGAGGCAATTGGAAAATTAAGATATCTTGCCTTAATTGTTTCTTTTTCAAATTTTTCGGTGAAATACTTCTGCGAAAAAGATTTTGAAAGAGGGTATCCAATTAATCCAAATGTTTTCATTCGTAGAGATTTGTAATTATTCAGTTTATAAAATGCATAAGGAAACTTCTTAATCCATATAGTTTTGGATAATGAATTTGATTAATGATTTTATAACCTGATAATTTTTATTAGTAATTAAGCGGTCTTTGATTTTTTTGAACCAAGCGTTTCTGTAAGCCAAATGCTGGCTATTCCTAATATAATAAAAACTACTGCAATAAAAAACTCTGAGTCAGCTTTAGGGATAAACCAATCATATCCAATAGTTTTTACCTTTTCTCCAAAAGTTTGTGTAATAGTCTCTTTCCATGGCCATAATATTCCAAGAGAACCTAAAACAAAACCAGTTAACATAGCTATTGTTTGGTTGTGGTATTTTTTTAATAACCATGATAGAAAGTGAGAAAAACCTATTAATCCAAGCCCGGCACCAGCAGCAACCGGAAGTAGTACTTTCATATTAAATTCACTCACTGCATTTATCATTACCAATTGGTAATTTCCCATTAAAATCAAAACAAAACTGCCTGATAAACCGGGAATGATCATGCTGCAGATGGCTACTATTCCGCAAATAAACAAATAGATTAATGAACTATTCTCTGATGCTGGAGTTAAAACACTAATTGCTATGGCTACGGCACTACCTATTATAAATGAAATAATACTGCTGAGACTCCACTTTTGTACAGACTTTCCAACGAAGTAAACGCTGGCTAAAACAAGTCCAAAAAAGAAAGCCCATATGTAAACAGGATAATTTTCAAATAAGAATTTAAATAATCTGGCTAGTGATACAATGGCAACACCAACTCCAAGGAATACAGAAACAAGGAACCATAAATCAATATGTTGTGCAAATTCCTTAAATTTTCCTTTTAATAAAAGATTAATGGCTTTTAGGTCAAATGATTTAATGGCATCAATTAATCTTTCAAAGATGCCAGTAATTAATGCAATTGTTCCTCCGGATACGCCAGGAATTACATTGGCAGCACCCATGGCCATGCCTTTAAAAATATTTGAAAAAAATATTTTAGAGTTGTTCTCTTTCATCTGTTCTTGAATTATTTTTTAGATGGGCTTGTATATTGTCTTCTAATTAGCTTTTTAGTTTACATTGAAGTTGTAAAGCTATAATTATAACAAAAATTAGATTTCATGATTTTTAGAAATAGCACATGTTATAGTTGAGAATTGATATATTCTGCAATCTCCGGCATTGATACTAAAGCTGGATATTTATTTAAAACAAGCTCTAAATCTTCAGGTAATAATTGACGGGCAATTATTAAATGCTTTAAAGATTCTTTCTGCATATCAAATTTGTTGTAAATAATCGCTGCCAGATAATGTAATGCACCATTCGATTGATCTTTGCTTAAAAGTAATTCAAGAAATGGTATGGCATTAAAATCAGATTCATTTTCCTCTAGAAACTGATACATCTCAATCCAGTTTTTAGTATCCTGATGTTGGTTAATTAAGGCCCTTTTTAAACAGCGTTTAGCTTCAGCAGGTTTTTTAATTTTTTTATAGCTTTTACCTAAGGCTCTCCAAAGTTCGGCAGATTTAGGATTGATACCTACTGCTTTATCAAAGGCATAAATACTAGTTTCGTAATCCTGAACGTGATAAGAAGTTCTTCCTAAAGAACGTAATGATTCAATGTGTTCCGGATCTAAATCAACTGCTGCTTTGTAGAATTTGGTAGCTAAGTTGTAGTTGCCTAAGTTTTCCCAGCAATCACCCATGTAGAAATATGAAATTGCATTTGGGTGTGAATGGGATAAATATTCAGCGTAAGCATTAATTGCTTCTATGTAATTCCCAGTTTGAGCAAGACTGTTTGCTTTGTTAAAATAAGCTTCAGATAAATTAGGTGCTATGGCAATAGTTATATTGTATGCTTCAATAGCTTCTGTATAATTTTCTTGCTTATTGTGTAAAATACCAAGATTATACCAGGCATTTTCTAAATAAGGATTGAGGTCTAACAGTTTATTATAAATGTCAATTCCATGTTCTATTTCATTTAACTTGTCGTATGCATAGGCAAGTTCAAAAAGTAAGTTTTCGTTTTTTGAAAACTTATTTTTGTAGTATTTAATCAGATTTCTAGCTTCAACAAAATAACCTTCCTGGTTAAGGTTGAAACTGATTTCAAATACGTAATCTGCTAAATCTTCTTTTGAGCAATGTTTTAAGGCTATTTTAAAATTCTTTAAAGCCTCTGGTTTTTCCCCAAATCGGGTTTGTATAATTCCCAGGTTTAAGAAAACTTCAGAATTATTGGATTCTACTTGTTTTAAATACTCTAATATTTCTATAGCTTCATCGTCTTTATCTAATTCAAGGTAAAGTGTACTAAGTTTAAGTTTTAAACAAGTAGAGTCGGGATGTTGTTTTAGGCCCATTTCAATAGCTAATTCAGCTTTGTCGAGCCTGCTCTTTTGGTGATAGTAATCAAATATAGATTCAATTTGGAACACATCAAAATAGGATTCCTGGTTAAGTTGAACCAGTTCCTCAAATCTGTCAACAGTCTCTCTTGTCCCTTCTTGATCTGCGTGAGAGTATTCTTGCATATATTCACTTTGATTTTAAGTGACAAAAATACCATTAATTTAGGTTTTTACAATAGGATGTTTATAATTAAAGGGTATTGTTAATAACTATTTAATAAACAATACCCTTTATTGTTATTATGAGTGTTTTTCTAAGCCTTCTGGCTGGTGTTGAACACGTAGTAAATCATTGACAGTTTTTACAGGGTTGAAAGTGCTGATTGGTACTTCAACAAATAGAGTTGTCCAATCCGACATGGCACCATTCCATAATCCGGGTAGTTCTAAAGCTTTTAATTCTTTTCCATTAAGTGATTTGTTTGAAATGAATCCAGTTTTTGGATCAACATAATCCAAAAGATTAAATTTTTTGCCGACATAATTTTTTGTACAGCAAATTAAATCTACGGGATTGAAATGAGTGCTTTGTTGCAATAGTTTCTTTTTAGCGTTGTTATTAAGGTCTATTTGAGAACTTTCAACAACCTGCAGCGATATTTCGTTGTTTTTTCCAATTCCCCAAAATGGGCCACCACCTGCTTCGCCTTCATTTTTTACCATACCACATACTCTGATTGGACGGTTTAATTTAGAAGTGATATAATTAAGTTTAGCCTCTTTGGATGTTAAGTTTTCAGGTGTGATTATGAATAGTTCAGCTTGCATAAAATCTAATATCTCATCAATTAAATCATTGTCTGCTGTTTCATTTTCAATCGCTTCAAGAAAATCATATATTTTTTGTTGATAAAAATATAGTACACCGGCAAGAGCCTCTTTGTATTGAATGGTGTCTTTTAATCTGTATGATGGTACTACATTATCAATATTTTTAATAAAGATGATGTCAGCGTCTAAATCATTTAGGTTTTCAATTAATGCACCATGCCCGGCTGGACGAAATAATAATTGATCGTTATCAAGTCTGAAAGGTGTATTGTCAGGATTTACAGCAATTGTGTCGGTATATGATTTTTGTGTTGAATATGAGATGTTATATTTTACATCGTATTTGGCTTCAAATAAAGAAATATTTTTATCAACAATTCCTTTAAATAACTCGATATGATCTTCGGATACGGTAAAGTGTAAGTTTACAATGCCTTCATTATCTTGTCCATATAAAGCACCTTCAATCATGTGTTCCTCAATTGGTGTAGTGGATTTATCACCATCGTTGTGGAATTGTATAACACCTTTAGGGTATTTTCCGTAGTTTAATCCATCTGGTAAAAGAAGTTTTTCGACAATTAAGGCTCCATTTTCAAAAACAGCCTTATCATCAGAAAAGTCAATTCCACATATAGATTGCAGATCTTTAGAAAAAGCAAAGTATTTAATGTGCGCCAAAAATTTATTTATAGGTCCTGATTTTTTTAACTCTTCTTGTTTTGGTTGGTCAGCATTAATAAAACTAAATAAGTCTTTAAACATTCGCGTGGCCGCTCCAGAAGCGGGAACGAATTTTAAAATAGATAAACCTTCATCAATACCCTTTCTGTACTGATCGGTAAACATTAGCTTTTGTTCTTCATCAAGTGTGATGATACCATCTTCGATTGAAGCTGGCTTTTGAATATCCATAAAAGGAAATCCATTTTTGAAATGATTGAGTTGTATGTTTACCTGTTCTTGGTTAATACCTTTTTTATTAAGGAATTCGTGGTCTGTTTCGTTAATCATATGTATGTTTTTTGTTTTAGAGTACTATAAATATAAAAAAGAAATTGTGTAAATATCCGGTCTTGTATAGATTTTTAATCTGTAAGTTTTAGATATGCATTAGTCTATTTTGCTACATTTGCCTGCTAAATATTTAAGAATGAAATGAAGCGGGATGTTATTCCCGAAAAAATGATAGTGTGATTTTTAATGTTGTATCCTGGTTCGAAATAAAAAAAGGATTCAGAATGCATAAAAAATAGTGAGGTTCAACTGAAAATTATGAAAGAATCGCGTGCTATTTTGAATAATTTTTAGGAAGAAGATTGCTATTTATAAGCGAAATCATTATGCGTTACAATAAAAACTGATCTACTGCGTTGAATTTATCGAGCTAGCTTGCTGGTTTTGTAGGGTTTATTTTGAATATCAGCTCTTTATGGTAGTGTGAATTGTGTAATTTTTATTGAGCTCAGGTTAATAGCATATGTAATATACGTAAAGAAGAATTACATATGTGAAAAAAAAGTACAAGTATGATATATTCTTGGGGACATTCCAGAAGATTTAATGATTACAGTTCTTATATAAAAAGAACGTTTGAGGAGAGAGTGCAAAAGGTTTCTGTAGATGCAGGTTTTTCGTGCCCCAATAGAGATGGAAGTAAGGGGTTGGGAGGTTGTACGTTTTGTAATAATTCTACATTTAATCCCTCATATTGTGGAGATGGAGATTCAATTACACATCAAATAAATACTGGAATTAATTTCTTTTCGCCAAAATATAAAACACAACATTATTTGGCATATTTTCAGGCTTATAGTAACACTTATGAGAGTATAAATATACTTCGAGAACGTTATTTAGAAGCTTTGGAGCATCCCAAAGTAATTGGTTTAGTAATTGGGACAAGACCAGATTGTGTTAGTGAAGAATTATTGATTTATTTAAAAGAACTAAACAGAAATTATCATATTACTATCGAATATGGGATTGAATCAACTTTAGATTCAACTTTGGATAGGATTAATAGAGGACATCATTTTCAGGAAGGTATAAATGCTATCGAAAAATCAGCAGAAGCAGGATTAAAAGTTGGTGCTCATTTAATATTAGGTTTACCTGGAGAGGTCGAGACTGATATTTTAAATCATGCACGAAAAATGTCAGAATTACCTTTGGATTATTTAAAACTACATCAGTTGCAGTTGGTCAGAGGATCTGTAATGGGTGAGGAGTATTTGCGAAATCCTTCGCAGGTGAAATTATATGATGTGGATGAGTATATTGAGTTGGTGGTGAATTTTTTGGAGTTACTTAATCCGGAAATTGTAATGGAGCGATTTATTAGTCAATCGCCAAAGGAGTTGTTAATTGCACCAAAATGGGGATTGAAAAACTTTGAATTTGTAGCCAAAGTTGAGAAGAGATTGAAAGAAAGAGATTCCTGGCAAGGGAAAAAATATGGCTGTTAGTAACCTGAGTTCGATTAAAATTGTTGAATTCAGATTGGCATAAAAAGCTGATATACAAGGCAAATATTGCAGGGCTATCGAGCTAGCTCAAAATATTTAATGCAGTAGATTAGTTTTTTATGACAAAGCATATAAGTTTCACTTATAAACAGCGATTTTCTTCCTGAAAATTATTCAAAATAGCCCGCTATTCTTTCATAATTTACAGTTGAAACTCACTATCTATAAGCGATCTGAATCCGAAATTTTATGTCGAACTCAGGTTAGTAATATTCTAACAGTCTTTTGTTTTATTTAAAAACACGTTTTAAAATATCTGTAACACGGGCAGCCGGATCTTTTCTGATTAGGTATTCTTCATTCGAAATTTTTAGGAATAATCCATCAAGAGCTTTTTGTGTTAAGTAGTCATTTAGTTCTACTTCTACTTTATGTAAATCGGCTATTTGTCCAATAAATGAACCTGCAAGCTGATTGTATTTACTGGTTAATGATTCCCATGTCTGGCCTGCAGAATAACCCGCAATGATTTTTTTATCTGTCGATTGCTTAATTTTTGGACTGTATAGAGCAAAAAGTTCCTGATATGTTTTTGATTTGAAATATTCGGTTGCAGCGTTATCTTCACCTCCTAATATTTTTACAGCATCGGTGATGCTCATTTCGGTTATAGCTTTGAAAAATATCGGCCCAGCCTCTTTTGCAGCATCTTCAGCAGCGCGGTTAATGCTTAAAATAACGTCATCAACTAGTTTTTCGCCTCCTGGGATTTTTTTAGCATTGTCCACAATTATATTGGCTTCTTCTGGTAGTAGAATTTTGACGGCTTCATCACCAAAATAACCGTTGGTAACAGATAACTTGTGTGCTGCAGAGTCAGTCCCTACTCTTAATGCTTCTTTTAAGCCTTGAGCTATTTCGTTTTCTGTTAAAGGAGTCTCAAGTTCAATAGTGTTTGCAATCTGAATTAATTCAGCACAAGAGTACAGGCTGAGTAATGAGATGATGGTAAATAGTTTTAAAAATCGATTCATTTTCTTCTTTTGGTTGTGTTGTTTCTATGTTTATTTCTGAAATCTGGTTTTGGTTTTCCTGATTTTGGAGGATTCTGAGTTTCTCTTTTTTCTTTGTAAAAGAGTTTGCTAACCAATTCAACCTGATTTTTTTGTTCAAGTAATCTTGTTATTTGTTTTTTGTATTCAGGTTTGTACCAAAAAAGGAAAACTCTTTGATCTAGCTTTTCTTCTTTTGATTTTGCGGTATAAGTTTCTTTCAATGTATATGGATGAACTCCAGAATAGAAAATTACCGTTGCAACAGTCATAGGTGTTGGTGTAAAATCCTGAACTTGTTCCAGTTTAAAATCTAATTGTTTTGTTTCCACGGCAAGGTTTGCCATATCTTCAATTTTACTTCCCGGGTGACTGGAAATGAAATACGGAATGATTTGTTGGTTTAAATTGTGGCGCTTATTGATTGCTTCAAAATCTACTTTAAATTTATGGAAAAGTTTAAACGAGGGCTTACGCATTTGTTTTAATACTTCATCAGAGGTGTGTTCTGGGGCAACTTTAAGTCTGCCTGATACATGATTAGAGACGAGTTCATCCATGTATAATTTGTGGCTTTCCTGCTCTTTTGTAGATGCCATTTTGTTGTAAAGCATATCGTATCGGACACCACTTCCAACAAACGCCTTTTTTATATCGTGCATTCGATTTACTTTTTTGTAAATCTCAGTCATTGCGGTGTGGTCTGTATTCAGGTTACTGCATATATTTGGAAAAATACATGAAGGACGTGTACATCGTTCACAAATTTTTAAATCCTTCCCTTTCATTTGATACATGTTGGCACTAGGTCCGCCTAAATCTGATATGTAGCCTTTGAAGTCAGGCATTTGGGTTATTTGTCTGACTTCTTTTAATATGGATTTTTCAGAGCGACTGGCAATAAATTTACCCTGATGAGCTGAAATAGTACAAAAGCTACATCCGCCAAAACATCCTCTATGCATATTTACCGAAAACTTAATCATCTCAAATGCTGGAATGTTTCCTTTTTTATGGTATTTAGGATGTGGTAATCTGGTATATGGTAAATCAAATGATGCATCCAGCTCTTTGGTTGATAAAGGAGGATAAGGAGGATTAATAACGATGTTGTTGTTTTTATCGCAACCTTGTATTAATCGTGCAGCCTGCCATCTGTTTGATTCTTCTTCTACATGTCTGAAGTTTCGAGCGTATTTAATTTTGTCTTTTAAGCATTCATCATGCGAAAAAAGTGTAATGTCACTCCAGTTTTTACTTGCTTTAGTTTCATTTTTATTGCAGATGTATGCAGTTTGTGGAATGGTAGTTAGTGAGTTAAATGGTACACCTTTATTTAATAATCTTAAAATTTCTTTTAAAGGTTTTTCTCCCATTCCATATACAAGAAGGTCTGCCTTGGAGGAAGCTAAAATACCAGGTTTTAAGGTGTCTTGCCAATAATCATAATGTGTGACACGTCGTAAAGAAGCCTCGATACCACCTATGATAACTGGAGTGTCGGGAAATAGCTTTTTAAGAATATTTGTATATGTTACGGTTGCATAATCAGGACGAAAACCAGCTTTGCCTCCAGGTGTGTATGCATCGTCTGAACGTAGACGTTTGTTTGCAGTATAGTGGTTTACCATGGAATCCATACTTCCGGATGAAACTCCAAAGAATAATCTTGGTTTACCTAGCTTTTTAAAATCTCTTAGGTCATCTCTCCAATTTGGTTGAGGAACAATAGCTACTTTTAATCCTTCGCTTTCTATAATTCTACCAATTACCGCTGCACCAAATGAAGGATGATCAATGTAGGCATCCCCACTAAATATTATTACATCCAGTTCTTCCCAACCTCTTTGTTTTACTTCCTTTAGTGTAGTAGGAAGCCAATCGCTTACTTTATATGGTGTTTCCAATATTATAAAATTTTGGCAAAGTTAATTAATAAAGATATACATAAATGTTAAGAGCTGTATGTTTAAGGATTTTAATACATAAAAGTTTAGTTATGAGGTCATATTTATTATATAATATAGTGTTTTAGTTTGTGAGAAAATGGACTTGGCTTTGGTTTCAATAAATTTCTTCTAATTTTGACTTGAATTTAAATAATTATATATGGCTAAAATTGCAAGAGAAGTAAAAGTAGGAATTATTGCTATTTCAGCACTTTTTATAAGTATATGGGGTGTAAGTTTTTTAAAAGGAAGAGATGTTTTTCTTCCTGGATATAAATTATATGGAGTCTATTCCCGGATTGATGGATTAACAGAAGGAGGTCCAATTTACTATAAAGGTTTTAAAATAGGAACTGTAAGAGCAATTGATTTTGAGGATGCAGATTTGGATAAAATCATCGTAGTTATGTCTGTCGACGAAGATGTTAAATTTCCGGATAATACAGTTGCTCAAATCTATAGTTTGGATTTAATGGGAACCAAAGCCATTCGTTTTGTTTATGGAGAAGGGCAAGGTAAAATGTTGATGCCAGATGATACGATGAAGACCTCTATAATGGGTGGTTTAGCAGATCAGGTAAGTCAGGAAGTTTTACCATTAAAGGATAAAGCAGAAAATCTGGTTGTAAAACTGGATTCGGTAATGACAAATTTGAATTCACTATTTGATAAGAAAAATAAGGCAAATCTTACCAGTGGGGTTAATGATTTTGCTGCGATGATGACCAATTTAAATGAGTTAAGTTCTACTTTAAATAAAAATTTACAACCAGAAGGTTCTGTTGGAACTATGTTGGCTAACCTGGATTCTTTTGCTGTGGCATTAAATGGAAATAGCAAGTCTATAACTTCGATGATGAAAAATCTGGACTCATTGTCTGGACAATTGGCGAAGGCGCAGGTTGATAGTCTGGTTTATGAAGTAAATCATGTAATGACATCTTTTAATGGTGTGTTATCTTCAATGAGTGATAAAGAGGGGTCGTTGGGAATGTTGTTAAAAGATAAAGAACTCTATAATAATATCAATGAAGCAGCTATTAGCTTAGATCGATTATTAAACGATGTTAGATACCAGCCCAACAGGTATGTGCGTTTTAGTGCTTTTAATTTTGGAGGAAGTACAACTGTAGTTGAAGACTGCGATGAAGAAACGGTATTTAAGGTTTTAATAGATAAATCTAAGACGCCTTTGGATTTGAGAGGAAAAGAAGTTGTGGATGGTGAATTTGTATATGAAGGTAGGGATGGTAAATATTATTTGTATACGGTTGGTGAGGAAGATGACTACGATAGAATTTTAGTACTAAAAGACTCAATAGTCGAATTTTATCCTGATGCTCAGGTTATTGCATTGCGAAATGGTGTGCCGATAAAATTAAAGGATGCTCTAAAGTAGATTTCTACTGTATTTTATGATTATAATGTTAATCAGGGGGGTGTTAAAATTTTATGAAAAAAAATTCAAAAAAAAATCAGTTATCTCTAAAGCCTTAATTTATAAGACTTATATAATCTAGTCGATATTAGTAATTATTTATTTAATATGTTGAATATGATATGTTTGCGAGGTGATTTGTGTGAAATGTTCTAAACTATTGAAATAATTGAGGTTTTAGAAATGCAAGTATTTAAATGTTTTTTTTTCAATTATTTTTTCACAATTTTTGTCATTAGAAAAAACATTAGTATATAACATAAGCACCTAGCGGAGAAAACAAAAAAATGAAGCCCAATTACGAAAAAGTTTGGAATAACTGTTTAAATGTAATTAAGGACAATATTCCTCAGATAAGTTTTAAAACTTGGTTTGAGCCTATTGTACCATTAAAAGTTGAAAATGATATTTTAACCATTCAGGTACCAAGTGCATTTTTTTACGAGTATCTAGAAGAGCATTTTATTGATCTTTTAAGAAAGACGCTACGTAGAGAATTAGGCGCATCGGCAAAATTGGAATATAGTGTTGTGGTAGATACTCCACATCAAAAAAATCAACAACCATTAACGCAAAGATTACCATCTAATAATAAAACAGATTTACGAAATCGTCCGGTTTCGATGCAGATGAATTCTGAAAAACCGGTAGTAAGAAATCCATTTGTTATCCCAGGAATTAAGAAGTTAAATGTAGATCCTCAATTAAATTCAGATTATTCGTTTGATAATCATATAGAGGGTAATTGTAATAGATTAGCTCGTTCGGCAGGTATGGCTGTGGCTAAAAATCCTGGAAAAACAGCATTTAACCCTCTGCTTTTGTATGGTAATTCAGGATTAGGTAAAACTCACTTAGCACAGGCTATTGGCATTGATATTAAAAAATATTACCCTGAAAAAACTGTTTTGTATGTAAATGCAAATAAGTTTCAAACGCAGTTTACTGAATCAGTAAGAAATAATACACAAAATGATTTTCTGAATTTTTATCAGATGATTGATGTATTAATTATTGATGATGTACAAGAGTTTGCCGGAAAAGAAAAAACTCAAAATACATTTTTCCATATATTCAATCATCTTCACCAAACGAGTAAACAGTTAATATTAACTGCAGATAAAGCTCCGGTTGAAATGAAAGGGATGGAAGATCGTTTATTATCAAGGTTTAAATGGGGATTATCTGCAGATGTTCAAATTCCTGATTTTGAAACAAGATATGCTATTCTAAAGCATAAGGTTTATAAAGATGGAATTAATATTTCAGAAGAAGTGTTGAAGTTTCTTGCTTGTAATGTAGATAACAATATCCGTGAACTTGAAGGTGCACTTATTTCATTGTTAGCACAGGCAACTTTGACTCAAAAAGAAATTACTATGGAGGTGGCAATATCTATAGTAAATAAATTGGTGAAGAAAACTCAAAAAGAATTGAGTGTAGATTATATACAGCAAATAGTATGTGATTATTTCGGTTTAGCAGTTGATTCATTACAAACTCGCTCAAGAAAAAGAGAGTTGGTTCAGGCACGACAAGTTGCGATGTATTTCTCAAAAAGTTTAACAAACTCATCTTTGTCTACCATTGGTTCAAAGATTGGAAAGAAAGATCATGCTACAGTATTACACGCCTGTAAGCAAGTAAATAACTTATTGGAAACTGATAAAGATTTTAAGAGTCAAATGAGAGAAATTGAGGCTCAGATTAAAATGTAATTATTAGATATTAATTTTATTAAAAAAGTTGTTGGAATTTGATTTCAACAACTTTTTTTTTATTCTATAATATAGCGTTGTTTTGATGGCTCTGTTTTTATACTTTTGATGGCGATAAAAATAAATGATAATGAATAAATTAGTTTATAAGCATATTATATTGATATTATTTCTTTTAATTGGTTCATATACTGTGTTTTCACAGCAGGCTGATAAGGTGATTATCGATGGCAATACCTATTATTTACACATAGTAAAAAAGGGTGAGGGCTTTTATGGAATAGCCAAAAAGTATGGTGTTTCGCAAAAAGAAATTCATGATGCGAACCCTAAATCAATTTTTGGTTTGAAACCTGGAGATGTATTGCATATTCCAGTAATAAAGGGGCGTAATACTGATAGTTCTCAAATCGAAGATAGTAACGAGTTTGTTTATCATACTATAGAAAAGGGGCAAACATTGTATTTCCTATCAAGAAAATATAATGTGACTATTGATGATATTAAGAAATATAACGTTGGTGCTGATCAAAATCTAATCATAGGTAGTATTTTTAAAATCCCGGTTAGTAAAAAAGTTGATAATAGGATTAAAAATACTTATCTGTTTCATACTGTTGAACCAAAAGAAACGCTATATGGTATTTCTCGAAAATACGAAATGTCTATATCCGAAATTATTAAAAGTAATCCTGCTCTTCAGAATGGGATATTAGAAATTGGGTCTACCATTCGTATTCCCAAAGCAGCTGTTTCAAAAAAAGAAAGTGAAATGGCGGCTACTCCTCAAAAATTAGAAGATGAACAGTATATTTATCATAGAGTACAAAATGGAGATACTTTTTACTCCATAAGTAATAAATATAGTATTTCTAAAGAGGCAGTATATAATTCAAATCCGGATTTAAATCCTGATGATTTAGCATTGGGATATTTAGTAAGAATACCTAAAGCTGAAATATCAAGAGAAAAGCAAAGAATAAGTCAGAATGAAGATTTTAAAATTCATGTTGTAAGAAGAAAAGAAACAGTATATTCAATTGCTAATAAGTATAATATTAATGTTGAAGATATTAAAATGGCAAATCCTACATTAATATTATCTAACATAAAAAAAGGTACAAAGCTGTTTATTCCGTCTACTGAATACCTAGCAAGGAAAAAGCAGGAGAAAATAGTTGAAAAACAGGAATTAACTCAGGAAAGAGTTGAGCGTAATCTCGACTCCATATTTGTAGATTGTGGTTCATACGATTATCATACTTTAAACGAAACCATTTCTGTTGCAGTATTGTTACCTTTTGATGTGGAAGCTACAAAAAAAGCCAATATTATTACTAAGATTGTTGATGATGAAGAGGTGGAGGTAGAAAGGGACGAGCCAATATTATCAACACGATCTCGTACTTTTGTTGAGTTTTATGAGGGTATGTTAATGGCCTTAGATTCAATTAAAAAACAAGGTGTAAATGTTCAGGTGTTTACTTATGATACAGCACCTGATACAAATAAGATTAAACAGATTTTAGCTCAACCGGAACTAAAAAGTGTTGATTTTATTATTGGACCTGCTTTCACCAGTAATTTAAAATTAGTTTCTGATTTTTCATATGATCATGGAATCAAGCTTATTTATCCATTGTCAAATAAGAATCCTGAAATCAAACGTAATCCTTATTTAATTCAGGTTAATACGCCAGATTCTTTAATGTATGATAAATATGTTTCATATATCGTAAATAAGAGTCGGGGATCAAGGATTTTAGTATTAAAATCAAAAGAGCCGGAATCGTTAGAAAATCAATTTTGTAGCGCATTAAAAGATAAGTTGTACATGGATTATATTCCTAAAGGGTTGTCTCCAAACTATATAGAAGTGTCTTTTTCGCAGCAAGATGTACAGGCAATAGATGCCTTATTAGATTCCGAAATTCCAAATCTTGTAGTAATCCCTTCTCCAAAGGAAGCTGATATTTCAAAAATACTTACCACTTTGCATGGAGTTGTTGAGCTATCATCTGACAAGCAGGTTAAATTAATTGGCTTTGGGGATTGGTTAAAGTATCAAACCATTAATGCCGAAGAAATTCATGATTTAAATACAGATATATTAACATCTTATGCAATAGATTATGAAGATACTGTAACAAATGATTTTTTAAAGAAGTACAGAAGTTGGTTTAATACTGAACCATTTGCAGTGGCTCCATATTTTATTCGTCCAGGAAGAAACTCAAAATTCTCAAAATATGGTATTTGGGGTTTTGATGTAACTTATTATTTTATGAGCGCAAGAGTAAAGTATGGTAAAGATTTTGAGTATTGTTTACCTGATTTCTCATCAAAACAAATTCAGTTTAATTTTGATTTTGAAAGAATTGAAAATTGGGGTGGAATTTATAATAGGGGATTATATGTTTTAACTTTCAATTCTGATTTGGAAGTACAGAGAAAGAAATTATAAGTCCTTTTAATCGTATTATTTAGTAGATAATTTAAGTTGTATATTTAATGGTTTCGGTAAATCAGTTAGCCGTAGAGTTTGGAGGTTTTTCTCTGTTTAATGATGTTTCATTTTTAGTAAACCCTAAAGATAAATTAGGGTTGGCAGGGAAGAACGGAGCAGGAAAATCAACTTTATTAAAAATATTGGCTGGAATTCAGTCACCTACCAGAGGAGTTGTTTCTATACCTAAAGATATTAAAATCGGGTATCTGCCTCAGCATATGAAGCATGATGATACCGGTACGGTTTGGGAAGAGGTAGAAAAAGCTTTTGGAGAATTAAAAGTATTAGAATCTGAAATAGAGAAATTAAATCTTCAGTTAGCCGAAAGAACAGATTATGAATCTGAATCTTATTTAGATCTAATTCATAAGCTTACAGAAAAAAACGATCGTCTGAGTTTGTTGGGTGGAGGTAATTATGCATCAGATATTGAAATAACCCTTAAAGGGTTGGGTTTTGAAAGAACCGACTTTGAAAGATTAACTTCAGAGTTTTCTGGAGGTTGGAGAATGCGAATTCAATTAGCTAAAATACTGCTCCAAAAACCCGATGTTTTCTTACTCGATGAGCCAACTAACCATCTTGATATTGAATCGATTCAGTGGTTTGAGGACTTTTTAAAGGGTTATGGAGGTGCTGTAGTTTTGGTTTCTCATGATAGGGCTTTTCTTGATAATATTACCAAAAGAACCATCGAAATTCAGATGGGAAAAATATATGATTATAAAGCATCATATACTGAATATTTAAAATTAAGAGAAGAACGAAGAGAACAACAATTGGCTGCGTATCGTAATCAGCAAAAAATGATTGAGGATACTGAAAAGTTTATTGAACGATTCAGATATCAGGCAACCAAGGCAGTTCAGGTTCAATCAAGAATTAAGCAATTAGAAAAGATTGAACGTATAGAAGTTGATGAATTTGATAATTCAAGTTTACGAATTAAATTTCCTCCGGCTCCACATTCAGGTTCAATAACGATAGATGGAAAAGGAGTTTCAAAAAGTTATGGTTCTCTTGAAGTTTTAAAAGATGTTGACTATACCATAGAAAGAGGTGAAAAAGTTGCTTTTATTGGGAGAAACGGAGAGGGAAAAACCACAATGGCTCGTATGATCATGAATGAAATTGATTTTATGGGTAGTTTAAAATTAGGGCATCAGGTTAAGATTGGATATTTTGCACAAAATCAGGCAGATCTATTGGATGAAAACCTAACTGTATTAGAAACCATTGATCATGTAGCTGTAGGCGATATCAGGTTAAAGATAAGAGATTTACTTGGTGCTTTTATGTTTAGTGGTGAAGCTGTAGAGAAGAAAGTATCTGTACTTTCAGGGGGGGAGAGAACTCGCCTGGCTATGGTGAAATTACTGCTTGAACCAGTAAACTTGTTGGTGCTAGATGAGCCTACCAACCATTTGGATATCAGATCTAAAGAGTTATTGAAACAGGCTGTAAAGGATTTTGAAGGAACTGTAGTTGTTGTATCTCACGATCGTGAGTTCTTAGATGGTTTGGTTGATAAGGTTTATGAATTCCGCAATAAACAAATGAAAGAACATTTGGGTGGGATCTATGAATTTTTGGAACGTAAGAAGTTGGAGTCATTAAGTGAGTTGGAAGCTCGGTCTTCAAGTAAGAAAGTAAAGGTTGAAAAGGCATATGAGGTTAAGAGCGCAGAAGGTAAATTATCCTACGAAGAGCGTAAAGAAATAAGCAGAAAGCATAAAAAAGCGCAACAATTGGTAAGAAAGTGTGAGGAGGAGGTTGCCTCAATTGAAAGCCATATTGAAGAGCTTGATATACAAATGCAAGATGTAGCAAATGCGAGTGATCCTGATTTTGTAAAAAAATACCAGGAGGTGAATTCATCATTGGAATTAAAGATGCAAGAATGGGAAGACTTGCATGAAGAGTTAGAAAAAGTAGAAGAATTAAAAAAACAATTAGACTAGAAGTAGCATTGATCTTCTTGTTTAAAAAAAATCATAATTATGGCAGGCAAAAGCGATTTTTTATTTGGAATACGATCTGTAATCGAAGCAATTCATTCAGGCAAAGAAATTGAAAAAGTATTAGTAAAGAAAGGTTTACAAGGTGAATTGTACGAAGAGTTGATTGAGACAATGAAAGAGGCCAAAATTGCATGGCAAACAGTGCCTGTTGAGAGGATAAACAGAGCCACCCGTAAAAATCATCAGGGTGTTATCGCCTTTGTTTCTGCAATAACCTATTATGATATGGAAAATACATTAATTGATGTATTTGAACAAGGGAAAAATCCTCTTGTATTGGTTTTGGATGGTATTACAGATATTCGAAATATGGGTGCTATTGCCCGTTCAGCAGAATGTGCCGGAGTTAACATGATAGTTATACCAGAAAAAGGCGGTGCACCAATAAATGCTGATGCAGTAAAAACTTCAGCAGGAGCTTTGCAACATATTCCGGTTTGTAGAGAGAAAAATTTATTTAAAGCAGTAGATTATTTAAAAAAGTCAGGTTTACAAATTGTTGCAGCAACCGAAAAGGGAAGTGATGATTATACAAAGGTAGATTTTACAGGTCCAACTGCTATTGTTATGGGAGCTGAAGATAAAGGCGTTTCGAGCCAGATATTAAAAATAGCGGATGCCGGAGCTTGTATCCCTATTGTAGGAGCTATTAGCTCATTAAATGTGTCTGTTGCTGCTGGTATTTTTATGTATGAAGCAGTTCGACAACGAGCATTGTAAATGACTTGTTTTCAAGAGGCTTTGATTGTTAAAAAACATCACTATTTAACAAAAAGTTTTTGTTTTTAATTAAAATCTTTATAATTTCGGAAGGTTTTACTTGGAAAAATTGTGATAACAATAGCCTAAAAAACATCATTTATGAACCACAAAGAAAGAGTTTTAAAAGCTCTGAACAAGGACATTCCGGATCGGGTGCCATTTTTTTATTGGGATACACCGGAATTTGGTGAGAAAATGATGTCCTATTATGGTTTTACCAATCGAGATCAACTTCTGGAACATCTGGATGTTGATTTTAGATGGGTTGAACCAAACTACATAGGACCTCAGCTTGTTGATGAAGCGAAGAAATCCAAGAAGGATATTTGGGGAGTAGGATATTCGCGGATTCAAATTGGAGAATACGAATATTGGCAAGCTGATCATTTTCCATTACAGGGTATTACAGACCCTAATGCACTAGACGATTTCGCCTGGCCTACCAATAGTCTATTTGACTTCACATCGCTCGAAGAACAATTAACGCGTTACAAAGATTATGCTATTATGACAGCACCTGGTTATTCATCACCAGGATTGTTCCGTATTGTTCAAAGATTAATTGGTAGAGATTCTTTTATGGAAGTGATGATGTCACATCCTAAGTTTTTTGCAGCTCTATGTTGTAAAGTAACTCAATTTTACGAATCCTTTATTAAAGAGTTTTTTACGATTGCTAATGGAAGAATTGATTTTGTTAGAGTTGCTGATGATTTTGGTAGTCAGACAGGTTTAACTATTAGCAATGACCATTGGGAGAACTACATCCGACCAGCCATTGATGCATTTACAAAAGTGCCAAAAGAAATGGGTGCACATTTTTATATGCACAGTTGTGGCGGTGTTCGAAAATTATTACCCAATTTTATTAGTGCAGGAGCAGAAGTGTTAGATCCAATTCAAACACGAGCGAGTGGTATGTCACCAGAAGGTCTAAAAAAGGATTTTGGTCAATTAATTACTTTCTGTGGAGCCATGGACGAAGAATTACTTCTAAGGCAAGGAACTCCAAAACAAGTAAAGGATGGAGTTAATGAATTATTAGATGTTATGGCACCAGGAGGTAGATTTATTCTGGGACCTAGTCATAAAATCAAAGTTGAAACTCCGGTTGAAAATGTTATTGCTATGTATGAAGCTGCAAGGCAATGGCAATCAGTAACTGTTTAGAGACGAAAGTTTTTAATAAATTATATAGCCTCTCCCTTTTTTAGGAGAGGCTTTTTTGTAGGTTTTTGATCCTAACCTTATTTTCAGATTTCATATTTACTTCAGAAAGAATAAGCTCCAATAGTGGTAACATGTGTTTCAATCCTCCTGTCTGGATAATCAGATTCCATAATTTTTCAAACTTTTTCCATCCTCCGGTATATGCAAAGTGCTTTATAATATGTTTTATTTTACTGTGTTTTAATGATGAGTTGGCAATGTTCGACCATCTATAGAATTCTTTATAAGCCCAATTGTATCCTTGTTCTAATTCTTGGGGGGTAAGGTTTTGTGGTTTAAAAACAACATGTCTTGTATCATAAAGTGACCAGTCTTTTGTTGTAACTCTATTTTCATGTTCCATGGATTGGTATAATTGAGTTCCTGGATATGGTGTTAAAACATGGTAAGTTGAAGTTGTAATTCCATTGGAAACACCCCAGTCAACAGTTCTTTTAAAAACATCTTTATCGTCATTGTCCAGGCCAAAAACAAAACTTCCATTAATCATTATGCCTAAATCGTGTAAACGTTGAACAGCAGTTTCGTATTTGTATTTTTGATTTTGTAATTTATTACTAAGCTGTAAATTTTTATTTGAAAAAGTTTCAAAACCTATAAACAGGCTTCTTAATCCGGCTTTTGCTGCTTTTTCAATTAAATCACCTTCCAAAATAGATTGTACTGTTGCTGCTCCCTGAAAAACCCGATTCATTCCTGACATTCCCTCGAAAAGTTCATATGCAAGTTTAGAATTTCCTAACATGTGATCGTCTAAAAAGTATAAATGTTTCCCGGGAAGTCGGTCTATTTCATTAAGAATTTCATCTATCTGTTGGGTGTAAAATGACTTACCACCTTTGAAGAAAGAATCTTTATAACAAAAATTACAATGGTGTGGACAACCTCTTGAAATAACTAAAGAGTTAGGAACAAGATATTTATTTCTATTGAGTAAATCCCTTCTTATAGGAGGCTGATTTTGAATTGTTCTTCCTTTGGTTGAGATGTAACTCTTTTTAGCTTGTCTTTTCTTGAAATCATTTAAAAATACTGGGAACGTCTGTTCTCCAGGACCTATAAATATAGTATCTGCATGCTTTGAAGCTTCATCAGGGAGAGAAGTAACATGTAATCCACCCATGGCTACATAAATACCTCTTGATCTGTAGTTTTGGGCTATTTTGTATGCGCGGTAAGCATTTGTTATATATACCTGAATAACAACCAAATCAGGTGAGTCGTTTAAGTTTATGTCCTCCACATGTTGATCTTTAATTTCTGCTTCATCATATTTATCTAAATATGAAGCTAAAGTGGCCAATCCAAGTGGTGGAAATAACGAATATTTAATGGGGCGCCAAAATGGACTTTTTGCTTCGGTTAGAGATGGTAGAATAAATTTTACTTTCATTTCTTTGAAGTTGATGTGATATGTTTTAAAAGTAATATGGAGTATGATCATTTGTTGTTATTGAATCTACAGAAAGGTAGGCCCATGTCATTCTATCTTATTTTGTTTTATACTCCATGTGATATTGATTTATTTTGTGTTATTTAAGCTGAATTTTACTACTTACTTTCATTATTATAGCTAAAATGATAAACAGGCCTATGTTTCCTGCCAGGAAGGCATAATCGTTTAATTGAAGAAGAATAAATAAAAAGGCATATAATGAAGTAATTAATCCTCCAATCCAATAAACAACCTGATTATCATTAAGCAAAAGTTTTGAGTAACTTGTAATAAGTGTTATAATTGCAACAGAAGCAACAGTATAGGCCCAATTGAATCCGATGTGTTCACTTAGAGCGGTGAGAATCGAGAAAAATAAAACCAAAGCCAAAGATACCAGAAGATATTGTAGGTAATGGATTTGCTTTTTCTTGTATAATTCAATAAATAAGAATATAAGTGTAGTAAGAATGATAAAAAGGATTCCATATTTTGCAGATCTTAGTGATTTTTGATAATGATTATTTGGGATATATAAATCTACGCCAAAAGAGCTATTGAAAATATTGTATTTACTACCGGTCCATTGTTGTGGGAAGGTTCTGTTGAGGTTTGTAATTTCGTAGTGGGCAGAAAAGCCTTCATCATTTATAGTTCTGGTTATGGGTAAAAATGAGCCTGAAAATTTGGGATCGTTCCATGTTGATGTAATGTCTGTTGTTGTTTGTTTTCCAACCGGTAGGAATTGTAGTAATGTAGTTCCTGAAATTGATAAATTTAAGTCATAATTAATTTCTTTATTGTTAATTTCATCAATTTGATTGATTTTAGCATTTATGCCATTTTTCATCAGATCCTGACATACTAATCCTGGTTCTACTTGTAATGGAGTCTTATTAACAGTAAAATTAATTTTACCTTTAATACCTCTGTTATCGGTAATGCCGAGAGATAAGATGGCTTCGTTATATAAAACGTTACCTTCCAGCTCGTAATTGTCTAGTAGAGGTTTGAAATACCCTTTCATGTTTATTTTCGCCGTATAAACAGTTGATTTAAATATGCCTCTTTTGCGTGTTTCCGGGTTGATATCGGAAGTAATATTAAGTTCTTCTGGCATTATGTGTATCCATTTTTTTAAATACTGTACTTTGCCTTCATTGTCTTCGTAGGCATACTTTACTGGTATTTGTATGATAGGACCAGATATGTTTTGATGATTACCCCATAAATCTACCATTTCCTTATCTACTTGAGAATTAGATTCTTCTCTTTCAAGAATAATGTCTTCCACCATGTTTAACGGTATAAGTAATAGCAGTATCATAACGCCAATTATGGTAATTTTAAGAGTTAGGTTGTGGGCCCAAAAATCTTTTGATGTGATTTCGTCTATTGGTTTCATATTTATATGTTTTAAAAGTACTTTGAAATACAAAGTATATGAGTAAAAAAATTAGCTTCCTTTAATGAGCTTTTCAAGCGCACCTAAATGATTTGAAAATTCTATTTTCCCAAATTGAGTTGCCGAATATGTAGTATTAGGTTTTTTACCTATAAATTTTTTATCAACAGATATATAATCGTTTTTTTCTAAAGCTTTAATATGACTGGCAAGGTTTCCATCTGTTACTTTTAATAATTCCTTTAATGTATTAAAATCTAAAGAATCATTAACCATTAGGGCAGACATGATACCTAATCGTATACGGCTTTCAAAATTTTTATTTAATCCTTCAATTAACCCTTGCATCTTTCGTATTTTAAATACATTACAATACCATACATAATATGAAAAAGACCAAAACCAATGCTCCAGAAAATAATGCCATACGATAAATATATACCAGCCAATAGGCCTAGAATAGCTTCTGAATATCCAAGGTATTTAATGTCGTGATGTGTGTATTTTGCAATTGTAATTAATGAAATTCCATAAAATACGAGAGTCGCAGAGGCAATAAGTCTTAAATCGCCCTGAAAAATTAAGATGATGCAGAAGACTCCTCCAAGGAACAGTACTGTTCCCATTTCAGTTAAAATTTTCTTTGCTGTTTTCGACCAAAATTGAGTACCTGCTTTTTGTGCCTTTTGTTTTGATAAGATAAAAGTACTGATTGTAGCTGATAGAAAAACAATTGCTGCAACAATTAATATTGAAGCGCGGAGTTCATGAGTAGGTTTTCCTGTAAGTGAAATCATGAATTCGTTATAATAGTGTTTTCCGCTATCAAAAATGAAAAAATAGGTGTATCCGGCTCCAAGTAATGCGTATAAACCAGCCAATACCCCAGATAATCCACTTAATGAAAGGAATTTACTTGAATCTTCCATCATTTGTCTGATGGCTTTTATGTCTTCTAAACTTTTATTATTATCAATCATAGCAAAGAACTTTGAAAAACAAAGTAAAGTTAAATTTGTTAATTATACAATAGTCGACTGTGATTTATTAACAAATATTCATGTACAGAATGCGTAATAGCTGTTGTTTCAGGTAGGATATATTTATATTAGTATGATAAATTCTATTTTAAAGCCAGTTATAATTTAGTATTTTCGTGCTTTATTTCAGAGGAATAATTTCTGATAGAAACACTAATTGAATTCTCAATAAACTAACAAGATATAAGTCTTAATCAATAAGAGATAATTGAAAGTTATTGTTACAAATAGGTCAATGTCTTTTTCTAACTTTTATCTTGATATTAATGAAAAAGTATATGAAAGTTACCAAAGAATTACTTGATAAATATAATATTCCTGTACCCAGATATACAAGTTATCCACCGGCAAATTATTTTACAAGCGATTTTAAATTAGACGATTATCACGAATTAATTGAATTATCAAATACTGATGATCCTAAGCTTGTAGCATTTTATATTCATATTCCATTTTGCGCTCAAATATGTTATTACTGTGGATGTAATGCTTTAAAAATGGAGAAGAGTGATGTGGTTTATAAATATGTAGAAGCTGTAAAAAAGGAAATCTTAATGCTTTCAAAACGTATAGATAAATCACGTAAAGTATCTCAAATTCATTATGGAGGAGGTACACCTAATGCTATTAAAGCAGAATATCTGAATGAAATTAATCAGACTATATTTAATGAATTTGAGTTAATTGAAGAAGCTGAAATTGCTATAGAATGTAATCCTGCGTTATTGAGTTATAATTATTTAGATACACTATTAAAGGCAGGTTTTAATAGGTTTAGTTTTGGTATTCAAGATTTTAATAATGAAGTACTAACAAATGTAAATAGAAAACCTTCAGCGCTACCAGTTAAAGAATTAGTTGAATATGTGAAAAGGAAGAGCCGTAAAATAGCTGTGAATCTTGATTTTATCTATGGACTACCAGGACAGTCTTTAAAAAGTTTTAGAGATACTATCAAAAAGGCTATTGAGATTAAGCCTGATCGATTGGTTACCTTTTCATATGCTCACGTTCCCTGGTTAAAGGAAAATCAGAAAATACTGGAAGAAAAAGGATTGCCTACAGCAGATGAGAAGATGGATATGTTTATGGCTGCATATGATTTACTTACAGAATCTGGGTATATCAGTATTGGTTTAGATCATTATGCATTACCACAAGATGAACTATGTGTTGCACTTAAACAGCATCAATTGCATCGAAACTTTCAGGGATATTGTACCAAGAAAACAACCGGTCAGGTTTATGCAGTTGGAATTTCAGGTATTAGCCAGTTAGCAGGTGGTTATGTTCAAAATACAAAGGAACTTTCGTTATATACAACATCAATTAATGAAGGCGTTTTTCCTGTTGAGAAAGGTATTGTAGTAACTCAGGAGCAAAAGGTAATTCGTATGGTTATTAATGAGATGATGTGTAATAAGGTATTGAAATGGAGGGAGATAGCTGATATATTTAAACTAAGTATACCTGATGTTAAAGACATTGTTTGTTATTCAGAAAAGGCCATGAAAGATTTCAAAGCGGATGAATTGATTGAGTTTGACGATAATCAAATTCTGATTAACGAATTGGGAAGTCTATTTATCCGAAATATTGTTGCTGCTTTTGATCCCGCTTTAAAAAATAACGAAAAAAGGTATTCCAAGTCATTATAGTTATAATAAGAAATACCTTGAATTGAAAAGAGCCAACCTCCCCAACAGATAAATAATAAAGTACATGAATAATAAGATAGATGTTGTTGTAATAGGTTCAGGTTTAACCGGTTTAACCTTAGCCTATTATTTAAATAAGTACGGTAAAAAGATATTGTTATTGGAAAAAAATCCAATAGTTGGAGGTGTTATCCATACGCATCATAAAGCTGGTTTTACTTTTGAGGGAGGTCCAACTACAGGTGCGCTAGGCTCCGAAGAGATGGTAGAGTTGTTTGATGAACTCAAAGGAGACTGTGAATTTGAAGGCACCAGTGATATCGCAAAGGAGCGTTGGATTTTAAAAAATAACAAATGGAAACCTATACCAACAGGTTTAATATCCGGTATAAAAACTCCACTTTTTTCGTGGAAAGACAAATTTAGAATTTGGGGAGAACCGTTTCGTAAAAAAGGAACCAATCCAAATGAAACTTTGGCTGAAATGGTGAAAAGAAGATTAGGAAAGACTTATCTTGATTATGCAATAGATCCATTTATTTCAGGTGTTTATGCCGGAGATCCTAATTTGTTAATTCCACGTTATGCCTTACCAAAATTATATAAGATAGAACAAGATTATGGAAGTTTTATTCGAGGAGCAATAAAAAAACGAAGAGAACCTAAAACAGAATTGCAGAAGAGGGTGACGCGTGAAGTGTTTTCTGTTAAAGGAGGTTTATCAAACTTGATAAATGCATTAGAAAAAAATATACCGTCAGAAAGTATTCAGTGTGGAGTTGAAAATATTAATATTCAACCAACTGATAAATCATATCAAATTTCTTATAGTAATAGTTTTGGAGATGAGTGTAAAGTTGTTGCAAATAAAGTTGTTACTACAGTTGGTGGATATGCCTTAAAGGAGATGTTATCTTTTGTAAAAGATATTGAATTGGATGCTGTTTTTAACGTTAAATATGCTAAAGTAGTCCAGGCTGCAGTAGGTTATAATAAATGGGGAGGTATACCAATTAATGCTTTTGGTGGTCTTGTCCCTGGAAAAGAAAAAAAGGATTTTCTTGGAATTTTATTTCCTGGATCCTTATTCCAAAATAGATGTCCAGAGGGTGGAGCTTTGCTTTCTGTTTTTATGGGTGGAATTAAACGCCCTGATATTATAGAAAAAAGTAATGATGAACTAAAAAGTATTGTTTTAAGAGAGATATCTTCAACTTTAGGTGAACAAAAAATACCGGATTTACTTCATATATTCAGATATCAGCATGCCATTGCTCAATATGATATTAGTACAGAAGAGAGATTAGCGGCGATTGACAGAGTAGAGGCAAAGTATCCTGGTTTGATCTTAGGTGGAAATATCAGAGATGGAATTGGAATGACAGATAGAGTTAAACAGGGTAAAAATATTGCGGATCAGTTAGTTAAATGATATGATAATTATATTAAGGAATGAAAAAAGCGCTGGTTATTATTAATATTGGAACTCCGGATCAACCTGAAAAAAAAGCGGTTAAAAGGTATTTAACAGAGTTTTTGAATGATAGATTGGTGATTGATATTCCATGGTTATTAAGAATAATATTAGTTAATCTTATAATCATTCCTTTCAGAGTAAGTAAATCAACAGCTTTGTATAAACGGTTGTGGACAAAAGAAGGTTCTCCATTACTCAAGTATCAGACAAATTTGGCAAATAAATTAGATGAAAAACTAGGTACTTCTGTTGATGTTTTTTCTGCAATGCGATATGGAAATCCTTCAATCAAATCTGTTTTTAAGAAAGTAGCAAAAGCTAATTATCAAGAGGTTATTGTCTTTCCCATGTATCCGCAATACGCTACTTCAACAACATTATCTACCGAATTAAAAGTTAAAGAGGTTGTTCAGGAACTAAATCTGGATTTAAATATTCGAATTATAGAACAGTTTTATAATCATCCATTCTTTATTAAGGCTTTTACTTCAAAAATTAAGGACTGTAATATTGCAAGTTATGACCATATTATATTTTCGTATCATGGATTACCTGAACGTCAGGTGAATAAAATACATCAAGGTATAGAAAGTGCCACCTGCACTTGTCATTTACAAATGCCAGAACATGGGAAAAAATGTTATAAGGCCACTTGTTACGAAACAACTCGTTTAATGGCTAATGATTTGGGTATCAAAAAATCATTTTATTCAGTTTCTTTTCAAAGCAGGCTATCAAAAAATTGGCTAACTCCTTTTACTGATCATAATATAAATGAACTTTTGAAACAAGGGAAAAAGAATATTTTGGTTGTAGCTCCAGCTTTTGTTACAGATTGTTTGGAAACAATAGTAGAAATTGGTTATGAATACAAGCAAGATTTTATTCAAAATGGGGGGGAGCAACTAGAATTAGTTGAAAGTCTTAATGATGAAGATCATTGGGCAGATGCTATTATTGAAATTGCCGAATTGAAATAGGAATTACTGCATAAAAAACTCATCTCTTATTATTGGAATAACTTGATTGAGGTAATACTTTAAATGTTTTTTTAAAAGTATTCTTTATTCCTACCGACTTGCTTTATCAAAGGATATTTAGAATTCCAAACATAGACGAATGCTTTAACCCGCAATATGCATTAGACCATCTATTACACATTGAAATTACTTCAAAACAAGACACTTCGTTACTTCACTTCAACTCACCAGAACGATGCTATGCCTCGTTTCAGTAAAGCCTTGTTTTATGGTACTATCAATGTTCATTACAAAGTTCTAATACATAATCCGGGTTTAATAGGTGCTTTATCAGAAAGTAAAATAGGATTTGTAATTCGTTTATATTCATTACCTTCATAAAAATCAATAAATTTAAGGATTTGATCGTCAATGTTGTACAATACTTTCCCATTTGCAATAGAACTTGATTTTTCAATTATAGCAGGATATTCTTCAGAACTAATTGGTATAATTACTTTGTAGCGGATATAATTTTCAATGTGCGCATCTTCACTTCTAAAGTGTTTTCCGGTTAAGGCATAAACCAATTTAGGAAACATTAATGTGCCGTATGCAAATATGTTAATCATTTAAGAAAAACTAATGCATAAGATAAAGTTAGCTCTTAATTGCCATATGAAACTTAGCCACCAATTTTATTCTCTAGAGCAATAAACGATCTCATGCTTTGTTTCATTTATTAAATCAGATTTTTACTGATTGCTATAGTTGAAAGTTACCATAAATTCCATTCCAGATTTGAGTTCATTATGGTATTTTTCATCGATATCAAATGAGATAGCATAATGTAAGTTTACTTTAGAAATTTTATGTATTTATTAGACGCCAAAAAAAGCCACATGTTATAATGCAGCTTTTGAAATAGTTTATTTATTTTCTGTTAAAAATCTCTATAAATATTTTTTAATGAAGTTCTAACAGCAAACCATACCATTTGTGTATTTTGGGTTTCAATTTCATTGTTTTCTTTTCGATATCTTGTTCCTAGTGCAATGTTAAAATTGTTTCTGGGATTGATCATGTAACTGATATTTCCATCAAAATATTGCAGGTTTGTTTTTAAGCCTTGTCCAATTGTATTTCCATATTCATTGGGGCGAGTATCATTATCCAGGAAAATATTTCCTCCATAACTAACTTCGTCACTATAGTCTTTTCCTTTCATAGCTGTCATAAACTCCAGATTAAAATGCCAGCGTTTGTATTTATATCTTAAAAAGGAAACACCTTCTCTAAAATTAGCTCCAAGAGGATGAGCTAACTCCTGATTATAATGTGAATAGTTGGTAATGGTTTCTCTATGTGAGTAGGTGTACGGTCTAACCTGGTTATATTCTGCCTGAAAATATAAATTGTTAATGCCAAACAGGTTAAAGCACTTCATACCTAATTGAAAACCTTGCTTATTAGCCCACCATTTATTTCCTGAGAATACTTCATCTGATTTAAATTCTCCCATAACAAACTGGCCATAAGCTACATTGTGTTGCCCAACAAAATATTTAATGTTGGCACCCATCGTTATGTTATCCGGAGAACCTATAGAATATTCAACTGGTCTGTAAAAAATAAATGGATTCATATAGGCCCAATCAAAATTTCTTTCACCAGCTGCATCCTGTGCAGCCCATACTACGCTTTCAAAAAGACCAACAGACCATCTATTGCCAATATTTACAGTTAAATAATGTGATGCTGAATATTTAGTAGGGTATCGTGTATCTTTGCTTTCTGCAATAGGATCAATATTGAACAAATCTCTGTGTTGACCCCACATAACCATATAATGCACTTTTTTAAACTCTGCACTAAACTTTAAATATGGATAACTGTATGAGTTGTCAGACAATAGTAGAGATTGATAACCGTCACCAATAAAGTTTTTACCTTGCCCTAGTTGAATGTTAAACCACTTTATAGGATTAAATGAAATAAAACCAGTTGATTGTCCGTAATCGTGAGTTCGTTCTCCTTTGCTTCTTGTTTTCCCCTGACCTGGGACTACTTTACGTTTAAATACAAAATCATTGTAATAGTTAGGAAATACAGCCTGGTTTTCAAGAAAATCAGTATAAAAATAGAAATATTTACCTATGTTTCCTTCAATAAAAACGCCTCTTGTATTTGTCCAGGTTTGCAGGCTTTCATCCATTTCATTACCAACTTCAAAATCAAAAAGGGGATTAATCCTAATAGAAATGTCTTTATCTTCCCATTTTAATAGATGATCTTTAAATATTCTACGCCAAAAATTTAAGTCTCCATTGGGTTTTCTTATTCCATCGTAAATAAGTGAATCAACATTTGCAATTGCATTTATTTTATCAATTCTAAAAGGTTGAACTGAAGTGTGAAAATTATTACCAGGCTGATAAACTGTTTTATAGAAAGGATTGTATTCCTGGTTTTTATAATAACTAATTTGTTGTGCAAACGATGATGTTGATACAACAAAGAGTAGAATGGTTATTTTAAAAATATTGAAGTATGAGATTTTAAATTTCATTTTATTAGGTTAAATGTGATAAACTACTTTTTAAAAAACTGAGGTATTTTTGATATATTTTTCCAAATGAGTGTTGATACGCCTCCTATTTTATTTTGTTTCAAAGCCGAAATATCTTCCTTTGACTTTTGAATAATGTTCTTAATGCTTTTGTTACTTGCTCCTCCAACTCTCATTTTAGTAATTACCAATGGTATATATTTAAAAGAATATTCTGGAGTTGAGAACAGGCGAAGGATGAAATCGTAATCGGCCGCTATTTTGTATTTTAAACTGTAGTTACCAATGTTCTTAAATACCTCTTTTTGTACAAATAATGTAGGGTGGGGAGGCATCCATCCCGTTTTCAGAAGGGATAATTTATAATCGCAACTTTTCCAATAACGAATTACTTTGTTAGTATTTTGAGCATTTACGTATTGCAGATCGCCATAAACACCACTATAATTACCTTGTATAAATTCTTGAGCTATCTGTTTTATAATATCGTTATCATAAAATAGATCATCAGCATGGAGGACCCCAATTATCTCTCCGGTTGCTATTGATATACCTTTATTGATAGCATCGTAAATGCCTTTATCTGGTTCTGAAATAAAATGTTGTACTCGATTTTTATATCTGTTTACAATTTTTAAAGTGTTGTCTGTAGACCCTCCATCAACTATAATGTATTCAATATCAGAATAACTTTGATTAGAGACAGAGCAAATTGCAGATTCTATTGTTTTTTCTGCATTGTAAGTGGCTGTTATAATTGAAATAGTCATTTTCTCAAGCTTCATTACTGCAAAAATGATGCTTTTTATTGTAAAAACCTATTTCCTTAATTTTATACTAAACGTTGACATGAATGAATATCTTATTTTAAAAATTCTTTAAACCATTTACCAGAATATTTTATTGTACGATTCTGAGTATCAAACTCATTATATACCAATCCAAAACGAGGACTAAAACCTTCTCTCCATTCAAAGTTATCAATCAAAGTCCATATTAAATATCCTTCAACTGGTATACCTTTTTTTCTTGCTTTTAATATTTCTTTCAATATTTTTTGATGATACTTTAGTCTTTTAGTATCATTTATTACTCCATCAATAAGCTGGTCAGTATAACAAACTCCGCTTTCGGTAAGAACTATCTTTTTTATATCATGATATTGATTATAGAAATTTAAGACCTTAGATAAACCTTTGGGATAGACTTCTAAATCCATAGCATTTAGATTTTTCGTTCGGTCTTTGGGTGGAACTTCTGTGGCAAATAATACCGGTGGAAGAAGACTGAATTTTACAATTACTCTAAAGTAATACTGTAATCCAATAAAATCAAAATCAAATTTAATTAATTCCTCGTCTCCATCTTCATAATATTTATGTATTAAAGATAGTGCAGGAATATGATCAGTAGGATATCCTAATCCGAGGGCAGGTTCAATAAAAAAGCGATTTAAAAGACCCTCAATTCGTTTGGCTGCTTTTTTATTAACAGTCCGTTTGTTTACTGGTTTAACAGAGGAACAGCTTAATGCCATCCCAATTTGAGCATGGGTAACATTTTTTCGAGTAATTCTACCTCCAATAGCATTACAGAGTGTAACATGGTGGGCCGCTTTTAAAAACTTATTAAGTCCGCTTTGGGCAGGAGCATGATATCCATTATAATAACCCAATCCAGTAAACGACATTGGTTCATTAATAATGATCCAATGTTTTACTTTACTTCCATATTCTTTGGTACAAAAGTCAACATAATGGCTAAACCAACCTATAATAGCTCGGTTCGTCCATCCTCCAAGATCTTCCAAATATTGTGGTAAATCCCAATGATATAAGGTGATCCAAGGCGTTAGTCCTTGTTCTAAGCAAGAATCAATTACCCGATGATAAAAATCTACACCTTTTTTATTGATTGGGCCTTTACCTTTAGGGAATATTCTTGGCCATGAAATAGAGAAACGAAAAACTTTAAAATTTAGAGAGGCGGCCAAACCAATGTCTGAATGATAGTCTTTGTAAAAGTTTGAGGCATTATTAATTTGATCGTGGTTTTTAATAAGATTTGAATCTGATGTAAACTTATCCCAGATTGATTCTCCTTTTCCGTCAGCATCAGCCCATCCTTCATTTTGAAAAGCACTCATCGCAGTTCCCCAAATGAAGGTTGATCCAAATTGTTTTTTCTTCAGCATATATAATAAATATGTACAAGAATACAGAATCAAAGTAAATTGATTGTTAAAGTAATATTATTTAAAAACCTCCATCCATACTCCAAATTTTGCATTTTCATTAGATGGTGTCATATTAATAAAACCACTTTTTATTCTATCATCCACGATAACTAGAGGATTAAGTTCTTTGCTTTTTAAAATAAACTGATTCCATTCTCCTGATTTAAATGCTCCAACAAGCCATTTACCCTTTGATTTTTCATGAACAAATCTTGGTAAATTGATATTGATGAGACCCATGTTATAACGCCAGTTTATATCAACGCAAGGGTGAATTTTATAATTTCCTTTGTCATCAAGATAAACAATGGCATCTACACCAATAGGTCCTTCGTAAAATATATGAGGCTCAATCGTTTTAATTCCTGATATGAGCAGTTTTGTAGCCTCCTGTAAGGTAGAATTATTTAAAAACTCACTAACCTCATTTTTTTTGGGGGGCCAGTTGATGTTTCCTCCAATGAAATGCCCTTTTGAATCGTTTATGAAATACGAATAGCCCAAACAATCAATCGTTCCATTCCTGTTAATATTTAGTTGAAACGAATAATCAAATACCTTTTTAAGTAATGGTTCCGCAGTAACAAAGCCTTGTTGTTTAATAGCTCCTTTAATCCAATCGTAATTTATGTTTTTACCAGATTTTTCATCAATAATATGAATCCCTCTACCGGAACTACTCCAGGGCATTTTAATAATGGCTCTGTTTTTATTTTTAAGCCATTCATGCATCTCTTCTATTGAATAGATATTTATTGCTGGACAGGGGATATAGACATTGGATCTATTTATTACATTTTTTGAAATGTACTTTTGAACACGGTTTGCTGAGTTTCTGCTAAAAAAAAGTTTGTGTTCATTGTTCCAGGTGTAGTTCGGTGATTGTTTAAAATCATCACTACAATTTGATAATATATTTTTAAATTTATGATGAACTGTCTGATCCCAACTCCAGGGTCGTAAGTGATTGTAAGGTATAGAAGCTTTTATTTCAGAAAAGGAAAGGTAGTTTAATTTGGGTAATCCTAATTCAAACCAAGTCTTTAAGAATTTTAGATCTGGTTTTGCATCCATGATAATTGCGTCATCATTTTCAGCAAAATAAGAAGGAAGAAATGCCAGATCTTTCTCAAAAGTTTGTAAATTTTTAGGTGGCATATAGCTTATTGTGCCATTGGCCAACGCCATTTCACTAGTGGGATTATAAATATATAGGTTGTTCATTATTACATTTTGAAGTGGCAAATGTAATGAGAAATCTTAAATATGTTTGAGCAGCTGTATTTCCTGACGAAATGCAGCTTTTTTGAATGATAATATTCATAGTACAAATAAGAATAATTCTGCTATTTTGCCTTAGTGAACAATGAAAATTTAAAATATTATTACCATTAAATATTTGACCATGATAATAGGAGTTCCAAAAGAGATTAAACCTGCTGAAAATAGAGTAGGTATGACACCTTCAGGTGTTTTAGAAATGACAAAAGCAGGTCATACTGTTTATGTTCAATCCGGAGCTGGCTTTAGTACCGATTTTTATGATGAGGATTATGAAAAGGCTGGAGCTAAAATTTTACCAACAATAGAAGAAGTTTATTCTATTGCAGAGATGATTGTTAAGGTGAAAGAGCCCATTGAACCAGAGTATAAATTGATTAAAGAAAATCAATTGTTATTTACGTATTTCCATTTTGCATCATGTGAGCCTTTAACAAAAGCTATGATAGAGCAAAAGGCAGTATGTTTAAGTTATGAAACTGTAGAAACACCAGAAAGAAAGTTACCATTGTTAATTCCTATGTCGGAAGTGGCTGGAAGAATGGCAACTCAAGAAGGTGCTAAATATTTAGAGCGTACTTTTAAAGGTCGAGGTGTTTTATTAGGTGGTGTTCCTGGAGTATCACCAGCTAAAGTTTTAGTAATTGGTGGAGGTGTTGTTGGTACACAGGCTGCTAAAATGGCTGCAGGCTTAGGTGCTGATGTAACTATTATGGATTTAAATATTGATCGTTTACGTCAGTTGGATGATATTATGCCAGCTAATGTTAAAACAATGGTTCCTAATGAAATGAGAGTTCGTGAGTTTGTAAAAGATGTTGATCTTATCATCGGAGCTGTATTAATTCCAGGAGCAAAAGCACCAAAGTTAATTACTAAAGATATGTTACCAACCATGAAACAAGGTACAGTTATGGTTGATGTTGCAATTGATCAAGGTGGTTGTTTTGAAACTTCAAAACCAACAACTCACGATGATCCAACTTATATTATTGATGACGTAATTCATTATACTGTAGCTAATATGCCAGGAGCAGTTCCATTTACATCAACTTTGGCACTAACAAATGCAACTTTACCTTATGCTATTCAGTTGGCAAACAAAGGGTGGGAGCAGGCATGTAAAGATAATTCAGCACTTAAGCTTGGATTAAATATTATTAAGGGTGATGTTGTTTATAAAGCTGTTTCGGAAGCATTTGATTTACCATTTGTTCCTGTTGAAGATGTTTTAAAATAATAAAACCGGATCATTAAATTATTTCTATATATGAATTAAAAGTCGGTTTCAATGAAGCCGACTTTTTTGTGCTCTGCTGTTTAGTTTAAATCCACCATTTTTATCAGGATTGTTGCACCAAGATTTTTCTGACCATTTTCTTGAATCGCTCTCCAACCTTTCTGTTTTAATTTTTTAGTAATTGCTCTGTTAAGCATGCCATGAGCAATAAGTATCGCAGTTTCTTCTTTATGGGCAATATCAGTTAATTTTGATGCTGCAAGTAAAGCTCTTTCTTTTGCTTCTTTGTGTGATTCAATTTCGGAAGGTTTTCTTCCCAATACCCATGTTCCTCGGCTTAAAATCTGCCAGCAAATTAATGGCTGCCGTACAAATCCGGGAGACTTAATTATTTTATTTTCGAACTCATTAAAAATACTATCGCTAATAATTGGGTAATTGTCTTTAAAAATAGCATGAGCAGTTTCAATCGATCGTCTTAAAGCAGAACAGTAAATTGTGTGTTCTTTTTCTAAGTTGATGCTAATAAGGGTGGAATCGAATTTTTGAATTGGTACATGGTTGTAGTCGTAAATGTATTTCTCAGCCTGTTTGCGAGAATAAAACTTTTGTTTTTTTATATCTGGTTTTGCATGGCGAATTAAATAAATCTGAATTAGCTTTTTATTCTTATGTTTTAATTCATTTTGAAGCGTAGAATCAATATCCCGAATGCAAGTAAGATATTTACAATGGTTGATTAATGAATCCAGTTTGGATACTGAATTTTGTAGCGCCATATAATTATTTGGCGAACAGGCTTGTGTTGCTAACAAAACCAATATTGAAATAATAAAAAGTATTCTATTCTGGTTCATGTTTTGTTGTTCAGTTTTTGTTTCAGATGCAATGTAAGTCTAATTGAATGATATAAAATCACTCAATTAATATTTTATATTACTTCATCATATTTTTATTAAAGTTCATAAACAAAATGAATTTTTATGAATGCTCGGACATAAATCTCCTTAAAAAGTTTATTTTTGTTGATTCTTAAGCTTAAAAGTCATTAATCTTATTCAGATTTAACACATGAACAAACAAAAGAACCATATTTGGTTTCCATTTCTATTGATTTTATTTTTTGCATCCTGCATCCCTCAAAAAGAAACCCTATATCTTCAGGATAAAGAATCGCAAATGGAGTTTAAAGAATTAACAGAAATTACAGGTAAATATATCTTACAAACCAATGATTATTTGTTTATCAGGGTTTCTACTTTTGATCCTAAAATTTCAGAGTTTTTTAATGCGTCTCAAGGAAATGGTTCAAATAGTTCAAATATACAGGGTGGTACAATGTTCATGTATTTGATTGATGATGATATGAATATTGATTATCCGTATGCAGGTAAAATTAACCTCGCAGGATGTAATATTTTTCAGGCTAAGGATAAAATAAAAGAGGCTTTAAAACCTTTTGTAAAAGATGCTAATGTTTTAGTTCGCTTGGGTTCAAACTCCTATACAATTCTTGGAGAGGTTGGAAGTCCTGGTGTTCAAAAAATGTCGAAGGATCAAATCACAATTTTTGAAGCTATAGGTCAGGCCGGAGATTTGAGTCCCGTTGCTAAACGAAAAGAAGTTACTATTGTTAGACCAACGAGTGATGGGAAAACACAAACTTTGGTTGTGGATTTAACAGATCATAAAATTGTTGGATCTGAGTATTATTATATTTATCCAAATGACTTAATTTATGTTAGACCAATGAGAGCAAAGCAATGGGGTATAGGTGAGTCTTTTAGTCTAGGTATATTGTCCACACTTTTAAGTTTTACTATTACGATTATTGCTTTAACAAAATAAATTAATCAATCCCTAATTCAATAGCTATACATTTTATTTAAGTCCATGAATAAAAGTCCAAACACTAAGTTAAGTACAGATTCCGGTTTTAATTTTAGCCTAGATTATAAAAAACTAATTAGGGACGTTATACAATACTGGTGGTTATTTGTTATTATAATTCCTGTGGCTTTAGGGAGTGTTTTTGCTATGCATCGATGGGTTACACCTATCTATAGTGCATCCATGCGAATTTTGATGGAGGAGAGAGGAAATGATAGGCCTCAAACGGACATGATGGAGGGATTTGGATTAACTCCAGGATTAAGAAGTGTTGATAATCAATTGGCTTTGTTAACTTCGTGGGATATGGTTCATAAGGCTATTGATAATTTAGATTTTAACCTGTCTTATTATGCACAAGGAAATGTAAAAAAGACAGAAATATATCCTGCCTCAAATTTTAGGGTTGAGTATGATACTTTGCATCAACAATTGGTTGGTGTTTCTTTTTATGTAAAACCAATTTCAAAAACAACTTTTGAATTAAAATATTCCGGATCCAGAAGCTACACCTTTAATTATGTAACGAATCAGTCTTCTCAAGGAATAGATGATAAAGCGTATGTTGAAACTTATAACTTTGGTGAGTGGATCACTACAAGATGGTTTCGATTTAAAGTTGTATGTGATGGTTGTAGCATGAATAATGATATAGAGCATTATTTCGAGTTCAATCATCCAAATTCACTAGTGGGTAAGTATGTCAGTAAATTAAGGGCTTCTAAAATGAGTGAAAGTTCTTCAATTATAAGGATATCTATTACAGGTGATAACAGAACAAAGAATGTGAGATTTCTGAATACTCTGGCCGATGTTTTTATTGCCTCTAATCTTGAAAAGAAGAATCAAATAGCTACAAATACTATTAATTTTATTGAATCACAGTTAGTTAATATTAGTGATTCCTTAAGTAATACGGGCTCTGAATTAAGTAATTTTAGAACTTCAAATAGAATCCAGAGCATCTCTTCAAAAGCTAATTATTTACTGGATAAACTTCGGGATGCTGAGCAAAAGACTGCTAACCTAATTATTTCTCAAAACTATCTGGATTATCTTTCCAATTACTTTAAATGTGATACTTTGGATAATGATATTTTAGCCCCAGCTATATATCAAACGGACAATCAACTTTTTGCTGGTCAAATTCAAAAGATTATGGAATTGAACACGGAAATGCTTGCCATTTCTACGCCTTTAGGAGAAAGTGTTAATCCTGTAGTTGAGCAACTTGAAATGGAATTAGAGTTAGCCAAGAATGTACTATTAACAACTATATCCAATCAAAAAGAAGTGTTAAAAGAAGAAGTTAAAAGAGTAAATAGTGAAAAGTTAAATTACGAACAGGCTTTGTATAGTTTGCCTGAAACTGAGCGAAAACTGTTAGGGATTGAGCGAAAATTTCAATTGAACAATGAGGTTTATACCTTTTTATTAAGAAAGAGATCAGAAGCACAAATACAAAAAGCCTCAAATACACCCGATCACCAAGTGTTAGAAAAAGCTCGAAGTGGTGGAATGGTTTATCCTAACACAAGAGGAAATTATCAGAAGGCACTTATGGCTGGAATTTTGATACCATTGTTGTTATTGGTCATTAAGCAAATTTTAAATAACAGAATTACTTCAGTAGAAGATGTTGAAAAAATTACTTCGTTACCTATTATTGGACAGATTATTCATAGCACAAAGCCCGAAACTAATGTTGTAAAATATCATCCTAAATCTGTTGTTACGGAAACATTTAGGAGAATACGAACTCGTTTGGATTTTATGGTTGGAGAAAAGAAATCTCCGGTAATTACCATTACCTCATCTATGCCAGGAGAAGGTAAAACCTTTTGTGCTCTTAATCTGGCTTCAGTTTTTGCCTTGGCAGGTAAAAAGACTATTGTAGTTGGATTTGATATGCGAAAGCCAGGTTTGAACAAAGTGTTGAATTTAAATGATCATGATGGTCTTTCTAATTATTTGATTGGAAAGGTAAAATTATGTGATGTTGTTATTCCAGCTCCTTCAGGATTGGATAATCTTTATGTATTACCTTCTGGTCCAATTCCTCCAAATCCATCTGAATTAATAAGTTCTGCAAAAACAGAAAAGCTTTTTGAAGAATTAAGAGAAGAATATGATTTTATTGTTCTGGATTCCCCACCAATGGGAGTAGTTGCAGATCCATATATTTTAGGAAGAATGTCTGATAGTTTGGTGTTTTTAGTACGACATAATCATTCTGTTCGAGAAGTTTTTGCTCATACGGTTCAAAATTTAAAAGAAGAGGGGATTGAACATGTAGGAATTCTTTTAAATGATGTGAATGTGAAGCAAGGTGGTTATGGTTCCAACTATGGCTATGGCTATGGCTATGGTTATGGTTACGGTTATGGTCATGGCTACTATGAAGAAGCATAATGTATTATGCTAATTCATAATTTTAGAGCCATTATTTGTTTCAGTTCATTAAGGTCAGGAAAATAGACAATTAATAGCTTTCATTAATGTAACTGCCATTTTCTTCATCCTGTGCTATTTTTAAGAATAGTGGGATTTCTTGTTGTAACTCTTCTACATGAGAAATGATTCCAACAATTCTGTTCTCCTTTTTCAAACCTTTTAAGGTATTGAAAACGATTTCCATAGATTCTTTATCAAGTGAACCAAAGCCTTCGTCTAAAAAGAAGAAGTTTTGATCTGTTTGAGTAAGTGCCTGAACATTATCCGCTAAGGCTAAAGCTAAAGAAAGTGCAGCCTGAAACGTTTGTCCTCCCGAAAGAGTTTTTACGCTTCTTAATTTTCCACCATTTAAGTAATCCCGAACTTCAAAATTATTATCACTGCTTAATTCCAGACTTAACTTTTGTTTTGTCATTTTAAAAAAACGTTCATTTGCTGCCAAGCATAAATTTTGCAGGTAAACAGAGGAAATGTAATTAACAAATCCACTTCCATGAAACATACGCTTCATGATTTTAATATTTTCGCCTCTTTCACTTTTAACATTTAAATCTTTTACTAGCTTACTTTTCATAGCAAGTTTATGGCTAATATCTTTTAGTTTAATGTTTATTTCTCCTTGAATTTGGTTTGTAGTATTTATCTCTGCTGTAATTGATTTTAATTCAGCAATACATAGTGTATGTTCATTTGAATCATATTTTTTATTAAGGAGAAGCGCTTGTAGTTCCTTAATTTTATGATCTACAGTTTGGTGTTCTTCGTGATAATTTGATATGATTTTTTTCTCTTTAATAATATCAATATCTTTAACAAGTATTGTTTTTATATTAGTTAGATCTGTGAATTCTGAATCTAGTATTTTATCCTTCAGGATTTGTTTTTGCTTAGTTTTTTCAGATTCTTCAGTTTTAAGGAAATTTTGGTTAGCTTTTAAACTTCCTTCTAATTGATCAATCTTCTTTTTAACTGACTCAATTTCTTCGTGAAGTACTTTGTACTCCTTTGTGATTTTGTTTATGAAAATTTCAGTTTTATCATATGATTCCTGAAGTTGTGTGTTGTTAAAGGATTTATATTTTTCAAACACGACACTTGGAATTTGGTTGCTTAAAACTTTTATGGTGTTTTGTTCTGCATCAATTTCAGTTTGTATTTTTTGTAGTTCAGTTTGGTATTTTTCTTTGTTTTTTAATGATCTTTGATAGTCAATTTTGATTTCTGAGAGTTCTTTTTCAGTTCTTTGAATATGAGTTTCTGTTTCTTTTATTTTGGCAAAGGCTTCGTCAACAACACTGATGTCTTTAAACTTTGCAATTATAGATTCTTGATGTTTCTTATATTGAAGTTTAACATCTTGTTTTTTATTTTCTAAGGTAACCAGTTGTTCTTTTTGTGGCTGTAAAACAATAATCTTATTGTTGATCTGTTGCGAGAGTGTATTTAGTTGTTTTACTTTAATTTCAAACTCTGATTTAGATTGTTTTAAGTTGTTTGTTTTTGCTGTTAAATTATTGCTGCTAAATGGTTCAGGATGACTTTCAGAACCACATAACGGACAAGGTGAGCCTTCTTTTAATTTTTTGGCATAGCTTTCCAGTCCTGAATAAATTAAATTTTCTTCTATCTGAGTATTGATCTTCTTCAGTTCTTGTTCTGTTTTTACAGTTTCTTCAGATATTAATTCCAGAATTTTATTGTAATCACTTGTCTCCCCATTGTGAAATGGGGAATTTAGGATTAATTCATTGAGTTCCGATTTATGAGTCTGAATAGTATTATTTATTTTTTTATACTCATGAGTTGTATCACTGAGTTGCTTTTTGAAATTGTTATTATCATAATGCCATTTTTGAGCAAGGCTTAATTCTTCAATATTAGGTATTGATTTTCTTAATGTTTTTAAGTGGTCAGAACTTTCTTTATCGTTTTTTTCAAGATCGGCAATAGCTTGTATAACATTATTTACAGCTTTTTCACCATTTTCCTTTCGAGAAGTGTTTTTTTCCACCTTGGCTTTCGCCAGATAAATATCTGTCAATGTTTTAATAAACTCCAATTCCTTTTTAAGATCATCTATTTTTTCGTATTCAGACTGTATCTTAGTATAGACTTTACTTTTTTGTAAATAAGTTTCTTTTAGTTGATTAATTGTATCTGTTTCTAATTTTATATTTTGGTTTAGTTGATCAATTTTTGCTTGATGTCTGTCAATAGCATCGTAAATGCTCTTAAAATGAATGGCACAATATTCGTAATCGGCTATATCTTTTTCTAGTTTTTTTATGGTTAAACTTTTCTCTTCCAGAACTTTTTTCTTATTGCTGAATTCGCTTAACAGAATTGTATTTTCCTTTAATTTGTCAAGTTCTTTTAAATGAATAGTTTGTTTGTCATACTTTTCATTAAGAGAAGTTAGTTTTACAGTTGTTTCTTTTTGTTGAGCTTCTAGTTCTTTTAGTTGTTCATCAGAAATATCACCCAATTGTTCAAGATTTCCTTTTAATTTATTGATGGACTCGTTATTTTTCTCTTCTAATCGTTTAGTTTTGTTATATAATTCATATTTCTCCAGATTAAATAATTCCTTCATCATTTTTGTTCTTTCTGAATTACTTAACTGAAGAAACTCTTGAAATTTACCCTGGGGAATAATTACGGTTCGTTTAAAATTTTCGTAGCTTAATCCAATGTAATTTTCTAGTTCTTCTGTTGTAATTGGAGCAAAATCATCTCCGTTTTTTAGGTATGCAGTTCTTGAAAAAGTCTTAACATCATCAAATTTCTTACTATTTCTTCTTCCTTCAACAATTACCTTAAAAGTTTGCTGACCTTTACCTGTGATGAAATCAAACTCAATAAATAGCTTGTCTGACTTCAGGTTCATCATATTATAGTTACGATTATCTCCTGATTTTAATAAACGATCAGTTTTACCATATAATGAAAATATGATAGCTTCTAAAATTGAGCTTTTGCCACTACCTACACTACCAAAAATTCCGAAAAGGTGGTTGTCGCTTAGCTTTTTAAAATCAATTGTTTGTTTTTCCTGGTAGGAGTATAATCCTTCTATAGTAAGTTTTACAGGTATCATAATAAATATTTATTCAGAGATTACTTCATTAAATAATATCATTAATTCATCATTAGGCTCAATGCCCTTAGAATGTTTAAAATAGTCAATGAATAATTCTTTCATATTTTTATTAATATCGATAGTGTGTTTTGAATTCTCTGCTGTGGACTGGTTATTTTTGACTTGTGGTATTAACGTAACAATTCCCTGATGAATATGATTTAAGTGCCTTCTTTCTTTTGCTGTTAGATAGGTTTCTGTTTCAATAGTAAGTTCTAATAAATCGTTTATATGCTCTTTTAATAGGATTTCAGCTTCGATTATACCATTAGCTTTTAGTCGCAATAACTTTTTTCCAGAATTCAATTCTTTATATTTAACATGAGCCTCTTCATTAGGATTAATATCAGCGATGGCTACGTATTTTTTTTGATTAGCTTCTGCAAAAGAATAGGATATTGGACTTCCGGAATATACAACGGGATGTTTATCAGATGAAATTTCTTGTTTTCTGTGTAAGTGCCCCAGAGCTACATATTGAATTTCATCAGGGAAATTTTCTGTGTAAATGGCTTGTGCTCCGCCTACATGTAAGATAGGTTTCTCATCATCAGGTTCTTCTGGTATGCTTGTTCCTTTTTTTATGACAAATAGATGGGTAGATAAAATGTTTACTCCTTTTTTATCGCAATGCTTTTGGGCAATAGTATTCCAAAGTTTTTGTAAAACCATACGTAAATCCTCTTCTTTGTCTTCAGTATTTAACATGGTCTTTAATCTGTGCTCATTGGCATAAGGAGTTGTAATTATTCTTAGAGGTATATTAGATGTAGGAATAGCTATTTCCATGAATCCAGGGATTGATTTTGTTACAGCTAAACCTGTTTCCAGTTCAATATTTTTAAAATGAGTATTAGGATATCCAATGAAAAATATTCCACATTCTCTGGCTAAAGGATCTGCAGTTTCAATTCGGTCAGGTGAATCGTGGTTTCCTGATATAGCAATAACAGGTCTGTTCCCCTTGTTTGTCAACTTTTTTAATGCTTTATAAAATATTTCAATAGCTTCAGTTGAAGGAGAAAAGGTGTCAAATAAATCGCCTGCAATAATAATAGCATCTACTTTTTCATCTTCCGCAATCTGAGCTATTTCATTTAAAACAGCTTTTTGTTCTTCTATACGTGAAAAGTTCTCTAATTTTTTTCCGATGTGCCAATCTGCAGTATGAAGTATTTTCATTATATTATCATCATTTATAATTGTGAGTAGCCTATTATAATATCTCAAAATTAGAATATTTTGAGTTCCATGTAGAATAAAGTTTTCAACAAATGGAACTATAAACTAGAGAGAATACTACTATATCTGAATGAGTTTTGTTCAAAAAAGATATAAACTTGTTGTAATCCTTTGTATACAAGGTGTAAATAAAAGAAACTGTTATTGTTTTGATTAAAAGGTATAAATAGGTTGGTTATAGTCTGTTTTTTATGATAAATGGAGTATGAAACCATCGGAAATGTCTGAATACTACAAAAAAAAGCGATTTTAGTGACCTGTAGATTTGGTAAATACTAGGAATAATCTATATTTGTAGAGCAAATTTTGGTGAACTTAGTTGTTAACCCTAAAAATTATCAGTTATTATGAACAAAGCTCAATTAATTGATGCTATCGCCGGAGATTCTGGTTTAACTAAAGCAGACGCTAAAAAAGCGTTAGATTCATTTATTAATGTAACCAGCGAAGCACTTAAAGGTGGTGATCGTATTTCTTTAATCGGTTTTGGTTCTTTTTCAGTTTCAGAAAGAAGTGCTAGAACAGGTAGAAACCCTCAAACAGGTAAAGAAATTCAAATCGCAGCTAAAAAAGTTGTTAAATTCAAAGCTGGAAGCGAATTAGGTGATGCTGTAAACTAATTCTCTGTTCGGGAAAAAATACAAAGAGAGTGCTTAGAGTACTCTCTTTTTTTTTGCACCTCAATAAATTATAATTATTCATTGATGACAAATAGCCATTTATGAAAGAAGAACTTATTAAATATTTGGTAGAAAATATCACAGAAAATAGAAACGCATTATTCGATAAAGTAATTGAAGACAGAACCAGATATATTACCGTGGTTCTGGAAGATATTTTTCAACCACATAATGCCAGTGCTGTATTAAGGTCGTGCGATTGCTTTGGTATACAGGATGTTCATATCATAGAAAATAGAAATAAATATAATGTAAATCCAGATGTTGCACTTGGTTCATCAAAATGGCTAAGTATGCAAAGGTATAATGAGCAGGATAATAATACCAGAGAAGCATTAAGAAACCTAAAGGAACAAGGTTATAGAATTGTGGCAACTACACCTCATACAAATGATGTGGAATTGTATGATTTTGATGTTACTAAAGAAAAAGCTGCCATTGTTTTTGGAACTGAACTAACAGGTATTTCTGATATAGTAAAAGAAGAAGCAGACGAGTTTGTACGGATACCGATGTATGGATTTACGGAAAGTTTTAATATTTCCGTATCTGCAGCACTTGTTTTACAACATTTAGCTCATCAGATTCGTATAAGTGATGTTGATTGGAATTTAAACTCAGAAGAAAAGTTAGATTTAAAATTGGATTGGTTAAGATCTACCGTAAAAGGGGCGCCTTTAATAGAGCAAGAATTTTATAAAAGAAGAATGTGATCAATAAACTAAAATTATTGATTAATCATTTTGAATTGTTGATTAATGTATCTTTTGCTATATTAATCAATTAAAAATGAAGAAAAAGACTTTTTCTTTGGGCGAAAATTTTTATTTTTGAAAAAAAGAGGGAAGTATGAATTGTATAATTATTGATGATGATAAGTTCTCCACAAAAATTATAGCTGAATTTGTTGAAAAAACAGATGAGCTTACATTGGTTGGAACCTATGAAAGTGCAGTTTCAGCAATAAATGATTTAAATAAGAGTGGATCAAAAGGTATTGATTTGATCTTTTTAGATATTGAAATGCCAGAAATGACTGGTTTGGATCTTCTGAAATCATTAAATGTTTTACCACAAGTAATCATTTATTCTTCGCAGGAAAAATATGCACTTGAGTCTTACGAATATAATGTAACAGATTACCTGCTTAAGCCAGTTAATTATACCCGTTTTTTAAAAGCTATTAATAAAGCTAAAGAGCAAAACGAAAAGCGTGATGAATTAACCAAATCAACAAATGAAATTTTTATTAAAAATAACTCTTCGTTAGTTCGTATTAAATATGATGATATATTATGGATTGAGGCTCTTGAGAATTATGTGGTATTAAATACATTTACGGATAAGTATACGATTCATTTTACAATGAAATCTATCGCTGATAAAATGCCTTCTACTACCTTTATTAGAGTTCATCGTTCCTTTATTGTTAATTTGGCTAAGATTAAAGTTATAGAGGATAATTCAGTTATTGTAAAAACATCTGATGGATCTAAAATTATTCCTATAGGTAAATCTTATAAGGATAAACTAATGAATGATATTAATTTAATTACGAAATAGATTAGGATTAAACGTATTTAAATAAAAATCCCCGTTTGAAATTTTCAAACGGGGATTTTTATTTTGTGAAAGTTATTCTGGAGTATTATTTAAAATACTCCAGATTCATTTTTTATTAATTTCCATTGTTATAGGAAACAAAATCTCTTTGAGCTTTTAATAAGTTTCCAATATGAAGAAGTAAGTTTTGAGTTTCGTGTAACAAGTTTAAGTATAGCATACTATTCTGAGTACTTGTTTTCTCTTTCTTAATTCTTTTAAGCTGTGCCTTTCTTAATGATTTCAGGTTTTCTGTTTCTTTAACAATTTCATCAAGAAGTTCATCTAAGCTTTCAAAAGAAGAGTTTCTAATAATGTTGTTTGCTTTACTAATCAAAACTTGTATATGACCAATCAATATACTAAGATCTTTAAATTGGTCCTTATTAAAAGGTGTATGATTATTATCCAGGTGTTCAAAACAAGGTTTTACAACAAATGTCAGCGCATGTGCTGTTTCTCTTAAGTAATCAATAACCTGAACGTAATATAAGCTTGAGTCAATGTCGCTGTCCTGTAGCTTTTTAACAGTCTTGTAGATGTTGTTTTTATACTTCTTAATCTTTTTGTTTACCTGATTTACAGACTTTAATCTTTCTTTTAGATCTTTTCTGTTTTCTGCCTGGAAATCAGTTAATGCACTAGTATAAAGGTCTGAAATTTCAGTAAGAGAGTTGGTGACATTTCTAGTGCACTTATCAAGTACCTTTTTCGTGTCTATTTCTTCACCTTCCATTTCCTCAATCTCAAACTCTTTTACATCAATTTCTTGAGCAGAACGTTTGTGGCTAAAGGAATGAGTTCTATACATAAAGTATATGGCTATTGCAATTAATACAAATACCGAAATAACACCACCTATATTAATGACCATTGCCACGATAAAAGCTACAGTAAAGGCTGAGAATGCAGTTAAAAACCAACCGCCAATTACAGAAAGTACTCCTGTTACTCTGTATACAGCACTTTCGCGTCCCCAAGCACCATCTGTTAAAGAGCTACCCATTGCTACCATAAAGGTAACATAGGTTGTTGATAATGGTAACTTGTAAGATGTGGCCATTGATATTAATATAGATGCAACAACCAGGTTAACAGATGCTCTTAACATATCAAATGCAGGTGCATCTTTGCCCAACGCAATTCTTTTTTCTTCGTACGATGAATCATCGAACTGCTTGTTGATGACTTTTTTAATACCTGAAGGTAATACATTGTTAATTGCTACAGAAGCATTGATAGAAGCTCTAACTAATGAACGTGCAAAAAATGAAGATCCAAATCTTTCTTCACCTTCATGTTGTCTTGAAAGATCTAATGATGTTTTTACTACATTCTTTGCCTTTTTAGAAGTCCATAGCGTAATTATCATTATAAAACCGGCAATTACAAGTAGATAAGTATCTGTTTTTACTTTTCCTGCCATTGATTCCATTAATAATGCGTCAGGAGCAATACCTCCGGAATTACTAAATACCTTAAATGATTCAAAACCTGCTAAAGGAACTCCAATAAAGTTAACTAAGTCATTTCCTGCAAATGCCATTGCTAGAGCAAATGTTCCAACTAAAACCGTAAATTTTAAGATATCGAATTTAAATATCCATTTACATAAGTACAGTAAAACAGTCCAACAAACGAAACTATAGAATATAATTTGTATTCCATTCCCTTTTATCCAAGTTTTAGTAGCATCATTCATGAACGAAGCACCTTTTGCTCCTTTTACAAGAATAAAATATGTAATGGCTGTAATGGCAATTCCTCCCCATAAAGCGCTTAGATATTTTAATCTTTTATCGTAGTTAAATGAAAATACCAAACGAGTAATGTATTGAACTATAGCTCCAGCAGAAAATGCTACAATTACAGATAATAAAATACCGGAAATAATAGCTAGAGCTTTGGCAGTATTAATGTATTCGCTTAAAGGGAGAGATGGATCATTTGAAACTTTAATTAAAGAAACTGCAATGGCCGATCCTAAAAGTTCAAAAACAATAGATACAGTGGTTGATGTTGGCATTCCAAATGTATTGAAGAGATCCAGAAGTAACACATCGGTTAACATCACTGCAAGAAAGATGATCATTATCTCTGAAAAATAAAAGTATTGGGGATTAAATATCCCTTTGCGGGCTACTTCCATCATACCACTCGAAAAGGTGGCTCCCACAAAAATACCTGCGGCTGCAATAATCATAATTACCTTAAAAGATGCAGCTTTAGAACCTAAAGCGGAATTTAAGAAATTAACGGCATCATTACTAACCCCTACTACTAAGTCTGAAATAGCTAATGCAAATAGCACTACTACCAGAATTAAATAAATATTATCCATTTATAAATCTATTTGAAAATAAAATTCGCTGCAAACATAAATAGACCAAATACTTTTGGTGTTGTTATAATATTAATATAATGTTAACACAATGTTAACTGGTGTAAAAATGTTTATTAAAGTAATAAATAATTAAATAAAACTTTAATCAACCAACCTTATTTGTAGTTTTTTATTTTTATGGATGATCTAGTTATCATGCTAATAAGCAGAATTGTTGAAATGAAGTTGTTAAAAGTTAATAATAATGATCTTATTGTTTTCAGGTTTTTAAGATTCAATTATTTTTGCGATGCTTATAAACAGTAATATTCGTAACTTGTTATATAAGTACTAAATGACAGTTTTGCGTAATTGCTTTGATTTTAGAATAAAATGATGTTAAAATATATTTTAGACGGCATAATAATTGGATTTTCAGCCTCAGTTCCTTTGGGTCCTATTGGTGTTTTATGCATACAACGGACTTTGAATAAGGGAAGATTAGCTGGATTTTTTTCTGGTTTAGGTGCTGCATTTAGTGATACTCTGTATGCAATTATTGCAGGATTTAGTTTGTCATTTATTGTTAGTTTTATTGAACAGCAACTTTTATATATTCAAATCTTTGGTGCTGCAATACTTATATTTTTAGGATTTAAAATATTCTATAGTAATCCTGCAAAACAGCTTCGTAAGCAAAAGAGAGGTAAGGGTAATTTATTTCAGGATTTCGTTTCAACTTTCTTGATTACAATTTCAAATCCATTGGCAATATTTTTATTTCTTGCGTTTTTTGCAAGTTTTGGAGTTGTTAAAAAGGGAGGAGATTATTTTAACCACATGCTACTAATTATTGGAGTTATGACCGGAGCTTCTCTTTGGTGGTTTATTCTTACTTCCGTTGTAAACTTATTCCGTTCGAAAATTAATTTGCGTCGACTATGGTGGTTAAATAAAATAGCTGGAGCTACTATTGTTATTTTGGTTGTGATTGCTTTTGTATTCTTCCTTATTGAAAGTCCAATGAACTAAGTATAGGCTGAAGCAATTTATACTTCAGCCATTGTGTATTTTCAAATTATTTTAGTGGGGAGTCCGGCTCTTTTGCCATGTGATTATATGTTAGTTTTTCTAATAATCGCGGCATCCATTTTTTAAGCCATACTGTTAGCTTGCCTTCAATAAAAGTTAAGATAAGCGTTGACTTGCGTTTTTGTATTGCATTGGCTACATGTTTTGCAACTTCCTCTGCACTCATCATATTGTCCTCGTTACGAGGTGTTTCACCTTGAGCACTTCCATCAGTTGATAAGGCTGTTTTTCTAATATTTGAAGCTGTAAATCCTGGAGCAGCAATTAATACATGTAAACCAGTTTTAAGATTTTCAACACGTAAAGTCTCTAAAAATCCATGCATTGCATACTTACTTGCTGAATACCCTGTACGTGCAGGTAAGCCAATAAATCCTGCAATGGAAGAAATTCCAGTTACTGAACCTTTTGACTCTAACAAGTAAGGTAACGCATATTTAGTACAATAAACCGTTCCCCAGAAGTTTACATCCATTAATTGTTTAAGTACATTCAAATCAACATCTTTAAATAAAGCTCGCATCGAGATACCTGCATTATTTATTAAAATATCAATTCGTTTATATGTATTGACTGTTTGCTCAATTAAATTTTTACAATCCTCTTCTTTGCTAACATCGGTGGCTACGCTAATTGCTTCAATACCTTTGTTTTTAAATTCGGCTTCAATTTCTTTTAGCTTATCAACCGATCGGGCTGCAAGAACCAGTTTCGAGCCTCTTTGTGCATATTCTTTTGCCAACGCTAAGCCGATTCCAGAGGATGCACCTGTAATAACTACTACTATATTTTGCATGATTTTCTTTTATGAGACTTCAAAAATATTAAATAAGTTAGTAATGCATCAATATTTTGAGGTTTGCTTTAAATTTTTCTATAAATATTGCTATTACTAACCATACGAGTTTATACCAAAAGGATTTTTATTAACAATTAGATTAAACCATTAAATGTAGTATTAAAAACAAGTTTATCTTTGTCTTGTTCTTATATTAATTAAAGAATGATATTTGAATTAAACGTTAAAATTGATGTTGGCATGAAACAGTATATTTTCATTTTTGTCCTTATGTTTACAGCGTTGTCTTGTAACACAAAGGTTATTAAGAGTACTTTTGTAAAAGATAGTTCTTTAAAAACCGAAAACCTTGCGAATACTAAAGGCCTAGAAATGCAAATAAAAGGAGTTGATTTTAGTGGTGGTGGAAAAGATTCAGATTGGAGTTTAGAAATAGATTTTGATCAAATGGTTAAATTTATATCTGCAGAGCTAGAGCAAGATATTGTTATTCCGATTAAGGTAAATAATACACTAGAAGATGGAGAACAGAGCTATTATGAATTTAAAAAGGGAAAAAAGGCTATCAGAATTCGTATAAGGAAGAATGAAAATCCTTTTTTATCAGACGAAGATCATAAACCTTATGTTGTTAACGTTGAAGTTAAACCAGAATCAAAATCTGAATTTGTGTCATATTCTGGCCTGGGTAAATATTATGGTAGTTTAGTATTGCATGATATTTGGGGGCTTGAGTCTATTAATGGTAAAAATGTTTCAGCCTACCAATGTAAAAAGAGACCTTATATTGAGATTCATCTGGATAAAAACAGGATTAATGGTTTTTTAGGATGTAATACATTTGGTTCTAAAGTTTACTTTGGATTGAACACTATTACAATAAATCATTTAATGAGTACCAAGATGGCCTGTTTAAATTCAAATATTGAGAATGATTTTGCTGAAGCCTTGAGTAATCAAGCTTTTCAGTATAAAGTTGAAAATGGCATATTAACACTTTGGAATAAAAGTGAAGCATTGATTTTTAAAAAGATGGACTAAGAGATAATGGAGATTAAAAGATTTAAGGAACTGGCCAAACAGTATAAAGTAGTTTTTTTTGATGCATATGGGGTTTTAAGAAAGCATCATGGAATGATTAAGGGAGTAGAAGAAATGCTCTCTTTTTTAGTAGAAGAGGGTATCGATTTTTATATTATAACAAATGATGCATCACGGTCACCAAGATTATTGGCAAAAGTATATCAGGATTATGGTATAGATGTGGTTAAAGAAGAAAATATGATTTCTTCGGCTATGATGAGTGTGGAGTTTTTAAAAGAAAATGTATATCCGGGTTCGTTAATTGCTTATTTAGGTCGCGAAACCTCAGAGCATTTTATCAGGAGTGCAGACCTGATCCCTATTCGTATGGAAGATGTTGTAGAAAAAGATTATTCTGCTCTTGCAGGTATCATGTTATTTGATGATGGAGGATACGAATTTCATCCAGGAATTAATAAAACTTTAAATGTTATTAGAGCTACTGATGCGCCTGTAATTGTGGCAAATCCTGATAAAATATATCCGGTAAGTGATGGGGAATTTGCCATAGCAATAGGTAGTATTGCCAATATGATGGAGGCAGTGAGCAACCGAAAATTCTTTTATTTTGGAAAACCAGATGTAAGTATATTTGAGTATGCTTATGAAATAGCGAATACAAAGCGCAAGGTGTCAAAAAGAGAGGTGTTAATGGTAGGAGATACCCTTGACACTGATATTATAGGAGGAAATCAGTTTGGAATAGATACAGCCCTGGTTTTATCCGGAAGTACCATTGAAAAACAAGCTGAATCTTTGATTAAACACATGGGAATTATACCAACGCATATATGTAAATCAGTAGTGGAATAAATTTTTAATCTTTACAAATACTACCTTTTGTGAATTATGGAGAATGTGCTCAAATATTTTAGATCTTTAAAGCCTGATACGGTAAAAACTATAGATAATAAGGATGTATTACATCAAATTTCGGAGTTAAATCATTACGATAGAAAGCAGTTAAGAGAGAGTTTACTGCAGGATTCTTTACGTTTTAAAAGTAATAAAGAAGCTGTAGAGTGGTTACAAGGGTGTTTTGATATAATTGATAAACATACATTTCGTATGCATAAAGTGTTATTTAGTCCGGGTACCGATATTGGTAATACTTTAAATGATTTGCTCAATAAGGCAAAAAAAAGTGTGTTGCTTTGTGTGTTTTCAATAACAGACCATCGATTGGCATAAGATATATGGGATTGCCATAAAAGGGGTGTACAGGTAAAAGTGATTACCGATGACCGAAAAATATTCGACAGAGGATCCGAGATTCAAAATCTAAGGAATAAAGGAATTGATATTAAGATTGATCACTCCGAATATCATATGCACAATAAGTTTGGAATTATTGATGACAGAATCGCTTTTACGGGGAGTTTTAACTGGACTTATACAGCACAAAAACATAACCAGGAAAACCTATTGGTTACAACAAACCAATCAATTGTTGAGCAGTTTAAAAGTGAGTTTGATCGTCTTTGGCAGGAGATGTTTAAACTTTAATATTTATACATATTGAGGTCTGGTGTTTTATACGATAAAACATTAAGCTAATTAATTATCTTTGCAGCATAAAGTAAATAAAGCAATGACAGAAATAGGTAAATACAACGTTTTAAAAGTTGTAAAAGATTTAGATTTTGGATTATATCTTGATGGAGGTGAATTAGGCGAAATACTTCTTCCTCGTAGATATGTACCCATTAACTGTACAGTAGATGATGAACTTGAAGTATTTATCTATTTAGATTCTGAAGATCGTTTAATTGCAACCACAGAAATGCCTGAGGCTGTAGTGGGAGAGTTTGCTTACTTAAATGCCGTTGAGGTTGGTAAAGTAGGAGCATTTATGGATTGGGGATTACCCAAGGACTTATTGGTTCCGTTTAGAGAACAAAAAGCTGATATAGAAAAGGGGAGAGGTTATGTAGTTTATGTTTATCTTGATGATGAAAGTAAAAGAATTGCCGCATCTTCTAAGGTTGAGAAGTTCTTAGATAATATTCCTCCAGAATACGAGGAAGGTCAGGAAGTTGATTTATTGATTTATCATCAGAGTGATTTAGGTTTTAAAGCCATTATTAACAACACGCATTCGGGAATGATTTATGCCAATGAGGTGTTTAAAAAGATAAGAAAAGGTGACAAATTAAAAGGATATATCAAGAAAGTGCGATCTGATGATAAAATAGATTTAATACTAGAAAAACCAGGTTATGAAAAAGTGGATGCTATAGCACAGTCTATCCTTGATAAATTAAAGGATCATCAAAACTTCTTAAAAATAACAGATAAAAGTCCTGCCGACGAAATTTCAAGTATGTTTGGAATAAGTAAGAAGAACTTTAAAAAGGCAATAGGTACACTTTATAAGCAGCGAATTATTTCTATTGATCCAGATGGAATAAGATATATTAAAAAGTAGTTGAGTATAACTAACTACTGATATTATCCTATATAATATTTTTGTGAATCACTTTGTGAAACCGTTATGGATTACAAAGTGATTTTTTTTGAGCTAATTTGAAAAGTCAGATGCGTCTATTGTAAGCGTCTCCACAATGGCGTATAGTTTTATGTGATAAAACTTTGAAGCTTTGTATCCATATTTCTCACATCAAAGGATACATTATGATTTTTAATTTCACAGAGGATACACGTTTTTACTTTTTTTGCGAGCCAGTCGACATGCGAAAAGGAATTCATTCACTTTATCACCTGGTAAAAATATCAGGAAATATGAATGCGCTCAATGGCGATGGGTATGTCTTCATTGGCAAGACACGTAAATCTATCAAGGTACTACGATGGCAAAGGGAAGGATTTGTTCTTTATAACAAAAAGCTGGAATTAGGATGTTATACGCTACCACAACAACTAAGAAAAGGTGCTTTTATTGAGCTTGAACATGATATTTTAGACAAAATGGTTAATGCCATAAAACACAAAAGTAGCTCTAACGAATTACGGATAAAAGCCCAGTTAACTCTTTGATATAGAGAGATTAAAGATGGAAGATAGTATGATTTTCTTATGGTAAAACCGCACTTTTTTTGTATCTTTATGTCATGACAGACAAGGAGTTAGTGGCTTTTTTTAAGGAGCAAAATGCAAAGTTAATGAGTACCGTAGAAGAACTTACTAAAGAGTTGACTGCATTAAAAGCAGCGATTCTGGAGAAGGATAAAGGTGCTGAAAAGCTGAAGCGCTTTGCACAGATTAACCTTCCTAAAAATACCGAAAAACGCAAGAATACAACATCTGTACCTGCGAATACACCTAAGGCTCCTACTCCCAAACAAAGAGGTAATAATGGAGCCAAAAGAAAAGTATATGATAATATCGAAGAGCTTGTAGAAGATGTTATGCCTTCCGATGCTAGCTTTGACGAAAAGGCTGCCGTTTACCTGTTTTATCGCGATGTGATAAGGTATGAGTATATTCCACCCCGTCTTATCAAACATATTTACCACTGTAAAAAATATAGAATGGGCGATGATTTTTTCGAAGGCAAAGCCCCTATGACACCTTTCATGAATTCTAATTTTGACAGTTCATTGCTGGCACACCTGATTCAACAAAGATATGTGTACGGCTTACCAGTTGAACGCATCATGAAATACCTAAATGAGATGGGCATTGACATTCCAAAGGCAACCACTCATGGATTAATTGAAAAATCAGCAGGGTTACTTGATAGATTAATGCCAGTACTCAAAAATGCTATTTTAGCTGATTCCTACATTCATTTTGATGAAACCTACCACACTATATTAGGTGGTGATAAAGGAAGTCGCAAGGGTTATTTTTGGAGTGCTTTTTCTCACCAAAACAATTTAATACAGTTCATTTATGAAAGTGGTTCACGAAGTAAGACGGTCTTCACTAATTATCTACCGAAGGATTATAAAGGTGTTGTACAGACTGATGGATATAGTTCATACAAAGTTTTAGAAGGATGGGATTATCCCAAAGCAATACGCTTAGGTTGTGTTCAACATTGCAAAAGAAAATTTATAGAGATCGGGGAACAACCCGAAGCTCTCGAAGTTATTAACCTATACAATCAATTTTATAGTATCCGAAAGAAAAAACCAAAAGAAAAATGGAAAGAAGCTTCGCTAAAAGTATATATGAAGTTAGAAAAGAAACTCAGGGATATAGAAAAAGATCCTGAGATATTGCCGAACCACATATTAGCTAAAGCTACAGCTTACTGTCTGAATGAATTAGAGTCCATTTACAACATTATCATATCTACCGAATACGATCTGGACAATAATATAATTGAACGACCTATGCGCTATATCAGCATTAGTCGTCGTAATTCGCTTTTTTGTGGTTCTAATGCTGGTGCCAGTAGAACTGCTATTCTTTATTCTCTAGCTATTTCATGCAGATTGAATAATATAAATACATTTTCCTATTTCAAGGATGTAATGCAGCGTTTGGCAGAAAGTCCAAAGATGACAAGTGAACAAATCCGAAACCTACTTCCAGATAGATGGGCTGAATAAAAGTAAAAAACGCCCCATCAAATTAATAAATCTGATGGGGCATTTTTTTGAAGGGGGGGTATGCGGAGACGGTTACCGTCTATTACAGAACTTCAGACTGACATATAGCAAATGTAAAGTCAAGTGGTGATATTAGAGACTTCTGCTTCCGTTTAATTAAAATACATTACTTCTTTAGTACTCAAAAAGAGCATCAAAATATATTGTAGTAAATAATCTGATGTCAGCAATATCCAATTACTGAATTGATTATTACTATCGGATATTAAAGATTATTCTGCTCTTTTTTTATGTAATCAGCTACTTCAACTAAAGGAGCAGTCCAAATTTTCTTTCGATGTTTGGATAGGTATTGTACAAGTTCCTGATGAGCCTCTAGAGATACGTTAATACTGTGTTCTCCTCCTACTCCGTGGAATAAGAACACCAATAAGGTATGAGTTTTTGATGCTTGTTTTACCAGATCTATCATTTCTGCACCAGATTGACCATTGATCATATAGCATTGAATATCATTTAAATCAATCTCATTGATGTGTTGCATTCCCGGTTGAACACCTCTCGCTGCAATAAAATCATTTTCTAATGATTTATAATAATTTACGGTGTCAATAAATGCATCTCCACAAGGATAGGCAAAAGTACGCTCTTGTTTGCCATCGATAGCTTGCAGAAGTGTATTTGTAATTTTAATTTCATTTACTGCTCTATAAACAGAATATGTACTTAGGTCTTTTTCTTCAGAAACCCACTCTCGCCCATCAAGTTTTCCATTGCAAGGGTGCGTTAATGAATGATTCCCTAGTTCATGACCATTTTCGGCGGCAAGCCTCCATTCGTTCATTCTATTTTTAATAACAGGAGATTCGCCTTGTAAGTAAAAGGTACCTTTTATATTACTCGAATCCAGACATGGAATTACATGATCCAGATGAACATTTAAGGCATCGTCATAGGTAAGTACTACGGCACATTGTTTACCGTTCCACATAGCGTGTTTTTGTGCATTTATTACAGGAGTAATTAATGATAAGATAATAATGCAAAAGGAATAAATAAGCTTCATGCTGAAAATAAGTTTATTTTAATAGGTGATTGTAATTATCAACCAGGTCATTTATGATTTCAGAAGTAGATAATTTTTTGGTTTTTAATGCCTTTTTAACAGGCGCTCCTTCTCTTCTTTTGGTGCTGGTGTTCAATGTTTCTGCAATATAGTAAACCTCTTTGCTCGATTCTTTAAGTGTGATTAGTGCAATGTGCTTGCATTTGTATTGGGCCCTGAATTTTCCACAGATATAACTAACAGATCCGTTTGAAACACGGTTTGCAACCTGAATATTGTATTTTTCGCCAAATCGTAAAGTCATTTTATCAATAATTGCTTTCGCTAATTCCGTTTTGTTATCCGGGCGAATAGCAATAAGTAAAGTATTTTCGGCCGGAGGTGTTTTTATTAAAGGATTTTGCTTTACTGGAGTTGGTTGTTGCACTTGTTTTTGAGGAACATAATTGCCGTTTTTAATGAGTTTGTTGGCTATTTGCTGACTCACTTGTATTAAATCGTTAGTACCTTGTTGAGTAGATCCTGTTGCTTGTAAAACAACTTTGGCAGAAATTACATTAACCATTTTAAGCGATATGTAAAAGTTATTGCCTAAAGGAACCACAGAACCATAACAAACTAAATCAGCACCCATCATTTTTCCCAGTTTACTAATCTGTGAATCATCAACTAAACCTTTACTTTGAAATTGTGCTTCAGCCAATACCTTTTCAATCATTGTACGTTCAACCACTGTGTATGAAGGAGTATTAACGATTGCATTACTAATTTCTTCTCTAACAATGCTTTTAATTCCATTAGCTACTTCTCCATCAGGATCAAAAACAGCCACTTTTTTGTCGTCTTGAGCAACAAGAGATAAGGTGTAAAAGCAAAAGATGATTAGGAATAGATGTTTCATGAGTATAAATTTTCTTTTATTGGCCGCATTGAAATTATCAGAATAATCATTCCCAGAATTAAGGTAAAGATTTGGTTGATATTTCAATTTAAATGGCTCGTTTTAAATCAATTATTAATTTACATTAAGACAATACTGATTTATAGTAAGGCTTTTATGATGTACTTTTTTGTTTTGTGAGATACAAAAATAAACTAATTTTTAATCCGTGTAAGTAAATCTTTGACTAAAGTAGCAGCAATTTCTTCATAGGCAACAACAGCTGCCTCTTGGTAACTTACCATACTATTGCCTTTTTTACTTATTTTATTTTCATATTCGTTCTTTTGATTAAATACTTTGGTGAGTTTTATTTCAGCATCCACATAACTCGAATATACATCCATATATAACGTGTTTTTACGTGCCGATGCCTTTATGGCAACAATCCAATCCGCTAGTGTTTTGTCGTTAGTAAAACTACAACCATTATCAGATAATATAGCTTTAGTTTTGTTTTCTAAGGTGTTGTCCTTACTTCCAAATAATAAGGCATTACAATCAAAGTAGATGTAAATTCCCTGTTCAAGTTCACTTAACATTTGAATAACGGTATTTCGCAATTCAATCGACTTGTTCATTTGTAAACCGGCATCATCTATGTTTTTATCAACAGCAGTGAGTAACCCTTGTGCGTATTCATTTTTAGCAAAAAGCGCAATGGTTTTTTTGAGTTCATCCTGAGCCTTTGATTTTTTAGCAGTTGCTATTAGTTCGTTTGCCGTTTTTATAATTCCTTCAATTTGTTGAATGTTAATATTGATATTGGCTTTGTAATAACCAATTACCTCATATCGGTTAACATAGGCAAATGCATAAATAAAATCGTTTTGGGTGTTATGATAGGTTTCAACCTTAATGTTGTTTATTTCGGCATCAGTCTCTGATTGAGTATGGGTTTCAAAAGTATTTTTGATTTCTTCATTGTCGCCAAATGAGGTGCTTTGTGCATAATTTTGTGATACTGTTTTTACAGATGAAACAACACTTCTGGCCAAATCGCCCACAGCCATATTTTTAATTCGTTGTAGCGATTCTGCCAATGATTCATCTTTATCTTTTGCATCCTGAGCAAAACCCGACAAGAACGTGTGATTAGGATATTGTGTTTCTCTCCATGTTGAATTAACCCAGTTGGGCTCTTTTTGTGCCAAGAGGCACAAGTTTATTGAAATAAGAGATAATAGAATAAAGTATCTAGTCATAGGTTATTAATTAATATGCTAAAGATAAATTAAATTCAATGTGTGTCAAATACTACATAACTATATTGTAGCCTTTTTTTATTTATATACTTATAGTTAATAGGTGTTTTCAGCGTTGCGTTAGTAAAACCCGCCATACGTATAAGAAAATCTATTACATATTGAAATTACTTCAAAACATGACACTTCGTTGCTTCACTTTAACTTCCCAGAACGCTGCTATGCCCCGTTTCACTAAAGCCTTGTTTTATGATACTTTAAATCTTCATTACGATAGTCTGGATCTAATTTGTTCTAACCCTACAATATTACAATTACTAATCAAGCGTTCTGTTTTGTGCTACATGATCACTACTTTATCGTGCAGTTATCGCAAATCTATGGTGTAAAGGTTGTGTACAGGTCGTGTAGCGGTTGCGATCATTTGCGAAACAGTTGCGTAGCTGTCTAGTCTCCTTTGCGATTCATTTGCGTATACTTTGCGATAAATTTGCATTGCCAATAGTTGGGTAAAGGTATTGGTCATAATAGAAACTTAAGATAACAGGGCTTACGCCCCTATGTTTTCTATAATATTTTATTGACACAGATATAAAATACCTAAGCGATAAGGTCATATTAAAAGCTTTATCCAGAAAATGCAGTGCAAAGCTAAATTATAGCCTTATGTTTTTGTAAACAATAAGCCCAATTCTCGGTATAATGGAACAGCATTTAATAGATAAGGTTTATAGTAATTAAAAGTCCGTTATGTAATATTATTGTGTTTTAAATAATTATTTTTGCAGATCAGTTTGATATATTTTACACATTAATATCAAACAGATCAATAGATAGAATTTACATTGTAATTTACAATCTTCATTGAATAATTATGATTTCTTATTATATCACATTTGGTATTTCTATTACATTTATTTCCTGGATGGTAGGAATGATTTTAGGTGAAATTGTAAAAAGAACAACCTTTTATAAAAAACGCTCTAACTTCAATTTTTTTAAAAGTAAAAGACTGAATCAAAGAATTGGAATAAATGTTTTTAGATGGATTGTGAAGAATACATTTTTTAAATTCTTCAATTCAAAAATAATCTTGAAGAATAAATATAACATAGCTGATTTAGAGGAAATCAGAATAGAAATGACTTATGCTGAAATAAATCATTTGAAAGAAGTAATGCAACCTGCTTTTATTCACAAAATAAACCTTCAACCTCAAATAAAACAATAACATATGCCTTTTCCTGTAGAAGAAAAATACATTAAAAAGACTGAGAATGAGTTGGGCGTTATATTTCCATCGTCATATACAGACAAAATGAAAATCAAAAATGGAGGAGAAATACTCATAGGGGATAACGATTGGATTATACATCCTTTTTTTGATATGAAAGATAAAAAGAGAATTTCCAGAACATCTAATCATATTGGTTATGAAACCAATGAAGCAAAGAAATGGAAAGGTTTTCCCAAAAATAGTATTGTAATTGGAAGTGATAGTTATGGTAATAAATTGATTTTACAATCACGTCTGTTAAATAAGAAAAGGCTTAGGGATATTGTGTATGAATGGAGTCATGAAACAGGGGAAATTAAAAAATTACAAAAATCGATTACAGAATTATTAAAATAATCAAAATACAATCATCAAATGAAAAAACTTATAGTCATAATTCTATTCGCTGTTTTAATCATCACATCATGTGAGAAGAATAATTCAGAACTTCCAGACTTAAATAATTCTTCAGAGTGGAACCTTAATGATGAATTTAGTAGTTTGGAGCAGAGTTTTTTTGATACATTAAACTTTAATAATACCGCAGAGTATATAGTTGAAGAAACTGAATATTTGCAGTCTGATCCAATTATTAAATTTTATCCAAATCCTTTTACAGAAGTTGCTTATCTATCGTATAATACAGCGCCTATAATTAATATTGCAATATTAAATAGTCGTTATAAAAAAATATTGGAAGCACGGTTTGAAAATGCATATGAAATTGCATTTAACCTGTCCGACCAACCTTCTGGTACTTATAAGCTTTATTATGTAATTCAGGATAAAGATTATAATATTGTTCATCTTGGTCATGGAAGTATTGTAAAGCAATAATTCTGCTTCAATATAATCCAATGAGTACGAACTTAAAATTTTATGCTTATAGGATTTATTTTTATGCTTATAGAAATAAATCCTATGCCTATAGAATTTTTTTTTATAAGCATAGAATTTTAGACTTTTAGGCAAATAAGAAAAATGAGATGTATTTCTTTTTTTATATCAATCATTTAGCATCTGTAAATAGCCAATAACCATACAAAAGTAGAGTTATAAATACATCATATTAAGTAACCATCTAAGCCAAATTAAAATGATAAAAATACTCTATATTCAATTTTGCTTACTCTGTTTGTAAGTATATTAACCGAACAACATATAGCAAGAGTTGAAAAAGTAGAAATTAAATCAGAAGCACTATAGTAGGAAAGAGAAATATTAATATCCTCAATTGATTATGGTTGGAGAGTAAAAGAATACTTCAAAGTAATTTATGTTTTTGATAGCCAGAACAGATAATTTTATGATTATACAAGTTCTATCATTTCCTTTTTATCTGATAATACAAAACTATATATTGTTATAGGTATTACTTCGCCTTATATGGAGGAACTCGATTATGCACGAATTATACCTTTAAATACAATCATGAGTATTATTTACTAAAGCATGTTAGTCACTATGTTCAGCCCGGAGCAAAACTTCTGAAAACGTCAGGTACTTTCAAAAATTTGCTGGCCTTCATAAATCCAGATTCCTCCATCATACTCATTTTAGGAAATGACGAAGCTGTAGACCAACAAATCAATGTAACTATTGATGCTAAGTCATATTCATTTATTCTAAAAGCAGATTCTTTTGTTTCTATAAAAATATAGGTAATTAGAGCCTGAACATTGGAATTGCAATTAATATTCCATTGTTTTTAGATATAAGGCATTATTTATGAGAGAATAGAGTATTGCTCTTGAATGTTTATTAAACCCGCAATATGCATTAGACCATCTATTACACATTGAAATTACTTCAAAACAAGACACTTCGTTACTTCACTTCAACTCACCAGAACGATGCTATGCCTCGTTTCAGTAAAGCCTTGTTTTATGGTACTTTCAATGTTCATTACGAAATTCTAATACATAATCCGGGTTAAAGAAAATAATTCAATTGTATTCTGTTATAATGATGCCAGAGACATCACATGTTTATAGCAAATGCGAATAATTGATGTGCGCCTCCAATGAACTCTTGTTATATTTATAATTATGTATCAATAAACAAGTAATGCCAGCTTCGTTTAATATGGATATATGATTGATATCTTACTTATACACATCTGTGTGGATATAAAGGGCATCTTCCGTTTACAAATGACTCTAAACTCACCTAATAACCCGGGTTAATATACATTCTTTGAGAATTAGGGGCTTGGTGGTTAGGTTATTGATAGGTATTTAACTAAATATTGCAATTACATAATTGTTTATCACTCCTTAGCAATAATTCGTTAATTATATAAAAAAATGAAGGCTGCCCAGGTAGATCAGTAGGACAGCCTTCTGGTGATGCGGAGATTTTTAATTATTTATCTAAAGTCAAAATCTAAAATCATTCTGATACCTTCATCACCAACTTTGATACGGATATTTCCTGGCTGACTGTGGGGCCCTTGTTGTGATGTTGGTTTAAATGATTGAATGGCTGGTATATCATATAAAAATGAAATATCCCCCTCAGGGAAACCAGGCATTGTATGTCTTCCTTTTTGTCGACCTTTAGGTTCTTCAGGTGTTAGCATTCTTAAAAATACACCATCAGTTTCGGCATATACGGTAAAAGGAGCTTTGTTTGATTGAACAGTAGCCCAGTATAAATTGGCATGATATCCTTTAAATTCAGGATAAGTTAAACCATACTCACTTTCGCCTGTAATGGTGTTATTATAATCTTTTTGCCATAAATTATAATTGGTTCCTTTAATTCTGTTTTTCCAAACACGATAAGGGCCACGGCCAAACCATTCCATTCCTTTAACCAATTCCTCTGGGTAGTTGAATGTAAGTCCAAGGCTGTAAATATTATTGTCAGTAAATGCATCGTCAAAGCCTTTACCTCCACGGGCTCTGTTTAACATTACGGCATTCATATTCAAAATACCATCCGCATTCATTGTCCATACAATAGAGTCCATTGCTCCTAAGTATTTAGCAACAAACATGGCCGAATGATCAGACTGTTTTGTATAGCAGTTGGTGTATTTCATTTTCATACCTACAGCTACAGGTCCATTGGTTAAAGGGATAGTACCATTACTGTTTGTAATTTCTTTAATTTGTCCGGTAAGCTGACTAAAAGAAACAGAAACACCGTTAGCAGATAAAGTAGTTGTGCTATCTGTTTCTGTAACACTAACATCTCCTTGAACATCGGTTTTAGTAATCTGAGTTTTAAAGTATTCGTCAGTATATTTTATCGGCCAAGTCCAGGTACAAATAGATTTTCCAGTTTTGTCGTATGCTTCAATTTCTAATACATCAGCATTGAAGAATTGAACTGGTAATTCCATTTTTGCCTTTCCTGTTTCACCAGGTTCTATGGCCGGTAAGTTAACTTTACCAGTTGTAATAACTTCTTTTTTACTTCCTTTTAATGGTGAATCCACCTTATAAAGCTTGTAATTCATCTTACACTCATTAAGGTTGGTGTAGATATATCTGTTAGATACAGAAAATTCTCCTTTAAAAGATGGAGTGATATACAACTGTTTAAACTGTATTGGAGCCCAAACTTCGCGAACAGTAAACACACTTCCTTCCTTTTCGCGGTAAGGACCTACAATACCATCAGGAGCTCTAAAGTCATCAGAATCAAGAATTCCACCTTTGTCGGTTCTTTTTACAGCACAATCGTTATAAGCCCACATAAAAGCACCCGCAAACAGTGGGTGAGAAGTCCAGTTTAACCAAAAATCTTCCAGTCCGGCACCATGCCCCTGATCGTACATACCATGCATAAATTCAGTGGGCATAAATACTTTATAACCATTAGTTAAACGAGCTACTCCAGTTAAATAAGTAGGGTAGTGGTGAGCGTCAATACCATTAAAATCGGCCCAAGGGTGAATTACATGACGTTTTTGAGGATCGTAATCAGCAAAGTGAGCATCTAAATTGTAGTTCCAACCACCTTCATTACCATTACTCCATAATACGATACAAGGATGGTTCACATCTCGCGTTACCATTTCTTTTTGAAGTTTTGGACCTACTTCAGAATCGTAACAGTTTTGCCATCCGGCTAATTCATCTACCACAAACATTCCTAATGAGTCACACATTTCTAAAAAGTGTTGATCAGGAGGGTAGTGGAAACGAACTGCATTCATGTTCATTTCTTTCATTAACAGCACATCGCTTTTGCTGATTTCACGATTGGTTGTACGACCACCTTCCGGGTGAAAGGAGTGACGGTTGATTCCTTTCATTACTATTTTAGTACCGTTAACATAGATACCATCTCTGGGGCGAAAATCAACAGTTCTAAATCCTACGCGAGAACTCCATTCGTGAACAGTTTTATTATTGCTGTCAATTAGTTTTAATTCCAAAACATATAATTGAGGATTTTCAGGATTCCAGGCAATAACATTATCCCATTTTGTGGTAATTTGTTGCTTTATTTCCTGATTGCTAATAGTAAACGTTTTAGTTTCAAAAGAACCTGTTCCTGTTAATGGTTTAATAGAAGCCGTAATTTTGCCTCTGTTTAGTCCTTTTGAAAGCGCAATATCTGCAGTCAGACTTCCATCACATTTGGCATCTAAAGCCACATGATCAAATGCGGTTTGTGGTTTAGCCTCTAAATATACCGGACGATAAATACCTCCGAATGTCCACCAGTCGGCTTTACGCTCCGCAGCATTAATACTGTTATTAGCCGAATGTTTATGAACGATTACTTTTAAATTATTTTTTTTACCAGCAATGATTTTATCAGTAATATCATACGAAAAACGATAAAACCCTCCCTGGTGAGTATCTCCTGCTTTTTGATCGTTAATAAATACTTCAGTATCTATCATTGAACCTTCAAAAACAATGGTTATTTGTTTTCCGTTCCAATCTTTTGGTACTTTAAAATCGTATTTGTAAGTACCTACTTCCTTAGATGGCTCTTCACCTTTTTTGTAGAATCGACCATAAGTATAAGTTCCAAAACCCTGAAGTTCCCAGTTACAAGGCACTTCTATCTTACTCCACTTTTTACTGTTTTGACCATCAGAACAATAAAAATCCCATGTTTTAGTATGGTATAATCCAGTCCCGGATAAGTACTGTCTTTCTGTATTTTGACTTGCCAATCCCAAAGGGATCAGTAGTAGCACACAAATAATAAAATTGATATATCGCATAATTATTTAGTTTTTAAATAGAGCATAAAACACTATCAATATTTACCACTAAGGCACCAAGGTGTCCAAGATCACAGAGAATTATTTTGTGAAACTTAGAGCCTTTGAGTCTTTGTGGTAAAGTTCATTCTTTTTAAAACTTAATTTTCTTTGTTTTTTCAAGCTTTAATTCGTCCTTACCTTTAATCACAAAGTTATTGCATTTCCAATTTTCGGCAAATCTGATATAACCTGCTTTTTCGCCTTCAAAAGAAACATTGGTAAACGTAAAGTTATCAATTGTACTTTCTTTAGTTCCACCAATAATAATTGCAGTCTTTGCGTTTTTAACGTTGATATCCGTAAATGTCATGTTCTTGAATTTAGGAGTTCCTAATTTAGGATCAACAGGTTCAAGCATTTTTAACCAATGTTCCGGAAGGCTGTCTCTGTTGTATCCTTCAGGTAAAAGAGAATTACTATATGCCGGATTCCAGTTTAAATCAACGGATAGGGGGTATTTTACATTTTCCATAGTTATATTAGATAAATGTATGTCTTCAATAACACCACCACGTTGATTGGTACTTTTAAATCTTAAACCGAAGGATGTGCCTACAGCTTTTAAGTTGTAACCTACAATATGTTTAATACCTCCGGATGTTTCGCTACCACATGTCATTAAACCAGCACCAACACCTGCATAACAATCTCTAAGAACAATATACTCACATGGACGATTTACTTTTAATCCATCACTATCTCTACCTGCCTTTAAGCAGAAATTATCATCATTACAATTGATACTACTGTTCTGAACTAAAACAAATGAAGATGAATCAATATCGATACCATCGGTACTAGGTCCGTGTCCTTCAATATTGTTGCTAATGGTAATATCGTTTATCGTAACATGCTCTGAGTATAAAATATGTAAACTCCAGAAGCCTGGTTGATACAATACAATACCGTCTACAGTAACATTTTTACATTCCGAAATCAGGATTCCTCTGGGACGATCACAATCGTAATCCACAATCCATCTTAAACCCTTTTTTTCATAATCCTTACGCATGGTCCAGTATTTATCCCAAAATACCTTTCCTTTGCCATGAATAACACCATCTCCGGTTATAGCAGCATTCTCTTTATTAAGAATGTTTACTAATGCCGAAGGCCAGTTCATTTCAACTCCTGCCACACGGGTATCAATATATTTATAATCTTTTAAATCCTGACTACCTATTAACATGGTGCCTTTAGGAATATGAAAATTTACATTGTTACCAATAAATATAGAGCCAGTTAAATAGATACCCGGTTCAAAAGTAACGATTCCACCTCCTGCAGCTTCAGCATCATCAATGGCTTTTTGAATGGCTTCAGTATTCATAACCAAAGCATCGCCAACTGCACCATAATCTTTTACATTAAATACCTTCTCTCCATCAGGAAAACTTTTTGCACCCACTTTTTCCATCCATTCAAAGTGCGGAATGTTATTTTGAGCATAAATACCAGTACAAAGACCAATGGTTATAATGAATAAAATATACCTCATAACTAATGTTTTATTTTGAATATTTAATTGGTATTAGTTTAACCTGACTGTTTAAACCTGCTGGCATGGTTTCCCAATTGGCATAACCTGTTTTTTTATAGTTTAAGTCTACAAAGTTGATTTCTTTAAACTTACGCCAATGTGCGCCTTTTCTATCCAAGCTTGCAATATGATTGGCTGGTAAACCTGTTATTTCAACTTCAATAGAATTTAATCCGTGTTTAATAAACTCACCAACTGAAACCTGATATGGTACAGCCCAAAGTGTTTGAACTTCTTTGCCATTTATTTTTACTCTGGCTGTTTCTCTAACATCTCCTAAATCAAGAATCCATTGTGTATCTTCATCTTTGTTAATGGTAAATGTTGTAGAGTAAACCGCTACACCCATATTTTCTTTTGCCTCAGGAATATTTAATTTAGTCCAGGGAATTAAAGTTGGCAATGTAAAAGTATCTGTAATAGCAGGAATACTTTCCTTAAAATAGATTTTCCAGTTATTATTAATTAAATAAGGTTCTCCTGATTGAACTACATATGACCAGTTATTGCAATTGACAGGTGAATTATAGGTTCTTAAAATGATTGATTCTCCTGATTTTAACTGTATACGAACTTTGGTTTGTCCATTTTCATCTTTAGTCATGGCTTTTCCTATTTTTCCAGTCATAGGATCAAAGAAAACAACTGTACTTGCAGGTTCGTGCAAAGCAATCCATGTATCGGTATCCTGATGCTTTAAAGCCGAAATAAAGTAGTGATATCCTTTTTCGTTTTTACGGCGGATAAACTGAAGATCAGCTTTCTTTTTAAATTCTTCGGCAACAATACCAGTTGCAACTAATGTTTTTTCAAAATCAACACCAGTGATAATTTTTCCTTTTTCATATGTTGTTGATGCTGTTTTTCCAAAATCAGTAGTCGGAAGCTTGTTGATTAACTTAGAAAAATGATCTCTTCTTTCGTTTAATTTTCCAAAACCTGGAACATCGTTTGGATAGTTTTCAAGAAAGATGATTTGTGCACCTTCTGAAGCTAATTTTAATAGGTTTTGCAGTGTTTCAACCGGCATTTTATCTGTAGCAGGAACAATTAATGCTTTATATGACGAACCCCCTTCAGTTACTAAACTACCATTTTTAACTGTTGTTGAGTTTACAAAATTGTCGGAGATATAATCCATGTCGTAACCAGCCCTGCTAATTGAATTTACAACATTAATAAATTCAGGAGCACGTTCTTTCATGGCGTGAATATCAAACATCAATAAACGACCTTCTTCATTGTGCCACATATCGTAAACTGGTAAGTAAACCAGAAAATCATTGTCTGGTTGCCCCATTTGCATGAAAGATTGTACACGTGAAATATATTTAAAGAAAGGTTGTGCATCGCGCCATAATGGATTGGTAGGACTCATATCTATAGATGCATAAAACTTCCAACCTGGCCATGTGGCGTCTTCAGGACTATAAGTAGTGCCATGAAAATAAACATGATTTACTCCCGAAACATACATTAAATCCAAATCGGGTTTACATTGAGAAAATGAAGTACGAAAGTGCTCTGTTAACCATGTAAAAGTTTCAGCTGAGGTATATTGTTTTCCTGAAATATGTGCAGCCGATGAGGCATATTTTAACATAGATAAATCAGAGAAGTTATGACGAGTCATAGAATCTTTACGTAGTCCTTTAATATCAAAATCAGACAAACCAAAACCTTCGCATTCAGGAACATCAACAGCAGCATAAATATCAATTAAATTACCTGGAGAGCCATGTGCCTGATTACGGGTTTTACTGTTTAAACTATGCGCCCATTCAGTCCAAGGAATCGTAAAGTTGTTGACCAACATACTTGCAAAAGTTTCTCTGTAATCAGAAATAATTCTTGCTGTTGTGTCGTTATGTTCTTCACTTAAAAACCAAGGAAGATATTCCTCCAATTTATAACCATGCATTTTTTCAAAAGCTTCCAATAAACCAAGTGTCCAATCGGCGCGATACACTTCGTAACTATCGTTGAAGAAATATTTGGGAGGAGTGGCATTACTTTTTGCAAAAGCCTTTGTAAAGCGATCTAAATAACGTTCTACTCCATGTTTTGAAAAGTGATTTAAAACCAAACCTTTTCCGCCGGGTGCAGCTCTTTTAACTTTTTGAAAAGTGTGTCCTTCAAAAAGTGCAATTAACTTCCAGTTACCTTTAGGCGCTGTCCAATTTAGTTTTTTATTTTCAACTTTATCAGTCAGATTTAAACATTCACCAGCTTCAGAGTATGCCATTAATCGAGAAAGAACCGCAGTAGCTTGTTGTTTTTTATCATCCGGAATAATTTCATCCTTTAACTGTTTTCCTGTGCCTAAGTTATATTCCTTAATCAGTAAACGACCTGCAGCATCTTCAACAGTAACTTCAGGACCACCAAAAGGCCAGCCTGTTCCGGTATTCATATCAATGTTAATACCTAGTCTTTTGCCCTCATTCTGTGTGTGTGAATATAATTCCATCCATCTTTCTGACAAGAAGTCCACTTCATTGGAGTCGTTTCCCTGAATACCATAAATGGGTGTAATTTCAAGTGAGCCAATGCCAGCATCAGCATAAGCTTCCATGTTTTTAGTCAGATTTGTTTCATCAACAGCATTTCCCATCCACCACCAACGTGAGCCCGGTTTTGTGTCAATTGATTCATCAGGCCATTCAACCTTTGGTTGACACTGAACATAGAATAATGGAATACACAATAGTGTTGTGTATTTTGCCAGTTTTTTAAGGGGTAACAACATGATCTGCAATGTTTTTAAGGTTTAGGTTTTTAATTTCTTTTGCTACAAATTCAGCTACAGCAATGGCACCTGGAGTTTGTAGGTGAGTATCGTCTTGTGAACCGTCAGGACGAATAGAATCAACTCCTGCAGGAATCCACATATAAAGTTTTTTTGATGGTTCATCACCCATCATAATAATTAAGTCTCGGGTTTTTACATAGGTATCAATTAAAGGAATGTTTAAAGAATCAGCTAATTGACGCATGATTGCAGGGTAACCCAATAATCGATCATCAACAAGAGCTCTTCCTTTAAAAGTTCTCATTACAATTGAAGTAGCCAAAATGGGATTTGCTTGTTTAGCTTGAGCATCCTGAATCATTTTAATCAGGTTGTTTTTATAATCAGGGTAGGAGGCATGCCTTTCTGGTTTTGTTGAAGCATCATTGTGTCCAAATTGAATAATTACATAATCATCTGGTTTAATGGAGTCAATAATCCCTTGCCATCTATCTTCAGCAATAAAGCTTTTTGTACTTCTCCCTGCTTTTGCTTTGTTAACGACAGTAACGTGCTCATCAAAAAAATTAGGTAGCATTTGAGCCCAACCTCTCATTACAGTTCTTGTAGTATCGTACCCTTGAGCTGTAGAATCTCCGGCAATATATATACTCACATGTTTTGTATTGGGTGTGGTACAGCTAATTATTGTTATTAATGAAATAATAGATAAAATTGATTTTGTACGCATTTGATGAATATTTTAATTATTTGTTATCATTTACTAAATTGATGTCAACCGGTAAGTTTCTGTTACAGGTGATTTTATTGTCTTTAAAAATTAATTCACCTACCTGTATGGATGACCTTCTGGTTTCGTAATTATCCTCCTTAACTCCTTCTGTTCTTCCAGGATGTGTAAAGTAAAAGATATAGGCCCTGCCATTGTTAACAACAACATCTGCATGTCCGCCTTTTACTTCATCATCAGTACCAAAGCCTGGTTTGGCAAGGATAAATTCCTCCTGAAGATGCCAGTTATTCATATTTTTGGAGCTGTAAACAGTAAGTCCTCTCCAAGAATCAATAATCATGAAATATCTGTTTTTCCAATAGAATACTACAGGCCCTTCACCACGTCTTTGAGCAGCAGCTAAACCTTTATCTTCCCAAGTGTATAAATCATCACTCTCAGCATAATATATCGATTTGTTATGACGCTCATTATTGTAATACATTCTCCATTTTCCGTTAGGCGCTTTTATCACTTCAGCATCTATAACTTTATCAGAAGCAAGATTAATTTTAGAGTCAAATTTCCAGTCAATTAAGTTGTTGCTGGTTAGGTGAGTGATTTCGCGAGGATGACTCCAATCAGAGAAAACTCCCGGAACAATTGTTAAATACATATGATAGGTTCCGTCGTGTTCCATCACATCAGGAGCCCAATAAGTAACATCCTTATCTCCGTAATTTATATTGGCGTCGGTTTTATATTTCCAGGTTAACCCACCATCTTCTGATTCAGCAATACCAATTGGTGTACCATGAACCCAATCTACACCTTGAGTATTTTTCATGTTAGCTCTACGATTGGTATAAAACATAAACCACTTTTGTTCTTGTTTATTCCAGATGATAACCGGATCTGCAGCTCCATCAAATACAGGATCACGATATAGTGGTTTTGGTGCTACTTTGGTAGGATTGTCAATGGCATCCTTTTTCATGTATTTCTTTAAATCACAATTTTCAAGGTTATATACTGCTTTTGCAATGGTATTTCCATGTAAAACAGCACCAATATATGATGTATGTACATTATCCTTATAATAAGGTTTTGTAGCTTCCTGACCTATTTTTTCGTATTCCGTAGCACATAAATCATTGGCATCGATGTAACATACATTTTCTTCTTCAGCTACTTGTTTGGTCCATTTAGCGTAGGTGTTCGTAACTCTGGCCATTTTTCCCTCCTCCCAATTATTACGTGGAGTATGAGATAATGCAATCACTTTAACACCATGTGCTTTAGCTTGCTTAATGTAATGACGCATGTAATGACCAAATGTATAAACAGTTTCCGGGCCCCCGGTTGCTTCCATAGTATAGTCCTGAGATTCTTCTCCGGCTCCTTTTATAGATGCACGGGCACGTCCGGTATTAAAAGGACCACCATCATTATGTCCGAATTGAATAAACAAGTAATCTCCTTCTTTTAGGCCTTCCAATACATTCTGCCATAGACCTTCAGTAAGGAAAGTACGACTACTTCTACCACCCAAAGCATGGTTTTCAATAGATATTTTTGTTGTATCAAAGAAATGGTCAAAGAAACTTGCCCATCCCCATTGGCCCAAATCTCCTCGATCACGACCATTTTTAACGGTAGAATCACCTATAACAAAAACAACAGGATGATCTCCTTTACGAGTGCTGCCTGCTTTTAAATAAGGAGGGTGACGAGGATCACCAACTTCAAAAATGGGTTCAGAGTATGGTTGCGTCTGACCATAGAAATGAACAGCACTATCGTTTATTTTAGGAAAGTTATGATTCAATAATTCAATCATTTCAGCTCCAGCTAATAACATTGGACCATAACCATGTGCTGCATACGAGCTTGTTGGGCGGTGGTAATAAAAAGCAGGATCAAAACCCATTCCTGTTCCCACGCATGTACCTTCAACCTGTCCTTGAACATTGATTTTTTCAGCAAGTGCATTCCAACCCAATGTGGCAACTGGTCCATAAACTTTTGCATTTAGCCATCCCTGGTTAATACCATGAGCAATAGAATAAACATAAATTGCCGATGCTGAAGTTTCAAGATATGAATCGTTTTTGTTGATTAACTGATGCCATAAACCTTCACCTGATTGATATTGCACTAGCGAAGCAATGTGTTTTTGGTATAAATCTAAAATCCACTCACGATTCTCATTTCTATCAGAAAGAACGTCTAATGCTTCACATAAGGTCAGTAATGCCCAACCATTAGCTCTGGCCCAATAAAATTTAGGTTCCGGATTTAAGCCTTCAACCCAGCCATGACGAAATAAACCATCTTCATCTACAAACATCTTTTCTTTAAAAAGTTTAATTTGCTTAATGGCTTCAGAGGTGTATTTATCGTTGCGCTTATATTTTCCCATTTGCAGTAGGGCAGGGATTCCCATAAACATATCATCTAACCATACCGTGTTATGAAGAGGGCGTTTCCGGGCAAAAGTACCATCTTCTAATCGGTATTCATGGTACATGATATAATCAATATAATTTCCAATTAAGGTATCAAGTTTGGCAGATGGTTTACCAAATACAGAAGATTTTATCATAGAAGTACACATGGCACCGGCATCATCAAGGGCATGTGGTTGTAAAACACTTCTCAATAATGGATCAATGGTTCCTTCTTCGGTTAAAATATTTTGAAAATAGGGAGCAACATCAGATAAAAAATTAAAGCGCTCATTTACATAATCCAGATATTTAGATTCATCTGTTACCTGAGTCAATCTTATCATGGCTGCATATGTTACTCCCCACTCATAAGATGTTATTCGAAAATCGCCTTTTTTCAGATGGCAATCGTTCGTAATATCTTTGTAATCGGTTACTATTTGTTGGTTGTTTGAATTTATAATTTGAGCAGGAGTGGCTTTTGAAAGATATTGTAGGATGGTTTCCATTTTTGTTCCAATCTCAAACTGATTTGGAACATGGTAGTTTATAGGGTAATCAGGCTGTAATAAATGTAAAGGCGTGTTAGCATCATTTACTACATTTTCTTTTTTGTTCTTATTCTTTTTTGTGTCTTTTTTTTGAGCAAAAGAAAAGACTCCAATAAAAAGCATTGATAGTATTATAGAAAAAATCTTTGCGCGCATGTGAAATAGATTGGTTTTATAAATAGCTTTCATTGTTTATTATCTTATTTTATTATTTGCGTAATTAAGATTTTCAAAAATATAAACCATCATCCTTTATAAACTGTATATTCTTCCATAATCCTGTCAAATTATCCAAGAGTCTAATTTGAAGCCCTACCCATTATGTAGTTTATGATTCTGGATTGTAGTCATTTACAATTATTTTAGTAAGATGACTTATCAATCTGTGTCATTTAGAATCATTTTAGTTCAATTTATTCCGACATATAAATGATAAGAAAGAATGGTCAGCATTCATCAAATCCTCGATGTAAGGGAGTTGCTGTTGAATCATAACCTCCAAGGTGCCATTTTCCAACAAAACATGTTTTATATCCGTCATCGTGCATTAAGTTTTCTATAGTATAATCTGAGTCTGCTAAATTTGCACGATAAACGGTTTTATTACCTTTTTTAATAGTATTATTACCTCTTACAGTTGTATGTCCGGTGTGTTGACCAGTCATTAATACGATTCGGGATGAGCCGCAAACTGGGGCTCCGGCATAGGTACTTGTATATACATTTCCTTCTTTTGCAAGTTAGTCTATATGGGGCGTTTGCATTAGTTTCTGACCTGCATAACCAACGTCATTGTATCCAAAATCATCGGCAAGAACAATAATAAAACAAGTATGATAAAAATGGGCAACTCAAATAAATGAGTTACCCATAATCTATTTACATTTTAATACTTTTTTAGTATCCAGGATTTTGCATTGCTTGTTTTTGATCAGCAGTTAGAGCATTACCGTTTTCATCTGTAATCGCATCAAGAAATGATTGAGGAAGAGGACGATAATAATGAGTATTTGCATTAAAAGTAGAGTTGCCACGAACCCAACCGTCATTGAAAGCCTTGAATCTGGCTTCAAGTGTTTTTGTTCGTGCAAGATCTTGCCAACGCAATTGTTCTCCACATAGCTCACGGGTTCTTTCATTTAATAAGAAACACATCATCATATCAGCATTACTAGAGCACCCTAATTTAGCATATATTGGAGCATCTACCTCAGAGTTGTAAATATCATCTACAGAGTTGATATGCATTTCTGTTAAAGTTGGGGCCGTTGTTTCAGCCATATCATTATTTGATTCATAATATGTGTTTGTATCAAAATATACAGCACCTTCAGCTGAATATCCACCACCTTTACCTTCGCAATATGGATTGTTTTTATAAGCTTGACCACCATCTACATGAACAGAACGATCTTCACCTTCTGCAAATGCAGCTCTGTCTCTTAGTTTGTTAATCCAGAATATGGCATTATCATATTGTGACTCTCCTTGACGAATATATGCCTCAGCCACCATTAAAACATCATCAGCAGATCGGGCTATCACTCCATCTCTTGTTCCAAATGAAGAAGAAATAGATGTTCTATAACCATCTCTGTATTTTGATAATGCAACTGATCTTTTTTGAATTCCATAGTAACCTTCATTTCCATGTTCACCTACAAAGGCTTGATTTTCACCATCAAAATATCTAACAAAAGTATGAGTATTCTGCATTACTCCATTTTTAAGAACTCCGGTGACATCTCCCTCAATATCACTAAATCTGTTATCTCCTGCATCATTAACAATATACTTTATTGCTAAATCACCCCCAGCAAAACGTTTTGTTCCAGCTACTGTCCCATCAGGACCAAGAAGAGCATTTGTTTCAGACCATTCAGGTGCTTTGTCTGTTGAATTACATCCATATGTTGTTATAAACGATTTCCAGAATCTTGAATCATTAACCCTGTCAAAAACATCCATTGTGTAATTGGTTGATCGTGCAAAAGAGAACTCTCTATCTCCGGAAATATCTCTTACAGTTCCTGCAATGTCTTGATAAACTGAAGGGTACAATAAATGCATGGTGTTTCCAAATCTTCCCCATGTTGATTGGTCATCAGAAAATTGACCAGCTAATACTATTTCAGAAACCGTTTCGTTAGGACTGTTTGCATATTGATAATCCCATAGTTCAACGTAATTAGAACATAGAGGATGAGCGTTATATACTTCTGTGCCATATTTAATTACTGCATCCAAGTCATCATCAACATAGTTTGAATTCCATGAACTATATAATTCACTGGCTCTTGATAAATGTGATTTTGCTAAGAAGTGAGCAGCTGCAGATTGAGTTAAATGACCTGTTTGTGAGGTTGTTGAAGGTAGTAGGTCATACGCTTGTTTTAAATCCGAGATTATTTGAGCGAAACAATCTTCTTCACTATCGCGAGTAAAATAAGTTTCTACACTAGTTGAAGGTTTCAATTTTAAAGGTACTCCACCATATTGAGTAACTAGTTCAAGATAAAAATATCCTCGTAAAAAGTATCCTTCTCCTAAACGAGTGTTATAGTTGTCATTATCATTATCGTAATAAAGAGGAACATTTTGGATAAGAGTATTTGCAGATTCGATAGCACCATACATGTTATCAAAAAATGGTTGATTCGACCATCCAGATGTTGAATTTAAATCAGAGCTATAACAATTAAAATTTCCTGCGGAAAAGTTTCCGTCAGTAAATTCATCAACACCGAGGTTATACATCTCAATACCCCAAAAGTAATTAAATTTAAATTTAAGTTTTTGATAGGCACCTATGGCTAGCTGATCTAGACCATCCTGAGTTGTGAAAATACCAGTACTGTATGTAGTAGTAAGTTCTTCCTCCAAAAATTCATCTTTACATGAGGTTGTGGTTGTACCTAGTAAACCTATTATACCTAATGCAGTTAATATTTTTTGTAATTTCATATTCAATTTCAGTTTTTAATTTAGAATCCTACGTTAACTCCAAATACTAAACCTTTTAAGGTTGTAGCTGATCCTGTAGAGGTTGTGTTGTTATTGTAATTTGATAGATCAGTATCTAAATAATCGCACTTAGAATAAATCATAAATGGATTTGTGCATTGTGCATATACTTTTAGTTTACTAATACCAATTTTCTTTAATTGTTGAGAAGTGAAATTATAACCTAAGTTTATATATCTCATTTTAATAAAAGAACCATCCTGATAGTTCATAGAAGAGCTGTATGTATCTGCAGCTTCTCCATTTGATCCAGGAGAATAGTATTCTGCATCCTCATTAGAACCAGCTACCCAATAATCAATTTTACGTTGTTGATATCTGCCATCCAGAGTTAGAGCTCCATTTTTAAAGGTATTTCCCCAACGAGAATAAATAAAGAATGAGAATTCAATATTTTTATAGTTGAATGTATTTGTAATTCCTCCTGACCAATCAGGTCTTTTGTATCCAACTATTTTTCTATCGTTACTTCCGTCTATTGAATTATCGTTATTTAAATCTTTAATTTTAATTTGGCCTGGTTTACGTCCATAAATTGCCGCTTCATCAACTTCTGATGTTTTCCAAATACCATCATATACATAATCGTAATAAATACCAATGTCTTCTCCTACGAACCAACCGTTATTAATGTTTTCTGTGTTACCATTACTTAATTCTACAATTTCACTTTTATCAGTTGACCATGATAGATTAGTTGACCACTTAAAGTCATTGGTTTTTACGTTAATGGTATTAATTTGTATATCGATACCAGATCCTTTTGTTTTACCAACATTTGCATAAGTTGAAGTATATCCGGTTAATGAAGGAATACTCATTGCCATTAATAAATCGTTAGTTTCTGTTTTATAGGTGTCGAAACTACCTGTAAGCCTGCTGTTAAACAAAACGAAATCTATACCAACATTATATTGAGTAGTTTTTTCCCAACTTAACTCTGAATTAGCCATTTTTGATGGACGTCTTGAAGATGGATCTGAAGCTACATAACCTAAAGAAGATGATGAGCTACTCCAGTTATAGTATAATGCTTGTAGGGCTCCTTTTGTAGCATATGCATTAATTGCTGAGTTACCTGTAATACCATATCCTAATCTTAGTTTTAACCCATCTATCCATGTCATATTATCCATGAATTGCTCTTGATCAATACGCCATCCTAATGCCAATGAAGGGAAACTTGCCCATTTATTTCCATCTGCAAGCTGTGAGGCTCCATCCCATCGAACAGAAGCTGTTAATAAATATTTATCTCTATAAGAGTAGTTACCTCTTACCATATAAGATTCCATTTGTTTTTCAGATAATCCCGTACCTAAACTATAATCATCACCACCTGAGGCCAGGTTATACCACAATTCAGCAGTTGATGCCACATCAGTTGCTTTCATATCACCGTTTTCATAGTGGTATTTTGAAGATGACTGCATTAGAGTTAAACCAACTTTATGATTGTTAATTGTTTTATCATAAAAAATCAAATTATCTAAAGTCCAGGCCTGTGTATTGTTTGTATTGTATTGAGCAGCATTATTACCATCTCCATTAATACCATCAGCAGCATTAAATACACCTAAACGATAATATTTAAATTCAGGACCAAACTGAATTCTGTATTTTAATCCATTTAAAGGCGCCCACATTTCACCAAAATCAACTTGAGAATAGAAACTTCCTGTTGCCCTTAATGTTTGGCGGTTATTTGTATTGTATTTAAGTTCATCTATTGGGTTGATGATATTAACATCACCTGCAGCGGGATTTCTGATATATTCGCCATTTTCATCATAAGGAACTGTCCATGGTAGCATTGATGTTAAGGCAGAATAATAATCTCCAGGACCTGTTACAGATTTAGTAAAACTATAACCATAATCTTGAAGACCCCAACTTAGATTCATTGTAGTACCAATTTTAAACCATTTAGTTGGATTAGCTTCAAAGTTTGTTTTTGCTGTGTATCTTTGATAAAGTTGGTCTGGCTGAGTACCTTCCTGACGTAAGTATCCAAAAGAACCATAACCTTTAAATTGATCCGTACCCCCTGAAGCACTGATAGTATGTTCGGTTGAAACAGCAGTACGCTTACCCTTTTCGCCCCAATCATAACTACCTACTTTCGATGGATCCCATGTTCCATTAACCCAACCTTTTTCAATGTTTGCAAATGAGGCTCCTATTGATCCCCAGGTAGCCAAATCAGCCTCGTATGAAGGGGTTGAAGATGCATAGGTTCCCATGTTGTATTTTGCAAGTCTTGCATACTCTAACCACTCAGCAGCATCCATAAGTTCTGTTACTTCATACATTTTTTCGATGGTAACTGAGCTTGAGTAGTTTAAGGTAACTTTACCAGTCTTACCTTGTTTTGTAGTTACTAGTATTACCCCATTTGCACCTCTCGATCCATAGATCGCAGTAGCAGATGCATCCTTTAAGATGTCAATACTTTCAATATCACTTGGGTTAATATTATCAATACCACCACTTTGCACTACCATCCCATCAACAACATATAGAGGATCCTGATCTGCATTTAAAGATCTGATTCCTCTAATTTTAATACTTCCATTTTCTCCTGGACGTTGGTTTGTTGTAATGTCAACACCAGCAGTTTTTCCTTGCATAGCTTGTACTGCATCTTTTACGGGCATTGCCTTTATTTCATCGGCACTAACACTTGTAACGGCTCCTGTTACATCACTTTTCTTTTGAACACCATAACCAACGGCTACAACCTCGTCAAGACCAATAGATCCAGCTTCCAAAGTGATGTTTATTGTTGTTTTCCCTTCAACAGGTATAGTTTGTGTTTCTAAACCTATAAAAGAAAACATTAAATTACTACTTGAAGGTACATTTGGCAATTTATAATTTCCATCAATATCAGTAATGGTACCCACAGTAGTGCCTTCAACAACTACAGTTGCACCTATTACAGGTTCCCCAGTGTCATCTTTGACATGACCTGTTACGGTAATCTCATTTCCTTGAGCATAAATAGTGCCTTGGTTGGCCATTAAGGAACAACTTGTTATAAATGCTATTAAAAGCACTTTAAGTTGTTCCCTTTTTAACTTCATTAGATTCATACTAATAGATTTAATTTATTATATAAAAGGATAATTTCAGTAAGCATCTTGTATTTATGCATCTGAATCTTTCCTGAAACCGATCCAAAAGTATTGTGTAAACAAATGTTAAAGAATAGAAAATAATACTAAGGCCTGTAAAAATGTGTTAAGTATTTGTTGAGTACTATTTTTAAGGTTTGCGTATGATTTTACATGCATAAATTGATTGACTCAGATATATTTGTGATTTGGTTATTATTTAAAAGAATGTTTTAAAATGAGAGCAGTGAAAAGAAGATTAATACTACCTACCTTGCTATTGATGCTATGTTTTTCGTTAAACATGTTTGCAGAAGGTAATAAGGAAAAAAGTGATCAAAAAGAAACGTTAGATGCTATTTTAAAAGTGAATAAGTATTTTATGGAAAAATATGCCGATTATTCAGCAACTTCTAATGTAGATAGGGTAAGACCAAGTAATATATGGACGCGTGGTGTTTATTATGAAGGGTTAATGGAATTATATTCTATTTTACCTAAAGAAAAGTTTTTTGATTATGCATATGATTGGTCCGAATTTCATAAATGGAATTACAGAAACGGTGCAATTACTCGCAACGCTGATGATTATTGCGCTGGTCAAACATATATAGATTTGTATCGTTTAACGGAGGATCCTAAACAATTAGTTTCGGTTAAGGCGAATTTAAATATGTTGGTTAATACTCCAAAAGTTGATGATTGGGACTGGATTGATGCTATTCAAATGGGAATGCCTGTTTTTGCAAAATTGGGTGTTACAATGAATGATCCTAAGTATTTTGATAAAATGTGGGATATGTATGAATGTACACGAAACGAAATAGGTGGAGGTTTATTTAATTTAGAAGATGGTTTATGGTGGAGAGATGCTGATTTTGTTCCTCCATATACAGAACCCAATGGTGAAGATTGTTATTGGTCTAGAGGTAATGGATGGGTATATGCTGCATTAGTACGTGTATTAAAAGAAATACCAAAAGATGAAAAACATTATGAGCAGTATTTGAGTGACTTTAAAATAATGACGGATGCTATAGTTAAATGCCAAAGAAAAGATGGTTTCTGGAATACCAGTTTGCATGATCCTAAAAACTATGGAGGAAAAGAAACAACAGGAACTTCTTTGTTTATATATGGTATGGCCTGGGGTGTGAACAATGGAATTTTAGAAAAGGATATATATACTCCAATTATTAATAAGGCCTGGAATGCCATTGTTGAAGATGCCATTCATGAAAACGGATTTTTAGGTTACGTTCAGGGTACAGGAAAAGAACCTAAAGATGGCCAGCCTGTAACTTATGATAGCATGCCTGATTTTGAAGACTATGGTATTGGTTGTTTTTTATTAGCTGGAGTTGAGGTTTATAAAATGAAATAATTAAAATACAACCAGAATGTTTAAAGCTACAATTAGTTTAGGATTGTTATTATGCTGTATTTTACTTTTTTCATGTAAAGAAGAAGCAAATCCTTACAAAATATATAAACCACTATCAAAAGCTTATAATGGATTTATTTCTTTTGATAGTATTCCGGATGGAAACTACAGAGTACATGTAAGAGTGGGTTCGGAGGATGTTGAAGGTCATACTGTTATCAGAGGAGAGTCTCGCAGATTGTTTTATGATGGAATTAAAACAGCTAAAGGAGAGTTTAAAGATGTTTATTTCAACATCAATAAAAGAGATACTATAATTAGCAAAGGAAAAGTTGTTCGCATTAAAAGCAGAGAACGAAATAAGCTTAACTGGGATAGTAATTTGACATTTGAATTTAACGGAGAATCTCCACAAGTTGATTTTATCGAGATTAAACCAGTTGATGATGTTATTACCGTTTTCTTATGTGCCAATTCAACTGTAGTAGATCAGGATTATGAACCGTGGATTGGTTGGGGCCAAATGTTGCCTCGCTTTTTTAACGACAAAGTGTGCGTTGCAAACTATGCCGAATCCGGTGAAACAGCAAGCGGATTTATCGCTCGCGGAAGATTGGAAAAGCTCTTAACTCAGGCAAAAGCCGGAGATTATATTTTTGCTGAGTTCGGACATAACGATCAAAAAGAAAGAGGTGAAGGGAGAGGAGCCTATCTTAATTTTACCGACAGATTAAAAGATTTTATTGTTAAAGCACGTGAAATAGGAGCACACCCTGTTTTTATCACACCTACTCAACGCAGAAGTTTCAATGATGAAGGTAAAATCATGGAAACTCATGGAGATTATCCTGATGCCATGCGTAAACTTGCAGCAGAGGAAAATGTACCATTGATTGATCTTCATAATTATACCCGTACATTGTATGAAGCTTTAGGCGTTGAAAAATCAATAAAAATATTTGTTCATTATCCTGCCAATACATTCCCAAATCAGGAAAAAGCGTTGGCTGATAATACACATTTCAGACCATATGGTGGATACCAGATTGTACAGTGTGTAGTAAATGGTATGAAAGAGATAAACCTTCCGTTAGTAAAGTATTTAAGGGATGATGTGCCTGCTTATGATCCGGCTCATCCAGATAAATATGAAGATTTTAAATGGTATCCAACACCATTTTCAGAAATAGAGAAACCAGATGGAAATTAAATTAAGAGTAATAAAGTTTTCTATGTTTATAGCATTTTGCCTTTTTATAGGGCAAAATGCTTTTGCACAAGATCCGGATTGGTCAATGTTAGCTCCAGAATTAGGAGGAACTTTACGACTCGGAGTGGCCAACAGTAATTCGAGTAAGTGGTTTGCAGACTTTAAAACAATTAAAGAAAAAGCACAAGAACATGAAGTCATTTTTACTTTAAAAGATGAAATTATAAGTAAGGGTGAAATTAAGTATCATATAAAATTCCTTAAGGATAGTAAAGGTGCCGTAATCAAACTTACAACTAATAATATACCTGAAAATATTAAGCTTATCTGGACATACGGAGGAGCTTCTAACGATGTAAAGCCAGAAGGATGGAAAACGGTTTTAGTTCCTGACGATTGTTACAAAAACGTATTTAGTATTGAGGGAAATTCATTTACGTTATATTATGGAACTAGCCGAAAGTTAAGAGTTTTAGAGGCTTTGGTTCCTCCTGAAGAAGAACCAAGATTAGCGGATGCAAAACAACAGGAATCTCCATTAAAACTACTTCATTCCGGAAAAAAAACTGATGCTCAGGTTGTAGCTTCTCAAAGCAAGCTAATTGCTAATGAAGCACTTTACTTTTGCTTTTACTTTTTAAATCCAAAGGCTGATTATAACTATTTTATGTTACCTGAATTATTTGAAAACAGATCTTATATGGTTAATAAGCAAACCGAATGGATGAAATCTACTCCGGATTAGAGGGGAATGGTAGATATGATAACATGCAAAGTTGCGAAAAGACGATGAAATGTAGCTTGCTTAACTATAACAACAGTCTCTCAATGATCTTGAGGATACCAAATAGATTTGCGTAAGCAAATAATAATTCGTTTAATTCGTCTAATTCGTGGTTCCTAAAAAGAGTTGCACAGCAACAAAATAATAATTGTTGTTTAAGAATTTAATTTATGAAACATATTTTTCAATATACGTTAATCGCATTAGTCACAGCATTTTTTGCCTCAGGATTAAAAGCTGAAATTCATAATGTAAAAGATTATGGAGCCAAGGGGGATGGAGAAACTATTGATTCTCCGGCTTTCAATAAAGCAATTGAGGAAGCTGTAAAAGATGGTGGTGGAACAATTTATGTACCAGCCGGAACTTATGCTTGTTACTCCATACGATTAAAAAGTAATATTACCCTTTGGATTGAGTCTGGTGCCGTTATCCAGGCTGCCTTTCCAACCAAAACAGCCGGATACGATGAAGCAGAGCCGAATCCGGATAATCCATTTCAGGATTTTGGACATAGTCATTGGAAAAATTCCTTATTATGGGCCATTGGCCAACATAACATTACCATATGTGGAGCTGGGGTAATTTATGGAAATGGATTGAGTCGTGAAGAAAGTCGTTTACCTGGAGTAGGTAATAAAGCCATTTCATTGAAAGAATGTTATAATGTAACAGTTAAAGATGTGTCAATGGAGCATTGTGGTCACTTTGCCATACTGGCAACAGGTGTTGATAATCTTCACGTATTAAATGTAAAAGTAGATACCAATCGTGATGGTTTTGATATTGATTGCTGTAAAAATGTCCGAATTACCGATTGCACGGTTAATTGTCCTTGGGATGATGCTATTGTTTTAAAAGCAAGTTATGGATTGGGGTACTTTAAAGATACTGAAAATGTAACCATAAGTGGATGTTATGTTTCAGGATTTGATAAGGGGTCTGTTTTAGCTGGAAAGTGGGAAACAGATGAGGCTGTTGCTCCTGATCATGGTTCAAATACAGGACGAATTAAACTGGGAACAGAATCAAGTGGAGGGTTTAAAAATATAGCTATTACCAATTGTATTTTTGAAAGAAGTAGAGGTTTGGCAATTGAAGCAGTTGATGGCGGTTGGCTAGAAGATATTGTTGTGTCGAATATTACGATGCGCAATATTGGTAATTCACCTTTCTTTATCCGTTTAGGAGGACGTCAGCGTAGTCCCAAAGGAACTCCTGTGGGAAAATTAAGAAGACTCCAGATCAGTAATGTTAATGTATTTGATGCAGATTCTCAATTTTCATCAATAATAAGTGGTATCCCCGGACATAATATTGAAGAAGTTTCTTTTTCAAATATAAATATCCATTATAAAGGAGGTTATACTGAAGAGGATGGAACAATAAAGCCAACCGAAAGTATTAAAAATTACCCGGAACCCTGGATGTTTGGAACCATTCCTGCTTCCGGTTTTTATGTACGTCATGCTAAAGATATTTTCTTTGATAATATCCGATTCTATTTTGAAAAAGAAGATGGACGTCCATTGTTTATTTTGGATGATGCAAATAATGTGGATGTCTCAAATATAAGAGTTGAGGGAAAATTAATTGAAAATCCCATTCAAGCGGATTAAATATAAAAACTGGATATATGAATTATGGCTGTTTCAGATATTGATTTAATCCAATTTGAAATAGCCTTATTTGTTTATTAAGAGTGTTTAGTTAACCTTTCGAATTTTTTTAACAGATAACGTTTAATATAAAAATAATGTCAATTTTAAGGAGCCTGATTAAGTGTTATATATTTTTATGGATAGTAATATTGATCAGTGGATGTTGCAATACAGGTAAAGATAATCAAACTGGAGTATTTAAAGGATCAAATTATTCATCTTCACTATATAAAGAAAATTTGAATCGTGGTTTTGTTGCCATCAATCAGGGTGATGGTTGTGTTTCTTTGAGTTGGCGATATTTACCTGAAGATTCTGTAAATAGATCATTTGATATTTATTGTCTTTCTAATAATAAAGAGGTTAAAGTTAATCAGGAGCCTTTACAAAAAAGCACTTTTTATATTGATTCTGTATCAGATGTAAATTTAGTTAGTAAATATCTTTTAAAAGATGCTTCCAATCATCAATTACTGGGTAGTTATATCATTACAATAGATAATTATAGCAAACCATATCTTTCTATTCCTATGCAAGCTATTCCCGGAGATGATCATTGGCGATATAGTCCTAATGACGCATCAATAGGAGATTTGGATGGTGACGGTTCTTATGAAATCATTTTGAAGAGAGAAAATAGTGGAAGAGACAACTCACATAGCGGCGTTTGTAATGGTGGATCAATAATTGAAGCCTATAAGTTAGATGGAACTTTTTTATGGCGTGTTGATTTAGGTATTAATATCAGACAGGGAGCGCACTATACACAAATGGTTGTTTATGATTTTAATGAAGATGGAAAATCAGAGCTTGTAGTAAAAACAGCAGAAGGAACTCAATTTGCAGATGGACAAATTATTGGGGATGTTAATCAGGATGGAATTACGGATTATGTAGACAAGGATCCAGATTCTCCAACTTATGGAAAAATAATGAAGGGGCCGGAATTCTTCTCTGTAATAGATGGAGAAACAGGCATTGAGTTGGCCAGAGCGGATTATATTCCGAGAGGTACTCCTAATGAATATGGTGATACCAGAGGAAATAGAGTTGACAGGTTTTTAGCTGGAGCCGGATATTTTGATGGGCAGCATCCTAGTATCTTACTTTGTCGTGGTTATTATGCTAAAACAGTAATGCAGGCATGGGATTATAGAAATGGAAAATTGACACAACGATGGCAATTTAGTACCACTGATAATAATGGCCAATATAAAGACTACGAAGCTCAAGGAAATCATAATTTAGCTATAGGAGATGTGGATGCAGATGGTAAGGATGAAATTACCTATGGTGCCTGTATGATTGATGATGATGGTTCTGGTGCTTACAATACTAAATTAGGTCATGGAGATGCTATTCATTTAACTGATATTGACATTGAACGTCCGGGATTTGAAGTGTGGGATTGCCATGAACATGTACCAACCCGAGCAGGTTCTGAGTTGAGGGATGCATGCACTGGTGATTTGATTTGGGGCATTCCTTCATACGAAGATGTTGGAAGAGCTATGGCAGCAGATATCGATCCCAGATTTAAAGGTCTTGAGGTTTGGACTACCCATTCAGGAGGTGTTTATACAGCAAAAGGAGAGTTGATTAGTCAAAACACGCCTTCAATTAACTTTGGAATTTGGTGGGATGGTGATCTTAATCGTGAGTTATTAGATGGTTCAGGTGTATTTCATCGTGAGTTTGTTGGCATTACCAAATGGAATGGTGACGGAGTTGAAACATTACCCCTACCAGATAGTGAAGATCTGGCAGCTAATAACTGGACCAAAGGAAATCCTTGTTTAAGTGCTGATATTATTGGAGACTGGCGCGAAGAAGTTATTGCCAGAACCAAAGATAACAGGGAGATCAGAATTTACATGACTCCATACCAAACGCCTTATCGTTTTCATTCTTTAATGACTGATGTTATGTATCGTTGGTCTGTGTTAACTCAAAATATAGCCTATAATCAGCCACCTCAATTGGGCTATTATTTAGGTTCAGATTTGGGTACATTCTGGAATAATACCTATCAGTTACAAAGAGGAGCGCATTCAAAATCAGGCACTTCTAAAGAAGGCCATATTAATGATATGAATACTAGATATCATGGTGCAAAACCTATTATAAAAGAAGAAATTAAGGTAAAGGCTAAAGAATATACATTGGATGCCGGATATGATTATGATCATTATTCATGGATGATTAATGGGGTAGAAACTAATGGTGAAAGGATGTTAGACCTGAAGGCTTCAGATTATAAATTAAATGAACCTATAAATATTTCACTGCAAGTACAATATAAGGGTGCAGTTTTTTCTGAAAATGTAAAGGTGGAATTTTTGAGATAGATTTATGATTAAGTAAGAAATCGAGATGTAAACTATAGAATTTAAATCAATTCCATTGAAAATGAAAATGTCAGGTATTAAGATTGATATCTCAATTGACGATTGGAGCGCTATACTTTTTTACGTTTAACATGATGCCATGGGATACTGGAAAAAATATTTAGTTATACAGGATTTATAGGGTTAACAGGTTTCATTATTAATTTTCAAAATCTCTTTATAGAATGGAATTAAATCTCTTGTTAATCCTGTCTATTAAGCATGTTTTGGCAAAAACGGCAAAAAATTGTGCACCAAAGTGTTAAAAAAGGCTTTTTACTATGCATGAACGGACTGTAAACGGACTTGCAATATACCTGCCGTAGACCATCCGATAACCATCCGCAACAGGCTGCTCTTTTTTATATTGGTAGTCCGTTTATAAGATATAGATTGTTACTTTTTAGTTTTTTTATTGATTATGTATCTAATTGTGTGAATGTGAAAGTGTTATATTATTTGCAGCACTTTTTTGCTTAAATATGTTTTTATATCATTCATAATTCTATATTTGCTTCCATGATTTATTTAGATTTTTAATAGAATAACATGGTAAGATTTCCAGCAGAGTGGGAGGAACAAAGCTTTGTTCAGTACACTTTCCCACATAAAAACAGTGATTGGGCATACATGTATGCTGAAGTTGAAAACTGTTTTGTTAATATCATTAATACCACTGCAGCGTTTGTTCCTGTATTAGTGATTTGTCATTCTGTGGATGAGGTTAAAGCTTTATTTAAAAATAAAACGGTTTTCCCTATTCATTTTGCACAAGCTGAATCAAATGATACATGGGCTAGAGACCATGGTGCCATTTCTGTTTATGAAGATGAAAAGCCTGTATTATTAGACTTTGTTTTTAATGGTTGGGGACAAAAGTTTGAGGCAGGACTAGATAATAAAATAACCGAAAGACTGGCTCAAACTGTTTTTTCAGGCTTAAAAATTAAAAGTCTGAATTTTGTGTTAGAAGGAGGAAGTATAGAATCAGATGGTGAAGGAACCTTATTAACAACCACAGAGTGTTTGTTGTCTAAATACAGAAATCCGGATAAAAGTAAGAGAGCTATAAGTGCCTTTCTGAAAAAGCAATTTTGGGTAAGTAAAATATTATGGTTAGATCATGGCTATTTAGCTGGAGATGATACCGATTCTCATATTGATACTTTAGCTCGCATTTGTAATTCAAATACCATAGCATATGTAAAATGTGAAGATGAAGCTGATGAACATTATGCAGCTTTGGTAGATATGGAAGAGCAACTTCAAAAATTTACCAATGCAAAAGATGAAGCTTATAACCTGATTGCTTTGCCTTGGCCTGATGCATGTTTTGATGAAGATGGACAACGACTTCCTGCTACTTATGCTAACTTTTTAATTGTAAATGGGGCAGTATTGGTACCTACTTATGGCGTTACTCAAGATGAAGAAGCTCTTCATGTTATTCAATCTATCTTTCCAGATAGAAAGGTAGTAGGCGTAAATTGTCGTCCTTTAATTGAACAGCACGGATCTTTACATTGTATTAGTATGCAATACACTAAGGGAGTAACGTTAAGTTAATCAACCCAAAATAATAGTAAGAATTTTCAACTCAAAAAGCTCAAGCAATAGTAATCATTATTGCTTGAGAATATTTTCCCTTGCTACTTTCTTGCAAAAATTCTATCTTTGATCGTCAACAAAAAGTTGATTCTCTGCAAATACATTTTACCACCAGTAAAGTTCATACTTATAGTTTTATACGTCTGTTTTTAGTTATATCCGATAATTACAAATTCAAAATAAACTAAATTATATAACAATGGAAGGTAGAATGAAAGAGCACCAGCTCACTAAAGAACAAATAGATATTTTATTGGCAGAAGCAAAGGTAGGACATTTAGGAACTCAAAATGCAGATGGATTCCCATATGTATTACCTGTTCATTTTGCATATACTGCAGATTGTATTTATATACATGGATTAAACCAGGGACAAAAATTGGCCAATATCAAAAACAATAATAAAATTTGTTTTGAAACAGCTGATATGGAGGGATTAATTTTAGATGCTAAAGTTTGTGATGTGAATACAAAATATAAAAGTGTTGTTATTTTTGGAACAGCTGCCTTAGTTGAAAGCAAAGAAGAAAAAATAGAAGCTTTAAATAAAATTGTAGGTAAATATACACCTCATCTTTCAGGACAGTCGTACCCTGATAATATGCTAAAAGGTACTGGAGTAATAAAAATATCAATTGAAACTATTACAGGTAAATACTATTCGTAGTCTACTCTGATACAGTATAAGAGTCTATAAATAAAAGGATTAAAAAATCAGGTGGTATTTGACTTTTTAGGCCTTTTGTTTTTTAACGTATAATGTATTCCACGATTATGAAAAATAATTTCATTAATTTAAATTTTTGTGAATAAGAAGTAATAATCATTGAAAAATATATGTTTATTTGCGATGTTTTATAGTAACTTATTGTTTTAGGTTGATTTTCACAAAATGAGTAAAATAAAGGTGGGAGTAGTACAGCAAACCTGCTCCAATAATAAGCAAAATAATATAGATAAAAGTATTGAAGGCATTAGAAAATGTGTTCAGGGTGGGGCTGAATTAATAGTGCTTCAGGAATTACATACCGGCATTTATTTTTGTCAGGCAGAGGAAGTTGATATGTTTGAATGGGCAGAACCATTACCAGGTCCGTCATACAATCAGTTTGCAGCCATTGCAAAAGAACTGAATATTGTTTTGGTAACCTCTTTATTTGAAAAAAGAGCTCCAGGTTTATATCATAACACATCAGTAGTTTTTGAAAAAGATGGATCTGAAGCAGGACGTTATCGTAAAATGCATATTCCAGATGATCCTGCATATTACGAAAAGTTTTATTTTACTCCGGGGGATATAGGTTTTCATCCTATTCAAACTTCGGTGGGTAAATTAGGTGTATTGGTATGCTGGGATCAATGGTATCCGGAAGCTGCTCGTTTAATGGCGATGGCCGGTGCTGAAATGTTGATTTATCCAACGGCTATTGGTTACGAGAGTACAGATGCTGATGATGAAAAAGCTCGACAGCGTGATGCCTGGATGATTTCGCAAAGAGCGCATGCTGTAGCAAACGGATTACCGGTTATTGCTGTCAACAGAGTTGGAATAGAACCTGATTGGACAGGTGTTACCAATGGAATTGAATTTTGGGGAACCAGTTTTGTGGCAGGTCCTCAGGGTGAAATTTTATGGCAGGCAAATCAAAAAGAAGAATTACATCATGTTATTGAAATAGATAAAAAAAGAACGGAAGATGTACGTCGAATATGGCCATTCTTCAGAGATAGAAGGATAGATGCGTATGGAGATATTACTAAGAGGTATAGAGATTAATTAGACAGTTATTGATATGATTACAATGGGGTGTTAGTTTTTAATAACACCTTTTTTTGTTTTAGAGCTTCTAAATAATTAGATGAATAAGTAAAAAATAGCAAAATCTTATAAAAGCACAGGACTTCATTAAACATTTTTAGGTATAAAATGCTTTTATATTGAAACAGACTTAGACTTATATAAATACCTAATTATGTCAGCAATAAATAAAACTAAACCAGTATTGGTTACCGGGGCTTCTGGATATATTGCCGGGGTTTTGGTGAAAAGATTACTATCAGAAGGAATTACTGTTCATGCAACAGTACGTAATATTAGCGACGTTAAAAAAACGTATTACTTAGAAGAAATTTCACAAAAATTACCCGGTGAATTAAAGTTGTTTGAGGCTGATTTGCTTGATCGGGGATCATTTGATAAGGCCATGGAAGGTTGTGAACTAGTTTATCATACAGCTTCACCTTTTAAACTTCAAGTTGTTGATCCTCAAAAAGATTTAGTAGAACCAGCTTTAATAGGTACAGCAAATATTTTAGAGTCAGTAAATAATTGTAGTACTGTTAAAAAAGTTGTTTTAACCAGCAGTGTGGCTGCCATTTATGGCGACAACGTAGACATTAGGAATTGTTCAAAAGGGATGCTTACAGAGGAAGATTGGAATTCAACTTCTTCACTCAATCACCAACCTTATTCCTATTCTAAAACCGTTGCAGAAAAAGAAGCATGGACTATTTACAATGCTCAAAACAGGTGGAAATTAGTTGTCATCAATCCTTCATTTGTAATAGGACCGGGCTTGTCTGTTGTTACTTCTTCCGAAAGTCATAATGTTTTTCGAAAAATCTTTAACGGAGCTTTTAAAATGGGTGTACCTGATTTTAAAATTGGAATGGTAGATGTTAGGGATGTAGCAGAGGCACATTATTTAGCCGGTTATAAACCAGATTCCGAAGGAAGATATATTGTTTCAGCAGAGAATTCAAGTATGTGGCAGGTGTCTTCAATTTTAAAAGAGAAATATAAAAACGGATTTCAATTTCCGAAGCAGGTTATACCTAAAACTATCACCTGGATTTTGGCACCTTTAGTAGGGTATAAACGTAAAATGATAGCAAGAAATGTAGGATATCCTTTTATTGCGGATACATCAAAAAGTGTCTATCAGTTAGGGTTAAAGTACAGACCCTTAAAAGACTCCGTTATTGAATTTTTTGAACAACTTAAAACTGCTTGAAATAAAATAGCTTACTATAAATATGAGCATTATTAAGTAGACGGTATTAATCTGAGCTCTTTAATTTTAATCGAAATCAGATTATTAATTTAAAGGTAGTTGTATTTTAAATACACTACCTTTTCCCAACTCACTTTCAACATTTATACTACCATTGTGTTTTTTTATAAACTCATTAGCCAATAATAAACCCAACCCGGTTCCTGATTCATTATTTGTGCCTTTAGTCGATATTTTTTCTTCTATTTTAAATAGTTTATCTATAATTTCCTCCGACATGCCAACACCATTGTCTTTAACTACAAAAACAATATTGGCATCATTCTGAATTGCATTAACTTCTATTCTGCCATCTTCAGGCGTAAATTTAATGGCGTTATTTATTAAATTTCTTAAAACCGTATTGAGCATATTTTCATCAGCATAAACACTTAAATCTTTATTCACATCAAATATAATACTGATATTTTTTGCCGATGCAACAACTTCTAACTGCCGTATAGTTTTGTATATTATTTTTTTGACATTAATACTTTGGGGTTTATATATTGTTTTTCCGGTTTGAGCTTGCGACCAGGTTAAAAGATTTTCTAAAAGACCATACGTATTTTTAGCTGAATTATCTATTACCTTAACATATTTCTTTATTTCCTCTTGACCGTATAAATTAAAGTTGTCTAATAGTGTGCTTGTAAATCCTAATATTGCATTGAACGGACTTTTTAAATCATGAGCAACAATTCTAAAAAATTTGTCTTTAGTAGCATTGAGTTCCTGAAGTAACATGGCATCTTCTTCAACTTTTAACTTTGCTTTTCTAAGATGTTTTTCTGTATTTCTTAATTCTGTAAGATCTATTCCAAAAGCCCAATTTTGTATACCTGAAGATATGTATCCCCATTTAATTCGTTTTAGGGATCCGTTTTTACAGGTAACTTCAACTTCTATAGGATTAATTTTTGAGTTGTTTTCGTTAGCTCGTTTTACTCTTTCATTCCACTCATTACTAATTTTATCAGAGGTGTTTTTATCTGGTATTGCAATTGACCACCATTCAGGTATCGTGCTGATATCATCAACGGTATAGCCAAATAGTTTCATAAATACAGGATTGATATAATCAATTTTCTGTTTTGTTCCGGTAGACATAATAATAGCGATTGGAGACATGTCTACAATAGTTCGGAGTTTGCTTTCAAGTAATTGGTGGTTTTGAATTGAATTGGATAGATCAATGTTTAATTTTTCAATTTTATCTTTATATAATTTTCGTTCTGTAATATCATGCACTATTGAAATGAGCTTTACATTATTATCAAATTTAATGGGTGATGAATAGACCTCAACATCTTTTATTTCTCCGGTAGCTAATTTATGTTTAAAATTAAAATAAGCTTTGTTGTTAATGATTACCGTATTTAATTCGTTTTTTACTTTTTCTCTGGGTAATACATTTAAATCATAAATTTTCAAATTAGTAAACTGTTCTTTTGTATAACCATAGAATTCCTGAGCCGCTTTGTTAGCATTTTCAATTTTATAGTTTTGCGGATTAATGATGATCATAATAGATCCGTTATCTTCATAAATGGTTTTAAATCGTTTTTCACTTTCCTCTTTCTGTTCGTTTAATTCTAATAATTGAACAACTGTTTGGTTTAGTTTTGCTGTTTTTTCAGCTGCAAGTGTTTCAAAATATTCACTTTTTTGAAGATTTATCAACTGCTTTTTACGATGAAAGATATATAGTATTAGAACTAAGCTATTTAACAGTAGTATTGTAATTATGGATTGATTTTTATAAAATATATTTAAATCGTGAAATAATCGTTGCTGAGAAATACTAAATTCAAAACTTGCATTCAGAAATTCAGAATTAATATTACATATAGCACTATCTTTAGAATAATATACTTGGTTATCTTTAATGGATGTATTTATTGGTAATATATTAAATTTAATATCCTTGTTTATAATTTTGTTTAATGCCGAATTGGTATTAAAACAAATAATATCCTGTCCAATTATACTATCGTCATCCAAAATAGGAGAAGAAACATAGGTAACAAGAGTTGTATCGTTAATAAATGTTTGGGCAGATGTTTCTTTTTTGTTGGTTTTGGCTATAATGGAATCAATATTCTGATTACAATTACCTTGCTCAATAAGGATATCTGAATGAATATATCTTCGAGCCCAGATAATATTTTCTAAAGCTTTAATACCATCTATATATTTTGGAAGCGTAAAAGATTTTAATGCCTCAAAAGAAATATTACCATTCTGATATTCTATAATCTTGTTTCGTATGGTAGATCTGCTGCTAATACTTTTTACACCTTGAATATTTTTTGAAATTGTATTATCTAAAAGCAATGCTTTCATTTTCATGTCACTGGCAAACTGAAGTTCAATTTGATTTTTTATTACAGATTGGTATTGCTTAAAAACAAATGTGTAATAGAGAAAAAAGATAAATATGATGATGATAGAATATATTATGTTTGAATAGTATTTCTTTATCCAAGTACTTAATTTATGGTTCATAATCAGATTAGATTAAAGTTAAACTAAACTCACTAATGATTTTATGAAATATTAGATCTACCGCTTAATATTTGATTGCAAGAATTTAAGCATTTTTTTTCAAACACAATAATTTTATAATTAAGTATTTTAGGGTTATTATTAGTTTCCATTTTTATTTGAAATAGATCTTTACTTACTAACACTACTGATCTTCTTCATATTACTATTGTCATATAGTCGTTATATTTGCAACTGAAAATAAATCAAAACAAGTTTCGATGAAATTACTTAAAAACCTGGGTTTTCAGATTTTAGTAGCCATGATTATTGGTGCAGTTGTAGGTATAGCAATGGGAGAACAAGCTTCTATGTTTGCCCCATTGGGTGATATTTTTATTAAACTCATAAAAATGGTGGTGATTCCGTTAGTTGCTATATCTATTGTTTCAGGAGCTGCATCTTTAGGTGCCACCAAATCAGCCGGGAAATTAGGTGTTGGAACCTTTGTGTGGTATATGCTAACAACTGCCGTTGCCGTAGTTTTAGGATTAATTTTAGGTGAGATATTTAAACCAGGTACTGGTCTCGATATAGAATCTGTTCGTTATTTATTTAATGAAGAAACATCAGAAAAGATAACACAACCAGGATTTTGGGATACAATAATGGGTTTTATACCTGAAAATCCGCTTCAGGCATTGGTATCAGGTGAGATTATTCAAATAATATTTTTCTGTTTGTTATTGGGTATAGGAGCCAGTACTTTACCTAAAGTTAAACGAGAAAAAATAGTAAAGGGCTGTGATATTATTCTTGATGCATTGATCTGGGTTATAAAGGTGGTGATGTATACAGCTCCAATTGGTGTATTTGGATTGATGGCTAATAGTATTGGAACATTTGGTTTTGATGTACTTTATCTTGTTTTAAAATTGTTTTTAGTATATCTGGGTGGCATATTACTTCACATGTTTGTATTTTATCCGGTTTTGATAAAAGGATTTTCTAAAATGTCTGTAAAAAAATTTATGACCAAGATAAGTAAAGCGCAAATCATGGCCTTATCCACTTCTTCAAGCATGGCTACATTGCCTTTAACAATGGAAGTATGCGAGGATGAATTAGGAGTATCAAAAGAGGCAGGTTCATTTGTGCTTCCTCTGGGTGCTACTATAAATATGGATGGAAACGCCATTTATTACGCATTGGTTGCTGTTTTTTTCGCTCAGCTTTTTCATATTGATTTACATATGGGACAATACATCGCTATTATACTTACAGCTACCATTGGAAGTATTGGTCAGGCCGGTGTTCCCGGACCATCATTATTGGTTGTAGCAGTACTTATTTCTGCAGATATTCCTATTGTAGGTTTACCATTATTATATGCCCTCGATCGAATTTTTGATATGTTACGAACAGCCTTAAATATTACAGGAGATGCTACCTGTGCAGTAGTTATGGATAAGTATGCAAAAGGGGAATAGGGCAATGGGATTTCAGCAAAGAGCTCAGTGTAAAGAGCTAAGTGTTTCATAGTGTAATAGTTACGATGTTACAAAGTAGTTGGGCTTTATAATTGTTGTTATAATTAGTTAATGAAGTAGCCTAAAAGTTGAATTGAACTATTATTTTTTCTTTTTTTTGGTAATGCAAAAAAAGAAAAGTACTAATAACTTTAACAAATAAAATTTAATAGTTTATTATGATCATATATATTCATGGATTCAACTCCATGGGAGGTGGAGAAAAGTTTAAGAAATTAAAACAACTGTTTTCCGATATAGAAATGTATTCACCATCATATGATAGTGCAGATTTTGATTCCATAGAAAAATTGATGGATGGTATTACTCCCGTGGATAATATGTTATTTATAGGAAATTCGTTAGGTGGTTATGTAGCCATGTATTTAGCCCACAAATACAATGCGCATTGTATTTTACTAAATCCCACAACAAACCCTATTAAAAGCTTAACACCATTTATTGGTAAGAATATTAATTTTGCATCAAATAAAGAATACGATTTTACCAATGAGAACCTCAATAAATTAAAGAAATATAAAATTAAGAATTTAGATACCTTATCAATTTACGTATATGTAACCTTAGATGATGATCTTATTAATCCTCACGAAACAATAGCTTATTTTAAGGGCATTAAAAAAGTTAATGTGTTGGAAAAAGGTGGGCATCGCTTTAGTAATATTGAGGATATTAAAGATGATATCCAAAGTGTATATAGAGAGGTTTGATATTGGGATGTTTCAAGCCTAAATAACTTATTCTAAAATAAAACCACCATATTCCAATTATAAAAAATAGGTAACTATTCAGTCAGGTATTAAATTATAGCGATAGCACGTAGAGTGTCAAAAGGATTGTGAGGACTCTTGATCGCTGTATCTATAATAGATTGCTGTATGGCATAGTGCTTAGCACCTTCAAATGATTTGAAGAAACCGCTCACTTTCTGTTGACTTTAAAGTTTCTTACCGCCCGCTCTGAGCCATTATTATCGGGAGGAACATCTGGATGATTTAAGAATGTAAATACATAATCAGCATACCTGACCAATCTATTTTTAAAGGTAACAACTTCTTTTAGTGTTTCGTCAATCTGTATAGTCAGAAGCTTTGCAAACGCTTTAAGTATTTTTAGGATCGCATCTTTATTATCCCAATTGTTAGTACGTGTTTTTAAGGCTTTAACAATAAGCGATTTCATCTTCGAAGCCCAGTTGCTATGGGGATATTTTTGAATAAAAAATTCAAGCTCTCTTAGGAGATGCGCAGTACATAACTGATGATTACCTGCTTGCGTTTTAAAATAAGGTTTCCAACAATCTGTCACCAGTGTATTGTTTTTAAAACCTTCAGGCATAATTTCTTCAATGGCATCGTAACCACGTTTGGGGTGAACAGATAAAAAGGTGGATTGTGCATTTTGAAATACCCATGCCCAATGAAGTTTTCCATTAATATTAGTTCCGGTTTCATCAGCTCCCATAGTAGAATGAGCATGTACATTATTACGTATCTGCTCGTAGAAAGGTGTTGCTTTTTTAGCAAACTTGATAATCAAATGGTTTAAACCTCCGGTACTAATTTTAAGTCCTAATATTGCATTAAAGAATTCACGCAAGCGATGATAAGGCATGTGCTGACGAGTATGCATGTAAGCAGCTAAAGCCTGGGTGTTTGTTCCATAACTCACAAGTGCATTTACATGATTGGGATAACAGCCTTTGTTGACCATTCCGCAACTGCATTGTTTATGATATACTCGATGTTCGGTAACTACTGGTACAATGGGAGGTATATCAATTACCTGACGTCTCCCTGCAAATGCGCCTTCAATATCTGCAAGATTATTGCCACAACATGTACAATAATTTGAACTGTGCTCTTTGATAACAGTAGGCTCATCAACCATCTTTAAAGTATTGCCTTTATGACCTTTTTGACCTCCTGGTTTTTTACCTGATTTTTTACGCAATGATTATGTTCTGAGTAATTTAGGGAAATCTGATGAAGGTGGTTTACTGCTATTTTTACTATTCTTTGGCGTTTCATAATGAGAAAGACGCTTTTTGAGCGTGGCATTTTCTTCGCGAAGTTCTGCGTTTTCTGTTTCAAGTTTATCAACTCTTACAAATAATGCATCTAGTTTTTCTTCTATGCTTTTTTTCTTTCCCATGCAGATACAAAGATCGACATGCATACACTTTATAGAAACTAAATCGATCTTTGTTTATCCACATTTTTCTGGAAATCACCAATAGTTATCCACATTTTTCTGGAAAAATTATGTTTTTAGAATTACACTGAATAGTTACGATTAATGATATTGTCGCTTTGTACCCCTTTAAAAATGCCAACAATAGTGCCTTTTTGCCCTAAGGCCGCCTTATTGGTGAGCAAGGTGTAGAGTTCTCCGTAGGACAGCGCTGTTTCATCTATGGGCAAGAATTCTCCCATATTATCCGGAAATATCAGGTATTGTTCGGCATACTCTTTTTGTTCCCAACTGTTGTAATTGCTCAGCTTCTGTTTGTATTGCTTTTGAAAAGTTTCGGCGTTGATGCCGAAAAATATCTGAAGACTCTTAGTGCTTATGGCATTATAATCCACCAATTTCTTTTAAAAAAGCGGCATACTCAGGATCCAAGCGAGTGCCGTTTGCTACAGATTGCCAATCTCAGCTTCTTTTTTGATATTTAACGATTAAAACATCCCAACGTCTGCACTTTACTTTTAGTGTAACTAAATTGCGACGTATTGGACAGTCTTTAATTTCTTTGGCGGCCATAAAACCGCTTGCTTTATACTTTGTGGTCGGAATACTCTTCGGAAATCTCTTTCTTTTCCTCAAGAAATATAGTCAACTTCTTGGTGTAGACTTCCTGTCCACTCGGTTCTTGCTTGAAGTCCATTACTAAAAAAAGGTTTAGGATACCTTCCTTCTGGAAGGAATAGCTCCAATAGCTGTTGATTGATATCTTGTCTTGTCATCAATGCCTATTTTTGGCCTGCATACTAACATAACTTTTTAATCAAACCCAAAAATATCGGGAGATCCGCAATATGACCGGAATGGGGGGGTATCATCACTGGAATATCTACCTAGTTTGTATTTTAATCAGTAGAAATAAGTGGAGGCTAACACAAAAGAGTTAGGATGAAAGAGGGGAGTACTAGTATTACTAATTTATAAAGAGGTTTGAATATTACCTTGCTGTACTTTTGTTTTCTAATTTATTTATAATTTTAGGATATTTGTCCAGAAGTATAAGAATATTGCTAATATTATATTGGTTTCCTGCATCAACTAATTCTTGTCCATAGTTTTGAATAAAAGTTACTTTATATTTTAATGATAGATTTATTATTAATTTCCCAAATTCAATTACTTTGTTCATTGGTTTAAGAGTTTGTAGCTCGTCCCATAATTGTAATGGCTTTCCTTTTAATTCAAAAATTAATTCTGATAGATTTTCTATTTTAGTATTATCATTTTCGATCTCATTTTTACTTGCTGTATTTTGTTGATTAAGTTGATAGGGAAGAGCATCCATCAAAATAGTAAATAATTGAGAAACTTCTATTGGTTTTAATAATATACCAGAAAAGTCGCTTTCGAGCATTTTATCTATCTGATCTTTCATTGCAGAAGCAGAGTATGCTATAACAGGTATGTTTTTTAATTTGGTATTATTACGTAATTTTAAAAGTAAGTCAAAACCACTCATATCAGGCATTTTGATATCCGTTATAATTAATGAAGGATGAATTTTTATAGCCATATTATAACCATCAATACCATTTTCAGCTTCAAATACTTTTAAATTAGAATTTATAAGAGCATCTGCAATTATATTGCGATTTTGTTTCATATCATCAATTACGAGTATTGAGTTTCTGTCGAATATTATATTGTCAGTATCTATATGATTCTTTTTTTCAAAACTTGTCATTTCTTTTATAAATGGCTTTTCAGGAAATACTAATTTAAATGTACTTCCTTTACCTAATTTTGAATTTACAGTTATATTTCCCCCCATTAAATCAACTAAGTTTTTAGTTATAGATAGACCTAATCCAGTACCTTTAGTATTTTTTGAGTTTTTCGCTTGTTGTTGAAGAAAGGGTTCAAATATTTTGTGAATTGAATCTTCTGAAATACCTATGCCAGAATCTGTTATTTCAAATACAAGATCGCAATAATTAAAGGCATTATCAGATAAATTAATAGATTCTACATTTTGCGTATATGTAGCTAATTTTATATATCCCTGATTTGTAAACTTTACAGCATTACCCATGAGATTTATGATAATCTGTTTTAATTTTAATTCATCGATAAAAACCCCATCAGGTAAGTTTGGAGAAATGTCCATAATGAGTTCAATATCTTCATTGTCACATTTTAATCTAAAAATATTTTCTATTTCACTTATTACTATTTTTAAATCAACAAATTCGTAATTAAGATCCATTCTTCCCGCTTCAATTTTTGAAAGGTCAAGAATGTCATTTATTAGGTTTAGAAGACTTTTTGCACTGGATCTGATTGATTTTAAATAGTCCTTTTGCACTGGATCTTTAACCATTGATTCTAATAATTCAGAATAACCAAGCAGAGCATTCATAGGAGTCCGAATTTCATGACTCATATTTGCAAGAAACTCACTTTTTGCTTTTGTAGCAGATTCGGCTATATTTTTGGCTTCAGCCAATTCGTTTGTTCTGATTTGAATCATTTTTTCAAGATGTGAGCGATGACTGTTAAGCTCTTCTTCTTGGAGTTTTCGTTGGGTTATATCTCTTCCGCTGATGTACATAGTTCCGTCCGGAAGAGTAATTGCATTCATTTCAGATGGAAAAGAGCTTCCATCTTTTCTTACTATTGTAAGTTCTTTTGATATAGAACCTTCATTTTTAAGTGTTCGAAAAAAATCATTATAAATAGCTTTAAATTCTTTTGTAGAAAGATCATAGAAATGCATGTTAGCAAATTCTTTTTTTGTATACCCAATTTCAATACAACATTTATTGTTTACATATATAAAATCGGCATTTATATCTACTATAATAATAGTTTCTGCAGAATGTTCTGTTATGGTCCGAAATTTAGCTTCACTTTCTTTTAGTCTAAATACAGCTAAATGGTGCTCTTTTTCAAGATTTTTACTTTTTATAGCTCCTTTAATTGCTGGTCCCAAACGTTTAATGTATTCTTTAAGAACATAGTCATCTGCTCCTGATTTCATACATAAAACAGCGGTGTCTTCATTAACAGACCCTGTTAATATAATAAAAGGAATAAATGCAGATAAATCTCGGGTAATACGCAAAGCGCTAATGCCATCAAAGTTAGGCATGTTATAGTCAGACACAATGATATCAGGTTTATATTCTACTAAGGCCTTCCTAAGTTCTTGCTCTGTATCAATAAGAGCTATTTCTGTATTCTGTATGATTTTTTCAATTTCTCTTTTGGCTAACTCTGCATCATTAGCATTATCCTCAATAATTAAAACTTTAGTTATAGGTTTCATGTAAAAGTTGGATTAGAATTTCATTTTGGTTTTTCATTAATTGCCAGCCAGTAAATACCAATTTGACTTAATGTATCAATAAACTCATTGAAATTTATTGGTTTTACAACGTAGCTGTTTACACCTAACTCATATGCACGGTCTATATCCGGATCTTCTTTTGATGAAGTTACAACAACTACAGGTATTTTTCGCAATGTTTCATCAGATTTTATGGCCTCAAGTATTTCAAGTCCACTTATTTTAGGTAGTTTTAAATCAAGTAATATAACTTTTGGAGGATCAAATAGTCTTGTTTCATCAGCTTTTTTCTGATTGAATAGATATTCCATAGCATCTTCTCCATCATATATAACATTTACATTATTAAGGAGATTATTTTTCTTTAGAGATCGGACAATCAGTTCAGCATCATTTGGATTATCTTCAATAATTAGTATTTCACATTCTTTGTATTTCATGGCAAATTTTTATGGTTTATATTTTTGTTTAGGTAACTTAAAATAAAAAGTTGCTCCTTTAGATAATTCTGATTCAGCCCATATGCTTCCTCCATGTCTTTTCACTATTCTTTGAGCAAGAGCAAGTCCAACACCAGTTCCTTCAAATTCAGAGGAATTATGTAAACGTTGAAACACTCCAAAAAGTTTATCTTTATATTTCATATTGAATCCAACACCATTATCTTTTATGGAGTATGTTATAAAATCAGTACTTTCATCAGCTTTAATATGAATTCTAATTTTGTCTTGAGTTGATGAATATTTTAAAGCGTTGGATAATAAATTTATCCACACTTGTTTTATCATTTGAGGGTCTACGTATATTTCAGGTATATTATCTATTGTACTGTTTGTTTTGCTTAAAATTTCTGGTGAACATAGTTCGTTTAAGCAAGCTGTTGCCATATTGTGCATATTAACATTTGAATACACCATAGAGTGTCTGCCTAATCTGGAAAAAGAAAGTAAATCATCAATTAATTTTCCCATGTTACTTGCACTATCCTCTATAACCTTACAAATTCTTTTTGCCTCATCATCTAATATTTCAGAATAATCTTCATTTAATATTTTTGTGAAACCAATTACTGCTCGTAACGGAGCTCTTAAATCGTGACTTACAGAATAACTAAAAGCTTCTAATTCTCTATTTGTATTTTCTAGTGCAATTTGTCGCTCCTTAAGTTTATTGTTTAACTCTAATATAGCATTTTCATTTTTTTTACGTTTTGTAATATCTCGCACAATACTCCACATTCCTACGGGATTTTTATTAGCATCTTTTTCAAGTCGAATTCTTTCAGATACAGAAATGAGTGTGCCATTTTTATGTAAAAACTCTTTATCTAAAACTTTAGAATACCCTTTTTTAAATACTTCATTTTTAATAATGTCTCTTTTAGTTTGGTGCCATTTTGTAGGAGTCAAATCCCATATAGTTAATTGAGTAATTTCATCAAAACTGTATCCCAACATATTTAAAAATTCAGGATTACTTTCAAGAATTAATCCATCAAGGTTGGTGTGTACAATGCCATCTTTTAATGTTTCATAAAGTCCTCTGTATTTTTCTTCAGATTGGAATAACTGAAAGGTACGCTGTTTTATAAGCTCTTCAAGGTTTTTTTTGTGATTTTCAATTTCTTTTTCAATTTCTTTTTTTTTCGTTATATCCCTTAAAATTACATGATTTGCAACCTTTTCACCAATTTTATATACCGATTGATGCACTTCAACATCTTTCGGTTTTCCTCTTTTATCGATAATGAGTTCTTCAAAAACAGGGAGCTTATGATTGTTTTTGTAAGCCAATGTTATGTCATTATTATATTTATTAGAATGAAATAATTTTTGAGGATTCATTCCAATTAGGGAATTTTGATCATCAACTTTCATAAGATGAAGCATAGCTTCATTGACTAATAAAATTTTGTCATTTTGATTAATAAAGATGGCATCAGGAGAATACATAAAGAGGTTTCGATATTTTTCCTCATTGTCTTTTAGTGCTATCTCAACTTGCTTTTTCTCTGTAATATCTTGCATTGAACCAGAAAGCTTTATAACCTTTCCATCTTTAATTACTGGTATACCTATAGTGTGAACCCATTTTTGAGTACCCTTTGGTGTAGTAAATCTAAGCTCAAGATCATAAGGTTGAAAATTATTGACTGCATTATTAATCGCGTTATTTATTAAATCAAAATCTTTTCCTTTGTAATAATCAAGACCTATTGATTTGTTAGTATGATTATCCTTATCTAATTCGTGAATTTTAGCAACTGCTTCAGTCCAGGTTCCTTTCCCTGTTTCAACATCAAACTCCCATCCTCCTACTTTAGCTAGTTTTCCTGTTTCTTTTAAGAGTTTTTCATTCTTTTTTAATAAATCTTTGGCATGATTTCGAGATAATGCAACTCCTATGTTAGAAGCAATTTCTTCATATATTGAAATTGATTCCTGCGAAAAAACGTTTGCACGATGATCGTTTAATTGTAAAATGCCAATAATTTCATTGGATACTACTATTGGAATTAGAGCTAAGGATTTATAACCAGCGGTATAGCATCGACTATTTTTCTTTATAGAATCTGTATTTTGGTTTGTTTCGTCAAAAAGGATTGAAATATCATTAGATAAGAAACATTCATATGTAGCACAATTCGACTTAGATTGGTTTACTTTTTCGTTGATTATGTTTTCACATATACAATAAAAATAAGGTGCTTCTTTTGTGTCAATATTACACATATGCATTTTCTCATAAATAAAATTATCAGGAAATCCTACCATGTCATAAAATGGAAAAGAAATTCCTTTTTTTAATCTTATGCCAACTGCTTCAATTTCTTTTATTTTATAAATTGACTTTATTATTGAATCAATCATTTGATGTGTATCGGTTGTATTATTAAGGATGTCTAATATGTTCTTGGTAAGTTTTTGATTTGTTTCTATCCTTTTTTGTTCTGTAATATCCTGTACCGTACCAAAAATTTTTACTGGTTCGGATTTTTTCCTAATAATATTACCTTGAACTCTAACATTAATAATATTACCATCCTGTTTGATTAATCTATACTCTTTGGGGGGTAAAAATTCATCACCTGAAAGAATACTATTGTTTATCCAATTATCAACATCAATTTTATCATCAGGATGATGAATATTATTATTAACGATTTTATAATTAATGTCTTTGTTATGTTGGTATCCAAGAAGTTCAAATAAAGCTTTAGACCATGTCATTTCGCCAGTATCTTTAATAAGAGTAAAATCTCCAATTTTAGCTATACGTTGTGCATTAATCAGACGATTCATACTTTCAATTACTTCAAACTTTGCTTTTTTTTCTTTTGTAATATCAATTGATAGTATCAAAACACCTTCCAAAATGGGCTCAATTGTTAATTCGAACCAGCCTATCGAATTATCAGAAAAAATAAATTTATTTTCTATGAAATGAGAATTTCTATTTTCTAAACAATCTTTTATTAATTTAAAAGTCTGTGTCTTTTCAATATCAGGCCACATATCCTGATATCTTTTGCCAATCAACTCTTTGTTCTGTTTTTTGTTATGTACTTCGGCAGTGTGGTTTAAATAGATATAATTATAGTTGTAGTCTAGTATCTGGCAACCTTCCTGCATATTATCCAGTGTATTTAAAAAACGTTGTTCCGCCTTTTTTTTATCAGTAATATCCAATATCATAGCAAATAATAAATCAATTTGATTGGTACCATCTCTAAGGCAGGAAACCGCAATGTCAACCCAAATTATTTCACCTTTTTTATTTAAATATCTTTTATGAATTCTATAATTATCAATTTTGTTTAAAAGTAACTGATTAATTAAATCTATCTCCTCGTCTAAATCCTCAGAATATGTGAATTCTGCAAAATTCATTTTTTGGAGTTTACTTTGACTGTGCCCTATGATTTTAGAAAATTCTTGATTTGCGTTTATAATATTACCTTTAGGATCAGTGATAGCAATCCCAATATTGGAGTGTTCAAAAATCTTTTTGAATTTTAAATCGTTGTGAATTTTATTTTCATTTATTTTTTTATCTACAGTACTAGACAATTTTATATCCTTAAAATCTAGTTTTAATTCCTTAATAGTATTTTCTAGAATTTCTGTGTTTTTAATTTTTTCGTAGGCATTAAATGAACTTTTAGTTAATAATTGTAATTGATTTAAGTTCATGGATCCTGCAACATTTTTTTCTTTCCAATAAATTACAATGGCTCCTATTGGTGATTCCGTTCCTAATGGAAGTGCAATGATACTTTTAATAGGGGTATTTCTAAATTCATTTTGTTTAACTGTATTGTCTTTATTTATGTCATCAATAACAATAGTTGTTTTATTAACAACAACCCAGCCACAGATGCTACTTTCAAGGTTGAATTTTTTACCTTTTAATATGTTCTCATTACAACTTTCAGCAATATAATTGCAGAAACTATTTTTTTTAAAAACAAAAGCTACACCATCTGAATTGGTTAGTTTTTGTGCAGCATTCATAATTACATGTTGTAGATCAAAACTATTTTGGGCGCCAATTATTTTTTGAAGTACATTGATTATTATGTCATTTTTATCTTCATTGGTTTTGTTATGCTTCATCAAGTTCTCATTTTTTGAGTTAGGTTAAAAATGCGTAGCAAATAACTCTATATGTAATATTTTTTTATAGTTAGATTGATTATCAAGTTAATAAATAGATTTAGTTAATTGAAAAAATATTAATCAAATTTTATTAATGGAGTTTTTATGCTCTTAAGATTTAATGAATATTTGATTAAACACGAAAAATAAACAAACGCAATAAGTATTTAGTAGCCCTTAGTTTAAAATTGTTTCAGTATCAGCAAATTTTGAAGCTTTTGTAACTTTTATTTTTAGCGTTCTTATAATTGCTTAGATAAAAAAGGAAAGTCGTTAATTATGGTATCAATTTATACATTTGGGCTAATTCATTGATATGATTAATTATTATTGTAATTTGAAAATCAACCTACTATCTTACTCCTATTTTTTTTAATATTTTAAGTATAATAAAATGTGCTTTGAGAAATTACTGTAACTGATGTTTTCCAAGTGTGTTAAAACATTGTAAATCAAATAAAAAGGAGTATGGTTAATTCTGTTAATTCACTAACATTCAGTACATTAGTGATCTGATGTTAAAAACAAAATCATGCCTCATGAGTAAAAGTACAAAAGTTTTTTCAGAGACAAACAGCTTTTTTACCTCAAGTGAAAAAGGAATTTTTAGAATAATGGAATTATAGGTTCTGGGGATATAAAGCATTGTTTCTCGGCTATTGGGAAGGTAAAAGTATCTTCTCATTAGATTTTAGCCTACACAAAGAAAAAGGCAAAAACGGGAAAACTCCATATGGACTAAAGCCTAAACAAAGGAAAGGATATGTTAATTTCAGGAACAAGAAGAGCAATAGTTGTACCCTTTGCAGGCATGGGGTTATATTGTATTTTAACTGATGTTTCCCATGTTATTTAAGCTGCATTTGAAAGCTGCATTTCTATTAGCCTGAAGATTTTATTGTCCTCAGGCTTATTTTTTATCAGATTGGTAATTAGTTCATTAAAATCACTATCGATAATCTCAGCAATCATATGTAATAGTTCCAGAATAAATCCCCATATTCTCATGGATATAGTAAGTTCTGTAGTATTATCGCATACCTTTTCAAATAAACCGCCCATTGTTTCATATGCATCGAACCTCTTTGCCAAACTAAATACATTGTATTCAATCATAGCTAGTGATACATCAGCTATTTGCGCATCAAAGTCTTGGGATTGTGATTTGCCCAATGAAAAGTATTGTTTTGATTCTTTAAAGAAAACTTCTATGCTCCACCTGATACTATATATTTCATAAGCACTCAGTATGCCCAGCTTAGTATTGGTAGTCGCCAACAGGTGCCACTTGCCATGCTTACTTGTTTTGCAGAAAAATAGCTTTAGTGGTATTGATTTGTACTCAACAATAACCTCGGCACAAAATAGGTTTAATGCTTTTTCTTTCTTTACCTTTTTTCTGCGCTTTACTAATTGGGTAAGCTCTTTAGCTGTATACAATTCGCCATTGAAGCTATATTTTGCTTTTGCCATTTTTACCATACCAACTATATGTATTCCTTTATTTAATGACAAAACGGCTTTCAATATGGATTCACAGAAAAACCAACTATCTATAAGTACATAGTGTACTTCAAACTTTTGTTTGACAGCTCTTTTAATCATAGATATAGCTGTAGATATTTTATCATCAATCAATTCTTGTTCGCGCAAATAACCGCATGAATCTTTTTCTCTTTTTTTTGAATATTGAGCTTTTCTTTGTTTAGCCATCAGTCCAAATGGAGTTTTCTCGTTTTTGCCTTTTTCTTTGTGTAGGCTAAAATCTAATGAGAAGAAACTTTTGCCGTCCCAATAGCCAAGAAATAATGCTTTATATCCCCAGAACCTACAATTTTTCACATGTGACCATATCTTACCAATATGCTCTGTTTTATAGGTTGATTTTTCAAAATCAGTATCGTCTATTATTAAACATTTGTTAAACTCCTTATTTGTTGCGCTTGTGCTTGTGGTCCGCTTTAGCAATTTGATATTACATTTGGTTAAGAGGCTTCTCCAATTGATATTGCTATCATTTTTTAGCCTATAAAAAGTATTCTTACTAGCTTCTATGCTGCGTGATAAAGGATGTTTGGTGTACCGGTATACGTTCGAGAGTGAGTATAGTGGAAACAACAACAAAGCCAGCAATAAATCACCTTTTCGGAAAGTACATTGAGGCATATTATCAACTCCCAGATTCAACCTATTCAGATGCAATGACTGATATAATTCCATTATTCTATTAATACCTTTTTCACTTGAGGTGAAAAAGCTGTTTGTCTCCGAAAAAACTTTTGTACTTTTATTCATGAAGCATGGTTTTTTATTGATGTCGCACCACTAAAACACTGAATATTAGTGGATTAATAAAATTAATCATGCTTCTTTTTGTTTGATTTACAATGTTTTAACACACTTGTGAAACATCAGTATTTTAAGTAAAAAATTTAAGATTGTAATTGGAGGCTTTATTTTTATTTTTGCCATTTCTTACTTTTTGAAATTTACTACTATTGGAAATAGTGTTTACGAAATAAGAAGGTTTAGAACAGGACTGGATCCCAATAATCCATTACTTAAAGTCCGGTTTGATAATCAACAAAAGTTGAAACAATATTTGGCTGACAAACCTTTGTGAGGAGGACTAGGTTCTGCCGGTAATTGGGGATTACGCTGTTAGCCAGGTACCTTTTTAGCTGAAACACCATCGGATAATTGGTTTGTACAAATCTGGGCTGAACAAGGAATTGTTGGATTAACTTTATATTTGTTTATATTGTTCTTTATCCTTGCATAATCAGGTTATTAGGTCATGTTCATATCAAAAAATGAAGATTATAGAGGTAAAGCAATGGCTTTGCTTTCGGCTATGTTTGGCATAATGGCAGCCTCTTATGGTAGTTGAGCATTAGGGCAAATGCCTAATGGAATTATAATATAAGAGTGTGTCCTTCATTTTTTTTAATGAAGGATTGGGAAATTATAACTACAGAAATGTAAAATATTCTTATGATTAATTTTAATTGTAAATCTTAATCTTTAAATTAATCAATTAAAAACCCAAACTATATGATATCAGTTAATTATATTACTTCTTCCAAAATTTATGATCTTGAAAAAATATTAATCAACTTAGATAGTCAAATAGCTATTAAGTGTATTTTTATATTAAGTGGAGCTAATAATAACTATGATGAGAAACACCTGAATGATCTTTTAAAAAATTCGTCAAAACCAATATTTGGAGGACTTTTTCCGGGTATTATATACGAAAATGAAAGTTTTGATACAGGAAGTATTATTGTTGGTTTGGAATATAATCCAGAAATCATTTTTTGTGATGATATCGAGGATGAGGATCATATAGAAAATACGATATCAGAGTCCATATCAATGTTTTCTGAGATGAAAACCCTTTTTGTTTTTGTAGATTCATTATCTAAGGGAATAGACATATTTATACAACAAATATTTATTCATTTTGGACTTAAATATAATTATATTGGAGGAGGAGCAGGCTCTTTAGATTTTATTAGCAGACCTTGTATTTATACAAATGATGGAGTTAAAAAAAATTGTGGACTTATTATTGGACTAGATCAAACTTCTGGAATTGGAGTAAAGCACGGTTGGGATAAAATAGCTGGTCCGTTTAAAGTAACTAAATCAAATTTAAATCAGTTAATAGAATTAGATTATCAAAATGCCTTCAATGTATATCAAGAGAAGATTAGTAAACACAGTAAAAATTATATAAACGAAAATAATTTTTTTGAGATTTCAAAATCCTATCCATTTGGTATAACAAAGCTTGATTCAGAATGTATTGTAAGAGACCCAATTAAAGTTCAAGATGGAATTATAGAATGTGTTGGAGTTATTAGAACAGGTAGTTATGTCAATTTATTACATGGTAATTGCAAGATGTTATTAAAGGCTGCCGAACAGGCGATAAAAAGAGCTTTGGTTGAAATTGATGAAGAAACTATTGAATTTACTTTTATGGTAGATTGTGTTACCAGGTCTTTATTTCTGGAGGATGAATTTTCTAGAGAACTTGATCTAATAAAAAGTAATATAAAAACTGTTCCATTGTTTGGTGTTCTTAGTATAGGGGAGATAGCAAATAATGGAAAAGAATATATGGATTTTTATAATAAAACTATAGTCATAGCCTGCATATGAAAAATAATAATGAAATAATTCAGGTTTTTTATGAAATAGCAATGTCAATTGGTAATAGTTTAGATTTGAATAAAATGTTAAAACAGGCATTGTTGACTTATTTAAGTAAACTTAATTGTACTTCCGTTTTATTATTTTCTTTTATTGACTTTGATAAAAAGTCAGATTTTGAGCTAAAGTATAAATTACCATATTCACTTGGTTTAGATAAAGATATTCCAGAATTAAAAGACATTTTGTCAAGTGTGCTGTTAAAAGCAGATAATTTTACCATGTTAAATGGTAAATCAGCTAATCAACAAAATTATTATGTTTTTGATCTGCCTTATTATGGAATAATTATATTATTAAGAAGTAGTGAGTTCGATAATGAGATAATAAACTCATTAATAGATATTAACAAAAAGTTGGCAAGTTCATGTTTAGCTTGTTATAATAATGAAAAGCTTAAACTTAGCGAAAGAAAGTACCGAGAGTTAGGAGAATTACTACCAGAAATGGTATGTGAAACTAATACTAAGGGACGGATTTTATTTGCAAATAAGTATGCGCTCGAAAAAATGGGTTATACAAAGTTTGATCTTGAAAAAGGATTAACCATTTTTGATTATATAGATCCAGTATATAAAGATAGAGCCAAAGATAATTTTAACAAAGCATTAATTAATAGTGCCATCCCACCCAGAGATTATATGGCACTAAAAAAAGATGGAACAGTTTTTCCTGTAATTGTATATTCCAATCATATCACAGAGAATTCAAAAAATGTTGGGATTAGATATATTATGGTTGATATTTCTAAACGTAAGGAATATGAAATTCAATTGCATCAATATGCTGAGCAGTTAGAGTTAACTTTATTAGGTAGTGAAGCTGGTTTATGGCAATGGGATATTAATTCTGGTAATATAAATTATAGTGCAAGATGGAGAGCAATATTGGGAGAATCACAAAAGGCATCAGAATCATCTATAACGAAGCATGAAAAACGTATACATAAAAATGATCTTAAAAAAGTAACAGATACATTGAGTAAACATTTAAATGGAGAAAGTGTTATATATCAAGTGGAGTATAGAATTCGAAATAAAAAGAAGGAATATATTTGGGTTCAGGATACAGGTAAAATCACTGAATATAATCCCGAAGGCAAAGCTATAAAAATGGTTGGAACCTTGGTAAATATTCATACCCGAAAGCAAAATGAGTTGGCTTTGCATCAAAACTATCTGCAGCAAGAACTACTTTCAGATATTGCTCTTGAGCTAAATACTTTAACTTCATTTAAAAATATTATTAATTCAATTTTAAAAAAAATTGGTCATCATATTGATGTTAGTAGAGTATATATATTTGAAGATGCCCAAGATGGATATATAACTTCAAATACATATGAGTGGTGTAATATTAATGTAGAAAGTCAAATAAACGACCTTCAGGAAATTCCTTATGATTATATACCCTCTTGGAAACCCATGCTAATCAATGAAGGACGGGTTTATTCTGAAAATATAAGAGAATTACCACAAGATTTGATTGAGATTCTAGAACCTCAAAACATTAAGTCTATCATAGTTTATCCTTTGTTTGTTCAAGGAAAATTCTTTGGCTTTATTGGTTTTGATGAATGTTTACGGGTAAAGAAATGGAATAAATCAGAACTAGAATTATTAAGAACAATATCCGGAATTATAGCTAATGCATATGAACGAAAAATATCAGAACAATCATTAAAGGAAAGTGAAGCTATTAATAGAGCTATTTTAGAATCTATTCCAGATAAATTATTTCATTTTAGTAAGAATGGAATGATACTAAATTATAAAGGAAGTTCAAAAGAGCATTCGTTTAATAAAGATTTGGTTAAAAAAAATGTAAATGAAGTATTTGCCCCTGAAACTGCATCTCAAATGTTAAGTGCCATTAAATCTTGCATTAAAAGTGGTTTTACCAGAATAGAATATTCAGTTATTTCGCAGTCAGAATTGATTTTTTATGAAGCTCGTTTCGCGAGAATGAACAATAGAGAGGTAATTACTATAGCAAGAGATATATCGCAAAGAAAAAAATATGAGAGTGAATTAAAAGCAGAAAGGGATAAAGCAAATCAAGCCAATCAAGCTAAGAGTGAATTTTTGGCAAATATGAGTCATGAAATCAGGACTCCGATGAATGCTATTTTAGGATTTAGTGAGGCACTATATCTAAAAGTAGAAAATGTGCAACATAAGAAAATGCTTAAGTCAGTTTTAAGTAGTGGAAATTTACTTTTATCACTTCTAAATGATATACTTGACTTATCAAAAATAGATGCAGGGAAATTGGTTGTATCACCCCAACCTATGGATTTAGTATATATTGTTGAAGAAATAAAGCTATTATTTGAGGATAAAGCTCATAAAAAGGGACTAGATGTACGTATTTCAATAACTCCCGATTTCCCTAAGGCGATACTGTTGGATGAAATTAGAGTAAAACAAGTTTTATTTAACCTTGTTGGAAATGCATTAAAGTTTACACATAAAGGATACATTCAAGTGAAAATAGGGTTTAAGCATATATGCAATGGAAAGGGGGTTTTATCCTTGAAAATTGTAGATACAGGAATAGGTATTCCTCAAAATCAACAACAAATGATTTTTGAGGCATTTCAACAGCAGTCAGGTCAATTGAATAGAAAGTATGAAGGAGCAGGTCTTGGTCTAGCAATATCTAAAAGGTTAATAGAAAAGATGGGAGGTAATATTTCCTTGAAGAGTAAACTTCAGCAAGGTTCTACTTTTACAGTAACTATTCCAGAGGTTAAAATAACAGATGAAATTATCTATTTAAATGATGATGCTAATGATTATGTTAATAATATTCATTTTAATGCAGGAACAATTTTAGTAGTAGATGATGTTATTGTAAATATTGATACAATTGAAAATTACCTTATTGAATTAGGATTAAAGGTTAATTCTGCAGATAATGGAGAAATAGCTCTTGAAATATTAAAGTATAGCAAACCAGATTTAATTTTAATGGATTTAAGAATGCCTGGAATGGATGGTTATCAGGTAGCGCAAAAAATTAAATCTAATCCGAATTTAAGTAATATTCCTGTTGTAGCTTATACTGCTTCTGTTTTTGGATCAGAAGAAAATGATAATTATAAAATATTTGATGATAAACTATTTAAGCCAGTAAGAAAGTCCGACTTAATTAAATTACTCACCAAATATTTAAAATATGAGGAGTATGAAGTAGAAGAGGTTATTGAACCAACAGAGGTTGAGCATGAAAAATTAGATTTGTCAGAAGAAGTATTAGATAATCTTCCAATGATAATTATAGAGCTTGAAGAAAAGTTTGTTCCTCTGTGGAAAGAAATAAAAGGGTCATTAGTATTATTTAAAATTGAAGACTTTGCTAAGAATATTGGAAGTTTTGCAAACACTTTTAAGATTAATACATTATATAAATGGGCATTAAGACTTCTCGATGACGTTGAAAATATTGACTTAGAATCTATAAATTCGAACTTAATTGTTTTTCCTGAATTGATAAAAGAATTAAAGAAATATTTAATGCAATAAAAAATATAAATGAAATGGAAAATATTGATAAAAGTGAAATTTATATCCTGGCTGTAGATGATAATAAGGATAATTTAAGAGTTGTTAGTTCTTTTTTAAAAGAAAAGGGATATAAAATCGCATTAGCATTAAATGGACCTGATGCATTGGAAATATTAAATAATACAAAAATTGATTTAGTGTTGTTGGATATTATGATGCCCAAAATGGATGGTTTTACCGTGTGTAAAATGATTAAAGAGAATGAGAGGTTAGTTGATATTCCGATTATATTTTTAACTGCTAAAACAGAAACAGATGATATAGTAAAGGGGTTTGAACTAGGAGGTGTTGATTATATTACAAAGCCATTTAAAAAAGAAGAGTTATACGCTCGTGTATCAAGTCATATTACAATTAAGCGCACTCAAGATTATATTAAGCAAAAGCTCCAAGATGTTAGCAAATCTAGAAATGAGGTGATGAAGATGACTTTAGATATGGCAAAATTGCTAAATGTTAAATCTGATATGTAGTTTCTAAAGGGCCCGTATTTTGATATTATACTTGTTTAAATACTTAAATATAAACATTATGCAATAATTTCTTGCGCTATTGAAAGTTTGATTTTCAAAGATAAAGACGACAATTTAATAAGAATATACGAGTTAGTCTGTGACTACTTTAACATAGTACAATATTACCGTGAACGTTTCAGTAATAACAAGCACCCCAAGTTTACTGATCAAGAGGTTATGACAATATATCTTTATGGAGTACATTACCAAGAGTATAGTAAGATTAAGCATATTCATAAGTTTGCTTTTGATTACTTAGTTCACCCTTAAAAATGGAATAGGTTGTTGATAACCAGTTTATAAGCATTTGCACTTAAGTTTATAAATCTGCAAGCAAATGTGTATTTTAGACATAAAGCTTGCAGATATGGTTGGAAAACAAGACAATACTCCACAGTTGAGTATTTTTGATACACCTCTAGAAAAGTTTATTAATCTAAAGCACGAACTATGTGTTTTGTCTAAACAAATTGATTGGGATAAGATCGAAGGTGATTTCTCAGTTTATTATTCAGACTTTGGACGGCCATCGGTTCCCATACGTAGCGTAATAGGCTTGCTTTTACTAAAGTATATTTATAACCTTAGCGATGAAGCTATTATTGATAGGTGGATCGAAAATCCTTATTGGCAATATTTTAGTGGGGAGAAAGTTTTTCAGACCGAAAAACCTTTTGATCCAACTGAATTTATACATTTCAGAAAGCGTATAGGAGAAGAAGGCGCTGAAAAACTGCTAAAAATTTCAGTTCAACTTTTTGGCAAAGAGGCTCAAGAGAATGAGGTGTTGATAGACAGTACTGTTCAAGAAAAGAACATCGTAAGCGTCTCCACAATGGCGTATAGTTTTATGTGATAAAACTTTGAAGCTTTGTATCCATATTTCTCACATCAAAGGATACATTATGATTTTTAATTTCACAGAGGATACACGTTTTTACTTTTTTTGCGAGCCAGTCGACATGCGAAAAGGAATTCATTCACTTTATCACCTGGTAAAAATATCAGGAAATATGAATGCGCTCAATGGCGATGGGTATGTCTTCATTGGCAAGACACGTAAATCTATCAAGGTACTACGATGGCAAAGGGAAGGATTTGTTCTTTATAACAAAAAGCTGGAATTAGGATGTTATACGCTACCACAACAACTAAGAAAAGGTGCTTTTATTGAGCTTGAACATGATATTTTAGACAAAATGGTTAATGCCATAAAACACAAAAGTAGCTCTAACGAATTACGGATAAAAGCCCAGTTAACTCTTTGATATAGAGAGATTAAAGATGGAAGATAGTATGATTTTCTTATGGTAAAACCGCACTTTTTTTGTATCTTTATGTCATGACAGACAAGGAGTTAGTGGCTTTTTTTAAGGAGCAAAATGCAAAGTTAATGAGTACCGTAGAAGAACTTACTAAAGAGTTGACTGCATTAAAAGCAGCGATTCTGGAGAAGGATAAAGGTGCTGAAAAGCTGAAGCGCTTTGCACAGATTAACCTTCCTAAAAATACCGAAAAACGCAAGAATACAACATCTGTACCTGCGAATACACCTAAGGCTCCTACTCCCAAACAAAGAGGTAATAATGGAGCCAAAAGAAAAGTATATGATAATATCGAAGAGCTTGTAGAAGATGTTATGCCTTCCGATGCTAGCTTTGACGAAAAGGCTGCCGTTTACCTGTTTTATCGCGATGTGATAAGGTATGAGTATATTCCACCCCGTCTTATCAAACATATTTACCACTGTAAAAAATATAGAATGGGCGATGATTTTTTCGAAGGCAAAGCCCCTATGACACCTTTCATGAATTCTAATTTTGACAGTTCATTGCTGGCACACCTGATTCAACAAAGATATGTGTACGGCTTACCAGTTGAACGCATCATGAAATACCTAAATGAGATGGGCATTGACATTCCAAAGGCAACCACTCATGGATTAATTGAAAAATCAGCAGGGTTACTTGATAGATTAATGCCAGTACTCAAAAATGCTATTTTAGCTGATTCCTACATTCATTTTGATGAAACCTACCACACTATATTAGGTGGTGATAAAGGAAGTCGCAAGGGTTATTTTTGGAGTGCTTTTTCTCACCAAAACAATTTAATACAGTTCATTTATGAAAGTGGTTCACGAAGTAAGACGGTCTTCACTAATTATCTACCGAAGGATTATAAAGGTGTTGTACAGACTGATGGATATAGTTCATACAAAGTTTTAGAAGGATGGGATTATCCCAAAGCAATACGCTTAGGTTGTGTTCAACATTGCAAAAGAAAATTTATAGAGATCGGGGAACAACCCGAAGCTCTCGAAGTTATTAACCTATACAATCAATTTTATAGTATCCGAAAGAAAAAACCAAAAGAAAAATGGAAAGAAGCTTCGCTAAAAGTATATATGAAGTTAGAAAAGAAACTCAGGGATATAGAAAAAGATCCTGAGATATTGCCGAACCACATATTAGCTAAAGCTACAGCTTACTGTCTGAATGAATTAGAGTCCATTTACAACATTATCATATCTACCGAATACGATCTGGACAATAATATAATTGAACGACCTATGCGCTATATCAGCATTAGTCGTCGTAATTCGCTTTTTTGTGGTTCTAATGCTGGTGCCAGTAGAACTGCTATTCTTTATTCTCTAGCTATTTCATGCAGATTGAATAATATAAATACATTTTCCTATTTCAAGGATGTAATGCAGCGTTTGGCAGAAAGTCCAAAGATGACAAGTGAACAAATCCGAAACCTACTTCCAGATAGATGGGCTGAATAAAAGTAAAAAACGCCCCATCAAATTAATAAATCTGATGGGGCATTTTTTTGAAGGGGGGGTATGCGGAGACGGTTACAGAACATCACTTACCCAACAGATGCAAAGTTACATAAGCGCATCATAGAAAAAGTTAATACGATAGCTAAACAAGAGGGAATAACATTACGTCAGAGTTATACTCGAACTTTAAAACAGTTAATGATAGATCAGCGTTTCCACAGCCATCCCAAACGAAGAAAGAAAGCTAAAGCAGCCTTACGAAGAATAAAGACCATAGCAGGTCGCCAGGTCAGGGATATTGAAAGACAATTTAATTCGGCACAAAAAATAAAATATGAAGGACTCTTTGTTATTCTCAACAAAATCTTAATGCAGAAAAAAGGGGATCAGAATAAAATATACAGTATCCATGAACCAGAAGTTAATTGTATTGCAAAAGGAAAAGAAGCAAAGAAATTTGAGTTCGGAAATAAATCCGGAATTGTACTAACCAAAACTTCAAAAATAGTAGTCGGTGCTATTGCCTTTGAAAGCAACCCATACGATGGACATACCCTTGAAGCCCATCTTAAGCAAACAGAATATTTGACAGAGAGCATTCCCAAAGTTGGAATTGTAGACAGGGGGTACAGAGGAAAGAAAAATATTAACGGCGTTGAGATAATATCGCCTACAGCTCCTAAAAAGGGAGCTACTCTCTACGAGAAACAAAAAGCACGAAAACGATTTAGGGCAAGGGCTGGTATAGAACCAGTTATTGGTCATATAAAACATGACCACAGGATGTTAAGGAATTATTTAAAAGGGGTCAATGGAGATAAAATAAATACCATTTTAGCTGGTACTGGATTTAATTTAAAGAAAATGCTCAATAGAATTAAAGAGCAAGTACTTTTGGCCTTGTTTAGAATCTTTTTTTTAGAAAACTACTATTCTCTGAAAACAATTAAATCTCAAAGAATAGTACTTTTTCAGGTATGACTACTTACAGTGCTGGTTTCCTAAAATTGGCTCTTATCTAGCCTTTAATAATCGATTAAATAGATTGTGTGGAGCCTTTGCCAACTTAACTGAATTATTGACAAATGACTATCAGCTTGAGGGTTGCTGCAGCAATCAAAGTTTATTGGATTCCATGCCAATCATCACATGTTCAGGCAAGCGAAAAGGTAAAGTTGCCAGAGAAATAACAGATAAAGAATATTGTTCAACAAAGTGTACGTACTATTATGGTTTGAAATTGAATATGCTTGGTTTTAGGCGGGAAGGGGCACTTCCATATCCTGAGCAGATTATTTATTCTCCTACATCAGTGAACGACATTAACGTATAAAACGAAGCTTGGTCGGAAATACATGATAGACCATTCTTTGGTGATAAAATATATTTAAACCATGAACACAATGAAGAAATGAAATCAAAATATGACTCTGAAATGTTTACGCCAATTAACGCAGTGAAAGGAATGGATGACATTATAAAACAAAGGATAAGAGCAGCGGACGATTTGTATTCCACCGCAATTTCTAGTGTAAGGCAACCTATTGAGGTGATGTTTGCTTGGCTAATTAAAAAAACAGATATACAAAGAGTTGGCAAAGTTTGATCTACCAAAGGCTTTATACAAGCTATCTGCTGCGTTTTTAAACTATAATTTTAAGCCTTGATTCACATTAGAAGTCAAAAAGTACACCCCCTAAAAGGCTCTTCTTATTATATTACCGAAAGATTAAACTGAATCTATAAGTTCGTGTAAATTTGATTTATGAGAGAAAAAGATTTTAACCATTTGCTCATCCCAATAAATAGTAAAATATTCTATATATTCATCTTTTTGAGGATTAATTTCGAACTTAATTGTGTCATTCCATTCATATCTAACTGTCATGAAATTAGGTTTCATATCCATCAGAATTTTAAATACTATTGATGTTTTTTTGCAACCATGTTAAAAAAAGAAAACATAAATTAGAGCCATCATTAAGCCAATATTTATCCATTAAGATCAGTTTATTATCTAGCTCAAGAATAAGCGACTTGTGTGCTTTTGGGGGAAAAAGATATTCTCCTATAACAGACGGAACTTTTTATAACCGTATCCCCACTGCTAAGTAGGTCATAGTTTTTTGACGAAGATGTGTGATATTTGTTTAGCGCTTGGGAGCTATAGTTTTAAATTCTGAGGTAAAAGATCTGCAAGTTTGTTCACCTTATAGGTAGGGATTATTTCAAGCACCTTTTTCAGCCATTCAAAGGGGTTTACATTGTTCTTTTTACATGTAGCAAAGAACGAATAGAACATAGCTGCCCGTTCTGCACCTCGGTTAGATCCAGCGAACAGATAATTCTTCCTGCCGAGTGTGATTGGGCGAATAGCATTTTCGGCAAGGTTATTATCTATTTCCAAATTGCCATCGTTAAGATAAGCCAATAAATTATTCCAACGTTCAATGCAATATGCGGTGGCCGTGCCCAACGGAGATTTGGGATTGGTAGATTTATAGGTTTCCACCATCCATTTCCCCAGTTCGTTTATCAATGGCAACGATTCATCAAGCCTCAGAGCGTGACGTTCCTTGGGAGGCATGTTCTGTTCCCGGGCTTTTCGCTCCACGGCATAGAGTTTTTGGAACATTCCCATGGCATATTCTGCTTGTTTTTGATCATATGGCAAGGCTTTCTCAAAATATCGGCGTGCGTGGGCCATGCAATTGACCAGGGTTATATCCGGATTCTTTGCTGCAATCAGATCATATACTTGGTAGCCATCGGTCTGAAGATAGCCTTTGAAGTTTCCAAGAAGTTTTTTCGGGCCTTCCCTGGATCTTCCGGTGTTATAATCGAAGAACACCATTTTTTCTAAAGGGCTGTGATAAATCCAATAATATCCCCGGTGCGTTTTCCCTTTCTTCTGTTTATCCAGAACGGGAATTGGGGTTTCATCGGCCTGTATATAACCTTGCGCGAGTACCCTGTGCTTTAAAACATCGTATAGTGGTTCAAGTAAATTGCTGATGCTTTCCTGCCAACCGTTGAGTGTAGATGAAGAAAGTTTTATGTTCTCCCTTTTGAAACGCTCTATTTGACGGTAAACAGGCAAGTGATCCACAAACTTGTCGACGATGACCTGAGATAGTAGACCGGGACCGGCGATACCTTTTTCGATTGGAAAAACAGGGAGTTCCGCCATTACGCCTTTGTAATCGACATTGTTATCGTCTATTGACTTGATGTATTTGGGACGGATATAACGCTTGATGAACAGCTTCGCCGGAACCAGTTCCAGTTGGTCGGTCACTTCTTTTCCGATGCATTTCATCCCGAAAGTGTCCTCCTTCGGTTCCAATATAATTTCTTCTACCGGTAAGTGTGATGGCAAAGGTAAGCGCCCGGGATGCTGCCTCTTTTCTTTTGTACGCACATAGTTTATTGTCTGCTGTTCTTTTTCAGGTGCTGCCTCCTCGGGCACGTCAAAAGGTAAAGAAAGCTGCTTGTCATCAGCATCGTGAACGAAACGTTCACGTTTTGTTCCATAAAGCAAGCGGTTCATTTGATCAATCTGGAACTGCATTTTCTCCATTCTGGATTGCATCTGTCCCATCGCCGACTCCATGGAGTTGATGAGCCCTTTCAGCTTTTGATTTTCTTTTTCCAGCTCGGAAGCCTTGTTTCCCAGTTCCTTTGACATATTTCGAAACTACGCAAACACGGGCATTTACCAAAGAAAAACCAACCGTTGTTATCAACAAAATTAAGGTTTGGAGTTGATAAATATTTTTGTTGGAATACCTTATTTTACAGGTGTTTCGGGAGGCAGATATCGCTTTCTTTGTTGTAGGTTTTTAATAGATAATCCGTCTACTATCATTACAATTTGGGCATAGCTCAGAGTAATACTTCCCACTGAAGTGTCATATCTGGGAAGCTCAAATGTTCCTTTCTCCAGGCGCTTGTAATAAAGTAAGAACCCGGAGCCCTGCCAATGCAGCAACTTAATCTTATCTCGACACTTATTGATGAAGATAAAAACGTCTCCATTCTGGGGGTTGCTGTCCAGATGGTTGCGAATCAGTCCCGACAATGCATCAAAGCTTTTGCGCATATCAGTGGGCTGGCTGTAAAGGTGAAATGTGTTTTCTGTTGATAGTGCGAACATAGTTTATAGGCTTATCAGTTTTTTCAAAAAATCAGGACTAACAGTTTCCGGACACTGCAACTGGATACCGTTGGGAAATAATAAGCACAGCTGGTTTACCGCTTCTTTTTCTTCAGATTCTGGAACTGACTTTATATTTACCGGAATAAAACCCGAATCAGATTTAACTTGAGATTTACTTTCTTTGAGCCTTTTACCCCACGCCTGAAATGTGGAATAAGCTAATCCATGTTCTTTACAATATTGTTTTTGTGGAGCATCACCTTGTTGCCATGCTTCGTAATGAGCAAACATCTCTTTGGCTGTATGTCTTCTTGAGTTTTTCATGCACCAAATATATCCTCTTCAAATATCTAATAGAAGACGAGCTTAGTAGTGCGGATACTTATAACCTCTCTTATATACACGCATTTGCACCTTTAAAAACGCTTTAGGATCAGTTGTATGTTCAAGCTCCTGGTTGGTTATGGAATTGTCAAATTCTTTATCTTTGAAAGGTAGATTTTCTCCTTCTGCTTTTAAAAACTGTTGGTGTTTATATACTTTAAATCACTATGCCTGTGATAATTTGAATCAATATATTTATTAACAGCCATATTCGATCTGAGATGAGGGTTATGACAACCACCAATTTCTAAAACTTATCTTTTGATTTAATATCTAAGTGGTATCTTGATTTAGGGTTTCTAGTTTTCATAATATTACAATTTAATTAAATGGGGTATCTGATCATCTCCCGTAAAGTTTTAACTTTATGGAATGAAATATCCAGCAGACCAAATGGAATTTGAAGAAATGTTTAGATCGGAGCAAAACTGCATTGATTATTAGGTATCACTGAGATAGCCAAATGGATTTGAATGTCCCCAATGTGATTCAATTCGCATCTGGAAAAAGAACAAAGGGGCTACAGAAAGTACTTGGATTAGGGAGTTCCCAAACTGCCAGGACCGGGCTACATATGTTTAGGCGATTAATGGTATAAAGTAGTAGGAGTAAATTAGAGAGTGTAGTTGAAGTAGATGAAGTTTTTGTTGGAGGTAAAATCCCAGGGAAGAGTGGGTTAGGAGCCGAAGGCTAAAGTATAGCGGTTGAAGTCAAAGGTCTAAAAATTGGCAGGGGTAGACTAGAAAAAAATAAGGATGCATTAGCAAGTAACCTAAAAGACTTTATTGAAAGAAATATTGAACTATCATCAACAATTATCACTGATGGGTGGTCTAGTTATTCAGAAATAGAAGTAAGGGGGTATGTTCAAAATTCTGTGTCATAGTTTGTTTATATGTTCATTTATTTTTTGGAATCAATATCAAAAGCCTTAAAGGTTAAATAAAGATTCATACAAGAGCAACCGAGGTACGAGGTTGTTTATATACTCTTGTTTGATTCTATATTTAACCTACCTTTGCTTTTTTATATGTATCCGCACTACTAAGCTCGTCTTCTATTAGATATTTGAAGAGGATATATTTGGTGCATGAAAAACTCAAGAAGACATACAGCCAAAGAGATGTTTGCTCATTACGAAGCATGGCAACAAGGTGATGCTCCACAAAAACAATATTGTAAAGAACATGGATTAGCTTATTCCACATTTCAGGCGTGGGGTAAAAGGCTCAAAGAAAGTAAATCTCAAGTTAAATCTGATTCGGGTTTTATTCCGGTAAATATAAAGTCAGTTCCAGAATCTGAAGAAAAAGAAGCGGTAAACCAGCTGTGCTTATTATTTCCCAACGGTATCCAGTTGCAGTGTCCGGAAACTGTTAGTCCTGATTTTTTGAAAAAACTGATAAGCCTATAAACTATGTTCGCACTATCAACAGAAAACACATTTCACCTTTACAGCCAGCCCACTGATATGCGCAAAAGCTTTGATGCATTGTCGGGACTGATTCGCAACCATCTGGACAGCAACCCCCAGAATGGAGACGTTTTTATCTTCATCAATAAGTGTCGAGATAAGATTAAGTTGCTGCATTGGCAGGGCTCCGGGTTCTTACTTTATTACAAGCGCCTGGAGAAAGGAACATTTGAGCTTCCCAGATATGACACTTCAGTGGGAAGTATTACTCTGAGCTATGCCCAAATTGTAATGATAGTAGACGGATTATCTATTAAAAACCTACAACAAAGAAAGCGATATCTGCCTCCCGAAACACCTGTAAAATAAGGTATTCCAACAAAAATATTTATCAACTCCAAACCTTAATTTTGTTGATAACAACGGTTGGTTTTTCTTTGGTAAATGCCCGTGTTTGCGTAGTTTCGAAATATGTCAAAGGAACTGGGAAACAAGGCTTCCGAGCTGGAAAAAGAAAATCAAAAGCTGAAAGGGCTCATCAACTCCATGGAGTCGGCGATGGGACAGATGCAATCCAGAATGGAGAAAATGCAGTTCCAGATTGATCAAATGAACCGCTTGCTTTATGGAACAAAACGTGAACGTTTCGTTCACGATGCTGATGACAAGCAGCTTTCTTTACCTTTTGACGTGCCCGAGGAGGCAGCACCTGAAAAAGAACAGCAGACAATAAACTATGTGCGTACAAAAGAAAAGAGGCAGCATCCCGGGCGCTTACCTTTGCCATCACACTTACCGGTAGAAGAAATTATATTGGAACCGAAGGAGGACACTTTCGGGATGAAATGCATCGGAAAAGAAGTGACCGACCAACTGGAACTGGTTCCGGCGAAGCTGTTCATCAAGCGTTATATCCGTCCCAAATACATCAAGTCAATAGACGATAACAATGTCGATTACAAAGGCGTAATGGCGGAACTCCCTGTTTTTCCAATCGAAAAAGGTATCGCCGGTCCCGGTCTACTATCTCAGGTCATCGTCGACAAGTTTGTGGATCACTTGCCTGTTTACCGTCAAATAGAGCGTTTCAAAAGGGAGAACATAAAACTTTCTTCATCTACACTCAACGGTTGGCAGGAAAGCATCAGCAATTTACTTGAACCACTATACGATGTTTTAAAGCACAGGGTACTCGCGCAAGGTTATATACAGGCCGATGAAACCCCAATTCCCGTTCTGGATAAACAGAAGAAAGGGAAAACGCACCGGGGATATTATTGGATTTATCACAGCCCTTTAGAAAAAATGGTGTTCTTCGATTATAACACCGGAAGATCCAGGGAAGGCCCGAAAAAACTTCTTGGAAACTTCAAAGGCTATCTTCAGACCGATGGCTACCAAGTATATGATCTGATTGCAGCAAAGAATCCGGATATAACCCTGGTCAATTGCATGGCCCACGCACGCCGATATTTTGAGAAAGCCTTGCCATATGATCAAAAACAAGCAGAATATGCCATGGGAATGTTCCAAAAACTCTATGCCGTGGAGCGAAAAGCCCGGGAACAGAACATGCCTCCCAAGGAACGTCACGCTCTGAGGCTTGATGAATCGTTGCCATTGATAAACGAACTGGGGAAATGGATGGTGGAAACCTATAAATCTACCAATCCCAAATCTCCGTTGGGCACGGCCACCGCATATTGCATTGAACGTTGGAATAATTTATTGGCTTATCTTAACGATGGCAATTTGGAAATAGATAATAACCTTGCCGAAAATGCTATTCGCCCAATCACACTCGGCAGGAAGAATTATCTGTTCGCTGGATCTAACCGAGGTGCAGAACGGGCAGCTATGTTCTATTCGTTCTTTGCTACATGTAAAAAGAACAATGTAAACCCCTTTGAATGGCTGAAAAAGGTGCTTGAAATAATCCCTACCTATAAGGTGAACAAACTTGCAGATCTTTTACCTCAGAATTTAAAACTATAGCTCCCAAGCGCTAAACAAATATCACACATCTTCGTCAAAAAACTATGACCTACTTAGCAGTGGGGATACTTTTATATTGATAGCTAGTGATTTATTCCACATCTATCTTCAAACTTTATTATTAATTGTTGTTGAACTTCTCCCCAATAAGGAGGCTTTGAAATCCAATTTTCGCTTATTGTTTTGGAGGCCATAAATAATAGTTTCAAGAGTGCTTTATCACCTGAAAATGCACCCTTTGTTTTAGTATATTTTCGTAGTTGTCTATTAAAACCTTCAATTATATTTGTTGTATACATGATTCGCCTAATGTCTTTTGAATAGTCAAAAAAACGGGTTAAATGCAACCAGTTTGTCCTCCATGATTTAATAATTAAGGGGTATTTTGTGTTCCATTGTGCCTCAAACTCATCCATCGCAATTTCGGCTGCATCAATATTAGGTGCTTGATACACCTTTTTGAGCCCATTAATTACTAATTGATTATTCTTGTGCGAGACGTACTTTAAACTATTTCTAAGCTGGTGAATGATGCATAATTGAACATCTGTCATTGGAAAAATAGACTCTATAGCTTGTGTAAAACCAGAAAGATTGTCCATACACGCAATTAGTATATCATTAACCCCTCTGCTTTGTATGTCTTCTAATACTGATAACCAAAAACGGGCACTCTCCTTCTGCCCAATGTACAAGCCAAGGATATCTTTCTTACCATACATATCATAGCCAAGAATAATATATACAGCCTTTTTTACAGTCACATTATCTTCTCGTACGCTAAAATGTAAGGCATCCAACCATATGATTGAATAAATAGATTCCAGTTGCCTGCTCTTCCAACGCTCAAGATCAGGCATGATACGGTCTGTAATCTCACTTATTTTACCTTTTGATATAGATGTCCCGTATAAGTCTTCCAGATAATCCTGAATATCTTTGTAGCTCATACCTTTACTATACAAGGAAATAATTTTTTCGTGTAAAGCATCTCCTAAAAAGGTTTGTTGCTTTTCAACTATTTGGGGGGTAAATGTGCCATTGCGGTCCCTTGGAGTATTTAGCTCAAAGGAACCTTGTTCACTCTTCATTTTCTTGGGAGTGGTCCCGTTCTTACGGTTTACTTTTGACTGATTATCATTTGAGCGCTCTTCATGTATATGAATGTCTAGTTCTGCTTTCATTGCACTCTCTAAGAGATCCTTTATCATGGGAAGCATTACATTATCTGCCCCACTTAAACCTTTACCCTCTCGAATCCCTTGTATCGCTGCTTCTTTAAACTTTTCGTAATCAAATTCTTTTGTCATGATGCAAAGTTATTGTCTTTTTAATTTCTCATGACACAGAGTTATGAACACTCTAGTTAGGATACAAAAACAAAGTCCAAAACTCAACAGTAAAGGAGGAGAACGGGGAAATATTGCCAAATGTTCATCAAGTGGCCTCTTTACATAAAAGATGGCTACTTGGAACACATCAAAGCTACTTGAATAAGAATAAGATGGGGTACTATTTGGACTAATACGTATTCAGGTATAACCGAAGAACATCAAATAGCAGAGGCTTATTATTTATGAGACTATTGAATAGGCTGTTATTATTGAGCCTGTGACATATGATAAAATTATTAAAGAAAATAACGGGTATTGATCGGATACCCCATTTTAATTTAAATAATGCCTACATCATATTATTTTATGTATTTGCCGTTATAGGTTGGATACTAGAAAGAGCAAAACTAAAGTATAAAATAGTTTTTATTTCTATTATTTCTTTATCATAAATTATGCTGTTTTCAGAGGTTTTTTTCGGTTTTTAAGAAAAACTCAAAGTGTTAATTGGGAAAGAGTGATCAGAAGTTGAAATATAGTGTATTTTTATTGTATTATTGGGAGCTAACTGTTTTTTTATAAATAGATTATAGTTGTTATAGAATTAATGCTTTTGTAAGTAATAAACTATAAAATAGACTTGAATTTGACTTTAAAGTTTATTAATTTGATAGGTATATTTATTAATTAATCAGACCGCTATGAAAAATTCATTACTGCATTACTTTTCAAAATATTTTTTGATAATTACCATATTGCTAGTTATTCCTTTAGTTATTTTTTATAAGTACAAAATAAATCAGTATTTGAAGACGATAGAGTCACAAGAAGAGTTTGTTGTTACGTTACAGAATACTTCCATAGAAAATAAGCTGGATAACGTAATTGATGATTTATTTTTTTTAAAAGAGCATGTTAAAAATTCAATGGATAAAATAAATGATTTAGCAGATAATAAGAAAGAAAAATATCTTTTAGAAAGAGAGTTTAAAGCTTTTTGTATTGGGAAATCAAGATTATATGATCAAGTGCGTTTTATTGATTCAAATGGATTTGAAATTGTTAGAATTAATTATAACAAAGGAGAAGCTGAAATAGTAAAGGATTCTAGTCTTCAAAGTAAAAAACATAGATATTATTTCAAAGAGATAAAAAAACTTAAATCTGGTGAGGTATATTTCTCACCTTTAGATTTGAACATAGAACATGGAAAAATAGAAGTCCCATTAAAACCAATGCTACGGATAGGTACCCCATTGATTAATAAAGAAAATGAATTTGTAGGAGAGGTTATTTTAAATTATTTAGGAAGTAATATAATTGAGAGTATTGATAGGTATAATGAAAGATCTCCAGGTAGTAAGATGATGGTAAATCAGGAAGGATACTATATACGGAATTCTGCTAATGAAGCGACAGAATGGGCTTTCATGTATGATAGTTTAAAAACAAATAGTTTTAATAAAGATTATACTGAACTATGGGATCTTATGTTGAATTCCAATAAAGGTCATGTTATGTATAATGAGAATATGTTTACTTTTCAAACTATATATCCATTACATATTAATAAAGGAGGAGTGTCTCAGGCTCATGTAGTGAATCGTAATTATTACTGGAAATTATTATCATTTTTACCTAAAAATAATTTAGATGCACTATTAAATCCTATATATATAGAGCGTAGAGTTTTATTTGTAGTTTTATTAATTGTGTCACTAACAGTATCATTATTGTTAACAAGGATTAGAAGTAAGGAACATGAGTATAAAATTAATCTTCTTGAAGTAAATAAAGAGCTAGAAAAGAAAGTAAAAGAAAAAACTAAAGAATATTTATTAGCAAAAGAAAAAGCAGAAGAAAGTGATCGATTAAAAACTGCTTTTTTAAATAACTGATGTTTCCCAAGTATGTTAAAACATTGTAAATCAAACAAAAAGAAGCATGATTAATTTTATTAATCCACTAATATTCAGTATTTTAGTGGTGCGATATCAATAAAAAACCATGCTTCATGAGTAAAAGTACAAAAGTTTTTTCGGAGACAAACAGCTTTTTCACCTCAAGTGAAAAAGGAATTAATAGAATAATGGAATTATATCAGTCATTGCATCTGAATAGGTTGAATCTGGGAGTTGATAATATGCCTCAATGTACTTTCCAAAAAGGTGATTTATTGCTGGCTTTGTTGTTGTTTCCACTATACTCACTCTCGAACGTATACCGTTACACCAAACATCCTTTATCACGCAGCATAGAAGCTAGTAAGAATACTTTTTATAGGCTAAAAAATGATAGCAATATCAATTGGAGAAGCCTCTTAACCAAATGTAATATCAAATTGCTAAAGCGGACCACAAGCACAAGCGCAAGCGCAACAAATAAGGAGTTTAACAAATGTTTAATAATAGACGATACTGATTTTGAAAAATCAACCTATAAAACAGAGCATATTGGTAAGATATGGTCACATGTGAAAAATTGTAGGTTCTGGGGATATAAAGCATTATTTCTTGGCTATTGGGACGGCAAAAGTTTCTTCTCATTAGATTTTAGCCTACACAAAGAAAAAGGCAAAAACGAGAAAACTCCATTTGGACTGATGGCTAAACAAAGAAAAGCTCAATATTCAAAAAAAAGAGAAAAAGATTCATGCGGTTATTTGCGCGAACAAGAATTGATTGATGATAAAATATCTACAGCTATATCTATGATTAAAAGAGCTGTCAAACAAAAGTTTGAAGTACACTATGTACTTATGGATAGTTGGTTTTTCTGTGAATCCATATTGAAAGCCGTTTTGTCATTAAATAAAGGAATACATATAGTTGGTATGGTAAAAATGGCAAAAGCAAAATATAGCTTCAATGGCGAATTGTATACAGCTAAAGAGCTTACCCAATTAGTAAAGCGCAGAAAAAAGGTAAAGAAAGAAAAAGCATTAAACCTATTTTGTGCCGAGGTTATTGTTGAGTACAAATCAATACCACTAAAGCTATTTTTCTGCAAAACAAGTAAGCATGGCAAGTGGCACCTGTTGGCGACTACCAATACTAAGCTGGGCATACTGAGTGCTTATGAAATATATAGTATCAGGTGGAGCATAGAAGTTTTCTTTAAAGAATCAAAACAATACTTTTCCTTGGGCAAATCACAATCCCAAGACTTTGATGCGCAAATAGCTGATGTATCACTAGCTATGATTGAATACAATGTATTTAGTTTGGCAAAGAGGTTCGATGCATATGAAACAATGGGCGGTTTATTTGAAAAGGTATGCGATAATACTACAGAACTTACTATATCCATGAGAATATGGGGATTTATTCTGGAACTATTACATATGATTGCTGAGATTATTGATAGTGATTTTAATGAACTAATTACCAATCTGATAAAAAATAAGCCTGAGGACAATAAAATCTTCAGGCTAATAGAAATGCAGCTTTCAAATGCAGCTTAAATAACATGGGAAACATCAGTAAATAATATGAGCCATGAAATTAGAACACCTCTAAATGGAATTGTTGGGTTTGCGAGTTTATTAGAATGTAATTCTGACGATAAAGAAAAATTAAAACAATTTTCCAATATTATATTGTCTCGAAGTCAGGATTTATTGAATATCATTAACGATATACTTGATATTTCTAAAATAGAAGCAGGTCAGTTTATTGTTCAAAATGAAGAATGTATTCTGGAAACTGAATTAACTAAGTTGTATGAATTTTATAGTGAATATAAGCGACATATTGATAAGACAAGTATTAATTTACTGATGTTTCCCAAGTATGTTAAAACATTGTAAATCAAACAAAAAGAAGCATGATTAATTTTATTAATCCACTAATATTCAGTATTTTAGTGGTGCGATATCAATAAAAAACCATGCTTCATGAGTAAAAGTACAAAAGTTTTTTCGGAGACAAACAGCTTTTTCACCTCAAGTGAAAAAGGAATTAATAGAATAATGGAATTATATCAGTCATTGCATCTGAATAGGTTGAATCTGGGAGTTGATAATATGCCTCAATGTACTTTCCAAAAAGGTGATTTATTGCTGGCTTTGTTGTTGTTTCCACTATACTCACTCTCGAACGTATACCGGTACACCAAACATCCTTTATCACACAGCATAGAAGCTAGTAAGAATACTTTTTATAGGCTAAAAAATGATAGCAATATCAATTGGAGAAGCCTCTTAACCAAATGTAATATCAAATTGCTAAAGCGGACCACAAGCACAAGCACAAGCGCAACAAATAAGGAGTTTAACAAATGTTTAATAATAGACGATACTGATTTTGAAAAATCAACCTATAAAACAGAGCATATTGGTAAGATATGGTCACATGTGAAAAATTGTAGGTTCTGGGGATATAAAGCATTATTTCTTGGCTATTGGGACGGCAAAAGTTTCTTCTCATTAGATTTTAGCCTACACAAAGAAAAAGGCAAAAACGAGAAAACTCCATTTGGACTGATGGTTAAACAAAGAAAAGCTCAATATTCAAAAAAAAGAGAAAAAGATTCATGCGGTTATTTGCGCGAACAAGAATTGATTGATGATAAAATATCTACAGCTATATCTATGATTAAAAGAGCTGTCAAACAAAAGTTTGAAGTACACTATGTACTTATGGATAGTTGGTTTTTCTGTGAATCCATATTGAAAGCCGTTTTGTCATTAAATAAAGGAATACATATAGTTGGTATGGTAAAAATGGCAAAAGCAAAATATAGCTTCAATGGCGAATTGTATACAGCTAAAGAGCTTACCCAATTAGTAAAGCGCAGAAAAAAGGTAAAGAAAGAAAAAGCATTAAACCTATTTTGTGCCGAGGTTATTGTTGAGTACAAATCAATACCACTAAAGCTATTTTTCTGCAAAACAAGTAAGCATGGCAAGTGGCACCTGTTGGCGACTACCAATACTAAGCTGGGCATACTGAGTGCTTATGAAATATATAGTATCAGGTGGAGCATAGAAGTTTTCTTTAAAGAATCAAAACAATACTTTTCCTTGGGCAAATCACAATCCCAAGACTTTGATGCGCAAATAGCTGATGTATCACTAGCTATGATTGAATACAATGTATTTAGTTTGGCAAAGAGGTTCGATGCATATGAAACAATGGGCGGTTTATTTGAAAAGGTATGCGATAATACTACAGAACTTACTATATCCATGAGAATATGGGGATTTATTCTGGAACTATTACATATGATTGCTGAGATTATTGATAGTGATTTTAATGAACTAATTACCAATCTGATAAAAAATAAGCCTGAGGACAATAAAATCTTCAGGCTAATAGAAATGCAGCTTTCAAATGCAGCTTAAATAACATGGGAAACATCAGTTAGTATTTACATCAAATGGCTTGCTCATAACCCCTAGTCCGGCGGCAACTCTATTTTCTACAAAAAACTTTTTTGTTCTGAATATATTGTAATTGACTGATGTTTCCCAAGTGTGTTAAAACATTGTAAATCAAACAAAAAGAAGCATGATTAATTTTATTAATCCACTAATATTCAGTATTTTAGTGGTGCGATATCAATAAAAAACCATGCTTCATGAGTAAAAGTACAAAAGTTTTTTCGGAGACAAACAGCTTTTTCACCTCAAGTGAAAAAGGAATTAATAGAATAATGGAATTATATCAGTCATTGCATCTGAATAGGTTGAATCTGGGAGTTGATAATATGCCTCAATGTACTTTCCAAAAAGGTGATTTATTGCTGGCTTTGTTGTTGTTTCCACTATACTCACTCTCGAACGTATACCGGTACACCAAACATCCTTTATCACGCAGCATAGAAGCTAGTAAGAATACTTTTTATAGGCTAAAAAATGATAGCAATATCAATTGGAGAAGCCTCTTAACCAAATGTAATATCAAATTACTAAAGCGGACCACAAGCACAAGCGCAACAAATAAGGAGTTTAACAAATGTTTAATAATAGACGATACTGATTTTGAAAAATCAACCTATAAAACAGAGCATATTGGTAAGATATGGTCACATGTGAAAAATTGTAGGTTCTGGGGATATAAAGCATTATTTCTTGGCTATTGGGACGGCAAAAGTTTCTTCTCATTAGATTTTAGCCTACACAAAGAAAAAGGCAAAAACGAGAAAACTCCATTTGGACTGATGGCTAAACAAAGAAAAGCTCAATATTCAAAAAAAAGAGAAAAAGATTCATGCGGTTATTTGCGCGAACAAGAATTGATTGATGATAAAATATCTACAGCTATATCTATGATTAAAAGAGCTGTCAAACAAAAGTTTGAAGTACACTATGTACTTATGGATAGTTGGTTTTTCTGTGAATCCATATTGAAAGCCGTTTTGTCATTAAATAAAGGAATACATATAGTTGGTATGGTAAAAATGGCAAAAGCAAAATATAGCTTCAATGGCGAATTGTATACAGCTAAAGAGCTTACCCAATTAGTAAAGCGCAGAAAAAAGGTAAAGAAAGAAAAAGCATTAAACCTATTTTGTGCCGAGGTTATTGTTGAGTACAAATCAATACCACTAAAGCTATTTTTCTGCAAAACAAGTAAGCATGGCAAGTGGCACCTGTTGGCGACTACCAATACTAAGTTGGGCATACTGAGTGCTTATGAAATATATAGTATCAGGTGGAGCATAGAAGTTTTCTTTAAAGAATCAAAACAATACTTTTCCTTGGGCAAATCACAATCCCAAGACTTTGATGCGCAAATAGCTGATGTATCACTAGCTATGATTGAATACAATGTATTTAGTTTGGCAAAGAGGTTCGATGCATATGAAACAATGGGCGGTTTATTTGAAAAGGTATGCGATAATACTACAGAACTTACTATATCCATGAGAATATGGGGATTTATTCTGGAACTATTACATATGATTGCTGAGATTATCGATAGTGATTTTAATGAACTAATTACCAATCTGATAAAAAATAAGCCTGAGGACAATAAAATCTTCAGGCTAATAGAAATGCAGCTTTCAAATGCAGCTTAAATAACATGGGAAACATCAGTTAATTTAGTTTTTAAGCTAGATGTCGATAAAGAATTATATAGAGATCCAATTTATCTAGATGTTAAAAGGTTGAGGCAAGTATTAAATAATCTTTTAGTGAATGCGTTTAAGTTTACGGAGAAAGGAGATATTATTTTAAGTGTAAAAATAAAAGAAGACAACAAATTTTTATTTTCCGTAGCAGATACAGGTATTGGAATTGCGAAGGATAAACAAGAAATAATATTTAACAGGTTTGTTCAAGCGAATAATGATATTGCGATTAAGTTTGGAGGCTCTGGTTTGGGATTAAGTATTGTTAAAGCTATACTTAATGCTTTGAATTGTGCCATTAGAGTAGATAGCATGCCAGGTATTGGGAGTGTTTTTTATTTCACTTATCCCTTTAGTATAACCAATGAAGAAGAGATAAGGTTAACACAAAAGGGATTATCTGTTAAAAAAGTAGATAATTCATATGATATACTTATTGTGGAGGATGAGGAGATTAATAGAATTTATATGGAGGAAATTTTTAGATGGACAAACCATAATATAACTTTTGCTGAGAATGGTAATACTGCCATTGCTAAAGCAAAGCAAAAAAAATATGATATAATTTTAATGGATATAAAACTTCCTGATATTGATGGGTTGCATGTAACAGAAAGTATTAGAAAAGATGATAAAGATGTTAAAATAATTGCACAAACAGCTTATGCAACACAAGAGGATGAATATAAGGCATATTCTTCTGGTTGTAATGGATTTGTGGCTAAACCTATAGATAAAGATAGATTATTGGAAATAATCAATAATAATTTTGATAATAAATTGGGTGCTTAATTATAATAAAGAAGTTTTCATTATAATTGATAAAAGGTTGTCATATTGGAGTTAACCTTTTTTTTCCTTCTTATGTAGTTCACCCTTAAAAATAGAATAGGTTGTTGATAACCAGTTCATAAGCATTTGTACTTAAGATTATAAATCTGCAAGCAAATGAGTATTTTAGACATAAAGCTTGCAGATATGGTTGGAAAACAAGACAATACCCCACAGTTGAGTATTTTTGATACACCTCTAGAAAAGTTTATTAATCTAAAGCACGAACTACGTGTTTTGTCTAAATACATTGATTGGGATAAGATCGAAGGTGATTTCTCAGTTTATTATTCAGACTTTGGACGGCCATCGGTTCCCATCCGTAGCGTAATAGGCTTGCTTTTACTAAAGTATATTTATAACCTTAGCGATGAAGCTATTATTGATAGGTGGATTAAAAATCCTTATTGGCAATATTTTAGTGGGGAGAAAGTTTTTCAGACCAAAAAACCTTTTGATCCAACTGAATTTATACATTTCAGAAAGCGTATAGGAGAAGAAGGCGCTGAAAAACTGCTAAAAATTTCAGTTCAACTTTTTGGCAAATAGGCTCAAGAGAATGAGGTGTTGATAGACAGTACAGTTCAAGAAAAGAACATCACTTACCCAACAGATGCAAAGTTACATAAGCGCATTATAGAAAAAGTTAATACGATAGCTAAACAAGAGTGAATAACATTACGACAGAGTTATACTCGAACTTTACAGTTAATGATAGATCAACGTTTCCACTGCCATCCCAAACGAAGAAAGAAAGCCAAAGCAGCCTTAGGAAGAATAAAGACCATAGCAGGTCGCCAGGTCAGGGATATTGAAAAACAATTTAATCCGGCACAAAAAATAAAATATGAAGGACTCTTTGTTATACTCAACAAAATCTTAATGCAGAAAAAAGGAGATCAGAATAAAATATACAGTATCCATGAACCAGAAGTTAATTTGTCTCTTCATAAATAAGGTTGACATGGATTTATAAAGATTCAACTTGCTGTTGAAAACTTATTTTTTGAATGTCTGTTTCAATATCAATATTTGCATAGTCAGATGAAACGGAGGAAAGCTCTGCTGGGGAGCAACTTTCCGAGGGATAATCCGACTGGACAGAGTTGAGCAAATGTTCTCCATTTAACTGCTACTTATTTAAAATACCTGTATTGAATGTAAGCTTAAGCGCAAACGATACTTTAAAATATCATGTTTAATAATTAGTTTGCAAACGGATTTTCTTCTAATGCAGGAGTCATTATCTCATTCTGTTTTTTTTGTTCTTCATGATAATAAACACTTAATCCAATCATCTCACTAGTACTATATTTTGGATCTTTGTTTACGGCTTCGATCTCAATGTTAATTCGGGTGGTAGTTCCAAAACTTACATTTACATGATCTGTAAAGGAGTCTTTTTGGTTATCCCAAAATACATAGTTTGTTTCCGGGTCAATTAATTTTATTCTATAAATAATGTTTTTATTTGATTTACAAAGTTGAATATGATAAGCTTTTTCACCATAGAAATAATGAATTAAATTTATTTTTTCGTTGTTTTTTATAGGATAAGTTCTGGCTAAGGATTTTTTGTTATGATATGTGTCTGTGGGTAAACAATCTAATGCATTAGCTCTTGTTTTATTACTTTGAGCAAATGTATAAGGCGAGAGTGTTAGATAAAAAAGAAATGTTATATATAGTATGCCGGGATAAGTTAAGTTTTTCATAATTATAGAATATTTAGGGGATATATTTATCTTATAAATGTATGTAATATTATTTCGAATTAAAATACTTTCTTTTTAAATATGTAGCAATATAAAAATAAATAACAACTGATATAAATATAAGAAAAAACATATTATACACCCATGTTGTACAGCTGTAATTACCTATTCTTTTATATGGGGCATATAAATGACTATTTCCGAATTTGCTATCTGAAATGTATAATCCAGGTTGGAATTTTCTTATTAAATGATCGTTAATATATATATAATTAACATATTCATTTGATTTTAAAACAATGTCGGATAGTTTGGCATTACAATATTCAGTTTTATTAAAGCAATCAAGTTTGTTTTTAATTATATCATCAATTTTCTTGTTAGCAATTTTCATTTTATTCCGTAATATAATCTTAATATTATTTATTTCAACCAATTTTTGTTCTGCAATTGATTGGTTTATTGTATCTGGAAATATAAAATTATAGGTGAGGGTAGATATTTTTTTTGTTTGCTCAAACAAAGAAAAAATTCTCTTAGAATTAATAGATGTATTGTGATCTAGATAATTATATAGTTCAGTTTCTATTGCCGGTATAAAAAAATTATACATGTAAATTATACTACTTCTATCGATACTAGCATTTATAATTTCTTTGTTGTATCGGTTATTGCCGTATTGTAATGTAGTTAGAGCTTCGTAAGACCATCTTGAAATTATTAAATTTGAATAAAAAGGAACATTTTTTTTTGAGGTTAAGGTTGAATTGATTTTGTCAAAATCAAGTATGGCTCCGGCTAAAAGTATTTGTGGTATTAAAATAAAAGGAATAGATATATATATAGACAAGGTTGAGTTTAGTTTAGCAGAAATAACAAGACCAATCATTGCTGCAGATATTGCGGTAATCCATAATATGACAATATATTGAAATGTAAGGCCCTTTACTTCTTGTATATAGTTACCAACTAATACTAATGTGCTTACTTGTATAAAAGTAATTATTGAAACAATAACAATTTTGGAATTAAGATATGCATATCGATTAAGTTGTAAGAGTTGTTCTCTTTTTAATAGTTTTTTATCCCGGTGTATTTCATTAGCACTTGTAATTAATCCAAAAAACAGAGCAATAATTACATTGATAAATATAAAAACCGGAATGTTTTCATTGTTGTAAAAGCTATAATCCTTTTCTTCTAATTTTGTTGATCTTATAAAGAAATTAGTTATTAACGATAATAAAGGAGAGCCTAGCAGTAAAAAAATTAAATATTGACTATCTGAAACCTTAGATAAAATACTTCTTTTAAAAAATACACTAAATTGTTTAACAAAATTTGCTGTTTTATTTGATATCTTGCTTTTAAAAATTGTATTTTCTTCTAATAGTAAGTCAGCTCTATAATTTTTTTTGTATTGTCGGTGCCATTCTTTATTTGAGATTTCTCTTTCCTGCATTGAATTACCCACTTCATCTTTTTTAGAATAGGTAATCAAATCAAAAATATATTTAGGATTATATTGGTTATACTTATAAAAATCTTCTTCGATAGAATCAGCAATGTTTAGTTGTTTTTTAAAATATGAAGATGCTAAGAAAGGATTTCCAAAATAGATAGGAAAACCACCAGTATCTATAATCAGCAATCGGTCAAATAATCTAAAAACATCAGAAGAAGGTTGATGAATGTTTATTACAACAATACTACCGTTTTCAGAAATTTTCTTTAATAATTTAGTAATTAATAAAGCATCAGATGAAGAAAGTCCAGAAGTTGGTTCATCAACGAATAAAATTTTAGGGTTACGAATTATTTCTATTGCTATGTTTAATCTTTTTCTTTGCCCACCACTAATTACTTTGGCGATAATACTTCCAACTTTTAGATTTTTAATATCCTCCAGACCAAAATTGTGTAGTGTTTCAGAAAGGAGTTGTTTTAGTTCTTGTTTATTTAATTCACTTCGGTTTAATTCGGCACAATATTTAAGGTTTTGATATACTGTTAATTCCTCAATTAGAGAGTCTTCTTGAGGAACATAACCCACTAAACTTTTATTAAATTTAAAACTATCAGTGATAACTATATTATTAATTGAAATTTGTCCCATGTCTGGTTTTGATACTCCACACAAGATGTTAAATAAAGTAGTTTTTCCGGAACCACTGCCTCCTAAAATAGCAGCCATCTGGCCTGATTCAAGTTCAAAGGATACTCTCTTAATACCTTGTCCAGTTCCAGGAAATATTTTTTGAATATTAACTGCTTTAAATGTTGTTCTTTCTGTAAATTTAGATTGAGTTTTTCTATATAAATCTCCAAAAAAAACAGTTTGATAAGCACTATTCTCAATTAAACCACCAATACTTAATAAATAGGTTACTTTAGAAAATATTAATTGTTTGTTTAAAAGTAATTTATCATTACCATTATACTTGAATATGAAAAAATGAACGCTTTTGAGATAGAACACAAAAAGTTTTCCTTTAAAATCATTAATTTGGAACATTTTAAAATTAGAAAGTTTATAATTAGAAAAGTCCCCAACTACAATAGGTGATTGAGTGTGTGATAATAGTTCGTAGTCTTCGTTTAAAAAATGATTAATATTTTCAATATCTTGTTTATTTATTTGCAGATTTTCTTTAACTAAGAGAAAATTTTTATTACAATATTTACTAACATGATTATTTTTGTTTCCAATACTAATTAATCTTTCGGATATCATTAAATAGAGTTGGTACTTATAATAGGAATTCAGATTCTTGTTTATAGTTTCTAATTTCTCAAGAATGCTTTTGTGTATTTTTTCGTCGTTATAAGTTTGAAAATCCCCAATGAGTTCTTTGTAATAATCAATTAGGCTATATTTTTGTCTTTGAGATACTATACTGGCAAGAAAGTTTTCTAAATAGGTATAATTAATGTGTTTTGGGGAATTATAATCTTTTAAAAAAATTAATCCAAATAATTCAACTATAGAATTTAATGTGTTTATTTTAAAATAGTTATTCATTAATTATGCACGTTATAAAGTGGTATTGTTAATTATTTTAAATTCTGTTCTCCTATTACGAGCTCTGCCTTCAGGATTATCCTTTCCACCGGGATAAGTATTAGGTACAAGTGGGTCTGATTCTCCATAGCCATTATATTTTAGTCTATTTTTATTAATTCCTTTTTCGATAAGGTATTCAGCCACATTACTTGCCCTTTTAAGTGATAGTTTCTGGTTATATTTAGTGTCTCCAATATTATCTGTATGAGATCTTATTTCTACGATGATATCAGGATAAATTTGTAAAAATTTTAATAAGGTTGAATCCAGAGTTGCTTTGCTTTTAGGATTGAGTGTTGTTTGGTTGAATTCATAGTATATATTTTCTAGTATAATAGTATTTTTAATTATTGATTTAGTAACAATAGGTTTTAATGAGATGTCAATAACAGGCTTTTCTGAAGTAATTGCATTAAAATACTTTCGTTTGTCTAGTACTCTGTCGTCATTAATAAAAATCTCATAATCATATCCTTTAGGTACTAAAAAGGAAAACTTTCCTTCTGAGTCAGTATGTTTCCGGGAAATGAACACACTATTAACAGAATCCTTCTTTACATACAAGTTTATTTCACTATTGGTAAGAGGTTTTTTTAATGTTTTATCAATAGTACGGTCTTTGTTTATTGCTTGATCAAATAATATATCTTGAGATAAGAGTTGGCCTTTTATGTTTATCTTTTGTGGGGTATCTTTTCTCCAGCTGAAAATGTCATCGCAACAAGTGTTGTGAGCTACTGAGTTTCCTCCTGGTCTATTGGATGTAAGAAAGCCCTTGTTTCCTAAATCATTTTCGGTATAATACATGTCATCAGCAGATGAGTTGAATGGACGACCCAAATTATAAGGCGGATTCTCCCAATTAACCATATCACCTTTACTACAAAAAATATCTAATCCCCCATAACCAGGCCAACCATCAGAACTAAAGTACATTAAATGTTGTTCTTTGTCAAAAAAAGGAGTTGTTTCATTACCAAATGAATTAATTCTAATTCCTGCATTAATTGGGCGAGAATATTTATGTGTTTTTACATTAAAAGTAAAGTACCAAATGTCTGTTCCTCCGTATCCTTCTGTCCTATCAGATATGAAATATATAACTTCAAGGTTAGGATTGTAACAAGTACCAATAGCCGGCTGAGTGGAAGAGTAATTATCTATATTAATATTTTGTTCTAATAATATAGGTTCAGACCATGTATTATTCTTTTTTTCGGATACATATATATGAGTAATTATTCTATTGTTCCAATTCCTATCACTTATAGTAAAGTAAAACCTTTTTTTATCAAAAGAAAAAACACCATTTCCCGTATCAAAATTGTTACTGTTTATAAATGGAGAATTAACAGGATTGCCTCCCAACCATTGGTTATCTTTTGTTAAAACAGAAATGTAAAAATTACGTTTGGGAAATTTACCATAATTATTATAATACATTAAAGAATCAACCTGAGTAGATGTGTAAATGAACACAGTATCGTTTAAATAAAAGGGATTTGATTCTACGTGTGGACTATTAATACTTTGATTAAGCCTTATCATGAAAATGCTGTCGTTCATAAAACTGTTGTTTAATGCTAATTTACAACCTTGAATGTGTGTGTCTATCATTTGATCAAAATAGTTTGGCATCCATTTTTTTTTGCGAGAATATTTGATGGACTTTAAGGTCTGTAATGCTTCTTTTTGTCTGTTTAGGTTTTTTAAAACTATAGCTTTGTAATAATTAACTAATTCTAGTTTGTTTGAATTATTTTTTTGTAAATGACTGAAAATCTTTAGAGAATTAGGATAATTCCTAAAGTAAAAATAGGATAAAGCTAATTTCCACTTATATGTATTGTTTTGAGGATAATAATCTGATAGATATGAGTATAGGTTTATTGCTGTATAATAATCTTGTTGGTTATAGGCATCAGTAGCAAAATCTTTAATTTGCCATTTTTTGTATTGGTCTAAATCATCGTACTGAGCAAATAAATTTATTGAGATTAAACAAACTATTAAACCTGTTATTAGTATTTTATACATGGGATGGTTAATTTTTTTAGTTTAGCTATAGGTCTCTTGTAAATTAAAGTAAACTCAATTGCATTTTTATATGTTTTGGTAGATTTTAAACCCGAAACGTCAATGTCATAACTTATATATGTAATCCAATTTAAGTATCCAAATCCAAATAATAAAATCATTGATTGAATATTTTGATCAAAAATGTTTCTAGTGTACACTCCTAATGAAATATTTTTAAAATTACTTTTATTGGCAGTTAATCTCTTGCCGTATTGAGTTCCTATTAATAATTCTGATGCATTGCTTCTTAAAGAATATGAAACTTGAGGACTTAAAAATTGATTTTTAAGTAGTTTATATTTATAAATACTATGAATATTATATTTCATAGTTAGTCTGTTGTTTTCATCAATAAAGTTATCTGTAGGTTGATTTAAATGTTGTACAGAAGATCCAATTAATACTTCTTGTTTTTCTTTAATTAAAGACCAAATTAAACCTGCATTTAAATCAATATAAGATGAATTTGAATATTTGAAATTTTCTGATAGCGGCAAGTTATTACTAAAGCCACCAATAGATCTGTCGTATTGTTCTGGAAATGTTAAGTTTTGATATGATAGATTTTTATTAACATATCCAATTTGGATACCCATGCCTAGATTATTGGTTGATGCAATTTTTATTAAACTTGAAATTGACACATAAAATTCTGAAGCAGGAACGTATATTCCATTTGAATAGTTTCTATTTAATAGTATGCCTGCACCTAATTGACCATTTTCAAATTTCATATTTTTATCAAAGGATCCATCAATTGTATTTATAGCATTGCCAAAATGTTGCCCCTGAGATCTGAAGTTGCTAATGAATCGCCAATCCTCCTCAAAATATCCGGTAAATGCCGGATTTAAATTTATGGGGCTTTCAAATGTTTGAGAAAATAAATTTGTTTGACATTTTGCTTCAAGAAATACTAAAAAACTTAAAACAAATAATATTAGGATTCGTAAAGGTTGCATAAACGTTAAAAATTTTTTCTTTGGGCTTATAAATGATTATATTTATCAAACTAACCCGATACTGTAATGATTATACTACGAAAATTTAGTTTAAGTTACATAAAATATTACATATCTATATTGATAATATTTTTATGTTGTAATTTTAGCTATAGCCAAAATGAAATAGATTTTATATCCTCAGTTCAAGAGGGGTGTTCTCCTTTATTAGTGGAGTTTAATAGCAGTTTTATAAATAATGGGTCGTATACTCTTATTTGGGATTTTGGTAATGGTAATACTTCACATTTAGAAAATCCAACAGCAATTTTTAATGATGTTGGTAATTATACAGTTACATTAACGATTGTTGCGGATGATGGACAAAATGTAATACAAAAGCAAGATTATATCAGAGTATATAGTAATCCTGAGATTGATTTTATATATTCAGACAATACTACAGGTTGCATTCCTCAAAATATATCTTTTACAAGTATAGAATCGCCACAGGATTCAATAGATTCGTATTTGTGGGATTTTGGGGACGGAAATTTATCAACAGAGTTTAATCCTTCTCATGACTATACCAATCCGGGTATTTATAATGTTTTATTAATTGCTACTTCAAAGCATGGATGTAGTTCCAGAATTTCGTATGAAAACTTAGTTCGGGTTCAGAGGCCCACAGCAATATTTGATGTAGATGAGAGAAAGTCTTGTTCAGGTAAGCTTGAGGCAAGATTTTTTAATCAATCATACGGAATGGGCAACTTACGATATGAGTGGGATTTTGGAAATAATGAATATTCAGTAACGAAAGATCCTACATTAGTTTTTACAGACGTTGGAGCCTATACTATAAAACTTAAGGTGTTTGATGATTTGGGATGTGTGGATTCAATAATAAGGCCTGATTTTATTAATATTTCAGAAACTAAAGCCTTGTTTGATATAGAAAAGGATACCATTTGTATTAATGAGGAAGTAGTGTTTAAAAATCAATCAGTAAATAATCGAAAAAATTCTTGGGATTTTGGAGATGGCTCTATTGCTGTTACTATTAATGGAAATCACAAATATTCTGCTTCCGGATTATATAAAGTAAGGCTTACTGTTGAGAACTATGAATGTGTTGATGTAGTTGAAAAGGAAATTTATGTACAGGATATGTCTGTAGATTTTAATTTGTCCTCAAATTATGCATGTAATGTACCTGTTGATATAAAATATGAGCCAAGTATAACTGATTTTGAAAGTTACGAATGGCACTTTGGGAATGGAAATATAGTAACAGATAAAAGTCCAACGAATACTTATGTATTAACAAAAGCATTAGAGGCAAATAAAAAAATCTCTTATAGTGATACCTTATATGTTACAAGTAAATATGGATGCGTAAATAAAATAGTAAAAAGTGATGTTTTTGAAATTAATTTGCCACAGATAGATATCTTTTCAGATAAAAGTTCAAAAGGTTGTAAACCACTCGATTTAACTTTTGATAAAACGATTGTATATAATACAAACAAGGATGAGATTAAAAATCAGTATTGGGAAGTAAATGGGGTACAATACTCAGCAGAAGAAACTTTACATCGTGTTTTTGCAGAAGTTGGAAACTATGAGATATTACTATATACAGAAACTAACTTGGGATGTACCAATGTTGCAAAAGAATCAGTTAGTGTGGGGCAACCTCAGGTTGTTGATTTTTCTATTTCAGAAAAAGAGTATTGTGGAGAAGAATTTGTAGTTTTTGAAGATCTTACAGCAGGTAATTCAGCTATTGATAATAGAGTGTGGGATTTTGGAGATGGGGAGTCAAGTGTATTTGGTGAATCGTTTCACCAATACATTGATACAGGATATATGGATGTAAAGTTGTCTGTATATAATAATGGCTGTCTGTCAAGTTTGCAAAAAAATGACTTTTTGTATATAAAAGGACCAATATTTAAGGTTACAAGAGAGGATATTTGTGAGGAGTATTCTACTCCCAAATTTCAATTGGATTTGAAGGGTGTAGATAGTTATGTTTTTGATTTTGGAGATGGAACAAGCATAGAATCTTCAGAATCCCAAATCAGTCATACTTATGCTAATAATGGAAGCTATAAAATTACGGTTACAAGTTCTAATAATGGTTGTGCCTTTAACTATGAAAATTTGATTCAAATAACAAATCCAGTTGCATTATTTGATACAGTTCAGTCTAAACCATGTGTCAATACAGATATAATTTTGTCTGCACATAATTCCATCAATGTATCACCATTTCTATATAATGATGAAATTAAGACATTTTTATGGGATTTTGGAGATGAAACCGGTTTGCTGTTCTCAGATGAACTTTCAGTATCTCATCAATATAAAGAACAAGGTACTTATGAAATAGCTCTTATGGTTAAGGATGTTAATGGTTGCGCAGATACGGTTAGAAGAAATATCGAATTTTTTAAACCTATACCATATTTTAGTAGTAATTATATAGAGGGTTGTTTACCTGTTAAATTTCATTTTTTTGATGAATCGGAATCTTTAAATCAAGTAAACAAATGGGAATGGAATTTCGGTGACGGTTCAACGAGTATTGAACAAAATCCCCAACATGAGTTTTATAACTTTGGAGAATACAACATTTCTTTAACAATAGAAGATGCAAAAGGTTGTAAGTCTGTAAAATTGATAAATAAAGCAATAGAAGCTATAGAACCGAATGCAGACTTTGAAAGTACAAAAAATTATATTTGTATACATGACTCAGTTAGGTTTTATGATATTTCAAATAGTAATATAGAGTCTTTCAATTGGGATTTTGGAAATGGCTATACCAGTACTGAACGAAATCCATCGCAATTATATATGAATGAAGGTAATTACGATGTAAGTTTACATATTGTTGATGATCATGGGTGTACAACAACAACAACAAAACAGTTATTTATTAATGTACAAAAACCACCCAATCCAGATTTTAATAATAGTTTAACGGAGTCCAATTGCTATCCATTTTTAGTTAACTTTTATGATGCGTCAGAATCCGAAAATTTGGGTAGTTATCAATGGTATTTTGGTGATAATTTTTCTGGTTCATCATTAAAGGATCCACAGCACATATATAATAAGCCAGGAAACTATGATGTTACCCTAATTTCGTATACAACAAATGGATGCTCGGATACTATTGTAAAGAAAAATCTCATTGATATAAAAGGACCCTATGCTGAAATATTAGTTAAAGACACAGTTTGTGTTCATGACAGTATTTTATTTTCTCTTGAGAATAGTAAAAATTTGTCGACCGTATTATGGGACCTTGGAGATGGTAGTTTTTCAAGTGATACCGTTTTAAAGCATAAGTATTCTGACAAAAGAGATTATTATATAACATTACTATTAAAATCTGATCAATCGGGTTTATGTAATAAAGTATTTATAGATACTGTAAGTATAAGTGATTTAACTGCAGACTTTTCTTTCAGCGAGGATCAAAATAAAGGATGCGTTCCTTTTACGCCAATTGTTGTAAATAATTCAATATCAGCGAGTAAATATTTGTGGTATACCGATTCTGGTCAGCAGTCTCATGATTTAAATCCTGTTTTTAATTTTAAAAATGCAGGTGAAGAGATTTTAAATTTGGTTGCCAATAATGATTTAGGATGTACAGATACTGTTAGTTCTAATATAACAATCTTTCCTCTACCAATAGTAACAGTATCCAATGATACTGTAATATGTAAAGGGGATGAGGCTTATCTTTTTGCTGGAGGAGGTAATTCTTATTTATGGAATAATGATTCAACATTGGATTTTAATGATATTGACAATCCCGTTGCCAGACCAGACCAAAATACGATATACAAAGTAATAGTACAGGATATAAATAATTGCAGTTTTACAGATTCTATAGCAGTGGCAGTGCAACAGCCACCTATAGTATCATTAAATGACACAATACTAATAATTGGTGAGCATTTAGATATAGATATTTCTGATCCGGCCATTTCAAAATTTGTTTGGAGTCCAGAAATGTATTTGTCATGTAATTTATGCTCTAGTCTAACTTTTACACCTTTAGAAACGACACAATATTCGGTGTCTGTAACAGATACAAGTAATTGTTTTACACATGATTACGATTTTAGTATTGAGGTGGAGAAAAAATATTCTGTTGATGTTCCTAGTGCTTTTACTCCCAATAATGATAACCTTAATGATATAATTAAAGTAGAAGGATGGGGAATTGAGCGATTAATCTATTTTAGAGTGTTTAATGTTTCAGGCAAATTGTTGTTTGAAAGTAATAATATTAATATTGGTTGGGATGGAACATATAATGGTTCGCCGCAGCCTGCAGGCATTTATAATTATGTAGTAAAGGTAATGAGTTTTAATAGTGCTTATTTATATAAACAGGGTAGTATAAACTTAATAAGGTAAATTTATATAAAATGAGAGAAGACAAAAAAGGGAGAGTACTTGTTGTTGATGATAATCCTAAAAACATTCAGGTAATAGCCAATTTGTTAAATGATAATAATTATATAGTTGAAGTTGCCTTAGGAGGATTTGAGGCATTAAAATGGTGTAAAAATGAATCGTTTGATTTAGTTATATTAGATATAATGATGCCTGAAGTTGATGGATTTGAAGCTTGTAGACAGATTCGAGAGATTCCTAGTTATGATATTGTTTCTATTATATTTTTATCAGCAAAAAATGATGTGGAATCTGTTGCAACAGGTTTGAAAATAGGAGGTCAGGATTATGTTTCGAAACCTTTTGATTCAATAGAACTTTTGGCTCGTGTTGCAACACACATAGAATTAAAGAAACATCGGGAAATTCTTTTGCAAAATAATGACACACTTAATCAAACTGTCAATAAAAAAACTCAGGAATTAAATGTATTAAACCAAAAGTTAGTTAATATATCCTTTATTAAAAATAAGTTTATTGAATTTATTGGCGATAATATTTCTAAGCCTATTGAAGATATTCACAAGATATTAAACAGGATCAAATCATTAGCGGAATCTCAGAAGCTTTATAATTCTATTCTTCAATTAGATATACCTCTTGAACGAATAAATTATCTGACTCAATTAACTAATGAAATATCGCAACTAAATAAAGGCGAGGATATTCAAATCAGTAAAGTAAACTTAAATGGATTAATTGATCATATTATTATTAATAAGGAGGAATTATTAGTAAACAAGAATATTGAGCTCATAATTAAATTGAGTAGTCATATAGAAGTTTCTATAAATAATAAAATTGTATTTGATAGTGTATCTGGCATTTTGGAAGCATTAATAGATATATTAGAACATAAATCAGTAGTAATAATTAATGCCGACAAAAGCGAAAGTATAGTAGAATTAAAAATTGAGGCATCATTTAACAACTGTAAAGAACATCATGAGTATTTAAGTTTGTTTATTAGTTATAATGAGCTTGTTATGGAGCATTTGGATGGAAAGTTTGAATTAAATAGTAAAGATGCAGAAATGTCTGAATTAAGATGGGTTTTTCCTGTTTGATAGCTAAGTATCATGTAAAAAATATGTTAATAACAATAATGTTGCATTTTATGTTTCAAGTTCAGTTAAAAAATGTATATTAATTGAATTAATATCAATACCTAAAAATTATGAAGAAGTTAAGTAATGTAATAGTGCTTATTATTATGTTGATGAGTACACTAATCAGTTGTTCTTATTCACAAAAAAAATCAGAGTCAGTAATAGAAGGTGCAGTATATGATTCTTTAAATATTATCAATTCAACTAGTAAAGTGTTTTATGCTTTACCATCACCGGAAGAAGTGATAGATTATGTTACAAATAATCAGATTCGATTTTCAAGTAAACTATTAATTGGAACAGAATTAGAACCTACTAAAGAATTAAAAGATAATAAAACTATTTTGTTGGGACTTTATTTTGCGGATATGGCATATTTGAGTGTTTATAAACGTAGTGATTTAATGGGGAATTATTTTGGTAAAGTTGACAGACTAATTAAAGATATAGGACTTCACCCAGACATTTCAAATGAGCAATATAGTAAAATAATGTACTCTACTTCATATCCAGATTCTCTTTATGTTATTTCAAGAGAACTATATGATGGGGTTATTAATTATTTGCAAGAATTTGATGAAGGACGTACCCTGACTTTATTGTCTGTAGGCACAATTGTTGAAAGCTTATATTTATCTTCATATATTCAATCTGATTTTGAAAAGCAAAAGGAATCAGTAAATAAAATAGCAGAACAACAATTGCTTTATAAAGATATTATAAGTTTGGTTAATGAGTATACCGATGAACCCTTTTTTGAACAACTATATCATAACTTAAAAGTAGTTGAGAAATCTTTCGAAAATTTGAAAGTTATGAATTCAAAGAAGGAAGTTGAAATTGATAGTGATGGAAAAGTAGTTATTAAGGGTAAAAATGATTATGATATTAAAGAAGAAGACTATTTTATATTTCTTGATAATATTCATGATTTAAGAGTTTTTCTACTTAATTCAATATAGATGATTTTATGAAAAAGAAACTCTATTTTATCGTCCTCTTATTATTAATATCTATTCCTCTAATTAGTCAAAATTGTAACTCATACTATAAAAAATGCACCTCAGTACCTATTGGATTTGTAGAAAGCTCATCGTCAAGATCATTTAAGATTCGAAAAGGTAAAAATGTAAGATTTGTTTTAACAGCTTATGGTGGCAGAGAGTATTTTTTTTCAATATGTGCAAAGAGTAAAGTTGGAGATCTGCAGTTTAGACTAATAGATCCTGAAAAAGAAACTGTTTTGTATGATAATGCCAGTGAAGTATTATGTGATAGTAAAATCATTAAAGTTGAGTTTACTCAAAAAATTATTATACAAGTTTTTGCTCCCAACTGGAAAAGTAATAATCTATATGAATGTGGTGGTTTTCGAATCGCATATAAAAAGTAATTTTTGAATATATGATGTATGAAAGATAATATAGATCACTATTTTGAAATTTTTGATAAAGTTGATTTAGGATTTATATTTTTTGATAAAAAAGGTAAGATAGTAACAATAAATAAAGAGTTTGAAAAATTAGTGGGTGTATCCAAGGGGGAGATTATTGGTGACCCAGTAGAAGACGTTTTGTTTATATATGACGTAAATTCAGGTGATAATATTAATATTTCATCATTAATTGCTGCTCATCAATTAGGATCAGATGTTTTAAATCAAAGATATATTTTAATTTCACAACAAGGATTTGAAAAAACAATCAAACTCAATATAAATGCAACATCAGACCGAAGATTAGCACTTGAAGGGTATTTAGTAACGATAGAAAATATTAATAATAGTTTTACTTTAGGTAGTAGTTCTATTGATCGTGATTATATCTTTTCGATGGCTACAAAAAATGGTAAAATAGCTATATGGAAATATGATTTAGCGATTAAAAAATTTCAAATAGATCCCATAATAAAGTCTCTTGTTGAAAATTTGCAAACTGTTAATTATGATTTAGAATGGCTATATCAACTGCCATTTCCTGAAGATCGGGAAAGAGTGATTAATGAGTTTAATGATTTTATAAATGGTAATTCAAGTGTTTATTCTTCAAAGTTTAGGATTAATGTCTTTGAAACAAAAATTAAATGGTTGTTAAATACTGCTATTATTTCGGATTGGGATTTGGAAGGTAAACCGGTGGCATTAGTTGGATATTTTCAGGATATAACAGATGATAAAAATAAAGAAATGGAGATTTTAAAGGAAAGATCTCTTCTTCTTGCTGCCATTGAATCCAGTTCATCAGGGTTTGTAGTAGTTGATAATAAATATAATGTTGTTTTACATAATAGTAATATAAAATCTATTTTAAAAATTCTTAAAATAGATAATTTTGTTAGTGGATATCAGATTGATGATTTAATCAAGTGGAATACCATAAATAATTTTAGTTTTATTGAAGTCATTGAGGAATTTAAGCGGGGGGCTCAGAATAGATATGTTAAAGAATTTCAATTAGTAGATGGAAGGTATATTGAAGTTTGTATAGGAAACTTTGTGCTGGATAATAAGAATGCCGGATATATTTGTAATTGCTATGATATTACAAATATTAAACTTTCAGAACTAGAATTATTACAAGCAAAAGAAAGGGCAGAAACCTTAAATAAAGCAAAATCAGCGTTTTTTGCAAATATGAGTCATGAAATAAGAACTCCATTAAATGCGATTATTGGTTTTTCTGAATTATTAATTAATAAGGTAAGTGATGATATCCTAAATGGATATGTTAATCCAATTGTAAATAGTAGTAGAACTTTATTGAATCTGATCAATAATGTGCTTGACTTGTCGAAGTTGGAAGCAAATAAATTTGATTTGTTTTTAGAGGAAGTTGCTTTATCTACAGAAATTTTTGAAATATGCAAAGTATTTAATTTACAAGCAGAGAAAAAAGGATTGGCCTTTCATATTTTTGAAAATAGTAGTATTCCAGAGTTGGTTTTGATTGATAAGTTAAGGCTAAAGCAAGTTTTAATAAACCTTTTAAGCAATGCGGTTAAATTTACACAAAAAGGATATATACAGGTTAGATATTTCTTTGAAAACCTTAGCGACAACCAAGGTGATTTAGTTATTAAAGTATCTGATTCGGGAATCGGAATCAGTGAAGATCAAAGAAAAGATATATTTGAAGATTATAAGCAAGACAATACATTGCATAATAGAAATTTTGAGAGTACAGGGCTTGGGTTATCTATTGTAAAGCGCTTAGTTAATCTGATGAATGGAGTTATTTTACTAGATAGTACATTGGGAAGTGGTAGTACTTTTACAATTAAAATTCCACATCTACAAATATTGGAGCAGAACATTTCTTTACCAAAAGAAGTTCTTCTCTTACCAAATTCTGTAGAATTTAATTCTTCAAGAGTTTTGGTTGTTGATGATTTGGAGATGGATAGAAGGTTGATCAGGAATATATTAGAACCATATAAACTTGAAGTTAAGGAAGCAGTTAATGGTGAGAATGCTATTGCTATTTTAAAATACTTTACCCCAGATATTATATTAATGGATTTAAAAATGCCAATTTTAAATGGTATTGCGTCTGCTAAAATTATTAAGACTAATAGTGAATATTCTAAAATACCAATTATAGCCATTACGGCTAGTGATAATAAAGAATTATTAGCGGAATCAAAGGAGTATTTTAGTGGCTTACTTAAAAAGCCTATTGATATTAAAGAGTTGTTAGTTGTTTTAACATGGTATCTTAATTATAAAAAGGTAAATAGCTTAAGAAAAAAGACTACATTATCAAACATTGAAATTGATGATAATTCCAGAGATCAACTAGTAAATGATTTATTGGGAAGCATTTTACCTTTAATTGCAGAAATAAAAGAGTTACATTCTTCAGATAAGATAAGACATCTTACAGTTTTACTCGAAAAAATAGCAAACGATAATAATGTCAATTATTTAAAAGAAATATCAACTAACTTGATTACAAGTTATAAGCATTACGATTTTGAGGCTATTGATAGCAATTTAGAGTTAATCTGTGATTTTATAAAACATATAAGGTAAATATTGGATTAGATATTATATTTTAAGGCAATGTGTATTTTTATTTAAGATATAAAATACCAGTTGTTAATAAATTAGAGTTAATCGTTATTTATTAATTGAGTAAATTGTAATAATCAATAACTGACATTTTCAATGTTATATAACTAATCAGTTTTATTTTTTCATAAAAATATCATAAGGAAAGGAATAAAAAGAATCACATAAGAAACACACTTTTATTATTGTCCTAATCCTTTGTGTGAGTCCTACCTAGTAGGGCATAAATAATTGAATTAGATGTGTGATATTTGCTTATCGTAGGGGAGTTACAGTTTTAAATTCTGAGGTAAAAGGTCGACAAGTTTGTTTACTTTGTAGGTTGGGATTACTTCAAGCACTTTCTTCAACCATTGGAACGGGCTACATTGTTTTTTTTACATGTGGCAAAGAACGAATAAAACATGGCAGCATGTTCTGCACCCCGATTCGATCCTGCAAATAAGTAATTTTTTCATCCAAGCGTGATTGGACGTATCTTATTTTCTGCAAGGTTGTTATCTATTTCCAGATTGCCATCATTAAGGTAAGCCAGTAAATTGTCCCAACGCTCGATGCATTATGCAGCAGCTGTGCCTAATGGAGATTTGGGATTTGTGGATTTATGAGTTTTCACCATCCATTTACCTAGCTCGTTCACCAGTGGCAACGATTCATCGAGCCTAAAGGCGCGACGTTCTTCAGGAGTCATGCACTGTTCCCGGGCTTCTCGCTCTAAAAAATAAAGTTTTTGAAACATGGCCATTGCATATTCTGCTTGTATTTTATCATACGGTAAGGCTTTCTCCACATACCGGTGTGTATGTGCCATGCAATTGATCAGGTTCTGAAACGGATTTTATTGTTACTGGAATAAAACCAGGCTTGGCTTAAGATTTAATTTTTCTTGCTTTGTTCCTTTTGCCCCAAACCTGAAATGTAGAATAAGCTAACCCATACTCTTTACAATATTTTTTTTGTGGCATGTCGCATGTTGCCAGGCTTCATAATGAGCGGACATTTCTTTGGCTGTTGTTATGAAAAGGGATACAGCAAAATACAGCAATATAATTCTTAAAAAAGGTATTACTCCCAATCCGTAACTCAGTTTCATTAGTCCTCATTTTAAAACATTTTAAACACTTCAGGCATAATTTAATTAGTGTCAGAATTTTCTCTTAGACAAATTAAAATTATATTTGCACACGTGTGCATGAATAATTAAAAGAGTCATTATCAAAATTTTGATTCTTTTTATTGATTATAAGTGTTTGAAAATAATATGAATTGGGTTGTGATTATAATCATATGAAAAAGAAGGTTACTATAAAAGATATTGCAAATGAGTTAGGAATTCATCATGCTACGGTTTCAAGAGCTTTACGTAATGATTCTCGTATTAGTCAATCTACTAAAGCTAAAATTGTAAGTTATGCAAAAAGTAAGGGGTATAAGCTTAATCAGAGTGCTGTAAATTTAAGAAATACACATTCAAATGAAATTGCTGTAATTGTTCCAAATATTAGTCATTATACGTTTGCAAATTTTGTTAGTGTAATAACGGATTTAGCTGCAAAAAATAATTTTATTGTTTCAATGTTTCAAACTCGTGAAAATTACGAATATGAAATGGATGCAGTAAAAACAATTATGCAAAACAGGGTGGCCGGTGTTATTGCTTCTTTATCTCTAACAACAAAAAATACAGATCATTTTAAAGATTTAATTGAATTTGGAATTCCAGTAGTGTTTTTTGATCGAGTTCCAATAGATATTAATGCTCCTAAAGTGACTACAGATAACTTTAAAGCAGCTTATGATTGCGTAAACCTTTTAATAAACAAAGGATTTAAAAAAATAGCTCATTTAACCGGACCACTGCATATCAGTGTTTTTAATGAACGAAATAAAGGTTATCAGAATGCCTTAAATGACAATGTAGTTGAATATGCAAATAATGTAGTTATCCCTAAAGAGTTTGAAATTAGTGATGGTTTTGACGCTATTCAAAAACTTTTATACGAAGATGAAAAACCTGATGCTGTTTTATGCGATTCTTTCACTCTTTCTGCAGGAGTTAATATGTTTTGCAGAAATCAAAATATAATTGTTCCAGATAATTTAGCAATCATAGCCATTGCAAACGATCCTTTTAGCGCATTGTTAGAACCAGCTCAAACGATAATGAGTCAGCCTATTAATGAGATGGCAAAAAGTGCCTTTGATCTGTTGATTCAATGTACAAAGAGTGAAATTATCGATATTACAAAATCTATTCAACCCGAATTAATAATTAGAAAATCAGTGTAAATAAATAGTATATCAGTTTTTTAAAAAAATCTTATGAAAAATCAGAGTGCAAAATTATTGGATAAAAAGTATATCCTTGCTTTTGTTTTATTGTCAAGTTGTTTTATGTGGTGGGGTATTGCCAATAACCTAACAGATCCACTTGTTCGTGTTTTTAAGGCCGTATTTGGGCAACTTACTACATTTCAAGCTTCATTAATTCAGTTTGCTTTTTATTTTGGTTATTTCAGTATGGCTATTCCAGGAGCTGCCATATCTCGCAAATATTCATACAAGACTGGAGTATTGGTTGGATTAGGAATCTATGCTTTAGGATGTTTCATGTTATATCCATCCATGCTTATACAAGAGTTCTTATTCTTTTGTATTTCGTATTATGTTTTAGCTTGCGGTTTAGGAATTCTGGAAACTAATGCAAATCCTTATATTCTAGTATTAGGATCACCAGAAACAGCAACTCGGAGGTTAAATTTTGCTCAATCATTTAATCCGATTGGATCGGTAATTGGTATCTTTTTATGTCAGATATTGATTATGGCAAAAATGCCCTTGGATGGTAATGGTAATATTGTTATAGCTTCTGAACAAATTAATGAAACTTTAAATATTGTAATCTTCCCATATTTATCAGTTGCAGGAATGCTTGCTATTGTTTGGATTTTAATAGCAGTAACCAAAATGCCAATAGTTTCAGATGATCATGAAAGTGTTCATATCTTCCATACATTTAAAACATTATTCAAAAAGAAAAATTATGTATTTGCCGTAACAGCTCAATTCTTTTATGTCGGTGCACAAATTGCAGTTTGGACTTATACAAACTTTTATATACCGGAACAATTAGATGTAACACCTGAAGTAGCACTTCAATATCATACAGTAGCTTTAATTCTATTTGGTATATCTCGTTGGATATTTACTGCTCTTATGAAAAAAGTAAAAGATCATACCTTGTTGTTAATAGCATCAATTGCAGCTGTTGTATTATCATTTAGCGTAATTTTTATTGGTGGAATAATTGGAGTTTATTCTTTAATAGGAATTTCTGTTTTCATGTCTTTAATGTTTCCTACAATTTTTGGAATGGGTAGTGATGGTTTAAATGATGAGGAGACCAAAGTTGGATCTTCCGGATTGATTATGGCTATTTTAGGTGGTGCTTTAATTACACCATTGCAAGGTGCTTTAATTGATTCTGCAGGAGTAGAAATCTCATACGTGTTACCATTAATATGTTTTGTAATAATAGGTTCTTATGCATTTTTCAGATCAGGATTAAAACGAAATGTATAAAGTATTAATGCTTTATGTATTGATATAATTCGTGCTTTTGAATTGGTAAAGAAAAGAATGAAACGAACAGGAAGATTTGGTAAACCAAATTTATTTGAGTGTTCCATTGGGCGTGGAAAACAAATTAGAGAATATGAAACGAACATGTAAATTTTAATCTTAAAAATTACACACAGAGTGATGATTAAAATTTCTTGTGAGTTCCATGTGACATATGAAAGAAAATTTAAACACATGAAACTAACTATAAAAAACAAATTAGGAAATACCGGATTAGAAATTCCTCCAATTGTATATGGAACGAGCTATCTAGGGAATTTATATCAGGATCTTTCTTATGAGTATAAAAAAGAACTAGTACAAGGATGGTTTGACAATACTCAAAAACCAGTTGTAATAGATAGTGCTGGAAAATATGGAGCCGGTTTAGCTTTAGAAATGATCGGCAATATATTATGTGATTTAGAGATTAATCCTGAAGATATAATTATAAGTAATAAGTTAGGGTGGTACAGAGTTCCGTTAGAAACAGAAGAACCTACTTTTGAACCGGGTGTGTGGTCTAATATCAAACATGATGCTGTTCAGAAAATTAGTTATGAAGGTATTCTTGAATGTTGGAAACAAGGAAATGAATTACTAGGTGGCAGATATAAAGCTAATGTTGTTTCTGTACATGATCCTGACGAGTATTTAACGGCGGCTACCAGTAATGAAGATAGAGTAAAAAGAATAAAGGATATTGAAGAAGCATATACTGCTTTATTTGAATTAAAAAGGTTAGGTCATGTAAAAGCAGTTGGTATAGGATCAAAGGATTGGAAAGTAATTCAGGAGTTATATCAAAATGTTAAGTTTGATTGGGTTATGTTGGCTAATTCTTTTACTATAATGAAACATACGCCTGAATTTCTACAGTTTATTAATCAATTACATACGGATGGGGTTGGAGTTATAAATTCAGCCGTTTTTCATGCAGGATTTTTAACCGGAGGTGAATTCTTTGATTATCGTAAAGTAGATCCAAAATCAGAAGAAGGATTATCTATTTATTCTTGGCGAGATAAATTTTCTGAAATTTGTAGCAAACACAATGTCTCTCAGAGTGATGCGTGTATTCAATTTGCCTTATCTCATCCGGCTGTTGCTGCTCTGGCATTAAATACAAGTAAAGTATCAACAATGCAAAAGAATGTTGAAATCATTTCTTCAACAATTAAAAAGGAATTTTGGAATGAAATGAAAAAGCAGGGATTAATTAGTTCATCATATCAATTTATATAAGTTTTAGTATGATTATAGATTCACATCATCATTTTTGGAAATATGATCCGGTCGAATATGATTGGATTGATGATAAAATGAAGAAAATCAGGAAAGATTTTTTACCCGGGAATCTTGAAGAGGAAATTCATAAATCTGGAGTGAATGGAGTTGTAACTGTTCAGGCCCGTCAATGTATTGAGGAAACAAAATGGTTGCTAAAAATGGCTTCTGAAAATGACTATATCAAGGGAGTAGTGGGATGGTTACCAATTGCCAATGATGATTTTAAGTGTCATTTAGAGCAATTTGCCTCGCATGAAAAATTAGTTGCAATTAGGCATGTAATTCAGGGTGAGTCAAATGAAAATTTTATTCTTGGAGAACAGTTTAATAAAGGAATATCATTACTAAAAGAGTACGATATGGTTTATGATATTTTAATATTTGAACGTCATCTTCCACAAACGATCGAATTTGTAAAAAATCATCCAAATCAGGTATTTGTAATGGATCATATTGCAAAGCCATTAATTGCAAAGAATGAGCTTCTTCCCTGGAGAGAGAATATACATAAGTTGGCGCAATTCGATAATGTGTTTTGTAAAATGTCGGGTATGATTACTGAGGCTGATTTTACTAACTGGACTGAAAATCAATTGCAACCTTATTTTGATACCGTTATTGAAGCCTTTGGTTCAGATAGGTTGATGTTTGGATCTGATTGGCCTGTTTGCTTAGTTGGTGTTGAATATAAACAGTGGTTTGAACTGGTTAAAAAGCAAGTTTCTAAGCTTTCAACTGATGAGCAAAATTCTATACTTGGTAAAAATGCAATTAAAGCATATAAATTAAAAATATAAAAGAATAATAAATATATAGTCATGAAAGCAGTAGTAATAGAAGAACCAGGAAAGGTTCAAGTTATTGATACTCCAAAACCTGAAGTAAAATCAGGAGAGGTTCTGTTAAAATTAAAGTATGTAGGGTTTTGTGGATCGGATTTAACTACATATTTAGGAAAGAATCCAATGGTTCAATACCCTCGTATTCCAGGACATGAAATTTCTGCTGTAATTGAGGAGTGTGGTGAGGTGGTTCCTGAATCGTTTAAAAAAGGAATGTTGGTAACAGTTGTTCCTTATAGTAATTGTGGACAATGTCCTTCATGTAAAAGAGGACGTGAATACGCGTGTCAATATAACCAAACTTTAGGTGTTCAGCGTGATGGAGCAATGTGTGAGTATATTAGTGTTCCATGGCAAAAGCTCTTGGTCGCAGAGAATTTAACTGATGTAGAATTAGCATTGGTAGAACCTTTAACGGTAGGATTTCATGCAGTTGACCGCGGAAGAGTTACAGATATTGATACTGTAATGGTATTTGGTTGTGGAATGATTGGTGTTGGAGCAATTGTTCGGTCTGTATTAAGAGGTGCTAAAGTAATTGCTGTTGATATTGACAATGATAAATTAGCCGTTGCTAAAGAATTAGGAGCACATTATATAATAAATTCAAAGGAAGCAGATTGGAAAGATCAGATTAAAAATTTACAACCTGATGTTGTTATTGAAGCTGCTGGTAATCCAATTACGTATTTAGCTGCTGTTGAGGAAGTAGCATTTACAGGAAGAGTTGTATGTATTGGCTATGCCAAAGATAATGTATCCTTTGCAACAAAGTTGTTTGTTCAAAAAGAAATGGATATTATGGGATCAAGAAATGCTACAGGATCTGATTTTAGAGCAGTGATTTCATACCTTCAACGTAAAACTTTTCCAATAGATAAAATGGTAACCAGGATTATCAATGCTGATGAAGCAGGGGATGCTGTTCAAAAATGGGCTGATAGTCCTGGAAAAGTGTTTAAAATATTATTAAAATTATCTGAATAAGAGATTGTTTTTAGCTTGTAAAGTATATTATTTCAGTTGTTTATACTGAAATGTAAAAAATAAAAAAGAGGCTGTCTAAAATAAGATGGCCTATTTTTATTAAAGATATTCTCTTTACAGAAGAAAGAAAGATCCATGGTTTGCACTATGGTTGCACCATATAAAAAAAGACCTATAGGTAAAACCTTTAAGTCTTTGATAGTCAATTGTCGGGATGACAGGAAGAAGATGTAGTCTTGTAAATATCATTAAATCAATTTGATATGTAAATCAAAATTAAATTGTTCCCGAATAGTTCACCTTCTATTTAAGTAGATATGTTTCGGTTTGTAGTCCTTTGACAATTACAAAGTTACGAATAATACATTGATTAAGCAGTACAAATAAAACTAAAATGAATGTTTTAGGATATTCTAATTTTCAAAGAATATTTTATTAAATACGATTTCAATTTCTTTGACTTCTTTTTCTTCAAGGGTTTTGAATTCTTTATTCATGGCTCGCTTGGATAATTTACCATTGTTTTGTTGTAAAAATCGAACCAGAGTTGCTACAAGTTTATCAGGCATTTCATAATGATTGTCAATAAACGTTTTGAATGCATCATAATTTTCCAGATAATCAACTTCTTTAGGTATGACATTTTCAAATGTATCATATACACAGTCAAATAAAAATTCAGCTTGTAATGTAGCATCAAAGTATTTGTAAAAGTCGGTTGTATCATTCAGTACTATTATATTATTATCATTAGAAGAAGTCCATTGTATATGCTCTAATATTGGGTGAGAATATGCCTCTAATATTTTTCGATAGTCATTGATATGATCAAGTATTGATGATGAAACAGGAAATATGATTCCTTGTTGAGAGAATTTCATTTCAGCAAGGATATGATGAATTAAATATCGATGTATACGGCCGTTACCATCAACAAAAGGATGGATGAAAACAAAACCAAAGGCAATAACTGTTGCCGCTAAAACAGGATTAAAATTGGAGTTGAGAAGTATGTTGTAGGTTTGTATTAATCCATTTATTAATTCTTCAATATCTTCCCATTTTGCAGAAATATGATCTGGGATGGGTTCTCCTGTATTACGGTCATGTTCACCAACAAAACCAGGTTGTTTTCTTAATCCCATCTTACTAAAGCGAGCACTTTCAATAACTAATTGTTGTAAGCGGAGTAATTCATCAACGTTTAAGGAATTAGAACCTGCCTGACCAATTGCTTTTCCCCATTTTAAAGCTCTGTTGTTGCTTGGATTTTCACCTTCAATAGTGAAGGAAGCTTTTGAATCTTTTAATAACAAAAAGGAAGCAGCTCTCTGCAAAACATCTTTGTGTATTGTGTTTAAATATATTGACTTAGATTTACCTAAGTCTTTTTGGATGTAATCGATTAACTTAGGTGTTTTTCTTATTAATGGGCAGAATAATTGAGAACCAGGAAGGTTATTGATAATTCTATGTCTTGATGAATGTGTGCCTTCAATAGCAAATTGAAGTTTATCGTCGATAAGAGGAATGTAGTTCTTGATCTTAATATCGGGAATCTCTAATTTGTCAGACATTAGCCATTCATAAAGAAACCATATTTTTCTGGAATATTGTCCTGTAGGTTCAATGGTTATGAGTTTATGTATTTCAGTTTTTGATAGGCTAGTAAAAAGTTTTTTAAAGAAAAGTAAATTAATACCTTCATATTTTAAAGCAAAAACTAATTGTTTATATAAAGAATCTTCAGGTAGGTATTTGTTCGGGAATACTTTCCAATCCTTACTATCATACTTTCGATTTTTTTTACTTATGAGTATCAAAGGTAATGGAAATGGAAGGTTTAGTTCTAATGAATTAATAATAGCAGTATAACCAGCTAAAAATCCTTCTTCAGGAGCAGACTTTCCGAGAAAAGTAGTTATTTCTTGATAAAAAGAGGTGTTGTTCATGGTTTTTTTAAGAAAAATAGGTATACAAATATCTATAAAAAATAGGTATTTAATGTAATAAATAGGTATAAAAAGGAATTAAATATGAAAAATAGGTATAAAATGAAGTAAATTGTATGGGGAAAAGGAGTAGAATAGTTAGTAGAATAATTGGAAGAGCAAATGGATTAATCCACCAAATATTCCTGAATTACATGAAGTGAAATGCCGGAATAATCTGCAAACTCTTTAGAAGTTATAAACTGGTGTTCTTGTTTACCGAGTTGTTTGCGAATCTTTTGTAATAAACGCTGACCTGATTTTTCACTTTTACCTGTTATTCTTTGAATGTCTTTTGGGTAGATACAAACCCGTTCTGTTTTAATACTCATAATACCGTATCCTTACTTAAAACATGAGGAAGATATACCTCATCAATAAGACTAAGATAATGAATATGCCCATTTAGTAAAGCCATATTGGGATAAAAAAGTCATTTAGGGACAAATGGGACACCCGTATTTGTAATGCAGCAGATTAAGCGTTTACTTTTCTGATGATAATTTAAAAATGAGATTGTTATGGCAAGACAAAAAGGTGTAATTAAGTTGGAAGGACGAATAGGGGATTTGTCTTTTTACAAGAGTGGAGGTGATTACCTTGCACGCTCAAAAGGTGGTGTAGATGGTGATCGAATTAAAAATGATCCTGCATTTGCACGTACCCGTGAAAATGGGGTGGAGTTTGGAAGGGCTGGTAAGGCAAGTAAGTTATTAAGGAATGCATTGAAAGTGCCGATTTCTAAATCTGCAGATAACCGTGTGGCAAGTAGGTTGACTACTAATTTGCTGAAAGTTATTAAAGCGGATACTACCAACAAGCGTGGAGAAAGAACAGTGTTGGCTGGTGATTTATCCTTGTTGCAGGGATTTGAGTTTAACCGTAACAACGGTTTGGATGATATGGTTAAAGTGGCGCATACTGTTGCATTTGATCGTGCCACCGGACAGGCAACTGTTGTTGTAGATTTTGCAAATCCTAATCTTGAGTTGGTAAAAGTTGAAGGTGGTGACGTGGTGAGATTTACAGTTGGAGTTGCAGCTGTTGACTTTGAGAATAATGAGTATGAGGTTGAAGTGGTTGAATCTGATACTGTTGCTCTTGATTCTACTGACGCTTTAGAAGTAAATGTTACCTCATCTGTTTCTGCTAATAGTACTTTCCCTGTGTTTGTAGTACTGGGAGCTGAGTATTACCAGGAGGTTAATGGAGAGAATTACCTGATCAATAGTCAGGAAAGTAGGGCTTTGGCATTGATTGCTATTGATACACCTTAATATGTTTTAGTATAGTAAGCCAACTACTGCGTTGTTGCTCAAAATCCAAATCCTCGAATACGCTAGTATACTGCGGTTTGAATTTCTCACACGCCTTGTATTTGAACTTTCTATAGCAAAAACTTGAGTTTATGGACTAATACCAGTTATTGGATTAATAATACAGCTATGGCAGATATACAACAAAACGGCAAAGTAGGATTTTTAGGAGGATGTTTTGTGACGTTAGGGAAAAGCCTTTTTCTCTCTGACTTATTGGAGACGGTTGTATTTGCAGTTGTAGGAACTGTGGTTAGTTATTTTGTATCTATGTTGTTAAAATATTGGTTTGGTAGAAAGAAAGACGTTTAGTTTTTCTTTGATGTTAGTTAGGTTTGTGGTCATGAAGGTTCTTGCAGAAATGTAAGAACCTTTTTTAATTGTCTTCGAAAGCTGGTGCCATTAACTCTTGTTCATTTCTAGATAAATTGTGTTGGATTGCTATTTTTTTCCAGTTTGAGACTGTATTTTTAATTTGACTTATTATCTCTGTTGCTTTTGGTTTATCAATTCGAAAGAAATCAGCAACATCAAGAGCTAATTCTAAATTTAATGAATTATCATCATCAGAAATATTTAAAGAGAGACCTCTTCCGGATGCTACAGGATTGATATCGTATGCAGGAGATAAACGCCAACCTTGTTCACCTAATAAAAAGCCATGATTACGAAGATGGTCATCCGTGTTTTTAATACAGATGTTAAAAACGATTCGTCTCCAAAGTTGCTCCAAATCATTTTGTACAAACCCTTTATCTCCATGTTGAATAATAAAGCCAACAATATCCAGATAACTCACTCCGTTTTGGTAGTTATCACCATCTTGCATTCCTAATAATGTCATGGCAGAGGCAAAATGAATTCTCTTACCCTGGTTTATTCGATCAAATCTTTTGGTTAAAAAAGTATGATTTTTACTTGAAAACTTTTGAATCATAGTGGGAACCATGTCAATACCACATTGTATTGCTAAATCATGAGCCACCATTTCCCATCCGCCAATGTCAATATCATCATTTAAACTTGGAAACTTTGCAATCCAGAGATCTTGATTATTATCCAGAACACTTGCTTTGGGTCTTGCACCTCCAAGTGAGGAACCAGGAGCTGTTAACAAATTAAGCCAATTTAAATATTCAGGATCATCAACGGAATCATCTGCTTCTATTTTTAAACTGGCATATTCTAGTTTGCGTAAAGAAGTCCAGGGAGGTGCAGCCATTAGTTCATTATTATTTAAAAATGGACCATCCATTTCTTCCTTATATCTTAAAGCTCCCATTCTATGTTCGTCATACACGCCCAATAAATAATCGGATGAGAATAAGGTTTTTTGTGGTCTGTTTTCAGAACGAGCCATTATAGCTTCTCTTCTTCTCATTAAAACTCTTCCCCAACGATCCGGAGAAGAATCCAGAAACAGGCCATAATTCTCTTTTTTATCAGAAAGAAACTGTGGTCCGGAATACCACTGAAGATCTGGATCAAGCAGAATTCTATTGGATGATTTTAACCAATCTTTATCATACTCAAAAGAAAACACTTCATGACCTCTCAATTGTTCCACTTTTAACGTGCCAAGTAATGTTGGTTTAAGAAGTTTATACCAGTCTGCAAATACATATATATATTTTGATGCCATCTTAAGAATTACGTTTAGGGTTGATTAATTTTGCATCCTGAAGTTTACGTCCCAAAGTATCATCTTTGGCAATAAGTAAAATATCATCAGCAAGACCTAGTACAAATAAAACCTGCACATAGCTACCAATAGCAACACTCTCAGCACCCTGTTCTATTGATACCAGAGTACGGCGACTAATACCGGCACGTTCAGCAACTTGTTCTGCCGTAAGTTGTCGTCTTAATCGTGCTAATTTTATGTTTTCACCTAAAATCATCAGCACTTTTTTATGTTTTGGTAATAGCTTAATTCCTCGCATGATGTGTAATATATTATACAAATATAATAAATATGTGCAAAATAGTGCACTTTGGGGTAATGAGTATATTATTGGATAATCAAAAAACATTGATGTAATTTTTTGATGAACCATTAAAAAAATAAGAACCACATCAATAATTTATATCAATGGTTTTCAGCCTGGGGGTTTGGGGCGATGGTAATGAATGCCCCCAATAAAACCTGATATGCGAAGCATGCCCTGGGCAATACGGGGAGGAACGAGATAAGGTTGAACGGGACAAATTGGTTTGTTGGGGGTGGGAACAATATGGAATTTCTGCGAGGACAGTTATAAAAGTAGTACTGAAATAAGTTTAAATATTAAAGACATAGTTAGCTGATAAGATCACAACTTAAGGGGTGGTGGACGGGGTATTGGTGGAAAGATTCTAAAGGGGCTGATAAGCTCCTTTGCCATTGGTAATAGGAAAGGCAAACAGCTTATTGAAAAATTTAGGATGAGGAGAGGCTTGTGCGATTTTTTAATGGGCTGTTTGTGTGTGAAGGCGTGGGGCGGCGAGCTCTGGCCGTGGGGCAAATTAACATAGTGCCGCTATAGGACTGTCGGAGGTATTCTGTTTACACCATTGAAGATAGGCAAGTTATATAGCGAGGCATTATGTTACTATTAGCTTTGGAGTGCTGTTTTTGGCGTTGCTTTTGCCGGAGTCAGCTTTTATGGTTTTGGAGTAAATATGTTGAAGTGAGGTACGACCGGAAACTATTTGCGAGAAAGTTATAAAGGCTAGGGGATTGCGCTAGGTTACCTGGGGCTCGGTTTTTAAGGCATTTTTAGTAGTGAGGTACGAACTGCGAAATGACTTATATACCGAATGTGCGTATGGCGCTGATTACAAATCAATCGCCAGCAAAAGTTGTTAAATGAGCGCCATTGGGCAAAAGGTATGACAAAAACAGCACCAGAATGGTAGGGAAGTTGCAAACGTAGATTGCATGGATTTTTTGAATAAGAAATAAAGTGTGGGTAAAAACAGCTTTAGCCATTGATTAAGCAAAATGTAAATTAAGAAATGGCAAGTGCTGTTGGAAAAAAGGAGGTTTTTGAACTGAGCGATAGAAAAGTGAAAATACCGGGATGTGTAGGTAGCTGATTACAAATCAAGCGCCAACGAAGAAGGTTAGTTTGCCACTTTTGAGGCGTTGGGAGTGAATGGCCATCACCTGAACGAATACACCCTATATACAGAAGCGTGGGAAAAGGGGTATTTAGGGTGAATGAGTGATGGTGTTATTTGATAATTTATGGAATAAATATTATATTCGTGTATAACTCATAGTTTAGGGTTAGGTTTGGTTAAAGATTAAAAAGCCACTATCAGAACGTTTGATAGTGGCTTTTTTTATGAGATGTTCATAACAATTACTTCCTCTTATTTTGCGTAAAAAATTATCGAAGTATTTTTCTCATGTAAGCACCGGCAAGTGCTGTGATAAATATAATTCCTATTGCAGTTTCAATTATAGATAAAATTGGTATTATACCCAGAGGTGAAATAATGCCATATTTATCCCATTCACCAAGTATACTGGCAAAAAAGGATTGCAGACTAAATATAATATTACCCGGAATAGGAATTCCTGTTAATGAATACAAAACACTAAATAATAAAATGATAGAAAAAGAAGAAATAAATATATAGCCTAACTTTACACCCCATCCAAAAATATATCCAAAAATGATTTTGAATATCCATGGAACATTAGAATATTCTCTCATGTTAAAGTATGCATCATCTTCTTGGGTATTATCTCCATTATCATGAAACCATTTTCTAAAGGAGCTATATTCATATGCTAATTTTTCTTTTACTTCTTTATTTTTTTGAAAAGCAGTACTTTCTTTGGATAATAGATGAAATTTAGGATTAAAAAAGAAATGTCTCTTTTTTTTATATATAAGGTTGCTTGGAGATAATCTAAAACTATTTGTGAGAAAATTATATACTGATAAACTTGAATTAGTATTAAAGATACTATCTTGAAAAATAATACTTTTTTCAACGGAGCTATCATCGAGATTAACTAAGCCATTAAAAGTACATTTCTTTATGTTAAAGCGATTAAGTGTAAGATTTCTATTAAATATTAAAGAAAATTTATCGTTGATTAAGTTTACCTTTTCTAATTCAATGGTGTCTTCAATTTTTGAGGATGTTATCGATAAATATTTTGTTATTGAGTTATTAATATTAATGTTGTTAAAATCCGTATTTTCCACGTAAATACCTTCAGTAATATTCATATTCTGAATATCTAGAGATTTTTTAAATTGAGAAGAATTAATTCTCTGATTTGCGAAGTACTCTTTACCAATAAACAGAGATCCAATTTTACCAACTTTATTTTCATGTAGCCCCAATATTTGGACATCATTTTTAAAGCTTCCTCCAATAACTAGATTCTTATCTATGGTGACTTCGTTAAACCAAAGCATATCTTTACCTCCTTCAAAAGAGAAATCAAGATATATATTTTTACATTTGACTCCTCTAAAAGATGCACCTGTTTTACTTACTATTCTTGAGGATTCCATGTGTATATCATTACCAAATACACTTTGTTTTAGGCTGAAATGAGATTGAAAAGTACAACCGCAAAAGAATATACTTGAATAAAAGTTACAATTTAAAAAGAGACAATTTTCAACAAAGTTACAGTCACTAAAAAAAATGACCTTCTGAGCAAAAGTATTATTTTGAAAATCAATGTTGTTGAATGTCGTATTATGGAAAATTACAAGTTTATTATTATCAAAGTATTCTAGTAATTGATTTTGAGATACATTTTGATCCTTGATTATATTAATGACATTTTTTGAAATCGTATTGATATGACAATTAATAGCTTTTTTTTCTCTCAAATAACTTGTTCCTAGATCAATTTCAAAAGTAACAGTATCTCCTATGTTGCAAGTTTTAATTCCCTCACAAATTATATCTGAGAAATGAAAAAATATAAGATCTTCTTTATTATTTAAAATATATCCATATCCTAAATGATCGTTAAAATGTAGTATTATTCCTTCTTGCATTAAGTTAATTTTTAATAGAGTAGGTAAAAATAAGTATTTGTATCAACTTTTACGAATATGTATGTAATTAGACATTGACAATGTAAAAAGTAAATATAAATTGTCAAGTGCTGTTGGATAAAAGGAGGTTTTTGAACGGAGCGAAGAAAAGTGAAAATACCGGGATGTGTAGGTCGCTGATTACAAATCAAGCGCCAACGAAGAAGGTTAGTTTGCCACTTTTGAGGTGTTGGGAGTGAATGGCCATCACCAGAACGAATACACCCTTTATACAGAAGCGTGGGGAATAGGGGTGTTTAGGGTGAATGAGTGATGGTGCTCTATTTAACCCGCAATATGCATTAGACCATCTATTACACACTGCAATTGCTTCAAAACAAGACACTTCGTTACTTCACTTCAACTCACCAGAACGATGTTATGCCTCATTTCAGTAAAGCCTTGTTTTATGGCACTTTCAATGATAATAACGAAGTTCTAATACATAATCCGGGTTTAATGCAATTGTTACATAATAATATTCATTCCTGTTTTTTAGATTAGTAATAGTATTGAGAATTTGTGACATACAGTAAATTTTATGAAAAGTCATATTTTATCAATTTTATTATGCTATAAACTATATTATAACAAGTAATTTTGAGAATAAATATGTCTACCAATAAAAATGCATTGATTCGTTATCAAACACTAGATAGGTGTTTTAGTAATTTTGGACGTAAATTTTATTTTGAAGACTTATTGAAAATTGTAAATGATGCATTATATGAATTTGACCCAAATAAAGAAGGGATTAAGACCCGACAATTAAGGGACGATAAAAAGTGAGGCTGGATATTCCGCTCCCATAGTTGCCTTCTCTGATGGAAGAAAATCGTATTACAGATATGAAGAAATGGACTTCTCAGTTAATAAGAATCCATCACCTTTTTATGTAATGGGTAGATTTTCTGATTTCAATTCCAGTATGGTACGATTAAAAGAAGCGATCAAATAAAAACTCGTATGTACTAGATGTATTTCAATTCCAGTATGGTACGATTAAAAGCATTTAGCATTTTCTACTCATACTGCTGCTTTGGTATTTCAATTCCAGTATGGTACGATTAAAAGCTTGGAATGGCAGCCGTTGGAGTTGTGGGAGTGGTATTTCAATTCCAGTATGGTACGATTAAAAGAGAACTTTTCTGTTTGAAACTGGGGGTCTGCACTATATTTCAATTCCAGTATGGTACGATTAAAAGGGCAAATATTATGCATTTGAAATTAAAGGCGATAGTAATTTCAATTCCAGTATGGTACGATTAAAAGCCGTACCCGTCTGTCTTTTTCACTCCTTTACCATCATTTCAATTCCAGTATGGTACGATTAAAAGTTACAAAATATATTATTCTTCGTTATGTATTTACTCAATTTCAATTCCAGTATGGTACGAGTGAACCACCTCGGGGCAAGCCCAGAGGCATCGTTCACTCAGAACAGCTTAAGCTGTTCTCCGCCACCTTTCAGTTGACGGTATTCATCTTGTTTTCCTTGGTTTTTCACATAATTAGCAATCATATTTTCCGTTCCATGTTGACCTACAGTATTAGTATAATAGCCTTTGCCAAAGAATTCACCTCCCCATAGCTTCTTTTTCACCTCTGGGCATTGACGAAATACTTCTCGTGCCAAAATACTTTTTACAGTCCTTACTATTTTTGTAACACTATAATCCGGAACTGATTGGATTAGAAAATGAATATGATCTAAATCTGTTCCTATTTCAAGAAAATGAATATCATAACGCAACTCTATTTCTTCACAAACTTCTCTAATCACCTTATCTACATCCGCGTCAATAACAATTCGTCGATATTTTATCGCACAAGCTATATGGTAAAGCAAAACTGTTACATTATGACTCTTATGTATTTCTTTACTATCTCTAGACATCGAGTCTAAAGATAGTAATTACGAGGCAAGCCTCGAGGAATTTAACCTCTGTTAGATTAAAAGGGTTTGTTCTGGTTTAATACCTCCTCCAAATTTCTCGATTTCAATTCCAGTATGGTACGATTAAAAGACACCTTTACTTTTAGTAGTAGCCATAACAGGCGTGTATTTCAATTCCAGTATGGTACGATTAAAAGTCTGAACTTGTTAGATACATAGCTCCTTTTCTTTCATTTCAATTCCAGTATGGTACGATTAAAAGTGTATCAGGTGACAAAATTGAGTACATGAATGAGCTATTTCAATTCCAGTATGGTACGATTAAAAGTTTTATCTTTTAATCCAGTGTACTGTCCAAATGTTTCATTTCAATTCCAGTATGGTACGATTAAAAGTATGCATTTATCATGTGCATAGCAGGGGAAACCATATTTCAATTCCAGTATGGTACGATTAAAAGGATTTAGCTTCACTAATTGAAGTGCACGAACTGGCAAATTTCAATTCCAGTATGGTACGATTAAAAGTTCCTATGGTTTTGATATCTTATATCAACATACCAATTTCAATTCCAGTATGGTACGATTAAAAGGCCACAATTGAACATCCCCCATGTTACATGTATCGCAATTTCAATTCCAGTATGGTACGATTAAAAGTGGTAGTAGTACAAGATTTCGAATTAAAGGTTATACATTTCAATTCCAGTATGGTACGATTAAAAGTAAATACTTAATTGGATTCATAGCGTGAAAAATCTTATTTCAATTCCAGTATGGTACGATTAAAAGTCTGGAAAAATTCACCGAGTTTACGTATCGATTCTTATTTCAATTCCAGTATGGTACGATTAAAAGTTTAATAACCTTTGGAAGAAATCATTAAAGGATAATGAATTTCAATTCCAGTATGGTACGATTAAAAGAAATACTAATAGCATTAGTTTGATTACATATTAGATTTCAATTCCAGTATGGTACGATTAAAAGAATATCTTACTGCCTACATCATTTGTAAATAAAGTATTTCAATTCCAGTATGGTACGATTAAAAGTTACGAAGATCAAGCACTAACTCAACTTATTCCTTCATTTCAATTCCAGTATGGTACGATTAAAAGTATAGATCTTTTAAGTACGCTTTGCGTTCATTATTCATTTCAATTCCAGTATGGTACGATTAAAAGGAGACTTTGAAAGAGAAGAATAGAAGAGAGATTTATTTCAATTCCAGTATGGTACGATTAAAAGTAGGTTTGAAAAGAAAGCTGAAGTAATAGATGCTCGATTTCAATTCCAGTATGGTACGATTAAAAGACAAAAATTTAAGAATATTGCTCACTATTTCATCAATTTCAATTCCAGTATGGTACGATTAAAAGTCAATAAAGTTAAATGTAAACGATTAATGCCAGTATTATTTCAATTCCAGTATGGTACGATTAAAAGATACTCATAGCCACAGGATACTTAAGCGGATCCTTATTTCAATTCCAGTATGGTACGATTAAAAGCAAGATTACCATCATCGTATTGTAGAGGATCACCGATTTCAATTCCAGTATGGTACGATTAAAAGATAAGCGTTAATCATATGCATAGCAGGAGAAATCATATTTCAATTCCAGTATGGTACGATTAAAAGCTTTTTGAGCAGCTTTTTTTTGTTTGTTTCGTTCCAATTTCAATTCCAGTATGGTACGATTAAAAGATGCGCACATTTGTTGTAATAGTGCCTCCTGAGAAATTTCAATTCCAGTATGGTACGATTAAAAGTCAATGCTCACCTTGCTAAATTGTTGGTCGAAACTTATTTCAATTCCAGTATGGTACGATTAAAAGTAAATGCTCATCATCATACGTGAGAGTCATAAAATATTTCAATTCCAGTATGGTACGATTAAAAGTAAAGGCCTTTTAAGTACGCTTTGCGTTCGTTATTTATTTCAATTCCAGTATGGTACGATTAAAAGTTCGGACATGCAAGACGTCCATTAGCAAGTAGAGGATTTCAATTCCAGTATGGTACGATTAAAAGTAGATGGTTCACCTTTTTTAGTTTTCACAATATACATTTCAATTCCAGTATGGTACGATTAAAAGTTTTCTTGATCTTTGTAGCATGTGCGTGTTAAATGGTAATTTCAATTCCAGTATGGTACGATTAAAAGTTAAAACATTCTTTCTTAATAGGCTTGTATTAGGTGCATTTCAATTCCAGTATGGTACGATTAAAAGTCCATTTAATGCGCTCAACATCTCTGTAAAGTCACAATTTCAATTCCAGTATGGTACGATTAAAAGTCTTGTTATTTTAAAAAAACGTAATGGTTGGAGCTTTATTTCAATTCCAGTATGGTACGATTAAAAGTGTTTCAGTGCGGCTACATTATACCGTATACTCCTATTTCAATTCCAGTATGGTACGATTAAAAGGTGGGTGAACTAGAGGCTAAGAAGCATGCTCAAAACAATTTCAATTCCAGTATGGTACGATTAAAAGCTTCATCGCCAATAGGCAACATAACTTCACCACCTTTATTTCAATTCCAGTATGGTACGATTAAAAGCATGCTTTTCTTTCTTCAATATAATTATCACCAATATTTCAATTCCAGTATGGTACGATTAAAAGCTAAGCTTTTGTAAACAGGCCATACACTTACCGCAATTTCAATTCCAGTATGGTACGATTAAAAGTATATTGTTCATTTTTTCATCGTCCGTAGAACCTATATTTCAATTCCAGTATGGTACGATTAAAAGTCGTCATGCTGACCTTCAACAGCTCCGTATGATCCATATTTCAATTCCAGTATGGTACGATTAAAAGTGCGTTCGTTATTTTGGTCTATTTGATCCTTAATGGATTTCAATTCCAGTATGGTACGATTAAAAGCAATAAATTGGGTAAAGTTGAAGCTAAATCTAACCAATTTCAATTCCAGTATGGTACGATTAAAAGAAAGCCATTTCGTTTAATGTCGCAACGTCCTCCTATATTTCAATTCCAGTATGGTACGATTAAAAGTATAAGTCCGTTAAGTACGCTTTGCGTTCGTTATTTATTTCAATTCCAGTATGGTACGATTAAAAGGTTTACAAAAACTTTTGAAGAGCATGGTTTTATTATATTTCAATTCCAGTATGGTACGATTAAAAGACTGATAATAGCTCAACTTTTTGCAATGAGGTTTCCATTTCAATTCCAGTATGGTACGATTAAAAGTTGCTCATTTACAGCTCTAACCAAAGCAATGAACATTTCAATTCCAGTATGGTACGATTAAAAGTCAGGAAACACAATTAAATATTCGGTATAGAGCAATTTCAATTCCAGTATGGTACGATTAAAAGCAATTATGTGTGAAGAAGTTGTTCCTGGTGATACTATTTCAATTCCAGTATGGTACGATTAAAAGCTCATTAAACTTTGCTTTGAGGTGATAATATCAAATTTCAATTCCAGTATGGTACGATTAAAAGCCGTAGGCTAAGACTACAAAAATAACCTAAAAATGCGACCTGCAGTAAAGGATTCTTAACAATTTTAAGCTTATAAGTTGTCGATGTATAATAGTATGATTTTTACTTAGGATCGACAACTAAGTGTAATATTTTGATAATCAATATGTCAAAGAGCTTGTTTTTTCCATTTGAAGAAAAGAATTAATGGTGTTCATTACTTAAAAATATGATCGACAACTTTACTATAGAAAATTATCAACCTTTCCTCTTTCTTTACCTACAATTTCTTTGTCTAACCATTTTTCATCTCTGGACTTAAAAATAATTAAACTATCGGTTTCATCCATAAGTAATTCTGCTTTCATCTTTAATTCTTTTAATTTTACTTCCGTTATTTCTCCTTCTAAAACAGAGTTTTGGATCCATGTTAAATATCTGCGACACAATTTTAGCATTTTTCCTACTCTTTTTTGATTTACATCATACATTAAAATAACATACATATCTATTTAGTTAGTGAGCTTGTGAGTTAGTGAGTTGGTGAACTTGTGGGTTGGTGAGCTAGTGAGTTATTTTTTTAAGTTTGTTCCTACTTTTTTTCTAGTGGTTGAGAATATCTTCAGTAATTCTTCAGCCTCTTTTACTAATGGAGCAATTCGTCCATTTTTAATTAATTCACTTTCCAACAACAGTTCAAACCAAAACAGAGTTTCATCACATTCTTCTACCACAATACATAATTTTGAATAATACTCTTTCGTAGAACGAGCTCGTGTAGCTGCACGAAAATTTGCTGCTACAGATGTTCCTGAACGCAATAGTTGTTTACCGATAACTTGATATTCTGTCTGCTTTGGTAACGCACTAAAGAATTTCACTACTTGTATTGCATATAGTTTTGAGCGTTGCCTATATTTCTCATTAAAATCATTCATAGAATTAGTTTATTAGTTGGTGAGTTAGTGAGTTAGTGAGTTTGTGGGTTCGCGAAAATAACTTCTCATTACTCTTTATCTCATCAACTCGCTTTCTCACCAACTCGCTAACTATTATTACCACCACATTTTAAAAGGTCTGTAAGGTTCTATTTCTAAAATATGCTTGATTATTTTATAGCATTCTAACTTCATTAGATGCTTATAACTGACAGAACGATTCAGGGTTCGGTGTTGAATTGTTTCAACCAAACGATCTTCAAAGGCCTGCACAAAAGTTTTTTTTCCTTTGGGTTTCAAGATCACTCTGTTGATTCCTGATTCAAAATCGTTTTCAGCGAGCATTTTTTTATTCAGGATTTTAAAAATGACTCGATCAACCAACAACGGTTTAAAAATTTCAGCAATATCCAACGATAAAGAGAAGCGTCTCTCGCCAGGTGAATGCAAAAATGATATTACAGGGTTCAATTGTGTTTGGTGTATCGCTCGTATACATTGACTGTAACACATCATATTTCCAAATGAAATGAGCGCATTAACTTCATTTTGCGGTGGACGCATACTTCGGCCATTCATACTGAAATCATTTATAATTAACTCAAATGCTTCATAATAGGTTTTTCGGATATTTCCTTCATACCCCATCAATTCATCAATATCCGAAACGGTACTAAATCTGTCTTTATATTTTTGGATAATTTCAATAATAGGCTGTAAGTCTTTTCCTCTCTTATCGTAATATTTCAAGTTCTTAATCATATTATGCACAGCTCCTTCCAATATTAAACGAGCTAGTTCCAGTCGCTTTGTTTTATCGTCGTACAAACGAGCTTGCGCCATTAACACTTTTCCACTCAACAATGCTTCGCGGGGCATGAATGAACCTGTATAGTTTTCGTAATAATCGAAAAAATGTACCGGTATTTGCTGTTGCCCCAAAAAGTTATATAATGCAGAATTGGCATCTACGGCTCCAAAGGCATAGAGTTCATCGACATTCTCAACAGGTAAATAACGCGGTTTTTGCTCATGACCATCCTCATCTATTGCAGTAAATTTTAAGGTATTGTCTTTGCGTGACAATCGTCCCGGGTTAAATAAATAGTATGTCTTTTTCATGTTTCTTCAGTTTCTCCGGAATAACAAAAGTCAAAATAAGAGCACTTCTTACATTTGGCTGAATTGATTTTTGGAGGACTAATATCCGAATGTATGATTTGATCTATCTCTTTTTCCATTTCTTTGATTCGCTCTCTGTCCGGTTCTGATAAAAGTATCTCTTCTGTTTTTCGTTCTTTCGGGTATTCCAATATGCCGGTTACACCTTGTACTCCGGCATTCTCCAGCCGAAAGATGTAATATTTTATTTGCCAGACATGTGAATCGTGCTCCTTACGTGATTTCTTTATTTCATGAATCACGTTTTCTTTGGTATCAAAATAGTCAATCTTGATGCCGTCTAGTTCTATCTCTTTATAACGCTCTGCGCGTTGCTGATAGGTGGTTTCGTGTATCATTTTTCCTTCGTAAACCAAATCACTACTATGCTCCATATTTATGGAGTTGGCAAAGAGCCATAGTTTGCGCTTGCATACTAAATGATAATTGAAGTGGGTTCCGGTGATGGGCATGTTTTTTTTAGGTTTGGGACAGGATTTGCGGGATTAACAGGAATATGAAATCAAAAAAGAGCTTCCTATATTTCAGAAGCTCTTTCATTTACTTATTAAGACAATTGATTTTCAAAATCAAAAGCCATTATTTTATCAACTAACGCCTGTTCTGCATTTTCCAATGCATCGGCTGTTTCCGATTTTGTGAGAATGTGTGCTCCGGCTTGTAATGTTACGAATGTATCTACACCATTCATAGTCTCTTCAATTATAGGTAAGGCTTTACGGTCGTCTTCTTCACTCAATTTTGCACGAATACTTCCTGCAATTTTATTGGCATTCTCAGAAATTGAGACTGCAAGCGTTTCCATCAAACTAAATGTTCTTGATTGGTTAGAAGTTATAGACCAATTTACTATAGCATATGCAAGAGCCTTTGCAATTCGTTCTCGTTCTGCCTTGGGAGCAACCAAGCAATTTCCAAAAATAGTCTTTGTTTCTTGCCAGCCTTCTTCTCGAAGTAATGGTTCAATGTTTTCTATATCAATTTCAGGTTCAAAAGTATCCAATGAAACACAAAACAAACGACGTAAATCTATTGCAATATCCTGAACAAATAAACCTGTTGCACGAGACTGCGGTTTTAAATATTTGCTTTTCAAACTTACTTGAGAATCTCTTCCTGATAGAAAACTTTCAATTTGTTCATCATTAAGTTCATTACCATTTGAATCCACAACTCTCACAATACTATTGCCTCTTTCTTTTCTATCAAAAGTTCCAGTTTCCTTTTTCGTTCTAGCAAGCAATGGATGCAATCCTCTCATTGCAGAAATTGATAAAGGACTTCTTCTTTTTAAAGTTTTCGAAACCCCACCTTTTTCTGCTTTCATCCAACCTCCTAGAAGTTGGTCAAAATGCAATGGATTACATGTCCCATAGGCTATTCCTTCTCCATCAAACTCCATTTTTTTATTCTTTTCTTTTACATTCGAAATAAAAGTTACAGGAGATAACTGTTCATTTAATGCGTCACCTACTTTTTCTAAAATGGAGCGTTTTACCTGTTGGCCACTAGAGTATGGCACATATGAATCAAATTGTGGGTCATAATATGTTTTTTGTCCGTCTGCTACGCAGAATACTGTATGCTCCGCATGTTTTAATGTTCTTATATAAATTGTACTCATGGTAAAATATGCTTTATAAATTATTGTTTAAATTTTATTTGCTATAATATCTACTCTGTCAGAGTTTAACAATTTTAGCTTCGTTCTCTTTCGACAAATGCATAATCGAATTTTATAAGCACTAGAAGATATCCAAATTCTTCTTCGTTCATTAAGTAGACTTTATCCCGAAAATCTTTAATTTTCTGAGTTTGCTCCTTTGGAATAACTCCTATCAAATTAGCCAGTTCCGACATGAAATACTTTTTGCTTTTTGCCTTCAAGAGTCCTTCATCAATAAGCTTCTTTTCAACTCTTGCGCTTACTTTATATTCATAGAGAATTTCTGCAATCTCCATCGAATAATTCAGATTTTCTTCTTTGTTCTTTGTAATCATAGCTGTTAACCAAGTTTTATAAGTTCTATATGTTATTATATTTTCGTAATCTTTCTGCAGAGCTTTTCTGTTCTTTTCTTCGTCTTTGTCCTGTTTGGGTTTAACCAATTTTAAGTTTGCATCATTCCCCATATATTTTCGTAAATCTTTTGGCTCCAGTGCTTGTAAACCAATAGAACCATGTTCACAGGCTTTGCTTAAACTGTTCTTTCCGAATAAGCGTTCATATTTTTGGGAATCGTTTAAATATGCATTCTCACCGAAAAGCTTTTTATAATATTTAATTATGGAACTTGCTTTTTCAAATTGAAAAGGGATAAAACCTACTGTCTGATTTGTGTCTCCGACAGCATGGACATAACCAACAAAAGTAGAATTTGGGAACTTCCTGCTTATATTAAAAAGCAATTCACTCCATTTTATTTTATTCAACTCTATACCAATTGGTTTCTCTGTGAAAAAATCAACATTCGTTAATGTAGAAACATCAAAATTTTCTCTAAACCTTTTAGAGTAGAAATATGATAGCCACAATCCATTCCATGAATTTATTTGGTTGCCTTTTAATTTATCCAGAGTTTTATCATTAAGAAGGTTCCTATAAACTTTCCAACCTTGATAGGTGTCAAAAAGGATATCTTCATTCTCAAAAAGTATTGAATGCTTCCCTGTTCCAATACTTAATCCGCTACCTATCCATGACAAGTAAGCTTCATTTTCATCAACTTCTATTTCAATATCTGTCACTTGACCAGAGGTCACAGCAAATCCTTTATTATCAGAAGCAGGGAATCCAATTACAGTACTCATGTCAAAAATTCTTCTTTCTCCAATCTTTGAATGAAATTTTTGAAGAGCATTTTTCCGTTCTTCTTCACGATGATGAAGTTTACGTTTGCTTATTTGGTCAAATTCAGAATTGTTAATCCATTGCATATATTTTGGATGATTATAGAAACATTCAAAATATTCTTTCTCAAAAAACTCTTTAGCAGAATAATTCTTCTCTGCCTTTTCATTAAAGACTTTTAGAAAAGTTCGTCCTATTGTTGCTGCTATCATAATATCTGATTTTCAGGTGAAAAAGTCATGTTGTAATTTTCTTGTTTAGCAAGTTCTATTTGTAATCCTGTCTCTGAATTATATGCAATGTCTGGAATAATAAAAGGGCTACTACCTTGCTCTATTTGACGTAGTTTGAAAACTGAAAAATATCGAGAGCTAATCTCCATCATTGCTCTTTCTTCCTTTGTCGCAAATTTGTATCGTTCTTCATCAGACTCTAGAATGCAACTGACACTATCAATTTCCAATAACTTCATTAGTATCGGTTCTTTCGAATGAGTAAGCACATCAATTGACCATTTACCTGTTTCTTTGAAAACTGAATGTGATTCAATTGTTAGAAAATCAATTTCGGTGTACACTGTATCAATCTTTTTCTGAAGCTGGGTCTCTTGCATTACCTCTCCATTGGGTAGTGCCTCATAGCTTCGCTGTATTATTTCAAGACTATATGGTAAAGCTTCTTTTTCATCTTCGGGTGGAGCAATTACATAAACAGGTTTATATTTCCCTATGGTTTCTTTACTGCGTTTGCGGTTTACCCTCCCAAATCGTTGAGCAAGGGCATCCAAAGGAGCTGCTTCTGTAATCATCAGGTCGAAACTAATATCGATACTCACTTCAACTACTTGTGTAGAAACAACAATACATGCTTTATCTGATGTATTAAATTCTCCTGTTGGCTTTCCCTTTGAATCCAACCCCAAGAGCAAGCGTTCCTTTTCGTTGCGGTCACCTTTGGTAAATTTACTGTGAAGCATAAGGATAGAAGTATTGGGATATTGTTCTTTCAATAAACGATATTGTTCCTGAGCTGTTTTTACTCTATTGCACACTACCAATAATTTCTTATCCTCGCTCATTGCATCAGCAACAATTTTAGATGAGTTTTCCCATTTCGAAATTTTATGTATTGTATGTCTGTTGAATTTTTCCAATTCCAGACTATCTAGTGCAATTTCCAGTACATTGTCTTTGCCTAGTATTTCAATTATTCTATTATAAAGTATGCTTGGCATGGTGGCAGTCCCCACATGGATTCTGCACCCTAAATATTTAAGCACCTGAATGATTTTTAAAACAATAGCCTGTGTAACCTCAGAATATGTATGAATTTCATCCAAAATAATATCGCAGCCCTTTAAATCAAGAATCATTGCCTCAAAACCATTTGTTCCAAAAGCAATGGCCGCAATTTGATGTGGTGTAAGCACCTTTACAGAAGCACCAACTTTATCTTGAATTAATTTTTCTTCTATACTGCCATTTTCCAAAGTAATACTTGAAGTAGAATGCAACAATCGAATATCAATATCGGGATTGTCCTTTTCCAAGTCTTTCTGCACCCGTTTATACATAGCATTTATAGATGCCTGAAACGGTAAAGTGTAAAACACACGTCCTTTGCATCTACGGAACAAATAGTCTGTCTTGCCTGCACCTGTTGATGCAACTACCATGGTGTGAGGCCTGTCTGAATTACTGCTTTTCAATGAAAGAGGGTATAATTCATGTTGGCGATTGAAAAAGTTAAGATCTGGTTTCTTAAACAATCGTTCCAGATAATCTTCAGTTTTGTCAGATAATGCTGAGGCAAAATGATCGGCAGCCATTAGCAAGCCACGCCACTCGGAATATCCTTGTTGGCGAACAATATTTTCACAGTACTCAATTACATACTCATAGTTTTCCTCTGCCTCTTCTTCTGTAATGTCCTTCGTCTCTATCCCAAAAGCAGAAAGTATTTGTAAAGCATCATCTTTCCAATTATTCCAATCGTGAATGTGAATTTCAAATGTATCATCTCTGTTTTCTTCTAAATCGAGCAAACCTTTTGCTCCTGCATCAAAAAGCACTGATTTATGATGTGCTATTATCATTTCAATTAATGATGGTCTTATTGCTTCTTCAAAAAGAGAAATAAAGAAACATGAAGCAATCTCATGACGAAATGGAGTGTCTGGTCTTTTATTCTCATACAATCGTTTTTGAAAAACAGTACTTGTTTTTCCGATGTCATGTAGAATTGCTCCCAGTCGTGCTGTTTCGGTATCTAATCCTGTATGTTTGGCAAAGCGTTCAGTAACTTCGCTCACAAACAATAAATGTTCGTACAACGTAGTCTCCTCCGGTTTCCCTTTGGCTTTTATATGTGGGCAAACTATTTTCATATCAATAATTGCTTTTTACAGGAGTTCCAACCACTTTCAAGTAACCATACATAGCTTCATTATTTTTAAGCCTATTGTATCCAACGTGAAACGATTTTTCGTTTCGTTCAAATACAAGCTCAAACCCATAAAAAGCTTCTTCATTTGTTTCAAACTCTTCTTTAGAAACTTCCAATATTTCTTCATCTGGATATAATATATCTTCATTCCGTGCTAAACAGATATGTTGAGACGAAGCATTTTGAGCATCCTCCATTGATGCAAAGGCAATCATTAAAACAGGTTCAATCAGCACCCCTCTAATCAAAATAGCATAAGGACGAGAATACTCCTTGTTTTTACCACGCCCCTTTTCGTTCCATCCTCTTGGTTGAATTTGTTCTTGTTGTTGAGATATTTGTTTATATGAAAGTCTATGTCCAATAATCTTTTTTATTTCCCCATCATCGTCTTTTAATAATTCTGGAAATAATTTTCTTTCAATTCCGGCCACTATTGATGGTGTTAAAAACTGTTGGCTATAAGTTTCACTGTCACGAACAGCTGTCCATGGTTTAATGAAACCGAATGGACCAGAATATTTTACTATGTATATTGTTTCCATATCACCTTATTTTAAAGCACCAAATCCAATTCCTGTACTATTACCTAAACCGACATTCCAAGCGAAAGCTTTCGTTTCTGGCTTGCCTTTTATAATTACAGGACACATACTGGTGCGATTTTTTATCTGCTTATAACTGATTAATTTGGTACCGGCTTTTGAATATGTTCGATCAAATTTTATATCTAGTGTTTCATCTTCGATCCCCGCCAATTGCATTTTTGTCAGTAATGATTCTTTCAGGTACTCATCGGCTTTTTCATGTGTATAGATTATATGATCTATTTTACCTGAATCATTTTTTCTTTTTATGAAAACCGGAGCAGCCAGATAAAACATTTCTTTAGAAGAAAAATCAGGATCGTTCTGCATAATTATTTCAGTAACTTTAAGTCCATGAAACATTTCCGGATCTTGTTGAATACCGGCAACAACTCTTTTAATCAGATCTTGATTAGTAGAACTAAAAAAGAAAGAACTTCCATTATCAAACAGTAATCCTTTTGCAGCTTTTCTTCCTCCATCCAGTCTTGAAAACGAATAAAGAGAAATGGATCCATGTTCTGTATTCCTTCCTAACCATTTGTGAATACATCCTGTTAATAGATGCTGATGGTTAAACGGTACGATTTGATTTGTTGTATTAATCTTTAAATGTAATCTCATTAATGATTTGATTTATATTACTATTCCTTTTATTTTGAATGCAAGTAGCATTATTAAATTGCCAACTAGTGTCAGTTTAAATATTTTTTAATTCGATTTGATATAAAATGGTTAAGTTCTACAGGTTCAATAATTTTAATTTCGTGGCAAAGACCAAGCACAAAGCGTCCTACACCTTCAAATCCACAAACTTCAGTCTCTAATAAATATTGGTTGTTATTGGTGGTTTTAATAAAAGGTTCTGCTAAAGGATATTCCTCTTTTAGTAGCTCGCAGGCTCGTGTAGAAAGAAGAAGTTTAATGGGTATTTTCTGATCATTACTGATTCTAAACACATCACCTGGTTTTTGTTTGTGATTTGATTCGTTTTGCCACTCTGTGCATAAAGTAACCACTGAAGAAATTCGGGAGATCTTAAATAGTTTGTTTGTTTTAGAAACAGGTTCGTATGCCCAAACGTCAACGTAGTTGGTGGTAAAAGCAAAGGGTTCAATTATACGATTAGACTTTTTATTGCTATTGGCAGAATTGTAAGCAATTAATTCTACTTGTTGTTTAGATTGGATGGCTTTTGTAAGTATATGTACGTTAGTAGAATGTTGAAATTTAATGATAGATTTAGACATCTCGGGGGAGTCGTATAGTGAATGTAACTTATATATCAAATTTTGTTTCAGAAGGTTTTCATTATTAATAGAATGGATTGCTTGATATAGTATTTGAGCTTCCTCTTTTGAAAAATGAACAAGTTCACTTAGCTCTTTAAAGTATGGTGATTTTTTATCAATATAATACAGACTGTCTATAGGCCGAGGAATTTTAAAACCAGCTTCACGGAGGAGTTTTATATATCTTCGTGCGGTTCTTTCTGTAAGTTCAAATCTGTCCATTATTTGTACTAATGAGTATTTAATACCGGAGGAAAGGTAAATGATTAGCTCTAATAGAGTTTGTAGTTTACGTTGTTCTTGCATTGTGCTTTTAGACAGTGTTTTTATTTAGTAGAATACTAATAATGTTGTATTACCATTAGGTTTTTATAGTTAATAATTGAGGTGTATTTTCAAATAGGAATGTATTCTTAAATCTCATATAGCTATAATAAATATTGATATTACAATACGTGAAATTAATGTGTGATTGTATATGACAAATAATCAGTAAACAATGTATTGGTTTGGTGTAGTATTTTATATAAATAGATAGAATAGGGTAGATAGATATAATTTGATTTCATTTTATATAGATTAGGTTGAATATATGCTTAAAGATAATAATAATGTTGTTTAAATATTTAATAAAATGAGTCAAATTAAATTAGATCTTAAGGATTTTTATATGACAGAAGAAGGTATTTTGTTTATAGGTAGGTATTTAGATTGTATAAATTTTTTAAGTAGTATTTGGGGTTAAGAAATGATTGTACTGGAATCGTTACAAATTTAATTTAATGGATATATGTACAGGATAATGATCACTATAGATTGTACGCCAATTAATAAGTGATTTTTTATTTGTGTTATCTGGTTTGTATATAATTGTTTTTGATGTTGGGATATTGTCTTGAAGGTTTTTTTTAACAAGAATGTGATCGATAATACTATTCATGTTTTTACTCATACGTGTTGTAAGGTGTGATTCATCGACATAATCTTTATATCCTTTTAATTTCATGTAATTATAGAGGGTAGGGAGGTAGACAGAATTTCCATCTTCGTCTTTTAGGTGTGGATTGTCATTGAAGTCGCCCATAATTATGCGATCGTATTCGCGAGTGCTTATCCCTTGTTTTTTTAATTCTTCATTTAGGTTTTGTTCTACCATTACCATGGCAACAAGATGGTTTTCGTCATTATCTTGTCCGGAGGCTAAATGAAGATTGACGATGAGGAAGTCTTCATTCTTCACCTTAGGATTGGTAGATCTGAAATATCCTACCACAGGAACCCTGTCAAAAACAGATTTACCTCCAACTTTGAAATCCTTAATATTCATTTCAAAAGCTTTTGATAATTGTACATTTTTAGTGTTGTAGATAAATGCGTTTTGCATTTCAGATTCTCTTGAAGTTGGGTCTATTTTAGCTAAATAGTAATTCCAATCAGATCCAAGAAAACCTATGATTTGATCCAGCTCTTTTGAATAGGCGTTGTCATTTTTAAATCCTGTTATGCTTATCTCTTGTACTGCTACAATATCTAGTTGTAAGGTATCTTTTATTAAAGCTGCAATTTTTTGAAAATCGGATGAAGTACGTGGAGGTAGCTTATGTTTGATTTCAGGAAAGCCTCTACCTGAGGATCCAAGATGTTCGATATTCCAAGTTGCGATGCGTAGTGTTTGTTTTTGGGACCAGGTAATGTTGGTGATTATTAGAAATAAGATTGTTAATAGTGATTTTATTTTATAAACGTTTTTTGTTTATCAAAGATAAGAATTAGGTTGTTAGTCAATAATTAAGATTAAAAATAACGGTAATATTTAGTGTTTAATGGATAAAATATTATATTTGGAGATAACTCATAGTTTAGGGTTAGGTTTGGTTAAAGATTAAAAGCCACTATCAGAACGTTTGATAGTGGCTTTTTAGTTATAGTCTTTGCAACTTTGAATTAATACGTAATAAATATTGCTACTCAATATATTTTATGGAACCACGAATTTTACGAATTTTAAACAGCTATGCTTTTACTTCATAGTATATATGTTTATTGACTAAGTTTATCTAAATAATTGATCCAAACTTCCTCTCCTATAATCAGCTCATTGGCTATAATCGGATATATACGTTTGTAAGCAATAGAACTGTTGTTTATTCGACCTTCCTGATTAATATTTGAGATAGAAGTATCTCCAACCAAAAGACAACCGGCGGTATCGTCATCATCATTTCCTATATGTATAAGAATCCATTTAAATCCAGGTACGTTTGTAATATGAAGCATACCTTGATGCATTTTGGGAAACTTTTGTTGATATCGAAGATGATGTGATCCTTCTTTACGAAACTTTACTTGATATCGGCCTGCTGGTATCCTTGTTTTTCCAGAGATTTTAATTTCTCTTTGCTCGTCTTCTAATGTATAACAAGCAAAGACTCCTTCGATAAAGAGAAGTCCTAAGGTACTTTCTCTTCCTGAGCTATAGCGTAATACTGTTAATTCCATCATTTAAGTATAAAGTAAAACGGATAAAGGTTAAAATTGAATATGACCAGGTGATTGAGATTGTTTAGCAATAGTTTTATCCTTATCTGCAGAACTTTTACTGGATCCAAAGAAGTAGGAGAGGACCATGCTGAACCCTGCAACAAGTGCACCGAACAATTGGTTGATTGGACCATTGTTACTTGTCTTTTGAGCATTATCGCCAATAATCATTACAGAGATCAAAGCAAAGAATCCTATTACTACAACTATTGCTAAAGCCATCATTAGCCAGTCTCGTTGTCCTGTAGCTTTGGCTAGTTCAGTCTCTCTAAGTCGAGCATTTTGCTTATCAATCAAATAAGCTTTTGATTCTTCCAGTTCAATAATGGTAGCATGCAAAGCCAGTTTCTCCAGCTCTACCTTCTGGTTCAATTCAAACTCTTTCAGTTTCACGATGAGGTCAGGTCTTTGGGAAATAACTTGCTGAAAGTGTTCTTCATCATTAAAGTGTAAACCTGTTACTGATTTGATTAATTCAAATACTGGTTTTGCTGTTCCTCCTGTAAATACATTGGCCAAGAGAGGAAGGCCTTTTTCAAATAAAACTGATTTTAGTGACATGGTTATATGAGATTTTAGATTATAGCTGAAAGCCAATAGATTTGACTTTTTTTATTCATTTTCGTTTATCTGCAGCTGTATCCGGAAATGAAATTACATTCATCATTTCTCTTAGCCGACTTCTTACCCGGGCTCCATATTGTTTTTCAATTTCTGAGGCATTTAAATTGGTAGTCATATGAGTAACCAAGCCATCAGAGATAAACAGATCGTATCTGGATAAAAGTATTTCAGATAAAACATTACACTCTTTACCAAAATGCTTGAGGTTTTCTTCGGCTCCTAAATCATCAAAACAGATCGTTTTGGGAATCTTGGCTCCAGGCTTTATTTCAAAAGATTTTTTGCTATATCGATGAATCACATCATAGCCATCTTTATGAAATTCAAAGCTGATATCTCTGCATGATTTGATCATGTAGCTACGTGGTTCAGGAAGTATTGTCCTCATCAAATGTAAAAGAGATGTTTTGCCAGCACCAATTGGACCGCAAAGCATTATGCCTTTTCTTGGATCCAATCCCTCCTGGCGAATTAAATTTGTATCCTGGATCATGTAAACAAACAATTTCCGGATAAGGGGCATATCTTCACTCAAAAGTTTAAAACCAGTGCCATATATCTCTTTCCCTTTTTGTGTGATAAAATCAAGACTTTTTTGATAATTGTAAATGATTTGATTGTTGCTAATGGTATAAAACATTTTTATTTAGCTGTTTGATTTTTGAATTTGGTTTACAATGGTTCGTTATACCCCGAACCACTAAAAGGTTTAGATTCCAGATTCTTACTTGTTTCCTGGTTACTTTTGGATTTAGTTCCTTTCTTTTGAAACTTCTCCACATTCAGCATCCAATTTCTGGCAGCTGCTTTCCAATCTTTCATTTTTGTTTTTCCCCCAACTAACCATCCAATACTTTCGTAATAATTGAAAAATTTATTGGCTTCTGTTTTTGAATGTGCTTTTTGTTCAAAATAGATTTGAATGTGTTCAATTGGTGGTACTTGAAATACTTTTTTCTGATTTTGATTCATATTGTTTTCTTTTAATTCAATTTTACAAACATCATTACTATTATATATATAGTGTATATAGTTTATATCTTTATATAATGGGTACACTTTTGGGACAACTGTCGGTACATTTTCGGGACAAGTGGTTGTCCCGAAAGTGTACATGTTAATTTTACTGCCCTTTAAAGAATCGTTAGATGGGATATACTTTATAAAACCGCATTTTTCAAGTTCTTTAATAGCATTATGGTATGTGGTTTTTGATCCAATCTTAGACATTTTCATTAATTCACTCCGATAAATTGTTATCGGATTTTTAAAACGATTTCTGTTCCAGATCCTGAATAAGGAAATATAAAGGCTTAAATGGTGTGCCTTTAGTCTAGATTCCTTATCCATTTTTACAAATGCATCCAGCAAATGATGGATGAAATTCATTATCTATTTTTAATTAGATATTACCCGCATTTGTTTTCTGTGATCATGTTGTGAATATCATTGAAATCATAGTAGATAGTTCCACCAACTTTAGTAAAAGGTAAAGTACCATTAACACGTAAATGCTGAAGCGTTCCAGGTGAAATATTAAGCAGTTCTCTAACTTCATAAGATTTTAACCATTTCTTCTGATTAGTACCTAAATTCTGTTTTAGCAGCTTTTTAATATCTGCTAATAATTCAATTTTGAATTCTCTTAAATCGTCTTGTGTAATAATCTCTGTTGCCATAATTTTTGATTGATATTGATATGACACAAAGGAATGTAAAAAGGAAATACGAAAACAGTTTCCAGGGGTTGATAACCCCCTGGAAACCCCATAGAATATCAGTGAGTTATGGTGATAATATTTTTTCACCTCTTAATAAATAATGAATATTTTGCCTTGATTGATATTGTAATTATAAACTACCTTTGTATGGATTTAAAAAGTTTAAGAAATACTTCTTTTGTAGATTCTAAAGAAGGCTCGTCATTGTGAAAATATTTATTCTTTAAGCTTTTATTTGAAACTATGTCGTTGTTTTTAGATGTAAATACTTCTGCAATAATTTTGATTGTTTCTTTTTTGTTTTGTGTCAAAATAATTCCGGAATCAACCATATGTCTTAAAAAACACCCCATTTGGTCAACAGATAAGCTTGTTTTTATTTTATTGTTATTATATATTTTTGAATCTTTAATATGGTGGGAATCAGTATTTAGGATTAAGTATTTTTGGTTGTAGTATGATATTTCACGGATTAAAAAATTTAGTAGTAAATCTTTCAGACTATCTCCTTCCGGGTAAAAACCTTTATGATTAACTACTACAATTTGGTATATTTCCTTTTTAATTTTTGATAATTCGTTTATTCGACATGAGAAATCTTCATTATCATTGACTTTATCTTTTATATGATCGATAATGTTTTCGTATATGTTTATGTGATTGAAATTCTGAACAATTAAATACTTTACAATAGTTTTGAATAAATATTTTTCTTTTGTGTCATTATTTAATATGGCTTGGCTAGGAAAAGATTGAAAGAAATTATTCCAATATTTCATCGTATTGAAACTAAATTCACTGACTTGTTCACTAAAAATATTCCTAATTATTAGATATAGCTTTAACGTTAATGTGTGCTGTGTTTTTGAGATGGTTTTATCGTTAAATAACTTAAGAAATTGCTTCCTTGTTTTGAGGAATAAAACATGTGGAACATTTGCAGAATGATTGAAATACTTTGGAAAGCTATGCTGTAATAATTCCAGGTATTTGATATGAAACCTAAGTTCGGGTTTAAGCAATTGTTTATTACATATATGATAATAAATACAGTCGTGATTGGTTGCGTATAAAGCGTTAATAACTAGTGTTAATCTATATTGATAACACTGAATTAGCATTTTAGTAGCCTTAGAATTTTTATTTTTAGTAGTAATTTTGTTCAAGTGATGTTTAAGAAGTTTATGTAATTCCCTGAACTCTATAGAAAGATTTTTGATCTGATGATCTTGAAAAAGGATACGAAAAGAACATTCATTAGGGTTGTTAAGATTTTCAACAACCCTATCAATGTGATCTAATAAGTATGACATTTGATAGTAAGGGTTAAATGTGATATTAGGTTAAAATATAGTTGTTTACATACAAATATTGAATATTTTACATCAAAAGTCAAGTGTTGAGAATAAAAATTATGTTCTAATTATTTGCAATTTTTATTTTCAAGGATTTATTACTTGTTAATTTGTCTTTTAAATTTTGCATATCAGTACTGATTTTGTTTTCAAGTACTTTGGCATATATTTGAGTTGTGGATAGTTTTGTATGTCCAAGTATTTTACTTACGGTTTCAATGGGAACTCCATTGCTTAATGTTATGGTTGTTGCAAAAGTATGACGAGCAATATGAAAAGTAAGATTTTTATTTATTCCGCAAACATCAGCAATCTCCTTTAGGTAGTTATTTAGTTTCTGATTAGACATTGTTGGAAATAAACTTTTGTTGTGAATGGCTCTAGGGTGATTTTTATATTTACTGATGATTTCTTGTGCAATAGGTAATAGAGGAATGTTTAAAATTGTACCGGTCTTTTTTCTGTTAGTTTTTATCCACGCACATCGATCAATGCCAATAGTTATATTGTCTGGAGACAATAGTTTTACATCAATATATGACAAGCCGGTGTAACATGAGAAAATAAATAGATCTCTACACAGTTTTAAACGTTCATTATTGAATTTTTTTGATCTAATAATTTCAATTTCGAGTTCTGATAGAAAACACTTTTCAACTTTCTTAAAGGATAATTTATATCGTTCAAAGGGATCTTTGTTTAACCATTCTAATTTTACACCCATAGTAGTTATTTTGCGTAATCTCTCCAGGTGTTTCATTACTCCATTATTGGATAAAGGTCTTTGATGGTCTGTTGGTTTATGCTTGCGTAAAAAGATTTCAAATTCAGTAATGAATTGATAGTTTAGTTGTTTTATAAAAATATCATCAACGTGCTTTTTTTGATTTAGGAATTTGATTACATATTTCTTTGTTGTATAATAGTTTTTCATAGTTCCAGGACTAAGTATTGTTTCTTGTGAACTATTATGATATTCAATAAGACTCAATAATGTTTTTTCTTCTTCTGTAATTCCTAAAAAGTGATTTTTGAGGATGAGGGGAGTGATTGTTTTTTTATTAAGCGTAAGTTCTCTATGGATGTTTATTAAGCTCGATCTTACATTTTCCAGATAGGAGTTAGCCTTCTTGAAATCCTTGTGTTTACTGTTTAATCTCTCTTTCGTAGAATTCCAGGATTCTTTTTCTATAGCTTTAACTACAGAAAATTCTGATCGTTTACCATTAGTATTGATACGACAATAAATATTATAAAGGTTATTGTCTTTTCTATTTGCCCTGGCAATAAAGGATACTGTAAATGTTGAATTTGTGGTCATAATTCTTGTTTTTGAATGTTGTTAATTGGTTTAAATCTCCATATGGCGACAAAGATTTGTTCACCAAAACCTATCAATATCAATCAAAAAAGATGACCTATTTTTGAAATTTAATTTCTGTATTGTATTGTAATATAGTTGAATACACGATTTCTGGTGAACAAAAATAGGAAATTAAAACTGTTCACCAATTGTTCACCAGAAATATGATTTACATTGCTTTAAACTGATTTACTAAAAAACACAAAAGCCTGTAAATCATACAATTTACAAGCTTTTGATTTTCTTTAATTCCTTAAGTGTCGGGATGACAGGATTTGAACCTGTGACCCCTGGTCCCCCAGACCAGTGCGCTAACCGGGCTGCGCCACATCCCGTCTTAATGTTTTTGCAAATATAAAGAATGCATTTAAACTTTCATCCTAAAAATTCATTTTTTAATATGATAAATTGGAAGATTTATGAAAACGACAAACTTACGCAACTTTAATAAAGTAATGCTGTCTATATTTCATTATTGAAGTTTTAAACTAAATTTTAACCTATTGGCAATTGTTTTTATTATTAGGAATAAAAAATGTTTAGTTTTGTAAGCAATTAATCATTTATGGACGATAAAGATCTATTAAATAAACTTTCAATCGGGGATGAATCTGCCTTTGAGCAGATATTTATCTTGTACTATCAGCCATTAGTTGTTTTTGCTAACAAGTTGGTGTATGATATGGATATGGCCCGAGATCTTGTTCAGGGAGTAATTGTTCATTTTTACGAGAAGAGGGAAGGTATTCAGATCCATACCTCTCTTAAAGCTCATCTTTATCAATCTGTTCGTAATAGGTGTTTAAATCATTTAAAAAGGGAACAGACTATTCGAAATCACCATTCATCTTTGTTTATAGAAAGTAAAGAATCTGAAAGTGTATTCCATGATATTATGGAAGAAACAGAATTGGAGCATCGAATTTTTGAAGTTATTAAATCTCTTCCAAAACAATGTCAAAGAATCTTTGAAATGAGTCGATTTCAAGGAAAAACAAATCAGGATATAGCAGATGAATTGTCTATTTCAAAGAGAACAGTTGAAACTCAGATTAGTAATGCCCTTAAAAAGATGCGACAAAAATTAGCACCTTATTTAGGAGCTGTGGTTATATTTGCATTAATAAGTGCATTGTATATAGCTTTTAGTTAAGAGCTTTTCTAAATATTTATTTTTTTATTGAATTTTATTTACGTGTGAATTAAGTTAGGATTGTCATACTACCACAAAACCTGTAAAATTATTGACTATGGAATTTTTATTACAATTATTGGCTGAATTAATTAACCTTTCAGAAGAACCTGAAATGATTACGGAAAAAGGATTTGAAGAAGTTGAAGTGGAGGGATTTCCGGAACAGGAAGAGTTTTTTAGTTTAATGCATTTTCATTAATATTCATAGTTGATATTGCTTAAATATTTACTGTAGTGATTAAAAAGAACGAAAATATACATAGAATTATAGTTGGGTACTTGACCAATGATATTTCTGAGGAAGATTTGCTGACTCTTAATAATTGGAGAAATGCATCTGTTAAAAATCAGGAAGAATTTGATCATGTAAAATATCTTTGGGAAAATAGCCAAAATCTTAAGATGTTTTACGAAGTGGATGTGATGGGTGATTTAGAAAAGGTAAAGCGTTCTTTAAATCTTAATAATCAAGCAAAAGGGAAAAAAGTTAGTTTAATGAGCAACGTTCAAAAAGTGGCTGCCATAATTCTTCCTTTTATTATTCTAAGTTCTATAGGTTATTTGTATTGGAACGTACCTGGATTTGGCCGATTAACAGCTTTTAAAACCCATAATAGAGTTGAACAGGTTGTACTTCCGGATAGTTCTGTGGTTATTTTAAATAAAAACAGTAAGATTGTATATAATAAGTCAATTGCAAATCAGGAAATTAGGGATGTATACTTATATGGCGAGGCATTTTTCGAAGTAGTACATAATGATACTCGATTTGTTGTAAATGCTAAAGATACAAAGGTTACAGTTTTAGGAACCCAGTTTAATATAAATCAACTAAAGGATAAACTATATGTTTCTGTGGTGAGTGGTAAAGTTGGTGTTGATGCATTCAAGAAGCATGTTGAGTTAACCAAAGGAGAAAGAGCTCTTGTTAGTAAAGGTCAGTTACATGAAGAGCATCTTTATCTTAATGATTTATATTGGAAGTCTGGTGTTTTAAAATTTGAACAAGCCTCATTAAAAGAAATTTGTAACGATTTGAAAAATGCTTTTCCTGAAATAAAAAAGATAATTATATCAGGAAAAGAAGTAGATACAAAAGTTACAACAACCTTTGAAAATCAATCTTTGAATGAGATTATTGAAGAGCTTGAAATACATTTTAATAAAAAAATTACATTTAATGATTCGGTTTTAACAATCTCTGATTAAATTCGCAAGAATTTATCAAAATTGTTATAAATCTGTTAAATGCCCCACACGAAGATTGTTAAATATATTTTAGTCATATTTTTGTTAGCAGTTGTTCCTAAATATATTTATGGGCAATCTTCGTTACTCGAAAAAGAAATTACCCTACCGCAAACTACAGGATCAACTGTAGAATTATTAAAACTTATTGAACAAAGTATTGGTATCCCATTTAGTTATAGCAATAAACTTTGTTTAAAAGATTATATTCAGTTATCAGCTAATAGAAATTCCATCAAAAGATTTATTCATGAAATTTTTAATGATTGCCCTTTTCGGATTAACGAAAAGAAGAATAAAATTATTATTGTTCCTGACACTAATCTCCCTTTAGTAAAAAAATATAATATCCATGGATTTGTCAATCGATTCAAAGATGGAGAAACACTTATTGGTGCATCTGTTTATAATTCGCTTAATTGGCAGGGTGTTAATACCAATAATTTTGGATATTATAATTTAGATTTAGAAGAAGGTGAGGTCGTATTAAACTGCTCCTATGTTGGATTTCAAAGTTTTCAGCATCGTTTTGAGTTAAACAAAGATACGGTTATAAATTTTTTACTTACTGAGAATGCCCTGATTAGCGAAATCCCGGTTGTAAGTTTTATCACTCCTGAAGGTATTAATTCAACAAGAAACAGTACGATAAATGTACCTGTAGAACAGATACGTAAAGTGCCTTCCTTTTTAGGCGAAATTGATGTTGCGCGAACATTACAGCTATTGCCAGGAATAAATGGTGGTAGTGAGGGAGTAAGTGGATTATATGTTAGGGGTGGTGGAGCTGATCAAAACCTGTTTCTGATTGATGATGTTCCTGTTTATAACATATCGCATCTATTGGGTTTTTTTTCCGTTTTTAATGAAGATGCTATCAATAAAGTTACGATCACAAAAGGAGGATTCCCGGCTCGTTATGGTGGTCGTTTATCTTCAGTTGTAGATGTTAGGTTAAAAGATGGAAATAGTGAGGCTATTCACGGAACAGCCAGTTTAGGTATGATGTCTTCTAAGCTCGCATTAGATGGTCCGTTATATAAAGATAAAACAACTTTTAGTGTGTCTTTCAGAAGGTCGTATTACGATTTAGTATCCTATTTAATTCAGCGTTCAAGTAGTTCTCGTACCTCATTTTATTTTTATGATTCAAATGTAAAAGTGAGTCATAAAGTTAATGATAAAAATAGATTGTATCTGAGCTTCTACGGAGGAAAGGATCGCGTATATACTAAATATAATTTCAATAAGGTGCGTAATCCAAATCAACCAGAGGAGGGTAACGAACAGATAGATGTTAATGATGAAAATTATTCAGGATGGGGTAATACAGTTGCATCATTAAGGTGGAATAAAATCTATAATGATAAAATATTTTCAAATATATCACTAGCCTACAGTGAATATTCTTATTCTGTTGGTTTTGAAGAGCATTTAGTTACCAATGATAAAGATTGGAATTATTTTGAACAGAAATATTATAGTGGCATTAGGGACTATATGGCTAAAACGGATTTTGATTATTTTTTGACTCCAAATCATCATGTTCGTTTCGGAGGAAATTATATTTTTCATACGTTTAATCCTGGTGCTGATCTAATTCGCGAATCCTATAATTCTGAAGTTGTAGTTGATTCAACAATTGGAGGTAAAGATGTGTATGGTAATGAGTTCTATTTTTATTTGGAAGATGATTTCAATCTTACGCATAGTGTAAAAATTAATGCAGGAGTTCATACTTCGCTATATGGAATCAAGGATAAATTATATCACTCATGGCAACCCAGATTGTCTGTTAGATATTTAATGTTTCCTAAGTTTGCACTAAAGGGTTCTTTTTCAAAAATGACGCAATATATGCATTTGTTAACTTCATCGTCTGTGTCCTTGCCGACTGATTTATGGATTCCTGTTACACAAAATATAAAACCACAACATGCTACACAATATTCATTGGGAGGTAAATTGGAAATTAATAAGGGCTTTGATTTATCTGTAATTGGTTATTACAAGAATTATGATAATTTATTAGCTTATGGTGAGGAATCTGCATCTAACCTATATTCAAATATCATTGATAATAATCTTGTTTCAGGAAAGGGACATTCTAAAGGGATAGAAATGTTAATTCATAAGCGAACAGGAAAGTTTACAGGATGGATTGGTTATACATTGGCAAAATCAACACAAAGGTTTATTGAAATTAATGATGGTCATAGTTTTCCAACAACAAATGATAGAAGACATGATATCGGTATCTTTGGAAATTATGTATTCAACAATAAAATCGACATTTCTGCTACCTGGCTCTTTGGATCAGGAAATACCGTAACACTTCCTTCTCAAAAGTATTATAGCCCTGCATTGCCAACAAGTGGCGGAGGTGCTAGCGATGGTTATTCTGAATATATTTCTACTTACAATGGATATAAAATGCCAGTTTTTCATCGATTGGATTTAGGTGTTAATTTAAAAAAGAAAAATAAATTGGGCGAAAGAATTTGGAGTATTGGAATATATAATGTCTATGGTCGTCAAAATGCTTTTTCGCTCTATTTCTCAAACGAAGAGGATAATGCAGGTAATATAAACAGAGAGTTGAAACAGCTGAGTATTTTTCCTTTTCCATTGCCATATTTGAGATATACTTTAAGATTTTAATAAATTTATATTGATGAGAAATCCAGAGCATTTAAAAACAATTCAATCCAGATTATTTAGAAATAATTTTTTAATGCGTGGTATATTCATGTTTTTATGCATTGTTAGTTTTATCTCTTGCGAAAAAAGTATTGATTATCAGATTGAAAATCAGAAATCTCGCGTTGTTATGTACGCCTTTCCTATGCCAGACAGCACTTTCCAACTTCATGTTAGCAATACAACAGACATTTTATCACAAAAAAAATTTGAAGAAATTAGTAATGTGGAGGTACAATATCAGGTAAATAATCAGAATATAATTACAACTACTTATCCTAAAGGAGAAGAGTGGTTTTCTATAGGAGGACCAAGTTTAAGTAGTCATGATACCATTAATATACAATTGAATGTAAATGATAGTGTTATAGTTTCAGCACAAACCATAATACCGGTTCCTATTCAAATTTTAACAGTTGATACATTAAGAGTGTTGGAATATAATGAAGATGATGTGGAAGAGGAGATGCTTAAATGCGATTTGAGTATTTTTGATCCTATTGGAGTTGATAATTTCTATCAGATCAGAGTTGATTCCTATACATTGAGGCAAAATAATGGTATTGAGAACAGGACTGTTGAAACGATTGATATTATTGAAAAAGATAAGGTTTTTATTTCGCAGGATTACGAAGCAACTCTGCTTGCTGAAATTGATTACCAAAGTAGTTTTGATGATTATTTAATAAATGGTCAGTATTATACAATTTCTTTTTCAATACCCAACAGGTATATTCTTAATACTGGGTTAGAAGAAAAACGGGTGTTGTATTTTTATTTATACTCTCTTTCTCCAGATTACTATCATTATATACGTTCAGTATCGGAGCAGGAGGCTTTTAGAGAAGACCCATTTTACGAACAATCCAATATTTATACAAATATAACCAATGGGTTAGGTGTGGTTGCAGGATTGGCTATGGATGTAGATTCACTGACGATATTTGATAATTTAAAATGAACTATTTTCAAATTTATAGGTTTCTATATTTTTAATAAAAATTATTTTTGTCATAACTTAAGAATGAATTAATTCGTAATTTGGCAAATTCTAAAGTGTTCAAAAACAAGAAAATTGAAATAAGATATATTAATTATGGCATTATTTGAAAAAATGGATTTAGGTGCGAGTGATGAAAATAAAAATACAGCATCTGAAGTTGAAAAAACAAAAGTGTTAATAATCGGATCGGGTCCTGCAGGTTATACTGCTGCAATTTATGCAGCCAGAGCAAATTTAAGCCCTGTATTATATGAAGGAATGCAACCAGGAGGTCAGTTAACAACTACAACAGAGGTTGAAAATTTCCCTGGTTACCCAGAAGGTATAACAGGTCCGGCCATGATGGAGGATCTTAAGAATCAGGCAGCACGTTTTGGTACAGATATTCGCTTTGGATATGCTACAGCTGCTGATCTTTCTGAGAGACCATTTAAAGTAACAGTTGATGGTAATAAGGTGATTGAAACTGAGGCTTTAATAATTGCAACTGGTGCTACAGCAAAATATTTAGGTTTAGAAGATGAGCAAAAATATGCAGGAGGAGGAGTTTCAGCCTGTGCTACATGTGATGGTTTTTTCTATAGAGGAAAAGATGTTGCTGTTGTAGGAGGTGGTGATACTGCTTGTGAAGAAGCATTGTACTTAGCAGGATTGGCTAAAAAAGTATATTTAATTGTACGTCGGGATGTGTTAAGAGCTTCTAAGGTAATGCAAGACAGATTATTAGCTACTGAAAACATTGAAGTACTATGGAAACATCAAACCAAAGGATTAATAGGTGATGGAGTTGTAGAAGGTGCTGTTTTATTGAAAAATAAAGGAGAGGAGAATGAAGAGGAAGTTAAAATAGATATAGATGGTTTCTTCCTGGCTATTGGTCACTCTCCTAATTCAGAGATTTTTAAAGATTACCTTAATACAGATGAAGTAGGATATATTAAAACAATTGACGGTACTTCAAAAACAAATGTTCCAGGGGTTTTTGCTTGTGGTGATGTAATGGACAATCAGTATCGCCAGGCGGTTACAGCTGCAGGTTCTGGTTGCAAAGCTGCAATAGATGCAGAGCGCTTTTTAGGAGAAAACTAATAACTCAGATATTTTACTTAATATATAATGGAAGACCTTATCTTTGTATAAAGTCTTCCTTTTTTTTTGAATGAAATTGAATAGTAGTCATATGGATTCCCGATTTAATACTGATTATATTGTAGGTAGTAAAGTGATTGAAGTTTCAGACTCAGAAATTCAGGTTCTCTTAGTTTCAGTACCACTTCAAACACTAGGTTTGTCTAATTCGCTTTCAGGTAGGGCGTGTGATTTTTGTGATTTTATTAAGACAACAAGTCAATACTCTCAAAATTATCTTCAAAAAAAGTATATCCTTAAAACTATTAAGCATTCTATTTTTCTAAATTATTCTCATGTTGTTGATTTAAAACACCATCGACATAAGGATATTGAAAAAGTTAAAGATATGCTTATCATTGCCAATGAACATAAGAATATGGTTGTTTTATGTGATGGAATTTACTATCCGGATGGAGTAAAGAGACATTTTTACTTACGGTTGATTCATAAACAATATTTAAATAATGTTGTAAGTATAATTAAGGGAGAAAATCTTATCCCTTTTTTTGAAAGTAATAATGGAAAGGTGTATTTGCTAAATAAAAGTATTAGATCTGCTATTGTAATTAAAGGTGTAAATTTAGAATGGATATTTCATGTGTACCTTGAAGTAGAAAAGCTTTTAGGTAGAAGTTATTCGTTATCAAAATATCCATTTATAAATTGTTTTACCTATAAATACGAGAACAATTTTTATTTGGTTGTTTACCCCAGAGTGGTGCATAAACCAATGCAATATTACGATAGTTCTTCAGCTCAAGTAAAAATTATTCCAGGAGCATTAGAATTAAGTGGTTTGTTCGTTACAGATAGTGAATCTGGATTTCAAAATTTAAATAAAGATTCAATTAAAAGTATTTTTGAGCAAATTTCTTATAGCTTTACTAATCTGATGGAAATAATAGGTCCATTAAAACTGAAATTATTAGATGAATACAACTCCTGAATATTTACAATTATTAATTATCAGCTTATGAATTTACCTAATCTAGTCATTGATATCCTTCATAGCGAGAGTGCTTTTATATCATTAGATGGAAAGTATTTTTTGGGAGAAACTCAACGGCGATTGTCTGGGGATTGGAGTATGTATGTTAAAGATGATAGGATTTATCTGGAAAATGATAAGGAAATTATCATAGTGGATGATCAAACTATTTTTGCACCACAGGAATGGTCGGATAGTTATTTTATAATAAAGGAGTCGGGGAGTGTTGTTTCTGAGAAAAACTATTTTAAAGGTGCAATTGAAGTTGCTTTAAGTGACGAAGAAATTGTAGTGTCAAATAGGGTTGATGTGGATTTCTTTGTTAGTAGTTTAATGGATAAGTATTTTGCACAAAATAATGAATTAGAATTTTTGAAGGTAATGGCTATAGTGTATAGAAGTTATTTTCTAAAATATAATAAGGAATTAAATGAAACGTCTTTAATAAAAGATGGTAATCTTAGTGAGCAGTTGTTGTTTGTTAAGAATTTAATAAGCCCAAATCCGCAGCAGTTGAAATTCTTGTATAAAGGAATTTCTCTTGTTGGTAATGAATTATCACGTCAGGCTGTTGAAGAAACAAAGGGGTTGGCTCTTTTTTGTAATAGTCAGATAGTAGCTTTACCTTATACATATTGTTGTGGTGGAATTACAGAATCCGGTTTTTATCGTGGATATGATATCCTAAGTGATAATTTAAATAGCAGGATGGATTATTCATTTGAAAAAGAGACTTTGTTTTCAAATGAAAAAGAAGTGAAGGAATGGATTTATAAACCAGAGAATAGTTATTGTGGTGCAAAGAATGAAGGGGTATTGAATACCTTAATAAATGAAAATATTGGGGATAGAAATCAGATGTTTCGTTGGAATCTGAGGGTGGAAGAACAAACTTTAAATGAAGTTTTGCAAAGTATCCTTAATGAGGATGTTAATGAGGTATCAGAAATGCTTATTAAAGAAAGGACCAAAGTTGGCACAGTAACAAAACTTGAAATACAAAGTGGTGGTGATAAATTGATATTAGAAAAATATGATTTACTCTATTTTGCCTCATTACTTGACTTTCCTAGCTTAACCTTTCTTATAAGTGAATCCGCAAAAGATAATAAGGGTAAAAAAGTTTTTAATTTTAACGGGGCCGGAAGAGGACATAGAGCCGGAGTGTGTATGTTAGGTGCTATGGCCATGTCTGAGCAAGGGAAAACAATGCAAGACATTTTTCATCACTATTATAAAGATATTTATATTGCTAAGCAATATTAAAAGAAAAGAGGCTTCCTTAAAAGGAAGCCTCTTTTTTATGATTTTGTACTGTTAAGCTTATAAAATATTAGCGATTTTATCACTTTGGTAAGCTCCAGCTTCTAGTTTTTCTTTAATCTCAGCAAATGCTTTAATTGTGTAATCAACATCCTCTAATGTATGAACAGCAGTTGGGATGATTCTTAACATCAACTGATCCTTAGGAATTACAGGATAAACTACGATAGAACAGAAAATATTGAAATTTTCTCTTAAATCCATTGTTAACTGAGTAGCCTCAGGAACTGAACCATTAAGGAATACAGGAGTAACAGGAGATTCTGTTTTTCCTAAATCAAATCCTGCTTCTTTAAGTCCTTTTTGCAAAGCATTAACTACAGTCCAAAGGTTTTCTTTTAGTTCCGGTTTTGTTCTTAATAATTCTAGTCGTTTAAGTGCTCCTATAACTAATGGCATAGGTAGCGATTTTGCAAATATTTGAGAACGTAAGTTATATCTTAAATAATTAATCACATCCTCGCTAGATGCTACAAAAGCACCAATACTTGCCATCGACTTCGCAAATGTGCTAAATAACACATCAACACCCTCTGTAACACCAAAGTGTTCTGCTGTACCAGCTCCTGATTTACCCATAGTACCAAAGCCATGAGCATCATCAACTAATAAACGGAACTCAAATTTATCTTTTAAAGCAACAATCTTATCTAAAGCACCAAGGTCTCCAGCCATACCGAATACACCTTCAGTAATAACTAAAATTCCACCACCAGTTTCAGTTGCTCTCTTTTTTGCAAATTCAAGCATCTTTTCACAGCGAGCTATGTCATTATGAGGGAAAACAAAACTTTTTCCACCTTTAGCTTTGTGTAAAAAGATTCCATCCATAATACAAGCATGGGATTCTGAATCATATACGATAACATCATTTCTAGAAGCTAATGTATCAATAATAGATACCATTCCCTGATAACCAAAATTTAATAGGTAAGAATCTTCTTTACCTACAAATTCAGCTAAAGCAGCTTCTAGTTCTTCATGCTTACTCGTTTGACCAGACATCATACGAGCACCCATAGGATATCCTAAACCATATTCTGCAGAAGCATCAGCATCAGCTTTTCTTACTTCAGGATGATTTGCTAGTCCTAAATAATTATTTAAACTCCAAGTAAGTACTTCTTTACCTCTGAATTTCATCTTAGGACCAATTTCACCTTCAAGCTTTGGGAATGTAAAATAACCATGTGCAGCTTTTCCGTATTGACCAAGCGGTCCCATGTTTTTTATTTTATCAAAAATATCCACGTCGTATATCTTATTATAAATTAACGGCGCAAAGGTAATATTTTTTAATAATCAACCTGTGATTACTTAGTTTAAATTTAAAAGAGATTGATTTTATTATAGTTTGTAGGCTTAAATAACTCATATAATCCTTAAAATTGTGTTAATATGTAAATGGTGTGTGCTAATTTTATGGTTGTTTCATATTAATATTTTATCTTTGCACGTTGTAAAATGAAAATATAAAAAAATAACAGTTTAATATTTAGTGTTAATCGGCTGAATTTTAAAATGTTGATACAAAAAATATAATTCTTAATGAAAAAGCTATTATTTGTTCTGGTAATTATTCCTTTGTTGATTAGTTGTAGTCAGTATCAAAAGTTGTTAAAAAGTACTGATTACGAGTTAAAATATACCAAAGCAATGGAATATTACGAAGCAGAGGACTTTATGCGTGCTGCTACTTTATTTAATGAACTCCAGAGCATCTATAGAGGAACTGACAAATCTGAAGATATTAGTTTTATTTATGCGAAATGTTTATATGGTTTAAGTGATTTTATTATGGCGGGGCATTATTTTCGTCAGTTTTATAAAACTTTTCCATCAAGTGATTATGCAGAAGAGAGTCAGTTTATGAGTGCTTATTGCTATTATATGGTTTCGCCAAAACCACGTTTAGATCAAACAGATACTTATAATGCCATTAATGAATTTCAATTATTTATAAATTTATATCCTAAAAGTCCTAGGGTTGAAGAGGCAGAGCGATTAATTACTGAATTGAGGGATAAGTTAGTTTACAAATCTTACTTATCGGCAAAGCTATACTTTAACCTAGGTAACTATATGGGTAACAATTATCAGTCAGCAGTAATTGCGGCTCAAAATAGTTTGAAAGAGTTTCCGGATACAAAGTATAGAGAAGAATTATCTTTCTTAATTTTGGAAGCTAAGTATATTCAGGCTGAAAATAGTGTGTTGGCAAAAAAAGAAGATAGAATGAGGGAAGCTATTGATGAATATTATTCATTTATCAACGAGTTCCCTAAAAGTGAATATATGGATAAGGCGGTGAAAATTTTTGAACATGCCTCCAAAGAAGTTAAATTTGAAGAAGTAAATTAGAATAATAATTTTATTATCATGGATTATAAAAAATCAAATGCTCCGAGTAGTACTATTACTTGGAATACACAAGAGCTTTCTAAAGACACGGGTAACATCTATGAGTCAGTAAATGTAATTGCTAAGAGAGCGAACCAAATTAGTGTAGAAATGAAAGAGGAGTTAAATAAAAAACTTCAGGAGTTTGCTTCTTACACTGATAATTTGGAAGAGGTATTTGAAAATCGTGAGCAAATTGAAATTTCAAGATTTTACGAAAGATTACCAAAACCCTCATCAATAGCTACACAAGAATTTGTAGAGAATAAGGTTTATCATCGTAACGCAGGTTTGGAGGAGAAATAGCCTAATCAAACAAGTTTCTTTCGAAAAAAAAATAAAAAAGGTAAAGGAGGTTTTTGATATTTCTTTTATCTTTTTTTTGTTTATATGCAAAATCGATGTTAAAAGGTAAAAAAATTATTTTAGGTATTTCAGCAGGTATTGCTGCATATAAGGCAGCTGCTTTAACACGTCTTTTAGTTAAACAAGGAGCAGTGGTTAAGGTAATAATGACTGAAAAAGCAAAGGAGTTTATTACTCCTTTAACAATGGCTACCTTATCTAAGAATCCAATTGTGGTAGATTTCTATAACCCTGAAAACGGAGATTGGAATAGTCATGTGGATATGGGCTTATGGGCTGATGCTATGGTTATAGCTCCTGCAACTGCAAATACTATGGGTAAAATGGCTAATGCCATTGCTGATAATTTATTAGTAACTACCTATTTATCTGCCAGATGTCCTGTTTTTGTGGCACCAACTATGGACTTAGATATGTATTTACATCCTGCCAATCAGCGTAATATGAAATGTCTTGAAGAAGATGGAGCTCATATGATTGAAGCTGAAACAGGGGAGTTGGCAAGTGGTTTGAGTGGTAAAGGAAGAATGGCAGAACCCGAAACAATTGTTGAAGAGTTGATTTCATTTTTTGAAAAACAAAAAGGAACTAATAATGCACAGCTAGAAGGGCGTACATTCTTAGTTAATGCTGGTCCTACTTATGAAAAAATTGATCCGGTAAGATTTATTGGTAATTTTTCCAGTGGAAAAATGGGATATAGTATAGCTGAGGAATTGGCTTCTAGAGGAGCAAAAGTAATTTTAGTGTCCGGTCCAACAAGTGAACAGGCAACACACTCCAATGTTGAGGTTCAGATGGTTACTTCTGCTCAAGATATGTATGAAGCTTGTGTAAACGTGTTTCCTAATTGCGATGGAGCGGTGCTTTCTGCTGCAGTGGCTGATTATACTCCGGTTGTTTGTGCCGACCAAAAAGTAAAGAGCGATAAAGATGAAATGGTAATTGAATTGAAAGCCACTGTTGATATTGCTCAAAAATTAGGCGAGATTAAACGAGAAGGGCAAATGTTGGTTGGCTTTGCATTGGAAACTCAAAATGCTGTGGCTAATGCACAAAAGAAACTAAAGCAAAAGAAACTGGATTTTATTGTTTTAAACTCGCTTGAGAATGAAGGTGCCGGTTTTGGATATGATACGAATAAAATTTCAATTATAGATAACGATAATAATAAAGAAGAGTTTTCGTTAAAGAGTAAGCGGGAAGTCGCTATTGACATAGTAAATAAAATTGTGTCATTATAAATTAATACTAAACTCAAAAATATCATTTGTGAAAAAGTTTTTGTTTTTTATCCTGTTTCTGATATCTGTAGTGTGTAATGCACAAGAGCTTCAATGTAGTGTTTCTGTTGTGTCTCCTAGTGTTCAGGGAACAAATAAACAAGTTTACGAAACAATGCAAACTGCAATTATGGAGTTTGTAAACGGACAAAAATGGACAGATAATATTTTTAGTCCTGAAGAAAGGATTGAGTGTAGTATATTAATTAATATAAAGGAAGTCATATCTTCTAATGAGTTCTCAGGAACAATCCAAGTTCAAGCTCGCCGACCAGTTTATAATTCATCATACAGATCTATGTTATTTAATTATCTGGATCAGGAATTTAAGTTTAAATATGAGGAGTTTGAGCCTTTGGTTTATAATCCCAATTCAATAAGTTCAAATTTAGTAGGGGTTATTTCTTATTATGCATACGTTATTCTTGGTTTGGATTATGATTCTTTTTCAAAGAATGGAGGTACAAAATATATGGAACAGGCAGAAAAAATTGTAAGTATGTCTCAAAATTCCAGATATGCAGGATGGCGTTCGTATGAGAGCAAAACCAACAGATATTGGTTTGTTGAAAATTATTTAAACGAAGTTCACAGACCTATGCGTGATTGTATTTATCAGTATCACCGTATAGGTTTAGATAAAATGAGTGAGAAACCCGAGGAAGGAAGAAAGCAGGTTTTATCTGCCATAGAAAAATTGACTAAAGTTCATCGTCAGCGACCAGGAACATTTGCTATGGAATTATTTTTTGATGCAAAGTCTGATGAACTGGTGAATATTTTTTCAGATTCATTTTCAATGGAAAGGCAAAGAGCTATTGAAGTTTTAACAGAGGTTGACCCTGCGAATTCGAGTAAGTATAGTGAAAAATTGACTCAAAAGCAGTAATCTTAGATTGTGTTTTATGCTTAAATCATTATTTATATCCAACTACGCATTAATTGATCAGGTAGAAATAGATTTCAAGGAAGGTTTCTCTGTAATTACAGGTGAAACAGGTGCAGGTAAGTCTATAATGCTTGGTGCTTTGGCCATGGTTTTAGGTCAGCGTAGTGATGTGTCTGTTTTAAAGAACAAAGAAAAAAAGAGCGTTATTGAAGCTGAATTTGATATTGCAGATTATGGATTTAATACTCTTTTTGAAGAAGAAGATATTGATTATGAAGATATCACTTTAATAAGGAGAGAAATCTTAACGAATGGAAAATCCAGAGCTTTTGTTAATGATACACCTGTTAATCTTGGCTTTTTAAAGAAAATAGCACCTCTTTTAATTGATATACATTCCCAGCATCAAAATTTATTATTAGGAGATACAGGATTTCAGTTAAATGTGGTTGATACTGTTGCGCAGAATAAAGATATTCTTGAGCTGTACAAAAATAAATATAAGGTTCTTAAAAAGCTTAAAAAAGATAAGGCTGAACTTGAAGAACAAAATGCCAAGTTAAATGCAGATGTTGATTATATGCAATTTCAATATAATCAGCTTGATGAATTAAAGTTAAAGCTTGGCGAACAAGAAGAGTTGGAGCAGGAACAAGAGCTTTTATCGCATGCTGAGGAGGTTAAAGGTGGCCTTTATACTGTGGTGCAACTTTTTAATGGAGACAATGTTCCTGTACTAAATTCACTGAAAGAATCGTTAAAGAGTCTGGAAAAGATTGCGCCATATCTTTCAGATGTGGATGGATGGAAAAGTCGCATAGATACGGCATATCTTGATTTGGATGACCTGATAAATGAGATGGATACAGTAATGGATGGAATCGAGTACGATCCAGAAAGATTGCAATCTGTCAGTTCTAGGTTGGATCAGATTTTTTCATTACAGCAAAAACATAAAGTGACTAGTGTTGACGAACTGATCAATATCAAGGATGATTTGGAAGCTCAGCTGAAAAAAATATCTTCTTTTGATGATGACCTCGAAGCAAAACAAAAAGAAATAGATATAGCATTGCAAGAACTTGGTGTAGTCAGTGAAAAACTTACAAAATCAAGAAAAAAAGTACTAAAAGGTATTGAGACTACCATTACAGATCAGTTGTTTGAGTTGGGAATGCCAAATGCAACATTAAAAGTAATTTGTAATGTTTTAAGTGACTATTCAGATTCGGGTAAAGATGATATCGAATTTTTGTTTTCTGCTAATAAAAACGGTGATTTAGCAGCTATACCAAAAGTGGCTTCCGGAGGTGAAATGTCAAGGGTGATGTTGTGTATTAAATCATTATTATCCATTTCAAAAGGACTGCCAACCATAATTTTTGATGAAATAGATACTGGTGTTTCTGGTGAAGTTGCAGATAAAATGGGCAAAATAATGCAGGACATATCAAATAATATTCAGGTAATAAGCATTACTCATTTACCTCAAATCGCCGTTAAAGGAAAGCAGCACTATAAAGTGTTTAAAAAAGATAATCAACATAGTACTCAAACAAGTATAGAAGAATTATCGACAGATAATAGAATTACAGAAGTAGCAAAAATGCTAAGTGGAAGCAATCTAACTGATGCGGCATTATCAAATGCTAAAGATTTATTAGGTGTTGTTAATTAATGATATATAGAGGATTAGCTAAAAAATATTCATTAAATTAGGTTAAAGTAGTAAATAATTAAACATTAGTGTTTTTGTAAGAGCGATATTCATATATATTTGTACGCTCAAAATAAATATTAAAATGGGATATAATTTATTAAAAGGAAAAAGGGGAATTATTTTTGGTGCATTAAACGATATGTCTATTGCATGGAAAGTTGCAGAATTGGCTCATGCAGAAGGGGCTACTTTTACTTTATCAAATACCCCAGTTGCTTGTAGGATGGGTACACTTGATGAGTTATCACAAAAGTGTAATGCAGAAATTATTCCTGCTGATGCTACAAGTGTTGAAGATTTAGAGACTGTTTTTGAAAAATCAATGGAAGTATTAGGCGGAAAAATTGATTTCGTACTTCACTCAATTGGTATGTCTTTAAATGTTCGTAAAAAAAGAGTATATCACGACTTAAACTATAGCTACTTAAATAAAACGTTAGATATCTCTGCTATATCATTTCATAAAATGTTACAAGTTGGATTTAAGATGGATGCTATTGCTGAATGGGGATCTGTATTAGGATTGTCATATGTAGCTGCTCAGCGTACATTCTACGGTTACAATGATATGTCAGATGCTAAAGCTTTATTAGAATCTATAGCACGTAGTTTTGGTTATATCTACGGTCGTGAAAAGAAAGTTAGGATTAATACAATTTCTCAATCACCAACAATTACTACAGCAGGTAGCGGTGTTAAAGGATTTGATGGACTAATGGACTTCTCAGAGAGAATGTCTCCACTTGGAAATGCATCATCAGAGGATTGTGCTAACTACTGTATTGCCATGTTCTCAGACTTAACTAAGAAAGTTACTATGCAAAACCTTTTCCACGATGGAGGTTTCTCTAATGTGGGAATGAGTTTAAGAGCCATGACTCAATACAACAAAAGTTTTGATACAGACGATATTGAAACTTTAGACTAAAATATTTAGCTTTAATAAAAGCTTTTTTTAATATCCTACTCATTAGTGGGATATTTTTGTTTTGTATAACTAGGCCAAAAATTAAAAATCATTAACTTTGGCCACGTTTTTAAATCCTTAATAGGTAAACATCAATATAAGACTATGGATAAATACCAGATTAATCACCTTAGAGAACTTGAAGCAGAATCAATTTTCGTGATCAGAGAAGTGGCTGCTCAGTTTGAAAGACCGGTGATGTTATTTTCCGGAGGGAAAGATTCTATTGTAATGTTTCATTTAGCACGTAAAGCTTTTTATCCTGCTAAAGTTCCTTTTGCATTATTACACATTGATACAGGACATAATTTCCAGGAAACTCTTGATTATAGAGATAATCTAATGGAAAAAACAGGCGCAAAGTGTTTAGTTCGTTATGTTCAGGATTCTATTGATCAGGGAAAAGCAGTTGAAGAAAAAGGTGTGAATGCCTCTCGTAATAAGTTGCAAACAGTTACGCTTCTTGATGCTTTGGAAGAATTAAAGTGTGATGCAGCGATGGGAGGAGGACGTAGAGATGAAGAAAAAGCTCGTGCAAAAGAAAGATTTTTCTCTCATAGGGATGAATTTGGTCAATGGGATCCAAAGAATCAGCGTCCGGAGTTATGGAACATCTTCAATGGAAGAAAAAACATGGGGGAGCACTTTAGAGTATTCCCTATAAGTAACTGGACAGAAATGGATGTATGGCAATATATTTATATGGAAAATATTGAATTGCCAAGTTTATATTTTACACATAAGCGTAAAGTATTTAATCGTGATGGTGTTTGGATGTTTAAAGCTCCTTTTATGGAGTTGAAACCAGGTGAAGAAGAGATTGAAAAAGATGTAAGATGTAGAACTATTGGTGATATTACCTGTACTGGATTAACGCTTTCACAAGCAGATAATGTTGAGGATATTATACAGGAAGTTGCTGCTACCAGAACAACAGAAAGAGGGGGTAGAGCTGACGATAAGAGATCTGAATCTGCAATGGAAGATCGTAAAAAAGAAGGGTATTTTTAACCATTTAAGTTAAGCATCAAATTATTATGAGCGAAAAAAATTCAGGATATTTAGATATGGAGCTTTTACGTTTCACCACTGCTGGTAGTGTTGATGATGGTAAAAGTACGTTAATAGGTAGACTTTTATATGATAGCAAGGCCATCTTTGAAGATCAGATGGAGGCTATTGAAAAGGCTAGTGAAAGAATAGGAAATGAAGAAGTAAACCTAGCTTTGTTAACTGACGGACTAAGAGCTGAAAGAGAGCAGGGGATTACAATTGATGTTGCGTATCGTTATTTTGCAACGCCAAAACGTAAGTTTATTATAGCTGATACCCCAGGACATATTCAGTACACACGTAATATGGTAACAGGAGCAAGTACTGCCAATGTTGCTATTATTTTAGTGGATGCGCGTCATGGTGTATTGGAACAAACAATGCGTCATTCGTATATTGCCTCTTTGCTACAGATTCCACACGTTATCGTTTGTGTTAACAAAATGGACTTAGTGGATTATGCTGAGGAGACTTTTGAGAAAATTAAGAATGATATTGATGGTTTTTCATCAAAATTGAGTGTTAAGGATATTCGTTTTGTACCAATTAGTGCGTTGAGAGGAGATAATGTTGTAGAGCGTTCTGCAAAAATGGATTGGTATCAGGGACCTACATTGTTACATTTATTGGAGAATATTCATATTAGTAGTGATGTAAATCATCAGGATTTTCGTTTTCCTGTTCAATATGTTGTTCGCCCTCAAACAGCAGAATTCCCTGATTACAGAGGATATGGAGGTAGAATAGCTTCTGGTGCCGTAAAAGTAGGTGATCCAATTACTGTTTTACCTTCAGGTTTTACATCTAAAGTAAAAACTATTGATTTCTTTGAAGAAACATTGGAAGAAGCATTTGCGCCACAGTCAGTTACTATTACTTTAGAAGATGAGATTGATATTAGTAGAGGAGATATGTTGGTTAAGTCTGATAATACTCCAAAAACTACTCAGGATCTGGAGTTGATGGTTTGTTGGTTTAATGAAAGAAAATTAATACCAAGAGGTAAATATGTAATCAGACATACTTCAGCAGAAGCCAGATGTATGGTTACAGATATTCATTATAAAATGAATATTAATACTTTAGAAAAAGATACTGAAGATAAAGATGTTTCAATGAATGATATTGCTAAAATATCATTGAGAGTAACTAAACCTCTTCATATTGATGCATATACTCAAAACAGAATTACAGGTAGTGTAATTTTAGTTGATGAAGGAACAAATGAAACTGTTGCTGCAGGTATGATCAAGTAGTCATAGTATTTAAAAGATATAAAAAACCCCGATGATCAATTTAATCATCGGGGTTTTTGTTTTGTTAACCTGAATCTATGTGGAGAAACTGGTTGAATTATTTTCTTTTAGAATTTTAATCCAAAGGTGAAAACAATATTACTGTCTTTTACATCAGTATTTACAATCGGAGGAGCACCAACGTTAGCATCATATGATGCTTCCCAATTGTAATTGTAATAGTTTAATTCGTATGAGGATAATTTGTATGCAAAATCAAAAAAGTAGTTATTGAATCGATATCCAAATCCTGCAGAAATACTGGTTATTTCATTGTCTTTAGGATTTTCTTTATAAGGTGACCCTTGTAATGCGTATCCTCCTCTTAAACTAAATTGCTTATTTATTCTGTATTCAATACCAGCTCTGAAATTATTAGTTGACGTAAACATGTCTTTAATAATTTCATTTTGCTCATTAATAAGTGTAATGTCAGTCCAATCATCAACAGTACTGTTGTATTTAGCTCCTGCATAATTGATACGTTCGTAGTCAAAGCTTAAAATAGCATGTTTACCAATGATGTAAGATGCACTGGCAACTAGTTTATCAGGAGTTCTGAAGTTGTAATCATATTCTCCGTCATAACCTTTGTCTTCTTTGTCGAAATTAAAGAATATACTGTTGATGTTGGCACCATATGTTTCTTCAATGTTATACCATGTTGGAGAATGGTAAGCTAAGCCTAATCTTAATCCTTTAGTAGGCAAAATAATAACACCTATTTTTAAATTCAATCCAGTACCTGAGGCATCTAATTTGTTAGAAACAGTATATCTGCTAAATAATGGATCGTCAGGACCAACAGGTGCATTGTTTTCACTAAACTCTTCAAAGTAAGTAGAATTTTCGTTGTAGTTTAAATGTGAATAGTTGATGCTACCTCCTGCAAGTATAAAGTTGCTTATGTTCGCACCAAATGTAAAACTAAATTCTCCTGTATATCCTTTTTTTTCTAATATTCTGGTTTGATGAACCCGATCTTCAGCCAATAAATAATTGGTGTAAAACAAGTCTCCGGATTCTGGGTCTTCAAGATCAATAAGGTATGTATTAAAAGCAAGACTTGTATTACCGGTTAAATAATCCGGATCTGAAAGATTTGCATTGATTACAAACATATCTGTCATGGAGTTTGATACATTTCTGGCACTTGCCATAGATCTGTAGTTAAAATTGTTGTTTCTGTTGTAACCAATGCCAAAGTGTGTGCTTACCAATCCTTTACTCGATTCTCTCATAGGACGATATGTACCAACATATCCAATCTGATTAATGGCAAATGATGTTTTGTTATCCTCAGATGGAATATTAGTAAAAGAAACCGCTTCGGGGTTATTGTAATTACTCTCTGTTTTATTTAAGATTAATGAAGGTGTAAATGTAAATTCTGATGATCTGTAGGCGGCAATACCGGCTGGATTAATGCCTATTGCACTAAAATCACCACCTAGCGAACCAAAAGCACCTCCCATTGCAACAGAACGTGCTGTTCCTGAATACTGAGGTTGAGAATATCTCAGTACATCCTGATATGTTTGCGACATTAAAGCGCTACTAATTAATAGCGCTAATACCGATATGGTTATTTTTAATTTCATCATAATTGTTCATTTAAGATATTACAGGCTCATAAAGATTGTTCAATGTAAAGGTGTAAAATACTACTATCTGCCTCTGCTACCAGATCTACTACTTCCGCTACTTGATCTGCTGCTTCCACTGCTTGATCTTGAACCACTGGAATAAGATGAAGATGACGATCTTGAACCACTATTGTATGATGGAGTGTACGATCTTGATGATGAGCTACTCCTTGATCTGTTATAGTTTGAGCTATTACTTTTGGCACTTCCTGTTGAATAGGTACTTCTGTTACTTCTTGTATTGGTGTAACTACTGTTTGAAGAACTGCTTTTACTTGTACTAGCAGGACTACTACTACGTGAACTTCTGTTGTATGTACTCCTTGTGCTAGAGCTGCTTGTGGCAGGTCTAGTATATGTAGGTGTGTATGTACTTCTTGTTGTTGAAGTTCTGTTAGTTTGAGTAGATTTAGTAGTACTAGCTGCATTTCTGTTGTATGAAGCTCTTGTAGTTCTTCCTGTTGTAGTTGTATTGGTTCTGGTTCTTGAAGGGCTCTGAGCAACTCTGCTAGTGCGTCCTAAATTACCAGTATTATACGATCTTGTTGATTTAGTGGTAGGTACAACTTGTCTGCTATTTGATACCCTGTCAGAATAAACTTCGCGTGGAGCTCTTACTCTGTTGATGTTATTTGAATAGTTGCCATAATATGGATATCCAGCATAGTGGTGATGGTGATAAGGATATCCCCAGTTATTATAATATGGGCTATACCAGTTACTATATCCAAAACCAAATCCCCAGTTGCTGTATGGATAATTCCATCCAAAGCTTCCATACCATCCATAATAATTATAAGGACTTCTGTATCTCCAATTGTAATAATATGGGCTATACCATTCAGGAACTACTATTGCATAATCTCCTTCAACGTAAACATTGTAATCAAAGCCACTTCCAAATATTACTTCATTGTATAAAGGAGACCAGTATGGAATACCAACAAAAGGACCGTGAAATTTAGCCAATCGCTCAGTGTAATCTCTGTCCATCTCTGAACCTTCATAATCGTTAACCCAATATCCGGTTTCTTCGTTATAATATAACATAGTATCAACTTCTTCAACAGAGTCGTCAGTTAATAACTGAGTATACTCTTGTTGAATACCACTAAAATCTCTTAAATCTTCTTGCTCTTTTGCAGCTGCAGATTGTTGATAAGAGCTCTTAAGTTGTGAGTATGTTTTATTATCTTGTTTTCTTATCTCTTTCTCTGGTGCTGGCAATGAAGAGTAACTCTCTGCTATAGCCAATGGTTTATCTGAAGGGTTATAGTATAAATCATCCTCATATACACTTGCATTATTCATCTGATAGGTGGCACAACCAGATAAAATAAATAATGCTGTCGCTGATAATAATAATATCTTTTTCATAGCTCTAGTGTTATACTGTTAAAACCAATTCTCAATCGTAAAAAAAGTAATTATTACTGTAAAAATCACATTTAAAGTGTAAAAATTGTCACTTTAACTGAAAGATCTTACATCTTAAAAATATCAATAATCATGCCGTAGTGCTAAAGAAAGGTGCTTATTTATAGAAAATAGCAGAACTATTAAAAAAAAATGTTTTTTGGCACTCCGCCCAGATCCGACTTCAATTTTTAGGTCACTAGGTCTGTATTCTAATTATGTTAATGATTTTCGCTTCGCTATAATTGTCTTGACACAAAAAAATGAAGCAAAAAAGTAAAGGTTGCACCTATCTCACTCAAAAAACTACGATTATTTAAAGGAGATTGTTTAAAATCAATATGTTCAAACAAAATCGATTTTTAACCGTCACACGAATCTTGATTTTAGGTCCAATGACTGAGGTCCAAATATAATTAGCTCAAGTTTCAACTAGCGTTGTTAATCAAAATGTCTTCTTATTCCCTTAGCTTACTTTCTTGACTGGGAGTCAGAAGATGGAACTTAGAAGTTCGAAGAAATTTATTCTCATTAACAATTAATTTACTTCTGGCTTCATGCTTCTTACTTTCTACTTCCAATAAAATAATTAATATTTGAAAACAATATTGTTATTTAAAAATGTCATTATTAACTACAGCTATAAAATATACTATCGAAGCAATAATTTTAGAGGAAAGGTAAGTAGGGTAGGAATAGAACCTTAATTTTCAAAGCTATATTTAGCCTGAATTCATATATCGTGCTTAATTTATAATTAATAAATCGTTCTGTGTAACTCGTAAAAATGACTTAATTATATCATTTCACAATAGTTTTAGATTATGCGGTGTTGTTGCAAATTCTTTTATCTACTTATGGTTTAACTAGGATATGACGACGTACTTACTATGGTTTTTTTATCGTTATTATATGGTCTTTCTTCGGCATAGCCCAACCAAAGCCTAACCATAGTCAACCCAAAGAACACCCAAAGAAATACCATAGATAACCAAAGACCTGCCAAAGAAAAGTCACAAAAAACCTCAAAAACACCAAAACCTGGAATATTTTTGCCCTAAAACACAATTTTGTGGAATATTTTGTCATTTTTTGCCATTTCCCGGAATATTGGCCCTTTATTTAACCCTTTACGCACAAAACTGATTTTACCACTAATTACTTACTCTTCATTTTCAATCAGTTATAAGTGAATAAAGTTACAGTAATATTACAGTAACTTTTTTAATGCAGATTTTATTATACAATACTTCGTTAAACTTTTAAGCAGCAATGGTGCCATAATATAATAGTTCCCTTGCCTTGTGTTTATTTTTAGGCAAGTTTGGGTTAATACCGAACTTGTCAAAAAATAAATTCAACTGTAAGGCATTGTTATTTATTGTTTTGATATCTGTCATCGAAAATGATTTTCGTTGTTCTTTGGGTATGCTCAACCAATGGATAACCTTGGCGAGATTAATAGATGTCAGCGAAGCGTTAAAGTGAAAATCCAATTTGTTTTTGCTTCTGGCCTGACAATCATTTAGGCCTGTATGCTGTTTGCCATCACGGTAAAGAAATTCAATCTGGAAACGGCTTTGATAAAATTTCAGGATATCAGAAGCATCCATGTTGATATCTGTTGAGAAATACAGTTTGTAAACCTGCTTACCCTTCCGGTTACAATAAAGAGCATGCACAACCTTTATGTTTCGCTTCAGGGATATGGAATAGACAATAGCGCTGTGGATTACAGCCTGATCACCTTTTGACACAAGCTTAAAGTGTCTCAAGTCGATATTTTTGTTATCAACTTTCCCATCATATTTTTTTGGTCTTCCAGGCTTGCCTGTTGGCTCATCTTGATATAGGTACCTCAAATTGGCATCATCCCTTAGCCTGCTAATTAAGTGCATATCGGCATTAATTACCTGGTCAACAAACGTACGTTTTGCAAACCATCCATCGGCCACTAAATATGAAGATAGCTCTAGCAGCTGTGTTTTGCGCTCAGTAATAATATCAGCATACCAGTCCGAAAGCGACTGATCCTTACCTGCTATTGTCTGGACCGCCTCTAAATGAAAGGCTGTATGGTTGTCAATATCGATTGCGGCCAAGCCTCCAATTTCAAGCCCCCATTTAGCACGGTTGGCACAACCAGACCAAAAATAGCCGGCACCAGGTGTATGTTTACCTGATTTACTAATGTAGGAAGGATCAAAAGCAATTACATACCGGCCGCTTCCCTGAGAAAGTGTTAATTCTTTGTTGAAAGTTAGAAAGTCAAATGGTTTTTCAAATTGTTGTCGGTATCTTTGCTCCATATGCTTACCAAAGCGACCCAACTGTAAAAAGTTGATACGACCTTTTATGCATAAAAATAGGATAAGAGTCTCTGTTACAAACTCTTTTCTCCAACTATTGATATTTGACATTTTTGATAACACGCTCTCTATGTGTGTTTTATAAATATTATTTCCCTTGATAGTCACCCTTAATGAAGTTGTCAGAATTCTCCATTAAGATACTGATTATCAAGGGTTTAAACAAGTGAATTATTGGCTTATTTTGCTAATATTCAGTATTTTACACTATACTTTAACGGACTATTGATTATACATTAGTTGTAATAATAATATGAATAATTAACAGGTAATAAGGCAGTTGGCTAAATCAGAAAACCTAAAAACTATTTACGGCCAGAGGTCTGATTTCCGTCGGCATAGCAAGATGCTTTGCTGAACGTGGTAGTATAAAGATATGAAGGGGAGGTAAGGGATTTGAGCATTACTAGTCTTTTCAGAAAGTATTGAAGAGAGCTTCTATAGTATACCTGATGAACCGCAGTATATGAGAACTGGATGTTGAGTATATGAGAGCTTATCCACCAGGCTTTTAGTATGGTGGCTGCTACTTGATTGTAAGCCGTTTTTCTATTTGATTATCTTTGAAATAGGTATTTTTTTTCGCTCTTTATCAGTAAAATACATTTCCAGTCCATCAACAAATTCAGTCAAATGTTTCTCTGTCAAGCCCAGCAAATAGGATGTGGATGTCGATTTAGGTTTACGCTTTCGAAATTCAATTTTACCTACTTTATGATAATAACTTTTTAGTTCTTGCAAATCCTTTTCGTTGATTATGCCAATTGCTGGTATTCCAAATGTCCGTGTACCTAAATTTGGCTGAAATTTAATTTGTCCATTTCTAAACCTATTTATAGAACTACATTTATTATCAAGCAATACAGGTGCAAAAGAATAGTATTTTCCATCTTGACCTTGATGTATTTCAAATAACACTAATCCAATATCAAATTCTTTGTTTGAGGAACAGAAACAGTCTCCGAGAAATAAATTGTTATCCAAATCCGCATTCAATGGTGTAGGGCAATCTGCTTCTGAATTATCTATTTTCCAGAATTGCCACCACTTTCTACCATCTGATTTATAATCATCCTTAGATTACTCTCCTAGTAAATTCTTCTCATCATATTTTTCTCCTTCTTCTCCAAGAACTACTGAATCAAGGTCTTGAGCAATAGAAATCATTTTCTTAATAATCCATTCATCTTGATTTTTTACGCTTATCCAACCATACTCTTCATCAAAGGTAAAGGGTACTTCTCCTTTATCTGTTTTCCACAATCCCGCATTTGGAGTTGATACAGTCAGTGATTTTCCATCATCAAGCTCGGTGGAGAATTCTTCAATCTGGTCAAATTCAGAATCCGATTTTATATAATCAATCCATTCCTCTTTTGTCAGTTTTATTTGATGCTCCTCTCTCTGAATACTTAATTCATATCCCATATTTGATCAGTATAAAATTTCGATTCAAGTTTGCTGTTTCGTCAAATGGCATACAACTTTGTGCATAAATTTGTGGGGCGAATAGCGAACTGCATTCCTTTAAAGATAATACGAAATACAAAGCTCCAAATTTATTCTGACCAGTCCTTAAATTTATGTGCAGTTAGCCCCTTTAGATTTTAGTTAAACTTTGCCCATAGCTTTGGATGTAAGACAGGTAGTTGGTCTTCTGTCCAGTTCGTTCCTTTTGTTGGAGGTGCCCCAAAATCATAATCTAATCCCATATCAATAGCGATGTCTCGAGGAAAAGTTTCATCTTCTTCCTTACCCGTTTTTTTAGAATATGCTTCTGTCGCAACATACATTATGCTTTCCCAATCGCAAACTTCGTCCTTATTTACGACTTTTGCTAAATAGTCTGGATTTCTTAAAGTCTCAATATAAGCTTTTTTTCCAAGTCCGATTAGCCAACATCGGAAATACAAATAACTGTCATCTGTAACATAGCCTTCAATAATTTTTAGAGCTGCCATAATTTTAAATTCGTCAGGTTCGATAATGCATTTACGAAACGCTATTTCAAAATCTCTTATATCTTCTAGCGAAAGTTTTTCAAGTTCAGAAATGAGGTAATCTTCTTTAATAGAATTGTTTCCATTTGAAGCAGTAACAGCATTGTCTATAAGTGACCAAAATTTATCAGTATTGATTGAATCCATATCTAGGTTTGTTTTTATTTTATTTCTAAAAGTTGTTGCTTTTGTTATGTTAACTTTATGTTTTGTTTAAACATGAAACCAAAAGTATTAATATAAAGAAGGGTGTTAATTGTCATGTCATGGCTATAATTGGGCTCAACGGTTACTATTAATTTTGAGGCAGTGTGTGGACTACTTCTTTGTCTGTTTGGACAAAGACAACCTGCAGGAGCTGAACTAGCAAATTACAACTGATCTGCCTTTAAATTACATTGTGTGTTATAGGGCGTTTTTCTCTAATTCTGACTTTAAATAATCTAATCCATATTCACTACATGAAGCGTCATGAATTTTATAGTAATCATTGTTAATAATTAATACATAATATCTATCAAAAGAGAAACATTCGATTATATCATACATATCATTTGATTTTGCATAATATTCCCATAAACTATATATTTTCAATAAGTCTCCATTAAATTTTCCTGTTTTATATTCAATAAATTCTTTTTGATTTTTTCGCTTCCCAATTTGTTTTTGAATACCTATTTTATAAAAAAGTTCCTTTGATTTTTCATAAATAGATATTGTGTCATAAGTCGTAATACGACCGTCAAAACCTTTATATAAAATTGTTAATGTGTCATTTTCTCCAATATTGTTTAATATTGATTTGTCCAATGACCAATCTTTCTTTTTATAAATATTATATAATCCTTGAGGATATAAATTCAAAATGATTCTTTTTGATAAAATTATTGTAGTATCAAATTTATCACCTAATGTAGAAGTTAATTCTAAGGTGTATTTTCCACTTGGAATGTTTTCAATTAAATCTTGTTTTTCTGTTAATATATTAAAGCTTTCGTTGAAGAGATGTATTGTTTTTATGGGAAAGAAATAATCTTGTGAATTATTATAGTTGATTTTCAGAGTGTGAATATTCTGTGAATTTCCTATAATGCATATTAAGTATAAAATAATTGTCACTAATATTTTCATAAAACAAATTTAATTTTTCATAATTCAAACGAACTTTATATCATAACACTGATTCATTTGTTTTTCCAATTTTTATAGATATCTAATTTAAGGTACTTTTCAAACGATTCCCCAAAATCAATATGTATGTAGCAATATGTTAAATGCCCTACAACTATATCATTATCCGTCATAAACTGCTATTTATATTGCATATGCATATAGTTTATTTGTTTGGCTAAAGTAGCCATTATTTGCAAGTAAATATTATATAACGGCTCTAAATTCTAACAAAAAGGTCTGTTTATTATAAATAATAGTAGCGTTTCACTCACCAAGTGATTATTAATAAGCCCTATTAAATGAGAAAATAAAAAAATATGCCATAAAAATTGAGATATTCTATATAATTTTTTATTAGTGTAGTAAGGTGCGTTTATCTTGTCTGAAAACTTGTTCCTTTCCAGAATACGATGTATTAACCCTGTATGCTGTAATCCAAAAATACTTTCAGTATATTGCTTGTAGCCTCGCGTATTCGTTTATTGTTGAATACTGTCTTCTGGACTTAAATATTCATTCTATTTTTTATTTAGGGCAGATGTTGTAAAATGAATTTATTTTTCACACAAATACTATTCCTAAAGTGCTGTAAATTTTGTTATTTTGCGAATCCTTTTATAATAGTATGCATGAACCCTGTGTTCAATTAAATTATAAAGGTGAGAAAAAGAGAAGAAATACGAATAATATTTAAATATGGCAAAAGGATTAACTAAGAGGAGTGTTGATTACTCTCAGTGGTATAATGAATTGGTAATAAAGGCTGATTTGGCTGAAAACTCAGCAGTAAGAGGTTGTATGGTTATTAAGCCCTATGGATACGCCATTTGGGAAAAAATGCAGCAACAATTGGATAAGATGTTTAAAGATACAGGTCATGTAAATGCATATTTCCCTTTGTTTATACCAAAATCATTTTTTAGTAAAGAAGCTGATCACGTAGAAGGTTTTGCTAAAGAATGTGCTGTTGTAACACATTATCGTTTAATGAACGATCCTGACGGTAAAGGAGTTGTTGTTGATCCGGATGCAAAATTAGAAGAAGAACTAATTGTTCGTCCAACTTCTGAAACTATTATTTGGAATACTTATAAAAATTGGATTCAATCATATAGAGATCTTCCTATCAAGTGTAACCAGTGGGCCAATGTAGTACGTTGGGAAATGAGAACCAGATTGTTTTTGAGAACAGCTGAATTTTTATGGCAGGAAGGGCATACTGCTCATGCCACAAAACAAGAGGCTATTGAAGAAACAGAAACAATGATTAAAGTGTATGCCGAATTTGCTGAGCAATATTTAGGTGTACCAGTTGTACAGGGTGTTAAAACAGCAAATGAACGTTTTGCCGGAGCTTTGGAAACTTATACTATTGAGGCTTTAATGCAGGATGGTAAAGCGCTTCAATCAGGTACTTCTCACTTTTTAGGTCAGAACTTTGCTAAAGCATTTGATGTTAAATTTGCTAGTAAAGAAGGTACTGAAGATTACGTTTGGGCTTCATCATGGGGTGTTTCTACTCGTTTGATGGGGGCATTAATTATGGCTCACTCAGATGATTATGGTTTGGTTTTACCTCCAAAATTAGCTCCTATTCAAGTAGCAATTGTACCAATTTATAAGAGTGCTGAAGATTTAGCTAAGATTACCGAAAAGGTGGACGTAATAGTAAAGAACTTAAAAGACAGAGGTATTTCTGTTAAGTTTGACGATAGCGATAATCGTAAGCCGGGTTGGAAATTTGCTCAGTATGAATTACAAGGGGTTCCTGTACGTTTAGCCGTTGGTCCTCGTGATATTGAAAACAATACGATTGAAGTTGCCCGAAGAGATAACTTAACTAAAGAGGTTGTTTCAATTGAAAACATTGATGCTTATGTTGCTGATCTTTTAGAAAAGATTCAGGATGGTATTTTCCAAAAAGCACTTGATTTTAGATCAGAAATGACTACAAAAGTTGAGTCTTATGATGAGTTTAAAAAAGTTCTTAATGAAAAAGGAGGATTTATTTTAGCGCATTGGGATGGTACTTCTGAAACAGAGCAAAAAATTAAAGACGAAACAAAAGCAACCATTCGTTGTATTCCTTTAGAGGGTGATAAAACACCTGGAAAGTGTATTGTTACAGGTAATCCTTCAACGCAAATGGTACTTTTTGCAAAGGCTTATTAAGAATAATACATTAAATGATATTTATCAGGGAAGCTATTTTAATAGCTTCCCTTTTTTGATTTTGGCATTTTTACATTTACATTTAGATTTCAAAACGCTATGGTGCTTGATCGTGCACCAACTTCAAATTATTAATTGTTATTTAAAAGTATGACTTTAGCATTTTTATTTGGTGGCATTGAAATAATTTTCTTATTGGTTATTTTATTACCTCTGTTTGCCTTAATCAGTATTTTAAATAGTGAATTTGAGGGAAATGATAAACTCATATGGGTTTTAATTGTTCTGTTCATGCCGTTTTTAGGTGCAATACTATACTACATTATAGGTAAGAATAAGAGAATAGATAAATATTAGTGCAAATTATTAATTGTAGATATATTTCCAGATTGATAATCTGATTTAATTCATCGTTATAATGATAAATATAAAAGATAGATTCTTAAAGTATGTTGGGGTTGATACTCAATCTGATACGGATACTGGATTAACGCCATCAACTCCGGGACAAATGTTTTTTTCTGAAAAGATAGTTGAGGAATTAAAGGAAATGGGACTTGAGGAAGTAGAGCTTGATGATAATGGATATGTAATGGCTACCATTCCTTCAAATGTGGATCATGAAGTTCCGGTAATTGGTTTTATTGCCCATGTGGATACCAGTCCTGATTTTAGTGGTAAAAATGTAAATCCGCAAATCGTAGAAAATTACGATGGCAATGCTATTGTATTAAATAAGGAGGAGAATATCGTTCTTGCACCTGATGAATTTCCTGAGTTGAATAAATATGTGGGACAAACATTGATTACAACAGATGGTACAACGCTATTAGGTGCTGACGATAAAGCAGGTGTTGCAGAAATTGTTACGGCTACTGAATATTTATTAAATCATCCTGAAATTAAGCACGGTAAAATTCGTATTGGATTTACGCCTGATGAAGAGATAGGAGCGGGTGCTGATTATTTTGATGTGGAAAAATTTGGTGCTGATTATGCGTACACTATGGATGGAGGTGAAATTGGCGAATTGGAATATGAGAATTTTAATGCGGCTTTAGCCAAAGTTACAGTGCTGGGTAGAAATGTACATCCCGGTTATGCAAAAAACAAAATGCGTAATTCAATCCGAATTGCTAACCAAATTATTACCATGCTTCCTCGTGTTGAAACTCCTGAGCACACTTCTGGTTATGAGGGATTTTACCATTTGATGTCATTCAAAGGAGAAGTTGAAAAAAGTGAATTGCTTTATATTATTCGTGATTTTAAACGTGATCGCTTTGAGGATAGAAAGAAGGAAATTAAGCATATTGTAAATAAAGTAAATAAAGAATACGGCGAAGGAACGGTTAGTATTGATGTAAAAGATCAGTACTACAATATGCGCGAAAAAGTGGAGCCTGTAAAATATATTGTTGACAATGCTCAAAAGGCAATGGAGCAAGTTGGAGTAAAACCTTTGGTTAAGCCAATTAGAGGTGGTACTGATGGTTCTCGTTTATCTTTTATGGGATTACCAACGCCTAATATTTTTGCAGGAGGACACAATTTTCATGGACGCTTTGAATTTGTTCCATTGGAAAGCATGCAAAAGGCAGTAGAGGTAATTTTAAAGATTGTGGAACTTTCCGCTGCAGAAAAAGAATAATTTTTTACTTCTTGCAAAGGGAGTATATTTTTTTATAAAAATAATATAGAAGTTAAGGTGTTGTAATATAGGGATATGAATATTTAAAATTGTTATTTGTTTAATATTTTTATAAATCCTATCAAACATTTTAAACTTTCTTTTGTTTGGTTTTTGTGATTAATAATTTAACAAGAACATTATAAACAAATTCAAAAAATTATGTCAGTTTTAGTAGGAAAAAAAGCACCAGCATTCAAAACAGAAGCTGTAGTAAACGGAGGTGAAATTGTTGCAGATTATTCATTAGATCAATTTATTGGTAAAAAGAATGTTGTATTATTCTTTTATCCAGCAGATTTTACTTTTGTTTGCCCAACTGAAATTATTGCATTTCAAGATAAATTAGCTGAGTTCGAAAAAAGAAACGTTCAAGTAATTGGTGTTTCTGTAGATTCAGCTTTCTCTCACTGGAAATGGTTACAAACAGAGAAAAAAGAAGGTGGTATTAAAGGAGTTAACTTTCCGTTAGTAGCAGATGCTTCTATGACTATCTCTGAAAATTATGATGTATTAGCAGGTGAGTATGATTATAATGACGAAGGTCAATTAGTATTTGAAGGTAATCCACAAGCTTACCGTGGTTTATTTTTAATCGACAAAGAAGGTGTTGTACGTCATCAGGTTGTTAATGATATGCCATTAGGACGTAGTGTTGATGAAACTTTACGTATGGTTGATGCACTTCAGTTTTTTGAAGAAAACGGAGAAGTTTGTCCAGCTAACTGGCATGCCGGTGAAGAAGGGTTAACTGCTTCACAAGAAGGTATCTCAGAATACCTTGGCAAAAGAGAGTAAATTTTTCTATTAGATATTTAGAATTATTTGTTTGTATACTAAAGCACCTACGGTTTGTAGGTGCTTTTTTTATTTTAAATTTGCCCCATGCGAAGAAAGTATACTATTCATATTGATGATGAACCATTGTTTAAGCAAAAGCTGTTGGCTTATTGTAAAAATATGGATTATTGTGGGGTTTATGATTCATGCGGATATACACAGCATGATAATAATGTAGTAAACTATTACACCTACGATTTTTTAGCAGGAATAGGAAGTGTTGATAATGAAGAGGGGTCTTTTGAAGCGCTAAGTAATTTGAATAAGAAATCAGATTGGTTTTTCGGATATTTGGGCTATGATTTAAAAAATGAATTGGAGCAGTTATATTCCGTTAATTACGACCAATTGTACTTTTCTTCAACATTGTTTTTTCAACCCCGTTATGTGATCATAAAGAGAGATTCTCAATGGATTATTGAATATCTAGAGGAGTTGGATAGTGAGGAAACTGTGGCGCACTTTCTAAGCGAGATCCATACCTGTGATACGTATTTTAAAAGTACAGGAGCTCTTACTTTTGATTCTAAAATTAGTAGGGATAAGTATATTGATAAGGTTCATTCCATTTTAGAGCATATACACAAAGGTGATATATACGAGTTAAACTATTGTCAGGAGTTTTATGCAGAACATGCAGAGATTGATCCTTACGATACTTATTTGCGCTTAGTTCAGATTTCACCAACACCATTTGCTTCTTTCTTAAAGGTAAAGGATAAATATGTGATTTCTGCCTCACCAGAAAGATATTTAAAAAAGGAAGGGCAGAAGTTAATCAGTCAACCTGTAAAAGGAACTGCTCCCCGTGGAAAAACAAAAGCAGAAGATGCGAAGAATGCCTTTGAATTGCAGCATTGCGTAAAAGAGCGGTCTGAAAATATAATGATTGCCGACCTGGTACGCAATGATTTGTCGAGGGTGGCAAAGATGGGGAGTGTGCAGGTGGAGGAATTGTGTGGAATTTATGCATTCCCTCAGGTATTTCAGATGATAACAACAGTGGTTGCGAATTTAGACAAAGACAATAATGGTTTGGAGGCCATTAAACATTCCTTTCCAATGGGGTCGATGACCGGAGCACCCAAAATAAGGGCCATGAAGTTGATTGAGAAGTACGAAGATACCAAACGAGGTGTGTATTCGGGCAGTGTGGGGTATTTTACACCATCAGGCGACTTTGATTTTAATGTGGTAATCAGGAGTTTATTATATAATTCAAGTAACAACTATTTATCGTTTATGGTGGGCAGTGCTATAACCGCTAAGAGTGTTCCGGAAATGGAATACGAAGAGTGTTTGGTTAAAGCCAGTGCCATATTTAAATTATTTAATTCTTAAGAAAGTAAATTACATGCTAGGCAAATTTTATTCATTTTTAGCAGAGGAGTGCAACGTAAAAACCGGACAAAAAATTTTAGTGGCTTTCAGTGGAGGGGCTGATTCTCTGGCGCTGTTACATATGCTTACAAAAATGGATATTGAAGTATTTGCAGCCCATTGTAATTTTAATTTACGAGGTGAAGAGTCGGATGCCGATGAACGTTTTGTACAAACATTTTGTGCAGACCATCATGTTAAGTTGTTCCTGAAATCATTTGATACAATGGGATACAGTAAAGAAAAGGGTATTTCAATAGAGATGGCAGCAAGAGACTTAAGATATGCCTGGTTTCAGGAGTTGGCATCATGTGAAAAATTCGATTGGATTGCAACCGGGCATCATAAGGATGATAGTATTGAAACGTTTTTCCTGAATTTAGTAAGGGGTACAGGCGTAAAAGGATTAACAGGAATAAAAGCAGTAACCGATAATATTATAAGGCCATTACTAGACTTTTCAAGGAGTGACTTAGAGACCTATTGTAACGAAAATCAACTTCAATATAGAACAGATTCTTCTAATTTAGAATCCATTTACAACAGAAATAAAATCAGAAACGAAATACTGCCATTGTTTCGCTCTATTAATCCTTCTTTTGGTGATACCATGTTGAATAATATGAGTAGATTAAGTCAGGTAAGTGATTTTTTATCTGATTCAATTAAAGAGATTAAAAAGGATTATGTAGTGGAGCAGGACGATACGGTTTTAATCTCATTAAGTCATGTAACTGATTTTAAAAACCAGCAATTGGTTTTGTTTGAACTGCTTCATCCCTATGGTTTTAATGGAACTGTTGTAAGTGAAGTTGTAGAAGCCATCAAGCAAAATGTTTCTGGAAAACAGTTTTATTCTTCAGAATACCGATTGATTAAGGATCGACAAAATTTGATTATTCTACCCTATAAAAAGGATGATTCAGATGCAGTTTATTACATATCTTCAGATGAAGAATTTACAGATCATCCAATACATCTTAAAATAGAAAAAGATATTAATGCCGACGATTTTAAAATTGATAAATCGTTAAATGTAGCTCAATTTGATCAGGACTTACTAGAATATCCTTTAAGTATCAGAAGATGGAAACAGGGGGATGATTTCCGCCCCTTAGGAATGAAAAACTTTAAAAAGTTAAGTGACTATTTTATTGATGCTAAGTTTTCAATTCAGCAAAAAGAAGAGGCTTGGCTAATGCTTTCTGGAAATGATATTATTTGGATTATAGGATCTAGAACAGATGATAGGTATAAAATAACACCTAAAACAAAGTACATTACAAAGTTTATTGTGGAGCGTTGAATTCATATCCTTAAATCTCTCATTGCTTCAGAAACGCATGACCACTACGGTTGTATGTGCTGATTGTGCTGTGCTAAATCCGCGCGAACCAGAAATTTGAGATAGCTCTATTATTATAAATATAAAATTATTTAGTGGTGGCCCCTATAAATGATTTGGGAAGGATTACTTTTGTATTTGAATTGCACGTATTCGAAAATATGATACTTCTGAGTGCAAATTATTAATTTAATATTAAATCATGAATAATACAGGTATTCCAAGTAGCGATAATAGTTACTTGAAAGATTATATACATCAAATTACAAATAGTTTAAAAGAGTTAGCAAATATAGAGATAGTAGACTCTACATTAAGTTTGGAAGAACAAGCACAACAAGTTTTCAATGCAAACTATGTACTTTTGGCTCATAATGGCTCCAATGATCCAGTATTTAACTATGCCAATCAAACTGCACTTAATTTGTTTGAAATGTCTTGGGATGAAATAACCAGCATGCCTTCTAAATATTCTGCCGAAAGCGATGAAAGGGGACAAAGAGAAAAATTTATAAATGAAGTAACAGAAAAGGGTTATTCAAAAGATTATTCAGGTATCAGAATATCAAAAACAGGAAAGAGATTTGAAATAAAAAATGTAATTCTTTGGAATGTATATGATGCTGAAAATAACAGAATAGGCCAGGCAGCAATGTTTGATGAATATGAGTATTTGTAGCATTTTTCCAGAGTGGATCTAAGAACACCACTAATCACAAAAATTATATTTTACTTATGGTTTTTGGTGTTTTTGTGTCTTGGTGGTTAACGCTTGTTTTAAACAGTTTCATTTTATTGATTTTTTATACAAATAGAAGTGGACTGATCAATGGTATTTAGATCAAATTATTTCTTTATTTCATTTTTTTATGATAAAAGTCCTATCTTTTTTGAAGAAAATGGATGGCAAATTTGCAAGACTTGAGAATTTATCTATTTTTGCACGTTTCGGAAAATAATGATAAAAATCACAAAATAGTGATGAGAGAAGTCACTTTTGGAATATGGAGAGAGGAAATAAGTTTGCCGTAATGAAAATGATGAATGGTAACGAAGCTGTTGCCAGAGGAGCCTTTGAGGCAGGAGTAAAGGTTGCTTCCGGATTCCCGGGGACACCTTCAACAGAAGTAATGGATTACACCCATCATTATTACCCAGAGATATATTGTGAATGGTCCACTAATGAAAAAGTTGGACTGGAAGTAGCTATTGGAGCTTCATTTGCAGGTTATCGTAGTATGGCAATAATGAAAACTGTAGGTTTACATGTTGCTGCAGATGCCCTGGGTGGTGCTGCTGGTAGTCAAATTAACGGTGGGCTGGTAATAGTTGTTGGTGATGATGTTGGTCGTACTGCAGGTGATGACTATAATGATGTTCGTCATTATGGTAATATGTTTAATATCCCTGTATTTGAGCCAGCTGACAGTCAGGAAGCAAAGGACCTAATGGTTAAAGCCTTCGAAGTTAGCGAAGAATACTCTACACCTGTTATATTTAAAATTACATCAGTGATATGCAAAACAACCAGTAAAGTTATCATTGATGAAGAAATTACATACGAAGCAAAAAGCAGAGTTAAATATCCGGTAAGTTTCAGTAAAGTTATCATGACAACCATGATGATGAATGCAAAAGACTCGGAACATCCAAAATTAACCAAATGTTTTAATGATTTTCCGGCCCATATGAAGCGACTTGCTTCGGATAGTAACGATTTTGAATTCAACAGGCTGGAGTTGAATGGTAAAAAGATTGGGATAATTACTGCAGGTACACCCTACTATTACGCTAAAGAGGTTTTACCTGAAGCATCATTTTTGAAATTAGGACTTGTGATGCCTCTTCCGGAAAAGAAGATTCGAGAATTGGCAGAACATGTAGAGGAACTCTATGTGATTGAAGATGGTCATGATTTATTGGAAAAGAATATTAAGGATTTAGGGATTTCAGTAGTAGGAAAAGAATTATTTCCAAAATTTCCTGATATGATGCGTTTTACTCCGGATATTATTGAGGAAAGACTTGTTCCTGATGCAGAAAAAAGAAGTGTAATGGAAGGCATTCCTTTCCGATTACCTGTTAGCTGTGCCGGATGTTCACACCTTTTTGTGGCAAATATTTTAAAGAAACATAAAATTAAGGCAGCTGCCGATGTTACCTGTGGATTAATCGGTTGCTTTCCTCATATGGAATCCTATTCGCTTCAAAAGTGTATGGGTTCAAGTATCGCACTATCTCATGGATATAACGTTGCTACAGATCATAAAGAAAATTTTGTGGCCATGATAGGTGATGGTGGTTTTTGGGCAACAGGAATCAATGGGTTGATGAACCTGATATTCAATGATAGTCAATCTACGGTAATTATTGTTGATAATAGCTGTTTGGCAATGACTGGTGGTCAGCATGTAGCATCAAGCGAGTTTGGTTTTAATTACAAACCTGAAAACAAACTTGAAATTTCAAAAGTATGTGAAGCAATAGGAGTAAGAGATATTGTTACTGTAGATGCCTATGAATATGATAACCTGGAGAAAGCAATCACTAATGCAGTAAATGCAAAAACAAATTCTGTTGTTATTGTCAAAAAACCTTGTGTTACAAAGTTCAAACTACCTAAAAACACACCAAGTTATATTGATCAGGATAAGTGTACAAAATGTAGAAAATGTATAAATCTAGGATGTTTAGCTATTGAGAGTAAGAAGACAAAGGACGGAAAGGTTGATATAGTGATTAATGAGGATCTTTGTGTAGGTTGTGGATTATGTTCTACGGCATGTAAGTTTGACGCTATAAAATCATAAAAATGCAGGATACAGGAAAAAATATTATCATAGCTGGTTTAGGAGGACAAGGAATACTTCTTTTTAGTAACCTCTTAAGTAAGTATTACATGAATCTTGGTTATGAGTTAAAAATATCTGATGTAATTGGATTAGGACAACGTGGAGGTGGAGTAGAAAGTCATTTTAGATATTCAAATAAGCCGGTATTATCTCCTTTTATCAAAGCTGGTGATGTGGATTACCTTATATCTTTTGAGCAAACGGAAACACTCCGGTATTTGCATTGTTTGAAAGAAGATGGCATTGTTTTAACAAGTACTTTTGAATTATCTACTTCCAGCGTAAATACCAGATTGGAAAAAGATATGCCGGAATGCAAAACAGAGATCATTAAAAATTCAGGAAAGAATACATTTATTGTAGATCCTGATTTGCATAAGAATCCTGATTTTGATATTAGTAAAATGATGAATGTTGTAATGTTGGGATTCTATGCTGAATTAAGAGGCTATTCTCATGATGATATGATCCAGGTAGTAAAGGACAGCGTTCCTGCAAAATTTGTTGAAGGAAATATAAAAGCATACCGAAAGGGAACTGAGATTGCCTGTGCTGAACTTGCAGTAAAGTAGGTCGGTAGGTCAGTAGGTTAATAGATCATTAGTAAATAAAATAAAGGCTAAAAATCTTTTAACTCACAATAAGGAGGACTGCTCCTTGTTATTACACAAAGTTGTAGTTTCAGTATAATAAACTGTTGCTACAACTTTGTGCTTTAATCGTATACAAATATGATTGACTCAAGTTTATATTAGCGTTATTAATAATTGAAAACATTACAGTCATTTAACCCGGATTATGTATTTAAACCCGGATTATGTATTAGAATTTCGTAATGAACATTGAAAGTACCATAAAACAAGGCTTTACTGAAACGAGGCATAGCATCGTTCTGGTGAGTTGAAGTGAAGTAACGAAGTGTCTTGTTTTGAAGTAATTTCAATGTGTAATAGATGGTCTAATGCATATTGCGGGTTAAATGCATATTGCGGGTTTAAGCACGTTATTATAAACTACAGCTATATTAGTTAAATTCTTGATTTGCATTAGTATTCAGAAATTGGTCATTAATGATCTTTTATCTATATATTTTTGCTTTATTCGCAATAAAAAATGATGTTACCAAAAGGTGTAGTACTATTTGATAGTTTAGGCGATATTCAGCCAGACAATACTAGTCCAATTTTAGTTTGTGGATCTCATTGCGGAGGTAATAGAGCACTTGCCGCACAGATTAAAAAGTGCCATGTACAAGCTGTTTTTTTGAATAGTGCAGGAGTCGGAAAAAATCAGGCAGGAATCAGAGGTTTAAAACATTACGAAGCTGAGAATATTCTGGCCTGTGCTGTTGATCAAAATAGTGCGGAGATTGGTATTTCTCGTGATACCTGGGAAAGTGGAATCATTAGTCATATGAGTCCTCAGGCAGAAGCTGCAGGAATTGTAATTGGTGATTCGGTGAAAGAGGCTGTTAATAAGTTAAGTACAGTTATTAATATATCATCCTCTGCAGAGAAGAGTGAACCTTTAGCCGAACCAGATAAGAATGAAGCCAAGGATAGTGACAACACTCCTGAATTAAAAGTACAAACCCAAACTAAGGTTGATGGGGTTGACATTACAGTTACCGATAGCATCACTTTTTTAAATGAGAATAATGCCGGCGATATTGTTATTTGTGGATCGCATGGCGGTTTGAGCGCTGGACATTACGCACAAAAGCGTGGTGTTAAAGCCGTATTTTTTAACGATGCCGGAATAGGTAAAAACAATGCGGGAGTAAAAAGTCTTGAGTCTTTGAGTGAAGCAGGTATCCTGGCATGCACAGTAGACTGTATGAGTGCCGAAATTTTTAATGGACAGGATATTCTGGATAATGGTATTATCACCGTTTGTAATCCATTGGCAAAGGCCCGTAATATTAAAGAAAAGATGACGGTTAAAGAGGCAATAAAATTATTAAAGTAAGGATTAGAATCCATACTTTAATATTAACCCGAGTTCGATATAAAATTAAAGAGCATCAGCCTGTGAGTCAGAAAATAGAAAGCATATAGTGATGCTTACTGTGGAGCATTGAATTCAAAATGGTCCACAATTCCTCCTCCAATCACAATATCATTGGTGTAAAATACAATAGACTGGCCGGGCGTAAGTGCCCAAACCGGTTTGTCAAAAGAAACTTTAAGCTCTTTATCCGAAATACTGATCTTACCCGGAGTTGGAGGAACAGCATCCAGTCCTCGGATTCGGATATCTACATATAATTCTTCACCTATGTTGCCGGAATCACATAAAACAAAGTTTTCAATAGAAAGGGTATCAGAGTAAAGGGTATTTTTTTGCGCTGTAACAAGTATATTGTTGTGGGCATCTATTTTAGCTACACATTCTCCTTGGTTTTTATCTAAATACAAACCTCGTTTTTGTCCGATGGTGTATAACGGAAAGCCATCATGCTTACCAATGGTTTCTCCTTGTTGGTTTTTAACGGTTCCTTCAGCAAGTTGTTGGGTAATTTCTGGTTTAAGGCGTGTAATAAAATCGCGGTAGTTCTCACCCTGAAGAAAACAAATACCCATACTTTCCTTTTTTCCAGCCATGTGGTTAAAGCCAAGATCCCGGGCTTTATCTTTTACTTCTGATTTTAAAAAATTACCCAACGGAAATACGCATTTGTTGAGTACATGCTGGGGCAGGTTCCATAAAAAATACGACTGATCCTTAACTGGATCAACTCCTTTTTGTATGTACGAAATATTGTTTTGCTGATGTAAACGAACATAGTGTCCGGTAGCAATTTTGTCACAATGTAGCTTTTCTGATTCCTCGTAAAGCAGCTTCCATTTTATGGTTTCGTTACAACGGATGCAAGGGTTTGGGGTTCTTCCGTTTAAATATTCATCTACAAAATAATCAATTACAGATGCTTTAAAATCGTTATACACATCCATAACATGATGCTCAATATTTAATCGTTGAGCCAGATCTTTTGCCTCCTGTATGTAATCGTGTGATTTGTTTGACGAAATAGGAGAGAGTGTATTAAAAGTGATTCCTACTACCTCGTAATTCATTTGTTGTAAATACCACGCCGACATGGAACTATCAACACCGCCACTCATACCTAATAAAACCCTTGTTTTTTCCATGCCGCAAATATATGTTTTTACTTAGTTTCATTAAAATAAATTATTGGTGTTCCGGTGAAAAACAAAAGATAAGATTAAAACGAAGAAGGATCTTGATAAGCTTGTGAAAAATTTGAAAGCAATCGATGCTGAAGAAATGATTGAAACTGTTAATGAGTTAAAGGATTTTCTGTCGACAGAGTTTTCAGTTATGTTTGAGTGAAATGAATAAAACAAACTAGCCACAACATGTGGTAATAAGGCATTGGCGTGCTTGTGCCGATTCATAGTGTCGAATCTCGTGCATGCTTCCGCCACGTCCTCATATCACTACCATACGCAAGCAAAAAAGACCGAAGTGCTCAATCATTAACAACCTGATTAAAAAAGATAAAGGACAAGTTTCTACCTCACAGATAATTCAGTGCAAACTTGATGGGAATTGATTTTGTTTTTTCCCCACGCGCCGCTATTTGAAAGGTTAGTGCAACAATCAGCAAGGCTAAATTTGCAAAAGAGCTGTTTTTTAGCCCATGCACCCATAATAAATTGATAATTATATCTTGTTTTTTGAGATAAAAAGATAATTTAGCTGCAAATAATTTGACAGAAATGAAACGAGCTTCTTTCTGTTTGCTCGTATGAGTAAACTATTAACAGGCGAGTTACATGAGTCACAATTAATAATAATATTCGCGACGAATGAATCGAATTAAAGAAGTGCTTGAAGAAAAAGGAATTAAGCAGACTTGGTTAGCCGAGAAACTGGGAAAGAGTTACAACATGGTGAACTCTTACGTTCAGAACAGACAGCAACCAAGACTTGAGGTACTTTACGAGATAGCAAAAATATTGGATGTAAATCCGAAAGATTTATTGAAGGAAGAGTAATGACAAAAGAAAATCAAATAGAGGATAATCTGGTTAAGCAGCTTACAGAGCTTAAATACACCTATCGACCTGATATCGTGGATAGGAAATCGCTTGAACAGAACTTCAAAGCAAAGTTTGAAGCACTCAACCGTGTTCGACTTACCGAAAGTGAGTTTCTGCGACTTCGAGAAGAAATCATCAACCCCGATGTTTTTGCAGCTTCAAAGTTATTGCGTGAAAGACAATACTTTCAACGCGAAGACGGCACTCCGCTACATTATACATTGGTAAACATCAAAGACTGGTGCAAAAACGACTATGAAGTTATTCGCCAGTTACGCATCAATACCGAGAATAGCCACCAGCGATACGATGTAATTCTATTGATAAACGGCTTACCTGTGGTGCAAATTGAGCTTAAAAAGCTGGATATTTCGCCACGTAAAGCCATGCAGCAAATTGTCGATTACAAAAACGAGCCAGGCAATGGATATGGCAATTCGCTATTATGTTTTATGCAATTGTTTATCGTAAGCAATAAATCAAACACCTATTATTTTGCAAATAACAAGAATCAGCACTTTGCATTTAATGCCGATGAGCAATTTTTACCAATATATCAACTGGCAGACGAAAACAACAGGAAAATAACGCATCTGGTAAACTTTACCACAAAGTTCTTACCCAAGTGTACCCTTGGCGAAATGATTAGCAAATACATGGTGTTGGTCGAAAGCGAACAGAAAATGTTGGTGATGCGACCTTACCAAATTTATGCAGTAAAAGCCATTGTCGATTGCATTCACCAAAACCGAGGAAACGGATATATCTGGCATACCACGGGTAGCGGTAAAACATTAACTTCTTTTAAAGCTTCAACGCTGTTAAAGGATAATCCCGATGTTGAAAAATGCCTGTTTGTAGTCGACCGTAAAGACCTTGATCGACAAACTCGTGAAGAATTCAACAAGTTTCAGGAAGGTAGTGTAGAAGAAAATACCAATACCGAAACGCTGGTTAGGCGTTTACTTTCTACCGACTATGCCGATAAGGTAATTGTTACCACCATCCAAAAATTAGGACTGGCATTAGACGGAACCAACAAAAGAAACTACAAAGAGCGTTTAGAACCTTTAAGCGATAAACGTGTGGTCTTCATTTTCGATGAGTGCCACCGTTCGCAATTTGGCGAGAACCATAAAGCTATTAAAGATTTCTTCCCGAATGCTCAATTATTCGGATTTACAGGTACACCCATTTTCGATGAAAACGCTTCGTACACCACCCGAGAGGGAGAATACGAAACCTACAAAACAACCGATTCAATTTTCGAAAAGCAGTTACACGCCTATACCATCACGCATGCTATAGACGATAAAAATGTACTGCGTTTTCATATCGACTATTTTAAAGGCAAAGGCGACAAAAATCCAAAGCCAGGTGAACCGCTTGCACAGCAAGCTGTGGTTGAAGCCATTATTGACAAGCACAATGCAGCAACCAATTCAAGACGATTTAATGCAGTATTGGCAACAGCTTCAATCAATAACGCCATTGAATACTATAAGCTTTTTAAACAAGTGCAAAAACAAAAGCTTGTTGAAAATCCCGATTATACACCGTTAAATATTGCCTGTGTATTCTCACCGCCTGCCGAGGGAAACAAGGATATTCAACAAATTCAGGAAGATTTAGCGCAGGAGAAAGAGGATAACAAACAAAATCCAGAAGAAAAGAAAGAAGCATTAAAAACCATTCTTGTCGATTACAACAAGCAGTTTGGCACAAATCATACTATTGCTGAGTTCGACAGCTATTATCAGGATGTGCAAAAACGCATCAAAGACCAAAAATTCAGCAATAAGGATTATCCGCATAAAAATAAAATCGACCTGACCATTGTTGTAGATATGCTACTTACTGGTTTCGATTCTAAATACCTGAATACCCTGTATGTCGATAAAAAGCTGAAATATCACGGACTGATACAGGCTTTTTCGCGTACCAACCGTGTATTAAACGACACCAAACCTTACGGAAATATTCTCGATTTCCGGTCGCAACAAGATGCCGTTAATAATGCCATTACTCTATTCTGTGGCGAAGAAGGTGACCGTGCGGTTAAAGTTTGGCTGGTTGACCCTGCACCTGTGGTTATCGACAAATACAAACAAGCCGTTGAAGCCTTGGGCGTATTTATGGAAGACCACAACTTGGTAAACGAACCTCAGGAAGTGTATAACCTAAAAGGCGATGCGGCACGCATAGCTTTTGTAAAAAACTTTAAAGAGGTACAGCGTTTAAAAACACAGCTCGACCAATACACTGACTTAGACGAAGAACAACAACAGGAAATTGAAAAGGTACTACCTAAAGAAAGCCTGTTAGAGTTTAAAAGCTCGTACTTAGAAACAGCCAAGCAATTAAGGGCAATACAGCAAAAAGAAGGCGACGATGCACCGCCCGAAATTCAACAGCTCGATTTTGAGTTTGTACTTTTTGCCTCTGCGGTTATCGACTACGATTATATTATTAACCTGATTGCCGACAGCACCCAGCAAAAAACGACTTCGCAGAAAATGTCGAAAGAACAGGTTATTCGCCTGCTTAGTGCCAACGCAAACTTAATGGACGAGCAGGAAGATTTAACCGATTATATCAATAGCCTCGACTGGAACAGTGGGCAAGATGTAGATAAGCTACACAAAGGCTACGAAACCTTTAAAGTAGAGAAATACGAAAAAGAACTGGCTGCCATTGCCCATAAGCACGGTTTAGAAACAAAGGCTATTAAAGCGTTTGTTGAAGACATAATGAGCCGTATGATTTTTGACGGCGAAAAGCTAACCGACCTCATGGAACCATTAGAACTCGGTTGGAAACAACGCAGTAAAGCCGAAACCGCCTTAATGGACGACTTAGTTCCCGAATTAAAAAAACTAGCCCAAGGGCGCGAAATTTCAGGATTAGCAGCTTACGAATAAATGTCAGAATCAGGATTTGCAGGATGAGAAGATGGGCAGGATTAAAACAAAGAATTAATGAATTTAGATGAATTAACATATAAAATAAATGGATGTGCCATGAAGGTGCATAATACCTTAGGTAATGGATTTCAGGAAGTAATATACCAACGTTGTTTGGCAATTGAGTTGGAAAGAGCAGGAATATCTTTTGCCAGGGAACAGGAACACACCATATACTACGATGGAATAGAAGTTGGCACCAGAAGAGCCGATTTTGTTGTTGAAGAATCTGTAATAGTAGAACTAAAAGCACTGGTAAATCTTGAGGATGTGCATTTGGCACAAGCAAAAAACTATGTGGTTGCCTATGACAAACCAATAGGCCTGTTAATCAATTTCGGAGGCAAAAGCTTACAATTCAAAAAAGTATTTAATCCGAAATACAATAATCAAGAAATCCTTAAATCCAGTAAATCATGATTCAGACAAATGAATAAGGAAAATAAATTAATACCCGAATTGCGCTTTCCTGAGTTTGTGAATGATGGTGAGTGGGAATTAAAACAGGTTGAAGAGTATTTTGATGTTGGTTCAAGTAAACGAGTTTTACAAAAAGATTGGGTAAATAAAGGCGTTCCATTTTATCGCACAAGAGAACTTGTTTCTCTTCATAAGAATGAGGCTTTTGGTAGTGAAATCTATATCTCAGAAGTTTTATACGCTGATTTGAAAGAGAAATATGGAGTGCCCTCAGAGGGGGATTTTTTAGTAAGTGGTGTTGGCACACTTGGCATTTGTTATCAAGTTAAAGCCTCTGATAAATTTTATTTTAAAGACGGTAATGTTCTTTGGTTTAAATTAAATGGAGAACTTATTTCCTCATACTTCAAGTACTGCTTCCAATCAGAACACATACAAAACCAAATAAATGCTCAAACTTCAAAGTCAACAGTTGGTACATATACTATCCAAAATGCTCGAAAGACAGAGTTTTGGTATCCAAAAAAGAAAAATGAACAACAAAAAATAGCCGCTTGCCTTTCTTCTTTAGACGACCTTATTGAAGCCCACAACCAAAAACTGGAAGCCCTTAAAGACCACAAAAAAGGCTTAATGCAAAACCTTTTCCCACAAAACGGCGAGAAGGTTCCAAAATTCCGCTTTCCTGAGTTTGTGAAGGATGGGGAGTGGGTGGAGAATAGTTTTGAGAAAATATGTAAAGTTAATCCGAAGGTAAATAATTTACCAGATGAGTTCATATATATAGATTTGGAGTCTGTTTCTAATGGTCAGTTACTTAAAAAAAATATAATTAAAAAAGTAGGTGCCCCTAGTAGAGCTCAACGTCTCTTACAAAATAAAGATGTTATATATCAAATGGTTCGTCCATATCAAAAAAATAACTATCATTTTATTGTAAGTGATGATTATAATTATGTAGCGTCGACAGGCTATGCCCAACTAAGAGCATTTGGTTCAAGTCGATTTTTATTTCAACTGATTCATACCGATAACTTTGTTTCGAGTGTGCTTGATAAATGTACTGGTTCAAATTATCCAGCAATTAATTCTAGTGCATTAAAACAAATAAAAGTCTTTGTCCCAGAAGAAATTGAAGAACAAAAAAAAATAGCTTCTTGTCTTTCTGTTTTAGATACGATAATAACAGCAGAAGCTAACAGAGTAGAACAATTGAAAGAACATAAAAAAGGATTAATGCAAGGCTTATTCCCGCAACTGTCTGAATCAGGGGCGTAGCCCTAAAATCTTCGTAGAAAAATAAAACAACAATTAACAAAAGGGGCGTAGCCCTGACATCGAAAAAATTATGGCAAACACCTACACCCAATTATACATCCAATATGTATTTACGGTAAAAGGCCGAGAAAACCTTATTAAAGAACAATTCCGCGACGAACTCGAAAAAATAATGTGTGGCATTGTAACTAACCATAAATGTAAAACCTATGCCATATACTGCAACCCCGACCACACCCATATTTTTGTTGGGATGCACCCAACCATTGCACCCTCAAAACTGATGGAACAAGTAAAATCAGGTTCATCCAACTGGTTGAATACCAAAAAATATGTTCCTGGCAAATTTACCTGGCAACATGGTTATGGTGCCTTTACTTATTCAAAATCACACATCGACAAGGTGGTTAAATATGTATTAAATCAACCCGAACATCATAAAAAACAATCATTCAAAGAGGAGTATTTATCCTTTCTTGAAAAATTTGATGTGGATTACAATCCAAAATATCTTTTTGAATGGTGTGATTAAAAATAGATAACAGGGCTACGCCCCTAAATTAAATTCGGGTAACTAGGCTACAAAGATATGAGGGCTAACGCCCCCTTTTACTGAAAAGAAAAATTATATAGCAGAAAAAGAACAACAATCATTAGGATATAACAGGAAAACACAGGATAACAAGGGGCGTAGCCCCGTAATCTTCGTAGTAGAAAAACAAACAACAACAAACCAAAGGGGCATAGCCCTGATATATTAGATAAATTAGTCAATGACAGCAAAAGAACAACAACAATTGGGTAAAACCCTTTGGGATATAGCAGACCAGCTGCGTGGAGCAATGAATGCCGACGATTTTCGCGATTACATGCTTTCATTTCTATTTCTGCGTTACTTATCGCACAATTACGAAGTTTCTGCAAAGAAAGAGTTAGGTAGCGATTATCCCGATAATACGCCAGCCGATGTAATGGCCGATTTAAAGGTTAATAATGCCTTAGATATATGGTATTCCGAGAATAAAGAAGATGTTGAGGAGTTTGAAAAGCAGATGCGTAGAAAGGTTCACTACGTTATTAAACCAAAGCACCTATGGAGTAATATAGTTGAACTGGCTCGAACACATAAAGGTGAACTACTGCAAACTTTAGAAGAAGGTTTCCGCTTTATTGAGAATGAATCATTCGATAGCAGTTTTCAAGGCTTATTCTCCGAAATTAACCTAAACTCCGAAAAGCTTGGAAAAAATCCAACCGAAAGAAATAAAAAGCTTTGCACCATCATTCATAAAATAGCCGTAGGAATTGCCGATTTCTCAACCGATTCCGACACCTTGGGCGATGCTTATGAATACCTCATTGGTCAGTTTGCCGCAGGTTCGGGCAAAAAAGCAGGTGAGTTTTATACACCGCAGGAAATATCTACTATTCTTTCTGAGATAGTAACCTTAGACAGTCAAGACCCAAAGGCAGGTAAAAAACACAAACTCAATAAAGTTTTCGATTTTGCTTGCGGTTCAGGTTCGTTATTATTGAATGTTCGCAAACGCATAAAAGATAACGATGGTAGTATCGGTAAAATATACGGTCAGGAGAAGAACATAACCACCTATAACCTTGCCCGAATGAACATGCTATTGCATGGTATGAAAGACACCGAGTTTGAGATATTCCACGGAGATACTTTAGAGAACCATTGGGATATGCTCAACGAAATGAATCCTTCAAAAAAGATTGAATTCGATGCCATCGTTGCTAATCCTCCTTTCAGCTTACGTTGGGAGCCAAACGATACCATGGCAGAAGATTTTCGTTTCAAAAGCTATGGCTTAGCACCCAAGTCAGCAGCCGATTTTGCATTCCTGTTACACGGATTTCATTATCTGCATACCGAGGGTACAATGGCAATCATTCTGCCTCATGGTGTTTTATTCCGTGGCGGTGCAGAAGAACGCATCCGCACCAAACTATTAAAAGATAACAACATTGATACAGTAATAGGCTTACCCGCCAACTTGTTCTACTCAACAGGTATTCCTGTTTGTATTTTGGTATTAAAGAAATGCAAAAAAGAAGACGATGTACTTTTCATTAATGCCAGCGAAGAATTCGACAAAGGCAAACGCCAAAACAGTTTGGACGAAAAGCATATTGAAAAAATTGTTGAAACCTACATGCAACGTCCCGAAAAGGTAAAACGCTATGCACGTAAAGTTTCAATGGACGAAATTGAAAAGAACGGCTACAACCTGAATATTTCACGCTATGTAAGCACAGCTGCAGAAGAAGAAAAGATTGATTTGCAAGCCGTAAACGATAAACTAAAAACAATAAACCAAAGCATAAAAGACAATACCGATAAACATAATGCGTTTTTAAAGCAATTAGGTTTACCACCTATTTAAAAAAGTTTGAAGCAACAGCATTGTAACAGAGAAAAATGAAAATGTAATACGAAGCAGAGGAAAAGCGGTTTAAAGCAGAAAGAATGGAGGTAGAAGTAACGGAGATGTAACGAGAAGCAAGGGAATTGAAAATCAGCGCAAGCTAAATGTAAGCCGAAGCAATGCAATTGTAAATGAAAGCAGAACAAATGTAAGTTGAAGCAACTAAATTGTAAATATTATAAACCCGTCTACCCAAACAGGCAGACCTTAAACATTAATTAAATGGCAACAAGACCCAAATTCTCAGAAGCAGAAACATTAGAGCAATACCGCATTGCCTTAGAAAATGCCGAAACTCAATCAGAAATTGCAGCCGTAATGGCTGAGTTAGGTTACGATTCAGCAGTAATCGGAGAAGGAAAAGCACTTTTAACCGAAACACGTTCTGCTTACAACCTAAACAAAACCGAAGACGACGAAACATCAGCAGCCTATGCCGATTTTTCAAGTAAAAAAGAACAATTACAAGATACTTTCACGCTTCACCGCAAAAAAGCAAAAGTAGTATTCCGTAACGATTCATTAACAGCTGATAAGTTGGCAATTTCTGGTGCAATGCCACGCACTTACATAAAATGGTTAGAAACTGCAAAGAAATTTTATAGCGTTGCATCAGCAGATACAGCTATTCAAAGCAAATTAGCCAGATTAAAAATTGCAACCGATGATTTGAACGCTGCAAGCAACATGGTTTTAGAATTAGAAGCTGCACGTTCGGAGTATTTAAAAGAAAAAGGAGAATCGCAAGACGCAACAAAAGCCAAAGATTCAGCATTTGCAAAGATGGATGATTGGATGAGCGAGTTCTACGCCGTAGCTAAGATTGGATTAGAGGATAATCCACAGCTATTAGAAGCATTGGGTAAAACTGTGAGAGGCTAGTGGAATAGCCCACCCTATTTGTAAGCACATTGGCAAGTTGCACGAGCCATGCTCAAACCAAATTATTGCCGTAAGTGAGCGTAAAGCCAAGTTTACTTAAGCTTTGCCGAACAGAGCAATAATCAGCAGGCCTAAACTTGCCAAAGAGCTTACAAATCCAGCCCACGTAACCGCCTTTCAAGACGGTTACGTGGGTTTGCCCTCCCTCAAAAAACAACCCAGTTCGCGCAGATCTGTGATCCGTGCAATGAGCAGGTTGTAAATAAAAAAGTAGGGTGATAAGTTTAAAATGTTTATCACTTTATAACATAAATAAGGAATTGCATTCCGTTAATTAAATATAACCATGAGGTAAGCTAAGGTAGGCAATACAAATGGATGTAAGTTGTAATTAATAATAAAGCAATACAAGGTTATTTTTATAAACTATTATAGATTTGCCACACCAAGGATTCGTGAGGCAACACCAGTGTGGATTGATAAAAAGGGATGGTAAAAGATTGAAAACTAATACTAAATGAATGAATGCTAGCGTACAATAATAAATATAAGTAATGCTGAGTAAAGTAGGTAATTTAAACCTTTGCTCTCGTATCAAGTTTCACTGTATCTTCATACGAGAGAACTTTAAAATTCGGCATTACTCATACTATCAATTGTGTACGTAATGTAAAGACTGATTACCAATGAAACATAACTCAAAGATATTTGTAGAAAGCGGAATGATTATTTATGCAGGGAAAGTCTCCGAAACCAAACAGCATAAACACTATGCTATTCAAATAGGAATTGTTATAAGTGGTAGTTATCAGCTATATATAAATGACAAAGAATATAGGCATAATAGCTTTATAATTCATTCAAATGTACCACATAAACACATTTCAAATAATAGTGTTTTGTTATGTATCTTAGTTGACCCAACAACCAATTTGGGTAATACATTGGTTAATTATTATCCTGCTCCATTTCAACCCCTTTCAGTTTCAAAAGAAGAACTAAGCTGTTTGCAAGATGAATTAAGTAGTAATCAGGAGATTAATGATTTGGAGTTGAAAATATTTAAACTATTAAAAATTACTCCAGTTCAAAGAACAATGGACAATCGTATTTTTCAATTGGTTAAAAAAATGAACCTTTTAAATACATATGATACCGATTTTGATTCCTTAGTAGATACAGTACCTCTATCAAAAAGTCGGATTCGTTTTTTGTTTAAACAGCAAACAGGACTTTCTTTACAACGGTATATATTGTGGTTAAGAATAAAAAAAGCTATTTATCAAATTATGCAACATAAGAGTTTGAGTGAGGCTGCATATTTAGCGGGGTTTGCTGACTATTCACATTTAAGTCGGGTTGTCAGGCAAATTTCGGGAATGACAATGAAGGTGTTATTAAAAAACAGTTATTTCATTCAAGATTCATAATTCAAAACGACATTACCTTTGCAAACAGAAAAGTCAAGTTAAACTAAAAAGATGTTTGTAATGCTTTTTAATATCGAGAATTTGAAGGTTTTATTTTTTGTAATACCCGTTGTGTTATTTATCCACGAGATGGAAGAGTGGAATATTTATCATTATCATCAAAAAAATTATCCAACAGGTGTAATTAAAGAAAGTGTATTAGGTACCAGACTTTGGTTATTCTTTCTGAGTTTTATTGGGTTTGCATGGACTGCAGTTTGTTATTTTATTCCAAATCAGGTATTGAGTGTAGTAATAATGATGCTATTAATAGATTTTACAATTCTAAATTCATTACAGCACATTATTTTGACAATGAAAACAAAAAAATATAACCCTGGGCTTGTGTTTGGTGGTTTCTTAGGGTTGTTTGTAGCAATATTTGTTATTTTTGTCATATTACATCATCAAATTATTCCAATTTGGGCAATGATTCTTTTATTATTACTTATTTTTCCTGTTCTAATTGAAAGTGCTATTAGTGCAAGAAATAACCAACTACCAATGATGCTAAAAGAGATATTAAAAGTATCGGATAAATTAGAACGATTTATGTCTTTTTAAAAGTTTATTTTAAAATAATCACTGCCCACAATAAATGGTAATCCGCAACGACCACATACAAGTGACCGTGTATGCTAAGAGGAGAAGGCCATTTGTAAGATAATTTCTTTGTAAGCCGAAAGCATTGGGAAGTAGCTTAGCTACCGATATTTGCTAATGACCTATTCATAAGGGTTTATATTATTAAGGTATTCATGAAGATAAATCTTTCCAGATGTTGAAAATCCATCTCATCCAAAGCCCGTAAGCAAGATGATAGTGAGCCGATTTTGTGTCATGCTGAGAGACCGCATTTAAACAATATTTAAAATGAAAGAATGAAAGAAGGATTGATAATAATTGATATTCAAAATGACTATTTTGACAGGGGAACAATGACGCTTGTAAACTCAGATAATGCATGTAAAAATGCAAAACTTCTCTTGGACAGATTCAGGTGTGAAAATTTACCAGTAATTTTTATTCAACACATTGCAAAAAGACCTTCGGCAACATTCTTTTTGCCGAATACTAAAGGAGCTGAAATACATGAGACGTTATATCCGATGGAGAATGAAAAGGTAATTATTAAACATTTCCCTAATAGTTTTAGAGAAACAGACTTACTTGATTTTCTTAAAGAAAAACAAATTACCGATTTAGTAATTTGTGGCATGATGACTCACATGTGTGTTGATGCAACTACAAGAGCTGCTAAAGATTTTGAATTTAATATTACAGTTATTGGTGACGCTTGTGCCACAAAGGATTTAGAAATTAATGGACAGATTGTGATTGCGAGTGAGGTTCAGAATAGTTTTTTAGCTGCATTGAATTATTTTTATTCAACAGTAATAACTACAAAACAATATTTGAATTAAAACTAGTTGACTATGTTTATTATATCACTGACTTATAAAGTGCCACTAGAAAAAATTGACGAAGAATTAAATAATCATGTTGAGTTTTTAAAAGAGCAATATGCATTAGGTAATTTTCTAGCGTCAGGCCGGAAGATACCAAGAACTGGAGGAATAATATTATCTCAAATTAAGGATAAAATAGAACTTGAAAGTATAATTCATAAAGACCCATTTTATCAAAATGATTTAGCGGATTATGATGTAACTGAATTTGTACCTTCAATGACAAGTGACAAATTAAAATGTATATTAGAAAATTAATAAAGCACGAACACACATCAAACGTATAAAAACAATAGTCTAAATTGCAGTATAATTGAGGGTTGTAACCAGCTCCAACCCTTGTATATTTTAATATGGAAGTGCTACGCAGTTGGCTACTATTCTTATACTCTACTTTAGCTGTTAGGTAAAAAAAACAATTTGATAAATAAAAAAATAGAAGAATATGCCATTTGTAAGAATCAGTTTACCGAAGAAATTCTCACAAAAAACAAAGGATAGTATTTCAATTTCAGTCCATAAGTCATTAGTCCAGGAGTTCAATATTCCTGAAAAAGACTATTTTCATGTTATTGAAGAATTAAAATCCGAGCAAATTAAACACCCTAAAGAATATTTAGGAGTTGAACATACTTCAGACATTGTTTATATTCAAATTATTGCTGGAGAAGGACGAACTTTAGAGCAGAAAAAGAAATTATATAATGAAATAGCAGTTCAAATAAGTTCTTCAACTTCAATTACCAAAAACAATGTAATAATTATACTCCTTGAAAATGATGGAAGACAAAATTGGTCATTTGGCAATGGAGAAATTCAAGAACCTAAACACTTAAAATAAATGAAAATCTCGAACATCGATTAAGCAGCAAATAATATCAGACAAGACAAGAAAGTAGGAGTAAAACCAACTCTTTTAACAGGAGATGAGGATAGGTCTGTTTTTGCAATTGGGCTAAAGAAAAATGAACTCATCCCTGCTCATTACCGTGAAAAAGGGATTGAAACCTACTTTATCTTGTTTGGTGAAGGAATTTTGTCATTGGGAAAAGTAGATGGAAAGCAATTATTATGGAATTACTAAAAATGGTAACTAGAGGAGATTCCTTTACTTTACATCCAAATGAAGTTCATGAATTTGAGAATATATTGGAACGGAATTTAAAAATAATAACAACTACTCCTTTGAGCCATAGCTGAGAGGATAAATTTTTTGTGCAGGATAATTAACAACCCGAACAGCTAGCATGTGTATAATTCATAAGGGTTTTAGTGGTTTTTGAGCGTTATCGCCCGCATCAGTTTCGGGTGGGTAGCTTGATAGATTTGAAGTCCGCAATCCCTTACGAAATCATTCACTCAATGTTATGGTAAATAAGACTGTAACTACATAAACATATTATTGAATGAAAAAAATAAAATGGAAATTGGACATTGATTGGAAATCAAAACTAATTGACCTTGTAATTGTAATTATTGGCATCACAATAGCTTTTCAGCTTAATAATTTCAATGAATCCAATAAATCAAATGCACAAGAAAGAGACTATTTAAAAAGTTTCTATGAAGAAAACAGAGATAACGAATTAGCCCTTTCTTTAGCCTTAAAATTTGCACTTAAAACTAAAAATGATATTGATACTCTAAAACAAATTCTTCTTTCAAAAAATTATGAGGATGATAGGATTAAAAACTTATCAGCCAGTATGATGGCGTTGTCTGATTTTCATCCATCTTTAGTAACAATGGAAAGTATTACTGAATCCGGGGAATTTAAACTAATTAGTGACTTAGAATATAGAGAGAAATTAATAGACACTTATAATTCTTATCAAACTACATCCCAACTTGAGAGTATATTATCTGACTATGTAAATGAATATGTCACACCTTTTTTCTTTAGTAATATAAGGTTCAGAGATTTTACATCTCTTCATAATAATTTTATAAAAAATCCTAAATTTGAAAATATTGTTATTGGGTATGATGCTCTTTTAACCCAAAAGCTAAAAGGATATGAGGAGAATTTAGAAAAACTTAAAGGGTTAAATCAATTATTAACTACCACCAACAAATGATACTCTGATAAAAGTAATAGATATTACAGAACAATGGGGCAAAGAAAGTATTAACCCGAGTTCGATATAAAATTATTGGCTCAGACTGCTAATAAATAATGAGTTTCAATGAATATTTGTGAAGTCATAGCGGGCTATGTCAAACAAATATGAAGCAGAAAATCGTTGTTTATATGTGGCTTTCTATTAAAATACTAATCTACTTCATTAAATTCTTCTACCATAGCTCGCTATGCAAAAAGAATTTGCCTTGTATATCAGCATTTTAATAAAATCTGAGCTCTTTAATTTTAATCGAACTCGGGTTATTATGCTCAACAAAATATAACGAACATAGGCTATCAGAATATATTTGGGAGTTTTGCTCGTTTACTATGTTCACCTAAACATTTGCTTTGGCAAGTAAAAAAGATAAATTTGTAACCAAAACAAAAGCTTAGACCAATCAGTGGTCATATAGTTTTTTTAAATATTATACACATCGTGTTAATACAAAACCATAATACCTAAATTATGAAAATTATAACAATTTTTATCTGCTTTATTTTAATGAGTAACTTGTGCTTGTCGCAAGAATCAAGTAATGACAATCCCTGTAAGAAAATAGGAATTACTTTCTCCTCTTTTGGATCGAATGATGTGGTTCGTTTTCAAGAATTAGATGGTGCTGCTAGTTATGATAGTGATCATTTCTTCACTATTGGATTTAATTACATTCAGCCAATTAATAATAGCTTGTTTATCGAAACTGGTATTGAATATTCGAAACACACTGTATTAGTTAATCCTAATTTACCTCCCAATATGGATAGTGAAGCATATAAAAGCGATTTCTCCATTATTAATATTCCAATTACTGTTAGAGCAAACTTTTTGAAATATTTATTTATAAATGGGGGACTTATAGTTGATATTGATGCTTCCTCAGAAAGTGTAATTGATTCGCAAACAGGAATTGGAGGATTAATTGGTATTGGGGCTAGTTATGATTTTAATTTTGGAGCTTCAGTTTTTGTAAATCCTTATTTTAAGGCTCACTCATTGCTGCCATTTTCGGGTGAAGATTATCCGCATAGGCTTATGGAATCGGGAATTAGAATTGGAGTAACATATAATCTAATGCATAAATAATACTACAACAAACACTAACTATGAAAAATAAAAAGGTATTACTATTTCTATCAAACGGTTTTGAAGAATATGAAGCTGCAGTATTTACAGATGTGATTGGTTGGAGCAGAGAGTTGGGCATTGAACCTGTTGATATGGTTTCGACAGCATTAAGACCAGAGATTAAATGTAAATGGAATTTAATTGTTCGACCAGAGATTGAATTTGACAAAATCAATATGGAGGATTATGACGCATTGGCAATACCTGGAGGATTTAAAAACTCGGGATATTATGATGATGTGTTTGATGAGCGATTTCAAAATATGATACGTGAGTTTGATAAAAACAATAAAATAATTGCCGCTGTTTGCGCAGCAGCAGCACCGGTTGCAAAATCAGGTGTTTTAAATGGAAGAAAGGGAACTACTTACGATTTAACAGATATTTATGGACGAGATTATCTGGCTGATTTTGGTGTAAACGTTCAGGATAAACACGTGGTAATTGATGAAAATATTATTACATCAACGGGGCCGGCTACCGGACTAGATGTGGCATTTAAATTGCTGGAAAGGCTTACTTCAACAAAAAATGTAGACGAAGTAAAAAAATACATGAGGTTCACAGACAATTGTGTTTCTAGGTGATTACTATTGAAAAGTGATTTGATAAAAAACTGCTGTTTGTTTTGTTTACCATTCAATAATAGCATCCTAAAACAATCCTTGTAGTAAGGACTCAAAATTTTATGCTTATAGGATTTATTTTTATAAGCATAAAAAAAAATCCTATGCCTATAAAAATTTCATTCTGTAGGTATAGGAAAATAATTTGGATTAAAAAAGTTTAGCACAAAGGTGTTGTTTGTTACTTTCATAAAGTGCTATTGCGGCCCTCATAAATTATTTTATAATTCATTTTAATCAAGTAAATCAACTAATATAATGGTAAAATACATTTCGATATTAAGAGGAATTAATGTGGGTGGAAAGAAGGTGATAAAAATGGATGCACTAAGAAACATGTATGAAAACCTGGGCTTTAAAAATGTAACAACTTATATTCAAAGTGGTAATGTTATCTTTAAAGGAAATGAAGCTGAATTAACACAAATAACAGAAATAATATCTCAGCAAATAGAAAAAGACTTCGGTTTTAGTGTCCCAGTTATTGTTCTTATGATTCAAAATTTACAATCAATAATTTATAATAACCCTTTTGTTAAAGATGGTAATAAAGATATTTCACATCTTCATGTTACTTTTCTTTCGCCTGATATAAATCCCAGTAATAAAAACGATATAGAAAGCAAACAGCAGGAAGAGGAGGAAGTCAGTATTTCAGAAAAAGCGATTTATCTTTATTGTCCCAAAGGGTATGGTAAAACAAAACTGAATAATACGTTTATTGAAAGTACACTTCAGGTAACAGCAACCACCCGAAACTGGAAAACAACTACTAAGCTTCTTCAATTAGCTGAACAAATAGATTAGACCTTGTATTTGAACAATAACAGTGTAGATAGAGCTGTAGGTATACCACATTTATCATAGAGGTAAGTTTCACTTATCATTCACTATAGATACACGTTAAAGTGAATGATAAGTGAATCAATAGTGAATCAATAGTGAATGAATAGTGAGTGTATACCCATATTCATACCCCTTTGCTACTCTATTAACCTGAATTCGATTAAAATTTTAAAATTCAGATTGTCATAAAAATCTGATATACAATGTAAATGTTGGAGGATTAGCGAGCTAACTTGAAAAATTTAACGCCGTAGATTAGCTTTATAGGGCAAAGCGAATCAAATTCCGCTTATAAACAGCGATCTTTTGCCTAAAAATTCTTCATAATAGCAGGCTATTCTTTCTGAATTTTTAATTGAATCTCAATATTTATAAGCGGTCTGAATCCAAAATTTTATGTCGAACTGAGGTTATTGTTATTGATTAAATACCCTAAAGGCTATAATGTATATTAAAATAGTAGGATAAAAGTAATCGGATGATGTAACAAAAACTCCGTTTTACTGTTTCTTGAATTAAATAACATGCAATTTTGCATGCGTAACAAACAGATAAGACAGAATAATATGACATACTATTTTACATTACCTGGATTAGGAGGATCGGATGAAAACCATTGGCAAAGTCTGTTTGAGAAAGCTTTACCTAACGTTAAAAGAATAGAACAGGGCGATTGGGATAATCCGGCTTGTGAAGAGTGGATAAAAACTGTTGATGAGGCTATAGATGGTTATGATTTATCAAAAGTCGTATTTATTACCCACAGTTTAGGTGGGATTACTTTATCGCATTGGTTTAATAAATATCAAAAGAAAATAAAAGGCGCTTTAATTGTTGCTCCACCTAATTTAGATACAGTGCCTTTGGAATTAGGATTGGATTCGTTTGTACCTGTACCTAAAAATCAAATACCATTTCCTACCATATTAGTTGCCAGTACAAATGATCCCTGGGCAGATCTTGATGCTTCAAAAAGTTTAGCAGGCAACTGGGGAAGTGATTTTGTTAATGCTGGAGACTTGGGGCATATTAACACCGCATCAGGCATAGGAGAATGGCCTGAGGGCTTAAAAATACTAGAGCAATTGTAGCTTAATAAAAGTAGAATAGGGTAGTATTCACCCTATTGTAACCGTCTCCGCATACCCCCCCTTCAAAAAAATGCCCCATCAGATTTATTAATTTGATGGGGCGTTTTTTACTTTTATTCAGCCCATCTATCTGGAAGTAGGTTTCGGATTTGTTCACTTGTCATCTTTGGACTTTCTGCCAAACGCTGCATTACATCCTTGAAATAGGAAAATGTATTTATATTATTCAATCTGCATGAAATAGCTAGAGAATAAAGAATAGCAGTTCTACTGGCACCAGCATTAGAACCACAAAAAAGCGAATTACGACGACTAATGCTGATATAGCGCATAGGTCGTTCAATTATATTATTGTCCAGATCGTATTCGGTAGATATGATAATGTTGTAAATGGACTCTAATTCATTCAGACAGTAAGCTGTAGCTTTAGCTAATATGTGGTTCGGCAATATCTCAGGATCTTTTTCTATATCCCTGAGTTTCTTTTCTAACTTCATATATACTTTTAGCGAAGCTTCTTTCCATTTTTCTTTTGGTTTTTTCTTTCGGATACTATAAAATTGATTGTATAGGTTAATAACTTCGAGAGCTTCGGGTTGTTCCCCGATCTCTATAAATTTTCTTTTGCAATGTTGAACACAACCTAAGCGTATTGCTTTGGGATAATCCCATCCTTCTAAAACTTTGTATGAACTATATCCATCAGTCTGTACAACACCTTTATAATCCTTCGGTAGATAATTAGTGAAGACCGTCTTACTTCGTGAACCACTTTCATAAATGAACTGTATTAAATTGTTTTGGTGAGAAAAAGCACTCCAAAAATAACCCTTGCGACTTCCTTTATCACCACCTAATATAGTGTGGTAGGTTTCATCAAAATGAATGTAGGAATCAGCTAAAATAGCATTTTTGAGTACTGGCATTAATCTATCAAGTAACCCTGCTGATTTTTCAATTAATCCATGAGTGGTTGCCTTTGGAATGTCAATGCCCATCTCATTTAGGTATTTCATGATGCGTTCAACTGGTAAGCCGTACACATATCTTTGTTGAATCAGGTGTGCCAGCAATGAACTGTCAAAATTAGAATTCATGAAAGGTGTCATAGGGGCTTTGCCTTCGAAAAAATCATCGCCCATTCTATATTTTTTACAGTGGTAAATATGTTTGATAAGACGGGGTGGAATATACTCATACCTTATCACATCGCGATAAAACAGGTAAACGGCAGCCTTTTCGTCAAAGCTAGCATCGGAAGGCATAACATCTTCTACAAGCTCTTCGATATTATCATATACTTTTCTTTTGGCTCCATTATTACCTCTTTGTTTGGGAGTAGGAGCCTTAGGTGTATTCGCAGGTACAGATGTTGTATTCTTGCGTTTTTCGGTATTTTTAGGAAGGTTAATCTGTGCAAAGCGCTTCAGCTTTTCAGCACCTTTATCCTTCTCCAGAATCGCTGCTTTTAATGCAGTCAACTCTTTAGTAAGTTCTTCTACGGTACTCATTAACTTTGCATTTTGCTCCTTAAAAAAAGCCACTAACTCCTTGTCTGTCATGACATAAAGATACAAAAAAAGTGCGGTTTTACCATAAGAAAATCATACTATCTTCCATCTTTAATCTCTCTATATCAAAGAGTTAACTGGGCTTTTATCCGTAATTCGTTAGAGCTACTTTTGTGTTTTATGGCATTAACCATTTTGTCTAAAATATCATGTTCAAGCTCAATAAAAGCACCTTTTCTTAGTTGTTGTGGTAGCGTATAACATCCTAATTCCAGCTTTTTGTTATAAAGAACAAATCCTTCCCTTTGCCATCGTAGTACCTTGATAGATTTACGTGTCTTGCCAATGAAGACATACCCATCGCCATTGAGCGCATTCATATTTCCTGATATTTTTACCAGGTGATAAAGTGAATGAATTCCTTTTCGCATGTCGACTGGCTCGCAAAAAAAGTAAAAACGTGTATCCTCTGTGAAATTAAAAATCATAATGTATCCTTTGATGTGAGAAATATGGATACAAAGCTTCAAAGTTTTATCACATAAAACTATACGCCATTGTGGAGACGCTTACCCCTATTCTGCAATATTTTGCCTTACTTCAGCAAGGTATTCTTTCATCTTACTACTATCTTTTTCATCAATGATAGCAAGTAATTCTTTTAGCTTTAATCTGATTTTTTCTACTTGTTGACTGGTAAAAGGGTTAAAAAGAATTTCAGACAATAAATAATCATCTTCACTTAATAGTCCTTTAGCAACATCGTAATGCTTTTTAAAGGTAGTTCCTGGTGCGTCCTGTTTTTTCATTACAGAAGCAAAAACCAATGAAGAAGCAAAGGGAATAGACAGTGAGTATGCAATGGTTTCATCATGTTCGATAAAACTGTACTCATGAATATTTAATCCTAAAGACAAAAAGAAATCTTTAAAGAATGTTTTACCTAAATGATCTCCTTCTGAAATAATGATGGCGTGATGCTCCCTAAGTGCTTTTAAGTTTCCAAAAGTAGGACCAAACATAGGGTGAGTAGAAACATATCGCATTCCAACCTCTTCATAAAACTCTTTAAACCCAGTTTTTACAGAAGAAATATCGGAGATGATGCAAGTTTTTGGCAGATACGGAATAACTTCCTTAAATACCTCAATGGTGAACTTTAAAGTAACTGCATTGATTAATAATTCAGGTCCAAATTCTGTAATTTGTTCGAGCTTGGTTAATCTTTGAGTATTAAAAATGTACTTAAGTTTTTCCAGATTTGGGTCGTATATAGCCACTTCATGGTCAAGACATAAGGCGTCTGTTAACCAGGTGCCCATTTTTCCGGCCCCCAAAATGCAGATTTTCATTATTTTACAGATAAGAGATATTAGACATTAGATATAAGATTTATAAGTTGAGATAAGGATAAGATGATGAATGATCACTTATCACTTATCTCAATCTAATGTCTTATGAATTCATAATTTTGTTTTGACGAGTAACAGACTCTTCGTGTATGCTTTCGAAAAGTTTTGTTAAGAACTCGTCAGAAAGACCCATTTTAGCACCTTTAGCCTTACGGTTATTCATAATTTCATCGTAACGACGTGTTTGTAAAATGGTAATATTATTCTCTTTCTTGTATTTACCAATTGCTTCAGAAATTTCCATTCTTTCCTTTAATGTTTCAAGAACTTCGGTATCTAATTTGTCAATTTGCTGACGAAGTTCATCAAGAGTAACCCTTGGCTTTTCACCAATTTTAGGAGCACGAAGTACAATTTTTTCAGAAATTGCCTTTAGCTCTTCGGGAGTTACTTGCTGGCTGGCATCACTCCATGCTTTTTCTGGACAACGGTGTGCTTCGACCAATAAACCATCAAAGTTAAGGTCCATTGCTTCTTGAGAAATTTCGTAAATCAATTCTCTTTTTCCTCCGATGTGTGAAGGATCACAAATAATTGGCAGATCAGGAATACGACGACGTAATTCAATAGGAATTTGCCATTGAGGCGTATTACGATATTTTGTTTTATCGTAAGTAGAGAAACCTCTGTGAATAGCAGCTAATTTTTTAATACCGGCTTGGTTGATACGCTCTAAAGCACCAATCCATAATTCTAAATCAGGGTTAACAGGGTTTTTAACTAATACAGGTATATCCACACCTTTTAAGGCATCAGCAATTTCCTGAACAGCAAATGGGTTTGCGGTGGTACGTGCTCCAACCCAAAGGATATCAATGCCATGTTTAATAGCTTCAAAAACATGATGTTTGTTTGCAACTTCAGTACCAACAAATAAACCTAATTCTTCTTTAACTCTTTTAAGCCATGGTAAACCTAAAGCCCCAACTCCTTCAAAAGCACCAGGTCGTGTTCTGGGTTTCCAAATTCCAGCTCTAAATATTTTAAAACCAGCTTCTTTAACTTTTTGAGCTGTTTCAAATACTTGTTCTTCAGTTTCCGCACTACAAGGTCCGGCAATCATCCAGGGACGTTCCAATTCTAATCCAGGAAGATTAATTTTTTCAAGGTCTAATTTTACCATTTTATTATAGATTTATGCTGTTTTTTATTCTTGTTATTGACTCTTTTAAAACTTCTTGTTTTGAACATAGCGATATTCTAATGTATTGTTCTCCTTGTTTACCAAAAATGGTACCCGGAGTAATAAATACATGTGCTTTATTCAAAATTTTATCTGATAAATCAACCGCAGAAGTAATTGTTTCAGGAACTTTAGCCCAAATAAACATTCCACTTTGATTTTTATCGTATTTACAATTCAGGATATCCATAATTTCCCAAACCAATTCTCTTCTTATCAGGTACTCTTTGTTTACTTCGTTGTACCATTCTTTTTCAAGAGAAAGGGCTTTTGTAGCTGCTAATTGAAGTGGTTTAAACATACCGCTATCCATGTTACTCTTTACCCTTAAAATGTATTGGATAAATGTTGAATTTGCAGCAACCATTCCAATTCTCCATCCAGCCATATTGTGCGACTTGCTTAATGAGTTTAACTCAATGGCTATTTCTTTAGCTCCTTCAATTCTGAAAATACTTAAAGGATTATCGTTTAAGATAAAACTATATGGATTATCGTTGCAAATTAATATTTCGTGCTTTTTACCAAAAGCTACCAGTTTTTCAAATAATTCAAGGGTTGCATTGGCTCCGGTTGGCATGTTGGGATAATTTACCCACATTAACTTAACCTGTGACAAATCCATTTTTTCCAAAGCTTCAAAATCAGGCTGCCAGTTTAGTTCTTCTTTTAAATCGTAATTTACGATATCTGCTTCAACCAAATTAGAAACGGATGCATAAGTTGGATATCCCGGGTTAGGAACAAGCACTTTATCTCCTTTATTTAAAAATGCCATGGAGATATGCATAATTCCTTCTTTTGAGCCCATCAAAGGAAGAATTTCCTTAGCTGGATCAATCTCAACTTTAAAATGTTTTTGATACCAGGCCGAAAAAGCATTTCTAAGTTCCGGAATACCAATATAACTTTGATACCCGTGGTTGCCTTCGTTTGCAGAAGCTGCATTTAATTCTTCTAAAACAACCTCAGAAGGAGATCTGTCCGGGTTTCCTATGCCCAGATTAATGACATCAATTCCTTGTTGACGCATCTCATCTATTTCCCTGAGTTTTTTAGAGAAATAGTATTCTTTAACTTCGCTAATTCGACTAGCTGGCTGTATCATCATTTTAAAAAGTTTTTTGTTCTGATAATGGTCTGTTGTCGTTACTAATGGTATCGTACGATCTTTTACCTACATGATATTCTCCCAATATTTTTAATTTGCTAATTAAAGGACGAATTGCATCAAGTGATTGTAGATATCTGTTGTAATCATCAAAAACTAAATCGATGTAAAATAAGTATTCCCATTCATGCCCAACAACAGGTAACGACTGAATTTTAGATAAGTTAATATTGTAGAAAGCTAAAATTGACAAAACTTGAGAAAGGCTGCCTTCTGAGTGGGGAAGAGAAAAAACTAATGATGATTTATTTACCTGGTTTTTTACCAATAGATCCTCCACTTCAGTTTTGCCCTTATCTGAGATAATTAAAAAGCGGGTAAAGTTCCTTTTGTTCGTTTCAATATCTCTGGCCAAAATTTCTAAACTGTAATGTTTGGCAGCCAATTCAGGAGCTATGGCGGCAATGCCTTTTAACTGGTTTTTCTGAACCCATTCAGCACTAAAAGCAGTATCGTCAGAAGCAATCATTTTAATGTGAGGATGTTTTTTCAAAAACTCTTCGCATTGAGCTAAAGCCATTGGGTGAGAATGAACTTCAGTGATATCTTCAATCTTTTGTCCCGGTAAAGCAAGTAGCTGATGTTTAATGCGTAATTTGTATTCTCCAATAATTACAAGTCCTGAATCCTTTAATAAGGTATAGTTCTTTAAGATGCTTCCAACCAAAGTATTTTCAATAGCCATAATGCCGTATATGGTATTGTCCTTTTTAATGGTTTCAAACAGCTCTTCGAAAGTTTGACAGGGAACCATTTCTAAATTTTCGGTATTGAAAAATGCTTTTGCTGCAATTTCATGATTTGATCCGGCTCCTCCCTGAATAGCTACTTGTTTAATTTTATTCATTATATCTATATAATAAAAAAGTCCCACCTCTATGAGGTGGGACTTTAAATTTCTTTAAAAATTTATATACTACAAACCCACCTCTTTTTGATTGCTAAATCCAAAAAAGTAAAAGTAAAAGCTATAAAAGAATACTACGTGGGTCATTTCTCGTCGTTTATTTAACAATGGCAAATGTAGTATAAATAAATTTGTAATAAAAATATATTGTTATAAAATTATTTAAAAATATGCTTGCTGATTATTGTTAGAAATAAATTGACACCTACCGGTGATAATTTATAACTAGCAAAAAATGAAATATGATTTAATTCATAATTGTAGCTGATTGTTGGGTCATTGAATAATGACAAGAGCTTAGTTCACAAGGTTCTCAAATTAGGATTAAGTCTTGATTAATACATACGGTATTCATCATATGCAGACATGGTTTCAGACTTACAGTCTGAGATTCTGGAGATGGTAATGTACAAGGGGCGATTGCCCCTTGTTATGATGATATTGGCTTTCAGCCTATCATATTCAATATGGGAGTTTATATACTAATTGTAGTATGGAAATCTACATTATCAATTGCTTACCCTTCTATCTCACTTAATTCTAACCAACGCATTTCTTTTTCATCCAAAAATTCAATAATTTCATTTAAGCGTTTGGCTTTATCTCCAATTTCTTCAGGACTTAAAGAGCCTGAATTTAACTCGTTTTCAATGTTTTCTTTCTCTGTGTTCAGATTTTCCATATCAACCTCTAATTGCTCCATTTCTTTCTTTTCTTTAAATGAAAGCTTCTTAGGTTTGTCTTTGGGTTTATCTTTTATAACGGGTTCTTTTTTCTCTTTCTCAACTTTACGTTTTTCCTTTTCTTCTTCTATTTTAAAATCATGGTAGATAGAATAATTCCCCGGGAAATCCTTAATAACACCTTGTCCTTCAAAAACAAATAAGTGATCAACAATCTTATCCATGAAATATCTGTCATGTGATACAATAACCACGCAGCCTTTAAAGTTTTGCAGGTATTCTTCCAAAAGGTTAAGCGTAAAAATATCCAGGTCGTTGGTTGGCTCATCCAGAATCAGGAAGTTTGGGTTTTTCATCAAAACCGTCATCAGATACAAACGTTTCTTTTCTCCACCGCTTAATTTTTCAACCTGCACATAGTGCATTTCGTTTGGAAACAAAAAGTGACGAAGGAATTGAGCTGGACTCATTGAGTTACCGCTACCCAACGTAATGTTCTCTGATATATCGGCAATTACATCAATTACTTTTTTATCATCTTCTATTTTCATTCCATCCTGACGATAGTATCCAACCACTACGGTTTCACCTGTTTCAAGATGTCCGGAATCTGGTTCTAAAGCTCCAGTAATGGTGTTCAGAAAGGTTGATTTACCCGTTCCGTTTTTACCTATGATCCCAACTTTTTCACCCTGAGCAAATTTGTAATTGAAATCATCCAATATCTTCAAGTCTCCAAATGCCTTTGAAACATTAAAACACTCAATGATTTTTTTACCCAATCGGGCAGCTTTAATATCAAGGTTTATACTTTGTTCCTGAATTCCGCTATGGGCTCTTTTCTTTAAGTCATCAAAGGCATCCACACGGTATTTGGCTTTAGTTCCCCGAGCCTGAGGCATACGATTCATCCAATCTTGCTCTGTTTTTAAAAGGTTTTTCGCCTTTTCTACCTGTGCATTATGAGTTGAGATTCTTTCTTCTCTTTTTTCAAGAAAATACTGGTAATTACCTTTGTAATGATAAAGTGTTTGATCCGCTAATTCGAAAATCTCGTTACATACTCTATCCAGAAAATATCTGTCGTGAGTAACCATTAAAAGTGTAGCTTTTGAGCGTGACATAAAATCCTCAAGCCATTCTATCATTTCAAGATCAAGATGGTTAGTAGGCTCATCCAGAATTAAAAAGTCAGGTTCGCTTATTAATATATGTGCAAGAGCCACTCTCTTTTTTTGACCACCGGAAAGCTGACCAATAAGTTGATCGAACTTAGTGATTTTAAGCTGCGTAAGAATTTGCTTTATACGAGCTTCAAAATCCCAGGCCCCCAGCTTATCCAATTCTTCAATTAAATGTCCCAATTCTTCATGGTCACCACTTTCAAGAGCTTGTTCATAGGCTTTAATTGCAATAACCTGAGGGTTTTCCGATTCAAAAATTTCTTCAATTACTGTATTCGTATCATTAACCTCTGGTAACTGAGGTAGGTAACCAATGGTGATACCTTTACGGTAAATAACAGAACCGGAGTCGGAAGGTAAAATCTGAGCTAAAATATTTAGTAGCGTAGTTTTACCCGTTCCATTACGTGCAATTAAACCAACTTTTTCACCTTCTGATATACCAAAATTTAAATTGTCGAATAATCGTACATCACCATAATGGTGTGTGAGGTTTTCTACGGATAAGTAATTAACAGACATATATTTAATTGAATCTTATTTTATTAATGTAATAAATGAAGAATTATTAGTTGTACATATTTTATTACTGACTTGAAAAAGAGGATTATTGGCTAACATTTGTATGATTGATTATATGCATCCACAAACAAAGCCATCTGCTAATGAATCCAAAGCTTCTTTTTCTTTTTGTTTTTCTTTATCAGTTCCTATACAATCATCACAAACAGGAAGGTTTGTTACGGCATTACTGTTTTTAATCTCGTTCAATTGCTTTCCACAAACAAAACATTTATGAGCAAAATTTTTCTCCATTGTTTATTTTATTTATTTACGGCAAAAGTAACTATTCCTTTTTTAATTTAGATAACAATGTCTGTAATAACCCGAGTTCGATATAAAATTATTGGCTCAGACCGCTTATAAATAATGAGTTTCAATGAATATTTGTGAAGTCATAGCGGGCTATGTCAAACAAATATGAAGCAGAAAATTGTTGTTTATATGTGGCTTTCTATTAAAATACTAATCTACTTCGTTAAATTCTTCTACCATAGCTCGCTATGCAAAAAAGAATTTGCCTTGTATATCAGCATTTTACTAAAATCTGAGCTCTTTAATTTTAATCGAACTCGGGTTAATACAATAAAAGTAATTTATTTACGTAATTTTAGCAGGCCTGGAACTACTACAAGTATTCAATAAATAATTTAAATCAATGAGAAAGATTGAGCTACTATTAGTACTGTTCCTAAGTATATGTTTTATTAGATGCTCATCGGATAATGAATCTGATGATTTTTTTAATCCTTTATCTAACCCAGAATATGGTCCTGCAGCAGGATATTCTGAAGGTAATTATTCCATTCCTGAGGAAGCTCTGCCTGAGGATATTTCAAATCCTGATTATATTATTGGAACCGGAACTCCAGAAAGTTGCACTTGTGAAGAAGTGGTTCACGCTATTGCACAGGGAGGCATTATTGTTTTTAATGGAGGGGATGAACCTTTTACCATTGAGATGACTGAGACTGCTCAAATATTTAATAATGCAAGTGAGGATGTTGTTATTGATGGAGGAGGGTTGGTTACCTTAAGTGGAATGGGTGAACGTAGAATCTTGTATATGAACACCTGTGATCCTAAATTAGTTTGGACTACTTCTCACTGTCAAAATCAGGAATATCCCAGATTAACACTTCAGAATATCACTTTTAGTGATGGAAACTCTATTTCTGAAACAGAATATGATGGAGGAGGAGCAGTTTGGGTTCGGGGTGGAAGATTAAAAATTGTGAATTGCAGGTTTTTTAATAACAGATGCATTGGCCAGGGGCCTGATGTTGGTGGTGGAGCTTTGAGAGTTTTTAGTCAATATAAAAATAAACCTGTTTATGTAGTTAATTCAACTTTTGGGGGAGAAGAAGGGTTTGGAAATATAGGATCAAATGGAGGTGCAGTTAGTAGTATTGGTGTTTCATGGACGTTTATTAATTGTTTGTTTTCGCATAACGAGGCTATTGGTAATGGAGGAAATCCTGCCCAGCAAGGAACTCCAGGGGGCGGAAGTGGAGGTGCTATATACAACGACGGCAATACCATGACATTAAAATTATTAGGATGTAAAATTGCTCAAAACGAAGTGAAAGCCTATGGTTCAGGAGTGTTTTTTGTAACCAATGATCATACCGGTAATATTGTTATAGAGGATTCTTATATAAAAGGAAATTTAGGAGGTTCATGGTACTCTGTTTATCCGCAAATATCAATGCATTCGGATACTCAGATAGAAGTGAAGAACTCTATAATTGAGGAATGATTTTTCAAGTAGTAAAAGTATGGTGAATGTTGTGTAGAAAGGTTGATGAACCACCAGTCATAAACTTGCAACAGTACGATTTTAATATAATAGAAAATCCTCGCTTAAAAATAAACGAGGATTTTCTTTATATATACTTTGCCTAACATCATTGTGATGTTTATAAATATAATCTTAATAAGGAATCATATTACGTAGATCAAATAGATTCATTTTGTTGATATTTAGCATTAAACGTATGTTTAGTTTATAATCATTGTAGATGTTGTAATTATCTTTAATGGCATTACCAAAACCCGTATTTGTATAATATAATGGAAAGTATACCTCTGCAATGTCCCGTATTCCAAGTCTAAATCCGGCTTCGCATGCAAAACGAGATTCCTTGTTTAAAGACTCGTAAATTGCAGTATTTATGTATGGACGAATGGCACTGTTTAATGAATAACTCAGATTTAAAGTGTTCATCCATGAGTTAGAAAAACCTTCCGGAGAGGATACACTAAATCCGCCACCATCATTAACAAATTGAGCTCCATTGTATTTTGCAGATCCTTTAAAACGATCGTAGAATATATTGTCGTATTTATAATCAGTAACTCCGTTGGTACCCATAAGTTGGTTTCTGAAAAACATATATTGAGGACCATCACCAATAAAATTGCGGGAATTAAAATGGATAAATAAGTTTTTATTACGAGCTATACCTATTTTAAAATCTGCATTAAAAGTGATTCGAGTAAAATCTGATGTGGTTTCAATATCAGCAAATATATCCATCGGGAAACGTGCCGAAATATTTTTATACTGTAATCCGTTGTTCAAATAGAAGTTAAAGTCCGGGTTTGGGTTATTGTAAGTAATATCTTCCATTCGTGTGGCATAGGTAGCATTGGAGTAGAAGTAAAACTCATGATTATTATTTACGGGATCGCGAAATTCAAATTTAAGTTTAGTACCCAATTTTTGAATAGAGTTATCATATATAGCAGCGTATTGTAAGGCTGTTGTGTTTATATATACATTGCGGATAAAACTACTTTGCAAAGGAATGAAAAAGTTTATTTTCCCTGAACCAGCAAATAAGTCCGATTTAAAACTATACATTGGTGTGATATCATACTCAACCTGTTTTTGGAATGGTGTTTTATTGTGAAATTTGATTCCTGGCATAAAACCACCCGGAACCGTGTATGTTACAAAGGGAACATAATACACTTCTGTTTGATCTGTGAAATCTAATCCGGTTCCAAATTTGAATTTAACAGGTTCAGTTTTCTTGCATAAACCTTTTGTTTTTAGGTAATTATTATGCCTGTCAAAATCATAGGTTTTGTTTTCCCTATCAATAAATACATGATCATAATTGCTTGTTCCTAAATCAATCCATTCTTTACCGTCAAATCCATCAACCCATTTTTGTGCAGTAACAACAGAGTCTTTAACTGCTTCAACTAAAAATGGTGAATTTACAGGACCAGAATTTCTTACCAATACCTGTGTGCCCTTGCTCTTTTTTAGGGCATAATCAGCATGTTTTGTAGTTTCAAGCCAATCACGGAAAAACCAATCCAGATTTTTGTTGGTACCTTCTTTAAAAGCATTCTCCAAATCGTTAGGATACACATGTTGAAATACGTGTTTTTTATAATAGTTATGAAAAATACTATCGTAAACATCATTACCTAAATACTGGCGTAAATGATTGAACATATTGGCCGATTTTGCATATACAATTGACCCATAATTATTTTCAGTGTACTCAGTAGAATGTAGATTAATGGGTTGATCGTAATTTCGTTTTTCATTAAGAGAATACATCAACTCTTTTAGTTGGCGGTAAGATACTTTATCCACACCCAATAGATGGCCTAATTTTTCATTGTTTAAATAATTACTTAGTGTATAATTGGGGTATTTTTTAGTCATGTAACGTTGTTCGTTAGCAGAGTTAACACCTTCATCCATATAAGGATAACGACGTTCGTTACTTGCCAGAAAACCGTAAAACCAGTTATGACCCACTTCATGCATAATTACTTCTTCCAGTTGTAATGTATTTTTGAATTCACCAATAACTGTGATACCAGGGTATTCCATTCCTCCACCTGCAGTTAAAGGTCCTTCAACAGCGGTACAATTTTTATAAGGATAGTTTCCGTTCCATTTTGAATAGTAAAAAACAGCATCGTCTACATAAGATGTAGCATTCATCCATGTTTGTTTGTTTTTATCAGAAAAGAAGGTCCATGTTGTAACGTCTTTCCCATTGGGTAGTGATACCCTACTTTTTTGAACATGATAATTTTTATCGGCAAACCATGCAAAATCATGAACACGATTTTCGCTGAAATGTAATGTTTTTGTTTTATTGGCCGATGGAGCAGTTTTTTCTAAGTCCTGATCCTCCGGATTAATGTTAGAGAGTGAATCTAACCAGACTTTTTCAGCTTCGTTATGTAGCACTCCGGTTGCAGCAACTCTGTAATTTTCAGGAACAGTGATGTAAACATCAAAGGAACCAAACTCAGAGAAAAATTCTCCCATATCAAGATAAGGCATTTCATGCCAGCCATATTGGTCATAAACTGCTGGTTTGGGATACCACTGAGTTATGGAATAAATCTGTTTGCTGTGTCCTAAACGGGAAATTTCACCATCGGGTATTTTTACGCGGAAAGGCGTATTTATTGTAATGGATTCTCCTGGTTTAAGTGTGTTGGGTAATACAACCTTGCAAATATCTGTATGCTTTGGGTGAAATTCCCAATCCAGCTTTTTTGAACCGGAAGTAAAATTCAAAGAGTCGATATAACCTCTGGTTTCTTCCCTTTCTAAAATAGTTGAAAAAGGACTATCTTTTAATTTTTCTTTTCCCAACGCTGTTTCGTTGCTGGCGTATGCATTGGGCCAAAGGTGAATCCATATATAAGAAAGCTCATCGGGTGAATGGTTAACATATTCCATTTCCACATTTCCGTTTAAAAAATGCTTTTGATCATTTAAACTTACATGAATGGTGTAGTTTACTTCTTGTTGAAAATAAGTGTTTTGAGCATTGGTTGTTATTCCGAAGAATAGAAATAAAATCGCAATAAAATGTTTAGCGCGCATGGTATTTTTGGTTAATTATGATAAAAATGATCCAAAAGTAGTTTTTTAGTCGACAAATAGAAAAATATTTTCCGTTATCTGTAAAATATTTTGTGTAGAAGTGAAATTCTATTTAAAGATTGAGTTGTAAAATGTGAAATATTTGAAATTATACTTATAAGACAGCCTATATTGTTTATAAAATGTGATTTCCCTTTTATAATTTTTGATTTAATTCTTATAAAACGCCATTTTTCTTTATAAGGTTAGTATTATTTCATTTAATTTTTGGATGATTCTTTATAAGCCAGGCATAGATGCTTAAAAGGATAGAATATAAGAAAGCTGTGAATGACATTGTGTAAATTGAAGTCCAAAAATAATAAATATTTAAGATTGTAGGTTTTAACACGGGTACTTTTCTGTGATATATACAGCTCATAGAAAAGTATAAATTTGTTCATTTTGTCGGGTTAAACAGTAAGTAAACTTATTTATAGGTTTGAAGACAGGTTGTTTCGGTACTTTGTTTGGGGTATGAGTTATGAGTAATAGCTATATCGGTTAATCAAACATATGGTGTGACAATACTTCGTTAAACTTTTAAGCAGCAATGGTGCCATAATATAATAGTTCCCTTGCCTTGTGTTTATTTTTAGGCAAGTTTGGGTTAATACCGAACTTGTCAAAAAATAAATTCAACTGTAAGGCATTGTTATTTATTGTTTTGATATCTGTCATCGAAAATGATTTTCGTTGTTCTTTGGGTATGCTCAACCAATGGATAACCTTGGCGAGATTAATGGATGTCAGCGAAGCGTTAAAGTGAAAATCCAATTTGTTTTTGCTTCTGGCCTGACAATCATTTAGGCCTGTATGCTGTTTGCCATCACGGTAAAGAAATTCAATTTGGAAACGGCTTTGATAAAATTTCAGGATATCAGAAGCATCCATGTTGATATCTGTTGAGAAATACAGTTTGTAAACCTGCTTACCCTTCCGGTTATAATAAAGAGCATGCACAACCTTTATGTTTCGCTTCAGGGATATGGAATAGACAATAGCGCTGTGGATTACAGCCTGATCACCTTTTGACACAAGCTTAAAGTGTCTCAAGTCGATATTTTTGTTATCAACTTTCCCATCATATTTTTTTGGTCTTCCAGGCTTGCCTGTTGGCTCATCTTGATATAGGTACCTCAAATTGGCATCATCCCTTAGCCTGCTAATTAAGTGCATATCGGCATTAATTACCTGGTCAACAAACGTACGTTTTGCAAACCATCCATCGGCCACTAAATATGAAGATAGCTCTAGCAGCTGTGTTTTGCGCTCAGTAATAATATCAGCATACCAGTCCGAAAGCGACTGATCCTTACCTGCTATTGTCTGGACCGCCTCTAAATGAAAGGCTGTATGGTTGTCAATATCGATTGCGGCCAAGCCTCCAATTTCAAGCCCCCATTTAGCACGGTTGGCACAACCAGACCAAAAATAGTCAGCACCAGGTGTATGTTTACCTGATTTACTAATGTAGGAAGGATCAAAAGCAATTACATACCGGCCGCTTCCCTGAGAAAGTGTTAATTCTTTGTTGAAAGTTAGAAAGTCAAATGGTTTTTCAAATTGTTGTCGGTATCTTTGCTCCATATGTGTTTTTTTCAATTGAAAAGTATACCAGTATTTCAGTTCAAAAGTATACCATTTGATTTAAAAGACAAAGGTATTTCTCTCCTGATTGGGGTACCCCAATCAGGAGAGGAACCGGGGAACGATTTTTTATAAGTTTCATTTTTACTTAGCTAAGATTTTTTTTGTTTCTTTTAATCGATATGATTCGCCGTTCATGTTTACCAAATGGGCTTTGTGAGTTAATCTATCGACTAGTGCAGCTGTTAAAACGGCATCTCCAAAGATTTCTTCCCAGCGGTCAAAGCCCAAGTTTGTTGTTATTATGGTAGACTTTCTACCTGCTCTTAGTGATAAATGATTGAATAGTAATTCGGCTCCGGTTTTATCAAATGATACATAGCCAAATTCATCACAGATTACTAAATCATACTTTTCAAAACGGAGCTCTAATTGACGCAAAGTCCTTTCTGATTGAGATTCTCTTAATTGGGTCAACATCCGATGAACAGAGGTGAAGAGGACACGGTATCCCTGAAGGCATGCTTTTAAGCCCAAACCAATAGCGATGTGAGTTTTCCCGGTGCCAGGATTACCGGCCAGTATGATATTTTGAGCAGAGTTTATAAAATCAAGTCGTTCTAATACCGGGAGTTTTGCGCGAGCATCATCGGGCAACTGTTCTCGTTCCAGTTGATTCAGGTACATCTTGGATGGAAAGCCAGCTAGACGTATTTGCGTCTTTTTTCGATTTTCTATACGCAATTCATACTCTCGCTCCATCAGCTTTAACAAGTACTCTTCATAATCCAGTTGTCCGCTTGCTGCTTCTCCGGCTAACTCTTTAAAATCTCTTCTGAAAACAGGTAGCCGTAACTCTTTACTGTATTTGATTATATCTTCATTTATGGTATTCATCATCTTATTTTTTAATTCATTAATGCACTTATTTCCGACAATTGATTTTTTGCTAATTGAGCAATGGAACAGTTTTGTTCGGGTGTAATAAATGATTCATTATTGCCCAATACAGCTTTTAGTTTTTCTACAGTAATACCACCGGAACCGGTACTCAGTAATCGAAATACCGATTTCTCCAGTTTTTCGCCGCTTATGCGGTACTTACGACAATAATCTAACAGGTCAATAAAGTTTCGTGGTTCTTCTTGAAAATGGTCTAAAAAGAGCTGTTTTAAATATACGTTGCTTGCTAATGCCAAACTACCCGGCAAAGCTCCCGGCTTTTGCTTGAAAGTGTTCAAATAATGCTCTATAGAGATTATCCATTGGTGCTTGCCGTAATTTCTGGTGTGTATGGCTATCTTTTTATTTTCATGATAAACATGTATTTCGTGACTCAATAAATGAACATCTAGAAATTGACCTACCAGATGGTCCGGTACCGAATACCTATTGGTTTTATGACTGATTGTTGCATATTTGTCGGCGCGCAATTGTATTTGGTCTGAACAGACAAGCGGTACAGCCGGTAATTTCCCTAATACCGCTTTCTCATCTTCAAACAGTTCTAAAGCTGTTTTGCCACTTTGTTTTTGTTTGGTATTATTTAATCGTTCCAGAATGGTGTTTAAATATTCTGCGGCTTCTGAAAGCCTGTTGAAATCATCCTTTACACCAAAAGCTTTCCGTCGGATGTATTCAACACTTCTTTCCACATGCCCTTTTTCGTTGCCTCGGTAAGCATTACAAAAACGATGAGTAAACTGGTAATGACCTCGTAATTGAAGCAAAGCCCGTGTTGGTTCTTTTTCGTGAGGACCAATAAATTTTGCCACGGCAACCCGCATGTTGTCATAAACCATTTGCTCATAAACGCCGTTTGTTTTATTGAAAAAAGATACGTGGGCTTCCATAAACGCAAGTGTATCTTGACGATAATATAGCACGGCATGACGATAGTTGCTGTAAGCACTGGTGAAAACTGCTAATTGGAAGCGCTCTTGTTTGCCGTTGATACGAAGTTTTATTTCGCCCCAATCAAATTCACAAATACTGCCCGGACTATATACTTGTCGAATAAAAGCTTCTTTGGGAGAAGATGATTTTTCTTTTGAGCGGATATAGTTGCAAACAGTTGTATAGCCAATCTCAAAACCCTGTAATTGCAATTGCTGAAATATATCTGCCTTTTTAAGTACCTGCTTTCGTAAACCTTGAAGCTTTTTCTCCCGGTTGACTTCAAGTAGTTTATCTATTTCGTCTTGTACTTCTTGGGTTAGTTTTCTCCTGTGTAGAGAGCGGCTTTTATATTTTGGTACTGTCGATAGATAATTGGCACTTACTGTTTCTTTATCCTCTGATTCTGAAAGCTTTTTTTCATACTCTGTTATGTACTTCTTTACGGTTTTTCTGCTTATCTGTAAGGTGCGAGATATAGAACGTTGACTTTTCCCTTCTCGATAGCTTTTTATTATTATTTCTTGTTTTGTATACATACTTATCATTCGTTTGTAACGAAACCATAAATAATTTCGTTGTTAATAAGTGGTATACTTTTCAATTAATAGGTGGTCTACTTCCTAGTTAATATTTACACTCCATATGCTTACCAAAGCGACCCAACTGTAAAAAGTTGATACGACCTTTTATGCATAAAAATAGGATAAGAGTCTCTGTTACAAACTCTTTTCTCCAACTATTGATATTTGACATTTTTGATAACACGCTCTCTATGTGTGTTTTATAAATATTATTTCCCTTGATAGTCACCCTTAATGAAGTTGTCAGAATTCTCCATTAAGATACTTATTATCAAGGGTTTAAACAAGTAAGTTATTGACTTATTTTGCTGACATTCAGTATTTTACACTATACTTTAACGGACTATTGGTGTGAAAGATTGACATAAAAATAACTTCGCTTTTCAATTGAATTTGTCATCAGATTTCTTGCGAATATTTAATGTATCTATAATTGTTATAATAATATCTAAAATTATAACAATTTGTTTCTCAAAGAGTTTAATTTTAATTGTAGTGTTTGTAGTGGTAAGAAAGGATGTGTCGATTTAATTGTTATATAATCAGCTAATGTTGGTTGTTACTTGAGGAGTTTTTCCAAATAGTATGAATTTAAGGCTTGGTGTTTATCGGCTCTATACGAGTTTGCAAATAATTTACACAATACTTAAAAATAAGTATTGTGTTTTATGTTGAATCTTAAAATTAGTAAAATGAAACATCTACAAAAATTGATGTGTACGTTAGTATGTATGTTGTTGCTTTCAAGTAATTTGATGGCATTAGAGTATCTTCAGGTAGGCTCTAAGACCAGAAGCATGATTGTTTATGCTCCTGCAAATATTCCACAGAACCGCCCCTTGCTAATTAATATGCATGGATTAAATCAGGATGCAGCATATCAGCAGGCGCAAGCGCAATGGAAACCCATTGCAGATGCCGAAAAGTTTGTTGTTGTTTATCCTAATGCTATTAATAAATCATGGGATATCAATGGTACAACTGATATTGATTTTATTTTAGCCATAATTGAAAGAATGTCTAGTCGTTATGGTATTGACCGTAATCGGGTATATCTTTCTGGATTTTCAATGGGAGGTATGATGACCTATTATGCGGCAACTAAAATTGCGGATAAGATTGCAGCCTTTGGACCTGTGAGTGGGTATCTTATGGGAGGTCCAAATACTAACAGTTCTCGTCCAATTCCGATTATTCATGTTCATGGAACATCAGACAATGTAGTTCCATATAGTGGAGTGCAAAGTTGTTTGAATGCTTGGATAACTAGAAATGGTTGTTCAACTCCAGGACAGGTTACTGACCCATATCCTTCTTGGAAAACCGGATCTACTGCCTATAAAACATATTGGGGAGGAGGAGATCAAAATTCTGAAATTGTATTGATAACTCTTGAAGGAAAAGGTCATTGGTGGTCAATGGATTCTTCGAATTCAGTAAGTACAAGTCAAGAAATTTGGAACTTCTGTAAAAATTTTTCTTTAAATAGTGGTGGTGGAAGCAGTGGCGGTGATGAATTGATTAATAATAGTGTTTATGAAATTGAGTTTGCAACTAACTCAAATAAAGTACTAGATTTAAGGTACGGTGAAGATGCAAATGGAGCTGTATTGCAACCATGGGACAAGTTGAACAATACAGCTCAGCGATGGGTGGCTGTTTCAACAGGTGACGGATACTGGCGTTTTATTTCTAAAGCAAGTGGTTCAAACCGTTGTATCGATCTTGATAGTGGAAACGCGACTAATGGTACTTCAATAAGACTTTGGGATAATTATGCAAATGATGCACAGGCATGGAAGGTTACTGATGTTGGAAATGGGTATTATAAAGTGACTTCTAAATTAGATGCTTCTAAAAGTTGGGATGTACCCAATTGTGTAATGGATGGATCTAAAACTTTACAATTATGGGACTATTATGGTACTTCTTGTCAGTTGTTTAAATTTAATTATGTAGGACTTAAATCAGCAACTATTACTAGGGATGAAAATGTTGGTGAGTTAAAGTTTTCTATTTATCCAAATCCATCTACAAATGGTCAATTTGAGGTGTCAATATCTGGCGGAAATGAAGATGTGTATGAACTACATATTTATTCAGTTGATGGAAAAAAAGTATATTCAAAAGCGGATCTTCTTAATGGTATAAATAAAGTAAATACTGGATTAAAACCGGGTATGTATGTTGTGAAGTTTTCTGGACAATCAATTATTGAAAAACTTATTGTGAAATAATTAATTTTTCAATGTATATTTTTATAGAGGTCGAAGTGGTATTGCTTCGGCCTATTATGTCATAATTCCGAGTAGCTCCCTTGGGAAACACCTTTACCAAAATCCTCAGGCTAAAGGCTTGATACTAATTTCGATAATGTGCTTCATTGTAATGAAATAACGTACCATCATCACACAATGGTATGTTATCAAAATTTTCCTGTCATTCATAATATTTGCATGACTTATTCCGATACTAGCAATGTTTAGTTTTCTTTCAAAACATCTTTTACAAATAATAACCTCATCGCTATAAAGTTTAACTATAGGTGCTAATCAGTACAGTTCTTTGATGGTCATGGGGTTTTTAATTAATAACCCGAGTTCGATATAAAATTATTGGCTCAGACCGCTTATAAATAATGAGTTTCAATGAATATTTGTGAAGTCATAGCGGGCTATGTCAAACAAATATGAAGCAGAAAATCGTTGTTTATATGTGGCTTTCTATTAAAATACTAATCTACTTCGTTAAATTCTTTTACCATAGCTCGCTATGCAAAAAGAATTTGCCTTGTATATCAGCATTTTAATAAAATATGAGCTCTTTAATTTTAGTCGAACTCGGGTTAATATATACTTTTAATTTTATGGAAAATATAGAATCTTATGACCAAATGTAAGAAGTAGCCAAAAACCTTCCTTCAGATCAAATCGTAACACCTGAAATTCCTGTTGAAGTTTTAATAGAGGTAGCTGATGACTTATTTGTTTGGAGTACCAAAGACAAAGAGCAACTCAAGAATGCCGGACTCGATTAAAGTATTTTTGAAAAAATAAATACCTGTTCCATTGCACCTTGTTATGCATAAAGTTTATGGAGCGAAGAAATGAAAAGTAAAAGAGAGGCCGAACAGCTTTGGAAAGAAGAATCTCCCAGAGCTTTTGAATTTAGAGATGAACTTCTGCATACATTTTGTTATGCCTACCGAAAAATACCTTCCTTTTTAGCTATTGTTGCAACTATTAACAAGTTGTACATTTCATGGATTGAAAATCCGCAAGAGCAAGGGTTGTATAGGTAGATGCCACTGGTGTTATCTTCTTTACTAATTATTTTATTAATCCCAGAGGGATTACATGTTTATAGCCAATAAGGGGAGATAATAACAACGACTCCAGAGGAGTCGTACGTTATTACTTGTTTATGCTGTTTTATGTATTTTATGAAACCACCATTTTTTGTGCTAGTTCATTGGCAAAGTCATCACCTTTAAACATGGCAACTAATTGCAAAGCAAATTTCATAGCAGCACCAATACCTCGTCCGGTAATAATGTTATTGGCAACTTCTACAGGTTGAGCAGTGTATTCTGCATTGATTAAATTTTCTTCAAAACCTGGATAACAGGTGGCTTTCTTGTTTTCCAATAATTTTTGTTGACCGAGAATTAGTGGGGCAGCACAAATAGCACCAATTAATTTACCTTTTGCAGAAAAATCAATTAATAAATCAATCAATTCTTTATGATTATTTAGATTGTGGGTTCCAGTTAAACCACCAGGTAATACCAACATATCAGCATCAGCAAAATCAAGATCAGTAAATAAGGCATCGGCTATAACCGAAATTTGATGAGATCCGGTTACTGTTAATGAATTACTAATTGAAACTGTTGTTACTTTAATGTCGGCTCTTCTTAAAACATCTACAGGAGTTAATGCTTCTACTTCTTCAAAACCTTCAGCCAGAAATACATATACTTTTTTGTTCATAGTTTTTGTAATTAAATATTATCTCATTTATAGGTTACAGAATTTTAAACCTATGATTTATTACAAAAATAAGGATTTGATGGTAGAATGAAGAGACGGAGGGGAGTAAATTCAGTTTGAAAGAGGAAGAATGGAACAAGGAACAAGAAATTTACAGCTTGTTTATAATATTTGAACAAGCTGTAAAATTCTCTTTGATAAAGTTTTAATGATATTAATTCTAACAAGACAAAAGTTTTGGTGTTAATCAAGATATGCTTGATATAGAATGATCTTCATTCTTCCTTCTTCTTGTTTTTTATTTTGCAAAAGCATTTAACGCATCAGTTGGCATACCTTCTGAGTCAAAAGCTCCTTTGGTATAACCTTTCCAATTGTTGTAGCATTGAGGTTCCCAGTAAAATACACCTAAACCTTTACTGTTTCCCTGGTTGTCGGTAATTGCGCTTACCTGACTTACTAATTGTGACAAAAATAAATTAGCTGTTTTAGGAGCATCGTTTGACATTCCAACTTCGCAAATCATAACATCTAAACCATAAGTGTCTACAACCCATTGCATATTATTCATGCATAAAGTAGTATAACTTTCCCAGTTATCGACTTCAGGATAAAGAGAAAATCCCAACACATCAATTTTAATGTTATTTACAGTTGTTGTTGTCAGTAGATTCTGTGTCAGATCGCTACGGTTACCTCGGTCAATATGTAAAACAACCTTGGTTTCAGGGAATATACTTTTAACAACATCGTAAGCTGCATTATGTAATTGCGTATAATTAGCTCCGTTGTTAGCCGTTAAATCACCAGATATGGACTCATCATCGTCCCAAAGCATTCCGTGGGTAGTTTCATTACCTATCTGAACCCATTCAGGTGTTATTCCCCAATCTTTCAAAGCCGTTAAAACATCACTGGTATGCGCTTCAACAGCAGATACTAATTCAGGAAATGTTAAACCTTCCCAAGCAGCTGGTTTATTTTGTTTACCCGGATCAGCCCAGCTATCACTGTAATGAAAATCAACCATAATGCGCATTTTAAGGTCATTGGCACGTTTTGCTTTTACCAAAAAGTCGGTTTTATTACACCACCCATCTGTTGGATCAACCCATACTCTTAAACGAATGGCGTTCATATCCATGTCTTTAAGTAACTCCATGCATTCTGTTTCTGCACCCTCAGCATTGTAAAACAAAACGTCCTGACTTTCCATTTCAGTCAGCCAGCTTACATCAGCTCCTCTGGCAAAATCACTCATATCTTTTTCAACTGGAGGATCAACAGGAACTGTTTTTTTGTTATCATCATCATCGCAAGACGTAAAAGCGATGAAGAGGAATAATATGAGATAAAGTAATTTTTGAATCTTCATTGTTAGATAAATTATATTATTTCTTTTTAGTATGAGATAAAGTATCCGTTTAGAATACCTTATCTCATTTTTACAGATATTAAAAAGGGCTATAATAAGAGAACTTATTGAGCCTCAAACGAACATGTGTTATTAATAAAGTCAACAGTGACATTATAAGTACCATTTGGCAAACTCTGATCATCAGTAATGTTCTCTCCCAAATATGTTAATGAGTCAAATGCCCCACCAAAATATCTGTTCCATGATTGATCAATATGAATTGCCATTCCCCAAGGTGAAGGTGTATTTATTGTTGCTGTTCCGCTATAAACCCCTGTACTTGATTTTGTGAGTACTACAGATTCAAAATCCCAAACATCATTTAAACCTGTAATATAAACTTCGTTACCTAATAATACATAAGTATGGTTAATTACATCAGCAACTAAATCGTAAGTTCCCGTATTGATAGAAGCATCATCAGTAAGTCCATCACCATTATAATAAAGGATACCTTCAGAACCACCGAAATGATAATCCCAACCACCATTTAAATATAGCTTTGCTCCCCATTCAGATGCGGCACTAATTGTAACGCTACTTGTGTAAACACCTTCAACTGAAGCAGGAGTCATTTCAACCAAAGTCCAGTCATCGTTAAATCCGGCATAACTAACACTGGTAACCTCAGTGTGCGAATAAGTAAGTTTAGTTAAATCAGCCTGAAGTAAATACAAACCGATACCCGGAGTCGGAATATTATCAGCACTCTGGAATGCAAGAGAACCTTCTGTTTCACCTAATTTGTATACGTCATCCCAGTTACCATCTTCTATTGCCAATTCGTATCCATATTTTGAATTCACATTAACAATTCCAGCGTAAGTAAGATCATCTTCACTCAATAATCTTAAGTAATTATCAAATGTCCAGTTATTGGTGATACCATCATCAATACCAGGTAAATATAAGTAAGGACTTACAGGTTCTTCAACAACCGTTGAGCCTTCCGTAATTTCGTAATGCCAGTTTGTAGGATCAGCAAGATAGAATGTTAGCGTATAATCTCCTGCAGTTCCAAATGTAATATCACCTGCATTTGCAGCTGTCATATCAAAAGATAAACTTCCATCTGCAGCAGGAATAAAACCAATTTCACGAGCTACAGCAGCATCATCACTAGTACCTGTTGAAAGGTTGTATAACTTAGCTTCTGTTGTACTTACCTTAACAGTAGCGTTATCGGTTGTTGTTGTAACTGAAACAAACCATTTCACTTCTGATTTTTCAAAAGTCATTTCTGCCTCTAAATCTCCACTTAAGGTTAATGATGGAATATAAGTGGCTGTCCATTGCTGGTTTGAAGCACTTAAAGTGGTATAATAACATCCACCCTGACCAGGATACCAGAAGTTCCAATGTGTAGATTCATCAGCAGATAATAAAAACTCTGTTCCATCAACGCCATCATTACCCCAAACAGTTCCATCACCTTCTAATAAATACCAGTTAAACCAGGCACCGGAACCGGTAAATCCATAATATTCACCATCAGAATCAGGAGAATAAAGAACAAAACCAGTTTCCGCATGATCTGAATCAAGGATAAATCCTTTAGTCATGTCTATGGTATAGCTTGTGATATTTGCAACAACAGTATTGCTGTAATACGATTTTGTATTATCACCATAAGCAACATTAACTCTGAAATACATAGGTACACTTTCATCGGGTGTAAACTCAAAGTTTTTAGCCAATGTATTTAATGCTGCACCAGTAAAAGAATATATGTTCTCATTAGGTTCTACAGTTAGTATTTTCTTGAAGTTTTCTGTATCTGAAATTTCGAGTATGGTATTAGGAATAATTGAAGGCAAACTCATTGTCTGATTACTAATCGTTAGTTCACTTTCATTCCATGTTAAGGCTAACATTGGAGCATCTTTATTCTCCTTGGTCAATACAATGTCAGATTCACTGGAAACAATATCAGATGAACCCAATCCGGAAACAATAATTTTGTCTCCATCATTTTCACATGCTGTAAAGATTGCAATACAGCATAATGCCAGATATATGAATAATTTGTTCATAATAATATCTTTTTACTAATAATCGTCGTTTGATAAATTTGGATTAGCTGATAATTCTGCATTTGGAATAGGGTAGATGTTGTACTTTTCATCTACAGCTTTACCATCTTTAACGCCACCTTTCCATTGCCAGATGTAATTATCTGAAGTAAAGCAATTGAAACGAACTAAATCAGTTCTTCTTACACACTCCCAGTATAACTCTCTACCTCTTTCGTCAAGAAAAAACTTATATGGAATACCATCGGTAGTTGCCATTAAATTACTTTCTGTTACTGTAGATGCATTACGCATGGTTCTTAAATCATTTACATAACCCAAAGCGGTTGACATATTGGTATTTGAACGTGCAGCAGCTTCAGCATACATTAAATAAGCATCCGCTAAACGGAACATTGGGAAATCAGTGTTTACACCATCGCTGGATGTGTTGGTAGCAGCTTCGCCTGCATCATTCAGGTTACTCCATTTTTGTACAAAATATCCACCTGTTCTGTCGTCTACACCATTATCCATATACTGACTTTGGCCATCAGTATAAAACATCGCTCTGTAATCATTATCCATGTCGAATAAGGCTGGAATTTCACCTCTTACTCTGAACATACTCCATGCACTTGCAACACCAACACTTTCAGCAGCAGGTCCGTTGTCAGTATCTACTTCACCACATACCAAATATGTAGTAGCACCCCATGAAAGCACATGTGTAGCATCAACAACCAAAGGATAAATAATTTCATTACCACGACCTACTCTTAAGTGGTTATCAGCGTTAAATAGTTTATTATAATCAGCTTGCAATGCGTAACCTTCATCAATTACTTTTTGAGAGTAGATCATACAAGAATCGTATTTGGCACCCACTTCATAGGTTTCTGCATTTAAATACATGCGAGATAGTAACATCCAGGCTGCAGCGCGTGGAGCATGACCATATTCGCAAGCGTCAATATCTAACATGTTTTCGCTACAGTCTTTTAATTCAGTAGTTAAAAAGTTAAATATCTGAGCTGAAGATTTTTTTTCAGGAAGAGTTGAACTACCTATAACATCTTCATCTGCAAATGGGATATCATGAAACAGGTCCATGGCGTGGAAGTATGATAATGCACGAAGGAAACGAGCTTCTTCTTTGTATAATCTGATAGCAGCTTGTTCCTCTTCTGTAAATCCGGAAATTTTAGAATCAGTACAATTCTTCAAAAACTCATTACATAGAGAAATAGAGTAATAACAACGGTAGTACATATCTGCCACCCAAGGATCGTTGGCATCCCATGTTAAGAAGGTTAAATCACCAATGTTATCACCTTCAATCCAGGTAAAACCCAGTTCATCAGTTCCAGCTTCCTGCACGTTAAAATAACAACGCATATAGTCGTAACCATTGTTACTGCTTAGGTCTAATGCGTCGGCATCACCACCACCTTTTTCTTGTCCGGCAGTAACAAATGATGAATAACACTTAGCCAAAGCTGAAATATAATTGGCAGGATCAGCATACACCGTTTGCGATGTTTCTTCAATGTTTGGATATTGATCTAATTCGCTGGTGCAAGATGTGTAAATGAGAACATTTACAATAAATAATGTATATAATAATTTCTTCATTTTTAGATCTTTAATAATTAAAAGTCAATACCTAAACTCACAGAGAAAATTCGTGGACGAGGATAGAATGATTTATCCACTCCATTTGAAATTTCAGGATCAACACCAGAGTACTTTGTAATGGTAAATACATTTTGAACCATTGCTGTTACATTCAGATTAAACATATCCTTTACCTTGCCAAAATTGTAGCCTAACGAAAGGTTATCCATTTTTAAGAATGATGCATTCTCAACATAGTAATCCGATAGATATTGTCTGCTTTGGAAACCTGTTTCCAGATAACTTTTATGTAAGTTGTTTAACTGATATGCATTGTACGACATCGTTCCGAAAGCTCCTGCATTCATAGCCATTCCGTTGTAGGCATAGTTTCCAATATATGAACGAAGACTTGTACTTAAACTCCACTTTTTATATTGTACAGAAGTACTGAATCCAAGAATGTAATCAGGAGATGGAGAATGATATCTGTATAAATCGGCAGTATTGATATTGCCATCGTTATTAATATCAGCATAAGCACCTTCTATTGGTTTTCCGTCTTCAGAATATAACTGATGGTGAACATAGAACATATAAGGCGCATATCCTTCTGTTAAAACCTGAAAATGGTAACTATCAATGGTAGGACCAACTGAAGTATTTGTAATTTCAGTTCCAGGAATGATAGAAAGGTTTTTAATAGTTTGCTTTTGCCATGTAGCATTAAAACTCAGATCCCAGCCCCATGTTTCTGTGGCAATAGGAGTAAGGTTTAATGAAACTTCAACTCCCTCACTATCTACATTTCCTACATTTGTTAAGATGTTCTTGTCGAAGTTAGTACCTGCAGGAGAAGGAACTGTAGCTAACAGATCCTCAGTTTTACGAGTGTAATATTCAACAGAACCGGAGATACGGTTGTTTATAAATCCGAAATCAATACCATAGTTGTAAGCCTTTGTTGTTTCCCACTTTAAGTCTGAAATATAAGCTTCAGGTCGATAGGTGTTGATGGCATCAGAACCGAAAATATACTGCGCGCCCAACTGGCTAATGGTATAAACTGGTAAATATTTATAGTTTCCAATACCTTCCTGTTGACCTGTAATACCAAAGCTGGCTCTTAATTTTAAGTTTGATAAAGCATCAATACCAGCTAAGAAAGATTCTTCAGAAAGTCTCCAAGCTAATGCTACAGAAGGAAATGTACCCCAACGATTATCATCGCTAAAACGAGAAGTTCCATCCTGACGGATTGTAGCCGTTAGCATATACTTAGATTTAAAATTGTAATTTAGTCTACCATAATAAGAGATTAAAGCATGTCGCTGATCATCTGCTGCAACCGAACCTTGTGAAACACCTAATGTATTATAGTTTTCATATGCATCAGTTGTACTTTTCCAAGTCTGATAATCGTAACCTAAAGTAAAATCAATGTTACTGTTAATGTTTTCAAGCTGTTTTTTATAATTCAAATAGGTTGTTAACAGTTTGTTTTCTTTCTTTTGAGGACCGTATGTATAATTTCGACCATCGCTTAAATAGTATTGTGCTGCAGATGCCGGAACGTAAATACTTCCTTCACCCTCAGCATAATCGTAACCTAAAGTAGCATGTAAACGCAGGTCTGGTAAAAAGTGCAATTTGTAATCCACATCCATATTACCAATAACTCTGTTGATAGTACTACTTGAATGATACTGCTCAAGCATTCCTAACGGATTTAAAACAGCACCATTTACAGGATTACCTTCTGCATCAATGGCCTCGTAATATCCACCAAATTTGTTGTTATCAGAATACACAGGTATAGTAGGGTTAAATGTTGCCGCACCCCAAATAGCACTGGTGTTAGCAAAAGTGTTTTTGTTGTAAGAGCCTTTAACACCTAAATTAACCTTTAGATGGTCATCAAAGAAACTAGGAGAAACAGATAAGTTACCTGTTGATCTTTTCATATTGTCGGTTCTTAAAATACCATCCTGATCATAATAACCAATTGATACACGATAAGGAACATTGGCAATAGCACCTGAAATGCTTAGGTTGTTGTCTGATCCAAAAGCTGGTTTAAAAACTTCATCATTCCAGTTTGTATTTTCAGATCCAAGAATGGCAATCTGTTCTTCAGAACCTTCTGATTGAACCAGGTTGCGAAACTGAGCTGTAGATAACATATCAGCTAATTTGGTTTTAACCTGAATGGAATTGTTGGTTGAAAAACTAACCTTCATTTTATCCTGAGAACCCTTTTTAGTGGTAATGATAATTACACCGTTTGAAGCTCTTGAACCGTAGATGGCAGTAGATGAAGCATCTTTTAAAATCGTCATGCTTTCAATATCACTAGGATTAATCAAACTTAAAAAGTTGTCTTTATTACCACTGATACCACCAGCTTCCATTGGTACACCATCCAATACAATTAAAGGATCGTTACTGGCATTTAATGAAGCTCCTCCACGAATACGGATGGTACTTCCGCTTGAAGGAGATCCACTACCTGAAGTAATTTGAACTCCTGAAACTTTACCGTTGATTAACTGAGCAGGAGAACTAACCGTACCCTGATTAAAATCCTTTGCCGAAACATTAGAAACGGCTCCGGTTAAATCACCTTTTTTCTGTTGCCCGTATCCAACAACAACCACTTCATCTACACTAACTACATCGGGCTGTAAATAAATAGTAGTTGTTTCAGCATTTACCAATGGTAACTCCTGTGTTTGAAATCCAATAAAAGAGAACATTAATGTTTCACTTGTGCTGGCATCAATTCTGTAATCGCCATTAAAATCTGTAATGACCCCTCTTGTTGTTCCTTTAACAACAACAGTAACTCCGGGAATAGGCTCTTTTGTTTTGGCATCCAAAACAGACCCTGATATTTGAATCTGTTGTGCAAAAGTTCCTGCTCCCAGACTACAAAACAAGATCATTAAGACCAACCTTATTTTAATACTGATTTTCATATTTTATTATTCTTTGATTAATTAAAAAAGTAATGATTGACACTGTTTTTTAGACTTAGTTTTTCTTTTTTTGATAAATAAATGTGCATGCTTTATTATTCTATTGTTATTTCTAAGTTTCCAGATTTAAGTCCTTCAGAAGATGCTGAAATGTTTATAGCACCTGAGTTTTCTCCGGCTTTTAGTAAAATGGTAGCAATACCTGCTTCTGCATTAATTGGATTTGAGCCTATTAGTTCAGCATCTCCGGTAATGGAATATTTAATATTGTTCTCGGCCAATGGATTTATGGTTCCATTCTCATCCACGATAGCAGCATAGGCAAATACAATATCGTTGCATCCACTCTGAAGTTTTTTGCCACTTTCATCAATCCATAATTTGATTGCTTTTGCATCATCTGGTGTTTTTTGGGTGGCTTGAGCAACTACTTTACCATTTACATATCCTTTTGCTTCAATTTGTCCCGGAGTAAAGGCATCCAGTTGAAAAGTAAATGGAGGATGAGCTAAATGAGTCGTATTTCTATCCTGATCAGGTTTTTGTTTACCAATGCTTTTGTTGTTTACAAATAGTTCCACTTCATCGCAATTACTGTATACTTTAATGTTTAAAAATGAAGGATCATTGTAGTAGTTTGCAATAGCAACCATCGGTTGAGCAAAACCTTTTAGTGATGATTCGCCAATATTAGCCTGACTTTGATAAAAGTAGAAAGCAAACTTAGGTAAGCGGAAAATATCCATGATGCCCGATGCTTCCAAGTCGTTGGTATAACCACGGTTGTAGTCAAACATCAACCAATTGGCATCTCCAAAAGCATTTCCTTGTAAGTTACTGTTATGTGATTCCTGGTAATTTAAAGCTTGCTGTGCTAAACGTTTTTGTCCATGAGCCCTTAACTGACGTGAAGTACGTTCTTCATCAGACAGATCATTAAAAGCCTTTTGATTGAAACCTGCATTCTGTGCATAATATTCCCAATCTCCATATTCTGCAATAAATAAAGGCTTATCCTTTTTGTAATCATTCCAGTAAACCGGAGGTTTTGCATGCTGACGTGCAGGAATAAATACATCGTATGCATAATCTAACCATCCGCTAGTGTAAACATTTGATCCCGGATACTCTTCATGAACAACCTGATGAGATATTTCCATAAACTCATTGGTCATTAAAGATTCATTTAAAGAAGCTTCCCAAATAATTACAGAAGGGTGGTTACGATCCACGCGAACCATTCTTCTTACATCTTTAATGGCATTCTCCTGAAACGCTTTATTACCAAAAAACTGCCATCCTGGTATTGCATCCATAACCAAAATACCCAACTCATCACATGCATTAATAAATGATTGACTTTGTGGATAATGAGAAAGACGAACAAAGTTGAATCCGGCTTGCTTAATTTTGTAGGCATCGCGATAATTTGCGTTATCCGATAAAGCATACCCAACATATGGATATTCCTGATGTCGGTTTGTTCCTCTGAGTTTTAATTTTTCACCATTGATTTTAAAACCATCTTTAGCTGTAATTTCAAATGATCTGATTCCAATATTTATAGATCTTTGGTCAATTTCCTTTCCATCAGAAAGGGTTTTGACAACCAAACGATATAATGAAGGAGAACTTGGTGACCATAGATCAGGATTTTTTACTTCTAATTTATTTTTTACAATTGTTGTAGAGTTTGCTTTAACAGAATGTTTTGGTGATGTAATTGATTGAATAAATTGATCATCTTTATATAATTCTGTTTGAATCTTAAAGCTTTTGTCAATTGATTCATCGTTTTTTATATCCACTGCAATGTTAACAGTGGCGTTGTTTTTACTTACATTATCATAAGTAACAAATACACCACCTGCTGCTACATGGTCTACTTCAAATTCATTTGAAATATGTAATGGGTCTTTAACATACAACCATACATTACGATAAATTCCACTGTAGTAATTAAAATCTAATACATCCAGAGCCTTTCCTGGTGGTACTAAAGGATTATTCTCATTATTTAGTTTTACGATTAAGCAGTTTTCTGCATTCGTAGATGTTTCATTGGTAATATCAACATAAAACGGAAGATATCCACCTAAATGCTTTTTTAGTAATTTACCATTCAGGTATATTTCCGAAACTTGCATAGCTCCTTCAAAGTACAACCCCAGATGTTTGTTGGCAAGATCTTTAGTGATGGTAAAATTCTTTTTATAATAACATGTTCCTTGCCATTGATCTCCTTTAATTACCAAAGGTTCAATTTGAGCGGTATGTGGTAATGAAACTTTTTCCCATTGAATTGAATTGGATTGGGTAAGTTCCGATATATCAGAATCTACGTCTTTAATAAACTCCCAACCTTTGTTAAAGGAATTTTTTCCAGGTACGTATGAATTCGTTTTATTGTTATCGCATGACCATAAGCCAATTTGGATGGTAAGGAGTAAAAGTAGTTTTAAACTGTTTCGCATTTGTATGTAAATGTTTGTAATGTTATTGTTAATCATTGGGCAAGATCCCTCCTGAACGGGAAATTCAGGAGGGTGGCTGAGAATTCTGTTATCTTGCTTAATATTCTAATATTCTGGGTTATTCAATTGATAAATAATTGATAGCATCTGTTGCATTACCATCGTAATCAAACAGTGTAGTGTTTTCCCATGCGGAACCATGTCCCCATAAATCTTTCATGTCTGATGAAATCCAGGCAGGTTCCCAATACATAACCCCTTTAGCACCTGCCTGGATCATATTGTTGGTCAAGTCAGTTAAAAATTGTTTTTGTCCTTCAACACTTATAGGATAGCCCTCAACCATGCTATCTTTACCAAATATATTTATGTAATCATCTCCTTGTTTTGTGGTGTAAGGATATCCAGTTTCAAGTATTACAATATCTTTGTTAATGTCATTCTTTAGCTTGTTTACAATATCTGGTAGATCATTAAATGAAACTTCTTTATGCCAGTGTGGGTAGTAAGAGAATCCTGCTATATCAAAATCCGTAACGTTTGCTTTGTTAATGATACCTTTAAACCACCAGTTTAAATTTGTTGGGTCAGCAACATGTAATGCAATTATGGTTTTTGTTCTACTTTCAGCATCTATATCTCTTACAGCTTGTATACCTGCATTTAACACTCTTCCAAAGTTTTCCCAATTATCATCACATATAGAAAGTTTAGGAAATGAATCCTGAGTTTCAGTAATCATCATTCCACAATTGGTTTCATTTCCAATCTGAACCATTTCTGGTAATAGGTTATCCTTTTTCAAACTATTTAAAACACCATATGTGTAGTTATATAAGCTATCGCATAAAATATTTATATTATCGATGTTTTTCCATGCCTTTGGAACTTTCTGATGCTCCGGGTCGGCCCATACATCTGAATAGTGGAAATCCAGATTAACAGCCATACCCAGGTCTTTAGCTCTTTTAATGGATCTTTTAATATCATTTAGTCCACTGTATAATGGGGTGTTTTTTCCATATACATCATAAGTCCAATCCGGATTATTCCAAATCCTTAATCTAACAATATTTGCTCCTTTATCTCTGAAAAGTTTAAAACAGTCAACCGGTTTTCCGTTCTCTTTATATACACCACCATGGTCTTCCACCTGATTTACATACGATAAATCAACTCCCATCATAAACTCATTAATAGGCCTTACTTTTTTAGTGCAAGAAGTGCCTATTAACAGCGTTGCTGAAAAAACTAATGCTAATTTATAAAGCGTTCTTTTTATCATCTTTTATAATTGTTATAATGTGTCTTAATTTCTATCACCAAAAGTAAATAAGTGTTAATTTTGATGCTTTTTCGTAGCTTACGAATAGTTGTTTAAATCATACATTTTGTTTTGATCTAGATTAAAAGGCTTGTGCAATAAGGCTTGTGGCATTTTGTTGAATTAGTCTATATCTTACTAATGTTGTTTTAAATCATACAAAACATATTGGCATCGTAAAAAATAAATATCTTTAATCTAAATCTTACATTAAAGATTTTAAGTGTAAGGATGATTAACAAATTTTAAAGAGAATTGATTGCTTTTGTATTAAAGAATATGTGCGAGTTGAATATTACAGATGAGGTAAAGAGTACTATAGAAAAGTGTATGTTGGTTTTCTTAATGTCCTTTCTTTTTGTTCCCCTTTTATTTTCTCAGGAAAAGGAGTCATTGTACTTCTCTAATCTTCGGCAGGAAGATGGATTACCTTCAAATATGATTAATTCTGTTGTCCAGGATAAACTGGGCTTTATGTGGATAAGTACAAACAATGGAATTTGTAGATATGATGGCTATTCAACATTACTGTTTCAGCAAGATGCAACTCATAATAGTATTACCAATAACAATGTTAGTACTATGCTTATGGAAGGCGATACTTTATGGGTGGGTACATGGAGCGGTTTGTGTTATATAAATACCATTACTTTTGAGGTGAATAGGATTAATCTTGGTCCGGAAACAACTATTCGTAGTTTATGTAAATCTATGGATGGATGCTTATGGATAGGGACTTCCAAAGGTTTGATCATATATGACAGAAGAAAAAATCAATATAAATATTTTGATCCTCAAAATAGTGATTTGAGCCATTCAACCATACGTTGTTTTTACGAAACAAAAGACAGTACCATGTGGATTGGTACTTATCATAAACTCAATAAATATAAAAATGGCAAGTTTGAGTCCTTTGACTTAAAGGGAGATTACAAACCATTACTTAAGAATAACCTGATTTTAGATATTAAGCCGTTGAGTGAGGATAATGACACTACTTTATTGATCGGAACTGAAACCGGATTATCTGTTTTTAATACTAAAACTGCGGAATCGGTTTTGTATAATAGCTCAAATACTAAAATCAGTAATGAAGTTGTAAAGTGTATTCACCGCGAAGACGATCAATTGTGGTTGGGAACCGATTTTGGACTCTCGGTTTTTAATTTGAATTTTGAACAGATTGATGCTTATTATCATAATCCTATTATTAATCATAGTATAGCTAACAATGTAGTTTGGGATATCTTTCGTGATAGAAACAATGTGATATGGTTACTTACATCCAATGGAATTAGTTCTATCAATAAGAAGAATCCTTTTTTTAAACTGCATGAAGAGTTTTACTCCATTAACAATCAAAAAGCAGGAAATCAAATTCGAGATATGCTTGTTGCCAGTGATGGTAAAATTTATATGGCAACTATTCATGGTGTTATTGTTCAGGATAATATCAATAGTAGCCGAAGTTATTTTACTGTTAATTCTGAGTATAAATTGCTGTTGGACAATATTTATGCTTTGGCTGAAGATACGCATGGTAAAATATGGATTGGAACAGCTGGAGGAATCAATGTTTGGGATCCTCAAAAAAGAGAAATGCATGCAATTAGTGCCAATAGAAATAATGGATTGACTTCTAATTATATCAGTAGTTTTGCAATTACAAAAAATGGAACACTTTGGGTAAATGCATGGGAAGGTGGTATTTTTAAAGTTACTGGAGATCTTAAGAATCTGAATTCAATTCATTTTGATAAGATAGAAGATGCCGCGCCAGATAGAATCTACGCCTGTAATGAAGACCTTTTTTATGCCGAAGGTGATAGGTTGTATAGAATAGAGAATAGTACGCTGGTTAAGGAAATAGTAGGTTCTGTGAGCGATCTTTTTATTAAGCAAAATATTACAAGTTTAACCTCTTCTGATAAGCAAAGTATTTGGTTGGCCTCAAACAAACAACTGGCACAATATTTCCCTAATACAGATAGCGTTATAACATATACACTCAATAATCCTGTAGTGCAAACACCAATTAGCCTTGAAATTGATCAGGATACAAATATTTGGATGGCCTCATTAACTACAGTTTCAAGATTTAATATCCCGTCAGGAAATATTATTTCAATGCCCCTTAACCCGGGGTTTCCGTTAAAAAACTTTTATTCACAATGTAGTGCTTCTTCAAAAAGTGGAGTGGTTTTATTTGGAGGTGATAATGGATATGTTGAGGTTAATTCAGCGATAAATGTAAAGCAGGCAATTTTACCTAAAGCTGTAATTTCAGGATTGCAGATTAATAATGATAAACTTGATATTCCACAAACCCGAAATGTTCTTAAAAGAGATATTGCATATACAAAGCGTCTTGAACTTGATTATTCAAATAACTCGGTTACTTTTTACTTTTCTACATTAAATTACTGGTTACCTCAAAAGAGTCATTTTAAGTACAGGTTAAATAACTTTGATACTGAATGGAGAAGTACGCAGGATGTGAATTACGCAGCATATTCTAATTTAAAACCCGGACATTATGAACTAGAAGTAGAAGCCATTAACTATGCCGGCTTACAAAGCGAGCGTATTACAAAATTGGATATTGTAATTTTGCCTCCATTATGGTTGAGTGGTCCGTTTTTAGCCTTATACATTTTAATATTTATAGGACTTATTTACTTTACATTTAAAATATATGTAAAAAGACAACAGATATATAATCAATTGCGATTAGCTAATTTGGAAAAGGTTCATTCAGAAGAAATATTAAATACCAAACAGCAATTTTTTACTAATATTTCACATGAATTTCGTACACCACTTAGTTTAATAACTCCACCCATTCAGCAGGTTTTAAATTCGGGCGTGTTACACGGTAAAAATCTTGAAATACTCAAACTGGCTGAAAAAAATTCTAAGCGACTGTTGAAGCTGGTGAATCAAATACTGGATTTTAGAAAAATGGAGGAGCAAGATGTACCACTAATGAAAAGTAATGTGGACATTGTTACATTTTCAGAAGAGATCTATGAATCTTTCATGGATTTGGCTTCGCGTAATGAAATAACTTACGATTTTACTTCTACTGAGCCATCTTGCCTATTGGTTTGTGATAAAGAAAAAATTGAAGCGATACTGTTCAATTTGTTGGCCAATGCTTTTAAGCATACACCTCCCAATGGAAAGATTCAAGTTGTTTTGGATAAAATAGTTCAGGATAGAATCGATAAAATTCAGATTACAGTTGTTGATACCGGTTCTGGAATTAATATTGCCGATCAGGCAAAAATATTCAATAGTTTTTATCAGGCCAATAATAATGAATCAGGTCAGCAAGGTACCGGAATTGGTTTGGCAATGGCTAAACAATATGCCTTGCTACATCATGGTGATATTAAAGTTAAAAGTGAACTTAATGTTGGAAGTGAATTTACTTTTGTCTTTCCAATAGAATATTCGGAGAGAGAAACTACAGTTGTTGTTGAAGATCATGTTGAGGTAAGTAATGATGAAAATAAGCGCCTTACTATAGATAAAACACATCTAAAAAAGTTGTTGATTGTAGATGATAATCCTGATATTCTGGATTATATTGAAATTAACTTAGGATTTGAATACAACATTATTAAAGCGACGAATGGACAAAAAGGCCTGGATGTAGCTCATGAAGAAAAGCCAGATATTATTGTTTCAGATATTATGATGCCTGTGATGGATGGGCTTGAAATGTGTAAAATGCTAAAGCAAACGGCCGAACTACATCATATTCCTGTTATTCTTTTAACTGCAAAATCGTTAGATGTACAAAAAGTTGAGGGAATTGAGAGTGGTGCCAATATGTATATTACTAAACCTTTTGATATAAACTATTTAAAGGCTTGTATTGGAAATTTAATGGAGCGAGATCAGCAACTATATGATTTTATTAAGAAGCAACTACTCATAAAGCCAATTGCGATTGCGGATTCTGATTCAAATCAGGACGAAATATTCATTAAAAAGGTAATGGATATTATAGCAGAGAATATCAGTAATCCTAAGCTTTCTGTTGATTTTATAAGCTCAAAAATAGGATTGAGTTCAACCCATTTATATCGAAAATTAAAGGCAATTACCAATCAATCAACAAAAGATATATTAAAGAATTACAGACTTCAAAAGGCTGCTCAGATGATACAAAATAATGAAGGCAATATTACCGAAATTATGTACAACGTAGGGTTTAACAGTCTATCCAGCTTTTCCAAAAGTTTTAAAACTAAGTTTGGTGTGTCTCCAAGTGAGTATGCTAAAAAATAGAATGTAACATTCTTCAAAAATAAGAGTATAAATTTCTTTTGTTTCTGGATTGTTTGAAACAAAACCATTAAATTTCTGTTTTACTATTATTCAATGTCTTAGTTGTAAATGGTTATGAATCAGTTGTTGAATAGTGGGAAATTATGTTTTAACCCGGAAAATAGCCATATAAACTAAGATTCGAACATTTGAATTTATATTTTAATTATATTTGGCCGCATTTAAAAATACTACATGTTTATAAATAAGGGAGAGAATATTGCCGTACAGGCAAATGAGAAGACGATAACTTATAATGCTTTAGGTGAGAGAATCGCTCATTTTTCTACTTTGTATAAAGCAGAATCAACTCATAAAGTTGGTATTTTTTCAGAGAATAGATTAGGTTGGATATATAGTTTTTATTCAGCCTGGAACAATGATGCTGTTGCTGTTGGTATTGATTATTTAAGCACAGTAAATGAGGTAACTTATATACTGAATGACAGCAAGCCGGAGGTGGTTTTTGTTTCAGAAAGCAAGAAACCGGATCTGAAATCTGCATTACAAAATGTAGATTATAAGCCACAAGTTATTGTTATTGATGATTACGAAGATCAGGAGTTAAATCAGCATTTTGCCTTTCCTGTAATTGATCCGAATCTGGAAAAAACAGCAGTTATTATATACACATCCGGAACTACCGGGAACCCTAAAGGTGTGATGTTGTCATTCAAAAACCTGTTGGCCAATGTCAAAGCTGTATCAAAAGATGTAGAAATTTTTAGATCTTCAGATACTGTGTTGATGTTGCTTCCTCTGCATCATATTTTTCCCATGCTTGGCACAATGGTTATGCCTTTATATGCAGGCGGAAAAGTAGCTTTATCGCCATCAATGGCCTCTGAAGATATTATCAGAACACTTCAGGAATGTAAGGTAACTTTGTTGCTAGGCGTTCCTCGTTTATATTCAGCTATTCGAAAGGGGATTAAGGATAAGATTAATAAGAGTAAAGTTGCCTCTGCGTTGTTTAAATTGGCTGAAACGGTTAACTCAAAAGCTTTTTCAAAATTAGTGTTTGGCACAGTTCATAAAAAGTTTGGCGGAAATATCAGGTACATGATTTCTGGTGGCGCCGCTCTGGAAAAAGAGATTGGTGCTGATTTTACAACACTTGGTTTTGAAGTATTGGAAGGCTACGGAATGACAGAGGCTGCTCCAATGATTTCATTTACGCGACCAGGTACAGTTAAAATTGGATCACCTGGCTTTATTCTACCTTCATGTACAGTAGATTTCAAGGATGGTGAGATTCTTGCGAAGGGGGATAACATAATGCAGGGGTACTATAATCGTCCAGAAGAAACTGCCGAAGTTTTAAAGGATGGTTGGTTGTACACAGGCGATCTTGGGCATATAGACGATAAAGGTTATTTATATATCACAGGTCGTAAAAAGGAAATTTTAATTCTGTCGAATGGTAAAAACATTAATCCAACAGAAATAGAATATAAAATTGAGAGTTATGCTGCTTTTGTAAAAGAAGTTGGTGTTTACCAGTCCGGTGATCAGTTTAGAGCAATTGTGGTTCCTGCTGACGAACTTTCTTATCAGTATAAAGATAAAGCAGAGCTATATCGACTTATTAAAAAAGAAGTAATTGAAGATTACAATAAGCAATGTGCATCTTATAAAAAGATTATGGATATCACCATTTTAGATGGTGAACTGCCAAGAACACGATTAGGTAAAATTAGAAGATTTAAGCTGGCTGATCTGGAGAATGTTCAGGAGGTTGAGGTAGAAGAAACCGTTCAGGTAGATTTAGCTGAATTTAATATCGTAGCTCAATATCTTGAAGAAGAGAAACATAAAAAAGTACTACCCGGACATCATTTAGAGTTGGATTTAGGTCTGGATTCATTGGATAAGGTGAGCTTACAGGTTTTTCTGAATTCCTCGTTTGGTGTGGATATCGATCCCGGAGAATTGGCAAATTTTAATAATGTTTTGGAGTTAAGTGAATACCTGCATCAGAACAGAAAAAAGATGGAGGTTGAAAAAGTAGACTGGACTAAAATATTAAAAGAAAGGGTTCATATCTCATTACCTAAAACATGGTTTACCGGAAGGGCTTTTGTTAAAATATCTAAGTTCTTTTTTAGTCTTTATTTTGGATTAAAAGGTAAAGGATTAAAAAATATTCCTGATGAACCTTGTATCATAGCTCCAAACCATCAGAGTTATTTTGATGGACTTTTTGTGGCTTCTTTCTTAAAGAATAAAACCATTAAAAACACTTATTTCTACGCTAAAGAAAAGCATGTGAGCAAACGCTGGTTAAAGTTTATTGCCAACAGAAATCATGTGATTATTATGGATTTGAATAAGGACTTAAAAGAATCTATTCAAAAAATGGGAGAGGCCTTAAAAAAGAAAAAGAATCTGATTATTTTCCCGGAAGGTACCAGAACAATAAATGGTAGTTTAGGTGATTTTAAAAAGACTTTTGCAATTTTAAGTCGTGAGCTGAATGTACCTGTTGTACCAGTTTCTATTAAAGGGGCTTATGATGCTTTACCTAAAGGTAGTAAGTTTCCACGTCCGTTTAAAAAGGTAATGGTTGAGTTTTTAGAGCCAGTATTACCCGGTTCAAGTACATACGAGCATATTGCAGATACGGTGTATAATAAAATTGCCAAAACTCAATTGGCAATGAAAAGATAAGGGTTAAAGCTGTACCTGCTTAGTAATGTAGTTGGTTCAGTAACTGCACACTCACATATAAAACTTATATTTAAGATATACTAAACCCAAATTAAACTCATTAAACAATGAGTTTAATTTGGGTTTTATATGTATTTTATATGTGTTAAATATGATTTTATATAGTATCAGTTACGAGGCTGTTTCAAAGGATTCCTTTATTAAATGCTTTAAGTTTTTCATTAATAAACGGAGGTTTTGGTTATTTACATCCAATTGGTAATCATCAATTTTACTGATAGGTAATATTCTTGGAGATGTACCTGTAATAAACGCAGCATCAATATCCTTTAGCTGATTAATATTTAAACATTCAAATCTTAACTCAAGATCTTCCTTTAAAATACAATCAATAACCTTTGATCGCATGATGCCAGGTAGTACATAGTGTTCCGGCGAGGTATAAATATGATCACCATGAATAAAGAAGATATTCGATTTACTTCCTTCTGTTATTAAATCATCATGGTTAACCAATAATGCTTCGTAATGATTGCTGTTTTTAAGTATATCTATAGCCTTTTTTCTGGTGGCTGTATTGTCAACTTTAATATTTGGATTCTCTCTTTCTGCATGTAATAAAATAGTGGATACTCCATTTTTATACATATCATCGCTTGGATAAAAAGTAGGAATAAAATGTATCAGTAAAGTTTCAACTGTATTTTTTGTACTAAAACATGATATCTTAATATTTCCGTCCTTTATATTTTCATTTGATATTAAATTGTCGATATAACTTTCGATGTCATCTTTACTAAATGAAACTTTGGTTACTGCCTTTTGCAAGCTATTAAACATCCTTATTAAATGATCATGTAAAAACAAAGGTTTATTATTTTCAATTCTAAAAACCTCATATATTACAGCATACAATGATGGATCTGGAGAAGTGATTTCAGTTGCTAAGTGTAAGTCTCCGTTATAGATGATGTGTTTGCCTTTGATATTCATTTGCGAAATAAATTATATATAAAAATACGTTTAAATCAATTACTAAAGCAAAGAATTATGTCAGTGTTTTAGATTTATTAATTTTGCCCTGGTTATGGATCAGATTCTAGATAAATACAAAACAATAGCAGAACCTTCAGAGGGGATTTATAAAGAAAAAGGGAGTAAGTTTATATCATATGCATATCCTGTTTATTCTGAAGAAGAAATAAAGGAACATGTAAGTGCTTTAAAAGAAAAATACTACGATGCCCGTCATCATTGTTTTGCATGGCAGTTAGGGCTGGATGGTTTACGATACAGAGCTAATGATGATGGAGAACCTTCCGGTACAGCAGGAAAACCTATTCATGGACAAATAAAATCGCACGAACTTACCAATATTTTAGTGGTTGTGATTCGTTATTTTGGCGGTACAAAATTAGGGGTTCCGGGACTCATTCATGCCTATAAAGAAGCAACTATTGATGCTATTAATAATACTACTATTGTTGAGAAAACAGTAAACGATATTTACGCTGTAAATTTTGATTATTTGGTAATGAATGACATTATGAAAATAGTTAAAGATGAAAGTTTGAATATTGTTAATCAGCAATTTGACTTGACTTGTACTATAGAATTTAGTTTGCGACAATCAGAAATAGAAAAAGTAATAGGACGTTTTGAGAAAATAGATTCTGTAAAATGTGAGTTTCTGAGAACGGAATAAAATGTGATTTTAGCATATTTTTTCCGAGTTCCCTTTTCCATGTTCCGAAAAATAAGTGTCGTTATTTGATTGTAGACCTTCAATTTTTGACGTTTAACTTTGTATTTTAAACTTATCAGTTTCTAGTATCTCTTTTTCCAAAGCATTTTTAATCGTTCAAAAACTTTTATTTCCTGTGCATTTTTTTGAGGCGTATATAAACGGTGCTTTTTAATTTCTTCCGGCATAAAGTCCTGTTCTACAAAATTATTTTCGTAGTCGTGCGAGTATTTATATTTTTTACCATAGCCCAGTTCTTTCATCAGTTTGGTTGGCGCATTGCGTAAGTGAAGTGGCACAGGAAGATTCCCGGTTTCTCTTACAAGAGCTTGAGCCTTATTTATGGCCATATAAGCCGAATTACTCTTTGGACTAGTTGCCAAATATATGGTGGTTTGCGATAGGATAATTCTCCCTTCAGGCCAACCCACACGGTTAATGGCATCAAAACATTGGTTGGCAAGAAGCAAAGCATTAGGGTTTGCCAAACCAATATCTTCCGAAGCAGAAATAACCAGTCTTCGGGCAATAAACTTAGGGTCTTCGCCACCTTCAACCATTCGAGCCAGCCAATATACGGCAGCATCCGGATCGCTACCCCTTATGGATTTAATAAATGCCGAAATAATATCATAATGAATTTCACCATTCTTATCGTAGGCAGCAGGATTTTCTTGTAAACACTTGGTTACTTCTTCATTGGTGATTTTAATTTTTTCGCCAACCTGGGCATTAATCACCAATTCTAAAATATTTAAAAGCTTACGGGCATCGCCACCAGAAAATCGAAACAGGGCTTCTTCCTCAGCTATTTCAATATCTTTTTCTTTTAAAATGCTGTCTGTAGTTAATGCCTTATTTAGTAAGTTTCTAAGATCTTCTTTATCCAGCGACTTTAACACATAAACCTGACATCTCGAAAGCAATGGAGAAATCACTTCAAAGGATGGGTTTTCGGTTGTAGCACCTATTAAAGTAAAAACACCTTGTTCAACGGCACCTAACAGTGAATCTTGCTGTGATTTACTAAAACGATGAATCTCGTCGATAAATAGCAGCGGAATAGGACTGTTGAAAAACTTGACTTTTTTAGCCTTTTCAATTACTTCGCGTACATCTTTTACCCCCGAATTAATGGCAGATAAAATATAAAAAGGTCTATCGAGTTGTTTGGCTATAATCTTTGCTAAAGTAGTTTTACCAACTCCGGGAGGTCCCCATAAAATGATAGAAGAGATTACGCCTGAATCAATCATCTTACGCAATACAGCATCTTTACCTACTAAATGAACCTGACCAATGTAGGTATCCAGATTTGTAGGTCTTTGGCGCTCGGCCAATGGAGGTAAACTACTCATTCTTTTGTTTTGATTGTGTTTTTATTGAGCCTCAAAATTACAAATAGCAAGCGTATTTCAAAGTGAAAATTTGAAGCTTTATCGAACCATATGACAGAATGCTTTGTTTTATAACAAAATAATTGATTACAATTGCAAATATTGTTACAATGAAAAAAATAGTCATTTTATTATCATTTGTTTTACTTATTAGTATGAATACTCAATCGCAAAATAAAGAGGTAGCAACATTAGGAGCCGGGTGTTTTTGGTGTGTAGAAGCTGTGTATGATCAATTAGAAGGTGTCATTTCTGTTGAATCAGGATATTCAGGAGGTACAACCGAAAATCCTACCTATAAAGAGGTGTGTACCGGAACAACGAATCATGCTGAAGTATGTCAGATTACATTTGATCCGGATGTGATTTCTTTCGGAGAATTATTAACGGTATTTTGGAGTATTCATAATCCAACTACATTAAACCGACAAGGAGCCGATATTGGTACACAATATCGATCAGCAGTTTTTTATCATTCAGAAAAACAAAAGGAAATTGCCGAACAGCAAATAGCGTTGGTTAATGCCGAGAAACTATACGATGATCCTATTGTTACAGAAGTAACTCCGTTTGAAAAGTTTTATCAAGCTGAAGATTATCATCAGGAATACTTTGAAAACAATCCTGAAAATTCTTATTGCCGAATGGTAGTTGGACCAAAAGTTGAGAAGTTTCAAAAGTTATTTAAGGATCAATTGAAGAAATAGTTTACGATTATATTAAGATGGGTATGATCCGTTTTTAATTAAGAAGATTTTAAAATATAAAGTGAGCGCTACATTGTTTTAATGTGGCGCTTTGTTTTTATAATGATGAAGTTACTGTTAATGGAAATGACTTATTAATTCACTCCAACAATAAGAAAACAACCATTAAAAATAACACATAAGCATAGCCCAAAAATTTTATGCTTATAGGATTTATTTCTATGCTTATAAAAATAAATCCTATGCCTATAGAAATTATTTTTATAGGCATAGGATTTTAGATAAAAAGTTACAGCTTAAAAAAAAGAGTAGTTTGGCTACTTTTAGAGCCAGATTTTTCCTAAAAAGTTATCTCCACTTAACAACAGAATACATCTGAGCTGATATTGAAACGATGCAGCTTAATATCAAGTAGTATTATCGCCCAACTGAGCGATAATATTGAGTGGTTTAACCATCTTTGAAGCAGGGTTTATTTTATTATATACCTGTTAATCAATGTATCTATGGTGATTGTAGATAAGGTATGTTTAATGGCATATCTATTGAAAAACAGGGTATACTCATTTTTGAATTATATAATATATAACCATGAAAAGGCTTACTTTATTTTTAATGACTTCATTAATATCAGTTTTAACTTTTTCACAAAACCTAACTGTTAATTTTGATTTTGATAAATGGCAGGTGGATGAAAAAGCAAAAGTTGATATAAAGCAATTTCTCAAAGCATATAATCCAACAAACGTAATTCTTAAGGGATTTGCTGATAGTGTTGGAACCGCTAATTATAATAAGATGCTTGTTAATAGGAGATTAGCTGCAGTTGAGGGTGTTTTGTTGGATGTAGATAAAACAATACGAATTGAACAAATAAATTTTGGAGAAGAAAAAAGTCTTTTAAATGATGTTGCATTTAGAAAAGTAGATATTTTTTTAGCTTCCATTAAATACAATTCAAAAGAACCCAATTATAAAATGCCGCAAAGCTTTTGGGTTGATAATATGAAGGATACAATTATTGAATGTGAAGGCGGCACTAAAATTGAAATTCCACAACACAGCTTGGTGATAAAAGAAACCCGGACTAAACCCAAAGGGTTAATAAAATTTCAAATTACAGAATACTATGATGTACCTGAAATAATTGATGCTAATTTGACTACTCAATCAGGGCAGGCAATTCTTGAGACGGGTGGGATGTTGTACATTCAGGCATTTTCAGATGATAAAGAATGTGTTATAAAAGATACGTTTGATATTGGAATAAATTTTAGAGGTGTAACTGAAAATGATTCTATGTATGTGTTTACAGGCTTAGAAACAAAAGATGGTGTTGATTGGGAATTATTAGAAACCAAAATATTAAAAGAAAAAGCTGAGCTGGTTTATTTTATAGTGGAAAATATGCCTACTTTTCTTGGTGGTAATGTTGGGGCTTTTAATTCATATGTAAATGGTCGATTAAGATATCCAGTGATTGCACAGGAAAAAGGGATTCAAGGTAGAGTTTTGGTTTCTTTTATAATAGATGAGTCAGGCATGATTAAAAACCCTAAAATAGTTAAAAGTGTTCATCCTTCTTTAGATAATGAAGTATTAAGAGTGCTTAGTTTAACACCACGTTGGATTCCTGGCTCAAATAATGGAAAAACTGTTCCTGTTTCTGTAATTATTCCATTTGACTTTGTTTTAAATGGTGGTCTTCCTATTGATACAACTAATAGACAAACTCAGAGAGTTGATTTTACTTCCTTTAAACAAAGCGATTCCGTTATTCAGAAATACGCCAAGCAAAATGAATTATTTAAGGAGTTTTACCTTAGAACCAATAAATTGGGTTGGATCAATTGTGATAAATTCTATAATTACCAAAATAAACAAGATATTAAAATACTAGCTAAAACAAATTCTGGAAATTACTATGCCATCTTTAATAATAATCGTTCAATAATGCGGCCTAACTCATATGATATAAAATTAAAGACTCTAGGTTTTAATAATATTCCATCAAACCAAAAAGTTAAGATAATTGGATTTAAGATTATAAACGACGAAGTATATTTTACAAGTTTTGAAACAAGCATGAATAAGCATACTTATACACCAACTTTTGAAAAGATTGATAAAGATGAGTTAATTGATAAAATGAAAACACTGGATTTATAAAAGGAGCGACAAAGATAAAGTTCAACTTATTTCTTTCAGTATTTTCTTGGCTCTGGACTTAAAACCAGCTGTATTATGATCAAATTGTTCTTCTAAAACCATTTTTAATTCAGGTTTTAGTTCAGGATATATTTTTGTTGCATTGTATAATATATGCATGCAATTGGCTTTTGTAGCTACAGGTATTTTTTTCGAAATAAGCCATTCGAAACAAACATTGATAAAATTTCCATCCAATAAGTTATTGATATCAGAATAGGCTAACATTTTCGAAAAATGTCTCTTAACACCATCCGATTGTAGGTTAGGAAATTGTTTAATCATATCTTTTAAAAAAGGTTGAATGATTGTATTATCTTCAAGATAAACGTGTTCAAAAAGCCAGGCAGCTTTCCATTGTTCCTTTATATTGCATTTAAATATTAAATCATAAAGCTCGCTTATTAAGTAAGGATGATCGAGAATGTATCGGGTTAAGGATATCGTTTCAGTTTTATTGGCTCTTGTTTGGATATGTTCTTTCAGTAGGTTAATATCCTTAGGAGTAGCTTTCTTCATGTAATTTTTTCTACAAAAATAAAAAACCGGGTTCAAAAAAAAATAGAATCCCGGTTTTGCTGATTTAAAGGTATTTTAATTTTATGTTTGCGGCTCATAGGCAACGGACATATGCGATTGTACAATTTTCCACTGATTATCAATTTTTTTCATCACGCCGGTGTGTCTAAAACCTTCCAATCTAAATGGTTCTCCCTTTGTTTCCAGGCAAGTGTCAATAAGCTGAGAGTACCATGCTATACCACTCTCTTCATCCACTTCTGCATGAGTTTGTTTGGCTGTAATTTTCATTCCTTTTTTCTGTTTTATCATCTTTTTCATATAGTTATAAAAAGGTCTCCAGCCAATCCAAAATTCATCATTGTCAGTTCCAATATTTACCGCTTTTGAATTATGAACAAAACAAGAAGCAAATAATTCTAAATCACCTGTTTCCTGAGCTTTAATCATATCTTCAAGAATGAGTTTTGGTTCTTTGTTATTTACATCTAACAATACCTCTTTTTGTTCCATGAGATTTAGTGTTATATTAAACTTCTATATTACTTAAAGTTACAATAGTTAAATCTTGATGTCAATATACTTTTGGTTTAAATTTTTTCGGTTTTGTTACCGGCTATATTGTAGTATAATGCTACTTTTGTTTTAAACCTTAAATAAGTACTAGTGAAACATACTTACAGAACTACACTATTTTTTTCAGTACTCTTTTTTATATTCTTCGATCTTTCGGGATATGCACAGAAGTTAACTACCAAATCAAAAAAGGCAGCTAATTTTTTTAAAGAAGGAGAGCACTTTTTTAGTATGGATCAGTTTGAAAGAGCCAAAAGTCCATTAAATCAGGCCATACAAAAAGATCCTGATTTTCTGGAAGCCTATTTGCTATTATCTGAAGTTTACTACGCTCAGGAAGATTATCAGAATCAGGCCAACTTGCTGGAAACTGTTATTAATAAAGATTCAACCTTTTATGTGTTTAGTTACTACAGTTTAGGTATAGCCAATTTTCACCTGGATAAATTTGATGAGGCTTTAAAATGGTTTAATAAGTACTATACCAAAACGAGTAATGTTAAGTCGAAGCAGAAGGTAAATAATTGGATTAAAAAAACTCTGTTTGTTAAGGTTGCCAAAGAAAATCCAAGAAATATTGATGCTGTAAATCTGGGAGGTAATATTAATTCTGTAAATAACGAATATTGGCCAAGCATTACGGCTGACGATCAAACTTTGGTATATACTGTTTTAGTTCCCAGAGAACAGACTTTGGTAAATAAACCTTTTGTACCATCAATGGCTAATTATTATCACGAAGATTTTTATAAAGCAGTAAAAGACAATACAGGTGAATGGAATAAAGGTAAAGCTCTATCGGCACCAATAAATACCGATAGTAACGAAGGTGCCCAAACGCTTTCTGCAGATGGAAACTGGATGTTTTTTACAGCATGCGGAAGAAGTGATACCCGAGGATCGTGTGATATTTACTTTAGTTATAGAACAGAGTATGGGTGGAGTACTCCTAAAAATATAGGTCCTCCTGTAAATTCACCTTATTGGGAATCTCAGCCTAGTTTTTCTTCGGATGGAAGAACTTTGTATTATTCCTCAAACAGAGGCGGAGGTAAAGGAGGAAATGATATTTGGAAAGCTGTGCTGATTGGTTATCAATCAGATGGTACACCTTTTTTTGGAAAGCCTGAAAATTTAGGTGAAAATATAAATACGCCTTTTAATGAAGTATCTCCATTTATACATCCCGATAATCATACATTATATTTTTCATCGAATGGATGGGCAGGTATGGGAGAGATGGATATCTTTTTATCCCGGAAGAATGAGAATGATCAATTTGAAAAACCTGAAAATTTAGGTTATCCAATTAATTCATCAGGTGATGATGTGGGCTTAATTGTAACAGCAGATGGTCAGAAAGCATATTTTTCGTCGGAAAGATTTGGTTCATCATTTGGGGGTAAGGACTTGTATAGCTTTAATATGCCTCCTGAAATAAGACCAAAACCGGTATCTTATGTAAGAGGTAGAGTATTTGATAATGATACTAAGGAAAAGTTGGAGGCCTCTTTTGAACTAAAGGATATTCATACTAAACAGATGGTGGTAAGAGCTTCGTCAACAGGTTTCTCTGGTGAATTCTTAATTTGTTTACCTGCCGGTAAATCCTATGCTTTAAATGTTTCTAAAGAAGGATATTTGTTCTACTCAGATCATTTCGATATGGAAAAAGAATCATCTTTAGTAGATCCGATGGTTATGGATGTTTACTTGAAGAAGATCAAAGTGGGACAACAAATTATCCTGAAAAATATATTTTATGAAACAGATAGTTATGTACTTAAGGATGCTTCAGAAGTAGAACTTGAAAAAATTGTCAGTTTCTTAAATATAAATCCAACTGTTAAAGCTGAAATTATTGGTTATACTGATAATGTAGGAAGTAAGGGGTATAACGTTAATCTGAGTAACAAAAGAGCAGAGCAGGTTTACAATTATTTGATTGAAGCAGGCATAGATCAATCAAGACTATCTCATGAAGGAAAAGGAATGGCTAACCCTGTTGCAACAAATGAAACTGAAGAAGGTAGAGCTAAAAACCGTAGAACTGAAATGAAAATTGTTGAGTGATTTATTTATCACTCAACTTATCATATTTTTTAGCTTCTTCCCAAATCACATCCATTTCTTCTAAGGACATCTTTTTAAGATCGATTCCTTGTTTTATGGTTTTTTCTTCAAGATAGTTAAAGCGGCTTATAAATTTACGATTGGTTCTTTCAAGTGCATTTTCAGGATTTACACCATATAAGCGGGCTGTATTGATAATAGAGAATAGAAGGTCACCAAATTCCGATTCTATCTTATCCTGATCATGCTTTGAAATTTCTTCTTTCACTTCATTAATCTCTTCTTGTACCTTCTCCCATACCTGTTCTCGGTTTTCCCAATCAAAACCAACACCTCTGGCTTTTTCTTGTATTCTGTTTGCTTTTACCAAAGCAGGTAAACTTTCAGGAACTCCGGCTAGAACAGACTTGTTACCACCTTTTTCTTTTAGTTTTAGTTTTTCCCAGTTTTCTTCAACATCCCTGGCGTTGCTAACTTCTGTATCGCTAAAAATATGCGGGTGACGGTAAATCAATTTTTCGTTTAATGAATCTATCACATCCTTAATGTTAAACTGATTATTCTCTTCTCCAATTTTGGCATAAAATACAATATGTAACAATATATCGCCAAGTTCTTTCTTTAATGCAGTTATATCATTTTTAATAATAGCATCAGCTAATTCGTATGTTTCTTCAATAGTTAAGGTTCGTAACGATTCATTAGTTTGTTCTTTATCCCAAGGGCATTTTGCTCTTAGTTCGTCCATAATATTCAGAAGCTTTTCAAAAGAGCTTAATTTATTTTGCATAGTCAATATTTTTTGGAATTTATTGAAATCCAAAAGTAAAAATAAAGAAGGAAACTCATATGGAATAGATTAAAATTGTTTTAATTTGCAGCACTGTTAGGTGAAATATATATGATAGAAAAACTAATTTATCTTGAATCAGTAGATTTAATTGAGTTTTTAGGGGTAAAGAACGTAAAACTCGAAATTTTAAGAAATAAGTTTCCAAAATTACGAATTGTAGCAAGGGGAGATTGGCTTAAGGCCATGGGAGATGCTGAAGAAGTGGCTGCTTTTGAAGAAAAGGTTCACTTATTGATTGATCATTATAACGAATATAATGTATTAAGTGAGCATTCTATTGTGGAGATTATTGATAGTGGAATTGCCGGAAAGAAAAAAGAAGTTGATGATGTTATTCTTTATGGCGTTAACGGAAAACCAATCAGAGGCAGAACTCCAAATCAGCAATTGTTTGTAAAAGAGTACGATAAAAATGACTTAATACTTGCCATTGGACCTGCAGGTTCAGGTAAAACATACACTGCTATAGCTTTGGCTGTTAGGGCACTGAAAAGACGTGAGGTAAGAAGAATTATTTTGAGTAGACCAGCTGTGGAAGCTGGAGAAAAACTCGGCTTTTTACCAGGTGATATGAAGGAAAAGATTGATCCTTATTTGCAGCCGTTATATGATGCTTTGCAGGATATGATTCCATCGGCAAAGCTTAAAGATTATATGGAAAATGGCACCATTCAGATTGCCCCTTTGGCATATATGCGTGGCCGTACTTTAAACGAAGCTTTTGTTATTTTAGATGAAGCACAGAATACAACAACCAATCAAATAAAAATGTTTTTAACACGTATGGGGCAAAGTACAAAGTATGTGGTTACTGGTGATATTACGCAAATTGATTTGCCAAAAACATCTATGTCAGGATTGGTTCAGGCAATGAAAATACTTAGGAATGTAAAGGGGGTTAAAACCATTCAGTTTACGGTTAAAGATATTGTTCGACATCCTTTAGTTCAACGAATTGTTGAAGCTTACGACAAGCATGGACAAAAAAAATCGGAAGAATAATTGCTGCTGCACTCAGCCAGGTGCAATGTTTTATTGGAAATTATAATCAAATCATAGTTAATAATAATGTCTGACTATACTAAAATGTGGACCGACTTAGGTCTGGATAACGATAATCATAATGCTTTACTTGAAGCATTAGGAGGTGCGTATCAATCCATTTACATGTCTCAGGAAAAAAGAGCAAAAGGAATGGAATACTTTGATTTTGTAATGAGTGAAGCTCATGGTTTACGAATCAAAGAATTGTGTGATGAGAAAGAAGCAGGGAAGAAAATTATTGGTTCTTTTTGTGTGTTTGTTCCTGAAGAAATGGTAATTGCAGCTGGTTGTACTGCCGTTGGATTATGTTCAGGAGCTGATTTTGCACAGGAAGAAGTAGAGCAGGTGATTCCTCGTAATACTTGTTCATTAATTAAGTCTTTCTTTGGATTTAAACTTGGTAAGGTTTGTCCTTATATGGAAGTTGCAGATATGATAGTTGGTGAAAATACCTGCGATGGAAAGAAGAAATCATTTGAAACATTTAAGGATTTGGTTCCTAACTTTTATCAAATGGATCTACCTCAAACTAAAACACCAGAGTCAAAGCAAATGCTTAAGCAAGAATTTATGAAATTCTTACAGCAATTGGAAGAAATGACAGATACTAAGGTGACTTTTGAAAGTTTGAAAAAAGGCATTGCTTCTGTTAATGCCAAACGAAAGGCATTGCATCGCTTAATTAGTTTGAGAGCTGCTAATCCATCGCCGGTATCTGGTTTAGATGCATTATTGATTAATCAGGTTTCGTTCTTAGATAATATAGATCGTTTTACAGAAAATGTTAATACAATTTGCGATAATATTGAACTTGATATAAAAGAGAATAAAGGCATAAAAGAAGCTAATTTACCTCGTATTGTGATATCAGGTTGTCCAATGGCTGTACCTAATTGGAAGTTGCCATCAGTTATTGAATCATCCGGTGCCGTTATAGTAGGTGAAGAATCTTGTATTGGAGAAAGAGGATTGCGTAATTTAACAGATGATTCAGCAACAACTTTGGATGGATTAATTGATGCTATAGTAGATCGTTATTTCCAAATTGATTGTGCTGTTTTTACACCAAACAATGAGCGTGTGGATCATATTCAGGAAATGGTAGAGAAATATAATGCGGATGGTGTAATTCATTACGGACTTCAGTTTTGTCAGCCTTATATTATGGAATCATTTTCTGTTGAAAAGCAGTTGGAGAAGAAAGGAATTCCTGTATTGCGAATAGAAACAGATTATAGTCAGGAAGATTTAGGTCAGCTATCTACCAGAGTTGAGGCTTTTGTGGAAATGATAAAATAACTTGTTTCGTATATAAAGGATATTTCAATGAAGAGCGCAGGGGTTGATATTGGTTCGAGGAGTATTGAATTAGTTGTAATTGAAGATGGACAGCAAATTGTGGCGCGTCAAACAGAGTCCGGTCATAATCCTATAGAGCGAATCAAAGAATTAATTTCAGATGTTTTGTTTGATAAAATTATGGCAACAGGCTATGGAAGATCTATTGCTGAAGTAACTTTTGATTTTCCAACAGTGACCGAAATCAAAGCATACGGAGTTGGTGCTGCTACTTTATATCCCGGAGTCAGAGGAGTATTGGATATTGGTGGACAGGATACAAAGGTGATTTCTCTAAATGAACAAGGTAAGGTGCTTAAGTTTGAAATGAATGATAAGTGTGCTGCCGGTACAGGCAAGTTCCTTGAAATGATGGCGAATTCTTTGGGATATACTTCTGAAACAATAGGTGAGTCTGCTTTACTTGGTAAAAAGGGTATTGATATTAATAGTATGTGTGCTGTTTTTGCAGAATCTGAAGTTACCTCTTTAATGGCTAAAGGATGTCATCGCAATGATATTGCACTGGCAATCCATCAGTCTGTATGTAAAAGGGCAATAGGAATGATTCGTCGTCAGAATATGAATTTTCCTTTAATGTTTGCAGGAGGAGTGGCAAATAATGTATGCATGGTTCATTTATTAAAAGAAGCCATTGGACAGGATATTATAGTTCCTGAATCTCCCCAGTTTGTAGGAGCGTACGGAGCAGCTATTCTTGCAGGAGAAAATTAAAAAATAAAAAAACGGCATTAATAAATTTAAAACTAATGCCGTTTGTATTTTATCAAAAAAATATCTTTTTAATAGTGACCTAATTCCTTAGCTATTTTGTCAATATTCTTGTTCTTATTAGGATCTATTGTCAGATTATTTGAGTTTGCGGTTAGCATTTCTTTTCTTAATTCAATAAAGGTTTTCGAAATAGCTTCCAGTTTATCTTTATTTGATATAAGTTGTTGCTCAAACGAAGCTAATTTTTGTTTGTTAAGTTTTAGTTCTTTTGACATAGTTTGGTTCGAAGTACTCAGTTTAGCATATTTATCTTTCTGGGTAGCCATTTCATTCTCCAGTTGAGTAAATCTCTCTTTTGAAAGTTTAAGAGCATATTTAATACTAGCTGTATCTCTTACTAATTTTTGATTGTCCTTTTTAAGTTCTTCAAGTTCAGTCAAAACAGATTGAGAATTCTGTTTTTGAGATTTGTATTTATTTAAAGTTGTTTGTAGTTCATTTTCAAGCTTGTCATTTAAATCAGATAGCTGTGTTACTTTTACTAATAAATCGCTCATTTCATCAGATTTAACCGCATTGCTTAGGTGAAGATCATTTTTCATTTCTTCAAACTCTTTAACCATCAGGCTAACCTTATTGTTAAGGTTTTTATTTTCATCCTGTACAGCGTTTAGGTCTTTATTAAGCTTTGAATTTTTAAGTATAGCAGCATCGTATTTCTTTTTTGAAACAACACAACTGTTTAATGATAGAGAAAGTATAATTCCTAATATGATTTGTTTTCGCATTATATCTAAATTGAATTAATAAATACAAACCAAAAGTAGTAAAGTTTTTTTAATCACTATTCAATTAATCAATCTGATTATTTGATTCAAAATAATATGTAGTTGTTGTGGTTTATTTATAAATTAGCCTTCTTGAATTTTTAAAGTTATTCTGATGAGATATAGTTAATACATCAGGCAATAAAGAAATAAATATGAAAGTAATGAAGTATTATATATCAGTGTTTTTAGTTCTTTGTGTTGCAATGACCTTTTCGAATGTTGAAGCTCAGAATTTTACAGTAAAAGGAGAAGTTCTAAATGCAGAAACAAACATGCCAGTAGAATTTGCAAATATTGGAGTTGAAGATACATATATAGGAACTGCAACAGATTTAAATGGTCATTTTGAGTTAGAATTGTCTAATGCCTTGATTGAGAGAAAAGTAATGATTTCTGCCGTAGGTTATAAAACAAAGTCTTTTTCGGTGAGTAATTGGATCGACCTAGAGCATGTTAGAATACAGTTAATTCCAATAAATTATGATCTTTCAGAGGTGGATGTAACAGCAAAATCTAAAATAGGTTATGGAATCATTAAATCCGCATCAAATTTGATATCCGACAATTATAATACGCAAGCCTTTTCATATAAATGTTTTCTAAATACATCAAATGGAAGTGGAAAAGGAAATTCTCAGATATTTTTAATGACTGACAAAACGGGCTATAAATCACGATCTTATACAGATGCTTTTGAAAACAGAAATTACAAAGTGATAGAAAATTCAAAACAGGAAGAGCCAGATCGTTTTTCAGCGGGTTTAACGTTTATAGACCAGGTTATTAATAGCGATATTGTACGTTGTCCCGGTAATATTTTATCCACAGAAAGCGTAAACGATTTTGAGATAGAAGTTGAAGGAACAGATGTATTAGAAGGTGATTCAGTGTGGGTAATTTCATATAAGTGTAATCAACCAACTATTCAAAATTGTGGAGATCCTAATGCAATTAGTTATACCGGGAAGATATGGATTTTAGTAAAAAATAATGTTGTATTAAAAAACACTAGTGTAATTACACGTAAAAATGCATTTATTCATGGAAATGATTTTAGTGTTCCGGAAAATGCACCAGAAGCAACAGTGAGCTACGAAACAAATGTTACTTATCGAATGAGTGATGGTCGTTACGTTTTAAATACAGTTGATTATAAGTATACCGAAAATTCAGAAGTATCAAAAGTGTATTTAAAAGTAATAGATGTTATACCTTATGATGGTTCCGTTAAAGGACGCCAATATTTTAATAATGAAAAATATAATAGTCATTTCTGGAATTCATTCACTAAACCAGAATAACGTTAGGTTTAGTTTTTTCTTAAACGAACTAAGCTTTATATTATTGGCTTTTGTGTGATAATTTTCTTAAATTATAGTCAGGAAACATTTAAATTCTTTGGCTATGGATGATAAGATTATTACACTGGCAACACTTACCTACGAAAAATCTCAATTAATAAAAACTCTTCTTGAAAATGAAGGGATTGATTGTTTCATTGAGCATGTTAATTTAATACAAGGGGCAGTATCATCTGGAGTTCAAATTAATATTAAGGAAGTTGATTTTGAGCAAGCCATGATGGTATTTGATGCTATCCGTGAAGCAGACTATGATGTGAAGCGAAAAGAAATCAAGCTGGATAAAAATATCAAGATTTTATGTCCTGTGGATTTTTCAGAGTATTCTAAAAAAGCTGTTGATTTTGCTTTTGATTGGGTTGGTAGATTAAAAGGAGAGATTACTGTATTTAATTCTTATTTTTCACCTGTTAATAGTGGTTTACCATATAGCGATTCTTATGTTTATGATGTAAATCTTGAAGATTTGAGTTCAGAACTGAGAGATGAAAGTGAATCCAAGATTAAAGAAATTGAGAAAGAACTCAAGCATAGAGTTAAGGATGAGGGGTTAAGTGGTGTAAAAGTTCATGCTGTAGTTAAACGGGGAGTAGCTGAAGATGAAATTTTGGGCTATAGTCAGATCTATGAACCTTCGGTAATTGTTATGGGAACAAGAGGAATGGATAAGAAGAAGGTTGATTTAATTGGAAGTGTTACTGCAGAAATATTCGAATTAGCAAAGCGACCTGTTTTGGCTATTCCAGAAAGTTTTAATTATAGCGGTATTGATAATATTAAGAATATTGGATATCTATCCACTTTCAGTGATGTTGATTTTTTAGCTCTTGAAAAATTATCACAAATAGTTAACCCATTAGATGTTAATATTATTTGTTGTCATATTACCAGTGAAGAAACGTATAATAAAGATAATGTAAAATTAGAAGGTTTAATGGAGCATTTTCGTAAACGCAAAATTAATAAGAACCTTCAGTTTGAATTGATAAAGAATGAGGATTTTCTTGTTGGAGTTGAAAGCTTTGTTCAGTCGCATGGAATAGATGTACTATCCTTTACTGCATATAAAAGAAATTTAATTACAAGATTATTAAATGCATCGGTAGCAAAAAAAATGCTTTTTCATTCAACTACCCCTCTATTGGTATTTCATGCATAATTTTATATTTTTAGCATTGAATTATAATGAATTACCTTAAATGGGGTTAAGCCGTATAGTAATAGGTTTTATTTTTAATTTATTAGTATTACATATCTCTGGATTTGCTCAAAGCAACTATCCCGTTAGTGGAACTGTATTGATTAGAGATGGCAAAGTTACAAAAACTTCACTAAAGGTTCAGTCGGGTAAAAGTGAGGTTAAAATACCTGTTGATATAAACGGTAATTTTTTAACCCACTTAAATTGGGATACAAAGTATAAACTTTATTTTTCAAAGGTAGGATATGTAACTAAATGTGTAGAATTCTCAACACAAATTCCATCTTCGGTTAAAAAAAATAAGATTTATCCTTATGAAATATTAGTTGAGTTGTTTCCTATGTTTCCAGGAGTGGATACCATGTTCTTTAAAAATCCGGTGGCACGAATTCATTATTCTGATGAGATTCATGACTTTGATTATGATTTAAACTATCAGCTTACAGTGAAAAGAAAGCTGGAAGAAATCAAAAAGAAATATCAGAATTGGTTAAATCAAAAATCAAAGGATAAAGGCCGATCTATAAGTAGTTCATTGGAAAAAAATCCCAAAGAGGAAGTTATTCGCTACCAAAAAAATGTTGAAACATCAAAATCAATAACCTCTGTTGTTCCTAAAACTACAGTAGCCCGAAAGCCTACTGTAAAGAAAGAGGGAAATCCTTTTGGTGTTCCGCCTTTGAAAAGCTTTTACCCGGAAGGAAAGACAGTTGAAATTTTTCAGTTAAAAGGCAAAGTAGTAACACGAATTGTAGTGAAAAAAGGTCCATATCAGAAAGCTTATTTTGAAGTTAAGCATAATTGGGGTGGTCAATATTACTTTGTTCAGGAGTTACCAACATATTATAGAAGTATCTCAAAATACAACTTTGATAAATCTGTAAAGTAAAGAGAATCTAAAGTGCCAAAGAGATTCATAAAGTATTGCTGTTAATACCTGTTAAATGTCATGTTTTTCTTTTGTAATAGGAATTAAAAATATACATTTGCATTACAATTAATAAGGAAAAAGACAAAACGACTAATGGTTTATTACTCAATCCATACAATTATTACCACCACTACTTCCACATTCACCCCTTGGGGGGTCTAAATTGTATTCCTTAAAAAGAAAGGTATGTTATTACTAAATTATAACATATTAGTCGCAAAGAAAATCTGAATAAAATATTTAGTTTTACTCAAAAGTTTTGTTAAAATCACTTTGTTATTCTCGTTAGAGATTCACATTCTCAAATATAGGTTATGAAAGTATTGAAGTTTGGCGGAACATCCGTTGGTTCATCAGATAGTATTTTAAAAGTAAAAAAAATCGTTGAAGATCAGCAACAGCAAGTTGTTATTGTTGTATCTGCTGTAGGAGGTGTTACTGATCAGCTTATTAAAGCAGCAAATCTGGCCAAAAAAGGTGAAAATATATGTTTTGATGTTTTAAGTGAAGTTAAAGAAAAGCATTACAATATAATAGGAGAGCTATTCCCATTAGATGTAGCTCAAACCATCAAGTTTAAAACAGATCAATTATTTGATGAAGTAAGCACAATTATTAAAGGTGTTTACATGTTAAAAGAAATTACCGAAAAAAGTGAAGCAATTATTTCTTCATTTGGAGAAAGAGTGTCGTCATTTATCATTTCTCAGTTGTTTGAAGGTGGGAAGTTATTCGAATCACAGAAATATATAAAAACAGATAAAGTTTTTGGTAAGGATAATGTTGATTTTGAAGAAACAGAGAAAAGATTATTAGAGGTTAAAGATGATTTGGTTCAGGTAAATGTATTTCCTGGTTTTATTGCATGTAATAAAAAAGATGAAGTTACGACTTTAGGTAGAGGTGGTTCTGATTATACAGCAGCTATTATTGCAGCAACTTATGATGCTGAAGTGTTGGAAATTTGGACTGATGTGAATGGATTTATGACTGCAGATCCAAGAATTATTAGCCGTGCCTACTGTATTGATAAACTGAGTTATTCAGAGGCAATGGAATTATCGCATTTTGGTGCTAAAGTAATTTATCCACCAACAATCTTACCTGTTTATAAAAAGAGTATTCCTATTTTGATAAAGAATACCTTTAATCCAGAAGCTCAGGGAACATTAATTAATGATGAAAAAGAACCTTTAAAAGATAAAAAGATTAAAGGAATATCTTCTATTAAAGATGTGTCTTTGTTAACAATTCAGGGAATAGGAATGATTGGAGTTACAGGTATTGCAATGCGATTGTTTAAATCAATGGCTCAGCAAAATATTAATGTAATTCTTATTTCTCAGGCCTCGTCAGAGAATTCAATATCAATTGTTATTGAAAGTGCAGTATCCAAAAAGGCTGTTAAATTGGTTGAAAAGGAGTTTAAAGCTGAAATTGCTTTAAATCAGATTAATAATATTTCTGTTGAAACTGATATGGCAGTAATTGCAATTGTTGGTGAAAACATGAAGCGTACAACAGGTATTTCAGGTAAACTTTTTAATAGCATGGGTCGAAATGGTGTGAATATTTATGCTATTGCACAAGGCGCTTCAGAACTAAATATATCGTTTGTTGTTAAAGAAAAAGATTTAAAGAAAGGATTGAATACGGTTCATGAAGCGTTCTTTTTATCTCATTTTACAGTATTAAACTTGTTCTTAATTGGAACAGGGACGGTAGGTAAAATGTTAATTGAGAAAATTAATAATCAGTCAGAAAAACTTTTAAAGGAGAATAAGCTTAGGATTAGAGTAGCTGGTTTAACGAATAGTCGTAAGATGATGTTGAATCCTCAGGGACTTGTAGTTAATGGGATTTTAAATGATTTAATGGCTGAAGGTGAGGATGCAAATTTAGAAGTTTTTACGCAAAGGATTAAGGATTATAACCTGGCCAATAGTATTGTGGTTGATTGTACTGCAAATCAAGCAATTTCAGAAATATATCAAGGTATGTTGGAATCTAATGTTTCTGTTGTAACTGCAAATAAAATTGCTACTTCATCAGGATATGAATCTTATCAGAAATTAAAAACTACAGCTTTAAATAAAGGAGTTAAGTTTTTGTTTGAAACAAATGTAGGAGCTGGATTGCCTATTATTGGACCATTGAATAATCTGGTTATGAGTGGAGATAAGATCTTAAAGTTAGAAGCGGTTTTATCAGGTACCTTAAATTATATAGTGAATACTGTTGATGAAAATAAACCTCTGTCTGAAGTCATTCAGGAAGCTAAGGAAAAAGGTTTTAGTGAACCTGATCCACGTATAGACTTAAGTGGAACAGATGTTGTAAGAAAAATCTTAATTTTGGCAAGAGAAGCTGGTTATGAAATGGAGCAGAGTGATATAGATGTGGTACCTTTTGTTCCTCAAAAATATATGGACAGTCCATCTCTTGATGATTTTATGAAAGAAATTGTTGAGTATGATTCAATATTTGAGCAAACAAGAAAGCAATTGGCTGATACTGGAAAAAAATTAAGATATGGTGCTAAATTAGAAGGTGGAAAAGCAACGGTAGGATTTATTGAAATTGATTCTACACATCCTTTTTTTGATTTAGAAGGAAGTAATAATATTATTTTAATCAATTCAGAGCATTATAAAGAACATCCAATGCAAATTAAGGGTTATGGAGCAGGAGCTGATGTGACTGCAGCTGGTGTTTTTGCAGATATTATTAAAGTTGCAAATAAATAGTTGGATGTCACTTTTTATGGATAGTAAAATATAGATAGTATAAAGTATAAGGCATGAAACAACCGTGTAGATTTTTTTAATATTAAATAGAATATAAAATCTACTTGAAGTACCATATGGCCTTTGAAAATAAAATATAATTATATGAAACAACCATTAACTTTATTAATCATAAAGTAAACACAAGAGGATGATTAAAAATGTTAATGCGAGTTCCTGAATGTGCAGAAAATTTTGGCACATTTTTATAACGACTAAAATTTTAAACAGATGAAATATTTAATAATACTTGCAGATGGTGCCTCAGATGAGCCAATTGTGGAACTAGGAGGAAAAACTCCTCTTATGGCTGCCAATACACCAAATATTGATAAGCTTTGTAAGCTTGGGGTTTCAGGATTATTAGATACTGTTCCTCCTTCATTGCATCCTGGTAGCGAAGTAGCCAATATGATGGTAATGGGTTATGATGCCGCAAAATATTATAGGGGTAGAGGTGTTTTAGAAGCTGCTTCTATGGGTGTGAAGACTTCATTAAGTGATTTGGTTTTTAGATGTAATTTGATTTCTATTGAAGATGAGAAAATCTTAAATCATTCAGCAGGACATATTACAACAGAAGAAGCTAAGGAAATTATGGAGTTTCTTCAGGATAAATTGGGTTCGGATAGAGTGAACTTTTACCCCGGAGTAAGTTATAGACACTTGTTAGTTGTGGATGGAGGAAGTGACAAAATAAACTGTGTACCTCCTCATGATGTTCCTGGTACTCCTTTTAAAGAAGTTTTACCTACCGTAAAAGAAAATAATGCACAAGATACGGTTGATTTGATTATTGATTTGATGATGAAATCAAAAGAGTTATTAAAAGATCATCCGGTAAATATAAAAAGAAGAGAAGCAGGAAAGCCTGCCGCTGATATGATTTGGCCATGGTCAGCAGGTAACACTCCAGATATGCCAACTTTAAAAGAATTGTATGGAGTTGAGTCGGGAGCTGTAATTTCAGCCGTTGATTTAATTTATGGTTTGGGTGCGTATGCTGGATTGAAGGGTATTCATGTTGAAGGTTCTACAGGTTTGTATGATACTAATTATGAAGGAAAAGCTGAAGCAGCAATAAAAGCATTAAAAGAAAATCAGTATGTGTATTTACATATTGAAGCCAGTGATGAAGCAGGTCATGAGGGTGATTTTAAATTAAAGACAAAAACATTAGAGTATCTTGATGAAAGAGTAGTGAAGTATATTATTGATGAGGTTGAAAAGATGGATGAGCCAGTAACTATAGCTTTGCTACCAGACCATCCAACACCTTGTGCTTTACGAACTCACACCAGAGATGCTGTACCATTCTTTATAACTAAACCGGGATTGGAGCCTGATGAAGTAGCGGAATATAATGAAGAAGCTGCTAAGAAAGGTGCTTTCGGAAAGATTTATGGTCCAGAGTTTATGCAAACCTTGTTAAAATAATAAAGAAAAAGTCATGCAATTTTATAGTACCAATTCTCAAAATAAAAAAGTCGATTTAAAAGATGCAGTTCTAAAAGGACTAGCTGAGGATAATGGTTTGTATATGCCGGAGCAAATTCCTGTTTTAGATCAAGCATTTTTTAATGATATTCAAAATAAATCTCTTCAGGAAATAGGTTATGAAGTGTTAAAACCATTTTTCTGTCCCGATATACCAGAGGCAGATTTTAAGGCATTAGTTGAGGATGCTTTAAATTTTGAAATCCCTGTTGTTGAAGTGAGTCGAAATAAGTATGCGCTTGAATTATTTCATGGACCAACATTAGCTTTTAAAGATGTAGGAGCAAGGTTTATGGCCAGAATACTATCTAATTTTGTAAGTGGACAGGATAAGGAGATTAATATTCTTGTAGCTACTTCTGGCGATACAGGAAGTGCAGTTGCTAATGGTTTTTATAAGGTGCCAGGAATTAATGTTTTTGTTTTGTATCCTAAAGGTTTGGTAAGTGAAGTACAGGAAAAACAATTTACTACTTTAGGTGAAAATATAACAGCAATTGAAGTTGATGGAACATTTGATGACTGTCAAAGAATGGTAAAACAAGCGTTTTTGGATAAGGAATTGAATGAAAAGTTAGTTTTAACCTCAGCAAATTCAATTAACTTAGCTCGTTTGTTACCTCAGTCAATCTATTATCATCATGCATATGCTCAACTTAGAGCTAAAGGAATTGAAAATGATATTGTAATGTGTGTTCCAAGTGGAAATTTTGGAAATATAACAGCTGGATTGATTGCTCAATTAATGGGATTGCCTGTTAAAAGATTTATTGCTGCTACAAATATTAATGATATAGTTCCTAAGTATCTTGAATCAGGAAAATATAAGCCGGCGCCATCTAAAGCTACTATTGCCAATGCAATGGATGTTGGTGATCCAAGTAACTTTGTTAGAATATTGGATCTTTATGGAGCTAAGCATAGGGTGGTTTCTCAAAAGGTAGAAGGTTATTCTTATACAGATGAGGATATTAGAGATGTGATGAAAAAGACCGATGCTGATTTTGGATACGTTTTAGATCCCCATGGAGCGACAGGGTATATGGCATTAGAAGATGGCTTAAAAGTAGGTGAAGTTGGTGTTTTCTTAGAAACTGCTCATCCAACCAAATTTCCAGAAGTGGTAGAACCTGAAATAGGAAGAAAGTTAGATGTTCCGGAAAGATTACAAGCTTTTATGAAAGGAGAGCGTAAGAGTATTCAAATGAATGCTACAGTTGACGATTTGAAGACCTTTTTGATGAAATAGGTATAGTTTTTGTTATATTTTGAGGAAATGTTTGACATTTATTAAGATTTTTTCAAAAAATAATTATTTTTACGAATCTTATAAAAATCGGACATTTTTTAATTAGAAAATAATTCAAAATAAAAATTATGAAAAACATTTTATCAGTAGGGGTATTGTTATTTGCATTAATTGCAACGACATTTGCGCAGGATGAAAAAAGTGCAGCAGAATGGAAAAATGATGGTAATGCTGCATTAAAATCAAAAGATTACAAAACAGCGTTGGCATCATATGAAGCAGCTCTTAAAAATTGGGATGAAGCAGAGGAAATGGATGCAGCAATGGTATATAATACAGCCACTTGTGCAAGAAAATTAAAAAAGAACGAATTATCTATTAAGTATTATAATCAATCAAAAGATTTAGATTATAAAGCAGATATTTCCACTTATTATATTGCTAAAGCATATAAAGAATTGGATAAGGGGGGAGAAATGGAAAAAGTTCTTTTAGCAGGTATTAAAGAATTTGCAACAAGTAAGTATGTATCTCACATGAAAAAGGAATTAGCAATATATTATGTGAAAGATGCTAATGATTATTTTTCAAAAGGAGTTTCATTATTAAATACACGTACCGATGCAAATCGTGATCAATGGGATGCCATTAAAGGAAAAGCTAAGGTAGAGTTTGATAAAGCTGTAGAGCTTGCTAATAAAGCTTTAGAATATCAAGCTACAAATGCTGCAGCTAAAACAATTGTAACTAAAGTAACAGATTTGATGAATAGCTAATTGTTATAAATATAAAGTATAGAAAAAAGGATTGTTCTTAAAGAGCAATCCTTTTTTTGTTTATCGTATTTAGAGGATCAATAATGTCAAAATAGAGATAATTAAAATAAGGACACGCTCTTGATTATCTTTTGTAAGTTTGTAATGAATGCTGAAAAATATTTACGTTAAATATTAGGGGATAATTGAATTTAACAAACCATTTAGTAAAGTATGATTCAATACTTAAAGTCATAAAAAAAGGAAGTCTCCATCAATGAAAACTTCCTTTGTATTTTATTTAGAATTTGTATTTTTCTTATTCTTGAGGTTCATTTAATGCTTTATCGTCTTTTAATATAGAAGTGAAAATTTTAGTCTCCTCTTCGTTAAAATCAACTTTAATAACATCACCTTCAGAAACAGATGCTTGTATGATAACTTCAGCCATCTCATCTTCCAGATATTTTTGAATCGCTCTTTTTAGAGGTCTGGCTCCAAATTGAGAGTCAAATCCTTTCGAAGCAATAAAGTCTTTTGCAGCTTCAGTTAACTCAAGTTTGTATCCTAGACTTTCAACTCTTGAGTATAAACCTTGTAATTCAATATCAATAATTTTATGGATGTCATCTTTTTCAAGAGTGTTGAATACAATAACATCGTCAATTCGATTGATAAATTCAGGAGCAAAAGCTTTTTTTAGCGCTTTTTGAATTACGTGTCGAGCATGATCACTATCAGATTCTCTGCTTACTGATTGGAATCCAACACCTCTACCAAAGTCTTTCAGTTCTCGTGAACCAATATTAGAGGTCATGATAATGATTGTGTTCTTAAAGTCAACTTTTCTACCTAGGCTATCAGTTAATCTACCTTCATCTAAAACTTGTAGTAATAGATTAAATACATCAGGATGCGCTTTTTCAATTTCATCTAAAAGTACTACAGAATATGGACGACGACGCACTTTTTCTGTAAGCTGACCACCTTCTTCATATCCGATATATCCCGGAGGTGCTCCAACAAGTCGAGATACAGAGAACTTCTCCATGTATTCACTCATGTCAATTCTGATAAGAGCCTCTGTAGAATCAAATAAGTACTTCGCCAGAACTTTAGCTAAGTGAGTTTTACCAACTCCCGTAGGGCCTAAAAATACAAATGAACCAATTGGTCTGTTTGGATCTTTAAGTCCGGCTCTGTTTCTTTGAATCGCTTTTACAATTTTTTGAATTGCTTCCTCCTGACCAATTACACTACCTTTAAGTTTATCGCCCATTTGAAGTAATCGGAATCCTTCTGCTTGTGCAACTCTTTGAACAGGTATACCTGTCATCATGGCAACAACTTCAGCTACTTTTTCTATATCAACAGTTTCTTTGTGTTGTTGTAACTCTTGTTCCCATTTTGCTTTTGCACTATTTAGGTCTTCTAGATAATTCTTTTCTTTATCTCTAAAACTTGCAGCTAATTCAAAATTTTGAGCTTTGACAGCTTTGATTTTATTTTCTTTGGTTTCTTCAATCTGTTCCTCAAGTTTTAGTATAGTTTCTGGAACAACAATGTTTGATATGTGTACTCTTGAACCAGCTTCGTCCAACGCGTCGATAGCCTTATCGGGTAAATGACGATCGGTAATGTATCTTTCAGTAAGCTTTACGCAAGCTTCGATTGCTTCTTCTGTAAATTCTACATTATGATGATCCTCGTACTTCTCTTTTATGTTATTTAATATTTCAATAGTCTCTTCAATTGAAGTTGGTTCAACCATTACTTTTTGAAATCTTCTTTCAAGGGCACCGTCTTTTTCAATATGCTGACGATATTCATCTAGAGTTGTAGCTCCAATACATTGTATTTCTCCTCTTGCTAATGCAGGTTTTAGCATGTTCGCAGCATCTAATGATCCTGTTGCACCACCGGCTCCTACAATGGTGTGAATTTCGTCAATAAAAAGAATAATGTTAGGATTCTTCGATAATTCATTAAGAATTGCCTTCATTCTTTCTTCAAATTGTCCTCGGTACTTAGTTCCAGCAACAATAGAAGCTAAGTCTAGAGTAATAACTCTTTTATCAAAAAGAACTCTTGATACTTTCTTTTCGTATATTCTGATAGCTAAACCTTCAGCAATGGCAGATTTACCAACACCTGGTTCTCCTATAAGAATTGGATTGTTCTTTTTTCTTCGACTTAGAATTTGTGCCAGTCGTTCAATCTCATTTTCTCTTCCTACTATCGGATCAAGTTTGCCTTCTTCCGCAGCTTGAGTCATGTCTATTCCAAAATTATCTAATACCGGAGTATCAGAACCTTTAGAACCACTAGAAGATCTAGGAGCATCAGAGCCTCCACCTGAAGAAAATGGACTGTCTTGGTCATCATCTTCAGGTAAATCAGCCTTTGCCAATGGTTCATTTTTGGTAATAAGCCCTTTTACCTTTTCGTAATTAATTTTTTCTTCTGCCATAAGTTCAGATATAAAACCTCGGTTATCTTTTAATAAAGCTAATAACAAATGTCCTGTATTTATATTTTCGCTTTTCACTGATCTTGCTTCCAAATAGATTAATCGTAATATCCTTTCAGATGATTTTAATAGTGGAATATGATCAGTTTGCTCTATGGAAACATTTGTTTTTAATTTTGATTCGATGTTGCTTTTTAAGTCTTCTAAATCAACGTTTAGTTGATTTAAAAGTTCAATAGCCGTTCCTTCTCCCTCCCTTAAAATGCCCAAAAATAAATGTTCGGGACTAATAAAAGGATTGCCAAGTCTTTCGGCTTCTTCCTTAGCAAAGCTTATCACATCATTAATTCTTTGCGAGAAATTTAAATTCATATTAAATTGATTTTAATAAGAAATTTAAAAATACAATTTATTTTAATTTTTCACCATTCTAAGCCTTAAAAATCGCAATAAATAAGCGCATTTGAGGAAGTTTATTACTTGTTAATAAATTGTGTTATAAATCCCTTTAAAATTATAGTATAATTAACTAAATTAGGCCGTTCAAAAAATCAGGCTTTTAGTGGCCTGTTTTCGTTTGTAAATTCTAATTCATAATTTAATAGTAAATGGCTGAAGGAGAGAAAATAATAAAAATCAATATTGAGGAAGAAATGAAGTCTGCCTACATTGATTATTCAATGTCGGTGATCGTTTCAAGAGCACTTCCTGACGTAAGAGATGGGTTTAAACCTGTTCATAGACGTGTTTTGTATGGGATGAGTGAACTTGGAGTATCTTCCACAAAGCCATATAAAAAATCAGCAAGAATCGTAGGAGAGGTTCTTGGTAAATACCATCCACATGGTGATTCTTCTGTGTATTTTGCAATGGTACGTATGGCTCAGGATTGGTCGTTACGTTATCCTCTGGTTGATGGACAAGGAAATTTTGGTTCTGTAGATGGAGATAGTCCTGCAGCAATGCGTTATACTGAGGCTAGATTAAATAAGATTGCAGAAGAAACTTTAGTTGATATTGAGAAGCGTACTGTTGATTTTCAGTTAAACTTCGATGATTCATTACAAGAGCCTACTGTATTACCTACTCGTATTCCTAATCTGTTAGTAAATGGAGCTTCTGGTATTGCTGTTGGTATGGCTACAAATATGCCACCTCATAATTTAACAGAAATAATCAATGCTACTGTAGCATATATTGCTAATAATGATATTGACATTGATGGATTATTGGAGTATGTAAAAGCTCCGGATTTTCCAACTGGAGGAGTGATTTATGGTTATAAAGGTGTTAAAGAAGCTTTTGAAACAGGTAGAGGTAGAGTAGTTGTAAGAGCTAAAGCGGAAGTAGAAACAGAAGTAAATGGAAGGGAAAAGATCATTATTACGGAGATTCCATATTTAGTTAATAAGGCTGAATTAATTATGAAAATTGCAGACCTTGTTAATGAAAAGAAAATTGAAGGAATTTCTAACGTTAATGATGAGTCAGATAGACAAGGTATGCGTATTGTGGTAGATCTTAAAAAGGATGCAATTGCAAATGTTGTGCTTAATAATCTTTATAAACAAACGGCCTTACAGTCTTCGTTTAGTGTAAATAATATTGCCTTAGTAAATGGTCGTCCTCAAATGCTTAATTTAAAGGGGCTTATAAGTAATTTCGTTAAACATAGACATGATGTAGTTACAAGAAGAACTCAATATGAGTTAGAGCAGGCAGAAAAAAGAGCTCATATCCTGGAAGGATTAATTATTGCCAGTGATAATATTGATGAAGTAATTAAAATTATCAGAGCGGCAGCTAGTCCTGATGAAGCCAGAGAAAATCTTATTAAAAGATTTGAATTATCAGATATACAAGCTCGTGCTATTGTTGATATGCGTCTGCGTCAGTTAACCGGACTAGAGCAAGATAAGTTAAGAGCAGAATATGAAGAGTTAATGAAGGAAATTGCTGACTTAAAAGAAATTTTAGCCAGTGAACCTCGAAGGATGGAGATTATCACCACTGAATTAGAAGAAATCAGAAATAAATATGGTGATGATCGTAAAACAGATATTGTATATTCTTCTGAGGAATTTAATCCTGAAGATTTCTATGCAGATGAAGAAATGGTAATTACTATTTCTCATATGGGTTATATCAAAAGAACACCTTTAGCTGAATTCCGTACTCAAAGTAGAGGTGGAGTTGGTTCTAAAGGAAGTACAACCAGGGATGAAGATTTTATAGAACACTTGTATCCTGCTACAATGCATAATACAATGTTATTCTTTACCAAAAAAGGAAGATGTTTTTGGTTGAAGGTATATGAAATTCCAGAGGGAGCTAAAAATACCAAGGGAAGAGCAATTCAGAATCTATTAAATATTGAAGGTGATGATCAGGTAAAAGCATTTATTAAGGTTAAAAAACTTACTGATGCAGATTATGTTAATAGTCACTATATTATAATGGGTACTAAAAAAGGTATCATTAAAAAGTCATTACTAGCAGATTATTCTCGTCCGCGTGTTAATGGTGTGAATGCTATAACAATTAAAGAGGATGATGAACTAATTCAAGCAAGATTAACAGAGGGCGATTCTGAAATATTGATGGCTACAAGGTCTGGTAGAGCTATCCGTTTTAACGAAACCAAAGTTAGATGTATTGGACGAACAGGGCTGGGTGTTAGAGGTATAACAATGGATGCAAATTCTGATGAAGTTGTTGGCATGATATGTGTTAGTGATGAAAGTGAGGATATCCTTGTTGTATCAGAAAAAGGTTTTGGAAAAAGATCGAAAATTGAAGATTACAGAATTACCAACAGAGGAGGTAAGGGGGTAAAAACAATGAAGATTACAGATAAAACCGGAGCTCTAATAACAATTAAAAACGTTACTGATGATAACGATTTGATGATTATTAATAAATCAGGAATCACTATTAGATTAGCATTATCTGAATTGCGAACAACAGGTAGGGCAACACAGGGAGTAAAAGTAATAAATCTAAGAAATGGTGATGAAATTGCTTCTGTTGCTAAAGTTTCTGCATATAAGGAAGAAGAAGTGATTGAGGATGTTACAGAAGATTCCGAAACTGTTGATGGTTCATCTGAAGAGATTAATGAAAATCAAGAATAATCAATAAGAAATTAAGGATCCACACAATAAAACTTAATATGATGAAGAAAACTATTTTATTATTAGTGAGTGTTATAGCTTTTTCTGCTTCTTATGCGCAGAAAGGAAAGGTAACAACTGCAACAACCTTGCTTGATCAGGGGGATGTAGTTAAAGCAAAAGAAGCTATTGATGCTGCAATGACAAATGAAAAAAGTGAAGCTTGGCCAAAAACATATATTGTGGCTGCTAAAGTTTACACTAAATTAGCTAAAGATGGAAAAGATGACCAAGGAATCATTAAAGCATCTGGATTTTATAAAAAAGCAATTGAGCTTGATAAAAAAGGTGACGAAAAAGGAAAGAAAATTGGTCGTTATAAAAACGAAATTGGTCAAGAGTTATTATTTTTTGGTAACGAATTAACCAATTCAGGAGTGCAGGCATTTAACAAAGAAGATTTTGCTGGTGCTGTTGCTGCTTTTGAAAATTTATTAGAGCTTAATAATAACGAGTATGCTATTGCTGTTCAAGGTGAAAAGGTTGATACAGCTATTATTTATAATACGGCTTTAGCTGCTTATAATGCAAAAGATTGGTCTGCTGCTGAAAAATATTTTGATCAAGCAATTGATCTAAAATATGGTGGAGGTGATGCTGTTCTTTTGTTACACCAAGTTTTAGGATCAGCACAGGATTCAGCAAAGATGGGACCTAATTTGATTAAAGGTTTTGAAACCTATCCTGAAGACAATAGAATTTTAACTGAGCTTATTAATTACTATTTAACAACAAAACAAAATAATAAAGCTCTAGATTATTTAAATAAAGCTATTGAAAGTGATCAATCAAATCCTTCATTTTACTATGCTCGTGGGGTACTAAACGATAATAGTAAGAATTTTGATGCTGCATTAGCTGATTATAACAAGTGTTTAGAATTAGATTCAGAATATTTCAATGCACTTTTTAATCTAGGAGTAATGTATTTTAATAAAGGTGTTGAAGAAATGAATTTAGCCAATGCAGAAACTAATTTTAAAAAGTATGAGGCTAAAAAAGCTGTAGCAGAAACAACGTTTAAAGAGTCCCTTCCTTTCTTTGAAAGAGCACGATCTATTAAACCTAATGAAGCTGCTGTTTTAGAAAGTTTAAAAACGCTTTATTATAGATTTGAAATGATGGATAAGTATAATGAAGTTGATGCAATATTGAAGACTTTATAATATAATATCAAATGTAAATGAAGAGGCTGTCTCAAATGAGATGGCCTCTTTTTTTATTGTATGCCTATTCCTGAAATATTATTTATATAATAAGTATTTATGTATTGTGGGGTTTTCACTGCTTTATTTTAAATAAAGAATGCCTGTTATTTATACATATTGTATGTTAATGTTAGGAAATCTACAATCGTCATAATTCTCCCGAATAAAAAATGAATAAAGGAGATTGAATAGGTTAATAAAATAATATTATACGATTTTTATGTTTATTAAACATTAGGTAAACCTTTATACACATTGTAATTCTTTTAATAGGCTACTTTTATGAGAGAAGTAGTAAAATGGCTACTGAATCCTTTAATGCTAAAATAATGGAGTTCAAAAGGCAATGCGGTGGTGTAGTTGATGTTAATCCTGCTTAATGCAATAGGATTAGTAAAATGCGAAGAAATTATTAACTTTAGTGGAGTTCTTAAAATAATAGAATTCACCCATATGGTTAACCTTCCTATAGAGTATTCAGATAAAAAAGTAACTCCATTTGGAGGTATGAGCTTGATGAAGCGTTTTGTTGATTCAATTGGCATAAGAGAATATCTATCGACATTGGATCTTCCAGATAAGGGATCAAACAGGAGTTATGAAGCGAGTCATATTATAGAATCTTTTGGTTGAGTATTTGGACGGGAGCTTCAAGATATATCCATGCCGATTGGTTACGTTATGATACCACACTTCACGATATTTTTGGATGGGACAAAATGCCCTCTCAAAGTACTTACAGTCGTTTCTTTGGCAAGTTTTCGCAATGTCGTAATAGTGCAGTATTCCCATCGTTACAAAACTGGTTCTTTTCTCAGCTACAGGTTAACGATATAACATTAGATATTGACAGTACTGTTATTACTAGGTCAGGAAATCAGGAAGGTAGTGCCAAAGGATATAATCCATTGAAACGAGGGCGCAACTCTCATCACCCACTCATGGCTTTTGTGAGTCAAACCCGTATGGTTGCCAATGCTTAACTTCGTCCCGGTAATACCGCAGATAGTAGTAGTTGTAAAGCGTTTTTACAAGAAACTATCGAAGAGGTTTTGGCAGATACAAGAATAGGTTTAATTCGTGCCGACAGCGGTTTCTATAACCAAGAAATCTTAAGTTACATTGAACAGCAGAAACTAAATTATATTATTGCCACACGTATGCACCCTAATGTAAAAAGTGGGTTAAGTTGTTTCTTTATCGTTTATGTAAAATTTACGTCTAGACACAGAATTTGCTTCTAACCTTAGTTAGCTGGAAATAGAAGTGATGATAATGAAAAAAAGGTTATCTCAAAATATTTTGGGATAACCTTTATGCGGTCTGGACGGGACTCGAACCCGCGACCTCCGGCGTGACAGGCCGGCATTCTAACCAGCTGAACTACCAGACCGTTTTTTCATTTTTTAGATCTAAATATGTTTTATAGTGCGGTCTGGACGGGACTCGAACCCGCGACCTCCGGCGTGACAGGCCGGCATTCTAACCAGCTGAACTACCAGACCAGTATAAAACAAAATCAATATTTTTTTTCGAGTTTAAAACAAAGATCTTTATCTCCATTTTTTTAATACGCGGTCTGGACGGGACTCGAACCCGCGACCTCCGGCGTGACAGGCCGGCATTCTAACCAGCTGAACTACCAGACCGTTTTTTCATTTTTTAGATCTAAATATGTTTTATAGTGCGGTCTGGACGGGACTCGAACCCGCGACCTCCGGCGTGACAGGCCGGCATTCTAACCAGCTGAACTACCAGACCAGTATAAAACAAAATCAATATTTTTTCGAGTTTAAAATAAAGATCATTACCTTTATTTTACTTTCAGTATGCGGTCTGGACGGGACTCGAACCCGCGACCTCCGGCGTGACAGGCCGGCATTCTAACCAGCTGAACTACCAGACCAATTGTGCTTGTTTTTCTGAAAGCGATGCAAAGATAGAGCTTTTGTATCTACTTGCAATAGTTATGCGATTTTTTTTGAAAAAAAAATAAAAATAGAATTGCTGTATCCCGTTACGGTATTGCTTTTCAGGGTGTTGTGTGTAGTGATGAAATGGTAAAAAAAACAGAATGAATCGTGGTATATATTACATAAGGGGTGATATGATGTAATGAGGTGAGTTTAGAGTATTGTTTTAAGAGTTATCTATCAAATCAAAAGTGTCATTTTTTATCAATATAGAGAGCTCTGTATACTGATTTTTTAATAATTTAATACTAAAAGCGTGACAGTTTATTGATTTTATAATTATTCATGAGGTTAGTAAAAGTGAGTTTATATATGGAAATTAGATATGGCAGGATTGTTTCCTTTTAACTCATATGATGCAATATTATTAGGTTTGCAGTGGGAGATTACCTAAGTGCAAAAAAAAAGAGGCATATAGCCTCTTTTGTATTTAGAAAGAAATTATAATTATTTCTTAGCTTCTTTTGTTTTAGTTAATAACTCTTCAACAGTTATAATTTCAAGGAATGTAGTACCACTTCCGATACCAAAGCTACTTCCAAGATATGCGACTTGATCAGTATTTGCTAAAACTTCTTTTTTTAATAATTTTTCAAGAGTTTTGATAAGGATCTCTTCCTTAGATCCTCCTTGCTCCATGATTCTAGGAGATACACCATATGAAAGATTTAACTCTCTTGCTGTTCTAGGACTAAAACACAATGCATATACAGGAATTTTTCCTCTAAATGCGGCTAAGTAACGAGCAGTTCTACCTGAAATACTATCAGTAATAACAGCTTTAACATTTAAGTCAGCAGCTGATTTAAATGCTGTTTCAGCTAAATATGTTGTTTTGCTTTTTTGTAAATTTGGAACAGGAATATCATTTGCATTATCCTTAGCTGCTTCAACCTCTTTAGCAATTGAAGACATTGTTTGAACTGCTTCAATACCATAATCTCCGTATGCTGTTTCACCACTAAGCATAATTGCGTCTGTACGATAGTAAATAGCATTTGCAACGTCAGTAACCTCAGCACGTGTTGGACGAGGATTTTTGATCATTGTATGTAGCATTTGCGTAGCAACAATTACAGGCTTTTTAAACTCTACACATGTTCTGATTAACTTACGTTGTATTCCAGGAATTTTTTCCTGAGCAATTTCAATACCCATATCACCACGTGCAATCATAACTCCATAAACACAATCAACAATCTCGTCAATATTATCAACACCTTCTTGGTTTTCGATTTTAGCGATGATTTTAGCTGGACACTCAAGACGATCTAATTCCTTTTGAACATCAGCAACATCTTGTGCATTTCTTACGAATGAGTGAGCAATAAAATCCACTTCTTGCTCAGCAGAATATTCTAAGAAACGAATATCTTTTTCAGTTAATGATGGTAAGTTAATACGAACACCAGGAACGTTTACACTCTTTTTACCACCAATTTCACCGTCGTTTTCTACAGAACATACTATACAGTTATCTTTTTTATCAATAACTTTAAGTGCAGTTTCGCCATCGTCAATTAAAACGTCGCTTCCAACAGGAACATCTTTAACAAAATCAGCATATGATACGCATACGCACTCAGCTGTTGATTTAGTATCAGGCTCTCCTTTAACTAAAATTGTGCTACCTTTTGCAACTAAAATTTTATTGCCATCTTCAGTAGGTGTTGTTCTGATCTCAGGACCTTTAGTATCAACAAGGATTGCAACTTTGTCAGATACTTCACGTACTCTTTCAACAACTCTTTTTAAACCTTCGTAATCCATGTGAGCTGTATTTAATCTCACAACATTTACTCCTGATTTAATTAAACTTTTGACATACTCCTGATCACACTTCATGTCTGATACAGTCGCAACGATTTTTGTAAACTTTTTCATCAACTAATTATTTATTTTAATTTTTCTATTTATTTATCTTGCTTTAATTCAGATGCATTTATTATACTTTGAATAGCTAAATTATACGAATCCAATCCAAAACCAACTATGGTTCCTGTGCAAACAGGAGAAATGTATGAGTGATGCCTAAAAGACTCTCGTTTAAATACATTTGAAATATGAACTTCGATTACTGGAGTGGTAATGCCAGATATTGCGTCTGCCAGTGCAACGGATGTATGAGTGTAAGCGCCTGCATTAAATATAATTGCATCGAAACTAAAACCTACCTCGTGTATTTTATCAATTAATTTACCTTCGCTATTTGATTGAAAATAAGATAGTTCAATTTTATTGTAAATTGTTTTCAATTCGTTGAAATAATCTTCAAAAGACTTATTCCCATAAATATTTACTTCTCTCTTCCCTAATAAATTTAAATTAGGTCCATTTAGTATTAAAAGCTTCATTTTTTCTGAAAAAATTGTAGTAAATACAATTTGGTTTATAAGGCACTCTTAAATTCGCAGCAAATGTATTGAAAACTTATGTGATAATAAAACTGATTTAATAAACAATGTAATAAAAAGTCTAGTTTTTATAGTTTATAAATAACTTGTTGATATTCTATTAATTGTTTATATAAAGTTGATTGGGATTAAAAGGCATGAAATCAATAGATTAAATTGATATTGTAGTTTAAATTTAGTTTGGGTGTGATTCATTACAATATTTAACTTATAGGTTAAATATTGTAATGAATCACTAGTCAATTATCGATCTTACTTATGATTTTTATATTTATCTAAGGATCTAGTGATTAATGAAATGCTATGATTAATTTATTCTTCTTTCTAAAACATATCATTACTAATTTCTTAAATACAATATATATTAAATGTTGTGATTAGTAGCATTGATATTATATTTTTGAAATATTGAGTTTAAATTAAAGTAAGATAGTACGTTACATTTTTAATATAATAAATTAATATTTACATAAAAAATTATTTTTTGTTGATTGGAAATATATATGTTATTATATTTACTATACTATTTCAATTTATAATTAATTAATTTACTAAAAATGATTTGGGAATCAGAAATTGAAGGCTTTAAAGGTTATTTAAAAGTCGAAAAAGGGTTATCAGATAATTCAATTCATGCCTACGTTACAGATTTAACAAAATTAGTTCAGTTTCTAAAAGATCGTGGACTTGATCAGGAAGGACCAGAGGGAGTTACTTTAAATAATCTTAAAGAGATGATAGAATGGATTGCCCAAAAAGGTATTAGTCCCAGGACTCAAGCAAGAATTATTAGTGGGATCAAATCATTTTATAAATTTCTCTTGATAGAAGAAAAAATTGAAAAAGATCCAACTGCATTACTGGAGTCACCTAAGATTGGAAGAAAGTTGCCTGAAATTCTATCAGTTGAAGAAATAGATACTATTATAAATGCTATTGATACCAAAAAGCCAGAGGGTCAAAGAAATAAAGCTATTTTGGAAACTTTGTATAGTTGTGGTTTGAGGGTTTCGGAATTAATAGAGTTAAAAATCTCAAATTTATTTTTTGAATCGGGTTTTATTAAGATTGAAGGTAAGGGGAATAAAGAGCGATTGGTGCCAATTAGTGCCAAGGCAATAAAGGAAATAAATTTATATTTAAGCGAATATCGAAGGAATCTTAAGATTCATCATGATAGTGAAGACATTTTGTTTTTAAACCGGAGAGGGAAGAAGTTGTCTCGCGTTATGATCTTTACAATTATCAAAGGTCTTGTTGCTGTGATTGGAATGGATAAAAATGTAAGTCCTCATACTTTCCGTCATTCATTTGCAACACACCTAATTGATGGAGGCGCTAATTTAAGAGCAGTTCAGGAAATGTTAGGACATGAATCTATAATTACAACAGAAATATATACTCATTTAGATAAAGAGTATCTTAAAAATACAATGATTCAATTTCACCCACGATCATAAATAAAAAAAAAGGAGCATTGCTCCTTTTTTTATGCTTTAAAGAATGTAAATATTACTTTACCATTTTCTCTGTTTTCAATAAAATTAGGGTGTGATTTAAAATCTACTTTTCCTGAATGTTCAAAAATTAATAATCCTTCGCTATTTAATAATTTATTTGTTAGTACGAGATCAGGAATTGTTTCTGAATTTTCAAGATCATATGGAGGATCTGCAAAAATCATATCGTAGATTTCAGATGTTTTCTCTATAAATTTAAATGCATCTGCTTTAATAACTTTAATCGATGATTTCATGTCCAGCTCTTCAATATTCTTTTTAATAAATCTAAAGTGATTGAAGTTTAATTCAACGCATGTGATATCTTTTGTACCTCTTGAAGCAAATTCTAAACTAATGCTTCCTGTGCCGCCAAATAAGTCTAATACTTTAAGTTCATCAAAAGAATAATTGTTATTTAGAACATTAAATAAGTTCTCTTTGGCAAAGTCAGTAGTTGGTCTGGCTTTAAAATTTTTGGGTGGGGAGAATCGTCTCCCTTTTAAAGAGCCACTTATTATACGCATAATGGAATATTAATTAAATTGATATGTTCTTGAAGGGAAATGGTTTTAAAAACGGAAGCAAACTTAAAGTGTTTACTTTCTTTTACGATTTCAATGTTTTTAATATACTTCTTTAAAAGAGAATAAATCTCATCAGTTTTCGAAATAGCTCCACTCAGAAATATAGTTGAAGTATTGGTGTTAAGTTTTAGTTGCTCAAAAATAAGAAGAGTATAATATAAAAACTCTTTCTTATCATGAAATTTAAAAGAGTTATGTAATTTCAAATCATTTCCTGCAATAGCAATTATATCAAAAATTGAGTTTTGCAGATTTATATAGATTTGAAATTGATCATAATTGAAACTAGTGTTTAAAAGAGCTGTTTCAATAAATGGAGTAGTGGAACAGTAATAATAAATATTTGAAAATTTATTATTTAAAAGCTCTACTATTGTTTTTGGTATGCTAAAAATACAATAAGAATCTGCCATTTTAATCTTATTGCTAAATGTCAACTCTTCCTCAAACTTATTTTGGTTAAAACAGAAATCTAGGTATAATTCCTTTTGGTCTTTTTGATATAAAGAGGTTGGAATTAAAGTGTTTTGTTTTGTGTAATATAGAACAAAAACTTTTTGATATGGAAGTTGTAAATATTCATTTTCTTTTAGTTCTTTCTCAATAGATTGGATTAATGAATCATTTATTGATAGAGCGTGTTCTGAAAATAAGATGTATTCATTACTAATTGGGTCAAGAACACAAAAAGAAAATCCATCCAGTGTTAACTGGATGGACAAAAAATATGAATTCGTAATGTTTTTATCGAAATTACTATCAACAACAAATTGGTTACTCATAATAATATTTTACGTTAAAGCAGTGTGTTTTATATTTTAATTCTGCAGTTAAAGTAAAATATTACTCCCAGTTACCGGCGTTGTTATTTGTTTCTTCTAATGAACCAACTTTTAATCCAGGATATTTCTCTAGTTTAGAAGCTTTATCGTTTAAGTTAATAATTTCTTGCTCATCAAGTCCATCAAGATAAACGTTATTATGCACTTTGGCTTCGAATACTTCAACTTTTACACCAGAACCAGTTTGAACAATACCAGCTCCCATTTCGTATTCTTCGTTAGCAACGAATGGAACATACTTTAAAGAATCAATGTGGTAGTTTTTACCAAATAGAGAATCAAGAACGCTCACTAAAATTGTATCACGTTTAATCATTCCTAATTTTAATGCTTTTTCTTCAGTCCAACCTTCTGCTATTAAACTATCAGAAAGGCTACCTTCTTTTTTTACTAATTTTAAAGAATCAGTTTTCACAAAATTAATTAAGGAATCAAAACTTCCTGTATATTTTTCATATTGCGATTTGTAAGCAACCTGAGCAGTTCTGATATCTTTTAGTTTTTCGATGTTAGCTTCTGTACGAAGTTTATGAACTCTGTTAAACTCAATTACACTATTGATGCTGTCATAACACAGATATGCTAAACCAACAATTGCAATAAGAAGTACGATTTGAATTACTGTTTTCATTATTTTACAGATTTTTGTATTAGTTTGAATGCACAAATTTAAAAAAAAAATCAAATTTTGGATTTTGATTCACTTATTTTATAGCGAATAATGTTAAATAATCACATCGTAACTAATATAAAGGCTCATTTTGAGCATGTTCCTACGGAATCTCAGAATGCTGCAATCGAACTTTTTGTCGATTTTCTTACCTCCACAGAAGAAAATCCTGTATTTGTTTTAAAGGGATATGCCGGAACAGGAAAAACATCTTTAATAAGTTCAATCGTATCTGCTCTGGATGAATTTCAATTTAGGCAGGTTTTAATGGCACCAACAGGAAGAGCAGCAAAAGTGTTTTCTGGTTATGCGGCAAAGGCAGCATATACTATTCATAAAGTCATTTATCGTCAAAAATCAGCAAATGATGGACTCGGAACTTTTAATTTGAATAAGAATTTAAAACCTGACACCATATTTTTTGTTGATGAAGCATCTATGATTTCAGGATTAAGTAGTGAATATACAAGTTTTGGAAGTGGTAATTTACTTGAGGATCTATTTAATTTTGTTTTTGAAAATAGAAATTGCAGGTTGGTTTTAATTGGAGACTCCGCACAGTTACCTCCGATAGGAAATTCCACCAGTCCTGCCTTGGATACTGATATCTTAAAATATTATGGGGTCACTCAATTTTCATGCTTTTTGACAGATGTTGTTCGGCAATCGTTGGGAAGTGGAATTTTAAATAATGCTTCGAGTCTTCGATGTTCTATAGAATCAGAAACTGTCTTCGATGATCTTCCTAAGTTTGATACATATGGTTATAAAGATATCAAAAGGATATCAGGGGAAGAACTTATAGAAGAAATAAATACCGCATATGATACCGTAGGTATGGATGAAACTTTGATTGTAAATAGATCAAATAAAAGAACAAATCTTTACAATAAGGGAATTCGTAATTCTATTTTGTATAAAGAAGAAGAGGTATCTGTAGGAGATTATATACTGGTGGTAAAAAATAATTATTACTGGTTGAAAGATAATAAAGAAGTTGATTTTATTGCAAATGGTGATATAGCTGAGATAGTTAGAATAAAAGGTTATGAAGAGCTTTATGATAAGAGGTTTGTAAATTGCACAATTCGATTAGTGGATTATAAGGAGTTGGAAGTAGATGTTAAATTAATTTTAGATGTATTAAATACAGATACTGCCGGATTTACTCAAAAAGAACAAGAGACCTTCTTTTATGAAATTATGAGAGACTATGAAGATTTGAGTCCTAAAAGAAAGCAATATGAGGCCGTAAAAAATAATGAGTACTATAATGCATTACAAGTTAAGTTTGCCTATGCAATGACCTGTCATAAAGCACAGGGAGGTCAGTGGAAAGTGGTGTTTGTAGATCCTGGTTTTGTCCCAGAGGAGAATATAAATAAAGATTATTATAGATGGCTATATACTGCAATAACAAGGTGTACAGATAAGTTGTATCTAGTTAACTTTAAAGATGAGTATTTTGAGTAATATAATAACCCGAGCTCGATTAAAATTAAAGAGCTCAGATTTTATTAAAATGCTGATATACAAGGCAAATTCTTTTTGCATAGCGAGCTATGGTAGAAGAATTTAACGAAGTAGATTAGTGTTTTAATAGAAAGCCACATATAAACAACGATTTTCTGCTTCATATTTGTTTGACATAGCCCGCTATGACTTCATAAATATTCATTGAAACTCATTATTTATAAGCGGTCTGAGCCAATAATTTTATATCGAACTCGGGTTATTAATAAAAAAGGGGAATGGAATCCCCCTTTATGTTATCAATATTTTAATTATTACTTTACAGAATTTTTAAATCAGAAGCAATTGCATTGATTTTAACTTCGGCTTTAGCATCAGCATCATAGTAATCACCCTTATCTTTCATTTCACCCTTAACCTCAAAATAGAATTTGATTTTAGGTTCAGTTCCAGAAGGTCTTACACTTACTTTAGAACCATCCTCTGTGAAGAATTGAAGCACATTTGAAGTTGCTGGTAGATCAATATCTACTTCTGTATTATCTGTCGTGTTAAAGGCCTTTAATACAGCATAATCTTTAACAATAGAAACTTTAGAACCAGCCAATTCAACAGGAGGATTTTCTCTAAAGTCTTTCATTAATTGCTGAATTTCATCAGCTCCGGATTTTCCTTTACGTACGATATAAATCATTTTCTCTTTAGAGAAACCATATTCAACGTAAATGTTTTGAAGAAGTTCAAATAAAGTTACTCCGTTATCTTTAGCCCAGGCTGCAATTTCTGCAAACATAGCACATGAAGCAACTGCATCTTTATCTCTAACATAGTCACCAGGTAAGAAGCCATAACTTTCTTCACCACCGCAAATATATTTTTTCTCTCCTTCGTAGCTTTTGATTTTGTCTGCAATCCATTTAAAACCAGTAAAGACGTCAAAATATTCAATTTCGTTTTTAACAGCAATTTCTTTAATTAATTCACTAGTAACAATGGTTTTTACAATAAATTCCTTACCAGTTAAAAGATTATTTTCTTTCCACCTTTTAACCATATACCATGTTAATAAAAGTGCTGTTTGATTTCCGTTTAACAAAATGAATTCGCCTTTTTCATTTTTGCAAGCAATTCCAAGTCTGTCTGCATCAGGGTCAGATGCCATTACTAAATCAGCATCAATTTCAGCAGCTTTATCTACTGCCATTTTTAATGCAGCAGGTTCTTCTGGGTTTGGAGATACTACGGTTGGAAAATCACCACTAACAACATCTTGCTCAGGAATATTGATGATATTTGTAAAACCGTATTGCTTTAATGCAGCAGGAATTAATTTTACTCCGGTTCCGTGTATTGGTGTGTAAATAATCTTCAGGTCTTTATTTCTTTCAATTGCACCTGTATCTAATGAAATAGACTTCACTTTATCCAAGTATTTTTTGTCCATTTCCTCACCTAATACTTCAATTAAATTGTTATTACCTTCAAATTTAATTTCATCAATTGAGGTAATTTTTTGAACTTCATCAATAACATTTGTATCGTGAGGTGCAATCATTTGACCCCCATCGTTCCAATATGCTTTATAACCATTATATTCTTTAGGGTTATGTGATGCAGTTATAATAATACCGCTTTGGCAGTTTAATTCACGAATTACAAAAGAAACCTCTGGAGTTGGACGCAAATCATCAAAAAGTAGCGCTTTAATTCCGTTTGCAGAAAGAATCTTAGCTGAAATTTCTGCAAACTCTCTACTGTTATTTCTACAATCGTGACCAATACACACTTTGATTTCATCTAAATCTGCAAACTGGCTATTAAGATAGTTTGCTAAACCTTGAGTTGCAGCCCCAACAGTATAAATATTCATTCTGTTAGAACCAGGTCCCATAATTCCTCTTAAACCACCTGTTCCAAATTCTAAATCTTTGTAAAAAGCATCAATAAGATCACTTTTATCTTCTTTGTTTAAAAGTTCTGAAACTTCTTTTTTAGTTTCTTCATCGTAATTTCCCGATAGCCATTGGTTTGCTTTTTCCGTTACCAATGCCAATACATCTTGGTTTTCCATGTTATTTTTCTGTTATTAGTTTTCGGTTGCCAACTTTCGTAAGCATTTTTCAAGACTAAATCTCCAATATGGAATTTCTATCTTATAGGTAGTTTTTATTTTAGTTTTATTGAGAACACTATAGTATGGACGGGGTGCTGCAGTTGGATATTCTTTTGATTCTATTGGTAAAACAGTACAATCAATTCCCATTAGTTGATGGATATTAATGGTAAAGTCATACCAACTACAAACTCCTTCATTACTAAAATGATATATTCCAGGCGTAAAATTAACAGTTTTATTTACAATTTTTAAAATAATTTCTAAAATTCCTTTAGCCAGGTCAACAGCATAGGTAGGAGAGCCAACCTGATCTGCAACAACTTTAAGTATATCTCTATCTTTACCTAGTTTGATCATGGTTTTGACAAAGTTATTTCCAAACTCCGAGTATAACCAAGCTGTTCGGATAATCATTGAGTTTGGCTGTTCCTCGAGTAAATATTTTTCGCCCAATAGTTTTGTTTGACCATAATAGGATGATGGAACTGCGTAATCATTTTCAGTATAGGGCTTAAATGAGTTGCCATCAAAAACATAATCAGTAGATATATGGATTACAGGAATATTGAATTCGTTTGCTACAATGCCAATCTTTTTAACAGCCTCGGCATTTAATTGTAAACTGGCAATTTTATCACTTTCTGCTTTGTCAACTGCAGTGTAGGCAGCGCAATTTATAATAAAGTGAAAATTCTTGTTGGAAATAAAGTCTCTAATATTGTCAATGTCGCAAATGTTTAATTCTTCAACATCTGTAAAGGAGATATTGATATCAGTAAAATTATCAGATATTGATTGGAAACTTTGACCTAATTGGCCTTTTCCTCCTGTTATTAATACTTTAATCATTTCTGTTGTTAAAAATTATATTTAGCATCTTTAAAAAGTGGATGAAGCAAATCTTTTTCAGAAATAATAGCTTCATTTTTTGGTATTTGCCAGTCTATATTAAGAATGGTGTCATTATATAATATACCTCTTTCTGCTTCTTTATTGTATAGATTATCACATTTATAGGAAAATATAACTTCATGGCTTAAAACTGAAAAACCATGAGCAAATCCTCTTGGAACTAGTAATTGAAATCCGTTTTCCTGAGATAATTCAATAGTAAAACTCTTGCCAAATGTATCATAGTCTTTTCTTAGATCAACAACAGCATCAATAATTTTCCCTTTTAAAACCTGAACTAGTTTTGCCTGAGAATAAGGTGCTAATTGATAGTGTAAACCTCTAATTACTCCATATTGAGAACAGGATACATTATCTTGGATAAATTCGTTTGTTACTCCTAAATTAGTATAACGTTCTTTATTATATGATTCAAGAAAAAATCCTCTGGAATCAATAAATTTGTTTGGTTTTATTATAATAAGATCTTTGAATTCAGTTTTTATAATCTCCATGGATGTTGCTTGAGTTGTGTGATTAATGGCTATTTTGAAATTCTTTGTAAGTATGCGCCATATTCATTTTTAGCTAAAGGCTCAGCTAATTTTAATAATTGATCTTTGTTAATATATCCTTTATTAAAGGCTATTTCTTCTAAACAGGCTACCATTAATCCTTGACGGTGTTCGATTGTTGCAATAAAATTTGAAGCTTCCAGCATACTGTCATGAGTTCCTGTATCTAACCAAGCCATGCCTCTTCCCATTAAATTGACTTTTAAATTACCCTCTTCAAGGAAAATTTTGTTTAAATCTGTTATTTCTAATTCTCCTCTTGGTGATGGTTTAAGTGTTTTTGCTTTTTGAACAACGGTGTTGTTGTAAAAGTACAAGCCAGTAACTGCATAATTTGATTTTGGATGATTAGGTTTTTCTTCAATACTAATAACATTATTATCGGTATCAAATTCAGCAACTCCATATCTTTCCGGATCAGTTACATAATAACCAAAAACTGTGGCTCCAGTATTTTCATCTACAGTTTGTGATAATAATTTTGAAAAATCATATCCAAAGAAAATATTATCACCCAGAATCAGACATACATTATCTTCACCAATGAACTCTTCGCCTATAATAAAAGCTTGAGCTAGACCATCAGGACTAGGTTGTTCTGCATATGATAATGATAATCCTAATTGATTACCATCTCCAAATAAATTTATATACAAAGGAAGGTCTTGTGGTGTTGAAATGATTAAAATTTCTCTGATTCCTGCAAGCATTAATACTGACAGAGGGTAGTATATCATGGGTTTGTTATATACAGGTATAATCTGTTTTGATATACTTTGTGTAATGGGGTAGAGTCTGGTTCCGGATCCACCAGCAAGAATAATTCCTTTATATTTAGCCATTAATAATTAGGTTTTATTATAATTTGGTGTTTTTTAAAAGATTATCAAAATATTCAATTGTTTTAGTCAGTCCTTCTTTTAACTGAACTTTTGGTTCCCAGTTGCTTAGTTCTTTTTTTGCTAAAGTTATGTCAGGTTGCCTTTGTGTAGGATCATCAGCAGGAAGTGGCATATAAGTTAGTTTAGATTTCGAATTTGTTAATTTAATAACTTGTTCTGCTAATTCTAACATTGTGAATTCATTTGGATTACCAATGTTAACTGGACCTTGAAAATCATTTCGAGAATTCATCATTCGAATCATACCTTCTATAAGGTCGTCAACATATTGAAAACTTCTTGTTTGTTGTCCATCTCCAAAAATAGTAATGTCTTTGCCTTTTAAGGCTTGAACAATAAAGTTTGAAACCACCCGTCCATCGTTAGGATTCATTCTAGGACCATAGGTGTTGAAAATCCTTATCACTTTTATATCAACATTGTTTTGTTGATGATAATTAAAAAATAGACTCTCAGCGCAACGTTTACCTTCATCATAGCACGATCTAATTCCAATTGGGTTTACATTACCCCAATAGTTTTCGTTTTGAGGGTGTATTTCTGGGTCACCATAAACTTCTGAAGTTGAAGCTTGCAATACTCTTGCTTTAATACGTTTGGCTAAACCAAGCATATTAATAGCTCCCATTACTGAAGTTTTTATGGTCTTAATAGAATTGAATTGATAATGAACAGGTGATGCAGGACATGCCAAATTGTATATTTCATCAACTTCAATAAAATAAGGATGAGTTACATCGTGTCTTATTAATTCAAAATAAGGATTATCCAGAAGATGAATGACATTTGATTTACTTCCAGTAAAATAATTATCTATACAAATAACTTCGTTGCCATCATTTAATAATCTTTCACATAAGTGAGACCCAATAAAGCCGGCACCTCCTGTTACTAATATTCGTTTCATATAATTGTATTCTATTTTTATAAGAGAATAATATACTTTGAGTTTAAATATTTTTAATTGTTTAAACTCAAAGCTTACGATTAATGTTGTTTTTTATGATTGAAAAATTACAATGTTAATAGCATTAATATTTTAACCTTACAGACAATTATAGTTATGCTTTAAGTGGTTTTCTACCTATGCTATAATAAGTAAAACCATTTTCCACAATTTCTTCTGGATCGTAAATGTTTCGACCGTCAAAAATGATCTTATTAATAAGTAATTTCTCTAAAACTTTGAAATTTGGAATTCTAAATTCAGGCCATTCAGTTATAACAACTAAAGCTTCAGCGTCAATTAAAACTTCATAAGGATCGTTTCCATATTCAATTTTATCTCCAAGAATTCTTTTGGCTTCCTCCATTGCTACGGGATCGTATGCTTTAACTTTTGCACCCATCTTAATAAGCTCTTCAATAAGAACCAAAGCTGGAGCTTCTCGCATATCATCTGTTTTAGGTTTGAATGATAAGCCCCAAAGCGCAAATGTTTTGTTTTCAAGGTTGCTACCAAACTCTTCTTTTATTTTTCTAACAAGAACGTGTTTTTGATCGTTATTTACATCTTCAACAGCTTGAAGAAGTCTTAATTTATATTGGTTATCATTAGCTGTTTTAATTACAGCTTTCACATCTTTTGGAAAACAAGAACCTCCATATCCAGCTCCCGCATATATAAATTTGTTTCCAATACGTGCATCAGAACCTATTCCTTTTCTTACTGAGGTGATGTCAGCACCAACTATTTCACATAAGTTAGCCATGTCGTTCATGAAACTAATTTTTGTGGCTAGCATTGAATTGGCAGCATATTTAGTCATCTCTGATGATGGAATATCCATAAAAATTATTGGATGACCATTAAGTAGGAATGGTTTGTATAAGCGTTGCATGGTTTTTTCAGCTTTTTCAGATTCTGTTCCAACAACAATACGATCTGGTTTCAAGAAATCTTCAATAGCATTTCCTTCTTTTAAGAACTCTGGATTTGAAGCTACATCAAACTCAACTTCAATACCTCGTTTTTCTAATTCATCATTAATTGCTGCTTTAACTTTTTTTGCTGTTCCAATAGGCACAGTACTTTTAGTAACAACTACCATGTAGTGGTTAATATTTCTTCCAATTTGGCGGGCAACTTCTAGTACATATTTTAAGTCAGCACTTCCATCTTCATCAGGTGGGGTACCTACTGCAATAAAAACAACATCTGTATTTTCAAGCGATTCTTTAATGTTAGTAGTAAAGAATAGTCTGCCTTTTTCAATATTATCATGAACCATTGTTTCTAAACCGGGTTCGTAAATTGGAATAACCCCGTTTTTTAGATTTTCAATTTTTTGTTCGTCAATGTCCACGCATGTAACATTCACTCCAACATCAGCAAAACATGTTCCTGATACAAGACCAACGTATCCCGTTCCAATAATAGAAATCTTCATTTGTTTAAAGTTTTATTTTATTATTAGGTATGTCATAATTTTTTACCAGCCTCAAAAGTAAAGATTTTTGTCAATTTAAGACAAAATACTTAGCAATAATTGGATGGGGTAATGTTTTTTGATAAAGAAGGACATGGCTGTAATAAAGCCTAAATTATATTTGATAAATTCAACTTAAGGATACATTATTGTATTTTATATAGTATCAATAGTTCGTTAAGGTGTGATATAAAGCACTGAAAACCAACAAGATAAGTGTTGAATTATTTTTGTAAACCCTTGATAATATGTATCTTAATGGTGAATTTCGACAACATCATTAAGGGTGACTATCAAGGGAAATAATATTTATAAAATACACATAGAAAGCGTGTTGTCAAAAATGTCAAATATCAATAGTTGGAGAAAAGAGTTTGTAACAGAGACTCTTATCCTATTTTTATGCATCAAAGGGCGCATTAACTTTTTACAGTTGGGGCGCTTTGGTAAGCATAAGGAACAAAGATACCGACAACAATTTGAAAAACCATTTGACTTTCTAACTTTCAACAAAGAATTAACACTTTCTCAAGGGAGCGGTCGATACGCCATTACTTTTGACCCTTCATATATTAGCAAATCAGGCAAGCATACACCCGGTGCCGGTTATTTTTGGTCTGGGTGCACCAATCGTGCCAAATGGGGGCTTGAAATTGGAGGTTTGGCAGCGATAGACATAGACAATCATACTGCATTTCATTTAGAGGCTGTCCAAACGATGGTCGATAAGGAGCAATCCCTTTCTGACTGGTATGCTGATATTATTGCTGAGCGCAAAACACAGCTGCTTGGGCTATCTTCATATTTAGTGGCTGATGCATGGTTTGCAAAACGTACGTTTGTTGATAAGGTAATGAATGTAGATATGCACTTGATATGCAGGCTGAGGGATGATGCCAATTTACGATACCTGCATCAAGGTGAGCCAACGGGTAAACGCGGAAGGCCAAAAACAATATGATGGAAAAGTTGACAACAACAATATCGACTTGAGACACTTTGAGCTTGTGTCAAAGGATGAACAGACCGTAATCCATAGTGCCATTGTGTATTCCATATCATTAAAACGAAGTATAAAGGTTGTGCATGTCCTTTATTGCGATGAGAAGGGTAAGAAGACTCATAAACTGTATTTCTCAACAGACATCAATATGGATGCGTCGGAGATCCTGCAATTTTATCGAAGCCGTTTCCTGATTGAATTTCTTTATCGTGACGGAAAGCAGCATACAAGCTTAACCCTAAAAATTCGCGAAGAAATTGAATAAATGGATGTAATATATTATATTTAAATTAGTTAGAAGTAAATATAGTAACATTCATTACACCCAATTATGAGCACTAAAAATACAGTCTATTATAAGCAAAAGCAAGCCTATTTATTAGATTTTACAGCCAACAGTATAAGTTCTGATTCTTCAGTGTTTTTAGTTGATAAAATCGAGCGAAAACATGGTTTAATAGAGTATATCAGTAAATTGATCCCTGATTCCAGAGATCAAAAACACATTACACATTCTTTTGAAAAAATATTAAAACAAAGAGTGTTTTTAATGATGCAAGGTTATGAAGATGCTAATGATGTGCATCAACTTAAAAATGATCCAATATTAAGAACGGTTCTTGAAGGGGAATTAGCCTCACAACCCACTGTTTCCAGATTCGAAAACAGCATTGACCAACAGGCTATCTTTAGTATATTGTACGGATGGCTAAATCGTTATGTTGAAAGTCTATCGGGTAGAAAACATGTTGTTATTGACATTGATGCCACGGACGATCCTACGCACGGAGCACAACAGTTATCAATGTACAATGGTTACTATGGGCAATTTATGTATAATGAGCTCTTATTCCATGATGGGGAAACCGGACAAATTATCCTCCCTGTATTAAGGCCCGGCAACAGTCATTCCAATAAATGGTATGTGTCCATATTAAAAAGAGTGGTTCATGCTATCAAGGCTGTATACCCTAATATAAAAATTATTATTAGAGCAGATAGTGGTTTTAGCAATGCTCCTTTTTATCAATTGGCGGAAGATGAATCTCTATTTTACGCCGTAGGGCTAGCCACTAATGAAGTATTGAAAAGAAGAGTGAAGAAAGCTGAAAACGCGGTTAGATACCTATATTTATCCGACCAGAAGAAGCATCAGCATTTTCTCAGTTTTCAATATCAAGCCGGCTCCTGGCATGCTCCACAACAATGCTATTCCAAAATAGAAAGTACTGGGATTGGGATGAATATCCGGCACTTGGTTAGTAATATGCCCCAAATGAATGCAAGAGAAATATATTTTGATTTTTATGTAAAAAGAGGAGATGCAAGCGAGAATAGAATCAAAGAATTGAAAAACATGTGTTTCTCTGACAGACTTTCAAATCATTCATTTTGGGCTAACTTCATACGTCTGATAATTAGCAGTATCGTTTATGAGATGTTTTTAATTATCAAGCAAATGATAAAGAAAACAAAGTATCTGAATGCACACAAATGGCAAGTTGATAACATTAGATTATACCTCTTAAAAGCAGGTGGAACAATCAAGAAAACGGTCAAGCGAATTTACATTCAAATATCAAAAGCATTCGTTTATAAAGATTTACTGAGTGAACTGGCCTTTCAGTAAAGGTGTATGATGTTTTTTTCTAATCAACATGGGATAACTATGCCATATTGCCAAAAATTAGCCAGATTCGCTAAAAACACATCGAAATTTAAAGCCTGAATTTGAGAAATAGAATCATTCCAAGCTTAGTGCAATCCATTTGTAAGAATGTTAAAAGTTATAAACGATCCTTTTACCTTTAAAATAAACCTCATGAATAATTCGGGTTAAATGATTGTCAAGCAAGAAGCGAAAATAAATTGGATTTTCACTTTAACGCTTCTCTGACAGCCATTAATATTGCTAAAATTACCCATTGGTTGAGCATCCCCAAAGAAGACAGAAAGTCATTTTCAATGACGGACATCAAAACAATAAACCACAATACCTTACAGTTGAATTTATTTTTTGACAAGTTCGGCATTAACCCATACTTGCCTAAAAATAAAAAGAAGGCGAGGGAACTATTATATCATGGCACTATTGCCGCTTAAAAGTTTAACGAAGTATTGTAGTATGAGTTGTATATTTTATTTTGCTATTATTAATTATAATCTGATGTTTCACAAGTGTGTTAAAACATTGTAAATCAAACAAAAAGAAGCATGATTAATTTTATTAATCCACTAATATTCAGTATTTTAGTGGTGCGATATCAATAAAAAACCATGCTTCATGAGTAAAAGTACAAAAGTTTTTTCGGAGACAAACAGCTTTTTCACCTCAAGTGAAAAAGGAATTAATAGAATAATGGAATTATATCAGTCATTGCATCTGAATAGGTTGAATCTGGGAGTTGATAATATGCCTCAATGTACTTTCCAAAAAGGTGATTTATTGCTGGCTTTGTTGTTGTTTCCACTACTCTCACTCTCGAACGTATACCGGTACACCAAACATCCTTTATCACGCAGCATAGAAGCTAGTAAGAATACTTTTTATAGGCTAAAAAATGATAGCAATATCAATTGGAGAAGCCTCTTAACCAAATGTAATATCAAATTGCTAAAGCGGACCACAAGCACAAGTGCAACAAATAAGGAGTTTAACAAATGTTTAATAATAGACGATACTGATTTTGAAAAATCAACCTATAAAACAGAGCATATTGGTAAGATATGGTCACATGTGAAAAATTGTAGGTTCTGGGGATATAAAGCATTATTTCTTGGCTATTGGGACGGCAAAAGTTTCTTCTCATTAGATTTTAGCCTACACAAAGAAAAAGGCAAAAACGAGAAAACTCCATTTGGACTGATGGTTAAACAAAGAAAAGCTCAATATTCAAAAAAAAGAGAAAAAGATTCATGCGGTTATTTGCGCGAACAAGAATTGATTAATGATAAAATATCTACAGCTATATCTATGATTAAAAGAGCTGTCAAACAAAAGTTTGAAGTACACTATGTACTTATGGATAGTTGGTTTTTCTGTGAATCCATATTGAAAGCCGTTTTGTCATTAAATAAAGGAATACAAATAGTTGGTATGGTAAAAATGGCAAAAGCAAAATATAGCTTCAATGGGGAATTGTATACAGCTAAAGAGCTTACCCAATTAGTAAAGCGCAGAAAAAAGGTAAAGAAAGAAAAAGCATTAAACCTATTTTGTGCCGAGGTTATTGTTGAGTACAAATCAATACCACTAAAGCTATTTTTCTGCAAAACAAGTAAGCATGGCAAGTGGCACCTGTTGGCGACTACCAATACTAAGCTGGGCATACTGAGTGCTTATGAAATATATAGTATAAGGTGGAGCATAGAAGTTTTCTTTAAAGAATCAAAACAATACTTTTCCTTGGGCAAATCACAATCCCAAGACTTTGATGCGCAAATAGCTGATGTATCACTAGCTATGATTGAATACAATGTATTTAGTTTGGCAAAGAGGTTCGATGCATATGAAACAATGGGCGGTTTATTTGAAAAGGTATGCGATAATACTACAGAACTTACTATATCCATGAGAATATGGGGATTTATTCTGGAACTATTACATATGATTGCTGAGATTATCGATAGTGATTTTAATGAACTAATTACCAATCTGATAAAAAATAAGCCTGAGGACAATAAAATCTTCAGGCTAATAGAAATGCAGCTTTCAAATGCAGCTTAAATAACATGGGAAACATCAGTTATAATGAAAATTACCTTTGTCAGTATTGAATTATAATAAAGTCAAGCAATTTTTATTAGAAAAAGAATTAAAATATCTCGTTGGTTATGAAAGATTTTACTTAAAAGTTTGTACTTTTGCACCTGTTTTTATAAAATATAATGTCTAACTACTAGTAATTAATTGATTTACAATGAGTGAAGTAAATGAAAATGCTCAGGAATTAAACGAAACTCCTGAAGTAAAAAATGAAGCAGCAAACGTGACTGCAACAACTTCTGATGCAAACTTTGATTGGGATGAGTTTGAGCAAGGAGAAGTATTTGGAAAATCAGGGTCAAAAGAAGATCTTGAAAAAATGTATGACAAAACACTTTCTACTATTTCTGAAAAAGAGGTTATTGAAGGTGAAGTTATTGCATTAAGTAAAAGAGAAGTTGTAATTAACATTGGTTTTAAATCTGATGGTATTATTTCTAGAAATGAATTTCGTTATAACCCAGAATTAGCTGTTGGTGATAAAGTTGAAGTTTATGTAGAGAGCCAAGAAGATAAAAAAGGTCAGTTAGTTCTTTCTCACAAAAAAGCTCGTGCATTACGTTCTTGGGATAGAGTGAATGCAGCTTTAGAAAATGACGAAGTTATCAAAGGATACATTAAGTGTCGTACTAAAGGTGGTATGATTGTAGATGTATTTGGAATTGAAGCTTTCCTTCCAGGTTCACAAATTGATGTGAAACCAATTCGTGACTACGATATGTATGTAGGTAAAACAATGGAATTCAAAGTGGTTAAAATCAATCCAGAATTCAAAAATGTTGTTGTATCTCATAAAGCTCTTATTGAAGCAGAACTTGAGCAACAGAAAAAAGATATTATTTCTAAGCTTGAAAAAGGACAAGTTCTTGAGGGAACTGTTAAAAACATTACTTCTTACGGGGTGTTTATCGACCTTGGTGGAGTGGACGGTCTTATCCACATCACAGACTTATCTTGGGGTCGCGTAACTCATCCAGAAGAAATCGTTCAATTAGATCAAAAATTAAATGTTGTAATTCTTGATTTTGATGATGAGAAAAAGCGTATTGCTTTAGGTTTAAAACAATTAACTTCTCATCCTTGGGATTCTTTAGATGCAGAGCTTAAAGTTGGTGATAAAGTAAAAGGAAAAGTGGTTGTTATGGCTGACTACGGTGCGTTTGTTGAAATTGCACCAGGTGTAGAAGGTTTAATTCACGTTTCTGAAATGTCTTGGTCTCAACACTTAAGAAGTGCACAAGATTTCTTAAAAGTGGGTGATGAAGTAGAAGCTACTATTCTTACTTTAGATCGCGACGAGCGTAAAATGTCTCTAGGTATTAAGCAGTTAAAAGCTGATCCATGGGAGAAAATCGAAGAAAGCTATGCTGTAGGATCTAAACACCAGGCTAAAGTTAGAAACTTTACAAACTTTGGTGTATTTGTAGAGATTGAAGAAGGTATTGATGGATTAATCCATATCTCAGATCTTTCTTGGACTAAGAAAATCAAGCACCCAGCTGAATTTACTTCAATTGGTGATGTTGTTGATGTTGTTGTTTTAGAAATCGACAAAGAAAATAGAAGATTAAGTCTTGGTCATAAGCAATTAGAGGAAAATCCTTGGGATGTATTTGAAACAATGTTTACTGTTGATTCAATTCACGAAGGAACTATCATGGAATTATTTGATAAAGGTGCTGTAATTTCTCTTCCTTATGGAGTAGAAGGATTTGCAACACCACGTCATTTAGTTAAAGAAGATGGTTCTCAGGCTAAGGTTGATGAAAAACTTGATTTTAAAGTAATCGAATTTAATAAAGCGTCTAAGCGTATAATTCTTTCACACTCAAGAGTTTTTGAAGATGTGAAAAAAGCTGCTGATGATTCAGAAAAAGCAGCTCAAGTAAAAACTACGAAAAAAGGCGTTAAGAAGTTGAAAGATAACTTAGAAAAGACTACATTAGGTGATATTTCTAGCTTGCAAGCTCTAAAAGATAAAATGGAGAAAGACGAGAAGAAATAATTAAGTAGCCTAAATGAGTAGTATTCAATAAATTCTTTTTACAGATGGACTTTAAAATAGATAAATTAGATGATTTCACACTTATTCAGATTTTAAAGGAAAAATTAGATACGCATATTGCGCCTTCTCTTAAGTCTGAACTTGTATTGCTGTCAGGTAATGGAGAAAGAAATATTCTTCTTGACCTTGGAAAATCAAGTTATTGTGATTCATCTGGATTGAGTGCTATTCTTGTAGCTAATAGATTGTGTAAAAATGCTGATGGAGTGTTTGTTTTGTCTGGATTACAGCCTGCAGTAGAGAGATTAATCTCTGTATCGCAGTTGGATTCAGTACTAACTATCGCTTCAGATCTTGATGAAGGTGTTGAATTAATGAAGAAAGCTATTGAAAAATAATGTCGAAAACATTTTCAATTACCATCTTAGGAAGTAACTCAGCATTACCAACTTCTGAAAGATATCCAACCGCTCAGGTGCTCAATGTATCTGAGCGGTTTTTTTTGATAGATTGTGGAGAGGGAACGCAAATGCAGTTGCGGAAAAATAAGATTAAGTTCACTAAGATTAATCATATTTTTATTTCTCACTTACATGGCGATCATTGTTTTGGATTAATTGGTCTTATTTCAACAATGGGATTACTAGGAAGAAGTGTGGATTTGCACATTTACTGTCATCCTGACTTGGAAAAAATTTTAGTTCCTCAATTAGATTATTTCTGTAAAGACATGCCATTTAAAGTAATATTTAATTGTTTTGATTGGAAAAAACAAGATTTAATATTTGAGGATAAGAATATGGAAGTTTACACTATCCCTTTAGAACATCGAGTTCCAACCGTAGGCTTCTTGTTTAAAGAAAAGGTTGCTGAGCGAAAAGTTCGTAAGGAATTTGTGTTCAAGTATCAGCCTTCAATTAAAGAAATTTTAGCCATTAAACATGGCGAACCTTATTGTACAAAAGAAGGTATAATTATATTGAATGAAGATATAACTATTGAACCGCCTAAGCCTTTGTCTTATGCATTTTGTACAGATACCAGGCCTGTAAAAAAAAGACTTGATCAATTAAAAGGTGTAGACTTGCTGTATCATGAAAGTACGTTTTTAAAGGAAGATACAAAATTGGCGCATAAAACTTATCATAGTACTGCAGAACAGGCTGCACTAATTGCAAAAGAAGCCAATGTTAAACAATTAATGATTGGACATTATTCTACTCGCTACAGAGATTTAAAACCTTTTTTAGAAGAAGCTAGAAATGTTTTTAAAAATACAGTATTGGCGAGAGAGGGTGTTGTAGTAACATTAGCTTAATTATCTTAAAAATATGGATTTTAATACCTATATTTGCGCAAAATTTAAATAATTTATAAACCCATTAAGCCTCTGTTTAATGCAAGAAAAAATAGTTATTCTTGACTTTGGGTCACAATATACCCAGCTAATTGCCCGCAGGGTAAGAGAGTTAAATGTGTACTGTGAAATTCATCCTTTTCATTCAGTACCAGAGTTAGATAGTAGTGTAAAAGGAGTAATTCTTTCCGGTAGCCCTTATAGTGTGCGTGATGAAGAGGCTCCTATTCCTGATTTGAAAAATATTAAAGGTAAGTTCCCATTGTTAGGGGTTTGCTATGGAGCTCAGTTTTTATCTCAATATTTCGGAGGAGAAGTTAAGCCTTCAAATACAAGGGAATACGGTAGAGCAAATCTTGGATTTATTGATAGAGGGAATGAATTAATGACTGGAGTACCTGATCATTCTCAAGTTTGGATGTCGCATGGTGATACAATTGTTAACTTGCCTGAAAATTATTCTATCATTGCTAGTACCGGAGATGTTAAGGTAGCTGCATATGAAGTTAGAGGTGAGAATACATGGGGATTACAATTTCATCCCGAAGTATATCATTCAACAGATGGTAAAACTATCCTTTTTAATTTTGTGGTTTCAATTTGTGGTTGCTCTCAGGATTGGACTCCAGATTCATTTGTTGATTCAACTGTAGCTTCATTAAAGGATAAGTTAGGTAATGATAAAGTTGTTTTAGGATTATCAGGAGGTGTTGATTCTACAGTTGCTGGTGTTTTATTAAATAAGGCTATTGGGGATAACTTAACTTGTATTTTTGTTGACAATGGATTGTTAAGAAAGAATGAATACCAAAATGTTTTGGATTCATATCAACATATGGGCTTAAACGTTATTGGTGTTGATGCTAAGCAAGAATTCTTAAGTGAACTTGCAGGTGTATCTGATCCTGAAACTAAGCGTAAAATTATTGGTCGAGTATTTATTGAAACATTTGATAAAGAAGCGCATGAAATTCAGGACGTTAAATGGTTAGCTCAAGGTACAATCTATCCTGATGTAATTGAGTCAGTATCTGTAAATGGACCTTCAGCCACAATTAAGTCGCATCATAATGTTGGTGGACTACCTGAAAAAATGAATTTAAAGGTTGTAGAGCCGTTAAATTTGTTATTTAAAGATGAAGTTCGTCGAGTTGGTAAAGCAATGGGTATATCTCCTTCATTACTTGGTCGTCATCCATTCCCAGGTCCAGGTTTAGCAATTCGTATTTTGGGTGATATTACAGAAGAAAAGATCAATATTTTACAGGAAGTGGATCATATCTTTATTCAGGGATTAAAAGATAATGCGCTTTATGACGATGTTTGGCAGGCGGGAGCAATGCTTCTTCCTGTTCAATCAGTAGGAGTAATGGGAGATGAACGAACTTATGAGCGAGTTGTTGCTTTAAGAGCAGTTTCGTCTACAGATGGTATGACTGCGGATTGGGTTCATTTACCATATGAATTCTTAGCTAAGGTATCAAATGACATTATTAATAAAGTAAAAGGAGTAAATAGAGTAGTATATGATATAAGTTCAAAACCACCAGCAACAATTGAGTGGGAGTAGATATGAAAATTTTAAACAAAAAAAAGACCAGAACATTTCTGGTCTTTTTTTTGTTTAAAAGGTTGAAGGTTTTTAATAGTTTATATCTTTGTTTCAAACATCAAAAGTATTAATACAAATTGATAATATGCATTTTAATAAGGTAGTTAAAGGTTCTTTACAATTTATTTTCTTATTGGTATTGTTTTTATATGGAAATAATATAAAAGCTCAGAATTTTAATCAGGATTTACAAAAGTTACAATTGGCGTATAAATTAATTTCTACCTTTTATGTTGATTCTGTTGATAATGAAAAATTGGTAGAAGATGCTATCGTTGGAATGCTAAAGAATCTTGATCCTCACTCAGAATATCTTTCTCAAGAAGAAGTTAGAAAATTGAACGAACCTTTGGAAGGAGGTTTTGAAGGTGTAGGAGTTCAGTTTAATATTTTAAATGACACATTATTAGTAGTAGCTCCAATTTCAGGTGGACCATCAGAAAAAGTTGGAATCTTAGCTGGGGATAGAATTATTTATATCGATGATGAAAATGTCGCGGGTATAGGTTTAACAAATAGTGGAGTTCAACAGCGGTTAAAAGGCAAAAAAGGAACAAAAGTTAAACTTAAGATATTAAGAAAAGGGGCCGCAAAATTATTAGACTTTACAGTTGAAAGAGATAAAATTCCAATCTATAGCGTTGAAGCTTCCTATATGGCATCGGATGATGTTGGTTATATTAAAATTAGTCAGTTTAGTGCTACAACAGCCACTGAGTTTGCTAAGTCTTTAAAGGAATTGAATAAGCGAGGAATGAAAAATTTAATCCTTGATTTAAGGGGTAATCCTGGTGGATATTTAAAAGCAGCAATTGAGGTTGTAAATGAATTTTTAGATGGCGATAAATTAATTGTATACACCGAGGGGGTGACAAATCCAAGAAGAGAATATCATTCCTCAAGTGAAGGGCTTTTTAAGAAAGGTAAAGTGGCTGTTTTAATTAACGAAGGCTCTGCTTCAGCAAGTGAAATTGTTACAGGAGCCATTCAGGATTGGGATAGAGGTATCGTTTTAGGGAGAAGAAGTTTTGGAAAAGGACTAGTGCAACGTCCATTGAATTTACAAGATGGATCTATGATCAAACTTACCATCGCTAAGTACTATACACCATCGGGTAGATGTATTCAGAAGCCATATGATAAAGGAGTGGATGCCTATAGACGTGAAATCTATATGAGGGATGTTCTTCATCAAGAAAGTGATTCAATCTCGCATACGGGGCCAGAGTATCATACAAAATCTTCTCAAAGGTTGGTTTATGGAGGAGGAGGAATAAATCCGGATATTTTTATTGCTGCTGACACAACAGGTTATTCCGATTATTATAGGGATTTAATTGCTTTAGGAGTTATAAATAGGTTTATTTTATCGTATATGGATAAAAATAGAGACATTTTAAAAGAAAAATACTCCACCTATGAGTATTTTAATAAGTCTTTTGTAATTGATGATAAAATGATTGTTGAATTATTGGAGGAAGGCAAAAAAAATGAAATAAAGTCAGATATTAAAGAATTAGAGGTTTCAATGCATTTGTTGAAAAATCAACTTAAAGCCTTGATAGCCAGAAATATTTGGGGGGTAAATGAATATTTCCAAACAATCAACCCAAATTCAAATGAATTTAACAAAGCGTTAGATATATTATCCTCAGATAAATCATATTCAAATTTGCTGAATTAATAGTTATATATTATGACCCATTTCAAGTATCCAGAAATAATACAAGAAACGATTAAAGCATTAACTGTAAAAGATTCTTATAAGAGTGTATGTCATACGCACTTTTTTGAGTATCCAATGCCTTCAGGAAGTGTAATAGGTGAAATTGTTAATTTCACCAGAGAAATTCTTTTTCCTGGCTATTTTGGAGATTCCCCAGTGCGTTCAGAAAGTATACATTATTATATTGGAGTAAATACAGAGCGTTTATTTGAGTTATTGAATCGCCAAATTTTAGCAGGTTTGTGTTTTCAGTGTAGCATGTCAGATCCTGAAAAATTGAGGGAAAATAAGCTTAAAGCATTTGAAATAACCAAAGATTTTATCGCATTACTTCCAGAGTTAAGAAGATTGTTGACCACAGATGTTGAAGCAGCTTTTCTGGGCGATCCTGCCGCTAAAAGTAGAGGAGAGGTTATTTTTTGTTATCCGGCGATTAGGGCAATTTCAAGTTATCGTATTGCTCATGCTTTGGTGAAATTGGGTGTTCCTATTATTCCTCGAATGATATCTGAAATGGCACATTCAGAAACAGGAATTGATATTCATCCAAAAGCTCAAATTGATGAATATTTTACAATAGATCATGGAACAGGAGTTGTTATTGGAGCAACTTCTATCATTGGTAAAAATGTGAAATTATTTCAGGGAGTCACTTTGGGAGCAAAAAGTTTTCCTTTGGATAAAGATGGTAATCCTATAAAAGGTATACCTCGCCATCCGATTGTTGAAGATGATGTAGTTATTTATTCTCAAGCAACCATTTTAGGAAGAATCACAGTAGGAAAAGGATCTGTAATTGGTGGTAATGTTTGGGTAACTAATGATGTTAAACCAGGGTCAAAACTTGTCCAGTTTAAACCTAAGGATTCTTTATATACCCAAGGAGGGGGGATTTAGTATATTTTCCATATTTTAAACTTATTGTTTAAGATTATTCGTAAAATTGATTAAAGTTTAAGCTTGTACAATAGTCAAAATTTATATATTTGTGACAAGCTTTATTAATAATACAGATGGCATTTAACATAACAGAGTGGTATAACGATAAATTAGAGGGAGAGGTTATTCTTAACTTTAATGGAAGTATTACCCCTGATCTTATAACTGAAGCATTAGGTACTATTGAAAATAGTTTAAACCTTAAGAATGAAAAAAATAAGATTAGGAAAAAGGTGTATAATGTATTTGTAGAGTGTTTGCAAAATTTATATCATCATGTAGATAAAGCACCTGTTGATTTACATGATAATCAGCAAGATAATTTTGGAGTTATCATTTTAAGTAAAGATGGCTCTTTTTACAGAATATCGACTGGAAATTTTGTAGATAAAAGTAAGATTAACGTAATCAAGGATCGTATTGATCAGGTTAATTCTCTTTCTGATAAAGAAATACGTATGTTGTATTTGGATATTATGAGTAATGGAGAGTTCTCTGATAAAGGAGGAGGTGGTCTTGGGATGCTTGATATCGTAAGAAAGACTGGTAATAAATTAGAATACTATTTTTATAAGTATAATGACAGTCATATATTTTTTTCGTTAGATGTATATATTAGTTAAAACCATATAGTTATCAATATGGAAACAATAGTTAGAGAAGGAACACCTAAGACTCCATATGTTCGATTAGATGGAGAAAAAGGAATTATAGAAATTAAAGGACGTTCAATACCTGAAAATTCAATAGAGTTTTATAAGCCTCTTATTGATTGGCTTGAAGAGTATGGTAGTGATGTAAGTAATGATACTGCAGTGAATGTTCAGCTAGAATATTTTAATACTAGTTCTTCAAAATGTATTTTAGATATTTTCAAGAAATTGGAAAGTATATTTAAAAAGGGACAGAAAGTTGAAGTGAATTGGTATTACGAAGAGGATGATGAAGATATGTTTGAGGCTGGGGAAGATTATCAGTCGATAATAAACATACCTTTCAAAATGATTGAAATGGAAGAGTAAAGATATTTATTTTAATGTAGCAAAAGAGAGTAGTGTTTACATTACTCTCTTTTGCTTTTTATTTTATTGTACTTTTCTTCAAAAATATGTAATATTTCTTTTAATATTCCAGAGTATAGAATTAGGAATAATACAATGTTATAAAGCCAAATTACCAGTGTGTTAGCCCATATTGTATCCACTTTTATAGATCCTATTTTTTTGTAGGGACTAAGGAAGTGTGCTATTAAATAATTACTCTGGGGATCCTTGAATATTGGGTCTGATTTCTGTAATAGCTTTCCGTTGTATTCAATGATTTTATTTGAAAAGATATTGTTTGTATTTCTTACAAATCGTTCCAATTCAAGATTGTAGTTTAGTTTTTTTAGATTGTTGAATTCTTCTTTTTGAGCTCTTGTTTTGATGAATTGCTTCTTTTTATTATCAAGCAAATGATCTGTTTTATTAAATATTTTAATGTAGTCTTTTTTTAATCTGTTTATCTCCTCTTTTAGTTTATTGTATGAGTTAGTATTAAAAGTATCTGGGTTTATTTTTAAAGAGCTAAATTTATTCTTAAGGATGCCATATTTGCTTGCTTGAGTAATCTCATATTCAATAACAGATAGAGCTTCATTGCGCTTCTTAATATCTTTATTTTCGTGGTATTTTAAACTATTATCAAGTTTTGCCAGTAAAGATGGTATCCAATACTCTTTCTTGAATTTTGCTTCACTTTTAATCTTGTCAAATGTATAAAATTCCTTTTCGTATTTGTTGTTTTTAAATTGATTTACAGCTAAGGCTTCAAAAGCCCATCTTGCAGTTATAGCTTCTCCATACCAAGGGATCTTTTCGGGATTAGAAAATTTAGGATTTAAATTGTCATAGCTTATAAAAACTCCTGAAAGAATTATTTGAGGAATTAATAGGAATGGTATAAGAATGTATATGTTAATGGCATCTTTGAAGCTATCGGAGATAATTAATCCTAATAAATTAGCAAAGACAGATGCGCTAAATAGAATAACCCAGTATTCAAAGAACATTCCTTTGATTTCTATGATTGAATTTCCTATCGCGACGAATAGTAAAGTCTGAAAGGCAGAAATAAAGGCTAAAATGATAAACTTAGATAGTAAATAGCTCAATCTACTTAGGTTTAAAAATGCCTCCCGTTTTAGTATTTTTTTGTCACGTATTATCTCTTCGGCACTAACTGTTAAACCTACAAACAAAGCAATAATTACTGCCATTATAATGTATATAACAATGTTTGGATTGTCTTGATAAACATATCCCTGATTGTTAGTTACGTCTACATTGTGAAACTTAATTATAGATGACAAAAGTATAGCTAATACGGGTGTTTCTAATAGGTTGATTAATAAATACTGCTTATTAGATAGCTTTGATAACACATCTCTTTTAATAAATACTCCTAATTGCTTTAATTTATTTGGTATTTTAAAATTGATACTTGGTGGAGCATTTAAGCTTTCTTTCTTTTGAGTTTGTGGTTTATATGCTTTAAAACGTTGATGCCATTCGTCAGGTTCTATTTTTCGACTCCTGGTTAGCGTACCATATTCATCGATAACTTGTGAGGATACGATATTAAGAACTTGTTCTGGATTAACATTTCCGCAGGTATGGCATTCGCTTTCTTGTTTGTTTGCCTGGTTAACAGAGGATTTAAAATAGGTAATACTTTCTACAGGATCGCCATCGTAAATTAAATACCCGCCATTATCCATTACTAAAAGTTGATTAAACATTTTAAAAATATCACTGGAAGGTTGATGGATAACTACAAATACAAGTTTTCCTTTTAATGCCAGTTCCTTTAGTAAATCTAAAATGTTAGCCGAGTCTTTTGATGATAATCCTGATGTAGGTTCGTCAAGAAAAAGGATTGCAGGTTCGCGAATTAATTCAAGAGCAATATTTAGTCTTTTGCGTTGTCCACCACTAATTTTTTTGTTAAGCGGTGAACCAACTCTCATATCTTTGATTTCATGAAGACCTAGAGATGAAAGTAGGGATAAAACTCTTTTTTGAATCTTTAATTCACTGTAGTCTCCAAAACAAAGTTTTGCATTGTAATAAAGATTTTGATATACAGTGAGATTTTCCATTAAAAGGTCGTCTTGTGAAACATAACCTATAAGACCTTCAATTTTATTAGGGTCTTTATGGATATCAATATTGTTTATTTTAACAGATCCTTTTTGTGGTTGAGTAATGCCACTTAATATATTAGTAAGTGTAGTTTTACCTGCTCCACTTGCTCCCATTATTCCAACCAGTCGTCCGGATTCACTATAAAAACTTAATGGTTGAATTCCAATGGATTTATTTTTAAAGGCATAACTAATATTATTAACATTAAATGTTATAGGTTCTGCAATATTGTCACTAGTGAATTTTCCAACAATATCACTATAATATATAGGATCTATTCTGTTGTTTCTTAATGAACATCCAGGTGTAAGAACATGAACCCGATTAGTAGCCAATAACTGTCCATTGATGCTAATCTCCACATTATCATTCAGTCGTAATAGAAATAAACCACCTGATTTTATTCTTAAAATATGAATTTCCTGTTTAAGATTCGCCCACTGTAAATGTCTTGTTTGAAGGTGTTTCGAGCCCTTGTTTTTATTAATAATTAAAAGATTGTTGTTATCAACAGAAGAACTCATGTCTCCGATAATAAAATCTTCCATTAAGAGATACTCTTCATCTGAAATATGAAAAGTTTGCGCTATTGTATAAACAAAGTCTTTCTCGAATCTACTGATTTCAACTCCTGATTTTAAAAATTCAATAAGTTGAATGATTACGATTAGTTTCTGGTAGTGTACAAGCTCCTTATTGATGGCATTTGAAATTCTTAAGGCTTTAACTGAGTTTGCCGTTAAGGTAGAGCGTTCGATTTCACTATTCTGGAGCTTTTTTAGTTTAGAAACGTGCTCCTGATAATGTTTTTCATAAATATTAAGATACTCCTCAACCATTTGTTTATTTAACTGCTGGTCAAGGAAGTTCTTAACTATGTTTCTTCTTGATCTACTGTCCTTTTGAGGAAATGCTATTAAAGCAAAAAGTTGTATTAATGCTTTTAATATTCCTTCGCTCATACAAAGAGTTTATAATATTATAAATGGCTTAGTTTTCTAATTGATTTTTAAAACCAATGTATAGCAAAGCCATTCCTGAAGTAGCTAATTTTTTATCTAATCTTGCTTCAATAATACATTCTACAGAACCGTCTATTTTAAAATCCCATGTATTGGTATTGTTGTGATCTTCGTTTGTAAAAAGTAGATTTCTGTTTGTATCGTATATTGAAAAAATGATAGGTTCATTTTTTGCAGAGCAAGCAACAAGCCTGTATAAACTTCCGTTTAAAAATGTAGTGTGAAATTCTGCCACTTCATCACCTGTTAAAAAAGCCCTGAAAGGTTGTCCGTTTGAAATAAAAGGAGCTTGTAATAACTTTTCACATGTCTCAATTTTCTCATCCTGAGAATTAGCATTGTTTGGTATAAGTATGCTTACTACAAAAGTTAGAACAAAAAATAATAAAAGTCCTTTTTTCATGAGTATAATTCGTTTAGTATTATGCGGTTATTTGTTATAATTTAAAGTGCAAAAGCATTTTATGTTATATTTGCAGCCATTTAAAATATAGCATTAGGTTGATTATCAGTTAATGTTTTGTAAATGCTGTAAATTCTGCTTGTCTAAAATAGTTATTTTTATTAAAACAAAAGTAAATATGAACAGGTTTCTATAGGGAAATGATGTTTTTCATGATTTTATTTCATGTTTCAATAGACCAATCAATAAATTTAAATATATAATGAAAGTATTTTATTTTACACTACTAACATTTTTTTTTAGTTTGTTAGGCTTAAAAGCTCAAAATAAATTAGAGCTTGAGGATGTAATATCTGGAGGTAAAAACTTTAGAAATTTTATACCTAAATATGAAAAATATGAATTTTTACCCAATACTGATTCTTTAATCTTATATAAGGGAGATTCCATATTTTATGTGGATGACACATTAGTAAAATCACCATATTTATCATTGAAGCAAGTTAATGATTTGCTATTAGGTAATGATCTTACTAAAGTGAAATCATTATATGACTTAAAGTGGATTAGTTCAGATGTTTTTTATGTGATTTTTCCAGAGAAATTAGTTATTGCAGATTCAAAAGAGAACCAAATTAGGCATATTATTATGTATCCTAAAGAATCGAAATTTTTAAGTTTTAATCCGACCTCCAAATTAATAGCTTATCTAAATAATGGAGATTTATTTGTTGTAGGAGTTGATAATAAAGCTGTTTTAGTAGAGAAAGCAGAAAATAAAGATATTGTTTTAGGTCAAACAGTTCATAGAAATGAATTTGGTATCAGTGGAGGAATTTTTTGGTCACCCAATGGTAAATCAATGGCATTTTACAGAAAAGATGAATCCATGGTTACTGATTATCCTTTGGTTAACATAAATGAAAGAGTGGCCAAATTAGAGAATATTAAATACCCAATGGCAGGAATGAATAGTCATCATGTTACTATTGGAGTGTTTAATTCTATAACAAAAGAGAAATTGTATTTGGAGACCGGTTTACCCAAAGAGAAGTTTTTAACAAATGTTTCATGGACACCAGATGAAAAGTACATTGGTGTAGCAGAACTTAATAGGGATCAAAATCATATGCATTATAATTTATACAATGTTGCTGATGGTAGTTTGTATAAAACCTTGTTCGAAGAAAAGAGTGATAAGTGGGTAGAACCGGAAAATACTGCTGTTTTTGTCCCAAATAGTAATACAAAGTTTGTATGGCAAAGTGAAAGAGATGGGTACAATCATTTCTATCTATATGATATTAATAAAGGGTTGTTAAAACAAATCACTAAGGGTGCGTGGGTGGTAACTGGCAATTTAGGATTTGATGCTAAAGGTAATACCTTGTTTTTTGAGGGAACAAAGGATGGTGTAATGGATAGGCATTTATATTGCGTTTCTTTGAAAAGTGGTAAGGTGAGTAAATTATCTTCAGCAAAAGGATTTCATTCATTTGTTTTAAATACTTCAAAGAGTAAAGTGCTTGATTATTATTCTAGTTTAAATATTCCAAGGATTATTGGGGTTTTTGATATAAAAAAGAAGGTTTATCAGGTTTTATTTAAGGCAGAGAATCCATTTAAAGATTATGATTTTGGAAAGGTTGAATTAGGAACAATTAAATCAGCTGATGGATATACAGACTTAAATTATAGGTTGATTTTACCTGCAAATTTTGATGTGAACAAAAAATATCCGGTTGTGGTATATGTGTATGGAGGACCTCATTCGCAGCAGGTAAAAAATACTTGGTTAGGAGGTGCAAGATATTGGCAGTTGTATATGGCTCAGAATGGTTATATATGTTTTACTATGGATAATAGAGGAACTCCTGATAGGGGATGTGATTTTGAAAAAGTGATTCATCGACAATTGGGAGAGTGTGAGGCGGAAGATCAGTATGAAGGGGTGAAATTTTTAAAATCTTTGCCTTATGTTGATCAAAACAGAATTGGTGTTCATGGATGGAGTTTTGGTGGTTTTATGACTATAAACCTGATGGAGAAATATCCAAATGATTTTAAAGTTGGTGTTTCTGGTGGACCTGTGATTGATTGGAAGTATTATGAAATTATGTATGGTGAGCGATATATGGATCGTCCGGAAGAAAATCCTGAAGGATATGAAGAAACAAATTTGAATTTAAGGGTGGATAATTTACAAGGTCGATTATTAGTTATTCATGGGGCTATTGACCCAACTGTTGTATGGCAAAATAGTATGCAGTTTATTGAGCATTGTATCAAAAAAAGGAAGCAAGTAGATTATTTTGTATATCCTCGCCATGAGCATAATGTTTTAGGGCCTGATCGAGTTCATTTGATGGAGAAAGTAACACAGTATTTTAAAGACTTTTTATAATAGAGATCTTAAATAATTGTAATAGAAATAGCCTGCATGTCAATAAGTTTTGGATGCAGGTTTTATATTGAATTTCAGTAATGATTTAAAGCTTGACTTATTTATCTGTAGTATTTTACTAACCCAGTCATGGGCGATTTAATAATAGTGCCAGTTTTTAAATGATGGGAGCTAAGCGTATTCTTAAGTTGTTCTTGAAAATGATAAGCGATACTACCTATAAAATGAATTGGGTATTTTTCTATTTCAATATACTGAAGTAGGTTTCTTTCTATAAATGAATGAAAAGCATCTTTAATAATTATTTCAAGTTCCTTAATGTGAATGTGGTTATGAATAAATTTTGAGAATTGAGCCATATATCTGTTGGGGAAAGGTTGCCTATAAATATGATCAAGAATTTCATCTATAGAAATGTCGTATTCTTTGAAAAAAAGATCTGTGGTTGATTGTGATAATTGATTCTTTAATAAATCACTGATGAAAGTTTTCCCTATTACGGCGCCGCTACCTTCGTCTCCTAAAATAAATCCAAGAGGAGATATGTTTTTTGTGATTTCTTTTCCATTGTAAAAGCAGGAGTTAGATCCGGTTCCTAAAATACAAACAATGCCAGGTGAGTTTCTGCATGCAGAATGAGCAGCAGCCATTAAGTCACTGTAAATATTAATTTGAGGAGATGTAAAAAATGATGATAGTGCATTTTCTACTATTTTATTTTTGGTTTCATGATTGCATCCTGCACCGTAAAAATGGATTGCATCAAAAGATCGTATTTCGAAAGGAAATTCTTTAATAAGAATGTCTAATATGTCTTTAGTGCTTTGATAATAAGGGTTTATACCTGCCGTTATGTATTGTTGCGAACAGGTGTTGTTTTTGTCTAATATAACCCATTCTGTTTTTGTTGATCCGCTATCCGCTATTAAAATCATTAAATTTCAAGGTTAAGTGTTATTGTAATAAAATGAATTGTAATTTTCTAAATTTCTACAATGTAGAAGATGTATTATACTGCTTCTATTATTATAAGAAGGTGATTACTATAAGTTAAATTTGCGATTTCCAACACCTATCACATGCTTCATTTAAGATCTCAAATACTTCCTCTTCATTAAAAATGGTTGAATTCAAAATTTGATCTCTAAAGTTATCTGCGTACATATTCATATAGCTAAAATCTGCACCTGAGTTAAGTAATTCTTTTGCATATGGTGTGAATAATTTTGATAATTCTGCAATAACCTCTTCTTTATTAGAAGTTACATTTATATTAATTTGTTCCATTTTTTTTATATACCTATTTATTCGACAAAATAAAGGCTAATAATGGATAAATTCAATTCTAACTTATTCTTTTCTTATGGATAGTGCCTCCAAAATGAAATTATATTATAATAGTATCAATACGAACTAAATGTCAATCCAATAAAAACACAGTGTAAAAAATACTTCTATAGGCATTTGTAATGTTGAAGGAATTTAAATAGTAATATTTGATTCTTACTTAATTTTAATTTTTATAATTCATATATGTCTGAAATATAGATTGTATAGTAGGTTTTGTGTAATTGTTTAATGGAGGAGTGAGATTTTTGTTTGTTAAGTGTTTTTGGTTTTAATGGCTAATTTATATAATTTTGTTCGTGTAGAAAATAAAATTATAGGTGATCCTTGGTGGGCGTATTCTAAATGCTGAATGTGTATGAAAAATTGGATAAAGTGAAGTTTCAGTAGCCTTTCTTAAATACCAATTGATTATCCTTTTATAAACAACTTCACGCTTAATTAAAGCATAGTAAAAGTATGATTTACAACAATGTACAAAAGGAAATTGCAAGTAGAATTGAAGATGAAACAAAATTATCAAACTGGAAGGATTGGCGTTGGCAATTGAGAAACTCCATAAATACCATTAAAAAATTTGAACAAATTACGGGAATATGTTTTGAAAATAGGGAGAGAGAGGATTTAGAGCGTACTTTTGAAAAGTTTCCGTTATCAATTACACCATATTATCTTTCTTTAATTGATAAAGAAAATTTTAGAAATGATCCAGTTTTTAAGCAAGCTTTTGGTTGTGTTGAAGAGTTAACTACAAAATCTTTTGAATTGGAAGATCCTTTGTCGGAAGATAAGGATAGTCCTGTAGAAGGAATAACGCACAGATATCCGGATAGAGTATTATTTCATGTGAGTAATGTTTGTTCAATGTATTGCAGGCATTGTACCAGAAAAAGAAAAGTTGGTGATGTTGATTTCATTCCGTCTAAGGATCAATTGCAAAAAGGTATTGATTATGTGGCATCTAATACTCAGGTAAGGGATGTGTTATTATCTGGTGGTGATCCGTTAATGCTTTCGGATGAAAAGCTGGAATGGTTATTAGAAAAGATAACAAGTATACCGCATGTTGAAATAGTTCGTATAGGAACAAGAATGCCTGTAGTATTACCATATAGGATCACGGATAAGTTAGTATCTGTATTGCAAAGATTTCATCCTTTGTGGATCAATACACATTTTAATCATCCAAATGAAATTACTACATCGTCAAAAGAAGCACTAGCAAAATTGGCTAATGGTGGCTTTCCATTGGGGAACCAATCAGTGCTGTTGGCTGATGTAAACGATTGTCCACGAATTATGAAGATGCTTGTTCATAAGCTTGTTCAAAATAGGGTAAGGCCTTATTATTTATATCAGTGTGACCTTTCTGAAGGTCTGTCTCATTTCAGAACGCCAATCGGAAAAGGAATCGAGATTATGGAAAGTCTGGTTGGACACACAAGTGGTTTTGCACGACCTACCTATGTAATTGACGCACCAGGAGGAGGAGGAAAGATTCCTGTAATGCCTAATTATATCATTTCATGGTCAACCAATAAGGTTGTGTTAAGAAATTATGAAGGGGTTATTACAACATATAAAGAACCAGATAGTTATGAGCCAAAGATGTGTGATCGCGATTGTGATAATTGTAACCTTGAATTAGAGATTTCAGAAAAGGATGAATCAGAAGTGATTGGTATTGAGAAATTGCTATCTGATGAATGTGATACAATATCATTAATTCCGGAAGATAATGAAAGATTAACAAGGAGGGAACATCATGTGTGTGATTAATATTGTTAACGATAAGATTGAAACAATTGCTAATGGAACATGTATTCAGCATGGGAGGTTAAACAATAGAATCTACCTAATGAAATTAGATTCAAGAGATATGCCACAGGTGTTTACTTTAGTTCATCAATTAGCTAAAGAAGAAAAGTATTCGAAAATAGTTTGTAAAATACCTAAAAAATATGCCCCCGTATTTTATGCTAATGGCTTTATATTAGAAGCTCAAATTCCTCATTTCTATAATGGAAATGAGGATGCATTTTTTGTTTCTAAATATCTAAGTTCAGATAGGGTTTTAAAAATAGAACGAGATAAGTTAAATGCTTTTTCAAGTATTTTAAGTAAGGAACAACCTCGGATTACAGCGTTTAATGGTGATTTTACAATTAGAGAATTAACAAAAGATGATGTAATAGAAATAACGGATATTTATTCTGCAGTATTTGAAACATATCCTTTTCCTATACACGAAAAGGAATATGTTTTACAAACAATGAATGAGAATGTTAGATATTTTGGAGCTGAGAAAAATGGTGAATTAGCAGCTGTTGCCTCGTCGGAAATGGATGTAAGAAATAAAAATGCTGAAATGACTGACTTTGCAACATACCCCAAATACGCTGGTAATAGATTGGCATCTGCATTGTTAAAGCGTATGGAGCAGGAAATGAAGAAAGATGGTATGAAAACACTTTATACCATTGCCCGTCTTAAGTCAATTCCAATGAACTTGACGTTTATACGCATGAATTATAATTATTCAGGCACGCTAATTAAAAACACCAATATATCAGGAGACATTGAGAGTATGAATGTATATTATAAGCAAATTTAGTTATGGCCAATAAAAATATATGTAAGTATAAAGATGTTTGTCCTGTTTATCAAGGTAAAACTATAGAGGACAACAGGAAGCTTACTGTATATAAAAATGTATTTTGTATTAGAGGCTATAGAGGATGGCGTAACTGCAAAGAATATTTAATATATGAAAATATCGGACCTTCGTCCGTGAATAAAGAGAATGATTAATTAATTAAAAAAACATTTCAAATTTTTATGAATAGAAAAACTAGTACGGAAAAATTACAAAGTAACATTAGAAACATTAACACAGAGGAAGAAAAGGTAATTGAACTTTTGGAAGAAAAAGGTCAGTATTTGTATGGACATATTATTAAGGATTTACATTTATCTTATACAAAAGGACAAGAAATTATTTTTTCCTTAATATCGAAAGGAATTATTGAGCATTGTAATAAATCCTCTCGTTTACAATTGGCTATTGAAGATCGGAATTAATACATGGTTTAATGGATATTCATGGTGTCATTAATCTATGGGGCTATTATTGGTCTTATTAAACCCTTTCTTAATCATTGTGTAACTAATTGATGTTGTTAAAAAGAAATCCAGAAACATTTTTCTAAAAGTATTAATTAGAGCTGGAATTATTAGTCTTATCATATTTTCATTGTTTGCGCTATTGGGCGATTCGATATTGAGTGAGTTTTTTAATGCAAGTTTTACTTCCTTCCAAATTTTTGAGGTGTTATATTTTTATTAATGGAATCCAGTCTATTTTTAAAGGTAGCGCTTCTGTTGAATCGTTAAGAGGTGGATCTAAATATGTGGCCGAAGCTATAGCAATGCCTATATTTATTGGTCCTGGAATGGTGAGTTATAGTGTGATTATAGGTGAACAGCTAGATATAATGTCGTCAGTTTTAGCTATTGCCATTAGTTTAATTTTATGTATTTCGATCATATTTTTATTGAAGATTCTACACGATAATATACATGCCAAAAAAAGAAGAGTTAATTGAGCAATATATTGATATTGTGGGTAGAGTAATCGACTTTCTACTTGGTGCTATTTCAATTGAACTTATAATGACGGGCATTCAATACTGGTCGGCTCGTATTTTTTAAATTATGCATATTATTGACATATTAATTTTTTGCATCTACCTCATATCTATGCTTGGGGTAGGTGTTTTTTTTTATGAAAAAAAATAAGACTACTGATGATTACTATGTTGGAGGACGTAAATTAAATAGCTTACATATTGGGCTGTCAGTTGTGGCTACAGATGTTGGCGGAGGCTTTTCGATTGGTTTAGGAGGTTTAGGGTTTACCATGGGATTGTCGGGTAGTTGGCTTTTATTTACAGGTTTAATGGGAGCGTGGTTAAGTGGAGTTTTGCTTATTCCAAAGGTGGCGGATTTAGCCAGGGAAAAAGGTTTTTTATCATTTCCACAGTTTTTAGAGTATAAATACAATAATACGGTAGCTCTTGTAGCCGGTATAATTTCGGCTATAGGATATTTAGGTTTTACTAGTTCTCAGATTTTGGCTGGTGCTAAATTGGCATCTTCAACTTTTCCTGAACTTTCTATGGATCTGGCATTGTTAGTAATGGGAACAATTGCAGTAGTATATACAGTGCTTGGTGGTTTAAAGGCTGTAATATATACAGATACTATTCAATGGATTGTATTAATGGTGGGATTAATATTTGTAGCCTTGCCATTTGCTTATTTTAAAATAGGCGGGATTGAAGTCATTAAATCTACCCTGGAGCCAGAGTTTTTGTTACTTACAAATATTAAATGGCAGCAATTTATTAATTGGATGTTTACTGTTATTCCTATTTGGTTCATTGGAATGACTTTGTATCAAAGAATTTATGCTTCCAGAGATACCAAAACAGCGCAAAAAGCATGGTTTTTAGCAGGTTTATTTGAGTATCCAATAATGGCATTTATGGGCGTAGTATTAGGAGTGTTTGCTCGTGTGGCAATGGAAAATCAAATGCTTCCAGGTTATGATATGTCTACTTTAGATGCAGAGATGGGATTGCCTGTGTTGTTAAGAACTATATTGCCAGTTGGTTTTATGGGTATCGTATTGTCTGCATATTTTTCAGCAATAATGTCAACTGCCGATAGTTGTTTGATGGCCTCTTCAGGTAATTTGTTGGCTGATGTTTTAAAAATGCATCGAGGTCCAAGAAGTGTGAGGCTATCACAAATATTAACCATGGTTATTGGTTGTGTTGCTTTGTTTTTAGCCTATAAAATGACTAGTGTTTTGGATATTATGCTACACTCTTATTCCTTTATGGTATCTGGGATGATTATTCCTGTTTTAATGGCTTTGTTTCTGAAACAAACAAACAGTACTGCGGCATTGGTGTCGATGATTATGGGAGGATCTTTAACGTTGTTTTTAATTGTATTGGAAGTGGATTTACCATATGAATTGGATGCGAATATTTTTGGGATTTTTATATCATTCCTTTCTTATATTGTTGTTTCGAGATGGTGTAGTAAAGAATGATTAAAAAAAAGAAAAAATTAGAAATATCTTTTCTTTGGAATTTTGGTCGTTTTAAAATACCCCTTATTTTTGTCGCGTAATTAATAAAGCATGGACACAAAGGAAATTCTCATAAAAATCCGAAAGATTGTACGTTCGGTAGATATTGAATCAAAAAAAATTCAAAAGGAATATGGAGTTAGTATTCCTCAGGTATTGTGTCTTGGATTTTTGAGAGATGCTCCTGATTATCAGCTTACGCAAGGCAAAATTCGTAATATGCTTAACCTAAATTCAAGTACTGTAAGTGGTATTATTAATAGGTTGGAAACAAAAGGATTGCTGGCTCGATTACCTAAAAAAGGGGATAAGCGAGTGGTAAATATTACATTAACTTCAGCTGGCGATAAACTTCTGAATTCGATACCTTCTTTATTACATGAGCAATTGTCCGATAAATTGAATAAGTTGGATGATAAAAAACTTAAAGAAGTAGAGGATAGTTTAAATACTTTAATAAGTTTGTTGGATATAGAACAGGTTGATGCCTCTCCATTAATTACAATGGATGTTAATTGGGAGGAAGAAGAAGAGTGAAGTTAATTGTATTAAAATTAGTATGATAAATCTCTGTTTTTGATTGAAAATATGTGATTATTGTATTGATTTTAAATGTTTTCACTAGTAACTTTGTTTTAAATAGAGCCTTAATTTGTAAGGCTGGTATAACATTTCAACCTTACAAAGATTTGACATCTAAGATTAGAAAGGAGGTTGATATGGGAATTCTACTTTGGATATCAATAGGTATTGTGGTTAGTGTACTAACTTTATTAATTGAGCCTTACGTTAATCGACATCATATTCATATTACAATAATTTTAGGTCTTATTGGAGCTATTGCAGGAGGTGCTATTGCCTCATATTTGGGATTTGGACAAGTTGATGGTATGCATTTTATGATTGTTGTATTGGCTGTAGGAACCTCTTCGTTTATATTAACATGGTATAGGGCTTTTGAAAAATTTTATTCAGAATAAAATTATAGGGCTTTTTTAATGGATGTTATAAAAAAATCTTGTTGGTAATTTTCTAGCAGGATTTTTTTTATTAGGGTGTAATATTTCTTTTCCCGTTTGTGCGTTACCTTCTTAATATTTTAGTTTTTATCTTATTATATTAAGATGATGAATATAAGGGGTAGTGTTTTTTTTAAAAAAAACTACAAAAATGTAGGGTGTGTAGTATGGAAATGTGGGGTAAAAGTAAAAAAAATATAAAAATCACCTTTGTGGTGTGAAATATTGTAGGGTGTATTTAAAAAATAACTATTTTAACATCAGAAATTTTAAATAGTAAAGTTATGTCATTAGAAAGTGTAGAAGCCTTATTAGAAAAAGGAGGCGCAGATGAAACATTTCGCGCTAAGTACAATGCCGCAAACACAAAAGAAGAGTTTGTTAAACGTGCAATCGAAGATGGTTACGATTTTACAGTTGAAGAACTGATGAAAGTAGTAAACAGTAATGGAGATCAATTTGAGTCTTTTGGAAACCCTCCTAAAAGAACCATTTGGTATTAATCCATGTAATTAAAAAATTGGGGGAATGATTTCATTCCCCGGCTAATGCTTTCTCTCTGGAAAGCATTTTTTGTTTTAGACTATACTACAATATTATTTTATAAATTGGTTATTTACCAGTATAGGTGTATAAAATCTATTAAAACATAAAGCAATACATATAATATTGCTGCATTTCATGATGTTTTACACCTATCGTACGTTCTGCATCCTATTTCTACTACAGGCAGCAATGACTGTAAAAATTTAGCCGCATACATAAATTTAGCCCTGTGATTAATTTGCTTCTTACTTGCCTTCTTTTCACTTGATGATGGTTTCTATTTATCTTTCCAGGTTAAACCTACAATATTTCCTACTTTGACGTTGAATCCACCAAAGATTCTTGTATCAATTTTCACCATGGCTTTTTATTATATTGATCTTTTTTAATATTGATCAAATATTAAGAATAATCGGGTTAAACATTGCGCGGTCGATTTTGTATGAACTAAAGTAGAATATGTATTACATTTAAAAAATTAAAGTAATTTTACTGTTACTTTTATCTTTTGTATATCGCTTTGGTAAAGTGTGTTACCTTTTAGCCCATTTCAATAATTGTTGATTTTTAGATCAAAAAGGGTCAATGTTCTGATTTTTGGCGTTTTTGAGGAAAAATATTCTAATTTTTGGCAATTTTATCACTTTTTTTGTGCACGTATTCTCAAATAGATCGCAAATTATACGCAAATGCATCGCAAAGGGGACTAGACGGCTACGCAACAGCTTCGCAAATGTTCACAACCGGTACACAACATGTTCAGCGTAGATTTGCGATAACTGTAAGAATAAGTGGTGATCAGAAACAAGAAAGCAGGTAGCTTGGCTAGTAAAAGAATTACAGAAGCCTTAAATAAGATAGAACAAGATTAAATGGCGTATTTTCATTAACATGGATTATTTAATAATCTGTATCAGATATAGAATTTGTAATAACCTGATGAAATTATTAATTTTTATGTATTCGGTTGAGCGTTGTTTCGGAGTGCTTATAAATAGTAAGGTTCAATAAAAAAAAACATAAAAAATATCGGGCTGTTTTGACGAATTTTTGAGCAGAATATCGCTGTTTGCATAAAGAGTATGATTCGCTATGTCCTAAAAAAAACGAATCTACTGCGTTAAATTTTTATAGCTATCTAGCCCTGCAAACTTTGTTGTGTATGTTAGCTTTTTATGACAATCTGAATTCTTAAATTTTAATCGAACTGACGTTTATAAATTACATAGAGTTGTATCAAATACAATGAATTGTTATAATCTATAATTGTCTTAAAATCAAATTGTAAATAATATCTGACAATGCAATTATAATTTCGTAACTTTTTTTATTCTAATCAATAATTATTAGTGTTATGAAAAGATTAATATTTGCTTGTTTTGTGGGATTATTTCTGACTTCGATAACTGTTGTTGCAGCAAACGAAAAAGAGGAAATAAAGGAAGTGTTAAAGAATGAAACCAAAGCTTTTCTTGAAAAAGATATTGATGCCTGGGCCAGTTATTGGCTGCATGAAGACTATGTTAGCCATACGTCTATAAATTCATTTTATGTGAATCAAAAGTTGTCGTGGGATTCAGTTTATGTTAGCATGAAAAAGTATTTTGAAGGTGAAGGTGATGCTCCTAACTTAAAATTTGAAGGTGAATTTGATATAAAAGTAATAGGAAAGATGGCTTCAGCAGTTGTAAAACAACAACAAAAAAGTTTTATGTTTGGTCAAGATAGAACATTTAATTCTGAGGTGAATTATTTACTTAAAAAAACAGATGACGGGTGGAAAGTTTTTTCATTAACTTCCATAGTTAAAACGTCCTTTGAAAATACCGATTTTTTAAATGAATTCAGACTAAACTGGGTAGGTTATAATTTACTATGGAAGGATCAAATTGATGAAGCTATTAAGGTGTTTATTTTGAATACGGAGTTGTACCCTATGGCATCAAACACGTGGGATAGTTTAGCAGAAGCTTATATGAAAAAAGGCAATAATGAAAAGGCTATTGAGTATTATAAAAAATCGATTAAGTTAGATCCGGAGAATAAAAATGCCAAGAAGATGATTGATAAGATGAAATCAGATATGTAATCATTTTAATGTATTATGATTTATGTGGTCAGTTATAGTTAGAAAATGACTCCAAGACTCTGTGCTACAGGTGATGTTTAATCTTAAATAAAATAATTTCTGTTTCTCAGAGGCTTTCTTTTTTTCAACTCTTGATTTCTATTTATTATAAGAGTTACTGTTCTTCTTTTGTATTTAATATTACAAAGGAGTGTATTAACATATTTTAAGAATCGATAACATTGTTTATATTTGGAAGGTTTTCTTTGTAATTGAATCATTAATTGAAATTATTTAACCACAAAAACATGTTATCGTAATGCTCAATAAATTAGATTTAAAGGTTAATATTGCAGGCCATCCTAAATTGCAACATACCATATTATTGTTTACTAAGCTAATACAGGAACTAAATAATAGAGTGTTGCCCGAAAAAATAGAAACGACTATAAATAGTGATATTAATGCGTTAAATTTAATTACAGATTCAGCCAAGGAACTGAAAACGCAAATTGTAAAAACGCAAATAAAAATTATCTCTTTGGTTGAAAAGGAGCTTAATATTGTAGTAAAAAACCATTATCAAAATAAGTGGTTAGCTATTGGAATTGGTGTTTTTGGTATCCCAATTGGAGGTTTATTTGCTTTGGGTTTGCATAATTTTGCATATTTAGGAATTGGATTACCTATAGGAATGAGTATTGGAATGGCAGTAGGAGCTCAAATGGATAAAAAGGCTTTTAAAGAAGGACGACAAATTAATTTTGAATTAGAAGTATAGCCAATTAGCTATCTCCTGTAATTTAGAATTTATGTTTCATTATAGCGAACCTGTTTTTCGTCCACCGGCAGAATTTGCATCTGCTATTATTCAGGTAACTTATGGTTGCTCCTGGAATAAATGTGCTTTTTGTGAGATGTACCAATCTAAAAAGTTTACTACACGTAAAATGGATAACATCAAGCAGGAAATACAAATTCTATCCAGGTACTATTCTGGTGTAAAAAAGGTGTTTTTAGCAGATGGAAATGCAATGGTACTCTCCACCTCAAAGTTACTAGAAGTTATTTCGGAAATAAATAAGCAATTTGGTAAACTGCAACGAATATCGTCATATGCATTACCCAAAGATATTTTAAGCAAAAGTTATAAAGAGTTGGAGGAATTAAGAGCCAAGGGGTTAAAATTGCTTTACGTTGGAATTGAAAGTGGAGATGATGAATTACTTTGTATTCTAAATAAAGGGGAAAGTTATCAATCAACAAAGGAAGGTATATTAAAAGCTCATAATGCCGGCATTGATACATCAGTAATGATTATTAATGGGCTGGGTGGAAAGAAATATTCAGAGCAACATATTATTAATTCTGTAAGTTTATTAAATGAACTTAATTCTAAGTTTTTATCGACACTAAATTTGAGCTTCCCATATGGATTAGATCATTTTAAGGCACGTTTTAAAGGCGAATTTGTTCCTTTAACAGTAGCTGAAATATTAAATGAAATGAAAATGTTTATTACTTTACTTGATCTTAAAGGTAGTATTTTTAGAAGTGATCATGTTTCAAATCAAGCAGTTTTAAAAGGTGTGCTATCAAGAGATAAAGAAGCCTTAATACAACAGATTGATGAAGTTTTACAATTAACATCTAAAGATGTTTACCCATCATCGCCACTTATGCTTTAATAATATATGGTGCTTTTTATTCAGAATAAATAATATCAATTTGATTTTTGTTTAACAATTGAATGGATTTAGAACATATATTTTTTGTACAGATTAAACTTACCTTATGGGTTGGTTCTTTTGATTTGATGGTTTGTGCCATTTCTACAATTTTTAAAGCGTCTTTAGTTATGATTCGGCTCTTAATTAGTTTTACTATGGCTATATGATATGTATCTAGTTGTTTCAGTTGAACTCTAGAATTTAAACCGAAATCGTTTGGTGATATTCCCATTTTATGATTTGTCTATTGAATTTTAATTAATGATGTGTTCCTGAAATGTAATACCAGAGTTTATTTTCTTTTACAAATCGAGAGTTTTCGTGAATACAATCCAGTTTTCCATTTTCTAAATAAAAGGCCTTAAATTCTACAAATCCTTCAGTGTCGTTAGCGGATCCTTGTTTTGTATTTATAACATCTAACCTCTGCCAAACAACGGATTTAGTCCATTTTAGTATATTTTTTCTGTCTTTAGTCGGCCGTGTTCTTTTATGATGGGTATTCAAAAGATAATTGATATTAGCAGTAACAAAAGCACAATACCTTGAACGCATTAATTGTTCTGATGATTCTGGGATTTTTTGATTTAATAGAAAAGGTTCACAGCACTGATCAAATTCCTTTCCTGAATTACAATAGCATTTCATTTCTTTTACTTTTATGTAATTAAGCAAATACAAAAATACGATATCTGATAAATAAACAAACTCTTACTATGTTGAGGTATTATTTTGTCTTTATCAGAATAATTTATGAAAGAGAATTGAAAGTTGTTAAGTGTTTAAAATCTAGAATCTTAAAATCTTTATAGTGATCATTAATAGTAAGGTCTGGAAAAAATCATAAAAAAATGACTGGTTCTTTTGTTTGTTTTTTAATAAAAAACCTTTTTTTAGTGGCCGAATTTAAAACTATGTTATGATTGGAAAGTTTATAAGATTGATTTTAGGAGGAATTATCTGCATAGGTGCAGTAGCTCTTTTTGTTCAAGGTGAAATTGGTTGGGGAATTTTAACTGTGTTAATTGCTGGATTGGTTGTGCTTTTTCATTTTAAGAATGAAAAGAACCTTATGGCATTTTTGTTTTTGCGAAAAAATAAGTTTACAGCAGTAGATATGATTTTAAGTAAGGTTAAGCATCCTGAAAATATGATTGATAGTCAGGAAGCCTACTATTATTATTTAAAAGGTTTGGTTGAAACGCAAAAAAATAATAGAAAAGAAGCTGAAAAGACATTTAAAAAGGCCTTAACTACAGGTTTAAGGATGAAAAATGACCAGGCAGTTGCAAAACTTCAATTGTCGGGTATTTATCTTTCGCAGCGTAATAAAAAATTATCAAAGTATTATTTGCAGGAAGCTAAAAAGCTGGATAAACAAAAGATTTTATCAGACCAGATTAAGGAAATTGAATATATGATGAAAAGGGTATAGATACTTATGTTTTCATATTATAGAAAAAAGAGTTGTAGTTTTATTAATTGCGACTCTTTTTTTCATCTTTAAAATATTTTCTAAACAGAAAGTGATGTTTAAGTGCTTCCATGTTTTCATCAAATTTTTGACTTCCAGAATTGATGTTCTCCATCGTTTCTTTGAGATCCTGTTTTAATATTGAATCGTTTGCTATTGTGTTTATCAAACTATTGTCGCCATTCGCAAGTTCTTCAACTATGTTATTTAAAGTAGCAGACATCGTTTTAATCTCTTTTCCAGAAGTGTTAAGGTCGTATATTAAAGTACGCATTTTAGATGCAGTTAAGGTATCATTGAGCAATATGCCTAAAAGACTATTATCGTTATCCATTAAATTAGATATATTTTCAAGGTTTTTCATTAGAGTTGTTGTTTTTGAGGTTGTTTCTTTTAGGTTTTTAATGATAAGTCTGATGTCTTTGGCTAGTTTTTTATCATTGACAAACATTCCGAAAGTACCTTTCCCATCATTTATAGATCTTGTAATTTGAAGTATACCCGCCGTTAATAAAGCAGCATTTTCATTTGTTTCGCTTAGTGTACTAAGCATTTCATCGGTAGCTATCGGATCAAATGCTTTTATCTTGTCATTATTTTCAATGGTTTTACTATTGCCAATTCCCGGTTCAATATTCACAATCATATCACCAACTAATCCATCAGAACTTATTTTTGCAACTGCATTTTTTTTAATAAAAGATTTTGTTTTGATATCTATTTTCATGGTGATTCTGATTGTTGTGTCATTAATTATTTCAATGGCTTCAACATTACCAGCATCTATACCTAAATATCTTACATTATTACCAACTCTTAGTCCTTTAACGTTTTTAAAAACAGAACTAATTTGAAATGTTTTGGTAAAGAAACTTTGGTTATTACCTATAAAATAAACACCTATAGTGAATAGTAAAACACCGGTAAGAACCATGGTTCCAAGCTTTATTTTTTGAGACGTTGTTTTTTGCATTTTTCTCCCTTTCTGTTGTTAATTAAAAAAACGCTTTAATAACTGGATCGCTTGATTTTATCAGTTCTTGATAGGTTCCTTCTACATAATTTTTGCCGTCTGCTAAAATTACAACTCTATTCGAAATGAGTTTTGCGATATTTAAATCGTGTGTTATAATTAAAGAGGTGGTTTTGTATTTTTTCTGAACCTCTGCTATTAAATTAATAATTTCTTTTGCAGTTATAGGATCTAATCCAGTTGTTGGTTCATCGTAAAATATAATTTCAGGTCGTAAAATAAGTGTTCTGGCTAAAGCAATTCTTCGTTGCATACCTCCTGAAAGTTCTGCAGGCATTAAATCAATGGCATGTTCTAACCCTACACTTGAAAGCACTTCGCGTATTAGTTGATCTACTTCATTTTTATTAGTGTAATTTTTGCGTAGTCTTCTTAATGGAAATTCCAGGTTTTCACGAACAGACATGGAATCATACAGCGCACTTCCTTGAAATAAAAAACCAATATGAAGTCTTAATTCATCCAGTTCTTTTTGATCTAAATCAGGTATACTCTTGTCTAAGATTTTAATTTGTCCTGATTCGCCTGTCATTAGACCAACCAGACACCTTATCATTACGGTTTTTCCAGAACCAGATTTACCTATTACAACCAAGCACTCACCATTATATAAATCTAAATCAAAGCCATTGAGAACTTGTTTTCCGGCAAATTTTTTAAATAATTGATTAACTTCAATTACCTTTTGTTGACCATCCCTTTTATGTTTTTGATATGATAACATAAATTTGCCTTATAAATTTTATAATTCGTAAAAAATATCTGCCACTAAAACAGCTAAAAAATCGATAAAGAATAACATCATCGAAGTAAGAACAACAGCTGAATTTGCTGCCAATCCAACACCTGCAGTGCCTCTTTCTGCATTATATCCTTTATAGCAACCTATTAATCCAATGGCAAAACCAAAAAAGAAGGACTTTATTATTGCGGGAATAAGATCACCATAGCTTAGATAATCAAAAACTAAATTAAAGAATAAGGTAAAGGAAACAGCTCCTTTTATATTCTCTACCATAAATGATCCAAATAGACCTACAGTATCTCCTAATATCACTAAAATAGGTAAAGTAATAGAGGTTGCTAAAATGCGGGTTACTACCAGATATTTAAACGGATTTGTACCAGATACTTCCATGGCATCAATTTGTTCTGTAACACGCATTGAACCCAATTCGGCACCAATTCCTGACCCTACTTTTCCTGCACAGATTAAGGCTGTAATAACTGGACCAATTTCTCTAACAATAGAAATTCCAACCATACTAGGCATAAGTGAAACGGCCCCAAAATTAACGAGGGTAGGTCTAGTTTGTATTGTAAGCACCATTCCCATTATAAGGCTAGTTGTAGCCACAAGAGGTAATGATTTATAGCCTACCATGTAGCTTTGTTTTAAAAATTCCTGAAATTCAATAGGGCGACTAGTTACCTCTTTAAAAAAACGGGCGGTAAAAAATGAAACTTCACCAACCATTATTATAAATTGCCTTAACTTCCCTATGGTGTACGACCAATAGTCCATATTCCCCTGATTAAATTACAATACTTTAAATAACTGTCTCTCTTGGTTTTTAAAAGTTAATATAATTTGTACATAAAATCCAGTTATTTTAATGCAGAAGCTTAATTGTATGCATTGTTGAATATCAGAAAGTTTGGAATCAGATATTAAATGTTAAATAAATATAATCAGTATTGTTAGAGTATTCTCTAATAAAATTTATTAAATTTTTGAGGGTAATATAATTTTTACGCTGGTTCCTTGATTTGGTTGAGATTCAATTTCAATGAAACCATTATGTTCCTTTACAATTTTTTGAGTGATGGACAGGCCTAATCCTGTACCAAATCCAGGAGGTTTTGTTGTAAAGAAAGGATCCATAATCTTATTTAAATGCTCTTGTTTAATACCACATCCATCATCAGTTACTTTTATAGTGATGTCATTTTCAGCTGCTCTTGTTTCAATAATAATAGTTCCTTTAGCTTCTATTGCATGCATTGCATTAGTTATAATGTTTAAAAATAACTGATGCATTTGTCCTGAATTACCTGAAATGATTATGTTCTTATTACAATAGACCTTTTTTAAATTAATCCGATATTTTAACTTGTTATGTAGTATTAAAAGGCAGTTATCCAAAATATTATGAATCTCTAGTGATTCATTATCTTCAATGTTTGTTCTGCTGAATTGATTCAAACTTTTGATTATATCAATGCAGTTGTTTACTCCTTTATCAATAGCTTCTAACCAAATTTGGCTTTTTTCTTTGTCTATATTACCTTTTTCATTCAATAACTCAACCAATTGTTGATAACCGGAGTAGATAAAATTTAAAGGACTATTTAAATCGTGAGCAATACTGGCTGTGAGAAAACCTAAGGAAGCCATTTTATCAGATTCCATCATTTTTGATTGAATTTCTGCCAGATTTTGAGAGGTACGTTCCAGTTCCTTATTCTTCTCTTCTAACTGCTTTGTTCTTTCATGTACTATATTTTCAAGTTTCTGATTTTGTTTAGATAGTTCAAATTCAGCTTCCTTTTGCTTGGTTATATTAAACCATTGGCAGATAATATTTGTGAGCGTACCATTTTTATTAACAATCGGAAAAAAACTAGCTTCAATCCAAACTTGTTTAGCATTTTTTATTTCGTCTATTCTTGAATTTTTACCTTCCCATGAGATAATAATCGTAGTAGTTTTTAAGTTTGTAAAAACCTCTTTTATATCATCATAAACACCTTCATTTTCGATGTTTTTATCTTCCAGAATATTATATTTTCCAATAAGATCCTCCTTGTTTAATCCTAAAGTATCTAACAATGCTTTATTGGTTTTTTGCATCAGACCTTTTTCATCAGATATCCACATAGGATATGGACTTTTATCTACAATTTCCTGTAACAGCAAGGAATATCCTTTTACTTCCTTTTGTTTGATCAGTTCTTTTTTTAGTTTATTGATTTCTGATCTAAGTTTAACAAAAGCCTCATTATTACTTGTTACTTCCATACTACATATTATTGCTATAATACCATTGGCTGGCTAATTATAGAAAAAAATCTTATTACTAAGTTATTATATTTATTTTTCCTTAAAAAAATACCTTTATAAGGTAAGCATTTATATGTAATTATGCATTATTGGCAATTGAGTTTTTCCTATTAGTTTACTATATCTACATCTGTACTAATTAATAATTAGATTATTGATGAATGATCATTATGAAAGATAAAACTTACTTTATTATTTAAGCATGGCAGAATTCAATGTTATGTGTTTGGAAATGATAAGGCAACAATGTGAATGATTTCGTATATTAATCTAACAAAGAGGAGTAAGAATTTCATACGGATGTTAATTGAAGATCAGTAGTATATGAAACTAATCAAAAAATCTGTATTTGCTGTGGCCATGCTTGTAATGGTGGGTTGTACCACAAAAACAACTACAAACAGTTTAGTGGAGTTAATAGACAAAAGGTCATTCAAGAATCATCAAATTTTAAAACCGAGGGTACAGTAATGCTTATTGTTAAAGAAAAGACAGAACCATCAGATGAGGAGTTTTTTCGAATAGCAAAAGAAAGAGAACCACAATTTAACGCCATACCAGGATTGGTAAAGAAGTATTATATTAAAATAATTACTGGTGAATATGGCGGTGTGTATATCTGGTACTCAAAAGAATCATTAAAAAAGTTTAAGGAATCTGAGCTTGCAACAACGATAGGAACAGCATATAAAACTATTGATGATCCAAGTGTAGAAGTGGCAAATATTATGCTCGAATTGAGAGAATAGCCCGCATAGCCAGCACACAAACCTTTGAATTTAAAATACTATTTTTTAATTCTGTTTTTAAGTTTAAAATATTTTAAATGATATTAATATTGAATATGTTTTACTCGTATGTGGTAATATTTATATGAATGATAGAAAAGAAATATTAAAGTCCTTAGAATTTTATCCTTTAACATATGATAGGTGGGATGACTTTGAATTATTATTTGGGATAAATGGGGCATGTGGCGGTTGTTGGTGTATGTGGTGGAGATTAAAGCGTTCTGCATTTGAAAGACAAAAGGGAGATAGTAATAAGGAATTGATGAAAGAATTAATTCAAGCAGGTGAAATTCCAGGTATTATGGCATATCATAATAATCAACCCGTTGGCTGGTGTTCTGTAGCTCCAAGAGAGCAATTTTCTGCATTAGAGCGCTCCCGAATATTAAAAAGAATTGATGATAAACCTGTTTGGTCTATCGTATGTTTTTTTATTGCAAAACCCTATAGAAAAATTGGATTGTCAGCTGAATTATTAAAATCTGTTATCGAATACTGTAAGAAGCAAGGAGCCAAAATTATTGAAGGTTATCCTCATCTACCCAAAAAATCAGGAATGCTAGATGTATTTGCATGGACAGGATTTGCTTCGGCATTTATAAAGGTTGGTTTTAAAGAAGTTGCCCGTAGATCTGAGTCTAGACCAATCATGAGGTATGTAACAAACAATTCATTTTTACTGCTATGATTCTTTATAAGGCAAAGAAAAAAGAGGTTATATTATAGAGGATCATGAACCATTTAAAAATAAATAATACGCACTGAAAAGGAAAACTTGATATAATTTTCTATAACTGCGAGATCTGTATTCATAATTATGTCAAAATTGAGTGTTAAAAGTAATGAATATTAGAAATTTTAAATGATTAATTACTGTTTGGCGTTTCAATTTAATATGAATAGCTTATGTAATAAAGTATGATGGATTATAGAAGGAAAATGGATGACCTAGACATTTTAGGATTACAAGTATAAATAATTTGGTATTCCTGATATAGGTTTGTGAATGTAAAGTAAAAATCTGTATTATAGGTATATATATAAACGATGTTTTCCTTTGAAATAAATTACATCGGATTTGTAGGTTTCAATTTTCAAGCTTTTATCGCACACCTTAATTGTTAAGAATAATAAAAACTTCCAAAGGCATAATAATATAGGAGTTTGCTTGTGAAACCTATTGCAGTAAATCATAAAAATAAAAAATAAGGAATTGGTTAATTTAAGAAATAACCTATATATTGCGCACGAAATAAAACTCAATCAAATATAAAAAGATGACTAAACAAGAATTTGTAAACGCAATCGCAGAAGAAAGCGGATTATCAAAAGCTGATACAGAGAAAGCACTTACTGCAACAACAGAAGCAATTAAAAACGCTTTAGCAAAAGGTGAGAGTGTACAATTAATAGGATTTGGTACTTTTTCTGTAAGTGAGCGTGCTGCTCGTACAGGTAGAAACCCTCAAACAGGTAAAGAAATTCAAATAGCTGCTAAAAAAGTTGCTAAATTTAAACCTGGTAAGGCTTTAGATGAAAAAGTAAATTAAGAAGCGATTTACTTAAAAGATTATGAACTCCCGGTTTAAATACCGGGAGTTTTTTGTTTCTTAATGTAATGTTTTACTTGATGTTTAACCACTAGCAGTATAGCTCCCGCAGAAATACCTTAGCCAACCCGATTATTTACCAAGTCTGTATGCTCTTTGGAATATTAAAGGTTCGATTGTAGGGGTGAGGAGATATGAAAGAAGGTGATTCTTTTAGATAATTATTCATCTTCATCTAAAGGATTATCAAATGGAATATCGTCATCCGGATCTATATCGTGAGGACTAACACCGGGTGGATTGAATAATCCCCAGCGATCAATAATATAATCCCACTTATCGAATCTGGCTACCCATTGTATAAAAATATGTCGGTACTCTTCAATTAATCCACGTACTATATCAAAATAGCCAGAATCTGCAAAATCAAACATTTCTAACGCATGTTTTTGAACCATTAGGTCTTTAGCAGCTTTGCGTATAAAGCAGGCGGCTTCCATTTTAAGATCAAACAGATCAGTAGCCTCAGCACCGGATACTTTTACCTGAAGCTGATAGGCCTCTTGCATCATATTGTCTTTAGTGGATTGTAATGCTTCATTATCCTCAGGTATTAAATTTGCAATATGTTCAACTACTTCTATTATTTCTCCACCTTTAACGTAGAGTTGTTTACCCTCAGGACTAAAGTTATCTGATATGGAATGCATGGATAATGTATTTATAATTCAGCAATAAAAATATGTATTAACGCGAGTTCGATATAAAATTATTGGCTCAGACCGCTTATAAATAATGAGTTTCAATGAATATTTGTGAAGTCATAGCGGGCTATGTCAAACAAATATGAAGCAGAAAATCGTTGTTTATATGTGGCTTTCTATTAAAATACTAATCTACTTCGTTAAATTCTTCTACCATAGCTCGCTATGCAAAAATAATTTGCCTTGTATATCTGCATTTTAATATAATCTGAGCTCTTTAATTTTAATCGAACTCGGGTTATTAAACTTACAAAATAGTGTTTGTATATTTATTAAGTGTAAATATACAGTTTTGATTATTAGTTGGATATAACTTGTCACACTTTTGTCACGGGTTAAATAATTAGTGTTTACATCAGATTTACTTTTTTTGCGATCCTATTTTACAAAATTATACTCTTGTATATTCACCTTTAATATATATTATGAAATACATTATTTATGGTATTATTTTGTCTGCTTTAGTTTATTGTAAAAACTCTAGTGCTCAGGATAAAGCCAATACAGTTTTTTTTATTGTTGAAGAAATGCCCACTTTTCCAGGAGGGGATGAGGCACTGCGTAAATTTATCAGTGAAAATATAGTTTATCCTAAAAGTGCTTATGCTAAAGGATTAGAGGATAGAGTATATGTTCGTTTTATAGTGATGGAAGATGGACATATTGATTCAGTTAAAATAGCAAAAGGAAAAGTACCAGTTTTAAATAACGAAGCTATTCGTGTAATTAAAAAACTACCAGATTGGGTACCGGGTAAACAAGATGGAAAGACAGTTAGAGTATCTTACACTATACCTATAAATTTTGAAATTACATACAATAATTATATTGTTACGACAAAAAATGACACCATACACGGAAAGTTATCTGGGTTTTTTACAACTCCTTACAAGAACTGTGACGTAACGGTAAAAAATGATAAACTAAAAAAGAGATATACAGTAGATCAGATTAAAACACTTAGTTATAATCATGAAAAATACTTGCCCATACCAAATGATCCAACAAAGGCAAAGAATAAAAAGATTGTATTTATGAGAGTAATGTTTGCAGAAGGAGACTATATGGTGCTTGAGAAACATGTTCCACAAGGAGGCTATGAAAAAATAGAAGATGATAAAGAATACCATATTAGCTCAGGACCAGGAGGTGCAGTTAGACATTATAGATACTTATTTAAGGGTTCTCAATATATTAGTGAATACAATAAAAAGAATTATAAAAAAATTATAGATAAGTACTTTTCTTCATGTAATCGCTTTGCCAGAGAAGTTAAATATAATAGCAAATTAAGATTTGGTGCCATTGAGAATTTGTATCGTAAGTATTGCAACTAAAATATACCTACCCCATACTTATATTTTCTCCAATCTTATTGTTTTATACTACAAGCTAATAAAAAACAAATAATACATTATGAAATTAATTAAAACACTGATCATAACCTTAGTTATTATTTTAAATACAGGTTGTGCCACTCTTTTTACCGGATTTAAAGATAAAGTATACATATATGTAGAACCTGAAAATGCTGATGTTTATATTAATGATAAAAAAATTGGTACTGCACCTAACGAATTTAAAATAGGTAGAACTTACAAAAAGAAAAATGTTACAATAAAAAAAGAGGGTTATAAGGATGTTGAATTTGTAATGACAAAAACAATCAATCCAATTACATTTATCAATTTTGTGGGTTTATATGGTTTTGCGGTGGATATTGCTACAGCCAATATATTTAAAAATGCAAAGCCGTATTATGATTTTGATATGGAACCAATTGAAAAAGAAACCGTCAGTAAAAAATTATCATCTCACACACCATCTTCCAATGAATAAATTTATACTATTACCTCTATTTTTTAGCATTTTTTCTATTGTATGCTATGGATCTGATGTAGATTATGATTACACCAAAAATAAATTTGGTATTGGTTTAAAAATAGGAGGAGGTGGGTCCATGTTTAATACTCCTTTAACCGATATGGGAACTTCACTGGCAAATGTTTCATTTAATGGAGGAGTAGCATTTCATATTCCAATTACTAAATACCGCTTTTCAATTCAATCGGAAATAACATATAACTGGAGAGCTTTTAAAGATGAAAATTGGAATTCAAGTGAGCATGGATACCGTATTAGTACTGTTGAATTTCCAATTATGCTAAATACTAGGTTATTTGAATATGAAAGCAATAGAGGTAGGTTTGCAACTAATTTAATTACAGGAATTGGATTTTCAAGAGGTTTAGATTCTAAAATTATTCATCATATAGATGATGGTACCATTACCTACAATCAATATGGTACTACATTTGGAAGTGATGAAACTAGCGATTTTGTTGATGTTAGGAGAAATAATTATTTATTTATTGCAGGCATTAATATTAGATTGCTGGATGATTATCATACCACTTTAGGATTAAGATATACCCAATATTTAAAAAGTATTTATGCATATGACAAGATTATTGAAGAGTATGATTTTACAGTAAAAGCATTCTGTATTTCGCTTGATTTAAGTGTTTATTTTTAAGATATGAGTTATTATTTCTCGACTCTTCATTAGTGATCCATATGTATGCTATAATAGCATGTAAGATTATATATGAGCTAACTACAATAGCTTTGTTTTTACTAATAAAATAGTTAAATATAAATCAATAAGAGCTGCAGTTATTAACATGCAGTTCTTTTAAATTTTAAGTTTTACAGAGTTGTATATATTTGGATTCAATTCCATCAAAATACATAACCTATTGATAATCTATGCCCAAAGGCTACGTTAGATTCAGTACTTCATAATGTTTTTGTTGTTTGACTTATGGGTTTATAATAATTATACTTCTCAAAATCCCAATTATTTCCTTTGTTTAAAATAATCCTCCCTAATAAGCACAATTTTTCTATTTTTGCAAGCTATTTTAAGTACATAAAGCATTGTATGTATTTAAATTAATCTGTAAAATATTAAAAACGGGGAATAATGCAGTATAAGTTACTTGTGCTTGATTTAGATGGAACTTTAACCAATTCAAAAAAAGAAATTTCGGAAAGAACAAAAGCTACTTTATTAAAAGTGCAGCAAAAGGGGGTGAAGATTGTATTGGCATCGGGCAGACCAACTTATGGTATTGTACCCTTAGCTGAAGAGCTTGAATTGGCTAAATATGGAGGCTATATTTTGTCATTTAATGGTGGTACTATTATTAATTGGCAAACAAAGGAAGTTATTCATGAATCGGCTTTGAATACTGATAAACTACCTGTTTTACATGAAATTGCCCAAAATAATAAGGTCGACATTATTTCATATGAAAATGAAAGTATTATTTCGGAAAATACCGATAATGAATACATTCAGTATGAAGCTTCTCTAAATAAAATGCCCATTAAGAAAGTGGATTCATTTACAGAGGCTCTAAAAATTCCAGTGCCTAAATGTTTAATGGTGGGTAATCCGGAAATTTTAATAAGACTAGAGCAGGATATGAAGGAGCAGTTTAACCGTGAAATGAATATTTACAGAAGTGAACCATTCTTTTTAGAACTAAACCCTCTGAATATAGATAAGGCGCAATCGCTGCAAATTTTATTGGATTATACAGGTCATACTCGTGAAGAAATGCTTGCTTGTGGTGATGGATTTAATGATTTGACCATGATTGAATTTGCCGGTTTTGGTGTTGCAATGGCCAATGCTCAAGAACAGGTTAAGCAGGTGTCTGATTTTGTAACTTTATCTAACGATGAGGATGGAGTTGCTCATGTGGTTGAACTATTTATGAATTAATGGTTGTTTTGTATAGAATAACAGTTGGTTATAGGATTAATATTGAATCTATATTTATTCCTATCAAGGAAAAGTAAATTTTGGAGCATTTTACTTTGCTCCAAAATCTACTGAATTTTTAATCGAACTCAGGTTACTATTCAACAAGTTCCATTTTTATAATCATATCCTTTTTACCTTTAATATACACTTCTACAACAAGAGTGTTGTCATTAGCTTTTACAATTCTGGATGTTTTAAATTGGTATGTTTTTACATTATTTACTTCTAGCGAATTATAAAGTGTATGTTTAGTATAATTTCCATCCGCATCATTAATTTTATACGCAGTTAGATATCCGCCTTTACCATCAACATGACGAGCAGGAACTTCATCTATACCAATATCTGCATTCTTAACATTATCCAGGAATAGAATATAATGGGAATTTTTTCCTTTTATATATGAAATACCCATACCTCCACGGCCTGAAGTTCCAAATTGTCTTTTAGGTAGTTTTTTCATCCAAAGCACCTTGCCATCAGCACTTATTTTTGTTGCTACTAAATCTTCGTAATAAAACTTATAAGTATAGCTATTGTTTGCTGCATTATATACCACAAAATAATAATACTGTTCTCCTAATACAAACATACTCCCATCAGGATTAACACTAAACTCTCTTAATTTAATATCTCGTATACCTGATTTACCTCCTTTTTCTCTTTTATTATTTTTATTCTTCTGTCTGTTAGAAGCATAAAGGTTAATAAAATCAATCGGGAACTCGATATCATCAGACTTTATGATTTCCCCCTTTTTAGATAATTCAAAATGTGTTATTCCGTTAGTATTTAAACTTAAGTTACCTTCCATGAACTTGTAGTCTAGTCCATTGGCGTAATATCCAAGAAAGTCAAAATTACCATCTTTGTTTTCCTTCATTTGCAAGCGTTGAAACATATAATCTCCCTTGTTCAATCCAGTAACGGTTAAATCCCCTTCTTTTGGGATAGTAATAAATTTGAACGATTTATCATCACGATGAAAAGCCATCATATATACAGTACCGTCTGATCCAACAGTGTAAGCAAGGTTATTCATTACTTTTTCAGTGTATGGCATCTTCACCTCTCTACCCCAAACTTTGTTTAAAGAAGTGTCAAAAACAAAGAAACCTAATAGGTCGTGGTTTGCTGCATCTCTTTTCAATAATGGCTTTCGCCTATAATTAATCATAAATTTACTATCATCAAAAGACCTGTAAATAGTAAATGGAGCACCACCTTTCATTCCCCAAAATCCTAAATCTTCACCTATTGGTCCCATAGCTACAGATCCATCCGACGAAAACAATTTAACCTGCTTGTCTAAGGTACAATCTGTTGTAATAAACTGTCTGGCGTATACTGTTTTCTTATTTGTTTTTTTATCAAGTGATTCATACAAATAGTAAAATGATTCTCCAAGTTCCAATATTCCTAGTGACTTATTATATGGAGGCCATTCAGTATAAGTTTTCCTGGCAACCTCTTTCATAGTGTTGATATCAAACTTTTGAATAATAACATTGGCATTATTGGTTTTTATTGAGTAAATATTACCGTTGTTATCAGAAAAGTATTCCTTCATTTTAGCATCTACAACCTTATAAGGAGTTGAGTTGATAACCTTAAAATCATTAGATAATTTCGCCTGTGATATTGCAATTTGTGCAATAATCAATAAGACAATAGACATTTTTAATTTAAGCATATTTTGTGTTTTGTAAGTTATACATATGGATATTGACAATGGTTTGGCAAACACAACTTGTATATATAATTTATCAGTTAAGACAATTAAAAAATAGTTGTTATTGTAAACGTTATTAGATTCTTTTCAATGTACCAAGTGTTGCGTTATTTGAAATAACTAATTGAGGAATATACTCCAATTTATATAAAAGGTTACATTTAATTTGCATAATATTATTTTAAATAGACTAAAGTAATGATTTGTACTGCTATAAAATTTTTGGGAGACTTATTTATTGCTTTATAGATTAAACCCGCAATATGCATTAGACCATCTATTACACATTGAAATTACTTCAAAACAAGACACTTCGTTACTTCACTTCAATTCATGTGATAAAATAAATTTTTAATGGCCACATGGAACTCGCTATTTATTCATAATCTTAATTAAATATGATATAGCTCATTTCACCAGAACGATGCTATGCCTCGTTTCAGTAAAGCCTTGTTTTATGGTACTATCAATGTTCATTACAAAGTTCTAATACATAATCCGGGTTAAACCTGATCAGATCATAATTTTCTAAATACAGAGAAGTGTCACAAGATACCAGAGTTGTAAATAGTGAATACAATATGAAAAAAATGAAGTTGAGTCTGGGTGAAAAGCCGTTAAATATATAATATTGGAGACAGCTCTGATATTTACCAAATAATACTATATTTACCTCCTTCTTTCACAAATCAATCAGCATTCAATCCTTTTATTTTTAAATGAGCGAAGCAACCATTGTGAAAAAAATCTATCTAACCAATGAATCAATGGCGTGTAACTGTTTTTAACTGAAATTTTATAAAGCGGTTAACGATTGATTTTAAATCTATTAATTAAATAACACATGATTAGAATGAAAAAGGTATTATTATTTGCTGTGCTGTTACCTTTATTGACAGGATGTTTAAAGGATGATGAATATGTTGATTACGCAGCGCTGGATGAAGAAATTATTAGCGAATATCTAACTACGAATAATATTGTGGCAGAAAGGCACTCATCTGGATTGTATTATAAGGTTATTGAACAAGGTGAGGGCGCCTCAATTGGTGATGATGCTGAAACCGATGACAGGGTTACCTTTTCGTTTAATAGCAAAACCATTACCGGGATGTCGTTTTACAACAAAGATCAGAATCACACAGCCAATCTAAGTGAATTACCTTATGCCTTTCAGATTGGTATGTCACAGATAAACAAACAAGGTGAAATAATTCTTTATTCGCCGTCTCAACTTTGTCGTAATAGCTACGGTTATACATATGGAGAAGAAAACACCGTGATGGTGTACCATATCAAAATTGACAGAGACCAACCAGAAATTGATGAAGAGATTATTGCCGCTTACCTGACAGATAACAGCATAGAGGCTGAACGTGACGAATCGGGTCTTTATTACGAAATACTGACTGAAGGCGAAGGCGATAATGTTAAATCCAGTTCATTGGTTGATGTCAGTTATAAGGGCAGCTTTCTCAATGGCAATGTATTTGATGAGGGCACTTTGAGTAGAACTTCTTTATCAGGTTTAATAGAGGCCTTGAAGGTTGGTGTTCCTTTACTAAAAAAAGGTAGTAAGGCGCGGTTTTATTGTCCTTCACAAATGTGCTATGGCAGCAATGCTCGCTACGACAAAAATGGTAATGTCACTATTCCGGACAACAGTATATTGATATTTGAAATTAATATGATTAATTTCTATTAACCTTCTGGCAAAAAAAATAACTTTTAGGTCCTGTTTCCTTTGTGAATCAGGGCCTTTGTTTTTATAGCGATAATAATGACACTTTTCTGATCCTTAAGTTTTTCATTTATCAATACGGTAGGTATTACATAAAACCACCATTGTTCAGAATTTAGTGGATCAACTTTATTGGGATCTTTTTCTGAATGAATACAAAAAACATAAACATCAGCTTGTCTGTCTAATACTCCATTAAATTGAGTGGTTTTGCCAACCTAACCATAGTTTTTTATCAAAAACAGGTGTAGATAATTCCTTTTGATACCAACTCTGAATATATCCTGAGCATTTTTTTATGCCCATTTGTTTCGTTCTTTTTTTACTCTAAGATTAATAGGTTTGAGGAGCGTTTGTCAATATTAAATTTGTATAATCATGATCGTTGGTGCATAAAATATGATTGTTGAAACATAAAATCAAAGACATTTGGTAATAATGATCATTCAGTTTAATATTTTTGATAAAATTTTAGTGAGAACACATATCATTCTTATTATTTAGCGTTATTATAATCCACAGTTAGGGAGTTGGAGCTGATTCTAATTTTGTGCAAAAATCTAACTAAATCAATATGTCGTTACCAGCAGAAGAATATAAGAACATTATCCGTGATGGATTAATTGAAAAACAAAAAGAAATTAAAAACAGATATGCTAATGGAGAACCTTCAATGGCGTGGTTGGCAGAGCAGTTTATACAAGAGCTACTAAATATTGTATTTGACGGAGAATTCACTTTTAATAATCTCAATTACATAAAAAATAATTATCCGGCTGTTGACTTGGGGGATACAGAAAAAGGAGAAGCATGGCAAATTACAGTTACCAGTGATAAAAGCGGAATTAAAAAAAAGATTAAGGAAACATTAAAGAGCTTTTACAGAAATTATGATAATGAAATATATTCTGAACTAAAGAAATTCCACAAAATAAAATTCTTCTTTGCAGGAGGCATTGAAAGAAGTATTAAATCAGATGATATACCCGATGTAGTGAAAATTAATGATGGAGTTTGTGTTCAAATAAAGGAATCTCTTTGTAATCTTGATGATTTGTGGGATTTTAATAAGTTGATAGATGAGATTGCCAAGATAAATGATACTATAAAGCTTAAAAAATTAGCTCATGTTGTTAAGAAAATTCAAAACAGACCTACACAGAACAAGTATGTGTTTAATCTTGACTATATTCCTCGTACTATAAGTATTGATGATAAAGAAAAAATTGATTTTACTGTAGATTTATTTAAAGACGACAGAAGGCATTTAATGCTATTTGCCAATGCTGCAGAAGGAAAAACAACGTATGTTGAATATTTGGCAAATCACTTCTATAATGAACCCAATGTATTTTGTATTAGAGCAAGATTTATTAACTATGCAAGAGAGTTGGAAAGGTTGATTGAAGCTGAATGCCCACATTGGAAAAACTATTACAAAAAACAAAAGCTAATCATAATCCTTGATGGCTTGGATGAAGTCAATAGTGATGAATTTGATATAGTATTTAAAGAAATTGAAGAGTTTTTAAAACTCTACCCTCAGATATTCATACTTAGTTCTTGCCGAACAAATTATTCTCCAATAAAATTAAATGGTGAACAAGATGATAATTTTAAAGCTTATCCATGCTTTTTGGAGAGTATAACAGAAGAAGAACGGAATGCTTTTATTGAGCTTAGGTTGGGTGATAAGACAAATGAATTTATAAGAAATTTAAAAGAATCTTCAATAGAAAACTTAGTGGAAAACCCATTCTTTCTAACCCAATTGCTCCAGTTGTATAAAGATAAAAGTGTTATTCCGGAGTCTAAGAGTTTGTTTATGACAATGATTCTGGAAAATCGTTTTGAGTTTGAGAAAAATAAAACTGGTAAAATAAAGACTTGTTTAAATGAGAGCCAACAGAAGATTGAAGAAAGTATTAAACTTTTGGCTTTAGTAATGCAGTTATCAGGTAAAAACAAAGTTACTAATAAGCAATTACAGCAGGTTATTCCCGATAAGGAATTAAGACAACTTATTCAACGTCTATTATTAGCTCCAATTGATAAAGAAAGTACAGAATGGCGATTTGAGCACAATAATTTCTGGGAATATTATGCTGCCCAATGCTTGATTGAGCTTGAGTGGAATGATATTAAACAATTAATTGAGATATCAGGAACCCAAAAGTTGCGTCCTAGATGGCTTAATGCACTTTCGTTTTATGTTGGGATGGAGAGTGAAGAAATTGAAGAAGAGACCTACAATGAGGTTGTTAATTGGTTACATGCCAATAATCAGGAAGCACTGGTTAAGTTTGAAGTAGATAAGATTCCTTTAGAAAAAAGGACAGAGATTGTTCAATCAATTTTTGAAACAAAAAATAAAACAGGTATAAGAATTGGGGGTGAAGGATATACCGTAAGTGATTTAGCCAAATTTGCAGAAATAACTAAGAATGATGAATTAGTACTCTTTTTATTAGGTAAGTTAAAATCCTCCACCTACCATGAAATGCTCGAACTAGATGCTATTAAAATTATTAATTATAGAAAAGAATTAGGGTGCATAAAGGATCAAATTATTGATACTTATTTGCTCCTGTACAAAAACAACTACAATAGTAGAATAAGTACACATGTTTTATATGGTTTTGAAGGTTGGAAAATTGATGATGGCAGAGTACTCGAAGAATTGACATCTGAAGAATATAATTTGATTGGTTACAAAAATTTAGCTACGCTGTTTTCGTTTATAATTGATGCAAAATTTCCTTTAAAGACAAAATATCTGATTGATGCATTAAATGCACTACCAAATATAGATGCTTCTATGGGTTATTATTATTATGGCTTAATAAGTAGTTTAAATACAAAAAAAGAATTTAAAAAATATCTTGAGAATTTAGTTTTGCTTCAAAATGATAAAAAATTACATAGGATATGGAAAAGTTATGGCTTCTGGGGTAATGTATTTTCTGCTATATCAGAGAAAGCAATTGAATTATTTAAAGATGATAAAGAGTGTTTAAAAGTTTACCTAGATTATGTAAATCATACAGGTTACTATTTAAGCAAATATAATCACAATATAGAGCAAGTTAATTTATTAAGACCATATCTCGAAAAATATGCAGATACTGAAAAACTATTTAAAATTTACTTGCTTAATGGTTTCAGAAAGGAAAAGTGGGATTGGGGAATGTTTAGTTTATCTGCAATGTTATACAAACCGGAATACAATGAATACATTTTTGATAAAGTTGATTCATATTCAATCAATAAACATCATTTAAAACTACTAAAGGATGATTTAAGTCAAATCAATAAGGATTTACATGAAAAATATACTAAAGAACTAAATGCTCAATTTGATAATTTGCTAGAACCAAAACCAGATGTGTGGGAAGAGCAAGAAAAAGAAAAGAATAAGTTGTTTTTTAAGTGTTTATTAGATAGAAAACTTTACAAATCAATAATTAATGATTCATTCAGTCATTTCGAAAATAACATTATTAAATATGATGATTTAAATAAAAAAGAGTTTTATGAAATTAACCCATTGTCAGCCGAACTTGATATAGCGCTTGATTTTTTAAGAAATAAATTAGGAAAAGGGAGTTCAGCTACTAAGAATGAAATAATTGAATGCTTTAATAATGATGAATATTGGGAATTTCATCAAGTTTCAAAACACTATAACTATTCATTTCATTCAGAATTTCCTGAAGAAAATTTTGATTGGTGTAAAAAATGGTGTGAAGACAATGAGGCAAGAATAAATTTTGATACGCCAATTACATTTGGAGAAGGGAATAGTTATACAATTGAATACTTGTTTCAGTTTTATGTTGTATTAATGCTTTATACAGGTGTTAAACCTAGTTATAAAACTAGCATTAAGCTAATCAGGTATATTGGCTACTTTGATGAGTATACTTTCAATAGAAATAAGTCCAAGGAAAATATAAGTTTGATCGGAAAGTTAAAAGAGATACTTAGCCCAGATATAATATTTAATGAAATTAAAAAGTTGTTACAAGAGGGAGTATATGATACAATTTCACTGCAGGGATTATTAAAATACATTGAGCAACACAAATTAGTTGGTGTAAAAGAAGAATTACCCGCCTATATGCTTAACAAAAAGATAGATTACTATATAAGGAATCGCTTTTTTAATATTTATATTGATTTGGGCGGGACATATCATGATTCTTTACTCGGTTATTTAGATTTTATAAAAGGTATAGGCCAAATAGGATGGGAGATACTTCAGTACTTATCAAAGCATAATCCAATTACTGTTGGCCAATGGTTGATTAATAACTATGAAAAGTTACAGTTTAGTGTAAATGATGTTTGTGTTTTATTATACCAGTATTCTCCCCAAGATGCCATGGAGATATACATTAAAACACTAGAGGATACTAAAACTACTTTTAGTGATCCTTTTCGAGAAAATGGTAATTTATTAGAAGAATTAAATCCAATACAAGTGGATCTCGAGGAATTAAAAGATTTCTTGTTTAAGATACTAGAGATTTATGTAAAACAGGATTTTAAACCAGGGGAGCATGATAATACCATCCAACAAACCTTTGAATGTTTAAAACGACTGTTTTCTTCTTCAAGAAACCAAAATCTATTAGAAGAAGTTGGTGAGCTGGTTGCTAAATTACGTCAATCTAAATACTCTCCTGATCATATTTCTACTATTGAGTTTTGGAAAGTAGCTTTTATAAAACATTGTGAAAAAGAAATGGATAATGGAAAATCTTTCAAAAAAGCATTAAACGAAGCTAAATTGGTGTTGGGTGTTTAATTAATTGTTCTATAAAAACCATTAAAAATGGCAGAATACCTTTATTTATCTAAATTACTTGCAACACCAACAAGGAGAGAGAAGCGATAAAAAATATTTGTATAACAAAAACGCCTCTACAACTCACACAAACACCTCAGTAACCCACAAAAACGCCTCTTAAACCCACAAAAGTGACTCTTTGTCATACAAAAAGGGGTCTGCGAGGCACAAAAAGGGGTCTGGAACACATCTTAACGGGTCTGGAACACATAAAAGTGACTCTTTGTCAGGGAAAAAAGCTTTATATCTTTAAATTATGCTGAGTGGGGGGGATGTTCAAAATTCTGTGTCATAGTTTGTTTATATGTTCATTTATTTTTTGGAATCAATATCAAAAGCCTTAAAGGTAAATGCAATTATGTCGCGCGATGAGGTATTGACTAAAATTAATTTAGTTGGTATTACTAACGAGGAGATCGCATCGTTGAAAACCGATTTGGATGCTTTAGATGAATTGCGTTTAACTGCCGTAAAAGAAGACGGAGAGTCGCAAATAGCTACAAAGAACAAAGAAGCATCTTTTAATGAGCTAAAAAGCTATTGTATTGACTTAAGAGAATGCCTGGACTTGTTTTTTGACGGAAGCGAACGTCAGGTGTTAGAAAAAGTAGGTATAACCGTAAAATAGTAAACTATAGAATAGGGGATATTGATGGTATTGCAAGGGAAGTGTTGAAAGATACTTCCCTTTTTTTGTGCCTTCTTTTATTAAATCAATTAGCGCAATATTGAATGGCTACTTTCCGATACAAAATTTTCTAAATGTTATAAATCAAGCTTATATGTGGTTTAAATTATAATAAAGAAGTAAAAGATTAATTTTTATGGCATGGTAAAACTACTGATTTTATAGGACTTTCAAGGATGCATTTTCGTATATAAAGAATTTCAATACCCTTATTGAGAATAGCGCTTTTAATATCAAGATATTTGTTGTTGAAATAGTTTGTGTAGAGATGTTCAAAGTTGTAAAAAATGTAAATCTAAAGTTGTAAAATGAACTTTTCGTACAGATGCTTTTTTTCCATCTTCGGAATCCAATCGAATTATTTCATTTTGTTTTAGAATGGCGATTTCCTTAATGGATCTGATAAGAATTATACAATAAGTAGATTATTTGTTGAACTTAAGCCAAAACTTCTATAAAAAAAGAGGCTGTTTTCTATGAAGATAAACAACCTCTAAGGGGGGATTTATAGTTAGTTTTTATATGTTATTTGATACTATTTTCAGGCTGGTACTTCTTGGTATAGCTTGATATAGCTCCAAAAACACCCATGCCATTTTTGATATTATTACTTACTTGAATGGCCTGATAAAACATTTCTAATCCGTCTTTAGAGTTTTGAGCCTCATAAGTTTGAATGTATTTAAAATAAGCTTTTGTAATGTGACTAAGGTTAACATTAAATCCTTCGTCAACTTTATATTGAGGAACTAAAAAGGTAAATGTATATTCATTACCATTAAATAATTCATCAGAAAAGTAAAAGTTCCAGTACCAAGTTATTCCATCCGGGTAAGTATATCCATCTTTGCCTACTTCAATAGCAGGGTCGTTACTATAAATCTCAGTACTTTCAGTACCTACTGCATTGTCAGAAAAGTCAATCATATAGTAATCATTAGTTGCGCCATCATCTTTGAATTTTATACAAAAACGATATACTGTTTTTTGTGTTTCAACATTAATAGAGGCTCCAAGGGAATCAATGCTTAAAAAAGGTACTTTATAGAGCGTCGTAATTTGTGATGTGGCTGTTTCAAAACCTCTAACTGATGCAGAAATTGTGTAGTTAGAATTAGGTTTTATTCGTTGTTTACCAGAGTATTTACCCAGAGAGTCTAATGTTAATTCTTCAATAAGTATATTTTCGTTGTAGAGCTTTACAATGGCAGTGTCGATGTACCATAGGTTATGGTTATATTCATTAATATAAGATGTTCGGTATATATTAGCACTGACAGTGCTGTCCTCAAAAATTTTTGAGTTAATAACAATTTTAGGTGGTGAATTTTTAATATTGATATCTATTTCTTTCTCGCATGAAGTGATAGAAATAGTAATAATAAAAATTAGGAGATATAGCTTTTTCATCGTTAAAATATGATTTTATATGAAATTGATGGTGTGATTTGGAATATACTGTATTGCATTAATCTTTTTTTATTGGTTACGGGATTTGTATCCCACTCAATCATAAAAGGGTTTTGTCGGTTATAAATATTATAAATAGATACATTCCATATTTGCTTTCCCCACTTTTTATCTTTTCTAAAATTTATGCTGGCATCTAAACGATGGTATGAGGGCATTCTGTAATTATTTCGCTTAGTAATATATTCAATGTTAGGTGTGTATATTTCATTCACATCATTTTTCCAATTAGAGGAGTGTGGTTCCTGATCTATAGATGGATATGCGGTATAAGCAAGTGTTGTTGCATTCCCTGTTCCATATACCCATGTTCCACTAATATCAATTTTTTTACTGAATTTATGTGAAACAACAATACTAATATCATGGCGGCGATCGTACTTATAAGGGAATCTTTGTCCGAAACTAATTTCTTCACCTTTTGTATTAAATTGTCTTTCCGATTTACTCCATGTATAGCCTATCCAGCCAGTAGTTTTTCCAATTTGTTTCATTAGAAGCAGCTCTATACCATAAGCAAATCCGTTTCCTTGCGTAACTTTTGTTTGCCAATCTTTTTCCTTTGATAGAAAGGATGCACCTTCTTTATACTCAATCAGATTTGTCATTTCTTTGTAAAATGTTTCTAAACTAATATCTATTTGACTATTAATTGAGTAAACACTTCCTATAGACACTTGATGTGATTTTTGTGGTTTTATGGCATCTGTAGCTGGTACCCAAAGATCAAAAGGTAGACCTATGTTTGAATTGGTTAGCAAATTTACGTATTGATGCATTTGAGCATAGGCAAATTTAAAGCTACATTGGTTGGTAAGTAATAAACGTGAGGATATTCGAGGTTCAAATGAGTTATAGAATTTATCACCAGATTTAAATCCGCACCATCTTAAACCAATATTGGCCTTAAGAATTTTAAGTAAGTTTATATCATCTTCAAAATAAGCCGCAAACTCATGAGAGTATTGTTTTGAATTATTTAATATGTTATTTTCTGAATCGTTGGTATTGGTAAAGGTTTGTGTATTGGTTCCGGGATTAAAGGTGTGGTAAGTTTCGGAGATACCAAATTTGATGCTGTGATTTGTTGATGGATAATAATCAAAATCGCTCTTAATACCTATATCTTGAATTGAAGAATTGTATTTTAGACTGTTGTTGTTGATATTGTACGCTGATAGGTCATAGTTTTGCATTTGATAATAACTGAATGTTGCTGTAGTGTTTAAAAAAAGCTTGTTATTAATCAAGAAGTTCCATCGTAAAGCGGAAGTGGTATTTTTCCACCATAGTTGGGTCTTATCTTCAGTTTTCCATCTGAGTGTGTCTAGATGTGGCCATTCAGGTACTGCATTTTCATCATATATTACTTCCTGACCATGCTTTTTTTCAACTTTATTGTATTTGTCTTTACCAGAATATAGGCTAAGATATATACGATGTTTGTCGTTAAACTTGTAATTAACTTTTGTGTTTAAGTCATAAAAGTAATAGCCTGTTTTATATTTATCGTAATTCTCAGATTTTTCAATATAGTTGAAATAGGGAGCCGCAAGTAAATCGGCATAGGTTCTACGCGCTGATATTATAAAGAATAGATTATTATTAATTGGTCCGTTTATTAAAAATTTAGAAGAAATTAACCCTACAGATGCAGAACCTTTTATATTATGATTATTGCCTTCTTTCATGCGGATATCAATAACAGAAGATAGTCTTCCTCCATATCTGGCAGGAAAAGCTCCTTTTGTAACTTTCACACTTTGTATTGCGTCAGAGTTGAAAACTGAGAAAAATCCAAATAAATGGTTTGCGTTATAAACCGGAACACCGTCCAGAATAATTAAGTTCTGATCAGGTCCTCCGCCACGAACATACATTCCACTCATAGCTTCACTTCCCTGAATACCAGGTAGTAATTGTAGGGTTTTTAAAATGTCAGCTTCACCAAAGATAACAGGTAGTTTATCTGCTGATTTCATAGGAATTTGCAGGGTGCCCATTTCTGAACTTCTTAGGTTATTAACTTGATTTGCTTTTACTAATACTTCGTCAATTGCAGAGGAGGGGTATAGTGCTATATTGATTATAGTGTCGTTTGTTATTGAAAAATGATTTGTGTAGGTTTTATAACCAATAAAGGAAGCTTTTAGTGTTATGTTTTTTATGCTCTTCATTGAAAAAAAACCATAGTTGTTAGTTGCACATCCTTTTAAACTGTTTAGATCATATACATTTGCTCCAATGAGTTTTTCGCCAGTAAGTGCATCATATACATAGCCATTAATAGAATGATTTTGCGCAAATATATTAGCTACGCATAAAAGCATAGCTAATAATATAGAATTTTTCATTAATAATAATGTGATTATTTGTTAGGTACCATTGTAAGGGTAGGGATTTCCCAATCAGAATCTTGATTTTTTTGATTGTCGTAAATTAATAAATCATTAAACCATGCTTTTTGTAGTATAATAGTGTAACCACTACCCGTACCGATCCCTGTATTGCTACCCTCGTTGTATTTGACCTCAAATACAGCTTTTATTTCATCAGTATTGTTGTTTCCGAATGTTACTTTGGTTGTGACTTCATCTTGGTATTCTTTCCCTTTGTCAATATCTACTTTGTTATAATTTAGGTTTAATCGAACATAATAGAAATCATTGTTAGGGTATTGATTTATTGATACCGCATTTTGTTCGTCGTTAGAGTTAATGATTTTTATATCAGAAAGTCCGTAGTGTCCTTGATTATTAATGTTTAATAAATCAGTTCCGTTTGTATCTTGTATTCTAAGTTCTATACTGTTTTCCCAGTAATTAACAGGAATATTTGTGGGTGTATCTTCTGATTTGTCATTATTACATGCCATAATTAGTAATAAAATTAGAGCAGCTAAAGTATTTTTCATAATTGTTACTTTTATGTATTGTGAATTAATTAGTTATTTTTATTAGTGTTATATAGGAATAATAAGAATTGGAATTTTAATTACGGATAGATTTTTATCGTAAATTAAATCTTTATGGATCCACGCTTTTTTTAATGTAATAGAGTATCCGTTACCATTTCCCAAATTATTGTTGTTCTTTTCTCTGTTAAGTGATACTGTAAATATACCTTTGATTTTATATTTTTTAGGGCCAATTCGTATTTTAGTAATTGATTTATATGTTTCTTGTGTTTTTTTTATGGTGGGTAACTGTAAGCTAACTTTTAAATAATAAAAGTTATAATCGGGGTGTTTATTTATAGTACATTGATTTGTATAATTCTCACCAGTTAAAACCTTAATATCCCGGAGTGTGTAATGGTTTGAGAAATGAGGATTAAGTAAATCATGGTTATTAATATCGTGTATTCTCAGGTTTATTTGTGAATTATAGTATATTATGGAAGGTTTTACTTTCTGTTTGCTTATCATTATATTTTGAGTATTTAAAATTAATGAAATATAAGTAAATATGCAGAGAAGTATTTTCATAACCGTTTTGTATTAACCATTTTAGGCTGATGTACAAATACATCATATCCTAAAATGGTTTTTAATCATAGTTATCGAACGGGTTTTAGGTTCGTGTACATTTTTCGTTGATAGTTAAAGTTTGCGTCTTGTGGTTTCCAATTGTCATTATTGTCGCTTCTAAACCATCCATTATGGTCACCATTCCATCCCCAATTCATATATAAATAGTCATCATATCTGTATACAACACAATGTACTCTCCATTTAAAAGGTCTCCATCGTTTATGGGTAATTTTAACTTTAGCTTCATAATAGCCATCACAAAACCAAATATGCCCACCATTATATCCTCCATTTTGATGTGCTGCTAATAAAACCGGTGCCCCTTTTTTTAAGTCGTTATATACAGATATTAGATTGTAATTGTTAAACTTAGCATTGGTATATCCTAATGCTTTGAGACCAATTAGTATATTTGCCGGACTGGCACCACTTCCATCTGTACTCCATGAATATCTTGGGATATTATCGCCAATATCTCTAAGCATTAAAGATATCGGACTTTGTCTATTATAGTTGTTAGGTAGTTGATTAACCATGCCAGAGTAATTATAATTAGATGGAAATTTTTGGTCAAAACATAATTGTCCAATAGCAACAGAAGGACATCCTGCTAAAGCATTTCTAACTGGTGCATTAAAATTGTATCCTGTTCCTTGTCCCCATTTATTTATTGTTCCTGTGTATGGATAAACAGTTGTTCTTCCAGAAGGATCTTCTCCTTTGGGACATGATTTAAGGTTTGGGATGTCGCTTACAAATTCGAACTCAATCATTGTTGTATCTGTATTTAGTTCGTCCCACATGTTTTCATTGGTTTCTTGAGCTAAAAGAGGACTGGACATTTGTAGTGCAATGGTGCTTTTTTGCTCTTCAAGCCAAATTGCAACGGTGGGGTTTAATTGCTCTGTATCAAAAGCTCCGGAATCTGATAATGCAACAATAGGGGAGTCTCCTTTGTCTCCTGATATAAGAATGAATCCTTTATTGTTGTTAAAGTTAACTGAAAACATGACGGTGTCTTTGGTTTCGCTTACAATAGCTTGAATTTTAGAAATTGATCTGGAGTCATGCGCTGTTGCACTTTTTAACTGAGCTCCATTTTCCTCTGCTGAAAACAAGTTGTTTGCGATAAGATTAGCAAATTTTTTTGCTTGTTCAGAAGAAACTTGTCTGTTTGCGATATTGTTATTTTGTTGTTGTAGTGGTGGGGTATCTTGATTGTCTTTATTACAAGAACTTATTAGTAGTATGCTAACTAGCAAGGTAGTTGATAATGCCAGTTTTAATAGTTTATTATACATTTTTTATAAAATTAAAATTCAAATTATATATCCGACCATCAAAGAAATTGATTACAAGTCATTTTTCTAATGATGGTCGGATTTTTACTTCTTACTCATTCGTTTAGGAAAACAGATCTAAAGCTTTATTTTAAGAAGTTAATTTATTAGAGATATGATAAAGCTCTGTTAAATAGATACTGTTTCTTTTGTTAGTTTTTTCTCATTTGGTTAAATCGTGTTTGGGAATGAATTTGATATACAAATAAAGTAAAAAATATCCATAACAAAACTGTTAAAACAAAATAAATGTTTTGACATTGGAGTTTTTAAATTATTTGTATATAGGTTGTAGGTTGTGTAATAAACATATCTGCAGGTTGTTAGGGTGTGTTTGTGATATTTAGCTTATTTCGTAATGAATATATTGAAATAAAAATAAATGTTTCTATTTATGTATTGAAGTCAAGAAAGAATTTCTTTTAATTTATCAATTTCTATTCCTGTTACCTTACTTATGGTATTCATGTCAATTCCTTCTGCATGCGCTTTTATAGCAACAGATTCCATAGCACTATTTGTTTTCTCTATTTCAAATAATGAATCGATTAACCAATTAATAGAATTTATTAACTCCGTTTTGTGAGTTTTCTGAGTAAGGTCTACTTCACAAAAAGGAAATTTATCCTTGTGTATGGTTAAATAATATAAGCCGCCAAGTATCAGTGCTAAGATGTAATTGAAATTAATTCCTGATTTTTCAAGTAAGGTTCTACTATGCTTTAAAATATCACTTGAATACAATTCTCTTTTAACCGTTATTGGAGTAGCAATGCCATCCCTATCCGCTAATTCCCATAATATTAATTGTCGAAACTCTTCACTGGACATTAGCGTGTCAAACTGTTCATTTAAAAAAGATTTTGTCAGATCTTTCATATCTTGAAACTGCTCAGTATCTATTTCTTTAATTGATTTTAGCCAATACTCTTGTTGCTCAATATATGCTTTAAGAAGATCATCAAAATCTTTGAAATATCTATAAATTCCTGTTTTATCTAAATTTGATTCAACTGCTACTGTATGAACGCCTAATTTTGCAAATCCATGTTTTTTTAGTGCCGTACCAACTGCATTAATAAGATTTGCTTTAGTTTCAATAGCTTTTTTCTCTCTTTTACTAATCATTTAAATAGAAAATTATTTTTAATTTAAATCTATTTTAATTTTTTGATTTACTTCAATTAATTTATCAACAAAATAGTCTAAATCTTCTTTCGTATGTGTAGCCGATACATTAAGTCTTAAACGAGCATCTTTAAGTTTAACTGCTGGGTATGTTGCTGGTATAATATACACCCCTTTTTCGAATAGCATACGAGCTACTTTTTTAGCTTTCATATCATCACGAATCATGATTGGAATTATTGGAGATTCAGAGCGTCCTATATCAAAGCCATTTTGAGTAAGAGATTTTTGTATGTAATGGGTGTTATCCCAAAGTTGATTAATAATTTGTGGTTCCTCCGAGAACAGATTAATCGCTTTAGAAGCTGCAGCAGTAACAGCCGGGGGTAAGGAGGCTGAAAAGATAGTTGGTCTGCATAGATGTCGTAAATATTTAATCAGCTGTTTAGAGCCTGTAACGTACCCACCTATTGTACCTATGGCTTTACTTAAAGTTCCTGTTATAATGTCAACCTGTTCGCTTACGTTAAAATGGTTACATGTACCAGATCCATTTTCGCCCAATACACCAACACCGTGCGCATCATCTAAAAATATATATGCCTCATATTTTTTTGCTAATTGACATATCTCTGGAAGTTGGGAAATATCTCCATCTTGCGAATATACTCCATCTACTATAATTGCGATGTTTCTATATTTGCCTATTGAATTTTTTAACACCATTTCAAGGTATTCCAAGTCGTTATGCCCAAATATTTTAACATTAGTATTTGACAAACCATCGTACATACTTGCATGTATATAAGTATCCACAATAGCAATATCTGCTTTATTCAGTAGGAATTGTGCAACTCCTACATTGGCTGCAAATCCTGATGAAAAGACTAATGCAGCTTCTTTATTGTGCATCTTGGCAATATTTTTCTCTAATTCAGCATGAATATCAAGGTAACCACCTATTAATGGTGTAGTGCTCGTTCCTGCACCATATTTGTTAATGGCGTTTATAGCTGCTTCTCTTACTTTAGGATGCGTATTCATTCCTAAATAATTAGATGATACAAAGCTTTTGGCCCAAATTTCTTCTTTGGTATACCTATCTATTAATTTTATATTACTACCTGTAGCCGTTGTAGTTGTTATATCAAATGCATTTGCTTTTTCATGATCCATTTGATCAATAAAAAGTTGAAAGTGATCAGCGCTTTCGTAGATGTTTTTGTCTTCAATATTAATGAAGTCGCGGGGAGTAAGTAATTTTTTCATAATTGATTAATTAAAATGTTATTATTGCACTATTTTTTTAGTGCGATTTATGTTATATGTGAAATGATTTTGTACAAAGCAAATTGGTTTATAGGTAGTTTGGATACCTGATTAAAATATTTACCTTCAAAAGTGACTTTTGAATATTATACAAAAAAAGTAAAAATTATGATTCTATAATCATATAGTGATGGATATTTGCAATTTTTTGATGAAGTTAAGTTATTTTACTACTTGTAACTTACTGATGTTTCCCAAGTATGTTAAAACATTGTAAATCAAACAAAAAGAAGCATGATTAATTTTATTAATCCACTAATATTCAGTATTTTAGTGGTGCGATATCAATAAAAAACCATGCTTCATGAGTAAAAGTACAAAAGTTTTTTCGGAGACAAACAGCTTTTTCACCTCAAGTGAAAAAGGAATTAATAGAATAATGGAATTATATCAGTCATTGCATCTGAATAGGTTGAATCTGGGAGTTGATAATATGCCTCAATGTACTTTCCAAAAAGGTGATTTATTGCTGGCTTTGTTGTTGTTTCCACTATACTCACTCTCGAACGTATACCGGTACACCAAACATCCTTTATCACGCAGCATAGAAGCTAGTAAGAATACTTTTTATAGGCTAAAAAATGATAGCAATATCAATTGGAGAAGCCTCTTAACCAAATGTAATATCAAATTGCTAAAGCGGACCACAAGCACAAGCGCAACAAATAAGGAGTTTAACAAATGTTTAATAATAGACGATACTGATTTTGAAAAATCAACCTATAAAACAGAGCATATTGGTAAGATATGGTCACATGTGAAAAATTGTAGGTTCTGGGGATATAAAGCATTATTTCTTGGCTATTGGGACGGCAAAAGTTTCTTCTCATTAGATTTTAGCCTACACAAAGAAAAAGGCAAAAACGAGAAAACTCCATTTGGACTGATGGCTAAACAAAGAAAAGCTCAATATTCAAAAAAAAGAGAAAAAGATTCATGCGGTTATTTGCGCGAACAAGAATTGATTGATGATAAAATATCTACAGCTATATCTATGATTAAAAGAGCTGTCAAACAAAAGTTTGAAGTACACTATGTACTTATGGATAGTTGGTTTTTCTGTGAATCCATATTGAAAGCCGTTTTGTCATTAAATAAAGGAATACATATAGTTGGTATGGTAAAAATGGCAAAAGCAAAATATAGCTTCAATGGCGAATTGTATACAGCTAAAGAGCTTACCCAATTAGTAAAGCGCAGAAAAAAGGTAAAGAAAGAAAAAGCATTAAACCTATTTTGTGCCGAGGTTATTGTTGAGTACAAATCAATACCACTAAAGCTATTTTTCTGCAAAACAAGTAAGCATGGCAAGTGGCACCTGTTGGCGACTACCAATACTAAGCTGGGCATACTGAGTGCTTATGAAATATATAGTATCAGGTGGAGCATAGAAGTTTTCTTTAAAGAATCAAAACAATACTTTTCCTTGGGCAAATCACAATCCCAAGACTTTGATGCGCAAATAGCTGATGTATCACTAGCTATGATTGAATACAATGTATTTAGTTTGGCAAAGAGGTTCGATGCATATGAAACAATGGGCGGTTTATTTGAAAAGGTATGCGATAATACTACAGAACTTACTATATCCATGAGAATATGGGGATTTATTCTGGAACTATTACATATGATTGCTGAGATTATTGATAGTGATTTTAATGAACTAATTACCAATCTGATAAAAAATAAGCCTGAGGACAATAAAATCTTCAGGCTAATAGAAATGCAGCTTTCAAATGCAGCTTAAATAACATGGGAAACATCAGTAACTTACAATATATATTATTCGTTTATATGGTGTTAATGTGTTAGTAGTGAGGTGTATTTGGGTGAGGTGATAAAATGTTGTTAAAGATAAGGAACAATACGAAGTCCTCATTAGCGAGGTATTCAATTTTATCTGGTAATATGCCCAATTGTAAAATTATCTAGATTAAAAAGTTGAGAGTATTGCCTTATTTTGTAGTTTACAATAACTAAGCAGTTAATTTAAATATTGGATACTTTAGGACTTTATCTTAGGTCTGTGTGTGTTCTTTCACTTACTTATGTGTATTATATAGTGCTAAAGAAACAGAAAAAGTAGATCTATACTCCATAAATTATTTATCTTAGTTTCTGGTATCAATTATATATTACTAATAACCTACCATATGCTTAAAATCATAATGTTTATTCTGAACGGAATTTTCTTTTCTGCATGTTTATTCGGACAACAATTAGAGACTACGATCCATATTGATACTATAGCTGTTATAAAGACAGAAAAAATTCCAACAAAAGAAATAAGTTTTGGAATACCTAATGGAACTATTTATTTTACTAAAGCACTACTAATTGAAACTTGGGATAATGAACTTGCTTTAATTGAAGAAGAAATAGAGGAAAATCAAAATTCGGCAGAATGGCTTATTGAAGAACATAACCGATCAGAAGAATGTCTTGAGTTTGTAAAAAATCATAAGCAGTTATCTTTTCTGTATTTTAGTATTGACTATGATCTTAATACACAAGCAGACCAAAAAACACCAAAGGACACATTGTATCATGTTGGATTTTATATAAAGGAAATGGTATGTAGTATTATTGATCTTGGAGAGTTTGAAATAATAGTAGATAATAAAAAGGTTAATGAAGTAGTTAAAGCAGATGTTACGCGTGCAACTAAATATTATGAAACCTTAACAACAGAATACATTGTAAATGACTCTATACATTTTTGTAAAAGCATACCTAAAATCAGAACAGACTTTGTAGTTGATTCCGATAGTATATACGTTCCAGTGTTACCTCAGGAATAGTATGATGTAGATAGAATATTAAACCTAGATCTCTGGTCGTATTTAATATTAAAAAATAGGCCAGAGGACTGTTGTTAACAGCGAAGCGAGATTCTGATAGTAGATACGTCCCTGTGCTTCCTAAGGTGTAGTTTACCATTATCTATATTACTTTATTGGTTGACAAAAAATTACAATTATTGTAACTTAAATAATTGCGAAGTAGCAATATTAATATAATGCTGAGCTGAGTTAAGTTATCAAATTGCAGTGATTTTATTTTTTAGAATCCAATCTGGATTTTTGCCTCTTTTAAGTAGATCAACCTAATTAAAAACTATTTATTATGATTTGAACCATCTTAGTATCATGGATACATAAAGACTTTCTTATTTATAGCGATATGTGCAAACTGTTATAATAAACCATCATGATAATATATGAAAAGATCTTTACTTGTCCTTTTATTGGTATTTACTTCTGCATTTTGTTTTTCCCAAACAGAATCAGATATTCTGAAGCGATTATTTGTTGGTCCTGAAGAAATAGTAAAACAGTCTGAAGAATTGATTTCCTTATCAGTTGATGCCGTATGGTATGCCAGTGGCCTTACAGGTTATACAACTACTACAGGAACACTTACCCAGAATACTTCAAATTATGATTTATGGACTTATATGGTAACTCCAAACGATAAAATGGTATTAAACTATGCCAATGGAGATGTTATTGAATTTGTTTTTAATGAAATAGATGGATTTATTGATGGAGATGAGGAAGATTTTAAACATTCTCATGCTATGGATTTTGTTTCTATGATTTCAGGGCAAATGAACCTGCGTATTCAGAGTCAGACAGGACCGCAAAACGAAAGAATTGAATGGAGCAGGGTAATAAGTGGAACTACAACAATTGATAATGTATTATTTACAGTGGATATTGTAAATGATGGATATAAAAATGTTGTAAATGAGAATGGAATTGCACTTGGCGATTTTTATGATGAAACATCAGGAACTGTGGTAGAATCTGCTACTACCTATAATATTAACGAAAGCTATTTTACACAGATAGGACATAATAGTAATCAAGGAATTTATGTTCAATCAAAGCAGATAAAAAATAGTAATTCAGCTTCAGGAACATTCGGAAGTTACCAATATAGTAATGTAGATTGCTTTTGGGTAGGAGGAACCTCTCTGTATGATGATGCTTATGAAGGCGTTTACAACCAAGTTATTGAGAATTATAACTGGATGGCTCAAGGTAGTATATTTAAAAACGATGAATTCTATGGAAGTGTAATATATGACCGGCCTATTGTTAACTATTCCAGTGGTGCTTATATTGTAGCGGATTGTAATGGTGGTATCAAATACAATTTATATCCTGTGCTAAATCCAACAGCTCTTTCAGTTTATTCAAATGAGTTTGTCTCTAATACAACGCTTAGTTATTATCCAAATCCTGCAACCTCAGAAATAAATATTATATACGATATACCAATAGCATCAAAAGTTGAAATAGTATTGTTAAATCAACATGGTATAAGATTAAAAACCATAGTTTCCGAGTATAAAACTGCAGGTGAGTACCGTATTAATTGGCCAATAAATGATTTGTCAAGTGGTATATATTTATTGAAGATCTCAACAGCTCAGACTAAGATTACGCAAAAGCTGGTTAAATTATAATTGTTAATGTTTTATCTCCTTTGATATGATTCAAAGGAGATAAAACGTATCCAAATTTGGAGGATAAGGATCATTTATCATTAATGACGTTCACTTATACTTTTTACAATTTTCGAATGCGTTTCTGATTACATTATTAATATCTTGGGTAGTTCTAAAATCATTTCTTTTACCACAATAATACATATCTGAGAATGGATCAAAATCGATAATACTTTCCATGAGTTCCTGAAGAGATGGAACTTTTTCAAGTTTAGCATATTCCTCAAATGTAAAAGATGTATATACACTATTAGCCGATATACCAAAATTATCCAATAAAAAACCACTAGCTAATCTTGTTGGTTTGGCAAAAACTCCATTGAAATAGATATCGGTCATTGAAGGATATGAAACAATTCTATCTCTGGATTCATTTAAAACGATAGGAATATGATTCGAATAATCTTTTGTTGTTTTATAAATGATCAATGGAGCTTGCATATTACTACTTTGCATAATTTGTTTATTTGAACTACACATGGAAAACATTAATGCAACTACTATAGTGATTATATATTTCATTACTAATTGTGTAATTATTAAATTAAAAATTACTTGACAATATCATTTCTTTATGAATTTTCTAATATAGTTTTTGTCGCTTGTTTTAATGTTAATGAAATATATTCCTTTAGATAAAGAAGAAACATCAATATAATTATTAACTATATTACTTTCTGATTGGATTTTACCTGTTATATCATATATTGAATATTTATTAATATTAACCGGACAAAGCACTTCAATATAATTAGAACAAGGATTTGGGGATATTGATAAATCATTAAGCTCCTCAGTTGTTTCAATAGCCGTACTGCTTGATCTATCAATATTAATATCAAGAAGATATGTTCCTGTTTCACCAAGAAAATATGGAGATGCAACACAATAAAGCGTTGTATTTTCTGCTGTTGAAATAGGAGAAGGCATAATGTCATCGTATGTACCCGTCCAGTTTTCTCCATCAAGAGAATATAAGAATAAAGCATCAACAGTATAAGTATTACCATCTCCACTGTTGTATGCATCATGTAATCTTATATCTATATCATAATTGTATCCATCTTCAAGATTTATAGAGAAGAAATCCCAATCGCTTCCAACATGGAAGTTTGAATTTGTAGTTGTGATATTACTTGTGTTATCAGTAAACGTTGGAGTTAATGCGTATGAATGATCCACGTCATCATTCATTTCATAGCTATCTTCTGTATATGGGGCTGCCTGTACTATTATTTTTATTGGATTAGGAGCTCCTGTTGTAGATCCGCTTAAAATAAAATCGCCAAAGGTAGGTTGATGAAATACGGCTAATAAATAAGTGCCAGGGGCAATATTTAAATTACTGGTATAAAAATTATATGTATCATAGTACCCTGATGCAATGCTTGTGGATGCCTGATCAATTGTTAATTCATGCTCTCCATTAAGGTTAAACAAGTTAATATCAACAATTCCATCAAAATCAGTAATACCCCAGTTTCCTACATCAACTGTAATATCTAATGGATCCTCTGTTATTATATTTTCCGTATTAATAACTATCGGATTTAATAGTGCAATATCCTGGTTATTCTCAACACTCATTTGTACGGCATATGTATAAGAGTTAGATCCATAACTATCAGATATAATACTCCAGTCACCGTTTCCTGTTTTAGAGAAGATATAGATGTTGTAATTTCCAGGAAGCATTTCTAATGACCCTTGTGATGCAAAAATAGATTCATAATAATAACCAGATTCTAATGTAACGCCTTCATAAGTTTGAATAAATTCAATAAACGTATTGCTTTCATCGAATATGGCAGCACAAACATCGCCTGTAAAATTAGTAGTTCCATCGTTTATAATATAGGTGCTTATTGTAAACCCTTCTCCGTAACCAATGGTATAATAATCAGCAATAACATCACCATATAAATTTAATCCATATTCTTCAGAGGTATTACCTCCTTCTTCTTCTTCTTGAGCGGGTTTAATTCCTATTAAAGCTTGTTGTCCATCATTATATGTTCCGGCGCCTGATCCAATTCCACCTTCGCCCGGGTTAAGAGCATCAATTAAAAAATAACCATCATAATAACCTCCCCATCCCCAGTTCATATGGAAATAATCATTGTCATCGTAACCATCACAAACAAAAGTATGTCCACCCTGACCATAACCTGCATACTGGATAGGTCTGCCCGCATCAAGCTCTTGTTTTAATTTACTGATCCAAACTTCATCGGTATAACTTTCACGAAACAGGCCTTCAATACCTGGAGAGTAACCAAAAAATTGCACAAAAGCATTTTGGCAGGTTTGATTATCAGAATAACGATTGTAAGGATCTTTTACCACATAACTGCCACTACCACCTTCAGAAGCAACATTATAATTCATTTCAACCGCTACACCACAATGGTACATCAGCGTTGCAACAGCATTGTTAGTACTATTTACCTCGTTGGGCATGGCAGACCAATTATATGTAGTATTCCCAAAATTAGCAGAGAGCGATCCATATTTATCGTGTTGATAGGTATGAAAACCAATACCTTTATTTGGGTAACCCCAATATTTCATAATTTGTGCCATAGCTGTTGCCGGACAACCTGTTACAGTTAATTCCTGGTAGGTGTTATCGTAAGGACACATATCATTTACATATGGCGCTTGGTTCCACTTGGTTGATAATAGAGGGGTTACTGCACTTGTATTTTCTATTGATTTTAGCGTATAAGCAGAACCTTCCCATTGCAACTTAATTACTTCGGTTTGTTGAATTGAATTTGTTTTGATATAACGAATTTGTTGTCTGTAGCCTTCGAGCCATTTTAAAACATTTTGAGGCGACTTATCAGTGTCGATTTTTCCTGAATGAGAATAAGCAAGAACCGGGATGGCAGCATCGTCACCAGAAATCATAATAAATCCATTATCATCGCCAATATTAAATATATAAATATCTCTGTTGGCATTAGCAGCGGTACTTTTTAAAGTTGAAGCATTGTTGAATATTCTGTTAAATATATCACCAGCATCAGTTAATTTAAGGTTAGAAGTACTCTTTAGAAGTGGGTTAGATGAAGTACGTAAGTAGTTTTCGGCAAACTGTCGGGCTTGTTCAATTGTAATCTCTTTTCCAAATACATGAAAAGTAAAGATTAGTGACAAAAATAAAAGTAAAAACCTTTTCATACCATAAAGTTTAATAGTTAATTGAATGGTTTTTGGGGGAGTGGTAAAGATGAATGAGTTGAAGTTTAAGGGTGGCATAAGTCAACGATAATTGAATTCTGGAAATCGAAAAATGATAATTAAATTTAACTCATTTACTGGTAAAAGTCAATTTAAAGAGTCCGTCATTATGGCTGGTTTAAACTATTAAAAAGAAAGAATTATTGGCTATATTTTAGTGTGTTAATTCCATGCTTGTATAGTCACTTATTGTTAGTATTTTTAGTCTCTGTATAATCAGAGAACAAGGAAGAAGAGTCGAGACATGTTATTAGTGGCGAATACCTGATCTGGTTCATTACACAAGTCAAATATTTATCTTAGTTGCAGGTATTAACATGCATCACAAAATAATCATGAAATATTTATTGTTATTCATTATAATTCATTTTGCATGTTTAACTTATGCACAAAATGATACGCTGTATCTAGAAGCTAATCATTTGTTATTAAATAATAAAGAGATCAATAAGAGTAATACTAAAGGTGAAAAATATGGTGAGTGGATTGAGTATGATATTGACTTATTTAAAGTAAACCGGAATATTGATGAAATATGCGCTTCTGGGGATGGGTTTCATAGTTATTCAACAATATATAACAAATTTAGAGCACTTAAAGGAAATGAATATGATGGTATTTTAATCGAAACAGAATTAAGTGTTGATACCATTGATGGTGTTTTGTATTATGGCGGTACGTATAATAAAATTATGAATAGGGTCCCTAAAGATTTTTACTTTATTGAAGGGAGAGGATATTACAAGGATGATAAAAAAGACGGAGAATGGAAATATTATTACAAATCAGGCCATCTCAAGAAAAGTATTATATATAGTTTGGGTATTCCTATTTTGAGTTATAAAATTTTCAGAGAAGATGGCACTTTAATGATGTTTATAACAAAGTATGACAAAACAAATTGGTGTGCACAGAAATACTCTCCTGAAGGAATAAAGTTTGAGACAATAATACGACCCTTAAAAATGTTTGAAATATTATACTAACAATAACCATTACCAATCTACATACTATACTTCAGGAGTATATAGATCATTAACCTTTGCCTTATTAAATTTTACCTAATCTACATAATATTGTGTATATTCGTTCGAATATTCTAAATAACAAATATACCAGCACCATATAATAGCTATATATACAATGTGTTTATCGTTTTGTTATCCTCTATTATGAAAATAAATGAACTTACATTAACCGAAACAAAGTATTTTCTTAAACCTTATGGAACGTCACATCATGAATTGATTGTTTGTGCTATAAAGGAATTAATACTATTGAAAGTGATTGTAGTTTCTTCTCAAAATATAGATGATAAAGTCATTCATAAACTTATACTAAATAAACAACCTAACATATCGTTAAATGAATACCAAAAATTTATCGTTGGCGTTATTCAAAATTTTTATACTAGTAGTGACTATATAGATATTGATATTTTAACTCCTCAAGATCTAACGGTATCAATTTATAAGGCATTAGACTTTAAAAGTAAACGTTTTACAATTAATTACATTCATGACACATTAAATAAGAGAAAGCTTTTTAAAAACAGATTTCCTTATTCAATAGTCCGTTAAAGTATAGTGTAAAATACTGAATGTCAGCAAAATAAGTCAATGATTTACTTGTTTAAACCCTTGATAATCAGTATCTTAATGGAGAATTCTGACAACTTCATTAAGGGTGACTATCAAGGGAAATAATATTTATAAAACACACATAGAGAGCGTGTTATCAAAAATGTCAAATATCAATAGTTGGAGAAAAGAGTTTGTAACAGAGACTCTTATCCTATTTTTATGCATAAAAGGTCGTATCAACTTTTTACAGTTGGGTCGCTTTGGTAAGCATATGGAGCAAAGATACCGACAACAATTTGAAAAACCATTTGACTTTCTAACTTTCAACAAAGAATTAACACTTTCTCAGGGAAGCGGCCGGTATGTAATTGCTTTTGATCCTTCCTACATTAGTAAATCAGGTAAACATACACCTGGTGCCGGCTATTTTTGGTCTGGTTGTGCCAACCGTGCTAAATGGGGGCTTGAAATTGGAGGCTTGGCCGCAATCGATATTGACAACCATACAGCCTTTCATTTAGAGGCGGTCCAGACAATAGCAGGTAAGGATCAGTCGCTTTCGGACTGGTATGCTGATATTATTACTGAGCGCAAAACACAGCTGCTAGAGCTATCTTCATATTTAGTGGCCGATGGATGGTTTGCAAAACGTACGTTTGTTGACCAGGTAATTAATGCCGATATGCACTTAATTAGCAGGCTAAGGGATGATGCCAATTTGAGGTACCTATATCAAGATGAGCCAACAGGCAAGCCTGGAAGACCAAAAAAATATGATGGGAAAGTTGATAACAAAAATATCGACTTGAGACACTTTAAGCTTGTGTCAAAAGGTGATCAGGCTGTAATCCACAGCGCTATTGTCTATTCCATATCCCTGAAGCGAAACATAAAGGTTGTGCATGCTCTTTATTGTAACCGGAAGGGTAAGCAGGTTTACAAACTGTATTTCTCAACAGATATCAACATGGATGCTTCTGATATCCTGAAATTTTATCAAAGCCGTTTCCAGATTGAATTTCTTTACCGTGATGGCAAACAGCATACAGGCCTAAATGATTGTCAGGCCAGAAGCAAAAACAAATTGGATTTTCACTTTAACGCTTCGCTGACATCCATTAATCTCGCCAAGGTTATCCATTGGTTGAGCATACCCAAAGAACAACGAAAATCATTTTCGATGACAGATATCAAAACAATAAATAACAATGCCTTACAGTTAAATTTATTTTTTGACAAGTTCGGTATTAACCCAAACTTGCCTAAAAATAAACACAAGGCAAGGGAACTATTATATTATGGCACCATTGCTGCTTAAAAGTTTAACGAAGTATTGTTATTACCTGTTTAGAAATATTTATACTAAGGATGGAAAAGAGTTAAAAAGCGTATTAAAAAACCAATTCAGAGAGTTAATTGATAATTTTAACAGTTATGTGAAATACGAACCTAAAAAGTTGAATTTAATATTGGCCAACCTAGAATTTAAATATCTTCTTGCTGAAGAATTCGAGACTATTGAAGATGAACTCTTTGAATATATCTTTATAAACAATCAAGATGATTTTTATTTAAGCGATCAGTTTCAATTTATAAATGATTTCTCAATCCATGACTTAGATTTCATTGAATTTCTAGATTTCGGAATACCTGATTTTTTAGACAACTCAACTAACTTAGACTAATAAATGTAAGAGTGGGAAAGATTATATAATCAAAAAGGGTAGCAAAGTTATAGCTATGATATTTTCTCTTTACAATTGATATGTACTTAAATAAAGAATTAAACCTAAATCTAATAAAATATGAAATTACCTATAAAGCTTATAATAACAATGGTATTTATAACCACAAACTTAATTGCTCAAAAGGATTATAAAGCCATTTTAAAAATAAGAGGAGCTGCTGAAGAGTTGTGTATCTCCAAGGATTCTACATTTTGGATTGCAACCAAAACAGGTGATACATATTATAGTAACGGATTCAATAAAGATTGGAAATATGGTTCGTTTAAAACTAATGATTTTGATATTGCAATAGGACAAACCTTTGAAAGAGCCAGTTTTTTCAATCGTGATACAGGGTATATTTCCGGATTTATACAAAAAGAGGGGAAACAAGATTTTATTTATTGGACAAATGATGGAGGCCAAAACTGGCAAGAAGTAAAGTTTGGGAAATCGAGTTGGATTGATGCAAATTATTTTGATTTTGAAGGTAATGCATGGATGAGCGGAAGTTCGCAATTAATTTATTATTCTAGTGATTTTGGTAAAACCTGGACTTCATTTGATAAAATTGAGTCAACCAGTAATATGAGGTTAAATACTATATATTTTGAAGATAAGAATAAAGGTGTTGTTGGCGATTTTTGGAATAGAATTTATCTCACCGAAAACAATTGCAAAACCTGGAAAAAATTATCTTCACCACTCGATCAAAAAAAATATATAAGAATTAACAAAAACATACGGCCTACGATTTATAAAGCACAAATATTTGGGAACAATATTATAATCAATCAACAAAATCGTATATTTTGGTCAAAACTTGACTCTATTCAATGGCAAGGTTTATCAGATATGATTGATTTTTGTTATGATAAACAATCTGAAAAGTTATTTGCAATATCCACAGATTTGAAGGTTCACACGCTGGATTCAAATTTCGTTTCAAGTTGGACTTCAGATTCTCAAATTGTAAGCACTCCAATATCTATTAAAACATTAAATGGAACATTGTATACTTGGCATGGATCAGAATTAACGAAAATAAATGAGAAGCAATTTATTTATACGCCAATGTATACAATGGAACATCCTATTAAACAACCCTATGTAACAGCTAAAGCAACAAAAAAAACATGGGGAGTTAACGGTAGAGAAATTCTTCAATCGAATGATTTAGGTAAAAATTGGTACCGGGTTGATTTGTTACCCTTTAATGTAGGTTGTTTTAAGGCTATAACCGATGACCAGGCTATAATATCAGATGTTTATTATAAAAACTATTACGAATATAATATAGCTGAAGATTCTACAGTGATGAAACAATATATCATAAAAAAACCATTATCATATTTTTTATCTTATCCGTTAAAAGAAGTATCCATTGAAATAGGTAGTCAAGGTTGTTTTCATTCAAATTCTAAAATAATTAATTATCAGTTGTATGATGGTACGGTGTTTTCTGCATCTACAATAGAACAGCAAGGTTATAAAGAAAAAAAGAAGAAGTTTAAAAAATCATTCTCTTTGGAATCAGTAATTGCGTTACTTAAAGAAATAGATTTAAATCCATATTATAAGGTCGATATTGAAGATCTTAAAATTAATAAATACGATATAAATGATTATTTTAATAAGATAGAAGAGATAGAGAAGGATTTTGAAAAGGGAAATACTTTTGAATATGAACATGGTGCAGGAAGGTATAGCTTTCCATATAAAAATATTGATTTTAGTTTCTATAAGAATAATATAAATCAAATAGATTCGTTTAATATTTCAATTTTGAATGAGATATTAGGTACAAGGTTTGGAAACTGGAGTACTACTACCAATTGGATTAAAGTTGTTTTCACAAATCAAAAAGGAGAAGAAGTTTCAATTTCAAATTATGATGATGTACCTAATGCATGGTATTTACCATGGGTTGTTGATGTTGCTGGACTACGTTTTAATTCTAATAACATTAATATTACCAGTTTTATAAAATCTAATACACCAGATGACTTTATATTAAAAGAAAATTTAAATCAATTGGGCATATTTCAAATGATAGATTATTTATACAAAAATAAATTAAATAATTCAAAACCTGAATAAATGAAGTATTAGACTAATAGTTTTTAAGTAATGGTTTGATCGGGCAACGTTAAGCCTATATGTTTAAGGTTAAAATTACAAAAAGAGTTAATCAGACAATATGAAAACAATTTAGCAATTACAATTAACAATGAATAGAAATAACTCAATAGATACATTAAGAACAATAGCAACCTTTTTAGTCATTTTGGTGCATATATCAGGAGGTTATGTTTTTAATAGTAAAGATAACCTTACCTTAGATTCATCATTTTGGTTTGCGAATATAGTTGATTCTTTATCCAGAATATGTGTACCTCTTTTTGTTTTAATTAGTGGTATGTTTTTATTAGGTAGAAATGAAACATTCAAAGAATCATATCAAAAGCGATCAATTAGAATTGTAATCCCACTTGTTTTCTGGTCAGTAATTTATGTACTATATCGAATCGCAATCATGTATTTCATAGAAAACACGATTGATCTAAAATTATTAGTGAGTAGTATAATTATAAATGGGCCTTTTTACCATATGTGGTATTTATTAATGATAGTTAGTATTTACCTAATAACTCCAATCATTAATATTGTTATTCCACAAATTACAAGAAAAACACTTTGGGGAGTAGCCATTCTATTATTGGTATTTGGAATGTTCAATCACAGTTACAATAATTACTTAAACAATAAGGTGTTTTTTTTGCTTTGGTTTGTTAATTATTTGGGTTTCTTCATTCTTGGGTATTTGATTAAAGTCGATAATAGAAAATTTTCTTTTGGTGCTTTAACCTTAATTTATATCCTCTCAAGTTTGTTAATTGCTTTTTTAACACATTATACTATCAAGTTATACGATAGTGTATATTTTTATGGATACGTAACTCCTTTTGTAATAATTGGATCTTTAAGTTTCTTTAAAATTTTTCATCAACTAGAGTTGAACAGAAATATATTTTCCAAAATATCACATTTAACATTAGGCATTTATTTAATACACGCTGGAGTATTAGATGTTATTGATTTAACACTTAAGCATTCAAATATTAATTATCTAAATAACGCAATCATTGGAATTCCGATAAAATTTAGTGCTGTCTTATTTTTTTCACTTATTACTGTTTGGGTTATGAGTAAAATTAAATTTGTAAGAAAAGTAATATAATTGAACAGATTATATATTAACCGATATTATGACTAAGATTAACTTTGACATTTATTTTTTTGATAAAGACAAATAATAAATTGTTAACCATCAGAATTAATCATTAATAGGATAGATACTCAATAAGCTTATATATATAACCAAGTTGTTTAGCATTAGTATTCTATAACAATCAAATCAAAGTTTATTCCGCCTTATGCATTAAAGAATCGTTAAAAATATGTTTATATACAAAATGGAACTAAAAAGAATCCTAAGATTAATTGCTGTTATTATTGTAATAGTTATTGTTTCGTGGGGAATGTCTAATACTTTTCACGATACATTGGATATTCATAGCTCAACGAAAAAATGGGTATATATTGAAATAAAAAAGGTATTACCTCGGGACACAACCGACTACTTTTATTATGGGCAAATTAATGAATCGTTAATAGAGAAGATAAACGCAAAAGAAGATCTAAGTGGTTTATTTATTTTGTCGAATATCAGGTATTGGAATGATGATGACTTATTGACTGTGTATGAGGATAAGGAGCATTATGATTCGCGAATATTTCAGATTCATGATATACAGACTGTAGTTCCTTATAAGGATGATCCCATAAATTTATTCAATATGGAAGAATTGCATGAATCATCAAAAGCCTTGCGCGATACAATAAAATAATAGTTTTTTAGTATTGGGATCTATGGTTGTAAGCTAATTGTTGTTATTATATGTTTCATGAAATCTAACTAAATATTTAAAAAAACAATGATTGAAAATAAAGATTTGCATGCGAATTTTTTGAATTGTAAGATTGAGAATTTACAAACTTACCATAATCATAAGGAAATAATGGTAAATGCAGGATTTATAGTACAACTTACCTTGTTTACAACGATTATAATGGAGAGCATATGGCCTCCTCAATGGATTGAGGGCAAAAGTTTATTTAGCATTATGAGTACTGCGATAGTATTTACAGCATTTTGGCTATTAATACATGTCTTTATTGTTTGGCAGTTACAAAACAAAGTCATTGCTTCGCTATATATTAATGGTTATGAAAGTGCTTTAAGAAAATTAGTATTTACTGATTTAAAAAGTATTGATTTTGAACTTTTGGATCAAGAAACAACTAGTTGTAAATCAAATATGTGGAAAAAGTTAGCTTATCATATTCTGCCAAGTAAAAAACAATCTCAAAAATATGATATTAATACAAGTGGATTACCCAACTATATTGCAGAAGAAATTGCAAATTCTCTGAATAAGGGCACTGCTTCTAAAGCTCATGAAAGACTTATGGTAATTAGTAGCTTACTTATTTGGATTTTAATTATGATTAGAATGTGTGCGAGTACTTTGTTTTAAATCAACTATTTTGCTAAGCAGAAAACTTTATCGTAGGCTATTGCTACTGCAGTAGTCTGTATTTCACTTTATAAAACCTTGATAAGTAATCTTTAATCGTATTCCATAAAACTTTATTCAAATTTTTTCAAAAAGTTTTATGGAATCCTTTCCGTTTTTGCATCCTACCTATAAAACATGCAAAAGCTAAATAATTTACCTATGAATAAAATCTTAAACAAACGAGCAATTTTAAATCTGCTACTCATTTTTATTGTTAATAGTTTTCTGCTGGCTCAAAATAATGAAATTTTAGTTAGTGGAACAATGACAGATAGTGAGGGAGGGCCTATTGTTGGACTAGCTGTTACCATTGAAGGCACAATTAAAGGTACCATTACTGATTTAGATGGTAATTATACCATTAAAGCACCGCTGAATTCAACTCTGGTTTTTAGTTTTATTGGAATGAAAACACAGCGGGCCATTGTAACCCGTATGGGATTGAATCCTGTAGGAACAAGAAAGATAATTCCATACAATACAAACGAAGAGCGTACTCGTTTTACGCACGAACAGCAAGAAAAATCAAAGCAGGACTCCCTTAACTTTGCCAAACGTATGAAGCACTACAGCCAATATGTTTCGGATTCAGCGATTTTAAAGAATTACCAAAGAACACACATTGTTGCACCAGATGTAAGCAGTTCAAAAGATATGCGAAAGATAAGGCGCTATATTGACTTCAATGGAAATAGGGATTTTGTGATGGGGAAAATAGAAGTTAAGAGTGATTTTTCGATACTAACACCAGGTCGTACACCTAAATTGCAATCCTTCTATGCTCAGGGACGTCCCTTATTAGGAAATAATACATATCAAGGTCCTGAAACTGGAGAAATATTTTCATGGGGACCAGCAATGCTAAATCTTGAATATGATGGATTACATACTTCTAATGATAAAAATGGTTCGTTGGTTTTAAGAGGTACAGGTAATGGAAATGTTGCAGAATTATACCATCCTAAAGAAATTTTTAAAACAGGTTATTTAAGGTCAACCGGAATTACTAGTTACCAAACTATTTTTGGCGCACAAACCAATGTGTCATATCAAAATCAGCAAAGTAAAGGAATATTGCCCAAGGAAGAATTGAATCAACATACGTTTCGGTTTAATGTAAAATTAAATAACGGTTTAAAAGTTAAATTCAACTATGTTAATACAAATGAGAAGTTTAAAAACGGGTTATTGCAATCGCGTATGCTTGCAGCAATTTATCTAACCCCTGTTACTTTTGATAATAGTAATGGTTTGTCAACTAAAAAAGCTTTGAAACATACACAAAGCATTTACCATCCCGATGAATCCATTCGCAGTGCTTCACCAGGGAATTTAGATAATCCATATTTCATTGCGCAAGAGGCTAGAGATGATAATGATATAGAAACACTGATGTATGATATTTCATATGCAACATATTGGAATTCAGGCTCAATTAATGCGAATATATCCGGAGAGTTGTGGCAAAATAAACGTAGTCTGATTTTTCCGGAAGCATTGGTAGGTATGGATTCTGATCATAGTAGTAATAGGAAAGATAAGTTTAATAATTATTTTTTAGGAGCTCTTCTTTCCAATCGTTTATACGATTATAAATTGCAATTTAAACTACCGCTGAGAGCAGAGCTTTATAATTATAAAAGATCTTTAAACCTTAATGAATTACCTAGGACTATAGTAAAGCAGGATCGCCGTACACTTACAGCAAGTCCGTATATACAATATAATGATGATTATAGCTTCTTTTTTATAAAGGCAGGAGCTAACATGTATGCTTCTTCTACCAGTGATAAAACATATTTATGGCCTAATGTAGGCGCTTACTTAAAACCTTTTGATTTGCTGGATGATATATTTTATTGGGATACCAATTATGTAATGCAGGCATTTAAAATTAAATATAATTACAGTAAGCAAGCCAGCGAATACAATTTGTACACCAAACCCGGTATTTCTAATTCCTTGTTTTATGATGTAAGTAATTTTAATAATTATTTTGAGGATTTGGATTTGGGGGTGGCAAACAACATCATACCTGAAATAATTACACGGCATGAACTAGGTATTGAAGCTTCTTTTTTGAATGGAAATATCTACTCAGAAACTTCATACTTTACTTCAACCAGAGATCGAAGTATTTATCCTGTAGTGGATGATCAGCAATTGTTATTTAAAAATGTTGGAGAAATAAAAACTCGCGGTTGGGAAGTATCTTTATCCGTTCATATTTTTAATAGGAATTTCAGATGGAAGACAGATATATCCCTGGCTCAAACCAAATCCGAAGTAAATAAACTAACGGAAACCGGTCCACTTGCTCTTGCCGGATTTAACGATTTGCATACAACACTTATAGAAGGTAAAGCTCCGGGAGTAATAAGCGGAAGTACATATCAACGTACAGTTAGTGGTCAAATGATTATTGGAGATGAGGGATTTCCGTTAAAAGAAAATGTGCCATCAATAATAGGAGATCCGAATCCGGATTGGTTAATAGGTTTAAGCAATAATTTTTATAACCGTGGAGTAGAATGGGGATTTACCATTGATTGTGTTTTGGGTGGTGATGTTTGGAATGGTACACAGGCAACACTTGATTATTATGGAGTTTCAGAATATACAGCCAAATATCGTGGCACAAATGATTATATTTTTAAAGGGGTTCGTCAGGATGGTTCAATAAATAATCAGTTGGTTGATTTTGCACCTAAACAAGGAAATGTATACGATAACAGGTGGGTACGTTATGGCCCCGGTGGTGTAGGGGAGGATTATATTGAAGATGCATCCCGACTAGTTTTAAAGGAGCTGTTCGTAAGTTACAGTTTTTCAGATAGAGTGATTAAGCGTTTAAGACTGGAAAAACTATCCGTGTCATTGATAGCCAACAACCTGGTAACGATCTCAGGTTATAAAGGAAATCTGGGTTCTAATACGCTTTGGGGACATGCCAATACTTACGGATTGGATTATTTTAATAGTCCCCAGATTCGCCGTTATTGTGTATCATTAAAACTAACTTTGTAATCATTCCTAACATAGAAAATTATGAAATCTAAGATATATTATACTGTATTTATTTTTTGTTCCCTTGTGCTTATTACCACAGGTTTTTCAGAACCAGGGGATCTATTTATAAGGTACCTGAACAAAAAACTAAGCGAATACAATCTGCTTTATCCTGCAGAAAAAGTTTATTTACATACCGATAAAACTTTTTATAAACCAGGTGATGATATATGGATTGCAGGTTATTTAACTGATGGAATCACACATCAGCCCTCCGAAATCAGTAGTGTTTTATATATAGAACTGATTGATCCAAAAGGTTCGGTATTTAAAAAGCAAATGTTTAAGGTAAAAAGGGGCAAGTGTAAAGCTCACTTTGCGTTGCCTGCTGAAGCTTCAGGAGGCCTTTACAAGCTTAAGGCTTATACTATGTGGATGTCGAATTTTGGTGATAAAATGCTATTTGAGAAAAAACTCCAGGTACAGAAAATCGTCAAGCCACAAATTCTCTCTGTACTTGACTTTGCAAAGGAAGCTTATGGGGCATCTGATACGGTTTCGGCCCGCTTAAATATTCGTGATTTGGGAAATACTCCCATATCGAATCATGAAATAAATTTTACTGTGAGGTTGAAAGGAAATGTATACCAAAGAGGTAAAACCATTACTAATGATCAGGGTGAGGCTGAAATTCACTTTATATTGCCTGATAAATTGAGTTCTGCCGATGGTGTACTGAATGTGATTTTATCGCACATGGGGCGTAATGAATCCATCTCGGGAGCTATTCCTATCGTTTTAAATAAAATCGACTTGCAGTTTATGCCCGAAGGAGGAGATGCTATTGAAATGTTGCCTTGCAAAATGGCTTTTAAAGCATTAAATGAGTTTGGTAAACCAGCCGATGTGGAAGGTGAAATATATGATAGCAAAGGAACGTTGGTTACCACATTTAAAAGCTTTCATCAGGGGATGGGTGCTTTTAGTTTTGTGCCGGATTCAAACCAGGTTTATAAAGCTAAGATACTGAAGCCATCGGGTATTAGTAGGGTTTATCAATTACCAGTGATAAAAGCCCAGGGTTGCGCACTCCATTTAATAGGACAAAAAGACAAAACGTATGAGTTTGAAATCTATTCTAACATCAAAGAAAAAATTTATGTAGTCGTTCAATTGCGTGGAGAAATTCTTTACAGCCAAACGATGGATTTAACTCCGCGAACGCATCATTTACCTGTTTTATTAGATGATAAAAACCGTAGTGGAATAGCACAGATTACTGTTTTCGATGATTATGAGAGACCAATTGCTGAACGTCTGTTTTATATTTTTCAGGATAATAAACTGAGTATTGATGTAAAAACCAATAAAACTACTTATGCTCCACGCGAAAAAGTAGAGATGGATTTTAGTGTTACCGGACCAGAAGGCAATCCTGTTGAAGGAAGTTTTTCATTGGCTGTGGTTGATGATAAGATCATAACTTTTGCCGATGATAAACAGGATAATATTCTATCAAACTTGTTGCTTTCCTCAGATCTTAAAGGGGAAATCTACGAACCATCTTTTTACTTTGATCCTAAAGAAGAAAAAGCTAGTGAGGCTATTGATTATTTGTTATTGACACAGGGATGGAGGCGTTTTAACTGGTCTGATGTATTACATATGAAAAAATTCAGTTTGCATCAGGCGGAACGATATGATTTAATATTGGGGCAAATAACCAATTATAATGGAGAAGGGGTAAAGGCAAAAGTTGTTGTGGTTGATGTAGCAAATAAAAAAATAGTAAAATTAATGACAGGAGAGGGGGGGCGTTTCTCAATTTCTAACCTGGATAACTACAAAGTTTTATGGGTATATGCGCGTCCGGTAAGTCGTAAAAACAAAAATATAAGAATCAATATCAGTCAGGCCGCAGCTAACGTATCCCAAAATATATATAGTAGTAACAGTGATTTTGGAAAAGTAAGTGTTCATCCTCTTATTTCCGAAACCCGTAAGGTGAATAATTCCATTTCAATGCAAAAGGAAGAGGTAGCAGATGTTGATTATCCCCAAAGCACAAATCAGGTTGATGCCAATGGGTTTATGATGGTAGATGATGATGTAGCTTTAGATGAAGTGGTAACAATAGGATATGGTACTCAAAAGAAAAGTTCCTTAACAGGTTCCATTGTTACGGTATCTACCAATAATATAATAAACAGAAGTTCTGATGTAAACACTGCATTACAAGGACGAGTGGCCGGCGTTCATGTTATAAATAGCAGTGGAGCTCCTGGAACAAACTCATCCATAGCTATTAGAGGAATGTCGTCAGTTTCATCTAATAATGTGCCTCTGTATGTAGTGGACGGTGTACCAGTTACTGATTTGGCTCAATTGAATCCTCATGATATTGAAAATATAAGTGTGCTAAAAGGAGCCGCGTCAACAGCAATATATGGTTCAAGAGGTGTAAGTGGGGTCGTAGTGATTGACACAAAAGATGGTGATTACTTCAATTATCGCAGAAGTAGAAAATATGCCCGCAATATGGTTCAAACCTACATTAGTAATGCATTCGTTTTTGATGGTGTCAAAGAATTTTATGTGCCAGAATATGGGCGCAAAGAGTTTTTGCATGAAGAACAGGATATGCGTGAAACTATTTATTGGAATCCTAATATTGTAACCAATAGCAAGGGTAAAGCCACAGTGAACTTTTATAATTCGGATGGGGTTACCACATTCAGAGGAATTGTTGAGGGGATTGGGGAAAATGGCTTGCTGGGAAGATCAGAAGTGTTTTTTAATACGCAAAAACCATTAACTGTTGAAGCTAAAATTCCTCCATATGTAGTTTTTGAAGATGTTATTGATATATCAGTGTTAATTACCAATAATAGAGCGCAGGTTGTTAACGGATTCTTTCATGTTGATTTACCCCAATCTTGGCAGTTTATTACAACTCCTGAAGTTCAAATAGAAATTCCAGCCAATGGTTATAAAGAAATTATGCTGCCCCTAAAAGTGGGTGCAAATGTGGGTGAAAAGACGTTGGGAATAAACTTTAGCAATGGGCAGGATGTGGCAAAACAAGAATGTGAAACAGAAGTGGTGAGTAAAGGTTTTCCTGCCGAGATATCCTACGCTGCCAGAGCGCTTGAATCTACCTTTAGTTTTGATATGTCAAAAGCAGTCAAGCAAAGCTCTCAAATGAGTATTTCCATCTACAATAATATTTTGGCTGAGATGATGGATGGAATAGAGTCTGTCATTCGTCAACCTCATGGATGTTTCGAACAAGCAAGTGCTTCAACCTATCCCAATATTCTCATTTTAAAATATCTGCAGGAGAATGAAGATGTAAGCAATGATTTTAAAGAAAAAGCACTCAAGTATATCGAGGCAGGTTATAAAAAGCTGTCGGGTTACGAAACCAAGCAGCATGGCTTTGAGTGGTTTGGACACACGCCTCCACATGAGGGATTAACAGCCTTTGGTTTAATGGAATTTACTGAAATGAAAGAGGTTTATCCTGAAGTAAGTGAAGAATTACTGAAAAGAACCAAAGAATGGTTGTTGAGTCGCAAAGATGGTAAAGGTGGTTTTAAAACCAATAAAGGTAAGTATGGTTTTTCAAGTGCTTCAGATGAGGTTACATTTGCTTATCTGGTTTATGCTTTTTCAGAATCTGGAGTAAGTTCTAATGATTATCAGCAAGAATATGAAAAGGCATGTAGTGAAGCACTAAAAAGTAAAGATGCTTATCGAATGGCATTAATGGCCAATGCATGCTTAAATAGAAACGATAAGGAAAAAGCGCAGCCTATTATAGATTACCTGGTTGAGCGAATTGATAAAGGTGGTGTTGAAAAATTAAAGGCCAGTCATTCTATTGTTCGTTCATGGGGTAAATCGTTAAATGTAGAAGTTGCAGCATTATCGGCCATGGCACTGATGAAAAATGGTGAGGATCATTTTAAAGAACTGCTTACACTAATGGATTATATATTGGGGGCACGTAGTTATGGAGGTTTTGGTTCAACACAGGCAACTGTGTTGTCATTAAAAGCCATTACCCAATATGCTTCTATCATTAACCGATTACCAGAAGATGGAACGGTTCATCTTTATATAAATAACAAGGAAGTAATGACCCGTAAAATATCAAGTAATGAAAGATCTGTGAAACTGGATAGTCTTGAGCAATATTTAAGTGTTGGAGTACAAACTATATCAGTTAGGTTTGAAGGGTTAAAGAATCCGGTATCTTTTTCAGCAAATGCCAATTGGCGACAGCTGGTTCCAGCTTCAAATGACGATTGTAAGGTGCGCATTCAAACGCAACTCATGCAAAATACATGCGAAGTAAATGATTTGGTTCGCATGTCAACTCGTTTGGTAAATAAAACCTATAATGGCCTGTCAATGACTGTGGCTATGGTAGGAATACCGTCAGGATTATCAGCGCAACCATGGCAACTGAAAAAAATGCAGGAAGAACATGAGTTTGATTACTACGAGATACACCGAAATTATGTGGTTTTCTACTTTACAGAGTTGGCTCCTAATGCACATAAAACAATTAATTTGGATCTGAAAGCAGAAGTGCCAGGTGTATATTCATCTCCAGCCAGTTGTGCTTACCTATATTACACAAAGGAATTTAAAGATTGGCATATGGCAGGTGATATTGAAATATTAAAGCATCTGGGCAATAGAAATAAATAGTAAGAGTTATCGTTTTTTAAGGAAATACATCAATGACTGTTTCGCAATATTGGGAGTAGTTTTTGATGTATTTTGCTATTCTGGTATATGTACTGAGCTTTTAAAAATAAGTAATCTTTTGTAACATCTCAGGTTCCACTACATAGTTTTTTTCAAAAGCGTATTATTTTTCGAAAAGGGGGGAATAAAATCAAGGCAATGTTTCCATAACCTATAGGTCAAATCTGCATTTCTAAAAATGTAATGTCAGATCTTTACAGGCATGATAAAACGCGAAATACTTGAACTATTAAGTAAGGCAAGTAATAAAAATCAGGAAGGCAAAGAGGGCACAAAGGCACAACTCTTTTTCACTGACACAATCCAGATCACGTTGTTAAACACATCCCAGATGCATGCTGTTCGGGATGTGGCAAGGTTCACTTAACATCTGCATTTAAGCTACAATCTAAATGGTAGGTTATTGATATTCCTCCTATTCAGGCTTCGGTTACTGAACATCAGGTTTATCAAGCACAGTGCAATTGTGGATGCCTTTCAACTGGTGAATTTCCTGCAGGTTTTACAGGTCCTGTTCAGTATGGGAGTCGACTGACTTCTTTTGTTAGTTACCTTAGTACACGTCAATACATTCCTTTTGGCCGTTTGCCTGAACTGCTAAAATGCATTTGCAATGTATCACTCAGCGAAGGTATTAACCCGAGTTCGATATAAAATTATTGGTTCAGACCGCTAATAAATAATGAGTTTCAATGAATATTTGTGAAGTCATAGCGGGCTATGTCAAACAAATATGAAGCAGAAAATCGTTGTTTATATGTGGCTTTCTATTAAAATACTAATCTACTTCGTTAAATTCTTCTACCATAGCTCGCTATGCAAAAAGAATTTGCTTTGTATATCAGCATTTTAATAAAATCTGAGCTCTTTAATTTTAATCGAACTTATAACATGCTTAAACGTGTTGCAGACAACTTGCTACCTATTTATGAAGGAATCAAACAAGATGTGGCAAGGCAACAGTAATCGGTAGCGATGAATCTGGTGTAAAGGTCAACTGTGATAACTATTGGACTTTGACTTTGCAATCGGCTATCGAAACATATATCTCCATTACGCCAAGCCGCGGTTATGTCACCATCGAAAATGAATTTCCTAACGGATTCCCCAGAGCTGTACTTGTGAGCGATACTTTAAGTACACAGCTCAAAACTCCAGCACTTCTGCATCAGCTGTGTTTGGGCCACTTGATGTGAGAGCTCAATGCTTTTATAGAGACTTCACAAAATCAATGGGCACAATGATTAAAAACATTATTTGAAAAAGCAATCGAACTAAAAAGACTTTAACTCCTGATCGGTATAAACAATCGCTAGAAGAACGCTGCAGCATTGAAAAGGTTCTTGATGAACTTTTAAAATGTCCATTGCAAGATAATGTACCAAAATTACCAGCATTTTAAAAACGATTAATAAAATATAGAGATGCCATTTTTACCTTCTTATATTACCCAGATGTACCATTTGATAATAATGGCTCTGAACGTGCTATTAGCAGTATTAAAGTCAAACAAAAGGTCTCTGGTGGCTTCTGATCCAACAGAGGTGCCAATATCTTTGCAATTATCAGATCTGGTATAGATACATGGATTAAATGATCTGCTGATATCTTCGAAATGCTTAGGTTTTCTATTGGATTAGCTGCGCATAAGAGACATTTTTATTCGCTTAAATAAAACCACACTACCTTCTTGGTAATTGACAACTTGAGTTGTTACAATATTTTAATGAATTTTGCTACAAGATTAACCGATCGCAAATAAAAGATAACATCTTTAATAACTTAATGTATCGTATGGTTGAAGCTGATAAAATTAATCAGAAAGATTTGATAAATGTTTATCTACAGATCTCTAGGTGTTTACAATAATAAAAGATTACATATGTCTTTAGGGTACAAAACACCCAATATGGTCTTTTAAAAAATATAGCTTAAATTCAATATTAACCTGTAGCCATATTTTAGTATAAGGCAATCGGCTGAAACCGTATCTTTTTAATCCATTTGGTTTTTGAAAAAAAATCATTAAATAGCTATGAACAGGATAGTACAAGTTAGACATCAGGCTAAAATGTCCAACTTATACTATTTAAATTAATATGTTTTACCGTAATTTGTTGTTCAGAAAAAAAGAATAAATGACAATATATATAATTGGTGCAGGGGCCATTGGTAAGGCTTTGGCAGTTTGCTTAACACAACATAGAAAAGATATTCAGCTTATTCTAGGATGTGTTGATGATACTAGTTCGTATAGTGACATGTTAAGCTTGAAACTTAAATCAGGTCAAGAGTTAACTGCAGATGTAAAGCTCAATTTTTCAAGTAACTTTAGTGAAGTTGGTGATCTGGTGGAGCTTACCAATAAATTCTTTGGGATTAAGGAGCTTGCTGAAAAACTTAAGAGTAAAGTCATCAATGCTCCGATTGTTATCTTGCAAAATGGGATTGCTTTGAAGCTAAAGAAGTCAATGATCATATGATTTCAATCAGTAAAATGTCCGATGGTCAATTTATTTCCACATTACAGGATATTCGAAATAAAAGGGAAACTGAATTAGATACTCTAACTTTTAAAGTTTTCAGGATAGCGAAACAAATGAACCTTGAAGCACAAGTTCAGGAGATAAAGTCACTTGAAGAATTAGAAAAAATAAAATCAGAATTAAACAGATAGATGTATCAAATATTTTCTCCACCAGAGCATTTACGTCATATAATACGCTATTATTGGCTGCTTGATTTAAGCCTGAAAGAGCGTGGAGTGACTGAATATATATTTGCTTATCCTTATGTGAATTGGGTATTTACGCTTGGGTCTCCTTACACGGTTAAAGATTATCAGTTTGCTCCCCTAGTTATAAACGATACGCGCATTCTAGGGCCAAGAACTAATTTTGCAGAATATGTACATCCTGTAGGAAATCGTGCTTTTGGAGTGACCTTTCAATTTGGAAGTACGCTGCCTGTTTTTAAGGAAGAAACCTGTCTGCTAACCAATAAAATTATTTTACAGGATGAGATACTGCCTGCTTTCAATTGGTTAACACCTTTTTTTGAAGAAGTCCAACTAGATGTTTTTATGAATACTTTTAATAATCAAATTAAAAAGTTTTCTGATGTAAAGGATAGAAAAGGACAAGTTTTATGGAACCAGTTTTTAGAACTCATAATAAGTGGAAAAAATTATACATCCTCTGCAAGTCGAATGTCAAGAATGCTTCAAATAAGTCAAAGGCACCTTCAAAGAATAACGATGCAATATGCTGGATTATCTCCCAAACAGGTACAATCAATGATTCGTTGTAGGTTGGCAATTAAACACATTCATACAACAGGATGTACTCCCGATTTTTTCAATTATGGTTTTTACGACCAAAACCACTTTATCAAAGAAGTGAAAAGATGGTCGGGACATACACCTAATTCTCTCCTATCCCTACTTTCCTAAAGTATTAATTTTGGACATTCAGATTTTAAGCTCTTATTGACGGAAATAACCAATATGTAAAGGATTTTTTGACATACGAAAATTGGCAGAAAATAGAACTAAAACAGGAAATATTGAATAAAAAAACAAAACTAAAAAGACACATTATGATAATTGATTCACATTCACATGTAGTTCTGCCAGTCGAAAATCATCTTGATATAATGATAAAAGAGGGCATAGATAAGACTGTTCTATTTTCAACTCTAGTTCATCCAGAAAAAGCATCAAACTATTCTGAACATAAGGATGAATTGACACTATTGTACAAAATACTTAGAGGGAAAATAAATCCGACTGATTTAAGGATAAAAGCTATTAACGAATTAAAACAAATTACCAATGACCATCCTGATAAGTTTGTGGGCTTTGGTTACTGCCCGATAGGTCTTGATTTAGGGCAAACAGATAAATGGATAAACGAGCACGTAATAGGAAATTCTTTTAAAGGAATAGGCGAGTTTACGTTTGGCGAAGGTCAGGTAAGTAAAGCAGAGAATGTTTTTAAGTCAATATCGGGTAATGACAAATATCCATTATGGTTTCATACATTTAATCCAATGACATTAAAAGACATAAGAGAGCTCTTGGTTTTGGCAAAAAAATATCCCAATGTAACTGTTATATTAGGACACGGCGCAGGTAGCTATTGGCTTGAGATTATAGAGGAAATAGTAAATCTGAAAAATGTTTATTTTGATATTTCTGCATCGTTTACTACGCATTCTGTGAAAATATCCTCTGAGTTGATCCCTGAACGTGTATTATTTAGTGTTGATATGCCTTATAGTAGTCCAGCAGTAATGAAAAGGATTGTAGATGATAGTATAAAAGATTCTGCTGTAAAGGAATTAATTTTAGCGAATAATATTAAGCGATTATTAGACATATAAATGCCCTGCACCCAACGTGCGGTATAGCCAACGTTGACAGTAATTTAAAAAATGACATACGATAGAACATATAAAAACACAGAAAATGTTTTTGGTATCAATCCAGAAATTATTCTAAAAAAATATGCCAATAAGTTAGAAAAAGCAAGGCCCGCTTTGGATATTGGAATAGGACAAGGAAGAAATTCATTTTATTTGGCAAAAGAGGGATTTAAGGTTGATGGGATAGATCCTTCGAGCGTGGCAATAGAAAGCGTATTGAATATTGCCCCAAAAGAAAATCTTAAAATAAATGCTTACCAAACAGAATTTCGTGATTTTGTTCCGAAGAACACCGCCTATTCTGCAATATTCCTATTTGGATTAATTCATATGTTAGATTGGGATTCTATTCATACTTTAATGGATAGAATTAATCAATGGACTCAAAAAGGGAGCTTGATATTTATAACCGCCTTTTCAACAAATGACTCAAAGTATAAAAAGTATAGTAAAGATTGGAAGGAGATTGGGAAAAATTCTTTTGGAGACGGCAATGGCAATTACAGAACTTTCCTTGAGCCATACGAGATTATTGAATTGTTTAAAGATTATAGTTTAATTTATTATTGGGAAGGTTTAGGTCCTGAACATCGCCATGGTAATAGCCCGATTGAACAACATGATTTAATTGAATTAGTTATAGAAAAGAAATAACCAATATGTATATTAAATGGATTGTATGTAATGTAAAGAAAGGTTTTGAAAAGGACTTTTCTCTTGCTCAGGAAAAATGGATTGGAATTCAATACACTGAGGGATTAATAGGACAACTTGGCAGTTGGGATTTAAAACATGCAAATGTTGCTTGTGTTATCCCTTTTTGGGAAAATGCAAAATTCTTAAAAAATTTTATGCAGGATATTCACGATGAAATATTTCTCAAAAACAACCAATCGGGATACTATAATTCAATTGAAGTCGAGTATTTAAATTCAATATTATCTATGGAAGGAGAATCTAACACTTTACTGCATGCTTAGAAAAGTGCTAAATTACTTCGGATAGCTGATTGCATGGTTAAACAAGAAAATGCTAGTCATTTTGAAAAGGTTCAAAAAGAGATTTGGCTTCAAGGAATGAAAAACAGTAAAGGAATGTTAGGAGGTAAATTTTCGAATAGCGCCAATAATACATCAAGATATTTAGTTTCAACGCTTTGGAACTCTTCTGAAAATCATGATAATTATGTAGAAAATAATTTGCAAAAACTTAAAATAAAAGCAGATGTTCAAAACGATATTGACACTATTATAGGAAGACAAATTGTATTAGTTGATACTTGGAAAGTTTTAAAAACTACTTCCAATAATATATAAAAATAATAAACGAGATAGTACTAAGTTTAACTTGAGATTAAGAATTTAATAAATATGACAACTAAGAAAGCGATTATATTTGATATGGATGGTGTCATAATTGATTCAGAAAAATATTGGAAAAAAGCAGAATATGAAGTATTTACTTCTTTAGGTGTAAAGATAACTAATGAAGATTCAGAAATGACCAAATCTATGACAACTTCTGAAGTTACTAAATTTTGGTATCGTAAATATCCTTGGAAAAATAAGGACTTAAATATTGTAGAACAAATGGTTATTTCACGAGTTATTGAATTTATTGAAAATGAAAATTGCCAAATAAATGGAGTAAAGTCATTTATTGAGAAGCTTAAAACAAATAATTATAAAATTGGATTAGCGACAAATTCACCCAATAGGATTATTCCTGTAGTTTTAAATAAATTAAACATATCACATTTATTTGATTCTATATTATCTGCCGAATTTGAAGAAAAAGGAAAGCCTGATCCTACTATTTACTATAACGCTGCAAAAGGGCTAGAGACCAAACCAGAAGATTGCATAGCAATCGAAGATTCTTATACAGGTATGTTGGCTGCGAAAAATGCAGGCATGACTGTTATCGCTTATACTAATGGGAATAAAGAATTTAATTATGAATTAGCTGACTATAAATTAGACAGCTTTAAAAATAATGAAATTGAAATGATAAAAATGAATTAAAACCTACCACTAACAATACACAAAATAGGTGTAATAGTAGTAAATTCAATGGTTGTAGCCCGATCAATCTTTTGACGGTTTTATGAGCCTGAAATCACCTACTTTACATATATTTGTTGTTGTAGCGAATGTTAACATATGCTAGGTTCAACCTTATAAAAAACAAAATATGAGAATTAAAACAACACTAACAATTATTCTTTCATTTACTCTTTTGTTTTCTTGTGAAAAAGAAGAGTCATTAAAAAAACTAACCCCTCTGATTAAAGAGTTTAAATTTGAGATTGCTGATAACGATAACCTTTCTGAAGACATATATGGAACAATAAATATGGAAAGTAAGGTAATTAATGTAATATTCCCAGCTCATACATCCCTAATAAACTTGACACCAACAATAAGTGTTCCGGAAGGAGTTAATATTAGCCCCTCCAGTAAGGTTCAGCAAGATTTTAGCAAACCAAGCGTATATATACTCAGAGGAGAAGGGTATATCACTACTGAATATACCTTGTATGCTTCTGTAAAAGAAAGTGAAAATGCAGACATTATTTCTTTTAACTTTTTAGCAAGCAATAACTCGCAATTAAAAGAAAATATTATGGCTGACATTCAAGGCAAAACAATAAAAGTTCAAACCTCAGATACAACAGATTTATCTGCATTAATACCTTCTATTGAAATATCGCAAGGTGCCTCAATTAGCCCTGCAAGTGATCAAGCTATGGACTTTACTGGAGAAGTAAAATATACCGTTACAGCTCAAGACGCCACAACAAAGTCAGAGTATATAGTGCAAATCAACAGATTAAGTAGCGATAAGAAAATCAGGTCATTTAAGTTCAGTATTAATGATATTCTATATGAGGCTGATATTGATTACAACAATTACGAAATATCTCTTGCCTTACCTTACAATACAGACTTGAGCAGTCTAACTCCAATTATTGAGATTGACGGGACAGCAAGCATTACTCCAACAAACAATGAGGCTCAAGATTTTACTAACACAATTATTTACGAAGTAAATGCGGAAGATGGAAGCAAACAAGAATATAAAGTTAATGTGACTGTTCTATCTGCTTTAGATAACGATAGAGCAGTTCTGGAAGAACTATACCTTGCAAATAAAGATTATAATTACAGTTATACTTACCTCGATTGGGACTTGAGTGCCAGTACCATGGATGATTGGCAAGGTGTAACAATCTCTGATGGTAGAGTAACTGAATTAATAATTTCAACTATATATATAAATAAAATACCCAATAGAATAAAAGAATTATCTGAATTAAAGAGTTTGACGATTGTTGGAACTCATTTAGAAGAATTACCAGTTGAGGTATGTTATTTGGGAAAATTAGAAGCATTGACTTTAAATGACAATAATCTTTCATCCATACCAGCAGAAATAAAAAAACTAAAATTGGTAAGAATGCTACATTTACAAGAAAATAATTTGTCTGAATTACCTGTTGAAATAGGACAAATGTCTAAATTACAATGGCTGGATGTTCATGATAACTACATTACAGAACTTCCTGTTGAGATCGCACAAATACCAAACTTATTAGTTTTAAATATTAAAAATAATCCATTGACTAGAATTCCTCAAGTGATATGCGATAAGAAGACTGAAATCAATAATATAAGTTTGGTAATTACAAAAGATGATGAGGACATATGTAATTAGTTGAATTTTTACATTGGAAATTATCGTATAAATATATTAAGACTAATATGATACTAATAATAATGTTGGTTAGTTTTAAACTAGTTACAACACTTAAAATATAATTAGTCAGATCTTTCAGCAATTGATGATTTAATTGTTGACAAAAAGATCATTGCACTCGTAGAAGATACTCATGGAACCAAAGAATTTTTTACAACAAAACATCGTTTGATTCAATACCTGGTAGAAAAGCATGATTTTTGGGTTTTTGTTGTCGAAGATGGATATACATCTACACATAATATTGATGATTTTGTATCAGGTAAAAATAATACTAAAATAGAAAAGCTATTATCTAGAAATTGGTGTGGAGCCTAGCGAACTCAAGAAGTATTAGAAATGCTACGATGGATTAAATCATATAATACTGGCAAGGATGAAACTGAAAGAGTAAAAATATATGGTTGTGATATGAAATGGTATACAACTCCAGCTAAATATATTTTATCTGAATTAAAACAATACTTCGTTAAACTTTTAAGCAGCAATGGTGCCATAATATAATAGTTCCCTTGCCTTGTGTTTATTTTTAGGCAAGTTTGGGTTAATACCGAACTTGTCAAAAAATAAATTCAACTGTAAGGCATTGTTATTTATTGTTTTGATATCTGTCATCGAAAATGATTTTCGTTGTTCTTTGGGTATGCTCAACCAATGGATAACCTTGGCGAGATTAATGGATGTCAGCGAAGCGTTAAAGTGAAAATCCAATTTGTTTTTGCTTCTGGCCTGACAATCATTTAGGCCTGTATGCTGTTTGCCATCACGGTAAAGAAATTCAATTTGGAAACGGCTTTGATAAAATTGCAGGATATCAGAAGCATCCATGTTGATATCTGTTGAGAAATACAGTTTGTAAACCTGCTTACCCTTCCGGTTACAATAAAGAGCATGCACAACCTTTATGTTTCGCTTCAGGGATATGGAATAGACAATAGCGCTGTGGATTACAGCCTGATCACCTTTTGACACAAGCTTAAAGTGTCTCAAGTCGATATTTTTGTTATCAACTTTCCCATCATATTTTTTTGGTCTTCCAGGCTTGCCTGTTGGCTCATCTTGATATAGGTACCTCAAATTGGCATCATCCCTTAGCCTGCTAATTAAGTGCATATCGGCATTAATTACCTGGTCAACAAACGTACGTTTTGCAAACCATCCATCGGCCACTAAATATGAAGATAGCTCTAGCAGCTGTGTTTTGCGCTCAGTAATAATATCAGCATACCAGTCCGAAAGCGACTGATCCTTACCTGCTATTGTCTGGACCGCCTCTAAATGAAAGGCTGTATGGTTGTCAATATCGATTGCGGCCAAGCCTCCAATTTCAAGCCCCCATTTAGCACGGTTGGCACAACCAGACCAAAAATAGCCGGCACCAGGTGTATGTTTACCTGATTTACTAACGTAGGAAGGATCAAAAGCAATTACATACCGGCCGCTTCCCTGAGAAAGTGTTAATTCTTTGTTGAAAGTTAGAAAGTCAAATGGTTTTTCAAATTGTTGTCGGTATCTTTGCTCCATATGCTTACCAAAGCGACCCAACTGTAAAAAGTTGATACGACCTTTTATGCATAAAAATAGGATAAGAGTCTCTGTTACAAACTCTTTTCTCCAACTATTGATATTTGACATTTTTGATAACACGCTCTCTATGTGTGTTTTATAAATATTATTTCCCTTGATAGCACCCTTAATGAAGTTGTCAGAATTCTCCATTAAGATACTGATTATCAAAGGTTTAAACAAGTAAATCATTGACTTGTTTTGCTGACATTCAGTATTTTACACTATACTTTAACGGACTATTGTTAAAAGATACCGAGGATATTGACGATGGTATTCTAAAAACATTTAAATTCATAATTAATCATAGTCGTTCTAATAAGATGACTAGAAAAGAGAAGACTGATGTTAAATTATTTCTTGACAAACTAAATGAAATTGAGGTTGAAAGAAATGCTAAAGAATTTAAGTTTAATGTTAGAATTTTAGAACAAAGTTTAGAATATCTATGGACTATAAGTATAGTGTCAAGTACTATTTAAAGGGACAAATATAAGGCAGAAAATTGTCAAAGAAATTTGACTCTGAGAAAGGAAAGAAAATGATAATATGGGCACATAATCAACATAGAGCAAACCATTCAGATATTAGCAAGAAGAAACCAATGGGAGCGCATTTAAAGCAAATTTTTGAGAGCAATTATTACTCGATAGGTTTTAATTTTTACACAGGTGAATATTGGGCCTACAATCCTGAAATTTAGAAAAACTCTATTTGTAATCTTGGTTTGCCAAAAGAAGATTGTATAGATAACTTATTTGCAAAGGCACCATACCCTAATTACTTTATTGACATTAATAACAAGGATTTACCACAAGATTTAACAGAGCTATTTAATAATTCATCTTGGTCGCGCAGAGCTGGACCATACTTTATTAAAGACTATAATGTAAAAACTAACTACAGACGATGTGTTCTTGCAAAGAGTTACAACATTCTAGTTTTTATTCGAAATACAAGAGTTGTGAAATAATTACCTTACACACCATGAAGACAAATAACGCCCTGTAACAATGGATTGGTACAGGGATTATAATGAAAGATGGATCGTTAATGCAGATTTTGAATTATTAGTACACAATGGTTGAATTCTATTTGGTAATGCAGAAAGTATTGACAGTTTTAAAACGATTTGATAGTTTGGCCACAATGCAATTAAGGTTTACTAGACAAGAAAGTCACTTGATAAATATTTAGATTCGATTAAATCTTGGGAATGCTTTGTGGAGAACATTCTTAGACGGAGTAATTTAATTGAGCGTTTTGTTTATAGTGCATGATATAGAAAAACAATAAATTACTTGTGGGATATTGTCTATTGTACTTAAATACGCTGTTGCATGAAATGCATAACTATTGCCCTACTAAAAAAAAACATGGCTTACATCTTAATAATTAAATCCAATTAAATTGTAATACATTAACCAGGGAATAAAAAACAAAACTGCCATGCTCAAAAGTGATTGATAGATTAAATCAAAAGCTTTTAGTTCTTTAAAACGAATGGCTTTTATCAGAAGATAGATGCTACCAAACTCCATTGGAATAATGATAAAGGGTATTACTAAGGTAATTTTAAGGAGTAAGGGTATGCCAAAGAAAAACTCATTAAGCTCAGTTTTTGTTAAAGTATAGGCGAGTAGTGCCATAAAAAGAGCAATGAATAAGGCTAAGGAGAAGTTCCAATTTTTAATAAGATGACTCTTTTTGTTGCGCACAACTAGTTTATGAACAGCACTCGCAATAATATTAATCAATAATATAAGGATAATACTCCCCATCCAATACATCTGAATTGTAACAGTTTCGTACCATTTTAACTTGTGGTAAGTATAGATTTGAGTAAAAAAATAATAAATATCTCCTTTTGTATCTCTGTCAAAAGCAAAGTGACCATATTTTGTATGGAAGGTTAAATCGGATACAGGCTTCATTTCCAGGTTCCAATCGTTAACTTTAAGTGTGCTATCCTGCGAAACAATTGTTATTTCAGGAGCTAGCCCAATTAAAGTACCCAATTTGCCTATGGTTTTATGAGCATAATTGATTAACCTGTACTTACCTGCGAATTGCTCTAACGGTTCATCAACAGAACCCATCTTAGGTGTAACTTCTGCCTTTTGTTTTTCAATAATACTCTGGGGCATCATACGTTCAACAAGTTTATCCGTATATTCATTAATAAACGCCTGGCTATTACCATTGGCATTCGAAGAATTGATATCAATAAAAAAACCAATGTTTTTTTCGGGAAATAATGCTAACCTACTATTAAACCCTTGCCAGGAGCCATCATGCCCGTAATATTTAGTTTTGTGAGATTTAAATTCGTACAAGCCAAGCAACCATCCATATTCAGCCTTTTTATACTGTTTAAATGGCGTGTAAAGCATTTTTGCCACAGTTAAAGAGTCTAAAATCTGCCTTCCTTTAAAACTACCATTATTTAAAAACATAGATATATAATTTCCCATGTCTGATGCTGTTGAACCTAAACCACCTGCCGGGTAACCAAGTATGAAATCAGGTATGAACGGGACAAATTGTTCGCCTTTTTGCATATAACTTACGGAGTAGCTTAAGTTGAACTCTGCTTCTCGTTTATAAGCACTGGAATTCATTTCCAACGGATTCAAAATATGTTTTCTTACATATTTATCAAAGGGTAAGCCGGATACTTCTTCAACAATGAGCCCCAGTAAAGCATAACCCTGATTGGAATACATGATCACCTTACTTGAAGGTCTTATTTGTGGTGGCAATTGTGTTTTTAAGTATTGGGCCAGAGAAATGATTTCGCTTTTATTCCGTACGGACATACCAATAAATTCATAATCAAAACCGGCAGTATGCGTTAAAAGATTTCTAATAGTAATGGAATCGTTGAATTTATACTCCAATTGAAAATCTGTGAAATAGTGATTTATATCTTTATCTAGATCTATTTTACCCTTTTCGTATAATTGCATAATAGCAGTACCAACAAACGTTTTTGAAATAGAAGCTAGTCCAAATACAGAAGTGTTGGCATTCACCGGCGTACTGGATTCAATATTAGCTATGCCATAGCCATTTATATGAAGTACAGAATCGCCTTGCATTACAATAATGGTAGCACCAGAAATATTGTAGTTTTCAATACCTTTTGCTAAGGATGAATCAATCCATGCAGACAAATCTGTTTTTAGGGGATTTGTATTTAGTGAATACGTTTTGTTGTACGATAAGAATATTGAAAATAAAATTACAAATATGGTGAGTTTGAGTTTCATATGTTTATATTTTGGATTTGATTGTTATATGGAACTTGCCAAAGTTAATCATGCTCCTGTGTATGAAACACTACTCATGGCTAGTTTCATAATATTGGGTGAAGACAATAAGATTTAGTACCGTTATAACGAAGGAAGGGCTTTATAAACAAAATCACATCTGTCCTAAAAAGAAAGTGATTCTTTCGAGCATAGACTCTATGTTGGCCTCAGCCAATGAACCCCAAAAAACAAGGTTAGTTTGACGATTAAAAATCGTTTTTGTTTGAACCCGTGAGTTTAAACGATTTCAGTCAAATAGCCGTAGTTTTTTGAGAGAAGTGGGTGCAGCCTTGATTTTCTTTGCTTAGTTTCTTGTATTAGGACAAGAATTGCAAATCGTGAATACAATAAATATCAAATACCATATGAACAAATAAAGTCGGGTCTGGGTGAAACGCCAGTTGATATATAATATTAGGGACAGATCTGAATAAATATATAGACTATCCTTCGTTATAACGGTTAAGGAGAATAAATGTAAACTGAATTATTATATCCGGTAATTGACGCTTACTGAATTATAGTTCCGTTTTGACTGGGGTATTTTTTCAGATTCCTGAATACGAACCATATTATGGATGAAAGTATAAGAAGCATCAAGCCAAAAATAGGAACGATAAATGTGACTTTGAGACCTCCGGCCAGCATGTCTGGTTTAATGCCAGCAGCCCCAATGCTTTGAACAGCGTCAAAAGCTGTAATTAGTCCAATCATTTGTCCTGTTATGCCTATTAAAAATGCCAAACTACCGAAGAATAAAATGCCATCGTTAGTTCGTTTAAGTTTTAGAGAGCTCTTATCACCTAGGTATAAAATAATAAAGCGCACTGCAAGCGCAAATACAATGATCCACATCAGGTAAACAAGGAACATAAAAGTAGTTCCACCTTCATAAAACAATCTAATTATCATGATTTTAAGTTTAATAAATTAATGATGGAACAATAGTAAATAATCATGATAACCTTTAAAAATTTATTATGGAAACAACACAATTGACATGCTTAACAACAAATTTAAAACAATAAATAGCAATTATGTCATTCAGGGTGTGTTTTGTGCTGTTTACGTAAAAAAATGATGTTATTAAACTTTGAAACTATATTCGTTTTATATTTGTTAGCTATGGCTAACAATAATAACATAAAATTCATCGGCCGCAAGACTTATGTAAACAGCCCTGCCGGTAAAAATAGTTTTCCTTATTGGGAAATCATTTATTGGTTCATAGCCTCTTTATTTATGTTTTTTGTGTTTAGTAACCGGCACTACGACATTCAAATACGTACTAACGTTTCCATATTGCTTTTGCTGATTAGTTTTGCCAGTGCAAGGGTAACCAATAAAATTCTGATTCCAAGATTCTTATATAAAGGTAAAAGAGGGTTGTTTATATATGCTATCTTTTTCTTAATTATTATATCGTCATGGCTAATTAGCATTGCACTCTTTTTAATCACTTTTTATAGCAATATTGCTTTTGAAAATACCATTTTACCTTCACGAGAAGATGTTATCATTCTATTGACAGGGACATACATAATTGCATTACTGTCTTCTGTTTTTTATTTTACAAAAGAGTCTTATCAATCGAAAGAAGAAAAATTAATTATTGAGAAGGAAAAGAATCAGCTGGAATTAAAATTCAAAGAAGTACAGTTGCAGTTGCTAAAGGAGCAAATACACCCACATTTTATCTTTAACATGATGAATAACCTTTATGCACTGGTTAATGAAAGTGTTGCTCTTTCCAGAGAAGTTATTGTGCGTTTATCGGATTTGCTGGAATATATGCTTTACGAATGCAATACGGATAAGGTGGAATTAAGCAAAGAAATAGAATTCATTAACAATTATATTGAACTTGAAAAAATAAGGCACGATGATAGTTTTAATGTTAAAACCTATTTTCATGAAAATGTATCCGGGATAGAAATTGCTCCATTAGTTTTATTTCCCTTTGTTGAAAATGCATTCAAGCACGGATTAAAACAAACCAAAAACGATTTTATTACCATGCAACTTCGCATTACCTCACCTAAAATAGAATTCAATGTAAAGAATTACAAACATGATGCTTCTATTGCAGGGTATAAAACTAAAAAGAGCAAGGGTTTAGGACTTAAAAATGTGCGCGAAAGACTTGAACTATTGTATCAGAAAAGATATGATTTACAAATATCAACTGAGAACAAAATCTTTAATGCTAACCTAATAATTATACGCTGATGTCCCGTAACGCAAAACATACTTGTCTGATTATTGATGATGAACCTTTGGCCATAAAAGTTATTCAAGAACATCTCGATAATTTTAGTGATCAGTTTGAGTGCGTAGGAAAGTTTACAAAGCCAATTGAGGCTATGTCGCTTTTAAACAAAGGAGGTATTGATCTATTATTTTTAGATATTAATATGCCATCCATTTCGGGCATTGAATTTTTAAAAGCAATACCCCATCAACCCTATGTTATTTTTACTACCGCTTACAGGGAGTTTGCTGTTGATGCTTTTGATCTTAATGCGCTTGATTACCTTGTTAAACCTATTTCAACCGGAAGATTTTTAAAGGCCATCAACAAATTCCTTTCTTTGAAACAATCGAATCGTACTAAGTCAAAAGAAATGATTCATATTAAAGCAGATAAAAAGCACTATAATATTCCCACCGATAACATACTTTATATTGAAAGTTTAGATAATTACATTAAAATTAAAACAACAACGAATAGTATCATCTGCTATGAATCATTATCCAGTATGGAAAAAGAATTGCCCGTAGATATATTTATTCGCATCCACCGTTCTTTTATTATTAATATCGCCCAAATAGATCACTACACATCTTCATACATTAAAACAGATGATCGACAATTTACTATTGGCAGAAATTATAAAGAAAATGTATTAAATTATCTAGAAAGACAATAAGGTCAGTTGTGATTACTCTTATATAAAAACAGATAATAAAGAAACGAGAAATGAATTCAAATAAGATACTTGGTTATTTATCAATATTAATCCTTGTTGTTTTCACTGTAACTGGAATATATACAAAGTTAGTGAAAAATGATATTGTTATAATTAATAAGCTGTTTAATGGAATTTATGTAGTTCTAAATCTTTTGGGATTTGCATTTTTACTATTAACAACTAACGTATTGGAAAACCATAAACGCAAGCTTGCCAGGGTAGGTGATATATTGATTGTAACAGGTGTAGCGATTCTGGTATTACATCTTCCAATAATAGCTGGTTTTGCATTAATATCATTAGGTTTAATCATCGTTTTACTTGATCAGATATTGAAACTTAAAACCATGAAAAATCATTTGTTTGTTGAATGGATGAAGCTTGCGTGGTATTTGTTTTTCTGGGTAGGTGTTGTGTTTAAGTTATTTCATTTACCAGGAAGTTTGATATTAATATTTATTTCTGTTGTTGTGTTATGGATAGCCATTTCTGTATATGTTTTTAAAAATGGAATGCCGAAGTATATAAATGAATAGTCTAATTAACTTTATTAGAGGTAAATAGAGGATAGAATGAGAAACAATGAAGGGATCGTGCTATTTTAAGTGATTTTCGAGAAGAACATTATTGTTTATACCTCAAATATACCCCTTATTCCAAAATGATTTAATTAAGAAAATTAATAATTGATTAATACATAATACATAATACAATCCTGAACATCTAGTTAATGTTGTTCAATAATTTGAATTTTTAGGAGTAATCAAGGTCGTTTAAAATTTCCAGCAGTAAGTAATATATTTCTATAAACAAAAAAGCCCACCATAACATTGACTTGCTTTGGTGGGCATATGCGGAGAGGGGGGGATTCGAACCATAGTTCTAATCCTCCTATACTCAGTGCTTTAAATAGTCCACCCTGTAAGTCCACCTGCAAGTCCACCCAAGGTTCGGTTCCTAAAGGGGTGTTTTTGACTCGATTTTAACGAACTTTTGTGGTATAAAGGTAACGTTATTTTTCAAAAAGAAAATAGGTGCATTTTTATCTCACTCACACTTAAATATACCTTAACGGGTATAATATAGACTTGTTTGTTGTTTTTATACCTTTTAGGGTATAAAATGATTAATTTAACTATATTTATACCCTAAAAGGTATAAGAATGAAAAATCTAATACAATTTGTCAAACAGCGCAGAAAACAGCTTGGATTAACTCAGCAAGATTTGGCTGAACGTGCAGGAGTGGGTTTGCGTTTTATCAGAGATCTCGAACAAGGAAAAGAAACCTTGCGTATGGACAAAGTTAATGAAGTATTAGCATTGTTCGGACATAAATTGGCTCCAGTTGAATCTAAATTAATTGACATAGATGATGAATAGGAGAGGTAAAGTCTATTTTAGGGAGCACATAGCTGGTGTAATAGAAGAAACTGAAACTGGTTATCGTTTTTCGTATGCCAGCAATTATCTGGCAATGGAAAATTGCCAACCCATCAGTAAAACATTGCCTGTTAACAATGAGGTTTATTCCTCAAATACAATGTTTCCATTTTTTGATGGTTTAATACCCGAAGGTTGGTTGTTGGATGTTGCAGTTGATAATTGGAAATTAAAACCTAGTGACAGAATGGGGTTGTTATTGGCTTGTTGTAAAGATTGTATTGGAGCAGTTTCTGTTGTACCCTATAATGAAGAAGATAATGAGTAATAAGTGTTTGTTTTGTTATCAGGTATTAGCTGACGGTGAGGTTGACTTTCATGCAAAATGCTCAAAAAAAATGTTTGGCACTACTCAAGCTCCGGTATTAGACTATTCTTTGGATCAAATGCAAGAATTAGCACATAAGGTGGTGCAAAGTCATGTGACTGTTCCAGGTGTTCAGGCAAAACTATCCTTTCATTTTGAGCCCAAGAGAGGAGAAGCCAATAGGTTGACATTGGTTGGGGTGTTGGGGAACTTTATTTTAAAACCTCCTACAAATCAATTTGCCAACTTACCGGAGAATGAAGATCTAACCATGCACTTGGCAAGCCTTTTTAAAATTGAAACTGTACCTCATTCATTAATACGCTTAAAATCAGGTGAACTTGCCTATATCACAAAAAGGATAGATAGAGTAAAAGGTGCAAAGTTACCCATGGAAGATTTATGCCAGTTAAGTGAGCGTTTGACTGAGGATAAGTATAAGGGTTCCATGGAACAAATTGGGAAAGTGATCATGCAATACTCATCAAACCCATTGTTTGATGCACAAGTACTTTTTGAGTTGACCTTATTTTCCTTTTTAACGGGTAATGCAGATATGCACTTGAAAAACTTCTCTTTGATAGATTACGAAAATGGAATAACACAATTGGCTCCGGCTTATGATCTATTATCTACCAGATTAGTAATACCAGAAAAAGATGATCCTGAAGAATTAGCCCTAACCATGAATGGCAGAAAGCGCAAATTCAATCGAAACGATTTTATGCAATTTGCGCAAAAACTTAGTTTAAAAGAGAAGCAAGTTGAAAATATCTTTAAGCGCTTTCAGAGGGAAATGCCTAAAGTTTTTGAATTTTTTGAGGGGTCTTTTTTGCAGAATGATAAGAAGGAGGAATATAAAGATCTAATCCAGAATAGAGCGAGAAGATTATTTCCAGCATAATGAAACTAAAAAACAAATATATAACTATTGCTGTGTGATTCTAATTATTCAGCAATAGTTTCAATTTATACAGTGATTATACATCCAAAATATTTTAATAGCTAGTTGAGTAAGTTGAAACTCTTGCTTGTGTTATCTAGAACTAAAAAAATCTATTTTCTTGCTTAGTCTTCAGAAAAATGACGTTTGGGCACTATTTTTCATCCAGAAGTTAATAACTAGATGCGTCTTCTTGTGCTAAAAGCATGATGAATGTCATGCTTTTGGCGTTCTGGCGAGATCAATAACTACAAATAACTGCGCATAACTGTAAAATAGTGCAAAATAGTGCGCATAACTGCACATAACTGAAAGTACCAAATTTAAGTGTTTAATATTTGTATTCGTAATCATCCAACGGCGCCGGGATGCATTTATTTGAATTAATAACTTAAATGCACAATTATGAAAAAGAATGTCATAATAGTCGATGAGCATCTCTTCGACAAATTAATGGGTAAGATAGATAAGCTTACCGATAAGGTTGATAGCATTGGCTTAAATGCCAATGCAGGACTTAAGGACAAATGGTATGTTACCGATGAAGTCTGTAAGATTCTTAATATTAGCAGGCGAACGTTACAGAAAATGCGAGATAATGGATCAATTATTTTTACAAAAACTGGTAAAAAGATTTATTATAAAGCATCTGATGTAGAAGCGTTTTTGGAAAGCCATTCATCTTAAAAACTAAACCTCCATTCGACACTCATATATTCATCGAGTGTCATAATCATTTAATTTTTTGCAATGCTATTTTTTAGTCGACTTAGTTCGAATAGCCATTGCTATGTCTAAAAATTTAAAAAATGAATTAATGACAAATAAAACAGAGGCACATGTCTCTTTAAATAACGCCATAGTAGAAATAGGAAACAATAAAGTTTCTTTTTCTTCAACCAAGTTTATAGGTTTTCTTCATGGTCAAGGTATACGTAAAGTTAAAATAGGAAGTGAATTCGAACTCGTTCAGGTAAAAGCTTATATCGTAAGTAAAATAACTACTTCTGAAGTAAAAGATATTGTTCTGAAATGCGCAAAAAAGCTAAATCGAGATAGTGTTACAGACTATATATTGAATAAGACGACTTTGTTCTCGATGAAATATTTAGATGCGGTTGAAACCGTTGCATTACAGATGCATCGTGATAGTCCTGGAGAGTCGTACTTCTATTTTAAAAATGGAGTTGTTAAGGTCACTTCTGAAAGAATAGAAGCACCTAAGCCGTATGCTGAGTTCGAGCGTTTGATTTGGAAGGATCACATCATTGACAGGGAGTTTAATGAGTCAATCGATATAGAAATAACACCTCCGGTATTCGAGAATTTTATTAATAAGTTAAGTAATCATGAGAAAGATCGTTTTTTGCGCATTTGTACAGTTATCGGGTTCTGTTTGTACGATTATAAAACTTCTGCATCCTCTAGGGCTGTTGTTATTAATGATGAAGTAGTTTCATCGAATCCAGAAGGTGGAAGTGGAAAATCATTAATTGTACTTGCCATATCAAAAATTCGAAAGACTATCTTTTACGATGGAAAGAATTTTGACCCCAAGGCAAATTTTGCCTGGCAAAGTATAAATGAAAGCATCCGGCTGGTATCGCTTGATGATGTTAAACGAAGCTTCAATTTTGAGGAGTTATTTTCGATCATAACGCTCGGTTTCAGAAATATTAATAGGAAAAATAGGGATGCCATCGAGCTATCGGTGGAAGACTCTCCAACCATTATCATTACCACCAATAATATTTTGAAGGGAGGTAGCGGTTCTTTTGCCAGGCGTCAGTATCAAATTGAGGTAGCGCAATATTTTCATAAAAACCATACACCCATTGATGAGTACGAGAATCCATTTTTTAGCGGATGGGACAAAGAGGAGTGGCAACGTTTTGATGTTTTTATGCTTACCTGTGCTCAAATGTTTCTAAAGAAAGGCGTGACTGAATGCAATGAAGCCAATTCACAAATGAAGCAGTTAATCAGGAATACAAATCAGTCTTTTTCAGAATGGATGGAGGATAATCTTGAATTGATGACAGTTCCGATGGGTGTTGGTACGGTTGAAATGCGAGATCGTTTTTTGAATGATACCAACCAAAAGAGTTCGGCTATCTCTGATCGAAAATTCAAGGATTATGTGAAGACCTACTGTGATATTTTTCCCTATCGATTCGAAAACCTAAATGGACGTCCGAGGGGATTTCGACTTATCGCAGAAAAATAGAGACCTCTTTTTTTTTAATTCCACCTGGCAAAGTGGTTAATGATATCATTATCAACTAATAAAAATGGTTATTAAGCTGGTCTAAGAAGATATTTAAAGCGGTTTGCTTGTATGTTAAACCACATTAATATCGACTCTGTACCACTTTTATTACCTGTTTATCATTCAGAATTAGAGTGTAATAACCACTTTACCGGGTTGATTTGAAAAAAATACCATGTCAAATAAAATACAAATAAGAATTATGAATTATACAGAAGCAAGAAATATAGATATTGTTAATTTTTTATCAAAAAAAGGAATACAGCCAACAATAATAAAAGGGTGTCAATACTCTTTTAAATCTCCGTTCAGAGATGAATCAAAGCCATCATTTTCAGTAAATATCAACAAAAACCTATGGTATGACTTTGGAGTTGGTGAAGGTGGTGATATTATATCCCTAGTTAGAAAGATGTTTAATGTTGATTTTCATGAAGCATTACGAATTTTAGCTACTAATCAGTATGTTGTTTTTAAACCTAAACTATCCTTACCACAAAAAAAGCTAAAGAGGTTTGAAATAAAGAAAGCGTTTGATGAAATCAAAAGTATCTATTTGATCTCATATTTACATACTCGATGCATTAACTATCAGCTGGTAAAATACTGTAGTGCCTTGTGTGAAGTTGAATTTGTTGCTAATTCAGGTAAACTAATTTCTGCAATAGGTTTTAAAAACGATAGTGGAGGATACGAAATGAGGAACAAATTCACAAAGTTATCCACAAGCCCCAAGACTATTACTACCATATCAGGAGAAAGAAATCTACTAAATGTATTTGAAGGGTTTATGGATTACCTTTCTGCTTTAACATATTATAGGGTTAGCCAGCTAAATGGAACAACAATTGTTTTAAATGGGATAGGCCAAAAGAAGGTGTTGTTTGAGTTACTTCCAGATTACTCTCAAATAATTTTGTTTGTTGATAATGATTTGGCTGGAGAAGTTTTATTAAAAGAAGTATTGGAAAGGCATACAAATGTAATGAATATGGCAGCTAAGATTTATCCAGACTATAAAGATTTTAATAAATACCTGTGCTCAAGGAAATAAAGGTGTAAAACTAATTCTATATGGTACATCATGTTGCTTAAGTTTTTAAGACAAAGTTGTCATTAACGTTAGCTATGTTTATGCTAATTTAAACTTATGCAATCAATCAATCACACCCCATTTTTCAAAACGTTGAAAGATGGGGCTTTTCTTTTTGATGCATTTAAGTGCTTTTTACATATTCATAATTACTATCTTTAGGCGACCTAAATCAAATATGCATGTCAGTACCCGATTATCAATCCATCATGTTGCCACTTTTACAGTGCGTAGCAGATGAACAAATACATAAGTTTCGAGAATTAATAGATAGGCTTTCTACGGAGTTTAATTTGTCAGAATCTGACAGGCGTGAATTGCTACCAAGTGGAAAACAATCACTTTTTGATAATCGTGTTGGATGGGCGAATACCTATTTGAAGAAAGCCGGATTATTGCAATCCGAAAAACGAGGTTTTGTCCAAATAACTAAGTTAGGGTTAGATGTTTTGAATACTAATCCAGAAAGAATTGACGCAGCTTTCTTAAGACAGTATGATTCCTTTAATCAATTTATTGGAACTAATATTAAAGGGGAAAAAGAAAGCGAAGAACAATCTTCTGTCTCTGATAAAACACCAAAAGAGACGTTTGAAAATGCTTACTTACAAATAAACCGTGTACGCTAAGAGAAGAAGGCCATTTGTAGGGAAACTTCTTCGTAAGCCGAAAGCATTGGGAAGTAGTCAATTTACTGAAATTTGCTAATGATTTCCAGATGGTGCAAGTCCATCTCATCCAAAGCCCGTAAGCAGGATGAAAGCGAACCGACTGGGTGATTCCGTGAGGATAGCAGAAGAGTAGTCGGCAAGCGAGTATTTAGGCCGTGTTATTCAGCCTCGAAAAAGTGTATTTATTTGTAGTTAAGCCGACGGTGTACGGTTACCGGAAGGCAGCAATTACAGTGGCATATTTACGGTTACTGCTGTAGAACTACCGTGGTCAAAGCGCAGGGCATGAATACAAAGGGAAGTCTTCGGAACTTAGGAGATCTGTATTGCTCCTGACAAGAAGGGGTTTGGGTGTACCATCAAAAAGAAACACCAGTCTGTTAACGTAACCATGTCAATGTTAACAGAGTCAAGGAAAATGACATGGTGTACCAGGTATCAGCGACAAGGGACAACCGGAGTCAAAGAGAAGGCATACAGAAGTCAGAGCAGCCTCATAGTACCAATGAAATCGGGGAAGTACCATCTGAGCGACCCGAAGGAGGGAAGGGGGATTGTCAGTTAATATGGTTCAACTAAACAGAAAGCATGGATTTACTCGGAGAAATCGCCAACAGGCAAACAAAATTTGGTTGTATAAAACGCAAGGCGCAGGAAAGTCCAACCGAAGTTTTTACCTCACTAGCGCATCATCTAACGGAAGAATATTTGCTAAGTAGTTTCCGTAAACTGCGGAAAACAGCAGCGAGTGGAATAGATGAAGTTAATGCAGAAGAATATGAGTTGAACTTACAACTGCGTATAGAAAATCTCCAAGCAAGGTTAAAGAGTAAATCTTACTTTGCCCCAAACATCCGCAGAGTATGGATAGACAAGGGCAATGGGAAGCAACGCCCATTAGGGATAAGTACTACCGAGGATAAGATTGTACAAAGAGCAGTAACAGATATACTTAATTTGATATTTGAACAAGACTTTTACGATTTTTCCTATGGATTCCGAGCCAAACGTAGTGCCCATCAGGCACTAAATAACCTTCGCAATCAATGTATGAAGCGCAATATTAATTGGATACTGGACTGTGATATTCAGGGCTGTTTCGACAACTTTGAACATAGTACATTATTATCACTTATAAGTCAACGGATTAAAGATAAGTGTATTTTGCAATTGATTGAAAGATGGCTAAAAGCAGGTGTTGTAGATGGTAAAAGCTTGCAAATAAGCAAACGTGGCACGCCGCAAGGAAATATTATTTCACCATTGCTTTGTAATGTATATATGCATTATGCATTGGATAAATGGTTACATGAAATAGTACGTCCCTTGCTTAAAGGCGAAATATTTTTGATACGCTATGCCGATGATTTTATCATTGGATTTGAGTATGCAGAAGATGCTCAGCGGGTAAATAACACACTTCCCAAGCGAATGAATAAATATGGATTAACCATTCATGCAGAAAAGAGTAAGCTCATTAGATTTTCACCAGAAGGAAAAACTAAACCACCCACCTTTGATTTTCTAGGATTTACACATTATTGGAGCAAAAGCCAAAGAGGCAATTGGGTAGTGAAGCGAAAAACACGTCAAAAGAAAATGCAGGCCATCCTTCAAAACATAAAGGATACTTGCAGGATACATAAACATGAGAAGCTAAAAGATCAGAGTAAAATACTAAAATCTAAACTTCGGGGATTGTATCAATATTTTGGCATCAGAGGTAACTTCGTTAGTCTAAACCGAATATATCAAATAACACTATATGCTTGGTTTAAATGGCTTAACCGAAGGAGTCAACGCAAAAGCTACACGTGGAAAGGGTACTGGGAGTTATTGAAATATTTTAAGCTCCCGAAACCTAGAATAATTCATTATAATGTTTAAATTCATGCACCAGATAATTAAACATATTAACTGAGGAGCCGGATACGGGAATTCTGTACGTCCGGATCTGCGGGGGGATAGGTGGAGTAATCCACTATTCTATCCCGATTTATTGATAGGTCAGCTTTCTGATTTACTTTCAAAAATAGACCCGTATAAATTTGAAGAACTAGTTCTTGATCTGTTACAAGCAATTGGTTATGGAGGAAATCGCTCAGAAGCTGCGCAGGTAACAAAGAAATCAGCTGACGGAGGCATTGATGGAATTATCAATGAAGACCGCTTGGGGCTTGATAAAATCTATATCCAGGCTAAACGTTACAACAATACGGTGCCTGTAAAAGAGGTACGTGATTTTGCCGGGGCTATGTTGGCTCATAATGCTCGAAAAGGTGTTTTTATAACAACCTCTGATTTCCCTTCTTCAGCAAAGGAATTTGCAGAAAAGATTGATCGCACGTTGATTTTAATGGATGGGAAACGTTTGGCGGAACTAATGATTGAGTACAATATAGGTATCTCACCCAAAGAGACTTTTGTGTATAAGGAGATTGATTCAGATTATTTTGAAAATTAAAACTTTAAAATGGGGAAGAACAAAAATAAAGATCAAGTAAAAAAACTTGAAATTGAAAGAAATATTCATCTTCAGAATTACAGAATGGCTTTTGATGCTATGCGTGCCTACCACACTTCTGAAATAGAGCACAAGAAAGATGCAATTAGCGTTTTAAATGCCTTTTTGGCTTCTATGGTTCCTGTTTTTGGTGGTGTCTTTTTTTACATTTTGAAAGACAATTCTATTAATTGGATTTCAATTGTTATGGGAATTCTTTCTATTGTAGCTTATTTTATGTCTATAGATGCAGTAATCGAAACTTATAAACAGAAAGTAGATTCGGATCACTATCGATATGAGCAATTTAGAGATGAAGCAAATCGAGAAAGAGAAGTATTAGGAATAAAGGAAGATCTAAAAGAATATTCGACAGATGCTTGTTCTTCTCTTTATTGGGATGAAAAAGGTAGAGAAAGATCAGGACATAATAGCACGAAAAATATCATAGAAAGATACTCTATGTTGTTAAAAGGTGTATGTATGTTTGTTGCAGTATTATTTGGAGCCTTAATTTATACAGGATATATGAACTAAAACTCTAGATTCGCTTGATAAAATATAGGTTGTTGTAAATGTATTTATTAAAGTGATATTGCTTAATCATGAAAAGTAATTTTGATTTCTTACATAATTTTTACCCTGATTTATCTAAACTAGGTCAGTTAGCTGAAAGGAACTTATATGATGATCCTCCAACTGCAATTAGTAAATTAAGACTTCTATGTGAATTTATAGCAGTTAACTTATGTGATATGGAGTCAATCAGCGTGTATTCTGACAAACAGATTGATCGATTAAATAATCTGAGTAATGAAGGTGTTATTCCTAAAAGAGTATTGGATCACTTTCATAATATAAGAAAGTCAGGTAATCAAGCGATACACTCTAATATTGGCAATGAAGTAGAAGCCTTACTTAGATTAAAACAGGCCAGAAATATTTGTATATGGTTTTATCAAACATACGTTAATGAGGATGATCTAATTGATGAGTTTGTAAAGCCAATACCACAAGTTTCCATTGAAGAAACAACAAGGGCTTTAGAACAGGAAGTTGAAAAGCTAAGAGAAGAGAATAAAAAATTAGTACAAGAACAACAACAAAGTATTTTAAAGGAATCATCAGCTGATAAAGCTCAACGTAGGAAACGTTCCAAGTCATCCTCAGAACGACTGGACATCTCTGAAGAGGAAGCAAGACTTATTGTTGATGAAGCATTGAGGCAACAGGGATGGGAGATCATTAGATACTCGAAAGAATTAGATTTTACTACCTTATCTAATCATGCTGTAGAAGAATTGCCTACCGAAACTGGTCCTGTTGATTATGCCTTTTTTGTTGAAGGTAAATTGTTAGGATTATTGGAGGCAAAAAGACCTTCTGTTAATCCTAGAAATGTATTGGATCAACAAACTAAACGGTATTCAAAATCGGCATATCAAGGAGTTGGCAATTGGAAAGGGTATAAAGTACCGTTTTTATATGCTTCAAATAGTGAACAGATCTTCTTTTTAGATGTAAGGAATAGCACTAATACTGACCGTGAATTATTTGGATACCATACACCATCTGCATTAAAGGAGAAATTTGAAAAGGATGAATATCATGCAGAACAGTGGTTGGTAAAGAATAAAGTTTCTCATCCATGGATAAGGGATTATCAGGATAAAGCCATTAAAGCTGTTGAAGAAAACATGCTATTAGGCCAGTACAAAATGATGCTGGCAATGGCAACAGGAACAGGAAAAACATTTACTGCAGCCAATTTAATTTATCGGCAATTAAAATCTGAGAAAGCCAAAAGAATACTCTTTTTGGTAGACCGTAAATCACTGGCTTCACAAACAGTTCGTAGTTTTTCTTCTTTTGAAACACCTGCTGGACTAAAACTTCATAAGGAGTATGAAATATATAGTCAGAAATTTCAGAAAAGTGAGTTCGAAGATGACCCATTTGATAATGAAGTTCTTCCAAATAATTATTTGACAGATCCCGATCAATCCAAAACATTTATATACGTTGCAACCATTCAACGAATGGCAATTAATCTTTATGGTAGAGGAGGTAGTTTTGATGAGTCGGATGATTATGAATCAGATGAACCGGAAGATGCAATTGATATTCCAATACATGCTTTTGACTTAATCATTGCTGATGAATGCCACAGAGGGTATACATCCAGAGAAACGAATCTTTGGCGAAATGTTTTAAATCATTTTGATGCCGTTAAAATTGGTTTAACTGCAACTCCGGCAGCACATACTGTTGCTTATTTTGGGATGCCAGTTCATGAATATTCTTATGAACAAGCAGTGCTGGATGGTTGGTTGTGTGATTATGATCCGATTCCAATTCATTCGAATGTAAAGATTAATGGTGCCTTTTTGAAAGAAGGGGAATTGGTTGGTCAAATTGATTCAAAAACAGGAAAAGAGGAACTGCATAACCTGGAGGCAGAAAGAGAATATAACTCTTCGGATATTGAAGTTAAGATTACAGTACCGGATACCAACCGCAAGATATTGCAGGAGCTTAAAAAGCATTGCGATGAGTTTGAAAAAAAATACAACCGTTTTCCAAAAACATTGATTTTTGCGGTTAATGATATCAACCACACCTCACATGCTGATGAACTGGTTAAGTTGACCACAGATATTTTTGCAAGAGGGACCGATTTTGTTAAGAAGATTACAGGTAACAAAAATGTTGACAAACCTTTACAGCGCATTAAAGAATTCAGAAACAGACCGGAACCTAAGGTTGTTGTAACAGTAGATATGTTAAGTACTGGAGTTGATATCCCTTCATTAGAATTTATTGTATTTTTGCGTCCCGTTAAATCCAGGATTCTTTGGGAACAGATGCTAGGGCGTGGTACTCGAAAAGCTGATGACATTCACAAAGAACGATTTTATGTGTTTGATTGCTTTGGTGGCGACTTATTCAAATATTTTAGGAACGCCAGTAAGATGTCGGAAAAGATAAAACCTGATACTGTTTCACTGAAAGAGGTAATTGAAAGGATTTATAGAAATGAGGATAGGGATTATAACGTAAAACGATTGATTAAGCGCTTACGTTGTGTTGAAAAAGGAATGAGCGGAGAAGCCATTGAGCAATTTGAACCTTATATTGAGAATGGTGATGTAGGAAAGTTTGCCGATGAGCTTCAGGATAAAATAAAAAATAGCTTTGTAGCTACTATTAAGTTGTTGAGAGATGAAGGTTTTCAGGAAGTTTTAATACATTACAAACGACCTAAGAAAGCATTTGTAAAAGCTTATGAGGTACAGGACGAAGTTCATTCGGAAAGATTGTTTAAAGTGAAAGAGTCAAAGGATTATTTAAAACCTGATGATTACCTGAAAACTTTTAAACAATATGTTGAGGAAAACAGAAACGAAATAGAAGCCTTAAAAATTGTATTGGAGCGTCCATCGAATTGGAATACAAAAGCACTTGAGGAGTTAAGGAAAAAGTTATCCGAAGCGGGTTATCCAGTTTCGCAGTTACGAGATGCGCATAAAATCATTTACGACAAAGAGCTAGTAGACATTATATCGATGATTAAGCATGTAGTGAACGAAGAAGAACCCTTGTTAAGTATTGAAGAAAGGGTAAACCGAGGCGTTAGCCGTGTTTTTATTGATATGGAAATTAACGAAGATCAGGAAAAATGGGTTGAATATATTAAAGAACACTTAAAAGAAAACTTAACCATTGATAAAGATGATTTTACTGATATGCCTGTATTTACATCGCATGGAGGATGGGGCAAGTTTAAAAAACTGTTTGGAAAAGACAGCGTTGAAATTATTAAGGATATAAATAGAGCAATAGCAATATAGAGGATGAATAGTATAGCAAACAAACTTTGGGGATTTTGTAATACGCTACGTCATGATGGCGTTGATTATGGCGATTACATTGAGCAGTTGACATACCTGCTATTTTTTAAGATGGCAGAAGAAAAGGATATTGAATTACCTCCTATTAAAAAATACATTACCGAGAATCAAAAGGAAATAGTAAATCAGGCTGTTAATTGGGAAGAACTCAAAAGACAAAGTGGTATTGAATTAACACATTTCTATGGTGAAATACTCCGTCACCTGAGAAAACAGGATGGCATTATTGGTGATATGTATTTTCAGGCCATGCCAAGGTTGAACAATCCGGTTAACTTGAAAAAGCTCATCAACCTCATTGATGAAGACGATTGGACTGAGGTAGATGTAGATGTAAAAGGTGAAGCATTTGAAGGTTTGCTCGAAAAATCGGCCTCGGAAGGTAAAAAAGGTGCGGGACAGTACTTTACACCTCGTCCTTTAATTGACTCCATGGTTCGTTTAATAAAACCAGACCCAAGAGAAAATAACAGAGAATTCAAAGTTTACGATCCATCTTGTGGAACAGGTGGATTTCTGGTTCGTGCTTATGAATGGCTTTTTAAAGAAACAGGTGGTTCGTTTGGTAGGGATTTGGTGAAGCGTTTAAAAAAGGAAACATATTACGGACAGGAACTAGTGCCTCGTCCCCGACGTTTGGCCTTGATGAACATGTTTTTGCACGGCATTGAACCTCATATTTTCTTGGGAGATACGATTTACGAAGCTCCAAGAGATGAGCGTTTTGATGTGGTATTAGCCAATCCTCCATTTGGCACAAAAGGATCTAGCGATATACCACAACGTGAAGATTTTACTATTGAAACAACCAATAAACAACTTAACTTTTTACAGCATATCATTACGGTTTTAAAACCCGGAGGTAGAGCTGCAGTGGTTTTGCCTGATAACTGTTTGTTCGAGGACAAAGCCGGAGATGTATTTAAAATACTGATGCAGGATTGTAACCTGCATACCGTTTTACGCTTGCCTAACGGAACATTTGTGCCATACGCCAACGCCAAAGCAAATGTAATATTCTTCCAAAAAGGTATACCAACGGAAAATGTTTGGATTTACGATAACCGAATCAATATTGACAATCTTACTAAAAAAGACAGGCCATTGGCTCAGGAGCATTTTACAGAGTTTGAAAAAGCCTATGGAGACAATGCTTTTGGCACAGCAAAGCGTACCGAGTCAGAACGTTTCCGTTCATTCCATATTTCTGAAATTGAAAAGCGAGGATATAAATTGGATATTACCTGGTTAAAGGATGATAATGGAGTAAGTAAAAATGGTTTTACAGAACCTGCTGAAATCATTAACCATGCTACACAAGAGTTGTACGAAGTTATCAAGGATTTAAATAATGTTTTAAAACTTATTGGCGATGAGTAAGAGGTATATTTTGGTTGGATTGTTTGATGTAGCGGAGCTAGTAAAAACAGGTGTATCTTCCTATAAAGGGGAGAAATATTATTATTCAACGGGAAGTATTAAGGAGATTAATAATACCCCAGAAGGTAAATTTTTATGGAGTATTAGACCTTCAAGAGCTAATCGTGAAGTGCAAATTGGGGATGTATTACAGGCCAAGATGCAGGCCACAGATAAAGCCTTATTTATTAGTGATAAGGAGCTCGCTAATTCTTTATTTTCTACTGGTTTCTTTCAAGTTAGAACCAATGAAGAGTTCATTTTTGCAAAATTTCTATACTATTTTTTAAGGTCAGATTTTTTTCATGAGCAAAAAAATCAGTATGCAACAGGTAGCACTCAAGTTGCAATAAATGATTCAGGTTTAAGAAAGATAAAGTTTCCTCTATTCTCTTTAAAAGAGCAAAAACGCATAGCAGATAAACTGGATAAGGCTTTTGCATATATTGATAAAGTAAAAGCCCGTATGGATGCCATTCCAGAATTGCTTAAAGAGTTTCGTAAAATGGTGCTTTCTCAGGCAGTGAGTGGAAAGTTAACGGAGGAGTGGAGGAAGGAAAGACAAGCAAACTTAAAACTCGTTGAAAATGAATATTTACAAATAAAGGCTGAAAGAATTGATTGTCAGAAACTAAATAAAAAACAATTAAAAAGTATCGATCCAATTAAGGAGGGTGGCTTATTTACTGAAGATTGGTTGAGCTTATATCCTGAAGCAATATGTAGTCCTGAAAAGTACTCTTTAGGAATCGGACCATTTGGAAGTAATTTAAAAGTTTCTGATTATACTGATATTGGTGTTCCTTTAGTGTTTGTTCGTCATATTAGAGCAAATGATTTTACGGGGCTTAATCCCAAATATATATCAGAAGAGAAATTCAAGGAGTTACTCCCTCATTCTGTAAATCCGGATGATTTATTAATTACTAAAATGGGCGATCCACCAGGTGATTGCGAAATTTATCCATCTGATGCGCCTAATGCAGTAATAACATCTGATTGTCTTAAATTTAGAATTTGGAGCAAATATTATAATAGGCAATTTTATAAGTATGTAATAAATTCTGAGGCTATAAAAAAGCAATTGGGTTTAATTACTATGGGAGTTGCTCAACAGAAAATTAGCCTTCAAAGATTTAAAGAAATCGTATTGCCATTTCCTAGTTTAAGTGAACAAAATGAAATAGTAAATCGAATTGAAGGACTATTTACAATTGCTGATAAAGTAGAACTAAAATTCAATCAAATCAAAGAGCAGCTACAAGATTTACCAAGTCAAATTTTAGCAAAAGCTTTTAAAGGAGAACTAGTAGAGCCTGACCTCAATGATGAACCTGCTGAAAAATTATTGGAGCGAATTAAAGAGGAGATGGAGAAATTAAAACCAAGCTCAAAAAGAAAAAAGAAATGAGAATAAAATCCCTTTACATCAAGAAATACAAGATACTGGAAGAGTTTACCATCAACTTCGATCAGGATATCAATACTCATGTAATTATTGGTAAGAACGGTTCTGGTAAAACAACTTTGTTTGAGGCTATAATCAGGATTTTCCGTGAAATATCATTGGCTAGTTCCAAAAGTGCTTTAAAGTTACAGTATAATAATGTAGAGCTAGAATTTAGGATTAGTTATAATTGTAAGGGAGTGGATGTTGATTTTGGAGCACTCAATGTAAATGGGAATCACGAAATGTATTTTAAAGTAGATGGTGTAGATTTTCAGCTAAATAACGATAATTTGAGAATTCCTGATGAGGAGAATGAGGATTTTACCAAGAAACCTATTTTTAAATACCTTCCAGATCACAATAGTTCGTTAAATAATAATGTAAAGTACTGAAAATTAATAAAATAAGTAGTTGAATTATTTTTATAAACCCTTGATAATCTGTATCTTAATGGTGAATTTCGACAACATCATTAAGGGTGACTATCAAGGGAAATAATATTTATAAAACACACATATATAGCGTGTTATCAAAAATGTCAAATATCAATAGTTGGAGAAAAGAGTTTGTAACAGAGACTCTTATCCTATTTTTATGCATCAAAGGGCGCATTAACTTTCTACAGTTGGGGCGCTTTGGTAAGCATAAGGAACAAAGATACCGACAACAATTTGAAAAACCATTTGACTTTCTAACTTTCAACAAAGAATTAACGCTTTCTCAGGGAAGCGGTCGATATGCCATTGCTTTTGATCCTTCATATATTAGTAAATCAGGTAAGCACACACCTGGTGCAGGCTATTTTTGGTCTGGGTGTGCCAATCGTGCCAAATGGGGACTTGAAATTGGAGGTGTGGCAGCGATTGACATAGACAACCATACCGCATTTCATTTAGAAGCTGTTCAAACGATGGTCGATAAGGAGCAATCCCTTTCAGACTGGTATGCTGATATTATTGTTGAGCGCAAAACGCAGTTGCTTGGGCTATCTTCATATTTAATAGCTGATGCATGGTTTGCAAAACGTACGTTTGTTGATCAGGTAATGAATGCCGATATGCACTTGATAAGCAGGTTGAGGGATGATGCCAATTTACGATACCTGCATCAAGGTGAGCCAACAGGTAAACGCGGAAGGCCAAAAAAATATGATGGAAAAGTTGACAACATTAATATCAACTTGAGATACTTTGAGCTTGTATCAAAGGATGAGCAGGCCGTAATCCATAGTGCCATAGTGCATTCCATATCTTTAAACCGAAGTTTAAAGGTTGTGCATGTCCTTTATTACAATGAGAAGGGTAAGAAGACTTATAAACTGTATTTCTCAACAGACATCAATATGGATGCGTCGGAGATCCTGCAATTTTATCGAAGCCGTTTCCAGATTGAATTTCTTTATCGAGACGGAAAGCAGCATACGGGCTTAAATGATTGTCAAGCAAGAAGCGAAAATAAATTGGATTTTCACTTTAACGCTTCTCTGACAGCCATTAATATTGCTAAAATTACCCATTGGTTGAGCATCCCCAAAGAAGACAGAAAGTCATTTTCAATGACGGACATCAAAACCATAAACCACAATGCCTTACAGTTGAATTTATTTTTTGACAAGTTCGGCATTAACCCATACTTGCCTAAAAATCAAAAGAAGGCAAGGGAACTATTATATCATGGCACTATTGCCGCTTAAAAGTTTAACGAAGTATTGAGATCATATTGTTACTTATTATTCAGGGGAAAGTGAGCGTGTTTCAAAACTGTTTACAAAGCACTATGATAACTTTTCAAATGCATTGAGATATAACACTAACGTTCCTTTAAGAGAATTCATTTTAATTAATACTAATTCATTAAGGAAACTACTTTTATCATTTCTTCCATTTGTTAATAGTGATGCAAGATTGGAGAATGAATATATGTTGCTAAGAGAGTTATTAGAATTAGATAATATAAAACAAGTTACTGTTAGCTATAAAAAGCCTAGTTGGAACATAAAAAAAATAGAAGAAAAATTTAACAAATTGTACGATGTGAATTCAGAGGATGCTCTGTCTGAATACTGTCAAGAATTTTATTTTTTACAAGGTATAGTTGGTCAATTTATTGGATCTATAAAGGATACTACTTCTTATGAGTTCTTTGATGAATTTATATCAAAAATGACTTTTGAGAATAATCCATCTCAGATGCTCGCTTTGTATATGGCAATGGTTTCTTTTTTTAAAAGTAATGAGATTGCTCCATTGGATTTTTACAAGGTTTTGGATAATATTGATGGATTAGGAGTATTGGACAATATCAAAATTCAAATAAAAAAAGAAGCTTCAAATAAAACAATTGAATTAGATGGTTTAAGCGAAGGAGAACATCAATTAAAGTTAATAATAGCTTTAAAGGAACTATTCAAGCAAACAGATTGTCTTTTCCTTCTAGATGAACCGGATACATATTTACATCCAGAGTGGCAAATTACATTAATGGAGTACTTGGTTAATCACTTCAATCACCAAGTATTAATAACTACCCATTCAACCTATGCATTAAATAGGTTAACTAATGACAATCTGTTTGTAATGAAATCAGGTAATGTTGATAAAGTTAGAGAGTATTCTCTTTACGGTGCAGATGGTGATTCTATTTTAGACTTTTTTCAGATTGTTAATAATATACAACCAGATCGTGTTAAAGCGCAAATTGTAAAGGCGAAGGAATGTATAGAAAGAATGGAATTTGAAAATGCAGAACATATTATAATTGAATTAGAGAAGGAAATGCCTTCGGTACATCCAGATATTCTTGAGTTAAGAAGATTAATGAAACTTAAAAAGATTCTTGGATAATGATATATATTAATACAGAAGGTACTGAACCTACTGAGTTTGTAACCTGGAAACAGGTTCATAAAACAAACATTACCGATCCAAGTAGGACTGGGGTTCAACTTTGGAAGTATCTTTATCGTCACGGTAGAGTTGAGAAAGAAAAAATTAGAAAAAGCTTAATAGTAGCTCAAGGTTACGTTTGTTGTTACTGTGGTAAAAGAATAAATCTAACTAAAGGGGAGACTAGAATAGACCATGTTCAACCCAAAAGTGATGATCCTATAAATCTTACATTCGATTATTATAACCTGTTGCTTTCGTGTGTTGGTGGAGAGAAACAACTTACTTATAAAGTGTCTAGTACGGATTCGCTTCAATCTATTATTGATGAATTTGGTGCGACAAAAGATTATTTAGATGAAGTTAATGGTGGAAGTGTAGATATCACCCCCAATAATACTATTGTAATTTTTGATGGGGAACCTAAAACAGGTTATCACTGCGACAAATTAAAGGAGAATGATAAAATTGAAATACATCCTCTTCAAAATGATTGTTTTAATAAGTTTGAATATATAGTGGGTTCTGATAAAAAAGTTACCGTTAACGAAAAAAAAGGATGTTTAAAAACTAGAAAAACGATAAATGTTACAGGGTTAAACTCAGATGTGTTGAAAAAAGTTAGATATAGGATAATTGATGAAACTAATAAACTTATATCAAGCTTAATTACAGCAACAGATTCTATTGAGGATATTATAGAAAAATTTAGTAAGATTCAGCTTCAACTGAATAAGAAGGATTCTCAAGGATATTATGAACCTTTTTATTTTGTTGGGTTGGAATATTTGAATACCAACGGATATAAACTTATCGACACCCTACCTTAATGAAAACATCCCAACTCTTAAAAATACTACCTGATGAAGACAAAAAAGATTTTATCAAAGACTACTATGCTCAGGTCAAAGAAGGATTAAAAGAATCCAATACAACAGCCTGGAAGTTCTGTTTTTACTCCATACTTATTGTGTTATTATATTATGCTTTTGATGCGGAGTTAATCAAGAAGATATCGTTGGGGCGTATATCTGTCGAGGATTTACGTTTGGTACAAATCGCAACACCTTTGTTGTTTTCCTTTTGTTATTACATTATGGCATTGAATCTAGCTAGGTATAATGAGTTGCGAGTTCAATATGATACTTTATTATTTTTCTATACCGGAGATTGCTCATTAATGGAAAAACATAGATTAATGCATTCAAGCATTCTTCCTATAAACCAACTAGATGTTATATTGGATTATTTTTTAGCAACAAAAACAATTTGGAAGATAATTGTTGGCATATTAGCATTAGTACCTGTAATAGCCATATTTGGTTCTGCATTGTACTTTATTTATGCTACATTAATTGATTTGCCTTTTAAAGAACTACCAATGGTTTCATATGGAGTAGCTACTGTAGCGGGTTTTTTATTACTAGTGACCTTAAAAATAACAGGAACAAGTAATAAAAGAATAGATGAGGACCTGGAACTACTAAAGGAGTTTATTGAGAAGAAACGTTGCTAATTTTTATTCCTAAAGAAATACAATAATATGGCTTATCAATATCAAACACTAACAAAAGACAATCCTAAAATAAGTATATCTTTAAAAGCAGATAAGCGGTACTTTAAGCTACTTGGTATATTCTCTGAAAGTATTGAAGCTGATAAGCTTTCAAATTTGGATTTTGGCTTAAAGTTATTGTCAGTTAACAATTCACATTCTTTTGAGGAACCTATAAGAATTGGTAGAGAAGTAATGTCAAAAGGTGAACTTGATTATTTGTCAGTTAATTATACTCCAACAAGCGACCTAGGTAGTTTTGTGACAATATTAGTCGAAGATTTACCTGAAGATGTATTAGAGCTAGGTCTGATATATGATATTGATAATTTAAGTATTCCAGTTACAAATCCCTTTAAGGAATTTGAAAGTCATTTAAAGCAACCCAATAACCCAAGAATATTATTTTCAGCTCCCTTCGGTCATGGTAAAACAACATTTTTAAATCTTTATTTCGACGAAAAGGAACATGATTATGAGGTGTTTCATATTTATCCGGTAAACTTTTCTGTATCAAATAACGAAGATATCTTTAGATACATTAAAACGGAATTATTGTTTCAATTATTAGGTAGAGACATTGAATTTGAGAATGTAGATATTAGTCGCATTAAATCTGTATCGAGCTTTATAGGTAAAAATATACACAATGTTTTTGCACCATTTATTCGTTTGCTTCCCATGGTAGGTCGTAGCCTACATGATATATACAAAGATTTATATGCACTTATTGAAAAGCATAATAAAGAACAATTAGATAACCAATTATCAGAGGAGGAATTGGCCAAGTCTTTCATAAAGGAAGTGTATGAACAAGAAGGTTCCATTTTTGAGGACAACTTTTATACACAATTGATTAGGCAATTAATAGAACAGCTTAAAGAGAAAGGGAAACAAATTGTTTGGGTAATTGATGATTTAGACCGCATGGATCCGGATCATATTTTTAGAATACTAAATGTGTTATCTGCTCATGTGGATGATTATAACTCAGAAATGCTAGGTTTTAGCAATAAGTTTGGCTTTGATAAGACTATTTTAGTTGCTGATTATAATAATCTAACAAGCATTTTCAATCATAAATACGGAGTTGATACTGATTCAAGGGGCTATTTTGATAAATTCTTCAGCAAGAATATTTTCTATTACAACAATGTAGATGCTGTACAGAGTATGATTGATGAGTATACTTTATATAACAATGATAGATATGATATTGCAGCCGCAAAGTTCCTGAGACTCATACTTAGGATGCTATTAAAAACGAATAATTTGTCACTTAGAGAAATTATTCAAATGACATCAATAGGAAATCAAGCACTATTAAAAGATTACGGAGAAAATTCTATTTATGTGCCATTTATGGTATTATTTAATTGCTTTTCATTATATGAAATTCAGAAAAAACTATCAGCAGCAAATCTAACATATAATGAGAAACCTATGCACTCAATCTATTATGATTATTTTATTTGGATGATTTTTATTCAACTTGCAAATCATAAAATTGAAGATGGAATTGATTCAAAATATATAAAATTTAATGATCATGTATATTCTTTTAAAACAACAATGCAGTATATGGACAGAATTGTAGATCATGATTCTATACTTAAAGATGGTGTTAAGCCATCGTCTCGATCTTCATTATTTAATGGAAAAGATTTTGCTGATGCGGTTATGATGCTGTTTAGGAGCTATAAAGAAAACCAAGTTGCTATCGAAAATGAGTTTAAAAGGTATTTTTAATTAAATTTTAGATGAAATATATCAGCTAACAATTACCGTGAAATTTAATTTAGGTTCTAGAAGAGACTGTTCTGTTGAAAAAAGAGCATTTAGAGTATTGCGGTAAGTTTATATGGAAGTTAAGCAAGTTAAGCAAGTGGCTGACAAGATGGAAAGACAAGAGTCGTAAAAACCTTGGATGAATTGAATAAAAGGAATAATTGTATCGTAATAATGCTTAATATATTCACAGAACCGGACGAAGATATATTTCAGGAAGTCAATAGCGATCCACTTGGAATACGAGTAATATGGTCTGATTATGGTCGCAGATTATTTGGTGGTAAAATAACTACCGTAGCAACGGATATAAGGAACTATACACTTAACTTATTCCATCATTGGATTATAAAAGAATTTATCGATTCTAATCCTGAGTTGTATACTCGCACATTAAATAATTTTATGGTGCTGCGAACAAGAGAAATGTTTGTTGATGGGGTTTTAATGTATATGGAGGATATATGGGTTCATTCCATGTACACAGCACATGATAGTGATGTTGATAAAGGCGCAGTTTTGGGCATAAGTAAAGCAAGTGAGTTTCATAATAATAGTAAAGTTATTGATCTTAAAATTGATCCCAATTCCGGTATTCTAGTTAGACAGCGAGGTTTAGGTGTAAATGGACGATACAAAGGACCATTTACCGCTATGGATATTATGACTCGTTCATATACCTACACGAATAATTGGGATGTAATCAATTCATTTTTCACTAAAAAGCATGATTTTCAAAAGTTAAAGGAGTTAATTATTGGTAGGGTTAAATCTTTACTTCAGAATAAAAAGAATGAGGAACCTTGGTCTGATATTGAAAATGAATCACAAGAAATAATAAGACTATATAGATCCTGCTTTGGGAAACACCAGCAGGTAGCTCAAGAATCAAAGGATATCTGGATTAAACTTCTTGGATTTGGTCAAGGAGCTGCAGGTGAATTATTCTCAATTGTTAATAATTCAAGTGAGTCTGATGTTGAGGAAATAATAAAACAAGGGCTTTCCGGATCATTACCAGATAAGGAGAAAGGAATGCTTAATGATGTACTATTGATAGAACCTTTTTTAGTATGGGCATCTAAATTCTTTGAAGCTATACAATACATTAAACACAAAAATATAAATCTGATAGTAGAGTATGTGCAAAAAAATCTAGCCCAATTCAAGGAGTCTTTATTGTTGGATTTAGAATCATTATCAGAACCTGATAGAATAAATGCACGGCTGGCAAAGATGATAGCTGTATTCAAAAATAATCCTATTGAAAATGCAATTCCTGAATTACTGAAATATCACACTCAGGTTATGAAAGAAAGAGATGCATTTCCTTGGGTTGAAGTGGATGGTGATAGAATTATTCATTCCACACCAGGTAATTCTTTAGAAGATTATGATCGAAAAGAATGGAAAAACAACTATTATATTTTTGCATTAATGAGTTTTTGTAGAGGATTTAAGAACAATGAAGCTGTATAAAGAATTTACAAAAGCAATATCAGAGTTAAATACTTTGAAGTTAGTATTAACCACTACTTTCAATTTAAACAATCATTTTATTGAGAAGTATTTTTTGTCTGCAATTACGCGAAAATCATACAATGAAATTCGCACAATATACGATATTGAAAGTGCTGTGTTGGAGTTGCGAGATCAGAAATACGATTTTGTTGTTTTTCATGATTATAGAGCGGTAAGCAAAACACATTCCAAACGAATTGCAACACCTTTTATTCCTATTGATCCTTCTCGATTTGGGGATCAGTTTAGAAAAGGCGTTTTTCATCCCAAGGTTACGCTATTGGTTGATGCAGATTATAAAGCCAAAATAGTTGTTGGGTCAGCTAACTTAACTGTAGGTGGTTATGGTAAAAATGTTGAATCAGTATCTATTAAAACGCTTGAAAATGAAAAGATATTAGAAGAGGTTTTTCAGTTCTTTACAAAACTTCTTCTTGATACAAATGATTGTTTAGAATATAATAATCTGGAAGAAGTGAAAAATAAGGTACTTGCGAATTGTACCAATACTACAGATGATGATATGCAGTTCATATCTTCTATTTCAGGGGCTGAAGATCAAAGAAAACTTTTTGATGTATTTGATACAAATGCAGAAGAAGTGCATGTGTGGTCTCCATATTTTTCTGATCATATTATCTCTCTTTATAATACCAATTTCAAAGCAACAGATACAAAGTTGAACTTAATTCCGGACTATTCATTGGATAAAGTAAGAATAGAAGAATCAATAAAGGACGAAATTGAAAAGATAGATAATATATCATTTAGTAAAGACAAGGGATTGAAGTTGAATAAGTTTGATAGTTCATCCTTACAACATGCTAAAGTTTGGTTAAATGCCGATCAGGTTGCTATAGGATCATGGAACTTTACATCTTCAGCTCTTAACCTTGGCAATAATGGAGTAAATAATATTGAAGCTGGAATTATACAGGCGATAAAACCTCAAGAACGAAAGAGTTTAATAAAAAACATAGAGAATTTTATCCCGGCTTATTCAAGTTCAGAAGATTTAAAGTTGGATAAAGAAATGCTATTGAATTCATATAGTTCGATAATTACGCTTTCATTGGATTGGGATACATTCCGAATCTCATTCTATGATAAAACCGAATTAGAGAATAACAATATTGATGAACTATTAGTTAAGTTGCCAGATTCTGACAAGAAAATAAAGCTATCTAAATTAAGGTCAGGATATGTATTCCAAGATATAAAGAGATATCTAAGAGATCGAATGTATGAAGTTTATAACATGAAAAATGAAATAGTTTATCAAGCTTCATTCGTTGAAATAAATGGTTCATATAGAACGGCAATTGGTTTTGAGAACCTTTCTGCAGTATTACAATCGTTAATATTAAATTCAGGAGACGATCTGCCTGAAGGAGGTGGTGTAAGGTATCCCGTTGATGATGAACTGAGTGATGAAGAAAGAACGGGAACAGCAGATGTTCCTGATACATATATAGGTGCTTATTTTGTTTTATTTTATGCTATGAAGAATTTGCGAAATAAGATAAATGCATGCGAAAACAAAGATCAGTTAAAGAGGGTAACCCGTTCTTGTTCTGGAAATCTTCTGGAATTGAAACAGCATATTGAAGATCAGTTTCAAAACACTATAGATGATCCTTCGCAAAATAAAGAGAAAAAAAAAGTATCTTCATTAGTTTATAAATATTTCCTTTTTAAGGAATACAATAGCATTGTGAGATTACATAACGAAAAGAAGCTTCTTCCAGATTTAGAACTAATTGCTCCAATTAAAGATTTTAAAAAGTTAACAAAGGCTCAAAAGGAATTTATACAGAATGCATATGTCTGAATTTACTGAATTACAAATTGACCCAGATATAGAGAAATTCTTTTGTTTTGAACGAAACAATCAAGACTGGCAATATTCTACGCAAAAGCATGAGCAAACCATGCCGGATATTCAGGCTAAGGGGGTTCATGATATACAAAAAATATTAAAAACTTATAATGTTGCATATCTGGCTGATGAAGTAGGAATGGGAAAAACCATTCAGGCTTTGGCTTATTGTACTTTACTTTGGAATGAAAATCCTGATGCAAAAATATTAGTAATTGCACCACGAACAGAAGTTGCGAGAAATTGGAAATCTGAATATAGTACTTTTCAAAGAGAGCATTGCAAAAGCCATTTGTCTGATAAATCAATATTTCCAACTCTTCATTTTTCTGATAATTTATATAGATTATTAGAGAGTGTTTCAATAAAAGCAAATCAGTTTTTTATTGCAAAAACAACTTCATTTAGTGCACTTACAACAAAAGACGAAAAATCAACAAGAGCAAGTAACATTAGGAGGTTATTGTCTGATGATGTTGAAACTAATAATGCTGAACAAATTGGACGAGCAATAAATAAAGCGATTAAAACATTGGTAAATAAAGATGAAGCTCCATTTGATTTATTAATTATAGACGAGGCCCATTTTTTTAGGAGATATGGTTCTAAAACACAAAAAGACTTAGCTGCAAAAACCATATTCAAAGGCATAGCAAAGAAAACGCTTTTATTAACTGCCACACCAAATCATACTTCGAGTTCTGATATTAAAAATATTTTAAAGTATTTTATCCCTGAAAGTGAACATGAGAGTCTAGAATTAGAAAGTATAATTAAAAATCAGATTGTTAGAAGAAACCGGAAACTTAATAATAAAGAGAAATTTGAATATAGAGAAGAAGAAGCTTCTATTGCAGAATTAGGAAATCCAATAGAATCAGAGTTGTTTTTTGCTTTGTATCAGAAAAAATTGGTTGAGCAAAGTGCAGAGAATGTAACTGATTTAAGTAAAGGGAGAAGATTGCTTAATTATCTTGAAGGAACGGAATTTATTCCAACCGAAAAGATCGACGAATCAGAAGATGAAAGTAAACAAACAAAAGGAAGTGATTTTTATAATGGAAATGATGCTGAAATACTTCAAGAGTTAGTTGAGAAGTATAAAAAAATATTTTCTCATATTAATAACGGAATCCCCTCTCATCCAAAATACGATGAATTGTTGAAATATATTTCGCCTAGAATCAAAAAACGAAACTTAAAATATTTGATTTTTGTAAGGAGAATTCCATCTGTAAAGGAAATTGCTAAACGATCAATAAAGGAATTTGATCATTTTCTTATTGATAGATTTAATAATCTTTTTCCAACTTATAATTTGGATTATGAAAAAGTTAAAAATCGGGAGCAATTCAATCAGTTGTTTTCCGACAAGGAAAATAACAACGATATTGATAATGAAAGAGAAGGTGAAGCTGATGCAGTTGACGATGTGAAAATACCAAATTCTCGATTTCTAGATTTGTTTAAAGTGAAGAAGAATAAAAAGATTATGGCTACAGCTGCATCTAACTTCCGATTAAGTTTGTTAAATCGTTATAATTCTCCATTTATTATCTTTTTTCAGCCAATATTAAATGTTGATCAACCAGAAAAAGGATATGTAATTACAAAATTGAAAAAACGTACCTCTCAAAGTGGAAATTCATCCGATAAGGATGATTTCCAAACAACAGTACTGGAAATGCGAAGACAGGAAGTTTCATATAATGGGGGAGATAATATTATCGAAGAAGAAGTTGCTTCGAAAAAAGTAAATGAATACAAAACATTTTTAAATATCATCTGGCAGCATTTATCAGATGAGGTAAAGAAAAAATATAAAGAGTTTACAGAAAGTGAAAAGGAGTCGTTTTCAGTCTACTTGTCAAAAGGATTGTGTTTAGGTTCACAATATATTATTGATTTCTTTGCTCTTTACTGGAAGCATAAAGGTCAAAATAAACAATCAACAAAGCTTTATAATGCTTTTGTTGATGAATTAATTTTATCACTTAAAAGCAAAGAGAACACACCATTAATTCAATTGGTTGAAGAAGCAATATTAACCTTTGAAGTTGTATATAAAAAGGCATTTGGGATTGCGGAAAATGAATTAAAGAATCAGAAATGGGATGAGTTTAATAATACTCAGCCTGCATATCCATATTCTGCAGGAACAAAAAATGAACGAATTCGCAAGTGTTTTAATACTCCTTTTTATCCAAATCATTTAATTAGTACATCAGTTCTTCAGGAAGGAGTCAATCTACAATATTTCTGCGATGAAGTAATTCATTATGGCATGGCCTGGACTCCGGGAGATAATGAACAACGAATTGGAAGAATAGATAGAATGTTTGGATTGATTGATCGTAATTTGGGAAAGAATAATGGAGGTTCAACTTTAAAAATTCAATACCCATTTCTTAAAGGGACAGTTGATGAACAGCATGTTACTAGCTTCATTAAAAGAAAGTATTTTGAAGAAGAACTCATTGAAAAGCTGCAAAATAGTGAGAATGTAAAATCACATGAATTATTTGAATTGGATAATAGTGACTGGGAAGCTTATTTAAGAAAACCTTGTTTGAAGTAGTGTCTCGAAACATTGCTTTAGTCAAGACTTACTTCGTATTACTTTTTGCGAAAAGAGGGAAGCTGTGTTTTAACCAAAGAATATTTAATATTCATGTAATCTCATTTAACATAGAAAAGTTATTCCTTATGTAATTCTGATATGATTATATAGTTCCCAAATTCAATTGGAGGAGAATCAAAATTTTTCATTATGGTATTTTGAAAGATTTCATTTCCGTTACTCCATTGTATTTTCCAATCAAAATGCGCAGGGTGGATAATTGGCGTTTTTAATAAATTTGAATTATCCTTATACTCAATTTTCCATATCCAGTTTGCAGGAGTGTTTGAACGAATTACACCAGAGTCCCAAAGTTTAATAACTTCATCTGCATCATTTATACTTGTAGCATATTCTAAGTTTGAAATCAAGATGTGGTACATGGTTTTTCTTTTTGTCCGGAAGTTTGTAGGAAAATCTACAAAGTTCATTTTTGTCCCAAAAGTATCGGAATCATGATTTTTACTTTCTATTTCTACTACTAAACAACCTTTCTTTTTATAAAGAGAAAGTATATGATCGACTAATAGCCTTCCGTATCCCTTTCCTCTATACTGAGGGTGAATTTCTGCTAATACTATTTTTGCAATGTATTTAGATTCAATTCTTATAGATGCATATCCAACCGGATATTTGTTATGCAATAAAATTAATAGTTCTCCTTTTTTTGCATGGTCAATTATCATATTCAGCTTATCTGCAAAGCAACTTAAATCTTCATCAGCAATCCAGTTGTAAAGATCTTTACTTTGACTTAATGATAGTTCATAAACTATTTCAACCTTATCTTTATTGTTTTCTTTACTCATATTAAAATATAGTTTATATGCACAAAAGTAGTAATCATCATGATTTATAATTATCAAATCAATACTTCTTTTTAAATTCTTGATTCATAATGTAATTAGCCGCTTGTTTTCTTATCTCCTCTTTGCTGAAGCCTTTTTCTTTCGTCATCCATTCCTCTAATTCATCAACTTTAAAATAAAGTTTACCGCTTTGTTTGTAATGAGGAATTAATCCTTCAGAAGTTTTCTTATATATTGTTCTAGTTGTTAAACCAATAAATTCAGAAGTTTCTTCAATGTTCAGAACCTTTTTCTTTGGGATTTGTAAATTCTCAGTTGAGGATTTTTCAATGGATTCATTGGAATCTAGTATAACCCTGGAAATTATGTAATCAGCAAAATCAATTAGATCTTGCTTTGTTACAGTTATATTTATATTATCCGGTAAATTTTCAATTAAGTTTTGCATGATTATCTATTTTAAAATTAAATGCATAAAAGTATGTAACCTACATTAATCAAATTTCCGATGCAAATGACCTGCAACAAACCATCAATAAACCATTGCTCGTACGTGCAATGCCCACGCAACAACCGTACAATATATGTTTGATGGGTATAAAATCATAGTGCGGTATAATCGCCTAGTAATCAGCGTGCAGTGACCGTGTAAAGAATCAGCAATGAGCGTGCAACAAAACATTGTTAGAGCTTTAAAGTATATAAATATGCAATTGCATGATAATCAACCAACATGAACGTGCAACAAACCATCAATAAACCATTGCTCGTGCGTGCAATGCCCAAGCAATAACCGAGCAACATATTTTTGATGGGATAATAGTTGAGTATGATCTAATTGGCTGATAATCAACGAGCATGGTTCATGCAACGAACGGTCAATGAGCCATCAACAAAACATTGGTGGTATTTTAAATATAAAAACATGCAATTACATGATAATCAACAATTATAGACCTACAAACCACGCGCAATATATAGTTGAATAAATAGAAAAAGCGCAGTTTCAGCTTGTTTATTGCCTCTACTGCGCTTTAAAATATATTTGTATGTCTTGAAATTATTTTGCTTCCTCTAAATACGTTTTACTTAAAACTCTACTTCCTATTTTCCCAAAAGTGCTCAATAATATATTATCGAACTATCTCTTTTTAAGAGATGATTCTTCTATTCTTTAAATCTGTTAGTTTTGTGCAAGTGTTTAAATGTTTATTAGCAATGAACAGTCAATGAGCGAGTAATTATGCATTGCAAGAGAAAAGAAATGCACATTTATAGGTTATGACTTTAGTAATAAATGCGCATCAAATTTGTTTTTTATAGTAATATGAAGTGTAAATAATTAGGAGTCTTAAGCAACTTTATTTTCAAGCAGCCAATCTTCTAATTCTTCAGATTTAAAATATAGTTTTCCACCTCTTTTGTAGTGAGGCATTGCTCCCTTGCATACTTTTTGATATATAGTCGATTTTGATAATCCAGTTAATAGAACAGCGTCATTTACGTTTATAATGCTTTTGAAGATGGTGTGCTTTCCACCTGGTTCTTTATTGCTCTGAGTGTAACTTTTAATTAATGAATTTGCAAATTCGATTAGATCTTGTTTTGAAACCGTAATGTTTACATTTTCCGGTAAATTTTTAAGAAGGTCTTTCATTGTGTGTATATTTTGAAATATAGTGATTAATCCTACAAAAATGCGCTAAATTATTTATTTGCAAGAACCATCAATGAGCGTGCAACGTACGGCCAACAAGCGAGCAACAGCCAGTTTAATACGTGTAATGATAAATATTGACTAACCTGCTAAAAATCAACGTTCAAGTTGCGTACAATGGACGGGCAACTAACCATTGGAGGAGTTAATAGAAGCGCAGTTTTTAGCTTTCTTTTTGCTAAATCTGCGCTTTTACTATGGTTTTAATACAAACTTTTAATTTTCTCCATATTCCTTTTAATTAACTTCTGTGTTGTTCGCGCATAATGTTGGGTGATTTTAATATTAGAATGACCGAGAGCTTTTGATACTACTTCTATTGGAACATCATTTTCTAACAAAACAGTAGTTGCAAATGTATGTCTGGCGGAATGAGAAGAAATGTTTTTGTCTATTCCACATATATCTGCAATTTCTTTTAAATACTGGTTCATCTTTTGGTTGCTTATTACTGGTAATAACATTCCCTTTTCTGTAATGTCAGGATGGTTTTTATACTTTTCTAGCAATCGCTTAGCTGCATCAAGTACTAAAACGGTACTTAATTGACCTGTTTTTGTGCGCTTTTTGTTTATCCAGGTATCCATGTCGTTTTCTAAAGAAAAATGCTTAGATCTTAATGTTTTTACATCAGAAAAGGCTAAGCCGGTAAAGCAACAAAATACAAATACATCCCGGACTTGCTCAATCCTTTTTATTGTAATCTTTTTATTGATGATTGTTAGTAGCTCTTCGTTAGTTAGAAAAACAGGATCTACTGGCTCTAATATTAATTTAATATTTACAAATGGGTCTTTCTTCATCCAATCGTTACTTAGCGCAATTCGAACAATTTTTTTAAAGTTTTTAAGGTATTTGACTGTTGTATTATGCGAGCAGTTTCTTACTGTTTTAAAGTATAGTTCGTAGTTGCTAATAAAGTGAGGGTTGATTTGATCTAATGGCATATCTTCACGCTTATACTGCCACTTAATAAAGTTTTTTGTATGCATATAACTAGTTTCATAGCGTTCGACTGTATCTTCAGCGAAATCTATACCTATCAGTTTTCGTGCATTTTCGTTATGTGTCTTAAAAATTTTTAGAATTGTGCGCCTATCTTCTTTTTTACCAACGATATTTTCTTTGATCAATTCAGATGTTAATTCCACATCTTGCATGGATAGGTAAGTTGTTGTTGCCTCAATTTTTTTGATGGTTTTCTCTATCGCAGCATTTATTTCATCGGCAGATGTGGATTTTCCTTTAGCGCGCTGTTTGGAGTCATCCCATAGCTTTGGAGCAACGCTCTTCTTTAAACCAAATTCGGTTCTTTCTTTGTTAATGGTAATGCGCACGAAGATGGGTGCATCACCGTTTTTTAGCAATTTAGTTCTTTTGATGTAGAACAAGATCCATGTGTCATTTTCTAGCTTACTCATAATAATAAATTTTGGTGTGAAATTATACCTATGAGTTCATCAAGAAGGAATCAAAAACTAAGACATAGCAGGTACTACAGTGAATTTTAGATTTTTCGAGGTGGACTAAAATTGTGAATTCTTAGTCCACCTGAAGTCCACCTCGAAATGTGCTTTTTTCTGCTTTTTTGTGCACACATTTGCGCATAAAAAAACCCTGTAAGTGTTGACTTACAGGGTTTTGCGTTTATTTACTTAAACGCTCAGCGGAGAGGGGGGGATTCGAACCCCCGGTACCATCACTGGTACACACGCTTTCCAGGCGTGCACAATCGGCCACTCTGTCACCTCTCCAAAATATAAATATATAAAAAAGCCCAACAATTTTGTTGGGCTTTGCACGGGTTAAGAGACTCGAACTCCTGACACCTGGTTTTGGAGACCAGTGCTCTACCAACTGAGCTAAACCCGTGTAATACACTTGTCTTTTCAAATGCGGTTGCAAAAATAGAATTAAATTTTACAATACCATTAAAAATTATCAAAAAAAATAACAGAAATACTAAAAGTACTGGCTTTCAATATGCTTTTTTTTATCTTTGCCCAAAAGAAAAAACACAACACATACATGTTTAAGCGAATCTTATTGATGGATTTTAGAGTATGTATTTATCCTAAATAATAAAACACAACATTTTACGAATATGGAATCATTAAAAAACATAATAATTACTGCTTTATTAGGATTAGGACTATTTAGTTGTAATCCATTAAAACAACTTCAAACAGAACAATTAAGTGCAGAGAATGAGTACACACAAGGTAATTTTGCATATGCCTATGACAGATATAGTTCATTGATAGAAAAGTATCAGGAGGCGAATCTAGATATTCCTTATAGTTTTTATGTTAATGCTGCCACCAGTGCATTAGAGTTAAGCAACTATAACAATGCCATAAAATACTATAAGTTAGCATTAACCGATTCTGTAACATTATCTAGTGTTAAAGGGCTAATTGAAGCTACTGAAAATACATCAGGAAATAATTTGTCAACTATATTAAATAAATATGCAGATTATTTGAAAGATAATGGGGCCAAGCAGTATTACAATGTTAAAGTGTTTGATAATGAAGTTAGAAATGGGAATCAGGATAATATAGTTTCGGCTTTTGCAAATTTGAGTAATCCTACCGAATCACAGAGTATGGAATATATTAATGCTTTAGAAACACTTGGCAGAAAAAAAGAAGCCATTAAATTTTGTAGTGATTTAGTAAAAGTAAATCCTGAGTATTATAAGGCTAGGGAATATAAAGCCTTGTACTATTATGATTTTGCTGAAAATTGGTATAAGAATGAAATGGCTAAATATAATAAGGATAAAAACTATACTGCTTATGTTTATCTTAAAAGAGAATTGAAAAAGATTTCAGCTAATTTCAGAATTGCAAAAGACGAATTTGAAGTACTGCATAAGCAATATCCCAACGAAAAGAAGTATGTAAGATATTTAAAGAATACTTATCTACGTCTGGATATGAAAAAGGAAGCTGCAGAACTAGATAAACTTTTATAGTAGTTTTGTTGTTGATAAGGCATGAAAGAGTAATTATTCTTTCTTAAAATAAAATGGTAACATTAAGTTTAATTATAATAATAATCGAGAAATGACTAAAGCAATTGTTCAGAACAATTTTCAGTTCCCTAATCAAAAAGGGCATTATGTTGGAAAAGTTAGGGATGTTTACAATATCGACGACCAATATTTGGTAATGGTTGTTTCAGACAGGATTTCTGCTTTCGATGTAGTATTACCAGAAGGAGTTCCATTTAAAGGTCAGGTTTTGAATCAGATTGCAGAGAAGTTTTTGGATGCAACTTCAGATATCTTACCTAACTGGAAAATTGCTACACCGGATCCAATGGTAACAGTTGGGCATATGTGCGAACCATTTAAAGTAGAAATGGTCATTCGTGGATATTTAACGGGGCATGCATGGAGAGAGTATAGTGCAGGTAAAAGAAGTTTGTGTGGTGTTGCACTTCCAGAAGGTATGGTAGAGAATCAAAAATTTGAAACTCCTATTATTACGCCTACAACAAAAGCAGATGTGGGTCATGATGAAGATATCTCAAAAGAGGAAATCTTATCACAAGGTTTAGTTTCGAAAGAAGACTATGAAATGTTGGAAAAATATACATATGAATTATTCCAACGAGGAACAGAAATTGCTGCTGAAAAAGGATTGATTTTAGTGGATACTAAGTATGAGTTTGGTAAAAAAGATGGTAACATCTATTTAATAGATGAAATTCATACACCAGATTCTTCTCGTTACTTCTATACTGAAGGATATCAGGAAAGATTAGAGAAAGGTGAAAAACAAAAGCAATTGTCTAAAGAATTTGTTCGTCAGTGGTTAATTGAAAACGGTTTTCAGGGAAAAGAAGGACAACAAGTTCCTGAAATGACTGAAGAATATGTAAATTCTGTTTCTGAAAGATATATTGAGTTATTTGAGCAAATTACTGGTGACAAATTTCAAAAAGTAGATGTTGAAGATGTTGCTGCCAGAATTGAAAAAAATGTAAATGATTATTTAGCTTCTTTATAGAAACTGATATCAAACTATTATAAAAGGTTGCTTCATTTTGAGGCAACCTTTTTTCGTATGCAGATATTGAACCAAATAATACTAATGATCAGTTTTAAAACTAAAGAATTAAATGTTTTACTATTTTTAAAGTCTAAATAGTATTTATAATGAAAATAATTTTAAAATTAAGAATTCTTTTTATCCTACTAATTGCTTTAGTTGTAGTAACATCATGTGATTCAGATAGTGATATTTCGAGTACGACTATAAAGGTTAATAATTTCATTAAAGAGAATATGGATGCATATTATTTATGGAATTTAGAGATGCCTAATTTAAATCCATTAAAACAAAAGGACTCAGAAGCGTATTTTTATAATTTAGTTTTTGATGATATTGATAAATGGTCATATATAACTGATGATGCGAATTCGCTATATGCTTATTTTGATGGCATTAGAAAAGAAATGGGGTATTCATTGATGTTTTATTTGGCTTATGAAAATAACGATAATGATGTTGTTGCACTTGTAGAATATGTAGAGCCTGGTAGTCCTGCTGATATAGCCGGATTAAAAAGGGGAGATATGATTGTTAAGTATAATGGTGAGTTTTTAACACGACAAAACATTAATGATTTTTATTATGCCGAAGAAGCCACCATTGGATTAGGTGTTTATGTAGATGGTTTAATAGAGGAAGTATCACCATCTATTAGTTTATCTGCTGCTGAATTACAAATAAATCCGATTCTGGTAAATAAGGTATTTGAGAATAATGGAAATAAGGTTGGTTACCTGGCTTATACGTCATTCATAAGTGATTTTGATGATGAATTAAAAGAGGTTTTTGCAAATTTTAAAAGTGAGGGAATTACCGATTTAATTCTGGATTTACGATATAATGGAGGAGGAGCGGTTTCATCTGCTAAATTAATGGCTGGTATGATAGGGCCTACTTTAAAGGAAAATGACCTATTTATCAGAACGGCCTATAATGATATTCTCACAGACTTTCTAAAGGAGGAATATGGAGCAGATTCTGATTATTTTATTGATAATTTTGAATCGTATGAAAACGACTTGAACTTGAGTAGACTTTATGTTTTAACAACAAGTGGAACAGCCTCTGCTAGTGAAATGGTGATGTATTCATTAATGCCATATATGGATGTAATTCAAATAGGCGAACAGAGTCATGGTAAGTATTATGCATCTATTACAATCGAAGATGAAGAAGGGTTGAATTGGGCTATTCAACCGCTTATATACAGAGCTGAAAACAAAAATAATTCTATTGATTATAGTCAGGGATTAATTCCGGATTATAAAGTTATGGATAAGGATTATGATCATCAACTAGGTGATGAAAATGAAGCTTTAACTGCCACTGCTTTGGATTTAATATGGGGAACTAGTATGGCTCAGGAATCATTGAAAAGCATTGAAATACCAACATTATTAAATGCTTCGTCAATTAAGGTTAAAAGAAATCCCTTAAATTACGAAATGTATATTGATAGAGAATTGTAGTTTTGTATTTGAATAAGAAATTAAGGTGAATTTTCTTTAAAAATTCACCTTTTTTGTTTTGTAGTAATATAGATTGATACTGGCATAGCATAATTAAAGAACAATTGTTGTTTTGAATTTATGCAGTGATTAGTAATTGAAGAAAAAGTATTTAATTAACATGAATCAGTTAGATTTAATAAAGAAGCTACTGCCGGGTTTAGCTCCCTTGATTATTTTTGTTTTGGCAGATAGCATATGGGGTACAGAAGTAGGCTTATTGGTTGCTATTGGATTTGGATTGGTTGAAGTAGCTATTAGTTTATTTAAAAAGCAGAAACCGGATAAATTTATATTATTTGATGTAGGGCTTTTGGTAGTAATGGGTGTAATATCAATTATTTTGGAAAATGACTTGTTTTTCAAATTAAAGCCTGGAGTTATAGGTGTTATATTTTGTGTGCTGTTAGGTATTTCCGCTTATGGTAAACAAAATTTAATGATGGCCATGAGTGGGCGATATATGAAAGGTATTGATATTAATCCCTGGCAACATTATGAGTTTACCAGAAGTACAAAGGCTTTATTCTGGATCTTTTCGTTTCATACTTTATTAGTTTTTCATTCTGCAGTATTTATGTCGAAAGAGGCTTGGGTAATGATTAGTGGACCTGGATTTTATGTCTTATTTGGAGTTTATTTTGTTTTTGAGTTATACAATAAAAGAATAAAGCAAAAAAAATATAGTCAGGAAGAATGGGTTCCAATTGTAGATGAAGGGGGAAAGGTTATAGGACAAATGCCTCGTAGTATTGCCCATAATGGATCTAAAATATTACACCCTGTAGTTCATATGCATGTTTTTAATGAAAAGAGAGAGCTGTATCTACAAAAAAGACCTGCGCACAAATTAATACAACCTAATAAATGGGACACTGCAGTCGGTGGTCATGTGGCAGCAGATGAGTCTGTAGAATTATCGTTGCAAAGAGAAGCTCAGGAAGAAATTGGTCTGCAGCAGTTTAATGTAAGACCATTTAAGCAATATGTTTGGGAAAGTGAAATTGAAAGAGAATTGGTTTTAGGTTTTATTACAGTTACAAAAGAGCAATTAAAACCTGATGGGGATGAAGTTGAAGAAGGTAAATTCTGGAAAATAGAGGAGATTGAAAAAGAATTAGGAAAAGAAGTATTTACACCCAATTTTGAATATGAATTCAAGCTTCTGAAAGACTATCTTAAGAATTAATATAAAAAAAATCCCCGAACACAAGTGATCGGGGATTTCATTATGGAGAGTTTTCTTAGATTCTTCTCTCTTTGATTCTGGCTTTTTTACCAGTAAGTTCTCGTAGATAGAAAATACGTTTTCTACGTACTTTACCATAACGATTCACTTCAATTTTGTCAATAAAAGGTGAGTTTAATGGAAAAATTCTTTCAACACCTTGGCTTCCAGACATTTTTCTCACAGTTACCATTTTAGCGGTCCCTGCACCTTTAATTTGAATAACAACACCTTTAAAAACCTGGATACGTTCCTTGTTTCCCTCTTTAATCTTGTAAGATATAGAGATAGTGTCTCCTGCTCCAAAAGAAGGTACTTCTGTTGAATCAGTTTTAAATGCTTCTTCTGCAATTTTAATTAAATCCATTTTTTATAAAATCTTTTGCATTTAACAAATACATGCAATATTACGTGAACCACCTGTTCAATAAGAGATTACATGTAGATTATACAATCGGGCGCAAAATTACGCTTTTTATTCTGTAATTAAAATAAAATCAGGGCTTTTTTAAAATAAATTACCTTGAATAGCCTGAGGTGCTATTTCAACAATTTTGCCTAGGGTTACATACCAAATAAAACCAAATACGAGTTTATGATCCATTTGCTTAATCTGACGGATATAAAACATCATTTGTTTTTCATATTTCTTGTCTTCTTTTTCTCCGAATTTATAGTCAATTACATGTATGGAGTTGTTGATATATACAACTCTGTCAGGACGATAAGTGCCTTGGGAAGAGATGATGGTATTTTCTGTTTTTATGTTATTAGCTGGATCATACCATTGCTTTGTACTATCTTGAGATATGAGTTTTTGAATTTCAAATGTAAGATGCGATTTTTCGTTTTCTGATATTTTACCTTCAAACATAAGTTTGTTTAATGCACCGTCTATATCATTTTCTGAATGAATATATTCAAAAGCTTCGTGCATTACATTTCCATAATTTAATCTGGATTGCTTAATGTCTTTTGAAAAATAATTGACACTGTTGGTTTTTATGGCAATATTATCATTGTTTAGTATGTTATTACTAAATGGTTTTAGAACTTCACTTTCAATACCTGATTTTTCAGTGTTATTATGTTTCTGATTAGGAATTTCTCCATAGCAAAATAAACTTTGTTCTTTATCCCAACCTTTGGTAATATCAATAAACCCCTTTTTAACTTCGTTTAATGCTGAATTATTAAACGTATGGTATAATAGATCAGACACGGTTTTAAGACCTCCTTTGCTAGATTTAGAAGGCATGGGGCCAAAAGTTATGAGTACTTCACAACTGCGCGTAAATGCAACATAAAGCAGGTTAATACTATCTACATATTGATACAATTGTTCCTCAAAGTACTCCTCTTTAAATATAGTATCTTTTAATTTGGAGGTATAGGTAACCGGAAGTAGTTTTATGGCATTAAATGGTTCCAGATAGGGCTTGCACCATATAATATTACTCGATATTTCTGAGTCTAATTTCCAGTTACAATAAGGAATTAATACAGCCTTAAATTCAAGACCTTTTGATTTATGTACTGTCATAATTTTAATTGCATCCTGATCATCAGGAACAGAAATAGCTTCTGTTTGACCTTTGTCATTCCACCATTCAATAAAGGTAGATAAATCAGGGAAATGATCTTTGATAAATTGATTGGTGCTATTAATGAATGACTGAATAAAAATACCCTGTTCTTTTTTAATTTTTTCAGGTAGTTGATTTGCCAGGTATTCAATTAGTTCAAGTAAAGGTTTTTGCCTTTTACTTAATAAAACATCTATCCATGGGTAATTGGTATTGTTAAAATCTTCTGATTCTTTAATCTCGAAGTAATTACCTATTTCTATTAATGTTCCATTAATTTCTTCCTCAAGTAACCTTTTGTTCAAAACCATGTCTGCCTTAAGTATTAGGTTGTTTGGATTTTGAAGGTATTTTACTTGTGCCATCATAAAATTAATGGCTGCTGATCCTGATAGAAATAACGACTCATTAGATACTACAGGAATAATGGCTCCATCTTTAGAATAATTGCCTGATAGTAATGCATTTGCTATGGTTTCTCCTTCTCCTTTTTTACGAACCAAAATACAAATGTCACTGTATGAATATCCATTAGAAATAAGATGTTCTATTTGTTCTACAGTTTCCTGTAGCATAAGCTCGTTGTAATCTGTATTTTTATCATTTTCAAAAAAACGAGACTGAACATAACCTTTGTTATCTTTTTTATTTACTGGTGTTTGTTGAAATACGTCTGCATACGCTCTGGAAATTTTTGTTCTGAATAAATCCTGAACCTCTGTATTCCTGATGTGCTCAGTTAAACTATTATTAAAATCGTTTTGAATGAGTGTTGATGCTTGTGTAAATATTGTATTATTGAATTGTATAATATTTGAAAAGCTCCTCCAGTTACAATCTAATGTTTTCTCTTGATTTCCGTGTTGTCTAAAGTCTTGTGTAATTTGATGTTCCAATAAATTCCAGTCAGAGTTCCGCCATCTGTAAATGGATTGCTTTACATCACCAACAATAAGACTGGTTTCATCATTTGATAATGAATTATCTATAAGAGGTTTAAAGTTTTGCCACTGTAGTTTTGAGGTATCCTGAAATTCATCAATCATAAAGTTCTGATACTTACTTCCTATTTTTTCGTAGATAAAAGGCGTATCGTTTTGATCAATAATACGATTTAAAAAGTGTGATGAATCGGCAATCAGAAATATGTTTTCATCTCTACAGATATTTTGTACCTCTTTAGCAATGTCTGCAATAATGCCAAGTGCATAAATGTTTTGACTGATTACATTGGCTGTATTGTATGTTTCGTATTCTTTATCAATAATATCTAAAGCCTTTTTTAGTAGCATGTTTAACAAGGGATAGATACCACTAATTTCATCCTCCACCGCAGGTGTATTATCTTTTCGTCCCCATTTTTCCGGTTCGTCAATTAACTTTAAAACTGTGGGTCCGGCTTCCAGTTTATCTAGTGCTTTGAGTTTTTCAAAATACTTTACCGGAGTGCGACTTTTACCTGTAAAGTCTTCATATTTTAAACCTGATTTTTGTATGGCATCACTGGCTTCTTCACCAATTGCTTTAATCTTTTTTTCAAAGTTATTTTTTATAGAAACAATATGATTCAAATAAGTTTGCATCCAATCCTTATTGCTAAGCGCTATTAAAATATCTCGACTTTCAAGTTGAAATAGTTCGTTAAATATTTCTGATCCAAGCTTATTCAGGTCATTTGTTAAATTCCAGTTTTTACCTTGATTAAGTTTTTGCTCAGCAAATTGTACTAACCAGTTTTTTAAATGGTCATATTCAGGCAAATCAATCTTAAGCAATAAATGATCTATAGCTTTTTGAAGAATTTTAGGACCATTTAGTTCTATTTTAAAACCGCTTTCTAACCCTGCTTCACGAGCAAAAGAACGTATGATTTTTTGAAAAAAACTATCAATAGTACTTACCGAGAAGTTTGAAAAGTCATGAAGTAAATAACTTAATAATACATGGGCTCTTTGTCTAACTTGTTTTTCAGAAATTTTAAATTCCTTTATTAGATCATCTACGTAATCGTTGGTTTTATTGGTAGATATCTGATATAATTTCTCCAGAATACGACTTTTCATTTCACCAGTAGCTTTATTGGTGAATGTTACAGCTAAAGTTTTTGTGTAATTAGTAGGATTTTTAAAGAGTAAAAAAAGAAATTCTTTTGTTAGTGTATAAGTTTTACCAGATCCAGCAGAAGCGCGATATATTTTAAGTTGCGACATGTTTACTATTTTGATACGAAAATAGTAATTATAAAAAGGTAAGTAGCAACATACATCCCAAAAAATACACAATCCTTCTTTTTAATTCCAATCAATCGAACATGTTGCTACTCATTGCTACTTACCCCTATAATATAGTGTTAACCCTATGCTTTTATATTTGTGTACTATTCTTTTTTTCCGTTCTTTTCAATATCCTGTTCGCTGATAAAGCCTTCAGAAATAACTGTTAAATCAATATTTTGTCTATGTACCACTTGAGATTTTAATAATATGGCAGGAACCAAACGTTTTCCATTATTTACTGTAATATCCATATTAGATGGTGCAATACCTTTAGATATTTTGATGGCAGCATCAGCAGCTGTAAATGCTAAGGATTCAATTGGTTTATACACTGTCATGGTTTGATTACCGCCTACAATATTTCTTATGGCCTGTATGTCGGCATCTTGTCCGGCAACTAATACCGTACCTGCTAAATTGTGTTCTTTTAGGGCGCTTATTGCACCATTTGCCAAGGCATCATTCCCTGCAATAATCGCATCTAAACCTTTATTCATTTCACTGTTAAGGTAATTGTTGGTAATTTCATAACCTTCATGCAACGACCATGAATTGGTATATTCATTGAATACAATTTCAATATCACCTTTTTCTATTAAAGGTTGTAAGATATTTAGTTGGCCAATATTTAATAAATAGGCATTGTTGTCAACTCGTGATCCACCTATAATTCCATATTTACCAACAGGTTTTATTTTAGTTAAATAACCTGCCTGAAGTTCTCCAATGGCAATATTATCTGTAGAAATATAATAGTCAAGATTACAATTTTTTATGAGTCTGTCGTAAGAAATCACAGGCACATGGTTTTGGTGTGCGTACATTACAATATCGCCGGCTTTGAGTTGGTTAACTGGAACAACAACGATGACTTCAACGTCATTTGTAATCATTTCTTTAGCTTGTTGTAACTGTTTGTCCGGATCTGAATCTGCAATTAGTATAGTACAAGTTCCTCCTAATTCCTTTACCTTTTCCTCAAAAATACTCATGTCTTTTTTCCATCTTTCTTGTTCAAGGTTATCAATGAGAAGTCCAATGTGAGGTTTGTGTTTGCAGCTGGATAGAATTATTATACCAACAATAAATACCGAGATTATTAAAACTGTTTTTTTCATGGCTGGATTATTTAAATTGGGAAAATATATCATTAATTTAAAAAAAAAGATTGGTAATGTAAAGGGATTTACTAATACAATAAAAAAATCCTTACGTTAATAAGGATTTTTAGGGAGTAATTATTTCTATACTTTTAAAATTTAAAAACTCTTAATAATCAGTATTTTCGGGGTGTTCATCTCTTGCTTCAACGTTTGAAGGTTGTTTTTTGTTATTTGAAGATGCTGAAATAAAAGATTTAGGAGTAAAGTCCATAACATCATTGGCAGATACTTCTTTATAGGTATATTTCTGCTTTTTATCAGTATCGAAATAAGATATCATTTTTAGTAAATGATCTGACTGACTGGTTAATTCTTTGGCACCTGCAGCCAATTCTTCACTTCCGGCAGCATTTTGAACGGTAGTAACATTTATTTGCTGAATAGAACTGTTTATTTGGTTTACCCCTGTTTCTAAGTCCTGACCTGCAATAGCAACATTTTGAATCAACTTACTTGTTTTTTCAATATCGGGAATAAGTTCTTGTAAGCTTTTACCAGCACTATCTGTCATTTCAACATTTTGGTCAACTAACTCAATAATCTCTTTTGCTACATTCTTGCTGTCTTCAGCTAACCTGCGTACATGTTCAGCAACCACCGAAAAACCTTTGCCATGTATGCCTGCTTTAGCAGCTTCTATTGCTGCATTGAGTGATAAAATATTTGTTTGAGTGGCTATTTGATTTATAGAATGAATTTTTTCGGATATAATTTTACTAATTTTACTTGCATCAGCGGCTTTTTTATTTACATTTTTTATTTCATATGCAACCTTTTCTGATATTTCTTGCGTTTTTTTAGCATTCTCAGTGTTTTGCATAATGCTTGATGAAATTTCTTCCATAGTTGAAGATACTTCTTCAAGTGATGATGCTTGCTCATTTGCTCCTTGAGAAATATCTTGTGATGTACTATCGAATTGTAAGCCGGAAGAATTAAGCTGCTGTGCCCCTGAAGCAATTTCATTAACCACTTGTTTTAGTTTTGTTATCATTATATTTAATGAGAGCGAGAGTTTACCTAATTCATCGGTTCTATTTGAAGATATATTAATGGTTAAGTTTCCTTTGGCTACTGAGGCTGCATTATTTGCCATTAATTTTAAGTGATTAAGGATTGGAGAAAGAAATCTGTTGATGGATATAAATAGCAGGATAGAAGAAGTAAGTATTAAAATGATTGAATACAAAATTAGCTTATTTAGTCCTGCATACATGTCTAATTTAAATACAGAAGTAGATATGAAACATTTGTAGGGTTCAAAATATTTATAATATTGAATTTTCTTTTTCCCATTACCTGTTTCTGGCCATATGTATTCTGTTCTTCCAATTTCTCCATTTTTGAGTATTAGTTGTGCAAAGAACTGAGCTTTACTAAAATTTTCATTTTCCTTAGTTGGATGTATAATAAACTTTCCAGCTTCATCTATTAGAAACGGATATCCGTTTTTGAAGAATTTTTTTTGAGAAAAAACTTTTTTTAGGAATGCATAGTTTTTTTCTAATGTTCCAACATACAATATTCCCTTTATTTCAGAGTTTATAATTATTGGTTTGTATGCTGTCAAATACCAATCGTTTACAACAAATGCCCTACCGTAATAAGTTTCTCCTTTTTCAATAGTTTTAATAACTTCAGAATCATTGGGAATAAATGTTCCAATAGCTCTCTCTCCATTTGAATTGATTACATTGGTTGCAATTCTTAAATATCCGTCATCTATTTTCTGAAATATTGTTGTGGTTTCGTGAGTTTGTTCTTGAATGTAATCTACTAAAATATTACTCTTAAATAATTTAATACCTGCCAGTTCCCAAACATGTATTTTGTATTTTTTCTCTACTTTTGTTATTTGATTTACTCCTTTGACAATGATTTGTTCCTCTTGCTCTTTAATATCACCTTTATTATTGAATATTGTTTCAGCAAATTTCATAGCCAGCTTTGCATTGTTTTGCTTGGCATTAATATCTGAGATTAAAATGGTTGTGAGGTCGTCCAACTGACTAATCATATTTTCTTCAGTTGTTTTTTCAATTTCAGCACTTAATGTTTTGTAATTAGTATAAGAGAGTATACCTACGAAAAATAAAAGAAGGGAAATAATAGCTAGGTTAACTTTGGTTTTAATAGAAGACTTTATTCGGTTGATTAAAGAATTCTTTCCTTTAATGTTGTGCAATTTTATCATAATATTTGGTTTTGGGGGTATTTCTACATTTTTAGGAATAACATTCCTAATTCAACCATTTGTTGATTGAAGATTAACTTATTTTTTCCAGAACCTATACTACTTTATTGTAAGTTAGTTTATTATGACTTGTAGTGCAATGTTTTAGATTAAATACTTATAAACATTAATCCAAATTTAGGAAAATGTGAAATATCTCACGATTAAAAAATGGATCAAAATTTATTGGATTGTTTTCGTGATGGCACTTTTTAAGGGACAGTTTAAAGGTATGTTTGCTCCTTTACGGTAATTTTGTAAAACTTTGATTGATTGTTCTGCCAGATTGCGTCTAACACTTCTGCGTTCACCTTTAATTTTAGGAATGTGCATATGATCATATTGTGTTGTTTGATGACGCATCCATGCTATAACTGCTTTTGAAGCTCTTTCTTCAATTGGAATCATAGATGTACGAGCAACTGTTCCACTACCAACAGGAATAGCATGTTTTGTAACTAAAATAGCTACTGTTTTAGCAATAACATCATATTTACTATCAAAATTTAAAAAGATTTCAACCGCTTTACAAAATTCATGTTCATAATTAACCTGTTGTTCTTCTCTGCGCTTAATACTGTATGCTCTTTGCTTTTTATAAGCTTCAGTATTTCTTGTTGCACTCATTTCTTTTTTTGCCCAGTCAATAATACTTTGAGGAGCCCATATGCCTTTTGACATGGTTCTTCGTCCTTTTTTAAAAATAACTTTCCAATATTTTTTCTGAGAAGTTACTTTTCTTGTAACACCAGCATCTCCTGCAGGAAGAAAGATCCAATTACTAGGTGGTGTATGCATAATTCCTTCATCATCAATAAGGTGTCCGGATTTGTTGGTGGTAAGTATTTTAACTTGACTAATCATTATTTCAATTGTAATTTGATGCAAATTAAGTAAAAATCGTTGATTTAATGTAAATGTAACAGGATTGTAACATCTCCTTAACCACACTGTAACTATGCGTTTATATGTTTGCAGTGGGAAAAATAATAAATAGGAAAATTTATAATAACAATAAGCATTTCTTGGGAGGGAAATGTAAACACTTGACACAGGAAAATGAAAAAGTTTACAATTATTGCTTTGGCAGTTTTATCTTTTGGTATAAATGGGTTTTCACAAGAAACAACAGCATTTAAACCTTCAGGAAAACCTACATTCAGAATCTTCACTAATTTTCATAGTACAATTATGGATGGTGAAACAAAGAATGAATTTGAATTGAATCGTGCATACTTAGGGTATGGATATAATTTTAGTGAAAAGTGGTCTGGAAATCTAGTTTTTGATGTTGGTAATCCAGATGATGGAGGTAAATTGGAAATGACAGCATTTGTAAAAAATGCCTATTTAAGATATAAAAGTAATGGTTGGACTATTAATTTCGGTTTGATAGGAACTACGGCTTTTAAATTTCAGGAAAAAGCTTGGGGTTACAGATATGTTGCAAAGGCGTTTCAAGATCAGAATAAGATGGGTTCAAGTGCTGACTTAGGTATTAGTGCTGCTTATAAATTTAGTGATATGCTAAGTGCTGATTTGATGCTTTTTAATGGTGAAGGTTATAAAAACCTTGAGTCTGATAGTATTTTTTCTGTAGGATTAGGTTTGACATTACAGCCAACTGACGGTTTAAGTTTAAGAGCTTATTATGAAACTGCAACTGGTGAAACAAGTTATGTTGATGAAAATAATAATCCTGTTAATTTAGTCAGTCACTCAACTTTGGCTTTTGCTGCAAGATACAATAATGATAAATTTTCTATTGCGGCAGAATATGCAGGACAAACAAATAACAAAAAACGTGAAGGCAGAGACTTAAATGGTTTTGCAGCCTATGGAACTATAAATGTAAAGTCATCTAAAATATTTGCTCGATATGATCATATGACATCAAATGATGATTGGAATACAAGTAGAGATGGTTCAACCATTATATTAGGTGCCGAATTCAATCCTGTTAAAGGAATTAAAATAGCTCCAAACTTTCAAAACTTTTCGCCAAGTGCAGATGGTGTTGAAAGCGTAAGTTCTGTATATGTGAATTGCGAAATAAAATTCTAATTACTATACCTAAATAATAAAAAAGAGATGAAACAATCATGATGTTGTAATCATGAATGTTACATGCGAAATTAAAAGTAAAAAAAACGTATGAAAAATTTACTAGTAGTACTATTAATTGCAGCCATGTTTGGTGCATGTTCAAATGGTAAAAAAGGGGCAGCTGATGGCTCAGATAAAGCAGTAAGTATTGCTGCTGCAGGGGCTACATTCCCAATGCCATATTACAATATGGTAATTAAAAATTACATCAAAGAAAAAGGTGTTTTAGTAACATATGGAGGTATTGGTTCTGGTGGTGGAATCAAAAGTCTTAAAGATAAAGTTGTAGACTTTGGTGCAACAGATGCTTATTTATCTGATGATAAAATGGCTGCAATGCCATCTGATATAGTACATATTCCTACTTGTTTAGGAGCTGTTGTAATAGCATATAATTTAGAAGGTGTTGAAGGTCTTAAATTAACTAATGATTTATTGGAAGGCATTTTTATGGGAGAAATTACAAAATGGAATGATCCTAAAATTGTTGCAAATAATGAAGGCTTAAATCTACCAGATCAGGAAATTACTTTTGTGCACAGATCAGATGGTAGTGGTACTACATATATCTTTAGTGATTTTATGACTAAGATTAGTACTAAATGGGCTGATGCTGTGGGTAAAGGAAAATCATTACAATGGCCTGTGGGTATTGGAGCTAAAGGAAACCCTGGTGTAGCCGGTACAATTAAGTCAACTCCGGGAGCTATTGGTTACGTTGGTAGTGAGTATGCTTTTGCTCAAAAAATTTCTTATGCATTATTAAAAAATGCTGCAGGAAACTATATTGAACCATCCATTGAATCAATTAGTGCTGCTGCACAAGGCATATTACCTGAGGACACTCGTGTAATGTTAACGAATTCTGAAGATGCAAATGCTTATCCTATAAGTGGTTTTACATGGTTAATTCTTTATAAAGAACAAGCGTACGATGGAAGATCTAAAGCTCAGGCTCAAGGAACGCTAGAGTTTTTAGATTGGCTAATTAGTGAAGGTGCACAATCACAGGCATCAAAAGTAAATTATGCACCACTTCCTGAAAAAGCTGTTGCTCAGGCAAAAACAATTCTTCGTTCAGTTACCTATAATGGAGAGGCATTGTTAAAGTAAGTTCAGTGAAATAATAAGCCTGGCTTAGTAAAATAATACGAAAATCAGGTTCGGAGGAACCTGATTTTTTACTTTTAAATAGATTGATCTGCACTGTTATGTGTTGAAAAAAATCAATAATGTTCTTGATCATTAAATTAAGAATTGTAATTGAAACAAATCAAAAATGAAAAGCGATACCATAACAAAATACGTACTATTATTATCATCTCTTGTAATATTATTGGTGTCTGCCGGTATGATTTTTTCCTTGTTAGGAGATGCAATTCCGGTATTTGAAAAATTTGGGTGGAGATTTATTATATCAACAGACTGGAATCCAACTGAAGGTAGAGAAAGTTATGGTGCATTACCATTTATTGCTGGTACATTAAGTACCTCTTTATTGGCATTAATTATATGTTTGCCAATGGCATTTTCTACTGCACTCTTTATTGCTGAGTATTTTAAGAAGTCAGCTTTTTCTACCGTTTTAAGTTCAATGGTAGATCTTTTAGCAGGAGTTCCTTCTATTGTTTATGGCTTGTGGGGATTTTATACATTGCGTCCTTTTATTGTTTCTTTAGGATTGGATCCTCAGGGGTATGGAATATTTACATCAGGTTTGATACTGGCGATTATGATTATTCCTTATGCAACGTCTCTGAGTGCAGAAATTATAGCAATGGTGCCAAATGAACTAAAAGAGGCTGCTTATGCATTAGGAGCCACTCGTATGGAAGTTATTCTTAATGTGATCTTACCCAATGCACGTTCAGGTATTATAGCAAGCTTTATTCTTGCATTTGGTAGAGCATTAGGAGAAACAATGGCAGTAACCATGCTAATTGGTAACGCTAATATTATACCAACAGGATTATTTAGTACAGGTAACAGTATGGCCAGTGTAATTGCCAATCAGTTTGGAGAGGCTGATGGATTAAAAATGAGTGCATTAATAGCCATAGGTTTATTGTTATTTGTGATAACAGGAATTGTAAATGCTGTTGGAAAATTAGTAATTAAGAAATTATCCTAAATGTTTTTATCATTATGGAAAATATAAATACACCAATAGAACTGACAAAAAATAATGCTTTCCGAACAATAAAGGATAAAGCTTTTTTGTGGGGGGTAATAATAGTTTCAGTTATAACTATTTCACCAATAGTATTGATAATTGGTAAATTAGTTTGGAAAGGAGTTAAACAAATTAACCTTTCGTTTTTTACAGAAGTTACACCAAGTACGTTTGAAGCCATGACAGCGGTTGCAAATGGAGAAGTAATTCCTGGGGGTATAGTAAACGGTATATTAGGAACATTCTTTATTGTTTTTTTATCGGCAGTAATCGCAATACCGTTGGGAATATTAATTGGTTTGTTTTTGTTCGAAAACCAGGGTAAAAGATATGCCAATTTAATACGTAGTTTATCCGATATTTTGCAGGGAGTACCCTCAATTGTACTTGGACTAATAGCTTATCTGTGGGTAGTAAAAAACATAACACAAGGATATTCTGCACTAGCAGGTAGTGTAGCCTTGGCAATTATGATGTTACCACTCATAATACGATCAACCGAGGAAACCATGAAAATGATTCCCGGAACTTTAAAAGAAGCTGGTTTGGCACTTGGAGTACCATACTATAAGGTGATTTTAAAAGTATTGATTCCATCAGGTATAAGTGGTTTATCAACCGGAATTCTTTTGGCAATTTCAAGGATACTTGGTGAAACCGCACCATTAATGCTGACAACGTTAGGAAATCCAATGATTAACTGGGATATTACTGCTCCAACAAGTGCAGTTCCTCTATTAATTTGGGATTTTTATAATGATCCTAATATGGTTGATCTAATATGGAGTTCATCTTTATTTTTAATGGGATTTGTACTAACCCTGAATATTATATCAAAAAGGATTGCTGCCAAAAGATAAAGCTGATAACAAATAATAGTAGTAATGTAAAAAAGTAGAGAGGAAAAGTGTCATAGGAATACTTTTTTTTCATAAGTGGAATTAAACCATATACTTTTAACTTGGAACAAAAAAGCAAATGAGCGAAAATATAGATATTATAGAAAACCCTGTTCTGAAGGTAGAAAACTTATCTATTGCCTACAATAAGGTCGATAAATATGCTGTAAAAGATGTAAATGTAACCATTAAAAAAAATGCAATTACAGCAATTATGGGTCCATCAGGATGTGGTAAGAGTACGATGCTTAGAGCAATAAACCGCATGCACGAACTCTATCCAGATATCAGAACAGAAGGAGATATATACTTGAATGGTGACAATATTATGAAAATGGATACTATTCAGTTACGCAGAAAAATTGGAATGGTTTTTCAACGTCCCAATCCTTTTCCAACCATGAGTATTTACGATAACGTAATTGCAGGTTATAAACTCAATGGTATAAGAATTAAAAAAAGCCAAAGAGACGATATTGTTGAAAGATCATTAACAGATGTAGCTTTATGGAATGAGGTTAAAGATTCATTGCATAAAAAAGGAACTTTTTTATCCGGAGGACAACAACAGCGATTATGTATTGCGCGATCAATCGCATTTCAACCGGAAGTGATTCTTTTAGATGAACCAACATCTGCGTTAGATCCAATAGCAACATCCAAAGTTGAAGATTTGTTAGTAAAACTAAAGGAGAACTATACCATTGTTTTAGTAACGCATAATATGTCGCAGGCTGCACGAATTTCCGAGTATTCAATGTTTATGTATTTAGGAGATTTGGTGGAGTATGGTAAAACAAAAATGATGTTTACCAATCCTCGAGATAAGAAAACAGAAGAGTATTTAACAGGTAAGTTTGGTTGATGTATTTTTATTATTCTGTTTGTTAAAAAAGTTTACTGATTAGAAATTCAGAATGGTAAGCTTAAAACAACCTGATTACAGATTAAGCAATTATTGTAAATCCATAAAAGCATTATAATGTTACAAAAAGAAAAGGCATTACAAGATATAGAAGATTCATTTAAAGAATATTGTGATTTAATGATGAAGCAATTGAGTGAATTGGAAAATATTACTCAAAAAGGCGATAACAATATTTCTGATGGAGAGATTAAAAATATAAAATCTACAGAAAAGAAATTAAATAAGTATGAAGTAAAAATCAGTGAGCAGATTATTAGCACAATTGTACTTCATCAGCCAGTAGCTTCAGAATTACGTCGTTTAATGGCGTGTTACCGAATTGTAATCAATATGGAACGAATAGGAGATTTGATCGAAAATGTGATCTTTTATATTCGTAAGATTGAAGATTCAAAGTTGTATGAAGAACTATCGGATGTGATTTATAATATGATAACATCCAGTACCAGTATGGTTGAAAAGTCACTTTTATCATTTATTAATGATGATAGGGATTCTGCCATTTGGACCATTAAGAATGATGAAATTCTTGATGAAATGAATAAAAAATTAATGAAAAAAGGTATTAAAAAAACAAAACTTCAAAATGAAGCCAGAGACATACTTTTGAACCTCATTAATTTTAAAACAATTATCTCAAAAATAGAACGTATTGGAGATCATGCAGGTCATATAGCCGAGGCTTCTATATTTGCACAGGAGGGTAAAGATATTCGTCATCAGAAACTAAACGAAGAATAAAAGTTTTGGAATTTCTCGTATATTCGTGCAAACTCCAAAATAATATGACACAGGAAAGTAAACGAATATTAATTGTTGATGACGAGGAAGATCTTTGTGAAATTTTACAGTTTAACCTTGAAAGTGAAGGGTATGAAACTGAGGTAGCTTTTTCAGCGGAAGAAGCTTTACAAAAGGATATTACATCGTTTGACCTGTTATTACTTGATGTAATGATGGGGAAAATGTCGGGATTTAAATTGATTGATACCATAAGAAGAGAGTTGAAAATTGAGGTCCCGGTAATATTTTTAACAGCTAAAAGTACAGAGAATGATTTATTAACCGGTTTTAATTTGGGTGCTGATGATTATATATCAAAACCATACTCATTAAAAGAGTTAATTGCCCGGGTTAAGGTTGTTTTAAGGCGCAATACGTCAGCTCTTGATTCTGAGGGAAAAAGTGTGATCAAGGTTGAAAATATGGTGTTAAATCTGGATAAAAAGGATCTTACCATTATCGACGACCGAGTTGAATTGACTCGTAAAGAGTTTGAAATTTTAAAGTTATTTTTTGAAAACCGAAATAAGGTTTTTTCTCGTGACGAAATATTATCAAAAATATGGGGCGATGATGTTATTGTGTCAGATCGTACTGTTGATGTTAATATTACACGCTTAAGAAAAAAAATAAAGCATTATGGAGAATATCTCAAGAACCGGCCTGGTTTGGGATATTATTTTGAAGTTTAATAATTAAAATAAACCTGGTCTATGTTATTTAATTTTAATTACAAAAGAAAATTATTCGTTTACTATTTTTCAATCATCTTTGTAATTACAGCATCGTTTATCGCCTTTCAGTATCAAAGAGAAAAGCAGTACAGGATTGCACAATTGGAGAGTAAATTAGATATAATATCAGATCTTACTAATAATTTTATTGAGGATAATGAGATTATTAAGAATGATAATGTACTATTAATTGATTCGTTACTTAAAGTTGTTCCTAGTGAAGAAACAAGGGTAACGGTTGTTGATCCTTCAGGAAAAGTATTATTTGATAGTTTTGTGGAAGATTTTGAAACCATGGAAAACCATCTTCAACGCCCAGAAATTCAAAAAGCTAAGTATTCGGACGATGGGGTAGGTTCAAATATCAGAAAATCGTCTACTACAGGGCAGGATTTTTACTACTATGCTCATAATTACGATAATTATTTTATTAGAACAGCAGTTGTTTATGACATTAGAATTCAGAACTTCTTAAAGGCTGAACCACTGTTTTTAATATTTATAGGATTTTTATTTGTTGTGTCGTGGTTAATCCTATCGTTTGTTACCAAAAAAATGAGCGAAAGTATTACCAAACTAAAAGACTTTGCAGTACAGGTGCGACAAAATGAGGCAGTAATTGGTGATTATGAATTCCCTCAAAATGAATTGGGAGTTATTAGTAAACAAATCATTTCAATGTATAAAAAGCTTACTGAAGCCAAAAATGCATTGAGTCTTGAAAAAGAAAAATTAATAAAGCACTTGTTGGTTTTAAATGAAGGAGTTGGTTTTTTTGGTCCTGATAAATCAGTAATACTAACCAATACATGCTTTGTACAATATTTAAATTTATTGGCAGAAAAATCGTCAATTAATCCAGAACATGTATTTGAGATAGAGGATCTTAAAGATTTACAGAAATTTATTAAGAAATACGTTAGTAAGAAAAAGACGATTATAAATCCTAATGCACTTCCTAAAAAGGAATTTACAATAGAAAAAAATGGATACTATTTTGAAATTAAGTGTATTGTATTTCAGGATAGAAGTTTTGAATTATTAATTAGTGATATAACAAAACTTGAGAAACGTAGATTACTTAAGCAGCAAATGACATCGAATATCGCTCATGAATTAAAAACTCCGGTATCTTCTGTTAGAGGTTATTTAGAAACCATACTTAACAATCCGGATGTTAATGAGGAGAAAAAGAAATATTTTATTGAAAAGGCATATCAACAATCTTTCCGTTTAACTAATTTAATTGAAGATATTGTTGTATTAAATAAAATAGAAGAAGCAGGTAGTAATTATGAGTTTGAAAAGGTAGATGTAAATGCTGTTGTTAATGATGTATTAGAAAACTTGCACGAGCACATACAAAAGCAAGAAGCAATACTCGAAATTAATATTCAAAAAGCGATTACAGTTAAGGCAAATCCATCTTTAGTTGTATCCATTTTTCAGAATCTTATTGAGAATTCATTAAACTATGCAGGCGAAAAAATAACGATCAAGATTGATCAGTATCATGAGGATGACGAGTTCTATCATTTTTCAATAGCTGATAATGGAGTGGGAATTCCTGAGGAACATTTATCTCGTATTTTTGAACGTTTTTATCGCATCGATTCTGGACGTTCCAGAAAAATGGGTGGTACAGGACTAGGATTAGCAATTGTGAAGCATGCCGTGAACATACATAACGGTGAAGTTTCTGTTAAAAATGCTCCTGATGGCGGCGCGGTGTTCTATATCAGTCTTCCTAAATATTTGGATTGAGATGTATAAAATTCTAGATTAATACACTATCAAAAGGATTAAATAAAAATTTTAAGAGGGTGTCCAAAAATGGATTCCCTCTTTTTTTTATTTACTTAAGTAGAAAGGACTAATATCATATTCACTTCACTTTTATAAAGATATGATTTTTAGTATTTACAATCAGTGAATCAGCCTTGGTGAATGATCTGTTTTAATTAAATTTTGATGTAACATAAAAGGAAGTCTAGAAGCAAAAAATACCACCAACAAATCTAGTCATGAAAAATAGAAGACTAAGGTGTTGTCATTCAGTTTATTCAATTAAAGATATTTAAGGATGGCTTATGCTGTTAAAAGAATTATGATAAAAGTACAACAGGATTGGTTGTAACACTATTTGATTTCGTAATTTTAAGCTTGTATTAATAACCCGAGTTCGATATAAAATTATTGGCTCAGACCGCTTATAAATAATGAGTTTCAATGAATATTTGTGAAGTCATAGCTGGCTATGTCAAACAAATATGAAGCAGAAAATCGTTGTTATTATGTGGCTTTCTATTAAAATACTAATCTACTTCGTTAAATTCTTCTACCATAGCTCGCTATGCAAAAAGAATTTGCCTTGTATATCAGCATTTTAATAAAATATGAGCTCTTTAATTTTAATCGAACTCGGGTTAATAGGAATAATACAGACAACTAAGCAATAGAATTACAGTTATGAATATAAATTTGGCCGTACTAATAGACGGAGATAATATTCCATCAGCATTTGTTAAGGAAATGATGGAAGAGATTGCTAAATATGGTAATCCTACAATTAAACGTATTTATGGGGATTGGACAAAACCTAACCTTTCAAAATGGAAGAGTGTTTTATTGGAGCATGCTATAACACCCATTCAGCAGTACGCATATACCTCAGGTAAAAATGCTACAGATTCAGCTATGATTATTGATGCCATGGATATTTTATATTCAGAAAAAGTTCATGGTTTTTGTATCGTGTCAAGCGACAGTGATTTTACACGATTAGCTACACGATTAAGGGAAGCAGGAATGCAGGTGATTGGTATTGGTGAGAAAAAAACGCCTAATCCATTTATTGTTGCCTGTGATAAATTCATATACATCGAAATTCTGAAATCTAAATCAAAGGAAAAATCATCTGAAGAAGAGAAGGAGTATGATAAGGAATCGTTTGAGAAAATTACAGCAAAAGATCTAAAATTAATTACAACAACAATAAATGATTTATCAGATGATGATGGATGGGCTTTTTTAGGAGATGTAGGAAGTTTATTGCAAAAACGACAACCTAATTTTGATCCTAGAAATTATGGTTTCCAAAAACTTACGCCATTAATTAATTCAACTAAGAGCTTTGAGATTGAACAAAGAGAAAATCCCAAAAGTAGCAATAAATTGATATTTGTTAGAAATAAAGAAAAGCGTACCAATCGTTCTTAGCGGTATAATTAAAGTTTACCATAGAAATTAGTTTGCAGCAATAAAACTTTGAGTTAGTTTGTAAATATTTCAAAATTGGCCTTATATATCTGTTTTCACAATTGTCCGGTAAAATAATTCTTTAATAGAAACATCACTTTTTAGTCTTTAGCCGAAGGGCTCTTACTTTTTTCTTTCAAGATTATTGCTTCGTTACTTATATTTCAAGCAAGCTTGATTCTGCTCTCTCTTATCGCAATAATTCAACAGTCAAAAAAAGTAAACAAGATATGCTGCAACTGCTGATAAAATTGCTGAAAATCAAATCGTTTTGCTAAAATCAAAGAATTCGCTTCGCTCAAACAACTTTGATTTTTTTAACGCATTTTATCAGAGGTGGAGAAACAAGTCCACTTCAAGAGTAACATGGATCAATTCTTATATTAAAACACTCAAATAGAGAATTTTAAAAATGATCTGTTTTTATGATCATGATTAATATATCTAAGTAGCTATACTTATGTTTCCTGTTAAATAAATGTAACTTTAAATATCATTATTTAAATGACATTTAATTAATTAGGAGGATATTTTTATATGAACAGTAAACTTATTGACGCATTGAAATTGCAAATGCAACCTGTAGCAATCATTCATACAGATGAAAAGCCAGAAAAAGGACTTCATTTTAAAGAAGGAAATATGTTTGGATGTGTAGCAGCTATGTTGGTGGCAGCAAGCAAAAAGAACAGTCTGGCTTATTTTGATCGAAAAACTTATGGTTGTCCGGGTGGAGGAGTAGGTCTTGGCTTTGGTGATTGTTATGACAGATTTCCTATAGATAGTCTGCTTTCAACAGGAGATAAGCAGATGGCTGCTCAAATGGGCTCTGCCGGTGCTATCATGGAAGAAGGTGAACGCTTTTATAAAAATCCGGAGCAAGCCAGAAAATGGGTTGATTCATTACCTATGACTGATGTTTCAACAAAATATGTTGTGTTTAAACCGTGGGAAATGCTCACCGATGAAGACAAACCAGAATTGATTGTGTTTTTTACGAATGCAGATCAGTTGTCGGCTCTGGTAGTAATGGCTGATTATGATAAAGGAACAAATCAGAGTGTTATGTCTCCATTTGGGGCGGCATGTCAATCGATACTCTATGGATATGAAGAAGCCAAAAAAGAAAGCTCCAAAGCTATTATAGGTTTTTTTGATATTTCAAAACGTATGATTGTACCTAGGGAAACTTTGACGTTTACTGTTCCATTTAATATGTTTATGAAAATGGAATCTAATGTAGAGACAAGTTTTCTGGAAACAAATATGTGGAAAGAAATTCAGGAGCGTCAATAAAAACAATATAATAATAAAACAAAGCAGGCTTTTCATTTTCCGAAAAGCCTGCTTTGTATATATATTATCCTTGAATTAAAAATATCGTTGGTTTTTTATGGAGCTCAGGCAGTTTACCTTTCCATTGGGCAACCGTTTTAGTTTTTATGTACTCTGATTCCAACGTAATATCACAAGCTACACAAACTTTGGTTTTAGGATTACAATTTGTAATAATATCCTTCAATAAGTGATTGTTTCTGTATGGAGCTTCGATAAATATCTGGGTTTGTTTTTCTTTGATAGAGATGCCTTCAAGGTGTTTAATTGCTTTAGCTCTGTCGCCTGCTTTAATGGGAATATAACCATGAAAGGCAAAACTTTGGCCATTCATCCCGGAAGCCATTAATGATAATAGGATAGAGGACGGACCCACCAAAGGAACAACCTTAAAATTTTGTTGATGAGCCATAGCAACAATGTCAGCACCCGGATCTGCAACACCAGGAACTCCAGCTTCTGAAACTATACCAACATTTTCTCCTTTTTTTACCACATTTAAAAAGCTGCTTTTTTGCTGTGGTGTAGTATGTTTATTTAAAACATAAAAAGTTAATTCGTCAATATCAATCGATTTATCAACTTTTTTAAGGAATCGACGAGTTGTTCTGATATCTTCAACTATGAAGTATTTTATTTGCTTTATTAATAAGCATACTTCAGAAGGGATTACACTTTCAACTGTTGATTCCCCAAGTGTATTAGGTACTAAAAATACGGTGCCTGCCATTGATTTATTTTTTTGGCAAAAATATAAAATAATCGCACAAAAAAAGGCTGTCTAAACGTTTAAGACGAGCCTTTCTATAAAATTGTGTGTTAATTGTATGTGCTGTGCTAATTAAGCTGATAACATCTTACCCAATCAATATCCATTGAAACAGGCAGATTCTCTGCTTTTGGTTCATCCAATAAATGCGAACTTAATGATACATACATTGGTGTTTGAGGAATGTTTTGTGTTTGAGTATGAACCGTTACTCCATTAATTTTCCATTCCATTTTGTTTTCCGTCCACTCTAGTGAATAAATATAAAATTGATCAGAAGTTCCCGGTATCTTAAGTTTTTCAACTCTTTGATTGATCTCTTGTCCATTAGACCAAAAGTTTCCGGCTTCAATCTTATTTTTATCTTTATCTGGAGTTTTTAATATGTTAACTTGTGGAGTTATTTTTTCTGCAAGTAACCAAAATGTATGATTAACAGGTGCTGTGTGACTATACTTAATTTTGGCTTCAAAACGACCATATTGTTGTCGGAAACTTTGACCAGTACTGATTAATGCCGATGTATAATCAAATTTTTGAGGTACAAAACCTAATTTTGAATCCCAAACTTTTCCTGTACACTCTTGATTTTTAGTAATAATTCTGGCACAGCTATCTCTTAACTCAATATTTGTATCATTAAAAAACTGTTTTTCATTGGCCTGAACATAATTGTCGTTCATTAGAGCTTTACCCCAGTAATAACCTGTAATCCATTTTGAAGCATCAAGTTTAGTTCCATTAAAATCATCTTCAAAAGTCATATTCCATTTATCAATTTCTTTAAATGAATTGTGATCTTTTGTTTTAAGGTACCAAACAACATCTTCAGTCTTAGATAATGTTTTATATTCTTCAATTAACTGATACTCTTTTGACTTTTTGAATCTGTTTTTATCATTCATATCAGTTTTAATATCCCTGAACTCTTTCGATTCAACAAAAGCTTTTAATTCCAAGTAAGTCTTAATTTCAGGTGAGTTTTCAAGTTCGCTAGCTTCCTCTGTTTTACCTTTATGAAGTAGTTTATTGTATTTTTTTACGTTGGATGAACGTTTGTGTTCTTTAAACTTTTTAAATTGATGAAAAGCTTCTGTGTCTTTAAACCTCTCTTTTTTTAGTTTAGATACTTTTAATTCAAAGTCTCCCGAATGAACTAATGTATCCAATTCATAATATCTATTTAGATCTTTAGATTCTTCAATTTTATTAAAACGTTCAAAGTCTTCAATTAATTGCTTGATTTCGTTCTCATATTTCTCAGTCTTTGGAAATTTACTTCCAAATAAGGTATTAAAAAAATTAGCCATTCTTTAGAATTATAATTTGTGTTGCCTTTGTTCTACGCAATAAAGCAAAAAATGTTATTACAAATATAGATTCAATTTGAAAAAATGAAAAAAATATTTTTTTACCTGGTTAAATATACAACAATAGAATATTTTTATATTTTTGCACTCCAAATTGCGAAAATAGCTCAGTTGGTAGAGCACGACCTTGCCAAGGTCGGGGTCGCGGGTTCGAGTACCGTTTTTCGCTCTTAAAATACAACATTGGGTGATACAATTAATCGCTCTTTTTTATTTAGCCCAAGTGCTGAAATTGGTAGACAGGCACGGTTGAGGGACATTTACGAAAATTTAGTATTAAAGAGCTGCAATAGCTGATTAATACTAGGTTTTTAAAGAACGTAAAACAAAAATACGGAATTTATTCGGAAACAATTCGGAAACATTCAGTAAAAAGATAATTTTGAACTGTCACCAGCCCAGGTGCTGAAATTGGTAGACAGGCGCGGTTGAGGGCCGCGTGTACTACGTACGTGCGGGTTCGAGTCCCGCCCTGGGCACACAAAAACTCCCAACTGATTTAATTCGGTTGGGAGTTTTTTTTTAATCGAAACTTCGATTTATCTGCTTCTCTGTCTTTGTAAGAGTAATTTCTTTTGTCTCTATATTCTCAGTAAATTCATCTCCTGCGTATTTTGCTCTGGTCTTAGCCCAGTTTCTTAAAAAGTCAATGTGTTCTTTCATTGTTGTTGATAAAGGCACCGTATCTCTGACAGCGTCAAGGATATTCTTAATATTTAATCTTGGTGAAGATTTATTTTCTATATAAGCTGAAAACATAGCCTCTTTAATTGCTTCTTCAATCTCAGCTCCGTTAAAACCAATAGACTCTTGAGCCAATTTATCAAGACTGAAATTTTTGGCCTCATGACCATTTTTTTCAAGATGAATTTGAAATATGCTTTTCCTTTCGTCTTCTGAAGGTAAATCGACAAAGAATATTTCATCAAAACGACCTTTTCTTAGTAATTCAGGAGGTAATTGGGAGATGTCATTAGCTGTCGCAACTACAAATACGGTTTTAGTTTTTTCTTGCATCCAAGTAAGAATAGTAGAAAAAATCCTTGCAGTTGTACCGCCATCTGTAGAACCACTACTTTGTGATCCAGATAGTCCTTTCTCTATTTCATCTATCCAAAGTATGCAAGGAGCAACGGCCTCTGCTGTAGCAATTGCATGTCTAATGTTGTTTTCACTGCTTCCTACTTCTCCCTGAAAAACTTTACCGACATCAAGTCGAAGTAATGGCATATTCCATAATGATGCAATACTTTTTGCAGTCAAGCTTTTTCCACCCCCTGGTACACCAATCAGTAATAATCCTTTGGGTTCTGCTAAATTCCATTTTTGAGCCTCAAATTCGAATGCAGATTTACGTTTTTGAAGCCATGTTTTAAGATGTTCCATGCCTCCAACGCTTCTAAGGCTTTCATTCACATCAAAATAGTCTAGAATCCCACTCTTTCGTATTATTTGCTCCTTTTCATGAGATACAATTTTAGGGGAATTTTCCCCAAGGTTGTCTTTAACGGCAGCTAAGCAATAAGCTAAATCTGCTTCCATTACGGTCATTCCAAGAGCAGAGTCAATTAAGCTTTTTTTAAGACCATCAGGAATAGTGACTTTTGCATTTGTAGCAACTTGGTTTAAAACGGCATTAATGTCATTTCTGGCTGGAAGTGGTATGTCCAGTACTGTAATATATTTCTCAAGCTCATTCGGAAGAACTAAAACCGAAGATATAATAACTACATGTTTTCTATAAAACCTAAGTCTTTCTGCCAGTTGTCGAAGACGTATCTTAATATTAACTTCATCAATAAACTCATGAAAATCTTCAAGAATGAATACTTCATTTTTATTATTGTCAATATTTTCTTGAATATGGTTTAACAACTCTTCTGGCTCTTCAAGGTTCTCAATTTCCTTTAATGTTGAATCTTCAAGGTGATGTTTTACCATACCATCAACAGCATTCCAATAATAGTAGTCGAAAGGTTGTTTTTCATTTTTTAGTATCCCCCTGAGTTTTTGCTTCGTTCTATCATACTCATAGGTATTTAGATACAATACGGGATAATATGCTTTTAGCATATGGGAAATTTGCTCAAAAATATTTACACCTTGCTTAACAATCATTGACGTTTTATTTTTTGTATTTGTTTGGAATGAGATACCCTGTCTCTATATCTTATTGGTATTTCTTTTTTAGTCATTATTCTCTTGGAACCAAAGTATGCATCTATTGAATCCATTGCTGCATGAGCCTTCTCGTTGACATCTTCTGGTAGATAATTTGAATCACTTACAATTGTTCCATCAAATAAAATAGTAAATTTAATTTCTCCAACTGGTTCTTTTTCATTTTTCATTTTAGACCTTCCGACCATAAAAAAGCTAACTTTTTCGGATTCAGTCTCAACAAACTTCGCATTGCGTTTGAATGCGAACCCCTTGCTTTTAAATTCTTTTATTAACAAATTTTTGGTGTAGGATACATTTAGGGTATTGAACCTGTTTTGTAATTTTTCGACTTCTTCTGATGTTTTTCCAAAATAGTATGTGTTATAGGTAACTTTGTTGTCGGTTACTTTGATGGCATACTCACCAAAGAAGTTGACATTATTTCCTAAATCTGTAATGAGTAATGAATTATCTTTTATCTGATACTTCCACCTTAAAGATAAGCATGCCTCTTCTAAAACATTCTGATGCATGATAGAGCTATCTCTTACAAATTTCGATGTTTCAAATCTGCTCATTTTCTTCTTTTTTTCTTGCCTGAATGATTTCTCTTAAAATTTTTACTCCCAAGTACTTCAATGCTTTCAATTAACTCTTGGACGTGATATGCTTCTATTTGCAATTCAACAAGGTCTTCATATTTATCACGTAATGTCTTAAATTTTTTTAGTAAAGTAGATTTTTCTGAACGATGAATTTTCTTTTTTTCTTGTGATATAGAATTGAATCTAGCTATTTCATTTTTGAAAGAAATCTTTCTAAAATAGTTAATATTCTCACTTTTAATGTCGTTGAATTCATCAATCTTGTCAGCAAAGAAATCATTTGATTCAAATGGTTTTAACTTCTCTTTCCCTATTGCCTTTAGTTTAGCAATAAACTGTTCATTGATTATCTCTGGTGGTTTCTGACGGTTATCATTTAATAAGTCGATAGCTCTATTTATATATTTTGCCCCGAATTGATTAAATACACCAGAAAATTCATTGTTTATCTCTTCGTTCCAAAGATGTTTAGCCATTTTTTCTTGCCTTACATACTTTTGGTTCTGATTTACAAAAAAAGATAGAATATTGAAACTTCCATTATAATAAAGCTTATCTCCGTTTTCAGGTATTAACCAAACATTTTTATAGTGAAATTGGGGTAATTCACAGTAGAAAAAATTATTATAATTTAGTTCAAGCTCTTGTAAGTCCTTCATTGATTCACTATCAACCATATTTGATTCTGTGCTATCCCCATTTTCGGGTTTTGAGAATGCAATAAATACTCGACCTCTCTTTTTTAGGTATTTTTCAATAAATGGCTTTCGTTTAGAGAATGCATATTTCTTAATCCAAGGGCTAATAATCCATACATTTCCGTTAGAATTATTAAATATAGATTTTAGTTCTAACTCAAACTCTAATGTATTAAAATGAATTTTACCTTGTTCTATAGTGTTTTTTATTTGACTAACCTTTTCTAATTCTAAACTAGATATTGCATTATCAATTTCATCTTGTTGATTGATAAGGACTTTTTCAATTTCAGATTGCTCTTGAGATTTACGCTCAATAGTTTCTTCAACAGTTTCATCTGTTTCAATTAATTTTTGGAGAAGTTCATCTTTTAGACGTGGCAGACTATCTATTTTCTCAGATAAATCGTGGCATATCTTATTTTCTCCTTCATCATAGACTATTGTCCTTGTAGAGTTATCTCTAAAGTTTTCAATAAAACAAACCCATACCTTAGCTTGATAACCTTCAGTTTTCTGATGTTCTGCTGAAAGAAGTTTAAATCCTTTACTCGGTAAATGTATTTCAGGAGCTTGTGTTTCAGCTAACTTTAGAAGTTCATCAAAAGAGCAGGAAGGAGAGTTCGATATAATATTAGGATTCTTTTCACTTACAAGGTTCTGAAAATTTGATTTCGCAAGTAGGTGTTCGCCACTAATCACATCCCAATAGATTTCAAATGATCTTTTAAAAGTGTTGTATTTAACACCATTTTGAGCATACTCCCTTCCTAAATCTGTAAGCCAATATAAACTTTCATCACCATCAACCATTCGTTTTCCATCTTTGTTGAATTCTGTTAATGGCTTAAGCGCATTGACCATTACTTCATAAGCACCTGGATCATTTTTTGAGTCTAGACCTATGATTGAACCTATTTCTTGTAACGAAAGCTCGTTACCTTGTAGGAGAATTTCACAAATGACTTCATCAAAAGCATCAAATGGTTCTGGCTGTGTACATTCTCCTTTAAATGTTGATACTAAATATTTCCATGAATAATCTGTAAATCCTATTATGCGCTCTATTAATAGTTTCTCTTTATTAACCGCCTCTAATATTTTTATCTCAACAGGAATAGTTTCGCTTTCTTGTTTACGTGCATGAGGTACAGCCTTAGTTTTATCAGATGGACTAAAGTTATAATCAATGATTCTTTTTGCGTCCTCTGTTATTTCTGTGCTTGGAAGAGCTTCATATTCAAACCCATTCTCACTTAGAAAATGAACCATCTCTTCAATTTTATATCCTGTATTTTTTTGGATATGACTTAATCTGTATGTTCCCATTTCTAAAGGTTTTGAAGTTGTTTGATATCTACTACGTGCATTTTTCTAATGGCTTCTGCATACTCTGGTCTTTGAGAAAAATGTTCCTGATTGCCTATAACAATTAATAATCTTTTGGCTCGAGATAAGCCAACGTTTATTCGTTGGAATTCTCGTGCAAATCCAAGTGCCTGAGGATATTTAGTATTCTTAACCTTAATTTCTTTCCCATCTTTTTCTTTCAATTGGGAGTTGCTTCTAACTGTAGAGATTATCAGTATTTCCCTTTCCATCCCTTGAAACCTATCCACTGTATTAATTCTAAATGGTAGATTGAATTCGTTTTGAGATTTATGGTGTTCAAAGTTTCGCATTTGCTCTTTTTTGAGCGAGGGGTAAAGAGATTTCTTTATTTCCTGCATTTGTGGCATGTAAAACGTAATAATACCAATTTCTTTATCTTCTTCTTTAGATATTGATTTTTGATACTCTTCAAATCCTTCTGCTTTAACGAGGTTGTTTAATACCGTTTTTATTGCTTTAATTTCACCTTCATTTTTATATGATGTTCCTGTACCAATAGTACTCTCTGGATTATTCACATTAACCCATATTGCATGTTGCTTTTGATTTATAAAAGGTTCATTAATTAAACCGTGCCATCTACTACCTTTATGTTTTAAGTCAGGAATATCCATCGTTTCTTTAATACCACACACCAAACCATTCGCAAATTCATCTTGGTCTCTATAAAACTGTGTAATACAATTCATTATTTGCTCATGCATCCTAAATTGAGTATCAAGCGAAGCAACAATGCTTTTAGGTGCGTTTTTAAATAATTTTTCAAACTGAGAAGTTTTATAGTCATTCCTAGTCCATGATTCTAATAGTTTTTTCAACCCAACACTTTCTAATGCTTCATCGAATTCTTTTTCGTCCAACATTGGAGGAAGCTGCTTATGGTCTCCTAAAATTATAACCTTTTTGCCAAAGGTTAGAGGCAATATAAGCTCAGGTGGAGTAGCTTTACTGGCCTCGTCCATTATTACTACATCAAATTCAATTGGGGTATTACCTTCCTTATTTTTACCATAAACATCTTGGTATGTTTGTCTGAACCTGTTGCTTCCACACTCACTGCAAGTTGCTGCGAAAATGTTTATATGTTTCTTATATGAGTTATAGAATGAACTTTTTAGCTCTCCACTATCTTGTGATATTTTTTCTTTCCAGATATCTACAGCCTTCTTAAACTTATCATCATTACTACAATTTGTAGAGACAAGTTCCATCCATTTGTTAATAGCATTATTGGATTTGGAAGTGTTTTTTTCGTCTTTACTCTTTTGATTTATCCATTCTTCAATTCTATCAATTGAATATATTTTTCCTTCATCTTCAAACTTATCTATATTACCAATTCGTATTGGTCTTACAATTCTCTTACCTGATAACCTTTCGATAGCATTATCTACGGCAAGGTTTGTTTGAGAAGTAACTAATATTTTAGCTTCAGGATTATTATTTAAAGTCTGCCAGATAATCTCAGCTATTACTGTTGTTTTTCCCGTACCGGGAGGACCTTGTATAAGTGTCATGTCTTTTGAAGCTATTGACTTTATAACAGCTTCAATTTGTTTTTCATTAAGGTTTGTCTCGATTAAATTCGAAAGTACACTTTCCCTTATTTCTTCAATATTGTGTTCTCCATTTCTTGCTTCTCTAGAGTCAAAAATAAAGTTCTGGAGATTAAGGTTAACCGCATATCCGTTTCTTCCACCTGGTTCTGTAACTTTATTCATGGCTGTTATCATACGACCAATATTCACTAATTCTCCGGGGAAAATAGGTTTGATAAAACCTTTCTTTATTTCAGAAACGTCTAATCTTTTATCTTCACTTGCATTTAGTAGATTCTCAAAATCATCCGTAAGAACAAACTTTAACTTACTTCCATTTTTTCGAATCAACCTACCTATATTAATACCTCCCCTAAAGCGGTCATCATCACCCCGTTTTGCTTTCTCTTTATCATATCTACTCTTTTCTTCCTCATTTAAGTATATGAATGTAGCTTGTCTAACACCTTTTATGACTTCTTTTTCTTTATTAGCCTCTAACTCCTCATTTTTAACAAATTCATATACTGTGCGTCCCAGTTCATTATCAAATTCCAAGATGGTTGAGTTTTGGAACTGTTTATGGCATTCTTTTATAATGGTTTTTAGCCTTTCTCTTTCTTCATCATCACTAAACGTAAAATTGAAAAGGAGTTTTTTGAAATCACCAATGATTTCAAGATTAACATCTTTACCAAAACTTTCTTTAATTGAGTTTTGAATTCGATTTAAAACACTTTGTCTTTTATTCTTTAAATCATCAATAAATTGGATGTAGTATTCTGGGCTGAACTGCTTGTCTTCAATAGCAAGAACCCTTTTGTTTTGTTTAACCTTACTAACGAGGTTCAAATACTCTTCTTTTGTTTTGGGAGCAATTTTTATTGATGAAGTTGGTATATCAAATTTCAACTCCTTATTATCAATTTCTAATTTGAACTGCTTTAGTTCCTCAATATTATTATATGAGAAAAAATATCTTGTCGGTCGCTTGTTGCATTCATTGAATTTTTGACTCACATTATTTGCTTTTGATATTTTCGAAACAATAGGATTCAATTGTTTCATGTGAGATATTTCAAATTGGTAATAGCCTTCAATTATTGGAATGTCAATAATTTTTTTAAGGTTCTGAACACCCTTGGGTTTAACCCGGTACTGAGTTTTTAGATATTTAACATTGAACTCATTGAGGATGTCATTTTCTATAAAATGACCTATTTCTAGGATAAATAAACTGTTGTTTTGATCAAATGAAACTTTTGGACTAAACCTATTATAATCTAGTTTTATTTTATCTAAAATCGTCTTTTTAAGATTCTCCAGGTTAGGAATTTTTAACTTCACATTTATACTGATTTCGTTATTAGTATTCAGTACAATGAAGTCATTATAGTTATCCTCAATAATTTTTTCTAGAAATTTTAAATCAGATTCATTGATATTAATCTTCCCATATTCATTAATCGTTTCTGAGATTGAATATTCTTCAAGTTGGCTTTCAATATTCTCAAAGATTTCAGTTCTAGAATCTTCACTAGCATAACTAAAAGAAAATACACCACTTTGGTAATGAGTTGGAGATTCTTCAGAAAGTTCATAAAAAAACTCTCCACCAATTGATTTAATCTTATCTAACGTAACTGAACCTAAGAGAGAATAATTTCTTAATTCGAAAAAAGCATTATCCTTGTTAACTCCCCAATCTTCAAGTTTCTTATTTCCAATCTCGTTAATAATCTCTTCCTCAAACTGTTTCAATAAATCTTCTTCATTTATTGAAACATCAATAAAACTAGCTCTTTGTTTACCCTTTTGTTGTTCATAATATGGTTCTGAAACATTTTTTATTTTCCAGACTTGCTCCTTCCTTTTGACAAGTTTTTTTAAAGCACTGACATAATTGCCCCAAATTTTCTTGTCAGCTTCCTTATTAATATCTATCGTTGGAATTTCGAGTTTTTGGATTTCTTGGTACAGGCTTTTAAAAGAAGTATTGTTTTTTGCATCCCCTTGTTCTTTTAATTCAAGAACTTTAAAGCTTACGGAATTGATTATTGCATTATTGGTAGGAGGCTTAAAAAAGGGAGCTTCTTTAATTTTAGCCATAAAATATGAGAACTCATTTTCAAATTCATCAACCTTACGTTGAGATAAGCTTCCAATAATTATTAAAGCTCTATTATCACAATAAGGAACAATTATTTTGTGTGATGTTCTTTCTTCAAATTTACCAGTTTGCCGATTCTTAACCTCTTCTACTTTGTTTTTTTGAAAATAACAAGTATTTGATTTTTGGAGAATATCTTTCACTTTTTCAAATGTCAATTGATTCTCTTGATTTCCTGGATATCTACTTTCCCAACCAATATCATACCTTAATACTATAGTAAGTTGTTCATTGTTTTCAAATATATTATCAGTATTGGGTTGACGCTGAAACTCTATATCTTGCATGTAATAATTATTATCATTTGTCTAGCAAGATAATAAAATCAGATAATAAAATATGAGGATAATAACTCTAATAAGTATGACAATTTCTTTAATTACTGAAGCTGAAATAATTAATTCTTTTCAACCATCCTTTTAAAAATTTTTGGTTCTGACCTCTCTTAGCAATAGTATTATAGTAGTGGATACGAGCAGATTTAATGGCGTTAAAAAGTAACTCGGAAGGACAGGAGTTAATCGCCTTAACCGTATTCCTTCCAATAATACCATCCAATTTAAGGTCATAATCAAAAAAACGGTTCAATACTTTCTGTACTCCACAGCTTCCCCAGTAACCACTATTTACGCACCAATCAAAAATGATTTCCTGCAAAGGACCAGAAACAAAATAGCCTATTTTATATTTATCGTAGAAATTATGCTTGTAGAAATCCTTAACCAATTCCGTTAATCCTGGAATATCCAGCTTTGTATTTCGCTTTATTTCTCCAAACGTTTGTTTGTATTCATCAATAAACTGCCAACCTTCCCAATTAGGATGCAAGTTTCTGGCTACGCCCATATAAGTTTCTTCACCTTCTAATTCTCAATGCATGTTTTACGGTAATAGTATATAACAAGAATGTGGTATGCGATATAGCTAATTTGTTGTGGACGGAAATGCGGACTATTTCTGTTTGTAGTAGATAATGAGCATGTAGATTAGTCCTGTCTTGGGCACGAAAAGCTTCCTAAGTATTTGAATACTAGTGGGATTGTGTTTTGTAGGGGTGGATCTCGGGGTGATTTTATTTACCATATCAATTCATTTATCTTCACTTACTTATTTTCAAATACTTAAGAATCTATCCATTAAATATGCAATTTTGATCTGATTATTTTCCATATTTAGGACCAATAATTGTATTAAATCGTCTCAACAATTTTTAAAAAAAACTAATTAATATAAGTTTTATGCAACGACATTTTTATGTAATCATTACCATGCTGTTATTCATTGCCTGTCAACCTGCTGTAACTAAGCAAAAAGATGTTAGCGAAACAACAAAACGAAACGCTATTGTTGATAATATGTTAACAAGAAGAGCTATTCGTAAATATACAGATCAACAGGTAAGTAAAGAAAAATTAGACACCATATTAAAATGTGCTATTTATGCGCCTAGTGCACTAAACAGACAACCTTGGCAGATAAGAGCTATTCAGAATAAAGAGTTGTTGGATGAAATAAATCAGCGATTTTTGAAATTTGCTCAAGAAAAAGAGTTTCAGGGTAGTGCTTCAAGATATAAAGAACCTGGATTTAGTATATTCCATAATTCACCTACACTAATTGTAATTGCCCGGGATGTAAATATTGGTACTAGTACATTGGATTGCGGTATTATGTTGCAAAATGTTTTACTAAGTGCCCATGCCGTGGGTTTAGGAACATGTCCTATTGGGTCTTTGGTTCCTATATTAAATTTACCTGAAAATAAAGATATTTTAGAGCAATTAGATATTCCTGAAGGATATGAAGTGGCTATAAACGTATCATTGGGTTACGCAGATGAAAAACCAGTTACAAAGAAACGATTTGAAAATAGAGTGAAAATTATAGAATAGTATAGTACTAAATATTTTATGTATGCTTCAGTTAAATTGAAATACGTTAAAATATTTTGTATTTTATTGCTCATTAATCATTCATTATTCTGAAAAAAACAAACAAATGATGGAATATACTAAAGAAGCTTTAGATCAATTATTACACAAAGAAGTTATTATTGAATTGGGAGATGACGACGAAGTATTTACATTTAAAGGAAAGCTTATAAGTTATAATACCGAAAATGATAGTTCTGATAAACTAGTTGATTTTTGTATATACACAGATCATGGGGCCGTAAAAACCTTTAATTTCGAGAATTTGAAGAATATAAATTTACTTGAACACTAAAGCATTACAAATTTAATACAGGTACTTATTATAATTTAAACAAAGCTGTATTATATGTTATTTCATAACAATTTAATGCAGCTTTGCAGTTTACTATTCATACCAAATATAAACTTATTCGTGATGTACACCCATTTTATCCATAACATGCTCAACTACATGACAGTGTTCTTCTTGTGGGCTAAAAATAATTATATTTGAGTTCTCGTTCGATATTACAGTATGTCCTGGTGGCCAATAAAATAAATCGCCTGTTACAACATTTTCTTCAGTATTATTTGTGTACCTAACAGTAATATTGCCATCTAAACAATATCCCCAGTGTGGTGATTGACACATATCATCTTTCAGTCCTTCAAGTAAAGGTGAAATATCTGTTCCTTTTGAAAGCGTAAAAAATTCACAAGCCATCTTGCCATAATCAGTCGCATCACCAAATCCTTTCATTTGTCTTACAATTGCTGCAGGAGAATCAATTCTTACCGGTACATCTTCTTTTGCTATTTTCATAATATTTGATTTTTAGTTAAAATAATATAAGACCTATTTATCTTTATATGTGCAAATTAATATATTGAAAGCAGGAGGACTATTACTGAGAAATCAAATACTTGTAATGGTAGATCATTAAAATGAAATAATAATATAAGAAGGGGGTAAATAATAGGGGAGTGAAATAGTAAATTTTCAATTGAATAGTTTAGATGGACTAATAAAATAACGCTTCTTAAAACATTTTGAAAAGTAGGAAGGACTTCCAAAACCCGTTTCAAAGGCTATTTCAGATAGATTTTTAGAGCCTTGTTCCATTAATTTTAATGCTTTTATTAATCTATATTCTTTAATAAATTCTTGTGGGGAGAGGTTAGTTAGAGATACAATACTTCTGTATAATTTTGATTTACTAATACCCATATCCATGGCAAGAACATTTATACTAAAGTTTTGAATATTAAGTTTACTATTTAAAGATTTCATTAAAAGAAGAATAAAATTCTCCTCATTGGAGCTTAATATTTTAATTCCATTTACATTTTCATTAAGAACATAACCTTCGTTTTTAAAAAATACAGCTGTTTTACTTGATACTACTAATTGATTATAGTTTGAGAAACAACAAAGATGTTTAACATTGTTTAAGCTAGTATTTATACCTTCCTTTCTTTCAACCATAGGATTACTTACACCTATTGCAATTTTAATTTGAGATTGTGAAAAGTTTTTATCAATTATTGAAAGAAAAAATTTGCGGGTTTCAAGAGCACATTTTATCGCATTTGTAACAGTTCGAAAAACGCATGTAAAACTTTTTTCCTGATGCACAACGAACTTACCCTTATGCTTTTTAACGATTTGCTTAATGGTTTTGAATTGATTTTTAATATAAATATTTGTTTTATGATCCTCATAAACATTTTGATGAAGTAAATAATTAAGATTGAAAGCAACAATTACCTTTAGCGATAAATGATTTAAATGGCTTTCGCTTTTGCTTTCCAAATCTTGTATTCCTTTTGCTTGTTTTAAGTAATATTTGGTAAGGTGTGCATTTACTTCAATTACTTGTTGATTTACTTCGGGGATTAAATCAAGTATAGTATGTACTGCATCCTTATTAATGGCTTCAAACAAGAAGTAATAACCTTTACTCTTATTATCATTCCAGTAGGTTAGGTATTTACAATTTATTGTTTTATTTGTAATTGTCGTTTCCAGAATTAAATCCACAATAGTTTGAACAGAATTTTTACATATAGTAATCTGAACCATATAAATAGCCATATCTCCAGCTTAAAATTTAAATGATTAAGTTATGTACTATTATTTTAAAGGTCAATGTTAAACTAAGTAGATTAATTTCTGACCATAAGACTTTTTCTCACTCAATATCGAGGATTTAGCGAAGCGTAATCCATGCAATAACTAAATAGGTAATTAAATTCAGTAGCTACAAATAAATGGTTTTAGCGCTTTTTATTTTAGGGTAGGATTTGCAATCTGGTAAGTAAGAATAACTATTAGGATTTAAGATATTTGATAATTAAAGATGTATATTCGGAAATTATATTACGTAACGGTAAATCAATAAAACTAAAACAACAAAAAATTAGATTAATACTAGTTAATCAATCAATTGCCATCGTATTAAATGATATATATAAATTCCAATATAGAATGAAAATAATTAAACCAACAATGAAAGCACTATCTCTATTAATGATTACAATATTTTTTGCTTTGTCAAATAATATAAATGCACAACAAACTAACGAATTAGTAGCAGGAACCCATGTTCGATTGACTCCTCCAGAAGGATTTGTTAAAGCCAAAAATTTTATGGGATATCAAAAAGGGGAAGAGGCCGTAATTAATGTAATGGATTTAAATGGAGGTAACTATTATAGTAATGCGGCAAGTTTTAAGCGTGAGACATTTGAGGGGAAGGGAATAAAAGTTACTGATTTTAAGGAATTGAAAATAAATGGCTACGAAGCAAAGTTGGCTGTTTTACAGGGGGATGCAAGTATGTTGTCCGTAAATGTAGTGTTTGGTGATTCAACTTTTTCAGTAATGTTAACAGGTACATATAGTGTTTTAGATAGTAAATTAGGAGAGCAAATTAAAACGAGTTTATTGTCTGCTAGTTATGAAAAAAATATAGAAGTTGATCCATTTGCAAATACATTCTTTTCATTTAATGATTCTAATAGTGATTTAAAATTTGCGCAAGCTAACGCAAATATGTTTATATATACCATAGCAGGTTCCATGGATAATCAACTGGATAAACCTACTTTAATTGTAGTTCCTGTACCAAAAGATGATATGACTTCTTTAAAGCAAACGTCTGAGTTAATGATAGAACAGTTTAAAGGAAATGGATTAACAGACGTAAAGGAGGTGAGTTACTCAGGAGATTCGGTAAATGGTTATACTTCTTATCAAAAAATTGTAAAAGGAATGATGAGTGGTAAAAAAGTGAATCTACTTATAAAAATCATTGCAAAAGGAGATAATCAACTTCTACTACAAGGACTTCAAAGTGGTGAGACTATTGATCTGGATAAGTTTAATGCACTGATTAATACGGTGAAGATGAATTAAGAATTCAAATAAAACTGATTTATCTCAACCGAATCCGTGCAACAACCAAACAAGGAATTAAATAGAATAGCTGCAATTAAAAAGATTGTAGCTATTCTATTTTATGGTAGAGTATTTACTTTGGTATGCAATACATAATTCACCAGATTATAAATTCACTAATAATGGGGGGTAAAAGATCCAATATTAGTTGTACTATAAAACCTCACATATTGACACGCGAGGAAGCTTTAGGCTATCCAGTTGGACATATAATTAGTCATACCTGAAAAAGTACTATTCTTTGAGATTTAATTTGTTTTCAGAGAATAGTAGTTTTCTAAAAATAAGGTTTTAAATAAGACAAAAAGAAATTGCTCTTTAATTCTATTGAGCATTTTCTTTAAATTAAATCCAGTACCAGCTAAAATGGTATTTATTTTATCTCCATTGACCCCTTTTAAATAATTCCTTAACATTCTGTGGTCATGTTTTATATGACCAATAACTGGTTCTATACCAGCCCTTGCCCTAAATCGTTTTCGTGCTTTTTGCTTTTCATATTGAGTAGCTCCCTTTTTAGGAGCTGTAGGCGATATTATCTCAACGCCGTTAATATTTTTCTTTCCTCTGTACCCCCTGTCTACAATTCCAACTTTGGGAATGCTCTCTGTCAAATATTCTGTTTGCTTAAGATGGGCTTCAAGGGTATGTCCATCGTATGGGTTGCTTTCAAAGGCGATAGCACCGACTACTATTTTTGAAGTTTTGGTTAGTACAATTCCTGATTTATTTCCGAACTCAAATTTCTTTGCTTCTTTTCCTTTTGCAATACAATTAACTTCTGGTTCATGGATACTGTATATTTTATTCTGATCCCCTTTTTTCTGCATTAAGATTTTGTTGAGAATAACAAAGAGTCCTTCATATTTTATTTTTTGTGCCGAATTAAATTGTCTTTCAATATCCCTGACCTGGCGACCTGCTATGGTCTTTATTCTTCGTAAGGCTGCTTTAGCTTTCTTTCTTCGTTTGGGATGGCTGTGGAAACGCTGATCTATCATTAACTGTTTTAAAGTTCGAGTATAACTCTGACGTAATGTTATTCCCTCTTGTTTAGCTATCGTATTAACTTTTTCTATGATGCGCTTATGTAACTTTGCATCTGTTGGGTAAGTGATATTCTTTTCTTGAACTGTACTGTCTATTAACACCTCTTTCTCTTGAGCCTCTTTGCCAAAAAGTTGAACTGAAATTTTTAGCAGTTTTTCAGCGCCTTCTTCTCCTATGCGTTTTCTAAAATGAATAAATTCAGTTGGATCAAAAGGTTTTTCGGTCTGAAAAACTTTCTCCCCACTAAAATATTGCCAATAAGGATTTTCGATCCACCTATCAATAATCACTTCATCGCTAAGGTTATAGATATGCTTTAGTAAAAGTAAACCTATTACGCTACGGATGGGAACCGATGGCCGTCCAAAGTCTGAATAATAAACTGAGAAATCGGATTCAATCTTATCCCAATCAATGTGTTTAGACAAAACACATAGTTCGTGCTTTAGATTAATAAACTTTTCTAGAGGTGTATCAAAAATACTCAACTGTGGGGTATTGTCTTGTTTTCCAACCATATCTGCAAGCTTTATGACTAAAATACACATTTGCTTGCAGATTTATAAACTTAAGTACAAATGCTTATGAACTGGTTATCAACAACCTATTCCATTTTTAAGGGTAAACTAATTAGAAACATGGAAAAAATTATAACGCTAAATAAATCTAATATTGATAGCGAACATATATGTTGTGCTATTTCAGATAAAAAATGCAAAGAGAGTTACGAATTAAAAAAAGACTGGCTTCGAAAAGAATTCGACAACGGCTATATCGTACGCAGAATTGATGCCAGAGCTAAAGTGTTTATTGAATATGGTCCTGCAGAAAATGGTTGGGTACCTGTAAATGCTCCAAATTATCTTTTAATCAACTGCTTTTGGGTATCAGGGAAAAATAAGGGTAAAGGTTATGGAAAAGAGTTATTACAATTAGCTATAGAAGATTCAAAAAAGCAAGGAAAAGATGGATTGGTAACTGTTGTGGGTACTAAAAAGTATCATTTTATGAGTGATACCAAATGGCTTTTAAAACAAGGCTTTGAAATTGTGGAACAGTTGCCTGCTGGATTTAGCTTATTGGTAAAGAAGATCAATCCTAAAGCCAAAAATCCAATATTTAATGAGTCGGTAAAAGTATCAAATCAAGATGAAAAAGAAGGTATTGTGGTTTACTATTCAAATCGCTGTCCTTTTTCTGAATATCATGTTAAAACTTCGCTTACAGAAACTGCAGAAAAAAGGAAATTACCATTGAAGATTATTAAATTAGAGAGTATGGAACAAGCACAGTCAGCCCCAACTCCAGCAACTATTTTCAGCTTGTTTTACAATGGTAAATTTATCACTACAGATTTAAGTGTTTGTATGGATAGCAGGTTTGATAAAATAATGGATAAGTTTTTATAGATACTCAAACAATAGTAGTGGACTTTATAAAATATTAGTTTGTATCAATTTATAATCAAGTATAGGTTGATATGAATTTACAACAAGAACAATTAAAAACTTCAACAAAGCTAATTATGAATAAGCTACACCTTATCGTTATTTTATTAATGATATTTTCAAACAGTATTTGTGGGCAAAGTAAAGTACGTATTTACGGACATGTTACTGATTTTAATAATAATCCAGTAGATAGTGTTTCTGTATGGCTCAAACAAAATATTGATTCGCTGGAGTTAAAGAATAAAGATAAAATATTTGAAAATAGTCATGAAACTTTTACTGACAGTAACGGATATTTTTCGATGGAAGTAGAACCTGGAATCTATTATTGTTTGTATGCTATTAAAGAAGTAGATTATGGTAAAACTAAACTTGAATATTGGGCGTGGAATATACCTGTGTATAACGATTTAGAAATTAATCCTCAATATGATCGGATGGAGATTTATGGAATCAGTGGCTTTGAACCTAAACGGGGCCCATTTAACTCTTATAAAATATATTTTAGACCTATGAGTTTAACCAAAGCAAATAATTTATCAAAAGAATATAAATCGGATACTATTAACATTGCTCCAAATGAAATAACAGAAGAAGAACTTATAGTAAAAGTTAATGGAACAAAATCAAAGGTTGTAGCCATTGATAAAATCCGTGAGTACACACGCAATAGCCATTATATGTATGCCTATATGATTCAAATATTAAAGCCATTGGATACTATTCCTGTATTTAATTCTGAGCAATTGGTAAATGGATACGATAAAATTTCGATTATTCTGCATTCTAACGAAACCAACGAATATGGCAAAGGTGAGTATTTTATTGAGAAAATAGGGAAGTAAGTGTTATTTGTGTTTTATTGAATACTATATAGTAATCTCCTATATTTAGGAGATTACATTTATATTAACAGGTTTAAAAGCTAAACTTATATGATATAGCCGGCATTATACCGTAATCAGTATATGTATTAGTTTTGTTGTATCTTCCTTCTGAAAACTGGTTAATGCCTTCATTAATAGATTCATTATTCCTGTCATAAACATTATAAACGTTTATGCTCCATACAGAATGAAATCTTCGATCTTTATTCTTTTTATTTTCATAAACAAAGCCAATATCTAATCTGTGATAATCCTCTAACCTGTAATTGTTTATGTTGTTGATGTCAAAATGAGAAGTAGACCAACTATAAGGATTTAGTGAAATGGGTGAACCAGTACTGTATAACCAACTCAGGTTAAAATGTATATTTTTATTCAGGTAATAGTTAGCATTTATAGCCAAATTATGCGGACGATCGTAGTTTGAGTTATACCATTTCCCTCGGTTAACATGCTCTGATTGTCGCAAAGATCTTGACAAAGTATATGAAATACTAGCATTTACTTTTTCCTTATTCATACTCCCGTAAAACTCTATACCATATGATTTACCTTGCGACGAAACCAAATTGGTAGAAAGGTTTACTGTTGTGCTTTCTTCACTTTTATTAGTAAAGTAACTAATATTATTCTGGCTCTTTTTATAATAAGCTTCTATACTGTAGCTGAAATCCGATGATTGTTTGTTGTGAAATAATCCTAATGATACATGATCGCTGGTTACAGGTTTATTAAATGATGTGCTCGGAGCCCAAATAAAGTAGGAATTATTAAAATAATCAACATATGATACTTGAAGCATGTACTGCACCATATGGTTATAAGATAATTTGATATGATTATTTTTTTTGCGATAACTCATTGCTAAACGAGGTTCTAATGAATAATCATTAGAGTAGGTCACATCCCAAATATGATTATTAACATCATTAAGTTCTGGATTTGAAGCCTCTTGTGTAAAATAATATGTACCCCTTAATCCATAATTTATCCCTATGTTTTTATCAATTTTTAATTGATGAGTAATATATATATTGGATTCAAAAGATTCAGTTATGTCATCAATCTCATTTTTCATTGTAAAACTATCATCAGTATTAAACTCATGTAGAACGACTTTACATCCAAAGTTTATTGATTGACTGTTGTTAATTTGATATTCATATTCGTGATTAAATCCTATATCCAAATTTGTACCTTTAATATAAAAATAGTCCTCATTTACCATATCCCAGTTGTAGTTATAAGCACTAAAAAAGAATGTTGTATTTACCAGCCAGTTTTGGTTGAAATTGTTAATCCAGGATAAACTTGATCCAAACGTATTCCAGCTATGTTCTCTATTATTATAGTTTAAATATTCACTATCTAGATTATATTCTTCCTTAAAGAAATCATAGATTTTTTTATAATCATAATTTTTATAATCTCGTCCATAATATAGCGATAACGCTAGCTGTTGCTTATCATTTATTTTATAGTGTACTTTTGTATTGAAATCACTAAAATTCCAACCTTTAATAGTATAGTTTCCAAGTTGTTTCCATTCCATGTTACTTCGACGTAAGGATACTAAATACGAAAGCTTGTTTTTAATAATTGGTCCTTCTGCTGCTAAACGTGTTGATATAGTGCTAATGCCTCCATTTAAATGAAATTTACTTTTATCTCCGTTTCGGGATGTAATGTTAATTACCGAAGAACTACCTCCTCCAAATTGAGCCGGAATCCCACTTTTATAAATACTCATATCCTGAATATTATCCGGATTAAAAATGGATACATCTGCCAAATGATGGGATATATTGTACAAAGGACAATGATCAAATAACACCAAATTATCTCCCGAAGATCCTCCTCGAATACTTAATCCAGAACTGCCTGTATTTAAACGTAAAATACCAGGTAAGTAATAAGATGATTTAATAATATCTTGCTCAGAATAGGTGAGAGGTAATGAATTAATATCATTTAAACTGATTGTATTTGCTCCTTCAACGTTATTATTTATCGAATCGGGATTTGTGGTTGTTGATACAATAACTTCTTTAATAAGAGTTTCCTTTTCAGGGAGTTTAATATCAAGATTAAAGTCTGTATCCTGATCTATATTTATATCAGCTGATTTATAGCCTAAATACTGAGTTTTTAAGGTAACCGGATGCGCAGGGACATTCATTGAATAATATCCATTCTGATTGGTTGTAGCACCCATATTGGTACCCATCATAAACACTACGGCTCCAATAAGGTATTCACCGGTAATAGAGTCGGTAATAAAACCACTAATATTAATTTTATTAAGCGGATTTTTCCGGATTTTTACTGCAATAGACTGATTGAATACCTGAAATTTTAAAGTGCTTTGCTTCTTAATTTCTTTTAATGCAATGCTTAATGAAACATCTGTTAAATTCAGATTCAAAGATTGATGTAAACTATCAATAGCTTGATCATCGTATATAAAATGATACTCACTTTGCTGTTCAATGATGCTAAATACTTCTTGAGGAGAGGCTTTCTCAATGTTTATATTAACCTTAATATCGTTATTCTTTTGCGAATAAGAGTAATAACTTTTTATAAAGCTTAATACAATAATCAAACTGTATTTAATAAATGACATTAATGGGTATTTGCTATTCATTATCTTCTCATAATAGTTTGCAAAAATATATTCATTGTTCATAATTTCTATTTTTAAGGAATGATTATTTATAGTATTTTATTTATCAAAATATGAGGTTGCAATACAATGTTGAATAAGGATAGTACATACCTTATCCATTACAGGCTTGATATATGCCTGATTAATAACATAATATTTTGAAAGATTAATACTTGATTAATAACAACTACAGTAAACTGTGGTTATTTAAATGATACTAATTATGGGTTCGATTTGTATAAAATAATTTGATCTTCTGTGTTATAATCAAATTTAAGATTGTGAACAAAACATATTGATTTAATAATTTCAGACAAACTTTCGTTGATATATTCTCCTGTAATTTCAAGATTATTAATACTGCTATCACCTACTTTTATCTGCACATGATACATGTTCTGCATGTCTGTGATTACCTGGTATAATGGTGTTTTGTTAAAGTAAAACGTTTTGTTTATCCATTGCTTGTGTTTTTTAGAATCTATTTGTTTTACCTTTACCAATCCACTTTCTTTGTTATAAACCAATTGTTTATCAGGCGTTAAGTAAAATGCATCTTTGTTACTTTTATTTGATATATCAACTTTAACTTTACCTGTGTTAACAGTAACCACAGATGTTGTTTCCGTGTCGAAAGAACGTATCGTAAATGAGGTACCCACAACAGTAATATTCATCTGTTCGGTTTTTATTGTAAAAGGATGTTGTTTATCCTTTACTACATTAAAAAAGGCCATACCTTCCAGTGATAAATCACGGTTTTGTTTATTGAATTTTTTAGAAACTGTGAGTTTACTGGTAGCGCCTAAAGTTACTTGAGATCCATCGGTTAGATCAATTTCCCTTACTTGACTATATGAGGCCTTATAAATATCATAGTTACGTGATATAACCTGATTTTGAATGATCCATCCTAAACCAATAAATAAACAAGCTACGGCAACCCACTTTAATAATATTCTATTATCAATGTATCTGGTCTTAGTTTCTTTATAATCTTTAATCAGATTTAGTGCTTCAAATTTATATATTGTTGATTTACTACCAGAGCTTTTTTCAAGAGATTTATTCCATAGTTCTTCCCAGATATCATTATACTGCTCAAATTGTATCTTGTCCGAAAATAGGTTGTACACATTATTAAATTCCTGCTTATTACACTTGTTTTGTAAATATTTAAAAATTAATAATCTCATTTGTGTATTGTCCGTTGTTTCGTGATAAGTTGCCATTCAAAATAGTGTACAAAAATTTTTAATATAGACCTGTCAATGAATGATTAAAATCTATACCCAATTCTTAAATGTATATTAAACATAACGTTATTTTCATCTTCTAAATATCCTGCTTGTTTAGCGAAAACATGTTGATATCCAAGTCCAATTCCGGTTTCAAAGTTAACGTGTTGACCAATATTTCTTCTTATTCCCCAGGTAGGAATTATTGAAATATCACTTATAATGCTAATGTTACTATAGTTTGATATCACAAACCAATCTGGGTGAAAACTCGTTTTTAGTGATAGAAAGTTGCCCGTATTACCGTCTGTTCGTTTCGATTTACTTTCTCTTTTCTGTAAGTTGTAATAATAGCGAGGTTCCAGAGTTAATACAGGTGTCATTAAAAAGCCTGTTTTATCGTAAAAGGTTCCTCCCCATATTCCACTATCAAATCCTATCTCACTTCTAAGAGCTATTGAGTTTGCTATTCTTGCCTCATTATGAGCCCATATACCAAATAATCCTGTCTGTATTCCATATGCAGATTTTTCCACACTTTTGGTTTGCGAGTTTGCAATGCTTGTAAGTAGTACTAAACAATAAATTAAAATAAACTTTTTCATTTTTGTATTTAATAATTATAAAAAACAATGTTTTACTGATCATTGTATTTATAATACACGTAAAGAAGAGGTAGGGACTATGCTATTTTTATTTTTTTACGAAAAAAGCCATAAAAGGAGCATAATTGTACTTTTACTAATTTTGTTTTTTGATTCTATAAATCTCTTAATCTGTGATAAAGAGTCAACCATGTGGTTTTTTACAGTGTTTTTAGAAATATTTAATTCAGTAGCAATTTCTTCATGAGTTTTACCAAACTTTCGGCTCATCTCAAATATCTTTTTCTTTTGATCAGTTAAAGAGTTTATAGCGTCATTTATTGTTTTTAAAAGTTCATCATGCTCAATGGCTTCTTCGGTATAGCATTTACCAACCATAATTTCATCCCAAATCATGTCTTTTAAATACTTTTTGCCGTTATTTTCTTTCCTGATGTAGTTTAAAGTACTATTCTTTGCTATTGTAAAAAGATACGAAGAGAAGGATTGTTCCGGATTTATATCCTTTCGATTTAACCAAATACTTAAAAATACCTGTTGAGCTATATCCTCAGCTATGTCCTCAAGTTTAATAAGCGATTTAATAAAATTAACTACTGTAGGCTTAAACTCGCAATATATGGAGCTGAATGCTTCTTCATCGCCAAGTGTTAGTTGAATTAGTGTTTGATTATCCATTCGATAAAAAACTTCAAAAAATCAATATTTTGTTAACAAGCGACAAAGATAATTTTTTTATGTAAAACGGTTTGTTCAACAAAAAAAGATTTAAACAGAAGACTAACATGCCTTTTAAAATTCGAATAACATTTAAATATTATAGCAATATACACAGAGCTGGAATATACCTACGTTGGAACAGTTATGTGTCAACGAGGATTCAAACACATATATTAGTCATATATAAATTATATATAAGTCATACCAAACTCATTGATTAATGACTTTAGTATAGCTTAAATATGTATTTCATATATGCTGAGTATGAGTTGGTATGCTATTTGTATACTACTCAATACGAACCTGGTCAAAATCAGACCCTTTTATTCTAATAACTAACCTTTAAATTTTTATACTATGGCACGTTTAAAAACAAATATCCTCGATAGTGGTTTTGGTAGAATAGGAAATGTAGTTTTATATGAATGGCGAGGCATATCTTGCATGAGAAGCCTTCCTGAAAGGTATAAGGATAAAAAGAGTAATGCTCAATTAAAGCAGCGACAAAAAATGAAACTGGTACATTCATTTCTCTATGACTTTAAACCAGATCTTAATTTGATGTTTAATGAAGGAAGTGTTGGTAGAACACCATATCAGGCAGCAGTATCCTATAACTTAAAATATGGAGTGATAGGAGATTACCCTGATCAGAAGATCAATTATAGATCTGCTTTGATTGCTAAAGGTTCTTTGCCTTTACCTGATTCTATTGAACTAATAGTGACCGGAGATGATGTTAAGATAGCATGGGATACTAGTTACTTTCACAATACAAAAAATGTAAATGATGAACTTAATCTTTATATACTAGGTAAAGAGATGGGGAGTATTGCAGAGTGTTATAACACTAAAATAAAGCGAAAAGATGGCGGTAGTATTATTAATGAATGGTTAACCGAAGAACTTGATAACTTAATAATTTGGGTCTTTTTTGTAAATAAAGATCAAACAGAAGTAAGTAATAGTGTTTGTTTAACCTATTGAAATAATTAATGTTTATAATTAAACACAAATCTGTCGTAAATAAAAAAAAGTGGCTCTCTCTAATATAGGTTCTATGTTGGCCTCAGCCAGTGGACCAAAAAACAAGGTTAGTTTGACGATTAAAAATCGTTTTTGTTTGAACGCAGTGAGTTTAAACGATTTCAGTCAAATAACCGTAGTTTTATGAGAGAAGTGGGTGCAGCCTTGATTTTTTTTTCTTTCTTTTTTGGATCAAGCTAAAAAAGGAAGTCGGGTCTGGGTGAAACGCCAGTTAATATCTAATATTTGGGGCAGCTATGAATTAAACACTAAGCATCACCTAACTTGTGCCAGGTGATGCTTAATGAAATACGTTTTTTATTGTGTTTTATCTCTAATACTGAGCTTCTCTTTTTTCAGCTTCTTCTAGCCATTGGTTTACTGTAGTTTCCAGAAACTCTTTTTTATCAATATCTAACTGAGCTATGTTTAAACCAATATATTCCTGAGCTTTAGCCTTTGTTGCAATATCCGGCATTTCAACTTCCTGATTGTAGCCCAGATTGGCTAATAAGCGGGTTAATTTTATTCTGGCTTCCTGAGCAATTGTAATTCCGGTAGCAACAATACGACTGGTTTCAACAGGGGAGTGGAAAGATCCGCCGTGTCCGGCAACAGAATAATCCCAGCGCCACTGCGCATGTCTGATATCTGTGAGTATAGCTTTCATTTGTTTCTCTGTTGCGCCTTTATCCCACGCTGCTTTGGCTTCAATATGAGCCTTAACCAATAGTTCTTCAAGTTTATTGGTATTCTGCTTTATTTTTGTTTGTCGGCTTTCTACATCGGCAATGAGCTTTTGTGTTTCTTCGCGGTGACAAACCTGGCATGAGTTGGCTACGTTGTTTAATGGACTTTGAATATGATGATCGGTAAATTTTATGCCTCCCTCGCTTTTATACGGCATATGACAATCGGCACAGGCAATACCTCTGCTGGCATGAACCCCTGTTAAGAATACCTCATATCCCGGGTGTTGGGCTTTTAGCATAGGAGTTTTACTTAATTGGTGTGTCCAGTCGCTGAAATTTATATTGTCGTAGTATTCTTCCATATCTTCAACTGCCATACCATTATCCCATGGAAAGGTTAAATATGGAACACCTTCAATTTTCTTTTTATTGAAATAGTATTCTACATGACATTGTGCACAAACCAATGTTCTCATTTCTTGGTGAGTAGCTTTTGTAATATCTTTTCCTTGTCGTTCAAAAGCTTCAACAAGGGCAGGACGTGATATTCTAAGTTGCATGGTATTTACATCATGACAATCGGCACAGCCAATAGGGTTTACGACTTCTGAACCCCATTTTTCCCACGTACCTTTGTAAAATTCTGCAATACCCACTTCATTCATTAAACGGGGTACATCCGGACTTTTACATGTCCAGCAGGTGTTTGGCATAGGACTTTTCTTTTTTCCCATAGGGGCACCTGTTCTTAGTGTATTTCTAACATCTTCCACAGCATAATAATGACCACGGCCCTGATTGTAATCTTTAGAAAAACCATAGCCAGCCCATAGTATGACTAACTTTGGATCTTCTTCTAGTTCATCAATCATAACGGAACCATTGTATTTGCTTTTAAATGTAGTATCAGACGTTTGCATATAGGTTTCATATTCACTGGGGAAATTTTGTCCCCATTTTTGATTCCGGGGTTCAAATTGCGAGAAATCATTTTTAGGAGCGTAGGCATACAAAGCTTCACTTCGTCTTTCCATAATACTGGAAGCCAATAATCCCAATAAAAAAACAATAATTACAGTAGTGATGAAAAGTATCCATCCTTTCCATGGTTTTTCTTTGATTTGTTCATTAAATGGTCTCATGCTGTATGTGTTATTTAGTTTGTTTTAAGGCTGATTTTAACCAATTGGGTACCGGACTTTCAGGTAGGGGAACTTTAGTGTAAGGAGTGCTTGATAAACTGTTTACTCTGCCATGAGGAACTTCACGGTGGCATTCCCAACATGATCTATCTTCTCTGTTGGTGTGAAATTCAGGTTGGATGGTGTTCATCTTTATATCAGTAACTAAATCGGTATGACACCTGATACAATTTTGTTGAACAACCCCTTTTCCTGCATTTTTAATCTGTATAACCTGGGGTTCATTTCTTAAAGTAAAAATAGTAGCATGACGCATTCCATCTTTGGCTTTGAAATAATATTTATTAACCACGTTATTATGGGGTACATGGCAGTCATTACAATTTGCATATTGCCTATGAGAACTATGCATCCAAGTGGCATATTGTGGAGCCATTATATGACAATTGACGCATGTTTTGGGCGAATCAGACAGGTAAGAAGGGGCATTGGATGTATAAACTACAAAGGAAAAAAGACCTGAAAAAATAGCTATACTAATTATAACAGTAGCCATCCATTTATCAGGGGGGATAATCTTTTTAATTAGGTTCATAGATTTATAGATTTATTTTTAGGTAATTATGGGTTTTAAAAATATATCTTTTAGTATTGAGGTTTGCTACAAATTTATTTCAAGACCTCAACAATCTTATATCTATAAAATGCCAGAATACTGATTGTAATGATATAAAAGATATAAGTTTGTTAGCTAAGAATCAAATTAAATAGCATTGAAACAGGTAGTTGTATTGTTAGTTGGGGATTAATTATTCAACCTAATCATATTGAAAAGATTAAGGATTATTGAAATAGAACTTTACTATATAAAAAACAGCATAGGTAGCTCTGCTGCGGCACAATTGCATCGTGTGGTAAAAATTCATAAAATATAGACTTATATCATAAAAACAAAGCCATGCAATATTTCTACTGCAAGGCTTATATCTATTAACCCGAGTTCGATATAAAATTATTGGCTCAGACCGCTTATAAATAATGAGTTTCAATGAATATTTGTGAAGTCATAGCGGGCTATGTCAAACAAATATGAAGAAGAAAATCGTTGTTTATATATGGCTTTCTATTAAAATACTAATCTACTTCGTTAAATTCTTCTACCATAGCTCGCTATGTAAAAAGAATTTGCCTTGTATATCAGCATTTTAATAAAATCTGAGCTCTTTAATTTTAATCGAACTCGGGTTATTATTACTTCTTATCTGCATTATTTTAGAACGTGATAAAATCGCGCACTAGAGGGGATAGAAAAGTGTAAAAAATGATTTTTGTATTGAAATAAAAAAGTAATTTTTACTTCATCTTCAATTAAAATTTAATTTTGTAGTTCTGTTGAAAAAAGAGAATAATGAGTAAAGCTATTTCACGTATTATTTCAAGACATAATGAGCGAATTATTGCTACCAGAAGTATTAATGAACGTAAGGCACAGTTTGTAGAAGCTCCCGAGCAACTTCATCCGGAATTACAGAATTGGATGAAGCAAAACGGATATGATAAGCTTTATTCTCATCAGGCAGAGATGTTTGAAAAAGCAAGTGTGGGAAAGAGTGTTGTGATAACTACAGGAACGGCTAGTGGTAAATCGCTGTCGTTTTATCTCCCTGTGGTTCAGCGAATACTGGATAATCCTGCACGAAGGGCTATTTTTATTTATCCAACAAAAGCCTTAACTAAAGATCAGTATCGAAATATTAAGGAGTTTGTTGCATTCTTTGGTGAAAACAGAATACAGGCCGGTGTTTATGATGGTGATACTTCACCGAATGAGCGAAGCAGGATAAGGGAACAGGCAAATATTATTTTGACGAATCCGGATATGATTAATGCAGGTTTTTTACCCAATCATAATAAATACGGGTTTGCTCATATCTTTGCAAATCTTGATACAATAGTAATTGATGAATTACATGCCTATCGTGGGGCTTTTGGTTCTCATGTATCGAACGTGTTCCGACGATTATTAAGAATATGTGATTATCATGGAAATAAACCACGTTTTTTATGTAGTTCTGCAACCATTGCGAATCCACAGGAGTTAGCAGAAAATGTTTGTCATACACCATTTGAAATTGTGAATCAGGATGGTTCACCAGCTCCGGCTAAATATATTCATTTTTTTCAGCCGGAGTATCTAGAAGAAGCTCAGCGAAAAAAATCAGTAAGTGAAGAACTTAAAGTTATTCTGCCTGAATTGGTTTTTTCAGGAGTCCGTTCTATTACTTTTTGTCAATCCAGACGAGAGTCGGAGATTGTAACTAAGGAAAGTCGAGATATACTTTCTTCTGATCCTATGCAATATGGTATTAATATGTCAGATAAAATTTCGGCATACCGAGGTGGTTATACCCCTATAGAAAGGGCTCGTATTGAAAAGGATTTGGTAGATGGTACTTTGTTGGGAGTAGTATCAACAAACGCACTAGAATTAGGTATTGATATTGGAAGTTTGGATGCAGTTATTATGGGAGGATTTCCAGGTACCAGAGCTAGTTTTTGGCAACAATTAGGACGTGCCGGTAGAAATGGATCAGAGGCTTATGCTATCGTTATGTTGAAGGAGAAACCGCTGGATCAGTATGTGGGAAAAAATCCGGATTGGCTATTGCAGGCAGAGTCAGAGAATGCCATTATAGATCGGGATAATTTATATATTCAATTGTCGCACATAAGAGCAGCATCTGCCGAGCTTCCATTAACCATTGATGATGTGGCTTCTTTTCCTGATTTGGGAGAGATCATACCATTATTGGTGAAAGAAGGTGAATTGATAGAGCAAAATAGTACGTATCAATGGAGTGGAGATATTTCACCGGCTCATGAAATCAGTTTGCGAAATATTACCGGCGACACCATTAAGGTGGTGGATATGGAAAAGGAAGAAACCATTACCATAGTAGATATTATACAGGCGAAAAAGGAATTTTACCCGGGAGCGATCTATCTTCATGATAGTGTTCAGTATAAATCTATCCAGCTCGATCTGGAGAGTAAAACCGCCTTTGTTAAGGAAGTTGCTTCTAACTATTACACAGAGCCCCATAAACCAGGAAATATTGCGGTTATCATGGAGCATGAGCACGAAAAGGAATATCGTATCAATAGATTTTTTGGAGATGTAAAGGTTACGGTATTGGTGACTGGATTTAAGATGGTTGAATTTAACACACATCAGAATTTAGGATATACAGATTTAGCAGAAATTTTGCGTACTGAGATGGAGACAGAAGCATGCTGGATTGAAATACCAGATAATGTAGTCCGTACTTTTGTTGCCACAGGAAAAGCTCCTTCATTAGAACCAGAATCACCATCGGCAAAAGTTCCGAGATTTGATTATAGTGAAGGTTTGGTACATTGTTTAAAAGCTGCTGCATCTATGCTTGTTATGGCTACAGATAGCGATTTAGGCGGAGATATCTTTTCATTTGTAGATGAAAAAACTAAAAAAACAAAGTATGCCATTGTGTTGTACGATGGATATCCGGGAGGATTAGGTTTTTCTGAAAAGGTATTTGATTATCTGGATAAGATTATTCAGAATGCAGGAACCTTTGTGAAAAATTGCAGCTGTAAAAATGGTTGTCCGGTTTGTGTTGGAGACCATAGAGTTGATAAACATTTAATACTTTGGGCACTTCGGAATTTTTATAAAGAACTAGCATCACCTATGTCTGGAATTATTGGCGAGCGCCTTGACAGACAGCCAGAAACTTCTTTACCAAAAATGAAATGGGAAGATGTGAAAACGCACTGGCCTGCGTTAATAGATCGTTTTCAAAAAGAAGATAGATTTGGAGGCAAGTTTTTAAATGAAGTTTTAAAGGTTGAACAATCCCAAGAAACACTTCATTTATATTTCCCTACAGGTATTTTAAAGATTGCTAATAATGAAACGGTTTTAAAGGGAATAAAAACGGAGTTAAATATTATTGTGGATGTACCAGAGCATTATACCTTAACATTTAGATCCGGAGAGGAAATAGACTATCGTAAGGAGTTAAAAATTCGCCGCATGATGGGAGGAGAGAAGGAGGAATAATGTGAGTATTGCTGTTAGTAAAGATTTTTTTATATTATATTTAAATTTAGAAAGATCCTAAATTTATTTATCTCCAAACCTAATTTTATGGCAAATAAAAAAAATAAAAGAAAATCTAGTGTTTCGCGCAGAATATCTAAAGGTAAATACAATAATGAATTAAAATCCAAAATGTACAATGTGGTTAAAGCCGCAAATGCTGAAGAGGCATATCGTTTAATTCCCAAAAAAGAAATCGATTTATTATATTTAATGGGAATGAAACCAATAGCTATTTTGCCATCCGACGGACAAGATATTCCATCCTTATATTTAAAACAAATTAAAAATATAACATATTCTTTTTTTAAGAATGAGAAATTCTGCTTCTATGAAAACGGCCCTCAAATTTCTTTATACGACTATTATCTTGTAGGTGAACCGCTGCGTTATCTTCTTAGGAATCTTAGTGATACAATTCGGCATAAAGATTCGATATTGAGTGGATTTGAGTTGTTTATGAATTACACAAATCAACAAGATAAGCCGGGTAAAATTGCTTGTTATCTAGCAGATATTCTGACTGTAAAACTAAGTGCTATAAGTTTTGGATATACTATATTTCGATTTGATATTTGTCAATCAAAAACTTTTTTGCCTACAATTTTTAATTGCTATTTTGTAAAAGTAGTTTTTGCTGAACACCGTAAAGTGTTACTTCATAATCATACTCGTAAAGTTTATAAAGTTGGCTATCCTGTTGATAACAATGTAGTCTGGATCACAACCAATCCTGCAAAATTAGGAATTGAATCTAATTTTGCTAATTTAAAGATAGATATTTATATTCAAAAACATGCCTTACAACGACTCTATGAACGACTGAATTGTATGGAAAGGTTTGTTATCCATTTATATCTGATAAAAAGTCTGTTTTGTTTTAGTATTGTCAAAAACAGGAGAGGTCAGAATCTTATAGAATTTAAGTGCGATGATATTAAAATCGGTTATTTAGTTTATGAATATATTGAAGGTATTGTCGTTATAACTACTTTTTTACTATTGACAAATAATGGTACACCGGAGGGTGATAATTTGCAGGAAGTATTAGGTATGCAGAAATTAGATAAGCAATACCTGGGAATAGATAATTTAAGGAATCTGGTTTTTTCTGATATTGTTGAAAATAAACAAATATATGATCTGTTTAGGGATGTTGGATGCGCAGATTTGTTTAGAGTACCTAAAATTCAGTTTGTTAAAATTGATGAAAATAAAGAATTAGCTTCAAAATTATCAGAATACTTGCAAATCGATACTGATGTTGATGCAGATGCTGTAGTTCAGTTATCAGAGCTATAATTTTACTTCGTGTTTTGTTGGTAGTTATATGAAGCATTTGGTTGTAAATAAGAATTCTACATCGTAATAATCTCAGTTCGATTAAAATTTTAAAATTCAGATTGTCATAAAAAGCTGATATACAAGGCAAATTTTGGAGGGGTAGCGAGCTAACTTGATAAATTTAACACCGTAGATTAGTTTTAGGTCAAAGAGAATTATATTCGACTTATAAACAGCGATCTTCTGCCTAAAAATTCCACTATTTATAAGCGGTCTGAGCCAATAATTTTATATCGAACTCGGGTTAATAGGTTTTTATTTTATGATGCTCAATGAGTCTTTCGCAAAGGCTTTTGAGAATGATTTTTCACCTACCGATTTGAATGAGCATATTAGTTCTGTTTCGGTTACGCAGGTAATTAATCCTTTACCATATTTCTTATGTTTTACCAACATATCAACTTGCCATCCAGCGCTTTCGTCTGCTTGTTTCTCCGTTAATATTTTTGCTGCAGAGGTTTTTCTGTTCAATAAATTATCGGGTATTGCGTTTAAAAAGTAGGAAGGTTCAGCTTCTGTATTTCTTGTAGTAGGTTGTGAGTGCCATCCAATTTCAACTTTGTTTTTGCCTCTGGTTATGGCAACAAATAATAAGCGTTTTTCCTCTTTCAAATTCTGACTGCCTTTTTGGTGTTGCGACAAAGGAATAATACCAGTGTTAGCACCAGCAATATATACTTTATCAAATTCTAAACCTTTGGATGCATGAATGGTTAACAGATGAACACCTTTACCTTTTTGTTTAATTCTGCCATTGATATAGAAAGTACCTTCTAAAACGACTTGTCCAATGGCTAATTGAAATATAGAAGATTTTTCACCCCATCCTTGTGCTTTTATAAAATACGCGATTTGTTCCCAAGCTTCATGTACAGCATCAAGGTATTCTTTATGATGTATAGAAGTTGGTTTTAGAATATCACGTAAAGCCAAATAATCAATAAAGTCGTCGGTTTCTAATGTTTCATTTAGAAAAAACTTTGAAGTAAAAGTTTCAATTTGATGAAGTAGCTTTATATGTAGTAAAGGTTTTGATTTATGATTTTCAAGATAATTACGTAAAGCGTTTATTGCAGTAATATTTGGTTCTCGTGTGTTTAATGCTTGAATAACCTTTTTACTTCTTTTTAATACACCAAAATTGGCATCAAAGATCAAGGCAAGGCAAGCATCACTATCGTTGTGATTCATACATAGCTTTAATATTCGGAGTAAAAAGTTCTGGGCGGGGTTGTCATGAAGTTCTGCCTTTTTTACCAATTGATATGGAATATTAGACTGGGCCAGAACGGTTTCCACAATCTTAATTTGCTGGTGGGTTCTAAATAATATGGCAATATTATCGAGTGGTATATTTTCCTTTTGATAGGTAGTTAATTGTTCCTTCAGATAAAAAGCTTCTTGCTGATCGTTGAAATGTCTAATTAAGTCAATAGGAGTTCCACTTTTACGTGTTGCAATTAATACATTTTCATTTTGCTGAAGTAATGATTCTGCTGCAGATAATATGTTTGCAGTACTTCTGTAATTTTGAGGAAGTTCCATCCAGGTAGTGTTCCATCGGGAATAGACTTCTTCAAATAAATGATCTTTGGAGCCTCGCCAGCCATAGATACTTTGATTTTGATCTCCAACAACAAAAATATTAGACTGATGATTTCTCAACTTTTCTATTAACAGGAGTTGATCTTCATTACAATCCTGAAACTCATCCACAATAATCCAATCAGGAGAAATGGATACCTGATGATTTAGCGCTTCATTACATAATGATATAAGATCATCAAAATCCATGGCGTTTTTAATCTGTTTTTCCTTTAGAGCCAGTTGAACTAATTGTACAAAATCATCCTCATTTTTCATATTGCCCATCAATGGATCGCCTGTTTCCATGAATTTTCGCCATCTTTTGGTCAATTGGTTGTGGTATTTTATAGATAAGTTTTCTTGTGCAATTAATCTTTCTAAAAAATCCTGTTTTTCCTGTTCATCCATAATCATAAAATCAGGTTTAAAACCAATTTTATTTAAGTCTGGATGTTCGTTTAAGAGTTGTCTTGCAACAGCATGAAAAGTTCCAAAATATCTCAACTGTTCTTTTAATTCGGTATGGGCATCACCTAAAAATATAGAAATTCGTTCTTTTATTTCTCTGGCAGCTTTATTGGTAAAGGTTAGTACCACCATTTTATCAAACGGAACATGTTTTATAAAATGTAAATAGAATATCTTGGCAATAAGTACAGTCGTTTTACCACTTCCAACCATAGCTGAAAGAATAGTATGAGTTGAAGGATGAAAAACAGCATGGCGTTGATGTTGATTTAACCGCTCAAAGGTTCGTCCCAATTTTTCATCTATTGAACTGATATACTGAATCTCTTCTTTGTAGTCTGATTTTGGGAAATTTATTTCAGGTGAAAATTGATGTTGCAAAGCGCGCCCTTCTGCTTCAAAAGCATTAACTATTTTGTCTAATTTATTTTCATTTGAACTTTTAAGACGTGAATGAAGACGCTTGTAACTCATAAATACCTCCTCGTTGAATATAGAGGACAAAGTTAGACCAATATTTTTTTATACAAAGACCTAATATAAGGTAACAACTATAATTTATATGATTTTATTTTCCTGCAATTTTGGTGAACAGAGGTTATAAGATTATACAAAAGTTATAATGAAATCAGAGCTGTCCAAAATATAATATATTAACTGGCGTTTCACCCAGACCCGACTTCATTTGTTCATATGGTATTTGATATTTATTGTATTCACGATTTGCAATTCTTGTCTTAATACAAGAAACGAAGCAAAGAAAATCAAGGCTGAGGCCAACTTAGAAGCTATGCACGAGAGAATCACTTTTTTTTGTTTAGGATAGATGTGATCTGAAATAAATAAGCTAAATATGGTTTGTTTTCAAAAGTGTATAATACTCATAATTAACAAATAGTGAGCATAAAAAGAAAAGATATTTAGCTGTTTAATTACAACTTTTTTTCTTAAATTACGTATAAAATATTAGAACATATTTTTTATGGAGAAAGAGCTTAGGTAACCTGTTTACGCGGTTGTTTCTACCGTACATATTATAGGGTTTACTCCGGGTAATGCAGGTGAAGATGATTAATGTTATAGTCTTGTATTATTATATTAATGGAGCACCTGATAATATTTGAATATTCCAACAGTTTTTGGGTGTTCCATCTGAACAATTATAAAGTCACAAACAGATGAAAGCCCGCAAAACCATACACGCAGATTTAGAAAACAAAAAATCCCTATTTTTTGAACTGGGAATGATATTAAGCTTTGGTATTGTATTATTTTCCATGGAAGTTAATTTCAAAGAACGTGCAACTAAATCGGTTTTAACAGATAATGTGGTAGTAACTGAGGAAGAAATGGTTCCAATAACCAGACAAGAAGAGACCGTTGCACCACCTCCACCAAGTCCGGTAAAAGTATATGATGTTATTACTATTGTTGAAAATGACATTGACATTGAAGAGGAATTAGAGATTATGGATACAGAAACCAATCAGGATGAAATGGTTGAAGTAGTTGAAGATTTAAATGTTGAAATGGAAGAAGAAGAGGCAACCGAAGCGCCTATTTTTATGGTGGTTGAAGAAATGCCTATTTTTAGACCAGACATTTGTTCAACAACAGAAGAAGGGCAGAGAGAACTAATGAAATATATTTCTTCATCCATAAGGTATCCAATTATTGCCGCCGAAAATGGAATTCAGGGTAGGGTATATGTTATTTTTGTAGTATCACCACAAGGAACGGTAACAAATGTTGAGGTTACCAGAGGTGTTTACCCAAAGTTGGATGAAGAAGCAGTACGTGTGGTTAATAATTTACCTCGATTTTCTCCGGGTAAGCAAAGAGGAAAACCAGTTAGAGTAAGGTATTCTGTACCTATAAACTTTGTACTTCAATAGGAGACTTAAACAATCTAAATTAGATTTTTAGTTGTTATCTATACCAGTAATAAGGAGAGGAAATGATTACATGAAATTTATGTACCAGATTCTGAAGCTTGTTGTGGTTGTTTGATAATACCCTTGTTTTTCCATTTACCACTCAAATAATAGATTAGAGAACCGAGCATTCCTGCGCTCCATCCTGCTGGTATGGCCCACCATATACCATTAACTCCAAAATGCTTTGAAAATACAACAGCCAAAGGAATACGAATTAGCCATAAACTAAACAGTGATATAAACATGGGTATTAAAGTTGCTCCAGCACCTCGCAAAACACCATGTAAAATAAACATTGTCGAAAATATAAGGTAAAAGGAACTAACAATAACAAGGTAGTTTTTACCATGCATAATTACATTTTCGCTCTCTGTAAAAAGACGCATTAAATTATCGGAAAACAAATAGGCTATAACCATTACCAGAAACGAAATAGACCAAGCCATAAATAATGAGGCCCGCACACCTTTTTTAATTCTATCAATTTTGTTTGCGCCTAGATTTTGTCCAACGAATGCAGATAGCGCAGAGGCTAAATTTAATGCAGGTAATGCAGCTAAAGAATCAATTCGACCAGCCGCTGTAAAAGCAGCCAGAACATCAGAATCGAAATTGTTTACAATTCGTATTAAAGCCATGATACCTAATGCCACAAAAGACTGTTGAAAGGCAGTAGGTAGACCTATTTTTATATTCTGTCTGAATATTTTTGTGCTAAATACCCATTTTCTTAAATCAAACGAAATAATGTGCTGTTGTTTCTGCAGATAATATATAGCCCTTCCAAAAGCAATAAATTGAGAAAGAACAGTAGCAAAAGCTACAGCTTTAATACCCCATTTAAAAACTACTACAAATAAAATATCAAGAATAATATTTGTGATGGTAGCAAATATTAAAAAACGTAATGGCGTTCTTGAATCTCCTAATCCTCTAAGTATTGATGTTGTACCATTAAAACCAAAAAAAGCAATCATTCCAGTCATATATATGGTAAAATACTCTACAGACTGGGGTAGTACATCTTCAGCCACATTCAGTAAACGAAATATCTCCTCATTATAGAAAATACCAACGAACATAGTAACGAAACTGGCAAAAACAAGGAATATGTATATTGTAGTAATAGCTTGCTTTACTTCATGCATTTTTTTTGCCCCGAAATATTGAGAGATCACAATGGTAGCTCCACTTCCTATTCCAATAACAAAAGCAATTAAAGTATAAAATATAGGAAAAGACGCTCCTACTGCAGCAAGAGCTTGATCTCCTAAAAATCGCCCTACAATTATACTATCTATCACATTATATAATTGTTGAAATAGATTACCCAGCACCATTGGTAAGGCAAAGTTGAAAATTAATTTTGCTTCATTTCCTTTAGTAAGGTCTTTCATTAATAGGAGTGTAAATGTTTATAAACTATAAGTATTTTTAATGTTAATAGTTCATTGATGATGTATAGGCACAAAGCAACACAATATATCATGAATAATCAAAAAACGCCTCTACTAAATGTAGAGGCGTTTAAATAATATTTAGTCTAAAAATCATCTCTACAACTGAGATAATTGAGTATTTAAATCTTATTCAGATGTTTACATTAAAAATTTTAAAATAAACAGAACGGCAAGGAAATAACTAACAATAGAAATTTCTTTGTATCTACCTGATAATAATTTTAAAATAACAAAAGCTAACATACCAAATACAATACCTTCTGCAATACTATAGGCTAAAGGCATCATAATCACAGTTAAAAAAACAGGTATAGATTCTGTATAATCTTCTAAATCTACTTTTAATATTGGAGAAAGCATAAATGAACCTACAATAATTAAAGCAGGTGCTGTTGCAGCATCCGGAACCATTAAAAATAATGGAGAAAGAAACAATGCTATTAAAAACATACCAGCCACTGTTAATGAAGTAAGACCAGTTCTACCACCTTCTGCAACACCAGAAGCACTTTCAACATAAGTTGTAACAGTAGAAGTACCTAATGCTGCACCTACGGTTGTACCAATAGCATCGGCAAATAGAGCTTGTTTTACTCTAGGTAATTTCCCATCCTTATCAAGCATGTTTGCTTTTGAAGAAACACCAATTAATGTTCCTACTGTATCAAACATATCTACAAATAAAAAAGTAAATAGTACGACTAACATTTTCATTGAAAATATTTCATGGAAATCAAATTGAAAAGCGATAGGCTTGATACTAGGAGGTAATGATATGAGTGATGTATCAGGAATTTTTGTAACTCCAAGAGGAATTCCTAATATAGCAGATGCAAATATACCAATAAGCAGTGCTCCTTTAACTTTTAATGCCAACAATACACCTATAATTACTAATCCAAATACCATGACTAATACAGTTGGATCAGTCATATTACCTAATTTTACAAGTACAATATCGTCATTAATGATTAAACCTGCATGTTGCATACCAATAAAGGCAATAAATAAACCAATACCTGCAGAAATTGCATGTTTCATATTGGTTGGTATAGAGTTTACGATCAGTTCTCTAATATTAAACACTGTTAATACCAAGAAGATAATACCTTCAAGGAAAACAGCAGTTAAAGCAAATTGCCAGCTACATTTCATTCCAATACATACTGAGACTGCAAAAAAAGCATTTAATCCCATACCCGGTGCTAAAGCAAAAGGGAGCTTTGCCCACAATGCCATAACAAGTGTTGCTACTATTGCAGAAATAGCAGTTGCTGAAAAAACAGCATTAATATCCATTCCAGTTTTAGAAAGAATATCAGGGTTTACAGCCAAAATATAGGCCATTGTCATAAACGTGGTAATACCAGCAATTACTTCTGTTTTTACTGTAGTATTGTTTTCTTTTAGTTTGAAGAATTTTTCTAACATATCTTAAAGTTTAGAAAGTCCACTTAACAGCTAGTGTAGGATTAACAACAAAATCATCATCAACAAAATTACTACTCATTTCAATTTCTCCACCAAATGAGAAGTTCGGACATGCGTTGTACCATAGTTGAGGCTCTGTGAGGAATACATATTTCTTGTCTCCGAAATAAGTATCTTGTCTCCAGAAGTCAGCAAATCCTGTAAAAGAAAATTTTCTATCCCAAAAGTGAAGTCCCCAAACTGCTGTTAATTGAAATCCAGAAAGGTTTTCTGTAGAAAAATCGTCATTTATTTTACCGTCTTTGATATGTTTATAGTTGGCTTGAAGCGTTAACACTTTAGAGAAATCAGCATTGTTAAAAGTATATTGTCCACCAATTAACCAACAATTATTGATTGGTCCAAAATATGCACCACCACTGTTGAACTCAATTCTAGGTTCAAATTTTTGAGATTTATTCCACTTAAAGCTTCGAGCAATTTCCCAATATGCTAAAGAGAATCCATTATCGGTACCACGATCATCCTCGTTACTGAAATCCATGTCTACAAAGAAAAATGTGCTACCATATTTATCTGGTTTAAACATTTCTAATGTAGTGGTAATTAATTGACGTTCTTCACCAAAATCATAATGTACTTGAAGATTTTGTGCGAAAACTAATTTTCCAAAAATCATTAACATGGAAAATAAAACTAACTTTTTCATACGTTTCATCATTTAAAATTTCAATATAACCAATCAATGATAATCGATACATAGTTATTGTATAATATCATTAATCATTTATGTTACATTTAATAAGCGATTTGTAATTAAGTAATAAAGCGCACAAAAATATAATTATTTGTTTGTGATGTAAAATAAAATAGCAGAACTCTCATTTTTTTATAAAAGGTACGATAATTGATAAAAGGATGAGTCTAATTTTAATATTTGTCCGAAACATTTTTTTCTATCTTTGCCGATGATGAGAACAAAATTACAATATATAATTTTTTGCTTACTGTTAAGCACTTTAGTAGCAGCACAGCCTGGAGCTCAAGGCAGAATTGATAATGAGGCTCGTATGGGCAGAAATATGCAAGAAAATCAAGTATCAAGAGATACCTTAATTGATTTAAAGGATAGAATCTGGTCGTGGAAGATGGTAGATGATTATACATTTATCGATACTGTTGCGGTGGATACCATTACATCAGGATTTCAGAATTATGATCCTATTTTTAAAAACAGTTTTTCAAATATAAACCTGGGAAATAAGGGGGGAGCTTATACTTCAAATTTGTTGAGTTGTAAGGATGATTTTAATGAATTCATTTTTTTAAACTCCTTAAGAGCCTTATTTATTCAACCTGAGGATATACAATACTATAATACTAAAGTACCATATACTAACCTTACCTACATAAATGCAGGTCCGGGACGAAAATCAGAAGAAAATTTCACAGGTTTTTTTACGCAAAATATTAATAAGGACTGGAATCTGGCAATAAGGTATAATTTAGTTTCATCCATTGGTTTATATAACGCACAAAAAGTAGACAATAGAAATTTTAATTTATATAGCAGCTATCATAGTCCTAAATATTCAATGCATGCAGTTGTAACTTACAATAGCATTGAACATTTGGAAAATGGAGGTTTAGCAGATGATGATCATGGATTGATTACAGATAAGGAAAAAAGTGACCAGTATAAAAGAGCAGAGGATATACCTGTAAAATACATGTCTGCGAGTAATAAAATCAATAACTTTCAATTCTTCTATAATCATTCATTAGGAATTGGTAAAATAAAATTAAATAATGAACTTCCAGATTCAATTGATACAGAAGCTGCTTTAGGTGAAGAGTATGAATTGCCAGTTAGTACAGTGTATCATTCTTTACATGTGGGTAATTATAGTAGGGTTTATAAAATAGATAATTTAGATAATTATTTTGTAGAAGGCTTGCTCCCGTTGTATGGAAACGACTATGTTGATTCATTACAAACCAGGGACTCAACATCATATACCTTTGTTAAAAATACTTTCCAGATAAAATTTAATGAAGAAGCCAATTCTTTGTTAAAGTTTGGTGTACGTGCATTTTTGTCGAATGAGGTAAAATATTATAAGTTTCAAAAGCCAACGGTTATTACATATGATGAAAATGATGTCTACACTCCTGTATACGGGCATAAGAATACAACATTAGTAACTACCTATGTTGGAGGACAAGTATTTAAGAATTTAGGTAAGAACTTTTGGTGGAATTTAGGAGGAAAGATATGTGTGCAGGGATACAGATTAGGAGATATTGATTTGCAGGGAAATATAAATACATTATACGGTATTTTTAAAGATACAGCAGGAATATACGGTAGGGGCAGAATATTGCTTAGAAGTCCTGAGTTATTTCAGGAAAAATACTATTCAAACCATTTTAGCTGGGATAGAAATTTTAAGCAAGAAAAACTGATTAATATTGAATTAGGATTAAAGATTCCAACTCGTAGATTGAAGTTATCTTGGGAATCTAAGGTGTTTACAGATTATATGTATTGGAATAGTGAGGCATTACCAGATCAAACATCAGATGTATTTAGTGCATTTCAGGTATCTCTGTTTAAAGATTTTACCATCGGACCAATACATAGTGATAATAAATTAGCTTATCAAATTTCGAGTAACCAACGATATTTGCCTTTGCCAGAGTTTTCAGGATATAGTTCAAATTACTTTAATTTTTATTTAGCCAAAAGAGTGTTGCAAATGCAGGTTGGAGTTGATGTAAAATACCATTCAGAGTATTATGCTCCTGGTTATATGCCTGCTACAGGTCAGTTCTACAATCAAAATATTATTAAAGTGGGTAATTATCCATTTATGGATGCTTTTGTTAATTTACATCTGAAAAGAGCTCGTATATTTATTAAATTAGATCACATTAATCAAAGTTTTATGGATAAAAACTATTTCCTTACTTTGGGTTATCCACATGCTCCAATGCGAGTAAAATGGGGTGTTTCATGGAATTTTTATGATTAGGCAAATTTAGTCTAAAAATTCACTTGTCAATTCATATTTGCTCTAAACTATAATTGGTATATCTTTGTTTGCTTAAAGTTAAATTCTTACTTATGAGAGGTATAGAAAGATTTGTTTGGCTTTTGCTTATTTTGTTAGTGGCATGTGAGCCATCAGAAAATAAAGTAAAAACCAGTGTGGTTGAAAAAGAAGTTTCGTTTGACTTAAAAGAAATACAGGAGCGAGGAAAGCTAATTGTTGTCACAGATTATAATTCCACCAATTACTTTATTTATAAAGGTACGCCAATGGGGTATCAGCTTGAGCTGTTAAATGAGTTTTGTAATAACTTAGGAATAAAGCTAGAAGTAATTGTTAGCAATGATGTAGAGAAAAATATAAGTGATCTTCGCAGCGGTAATGTTGATTTAATTGCTCAAAATCTTGCAGTTACCCGAGAAAGAAGTAAAAAAATAAAGTTTACAGAACCCCATACATTCTCACGACAAGTATTGGTGCAAAGAATCGAAGAAAAGCATTCTGACAGATCTCAAAAGCTCGATTTTAATCAGTTAATTCGTAATCAGTTAGACTTAGCAGGGAAGACGATTTATGTTCAAAAGGGTTCTTCTTATGTTACTCGCCTGAATAATCTTTCTGATGAAATAGGAGATACCATTAATGTTGTTGAGATTCCGGATTATGAGGCAGAACAATTAATTGGATTAGTTGCAGAAGGTGAAATTTTATATACTATTTGTGATGAGATATTAGCTCGTGTTAATAAAAACTATTACGATAATATTGATATTGAAACGCCGATTAGTTTCCCTCAGAAAATGGCTTGGGGAGTAAGAAAATCTTCTCCTGATTTATTACAAGTAGTGAACAATTGGCTTATACGTTTTCGTAAGTCATCTAAATATAACATCATTTATAAAAAGTACTTTTTAAACAGAAGATCTACTCATATTGTAGATTCTGGTTTTAATTCTTTAAAAGGAGGCTCGGTATCACAATTTGATGATATTATTAAAAAAGAATGTGAGAATATTGATTGGGACTGGAAATTAGTGGCTGCATTGATATACCAGGAATCCAGATTTTTGCCAGAAATAAAAAGTTGGGCAGGTGCTCAGGGGTTAATGCAGTTAATGCCAGAAACAGCAAAAACATTTGGTGTTCACAATATTACATCGCCAACAGAAAATATCAGAGGTGGAATTAAGTTTTTAAAATGGCTTGATAAAAGAATGGCCTTACGTGTAGATGATCCTGAGGAAAGATTGAAATTTGTATTGGCTTCATATAATGTTGGAATTGGTCATGTTTTGGATGCAATGAAGCTAGCTGATAAAAATGGGAAAAACCCCCAGATCTGGGATGACAATGTTGATTATTATCTTCTAAACAAATCGAAACCAAAGTATTTTAATGATCCTGTAGTTGAATTTGGATATTGCAGAGGAGAAGAGCCTTATTTGTATGTTAATGAGATTCTTGAGCGTTATGAACATTATAAGAATCTAATGGAGTAGGTGAATTTTTAGGAGACTTAATCACTTCGATAAATTCACTTAAAATCATTGCTGTTGCACCCCAGATAATATTCTTATTTATATTAAAATAAGGAGCTTTAACCTGAATTCCATTTTTTTCTTTTTCGAAAAAATCAATATTGTTTGGATTTAGAATTTGAGATAGAGGTGCTTCTATTATTGATTCAACCTCATATGTATCTGGCTTGAATTCTGGAATGGATGGGATGTAACCTATAAAAGGCGATACATTAAAGTTACTATTGGGTATAAATATGGGACTTAATTGTCCTATGATATCAATATCATCAATGTTTACACCAATTTCTTCATGGGTTTCGCGTAAGGCAGTTTGTGTATAGTTAATATCACCTTTTTCAACTTTGCCACCAGGTAAGCTTATTTGTCCACTGTGAGCTCCATTATATCTTGGTCGTTGTATAAATGGAATGTACAGGCTGTTATTTTTAGGGTACAATAAAATGAGCACTGCACTTTGTCTTGTTTCTGACTTATTAGGTTGAATTATGCCAGTAAAACGCACATTAGGAGACATTTTTAACTGAGCCATTTCTCCAGGCAAATCTCCTTTTAATTCATTTCTAAGTATTTCAATAAAATTAGTATACATAAGCCTTTCTCCTTCTACAGTTAATATAACAATTATACATTAAAAATGGCTTAAATGTTATATAAATATTTATTAACCCGAGTTCGATATAAAATTATTGGCTCAGACCGCTTATAAATAAAGAGTTTCAATGAATATTTGTGAAGTCATAGCTGGCTATGTCAAACAAATATGAAGCAGAAAATCGTTGTTTATATGTGGCTTTCTATTAAAATACTAATCTACTTCGTTAAATTCTTCTACCATAGCTTGCTATGCAAAAAGAATTTGCCTTGTATATCAGCATTTTAATAAAATCTGAGCTCTTTAATTTTAATCGAACTCGGGTTATTAATTAAAAGGTAAAAAAAAAGAAATACCGGACGTTTCCAGTATTTCTTTATTGTCTTGTCTTTAATTTAAACCTTTTGTATAAATACATTTTACTATATATAATAATCGTGCCATTAAAATTAAATTATTGAATAAAAAACATAAACAAATGCATTTAATTGAAATACAGAGTTATATGGTTGGATATATTTTTGTTGCAAAATAGTTAGTGGAAAAAGCCTACTGGTTTAAGTGTTCATTATCGTTCATTATGTGTACGTAGAGGAACAATAATAATTGTATTAGACACCTTTTTTATGAGTTTTAAAAGAAAGATAATTAAATAATGGTGATTATTTTCATTTATTATTCATCATATTTCTCTCTCAAAAATGGGAAACAAAAAGTTATTTTAATAAGTCATACATGATGCTTAGATATTCCTTTAATAATCGAGGTAATAAGAATTTGTGTTTAATATTATCGCGGCCACTTTTAGCAATAGATTCAGCCAATTTTTCATTTGTTAATAGTTCTATAATGCTATCTGCAAAACCCTGATAATCGTATGGATCAAATAAAAATCCGTTTTCTCCATCGTCAATTTGAATTGGAATACCACCAACATTTGAGGCAACAACAGGGGTTTCTTTCCACATTGCCTCGGTAACGCATAAGCAGAAACCTTCGCGTATTGATTTTTGAATTACAACATTGGAGTAAGTTTGTATTGCATTTACCAGGTAGTCGTTATTTCCCATGACGAAAAGAATGTCATTCTTAAACGATAAGTCTTTTACAGCTTGTTGAATTCTATTGAAAATATCCACACCTTCCGGATCATCTGTGGCCAAATTATAAGTATATAAAAGTCTACAATCTACTTTTTCTCTTACCTTCTCAAATATTTTCAATAATCCTTCCGGATCCTTCCATTTATCCATTCGTGACACCTGAGTTATAATGGGCTTATCTGTTGGAATGCCTGCTTCTTTCAATATTTCTTTACAACGTTTTTGCGATAATAATCTGTTTTTAGGAGCAAGGGGGTCTATTGCAGGATGTACAATTCTTTGTTCTACAGGAATATCTTTTTTCTTGTATTGTTCTGCAGATACAATCATTAAATCATAACGAAGTATAAAAGGTTTTATAAACTCCCAATAATCAGGATTAGGATTTGTTAAATCGATGTGGCATCTCCAAATCCAGGGTTGTTGCTTTTTTATATACTTAATTAAAGATAGAGGTTGGGGATCATGTATAAAAACACAGTCATGATCAAAGTGTGTGTAAGAAGCAAAAGCTTTATTCACATTAAGGTAGGTATGTTTATCTTCGTCTCTGAAAATATCATTGGAGCCCTGAAGTGCATTGTGCATTTTTTTTGTAATATCATAAAATTCAAGGTTACCATGCAAAACTCTCCAACCGGCATCTAATCCAGTATCGTTGGTTAAAGGAACTAAATTGTTTAATATTTCAGCAACACCACCGCCGATAAAGGTTGAGTTTACATGTATTAAATGTTTATCGTATAGTTTTGCAGCTCTTTGGTATATCTCATATACTTCTTTTTCTCCAACAATAGGTAAGTAATCCTCCATCTGTTTCATAAATCCTCCAATTTTAGATTGTTCTTTATCTATAAATTACTTTGTCAATAAAAAACATACGACCTAATGTATATAATTTACATAAAAGTAGTGAGGATTTCAAGTTGTTGATTATGAATAGGTCAATAGTGTTGATTAGTGTAAAGTATTGGCAATATTATACATTATAGAGTTAAGATAATAGGAGAAGGTGGATATTGGTTTTTATAATGCATGCTAAATATATTGGTTAATAAATGTGCTTAGCAATAGGAAATATCACTAAGCACAATATATTTTAGAGTCAATACATATTATTTTATATCATTTGCACGAATTTCAACCCGACGTATTTTTCCACTGATCGTTTTAGGCAATTCTTCTACAAATTCAATAACTCGTGGGTATTTGTATGGTGCAGTTACATTTTTAACGTGATTTTGTAATTCTTTGGCAAATTCATCACTGGCCTTGTGAGCTTTATCTCTAGCCAGAACAACCGTAGCTTTTACTATTTGACCTCTGATCTCATCCGGGATTCCAGTGATGGCACACTCTACTACATCAGGATGTGTCATAAGTGCACTTTCCACTTCAAATGGTCCGATACGATAACCAGAACTTTTAATGACATCATCAGCTCTTCCTATGAACCAGAAATATCCATCTTCATCCTTATAAGCTAAGTCACCTGTGTAATATATGTTATTGTTCATTGCCTCGTCAGTCAGTATTTTATTTCTGTAATATCCATTAAAAAGACCTGAAGGATATTCTTTATCATAACGAATTACAATTTGTCCTTGTTCTCCTTCCTTAGCAGATACCCCATCTGCAGTAAGAAGGTCGATATCGTAATGCGGGTTAGGTAACCCCATAGAGCCGGGTTTGGGATTTATCCATGGTGAAGTAAATACAGTAAGAGTTGTTTCGCTTTGACCATATCCTTCTCGAAGTTTAATTCCAGTCATTTTCTCAAACTGATCATATACCTCAGGGTTTAATGCTTCTCCCGCAATAGTACACCATTCTAGTGCAGATAAATCATATTTAGATAGATCTTCACGAATTAAAAAGCGAAATATGGTTGGAGGGGCGCATAAAGAGGTAACCTTATATTTTGAAATTACATCTAGAATATCTGCTGGAGTAAATTTTTCATGGTCATATACAAAAATAGAAGCGCCAACAAGCCATTGTCCATACAGTTTACCCCAAACAGCCTTAAGCCAACCCGTATCAGCTATTGTTAAATGCAGGCTTTCTTCGTGTAGATTTTGCCAGTATTTTGCAGTTACAATATGAGCTAAAGGATAAACACTATCCAGAGTAACCATTTTCGGTTCACCAGTTGTGCCAGAAGTAAAGCTTACAATAATTGGATCTTCATTTTTTGTTGGTTCATTAGAACGAATAAACGGTTGTGCATTTTTAATCCCAGATTGAAAATCCTCCCATCCGTCAGGAATATTTGGTCCTATAGAAATACGTTTTTCAATTGTAGGCGATTCAGGCATTGCCTTATTGACATGATCTAATATTAAATCATCTCCATCACAAATTATTGTTTTAATAGAAGCTGCATTGGCTCTGTAAATAATATCTTTGGAAGTAAGCAGATGGGTTGCAGGAATAATTATTGCTCCAATTTTATGCAATGCAATTATAGTAAACCAGAATTCTACACGACGTTTCAATATGGCCATAACCATATCTCCTTTTTTAATGCCAAGTGATGAAAAATAACCTGCTGTACGATCCGTTATCTCTTTTAACTGTACAAAAGTGTATGTGCGACTTTCTCCTTTATCATTGGTCCAAAGCAAAGCTCTTTTATTAGGTTCTTTTTCTGCCCAGCTATCAACCACATCGTATGCAAAATTAAAATGTTCAGGTATTTCTAATTTGTAGTTCTTTTTAAAATCTTCAAAATCATTAAATTTTGTTTGTTTTAAGTACTGTTCTATCATATACAATTATTCTTTAAAGTCTCTAGTAAACATTATTATCTCAAATAAAATAGTTTATAATTGAGTTATAATTTAGGATAACTTGTTTTTGGATTGATATTTTACAAGTTGCTAGGAAAGATTCACAAAATTAGAAGTAATTTTTAGAATTAATATTATTTCAATAGAATTAGAATGAAAAATTAAGAAATTGTTAGATTAATAACAGATTTGATATCGACTTTAATGATACATTTTCTATAAACAAACTAACTTAATTAGATTGTATAAGTAGTTACTTAAAATAAACGATATTGGTTTTAATTATACAGCATACCATTATGTAAATAAATATAAAATGTATTAACCCGAGTTCGATATAAAATTATTGGCTCAGACCGCTTATAAATAATGAGTTTCAATGAATATTTGTGAAGTCATAGCGGGCTATGTCAAACAAATATGAAGCAGAAAATCGTTGTTTATATGTGGCTTTCTATTAAAATGCTGAGCTCTTTAATTTTAATCGAACTCGGGTTATTATTAAAAATGAATTTAATCAAAGCGGATAGCTTCAACAGGAGTTATCTTGGTGATTAAATAAGAAGGACCTATCATCATTAGGTATGAAATAATAATCGTAGATATATTAAGATAGACTAAGTGTATTGGATTTAGATACATAGGAACCGTGTCTAAATAATAATTTTCAGGATTAAGACTCAATATTCCAAATGTATTTTGAATAAAATAAATGGCAATTCCAATTATATTTCCCCATAAAATACCCTTTAGAATAATAAAAGAAGCCAGATATAAAAATACTTTTCTAATATTCCAGTTTTGTTTACCCAATGCTTTTAATATTCCAATCATAGCAGTTCGCTCCAAAATAATAATTAAAAGGCCAGATATCATATTAAAACCAGCCACTAATACAATCAGTATTAATATAACTGTAACATTCATATCTAACATGTCAAGCCATCCAAGTATTTGAGGTTGTTGTTGAGCAATTGTAGTAGTTCTTAATAAGCCTCCATCAGCTGATATATGTGCCGCAGCGAGAATATCAATCTCTCTTGATAATTCATTTATTTGATCAAAGTGTTCCAGAGTTATTTCATAACCAGCAATTTGATTGTCATTCCAGTTATTCAATTTAATAATATGGCGTATATCTGCAAAAATATAAACCTTATCAAACTCAGGTAAATGAGAGTCATAAATAGCACTTATTTTAAAATTTCGAGCTCTGATTTTATCCTGAAAAAAATAAGTGGGAATTTTATCTCCAACTTTTAGTTTTAGTAACTGTGCAAGCGTTTTTGAAATAATAATATCGTTTGATGTACTTTTGCCTTTAACATCAGGTATGGTACCTTCAGTAATAATATCTCTAAAATAATCCCAGTCAAAATCTTTTCCAACACCTTTTATAATAATACCTTGTATGTTATCTTTGGTTTTAATTAACCCAGGTTTTGTAGCAAATTCCTGAATTCTTTTTACTCCTGGTAGAATTTTTAACTGATCAACAAAAATTGAATCCCGATCAATGGGGTTTGTTTCAAAGGATGAATTATAGTCGTAATTTATTATTTGAATATGTGAACTAAAGCCAACAATTTTATCGCGTATTTCTTTCTTAAAACCTGTTCCTATAGCCAATGAAAGAATCATTACAACCATTCCTATAGTAATGCCTAGGGTAGCAACCTTAATTACTGGTCCAGCAAGTTTTTTACCAGTAACTTCTCCTTTTCGTATTTTATTGGCTATATATAAATTAAGATTCAAAATTCAGTAGTGTATTGAAATTATTCTATATGAACATGAAAATTGTCCGTTTCAAATATAATGCAAAAACTTTTAGAATTACTTGATAATACAATTAAACAAAACTATAAAATGAGTTTAGATGAGTCTCTATAAGATGTAAAAGCCTACTCATTTGTTATTTATAAACGCCTTGTGTTGTTAATATTTTTGGATTTACGAGATTGTATAAAAGAAAGACAGAAAGAAAAACGGGGACGATATACAAAAGATAAATATATTGTAGAATGGAAAAAAAGAGATATGAGCCTAGTGCTTATATCTCTTTTTTACAGTGTTTTATAATGTCTTTTTGCCTGGATAGGCCTCAAGGGCTTTTTCAATAACAATAAGGGCTTTTTTAAGATCCTCCTCATTTAGAACATATGCAATACGTACTTCATCTTTTCCAAGATAACGACTGCTATAAAATCCGGAACCGGGAGCCATCATTACAGTTTGATTTTCGTATTGAAATTCTCCTAAAATCCATTGACAAAAATGATCAGAATCTTCAACTGGTAGTTTCGTCATAGTATAAAATGCTCCTTTGGGCACTAATGAACGTACTCCAGGTATTTTATTGAGACCTTCAACCAAAACATTTCTTCGGCCTAAATATTCATTATAAACCATTTCTGAATAATCATCAGCAGCATCTAAAGAGGCACAAGCCGCAATTTGACCAAGTAATGGAGGACTAAGGCGAGCCTGAGCATATTTCATAGCAGATTCTATAACTTGTTTATTTCTGCTAACTAAGGCTCCAATTCTAATTCCACATTCACTATATCGTTTACTTACGGAGTCTATTAAAACTACATTATCTTCAAGACCATCAAGTTTGAGGGCTGAAATATGATCGTAATCATCATAACAAAATTCACGATAAACTTCGTCAGACAGCAGGTATAAATCATTCTTTAAAACAATTTCTCTTAGCTGATTTAGTTCTTCCTGTGAATATAGGTAACCAGTTGGATTATTAGGATTACATATAAAAATACCTTTGGTTTTTGATGTGATCAATTTTTCAAATTCCTCAATTGGAGGTAATGAGAATCCATCTTCGAACTTAGATGTAATTGGTTTAATGTTGATACCTGTAGCTGTAGCAAAACCACTATAGTTTGCATAAAAAGGTTCTGGAATAATAATTTCATCTCCAGGATTAAAACAACAGAAAAAAGCAAACATAAATGCTTCAGACCCTCCTGTTGTTACCATAATATCATCCGTATTAATATCAATACCAAACTTTTTGTAGTATTGAGTAAGTTTCTTTCGGTAATCGAGTAGACCAGCAGAGTGACTATATTCAAGAATATTACGATCAATATTTTTTACAGCATCTATGGCGACCTCAGGTGTATGAATATCAGGTTGACCGATATTTAAATGATAAACTTTAACTCCTCTTGCTTTTGCTTCATCTGCAATTGGAACCAGCTTTCTAATTGGTGAGGGAGGCATATCAACACCTCTTTTGGATATAGATGGCATAACTAAATTTTTAAATTGGATGCAAAAATAACAAAAACCTGATAATTGTCACCTCTGTGTATGTTTAAATATTTTAAAACTTTGAATGATTATATTTTTAAATGCCTTAAAAAATAGGACGAGTTGTTTTAAATTTTATAGTTTTGAGTGGTAATATTGAACATTACGAGATTGATATATATGAGTAACCCAAAAACTTACATTAAACTAATTATATTTATAATTTTAATAATAACTGGAAAATCAGCCTTTTCGCAGGTGCTGAGTGGAGTTGTAAAATCTGTGGATGGAGAAGGAATACCATTTGCTTCAATATATATTAAGGAGTTAACTTCAGGAACTACTACAAATCTTGAAGGAGAATACAGCATTAATTTGGAACCGGGCAAATATCAGATATCTTTTCAAGCACTTGGGTTTTCTAAGGTAATTGTGAACATTACAATTTTCAATAAGGATATAAAGAAAGATATTGTATTACGACAGCATGACTATAAAATCAAAGAGGTAAGGATTTATTCTGGAAACGAAGATCCTGCGTATGGAATTATTCGAAAATCGATAAGTCTTGCTCCTTATTTTTTGCGTCAGGTAAAACATTATAAAGCTAGTGTATATCTTAAAGGTGGTTTTGATATGAATAAAATACCTGCTTTATTCAGAAAACAATTAAGAGAGGAAGGTGTAGAGCAGGGAAAAACCTACGTTGCAGAATCAATTAATGAAATTATATTTAATGCGCCCAATAAATATGAGCATCATATAATCTCAAAACAATCTACAATTCCTAATAATAGTGAGGATGAAGTTCTAGGGTATTTAAATTATAGTTTTTATGATTCCGATAGTGAAATTGCAATATCTCCCATATCCCGAAGAGCTTTTACTTTTTATAAATACCGTTATGAGGGATTTTTTCAAGAAGGAGAATATTACGTAAACAAAATAAAAGTAACACCAAAGAGGAAGAATCAAAAATTATTTGAAGGTTATATATACATAGTGGACAATCTATGGAATATTCATTCTGTAGATTTGGTGAATGAACAATTTTTCGGAAAAATACGAATAAAACAAGTTCAGGCAGAAGTAATAGGAAAAGCTTGGCTTCCTGTAAGTCATCAATTTGAAGTTGATTTACAAACATTTGGTTTTAAAGCGACTGCAAATTATGGTGGTTCTGTAAAATATGAGGAAGTAATACTAGATGATGAACTCGCTGTTCCTAGTTCATTAAAAGAAGCTTATGCTGAAAATGATGAAGCTGCAGATATAGCAGAAGAAAAGATTGAAGTACCATTAAACAAAAATCAACAAAAAATTGAGGAGCTTCTAAAAAAAGATGACTTAAGTAACCGGGAAATGTTGAAGTTATCGAGATTGATGGAGAAGGAAAATGAGAACTTAGATCAAGTGGGGAAAGGTCTTCAACTTGAATCTTTGGATGAAACATATAAAATAATTAGGGATACTATTCCTGCTGACAGTGTTGACTGGAACAAAATAAGACCAATTCCTTTGAGTAAAAAGGAAATAGAAAGTCTGGGGATAAGGGACTCATTAACCCTAGCTCTTTCTGGTGTGCAAAAAGATTCTGTAATAGAGAAAGAAAATGCAGAAACAATAAGTGTATTGGGAAATATAATAGGAGGTAAGAAATTTGTTTTGTCAGAAACACCCAGAAGAATAACGTTGAGATATTATGGTATTATAGATAAACAATCTTTTTCTTTTAATGCCGTTGATGGATGGCAGTTTATTCAAAATTTTAATTTAAGATATTATCTGTTAAATGAAAAAAAGAGCAGCTTTTTTATGCGACAATACTTTAAGTATTCGTTTAACAGAGAGGTTTTTAATTGGAAAACACATTTGAGGTTAAATCATGATCTCATAAAACATACGAGTTATTATATTGATGCCGGAATGTGGAGTAAAGATTTTAATGAAGACTCGGGAATAGCTAATTTTTCAAATTCAGTTTACTCATTATTGTTTAAAGATAATTATCAAAGGTTATATCAGGATAATTTTATAAAATTAGGTATAAAAACAGACCTGGCTAATGCGTTGGTTTTTAATGGAGAGGTCAAATACCAACAAATAAACAAATTAGAGAATAGTACAAATTATTCATTTGGCTATCCAACAAGAAATTATACATCAAACAATAGTATTGAGGGGCCCTTTTTGAATGAGCATTTTGATGGTAGAACAGGATTTCAAATAAGAACCAGTTTACAATATACACCCAAATATTTTTACCGTATTGATGGTGGTAGAAAAAGAATGATTGAATCTGATTATCCAACGTTTACATTAGCCTATGAAAAAGGCGTTAAAAATATTTTTAATTCTAAATCGGATTACGATTTATTTGAATTAAGAATAGGTCAGGAACTGGAATGGAGCTTTATGTATGCATTTAATTATGATATCAGAGTAGGTTATTTTCAAAATAACTCATCAATGCATTTTTCTAACTTTACACATTTTAATACCAGTGAAATCCCAGTTTCTTTTAAAGATTGGAAACGAAATTTTAATATACTACAAGATTATAAGTACAGCACAAATAAATGGTATATTGAAGGACATTTATGTTATTCTACTCCTTATTTAATTGTGAAGAATATTCCTTTTTTACAGGAAAAACTCTGGAATGAAAACATATACCTGCATCATCTAACTCAACCCAATTTAAAAAATTATAATGAAGTAGGATATGGGTTAAGTCAGATTTTTTTAATGATGAATATAGGTGTTTTTGCTGGTTTTGAACAATTTGAGTTTAGTAACTGGCAGTTTAAAATAAGCCTAAATCTTAATGATTAATACTTTCCAAATGAAAATATTACTATCTCTTTTTTTATTTGTAATAATAATTAATTGTAATGCTCAGGATGTAATAATCAGTGGTAGGATTTTTGATAAAAATGGTATTATTATTAATGGGGCATCCGTGTGTCAGCAAAATTCAGATAATTGCTACTTTTCAGATTATATGGGGGTGTTTCATATTCTAATAGATAAAAATATTGAGAGTCACGCTATAGAGATTTCAGCCAAAGGCTATAAAACCTTTATAATAAATAATACGGATACAATAGTTAAATCCTTAAGAATTTTCATGGAAGAATCGAATGAAAATATAGCAGCAAAAAAAACAATGATATCAGATAAACTACCTAAATCAGATAAGGATAAATTAGAAGTGTTTTTTTCTTTTGAAGTAGGGTATGTTCCTTTTGAATTTGAGAAATATATTACTGATTTAGGCTTGGATAATGTAGATATTATGAACGATAATAACACCATAAGTGTTATAGAAATGGGATTTGTTTATAGGAGACTATATTATGGTATAGAGTTTGGATCAAATCAGGATACACGAGAAGATATGGATGGAGTGGATTTGGAACTTAACAAAACAAGATGGGGTTTAAATTTTGGATATGATCTTATTGGTTCGAAGAGATTTACTTGTACTCCAAATATTGCATTAAAATTGAACAGATATAGGTTGTTGAATTTTGATGCCAGTAAACAAATTTCTTTGAATGATTATGTTGAAAACAGGGATTTAGATATCAGAATAAATCAGTTGACTGGTTATGCAGGATTAGATTTGTCTTATAATTTCCGTATTCCTTCATTTGGATTTGCGCGCTTTTATTCGGTAGGTGTTTATGGCGGTTCCGTGTTTAAACTGCATAACGAACCTTGGATTTTTTCGCAAAGAAATCGTTTAAGAAGCAATAATAAAGTTAAAGCTCCTGATTTTGAGAGTGGTTTTTATTTTAGATTAAATTATTAAATGGTAAAATATTATATATGAAAATAAAGAGAAACGAGCCATGTGATGGTATTTTACTAAAGCTGATCATCGATTTTCAGATACAAGAATGATAATCTTCCTGGTGAGTTTCATTTTATTATAAAAACAAAATTAAAACAGATGAAAAAGTTTATTAAAGTTTTTGCCCTAATAATAGGGGTGTTTGTATTGTTACTTTTTATAACTCCAATTTTATTAAAAGGTAAAATTGAAACTATAGCAAAACAGGAAATCAATAAGCAAATTAATGCAACGGTTAACTGGGATGATTTTTCATTGTCATTGATTCGAAAATTCCCGAGTTTATCGATTAATATGTCTGGTTTAAGTGTTGTTGGTTTGCAACAATTTGAGGGAGATACAATATTGTCACTTAAAGATTTTTATGTATCAGTAGATCTTTTAAGTGCAATAAGTGGCAGTGAGGTTGAAGTTGAAACAATCCTTTTGGATCAGCCATTTATACATGCTAAAGTATTAGCTGATTCAACAGCGAATTGGGATATAATGAAGTCTACAACAACCGAAGTTGAAGAACCCGAAGCAGAAGAATCTTCCAGCTCATTTGGTATTACGTTGGAGGAATTTGAAATAAGAGATGCCTCATTGAAATATGACGATGCCACAATGGCATTAAATACCAGTGTGGATCACTTTAATTTAAATTTATCAGGAGACCTTAGTGCATCATCAACAGATTTAAAAATAATAACATCTGTTGAAAATATTAATCTTACTATGGAACAGGTTCGTTATCTTCATAATTTGTCGGTATCGTTATCTGCAAATATGTTGGCAGATATGGACCAAATGATATTTACATTTAAGGAAAATGATTTAATGCTAAATCGCTTAAATTTAGGATTCAATGGAACGATAGCTTTGCTTGATGAAGGATATGATTTAGATCTGAACTTAAAAACAAAAAGTACTGATTTCGATGCTATTTTTGGATTAATTCCTGAAGCTTTTACGAGTTATGTTGAAGGTGTAAAAACAAAAGGGAATTTTACTTTAGAGTCTTCGGCAAAAGGAATATACAAAGACGCCGATAATTTGCCAGCTTTTAATGTAAATCTAATAGTTGAAGATGGTTTTGTGCAATATCCTGATTTGCCAAAATCTGTTGGAGATATTAATGTGAATTTTACAGTTGATAATGCAGGGGGTTCACCAGATAATACCATTAGCGAGATAAAGAAATTTCATTTTAAGTTAGGAGATAATCCTTTCGATGCTTCAATGATAATAAAAACTCCGGTTAGCAACGCTCAATTTAAAGGAGGTATTTTGGGAACTATAGATCTTAAATCTTTAAAAGAAGCAATTCCATTAGATAGTTTTGATATTAAAGGTATTATCGATGCAGATATTACTGTTGATGGTGATTTAAAGACTATTGAGGCTGAGGATTATGAGGCAATACAAGCTAATGGAAAGATGGCACTAAATCAGTTTTTTTATGCGAGTAATGATCTTCCTCAGGCAGTAGACATTCAATCGGCGCAATTGAAATTTTCACCTAAAGAAATTACATTAGATAAATTAGAATGTAATATTGGAAAATCCGATTTTAGTTTAAAAGGTAAGATCGAGAATTATCTTCCCTATATTTTCAAGGATGAAACCATAAAAGGGGTGTTGGTTCATCAGTCAAAATTGATTGATGTGAATGAATTTTTAATGAATGAAACAGAAGAAGAAGAAATTGAATCTGATGATACAACTGCTCTGGAAACAATAGAAGTTCCTAAAAATATTGATTTTGTGTTTACTTCATCAATAAATAAAGTACTATATGATAAGTTGGTTATTGATGATGCTAAAGGAAAAATTACTGTTCGTAATGGTATTGTAAGTCTGGATGGAATGGATATGAATTTGTTGGATGGTAAAATTATAATGGGAGGGGCCTATAATACCCAAAATATAGATAAACCATTTGCTGATTTTACTTTTAATGCAAGTAGTATTGATTTAACAAAAACAGCAAACTCCTTTTCTGTAATTGATTCTTTAATGCCTATTGCTAAGAGTTCAAAAGGAAAAATATCAGCTACGCTTCATTATAATAGCTTGTTAGATAATGAGATGTCTCCGGTTATATCTTCAATAACAGGTAATGGTAATCTTAAATCTCCTTTTATTGAAGTTTCAAATTCAAAAGTTTTGAATGGGATGGCTCAGCTACTAAAGAATGATAAGTATAAAAAATTAAAAGCTGAAAATATTGATGTGAACTTTATTTTACAGGATGGTAAAATCATTGTTAAGCCATTCAGTCCAACAGTTTTTGATAAAAAATTAATTATTTCTGGAGAACAAGGATTTGATCAGTCACTTAATTACATTGTAAAAACTCCAGTTTCAAGAAAAGATGTTGCTGGTGCTTTGGGCTTCTTGAGTGATGGTTTTGCAGATTCAGGATCAGACTATGTTGTTGATGTTATTATTAAAGGAACAGCTAAAAATCCTAAAATGTCGCTAGATTTATCTGCTGCAACTAAGCAAGCACAAAAAGAGGTAGGTAAGGAAGCTGAAAAGGTAATTAAAGAGGTATTAAAAGATGAAAATGTACAAAAGTCTGTAAATGAATTTTTAAAGAGCATTGGTAAAAAGAAAAAGTAAAATATTATTCTACTAAAGAATAAATATTATTAAAAGTCGGTTTCTAAATGAAAGTAAGCGTCTCCACAATGGCGTATAGTTTTATGTGATAAAACTTTGAAGCTTTGTATCCATATTTCTCACATCAAAGGATACATTATGATTTTTAATTTCACAGAGGATACACGTTTTTACTTTTTTTGCGAGCCAGTCGACATGCGAAAAGGAATTCATTCACTTTATCACCTGGTAAAAATATCAGGAAATATGAATGCGCTCAATGGCGATGGGTATGTCTTCATTGGCAAGACACGTAAATCTATCAAGGTACTACGATGGCAAAGGGAAGGATTTGTTCTTTATAACAAAAAGCTGGAATTAGGATGTTATACGCTACCACAACAACTAAGAAAAGGTGCTTTTATTGAGCTTGAACATGATATTTTAGACAAAATGGTTAATGCCATAAAACACAAAAGTAGCTCTAACGAATTACGGATAAAAGCCCAGTTAACTCTTTGATATAGAGAGATTAAAGATGGAAGATAGTATGATTTTCTTATGGTAAAACCGCACTTTTTTTGTATCTTTATGTCATGACAGACAAGGAGTTAGTGGCTTTTTTTAAGGAGCAAAATGCAAAGTTAATGAGTACCGTAGAAGAACTTACTAAAGAGTTGACTGCATTAAAAGCAGCGATTCTGGAGAAGGATAAAGGTGCTGAAAAGCTGAAGCGCTTTGCACAGATTAACCTTCCTAAAAATACCGAAAAACGCAAGAATACAACATCTGTACCTGCGAATACACCTAAGGCTCCTACTCCCAAACAAAGAGGTAATAATGGAGCCAAAAGAAAAGTATATGATAATATCGAAGAGCTTGTAGAAGATGTTATGCCTTCCGATGCTAGCTTTGACGAAAAGGCTGCCGTTTACCTGTTTTATCGCGATGTGATAAGGTATGAGTATATTCCACCCCGTCTTATCAAACATATTTACCACTGTAAAAAATATAGAATGGGCGATGATTTTTTCGAAGGCAAAGCCCCTATGACACCTTTCATGAATTCTAATTTTGACAGTTCATTGCTGGCACACCTGATTCAACAAAGATATGTGTACGGCTTACCAGTTGAACGCATCATGAAATACCTAAATGAGATGGGCATTGACATTCCAAAGGCAACCACTCATGGATTAATTGAAAAATCAGCAGGGTTACTTGATAGATTAATGCCAGTACTCAAAAATGCTATTTTAGCTGATTCCTACATTCATTTTGATGAAACCTACCACACTATATTAGGTGGTGATAAAGGAAGTCGCAAGGGTTATTTTTGGAGTGCTTTTTCTCACCAAAACAATTTAATACAGTTCATTTATGAAAGTGGTTCACGAAGTAAGACGGTCTTCACTAATTATCTACCGAAGGATTATAAAGGTGTTGTACAGACTGATGGATATAGTTCATACAAAGTTTTAGAAGGATGGGATTATCCCAAAGCAATACGCTTAGGTTGTGTTCAACATTGCAAAAGAAAATTTATAGAGATCGGGGAACAACCCGAAGCTCTCGAAGTTATTAACCTATACAATCAATTTTATAGTATCCGAAAGAAAAAACCAAAAGAAAAATGGAAAGAAGCTTCGCTAAAAGTATATATGAAGTTAGAAAAGAAACTCAGGGATATAGAAAAAGATCCTGAGATATTGCCGAACCACATATTAGCTAAAGCTACAGCTTACTGTCTGAATGAATTAGAGTCCATTTACAACATTATCATATCTACCGAATACGATCTGGACAATAATATAATTGAACGACCTATGCGCTATATCAGCATTAGTCGTCGTAATTCGCTTTTTTGTGGTTCTAATGCTGGTGCCAGTAGAACTGCTATTCTTTATTCTCTAGCTATTTCATGCAGATTGAATAATATAAATACATTTTCCTATTTCAAGGATGTAATGCAGCGTTTGGCAGAAAGTCCAAAGATGACAAGTGAACAAATCCGAAACCTACTTCCAGATAGATGGGCTGAATAAAAGTAAAAAACGCCCCATCAAATTAATAAATCTGATGGGGCATTTTTTTGAAGGGGGGGTATGCGGAGACGGTTACAAATGAAAGGGAATCGACTTTTTTTATTTTATAATTTATTTTTGTGTTTTTAATCAGGAGAAAGTGAATAGCAATATGAATAAAAGAACTATAATCATATTATTATTAAGTTTATGTACATACGGAATACAAGCTCAGAAGCGTAAGCCTGATGATACTAGTATATATCATGTAAATAAAGCAATTGAAATTCCTTTAACTATAGCATCTTATGGTTTTAATGTAGGCTATGGTTTTGGATACTTAAGTGACCAGAATGGTTTATCAGAAGAAAGTGTATTAAAACTTGATGGTAATGATATATGGTTTTTAGATAGGGCAGCAACAAGGCAAGATGTTTCATATAAGGATAAGGCTCAGGAACTATCAGATCTGTTTTTAAACGCCTCTTTATTTCTTCCTGGAATAATTGGACTAGATAAAAAAGTGAGAGACGAATGGATGGATATTATACTAATGTATCTCGAATTACATGCCTATAATAGTACGTTTTATATTGGTACAGCTATGTCAATTAACAGAGCCAGACCAATAACCTATAATACAAACGCACCAATGCTTGCCAGAACAGAAAAAGGAACCAGAAATTCATTTTTTAGTGGTCATGTTTCAACGGCAAGTTGTGGTTGTTTTTTTGCTGCTAAGGTCTACAGTGATCTACATCCTGAGATAGGAAATAAAAAATATCTGCTATATGGAGCTGCTTGTATACCTCCTGCGCTTGTTGGGTACTATCGTTTTAGAGCAATGAAACATTTTCCTAGTGATATAATAACTGGTTTTGGAATTGGGGCTTTGGCTGGAATTTTAGTTCCGGAATTACATAAAATGAAACGAAAAGATTCTGCTTTAGCAATTAATCCATATGTAGGTGAAATTTCAGGAGTAAATATTAGCTATACTTTTAAATAGAAAGGAATATCTAGAATACAAAAAATAGCACCACACCAGTAAACGCAATAATTGCTCCACTAATTTCTTTTAAACAAATTTTTTCTTTAAAAATAAATACGGAAGGAATAATAATTAAAACAGGAACAATAGCCATTATTGTTGACGCTATTCCTGTTGTAGTGTGCTGGATGGCGAGTAGAGATAAGGAAACTCCTAAGAAAGGTCCAAAAATAGAACCTATGGATATACCTACCATTGCTTTTTTATTCCTAAAAGCTGCAAACAGGTTACTCCATTTCTTTAAAATGAAAAATAGTATTGTAAAACCAATAATTCCAGCTAATATTCTTATTTGAATAGATAGAAATGGATCATAATCCTTCATTCCAAGTTTTGAGAAAACCAAGCCTAAACCTTGTCCAACTGCACCTCCAAAAGCCAATAAAACGCCTTTTATTGGGTATTTCATTTTAATAACACCGTTATCCGAACCTTTAGCTAAAATAACTATTGCTATGCCAATTATTGTAATAGCCATACCCGTAAAGTTAATTGCTGTCATTTGTTCATTAAGAATCAACCATCCGAAAAATGCAGCAATAGGTGGGGTGAGGGCCATTATTAACATAGAAACTCTTGCCCCAATAATAACAAAGGCCTGAAATAATAATAAATCACCTATAACAAAGCCAATTAAACCGCTAATTGATAACCATACCCATGCCTCAAAACTGGCATCAGAAGCATAAAAAAGACCTTTGTTGAAATAAGAAAATATACCCAGAATAAAGAATGCAAAAAATAATCTGATTACATTAACAGAAAGAGATCCCACTTTTTTACCTGCAGATTCAAAGGCAAGTGCAGTAATTGTCCAACATATTGCTGTAGCTAAAGCTGCACTTTCACCAATTAAAGAACCTATATCCATTTGCTTTATCGCTGTGATTTATTTTTAATCATTTTTTTCTTCTTTCTATATATGAAAAAAGCAGGAATATATGAAAAAGCAAGTCCTAACGCAAGGTTAATAAAAGTAAGTTTAACCACACCTATGTTTCTAAGCGAATACGAAAAAATTACAAAGAAAATATTTACTAAACCAATTATTAGAGAAATCTGTAAATGGGTAAATCCAAGGGTCAGCATTCTATGGTGAATATGATTTTTATCTGCAGCAAATGGTGAGTTTCCTTTAGATATCCTATACACAAAAATTCTTAACGTATCAATAATCGGTACAATTAAAATACCAATAGCTACAGCTGGCGCTGAGTTCATCGAGTATTTCAGATGTTCTGCGTTTTCAGGTTTGTTAAACTCGCAAAATTTAATTGCAACAACCGCCAGCAAAAAACCTAACATTAATGAACCTGTATCTCCCATAAAAATTTTTTGAGTTTTGGAGAATACATTAAAATAAAAGAACCCTAGTAAGGCTCCTATTAATGCCGCTGAAAATACAGGAATATGAAAGCTACCATTAATAAAAAACCATATAGAGAAGGCAAGAATAGAAATAATTCCTGATATGGCAGCTAGACCATCAATCCCATCAATAAGATTAAATCCATTTATAATATACACAAAGATGCAAAGTGTTATTGCAAAACCAACAATAGGACTTACAGGTAGTCCGAAAAATCCGTGTAACGAAGTTATTTGCAAATCTCCCCAACCTATAATTACAAAAGCTGCTAAAATTTGACCAAATAGTTTTACCATTGGGGCGGTTACCATAATATCATCTTTAATACCAATTGAAAAGATGATTAATAGTGCTGGTATTAAAAAAGGAATATGTGTAAAGCTATACCATTCAGCAAAGATTGAATAGGTAAATAAAAAGCTTAAGAATATAGCTAATCCTCCTAATGTGGGAATCTGAGTTTTATGAACTGTTCTTTTATTAGGTACATCGTATAAATTCTTTGACTCCGCAACTCTTAAAATTGAAGGAATTGATAAAAAAACCAGAAAAAACGAAAAAACTCCAGCAAATGGAATTAATAACTTTAATGTAAACGAATCCATATTTAATTGTTGTGTATGCAAATGTATAAATTTTGGCAATTTATCTGCTTATTTAATTCTATAATATGTTAATTGTATGGATAATTTATTTTGCTTTTAAAGTAAAGTACCTATCTTTGTAGTGAGAATATTCTTGATATATTAGTATTTAGATTACAAAGAAAATTAAAAGAGATTATTATTGTGTTGGTTATAAGTTGTGTGCAAATAAGTATTGTCATAGCGTTTATGATTGACGTATATAAAATAGTCGCACAAGCGATTATTTTTTTAGAATACATATCTATCTATTAAAATATGAAGAAAGGTTGCGTTCATATATATACAGGTAATGGAAAAGGAAAGTCAACCGCTGCTTTGGGATTATCTATTCGTGCATTGGGGGCTGGACAAAAAGTGTTTTTTGCACAGTTTGTTAAAGGAAAGCATTATTCAGAAATAAGTGCATTGCGTAATCTTACTAATATAACTATAAAACAATTTGGTTTAAGTTGTTTTATTAAGAAAAATCCAACTTTAGAGGATCAATTAATTGCTAAAAAGGGATTAAGAGAAGTGTTGCTAATCATAAAAGGGGGTATGTATGATTTAGTTGTAATGGACGAAGTATTTATTGCTTTGTATTATAATTTATTCGATGTAAAGGAGGTTATTAATATAATTAAATATAAACCTGCAAACATAGAATTAATTCTTACGGGAAGAAAAGCTCCAAATGAATTGATAGAAATGGCAGATGTAGTAACTGAAATGATTGAAGTTAAACATTATTACAATAAAGGAATTGAGGCCAGAAAAGGTATTGAATATTAAAGATTGCGTATCAAGAAAACGAGCTACTAAAATATGATCTCCTAAGGGGAGATAATGCTAATTGGAGAATTCGATGTGACCTAATGTATCAAATTGTAAACACTTAAAATGAATGTGTAAATTTGATTATGCAAATTCACACACACACACAAGAGGATGAATAAATTCTTGTAGCGTTCCATATGGTCTTTAAAAAAATATTATAACATATGAAATTAACGGTTTTATCAGAAAACACAGCGGGAGGTTCTTTTCTTGCAGAGCATGGCTTATCGTATTTCATAGAAGTAAATGAAACAAGAATACTATTAGATACAGGCCATAGTGATGTTTTTAAAGTGAATGCTCAAAAATTAGGAATTGATCTCGATAATGTTATTGATATTGTAGTTTTGAGTCATGGACATTGGGATCATGGGGGAGGGTTAGGATATTTAAAAGATAAAAAACTCCTTACTCATCCTATGTCGTTTATTAAGAGGTTTCGTACTGGAGAAAATAAGGATATTGGTTTAACATTAAGTAGAGAAGAACTTCAGGCAAAGTATGAACTGATTGTATCAGATGAACATTATTCAATTACAGAACAGGTAATATTCTTAGGAGGTATTCCTAGATTAAACGATTTTGAGGCCAAGACAACTCCTTTTGAAGATGAAAACAGACAACCCGATTTTGTTCCTGATGATTCAGCTATAGTTGTTATTCAAGATGATCAATTGATTGTAATAACAGGATGTTCACATTCTGGAATCTGTAATATAATAGAATATGCAAAAAAGGTTACAGGTATTTCAAATGTGTTAGGGGTTATAGGAGGATTTCATCTTAAGCATAACAACTTACAAACACAACAAACAGTTGAATATTTGAAGAATCAAAATATTCAATACCTATATCCGTCGCATTGTACTGCATTGCCTGCTTTAGCAGCTTTTTACAATGCATTTAAAATTGAACAGGTAAAAACCGGAATGGTTATTAATTTATAAAGGGTACATCAAATGAGTAAAACTATTGTAATAATTGGAGGTTCTGCAGCTGGACCTAAAGCTGCTGCTAAGGCACGACGTATGGATGAATTTGCTGAAATTATAATATTTCAGAAAGGAGAAGATTTGTCAATGGCATCATGTGGTTATCCATATTATGTAGGAGGCTTTTTTGATGATAGAAATAAGTTGCTTTGTACTCCCACAGGAGTTGTCAGGGATCCGAAGTTTTACTGGAATGCAAAAGGTATCAAAGCAAATATCAATACAGAGATAACCAAAATTGATCGTAGTAATAAAACCGTAGAATACGTTGATTTACTGACAGGAGAAAAAGGAATACAGCACTACGATAAATTAGTAATTACTACAGGAGCTATTCCAAATATGCCACCCATCCCAGGTACGGATTTAGAAGGTATTACAACTCTGCAGTCAATGCAAGATGCTGATTACTTACGTAAAATTAGAGATGAAGGTAAGGTTAAGAAAGCAGTTGTAATAGGAGGTGGTCTTATTGGTATAGAAACGTTGGAAGCATTGAATTTAGCTGGTATAGAATTAACAATGATTGAGTTATTGCCTCAACTACTAACATTTCTGGATTGGAAAATGGCAAAGCTTGTTGAAAATTATCTAAAAACAAAAGCCAATGTAATTACAAAAAACGGTGTTGCTGAATTTTTAGGTATAGATGGTAAATTAACAGGAGTAAAGCTTCAAAATGGAACTGAAATACCTTGTGAGCTAGCAGTTGTGGCAATAGGTGTTAAACCTAACATTAAATTAGCTAAAGAAGCTGGTTTACATATAGGAAATTTAGGAGGTATAACAGTAAATGAATATATGCAAACTTCTGATGCAAATATATATGCGGCAGGCGATTGTTGTGAGATTAAAAATATCATTACAGGCAAAAATGTACTTGCTCCCTATGGTGATTTGGCAAACCTTGAAGGAAGAGTTGTGGGGCAAAACGTAATTATGGGCAATAAAGTTGTTTTTCAGGGAACTCAGCAAACTGGTATTTGTAAATTGTTTGATTATGGAATTGGAATAACTGGATTAGCAGAATCAAAAGCTAAAGAAGAGGATATAAATTTTATAAAAGTAGTAAATGCTAGTCCTGACAAACCGGGTTTTATGGATGGTAAGTTGTTAATTACAAAATTGTTGGCAGATAGCAAAAACGGAACAATTTTGGGAGCACAATGTATTGGCCCGGGAGATGTTAGTAAACAGTTAGCGATATGGGCCACTGCCATCAAGGGTAAACTAACTATTAATGATATGATAAATGCCGATTTTCCGTATGCTCCACCATTTTCATTAGCCATAGATCATAGTATTGCTACAGCTCATATTCTTCAAAATAAAATAGATGGAATTTTCAAGGGTATTTCATCATTGGAATTAAAAGAAAGACTGGATAAAAATGAAAATATCTATATTTTAGACGTAAGAGGAGCTGATGAGTATGAGCAAATGCGTTTAGGAATTGGCGAAACCTTAATTCCATTAGGAATGTTAAGAAAACGAATTGGTGAGTTGCCTCAGGATAAAGAAACAGAAATAGTCACGTATTGTAAGATTTCATTGAGAGGATATGAGGCTGCTGTTTTATTAAAAGCACACGGATATAATAATGTTAAAGTAATGGAAGGTGGTATTATGGGATGGCCTTTCTCTCGTGAAAAATAAAAAATCAAATATAGGGTAAATAGTTTTGATTAATTATTCCCTCTTTTTCAATGTATAACAGATTTGATCTTTATTTTTCAATAAAGAAAATTATAAATATTGTATCTTATATTTATTATACCAATAGGATAAATGCCTTTTTTTTATATTTTTGCAATTCATAATATTACGGGGCTGACTTGGATTTGACAGCAGGTGAAAGTGGTATGTAAGCATGCAGAGCTCAGGAATTCCGGCTCTTTAATATCGGGTTTCAACTTTTTTAATTGGCGAAAATAACTACGCTCTTGCAGCTTAATCGAAGTATAGTAGATAGGCTTCATTCTGGTATAAGATACTAGAACAAGACATCTCCCAGATGCTAATGTCCTGAAGCGGTCTGATAGTGAGGTGCAAGTAAATCGGGAATCGACTTTAACTTTCTTCGGGTTAGGGTTTAAATTTTAGAAGATAAGGCAAAAGTCGGTGGCTTTGATCCAGCTTTTGCACGAAAATTAAGTCAAAGCTAAGCATGTAGAAAGCGTATGGCTTCCTTGACTGGACGAGGGTTCGAAACCCTCCAGCTCCACAATAATATCGATATCCACTCTATCTTAGGGTGGATTTTTTGTTTGAAGAATCCTGTTATGATATTTAAAGCTGTATTAGATTTTGAATTATAATTATATGCACTTCATATAAAACACTATTTTTACCATTTACTAATTCAAAAACAAATAAAAAAAACTATGGCCTCAGGATTTTTTGCGCTCTTTGATGATATTGCCACCTTAATGGATGACTTGGCAACAATGAGTAAAATTGCCACAAAAAAAACGGCAGGTATTTTAGGAGATGATCTTGCAGTAAATGCTGAGAAGGCGACTGGTTTTGTTTCTTCCAGAGAATTACCTGTTATATGGGCTATTACAAAAGGATCTTTTATGAATAAAATGATCATTCTTCCCATTATAATTCTATTGAGTTTATTTGCACCACAAACCGTTGTTCCTATTTTATTATGTGGGGGATTGTATTTGGCATACGAGGGAGTTGAGAAGGTCTATGAATATATATTTAAGCTTCATTTAAAAGAAAAAAAGGAACAATCTTTTATTGTAATTAATAAAGAGGACATTATTGCGCAGGAAAAACTAAAGATAAAATCAGCCATCGCTACTGATTTTATCTTATCGATTGAAATTATAATCATAGGATTAAGTACTGTAAAAGATAGGTCTTTAATGATTCAAATACCAGTTTTAATTGTAGTGGCAATTGCTACCACCATTGGTGTATATGGAATAGTTGCACTAATAGTTCGCTTAGATGATATAGGGTATAAGATTATAGCTAAAGGTGAAGAGGAAAGTAAAACAATATTGAAGAAGATTGGATATTTATTAGTTAAATCACTTCCGGTAATAATTAAAGTTTTGGCTATTGTAGGTACAATAGCTATGTTAATTGTATCAGGAGGGATATTTGTTCATCATATATATCCAATTCATGAAATGTTACACTTTTTACCGTCCATAATCCAAGAACTATTATCTGGATTCGCAATTGGTTTAATTGTATTATTATTATGGAAGAGTATCGTCTGGATAAAGCATAGTGGTTTATCGCATTGATATTATTTTAGTAGGTGAGATTAATTTTATCGAATTTTAAATAAGTGATAATAATTTCAGAATATGTTCTTTAAAGTTTTATTGGTCTCAATTGTCGGATGAATTGTTACAAAGTAAAAAGAAAATAACTGTCTTCATACAGTCATTTAATTCATCGGACATTAATCTGATACTGATTAAAACTACGGAATTAATTCCGTAGTATTTGATTTCAATCTAAAACTTTAAACTTAACAATCATTCTTGCATTTTCTATCTTATAAAGATACTAACTGTAATTGTATTTACTTAAAAAAAGATTTCTACACGAACCATGAATTTGAAGGGTGTTTAATGTATTCATAATTAGCTTATATGTTGTTTGGTGATTACGAATTTAGGATGTTACGTATGCAAAACAATTTTGCAATTTCAGTCATAAACTAATATCTTGCATAAGTTGTACACCGTAAAAAAACATCATTAACATAAAAAAAATAAACTTTGTACTGGTTGTTATGTTTTAACAATGAGTATGAAGCATATTGTCGTAAAAGAATATTATGATTGAAAAAGAAAAGACTGAAATTGACAACGAAGCACATCTGAAAAGTACCAAAAAGTATTTTGATGTAGATGGGCCAGTGTTTTGGCCCTCTGCAATAGTCATTATACTATTTATTACCATTACTTTAATTGTGGGGAAACCAATGAATAAAATATTCTCTACAATTCAAACATCCATATCTAATTATGGAGGATGGTTTTTTGTAATATCTATTAATATATTCCTGTTTTTTGTAATATATATTGCATTTAGCAAGTTTGGGAAAATAAAATTAGGAGGACCTAAAGCCAAACCCGAATTTTCTAAAGGAGCATGGTTTGCAATGCTTTTTAGTGCTGGTATGGGTATTGGTATTTTATTTTGGAGTGTAGGTGAACCCATTAAACATTTTATCCATCCACCAGGAAGTGAGCCAAGAAGTATAGATGCGGCACGTAATTCGTTAGAAATTACTTTTTTGCACTGGGGATTACATGCGTGGGGTATTTATGCGCTGGTAGGAATGGCTTTGGCATTTTTTACTTTCAATAAAAAATTACCACTTACCATCAGTTCTATATTTTATCCTCTTTTAGGAAAAAAAATTTACGGACCTTGGGGGAAGGCCATTAATGTATTGGCCGTTGTGGCTACATTATTCGGATTAGCAACTTCTTTAGGTCTAGGAGTGCAGCAGGTTAGTGCTGGTTTAGCTCACCTATTTAAGATACCAGATAATCCAACAACTCAGGTAATTTTGATTATTGTAATTACATTGGCAGCCACAACATCTGTAGTTGCAGGACTAAGTGCAGGGGTAAAGCGTTTAAGTGAAATAAATATGGTGCTTGCTGCAGTATTCCTTTTATTTATGATTATTGTGGGTCCAACTATCTTTATCTTTGATTCCTTTATTCAGAATCTTGGTGGTTACATACAAAACTTTTTTGAACTTTCTACATGGACCGAAACATATCAGCAATCAGCATGGCAAAATGACTGGACGGTGTTTTATTGGGCTTGGTGGATTAGCTGGTCTCCATTTGTAGGTATGTTTATTGCCCGAATTTCAAGGGGGCGTACTTTAAAAGAATTTGTGCTAGGAGTGCTGATTGTTCCTACGTTGTTAACCTTTTTATGGCTTTCTGCCTTTGGCGGTAGTGCAATGTTTTTAGAGTTAAATTCAATGGCTGATATAGCAGGAGCAGTAACCAATAATATAGCCACGTCGTTGTATGTGTTGTTAGAACAATTTCCTATATCAACAATAACTTCGATTGTAGGTGTTATATTGGTAGGGAGTTTCTTTGTAACATCATCTGATTCCGGATCATTAGTTGTTGATTCGTTAACAGCAGGAGGTAAGTTAGATGCTCCAGTGGCTCAACGTATTTTCTGGGCGTTAACAGAGGGTGCAGTAGCTGCAGTTCTTTTAGTGGGAGGTGGTTTAAGTGCCTTACAAACAGCTTCAATTTCAACCGGTTTACCCTTTGCTATTATACTCCTTTTTGTGGTTTGGAGTTTGTTAAAAGGTTTACGTGAAGAGCATACTGGTTTAATGGAAATTAAACGAGAGAAAGAACGCAAAGAATATGTAGACACAATTACCAGGATGCTGCAAAAACGTGGAAAAATACCTGCAGCACCAAAGTCTGTTGATAATAATAAAGAGAAGAAATAACCTGTAAATAGATAAGAAAAATGTATCAATTAAATCATATATTGGTTTGTCTTGATTTAACGGAAATGGATGATTCCCTTATCCGGTATGCAAGCTTTTTGGTGAATAAGGTAAAACCGGAAAGTATTACTTTCTTACATGTAATGAAACCTTATGATATTCCTAAAGAATTATTGGAAGCCTATCCCGAACTTGATGAACCAATTCCTGATATTGTTAAGGAAGAGCTTCAGGAAAAGATAGATCAGCAATTTCAAAATGAGATCCCTGTAAATATAAATGTTGTTGTAAAAGAAGGATTTCCAACTGAAGTTATTGTAAAATATACCCAAAAAAATCGTGTTGATTTGACTTTAATGGGTAAAAAAGTTGGCTATGAAGGTGGTGGTGGTATTGTAAGAAAAGTAGTGGGTATAATTCCTTCTTCTGTACTTATTGTGAGTGAATCAGTTCACGAAGGATTGGATAATCTTTTGGTTAGAATGGATTTTTCGAAAACCAGTGAATTGGCATTACGAATGGCCTTCCGTTTACAGGAATTAACAGGTGCTAAGGTGGCTTGTCATCATACTCATAAGTTACCAATCGGATATTTCCCTCAGGTTAATTTAGAGAAGGACGAGAAACTTCAGAAATATATCAAGAAAATTAGTGATAAAGAATTTCAGAAGTTTAAGAAACTCTATAAGTATAATACCGATGATATTGCATTTTCGTTTTCAGTTGATGCCGAAAACGAAGAAGACCAGATTTTATATCGTCAGGCAATGACTACCGGGGCTGATATGATTATTATTGGGTCTTCAATGAGTTCTGAACTGGCAAATATTATTTTGGATGCCACATCTGAAAAGCTGGCTTCGTCAGATAAAAACATCCCGGTATTTATTGTAAACGATATAAGTAAGGCAATAGTATTTTTAAGAAGTTTATTTCAATAAAGCAATGTATTATGGCACGTTATTTATCCAGAACTAAAGGAATCACATATTTAATCGCTCTTACATTATTTGTATCATGTACCTTGTCTACAACACAAGAAGAGGATCGTTCACTTAAAATTGTATATACAGACTGGTCAGAAAGTGTAGCTATTACCTATTTGTCTTCTGTGTTGCTGCAAAGAATGGATTATAACGTGGAATTAAAACTGACTGATGTAAAAACAGCTTATCAGGAAGTGGCTAAAAATGAGGCGGATTTATTTACTGATGCATGGTTACCAGAAACGCACAAATCTTATTTCGAGGCTCATAAAGACCATATTGATATGCTTGGAATTGTTTATCCAGAAGCAAAAACAGGCCTGGTGGTTCCGGAATATAGTCCGTTAAAATCAATAAGTGATTTACGCAATTACAACTTTGATATTGTAGGGATTGATGCCGGTGCTGGGGTAATGCAAAAAACAAAGAGTGCCATAAATAATTATGCATTAAAAAATAACTTGCTTGAATTATCAGAAGAAAAGATGGTAAATCAGTTGAATGATTCTCTTTTACGAAGAAAAGATATTGTTATCACAGGATGGGAACCTCATTGGATATTTGCACGTTATGAGGTTCGCTTTCTTGATGATCCAGATCATATCTTTGGTCAAAAAGAAAATATTTATATTATTACCAATACTGCATTTGAAGAAGCACACCCTGATGCAGTTCGCTTTTTTGAACGTATGCAACTGACAGAGAAACAACTCAACAGTCTTGTATATGAAATAAGATTAAATGAAGATCCTTTAATAGGCGTTGAAAAGTGGATTAATCAAAATGAATTTGTAGTAAATCAATGGATAAAGAATTTGACCAAAGAGCGTAAAAAAATTATGTAATCAGATTCTCTTCTGTTTTAATAAAATATAAAGAGTTACAAACTAATTTAAGTTGTGACTCTTTTTTTTGAGAAAGGCGAAACTAAGTTAAACCCGGATTATGTATTAGAATTTCGTAATGAACATTGAAAGTACCATAAAACAAGGCTTTACTGAAACGAGGCATAGCATCGTTCTGGTGAGTTGTAGTGAAGTAACGAAGTGTCTTGTTTTGAAGTAATTTCAATGTGTAATAGATGGTCTAATGCATATTGCGGGTTAAAGTATTTGTATTAACTTCAGTTCGATTAAAATTTTTAAAATTCAGATTGTCATAAAAAGCTGATATACAAGGCTAATTTTGGAGGGTTAGCGAGCTAACTTGAAAAATTTAACGCCGTAGATTAGCTTTTTAGGGCAAGGCGAATCATATTCCGCTTATAAACAGCGATCTTCTGCCTAAAAATTCTTCAAAATAGCCCGCTATTCTTTCTTAATTTTCAATTGAATTTAACTATTTATAAGCGGTCTGAATCCAAAAATTTATGTCGAACTCGGTTTATTATATTATAAGAAATCAGTAATTCCATAAAGAAAAGTAGTAACAAGCCCCATTACCCCATAATAACCAAGCCTGGTCATTATCATCAATAAATACTGTTGGGTCAATAGTACGCCAACAATGCTTTTTCCCCTTTACTATCTTCATTTATATCTAAAGCGTGGCCTAAAGAATCCTTATATGGACCTTCAGGTCTGTCAGCAGCAGCAACACCAATACCTGTTGTTTGAGAGCTGTAATACCAGTAAAACTTACCATTTCTTTCAATAATCTGACTAGCCCACGCTGAATTTGTTTCGCCCCATGCAATATCAATAACTCTTAAAGGCATTTTTTACTCCCATAAGTTTTTCATATATGTAGTGACAAAACAACACCATTATTCAATATTGTACCATTTTTGCCTACCAGCAGCATCCTTTCCTGTAAAAATAAATAGCGTATAGTTATATACAAAAGCAGCAGGATCATATGTGTATTTGTGAGTTACAATCGAGTTTCTTTTGCTTCCCATTGATAAACTACATTCTCTGAAGAGATAGAAACCGTTTTTTGAGCTGTAGCATTCTTTTATTTAGGAGTTACAGTACCTGCCATTAAAGTTGCTGTCATCAAAAACGAAAGTGAAATAATTATTCGAAGATCTGTGTTCATATTTGACGATTTTAATAACTTGAATATCAGTTTTAGTACCAAATAAATTATAAAATAATTGATTATTTCTTCATTCTTATAGCTAATATTTCTCCGGTTACACATACTTGTCCATTGGCACTTAAGGTCATTTCAACTACCACCTTTCTCCCTGAAATACTTTTTAGTCTACCTCTAATATTTAATTCTACACCAAGCGGAGTCATCTGTCGATAATCAATTTTTAAGGATGCAGTCATACATCTTATCTGTAAAGGAGCTTTCATAGGGATGTTTTCTTCTTTACAAATAAAAGCGGCTGCAGAGCCGGTTCCATGGCAGTCTAATAAAGATGCTATTAAACCTCCGTACACAGCACCTGGAATGGCTGTATATTGAGAATCCGGAGTAAAATGAGAAATAGTATCATCTCCTCTAAGATAAGTTTTTAAATGTAATCCAGCAGGATTGTTTTTGCCACACCCATAGCAGTGGGCAACATCATCCGAATATAAATCTTGAATAGCTTTTGACATTGAAATGTTTAATAAATGTTAGCCTATATTTAAATACTGCATGAATCGCCCATGCAATTGGGAATTACTTCAGGAGCTTTAATTAATTTAACACGTATCGCAAAAAAATATAGTTTACAACCAACACATATAGCAAAAGCTGTTTCTAAAAACATTAAAAGTAAACATACTAAACAGAGCATACATACTGGTTGAAAATACGATCCATCCCCTGTAACATACAAAAGTGATGAAAAAATAAATATTGTAAGAGAGAGAATACTTCCCAATGACCAGGCAAAGCGCTTTTGAACTGCTCCTATATATATAGGCGTTTGTTTTCTAACAAATAGTTTTGAAAGTAAAGTGACAGGAGAAAAATTAGGGTTTACTAATATCGATATCAGAAAATGATATACCATAATGCTTGAAATGTATGGGAGTACGGCATAATTTTTAAAGATAAATGCCTGAATAAAGGCGATAATACCTAATATAAATAGTATTCCTGAAATTCCACGAACTTCTCGTTCGTTTAAAACTCTGTATTTGTAGCCTTCTACAACTTTGCCAAATGAAAAAATCGTCATAATTTAATTTATTCTATAAACATAAATGTTAAAAAATGAATCAGGTTGTAGCTTAAATAAACATACAACATCAAATTGTGTAATTATAAATTAATATTACAAATAAATTATATAAATGTTTAATATCAATATAAAACGGAAAAATATATCCCTTAAATTTTGTTGCACTTCCACGTTAGAAGGCTATTTATTTGCCTTCTTTATTGTAATCTATAAATTTAAATAGAATTCAGGTTATTAGTAGGTTGACTTTATCAAAAAATAGCATGACATTTAATTTATGTGAATAATATTAATGAGGAGATTAATAGATTTAAGTAAATATATTCCTTTGTTTTAATTTTATAGTACTTCTTATATATCTCCTAACCAATTAAATATATGATATATCAATTCTAACATAAATACCTTGATCATGGAAAAACTAATGGAGCTTTTTAACAATTCAAAAGATCTAATCATAACTTATGGTGGACAATTATTATTGGCAGTAATAACTCTTATTGTTGGTTTTTGGATTATTGCAAAAATTACCAAAGGATTTAAGAAATTTTTTGTTTCAAAAGGTTTTGATGAAACATTACAACCTTTTTTGATTGGCATTTTAAACTATACACTTAAAATACTTCTTGTAATAAGTGTAATGACAATGATTGGAATTAAAATGACATCATTTATTGCAATTTTAGGTGCTGCCGGTTTGGCAATAGGAATGGCATTGTCAGGTACACTTCAGAATTTTGCAGGCGGAATTATGATATTAATATTAAAACCTTTTAAAAAAGGAGATTTCATTGAAGCACAAGGGCATAGTGGGATTGTAGATGAAATACAGATATTTGTTACCAAATTAAAGTCGTTAGATAATAAGGTAATATATATTCCCAATGGTGGGCTTTCTACATCAAACCTTATAAATTATTTTCAAGAATCTATTCGACGTGTGGATTTTTCATTTGGAATAAGTTATAACGATGATATTGATAAAGCCAAAAGAATTATTAGTGAGGTTATCGAAGCTTACGATATTGCTTTAAAGGATCCTGAACCTTTAGTTGTTATAGGTGGTCTTGGCGATAGTTCTGTAAATATTACCACAAGAGTTTGGGTGAATTCTGATAATTATTGGGAATGTTTTTTCTATATGAATGAACATGTTAAAAAAGAATTTGATAAGCAAGGTATTACAATACCATTCCCACAAAGAGATGTTCATATTTATAAATAATACAATATTTAGATTGAATTTAAGTCACGATTATTTTAGTTGTAATTGTGACTTTATTTTAGTCTTATTCGTATTTAGACGGTAATACACCAAATCTAAATTATTCTGCAACTAAGGCAGTTTTTTATAAGCACCTAAAATAACTGTTGATTCAGCAATTGTAGGTAACATTTCTTCAGTTGCACCAAGCACCTTTAAATTAATCACAATACCGCATTCTTTAACAAATGCTTCTAATGCATCAATTGCGGCAAGTGCAATTGATGCTCTTGTTTTTCCTTCAGCTTCAACGCCCCATACCTGAGTAGCAAAACGAGAGAATTTATCTAATCCATATTTGTAAATGGTGAGATAATAAGGTAATGAAACAGCTGCTAATCTCATTCCGTGTACATAGTCTGAATAGGCACCAACTTGATGTTCAGATATGTGAACCATCCAATCTTGTGGTTTACTTAACCCCATCAATGGATTCATTGCTAATGTTGCACTCCACATCAAGTCTCTTCTAGATTTGTAATCTTCAGGATTTACAATCGCGATTTTTGCACTATGGATAATAGAACGAAGCACACCTTCAATAACATTATCAGAAGTTACATTATCCCCTTCTGAAAAATAGACTTCCACTAGGTGCGAAATCATATCAAATAGAGAAAGTCGTTTCAAAAATTGTATGCAAGATGTAGAACGTAAGCGTTTTTATGAGAATGAAGAAAAATAAATTGTAGAATAATATAAAAATATATGTATATGAATGTACCTGTCTTATAATAAAGAAGGGTTTTCACAATTTATTATATTGAATTAATAGGTTGTTTTATATTTTAATACTATTTTTAGACAAAATTATTGTCATTTATAATTTTGTCTTTTCTTTTCTATCTGCCTTCTGGAATAAATAATTAGATAAACAATTATTTAATATAAATCTTTAATAAAATTGGACATTGCTATTCAAAACCTTAATAAGGTTTATAAAAACAAACATCAGGCATTAAACAATGTCTCCCTAACAATAAAATCAGGGATGTTTGGTTTACTAGGGCCTAATGGTGCCGGTAAATCAACTCTTATGAAAATATTAGTTACCTTATTGGAACCAACTAACGGATCTATTAAAGTAAATGGACTGGAGTTAGCAAATAATCGAAAACAAGTCAGATCTATGATGGGGTATTTACCTCAGGATTTCAGGTTTTTTGCAAAATTAAAGACCTATGAATTTCTGGATTATGCCGCCTCTTTAGCCGGGATAAGTAGTAGAAAACAAAGAAAAAACGAAGTTGAAAGATTGCTTGAGGATGTGGGTTTATTTGAGGTGCGTAATCGTTATGCTGGCAAACTTTCAGGTGGTATGAAGAGAAGGCTTGGAATAGCACAAGCCATTGTTGGAGATCCTAAAATTGTTATTGTTGATGAGCCTACAACCGGGTTGGATCCTGAGGAACGGATCCGGTTTAGAAATATATTAGCAGACTTAAGTCAAAAAGATGTTATTATTATCCTTTCAACTCATATCGTAGGAGATATTTCAAGTACTTGTAACCAGATGGCCCTGCTAAACGAGGGTCAAATACAATTTACCGGTAGTCCTAATGATTTTCTTAAACTATCAGATGGTAAAGTATGGAAAACTCAGGTTAATTTTGATGATTTAGAGGATATCAAACAAAGGTATCCGGTAATTACTACAATACCAGGTGCTAATGGATATGAGGTAGAGTTGATTTCTCCATCAGAGAATGGATTTAATGGTGAAATGATTCAGCCCAACCTAGAGCATGCATATGTGTATTTTATGGAGTATGAATCTCAAAAGTTTATTCAACAATGAGTCAAAACAATCCTATTTTTACTGTTGCTAAGTTTGAAGTAAAAACCTTATTGCGAAGTTGGTTTTTCCGTATTTTCTCGGTTATTATATTAGTGATAATTGTGTTTTTTAATATAGTAGCTGCTACTGAAGTAGGTCAATCTGGTTGGCCCAATAGAATGCTTTCCGGGGGATTACCATACATGAATTTGTTTATCCTTAATATTGTTCAGTCCATTATTGCCGTATTCCTGTCCTCAGATTTTCTGAGTCGCGACAAAAAATTAGATACAACAGAGGTAATCTATGTAAGAAACATGTCTAATTTTCAATATGTAGTCGGAAAAACGCTGGGAATATTATACGTATTTGGAGGATTAAATTTATTGGTGCTCTTTTTTAGTTTTATCATAAATTTTATAAGTCCGGATGCTGGTTTTAGTCTGATTACATATGCTATTTACCCACTAATAATCTCTTTACCCACATTAATATTTATATTGGGTTTTTCGTTTTTAATCATGCAATTTATCAAAAACCAGGCTATTACATTTATTCTGGTTTTAGGATATATTGCATTAGAGTTATTTTACCTACAGGAACATCAATTTGGTATCTGGGATTTTTTGGGAATGTATACTCCAATGGCCTATTCATCATATGTAGGGTTGGGTAATATTGGTCATTTACTTTTAATAAGAGGAGGCTATTTTATATTAGGAGTTAGCTTTATATTCTTTACAGTGTATAAACTACCTCGTTTATCTCAGACAAAAGTAGGTAAAAAAGTAGTTCTGATTCCTGCATTTTTATTACTATTTGTGGCTATATGTAGTTTTGCAATTCGGATTGTATCGCAAACTAATGTAGAGAAGCATATTAATGTATTTAAAGATTTGGTAAAGGAGTTACCTATTAAAGCCAGATATGAAGTATTGGATTATAATATAGAGTTAATTCATAATGGAACTACTTTGCAAGGTGTACAACAGTTTACTGTTTGTAAAAGCAGTGCTTATAACAAGTGGCCAAAGGAGTTGAAATTTTATTTTAATGATGGGTTAATTGTTACAAACCTCACTGTTAATGGAAATAAAACAGATATATCGCGAACATTAAATGTTATCATACTTAATGCTGGAGATATTGAAAAGGATACCGTTACAATTCAGTTTAATTTTAAAGGAACACCCAAAGATGGTTTAGCTTATTTTGATATTGATCAGGAGAAGAGAGCATCTCTCAATCGTTTTGATCCATTAATAGCAGCAAAGAATTATTTATTTGTTTCAGATGACTATTTATTACTAACAAAAGAGAGTTTTTGGTATCCCATTGTAGCAGAGCGTAATGCCTTCAGAGTAGATCATTTTTTTACAAGTACCATAAAAGTAAAAACTAAGGCCAACTTCGATTATCTAACTCAGGGAGAATCTTCAGAAGATAATGGCTGGAAAGTGTTTAAAGGAGATGCTAAATATGCTAAATTAAGTATTGTTGGGGGGCATTTTATAACAAAAAGTATCGACGTTGATTCAGTAAAATATGGTTTTTGTATAAAGGAAGAAAACGCCTTTTTTGAAAAGTATTTTGAAAATATTACAGATACTTTACCTTCATTAATTGATAATTTAAAGAAGGACTTTGAAAGAAATTTAGGACTTACTTATCCATATAAACGATTAACTTTTGTAGAGGTTCCTGTACATTTTAAAAGCTATTTCAGAGGCTGGTCATTGACCAATGAAAATACGCAACCGGAAATGGTTTTTGTACCAGAAGCAGGTACGGGAATTTATCAGTTTAACCTGGCAAATTATGCCAAAAGAGAGAAGGATAGAGCCAAGAGAGACAATAAAGAACTACTTCCAAAAGAACTGGAAACAAATTTGTTCGTAAATTTAATTGGAAACACATTTAGTCAGCCAGTTAATGGTGGTGGATTCTTTGGGTTCAGGAATGACGTAGGGCGATCAATGAATAGTTGGAGTCCCTATTCGCTGTTCCCTTTGTTCTATAATTACTCTTATGCTATAGATGAAGATGATTTGCCACTTTTAAACATGAGTTTAGAGTCTTATATGGTATCCAGAATTAATAGTTCGTTTAATAGATTTGGTGATATGTCGGGTAATGACAAGTCCATTCTATTCTTAAAAAAGAACAAAAAGAAATTAAATGAATTGGTTGATGAAGAAAACCTGAAGGTGAGTATTGGCGATTTAATGTTGAGTATTGGAAATAAAAAATTTGCTTTGTCTCAGCAGAAAGTTGGCCTTGATCATTTTGGAGTTTTTATTGATAGTTTGTTAAATAAAAACAGAGGTGTGGTTATTCCAGATCAAGATATCAGTAAAATTGAAGATAAAGAAAACGCTGACATTGATGGAAAAGATTTGACATTACCAGCTTTTATTTTCGGAAATACAGATGTTTATGAATTTACTAATGAAGATCGCAAAAGCTATTTTATTAGTGTTGAAGTTGCTAATAATGGTCAATCTGATGGATTAATTAAAGCGTCTGTTTTTGGTGGCGGAAGAGGAAATAGAGGAAGAGGACCTGGAGGACCACCAGAGAGGGGACAAATGTCAGCTTCTTTTGAAGATCTGTATCTAATTCCACAAGGTGCTAATGCAAAGATTGGAATCATATTAAATAATGCCCCCAGAATGATGTCATTACATACTTATTTATCAGAAAATGTTCCCTCTGACATGAGAATTCAGTTAGCTGACTTCACCCAGGCACCTGCTGGATTGGAAACATTTTCAGGTGTTAAAACAATACATCAAACAGTAAAATATATTAGGGATAATGAGATTGTGGTGGATAATGAAGATGAAGGATTTAGTGTTATAAATACAAAAGGCAGAAAGACTTTAAGAGAGTTAATTCTTGAGTGGAATGAAGAAAATGTGGATGAAAGTGAGTTTGAGTATAAAGTTATGTACCCATGGAACCCTGCCGACAGATGGACTCCCGTTTTAAATAGTTCATACTTTGGTAAGTATACGAAATCATTTGTATATAAAGAGTCCGGAGATGGAAATGCTAGAGCTAAGTTTGTGGCTCAATTACCTGAAAGTGGACGATATAATGTATATGCAATGATTCCTTCAAGAAGAATGGGTTCATTTGGCAGAAGAGGAAGAAATAACTCAGATAATAGCAGTCAGGTTTATACTGTTTATCATGATGATGGAGCAGAGGACATTGAAGTTCCAATTGATAATGATTCAGAAGAATGGGCGCTACTTGGAGAATTCTATTTTTCAGATGGAGACGCCATTGTTGAGTTATCTGATAAAAGTGAAAGAAGAGTAGTTATAGCAGATGCTATTAAATGGGTGAAATTGTAAAATCAAATAAAAAATAAATTCCTAATATCCTTTAACGTAATGTTTATTAAAAATTTAAAATTATTACTATTACTTTCTTTTATACCTCTGAGTACTTATGTAAATAGTCAGCAGGTTTTATCATTGCAACAAGCACTGGAAACCGCATTTATATCCAGTCCCAGAATGAAAAAAGTAAGGTTATCACTAGAACAGAGTGAGCAAAATTTAAAAGCATCAAGGGCCGCTTTAAAATCAAATTTTAGTTTGAATTTTACCCCGTTGGAATATTCCAAAACAAGGGAATTTAACAGCCAGCTTTCCCAGTGGTATACCGTTGAAGACTATACCAGTTTGGGGAACTTAAGTGTTGCACAGCCTATATTGCTAACAGATGGTCAAATATCATTAAATAATACTTTCAGTTATGTAGAAAATACGAGTACAAGTAGTGTGGGGAGGTCTGGATTTGATGGTTTTACAAATAGCTTGAGTTTACGATTGGATCAACCGTTGTTTACTTATAACAGAACCAAGCAGGAGTTAAAATCATTGGAGCTGGCTTATGAAAATGCATCGCTGAATTATGCTTTACAACTTTTAAGTGTTGAAAATACAGTGACTCAAGCATTTTACCGAGTCTATCAATCTCAAATGCAATATCATGTAGCCAAGGAAGAATACGAAAATCGTATTAAAAGTCACGAAATCATTAAAAATAAAGTGGAAGGCGGACTTGTGGCCAGAGAGGAATTGTATCAATCAGAACTGGATTTATTATCCAGTAAATCGTCCATGCAAAATGCAGAGGTAACATTTGAAAATAATAAAGATAATTTTAAGCAAATGCTTGGAATTTCGTTAGATGATGAAATTATGGTATTGGCCGATATTTCTGTTTTTCCTGTAGATATTGATTTAAAAACGGCCATTGATAATGGTTTAAACAGCAGAATGGAAATAAGACAGAGAGAAATTGATATTGAAGAAGGTCAGTTTGCTTTGATCAGAACTAATGCTGAAAATGAATTTAAAGGTGAATTGAGTGTGTCACTTGGATTATTTGGGCAAAATGAAGACTTATCTAATGTATTTCAAGATCAAACTAACAGTCAGGGCATATCATTTGGATTAACAGTTCCACTCTGGGATTGGGGCGAAAAAAAAGCAAGGCTCAAGGCCGCAAAGGCTAATCTTGAAATGAGTCAGAATAATTACAATGATGAAATTATTGATATCAAACTAAATATTCGTCAGGTATACAGAAGTTTAAATAACCTGTTGATACAAATAGAGATTTCAAGAAAAACGGTTGAAAATGCTGAACTAACCTATGAAATCAATTTAGAGAAGTATCAAAATGGTGATTTAACAAGTATGGATTTGAATTTGGTTCAAAATCAGCTGACTCAGAGTAAAAATGAATTAACCAACGCAATTATCGATTATAAATTGGAGTTATTAAATATGAAAATTCAATCGATGTACGACTTCGAGAAAGACGAATCGGTAACTCCACAATTAAGCCCAAATAAAAAATAATTCCAATGAAATATAAAAATCTATTATTAGCCAGCTTAAGCATTTTGCTTTTTTCATGTAACAATCAAAATCAACGATTCAATGTTGATGTTGAAGTACCTGTATCAGTTCAGGAAATAGAAAAAGACAATATACAGGAGGTTTTTACAGCAACAGGAACCATTCAATCAGAGTATGCCATTACTATTCAATCAGAAGCGCAGGGCGATTACTACTTACAAATAAATCCCAGAACAGGAAAGAAATATAAAATGGGTGATGTGGTTAAACAAGGAGATTTAATTATATCCATTAAAAACCTTGAATATGAAAATGATGTAAATATTGAAGGTGCCAAAATTGATTTGGATATTTCAAAGATGGAATATGAAAAACAAGTGGCTTTATACGAGAAAGGTGGAGCAACCATGCGCGAAAAGGTTAATGCGCATAAAACATTAGTTACTGCAGAAAAAACATATCAAAATGCGGAGTTAAATCTTGCAAAGTTATCCGTTATAGCTTCATTTAATGGAGTAATTACTGATTTACCTTATTATTCTCAAGGGGTTAAAATTAATCAAGGAGAAGATGTTCTGCAGATTATGAGCTATCAGCAAATGATTATGGACCTTATGTTACCGGAAAGTCAAATAGGGAAAGTGTCTTTAAATCAGGAAGCTTTAATAACAAACTATTCATTACCTGAAGATACATTGAAAGGATTTTTAAGAGAAATATCGCCAGCTATAGATGAAGATTCAAGAACCTTTAAAGGGCGTGTATATATTAAAAATGGGGATATGAAATTACGTCCGGGAATGTTTGTTAAAGCTGATGTAATTGTTGATAGAAAGGATAGTGTTATTGTTATTCCAAAGGATGCGATATTGTTTAGAGATAATGGAAAAGCAGTGTTTATTGCGCGTGGAGATCAGGCTCATGAAAGGATTATAACAACAGGAATGGAGAATGAGGGAAAGGTAGAAGTGATTGAAGGACTTAATGAAGAGGAACGATTGATCATTAAAGGTTTTGAGACCCTTAAACATCGATCTAAAATTAAAATTTTGAATAAATAATATTTGCTTCAGAATAATCAGAATAAAAACATAGAAGTTCTTTAAAGTGCACATTTTATGAAGAGGCACTTCAAAAAAGAAATAAATATTAAACCTATGAAAAAACTCGCACAGTTTTCAGTTAGCTATCCGGTTACTGTTGCAATGATTATACTAGGGATTGTTTTATTGGGAATTATATCCTTTTCTCGTTTGGGAACTGATCTATTTCCAGACTTAAATAATCCAAAAATTGTAGTGGAAATTGAATCGGGAGAAAGACCTCCTGAGGAGATGGAAAAACAATTTGTAGAAAATATAGAAAATACCATTATTCGACAAAGTGGTGTTGTTAATGTTAGTTCTGTAAGTAAGGTGGGTACAGCGCAAATTGATGTGGAGTACAACTGGGATCAGGACATGGATGAAGCATTTTTGGATATTCAAAAGGCTTTGACCAGTTATAGTCAGAATGAAGATGTTGAAGCATTAAATATTTTCAGAAACGATCCTAATGCCTCACCTATTATGCTGGCAGCTGTTTTCAATCCAGCCATTGATGATATGGATGATTTAAGAAAAATAGCCGAGAATTATATTCGAAATGAACTGATCAGATTAGATGGAATTGCAGATGTTCGTTTATCAGGAGACGAGACCAAAGAGATCATCATTGAAACCAATCCTTATATTCTTGAATCACATCGTATTACTTCCAGTTCAATAATCAGTAAAATTGAGAGTTACAATCAAAATGTATCAGGAGGATCTATTGAAGAACTGGGACAGAAATATACCATTAAAGGAGTAAGTATTTATAAATCTACAGACGACCTTGGTAAATTGGTTGTAGGAACTACTCTTCAAACAGACGAGGAAGGAAAAAGTGTAGAAGTACCAATTTTATTAAACGATGTGGCCACTATCACTTATAAAAATGAAGATCCCACAAATATTGTAAGATTAAATGGTAAAAGGTGTATTGGCTTATCTATTTATAAAGAAACCAAGTTTAATACAGTTGCTGCCATTGAAACCTTAAATGAAGGTTTTGAAAAAATACAAAAAGCACTGCCTGGATATGAGTTTACTGTAATAAAAAATCAGGGGAAATTTATTGATGATGCTATTAATGAAGTTGAAGACAGTGCTGTAATTGGAATTATTTTCGCGGTAATCATTTTGTTTGTTTTTTTACGTAGAGTAGGTACCACTTTTATAGTAAGTATTTCTATTCCAATATCAATTATTGCCACTTTTAACCTAATGTATTTCAATGGACTTACATTGAATATTATGACTTTGGGAGGATTGGCACTTGGTGCCGGAATGTTGGTGGATAATGCAATTATTGTTGTAGAAAACATATTTAGTTTATTGGAAAAGGGTGTTGGTATAAGGAAGGCTGCCGTTGAAGGAACTGCAAAAGTTGGTGGTGCTTTAGTTGCATCAACATTAACTACTATAGTTGTATTCTTGCCCATTGTATATCTGCATGGTGCTTCTGGGGAGTTGTTTAAAGATCAGGCCTGGACTGTAGCCTTTTCGTTATTATCATCTTTATTTGTAGCTATCTTAATTATTCCAGTATTGAGTGTATTTATTCTGGGTAAAAAAGCAGAAGTTTCTGTACCTAAAGAAAGATCATATGCAAAATACAATCGGTTTTTACTTAAAGCTTTGGATAAGCGTTTTTTGGTAATTGGTTTATCTGTAATATTGGTGGTAGCATCCTATTATGCTACGTCGCTTATAGGTAGTGAATTTATGCCTGCTGCCCAAACTAAAGAATTTTCAATTGAAGTTAGCTTACCTTCCGGAACAAGCCTGGAGCGAACATCATCAACGCTTCAAAACATGGAAGAGATGATTCAGGAATCGTTAGGGGAACATATTGAAAATATCTATGCACATGCAGGTCCCGAATCCTCTTCGGGAGGTTCAGAGTCAAGTGTGTTTGATGGTGAGAATACAGGTTACATAAAGCTGACTTTAAACGAATCAACAACTTTATCTACCAATGAGTTTATTCCCGTTCTCAATCAAATGTTTGATGGTATTCCAAATCTTGAATTGGAATTTATACAAGATGAAACAGCGCTACAGGAAATATTGGGTAGTGAATCTGCACCAGTAATGATTGAAGTAAGTGGTGAAGACCTGTATGAATTGGATCTGTTAACCGATCAGGTTTATGCCATTTTAAAAGATGATGCACAACTTTATAACGTTAAGAGTTCTTTTGAAACCGGAGTTCCGGAAGTTAATATTGAAATAGACAGATATAGAGCCGGACTTTTTAATATTGATGCGTCTTCGATAATTAATCAGTTAAAAGAGTTTTTAATGGGAAAAGATGCAGGCAGTATTGAGAGTGATGGAGAATTAACAGATATTACTCTTAAAATGCCTGATTATCCGTTGAAAGACTTAAAGAACTTTATTATTCAGAATGGAGAATCGGAATATCGATTGGGCGAATTGGCAAAGATTTCTATTGGTAATTCCCCTAAAGAAGTCATACGTGATAATCAAAATAGGGTAGGGCGAATAACAGCTCATATACAAGGTGATATTGCCATTGATAAACTTACAAAAGATATTGAAAACAGATTGTCGCAAATCTCTTTTCCTCAGGGCTATAAATATCAAATTAAGGGTGATGAACTAAAGCGTAAAGATTCTTTTGGAAGTTTAAGTTTTGCTTTAATTCTTTCTATCGTATTGGTTTATATGGTAATGGCTTCACAATTTGAATCTTTATTACATCCATTTACTATTCTTTTAACCATTCCTTTAGCAGGAGTTGGTGCCATTGCTGCCTTTTTAATATTAGGAAAGTCTTTAAATATTATGGCATATATTGGATTAGTGATGCTGGCTGGTATTGCAGTAAATGATTCCATTATTCTGGTGGATGCTATAAACCAGTTGAATAGAGAAGGTGTCAAGTTAAAAGAAGCTATTGTAAAAGCAACCAATTCAAGAGTTCGACCTATTTTAATGACCAGTTTAACAACTATTTTAGGTTTACTTCCATTGACAATAGGTTTTGGAGAAAGTGCAGCAATCAGGTCTTCCATGGCCATTGCAGTTATTGGAGGATTAATTACTTCAACACTTTTAACTCTGGTTGTTATACCTTGTCTGTATTACATCTTTGAAGAGATTTTGAACAGAAAGAAAGTCAGGGAAAACCAATAATTAATTCTTGACAATAAATTTCTTATCAGAAAATTATGGATTTTATAATCAAACGAAAAGTTTTAATCAGTATGTTGTTTGTGGCACTAACGCTATTGGGTGTGGTGTCATATAAGAGCTTATCTGTCGAATTATATCCGGATACGGAACTACCTATGCTTTTTGTTCAAATAGCAGGTCAAACAGAATCTGATCCTAAATATGTAGAACAAGAAGCCATAATACCCATGGAAGGTGTTGTCGGAACATTGGAAGGAATTGAAAAGGTGGAGTCAAGAGTAGGGCCGGGTAGAGGAACTATTATTATTTATCTCACTAAGGATGTTGATTTTAAATATGCCTATTTAAAACTGGCAGAAAAAGTACAGGCCTCACAAAATTTATTGCCAGAAAATTATGTGGCTACTGTACTTAAAATGGATTTGAATGAGTTTACCAATCAATTCATGAACATTCAGGTATTAGGTTCCGGTAGTGTTGATAGGGTAAGGGCAATTACAGATGATAAAATTGTAGATAAACTGGAAAATATTGATGGGGTTGCAGGTGTAGAAGTTTATGGAGGTAGAGAAAAGAGCGTGGAGATTGAATTAAACAAAGACCGGATTGAAGCCTTAGGCTTAACAGTATCTCAAATCAGATCGAAAATTCTTAGTAATACAGGCTCTAAAACCTTTGCAGGAAGGGTAGTGGATCAGGGACAGTATTTGTTTGTAAATGTTGATGGTGAGTATAATACTATACGTGATATTGAAAATGTTGTTATTTCAAGTGAAGGACCATTATTGTTAAAGGATATTGCCCGGATTAATTTTGGATATAAAGATGTAACCAGTTATAGTAGAGTGAATTCAAAGGAATCGGTTACGTTAACTGTAACACGCGAAGCATCAGTCAATCAGATTAATCTGTCTGCAAAAATAAAAGAACAGATAGCAGCTTTAAATCAGCAGTTAGCTACTGAAGGTGTGGAGGTTGCCATAACATCAAACAGTGCCGATACAATGGAGGAAAATATAGATCAGATCATTGATTTAGCCTTGATTGGAAGTATTCTTGCTGTATTTATCCTGTGGATATTTTTAAAAAACATACCATTGGTTTCATTGGTGATGCTATCGATTCCAATTTCTGTATTTTCTGCATTTAATCTGTTTTATGCTTTTGATATATCCATCAATACTCTGACTTTAATTGGAATAGCTTTGGCAGTGGGTATGCTCATAGATAACAGCATTGTCGTCATGGAGAATATTTATCGTATAGCCACAATGGAGGATGATAAGGATAAGGCTGTTATAATGGGAACAAAAGAAGTTTGGCGGGCTATTTTTGCAGCAACTTTGACCACTATAACTGTTTTCTTACCATTTGTATTTTCATCAAATGCGATGTTTAAGCTGGTGGCTAAAAATATTAGTGTTTCAATTGTAGGTACATTAATTGTGTCATTGCTAGTGGCCCTGTTATTAATTCCTATGATGACCCATGCTGTGCTTTCGTACAGAAAAAAGAACGTACAGATACGCTTGCAGCGCTTACCTTTGCATAACCGTTTGATACAAGCTTATCTTGTTTTATTAAAAAATGCATTGCGTCTTCCTGCCAGAACAATTAATACAGCTGTATTTGCATTCTTTATTACCATTTTAGTTAGTCTGGTAGTCAGTTATTCTGTCAATAAAGAAGTTGAAACACCAGAGTTTGTAATAAATATTGAGCGACCTTCAGGTTCTACTTTGGAAGGAACAGATTTTATAGTTCAGGAATTTGAAAAAAGACTGGGGAATATTGCTGAAAAGGATAAACTTGTTAGTCAGGTGTATGAAGAAAAAGCAAGTCTTACGGTTCAATTAAAAGAAGATTATAAGAAAGAATCAGATCGTTCATTGGGCGAAATTAAAGCGGATATCCAAAGTAAACTATATGGGTTTGAAGATTCTGAAATAGTATTAGAACAAGGAAGTACAGGACAATCCGGTGGCGGAGGGGGCAGTGGTGGATTTGGTGCCAATCCCGGTATGAATTTAATGGGGATGTTCGGCATAGGTCAGCAAAATGAATCCGTGGTAATTAAAGGGGAGAATTTTGACAAAATGTTGTTGCTTGCAGAAGACATAAAATACATTCTTGAAGACAATATTGAGGATTTAAATTATGTAATTGTTAGTGCAAGTTCACCTCGTCCGGAAGTGCATTTGGACTTCAACCCCGGATTGATGAGTATGTATGGCGTAACACCTCAAAACGTACTTTCCGAATTAAGTGTTTTTCAAAATGAGGTGAGTTCAGGAGGTGTTTTAAAGATTGATAATGAAGAATACGACATTGTTATAAAAACAAATACTCCTGAAGAAGAAGAAGAAAGTCCGGCAAAAACATATGATGATTTAAAGGAGTTAAATGTCCAATCCAATACCGGAAATCTGGTTGCATTGAATGATTTTTCTGATATTATTTATGCTTCAGGACGAAGTGAGATTTTAAGGGTAAATCAGCAAAAGGAAATCACGATTACCTATGCTTTTAGTGAAGAGGTAAATGATTCAAAAGATTTATTGGAGCAAGCCCGATCTGATATTGATGACTTGGTTGCTGAAGTTAATTTACCATCTGGTACAGCCATCGAAGTAATACATGAAGAAGATCAGTTTGAGGAATTTAAATTCTTAATAGGAACTGCCTTTCTGTTAATTTTAATGATTCTGGCTTCTGTTTTTGAATCTTTTGTAACGCCTTTTGTAATGTTGTTTTCAATACCCTTGGCAGCAATTGGTTCATTTTTAGGATTAATATTTACAGGTAATTCCTTATTTAATATGAATTCTTTAATCGGATTCTTAATACTACTTGGAATTGTTGTTAATAATGGAATTATTTTAATTGATTACTCCAATATACTGCGAAAACAGGGAATGCGACACTCCAGAGCCTTATTGCAGGCCGGGATTTCTCGTGTTCGACCTATCTTAATTACGGCATCAACAACAATTATTGCCATGCTTCCTTTAGCATTAGGAAAATCGGAATATGTTGGAAGTTTAGGGGCTCCATTTGCTATTACTGTGGTGGGAGGCTTATTGGTAAGTACCTTATTAACTCTGGTTTTTATTCCAACATTTAGCTTTGGGTTAGAAAATGCCTTAAAATGGATAAGAGGATTAAACTGGATCTATAAATTGATTATATATACGCTTTGGGCTTTAGGAATTGTACTGATACAAATAGTGTTTAACCACTCTCTGGTATGGAAGTTAGTTGAGTATTTTGGATTCATTGTTGGAATTCCTGCTATCATGTATTTTGTGTTGTATAGTTTAAGAAGAGCCAGTACCACATTAATTAAAGAAGATGAGAGGATTACCATTAAACTACAAAATGTAGTTAAAGTTTACGACAGAGATAACCGTTTCATTAGGGAATGGAAAATGGCTAAAGAATATGGACTGAGAGAAAGAGGTAAAAAGACATCAAAGAGTTATTTAGAAGGACTCATTTGGCAAATACCATTGTTTGGCTTTTTGATTTGGATGAATTGGTTTTATCTGGAATCAGGTTTGTGGGCTTTTGTGTATTTGTTTGTTGGATATTTTTCTTTGTTATCGTATATCGCATATTTAAGAAGCTGGCCGGGATTAAACTCATTTTTCGCAAAACTTATTGCAAAGAGAGGTATCCTTGAAAAAATAGTGCTATGGGTATATCCTGTTATAGTTATGGGGTTATTTGCCTATAAGTTTGATAGTTTAGCTACCTCTATAGTTTTAGGAGGAATTTGGTATTTAGGTTTATTCATTTATAACACAGGAAACAGGTTAATTTCTGAAAATATTAATGTGGAAAGATTGAAAGGTCGTTTTGCCGGAATACGCAGGAGCTGGTATTTAATGGTTCGTTCTATTCCGGTTATCGGTAGTCGAAAACAACCCTTTAAGGCAGTAAAAGGACTTTCTTTTACCATGCACAGTGGAATGATTGGACTATTGGGGCCTAATGGAGCTGGTAAAACTACAATAATGCGTATTATTTGTGGTATACTGGATCAAAGTTATGGGAAGATTTTTGTAAATGGTTATGATACCAATAAATACAGGGAAGAGCTTCAGGGATTAATTGGTTATCTACCTCAAGAGTTCGGGTCGTATGATAATATGACCTCATTTGAGTTTCTGGATTATATGGCATTGCTGAAAGGTTTAAAAAATACAGAAGAACGATATCAACGTGTGGAGTATGTATTAAAGGCGGTACATATGTGGGAAAAAAAGGATAAAGAAATTGGTTCATTTTCAGGAGGTATGAAGCAGCGTATTGGTATAGCACAAATCATGTTGCATTTACCCCGAATATTAGTGGTGGATGAACCTACTGCAGGACTTGACCCAAGAGAAAGAATCCGATTCAGAAACCTATTGGTGGAATTGAGTCGCGATAGAATTGTTATATTTTCAACGCATATTATCGAAGATATTTCAAGTTCGTGTAATCAGGTTGCGGTAATGAGAAAAGGTGAATTAAAGTATTGGGGAGAACCAAAGGAGTTATCGGAAGTAACGCAAGGTAAGGTTTGGGTTTTTGATGTACCTGCTAGTGATTTTAGCAGGATTAATAAGGAATATCAGGTAGTACATCATATTGGTCGTGGAGATATGATTACGGTAAGGGTGTTGTCGCAGGAACAACCAGTACCAGAGGCACAATCTGTTTCGTCAAGCCTTGAAGACTCATATTTATGGTTATTGCGAACTAATTAAAGTAGGCGCTTATTAAATGATTAAATAAACAAAAATGAATAATACAATTCGTCTGGTAAAATATAATCTAAAAATTATTTTTGGTAATAAGTTTATCTATTTTTTAGGTGCTTCCGTGCTTTTTTATTTATTAATTACCACAATAGCCATATTTTCGGATAGTACCATTGAATTAAGCAGTGCTTATTATCAATTGATATTTCCGGGTATATTACTGGTTTTTTTTCCAACTACTTTTGGTATTCAAAATGACGAAGATGCCCGTATCCTGGAAATACTATTTGGTATCCCAAACTATCGATATAAGGTTTGGTTAATGCGTTTACTCATTATTTTTATAATGGTATACGTAATGATGGTAATCTTTTCCTTTTTAAACAGTTATATTCTGGTAGAATTACCTGTTTTTAAATTAAGTTTTCATCTGATTTTTGTGATTGTTTTCTTTGGAACGCTAGGTTTCTTATTCAGTACTTTGGTAAAAAATGGTAATGGTTCAGCCGTACTAATGGTTATCGTTGGATTGGTATTTTGGTTTCTGCATTTATCATTAGGTACTTCAAAATGGAATGTATTTTTAAATCCGTTTGATTTACCCAGTGGTGTTAGTGAAATGATTTATAGCAATATTATTTTTCAAAATAAATTGATTATTGTATCCGCCTCAATTGTAGCAATTTTATGGGGTTTAATAAATCTGCAGAAACGAGAACGCTTTATAAAGTAGGATATCGTAAAACGAAAATGTATTTTAGCAACATTTAAAGTTATTGATTAAGATTACTATTGGTATGTCTGAATATATTGTTTCTGAGAATTTTGTAGATCAATCAGAACTGGTTAAAGGTGAATATGAAGATTGTATGTTTAAGAATTGTGATTTTTCTGAATACAATTTGAGTTTATTCATCTTTACCGATTGTGAATTTGTTAATTGCAATATGTCGAATGTTGTTTTAACTGATACAGCATTTAGAGATGTTAAATTCAACAATTGTAAGTTGTTAGGTGTGCAGTTTAGTGATTGCAATAATTTCTCTTTAAGTTTTTCATTTAACGATTGCATATTAGATTACAGTTCTTTTTATCAATTAAAAATCAAAAATACAGTATTTACAAAATGCCGTTTAATTCAAACCGATTTTGTGGAAACTGATTTATCCGGATCTGTTTTTAAGGAATGCGATCTTTCAGGAGCTGTGTTTGAAAGAAGTAATCTGGAGAAAGCCCAAATGTCTACAGCATATAATTTTACTATTGACCCGGAATCCAATAAAATCAATAAAACGGTGTTTTCTAAACAAAATGTAGTGGGTTTATTGTTTAAGTACAATATTAAGGTTGAAGATTAGCTTAGTCTTTAGTGTTTTTTTATCTTAATTAGTTATAAAATATTCCATCTCTCCTTAATTAGATTTCTGTAAAATTTAATATTAACTTAACGTATTTATACGTCGCTTTTGACTTGTAGTGACGTATATTTGCGTCATAATAAGCAGAAGTAAATATGGAGCTTTTGTTTAAAAAAGAAACGTATGGTAAAAGCAAAGTCTGATTTATTTAGTGAAGAATTGATTGTAAGTGCTGAACTGTTTAAGGCCTTATCTCATCCTGCACGCTTGAAGATACTGCAGTATCTGGCCGGTCAGGAAACATGTATCACCGGAGACATTTCTGAAGAGTTACCTCTAAGCCGAACAACGGTGAATCAGCATATTAAGGAACTAAAGGAGGTTGGATTAATTAAAGGAACTATTGATGGTGTTAAAACCAAATATTGTTTGAATCCATGTAAAATTGAAGAGCTAAATACAATATTCCAGGTGTTTTATAAAACATTGGAGACAAGTTGTAATGCTGTAAAATGTGAATAAATAACTAAATTATAAGTAGATGAAACGAGCCATGAGAAAGACTTCTCATACTAGAGGACGATTAACATGGTGAGTTTTATAAGGCAATTAAAAATAAATTTAAACATATGAAACGACCATGTAAAATTTAATTATCCAATTTTTCATACAGGAGGATGATTAAATTTTCTTGAGAGTTCCATATGGCAATTGAAAGTAAAAATAAATATATGAAAATTTTAGTATTGTGTACAGGTAATAGTTGTAGAAGTCAAATGGCTCATGGTTTTTTACAATCGTTTGACGAAAATATTATGGTATGTTCTGCAGGTACAGAAGCATCAGGTAAGTTAAACCAGAATGCAGTGAAAGCAATGGCCGAAATAGGTCTTGATATTAGTGGTCATACATCTGATTCTGTTCAAAAATATTTAAATGACGAATGGGATTTCGTAATTACTGTGTGTGGTGGTGCCAATGAATCTTGTCCTGCATTTACAGGTAAAGTAAAGAAAAGATTACATATCGGATTCGATGATCCTTCTCATGCAACAGGTACCGACGAATTTATTTGGAGTGAATTTATCCGTGTTCGAGATGAAATTAAAGAAGGCTTCTATAAATTTTATACAGAAGAAGTTAAACCTCAGTTATAATATAGCATGGAGCAGGAAATAAAGAGAATAGGCTTTTTTGAAAAGTACCTTTCTTTATGGGTGATTATTTGCATTGCCGGAGGAATTGTAATAGGTAATTTTTTAGGTGGCACTGTTCAGGTTATTAGTAATCTGGAATTGTTTAATGTAAATATTCCGGTAGCAATTCTTGTTTGGTTTATGATTTACCCAATGATGCTACAAATTGATTTTTCGAGCATTAAAAATGTAGGCAAAAAACCCAAGGGATTGGTTCTTACATTAATCATAAACTGGTTGATAAAGCCTTTTACAATGGCATTTTTTGCATGGATATTTTTTACAAAATTATATGCTGCATATATAAGCCCTGAGTTTGCAGGAGAGTATATTGCCGGCGCTATTTTGTTAGGCGCAGCTCCTTGTACTGCAATGGTATTTGTTTGGAGTTACCTTACCGATGGAGATCCCAATTACACATTAGTACAAGTGAGTGTAAATGACCTGATTATATTAGTGGCATTTGTTCCAATTGTGGGCTTGTTATTAGGTATAACAAATGTTCATGTACCATATGAAACTTTAGTAACTAGTGTGGTTGTATTTGTTGTGATTCCTTTATTAGCCGGGTATATAACAAACAAATATTTGATAAAAAAGAAAGGTGAGGAATGGTTTAAATTAGTGTTTTTACCAAAGTTTAAGCCGGTTTCAATAGTTGCATTGTTACTAACACTGATACTCCTTTTTGCTTTTCAGGGATTTACCATAACTAATAATCCGTTTATTATATTGTTGGTAGCAATACCTTTAATAATACAGACCTATTTTATCTTTTTTATAGCCTGGTTTGGAGGTAGAAAATTAAAATTACCGCATGCCATTTGTTCACCTGCAGCTATGATTGGTGCAAGTAACTTTTTTGAGTTAGCTGTTGCTGTAGCCATTGCCTTGTTTGGTTTACAAAGTCCGGCTGCACTTGTAACAGTTGTAGGCGTTTTGGTTGAAGTACCCGTAATGTTATCATTGGTAAAATTAGCTAACAAATGGAAATATTAGTCTGAAGTAGAATACATCTCAAAAAAACATAGTTTTTTAAAAAATTTCTTATAATTGGCGTTTCACTCAGACCAGCCTTGCTTTTTTAGCTTGATCCAAAAAAGGAAAAAATAAAACTATTTTATGATTCAGCTAAAGAGTTGGAATCTTTTTCTATTTAAGACAGTTGTGTAAAGAAACAATAATAAGTAAGCCTTGTTTATATAATTCATGATATATAAACAAGGCTTTTTTTTAGCTATTTAATATATTTGTGACCTTAATAGATTTGCTATATGGCTGAAAATTCTGCATTAAAAACAATACAAATAAAAGGGGCAAGAGTTCATAACTTAAAAGGTATTGATCTTGAGTTGCCCAGAAATAAATTTATCGTAATAACAGGAGTTTCAGGTTCTGGAAAATCGTCATTAGCATTTGATACACTTTATGCCGAAGGACAGCGTAGATATGTGGAAAGCTTGAGTTCATATGCACGTCAGTTTCTTGGCAGAATAGATAAACCTGATGTTGATTTTATTAAAGGTATTCCACCAGCAATTGCTATTGAGCAAAAGGTAAATACGCGAAACCCAAGATCAACAGTGGGGACTTCAACAGAGATATACGATTATCTTAAATTATTATTTGCAAGAGTAGGAAAAACGCTTTCTCCGGTATCGGGGAATGAAGTTAAACGTCATTATGTTTCTGATGTTGTGAATCATATCACCCAATATGATGATAAAACTAAATTAGTAATTCTGTCAGATATTATAGTGCCAGAAGACAGAACCTGTAAAGCTCATTTAGAAGTATTATTAAAACAGGGTTTTGTTAGAGTTGAGCACGAAGATCAATTTTTAAAGATTGAAGATCTGATTAAAGATGATCAATCTGAAATAGATTGTTCGCAATATACTCTGGTTATTGACAGAGCAACGGCATCAAAAGAAGAAGACAATCTGTCGAGACTTGCAGACTCCATTGAAACTGCTTTTTTTGAAGGAAAAGGGGAGTGTTTGGTTAAAATATATACTAAAGAAGCTGTTGAATCGCATCGTTTTTCAAACAAGTTTGAGTTAGATGGAATACAGTTTGAAGAGCCTACGGAGCACATGTTCACTTTTAATAATCCGGTAGGTGCATGTTCAAAATGTGAAGGATTTGGTAGTGTAATTGGTATTGATGAAGATCTGGTAATCCCTAATAAAACACTCTCGGTATTTGAAGATGCTGTGGCTTGCTGGAAAGGTGAAAAAATGGGAGAGTATAAGAAACAATTGATTTCGTCGGCACACCAGTTTAATTTTCCAGTTCACAGGCCATATTATGAATTGACAGATGAAGAAAGAGACTTGTTGTGGAAGGGTAACGAGTATTTTTATGGTGTAGATACCTTTTTTAAACATGTTGAAGAACAGCAATATAAAATTCAATACAGGGTGATGTTATCCCGTTACAGGGGTAAAACAGTTTGTCCAGACTGTAGAGGAACTAGGTTAAAAAAAGAGGCTAGCTGGGTTAAAGTAGGAGGTAAAAGTATTTCGGATTTGGTTTTAATGCCTATTACCGAATTGATGCCATTCTTCGATGATTTAAAACTAGATGTGCACGATGAGCAGGTTGCCAAACGTATATTACGAGAGATCACAACCAGATTACGTTTTCTATTTGAAGTAGGGTTGGGATATCTAACCTTAAATCGTTTGTCATCAACTTTATCAGGAGGCGAAAGTCAGCGTATAAACCTGGCAACATCATTGGGCAGTACATTGGTGGGTTCTCTTTATATTTTGGATGAACCAAGTATTGGACTGCATTCCCGTGATACTGATTTGCTGATTAAAGTATTAAAACAATTGCAGTCATTGGGTAATACAGTGGTTGTGGTAGAGCATGACGAAGATATTATGCGGGCTGCAGATGAAATTGTAGATATAGGTCCGGGAGCAGGAAGGTTAGGAGGAGAAATTGTTTTTAAAGGTAAGTTAGAGAAAAAAGCCAAAGCAAAGGATAGTTTAACCTATCAGTACTTGTTTGGTAACGAAAAAATAGATGTTCCCGGTTCACGAAGAAACTGGAACAATTATATTGAAGTTATAGGTGCCAGAGAAAATAACCTAAAGGCCATCAGTGTAAAGGTGCCTTTAAATGTGATGAATGTAATTACCGGAGTTAGTGGATCAGGAAAATCTACACTTATAAAGTCAATTTTTTATCCTGCAATAAAAAAACGTTTGGGTGGATATGCAGATAAAACCGGGGCTTTTGATTTGTTAAAAGGTGATGTGGAGCAAGTTACAGAGGTGGAGTTTGTAGATCAAAATCCGATAGGAAAGTCGTCACGTTCAAATCCAGCTACATACCTTAAAGCTTATGATGAGATCCGAAAATTGATGGCTGAGCAACAAGCTTCTAAAATTAATGGGTATAAAGCATCTCACTTTTCATTTAATATTGATGGTGGTAGATGTGAAGAGTGTCAGGGAGAAGGTACAATAAAAATAGAAATGCAGTTTATGGCTGATATTGTACTTACTTGCGAAAGTTGCAATGGGAAAAGGTTTAAAGAGGATATTCTTGATGTAAAATACAGAGAAAAAAATATCCATGATATACTTGAAATGACCATAGAACAAGCCATTGAATTTTTTGGTGAAGATGATAAAAACACAGCAAAACGTATAGTCAATAAATTAAAACCATTAGCAGATGTTGGTTTGGGTTATGTAAAAATGGGGCAGTCGTCGAGTACTTTGTCAGGAGGTGAGAGTCAGAGAGTTAAGTTGGCTTCGTTTTTGGCCAAAGAAAAAGCGGAACCTACTCTGTTTATCTTTGATGAACCAACAACCGGATTGCATTTTAATGATATTAAAAAGCTATTAAAAGCATTTGATGCACTAATTGAAAAAGGACATTCTCTGGTCATCATTGAGCATAACATGGACGTCATTAAATCAGCCGACTGGATTATTGATTTAGGTCCGGAAGGTGGAGATAAAGGAGGTTATGTAATTTTTGAAGGAAAGCCGGAAGATTTATTAAATGTAGAGAAATCGTACACAGGTAAGTATTTAAAATCCTATTTACAGTAAAGTATTCTTTGATATTGTACTTCAATATTCTTATTTTATTAATAAAACGGAACTGTCTCTTTTAATACAGTTCTGTTTGTTCAAAGCAGTTTTAATATATTTTGTTCAGCATTGCGTTTTGTTATATATTCTAAAAGCATGGCTTTGTTTGTATTTAGAAATAAAAGTTTGTTTCCTATGTTCGGCTTAGCGTCTTCGTGGTATAATTAAACAGTTTATATTATACAGCTAATCTTTTTGTATGACACTAAAAAAAGGTCGTTCCTGTTATAGAAACGACCTTTATTCAAATTGTAATTAAAAAATCAAATAGTCCATTACTCCGTAATAATAACAGTTCCTGCGTGAACGCTATTGCTAACGCGGTTTGTATCATCCATAGCGGCAAAAGCTATGTAACAATGTACCACAGTTCCCAGGGGAGCATCTGGCAGATACAAACTGGCTGTACCTTCAGAACGTATACTTTCGCAAATAGAATATTCTGGGTAATAGCCCTCAGCAATAACTACAAGAATTACCCCATTGTCTGCAAACTTATCGTCATTTGCATCTCTGTACTTCCAATTAAAAATAACTTCCTCACCATTTACTTCAACAGTTGGTCTGGTAGCAGCTTTTAATGATCCTACGGATAATACCAAATTTTCAAGGTTAACCTTATAACCAGGATATTCACCTTCAATGGTATATTTCATTAACTCAGACATGGCTGCATTATACGGCGACTTTAAATTATCCTGGTTTTTGAATCCTAATTGTATCACCGGATACAATGGCTGCAAGAACTTTGTGGCAAGTCTGAATTTTTCTCTGTGTGCCAATTGTTTTTCGCTGGCTTTGTGATTACTAAAATCGGGTAGCGATTTCATAACAGAAATACCTTTCCATTGACTACCTACTGTACTACCTACTTTTCCTGTGAATCTTCCGTTGATTCCTTTATTATATGTTCCCATGACTTTTTGTTTTAGTAAGCTCTGCTATAACTGATCAGGTTGTAACAGAGCCCGGGTTAAACAAATATCGGCCGACGTTTTTATTGTTAATTCGTTTATTCGCTTATTCGTTAATTTGATGATTTGTTATTTTTCAGAGCTGTAAATCACCTTTCTCCCTGTTCCTTGTTCCCTTCTCCCTTTTCCTTCCTACCATTTTTCTTAGTACTAAAGTATATTGAAAAGTGTATCGAAAAAAGTTACAGTAATTTTACTGTAACTTTTTTCGCTTGTAATTGATTGATTAATAGTGATAAAGAAATTTGAGTAAAATCAGTTTTGAGTCGAAAAGAGCTAAAAAAGGGCCAATATTCCGGAAAATGGCAAAAAACGATAAAAATATTCCGCAAAATCACGTTTTTGGCCAAAAATATTCCAAGTTTTGGTGTTTTTCGGTGTTTTTATGACTTTTCTTTGCTAGGTCTTTGCATTTCTATGCTACGGCTTTGCTAATCCTATGCATAGGCATTGCTAGTTGTATGCATAGTCAATGCTATTTCGTTGTATAGTGCTTGTATTGTGGTTGTGTTGTGTATGCATATTCTTTGATTTTTCTATGCATAGGCATTGCTTCTAAGGAAGCAAAGAAAGATCATAAAATATGCTTGAACAAAACATAGTCAGTACGACGTCATATCCTAGACATACCATAGGAGCGTAAAGCAAATTACAAGAAAATACAGATTGTTGATGAGCTTTGAATATTTGATATGCATTATGGATTAAATGGATAACTGCATCATTTTTGTTTTTTTGCTGCGATAAGTGTCTTTTTGTATTCCTGATAATGAAGCGCATAGAATCAATTTTTTTCTGTGCCACGCTAAAATGAGTATTAATCATTGCCTGAGTTCTTTTTTTCCTTTATGGGAACAGGCTTAAAAGTGGCATTGACAAAGTGCTACTAAACAAAAGCACATAAGCTTTTTATGAAAAAAATTAATGAATTGGGTTGTTGTTCATATAGTTTTGTTGCTGAATTACAACTACTTTTTCAGAATCAACAGAAGGAGTATAACCATAATCGTAACAAAAATAATAAAGATTACGAACCGTAGCTTTACCTTGTGGGCAAGCAATTCGAAGTGCTTTGCGGTTGCTTCTAAGTTGTTTGTTAACACTTCTGATAAATGCTTCAGAAGTACTTTCTGCCTGGTTATGGTAGGCACTTTTACATTGTGCGTTACAAAACTTTTTATCACTTCTGCCTTTCAAGGTTTCTTTACAATACAAACATATTTGAGTACTCATAGTAGTATTATTAAACGTTAATAGACGTATTTAGCCGTTTATAAAACGGTTATGATAAAAAATTGTAGGTAGTTTGCAAATAAAAATCATGAATGACAGACCTGTTATTTATTTAAACAGAATTCAAAAGGAAAATACAGAATTGTGCGCCCTGCATTTTAAAAAGAATGATTCCATACTCAAGCGGATATTACAGAATGACTGGATTAAATGGGATGTGTCGGAAAGTAAATTCATAGTGAGTACAGCTCCGAATACAATTGGTCTGTTGGTTGATATATTTGAAGATATAGCTGAAATTAATACGCATTATTATGAAGCTCAATTAAAAGGAAAGGCAGAAGAAACCATAATTGGAGATTGTTCTTATTTTAATGGAGTTTTACAACCTATTGAGAAATTGGGAGCTATTACTTTGGTTCCGTATAAAGATGCTAATAATAGGTTTATTGTAGTAAAATATAGGTATTCGAAAAATGTAAACAAGATCCTGGTTAACTGTAAGAATTCGCATTGGAATCAGGAGCTAAAAATGTTTGTTATTCAACCTAAGTTGCAGTATTTAAAAGCATTTATTAATGAAGTTTTGCCAAAGTTGCAAATACGGATTAATAACGAATTAAAAATTAAAGATTATCATATACTTCAATTGTTGTATGAGCAGGCGTACAACAAGGATTATCTTTTTAAAAGTTGTCCGGTGGAGTTTATAAAGTTTATGCAATTAAAGGGCTATAGTGAAAATACAGTTAATACCTACTACTATTTTGTATTGCGTTTTATCAACAGCTATAAAAGAAACTCGTTAAGTCAAATAGACAACTTCTTACCTCAACAAATTAACGAGTATCATCAGTACATGTTGGGCGAAAAAGCATATTCGTATAAAACTATCAATCAATCAGTAAGTGCCATCAAATTATATTATAAAGGATTCTTAAAAAAAGAGATTGAATTGCAAGGCGTAATCAGACCCAAGGTAGGAAGGCAATTGCCCAAGGTATGGAGCAAGCAAGAAGTATCAACAATATTGCGAAGCATTGATAACTTGAAACATAAGGCATTATTGAGTCTATTGTACGGGAGTGGTTTAAGAATTGGGGAGGCCCTCAGTTTAAAAGTGAGCGATATTGATTCCAAACGAATGAGGATTAGTATTTTTGAGGGCAAAGGTAAAAAAGATCGGTACTCCATTTTGGGAGAATCACAATTATCTATATTACGTCAATATTATAAGGAGTATAAACCAAAGAACTATCTGTTTGAGGGACAGATTGGAGGTCCTTATTCAGCAGGAAGTGCCGGAAAAGTATTAAAAAGGGCTATAGCTAAGAGCGGCGTACAGCAACGAGGAGGTTTACATTCATTACGTCATAGCTTTGCCACACATTTATTGGAATCAGGCACGGATTTGCGCTATATACAAGAACTATTAGGACATAATTCCTCAAAAACCACTGAAATATATACTCACGTGAGCAATAAATATTTAAAACAGATTAAAAGTCCACTAGACGACTTAAATGTTTAAAAAATAAATTATATTAGCTAGCAAAAATACATAAGACATAATAAAAATAACCGAAATACTATGTCGATTATTGAAATAATTGACATAGTACTTCGGTTAGAAAGTAGTTGGCGTTAATTTACTCCACATAATTAGTGAGATATTAATATCAATACAACTAATTCTGGGTCAGAACTATTGGAGATAAATAGATATAATTTTAAAAAAAATGACTCATACAATAAAAATGTTTCTAAAAATTGGAAGTCAAGAAAATATTAAAGACCTCTATGAAAATGGAACTATATACATGAATACACTTCAGTATTTTAGGCAAATTGAGGATAATGAATTAAGAGGAGATAGTTATGAAGGTGCATCTGAGGTTATAAATTCTTTACCTGGGACTTTTAGAATCCCTGGAGTTGATAGAGATTTTGAATATGAAAAAATTCATTTAAAAAAATCATATGAGGAAGTACGAGGAAATATTTTTTCTCTTTATTGTATCTCATCAAAGGGATTTCCTAATCCATTAGACTTTAAAATCGATGAAAGGATTTTTAGATTTGGAACACATTGCTTAATGATAAAAAACAATAAGTATTTTTTTGAAAGGATTGTTGATGAACTTAAAAAAAGTGGTCAAAAATTCAATCACAGTTTTGTGGATTATTATGAGAAGGAGACTGTATGTAAAGAATTGACTATTTTTGATAAGCCAACTGAATTTGAATATCAAAAGGAATTTAGATTTTTTGTTGATAATGATAAGTTGGAACCTATAAAACTACAGATAGGAAGCTTGAAAGAGTATGCAGAGATATTAGAGTCAGAGCAATTATCAAAGATGACACTTGAAATAAGAAAAAACTAACGCCAACAATGCATATAAGTCATGTGGGGTGCAGGTGATTCGCGAATGGTGGTGATTTCAATGTGTCCGCCCATTGCTTTTAAATCGACTCTTTCTTATTAATTTAGCCTATTGAAAAGCAATGAGCTAAGTGCGATTTTGAGAAGTTTGTCTATTTCAATCCCCACACGCCTCATATGCGTATCGTTGTAACCAATTCGAGCGCGAAAAAACGAAATCACCTAATCGACTAAAAAGTATATCTTTGTGCAAAAGGTTAGAACATGGATTTGATTCAACATACTTCAGAATATAAACAATGGATTGAGGAATTAAAATCTGAGATTCAAAATGCTCAGATTAAAGCTTCAATTTCTGTAAACCACGTATTATTAGATTTGTACTGGAAAATAGGGAAATCAATTTCAGAGACAATAAGCCGAGAAAAATGGGGTACATCTGTTGTTGAAAAAGTGTCTTTAGATTTGAAAAAGCACTTTCCAAATCAGCAAGGATTCTCAAGGTCTAATTTGTTTTCAATGCGCAAATGGTATGAGTTTTATGTTGAGTCAGGTCTTGATATAGAAAAAGTCCAACAACTTGTTGGACAAATTCCTTGGGGACAAAATGTATTAATTGTTTCAAAATCTAACTCTATAGAAGAAGCAATTTTTTATATCAATAAAACAGTTGAAAATAATTGGTCAAGAACAGTTTTAGCTCATCAAATAGATTTAGATTTTTATTCAAGGGCAGGAAAAGCAATTACCAATTTTAAGGAAACTTTACCTGAGCCACATTCTGAATTAGCTCGTGAAACTCTCAAAGACCCATACAAATTTGACTTTTTAACATTAACAGAAAAAGCATTAGAAAAAGATATCGAAGAACAATTAGTTAAGCATATTACTGCATTTTTATTAGAACTTGGAGGTGGATTTTCTTTTGTTGGCAGGCAAGTACCTTTAAAAATAGATGGAGAGGATTTCTATATTGACTTATTATTTTACCATATTAAGTTGAAATGTTATGTTGTTGTTGAGTTGAAATCAGTAAAATTTCGAGCTGAATATGCAGGGAAAATGAATCTATATTTATCTGCTGTAGATGATTTGATGAAAACCGAAAATGAAAATCCAACAATTGGACTTTTATTGTGTAAAGGTAAATCCGAAGTGATTGCGGAATATGCCTTAAGAGGTACAACACAACCAATAGGAGTTGCAGAATATGAAATAATAAAATCCGTTCCGGCAGATTTGAAAGGAGAATTACCGACAATTGAAGAAATAGAAAAAGAACTTGCAACAACGTTGGAAATTAAGGGAAGTGAGGATTTGGAAGAATAAGAACTGGTTACAACAATGTGTATAGTGCATGCGGGTTTTAGCTGTTTTCGGGCATCTGTGGCTCGTAAAAAAAGTCGGTGTAAACTGATAGGAAATCGCTTCGTAATCCCGCACGACACCATACACTCAACGTGTACGCTAAGAGAAGAAGGCCATTTGTAGGGAAACTTCTTCGTAAGCCGAAAGCATTGGGAAGTAGTCAATCTACTGAAATTTGCTAATGATTTCCAGATGGTGCAAGTCCATCTCATCCAAAGCCCGTAAGCAGGATGAAAGCGAACCGACTGGGTGATTCCGTGAGGATAGCAGAAGAGTAGTCGGCAAGCGAGTATTTAGGCCGTGTTATTCAGCCTCGAAAAAGTGTATTTATTTGTAGTTAAGCCGACGGTGTACGTTTACCGGAAGGCAGCAATTACAGTGGCATATTTACGGTTACTGCTGTAGAACTACCGTGGTCAAAGCGCAGGGCATGAATACAAAGGGAAGTCTTCGGAACTTAGGAGATCTGTATTGCTCCTGACAAGAAGGGGTTTGGGTGTACCATCAAAAAGAAACACCAGTCAGTTAACGTAACCATGTCAATGTTAACAGAGTCAAGGGAAATGACATGGTGTACCAGGTATCAGCGACAAGGGACAACCGGAGTCAAAGAGAAGGCATACAGAAGTCAGAGCAGCCTCATAGTACCAATGAAATCGGGGAAGTACCATCTGAGCGACCCGAAGGAGGGAAGGGGGATTGTCAGTTAATATGGTTCAACTAAACAGAAAGCATGGATTTACTCGGAGAAATCGCCAACAGGCAAACAAAATTTGGTTGTATAAAACGCAAAGCGCAGGAAAGTCCAACAGAAGTTTTCACCTCACTAGCGCATCATCTAACACAAGAATATTTGCTAAGTAGTTTCCGTAAACTGCGGAAAACTGCAGCGAGTGGAATAGATGAAGTTAATGCAGAAGAATATGAGTTGAACTTACAACTGCGTATAGAAAATCTCCAAGCAAGGTTAAAGAGTAAATCTTACTTTGCCCCAAACATCCGCAGAGTATGGATAGACAAGGGCAATGGGAAGCAACGCCCATTAGGGATAAGTACTACCGAGGATAAGATTGTACAAAGAGCAGTAACAGATATACTTAATTTGATATTTGAACAAGACTTTTACGATTTTTCCTATGGATTCCGAGCCAAACGTAGTGCCCATCAGGCACTAAATAACCTTCGCAATCAATGTATGAAGCGCAATATTAATTGGATACTGGACTGTGATATTCAGGGCTGTTTCGACAACTTTGAACATAGTACATTATTATCACTTATAAGTCAACGGATTAAAGATAAGTGTATTTTGCAATTGATTGAAAGATGGCTAAAAGCAGGTGTTGTAGATGGTAAAAGCTTGCAAATAAGCAAACGTGGCACGCCGCAAGGAAATATTATTTCACCATTGCTTTGTAATGTATATATGCATTATGCATTGGATAAATGGTTACATGAAATAGTACGTCCCTTGCTTAAAGGCGAAATATTTTTGATACGCTATGCCGATGATTTTATCATTGGATTTGAGTATGCAGAAGATGCTCAGCGGGTAAATAACACGCTACCCAAGCGAATGAATAAATATGGATTAACCATTCATGCAGAAAAGAGTAAGCTCATTAGATTTTCACCAGAAGGAAAAACTAAACCACCCACCTTTGATTTTCTAGGATTTACACATTATTGGAGCAAAAGCCAAAGAGGCAATTGGGTAGTGAAGCGAAAAACACGTCAAAAGAAAATGCAGGCCATCCTTCAAAACATAAAGGATACTTGCAGGATACATAAACACGAGAAGCTAAAAGATCAGAGTAAAATACTAAAATCTAAACTTCGGGGATTGTATCAATATTTTGGCATCAGAGGTAACTTCGTTAGTCTAAACCGAATATATCAAATAACACTATATGCTTGGTTTAAATGGCTTAACCGAAGGAGTCAACGCAAAAGCTACACGTGGAAAGGGTACTGGGAGTTATTGAAATTTTTTAAGCTCCCGAAACCTAGAATAATTCATTATAATGTTTAAATTCATGCACCAGATAATTAAACATATTAACTGAGGAGCCGGATACGGGAATTCTGTACGTCCGGATCTGCGGGGGGATAGGTGGAGTAATCCACTATTCTATCCCGATTGTACATTATTCAATCGCCACATTTTAGTTCGTGGTATAAAAATATATTAAAACCTATAGAATATGGATCAAGAAAAATCAGCTATTGAAATACTAAAGGATTTTGCTAAAAAATCCGACAGGCAAATTGATTTTTCAGAAAATAATTATCCAATTGGTAGTGGTATTCATCCCAGATTTTTTTCCTTTAATCATGCAATTATTTCAGACGAATTGGATCAAAATAGATATTTTGTAAGTTATAGCGATTCGAAAGGATTTGGTGATAATGCCATGTACAGTGGGTTGTTTTTTTCAATAGAATCATCACAAACTTCCACAGTAAGAATTCGGAAAAAGGATTTTTTAGATAAATTAAATCCATTCATTAAAAAGAGTAGATTCAAAAGTCCATATTACGACTTTAGTTCAAAAGTTATAATAGAAGAAAATGATATTTCTTTGACTAATAGAATTTTTAAAAATAAGCTTATTCAAGAATTAACTTTAGAAATATTAAACCTAGATGGAAGAATTCGAGTAGGCGTTAATAATATCCAAATTGGTATTGTTCCAGATTTAAAAGATAAAGCAATATTTGGGATTTACATAACAGGTCAATGGTTGTTAGACGAAACCCTTTTGGAAAACCTATTTAGATTGACGGCTAAATTAAAAAATGAAGTAATATAAATCAAGAACAATGTACAACAATGCATCATAAAACATAAGGGCGACAGTGGTTTACGGAACATTTGTGCGTTTAATCAAGCCCGCCAAATTTGCAATTTGACGAGTTGATTAAAAAGTTTAAATTTGTGTCTAATCGCAAATTTGGCTATGTGCAATTATGAGAGTTTTGTGTTTCAAAATCCTTACGTTTCATATGCCAACGTTATGCCTTATTATAAACCACATCAAAAACAGATAAAAGAATATGGAAGAAATGCTACTTCTAGCAAAAGAAGATTCTGAAGTCGCCAAATTATTGCTGAAGAATTGTAAGTATACAAATTCATTATATCATTATCACCAATGTGTGGAAAAGACTATAAAATACGTAGGCTGGTCTATGGAATGTATTACAGAATTAGATTTGAAGGAAATTAGTCATAATCCAATAATTGTATTTAAGAAGTTAGTAAATTTATTCTCGACCAAATACAAAGGATTAATTTCTCCACCAGACAAGCATTTATTTACAAATGCTAAACAAATAGTTGATTCTAAATCGGATGAGTTTCTTATAAATAACGCAGGATTAATGTTGAAGGAGTCATTTGGAGAAAAATACTTAATCGAAGAAAATAAGAATCAAACTCCTTTGCAAGCCTTAGAAAGTTTTATAAAAAATAACGATTATAAAACGATGAAAGATTTAAATGGAAATTTAATTGTTGCCAATATAGCATTACTAAACGATGAGCTTATCTTAAACACAATAAGGACAATTAATTATGGGACAAAAATACTACAAGTATTACTCGTTAATGCATTAATATGTAGTAAATATAAACCAGATGACTTTAGATATTCAAGCTCTAAAATAGGTAATCCTTTGTCTTATTTTAACTCGGAAAATTATATTGTAAAGAATTTGCATTACTTTATTGATTCTATGGATATTCCATTGAAATATTCAGAGCATATATTATGGGGATTATAAATAACAAGGCATAACACACGGTATATTTCAGGCGGCAAATAGCTCAATTTGATAGGTTTGCAATTTCTATTAAATTCGTAACGGCAGACAGGAATGCAGTTCCTAATGCCGCCCGCAACATATCGTCAACGTTACCTACCATATTAAAACCTATGCGTCAACTTAAGCTAAAACTAAAAATATGAATTCTCTTTTCTCAAACAATTTTACATCATTTATTCCAAAAGATGATTGTGCACGTTTTGACACTTTCTATGAAAGAAAAATTGAAGGAATTGGTACTGTGTTTAGAGACGATGTTGAGGTTGAAACCCTAAAAAATTGGAGTATTAATGTTGATAATTCAAAGAAGAATAATTTTAATTCATTCTTAGAAAGTCAAATCAATGGATTTAAAAGATTTGGTAGCAAGTCTGATGGATTAATAATTCATTGTCGGAAAGGAGATGGAGTTTCTTGGGTTTCTGAGAAAATCTTTAAAATGACTGAGACTATTCTTAGTGAATATGGCTATAATACAAAAGTAGATATAATCAAAAAAACGAAGTATCCGCTAAGCAATTATATAAAAAAAAGGATGCTCGTAAAGCTTGCTATAAAAGAGGGATTAATTAAAGACATTAGTTCAAATCTTACATTAAGTATCATTATGGCAATTGTTGCTATTCCTTTGATACTAATTGATAAAATTGCTAGCATCCTTTCTGTTTTCAAAGGTATTGAATTGAATGAATGGAAAGTATACATATTCATAGTTGCAATAATATTCTTCTGTTACAGCATATGGAATCTGTTGAAAAAAATAATCAAGGATAGACAACAAGAGGAATGTTCGTTTTTAGAAAAAATTGAAAGTATAGAGATTAATGAGATTAAATATTATGGATTCATTTCAAAAATATCTAATCGTATAAGAAAACCTAATGAGAAAAAAATTATTATTATAGATGATATCGCCACGATAGATAAACAGGGGCTTTCTCAAGAAATTTTATTATCCATCCTTAATAACAATTTAGGCAATGGAAAGATATATTGGATAGTACTTAGTACGGATTTAACTATTACTAAAAGGATAACGAATAAGGAGGATTCTGATTTTCAGGAACTTACATTGGAACTATTAACTGCGGCAGAGAAAAAAGAATTTTGCACGAATCTAGGCTATCCTCAAAATAATCTATCAAATGCAACAATTAAAGAAATATGTATTGGTGAAGTTGACAAAGAGACCCAAGATTCGTTAACGAAAGAGCTACTAAACCTTAAGGAGGACAACCTCAAACTGTTTCATTTCATCTATTTATTAATATTAAATAATTACCCGATAGACTCAGAGTATAGTAAAAAGTTATTAACCGAAAAAATACCAGCACGGAGAGTCCATCGAGAAAAGGATGTTTATATTAAACAGTTTTTTGACACAATTCCAACTGTTGGAGAAATTGAGAATTATTTTGAAGATGAGAGGGTTATTAAGCATTATGGTTACAAAAAGGAAAATGAGAGTTTCGGTATAAATAGTGACATTTGTCGTTTAATTGAAGATTCTCCAAATTTATTCGAGTACTTTGAAAATTATCGCTATGGTCATAGCTATTGGGCTTTAACATGGTACTATGCAAATAGGTCTAAAAGTATGCCTAAAGTTCATGTGCTTAGAAAAATCTCATATCACTTACAAAAGGCAGATAATGGAATTAATGATGTAAATGCACGTAAAAGTTTATTAGAGGCACATCTCTTTGCAACAAGATGTAGTCTCATTTATATTCAAAGACAAGATATTATAAATTCATTAAATCACCTATTGAGGTTAAATATTCAAGGCATTGAAGATGTCAGAAGAAATGATACCGTTAAGCACATTCTTGAGGCATTTTATAATTTTGAGTATTTACCAAACAACAGACCTCGAATTGAAGATTTAGATTCAGAAAAGCTAGTTCAGTTTTTAAAAAGCAGAGAGACGACTTTGGCTTATTCATTATTGAAAAATCAGAATTATTCAATGTTTTCAGGATACATTGTTTCTCTCTTAATAGAACAGTATTGGGAAAGAACTTTTTTTATCTGGGTGTTTTCAAAGTCAGTTTTATCTTATGGTATTATGCCAGACGTACTAGAAGACCTTAAAAAACAGAGACAAAGCATTATCTCTTATATTGACAATGATGACAAAGACTCTTCATTATTTTTATCCAATTTAGCTATATTTATTTGGACTAACTATATAGACTTTCTTATTGGTAATTATTCAACTGATATCAATCAATTGTCAATACATATTGAATTGTTTCTATCTTCTTATAATAAAAACAGGGATAATAATAGAAATGATATATACCAACAAACTACCATAGAAGAGTCAGTATGTATAGTTGCTGCGGTTGTATTGCTAATATTAAATAAACACGAAATAGGTGATACAAATAAATTTGAAGAGTTTTTGAATCAAAGCAATACAATATTTACTGCTGTTGAAATTGATAATACAGAAAAAAGCATTGATAAAATAATCCATTATCTATTTCTGCATTCACTAATGTGGAAGAACAATGATTTTATAATAAAGTACTCTATTCTCTCCATTATTAGAATTCAATTATTTTCTTTTACAATAAATGAAAAAGATATTACCTCTAATAAAATAGAGATTGAGGTAAAATCGAAAGAATTATTGAAAACAATCGATTTAGATAGTAAAACTCGATTATCAACGTTGTTGAGTTTCTCATTATCTGAAAATAGCTATCTAATTAAGGATGAGCATAGAAGTTCGTTTCTTTTTCAACAATCTTTACAATCTATCGGTAATTCTAAAATCTCAAATATTGAATTTGAATATTTATTTTATTGCATAAATGTATGTTGGTATCACAGTAGCTCAAATATGAAAGAAATTATAAGAGCATTAATAATATCTTCCGAAGAATACTTTCAACACCTTGTGAAAAAGATTTTAGAAAATCCAGACTCATATTTACACATTTGTAATAGTTTAATTGTTTTTGAGCGAAATGAACTGTTTCTTAATATCGAAGGTACACATTATAATGTTGTTTCCTTTTTTACAAAGTTGATAGAAAAAGCAAGTGCAATAAAAGAGGCTAATTTAGAAGAAGCAAATTGCATATGGACAAATTTCAAATTTCAAAACCTCACTCTTCAAGAAAAGAAGCTACAAAAATTAGAATATGAGAGATTCTGGGTAGACCGAACAGATAGTATTTATTTTACTAATGCATTAAGGCAACTTTATAGTTTGGAAAGTACAAATGTATCTAAAGAGACAGAAACAAAAGCCTTTCACTTTATCCAAAATAATATATACTCTAATTACTCTGCCGTAATTCTTCTTGCATGTAGTTTTTGTGATGATAAGAAAAACAAAGGAGAAACAGATGACAAATATTTTGATGTATTAAATAAAGTATGCGAGATTGAAGAGCCTTGGGAAAAACTGTTTGGTAATATATATAGTAATTCGATAGAATTGTATGAAACTTTATTTAAACATACTGGAGATGAGTCATATAATAAGAAATACAAATATTATAAGTTACAAGAAACAAAAGAAAAAATAGAGAACTTTGAAATTAAGGATTATATGAACTTCTTGTTTAGTATATATGAAATATTCAAGAATGACATTAATATAAATGACGATATTTCTCAAGAAGAAGGTCTGCAAATAAGCAATAAAAATATTAAAGATTTTTTAGAAAATATATCAGTTAGCACCATTATTTACAATAATGAAGTCAGTTTGAAGTTTTTGTTGATTTGTCAATATAGTAATACTGAATTTAATAATCGAGCACTTTTGTTTGAAAAATACAATGTGTTAGCCAAAAAAAGCATTAATGAATTAATCCAACTGATTATGAATACTCCTAGCAATAGAAAATATATGGAGAGAATAAAAGAGCTATACGATGAACTTAATAATCCTAGTCGTTTGATTGAAATTGATGATGATTAAAAGAATATCAAGAAAATACGGTAGGTAACATTTTGTAAATATCATAGCCGAGCCAGTGCGTATTTGAAAGTTTATACCCGCATTAACATCATCTCGGTTTGACAGGAAAGTAGCCCGCAATCGGCTACGCCACTTACAAGTGACCGTGTACGCTAAGAGAAGAAGGCCATTTGTAGGGAAACTTCTTCGTAAGCCGAAAGCATTGGGAAGTAGTCAATCTACTGAAATTTGCTAATGATTTCCAGATGGTGCAAGTCCATCTCATCCAAAGCCCGTAAGCAGGATGAAAGCGAACCGACTGGGTGATTCCGTGAGGATAGCAGAAGAGTAGTCGGCAAGCGAGTATTTAGGCCGTGTTATTCAGCCTCGAAAAAGTGTATTTATTTGTAGTTAAGCCGACGGCGTACGGTTACCGGAAGGCAGCAATTACAGTGGCATATTTACGGTTACTGCTGTAGAACTACCGTGGTCAAAGCGCAGGGCATGAATACAAAGGGAAGTCTTCGGAACTTAGGAGATCTGTATAGCTCCTGACAAGAAGGGGTTTGGGTGTACCATCAAAAAGAAACACCAGTCAGTTAACGTAACCATGTCAATGTTAACAGAGTCAAGGGAAATGACATGGTGTACCAGGTATCAGCGACAAGGGACAACCGGAGTCAAAGAGAAGGCATACAGAAGTCAGAACAGCCGCATAGTACCAATGAAATCGGGGAAGTACCATCTGAGCGACCCGAAGGAGGGAAGGGGGATTGTCAGTTAATATGGTTCAACTAAACAGAAAGCATGGATTTACTCGGAGAAATCGCCAACAGGCAAACAAAATTTGGTTGTATAAAACGCAAGGCGCAGGAAAGTCCAACCGAAGTTTTTACCTCACTAGCGCATCATCTAACGGAAGAATATTTGCTAAGTAGTTTCCGTAAACTGCGGAAAACAGCAGCGAGTGGAATAGATGAAGTTAATGCAGAAGAATATGAGTTGAACTTACAACTGCGTATAGAAAATCTCCAAGCAAGGTTAAAGAGTAAATCTTACTTTGCCCCAAACATCCGCAGAGTATGGATAGACAAGGGCAATGGGAAGCAACGCCCATTAGGGATAAGTACTACCGAGGATAAGATTGTACAAAGAGCAGTAACAGATATACTTAATTTGATATTTGAACAAGACTTTTACGATTTTTCCTATGGATTCCGAGCCAAACGTAGTGCCCATCAGGCACTAAATAACCTTCGCAATCAATGTATGAAGCGCAATATTAATTGGATACTGGACTGTGATATTCAGGGCTGTTTCGACAACTTTGAACATAGTACATTATTATCACTTATAAGTCAACGGATTAAAGATAAGTGTATTTTGCAATTGATTGAAAGATGGCTAAAAGCAGGTGTTGTAGATGGTAAAAGCTTGCAAATAAGCAAACGTGGCACGCCGCAAGGAAATATTATTTCACCATTGCTTTGTAATGTATATATGCATTATGCATTGGATAAATGGTTACATGAAATAGTACGTCCCTTGCTTAAAGGCGAAATATTTTTGATACGCTATGCCGATGATTTTATCATTGGATTTGAGTATGCAGAAGATGCTCAGCGGGTAAATAACACACTACCCAAGCGAATGAATAAATATGGATTAACCATTCATGCAGAAAAGAGTAAGCTCATTAGATTTTCACCAGAAGGAAAAACTAAACCACCCACCTTTGATTTTCTAGGATTTACACATTATTGGAGCAAAAGCCAAAGAGGCAATTGGGTAGTGAAGCGAAAAACACGTCAAAAGAAAATGCAGGCCATCCTTCAAAACATAAAGGATACTTGCAGGATACATAAACACGAGAAGCTAAAAGATCAGAGTAAAATACTAAAATCTAAACTTCGGGGATTGTATCAATATTTTGGCATCAGAGGTAACTTCGTTAGTCTAAACCGAATATATCAAATAACACTATATGCTTGGTTTAAATGGCTTAACCGAAGGAGTCAACGCAAAAGCTACACGTGGAAAGGGTACTGGGAGTTATTGAAATTTTTTAAGCTCCCGAAACCTAGAATAATTCATTATAATGTTTAAATTCATGCACCAGATAATTAAACATATTAACTGAGGAGCCGGATACGGGAATTCTGTACGTCCGGATCTGCGGGGGGATAGGTGGAGTAATCCACTATTCTATCCCGATTGTGGGTAATGCTATGAAGACACTGCTACACATATTAAGCTTGACTCTGTTGATGTCTTGTTCGATTTCAAGCCATAAGAAAAACAATATGGATAATAGATATTTTAGCCGAGAGGATTTTAATAATAATTTCGGAAAGGAAATGGCATCCTCTCAATCGGTTTATGAGAATATGAAAAAAAGCGGACTGATTGATTATCAATATTGCACATTCGATTTTGATTTTCATTCTGACTCTAAAGAAAAGCTTGACTCTTTAAGACAATTTCTTGTTCACAATTATGGTTATAAAATGAAAGAGGTTAAACCAGTTGACGGAAAATGGAATCTTTGGGGAGATGCGACAGAGTTTCCCGTTGATTCGGAGAATTTGTTGTATTGGGCATTGAACCTTTACGTTAAAGGATTTCAGTTTGACTGCAAACTTGCTGGATACGGAGCTGTTGTTGATACTGCTGTTTTTCCTGATTTGGACTCTTCTAAAGCGGATTACTATTTTGACAAGGCAATGGAAGCTTATAATAACCAAAATCCTGGATTAGCAATTATTCACTGGTCGACAGTTCTTAAAATTGACCCCAATGACCCAAACTCTTATTATTCAAGAGCCATTGCTAAGGATGAACTATATACATGGAAAGCGGCATTACGTGATTATGACAAAGCAATTGAGATTGCTCCGAACTTTGTAGATGCATTGGTAAACAGAGGAGCATCACGCGATGAATCTGGTGATTACAAAGGTGCAATCGAGGATTATACAAAAGCCATAGATTTAAGACCTGAAAATGGAATGGCTTTCTTAAACCGTGGAAACACAAAATTCAATATGGGTGACAAAGAAGGAGCATGTTTAGATTGGACTAAAGCGAGTGAATTAGGAGATGAGACAGCAAAAGAAAGACTTAATAAGAACTGTAAATAAAAAGCACATACTGGCAACACGCGGTAAAAAACATTGCGCAGAAAGAGCTAAATTTGAACGGATTAACAATTAATCAACGGCTTAGCGGGCTGATAGGTTTGTGCTCCGAAGTGCGCAACGATTTCTTACCGCCACCGTGTACGCTAAGAGAAGAAGGCCATTTGTAGGGAAACTTCTTCGTAAGCCGAAAGCATTGGGAAGTAGTCAATTTACTGAAATTTGCTAATGATTTCCAGATGGTGCAAGTCCATCTCATCCAAAGCCCGTAAGCAGGATGAAAGCGAACCGACTGGGTGATTCCGTGAGGATAGCAGAAGAGTAGTCGGCAAGCGAGTATTTAGGCCGTGTTATTCAGCCTCGAATTGACCAAAGGGAAATCATGGATTCCATAAAAGACAAGCTTACATCCATAAAAAGTGTATTTATTTGTAGTTAAGCCGACGGCGTACGGTTACCGGAAGGCAGCAATTACAGTGGCATATTTACGGTTACTGCTGTAGAACTACCGTGGTCAAAGCGCAGGGCATGAATACAAAGGGAAGTCTTCGGAACTTAGGAGATCTGTATAGCTCCTGACAAGAAGGGGTTTGGGTGTACCATCAAAAAGAAACACCAGTCAGTTAACGTAACCATGTCAATGTTAACAGAGTCAAGGGAAATGACATGGTGTACCAGGTATCAGCGACAAGGGACAACCGGAGTCAAAGAGAAGGCATACAGAAGTCAGAACAGCCTCATAGTACCAATGAAATCGGGGAAGTACCATCTGAGCGACCCGAAGGAGGGAAGGGGGATTGTCAGTTAATATGGTTCAACTAAACAGAAAGCATGGATTTACTCGGAGAAATCGCCAACAGGCAAACAAAATTTGGTTGTATAAAACGCAAGGCGCAGGAAAGTCCAACCGAAGTTTTTACCTCACTAGCGCATCATCTAACACAAGAATATTTGCTAAGTAGTTTCCGTAAACTGCGGAAAACAGCAGCGAGTGGAATAGATGAAGTTAATGCAGAAGAATATGAGTTGAACTTACAACTGCGTATAGAAAATCTCCAAGCAAGGTTAAAGAGTAAATCTTACTTTGCCCCAAACATCCGCAGAGTATGGATAGACAAGGGCAATGGGAAGCAACGCCCATTAGGGATAAGTACTACCGAGGATAAGATTGTACAAAGAGCAGTAACAGATATACTTAATTTGATATTTGAACAAGACTTTTACGATTTTTCCTATGGATTCCGAGCCAAACGTAGTGCCCATCAGGCACTAAATAACCTTCGCAATCAATGTATGAAGCGCAATATTAATTGGATACTGGACTGTGATATTCAGGGCTGTTTCGACAACTTTGAACATAGTACATTATTATCACTTATAAGTCAACGGATTAAAGATAAGTGTATTTTGCAATTGATTGAAAGATGGCTAAAAGCAGGTGTTGTAGATGGTAAAAGCTTGCAAATAAGCAAACGAGGCACGCCGCAAGGAAATATTATTTCACCATTGCTTTGTAATGTATATATGCATTATGCATTGGATAAATGGTTACATGAAATAGTACGTCCCTTGCTTAAAGGCGAAATATTTTTGATACGCTATGCCGATGATTTTATCATTGGATTTGAGTATGCAGAAGATGCTCAGCGGGTAAATAACACACTACCCAAGCGAATGAATAAATATGGATTAACCATTCATGCAGAAAAGAGTAAGCTCATTAGATTTTCACCAGAAGGAAAAACTAAACCACCCACCTTTGATTTTCTAGGATTTACACATTATTGGAGCAAAAGCCAAAGAGGCAATTGGGTAGTGAAGCGAAAAACACGTCAAAAGAAAATGCAGGCCATCCTTCAAAACATAAAGGATACTTGCAGGATACATAAACACGAGAAGCTAAAAGATCAGAGTAAAATACTAAAATCTAAACTTCGGGGATTGTATCAATATTTTGGCATCAGAGGCAACTTTGTAAGCCTAAACCGAATATATCAAATAACATTATATGCATGGTTTAAATGGCTAAACCGAAGGAGCCAACGCAAAAGCTACACATGGAAAGGGTATTGGGAGTTATTGAAATATTTTAAGCTCCCGAAACCTAGAATAATTCATTATAATGTTTAAATTCATGCACCAGATAATTAAACATATTAACTGAGGAGCCGGATACGGGAATTCTGTACGTCCGGATCTGCGGGGGGATAGGTGGAGTAATCCACTATTCTATCCCGATTAGTAAACATTAGTCTGACTAACTTGGAAAAAGCAATAATCTTTTGTTATATGAACGAAATAAAAACAAACTATGAAACTATTCTTTAATCTACTATTTATTATCTTACTATTTGGTTGCTCAAAAGAGGAGCCATTAACTAAAATCAATTTCAAAGTAGGAAAAATCGAAGAAAATTCGATTTACAAGAAATTTGATCCTGAATTTCAAATAATAGGCATTGATAAAATGAAGGATGATAATATATTAGTTAATAATAATCACGATTCTATTGATGTAGATAATGATGGAATATTTGATATCGGAATTGAAACAGTAAAGTATATTCAGCATATAAATATGGATGTTTATAGCTCATTCAGTTCAATCTATTGTATCAATTCCGATTTTCAAATTGCGATGACAAGTATAAATGACTGGTATTCATATACAGATTCCTTAACTAGTGATACAGTTAAGGTTTACAATACCGATAAACCAGATTCTTATTCAATGATAACAGATTGGTCTGAAATAGAATACTATAAACCCATTAGACCAATTGAATTCAAAAGTGGGGCAATGCCAGATGAAAATACAGAATGGAACATTGAATCTAGATGTTATATGTCATATCGAGATTCAAGCTATTATTACAGAACAGTGGAACCTTTACTAAAGCAATATGATGATTATACTTATGGGACAAAAGGTGTTTCAGAATTTAAATATATTGTTTTTAGAAAATTAGACACAAAGTGTTATTATGGGTGGATTAAATTAAGAATAACAGATTTTAATAAAATAAGTATTTATGAATCATATTTCCAGAATGACGCATTTGAATATTAAAAACGTTTACTAACAATGCATAATAAGGCATGTGGGGGTAGTGATTCGCGAGCGGTGGTGATTTCCATTTGTCCGCCCATTGCTTTTAAATCGGCACTTTCTTATTAATTTATCCTATTGAAAAGCAATGAGCTAAGTGAGTATTTTGAGAGGTCTGACTATTTCAATCCCCACACGCCTCATATGTGGTCCGTTATGGGCAAGCAGGAGAAGTGACCTGCAAAATATCAAGCTGATTATAAAATGATTAATGATTCAAATATAGACAAACAGATTCCGACTATGAATTGGTGGAATAAGAAGCGGATTAAATACAACATAGGATTGATTAAATCTGGATTTCTTGCATTCATCTGTTATGCTCTTGTTGTTCAATTTATGATTATACCAAAAGACCCATATGCGGAAATAACACATTTTACGACCTTATTCCAAGGAGTTGGATACCTAATAATGATGTTAATAGCTAATATATTTTTCTTTTTAGGACCAATAACAGAAAGTATTGTAAAGCCAATAGATGTTGACCGTTTTAGAAAAAGGACTTTTGGATTCGGCTATTGGTTTTCTTTTATTTTACCATTTTCCATACCTGTGATACTGATTATAATTAATCTATGAGATTTAAGATTAAAATTGACGATTACATATTGATAATCATATCTACGATTTCGATTTTAGGATTGATAGTATATTTTATTTCGGGACTTACTCCAAATGGTGAATATGGAACTAAAAATTATGACCCTTTCCATGACTATTATACCAATCTTGGAATCGTATGTTTAATGGTTTCAAGGATTGTTTTATTCTTATCTGTACTTATCATCGGGATTAATTGGATTAAGAAAAAATCAATAACAAAGAGATTATTGAATATTATTCTAATTGTAGTGTTCTCTTTGGCATTAATGGACTGGTTTGAACTTTGGTATGGTTCAACATTCTATTATGGTGAGGTAAGGGATAAGCAAGGATTAGGATTTCCAATTTTAAGCTTATTGTTAATGCTTTATGGATTAAGTAAGTTTCAATTACCTAAAAACATGTATCGGACTGGATTAATGATTGGAATGATACTGATATATTTATGGATTTATAATTTGGTTAAAGAACCGTGGATTTTGGATGGATTATATATTCCAGGTACAACAATTGAAATATTTTGATACGATATGAACAAATGCCAGCCCATAACAATGTGTAAAAATAATAGCCTGGAAAGTGCGTGTATATGCAGTTTTAGCCCGCTTCAAAACAGTGACGGTTTGACAGGTCTATCGTTCGCAATCGGCTACTATTCTTACACTCACCGTCAGACTGTCTAAAAACCAAACAGGTGTTGACATGAAGTTAATAACTAGCATTCACATTGAGCCTTCATACGTCCATTATTGATTATCTTAAAGGTATGAAATACATACAAGGAGAAAACCGGCACCAAATTTACCTTTTCCCCATAAACCTGGAAGGTGCCATAGCTAAGGATAATGATGTCCGGTTACTGGACCTGTTTGTTGATAGCCTTGCTCTGTCAGACTTTGGCTTTTGTCTCTCGCATCAGGATAATGGTCGTCCAGCATACCATCCCGGAGTTCTACTCAAACTATACATTTATGGTTACCTGAACCACATCAGGTCTTCGCGTAAATTGGAAAAGGAATGTCAACGAAATATTGAAGTAATGTGGCTTCTAGGAAATCTGGCGCCAGACCACAATACGATATCCAATTTCCGCAGGGACAATCTCAAGGCCATAAAAAAGGTTTTCCGGGCTACTGTATCAGTAGCAAAGCATTTTAACCTAATAGGAGGTGTTCTAATAGCAGGGGACAGCACAAAACTAAGGGCACAAAACAGCAAGAAGAATAATTACAACCAAAAGAAAATAGAACGTCACCTTGAGTATATCGAGAATAAACTAACGGAATATAATGAAGAGCTGGCTCAAAATGATGGCGACCCGGTAAAGAGATCTGAGGTAAAGAAGGCGATAGAGAAACAAAAAGAGCGCAAGCAGCACTATAAAGCCGTTGCGAAGCAAATATCCGAAAGCGGAGAACCTCAGGTTTCAACGTCCGATCCCGATAGTCGACATATGATCACCCGCAACAATATTACAGAGGTGGCCTATAATGTGCAAACAACCGTAGATGCAGAGAATAACATTCCTATAGATTATAAAGTTACGAATACCAATGACAGCAAAGCCATGGGTAATATGCTGCAGCGAGCCAAAAGCATATTACACACTAATGAATTCACCGCTCTTTACGACAAGGGGTATCATACCGGTTCAGAGTTTCAGATGGCAGAAAATTTAGGCATACAAACCATTGTAGCGATCCCAACAGTAGCTGCTCAGGCTCCCAATCCAGCTTACAATGTTGAAAATTTCATTTACCATAAAGAATCAGATTATTATACCTGTCCTCAGGGAGAATGTTTAACCACAACAGGCAAATGGCATCAAGCTAAAACCTATCTATTTAAACGCTATACCACCAAAGCCTGTATGACTTGTCAGGTAAAAGACCAATGTAGTAAAGCTACTTACGGCAAAGCCATACAGCGCAGTCAATATCAGGAAGTAATAGAAAAAAACAAGCAGCAAGTAAAAAATAATCAAGACTATTATAAACGACGGCAAGCCATTGTAGAGCACCCCTATGGAACGATAAAAAGACAATGGGGTTTTAACTATATTATGACCAAAAAAGGAATCCAAAGAGCCAGCAGTGATGTTGGACTGATCATGGTGGCCTATAATCTACGACGTATCTTAAATACACTAGGCAAGGAAAGACTAATTATTTTTATCATATTCGTCTATATTGACATAAATGTATTTTATTATTAGAAACAAACAACTATTTTGCAAATAAAAATAGTTTTTAGACAGACTGCCGTTGTGTGGAATTAAAGCAGACCGATGAACAAACATGATTATGAAACTTTTTTCGAGAAATAAGGATAGTTATAAGAAATTTAAAGGACAGGAATATTTCTACACTGATAATTCCAATAATTTATATTTCAAATCCTTTCATACGGGGAATTTTGAATTAGTAAAAGACGCAGATTTAAAATCCTTAACTTTTCTTTCTAACACATATTTTTATGATAAGGAACGAATTTTTCACGAATCCAAATGCTTAAAAAAAGACTACTCGACTTTTAAGGATTATGAGAGTTATGGTTATTTCAAGATTGACAATGTGCTTTTCTGGTTTGGTAAAAAAGTAAAAGAGGATTTCACCGATGATTTAATCAATATTTCGGAGCATTTTTTTGCAGACAATGACCATCTGTTTGTAAATGGCCAAATGTTCGATTTTGATAAAGATATATTTAAAACTCTTAACCAATTTTATGCTAAAGATTCAAATATTGTATTCCATTCAGATAAAGTAATTGATTCAGCAGATTCTGAAACATTTAGAGTAATTCGGGAAGATTCAGGATATTCTCAGGACTTTTTAGATAAATACGATTTCTTAACTGACGATGGATTTTCAGCCTGGGCATGTGATAAGAATAATTTATATTTCTGTGGTAAACCATTTCTGTCAGGACTGATTGACCCTTTGACAACGAGGATTATTCGTACACATATCTTGATTGATAAAAACAATGTCCTTTACCCAATAGTTCGTTAAATAATAATGTAAAGTACTGAAAATTAATAAAATAAGTAGTTGAATTATTTTTATAAACCCTTGATAATCTGTATCTTAATGGTGAATTTCGACAACATCATTAAGGGTGACTATCAAGGGAAATAATATTTATAAAACACACATATATAGCGTGTTATCAAAAATGTCAAATATCAATAGTTGGAGAAAAGAGTTTGTAACAGAGACTCTTATCCTATTTTTATGCATCAAAGGGCGCATTAACTTTCTACAGTTGGGGCGCTTTGGTAAGCATAAGGAACAAAGATACCGACAACAATTTGAAAAACCATTTGACTTTCTAACTTTCAACAAAGAATTAACGCTTTCTCAGGGAAGCGGTCGATATGCCATTGCTTTTGATCCTTCATATATTAGTAAATCAGGTAAGCACACACCTGGTGCAGGCTATTTTTGGTCTGGGTGTGCCAATCGTGCCAAATGGGGACTTGAAATTGGAGGTGTGGCAGCGATTGACATAGACAACCATACCGCATTTCATTTAGAAGCTGTTCAAACGATGGTCGATAAGGAGCAATCCCTTTCAGACTGGTATGCTGATATTATTGTTGAGCGCAAAACGCAGTTGCTTGGGCTATCTTCATATTTAATAGCTGATGCATGGTTTGCAAAACGTACGTTTGTTGATCAGGTAATGAATGCCGATATGCACTTGATAAGCAGGTTGAGGGATGATGCCAATTTACGATACCTGCATCAAGGTGAGCCAACAGGTAAACGCGGAAGGCCAAAAAAATATGATGGAAAAGTTGACAACATTAATATCAACTTGAGATACTTTGAGCTTGTATCAAAGGATGAGCAGGCCGTAATCCATAGTGCCATAGTGCATTCCATATCTTTAAAACGAAGTTTAAAGGTTGTGCATGTCCTTTATTACAATGAGAAGGGTAAGCAGACTTATAAACTGTATTTCTCAACAGACATCAATATGGATGCGTCGGAGATCCTGCAATTTTATCGAAGCCGTTTCCAGATTGAATTTCTTTATCGAGACGGAAAGCAGCATACGGGCTTAAATGATTGTCAAGCAAGAAGCGAAAATAAATTGGATTTTCACTTTAACGCTTCTCTGACAGCCATTAATATTGCTAAAATTACCCATTGGTTGAGCATCCCCAAAGAAGACAGAAAGTCATTTTCAATGACGGACATCAAAACCATAAACCACAATGCCTTACAGTTGAATTTATTTTTTGACAAGTTCGGCATTAACCCATACTTGCCTAAAAATCAAAAGAAGGCAAGGGAACTATTATATCATGGCACTATTGCCGCTTAAAAGTTTAACGAAGTATTGTTACCATAAAAAACAAGTTAAGGACGCAGACCCTGATACTTTTGAATGTATTATTGACTCAAGCAAAATAAATGATGAGTATAAAAAAATTAAAATTTTCACTTCATTTTTCAAAGACAAAGACAATATATTCTATTTGTACGAGGATGAAGTAAGTGAAAGCAAAGATGAGATTATAAAATGTACAAGGAGAAATAGAAAAAAGTACCTTGATGACTTAAAAGCATTGACAGATAAACTTGAAATTTACAATTTTAGCGATGCTGATAAAGAGAGAATTAACAAATTGATTGAAGAATAACTCCACACAACAAAGAACTAAGGTAAAAACCAAATAAAAAGGGCATAATTTTTCCTTTTGAATTACCTAATTGTTTTGGGAGGCAAGTTCAAAAAGAGAAATTATAGAGAAACCAAAACAGACTTAAAATTTGGATCATATTTTAAGCCTGATTTTGCAATCCCCATTGACTGGGCTAACAGTTTGTTAGAGACCGCAATTAAGGCTATTTTTTTTGATTTGCCTTTAGCTACCAGTCTGTCAAAAAGCGCTTTACATTGTGGGTTTCTGGTACATGCCGTAAAACTGCACATAAACAATAGCTTACGAATCAAAGGATTCCCTTTTTTAGATATTCTGGACTTTCCTCTTACACTGGATCCTGAAGTGAAAATGACCGGAGATAATCCAAGGAAAGCAGAAAGCTGTCGGTTGTTTTCAAATGTTTTGAAGCCATTTGTACAAACTATCAGCATTATGGCTGTTTTTTTACCTATCCCAGGAATTGATAAAAGATTAGATAACAACTGTTGTTCATGCTTTTTAATAGTATCTTCTAATTCTTGTTCAAGTAGTTTAATTTCAGCTTCAATTTGGCGGATTTGACGCTTTAATGAAGTAATAACTTTACCTTTAATAGCTTTATCCACAAAGCTATGTAATTTATTTTTTAGAGCCGTACTTTGTTTAAAATACAAGCTAATGGTAGTGTGTAAATCTTTACAATGTTCTATGTACTCAGGTAATGGATGCCACAGGTTCAGCTTTTGTTCCTGAGCATACTTAACAATCATTTTAGCATCACTTTTATCTGTTTTACTGTGTTGGAGCTTCATTTGAATGTAGCGTTTGATTACAAGCGGATTTATAACAGAAACAGCAATTTCATTTTCAAATAAAAATAGAGCTAGTTGGTTATAATAACATCCTGTATATTCCATGACACACCAGCTCTTGGCATCCAGTAACAGTAGAAACTTATTAAATCCTTCATTATTATTTGTAAACTGTTTATGTCCCAATTCAGAACTCCAGACATCAAATACTTTTTTGGAGATGTCGATACCAATAAAATGATTATTTTTATTCATAATTAAAAGATTTAAAAGAACGCAGCTACTTTAATATAGCAACCTAAAAACAGGCTTAAGAGGCCCAAAGAACTAATCGTATTTCAGTAGCGAAAGGGTGGGGATTTTCATTGTTGACAAGCTTTATGCTTTATGCTTTATGTATATATTAACCTTAATCCACTCTTTCGTTCTTTAGTTAATTATCAAAATTGTAAACTTCGGATATGTATAAGCAATTATGGTTTGGGTGCAAACTCGAACCGCTTCTCATTTAAATAAAGTATATTGCAAACATAATAGTAGTTGCTTTAAATCCGCCACTTCTTATATACTCACCATTATTGCCAATACAAAAATAGATTTATAATGCATCAAAGAATTAGCATTTTAGGGTGTGGTTGGTTAGGGTTAGCCCTGGCAATTGATCTTATTGAAAAAGGATATGAAGTTTATGGTTCAACTACTTCTAAATCTAATATCAAAGATCTTGTAGAAGAAGGTATTAAACCGTTTCTCATCAATATTAGAAAGTCAAGTGATGATTTAAGGGAATTTTTAAGTGCTGAAGTTTTAATAATTGCGATTGCATCCAAAAATATTAAGGATATAAAAAGCCTTATAAAGAGTATTGAAGTCTCAAAAATTAAAAAAATATTGTTTATTAGTTCAACTTCAGTTTATCCTTTTACAAATAGAATTGTTACTGAAGAAAACAACACATCTGTTACTCCACTTGCTGAAATAGAGAATTTATTCATTACTAACTCTTCTTTTAAATCTACAATAATCAGGTTTGGTGGGTTATTGGGTTATGACAGGCAACCTGGAAATTTCATTAATTCTAATAAACCAGTTGAAAATCCAGAAGGGTATATAAATTTTATACATAGAGATGATTGCATAGAAATAATTGAACAAATCATCAAAAAAGAAGTCTGGAATGACATTCTAAATGCATGTACAGATGATCATCCTAAAAGACGGGAATTTTATCTTCAAGAAATTCAAAAAGTTGGTAAATCAGTGGTTGTTTTTAATGAAAATTCTAAGAATGAATTTAAGATCATAAATAGTCAAAAGATGAAAACATTACTGAATTATGAATTTAAACATGGAAACTTAATGGATATTAATGAATAATAAAGGTCAGGTGTTATATACTCATCAAATAGTTATAACCAACCAATCAGAGTAGTCTGTTGTAATTTGAATAGTCTGATTTTGTTTGATTATATTTTACTGAAAGACACTAAATCTGCAGAAAATCCTAGCATTCATGTAAATTATGATTATTTCATTGCATTTTTAGTTTTTTTTTACTTCTTTGCAGACACTAAAAATGAATTAATTAATAACCATAAAAAAAATTGCCTATAGGAGAAATGTTTACGCTTTATATTTAAAAGTTTGAAACATGGATAAGTTGGTTTTACTTTCTGAAAATGAATTAATTAAATATTTCATTGGAGGAAAAGAAGAATGCTTGCAAATTTTAATTGATAGGCATAAGAATAGGATATACTCGTATATTTTAATGATGGTTAAGAATCAAGAACTTGCCGAAGATATTTTTCAGGATACCTTTATTAAAGTTATTACTAATCTCAAAAAGGGAAAGTATATTGAGAATGGTAAGTTTGCTTCATGGGTAATGAGAATATCTCATAATCTGATCATTGATTACTTCCGAAAACAAAAGAATCTACAAACGGTATCAAATGATGCCAATGATTACGATTTATTAAATTCTCCAAAATTTTCTGATACTACCATAGAAGATAAAATTGTATTTACTCAAATATTAAAAGAAGTAGGAGAGTTGGTTGAATATTTACCAGAAAATCAAAAGGAAGTGGTTAAAATGCGCCATTATATGGGGTTGAGTTTTAAGGAAATAGCTGAAGAAACAGGGGTTAGTATCAATACAGCTTTAGGGCGCATGAGGTATGCCATAATTAATATGAGATCAATGGTAGAAGAAAGAAATATTTCGTTATGTGTTTAATTTTTACAATATAATAAGTTGATTAGCGTTATAATGTTAAATTTTTAATATTATAAAGCCTATGGATTTGAATTATACCAGTTTTGAAGATAATATTGAAGAATATAGTTTAACGCTTATTAAAGTAATTGAGAATTTGCCGGATACATTTTTTGTAAATAAAAATTTATCACCTTTACCACAAACCATTCAAAATATTTTGAACTTTACCCAAAGTTTAAAAAATGAGTGTAGTTGATTTGTGGGTTTGATAAGTGTGTATAATTATTTGTAAAAATTTTTCTTAAAAGCAGAGAATTCTTCTTTTTTTAGAATGTGTCTATTAAAAAATGCAGAGAGAAAGCCACTGCCATAACCAAACAATTGAGTATGTGATGTGATGATAGCAATAAAACCAGGAATAATTTCCTTTGTTTTTAAGATCGCATCAATTAAAAATACAATTGCAGGAAAAAGTAGTAACCAACCTAATGTTGGAAATATAAAGCTCAATAATATCCATAAAAGAAAGACGAGAGTAAAAATAGCTGGCATCCAATGAACAGTTTTAATTGTTCCCGGGTGACGGAAATTTAAATTAATGCGAGCAATTCCGGAGTTATATACCTGTTTAAAAAACGATTTAAAGTTATTTCTTCGTTTATGGTAAACCCATGCATCTTCAATTAACATGGTTTTAAATCCATTTTCCTGAATTCGCATACTGAAATCAAGATCTTCACCAAATCTTAAAGTTTCAAAACCATTTAATTGATCAAAAACTTCTTTCTTAATTCCCAAATTAAAACTTCTGGGGTAATACTTATCCAATTGTTTTTTTCCGCCTCTAATTCCTCCTGTTGTTAGGGTAGAAGTCATTGAATAATTTATGGCTTTTTGAATCGTATTAAATGATTCGTGCGCTTTATCGGGGCCACCGTAGCAATCTGCATAACTAAAATATTTATTAACGTGCTCAAAATAGTCCTGAGGAATTAAGCAATCAGAATCAAAAAAGATTAATATTTCACCTGTAGCTAGGCTAGCTCCGTAGTTACGAGCAGGGCCAGGGCCACTGTTATCCTGGGTAACGTATTTAAGATTTAGTTTTGAAGCATATCCATTACAAATATCTTCAGAAGATAAATATGATCCGTCTTCAACAATAATTACTTCAAAATTTGAATATTTAACTTCAGTTAAGCTATGAAGTAATTCATCAATTTCTTGAGGGCGATTAAATACGGGTATTATAATCGAAAACTTTGGCATAAATATTTAGTTTGCGACAAAGATATAATTAAGAAGTACAAAAGCAATGTATTAAATAAAAAAGCCTGAGGTTACAACCTCAGGCTTTTTTATTTAAGTAAAATCTGTAGTTAGAAACATCATTGGATCTCCAATTAAATTTTGAAATATAGGTCTGTATCTATCTGTATCATAGAATTTTGCAATATTAACTTTCTTGATACTTTCTCCCTTTTGATCTTTTTTAACAGCTTCAATAGATACATAGTCGAATTTTCCATTTTTAATGCAAACCATATGTCCGGATTCTCCTTTAATGATTAAATCCATAGCCATATTGCCATAGGTAGTTGGAATAATTGAATCCAACGCATCAGGTTGTCCTGATCTGACCAAATAGCCTAGTTTTTGGTTTATAATATTAATTTCCCTGCCTTTATTGTATTTTGCAGAGTGTCTTCTTAATTCTTTACCAATTTGTTCTCCAATTCCACCCAGTTTCTTATGTCCAAAGGCATCAGTTTCAGCATCAGAATAAATAATTTCCTGTCCATCAAAAGTTGCGCCTTCAGAAACCAAAACTACTGAGTAATTACTTGGGTTGTTGCGTCTGTCTTCTACCATCAATTCGGTTAGACGTTCTGTATTAATAGAATATTCAGGTATAATACATCTGTCAGCAGCTCCGCCTATTGTTGGTAGTAGAGCAGAAAAGCCTGCATTTCGGCCAAATACTTCAAGAACTAAAAAACGTTCGTGTGATCCAGCACAAGTTCTAAGTTCATGAGTTAGTTCTATAGTTCGTGTAATACAGGTGCTAAATCCAATGCAGTATTCGGTTCCTGGAACATCTCCATCCATTGTTTTAGGTATACCTATTACTTTTATGCCTTCTTTATGTAAACGAACTGCATAACTAAGGGTGTCATCTCCACCAATAGGCACGAGATAATCGATTCCAATGTATTTTAAGTTAGCTACAGCCTCGTCTGTTAAGTCAGTATAGTCATCTTTGTATTTACCTTTTAAGTGGTCAGGTAGATCTTTTTGAGCTACTTTGGTAGCTTTTGTACGACTTGAATGTAAAAACGTACCACCGGTTCTACCTATTCGGTTAACTGTAAGTTCGGAAAGCGGAATACAAAAGGTTTGGTCTTCTAATTTTTTGGACCTATCAATACTAATAACACCTTTCCAACCGTTTTTAATGCCAATTACATTGTAGCCTTCTCTGATAGCTCTTAGTGTTATTGCTCTGATAGCAGGATTTAAACCCGGAACATCACCACCTCCGGTTAAAATACCAATGGTTAATTTTTTATTATTCATTTGCTTGATTTTTGGGGTTAGCTAAAATTTTCATTCTTTAAGAATTGTCTTTGTCATCAAAATGAACAGTAGATGAGTTATTTAAATATAGTGAATAACTTTAAAAGGTAATGTGTTTTTAAGAGAAAAATTGTAAACTAACTGTTCAGAATCAAATGCTTACTTCAAAAAAGGTTAGTTTTAAAAGATAATCAGTTTAAATTACTGTTAAATCTTAAATAAATAAGGTATTTTTTTTCGAATTTGAAAAAATATAGACAATTTTGCAGCTCTTTAAATTTTCATGTATTTATATTCAATATAAAACGGTTTAGTATTGATGTAATGTGTTGAAAATTTGAATTTTTCAGAAAAATTTTTCTAAAAACTATATTAATATTTGGATAAGATGATTAAAAGTCCACTTCAAATCGCAAGAGAGGGTTACTCTCCAAAATTACCAGCAGCACTTAATGGTTCTGTAAAAATTGTTGAAGGAAAAAATACTGAGTCAGTTGCAGATCAGGCTGATATCGAAAAACTTTTTCCTAATACTTATGGAATGCCTGTATTAACCTTTGAAGAAGGTGAATCTACAGCAACAACTGAACCGATTAGCGTTGGTTTGATTCTTTCTGGAGGTCAAGCACCAGGAGGTCATAACGTAATTTCAGGAATTTATGATGGATTAAAAAAGTTAAACCCTGCAAATAAAGTGTATGGTTTCTTAGGTGGTCCTGGTGGTTTAGTTGACAACGATTATAAAGAATTAACTGATGATATTATCGACCACTACAGAAATACAGGAGGTTTTGATATTATTGGTTCTGGTAGAACTAAATTAGAAGAAACTGAACAATTCGATAAAGGTTTAGCTAATTGTAAAGCTTTAGGAATTAATGCATTGGTTATTATTGGTGGTGATGATTCAAATACAAATGCTTGTGTATTAGCTGAGTACTATTTGGCTAAAAATGCAGGCGTTCAGGTAATAGGTTGTCCTAAAACAATTGATGGTGACCTTAAAAACGAAATGATTGAAACTTCATTTGGTTTTGACACTGCATGTAAAGTATATAGTGAGTTAATTGGTAACATTCAACGTGATGCCAACTCAGCTAAAAAATACTGGCACTTTATTAAATTAATGGGACGTTCAGCTTCTCATATAGCATTAGAGTGTGCACTACAAACTCAGCCAAACGTTGCTATTATTTCAGAAGAAGTGGAAGCAAACAATATGACTCTTGATGAAGTTGTAACTTATATTGCTAATAAAGTTGTTGCTCGTGCTGCAAATGGTGAGAATTTCGGTACTGTTCTTATTCCTGAAGGATTAATCGAGTTTATTCCTGCAATGAAAAAATTAATTGCTGAACTAAACGATTTATTAGCTCATAACGAAGCTGAGGTTAATGCTTTTGAAACAAACAAAGAAAAGAGAGAATACTTAGTTAAAAAACTATCTGCAGAAATGGCAGAGGTATTTAAAAGCTTACCTAACAGTATTGCAAATCAATTAATGTTAGATCGTGATCCACACGGGAACGTACAAGTATCATTAATTGAAACTGAAAAGCTTTTAGCTGATATGGTTAAAGCTAAGTTGAAAAAAATGAAGAAAGAAGGTACTTACTCAGGTAAGTTCTCTACTCAGGTTCATTTCTTCGGATATGAAGGACGTTGTGCTGCACCTTCTAACTTTGATGCTGATTACTGTTATTCATTAGGATATACTGCATCAGTTCTTATTGCTGAAGGTAAATCAGGTTATATGTCATCAGTACGTAACTTAACAGCTCCTGCTGCTGAGTGGATTGCTGGTGGTGTACCTGTAACAATGATGATGAACATGGAGCGCCGTCACGGAGAGATGAAACCTGTAATTCAAAAAGCACTTGTAAGATTAGATGGAGCTCCGTTTAAAGCTTACGCTGCCAAAAGAGAAGACTGGGGTTTAAATACGAAGTATGTTTATCCAGGTCCAATTCAATACTTTGGTCCAACTGAAGTATGTGACTTACCAACAAAAACATTAGTAGAAGAAAGTAAATAATTACTTTTGAAATAATGAGATATAGAAAACCGCAGTGTGTTACTGCGGTTTTTTTGTTATTTAATTTTTTTTAAATAAAAAATGAGATTTTGCTTCAGAGTCTGCGAATTTTTGCTGTATTTTGCTGAAGTATTACATTTATAATTTTTATCAATCCTTACTAATGTCAAAGATTATTACACTTTCTGAAGCTGCTTCAATTGCATTGCATGGAATGGTTCTTATTGCAAAAACTGATCATAAACTTAATGTAAATCAAATATCTGAACAAATTAATAGTTCAAGGCATCATGTAGCTAAGGTGTTTCAGCGGTTGGCAAAAGAAAATTTTGTTTCTTCAAACAGAGGACCAAGTGGGGGATTTGTTCTTAAGAAGGAGCCTAATGAAATTACCTTATTAGAGCTTTATGAAGTAATTGAAGGGCCTGTTGAAGTACAAGGCTGTCCGGGTGAGAAAAAAAATTGTCCTTTTAACCAGTGTATTATGGGGGATGTTGCTGAAATACTTGCTTGTAAATTCAGAGACTTTTTAAATCAACAAAAGCTATCCGATTACCTTTAGTCTGTTAAATTAATAAAATTAACTGTCGCACAAGCCATTAATGCAGCAGTTTCTGTTCTTAGTCGGGCTTTTCCTAACGAAATTTCCTGGAAGTTATTTGCTATAGCCAGTTTAACTTCCTCTTCAGAGAAATCGCCTTCAGGACCGATTAAAATGATTGCATTTGAATTTTCTTTGTAGCACTCTTTCAATAGTGCTTTATTGGTATCATAGCAATGGGCAATAAATTTATTGCCGGTGGTATTTTGTTGCTCCTTAATAAAATTTTTGAATTTAATTAGCGGATTTAAGACCGGTTTATATGACTTTAAAGATTGCTTGGTTGCTGAGATTAAAACTTTCTCCAAGCGTTCAGGCTTTATTACTTTTCTTTCCGAATGGTCGCAAATTATTGGGGTGATTTGTTCAATACCTATTTCAGTTGCTTTTTCTAGAAACCATTCAAATCGATCAATATTTTTAGTAGGAGCCACCACCATATGAATGTTAAATGGACGTTCCTTGTCAATCTTAGATTCAATAACAGTTAGTTTGCACGCTTTAGGATTAGCATCTATTATTTTAGCAGTAAAAATAGTTCCACAACCATTTAAAATTGAAATCTCATCTCCAATGGTATGTCTTAAAACCCGAACACAATGTTTTGATTCTTCCGTATTTAATGTGGAATTTTCTGCTGAAAATTTATCGTCAAAAAATAACTGCATAACTATAATATTATTTTACAAGGCGACAAATATACTAAATGTTGTTAGTATACACTACAGGCAAAGTAATAGTAAAAACAGAACCTTCATTTAATTTTGATTCTACAGATATAGAACCGCCCATTAATTCAATTAAGCTCTTTGTAATGGCCAGGCCAAGTCCGGTTCCTGCATTTACTTTTGTTGTTCTTTCTGCTTGCCTGAATCGTTCAAAAATAATGTTTAAATCTTCAGGTGATATGCCTTCACCTGTATCAATTACTTTAATGATTAATATTTTATCATCATGTTTGTTAATCTTTAGTAAAACGGTTCCTTCTGATGTGAATTTTACCGCATTAGATAAAAGGTTTAATAAAACTTGCTCAATTCTAAAGGGATCTGAATTAAGCCAAAGTAGTGGATAAGGACACCTAATGTCAAACCTGATATCTTTATTTTTTGATTTTATTAAGGCATCAACAGAATATTTAATGTGTTTTAATATCTGATTCAGATCAAATTTTTCATTTCTAATCTTTAACTGATCAGATTCAATTTTTGAAATATCTACAATGTCATTGATAATATTCAGGAGATTATCTCCGGATGTTTTTATCTGGTCCAGATAATCACTTTGTTCTATGTGTTCAAGATCCTGAGAAAGTAGAATGTCTGAGAAGCCTAAAATGGCATTCATTGGAGTTCTTATTTCGTGACTCATATTTGCAAGAAAACGAGATTTTAGTTTATCGCTCTCTTCGGCCTTTTCTTTAGCTCTCTTTAATTTTACTTCGATCCTCTTTTGTTCAGAAATGTTCATTAATACACCTGTGATTCTGAGAGGATTGCCATTTGTATCTGTATCTGTAATTTTACCATGAATAGAGAACCATTGAATGGTTTTGTTTTTAAGGTATAATCGCGCTTCGGTTTTAAATAAGTTTGTTTTTCCCGAGGTATAATTTGCCCAATTTTTCTTTAATTTTTTAAGGTCTTTTGCGTAAATATACTGCTCCCAGTTGTCAATATTTATATCAATATTGTCAGCAGAGTCATACCCTAATAGATGAACCAACCTATTGTTATAAACGACTTGTTTTTTTATCAATGAAATATCCCAAAAGCCCTCATTGGCACTTTCGAGAGCTAATTCCAGTCTTTTTTCACTTTCAGTTAATTGCTTTTGAATATTTCGTCTGCGTATAGAGTTTGTAATTAGTAAAAAGTTTAATATGACCAGGATGATAATAATGGATGTGATAAATATTAATTTCTTTTTATGTTTTACGTAAAATGGTATTTCTTTATTTAAGAAGATTGTATCCTTAGGTAGTTTATCATAATTAAGGTTGTATTTTTTAATTAAATTGAAATCATATTTATAGTTATACTTGCTTGATGAGTATTGGTTTACAATAGCCAGTGGATTATTTATTCTTTGAGATAATACTTTGGCTGCATCATAACCTTGATGATAAGAACTTATTAAATGGCCACCCACAATAAAATCACCTAATAGAAATTCCCAAAAGCTATAAATGGGAATGTTAACATCCTGCAGTAGTTCCATTCCCAGGTATTTCATTTCTATTGGAACATCATATTTATTTGAATACAAACTAAGAAGGATAATGATTTTATTGTCTTTTTGAATGAGAGGTAGTTTTCTTTCAATTAATTCATAGTCCGATCCATCCAAAATAATGGAAGGAAAGGAAGGTTTAAACTCGTTTAATTCTGTTATAAACTGCGATAAAAAAATCTCTCCGGAAAGTGTTTTATCTGAAACTACAATTAAAGTGTCCGTCTGAGGGTTTAATACAAATGCTTGTTTTAATGTGTTCTTAATATCAAGATCTTCACGTATAACTTTAATTCTGTTTTTGTTAAAGTTGAAACTATCTATATTATTTACTCCACAAACAGATACCGGAATGCTATCGCTCCAAATGCTGTCACCCATATGCAGAAAATATTCAAATGCAAAATTGTCTGCACATATAATTCCATCCAAATTTAAGTTTCTATATTTCTTTTTATAAAGGTTGGTAAGTTCGTTATAAATTTTTTTTTGAGGAAACCTTTTGAAGTCCATATATTCTACGAAGACCCTGCATGAACTTAAATCTCCCATGCCATCAATTACTCCTTGAGTTAAATCTTCGGTCCATTCAAAGCCTGGGTGATAAGAGTTTAGAAGTAATATTTCTTTGATTTCTTTGCAAAAAGTACTAGAAGTTACAAATAATAAGAGAAATAAAATTAGGTTTAAACGCATAGGTAACAAAATTAGTTATCAAACATAAATATATTAAAATATGACTATAATTATTGATAGATTGAAATTTAAGGTAAAATTTTAATGATTATGCGAAGGATTCGTGTTCTATTATCGTCTATCTTTACAATAACATTATTTTTTACGTGATTCCGTTAGAAGAAAAAATAGATATTGATAGCTTGTTAGAGGGAAATTATGCTGCATTTGAAAATGTTGTAAATACCTTTAAAAGTAAGGTGGTGAATATATGCTATTCGTACGTAAATAATACGGATGATGCAGAAGATATTGCTCAGGAAACATTTATTGAATTATATAAGTCCTTAAAAAAGTTTAAGAAACAATCATCCTTATCCACATGGATATATAGAATTGCATCAAATAAATCTATTGATTTTATTAGAAGTAAAACAAGAGCAAAACGTGGACATGGAAGAATATCTTATTTAAAAGATGATCAAAATATTCTTGATTGGGGTGTGCGAGGAAATGAAGAGGCTGATGATAGAATTATTCAACAACAAAGAAAAGAATTGCTTTATGATGCACTTGAAAAATTATCGTTGAAACAGAAGGAGGCCTATGTATTAACGCAAATAGAAGGTCTTGATCAAAAAACAACCGCTGAGATTCTTGATACTTCAGTAAAGAGTGTAGAATCATTGGTAATCAGGGCAAAAAAGAAATTAAAACAGGTTTTAGAGAAAAGAATTAAAGAATTTTTTTAATTTTTTTCGAAGGGAAAATAAATGTTTGACGTCTATAACAAAGAGAATAAGAAAAAAGGAAGGAGATCATATGAATAAAGGTATTATTAATAATGAAATCAATCGTATTCTTCAAAGTGGAGGTAATACTGAAAAAATTGATGTGAGTCCTTTTTTTACGACCTGTGTTATGGGTAAAATAGAACAGTTGGAAGATAGAAATGTGTTTAATTTTTCAACCTATATCTTAAAGCCAGCATTTATTTTGCTATTGTTAGTTAATGTAGTGAATTTCTATTTTTTTGGCATTAGAGACTCTAATGAGTCTACCGAAAGTGTAGATATTGAATTGGTTGCTACGGATTATATGTATGCTTCTAATGATTTTATATTAAATGAAGATTTAATTTCACAGAGTGTAGATTAAAATGACTGAGAATATTCATTATATATAATTGTTGAAGTAACCAGTGAGTATATTGTTTGAGCGTTTTATCTGGTCGTTGACTAAAAATTAAAATAGATGAGTAAAAAATATTATCATATTATAATAGTTCTTTTAATTGTGTTAAATATCTTTTCCTGGCGTTTATGGTGGGAAAAGCCAAGTGTACCACCAAAACACGATAAAGATAAAATTGAAAATGAGAAGCGAAGAAATGAAGGTGCTAACCGTTTATATGAAGAGCTGGATTTGACAAAAGATCAAAAAGAACAATTTGAGACTTTAAGGAAGACATATTTTGATAAAGTATATAAGATCAATAGAGAATTAGAAGATATTAGAAGGCACTTATCGGATGAAGATCCAAAAATTACAGATTCCTTATTTGAAGAAATGGGATCCAGAAAATCGCTATTAGAAAAAGAAACTTTTATGCACTTTAAAAACCTAAGAGAGGTTTGTGATGAAGAACAAAAAGCAAAGTTTGATACCATGCATAAAAGGATGATGAACCGCTTTAATCAATGGTCACACCGAAAAAGAGATAGATAGCAGAAATAGTCGGATAAGGACAGTATTTTTATTAAGCAAAAAGTAATTATTTAATTTAAAGTGATTAAAAACTTAAAGTTTTTAAAGTGGGAGAGTCATGTCTAATTGTTATTAGAATATAAGACAACAATAAGTAGAAAATTAAAAGAATGTAGAAAAGAACAGGGAAATCGCCTTTAACTATTTAATAGTTTTGCTCTATACTCATCGTTAAGTGCTTCTTTTGCCATTTTTCTTGGTTTAGAAAATATTAAAGGGTTATTCTTTTCTAATATTGCTAGAGCTATCTTATGGATAACACTAAAATTTTGAGCCGAATGATCCTTCATATTCAAAGAACTGTCTTCCCTAAATATTACATATAATGACCAATTCAAATTATTTTCAATAGCCCAATATTGCCTTACTATTTGGTTTATCTTTTGAGCATTTGCTGGTAGGGAAGTGATATAATACCGCACGTATTTAGTTGTTTTTCCTGTTTTTTTAAGATATTTTTCAGCGCTCTAACTACATATTTAAGCTTTATCCATGGCCCTATATCATGCATAAAGGTTAAATTTTCAATCGCTTGACAAATTATAGTTTCAATTCTACCATGACCTGAGTCTATTAATTCATCAGTATATACATGTTTATGTATTGAAAACATTTTTTTTACCTGCTCGAATAATTCTTGCTAATTACCCTATACTGCTAATACATAATGTGCTCCTAAATTCACTATATTTTCTACAATATCGGTTTGACAGCCCATCGCATCAATAGTTACAACGCAACCCCTTACGGTTAAAAGATCAAGTAACTTAGGTATGGCAGTGATTTCATTGCTTTTTATGTCTACAGATTTCTGTCCTAAGCAGACTCTATTATTCGAAGCATAAGCAGAAACTAAGTGAACAGCAGATTTAGGACAATCAGAGTCTGCCGAACCACAAATTGACTTTCCATCAATGGCAATAACTTCACCTTTTGTTAATTCATATATGGTTAATCCAATCTGCAAAGCACCTGTCTCTTCCTGCATTACAGCTTTATTTTTTAGCTAGTGGAATGCTTAGAAGTAGTGGAAATGTTCATGTTCCAAGTATTCTTAATGTTTTAATGTGTGTTCTGGATGTGATATTTAACTTTTTCCTTATTTTTCCGTCCAGAGAACTACATATATTGGGAATAGATATTATTGTTCCAGGTGCAAATTTAGGTGTGGTAGGAGCAGCTTTGGGGACGGCTACTGCCTATTTAGTAACTGCCTTCATGCTTTTATGGTACATGTTTACTAAGGATAAGAACTTACGATTGACCAAAGAAAAAGGTAGATTTCGACCTGAAGCAAGAATCTTAAGAAAAGCTGTTAGAATGAGCTTACCAATGAAATTAGAGCACTCTGTAATTATGGGGGGCTCAGATATTATCAACAGTAATTGTAGCTCCATTAGGTGTGGCATCAATTGCTGCAAATTCATTTGCCATTACTGCTGAAAGTTTGTGTTATATGCCAGGATATGGAATTGCCGAAGCCACAACTACTCTGGTAGGACACCAGACAAAAACTAATAGCAAAACGGTTTGCACATATTACGGTTAATCTTGGAATGATTGTGATGACACTAATGGGTGCCATTATGTACCTTGCAGCGCCTTTAATTATGGGTTTTATGACTCCAGATGCAGAAATATTGTCACTTGGTGTAATGGCTTTACGAATTGAGGCCTTTGCTGAACCTATGTTTGCAGCTTCAATCGTTGCTTATGGTGTATTTGTTGGAGTAGGAGATACCTTTGTTCCAAGTATTATGAATTATGGGTAAGCGTCTCCACAATGGCGTATAGTTTTATGTGATAAAACTTTGAAGCTTTGTATCCATATTTCTCACATCAAAGGATACATTATGATTTTTAATTTCACAGAGGATACACGTTTTTACTTTTTTTGCGAGCCAGTCGACATGCGAAAAGGAATTCATTCACTTTATCACCTGGTAAAAATATCAGGAAATATGAATGCGCTCAATGGCGATGGGTATGTCTTCATTGGCAAGACACGTAAATCTATCAAGGTACTACGATGACAAAGGGAAGGATTTGTTCTTTATAACAAAAAGCTGGAATTAGGATGTTATACGCTACCACAACAACTAAGAAAAGGTGCTTTTATTGAGCTTGAACATGATATTTTAGACAAAATGGTTAATGCCATAAAACACAAAAGCAGCTCTAACGAATTACGGATAAAAGCCCAGTTAACTCTTTGATATAGAGGGATTAAAGATGGAAGATAGTATGATTTTCTTATGGTAAAACCGCACTATTTTTGTATCTTTATGTCATGACAGACAAGGAGTTAGTGGCTTTTTTTAAGGAGCAAAATGCAAAGTTAATGAGTACCGTAGAAGAACTTACTAAAGAGTTGACTGCGTTAAAAGCAGCGATTCTGGAGAAGGATAAAGGTGCTGAAAAGCTGAAGCGCTTTGCACAGATTAACCTTCCTAAAAATACCGAAAAACGCAAGAATACAACATCTGTACCTGCGAATACACCTAAGGCTCCTACTCCCAAACAAAGAGGTAATAATGGAGCCAAAAGAAAAGTATATGATAATATCGAAGAGCTTGTAGAAGATGTTATGCCTTCCGATGCTAGCTTTGACGAAAAGGCTGCCGTTTACCTGTTTTATCGCGATGTGATAAGGTATGAGTATATTCCACCCCGTCTTATCAAACATATTTACCACTGTAAAAAATATAGAATGGGCGATGATTTTTTCGAAGGCAAAGCCCCTATGACACCTTTCATGAATTCTAATTTTGACAGTTCATTGCTGGCACACCTGATTCAACAAAGATATGTGTACGGCTTACCAGTTGAACGCATCATGAAATACCTAAATGAGATGGGCATTGACATTCCAAAGGCAACCACTCATGGATTAATTGAAAAATCAGCAGGGTTACTTGATAGATTAATGCCAGTACTCAAAAATGCTATTTTAGCTGATTCCTACATTCATTTTGATGAAACCTACCACACTATATTAGGTGGTGATAAAGGAAGTCGCAAGGGTTATTTTTGGAGTGCTTTTTCTCACCAAAACAATTTAATACAGTTCATTTATGAAAGTGGTTCACGAAGTAAGACGGTCTTCACTAATTATCTACCGAAGGATTATAAAGGTGTTGTACAGACTGATGGATATAGTTCATACAAAGTTTTAGAAGGATGGGATTATCCCAAAGCAATACGCTTAGGTTGTGTTCAACATTGCAAAAGAAAATTTATAGAGATCGGGGAACAACCCGAAGCTCTCGAAGTTATTAACCTATACAATCAATTTTATAGTATCCGAAAGAAAAAACCAAAAGAAAAATGGAAAGAAGCTTCGCTAAAAGTATATATGAAGTTAGAAAAGAAACTCAGGGATATAGAAAAAGATCCTGAGATATTGCCGAACCACATATTAGCTAAAGCTACAGCTTACTGTCTGAATGAATTAGAGTCCATTTACAACATTATCATATCTACCGAATACGATCTGGACAATAATATAATTGAACGACCTATGCGCTATATCAGCATTAGTCGTCGTAATTTGCTTTTTTGTGGTTCTAATGCTGGTGCCAGTAGAACTGCTATTCTTTATTCTCTAGCTATTTCATGCAGATTGAATAATATAAATACATTTTCCTATTTCAAGGATGTAATGCAGCGTTTGGCAGAAAGTCCAAAGATGACAAGTGAACAAATCCGAAACCTACTTCCAGATAGATGGGCTGAATAAAAATAAAAAACGCCCCATCAAATTAATAAATCTGATGGGGCATTTTTTTGAAGGGGGGGTATGCGGAGACGGTTACAATCATGGAAGTATATGGCTTGTACGCTTGTCATTTGCTGCTATACTTGCTCCAATAATGGATTTAAAAGGTGTATGGACTGCAATGTGTGTAGAATTATGTTTCAGGGGTATTATTTTTCTGATAAGACTATACCGTGGACAATGGTTAAACAGATCGTTTGATAAAGTAAAGGATTAATAACAATATACATAGAATATATGTTTGTAAATAACAAAGGCTCCAATTGTATGGAGCCTTTTATTTTATCCTGCAAAGTTATTTATTATTTTTTATTTTTCTCGATACCAAATAAAACAGATACACATCCTTTGGTTGAATTCAACTCATTCGTACTGTAATCATCTAAAACTTTTAACTTTACAACAAGAGTTTGAGTAGTTTCAACTGAAAAATCCCAGACATCTGTATAATCATGATCTTCGTTATCAAATAATATTTTATTATCCTCATTAACTACTCGAAAATGTATTTCGGGTAAGTTATCAATTTTACTAACTGCTATTCTATATTTTTGTCCTTTAAAAAAAGTTTTATACAATTCGGCAGTTTCTCCAGCCCCCAAAGTAGTAGCATTATAATTTCCATCGTGAACGAAGCTTTCTAACTTTGGTTTTCCCACTTTTTTTGCAAAGCTTAAACATTGTGCATTAACATGATTTCCTACAAAGAAAAAACATAGAATAATGAATCCAGCTAAGCTTGCTATAAACTGTTTTTTTATCATTGAATTTTTAAAGAATATTAAGAAATAAACTCAGCTCTTATTTCAGCTACTTTTTTTAATAACTTATCAAATACTTCTTTTGACATGTGGGTTTCAGAATCAGCCTTAATGGTAGTTATTTTATTTTCTGAATCTGTTTCAGCTTCAACTTTAGATGTATTTACAATTTTAATTTCTTCAAAAATCGATTTTAATTCTCCAATTTTCTGTTGCAGATAAATAATATCTTCATTGTTGCTATATGATTCTAATAAATTTAATACTGTAATTAGTGATAATTTTTGGTAAATAATTCTATCTACCAAACGCTGGTTATTATCCATAGAACCATTTGTAAGGGTCGTAGCTAAATAAAGACCTTCAACCCAACCTCCTACTAATACCATTACAGAAATTGCAGGTCTGTCATTTTCTTTTAAATAGGCATTAGAGTTCATAAAAGTTTCAGAGATAATTTCTATAATTGCATCTCTGTTATTCATGTTATCTTCTAATTTTTTTATAGTAGTTTCATCAATAGCGTCCAATATGCTTAATCCTTCGGCCATTTTTTTTGCACAAGCCATATATTTAATGGCAGATTGCGTTTGATCAAAAAGACTGGTATAACTTAAATCGGCACTATAGATACCAAGATTTAAGGCCATTTTAAGGTTTGTATTATAGTTGGTTACATTTTCTACAGGATTTAAAATTTGCTCGTCGTATCTGGCTCCTGATCGTTTAATTAGCATGGCTGTTTCAAGAGGTGAAGGCAAAGAATAAAAAATCAGTTTAGACTTATTAAAATCTTCAACCATTTTTGAATCAACATCTTGTGCTGATTCAATAATTTTTTCCTCTTCACTTTTAGCTGACTTTTTGCCATCTGATGCACATGATGCAGCTAACAAAGAAATTAGAGTAAAAACAAAAAATAATTTAGAAACCTGATTAAAAGTTTTTCTCATTTTGATAAAGTTTTATTCTGACGGTATTTTTAAGTTATAAATATTACAGCCAGATGTAATTGCTAGGATTTATATTTTTTAAAGCTATAGTAATAATTATGCATAATATATTTTTACATAATTAATTATTCTGAAATATAAAAATATCAAATATAATTCACAAACAATGGGTTTTCAAAAGGTTTTGTTGTAAAATGTACAAAAAAAGCTTCTGAATTATAAATATTCAGAAGCTTTTATGTTTAGTTTTTTATTATTAATCTAATGAAGAAAAGTACTTCATAAATTGAGCTCTTTCATATTGTGCTGGATCTGGGATTTTTCTATAACTCATTGAGCCTTTAAAATCTTCAATGGATTTAAATCCTTTTTCTTCCATCCAATAAGACAACTCATTAATAATAGAAGAAATAGTATTTGCACCATTTTTATAGATTGTTGAACATAATTGTACTGTAGAAGCACCTGCCAATAATTGCTTTATAACAGCTTCTCCATCATGATTACCTGTAGATGCAGATACATCAATCTGATCCACTTTATCAGAAACTATAGCAACCCATCTTAATGATCTTCTAATATCATAAGGAGTACTAAATACAGAAGCAGATGTTAGTGATAACTTATGAATATCGATATCTGGTTGGTAGAAACGATTAAATAACACAACACCTTTTGCTCCTAAAGCATATAACTTATTTACAACTGCTACTAAATTGGCAAAGTTATCACCAAGTTTAATAGAGAAAGGGATTTTAATGGCTTTAGAAATATTTTCTGCGATTGTATAATATAAATCTTCAATAACAGAAGCTTCAACATTTTTGTCTGTATTTACTATATGAACATTTAATTCAATAGCATCTGCACCTGCATCTTCAATTTTTTTTGCAAAATCAATCCACTCATTAGCTGAAAAGCAGTTGATACTGGCTATTACAGGAATATCAAATTTTGCTTTAGCATCTTTGATTAATTTGATATACTCTCCAACTGAATTATCCTTTGTATAACCTGCGATATAATCCATAGCTTCAGGATAATCATAACCTTCGCCATTTTTTATTTGATTATTAATTTCGTAATTAATTTGTTCCTCAAATAATGATTTTAGTACAACAGCTCCAGTTCCAGCTTCTACAAGTTTAGAAATTTTATCAATGCTACTGGTTAATCCAGAACTACTAACAATTATGGGATTTTTTAAATTTAATCCCATGTATGAAGTATTTAAATTTGCCATATTATTATTGTATTTTACAATGAACAAATATAATTTTTTTTAAACACTATTGTTCGGAAAACAATATATTTTACTTTTGGGTGTAATTGCGAGCGCCAAAAATTGAGCTTCCAACCCTAACCATTGTGCTACCTTGCTCAATGGCAATTTTATAATCGCCACTCATTCCCATTGAAATTTCTTTAAACATAGAATTACTTGAAAAATACTCATCCTTTAACCTTAAAAATATGTTTTTAAGGTTCTTAAATTCATTAGCAGTCTGCTCTGAATCGTCAGTGAAAGTAGCCATTCCCATTACTCCACAAATTTCAATATTTTCCAATTCTTTAAATTCATCAGAATCTAAGGCTTCTATTACCTCTTCATAGTTAAAACCAAATTTGCTACTTTCTTCAGCTATATGAAACTGAAGTAAGCAATTAATTTTTCTGTTGTTCTTTTTAGCTTCTTTGTTAACTGCTTTAAGTAATTTTAAAGAGTCTACACCATGTAATAACGAAACAAATGGAGCAATGTATTTAATTTTGTTGGTTTGTAAATGACCAATAAAATGCCATTCTATATCTTTGGGTAGTTCTTCGTATTTTCGACTTAAGTCCTGCACCTTGTTTTCTCCAAATATCCTTTGTCCTACTTCATAAGCTTCTAAGATATCGCTATTAGGTTTTGTTTTTGATACAGCTACTAATTTTACATGATCTGGTAATTGTGTTGTAATATCTTTTATGTTTTTGGCAATAGTCATAATATTATTTTGCGTTTATTTACAAAATTACGATTTTAACAAAAAACGGCTCGCATTATTTTAAATTAAAAATGCGAGCCGCTTGATTTTAGTTGGTTTTGAGCTATATGTATTAGTCCAATTTATGAATCACCATACCTGATCTCAATTTAGGTTCAAACCAGGTGGTTTTAGGAGGCATAATATTTCCTGAATCTGCAATATCAATGATTTGTTTCATTGTAACCGGATGCAAGGCAAAAGCCACTTTCATTTCACCACTATCAACGCGCTTCGATAAAGCTACTAATCCTCTGATTCCTCCAACAAAATCAATCCTTTTATCAGTTCTTAAATCCTTGATGCCTAAAATGTCATCTAAAATATAGTTAGATAAGATAGTTACATCTAAAATGCCAATTGGATCATTATCATCATAAGTGCCCTCTTTAGCGATAAGTTTATACCACCTTCCCCCAAGATACATAGAAAACTCATGAAGGCAACTTGGTTTAATTGTTGAATCGGACGACGACTCAATATAAAATTTATGGGTTATTTTATCTAAAAATTCTTGTTCTGTTAAGCCATTTAAATCTTTAACTACTCGATTGTAATCAATTATTTGTAGTTGATCTTCAGGAAAATGTACTGCTAAGAAAAAATTGTATTCTTCATCGCCTTTGTGACTCGAATTCTGATCTCTTTTTTCTTTCCCAACTAAAGCAGCTGCAGCAGTTCTATGATGACCATCGGCAACATAAGTGTAAGGTACTTTATTTGCAAATAAATCTTCAATTTGAGCATTTGTTTCCTGATCGTTTATCACCCAGAAATGATGCCCAAATCCATCTTCAGCAACAAAGTCATAAACTGGTTTTTCATGCTCTACAATTTCTGCCACAATTTTATCAATCTCAGGAACAGCAGGATATGCAAAGAATACAGGTTCTATATTGGCGTTATTTATCCTGACATGAATCATTCTATCTTCTTCTTTCTCCTTGCGGGTTAGTTCATGTTTTTTTATAATTCCATTTAAATAATCATCCACAGAAGCAGCTCCAACAATTCCATACTGGGTTTTACCATTCATTGTTTGAGCATAAATGTAATATTTGGCAACTGAATCTTGCAAAAGCCATCCTTTTTCCAGAAATTTTTTAAAGTTTTTTACGGAGGTGTCATACACAGCTTTAGAATGTACATCAGTTGAATCAGAACAATCAATTTCGCTTCTTGTCACATGAAGCAATGAAACGTCTTTTCCATCTGCCATTTGTGCAGCTTCTTCTCTACTCATTACATCGTATGGAAGGCAGCTTAAGTCTTTAACGATTTCTGCAGGAGGGCGAAGTCCTTTAAATGGTTTTACTATTGCCATATCTTAAGTTTTAAATTTGATTTTACTTTTAAGATATGCAATATATGAATAGGATCAGGATCAATAGGTGATATTTATCAAACAAAAAAGAATTAAAAGATGATTTATTTCACTAAATAATCAGGTGAAAAAGACAGAGGCCATTCAATTATTTTGAATAGCCTCTGTGCTCTACTAATATTAATATATCCTATTCGTCTCGTTCAATATTTCCTTTCGAAATTAATTCTTTGGGGTTTCCAGTATAAGTAATTTTTCCACCTGTATTTGTTTTTGCATCTAATTTTTCGATGGCATTAATCCAAGCAACACCTCCTGTATAGGCTCTAATTATAGCTTCTCTGCTATTTAACTTATTGGCAATATATCGTCCTCCTGTATTACTTGAAACTTCTTGAAAATCAACTTTTCCTACTACTTCTATTTTAGATGAAGATAATGAGGCTGTAAGGTTTTTAACATCCAAATCTAAAATTATAGATGAACCTGTACCAGCTTTTAATTCAAGGTTTTCTGCATACAAAATATTGTCAGAAGTAATAAATGCTCCTGTTCCAGCACTAATTGCTTTTAATGATTTATAAGTTACGTAAACCATTACCGACATATCTTTATAAATTTTAGTCTTTAACTTGATATCCAGTTTTCGTCCCTTAATATCTGTTATAACATCAGTAACATCTCCATTTTCAATCTCAACTCTTACTTTTTCTTTATCACCTTCAATTAAAGTTACATTTACGCCTTTACCTGCATTAATTTCATTGAATGATCCTACATTTCTACTTTGTGATTTTCGCTCTTGCGCTATTACATTAATTACTAATATAAATGCTATACATAACAATGCTATCTTTTTCATAAAGTTTATTTTTTATCGAAATGCCATTTATATTCATATATAAATACTTCCTTTTATATATGAAGTATTTCATCATGGCTATTTACAATATTTATTATTAGTTACTAACTCAAGTATGATTTAAATTTCTAAGTAAACCAAATCTGTTTTCACAATTTTCATACCATTACGAAAATAGTTCCTTTATTTGAGTTTCATTCATATTTTTAAATGGATTATTTGAATTTATAAAGGTATCTGCCAATTTAGATTTATGCTCTTGCAATTTCATAATTTTTTCTTCTATGGTTTCAGTTGAAATAAAACGATATACAAAAACATTTTGTGTTTGACCAATTCTATGAGCTCTGTTAATAGCTTGGGATTCTGCAGCTGGATTCCACCATGGATTTAATAAAAACACGTAATCCGCACTAACAAGGTTTAAACCAACACCACCTGCCTTTAACGATATTAAAAACACTTTGCAATTTTTGTTGTTTTCAAATGCGTTAACAACCTCTTGTCTGTTTGTTGTACTTCCTGTTAATTTACTGTAATTGATTTTTCTTTTATTTAAATCCGCTTCCAGTAAATCTAAATCTTTTACAAATGATGAAAATATGAGAACCTTATGTTTTTCATTGACAATACTTTCCAGATTGTCTACTATCATGTTGAATTTGCCAGAATCGCCTTTATAGTCAGATTTAACAAAAACAGGATGGTTTGCTATTTGTCTTAAGCGAGTTAAGCCTTGCAATGCTAAAAAGCTAGATTTTTCAAGGCCTTTTATTTCAAAGGTTTTTAATAACTCATTTCTAATTCCGGATTTCTCTGATTCGTAAATTTTCTTTTGCTCCGGAGTCATATCACAATACAATACCTGTTCTATCACAGGAGGTAATTCTTTAGCAACTTTTTCTTTGGTTCGTCTTAATACAAAAGGCTCAATTAATTTCTGTAATTTATCTTCGTGTTCCTCACTATTGCTCTTTTCAATAGGTACAATGTATTGACGCTTAAAAAAGGTCAGATTACCTAAAAGTCCTTCATTAACAAAATTCATTTGTGCCCACAAATCGGATAAAGAATTTTCAATTGGAGTTCCTGTCAATACCATTTTTTTGTTACAATTTAATTGCATAATGGCATCATAAATCTTTGAATTTGGATTTTTAATGTATTGACTTTCATCTAATATGGCGTAATGGAAATGAAAGTTTTTTAAATACTCTATATCATTTCTTACCACTCCATAAGAGGATAATACAACATGATAATGCCGAATTATTTTACCTAATTCTTTAGATTTTAATCTTTTAGAGCCCGAATAAATATATACTTTTAAAGAAGGCGCAAACTTCTTAAATTCGTTTAACCAATTATGAATTAATGAGGTAGGCATCACAATTAATGAAGTAGGTATCCCGCTAATATTAAAACCCTCAATATTAGATGTTTCAAAAAGATTCAATTGCTGAATTTGCTCCATTTCAGAATCTTCTAATTTGCTCTCTTCGTATATTTTCAAAAGTAAAGTGATGGTTTGTAGTGTTTTACCCAATCCCATATCATCGGCTAAAATACCTCCAAAATTATTATTATGAAGATAATTCATCCACTTAAATCCTTGAAGCTGATAGGGACGGAGGCTAGCTTTTAAACCTTCCGGAACATTATTATCTTTTCCTTCAACAGTTGATTCAAAATCAGTATGATTGTATGTAGTAGAATCACTTTTTAAGAGATTATAATACATAGCATTAAGTTTAATGCTACCACCTTTTTCTTCTGCAAAAGTTAAAATATCAGAGTAGTTACTAAACCATTCCTCAGGTATCAGAAACACTTCACCATTAGGTAAAACATATTCATTTCTACTTGCAATAATATATTTTCTGATCTTTATAAAGGGAATTTCAAAATCGCCAACAACCACGCGCATTTGCAAATCAAACCAATCTTTACTTTTATTTGACGTAAATTCACAAGAATAATTACCCACAAAATAATTATTCTCCAAGTTACCTTGTTTTATAATAATACCTTCTTGGTTAATTACATCATAGTTTTTGTTAATCCAATCAATCAATTGTTTAACAGCATTATTATTGTATGGATTTGTAGGGATAAAATTTGCACCACTCTCTTTTACTAAGCCATGAATTTCTATAAATTCAATAATTTTATTTTCCCAATCAATATCACGTTTATATTTTATAAAAGTATATTTTCCTTCATCTTCATTTAATTGCAATGCAATTTTAGAGGAGCTATTGGCTAAATATTCCTTTTTTGCATATTTAAATTTTAAAGCTAGAACAGGTATTTGACTAATGTTTTGTTCAACACTTAAAATAGCCATTGGCATGGTTCTGTCTTCTATTATATCAAATCCCTGATGTACTACATGATGATTTTTAATAGCATTAGATACAAATGTTTCCAAATAAGTAGGAACACTTCTTCTTTGAATATTAACTTCAGATTTTTCAAAAAATGGAATAAATTTCTTACTATCCGTGTCTTTAAATCGGTATAAAATATTTTTAATAAGCAAAGTACATGGTTCGTGACATATAACCAAGGGCTTTTTGTAGGTTAGTGTTAAATCGTCATCTTTAATTTTAATTTTTAGGCTATAGGTAATTCCTGTATCTGATAGACTAAAGTAAAATACTGGCTCAGCAATCTCTTTATATATATTTATTCTATCGGTTTTATATAAATTACTATATTTTGCATCTTTAAAATAAACTGGAATATCAGGCGAACCTGCCAATAAATCAAAACATTTTGCCATATATTTATCGATATGTGGCCTGATTATATCAGTTAACTTTTTTTTATCCAGATTATTATAAAAGAGTTTTATTGTTTTATCTTTTGAATAAATATTGAAAAGGTGCTTATCACTAAGCTTGTTTAGCACTTTAAGAATCTCTAATTCTGTTTTTGTAAATGAATAATCATAATTATCTGGCTTAGATGTGTCAACTTTTTCATTCAAGGATAGGGAAGGAGATTCTTCCATGTTTTCAACAAGGTAAGGTACTGCTAATAATCCTAAATGTCTGTTTTCTGTAAGAACAACAATAAAATTTTCCATCAATTCTTAAACATTTTTCTTTCCTGGCATTTTAATAAGAAGGTAAAAGTAATGTAGAAGCGACTATAATTGCAAGAATTTAGTGTATATTATTTTAAATTAACCTTTGTATAATTTATAGGTAGTTCATATCCAAATATTTTATATTTTTGCAATCTGAAAAAATTAAAAAGTAAAATACGATGTTCGAGAATCTGTCGGAAAAACTAGAACGCTCCTTTAAACTTTTAAAAGGTCAAGGTAAAATTACTGAGATTAATATTGCTGAAACCTTAAAAGATGTTCGCAGAGCGCTCTTGAATGCTGATGTTAACTATAAAACTGCCAAAACATTTACAGAAGCTGTAAAGCAAAAGGCTTTAGGTGCTGACGTATTGAATGCTGTTCAACCAGGGCAAATGATGGTTAAAATTGTGCATGATGAGTTAGCACAGTTGATGGGAGGAGAATCTGTCGATATAAATATAAAAGGAAATCCTGCCGTAATTCTGATGGCTGGTTTGCAAGGTTCTGGTAAAACAACTCATACCGGTAAATTAGCAAACTTATTAAAGACTAAGAGAGGTAAAAAGCCTTTATTAGTAGCTGGTGACGTTTATCGTCCAGCTGCGATTAATCAGTTACAGGTATTAGGTGAGCAAATTGGCGTTCCTGTATATACAGAAGAGGGAAATAATGATCCTGTAAAATTAGCTAAGGATGGTATTAAGCATGCAAAGGCTAATGGTCATGACCTTGTGATTGTGGATACTGCTGGTCGTTTAGCTATTGATGAGCAGATGATGAATGAAATAGCTGCCATTAAAAAAGCTATTAATCCAGAAGAGATTCTTTTTGTAGTTGACTCAATGACTGGTCAGGATGCCGTTAATACAGCAAAAGAATTTAACGACAGATTAAATTTTGACGGAGTTATTCTGACAAAACTTGATGGTGATACCCGTGGTGGTGCTGCACTTTCAATCAGAAGTGTAGTAAACAAACCAATTAAGTTTGTAGGTATGGGTGAGAAGATGGATGCACTTGATGTATTCCACCCAAATCGTATGGCAGACCGTATTTTAGGTATGGGTGATATCGTTTCTCTTGTGGAACGTGCTCAGGAACAGTTCGATGCTGAAGAAGCCCGTAAACTTCAAAAGAAAATTGCCAAAAACCAGTTTAGCTTTAATGATTTCTTGAGTCAGATTCAGCAAATTAAAAAGATGGGTAATCTTAAAGATTTGGCAGGTATGATTCCAGGAATGGGTAAAGCTATTAAAAATATGGATTTTGATGATGATGCTTTCAAAGGAATTGAGGCTATTATTTATTCCATGACTCCTGAAGAAAGAGAAAATCCAACCATCTTAAATGGTAGTAGAAGAAAGAGAATTGCAGTTGGTAGTGGTACCAATATTCAGGAAGTTAATAGATTAATTAAGCAATTTGAAGATACTCGCAAGGTAATGCGCATGATGACTAAAGGGAATAATATGGGGCGCATGATGCAAAATATGCCTTTCGGAAGAAGATAAGAATGAATGATTAAAAGGTGAAAGTATAATATATACTTTCACCTTTTTTTATGATATAAATTTATAAACAAAGCTTTATGCAAATCATTGACGGTAAAACAACTTCACAGAAAGTAAAAGATGAAATTGCTGCAGAAGTAGCTCAAATAAAAGAAAATGGAGGGAAAATTCCTCATTTAGCAGCAATTTTAGTTGGACACGATGGTGGAAGTGAAACATATGTTGCAGCTAAAATTAAAGCCTGTGAATATGTGGGTTTTAAATCATCATTAATTCGTTTTGAAGATAATGTTACAGAAGAGGAGCTACTAGCTAAAGTTGATGAATTAAACAATGATGCTGATGTTAATGGTTTTATCGTTCAATTACCATTACCAAAGCACATTTCTGAGGAGAAAGTAACTGATGCTGTTGATTACAGAAAAGATGTGGATGGCTTTCATCCTCAAAATGTTGGAAGAATGAGTATTGGTTCTCCTGCATTTATTTCGGCCACACCTCAAGGTATTATGGAGTTAATAAAGCGCTATAAAATAGAAACCTCAGGTAAGCATGTTGTTGTTATAGGTCGTAGTAATATTGTTGGTCGACCAATGAGTATTTTGCTTTCTCAAAAAGGGTATCCTGGAGACGCTACAGTAACAGTATGTCACAGTAGAACAGCAAATTTAAAAGAGGTTTGTTTATCTGCCGATATTATAATAGCAGCTATTGGATCACCAGAGTTTGTGAAAGAAGATATGGTTAAAGAGGGGGCTGTTGTAATTGATGTTGGTACGACACGTGTAAAAAGTGATGTAACTAAATCAGGATGGAAATTAAAAGGTGATGTTGCTTACGATGAAGTAGCTCATAAATGTTCATACATAACACCTGTTCCGGGTGGAGTTGGGCCAATGACCATAGCATCTTTATTATTAAATACGCTAAAAGCAGCTAAAAAAGAGATTTACTAAAGCATCTTTATTAAACTCAAAATATACAAAGCCTTTTTGACTTATTGTTGAAAAGGCTTTTTTATATACTAGAGATAAAGACTAATAAATTTTAAGACCATAAAACTAATTTTCGAAAACAATTCAATACATAATGTAAATAAGATTGTATAAAACGTAAAGTTTGATATGGTTAATAATGGTGAATTTAACGTATTAAATAACAATGCAGCAATCAAACCGGATATAATATTCAATAATCAAAAATTATACATAAAGAAGCCTTGTTTTAAACTTAATAAAGTATTATTCAAGACTTTCTTATATTTTCCTTATAGAGCTATTAACCCTTCAATTTTATTTGCTTTGGCAGTAATATCTACAATACTCTCAGCATTTTTCATACTTGCTTTACAAGTAATAGATACAAATTTTAAATTTTTAGTATGCTTAAAAGAAATAGTACCATGTTTTGGTAGCAGCGCTTTTACTTGTTCTACTTTTCCATCTTCATTAGGAACAATAAACTTAAACATATATAGAAGTGGCCAACGTTTATTTTCTTTCAGCTTTGCTAATAATGATTGATATTCTTGCATTTAATTCCTCTTTTTAGAATTGCAAAAATATATATTTCTGTCTTTTTTAAGTAGTTAATTGTATATTTTAATAAGATTATTTTTTCATTAATCCATAGAAATAAATAACCTTATCTGTTTTATTAGGAGCTTCATGTTATACCGTTAAACCATCAGGCATGTGTGAATTTGTCAATGTCATTTTTAGTTTTATTAGAGATACATTCAGTCAATTGAATTATTAATTATATACTAATAAACTTAAGAAAATTACTTTTAATTTTCAGTCAAATATTTAAAAAGCTTATATGAATGATATTATATTTTTGATTAGAAAGTGAATACAACTATATCTTCATATACTATATTAAACATAATATCAACTATAAGACATGTGTTATAATTATAACCAGACTACTTAGAGTCTGGAAATTGCTATTTTCCTAATGAAAAATCTACTTTAAATTTTGGTGTATCATCTTGATTTACCATCCAATTTGAAAATTCATCAATCCATTTCCAAAAAGCCAATACAACATCTTCAGGAACAGAATCAAGATTACTTAAAACCTGTCTGTAACAATCTAACCAAACAATTCTACTTTTAGGAGAAATTTTAAATGGTAAATGACGATCTGCTAATCTTGGATTACCACGAGTCATTTTATAGTATTCAGGACCTCCAAATCTTTGTATAAAGAAATCTGAAGATCTTTTCTTAGCTCCATCTAATAATTCCTCAGTATCAGGAAAAATATCTTTAATTTCACTTTGAACCAACAAATCATAATGATCACTAACCATTTTTCTTATACCTTCTTCTTTGAGATAAGTATATAATTGTATATCTGGTTTATAATTGGTTCTTCTTTCACCAAATGGTAATTCTGTAATATTGAATTTTGAAATATCAATCATGCAATTTAACTTAATATATGAGCTATAAATTCAATAATTAAATAGAATCTTATATCGAATTCAAAAGCTTTAAATGTTAGTATTGCGAAAAAAACAAATGGAATAAGAAATTGTTTGTTAGAAAATGGTTTTTCTGCGTTGTGGTTTATCGTTGTTTTTAAGCTTGAATAAGTCATATGATGGCCATTCATCAATTTTTGCAAGCGTACGATCCATCATATACTTAATATCATTAGCAAAAACAGGTCCTTTCCATGAACTGGAGTTAAAAACAATAGCATAAGAAATTCCATTATCTTTTCTCATTACTAAGGCTGAAGTCCCTGCAAGAGTTCCTGTACGATACCAATATTTGCCGTCTCTTACACCTCGCCATCCAAGCGGGCTTCCTCCGATTAACTCTTTGCTAACCATTTCTTTAATACTTTCTTTAGATAGGAGATCATTGGGATTATCAAATCCGTCAATAGCTACCACCAATCGTAATAAATCTGTTGCAGAACTTACCCAGCCACCAGCAGCTCCTAAAGTATGAATATCATTTCCTCCGTAGCTTCTTAAAACCTGTTTTTCAGCATTTAAATGATCTGCAACAAAATAATCATCTTGCGGTTCGTAATATTTAACTTCAAGATCTAGTCTTTCCCAAGGATAGCTTCCTCCGATTTGCATATCAAAAATTTCCAATGGATATAAAACGTTGGTTTTAACATACATCTCATAATCCATACCGGAAGCTTTTTCTATTACTTGCTCTAATACAGTATATCCAAAATTGCTATAAGAAGACATCGTTCCGGGACGATAATGAAGTCTTTTTTGCAACATAAACCGAATAATATCTTCACTCTCGATTGGATAATCTACACCTAACTTTCTACTGATTACATTTGGCATAAACATAGGATCTCCCCATCTGTTTGTCCATCCAGCAGAATGATTAAGTAATTCTCTTACTGTAATTGTTTCAACTTTAGAATCTCTGTAATCAAGAAAAAGTGAATCATTTAGTATTCCATCAGGTCCAAAAACAGTACTTTCAAGCGTAAATTTATTTGCTTCAACCAATTTCATTACAGCAACAGCCGTGATAAGCTTTGAAACGCTAGCTATTCTAAATAAATTATAAGGTTGAACGCTAATAGCACGCTCTTTATCTGCATATCCATATCCTTTTGCAAAAACTAATTTACCATCCTTTGAAATTGCAAGTGAAGCTCCTGCTAAGTTATTTCGTTGTAAAAACCGATTAACATTATGATCCACAACTTCAAATTCTTCTAAATCAGAAAAAACATTAGAAATATGATGTGAGGATACTGTAGGTTTTGGAGGTACAAAATCTCCCCCAAAAGAATCACCAGAATCAAATAAAGAAAGACTTAATATTCCGGTTGTTAATAAAATGGATGCAGATATAGATATCTTATATATAAAGGACATTTATTTCACTACTTTTTAGTTTGGGTAAAAATACACAAATCATTCAAATATTATGTCGTCCATAAAAAAAAACATGTATAAAACCCAATAAACCACATATTTTTCTTATATACGGTTTAGTTTCAATAATGTTCTAGGATCTATTGAAAAAAGCTGATTTGAAACTGTAACTCGTTGGTTTAATATTAAATACAATGCGAATTGCAAGTATAATTGCTAAAGGTAACGTAGCTGGAGGAAAAGCTTGTGGAATGAAATACCAACCTACAATAAAAATCACAAGTAAAGTTAAATTCAAAGTCATAAGGAGTTTAATAAACTTACTAGTCGCCAATTTAATACCAATAATTAATAATGTAGGGAATGACCAAAGTATATTTAAATTATATTTGGTTACTTGATGATCAGCTACTAGCCACAAATATAAAAGTAACAAACCTATAAATCCTGCCCCTATAAATAGTGCTCGATCAAATATTTTCAAAGCACAGTTTAACTGTGTTTTATTAATAAGCACAATTAAAAGAACTATACCCAACAACAGCCAAAATATAAATGAAGGAGTAATTAATAAAGCTTGTGGCACATTACTTTTATCTCTTTCCAATAATAGAGTGTTTGACGTCACTAATTTTTTAGTATCACTACCATCTTTAATTATAACCTGATCAAGTAATTGCATTAAAAAGTCAGGTAAAAATGCAGATTGTTCCAATGTCGCATTTTTATCAGTTGGTAATCCTAATAGTATATTCAAACCAGTTTCTACCCATGGTGAATTATATAAATAATGATGTAAATACGTTCTAAACGAGGGTTGTTCATTAGTATTACTGTTTATGATTATTTCACCATCAATATTTTCTGAAATTATTTTATATATACGCGTGGCACAATTATCATAGAAAAAATCGTATTTATAATATCTGTTTTCAGGCTTATAATTGGTCACTAGTGCCTCAAAAATTCGTTGCTTCTCATTCGAATTTAGGTTTAAAATTTGCTCATTTACACTACGATTGTCTTTAAAATATTCCGGTAAAAAACGTTTAAAGTACCCATAGCTAATCATATAGTTCAATTTTCCATTGGCAAACTTTAAATAAAAATTAGGAGTATTGAAGTTAAAGGTTCCGTAATTAAAAACGTAATCAATATTCTTCTCCGTATCACAAACTCTTATTGCTGAATGACCGAATGCTGAATATAATTCTTCACCTTCAGAACATGTTAATACAGAAATAAAAGCCTTATCAGAAAGTTTATTGGCTGAATATATATTTACAGAAGTAATACTAATTATAAGAATAAGTATTAATCGTTGAATAATTTTGCACATATAATAATCAATTTGGTTCAAATATAACCAAATTGATTATTATTCCATTTTTATAAACTGTTGCATATGCTTATGAGGTATTATAATTTTTGGCCAATTAACTTGAAGAGACAACTTAACTACTGTATGATGAGCTAATTGTACCGTATCTACAATTTTAGTTATAGACTTTATAATTAATTTATCAAAGGAAATTAATCCTGTTAATCTATGCCTTTTCTGAGTTGTTTTTTCTGTCGTTTCAACTTCTTGTTCTTTCTCTAAATTTGCGGCAGCTTTATGCTTTATTGGGTAACTTTCTTCTACCCAATAATATTCCGGATCAGCAAAGAAATTCATAAACCAGTCAATACACAATTCAGCCCATCTTAATAGGAAGCTTTCCATACTTAATTTAATAGTTCCCATGACTTAATTATTTTATATAAATAGTTATTTAATAATATTATCATGAGCAAAAATATAATGCTATATTATTGTTATAAAGTTATTTAAGTAATATATTTATCTTTTTAAGTAAATCTTAAGTAACTTAAACTACTTAAATTTAGGTTAATTAATACTTAATTTTATACTTAAAAAAATGCTTAATTTGTATATTTGTGGATTAAATGCCTAGAAATGACCAGCAATAGTCAACTACATACAATAGAGTTTTATTCTGCTGTCATCAACCATATTTCTGAAATGGTTGTTGGAGTAGAGAAAATTGTTGGCATATATAACATTGAAGATGGTACAAATCAACTATTTGGAACATGTTTATCACTTCTAAATAACCAACTCACAGAACAGGATCTAATAATAGATGATGATATTGTTAGCTTACAACAACTTCAAAGAGAAAAAATACAATATAAATGGTTAAATAAATCACAAATTCCATTTGAAGAAAATCAAATTAATTCAGGCCAGTTAAATATATTCAATGAATATAACAACCTGATATTACTAGTTTCTATTCCTCAATTAAATAGTAGTAAAAGAAACTTGGTATTTGTTTATTTCCGTGATGAACTTGATCAGTTTGGAGTACACCATGAAAAATCGAAATTGAGTACTCAAAATAAAACTATTATAGGACATCTGGTTTCTAAGTCTGTTATTTCTTTAAGCAAAATTTATTGGACCCAGGATTCTAAAATGAAACGATTTGCAAAAAAAACACAAGAGGTAATTCAGTTTCAAAAAACATCCAATGAAAATTCAGAAAGAAATCAAGGATTAGAAAATTTAATTATTGGTTGGGCAACTGATTTGATTGAAAAATACCGTAAATCTGACGGCTTTAATTATGTTTACCAGAAGGAAGCTATTGAAAAGATCATTAAATATAAAGGATCTTTTAGAGATTTAAAAATAGCTATTAATGAAGCTATTGAATATGCTAAAATGTTAAACAGTTACTCTGAATCAAATCAAATTATTATAGAGGCTGATTACATTTCTGACTTTAACATTGTAAACACCAAATATGTTACATATGACAACGCTGTGCTTCCAGAAAGATTACAAAAGACACAACAACTATTAGATAAGCTTGAGAGATATGCCTTACAAATATCTAATGAGGGAATAAAGTTGACTAGTTCTAACGTTGGAAGATCTATGGATACCCCAATCACAGCTGCTGCAATTTCTGATTCTATAAGTAAAAATAAGGATCGAATAAATACCTTGTTTAAACAATTCCCTGATAAATGGAGCTTTATCAAAACTAATTTTAAGCCCATTATAAATATTACCTCTAAAGATAATTATCAATCAAGGAAATGGGGCTAATAGGGAAATTTTAAAAGATAGAGCAGTACATAAATAACCACTCTATCTTTTAAGAGTATTATATATTATTCTGTGATCATTCCACCAATTAAATCATTTACGTCAGATATATTATGACGTACCATATAGTCTTTAATACCTTCAACTACTTTTATGGTTACCGTTGGATCAATAAAGTTTGCAGTACCTATTTGCACTGCGGTAGCACCTGCCAACATAAACTCAATTGCATCATTAGCATTCATAATGCCACCCATACCAACAATTGGAATTTTAACAGCATTAAAAACCTGCCAAACCATACGAACAGCAACTGGTTTAACACATGGTCCGGATAATCCACCTGTAATTGTAGATAAGGCTGGTTTACGTTTCTCAACATTTATAGCCATACCTAATAATGTGTTTATTAAAGATAAACTATCTGCACCCACCGCTTCTACACCTTTAGCAATATCTGTTACATCTGTAACATTAGGGGATAATTTAACCATAAGGTGCTTTTTATAAACTTTTCGTACTGCCTCTGTAACTGCTACTGCAGAAGGACAATGTACTCCAAAAGCCATTCCTCCTTCCTTAACATTAGGACAAGATATATTAAGTTCAATACCTGGTATATGATCTAAATCATTAATCTTTTCAGCTGTAGCAATATAATCTTCAATTGTAGAACCAGAAACATTTACAAATATCTCGGTTTTATAGTGCTTAATTCTTGGATATATATCACTTATAAAATAGTCAACCCCTTTATTTTGTAATCCTACAGCATTAAGCATCCCACTAGGAGTTTCTGCCATTCGAGGATAAGGATTTCCTTCTCTGTGATGCAAAGTTGTACCCTTTACAACAATACCACCTAAATCATCTATATTAATAAAATCCTCATATTCTTCTCCAAAACCAAATGTTCCAGAAGCTGTCATCACCGGATTTTTAAGTGATAAACCATTTAAATCTATACCTAAATTTACCATTCTTTCAAATCTTTAGTGTCAAATACCGGTCCTTCAGTACAAGTGCATTTATGTCCTTCTTTAGTGTCTACAACGCAGCATAAACAAGCTCCAATACCACACGCCATTAAATTTTCTAAAGAAACCTCACATTTAATATCCCTTTCTTTAGCTTTTTTAGCAACAGCTCTCATCATAGGATCCGGACCACAAGTGTAAACAATTTCTATTTCATCTAATTTTTCATTCATTAAAGGATGATCTGTTACAAAACCTTTAACGCCTAAAGAACCATCTTCTGTAGTAACACCAACTTCCGAAATTTTTTCATAGCTATCCAATTCCATTAGTATTTCTTTAGAACGTGCTCCTAAAAGGAAATATGGTTCAACTCCATTTTCCTTAAGTACTCTTCCTAAAATTAACATCGGGGCAACTCCAACACCACCACCAACCAATAAGGCTTTACTACCTTTAGGAGGAATAGAAAATGCGTTTCCTAATGGATATATAAGATCAATTTTATCGCCTTCCTTTAGTTTGGCCAGTAATCGGCTTCCTTCTCCAATTTCCTGAATTAATAAGATGATTTCATTATTTGCATCATCTACTTCATGAATAGAAATGGGTCGTCTAAGGAATGTATTTGGTCCATTTTCAACCTTAATTTCTACGAATTGCCCAGGATATATCTCTGGTAATTTTTCTTTGCTGGCAGCATGTATAATGACATACTCCTTGTTAATCCGTCTATTTTTAGTTACGGTTAATAATTCTACTTTCTTCATAAAAAGCTTCGATATTGAAATGTTTACCAATGTAAACATAAGGATATTAATCATGCAAATATAGATAATTTGTACAGAAAGACAATGTAGTTAATGATCTACCTACACTTAACTACATCTCTCGAGGCATAATAGCTGTTTATGTATAATTAGCTACTAATTGGAGTTCGACATAATATTTTGTTTTAACCTCATGTATTTACAACCTATTAGGCATAATGTTCATAGCACTTATAAATAGATAAATTGAAATTCATGAAAGAATAGAGGGCTATTTTTAATATTTTTTAAAAGAAAGTTGTTGTTTATAAGCTATTTTACTATAGAATACTGATTTCTAAAATTTTCAATCAAGTTACTACTATACCACAATTATTAATAGTGATTTAATAATAGTTTTATATCTACTAAGGATCTCAATGTTAATATTACATATGTAATCACGGATGAAAAACTTCAAATGATTTATCTGAATAGAAGAAAACTATTTTCTCTAGCTTTTTCTCCTCTGTGACCTTTTTATCAATAGGTGGAACAAGAGGAGCAGTAAGCTCGGAATAATCCTCTGCAGGCTTTTCTTCTTTCTTTTCCGGATTATTTGGTATTTCCTCCTTAAAAATCTTTTTAGGTTCTGTATTTGGCGCTATATTATTATTAGGCCTTATTGTTTTATTTTCAAATAATGTAGACAAAGGTTGTTTAATAGGTTGCTTCTCTTCTCCCATATTTCTATGCATATTTCCCTGACCTAGCAATAACCAATCCGGATTAATGTGTGGGAATTTAGTTAAAACTTTCTGAAGGATATCTAAGCTGGGGTTATTTCTACCTGATAATATATGGGATATACTGGAACGATTTACTCCTATAATATCAGCAAAGCGTGATGATGTAATTTTCTCAGAAGATAATAATGTCTGTAACCTTGATTTCATAACCTATTGTATATTACTAACAATTGTAATTAATAGTTGTACATATGTAAATTTAACTGTTATGTTAAAATTATTACATACGTAACACTTACTTTTATGCTTTAATGATACAAATGTAATTAATATTACATACTTTACAAATGTTTATTTTATTTAGATGTCAACATCTGTAAATATTAGCTTTTATTTCATCTACAATAACACATTCTAAATGAGCTATATAATTATTAGTTAATGAAGTGGTTTATTTAAACCATATAATAATCTATTATACAATTATATATAATTATATTAATCACACTATTAATTAACTAATAATTGAGATAATATTGATCTTAGATAGCTTATAAATAAATTTATTATATTGATATGCAGTTATTTAATGTCTGTATATTAGCTATTTAATTATTACTTCGCTTAAAGCGTATAAACATCTGGTTTATAGATATATAAACGTCATTTACCATAAAAATATGAACTTTTTAATATCTACAGTGAATGATTTCATATATTTACTTCAATAATATATTAATATAAAACACATAAACATCTGATATTGTTATATTTAAATTACATGTATAATAGTATTTAGTAGAGAATATAATGATTATATATTTGTAACAAAAATAACTATCCCCTCTCCTATTAAAATTAAAAAATACAAAAAAAGTGTGATATATGTAATAATTAAATTAAATTCCCATGTTACATAAGTAATCTTCATCAACAGGACTGACGTTTACATATGTAATATATAGAGTATATATTTAATGCTAAGGTGTAAACACAAAATATAAAATAAGTACTCCCTTTTTGTTATATTTTATAATTATTGTCTTTGTACAGAAGTTCTAAATGAATTTGAAGAATATTCATATATAATGAGGTGTTTTTCTTAATTACATAGTCTAATTGACGTTTTTTATTATTCTTAACAACAGATTAAATAAATAAAGAATAATTAAATCTAAGCGTGTTAATTATGTTAGATATTGTGGTATAGTTATGACATAAAAAAAGGGACATCTTTAAAATGTCCCTTAGCATAAACCAATTTATTATTTCTATTTAAATTCTTTTTTTAATTGTTCAATCCATTTTGAAACTCTTTCTTCTGTTAAGGCTGCCTGATTTTCTATATCTAAAGCCAAACCCACAAATTGATTGCCTCTTTGAGCTTTTGAAGATTCAAAATTATAACCTTCTGTTGATGTAAAGCCAACTAACTTTCCACCTCTTTTTTCAATAAAGTCTGCCATTAGACCTAATCCATCCACAAAGTTTTCCGGATAACCTTTTTGGTCGCCACCTCCAAAAAGAGCAAAGGTTTTTCCTTTAAATGAATCGTCTTCTATAGCTGGTAAAAACTCATCCCAATAATTTGGTAACTCTCCATCGAACCATGTAGGAATTGCCAGAATATAATTTTTATATTTATTAAATTCCTCTTGAGTAATTTCTTCAACATTTTTTTCTTCAATGTTTTCTTCACCAAGAGACTTCTTAATCTTATTAACTTGCTGTTTTGTTTTTACAGTATTGAAACTATAAAATATACCTATTTTGTTCATAATATCAGTTTTTAGAGATTAAAACGCCAATAGTTCTCGCGCTGCTTTAGCAATCTTTTCAGTATCTGGTAAAATAGCTTTTTCAAGAATTCTATTAAAACCTACAGGTGTAAATTCTGAACCAACTCTTTTTATAGGTGCATCAAGATATTTAAATGCAATATCTGAAATGGTTGCAGCAACTTCACCTCCAAATCCTCCAAATACTTTATCTTCATGAACAACAAGAACTCTGGAGGTCTTCTTAATTGATTCAATAATTGTATCCTTATCTAAAGGTACCAATGTACGTAAATCAATGACTTCTATCTCTGCTAAGCCTTCTTTTGAAATATCCTCAGCAACATCAACACACATATGCGTTGTATTTCCATATGTTACAATAGTCAAATCCTTACCTTCTCTTCTAACACGAGCTTTTCCAAATGGAACTTCAAACTCTTCTGGTATTGGAGTTGCAGCTTTAGGAGAATTATATAAAGCCTTTGGTTCAAGAAATAATGTCATACCTTCTGATCTAAGAGAAGTTCGTAGTAATCCCGCTGCATCATCAGCATATGATGGATAAACTATTCTAACACCTGGTAATGTAGATAACGCACCTTCAATATTTTGAGAGTGATATAAGCCACCTCCAATATAACCTCCAGATGCTAAACGTACTGTAACATTTGGTGAGAACTGACCTTTAGTTCTCCAGTATTCATGTGTTGTTTCAACAAACTGCTCCATTGCTGGCCAAAAGTAGTCAGCAAATTCAGCTCCTTCAACTACAATTCGAATATCTTTATTAAATCTGGACATACCATTAGCGGTACCCATAATGTAATCTTCTGCAATAGGTCCGTTAAAAACTCGCTTATGGCCAAACTCCTGTTGCATTCCCTTCGATACATTAAAAATTCCACCTTTGTCTTTATTTGCCATATCCTGCCCCCAGATATAAGTGTCTGGATTCCTGCGGAATTCTTCTTTTAAAGTCCCATTTAGCCCCTCAATTAACTTTTTAGGTTCCGATGTTTCTGAATGTAAACCATCTGGAAACTTTTGTGGTTGATAAGCTGGCGGATAAACAAAGTCATGTACACTTTCAGGTTTTGGATCCGGAGCTTTCATACCTGCTTTATGGGCAGCTTTAACTTCTGCTTTTACCTGGTCGTCAATTGCTGTTAGTTCATCTTCTGTTACTCTATCGTAACGAACTAAAAGTCTGCGAAACTTTGCAATTGGATCATACTCTTGAACATAATTTAACTCAGCATTATCTCTGTATAGTTCATGTCTATCTGAATTTGAATGGGAGTGTATACGCACACAATTTGCATGAACAATAACTGGCTTTTGGTTTTCTTCAGCCCATTTTACTGCTTCTGTCATGGTATTCATCGAATCAAAAACATCCTTACCATTACAATATAAAATGCGTAAATTTTTAAGGCCTTCGAAGTTTTTGGCTACCTTTCGGTTTGCCTGCTGATCTTTCTTAGGTACAGAAATACCATAACCATTATCCTGAAATACAAAAACAACGGGAAGTTGCTCTTTGGAAGCTCCGTTTATTGCTTCATAAACATATCCTTCAGAAACTGAAGATTCTCCCTGAGAGCTTATGGCAACACCTTTGGCTTCGTATGTTTTAATGGCACGAGCAATTCCAGCGGCATGTAAAGTATGGTTTCCTGTACATGATGAAACATTATGAATATTCCATTCTGGTTTTGCAAAGTGGTTCGACATATGTCGTCCACCTCCAGCTACATCTGTATCTTTTGAAATACCATTAAAGATAATCTCCTCAGCTGTCATACCTGCTGAAAGACAGGTTTGAAGATCTCTGTAGTACGGGAATAGATGATCCTTACTCCTATCAAAAACCTGACCAATAGCCAATTGAATAGCATCATGACCTGCTGCAGGAGCGTGATATGACCAACCAATTGCTTGTTTCAGATAATTAGGAGCTCTGTCATCTAAACTTCTTCCTAACTTAAGAAGATGATACCACTTTAACAGCGTTTCCTTATCTGTTGTTTTTATTTTATATATCTGTTGAACGTCTGAATTCATAACTACTATATTTTTATTCAAAAGACTTATATTAAATGACTCTGTTAATGTCGAATTCTTCAAGATAATCTCCTACACGTCGAACAAAATTACCACCTAAAGCACCATCTACAATTCTGTGATCGTAAGAAATAGATAAGAACATTTTATGACGTATACCAATTACATCTCCTGTAGGCGTTTCGATTACAGCAGGTTTCTTTTCAATAGAACCTGTAGCCAAAATAGCTACTTGTGGTTGATTAATAATTGGTGTTCCTATAATGTTTTTAAAAGAACCAAAGTTTGTAATAGTGAAAGTACCACCTTGAATATCATCTGGAGATAATTTATTATTTCGGGCTAATCCTGCCAAACGATTTACATCAGAAGCTAAACCTGGTAGATTTTTATGGTCTGCTTGTTTTACCACAGGTACAATAAGGTTACCACTAGGTAATGCAACAGCCATACCGATGTTTACGTTTTTGCGGTAAATAATTTTATCGCCATCAACAGAAGCATTAATACCAGGGAAGTCTCTTAAGGCCTTAGCAACGGCTTCAAAGAAAATTGGAGTAAAAGTAATTTTCTCTCCATATTTTTCCTGGAATGCCACCTTGTTTTTATTTCTCCATAAAACAATATTGGTCATATCCACTTCCACAACTGCAGTAACGTGAGGAGAAACTTGTTTTGACATTACCATATGATCGGCAATCAGTTTTCTCATTCTGTCCATTTCTACAATGTCGTCTTCTGCTCCAATAGAAACAGGAGGCTTTTGTGGACTAGCAACAGGAGCTGCAGCTGGTGCTGATTTTGGTTGTTCATTTTTAACGGGTTCAGCAGCTTTTTCAACTTTAACTTCAGACTTTCCTTTATTGTTTACAAAATTCAGGATATCATCCTTCGTTACCCTATTGTCTTTACCTGTACCTTTAATAGCATCAAGCTCACTAAGACTTATACCTTCTTCTTTAGCAATACTCTTTACTAAAGGCGAATAAAAGCGATCTGATTTTGAAAAATCCGGAGCTTCTGAAGATGTATTTTCTTCAATTACATTGTTTACAGACTGTTCAATATTTTCATCTGCTGAAATTTCATTATCTGAATCATCAGAATCTTCTCCTTCAAGAGCTATAATAGCCACCGGTTTTCCTACTGCTACCAACGCATCGGTTTCATACAAAATTTCTTTTACTGTACCAGCTACGGGTGACGGGATTTCTGAATCTACTTTATCAGTTGCAATCTCTAATAAAACATCATCTTCTTCTATTTTATCACCTACCGATACAAACCATTTTGTAATTGTAGCTTCTTCAACGCTTTCGCCCATTTTAGGCATAAGGATTTCAAATGTTGACATATTTGTAATGTTTACCGCTAATTATATTTTATAGCAATTACTAATTAATTATTGTTTATATCTATAGAAATCAAGTAATCTAAAACGCTTAATTCTAGATTCTAATATGAATCTTAATTTATAAAAAAGCCCCTAAAAAAACTATGATTTCAATTAGAGTTTCGTTTATTAAACAACATTAATTGAAAATGGTTCTAAATAATATTTTAGTTTTGCAAAAACATTACTATTATCTTAGTAAAAATTTTATATTAAACAATCAATATTGATGAAACACTTAAAATTTAAACATGCTGTTGGAAGTGCATTAATGTTATTGGTGGCTTGTTCCCCCTCACCAAAAACAGACTCCAAACAAGTTCCTGATTTATCTGTAGAACAGTTAAATAATGGGGTTAAACCAGGCGATAATTTTTATGCTTATGCTAATACAACCTGGATGAAAAATAATCCGTTACCTGATGATAAAAGTAGGTATGGAAGTTTTGACGAGTTATCAGAAAATAATAAAGAAAAATTAAAAATTATTTTTGAAGAAGCTCAAAAAAATAGCACTCCGAATAGTGTTGCAAAAAAAATCGGAGATTTCTATAATTCAGGAATGGATAGTTTAGCCGTTGAAAAAGAAGGCTTAACTAATTTATCACCTATTTTAAATCAAATTAAAAAAGTTAAGAACACTGATGATTTAGCTTATACCATTGGTTATTTGCATACTTATCAGTTGTATCCATTCTTTTATATTTATGCAGGTGCTGATGATAAAAACAGTTCGATGAACATTGCCCATATGGGACATAATGGAATTGGTTTACCTGACAGAGATTATTATTTACAAAAGGATGAAGAATCAATAAAAGTACAAGAAGCTTATCGTACATTTCTTAATAAAATATTATCCTTTGAAGGAAATGATGAAGCTACAGCATCTGAATATTCTAAAAAGATATATGATTTAGAATATTTAATGGCTGAAACCTTTTATACAAGATTACAAAACAGGGATCCACATCTTACTTATAATAAAATAAAAGGAAGCGAACTAGCTACAGCATATCCTGATTTTAATTGGGCAAAATATTTTGAAGCACTTCCGATTAGTACTCCGAACGAAATTAATATTGCGCAAGTTCCTTATTTTAAGCAATTGGGTAAAATCATCGGAAATCAGGACATTGAAGTTGTTAAAAAATATCTTGAGGCCTTTGTAATTCGTAACATGACTTCATATTTAAGTTCTGCCTACGTTAATGCAAGCTTTGATTTTTATGGAAAAACAATTCAAGGAACTCAAACCATGCAACCAAGATGGAAAAGAGTTCAGGGAACTACAAATGCTGCTTTAGGTGAAGCTATTGGTCAATTGTTCGTAGAAAAATATTTTCCTGCCAGAGCCAAAGAAAGAATGGTTAAGTTGGTTGAAAACCTAAGACATGGATTTAAACAAAGAATTGAAAATCTGGAGTGGATGGGTGAAGAAACCAAAGCTGCTGCTGAAGAAAAATTAGCTGCCATTACTGTGAAAATTGGATATCCAAACAAATGGAGAGATTACTCTAAATTAGAAGTTGTTTCTGATTCATATGTTAAGAATGTATTGGCGTCTAATCAATTTGACTTTAATTTTAACATTGAAAAAATAGGGAAACCAGTTGACAAAGAAGAGTGGCATATGAGTCCGCAAACGGTTAATGCTTACTACAACCCTTCTGTTAATGAGATTGTTTTCCCTGCTGCAATTCTTCAACCTCCATTCTTTTATTTAGATGGAGATGATGCTGTAAATTATGGAGCAATTGGTGTTGTAATTGGCCATGAAATGACACATGGGTTTGATGATCAAGGGGCTAAATACGATAAAGAAGGTAATTTAAAAACCTGGTGGACAGAAGAAGATACAGAAAAATTTAATGCTCGTACGAAAGTATTAGCCGAACAATTTAACAAATTCACTGTAATTGATACACTAAAAGCAAATGGAGAATTTACTTTAGGTGAGAATATTGCTGATTTAGGTGGATTAAACATTTCTTATACTGCGTATTTAAATGCAATAAAAGGAAAAGGTGAACTTCCTGAAATTGGAGGTTTATCTGATAAGGAAAGATTTTATTTATCTTATGCTGGAATTTGGGCACAGAACATCAGAGATAAAGAAATAATCAGAAGAACAAAAACAGATCCACACTCTTTAGGAAAATTCAGAGTTAACGGACCACTTCCTAACATTCAGGAGTTTTACGATACATTTGGTATTGATGAAACTGCAGCAATGTATATTAAACCGGAAGAAAGAGCAATTATTTGGTAATTTACTTTTATCAAAAAATACTTGAAAGCTGTTCCTGATTGGAGCAGCTTTTTTTATACAAAAAAAGCAGATCTTTTTAGTAGAAGACCTGCTTTATAAAATATTAAATTCTTTAATTACGGATAAACCACAGAACTATATTCATTAACCGTTGCATAAGGAATGCTGCAATTATAAGTATGATTTATTGCTTTAATAAACTCATTGGCAATAATAGCAGATCCTCTTCCTGTAGCATGAATTCCATCTAAAGAAAAAACACCTCCTGAAACAAATGTTGAATTATATACATTTCCATCAATAATATAACCTTGTGTATGTGCTTTATTCATAACTGCGTTTAAATCAACCAAAGCTAAATTATATTGTGTTGCAATATTTGCTATTGTTTGATTATAAGCAATGGTTGCTGTTTTAATATTCTGCATTTCTTCCAGGTCTAAAACATATTCAGCAGGTAAAGGCAATTCTACACTTTGACCATATCCTGATTGCAATAAAGTACTTGCCGGAAGTAGCACCTTCTCTCCTTCTACCAACTGACGAATACCTCCCGGAACCTGATCATCTTCAATTACTAATGGAAGAAATCCACTCGATAAAATATAATTGATATAGGGTATTGTTTCGATGTCAGGAATATTGGCAATTACACCTTTTGTTCCGTTTGCAAATAATGTTGAAGCAATTACAGATAAGTATTGTGCGTACTCATCTGCAGGTGTAACAGCATCAGTTTCGCCACCAGCTAAGGCATATGTAAGTACATCATTATTTCCAATCCATAAAGAAATAAAGGTAGGTTTTTGAGCTACTGCATCTGCAATGATACTCGTTTCTGTACTACTTGCAAAACGTCCGAAAAAAGGATTAGCCTGAGAATAATACATTAATGGATCAGCACTAACGGCAGTTGCTAAAAGGTGGAATGACTTTGCTCCTGGTACACCTAAGTTTTGAACAGGATAGCCAGCATCATAAACACGTTCAGCAAAAATGGCCTGATCTCCAACTCCAGGTACTGGACTTAATGAACTATTGGCAGCTTTAAGCTGATAATAACTATTTCCGGCACTCCCTATACTACTTTCTGATTGTACTAATGGTTGAATATACCCTTCACTTCCTACATACTCAAGTTGCTTAGCTAAAATGTAACTAAAACCATTCTCCTGGCCTGATCTGCCTAATGCTCCATCAGTATAGCCTGCAGTATATGAATCTCCTAATGCTACAAAATGTGAAAAATCAACATCTGCATCAGAGGCCTGAAAATCATCATGATCTAATTCGCACTGTGTAAATAATACAATACTTAAAACGAGTGCTATATATTTTATTTTTTGCATAATCTTTTTGTTTTCAATAAATCAATTAAAATGAATATGAAAATCCTATTCCAGGTAAGAAAGCTTGACTATTATAGGTTCCATAAAAATTTGCTGGCTCGTAACCTGCTTCTCTTTCAATTCCGTAGATATATAATAGTGAAGCATCAACGCTTAACTTATCATTAATATTAAAAGACCCACCAATAGATAAACCAACCTTATTCATTCCCGGAGTTTCAGGATTTAAATAGTTATCAGATATAGGCGTTTCATCATAATATGCACCTGCTCTAACGGTTAATTTTTCAGTAAAGGTATATTGAGCACCTAATCTGTATATCAACGTATTTTCATATTCTCTAGGGTTTCTAGAATCTAAAAGCTGAGGTGTATTCATTTCAAAATCAAACACTAACTCATCATAAGCATTCCAAAATACATATTGTAAATCACATGCCAGTGTTAATTTTTCATTTACTTTAAGTCCAGCTCCTAAAGTTAAGTTTGCTGGTAACGGTAATTCTGCATCAAACTTATTGCCTGCAGGAAAACTAGCTGATAAGGAAGCTGGAACATTAAAATCAGCTTCTCCGTCTTCCATTTTCATGGCCACTTTTGAACGATAGTTTAAGCCCAAAGAAAAAGCATCACTTACCTTATAATACAAACCAGTATTGAATCCTAATGAAACCGTTGATCCGGATAGTTTTACACTTCCTTCCTCACTACCATTTTGAACAGGAAGAGCTTTGTTTAAATCTACAGCTCCATAAACAATCATTGCCCCAATACCAAATCCTAATTTATCAGATATTTTGTAAGATAATGTTGGTTGGGCAACAATGGCATGTAACGAAATATCCTGAATTAAATACCTTCCATCCCATTCTTTATTCCACGCTAAAGAGTTTCCATATGGTGTTGTTACACCTAAACTAGCAACGAACTTTTCATTTAGTTTTGCAGCACCATAAAAATAAAAAGGTGTTCCTGTTGGACTTTCAGTATTCGTTTGATAAGTTGAGTTCTGCTTTGAAAAGGCCACATCGGAAAGTACTAATATACCTCCAAAAGAAAAATCGTATTTCTTATCCATTAACCCTAATACTCCAGGGTTAAAATGAACAGATGAAGCTCCAAGGCTTAATCCTGTTCCGGTATGCCCCATTGCTATATTTTTATTACTCTGAGCATTTACCTGATAACCTTCAGCTTTTGAATTTAAGCACAAAGCAAGAAAGGCTATCACAATAATGATTTTTTGCATTCTATTATTTTTTAATTTTAAAAACGGCATGCAACGTACAAACAAAATTCTTTTAAAATCCTATATTATTATCAATTTTAGTTACTCAAACAAATAAATTCAATAATCGACTTCAAGAGTCTAATAATCGAACATGTTTATAGTATTGACATATAAACAATTAGATTACACGTTTGAATATTTGAATATTTTAGTTCTATAGTGGAATTATTTAGTCGAATCCCTTCTCATTTTCCTTCGATTTAGTTATATTTGTTTGATTAATCAATATTTAACTGTACATGAGATATATTTTACTTACTCTAAACAGGAAATCCTTTTCACGTTCTGCTTATTGGAAGAAAAGCAAGGGCATTAAATTTGTTATTATATTTTTCGCCATATATTTTTCAATCGCATTCTTGTCTGTAGGATTTACGCTACCTAACATTTTTGATCAATTCTTTCCAGGTGAAAATTATGTTGATTTATTCAACCAATTCTTCTGGATGTATTTATTAGCTAGTGCATTATTACGTCAATTAATTCAGGAATTACCAGTTGTTGATGTTATTCCACTTTTAACCATGCCTATTAAAAAGAAAAAAATCTCACGATTTGTAGTAAACAAATCATTTCTTAATTTTTTTAATTTACTTCCATGGTATATTGTAATTCCTTTTATGTTTCGGGAACTGCCCGGGCAATATGATACCATTAGTATTTTAGGTTGGTTCATCTGTATCTTTGGATTAGTATTAATAGATCATTTAGTTGCCATTTTAGTAAAACGATCTGCTCCTTCAAGGCAACAATTAATCATGCTATTATATGTTGTAGGTATTTCACTTTTTGTTCTTTCAATATACTCCATATTACCAATTGCTGAATGGTTTGGATCATATTTATCACTTGTGTTAACTTATCCTATTTTAGGAATCGTACCTATTTTAGCCTGTATTCCTATTTATTTGTTTAATATCAAGAGTATTCATGAAAACCTTTATCTTGATTCAGGAATTCTTCCTACTGAAAAAAAGCAAAATACATATGATTTTGCATGGACTTCAAAATTGGGAAACATAAGCCCCTACTTAGGACTTGAATTAAAGATGGTAACACGTAATAAAAGAGCTAAAACAGCTTTGTTTAGTGTTATTTTTATGGTTTTATATGGTTTTATTATTTACAGGAATAATAACATTAATGAACAAGACTTTTTATTGGTTATTGCAGGTTTAATTATTACCGGTGGTTTTAGTATCAGCTATGGTCAGTTTACTCCTGCCTGGCACTCTCAATATTACCCATTTTTAATGACAAGAAATGTTGGTATTAAAGAAATGTTGAATACCCAATATTTCTTATTTATGATTTCAACTATTGTTGCATATATTATTTCAACAATCTACATCATTTATGGAACCAAAATATTAATGGTTAATGCAGTAATGGCTTTATTTAATATTGGATTTACAAGTCATTTGGTGTTATGGATGGGATCATTTAGCTCCAAACCTATTGATTTATCGCAAAGCTCATTTATGAATTACCAGGGAACCGGTGCTTCGCAATGGATTATGGGCTTTGTAATTATTCTAGGGCCATTATTATTATTCTTTTTACTGAAATATTTGTTTAGTGACTTGATTGCATATGCTTGTTTTTCAGCTATCGGTGCCATTGGTATTGTATTTCATAATTCAATAATGACTTATATTTTGAAGAAATACAGTGAAAATAAACACAGAATGCTATTTGATTACAAACAATAAAACAACTTTAACTATGATAACGCTTAAAAATATAGTAAAGAAATATGGTGGTACCACTGTATTAAATGTAAATGAATTACAAATTAATAATGGTGAAATATTTGGTCTTGTTGGAAATAATGGAGCAGGTAAAACAACTATGTTTAGTGCCCTTTTAGATTTAGTCAGACTTTCAGAAGGGACTATTGAAATCGACCAGATACCAGTTCATGAATCTGAAGAATGGAAAGCTTTTACTTCTGCCTATTTAGATGAGAAGTTTTTAATCAGCTATTTAACTCCCAAAGAATATTTTGAGATGATTGGCCAGCTGAAAAATATTTCAAAAGAAGAGATTCAGGAACTTATTGCGAAGTATGCAGAGTTCTTTAATGGAGAATTGGATGGTAAACAAAAGTACATTAGAAGCTATTCTAAAGGAAATCAACAAAAGATAGGAGTTATTGGCACTATAATTGGTAATCCTCAAACAGTTATTTTGGATGAACCTTTTAGTAATTTGGATCCGACTTCTCAATACCGTTTAAGAGATATTTTAAAAGAATTTGCTGCACAAAATAATAGTACTGTATTAATCTCTAGTCATGACCTGAACCATGTTGCTGAATTGTGCACAAGAATTGTTATCCTGGAGAAAGGAGAAGTTGTTGATGATGTAAAAACTTCGAATGAAACTATGGCAAAACTAGAAAACTATTTTTCTGTTTAATAGAACCCAGATTTATTTATATAAGAAGAGGTTGTTTCAAAATAAAATTGGAACAACCTCTTTTGCTCTCTATTGAATGGATTACAATGGTTTATATTCAAAAATCTTAAATACTACTTTGCCATTACCCATAGAACACAAACCTATACGAAGACTCATAAAACCACTTAATACGTTATAATTATAGGCTAAAACTTCAAATGAATTCTCAATTTTATTCCATTTTGCTCCATCTAAACTATAATACATTTATGTGCTTTAAACGAAATTAAACGTGTCTTTTTAAAACATTTGGTTCTGTAGCATATTGCCAGCCTCTCAAATTGGTCAATACATTATTCTTATCTGCCAAAATCCCGGGAAAAGCTCTTTCATTATAGAATAATACAATCCCTCCTACAGCAATATCTTCAATTTCTAATTCAATCAGAGTGGTATCAACATGATCTTCAGGAATAAAAAGCATAAGTGAACAATCTGCAACAGAACTTTTTTTTTCGTTTATCGTAATGCTATTATTTTGCACTGTAAAACGCTATTTATCATAACCTTTTAAAAATTTTCAATGTGGTTTTAAGGCATTTCCAGAGAAATCATCATTTAATAAAAACTGAATAGTAGAAGATTTACCCTCTGGTTTATTTGTAGGAGCATCAATTTGGTAATCTTCCGGAGTTTTAAACCAATCATCATCGGTCCATTCTATTGGGGTAAGCATGGTTTGACGATCCATATTATAGAAATCATTTTCATAACCATGCAGCTCCTTGTTTTTTTAAGCACTCGCAATAAAACCAAATGTTTGGATTCTTTGCGTAAATGCTTAAAGGTTACTTTTCATAACACCAAGTTATCAAGAGCAAGGTACTGGAACTTAAGTTTGGAAAACGATCCCTACTCTCTTGTAATGAGTGTGGTGGTGAACTGGCTCTAATACTATCATACCCTGGAAAAAGAGCACTTCCAACTGACCAAATAATCTAGTAAACCTTTATTTATCAACAATGTACAAATATGCTCATCTGCATAAATAGGAATGCTATACCCTTACATCTAAATAGCAACTAAAAAACAGTGTTAAAAATTAATATCAAGTGCAATAAATAAATATTATGCCATATTATGAATAGAAATACCATAAAAAAGACAATGGTAAACCCTACTAAGAAGCATTAAAAATACGATTTAGAACACTACAGTTAAAATACACATTATAAACACATTAATAATTAATTGCTGGAATATTGTTTAGTTCAACACAACCTCCAATGTGTAGGGTATGCAAGCAATCCAACATTAGAGGCTAAGTGTTGTAGCCTGTGTTTTCTTCTTATATTTGTCAATAACTACTTAATACAGGAGTTGAATGCAATTAAACCCTTGATGAGGTGTCGAGAAGTGGCCACATCCAGTCAAAAGCTACGGAGTATGAGACGAAGTGAAAAGTTTAGCGATTACATGTTTACTGGCTAAATGGCTGGCGTCTTACAGAGGGCAAAACTTGTATTCCGACTTATTTACGGAACTTGGGAACCTGCATAATGAAAATGGTCAATAGACTCTACATTGAGTCAGAATATAGAAGCGTTATACTGGGGCCAGATGAACTCGTAGTAGCGATGAAGTTTTTGTAATGGAAAAAAGCAAAGTATATACTTTACTGAATTTGCAACTTCAGTAAAAATGGGAGGTGTGAAACAAATGCTAAATATCAATTGTCATTAGTAATTGATTTATCCGTTATTTATTATAATTTAGTACGATAATAAATAATCGTTATGTGAGTAATGATGGCAATCTTCAGTAACGTTATGTTGTCTGTAATTGCAGAATACCCTGTAAGCTTATATATGTTTTGGGGATAGCCTAAACAAGAACCTTTTGGAGCTAAGTAAATAAATGATATTTCAGAATCAAATATATTTTATATTACAAAATACAAAACGTAAATTCCTTATATAACTTAGTGAAAAATATACTATTGTTAATAAATAAAACAATTCTAAATACTATGAGATCTACTATGAACATTAAACGAAAAACATTTTTATGGGCTGTGAGCTATTTATTTTTAGGCGTTTACGTCTTGCAAGCCCAAACAGTACGAACAGGGCGTCAAATGGACGATCCTGCTTTGAGTGATACCACAGGTAGAAGCATTGATTCATACTTTGCTCCGGCAACAAAAGAACATAAGGCACCGGATACTAATGGGTTTATTCAGCGTTGGTTACTCTTAGATCCAATTAGTAAATCAATCCGTAGCAATACTGTTTTTACCGACAGCTACCTTAGGAACTCCTTCGATACCCTTTATTTCTCTAACCAATTTACTATTCGTCCTAAAGACGGTGATGCAGTAAAAGTTGCTGATAAGCAATTAGTTTGGCATGCATTGGATAGTAAACTATTTAATGTTAAATTATTCCGTTTTGCTTATGGGTTAAATAAACCTATTTATGGCGTTATGTTTTGGGCTGTAACGGTTATTAACTGTCCACAAAAAATAAAAAATGTAAGGATGGCAGTTGGCTCAAATGCTGCATCCATGTGGTGGCTAAATGGAGAAGAAGCCGTATTACTTTCCGGAGACAGGCGCATGGTTATGGACGATTGTGTTTCGCCCCGTCTGACGCTTAATAAAGGGAAAAATATAATTCGCGGAGCTGTTATTAACGGTCCGGGAATGAGTGATTTTTGTGTTCGCTTTCTTGATGAAAAAGGAGAACCAATAAAAAATATCACCATAAGTTGCGAATAGAATTATTTAATCATCCTATTTAAAATCTCTATTGAATAGATATTGGAATTATTATGAAACAAATTAAAAAATTAAACTCATTAGTCCTGTTATTATTTTTATTAACTAGTACAATAAAAGCCCAAGTTGGGAAACCATATATTCATGATCCTTCAACAATTGTTGAATGCGAAGGAAAGTACTATACGTTTGGTACATTTGGAGGTGGATTAATATCTGAAGATGGTTGGACATGGAACGGAGGCGCTGAAAGACCAGGAAGAGGAGCTGCTCCTGATGCCATTAAAATAGGTGATCGTTATCTTGTAGCCTATAGTTCAACCGGAGGTGGCCTGGGAGGCGGTCATAAAGGTAAAATACTTACCATGTGGAACAAAACCTTAGATCCAAACTCACCCGATTTTAAATTTACGGATCCTATAGAAGTGGCATCATCTGAAGGTATGGAAGATTGTGATGCCATTGATGCCGGACTTCTTCTTGACCCAACTACGGATCGATTATGGTGTACCTATGGTACGTATTTCGGATTTATTCGAATAGTAGAGCTTGATCCAGAAACAGGAGAACGTGTTGAAGGTAATAAAGCCATTGATATAGCCATTGATTGTGAAGCTACAACCTTAATGTATCGCAATGGATGGTATTATTTACTTGGAACACATGGAACCTGCTGCGATGGTGCAAACTCAACATACAACATCGTTGTTGGCCGATCTAGAAAGGTAACCGGCCCTTATGTTGACAATGTAGGAAGAGAAATGTTAAAGGGTGGTGGTAAAATGGTTATTGCAGCGCATGACAGGGTTACCGGACCCGGTCACTTTGGTCGTTGGGTCGTTGATGAAGGTGTTGAAAAAATGTCGTGCCATTTTGAAGCCGATTTAGACCAAGGCGGACGTAGCGTATTAGGTATCCGTCCGTTATTGTGGAAAAAAGATTGGCCAGTAGCCGGAGATAATTTTAAAGAAGGAACTTATGAAATTGAATCGGAACGTAGAGGTTATGCCTTAGAGTTGGCAGTTGATTTTGTCAGGATGCCTCGTGGTCCTCATAGATTTTTTGGCGAAGATACGATTCCGGTAAAACCCCTTCCATCACAGAAATTAGAAGACGTAATTGATACCTGGCCAACAGGAAATGTTGACGTGAGAATAGGTGACTACATGTTCCGTCCACATCAGAGATGGAACATTGCAGCAGTTCCGGATGCCGGTGGATATCCAGGTGGACCATACTATAAAATAGTAATAGAAGGAACGGATCGCGCATTGTCAGCAACTACTGAAGCTGAATTAATAGCAGTTCCAGAATTTACAGGTGCTTCCGAACAATTATGGCGAATTGATCAGTTGATAGATGGAACCTACAGAATTATGCCTAAGTCGGGTCCAAATTCAAACATGAAGTATGCGTTGATATCGATTGGCGATTGTACACCAACACTTGCACCATTTGATATGAATAGTGATAATTCTAAATGGAATTTCAGAGATCACTAAAAATATTATTGACCATCTCCCTAAAATATACTCATGAAATGGGAGAAGGTCAATTAATAATTTAATAAGGTCTATTCCTTTAGACTTGTGTATCCGCAGGGCTAATAGAAATAGGAAATACTCTTTAAACAGTCTTAAATTTCCTTGTGAATTATTATTTTCTTCACGACGACGACATTTATCGCAGCAAAAAAGCAAAAATGATGCAGTTATCTATTTAACCCGGATTATGTATTTAAACATCGTAATGAGCATTGAAAATGCAATTATACCAATTAAATTACAAGATGATTGACAAAGGCATCATTGTATAATTCATTATGAGTGATTGACATTATTGTTTCTGGTTTTAATTCATTCTGGACAAAGTCATGTAACCATTTTTTGACATTTGATAGTTTTTCAAACACTTTGTTTTTAAATTTTTGTTTTATGTAATGCCATATCTTTTCAGATGGATTAAGTTCGGGACTGTATGGTGGTATGCGTATTAGTTTTATATTTTCAGGAATATCATATTGCTGTAAAGAGTGGAATCCTGCATTGTCAATAATGATGACCTTGAGTTCTTTAGGTTTATGTTTTGAGAATTCAACCAAATATTTGTAAAATATTTCGCTTGTGGTTCCTTCTATTTCATAAACAAAAGCATCACCGTCTATAGGGGAGAAACTACCATATAAGTAAGTGTTTTTAAAGGCATGTTGATAACGAACAATTGGCTTAACTCCCTTTGCTGTTAAACACCTGCCTGTGTGCGTCATTAATCCAAATCTACTTTCATCCTGAAAGTATAAATTCACACTATCATACTTATCTTTAATTAGACTGATTCTAATGTTGGTTAAAAGATTAGGTAGTTTTTTAAAGGCCTGTATGGCCTGTTCATCTTTTTTGTAATGTGATTTTCGGGGTTCTTTCAATTTGGTTTTGAAGTGACGGATTAAGTATGTTCTTAATGTATTGTATTTTAATTCAATACCGTAGTTTTCTTTGACCCATACGACAGCATCCCAGTAACCCAAAAGTGGATTGTCTGAATCGTATACTTTTTTTGCCAAGCCGTCATGGACATCTTTGGGAACGCTACTTCTTCTGGCTCCTCCATTTGAGATACTTAGCATAGCTTCAAGTCCTGACTCTTTGTAAACTCTTGTCCACCTATCCAGACTGGCAATTCCTACTCCTAAGTGGTTAGCTAAATCTATTCGACGTTTAAACTTTTCTTCCTTGGTGAGTATTAGACTCTGAATACGAGTTTTTAACCTATGGTTATTTTCCTTTTTTCGAAGGTTTCTCAAATATTTAATGTCCTCTTTTATATTTATTTCTGCTTGTTTTGGCATACTATAAAGATAATAATTATATCAATCAAATGGAAATATATTTGGTATTATTGCGATAAAGGAGAGCAGAAGCAAAGTTTTCTTTGAATATGCCGAATGAAGCAATAATCAGAAACTAATAAAACAAACGCTTACTGAAATGATACATAGCACCGCTATGGTGAATTGAAGTAAGTGAGTGAAACGACTTGTTTTGAAGTAGTTTCAATGTGTAATAGTTGATTAAATGCATATTGCGGGTTTATTCCATAATGCATATCAAATATTCAAAGCTCATCAACATTCTGTATTTTCTTGTAATTTGCTTTACTCTCCTATGGTATGACTAGGATATGACGTCGTATTGACTATGGTTTTTTCAGGCATATTTTATGGCATTTCTTCGGTTTCTTAGAAGCAATGAATAACCAAGGAACAACCAAAGAAAACCCATAGACATACCAAAGAGCAACCGAAGAGAACCAAAGAAAAGTAATAAAAGACCCCAAAAACATAAAAATGGGAATCCAAAACCATCAATTTAGACCAAAAGTGGAATCCCAAACCTCCATTTTTAGTAAAAAATGGAATTATGGTGCATTATGGGGGACAAAAAAGATTCCAACTCCAAATATTCAAAATGATATATCCTTATAATACAGATACTTACAAGCCAAGAAAAAGTAACAGTAAAATTACTGTTACTTTTTTACTTTCCAATTTCATGATACTTTAGAACCAAAGATTAACAAGGAACAAGAAGAAAGGTTAAAGGTGGTAAAGGAAAAGGATGAAGGGAAAAGTAAATTAAAACACGGCCAGAGGCCTGCTAACAAACGACATAGCGAGACGCTAAGCCGAACAAAAAAATGAAGTCGGTCTGGGTGAAACGCCAGTTAATATATAATATTTGGGACAGCTCTGAATTCCACCTTATAAGTTTCAGCTCTGATTTGAATATATTTTTCAAATCAATACAAGCCTTTCTCATCAAACTTATAATTTCATCAAAAAACAGACTTTGCATTTACAAAATGACCAAAACAAGATGTTTTTATCAATTATTTTACTTTTTTTTGTAAAAATTAGAAAACCCCCATATTTTAATTCATCATTTTATTAAATGTTATATTTTTTTAGCAAATACCCCTAATGAATATTCCAAATATTAAATATTATATATATATATTATTAACACCCCCTATTTTCACTTAATTACAATTAATAAGTAAAATCGCTATTAAAATATGAAATCGTAATTATTTCTTGGTTTTAAATTTTAAATAGCTACTTTTACATCAAAATAATAACAAAATCAAAACAAAATATATCCAAAAGACAAAAATTTATGTGTGGATTCGCAGTTTATACAGGTAGTGACATGATGGACAAACTTTTGTTTGCCAGTGAGTTTAAAAAAATAGAATACCGTGGCCCAGACAACTCCAATATTAGAGATTTTGGTGATGATGGCTGGATGGGCTTTCACAGATTAAGCATTATGGATATTTCCAGTAATGGAAATCAGCCTTTAACATATAAAAATATTAATTTAGTTTGTAACGGAGAGGTTTATAACTTCCAACAACTAAGAAGAAAATACGAACACTCATTTGAATTTCAATCATCTAGTGATTGCGAAGTTATTATTCCATTATTTTTAGATAAAGGAATTGAAGAAACTGCTAAATCTTTAGATGCTGAATTTGTATTTGTTATCTATGATTCAGTTGCCAAGAAATATTTTGCAGCTAGAGATCCTATCGGTATCCGTCCTTTATTTTACGGTTATTCTGCAAGCGGACAAATAATGTTTTCGAGTGAAATGAAAACTTTACACGCTGTTTGCGAAGAGGTGAAGCCATTCCCTCCGGGACATTATTATGATGGTGAATCTTTCCACTGTTATAAAGATATTTCAAAGGTTGAGAAGGTTTCGTACGATAGTTTAGATGACATCTTTAAAAATATCAACGAAAAATTAACTGCTGCAATTGAAAAGAGACTACAGGCAGACGTACCTGTTGGCTTTCTTTGTAGTGGTGGTTTAGATTCTAGTTTAGTATGTGCCGTAGCTGCTAAAATGTTAGATAAGCCTATTAAAACTTTTGCTGTAGGTATTGAAGATGATCCTATTGATACTAAATATGCTAAAATAGTAGCTGATTATTTAGGAGCAGAACATACTGAAGTACTTTTTACTAAACAACAAATTTTTGATACCCTAAGTACTTTAATATACAATACTGAAACCTGGGATATTACTACAATCAGGGCTTCAATGGGTATGTACCTTATCTGTAAATACATTAGCGAAAATACAGATGTTAAAGTATTAATGACTGGTGAAATCGCTGATGAGATTTTAGGATATAAATATACAGACTTTGCTCCTAGTCCTGAGGAATTCCAAAAAGAAGCTGAAAAACGTATTCGTGAAATATACATGTATGATGTTTTAAGAGCCGACAGATGTATTTCATCATGTGGTTTAGAGGCTCGTGTTCCTTTTGGTGATCTTGACTTTGTTGATTACATTATGAGTATTGATCCTGCAAAAAAGATGAATACTTATGGAGAAGGAAAATACTTATTACGTGCAGCTTTTGAAGGTGATTACTTACCAAAAGAGATACTTCACCGTGATAAAGCAGCTTTCTCTGATGCAGTAGGACACAGTTCTGTAGATTACTTAAAAGCATATGCTGAAGAAATGTATACAGATGAAGATTTAGCTGCTGCAAAAGATAAGTATCCATATTGTCCTCCATTTACAAAAGAATCTTTAATGTATCGTGATATTTTTGAAAAGCACTTTCCGGGAAGAGCTGGTGTAATCAAAGACTTCTGGATGCCTAATAAAGAATGGGAAAACTGTAATGTGGACGACCCTAGTGCACGTGTTTTACCTAACTACGGAGCCAGCGGCGTCTAATCTGCAATAAGCATTAGAAAATCTGGATTAATTGTTTTTACAAAAGGTGAATTTTTATATACTAAAAAAGGTGATTTCAACATTGAAATCACCTTTTTGTTTTTTAGTTTTTGAATATTAAATCCTTACCATCCGAATCAATAATAATCTTTTCATCTTTAGTTATTTCATCAGATAAGATACGTTTCGATAACTCATTCAGAATACTCTTTTGAACCACCCTTTTTATTGGTCTGGCACCAAATAAAGGATCAAAACCTACATTTGCAATAAATTCCACTGCCCCATCAGTAATATCAATTTCCACCATTTTAGATTGCAATGCTTTCTTAATGGCATTAATCTGCAATACTACAATCTCCTTAATCTCCTTATGTGTTAAAGGAGTAAACATGATAATATCATCAATCCTGTTTAAAAACTCTGGACGAATTGATTGACGTAGCAAATGAAAAACTTCACTCTTCGATTTTTCTGTAACTTCAGGAATATCTTCTTCTTTTACTCCATCAAAATTACGCTGAATAATATCTGACCCAGCATTGGATGTCATTATAATAATGGTATTTTTAAAATCGACAACACGACCTTTATTATCCGTTAATCGTCCATCATCCAATACCTGTAATAATACATTAAATACATCAGGATGCGCTTTTTCAATCTCATCCAATAATACTACTGAATATGGTTTACGTCGAACAGCTTCCGTTAACTGTCCCCCTTCATCATATCCAACATATCCAGGAGGCGCTCCAATCAAACGCGATACAGAATGTCTTTCCTGAAATTCAGACATATCAATCCGGGTCATTTTATTTTCATCATCAAATAAAAACGATGCCAGAGTTTTTGCTAACTCCGTTTTTCCCACTCCCGACATACCCAGAAATATAAATGAACCTACAGGTCTTTTCTCATCCTGCAAACCGGCCCTGCTCCTTCTTATGGCATCAGATACTGCTTCAATGGCATCATTTTGTCCAACAACCCTTTTATGTAATTCCTCCTCTAATGAAAGCAACTTTTCCTTTTCACTCTTCATCATTTTAGTAATAGGAATACCAGTCCACCTACTAACTACACCTGCCACATCTTCAGAATCCACTTCTTCTTTAAGCATCGGATTTTCAGATTGTTTTTGACTTAAAATACTTTTTAGCTCAACAATCTTCTCTTCAGCTTCCTTAATTTTACCATATCTTAATTCAGCAACTTTCTCAAATTGGCCTTCTCGTTCTGCCTTCTCTGCCTGAAATTTATATTTCTCAATATTTGATTTAAAGCTTTGAATCTGATCCACTATATTCTTTTCTTCCTGCCACTTAGCTCTTAAGGTTGATCGCTCATCTTTTAATTGAGCCAATTCAGCATTCAATACTTCAAGTTTCAGTTTATCACCTTCTCTTTTAATAGCTTCTCTTTCAATCTCAAGCTGACTCACTTTTCTATCCAGTTCATCAATTTCCTCAGGTACAGAGTTCATCTCAAGTCGAAGTTTTGATGCAGCCTCATCAATCAAGTCAATAGCTTTATCTGGTAAAAACCGATCTGCAATATATTTATTAGATAGATTTACTGCCGCTATGATAGCATCATCTTTAATTCTAACCTTATGGTGATTTTCATACCTTTCTTTTAAACCTCTTAAAATTGAAATGGCACTGATCACATCAGGTTCATCCACTCGTACAATTTGAAAACGTCTTTCCAGCGCCTTATCTTTTTCAAAATACTTTTGATATTCATTTAAAGTTGTTGCTCCAACAGCACGTAATTCACCTCTTGCCAAAGCTGGTTTAAGAATATTGGCTGCATCCATAGCTCCTTCTCCCTTTCCGGCTCCCACCAACGTATGAATTTCATCAATAAACAAGATGATGTCTCCATTACCACCAATTACTTCCTTAACAACAGCCTTTAAACGTTCTTCAAATTCGCCTTTATACTTTGCTCCGGCCACCAAGGCCCCCATATCCAACGAATAAATCATTTTAGATTTTAGGTTCTCCGGAACATCGCCATTTACAATTCTAATGGCCAACCCCTCTCCAATAGCGGTTTTTCCTACTCCCGGTTCACCAATCAGAATAGGATTATTCTTAGTTCTTCGAGATAAAATCTGAAGTACACGTCTTATTTCCTCATCTCTACCAATAACAGGATCTAACTTACCATTACGAGCTTGCTCATTTAAATTGATGGCAAACCTATTTAGTGCATTAAAATTATCTTCTGCTGTCTGCGAATCAACTTTAGCTCCTTTACGCAATTCTTTAATAGCTGCAACCATATCTTTTTCTGTTACACCTGCATCTTTTAGCATATTTGAAACAGCATCTTTCACCGCCAAAAGCGCTAAGAGTAAATGTTCAATAGATACGTATTGATCATTAAACTCCTTTAGATATGATTTTGCTTTTTGAAGTATATCATTAGAAGTTTTTGATAAATATGGTTCGCCACCACTAACTCTTGGATAGGAATCTATAATGGCATCTAAAGTATGATTGATATTATTTACATTTAATTTACTAAATAAAAAGGAAATAATATTTTCTTCAACTTCTATAATCCCCTTCAAAATATGTCCGGGCTCAATAGCTTGATGCCCTTTTCCTGAAGCAATATTAACAGCCTGCTGAATTGCCTCTTGCGATTTAATAGTATATTCCTTAAAATTCATAATGAAATTATTTTCGTTTTCAATATGCTATCAAATTTACTTCCAATGTAGATATTACGTCATTTTGGCATTCATGCACAGCATATTATGTCAATTTAACATAAATATCAGTTTAAAACATGATATTTCGTCTTACTAAAGTATTTATCCCTTTATTTTTATTTCATCAGGCTAATTTTTATATTTGTTGCCTTTAGAATCCCTTAAATTTAGTTAACACTAAAACAATTATTAATTGAAAATATTCAAAATGAAAAACTTATTCTTAAGTGGTCTGTTTGCAATTTTACTAATAGCATGTGTTTCAAAATCTGCAAAAAAGGATGATGAAAAAGCCTGTTGTTCAGATCAAAAAGCAACTACTTCCTGTTGTTCTGAAAATGCAGCAAGTGCTAAAATTATTGCTAGTGATAGTTCTGTTGTAACAGTTGATCAATTACTAAACAATCCGGAAAAATACATTGATAAAAAAATAGAATTACAAGGATTTGTAATGCACACTTGTAAAAAGACAGGTAAAAAAATGTTTTTAAAAGGAAGTGATGAATCTACTTTTATTAGAATTGAAGCAGGTGAAAATATAAGTAAATTTGAACCTACACTTGAAGGAGAAACAGTTATTGCCACAGGAGTTTTAAGTGTATTTATTCAAGAACACGAAGCGCATGCTGAAGGTGAATCCTGTACATCAGAAGATAAAGCTAAAGGTTATGTGATGGCTTGTGATAGTTATAAGCAAATATAAAACACAGTTCTTAAGCCGGCTTTTAGTCGGCTTTTTTATTCAAATGAAATTTAGAAAACTAAACCGTATTATACACCGAGACCTGGGCTATTTTTTCTCAGGTATGATTATTATATACGCATTAAGCGGAATAGCACTTAATCATAAGCACGATTGGAATCCTAATTATATTATTAACACTAATACACTTAATTATAAGTTAGATTCAGTACAATCTATTAAATCTCAGGAAACAATCAACCAAATCATAACATTAACTCAAACTAAAGAGGAATATAAAAAACATTACTTCCCACAAAATGATGTTTTAAAAATATTCCTATCTAAAGGGTCATCCGTTACCTTCAACAACAATTCAGGAACAATATTTTTTGAAGAATTAAAAAGCAGACCGTTATTTAATACTATTAATTATTTACATTTTAATCCTGGCATTATCTGGAAGTATTTTTCCGATATGTTTGCAATATGCCTTATTATATTGGCCGTAAGCGGTTCAGTTATATTAAAAGGCAAAAACGGTTTTAAATGGCGTGGTTTTACCTTAATTGTACTGGGTTTAATAATTCCAATTATCATTTATTTTTTATATTAAATAAGTATATTTGGTATGCTTTGGAAAACATAATAACATACATATTAAAACAGGTTAAAAAGGTTATTTTTAAAAAGCTACTTTGGGTAGCTTTGTTTTTTTGTTGTAATGTTTATATTTCTCATGCACAGAAAGATCTTAACGATTCTCTTAAAATTACAAACAGCTCAATACAGCAATTATTAAAAACCAATAAGGACAGTAGTTTTATATATAATAAATTATATGAATGGCTGGTTGTATCTAAAGACTCTAATGTTTCCGCCAACGAGTTACTATTATCCATTGAAAACGAATACCAGAAATACAATCAAAAAATTATTCGTTCGATTAATATAAAGCAGATATCACCCTTTGCCCGAAATATTTTAGATACCATTGATTTTACTACTAATAATCTTGAAAAAACACTAACTAAACTTCGTTTTCAAACGAAACAAAGCATCATTAAAAATTCACTTACATTTAAAAATGGAGAACTGCTAAATTTGCAGGATGTAAATGAGAGTGAAAGAATGCTGAGATCTTTAAACTTTATTACTAATGCACTAATTGTAATTGAACCTGCCAACAAAGACACCTCTCTGGTTGATGTTTTAGTAATAACACAGGATTCATATCCCTATGGTGCCAATTTTTCACTATCAACAAAACGTGGAAGTGTTGGAATATACAGTAAAAATGTTTTTGGATACGGACTCGAAATGAATCACTCAATAGATACACGAGCTACTGAAAATAATAGTTTTGGATTTGATGAAAGTATTAAATGGGATAATATCTACGGTTCATATATCTCTTTTGCTACTGAAATTAATAATACAAATAATGATCATTTTTTCAATTTTGGACTAAGTAAAGATTTTTTTATTCCTGAAATTAAATATGCAGGAGGTATTCATATCAAAAGAAATTACAGAGTGCCTGGCGATTCTGAAATTGAAGATCTGGTTAATAACAACTATGATTATTTAAATCAGGATTATTGGTTAGGTAGAACATTTCTTATAAATGCACCAAATTATTTTAACAGATCTACAGTTGGTTTACTAGGACAGGTAATTATAAATAAATACTTCAACCTGACTGATTCAATAGAATATGATGCGTATTATTTACCCAATTACTATTTTTTTACAGGAATATCCTTTAACAAGAGAAGTTATTATAAAAACACGCTTATATATAATTATGGTAGAATTGAAGATGTTCCTTATGGCTTTCTATCTTCAATGACTTTTGGATATAACCACAATGAAAAAAAGAACCGTTATTATATTGGGGGACATCTATCTCTGGGATCTGCTATAGTTCCGAACAAAGGTTATATATACCTGAGTGCTGATTTTAATTCTTTTTTATACAATATGCACACTGAAAGAACTTTAATGAGCTATAACTCCAGATATATTTCGTCCTTAAAGAAAATTGGTAATAGCCAGTTCAGGTACTTTGTTTCGTTATATTACACAAGAGCCATGCATCTTGATCGTCCACAATACTTCTATTTAACACAAAATTCTCAAGGAATTTCATCATACCGAAGTCGTGATTTAAGAGGAACGCAAAAGTTTGTATTAAACTCTGAAAGCGTATTATTTACACCTACCGAAATTTTAGGATTCAAAGTGGTACCTTTTAGTTTTGCTGATATTGGTTGGATTAGTGAAAACAAAATACTATTTGGTACCAAGCCCTACTATTCAATTGGTGTGGGTATTAGAATAAGAAATGACAACTTAGTATTCAATACCATACAATTTCAATTGGCTTACTTTCCAAGAATTCCTTTGGGAGGAACTACTTTTGATTTTAGATTATCCGGGGAAGATGTTGGTGGTTTCAGATCCTTTGATATCAAAAAACCTTATTCTGATCGTTTTGAATAAAAACTTATAAGTATCACCCCGTTTAAACAATCATTAAACGGGGTGTTATCATTTATTTTCTAACTCTAATTGGATATTCCGGACGAACAGGTTCTTTAGGTGCATTTTCTTCCAATTGCTTTAATATGATCTCTATAGCTTTTTCTAATTGAGGATCCCGTCCTTCGATAATTAGCTTTGGCCATTGTTCAACCTCAATATCAGGAGCAACACCCACATTTTCTACTCCAAAACCTTCTTCTTCCGTCCAAAATGCTAAGTTTGGAGCAGTAACCGAACCGCCATCAATAAATTCAGGATAGCCTGTTATACCTACCAATCCACCCCATGTACGTGTACCGATGATTGTTCCTAAACCAAATTTTCTAAACATCCAGGGTAAATAATCTCCTCCTGAACCTGCTCCTTCATTAATCAACATTACTTTGGGGCCTTGTATGGAAGCATTGGGAGCTTTATAATCTTTACCATATCTGAAATTCCAACTTGATTGATATGGCCTTTTTAATATATCAATATAATAATCTGCCAACTGACCACCTCCATTGTAACGTTCATCTATTATAATTGCTTTTTTATTAACCTGAGGAAAAAAGTAACGTTTAAAGTACTCATGTCCGGCTACTGTAGTGTTGGGAACATAAACATAAGCCACTTTTCCATCTGTTGCATCATTTACTTTTTTAAGATTTGATTCAACCCAATCCCGATTTCTTAAGCCATTTTCGTTATCCAATGGCACTACATCATAAACTCTGGCCTCACTCCCATTTTCATAATTACTTACTTTAAGTTTGATAATTTTATCTGCAGTATTTTCAAAGAAACTATAGAAATTTTCATTGGCATAAACTTCTTTTCCATTAATGGCAATAATAAAATCTCCTTCTTTAATATTAATTCCTGGTTCCGTTAATGGAGATCGTAAATCCGGATTCCAGTTCAATCCACCATAAATCTTTGTAATCTGAAATCTATTATTTACAGCTTTATAATCGGCACCCAATAAACCGCCTTTTATCTTAGGTGGATTTTGATATTTATCTCCTCTGCTGGAAAAACGATGATGGCCTACTGCCAATTCGCTAAACATCCACTCCATTACTCTATATAAGTCACTTCTACAGGAAATATCATTTAAGAAAACACTATATTTATCTTTCATTGCATCCCAGTCGCATCCATGCATTCCCGGATCATAAAAGTAATCTCTGTTCACTTTCCATGCTTCATTAAAAATATTACTCCATTCTTGTGTCGGATCTATCCTAATTTCGATCTGTTCTGTTTTAAGATTGTCTTTTTCTGGCTTTTTACCCACCTCGGCAATACCCCAATTATCCTTATTTAAAAATAATAGCTTTTTATTATTTGCTGTAAGCTTATAATTATTAGCCTCCATTATTTCCTTTTCTTCCTTATCTTTTAATGTGTACATCATTAACTTATCCGGTGCACCACCTTCTTTTTCTTTCTTTTCTTTTAAATAAAGAATTTTTCCTTCTTCAGGACTTGTTAAGCAATAATATCCAGCTGGTTTTACAGGTAATGAGATAATCCTTTGATCAAAATGATCCCAATCTATACTTACTTGTACTTCCTTTTTGTCTTTCTTGTCTTCCTCTTCTGTTTTCTCCTCAACCTCTACATCGTTTTCTTTTGCTAATGGCGATTTTGTTTCATTTTGTAAGGTCACCAAATAAATAGAATATGTCATTTCCATATCAATACTCGATTGATCAAACCAGTTTAAAACCGGACCAGCATCAGTTGAAGCCAACATATAAAGATATTTACCACCAGGATCAAAAACGACTTCTGTAACAGAAGAAAGTCCATCTGATAATGCATATGATTTATTTTCTTCCAAGGAGTATACAAATGCTTTCTGAAAACTTGTTTCTATAAATTTATAATAACTAATCCACTTAGAATCCGGAGACCAGGAACAAAATAAATCCAAAAAAGCACCTCCCATATATATAGTATTTGTAGCTATTATTGTAGTTAAAGAATTTTTTACATCATACAAATAAAAGTTTCGCCCATTATCGACATAGCATAATTTTTGGCTATTGGGAGCCCAATGTATATTACTATAAAAGCCAGTCCCTTCTAATTTCACCTTCTTTATATCTTTTGTATCCATATTTTTCAAATGCAATGCATACTCACCTGTTTCATCCGAAAAATAAGCTATTGTTTTACCATCCGGAGACCATGATGGGTATTGCTCATGAACACCAGGTGTTTGAGTCAGGTTTTCCATATCTCCTTTATCTGCTGGTAGTGTAACTATATCTCCTCTAAAATCAAAAACAGCCCTAATACCCGTAGGTGACACATCAGCACTTCTTATATATTTATTTCCAGATACATATCTTGGTCTTAGTTCCAATAAATCAGTAGCTATTGAAATTGGAAGATCTCTGCAGACTTCTCCAATCCTGTCAAAAACATGAAAACTCCCCGCCTGCTCAAACAGCACTCTGTTTTTACTGCATGCGATATGCTCTACCGGAAAATCATCAAAAAAAGTATGTTGCGTAATCTTTTTATTGGTTGTATTGTATGAATATATATTAAACTCCCCATTACGATCACTTAAAAAATAAATATTGTTTAAAATCCATTTCGGATCATAATCATTACATCCTCCTTCAGGTTTTGAAATGACTTTTACATCATGCGTTTTCACATTATAAATCCACAATTTAGATTGCGTACCCCCTCTGTAATTCTTCCATTGATGAAATACTTCCATACATGGCGAATAAACAATAAAATTACCATCAGGTGAATAACTGGAACTAAAAGCTGTTGGAATGGGTAATTCGGTTGGATTACCTCCTTTTATAGATACGGTATATAACTTGGCGTACCTTCTGGTAAAAACACTTCTCTGCGAATTAAATAAAACAGAATCTCCATTGGGCGTAAATCCCCTTACAATATCTGCTGATGGATGCCATGTTAATCTTTGGGGAATTCCTCCCGTTGAAGGAATAATAAACACATCCTTGTTGCCATCATATTCTGCACTAAAAGCAATATATTTTCCATCTGGCGAAAATACCGGATTGGATTCCACTCCCTCATCTATAGTTAAACGTCGAGGATTTTTCCCTTCTGAATCTGCAATCCAAAGATCTTCAGCATATATAAAAGCTATGTTATTTTCTGAAATGGCAGGGCTATGCATTAACCTGGTTACACCTTCTGTTTGAGCATTAATCGGTACATTTGATAATGTAAAAGTCACTAAAAAGACTAAGGAAAGAAAACTTTTCATGATAACAGGTTTTACAGATATGGTAAACAAATGAGATTAAATGTAACCAAACATTTAGTCAATGTCAATTCTATAAAAACTATTATGATGTATTGATTATTTTATATTTAGCTCCAATCCATCATAAGCTAGATGAACATTATCCGGCAATAACGAATCTTCCTCTCCGTATAAACCTAATTGATGAGATATATGAGTAACATAACCTAATTCGGGATTGGCTTTTTGTATCACATCAATAGCTTCTGACAAACAAAAATGAGAAACATGTGGTTCTTTTCGTACACCATTTACAACCAACACTTTTGAGCCTTTTACCTTTTCTAATTCACTGTTTGATATATAATTAAAATCAGTTAAATAAGTAAAATCACCAATTCTATAACCTAAAACAGGAAGATGCATATGTTTACCTCGGATTGGAATCACATTAATTCCCTTAATCACAAAAGGCTCTTCGGTAATTGTATTCAAACCTATTTTAGGCACTCCGGGATAAGGATTTTCAGCAAAGGCATAACCAAATTCATTTTTTAACGCTGTAATCACTCTGCTTTCTGCGTATACATCCACATGGCGTTTGTTTACCCAATTAAAAGCTCTAACATCGTCCAGACCTGCAATATGATCTTTATGTTCATGTGTAAATAGAATCCCATCCAACGACTTAACATCTGCTCTTAACATCTGCTGCCTGAAATCAGGTCCGGAATCGATAACAAGTGTTATCCCTCCAACCTCAATCAATACCGATGAACGTAAACGAATATCTCTTGTATCTTTTGATTTACAAACCCCACAATGGCAAGCAATTACAGGTACCCCCTGTGATGTTCCCGTCCCTAAAAATGTAATTTTCAAGTCGTATAATTTTAATTATTTACAATTCAAAGATACAAAAACAGGTCTCATATGATTTAAAAATGCAATATTTACAAATCATAAATCTTTTTATTACAGATATAACATTCATTACAACAAGCGTATTTTCAATATCTTAAACAGATTATTTAAAATAGTTGCATGTAAATAGCTCCATTATTATGACCAAAATAGTTATAGCACCGGACAAATTTAAAGGTTCATTATCAGGAATTGAATTCTGCAATATTGTTGAAGAAGAATTACGTGAAAATTTCAAAAAATTAGATATTGTAAAACTACCCCTTGCTGACGGAGGTGATGGAACTGTTGAAATTATGAATTATTATTTAGGGGGTAATATCAGACAAGTTGAAGTTACGGGTCCTTTGAACAGCAAAGTTCTGGCGTCATATTACTATTCCCCAACTATGAAAGTTGCATTTATAGAAATGGCTGAAGCTTCAGGCATAAAACTGCTAAATAAAAATGATTTCAATCCTTTAAATACATCCACTTACGGTACTGGCGAATTAATTCTTGATGCTATAAATCAAGGCGCTAATCACATCATATTAGGTATAGGTGGTAGCGCAACAAACGATGCAGGAATTGGTATGGCTAAAGCTTTAGGATTTCGTTTTGTGGACTCAAACAATAAGGAATTAAAAGGCACAGGAGAAGATTTAATAAATATCTGTTCAATTGATTCGTCTAACATAAATTCAAAGCTTAAGGAAATAAAATTTGAAATAGCTTGCGATGTTAATAATCCGTTGTATGGTACTAATGGAGCGGCCTATATTTATGCACCACAAAAAGGAGCTGATATTCAGATGGTAAAAACCTTGGATAAGGGATTGCAAAACTTTAATTATATAGCGAAAAAACAATTCAACAAAGACGTACAAAATGTACCAGGAGCTGGTGCAGCAGGTGGTTTAGGTGCTGGCTGCATTCTATTTTTAAACGCAACACTTAATTCCGGAATAGATTTAATGATGGAAATTGCTCAATTTAATAAACATATTAGTAATGCTGATTGGATTATTACCGGAGAAGGAAGATTAGACAAACAAACCCTTTCTGGTAAAGTAATCTCAGGAATTATTAAATCAATAACACAACAAAAAGTAGCTGTTTTCTGTGGCATCAATGATCTTCCAGAAAATGGTTTTTTAGCTTTAAAAATAGATTTCGTTTCTGCTTTATCATCTCTTGCAAAAAACACAACCGATTCCTTCATTAATGCCTCTAAATATCTGAAAATTATTACAAAAGAATTTTGCACTACTCAATTGTATCCACATAAAAAACAAACATAAGCACATTACTAAGTAAAAAAGACGTGATTCTCCTACTATTTGAATAAACAATATTCTTGAATGTTGGTTACTAATTTGTAATTGATATCAGAGTATACTAATATGATTAATATAGAGGAAAAACTCGAGTTTTATAAAAGTCATGGACTTCCTTATGAAGTAGGTGAATACAAAATAAAGCTGGAGGAAATTTCAAATCAAAATGCAGATAAAAAAGCGCTTCATAAAAGTAAGGGGAAACTATTAACTCATGAACGAATTGATTTATTATTGGATGAACAAAGTCCCTTTTTAGAATTATCTCAACTTGCAGCGTACAACCAATACAACAATAATTTTCCCTCTGCAGGAATAATTACTGGAATTGGCTATGTACACGAAAGAGAAACCATGATTATAGCTAATGATGCCACTACTAAGGGCGGTACTTATGTAAAGGAAACCATAAAAAAACACTTACGAGCACAGGAAATAGCTCTAGAAAATAATTTAGCCTGTATTTACTTAGTTGATTCAGGAGGAATCTTTTTACCCGAACAAGCCAACGTTTTCCCCGACAAAGGCGATTTTGGACGAATTTTTTATAATCAGGCTCGATTATCTGCCCAAAGTATTCCTCAAATTAGTATAGTCATGGGGTCATGTACTGCTGGTGGTGCCTATATTCCTGCTATGAGCGACGAGACCATTATAGTAAAGAATCAAGGAACTATTTTTCTAGGTGGACCCCCTCTTGTTAAAGCGGCTACAGGAGAAGAGGTTAGTGCTGAAGAATTAGGTGGCGGTAATATGCACACTTCTCAATCAGGTGTTGCCGACCATCTTGCTGAAGATGATTTTCATGCCATTGAGATTTGTCGTAATATTTTTAAATATTTAATGCCTCCTCAAAAGAAAAATTCTCTTGAAGTAAAAAAAATATCGCACAAAAAGGCCACTCACGAAATCTACAAAGAGATTCCTGAAGCTGGAAAATACAATAAGGACGTACGTAAATTAATCCGTCATATTATTGATGAAGAGGCATTTGATGAGTTTAAAACCAATTATGGTAGTACACTCGTTACAGGCTTTGCATCAATCAATGGATTTAAAGTAGGAATTTTAGCGAACAATGGAATCTTGTTTTCAGAATCGGCACAGAAAGGAGCTCATTTTATTCAATTGTGTGATAAAAGAAACATTCCTATGATCTTTCTCCAAAATATTACAGGCTTTATGGTTGGTAAAGACTATGAGCAGAATGGAATAGCAAAAGATGGTGCTAAGATGGTAAATGCATTAGCGAATACAAAGGTTCCCTTTTTCACAATTATTATTGGCGGTAGTTATGGTGCCGGTAATTATGCTATGGGAGGCAGGGCCTTTAATCCACGCCTTTTGTTTTCATGGCCATCGGCTAGTATTTCGGTAATGGGACCACAGCAAGCAGCTGATGTACTAACTACAATAAAAAAAGACCAGGAAGCTAAAATTGGAAAGACGACTCCTATAGATGAATTAGAAAAGATGAGACAAAACATCATGGATAATTTTAACAAAGAAGCTTCTCCTTACTATGCTACAAGCAGACTTTGGGATGATGGCATTATTGATCCGGCCGATACAAGAATGGTTTTATCAATTGGATTAAGTATAGCCCAAAACCAATCAAACAAGAAAGGTGATTATGGTGTGTTCCGAATGTAAACTAGATAGCTAAACAATATACCTTAATCAATCCTTAATATTGATTCTACATTATATGAGAGAGCTATATCTATCTATGTTAAAAATAAAACACTAAACCAACATGAAGACGATCAATTTTAGTATTAAAAATCAGATTGCATATTTAGAACTAAACAGACCAGAAAAAAGGAATGCCTTAAATAAGGAAATGATTAAAGAAATTCTGACGGTTCTAAAAGATAATATGAGCAACCGGTCGTTTAAGGTATTAGTCATTCATGGAAGCGAAAATTACTTTTGCTCAGGTGCCGATTTGGAATGGATGCAACAGGGTATAAATCAAAACAAAACTGAAAACATTCATGATGCAAAGCTATTTAATGCCCTGTATCATCATATATATAATTTCCCTACTCCAGTTGTTTGTGAAGTTCAGAATTCAGCGTTTGGTGGTGCTATTGGTATCATTGCCTGTTGTGATATTGTAATTTGTGAGGAAAATTCACGATTTGGTTTCCCTGAAGTCCAACTTGGGCTTATTCCGGCCACTATTTCTCCTTATATCCTTAAAAAGATGGGAAATAGCAATACCCGAAAAAGACTCTTAATGCCTGAAAGCTTTTCGGCACAGGAAGCTCAGAATGAAGGGTTGGTTCACTTTATAGCAACTAATGGAAATATAAGAGAAGAAACAATTAAAATAGCCCAAAACATCACCAAAGCTGCTCCGGATGCTTTAATACAAACAAAAGCATTAATTCAAAAACTGGAAGAACACAATGAAGATGAAACAACCTTACTTTATTGCGCCAGAATGATAGCTAGTGCACGAACTTCAAAAGAGGGACAAGAAGGAGTTAATGCTTTTTTACAAAAAAGAAAACCAGAGTGGAATAATGAAAAAAATGTACCATCAATATAATAGAATCCTAATAGCAAACAGAGGTGAAATTGCCGTGCGTATTATAAAAACTGCGCACAAAATGGGAATTGAATGTATTGCTGTTTATACAGAACTTGAAAAGAATGCACTTCATGTTAAAAAGGCAGATATTAGCGTTCTAATGCACGGTAGTTCATTACAGGAAACCTATTTAAATCAGGATTTAATCATTTCTATTGCAAAAGAATATTTTGCTGATGCCATTCATCCTGGATATGGTTTTCTGTCTGAAAATGGAGATTTTGCTCAACTTTGCGAAATAAATTCGATTCAATTTATTGGTCCATCAGCTTATGTAATAAAGCAAATGGGCAACAAGGAAGAAGCCAATAAAATTGCTTCAAAAAATAACATTCCACTATTAAAAAAACTAACCGGAAATATTGAATCAATTATAAATGAAGCCAGCGATCTGGATTTTCCTTTAATCATTAAAGCTGCCGCAGGTGGTGGCGGAAAAGGAATGCGGGTTGTTAATAAAATTGAAGATTTGCATGATTCCATAAAAAAAGCATCCGATGAAGCACAAAGATATTTTGGTAATGATGCAATCTATGTTGAACCATACATTGAAGATCCCCGACATATTGAAGTTCAGGTTTTAGCTGACAAACTTGGTAATCTGATTCATTTGTACGAAAGAGATTGTTCAATACAACGCAGACATCAAAAAATTATTGAAGAGGCGCCAGCCCCATATCTGGCAGAAGAAATAAGAACAAATATTTTAAAGGATGCACTAACTATTGCAAAAAGCATTGGTTATACAAATGCAGGAACTATAGAATTTATCCTGGCTCCTGATCAACAACATTACTTTCTGGAAATGAACACCCGTATTCAGGTTGAACATACAGTAACAGAAGAAATTACAGGAATTGATATTATTGAACAACAATTGCGAATTTCAATGGGGCAACCTCTTGATCTGAAACAAGAAGATATAATAGTAAATGGCCATGCTATAGAAGTTAGATTATACGCCGAGGATCCTGATAATAATTATATGCCTTCGCATGGAACAATTAAGGGCTTACATATACCTAAAATACCGCAAATAAGAGTTGATAATGGCATTCGTCAATTCGAAGAGATTCATACCCATTTTGACTCTCTGTTAAAAAAAGTAATCGCAAAAGGACAGAACAGAGATGAAGCAATTCGCATTTTAAAGTCATTTTTAAAAGAATATACCCTCTTTGGAATAGAGACAAATAAAGATATTATCCTGTATATATTGAATCATCAAAAATTCTTTAAAGGAGAATATTCTACTTCATTTGTAGCTAATAACCAGTACGACTTTAAAGAAAACAATCGTATTTCTGAATCTGAATTAAAGATATTTGCATCTGCTTTTATTATTATCAAAAACAAAATTCAATCTGAAAATAAGTTCGGATATTGGAGACATAGGCAGGATCATGATCTTATAATCGAAAATAAAAGTGTGAAAATATCCCTGCTTCAAGTATTTTCTGATAAATTTATTATTCAAGTTGATAACAATACACTAACTGAGTTAAGAATCATTGAATTTAGACCTAATTACATAAGCTTTAGCAGAGAAAATGTACTATACAAAGTTAACTACCTGAAAATTGATGACAGACTTTTCTACATACAACATGATGGTAGAAAAATTGCCATTTCGGATAAACCCAGAAGGGATAAAAGATCAATTAAAGAACAAACCAATAATAAAACCACTCTTTTGGCACCTACTCCGGGAAACATTGTTGATGTATTAGTGAAAGAAGGAGCAAATATAAAAAAAGGCACTCCTCTGGTTGTAATAGAAGCCATGAAAACAGAGAATATTTTAATGGCCTGGAAAGATACCTTAGTAAAAAAAGTACATGTGAAAACTGCAGAACATGTTAGTTTAAACCAGGTGTTAATAGAAACAGAATAGAAAAAATAAAAGATAATAATAAACTATTAATTGAATTACAATGACTCCATTTTATAATCAGGAAAAAGAATCATTAAGAAAAAAAGTAAGACAATTTGCAGAAACTGAAATTAAACCCCTGGTAGCTGAACTTGATGCAAATGAAAGTTTTTCGGTTGAGTTGGCTCAAAAAATGGGAGAAGCAGGTTTATATGGTATTGATATTCCTAAAGAATATGGTGGACAAGGTTTAGATACATTATCGTATATCATTGCAGTTGAAGAACTATCTCGCATTGATGGATCGCAAGCTGTTACAATGGCTGCTCACAACTCACTTGGCGTTGCACCTATCTATAACTTTGGAACAGAGGAACAAAAAAAACAATTACTTCCGGATTTACTAAACGGCAATAAATTGTGGGCGTTTGGTTTAACAGAAGAAAATGCAGGTTCTGATGCCAGAGGTGTTGATACTGTTGCTACAAAAACTGAAAATGGTTGGGAAATTTCAGGAAATAAAAGATACATTACCAATGGTAGTAATGAATTAATGGCTGGAATTACTGTACTTGCAAAAACCGGAATTAAAAATGATAAACCAACCTATACTACCTTTCTGGTAGACAAAAACACGCCTGGCTTCTCATCAAAACGTACTTTAGGAAAAATGATGTGGCGAGCTTCTGATACTGCAGAAATTAAGTTAGACAGGTGCCTTGTTTCGGATCAAGATATAATTGGAGAAAAAGACAAAGGCTTATCTCAAATGCTTAAAACATTAGATTCTGGCAGACTTTCAATTGCAGCAATGGGTCTTGGATTAGCCCAGGGAGCTTTTGAAATGGCATTAGAATATGCAAAAAATCGAAAACAATTTGGCAAGTCTATCTCTTCTTTTCAGGCCATACAATTTAAGTTAGCAGATATGGATTTAAAAATAGAGCTAGCCAGAAATATGCTGTATAAAACTTGTTGGTTAAAAGATAATCAAATAGAGTACAGTAAAGAAGCTGCTATGGCCAAGTTATATTGTAGTGAAATTGCAGGAGAAGTATCTGATGAGGCTATTCAAATTTTTGGAGGTGCTGGGTTATTTAAGTCCAATGATATTGAACGTTTTTACAGAGATCACAGAATATTAAGAATTGGAGAAGGAACTACCGAGATTCTTAAAATGGTAATATCAAGAAATTTAGGCATTTAAAAGCATATTAAAATAATGCCGATTTGTTATTGCTTTTTTAACCAATCGGCATCTCTCTGTATTTCAATCACTTTTCACGGTATATATTCTAAAATCTAGATATTCATGGTTGTTCCATTTATTTAAGATGAAGGAGCCGTTGTATTTCTCAACAAACTTTTCTTTTTTTGCTACATGGAAGATCGTAAAAAAGACCATATACAATTAGCGTTTAAAGCTTCTGTTAAAGATTTGGAAAAAGATAACAGGTTTAGTTATGAACCTATGTTATCGTCTCATTCTGAGTTTTCTTTTAAGCCATTTCCTTTTTTAGGAAAAGAAATGAGTTATCCTTTTTGGATATCTTCCATGACAGGCGGTACTGAGATGGCTGGATTCATCAATAAAAGATTGGCCTCTGCTGCAGGAAAATATGGTTTAGGTATGGGGTTGGGCTCTTGCAGATCATTACTCGAAAATAAAAACTACTTTAATGACTTTAATGTAAGGAGTTACATAGGCAACAAACAACCTTTGTATGCAAACTTTGGCATTGCTCAAATCGAAAAAATGCTGAATGAAAATTCCATCGAACAGATTGAACAAATAAAGGCAGATCTTAATGCAGATGGAATCATTGTACATATAAATCCTTTACAAGAAGCTTTTCAACCAGAAGGAGACTTATTAGAACGCCCTCCTATTGAAACCTTATCTGAATTATTACAGAAGGTTGAGTCCCCCATAATTGTAAAAGAGGTTGGACAAGGAATGGGCTATGAAAGCATTAAGGCTGTTTTAAAATTAAATATTGCTGCTTTTGAGTTTGGTGCCTGGGGAGGAACCAATTTTACCAAGCTGGAAAAAATGCGCAATAAGAATTCAATACATGCTTTTGATGATTTTATTAATGTTGGACATGATGCACTTGAAATGACATTAATGGTTAATCAGATATATGAAGAAACAGACATTAATTGTAAGCAAATTATTATATCAGGCGGAATTAATTCTGTTTTAGATGCTTTTTACTTACATAAAATATGTAAAATACCATCGGTAATAGGTATGGGTTCTATGTTTTTGGAATACGCATTAAAAGGCGAAGACGAATTGGATTTATTTATAGCTGAAATGATTAAAAAATGGAAACTTGCAGAAGCTTTTTTAAGAGTTAAATAGTCAAGTATCATATGTAAATAAAATAACGGGGCTCAACTACACAAATTTGTAGTTGAGCCCCGATTTATATAAACAGTTCTCCTTTTTTCTTTATTTTGTTTCAAAAAACGAAATTACTTCAGATAACTTCTCAACCTCCCCGGAAAACGACTTGGTAAGGTTTAAAATATGATCAGCTGCTGAAGCATTACCTTGCGATACAGAATCCAATTCTAAAATAGCTTTATTAACCTGCTCAGCTCCTACGTTCTGCTCCTCCGAAGATGCTGATATTTCTTTTACCAATTCAAATGCTTTTTGAATATCGGGAACTAATTTTGTAAAAATACCTCCTGCTCTTTCTGCAACATTTACAGTTGACAAAGCCTGTTCACTAATTTCATTTGCAGATATTTTACTTCTCTCTGCCAATTTACGCACCTCAGCAGCCACCACAGCAAAACCTTTACCATCCTCTCCGGCTCTTGCTGCTTCTACTGCAGCATTTAAGGCCAAAATATTTGTTTGAAAAGCAATATCTTCAATAATAGTTACTTTTTCAGAAATAGTTTTGATTGCTTCCACAGCCTGAGCAATAATCTTGCTACCTTCATAAGTATCATCAAATGCCTGTTGCATAATTTGCTCTGACTGCCTTGAATTTTGTGCATTCTGACTAATATTTGCTCCCATTTCTTCCATAGAAGCAGAAACTTCTTCTGAAGAGCTTGCTTGTTGCATCGAACGACTTGATAGATCATTTGCCGACTCATTTAACTCCGAACTACCAGTTTCTATTAATTTACTTGTTTGTAATGCCTGAGAAATCACACCTGAGATACGATCCTTCATCTGCTTAAATGTATTGGCAAACTGCCCTATCTCATCCCCTTTTGATAATAAATCATTCTGAATCTCAACATTCAATTTACCTACAGACAATTCAGAAGCTATTTTATTAAGAGAAATAATTGGTTTTGACATTCTATTAGAGATAAAAAATGCCCAGATCAATGTAATTATCAAAATGATAAATCCGATAACAATAGTCAGCGTTCGGATTGGATTTAACAAACTAACCAGCTCGTTAGTTGGTACAACCATTACAATTTTATGCCCAGTATCGCCTACACTCATGTGAACTACCTCACATCTTTCTCCATTAATTTCGTAATTACTCAACAAACCTGATTCTTTTGTCATCACAGAATCACTAGCTTCTTCTGTAATAATATCCTTCAGAGTTTTAGTAATATCATCCTCATGTTGAGCAATTTTTATGGTTCCCAGTTCATCTATTATGCACATATAGCTATTTTCGCTATACTTCTTTTTATTCAATTGCTTCACCAATTTAGTGGGATTAAGCCCTACACCTGCAACTCCTAATGGATTTGAGGGATCTCCGATAAGTACATTAATAAACAATCCGGTTTGATCGAGATTTTTATTATAATCAAAATTGGTCAATATCTTTTTTCCAGAGTTCATTGAATCAAAAAACCAACTATCATCCGGATCTGATTCGGAAACAGTATCCAGCATTTTAAACCCCTCAGCCCAATAATTATTAGTAGCAGCATTAACAGCAAACACCGTAAAATATCCAAGGCCATTAACTGTCATATCTAACCTTCTAAGAAGCAATTGTTTTAAAACTTCATCATCTTCATTCTCAAACCATTTAATTAATGTCGGATCCTGAGCCAAGCTCAAAGAAGTTTCAATGGCGTTTTCAAACTCATTTCTTAAATCACTTTGAGAAGATTCAATAAACGTATGTAACTGTCTCTCTCTGATATCCTCTGTAATTGTATTGCTTACCATTGTGAAAATTGCAATACTTAAAACACCAATTACAGCAATACAAACTCCTCCAAATGCCAAAAGAATATTGGCACGTATGCTCCTTATTTTCATACAAAATAGTTTAGATTATGATATTCTGGATTGAGTAAAACTATTTCACTCATCCACAAATCACACAGTAAATTTTTGTTTATTGTCCAAATAAAAAATGTTCAACAACAAATAATCATTGACGAACACCAAATTATTTACGACCAAAGGCGGTTTTTGTTTGACTAAAGTATAAAATATAACATTTATCATGTGTAAGTACAATGATTATCTTATATTTACACACTGTTAATCAAATAATTAACCCCATTACAAATCAGTTAGTTGCAATAATTATAGTATAAATTAGCACAAAACAATTTTCCTTCATGTATGTTTTTTGTCTACATATATATCGATAAATTATGATTTCAGGATTTTCAAAGCTAGATACAATAGACAAAATTGAACTTTTAATTAAAAGTTTAGGATTAACATCAAAAATAAAAGAAACGCTTATTTCTCATCTTCACAACAACTTACAAGAAACATATAATCAATTCTCAGAAAATACCATAAGTAATTTTTATCTGCCATATAACATTGCACCAAACTTTATTATTAATGGTACAGAATACTTTGTTCCAATGGCTATTGAAGAAAGTTCTGTTGTAGCTGCAGCATCCAAAGCTGCCAGTTTTTGGTCAAAACATAATGGCTTTAAAACTACTGTTATATCCACAACAAAGGTTGGTCAGATATTTTTCACTTCTAATGAATCATACCATAATCTGAGTTCGCAACAAAATACCATAGAAAACACATTACGTACATCTACAACTTCGCTTACCTCAAATATGGAAAAGCGCGGAGGAGGTATTAAAACATTTGAGTTACAAAAAGTAGAAGATTGCACAAATACATACTGCTTATTGGTAAGTTTTGAAACAGTGGATTCCATGGGGGCTAACTTTATCAATTCATGCCTAGAAGAAATGGGTAAATCCTTAACTCAATATTTTAAAAATCAGGAGAAGGATATTCAAATCATTATGGCAATTCTGTCTAATTACACTCCCGATTGTCTTATTAAATGTGAAGTTTCATGCTCAATAGAAGATTTAAAATACTGGTCAAAAGACATGGCTCCTATTGATTTTGCCAATCGATTTAAAACCGCAGTTGAAATAGCCAAAAATAATACTTCAAGAGCTGTTACTCACAACAAAGGTATAATGAATGGTATTGATGCTGTTGTAATAGCTACAGGTAATGATTTTAGAGCAATTGAAGCAGGAGTGCATGCTTATGCTAGCAAAGATGGTAAATACAGATCATTATCTGACTTAAGTATTGAAAACGGTACTTTTAGCTATTGTTTAACAGTTCCCTTGGCTATCGGAACCGTAGGAGGCTTAACAAAATCTCATCCTATGGCATCACTATCAATGCAAATTCTGAATAACCCTAATGCTCAGAATCTCATGAGTATTACTGCTGCTGCAGGACTAGCAAATAATTTTTCCGCAGTTGCCTCTTTAATTACAACAGGAATACAAAAAGGACATATGAAAATGCATTTATCCAATATACTTTTAACATTAGAGGCTTCTGATGAGGAAAAAGTCAGTGCAAATGCTTATTTTAGCAATCAGACTGTGAGTTTTAGTGCAGTTCAGACCTACCTCAACAATTACAGAAAAGACAAGTAGCTTTTCTAAAAGGAACTACAAAAACACTTATGAAAAATGATTGAACAGGAAAATACCCCAATTTTCTCAACTGAATCCCATGGAAAAATTATGCTAACTGGCGAATATGGAGCCATGTATGGAGCTAATGTATTAGCAATTCCTTTAAAAGTTGGCCAGACTTTAAAAGTTTATGAAAAAGAGTATGGTTCACTTGAATGGGAAGCATATAAACAAAATGAATTATGGCATAAAGTTACTTTTGCAGATAAACTGGATGGTAAGCTTCACATAGGAGACAGAACCAACGCTGGATTTGCAGTTGTTATTCACAAAGTACTTAGAATGGCTCTCAATCTTAGCAATACCAAGTTAGAAGATATATTAAATAAAAAATTTGTGACCAATCTTAATTTTAATCCAGAATTAGGATTAGGAAGCAGCTCGACTTTAATTGTAAACATTGCCCGCTATTTTAACATAGATCCATTTGAATTAAATTCGCTAAGTTTTAAAGGTTCTGGATATGATATTGCTGTATCCATGTCCGATCTTCCGGTTATTTATAACAAGAATGTAAAAAACCCGCAACATGTTGCCTTAAAATATAAACCAGCTTTTCATTCAAACTTATACTTTGTTTATTCGGGCAAAAAAGTCAGCTCCTTAAAAGCTATAGATAAAATTAGTCGTAAAAATTTTACAAATCAACAACTAAGCAGAATATCTGCTATTACTACAAGTATGGCACTGTGTAATAATATTGATGATTTTATGGAATTAATTAACGAACACGAAAAAATAATTTCAAAAATTTTACATATCCCCACACTTAACAGTAAACAATTTTACGACTTTGAAGGTTCTATAAAATCATTAGGAGCCTGGGGCGGTGATATGATGTTAGTTGCCACAAAGCATCCTGAACAATATGTTGAAAATTATTTTAACCGTCGGGGGCATGATGTTATATATAAATATTCTGATCTGGCTCTTGACATAGATTAGATATAGGTGAATTATTTACAAGAAAATGGAATTGTATCTAAAAACAGTTCTGCAAACATTGCGATTGTTAAATATTGGGGCAAAAGAGCCATTCAACTCCCCTTAAACCCTTCAATAAGCTTTAGTTTAAAGCACTGTATTACAACTACAAAAATAAAATACTCAATTAATAAAAAGTTGAATGATTATTCATTTAACTTTTTATTTGAAAACAAACCCAACTTAAAATTCGAAGAAAAACTAGTTCTGTTTTTTAAAAGAATTGAACGACATTTACCTTGGTTAATGAATCTTCATCTCAATATTGAAAGTTCAAATACCTTTCCTCATTCATCAGGTATTGCATCCTCTGCTAGCAGCTATTCGGCATTAGCAATTGCTCTAGCTGAAATAAACTTGCAAATCACCGGCGAGACATTATCTTCATCAATTATATCTGAAATTGCCAGATTAGGATCAGGAAGTGCATGCAGGTCAACGCAATCAGGATGGAATCTATGGGGGGCTTCTGATATTGAAGGGAGTAATGATCATAATTCAATAGAGATCAATAGTAAGGTGCATCATTCATTTAAGACCATTCAGGATACTGTTCTTATTGTTAGTAATGAGCAAAAACAAATCAGTAGCACTACTGGTCATCAATTAATGGAAAACCATCCTTACAAAGAAGCAAGAATACAGCAAGCTAAAAACAATGTAAACCAACTATTACAAGCACTTGCAAATGGTGATTGGGATTTATTTATAGAAATTGCAGAATTGGAAGCATTAAGTCTTCACGGCCTAATGATGAGTTCTACTCCCGGATATACTTTACTCCTACCCAACTCTTTAACTATTATTTCTAAAATACGAGAATTCAGAGCATCTACTAAAATACCTGTATGTTTTACAATTGATGCTGGTCCTAATATTCATGTATTGTATCCAGAGTCGAACAAAACTGAAGTTTTAGAGTTTATTGAAAGAGATTTAAAGAAATACTGTATCAATAATCTATTGATTAATGACTGTATTGCCTAAATAGTAAGAATAATCATTCATTTTTTAGAAAAAGTTATGCCCTTGAATAAATTTAGTCCAATATTTTATTCAAAAATTTTATTGTTTGGTGAGTATTCCATTTTGTTTGATTCTAATGGACTCACTATACCCTATTCTCATTTTAATGGCAGATTAACCTTTATTAATTTGGAAGGTTATACTGATTTAGAATATGCTAAACACTCCAATCAACAACTGCTTCAATATTGTGAATATCTGCATATAAATTGTAGCAATTATATTGATACTTCCAGGTTTAAAGAAGATTTAAATAAAGGTTTATTTTTTGAATCAACAATACCTGAAGGATATGGACTTGGCAGTAGTGGAGCCTTAGTTGCTTCGTTATACCATTCATACGGCAAGCATAAAATCAAGGCAAAGGCTGGTTTATCTATGGAAAAAACACAACAATTAAAACGCTTATTTTCAAAACTTGAATCTTATTTTCATGGCAAAAGCTCTGGAATAGATCCATTAATTTGCTATATCAACCATCCTCTATTCATTAAAAATCAACAAGAGATTTCATCTATTGGTATATCCAGAAAAAATGTAGAACAAGATGATGCCATTTTTATAATAAACACCAAGAAAACAGGAAAAACAGCACCTTTAGTTGATTTATTCTTAAAGAAATGTGTCAATCCCAAATATTTGGATAAAATTAAAACTGAATTAATACCAACAACAAATCATTGTGTTAAAGCTATACTGAATGGAGACCTGCCATCATTTTATAAAGACCTGAAGAAATTATCTAAATTTCAACTACAATATCTAAAAGAAATGATCCCTGATGAATTCATTAATCATTGGGAAAACGGACTGGAAAAAAATGATTATATACTCAAACTATGTGGTTCGGGTGGTGGCGGTTATCTATTAGGCTTTACCAGAAAATACAGTAAAGTAAAAAGTCTGCTCGTAAATAAAGGTCTTGAAGTTATTACTGTTTATCAGGAACTATAATTCCAGGTAAAAAGGTGCTTTTTATAAAAGATTTGTATTTTTGCAGACTCTTTTTAATTTAAAGAACGCAATTGCACTTCATGGAATCAAAGCATCACACATCAGATAAATACTTTACCAGGTTTAAAACATCAATTGAAGCCATATCGCTACCTGATAAATTTACTTATCCGTTTTACTACGAACCCCATGAATTGTCTTTAATTGCCAGTAAAGAACTTCAACATCACTTATTAACTCAAAAGGAGTGGATTCACGATTTTGGTATTGATCATTTTGTTGAGGGCACAAACATTGGAAAAATGTTCGGTGTATTAGTCGTACAAAATGATCAGAATGAAATTGGCTATCTGAGTGCTTTCAGTGGAAAACTAGCTGGTACAAATACTTTACCTGGATTTGTACCTCCTATATATGATTTATTGGATGAAAATGGCTTTTTTAAACCGGAGGAGGATAATATAAGCCTTATTAATCATCAAATAAAAACAATTGAAGAGTCTGAAAGATTCCGCATTGTTACTGAAAACTATTCCTTAGGAATTGAAACTTCACAAAAAGCCCTTGAAGATTACAAATCCTTTATGAAGGTTGAGAAAAAGAATCGTAAAATTAAACGATATGAGTTAGAGCAATCCTTAACCAAGGAGGAATTTGAAGCTTTAAAAGAAGAATTAAAACAGGAAAGTCTTAAACATCAATATGATTTTAAGATTCTGAAGAAAAATTGGGAAGAAAAACTAGAAAAGCTAAAACATGAGGTTGATTTATTAAAAAATAGAATCAATGTTCTTAAGGAGGAAAGAAAAACTCGTTCTGCAGCATTGCAACAAAAGCTTTTTGATCAATACCAGTTTTTAAATTATCATGGTCAAACCCAAAGCTTATGCAATATTTTTGCACCTACATCTCAGCAAATACCCCCCGCAGGAGCTGGTGATTGTGCTGCACCTAAATTGCTACAATATGCCTATCAGAATCATTTAAAACCCATTACTTTGGCTGAGTTTTGGTGGGGACAAAGTCCTAAATCTGAGATTCGTAAGCATGGATACTTTTATCCCTCATGCAAAAGTAAATGCGAACCTATTTTAGGTCATATGCTTCAAGGTCTTGAGGTGGATGAGAATCCTATAAAATCACCAACTATAAATCAAAATCAGCTGGAAACAGTTTTTGAGGATGATTATATTGTGGTTATAAATAAACCTACTGAATTTCTTTCGGTACCTGGAAAAGAAACAGAAGACTCCGTATATCTGAGAATTAAAAATAAGTATCCTAATGCAACAGGTCCATTATTGATTCACAGACTTGACATGTCTACTTCTGGATTAATAATGATTGCAAAAGATAAAGACATTCATAAAGCACTACAAAAGCAGTTTTTAGAACGAACTGTTCAAAAAAGGTATGTTGCCCTATTAGATGGTAATATCGAAGATGATTGTGGCTATATTGAATTACCATTAAGAGTTGATCTAGATGACAGACCTCGACAACTGGTATGTTATGAATACGGAAAACCTGCAAAAACAAAATTTCAGGTAATTGATAGAAAAGATGGCAAAACAAAGGTTTACTTTTTCCCCATCACAGGTCGTACACATCAATTAAGGGTGCATGCTGCCCATCCCAAGGGATTAAACACCCCAATTGTTGGTGATGATTTGTATGGTAAAAAAAGTAATAGATTACATCTACATGCAGAATATCTGGAATTTACGCATCCTATTCTGAATAAAAGAATTAAAGTAAAAACACCTGCTGATTTTTAAGTTTACCTTTATATCTCTTAAGAGTTAAATTCTTTAATTGGCTGAATTATTGCATCCCTGGTAGTATCCATCAACAACTTCATATCACCTTTAAATCCGGCTGTATTAATACAAGGATTAATTGTGATACTTACTTTCCCCGGGCGTACATTAAAAGTACCACCACCATAAACTTTATGTGTATCTTTAATGGTCACAGGTAAAATAGGTAAATCTAACTCTCCTGCAATTTTAAAAGCACCACCTTTAAATCTTCTTACACTATTACTTCCACTTCTTGTTCCTTCAGGGAAAATAACTACGGAAGTTCCATTCACTAATTTTTCTTTAGCTTCTTTAATAGAATCATATGCAGCTTTGGGTGAGGAACGATCAATAAAAATATGACCTACTGCAGCACTTGCAGGTCCTATACCAAAAGCATGACGCAGTTCTTTTTTCATAATCCATCTAAAATCAATTCCTAAAAATCCATACAAGGCAAAAATATCGTATGCACTTTGATGGTTGGCAACAATAACATAGGACTGACCTTTTTGAATATTTTCTCTTCCATATACTTTTACACGCATCGGCGTAAAAAAAGCAACCGATTTAGCCCACATTACACCACTTAAGCTACCTGCTCTTGGCGAAATTAATACTGCTAACAATGCAGCTCCCAAAGAAAAAATAATACTTACTAAGGCAAAAACAGGTATAAATATTACCCATTTATAAATTTGATAAAAGAAGTTTCCTATTAGTTTCATTTCATAATTACTAAGAAAATACCTTCACTATTACAGCAATTTGTTGCTTTAAAATATCCTTCCTACTTTTCCAAATCACCTAAAATCCTAAGCGCCTCATCCCTGGTGTTACCACAAAACTCTATTTCAGGAATAAAGCCACCACAGACAGCAGGTCGTTCCTTTTTTCCAAACAGTTCACATTTATTATCCTCAGTTAAATGTGCACATCTTACTCCTGCTTTTTTACCATTAGGCATTTTGGGCATTGATGATGATATGGAAGGTGCAATACAACATGCTGCACATCCTACTCTACATTCCATTTTTTTGCACAAAAATATAGAAAAGTTTATTATTATGGATTTTATTTTTGAGCATTATAATTAATTTGCACCGATATAAGAATATTTAACAGTACTCATTTACTTAATAGCTAATAGTATCGAGAAATATCTTAAAATATAAGTGATTATTTATGGTTATTAACTTATAATCATTAGAACAAAAAAAGATGAAATTTAAATCAGAGTTAGTACCCGGAAAACTAATCAGAAGATATAAGAGATTTTTAACCGATGTGGAATTAGAAGATGGCAGTATTGTAATTGCTCATTGTACGAATTCAGGAAGTATGAAAACATGCATTGAAGAAGGTGCTCCGGTATACTTAACACAGCATAATAATCCCAAAAGAAAAACTCAATTTACATGGGAAATGATTTTTATTAATAATCACTGGATTGGGATCAACACAAGTGTACCAAATATTCTGGTTTACGAAGCCGTAAGAGATCAAATCATCCCGCAATTAAATACGTACACCAACGTAAAACGCGAAGTTAAGTTTGGAGATAGCAGATTTGATGTATTTGCAGAAAATAATACTGAGAAGTGTTTTGTTGAGGTTAAAAACGTAACTCTTCGCGACGGTAATAAAGCAACCTTTCCGGATGCGGTAACCACCAGAGGATTAAAACATTTGAACACTTTGACTGAAGTAAAAAAAGCAGGAATCAGAGCTGTTATGTTTTATGTGATACAAAGACAGGATATAGAAAGCTTTTCACCAGCAAAAGACATTGATCCAAAGTATGCAGAAGGTTTAAAAAAAGCCATTGATAATGGTGTTGAAGTTATTCCTTATATGGCCAATGTTACTCCCGAAAAAATTGAATTATTAAAGGAAGTACCATTCTTTATTTAAATGGTATTTCCTTTTAAAATTCTTTTTGATGTGTACTAGGAAAACAAATCTTTAATATCATCCGCCTCCAGCGTCTTCATGATATTCTCATCCGTTTGAACAATTTCTCCAGCAATTTTTTTCTTTTTATTCTGAAGATTCAGGATTTTCTCTTCTACAGTATCTTTACATATCATCCTGTAGGCAAATACTTTTTTATCCTGACCAATTCTATAACATCGGTCAATTGCTTGATTTTCTACAGCAGGATTCCACCACGGATCAACAATATAAACATAATCAGCTGCAGTAAGATTCAATCCTGTTCCACCAGCCTTTAAACTAATTAAGAATACACGTAATTCATCGTTATTCTGAAAATTTTCAACTGATCTTTCACGCTGAGTTGTGGTACTCTTTCCATCTAAGTATTCAAATTCAATATTTCGTTTATTCAATTCATTCTTAATCAGTCCCAACATTTTTACAAACTGAGAAAAAATTAAAATTTTATGCTTAGATGTTTTATCTGTGATATGTTGAATGATCTCCTTAATCTTAACCGATTCTGTAGTATCGATATTATCATCATTAATGAGTACAGGAGAATCACATATTTGACGCATTCTGGTAAGCGCTTCCAAAACCATCATTTTACTCTTTCCAACTCCATCTTCATCTATCTTACCCAGAAGTTTATTTCTAAATTCATTGCGAAATGCGTCATACACTTTACGTTGAGCTTTATCCATCTCACAATAAATTACCCCCTCAGTTTTTGCCGGAAGTTCTTTAGCTACACGCTCTTTTGTTCGTCTTAAAATAAAAGGATTTATCAAGCGTTGTAGTTCTGCTGCAATATTCTCATCGCCTTCTTTATCTATCATGTTAGAAAAGTTTTCTTTAAAGGCAGAAACCCCTCCAAAGAATCCTCTGTTAACAAAACTCATTTGAGCAAATAAGTCAAAAGTACTATTTTCAATAGGTGTACCAGATAAAGCAATTCTGTTTTTTGCATTAATCAAACTTACGGCTTTATATCTTCGGGATGCCGGGTTTTTGATAGCTTGTGATTCATCTAAAATGACATAATTAAATCTAAAATCACGTAAAAACTCAACATCTCTCAATAAAACACCGTATGAAGTAAATACAATATCAAAAGCTTCAAAAGCATCTGTACTTAACGCTCTATTAGGACCATAATGATAATATGCATTAATATTGGGTGCAAATTTTTCAATTTCCTTTTGCCAGTTAAATAGTAAAGTAGTTGGCACAATAATAAGGTTTGTAGTATCATCCTTACTCAGGATATGCTGTAAAAAAGTAAGAACTTGTAAGGTTTTACCCAATCCCATATCATCTGCCAAAATACCTCCCCATCCCATTTCATCAAGGAAGTTTAACCAGTTTAACCCTTCCTTTTGATATGGTCGAAGTTCAGCTTTAATATCATCCGGCACAACTGTTTTTGATATCTCTGTAAATTGAGATAATCTTCTTCTTTTGTCTGCAACTTCATTGATAATTTCTACATCATCAATCTCATCAAACAATTCATCAATAATAGAAAATCGAAGTTTAGAAACTGCTAACTTTCCATCTTTTACTTCTCCATGCCTAAAGTACTTTTCAAGCTTATGCATCCATTCCGATGGCAATAACCCTACTTTTCCGTTAGCTAATTGAATATACTTCTGCTTATTTAAAATAGCTTTTTTAATATCCTTCAGCGCAATAGCATCGTCACCAAAAGTAACTTGAATGTCTACTTCAAACCAATCCTGACCACTTGAAACTGATGTAGTTACTTTACCTTGGTGTGGTGAATAATTGAAGTTTTTAAGTTCTTTTAAACCAAACACCTCCACCTCAAGACTTTGCATCTTATCAAAAAATTGATAAAACCACATATTTCGGGTAAACTCATCGTAATGAAGATAAAATACCTTATCTTCTTTTTGTTCTTCGAAAAACGGATGTAATGCTGCAATAGAATCTACAAAATCATCCTCCAACTCAAAATTTCTGACATATTCTCTTACCTGATCTTCATCCTGATGAATTAAAACATTACCCGAATGATTTAAAGCTACAGAAACACCATGATGATATTCTACCTGAGGTGTAATAATTAAATAATCATACTGCTCAGATAAGTATATTTGCTTGGATCTAAAATCCAACTCCACAGACTCAACTTCACCACTCCAATCCCCAAATTCAATCTCAAAATTCTTCGATAAGGGTAAAACCACATCTGCAATAAACTTCTGCTTATACGATTTTACCATTTTAATATTCTCTTGCCCTTCTTCAATATATTTGGCAATAGAAAAATTTGCAGGTAAATGGATAACCCCATCCATATTGAATACGTGCGATTTTTTATAAATACTTTTTAGCTCGGAAGGGTTATACTCAGCTTCGCCTATTTTTACTTTTAGCTCTAAACCAACAAACTTAGCATCTTCATAAGTATGATATTTTGCTTCTACCAACTGTTCAGAAACTTTTGCCGGTACTAAATCTGCTTTTTTTAGCTTATAATCACCTTGTTCCCTAATAAAAACAAAACGCTCTTTAGCTAGCAATAAAATAAGTTTCTTTTTTATAACAAATTCCTTCTTATCTGATAAGTCCTTATCATCAAGTTCGTTGATCAAGTCTAAAGCATTCCGTTGATTATCCGTTAATATTATGGGTGCTTCAAATTCGTCATACTTTTTAAAACCTGATGCCAATTGCCTTTTATTTTTAGCAGGTTTAGCTGTTATTGCATATATTTCAAACTGTGGATCTTCATCAATAAAATCGTACTCATCGTACATTAATTCGTCCAAATCTCCTCCAAAATCAATAACAAACCCAAGTGCTTTATCATCTGTTGCCCTTGGAATATTATCCAACTCCAAAGCTTCAGCATTCTGCTTTTCTATGAAACTTAAAAATTCAACTTCTTTGATTGGTTCAATAGGTATCAATCCTACCTGATTAGGTTGATAGGCAACATCTAAACCATAATTAGGATTAAATATATGTTTAAAATAAATCGAAAAATCGTCATCAATATCAAAACCAAAGCGTTCTAGTGTTGCTTGCTCTATCGTTTTTAATCCTTCATTAAAAGCTATATGAAGCAGATCCGGAGTTTTTGATTCAGCTATGGTAATCAAACAAAAAGTTTCCAGTTTATTTAATTTGGGTGTACCAGCTTTTATGTCAGAAGAAATATATACTTTACCCTCATTTTTAATAATAGAAACACTTGTTTCTTTTCTGTAATCATCAAATAATTCAAAAACAACCTGTTCCTTGTTGATGACTACATCTTTAATTTTTATTCCACGTGATGAGAATTTTATATCATTTAGAACACTAAACGAAGAGTACTTTTTGATTAAATCAGAGTCAATAAATCTATAATCTTCTAATAAAAAACCATGGGCTGTACGTAATGAGGAATTAGAGGTTGATTCGTTCTGCATATCTAATGGCGATGCATTGTCTCCTGCATCAACAATATACAACAACGAAGCTACTGTATGCTTACAAATAGTACCCCACTCAAAAGGACAGGTACACTTTGAATGAATGTCTTCCTTGTTTAAATCCTTAATAATAACGGTATATCGCTGAGATCCCTGTACTGCAAAATGCCATGCATCAGAAGCATCACTTTTATACGTTAGAATTGCAGCTCCTTCATCATACAAGTCCTTACCTTTTTGGATTACAGCATCCGTTGCTTTAAACTTGATAAACCTTTCTATATAATCTTTCTTCGTATGCTCTGGCATAATGATCTTACTTTTTCAAATAGCCTGCAAAAATACAAAGAGTATTTTAGGAAGTGAAATATTTTTAGAGGATTAAATATTACAAAATTGTCCACGTTAGTTTGAAAACCTGCTAACAAAGTGAATATGAATTATCACCACATTTTACAAAACGTGATAAAAAATATTGTTTGACTAAAATTCAGTTTGCATTAAACATTAACCATAAATGCAAGAAGCGGAGATAACAGATACAAAAAAAGACTCCAAATTATTAAGAGCCTTTAATTATAATTTATTAACCTAAGTAATTATTCGTATAGGATTTATTTTATCAACGCTTTAACGCTACCTCTTTCAGTGCCTGCGCAATTTCATCAGAAACGCCTAATCTTCCATTTATTAAAGATGTTGTAGTGATTACACCTTTTAAACAAACCTTATTATCCGACAACCGGTAGATATCCTGATAAAACATATATTTAATACCGTGATGCTCTGCTCTTAATCTAACAACAAATTTATCATTACTTTGCAGAGGTGTTTTATAAGATAAATCAGCTCTAGCCACAACTGCGACCACTCCCTTATCAAATAATTCTTTAAAATTTAAACCTATGGCATCTAAAAACTCATGTCGTGTATGTTCCAGATAATTCTGGTATACTGAATTATTTACAATACCTTGAATATCACATTCGTAGTCACGAACTTTAAATTCAAGTTCAAAATCATATTGCTGAGTCATCATTATTCCTTTAAGAGTTTTTTAATTAGAGATACAAATTTATCAATATCCTCCTCCTGAGTATCAAAGGAAGTCATCCAACGAACTTCATATTTACTCTCATCCCACATATAAAAGAAAAATTCCTTTTGCAATGGTTCTATAATCTTTTCTGGAACGATAGCAAATACTCCGTTACTGTCTACACTTTGAGTAATGTTAATCTCATCAATCGTTTTTAGCTCTTCAGCTAGTTTATGAGCCATTTTATTTGCATGAGATGCATTACGTTTCCATAAATCATTAGTAAGAATAGCTAAAAACTGAGCAGCAGTAAAACGCATTTTTGAATTCAACTGGGCCGTTTGTTTACGTATATATTTTACAACCTCTGTATTTTGATTAAAAAATAGAACTGCCTCACCAAACATTAATCCATTTTTTGTTCCTCCGAAAGACAATACATCAACTCCTGCATCTACAGTCATTTCTTTAAATGTACAACCTAAAGAAACTGCGGCATTAGCCAAGCGAGCTCCATCCATATGTAAATACATATTGTTTGCATGCGCATAATCAGCCAAAGCCTTTATTTCTTCTATAGAATAAACTGTTCCTAACTCTGTGGCCTGGGTAATGCTAATCATTTTGGGTTGAGCATGATGCTCAAAGCCAAAACCATGCATATGTTTTTTTACCGCTTCAATGGTTAACTTACCGTCCCTTGTTTCAACAGGCAACAACTTACAGCCACTATGTTTTTCAGGGGCGCCACATTCATCCACATTTATATGAGCTGTTTCCGGGCAAATAACAGAATGAAAAGAATAAGTTAAGGCCTGTATGGCCACAACATTTGCTCCAGTTCCATTATAAACAAAAAAAACATCTGTCTGCTGACCGAATAATTCTTTGATTTTATCTACAGCCAACTGTGTAATTTGATCACCACCGTATCCAACAGCATGACCTACATTAGCTTTTTCAATAGCTTTTAATACCTCAGGGTGAACACCCGAATTATTATCACTTGCAAATCCTCTTATATATGACATTGATATGATTTAAATTTTTTGTTAAAATTTTCAGCACGAATTTGCAAAGATTATTTGAAACAAAAAAAACGATGCGGTAACATCGTTTTTATATCTTACAAAATCAATAATCTATTTTGAGGTTATCCATGAAATAATTTCATCACTATCTGGTTTTACTTTAGGATAAAATATCTTTTCCAACTCTCCTTTTTCATTGATTAAATATTTCTGAAAATTCCATCTGACTTTACTATCTTCTACCCCATTTTTTGCTTTTTCAGTAAGCCAATGATAGATTGGAGCCATATCCTCACCTTTTACAGAAATTTTAGCCATCATCGGAAATGTAACGCCATAATTTTGTGTACAAAATTCTCTAATCTCTTCAGCTGTTCCCGGTTCCTGTTTCATAAAATTATTAGCAGGAAAGCCAATTACAACAAAATTATCATCTCCATACTGTTTATATATAGCCTCTAATTGTTCGTATTGAGGTGTAAAACCACATTTTGATGCTGTATTAACCACAAGTACTTTTTTACCTTTTAATTGAGATAAAGGAAAATCCTCACCTTCAAGAGTTTTTACTGTATAATCATAAAAACTTGTTTGTGCATTTACTTGCAATAATGCAAAAATAGCTATTGTTAAAACTAATATACGTTTCATCTTTTTTGAGTTTTGTTTTACATTTTGTAAACACACATTATACAAAAAGGTTTATTCCAGGCTTTACTATTTATCAAACAATTATGTTAAAACCTTAAATTAATTGTGAATCAGGTCAATTTACTTTAGTAAGCAACCTGTCTAATTCTGTGAAATTTATTCTTAAACTATCTTCCATTGGCATAGTCAATTCATCCTGATCTATAAGTATATGCTTCACACCAGATTCGTTTACATACTTCATTATTTCATCAAAATTAATATTACCCATTCCTAATTCAATAAAGTCAATACGATACTTTTTCATATCCTTAAAATGCCATTGCTCTATCCTATTGCCCAACTTTTTTATATAATTTAATGGATCAATTCCTGCCGCATACATCCAATAAAAATCAACTTCTAATTTTAATAAGTCAGCATCTGTATTTTTCAGCATCACATCATATGGTATTTTTCCGTCAAGATTTAAAAACTCAAAATCGTGATTATGATACGTAAGTTGAATATTTGCAGATTTGCAGTATCCGCCGCATTTATTTTGCAATTCTGCTAATTGCATATAATCACTTAGCGATTTTCTTTCATCCGGGTGCAACCATACATGTGATAAATATGGCACTTCATATTTCGATAATATTTCTACTAAAGGTTCAAAACCCTTTGTTAAAGAATAATCTTGATCTCCATATTGACCTGACAAAATGTGCTGTCCTATTACTTTTAACCCTAAATCATTTACTCTGGGAAAAAATTCCTCAGGCTGGTAACCAAACAACAAACTAGTATTATCATCCATATATAGTTCAATCTCTTTAAAACCAGTATCTGCTATTGTTTTTAATGTACCCCATAAATCTTTTGTTAGTTCATTTCTAACAGTATATAACTGAATTCCGGGCTTAATTTCTTTCATAAGGTTTTTATTATTAGACATTATATAATTGGACTACATAACAATAAAGAAGCTTTTGCCATTGTATTAATAAAGGCTCTTCTAGAATAAATCATAAAAACAGGGTTTATATATTCTTTTCCCATCTTTTATCTATTAGTAACAACGAAATAAACAGGGCTCAATATTAAAATAACACTTTTTAAACTTAATTACCACTTAGTAACTAGGGTTTACTTTTATTATTTGCTATTTTTACAATGTTGTTTATATTTTCAAACAAACTATATTTTTTAAATATAACAATTTTCAAACCCTGTAAACAGATTAATTATGACTGTATTTCATTGGCAAGATCAAGACAAAGACTGGAAGTTTTATTATGATGAAGGAAAATCATATTTAAAAACCTGCAAAAAATTAATTGTCAACAAGGGTCCTTTTGACAATGAATTCCTGTATAACTTATCTATTTTAGCTGGAGAGAGACTTGTATTAGGAATGTTATTAAGCTATGATTATATCCCTGCATCTACATCATTAGCAGGAATGCTACAAGAAGGTAAAGAGTTTTATACATTAAAAGACGAAGTTATTGAAGGAAACCGATTCTTAAATAAATTTCAAACTTTCTGCTCCCTTGAAGTTGTACCTTTTACTGCTCCCAAAGATGAGGAAATGAAAATGATTGTAGATTATATTATTAAAATTGATGAATTCTGCGATGAGAATTTAAATAAAGAAGCTGCATTGGTTTAAAGCAAATAGCTACATTTGCGCAAAATTATAAAATGTAGCAATGAATTTATTGGATTTTGCCGATTATGCAGGCACTTTTGCCTTTGCTGTTAGTGGTACACTTTCTGCCTCAGAAAAAAAACTTGATCTTTTTGGAGCTTCATTTATAGGGTTTATTACGGCCGTTGGTGGGGGAACAATGAGAGATTTATTAATGGGCAATACACCTGTTACATGGGTAAAAAACGTAGATTATTTCCTATTAATTCTTAGTGCTATTCTATTTACATTTATTTTTTTTAAACGTGTAATTAAGCTAAAACACACATTATTTCTTTTTGACACTATTGGAATAGGCGTATTTACAATTATTGGTATTGATAAAGCACTTATGTACGAACTATCTGCTCCTATCTGTATGGTTATGGGACTGTCTTCTGCTGTAGTTGGCGGTGTTATCAGAGATACTCTATGTAATGATGTTCCACTAATCTTTCATAAAGAAATATATGCAACTGCCTGTATTGTTGGAGGAACAATTTATTTACTGTTGGATTATTTTAATGTCAATATCTATTTTTCACAAATAGCTACAATTACATCTATCATCATTATCAGGCTTGTTGCTATAAAATTTAATCTGAGTTTACCCAAAATAACATTTGCTCAAAAATAACAATCCCCTATTTATAAGCCCAATTAATTATTTTAATTAACATAACAGCATAAAAATTACAACATACTGGTTTTATAGACATTACAATATAATATACAAACTCACCTACACTGACAAGCAACTTTCAATAAATATTTTTTATAAAACACGATAACCTAATTGAAAAATATTCGTACAATGAATCACGTATATTAATCTAAAAAGAATTTACATTTGTAAAGCATAGAACATCACTGTCTATCCTTTACATTCATGACATTATAAAATTATTTACAAACGAAATATTCATGAATTTTGACCAATCCAGCCCAATGTTTGATCTAAATTCATCGATTATTAAATCTGGCATCAGAGATTAACTTTATAACGATGACAAATATTATACACACACAAGAAACCAACACAACCCCTCAAGTTATTTTAGATTCCGAAAAGGGCCTTATTTCTTTCAAAGGAAAAATTGTTACTGTTGATTGCGATTCGTTGTTTAAACCTATATTTAATTGGTTGAATAGCTATATCGTTTCACCTTGCTCCAAAACACAAATTAACATCCAGCTTGATTACTTTAATACCATCAGTACAAAATATTTAATTATACTTTTTCGTAAAATTGAAACTCAACTTTTGTACAAAAACGATATTAAAGTAAGTTGGTATTATGATGTTGAAGATGAAGATATGATTGAAATTGCTGAAGATTTTCAGTCTGTTACAAACATTCCTTTTGAATTAGTTCAAATAAATTAGTAGATTTATTTCTCAACTAAACACTCAACCTCTTTTTTTTAAGACAAACGAACTTTTTTATATAAAAAAGCAAAAGCGATTTCAATATTGAAATCGCTTTGCAAGCATACAAAATAAATTGACTAGATATAATGTCAATACTTTATCTAAAAATTTTATAATGATAATAGCACTATATCAAAATCTGAATCTATTGTTATTTTTCCATTTTTAACTGTCACATTTTTACCAGAATAATAGTCTTTTAATTGATCCCCATCAGAAAATACACTAGCTACATTTATTTCTTTTTCTCCAACATTAAGATCTAAACCTACAACTACCTTATTTGTATAATCATCTTTAGCATATACCCTTTCGAAAAGATATGGATTCTGACTTATCATTTTATGAACTCCTGCACCAACAGATGGATTTGCAGCCCTAAATTGTCCTAATTTTTGATAATGGGAAAGTAAATCTTTAGTCGCAACATCATTAACAAGAGCATTTGATTCAATAGCATCCCAATTCATAAATGAACGTAAAGTAGCATCACCTTCAGTTCCTTCAATAATCAAATTACGATTGGTTTCATCTCCATAATAGATTTGCGATGCACCAGGTGTTAATAATAACATATTTGCAGCCTTAAATGCCTTTTCCCTACTCTTATCAAAAGGCTGACCATCATCATGTGATGTAAGATAATTCAATATTGTTTTACCTTTTAATTCTGTATTAAGAAGGTTTGAATACTTTGAAAAAACAGACTCGTAATCATTATTTGCATCTGATTTTAATTCAAAATTAATTAATGCGTCCATACCATTAGCAAAGTAGTCAACCTGAACACCACCATTATCAAACATTCTTCCGGTAGAAACGCCATAATTATATACTTCTCCAACTGTATAAAATTCATTATTATCCAAAACCTTATCCGGATTTGCAAGTTTCCATTCCTCAAATGCTTTTGATGCTTGCTTATTCAATTCTCCCCAAATAGAAGCTTCAGTATGCTTGGCTGTATCAATTCTGTAACCATCAACTCCATATTTTTTGACAAAATCAATCAACCATTTCATAATATAGAATCTTGGGGCTCTGGGATAACCTGTTGCAACAAAAAAAGCATTCAATTCTTCCATTTCCTGAGTTAAACGGCCTTCTTTTTCCCATTTTTCCATAAGAACATCTGGTAAATTTACATCCTCATTACTTTCTGTTCTAATATCAGGTAGGTTCTCAACAAGAGTACAAGTTACAGTATTTTCATAGGTATCATAGGTACACTTTGGTGAAGTTCTTACCCATTCATTATTATAAACAGGATCAACTGGAGTGACCGGACCTGTATGGTTAATTACAACATCCATCACAACACGGATACCTTTTTGATGAGCAGCTTCAACCAATTCTGCAAACTCTTCTTCTGTACCCCAATTGGGATCAATACTAGTCCAATCTTTTGCCCAGTAACCATGGTACGCATATGTATTACCCGTTCCTTCATCTACTGAACCATGAATCTGCTCCGCAATTGGAGAAAACCATAATGCATTTACACCTAAATCAGAAAAGTAACCTTCATTAATTTTTTTAATGATCCCCTTAAAATCACCGCCCATAAAACCACGCAAAACACCAGTTTTGCCCGTTCTTTCAAAATTTACATCATTTGTTGAGTCACCATTGCAAAAACGGTCTGTTAATAAGAAATAAACATTTGCATTTTCCCATAAAAAAGGAGTAGCTTTTTTAACCACATCTGCCTGCTTTGTACCTGAGCTACACGATGCAATAATTGCCATAATAAGTAGTGGTAGAATTTTTTTAATCATAGGTAAATAATTAATTTTTGACTGAATTTTCAGTTCAAAGATAGTAATATCAACTACCCCTCAAAACCATTACCACACTACAATACACGCCTTTAAAGTAAATTTTTTAGATTGCAACCGTTTGCGATGTATGCTATTTTTTTTGAAAAAAAATTAATGCCTTACTTGAATTTTTTTAGAGATCGTTATATTTCCTGAAGTAATTTGAATAAAATACAATCCGTTACTTAAATTATCTACATAAATATTTGCAGAGCTATAAGCTTCCAGACTATATACTTTATCTCCTGTAATATTATAAATAACAATGTGCTTTACAGAAGAGTCTGGCATATCAATGGTAACTTTATGTCTACAAGGATTAGGATATATTTTTACTTGTTTTGCATATTCATCATCGATTCCACTTTTATCTTCAACATAAAAGGATTGAAATGCCTCCGCACTTTCGTACTGATCATCTCCGTTATGATATGCCCTTATTGTAACATCTCCGGCATCTTCCAAGGTAACCATATTGCCATCAATACTTACATTTCCTTCTATAACCTCAAATGATACATCAAAGCCTAAGTTAGAGCTTGCCACCAATTCAAAGGGTGCATCACTAAGCTTTTTGTCACTTATTGCATCAAAGTCAATGGTTTGTTCATATTTGTTTATTGTAACAGGAACCACGTTTGAAAAAGCAGGGGAATAAACATCATTTCCGGTTTGAATAGCTTGTAATAAAACTTCTCCTCCCGCATTAAAGGTAACCTGATTTCCATCAATAGAAACTTTTCCTTTTAAAGCAACATACTCAACAGGTAAACCCGAACTATTTGTTGCTGACAAAGTTGCAGTAGAACCAACCATCTGCGAATCTATAGTCTCTAAATTAATCGCTTGAGAAGTTTTTAAGTCATCAAGTTTTAATCGAATCATTACCGGATCATGATCTGAAATAGAAACATCTCCAACATAATTATTATTAATCAATGCTTCATTTTCATCATACAACTCATTTGAAATACTAATATGATCGATTTCAGCACCAGCAACCTCCATAAAATTTAAGTTATTATCTGCATACCAATTATCATATGGCCCCGGAGTGTTTGTATCATCGTTATAATCACCTAATACAATGACATTATCAATTGCATAATTAGTTACCAGAGCATTCAATAAATAATCACCATCATTTTCTCTCCTGTCTTCACTATCGTAACAGCATTTTGCATGAATATTTACAAAATTAATAATCTGACTTTTTCCTTCGATAGAAACTATTGCTTTTAAAAAATAGGGCAATCTTCCACTACTCCAAAATGTGGGAGCATACCCATTGTATCCGTCAATAGATTGAGTTCTTGAGTTTTCATATATATCATCAAACATTGGAAATTCTTCAACTAAAGATACATTTTGTGTATTCAATATATAACATACACATTGTGATGGATACGAAGTTGAAGGCTCATTAAACGAAAAGCTATAACGATCAGACGCAAAACCTACATATTTATTTGAACCAGATTCCTCATTTAATTTAGCAACTAACTCCTGAAGATAATAACCATTAACTTTATCATTCACAACCTCCTGCAAAGCATATATATCAGCATCAAGTGATAATATAGTAGCACTTACATCTGTTAATTGTTTATCGTATAGATACGTAGCTGATGATTTTTGAGGAGCACCAAACCACTCTAAATTCCACGTTACTACATCTAGGGTTTTACTCTTATCCAACAAGGAAGCATCTTCCTGTGCCAGGCAGTTTATTGACAGAGCTATATTTATAAATATTATAAGTGCTATACTTCTCCAAACTTGATTCCTCATTACTATGTTCTTTATCTACTTAACTTAAACTCGATATCTGAATATAAAAACAACAATAATTATTCAGACAAATTTTTAACTCCTCAAAAATAGTAACATTATAACATAATACATCAATATTTAAGTTAATTAATAATCATTTAACTCTCGTATAGTATCTGATTCATATATCATGTAACTCTTTTATTTGTTAATTTTTACAACTCTACATTAATAATAATACATTTACTTAAAAATATATAACAACTCTCCGATACAGTCCAATTGGTCGATAATTCCAACACACATATCAAATCACTTTATTAAAACTTTTTTACCATTTACTATTGCAATTACGACAAAAGTCGTATAACTTTGTACGACAAGGGTCGTAATAAATAATAATATATACTCATGGAAAAAATAACACCTACAGCAGCAGAACTTGAAGTTTTAAATATTTTATGGAAAGAAGAACCTTTAACCGTAAAAGAAATCCATGAATTAATAAGTTCAAGCAAAAGTGTTGGCTACACAACCACACTTAAAATTATGCAAAAAATGACTACCAAAGGTTTACTACATAGAAAAGCGAATGGTAAGAGTCACTTATATTATGCTACTTACAAAAAAGAAGAAACCAGAGGTCGCCTACTCGATCGTTTTATTGACTCGGCTTTTAGCGGATCTGCATCTTCACTAGTTATGCAACTTCTAGGAAATAAAAAAACATCTAAAGAAGAACTTGATGAGATAAAAAAAATTATTGAGCAAATGGAAAACGAAACTAATTCTTAAATTATGAAACCAATACAAAGTATTTTTCCTCCGGAAATAACTGAAGCTTTAGGATGGACAATAATTCATTCCTTATGGCAAGGTACAGTTCTGTTAATGATCTTACTGATACTACTTAGTATTCTAAGAAAGTACAGTTCTCAAGTGAGGTATTTCATTTCATTTACAATTATTGTTATCATGTTTGGATGGTCAATCTCTACTTTTGTAAACTCATATAACTACGCCAAGCAAAAGCAAAATGTAAAGTATGAATTGCTGCAAAATCCTGAATATTTTAAAAACCTGATCAACCAAAATGTGGGAAATAAAGTTACTGAGCAAGATCAAACTTTCAATATTAAATTGATTAAAACACGGGCCTGGTTTCAACGAAATTTCCCTCTATTCCTATCTATATGGCTTATAGGGATTGCCTTATTTACTGTACGTTTAATTGGAGGTTTGGCATACAACAGACGTTTGAGAGGTTTGCAATTATTACCTTTTGAAGAAAAGTGGATAGAAAAAATGATTGAATTTTCACAGGAGCTTAAAATCAACAAAGTAATTAAAGCATATAAATCACCTCATACTAATACACCAGTTACATTAGGGTTTATGAAACCCATTATTTTGTTTCCGGTAAAAGCATTTACTGGTTTAACAGAAAAGGAAATTGAAGCTATTATTGCCCATGAGTTAGCCCACATTGTAAGAAATGACTATCTGTTTAATATTATACAATCCATCATTGAAATCCTTTTCTTCTTCCACCCATCTATATGGATCATATCTAAATGCATTAGAGACGAAAGAGAGCATAGCTGCGATGAAATTGCTATTCAATTAACCGGAGATAAAGTTACCTATGCCAAAGCGTTGACTAACGCACAAATTTTCAGCAGCAATGAAGAATCATTATCTATGGCTTTTGGAAAAAAGCAGGGTAATTTATTAGAAAGAATTAAACGTATTCAAAAAAACAAAACGATGAAATCAAATATAACAGAACGTATTATCGCTTCATTCATTATTATAAGCAGTATTTTCTTGGTTTCCTTTTCTGTTGGAAACCAAAATATGTATCAAAATTTGAATGAAGCTAATGCTGAGTTAAGCACAAACGATTCAGTAAAAGTTATTGTTGTAAATAAAGACATTAATTTACCAACAAAACAAGAAAGAGACAGCTTAATAAAAGTGGTTGAAGCCAACATTAAAGTAGCGAATGAAAATCAGGCTAACATCAGTAAAGAAGTTGAACAAGCGATTGAAATTGCCTTAAGTGAAAAAGACAAAATGTTATCACAGGAAATGTTTAAAGAGATACATTTAGCCCTAAAAGAAATTAATTTGGATAAGGTAATGAAAGAGGCTCGTATAGAAGTTGAAGCAGCTATGGATTCCATAAATATGGATTCTATTAACATGGAAATAAAACTTAGCCTTCAGGAAGCTCGTGAAGAAATTGCCAGAGAAATGGATTTACATCACTTACTTTCAGATAGTCTCGGTAATTGTGCAGAAGCGCAAAAATTAGGTTTAGAAGCCGCAAAAACAGGTGTTGAAATTGCCGCTGAAGTGCTGGAGAGCCTAAATATTGGTGATATTGTGGAGACATCTTTGGAAGCTGCAAAAATAGCTGTAGAAAGTGCAAATATTCAAATTGAAAATTTAAATATAGATTCTTTAGTGAATGCAGAATTAAAGGATATTGATCTTGAACTTGAAAAAGAAAATTTAACCAAAGAAAGAGAACAACTTAAAAAGGAAATGGAAGCACTAAAACAAGAAATGAAACAGCTTAAAAAAGAACTTAAAGAAGCTGAAAAACAAGATAACTAATAACCCGAGTTCGATATAAAATTATTGGCTCAGACCACTTATAAATAATGAGTTTCAATGAATATTTGTGAAGTCATAGCGGGCTATGTCAAACAAATATGAAGCAGAAATTCGTTGTTTATATGTGGCTTTCTATTAAAATACTAATCTACTTCGTTAAATACTTCTACCATAGCTCGCTATGCAAAAAGAATTTGCCTTGTATATCAGCATTTTAATAAAATCTGAGCTCTCTAATTTTAATTGAACTCGGGTTATTACGCCGCAAATGCGGCGTTTTTTTGTATGTATAACAATTACTTAAATTACTTTTTTAAGTTAGCAATACTTTCTTGTAATGCTTTAATTTTTGCTTCAGCATCTTCTTGTTTCTGCTTTTCAATTGCTACCACTTTTTCTGGTGCATTGTTCACAAAACGCTCATTGCTTAATTTTTTCATCACAGAGTTTAAGAAACCTTGTTGATATTTTAAGTCCTCTTCCAGCCTTGCAATTTCAGCATCCACATCCAATAAATCGCCCATTGGAATAAAATACTCATTGGCCTTAACCATAAAGGATAATGCGCCAGAAACCTTTTCCGTTACAAAATTAATTTTATCAGCGTTGGCTAATTTAGCTAAAACAGCATCAAAGTTTTTGTCATAATTACCTGTATTATCTAAAATACTTAATGATATAACATCTTTATTAGCAATATTCTTTTGCTTACGAACATTACGAACACCAACAATAGCCTCTTTTGTTAATTCAAAATCAGCCAATATTTTCTCATCAGTATCAGCAGCTACAGGCATTTCTGAAACCATAATACTTTCACCTTCTTTTCTCTCATCCAAAAGTTGCCAAATTTCTTCTGAAATAAATGGCATAAATGGGTGAAGCAATCTTAATATCTTATCAAAATTATCGATTGTTGCTTTATATGTCTTCGCATCAATAGGTTGCTGATATCCAGGCTTCACAATTTCAAGATACCATGATGAAAAATCATCACGGAATAATGTATAAACTGTCATTAAAGCATCTGAAATACGGAACTTATTGAAATGATCATCAACCAAAGCAATAGTTTGATTCAATTTCTGAGCAAACCATTCAATTCCCTTTGCAGCACTTTCAGGCTGAGCAATAGATTCATCAACATTCCATCCTTTAACCAAACGGAAAGCATTCCATATTTTATTAGAGAAATTACGTCCCTGCTCAGTTAAACTATCATCAAACAACAAATCTCCACCAGCAGGTGAACACAATAACATTCCTACACGAACACCATCTGCCCCATATTTTGCAATTAAATCTAACGGATCAGGAGAATTACCCAGTTGCTTACTCATTTTACGCCCTTGCTTATCACGAACCATTCCGGTAAAATAAACATTCTTAAATGGGAATGTTCCTTTAAATTCGTATCCGGCCATAATCATACGAGCTACCCAGAAAAAGATGATATCATGCCCTGTAACCAAATCACTTGTTGGATAATAGTAATCTATCTCGTCTTTTTCAGGATTAAAACCATCAAATACTGAAATAGGCCATAACCATGATGAAGCCCAGGTATCCAACACATCTTCTTCTTGTCTAAGATCGGCTTCTGTTAATTCAGGGTTACCTGCTTTTTCTCTTGCTAGTTTTAAGGCTTCCTCTGTATTTTTTGCTACAACGAAATCTCCATTATCTAAATAATAAACAGGAATACGATGTCCCCAATATAACTGACGAGAAATACACCAATCTTTCACATTTTCCATCCAGTGACGGTAAACATTTTTAAATTTTGGTGGATGAAACTGCACTTCATCTGTCATTACTGCATCCAGGGCACTCTTGGCCATATCTGTCATTTTAAGGAACCACTGTGTAGATAATTTTGGCTCTATAACAGCACCTGTTCTTTCCGAACATCCTACTTTGTTATCATAATCCTCCATCTTTAAAAGATTTCCGGACTTTTCTAACTCAGGAATAATTTCATCTCTTACAGCAAAACGATCTTTACCTACAAACATTCCTGCAGCATCACTTAGCGTACCATTATCATTTAAAATATCGATACTGTCCAGGTTATGACGCATTCCTATTTCGTAGTCATTAATATCGTGTGCAGGCGTAATTTTTAAACAACCTGTACCGAATTCCATATCAACATACTCGTCCTCAATAATAGGAATAGATCTGTTAATCAATGGCACCAATACTCTTTTTCCTTTCAGATGCTTAAAACGTTCGTCATTAGGATTTATACATACTGCAGTATCTCCTAAAATAGTTTCCGGACGAGTTGTAGCAATAGTAACATGCCCTTCTTCTCCTTCTATTTTATAAAGTAAGTAGTATAGTTTAGAATGTAATTCTTTGTAAACAACCTCTTCATCTGATACTGCTGTTAAAGCGTCCGGATCCCAATTTACCATTCTAACACCACGATAAATCAATCCTTTCTCATACAGCTTAACAAAAGTATCTATAACAGCTTCACTCCTGGTTTCATCCAAAGTGAAACATGTTCTGTCCCAATCACATGAAGCACCAAGCTTTTTTAATTGCTCAAGAATAATACCTCCATGTTTATCTGTCCATTCCCATGCATGTTTTAAAAATTCATCGCGTGATAAATCTGCTTTATCAATACCATCATTTTTTAATTTTGCTACTACTTTAGCTTCTGTAGCAATTGATGCATGGTCTGTTCCCGGAACCCAACAAGCATTTTTACCCAACATACGGGCTCTTCGTACTAAAATATCCTGAATGGTATTATTCAGCATATGGCCCATGTGTAAAACCCCTGTAACATTTGGTGGTGGAATGACGACCGTATAAGGCTCTCTTTCATCCGGTTCTGAATGAAAAAACTTTTGGTCCATCCAATACTTATACCATTTGTCCTCCGTTTCGGCGGGATTGTACGTGCTTGCTAATTCCATTTTTAAATTATTATTTAGATGTTTAAATCATTATTCATCGTTTACAAGAAGAAAATATCAGCTTTACCAACCACAAATAACAACCTAAATTATTTATTCGTTTTTTAATAAGCTGCAAAAATATAAAAAATACCACACACAAGAACACCTAGAAAGTCTGTTTATTTTGAATAATTAAATCTGGCATTGAATTTTTAACACAAACAAATAAAAAAAGGCCGGATAATATTATATTAACCGACCTTCTATACACAATATTAATCTACCTATTATTTGAAAAACTGTTCTAAAATAATATCAAGGTTATAGCTTCTAACTCCTGCTTTAACAATCTTACCGTCAGGTCCAACTATAATAACATAAGGGATACCGGTAATATTATAATTGCTAAATAATTCGCTATCAAAATCAGCCTGATACTGAGACCACGGCATATCTTCCTGCTCCATTGCTTTTAACCATGCTTTATTTGATTTTGTGATGTCATCCGCAGAAATACTAACCACATCAAATCCTTGTTCATGATACTGATTGTATAACTTTTTGATATGAGGAATCGCATCTCTGCAATAGCCACACCAGGAAGCCCAAAAATCAATCAATGTATAATGTCCTTCAACAAATACAGAACTTAATTGTATAGTATCACCTTTTAGTGTTGAAACTTTGCCATCCATAAAAGGAGCTCCTTCAATAAAATTCTGACAATTTTGAGCCATGATTATCAACGTATCAATTTGATTCTGTTCATAAACACCTGATTGCTTAAATAACGAAATCCACTTATTAGATTTTTCTTGATCCGGAAAAGGAATAGATTCATAGTATTGAGCAGCTCTTGCAATAGACTCATCAACTCGCTCTTCATATCTTGAGTCCATAGAAAGAGAAGCAAATGCTAAATCATAGGCAACCTGACTATTGGAATGATCCAAGATAAACTGATTCAAAATTTGATTGCGATGCGATTGTAACTTTTCAAGCTTGCGTTGTAATAATAATGCAATATTATATTCAATTTCACTTTTTTGATGCGGTAAAACAGTATCAGTTACAAAATACATACTAATTGCCGTTGCCTGATTGACATAAGGTCTTACCTTTTTTAAATATTCCTCATATAAACTGTTAGCTTGAGATCCTTCAACAATTGGTCTTGAACTTGTGGTATCGGTATACACATAGTAATCTTCTAATTCATTAATATTTCCAGTACAAGTTAAATCTCCATTTTCAAGGTAAACAAGCGATGATTTCAGGGTTGTATAAGGTGGTGTATCAGGAACTGCCAAATAAAGGCGAAACATGGTAGGCTTTGTTAGTTTTCCTGTAAAAACAAACTGACCATTTTCCATTTCTACTGTATCTCCGTAATTAGTTAATGGATCTACGAGCATAGCCCTACCTTTATCCACAATACCAGATAAGTTTCCTTTCAAAATATAGGATTCTTTCTTTTGACAAGAAACAGAAAGAAACAATACACAAACTATTGTTATTGCTTTAATTTTATTTTTTATTGTAAAATATGTTTTTTGCATACTCAATTTAGCATTTATTATTTACGTCTATTACAGTTTTAATCATATTCCTCAATAATAATCTATCATCCAAACTCTTTAAAATCGAACAATTTGCTTTTAAACAAATAAAATCCGGAAATAGAAGAACCATTCCCGGATAATAAAATAGTTAAACACTTATATTAATTAAATCATTAATATCCGTAAATACGTTTTAACATTAAATCCAAATCAAAACCTCTAACCCCTATTTTTAAAATCTTTTTATCCGGAGTTATTAGTATTATATTTGGTATAGAAGATATATTATAAGCTTTACTTAATTTGCTATTAAACTCAACTTGAAATTGAGGCCATGTCATACCTTCTTTTTCAACAGCATTTAGCCATTGTTCTTTCATAGATGAAGCATCTAAAGAAAGCCCAAGGATATTAAGATTTTCATCTTCATATTTTTGTTTTAACTGTTTTAAATGAGGTATTGAGGCTCTGCATGGATGACACCATGAGGCCCAACAATCAATTAAAGTGTATTTACCTTTTTCAAGTTTAGACCCCAATAATAATGAATCTCCTTCTGGAGTATAAATCATTCCGTCTATGAAATTAGCACCCGAGGTTAACTTTTTACATTCATTAGCCAAAACCTGCAATGTATCCAATTGCTGTTTAGAAAAACTATTTTGTTGCTTTAACAATGAAATCCATTGTTCAACTTTTTCATTTGAAGGAATAGAAAAATCCTCAGGATATCTATTACCATGTGCTCTGTTCTCATCAAACCATTCTTCATAATGATAATCTCTGGCTATCGATGCAAATACAAAATCATAAGCCAATTGAGTTTTTGAATATTTGTTGATATATTTTTCTTTGATATTATCCCTTTCTGCTAATAAAGAATCGAGTTGAGCTTGCCAACCTAATAATTCTTCCAATTGTGCTTTTGACATATTTTCAGGAGCAACTTTCGGATTCTCCAGTTTTTCACAAACAACAGAAGCTTTATTAACAATAAAGCGGGTTTCGTTTAAATATGCATTATAAATGTCGTTTAACTTACCCCCTTTAACTGACATCCTTACTAGAGATGTATCACTATTTCCAATATAATACATTAAATCTTTATATGAACCAGAACATTGAATTGTGCCATTTTCAATATATAATAAATCACTTTTTAATTGTTCTATTAAAGAATCGTTTGGACCAATAAAATAAAGACGATACAATTCAGGAGTATTTTGAACACCTTCAAATTTGAACTTGCCATCTATAAATGGTACTGTATCTTCCATATATGTCTTATATTGCTGAAGGATTGCTACACCTTCCCCTTTTATTCCAGACAAGTTACCCGTTAACACATAAGAGGCTTGTTTATTAATATCATTACATGAAAGTAAAGCAAAACAAAATACTCCTAGGAGAAGAAAGTGTGCTACTTTTTTTTGCATATGTTTTATAATTTTAGTGTATATATGTAACTGAAACACACAAGAACAATCCTTATAAATTATTCTCATGTGTTTCAACAAAACAAATCCTTAGTATATATTGATTTCAAACTCTTCTTTTAAAAGCGTATTTAAGATCTCCATTTTTTGAATAATCTTGTCATAAGAACCATATGTTGCTCTAAAATCCTCCTCCGAAGTCTGTAGCATATATTTTAAAAAGGTAGTTACATCAAATTTTCGGGTAATAGGATCCCAATTATCAGGAACATCAACAAAACCATTTATTTGATCAGTTTCAGTAAAAGTAGGATACATATAACTCCAGTCCTCATAGAATTTTTCTGTTGATACAGCAAAAAAATCATCTAGCATTTCTCTATAATTGGATAGAAGTTTGTTTCCAATATATTCAGAAAGGATATTATTTACAAAAGCACGCTTCTCTGTTTCGCTAAGTGCATTTATATCACCCAAACAAATAGCAGTGGTTTTTAAACTATTAATAATCTCAACATCATATACCACTCCATAATAATCAGTGTATTGCAACTTTTTTAAGGGATAAATAGAATATGGAGAACCTATTTTTCCAATACGATTTAAAATATTATTTTCCAAAAAGTTGACAGCTAATTGCTTCTCTTCCAAGGATTCATAATCTTCACTAACATGTTTATAAGAATAGTTAACAGCAAAATTGTATAAATAATCTACTTTAATGGTATCTTCATTTTTTATTCGAAGTATGTTAGAAAAAATAATTCTTACTCCAGTAGCTTCATAAAAATCTCTTCGCAAATCAGCTTCTTGACTATTTTCCGAATTTTCAGGCAAAAAATAATCCTGATCTGCCCCAGAAGGAGTCAGTTCATCCTCCTTTTGACACGAAGAAGAACCCAATAGTAGTATGCAACCTATATATAAAATATATTTTTTCATTTTTTAAAATTTTACTTTTAATCAGATAATCGTTTATTCTAAGAGTATTGATTTAAATACTATTTAAAATTTACCAGATTATAATTAAATATTAATTGTATGTCATGTATAATTCTTTATTCTAAAAAAATTATATTTTAATAGTTCTCTGTTTTGTAGGGCTCACGAGTAGACCTTTCATTACCAACAGATCCATTATATTGATCTTCATCTTTAGGAATTGGTAAAGTCCATGAAGGATCATTAGGTTCCAATTTGAAATAATCGATTCGAACTGGTTGATAATCCACAATTACAGCAGCTTTACTATAAAGAGTTTTTGTTTCAGGGTATTTTACATTGCTTTGATATCTTCGTAAATCAAACCAGCGATGCCCTTCCATACATAGTTCTTTCCTTCTTTCTTCTCTGATAAAATGAACTAAATCGGCCCCTATTAAATTTGTCGGCTGAAAGTTTTCAGCAGCATACCTGTTTTTTAACAAATGATCTATTGCATTTTGGGCAGTACCATCATTTCCTTTACATGCTGCTGCTTCTGCTAAATTAAGCCATGCCTCAGCAGTTCTAATTGAAAAACAATCAGATACATCCAACTCTATAGCAATACCGTTATAATACTGTTTGTCATAAAATACTACAGAAGGTACATCTTCTCTCACATGGAAGAAATTTGATTTCCTTAAATCATTATCATCAAAGGCATTGTATAAGTCTTTTGAAACTGCAAATTGACCTATATTTAGATCCATGGAAGGACTTGTAAAGTAAGATGGTTCAGCAATATTTTCTGTTATAATATTTCCACCCATAGTGAAAATAAGACTCTTGTTTGCCTTATTAAATAAGCTAGTACCAAAGGTATTTAAATCCACTATTTCTGGTGCTTCTTCAAGAGCGCTATTTGCCCATTTTATAGCATTGTCATAATCTTGCATGTATAAATACACTCTACTTAAAAACAAGCTAACTCCGGCATGATTGATACGATACATAGAAATTTGAGGACAATCTCTTAAGTTTTCTTCTGCCTTAAGCAAGTCCGAAAGAATTTGTTCATAAACTTTTTGAACACTGGCTCTCGTAAATTTACCAGACTCAGCATAATTGGTTAATTTCAAAGGAACTCCTGGTTTCTCCGCAGCTTCTTCTGGCTGATAAGCATCGGCAAATAAGTTAACTAACAAAAAATAGTCGGCAGCTCTCACAAAAAATGCTTCACCTTTAATTCTTGAAGCTTCAATTACTTCTTCCGCTTTTATAGGCATACCTAATTCCTCTATTTTTTCTATAATGATGTTGGTCGCCACAATATTTTTGTAAAGATTGGTCCAATCTCTTGCATCATCATATAGTTCAACACCATTCATTCCTTCTGAAACATCTTTTTGCCAGGTATAATAGCCATATAAATTTGCGCTACTGGTTGTTTGATAATTGTTAAACGATGGATCTGTTAATTGCTCAACCTCATCAGCCATAAAATGGATGTATGAAAAATAGGTATCAGTCAATATATTAACACCAACATCTTTTTTAGGAGGCATGTAGGCCTCACCAAGTAAAAGTTCATCTAAATCTTGGTAACTATTTATATACGATAAGTCCTGAGAAGTCTCTTCTAGGAAATCAGAACATGAAGAGAAGCTTACTCCCAATATAAATATTACTATATGTATTTTATTTAATAATTTCATGTGTATAACTTTTATTTGTCGCATAGAACTTTCAAGAAATTTTAATCATTACACTAAGTGTAATTTTTAAGATTAAAATCTACATGTTCATTTCATTCCATTCTAAATTTCAACTTTCATTGTATTCAATAGAATTTATTTTGCTATGCTTTTAAAATGTAACATTTAAACCCAAAGAAAATGACGGCCTTTGTGATAATTGAATTTTGTCAAATCCACTTTGAGTTGGAGTTTGTCCTTTTAAGGCCTTATCTGCAATGGTAAATAAATTACTACCTGACAATGTTAACTCAGCTCTGTTTACTTTAAGCTTTTTAAGTAATTTATCAGGGAACCCATAAGAAAGACTTAAATACGTACACTGTAAATAATTCGCGCTCACCACTCTCAAATCTGAATAATTATATTCACTCCATGCATTATCTGCTACTTTATAATAATTATACATGTGTGCATATTCAGACCAATGAGTATCATAATAACTACCTGAATTATAATTTAAAACCGCGGGAATATCAGTAATCTTTTCATCACCTGGTTTTTTCCATCTATTTATAAAATCTTTACTTACATTATATTGTGATGCAAAATCATTTCCTCTAGGATAAAATTTAAGCAATCTTGTTTTGGCTCCTAAACTATATGAGAAATTAGCATTTACTCTCCACTTTTTATAACGTAATGAAGTATTAATTCCTCCGGTTATATTAGGATCACGTCGTCCTGACTTCTTCAATACTGTAGTAAATGTATCATACTTACTAAGATTACCGATTGTCTCTTCATCCCCGTCATTAAACATAGGCCCTCCATCTTCAGGATTTAATCCAGCAAACTTATAGGAATAAAATGTACCAATAGATTCTCCATTAATAATAGCTGTTCCATCCAGATAATCTTGTAATTCATAAGCATCTTCTCCGGCATTGTTATTCATTCTATTTTCAATCTTAGTAAAAGATGCGGAAATAGTCCAGAATAAATCCTTTTTACTAATTGGAATAAGCGTTAAATCAACAGAATATCCTTTATTGGTAATATCACCACCATTTACCATATAAGCATTATAACCGTTTATTGCTGAGATAGGTCTCTTTATAAAAGCATCAGTAGTTTCCTTATAAAAATAAGAAAGTTCAGCTTGAATTCTATTGTTCCATATAGCCGTATTCAAACTAATATTAGAGGATCTAGTTTTTTCCCAACTTAGATTCGGATTTGGATATCTTGCAATAGTTGAGGTATACTCATTAAAATATGGATCATAAGAGCCCTGCTTTATAATTGTTTCAGGCGACATAGTGTCTAACATATTCCCCTGGAAACCATATGATGCTTTTAATCTTAAATAGTCAAAAGCTGTTTCCTCTGGTAACAATGTTGCCAAATTATACATAAAAGAACCAGACCAGATAGGCAAAAATTTATTGTTCTTCTGATCCCCAAACTTATTTGAACTATCAATACGCATATTACCATTTACTGTAAAATAGTTACCATAACTATATGACGCAGTAGCGTATTCTGACAGTAAATTGGTTAAGTTATCAGTTACCACAGGAACATTTTTACCCAACCATTCTGCATATTTAGGAAAAGTGGAAAAGGAAATATCTGATACGTAAGACTTACCTCTATCTTTCATATAACCACGAGTAACAGTATTGAATCCATCATATTTATTTGAATTGGCTTCTAAACCAACACTAGCATTAATATTATGCTGATTTGTTGTCCCAAAATACTTGTTGATATCAGCCTGAATTCTTACGGTATAAGCCTTATTTCTTGTATAATCTTTTCCCAGTTCTCCTCCATATACTAAAACTGCACGATCAGGATCAGCATTCTTCACATCCTCACTATACCTTAGATTAGCAGCATAGTACGTATTTTCTCCCCACCAGCTTTCAATTTCTGTATTCGATACCCTCATAGAAGTAATAGCCTGCAATTTAAACCAATCAGTTGCTCGCCAATCAAAATTACCACGTGCAGTTACTGATGAGTTTCGCTGTGTCAAGCTACTGTTATCCATCTCATTTAAGATATTAAAATTAAATCCATCTCTATTTCCAATACCACTATTTTGTTTATAAAATTTGTATTGGCCCAATTCGTCGTAAGCAGGAATTACTCTACTGGTATTATAGGCATAATCATTAGGAGCAAGACTCTGTTGGTAATACTCTTGTTTACCTGTATTTGCAAAAATACTTATCCCAACAGATAGGTTATTAAATTTATGTTGTAAGTCCATTGAGGCAGTATAGCGATCAAGGTTATCTGTTTTAGTTACCCCTTGAGTATCATTATAACCTAAAGACGCACGATATGTTGTATTTTCACTTCCTCCTGAAATACTCACCGAATGATTTTGCGACCAAGCATCACGCATTAATAAATCAAACCAGTCTGTATTATTTGTTTCCAGTTTCTTTACTTCTTCCTGAAAAGTACTGTAGTCAATCAATCCTCGGTACAGCTGTAAGTTTAATGCCTCATAACCATATACATCCTGAGACGAAATATACATATGGTTATCAGTCATTAATTCTCTTGAGAACTGAACCCGCTCTTTTGAATTCATCAAGTCTATAGATTTATCAGAATACCTAGGTCTTACTCGTAATGTTGTACTTCCTGAATAATTTACTTCCATTTTACCGGCCCTACCCTTTTTAGTAGTAATTACAATTACACCGTTGGCAGCTCTAGCTCCATATAAAGCAGTTGCAGAAGCATCTTTTAATACATCAATTCTTTCTACATCTTGTGGATTAATTCCAGAAATGGCATTTCCAATACGATTAATATAATCTGGGTCATTTAATTCTGAGGGTGCAATATTTACCGGATCTGTTAGTACAATACCATCAACAACCCAAAGTGGCTCTCTGTTTCCTGCTAAAGTTGAAACTCCACGTACTCTAACTTTAGGAGCCACACCTATTTCTCCCGAATTAACACTTACACTTAATCCAGGTACTTTCCCTGAAAGCATTTGATCAACACTCAGTGCCTCAGGTTGAATGATATCTTTCATTTCAATAGAACTAACAGAACTAGTAAGATTCTTTTTATCAATAACCTGATAACCAGTAACAATAACTTCATCTGTTAGCAATATATCAGACTGCATTTTAATTTGAAGATTAGTACCTGTCCATTTAACAGACTTACTTTTCATCCCTATAAAAGAAATCTGAAGTTCGACATCCGTACCAGAAAATCCTTTTTTAATGGCAAAGTTACCATCAATATCAGAAATTGTTCCCACATTAGAACCTGATAATCTTACATTAGCTCCGGGTAACGGTAAGCCATCATCATCAACAATCTTACCCTCAATTACATTAGATGTCGGTTTAGGTTTAATGATTAAAGTATTTTCTTCAATTTCATAGGTTAGTTTTGAACCTTGAAGACAATACTCAATGATATCAGATAATGAAGCATTGTTAAACTCATAACTTTTGAGACCAAGCTGTTTAACATCATCATTACTATAAACAAAGTTAATTTTAATCTGATTATTTAACTGACTAAACAATTCATGCGCCGTAACCTGCTCTAGATGAATCGATATACGCTCATCTTCTTGTGCAGATACCCCAGAGATAAGGACGTAAAATACCAGGAGCAATAAAATTGCTCTTTTAAAAAGTACCATTCTTGTCATATTTATTATTTAATAAAAGGTTTAGGTATTATTTCACCAGAAAACGATTAGAATATTAGAACTCAAGTACCACTGATAACAGTAATTTATAAAAGAAATTTAATTGTACAAGAGTACTAATCTTATACAATTAAACCCTACACTCACAATACCAAATTACCAGTATATAATTGATTTTCTAAATCTTATATCGAAATCTATTTTGAATAATTACCATTTGTCGAAATCTATTATTTATGTATGTGCACAACATCGTTTTTATAACTAAAATCTACCTTCTCCACTTTTTCCAATATCGAAAGTAATTCATTCAGATTTTTCTTTCTACTTACATTAATCGTAAACTTGATATCTTTTAATTCCGGTTTATCAAATTCAACATTTATATCATAAATTCTTGATAAACTTGCCATAATTTCCTCTAATGACTTATCAGTATAAATCAAGTTTCCATTTTCAACAGCACTAACGGTTATTTTATTAAGGTTATTCACAACAATTTCGCCAATTTCCGCAACTTCTGTACTCATATTTGGCATCATTAAAACCTTATTATCTTTATTACTAACTTCAACTTTACCTTTAACCAGAGTAACTATTGTTTTTGCCTTTGGGCCATAGTCCATTATCTTAAATTCTGTCCCTAAAACTTTTACTTGCGATTGGCTGGTTTTAACCACAAATGGTGAACTTTCGTCGTGCGCCACTTTAAAATATCCTTCTCCCTGTATTTGAACACTTCTATTATTTGCATTAAAATCTTTTGGTATCATTAAAGATGACTCTGAATACAAATGAATAATTGTTCCTTCACTTAAACGAACATCAATTTCACCACCTCTGGGCACCTTAAGGTTTGTATAAGTTGAATCCTGAACTTCCACATAAGATACATCCTTAACCTCTTTAATTTGTCCATCGTTTGACTCAATCACTGCCTTTGCAATTCCTGTTTGTATTGGAGGAATTTCATAATTGTGACTATTAATTTGATAAATAAATAAACCAACTATAAGAATTGCAACTATACTTGCAGCCGAATACACCCAACCAATCTTTCGAGTTTTTATATTGGCTCGTTTACTAAATTGCTCATAAGACTTACTTGCCTCTTTTTCATGATTACTTAATATCGCCTTTTTTAAAAAAGCCTCAGACTCAATTTCTTTTAAAAGTTGCTTATTGGCTTCTGATGCTTTAATCCACACCTCAACTTCTGCAATTTCATCATTGCTAAGAGGCTGCTTCAAAACATATTTTGTAAGCAATACTTTTATATGATCTGATACTGAAAAATTCATATGATGTATGATTTTATTTATATAACACTCAATTTATGATATGGGGTAATGAAAAAAGTAACTTTTTTTTCAAAAATATATTTTATACCGGGGAGCAAGTATAAAACAACAATATAAAGAAGTCGAAACCCACTATAAATAGGGACTCCTAACTTAAAAGAATAATAAATTCAAGAAGATGTTTTAAGCTATCCTTCATATAGTGGTTCGCATTATTGATATGCTTTTTAACGGTATTTACAGAAATATTTAAGTCCTCAGCTATTTCCTTATACTTTTTTCCATTAAGCTTCTCAATATAAACCCTTTTGGTTGCCTCAGATAGTTGGCTAAAAGTTTGATTTACCAATGCATATATTTCAGCTTCTATAATTTTGGTACTGATATCTTCTTCAAATTCATCTATAAGTATTCCTGCCTGATATTCACCTTTTTTATTGGAGTTTCTGATCTGATTTAGAGCAGTATTTCTTGTGGACTGATATAAGTAAGCTTTAAGTTTGTGTCTATTTTCAAATACTGGTTTTTTATTCCATACTTTAATCCATACATCCTGAATAACATCTTCTGCCTCGTCTTCTGAATTCAGTAATTTTGTGGCAAAGTATTTTAATCCTGTATACATTTCAGAATACAATCGATGATAATTACTTCGCTTCCCTAAATCTAATTCATTACTCATACTTACATCAATATTTCTGTAGCATCCCTATTTTTAGGAGACTCTAGATTTAAATATTCGATCATATTCCTATCACCACTCCTATAGAGGGCACAAAGTTTCTGAAAAAATACAATTATACAAAATCATTTATAAACGATTATATAGCTTTTATCATACCCCTTTTATTGAATCAATACATTACAAAACTATAATAAACTTATATAAGGAGAATTACATCTGTATTTTTTTTGAAATCATCACCGAATAACATTATCTAGCTATATGCAAAGGAGCAGTGTTGTACCATAGCAGAAACAGCTGTAGTCATCACTCACTTTTAACTCACTTATCATTCACTATTAATTCACTATTGACTCACTATTGACTCACTGATTAGTGAATCAGATGTGAATAATATATGAATGATATAAAATGTATATATGATGGATACCCTCAATTGTTACATTGCTGTTACATAATTGGTACGACTTTGATTCATAACAAACTATATTACCCCATCATAATTAGCTTCACAGGCTATATAATTAATGGTTTTATATAAAGCACTTAGGTTAAGAACGAACCACAACTAAACCAAGTTATATTTCTATTAAAAAATACCCTACGGCGAAAAAGACATTCTTGCTTATATAATTTTTCTATCCTTACAAATATTATGGATAAAAAAAGGTTGTCTCACCAATAGGAAACAACCTTTTTCTTATACTATCTTTTGTTTATCTCGAAAAAGAATCAATTCTTGCTACAGAATAAACACCTTTTACATTCTTTATTTTTTTAATCATGATATCCAGCATATCCGTATCATTAACAAATACGGTAACCGTTCCTTCAAAACCACCTTCCTGGGAGTCAATCGAAATCGATCTCATTTTAAGATGCAGATCCTTAGTAATTACCTGACTAATATTGCTTACAATACCAATATCATCCGTTCCTGTAATTTTTAGTGTAGCCTGAAAATTAGCTGAAGCACCAGCAGTCCACTGAGCTTTTACAATCCTGTACCCAAACTTCGAACGCATATCCGGCGCATTAGGACAAGATTTTCTATGAATCTTAATACCACCTAAAACAGAAACAAAACCAAAAATTTCATCTCCAAAAATAGGGTTACAACACTTTGCCAATGAATAATCAACATTTTTAAGATTCTTATCAATCATTAAAACATCATCCGCTCCTGACAATTCTTCATCTACATTGGCCACAAAGTTTGTAGCACTCTTTTGTATGGCTGCCTCCGCTACATCTTTATCTAATTCCTTTTTTTCAAGACTTAATATGTATTCTTTAACACTTGAAACTTCAATATTTCCAATGGCTATTTCTCTGTAAAAGTCGTTTATACTTTTCATTTTGAAATACTTCACCATTTGGTGTACTAACGAATCTGTTAGTTCCAGCTTCCAGTTTTTTAGTCGCCTAACTAATATTTCTCTACCAAATTCAGATTCCTTGTATAGTAAATCCTTTAAAGCTTGCTTTAGTTTTGATTTAGCTCTGGAGGTAACTACAACATTTAACCATTCACTTCTGGGCTCCTGAGTGTTTGACGTAATTACTTCAATGTGATCTCCATTATTAAGCACTTGTTTTATAGATGCATGCTTACCATTTATTTTTGCCCCAATACATTTTTTACCTACTCCAGAGTGAATATCAAAAGCAAAATCCAGAACAGTTGCTCCCTTGGGCAAACGTCTTAAATCTCCTTTGGGCGTAAATACAAAAACTTCTTCATCGTATAGGTTAAGTTTAAAATCATCAATAAAATCGATGGCATTTCTTTCAGGATTTTCAAGTACTTCACGAATATTTCCCAACCACTGGTCCATACCTTTCTCTCCTTTTCCACCTTTGTATTTCCAATGCGCAGCAAGTCCTTTTTCTGCTACTTCATTCATACGATTTGTTCTAATCTGAACTTCAACCCACTTTTTTTCAGGCCCCAATACAGTTGTATGTAATGATTCGTACCCATTTGACTTAGGAATGGACAACCAATCGCGTAATCGGGACGGATTAGGTTGGTATTTATCTGTTACAATAGAATATACTTTCCAACAATCGGCCTTTTCATCTTTTTCCTTACTGTCTAATATTACCCTGATCGCAAACAAATCATATACCTTTTCAAAAGGTGTATTTTGTTTCTTAATCTTATTGTGAATAGAATGAATCGTTTTGGTTCGACCTTTTATCTCAAACTTCAATCCAGCTTCCTCTAATTCCTTTTTTAGCGGATCTATAAAGTCTTTTATGTATTTTTCTCTGGCTCTTTTTGTGTCATTTAGCTTTTGAGCAATATCATCATAAACCTCTCTCATGGTGTACTTCATCACCATATCTTCCATCTCAGACTTAATGGTATATAAACCCAATCTATGAGCCATTGGTGCATATAAGTAACCAACTTCCGAAGCTATTTTTTGCTGATTTTCAACACTGTACAACTTAAGACTACGCATTGTTTCAAGCCTATCTGCCAAAATAATTAAAATAACACGAACATCTTTGGCAAAAGAAAGCAATAGTTTTCTAAAGTTTTCTGTTTCTATCGATGTATCTTTATCATACAGATCCTTTACTTTTAATAGTCCGCTAATGATCTCTTCAACACTCTTACCAAAAATTGCAGATACTTCATTTAATACTATATCTTCGTGCTGAATGACATCATATAATAATGCACAAATAATTGATGTTCGTCCTAAACCTATCTCAGAAGCAACAATGTTTGCAACTTCTAAAGAGTGTATTGCAGATAATTTTCCAGAAGGCCGCCTATATTCTTTTTTACGCTCAAGAGATATTTCAATTGCTTTTCTTATTTCTGTAACATCCTCGTTACTCAAAATATTCCTACACGCTCTCAAAAGATTTCTGTAGTTTCTTTTTATTTCTACCTTTTCAGCGTCACTTATTATTACGGGGTTTTCCATAAAATTGATATAAGATGTAATAATCTTGTATTAATAATATTCATTTCTATCGTTAATCTTCAAAAATATATCACAAATACGTTTAAACAAAACATTCTGTCAAATCCTTTTACATAAAAGTTGACTTTTATTGCTATTTATGGTATATTAATTATCGATAACAAATTGTTTAACAACTTAAAAAAATAGGAGTTATGAGAAATAGAGGTCTGTTTTTTGGAGGAATGATTGCCGGAGCTATAGTAGGAGCTGCTGCTGCATTATTATTTGCTCCTCAAAAAGGTTCAGAAACTCGTGATCAATTAAAAAACAAGTTGAATGAACTAGAAAAAGAAATGCAAAACACCAAAGACAAACTAAAAGTTAAAGGTGGAGAACTAAAAGAAGAACTAAAAGAGAAAATTCACAACATTGAACAAAAAATTGAAAAACTTCTTGATGAGTACAAAAAAACATTGGAACCAACCAGTAGTGCAAATTAGTAGAAAATTTGATTTTATTATTGGAGCCTGAAACTAATTTCTTACTTTGAAAAAGATTAGATTCAGGCTTTTTTTATAGCTATTACATTACACTATATAGAATTATTATGGACAGGAAAGAAACTATTTCAGAAGAGATTTCTGATATAAAAAAAGAGATTAACACCTACTTTCAAAGCAAACTTGACTTAACAAAACTTCAGGCTGCTGAAGATATAAGTCGATTTGTTTCTGGAATTGCAGTTAAGTTGGTTTTATTTTATATCGCTATGTTTGTATTAATATTTGTATCTATGGCAGCAGCCTTTGCAATAGGCACTTACACAAAAAGTAATGAACTGGGATTTTTAATTGTTGCTGGTGTATATGTATTATTGGCCATTATTTTTTATCTATTTAAAAGCTATTTAATTCATACACCGGTTATCAAAGCATTCATTCAAATATTTTTTCAAAATTTTAGTAAGTATGACAAAGAATAGATATAGCCACATCAAATCTTTTAAGGATTTTGAAAATGAAAAGATGCAATTACATTATCAAATCCGACTTTCAGAAAAGAAATTACAAATTAAACAACTTGAATTAAGAGAATACTTAAATCCCTTCAAGTTTTTTTCTTCGATGCTAAACGAGCTTTATCGACCTGCATTTGATTTATTAAAGTCAATTATTATGCATTTTGTAGAGAAGCATAAGGCGAATAGCGCATCCGAATCAAGCAATAAAGAAACAACTGATTAACATATAATTTAGATATGAAAAATCAATTAAATTAATCATTACTTATATTAAAAAAATATCTAAATTTGCACAAAATTTGGTTTTTGAAGGTTTTAACAACCTAAGAATGAAAAGGGAATCCGGTGCTTAGATCATCTAAAATTCCGGAGCTGTACCCGCAGCTGTAAGTTCCATATAATATTATTGATTCACTTTTGCCACTGTTTTAGAATAAATGGGAAGGCCTCAATAATAGGAACAAGCCAGAATACCTGCCAAAAATATTTTATTTAAGAGCTTCGGGAGCTAGGCTAACAATAGATTTCAATATTAACATCTGTCATCTATCTCCTGTAGCGCATATTTTTTTTGCTGATGTATAGATTTTTTATTGTTGTATTGATTATTGTAGGGACTGGTTTGTCTACATTTGCACAGTTATATTTTATCCCAGAAGATTCCACGTATTCACACCTTAATGATACTTTATTTATTCAGGAAATAGAAATTATTTCACCAGTATCCAAACAGTATCAGGTAGGAAGCAAAAACCAAACATTTACCCCCATTCAAAATCAAAATGTAATATATGGTACTTTAACCAACTTACTTTCCAGATACTCGCCTATTTATATTAAATCTGATGCAGGAGGATTAGCCTCATTTAGCATCCGAGGCACTTCATCTACACACACATCTGTTTTTATTGGCGGGCTAGATATAAATTCGTTAACACTAGGAAGTTCCAACTCAAGCAACATTCCCATATTCTTATTTGATAATTTAAATTTATCATATGGCAGCTCTTCTGCTGCTAATGGCTCAGGATCTATCGGTGGAAGTGTTCGACTTGGTCTCAATTCAAATTTTAATAAAGGAATTCATGGTGAGATCATTGGATCAACTGGTTCTTTTGGGGCATATTTTGGAGGTGCTAAAGTATTTATAAGTAATAGTAAATTTGAATCTGTTACCAGGTTTCAACACTATCAAATAGAAAATGACTTTCCATTTTTAAATACTGCATATTACGATAGGGAATTAAAAACTTATCATAATGACAAACAACGAAATGCAGCTATTGAAAACCAACACATCATACAGCAATTCAACTACAAAATCAATAACAATCAAGTAATTGAGTCTTTTATTTGGTATAGTAACACATGGCATGAAGCACAACCCAATATGACTTCAAACATCAATATGAGCACTTTACCACACCCCATTGAGGATAAAAATTTCAGGTCATGGATTAGCTACAAAAATCATTTTAAAAAATTACAACTTGCTGTAGAAGGTGGTTTTGTTAAAGACAAAGCAATAGATAATAATGACCACGAAAACACCATAGAAACACAACGTGCAGTAGGTAATTTTGCTATAAAATTTAATTCTGGAAAAATTAAGTATCAGTTTGATGCTAAATACAAATACATTGTTCCTAAGGTTTATGCATATTCTGATAACATTTCAGAGCAACACCTGGATTTACATGGTGCCATTGCGTTTTGTCCTCTGTCCAACCTAAAAACTACCTTAAATTTAAGACAACAATATGTAACTAAATATAATGCCCCCTTCACTCCTGCTTTTGGTTTGGACTATATAGCCTTATCTAAAGAAAATCATTTATTTAAAATAGTAGGGAATGTACAAAGATCTTACAAGATCCCTACATTAAATGCTAGATATTGGGGACAAGAAGGTTACAACGGAAACAAAAATATTCTGCCAGAAGAAGCCTTTAGTTATGAAACTGGAATTGATTATATGTATAATAAAAACAATACTACCATAAAGTTTAAGGCAAATTATTACTATATGGATGTTGATAATTGGATTTTATGGGTACAAAGTACAAGTGCTTGGACGGCTCAAAACATTCTAAAGGTTGAAGCGAAAGGAATTGAACTTCAGGCTGATTTAAATCAAAACATTGGCTCTTTAAAAATCTTGGCAGGCATAAACTATGCGATTAATTCAACGGTAAATAAAAAGAGTAATTTGGAAAATGAAAACTCTGACAATTACATCAATCGTCAAGTTATTTACACCCCAAAACAATTAGGAAATTCTTTTTTCACGGTTCTTTATAAAGATTATAATTTCAATATAGATGGTTCATATACAGGTTTCCGGTATTTTGACTATACAGATGATAAAATTGATGGATATAAATTAGTAAACATATCCGGAGGAAAGGATTTTAATATTAATCATTCGATTTTATCAGCTAACCTATCCTTAAATAATATCTTAAGTGAACAATATCAAAATCAATATCAATATGCAATGCCTGAAATCAACTGGCATTTTACACTTAAATACAAATTTTAAAAATTAATAAATTTAATAACTATCAAAATGAAAAAGTTACTTTTTATTTTCATGGCTATGGCCATAGTTTTCACTTCATGTGAAGATGATGACAACATTTCTTCAAACCCTTCATATGTAGTTGAAGCTTCTGATGCTTTTGTAGTAAACTACGGAAGCTACTCTAGCACTGTTGGCTCTATTTCTGGATTTGATACAGATAATTCAAAAATGTACAGCTATGTTTTTGAATCTGTGAATGGTCCTGCTATGAATGGAAAACCTCAATATGCATATAAATATAACGACAAGATTTATTTCATGGGTAATAATGCTGATGAAATTTTCTATGTGAATTCATCTACCCTAGAGCAAACAAAAAATGGTGTAACTTCAGATATTGTTAAGCCACGATTTTGCGTTGGATCTGGTAACTATTTATACATATCTTGTTATGGCGGTAATGTTTGGAATGATGCATCATTGGGTTATATTGCTAAGTATAACATTAAATCAAATACGGTAGAAAGTACTATTGCAATCGCTGGAGGTCCTGAAGGACTTGAAATCGTAAATGATAAACTATATGTTGCATTAAATTACGCACCTCAAATTGCCGTAGTTGATTTAAACACAGAAGATATTTCCTATATCACAACTCCATCTGTTACTTCTTACTTTTTAAAAGATGCTTCTGATAATTTATACGTATCACTTTTAAGCACTTACTCTGATCCAAGTGCAGTGACAGGCTTAGGATACATTAATACCACAACAAAAGAACTTGAAAGTACGTATGCTTTATCAAATGTAAGTACAAACTATACTTCAATTATGACCTTTAATGCTGATAAATCTAAAATTTATGTGGCTGCAGGAGCATACGGAGAAAGTGGCAATATCTTCGCGTTTGATACAGCAACAAAAACTTTTAATACAAATCCGTACATTTCATCAATTGACGGACTTAATGCTGTATCTGTCAATCCTTATACTAACGAACTATATGTATTAATTTCAAACAGTACAACAACTACTGGAAAACTTGTTGTATATGATGAAAATGGTGATTACCAAAGCGAATATCAAACAGGCATTGCACCTGCATGGATTTTATATAAGGATCAAGTAACTGAATAGTATTTCATTAACTTTTTTCTTGTTTATTCAAGAGATAGTCCGGCTATAACAGTCGGACTTTTTTATTTCCGATCAATCGTATTCATAGCAATAAACAATTATATATTTTCTTATTTTTGTTTGATTTCTATATTAAAACATGCTATTTGATAATGAGCAAAACAGATATTCAAGAGAGAATAAGTCTTTTAAGAGACACATTAAATAAGCACAACCATAATTATTACGTACTCAATCAACCTCAAATAACTGATTTTGAATTTGATCAAATGATGAAAGAGTTGATTGAGTTAGAAAAGTCACATCCTGAATTTGAAGATCCCAACAGTCCAAGTCATCGTGTTGGTAGTGATTTATCAAACGATTTTCAGCAGATCGTTCATCAATACCCAATGCTTTCGTTGGGGAATACCTATAATGAAGATGAGATTGCTGATTTTCATCAACGTATTACCAAAGCTATTGGAGAAGAAATTGAATATGTGTGTGAATTAAAATATGATGGAACGTCAATTAGTTTGACCTATGAAAACGGAAGACTGGCACAAGCAGTTACTCGTGGAGATGGAGAAAAAGGTGATGATGTTACTTCAAATGTTAAAACCATTAAGAGCATTCCGCTAAGTATTCAAGGAAATTATCCAGAAAAATTTGTAATCCGAGGTGAAATACTATTACCTAACGACGAATTTGTTAAACTAAATGAAATAAGGGAGTTAAATGGTGAATTACCTTTTGCAAACCCCAGAAATGCAGCTTCAGGATCATTAAAAATGAAAAAAAGTTCAGAGGTTGCTCAGCGAGGATTAGATTGCTACTTGTATTACCTGCTAGGTGAAAATCTTCCTACTGACATTCATTCTAAAAATTTAGAAACGGCACGTTCATGGGGGTTTAAAATCCCTACTCATTATAAAATTTGCAAATCTCTGACTGAAATAAATGATTTTATAGAATACTGGGATAAAGAAAGATTCAATCTGCCTTTTGAAATTGATGGTATTGTAATCAAAGTAAACAACATTAACCAACAAAACGAACTAGGCTACACAGCTAAATCACCTCGATGGGCCATTTCTTATAAGTTTAAAGCAGAAGAAGCTTGCACTAAACTTTTATCTGTAAGTTACCAGGTTGGAAGAACAGGAAAAATTACACCTGTAGCAAATCTTGACCCGGTTCAACTAGCAGGAACCACAGTAAAAAGAGCTTCTCTGCATAATGCTGACATTATTGAGCAATTAAACCTTCACGAAAATGATATGGTTTTTGTAGAAAAAGGTGGTGAGATTATCCCTAAAATAACAAGAGCAGATGAAAGCACTCGTGATCCGAATGCTTCAAAAATTGAATTTATAAAAGAGTGCCCTGAATGCGGAACCACACTTGAGCGACCTGACGGTGAGGCGGCTCATTTTTGTCCAAATGACAAAGCCTGTCCTCCACAACTGAAAGGAAAGATCGAACATTTTGTGGGTAGAAAGGCCGTCAATATCGACTCTTTTGGAGAACAAATAGTTGATCTTCTATTTGAAAAAGGACTTGTAAAAGATGTTAGTGAAATATACGATCTGACTTTTGATCAATTAAATGGTTTGTCAAGAGTTATTGAAGACCAGGAGAACAATAAAAAAATCTTTACTTTTCAGGAAAAATCCACACAAAATTTATTGGCGGGTATAGAGGCTTCAAAAAACATTCCCTACCCTAATGTGCTTTTCGGACTAGGAATTAAACATGTTGGTTCAACAGTAGCTAAGGTGTTATGTAAAAACTTCAATACAATTGATAAATTAGCAACTGCAACATATGATGATCTTATTGCTATTGATGACATTGGTCCTAAAGTTGCTGAAAGTGTAATGAAATATTTTAATGATGAAAAAAACAAAAACCTAATTGCACGATTAAAAAACACAGGTTTACAGCTTGAAAGTGATGAAGAAGTAAAAGATAGTGACAAATTTAGTGGGTTATCTTTTGTAGTAAGTGGAACATTTACTAATTTTTCACGAGACGAACTTAAAAGCATTATTGAGTCTAACGGAGGAAAAAACCTAAGTGGTGTTTCTAAAAAAACATCGTATCTTGTGGCAGGAGAAAAAACCGGACCAAGCAAACTTGAGAAAGCGGAAAAACTAAACGTTAAAATCATTAACGAAACTGATTTTATTGAATTATTAGAAAATTAAATCTGTGAATTACTTTAAAAAATTGAGAATAAAAATTGGTAATTATTTATTAAATCGTAAGCTTAAAAAGCGCAATTACAAACCTGTTATTTGCAATTTAAAAAACGCAAAAAAAATAGGAATTATATATGATTCTTTATCTGATGAGGATTTATCGGCTATTAAAAAAATTGAAAGATCCTATATCAATCAAAACATTAAGGTTGAATCACTAGGTTTCTCCAATACTAAAATAATTCAGGATAACCTTATTGGTGATAATAGCCATCATTATGTTTGTATTAAAGACTTCAATTGGTTATTTCAACCAAAATCAGACCTTTTAAAAGAATTTATATCAAAGGATTTCGATATTTTAATAAATTTATATACTAAAGAAGAGTTCTGTACAGAGTTAATAATCAGGTCTTCTTTTGCCAAATTTAAGGTTGGCCCAGCCCATCTTAACAAAAAAATGCATGATTTAATGATTGATGGTGGAAAAAAGAAAAACAACATCTTATACCTGAATGAACAAATCAGTTATTACCTTGGTATGATAAACAAGTAGTGGCATAATAATTGATTAATTTTAAAGAATAATAATTAATCATTTTAAATATTATCATCATGAATACCAAATTATTAATTTCAATAATATCTTTTCTGTTTATACTATCATCTTGTATGACACATAAAGTGGAAAGAGTTTCAGTAGATGAATCAATAGATTTGAGTGGCAGATGGAACGACACAGACTCCAGAATGGTAGCAGAAGATATGGTGAATCAAATATTGGAAGGTGCTTGGATTGATAATCACTTGAAGGCAAATAATGGCACTAAACCGGTTGTTGTTGTTGGGTTAATATATAATAAATCGCATGAACATATTAGTTCAGATACTTTTATAAAGGATATTGAAAAATCCTTTATAAACAGTGGTAGAGTAAGATTAGTGCAAGCAGGAGATAAAAGAGAAGAATTAAGAAAAGAGAGAGCTGCTCAACAAGAATTTGCCTCAATTGAAACAGCTAAAGAATGGGGTAAAGAATTGGGCGCAGACTTTATGTTGAACGGTGATATCAATTCTATAGTGGATACCTACAAAAAAGAAAGAGTCAACTATTACCAAACAAATCTTGAACTATCAAATCTTGAAACAAATGAAATTGTTTGGATGGGTGATAAGAAAATTAAAAAGTACATTGTCAAATAATTTTTAAAATAAAATTCAAATGTTCTAAACCTTTCTACATGTACTACAGAAAGGTTTATTTGTATCATTTATTCAAGTATTTCATGGTTTTTCCATCAAAATATTATTATATATTTTTTGGTCTGTTACTCATCCTGCTAACAAACTGTGCAACATACTATCAAAAAAATTATCAGCTTCAAAGTTATATTGTCAGTGGAGATTTTAATGCTGCTGAAAAATTCATGAATAAAGACACTAAGTCTGAGAAAGGAATTAACAGAGTTCTTTTTTTCATGAACCAGGGTATGGTAAACTTCATGTTAGGAAATTATGAAAAAAGTAACTACTATTTAAACAAAGCTGATTTATACAACGAGGATTATAAAAGTGGTTATGGAAACGAGGCTCTGTCTTTGATTTCTAATCCTATGGTAAAACCCTATAAACCTGAGGATTTTGAAAATGTAATGGTTCATTATTACAAATCCTTAAACTATCTAATGTTAAAAAACTACGAAGAAGCACTTGTTGAATGCCGTAGGGTTAACATCATACTTCAACAATTAAACGACAAGTATAAAAAAACAAAAAACAAGTATTCAAATGATGCATTTGCCCACAACTTAATGGGGATGATTTATGATGCATCCGGAGATAAAAATAATGCATTTATTGCATACAGAAATGCTTATGAGGCTTATGAAAACAGCTACAGTAAAATCTTCAATGTAAATACTCCAACCCAGTTAAAAAAAGATCTGATCCGAACTGCATATCAATCCGGCTTAGACCAGGAATACTCCAATTTTAGCACCCTGTTTCAATTAAAGTATGATCCGGAATCAAAACCAGATGGAAGCCTTATATTCTTATGGATGAATGGCTTTGGACCCGTAAAATCAGAGTGGAGTATAAATTTCATTAATTCGGGTTATAACGACGGCTGGATTACTTTTGCCAACGAAGAATATGGATTAAATTTCCCTATATACATAGGTAATCGTAAAAAAAGTGAACAAAGCGCTTTTAGAAACTTATCCTTTATAAGAATTGCTTTTCCTAAATATATTGAAAGACAACCTGTATATAACCAAGCCTCTATTACAATCGACAGCTTGCGTTTTAATCTGGAATTATCCGAAGATATTAATGCTATAGCTTTTCAATCATTACAAGACAGAATGGTTCGGGAATTAGCGAATGGCATTACTAGGTTGGTTACAAAGAAGGCGCTAGAACAAATTGCTAACAGCGAAAACAAAAACCTTGGTAGTGTTATAAGTATAATAAATGCTATTACAGAAAAAGCAGACACCAGAAACTGGCAATCTCTGCCCTACTCTATTCATTACACACGAATCCCTTTAAGAGAAGGAAAGAATCAAATAGATTTAGAGATTGGGCAAGAACAAGTTAAGGAACAATTTAAATTTAACATAAACAAAGGAGAAAACATATTCTTTACCTATCACCAGTTGGAAAGCTATAAATTAGATTAAATTCAAAAATTTAATACTTTCATCAATAAAAAAGGGGTGTTCAACTAAAACAACAAACAAAAAACATTAAAATGCATAACTTTAAATGTTTGTAATTTTATTATACTGTAGTGAACATAAGTAAACACAATTATAATCCATATCTAAAACGATGGAAGACTCAGTTTAGTCTTATTGCTGAGTTATTGGATGGCTGTATTATACTAGCTACAGAAATTGAAGTAAACAACATTATTGCAATAGCCTATAATCACCCCAATGAAAACACTCTTTTTCAGGGAAAATCAAACGAAAACAGCATAACGAAAAAGATAATTCAAGATGGAAAAAATCGTTTTATACCTAATTTGCAAATAAATAATAAGTACAATAATAGTACAGAGTTTATTTCTGGATTAAAGTGTTTCTATGGCATACCTATATACAATACTTCTGGAGATATATTTGCTGCATTATGCTTATATTCAAAACATAAAAACAACTACCCTGAAGAAAAAATTAGCCAATTAAAAAAGTTAAAACTTATCATAGAAGATGATCTCAAATTCATTGAGAAATCGGAGAAAAAACCAAATACAGTAATAGATCCATTACTTGAAGAGGAAATAAAATTTAAACAGTTTTTTCTATCTTCTCCGATGGGCATTTTTTACTGGGATACCAACATGGTAATTACAGATTGTAATGACAAATTCTGTGAAATATTAAAATCAGGTAAGGCTACTTTAACTGGTTTAAACCTAAATCAAATTAAAGACAAAAGAGTACTCCCATGCATACAAAGTGCCTTAACAGGAATTGAAGGAGAGTATGAAGGAGAATACAAAACAACCTCAAGCCACGAAAGCACTTACGTTTTATTAAAATCTTCCCCTGTATATAATAAGGATAAAGTTATTTGCGGAGGTATAGGAATTGTTGAAGATCTTTCAGAAAAAAAACAAATTCAGGATGCACTTAAGGCCAGTGAATTAAAATATAAAGACCTGGTTGAAAAAATTAATGATGTAATTTTCACGCTCGACAAGGAAGGAATTTGCACTTATATAAGTCCTGTAGTAACTACCATCATAGGTTTTCTACCTGAAGAAGTAATAGGACACCATTTAATTAACTTTATTCACGACAGCTATAAAGTCAGGTTTTACGATGCTTTAAACAGTGTAAAAACCGGGTCTACTGTTTTAATTGAATTAAAGATTAAAAATAATGCCAACAGGTATCATTGGATTAGAACATCTCTCAGACCAACTTCAGATCAGGATAATTCCCTTGCAGGAATTCATGGTGTAGCTCAAGACATTGGAGAAACAAGAATTGCAGAATCATCATTAAAAGAAAGTGAAGAGCAATTTAAATTAGTTGCAACTCACATTTCTGATATCATATTTGAATGGAACCCAATATCTGATGAACTAATTTGGCATAGTAATCCTAATATAATTTCGCCTTCTTTAAAAAATATTAAAACCTATTCAGATCTCTATCATCTCATTTTACCTGATGATAGAGATAAAATTAATCAATATTGGAAAAATGCCCTAAATAAACTTGGTGCTTGGAAATCAGAGTTTAGAATTAAAATTGACGATAGTAATATCAAACACGTACTTGGTAATGGCATTATTTTATTTAAAAATGAAATAGCTTATAAAGGTATTGGTACCATAACCGACATATCAAAAGAAAAAACTTTAATTGGAAACTTAAAACAAAGCAACGAAAAACTTGAACTTAATATTGCCAAATTAAATGGCTTACTTTCTGTGATTCCTGACATGATGTTTGTTTTTAATAAAGATGGCATCATCATGGATTATCACACCAATGATAGTACTCAATTATTTAATGATGGTACATTTTTCTTAAATAAATATGTAGACGAAACACTACCAGAGAATATATCGAAACTAACTCATGAAAAAATAAAATTAGTACTTGAAACAAAAGAAAACAATACTTACAACTATGAACTCTCTTTAGGAGATCAAAATAGAATTTTTGAATCAAGAATGGTTTATGTAAATGAATACCAAACATTAGCTATTGTAAGAGATATTACAGAAAGAGAACATGATAAGTTAGAACTTATAAAAGCGAAAGAGCATGCGGAAGAAAGCGACAGACTGAAATCATCTTTCTTAGCTAATATGAGTCACGAAATACGGACTCCAATGAATGGTATCATTGGTTTTTCAGAATTACTCAGATCTAAAACACTTAATCCAGAAGAAAGAGAGTATTATATTTCAGTTATTGTTAATAGCGGAAGACAATTGCTTGATATCATTAATGATATTCTTGAAATCTCAAAAATAGAAACAGGACAAATAGAACTTAATATTTCAAACGTAAATATTAATAAACTAATCTTTGAAATTTCGGACGCTTTTTCTCAACGCATTCAGCACTTCAACAATACAGTTAAAATTGTGACTCCTCTCACTGATGATGAGGCAAAAATTTATACAGACGAAAATAAATTAAGGCAAATATTAACCAACCTTATAAGTAATGCTATAAAATTCACTCAGAATGGAACCATAGAAATTGGTTATAAAGTAGTTAACCACAGCTATCTTGAGTTTTATGTAGAAGATACTGGTATCGGTATTGCAACAGATGAACAATATAAAATATTTGAACGTTTTGCCCAAGCAAATCCCCAAATCACTAAAACTCATGGAGGAACAGGTCTTGGCCTGCCTATTTCACAAAGCTTAGTAGAGCTACTAGGTGGTAAAATTTGGGTTGACTCGGAGATCAATAATGGTTCGAAATTTTCATTTTCTATTCCTTATAAAACTACCTTATAAATCGCTACAATCCAGCCTTTCCTTTAACATTTATTCACACACATTCTTTATAGGACTTCTGAAAGTTAATTTCTCTTAAATAAATACACTTACAGAATAACAACACCTCCTTTTCCATACATTTGCAGCAAAATTATCAATTCGATGTACAAAGCAATAAATGTTTTAACGGGATAATTATTATTATTTGTCCAAAACTTAAATGATTGCTAAACTAATTATTAGAGATTCTCAACTAATAATTAACAACAATATTTTTATTTTCATATAGTCTGGTAAATATAAGCCACTTTATTTAATAATAAGAGTTGATTTTATCATATCAATATATTTGAAATTCTAACAGAAAATTTCACTGGATTAGTGTTTAATACCAAATTCAAAAGTTATTAAACAATTAATCGTTCTATAATATTAATACATAATGAATAGTATATTTAAACCTAAATTCTTCAGTCTTTTAAAGGCTGGTTTTAATCATAAACAAATTACTTCTGATATTCTAGCTGGAATAATTGTAGGTATTGTTGCCCTACCGTTAGCTATTGCTTTTGCTGTTGCCTCTGGGGTTTCACCAGAAAAAGGTTTAATCACTGCTGTAGTTGCTGGATTTATCATTTCATTACTTGGAGGTAGCAGAGTTCAAATTGGAGGACCCACAGGTGCTTTTATTATTATTGTATTTGGCATTCTTGAAAAATATGGATTGAATGGATTAATCATTTCCACAATAATGGCCGGTGTAATTCTAATTATCTTCGGACTTCTTAAATTAGGAAATGTTTTAAAGTTCTTCCCTCAGCCATTGATTGTGGGCTTTACTAGCGGTATCGCTTTAATTATTTTTTCAACACAAATAAAAGATGCACTGGGTATTGATGTAGGTAAAGCCCCTGCTGATTTTATTGAAAAATGGTCTTTTTATTTTACCAACCTAAATCACATAAATTACAGTGCAATTGCTATTACTTTAATTACCATAGCAATTTGTCTTTTTTCAAACAAAATTATAAAGAAGGTACCGGGATCTTTTATTGCAATAGTACTCATAACTTTAGTTGTATTTGTATTTAAAATACCGGTTAGTACCATTGAAACATTTTTTGGAGATATCCCCAGAAATATATCACTTGACATTCCTGAATTTCAGTTTGCTGAGTTACACAATTATTTTGCTCCAGCTATAACTATTGCTTTACTTGGAGGAATTGAATCACTTTTATCAGCCGTTGTTGCAGACGGTATGATTAGTGGTAATCATAGATCAAATACAGAACTTATTGCACAGGGAATTGCAAACATCATCACCCCTTTCTTTGGAGGTATCCCTGCCACAGGAGCTATTGCCCGAACAGCAACTAACATAAAAAATGGTGGTAGAACACCTATTGCAGGAATGATTCATGCAGTAACCTTATTACTTATCATGTTGTTTATTGGTCCACTGGCAAAACTTATTCCAATGTCGTGCCTTGCAGGTATTTTAATTGTTGTGGCCTATAACATGAGTGAATGGAGATCTTTCGTCTCTATTTTAAAAGGATCGTTTTTTGATATTATTATCCTTTTAACAACCTTTATTCTTACTGTTATTGTAGACTTAACAATTGCCATTGAAGTTGGTGTTGTATTGTCAGCATTATTATTTATGAAGAGGATGTCGGATATTGCAGACAATAGAATTGATAACATAGTGGATACAGATGTAATTGAAGACTATTCACAATTACCACAACACGTAGGCATTTATGAAATTAGCGGCCCATTATTTTTCGCTTCTTCAAAAAAATATGCACAGGTAATTGAACGTATTGGTCTTGATTACAATACCATCATAATCAGAATGCGACATGTTTCCTTTGCAGATCAAACCGGAATTCACAACTTTAAAAGCTCAATAAAGTCCCTGATGAAAACTAATGTAAAAATCATTTTATCAGGAATAAACAAAGAGGTATATAATGATTTTAATAAATTCGGCATTATAGATTTAATTGGTTCTACTCATATTTTTGAATCTTTTGAGACGGCAGTGTCTTATGTAAACAAACAATCAAACGGTACGAACTAAGTATAAAAAAATACAGAGTATTGGTATTAATGAGCTTTTTACATAAATCCACACAAATTAGTCTAATATCAATACTTTGTACCATAAGTAGTACAACCTATAGCCGAATTCAACAACAAATTGATTCCCTAAAACAAGTAACTGTCACAATAGCTGATGCTAAACTTCAAGTTGACAACCTAAATAAACTTGCGTATTGGTTTGGCGGAGATAATCTCCACAGTCCTATACATTATTGTTCAAAAGCTGCTGAAAAAGCTATTGTAATTCATTTTAGGAAAGAACAAACTCTTGCATATAACTATAAGGCATGAGCCTATATTGAAAAAGGCAATTTCAAAGAATCAATTGTATATTTTGCCAAAGCCACTGATATATACAATAAACTCCAATACACAACAATGCTGTTAGATTATTATAAAAGAATGAGTTATATTTATTCTTTTATAATAACCCGAGTTCGATTAAAATTAAAGAGCTCAGATTTTATTAAAATGCTGATATACAAGGCAAATTCTTTTTGCATAGCGAGCTATGGTAGAAGAATTTAACAAAGTAGATTAGTATTTTAATAGAAAGCCACATATAAACAACGATTTTCTGCTTCATATTTGTTTGACATAGCCCGCTATGACTTCACAAATATTCATTGAAACTCATTATTTATAAGCAGTCTGAGCCAATAATTTTATATCGAACTCGGGTTAATAATCAAATTCAGAGTCTTAACTTAAGTCTTCAAGCAATAAAAATTGCACAAAGTTTTAACGACACATCAAGTTTACCAACAGTTTACAACAACATTGGAGTTGTTTACAAAAAACTGAACGACTATGAATCAGCACTTTTTTATTTCCCAAAATCTTTAAACTACGATAAAGCGAGTCCGCTTGTCAGTCCTAAAGAAATTGCAGTTTCATACTCTAACATAGGCTTACTGAAAGTAAGAAATGGAAAAAGCTAGGAAGCCAGAGTTGATTATCAAGAACTTTTTAAGCTAGCGCCTAAATTAAACAGTAATTATTTAAAGGCACATTTCTATTTATCCATTTATGAATACTACAATTCATTAAATGCGATAGATTCTTGCAAGTATTATATTAAACTTGCTTCTGCTTTAAGCCATAAAATAAACATTCCACAAATTCAGAGTAAGCTATACAAACACAAAGGAGAACTATATTTGGAACTTAAAGAACATTATAAAGCTATTCAATTTTTAGATTCTTGTATTGACATATCTAAAAAAGCTGATATCATAAACCATCTCCCTGAAGTTTTTCAACTCAAAGCTCAGGCTCTTGCTGCACAAAAAAAGTATATAGCAGCATATTCAGAATCACAAGAGTCACAGAATCCAATATATATATATACAAAGCACAAAAAATAGCAAGTTTGTTAGGAAAGTTTGCAAACGAGCAAAAAACTAAAGATGAGTTAGAACGATTATATCTTAAACAGGCTTTAAAAAACAAACAGTCAGAACTTGAAAAAGCAAATATGCAAGCCAAAATATGGTTTGCAATTGGTGCCATTAGTATTCTTATAATAAGCGTATTAACCATTGTATTTTTCTTAATTCGCTTAAAAAAGAAAAATTAGATTCTTAACTCCCAGCATCAACTAATTAACACACAAAAAAACAACTTGAAAATAATTTAGAAACAATAAACATCAAAACTGAAACACTCCACAAATTAAATGCTATAAAGGATAAATTATTTTCAATTATTGCACACGATTTTAAGAAGTCCTTTTACTGCAATTATAGGCATATATAACGATTTTGTCTTATCCTATTATGATTATAATGACGAAGAAAGGATTAAACATATAAAATTAATTGAGGAATATTCCGAATCAACATTTAACTTACTTAAAAACCTTTTATATTGGGCCAATTCGCAACAAGGTATTATTAAAATTCAAAAAAAAGATCGGAATCTAAATGAAATATTAAACGAAAGTATTTCTGCATACTTTGGTAAAACTTAGGTAAAAAACATTCAGGTAGAAAATAAGATTAATAATAATGAAACAATTTATGTTGACGTACCTACCATAAAAATAGTATTTACAAATATTTTCAACAATGCCATAAAATTCACCAATAAAGGAGACTTAATAACTTTTTCATGCTCAAGAAAAGATAATGATGTTGTGATTTGCATTAGTGACAATGGTATATGAATGAATAATGAGATTATTGAGTCTTTATTTAAACCCGCAATATGCATTAGACCATCTATTACACATTGAAATTACTTCAAAACAAGACACTTCGTTACTTCACTTCAACTCACCAGAACGATGCTATGCCTCGTTTCAGTAAAGCCTTGTTTTATGGTACTTTCAATGTTCATTACAAAATTCTAATACATAATCCGGGTTAAAATAGAAAAAGATGTTCATCGTAATGGAACTGAACATGAAAAAGGAACTGGTTTAGGATTAATATTATGTAAAGAATTTATTGAAAAGAATAATGGCAACATATGGGTAGATAGCAAAGAATCTGTAGGAAGCAACTTTTACATTTCTTTACCAGTAACTTCTCTAAATTAAATAAATTCATTTATTCACACCTTTCTATGCCTTAGTTTTACCATTCAATAAGGCTTATTTATATTTTTTTTAAGCAATCCAACCATGATATTTTACCGTATTAATTGAATTTTTGATACTTTTACGGCTTAATTTTAAAAATAACCATGTCGCAAAAAACAGATCAGCAATTTGAGCACGTAATAGCTATATGCAAAGATATTTTCGAAAAAAAAATGAAGGATTATGGAACTGCATGGCGCATACTAAGGCCTTCATCAATGACTGATCAGATATTTATTAAAGCACAACGAATTCGCAGCATAGAAACAAAAGGTGTTTCAAAAGTTGATGAAGATATCAGATCCGAATTTATAGGAATCATAAATTACGCTTCAATGGCCATTATCCAATTGGAATTAGGGCCTTCAGATCAGCCAGAAATGGATAATGAAAAAGCATTAGAATTATATCTTAAAAATATATACAGCGCTAAGAACCTGATGCTTAATAAAAATCATGATTATGATGAAGCATGGAGAAGTATGAGAATAAGTTCTTTTACTGATCTTATATTAATGAAGCTTCACAGAACAAAACAAATAGAAGATAATCAAGGAAAAACAATTATTTCGGAAGGCATTGATGCAAATTATCTTGACATGATCAATTATGCAATTTTTGCCATGATTCAATTAGATTTTCCTGAAAATGAAAACTAAAGTATTTCATGAATAAACTATTTTATTACCTAAGTAGAATAATTGTTGGATTAACATTTATATTTTCTGGTTTTGTAAAAGCAGTTGATCCTGTTGGAAGTGCAATTAAGTTTGGAGACTACCTAAGCTCTTTTCATATGAGTAGTTTCTCTGCCCTTGTTATTCCATTATCGTTTATTGTTTCTGCACTAGAATTTTTAACAGGTATTCATATATTATTAGGCATCAGAATTAAAACATCGTCGATTTTAGCAATGCTTTTTATGATAATATTTGTCCCACTTACATTAGGTATAGCCATAACAAATCCTGTAACGGATTGTGGATGTTTTGGTGATGCTGTTAAACTAACCAACTGGGAAACTTTTGCTAAAAATATTATACTTCTAATTCCTACTTTATTTTTATTTTTAAACCGTAAAAAGTTTACAAATCAAATAAGTATATTCAATAAATTAACATTTACTTTTGCAAGTGCTGCTATTATATTAGGCACTTCCTTTTACTCTTATTATCATCTTCCAATTATAGATTTCCGACCATATAAAATAGGTAACAATATCAATGAAGGTATGACTATTCCTAAAGGTGCTGCACAACCTGAATATGAAACAACCTTTATAATGGAAAAAGATGGTGAGCAAAAAACTTTTGAAGCATCTAACTATCCGTATAACGATTCTACATGGATATTTATTGATAGTGAAACAAAAATAATTAGTAAAGGATATGAGGCTCCTATTCATGATTTTGTTTTAACCAATGATGAAGGGGAAGATATTACTCAACAACTTCTTAAAAAAAACACCCCTACTCTATTAATTGTTTCTCCACAAATAAATAAAGGTACATGGGGAGCTCATATTGACAGCTTAAAAAGTTTAAATAAAATACTATTTCAAAAAGGATTTGATACATATTTTTTAACTGCATCAAATTCAGATGATATTACAAGTTTTGAATTTAATACAGAAGCAGGTTTTAACTACTTAACAGCTGATGAAACCATGCTAAAAACAATGATTCGATCTAATCCCGGTCTTATTTTAATTCAGGATGGAAATATAATTGGGAAATGGCATTATAAAGACATACCTAATGCAAAGCAATTTGCAAACCCCACATCTTTTTCACTCAAGCAATTAAAGGATAAGAATGAAAGAAATATAATTTATATAATCATACTACTGACTATATTAATGGCATTTCTACTACTTAATAAAAAAAATAATTCAATATAGTTTTAATTACAAACATTTATTACGATGAGACAAAACATTGTTGCCGGAAACTGGAAAATGAACAAAACCCTTCAAGAAGGAGTTGAGTTAGCATCAGAATTAAACAGCATTCTTGCTGGTAAAACACCTAACTGTAAAGTTGTTATTGGTGTACCTGCTACTCATATTACTGAAGTAGTAAAAACTGTTGACGCTAGTAAAATTGCAGTTTCTGCACAAAACTGTGCTGACAAAGAATCAGGAGCTTACACAGGTGAAACTTCTGCTGCAATGGTAAAATCTACAGGAGCTGAGTGTGTTATCCTTGGTCACTCTGAAAGAAGAGAGTACTATGGTGAAACTAACGAAACTCTTAAAGAAAAAACTAACTTAGCATTAGCTAATGGTTTAACTCCAATTTTCTGTATTGGTGAAGTTTTAGAAGAAAGAGAAGCTAACAAACAAAATGAGGTTGTAAAAACTCAAATTGAAGAAGCTCTTTTCCACTTATCTGCTGAAGAGTTTGGTAAAATCGTTCTTGCATACGAACCAGTATGGGCTATCGGAACAGGAAAAGTTGCTACTCCAGAGCAAGCTCAAGAAATTCATGCATATATCCGTTCTGTAGTTGCTGATAAATTCGGTACTGAAGTTGCTGACAATTGTTCTATTCTTTATGGAGGAAGTTGTAAGCCAAGTAATGCAAAAGAATTATTTGCTAACCCAGACGTTGATGGAGGTCTTATAGGTGGAGCTTCATTAAAAGCTGAAGATTTTGTTGGAATTATCGATGCTTTTTAATCGGTAAACACAAATAAATAATAGAAAAGCCGTCATTTCCGACGGCTTTTTTTATGCTGAACTAATTGTTAATTTTGTCCGAATACTAAATACAATCTCAAATGCAATACACAAAAGTCACTTTCACCATTAGTCCTATAAATGATTTTATACGAGATATCTTAACTGCTGAGCTTGCCGAATTTGAATACGATAGCTTTGAAGAAACTGAAGATGGAATAAATGCCTATATTCCAACAGATAGCTTTTCATCTAATGATATCCAAAGCCTTCAGATATTACAAAATGAAGATTATAAAATCAGCTTTACTAACGAAGAAATGCCAGATCAAAATTGGAATGAAACATGGGAAAAACATTTCTTTAATCCTATTATTATAGATGACAGATGTATTGTTCGCAGTCCTTTCCATCAGGAAGTTCCAAAGACTGACTATGATATTTTAATTGAACCTAAAATGGCTTTTGGAACCGGACATCATGAAACTACCGGCCTAATGATAAAGCATATTTTAGATGTTGACTTTTCTGGAAAAACAGTATTAGATATGGGCTGCGGAACCGGAATATTAGGTATTCTTTGTGCCATGAAAAATGCAACTAAAGTAACAGGCATCGATATTGAAGATTGGGCCTTTAACAATGCCAATGAAAATATTAGGCTAAACAACATCAAACAGATGGAGGTATTTTGTGGAGATGCATCTTTATTAGGACAAGAAACTTACGATATAATACTAGCAAACATCAACAGAAATATTTTATTGGCTGATATTGAAAAATATGTAAGTGTATTAAAGAAAAATGGTTCTTTATATTTAAGCGGTTTTTATAATTCAGACATTGATGTAATTGATGCAAAATGTACTCAATCCAATTTAGAGAAAATTTCTGTTAAGGAGGATAACAATTGGGTATCGATTGCGTATACGCTTTCAAAATAATAACCTATGAGAATATTTTTACTATTATTTTTTACAAGTTTCTTAATTTCAGGATACTCACAAATTACTCAAAACTTATTTAGAGATAATCCTGAAGAGTTTATTCCAACGATAGAAGAAATGTTTAAGTCTATCGCAGATAAAAAATATGCCAAAGAATATATCGAAGAATTAAATCTTTTCTGGACAAACCCAGACTTAAGTAGTGAACTTAAACTGTTAATTATTGACAACTGTAATCTAATGGCAGTAAAAAGAGCCAGACCTGTTCCGGATTACGTAACTTATTTAACTACTATTCGTGAATTTATTTCTTCAGATATTTCAGAAAGCAGTTTTAATGCATGGAATAATGCCATAACAGATTTGATTAAGAAAAAAAGATATCCTCTACGAAAGGTAAATCAACTTCTTAATACAACAAGTCAGTTACTTAATGAAAACACCATATACTCTACTCCATCTACAAAGTGGAATTCTAGTAATAACAATTGGGAGTTAAGTTACAATAAAGATTTGATTGGTACTTTTCGGGACTTAAATCTTACATGCTTCTCAAAAAATGATAGTATTAAAATATTCGAAACTTCAGGTACTTTTAACTACACATCCAATATATGGAAGGGAGATAAAGGAAAAGTAACCTGGGAAAGAGCTGGTTTCTCGGCAGATACCCTTTATGCAACTTTTGGTAAGTATACTATTCCTTTTAAAAATGCCATGTTTGAAATAGATACCGCAAAATTCTATAACTATGTCTATTTTGATCATGCTTTAACCGGAAGTCTTAAGCATAAAGTTATGAATATCAACACGCCTGAAACTGCCTCATACCCACAGTTTTTATCTACGGAAGAACGTTTTAACTTAAATAATATTCACCCCAATATTAACTACGAAGGTGGTTTTGCACAAAACGGAGCTAAATTTCTTGGTGCTGGAACATATGATGATCCGGCTACTATTACAATTTTTCGTCACGATACACTCTTCATAACAGCTAAATCATTATATTTTGCCCTTCGTAAAGACCAAATATTAAGTACAGACACCGAAATTAAAATTCAGCTGGATACGGGATACATCTATCACCCGGGACTAACATTTAAATTGATGACTGACAAAAACGAACTACACCTGATTAGAGATGGTGAAGGATTGGCCATAAGCCCTTATTTTAATACTTTCCACAATGTTAGTATGGATATTGAGCTTTTAAGCTGGAATCTGGATGAAGATGTCATTAATCTTAGAATGGTATCCGGAGCTGCAGAAAACCATGGATCTTTTGAATCACTGAGTTACTTTAGAGAAAGCTTTTATAACCAACTACAAGGAATGGATGCTATGCATCCTCTACAAGGATTAAAAAACTGCTCCAAGAGGTATAAGGGAAAACCATTTACAGCATACGAATATGCACAAATGATTGGCTTGCCCGAAGCTCAGGTTCGTCAACAAGTAATACAGCTTTCTTTTTATGGGTTTATTGGTTATAATGTAAACACCGATGAAATTGAAATAAGACAAAGGCTGGATGATTACCTACAATTTAGATTAGGGAAAAAAGATTACGATGTAATCCGTTTTACATCTAATACACCAGGTCGAATTAACAATGCTCATATCGATTTACTCAATTACGATTTGAATATTAATGGTGTGAAATCCATTTCAATTTCGGATAACCAAAACGTTGTATTCTTTCCCAAAGATGAAAAGATCTTACTAAAAAGAAACCGAAACTTTATTTTTGACGGAATTATTAATGCCGGAATGTTAAATCTATACGGAGCTGGGTTTAAATTCAATTACGATGACTTCCAGATTGATATGACCAACATTGACTCCTTGAGAATGCAAGTTCAAACCGGTGAATTAGATTACTTTGGACATCCTAAGCTTACTTACGTACAAAATGCCATTGAGAAACTATCAGGAACCTTACGCATTGATAAACCAGATAATAAATCAGGAAAAGATTACTATAGTGAATTTCCAATCCTTCATAGTACTTCAGAATCATATGTTTACTATGATAAACCAGAAATTCAAGAAGGTATCTACGACCGTGAAAAGTTTTATTTCAGGCTAGATACATTTTCAATGGATAGTATTAGTGAATTATCGCGTAAAAACTTTGACTTTACGGGAACATTTGTTTCAAACATCTTCCCGACTTTTAATGAAAACCTTACCGTTCAAAAAGACTTTTCACTTGGATTTAACAGGGAAACACCACCTGATGGATATGATATATACGAACATAGAGCCAAGTTTATTGCAAATATCGATTTAAGTAATAAAGGTTTACGTGGTAATGGTACTTTAGAATACTTAGCATCCACTTCAAAATCTGAAAATTTCTTGTTTTTACCTGAAGAAACCAAAGGTCAGGCGTATGATTTTACTATTGCCAAACATGAAGATGGTGTTGAATACCCAGATGTTTCTGGAAAATATTCATTTGTCACATATCATCCATTTAAAGATAAGCTAGCATCTAAGAGTCAGGAAGAGAGTTTTACTATGTTCAATAATGAAGCCTCACTAGATGGTACCATAACAGTTGGGAAAGGTGGAGCTACTGGTAAAGGAACTTTCTATATGGAAAAAGCAAATATCGTATCTCCAGCAATGACTTTTGGTGGACATACCGTGTTAGCTGATTCTTCTGACTTTAATCTTGTAAGTGGAGATATGGGCGATGTATCATTTAACACGACAAACTTAATATCAAACATTGATTTTGAAACGCGTAAAGGTAATTTCGTTTCTAAGTCAGGAGGAAGTTTAGTTAATTTTACAGATAACAGGTACGTTTCGTATATCAGTGAGTTCTCGTGGGATATGGATCTGAACAATATTTATATGGGAGCTAGTGGATCAGAAGGTAACCGCTTTGTATCAACTCATAGACGACAGGACTCTTTAGACTTTAGAGCACCATTAGCAAGATATGATGTAGAAAAAAAAGTAATTTATGCTGAAGAAGTTAAGAACATCAATGTTGCAGATGCAGATATTCAATTAAGTAATGGCCTCATTACTATATATGAAGATGCAGAGATGGCTCCTGTTGATAGTGCCACTATTTTATTATCAGATTCTACATGTTCACATACAATTTATAATTCGCACCTAAATATTGAGGGTAAATATGAATATACCGGATATGGTGAGTATGATTTCATCAACGGTAATGGTAAAAAGTTCACCATACAAATGAGTGAAATCAAATTAGATGATAATCTAAGCACTACAGCTACAGGTACAATTGTTGAAACTGATCTGTTTACTTTTGATAGAAACTTTACTTTTAAAGGAAAATCAACCTTATATGCTAAGCAACCTCACTTAACTTTTGATGGTGGTGCACAAATGCTGCATAAATGTAGTGGTGGGCCACAAACATTCGTTTATTTCAACTCTATAATTGACCCTTCAAATGTTTTGATTCCTATTGGAGAAGAGCCAGTAAATTATGAACGAGATAATATATACAGAGATTTCTTTATCACTAAAGATTCTGCACACGTTTATTCTAGCTTCCTTCAATCTCGAAAAGATTATAGCGATATTCCAATTATCTCAGCAAATGGATACCTACATTTTAATAGCAAAGACAATGCTTTTGAAATTGCTCCTATGCATAAAATAAGTAATCCTGATACTACAGGTATTGTATTCCAATATTCTAACTCCAGATGCGATATAAAAGCTGATGGACCTTTAGACTTTGGAATTGATCTTGGACCGTTTAAATACAAAAATGTTGGAACAATTATCGATGATCCTAAAAAAGAAAAGATTAGTATAACAACACTTATGGGTATTGATTTCTTTTTTGATGAATCAATTACAAACATGATGGTATCTGCTATTTTAGGATCTAATGCTACCAATAGTAAACTTAGTGATGCAACCTTACAAAAAAGAATGGCTGAATGGGTTGGACCTAAAGAAGCTAAGGCTGTTATAGCAAAAAAGAATGCTTCTAAACAAATTGAAAATCTGAATCCACAACTAAATCAAATGTTCACTTTTGGAAATATAGATTTTACATTTGATGGACCAGGACATGCATATGTTGCTGATGGAAAAGCAGACTTGACCTTTGTAAAAAACTATGTTATAAATAAAAAGGTTGAAGTTACTACTGAAATTGTAAAAAAGAGAAGTGGAAATATAATTGACCTAATTATAAAATTTGATGATGATACATGGTTCTACTTCTCGCACAGAGGCGAAATGATGCAGACATTATCATCAAGTCCGGAATATAATGAAGCAGTAAAAACATTAGATGAAGACAAACGTAAAGTTAAGGGAGGTATGGGCGAAAAATCATTTACATACATTTTAGCTCCAGCTAGTAAATTAAATCGTTTTTCGAAAAGATTCGGTTATGCATCTATTAAATCAAGCGTTGGTGCCGGAGGACAAAAATTAATAAAAGGAAATAAAGACGAAAACCCAGAGAAGGACGTTTCGGAAGAAGAACAATCTGAACAACAATAAAATAAAATGAGTGATTCTGATTATAAATTAAATTAGAATCACTCATTTGTTTTGTTAAGCCTTGAAAATTTTCCGAAACAACTCTTTTTAGCTACTTTTACAAGCACACAACTCAATTAAAAATATGAATAATTTTAAAATAGGAACTGTTATCATTTTAATTTCATTTTTGAGCATTAATGTTTTTTCTCAAACTCGAATAACTACTGATTTTAAAGATTACAGTTTAGAGATTTTTAAAACTACAAATATTAAAAATCTTGATATCAGAGGTAACCATGCACAAATAAATATTCTGAACTGGGATAAAGATTCTATCAGTGTAGAAACATCTCTTGAAATCTTATCAAACAAGCCTAACTTATCTAAAGAAATGCTTGACGAGATAAAAATAAAAGTTGTTACTTATAGTAATACTCTTCAGGTTAAAACATCATTTACTGACGATTTTAACAGAACAATTCCCTATAAAATAATGTACAACATTTTTTGTCCTAAAAACATTTCGTTGCAAATTCAAAACTCCAATGGACAAGTTAATATTGCCGAAATACTAGGAAAGGTTAATGTAAAGCTTGACTACTGTAAGATAAATATTAAAAACCTGGCAATAGATAAAGATTCAATTAGTAATGATATTGAATTAAACTATTGTAACGGTAGTATCAATAAATTTGGTTATGGTAAAATGGTAATTAATAATTCAACAATTCAAATTCCTCATGCCAATACTGTGAATTTAATTTCGAATTATAGCATCATTGAAATTAATAAAATTGATACTTTAAAGAGTATATCTAAAATTGACAACTTTAAAATTGGTTATTGTTCAAAAACAGAAGTAAGAAGCAACAGTTCTACCATTCAAATGGCACAAATTGGAACTGAAAGCCTATTTGAATGTACTGATGGAAATTTATCAATAAACAATACATCTGAAACTTTAAAAAAATTAACCATAAATAATAATAATACGCTTACAACAGTTAAAGTAAATGAACTAGTTTCATACAGCATCAATGGAGAAATTTATAGAGGAAGGTTAATTCATCCTCAGTTAAACAAACTCCAATTGGTTAAAGAAAGTGATAAAATATCATTTAATGGGGTTATAGGTAATAATCCACAAAGTGATTCAAAAATTATTGTTTTTAACACCAACCAAAACGTTGAGTTTAAATAATTAAAAGTTAGTATTATGTCCACAGCTGATAAAATTTTCTTATTGCGTTCAAAAATGCTTAGCATGGGAATTGACGCATATATTATACCCGGAAGTGATCCTCATATGAGTGAATACACTGCTGCTCATTGGAAAAAACGTGAATTTATTTCAGGTTTTACGGGGTCTGCAGGTACCGTTGTTATTTTAGCAGAAGAAGCTGGTTTATGGACGGATAGTAGATATTTTATTCAGGCAGAAAAAGAGTTAGATGGTAATGGGATTGATTTATTTAGAATGGGTGAAGCAGGAACTCCAGACTATGCTGATTGGATAGCTGAAAGATTAAATCCGGGAAGTACCTTAGCATTTGAAGGCGAAGTGTTTTCTATTGAAGATGCCAGAAAACTTTCAAAAAAGTTTAAAACTTACGGTATTTCAATTGATCCCAATTTAACTTTACTTGATGAAATTTGGGAAGGCCGTCCTCCTATTCCGGAAAAACCAATTATTTTGCATGAAACCAAACATGCCGGATTAAACAGAACTGAAAAAATTGAAAAGATCAGAGAGGAAATGCGTAACAAGGATGCCTCTCATTATATTATCACCGCTCTTGATGAGATAGCATGGACTTTGAACCTTAGAGGTAGCGACGTATCGTACAACCCGGTATTTCATGCCTATTTAATTATTTCTCTTGATGCTGTATATTTGTTTATCGACACTCATAAAATTACTGCAACAATTGGAAAACAATTAGCTATTGATGATATCTCAATACATTTGTATTCGGATATTTTTAAATGGATTAAAGATATGCCAATTGACTCTGGTTTAATGTTTGATCCGGTAACTACGAATGCAAAAATATACGCTCTAATTCCTCGTGAAGTTATTAGAATTGAGACTGAAAGTGTTGTAAAAGACCTTAAAGGAATTAAAAACAGCACCGAACAAAATGGATTCAGAGAAGCCATGAAAAAAGACGGAGTTGCAATGGTAAAATTCATTCACTGGCTGGAAATTCAAGTTCCTCAAGGAAATGTAACTGAAATATCTGCAGCAAAACAGCTAAAAAAATTCAGAGCTGAAGCAGATACATTTGTTGGAGAGTCATTTGCAACAATTTCAGCATTTGCAGAGCACGGAGCCATTTGTCACTATACTGTAGATGAAAATAGTAGCATACCTTTAAGTTCTGATAATTTTTATCTTGTCGACTCTGGCGGTCAATATTTTGAAGGAACTACTGATATTACAAGAACAATGCACTTAGGAACTCCTACTGACCAACAAAAAGTAGACTATACAATGGTTCTTAAAGGTAATATTGCATTAGATACCACTAATTTTCCTGTCGGAACCAGAGGAGTTCATCTGGATATCTTAGCACGCAAGGCACTTTGGTCTCAAGGACTGAACTACGGTCACGGAACTGGTCATGGTGTCGGATGTTTTTTAAACGTTCATGAAGGACCTCAGGCTATACGACCTAATGATAACGGCGTTGCCTTAGCTGAAGGCATGATTACCTCAAATGAACCAGGTTTATATAGAGAAGGTGAATATGGTATTAGAATAGAGAACCTTATTTTAACAAAAAGCGCAGTATCAACAGCTTTTGGTGATTTTTTAGGTTTTGAAACATTAACCCTCTGCCCTATTGACTTAAAACCAATTGAAAAATCTCTTTTAACACACGAAGAAATTGATTGGTTAAATCAATATCATCAAAAAGTATATGATTTGATTTCACCACTATTAAGTGAAGAGTTAAATCTCTGGTTGAAAGAAAAAACAAAAGCAATATAATTAATCAGATTTTTATATGCTATCTGTTTGTATTCCTGTTTATAATGTTGATGTAACTTGTTTAGCAAAAATGTTGATCAAGCAAGCACATGAATTATCTATAAATATAGAATTACTTATTTATGATGATGGTTCAAAAAGTAGTTATAAACAAATAAACAGTAGCTTAAAAAGTTTTGATCAAATTAATTATAAAGAACTTGTAATAAATATTGGAAGCGCAGCCATTCGTAACAGAATGGCTGTTGATGCTTTATATAATAGTCTTTTATTTATTGATAGTGATTCTGAAATACCAAATGATTATCTGTCAAAGTATTTTCCGCATATAACTAATAATAAAATGATTGTATGTGGCGGTAGAGTACATCCCAAACAGCTTCCTTCTATTGATAAAAGCTTAAGATGGAAAGTAGGTAAATTAAAAGAGGACTTCTCCGCAGAACAAAGGAACAAGATTCCAAATAAAAGCTTTATGTCGAATAATTTTCTCGTAAAAAGAGAACTTTTCGATAAGATCAGATTTGATGAAACAATAGAAAGATCGGGTCATGAAGATACTATGTTTGGCATAAAACTTGAAATGATAGGAATCCGTATTATTCATATTAATAATCCTATTGTTCATATTGGATTAGAAAGTAATATGGAGTTTATTACTAAAACAGAACAACGGTTAGAAACATTAAAAATAATAGAATTTAAAAATGGAGATAACCAACTGCTATATGACAGAATAACCATTTTAAGATATTACAGAATTTTAAAAAAACTAAAACTTATTGGGTTTGCAAGTGTTTTGTTTCTTCAGAGTAAGAATTTTTTATCTGGCTTACTACAAAACGCTAATCCTAGTATGTTCATTTATGATATATACAAATTAGGATATTATTCTCATATTTCTAAAAAGATAATACAATGAATACAAAGTTTATCATCATACTGGCTGTATTTTTCTCGCTAACCTTATTCAGAGTAAATGGTCAAGGCTATAAAATAGATGTTACAATCGATGGATTAAAAGACACAACTTTAATCCTGGGACATTATTTTAACAAAAAAATGTTAGTAAATGATACCATAATGGTAAATCACGAAGGTAAAGGAAGTTTTACAGGAGAAGAACCATTACCTGGTGGTGTTTATATCATTTATATGCCAGACCAAAAATACTTTGATATATTTATTGATAACGAACAACACTTTAGTATTTCAACCAATAAAGCTAAACCTATACAAAACCTTAAAGTAAAAGGTAACAGACAAGAACAAGCTTTTAATGAATATCAGAAATACCTGAATAAACAACAACAAAAAGCTGTTAGACTTCAAAATAATATTAAAGAAAAAGCTGAATCGCAAAAAGATTCAGTGGAAATGTGGAAAAACCAACTGAGCGAACTAACTGAAGAAATTAATACATACTGGAATAATATTCTAACAGAATACAAAGGAACTTTCTTAGCAAATTTTATTAGAGGTATTAAAGAGGTTAATGTCCCAGATTTTAATGAAAACAAAAATTTACCAGACTCGGTTATTCGTTGGAAGCGATATGAATATTTTAAAAATCACTACTTTGATAATATTGATATGCAAGATGACAGAATGCTCAGAACTCCATATTTTACAAATAAATTGGAAACGTTTTTCACAAAAACAGTTTTTCAGATACCGGATAGTATTGTTAAAGAAGCCAATAGAGTAATTGAAATGGCTGGAGACAATAAGGATATGGAAAAATACTTAATTCAATATACTTTCAATACTGTTAATGACAGTAAAGTAATGGGAATGGATGCAGCTATGGTAGCTCTGGCTGAAAGATATTATTTATCTGGTTATGCCGACTGGGTTGATAAAGAATTTCTTTCAAAACTAGAAGAAAGAGTTACTAAGCTTAAGCCTAATTTAATTGGAAATAAAGCTCCTGATTTGAAATTACTATCTCCAAATAATGAATACCACAAACTAAGCGAAGTATATGCAAAATTAACAATACTTGTTTTTTGGGAACCTGATTGTGGACACTGTAAAAAGGAAATTCCTAAGATTAAGGAGGAAATTTGGGACAAATATGGTGATCAGGGTGTCAAAATATTTGCCGTCTTTACACAACACGAGAAAGATAAATGGACAGAATTTATTGAAGAACACCAATTGGAAGAGTGGATTAATGTTTGGGATCCCTATAACCAATCAAACTTTAGAGATTTGTATGATATTTATAGTACTCCGGTTATTTTTGTTTTAGATGAAAATAAAAACATTATTGGTAAAAGGATAGGTACTGATCAATTACCAGGATTCATTGAATATCACTTAAAAAAGAAATAGAACCAATTATGCAAAACAACAAATATAAAACAGCTTTTTTTGTTTTGGGCATCTGCTCTGTTTTATTTTCATGTGCTAAAGAGGAAAAAGATCTCCCCATTTCTGAAATTTACCTAAATATCCCAGAGAATGGTTATGAAGTGAAAGTAAATGATACCTTGGTTATCTCCCCTAAAATAACCTATGATTATGGATCTTCATATGCTTGGTTGGTGGATAATGAAATAATTTCAACCGATAAAGACTATAAGCTCATACCAAAAGAACTTAACACTTTCAATTATACATTTACAGTTGAGAACGAAAGAGGTGCTGTATCAAGGGAAATATTTGTTCAATCCTTGTATAATAGTGATTTTGAAGACATAACTCTTGAGGAAGATATATTTTCTGTTGGAACTATTGGCACAACCCAATTTTCTTCAGGATTATTAAATTTTGAAGTAAATGGTGATCCTAAAGAAACAGCTTCTTTTGATGGATTCGTACTTTCAAATATAACAGGTAGTAATACTGATGTATTATACCAACTATATGGAGAATACAGATCAACTGATGATTATGATTCTGAAAATTATGTTGTGTTAGGTCTAAGTGATCCTAATAAATATGGTACTATAACAACTCTTGACAATAAAGATCACTTATTCAAAAGCATGTATGTAAATAATACCTATTATAATTATTTAGCAATTGAACAAGGCACCCAATATTCAAAAAAATTTGGCGGTACAGAAGGAACAGACCCTGACTGGTTTAAAATGATTATTAATGGATATGATAAGGTTGGAACTCCTAGAGGTACAATAGAGTTTTATTTAGCTGATCATACTGCTTTAACCAATAAAGATGATTATACAATAAGAGAATGGACTAATATAGATTTATCTACATTAGGGTATATTTCTCGTATTGAAATCAGTTTTTTATCTACTGATGTTTTCAATGGACAAATGTTAACACCTGCATATGTATGTATTGACAATATCAAAGTTATTGACTAGCCTTGATTAGTTTTTTATGGATTTGGTTTCCATCCATATTAATTTCAATAATATATAAACCATCAGGAAAATTACTCAAATCAATATTAATTGGAATTACGGTGCTATTTGTAAAAAATCGTTTATCCAATACCCTTCCATTGATATCTATAACTGAATAGCTTTCAACAAACAATCCTTTTGTATCTAACTTTGCAATTGAAGAAGATACAAGAGGATTTGGAAATATTTTCATTTCTTTTACAGACGGAATATTAATCTGGGTATCTCCCAATACAACCATATCTGCCAATACATCTATCCATAATGATTTCATTTCTCCACCAAAAACACCCGTAGCTAATTTCCAACTATTATTGTATTCAACCATCATAGTATTGTTTGCTTTAGAAATAGAGCCATCCTGTGTATGGTAAACAGCAAAACTATCTATTGGGGATCCTGAATAATCTATCTCATAGCCAACATAGAATGTACCATTTGTAGATACAGGATTTGAAAACTTCCAAAAAATTTCTCTATTGGCTCTTAATTGTCCTATACTAATATTCTCTTCTTTATAAAGCACATTTTCAGGATAAGCACTTCCCTCCCACACTAATAAATTTATGGTTTGATCAGCACCCCATGGACTTTTTCCTGGCATTATATATAAACCCTTTAAATTTGCTGACTTTATTCCTGTAAATTTTTCAGCAAACTTTGTAATACCATACATATTATGTCCACTTTCATAACCGAGTTCTTCAGAGTAATTAATATCAGGAAGTTCACCTACTTCAATATTAGAAATACGTTCATAGGATTGTTCTGCATATGGATCATATCCATCCAAACTTTGCACTCCCGTATTTAAAGGATCCAACCACGTTGAAAAATGACAACTATCTAAAGGATTTTGATCCCAACCTTTATAAAAACGAGTAAAATAATCATTTCTTGGCCAGGAGCATGTTCCTTCACCACCAGATAGAGTACCTATTAATTTATAATTGGCATCAAATAATGCAGCTCCTGAAGATCCTCCTTCAGTTGTACCTATATTCCATTCTGGTACTTTCCAGTGAAAATTATATTCCTGAGCATATGGATAATTTCCTCCTTCAACAAATGAAGTTGCCTGAAGCGTAGTTATTGATGTTGAAACCTTCTTCACGTCTCCCTGAGGATGATGAATACATGTATAAGGTTGAGTTGGTTGTGTTTCAAGTGTCCATCCAGCAAAATAAGGTTGACCATCTGCATCAGGTTCTTCTTGTAGTAGCAAAAGAGCTATATCCAATTCCTCTGCATATACTTTAGTATCAGCTCCAGATAAAGTCTGAATCTTAGATCCATCAATTATATCACTACAATGAGGTGATTCATAATTTACAAACGCCACAACTGCATCACCACTTCCAGGATTTGTACTATTCAAACAATGAGCTGCTGTGATTACATATGGTACGCCATCTTCATTTGTATTATTAATAAAGGTTCCTGTGCAATATAAACTACCATTATTAATTAATCCCACAACAGATCTTCTAACATCTATAGAGTTTAAGGGATCATAACAAGATACATCTTCCTCACAATAGCCAGAATCACCAAATATACCTGCTTTACTATCCATATATTTAAAAATGCCTACATAATCATGATTTACAGCCCCGATTAACAACTCACCCTCAAATTCAGGATTTGCAGGCTCCTGATATTCTATAATAATCTCATCTCCTGAAACCGGAGCTGTAGCTAGTATGCCTGACTTTTTGTTATTCTTTGACGTAAAAGCTCCAAGAATCTGCGATTGATCAACATTATACAACAATAATTTTGCACCCTCTGGAAGTACATACCTATCAAATATTAAGTTTATCGAATATGCACCAGGAGAACTGATTCTTAATTTCCAAATCCTACTTCCATCTTTCAAAGTATACCAATTTCCACTATTTTTGGGCGTATAGTTTACCGTAAACTGATGTGCAAACTCTAATGCTCGTCCTTTATGAAAAGATGATTGACTTTTGGTACTTGTATAATGAAGAACTTTTAGCTCAACTTCTTCATCCTTCATTAAGCTTGAGTTCAATTCAAACTCATTAACACTTTTTTGAGCTAAAATATTTACAGTTGAAACAATCAACAGAAACAATAAAACGCCCAAATGCGATAAATATTTTAATTTAATTTGCATTTAATCTACTTACTACAATTAGTATTTAGGTAATTAGACGAGATAAAAGAAAAAAGGTTTACTATTTTGTACATCTATTTATACTGCCTTTTTTTCAGATCTTAAAAATAGATTTCTTACAATGGCTATTTTCCTTAATCTACCAACCTTTCCTATTTTATAATGAACTAATGCCCAAGCCATAACAACACTTGTACCTAGTATTACAAATAATAATATTCCTGACTCAAAATCATTAATTAAAAAGTCGTCAGGAATAGCAAAATATAATAAAACAGAAATTAACCCTCTTGGTGCAATAAAAACCTGAGGTGTAAAAGACTTTTTCATTATTACTTTAAATAATAACCATCGGGTTAAAAACAGTATTAGTAGAAATATAAAGGCACCAACTACTACTTTAGTTTTAAATATTCCTGCAACAGTAATACTTAATCCAAAAACAAAAAAGAAAAATGTTCTTACAATAAAGGCACTCTCTCTGGTTAATAACTTAAAATCAGATAATACACTTTTTACATTCTCTTCTTTTAAAAATTTACTCATAAAACCAGAAAAGAAAATATGTCTGTTCTCAAGTATTAATCCAAATACTAGAATAATAAGTAGAGAAGATAAATGAAATACTTTACCAATAGCATATAACATCAATAAAACTGAAATAAAAAGAAACAGCTTTACCTGCGTTTTAACTCTTTGAAAAAATATGATCATTAAATATGAAAGAACTACTGATAATATTAAAGTTCCACCAATATTTGAAATAACATTTAACCCAATTTTGGCAGCTTCACCAGTATTTACATTATTTATGACTGTATAAAACAATATTAAGCCAAAGATATCAGATAAAGTACTTTCATAAATTAAAAATTCACGTCTCTCTTCATCTAAACCTTCTACACTCGGAATCACAATAGCACTACTTATAATTGACAAAGGAATGGCATAAATAAATGCGGTTAAAAAATCTAGGTTTCCTATAATAATCTGAATTCCATATGTAAATATAAATACGTTAATAAATAATGATAATAGTGCAATCAAGCCTGATTTCCATATTATGGGCCACCTCTGCCACGATAACTTTAAATCTAGAGCACCTTCTAACACGATGAGCATTAAACCTACAATACCTAAAATTTCAAGCGGAAATAGCCAATCTACATCTGTAACACCAATACTAAATATTTTTTTTGATGAAAAACCTAATGCGATCAATAATATCACACTTGGTATTGCTGTTTTTTTAGAAAATACTGAGAACAGATACGACAACACAACAATTAATGACGCAGCTATAATCAACATATATGCTATATTATCCTCATTTATAAATCCCTGAATAAAATTTAAAACCATAAGTTATTTTGTGAGCATTATTTTGAGTCGTTAAGATATAAAAAAAGGTTGTCAATACTCAGTTGACAACCCTTATATTATAATGTTTTAAGAATTATAATTTTTATTTATATTCCTTACATTTAATTTCATTTTTAAGAACCATTAATCCATTTTGCATTAGAGCACTCATTTCATCCTCGCCCGGATAAACAGCTACAGGAGCAATCCAATCTATCATATTTTTAACGTAATCAACAACAAATGTATTATTTGCAATTCCACCTGTTAAAATAACACCATTAACTTTTCCTTTTAAAACCGCTGCACACCCCCCAATAGCCTTTCCTATTTGATATGACATTGCACTTAGTACAAGCTCTGCTTTTTTATCGCCTTCCTGGATTCTTTTGTAAGCCTCATAAGCCTGATTTGTACCTAAATGCGCAACCAAACCGCCTTTTCCGTTTACAATTTTTTTCATCTCCTCAAGCGTATGTTTACCGCTGAAGCAGGCCTTAATCAAAGCTCCGGTCGGTAATGTTCCAGCTCTTTCTGGAGAAAAAGGTCCATAACCATCAAGGGCATTGTTTACATCGATAACTTTTCCTTGTTTATGCGCACCGATAGATATACCGCCACCCATGTGAGCAACAATTAAATTTAACTCCTCATAAACGAATCCTCTGGTTCGCGCAAACAATCGTCCCACAGCTTTTTGATTTAATGCATGAAAAATAGATTGGCGAGGCATACTTGGACACCCGGTTATTCGTGCCACATCTTCTAATTCATCAACCACCACCGGGTCGGCAATAAATGCTCTTGCATTAGGTATTGATTGAGCAATATCATCTGCAATTAATCCACCTAAATTACTGGCATGCTCACCTAACACTCCAATTTTCAAATCTCTTTTTAAAGCGTCATTAACTTCATAAACACCTGATTCTATTGGTTTAACTAATCCCCCTCTACCTACAACAGCATTTATTTTATTAATGTCAAGATCTGCACTTTGTAGCTCTTTCAATATTACCTCTTTCCTAAATCCATATTGATCAGCTATTGTTTTAAAAACAGCTATTTCATCAGATGAATGCTTAATATTTTTAAGAAAAATAGACTTTTCATTCTCATAAACTGCTATTTTTGTAGATGTTGATCCTGGATTTAAGACTAAAATCTGAAATGATTCCATAGGTGTGTTTTACATTTATATTATACATGATTTGCCTAATGCTCCGCTAACATAAAATAATTTACTTAATTATTAAAATTTAAGATTCCTTATACTTACATTAACCTAATATAGCCAATAAAATACTATGATATTTTGATTCCTCTGAATCACTTCTGGAAGTAAGTACAATAGGAGATTTAGCACCTAAAATAACCGAAGCAACCTTGGCCTTTGCAAAAAATATTAAGGTTTTATACAATACATTTCCCACCTCAATATCAGGCATCAATAGTAAATCGGTATCTCCAGCTACTGAACTTTTAATATTTTTATGACGTGCACTTTCAAAACTTATAGCATTATCAAAAGCCAACGGTCCATCAATTATACAATTTTTAATCTGATCTCGTTGATTCATTTTTGAAAGCAAAGCGGCATCTAAGGTTGCTTGCATACTTTCATTAACCATTTCGATAGCGCCAAGCACTGCAACTTTTGGTTTATGAATACCTAACTTATTTAAATAACCTACCGAATTATTAAGTATTGCAATTTTATCATTTAAGTTTGGACCAATATTCATGGCCACATCAGTAACTGCTATTAATTTATGATACGTATCCACTTCAAAAAGTGCAAAATGAGAAAGTAATTTACCTACGCGAAGTCCCCATTCTTTATTTAACACGGCTTTTAATAAAACGGGGGTAGCAACCTTTCCTTTCATTAATACATCCGCATCTCCACTACTCACCATTTTTACTGCCTTTTCCACGCAGATTTCCGGATCAGATTCATCAATAAAAGTTGCTCCTTCAAAATTGTAGCCTGCTTTTTTAATAATGCTTTTGGTTAATTCAACATCACCTATTAAAACAGGTTTAATGATTCCAGCATTATAGGCTTTACATACTGCAGACAAAGAGTCTGCATCCTGAGAAACAGCTAATGCCAAAACCTTAACTACTTTATTCTTTTTTATAAGCAGTTCAAGTTCTGATAGTTTCTTAAACATATCCCAATATTTTTTTCGATTTTGCTAAACATAAAAGTATCGAGCTTATATACAGAAAACAAGAACTTTAATCATAAAAAAACCGCAAAACTTATATTATTTATTTAAGCTTTGCGGTTATTATTTAAAATGATAAAAACTAATTATTCTTATCTATTTGCTAACTCTTCAACAATTCTCTTCGTATCTTGAGCAATCATAAATTCCTCATCTGTAGGAACTACCATAACAGTAACTTTACTATCACTATTACTAATAACTGATTCTGTTCCTAAAGCAGATTCATTCGCTGAAGAATCTAACTCAATTCCCATAAAACCAAGTTCCTCACAAACATCCTTTCTGATATAATGAGCATATTCACCAATACCTCCAGTAAAGATAATGATATCAACTCCTCCCATTGCAGCTGCATATGAACCAATATACTTTTTAATTCTGTATGAATACATTTCCATACCTAGAATAGCCAATGGATTGTTTTCCTTTGATGCTGCTAATAAATCACGCATATCAGAAGAAACACCTGTAATTCCCATTAAACCACTTTGCTTATTGAATAAAATACTAGCGGACTTTGTTCCAATCATTTCTTTATCCATAATAAAAGTAGCAGCACCAATATCGAGGTCTCCTGCTCTGGTTCCCATCATTAAACCTTCAACAGGTGTAAATCCCATTGAAGTATCTACGGATACACCATTTTTAATAGCAGCAATAGAAGCTCCATTTCCAAGGTGGCAAGAGATGATTTTTTTATCTTTATACTCTTCTCCTAAGATTTTACATGCTCTTGCTGATACATATTTGTGACTTGTTCCATGGAATCCATATCTACGTATTCCATATTTCTTATATAAAGAATAAGGAATAGCATACATATAGGCATGTTTTGGCATGGTTTGATGGAAAGCTGTATCAAAAACTCCAACTTGAGGAACACTAGGTAGTAATGACTCAATTGCAGAGATTCCACTTAAGTTCGGTGGATTATGTAAAGGTGCTAACTCAATACACTCATTCATTTTTTCAACAACTTCATTTGTAATGAATACACTTGAGTTAAATGTTTCTCCACCATGAACAACACGATGACCTACTGCATCAATTTCTTCTAACTTTTTGATGCAACCATGTTTTTCGCTTGATAAAACTCCTAAAATATAATCTATTCCTGTTTGGTGATCTAAAATCTCACCTTCAAGTAATACTTTTCCACCATTTTCTTTTTCGTGCTTTAAAAATGAACCTTTAAGCCCGATTTTTTCAATACCTCCTTTGGCCAATACGTTATGACTTTCAGCCTCCATATTGAACAATTGGTATTTAATTGAGGAACTACCACAATTTAATACTAATATCTTCATTCTTATTGATTTAAACTTTTCGTAATTGATAATAAAAAACTACAAATGATTAAGAAATCACATCTCCATTTTCATCATATTTGTAGAATCCTTCTCCTGAAACTACCCCTAAATGTTTTGCTCTAACTAATCTTTTAATTAGAGGAGATGGCTTATATTTTGAGCTACCAAACTCTTCATATAAATTATCCATCCATTTAGTTATTTTGCTTAAACCAATAATATCCGCAGTTCTGAAAGGTCCAAATCGCATTCCCAAACCAACTTTCATAGTTTTATCAATATCGCTCATTGTAGCAATACCTTCCATAAGAACTTGGCATGCTTCGTTTAACAATGTAACGTACAAACGTACACTTACTAAACCAGCAGACTCTTCTACAGGAATGACATCTCTGTTAATTAATTTAACAAAAGTACATACTTTGTTATACACTTCTTCTGAAGTATACAATCCTTTAACAACCTCAATAATTCTAGCCTCAGGTGAAGTAACAAAAAAGTGTAAGCTAATACATCTTTCTGGTTTTTTCATTTCTGATGCTAGCTCGGTGATAATAATTGTTGTAGAGTTGGTTGCGATAATAGTATCTTCACGAACAATCTCTTCAATATTTTTAAACACTTCCTTACGAGCATCAATACTTCGCGCGCCTTTATCATCTGAACGAATTGCTTCAATAACAAAATCACATTCTACAAGGTCCTTATAATCCATAGTACCTTTAATGCGACTCATTATAGCTTTCTTTTCACTAGGTGTTAAACCCCAGTTTTCAATTCTATTGTCAAGCTCTTTACCAATATTGGCAATAGCCGTTTCAATTTTTTCTTCAGTAAGCTCAAGAAAAACTACCTCCATTCCATGCCAACTGGCGATACGAGCAATACTCTGTCCTTCTTTTCCACAGCCAACAACTCCTACTTTTGAAAATAAAGTAGTTCCTTTCTTTTTGTTTTTACTTAGCGCATAACCTTCTATAGGTTCTACTAGAATTTCAGCCATTTATTTATAGTATTTACTTATTATAAACTTCTTATACCCTTATAAAGTAAGCATTGTACAGTGCAGTACTTTATTTCAGAAAAAATCCTTTCTAAAGAAAGGATTACATATTACCAGCAGCTTGATTTGCTGTAATTGCTACTAGGTTTACAATATCACTCACTGAACAACCTCTTGATAAATCATTGATTGGAGCAGCCATTCCTTGTAGTACAGGTCCGATAGCTTCTGCATGCCCCATACGTTGTACTAATTTATAAGCAATATTTCCTACCTCAAGAGTTGGAAATACTAGTACATTAGCTTTTCCTGCAATTTCACTTCCTGGTGCTTTCTTTGCTCCAATTGCTTCAACTATTGCAGCATCTGCCTGAAGTTCGCCATCAATTTTTAACTCTGGAGCCATTTCTTTAGCTAATCTAGTAGCTTCTACAACTTTATCAACCATTTCATGTTTTGCACTTCCTTTTGTTGAAAAACTCAACATTGCGATACGTGGCTCAATACCTGCGATTGATTTTGTTGTTTTACCAGTAGTAACCGCAATTTCAGCTAATTCACTAGCAGTTGGATTTGGGTGAACAGCACAGTCTGCAAATACCATCATACCATTATCACCAAACTCATCTTCTGGTAAAATCATAATAAATGCACCTGAAACAACACTAATTCCAGGTAAAGTTTTTACAACCTGAAATGCAGGACGTAAAACATCACCTGTTGCATTTTCAGCACCTGCAACCTCACCATCTGCATCTCCATTTTTAATCATTAATGTAGATAAGTATAATGGCTGTACAACTAATTTTTCTGCTTGTTCTTTAGTTAAACCTTTTTTCTTTCTAAGTTCAACTAACAAATCGATATAAACTTCTTTCTTTTCGTGATTTTCAGGATCAACAATTGTTGCTTTATCCAAGTTTTTTAGACCTAAGCGTGTAGCCTCTTCAACAATTTTAGCAGGATTACCAATTAAAATTACATCAGCAAAATCTTCGCTAATAATAATATCTGCAGCTTGAAGTGTTCTTTCTTCTAATCCCTCAGGAAGAACAATTCTCTTTTTATTTTCTTTTGCTTTGGCTTTAAGCTTGTTTATAAATTCCATATCTTGAAAGTATTTTATTATTAATTAAAATGTAAAATTATTGCATAATATTTCGCATTAAAATGCGATTCATCATTTATCTTATAATTAATGATACAATTAGATAAACTTTATGTTTATTAAAGGATACATCATTAATTCATTTTCCGGAATATTAAAAAAACATCAACTTGTATTAAAATTCTTCGAATTAATACACTGTTTTATTCCCGAAAGTACATACAAATTTAAGAAAACAAATAATGACGTGCTTGCCAAAGCTTTTGAAGTTTGAGCTTACAAAGTAAATGCAAATTATTGACTAATTAAAACAAATAGCGTTAAAACGTCCTAAATTTTAAGAAATCATTGATTCTGCTATGACTTTACTTTTTAAAAAGCATATACAGGTCATTTATCCCCTCAAATATTTTATAACAGTCACAAAAAAGCCGGATTAACAATTAATCCGGCTCAATATCAATATCTTATTTTTGTATTTTTATAATGCTGCAATAGCACTGTTAAAACGTTCACTTGGCCTCATTGCCTCAAAAGCTAATTTCTCATCTGGTTGGTAATATCCGCCGATATTAACTGCTGCCCCCTGACATTTTATCAAATCATCAAGAATTGTACTTTCATTTTCTTCTAGTGCTTTAGCAAGGTTTGCAAATCGATCTTTTAATTCAACATCTTCATTTTGCTCAGCCATTGCTTGTGCCCAATATAACGTTAAATAAAAATGACTACCTCTGTTATCCATTTCATTTACTTTACGAGATGGTGACTTATCATTTCTTAAAAACTCGCTATTGGCTTTATTTAATGCATTTGCTAAAATAACAGCTTTTTTGTTCGCTGATTTATTGCCTATATCCTCAAGTGAAACAGCTAATGCTAAAAACTCACCTAATGAATCCCAACGAAGGTGACCTTCACTCAAAAATTGCTGAACATGCTTAGGTGCTGAACCTCCAGCTCCTGTTTCATATAAACCACCACCAGCTAACAATGGTACAATTGATAACATTTTTGCACTTGTTCCAAGTTCTAAAATCGGAAATAAATCTGTTAAGTAATCTCTTAAAACATTTCCAGTTACTGAAATCGTATCCTTACCTTCTATAACTCGTTTAAGAGTATATTGCATCGCTTTAACCGGAGTCTTAATTTCAACTTCTAAACCAGATAAATCATACTCTTTTAAATACTCTTCAACCTTAGCAATAAGATTAACATCATGGGCTCTGTTATTATCTAACCAAAAGATAGCAGGATTTCCTGTAGCCTTGGCTCTATTCACTGCTAATTTAACCCAATCTTTTATTGGTAAATCTTTGGTTTGACACATTCTCCAGATATCTCCCTCTTCAACTTCATGCTCAAAAACAACAGTTCCATCAGTAGTAGAAACTTTAACTTTTCCTGCGGCTGGAATGATAAATGTTTTATCATGAGAACCATATTCTTCAGCTTTTTGAGCCATCAAACCTACATTTGATACGTTACCCATAGTAGTAACATCAAAAGCGCCATTTTCTTTACAGAAAGAAATTACTTCCTGATATATTCCAGCATAACATCTATCCGGAATCATAGCTTTTGTATCTTTAAGGTTACCATCTGGTCCCCACATTTTTCCTGAAGTTCTTAAAGCTGCAGGCATTGAGGCGTCAACAATAATATCACTAGGAACATGAAGATTTGTAATACCTTTATCTGAATTAACCATGGCTAACTCAGGATTTGTTGCATATACTGCTAACAGAGCTTCTTCTATCTCTTTCTTTTTATCTGCTGACAATAAAGCAATTTTGGCGTATACATCTCCAAGACCATTACTTGGGTCTACACCTAATTCTGCAAATTCTGTAGCATATTTTTCAAAAACATCTTTATAATAAACTGTAACTGCATGCCCAAACATTACCGGGTCAGACACTTTCATCATGGTAGCTTTTAAATGAAGAGATAATAATACATCTTCTTCTTTTGCAGCTTTAATTTCTTTAGCATAAAAAGCACGTAATGCGCTTACACTCATTACAGAACCATCTATTACCTCTCCGGATAGTAATGGCGTTTTTTCTTTTAAAACGGTAATATTACTATCCCTTTGAATTAACTCAATTTTAACCACATCCTCTTTTGGAGAAACATATGACTTCTCACTTGAGTAAAAATCTCCTTCCTCCATATGTGCAACATGCGATTTGGAATCTTTACTCCATACACCCATTGAATGTGGATTGTTTTTAGCATATTCTTTCACAGCATCAGCAACCCTACGATCAGAATTTCCTTCTCTTAACACAGGATTTACTGCACTACCTAAAATTTTTGAATATTTAGCTTTAATTTCTTCTTCTTCTTTAGTTTTTGGTTCCGTTGGATATTCTGGAACATCATAACCATGTTCTTTAAGTTCAGCAATTGCTGCAATTAACTGTGGAATGGAAGCACTAATATTTGGCAACTTAATAATGTTTGCTTCTGGTTGTTTTGCCAACTCTCCTAACTGAGCTAAAGCATCAGGTTGCTTTTGCTCATTGGTCAGATTTTCAGGAAAATTAGCTATAATTCTTCCTACTAAAGAAATATCTTTCAATTCAACCTCAACATCAACAGCCTTAGTAAAAGCTTTAATTATTGGTAAAAAAGAATAGGTTGCTAAAGCCGGTGCTTCATCGGTTTTAGTGTAAATAATTTTTGATGTTTTTGTCATAATCAAAAAGTGTTTTCTGATTTAGAGTTTAAGTTAACTCATCTCCAAATCTCTTTAATATAAATGGTTATGTTATTTCAATATTTAATTTAACGTTAATTTAACAAGCTGAAATTCATATTGTTTATCCTAACTTTAAATTTCAACATCTAAATCAAACTTTTTGGTTAAAAGTAATAATGATGGATTTTTTTCTGCCATTAATTTGGCTCGTTCTGCTGCCGTAAATGCTTTTTTAACTGTACCCTCAACTAAAATAATTTCTGTTTCAAGCATTAATTTAGCATTTCTTAATTCACTCCTTAAAAATCCATAAAGCTTACCTTTTTCTTCATTTAGTTCTTTTTCCTGAGTAATATTCTTCAGCCCAACATAAATTACTGTTTCATTTTTTAACTCAGGCAGATGATTAGACATTATACTACTTAATCGGGCATTAGTGCCTTGAATTCGATTTCGGTATTCTAACCAACATTCTTTTAATTTTTCCTGACTTACAAGTTCATTCCAAGTTGGATCAACAAAAACTTCAACAACCTCTTCTTTTGTTTCAGTTTTTGCTGTTTTAGTCTTTAATAAATCAGAATCTCCAGACAATGCCGCCTTTAACGAAATGGTTTTTAACGGATTTCTGGTTTCTTTTTTTACTCCTCCCTGATATGGCTTTGTTTTAGTAACGGAAGTAACAGTTTGTGATTTACTGCCAGACGGAGCCCCGGTTGATGCTTTCCCCACACTCTTACCGGAACCGTTTTGAGACTCTGTCTTTTTCTTTACTTTTTTCTTTGTTCATCCAGAACACGAGCCACTTTCAACAAGGCAAATTCAACATGAAGTCGTTTATTCTTTGCTACACGATATTGAAGATCACATGTATTGGTTATTTCAAGTGCATCAATTAAAAAGTTAATCGTACTGCTTTGCGCCTGACTGGCATATTTTTCCTTAACTTTTGCTCCAACATCCAACAACTGAACAGTAGCAGTGTCTTTACATACCAATAAATCACGTAAATGCGAGCTTAAACCTGAAATAAAATGATGCGCATCAAAACCTCTTTTCAATATTTCATCAAAAATTAGCAATGTTTGCGTTGTATCTTCAGCTAAAAAAGCATCTACTAATCTAAAGTAAAAGTCGTAATCTAATACATTAAGATTATCAATAACCTGCTGATAAGTAATACTTTTACCAGAAAAAGCCACAATCTGATCAAAGATTGACAACGCATCACGCATGGCACCGTCTGCCTTTTGCGCAATTACGGTTAACCCCTCTTCTTCAACACTTATGCTTTCACTTTGCGCAACATACTGTAGGTGCCCTACTGCATCTTCAATTGTAATTCTGTTAAAATCATAAATCTGACAACGAGATAAAATCGTAGGTAATATTTTATGTTTTTCAGTTGTTGCTAAAATAAATATCGCATGTTTGGGAGGTTCCTCAAGCGTTTTAAGAAATGCATTAAATGCTGCCTGAGATAACATATGAACCTCATCGATGATATATACGCTATAACTTCCTATTTGAGGAGGAACTCGAACCTTGTCTATAAGACTTCTGATATCTTCTACCGAGTTATTTGAAGCACCATCAAGCTCATGAATATTGTAAGACCTATTTTCATTAAAAGACTTACACGATTCACATTCATTACAAGCTTCAAAATCATCAGTTATATTTGAACAGTTAATCGTTTTTGCAAAGATACGAGCACAAGTAGTTTTACCAACACCTCTTGGTCCGCAAAACAAGTAGGCATGAGCTAACTGGCTTCCTTTAATTGCATTCTTTAATGTTGTTGTAATATTTTGCTGTCCAACAACTGAAACAAAAGTTGAAGGACGATACTTACGGGCTGATACAATATAATCCATGTATATTTTTTTGTTGAACGCAAATATAAAATTTTAAAATGGGCAAAGGAAATTTAGGTTATGATATATTAATAACAGATCGGTTTGAATATACTTATTCATTAAATCTCAAATTATAATTTTCATCCCAATCTATAAACCCTGCCACATTGTTTTTATCTTCACTGATGCTAAATCCTTTTAACTTATTTGTTTTTCCTTTTAAAACCAATGCTTCCATATGCGTATCTGTTAATTTTTTCTTTAAAAATTCAAAAGGTATAATTACCCTGCATCCATTAGCATAATTGGAACATCCCCAAGCTGAATTTCCCTTAAGAATTTTTCCTGTTTTACACTTAGGACATAATAATGGCTTCTTTTCATCTTCTTCGAGTCTTAATTCAAAATTATCGTCAAAGCTTATAACTCCATTTACCTTTTTACCTTCAAGATTAAAGCCTTTTATGGTAGGTGTTTTACTTTTTAATATTAAAACTTCTATCTGCTTATCAGTTAATTTCTTTCCCAGGAATTCAAATGGAATTAAGGTTTTACATCCTGAAGAATAAGCAGAACATCCCCAGGCAGAATTTCCTTTTACCATAGTGCCAGATCCACATCTTGGACATTTAAGTTCCTTGGCGGCCTTTGGCTTTGGTGTAGTTTTGGGTTTAGGGTTTTCCTTTTCTTCTTCTTCTAATACAATTTTTCCTTTTGAGTAATCATTCTTTACCTGAAACACAATATCTGAAACCATTTGCTTTAATTCTGCCATAAAGTCTTTGGCTTCATATTCACCAGTTTCTATTTGTCTCAATTTTTTCTCCCAAAGTCCCGTTAGCTCAGCCGATTTTAATAAATCATTAGATATAAATTCCATTAGTTTAACACCCATTGCTGTTGGTAATACGTTTTTACGAACTTTATAGATATATTTTCTTTTAAATAAAGTTTCAATAATATTTGCTCTTGTTGAAGGGCGACCAATACCATTCTCTTTCATCAATTCCCTCAACTCATCATCATCCACTTGCTTACCTGCTGTTTCCATGGCTCTTAATAAGGTAGCTTCTGTATAGTACTTTGGTGGTTGGGTTTCTTTCTCTTGAAAATCCGGTTCATGTGGTCCCGATTCTCCTATTACAAATTCTGGTAAAATTTTATCATCAGAATCTTTTCTTCCAGCCATGGTTTTATATACAACCCGCCAGTTTTCTTTAATCACCTGTTTTCCTGAAGTTTTAAAATCAACATCTTCAACTTTTCCTAATATTGTAGTTGTAGATATTTCACAATCTGGGTAGAAATTTGCAATAAAACGCCTTGTAACCGTATCATAAATCAACTTTTCATCACGCGAAAGACTTTCTGGAGCAGGAACTCCTGTAGGAATAATGGCATGGTGATCGGTTACTTTTTTATCATCAAAAACCTTCTTACTTTTTCTGATTTTAGATTGCAATAGAGGTTCTACCAAGTTTTGATATTGTTTTAATCCTTTAAGAATACCACCAATTTTTGGATAAATATCGTTACTTAAATAAGTAGTATCTACACGAGGATAAGTAGTTAGCTTCTTTTCGTATAATGACTGAATTCCTTTTAATGTTTCATCTGCAGATAAGGCAAACTTCTTATTACATTCCACCTGTAAAGATGTTAAATCAAATAACCTTGGCGGTGCCTCTTTTCCTGGTTTTCTGTTAAAATCAGTTATTTCAAAAGGTTTATCCTTTATTTTTTCAAGAGCTGAGCTTCCCTCCTCTTTGCTTGAAAATTTACCCTGACTTGAGTTAAACGTTACATCTTTATAAACCGTTTTTAATTCCCAATATGGTTCCGGAACAAAATTCTCTATTTCAAGATATCTATTTACAATCAATGCTAAAGTTGGCGTTTGAACTCTTCCTATTGATAAAACTGTGCCTGGCTGACTATATTTAATGGTATATAAACGTGTTGCATTAATTCCCAACAACCAATCACCAATAGCTCTTGAACTGCCAGCAGCATAAAGCGGATTAAATTTATCATTGTCATAAAGTTTATCAAACCCATCACGAATCGCCTCCTCTGTTAAAGACGAAATCCATAAACGTTTAATCTTTACTTTACATCCAGCTTTTTGTAGCACCCAACGTTGTATTACCTCTCCCTCTTGTCCGGCATCACCGCAGTTTATAACTTCTGTGGCAGCCTGAACCAGTTTTTCTATCACATTAAATTGTTTCTCAACCCCTTTATTCTGAATGAGTTTAATCCCAAAATGGGAAGGAATAATAGGCAAAGTACCCAAGTTCCATCTTTTCCATTCAGCTAAATAATCATGTGGTTCTTTAAGAGTGCATAAGTGCCCAAATGTCCAGGTAACCTGATAGTTATTACCCTCATAATATCCATCTTTTCTGGAAGTTGCACCAACAACTTTTGCTATTTCTCCTGCTACACTTGGTTTCTCCGCAATACAAACGCGCATATCTATTTTTTATAAATTTTCTCTGGATGCACGAAGATAATATTTCTAAACAAAAATTAAATTCGAATTTTTATGTCATTAACATTCATTATTCTTAAATTATAGTTATAGAAAGTTAATCTATCGAACCAATTGGGTGAATTTGTTGTTTGTATTATAAAAACCAGGAACACATGACAAGAGAAAACAAGGATTTTATAAATAGATTAAATTTAAAATTTGGGGAAATCGACAAACGAGCTGAAAACTTTATAAATCAGTTTAGTAGAATTGTTAAACCATTGGTTTTAGCTGAATTTCCAAATATTGATTCTGAGGAATCGTTAATGCTATCAATTAATGATTACGCCATCGAATTGTTTAGTTTTACTCATTCATCAATCGATAAGGATAAAGAATATTCTGACTTTAAAAAAGATGAAGAATTAAAAGCTTTAACTTCATTAGTTAACAGATTATCCAACGACTTTGCCGAAACAGAATTTAGTACCAATTTACACAATAAAGCCAAAAGCCTTATTATTGATGAATTTCCTGAAATTTATGACCTATCCTCACACGGATTTTTAATTTTGGAAAGATATGCAAAACTTAAAAACATGGCTTTTATAGCAGTAATAAATAGACTTATTGATAACAAATAAAGAATTTTATTTGGAAATTTTTTTGTTGATCAAACTCAAAATGCATCCCAGCTGCTATTTAGTAAATCACTCCCCTGTTTGTAGGTAAGTTTTATTGATTTGTTACTTTTGTAGCAAAATAATGAACCATGAAACTTAAAAAACTAATTCCCGAATTAGCATCAGGGATTATTGATGCAGGATTTGATAAAGAACCAAAACAAATTCAATCGTCTTTTATCCCTAAAATTAAATCTGGTGCAGATATTTTCATGATTTCTCCAGAAGGAACAGGGAAAACAACAGCCCTTGTTATTGGAATTATACAACAATTAAAAAAAGAGTTTGAAGAAGCTCCCAGAGCAATTATTGTGACTTCTACCAGAGAAAAAGCTTTTGAGATTGAGGAAACCATTAAATTGCTGGGAAGAAATACATCTCTACGTTCATTTGTTGCTTTTGATCAGGGAATTCTCCAATATCAAAAAGATGAAATATATGATGGTTTAGATATTTTGGTTTGCACACCAAAACGATTAACAGAGTTGGTTAATGTAAATGGTGTTCCTATGACCAAAATAAGCCTTATTGCCGTTGATGATGCTAACGAAGTTATGTCGAGTCCTTACCATGCCATTATACATAGAATTGGAGATGGAGTTAAGAAAGCTCAATTTATATTCTCAGCAAGTAAATGGCATCACAGATTTGATACTGTAGATGAAAACCTAATGAAAAACCCGGTTTTTATAGAATTTGAAGAAGAATAATCATTTAAGATTCAAAAACACCTCCTAAACTTTGATAATAAAAACCTATATTTGCAGCGATTTATTAATTCATTAAAAGCTAAACACTAATGAGTCAAACAATTATAACAAGCTTCGAAGATTTAGAGGCTTTAATAGGAAAAGAATTAGGACAATCAGAATATCATACTATTACACAGGAGCAGATTAATTTATTTGCCGATGCAACACTTGATCATCAGTGGATTCATACTGATCCGGAAAAAGCAAAAACAGATTCTCCATTTGGTGATACCATTGCACATGGTTATTTAACTATTTCATTATTACCTCACCTTTGGGGACAGATCGTTGAAGTACAAAACTTAAAACTTCAGGTAAACTACGGTATTGAAAGTTTAAAATTCAACAAACCTGTAAAAGTAAATTCTAAAGTTCGATTGGTTGCAAAAGTAGCTGATGCAAAAAACTTAAGAGGAACAGTAAAAGCAACAATTGCAGTTGTATTAGAAATTGAAGGAGAAAGAAAACCTGCATACGAAGCTGATGTAGTATTCTTATACCATTTCAACAACTAATATCAAGAGACTCATTTTTTTTTGAGTTTTATAAATATTTTAAATAATACTCTATTTTTAGAGTAACAATATTAAAACGGTTCTTTACTGCAACATATGCATAAAAGAACCGTTCTTTTTTTGAGTAAAAGCATGGGGAAAGGCCTGGAATCAAATATTACAAAACTTTATATAATTAAAATAGCCAAGTGGTTTATGCTAACAATGCCTATTTTAATGCTTTTTTATAAAGACATGGGTTTTAGTGATAAAGAATCATTTCAGCTTAAAGCCTTTTACTCAATTGCTATTGTAATTTTCGAAATTCCATCAGGATATGTTGCGGATGTAATAGGTAGAAAAAAGACCTTAATCATTGGGTCAATACTAGGTACTCTTGGCTTTATTGTGTACGCCACTACCAGTGGCTACTATTATTTTTTAACTGCTGAAATAATCCTTGGTATCGGACAAAGTTTTGTATCAGGTGCAGATAGTGCATTATTATTCGATTCATTAAAAGGATTAAACAGAGATAAGGAATATATAAAATACGAAGGAAGAAACTTTACGGTTGGTAATTATGCAGAAGCCATTGCAGGTTTATTAGGCGGTACTCTTGCTGCCATACACATGCGATTACCGTTTATTTTGCAATCTGGAATTGCTTTTATGGCTGTTCCGGCATCTATTATGCTCATAGAACCTGCACTTTCAAAAGTACGTCAAAAACCAGGAATAAAAGACATATTAAATATTGTTTGGTATGCATTAGTAAAAAATGCAAAACTTAGGTATAACCTGATCTATTCAAGCATTATGGGAACTGCAACCCTTACAATGGCCTGGATATATCAATTATATTTAAGTAATATTGGTTTTACTTCTTATTACATTGGTGCCACACATACTGTATTAAATTTAATTGTAGGCACAACTACTTTATATGCTTATCGTATTGAAGCCAAATTAAAACCTAAACTAACTATTTGGTTTACTTCAATCATTATTACAGGAAGTTATATTATAGCAGGTTATATTAATTCTGCATGGATTTTGGTTGTACTTGTCATTTTTTATTTCAGCAGAGGGATAGCAACCCCGGTATTAAAGGATTATATCAACAGAATTACTTCCAGTGATGTCAGGGCAACTGTACTTTCTATCAGAAGTTTATTGATCAGAGCATTTTTTGCTGTAATAGCCCCATTAGTTGGTTATTTATCGGATAATTACAACAGAGCTTATTCGATGAAGATGATTGGAATTGCATTTACCGTAATGGTAGGTTCTGTAATTTTCTTATTCTTAAGGTCTCTGAATATTAAACAAACTAAAAATAGTTAATTATCATTTTTTTATTTTAGTAAGTCTGTTAATGCATCATCTGCTGTTGGAAATTGAAATGGAAAATCCAGTTCTTTTAATCTTTTAGGAATAACTTTTTGACCTTCAGTTAAAACAGAAGAACCTTCTCCTTGCAATAATTTCAACATGCCTGCGCCCACTTTAAAAAACACCGGTCTCTTTAGTTTTTTACCTAGCAACATAGAAAATTCACGGTTCGACACCATTTCCGGAGCAACCATGTTATAAATACCTTTTGATTTTGGATTTTTATAGACATACCAAATCGCAGATAATAAGTCATCAATATGAATAAAGGGAAAAGGTTGAAAACCATCGCCAATAATTGCTCCAGCACCTAATTTAAAAGGAGGCAACATTTTAGCCAAAGCACCATTCTTACGATCTAAAACAACTCCTAATCTTATAATAGCCAACCTTATACCTTCATGGTGGACCGGAGCAATTGCCGCTTCCCAATCCTTACAAACTTTAGCCAGAAAATTGCCTGAATAATGATCAGAAAATTCATCATGAACTTCAAACGTATCATATATACCAACTGCTGATGCAGACATAACAAGAGAAGGTTTTCCTTTAACCAACTTGATTGCTTCAACCAGTTTTTGAGTAGAAATAATTCGACTATTATATATTTCCTTTTTATATTCAAAAGTCCATTTATTAAGAATACTCGCACCAGCCAGATTGATAATCATATCTGATCCTTCAATCTTATTAACCATTTTAGATATATCTGCATTAAAATCTGCTCTTGTTATATTATCAACAACATAACCATTGTGCGTAAAAAATTCAGATATTTTGCTTCCTAAAAATCCGGTACCTCCTGTTAAACAAATCTTCATATAAAAAACTATTTGATTCTATCTATTACAAATACACTATTATATCAAATTGTAATATATAATAGTGTAGCAGAGTTAGATTAAATGTAAGATTTTAGATTGATCGATTCAATACTTATTCAAAGAAGCTTGAATTTATTTTTTTACAGTATTTACTGCTAATATATGAATTTATCACTCAAAAATTTCAAAAACTTTATAAACGCCATATAGTGAAAGAAGCGTAAATAAAATTTGAATGATTAAGATCACTCGCTTAAATGTTTTATTCTTTTTTAGTTTTAACTGCTTACTTATTATATACGGAAAAATAATCCATACAAATAAGTTAAGTATCACAAAAAAGGCTATAAAAAATTCTCTCATAATATTTTAATTCGGCTAATTGGTTTCTTTTTCCAGTAATTTTTCCAGCTCTTCGGGTGTAACACCATGATTAATCTCTCCTGCATGAAAAAATGAAATTTTTCCGGTTTCCTCAGAAACAACAATAGCGGAAGAGTCTGTTGATTCAGTTACACCTAATGCAGCTCTGTGTCTAAGTCCTAATTTTTTGGGTAAATCAAAACTCTGAGATACAGGTAAAATACAACCTGCGGCTTTAATTTTGTTTTGCGCAACAATTACAGCTCCATCATGTAACGGACTGTTTTTAAAAAATATATTTTCGAGCAATCGGGAAGAAATAACGGCATTAACCAATTCTCCGGTCTGCACATAATCCAGCATTTCAGATTTTTTAGATATTACAATAATGGCACCTGTTTTTGTTTTAGCAAGATTTTGACATGCTCTGACGATAGGCTTATTGTAAAAATTCATCACTCCTGTTGATGGTGTTGAAAATATCTTTTCAAAGGAAAAACGATTGGCTATATTATATCTTGTTCCCAATAGTAAAAAGAAGCGACGAATTTCTTGCTGAAATACAACTATCAGGGCAATTACACCTACATTAACAATATTATCCAGAATAGTTGCAGATAATTCCATATTTAGCGACTTAATTAAAAGCCACAATACGATAAAAGCAAATAAGCCAAAAAAGATATTCTGTGCTATGGTACCACGTATTAATTTATACAGGCGATACATTAAATATGCTACAACAGCAATATCTATGATGTCAATAAATCTTATATCTAAAAATGTCATATTAAGCCGATTTTACTGACTGAAGTTTATTATAAATAGCAACACATTCCCGAGCTTCTTTAACATCGTGTACTCTTAAAATTGAAGCTCCATTTTGCAAAGATATCATATTTAATAGTGATGTACCATTTAAGGCCTCTTGTGGCGTGCAATCCAGAAGATTATATATCATTGATTTTCTTGACAATCCAATTAATACAGGTAACCCCAAAACATCCAACTCCTTTATTCTATTCAGCAATTCGTAGTTGTGATCTAACGTTTTTCCAAAACCAAATCCCGGATCTAAAATGATATCATGAAGACCGCGTTGCTTTAATTCTTCAACTTTTTTGGAAAAATAATCAATTATTTCATATACAACATCATAATTATAGTTGGGATCTTTCTGCATATCCTGCGGAGTTCCTTTCATATGCATGATAATATAGGGCACATTTAATTCTACCATAGTATCAAACATCTTTTCATCCATCTCACCGGCAGCAATATCATTTATTATATCTACCTGAAAATCTTTTACTACAGCCTCGGCAATTTTTGCCCTAAAAGTATCTACTGATAAAATAACTTCTGGATATGCTTTTCGAATAATATTTAGAGCTTTTGCTAACCTGTTTAATTCCTCATCGGCTGAAATATGATCGGCCCCAGGACGAGAAGAATAAGCACCAATATCAATAATATCGGCTCCATCAGCGATCATACACTGAACCCTTTTTAATATAGAATCTTCTTCCTGATACTTGCCTCCATCAAAAAACGAATCCGGAGTTATATTTAAAATCCCCATAATTTTTGGTGTATTCAAATCTAACAGTGTTCCGTTACAATTGATATATTGATTTGATTTTATAAAATTCTCCATTCTGTGGTTCTTTATGTTCTATGATGGCTCAAAAATAATGAATTGGAATCATGACGATAGAATATTTATAAATATTTCCACTTTTATTTAATTCTCAGGACAATTTTACCTCAGATTTTCACTAATATTCTTACGGATAATCGCCTTATTTATATTAAAATCTGTTAATTTTTCATTAACAAACAACAGTCTCACCATTGACATTAACATTGAATATCAATACCTTAAAAGAATCAAAACAATTTCAAAATACATATCGACATATATACTTTCTTGCATATGTAGTTTTTTGAATATATATTTGACCCAACAAAATTAGAAAATACAATAAAAACTATGAATAAATTTAAATTACTATTAGCAATTGCAGTTCTCAGCATAATAACAACTGCCAAATCATATGCTGAAGTAACTGACTCTACCAATGTTTTTTCTTTGCAACAAGCATTAAATCTTGCAGAGCAAAACAACAGGGAAATTTTAAAAAGTATTGCAGAAGTAGATGGAGCTAAAGCTGACAATTTAAAAGCAATGGCTTCTTTTTTACCTGCAATTGAATTATCCAGCACCTACTCATCTACTAATGATGCGCTCTATTCGTTTATGTACAAGTTACAGCGTCAGGTTGTTTCTCAAGCAGATTTTAACCCTGCCCTGTTAAATGATCCTGGAACAAACGATATGTTTAATACCCAGATTTCAGTAATGCAACCCATTATTAACGTTGACGCCTGGAATGGAAAAAGTGCGGCTTCAAGTGCATTAAAAGCAACTCAATTTAAAAGCGAGTTCACAAAAGAGCATGTTCTTTTTGCTGTTAAGCAAACCTATTTTGCCTTACAGTTGGCAAAAAATAGATTATCAGTAATAGAGAAAGCCCACAATGCAGCTTCTGCTTATCTAAAAATGGCAGAAGACAATATGAAACAAGGATATTTAAAGGAAGCGGATGTTCTTTCAGTAAAGGTAAGATTACTTGAACTTGAAGCTCAGAAAAAAGAAGCTGAAAATCAAAGACAATCTGTTTCTGAAATGTTGAATTTTTTAACCGGAAGAGATATTAATGCCCCCATACAAATTGCTGACCGTATTGAGAAAATAGATTTTTCAGCAAAAGGCATTAGTGATGTTTCAAACAGAGCAGATGTTTTAGCAATGCGATATGGAATGAAAGCTCGCGAACAAATGAAAAACAGTGCACTCATGAAATTTGTACCTCGAGTAAATGGTTTTGGTATGTATAATATGTACGATGAAAACATTGGAGGTTTTGATGCCAATAGCTGGATGTTTGGAGTTTCATTGCAATGGAAACTATTTAACGGTGGTCAAAATATAGGAAACTATAAAAAAGCAAAAGCAGATTTTAATTATTCTCAAAATGACTATCACCAATACCTTGACAAAGGTAATATGGAATTATCCGGAGCTTTAAGAACCATTCATGTAACCGAAAGCAATGTTATGACTTATGAAACAGCTTCGGAACAAGCTAAAGAATCACTTAGAATTAGAACCAACAGATATAAAGAAGGTATGGAACGCACCTCTGACTTATTAGCTGCTGAAGCTACTTATGCTGAGAGTAAATTAAAATATCTAAATGCCATTTATCAATACAACATTTCTGTATTTAAATATGAACTACTTTCTTCTGAATCAAAACTTTAATCAAAACTATATTATTTTAAACTTATAACAATTTCGATCATGAAAATTCAAAAAATAGCTATCATATTTATTGCTGCAGGTTTATTAATGCAAAGTTGTGGCAACAGCTCCGAAGAACAAACTAAAGCTGATGGAGCAAAAATATCTACACAAAATGTTGACATGGCTAACATTTCAAAAACATACCACTATTCTGGTAAAGTTAGCTCATTAAAGAAATCAACCTTAAGTACTAGAATAATGGGACAGATTGACCAGGTTTTTGTACATGAAGGAGATCAGGTACAAAAAGGTAAGTTATTAGTTTCGTTAAGAAGTAATGACATCGACGCTCAAAAGAGTCAGGTTGAGGCTAATATTATTGCAGCAGAAGCAGCCTATAAAAATGCTGAAGCTGATTACAACAGAATTTCGTCTCTATTTGAGAGCAAAAGTGCTACACAAAAGGAATTGGATGATATTACAACGCATTACCAAATGGCTAAAGCACAACTGACATCTGCTAAAAAAGCTAAGGTTCAGGTTGAAGAAACTTTAGCATATGCCAATATACGAGCACCATATTCGGGTGTTATTACTGATCGTTTTGCTGATTCTGGTGATATGGCAAATCCAGGTATGCCGCTTATTGCAATTGAATCTCCTGATCAGTTTGAAGTAATTACTCGTATTCCTGAAACTGAGGTGAATATTGTTGAAGCAGAAGATGCTGTAAAAGTTGAGCTTAAAAATTCAAAGGAAATTATTAAAGGTAAAATCACTCATATTAGTCCATCGAGTAGGTTTTCTGGAGCACAGTTTGAAGCGCGTGTACTATTACAACCTACTGATGCACAAAAAAAATTGATCAGAAGTGGAATGTTTGCAAATATATCTCTTCAAAAAGGTGAAGTATCTAAAATCCTGATTGCAGATAACTTAATCGTAAACAGAGGTCAATTAACCGGAGTATGGACTGTTAGTCAGTCTGGAAGTGCATTATTACGTTGGGTTCAATTGGGGAAAAAATACAATGGCCAAACCGAAGTTCTTTCAGGTCTTTCTGAAGGTGATCAGTTAATCATTAATTCTGAGGAAAGATTATACGATGGCCTAATAGTAAAAGCTCAATAATTAACCATATTCTAATTAATTATATTATCCATTAATATAAACCTATTATATAATGAAAACAGGATTTGCAGGGTCTTTGGCCCGACTATTTATAAACTCAAAGCTAACACCATTATTAATGGTAGCTTTTGTAATCATAGGACTTTACAGCTCCTATCTGACACCGCGCGAAGAAGAACCTCAGATTGATGTACCTATTGCTGATATTATGTTACAATACCCGGGTGCCAGTCCTAAAGAGGTTGAATCCAGAATAGTTAAACCACTTGAAAAAGTGATTTCAAACGTAAAAGGAGTTGAGTACGTCTATTCTCAATCCATGCCCGAAACAGCCATGCTCATTGTACAGTTTTATGTTGGCGAAGATATTGAGCGAAGTTTGGTTAAACTTTATAACGAGATTATGAAGAATATGGACCAAATGCCTCAGGGAATCTCGCTTCCTTTGATAAAAACCCGTTCTATTGATGATGTTCCAGCCTTAGGGTTAACACTATGGAGCGAAAACTATTCTGATTTTCAATTAAAAAGAGTAGCTCAGGAGTTAAATTCTGAAATTGAAAAAATCAATGAAATTTCAGAAACCAAAATCATCGGAGGTCGAAATCGTGAGATCAGAGTTGAGCTTGACAGAGATAAAATGACAGCCTTTGGTATGGATCCTTTAATGATTACACAACAAATTCAGGCTTCTAACCAACAGTTTTCTTCAGGTTCATTTAATCAAAATAATAACGAATATTTAGTTACAACCGGTAAATTCCTTGAGTCTGCCGAAGATGTTTCAAACCTGGTTGTAGGGGTACATGGAAAATCACCTGTTTATCTGCATCAAATTGCTACCATAAGCGATGGACCTGAACTACCAGTTAGTTATGTATCTTTTGGGTATGGAAAGGCAAATGCACATCAGGATGAGTATAAAGGTGAATACGCTGCAGTAACAATTTCTGTTGCAAAAAGAAGAGGTGCTGATGCCATGCGTTTAGCAGAACAAATTATGGATAAAGTGGAGCACCTGAAAAGTGAATTAATTCCTTCAGATATTCATGTGGAGGTAACCAGAAATTATGGAGAAACTGCTTCTGAAAAAGTTTCTGAGTTATTAATGCACTTGTTAGGAGCAATTGTTTCTGTATCAATAGTAGTAATGCTTGCTATGGGATGGCGAGGTGGTTTAGTGGTATTTATTTCTGTGCCTATTACCTTTGCTTTAACCATGTTCAGTTACTATTTTATGGATTATACGCTTAACCGTATTACTTTATTTGCACTAGTATTTGTAACTGGTATTGTGGTGGATGACTCCATTATTATTGCGGAAAATATGCACCGCCATTTTAAAATGAAACAATTACCATTTTTTCAGGCTGCATTAAGATCTATTGACGAAGTAGGTAATCCAACAATATTGGCAACCTTTACTGTAATTGCTGCCGTTTTACCTATGATTTTTGTATCTGGTATGATGGGACCTTACATGAGTCCTATGCCTATTGGAGCATCTATAGCTATGATCTTTTCACTTCTTGTAGCTTTAATGATTACACCATGGTTAGCCTATCGTTTATTAAAACATGACAATAAAAAAGATGATGGAAAAGACTACTCACTTGAGAAAACATTAATCTATAAGATTTATGATAAAACCATGCGCCCGATGATTGACAATAAGATGAAGCGCTGGAGTTTTATTATAGGTGTTACCGTATTATTATTTGCTTCTGCCAGTTTATTCTTATTTAAGGTGGTTACTGTAAAAATATTACCATTCGATAATAAAAATGAATTCCAGGTTGTGGTTGATATGCCAGAAGGTACCACACTTGAACAAACCGCTAATGTTACTAAAGAATTAGCAGCTTATTTACGTAATCATGAAATGATAAACAATTACCAAACATATGTAGGTGCTTCTGCTCCTATTAACTTCAACGGATTGGTTCGTCATTACGATATGCGCAGAGGTTCTAATGTTGCCGATATTCAGGTTAACCTGGTTTCCAAAAACGACAGAGATATTCAAAGTCATGATATTGCTAAGGAGCTTCGCCCTGAATTACAAAAAATTGGTAAGAAATTTAATGCTAATGTTAAAGTCGTAGAAGTTCCACCAGGACCTCCTGTAATGTCGACTATGGTTGCAGAAGTTTACGGACCAAATTACGAAGCTCAAAAGGATATTGCACTACAAATTAAGAATCTGTTTGCTACAACTGAAAGCGTGGTGGATATTGACTGGATGATGGAAGATGACCAGGAAGAATTCAAGTTTAATGTAGATAAAGAAAAAGCCATGTTGGCTGGTGTTAGTACTCAACAAATAGTACATGCATTAAATATGAATTTAAGAGGTGCTAAAGTATCTAATCTTTATGCCGAAAAAGAACATAGTCAGGTAGGCATCACATTAAGAATGGCTCAGGAGGAAAGAACGAGCATTGAGGATTTAAAGAAGATCAATTTAATGTCTTCGAATGGTAACATGGTAGCAGTGGGCGATTTAGTTGATATTACCAAAACCATCAAACCAAAGAGTATCTATCGTAAAAATCAGAAGGAAGTGGTTTATGTTACTGCTGATGTAGCTGGTAAATTAGAAAGTCCGGTTTATGCCATATTAGATATTTCAGACAGATTGGATGAGATTAAAGTTCCTAAGGGATATGAAATTGAAGAGTTTTATAACGGACAACCATTTTTAGAAGACAACTTTGGTATTAAATGGGATGGTGAGTGGCAAATTACCTACGAGGTATTCCGTGATTTAGGTGCAGCTTTTGCTGTAGTATTATTAATCATCTATATGCTTATTGTGGGATGGTTTCAAAATTTAAAAGTTCCGTTTGTAATGATGGTTGCCATTCCGTTATCATTAGTTGGAATCGTTGTAGGACACTGGATGCTTAATGCATTTTTTACAGCAACATCTATGATTGGTATGATTGCCCTGGCAGGTATAATGGTCCGGAACTCCATACTGCTCATCGACTTTGTAAACATCAGGCTCAAGGAGGGCATACCTTTAAAAGAAGCGGTTATTGAGGCAGGTGCTGTTCGAACTACTCCTATCCTACTTACTGCCGGTACTGTTGTAATTGGAGCTGTAGTAATATTATTCGATCCAATATTTCAGGGACTAGCTATATCCTTAATGGGAGGAACTATTGCTTCAACTTTCCTTACCTTATTAATAGTACCATTAATTTATTATATGGTAGAAAGAAAGAGATATAATGAATCTACACCTATTGAATCATCTGCTGATGAACAAGAAGTGTAAAATGCAATCACTCCCGGAAAAACAACATGTTTGCCATCCGGGAGTTAAGTTTCACATTTTAAATCTATAGATATGAAAATGCTTATAGCAACAGCAGTACAAGAATATCGCGAAAAACTAGAACAGTTTTTTAGCGAGCAAAACGTAAGTTTTTATAACGAACTTGAAGTTAAGGGTGTAGATAAAACAGGAAAAAAACAACATCGTGTAGGCAATTGGTTTTCGTATAATGAACACCCATATAACCTGGTTACCTTTTTTACCATTATTGATGACGAACAAGCCGACAATATTATGGAGAGCTTAAATCAATGTAAAATGGAAATGCCCAATTGCAAAATCAGGGCCTATATATTAAACATCGAAAAGTCAATTCAATAGAAGTTAAATGTAATAAGGAGAAAGGCAAAGGTTAAAGGTTAAAAATACATACTCATTACACATTGAGATAATCCTTTAACCATTACCATTTCACCTTATTAACCCGAGTTCGATTAAAATTTAAAACATATCATATGCAAGAAAGAATTGTAAGAGCAGTTGCCGGTACATTTATTTTAGTGAGTTTAATACTGGCTTTAACCGTAAACATTAACTGGCTTTATTTTACAGGATTTGTTGGATTAAACATGCTCCAATCGTCCTTAACAAAATGGTGCTTACTTAATGATATACTAACAAAATTAGGTGTACCAAAATAAAAATTAAAAACCCGGAGGCTTATTTAAGTGCTCCGGGTTTTGTTTATTTATATACCACAGGATTACAAGATTTTTATTCTTGTTTATCACTTATGGATATGGCTTGTTTTATATCGATTTACATTTCAAAATCCGAAGAGCTTCTTTTACCAGATTAGCCAAACAAACAATATGAGCACATAACCTCCATGTTAATGATTATCTGAAACTAATTTTATAATAACGAGAGTTTTATTTAATAATCTTTTGTTCACTTAAAATATCATAAGTCAATATTTTTCGAAGTTTACCTTTACTTAAATTTTCCATATCAATATTCAAGGCAAAAATCCAAACATTATCTTTTGCTTCAACATATCCAACATTCCAACCAATATCTTGACTCCAACCTGTTTTGGAATGAATGATATAATTCGTAGTTGAATCTGTAATCATAATTCCTTTTACTGTTTTTTGAATGTTTTTGTCGAAAGACAATTCATTTTTCACCAATTTTTCTAAGAAATCAATTTGCTCGTTTGCAGAGATTGCAAGGTTTCCATCAAGCCAAAACCTGTCTATTTTATTCTCAATCTTTTTATTACCATAATTTGTTTTGTCAATCCATTCTTGCATTTTCTCTTGTCCAGTCCTACGTGCTAATTCCTGGTAAAACCATACACAAGAAATTGGTAAGGCTGATTTCATCGTTTGATCTTTATTCCACGATTTAAAGCTTCTGTTTATACCATCCCATTTAATCGTATCATTGATGCTCTCAATTGACGATTCTTGTAGAGCGATCATTGAATTTAGTATCTTAAAAGTTGATGCTGGAACAAATTCTTTATTACTTCTTTCTTTGTTATAAATTAATATTTCATTAGTCCCTAGATTTTTTAAGACAAAAGTTCCATTAACATTATTTTCCTGGAAAAAATTCTCCCAATTATCTGTGCTGTTATCGTGATTACAACTTACAAATACTAATAGAGCTAAATTTAATACTATCGTTAATACTTTTATTTTCATAATTATGTAATGTATTTAACATTGACTACAACTTATTTATTTTGATGATTTATTGTAAAATAACTGATGTTTCCCAAGTGTGTTAAAACATTGTAAATCAAACAAAAAGAAGCATGATTAATTTTATTAATTCACTAATATTCAGTATTTTAGCGGTGCGATATCAATAAAAAACCATGCTTCATGAGTAAAAGTACAAAAGTTTTTTCGGAGACAAACAGCTTTTTCACCTCAAGTGAAAAAGGAATTAATAGAATAATGGAATTATATCAGTCATTGCATCTGAATAGGTTGAATCTGGGAGTTGATAATATGCCTCAATGCACTTTCCAAAAAGGTGATTTATTGCTGGCTTTGTTGTTGTTTCCACTATACTCACTCTCGAACGTATACCGGTACACCAAACATCCTTTATCACGCAGCATAGAAGCTAGTAAGAATACTTTTTATAGGCTAAAAAATGATAGCAATATCAATTGGAGAAGCCTCTTAACCAAATGTAATATCAAATTGCTAAAGCGGACCACAAGCACAAGCGCAACAAATAAGGAGTTTAACAAATGTTTAATAATAGACGATACTGATTTTGAAAAATCAACCTATAAAACAGAGCATATTGGTAAGATATGGTCACATGTGAAAAATTGTAGGTTCTGGGGATATAAAGCATTATTTCTTGGCTATTGGGACGGCAAAAGTTTCTTCTCATTAGATTTTAGCCTACACAAAGAAAAAGGCAAAAACGAGAAAACTCCATTTGGACTGATGGTTAAACAAAGAAAAGCTCAATATTCAAAAAAAAGAGAAAAAGATTCATGCGGTTATTTGCGCGAACAAGAATTGATTGATGATAAAATATCTACAGCTATATCTATGATTAAAAGAGCTGTCAAACAAAAGTTTGATGTACACTATGTACTTATGGATAGTTGGTTTTTCTGTGAATCCATATTGAAAGCCGTTTTGTCATTAAATAAAGGAATACATATAGTTGGTATGGTAAAAATGGCAAAAGCAAAATATAGCTTCAATGGCGAATTGTATACAGCTAAAGAGCTTACCCAATTAGTAAAGCGCAGAAAAAAGGTAAAGAAAGAAAAAGCATTAAACCTATTTTGTGCCGAGGTTATTGTTGAGTACAAATCAATACCACTAAAGCTATTTTTCTGCAAAACAAGTAAGCATGGCAAGTGGCACCTGTTGGCGACTACCAATACTAAGCTGGGCATACTGAGTGCTTATGAAATATATAGTATCAGGTGGAGCATAGAAGTTTTCTTTAAAGAATCAAAACAATACTTTTCCTTGGGCAAATCACAATCCCAAGACTTTGATGCGCAAATAGCTGATGTATCACTAGCTATGATTGAATACAATGTATTTAGTTTGGCAAAGAGGTTCGATGCATATGAAACAATGGGCGGTTTATTTGAAAAGGTATGCGATAATACTACAGAACTTACTATATCCATGAGAATATGGGGATTTATTCTGGAATTATTACATATGATTGCTGAGATTATCGATAGTGATTTTAATGAACTAATTACCAATCTGATAAAAAATAAGCCTGAGGACAATAAAATCTTCAGGCTAATAGAAATGCAGCTTTCAAATGCAGCTTAAATAACATGGGAAACATCAGTAAAATAATGTTCAGCTATTTTACCTTTATCCTCTTCTGAAATAGGTGGAACCTGAACTCTTTGAGATTTTAAATGTAGGTAAGTTTCTGAATGATCAATAATTTGATATGTTGTATTCCCGCCTAAAATAGTGGTAGTTAGTTTATCCTGAGCTATTCTATACTTTCCTTTCATCTCCTGATCCGGAATAGTAACGTTTAACTTTTTGTCTGGTATCTCAGTTGCGCCTTCAACTGTTACTGTTGCTTCACTTTTATATATTTTTACTGCATATTTATTATTGCCCGAAAAACTCCATATCGTAGTACTAAAGGGTATTTGTTTTTTACCTCTTACATTATCATCTGTAAATACAACTGAATCTAATTTCCATTCTCCTTCTATAAAAGAGGTATCACCTATGGTTTCATCCTGTACAAAAATCTGAACATTTTCATCTGTTTTTTTTGTTTTCGGAACAGTACAGCTTATAGTTATTACAGATGTGAATATTATAAAGGCCCGAAGCTTTACTTTTCGGATAGGTACATTATTTATTACCCAACTCATTCCCCTAATATTTTTAATTACTGTTATTAACCTCATTCCTTAAAGCCTTTCTGCTTGCTCTATCAACCAAAGTAAAAATCTGCTCTAATGTAGATTTACTCCTTCCTGGTTGATGCCCTTTTATTTTTATAATCTCAATATGATTCGTATCGTACAAAGTAAAAAAGCTTTTATATAATCCTGAATTTTTAACTGGTTTGTTCCCTCTGGTATGATATTGATTTTCTTCTAACCTTTCTCTTCTGTTCAACAGGCTCAATATATTTTGCGAATCGGTATATACAACTATTTTAGTAAAACCTTTTTCCGTAACAAGGTGCAATCCCCAAAGTAAATTCTCCAACTCCAATTTTGTGGATGAGGTATCGGTAAACTGATTCAGCTTAACCATAGACTTTAGTTCTACCAATGGTTGATTTATATCAATAGTATATAGAATAGCCCCATATCCTACTTTTGATTTGGGATTAACACTACCGTCGGTAAAGAGATAAACAGGGTTATGCATAATTATAACGATATACTTGTTCCGATAAACATTCCTGAACGTTGCGCATCATCATCAAACCAATAATTTCCTTCTGTAGATTTTTGGAAATTATAACCAGCCATAAAATTTAATCGTAACAACCTGCTTAATTTTAATTTATACCCAATGGCTCCCAACATCATATAACCAGGCGCCTGCCCTTCTGAAAAAGTAATCTGGGGACCACCTTCTGCCATTAAAAACAATCCTTTGGACAAACCACCTATGGTATATTTTACATTAACAACAATCGGTATTGTATTGGCACTATAGCTTCCATAATAACCATCGAGCCCCATACCTGCATTTACATTTAAATAATTGTTAATATGATACCCCAATAAAAACCGGATACTATTGGCATAGGTATCGTTTTGTGGCCAATCGGAATGATTACTTGACTGTATACTCGATACAAATATTCTGCGATAAGCTAACTCTGCGTTAACCTTATTTTGGGCTTGTATATTTTGAGCTAAAAATGCCACCAAAATAACAAAAGCAGTTTTATACACTGGTAAAAACAATCGTGTAATTTGATTCATAAGTTTTAATTAAGTTTGATTTGTAATATTTGAGGGCGCAATGCTAATAAAAAAACACTTTAGGAACAACTTAAAACTTCGATTTTAACTACTGTAAATAATACAAAAAAGTCACTCTATTTCCTATATAAAAGTCTGCCCAAAGGTTAACAATTATATAAGAAGCACTGAGTGACCCCGTTTTTTATTATTAAGGTGTGAGAATAATATTGAAAGCTAAAAAATTCTATAGTTAAAAGCTAAGAAAAAAGCTTTGTTTTTAAAGTCGAAAATACTTTCGGAGGCGTAAGGCTTAATACTTTGAGTGTATCCTATATCAATAAGCCATTTATCTTTATCGTATGATAAACCCACTTTAAAGTTCGGATCAAACGCATTTTTAAATTTTGTATTTGAGTTCTTTAAAAAATAGTTTAAATCTATACCTGAAATAAAATTGAACTTATTAAAAAACCGGGTTCGCAGATCAATTGGTACACAAACAATATTTTGAGTTATTTTCAACCAATCATCTTCTTTAAAAAAATAATCCTCGTATTGCCTGGCATCCAACCTAATATCTTTACGACTCACAAAAACGCCTCCTGTTTTTATCGAAAATGTATTACTTATATCATATTTGTAGTTTAATCCTAAACTATACCCTGTTCCATAAATATTATGATCTCTTCCAATATGCGATGTTTCAATATTTGTAAGGTTGGTTCCTATATTAATATAGACCTGACCTTGAGCTTTTACTGCCAAAAGTAAAAGAATTGCTACGATGTAAATTATATTTTTCATGTTTAGTTATTGTTTCCTTTATTTATATAAGACGCTAAAAAACTACCATTTTGGAATTCTAATTTGAACTCCTCTGATTATGAAATGGTAATAATACATAGCATCATACCACATCCTACTCAAATTATTCCTTATAGTGGAGGTATATCTTATTGCTTATTAGAATCAAACCACAACTGTTGATCATATTTTTCAGTTGAGATATAAGGTATATCTTATTGCTTATTAGAATCAAACCACAACTGACACCTGACACAAATAGACCTTAGGTAAGGTATATCTTATTGCTTATTAGAATCAAACCACAACTAGGCATTGCAGAGGTGAAATAATCTTTTTGGTATATCTTATTGCTTATTAGAATCAAACCACAACGATCCGTACGAGCAAAACAAACTATCTGCAGGTATATCTTATTGCTTATTAGAATCAAACCACAACTCCTGTTTATATAATAAGTTTGAACGTAAGGGTATATCTTATTGCTTATTAGAATCAAACCACAACAAAATAGCATCTTACATACCATTCCTGTCTGGTATATCTTATTGCTTATTAGAATCAAACCACAACGCAATGCCTAATGCCCAAAAAGGTGGTGAGGGGTATATCTTATTGCTTATTAGAATCAAACCACAACACACAACCATAAAACATTTAATTTTTAAATGGTATATCTTATTGCTTATTAGAATCAAACCACAACACCAAACCGATGGTGATTTATTTGTTGATGGGTATATCTTATTGCTTATTAGAATCAAACCACAACCTCAAGCTGCTGACGTTGTTCGTCTGTCATGGTATATCTTATTGCTTATTAGAATCAAACCACAACCGGATGAAAGATGATAAACGCAACAGGAGAGGTATATCTTATTGCTTATTAGAATCAAACCACAACGATGGAGGTAGCCTTGGAAATGATGAAACTGGTATATCTTATTGCTTATTAGAATCAAACCACAACCGACATGAGGTTTTAAAAGCCATTGATTATGGTATATCTTATTGCTTATTAGAATCAAACCACAACTGGATAAGGATTAAGGTCAAAAGGCTATATGGTATATCTTATTGCTTATTAGAATCAAACCACAACTATGGATTGAACTTCTTTCGTCAATTCCTGGGTATATCTTATTGCTTATTAGAATCAAACCACAACCCGGTTATCACGGATATTCCACTCCTTATGGTATATCTTATTGCTTATTAGAATCAAACCACAACTTACCATTAAGAACATTGTAAACGTATTGAGGTATATCTTATTGCTTATTAGAATCAAACCACAACTCATTCCTTTACCTTACTTGTGGGCCGAAAGGTATATCTTATTGCTTATTAGAATCAAACCACAACCTATTATTTATACAATCATCATTATGTAATGGTATATCTTATTGCTTATTAGAATCAAACCACAACTTTTGTTAATTGTTCTATTTCAATTAGTGGGGTATATCTTATTGCTTATTAGAATCAAACCACAACTCATTTACGGTTAATAAGTTTTTCATTTTTGGTATATCTTATTGCTTATTAGAATCAAACCACAACTGTGATTGAGATTGTATATTTTTGATTTGTGGTATATCTTATTGCTTATTAGAATCAAACCACAACTGCGCGGGCTATAGCCCTTTGTTTATAGGGTATTTTAACCCATTTATAATAAAAAAAGTAAACGCAGAAGCATGAATAAAACTAAAAAAGCATGTTTTTTTCGCAGTATTTCAAAGAACAAACACACAAAAATAAACAATAAACTAAAACAATTACCTCCTATTAATTAAAACAATTGTAATTGTTGTGGCGATTCTTGCATTTTTTGCTTTTGGGCTCCCCACATGTTTACAATATTACCATATTGCTTGTCGGTAATACGCAAAATAGTAACCTGTCCCTTTGATGGTATTAAGCTTTTTATTCGCCTTTCGTGTACATTGGCACTTTCGTTACTGGCACAATGCCTGGTATAAACGCTCCATTGCATCATGGTAAAACCATCTTTTAATAAATTTTTGCGAAACAAAGTAGCTAACTTACGCTCTTTTTTAGTTACTACCGGCAAATCAAAAAAAACAAATAACCACATAATTTTATAAGCATTTAATCTGATATGTTCCATAAATTAAAATTGAGGATATGTTATCACTTTACTTTCGCCACTAAAACAACGAGCCAAAGATGCGGTTGTAATTGATAATGCAACCATCAAAGGTCGTTTAAGCCTACCAATTTTTACATCGCATGATAACACATTTAATAAATAAGCTTTTATTTCTTTGTCTAAAATAATATCATCAGATCCCGATTCCCATATATCATACACAACATCATCAACATAGGCTCTGTATGGCTCCATAATATCATCGGCCAAACAATAGGCATTATATCTGCTTTTATGATGAATACCCAACGTTGGTAACAAACCTGAACCTACTAAAGCTCGGGCCACAGCAGCTCTTAAAACAATATATCCATAATTAAGTAAACTATTGGGTGTACCTCCTTCTCTATCCCTAATAAATCCTTTACCAAATAATAAACTCCAGTATTCGCGGGCTGCAGTTCCTTCTCTATTGGTATTGTCGTTGGTTTTTACAGAGTTGGCCAAAGAACTCAGTGCCCCTGTTGGTTTATTTTTTTTAATTAAAACAGACGACTGATTTTTTATTTTTTGCTGTATAGTTTGTTGCCAAAGTTGTTTTTTTAAAGGCTGTGTACTATTTATTTGTTGCCTGAATAGTTCACTCTGTAAATGATGTCCATCTAAATTTAATAACATAGATGCCGGCATATGCTTTTGATTGCAACATACCACTGCCACGTTATTATCGTTAAGTTGTTGCAGTGCTGGCAATGAAATGGTTATTTGAGGGTGCTCTAATATGACTAATCCAATATCTTCAATAGGTATTGTAGTTTCTATTTGTTTTTCTTTTTGAGTAATTACAAGTTGGCTCTGATGCACTTTTAAATAAGCTGAATTTGTAAAAAACAAGGTTCGTTTTAACATTTCGGTAATTTTTAAGAGTTAATTACTCTTACTTGTACCGTTATTAATAGGTTATTTTGAATTTACGAACACAATATTTACATAGACAAAAGAATAATATTCATTGATAACTAGCTTAATATAAAGCATAAAAAAATCCCTTAACAATTTAACTTGTTAAGGGATCAACTATGGAATTCCAGGAATCTTATGAAAATCCCGGATAAACAATGATACTCATTAATTTTTAATAATCATACCCAGTTTTTCGAGTAATTGAGGTTGATCACCTAAGGCAATTGTTGCGATAGTTTCGTAGTCCTGTATCCACTCGTATAAATCTTCAATTTTATTATCACGCAACAGCGTGGCCTGCTGGGCATCTCCTTTTTCGCGAAGAATATGTTCGTTTTGCATTTTAATACCAGCAACACCTGTACTTCCTTCTTGTAACGACTCGGTTGTAATACCAAAAGTAATCATTTGATTAACCCATTGCTCATTAGCAAGAAGGTTAGTATAAAAACTGGTAGTTTGTGCCAACCATTTACTTATTCGTGAGGCTCTACGTCCGTTTAAATCTAAACTAACTTGTGCTGCATGATCATTTTTAAATACAATTTTAGCAATGGCTAAATGCTTTTTATATAACCCATCAACTTGCTCACGAGCATGGTTTCTTTCGTTAAAAGCAATATCCACATCGTTATATTCTTTTGTAAATGAATCTGAAGCCGTTTGTGCCTCGTTAAGTAAGGTTTTGCCCTGTTGTAATTTTTCGGAATCATAACCGTATTGCGATACTGCCGATAAAATAAGCTCATCGTTTATACTGTTGTTAATTCGCATACTGCACTGATATAGCAGTTCGTCTGTAGATAATTGTTTTTTATCCATTTTTAATTGTTTAAGATTAGAATTAATAAAAGACTTTGCTTTTATATGATTTTAAAAGTTTGAATTCAGATTTTTCCTTTCCCAATTAAGTAAACACTAAAACAAGTTAGTATTATAGCATAGGAATTTACATGTTACCAGGGTAAAACTGCTTGTTACCATCCGCAATTGAATGTTACTATGGTAAAACCGCATGTTACCGTCCGCATTTGAATGTTACCATGGTAAAACCGCATGTTACCATCCGCAATTGAATGTTACCATAGTAAAACCGCATGTTACCGTCCGCATTTGAATGTTTCCATGGTAGAACCGTATGTTACCGTCCGCATTTGAATGTTACCATGGTAAAACCGCATGTTACCATTTTTTATTTAAAACGAAGTTGGATACCCCGCATTGCTTATGATAAAAAACAAAATATTACACGGAAATTTAATTGTGGTAATAAAACTTGAGTTTCTACCCGTTGTAAACGCTTTATATTTTAGGTAACAAACAAATTACTACTGAAATATTGAATAATGTAAATGTTTTTATTTAAATGGAGATGAATAATCCGAAAAGGACTATAAAAAGATGGAGTACTTCTCATGTTTAGGTTTATTTGATTTTTTATTTTATAAAACTGAAGATCAATTTTACAAAATATTAATGTACTATGCAAATTACGCGTTAATTAAAAGAAAAAAACCTCATTTTAAATCTAAAACTGAATTTAAAATGAGGTTTTGCAAATATTAATGTTTAATCCATTTGATAGTTCCTTTTGTGTTCATATCGAAATCAATATTTTCTACTAATGCATTAAACTGATTATGATTCAATTTACGTTGCCCCATATAAGTTTCATCTCTTTTAAAAGCCCCATCATATGTCTTCAAATCAGATGATGAACTAGCTTCTTGATGATGTCTTAAGACAATTGTTGCATAATTATAACTTTTGCCTGAAATTTTAAGCTTTTGTGCACTTAGGCCAACCACCTTATATAATCTTCTTTTAATTTCATTTAACTCCAGATCAAAAACTTCCGTTGGAGATTTTTCCCATAGTATAATCATAGTACCTATTTTAATACTCGACTTATAAGGCAACACCAACTTCCCATTTTCTTTTTGCTTTGGTATTAATCCTCCATTCGTTGAAATACCCTGAGGTTTAAGATCACCTTGCACAGATTGTTTAAAAAACTCACCTGCCGTTATATTGTTTACTATTTCAAAATCGCGTTTAATTTTTCCTTTAGCATCTTTTCCTTCATAAATAGCCATTAAGTAATTACCATCATTGGCGGCATAATAGTTTTGCTTATACTCTTTTGGCTTTTTAGTACTTACATCGCGCTGTTTTTTAATACATAAAGGGTTAGTAACCGAGGGCTGTAACAGCCTCACCTTTTTAATTGGTATAGGTACTCCTTTTTTATTGGGTAATGAATATAGTTGCTCAATTTCAGTTTGTAATACACAAATTTTATCATTAATAGCAGGTTCTTCATGCTCCTCCGCTTTTTGTAAATCTTTTTTTAAGCGCTCTATTTCTTTTTGTATTTTCTTTTCTTCATTACGAGCATTTCCTACTATCTCCCGAATTCTATCATCAACAATATTTTTTACATCAGTATCAGATAAATCGCTCACCTTCTTACGCACTACATATTTAATTACTTTTTCTAATTCACCTTTTTTATTGGCTTGTGTTCGTTCTATAGCTCCATAAAAAGTTTCTTTATGTAAACTTCCTCTAACCGTGTCTCCCTTTAATACAATAGGATTACCGTTTTTATCTTTCTGAATAATTCCGCGCTTACGTAATAACTTTTTAGACTGTTTGGCAAAACTATCCGGTGTATAATGCGATATTAAAATTTCATTTTCAATGCCTTTTACATCCTCAGTAAAAGTTGGCCAAGGTTTTTCAAAAACAGGTTTCTTATCCACTCCTTCTTCTTTTAAACACTCCCAATCATGATAAAATTTAGCCAGTTTATCATATTGAGGTTTAGTCATACAAGCAATAGTTATGGCATCAATACAATGATGAATATGATTTACTCTGGCCTTAGTTTCATAAGCATTTTGTAATCCCCATAATTTTCTAAAATCAGCAACAGTGGTTCCTTTTACGGTATTAACCCTATCAAAAACAGTTTTTAAATATAAACGGGCATATTTAGTAATTAAACCAATATCAACCAACTGACTATTTTTAAAACCGGAAGGAACATCTTTACGGGTAAAACTCTGATATTTTTCGCGTATATAATTTCTTTGAGTAGTTAATTGGTGCCTACGTATAATATGCCTGTCTTTATCTTCTTTAGTGCTAGCCCCTCTTGCATTTTTTATACATTTTTGAATATCCTTATCAATATTTTCATATTCTTTTTTCCAATGATGAATACGTAATAATATATCCGGGTTATTTAATTCGTATGGAATTTTATTTCGCTTTACCGTTCGGTTATACTTACTATCACATAGCGTAATATTAACCTGCGAATTATCAAATGAAAGGCTTTGAGGAATGGTATGTTCTATATCAAATTCAGGATTACTACCTAAAAATTGATGCAAGGCAATATTTTTACCTGTATATAGACAAATATGGTTTTGCTCTTCCCACAACTGATATTTTAATATATCATTGTTGCTTGGTTCGGCGTTGATACCACTGGCTTTATAATGCTTAACTATTTCTGCAGCATACTTTTTTCGTTCATCTTCCCTTCTTCGTTGCCAGTTTTGTAATGCCTTACGTTCATTGGCATTCATTAGGTCGCGAGCCATTTCAATATTAATAATGGTATCTTCATCAATTACATCATCATTAATTAATTGATTAATAAGCTTACGTAATTGATGCAAAGCTCGCATAGCCATAGGGTTTCGAACCGAACTGGTTATAGGGCTTCCTAATAAATATTTATCTTCATTATTTTTTTGAGCTGGTTTAAATGTTTCAATAGCCGATGGATGATATAAGTTTTCGGGCTTTATGTCATCATTAAAATTATCAATTAAAAAATCCTTTATACGTTCATCTATTCTTTTAACTTTTGCAAATTCACCTACTCCATTCTTTTTTTGCATTTGTGTTTTTAATAATTCAAATGCATTAGTTTCTATGCTACTTTTTTGTGCAATTGAAAAGCTATCGAATTTCGTTGAGCCATAATATGCCTTAATATTTTGTAATAAATCATTTTTAAATGCTTTTTCAGCTTCATTACTCCAAACAGCATTTGAATCTTTATTTATTTTTATCAATCCGTTGACAATATCCGTTATTTGCTTTTCTTCATTTTGAGATTGAATCAACTCTTTGATTTCATTAATAATTAATTGTTTGTTTTCCGGATCATTCCATAATATTGGAGGTATTACATTAGCCATATTAGCTAAAAACACAGCATGTGAATAGATCAACCCCATTTGCAGAAAAGGTAATATTTTGTTGATGGCCTTTAAACTTAAGGAGCCATACCCTTGTGGCAAATTAAACTGTACAAATTCTTTTGTTTTATCTTCACCCAGACCCAGCTTACATTTTGCAAATTCAAATAGTTTATCTTCAGAGTCATAAGTCATTAATACATGCCAAACATCATAAATATCTATAATGGACTTTGAGTGATCTTTTCTTTCGTGTTTAATTTGCAATTCTTTCCACTCATCACCAAAAATACTCTTTAACCTGGCAGATACAGGACAACCACTCACGGTTGTTTTCATATTAAAATTAAACAAGTAATCTTCCGGATTTTTATCTTTTGCCTTGTAAAACTTATATTGTTTGGCTGGGGCTAATTGTTTTGCGATATCTTCAAAATCAAAATGTGGTTTACTTTTTCTATAAAAAACAGGAATTATTTTTTCTCTTTCTTTTTCCGTTAAAAATCGCAACTTATCATCTTCGGGTAATTTTATTTTAATACTATTTACAAAACACAACATTCTGTATTCTTCAAAAGCTGGATGTGAAATAGCTACTCTTGATTTTTTTGGTTCAAAGGGGCATTTACCAATAAGTCCTTTTTGTGATTTTAAGGGTCGCTGATAAAAAATAGCTTTATGCAAAGTATTTTTTTGTTCATCCGAAACACCTTGCAATTTACATATATGATTAAACTCCTGTTCGTAATGCTCTAACCTGTCGGTATATTGGTTCCTTATTTTTTCACCCTTGCAATAGCACTGATAAAAATACTGCCCAAGAGTTAGATCTCCTTTTTGTTGATTTATTTGCTTTATATTTTGCGTTACAGCTCCATCACTCTCCTTTGTGTTTTCTAATCGATTACTCAAAAAACCTCTACGCTGGGCCATATGATAAAAGGCTCTTCCTAAAATATATCTATCCTCTTGCTTTGTTAAATCCAATTGATCTGTAGCTACTTTTGATCTGTAGTAATATGGATTTTTTGTTTGCTTTTTTCTATCCGCTCTATTATCATTATTATCTGTTAACCACCAATTGCGGAATTCTTTATTTGTGGGATATATTTTTTTATAACGCCAAATATTTAGTTCATCACCACTAATGGGTGGACAGAGATCATATTTAATTAAGGCTTTTAATACTTCAATTTTACGTAGTTTTCTTCTAAACTTTAATCTTCTGGCACTTCTGTAGCCTGTTCTTTCAGCTGCTTTTGATCCTTCTACTCCTTTTTCAATTTTTACACCTTCCTGAAAAATTCTTACTCCTTTATTTTTTAATGAGAAGGTTTTATTATTTTCTGTTTCTACAACAGCCCAACCTATACTGTTGGTTCCTAGGTCAAGTCCCAATATTTTGCTCATAACTTAAAATTTTAACAAAAATGGTATCGCTAGAAAACTGATACCACCTCTACTTTGAAGAAAGTTAAAGGTAATGATTTATTACTAACGCAATAATTTATTTTGATGTTAAGTTTTATCTCAATACATTTTGATTCTAAAAAACAAGCATTTATATTTGATGTCAGAATTTAAAAATTCTTATTAGAATCTTATCACAATAAGGCCTTAGTGCCGAAGGAAAAAATTCCTATACTCCCGCTTATGGTGGGAGTTTTTATTTTGTACTAGCCTCAGTTCGATTAAAATATTGGTCTACGAGGTTTAATTTTTCTTTCTAGCAAATAAATATCCTCTATTAAATTCTCTGCTGCTAAATAGTATAAATCTCCACTCAATCGTCGAAAAGAATTTCCGTTCAACTCTATAATTTCGTTATAATAATGCTTCACCAATAATTCTTTTATCTTATTAAATACAGCAAAATTGTAATTTTCTCTTTTTTCTATTTCATCATACCCATCCCAAAATATCTGTGAATATAATTCCTTATCATCAACAGGTATATTTTTTAATTGAAGGCTTAATTTTTTTTGTTCTTTATTTTTATCTGTTCTTTTGGGTACAGTTACATTATTATCCCCTACATCATTTGTCATACAAAAAAATAGAGTTTCCAATGCCCATCTCATAGATTCTTTTATGAGATGGGATATTTGCTTATTATAATTATCGATGTTTTGCTTTATTAAAGGACGGTGTTGTTGAATGACTTCTTTAAGGCTTTTAAGATAGTCTTTTGAAAACATATTAAATATTTTTTCAAACCTATCTGATTTTTCATATATGCGGTTGAATCTTTCTTCTGACTCTTCAAATGTCATTTATGGTTAGTTTAAGGTTAATCATTTTAATTAGTAGAGCAAACGGTTTGTTTATTTAGATATTGTTTGTAAGCGTATAGTTTTTTTTACACTTGACTTAATAACCTGAGCCGAACATTAAATTTTGGAATTAGCGCGCATATTAACAACACGAGTTCGATATAAAATTATTGGCTCAGACCGCTTATAAATAATGAGTTTCAATGAATATTTGTGAAGTCATAGCGGGCTATGTCAAACAAATATGAAGCAGAAAATCGTTGTTTATATGTGGCTTTCTATTAAAATACTAATCTACTTCGTTAAATTCTTCTACCATAGATCGCTATGCAAAAATAATTTGCCTTGTATATCAGCTTTTTAATAAATTCTGAGCTCTTTAATTTTAATCGAACTCGGGTTAATAGTTAGAACGGAATGTTAGTTATTTTGAAGAATTTTAAGGAGACTATGGCAATTTAGAAGAGAAATTGATGCTTTACCATAAAAAAAGCTGCCTTAAAAAGACAGCTTTACAATCACATTTACATCGTATATAAAAAGTAGTGGCTTACAACCATATTGAAACAGGATCGCTATACTTTTTATTTCCGGTTGAGGAAACCGCTACAACTTGATAATACATTTTTACATTAGTGCCTCGGTCGCAGTCGCTAAAATTAGTATCTGTTGTATCGCCTACTTTGGTTTTATACCTCATATTTGAAGTTGTAGATACATACACTTTGTATGAAACAGCATCATTCGATGTATTCCAGGTAATATCAACACAAGTTCCGTTTTTTGTAAGTGCTACACCTGTTGGTTTTGCAGGTATAATATCGTTTGATTGTGGGTATTCTACTTCCTGAACAAAAGATTCGCCAATAATATTTCCTTCTTTATCCTTTGCCTGAACTTTTAAATAGTAAACCTGACCAGCATTATAGCTCCAATCATTGGCATAAGCATATAAATCAACAACTTGACTATAATTCCACTCTGGCAATAAATAGGAGATAGACTCGGCAAACATATAACCATCATCTTTCGACTCAGATATATACAATTCAAAAACCACATCACCTTTTTGAGTCCACATGCTATGATCTTCTACCAAATCTGAAGCATTAACAAGTACTCCTACTGTTAAAGCACCATCATATTGATCATGAAATCCAAACCGCTCAATAGGTAGGTTAATAATAGCCGAATTGGTAGTAACTGTTACCGATACTGCTTCTTCGGAATATATAACTTCTGATTCACCACTATTATAAGCATAGATAAAGAAACTATATTCAGTATCAGGTGTTAATGATTCTATTTCAATTGTATTTTCACCTTCAACAACTTCAGTTAAAATTACAATAGGTTCTGCGTCAGCAGTTTTTTCAGCTGAGTAAACTTCAACTCCAGAGCATGTTCCAGTATAGTTAAAGTTTAAGCTAATACTTTCTTTACCTACACTTAAAACGGTAAAATCTTTTGGAGCTGCAGGTGTTTCCACACTACTGCCCTCTTGTTCTTCTTCTTCATCTGAAACAGATTCTTTAGAATAGATAATGCTATTGTATACATCTGTAATTTGATTTACATTTTCACCATCAGAAGAGACTACATAATAATATTCAAAGCCATCAGTATCTGTTGCAATAACTCCATTATACTCTGCAGTGGAAATATTTCCATTAGAATCAACACCTTCCAACTCAAAAGTACTTACTTCCCAGCTAATATCATAGCTATCTCCATTAGGATCCACCATTTCACCAGTTCCATCATTTTCAAAACTTACGTATACATCTGTAGAATATTGCAGAGTTTTCCACATTCCTACAAAATCGCTAATCACATAACTCTTTGTTTTACTGCTTTTAGTGTCATCGTCCTTTGAACAGGAGCTTACTAATAATGCAAAAAAGGCAATAAATAAAATTGTTAATTGTTTCATATCTAATATTTGCTTTTTAAAAATGCATAAAATACACTACCACATACTTAAAACAAAAGGCTTGTAGTACATTTTATACTGTTATTGTTTACTATTTTTGTATTGAATTACTTTTGATTGTAAACCCAGAAAAATTCAGGAGTATATTTAAACTTTCGCTTAAACGATTTAGGGTAGCATTGCATAAATTCCTGGTTAGACCCAAACAGGTCCACAAATTCCTTATCTCTGAATTTTCCGAATAAAAATGGAATACCTCCTGGGTATTTTATAACACAGCTCTGAGTTTCTCCTACTTTTTTAACTCTGATGGCTTTGTAATAATCCCCCATTTCCTGACCAATTCCCATAATCATCCCTGGTATGTTCAAATCACGTCCGTATGAAATTTGGTGTGCACCTAATGGTACATAAACTTTATATTTACTATCAAATCCATTATTTACCAACAACATTAAATCAGCGTTTTCCTTACCTTTATTATTAACACTCTTCACAACCCTTTCTAGAACTACTGGTTTGTAGTATTTTTCCTGATCAAAATCTTTGAATTGTGTAATATTAAATGGTAAATTTTTCTGTTCTACCTCTCCCATTTTTTTATTTCCCACAGAAAGACTCACATTAATCTCAATGTTTTTATCTACAAATTTTTCATCAGGATAAAAATTAACCCGTTCTACATCTTTTTTCTTAATTTCATGCACTTTGCCCTCCGTATCGTACCATTGCCACTTGTCAAACTTAATTAGCATTCCCTGCTTAAATTCACCCTTAATTTTAGTCCCATCTAATAGAGTAATTGTTCCTTTTCCAGGTACTGGAAATTTATCAAAGCCCTCCCTGAATTTTACACATTCTACATCTTTTGATTGAGAAAAAACCATACTGCTCATCATGATTAGCACAGCAAAAAATTTACATCTCTTCATACTTCAAATACATAATTTAAATTGAACATATTTAATATAGTCACTTAAAACAAGTCGAAAAAAATCAAGATTCAACAAATACTAACCCATTTGCATTTGAGTACTTCACTTAATTCAACCTCGACAAATGTATATTCTATAGATTGCAAAAACCTATACAAATAGGGCATTTTAAAGATTTCGGAACTTCTTTAATCATTTCGAAATTCTTTTTAAAGATATTGAACTTTTAAACTTTTTAGACGTAAATAGAATTGAACACCTATAATATTATGTATATTTGAATGCACAAAAAAAGTAAGCCCCCAACTAAATAAATAATCAGAATTGGATATAAAATGAAGAGGTCATTTTCAACTCTAACTTTACTATTAACATTAATTTGCTTTGGCTGCACAAAGGAATTAAAAGAAACAGAACAGATTATTGATTCTTTATACCAGGAAGTTCTTAGCAACCCACATGATTTGTTGCATGCTTCTGACATTTATAAGAAAAAGGAAAATGAAGATTTTAATAATACTATAAATAAAGAATCAAAGGCTAAACTATATTATATAGATGCGCTGTATTACAGATCTATTAATAAAAAAGATTCAGCACTGATTACCCTGCAAAAAGGTTTTGAATTATTAAGAAAAAATTCTGACCTCAAATTTAATATTGCATTGTTAGCTGCAGAAAGTGCTGCGAGAATTCCTGCTAAAAATAAAATGGAGCGTTTTTACATGTTTTGCAACTCCTACGCTCAAAAAAAGCAAAATCTGGTTCAAATAGCACAATGCAAAAGCGTATATGCTTTATATTATATGACAGAAAACCAATATTCGGAAGCTCTTGTATATCTTCAAAACGCAGATAGTATTTTAAATGCACATCATATAAATATTTACAGAGATTATTATCAGTATTTATTAGGTTATAATAATGAAAAGAGAAGTTATAATTCCAAGGCCTACGAACACTATATAAAATCCTTGGCACTTTGCGACTCTACAAATAATATTTTCAGAAAACTACAGAACTATCAACGTATTGTTTCCCTGTACAGAAAAGACAATCGATTTGATGAAGCGTTAAAGTGGCAAAAACAAAAACTAGAACTTGTAAAGCAATCAAATAATTTACGCATGTTGCGCGAAAGCTATGAAGGTCTGGGCATTATTTATACAGAACTAAAAGATTGGCTCAATGGAGAAAAGTATTTTAATAAATCACTTCAATGTGCAAGAGAGTCGAAAGTGAAAACAGGAATAGCAACATCGCTAACTAATTTGGGTAACTTTTACATAGAAAAAGGTGCGTATAAAAAAGCAATTCAAATATTGGACGAGGTATATCAATATAAATTAAAAATTAAAGCCAGTTACGCGTCTCGTATTAAAACCTTAAATAGTTTGGGAAAAACCTATATGGCATTAAATGATAATAATATGGCTCACCAGTGCTATAATATGTCGTTACAACTATGCGATTCTACTGAGTCTGTTTATTTAAAATCGATAACCAATAAACATATATATACATTATATAAAAAGGAAAAGAAGTATTCTGAAGCCATAAATTATATTTCTGCCTACTTAAAATATGAGAAGGAACACGAATTAAGAAAGTCGGCTGAAAAGCTAAAAAACTTAATGGTAAAATACGAAACCCAACAAAAGGAAAAGAAAATAGCTCTACAAAAAGAAGAACTGAAAAATAGCAGAATTGTTATAGCTGCACTCCTATTCATTGTAAGTTTAATTATTGTAATACTTATTCTTTTTGTATTGAATAAAAAAGTACGTAAAAAAGCTATTGAATCTATTTATAAGCAGCACCTTGAAGCACAAAATAAACAAGATATAATTAACCAGCTCTTAAAAGAAAAAACCATTAACAATACCAAAAATATCGAAAATATATTGTTATCCAATTTACTATCATTGCTAGAAAACGAAGAAGTATTCAAAATGCAAGACCTAACTCTTGATACATTAGCTAGCAAACTCAATACAAATATTACCTACGTATCTCAGATTATTAATAAAGAATTTGGATGTAACTTTAACACATTAATAAACAGGTATCGCATATCATATTGCAAAAAACAAATTGAAAGAAATAAAAACTCCAAAATTTTAATGAAACAGTTGGGTTTTGAATCTGGTTTTGCATCGCAAAGCACATTTTATAGTTCTTTTAAATCCGAAGTTGGAATAACTCCCCTACAATATCAAAAAGCTATCTTATTATCGGAATAAAATTTTAACAAGTGCCCCTTTAGTTAACATAACGCAAAAATCTAATATCCCAAAATTTCTGATGTTAAAAAAGGCTCCAATATGGATGCATATTTCAACTTGAGCAAGATCTTCTGATAAAAAATTAACGCAAAATTTCTTTAATAAATGTTAACATGATTTAAGCTGATGTATATTTTATGCTATACAACACTTTTTTGACTACCGGAATTTGATTTTTTCCTAAAAACAGTGATAATAATCACATATTTTAGCTCTTTGGGGTGAGTAAATACATTGGGACGGTAATATTACAGAAATATTTCTTTAAATCAAAAAGCATGTTATAAAATATGCTTAAACTTTGTTATAACACTATTTTTATATACACTCTTTGATTATTTTTGTGACATAATAAAAATTCATTAATAACCGTAGCAAACCAAAAACATGTCAAAAAAATTATTGATTAGAGACCTAACGCTTAGAGATGGTCAGCAGTCGTTATTCGCTACCAGATTACGACAAGAGCAAATTGATAGAGTTCTTCCTTTTTATAAGGATGCCAACTTCTATGCAATGGAAGTATGGGGTGGAGCTGTACCTGACTCTGTAATGCGTTACCTAAACGAGAACCCTTGGACACGTCTACAAACAATTAAAAAAGCTGTTGGTGATGTAAGTAAATTAACTGCATTATCAAGAGGACGTAACTTATTTGGTTATACACCTTATACTAATGAAATTATTGATGGATTCTGTAAAAATGCCATTGATTCTGGACTTGGTATCATGCGTATTTTTGATGCCTTAAATGACATCAACAACGTTAAGTCTACTATCAAATACGTAAAACAGCATGGAGGTATTGCTGACTGTGCAGTATGTTATACTATTGACCCTGCATATCCGGAACCACCAAAGAAAAAAGGATTAGCTGGTTTATTTGGTAAAAGAGAACAAGGACAAGAACCAGTATTTACAGACGAATACTTTATTAATAAAGCAAAAGCTCTTGAAGAATTAGGAGCTGATATGATTACTATTAAGGATATGAGTGGACTTATTCCTCCAACTCGTGTATCTAAATTAGTAAGCGACTTTAAAAAAGCAGTTAAAATTCCTGTTGATTTCCATACACACTGTACTCCAGGATATGGATTAGCAGCTGTATTATCTGCTATTATGGCCGGTGTTGATGTTGTTGACACAAACATTTGGAACTTTGCAGGTGGACCTGCTGCTCCAGCTATTGAGTTAATCTATTTATTCACTAAGAAATTAGGAATTGAAATGGATATTAACATGGAAGCTGTTGCAAAAATTAATGCAGAACTACTTACTATCAGAAAAGAGTTAGCTGATGTGGATGGAGTAAAACAATTCCCTAATCCATTCAACCCTCTTACTGATGAACTTCCTGCAAATATTGATGCTGCATTTGATAAAGCGATTGCTTGTGTTAAGTCTGGTGACGAAGATGCACTATTAAATGCTTGTCATGCTATTGAGGATTACTTCAACTTCCCAAAACCAAACAATTTGGTTAAAGAAGCTGAGATCCCAGGTGGTATGTACACAAACATGGTAGCTCAGTTAAAAGCATTAAAATCAGAAGACATCTTAGAAGATGCTATGAAATTAATTCCTACAGTACGTATGGATGCTGGTTTACCTCCATTGGTAACTCCAACAAGTCAGATTGTAGGTGCACAAGCTGTTAACTGCGCAATGGATTTGAAAAAAGGAAGTGCTATGTACACTAACGTTTCAAATCAATTTATCAGTTTAGTAAAAGGTGAGTATGGTAAAACTCCAATTCCTGTAAAACCAGAATTCAGAGAAAAGATTTGTGGTCACAGTGATGAGCGTCCATTCGACACATCTAAATACAAAATGCAACCAAATCCAGTATTAGAAAATTTTGGTGGTGTTAAATTAGCTGAAAACGAAGAAGAAGTTTTACTTCTTGAGTTATTCCCAATGGTTGCAAAAGGTTACTTAACTGGTGTTAAGAAAGCTGCATGGGAAGCAAAACAGGCTAAAGAACCTAAAAAAGAAGTTGCTACTGAAGCAGCTCCTAAAAAAGAAGCTCCAAAAGCTACAGGAAAAAAAGTTACTATTCCTATGCCAGGAAGAATTTTACAATATCTTGTAAAACCTGGTGATAAAGTAGAAAAAGGACAAACTGTTGCTACTTTAGAAGCTATGAAAATGGAAAACAGCATTACTGCAGAGTTTGCTGGTTACGTTAATACTTTAATGGCGACTGAAGGTGACACTTTACCTGCTGACGCTCCAATTATGGATATTGTTGACGCTCCTGTTGCCACTGAAGCTCCTGCAAAAGAAGCTCCCAAAGCTGCAAAAGCCACTGGTCCTACAAAAGCAGTTAACGTTCCTATGCCAGGTAAAATTTTAGATATCCAGGTTAATGCTGGTGATAAAATTGAAAAAGGTCAGGTTGTCGTAATTCTTGAAGCTATGAAAATGGAAAACAGTATTACAAGTGACTTTGCTGGAACTGTAAATGATATTTTTGTAAACGTAGGTGACACTGTTGCTGCTGATACAAAAATTCTTGATGTTGCAGAATAATCAAATTAGATAAGAACAAGAGCCAAGCTCTTGTTCTCTTTTTGCATCATCATCTACATAATAAATAAGGAAAAGCCCGAATTGATATTATTCAGTTCGGGCTATTTTTTAATATACCCACACACTCATAATACCCTATATAAAAGCATCCTGCGACTACACAACTATTTTTTTAGTAGAGTAACGAAATTTTTAGTTGTAAAATTAAAAATTTCATTATATTTGTTTTGTCAACATTATTCATGGTACAAATTATTCATTAAGTAAGTATGAACTTAAAAAGACTTACAAAACGAGAAGAAGATATAATGAAAATTCTTTGGAATAAAGGAAAAGGTTTTGTTCGTGATTTATTAAAACTACATCCAGATCCCAAACCCCATTATAATACTTTCAGTACTATTATAAGAGGTTTAGAAGAAAAAGGATTTGTTTCTCATAATTCCTATGGGAATACGCACGAATATTATCCATCTATTTCAAGAGAAGAATATCGGAAAACATATGTAAAAAATGTAGTATCTGATTATTTCGAGTCTTCTTATAAAAATATGGTTTCTTTCTTTATAAAAGAGGAAAACTTGAAAGTTGAAGAACTTAAAGAGTTGCTTGACTTGATTGAAAAGAAAAATGAAAAAGATTAATGACTGAGTTTTTTGAAATTCAATTGAAAACCGGACTTATAATTGCTATAGGAGTAATTTTGTATGTTCTTTTTTTATCAAAGGATCATTCTTTCCAAAGGAATAGATACTGGTTGTTGGCTTATCTTATTGTACCATGGATAGTACCAATACTCTCTATGCCTAATTGGGTAAAGAATATGTTTTTTAATAAGGAAGTAAAACAAAATATCGCACTAAATATTGACCAATTTACAACTACATTGCCTGTTCGAAATATTGAACCTGACATTACTTTTGATTGGAATCAAGTGTTTTTAATAGTATTCCTTGCAGTAACACTATTGTTTATTGTTCGCTTTTTTACCGGAATTATCGCCTTAAATAGGATGCGAAACAATAGTTATAAAGATCATTACAAAGGTATTTCTCTAAGAATTTTAAAAAATAAAGATTTTCATCCATTTTCTTTTCTCAGAACTATTTATGTTCCCGGAAATTTGAATCAGAATAATAAATGTGATTTAATACTGGAACATGAAATGACTCACTGTAAACAGTTACATTCTATTGATATCATTCTAGTAGATATTGTTTTGTTTTTGCAATGGTGGAATCCTTTTGTTTGGTGGTTAAAGAAATTAATTACTCAAAACCATGAATATTATGTTGACAGCATTATTTACAAAAGAACCAAAAAACCAAAGGAATATCAGTATCTGCTATTAGAGGTATTATCTAAGAATATGCGTTTACAATTTGTACATAATTTTAATGGAAGTTTTATTAAAAAACGAATTGTAATGATGAATCAAAATAAATCTAATCAGAAATATAAAAGCTTAAAGTTTTTACCAATACTAATCTTTGGTGCATGTTCATTATTGGCCTTTACAAAACCTGAAACGACTCATAATAATACGAGCAATAGTGTTATTAACAAACAAGAGGCAAATATAAATGATCAATCAAACAACGATATCATTATTTCCGCTTCCCATAACAATGTAGAAGTTGACAAAAAAAATGTAATGGTATTTGAAAGTACACATACGCTTAACAATGAGGACGAAAACAAGATAAACAAGATTGTTTATAGAGAAAAAGCGGTTATGGTTAGTAAACCTCATAATTACACTCTAAATAAAGAACTTACACTTAAAACTCAAAAAAAGCCAACTAATAACACTACAAATATTAAGATTAAATCTGGCTTTATTCAGAAAAATGAACCTGTCATAATTATTAATGGTAAAAGAAGCTCAACAGAAATGATGGATAAACTGGACAAATCCACAATACATAGCATTAATGTAATTAAAAATCCGAATATGCTATCATCTTATATAGAAGAATATGGAAGTGATGCTAAAAATGGAGTTATATATATTACTCTTAATAATAAGGCAGAAATGGATGTTAAAGGCGTAAAAAATTCTGATTCAAACCAACTTCCGGAATCCATCACAAAAGCAATTAATGGTAAAAAACCTTATCTCATTTTAAATGGGAAACCAATTACATATAAGGAGTTTAATAACCTGGATACAAACAACATAGAATCCATCTCTGTGTTAAAAGATGAAGTTGCCATAGACAAATATGGAGAAAAAGGAAAAGATGGAGTAATTATAGTTTCTACAAAGTAATAAATATAAAAGAGCCTTAAACTATTATGATTTGAGGCTCTTTTTTTAATTATCTATAATTCCGTATCACAAAATCATAAACATTCTGATGCATTATCTTTTCAAGTATAGTTTCAATGGTCAAGCCCATAGTTAGCATTTCAAAATCATTGTTATCGGTGAAGTAAACCAATAATGCATCCATTAAATTTTTATACTCATCTGCTACAATAAAAGAATCAACAGGATTAATCATTCCATCAAAATCAGTCCCTAAACAAATTGAATTCCATACTTTAACTTTTTCGGTTTTACTTAATTCCGAATCCACTACAGCCTTTGCTATTTCAATAATGTTCTCTCCTATTTGCTTGGTCCAAAATTGAACTACCTTTTTTGTATTATTCTTAATGTCATGATTGCTAAAATTTTTGGACTTTTCGATTCTCTCATCTCCGGATAATATCCTCTGATCCAGGTTCAAGCCAATGATACCACCCGAATCAACTATAATTCTAATTTCTTCTTTAGATAGATTTATACTCCAGGGATTAAAGAATGTAGATTTTTCATATTTCTCTTTATCTGTATCTGGTAAAGTAATTGAATCCAGGATTGTATCATGTGTTCCATACCCCATATGACTGGCAATTATTGGGATTTTGTTACTTGCTGCTAATCCTTCATTATATTTAGCTATTTTATTATAATACCACAAGCGAGCTGAAACACTCATATGCTTGGTGTCAATTAAAATTCGCTTTCCATTACCCTTATATTTTCCAATGCCCAATAAACAATCAATCACCTCTTCTCCTCTTGGATTAACCGGCTCATTTAAACCCACCTGTTGATGTAATAAAAAAGATGCTGCTCCATCAGGAATACTTCGTGCTTGTCCCAACATTCCATTATAAAAATGGTGCGACATAGTAACGTATAAGGGAACATAATCCCAGGTTGTTTTTATTTTTTGAATATTACTTAATGTACTCTGATGCACTGCAGGATCATGAATAATCTGATCTGCATTGCCAGAAATTAAAGAATGTGCACCTTCAATGGAAGGAATTACAATTATTACATTTTCATCGCTTTCATACTGTTCAATATCCATGGCATCTTTTGCCAATACATATTTCCAGTTCTCGCCATTTACTTTATGGGTTTTATTGTGATCTTTCAATAAGAACTCATATTCTTTTTGCAGATATTCAAAATAGTTAAATGAATCACTTTGAACTGTATTAATATATCTAATAGGTAAATGACTGACAATAAATTTGGCAATAAAATCAGATACATCACCTTCTCCTAAAATTTCCGGATCTAACCAACTTTGCTCTAAAGGATACAATGCTGCAACAACTAGTTTTACATTACCCCTTGCCAAAGCCGGCATACTTGTTTGAAAATATTCAGGATAAGCACTGTCGCGTTGACGCTTTTTAGGCTTATTGTCACTCCACAAGGAGTTTTTTCTGTTTTTATCTGCTTCAAAAAATGCAAAAGGATGCATCGTAGGATGACAATGCAAATCTGCAAATATCTTTTTCATAGTTAATTAGCTTTAGTCTTTATCCTATATTTTTCAGATTGTAGGTATATCTTAATTCTTTAAATTGTTAATGTCCTTATTACAATATAAATATTAAGACTCCCGTTTAATGTCTACAACTTCTACTTTATAAACAATACTTTTTCTTCCCGGTATTTTATCATCATCACCTACTAAGCCATGAGCCCTGTGAGGTGGCATAATAAAAGTAGCTTTAGCTCCTTTATTCAATAACAATATGCCCTCTTCCAAACCAGGCTCAACTCCCCCCTGACCTACTTTAAACCTTTTAATACCTAATGAATCAGACGAGTAACAAGCTGTTCCATCCAACAGAGCAATTGTATACGAAAGTTCTACTACATCTCCTTTCACAGCTAATTTACCCTCTCCTTCACTATCTATATGATACCACAAACCAGTCTTTGTTTCTTTCATCTGAAGATTATTTTCTTCAATATATACCTTAATGGCATCAGCATCCAGAGAAACCATCCTTCTGTTTATAGAAATCAAATCCTCAGCTGTAGGTCTTCTTTTTTGCTCCTTATCTTTATTTTGAATAGCACATGAGGCAATCAGCAAAAGAAATATTCCGAAAGTTATATATGTTTTAATCATTAGTACGTTCCTCTTTATATTGTTTATAGAACTTTTCAATTTCGCTTTTAAACTTTTCAATAGTCTGTTCCATATTTAGTTGCGACTCACCTCCTGCTGCATTACGATGACCTCCTCCATTAAAATTCAACTCCGAAAATTGATTTACAGGAAAATCACCTCTTGATCTGAAAGAACATTTTATCTTACCATCTTTCTCCATAAAAAAGGCCGAAATATTGATTCCTTCGATACCTAATGGATAATTTACAAACCCCTCTGTATCTCCCTGTTGAAAATTAAATTCATCAAGTTCATGTTTGTCTAACCATAAATAAGCGGCTTGCTGTTCTGGTAATAAAAACATTTTTTCACCCAACACATGACCTAATAATTTCATTCTATGAAAAGAGTTACTATGAAATACCAATTCGTGAATCTTATCCTTATTAATATTCTTTTCTAATAAGTTAGCTACAATTCTATAAGTATCCGGATTGGATGAGTTATAACTCAACGAACCTGTATCAGTCATAATGCCTGTATAAAAACATTCGGCAGCATCAGCATTCACATATTCTTCCCATCCACATTTTCCAATAACCTGATACACCAATTCGCATGTTGAAGATGATTGTGGTACAGATATCATAATATCAGCAATTTCTTCAGGGTAAGGATGATGATCTATCATAATTTTTAAGGCTTTAGACTCAGATACCACAGTACTTAAATCACTAATTCGCTTAAGGCTATTAAAATCAACAAAAATCAAAGCTTCCGCATCCTTTATTCTATCTAACGCCCTCACTTTATCATCCTCATAATTAATCACATCATCAGCCCCTTTCATCCAGCTTAAAAATTTTGGAAAGCCAGAAGGAGTAACTACTTGTGCCGTTTTCTCCATCTTTATTAACGCATTTTTTAATCCCAAAGAAGAGCCCATTGCATCTCCATCCGGATTTAAATGTGGGATAATCACGATATTATTAATATTGGATATTTCTACTTTTAGTTTATCTAGTATTTTACGATCAATCATTTTTATTTTTTTAATCATCAAATATAACTAAATAAAGAAAACTGGATTTTGACTTAAGAGAAAATATTCCTAATATTAAATACTTCAAAAATGAATTAATTAAACAAGATAACTATGGCAGGAAATAAAACACTAACAATCATTAAACCATTTGCGGTAAAGAAAAGAAATTTAGGTGCCATACTAGCAAAAATTGAAGAATCAGGATTTCGTTTTTGTGCTATAAAAACCTTAAAACTTGACAAACATGAAGCTGAAGATTTTTATGTTGAACACAAAGGAAAACCATTTTTTGATGAACTTACAGACTTCATGTCGTCAGGACCTATTACTGCAGCCATTCTTGAAAAAGAAAATGCAGTTGAAGATTTCAGATTTTTAATTGGTGCAACAGACCCTACTGAAGCTAAAGAGGGTACTATTAGAAAAATGTTTGCTACCGATAAAGCACACAACGCCATTCATGGTTCTGATAGTGATGAAAGCGCAGATAGAGAATGTAATTTCTTTTTTAGCAGAAGAGAATTGTTATAATAATAAACCATAAATAATAAGGAGCTGGAAAGAAAAAGCATTAGACTTTAATTTTTCCAGCTTTGTTATTTATAGAAGGGTACGAAAAATTATAATATGAAAGATAATAATAAAAGCGTCACTGAGTCATCCAGTCAATTTGATCATTTGGAGGAGATGTCTGTTCATGAACTATTATATAACATCAACAAAGAGGATGCTAAAGTTCACATTGCAGTTCAAAAAGCCATTCCTCAAATAGAAGATTTGGTAAATAGAATTGTTGTAAGAATGGAAAAAGGAGGGCGTATCTTTTATTTAGGAGCTGGAACAAGTGGCAGGCTGGGCGTTCTTGATGCATCTGAAGTACCTCCCACTTTTGGAGTTCCTGATAACATGGTAATAGGATTAATTGCAGGTGGTGATGTTGCACTCAGAAAAGCTGTTGAAGCTGTAGAAGACAACCCGAATAAAGCCTGGAGTGAACTTTTAGATTATAATATTAATAGCAATGATACTGTAATAGGAATTGCAGCATCAGGTACTACTCCGTATGTAGTTGGTGGCATAAAGTATGCTCGGGAACATGGTTTGCTAACAGGATGTATCACAAGCAATCCTCAAAGTAAAATTGCTGAAGTAACTGAGTTTCCTATTGAGGTGATTGTAGGACCTGAATTTATTACCGGTAGTACTCGTTTAAAGTCAGGCACTGCACAAAAAATGGTTCTAAACATGATTACTACCACAATCATGATTAAGTTGGGGCGCATTAAAGGCAACAAAATGATTAACATGCAACTTACCAATAAAAAACTGATTAACAGAGGCTCTAGAATGATTATGGAAGAAACTCATCTCCCCTACGTAAAATCAAAAGAGCTTCTATTAAAATATGGCTCGGTTAAAGATGCTATTGAAGCCTATAAAAAAGAATAAAAGCCATATTATCCTCTAATAATTATTATTATCGAATTACAATAGCAGTAACTATTTGATGGCCCACTTCATTATTCAAAGCCAACATAATTTTATCCTTAAGCATCAGTAGTTCATTACGCATTACGCTGGAATTAATACTTAAATACAAGGTTCCATTATGCACATATATTTGAGTTGTTGCTTTAGCCACTGTTTTACCAATCACTTTTTCCCATGAACGAACCACCCTGTTTTCGAGCATTTTATGATCTAAATGATCACGTTTTAAAATCTCAGAAATTACCTCTCTTATTTTAACTGCATCTTTCTTTTCCATTACGCTTCACCTTCGTTATATAAAGTAAATTCTCCATTAGTTACAGCATACACCACGCTTTCTTTTTCAATACGTTTTAAAATAGGTAAAATCCTATTAAGCTGTGTATCTGTAATAAAAATCTGATTAAAAGCATCTCCTCCAACCAATTCAATTAAACGATCACCTCTTTCCGAATCTAACTTATCGAAAATATCATCGAGCATTAATATTGGTTTTGTATTTTTATGCTGAACCAGAAACTTAAATTGCCCTAGTTTTAAAGCAATTAAAAAAGTCTTTTTTTGACCTTGCGACCCTATTTTTTTGATGGGGTATTCATTTATTTTAAACTCTACATCATCTCTATGAATCCCCTTTGTACTATATCCAAGAATAACATCCTTCTGCCTGGCTTCTTTTAGTATTTCCTCAAAATCATCTTTAAGCAGATGTGATTTATATTCAAAAGCTACTTCTTCTTTACTTCCTGAAATATAATTATACACCTCATGAAAAACCTCTTTAAGTTCTGATAAAAATACCTGACGTGAACGAGCAATTTTGCTTCCCAATGAAATAATCTGCATATCCCAAATATCGAGCATATTATTTACTTCAGCATTTAAAGCATTAACTCCCTTTAGGTAAGCATTGCGCTGTGCCAGCACTTTGTTATATGAAATTAAATATTCAAGATAGCTTTTATCATACTGTGATATTACACTATCAATATATTTTCTTCTTAAATCACTTCCTTCAACAATTAAACTCTCATCCTGAGGCGAAATCATTACCAATGGCAATAAGCCAATATGATTAGACAGTTTTTCGTATTCCTTTTTATTTCGCTTAAACTGCTTTTTTTGCCCCTTTTTTAATCCACAATAAATATGTTCTTCTTGTCCTTCCAACTCATATCCCCCTTGAATCACAAAGAAATCATTATCATGCTTTATACTTTGACTATCGATGGGATTAAAAAAACTTTTACAAAATGACATATAATATACCGCATCTAACATGTTGGTTTTACCGGCACCATTGTTTCCTACAAAACAATTAATCCCCTCACTAAAAGCCAATTGCGCAGATTCTATATTTTTAAAATTTATTAAATGTAACTTCTTCAGATGCATATAAAATATTTTCAGTTCACAAATGTAATTAATCCATGATTAAAATTTGAATAATCGGTCAAATCAAAAAGATTAAAAATGTTAAAGAATTTCTAATCACATATTTTGATTTTTTGACAAAAGAACTACATTTGCGTAGCAATAAAAAATAATTATCCATGTCGAATAAGGAAAAAGAATATGCTACGGAAAATAGCATGGAAAACGTTGAACATGCGTTAAGTAAATCAGAGCAATTTATAGAAGACAACCAAAAAACCCTAACTATCATAATGTTTGCCATTATTATTATTGTTGGAGGTTACTGGGGTGCTAAAAAACTTTACTTTTTACCAAAGGCAAATGAAGCTCAGGAATCTATGTTCTTTGCTCAAAATTATTTTGAAAAAGACAGCTTTAATTTAGCTGTAAATGGTGACGGTATGAATATGGGATTTGTTGAGATAGCTGAAAGCTATGGAATGACAAAACCAGGAAAATTAGCTAAATATTACGCTGGTGTTTCATATTTACACTTAGGTGAGTTTGATAATGCCATTGAATACTTAGGAAGTTTCTCTAGCGATGATGAATTATTAAATGCAACTGCAAAAGGAGCTTTAGGTGATGCATACCTTGAAAAAGGAGATGTTGATGCTGCAATTAGTAATTATAAAAGTGCAACTTCTGTTGACAATAGCGTTGTTGCTCCTACTTATTTCTTTAAACTTGGTTTAGTATACGAAAACCAAAAGAAATATGAAGATGCTATAGAAGCTTACACAAAAATTAAAGATGATTATAGCAAAAGTACAGAAAGCCGTAATATTGATAAATATATTACCAGAGCTGAGCTTCTTGCTAAAAAATAAACTTATTTGAAAAAAATATAAAGAAAGAGGTTGTCATTTATGGCAACCTCTTTTATTTTTGCATCATAATAAATATATAAAATACTTATGGCAACAAGTTTAAAAAACTTATCAGATTACGATAAAACGAAAATGCCTTCAGCAGCAAATATGAAGTTTGGTATTGTTGTTTCGGAATGGAACGAAGAAATAACAGAAGCTTTATACGAAGGCGCATATAATACTTTAGTTGAGAATGGAGCAAATCCTGAGAATATCATTAAGAAATATGTTCCTGGTAGCTTTGAATTAACAAAAGGCGGCAAATACATGGCTGATTACACTGATGTTGATGCTGTGATTTGTTTAGGTTGTGTTATTAAAGGAGACACTCCTCATTTTGATTTTGTATGTGATGGCGTAACTCAAGGCTTAACTCAACTAAATTTAGATTATTCTATACCATTTATTTTTGGATTGATTACTACACTTAACATGCAGCAAGCCAAAGACAGAGCAGGCGGCATCCATGGAAACAAAGGGGATGAAGCAGCCGTTACTGCAATAAAAATGGTGAATATGGGTTGGAGTTTAAAAAAATAGTTCTATATTTGCACCCGCTTTCGGGGAGATACCAAAGTGGCCAACTGGGGCGGACTGTAACTCCGCTGACTTTCGTCTTCGTAGGTTCGAATCCTGCTCTCCCCACAAGCTAACTAACAATGGTTAGTTAGGATAAAAATTAAGTTTGCCAATATAGCTCAGTTGGCTAGAGCAGCTGATTTGTAATCAGCAGGTCGTGGGTTCGAGTCCCTCTATTGGCTCATTTAAATTTATTTTGCGGAAGTAGCTCAGCTGATAGAGCATTAGCCTTCCAAGCTAAGGGTCGCGGGTTTGATCCCCGTCTTCCGCTCTAAAAAAAAGCCATTTGATAATAATCAGATGGCTTTTTTTATGCATATTCATTTAAAAGACATACCCAAATCATAATATTTAATAGATTCATTAGCGCATAGCACCTAATCAACAATATCAAGGACTTAAACAACCTGCAATATACAATAGGGATAAAAATAGAATTAGTGAAAGAGTATTTTTGATTGAATTATACAACAAAAACATATAACCCATATGTTTCATCTTCCAATAGAATATTCCAATAAGAAAGTGGAACATATTTAATACACGGGCTATTTAATCCTGTTCTTATCCTTTATAACCCTGCTTTATCACATAAACTAAACAAACTACCTGTTTTCCATACCATCTCCACCAATTTATCGTGCAATAATCGCAAATCTATAGTGTACAAGTTGCGTATAGGTTGCGTTGCAGTTGCGACCATTTGCGTAGCTGTCTAGTCCCCTTTGCGATGCAGTTGTGTACAAATTGCGATAAAATGGCCTTAATTTGCGATCAGCTTGCGATGCCAAGCACATTTATTATTAAAAACGGCCAAAACCATTTAAATACACTACAACTTAAAATACATCAACATCAATTTCTGAAACCATCGTGAAGGCAAAATACTTTTAACTTTCGGCATTATCAATTCTATTGGAGCTCCAATTCTATACTTTGGTTTTAAATGTTTTTTAGATAGTATCTTTTCTACTTTTTCAGCTACTTTAATTGGATCCCCTGCATTTTCAACATTCTCAACAGTTGTTTTACTAATTCTATCAAACTGCTCTTTATATGGCGAATTAGCATCAACAATACTTTGCTTTTTATTATAGGCAACATCAGTTTTAAAATCACCGGGTTGAAGAACACAAGCTTCAATTCCAAACTGCTTCACTTCCATACATAAAGATTCTGTCATCACATCCAAAGCAGCTTTACTTGCTGAATAAATTCCATTATAAGGCAATCCTGCTTCAGCAGCTAAAGAACTAATAAATACTAATCGCCCTTTACCTTGCTTTCGCATTACTGGTAAAACAGCACTATTTACCCTCTGAATGCCGTAAACATTCAGCTGCATTACCTCATCAATATCCTCTGGTTTAAATGTCTCTATAGGACCAATAGCACCTCTGCCTGCACACTGAATCAAAACATCTATATTACCAAAAAAATGAACGGCCTTATCAATTGCATCATCTACAGAAAATTGATTCGTAACATCCATTTTAACCCAACTAATACCAGATTTATTTAATTCATCCTCTACTCTTCTGCCAAAACCAATAATCTGATGACCTTTACCCGATAAATATGCTGCTATAGCTTTTCCAATACCTGAAGTAGCTCCCGTAATTAAAATATTCATTTACTGATGTTTCCCATGTTATTTAAGCTGCATTTGAAAGCTGCATTTCTATTAGCCTGAAGATTTTATTGTCCTCAGGCTTATTTTTTATCAGATTGGTAATTAGTTCATTAAAATCACTATCGATAATTTCAGCAATCATATGTAATAGTTCCAGAATAAATCCCCATATTCTCATGGATATAGTAAGTTCTGTAGTATTATCGCATACCTTTTCAAATAAACCGCCCATTGTTTCATATGCATCGAACCTCTTTGCCAAACTAAATACATTGTATTCAATCATAGCTAGTGATACATCAGCTATTTGCGCATCAAAGTCTTGGGATTGTGATTTGCCCAAGGAAAAGTATTGTTTTGATTCTTTAAAGAAAACTTCTATGCTCCACCTGATACTATATATTTCATAAGCACTCAGTATGCCCAGCTTAGTATTGGTAGTCGCCAACAGGTGCCACTTGCCATGCTTACTTGTTTTGCAGAAAAATAGCTTTAGTGGTATTGATTTGTACTCAACAATAACCTCGGCACAAAATAGGTTTAATGCTTTTTCTTTCTTTACCTTTTTTCTGCGCTTTACTAATTGGGTAAGCTCTTTAGCTGTATACAATTCGCCATTGAAGCTATATTTTGCTTTTGCCATTTTTACCATACCAACTATATGTATTCCTTTATTTAATGACAAAACGGCTTTCAATATGGATTCACAGAAAAACCAACTATCCATAAGTACATAGTGTACATCAAACTTTTGTTTGACAGCTCTTTTAATCATAGATATAGCTGTAGATATTTTATCATCAATCAATTCTTGTTCGCGCAAATAACCGCATGAATCTTTTTCTCTTTTTTTTGAATATTGAGCTTTTCTTTGTTTAACCATCAGTCCAAATGGAGTTTTCTCGTTTTTGCCTTTTTCTTTGTGTAGGCTAAAATCTAATGAGAAGAAACTTTTGCCGTCCCAATAGCCAAGAAATAATGCTTTATATCCCCAGAACCTACAATTTTTCACATGTGACCATATCTTACCAATATGCTCTGTTTTATAGGTTGATTTTTCAAAATCAGTATCGTCTATTATTAAACATTTGTTTAACTCCTTATTTGTTGCGCTTGTGCTTGTGGTCCGCTTTAGCAATTTGATATTACATTTGGTTAAGAGGCTTCTCCAATTGATATTGCTATCATTTTTTAGCCTATAAAAAGTATTCTTACTAGCTTCAATGCTGCGTGATAAAGGATGTTTGGTGTACCGGTATACGTTCGAGAGTGAGTATAGTGGAAACAACAACAAAGCCAGCAATAAATCACCTTTTTGGAAAGTACATTGAGGCATATTATCAACTCCCAGATTCAACCTATTCAGATGCAATGACTGATATAATTCCATTATTCTATTAATTCCTTTTTCACTTGAGGTGAAAAAGCTGTTTGTCTCCGAAAAAACTTTTGTACTTTTACTCATGAAGCATGGTTTTTTATTGATATCGCACCACTAAAATACTGAATATTAGTGGATTAATAAAATTAATCATGCTTCTTTTTGTTTGATTTACAATGTTTTAACACACTTGGGAAACATCAGTTCATTTATAATAATTATTTAATTTGAAGAGCAAATATAAGGAGTTAAATTAGAGATATAAATAAAACAAAAAAAGACCTGTAAGATAATTCTTACAAGTCTTTCTGTGAACCGGGAGGGATTCGAACCCCCAACCTCCTGGGCCGTAACCAGGGACTCTATCCAATTAAGCTACCGGTCCGTTTACCGTGTTTTGAGTAATTGCTTTTCTCAAATGCGGTGCAAAATAAGTAATAATATTTTATAAATCCTAAGAAATAGTATCTTTTATGTATGATAAAAAATTTCAGTGCTTTATTATTATCAAACGTTACTACACCACTTAGCTATTCTAAACAAACAACTTCATATCCTAAGTCAATATAAACCAGCTATTTTATTCAAAAACAACCAATTTTCACCTCTAATAAGCTACATTATTTTCTTGTTGACTCTTTTTTATTTCTACATAAAAAAAGATTGAATATATTTGTATTTAGCTATTCATTTTTAATATTGATATAGCTGAATGCAGTAAATTGAAGCCAAACAAACAACAGAAACCTTCTGACAAAAAATTGCTTAAAAATAATTTAACCCACTATAAACTATGCTTAAATACAAATACTCAATTCCCCATATTCTTAATTTCTGGAAAATAGTAAGCAACTCAAGGCTAATATGCAATCTGTTTGACTTGAAATTTTATAATTATAATGTAACAAACTTCTATCTGTTTATACAAAACACTAACTACTAGACACTTTCTTTATAAACATGATTCTTCAAAAAACTCATAAAATACTATTGTTAAACATATTAATGATTATTTCATTCATTAATTGTTATGCGGAAGACACACCTTCTTACACTCAAAATCACAAGTCATCAACCAATAATTACATACAAAACACCACTTCCTCATATTACGAAACAGCTCTTGAACATCGCAACAATCACAATTATGATTCAGCACAGTATTATTTTAAAAATGCATTAAAACATGCTGAACAGGACGAGGATTATTACATGTTAGGACGAATTTATAATGGACTCGGAACACTATATCGTAAAACCTACAGAAACCGTGAGTCCATCCACTATTACCTAAAGTCAATTGCCACAACAAAATATTCCGGCAATCAGTACGGAAAAGCCATTGCAGAAAATGGTATTGGAAATATTTATATGGGACTGAAAGAATACAATAAAGCGTTGTTTTATTATAAAGAATCAATTAAGTATGGACTTGATAATAATAATAAATATCATCTTGAAGTCAATTATGGTACCATTGGTGACGCCTTTTTAAAACTAAATATTCCTGATTCTGCAGAATACTACCTCTGGAAATCTCTAAAACTGGCCAGTGAAAGAAAAAGTACAATAGCAGAAGGAATTTGTTATCAACTATTAGGAGAAGTAAAAGAACAACAAAATTTATTTACAGAAGCTTACAAATATTATACAAAAGCTTTGGAACTGCAACGTATAGAAAATGATAAACGTTATTTGAGTTACGCTCTGGTGCATTTAGGAAACTTGTGCGAAAAGCTAGGAAAATTTCAAGTGGCTGAAGAATTGTTATTGGAAGGAAGAACACTCTCTCTTGAACTCAACTCTTTGGAGGACATCATCATGGCATACGAAGCACTTTATAATATTTATTTAAGCACAGGAAAATATCAATTGGCCTGCAATGAGCTAGCCAAAGTTAACGCTTGGAAAGACAGCCTTTTTAATATTGAAAGTGTGAGTGCTCTAAATGATATGGAATTTAAATATCAAACAGAACGCAAAGAGCAACAAATAGAGTTGCTCACAGCCGAAAATAAGATCAGGAGTCAGCGCATGATGTTATTTGTTGTTATTTCCATTGTATTGGTACTTGCAATTATTGGAGGAATATTAGATTTTATCAGGCGAAAAAAAAGAAATGCAGAACAACAACTTATGCTAAATCAACAACTTTTACGATTACAAATGAATCCGCACTTTTTGTTTAATGCATTGGGCAGCATACAAAACTATATGTATCGCAACGAAACAAAAAAAGCAGCTGGCTACCTTAACAATTTTGCATCACTTACACGCGCTATACTAGAACATACAACACAAGAGTACATTTCTCTGGAAGATGAAGTTAAATCCCTTCGAAACTATATTATTTTAGAACAAATGCGCACCAATCATAGTTTTGATTATCAAATTACATACTCTGACGATTCAGATATTGAATTTATTGAAATACCACCTATGCTTATACAACCCTTTGTTGAAAATGCGATCAAACACGGGCTTCGAAATTTAAGTTACTCCGGACTTCTTCACATTAGTTTTAAAGAGGAAAAGGACACTTTGCTCGTTTGTGTAACTGACAATGGGCATGGTATACAACAAAACGCTACTAAACAGAAAGGGCACCGATCCATGTCGATGCAAATATTTAATAAAAGGCAGAAAATTTTATCGCGTCAACTAAAAAAGAATATCTATTTTTCAATTGAAAATATACAAGATCACAAACCCACAGAAACCGGCACAAGAGTTATAATACAAATACCCATAAAGTTATGATAAAAGCAGTTTTAATAGAAGACGAACCACAATTGATGGAAACAAACAGATTGATGCTTGAACAAAACTTTCCAAAAATAAAAATAGTTGGGGAAGCAGATACTGTAACTAAGGCTGTTAAAATAATACAAGAACAACACCCCCAACTGGTGCTACTTGATATTGAATTAGCTGATGGGAATTGCTTTCAAGTGTTAAACCAATGTCGCCCATATACTTTTAAACCTGTTTTTATTACCGCCTATAACCATTATGCAATTAAAGCCATTAAATTTAGCGCAATTGATTATATACTTAAACCGATTAACGAATATGAATTCTGTAATGCCATAAACACTGCTATTACATCAATTAATGAAGATGAAATAAAACTGCAAACATTTAATTTTGAACAACAATACAACAGTGAAACCAAAAATAAAAAGTTACTATTACGTACCGCAGACACACTACACCTTGTAGATATTAACAATATTGTGTATTGCCGCAGCGATAACAGTTACACCACATTTTACCTTATTGACGAACAGGAAATAATTGTTTCTAAAAGTATTAAAGAGTATGAAGAAATGCTTGGCGAATATGATTTTATTCGTCCTCATCAATCATTTTTGGTGAACCTTGATCATGTAACTAAAATAGACAAAACAGATGGTGGGTTTATGGTTATGAAAAACAAAAAAGGAATTCCAATTTCTTCTCGTCGCAAACAAATGGTTTTTGATAAATTAGATAGCTTATAATCTATTAAATCAAAATCTCTATATTTAATTTCACACAATTAGTTGTGTATATGTCTCAAAAATACAACAACATAGACCCCAATAACCTTATAACGCCTTAATTTTATTTCAACCTACCCCTCTTCTTCAACTTCATGTTTCTGAAGTATAATAACCGAAGGATTTATTCGACAATGATAGCCGGACTTATTCAATACTTCTTAAAAAAGTAGATTACATAACTCAGATTTAATAACCTCATTTTACACCATTGATACCCATATAAGAAACAAGTTAAAAAGAACCCTAAACCAATAATTTAGTAACTTCCTACACTTTCAAATCTATCCTATACGAATTCAAATTACCTTCAAACAAGAAGCTATAATTGATGTACTTTTGTTTAGTAATAATATAATAACCCGAGTTCGATATAAAATCATTGGCTCAGACCGCTTATAAATAATGAGTTTCAATGAATATTTGTGAAGTCATAGTGGGCTATGTCAAACAAATATGAAGCAGAAAATCATTGTTTATATGTGGCTTTCTATTAAAATACTAATCTACTTCGTTAAATTCTTCTACCATAGCTCGCTATGCAAAAAGAATTTGCCTTGTATATCAGCATTTTAATAAAATCTGAGCTCTTTAATTTTAATCGAACTCGGGTTAATAGACTAAACACTGAATCTTCAATTATGAGAAAGTACAAATTATTCATTGTGATATTATTTATTTGGGGCTCCATAAATACTTATGCCCTTGAAGGCTATTTACATCAAGCTGTATGGAGCGGTACTATACACATCACTAAAGATGTTACTCTGGCAAAGGACAGCACAATTACTATTACACCAGGAACTATAGTTGCTTTTAGTCCTGGTACAAAATTTACGCTACATGGCAAATTACTTGCAAATGGAACAACTGATATGCCAATAATATTTACCTCCTCATCTGCAACTCCTCAACCTGGCGATTGGGATTGTATCTATCAAAATGCACTATGGGGATCTGGTCCGGAATCCTCATTTTCAAATTGCGTTTTTCAATACGGAGGTGGAACCCGAAATATAGGAGAAGATGCTATGCTTACTTTTATACAAGGAGCTCGAGGTACTGTAAGTAATTGCTCTTTCAGATATTCGGCATCATCAGGAGTTGGAATTAACGGATCTGAGATTACCGTTAATCACTGTTCTTTTACGAATAACGCTTTCTATGGATTATTTGTATCCGGAGGTCATCCTTACATTACAAATAATACTTTTGCTGATAATATTTCGCACGCTGTATTTATGAGAACCGTTCATATAACCAGCAATTTTACAGGCAATACAATGACCAATAATGGAACTAACGGATTTGTTATTCGTGGTAACGATTGTTTTTCAACCAGTGATCCTTGTAGTTTATACAGTAATGACGGAATACCATTTGTACTTGAAGATAATCAGGTAACCTATTTCCCTTTAAATATATATGAAGGTACCATTTTAAAATTCTCAACTACGGAGAGCTTTGGCAACATTGGATATGATGCTTATTTATACACAGGAGCTAAAGGCGGAGGTGAATATGGTTCTATTATCACACATGGAACCAATGACAATCCTGTGGTTTTCACCTCAATTTATGATGATACTGAAGGAGGAGATACAAATAACGACGAGAATGCTACAGAGCCATCAAGGGGAGACTGGGGGTATGTTAAAATATTGAATGGGCGCGCAGAGTTAAATCATACAATAATTAAGTACGCTGGCGCAACCTATCCCGCCTTAGAGTTTCAAAATGGAGCTAGTGGATGGGTAGAATCCTGTATAATTACAGAATCCAACCATGTAGGTATTGCATCCAATTCAACCATTACAATTTCTAATTCTGCAATTTCAAATAACACAAAGGATGGAATAACAGTTACTGGAGAAGCCTGTAAGGCAACAATAACCAATAACAATATCCATGATAATGGTGGCAATGGAATAACTGCAAATTATCATTCGGCACCACTAATTCAGGATAATGAAATTAATAATAATGTGTCTAGTGCTATTTATGCCTATTCAACATTAATTGACAAACCCTGGACCAACAATACAGCATCTGGCAATGATATAAATGCAATTACAATTAATAGCATTTCTACCAGAGGAGCCAGTACATTTTACAACCTCATAACATTACCTTATGTGATTGAAAATTCAATGGTAACTTATCCTTTGCTTACTATTAAACCAGGATGCGTTTGTAAGTTTTATGCTACTGAATCATACTCCAATATAGGATACAGAGCCAAAATATATACAGGAAATTCAGGCTTTGAACATCAAGGGATTATTGCAGCAGGAACCATTGCCGATCCTATCGTATTTACATCGATTAACGATGACCGATATATTAATGACACTCGTGAAGACGGTGATGAAATAGAGCCTTTAGCTGGAGATTGGGAAGGTATTAGCTGTAGTAAGGATACTGCAGTATTTAAAAATTGTGTATTTGCATACGGCGGATATGGCTCCAACGCATCAATGCTGAATATTTCATATTTATACAATGCTATAATTGACAGTTGCACTTTTGATTACAGCACATCATCTGGCGCAAAAATTTCCAGAGGAAAAGCCATTGTTTCAAACTGTAGTTTTACAAATTCTTCAAAGGGTTTATGGCTGGAGGGATCGAATAATGATTCCATTAATAGAATAAATGCCTGCGATTTTTACGATAACGATATTGCATGTTACACTGGATGCGGTACTTATATTACAAACTCTGTCTTTTCTAACAATAATACAGGAGTTAAAAACTACAGCAAACTATTGTCGTTAGGACAAAATGAAACAGATAGTATTGGAAACAATACATTTAGCAACAACAACACCTATCATATTGAAAATAGAACAAATGCAGAAATTAAGGCAATCAAAAATTGTTGGGATAGTAAAATTGCCGAAGAAATTGATGCTAAAATATATGACGACAATGAATCATCGAGCTATGGAGAAGTAATTTTTAATCCCTGGATTAATAATACGCCAACAAGCATAGATGAATCATCCAATAACAGTATTACAGTTTTTCCGAATCCAGTTATTGATATTGTATATGCTTTAACTGATCAGCCTATTTTAACTATGAGTATTTATAGTATGAATGGGAGATTATTAAAACAAGTACCATCTAAAGATCTGATAAACATTTCAGAATTAGTTAACGGAGTCTATTTTTTAAATATAAAAACCAATTCCAAAGTAGTTACACAAAAAATTATTAAAGCCAACTAGTTAAATATTAGATTATTATAAGATGACTAATTATCAACTTAGATGATCTCTAATCGAATTAATTATGAGACAAAAATATATTTTTAAGCCTATGCTTATTATTATCACAATGGTAGTTTTTACAGCATGCTCATCAAACATTGAGAAAATACCTATTGAAATCCCTAAAGAACTTCAAGGAAATAAAGATGCAGAAGCTGTAATTGAAGACATGACAGATGCAGTTAATGACTGTAGAAAGTACATGCAGAAAGCTACCAAATTTGCTATTGAACAAAAGAAAAGTGGCGATGATTCCCTAAGTATTACCCAGGGACTTAAAATTGCTATGATAGCAGGTAAAATTATGTTAAGCCAAAGGAAAATTGAAAAATGTCATAATCAGGTAGATCAATTAAGTCCAAATATCAGTGAATCACAATCATTTGCCTTAGCTAGTTGCATCAAGAATCTGGAAGATAAAATTGGGGAGATTAATACCGAAGCCCTCGGTTTATCTGATGAAGAACTTTCCACACTAAAGGATGGAGGAAGTCTTGATTTTAATAATCCCAAAACTGATGCTTCGCAAAAAAAGATCGATAGTATCATGGCCATGCGAAAAGAAGCAATTGGACGGATGAAGTATGAAGGCAGCTACAAAGAACCCATTGAAAAACCCGGTAATGTTATAGAGCCTCCCCTATGGTTCTCTATAGCTTTCCCAGTATTTGTAGTTGGACTAATGATTATTATACTCTTTATGGGCATTCGTATGTTTTATAAAAAAGTAAAACGAACTGTTAATGACTTGAGCTATGTAAAAAATGATGTGCTTAGACATATAAAAAAATAATAATTATAAACCAACAACAGTATCATGACTACAATAATTGCAGGTGGCATATTAACACTGGTAATACTAATATTATTAGTATCAATGTACAATGGATTAATAAAGCGACGGAATGAAGTTGATAATGCATTTGGAGGAATGGATGTACAACTAAAAAAACGATATGACTTAATTCCCAACCTTGTAACAACCGTTAAACAATACGCAACTCATGAAAAGGAACTACTTACAAAAGTTACAGAATTAAGGACAAAAGTTACCAATAGAAATTTATCTGCAGATGAAAAAGTAAAGTTAGATAATGAAATATCCGCAGGAATGAAAAGCATTATGATCGCTGTAGAAAATTACCCCGAAGTTAAAGCCAGCGATAACTTCATTCATCTGCAAAGAACATTAAACGAGGTAGAATCACAAATTTCAGCAGCCAGAAGAACCTACAATGCTGTTATTACAGATTACAACAATGGAATTCAAACATTTCCAAGAAATATTATTGCAGGAATGATGAACCTTCAACACAAGGAAGTTTTTGTGATTCCTGATACTGAAAGAATTAATGTTGACGTAAAAAGTTTGTTTTAACCATTAAAAAAATGAAATCTAACAAAAAACTAAAAGAACTCTATATAAGTGAATTAAAACCTCAGCTTGCCAGTATGGAAAATATGCGAAAGTATATAAAACGCTGGCGTAATATAGCTATTTTAGCAGCTATAGTTACATATATAAGCTTTAAGTTTATTCCATATTGGACAAATCTGGTAGTAGCAGGCATATTTCTAATAGCAGCAATATTCTGTGCCATTAGAGCCTTGATACGTTACACTAAATACAGAGCCCAATTTAAAGAGGAAGTAGTAAAAAAAGTAATTCAATTAATTAATCCTGAATACACCTACTACCCAACAAACCATGTTGATTCGTTCACATTTAAAAAGGCTGCTATTTTTCCATACAATTTTGATAGATGTACCGGAGATGATTTGATTACAGGAAAAATAGATAATGTGCCTTTTAAATTTTCTGAACTTAAAATAGAGCAAAAGAAAGAATCACGTGATAGCGATGGCAATACTAAAACAAAATGGAATACAATTTTTAGAGGAATTTTCTTTTATGCAGAATTCAATAAGTTTATTGAAAACTCAACATTTATATTACCCCAGAACGATAAAAAAGTAACAAATATTTTAGGTAAGGAAAAAAGTAAAAGTCTACATCATGGAGATTTAGTAAAACTTGAAAATCCGGTATTCGAAAAAATATTCTCGGTTTATGGATCCAGTCAACAAGAAGCTCGCTATGTTATTACTCCTGTAATGATGGAAGCAATGGTTAACTTATACAATCAGTACAAACTCAGAATGTATTTTTCTTTTAAGGAAGAATCTGTGTATTGTGCTATTCCTTTTAATAAAAATTTGTTTGAACCTAAAATTGGTAAAAATGGAATTCAATATAACGATATTGAAGAAATGTATATGCTATTTGGCTTAATTGAAACAATCATAAAAGAGATGAACCTGAATACCAGAATCTGGACTAAAGAATAAGAAAATACTTAAACAACTAAAATGATGAAAAGAATATTATTTACGATACTCTCGATATTTATTATCCTGGTATCAATCAACGCACAAAACAATCAAGAAGTGAACCGGTATGCCGTAAAATCAGGCTATTTAAAAATGGAATTATCTGGAAGCACAACCGGAACCAGAGAATTATGGTGGGATGATTATGGTGAAAAAACATGTGAAATAGAAAAATCAGAAACTACAGTTAATATGTTTGGCATGAAGAATACCGACAAAACACACATGCTTACAATTAATGATGGCGACACTTATTGGACAGTAGATTATATTAACAACGAAGCCTATAAAGGAAACATTGAAATGTATGATGCAGCTCAACAATTTTCTGATTCTATGACTGATGAAGAAAGAGAAGAATTTACCAATCAAATATTAGAAAGTTTAGGTGGTCAAAAGCAAGGAACAGAAACCATTAAAAGCTATAAGTGCGATGTATTTAGTGTAATGGGCGCTAAAATTTGGATTTACAAAGGTATTGCTCTAAAATCAACAGCAAAAATAATGGGTATTGAGAACAATGAGATGTTTGTTGATTTTAAACCCAACTCGGCTGTACCATCCTCCCAATTCTCTCCTCCTTCCGGATATCAATTTCAAACAAACCAATTACAACTATAGCTACCATAAAAAAAGGCTTGTAAGTATAAAACTTACAAGCCTTTTGTGAACCGGGAGGGATTCGAACCCCCAACCTCCTGGGCCGTAACCAGGGACTCTATCCAATTAAGCTACCGGTCCGTTTACCGTGTTTTGAGATAGTGTTTCTCTCAAATGCGGTGCAAATATAGGGAATTAAATTTTAAGTTTCCAAATCAAAAAAGTAAAAAAAAGGCTTTTGACTCTATTCTAATTAACATATTCAATATAATAAAATATATATCAGTTAATTATAACAATAAAAAAAAGGAACTAAAATTTGTTCCTTTTTTCTTCTTAATGCCTTATTTAATCATTGGACTCGAAAATTCACTGAACTTTCGTGAAATATTCTTGGATTGAACTTCTGAAGAAGTGGACGAATACTCGTACGTCAACACTTTGTTGTATTCATATTGGTTATAATATCCCATACTGCGAACAAAAATATCAACTGACTCCTCTCCTTCCTGCTGTAATTCACTTATGTCAAATGATGCAACGCCCCAACTAATATAGTTCCATGCATCACCATTGTCATTATGTTTTAACTCCAATAAAATCTCTCCATTCTCGGTTTCCGGATTTGTACTATCATGTACCAGGTTAACATAGTGTAACAAGTTATTGCCATAGTATTTAAATTCTACGTTTAAATAATCACCGGTAAACCAGGTATCAACAATATGAATCGGAGTATCACCAATAGAGTCAATTACTTCTTCTGTAGTAGTTTCTGTAAAATTAAATATTGGCTTAGTAAGAATTTCATCGTAATCCTTTAGCTCAATATAGTAATCTAACAACTCAGAATCTGTTGCTTCGCCTTCAACTTCATAATAAAATAAAAGTCGCATTCCATCCTCAAAATTCGAGGCACTCACTTTGTCTTCTTCCTGTCCAAAATTTACCCCATCATCAGTAACAATGTAAAAGCTGTTGTCGGTTAAAACTACAGTTCCTGTTGTAAGCCACCAATTATTATAACCATCAGTGTCATCATCATCACACGACACAAAAATCAACAATCCGAATAACAACGGTAAAATAAATTTTAACTTCTTCATATACTTAAATTTTAATTATTTTTTCTTTTTGCTCTCTTTATATATGACTGAAGAAGTTGTTAAAAGTTGCGTGGCTAAATTGTTTTTTAATCGATTTATTTCAAGCATTCCTTTAATCCCTGAATATCAATAAGCTTAATATTTTTTCCATTCGCTTCAATCAAACCTTCATTATGTAAATCTCTGATCCCTCTGCCTACAGATGGACGCGTCACCCCGAATAATTCAGCTAATTCGTTCTGTGATTTATCTAAAACCACCTCTAAAATACCCTGTGATACATATTGAAGTAGATAATTAGCTATTTTTCCTTTTATAGTAGTAAAATTCAGAAATTTAATTTTTTGAGACAAAAACTGAGAACGGTTCGAGATGGCATTTAAAAAATTAAGCAACATCATCTTGTTTTCCTGAAAAAGCCTTAGAATTGATTCTTTGGGAATAACTAATAATTCAGAATCTACATTAGTGATAATATTCACCGGAAAAGTATTTGACTTACCAAAGAGAAAAGCAACAGCTAAAGGCATTGGTGGATTAATATCTTCTATTTTTATTGTTTTTCCGCTAAAGTCAATCATCTCACCTTTAACACTTCCGGATAAAACAATCAGCAATCGATCTACTTTATCTCCAGCACTCACCACCATTTGTCCCTTACTATATTTTTTAACCTGATAGTGAACATCTGCAAATGCAGATTTTATTTCATCAATTGTTAATCCTCTAAAAAGAGGACTTTTTTCTAAAAATGGATAATCCTGTATCATATCTAAATAAAGATGAGTTCAAAAAAAATCATTGAAATATACATTTTTTTTGGCCTTTGTAACATATGTTACAGAAAAATGAGCTTCAGCGATGCATCTTTGTATTAGAAATAAAACGGAAAACAATGGAAAGAGATATTATTAAAATAAACGAAGATTTATGTAATGGCTGTGGACAATGCGTTCCGGGATGTCATGAAGGTGCTTTACAAATCATTGATGGCAAAGCAAGATTGATTAGTGATTTAATGTGTGATGGATTAGGCGCTTGCCTTGGTCACTGCCCACAAGGTGCTATGAAAATAGAACGACGCGAAGCTGAAGCTTATGATGAAGTGCAAGTAATGGCTGAAATGGTTAAGAAGGGAAAAAACACAGTTATTGCACACTTAAAACACTTGAAAGATCATAATGAAATTGGTTTCCTAAAAGAAGGTATGGGATACCTAAAAGCAAACCAGGATAAATACGATTTTGATTTAAACGAAGTAATTAGTGTTATGCATAATAAACCAGAAGTTAAACCAATGGCTCATCAAGGAGGTGGATGCCCTGGATCACAGAGTCAGGAAATAAAAAGAGGCGGATTTTCATTAGCGTCAGAAGCTCCTAAGGGTGACCAACCATCTGAATTACGCCAATGGCCTGTGCAAATGCACTTAATTAATCCCGCAGCAAGCTTTTTTAAAGAAGCCGATATGGTATTAGCTGCTGATTGTGTTCCTTTTGCAATGGGTAATTTCCATCAAAAATTCCTTAAAAATAAAGTATTAGCTAATGCTTGTCCAAAGTTAGACGATGGCATGGAAACCTATTTAAACAAACTGGTTTCGTTAATAGATGATGCCAAAATTAATTCATTAACAGTAGTTATTATGCAAGTACCATGTTGTGGTGGCTTAATGGGACTTGCTCAACAAGCACTAAATAAAGCCAGTAGAAAAATTCCTATTAAAAGAGCCATCATTTCAATTGAAGGTGAAGTTCTTTCTGAGGAATGGGTATAGATCAAAATATTCAGTCCTACTGTAAATATTAAAATCTTATTATCAATAAATTAATTAAAAATCAGAATACTAAATATAGAAATCATGAGTATGTTTTGTTATCAATGTCAGGAAGCAGCCCAAGGAACAGGTTGTACAGTTAAAGGTGTATGTGGAAAAACCGACGAAGTTGCCGCATTACAAGATGTATTACTTTTTGTAACAAAAGGATTAGCAAATGTTAATGCTATTGCTGCACAAGAGAATATAGATAACAATAAGGCTTATAAATACATGATCGATGCCTTATTTATTACTATTACAAATGCTAATTTTGATGGTGGTAAAATTGAAGCTAAAATCAACGAGGGAATTCAACTTCGTGATGAAATAAAAGATGCATTAATAGCAAGAGGTATCAAATTACCATCAAACGAACACAGCATTAATTATACGGCAACATCTAAGGATGATTTTTTAAAGGTAGCGCCTGCGATTGGCATACTCTCTATAGAAAACGAAGATATTCGCTCTCTAAAAGAACTATTAACTTACGGAGTAAAAGGTATGGCTGCATATGCAGAACATGCTATAAATCTGGGTTATGAAAGTAAAGAAATCAGTTTATTTATTCAAAAAGCATTAGTTGCCACAACTAACACCAGCTTAAGTGCTGATGAGCTTGTTGGACTTGTACTTGAATGTGGTAAATATGGTGTTGATGTGATGGCTTTATTAGATAAAGCAAACACTGAAAGCTTTGGAAACCCAGAAATCACCAAAGTAAATTTAGGAGTCCGCAACAATCCCGCTATCTTAATCTCTGGCCACGATTTAAAAGATATGGAAGAATTGCTGAAGCAAACTGAAGGCACTGGTGTTGATGTATACACACACAGTGAGATGCTTCCTGCAAATTACTATCCTGCATTTAAAAAGTATGAGCATTTTGTTGGAAACTATGGTAATGCATGGTGGAAACAAAAAGAAGAATTTGAGTCATTTAATGGACCAATTCTGTTTACTACGAACTGTATAGTACCACCTAATGAAAGTTATAAAGACAGAATTTATACAACAGGTGCTAGTGGATTTGAAAGATGTACTCATATTGCAGACAGAAAAGATGGTCAACCTAAAGATTTTAGTGTAGTTATTGAACATGCTAAAAAATGTGCTTCTCCAACAGAAATTGAAACTGGTGAAATCGTTGGTGGATTTGCTCACAACCAGGTATTACAATTAGCCGATAAAGTTGTTGATGCTGTAAAAGGTGGTGCCATTAAGAAGTTTGTTGTAATGGCAGGATGTGATGGAAGAATGAACAGCAGAAGCTATTACACGGATTTTGCAACAGAACTTCCCGAAGATACTGTGATCTTAACTGCAGGATGTGCAAAGTACAGATATAACAAACTTCCATTAGGTGATATTGGAGGCATTCCTAGAGTTTTAGATGCCGGTCAATGTAATGATTCCTATTCATTAGCCGTTACCGCTTTAAAACTTAAAGAAGTTTTTGAATTGGAAGATATTAACGATTTACCAATCGTTTATAACATTGCTTGGTACGAGCAAAAAGCGGTAATTGTACTACTTGCTTTATTAAGCTTAGGTGTTAAAAATATTAACCTTGGACCAACACTTCCAGCTTTCTTGTCGCCAAACGTGGCAAAAATATTAATTGAAACATTCAATATTGGTGGAATTAGTGATGTAAAAACAGATATTGAGAATATGATATTAGCATAGTAATGCCTAATGTTTACGCATAGGTTTTAACAATAGAATGGTAAGTAGGTTTTCCCCCATTGTACAGAATACAATGGGGGATTTTATTTTAACCCGCAATATGCATTTAACCAACTATTACACATTGAAACTACTTCAAAACAAGTCGTTTCACTCACTTATTTCAATTCACCATAGCGGTGCTATGTATCATTTCAGTAAGCGTTTGTTTTATTAGTTTCTGATTATTGCTTCATTCGGCATATTCAAAGTAAACTTTGCTTCTGCTCTCCTTTATCGCAATAATTGCATTTTCAATGCTCATTACGATGTTTAAATACATAATCCGGGTTTAACCCGCAATATGCATTAGACCATCTATTACACATTGAAATTACTTCAAAACAAGACACTTCGTTACTTCACTTCAACTCACCAGAACGATGCTATGCCTCGTTTCAGTAAAGCCTTGTTTTATGGTACTATCAATGTTCATTACAAAGTTCTAATACATAATCCGGGTTTAAGAAATATTCCTTTTATTTGTAAGAAAAAAATGCCTTATAAAACGGTTGATTCAAAAATTACATTCTTAAAACTTCAAATTAATATTGATTATAAGCTTGAAAAAAGAGATTATATAAGTCTTATCAAACTAGATAAACCAATTTCAACAGAAAGTTACCTTAAATTATATACCATAGTTGGAGAGCATTACAATTGGTTGGATCGTCTATTTATGGATACATCCTTATTACTTGAAAAAATTAACTCGCCAAAAACTCATATTTATACATTTTCAGTTCATGAAGAATTTGCGGGTTACTGTGAATTGATTGTAGAAGATGAATATGCAGAGATCTTATATTTCGGTTTAGCTCAGAATTTCATTGGTAAAGGATTTGGTAAATATCTTCTTTCAGAAACGATTCACAAAGCATGGAGTTTTAATCCACAATGGATTCAATTGAATACTTGTGATCTTGATCACCCCAATGCCTTAGGTACTTATAAAAGCATGGGATTTAAAGTCTACAAAACAATCACTGAAAACAAAAGGGTAAAAAGAACTCAATCTAGACTCTAACACATTAACGACAAGAAAAAACCCCTTGAAAAAAACATTCAAAGGGTTAATTCATTAATGGTTACACGTTTCAAAATATTTTATTGCAATGCTTTCTTCATTGTACTACCTAAATCAGCAGGTGATTCCACTACATGAAGTCCACATTCTTTCATTACTTTCATTTTAGCGGCAGCTGTATCTTCAGTTCCACCAATAATAGCTCCTGCATGCCCCATTCTTCTACCTTTAGGAGCAGTTTGTCCGGCAATAAAACCAACCACTGGTTTGGTTCCATTTTCTTTTATCCACAAGGCAGCTTCAGTTTCCATACTTCCACCTATCTCCCCAATCATAATAATTCCTTCTGTATCCGGATCATTCATTAATAATTCAACGGCATCCTTTGTCGTAGTTCCAATAATTGGATCTCCACCAATACCAATGCAAGTACTCTGACCTAATCCTTGTTTGGTTAACTGATCAACAGCCTCATAAGTTAAAGTACCGGATCTGCTAACAACACCAATTTTACCTTTAGTATGAATAAACCCTGGCATAATACCAGCCTTTGCTAGTCCTGGCGAAATAACTCCCGGACAGTTTGGTCCTACTAATTGTGTATTCTTATCTTTTAAGTAATCTTTTACCTTTACCATATCGGCTGTAGGTATACCTTCTGTTATGGTTATTGCCACTTTAATGCCAGCATCGGCTGCTTCCATTATTGCATCGGCAGCAAAAGCTGGAGGAACAAAAATCACAGAAACATCTGCTCCTACCTCTTCTACAGCATCTTTTACTGTATTAAAAACAGGTAGGTCTAAATGAGTTGTTCCTCCTTTTCCCGGAGTAACCCCTCCTACCACATTTGTTCCATATTCTATCATTTGCGAAGCGTGAAAAGAACCTTCACTTCCAGTAAAACCCTGGACAATTACTTTTGATTTATCTGATAACAATACACTCATAACATATATATTTATCTAAATATTTAGGGTATGTAAATTATAATATTTTTTTGAATCACCCAATTGCTTTTCAATTAAATAACCACTGACTATAAATTTTGTTTAACATTTTTTAAAGAATAATAAATATCACTATAATTTCCCAACTAAAACTCAAATGATTAAACTTTTGTGATTTCCTATTTTAATAAAACAAATACCAATCATCAAACTTCCTTTATATTAATCCTTTATTAACATTCAATTAACCTACATAAAGAAACATTACCTAAGCATGTTAAATACAAACAAATCTATATAAAAGCGTTACTATTCATTAATACTTTTATAATTACGTCTTAATATTGTATTAACATCTTTACCAGTTAGCCAAAATATATTTGTTACTACAACACACGGGGATTATTTATTCATTTTTTAACTTTCTTACTTAACATGATGATGAAGTGGAAGAATCTTAAAATTGCACAAAAACTAACCATTAGTTTTACTGTACTTCTTTCAATATTTATTCTATTTGGCGCTATGGCTATATTAAGAATGAATACAATAAAAAGTTCTGCTAATATGATTTCAGAACACCAACTACCTACCGTTAAAAAGGTTGCCGAATTAGAAAGAAATTGGCAACAAGCTATATTCTACTTAAGAAGTTACGGTTACAGTAAAAACAAAGCGTTTTTATATGATGGCTTAACACATCTTCAGTTTACACAAAACTTACTAACCGAAGTAAAATCATTGCTTAAACATGATCCATCTTTAAATAATCAGATAAAAGTATTAGGAACGGAGTTAAATTCCTTTACAGCTCTTGTAAAGGAGGCTCAATTAGCAATGGAATCAGGTCAAGAAAATTTATCTCTTATTGACGATTCCATGGACAATGGAATACTCCTGACACAGTTACTATCCAGCACTCTGTTTCGACAAACGGAAATGGATGTGAATCATAACATAACATTAGCTTCAAATTCTAGTCTGATTTTAATAGGTGGTTTATTAATACTAACCATTATTTGTATAATAGCCTCGCGATACTTAACAATGTCGCTAACAAAACCAGTTTATCAATTAGTTGAGTTTGCAAAACAACAAGCAAAAGGCCAACTAAATAAAGATTTTGAATTAAACCAGAAAGATGAAATAGGACAGCTTGCAGCTAGCATTAGAAACAGTAATACCACTATTAAAGAAATGGTGATCCGACTCAATCAAGCTTCGAAAAAAATTAAAGAAATGAGTGCGAGCTTTAACACCAAAGCAGTTAAGCTTAATGAGTTTTCATCTTCTCAGGCATCTTCTTCAGAAGAATTATCTGCAGCTATGGAAGAAATGGCTTCACTTATCAATCAAAATGCCAATGATGCACAACAAATTGCCAATATTAATAAAAAATCAACTGAAACATTAGATACTGAAATGGATCAAACACAACATGCTATGAAAATAATGGATAAGTTGATTGATCGATCTCAAGTAATAAAAGAAATTGCGCTACAAACAAATATACTGGCCTTAAATGCCAGTATTGAAGCTGCCAAAGCAGGAAATCAAGGACGAGGTTTTGGCGTAGTGGCCAAAGGTATTAGAGAATTAGCCGAAAGAGCACAAGATATTTCCACTGATATCAATGCCATTTCTGCAGAAGGAAAAGAATATTCGGGATTAGCAGGAAACAGTTTAAAAAGAATATTTTCCGAAAGTCAAAAAACAACAACATACATCAATAAAATTACCAACTATTCAGTGGAGCAAAAAAGTGAAGTTTCGCAAATAACAACTGCTGTTACAGAGTTTAATGAACATACACAACGTATTGCAATAATGGCCGAAAATATGTCTGATGAATCTGATATATTAAAAAATGAATCAAAAGAGATGCAAAAAATGTTAGAGTTCTTTTCTGTAGATGGCAATATTTTAATAAAAGGAAAGAAGAAAAATAAGAAACTAAAAAAAAAGCAAAAACACCAGTCTCTTAACGAAGTAAACAAAAAGTTGCTCGACCTGAATATTCCAGAAATAGTTCCATCGCATACACAAAATAAAGAATCTAAAAATGTAGAAACCATTAAGATAAATTAGATTGTATATTTATTGAAAAAGCTGAAATCAATTGATTGCAGCTTTTTTTAGGTTTATCATAGAATTTAATCTAGGCTTTATGTATTTTTGCAGCAAATTAATGCATAGAAATGATAAATCTTGAAGATACTATTGTTGCTGTTTCTACAGCACAAGGAGCAGGCGCTATTGCTGTTATTCGATTAACAGGTCCGGATAGCATTGTGATTTGCGATAAAGTTTTTAAATCGGTTAAATCTGGTAAAAATTTGATTGATCAACCTGCTAATACAGTTCATTTTGGTTCTTTAATTGATGATAATAAAGAACTTGATGAAGTACTCGTAAGTATCTTTAAAGCACCTAATTCTTTTACCGGAGAAAACACCGTTGAGGTTTCTTGTCATGGTGCACCGTATATACAACAAAAAGTATTAGAACTTTTTATTAAAAGTGGCGCTAAACTAGCTGGTCCCGGAGAGTTTACTCAACGTGCCTTTTTAAACGGTAAAATGGATCTTTCGCAAGCGGAAGCTGTTGCCGATTTAATAGCATCAAAAAGTGAAGCGGCTCGCAGAGTGGCTTTACAACAGATGAAAGGTGGCTTTTCTAATGAATTGATTCATTTAAGAGAACGATTGCTAAACTTTATTTCATTAATTGAACTGGAACTTGATTTTAGTGAGGAAGATGTTGAGTTTGCTGACCGATCTCAACTTGTTGAATTGGTAAATGAAATAGAACAACTACTTTCAAAGTTAATTAACTCTTTCTCTTTAGGTAATGCGATTAAAAATGGTATTCCGGTTGCTATTGTAGGACATACTAATGCTGGTAAATCTACACTTCTGAATACCGTTTTGCAAGAAGACAGGGCCATTGTTTCCGATATTCATGGTACAACACGTGATGTAATTGAAGATACCATTAACATTCAAGGAATCACCTTCCGTTTTATTGACACTGCAGGAATCAGAAAAACTACCGATGCCATTGAAACCATTGGTATTGATCGTACTTTTAGTAAGATTGAATCAGCCTCAATAGTGATTTTAATGTTGGATATCAATGATCCAAATGAAAAGATTCATGAGGCCATTGCTGATGTTAAAGAAAAAATGAATGACAGTCAGCAATTAATTGTAGCTATTAATAAAATTGATCTGCTAAGCGAGAGTGAAATCAAAGCTCGTTTTGATCAGAATAATTTTAAAGAACTTTCCGGATCTGATGCCATTGTTCCACTTTCGGCTAAAAAACAAATAGGTATTGAATTATTATCAGAGGAGTTAATTAAAACCATCAATTTAAAGGCTGTAGATAACGACGAAGTGATTGTTACCAACGCACGCCATTACGAAGCCTTACAACGTTCACACGAATCTATCGTTAGAGTGGTGGATGGATTACATGCTGGCATATCCGGCGACTTCCTTGCTCAGGATATTAGAGAAGTGCTATACTTTTTAGCCGAGATTACAGGTGGTGAGATACAAACTGACGAAGTATTGGGTAATATCTTTAAGAACTTTTGCATTGGCAAATGATTCAATACACTGTTTTTCAACTCCTTAAAGCAAATATAAACATATATATTTTGGTATGCAATTACAATTTATTTTGAAATAAATTGTAATTGCAGGGAATATTTATCATTCAAATCTTACTTTGGGATATTACCAAGAATAATTGAATATTTGTAGTCCAATTTTACCAGGTAGCCATTTTTCTTTTCCATTGAAAGAAATGATTCACTTATCCTTTTTATAGTTTTAGATTTATTTTTCATATAACGCTTATAAACTCCATTAATCTGCTTTTCATTTAATCCCAAATCCTCACCAAAATTATTGAAAGATTTCCTGTTTAGTCTTTTCTTCTTGCCCCCTAAAGTTAAAGCTAATTCCTCTGTATCTTCAGGAAGGACAATTGACACATTTAATAAATCATATGCAGGTGCTAATATCCATTTCCCATTAGATAAAATCATTGAGAAATTTTTAAGATGCATATCATTATTGCCTGTCAAAAAACAAAAAAGGGTCCATATTCTACTTTATGTATTTTGAATTCATCTCAATTTCCATAGTCCCAAATAAAATGATAGATTTTATTTCTTTATGTACATACAAGGTATTGGGATCAACATAGCAATGATCCAGAAAAAACAGTTCATTTATATTAGCTAATAACTTATTAAAATACGCAGGATCATCATCTGTTACATAATTAACAAAGTCATTGTAATTTAATACTTCATTATCATATCTACGTTTAACTCTATATTTACCTTTTTGAATCCCCTTCATCAAAGCTTTGAGAAAAATCATACGACTTTCTTTTTTATAAAAAAATGAAGAAGTATCTCTGAATAAAACCTCGGTCAGATATAAACCGGTATATTGTGAACGTTCGTAAATTTTTTTTATACGATTTGGCGAATACCTTTTGTAATACATTGTAGCTATTGTATTCTCTCCAGCTATTATTAAATTACTGCCATCTTCTCTCTTATAGGTTTGCTTTGATTGCTCCCTGATAGCCATAGATAAAGTTTGTCTTTTTATATTGGTACTAATGGTATCTAAAATCCATTTTTCATTAAAATCCAGACTAAATACAGTTCTTGTTCTGCCTTCCGTTTCTTTACCGATTCTATCTTTTAATGCCTGCATTGATAATCGAGGAGGCCTATTTAAAGAATCTTTATCATATTCCGGTTCATAAACCTTGTATTGTTTGTTTTCAAACTGATTCATTATAAAGTTTGGTAGTTGCTGGTTATGATAGATAGAATCATGTACCATACCATAATAATCTGGGTTAAGAGCTCTATGTCCTTCCAAAGGCATTTTATTTGTAGTCTTTACTGAAAATGAAATAGTACCATCCTGGGCTTCACAATCGTTTACTACCAATAGTAAACCTGTTATTATTGCTGTAAACTGGATATATTTTCTTACTAACTTCATATTTTTGATTTGAATTATAAATTAATAAGGGTAACAGGTTCCTTGGTTCACAATATGTTCGAAGAATTTACCGTTATAACGGTATTTTTCGAGACGTGAAAAGTCTATTGTTCCATTAACAACATCATTATATGGGATACTAATGGTTTGAGTAAGGGCATCATAGCTAATTATATGAGCGCTAACATTATTTTGCATAGGATTATAACTGGCACTTAAGTAATCATAAAACCAATTATCGTGCTGAAACAAATCCTTTACCTGTATCAGGCTATCTCCTTCAAAGGTATAGGCATTTACAAAATGACTTCTTTCATTACTGGCAATAATGGAAACTTTTCGGGTAATGTAATACGGCTGTTGGCCTTGGTAAATCGTAATAATGGAATCCACTATTGACTCTAATCCAGACTCAAATGTCCTGTATTTTACCTTTACATTATTTTCTGTCTTAAACTGGTAAACGTTAGCAAAATCAACCATACTACCTCCGGTATGTGTATTCCAACTATATATTCTCAAGAGTTTGTCTTCTGAGGTTAGTATATTTATGCCCCATTTTTTATTTAGTTCAGAAAAATCAACGCTCATCAATTCAGGATGAGAGACGATAAACTGTTGCATCTTATCTATTATTGATAAGGATTGCTCCAAATCATAATATTCTTTTGCTCGTTCGTTATATAAACTTTCATATAGCTGGGTAAACTCATTATTCAAAGAGGTATTCTCTTTTACTTGCCCCCAAAGGAAACAGCTGTTTATAAGTAGTTGTATAAAAAAAGCATTAAATTATTTCATTCTTTAACTTAAGAGGTTTTGAAGCTATTCATTATTTACAAAACGAATGGCTTTTAGAATTTGCCCATCTGTATTTTGAGTTTTTTCTTTGAGGTCATTAAAGTGTTTTAGATCGCGATGCTTTAATGTATCTTTTAGGTAATTACGATAGACACTGTAGTTGACTTCATCCTTCTTTTCCTTTATTTCCTTTTTATTATCACAAGGTTTTTTTAAACTCAATCCGAATGTTTTAAGCAATTTGACATGCCACTTTATAGTAGTAAATAGTTCAGTCTTTTCCTTAATTTCGACTTGGTGTTTAACTTCTTCTTTCTTTCTATTCTTCTCTTTTTCTTCCCATTTTTCTTCGTCTTCCCATTTTTTCAATTGTTCATCTGTAATACAAGAGTAACCCCTGATTAACTTTTCCGCCCACCATCTGTTGTGAGCCATTTCTGCCATCTCTTTATACAGAGTATTTTTCATTAACTCTTGATTTAGTAGATCATTCCGTTCTTCTGCATCAAGTGTTTTATCCTTTACTACAAAAGTATTGATGGTTGTTTCAATATAACTTGTGAATTCTTCAAATTGATTTGTATGCAACAATAAATCCCGTATAACATAAAGGTGGTTAGCAGCCATGCGATTTGAGTGTCGTGCCCACTCTTTGTCATTTACCCATAGGTGTTCAATAAAGCATTCTTTCTTATTAACTGCTTCCAATGCAGAGATGTCTTCATATAGTTCAGTATATAATTCCAATACCTTCTTGCTTAGCTTATCCATCTTGCTTGACTTATAAAAGTCAGGTGATGATTTTTTGCCAAAGTACTCTACTTGCAATTTTTCTTTTATTGTATTGTTGCAATCTTGCTCAATATCTTGAAACGGTAGCGTATTGTACGCTTCCGATGTTTCAGGGTAGCTGTAGTAACAAGCGATATTTAAACGTTCTTCATTATTGGCAAACTCATGCTTTAGTTTTTCGTGCAGTGTTTTCACCATACTTAACGATTGAATACCATCATCCACACAGAAATAAGAATTTATACGCCAATCATTCTGATAAGCATATTTATATATATCCAAGTCATCAGAAAGTAATTCACTTTCAGCCTTAGGCAATTGCGTAAAACTTACCTTGGGAACAATTCCTGACTCTTTTGCTTCTTGTTCAATCTTAAGTGGATCAATATTGGGATATTCAGAGTAAAAAGCAGCCCTATCTTTATCAGGATTATTTGAATAAATAGTAATAAGCCGACTGAAATTTTGACTGGGACGAAAATGCATCATTTGCAGGGCGGCAAGTAATATTGTTTTCCCAATTTCTGTATATCCAAAAATATTTATATGTGTACCTCCCGATTTGGAAAATGGAGCAATACCTTGTTTGCTAAATAACTCATATACCATTAACTCATTAATACTAAAACGGGTAGCCCAGAATTCATTATCTTCTCGTACAATATCTTCAAGACTCCGTCCATAATTATTATCATCAACCGATAAATAGCAAAATTGATTTTTTGGTTTGCATTTAGCACAATCTATAGAGGCTACAAAGTTTTTCTTTTTCTGAATACAAGCCACCTGTTTTGGTATTTTATTCTTTTCAATGGTCAATTGTTCCATACAAATGGCTATTCTGCAATTTACCTCCTGACTATCGGTTAGTATAAATACTTCTTTTGCAATTAGTGCTTTCGCTTTTAATAAAACCTCTTTTGAAGTAGCATCACCATTAAAAACAACAACTCCCATCTGATGCAAATCTGAAATTTGTCCTTGATTTATATCTTTATCAATAGCAATGACACGATTATTCTTATTATCGTCGAGTATTTTCTGGGCTAATGTACAACCACGCCATCCCAAACCACATATCAGGTATATGTCGCGGCGGGGTTTTATGTGTTGCCATCGCCAGATTTTCCATTGAGCAAGGTGTTCACTAAATAACTCCTGAAAAATAACCAAAATGGCACTACCAATAAACAGTAAACCTGCAATACGAGAAATCCAAATAAATGCAGGTATTAAGTTCTCTGGTTTAGAATAATCAATATCTCCAAAGTTGGTTTCTCCTACTAGATTACCGAATGAATTCCACAAAGCCATTATGGTTGTATGGTTCTTAAAATCAAATCCGGCACCTAACCAACCTGTAAGAATGGTTATTAAAAAAAGAATAGCAGGAATTCCAGTTTTAGCTAGTTGAGGGTTATGTAGTGATTTTTTATGGTTCTTTTTTGGGGGCATCAATAAAATATGTTTACGGTTAATGATGGTTTTATATACTCAATAATATCTGGAGGATGCAGCATTCTATACCGACTTAACTAATTCTTTTAAATCCATAACATGCTTTATTGTTAACTTTTATCTGTTTTTCGGATGTTCGTTCTATTTTTATAATATTGATTGACATTTTATAAAAACTCCATTGTATCTGCTATTTTAAATAATCTTTCTGTCAAATTCTGGTCACTTACCATGTTAGTAATAGTAATTTGATAATAGAATGTATCCTTTGGAATAAGTAATGTGATAAAATAATTGCGACCTACATATCCTTTTATGAGCTTAGATTCGATATCGCTAAATGTATAATCTCCTACATATACATGACTATTATATTGATCTTTATTGTGCTTTTCAATATTGTTCAGACAAAAATTAACTTCCTCCTTATCCATTGAATATTTTTCAATAAAAAAGGAATTTCCGCCTGCTGAATAATATGCAGATTCTTTTAATACATAATTATTGATAGGACAGATTAAATTTCGGGTGTCACAAATCGATTTATCTATATAGGCTTTAAAAGATTCTTTTATTTTTTCCTTGTTATTATTTTCTGCGCTGTTATAATTATTCAATACATCAGCATAATTAATGTTTAAGCTGTGTTCGGTAAATTTGGAATCCATTTTAAAACGCACTCCTAATTTCGTTAATACAACCTCATTTTCAGTGTATTCAGTAGGTTTTTTATAATGCTGTGGTTTAAATATCCATGAAAAACTTTCTTCTATATTTTTATACTCTTTTTCGAAGGAATCCACATGTGTTTGTAATTCTATTTCATACCCTCTATTAGTTCCTACGAAGTATATCAATCTTTTAATATATCCATTGTTATTTGGATATTTTGGACCACAAACAATCGCTTTTACTCCGGCAAATCTAGTTTCCTTAATGACTTTCCAATACTTACTTCTATTATTTACATTCCCTTTAAAAACATTAAGCATGTAATTCACTATCTGGCTATTGCCATTATCAATCGATTGATAATATTTAATAGAAATATTAAGATAGTTTTCTCCTATAGACCATTTTAATACATCATCATTATTATTGTCTTTTTCCTCGCTATTGAATGGAATTCGAGTTCTTAATTTGAAGTTATATTTTGGATAAGAAAATTTCGAGTTATCCAATAATTCAAGATTATCTTTGAAATTTGTTTTAATATCATAGTCATTTATGGAAAAATCTGAATCAGATAATTCCTTTTTATTTTCATTAGAATCATTAGTATTTTGCGCTTTGATAGAAGTGCTGATACTAACTAACAAAAGCATAAAACAAACTAATAAAAAGCAATTTCTACATCTACTCTTTGTTGGTTTATTATCAATTGCCATATTTCTTTATTTAAATTTTAAAGTAAACTAAATTTATATGTAAGGGTGTTTTGTTCATGGTATTACATATATTTCTTCAATCAAATTTGGTCATAGCTATATGCAACACGCTCAACCTTTCCATCTCTATCAACAAAAAGACAAAACGATTTGTTATCCTTGCTATAAGTTTGGTATAAATAGGTTAGGATTTTGGAATGATTATCTAGAGATATATAGTTTCTAATAGAATGACTCCTATCGTTTTTTATAAATGAATTACACTCATCTTTTGATTTATTCCTAAAAATTAGTGTTTGTTTGTGGCTATTATTTCCACTGCTTAATGAAGCATCCAACATTCTTCCAACTTTACAGTTGTTTTCTAAAAACAATAATGCCATACCTTTTCTGTTTTCTAAAAACGTTGTTATGGCCCCCCTTTTTATTTCCCTTTCTAATTCGCTAATATTACTGACATAGTGTTGTTTGATAATTGATTTTTTATAATTCGAAAATATTCTGTTTTTAATATCTGTTTCTTCTATACGATATTTCGAATATGATTTATTTTTAATGTTTTGCACAATAATTACAGAATCCTCTAATAATATAAAAGGCATAGTTTTATTATTTACAGTCACATTTTCAGGGTAACAATTCTTATATTTTAAATAGTTGGCATAATCAAATAAGTTGGCATGATACTTTAGTAATTCATCTTTAAACATTATATCTAATTCTCGTTTCAACTTATCTAATGAAGTCAGACTGTTTTGCTCATAATATAAAAATGAAATAAACCAATAATCCTGACTTAGCAACTGATTTTTATCTAAATATTTTATAGATTCTAATTCATTCATTTTATTCCCCATATAAATCATGGTCTGTTCAAGCCAAAAAGGTAAAGTACCACAAAACTTTTTTCCTGCCTCATATAAAGGAGGGCCAGAAGTTGGCTCTTTTTTTAAAAAATAGTTTGTATTTAAAATATGATTTATCTCCGCAGGAAATAGGCTTGAAAACGTCATCATCAGTTTTTCATCAATTATATTCTTAGAGAAATCAAATCCATTTTTATGTAAGAACTTAACTACATCTATAAAACCTTCAGGATTAGCTTTAAATGCATGTAATACAACTGACATTCCATCTACACTAACAGTTGGATCCATTTTTCCTTGCATAAATAAGTTTGCAGTTTCAAAATCATGAGTGGACAAAGCCTCTGCAAAAGAATTAGCCGACCAACTAATTCCAATTTCAGCTAGTTGTTTTCTGGCCTCAAAGGTTGATAATTTTCCAGCTGGTTTATTATTATTATCTTCTATAACTTCCTTGTTTTTTATTTTAGTTTCTTTTTTGTTATTGGAATATGAAGTTTTTTTGGGGGTATTTTCTTCATTTGCAACTATTGTATTTTTAATGCTTAAAGAATCAGAATTGTTATCTATAGTTTCAGACTGTAATTCAGCTTTTTCTTGTGTTTTATTTAATAAAAATAGACCTGCAGGTATTATACATACTAACATAATTATAATGCCAACAATATATTTTGACCATTTATTTTTTTTAGGTAAGGGGGAATCTGGCTTCTGAGGTTCTATTGGTATGCTTGTAGTAAGTTGAGGTATTGTTTTTAATGTATCAATAGTATTTCTAATCTCCGAACAAATAAAGTCATCACTTTTTCCAACCAAATCGAGCCATTGTACCCTTTTAAGCCAAATAATATGTTCTTCACTGAGCTCTATTTCCTGCAGTCTGACATTTATTATTTTCCTTTTATATTCCTTAGCTAGATCTATTTCTGTTGAAACATACTCAGATTGACAAGCTTCTTTTGTATACAATAATAAGAAAAAATCACATTCCCTAATTGCTGGAGGTATTTTTCTGTTATATTCTTCACTAGCTAGAATATTTTCAACTGCAATCCAACAGCTTATACCATTAGCTTCTAAATATTTGAATATTTTTAATGCAATCTCCGTATTAGCTGAAGAATATGATATAAAAACTTGCTTTCCCATTTTTGTTATCTTTAAATATAATCTATTATGTCTTTAAGTTGCTCAATATGCTTAATATTATGTCTCTTATCTGTTTCGCTGATGTTATTCCAATCTGTTAACAATGGATGAATTTTCTTTTGGTTGCATTTTTCTTTGCCATACACATAACCGTCCAAACTTCTGTTTATTAACCATCTGTTATGCTCCAGTTCGGCTAATTGTTCTACCAAAGCATTGTTTTGTAACTTTACGTTTAATAGTTCACCAAGCTTATCTCCGGTGACTGTATTTATATCAATTCCCATTGCTCTTAATTTCACGTCTATGTGATCGGCTTGATACCTATTGGAAGAGCGGTTGGATTCTATTAACTTCTCCCAAGGATCATCCTGAGGCTTTTTTCCACATCCTTTTAAATAATAATAATGAAGGGCACGGGCTAACTTATCATATTCTGCATTTTCGAGGTATTCTGCAGAAGAAAGAAAATTATCAGTCCCAAATGGGTAAATATCATCGGAGATATGAGATTGAGAGTCATTTCTCATTTCATCAACCAGGCTTTGGTAAACTCTGTTCTGTGAAATATGAACGAATATTTTTAAATCATTTGCCATGCGCCACAAGGCATGGCGCACCTGTAATGCCACGTTAAAACCATGAGTATCCTCCTTTGTAGCAATAAGTAATGAAACATATTGGTTTTCTTTTTTTAGTTCCTTTTCCACAAATCGTATAAAATACATTGAATCTAACTCCATTGGATAAAAGCTTACATTATCATAGTTTTCTATCTCAGGAATACTTGAAATAACAGCTTGTCTGTTTCCTTCTGCTATTTTATCGATACATGATATTCTGATCGGAATACCATTGGCGTAATGTCCAATCTGAAGTGCCTGTAATAGAACCTGACGCCCCATATTGCCCATACCTGCAATAATCAAATGCACTTGCTTATCCGATTCAGGGGAAATTCCTTCTCTATCTAGGGGATGTTCATTGAATAAATGGCGTACTGCCAATTTATAGGCATCAAAGGGAATAATCTCCAAACATTCATCCTGCTTCACAAATAATTCATGCTCAACAAATAGATTCCTTAAGTTCATATCTTGCACCTGCACATTGCATTTTAATGTTATGGATTGATATTTTTCTTGACAATTTGTTTTATACTCAGCTACCTGCTTAGCTGCATTTATGTTAATCGTATCATCTTCGTGTAAAAGATAAATGGTCTTTGCCTTTTTAACCTGTGCATTATTAACAATATTACTGTCTCCCAAATTACCTAAAAACACAACAATACCTTTTGAGCGAAGCCGATTAACTAGTTCTTGTTTCGCATCGTCTGTAACTATTAAGGCCACTTTATAGCCAAATTGGAAGCGTTTTTTAATATGATAAAGTTCTACAATCTTTAGTGCTGCGGGAGTGCTGCCGAAAACCAAAACATGGTGCGTTGCAAAACATCGAAAGCGAAACTGACGAAATTGTACTCTTAGCCCATCCATCAGGTTCACTATAATCATATACAAGGTGAAAATCAATCCTAAAATCCGAGCTAAAAAGAACCATAATTTCCCATCTCCTTTCAGGAAACCCTCAGGAAACCCAATTCCGTAACTCTCTAGCAAACGTATGACATATGAAAAAGTATCTTTTTTACCTCCTGAAGTTAAAAACTGACTGTAGCCACTAAAGAAAGTTATCGCAATAAAAAGAAATAGATAGATCCAAATATTATTGGAAGAAGATAAATTACGTGAAGTTTTCATAGGTTAGTGGTAGGGTTGTCTTATTTTGTTTGCTTTATTATTTCGTAACCTGATTCCAAAAGGCAATCAATAGTCTCTCTTGCTGTTGCCCGATCATACTCTTTTTCAACCTCAGGTAATTCATCATAAGGAATTAAACACGGATGAGTTTTTAAAACTTCATTTCTGTCTTTACCTAATACCCATCCCTCATTAATCCTTTTAGACATCCATCTATTATGTATTCTTTCAGCGATCTCTTCAATAAATTCATTGTACATATCAAAAATAGTATGATTTAAAGTGTAAATTGTAATATTTTGCCCCTCGATTGGTGATAAAAATAGTATTTTTCCGGTTATATATATATAATTATTAAACTAAATACTTCAAATATTTGACAAAATCACTTTTGTTTACATGATTTTTATAAAAAGAATTGGTGCAGCTAAGCATTTGGGTAAAATTGTACAATTGCCATTATGGAAAGTACATGTTAATGGACTCGTAAAATATAATACTCTCATTAAAATCAGGTTTCTAAAGCCCAATCAATAAATTGCAATATTGTTATAGAATTAAAGATAAGTCTTTGTAAAATCAATTAAAATCAGCACTTTTACTATAATTGTAAGAATGAATATTTTTACATTACTTTTACAACTAAACACCCATAACAATCTCATTTTCTATATTTAGAAAATTTTGTATCGGAAAGTAGCCGTTCAATGAAGCGCTAATTGATTTAATAAAAGAAGGCACAAAAAAAGGGAAGTATCTTTCAACACTTCCCTTGCAATACCATCAATATCCCCTATTCTATAGTTTACTATTTTACGATTATACCTACTTTTTCTAACACCTGACGTTCGCTTCCGTCAAAAAACAAGTCCAGGCATTCTCTTAAGTCAATACAATAGCTTTTTAGCTCATTAAAAGATGCTTCTTTGTTCTTTGTAGCTATTTGCGACTCTCCGTCTTCTTTTACGGCAGTTAAACGCAATTCATCTAAAGCATCCAAATCGGTTTTCAACGATGCGATCTCCTCGTTTGTAATACCAACTAAATTAATTTTAGTCAATACCTCATCGCGCGACATAATTGCATTTACCGTTAAGCGTATCATATCACCCCACTCAGCATAATTGAGAGTGTTCATAACTCTGTGTCATGAGAAATTAAAAAGACAATAACTTTGCATCATGACAAAAGAATTTGATTACGAAAAGTTTAAAGAAGCAGCGATACAAGGGATTCGAGAGGGTAAAGGTTTAAGTGGGGCAGATAATGTAATGCTTCCCATGATAAAGGATCTCTTAGAGAGTGCAATGAAAGCAGAACTAGACATTCATATACATGAAGAGCGCTCAAATGATAATCAGTCAAAAGTAAACCGTAAGAACGGGACCACTCCCAAGAAAATGAAGAGTGAACAAGGTTCCTTTGAGCTAAATACTCCAAGGGACCGCAATGGCACATTTACCCCCCAAATAGTTGAAAAGCAACAAACCTTTTTAGGAGATGCTTTACAAGAAAAAATTATTTCCTTGTATAGTAAAGGTATGAGCTACAAAGATATTCAGGATTATCTGGAAGACTTATACGGGACATCTATATCAAAAGGTAAAATAAGTGAGATTACAGACCGTATCATGCCTGATCTTGAGCGTTGGAAGAACAGGCAACTGGAATCTATTTATTCAATCATATGGTTGGATGCCTTACATTTTAGCGTACGAGAAGATAATGTGACTGTAAAAAAGGCTGTATATATTATTCTTGGCTATGATATGTATGGTAAGAAAGATATCCTTGGCTTGTACATTGGGCAGAAGGAGAGTGCCCGTTTTTGGTTATCAGTATTAGAAGACATACAAAGCAGAGGGGTTAATGATATACTAATTGCGTGTATGGACAATCTTTCTGGTTTTACACAAGCTATAGAGTCTATTTTTCCAATGACAGATGTTCAATTATGCATCATTCACCAGCTTAGAAATAGTTTAAAGTACGTCTCGCACAAGAATAATCAATTAGTAATTAATGGGCTCAAAAAGGTGTATCAAGCACCTAATATTGATGCAGCCGAAATTGCGATGGATGAGTTTGAGGCACAATGGAACACAAAATACCCCTTAATTATTAAATCATGGAGGACAAACTGGTTGCATTTAACCCGTTTTTTTGACTATTCAAAAGACATTAGGCGAATCATGTATACAACAAATATAATTGAAGGTTTTAATAGACAACTACGAAAATATACTAAAACAAAGGGTGCATTTTCAGGTGATAAAGCACTCTTGAAACTATTATTTATGGCCTCCAAAACAATAAGCGAAAATTGGATTTCAAAGCCTCCTTATTGGGGAGAAGTTCAACAACAATTAATAATAAAGTTTGAAGATAGATGTGGAATAAATCACTAGCTATCAATATAAAAAAGCAAAGGTAGGTTAAATATAGAATCAAACAAGAGTATATAAACAACCTCGTACCTCGGTTGCTCTTGTATGAATCTTTATTTAACCTTTAAGGCTTTTGATATTGATTCCAAAAAATAAATGAACATATAAACAAACTATGACACAGAATTTTGAACATTCCCGCATAAATTGGTTGGCACAGCCTTGTTAAACTGCAGTACCTCTTCTTGCTGAAGATTATTTTTATAGAAATACCTTAATGTTTTCCGAATTTTAATTAACAGATTATGTATGCGGTCTTTTTCGTTATTAAAAGCCCGGGTGGCAGTTCTGCTCTCACCTACTTCTATAATTTGGGTTTGAAATGCATTACGGGCAGCGTTATACAATTCAACACCCTGTGCCAGTTTTTCTTCAGGATATATAGGCGCAATGCGTTCTTTTATTTCGCTATTGTCCATTACCCCCTGAACCAGAATACGATTTCGTTCCAGTTCTTTTTCTAATGAATCACTCATAATAATAAAGTTTTTAGTTCTGATTATTTAGCTGGGTCAATCAGATTAAATTAAAAAATAGTGCTTATCATAAAAGCTCATCTTACTCACTTAGTTACAAAACCAAATGGAGTTTATGATTTATCAATTCAGAGTTACGCCCATTCAAAAAACAGTTATTTACATAAGTAAACTCTCTAATTATTTGAAAGGATAAGCCTTTAAATTGAACGTTTCTATTAAAGCACTTGCTAATTTTAGCAGCTTTACTGCTAATACATATTAAGAATAGTGGATATAAATGATTTGTTATAAAATGCGTTAAAAACTCAAGTAAGGATCGTTTTTTTAGGATCATGTTTGATTGGTTTAACTGGTTTTGTCTGGTTTTATTTGGTGTATAGGTTTTTGTTTGGGAATGTTCAAAATTCTGTGTCATAGTTTGTTTATATGTTCATTTATTTTTTGGAATCAATATCAAAAGCCTTAAAGGTTAAATAAAGATTCATACAAGAGCAACCGAGGTACGAGGTTGTTTATATACTCTTGTTTGATTCTATATTTAACCTACCTTTGCTTTTTTATATTGATAGCTAGTGATTTATTCCACATCTATCTTCAAACTTTATTATTAATTGTTGTTGAACTTCTCCCCAATAAGGAGGCTTTGAAATCCAATTTTCGCTTATTGTTTTGGAGGCCATAAATAATAGTTTCAAGAGTGCTTTATCACCTGAAAATGCACCCTTTGTTTTAGTATATTTTCGTAGTTGTCTATTAAAACCTTCAATTATATTTGTTGTATACATGATTCGCCTAATGTCTTTTGAATAGTCAAAAAAACGGGTTAAATGCAACCAGTTTGTCCTCCATGATTTAATAATTAAGGGGTATTTTGTGTTCCATTGTGCCTCAAACTCATCCATCGCAATTTCGGCTGCATCAATATTAGGTGCTTGATACACCTTTTTGAGCCCATTAATTACTAATTGATTATTCTTGTGCGAGACGTACTTTAAACTATTTCTAAGCTGGTGAATGATGCATAATTGAACATCTGTCATTGGAAAAATAGACTCTATAGCTTGTGTAAAACCAGAAAGATTGTCCATACACGCAATTAGTATATCATTAACCCCTCTGCTTTGTATGTCTTCTAATACTGATAACCAAAAACGGGCACTCTCCTTCTGCCCAATGTACAAGCCAAGGATATCTTTCTTACCATACATATCATAGCCAAGAATAATATATACAGCCTTTTTTACAGTCACATTATCTTCTCGTACGCTAAAATGTAAGGCATCCAACCATATGATTGAATAAATAGATTCCAGTTGCCTGTTCTTCCAACGCTCAAGATCAGGCATGATACGGTCTGTAATCTCACTTATTTTACCTTTTGATATAGATGTCCCGTATAAGTCTTCCAGATAATCCTGAATATCTTTGTAGCTCATACCTTTACTATACAAGGAAATAATTTTTTCTTGTAAAGCATCTCCTAAAAAGGTTTGTTGCTTTTCAACTATTTGGGGGGTAAATGTGCCATTGCGGTCCCTTGGAGTATTTAGCTCAAAGGAACCTTGTTCACTCTTCATTTTCTTGGGAGTGGTCCCGTTCTTACGGTTTACTTTTGACTGATTATCATTTGAGCGCTCTTCATGTATATGAATGTCTAGTTCTGCTTTCATTGCACTCTCTAAGAGATCCTTTATCATGGGAAGCATTACATTATCTGCCCCACTTAAACCTTTACCCTCTCGAATCCCTTGTATCGCTGCTTCTTTAAACTTTTCGTAATCAAATTCTTTTGTCATGATGCAAAGTTATTGTCTTTTTAATTTCTCATGACACAGAGTTATGAACACTCTCTTTTGTTTTGAAAAAGTTAAAATAAGTAATTATGATAACACTCACAAATCATATTTACCAAAATTTAAACATACCCACATAAAGCTTTTTTTACTGACAAAGAGTCACTTTTATATGTTCCAGACCCGTTAAGATGTGTTCCAGACCCCTTTTTGTGCCTCGCAGACCCCTTTTTATATGACAAAGAGTCACTTTTGTGGGTTTAAGAGGCGTTTTTGTGGGTTACAGAGGTGTTTGTGTGAGTTGTAGAGGCGTTTTTGTTATACAAATATTTTTTATCGCTTCTCTCTCCTTGTTGGTGTTGCAAGTAATTCTGCATAGGAATGATATTTCTAGAATTTTAATGTTAGTAGATTTATTATATGCATAAAACCAGCTAAATTTTATAAATATCCTGAATCTTAACATTAACAGACTCGCATCTGGTCAGGCTAAATTAACTATATTTGTTGCCCTTATATTTTACTACACAAATGACACAAGAACAAATTAAACAGCTGGAAAAAGAGTTGTGGGATGCTGCCGATGAATTGCGTGGAAACTCTAAATTAACGGCTGCCGAATATAAAGACCCTATCCTTGGTTTGGTATTATTGCGTTTTGCGCAAAACCGCTACGAGGATGCTAAAGTTAAAATTGAAAAGGAACTTCCTATAAACCCTCGAACAAAGCAAAAACGGGAAGCTACTAAAGATGATTTTGCTGCCGCCGGGGCAATATTATTGCCGAAACAAGCCAAATACGAACACCTGGCCTCTTTACCTGAAGATGCAGATATGGCCGAAGCCATAAATGATGCCATGAAGTTAATTGAAGAGGAATATCCTGATTTGGCGGGTATTCTACCGAAAAACTATCAGGAGTTTGGCGACAAGCTGCTACGCGACCTCATTAGGGTATTTAATAAAGATGCCGTTAAAAAAGCCAAAGGTGATATATTCGGTCGTATTTATGAATTCTTTTTAATGAAATTCTCTATGCAGGGAGCAGGTGCACAGGAAGGTGGAGAGTTCTTTACTCCTCCTTCGTTGGTTAACCTGATTGTAAACTTTATACAGCCCAACCATGGTATTGTACACGATCCGGCATGTGGTTCGGGTGGAATGTTTGTGCAAACAGCGCATTTTGTGCAAGACCATGAGCATAAAGTGGTAAACGAAGCCATTAAAGTTTATGGTACGGAGTTAAAGAGCAACAATACCCGACTGGCTAAAATGAACCTGGCCATACATGGTATTGAGGGTAAAATTATTGAAAGCAATAGTTTTTATACCAATCCGCATGAGCTGACCGGAAAGTGCGACTTTGTAATGGCCAATCCTCCTTTTAACGTAGATAAGGTGGATGCCAAAAACAAATTTTTAGCAGAAGATGCACGGTTACCCTTTGGTGCACCGCTTACAGGTAAAGGAACCATTGGAAACGGAAACTACCTGTGGATACAATATTTTCATGCGTATTTAAATGAGCAGGGACGCGCCGGTTTTGTTATGGCCTCTTCGGCTACTGATGCCGGAAATGCCGATAAACTAATACGCCAAAAGCTGATTGAAACAGGCGATGTGGAATGTATTGTTTCTGTGGCCAACAACTTTTTTTATACCCGCTCACTGCCCTGCCATCTTTGGTTTTTTAATAAGGGAAAAAAGAAGGAAAACAAGGATAAGATTTTAATGATTGATGCCCGTAATACCTTCCGTAAGGTAAGCACCACCATCAACGATTTTAGCGATGAGCAATTGGAAGGTTTAACGGCTATAATGGCCTTATTCCGTGGCGATAAACCTGAGTTGAGCAAAGATAATGCATGGTTTAACGAACATTTCCCTAATGGTAAATACAAGGATATTGAAGGCTTGTGTAAAATAGTAGACCTGGATGAAGTAAAAGAACAGGATTACAGTTTGACTCCCGGACGATATGTAGGTGTATCCATTGATATTGATATGGATTTTGACTACAAAGGACGTATGGAAGAGATTCATAAGGAATTGGCGCAATTAAATAATAAAGCGAATGCATTGATGGAGAAAATTCAGGGGGTAAGGTTATGATGGAAGAGTGGAAAGAGGTTACTTTAGGTGAAATTGTTGATCTAAAACAAGGATTCGCAGTAAACAAGAAGAGTAAACATCATATATCAGAAACGAGTACCAAATATCCACTGCTTAAAATATCTGATTTATTTGATGGTACAGAAACTCTATTTGTAAAGGATACTATTCCATCTCAATTTCTTGTAGAACCTCATGAAATTATTTATAGTAGAACTGGGCAAGTAGGCTATGCCTTTATGGGAAGAAAAGGAGTCGTATATAATAACTGTTTTAAAGTTATTCCTAATTCTAAAGTGGATTCAATTTTCTTATTTCATTTACTTAATTCAGCACCGGTTCGTGAGCTAGCAAAAGTATTAGCAACTGGTGCAGCTCAACCTGATTTAAACCATGGTGCTTTTAAGAGTATAAAAATAATTTTACCTCCACTTCCAACCCAGCGCCGCATAGCCTCTATCCTATCAGCCTACGACGATTTAATTGAAAACAACTTAAAGCGCATTAAACTTCTCGAAGAAAAAGCGCAATTAACTTATGAGGAATGGTTTGTTCGTATGCGTTTTCCCGGGCATGAGAAGGTGAAAATTGATAAGGAAAGTGGTTTGCCTCAGGGGTGGAAGAAAGGGAAGATAGTTGACTTACTCGAATTACAGAGAGGATTTGACTTACCAATACACAAAAGACTGAAAGGAAGCGTTCCTGTTTATGCATCTACAGGAATTATAGATATGCATAATGAATCTAAAGTAAAAGCTCCAGGAGTTGTAACTGGACGAAGTGGCACTCTTGGTCAGGTCCAATACATTCAATCTGATTACTGGCCTCTAAACACAACTTTGTGGGTTAAAAAATTCAATAAAGCCACGCCTATTTTTGCATTCCATTTCTTGAGTTATTTTAATCTTGAAAGATTTGGAGGCGGATCAGCCGTTCCCTCATTAGATAGAAAGGTGGTTCACTCGCAAAGGATAAAAATTCCACCTTCACATATCATTGATAAGTTTGAGGATGTTTGTAATCCTATAATGAATAACATTAATATCATACAAAATCAAAACCAACTCCTCAAAGAAGCGCGAGATATCCTTTTACCACGATTAATGACAGGGATGATTGATGTGGAAAAATTAAAATTAGAAAGTGAAGAAGACTATTTGATGGTTAAAAACGTCTGCACCACAGATTTTAATGATTAGGGGATGAACTATGATTTTGATGTACATGGCGCTTAACCTTGCAACGACAACGAATTTTCATGATGTAATGATTGTCATATAAATTAAAAATGATATTAACCTTATAAACAACAAGCCATGATAAATCAGGAATATAAATATTCTGATATTACCGAAAAAGTAATAGGCAGCGCCATGAAGGTTCATTCTGCTTTGGGTAATGGATTTCAGGAAGTAATATACCAACGAGCCATGGTAATTGAAATGGGCGATAAAGGTTTATCGTTTAGCAGAGAGCATGAAATGCCTGTATATTACAAGCATCAACAAATAGGAACACGAAGAGTTGATTTTTTGGTGGAAGAAGTAGTTTCTGTAGAATTAAAAGCAGTAAGCACTTTAGAAGATGTTCACCTTGCCCAAGCCATTAACTATCTGGAGGCATATGACCTGGAAGTAGGACTACTAATAAACTTTGGTGCAAAAAGTTTGCAGTACAAAAGGATAGTCAATCGCAAATTCAAGCAAAAAGCGCAAGGTAATCCCAACGTCAGTACCGCAGATTAAAGGGATTTATGGATAGACTTTGATTTTTTATTTACATGATGCCTAATTTTATAACGGATTGCAACAGTAATACCAATAATCGAAGTTCATTTTATAAGCAATCAAGGCAATCCCAAAATCAAATAAATCAGAGGTGCAGACAGAATTGAAGACGATTATTTGATGGTGGCGGAGGATAAAGAGAAATATGGAAAGTAAATAACTATTAACTAACCCGATGGATAAACAACTAGAATTTATTACCAAAGAACTAATTGAAGAAGCAGCCAATAATATTGACATTAATAATATTCCCAAAAATCATGAGGGTAAATCATATGCTGTAGATATTAACGGAGATCTCTATCCTTTTAAGCTTTTAATTATGGAAGCCGCAAAAATAGAAGGATTTGAACTTGAATCAGCAAACTTTGGAAGCAATGAAGCAAACAGAAAGGGATTTGAGGAGATCACAGGGTTTAAATGTGTTAATAAAAATAGTCTTTCTTTCCATGAACTAATTAACGAACTCCGTCAATATTTAAGTAATGAAAAATCAATACTGAAAGATTTTGTATTACAAAAAACAACAGAAAAATCAACTTGGGCATGGGTTTCCGACCATAAGGGATTAATAGGTATTGAGAACTGCCATTATGAAATAATAATCAGAAACGATGAAATATATGTTGAACTGCACTTTGAGGGACTAAAAAGAGATGTATCTAAGTTCATTAATGCAATATCTCAACTTCCAGATAATTTGGAATTTTTTAAATGGGGAAGGCATCAAAGTATAAGAGTCAAGGGTGCTGTTGAAATGAAATCGTTAAATGCAATTAAAGAAATTAAAGATAAACTATTCGAACTAGACAATAGTATCGGAAACCAAATACGAAGTGTATTTATAGCTAATAATATTAAAAGCAAAAAACACATTCAAATAATGAAACCCTCACTCAACCAAATCCTTTACGGCCCTCCGGGAACAGGGAAAACATATAACTCCATTAAAGAAGCCGTACGGATTGCAAATCCTAAATTTGATATCCATCAAGATTGGGATACTCTTAAACAGGAATACGACAGATTAGTTGAGGCGAAACAAATTGTATTTACCACTTTTCATCAAAGTATGAATTACGAGGATTTTGTGGAAGGGATTAAACCGCAGGAACCAAAGAACGATGGAGACCCTGTAACTTATATTGTTGAAGATGGAATCTTTAAGCAGATATGCGAGGAAGCAACCAAGACAGAAAAAGTAACTTTGGATGATGGAGAAACGGATATTACACCTGATGTTTTTAAAGAGTTATATAAGTCATATGCAGAAACTCTTCCCTCGTTCAATGATAAAGAAAAGTCGGTTGAACTTAAAACAAATCGTGACAAAACACCATTCAATGTTTACAAAAATTCTAATCAAGGAATAAGCGTAACAGCCATTAATGGTAAAACCAGAATGAGCTTATCGTTAAACGAACTTACTAAAGTTTATTTCGATAAAGCTACTCCAACTTATGCTTCATATGAAGATGTAGTTATTGAAGCAATATTAAATTTATCAGGTTCTACAACTCAAGAAATAAATAACAAAAATCAGAACTACGTCCTAATCATAGACGAAATCAATCGTGGTAATGTTTCCTCCATATTTGGTGAGCTAATAACGCTGATTGAAGAGAATAAAAGAATAGATAACAAAGAAGCTATAACCGTTACGCTACCATACTCTAAAAAGGAATTTGGCGTTCCTAAAAACCTGCATATCATTGGCACCATGAATACTGCCGACCGCAGCGTAGAGGCCTTGGATACGGCCTTAAGGCGTAGATTTACTTTTACAGAAATGCCTCCAGAGTCTGGATTGATAAAAGAGATTGGTGAAATTGATGCTAAATTAGAGATTGATGGTAAAGAATTCAACTTAGAGGTGATTTTGGAAACCATCAACAAACGTATTGAAATACTATTGGACAGAGATCATTTGATTGGTCATAGCTTTTTTATTAAAGTAAAAAACGAAGCAGGGTTACGAACTGCTATCGGTAAAGAGATCATGCCTTTAATGCAGGAATACTTTTATGGCGATTATGGTAAAATATCGCTCGTATTGGGCGAAGGCTTCTGTAAAGGAGAAAAGAAAAATGAAAATAATGGTGTTTTTGCCAAAGCCAAGGATTACGATGCAGATGGATATCTAGAAAAGATGATTTATCAGCTCCACGATCCGGCGGCCAAAGCTCTCGGAAACGACCATTACCAAATGGATGCCACTACCTTTAAAAATGCGCTTTTATTGCTATTGAACCAAAACACAGATAAAAATGAGCAAGAAGAATAAAAATAGCTTTTGTGTTTTTGAGCATCAAACCTTAAAAGTTGGGCATGAATATGATGATGTTATTTTTACCGAAGATCATCGCGCAGCATTAGAGCTTTTTTACGGGAAAGGTGTACCCTACTATAACCTGATACATAAAGGTGTTCAGTTTAACGAACAAGTGGGTGTTATGCAGGTGGGTAAATTGCTTATTGAAGTTTTGCCCAAAGCAGATAGATATAGTAAAAAGGATGAGTGGAGAAATATTTTAATAGATATGATCAAAACGATAGGTTCTTTTGACACTAAAGCCCCTACCCAATCGCAATTAAATCTAAAATCAAACTTTATATTAGATATGTATTTTGAGCTCTATATAAAAGAGCTTGAATACTTATTGCATAAAGGACTGATTAAAAAATACAGAAAAACAGAAGGTAACAGTAGTGCATTAAAGGGAGCATTGGCCTTTGGTAAGCATATTCAAAACAACATTGTACATCAAGAGCGTTTTTACATCAAATACACTACCTACGATCAACAACATCAAATCCATTTAATACTATATAAAGCACTATTGTTATTAAAACGCATCAATAATAATGTTCATTTAAACAGCCGCATTGGTGCCCTATTGCTGAACTTTCAGGAAATGCCCGACATTAAAGTGACCGATGCCTATTTTGAGCGTTTAGAACTCAATCGCAAAAGTAAGGACTATAAAAATGCCCTTGAAATAGCAAGGCTTTTATTGCTCAACTACCACCCGGATGTAAGCAAAGGACAGAACGATGTATTAGCCTTAATGTTTGATATGAATATGCTTTGGGAGAAGTTTATTTATGTATGCCTAAGAAAAAATGCACATAAAGGTTACTCCGTAAAAGCACAATCCTCTAAATATTTTTGGCAACCGGAAAAAGGTTATCGTTCCAGCATTAAACCAGATATAGTTATTACTTATAACAATACCAATTATGTACTTGATACCAAATGGAAAAACATAACAGGTAAAAATCCATCTCCTGATGACTTACGACAGTTATATGTGTACCATTCGTATTACAATGCGCAAAAGGTTGCATTGGTGTATCCCGGTAAAGAAGGTATTAATAAAGGCAGGTACTATGAAACTAAAGGTTCTGAAATATCTGAAAAAGAATGCAGCGTTATTACTGTCGAAACCAATAAACAGATAAAAGACTGGCAGGAAGTTATATTTAACAAATTAATATTAAATTGGGTCGGCCTAAATGAACATACATTAACCGATAATTAAATGAGCTACGAATATTCTGAAGATGGATTAATAGAACAAGCCACACAAGATGTATTGGAAGAATTAGGCTGGACGGTAGTTACCGCCTGGCAGAACGAAACATTTGGCGAAGATGGATTGTTGGGACGAGACAATAAATCAGAAGTTATATTAGTTCGTTATCTACGCAAAGTACTACAAAAGCTCAACCCGGGTTTACCTGCTACGGCTTATCAACAAGCCATTGAGTTAATTGCTCAAAAAGTGGCTCATAAAAAACTGGGAAGCATTAATAAAGAAAAATACGACTTACTTAAAAATGGTGTTCCTGTCAGTTATACCAACGAAAAGGGCGAACTCCAAAAAAAGAAACTGAAGGTATTTAATTTTAATGATTATACGGATAACAACTTTATAGCTGTACGCCAGTTAGAAGTTGTTGGTGAATTATACAAGCGTCGCCCCGATATAATTGGTTTTGTAAACGGTATTCCATTGGTGTTTTTTGAATTAAAAGCCCACCACACCGATTTACGTAATGCCTATACCGATAACCTTAAGGATTATAAAGACACCATACCTCACCTGTTACATACCAATGCTTTTATCATTTTAAGCAACGGAACTGATGCCAAAGTAGGAACATTAACCAGTCCGTATAAATTCTTTTTAGACTGGAAACGTATTGAAGAAGATGAAGAAGGCATCGTAAGTCTGGATACCATGCTCAGGGGAACCTGTGCTCCACAGCGGTTAATGGATATATTCGAGAACTTTTTACTGTTTGATGATTCCAGTGGTGATGTGGTTAAACTGATGGCCAAGAACCACCAGTATATTGGTGTAAACAAAGTTTTAGCAAATATTAAAAACATAAACGATTTAAAAGGGAAGCTAGGTGTATTCTGGCATACTCAAGGTAGTGGCAAGTCCTACTCCATGGTTTTTCTATGCGAAAAAATACATCGAAAGCTGGGCGGTTCATACACTTTTTTAATTGCGGTAGACCGTAGTGAATTGGAAAACCAGATATACGATACTTTTTCCGGTGTGGGTGTGGTAAGTAACAAAAACATAATAGCCGGAAAAAAGAAAGGCTGTACAGGACGGGAACATTTAAGACAGCTTTTAGCAGAAAACCACCGATATGTATTTACGCTTATCCATAAGTTTTCCATTAACCCCGAAGTTGAATCGGAATATCCTTTAATTACCAATCGCAACAATATTATTGTTATCTCTGATGAAGCGCACCGAACCCAAGGAGGTACATATGCCAGAAACATGCGTTTCCATGCATTACCCAATGCATCGTATTTGGGATTTACCGGAACGCCTATTATAAAAGACGAAGAAGAACTCACAAAAAATATATTTGGAGAGTATGTTTCGGTATATGATTTTAAGCGAGCCATTGAAGATGAAGCCACACTCCCACTCCGATATTTAAACAAAGGCGATAAACTGGATATTGACAATCCTGAACTGGACGATCGTATGGCCGAAGTTTTGGAAAACGAAGAACTTGATGAAGACCAAAAGAAAAAGCTGGCTTACCTGTTTCAAAAAAACTACCCTATATTAACGGCAGAACCACGATTAGATGCCATTGCTAAAGATTTAGTTTGGCACTTTAACGAACGTGGTTATCAAGGCAAAGCCATGTTTGTTGCCCTGGATAAACCAACTGCGGTTCGCATGTACCAACTGGTTATGAAATATTGGCCTTTGTACCTCACAGAACTAAAAGAAAAGGCAGACAATGCCGAAGACCAAATGCAAGCTCAGGAGCTACAACGTAAATACGATAAGGTAGCCGAAACGGAAGTTTGCGTAATTGTTAGCAACGAGCAAAACGAGGTGGATAAGTTCCGTAAAATGGGACTGGATATAGAAACGCACCGTAAAAAAATGGTGGAACGTAACCTGGAAAAGGAATTTAAAAATGCTGATAATCCATTTCGCTTAGCCATTGTTTGCGCCATGTGGATTACCGGATTCGATGTACAATGTGTTTCTACCGTGTATTTAGACAAACCTATTAAAGGCCATACTTTAATGCAAACCATTGCTCGTGCCAATCGTGTATATGATGATGAAAAGGAAAACGGTTTAATTGTTGATTACGGTAATGTATACAAACAATTAGAACAAGCCTACTCTATTTATGGAGAAGGTTCTAAAGGTAAAGGAAGTAAAAAAGGAAATGGTAAACCAGTGGAACAACTGTCTGGGTTGGCCAAAGAACTAAAGTCTGCTATACAAGAAGTTGTAGATTATCTGAAATCACTCAACTTCAACCTTTCCGACTTAATAGACGCTAAACCTATGCAAAAAATTGGCAAACTAAAAGACGCTGCAGATTGTATTTGCCTTAACGAAACCACGCGTGCTTCCTTTGAAATAATGGCTCGCAATGTATTCCGAAAATACAAAGCGCTATACCCAGAAGATGAGATAAAGCCATATATTAAAAAGTACAATGCCATTGATGCCATCTATGGTCTGTTAAACCAAAATACCAAAACAGCCGATGTTACCGAAATTATGATGGAACTGCAGTCCATTGTAAGCGATAGTATAAAACTAAAAGATGAGTTGGTACTAAAACCTAATTTAGCTGAAGATAGAAAAGAAGTATATATCGATTTAAGTCATTTCGATTTTGAAAAACTAAGGGCTGCCTTTACCAAAATCAAACGAAAAAACACTCTGGTATATGATATGCAGCAAGCCATAGAGAATAAGCTAGAACAAATGCTTAAAGAGAATCCACTTAGACTAAAATTTTACGAGCGCTACCAAGAGATTATTGAAGATTATAACAAAGGCAAAAACTTTGAAGACACCTACAAGGCCTTCAACGACCTAAACGAATTCATACAAGACTTATCTATAGAAGAGCAGCGTGTAATACGTGAAAATATGGATAACCAAGAAGTACTGGCTATCTTTGACCTTTTAATTGAAGGAAAGACACTTGCAGACAAGGATATTAAAGAAGTTAAAAAAGTTGCCAGGCAAACACTCGATGAACTAAAAGCCGAAAAACTCAAAATAGAACGTTGGCGCGAAAGTCGCCAAATCACTGCCCAAATTAAAGGCATGATCTACAACCGTCTACTTTGGCTCCCACAAGAAAGCTACACCGATGAAGAGGTTAGCCAAAAGACAGTGAATGTATATCAGCATATTTTTAGTAATTATCGTGGTGGTGGTAAGAGTGTTTATGCGTAGAATGATTTCAATATTAACTAAACAACTAAAGAATTTAATGAATCACCCACATTCAAAACCAAGTTAAACGGATAGAATCTTAAACATGAAAAACAGAAGCATTTCTATTTTACCGAGTATGTGCATATAGAGAGGCTCTTCTTTTTTCATATATTGGTTTTTTAACGATTTTGAAACATACAGTAATAAAAGCAAAGAAACCTGATGGTTTTGAAATGCAACAATGGATAAAATAGTTACTTGATACCATAATTAATGAAAAAAACTTGGAAAAATTCAACTTATGACATAACTCAAATCAAAGGAGATACTAAAAAGATAGCAATCTTTAATATATCGCCAGACATTAAAGACCAGAACGAATATTAAAGAAATAGACATAAGGACTGCATTCATTATAAAGTTGATCCACTAAATTCTGAACTATGGTGGTTTTATGTAATACCTACCGTATTGATAAATGAAAAACTTAAGGATCAGAAAAGTGTCATTAATATCGCTATAAAAACAAAAGCCCTGATTCACAAAGGAAACAGGGCCTAAAAGTTATTCTTTGCTAAATAAGGGATTTTTTTTTATTAACTACTCATACCTCAACGCCTCCACCGGATTCCGCGTAGCTGCCCGCCAACTTTGCCAACTCACCGTTAACAATGCAATTCCCAAAGCCAGCAAACCAGCCAGTACAAAAATCCACCAGCTTAAAGATGTTTTATAGGCAAAGTTTTCAAGCCATTTATTCATGGCGTAGTACGCAATAGGAGTAGCAATAACAAAGGCAATAGCTACCCATTTTACAAAGTCTTTGTTGAGCATGGCCAATATTTCTGAAATCTTGGCACCGTTTACTTTTCGAATGCCTATTTCTTTAATCTTCGACTCAATCAAAAACATTGTCATTCCCAACAATCCCAAACAGGCAATAAAAACTGCCAGAATTGTGAGTGTAATCGAAATCCCCGCAAAGCTTTGGTCTTTTTCATACAGCTTGGCAAGAGCCTGGTCAAGAAAATAATATTCAAAGGGCCAGTCTGGTACAAATTGCTTCCAGACATTACCTGCTTTTTTGAGTACAGTATTTATCTTTTGGGAACTTACATTCGAAAGTTTCAAATAGGCATATCCCAGATTTTCGGGTTTTTTATAAACAAAAGCCATGGGTTTTATAGGCGAATGAAAAGACTGATAATTAAAGTCCTGTACTATTCCGACTATATTTCCAGATGTATTGGAGTAGGATGATACCCTGGCTTTATTAATATTGGCAATACCAAATTCTTTTAATGCCGTTTGGTTAAATATATGATCTTTCTCCCTGTCGGAGGTAGAGTTAAACCCAGGCCCTTCAATAATTTTCAATCCCATCACGTTAAAAAAACCACTATCGACCTGAATAACACTGTACTGCACGCGCTTGTCTTCTCCTTCATTGGAGATACTCATTCCGTTTAAGTTATCTTCCTGCCCCAAAATCTCGGAAGCATAAGCAATGCCCTTTACTCCCGGTATTTTTAGAAATTCGTCTCCAAGTGCTGATGTGTGATCGCCTATCTCCCCAATTAAAGGGACACATATAATCCCATCTTTTTGATAGCCTGTTGGACGGTTAAGCATGTACCTGTTTTGTTTTTGGATAGCGAGAGAGCCAATTATCAGCATAATTGAAACCATAAATTGTGTTACTAATAATCCTATACGAAAATACTCCTTCCCTTTTTTATTGTTTTTAAGAATTAAGTGGTATTTGCCTGACTGAAAATAACCCGCGATAATTACCCCGCTCGCAATAGTCATGACCAGCGGGATAACCCAATAACCCTTGCTAAAAATAATTTGAAGAAAGAAATGGAACGGGAATGATTGTCCGCTTAAATGGTTAAAGAAAGGGAACATTATGGCTACCAGAACAACAGCAATAGCCAGCGAGATAACTCCCTGCAGAACAGTTTCTGCTAAAAATTGTATGTACATTGATAGTTTTGAAGCGCCATTGGTATGGCTGATAGCTATACTTTTCCGCTTTTTTTCTTTTTGTGCGGTACTCAGGTTGATAAAGTTAATCCCTCCTGCCAACAGTATAATCAGGGCAAGAATAGCCATTGACCACACATTACTTTTTCTATTGTGTTCCAGAATAGTTTCTTCGAATGAATTATCAAAATATAAATCACGAAAGGGTTTTATTCTCAATTCTTTAAAATCTTCAGCCAACCAGTTTGGGGCGTTCTGCTTAAAAACATTATTTAAAGTACTTTCTATATCTTTAACCTGCGTATTTTCATTTAGAGTTATATAGGCTTCGTAGATAGTACTTCCCCAGTGTTCATCGCCAAGTCCTAACTTTTCAATTGATTGATGGGGCATAATACATGAAAACTTTAACATATCGTTCTGAGGAAGGTCTTCAATTACGGCAGATACGTGGTATTCGAAGTCACCAAAATTTGTGGTTCTAAATGTAAGTTTTTTTCCAATGGTATTTTCGGAACCAAAAATTTTGCGCGACAGGCTTTGGGTAAGTACAATGCCATCGGAAGAATTTAAAGCATTTTCCAGATTGCCGAAAATAGGTTTATATGGAAACACTTCAAAAAAGTCACTGGTTGCATATAAAATCTTTCCGGAATCGTAAGATTCCTTGTTGTGCACAAAGTTTTCCTTCATGCTCCAGCTTTCCATTAAATGAGTTGTCGATTTTATTCCGGAAATGCCGGTTAAAAGTTCGTATGTTTTATAAGAAATTGTACTGCCGTTTCTCGGTTGTATCCTATAAATTTTATCGTTTTCGGGAATGTTGTTTCCAACGCTGAATTCATTAACCACATAGCTGCCCATCAGGACGAAAATGGCAAAGGTGACCGATAATCCAATAATATTTAACGTCGAAGAAATTTTATTCGACCGGATATAACGGATTGCTGATTTTAAATAAAATGTTATCATGATATCTAATATATTTTCAAAAATTTTAACAACCAAATAAAATGCCATTGTTATAATTTACACATTATTAGCGTTTTATAATTATACAAATTGGATTATTGTAAAATTATTTTACATATTATGTCAAAAAATCATACTAAATTAAATTGAATTTAAACTTTCTCAACTATTGTATTTTATATCAAAAAACTGATAATTAGGAAATGAACGGTTGTGAAAAAACAACTCTTTTACAAACAGAGGTTGTAGGGAAGGTATGCAGCGGTTTGCAAATGTGTTGTTTTGTGGCGTGGCTTTTTTGTCTCTGCGCAGAGGGAGAAAAAACAAAATAAATTTCCCTAGAACTGCACTGAATTATCAGCTGAACACCAATGAAATCAATTTGTTTTTTGAAATTAATTCATTTTTTTTTCGTATCAATGTATCGAGAATCACTTTTTTACACTTGCATACTACTATTTCAGTAACCGTAATACATTTATATATTTCGCCTTTGTATTTAGGTTAACGGTAAGCTAAAATAGCTATGATTTTAAATGCTGATGTTATATAACTGATTTTTATCTTATTAATAAAATTTCTAATGCCTGAGTTTATTATGCTTATTGAATAAACTTATAGTATTAACGTGTAATTTTAACTCGGCCTCTTTTGTCCGTATTTTGAAGGCGCACAGCCAAACTGCGCTTTAAAACACTTACTAAAATAAAACGGATCTTCAATACCTACTTTCCACGACACTTCTGAAACATTATATCCTCCTTCTATCAGATATTCTGCAGCCTTCTTCATCCTTTTTACTTTTATTAATTCGTTTGGAGAATAACCTGTTAATCCTTTTACTTTTTTATAGAAGATGGTTCTTGATAAATTGGCTTTTTCTGTAAAGTCTGCAACAGAAAACTCAGGATTACTAAGGTTTGCATCTACAATGCTGTTAATCAACTCATAAAACTTCTGGTCCTTCTTTTCTTCGCTTAATGCACCTTTCTTCACCTCAATATCAACTGAAAATCTTTTCTTCAGTTTTTCGCGTTGTTCGATCAATGCATAAACCCTCGAAAGTAAAAACTTCATACTAAAAGGCTTCATAATATACGCATCCGCCCCAACTTCAATCCCCTGAAGTTTAATGGTTTCAGATGACATAGCTGTAAGCAACACAATAGGAATATGACTTGTTTCAAAGTTATCCTTTAATCTGCGCGTAACCTCTAGCCCATCCATTTCAGGCATTTTTACATCACAAATAATCAATGAAGGATTTAATTCTATGGCTTTTTCTAAACCTTGCTTACCATCCTCGGCAACTTCTATATTAAAGTGATGTTTCAGTTCGTCACTAAGGTACTCTCTGATTTCATAATTATCATCAACAATTAATACCTTCCAGTTGTGTGGTATATTAGGACGTTTAACATCCTCTTCTGCATTTACACCACTATCATCTTTTGATACTACTGTTAACTTTTCAGAGTCCACATAACGCGCATCATTATAAATTTCGTCGTTTGTTGGAAGCTCTACACGAAAAACAGAACCACCATCATCATTAGGTCTGTATGTTACCTTACCTTTATGTGCTTCAGCAAATTCTTTTACCAATTCCAAACCTACCCCGGTTCCTTCTGATGAAAAATTAATTTGCATAAACCTGCTAAATAGTAACTCCTGTTTATCTTTTGGAATTCCAATACCTGTATCCATAACCTCAATAATACAATTTCCGGTAACTTTATCCTGCTCTACCGTAAAAACAATCTTTCCGTTAGCAGGAGTATATTTAAAGGCATTAGATAGTAAATTAAACAAGATTTTCTCCACCTTATTTCTATCAATATAAAACTCCCAGGTATCTTTTATTCCTTCAAAATCATAGGTTATTTTCTTTTGAAAGGCTGCTTCCTTAAATGTATAGTAAGCATCTAATGCAAAAGACCTGATATCCGTTTTTTCCAGATTTAGTGTCATCACATTATTTTGCAACTTCCTAAACTCCAACAACTGGTCAATCAATCTCGACATCTGCTGCGTATTCCTGTTTAACAAGCTCACATTATGCTCAACTTCTACAGGTAGCTGTTTAAAACTATTTAAACGTTCAATAGCACCACGAATCAAAGTCAATGGAGTACGGAACTCATGTGAAATATTAGTAAAAAAGCGTAGTTTATAGTCGGTTAATTGTTTTTCCATTTTAACAGTTGAATTCAATCGGTGTATCTTTACTGAAAATCGAATAACTACAATAGTTAAAATAATAAATATGATGAAATATAATATAATGGCATAAATGGTTTTCCATAACGGAGGCTTAACAATAAACTTACAGGTAGTAACCTCATTGCTCCATTGTCCATCTGCATTGGCTCCTTTAACCATAAACTTATACTCTCCGGGAGGCATATTTTTATAAGTTGCCCAATTATTTGTGCCTGGTTGACTCCAATACTGATCATAGTTATCCATTTTGTAAGAATACTTATTCTGATTAGCATCTGTTAAATCTAAACATGCAAAATTTATAGTAAATGTTCTTTGTTCGTATTTAAGCGTAACTTCATTTGACTTACTAATAGACTCGTTTAAAGGACTATTTTCCTGATAGGTTTCAATACGCTGATCGAAAATAAAGAAATCAGTTAAAACAACCGGAGGAACATCTTTATTCAGCTTAATTTCACTTGGATCAAAAGCAATTAACCCATCCAACGTTCCCCATAACATAGTACCATCTTCACATAACAAACTTGCGTTTTCACTATAATAATTAGGATAAGTCTTATCAGTAAAACGATAAGTTGAAAAGGTATTTTCATCCTCATCAATATGGGCCAGCCCATTTTCTGTACTCACCCATATCACACTGTCTTTACTTTCTAATATTGAGGTCACAATATTTGATGGCAATCCTTGCTCTTTTGTATATTTTTTAAACTCACCTTGCTTATCGGGACTATCCTTAACAAACATATTTAAGCCACCGCCTGCAGTTCCAATCCATAACTGGCCTTTACTATCCTGATACAATGATTTGATATCATTACTATTCAATCCATCAGAATGACCAGGGTTATACGTGTAAATGGTATACAAATTTGGATTTTGAATAAAGTCATCGGGATTAAAACTAATCAATCCAATATAACTTCCAACCCACATCCTACCTTCATCATCCTGCAACAAACATCTCAGGTAACTTAAATTTCCCTTATCATTTAAGTAATGCTTAAATTTAACATCAGTTTTACCTTCCTGCACTAAATCTAATCCTCCTGAAAAAGATGCAATCCAAATACGATGATTGTTATCTTCAAGAATATCGAAAATATAATTATTAATTAAGCTTTCCTTTTTATCATCACGATGGACAAAATGATAGATTTGCTTATGGCTCCGGCTGTTTAAAACGTATATTCCACTACCTTTTGTTCCTACCCATATACGTCCTTTGGAGTCTTCTAATATAGTGTAGGGATTCATACTTGGATGAACGCAAACTTTATTTTGTAAGTTCTTATCATAAACATAGAGTCCACCATTTTTAGTACCCACCCAAATATTATTATTGGAGTCTTTATGAATCACCTTAACATAATTGGTTGTACCTGGTGATTCCGTATCTTCTGGTTTTATCTTTTTATAATTTAATTTTTCAGTTGATACTTTAACTATTCCTGTATATTCACAGCCAATCCAGATGTTTCCTGCCTGATCTTCGGTTATTGACAACAGATAATCACAAGCCAAACTATTCACTCCTTTTTCGTATTTATAGTTTGTCAGCGTTCCATTATCTGCATTAAATCGGAATAATCCATTCCCATATGTTGTAATCCAGTAAACGCCTTTTGAATCTTCAAATATATTATAACGGCAATCATCAATTACATTAGCAATCTTTGGTTGAACTAGTTTAAAATTATGGTAAGTTTTATGATCCGGACTTAAATATTCAACATCACCCGACTGATCATATACCCAAATCGCATTTTTTGAGTCTTTAATAATATGTGGAGTGGAAATGTATTTATTTTTAAAAAATTTAATATCTGTACTGTATATTTTCTTCTTTGTATTATACTTAATTAAGCCTTTAGTTCTGGTTGATATTAGTATATTATCAACATCATATTGAATCATATTTATAATGATATCATCTCCCTTAAAAATACTTGTTGGTAAAAAGGTTGATTTATTTTTATCATAAGTATAAATATTACCCTGATTTGTTAAAAAGTAAGTTTTTGTTTCCTGTTCCAGAATTCTGATAAACTCTCCCTTTTGATTATCTTGAAAAAACTTCGTGATATTTCCTTGTTGATCCACCCTGTTTAATCCGTTACTACATAAAATCCAACATATTGAATCAGCATCTTCATATATAAAATTAACATGAAAGTTGGTTAATGAATTGGATTGTTTGGAGACTAACATATCAATCTTTGGAAATAAATCAGCTCCCTTAGATATCTTTACACACCCTGTCTGATAATCCCATAACCAAATATTACCGGATTGAGTTTCTAAATAATTTTGATATGGTAATTGAACACGAACATCATTATAATAAAAAGGTATAATTTCTTCCAATTGTTTACTATAACAATTAAAGCTATTGTCGTATTTCCTAATCCATAAAAAACCATCCTTATCTTCAAAAATTCTTCGTATTCTTGAATCCGAAATTTGATTCTCTGAACCTAATCGAGGTTTATAATTAATAAAGCGTTTCCCATCATAACGAACTAAACCATCTAAAGTACCTGCCCATAAAAATCCATCCCGATCAATATGTATTGTTCTTACGGTATTTTGAGGTAAACCTTCTTGTGTTCCTATCTGCTGAAACTGTAAATTATTCTGTGCTTGTAGTAAAAATGGAAAAAATAATATGTATATAAAAAATAATCTCCTAATTCCTCTATTTATCTTGCTCATGTAAATACATAAAATGTTTAAGAACCAACCAATAATCAACTCATATAACCAGATGAAATTTGGCATGATAAATATAGCAAAAATAGGGCTCTGGAAGGTGTACATAACAAATTTTACAGGTTTATGTATGATTATCCATTATTAAATGTATAATGGACTCCTATAATTGTAATAACCAGAGTTCGATTAAAATTTAAGAATTCAGATTGGCATAGAATCCATAATTTTATGTCGAATTCAGGTCAATAGTATAAATTAAATAAGATTATGCGTAAAAATCATGTTTTCATTGCCTTAACAATAGTATTGTTTACTACAATTTCTTGTATTGGGCCAAAAAAGTCAGAAAAAACATCCAGTGAAAAACCTGATATAGGTTATTTGTTTAGTTATTTCAATAACAATGGTAAGGATGGGCTTCATCTGGCATATAGTATGGATGGATTAAAGTGGGAGGCTTTAAATAATGACCAGTCGTTACTGAAACCCGTTGTAGGAAAAGATTCTCTTATGCGCGACCCTAGTGTTGCACAAGGGAAAGATGGTACATTTCATATGGTATGGACAACCAGCTGGTGGGATCATGGAATTGGTTATGCTTCATCGAAAGATTTAATCCACTGGAGCAAACAAAAATTCCTTCCGGTTATGAATCATTTAGAAAGTACCAAAAACACTTGGGCTCCTGAAGTTTTTTATGACAAAAAAGATGATTTATTCTACATTGTTTGGGCTTCTACAGTACCAGAATTATTTGAAGAGATAGAAACTTCCAAAAGTGAAAAAGGATTGAATCACAGATTATATTACACCACTACCAAAGATTTTGAGACATTTTCTCCAACTAAGTTATTTTTTGAACCCGGATTTAGTGTAATTGATGGTGCCATTATTACAACAGATTCAGCTTATATGATGGTAATCAAAAACGAAATGTCAGCTCCTGCAGAGAAAAACCTGAGAACCACCTTCACAAATGATTTAAAATCAGGATTCCCAACAGAAGTGTCGGAAAGTATTTCTGGTGATTCATGGGCAGAAGGCCCCACTCCATTAAAAATTGGAAAATACATATACCTCTATTTTGATAAATATCGGGATAAAAAATACGGTGCCATCAGAACATTAGATGGTAAAAAATGGGAAGACATTTCTGATTCTATCAGCGTTCCTAAGGGAATTCGTCATGGTACAGCATTTCCTGTAAGCAAAACAATTATTAAAAATCTACAACAGCTTAAATAAAATCAATAAATCAAAATCAAAGTCTATGAAAAGATTAGCCTTTAAAATGTACTTGACCGAAGGTCAAAAAGAAGAATATAAAAAACGACATAATGAAATTTGGCCTGAATTAATTAAGCTATTAAAAGATGCCGGAGTTAGTGAGTACTCTATTTTTTTAGATGAAGAAACCAACATTCTCTTTGCCTTTCAAAAAGTAAGTGGAGATGGAGGTTCTCAAGACTTAGGACAGACTGAAATAGTACAAAAATGGTGGAAGTTTATGGCTGATATCATGAAAACAAACCCTGATAATTCGCCAGTTTCAATCGAACTAAAGGAACTATTTCATATGGAATAGTGTTTTAGATTTTTTCATTTAGCATTTTGAGTTTAAGAGGTTGTCTTTTTATAGGGGCAACCACTTTTATTTTACTGATAATAATTTTCAAACCATATTATTCTTTAGATTTGTATTAAATTTTATTACACACTCATGAACATTACACTAAAACCCATACACGCAGATGATTTACCTTTTATTTGCGACGTATATAATTATTACATAAAAAATTCGACAGCAACTTTTCACACGGAGCATGTTGATATCGAAGAGATAAAAACCATCGTTCCATTCAAGCATCATAAGTACGAAACTTTTATTATCAAGAATAAAGAGGGCGAAAACTGTGGCTATGCTTACCTTGGTTATTATAAACCACGACAAGCATACGACAGAACAGCCGAGGTTACGATTTATTTAAAACCAGAAAAGGGTGGCAAAGGCTATGGTAAAGAAACCTTGGAACTAATTGAAACAATTGCCAAAAACAAAGACATAAAAGTTCTTTTGGGGGTAATTACTGCTGAAAATATAGCTAGTGTTCGTGTATTTGAAAAATGTAACTACGAAAGGTGCGCTCACTTTAAACAAGTAGGTGAAAAATTTGGTAAAATACTGGATGTTGTTATTTATGAAAAGATACTTGAAACCGTTTAGCTTATAAGTTATATATATGAGATAGTAGAATTTTAACCCCTAATCCTATTAAAACAATACCTCCAAACACATCGATGCCGGCATTAATTTTATTTCCTATTTTTCGCCCGATAACAACCCCGGATGTTGAAAATATAAAGGTCAAGACTCCAATAATTAACATAGCCAGATAAATATTTATCTCTATTAAACCAAAACTAATTCCTACAACTAATGCGTCTATGCTGGTTGCAATAGCCATTCCAATTAGCAACAAATTATTGGATGGATTAAACGAACTGCAGTTTTCATCCGATTCTGTTAATCCTTCATAAATTAATTTAAAACCGATCAAGAATAATAGAAAAAAAGCAATCCAATGGTCATAATCTTCAATGGCTGCTTTAAAACTACTACCAATTAACCAACCAACATATGGCATCCCTCCCTGAAAAACAGCCATAAAAACAGCCACTTTAAAAATATGTTTAGTTTTTATTCGTTTACAGCAAGCCCCTGTAGTAATACTTGCCGCCAAACTATCTATTGACAAACCTATTCCTATAAGTATAAGTGGTAAAATATTCATTATTGATTTTTTGGTGGAGCAAATTTATAAAAATATTTATCCCTCAATAATTAATTTAATTTAGATACGATCTAAAAATAGAGTAACAAGTAATTATTCTTCATTTAACAATATACTAAAAACAAGAATCCCACACAGACATCATACAAAACATTACACCGATACGAACACAATGCAAATGGATTCATTCATACTTATTCGCAAGGTAATACATAGTATTATCGATTTCTTGTATTCATAAAATTATCAATCAGATATTGAGGAATTGGTATTGGTCTGTTATTAGCTTCATTAATCATAACCACTTTCGTATCTCCAATTGCATATACTAAATCGGTGTCTTCATTTTTAAATGTGTACTCTACATTAAATTGTACAGATCTTTTTACTGTAAATACAATTTCGCATACAACATGGTCACCTAAATGCATTGGATTTTTATATTTACAGGAGGTTTCGGAAATAACAAATGTTTTTCCCTCCTCTTTACACTTTATAAAGTCATCCATTAACAATTCAGTGCGAGCATTTTCCATATATGTAAAGTAAACTGAATTATTTACATGCATATTCATATCAATATCAAAAAACCTGATATTAACAGGTTGAATAAACTTTTTCATTTTTTTTATTTTATTTTCAACAACCAAATGAATTCCTTAATAATTATGAATACTTAATTCAAACAGTCGCTTTACAATGTAAATTTTGGCATCAAAAATAACAGAAAATACATATCCACATCAATGTATATTGTGTGAAATAGGTTAATCTCGTATCTTCGCAGCATATTTAATTAAATTTTATATGAAGCACAAAGCAGGATTTGTAAATATTGTTGGAAACCCGAACGTTGGAAAGTCAACATTAACCAATAAATTAGTTGGAGAAAAATTATCTATAATTACTTCAAAAGCACAAACTACAAGACACAGAATTCTTGGAATTGTGAACGAAGAAGATTATCAGATTGTATTTTCAGATACTCCAGGCGTTCTGAAACCAAACTACAAGCTACAGGAATCAATGCTTAGATTCTCAAAAACTGCGTTACAAGATGCTGATATTATCATTTACATGACTGACATTGTTGAAAAAATTGACAAAAACAGTGATTTTTTAAGCAGTGTTAAGAAAACAGATTCACCTGTTATCCTGGTTATTAATAAAATTGATGAATCAAATCCTGAGCAACTTGATGAATTAGTAACCAGATGGAAAGAGGAATTGCCTAAGGCTGAAATTTTTCCGATGTCGGCGTTACACGGGTTTAATACTGAAAACCTTTTAAAAAGAATTAAAGAATTATTACCCGAAGGAGATCCATACTATGATAAAGAGGCCTTAACTGATAAACCGACTAGATTCTTCATTTCTGAAATCATCCGCGAAAAGATATTGTTATATTATCAAAAAGAAATTCCTTACTCTGTTGAAGTAGAAATAGAAGAATTTAAGGAAGCGGAAGATCAGGTAAATATCAGAGCCATTATCCACGTTGCCAGAGAGTCTCAAAAAGGAATTATTATTGGACACAAAGGTAGCGCATTGAAAAAAACTGGTACAGAAGCCAGAAAAGACATGGAGAAATTTCTGGATAAGAAGGTTTTTCTACAGCTTTACGTAAAAGTTAACAAAGACTGGAGAGATAAAGATAAAACACTTAGAAACTTTGGATACGATCAAAAATAACAACAATTTTTGATTCTAAAAGAAGCAAAACTATCTGTCTAATTTGTAAAAACTTAGTTAATTTATTCAGCATTATTATATAGTGCTAAATTAATCATTATCTTTGCACGCTTTTTAATTAAGATAAATACACAAAACCAGCATATAAAATGGGAAATATAGCAGCCATAGTAGGAAGACCAAATGTAGGTAAATCAACACTTTTCAATAGGTTGACTGAAACTCGTACTGCCATTGTGAATGAGGAAAGTGGTGTAACACGCGACAGAATTTATGGTAAATGTGTTTGGAACGGATTAGAATTTTCTGTTGTAGACACAGGAGGTTATGCTGTTGGTTCTGATGATATATTTGAAGAAGAAATTCGTAAGCAAGTACTTATTGCCATAGAAGAAGCTGATGTTATTCTTTTTATGCTTGACGTAACAACTGGCATTACTGATTATGACGAAATGGTTGCTGATATTTTAAGACGAAGCAACAAAAAAGTTTTAATGATTGCCAATAAAGTAGATAACGCTGAAAGAATTTCTGAAGCCAGCTATTTTTATGCTTTAGGTCTTGAAGAACTTTTTACAGTTTCATCTATTAACGGATCAGGAACCGGTGAATTATTGGATAGACTTATTGAGGTATTTCCAAGTACTGAAAACGTTGAAGAATTAGATATTCCAAGATTTGCAATTGTTGGTAGACCCAATGCCGGTAAATCTTCTATTGTAAATGCTTTTATTGGTGAGGATAGAAATATTGTAACACCAATCTCAGGTACAACCAGAGATTCGATATATACACGGTACAATAAATTTGGACACGACTTTTATTTAGTAGATACAGCTGGAGTTCGTAAAAAATCAAAAGTAAGTGAGGATCTTGAGTTTTATAGTGTAATGCGTGCCATTAGAGCAATTGAAAACTCAGATGTTTGTTTATTGATGATTGATGCAACCAGAGGTGTTGAAAGTCAGGATCAAAAAATATTTCAGTTAATTCAAAAAAATAAAAAGGGGGTTGTAATATTAATCAACAAATGGGATTTGATTGAGAAAGATACCATGACCATGAAAAAATATGAGGAGCAGGTAAAATCTAAATTTGCACCTTTTGTTGATTTCCCAATTGTTTTTACTTCTGTATTAACAAAACAACGTATTCATAAAGCGCTTGAAATGGCAGTTACGGTTTACAACAATAAAACACGTAAAATCCCTACTTCAAAACTAAATGAAGCTATGCAACAGATTGTACAAGACAATCCACCTCCATCCACAAAAGGTAAATACATTAAAATTAAGTACATTATGCAGTTACCAACTAATACCCCTGCATTTGCTTTTTTCTGTAATTTACCCCAGTATGTAAGAGAGCCTTACAAGCGTTTCTTAGAAAATAAACTAAGAAAAATGTGGGATTTTTCAGGAGTTCCTGTTCAAATTTTCATGCGTAAAAAATAATATTACATTAAACAATATGATAAAAAAGGATTAGCCAACTCTAATCCTTTTTTTTATTTCGCATTTCTTATTTGGAAGTAGTTTAAATAAAAATTATTTTTGAGAAAAATTTAGAACTATGCTCATTACAGCTGATATGAAAATGGCCGATTTAATCCACTTGGATTTTCAATTATTGGCAGTTATTCAAAGAATTGGGATTAATTTAGGTTTTAGAGAAAAAACTATTGATGAAGTATGCAAAGAAAATGATGTGGATACAGATTTCTTCATACAGATTGCCAGATCTTTTCATGATAAAGATTACTTTCCAAAAGAAAAGTTTTTCAATTTTAAAGCTGAATGGCTTATTCATTTTTTAAGACGTACACACCAATGTATCCTTGAATATAAAATACCTGAGATTGAAGAAAAGATAAAACTCATGGTTGAGGATTTAAAGGAAACAACCAAAAATTACGAGCTGATAAAGAATTTTTTCACTGAATACATCAGAGAACTTCGTGTGCATATGGAGTTAGAAGAAACACAAGTATTTCCTTATGTTCTTGCTCTTTCTGAATGTATAGATACAAATACTAAGACAGAAGGTTTTGAGAAGTATTTTAATGATTATAACATTCAAAGATACCTTGAAGACCACAATGACATAGAGGAAAAAGTTTTTGACCTAAAAAATATTTTAATTAAATATTTGCCACCACCAACAGATAGCTGCAAATACAATTCCTTATTGTTTGAAATTTTCAAACTGGAGAAAGACCTACAAGATCATTCTAAATTGGAAGATAAGGTTCTTATTCCAAAGGTAAAATTAATGGAAAACGAATTAGAAAATCTTTAAATTCATAAAAATGGTAAGGATTTTAGTTGCAGAGCCGTCATACCTTGTTAGAAAAGGACTATCTACTATTCTAAATGAGTTAAAAACAGTGACTCAAATAGAAGAAATTTCTAGTGCTGATGAAATTAGGGAGGCTTTGACTTCAATAATGCCCAACATGATTATTATTAATACTACAATAAGTAGTATGCCTCAAGTTGAAGATGATATTCGCAAACATACTCCTGATGCTGCAGTAATATCAATATTTAATACACCAATTCCAAAAAACACAAATGAAAAAACATTGTCTGTTTTTGACGATAAATCTATATTAATCAATAAACTTCGTAGCCAGGTAAAGAGTGTACAACAAACTTATATTCAACAAGAAAACTCGGAAGAATTAAGTGAACGCGAAAGAGAAGTATTACAAAAAATTGCTCTTGGAAAAACCAATAAAGAGATAGCCAATGAGTTATTTATTAGCACACATACTGTAATTTCGCACAGAAAAAATATTACAAGAAAACTAGGTATCAAAACAGTTTCCGGATTAACTGTGTACGCCATATTGAATCAAATTATCAGTATGGAGGATATTTCATAATTATTCATCATATCGAGGGAATTCAACATAAAATGAAGTTCCTTTATCCATTTGTGTTTTAAACCAAATCTTACCTTTACTATTAACCACAATATTTTTAACAATTGCCAAACCTAAGCCCATACCACCACTCTTTGTTGTAAAGTTCGGTGAAAACAACTTTCCTCGTATTTCTTCGTCAATCCCCAATCCATTATCGGTTATCTTTATAACAATATGATCGTTTTTACTTTGTATTTTTACGGTTATTATTCCATTTCTTTTTGAAGGGATAGATTGTACCGCATTTTTTAAAAGATTATTGAATACACTGTTCATTTGCTCCGGATCAGCAAAGATCCAATACCGGTTAATATCATTCTGTTCAACACTAATATCTACATTATGTGACTTATCGAATAAAGAAACACACTGTAACAACACTTCAACCACATCAATTCTCTTACGTTTTGCAATAGGCATTTTTGCAAAATTTGAAAACTCGGATGCTATGGATGACAAATTATCAATTTGATCAATTAAGGTAGCAGAAACCTTTTTCAATTTTTCATCAAAATCGCTGGCATTATCTTTATTTGCTCTTTCCAGATATTGAATACTCAGTTTCATCGGAGTTAATGGATTTTTAATTTCATGTGCAATTTGCCGAGCCATTTCTCGCCAAGCCATTTCTCGTTCCGATTTAGCCAATTTTTCGGCACTTTCTGAAAGTTCATCAACCATTCTGTTGTATTCAATGACCAACTGCCCTATTTCATCTTTACCTTTGTATTCTATCTTCTCATTTCTTTTATCCAGACTTAAATTTCCCATTTTAGACTGAATGACTTTCAATGGATGTGTAATCTTGCGTGAAACAACAACGGTCAGACCAATTACAATAATCAAGAAAATCAAATAGAAATTCACAATACCCATTACTAGAGAAGAAATCTCATCCCGAAGCTCACTAGTCCCAACAAAATAAGGCATATTCAAATATGCTAACACTTTATTATTCTGATTAATAAAAGGTACATAAACTGATAAATAACGTAAACTACCGATGGCCTCCTCATGTATAAACTCAATCTCTCCTTTCCGATTCAGTTCTATAAATCCTCTACTATTCATCAAATGGCCATATAAACCCTTATCAAAGAGTTCTGGTCGCGAGCTTGCCAGTAATCTTCCATCTGTTCTATACATATTTAAATCCGTATAAAACACACTCGAAAACTTCTTTAACAAATATTCCAAATACTCTTCCATGTCTGGAGTCAATTCTTCTTCGCTACCTATTTTATGCTCCAACTCCATCAATACAGACCGAATCTTTTCTGACAAAATTTGGTTGTTTTTAACCTCAAAACGCCTAATAGTTTGCCATACAGATCCACTTGCAATAATCAACAGCAATGCCATCATTAACCCAATAAAAGCAATTTGTATTCTTTCCTGAACCGTAAAATCATACATAAGCCTTCCTCGTCGTAAACGAGTCAGTAGTATAAGAAATGATCCAAAAATAAAGAATGCCACAAAAAGAATAGAGAAGGCTATTAATATCATTGAAAAATTAACGATTGGCAGCGATAAAACCACACATACATTTTTCTGTGGTTGATAAACTATATGAGAAAAATCAGAAGCTTTAAAAAACCTGAAGTTTTTCACTTTGGTAGTTAGTCTGCTCAATTGAATTGGATAAGCAAATTCTCCTACTTGTTTAGCTAACTGACCATCAATATATTTAGCGTAAGAATAATTCGATAACGGTTCTTTTAACTTACTCTCTCTTTCCGAAAGAAGTAATTCAGGATATCCGGGACCTTCAAAAAATGGTTTAGAAACCATCTCTAAATACAAACAGGTTTCTTTATCAGGATTTCCCTCATTAAATTTAAAAACACCAAAATAAGTCACCAAACCAGCCTGATTTTTCAAAAAATGAAAATGCTTACTCCCCAAAACCCATGAACCATCCTTTTGAAGCATATTGTCAAAATAGTCATAACAGTTATACTTCTGGTTTTCACTATCTATATAAACATCTCCACCAGGCCAGCAAGGTATTACTTGAAGTTCATACCGCTCTAAATAGCCTTGAAAATAATTCATTCTCAAGTATTTTGTAATGCCTTCAACATCTAAATCCTTTTTAAGTATCTCCTCGTTAATAATCGAATCAGTACTCAAAGCATCTTCTAACTCTTTTAGTAATAATTCTGACAAAGGATCTTCTTCCTGCGACAAGCGAAAAGATAGATTTTCAATAAGTAATTTTCGCTCCTCTCTTTCCTTATTATAATTATGAAAATAAAACGAATAAACAGAAAAAACAGAAAAAACAGCTACAAACCAGATAAACGTGGAATAAGCATGATAACTCTTTCGTCGGGTAACCCAAATAAGCATATTGGCAACCACCAAAAACATAAACGAATAAACCCAGAAAATTGTACTAAAGCTGTATAAAGCCAGTATTATTACTACAATAAGAACAATTATAGATAGTGTTTTTTTACTGACTTGATTAAGAAAAACAATAAAGACTTTTTCCATTACCAAAACCGCTGATAATAGCAATAAACTTATTATAAAGAAACGGACAATATCTAAAAAATGGATATCGGAAACCTTAAAGAGAATAGGAGCAGACAATGAATTTGAAACTAATATTTTAACAATATAGTTTTGCATATGCCAAAAACCAAATATCATCGCTAAAGCTCCAGCTATAATTAAATTCCTGTAAAACTTTTTTTTGCTCAGCTTCAATAAGTAATTGGGAAATAATACATATTTATAAAAAATAAAGGCCTTGGAAAAAACCAGGATAGCAAATAACAAAACACTACCCAGGTTAGGAAATAATTCTGTTGCTCCAAAATATACCGGCGAAAACAGATAAGTATCAAATAAAAAAGCTGGAATCTGAAAGTGAATATGTATCCAGTAAAAAACAGCACTAATAATAACTGTAATTAAAAATAATAACCCACTGTATAAACTTTCTTTTTGTCGTTTAATTAAAACAATACATACCTGAATATACAGTATAATACTTAATATAAGAAAAACAATACCCCAATTAGCATAAGTAGGATTTGACTGCTCACAATCCTGTGCTGTAAACAAGTAATTTCCATCAATATCGTATACTTTTTCACCTTTTGCGTCTGGATATACACTAATCTTTTTACAGTAGGCAACAGGAATATCAATAGCAAATTCTTCTTTTAAAAATTCATTATTATAAGAATATTCTGTTTTTATAGCTATCAGGCAAAAAACATCCCATTGTTTATATTTTTTTTGCTTAATTAAATACCAGGTATTGGCCAATTGAGCCACCTTATTTTTTAATATAGAAACATCTTCATTTCTGAAAGGCAATACCTGATTGGTCCAACAACAAAGAGAATCTTGTTTATAGACTAAAATTTCAATCCCCTTAGGTTTGGAAGCCATAGTTGTATCTACGGCTTTCCACTCATCTCCTTCGAGTAAATACAAATTAAATTCCTTTACAAACTGCTCAGACTCAACAACCTGTTGTTGCAATATATTCTGAAATCGTAAAGAACTGAATGAGTTATTGTTATAATTATAATAAGCCCATGAAAAAAGCATTGTAACAACAATAGTTACAACCAATAACAATACCTGCCAAGTTAAAACAAAACGTAATAAACGATTTCGCATATTTATAAATTTCTAATCGTGATGATATGGTTGGTTCTTTAATATGGTCATTGCCCTGTACAATTGTTCCGTGAAAATCAATCGAACCATTTGATGAGAAAACGTCATTTTAGATAAAGATACTTTTCCATTATTCCTCGAATATACCTCATCTGAAAAACCATAAGGGCCTCCAACCACAAACACCAAACGCTTTAGGCCTCTTAACAATTTTTGTTCCATAATTCCAGCAAATCCACGACTCGACAATAGTTTACCTCCTTCATCTAATAAAATCACCTCATCTCCTGGCTGGAACTGTTGCATAATTAATTCTCCTTCTTTTTCTTTCTGCTGACTTTCTGATAAATTCTTCGTGTTTTTGATATCCGGAATGATCTTAATTTCAAAAGGAATATAATGTTTCAATCTGTCTACATATTTTGCAATTCCTGTATCTAAATATTTTTCGTCTGTTTTTCCTATTAAAACTAAAACAACTTTCATTTTCTTATCTCTTTTTAAAAGACCTAAAAATATACGACATGCACTTAAAAGGCACTGATTAACAATCCTAACAAGTAAAATAACATATATATCTGTCTTCCTCTTTATTTAATAAGTAGCAAAAATATAAAATAATAGAACCAATTTCAGATACCTCCGTATAAAATGCTTTAGAAGGGGATTTTCATTACAAATACACAAATTCATATCAAATTAATGGTTTGGTATTTGTATTACTATTATTTTTGTTTCACCAAAAAACGTAAAATGAAAAGTTCAGGAACTACAATACATTTGGGCCTTTTAATAATGTTCCTATTATTTGGAGCTATTACTGATTCCAATGGTCAACTACCGGATTCCATTATTAAAGCAACCCAAAATGCCAATGCTAAAGAACTCTCAAATTACTTTAATGGAAAAATTGAACTGGTATTACCACAAAAGTCAGGAGTTTTTAGTGAATCGCAAGCTAAACTTGTATTAGATGATTTTTTTAAACACAATCCAATAAAGAGTTTTAAAATTATTCATCAAGGAAAACGTGAAAATTCAGCTTTTGCTATTGGTAAATACCAAAGTACAAACAATGTTTATAGATTTTACTTCTTAACTAAAAACAAAGAAAATAAAACCTATATACATCAATTAAGAATAGAAAAAGAAAATGATTAACGAAACTACACTTAATGCCATTATTGATAATGCTATTCGTGAAGATGTAGGCGATGGCGACCACTCCTCTCAATCATGTATACCCGAAACTGCAATTGGCAAAGCTCAACTCTTAGTGAAAGAAGATGGAATTATTGCAGGAGTAGACATTGCAAAAAAAGTTTTTAAAAAGTTTGACCCTGAAATAAAAATTGAATCCTATATTAACGACGGTGCTGAAGTTAAAGTGGGTGACATTGTATTTATTGTTGAAGGTAGAACGCTTGATCTACTTAAAGCAGAACGTTTGGTATTAAACATCATGCAGCGTATGAGTGGTATCGCCACAAATACAAATGTATATGTTAAAAAACTTGAAGGTTTAAATACAAAGGTTTTAGATACCAGAAAAACAACACCCGGATTACGCGAAATTGAAAAACTAGCTGTAAAAATTGGGGGTGGCATTAATCATAGGATTGGATTATACGATATGATTATGCTAAAAGATAATCATATTGACTTTGCAGGAGGTATTGAAAAAGCGATAAATTCGGTACATAATTATTTAAAAGAAAAAAACAAAAACCTTAAAATTGAAGTTGAAGTTCGAAACTTTGATGAATTAAACGAAGTACTTAAAGTAGGTGGAATTCATAGAATAATGTTAGATAACTTCACTCCTACGGAAACAAAAAAAGCAGTTGATTTAATTGCAGGTAAATACGAAACAGAATCATCTGGTGGTATTACCTTAGAAACCCTAAGAGATTATGCAGAATGTGGTGTTGACTACATTTCTGTAGGAGCACTAACCCACCATATTAAAAGCATGGATTTAAGCTTAAAAGCAATATAACATTAATCAAAGCATCATATAAAAGTTGGTTATTTATTTAGCCAACTTTTATTTTTTTATAGCTACCATAATTCATTTTAAGTTTGACTGAAGATTAATAGTTTTTTCTATGGATTATTAAATCTTTATTTCTTAATTTTAATAGAAAGCATTTACTTCACTCTTAAAATAATATTAAAATGAAGAATGGTTCAATACAATTAATGGACATTGAGTTGGAACATATTTTATGGAAAAAAAGACTTGATTTGTTTGTTACTGAAGTGAATTTGATGATTTCTCATAATCAAAAACTTCCTGAAGAAAGAAAAAAAGACGCTCTTAACTCCATTGAACTTCTTGCACTCGAAGAACATAGAGACAATTTAACAAAACTTAAAAGCAGAATAGGTATTAAAGAACAGGAACTAAAGTTTTATAATAAAGATTTTCCTATTACAGAAGATCACGAATATTTCATAGATCATCTTGAACTTCGACAAAAGAACCATCAACTTATAGATATTCATCTTGACCGGATACGAGATATCATTAAGGAAATAGGAGTTTAATCCTTTCAATACCTAAATAAAATGTATATTTTGCGTCATTATTTAATTGTAGTGGTAGTTATACATTTTGTATTTGAACTACATCTAATCTTTATAACAACTTTTATAGATGAACACAAGAATATTAGTGATAATATGCTTATTATCAATGACATTTTTTCAATGTACCAAACAACCTTCTCAAAAACGCATCGTTGCATTTTATAATCTTGAAAACCTATTTGATACGATAAACGATCCAAAAATCAGGGATGGAGAATTTACACCTGACGGATTTAGAAAATGGGACACTGAAAAATACAATACCAAAATAAACAACATGAGTATGGTTATTTCTAAACTTGGTGAAGATCAAAATTTAAATGCACCTGATATTATTGGTGTTTGTGAAGTAGAAAACAAAAAGGTTCTTGAAGATTTAGTTTCAAGTCCGAATTTAAACAAATTTAATTATCAAATAATACATCAAAATTCTCCGGACAAAAGAGGTATTGATGTAGCCCTTTTATATAAAACTGAATCATTCCGAATCATTGATAAAAAGTATTTTCCTTTATTAATTCATGATATTGATTCTGGCAATAGAATTTTTACTCGTGATCAATTATTGGTAAAAGGCATATTAAATTCTGACACCTTAAATATTATAGTGAACCACTGGCCTAGTAGATATGGAGGAACAGAAAGAAGTATTCCTTTAAGAAAAGCAGCAGCTGAACTAAACAGACACATTATTGATTCTTTACTAGAACAAAACATCCATTCTAAAATCATTACAATGGGTGATCTTAACGATAATCCTACAGATGTTTCCATCTCTAAATACCTGTTAAAAGAAGACAAGAAATTATCCCAATCTTATACTTTACACAACACAATGACTGATATTTATAAATCCGGTAAAGGAACCTTATATTATAGAGGTGAATGGGATTTATTTGATCAAATCATTATTTCTGATCCTTTATTACAAGGCTCTTCAGGATTATCTTTAGATACAACTATTATTTACAATAAACCTTTTTTGATTCAACAAGATGGTAAATACAAAGGATACTTATTAAGAACATTTGGTGGTAAAACCTATTTAAAAGGTTATAGCGATCATTTGCCTGTTTATATCATTTTGAACTAGTTGTATATATCGGCGATTTGGAGCTTTTTAATGCTAATTATTATATTTGCAACAAATAAATGGTATGGCGCGAGGAAATAAGAAACATAAACTAGGTGGGTCAGCAGGTCAAAATAGAAAAAACTCTAATGACTTTCTGGAACAAAACATTAAAAAGCCCAATATCAAAGAAACTCCATCTGGTCTTCAATACGAAATTATTAAAGAAGGAGAAGGTGATCATCCTAATGAAAACAGCATTGTTATTGTGCATCAGCGAGCCATGCTTTTAAGTGGAAAAATTTTAGATGACACTTATAAAGAAAATTCAACTATGGAATTTAAGTTGAATGATACTATTGAAGGATATCAGGAGGGATTAATGATGATGAAACCAGGAGCACGCTATAAATTCTTTGTTCCTCCTGAATTGGGTTGGGGGAAAAAGGGATCTGGTGGTAGAATCGGTCCGTATGCGATTGTTATTTTTGACGTAAATCTGGTAGAATTCTATTAACTTGAAAATAAATCAAACCTTTCTCTAATATACCGCTACAACCTTTTCCATTAGCGTTTGAATTTTACTGCACTCAATCACAAGATTGTTGTTTTCATAAAATCTATATAAGTTTTCACCATTGGAATTGACACTAATTTTATAAACACAGCTATCGATAACAGGTTTATATCCCAATCGGTATAGAGCTCTTCCAACCCATTTGGATGCTACACTGTCCCCTTCTAAAATAACAGGCTTACTATTAACTCTATGATATTTAAATGAACCTGAATTATTATCAAAAATCACCCCTTCTCTTTCAAAAAATATTTTAAAATCATTTGATAGAATCAAGTCTTCCGGAATTCCTTCTTTTAATTCTTTACCTTGCGCCAATAACCAAATTTTATCGGCAATCTGAAGTGCCATTTCTAAATCATGTGTAGATAATAAAATCCCCCTTTTCTTTTCACAGGACAATCTCTTTAATAGTTGCATAATTTCCAACTTAGCGGGAAGGTCAAGAAAAGCAGTCGGTTCATCTAAAATGATAAAAGGAGTTTCCTGAACAAGAGCCTTAGCAATCATGGCCTTTTGCCTTTCGCCATCACTCATTTTATCAATAGTCTTATAGGTATACCCTTTCAAGCCTACTTCTTCTATGGCTTTGTGCACCAATTGAACATCGTCAGGTGTTAGTTTACCAAAAAATCCTGTATAAGGGGTCCTTCCAAGAGCTACTAGTTCAAAAACAGTGAGATTTTGTATCTGAATACGATCCGTAAGCACAACGCTTACCATTTTTGATATTTGAGATTCTGGTATTGTTTTCAGGTCATGTTCTCCATAAAAAACAGTCCCACTTATTGGTTGTAAAAAGCCAGACAAAGTTTTTATTAATGTAGATTTTCCTGCTCCATTAGGGCCCAACAAACAAATAAACTCTCCCTCTAATACTTCAACATTAATATTAGAATGTAAAGTAGCTGATCCATTATTATAACCTACAGAGAGTTGATTTACTTTTAATAGTTCCTTAGTCATAATTTTTACAACAATGTTTATTGTGACAAATTTCTTCTTTTTAAAATTACAGATACTACAATTGGAGCACCAATTAATGAAGTAACAGCATTAATTGGCAGAGCCCCATCGAAACCTGGTAACCGGGCTAGAACATTACAAAATAAAGCCAACGCAGCTCCTAACACCATTACTGCTGGTATTAAAACGGAATGATCAGCTGTTTTAAATAAGCCTTTACACAGATGGGGTACCGCTAAGCCTAAAAATGCTATTGGACCACAAAAAGCAGTTACTGTGGCTGTTAATACACCTGTAACAACTAAAATTCCTAGTCTGGAACGTTTTATATTTAATCCAAGATTTGAAGCATAGTTTTCTCCTAATAATAAAACATTAAGTGATTTTATAAGAAATAATGAACCCACCAAACCTGCGACTAGCAAAGGAATAAATATCAGATGTTTATCCCACGAAATATTGTTAAAGGAACCTAATTCCCATACCACATAACTTTTTATATCTTCTTTAGCACTAAAAAACTGCAATAACCCAACTATAGCACTAGAAGCATAACCAACCATAATTCCTACAATCAAAAGCATGGCATTATTTTTAAGTTTTCTGGCTAAAAATAAAACCATAAATAAAACACCAAAAGCACCAATAAAAGCAGCAATAGAGATGGTTATTACGCCAAAAGAACTTGCAATTAATGTGGATAATCCTCCAAAAACACCAAATGACAATACGACAATAGCAACACCAAGTCCGGCACCAGAACTAATTCCTAAGATGGATGGACCTGCCAGGGGGTTTCTGAATAAGGTTTGCATTTGTAATCCTCCTACAGCTAATGCTGCACCTGCCAGCATAGCTGTTATGGTTTGCGGAAATCTTGACTTCATTAGAATATTTCCCCATATTTCATTTTCAGCTCCCTGTCCTACAATCCACTTGGTAATTACGCTAAATGGAATATAAACTGATCCTAATGAAATATTCAGCAATAACAATACAACTAACAATACACCCAAACCAACAAAAGCCAATTTCTTTCTGCTTTTAGCAACTTCCCCCTGCATATCTTCTACTCCTTAGTCATCTTTTTATAAAAAACTGGTTCATAACCTTGAAGCAATTCTGAATGGAATAACTTTACCATATCAGACAAAATTAAGTCTGGTCTTAACAACCCTTCCTCATAATATTTAGAAGTGGAGGTATTTGAAAAAATAATTTGCTTGTTTTTAAATGCACTAAAATCCTTATACCTTACATCTTCTTTACTTAAAGCAGTATAACTATATTCTCCAGGATAATTCACCAATACAGACCAATAATCACAATTACCAGCAGCTTCATAAACTGTTTCAAAATCATAGGTTAACGAACCAACTCCATCCCTGTCTTTAAAAATGTATTCCACTCCGGCATCTTTAAAAAAGTTGGCTTTATAACTCTGCGCTGCCGGTGCATACCAAATTCCCTGAAATATTTTTCCTGAAAAAACACTCGGTCTATCAGATGCTTTTGCAGCCTCTAATTTTACTTGTTCATATTGTGCTGCAATTTGATCCACTTTCTCTAAGGCCTCTTTTTCTTTATTAAAAAAAGCAGAAAAGTACACCAACCACTCCACTCGTCCTAATGGAGTATTTTCAAGGTAACTACTATTAGTAACTACCTTAATACCTGCCTCACGCAAAGGTCCATAATAATCATCCTTAAATGGAGATACCATCATCATATCAGGATTTAAGGATAAAACAACCTCCATATCAGGAGTATATGCAGTCCCTATATTTCTTATAGAACCATTCTTTATACCTCCTTGAACATATTGATTAGAAACATATTCCGGTTCTGCCATCCCCACAAGAGTACTGAGAACATTTAACTCATTTGCATAGCATATTTGCGTAGAAGCTACTGAAACCCATCTTTTAATAGGCAATTTGATAGCATGGGGATGATCTTTCAAGTAAACTGAATCTGATGATAAAATAATACTTAAAGGTACAGCTGTAGAATCCCAGGGATGCAAAACCTCTATCTCCTTATACTTTTTAAAGTATCTAATACTAAACCTATTAGCATAAACCGGATTATAAATAGAATCTGGTTTTACTAATTCTGATGTAGTCGGTTTGCCTGACTTATTTTGCCTACAGGAAGTCAGAAATCCTGCTAAAGCAATACATATAAAAATAAAATTTCTCATCACAACTTTTATCTCCCGAAAGGATAATGAAACATGATCTTGTAGTAGGTTTTCCGACTTTCTTTATGAGTACCTTCCCATTAAAAAAAACAGTGGTATCAATCTCACCCTTAAAGGTAGAATACGGCTGCGGGTACAGTTCCTGAATCCTTATATAATGATAAGTAACAGGATTCCCTTTTTAAATACTATTTGTATTTCCACAAGAAGATACAAAAGTACATAAAAAAAGGCTGTGTTATAAATAAATAACACAACCTTTTCATTTGATTTTTTCCTAATTCGTTATGCTTCGTATATCAACAAAGCAGAATAAGTATTAACCCCCTGACTTGAATGGGCTGAATACTTGACATCTATAAGCCTATCCGAATCTAAATTTTTTTCTTGAATATAATCATTAATCTGCTGATCGATAACTTTATCAAAATCATCTAAACCTGTATATTGAAAATGTTTTGTTTTAATCTTTGACATAACTTATAGCGTTTAATAGTTAATAATCTTCTTCATCGCAGTTATGTTACGTATAAGATTGATATAAGATTCAAAAAACACTCACAATATTAACAAATAAATAGTTTTTGTTTATTAATACACTTCCATCCAGGCTGTAAATCTCTGAAAATCTTTATGATGATCAGAAATCCATAATAATACATCTTCGTTATGTTTACAACTACTAATAAAGTAACTAAAGGGTTCTGATAAGTTATTTTCTTCTATTTTGGTGAAAAAATCAACATAAAACTCCCACCAAAACCCCTCTTTATCTATTGCTGCCTCTGATAAAAGCTTAAATAAGCTCTTATTATTATTTGCAAAATTGATTAGTTTGTTTTGCTTTATATCTTCATTATTACTCTTATCTGCAGCTTTCATTAGACTAATTGCCAATTCTGCAGAACCGAAGTCGCTATACTTATAACCAGCGTTTACCAACATTATTTCTCTTCGTCCTTTCATTGTTACACCCTGCTCCCACAAAGAGTTTAGTAAATTATATGCTGTTGTACTTCTATCGCTATCTTGTTCTATCAATAAAAAATAGTATAAAGGTAACATACTTTTAACTCGTTCACCTTTATCAAACATAATATAGGCCAATAATAAATGACTACTGCCATGATCCGGAGCTAATTCCACTGCAGAGATTGCATATTTTTGGGCCTCATCGTATTCTTTGCTATTAAACAATGACAATGCAAGATTATATCTCAATAAGTAATTCCCTGGATATTTTTTAATACCTTCTTTATAAATTCTTCTTGCCCTGTGTTCTCTTCCAAGATTTTCCCAGGCAGATCCATTTATTAAGTACGCATCTTCTTTGTATTCGTCATTTTTGCGAGTAATTAACTTACCACTAAAAAGAGCTGCATTCTCATTGTTTTTTAACGCCAAATGAGTTAATGCTAACTCATAACAAGCAACACTTGAGGATTTATCGTATTTGTATGCCTGTTTTAAATAATTCAATGCATCTTCATAATTTCCTACCTCATACTCTGCTATACCCCTTGAGATTATTGTTTCTAAATCTTTAGTTTGAGCATCTAAACTACCTATAACACTAAAAATAATAGATGCAATAATCAATACCTGTCTCAACATAATATTTCCTCGTATTTTATAAAAAACAAATAAAGTAATTATTATCCAAAGACATCATTTATAGGGTTAAAAAAAATGTTAACAATGAGCGTTTTAACTAAATTTTAACGAATGTAATATTGATTCAACCTGACGCACATAATAGGCCTTATTTTGTTTTTTAGGAGCATAAACAAAACCTTCTATCATTAGTAATTTATGATTCACTTCATCTTTAATAAAGTAATTTACAAAAGGCCCTCCCATAAAATAACCATCTACTTTCCATAATCCCCTCATTTCAATAATATCCATATCCTGATTGATAATTCTTTGGGTTACCACCGGCAATTGATCTTCTGTAGTCATATAGGATTTTGAATTAGGTCCGGGGATGAACCTTTTTGATACTCGATTTCTAAGTGCTACTAAATCGGAAGCATTTAAAGATTGTATACTATCCAGATTAAATTCATGAAAAATAATAGATTGTATGGTTTCCAATTTATCGTATCTGAACCATGAAAAACCTAACGAATCTTTTACTAAACGATATCCTTGAGGTATTACAATATCCAAATTGTATTTCTTCTTTATATAGCGAGCAGTAGCGGCATCTGCACCTTTTTTATTGGCATTAGCTAAAGTGTTTATATCACCATAATACAGGTGATTAAAAATTTGATTTTCATTTTCATCAAACATATTCACAAAATTCTCTGCTCCTGGAAAATCAACTTCAACAACCTGCTGCCCGCTTGCCCATACATTATGCTTATATTTAACCTGAGCTTTTTGTATAATACTTTGATTTAAGATCAGGATATTTCTGTAAGATTTAAAATGACCCTCAAAATCTCCAGGGGCAATAGTTGTAATTCTAAATGTTGGTTCTGGTTGTGGTATACAAGGAAACTCTTGCGTTGCAAAATCAATCACTCTTTGTTTAATAACGGTATTATTAAAGGATGGATCGATAACAATTAATAATTCGCCAGGGGCACCTATGGAACGAATTTTATTCTCACTACGTTGTGTTTTACAAGCTGCAACAAACATAACTCCTAAAAATGCCATAAATAGCATTTTCCTAGAATTACTAATATTCCGATATGTATATAATAAAGCTTTCATGTGTTTATAATTTAATTCATATTGTCTCATGAAACTTGCAAGAAAAACAGTCATCCTAATAACCTGAGTTCGATATAAAATTAATGGCTCAAATCGCTTATAATTATTGAGTTTCAAGGAATGTTTGCGAAAGCATAGCGGGCTATGGTAAGCAAATATGACGCAGAAAATCGATATTTATAAGCGAAATTCATAGCTTTTCATTAAATAATCGATTTACGGCTCTAAATTTTATCACCATAGCTCGCTATGTCTCAAAAATTTACATTGCAAATCAATCATTTACTGAAATTTGAGCTCGCTAATTTTAATCGAACTCAGGTTAATATGTATAAACTCTTTTACTTTTGGGATTAGACGATTTCATGATTCGCTTCAAATGTTTTGGTATAAGTTATATACTCAACTACCCCGAAAAGGGAAAAACGGGGTAGTTAATTATTTCATTATTAACTCTGTATTTAAAGAATACATTAACAAGTTATAGTATCAACGTTTTTAATTATTGTAAAGTAAAGTTGATTGGTACCTGATAAGAAACTGATACGAATTTATTTCTTTGTTTACCCGGTTTCCAGTCAGGCATTGATGAAACAACTCTAATAGCTTCTTTATCTAATGATGGATCAGCACCCCTCAGAATCTTAACATCTCTTACTTTACCTGTTTTTCCAATCACGAAACTCAAATATACTTTACCCTGAATGCCGTTTTCCTGTGCTATAATTGGATAATTTACCGACTTGGCTAAATATCTCAACAAAGCTCTTTCTCCTCCAGGAAATTCTGGTTTATCTTCTAAAATTACAAATGGAATAGCTTCATCACTTGCATCATCTTCCATTGCAAAATCGTCCAAGGTAAGCGTTAAATCTTCAGTAGATTCTGAAGTAAAATCGATTTCATCTTCGATAGGTGTATCATCCTCTACAATAACGATCTCTTCAACAGAAACTTTAGGAGGAACGGGCTTTGCCTGCTCTGGTTCTTTCTCTCTTACAATAGGAGGTAATTCCAATTCATCAACTGGGCCATCATTAATGACAAATTGTTTAATTGTATTTGTGGTTGTTTTCCATTCAAAAGCAACCAACGAAACCCCTAAAGCAATAACAAATCCAATTTGCAAAAACATATTACGTTTTCGCTCCAGATCAACCTTTTTGTTTTTTTTAACTTCCATAACTCAAATTTTATATGGTCATACAACTGAAATATTCAGTTATGCCTTATTAAAATCAAGCTACATACCAAAAAACTCCAAATCAAACCACTCTAACCGCAACCACCTAAATACCTGCACATTAAAATATTTAAAAGTAAAAATGATTAAATTTTATTCTGTGCGTAATCGCCCATCCGGGCGAAATTATTAAGGGCGATAACGCCCAATTACAAAAAATGCCGCATTGTAATCAATACGGCATTTTAAAATTTGTGGTATATAATATTATTTCATCAACAATATTAGTTGCCAGTTATAGTCATATCATTTTTCATAACCATAGGAATAGACATACCATTGGGCATTTGTGCATTACCTTTAATTTCAGTATTTCCTTTCAACTCCTGATCTATTTTAGCTTCAACGATCCAACCACTTGATTTATCAATCTTAATTTTAGATACAAGATTTCCAGTTAAATTGTATTTCATCTGCATACCATTATTTTCTACATAAGTATCCGTATCTTCTGTTTTAATTGAAGAATCTCCTCCTATTAAATAAAAATCAGAACCCTCTTCTAAATACTTGTAGGTTGAATTCATAAGAGCCGAAAAGCCAGACTTCATATTTGTAGTAACATTCCAGGTATCCCCTATTTTAACTGGTCGATCCGGGAAAATTGATGTAACCATCTCTAAATTTCCTTTTAATGCATCACCACCATATGCATCTTGTAGTTGTTTTTTAACTTGAGCAACCTGAGTCTCTGGGGCATTAGGTAGTTTATCATAAATAGAAGAAAATAAAATGTCTGTATTCCTAACCTCCTTAATTTTACCATTTCTTAGCATAGTAATATAAAATGTTTTACCAACCATTTCTCCTAATATAGTAGAAAACACATCGTTTGTATCAACTTTATCTGAACTGAATTCCATTGATCCCTGAGGCATTTGCATACTCATTTTTAGGCTCTTGTATTTTACAGATAAATCGTATGAATCTCCGTTGTCTTTATCCACATTATAAGACATAACTCCATAAATATTCATAACTATGTTAATAGTCATTCCATTTAAATTTTGTTCAATATTTATTTTAGAGTCTTGCTTTTGCAGATATTCCTGACCTTGCTTTAAATTTAGTTTTAAGGTTGACTTTTGCGCAAAACATGCAATCGACACAACCCATAGTAATGCTAGGATTTGAACTTTTTTCATCACAAATAATTGTTATTAAGTTTAAAAAATAAGATTAAACCTACTAAAATTTATTATTACTTTAACTGTTACATTAAAATATTTAGCTTTGCAGTCCAGCTTCAAATAAAATTAAATGGTTACATTAAACGCTCACAATATAACAAATCATATCAATCGTTTTATTTTACACGAACTAAGTGAAATAATTCTGGAGCCGCTAACTATTTACATTTTTGATGAAAAACAGCATCTATTGATCCATCATTCAATTGATGATAAAAGATTATTACCAGACTCCTCTGAATATAAAACACTAACTGAAGTGCAGAATAAAATTCAGAATAATAAGGGTTTTACATTTTATTCCAAACCATTTTTTATCCATGCTGAATTAAATTACCATTTAGGAATACTCATCAAAGGAGAAATTAATACTGCAAAGACGTATATTCACTTACTTAGTGAAATCATTTCCCAATCGATAACGGATATTAAACAACAAAACAAACTAGATAAAACAGAACAATTTACTTTTGCTATAATGAATGCAGTAAATTTTGCTGTATTATCTACAAATTCATCTGGAAGAATCATTTATGCCAACGACCATTGCTGTAGAATTCTTGATATAAGGAGAACCGAATTATTAGATTATTCTATTGAAAAACTTATTCCCACATGGAAAGACATTATTGAAATGATAAATCTGGGAAATGATGTTTCAAATAAAGAAACTACAATTATAACTCCTTCCGATTCTTTAAAATTTAATTTAAACTGCTCTCCCATTATTGATACTGATGGTATAAAAATAGGATTTGTTTTGGCATTTCGCTCCATTGAAAAAGTATACCAATTGGTAAATAAGTATACAGGTATGGAGGCCAGATACACCTTTGATAATATTATTGGCAAAAGTAAAATTATACGTCAGGCTATAGATTACGCTGAGACGATAGCCAATAGCCCTTCAACTATTTTAATTGAAGGAGAAAGTGGTACTGGAAAAGAGGTTTTTGCACAAAGTATTCATAATGCCAGCAATAGGAAAAATGGAGCTTTTGTAGCCATTAACTGTGCAGCCATATCTGAAAACTTGATTGAAAGTGAGTTGTTTGGATATGAGCATGGTGCCTTTACCGGGGCTAAAAAAGGAGGACATCCAGGTAAATTTGAGTTGGCAAACAATGGAACACTTTTTCTTGACGAAATTGGCGATATGAAACCTGATATGCAGGTTAAACTATTACGAGCAATACAAGAAAGCAGTATAACTAGAGTTGGTGGCGACAAAGTGATTCCTATTGACGTAAGAATTATTGCAGCAACAAACAAAAATCTTCAGAATGAAGTAGAGAAAGGTAATTTTAGAGTGGACCTTTTTTACAGAATCAGTGTAATCCCTTTATATATACCTTCTTTAAAAGAACGTAAAGGAGATATTCCCTCCCTAATTAAATTCTTTCTTAGCCAAAAAAGCCTTAAACTTCACAAAGATGTACCCCACCTAGGTTATTCTGACTTACAACAATTATTAGATTACGATTGGCCTGGGAATGTTAGAGAATTAGAAAACTACATTGAACAGTTGGTCAATTTTAATGGAAAAATTTCTTTGGATAGTTTTCATAATTTAAAACATGAAAAAGATAAGGTTAAATACGAAAACAATAATGTCAATATTGAATCCATTCCTGATTTAACACTGCAGCAAATAGAAAAAAGACATATTTTTATGGCTATAAAAAAACATGGTGGTAACATGACTAAAGTTGCTAAAATTCTGGGAATTGGAAGAAATACTTTATATCAGAAACTAAAAAAATACGATATCAAGTATTCTAATTAATACATCTTTTGAAACTGTCCTATTTATGATCACCGTTCATTTTTCGAACGTAATAAATTGCTATATATGTCCTATTTATGAACATATTTAATTTAACAATCCACCAATACAAACACATCTCACTGTATTTCAACCGAATAATAACATTGGCACAATAATAGTTAAAAGCTATATCAAACTTTGGCAATTATGGATACACAAAAAAAACAAAACGTAATTAGAATATGCCTGGGTAGCTCATGTTACACACGAGGAAACGCAGAGAACCTGAAAATTATTCAGCAATACGTTGAAGGGAAAAAAGAAATTGCTGCTTCACTTGACTTTAGAGGACACCTTTGTACAGAGAATTGTAGTAGAGGTCCGGTAATCACAATTAATGATGAAACTTTTGAAGAAGTTCAACCTTTTCAGGTAGAAAAAATACTGATGGAAAAATTAGGTTAATTTAAACACCAAAATTTGCACTAATCATCATTTTTTATGAATACAAAACCCATATACACCATTGAAAATGATTGCATGGACTGTTATAAATGCATTAGGAACTGTCCTTCTAAAGCAATCAAGATAACAGAACAAAAAGCTTCGATTATTGATGAGCTATGCATTTACTGTGGACGTTGTGTATCTGTATGTCCTGCAAACGCTAAGCAAATCAGAGATGGTGTATCCAGGGTTAAACAATTAATCAAGTCAGGTACCACAACAATTGCGTCTGTGGCTCCATCTTTTCGTTCAGAATTCTCCAATTTAACCGACGAAGAGTTTATTACTCAATTAACTAATTTAGGTTTTAACTACATTTCAGAGACTGCCTTAGGTGCCCAAATTGTAACAGGGCACACTGAGCAGTTTTTGAAAGCTCGTAACAAAGGTGTTTATATTTCATCAGCATGTCCGGGTGTAGTTGAACTTATAAAAAAATATTACCCTCAACACGTTGTAAATATTATTCCGTTCCTATCCCCTATGTTGGCACATGCAAAAAGCTTAAAAGCTAATAGTGGTAAAGATACCAAAATAGTTTTTATAGGCCCTTGCATTGCTAAAAAAGTAGAAGCTGATAACTGGCCATCGTTAATTGATACTGCAATTACTTTTAATGAATTAAAAAAGTGGATGAACGAATCAAACAATAAGGAACCTCACAATTATGTTGAACGTACTGATTTTTATCCGGAAAGAGCTACTAATGGAAACATCTACCCCATTGAAGGAGGAATGATAAACACCTTTGGTAAGGACACAAACAACCTACTAAAACTTTCCTTCGCAGGTGTTGAAGAAGTAAAAAAGGTTTTAAGTACATTAAACTCAATTCAGCATGCCGGCCCTGTATTTTTAGAACTTTTACTTTGCGAAGGAGGATGCATAAACGGACCAGGTTGTAGTGATGATAATAATCCAGTTCAGCGAAAAATCGAAATTCTTAACAGCAAGCCAAAAGAAAACATTGTAAAAAAAGAAAATCCTATTCTTTTGAATATTGAGTGTGATTATTTTGGTCAGAATGCAGTTGTTTTACCTGATTATAAACCAGAAGATATACAAGAAGTTTTATATAGCATTGGAAAGCACTCTCCAAAGGATGAATTAAATTGTGGAAGTTGTGGCTACAATACATGCCGCGAATTTGCTATGGCTACAATTAGTGGAATGGCAGAAACAAACATGTGTGTTTCACACTTGAAAAAAATTGCACACCATCAGGCTACATTGTTACTAAAGAAAATACCTTCGGGTGTAATATTAGTTGACTCTGATTTAAATATTAAAGAAATAAACCAAAGTTGTTTAAACATGTTTGATATGCAAAACATTAATACAGATTTGGCAAATAAATCGATTAGGGAACTGGGGTATTTCACAGAACATTTTACCACAGCTATTCACACTGGTAAAGAGTATAATCAATTACCTGTAGTTCAAAATGGAAAGAGCTTTCAACTCAGTATATTTAACATTCAAAAGCATAAGCTGGTTGCTGGAATCATACAGAATTTTGACAACAAAGAATTTAGAAGTGATATCATAGAAAAAAGAACTCAGATTGTAATTAAAAAGAACATGGAAACTGTGCAAAAGATAGCTGCATTACTTGGCGAAAATGCATCTTTTACTGATTCTTTATTGAATTCAATCCTAACCGATTATTCTGAGGAAAATTATAATCAATTAAATACAGATATCAATACGCATGCATAATTCTTTTGTTATAGAAGCAGAAAACTTATGTTATGCAAAGGCTGGCGAGTCTATTTGCGGCGATACAGTGCTCTTTAGTAAAGTAAAAGAGGAGAATCGTTTTGTTGCTGTGATGTCTGATGGTTTAGGAAGCGGAGCAAAAGCCAATGTATCGGCAACAATGACCAGTACCATGGCCCTACAGTTTACACTTGCTGGTGAACCGATTGAACGTACAGCTGAATTTATCACCAAAACACTTCCTGAGGATTCATTGCGTAAGGTTAGCTATTCTACATTTTCAATCATCGATATAAATTATCGTGGAGAGGTAAACATCATGGAATACGATAATCCATCTGTACTATTACTTAGAAATGGAGAATTTGTTGATTTACAAAAAAATGAAAAGACACTAACCCACATAAAATCAATTAGAAACAAACTATATCACTATAATTTTAGTCTCGAAAAAGAAGATAGAATAATTTTAGTAAGTGATGGTGTTACCCAGAGTGGAATGGGAAGCGACAAGATGCATTTTGGCTGGCAAATCACAGGATTGAAGAATTACATTAAAAATGTAGTTACTGAAACCCCTGAAATTTCAGCAAAAAACCTTTCTCAAAGCATTATTACAAAAGCTGTTTCTATCGACAATGGAATCTTAAAAGATGATGCTTCGTGTTGTGTTTTATATTACCGCAAGCCACGTAAACTACTAATTGTTTCCGGACCACCATACCATAAACATAATGACATTACACTGGCCAACAGCATTAAACAATTTAAGGGACGTACAATAGTGTGTGGAGGGACAACAGCTAAGATTGTGGCAAGAGAATTAGACACAGAGGTTGAAATTGATCTGGATCATTATCAGCCAGGACTTCCTCCTCAAGCACAAATGAAAGGAGTTGATTTAGTAACTGAAGGCGTAATTACACTGGCTAAAGTATCCGAAGAAATGCAACATTACCATAGTAAAACTAACTTACCAAGTAGTATATCAGGCAAAATAATAAAAATGATGCTAGAAAGTGATGAAATTGAGTTTATCTCAGGTACAAGAATCAATAATGCACATCAGGATCCAAATTTACCAGTAGAACTTGAGATCAGAAGAAATGTAATAAAACGAATAACCGAAATATTAGAAAACAAATTTTATAAGAAGACAAACACAACCTATTTATAAAAAAATCCCAAAACTCAGTATCACTAAATATTTGTGATGACCACAGAAACTTTAATGAGAAAACTATTTTAGAAAATAAATAACTTAAGAATAATATGACCTATTTTAACAATGCGATTCAAACGCGAAGGGAATTATTAACCCGAATAATTAAGCTATTAAAAGAAGATGAATTGTTTGAAAAGATTGATAGAATCCCTCTTGAGATGAGACCTAAATCCAAAACTCCAATTCGTTGTTGCGTACACAAAGACCGTGCTGTAATCAAATATAAAGCAATGGCGATGATGGGTTTTTGTATTGCTGACGAAGAAGATGAACTTACCCCATTAAAAGATTATGCAGAAAAGTCTGTTCAGAAAATAGGAATACCTGACGAGCATCTTACCGTTATTGACGAAGCATGTAGTTCTTGTGTTCAGGTAAATTATACGGTTAGTAATTTATGTCAGGGCTGTGAGGCAAGGGCTTGCCAGGTAAACTGCCCTAAAGATGCCATTAGAGTATTAAACGGTAAGGCTATTATTGATCACCAAAAATGCGTAAACTGTGGTTTATGTCAAAAAGCGTGTCCATTCCATGCTATTGCTTATCTACCCGTTCCATGTGAGGAAGCCTGCCCTGTTAATGCCATTAAAAAAGATGAAAATGGTATTGAGGTAATAGACAAATCAAAATGTATATACTGTGGAAAATGTATGACCGCATGTCCTTTTGGTGCAATCATGGAAAAATCACAGGTTATTCAGCTTACTTACAACCTAAAGCAAAAAGAGGAAATGGTTGCCATGGTAGCTCCTGCTATTTTTGGTCAGTTTAAAGCGAAGCCAGAAAACCTTTTAGGTGCATTAAAAGAAATTGGTTTTACCCATATTATTGAAGTAGCTGAAGGTGCTGATGTTACAGCCAAAAATGAAACTACTGAATGGATTGAGAATGTACAAAACAACAATCCATTTATGACTTCATCATGTTGTCCAGCTCATACCCTTTTAAGCGAAAAACATATTAAAAAAATTCAACCTCACGTTTCGCATACAAAATCGCCAATGTATTATACTGCAGAAATAGCTAAGGAACGTTTCCCGAATGCAAAAAGAGTATTTATTGGCCCTTGTTTAGCAAAACGTAGTGAAGCTAAACAAGCTCAAAACGTTGATTACGTACTAACTTTTGAGGAATTAAGCATCATCTTTTTAGCCTATAACATTCAATTCCCTGAAGCAGATGAAGTAAATCTAAAATTAAATATATCCAACGAAGCCAGAGGTTTTGCATTAAGTGGTGGTGTTGCCAATGCTATTAAAGCTTCAATTCCCAATGGATATGCTTTCAAAGAGTTTTTAGTTGATGGACTTACCAGAAAAAACATTAAACTATTAAAAGCATTTACAGCAAAAGCTCCTAATTACAATTTTATAGAGGTAATGGGATGCGAAGGTGGCTGCATTAATGGTCCTGGGTCAGTTTCAACGAGCAAAGCCAGTCAAGCTGCAATGAAGAAGTTTTTAAGTGAATTAAATACTGTGCCTGCTGACAAATAGCATATTAATTCAATAGAATCTACATTCTATTGTTTTCTAAATAAAACATTTTTCATAATCTCATGTTAGCTTTTTATTGCCGACATGGGATTTTTATTTTAAAGGTTTTTTACCTACTCCAATAAGCTTTGTTTGCTAATTAGTCATACCTGAAAAAGTACTATTCTTTGAGATTTAATTGTTTTCAGAGAATAGTAGTTTTCTAAAAAAAAGATTCTAAACAAGGCCAAAAGTACTTGCTCTTTAATTCTATTGAGCATTTTCTTTAAATTGAATCCAGTACCGGCTAAAATGGTATTTATTTTATCACCATTTACCCCATTTAAATAATTTCTTAACATTCTGTGGTCGTGTTTTAGATGACCAATAACTGGTTCTATTCCTGCCCTTGCTCTAAATCTTTTTCGGGCTTTTTGTTTCTCGTAGAGAGTAGCTCCTTTTTTAGGAACTGTAGGTGATATTATTTTAACGCTTTTAATGTTTTTCTTTCCTCTATATCCCCTGTCTACAATGCCAACTTTAGGACATTTCCCTGTTAAATATTCTGTCTGTTTAAAATTATCCTCAAGCGTATGACCATCGTATGGGTTATTTTCAAAAGCGATAGCACCGACTACTATTTTTGAAGTTTTGGTTAGTACATTTCCGAACTCAAATTTCTTTGCTTCTTTTCCTTTTGCGATACAATTAACTTCTAGTTCATGGATACTGTATATTTTATTCTGATCTCCTTTTTTCTGCGTTAAGATTTTGTTGAGTATAACAAAGAGTCCTTCATATTTTATTTTTTGTACCGGATTAAATTGTCTTTCAATATCCCTGACCTGGCGACCTGCTATGGTCTTTATTCTTCGTAAGGCTGCTTTGGCTTTCTTTCTTCGTTTGGGATGGCTGTGGAAACGTTGATCTATCATTAACTATTTTAAAGTTCGAGTATAACTCTGTCGTAATGTTATTCCCTCTTGTTTAGCTATCGTATTACTTTTTCTATGATGCGCTTATGTAACTTTGCATCTGTTGGGTAAGTGATGTGCTTTTCTTGAACTGTACTGTCTATCAACACCTCTTTCTCTTGAGCCTCTTTACCAAAAAGTTGAACAGAAATTTTTAGCAGTTTTTCAGCGCCTTCTTCTCCTATGCGCTTTCTAAAATGTATAAATTCAGTTGGATCAAAAGGTTTTTCGGTCTGAAAAACTTTCTCCCCACTAAAATATTGCCAATAAGGATTTTCGATCCACCTATCAATAATCGCTTCATCGCTAAGGTTATAGATATGCTTTAGTAAAAGCAAGCCTATTAGGCTACGGATGGGAACCGATGGCCGTCCAAAGTCTGAATAATAAACTGAGAAATCGGATTCGATCTTATTCCAATCAATTTGTTTATACAAAACACATAGTTCGTGCTTTAGATTAATAAACTTTTCTAGAGGTGTATCAAAAATACTCAACTGTGGCGTATTGTCTTGTTTTCCAACCATATCTGCAAGCTTTATGTCTAAAATACACATTTGCTTGCAGATTTATAAACTTAAGTACAAATGCTTATGAACTGGTTATCAACAACCTATTCCATTTTTAAGGGTGAACTAAATATGTAATTATTTAAACAAAAAAGGACTACCTACAGGCAGTCCTTTTAATATTTTTGTTAATCCATGAGTTTGTACTTATTCCATACATGTTTCGACACTTTGAGCCTTATCTACAACAGCTCTGTATTCATCAGAAGTTAAGTCCTTGAAAAAGTAATTAACCGGGTCAACTTCTTTACCATGCACATGCACTTCATAATGCAGGTGAGCACCAGCACTTAAGCCAGTGTTTCCAACATAACCAATTACTTCTCCCCTTTTAACTTTTTGTCCTTTTTTTACATCAAACTTGCTCATGTGTGCATACAATGTAGTAATACCAAAACCATGGTCTATTTCAACTACTCTACCAAAACTATCCGATAATCTTGCACTTGATACTACACCATCTGCAGCAGCAAATATTTTTGTTCCCACATTTGCAATAAAATCTATTCCTTCGTGTTGTCTCCATCTTTTAAGGATTGGATGAAAACGACGTGGAGCAAAGCCAGAACCAATATATTTTAAATCCCAGTTAGAAATAGGAATAATAGCAGGTAAATGCTGTAAACGATTTACATTTATTGTAACTTCTCTAAAAAGTTCTGAGTAAGATGATTTCTGAACGTTCATTTTAGCCACAAGATTATCAAGCATTCTATATGAGTCAATTATTTCAGATGGAATATCTGAAATTACCATTTCCTCGTAACTATTACTACCTCCGGTACCAGCTATTCTTTGAGTAGAATCTAAAGGTGTAACACCTAACATTGTTCTGTATAAACTATCATCAAGCACTGCCAATTCATTTAATTCCTTATCTGCCTCACTTAATCTCTCGATAAAAATATCTTGTCGGGATCTCATATCTTTAATTTGTTGAGCTTGCAATTTTTCTCTAGGAGTAAAATAAAATACAGCAGTAACTATATAAAAACCTAAACCAAATAATCCTCCACCAATTATATATGGAACCAACTTCTTTAATTTAGATTTCAGTGTATTTTCTACCGGAATATAGCTTAAAGATTCAGGATCATATATATACTTATTATTAGCCATGATTTGATTATTTTTCTTGTTTTGTGCCAATGTATTAATTGAAATAATTCAATGTTAAATAAACTAACCTTTGCTTTTCATTTAATTACGACATAAACATCTAGTTGTTAATTTGGTATTTATTACGCTAACTCTACAAAAATGTTACGATACTAAAATCAAAAATTGTCCAAAGGTTGCGTAAAAATAGAATATTAATACATGATTACAAACAAATCATAAGTTTATATATGCTACAATTACATTTTTATTATCCAAATTTTATGTAATTTAATCAATTCAAATCCCATTTTCATCAACAAAATGAAACATATACACTAGTGCATCAAGCCTTATTCTTATTGACATAAAAATATTCATATTTTATACAGTAACGGATTCACTATAATGTATTTTCCCAAAAATACATTCGAGGATTACAATCTTTAAATCCAGACTTAATATACAATTTCATTGCTTTTTCATTATCTTTTCTAACTTCCAATGTAACTTTACCATAATTATTCTGTTTGCAATAATCATTTATATTATTTAATAAAGTGTAACCCGCCCCTTTTCTTCGATAATCTGGAGTAACAACAAAATCATGAATATTTAAAACCTGCTTTGCCTTAAATGTTGAAAAAACCACAAAACAATTCGCCAAAGCTACATATCTATCACCTTCTTTTAATAGAAATCCTATGTAATTGTTTTGCAGCTGTAATCCTTTTATTATTCTATGACCTAACTCGGCTGGTAATTCAGCATTCAATCCCATGTCATCAAGCATATAATCATTCATTAACGATAATAAAGCATCTGTTTGTTCTTTATCGTTAACATTTATAATTTCCACTGAATAATCTATTCTATCCATTGTATTCCATTTTTATTAAAAGCAACATTGCACCAGATTCCATTTTTATATTCTCTTAAAGAAGTAAAGCCAGCATCTAATAACAACTGCGCCACTTCTCCATAAGAAGACTCTAATTTTTCCGGGAAGTGTGCATCACTGTTTATTGTTATAGGTATATTAAATTTCTTTAATAATGGAAATAATGCTGGCCCGGGAAACAATAATCCATTTTTTTCGAATGCCTTGGTGTTAATCTCAACAATAATTCCTTTCTCTGCAACCAAAGATAATACAGACTCAACCTCGTTTACATACCAATCTTCAGATTCATCAAATAATGGTTCAACTACATTGTGCATTTTAATTTTATCGAAATGGCCTAGAATGTCAAACTTTTGGTTTTGAATTAAACCTCGTGTTAATTCATAAAAACGCTTCACAGTATGTTGAATATCATTGTTAAATATTTCCTTCACTCCTTTTTTGAACTCTTCAAGACTTCCATCTATTCCCCAGGAATCACCATTTTTAAAACGATCAATAAAATGAATACTACCGATGCGATAATCTAATTCGATATTATCTAATACTGCTTTATTAAAACCTCCGTAATTAGGGAGATAATCGATCTCAAGTGATTTAAGAACAGTAATTTGATCCTTATACTTTTCCTGCAACTGCCTTACTTCATTATCATAGTTTTGCAATTGATCTTCCTTCATCGTCCAAAAACAATCAAAAGGAACGGGAGCATGTGAGGAAATTCCAATTACAGGCATCTTATACTCTATCGCTTTTACAATATATTCCTCCATTTTTCCATGCCCATCACAATAATTACAATGTCCATGATAATTCGTCCAACTCATATATATATCTTTTATAATTTTGAAGCTTAAAAATCAAACAATTTTATCAAAAATCAAACCTTCAGCTTATAAATTAGCAACAAAACTATCGTTTATGATAAATAAAATATAGACTGCCAATTCTTACTTTAAAAAGTATGCTACAAAACATCAAAATACCAATACATTAATTAAATTTGCGCTCGATTTTATAATTACAGAATATGAGCTTAATTGAAGAGATACAAAGAAGAAGAACATTTGCCATTATCAGTCACCCTGATGCAGGTAAAACAACACTTACAGAAAAACTACTTTTATTTGGAGGTGCAATACATGTAGCAGGAGCAGTTAAATCTAACAAGATTAAAAAAACTGCTACTTCTGACTTTATGGAAATAGAAAAGCAACGTGGAATCTCTGTAGCTACATCTGTAATGGGGTTTGAGTATAAAGACCATAAAGTTAATATTCTGGATACACCGGGTCACCAGGATTTTGCTGAAGATACATTTAGAACATTAACTGCGGTAGATAGCGTTATTATTGTAGTTGATGCAGCAAAAGGGGTTGAAGCTCAAACACGAAAATTAATGGAAGTCTGTCGTATGCGTAAAACACCTGTAATGGTGTTTATAAACAAAATGGACAGACCAAGTAAAGATGCCTTCGATTTATTAGATGAGGTTGAGGAAGAATTAAAAATTAGTGTTCGCCCTTTAAGTTGGCCTATTGGTAATGGTCCTTCTTTTAAAGGCGTTTACAATATTTGGGAATCAAACTTAAATTTATTTGAAGCCAGTAAACAAACCGTAGAGGAAAGCATTGCTTTTTCTGATGTAAACAGCCCAGAACTTGAAGGTTATATAGGTAATGATGCTTCTGGACTTTTAAGAGAAGAAATTGAACTTGTTGAAGGTGTGTATCCTGAATTTGAAGTTTCAGAATATTTAAAAGGAGAATTGGCTCCCGTATTTTTCGGAAGTGCTTTAAATAACTTCGGTGTAAATGAGTTACTTAATTGCTTCCTTGAAATAGCTCCGGAACCACAACCTTCTAATACAATTCAAAGAACAATTTCACCAGATGAAAATAAATTTTCTGGTTTTGTATTTAAAATTCATGCTAACATGGATCCTAATCACAGAAACAGAATTGCTTTTGTTAAAATATGTTCTGGAAAATTTGAGAGAAACAAGAATTACCTTCATGTACGTCAAGGAAAAAACTTTAAATTCTCAAGCCCGACCGCATTTATGGCTGAAAAAAAATCCATAATTGATGAGGCATTTCCAGGAGATATAGTTGGTTTACCTGATTCTGGTAACTTTATTATTGGAGATACCATTACTGAAGGAGAAAAAGTTAACTTTAAAGGGTTACCTAGTTTCTCACCGGAGTTGTTTAGATATATTGAAAACGCAGATCCTATGAAATCTAAACAGCTTGCCAAAGGCATTGACCAACTTATGGACGAGGGTGTAGCTCAATTATTTACAAGTCAGTTCAATGGTCGTAAAATTATTGGTACAGTGGGTGCACTTCAGTTTGAAGTTATTGAACATCGTTTGGAAAATGAATACAATGCTAAATGTAGATATGAACCAATAAACTTATACAAAGCCTGTTGGATAAAATCTGATAATGAGGCACAATTAGCTGACTTTAAGAGAAGAAAGAACCAATATATGGCAAAAGATAAGCAAGGCAGAGATGTATTTTTAGCAGATTCATCTTATATGCTCCAATTAGCTCAACAAAACTTTGAAGACATAGTATTTCATTTTACTAGTGAATTTTAAATAATTTTATCAATTTAAATTGATAAAAATCAAAACATTTTTTTGAAATTTAGGTATAATTAATATATCTAAATTTCAAAAAATGGAAGCAGTTAGTCACTATTTAAAAAAAGGAATTCAACATTCTAAAGATTTCATTATCAAAAAAGAAGAACTGGCTTCTTTTTTAAAAACCGGTGACATGGATTATGTAGCTACTCCATCATTAATTGTATTTATGGAGCAAGTTATATGTGAATTAGTTCATGAAAGAATTCCTCCAGAATACACTTCAATTAGCGCTGAGATTAATATTAAACATCTTATTCCAGTAAGTATCAATACATCCATTACCTGCTCAGCACATCTTAAATTTATAGATCAGGAAAAACTTTTTTTTGATTTTGCATTTTTCAACAAAGAAAAAGATATTGTTGCTATTGGAGCACACGAGAGATTTATTGTAATAAAAAATAAATTCCCCAATTAAAATTAACTTTCTGTAGTTATAACCGATCATCATCTAAGTCTATCACTTTTAATTTTTTATTTTCCAGAATTTGACGTTTTATGATTGACCTGGCATCCATTGTATCATCTTTAACTGATACCAAATCCAAAATTTGATCCATAGAATTAATATTCTGGTATTTGTCAATCCATCCATACCCTATGTATTTGCCATTTTTAATGGCTATAACTGCACTTTCATCATCACACCTACCAATATCTTTAATAATACAATTACTTTTCGAAAATGCCATACTATCAATAAACTTTTGAGCTCTTATATTATATGAGTCAAAACTTTCCAGATCAATACAAGCTCCTTTGCATATTTTAATTTGATAATGAAAACAACTTCCTACAGAATCACTAAGCCCACATAACTTTTGGCACAATTCATATCTTTCTAATTTATTATTAAGATATTGCTTAGCCTCTTTTATGGTATCGAAGGAATTTAGCGGTGTAGTACGACCATCATTTTTTAGAATATTAAAACGAATGTATCCCTTTCTATCTTTGAAGTTATACAAACCAAAGTTAAGCTTACTCTTAGTTTGAGCTTTATTAAATTTAGGTCTATGCTTTTTTATTTCCGCTGATTCCATTAATAAAGCAACCAATTCACTACCTGTAATATAAAAATCCACGGAGGCTACTTCAGATTTCATTCTGACAGCCTTTTGAGCCTTTACATTACCAAGATGGGTAAACACACGCTTTTTAATACTTTTACTCTTTCCTATATAAATTAAATCTTTATTATGATTATAAAAATAATATACACCTACCGCTTCTGGAAGTGTTTCAATTAAATCAATACTAAGCTGAGGATGTAAACTTTCTGCAGTAAAATATCTATTACCATCTAAAGGCATTATACAACCATTATTATTCGCTAACAAAATCTCAAAAAGTGTAACTGTTGCCAATGCATCTCCAGCTGCACGGTGACGTGCATCATTATTAATATTTAAATGGACACATAAGTTACCCAAACTATAAGATTTATAACCTGGTAATAGTTTCCTACTCAATTTAACTGTACAAAGTGTATCACGTTTATATTCATATCCCAATGCTCTAAACTCTTCTTGAATAAAACCATAATCAAAACTAGCATTATGAGCTACAAAAATACTTCCTTCTGTTATTTCAACAATTCTTTTTGCAATTTCATAAAATTTAGGTGCGTTTATTACCATATTATTACTAATACCTGTTAATTGGGTAATATATGGAGGAATACTTTGTTCCGGATTAATCAACGAAACAAACTCATCAATAACCTTTTTTCCATCATGCAAATAAATTGCAATCTCTGTAATTTTACCATTTTTAAAATTACCTCCTGTTGTTTCAATGTCAATAATAGAATACTTCATTCTCTAAGTTTCTGGTAATCTGTAAAGAAAAGCAATTGTGAAAATTTAAGCAAAAAAAATACCTTAATTCGGTATTTTTTCTCAGCATAAAAATAGGCCAAAACCCTTGATATTTCTTGGATAGAACTAAAAAATAAATTACTTTTGTTATGTATGATTGATACAAAGAAAACCGCATCAGTTTTATTTAGATTGTTAAACTCAACACTACAATAGAACCGAGTAAAGTTATGTAGTTTTAGGGCGGGCCTCACCTTCGGGTTATCTTTATGATACGGAGGATTACCGAGGATTACAAACACTCAAATCCTGTATTCAGGAGTTTAAATAGTCCATAATTGATGCGGCCGGCATAAAGAGAGCTTCCTAAAGGAAGCTCTTTTCTTTTATAGATCTTTTAACAATACATTTTCAGAAGATGAAGCACGCATTTCTTTGAAACGCTTCACCACATTTTTAACTTTTATCAAACTCTCTGTTTCTTCAAAATGAAGGTTTTCACTACCTGTAGTTTCCAACATATTCAAAATAACAGAAATAGATAACTTATTAATATCCACTGCTGGCTGATAAGAAGTTTCTCCATTACCATCTTTTGCTACTTCTATTAAAACATTACTCTTAACAAGTTCAAAAACTATTTCATTTATTAAACGAATAGGTAGTTTTAAATGAACAGACAGCTTTAATGTATTAACTGGGTCTTTACCTTGCTCAAATCGTTTAATCACTTCATAACATACTAATAAAGCAACAACTCTCTTATACTCTACACTGATATTTTGTGTATCTGCAGCAAATTCAAAACTATCTACATTTTGTATTGCAAATGATATTTCAGCTCCAAACATCACAATGAGCCAACTAGCCTGCATCCAGAACAAAAACAAAGGTAGTGCAGCAAAACTGCCATATATTGCATTATATCTAGATACATCAACCATAAAATGTATAAAATAATATTGAAGAACCTGAAATAGGATTCCTGCAACAATACCGCCAACAATAGCCGAAAAAAGATTGACTTTTGTATTTGGCATAATTAATATAAGCATAGTAAACGCAAGGCATATTATAACATATGGTAACATCATAGTGAGTGTTCTACCTACATAACTTAAAAGTTCATAGTTATTAAATTTTGCAGATACAAAAACAATCATACTACTGCTTGATATTAAAAACAAAAAAGCCACAATCATTAAGGCTATATAGTCAGTAAATTTTCGGGCAAAACTTCTCGACCTTTTCACTTCCCAGATATCATTAAAACTTTGTTCGATATTACCTAAAACCTGCATCACTGACCAAAACAGAATAACAAGACCTACACCTATAATGATGCCACTTTTAGTGCTTTTTACATACCTTTCTGCTAAATCCAGAATATAACTTAATACTTCCTCCTGTCCTGCCATTTTTTGAGTTAATTCCACCTTTAAGGTTTCATCAAATCCAAATCCTAGTGCAATACCATAAAGTAATGCTACAAGTGGAACTACAGACATTAAGGAATAAAACGTAAGAGCAGAAGCTTTCTGTTGGCATTTATCATATATAAAACCCTTTATAGCTAAATATAAAATACGTAAGGTGTTTATAATGATAACATGAGGACGAGATAGTTGAAACTTTTGTATTCGCCATATGTCCTCAGTAAGATATTTAATAGCTTTAGAAACAACTTCCTTCATGATAGAATATCTTAGGTTAAAATTAGGAAAGAAATAGAAAAAAATAGAAAAAAATAGCAAGTCGATAAGCCGGGTTCTGTCATTCAAAAAATGAATGGTCTATCATTTGTCTTGGCTTATAGTTACCCATAAGCTCTAGCAACCTACCCCTCACGACTGTATAACATCAAAACGAGTAGCTCTGTATCCGAAGAAATCGTGATATATTTGGTCTTGCAATCCATGAGATACACGGCTACCTGTGTTACCACAAATACCGGTGAGCTCTTACCTCACCTTTTCACCCTTACCTTAAAAAAGGTGGTTATTCTCTGTTGCATTACTATACCCTCACAGGTATCTTCCAGTTAGGAAGCATGGTACTCTGCATTGCCCGGACTTTCCTCCATAAATGGCGATAGACTGACTTGCTATATTCTGCAAATATATATCTTTTATTCTATTTGATACGGTAGATAAGCATCTAATTCGGTAATATAGGCTTTTTTAAAGCCTTTTTCTTTTATTTTACTTAGTTCTGCTACTGCTTCATCATACTTATATTTTCCTGTTGTATATCGGTAAATTTTATCTTTTAAATAAAACTCCATAATATCATCTTGTTCTATTCCTTTAAAGTGACTTAAATAAACCGGAAATCTAAAAGCACTTAATTGAATAGTATAAGTTTTATTAGGATCAGGTACAAATTTAGCATTGCTAACATAATTATTATCACCTTTGAGTTTATACTTACTTGTATTCACAATAAAAGCCTGAGTATATCCTAAATCACGATAATAAACTAATTCATTTTCGGCTAATTTGTGAGTAGCGTAACTTCCCACACAATATTTCATATAACCATCCGCACAGTTAAATTCGCGAGCTTCTTGTACGTTATTAAAAAATCCAGGTTCACCAGCAGGATACTTTAATGCAATAATTTGTATTGCATAATCTGGTTTACTAGAAAGTTCAAATACACTGACAATCTTTTTTGAAGTACGCAAAGAACCTAATTTATCAACTTTATTTTGCCCTTTAAGTGGATTAAACAATAAAGTTAATACTGTTAGAAATATAATATATGTTGATTTCATCTTTATATAATTTATGGTCATTAACAGTTCTTATTTTTTAACTCTCCAAACAACCACCTCAATTCGTCTATTCTTAAGTTGCTCTTCATTACTACAAAGAACGCCCCTTTTACATTTATTTACGATATATCTTTCACCATATCCCCTAGGAATTGTGGCATCACCATCAACACCTTTCTTCATTAACATTCCCTCTACTTTTTCACCCATTCTTTGGGAAGTAAATAAATTGTCTAGTTTACTTCCTCTGGCATCTGTATGTGAGTTCAATTTAACCACAATCTGAGGGTTATTTTGAAGATATGTGGCCAACCTATCCAATGTTTTTTTACTCTCTTCTGTAAGCTCTGTTCCTACATAGTAAAGTACCATACCACTAATATCATCCAAAACATCATCATTAAATATTGGAGTTAACGATAAACCGTTATCATTTAAATCAGCAAGCTCCATAATATTTAAAATCATCCTTTTTGAATTGAACTCGCCTTCTTTTGAAAAAACCAATTCAAACTCTTGTCCTTCCTTTCTATATTCATCAGGAATAACAATATTAAAGACACCTTTATCATCAGATATACCTGATGCTATTATATTTCCTGTAGCATCATCTATAATATCTACTTTAACACCTTTCGCAGCTAAATTATTATAGGTAGACTTAACCTTAGCCGAAAATACGCCAGCATAAGCAGAAAGGTCAACGTTAACATCTTCTTCTACAGAAGTAGTTTCGTCAGGTAAATCTTCTAGAGCAATTATATCTCCTTCTTTTGGTGATTCAGGTTCTACTTCTGGTTCATCCTTTTGTCCAACAAATTCCACAGTAAAAATTACATCATCACCTGTTTCAGTACGACTACTTGATAGAAAACCTCTTTCCGGATCTTTCGGATTAACAACATAAGCAAAATCGTCAGCAACATCATTAAATGGTTTTAACATATTTCTTACATTCTTCCATGCTCCATCTTCATAATCAGCTCTGAAAATATCTAAACCTCCAAAACCATAATGTCCATCTGAAGAGAAATACAATACATTATCTTTACTTACAAAAGGAAATACTTCGTCTCCATAAGTATTAATTTCAGGTCCAAGGTTTTTTACAGTACCATACATACCTCCACGCAATCTTTCAACCCTATATATATCTTTTCCCCCTTTACCACCTTCCATATTCGATACGAAATACAAGAACTTATCATCAGGTGATACCGCGGGATGACCGTAGTCGTAGTCATCATTAATAAAAGGAAGTTCTATTTCTTTCCCCCAATCATTACCTTCATAATTTACTTTAAATAATTTTAATCTACTTTGTCCACCTTTTACCCTAACAACTTTAGTAAAATACATCGTATTAAAATCTGAAGTAAAGGATATAGCTCCTATATGATAAGGAGATTCTAAATTTTTAGAAAAAGGTCTACCTTTTTGAATTTCGTTATCTTTAAGATCTGAGTAATATAAATTCAAAAAAGATTTCCCTTGTCTATCAACATTTTTTGAACCTTCTTCAGAAGCTGATGAATAGACAACTCCATTTTTATAATACTGAATTCCAAATGATTGACCAGAAGTAAAAATAGGAGAAGGGTTAACACGATAAGGTTCTACTTCTTCATGGGCAGCAGCCCAATTACAAGATTCAATCAACTCATTAACTTGAACAGGATTTGCCCCTAACTTTAATGCCTTTTCATACCAAAAAATCGCACCTCTATCCTCCTTTGCATATAACCCCGAACGCTGATAAACCTGTGCATAAATCATATAATCATCCTTGGTTGAAAGCTTATCTTCTACTTCCAATAATGTTGTTAAGGCACGTTCAATATTATTTAATTCATAATAACATTTTCCCATTTTGATCTTAACATCATCGCTAAGTTTTTCTCCATCATTTTGGGCCTCTAAATAGTTTTGAAGTGCTTGATAATATTCAGCTTTTTTATAGTAGTTATTTCCTTTATTAACTAATTTACTTTGCCCTTGAACAGTAACTGATCCCAGAAAAATAAAAATGGAAAAAACTATGTATTGTGTAATCTTATTCATAATTAAAGATATTAAAGCTATGATTAAGTTATCTTTTCTCAAAAAGCCCGTTTTAATTGACAAAGCTAATTTAAGTTAGGAAAAAATTTATATACTGTTAATAATATAAAACGCTATTTTACAAAAAAAAAAAGCAGATAATATAGTAAAACTCTAAAAATAACGAATTGAACGCATTCCTGCTCTCTTATTAAAAGTAAAATCAAATTGGATTCCTATTTCATGAGAACCAATTTTGGCATACTGATTTAGAGAACTCAATGAATAGTCAAAAGAATATCTGAATGTATAGGGTGATTTCGGATTTGGTTTGAATTCTGCAAGGAACACGACATCTGAAATTGATCGATATGATAAACCTAACCAAAGGGTTTCCATCAATAAAACATTACCTGAAACATCAAATTGCAAAGGGGCACCATAAACTTCTCTAAACAATAAAGTCGGTTTTACCTTAACATCACCCCAATCAAAAACATATCCCCCATACAGATACATTGTCATATTCTGAAAATCGAGTGTATTTTTAAAAGTTTCATTTGCTTCATCAAAATTATTGGAGAACATTTTAGGTACTGAAAATCCAACAAAATAATCTTCCTCAAACAAATATGCCCCAAAACCTACATTAAGACCTATTTTAGACTGTTTTCCAGCAAATACAGGGTCTCCATATTGATCTGTTACCGCTTTAGTTCCATCATAAACAATTGAACTGGCACCGACCTGTAAACCTAGTGATAAAAACCGTCTTCTATCAATTTCTAGTTTATAGGATGCAGCAATCATAGCATCCGTTGTACGTGAGAAGCCGATCATATCATTCATAATGGATATCCCAAATCCTAAATTAGTATCTTCTAATGGACCATGAACATTAAGTGACTGGTTCATTGGAGCTCCTTCTAGACCTATCCATTGATTACGATTAATTAATAAACCACTAATAACATCACGTGTTCCATTATAAGCCGGATTTAGTAGTCCCTGATTAGCAATATAATGATTATACTGAGCCACATCTTGTCCAAAGGTTTTGGTGGAAAAACTTATTCCAACAAATAACACAATCAACAATTTAAATATCTGGTTATATCTCATGATACTATTTTTTCTTAGTTAAGATTTAAGCTCGTTAATTAACTTACCTCCTTAATTCTATATATCCACTATATTCTTTAACCTTTACAGTCTCTTCTGTAGCCAGATTAACTTCAACTGTATATACATAGAAATATGTACCATTTGGCAAATCAGTACCAATTGAGACCATATTCGCAGTCGTTGATGTTCCATCCCACCATTCATCTTCTTCTCCATATGAATCACCTGTAGATCTATAAACTAGAGCACCCCATCTATTAAATACTTCTAATTTGGATTTTTCAGCAGTGTAAATACCTGCTTCCTCAATTCCACTAATTCTGAAGTAATCATTAATACCATCACCATTAGGTGAAAATGCATTAGGTATTATAAAGGCATTATCGGAATCTAAATCTTTATTGCCGACAAATATATGAACCCAAGCAGAATCTATTCTTTCTCTAGGGGCAAGATAGTCCGTATTCTTAAAGAAATATTGCACAGAGTCCTTTCCAAAGAAACCAGGTTTTTTAGTGTAAACCAATACACTGGATATCTCATCGATTGTAACAGAACCACTAGATATTTCTGTAGACGTAGAACCCTGTCTGTCAAACCAGAACCTTAAATTACCATCATTACCAGTCTCTGGATCACCTAAGAAATCAATACTAACATTCCATGTATCATTTATAGTTTCATCCTGTCCTGCAACAATTATAGTTCCCGCATTTTCTCCTTTCGTAAGAATCAAATAATCATCTTCAGCATTTAATGGAAACTCTTCTAAATAAACAGCACCATCCATTATTGACGTACATCCTTTAATACTAGTAGCTCTAACTGTATATATACCTGCATCAGCTCTTGATCCATAATTAATTGAACGTCCACGACCAACGCTATCAACACCATCTGGAATAATATCCATTCCATTAAGTAACAAACTATATATAGTCAGATCCTCTTCTGGTGCAGAATTATCTAAAATTATTTCATCCGAACTAGTTAATCCATAGCACATTTCAGTACAATCAAGATCTCCTATTTGTAAAATTTCTACATTAGGGGTTGCATTCATAACTATAGTAAAGTTTTCAAAACTATAAGTAGCACAACCACTTTCGTAATTCCTAGCAATAATATAATATTCTCCTTCTTTAATATTTTCAAACAGAATATCTCCTCCATTTCCATCATCAAAACCTACGGTAGTTCCACCAATATTTTTCAATTGGTATCCTCTATCTGGTTCTGTATTATGAATAATCACAGAAATACCATCTTCTCCTCCACAATATTCTGATGATGATAATTCGTAATCTGGTAAAGCCGGAGCATCTTTAAAATTCACTTCAATTGTACCCATTGAAACTTCACATCCTCCATCAGCTTCAGCAATTATTTCATAAATTTCCGAAGTTCCAATATCTGCAACTGCCCAAGAAATAGCTTCCCCTGATTCACTAGTAATAACCTCTTGAATTGCACCTGTTGAATCTTCGAGTCTATAAGTTCTACCTATTTCGGAATCTTCAATACCAACATCTGTTCCAACAGATCCGCAAACATTTACCGCATCTGCATAAACAGTATGAGATGAAGGTTGAGGAACAACAGCTAGAGTAACAGAAGTTCCACTATTAATTGGAATTTCACAAGCATCACCACCTCTTGAAGCTACAAAACTATAAGTTCCTTCTGTAAATACTCCTAATGAAAATTCTCCCGAAGCAGAAGGATTATCATCAGATACTTCAGCAACCACAGTGTTTGTAATGTCATCTATCACCTGATATACAACATCACTCTCATGATCTGTTAATCTAAACTCTACACCATTATCATTTTCACAATAAAGATCAGAATCATATTGAACAATTTGATTAACAGGGGCGTCACTTAATTGAGTATAAATAATTCCATTCATACTTGAAGTACAACCTTTATCAGTAGTTGCAATTACTGTATAAGTTCCAATATCTGTAAACTTACCAAACGTAATTGTATCAGTTACAGCTCCCCCTATAGCAGGTACAGTAAGAGCATCTCGTAAAATAGTTCCATTATCATACTGAAGCATGTAGGAAACTCCTTCTTCTGAATTATCTAAAGAAATCTCTGCTCCATCTGTCAAATCACAAAATTCTCCTGAGCCAATCATTCTATATGCCTCCGGTAAGGGATTAACATTTAATACTACCCGATTTGCCATCTCAAGTGAACAACTAGCTGATTTTCCGACTACTAAATATTCTCCTTCATTATTAACCAATGGGAAATTCATAGCATTTCCATCACCTACAATAACTTTTTCTGGTGATTCCCCAGCTAATCCATACTTATAACTTAACCACAATTCATAGGTAACTCCAGATTCTGTATCATCTAATCCGAACACAACACCTGGATCTCCATTACAGATTTCTCCTTCACCCAAAACAACTTGTTTTGTTAAAACACCTGCAATATCAATAAATACAGAACCTGTTAGATAAATTGAACAACCATCAAGTGTGGCCATTGCTGTATATTCAGCATTATCCTTATCCACAATTGGAGCAAAACTAACGTCACCACCATCACCGGTAATTGATGGTAAACCAGCATCATAGTAATCAGATCCTACTTTTTTAACCAATGAATATTGAACTCCTACCTGTGATAATACTACCGTTACTATTGAACCGTCATCACAACCTGTTCCTTCATAAGTTTCTGAAATAAATCTATCTTCAGGTAAAGGTTTCTCCGTAATAAAGAATGTTCCATTCATCACTGACTCACAAGATGTAACTCCATCATTTCGTTGAGCAACTACTTCATAATTTCCTGATGCTGTAACTTCGAGCGTTAAAACACCACCAGTACCAGTCATAGCAGTACCATAAGTATCATCATCTAAGTTATGCAATACATAATTTACATTTGATTCTGAACCTGGCAAACGAATAAAAGTAGATGAACCAGAGCAGTAATCACCATCACTTGTTAAATCAAATACTGTAGGTAATGCATCTACTTGAATTTCAACACTATTATTCATTTCAGTTACACAATCTACATCTGGCACTCTTGCCTGAACTGAGTAAACACCCTCTGTATTCTGTAAACCACTAAATACTAATGGAGTACCAAGTGCATCTGTTCCTGTAACAGTTTCAATTAATGTAGTACCATTTAAATATAAACTATATTCAACACCTTCTTGTTGATTATCAATACTTATACTTACTCCAGGATCTCCTTCACAATAATGTCCATTATTTTCTGCAACCACATTAAATGCAGTTGGGTTGGATATTAAAGAAACATTAGCTGTTCCAGTCATTGGGAACTGACAGCCTGAAGCTGATTCTACTCTAACAGTATATATTCCTTCTGCTGATAGAACACCAAAGCTGATTGGACCATTATTCCCGACAACAGAACTACCTGTATCAACTCCATCTAAAAACAATTTGTAATTTACACTATTATCTAAAGAACCATCCAAACCAATCTCAACACCAGCTTGACCTTCACAATATCTACCATCTGTTAAATCAGAAGGGTCAGCAGGATTAATTACATACACACCGAACGGTACATCTGACCCTTCACCGACTATTTCAAATGTTCCAGACATATATCTTTGACATCCACTATTTATATTTTCAGCAATAACGGTATAAGTACCAATACCTAATTGAGCATTAAAGTCAATTTGAACACCATCACTACCTGATAAAACTTCTACAGGTGAATCATCAAGTAATAAAGTATATTCAACATCAGTTTGAGAATTGTCTAAAGAAATGACATGACCTGCTCCTCCATTACATCCTGTTATAGAACCTGTTGGAGTTAAATTATAGATAGTTGGTAAAGCATACTCTGTAATAGTAACTCGATTATTCATTTCATATCTAACTCCCGGTACAGCTGTATAATAGGCTTCTACTCTATATTCTTCAGTTCCTGAAATGTTATCCCAACGTATATCAATTGGCGCAGTAGTACTAAACATAATAGAAGAGCCTACAATCGAATTATCAGAACTCCTTATTAACTCATAGGTAACCCCATCCTGTGGAATCCCTCCCAAGTACACACTAACCCCTGTACTACCCTCACAATAAGATGGTTCAGTTGATAAAACATCCAATAATACAATATCGTCGAAAACATGCATAATTGTATCTATTGATGACATACAGTTATTAATATCATAAACATCAACAGTTACTATATCATTATCTACAAAAATATCTGATGTATATATATTATCTGAACTTCTTGATTGTGATATAGTTGAATTTACAGAATACTCATATTCAGCACCTCCACCCGCGGTAAGCGTAATATTTGTACCACTGATAAACGAATTACTTGGTACTATAGTTAATGTTGGACTAGGTAAAGGGTTTACTGTTGTAATAATTCCACTTGTTGTAGCGGAACATCCAGAGGTACTGTATGATACAACTGCGGTAACTTCTTCTCCATCAACCAACGTTGTAGTAATATATTCATCATTATTATCTGGACCTTGTACACTTATACCATCAACAAAAAATTCAAATACATCACCACCAGTTGCAGTAAATATAACTTCATCATTTGCACAGATAATATTATCAATATCTGAACTAGATAAAGATACAACTGGAATAGGATTTACAATTATTGATATACCAGAATTCGTTGCTGTACAACCATAACTATCTGTAACTTGAACAGTAACATTATCATTATTTTCCAATGTTGAAGAAGAAAATTCATTAGATGCACCAGGTCCTAGAGCACTAATTCCATCTATAAAAAATTCATATATGTCTCCTCCCTCAGCAGTAAATAAAATTTCGTCATTTTCACAAATTTCAGTTTTATCTGCAACTAAAGTGGCGACCGGTTTACTTATAATGACATTAATGGTTTCACTAGTCATTTCACAATTATAACTATCATAAACTATTGCCTCTACTGAAAAATCATTTGTAGCAGACCATGTAAAAGTATTAGTAGCACTTTGACTTCCTTGTGGATTTCCATTAACAACAAATTGATAAGTTAATGATCCAGATCCTGAACCGGTAGCAGTAAAAGTTACCACTTCATTTTCACAAACAATTGTTTCATCACTTACCAATGAAATTGTAGGAAGATCATGAATATTCATAGTAATAGAAGTTGAGGCTCCGTGACAATCACCTTCGTATGCTTCAACTGTAACTGTATTACCATCTTCAAGAACTGAAGTACTCAATGTATTTGAGGTATCATCCTGAAGAATTTCTGATCCATTTCTATAAAATATATATCTATCAAATCCTGAAGATGCAACAAAATCTACTGGTGTTCCAAAACAAACTTCATTACCTCCAGCACTTGTGATATTAAGAACGGGAACAGGGTTTGCATTAATAGTCATTGTGATAACCTCAGAATTATCAACACACAATGTAGTATTATCAGTTGCTACTACATAAATTTGATCCCCATTTTGTAAATCAGGAGTTGTATAAGTTGCAGAACCAGTATTAACTATCTGATCATCAACACCTCTTATACGATGAAATTCATAACTATAATTTCCGCTTCCGTCAGTAGCAGCTGCATTAAATGTTACATCAACTCCTGCACATACAGTTGTAACTCCTGCACTAGGAGCACTCACACTTAGGTTTGAAGTAACCTGGTTAACTAAAATTGAAGCAGAGCCACTCAAATCTGAACTCTCAGAAGTACACAAGGCATCACTAATGCTAACTAAAGTATATGTAGCAGTAGACGTTGGCGTAACAGTTTCGGTATGAGAACTATTACTAACATTAGTTATTATGTAATCACTTACTCCATCAGAATATGTAATATTCCAAGGCGATGTACCAATCAAATTAAAGTTTAGATCTGTACTTTCGCCCACACAAATAGAATTATCTCCCGAAATAGTTCCTTGAGGACGTGGATTAACATTTACAGTAACGAGTCCTGTCATTTCACCAACTTGTGATGAACATAATGTAGCATCCGACAGAGAAATTATTTCATATGTAGTTGTAGAACTTGGTGAAACACTCAATACATATGGACTTGAATTAACAGTAATTGTATGATCTGATCCATCGTTATATGTTAAATCCCAAGGACTAACACCTGTTAGACTAAATGTAATATCAGTACTTTCACCATTACATATTGTTGCATCTCCTGATACAACCCCAGTTGGTCTTGCATTAACTGTTACTGTTGCTAGACCTGTAAAATCACTATTTATTGAGTTACATAATTGATCTGAAAGTGCCACAATACTATAAACACTTGTTGCACTTGGATTAACACTAACTACATAAGGGTTATCATTAATATTATTCACAATAATATCAGACGCACCATCATTGTAAGTTAAATTCCAAGGTCCTACTCCTGTAAAACTAAATGAAATATCTGTACTTTCACCATTACAAATAGTTGCATCTCCTGATACAACCCCAGTTGGTCTTGCATTAACTGTTACTGTACCAGACCCAGATAAGTCACTTGGATCAGCGTTACAATTAGCATCTGTCAAGGCAGTTATTGCATATGTTGCGTCAGAATTCGGAGATACTACTAAACTATATGATGCATCATTAATACCGTTAATTACGTGATCAGATCCATCATTATAGGTTAAATTCCAAGGTGACGTACCAGTTAAATTTACTATTAAACTAGCATTATCTCCATTACAAATAGTTTCTGTCCCACTTATAATGGCTGTAGGCCTTTCATTTACATTTATCACAGCACTACCAGACATTTCACCTGCCTGAGCATTACATCCATTATTATCAGAAACACTTACTAAAGTATAAGTGGTAGAAGTTCCTGGAGATACTGATATAATATGAGGACTTGATAAAATATTATTAATTACATGATCAGATCCATCATTATAAGTTAAATTCCAAGGGGCTGTACCTGTAAGTGAAAAGCTAACCTGAGCAACATCTCCATCACATATTGTTGTTGTTCCACTCACAACACCTGTAGGTCGAGGATTTACAGTAACTACAGCTGCTCCTGTTAAATCTCCAGTTAATGACACACATTGACTGTCTGATAATCCGGTAATAGTATATGTTGTGGTAGTAGAAGGAGACACACTTAAGGTATGTGGTGAAGAATTAACTGTAATTGTATGATCTGCGCCATCATTGTATGTTATATCCCATGGCCCAACGCCGGATAAATTAAATGTAAGATCCGTATTTTCTCCATTACAAATAGTTGCACTTCCTGTAATATCACCTGTAGGTCGTTCATTTACTGTAACTGTAGCAATTCCTGTCAAATCAGCAGGTACTGCACTACAAATTGCATCATCTACAGATACTAATGTATATGTAGTATTATTAACAGGATTAACAGGTAAAGTGTATGAATTATCAGTAATGCCTGTGAGTGTAACATCCACACTACCATCATTATAGGTAATATCCCATGGTCCTACACCTGTTAATGTAATAGTTAAATCTGTAGACTCACCATTACATATGGTCGTAGTTCCACTAATTATAGCTGTAGGACTAGCATTAACAATAATATCTGCAGATCCAGAAATCTCAGATCCAATTGCATCACATGTAGCACCTTGATCCGAAATACTACTTATAGTATAGCTTGTTGAACTAGAAGGTGTAACACTTACAGTGTATGGTGAACTATTTGCCGTTACATTAAAACTATTAGAACCATCAGAATAAACAATATCCCATGGCCCTACACCTGTTAAAGTAAAAGTTAAATCAGTTGATACACCATTACAGATTGTAGTTGAACCTGATATTACACCCGTAGGTCTGTCACCAACTGTTACTGTAGCATTTCCACTTATATCTGAAACAGCGGTTGTACAGCCATTATCATCGGTAATTGATTGTATCGTGTAATCATAAGATCCAGGACTGGGACTAACAGAAAAAACATAAGGATCTGTTACATCTGTAACCGTTACAGGATCTGTACCATTTATTAAATACGTAATATCGTAAGGACTTGCACCTGATAAATCAATTGTAATATCTGTACTTTCATTTTCACATAAAGCAGCGCCTCCTGATATAGTACCTGTCGGTCTATCATTTACTGTTACAACTGCAAAACCAGGCATCCAAGTAAAACATGTCGATGTGGATTCTGAATTAGAATCAAATCCTTTTACGGTATAAGAACCTGATTCACTAACATAAAAATTAATATCATTTCCATCACCTCGAATTGCACTATCTGTAATCTTAGAGAGACCGCGATATAAATTATAATATGTACCATTCTCTGCTTTAGGTAAAGTAATAATAGCGAAACTCCCAGCACAAATGTTTGTTTCCTGAGAAAAATCAATTGCATTAGGAGTTTTATTTACAACAGTGATGTCTGAATTATCCAAACTCCCATCAGTTCCAATTTGCTCATAAGCAATCCTTATATTTACACCATAATAAGCAGGTGGAATGGTGGCAGGATTGAGAGAAACTCCATTGTCTGGAGATGTTCCAATAGGAAGTACCCAGTCGTTATGCACCTCATAATTACCTGTAATAACAGCCCCGGTTGAAACAGTCCATATAATATCAGATCTTGTTGGATCTAATTTGGCTGCATCCACATATATTTCAACGGCTCCATCTGTAGAACATAAGCTCTCAGGTAAAGAAGTTAACACTCCATTTGCTCCTTTTAAGCTTGACGAACCATAATACCTAGCTATTTCTACTTTTGTAGCATTTGCTCCTGGCTTCTTTATTACCTGTGCGAAAACTCCAGTACCAATAGAAAACAGTCCTATTGCCACAAGAGAAATGATACACATCAATCGGTTTAAGTTTTTCATCATAATCGTAATATATAATGACTCCTGGTTTTCACGGTCATGGTTTTAACTAAAATTACACCATCAAGGTCCCAATTTGACAGCATTAATATTTTACATCAACACATTACAATATAACACAACTAATATTGTAATATATAAGATCTATTCAACACACAATACTTATAACTTTCAAGCCCAAACTTTGACGATCCCCGTCAAAAATAACAATAATATTATTTTAAGTAGCATTTTTACTTAATTCGTTTGTGCGAATACATCATTTATTAGTTACAACATTGAGAACCTGATTCATTTATTTTATACCAATACCATAAATATCAACATTAACATTGTATTTTATAAGACAAAAGATCTTTAATTATCACTTAAAAAAATTCAACTCTTTTCCATTATGCCAAGCATAGCCAAAACTTCAGGGTTATCTTCAAGAGCAATACGAGCAACTTTAAGATAACTACTTACCCATTGCTGAACTTCTATGGTCTCCTTTTTAACTTTATCATTCAACATACGCACCACTGCAGTAACACGCACACACTTATCCGACAATTCATTAAGTTCAACCAATTGCTTCTTTAGAGCATCCAGATCATTTTGTTTAATTCCAAATTCAGCCATTGAATTTAAATACATCGTACTCGACGTTAAATTATTTACAAATACAGACACCTGAACAAACCATTTATCATAAGTCCTTGCTCTAACTCCTAACAACATTAAGGACTCTTGGGCTTCTATATTATCAACAAATGCAATCCTAGCTAACTTAAGATATTTCATATATTTTTTATGAATCTCTTTTTGCTTAAGTTTTTTTTCAGCATGACAATCTCTCTTAAGCTTAGCCTTTTCCTGGGCTTCTATATACAACAACCTTAAATTCTCCCACAACCGTCTACCTTCATTAAGTCTGGACTGATTATAACCATAACTACTAACAGCATTACGAATCTCTGCTTCCCGAATACTATAGGCTGTGATTTCATCCAACTTATAAAGAAAGTCTTTCCTTGTAAATTTAGTATAATGCATATAATAAACTTCTATATGATAATAATATATATAAAATATATGATTTAATTTTCAAATCTTATAATTTATTTTTAAATATCCAAATTTTGTATTTATTTTTTTTATTTTACTATATCTATTTTTTAATTGTAAAGGATATTATTATTTACGTTTATTACATTTTATAATAATATATCTACTTTTATATATATAATATATTATTTATAAATTAAGCATTGCTCATTTATAAAACTATAGTTGAATTTAAAATTCAGATTAATTAGTTTAAATTTTTAATTAGATACTTCTAATATATATAATATAAAAAAAGCTCTAATCTGAATACTATCCAGATTAGAGCTTTCTAAAAATAAAATTAAAAGGAAACTATATAATTACCATTGTAGCTCCATATCCATACTCTTTAAATGAAGCATCCTGATAACTATGCCATTTATATTGGCGATCTAACATTTTTCTCAACTCATTTTTCAAAACACCGTTACCCACCCCATGAATAAAAACTATCTTCTTATTCTTATTCTTTTTATTTTGTTTCATTACTTCATGAAATTTTTCAATCTGATAACCTAACATTTCTTTATTAGTTAACCCCCTAACATCGTCCAACAATTCATGAATATGAAGATCAACTTCCAATACCTGATCATCATCTCTCCTCTTCGGTCTTACAACTTTTTTACCACTTTCTTTTTCTCTAACTATCTTATTAAATTTTTTATCCGTTAAATCTTCAAGTTTTTCCTCTAAAACACCTTTAAGCACATAATTTAAATAAGCTTTTTCATTAAAATACTCATTAGTAACATAACTACTATCTTTTAACAATTTAGCACCGCTAAACTTAAAGCCATATGAAATTGGTTCTTTTGGTTTATAAGATACACTCTTCCTAAACATCATTATATTAACAACATACCTATCTCCATCAACTTCATTTATACTATACTCCTTTAACTGGATTTTTGTATTGGGTTCAATACTTCCATTAAATTGATTTTCAATCTGATCCTCTACGATTAAACCAATAGTATAAAACAAATAAAAATTAGAATCATTAATTAGATAAAGATTAATATTTGTTGGCATGCTTACATTTCTTAAACATGCTAACAATATCTTTGGATTTCCTTCCTCTTCAGATTCATCAATAACTTCTTCAATAAATTCATCCTCATTTGTACTATCAAGTTGTTTATCATGAACCTTCTTCTCAACCAAAACCACCTCTGAAATTAAAGAAGGAACCTCAAATCCATCATCATCCAACACAAACACCATTTTCCCACCTTCAATTCTACTAACTATTCCTCCTCCAACTTCATTTAAAAAGCGCACACGATCTCCTATACCAATTGCCATTTTATTCTAATATTAATTCATTAATTTTTCGATCCTGAAATTATAAAAATACTTCTGTACAATTTAATAAAGTTGACTATTTTTGTATTCGTTTTTTATTAACAGTTAATTTATAAGCACATAGAGATTTTACAATGAACAAACCCAATATAAGCATACAAGAATATACCTACCAATTGCCTCAAGAAAAAATAGCCAAATATCCATTACAAAATAGAGAAGACTCAAAGTTACTGATATACAAGAATAATACTATTGAAGAGAACCATTTTCACAACATATACAAATACATTCCTTCTGATAGTTTAATTGTATTTAACAACACAAAGGTAATTCAAGCACGTATTCAATTTCAAAAAGATACAGGAGCAAACATTGAGGTATTTTGCTTGGAACCTATTAATCCATCAGATTTAAATTTAGTTTTCCAAACAAAACAATCCTGTTCATGGAAATGCATTGTTGGAAATTCTAAGAAATGGAAAAATGGATCTTTATCTAAATCCATTTCAATTGACAATCGAACGATAACAATCACAATTGAAAGAGAAGAAGTTTTATACGATGCTCAAATAATAAATTTCTCTTGGGACAATTCAGAGATTACTTTTGCCGAAATACTTGAGAACATTGGAAATATTCCTATCCCTCCATATTTAAATAGAGACACAGAAGATATTGATTTATCAAGATACCAAACAATATACTCGAACCACAAAGGATCAGTTGCAGCACCAACTGCCGGACTTCATTTTACAACTGAAGTAATTAATAATTTAAGCAAAAACAACATTGACATAACTAATGTTACTTTACATGTTGGAGCGGGCACTTTTAAACCTGTAAAAAGCGAAAAAATTGCGGATCATGAAATGCATATAGAGCATTTTTTTGTTGAAGAAAAAACGATTGATTTACTATTAAAATTTGAAGATAACATTACAAGTACAGGTACTACTACAGTAAGAACCCTTGAGAGTTTATACTGGCTAGGAGTAAAACAGTTAGAAAACATTAATGAATTCTACATATCACAGTGGGATCCTTACAATCTACCATCACATCATAGCACTAAAAATGCACTTTTAGCTCTTAAAGAATATCTTCAGAATAAGGGCACCTCTGTTTTGCAAAGTAGCACGGGAATTATGATTGCTCCTGGATATAATTTTAAGATAGTAAATAGACTAATTACTAATTTTCATCAACCCAACAGCACCTTATTACTATTGATAGCAGCATTTACTTCTGAAAATAACTGGAAAGAAATATACAATTATGCTCTAAATAATAATTTTAGATTTTTAAGCTACGGAGATAGCTCTTTATTATTCAGATAACAAAGCTAGGACCTACTTATAACTTACCATATAGGTAGGTCCTAAACATTTATTCTTTCTTTTTCTTGAGTTCTTCTTCTAAAATCTCTTCTAGATCTGCATAACAAGAACCACAAATTGTTGCTGCATTGGTTTCATCCTGAACTTCATCCATTGTTTTCAAACCTTTTTCGTGAATTATTTTTACAAAATCACCTTTTCGCAACATCATATGTTTACATACAAAATCTCTATCTTCAAACATAAATTCTAAACTATATTTATTTATTAATAATCTGAAAAAACGAGAATAATATTACAAAATAAAAATAATAACATCCTTACTCTTTCATCTTCTCTCCTTTCTTAAAACCATATTTTCCTATAAAAGTTCACTCTGTTAAAAAGGATGAAACAAAAAGTTAAAGAAGAGTTAAAATTTAGAAATATAGGGGAAACCCACTCCTTGGTTAACATTATTTAACAATTGCTTTTACACCTCCGCTTATTAAAAAACTAATTTTGAAATCCGCATAGAAAAAATAAAGTATTAACAAGAAATATTAAACTCATGGAGCAATCTGTAGATATAAGAGAGTTGAACGAAAGAATAAAAAACGAAAGTTCTTTTGTTGACTTACTAACTATTGAAATGAACAAAGTAATAGTTGGCCAAAAACATTTGGTTGAAGGATTACTAATTGGTTTATTAAGTGATGGTCACATTTTATTAGAAGGTGTTCCTGGTCTTGCTAAAACATTAGCAATTAACACTCTTGCAACAATTGTAGATGCAAACTTTAGCCGAATTCAGTTTACACCAGACTTATTACCAGCTGACCTTTTAGGTACAATGATTTACAGTCAGAAAAATGAGGAATTTATTATAAAAAAAGGTCCTATTTTTACAAATTTTGTATTAGCTGATGAGATTAACCGTGCTCCGGCAAAAGTACAAAGTGCTTTACTTGAAGCCATGCAAGAACGTCAGGTAACCATAGGTGAGACTACATACAAATTGGAAGAACCATTTTTAGTAATGGCAACTCAAAACCCAATTGAACAAGAAGGGACGTATCCGCTACCTGAAGCTCAGGTCGACCGTTTTATGCTAAAAATTGTGATTGATTATCCTCAAAAAGAAGAGGAGCAAATGATCATCCGTCATAATCTTGCTCAAACATTCCCTAAGGCATCTTCAATATTAAAACCTGATGACATCATTAGAGCCAGAAAGGTAGTTAAAGATGTGTATATGGATGAAAAGATTGAAAAATATATTGTTGATATAGTTTTTGCCACGAGATTTCCAGAAAAATACAATTTAGATAAATATAAAGAAATGATTTCTTATGGATGTTCTCCTCGTGCAAGTATCAGTTTATCTATGGCTGCAAAAGCTTATGCGTTTATCAAGCGCAGAGGATATGTAATTCCTGAGGACGTTAGAGCTGTTTGTCATGATGTATTACGACATAGAATTGGATTATCATATGAGGCTGAAGCTAATAATGTAACTTCAATTGAAGTAATTAACGACATTTTAAACACAGTTGAAGTGCCTTAGTCTTTTATTTTATTTCTTACAGGATTAACATCCTTATCATTAATCAAATAAATAAAAGATTAAATGGAAACATCGGATCTACTAAAAAAAGTCCGCCAAATTGAAATTAAAACACGGGGACTTTCAAGTAATATATTTGCAGGTGAATACCATTCTGCTTTTAAAGGCAGAGGTATGACCTTCAGTGAAGTTAGGGAATATCAATACGGAGATGATATCAGAAATATTGATTGGAATGTTACGGCCAGGTTTAACCACCCCTACGTAAAAGTTTTTGAAGAGGAAAGAGAATTAACTGTTATGTTATTAATTGATGTATCTGGCTCTAGAGAATTTGGTACATCTTTTAAATACAAAAAGAATGTAATTACAGAGATTGCTGCTGTTTTGGCTTTTTCTGCCATTCAAAACAATGACAAAATAGGAGTGATCTTTTTTTCTGATAAGATTGAAAAGTTTATTTCTCCTCAGAAGGGGCGTAAACATATTCTTCACATCATTCGCCAACTGATTTCATTTACACCTGAAAACAGAACTACAAACATCGGCGAAGCACTAAGGTATTTGACCAACGCTATTAAAAAACGATGCACAACATTTATCATCTCAGATTTTATAGATGATGAATTTGAAAATCCATTAAAAATAGCCAATCAAAAGCACGATGTAGTAGCGCTTAAAGTTTATGATGAAAGAGAAACTGAAATGCCCTCTGTTGGATTAATTAAACTTAAAGATGCTGAAAGTGGAACTTATTCTTGGATCGATACATCGAATAAAAAGGTGCGAGATGCTTTTAAAAAGCATTGGATAGAGAACAATCAAAAAACGCAAACAATTTTTAGAAAGTGCGGTATTGATAATGCTTCAATTCGAACTGATGAAGATTATGTAAAAGCGCTCATGTATTTATTTAAAAAACGAATATAATGAACTCAATAGCAATTGAATTCTATAAATACCATAAAACAAGCATAAAATCCTTGCTGGTTATATTTTGTTGCATTCTTTTATCTGGTATAAATACATACGGTCAAAATGTAAGTGCTTCTGCAACTTTAGACTCTACTACAATTTTAATTGGAGGTCAGATTGACTTACGAATTGAAGTTAGTCAACCCAAAGATCTGAAAATCAACTTTCCTGTATTTAATGATACAATTACAAAAAATATTGAAATTGTAGAAAAAGGAGGTATTGACAGTTTGAAAATGGATAATGACAGAATTGTATTATCGCAATTATACCGCATAACCTCCTTTGATAGTGGTTTACATTATATTCCTCCTATTAAATTTGAGGTTTTTGATGGCGAACTAAAGAAGCTAGTTGATACAGATCCTTTAAGTTTAAGAGTTGTAAATCCATTTCAGAAAGTAGATCCTGAAAAAGGTATGTTTGATATCAAAGGAGTTCAAGAAACTCCATTTAAATTATCTGAGATTCTTGAATATATCTATTGGGTACTCGGAGTATTAATTGTACTTGGATTAAGCATTTGGGGTTATTTATATTACAGAAAAAAACATCAAGGGGAAAATAACGTTAAAATTAAAGTAAAACCGGATGAACCTGCGCACGTTATAGCAATCAGAGAACTAGATAAAGTAAAAGAAGCTAAACTTTGGGAAAACAATAAGGTTAAAGACTTTTATACTTCTGTGTCAAACATTTTACGCGAGTACATCGAAAACAGATACGATATTCCTGCACTGGAACAAACTTCTCTTGAAATTTTATCTGACATTAAAAAATCAGTAAAAATTGATAAAGAGATATTTGATCAATTAAGTCAAGTACTTGAACTTTCGGATCTGGTTAAATTTGCGAAGTTTGAACCGTTACCTGATGAACATGCACTAAGTTTAATGAATGCTTATTTCTTTATTGAAAAAACCAAAGAAAACATCATTAAAACTTTAGAGGAAGAAAAAGATATAATGTTGGACAACCAAAATAAATCCAACGAGTAAAAACCTGCATTTAATATGCATAACGAGTTTAAAAAATGAGTAGCATAACCTTTTTACATCCAAGTTTCTTTTATTTGTTATTGGGATTAATTCCAATGATTGGTTGGTATATTTGGAAACAAAAAAGCGCTCAAGCTTCTTTACAAATATCTTCACTAAAAGGATTTGAAAAAGCACCAGTTTCTTGGAAAGTATATTTCAGACATGTTCCGTTTGCTTTTCGTTCAATTGCAATCATATTTTTAATAATTGTATTGGCCAGACCACAGTCATCAAATAGTTCAAGAGATGTTGTTACTGAAGGCATTGATATTGTTATGACCTTAGATATCTCTTCGAGTATGGAGGCTTTGGACTTTAAGCCTAACAGACTGGAAGCTGCAAAAGATGTTGCAACAGAATTTATGTCGTCAAGACCAAACGATAAAATTGGATTAGTGATATTTGCTGGAGAAAGCTTTACGCAATGCCCTTTGACAACAGACAAAGCTGTTTTGGTTAATTTAACACATGACATCAAAACCCGAATGGTTGAAGATGGAACCGCAATTGGTCTGGGACTTGCAACATCGGTTAACAGGATTAAAGATAGTAAGGCAAAATCAAAAGTTATTATTTTATTAACAGATGGAGTTAACAACCGTGGAGAAGTTGCACCATTAACCGCTGCCGAAATTGCTAAAACATTTGGCATCAGGGTTTATACTATTGGTGTCGGTTCTGAAGGAAAAGCTCAGATTCCTGTACAAACTCCTTATGGAACAAGATATGTAGAGGAGGAAGTTAAGATCGATGAGCCAATGTTGAAAGAAATTGCAAAGACAACAGGCGGACAATACTTTAGAGCTACTAATAAAACCAGCCTAAAGAAAATTTATGAAGAGATTGACCAAATGGAAAAAACCAAAATTGAGGTTAAAGAATATACAAAACGTTCTGAAGAGTACTTAATTTTTGCTATTCTGGCAGCTCTTTTCATTGTATTGGAAGTTTTTATTAAGTCAACCATACTTAGAAACCTTCCTTAAATATTACCCAATTAGATTTGAAAATATGTTTAGATTTGAAAATCCTGAATATCTGTATTTTTTAGTAATAGTACCTGTATTAGCATTCCTAAATTTAATTATAGGAAAAAGGCGAAAAAGGGCACTGGAACAGTTTGGTAATCCAAAACTGTTGGAATCACTAATGCCTAGCGCTTCTAGCACACGACCGATTATTAAATTTTACATCATGTTATTGGTTATTATTTGTTTAATAATAACTATGGCTGGACCGCAATTTGGCTCAAAACTTGAAACTGTGAAAAGAAAAGGTATTGAAATTATGATTGCTCTTGATGTTTCAAACAGTATGAATGCTCAAGATATTCAACCAAGTCGACTAGATAGAGCTAAAAGAGCTATATACCAATTAGTAGATAAACTCCAGAACGATAAAGTTGGTTTAATTGTATTTGCTGGTCAAGCATACACTCAATTACCAATTACAACGGACTATCCTTCGGCCAAAATGTTTATTTCAACAATAAACACAGGTATTATTCCTACTCAAGGTACCGCTATTGGATCTGCTATTGAAAAAGGTATTAGATCATTTAGTGCGCAAGAAGAGGTAAACAGAGCCATTGTTGTTATTACTGATGGAGAAAATCACGAAGATGATGCTATTGCTGCAGCCAAAGCTGCTGTTGAAAAGGGAATAAAAGTATATACTGTTGGCATGGGGTTGCCCAAAGGTGCTCCTATTCCAGTAGGAGATGGCAACAAAAACAATTTCATGAAGGATCGTGAAGGCAATGTTGTAATCTCTAAATTAAATGAAGATATGCTAATCGACATTGCAAAAAATGGTGATGGTGAGTTTATATCTGCCAATAATATCAGAAAAGGAATTAATGATTTGGTTGATCATCTATCGAAACTTGAAAAAACAGAAATGGATGCAAAAATTTATACTGATTACGATCATCAGTTTCAATACATAGCCCTATTAGCTCTATTATTTCTAATTATTGATTTTTTAATTTTAGAAAGAAAGAATAAGTATTTGAAAAACATTAATCTTTTTGAGGAAAATAAGGAGGACGCAAAATGAGATTATTAATATCAGCATTAGTGTTATTTATAGGCGTTTCTGTTGCTTCCGCACAAAAGGAACGTAAATTTATACGTAATGGAAATAAAGAATTTTCTAATGAAAAATATATTGAATCGGAAATTGAATATAAAAAAGCATTAGATAATCTAGGCGAAGGAAAATCTTCATTTGAAGCAGAGTTTAACTTAGGTGATTCATACTTTAAACAGGAAAAATACGAAGAGGCACTAAATCAATTTAAAAGTATCAACCAAGAGGATTTAACTAAGGATCAAAAGGCAATGATCAACCATAATCTGGGAAATACTTATCTGGCAAAAAAAGATATTGATAATGCTATTAAATCTTATAAAGCAGCACTGAAGAATAATCCTTTAGACGATGAAACCAGGTATAATTTAATTGCTGCTTTAAAAATGAAACAACAGCAAGAACAAGATAAACAAAATCAGGACCAAAATAAAGATCAGAATAAGGATCAACAAAATAAGGATCAACAGAATCAGCAAAATCAGGATTCTGATGGTGATGGAATACCTGACGAAAAAGAACAACAAGATCAACAAGGTAATCCGAATCAAAACGAAGATACTGATAAAGATGGAATACCTGATTACAAAGATCAGGATTCAGACAATGATGGAAAGTCAGATAAAGAAGAAGCCGGAGAAAATCCGAAAGAACCTAAAGATACTGACGGTGATAGTATTCCGGATTATAGAGATACCGACTCTAACAATGATGGTACGCCAGATAGTCAAGACAGTAAACCACAGAACGACAATATTTCAAAAGAAGATGCCCAACGCATTTTAAATGCTTTAAATCAGGACGAAAAAGAATTGCAAGAAAAAATGCAAAAAGTAAAAGGTAGTCCCGCAAGAAACATTGAAAAGAACTGGTAAATTATAGAAATTATTTGTATTACTTTTGTGGCTTTATTATAATTAATCATTGAAATTATTGAAAAATGAGACACTCAATATTATTCACTTTATTAATTCTTCTTTTCTCATCTTCACTTTTTGCAGAGGATATAGAATTTACAGCACAAGCTAAAAGTGCTGTACTTTCTGGCGAGAAATTTCAATTAATATATAGTGTTAATGAAGAAGGTGAAGACTTAAGATTACCTCAATTAAATGATTTTACCGTTTTAATGGGACCTAGTGTAATGACAAGCTCAAGCACTCAAATTATAAACGGAAAAATCACAAGGAGTAAGCAATATTCTTATACCTACATTCTTAAATGTGATAAACCCGGCAAGTACACACTAGCTCCTGCTCAAATTACTGTGGATGGAGAAAAATACGAAAGTAATAGTTTAAGTATTGAAGTTGTAAAAAATGAAGGAGGTAATACTTCGCAACAAATCCAAAGCCAACAAAGTAATGGAAGCAACTCTTTTTCAAAGGATGATTTATTTATTACAGTAACCAAAAACAAATCAAGTATATTTCAAGGTGAACCACTTGTTTTGACAACAAAGATTTATACTCGTATAAATTTGGATAATATCTCAGATATTAAGCACCCAGACTATAGAAATTTCATTGTTCAGGATATTGAAGATGGTAATAATATACAGTGGACTTACGAGTTTGTAAACAACAAACAATACAGAGTTGGTACATTAGAAAGAAAAGTGCTATACGCTCAAAAAAGCGGACCACAAACTATTGAACCAACAGAAATTGAATTTTTGATAAAACAGCGCATCAGTCGCCGTTCGACCAGTATTTTTGATGATTTTTTTGACAACAATTACCGAATGGTAAAAAAACGTGTTAAATCAAAATCTATTAATATCAATGTAAAACCCTTCCCAACACCAAAACCTCAAAGTTTCTCTGGAGCTGTTGGAGATCTTTCAATGAAAGTAACATGCTCTCAGAATAAAGTAAAAGTAAATGATGGTATTACGATTAAAGCCGTAATTTCAGGAACAGGTAACCACAAATTAATGTCTGCTCCAGAGTTTAATTTTTCAACAGATTTTGACACTTTTGATCCAACTACAAAGAATAATTTTACCAATACAGTATCTGGTATGAAAGGTTCTAAAACCTTTGAATATTTAATTATTCCAAGATTTGGAGGTAACTATACCATAGATCCTTTAGTATTTACCTATTTTAATACGAAGAGTGGAAAATTTGTTACCATTAAATCAGATCCAATTGTTATTGAAGTTGAAAAAGGAACTGAAGAACAAAATGGCTCAACTTACACTCCATCAAGTGTTAACAGAGAGGATGTTCAGTTTATTGGAAAAGACATCAGGTTTATTAAAACCGACAAAGCGAATTTGAAAGAAAGAGGAACCTTCATCTTTGGTTCCATGATCTTCTTTCTGGGATATATCATTCCTATAATTTTATTTATTATAGCATATATATTAAATAAAAAGAAGATTCATGAAAATGCCAATGTTCATTTAGTTAAAAACAAAAAAGCCAACAAAATGGCAACCAAACGTTTGAAAAAATCTTCTAGCTATCTGAAAGAAAATAATCATGAAGCTTTTTATGAAGAAGTTTTAAAAGCATTATATACTTATTTAAGCGATAAATTATTTTTGCCTGTAAGTGAGTTAAGTAAAGAAAAAGCTGCTGAATTAATTACAAAAAGAGGAGTATCAGAGGATGTAAAAAATGAATTACTAGAAATTCTGGATACTTGTGAGTTTGCCCGTTTCTCTCCTTCTTCAGGTGAAACAGAGCAAATGGATAAACTATATAATAAAGCTTTAAATAATATTAGCAAACTAGATAGTCAGATTAAAAAGTAACATCTTTAATTGTAGTTTTTTCATATAAAAAACATACATAATGATAACTACAGGTTACAAATTAAATTGAAAGAAAATGAAACGAATTATATTCTTATTTATATCAGTCTTTTTTATTTCTGTTAGCTCTTTTGCTAGTAATGATACACGATTTGATAAAGCAAATGAGCTTTTCCAAAATCAAAAATACAGCGAAGCAATTACTACATATGAAGAAATTCTTAGTTCCGGAATGGAAAGTGGTGAAGTATATTTTAATCTTGGGAATGCCTACTACAAAGCAGGAAACTTACCTAAAGCCATTTTAAATTATGAAAGAGCCAAATTAATATTACCACATGATAAAGATATTGCCTACAACTTACAAATGGTGAATTCTCAAATAACAGACAAACTTGAAACTGTTGGAGAATTTTTCTTGATATCTTGGTTTAAAAACTTCCGAAACACAACTAAATCAGACACATGGGCTATCATTTCAATTGTAACATTTGCTCTAGGATTGTTATTGCTCGCAATTTTCATGTTTACCAGATCAAAGTCTATAAAGCAAATTGCTTTCTTTTCTGCAATTATTCTTATTCTGGTTTGCATTACCTCAATTAGCTTTTCTGCTAAACAAAAGAATATGCTAACAAAAAGAAATAGTGCAATAATTTTTGAACCGTCTGTTACGATTAAAAGTTCACCATCCGTGAGCGGAACAGAATTATTTATTCTTCACGAAGGTACAAAGGTGAAAGTATTAGAATCGGTCAGTGATTGGTATAGAATACAAATAAGTGATGGTAACGATGGTTGGTTACCTTCCTCAACAGTAGAAATAATATAAAAAAAAGGTGATTCAAAATTGAATCACCTTTTTTTTATTATCGTTTAATTTTCTTTTGAATACATATCAAATACTTTATCAAGCTTCATAAGCTTTAAAAGACTCATTACATCATCTTGCACACAACATAAATAAAAACTATTGTTATTTTGTCTGGCAGTTTTTAATGCTGAAATAATTACACCAATACCAGTAGTGTCAATAAATTTTATATTTGAAAGATTCAAAACTACTTTTTCTTTACTTTCAGATACAAATTTAGTCAACTCAACTTTTACTTCTTCAGCAGTAGCAGCTGTTAATCTATCTGATTTATTGATACTAATAATATTAACCTCTTTATTATTCTTTACTTCTAACATGAGCTATATATGGTTTAATAGGTACTTATTACGTGTGAAAGTTCTTTAACAGCATCACCACAAACATCATTAAATTTATTAATAAGTTTCGTTAATTCTGAAATATTGGCATTTTCTTTTACCCAATTTATTCTGTCTTCAGGATAGCCTTCAAAGTTTCTTTTTAAAGAACTTATTTCTTCTTTTTGGGTATCTGTAATACTTGTCTTTTGCTCCAATTCCAAAATTCGCAACTGCTTTGCCAACAATTCCAAATTCTTTAAGTCAATATTACCCAACTCTTGCATACCCATTGATACAACTGAAGATTTTGCTTTATGAGCAATAGCTGCTATCTTAAGCCAATCCTTCTCTTTTAAGTTAAAATCAAACCCTTCTGTAAACTCAGGCATTTGGTCTAAAAAGATTTCAACCAATTCTTTTATTATACTTGTATCTCCATCTGCAATACCCTCTAAATAAGTCAGATCTACATATTTATTATTTTCTTCCATAAGATAAGGTATTCGTATATACAAAAATTATAGTACAAATCTACTTTTTTTTATCAAATAACCATATTATCCTTTAAAATTTAAATGTTTTAAAAATATATTCTATTTATATCAATACCTCATGATATCCTTCAAAATAGAATATAAATCATATTTGACCAAACTCATTATTCATACATTTGTACATAATAAGTATTAAAAAATTAAATAATATAAGCTAAAGAAAAACAGATGAAAAAAACAGCTTTATTTGACATACATAAAAAATTAGAAGCCAAAATTGTACCCTTTGCTGGATTTGAAATGCCTGTTGAATATGCAGGAATTAGCAAAGAGCACATTCAGGTTCGAGAATCTGTAGGTGTATTTGATGTATCACATATGGGCGAATTTTGGGTAAAAGGCCCCAAAGCACTAGATTTTATTCAAAAAGTAACTTCTAACGACGCATCAACGCTAACCATTGGTAATGCTCAATATAGCTGCTTTCCTAATGGAAAAGGAGGCATTGTCGATGACTTATTGGTGTATAAGTATGAAGATAACAAATATATGTTAGTAGTTAATGCTGCCAATATTGATAAAGATTGGGAATGGTGTAACTCAAACAATACAATGGATGCTGAACTTGAAAATGCATCTGATAAAATTTCACAATTAGCGATTCAGGGACCGAATGCAATTAAAGTACTTCAAAAGCTAACTGATGTTAATTTAGCTGAAATACCTTATTATTCTTTTACCACAGGAAAACTTGCAGGTATTGAGGATGTAATTATTTCAAACACTGGTTATACTGGAGCTGGAGGATTTGAATTATATATGTATAATGAACATGCTACAAAAATCTGGGAAAAAGTATTTGAAGCAGGTAAGGATTTTGATATCGCACCTATTGGTTTAGGAGCTCGCGATACCTTAAGATTAGAAAAAGGATTTTGTTTATATGGTAATGATATTGATGACACAACATCACCAATTGAAGCAGGTTTAGGATGGATTACTAAATTTACTGAAAGTAAAGATTTTATTGATAAAGATATATTACTAAAGCAAAAAACTGAAGGCACTAATAAAAAGCTAAAAGGCTTTAAAATGATCGACAAAGGAATTCCTCGCCATGGATACGAAATTGTTGATCAGGATGACAATAATATTGGAACCGTTACCTCAGGAACACATTCTCCAATATTGAAATATGGAATTGGAATGGGATATATAAATAAGGATTACATTAAAGTGGGTAGCATTATTTACATAAAAGTAAGAAACCGAAAACTAAAAGCTGAAGTGGTTAAATTACCATTCGTTTAAATGTATTATTATACATTTTTAATTATGAAAAGAATCTTGATTGTATATAAATACATTTATTCAACTTTTGCTTGGCATTAAAACGCAAGTTAAAATGATTTTTATCACTAATTAAAGATTTTTTTCATGATTAAAATTAGGTTTTACCCACTCTCCCTTTACCACATACAACACTGTGTATCTGTTTTTTACACACATAACACACTAATTCAGAGTTTATTTAATATAACAATTTATTATAGAATATAACTATGTTTTATTATAAAATCTGGGTATTAGTGACATATTTTTCTAATTTTGCGCTAGAAATCGAATCCAATAAGATATAAACCTTATAAAAATACAATTTACTAAGTTTTCATTATTCGATCCGACATCTACATAAAGTGATTTATTAAGTATTAACCATTATCGATACTATAGCTATAGCAAATGGCTATCTAAGTGTAAAACAAAATTATTTAACGCATGAAAAAGCATAATTTTTACGCCGGACCATCAATTTTACCGGAATACACAATCAAAAACACAGCAGAAGCTGTTATGAATTTTGCAGGAACAGGTTTATCTGTTATGGAAATTTCTCATAGATCCAAAGAATTTGTAGCGGTAATGGATGAAGCCATTTCATTAGTTAATGAATTGCTAGATCTTCCTGCTGGATATAAAGTGATTTTTGTAGGTGGTGGTGCCAGTACTCAATTTTGCATGGCTCCTTATAACTTGCTTAAAACAAAAGCTGCTTATTTAAACACAGGAGCATGGGCAACAAAAGCTCAAAAAGAAGCGAAACTTTTTGGTGAAGTTATTGAGGTTGCTTCATCTAAAGATAAAAACTTTAATTACATTCCTAAGAATTTTGAAGTACCAGCTGATGCTGATTATTTACATATCACTTCTAACAATACTATTTATGGTACTGAGATCAAAACTGATTTAGACCTTGGTGTAAGATTAGTTGCAGATATGTCATCTGACATATTTTCTCGTCCAATTGATGTTTCTAAATATGATATCATTTACGCTGGAGCTCAGAAAAACCTTGCTCCTTCTGGTGTAACAATTGCTATTGTAAATGAAAATGCTTTAGGACAAGTTGAAAGAGCTATTCCTACAATGTTAGATTACAGAACTCACATTGATAAAGAATCAATGTTTAATACACCTCCTGTATTACCTGTATTTGCTGCACTACAAACTCTACAATGGTTAAAAGCTCAAGGTGGTGTTGCTGCAATGGAAAAGAAAAACATTGAAAAAGCATCTCTTCTTTATGATGAAATTGACAGCAATAAATTCTTCAAAGCAACAGTAGAAGCTGAAGAAGATCGTTCTTTAATGAACATTTGTTTTGTTATGAACGATGAATACACTGAATTAGAAAAAGACTTTATGGAATTAGCTACATCTAAAGGATGTGTTGGTATCAAAGGTCACCGTTCTGTTGGAGGATTCCGTGCATCTACTTACAATGCTTTACCAAAAGAAAGCGTTGAAGTATTAGTTGCTGCAATGAAAGAATTTGCTACTAAGCACTAAAATAAGATCTTCAAACCGGAGCCTACTTCTAAGCTTCGGTTTTATTTTCTATCTAATTAAAAATATCAATTCTATATATCATGACTAAAGTACTTGTAGCTACAGAAAAACCTTTTGCTAAGGCAGCTGTAGATAAAATTGAGGCTATCGTTAAAGAAGCAGGCTTTGAGTTTGCTTTACTTGAAAAATATACCGACAAAGCAGATCTTTTAAATGCAGTTAAAGACGCATCTGCCCTTATCGTTCGTTCTGATAAAGTTACAGCTGAAGTTGTTGAAGCTGCAGCTGATTTAAAAATTGTTGTAAGAGCTGGTGCTGGATATGATAACCTTGATCTTGAAGCTTGTAGTGCGAAAGATGTTGTTGCGATGAACACTCCAGGACAAAATTCAAACGCTGTTGCTGAGTTAGCATTTGGAATGATGATTTCAATGGCCCGTAATGCTTATAACGGAACTGCAGGAACTGAATTAAGAGGTAAAAAAATAGGTATACACGCTTATGGTAACGTAGGTGTTTATGTAGCAAAAATTGCTCAAGGAATTGGAATGGAAGTATATGCTTTTGATCCATTTGTAAGCGCAGATAAAATGAAAGCCGACGGAGTTACTCCGGTTGATTCAGTTGAAGAATTATACACTACTTGTCAATACGTTTCTTTACACATTCCTGCAAACGATAAAACTAAGGAATCAATCAACTTTGACTTATTATCAAAAATGCCTGCAAATGCAGTTCTTGTTAATACTGCTCGTAAAGAAGTAATTCACGAGGCAGACATGATTAAATTAATGAACGAAAGAGCTGATTTCTCATACATTTCAGATATTGCTCCAGACAATAAAGATGAGTATGCTGCTTTTGAAGGAAGATATTTCTTTACTCCTAAAAAAATGGGTGCTCAAACAGCTGAAGCTAACATCAACGCTGGTGTTGCTGCTGCTAACCAAATTGTTGACTATATCAAAAACGGAAACAAAACTTTCCAGGTTAACAAATAAGAATCAGACGCTGATTACACTATAATATTTAGGCTACTCTTAACGGGGTGGCCTTTTTTTATTAATCCGAACTTCAACTCAAAATTGAAATAATCAATTGAGATTAGAGCCTTTCTTAATATCAATATAAATTACTTATTTACCTAAAGACATACTCATTTCGAACTTATAAAAATAATCATCGAACATTTAAAATATATCGTCTATATTATGATCTAAAATTTCGATCTTATAAAAATTTATGGCGACAAGGATAAAATGTAGTTTGAATAGATAAAACACATAATCGATAAGGCAAGAATTAATATATATAATGCAATAACCATGATCGAACTATTAAAACATATATTCGATCTTATAATAATATATTTCGAACTTATACAAATGTATTTCGAACTAATAAAAGTGATTTTTGAACTACAATAATCAAATCATAAAGAGACATACCAAACTCAATATATTTAATTTTAATCAAAAAAAAGCCCGGAAAATTATTTCCAGGCTTTAAATAATACTCTTATTGATTATTTATTTTAATTACTTGAATATATTGTATTTTTCATTGATTGATGCTCTGCACTAAGACCTTTAATTGAATATTCGGGATTTCGTTTTAGCGTTTTATTCTTAATAATTATATAGAAATCTTCCCCATTATCAACCTTATCTTGCAATTCTTCGTAGCTAATAGTTTGAACCTTACCCCTACTATAAAACTGACTGGAATAGCTCTTTTTACCCAAGTAATAAAGAGGTTTATTTAATTCACCAATTGATTCTATTAAATACTTATCTGTATTACTATACTTTTCCAAGTTATTATTAAATAATCCAACTATTAAGGTAATTGTCGCTAAAACCGGTAAAATCAAACTAATAATCACATTAGTTTTCTTTCGCTTAATGTCATCCCAATAATATACAATCAACAATGCGATAGGTGGCATCACAGGCAAAACATATGTATGAATCAGACTTTTTGATACAGTAAAGAACAAAGGTGTCCAAATTAACCAAGCCGCTAAAAAGAAAATCCACTTATCTTTTATTGCTACACTCCTATTTTTCCACAATTTTCCTATTACTACCTGTATCCATGGTAATGCCATACCTAAAAGAAAAAGCCAAACGATCCCTAATGGTTGCTGCTTTGGAAAACCATATTTATCACCTTTCCAACTTGAATCAACAAAGCGCTTAAAGTGCTCCCCAACAATAAAATAATCTAAAAATCCCTCTGTTTTTTGCTCAGCTAATATATACCATGGCACTGCAATTAAAAGCGTGATAGGAATTCCAATTAACCACGGTATTCTGGTAAACAAATTTTTCCATTCCTTAAACCAAACCACCCAAATAAATACTGGAGGACCCGTAAGTATAATAGCAATTGGTCCTTTTGCCAACAATCCAATACCTACACCTACAAACATTAAAAATCCCCATATATTCTTTTTAGGTTCATTGATTTGCTTCCAGAAGCCAATCATAATTAAAGTAATGGCTAATAACAAACTAGTATCTGTAGAAACCACACCTGCATGCAACAAAAATTGTGGCAAAGTAAACATTACAAAAGCTGACAAAAAAAGTCCTAAGCCTTTTTCCTTAACTACTTTTGCTACAACGAAAGCAATTATAAGACATAACAAAAATGCAGGAAATCTAACCGCAAATTCATTTACACCAAAAACCTTCATACTTAATGCTGACAACCAGGTATTCAAAGGTGGTTTTGCCCAAAACGGAACACCATAATCTATTTGTGGTGTAATCCAGTTATTTGTTTCATACATAATTCTTGCAATCTCAGCATATCGGGCTTCTGTTTTATCCATTAAAGGAAGTATTGCGTTTAATAACAACCGTAATAATAGAATTCCCCCAAGACTATAACGAAAGAACTTTTTGTTAATGATCATTGATCTGATTATTTTTTATTATACTTTTTATTTATCCTATACAAATCAAGCCACAGTTTTAATGAATATGAAAACTTTACCTTCGATTCGTCTTTATCAATCCAGGCCTTTAATGGTATTTCACGAGCTAACTTTTTAATTTCCTTACCCTTATACAATTGTTTTATTCTAAAAAACAATTCTACATCAAATAACCATTTAGAAATAAACCCATCCTTAAATATTTTTTCTGCTAATTCTCTTGTAAAAACCTTACAGCCGCACTGAGTATCATATACATTCATTCCTAATATAATAGAAATAACAGTTGCAATTACTCTTCCTATTAAATGGCGATATAACTTTCGATCGATTCGATTATCAATTTTCTGAATTCTCGAACCAAAAGCAAACACCACATCATTTTCAATTCTTTTACTTATTCTGATACATTCATGTAATGATGTTGCTAAATCAGAATCCAAAAAAGCGATTTTATGAAACTCAATATTCTTATCGTAACAATATTGTATTCCACTACGAACAGCTGCGGCCTTACCTGCATTTTTTACCAAAACATTAATAAAAACTCTATCTGGAGCAACTGCTTTAATCTCTTCCAAAACTTGAATTGTGTTATCTGTTGATCCATCATCTGAAAAAACAATTTTACAAAACTCTGTTTTCTTTAAAAATTCAACAAAATCACTCTTTGGCAGGCGGGTATATTCATTATAGCAAGGTATTACAATTGCTATATTTTCATCCTTTATCATATATCATTGATCATTTATTGGCATTAATTAAGCCAATTCAATTTCTGCGTTTTTAACCTGATGCAAAAGTACTAAATCATTTTAATTACAAAATATCACTACTAATTAATACGACATAAACTCAAAAGCACTTCTATAGGCTCCGATTTCATTTACAAAATCAAGAAACTTACCATAAAAATCATGTTGTCCCACCGTTGCACTATCTCCTATTATAACAAGTTTTTTTCGAGCTCTGGTAATTGCAACATTCATTCGTCTGATATCTTTTAAAAATCCAATATCTCCCTTTTCATTGGATCGAACCAAACTAATATAAATAACATCGCGCTCTTGTCCTTGAAAAGAATCGATTGTATTTACATCAACCTTAGCTTTCAACTTCTCAAAATTTTCATCAATTCCTTTTAAAGTTTCAAGCAACAAATTAACCTGAGCTTTATATGGAGAAACCACTCCTACGGAAACATTTATTACTTCATTAAATTCAAGGTTTGAAAAATATTCTGTCATATGTTTGTGCAACAGATCACATTCCTCTCTATTAAATGAACTTTTAGTTTCCGAATCAATTTGCTCAAAATAACCACAACCTGCAGTATCTATAAACTCAACACTCAAATCCTCATTATACAACTTCCAGTTTTCAACCTCACTATTTGCTATAAGTTTGTTATCATAGAAATATTTACTCGAAAAAGTCATAATATCTTTATGCATCCTATATTGCTCCTGCAACATCACATCCATTTGATTTCTTTTAATAGCTTTTTCAAAAAGTGTTTCATCTAATCCAGCCTTGGCTGCTTCAAAAGACTTAATGGTTGGAGGCAACTGACAATGATCTCCTGCAAATACCACTCGATTTGCCTTTGTAATAGGAATCCATGTTGCAGGTTCCAATCCTTGCGCTGCTTCATCAATAAATACCGTACTAAACTTACGATCCCTTATTTGATAGTTTGAGGCACCCACCATTGTACTTGCAATAACCTGGGCATTGGATAAAATATCATTTACAATATAATATTCTAAATGTTCGGCTTCCTTCTTTAATTTACTTGATTCCTGTAACAGCAATCTCCTCTGTTGCCTTTCTTCCGAGCCAAAGTTTCTTTTGTATTTCATGGCTGTTTGATAATACTCCTCGGCCTGTTTTTTTACTGCTTTTAAATCTTTATAATTATTATGATGTGCTATTCTTGCATCTAAGGTTTTCTTTAACACCTCCTCGGTTACTCTGGCTGGATGTCCAATACGAACCACATCCAAACCTTTTTCATCTAATTTATCAACCAATAAATCCACAGCTGCATTACTGGGAGCACAAACCAAAACCTGCTTTTCTGTTTTTAATGTAAAAGAAATACTCTCAACCATCGTGGTGGTCTTTCCTGTTCCCGGAGGACCATGAACAATAGCAATATCTTTAGCGGAATATATTAAATTTAAGGCTTTATGTTGGCTGGTGTTTAAGAAATTTAACTCCACTTTATTTCTATCTTGTAATTCTCCTTCTGCATTACCTAAAATTATTTGCTTTAAGTAGGCCAATCTTTCATCTTGCGGATTCAAAACAATCTTTAATGCGCGCTCCATTTCCAGATAAGAATTCTCATCAAAAAGTAATTGAACTCCCAAATTACCATCTCTAATCCAATCCGGTTCAGAGTCTGAATTCAGAGTTATAATCATATCATTATCCCGAACCTGATTAACCACGCCATTTACAGCATGCTTTTGTTCATTGTTATTTCCTGCATTAGAAAACAATGAAACCAACTTACCTGATTGAAATAAATGAGAATGAGTATGCTCTTTTGGTCGCGACACTTTAACCAATAACCTTTCTCCCGCATCAAATTTAGTTCTGTCAATAACCAAAGGATACCAACAAACGCCATCCTTTCTCCTTTCGTTGACTGATGTGTTGGTCATTTTGCGTTTATATTGAATAAGATCCTCCTCCTTTTCTTGCATTAGTAAGGCATAAACCTTTTCAAGTTCTTTATCAATTGTATTCATTAAAAGCCATTTTATTGCGAATATACATTTTTTGATCTTTATAAAATTTCTATTTCTATAATCTATAAAGCAATAATTAATAATGTACTTTAAATAAAATATATATTCATTTCGTTAACTTTAACGCTATAAAAAGCACAATTAAAATAAATCAACCCCTCAAATAAAGAAACCCGCAATTTAAAAACACAATACTACATCAAATGCACCATCATTCTAATTATGTGAATTTTACAGAATTATAGCAAAGCAATTCAACTATATTTTCGCAGTGAAACACATAACTCGCTAAAATGTTAAAAATTTTGGCAGTTAAAAAATGTTTTATATTTTCGTGTTCGTTAACGGCAACAATCAATACAAAACGATCAGCTACAACATGCCATAATTAAAGTAAACAACTAATGTTCAATAAAATGCATTTTATTTCAAATGACATATTTGATAAAACATTTAAATACTTTATTAGATTAATATATGATTATAGCAACATGATTGTGCATATTGACATAAAAACCGTTAAGGTTACCGAAATTAGCAATATAAAATATCAACTTTTAATTTTAATAAAATAAACAATGGCAAAAAAAGTAGTAACCTTTGGAGAAATTATGCTCCGTTTTGCAACTCCTGATTACCAACGTTTTTCTCAGGCTACATCATATAAAGCTTCATTCGGAGGAGGAGAAGCAAACGTTGCTGTTTCATTGGCAAACTATGGTATCGATGTGTCGTTTATAACTCGTTTACCTAAAAATGATATTGGTAAAGCTTGTAAAATGGATCTACTTAAGCATTCTGTAAAAGTAGATGACATTGTATATGGTGGAGACAGATTAGGAACTTACTATCTTGAAACTGGAGCTGTTGCCCGTGCTAGTAAAGTTGTTTATGACAGGGCTTACTCTGCTTTTTCCGAAATTAAGCCAGGGATGGTAAACTGGGAAGAAGTACTTAAAGATGCTGATTTCTTTCACTGGACAGGAATTACTCCAGCTGTTTCTCAAGGAGCTGCAGATGCTTGTTTTGAAGCAATAAAAGTTGCTAATAAATTAGGCGTCACTGTTTCAACTGACCTAAACTACCGTAAAAATCTTTGGAAATATGGTAAAACAGCTTCTGAAGTAATGCCTGAATTGGTTGCAGGTTGCGACATTGTGTTAGGCAATGAAGAAGATGCTGAAATGGTATTGGGTATTAAACCTGAAGGTGTAGATATTACAGGAGGCCATGTAGATGCTGAAGCATACAGAAGTGTATCTCAACAAATCATGACACAATTCCCTCGCGTTAAAAAAGTAATTACTACACTTCGCGGATCTGTAAATGCCAACCACAATACTTGGTCTGGCGTTTTATATGACGGTAAAAATTTATTCAAAGCAGCTGATTATGATATTACTCACATTGTTGATCGTGTCGGTGGTGGTGACTCATTTATGGGTGGATTAATCTATGGATTACTAACATATGTAGGTGATGATCAAAAAGCGATTGAATTTGCAACAGCTGCTTCTTGCTTGAAACACACAATTCATGGTGACTACAACCTGGCTACAGTTGAAGAAGTTGAAAAGCTTATGGGTGGTGATGCTTCTGGTAGAGTATCTAGATAATAAAAATAAAGTGATTCAGAAACAATTTTGCAAAGCGTACAACATCCAAATATATAATGTGTCGTAAATAAAGTTTTTGAAGAATTATTTAGTTTGTGAATAGATAGTAAACGTACTATCATATTTTACATACAAAATGTATGTAATGCTTAGTTGTTTTTGAGCACTTTATATCACAATAATTTTTTGATTTATAAAGATGATAGATAGAGTTAAATAATTATGGGGGGAGGTGTTTTCCGGGCACAAAAAACTTTATCGTCAACACCGCTGAACCAGGTTCGTCAATCTATCATCACTTTTATTAAACAAGTTAACATTAAAAATATAATGGCAAAATATTCAAAACTAGAGGTATTTCAAGCTATGAAAGAAACAGGAGTAGTTCCTGTATTTTTCGATAAAGATATTGAAGTTTGTAAAGCGGTTCTAAAATCATGTTATGATGGCGGTATCCGAGTTTTTGAGTTTGTTAACAGAGGTGATTTTGCTCACGAAGTTTTTGGTGAGTTAAATAAATACGCTCTTGAAAACCTACCAGGAATGATTCTTGGGGCTGGTTCAATTGTTGAAGAAGCTACTACTGCTTTATACATTCAATTAGGAGCTAACTTTATTGTATCTCCTTTATTAAACGAAAATATGGCTAAGATCTGTAACCGCAGAAAAGTAATGTGGTCTCCAGGTTGTGGTACTATTTCTGAAATTAACAAAGCTCAGGAATTAGGTTCTGATTTAGTAAAATGTTTCCCAGCCTCTGAAGTTGGTGGTCCATCATTTGTTAAAGCAGTTAAAGCGCCAATGCCTTGGACAGACATTATGCCAACAGGAGGCGTTGATACTTCAAAAGAAAACTTAGAAAAATGGTTTGCTGCAGGCGTTACTTGTGTTGGAATGGGTTCTAAACTATTTCCTAAAGAAGTAATGGCAAACAAAGACTGGGATGCTCTAACTGATGTTGTTAAAGAGTTAATGTCCAATATTGAAGCTGCAAGAAAATAATTTCAAACAATAAACACAAAGTATTAAAGTATGTCAAGTTATTTGATTATTTACTTTTATACTTTGTATTCTTCAAAATAATTCTATATGAACCCCTTAAATTTATTAAATAAAGTTGCTGTAATTACAGGAGGAGGAGGTGTACTATGTTCTACCATGGCAAAAAGCCTGGCTTCGCAAGGTGTAAAAACTGCAATTTTAGATTTAAATTTAGAAGCAGCACAAAAAGTTGCTTCTGAAATAAAAGACGAATACAACGTTGAATCGATAGGTATTTCTGCAAATGTTTTAGATAAAGAATCTCTGAAATCTGCAAAACAAATCATTAATGAGAAATTAGGTACTATTGATTATTTAGTTAATGGTGCAGGGGGAAACGCAGCAAGCGCTACTACTCAAGCCGAATTTTTAACTGAAGAATACTTAAACAACCTTGATGATACTTTCTTTGGTTTAGAAATGGAAGGTTTTGACAAAGTATTTGCACTAAATTTCCAGGGAACCTTACTTCCTTCAATGGTATTTGCAAAAGATATGTTAGATAAAAAGGCTGGATCTATTATTAATGTATCCTCAATGAATTCATACACTCCATTAACAAAAATTCCAGCTTACTCAGCAGCAAAAGCAGCCATTAACAATTTCACACAATGGTTAGCTGTTCATTTTGCAAAAACTGGTATCAGAGTTAATGCAATAGCTCCAGGCTTCCTGCTTACAAATCAAAATCGCTTTTTACTAATTGATGAAAAAACAGGAGAAGCGACTCCTCGAGGAGAAAAAATTATCAGAAACACACCAATGGAAAGATATGGTGAGCCAGAAGAACTAACTGGAACAATGCTATATTTATTATCCGATTGGGCAAATTTTATTACAGGAGTGGTAATTCCTGTTGATGGTGGATTTAGTGCATATTCAGGGGTATAATTCACTAAACCTTTATTTAGTAGAGAAATAAAAATTATATTGGTCGGCGTTTTACTATTTCTAAAATGAATGGTAAAAAACCATCAATAGAGTGAAAATATAAATTGCTTTTAATTTAAAGTAAAAACGATGGCTATAGAACAAACATGGCGCTGGTATGGTCCTAACGACCGAATTACGCTTGATCACATTAAACAAACAGGTGCTACAGGAATTGTTACCGCACTTCATCACATTCCTAATGGAGAGATTTGGACGAAAGAAGAAATTCTTATTCGTAAAAATATGATAGAAGAACACGGACTTACATGGTCAGTTGTAGAGAGTGTTCCTGTTCATGAAGACATAAAAAAACAAACCGGAAATTGGGAATTATATGTAAAAAATTATCAAGAATCCATAAAAAATTTAGGTAAGTGTGGTATTCAAACGATCTGCTATAATTTTATGCCCGTTCTAGATTGGTCTCGTACAAACCTAAATTTTCAAGCAAAGGAAGGTTCATATGCCTTGATCTACCAACAAAAAGTTTTTGCTGCATTTGATATTTATATCTTAAAAAGAGCAAATGCTGAAAACGACTACTCTGATAAAATTAAAGCCGAAGCAAAAGAATATTTTGAAAGCCTTGACGAAAAAGGTATAGAGAAATTAACTAATACTGTAATCAAAGGATTACCAGGTGCTGAAGAAAGTTATACTCTGGAACAATTTCAATCAGTATTAGATGCCTACAAAGATATAGATGACGAAAAATTAAAAAAGCATCTTTTAGAGTTTCTTAATGCCATCATTCCTGTAGCTGAGCAATCAGGAGTTAGAATGGCTATTCATCCGGATGATCCACCATGGGGATTATTGGGACTTCCACGCGTGGTAAGCACTTTGGATGATGCAAAAGATATTATTAGTACGGTAGATTCTATATCAAATGGAGTTACACTTTGTACAGGTTCATGGGGAGCAGGTTATTTTAATAATCTTTCAGTTATGGCTGAGCAGCTAGCTCCAAGAATCAATTTTGCACACTTAAGAAACGTAAGCAGAGATACAGACCATAACTTTAGTGAAGACATGCTTTTTGATGGAGATGTTGATATCTATTCTGTATTAAAAACAATTATTCTTGAGGAAGAACGTCGTAAAAAGGAAGGTCGAAACGACTTTTCTATTCCAGTACGTCCAGATCATGGACATCAAATGTTAGGAGATATAGGCCATCCTAATAATCCAGGGTATTCACTATATGGAAGAATGAAAGGTTTAGCAGAAATAAGAGGATTAGAATTAGGAATTAGACGAAGTTTATTAATTAATACATAAATCTAAAAAAACAAATTAATGTCTACTAAACAAATTAAAGAAAACATGACGAAATACAGGTGGGCCATATGTTCGTTACTATTTTTTGCCACGACAATCAACTACATGGATCGTCAGGTACTATCACTCACGTGGAAAGACTTTATTGCGCCTGAATTTCACTGGTCGAATGGTGACTACGGAAATATTACTGCCTGGTTCTCTGTATTTTACGCTATAGGACTATTAGTAGCTGGTAGATTCGTTGACAAAATGGGTACTAAAAAAGGATTCTTATGGGCTATTGGTATTTGGTCGGTAGGTGCTGTTTTACATGCATTTTGCGGAATTGCCACTTCTGGAATAACAACAGGTGAATGGTTTGTTGGTTTTGAAGCAGCTAAAGAAGCTATTGGTACTGTTCAAAACGTTGCTAGAGTAATGAATGTAAGTGTAGTTCTGTTTATTTTTGCTCGCTTTGTTTTAGCAATTGGTGAAGCTGGTAACTTCCCTGCTGCAATTAAAACTACAGCAGAATACTTCCCTAAAAAAGATAGAGCTTACGCTACAAGTATTTTTAATGCAGGGGCAACAGTTGGTGCATTAGGTGCTCCATTAACAATTCCTGTCATTGCATCTCACTTTGGTTGGGAAATGGCTTTTATCATTATTGGTGCCCTTGGTTTTGTTTGGATGGGATTTTGGGAATTCATGTATAAAAAACCGACTGAGCATCCAAAAGTAAATGAAGCTGAACTTGCCTATATCAATCAGGATCACGACGAAAATGACACTACTGCAAAAGAGGCTGAATCTATTCAAATTCCATTCTGGAAAATCTTTTCTTACAAGCAAGCGTGGTCTTTTATTGTAGGTAAATTTATGACTGATGGTGTATGGTGGTTTTACTTATTCTGGACACCTGCTTACTTAAGTGATGTTTATGGTTTAGCTTCTGATACTACTATGGCGCAAATTTTATTGTTTGTTTTATATGCCATTACACTTCTATCTATTATCGGGGGTTACTTACCTACATATTTTGTAGAAAAGAAAGGCATGAATCCTTACGCAGGACGTATGAAATCAATGCTTATTTTTGCATTCTTCCCATTACTTGCATTATTCGCTCAACCTTTAGGTGATCACTCATATTGGTTTCCAATTATAATTATTGGCATAGCAGGTGCTGCTCACCAGGCTTGGTCTGCAAATATCTTCTCTACAATTGGTGATATGTTTCCAAAATCAGCAATTGCTACAATCACTGGAATTGGTGGTATGGCAGGAGGATTAGGATCTTTCTGTATCAACAAAGGTTCGGGTATGTTATTTGATTTTGCCGATAAAACAAGCATGAAGTTTATGGGATTCCAAGGAATTGAAGCTGGTTATTTCATTATTTTCTCTATATGTGCCGTAGCTTATTTAATTGGTTGGGTAATAATGAAAGTTCTTGTTCCTCATTACAAACCTCTATCACATTAATTATAACAATATTTTTTATGGCCTGGCTTATCTAAGTCGGGCTATATATATTTAAAGAATATGCCGGGAAAAACAGTACGAATAAAAGATATAGCACTTAAGGCTGGAGTATCAATAGGAACCGTTGACAGAGTATTACACAATCGTGGAGAAGTGAAGGCTGCAACGAAAGAGAAAGTATTGGCAATTGCTAAAAAACTTAATTATCAACCTAATATTGCCGCTCGTGCTCTTAAATCACCCACATCATATAAAATTGCTGTCATACTTCCTCGCAGTACGGGAAATAATTTATATTGGGAAGAACACCCTAAAGGCATTGAATTAGGAAAAGAATCAACCACTCCATTTATTGCAAATGTGAAGTATTTCAATTACGAAATGCACAATGCAGATGATTTCAAACATGAATCACAGAATCTAATAGATTGGAAACCCGATGGAATTATTATTGCTCCAATCTTAAAAAATGAAACAATAGAGCTTTGTGAAGAACTAGATAACTTATCCATTCCTTATACTTTTATTGATACAAATATTGAAGAGTCGAACGCACTTACTTTTATTGGTGAAAATGCAAGAAAAGGCGGACGTGTTGCAGCCAGTATTATGGATGTAGGTGTAGAACAAGATAAAGACATTTTAATCGTTAATATTGCAAAAGATATCGATAACGTGATCCACCTTAATTTACGTAATCAGGGTTTCATGAGTTATTTTATGGATCCTGGCAAACGTAATATTGGCCTAAAAATTACTGTTGAAGTACCTAGCGGAGACAGAAAAGGCATATACGAAACCTTAGACCGCGTATTCAAAAATAATTTAAATATAGGTGGAATAATGGTTTCAAGTGCTCGTACATTTGTAATCGCAGAATATTTAAAAGAACGAAACCTTGAACATTTATTTTTAGTTGGATACGAGGTTTACGAGAAAAATAGTCAGTATTTAAAAGAAGGGATTATTAATTTTTTAATTAGCCAGAGACCTGTTGACCAGGCAGAAAAAACCTTTAAAAGGTTATTTAATTACCTGGCTCACAATACAACACCTGAAAAAATAGAATACCAACCTATTGATATTATCAATATTGAAAATCTGGAAAGCTAGTTAAGGATACTTGTTGATTTATAGTTTTACTTCAAAAAGAATCCTTATACCAAAATCAGGAGCTCCTTGAATAGACTTTGGAGCTACCCTCCAAATACCTTCAACCCTAAAAAAGCGCAAAACATTCTCTACTCCTGCTCCAACTTCAAGATAAGTTCCGTCGGCACTTCTGGCCCCAGCAGGAATATCAATACCTCCCAACTGTTTTTCATTCAAACTTCCAATCATTGCTTTCGCTGAAACTACTTCTCTAAAACCTAAGCGTTTTAGTAGTGGTATCCGATTAAAAAAGAAACCATTTAAATGGTAATCCACGTACGTGTGAACATATTGATCGTGAATAAATTCTAAATAATTAACTAAGTTAAAATCGTATCTGTAATATCCATATGTTTCATTTCCTCTGGGAATTTCAAGCATTGTGTATGGTAGCTTGCCAAAAATTTTACCAGCTTCTACAGCATAATTAAATATGGTTTGACCAAAGTACTTTTTTACATTAATTGTTGTATGAATTTTACCATACCAGTTACTCATGTTATTATATTCAACTCTACCTACATTTGCAGCAAAATTGATTATCGGATAATCTGTTGAAACATACAAACGCATAAAACCATCATCTATCACGGTTTCCTTCCAGGATAAACGAAGATTCACTCCTGCCTCTACAGCTTGAATATAATCCACCTCTTCACCATTCATTATAAAAGGATAAAACTCAGGAGAATGTTGCTTCTTATAATCCAGATTAAAACGAGTACTTAATCCTGTTCTCCACTCATTTTCAAATTCCATGTGAACCCCTTGTTGACGATACAATTCATCAAAAGCTTCTCTTGAAAGAATACTAGATACTAAATTCGTTTCTGATGGACTTAACATATTTTCATACAAGTATAAGATCTTTCTATTCTCTCCCATCCTTACATAACTGTCATCATACTCAAGTTTAAGCACCTTTCTTTTTACCTGATTAAAGCGATAACCAACACCTCCTCTACCTGTAATCATATTTGTATTTGTACCATAGCCTAAACCACCATATAACATCCAATTCTCACTGATCTCAGAGCTGGTTCTACCTCCAAAATAAAATCGATAACCTTCAATCTCATTACTCTGAATGAAATCGGTATATGGGCCTAACTCAAATTTCCCTATATCAAGATATCCATTGAGTCCCATTTCAACCAAATCATTAGCCAACTTTACTGTTTTAATTTGATTCACACTATCGATGATAGCATATTTATTTATATCATCCTCAGATAGCTGAACATGCCTATAATGATCCCAATAATCCGGATCTCTCTTTCTATAATTAAGACTTTTAACCGATTCGTAATTGATATTTTTTACGGATAATTCTATTCCTTCCGAAGGATTGATTACAACCTTATCAAAAGAAGAGCTTTCCGTAAACAATAACTCTATACGTTGTTTGGTTGAATCTCCAGAAATAGGCAGGTAATCAAATTCAGCAGATAAGTGGTTACTTTTAAAGAATACCACAGAATCATTTATCAATTGATACTCGCTCTTTACTTCCATATTTTTGATGAAGTTGAGTTGATTTCCTCCTGAAAGTTTTGCATCAATCTCCTGTATAGCAAAACGTTTATCATCAATAATCATGTATCCCTCAAATACATTCTCACCTTTACGCTTGGGATAAAACAGTACCTTATAGTTTTTAGTATCATTAACTATTGTACTATCTACCAGATAGTAACGATAATAGAACCATCCATTATTGGCTAGCGGACTAACAAAATTTTGCTCATAATACTTAATATAATTCTGATAAAAATTATGACTTACGTTTAATCCACTTGTATAACCACTAAACTCATAACTATTTAAAACGCCTAATCCTGAAGTTTTATCAGCTAATATTGTTGACTTTTCTTTAAGTGGTTTTCTCTGAAAATCATTTTGAACAATTTGCTCTGAAAAGTAGACCGGTAGATAAAAATTTCCATTCTTTCCCTTTTGAAATAAATGTTTGTGATCTTTAAAAATATTGGACTTCATTAAAGACCTTTCCACATTATTCAAAACATAATCCCATTTAGAATATTTCTCATATGAATATCTGTTATACTTTTCAGGGTTGTTGTTTTCTTTTTGCGCTATTGCATTCTTTATAATCCACCTGATTTGGTCATCATTTGGTTTTACCTTTACCTCATTAATTGCTACAACCTCAGGTTCCAGATCCACTGTTACTTCTCCTTTATTTTTTGCAGTATTTATAGTTTGAATATAATATCCAATAGCTGAAATACTAACTGAATCTCCAGTATAATTCAATGTAAAGTACCCTGTAGTATCACTAATAGTTCCTTGGGAGGTACCTTGAACATAGATATTTGCAAAAGGAACAGGTTCACCTGTCTTTGAATCCTTAACGGTTCCGGTTAATAATCTGTTCTGAGCTGAAACTACATTTACAATTGTAAATAGAAATATCAGAATATATAATTTTCTCATGTTTTACATCTAAGTAAAAAACATCTATTAATGTGTTTTCATTTACTCAAACAAAATAGATGTAGCAAAGTTGATCTTTTATTTTGTTTATTCTATAAATAATTTCATTCAACTTAACCTAGGACAAAGCAAATACAAATAACACTTAATAAATAATATTTTTAAGCGAAACACATTTATTCCCTACTCAAATGTTGAATTCCTGATTTAATCAATAATCAGAACAATTTAAAATAAGTATCTGATGAACCGGCAAAAAGCTTCTCATAATTCTAATATTAAAAACGATTCACCAAAAACAACACAACAATCATGACATATGTCATTATTTAACCCCATATTTTTAGGGGGCATATCACATTTATTTTATATTTGCAGCCACATTACCTAAATAAATACCACCTATGTTATTATTTTTTTACATGACTCTGACTGGAATGGTGTGTCTTGTGCTATGGATGCTCAATAAAATTCAGCATTTAAAATCTCAAGTCAAATCATTACATGCAAAAGCATCTGCAACTATTGAAGCTGATGCAATTACAAGTACTCAATTCAGCGAAGAAAAACATGCTGAAATGGAAAGGCTTTCGATTGTAGCCAAACAAACAGACAATGCCATAATGATTATGGATTGTGAAGGAAATATTCAATGGTTGAATGATGGTTTTACTCGTATGTATGAATATACTTACAATCAATTTATTCAAATCAGAGGAAATAACATTCTTCAGACAAGCTTTAACCCGATGGTTCAAAAATGCATTGAACAATGCATTGCCACAAAAAAGCCAGCTTACTACGAAGCAATTAACATTACACCATCAGGTAAAGAAATCTGGACTCACACCTCACTGACTCCTGTATTAAATGAAAATGGAGACATTATACATTTAGTAACTGTTGACTCAGACATTTCGAAAAGAAAAGAAGCTGGTGATAACTTAATTAAACGAGTTGATATTTTAACGAATAAAATCACTGAATTATCACAACAGCAAAAAGATATGATGTTGTTTACTGAACAACTCATGGATGAAGTAAGCAAATCCAATGAAAAAATAAAGGAAACCGATCAAATTGTTAGTTTTATTCAGGATATGTCGGATAAAATTAAAATTATGGGTATCAATGCATCCATAGAAGCTCAGTATGTTGGGGATAAAGGGAGTGGTTTTAAAGTAATTTCAAATGAAATTGTACAAATGTCTGATACCACAAAACAATATTCACGCGAGATATCCAATATTGTTAAACATATTCAGGAATCGTCTAAACAACTTAATAACGGTAAAGTATTAGTTGAAGTTGCTGCTGAAAAATACCAGAAAGCTGTTGAAGCGCTAAAATATGAAGTAAATCTAGTTGAATCTGTAGTTGAAAGATTGAACTAACAGAAAAATCTATTATAACAAAGGGCCGATTTTAAAAAATCAGCCCTTTATTATAATGTTATTTTAATAAAAATTATTTCTAATATCGTCTATATATTGGTTCAGTACCTGGCTTGGTTTCTACAATCAACACACCATTTTTTCCCTCCTCGCCATATAATTCAATAGCTTTTTTTCCTTTTATTACCCTGATTGATTTAATATTATAATAGTCTAAATTGGCTAAACCTGTTACTTTTTTCTTATCTATTACAAATAAAGGGGCTCTGTCATTTTCATAAAATGGTTTTATCTGTTTTGCAATCTCCCTGTTCTCATCAGAAATATAAAAATGAACAGGGATTGTAACTTTAGTATTAACTTTTTGTCCTTTTAATTCTCCGGCTTTCCATTTATCCATTAACTTAACAACTCTTAATGCCTCATTATCGATACTTTTATAGATACCTTTTACTAACTCAAGGTTTGCCAACTCACCTTCTTTTGTTACCACAAAAGTCACCATAACTTTACCCTCTAGCTCTTTGGCCAAGGCGTCTACTGGATATTGAATTTCTTTGGATAGAAATTTTTGTACATTTCCCCCTGCTTTTTTTAAAACAGGTACTTGGTCAACAGTATCATAGATACTATCTGTTGAAACAGAATAAGTATAGGTAAAAATATTATGCGCATATACATTATGAAGTAATCCTGTAACCAGGATCATCATAAACGCCAATAAAAAAGAATAAATATTAGATTTCATAGCCAGCTGATTTTTAGTTAATTTATTTTATCTTATAAGCAGCAAAAATTATGCCCAATCGATAAAACAATATTATAAACTATCCCTCAACTTATCAATATTCATCATAGCTTTTCTTATATCCTCCAATGACTTTTTTTTATTCTCTATGGAAGCAAAATCATTTGATAACTTTTGTTTTCTATACAAGATATTTTCAGACTCATTTCCCTTTCGATTTGCATCACTTTTATCAGATAACGAACGACTTGATTCTACAGAAGTATCTTCCTGGCAGGTAACAAAATCAAGGCTGTCCATCAATTCTTTAAAAAAAGCAACCTTTTTATTATCTACACTAACTTTAAAACTCCTCATTATACCATAATTTAATATACTATATAGTCCCAGTGTATGTTGTACTATATAAAACAATAAATAGTTACATATATTTACTATTTATTAGGGTGAAATTTCAAACCTATCAGCATCAAGGTAAGTAGGAAATTTACTTCTGAAAATATTTTGTTTTTCAAAATTTAGCTCAATTACTTTTATATTTTGTATCGTCCCACTTATACAAAAAACCTCATCCCCTTTAAAATCAACTACTTTTGATCCTCCTGTATAATAAATCCCCTCTCCTTTTCCAATCCGATTAACTCCTACTACATAAGTCTGATTTTCTATTGCTCTTGCACATAACAAAGTATCCCAAACCTTTTGCCTGGAGGCAGGCCAATTTGCAACATAAACAAGTAAATCATAATCATTTTTATTCCTGCTCCATATTGGGAAACGCAAATCATAGCAAATCAAAGGCATTATCCGAACGCCTAAATATTCAATTACAACTCTTTGATTTCCTGCTACAAAATACTTTTCCTCACCCCCCATTCTAAACAAGTGCCTTTTATTGTATGCTGTAACTTTTCCATTAGGTTCAACAAAAATCGCAGTATTAAATATCTTATTTTTTCTGTTTATAGCTAATGAACCCATAATTGCCATATTCTTAGTTGCAGCCCATTCTTTTATCTTAGATATTTCTTCACCATCAATAAAAACAGCATTTTTAGCAACATTCATTGAAAATCCGGTAAGAAACATCTCCGGAAGAATAATAAGATCAACATCATCGTTGATATGCTTTAATTTTGATTCTATTATGGTAAGATTCTTTTTTATATCCTCCCAAACAATATCAAACTGAATAATAGCAATTTTTAATTTCATATTTTGGCAATTATAATAGCATTTAAACAGAAGTTATTCGGTCAACATATATTCAATAGATCCCAAACCAGTCCATCTACCAATTCCTCCATTTATATTAGTACTTGTATTTTTATTTACAAAAGAAAATGGATTGGAGCTATTAGCCTGGTCTAAATATATGTCATACAATACATCGTAAGAATTTTTATCTATTGATGAAATTTTTAAAAATACGGTATCAGTACGAAAAAATTCATATCGTGGTAAATTCGTTGTTGTATCATTCTCGTTTAAATTAAGCGGATCAGGCTCTACTGTTCGATAAATAGTTTTTTCGATTGTTGAACCATTGCTATTAAAGTCATTAAATAATGGAAATGCAGATGAGTGATAATTTCTGTCTACATTTTTAATTTTAATCTGTGTATAATAATAGTTTAATAACATTTCATCATCATTAATAAAAGCTGTAAAATTCATGGTTGTATCTGATATTGTATTAACTACAACCTCATTTACTACAGGAATTTCCGGAACCTTTGTTGATGCTGTAATAATTTTATCATCAACTTCAATCTTTAAATCATAAGTTACACCTACTTCCCCCTTAATATCAACACTTTTATAAACAAATGGAGGAAAAAATTCGTCTCTCCTAAATAAAGTAAGTATCTCCGACTCTCCTTTAGAAGAAGTTAAAGTAACCTTCGCATAATTTAAAAATGTATTTCTAATAGAAGCAGAATCATAGTCGGTTAAAAAGGGTGAACTTCTCGTTAAAATTATGTTCGCATAATCATTGTTAGAGATAGATCCATCCACAACTACTTTTGTTTCATACAAAGGTTGTTCTATTTCAATTTGTTTGGTGCAAGCCATCAAATTGATTAATAACGTGACAACTATGTACAAAGTCTTCTTCATCGATTTATATTTATCATATCTGAATAAAATTATCACTAAGATTATTTGCTACTGCATTACTGGTTCCATTCATCATTTAAAACTTTACTTTCCAACTTAACGAAGGTAATATTGGAAACAATGAAACTTGCTGTGCCTTTATATTTAATTCATAATTTTCTTCCCCTGCATCTATATCATAAAAAATAAAATATGGATTGCTTCTATTCAGAACATTTATGATGGAAAAATTTAGAATAGACTCTTTAAAAAGTTTTGATTTTATATAGTAATTAACAGAAAAATCTAATCTATGATATAATGGCATTCTAAAATTATTAATTCCATCGTAATCATTAGCAATATTTCCCATCATCCAATATCTACCAACTGGCAAAGTCGCTTTATTTCCTGTAGCTAAAATAAAAACACTTCCTAATTCTATTTTTTTATTTAATTTATAACTACATAACAAATTAATATCATGTCTTCTATCGTATTTTGCATCGTGCCATTTACCATTATTGAGATGATCAAAACGTTGTTTTACCCAACCTAGAGTATATGATAAATTTGCATTTAACTTTTCCGAATTTCTTTTTAGAAAAAATTCCACTCCGTATGCCTTACTCTCTCCACTGAAAAAACTATCTTCAAAATCTTATCCTTGTAACTTTAAATTCTAAATCAAATAATTATGTTGATAGACCATATACTTCTGTATGTTATCCCCTATAGATATAATTGACATAAAACAATTTACGCATATATATTTTGTTACACTACTAACAATACAAATTTTTTTAAAAAAAATTAACACTTTTTATTCAACAGAATAATTTTCATATATTCACCAATTATTAATAACAAATAACAAATATTATGAGAAAGTATTTTTTTGCACTACTAATATGTGCAATAACAGTGAAAACATATTCACAGCAACTATCAGCACCTTCAATTTTTTTCGGTATAGGATCCGGTTATAACACGGTTAGTTTTAGCTGGATAGATAATTCTATTAATGAGCAGGGATACAAAATACAAGAAGAAAAAAAAATATTAGGATTTCGTACATATAAAACAATAGCTACACTGGGACCAAATGAAACTAATGCTAATAATATTAAATGTTTATATGATGATCATAGTAGTATTAGAATTTTTAGAATTTTTAGTTACTACTCAAATAAAAAATCCGATAAAGTGAAATGTGCAGCTAGACTACTAAGACCAGATTTAACTTTTACTAGGTATTTATTAGATTATGACAATTCCGTTAGTCAAGGTGAAAATGCCAAATGCAGCTTCACGATTAAAAATATTGGCACATTTAAATCTAATAATATAAATGTAAAAGTCTGTCTTTCTAAAGATGGAACATTTAAGGATAGTAAGGTGATAAATCAAGTTAATATAGGAACTATCTTAGAACCTAATAGTACAACATATAGAGGACTGCTTTGTCCAATTCCTGAAGATATTGAACCTGGAAAATATTATTTAGTCGCAAAAATCACATCTGATTATGTTGAGTATACAACATCTAATAATACAGAATCTATAAGTATAAATATAGAAAGTAAACCTAAATGTGATCTTAACATTTCTAAAATTGAATTTGCAGCAGCTGATATTTCTGGCAATATACCAAGTGTGCCAGCTGTCTCTAACCAATTGGTTGATGTTACCTATAGAAATATTGGAGATATTGATTCTCCAAAATCTGAGATACTCCTTTATCTCAGTAAAAGTAGTACAGATATTTTTATTTCTGATTATGTAGGCAAAATATCGACAAGTGCATTAAGTCCTAATAAAGTAATAACTAGCAGAACAACAATAAGTATTCCTAATAGTACTGGCACTTATTATTTAGTTGGAATGATCGATAAATCACCTGGAACCTCAGGTAATATTACTGAAAAAGACGAATCCAACAATGTCTCTAATTTAAAATTTAATATATCATCATTTGGAAGTTCTTCTATACTACTTAAACCGCAAAGTTTAAGTCTAAAATCTACCAAAACGGATACAACTATAAATATTGAAAAACAAACTCTCACTGACTATTCATCTAATACCCTTAATAATATAGAAAATATTAAAGTGTATCCCAATCCTAGTAATGGACTTTTTCATATTATTAGCAATATTTCTTTAATCCAAATTGATATATATAGCATTAATGGAGAAAAGGTATATTCAACTTTAGCTACAGACCTGTTTGAAAAGGAAATTGATATATCAAACTTTAATTCTGGCCAATATGTAATAAAATTAATTACAAAAGAAGGTGTTCATAATAAAAAGATCATTATAAATCACTAGTTTATTTATAGAATTATTATATGACAAAATAGGTTGTCTCATAGCAAGAGGCCACCTATTTTTATTTTAAAAGAACTTTAATATTTCACTCATTAAATATCCAAGATAATTGCCTATTGCATATCCAATTATACCAACTGTTATTCCGGGTATAATAACTTCTTTGTTTTTTATTGCTCCTGCAACCACAGGTACAAAGGGTGGACTACAAATTAAAGATACTGAGGTTACCATAACAGTATCTGCATCAACTCTAAAAATTCTGGATAGAATAATATGTAGTATTGTAGAACCAAAAACAGCAAATCCTACATAGTAAAATAGTGATGAATTAATATGGGTAAGTTCAGATAAGTTGAGTTTTGATGCTACTACCACACTAAAAACCAATATAAAATACATTCCTAAATTAAAGGTTTTAGGTATTGCATTTACTTTTTTAATAAATGACGCTATAATAGCCAACGTTGTAATTGATAAAATAAACACAGCCATTTTTGACTTTTCAACTACTAATTGCATTAAACCACCGCCCAGGGCAACTATTATAATGGTTAATCCCAATGCCATTAATAAAGGCCTGATGTTCTGTTTTTTTAATATACCTCCAAATAACTCATTATCTATCACTTGATCAGGTAATTCTGAATTACTTGACTTTTTAAAAGGTGGAAGAACTAATTCATATACATTTTTCCCAAAGGTAATCAGGAAAAACAGGTGTATTGTTGAAAAGAACATATCATAAGTATGTACTGTAATATAACTTGATGGATCTACATTCAGCACCATTTTTAACGCTGCTAAATTTGGTGTTCCACCAGTATAAACACCACATAACAAAGCCGATATTTTATAAAATGATTCATCTCCATCATTAAAAGCCACATATCCTACAGAAACTACAATCACAACACTGATCAATGCAGCCAATAATGAAAATAACGTTTTACGCACTAACAACAATGTTTTTTTAAAATCACTGGAATAGAGCAATAAAGGAATTCCCAAAGGTATACATATTGACATGATTGCTTCCTGAATATGCTCAATTTGTTCACCCTTTAATAATCCTGTGGAAACCATAATAACACCAGCTACATAGGCCAACAGTACAGTCCAATCTTGTTTAAAAATGAATATTTATAGCACAACCAAAGTAAAAAAAAGGAATAAGAAAATATAATAAAACAATAAATACTGAGTACATAATTAATTAATATCCTAAAATATAGCTTGTTAAGGATTCATCCATACTATTTCTTACCTCTTTGGTTGGTACAAGATAATTATTCGCTATTACACAGAAAGCCTGATAATTACCTGAGTTGTTAATGTAGTAACCACAGTAACCTAAAACGCCTTCCATTGATCCACTTTTACCCAAAACTCTACCTCGTAACTTTGGATTTTTAAACACTGATTTTAAAGTCCCGGATTGACCACCAATAGCAAGCGACGATTTAAAAACATCGTAATATTTACTCTTATTTTTCATCCAAATCAACAACTCTACCATTCCTTCAGTAGTAACAAGATTTTTGGGTGTTAATCCACTTCCATCTCTTAACCTAAAGTGCTTATCAAAATCTATTTTATCACTCCAAAAATCCTTGATAATTTGAACTCCAATATCCCATGAATATTCATCCTTAAATTCCTTTGCCAATGATAAAAGAAGAACATCAGCAAATAAGTTATGACTTTTATGGTTAACAACCTTAATTATTTCAGCTAATTTAGGTGATTGATAAATACAAATGATTCTACTTTGTTTGATTTCATCTTCAGTATATTTTGCTCTATGAATTTCAATATTATTCTTTATTAAATAATGAGATAATTCGTTAGCAAAAACTTGTTTTGTATCAGGCATTGCTGCTTTGATAACAAATGAGGATCTGTTTGCAGGAATTGACCCTTCAATCCACCATTTTCCCATATCCGGAAGACCATAAACATATGCACTATCTTTATTATGAGAAGCAGATAGCACTTTACAATCTAATTGATAGGGATATATTTCAGGCACAATAGAAACAACCTTACAAACACTTCCAACTTCTTTTGAAGCTAAAGTAACCTTTACAGTATTATCTCTCCAATTAAAACCCCGTGGATATGCGCCATAATAATTTCCTATATCTTCCCATAATCTGGGAGATGAATATCCAATGTCAGTAGACTCAACCAACACCCTTCCTTTAATGGTATGGATTCCTTCTTTTTTAAGACAGTCTATAATCCTATCAAAAAGAAGTTCAGGATTTGTCTGATCAAAATATTTTGACCCTAAAGTAGGGTCTCCTCCGCCATTTATAACAATATCTCCATTTAATTGTCCATCAGTAACAGTACCGGTACACACTATTTGTGTATTAAAGATATAATCCGGACCTAATAATTCAAGAGCTGTTGCTGTAGTAATAATCTTTGTTAATGAAGCTGGAATTAGCCTTAACTGAGCATTCTGTGAAACAATTTCTTTTTCTGATTCAACATCACTTATCGTCATTGAAACCAATGCTCCTTTATCAGAAATATTTAGTTGACCATATCCACTAATCGAAATAATTACATAAAGAAGAATTACAAAATACTTCATTCTCCACCTCCAACTTGAATCTTTAATTCTTCAATTACATCTAATCTCTGGTCCATATATAAATAATAGAGTAATAATCGTTTCCTTTCCGCTTTAGCCCGTACACTTGATAATTCTGAAACAATACCCAAACCTTCTATTAACCAATAGGCTGCAGATTTATAGTCTCCCTGAACTTCTGATGCCAGAGCCAGATTATATGCAGCTCGTGATTTTATAAGTTTTTTAGAGTTATCAAATACATATTTCCATAATTTAATGGCCTCTCCCCAATTACTGTTTCTTACATGTTCAGCAGCTTGCATAAAATAGAAATTACCCGTTGTATAAAAAATTCTCTTTTCTGTTTCCCAGAAAGGGGCAATATCATTTGCGGCTTTCTCACCCATATAGTTAGCCAAGTCAGCCAAACCTTGTCGCAAATTAGGCAGGTTTTGTGCAACATAGGATAAACCATTTCCATATACACTCCATGAAATAGTATCACTGCTTACCTTACTAAAAATTAAGGAACGATTTAAATTATTATACCCTCTATATAAAACAGATGAGTTAGCATCTAAATATCCATACATGTTACCATCGTATAAATTCTCAACTTTAATATTCGTCTTATATAAATAGTCATCAATTGACACAACAGCCTGAGCACCATATTTTTTACATAACTCATTTACCATACTCCATGATAAAAAAGTACTATCTGACATACCACTTCGGCGCAGAGAAATATCATGAACATAAACAGTATCAAAGAAATTACGCTGCTCCAGTTCATATTTTAATCCGTCTAAAACAATATCAGGAAAATCATCTTTCCAAATTGTATCAATAGAATATGCACCAGAAGGAACAGCTATTTTATGAATATTTTCATCTCGATATGCCAGTGAATTATCAACCAAAACAATAGATTTTATCTCCGGCTGAAAAGTATATTTAGCTGGCATTAAAACATCAATACTCAATTGTTCATAGGTTGAACATGAAATCAAGAATGGAATAAATAGAAGAACAAACAGATATTTTGCTTTCATATGCTTAATTAATCATTCATTTTTTGATATAATACTACAAATATAAGAATGCTGCTATGTTAGCTGCTATTCTTATATTTGTTTAATAACATTATAACCTATAATGTTATGATAATTCTATCCCCTCTTTCAACGATCCCAATAATGTAAAATTGTTTAACAAATATCTTGCCGAATGATTATTTTGCCATTTCTAATATTTGAGTTACCGCTTCGTTATTAAGTCTTTTAAAATATCCAATAGGACCGAACTTACAAGCCTTATCTCCCATAACCTTAAAATGTTCATTCGGAATATCAACTTCAGATAGTTTAGAAGGCATTTCTAAAGAGGTGAAAAACGCTTTAATTGCTGCAATTGTTTGTTTGGCTGCACTCAATTCATCTTCTTCTACAATATCAAACACATTTCTTCCTAATCGGGCAAATTTATATGCAGTACTTTCATTAAGTACATACTCCATCCAATGTGGAAACAAAATAGCCAAACCTGCACCATGAGTTAAGTCGTATATTGCACTAACTTCATGTTCTATACCATGTGTAGCCCAATCTCCCATCATTTTACCTGTAGATGTCAACCCATTTAAAGCCAAACTAGATGCCCACATTAAGTTGGCTCTTGCCTCATAGTTTTCTGGTTCATTTAAAGCAATTGGTCCATATTTTATACAGGTTCTTATTATAGATTCTGCAATATTATCCTGAATATCGGTTCCTTTATCTGGTGTAAAATATTGTTCAAAAATATGACTCATAATATCAACTGTACCAGCAGCTGTTTGCCACTTATTCACTGTAAAAGTATAAGTAGGATCTAACATTGAAACTTTTGGTCGTAATAAATCACTACCCAAAGCCAATTTCTCTTGTGTTTCATCATTAGATATAACAGCATTTCCATTCATTTCTGACCCTGTTGCCGATAATGTTAAAGCACAACCAATGGGTAAAGGGTTTTCTACTACTGCTTTACGTAAACAAAAATCCCAGGCATCTCCTTCGTAACCCACACCTGCAGCCATTGCTTTTGAAGCATCAATAACACTACCACCTCCAAGAGCTAAAATAAATCCCAAATTATTTTCTCTACATAACTTAATTCCATCTCTTACACTCGAAATTCTTGGATTTGGTTGTACTCCACTCAACTTCTTATAAAAAACACCTTTTTCCTCAAACAGAGAGGTTACTTTATCTAGAAGTCCACTCTTCTCTACTGAACTTTTTCCATAAGTAATTAAAACTCTATTGGAATATTCCAACACCTCATCAACAAGGTTATTCACTTGATTTTTACCGAATAATATTTTTGTTCCTGCCTGATAAATAAAATTTTTCATAGTACTCAACAAATTATTTAAGTATTGTTATTAAAAGTTCAACTTATTACAAAATTAAAAGTAATTATCGCTATAAATGGAAATAACTTTCCATTCTATTTCTGTACTAATCTTAGTCAACACCAATATTACAAAATAGAATGCAAACAAAAAAAGGGCATCCTCATAGGATGCCCTCATCATATCATAGTATAAAACTATTTTTTACATATTCATTCCACCACATACATGAATAACCTGACCAGTTACATAAGCAGATAAGTCAGAACCTAAATATACACATGTATTAGCTACATCCTCAGGAGTACCACCACGTTTTAATGGAATTTTGCTTTCCCATTCTTTTTTCACGTTTTCTGGTAAAACACCTGTCATTTCTGTAATAATAAAGCCAGGAGCAATTGCATTGTGACGAATTCCTCTTGTACCCATTTCTTTAGCAGCAGACTTAGTAAAACCAATAATACCAGCTTTAGAAGCTGAGTAGTTACATTGGCTTGCATTACCTGATACTCCTACTACAGAACTCATGTTAATAACACTTCCACCTGCTTGTTTCCACATAATTGGTTGAACAGCTTGTGTAAAGTTAAACACTGATTTTAGGTTTACATTAATTACTAAATCCCATTGTTGCTCAGTCATTCTTTTAAGAGCACCATCTTTAGTAATACCTGCGTTATTTACTAATATATCAACTCTACCAAAATCTTCTACTATTTGGCCAACTACTTTTTGAGTATCTTCATAGTTACTAGCATCAGAAGCATAACCTTTAGCTTTTACGCCAAGTGCTATCAACTCTTTTTCGGTTTCCTGAGCAGCTTCATTAATTGCTAAATCTGTAAAAGCAACATTACAACCATTTTTAGCATAAGTAATAGCAATTTCTTTACCAATACCTCTTGCAGCACCAGTAATAATTGCTGTTTTTCCTTCTAATAATTTCATTTTTATTATTATTTATATTAGAACTTAAAATCTAAAATATTTAACGCGCAAATGTAACAATTTATATGGAAATATTGAGTTTTATCATAAAATACTAATAATCAAATCTTAATAAAATCCAAAATCATTAATTATCAAGATATAAATCCAAAATCTTAAGTTAAAGTTATTGCTATCAATCATCCATAGTAATTTATTTATAGGAACCTATTACCTTAAGTTATAAAACCACATTATCTTTTGCACAAATTTAAATATCAATTATACATGGCTTGCATGATCGCTTTCATTGCTTCGCCTGCTTTCATTTTAATATGAAAATCTGTAATCTGATTTGTAAAATTTGAATCATCCGGATTAATTTCAATAATAGTAGCTCCATTTTGCTTTGCTATAACAGGAACCTGACATGCAGGCATAACCTCTCCTGTTGATCCCAAAATAATTACAACATCTGCTTTCTGAGCAGCATTAAAACTATTCTGATATGCATCAGAAGGAATACCTTCGCCAAAGAAAATAAAATCCGGCTTTAATAATCCTCCACATTTTTCGCATTTGGGTGGAATTACTTTAAGGTCTACATTTTTTGCATCATAATAAGTATAGCAATCCAAACATTTTAATTTTTGAGAATTACCATGAAACTCAAAGACTCTTTTACTACCTGCTACGTAGTGTAAATTATCAATATTCTGAGTAATAACAGCTTTAACAACTCCACTCTTTTCCAATTCAGCAAGCACTAAATGAGCATCATTAGGTTTTGCTTCGGTAAAAAAATCATAAAATATCTCTCTTATGGCTTCCCACGATTTGGCAGGTTGACTATAAAAGTAGCTTAAATCCAATAAATGTGGATCATACCTGTTCCAAATTCCAGACTCCCCTCTAAATGGAGGAATTCCAGACTCAACACTTATACCGGCACCCGAAAATGCTATACAATATTTAGAGTTTTTAATAAGTTGTGCAACTTCCTTAATCATGTTAAATATTTTAATCTAATTCTTCTGATGTTTCCCAAGTATGTTAAAACATTGTAAATCAAACAAAAAGAAGCATGATTAATTTTATTAATCCACTAATATTCAGTATTTTAGTGGTGCGATATCAATAAAAAACCATGCTTCATGAGTAAAAGTACAAAAGTTTTTTCGGAGACAAACAGCTTTTTCACCTCAAGTGAAAAAGGAATTAATAGAATAATGGAATTATATCAGTCATTGCATCTGAATAGGTTGAATCTGGGAGTTGATAATATGCCTCAATGTACTTTCCAAAAAGGTGATTTATTGCTGGCTTTGTTGTTGTTTCCACTATACTCACTCTCGAACGTATACCGGTACACCAAACATCCTTTATCACGCAGCATAGAAGCTAGTAAGAATACTTTTTATAGGCTAAAAAATGATAGCAATATCAATTGGAGAAGCCTCTTAACCAAATGTAATATCAAATTGCTAAAGCGGACCACAAGCACAAGCGCAACAAATAAGGAGTTTAACAAATGTTTAATAATAGACGATACTGATTTTGAAAAATCAACCTATAAAACAGAGCATATTGGTAAGATATGGTCACATGTGAAAAATTGTAGGTTCTGGGGATATAAAGCATTATTTCTTGGCTATTGGGACGGCAAAAGTTTCTTCTCATTAGATTTTAGCCTACACAAAGAAAAAGGCAAAAACGAGAAAACTCCATTTGGACTGATGGCTAAACAAAGAAAAGCTCAATATTCAAAAAAAAGAGAAAAAGATTCATGCGGTTATTTGCGCGAACAAGAATTGATTGATGATAAAATATCTACAGCTATATCTATGATTAAAAGAGCTGTCAAACAAAAGTTTGAAGTACACTATGTACTTATGGATAGTTGGTTTTTCTGTGAATCCATATTGAAAGCCGTTTTGTCATTAAATAAAGGAATACATATAGTTGGTATGGTAAAAATGGCAAAAGCAAAATATAGCTTCAATGGCGAATTGTATACAGCTAAAGAGCTTACCCAATTAGTAAAGCGCAGAAAAAAGGTAAAGAAAGAAAAAGCATTAAACCTATTTTGTGCCGAGGTTATTGTTGAGTACAAATCAATACCACTAAAGCTATTTTTCTGCAAAACAAGTAAGCATGGCAAGTGGCACCTGTTGGCGACTACCAATACTAAGCTGGGCATACTGAGTGCTTATGAAATATATAGTATCAGGTGGAGCATAGAAGTTTTCTTTAAAGAATCAAAACAATACTTTTCCTTGGGCAAATCACAATCCCAAGACTTTGATGCGCAAATAGCTGATGTATCACTAGCTATGATTGAATACAATGTATTTAGTTTGGCAAAGAGGTTCGATGCATATGAAACAATGGGCGGTTTATTTGAAAAGGTATGCGATAATACTACAGAACTTACTATATCCATGAGAATATGGGGATTTATTCTGGAACTATTACATATGATTGCTGAGATTATCGATAGTGATTTTAATGAACTAATTACCAATCTGATAAAAAATAAGCCTGAGGACAATAAAATCTTCAGGCTAATAGAAATGCAGCTTTCAAATGCAGCTTAAATAACATGGGAAACATCAGTAATTCTTTTAAATGTTTTGATATCAAACCTTCATCTAACTTATAAAAATAGAGATAATTTATCCTATACACGAGTTAAAAATATTTAACCTTATAACAATATGTTTTATTTAATAATTGCACATACATATACCTTCTAAAAATTATGGGACAAGTATAAAAACAAAGGCATTTCAGCTTTTTTATTATCTTCACTGCAAAAACTCTAACTCATGGATCTTCTTATTATTTCAATTGCTCCTGTTATCATTATTCTTGCCTATATTTATTATAGAGATAAATATGAAAAAGAACCCTTACCCCTACTTATTAAAGGACTTATTGCAGGTATGATAATTGTTTTACCAGTAGTGTTTTTTGAACAAATAATTAGCTCTTTACTTCCTCACATATTCAAAACTAAAATCAGTACAGCCTTTGGTAATGCATTTCTTGTAGCTGCCTTGTGTGAAGAATTATTTAAACTTGTTGCTGTTTATTTTTTAATTTGGAAAAATCCCAATTTTAACGAACGCTTTGATGGAATTGTATATGCAGTTTTTGTTTCCCTGGGTTTTGCACAGGTTGAAAATATTATGTACGTATTTTCTAATGGTTTTAGCACTGGTATTTCACGGGCATTTACAGCTGTTCCTGCACACGCAATGTTTGCCATAATGATGGGACTATTTAGGTTTAGCTAAGTTTAGTAATATCAAAAAATCATATTATTTTATTTTGGCCTTTATCATTCCTTTTTTCTTTCATGGAGTATATGATTTTATATTGATGTCGCAAGTAAGCTGGTTACTTTTATTATTCTTTCCATTTTTAACTTATATGATGTATAGAACTAACATTAGAATGAAAGAACACGAAATGAACTCCGTATTTAGATTTTAATAGATGATTGACCTAAGTAACGAAGTAAAATATAAAACAGCAAGAAGTTCTGGACCTGGAGGCCAAAACGTTAATAAAGTCAATACAAAAGTAAGTATTCTCTTCAATGTAAATGAATCTGAATTATTATCTAGACCTCAAAAAATCATTATTTTCAATAAGTTAAAATCAAGAATAAACAAGGATGGTTTCATTATTATTAATTGTGAGAAAACGAGATCTCAACTTAAAAATAAGGAAATGGCCCTATCCTCTCTGCATGACTTAATTAACAGAACACTAACTCCTGAAAAAAAACGAATATCCACGAAACCGACCAAGGCGTCAAAACTTAAAAGGCTACAAAACAAAAAATTATTATCTGATAAAAAAGCAAACAGGAGGCGCACAAATCCATGAGTAAACCATATTATTAAACACTCCTAGATTTCCTCTTATTATACTCTATCCTCCAACCAGTCAACAATTCAACATACAGTATTGTAATCTCTAAGGTAGAATCAGTTACTTATATAATTAAACATTACCCAGGTACATACTTGCACTCATATCCGTTTCTTCAAGTTTTCTAAAAGCAATCCATACAGCAACTTCTTTATCATCTAAATCAACATCCCATAAGAAACTATTCTTATATTTTGCAACCCCTGTAAATTGATATTCCGCATAGTTGGTATATTTATCAAAAAAAATGACAACCAAAGTATCTAAGTTTCCTTTATCGTAATCACTCCACTCAAAAAACAAACCATTGTCTTTTCTTTTTACCGAAATTTTTTTTGGCAATTCAAGATTACCTGCACTTAAAATTACCTTAGAAAAATCAATTTCCTGATTAGGATATTCATCTCCTGAAATGGCATTTTTCATATTTAAGGATTGGGCTGTATGATAAGGTGATCGCCCCACAGTATTATGTGCAAAAGTAATTCTGACTAAATCTTTAAATGGCTGTAAAAAAGCAGTGACTAAACTTAAGCGCTGCCTTTGTCGTAGTTTAGCTGGTGTAGGTTTATCTTTTCTAATATCCGGCAAAGACCTTACATAATCCTTGCCATACATAGAATAATAGACTACACTACCTACTTTTCCTGAAACTGATCCGTTTGCTCCATTTCTAGCTCTTCCCATAATAACGTTAGATTAAATTAAAAACTAATGAATTGAATACTTACTATGTACCAGGTAAATAACAGGTAGGTAATAGCTTCTGAGATTCAATACTATTAAATTATAAAATAATTGGAATATATTAAAATTATATTCGATTATAACCGAAGAAAAACCGAAGAAAGTCCCTAGAAAGTTCGCAGATAATCCCTTAAATACCCGTATCATTATGCACCACACTATATAGTTAGTTCATAGTTGGGGTATAGTACGTTGAATGTAGTGCAAGGGTTGATTAATATAAAAACGAAAAAAATTGTGTTAGTATAAACACTGCATAAAAGATCAGTGATAACAAAATATTTGAATTAAGATATAAGGATTGATAGAGCAAAAAATAAAATAATACAATCTTCGGTTAATTAAAGTTTTATCTTTAAGAAATTGTATTTAAAAAATCTCTTAATCTTAAACTTAAATGAGGAAAATTATTATCACAGCACTTAATCTTATTCCTTTATGGGAACAACTATCTGAAATGATTTCATTATCCAACTTACATATATTTTTATAAGATATAAATAAGTTATTGGAACATATCAATTGGAATAACCTTAAAAAATATAGTCAGTTGTTGGATTCTAACATTAAGTCATTTGATTTCGAGCAACTTCCCATTCAAATTAAAGAGTTTGAAAAATTTATATTTTATGTTCAAAATAAATTATAGTTTTAGAAATTAATCGCAATAAAAACCTTTCTGACAAATATGATCCAATCAAACAACATCCAGCTAACAAAAAGAGTCTCAATAACTTTAGCTCTACTTCTGACATTGCAAATATCTACATGGGCAAAAAATCATAATCATGTATTATTAATAAATACATATAACTATAGTTTTCCAACAACTAAAGATTATTTAAATGGTTTAAATTCTGTTTTCGACACCTTAGATTTAAAACTTGTAATTGAGTTTATGGATTGGAAAAATTTTCCAACAGAGGAAAACAAAGTAAACTTCTATAACTATATAAAATTTAAATTAAATGCCAGCTCCCCATTTGATGCAATTATTGTAAATGATGATATGGCGCTGCAGTTTATCACTGAATATCAAAACGAATTATGTAAAAACATTCCTATTGTTTTTTCTGGAATAAACAACACCTCTCCTGTTATAACTCAGAATAAGAATAAAAACATTACAGGAATCATTGAATCTGTATCTATTAAGGATAATATTGAGTTAATACATAATATATATCCAAAGTCACATACCTTATATTATATTGTTGACAATACAATAACAGGACTTCATGACTTAAAAAAGTTCAATAGTTTTACCAATCAATATCCTAAAACTTCGTTTAAACAAATTCATTTAAAAAATTTGAGTTTTGCTGAACTGAAAGATTCACTAAACCTCATTCCGCAAACAGAACCTGTTCTATTATTATCTGCCTATAAAGATAAAAACGGCAATACAAAAGACTTTTATGAGAGCTTACTTTTGATAAAAGCTAATTTAAAGTCACCTTTATTCCACATCTATAAACATGGTTTAGAAAAAGGTATATTAGGTGGAAAAATGATTTCCCACTTCCAACAAGGGCAACAAGCTGGTCTGATTGTAAACCGTATACTAAAAGGAGAGTCTGCTTGCAATATACCTGTTGTAAACAATGACTCTAATCAATATTTATTCAATTATAACGAACTAAAAAAATACAACATTGATATTTCTTTATTACCCATAGATTCTACAATAATAGATAAACCGATAACTTTTTATCAAATAAATAAAAAAGCAATCTTCATCTTTACGATATTTCTTTTAATACAATCCATACTCATTATTTACCTCTATAAAATCAATAGCAAAAGAAAAATAGCTCAGAAGAAACTTCAAACGAAAGTAATGGAGCATTACAGGTTGGGTCTAAGATTTAAAATACTTAATGACCAATTGCATCAAAAAAACAACGACCTGTTAACAACAGAAGAAGAACTGCGAGCTAATAATGAAGAACTATATGAAAAGAACGAAAGAATTGCAAAAAGTGAAGAGAAATATAGAATGCTATTCAACAATTTAAATGAGGCTTATGCATTACACAAGATTGTTTTAGATGAAGATGATAAACCTATTGATTATATTTTTATTGATGTTAATCCAAAATTCTTATCTAGCGTAAAATACAGTTATAATGAATTAATTAACAAATCAACCAAACAACTATTTCCACAAACAGAAGAAACTTGGATAAAAAGGTTTGGTGAAGTAGCAAAAACAGGAATTCCTATGAAGTTCAGAGCGTATTCTTCTGAAATTAGAAAGCACTATGAAGTCACTGTTTTTTCTCCAAAACAAAACTATTTTGCTGCAGTTTTCATGGACGTAACAGAAGAAACCGAATCTTCTATAAAAATTAAAGAAGCATATGAGAAAATAAGAGTTAAGGAAAGTATCTCAAAAAAAATATTTAACAGCGCACCTGTTGTTATGATCATCTTAAACAAAAATTCTGAAATTATTGACATTAATAAAACAGGTTTAGAGTTAATGAAAAAAGATATGTCAAAAGTTTTAGGCCTAAGAGGCGGTGACTTTTTATCATGTATCCATGCTTCTGTGAATAAGAAAGGTTGTGGAAATTCATCTCAATGCAAATCCTGTATTCTAAACAAAACGGTTAGCAAAACAATAATCACTAAAGAAAATACAAATAAAACAGACTTTGATGTTCATGTTCTAGATGAAAACAATAGTGTAAAAACGCTCAATTTTCATGTTTCAACAGCCATTCTTACAGATCAAGATGATGACAAGATTTTAGTTTGCATGGAAGATGTAACCTCATTGAAAGAACAAAAATTTCAACTGAAGAAACGAAATAATGAAATTAACAAGCTACTCAGTGGAGCTAAACAAATATTATCAGTTAATGACTTTAATAAAACTATTGATAACATATTCAAATACTGTCAATCACTAACAGGAGCTACCTCGGGATTTGTTGGTATAAGAGAAAATGGTGTTACACAAATCCTTTTCAAAAGCATAAATGGGAAAGACGAATATCTAACAGAACCTATTTCAAAAGCTAAAAATGAATTACTAAACAACATATATGAAAAGAAAGAAATTTATATAAACAATAATTACAATAATAACACACTGCCATCAAATCATATATTTGTAAAGAACAAACTCATCGCGCCAATAATTATAAAAAACAAAGCAGTTGGAGTATTAGCCCTTTCAAATAAACCTACTGATTTTAATATAGATGATGTAAATATTCTATCAGCATTTACCGAACTGGCAGCTTTGAGTTTAAACAATACCAGATCAAATCAACTGATTGAAGAAAGTGAGCAAAAATTTAAACAAACATATTTTACGAGTCCAGATGCCATTTCTATAATTTCTCATGATGGTAGATTTATAAATATCAATAATTACTTCACTGAAATGCTTGGCTACACAGAAAGTGATATAATTGGAAAAAGATCATTCGAACTAGGCATCTGGCATCATCCTGAAAAAAGGAAATATTTATACAATATATTAAATACTGAAGGCAAGATAAAAAACTATGAAACACAACTTAAAACAAAAGAAAATACAATAATTACGGCATTGATCTCTGCTTCCTTAATAAAACTGAACAATACCGAACACATATTAGCCATTGGTAAAGACATTTCCGAGCTAAAACAACAAACTTATTATTTAGATAAAGCTCAGGAAATTGGTCATATTGGTTCCTGGAGTTATGATATAAAAAAGGAAATATTTACATGGTCAGATCAATGTTACCAAATTTTTGGAATTAATAAGAAAAAAATAATAAACCTGAATCATATCTTGGAGGTAATACACCCTGAAGATCGAATAATATTTTTAGATAAATGGCAAAATTGCTTAAATGGTGAAATTTACAATTTAGATTTTAGAATTATTGTTGACGGTAATATAAAATGGATCTATCAAAAAGTAGACATCGAGTTTAACTCTAAAAATGAAGTATCCAAAATTTATGGTCTGAAAATGGATATTACCCAGCGTAAAAATTATGAGTGGCAAATCACACAGATCAATAAACGTTTTGAAGGATTAGAAGAAATTGTAACCTACAAAGCAAATTCAATACCTGATTTATTAGATCACACTTTAACAAAAGTAATTTCATATACAAATAGTAAATATGGGGCTATATATCACTATGACGATAAAAAGAGTATTTTCTTTTTAAATAATTGGACAAAGGACTATGAGCTTACTACTCACATATCAAATATCAATTGCCTAAATCAAGCTGCTACAAGTAAAAAAGCAGTAATTATAAATGACAATACGAGTAAGTACGATTTTTTAAAAAAGAAAATAGAAAATCAAGAACAATTAAAATCACTAACAATTCCAATAATGGCAAACGGCAATGTAGTCGCTGTATTATGGGTAGCAAACACCTTGCATAATTATCACGATTTTCACGCCAAGCAAGTTATGCTACTTCTAGAAACTACTTGGATTATAGTTGAAAAGCAACGACTGCAAGAAAGACTATAAATCCAAATTGAAAAATACAAAAAGGAGGTTGACTTTAGAATAAGTAACAACCTCCTTTATAAATTTTATATTGTAGTATTTTATTATCGAACTTGCAGTTCATGCAATTTACTATACGTCCCTCCCATTGCTACTAATTCATCATGCGTTCCTTTCTCAACAATTTCACCCTCTTTAAATACACATATCAAATCTGCATTTCTAACAGTAGACAGTCTGTGAGCAATAACAATAGAAGTTCTGGAACTCATCAAGTTCTCTAAAGCCTCTTGAACCAGTTTTTCAGATTCTGTATCTAACGCAGATGTTGCTTCATCCAAAATCAGAATATCAGGATTTTTAAGTATTGCCCTGGCAATACTAATCCTTTGACGCTGTCCACCTGAAAGCTTTCCTCCTCTATCTCCAACCAAGGTCTGATAACCATTTTCTGCTTCCATTATAAACTCATGGGCATTAGCAACCTGTGCTGCTTTTTCTACAGATTCCTGAGTTGCATTCTCAACACCAAAGGCTATATTATTAAAAAAGGTATCATTAAATAAAATGGCCTCTTGATTTACATTCCCCATTAATCCTCTTAAATCGTGAACTATTATATCTCTAATATTTATTCCATCTATAGTAATATTTCCCTCCTGAACATCATGAAATCGAGGTAATAAATCAACAAAAGTTGTTTTTCCTGATCCGGACTGCCCAACAAGAGCTACCATCTTACCTTTTTCTATAGTCAAAGAAACATTCCTTAAGACTTTCTTTTCATTGTAACCAAAAGAAACATTATTATACTGAATCTTGTTCTCAAATTTATTCTTTGATTGAGTACCATCCTGTTCCAAAATTTTATTATCTGCTAACAAAATTTTATCAATACGTTCCATAGCAGCTAACCCCTTTTGTATATTAAAAAAGCCGGTAGAAAATTGTTTTGCCGGGTTTATAATCTGATAAAAAATACCGATATAAGCCATAAATGTTGCTCCTCCAAATGAGGCACTATCATCGGTAACTACATAAGCCCCGTACCATACTAATACAACAATTACTACTGTTCCAAGAAATTCACTCATAGGATGAGCTAATTGATATCTCCTTCGAACTTTATTCATAATCAAACGATAGTTTTCCGTTTCTGCCTCAAATCTATTGGTTACACTTTTTTCTGCATTAAATGCCTTTATTATTCTTAATCCACCGATAGATTCATCTAAAATTCCTAAAATACTTCCCATCAAAGATTGAGAAACTTTAGATTTTCGTTTAAGAGATTTACCTGTTTTTCCAATAATCCATCCTGCTATTGGTAACATTACAAAAACAAAAATGGTAAGCTTATAACTCATAATAACCATTGCACCTACAGACACTAATATAATTACAGGATTTTTAAGCAACATGTTAATCGAGGACATTATTGAATTTTCTACCTCAGTAACATCACCGGTTGCACGAGAAAGCACATCGCCTTTTTTCTCTTCTGAATAAAAACCCAAGGGTAACGACATTAACTTATCAAACAATTGCAATCTAATGTCTTTTACTACATTGTTACGTATATCAACAGTTTGATGTGCTGCCAAGTATGTAAAGCCTACTTTTAAAAATGTTGTAAACAATATCAGCACACCAATAAAAGGCATTATGGCTAACACCCCATATTCTAATTTTATTTGAGTAATATAATAATACAGGTTGTTCTCTAATGCATCTTTTGTCAATTCCCATGGGACAAGATTCATTATTTCATGAGTCTTTTGAAATAAAACATTGAGCATTGGAATCATAAATAGCATTGCTACAACTGAAAACAAGGCAGAAAGTAAATTGAATAATACACTCAATATTAACTGACGCTTATATGGTGGGATAAAGCGTTTAAGAATCTTAAAAAAATCTCTCATTATTATAAATAGTAATTAAATATCTGATTATTAACAATCAGAAGATGACTTATACAAACATAAAAAAAGTCAGCTGCAAATGTAATTTTATGCGAGCTGACTTCAAAAATTTTCATGCTGAAATGGTTACATTCCTGTATAAGACTGAGGAGAAATAGAACGAAGTTCTTCTTTTATTTCCTCTGTCACATCTAAACCATTAATAAACTCTGCTATAGTTTTGGCATTAATACCTTCATTGGTGCGAGTTAAGGCTTTTAATGCTTCATATGGATTTGGATATGCTTCTCTTCGTAAAATAGTTTGAATAGCTTCAGCTACTACCGCCCAGTTTGCTTCTAAATCACGATTAATGGCTTCTTTATTTAATAAAAGTTTTCCTAATCCTTTTTGTAATGATTTAATTGCAATTACTGTATGCGCAATAGGTACACCAATATTTCTTAATACAGTAGAATCTGTTAAATCTCTTTGTAATCTTGATACTGGTAATTTGGCTGATAAGTGCTCTAATATTGAATTTGCAATACCTAAGTTTCCTTCAGCATTTTCAAAATCAATAGGATTCACTTTATGAGGCATTGCACTTGAACCAACTTCACCCTTTTTAATTTTTTGCTTGAAATATTCCATCATAACATAAGTCCAGAAATCTCTGGATAAATCAAGCATAATGGTATTGATGCGTTTTATGTTGTCAAAGATTGCACCTAAATTGTCATAGTTTGATATCTGTGTAGTATATTGTTCCCTATCCAGTTTAAGCACATCATTAACAAAGTGATTTCCAAAATCTACCCAGTTAATTTCAGGATAGGCCACTTTATGTGCATTAAAATTACCAGTTGCTCCTCCAAACTTAGCTGAACAAGGAATTCCTTTTAATAAAGAAAGTTGAGTTTTTAAACGATCAACAAAAACCATCATTTCTTTACCTAACCTGGTTGGTGATGCTGGTTGACCATGTGTTTTTGCTAACATAGAAATTTCTTTCCACTCTGTAGCTAAGTCGTTTAATTGACTAATTAATTCCTCAAGAAGAGGATAATATATTTCATTTACTGCATCTCTTAATGAATAAGGTACTGCGGTATTATTAATATCCTGAGATGTTAATCCAAAATGAATAAACTCTTTAAACTTTTCAAGTTTTAAAGCATCAAATTTTTCCTTAATAAAATACTCAACAGCTTTAACATCATGGTTAGTTACGCCTTCTATTTCTTTAATTCTCTCAGCATCTTCCAATTGAAATTCTTTATAGATATTTCTTAAATCACCATACAATGATTTATCAAAATCAGCTAATTGAGGTAGCGGATGCTCACAAAGCGTAATAAAATATTCAATTTCAACAAGAACCCGATAACGGATTAAAGCATATTCTGAGAAATAAAGTGCTAATCCATCTACTTTACTTCTATATCTTCCGTCAACCGGAGAAATGGCGGTTAATAACTGAATGTCCATCATTAAATTTATGTTTTTTAAAACTGCAAAATTAATACTTTTTTGTTAGATAGTAAATTCTCATTCAACTGTTTTGATTCTGAAGTATACAGGATTGCTTATACAACATCAAACTTCTATATATTTTTAATATTATTGTAATAAATAAAAATATACTTATGACGTTTACAAAAGGACTTAAACTTGGTATTCAAAGTTACTCTAAAGCATATCAATTCATAAAAAAATATAAACTAACATGGTACTTTCTGTTTCCTCTGATATTAAATATCGTATTATTTACTGTGGGTTATAGTTCTACAGTTTCTTTAAGTACAAAATGGTTTGTATATGTTACTGATTGGCTAAATATTGATTCATGGAATTTTTGGGGTTCAGGATTTCTTTCTTCTATGCTTTTGTTGTTTCTGAATATTGTTTTACGACTATTATTCATTATCATATTTGCTTATATCGGTGGTTATGTTGTTATTGTATTAATGTCTCCTGTATATGCTATAATATCAGAAAAAGTTGAAACGATATTAACTGGTAATGAATACCCTTTTGAATTCAATCAATTTATTAAAGATATTTGGCGAGGGATTAAATTGGCCACAAGAAACTTTTTAATCGAATTATTTCTGACTCTAATTCTTTTACTACTAAGTTTTGTTCCAATTGTTGGCTTATTTACAAGTCTGACGTTATTTATTATATCCTCATATTTCTATGGATTTTCATTCATAGATTTTTCCTTAGAAAGAAAAAAATTAAATATGAATGAAAGTATTGCCTTTGTTAAAATGAATAAAGGACTCGCTATTGGAAACGGAACCATATTTTCACTTGTACTACTAATTCCTTTTGTTGGCGTTTTAATTTCTGGTTTTGTATCTATTATAGCCTTAGTAGCAGCAACAATTGCAACAACAGAAACTTTAGTTATGAAACAAAACGAATAATTTCATCAAAACAAAGGGATTATTAACTACGAATAATTAAATTTATACAAACAAAGATTAAAGATTGACCTGATGAACAGACATATTATTTTAAGCTTATTTCTATCCTTCATATTTTTCAACCTACTATCTCAAAATGATAGTATACAAAACCCAACTCTGATATACAAGTTTGATATAAAAAGAGAGATTGGTAGTACATCATGGATTCATACTCAACATGCTTTTGAGGAAGCAAATAATTTAGATGCAAAGGTAATTTTGCTTCACCTAAATACTTATGGAGGTCAGGTAGTTTTTGCGGATTCAATTAGAACTAAAATCTTGAACAGTAAAATTCCTGTTCATGTATTTATCGATAACAACGCGGCATCTGCAGGTGCTTTAATATCCATTGCTTGTGACAGTATATATATGCGTCCCGGAGCAAATATTGGTGCAGCTACGGTTGTAAACCAATCCGGAGAAAAAATGCCCGATAAATACCAGAGTTACATGCGTTCAACTATACGAGCTACTGCTGAGGCACATGGTAAAGACACAATAATACACGGAACTGATACTACTTTAATTTGGAAAAGAGATCCAATTATAGCAGAAGCTATGGTTGATGAAAGAGTATATATTGAAGGTGTAATCGATACTGGAAAAATTTTAACATTTACAACACTTGAAGCAATAAAAAATGGCTACTGCGAAGGTCAGGCTGAAAGTATCAAAGAAGTTATAGATAAACTAGGTTATAAAGAATACCAGCTAGTTGAATATAAACCTTCTTTCTACAGTGGATTAAAAGGATTCTTAACCAATCCGGTTTTCCATGGAATATTGATCCTTGTAATTATTGGAGGCCTATATTTTGAGTTACAATCTCCAGGTATTGGTTTCCCTTTACTTGCTTCAGCTGTTGCAGCAATATTATATTTTGCACCACTCTATATTGATGGTTTAGCCGCTAACTGGGAAATTATCATATTCCTTATTGGTATTGTTTTGATTGTTCTTGAAATTTTTGTTGTTCCGGGCTTTGGAATAACAGGTATTTCAGGTATTATATTGGTATTTACAGGCTTAACACTAAGCTTGGTTGATAATGTTATTTTCGACTTTTCAAATGTTCCTGGAAAAGAAATGCTAATGGCTTTAATTATTGTTTCTGCGGGTACATTTTTATCGTTTATCATAGCAATTACTTTAAGTGAAAAGCTATTTTCAACCGGACCATTAGCCAAAGTTGCATTACAAACATCACAAAAAATTGAAGAAGGGTATATTAGTGTGGATGCAGAACCGAAAAATTTGGTAGGGATTGAAGGTACTGCACAAACTACTCTCAGACCATCTGGCAAGGTCATCATTAATGAGGAGTTATACGATGCTGTTGCTGAAATAGGAATGATTGATAAAGGTGAAAAAATTATTGTTACTCATTATGCCTCGGGTCAACTTTATGTTATTAAAGCATAATTTGGTAAAATGAAAAACATTGTTAAAATTTGATAATTATCATATAAAAAAGTAAACTTTTTCATCAATATTGAAGTACAAATAAATAGTGTTTGAATCATATAAAACAGTTTTATTTTTTGTTATTAAAGATTAAGGAGGACGTTGTTATGAAAGAGAAGAACTTAAAAAATTCAAATAAGAATATTTCTTCGTACGAAAATTTAGAAGGAAAAAGTGCCCCAAAACCAAGTACAGCTAACAGAAATAAAAATTTTAAAATTCAGGAGGAATTAGCTGATGACTTTGGTGAAGTTTTAGGTGATGGTTTTCATGGTTTAGATGATGACTATTACTTTGACGAAGATGATTTGTATTAAAAAAGCAAAGAGAAAACTATTAATATTTTTTTATGCTTTTTTTAAATATTTATCTTGAAAAAATATTTTTTTTACTTAAAATTATACCATCAAAATGATTGATTAAAATTCAATCAAAAAAATTACTATTTATTATTATTAGAATTTTTCAAAGAGTTGAAATATAGTTAAATATAAGTATATTAACCTTGGCTCAACACCGGCCTACAAAGAAAATAATGTGGTGTTTAGTAAAATTTTAGTGCTTAGTAATTATGAAATCGAAACATGACCAGCATAAGAAGAACAAGCGTTCTGCTTATGATGAAGTTAATAACAGGAATGGGCTTAAACCTGTTAAAACAAAATCCGGAAAATCTAAAAGACTTTCCATTTATGATGAAATTGATGAAGGTATGGATTTTGAATTAGATGATGACTCTTTCAGAAACACGGATTTTGAGGATAATTATTATGATGACGAGGATGATTTTTAGCAATCACTAAACCTTGCTTCTTTTTTGAAACGAAATTAAACCAGGCTTTGTTTTAACGGAAACAAGGCCTTTATTGTGCTCTATAATTCCCTCCAGAATAAGAAAAGTAATTCTTCACTTCTATTAGATGAATTGTTAAATCCATACTTACTATTAACCTGAGTTCGACATAAAATTTTGGATTCAGATCGCTTATAGATAGTGAGTCTCAACTGTAAATTATGAAAGAATAGCGGGCTATTTTGAACAATTTTCAGGAAGAAAATCGCTGTTTATAAGTGAAACTTATATGCTTTGTCATAAAAAACTAATCTACTGCGTTAAATATTTTGAGCTAGCTCGCTAGGCCCTGCAATATTTGCCTTGTATATCAGCATTTTATGCCAATCTGAATTCAAAAATTTTAATCGAACTCAGGTTATTATATGGATAGCGATAGAATAAAACACAAAAAACCTTCTAATTATATACAAAATTAAGTTATAATCAGAAGGTTATAAATATGATTGGCTCTAGTTTAAACTAGCGTTGTTAATCACAATATTTTCTTAGTCCCACTGTTTCCTTTAGGGGTTGGGAGTCAGAAGATGGAAGTTAGAAGTTCGAGGAAAATTATTCTCATTAACAATTAATTTACTTCTGGCTTCATGCTTTATGCTTCTAATAAAATAATTAATACTGGAAAATAATACTGACATTTAACCACTTTATTATAAACTACAGCTATATGATTATTTAATTAAAAAATCCATCATTTTTTCGTTTTCCAGAAAAACTTCAAAATGATCTCCAATATGAACAGATCCAACACCTGCAGGTGTACCTGTATAAATAAGATCTCCTATCTTTAAAGTAAAGAACTTTGATATATAAGCGATAATCTCATCCACTTTAAATAACATATCACCTGTGTAACCAATTTGACGCTCATCTCCATTAACTAATAATTTAAAATTCACATTCTGTATGTCTTTAAACTTAGTTCTTGGAACAAACTTTTTAGATATAGCAGCAGAACTATCAAAAGCCTTTGCTCTTTCCCAAGGCAATCCTTTTTCTTTTAATTTTTTCTGCAAATCTCTTGCTGTAAAATCAATCCCCATTCCTATTTCATTATAGTACCTATGGGCAAATTGCTTACCTATATTTTTTCCTAAACGATCAATTTTAATGACTAGTTCTGTTTCATAATGAAAATCTTCTGCAAATTCAGGAATAAAAAAAGGTTGATTATTTCGTAATAATGCAGTATCAGGCTTTAGAAATATGACTGGCTCAGCAGGAACTTCATTTTCTAACTCTTTAGCATGCTTTGCATAATTTCTACCAATACAAATAATTTTCATATGTAATCTGTACTATAAATAATTTTACAACTATTTTTTATTAAATCCCCTCAACTTTATTGTTGTAAAAATTCGTTTTGTATATAATGGAAAATCGCCTTGCATAATCCAACCATAATAACCTGGATCTGAAACTAAAACGTCTTTTACTTTACGACCTTTATGCTTACCAAAGTTAATACACTCATCGCCATCAGAATCAAACACAAGTCTACCTGCAAAATCAGCATGTTTAGTATGTGCTGAAAATTCAGATAGAAAATCAATATCATTTTTCAAATCAGGATAGCGATCTAATTGAGCAAGTAAAACTTCATAAGTTGCTCTAGTATCTGCTTCAGCACTATGTGCATCAACAAGATCTTTATCACAATAAAATTTATAAGCTGCTTCCAGAGTTCTTTTTTCTTTTTTATGAAATATTGTTTGAACATCAATAAACTTTCGTTTTTTCATATCAATGTCAACATCAGCTCTCATAAATTCTTCAGCTAAAAGAGGAATATCAAATTTATTAGAATTATATCCTCCTAAATCACACCCCTCTATAAATTTGGCAAACTTTTTAGCAACTTCTTTAAATGTTGGAGAATCTTTTACATCTTCATCATAAATCCCATGTATTTCTGAAGTTTTTTTAGGAATATGCATCTCTGGATTGATAATATATCGCTGAGTTTCTTCAGATCCATCGAGATTTATTTTAATTGCTGCCAACTCAACTATCCTATCGGTTGCAACATTAATTCCTGTTGTTTCCAGGTCAAGAAACACTATTGGGTTTTTTAAATTAAGTTTCATTAATCCTTATGTTATTTTATCTATACTAACAATAATTCACAAACATAACAGTAAAATATAAATCAACATATAATGAAAAGATGTTTTTTTTATTATAAAGCATGTAAAATGAAATATATTATTCATTTTTTCCTTTTTCAGGAATAGTAAATTCTTTATTTACAGGTTCTGTTGAATAGGTCATTTCAGGAATATCCAAATTTGTTTTATAAATCTCTTTACCATTATTTAAAAAAGTGAGAATGTATTTACCTGGTTCTATAGCTAAAACAAACTTTGCAGAATCACTTGATAGTTTATAACGACCTATTACTTCATTTTCTTTTTGTTCTTTTAATTCTGCTTGCAATGAAATTTTAGGTACAACCACACCTGTATCTGTGACAAATACAGCATTACAACGTAATATTAAATTATCAGGAGCTTCTGACTTAAAAAGCACTTTATAAACATCTCTTTCTCCATAACCTTCTGGTCGTACTGCTGACACATATGCATATCTTTTATTCTGCGGCATAGAAATAGTATAATTATCATACACATCGTTTAAAGGATACCCGAGATTAACAGGCTTACCCCAACCTTTTGTTTCATCATTCCAATCTGAATAAAACAAATCATAACCTCCCATAGAGTAGTCATTATTCGATGAAAAATAAAGTCGTTTGCCATTATCCACTAAAACGGGAAAATTTTCATCATAATGAGTGTTAACTTCACCTGGAATCGGTCGGGGTTCTCCATAATTACCATCTGGTAATTTTAAGGAATAAAAAATATCTGTATTTCCTTCACTATTATCACTTACAAATATTAATGTATCAGTAGATTGCGATAACCATATACCAAACTCACCTCCTTTTTGATCAATTGGATAGTTATAATCTTCCAGATAAGTATATTTATTACGATCATTAAGAACTGAATATCCTATTTTTTCTTTTCCATTTCGATTATGAAATACAAAGAGTGGATTTCCTTCGGGTGAACATCCTGCAACTATTTCATCAAACTGAGAATTTATATTTCGTCCTAACGTTTTACTATTTTGCCATTCATTTTGATCTCTTTCTGATTTACATACATTGTAATAATGAATACCAATAACGGATGAATATCTTTTATTGCTAGAAAACAACAATACATCATCTTTAATACTTACATAAGGATTCAATTCACTCTTGCTTGTATTAATGTCCTTACCTAAATTAACAAATTCAATATCAATAGGCTTATTAACAAATGCATTAGCATTTAAAATCCAATTTAAATATAGAGTAGATTCTTCATATAACTTACTATCTCTTTCTTCATGCAACTTAACCCATTCAAATTCTTGCGTTGCCAAATCAAAATTCATTGTATAAAACAACACTTGTCCATGTTTAAATACCGTTTCCGAATTTCTTTCCTGTTCTAATAATTTATCTAAATAATTAAGTGCCTCTTTTTTATCAACATTAGATTTTAAATAGCAGTCTACAATTTTTTTATATAATTCTGCCCTATTATTACTTTTCCTTAACTCTCTTTTATATCCTCTTAAAGCCCTATCGTAAGTTCCAACTTTGTAATAATAGTCTCCCCCCTTGGGTTTACTTTGTCCATGCATAAAACCATTAGTCAGAAATAAACTAACCAAGGAAATAACCAACATTTTCAACATCATAAATTTAGAATAATCGTTTAAAACACTGACCTTTCGATATGAATAAGGTAATTGTTTACTAAGATACAATAGATGCTTAAATTATCAAGAAGTTCAAAAATATTCCAGTGAACAATTTGACAGACAGTATGTTTTCAAATAGTAAACTATTTATAAATTAGAGCAAATGCATTTGCATATAAACTTAGTAGTTTATTAAAAATTTTGAAAATCTTTAGTACTAATCCATAATTCATATTTCAAATGGAAAGAAGACATTTTTTAAGACTGGCAGGTTTAGCTTCAGCAACAACACTTGCAACTCCAACTATTTTAGGAAATATAAAATCAGCACCACAAGATTCTACATGCATTCATAAATTTGAAGATTTACCATATGCCTACAATGCATTGGAACCATATATTGATGCACAAACAATGGAACTACATTATTCAAAACATCATAAGGGTTATTTTAATAAATTTTTAAAGGCAATTAAAGATTACGACCTAGATAAAACTCCAATTTCAGAAATATTTGCCAATATTAATCAATACAATGATGCTGTTAAAAATAATGGTGGAGGATATTATAATCATTCTTTATTTTGGAAAAATCTAAGTCCAAGTGGAGGTAATCCCAACAGTAAACTACTAAAAGATATTAAAGATACATTTGGTTCTTTACAAAGCTTTAAAGATGATTTTTTCAAGGCTGCAAAAACTCAATTTGGAAGTGGTTGGGCATGGTTGGTTTTGAATAAAAACGGAAAATTGCAAATTGGTAATACTCCAAACCAAGATAATCCATTAATGCCCCATAGCGATATTCAAGGCTCTCCCTTAATTGCTTTTGATGTTTGGGAACATGCTTACTATTTAAAATATCAAAATAAAAGAGGAGATTATATTAATGCTTTCTGGAATGTGATTAACTGGAATGAGATTAACAAACGTTATGTCGATGCAAAAAAATCTTAATTGCATTTATAATCCATTCAATATTTACCGTTAAATATCTATATATAAACACAATAGAACAATTAAAACATAACATATACATTTAGAAAAAAAATTTTAAACCCTGAAATTCTTATTCCAATATATAGTATATTGCTGTCCAAATAAATTACATTAAAACATTAAAATCCGATACAATTATAATGGATAATGACAAAATTATTGTAGGCAGCCAAGAATGGTGTGCACTACCGGAATTAAACATTAAGGCTGTTAAAGCTCGAGTTGATTCTGGTGCAAAAACATCTGCTTTACATGCTGTTAACATTGTTCCTTTTAAAAAGGATGGTCACTTATGGGTTAGTTATGATGTTCACCCATTGCAAAACAACGGAAAAACAACTATTCATTGTGAATCACCTGTTGCAGATAAAAGAAAAGTAAAAAGTACCAGTGGAATTGTTGAAGTACGTTATGTTATTAAAACGTTTTTATCTATTGCCCAATCTACATGGGAAATTGAAGTTACGCTAACCAATAGGGATTCTATGGGTTACCGCATGCTTTTAGGCAGACAGGCTATGTCTGGTAGAATATTAGTAGACCCTGAAGCGTCTTTACTTTTAGGTGATATATCATCTGATACTTTAGGACAATATTATACAACCAATATTATTAAACCATCCGGACTTAAAATTGGTTTATTGGCAAGTAATCCCGATTTGTATAGTAACAGAAGAATTATTGAAGCTGGTGAAGAAAGAGGGCACCACATGGAGTTTCTTAATATTAAAGACTGCTATATTAAACTGGATGGCAAAAATCCGGAGATGCATTATAGAGGAGGACGAATGCTAGATGATTATGATGCTATTATACCAAGAATACGACCAAGTTTAACATTTTATGGTTGTGCATTAACTCGTCATTTTGAGGCAATGGGTGTTTATACACAAAACACAGCCAGAGCTATAACACAATCGCGTGATAAACTTTATGCGTTGCAACTATTAATTAATAATGGATTACCTATTCCAACTACTGGTTTTGCTAATTCACCACTTGATACTGACGATTTAATAAAAATGGTAGGAGGAGCTCCTTTAATAGTAAAATTACTGGAAGGTACTCAAGGAAAAGGTGTTGTATTAGCCGAAACTAAAAAGGCTGCAGAAAGTTTAATTAATGCATTTAAAAGTTTAAGAGCTAATATCTTAGTTCAGGAATTTGTTAAGGAAGCTGATGGAAAAGATATCAGGTGCTTTGTTGTTAATGGAAAAGTTGTTGAAAGTATGATGCGTATTGCAGCTCCTGGAGAATTCAGAGCGAATATTCATATGGGTGGTTCCGCTAAATTGATAAAAATTACTCCGGAAGAGAGACGAATAGCAATTTTAGCAGCAAAAACAATGAATTTAAAAGTAGCTGGTGTTGATATTATTCGAGGTCAAAATGGACCATTATTACTGGAAGTAAACTCTTCGCCCGGCCTGGAAGGTATTGAAGGTGTTTCAAGTAAAAATATTGCAGGAATGATGATTGAAGCTATTGAAAAAGATTTAAAAGTAAAGAAGTGACCTTTAAGGTCACTTCCTTCTTATCTTAGTTCATATTGTTTTCTTCTTTAAACATGCTTATAAATACCAATTTGATCTAGTGAAAAATTATGAATAAATTCTGCACGAGCTGTATTCTCTGCCTTACCCATTGTTATATAGATTTCTGTTGATGTTTTAAATGAATCATCTCTTTGAGTATCTAACAGTAACAAATATCCCATAACAATATGACCAGCCATCTCTACTAAACGACGAGCATGGAAATCTACATATTCCGTATCTTTTACGTCAACTACCGTTTTAACAGCATGTACATACTCTTCTGTCATACCTATTAAAATACGACGGTATCCATGTAACTCAGGACGTAACTCCATGGCTTCATACTCACGAATTCTATCTAAAAATCCACCTGTAGTTACCCCTCGTATTGCCGCCACAACTTGCAATTGTGTAGTACCTTCATAAATAGATGTAATACGAGCATCACGATAAATTCGTTCAATAGGATAATCCTTCATAAAACCTGAACCACCATGAATTTGTAATGAATCATAGGCTAACTGATTACTATATTCACTACTCATTCCTTTAAGCAAAGGCGTAAAGAAATCTGCCATTTTCTGATATCTCTTCATTTCTTTACGTTCCTCTGGCTCTAATTTTCGTTCCTCACTAATGTGCATATATGTTTTATAAATATCCACCATCCTTGAGGTTTCATATAACATAGTACGAGATGCATCCAATTTAGCTTTCATTGTTGATAGCATTTCATACACTGCAGGGAACTGTATAATTGGTTTACCAAACTGCTCACGTTCTTTAGCATATTCCAGCGCCTCACGATATGCAGACTCAGATACACCAACTGATTGCGCTCCAATACCCAAACGAGCACCATTCATTAATGCCATTACATATTTAATTAATCCCATCTTTCTGGAACCAACTAATTCTGCAGGTGCATTTTTAAATACCAATTCACAGGTTGGCGATCCTTTAATTCCCATTTTATTTTCAATACGACGAACAATTACAGCTTTATTATTTCTGTCGTAAATAAACATGGATAAGCCACGTCCATCAGAAGTACCTTCCTCCGATCGGGCTAAAACTAACGATACATGTCCATCTCCATTGGTAATAAACCTTTTAACACCATTTAAGTACCATTTACCATCTTCATCATTAAATGTAGCTTTTAACTGAACAGCTTGCAAATCAGAACCGGCATCTGGTTCTGTCAAATCCATTGCAGCAGTTTCTCCATTAGAAATACGAGGTAAGTAATGCTGTTTCTGCTCTTCACTGGCAAATTCATTAATTGTTTCAGCACAGTCCTGAAGTCCCCAGATATTAACAAATCCAGCATCAGCTCTTGAAACTATATCTGCAGCCATAATATATGGTACAATAGGAAAATTTAACCCTTCGTATTTACGAGGAAGTGTAATCCCCATTAAACCAGCGTTAACCAATGCATCAAGATTTTCCTGAGTTCCTTTCGCATAAATAACCTCATTATCTACGATCTTTGGACCTTCCTGATCTACACTTTCTGCATTGGGTCCTACAATATCACCACATATTTCACCAACGATCTCCAATACTTTTTCGTAACTATCCATGGCATCTTCAAAATCCATAGGTGCGTAATCAAACTTCTCTTTATCTTCGAAATTACGCTCTTTTAATGCCACAATCTTTTCCATTAATGGATGTGTTAAATGGAATTTTAAGTCGGGGTTATCTGTAAAAAAATTAGCCATTGTTTTATTTTTTAGGAAATAGACTAAATACCTATGAGATCAGATGATGAGTAAATCAGCCTAATAACATAAGTTTTATTCTAGTGTCTATTTTGTATTCTTTTTATATAATTTAACCAGTTTTGGAACGATGTCACTCACATCTCCATTTATTACATAATCAGCAATTTTGTTGATAGGTGCATTAGAATCATTATTAATAGCAATAACCATAGATGACTCCTCCATACCTGCTGTATGCTGTATTTGTCCTGATATACCACAAGCAATATATAATTTGGGTCTAACTGTTACACCTGTTTGACCAATCTGACGCTCATGATCAGCAAAACCAGCATCTACTGCAGCCCTCGAAGCTCCCACTTCAGCGCCTAACACATCTGCTAACTGATACAACTGATTAAATCCTTCTTTAGAACCCATGCCATAACCACCAGCAACAATTATTGAAGAATTTTTAATATTTACTTTTGATTTTTCCATATGACGTTCAATAACTCTAACCAATAGATCTTCAGGTTTAAGTATTTTATCAACGTCTATATTTTTAATTTTTCCTTTATGTGATTCACTAAATACTTCCATTTTCATAACCCCCTCACGAACAGTAGCCATTTGTGGTCTGCAATCAGGATTGATAATGGTAGCAACAATATTACCTCCAAATGCAGGTCGTATTTGGTAAAGTAAGTTTTTATATTCTTTACCTGCTTTTTTATCGGAGTGATCTCCAATTTCAAGAGCAGTACAGTCTGCTGTTAAACCACTTTGAAGTGCTGATGAAACACGAGGTCCCAAATCTCTACCTAGTGTAGAAGCACCTAAAAGACATATTTCCGGTTTTTCTGCCTTAAAAAGGCTTACGATAATTGCAGTGAACGGTAGTGTTGTATATATTTCTAATCTTTTATCATCTCCAACATGAAGTATATCTACTCCATAGGGATAAACTTGTTTTTCAATTCCTTTTAAATTATGACCTAAAGCAACTGCCTCTAGTTTGCAGTTTAGATCATTAGCAAGAGAACGACCCTTTGTAAGTAATTCTATACTTACATCTGCTATTTTGCCCTCTTCTATTTCGCAAATTACAAATACGTTACCCATTTTATTTTTTATCAAGACCAATACAGTAAATATTTAAGTTCTTTTTCAATTTCTGAAATGAAAATTTTTTATTCACATATTGATTTGTTAAACAAAGATTTAATTAACCAATTGTATGATTTTCTATTAACTCTACAATAAGTTGTTCTAATTCAGATTCATCGCTTGAAATTCGTTTTGATTCCTTAGCCTGAAATACAACATTCTCAATTTTCTTAACTTTTGTTGGTGAACCTGTTAAACCCAACCATTTTTGATCTGTTTCAATGTCGTTTACACTCCATTCTTCAATCTTTAAATAAGGTCGATCTTCAATTAAATTGATATAATCTTCGCTTTGCTCTTGAATTTCAGTAACGGTCTTTGCATGTTTAAATTTCATAACCTTTTTAGCATTCCTTGGACGACAATCAGGAGCTGATGCATTAACGGTTAAAACACATGGAAAAGTTGTTTCTATAAGCTCCACACCTCTTTCTAGTCGTCTTTTTACTCGAATGCTACCTTTAATAGATAAATCAAATTCCTCAGCTAATTTTGCATGAGGAACTCCATATTTATCATCCTCTGCTACAATACCTTCATTTACAGAAATAATTTCTTCGGCATAGGTAACTTGTGGTAAGTTTAATTTTTCGGCAACTTGTGGACCAACTTGTGCAGTATCGCCATCAATAGCTTGGCGTCCTGCAATAATAATATCGAAATCTTTTATTTTCTTAATGGCACAAGATATAGCATATGATGTTGCAAGAGTATCAGACCCTGCAAATGCTCTATCTGTTAATAAGAAGCCTTTATCAGCACCTCGGTACAAACCTTCTCGAATAATATCGGCAGCTCTACCTGGTCCCATTGTTAAAATAGTTATTTCGGTATCAGGATATCGATCTTTAAGCCTTAAAGCTTGTTCCAATGCATTCAAATCCTCAGGGTTGAATATAGCTGGAAGTGCAGCACGATTAACCGTTCCATCCGCCTTCATTGCATCTTTTCCAACATTCCTGGTGTCGGGAACCTGCTTGGCAAGGACAATAATTTTTAATCCCATATTTTATTTGATTTTAAGGGTGAGAAATTTATTTTCATGGCTAGCAAATTTAAAAAAACCATTGAATTACACAATCTATCCAACTAATTTTTTATGCTATTATACAACAGTATGTTAATTCTGTATTAATATATTGTACTTAAAAAAATTGACCTTTGCATGATTCTTTATTTATATTTCAATACTACGTTCAACCTTATAGTTGCTGATATGTTATACTATTAGAAACCTCTAAATTAATGAAATATGAACTACTTGAGATTGATACTGATTTTGTTAATTAATTTTACACTATTAAATATTATGAACGCGCAGGAATACAAATTTAATCCTCTTTCAAAAGAAGAAAAACACGTCATTATAAACAAAGGAACTGAAATACCATTTACTGGTAAATATAATAACAATAAAGAATCCGGTATATATATATGTAAACAATGTAATGCCCCATTATACAGAAGTACTGATAAATTTAATTCAGGATGTGGATGGCCAAGTTTTGATGATGAAATTCCAGGAGCTGTTTCTAGAATTAAAGATATAGATGGTAATCGAACAGAAATAATTTGTAACAATTGCAACGGACACTTAGGGCACGTATTTTTAGGCGAAGGTTTTACAAATAAAAACGTGCGACATTGTGTAAACTCCATCTCCTTAACTTTTATACCTAATGATTCAATTCCGCCGAAAATAATTAAAAAATAAAAAACATATTTTTTAATTTCATTAACAAGAAAAACAGATTATTTTTGCTTGCCAAATTTTATGTCTAGAAAATCTATTTTTAAAATCTTTTGGCAAGGCTATTGTGAGCTAGTTTTGACAAAAATGGAAAATATACGAGCTTAATATGTATAAAATAGGATCTCACTCAAGTTTTTCAAGTAAATTTTCATTATTACCGATATTAATTCTGTTATTTTTTTGTGTTTCAATAAAGGCACAAGAAGTTAATTCATTAGAATATAACCCAAATACTCAGACTCAAAAATCCTGGTTTCAGGATGATTTAAATTGGAATATTAGAAAATGGGGACTGACAAACTTAGATTATAAGTTTTTTATTGTAGATTCTATTGAATACAACAGAAACCAAGCATGGACCCTTATTCCCCATTATAGAAAATATAAAGATTTTGTAATGAGTTTAAAATACTATCCGGACTCATCATTATCAGTAAACTTTAAGCCAACATTAGTAGAGAAAGAGTTATTATATGAACCTAGAGGTTATTTCTCTGTTCTAACCTCGAACTCAAAAAAAGATTTTAAACTATCATCTGCTTTTAGTCTTAAAAAAGAAAACGAAAGAATATTTATAGAAGATCCTGATTTAGTTAAACACGTACTGAAAACCATACCAGAGCCTCATAGATTAATTACAGACAGGCGTCATTTAGATAAAAGATCAGCTGAGGAAGGCATCAGGAGTTTACTTTCTAATGATATTAAATACCCGGATAAATTAAAAGAAAAAACAAAGATTAAAGGTCCTTGGGTACTAAGTGGAACAGAAAGCATTCAACTTTCACAAGCATTCTTAGAAAATTGGACCAAAGGAGGTGAGAACTCTATATCTTTATTAAGTGACTTACTCTTAAATGCTAATTATAAGAAAAACAAAAACGAATGGGAAAATTACATTCGTCATCAAATTGGAATAATTAGTTCTGAAAGTTACGATACTCAAATAAACAACGATCAAATAGAAATGAATAGCAAATACGGATTAAAAGCATCAAAAAAATGGTACTATTCAGCTCTATTTAATTTCAAATCTCAGTTTTTTAATGGATATAATAATAAAAGCCGAGAAGAAATTATTTCCGGTTTTCTTTCCCCAGCATATTTTACTTGTGCAATTGGTATGGACTATAAAAAAGATAAAGTTTTCACTTTATTACTTTCTCCTTTTACGGCAAAGCTGACATATATTATGGATACTACAAAAGTAGATCAAACAAGATATAAGATTGACGAAAATAAAAGAAGTTCATTCAGTAATGGTGCTTCAATTGTTAATAATATCAATTGGAAAATATCTACTGAGTTAAGTTTAATATCAAAGCTTGATGCATATGTTAGTTATTTTACAAAAGAGTCTTTGAAGCAAATCGATTGGGAATTAATTTTCAACATGAGAGTAAATCGATTTTTATCTACTCGCATCAATACTAAACTTAGATACTTTACAAATGAATCTGAAAATATCCAATTTAAAGAAAATTTCACAATTAGTTTCAACTATAAATTTTAGTCATTCATCAAATATTTTAGGTAATTCGTAAATTTTAACATTATTTCACACGAATAGTTTTGTTATTAAATACAATCCCAATATATTTGTAACACAAAATTAAAACAAGCTCATTTAGAGCACATTAAAATATTAAAGGTCTTAAATTTTCTCATAGTTTAGGGTTAGGTTTGGTTAAAGATTGAAAGCTACTATTTATTTAATAGTAGCTTTCTTATTTTGTATGATATATGAAAAATCTATAGTAACTTATATCCGATAAACAACAAGTCTATTAATATAATTAATCACCCCATGTTACTGAAAATATATCCAGAAAATCCAAATCCTAAAGAAATAAGATTTGTTGTTGAAGAATTAAAAAAAGGTTCTGTAATTATTTATCCTACAGATACTATATACGGAATCGGATGCGACATTAATAATTCAAAAGCAGTTGAAAGAGTTGCAAGAATAAAAAATATCAACCTTAAAAAAGACCACCTGTCTTTTATATGCTACGATCTTAGTCATATATCCGATTACACAAAATCATTAGACAACAATACCTTTAAGATGATGAAAAGAAACCTTCCTGGTCCTTTTACATTTATCTTAAATGCTAATACGAATGTACCCAAACTATTCAAAAACAATAAAAAAACTGTGGGTATCAGGGTTCCTAACAATAATATTATCAGGGAAATTATTAAAGAATTAGGAAATCCAATTTTAAGTACCTCTGTAATTGATGAAGATGATATTATTGAGTATACAACTGATCCAGAACTTATCTATGAAAAATATAGCAAACATGTAGATTTAGTAATAGATGGTGGTTATGGAGATAATTTCCCTTCCACAATAGTTAATTGCACCAATGGTGATTTTGAAATTATACGACAAGGAAAAGGAGAACTCGAGTACTAACTTGTATGTGTTCCATAAAACAAAAGAGGCATCTAAATCCATTAAACCAGATTTATGATGCCACGATGCCACTATTGATAATACTATTATTAACATTTATTTCTCCTGAAATTCATCAATTTCATAAGATGGAGACATAACACTTAAATATTTTAATAATTTAACTCCTGAGTTTTTTATACCATGCTTAACATTAGAAGGAATAAAAATACAATCTCCAGGTTTTACAATTGAATCTTCCCCATCTACTGATATTACTCCCGTCCCTTCCAAAATATAACAAACCTGTTCTGATTCATGCAAATGAACATATTGATATCCCTTAGGTTCCACCTCAGATACCGCAACCGTTAAATTATCAGCATTCGAATTTAATTTTGAAATTAAAAGAAAAGATTCAATGTTTTCCCCTTTAAAATGCGATACATTTTCTTTATTATAGACTTTCATAGCAGATAGTTTAAATTAGAGAATCAGACATGCTAGCTTAAAATAGTTAAATATTTTGCTGATTATTACCATAATAATCTAACATCAGCCTATTCACTTGTTATTATAAAATATATGTGATTAACCAACTTATATCTTATTTATTATTGTCATTAAAACTTATATCTAACGACACTATAAATTAACGAAAATCCGAATATTAATCAAGTTTATTTCTGATATAAAATTTAGTAAATAAAACATACTATCAATTACGCCAAAAATAAGGAGAAAACAACAACACTACAGTAAATATTTCCAACCGACCAATTAACATTAAAAAGGACAAAAACCACTTTCCAAAATCTGGTATATGAGCAAAATTAGCAGCCGGTCCTACTTCTCCCAAACCAGGACCTATATTTCCTATACAAGTAGCAACTGCTCCGATAGATGTATCAAGATTATACCCCATTATAGACATAATAATCATACTTATACCAACTATTAACATGTAAATTACTATAAAGGCCAATACATTGGTAACTACTGTTGAAGAAACCGCTTTTGAATTATATCTAACAGGAATAACAGCATTAGGATGAATCAATCGTCGTAATTCGTAATATGCATTTTTAAGAAGTATCACAATTCGCATTACCTTAATACCTCCACCTGTAGACCCTGCACTTCCTCCCACAAACATCAACATAAACATAACAATAGCCAACGTAGGAACCCATACCAAATAGTCAGCAGTAGCATAACCAGTGGTAGTTATTAATGAAACAACCTGAAACAATGCATCTCTAAAAGATTTTTCTATACTACTATCTCCTCCAGAAACATACAATACTACTGCAACTAACAGAGTTGTTAGCAATACAAATCCTGTATAATATTTAAACTCTTCATCTTTAATGATTCGCATAAACTTACCATTAAAAGCGCTATATGACAAGGTAAAATTTACTCCTGCAACAAACATAAATATGATGATTACATATTGAATAAATGCGGAATCAAAATATGCTACACTTGCCTGCTTTGTAGAGTATCCCCCAGTTGCCATGGTAGTAAATGAATGACATATAGCATCAAAAAAAGTCATACCACCAATCCACAATAAAATTGTTTCAACAACCGTGTAAACTACATAGATACCCCATAACCTTTTTGCTGTATCTGCAACTCTTGGATGTAACTTATCAGGAACCGGTCCGGGAACCTCTGCCACAAATAACTGCATACCACCAACACCTAATACAGGAAGTATGGCTAAAGAAAGAACGATAATTCCCATTCCTCCCAACCATTGTATAATACTCCTCCAAAATAAAATACCATGAGGAAGAGCTTCAATATCTTTAAGAATTGAGGAGCCGGTTGTTGTAAAACCAGACATTGTTTCAAAAAAAGCATCTGTAAAAGATGGAATTGCCTTACTAAGCCAAAAAGGAAGAAGTCCAAAAAAAGAGAAAACGATCCAGACCATTGTTACGATAACATATCCTTCTCTTTTTCCTATAGATCTTGGCACTTTTACATTTGCACCAAAAAGCGCACCTCCTGTAGAAACACAAATTAATGCTGACCAAAGAAAATAAGGTAAATCATATTCACCATAAATAGCAGATACGCCTGCTGTTAACAACATAAACACGGCCTCAACTAAAAGTAAAAGGCCTAATACTAATAAAACGATGCGAACATTAAGCATACATAATCAATTGGTAAATACTAATTACCCGATAACAATTTCTAACTAAACATCTTCTCAATCTTTCTAATACCTGAAGGCATTGCAAACACCACTACTTTATCATTCGGAATAATTTCCGTGTTACCAGTAACAATTATTGCTCTATTATTTCTTATTATACCACCTACATTAACATCCTTAGGTAGTTTTAAATCACACAATCTCCCTTTTGTAATTTTTGAACCCTCACTGGCTACTAATTCTAAAACTTCAGCTTCCGATGCTGTTAAGCACTTAACATGAGACACTCTGGCTTTTACCGTATAACGATAAATATAACTGGCAGCTATTAGTTTTTTATTAATAAGCGTACCAATTCCAATATTTTCAGCAAGATCAATATAATCCATATTTTCAACCTCTGCCACAGTCTTCTTAACTCCCATTTTCTTAGCTAACTGACAAGCCAAAATATTTACTTCCGAGTTTGCCGTTACTGCCACAAAGGCATCCATTTTTTTAATACCTTCATCTTTTAATAATTCTAAGTTTCGGCCATCACCATTAATAACAAGAGTATTTTCTAATGTATCCGCAAGCTTAGTACTCTTCTCTCTATCAATTTCTATCATTTTAATATTATAGAAATTTTCTAATCGTTGAGCAAGTTTTTTTCCAATTCTACTCCCCCCCAATATCATCACATTCTTAACATCAAAATGCTCTTTACCACTATCTTCCATCACATGTTTAGTTCCTTCGGGTGTTGTGATAATATAAGCTAAATCATTATGCCTAAACACCTCGTTCCCTCGAGGTATTATAGTTTGGCCATCTCTATTTATGGCAACGGTATTGTATAATTTTTGATCGTGCATTTCTGCTACCTCAGCTAATGTTTTATTAACGATTGGAGCATTATCTCTAATTTTTAAAGCATATAAAATTAATTTTCCGTCTGAGAAATCTATTTGTTGACGAATTCCAACTCTTTTTAAGGAAGTTCTGATTTCCTTTGCGGCTAATTGTTCAGGATAAATCAACTGATCTACACCTAACTGTTGGAAAAACTCTTTGTTTTCAGGTAACAAATATTCATAATTGTTGATTCTTGCAATTGTGACTTTTGCACCAAGTTTTTTTGCCAAAACAGCTGACATAATACTCAATTCTTCGTATGGAGGAACGGCAATAAAAAGATCACATGCATCTACATTAGCCTGCTTTAAATCTTCAATTGATGAAACAGAACCTACAATTGTCATTAGATCAAAATGTGCATCAATCTGACGAAGACGTTCTTCATTATCATCAATTAAAATTACATCGTGATTTGCATTACACATCATCTTTGCAACGTGTGTACCTACTTCTCCTGCTCCTGCAATAATTATTCTCATCGGTAATTTTATTCAAAAAAAAATATTCTATAATTCGATAACCTGAAAATCGCAGTAAAAATAAAAGATAAAATTAAAAACAAAGTACCACAAATGAATTATTTATCAACTTGTGTGCGAAAACATTCTGATCCAAATCATAGCTCAATAGCACCATTTAATGCAACAAAATGTATCTTTAAAGAATCATTACACTGATAATCTGCAATTTGATGACATTCATACTGTGAGAAAGATGAATCAAAAACTACTTCTACAGTAGTAAATTCAGATAAAACAACTGAAATTATATTTTGAGAAACCTTATGAGTAATTATGATCACATCCAAACTCAATTGTAGCTTTTTTAAAGTATCTAAATCTACATCACCATTAAGTACTATACCATGATAATTTGAATTATAAAACGGAATAATTGTATCATCTATTACCCTGTGAGGCCCCAGTGTCGTTAACAAATAACGTCTCCACAAAGGCATAACCTTTCTTTCCAATTCTAGATCAGATATTTTTGAATCTGAATAAAAACAACTGTTATTTAAACCAATCTTAGAAATAGCACTTTTATCCTTAATTTCATGCACTACAATTCTTTCTTCGGATAATTGAACATACGAAAATATAGTATTCAAGCTCAGGAATAGAATAGTAGAAACTAAAACTCCTGTAAGATTGAGAAAAGACTTTGTATTATTATATAGTATTATAAATACAATTATTACGTAAAGAATAAATACTTCAAACAAGTTTAATTGCAACCCAGCATATTTTGAAAGATAAAAATTATTAATCCAACCTGCCACTTCTATTACAAACAATACCAAATCATTTAAGGCCCCTAGCAACAATTTTGTCAACAGCGAATGTTCTGGAATAAACATTAAAAATATACCTCCTAAAAAAACGAAAGGTATAAAAGGCACAATTATAATATTAGAAATAAAGAACCATAATGGGAAATAACCAAAAGCATAAATAACAAGTGGCGCTGTTCCTATTTGTGCTGCCAATGATAATGAAAACAGAGACCATATAAACTTATTCCAGGGCTTTGTTAGATAAACTATTGAATTTATTCTTGGATAAAAATAAACGATAGAAATTACTGCCATAAAACTCAACCAAAGTCCAACATTAATTATAGCTTCCGGATTTAGTAATAGAATTACAAATGCCGCAATTGCAAGTGAATGGTAAATACTATAGTTTACACGACGCTGACTTTTAGTAATAATAAATATAGAGAACATAATTGTTGCTCTAAATACAGACGGAGACATCCCTGTTAATCCGGCATAAAACCATAAACAACTTAAAACTATTACTAATTGGATTTTCGGATTTACCTTAGATTTGAATCCTCCAAGCATGAAGATAATTAACAGATAGATAATTCCAACATGCATCCCTGAAACCGAAATAAGATGCATTAATCCTGCACCGGAAAAATCACCTTTTACATCATTATCGATAAGTGTTTTATCGCCTAATATTAATGCTATTAATATAGAACTCACATCATCATCAAAACCCAAGCCTAATAGTTTATTCTCAAAGCAATTTCGAAACAAATAAAAATATCGGCTCACTGAAAATCCTGATTCCAATTTAATGCACTGATAAGAACTCAGATAAAAGCAACCATAAATATTCTTTCCATTAAGATACTTGCTATAATCAAATGCGTAAGGATTACTCTCAGACTCAACTTTTGTTAATTTAGATTTAAATAATAATTTATCACCAGGCAGTAAGGACTCATGTACACTATCCTTTTTTAAATACAAAAGAGATTTAAAATACACCCATGAATCTTCATCAGATCTGGTTACAAGGAGTTCAATATTTTGCTTTTTGATATCTTCCTTGATTACATTTAAAACAACACCTTTATAAGTAGCAGCTATATCGTACTGTATATGTACATCATGATTCCTAGTATTGCAGCATAATCCAGCGAAAACAAGTGAAAAATTAATTAATATACCTGCAATCCATCTTTTGGCATATTTCTTTTCAAGTTTAAAATACAAATAGATTATTGTTAGAGCTACAATTACAACAAAAGAACTGCTTATATATGCAGAACCCGTAATAAACATGCCCAAAACCCGCCCCACAAGTAATGGTATCAACAATCTAACGAATGGAAAAGCTCCATAAGGAAAAGGTTTCATATAAATTAGGTTTGGTTATTGGTTTAGTAGGATTCTATATATCACAGAATCCCGGCATTACAAAAATCACTAATCTTCCTCAAAAAATACTTTAATAGCTCCTAAATAATAATCATTCCAACCTTCACATATATCCTCAAAATCCTCTTCCGGAATATTTGTATGACTCAACTCAACCTGACAATGATTTTTTTGCTCAAATATCTTTATCGTAACTATTGATGGATCAGGTTGCTCTCCAAAGTACCACTGCTGGACTACTTTTTCATTTGTTTCAAACTCCAAGTTTTTACCAACGATATCACCTTCCCATAATGAAAATTCAGTTCCTGGTTCAGTACTCATCTGAGCAGGATAACCAGACCATAATTCAATAGTAAACGGATTGGTTAGTGCAGCATAGATATCCTCTGACTCAGCCTTAATTTTAATTCGAGTTTTATAATCTTTATAACTCATTATTATCAAAATAAATTAAATAAATAATCTTTAATACAAATATAAAAAAAAAGCTATCCCTATAAAGAGATAGCTCTATTCTGATACCATTTTACAATGATTGGGTAAATTGTTTTTTGATACCTGAACTTTATTTTATTCCTAATTTCTTTTTAAGCTCTTTTGGAAGTACATTTTTATTAATCATTATGTTCATTGTCTTCAAAAGAACAAATGATTCTGACGCATAAAAGTATCCATCATATTTATTATTTGTATTCCATGAATTTTTTACTTTGTAATAAATATTTCCTTCCTGATCTTTAACCATTCCGGTAATATGCATACCATGATCGTCTGTTGTTAGGTAATTATCAAACTGAGTTTGACGTAATTCAGGTGTAATTGTTTTTTCCTTTACAGGTCCTTCAAAACTATACATCATTTTTTCTCTCTCAGCCTTAGTCATAGTCTCCCATTTTGATCTTTCAGAATCAGAAAGTTCTTCAACATCATTTTCAGGAACTATAGCAACACCATTTCTGAATGAAAATCCTTTTTCACTAACATCTGAAGCCCATGCAAAAGTATGTCCTTCTTTTAATGAGGCCTTCATAATCTCTTTTAAGTCGTCAAGCTTTACGTTATAAACTTCTCCCCAAACCCAGTTATCTGGTACTTCAAAAACAAACTGAGAATAATATGGATGATGTGTAAAAGAAGTTACGATAATATAATCTTCAGGATTAATACCCATATATTCTTTAGAGAAAGTATTCGGGGTATATTCCTTTCCTTGGTATGTAAAAGATGCAGGATACTCACCTAAGTATGCATCTAAAATACCATTGAATCCCTTATGCCATACTGGAGTTAATTTTTTGTTCTTATTCTTAAGTACGCCATCTACATAAGCCTTAAGCAATTCATCCATTTCGCCATGTACATGATTCTCTTCACCATATTGTAAACCTTTGTAGGCCTCCTCCGGAACTAAACCATAGTTTCTCCAAGTATACAATACATCTTCAAACGATCCTCCTGGTCCAAAGTTTAAAGAACCATGCAAGCGTACATACTTAACAGCTTTATCTGAATAACAGTTTCTAACCACAAACATTTCAGACAAGTTGATATCCTTTTTACCAGCTTTCAACATTTCAGACTCAAGAAATGATAATCCGGAAAAACTCCAACAAGTTCCTGAACGGTACTGATCTTTTACTGAAGTTGCATCTAAATCATAAATTGTTTCAAATTTATAACCTTTCTCTTCCTCTTGTGCCATGATATTGCTCGCAAATAATGCCAACAATATTATGGAACCTATTAATCTTACGTTCTTCATATTAATCTATAATCTTTAATTTTAAGGATCAAAGAAAATAAATATATAGACACGACAATATGATAAATAACAGGTTTAAAAGGAGTGATATTTTTATCATAATATAATTTAATAGCTTCTACTTAATTAACAATTTTAAGTCTTTACGCTTAATCTTATCTGTATCTGTAATAGGAAATTTTTCAACTACACATAACTGTCTAGGTTGCTCATATTTAGCCAATTGAGAAATCAAAGATTTTATTTGCACAATATCAGAAATTGGATTATTCTCTTCAACAACAAGAACAATTTTTTCACCAAGTTTAACATCCGATACTGAAGAAATATAAAAACGACCAGGTATTCTATTTGCCAACTTGGCTTCAATCTCTTCAGGCACAACTTTAATGCCTCCTGTATTAATAATATTATCAAACCTACCCAACCAAACAAATTCCTGATTAGATACAAGCTTCACGATGTCATTGGTAACAATAACAGAATCGGTAATGTCATTTGCATTAATAACCAAGCATTCTCTTTTATCCAAAGAAAAGGATACACCTGGCATTGCCTTAAATACCTCATCTCCTAGTTTTCGGATGGCAACGTGCGATACTGTTTCTGTCATCCCATAAGTTTCATAGCATGCTGTTTTGGAATCTCTAAATGCAGAAACTAATGTTTTTGATATGGCTCCTCCTCCAATTATTACATTATTAACTCGATCCCCCTGAACAATTTCATTCAGACAATTACTAAGCTGCATAGGAACCAAGGCTACAAAATCAATTTTTCGGTGCAAATCGGCTAGTGGGTTACTTGAAGGTTGTTTTGTAATTAAATTAAATTCTCCTACAATTGCTCGCACAATCATCATTTTACCTGCTATATAATTAGCAGACAAACATAACAGAGCTGATTTTTCTTTATGTAAATTAAAGTAACTATTTGTTTGTAAAGCTGACGCAATCATATGCTTCTTCTTAAGATGAATAAGCTTGGGCTCACCTGTTGACCCGGAAGTATTAGCCTCTATGTGTTCTGAACCATTGTTCCACTCTAATATAAAACGATATATATCAACAAGCCAATCCGGAGTGCTGTCATTTTCTATTTCTTTGTTACAAAATTCAACAAGTTTAGAACCTTTATGACATACACCATTTAAGGTTATACTATCATAATTTTTCATGGCAAATTTCCCCATTTTAAATTTTGTTTATAACACAAATGACCCTTTTCAACGATTAATGGGGATGAAATATTATTTGAAAACACTTTGCCTGTTCCTAATCCTTGAGGCATATTACTATCTTGTATCGAAGTCCATTGAGCAATAGCATTCAAACCGATATTTCCTTCCAGTGCTGAAGTGGCCCACCATCCAACATTTAGCTTATTGGCTATTTCAATCCATTCTTCACAAGCTTTAAAACCACCGATCAAAGAGGGTTTTAGAATAATATATGCAGGATTAATGTGTGAAAGCAACTCAAATTTCATTTCTCGCGAGTATATACCAATAAGTTCCTCATCAAGAGCAACAGGTAAAGGAGATTTTTTACAAATTAGAGCCATTTCATTCCATTGATTGGCTTTTATCGGCTGCTCTATTGAATGAATATCCAAATCATACAACTGTTGCATTTTATCAATTGCCTCATTAACCGAAAAAGCTCCATTGGCATCTACCCTTATTTCTATTTCATGGACACAATATATATTTCTAATCTCTTTAATCAGATTGATTTCGTTTTCAAAATCAAGTGCTCCAATTTTAATCTTAATACAGTTAAATCCTTCCTGAAGCTTTTGGGATACCTGAGATTTCATATATTCCACATCTCCCATCCAGATAAGACCGTTTATAGGTATATTTCTTTGCCCTGAATAAAAATCAGAATAAAATATATTTCGCTTTCCTCCGTTTTGTAAATCAAGCAATGCCATCTCCACTCCAAACCGAATTGATGGCCAATCCTTAAGAGATTCCTGAAAATCTAATTTGTATTCATTAATATTTTCACAAACTTCTTTTAATTTATCTACATATTCAGGCTTATCATCAATACTTAATTTTGGAAGAATAGAACACTCTCCTACCCCTATTATTTCAGGGCAATCTATATCAATAATATGGATATACCAACTATCTTTTGTTGTTAAAACTCCCCTGGAAGTTCCTCCCGGTGTAATAAACTGGAATTTATGTGGAGTAATTTTCGCTTGTAACATCAAAATCAAATAAATAATAATGGCAAACCGATACACAGTACTAAAAAGAACGTTGAAATCGCTAACTTTTTAAGATATGGATATAATAACATCGGATCTTCATTTTTATATACAAAAATCAAATCTTTTATTAAAAGGATGAATACCAAAACAAATATCCACTGATACCATTCAGTAAAGTTAAATACAGAAAAAATTAAAAGTGAAAGTATAGCAGCTATATGTAAAAACACATGATACTTTTTTCCCCATTTACTTCCTTTTATAACAACAAGCGTATTCTTTCCTGTTTTAGCATCGGTTTCAACATCTCTCAGATTATTTAAATTTAACACACCTACACTTAAAAAACCCATTGCGGAAGCAGGTAAAACAACCCACCATAACAATGTTCCTGTGTGTAAAAAATAAGTACCTAATACTCCAACCAAACCAAAAAATATAAATACAAAAAAATCTCCCAATCCTCGGTATCCATATGGATTTTTGCCAACAGTATATTTTATTGCTGCAGCTATAGCACCAATGCCAACTACAAATAATCCAATAGATTTAATACCAACAGCACTAAAATTCCCAAAATAGATAAGTACTATTCCCGATAATAAAGAAAGCGATGAGAATACAATCACTGTATTACGCATCGCCTTCATTGAAATTTTTCCAGATGCCACCATTCTTTCCGGCCCAACTCGCTCTTCATTATCCGCACCAGAAATGGCATCCCCATAATCATTAGCCACATTTGATAATATTTGCAAAAACACGGTGGTTAAAAAAGCAAATATTCCAACATAAGAATTATAACTGTTTTGATATGCTGCTATAATATTACCCATTAAAACAGTGGATACTGCTAATGGTAATGTTTGCAACCTAAATGATAAAATATATGGTTTAATATTTAACATACGCTTAATTTAATAAGCGCCAAAGATATTAAAACGACTCAAAACCTTTTTCAAAATCTTTATCGAAAATTTTAATTTCTTTATTTGGAGACTTAACTTTATTAACAGAAGGTTGATCATCTTCAAGAAACCTTTTCTGTAACCCAAAGTCAGATTCATTATATTCATCCAGATCTACATTCTCTTCACTTTCCTTTTTAAAAGCTTCAAGAACCTCATTTTCATCCATTTTAAAATAACTCACTAATTCCTTTAAATGATCAGCCTGAGAAGACAGTTCTTCTGCACTGGCAGCTAATTCTTCACTGGCAGATGCGTTTTGTTGCGTTAAATTATTTAGCTCCTGAATAACAGTATTTACCTGCTCTGCACCTTTTAATTGCTCCTCACTTGATGTAGCGATCTCTTGCACTAACTCTGTCGTTTTCTCAATCTCTGGAGCCATCTCTCCTACTTTTTCTCCTGCAGACTTCACTACCTCAAAACTTTCTTTAGACAAGCCTAAAATCTCATTAGCAGCATTCTTACTTACTTCAGCTAACTTCCTAACCTCTTCAGCTACAACAGCAAAACCACGTCCTTGATTGCCTGCGCGAGCAGCTTCTACGGCTGCATTTAAACTTAAAATATTAGTTTGAAAAGCAATATCTTCAATAATCTTAATTTTATTTGAAATAGAACTGGTTACTTCAATTGATTTATGTGTACTGTCATAAACACCTTGCATCGTATCATGAGCTTTTGACGAAATACCTTCTGTATTTTTAGCATTTTGAGAATTCATCTCTATATTACTTACCATCTCTTCCATGGTAGATGAAACTTCCTCAACTGAAGCTGCCTGCTCCGTAGCTCCTTGAGAAATCTGTTGTGATGTAGAACTCACCTGATGACCTGCAGATGCAATATTTGAGGATCCTGAAATAATTTCAGATACAATACCTTTTAGTTTGCCAATCATATCATTTAAGGCATTGGCCATTTGCCCAATTTCATCTTTCTGATCAATATCTATATTCACAGTTAAATCACCGTTAGCAACTTTTTTAGCAAATTCAACTGCCTTACCAACAGGTTTACTTACAGATCGAGCTACATATCCATTAAAAACAATAAATACAACAACCCCTACTAATAATACAATAATAATAATTCCTATTAAACCATATACCTCTTCACGAATTTCAGATTGATAAAAAGATACTGTAACAAATGACTCAATTAATGGAATATATTCATAATACAAAGCTTTTTCTTTTCCTTCAAAATAATAATAAAACTTACCTGTTGGACTTTTTAAAGCGCCTTGTTGTATTTTATGGAAAAATTCTTCTTTAGAATAATTCACTCCCTCACCTGTAGGATGAATGAGCATTCGACCATCTTTACCAATTAAAAAGGGATATCCTGTCTTTAAGTATTTTTTGCTGGCAAAAATGCCTTTAATTTTAGATAGATCTTTTTCCTTTAATCCTACGTACAATATTCCTTGAACTTCTCCATCAATAAAAATAGGCTCATAAACTGTCAAATACCAATCCTCCACAACAAAAGCTCTTCCTTGATAAGTTTCACCTTTCAATATAGTTTGAATAACAGGTGATTCATTAGGGATATAGGTATTAACGCCACGTTGGCCTTCTTTATTCATTACATTTGTAGAAATCCTTAAAAAACCTTGAGGTATTTTTTGAAAAACAGTAGCTGTTCCATTTAATAGATCCCCAACCTCTTCAACAAAATCGTAATGATGATAAAGCAAATCACCACCAAAACTAAATTCAGGAATCTCTACATCTATTTTCTCATGTGTTAATTGATTAACAGCAAGTATTTGAGATGTTTTATTTTTGTTTAAAGCTAACTTGCGTTGATAAAATAACTTATTAGCAACGCCTATACCTGATTCTACAAATTCTTGTTTTGTTTCAATCTGAAGCTCTATCATTCTCTTCAGATTTTTAGTCTCCTCTATAGACAAGTCATCCATAGATTTCATAAGTGTGCTGTATTCTGAATAAACAGCGAAGGCACCTAATGAGGTAATTATGATAACAACAATGGAACCCAGCACCAAATTTAGTCGCTTTCCAATTTTTATATTCTTCAATGACCATTCCCCCTTCATAACTATATCTATAAGTGTAAAAAAATTATGTTTAGGATTAGTCTTAAGTAATTATGTATTTCGTTGTTACATACAGTACGTTAATTGGAAGGGAAAGTTCACTATCTCACTCAAAATAAGGTATTAAAACAATTTGGTCATTTTTTCTATAGTATTAATAATCTCAATATCAGAAGCCCCAATTCATTTAACAATTGCAGCTCCTGATATAAATAATCATGGAAATTTTGGAAATTGTCCAAAATCCGGATCTCTTTTTTCGAGAAAGGCATTTTTTCCTTCCTGAGCTTCCTCCATTAAATAATACATTAAGGTTGCATCGCCAGCCATCTCCATTAATCCATGCTGACCATCAAGCTCTGCATTAAGACCACGCTTAATCATTCTTAAAGCCAATGGACTTCTTTTCATTATAGTTCTACACCATTCTACTGTAGTATCTTCTAACTGTTCTAATGGAACTACTTTATTTACCATTCCCATTTTTTCAGCTTCATCGGCAGTATACTGTTCGCATAAAAACCAAATTTCACGTGCTTTCTTTTGTCCAACATGGCGTGCTAAATAAGATGATCCGAAACCAGCATCAAAACTTCCAACTTTAGGACCTGTTTGTCCAAATCTTGCATTATCTGAAGCAATGGTTAAATCACATACAACATGTAAAACATGTCCTCCACCAATAGCATAACCATTTACCATAGCAATAACAGGCTTTGGCAATGAACGTATTTTCTTATGTAAATCTAAAACATTAAGACGTGGTATTCCATTTTCATCAATATATCCACCAACACCTTTTACTTTTTGATCACCTCCTGAACAAAAAGCTTTATCACCTGTACCGGTTAAAACCACAACATTGATATCCTGACGCTCTCTGCATATTTCAAAAGCATCTAACATTTCCATATTGGTTTCTGGTCTAAATGCGTTGTATACTTCGGGTCTGTTAATGGTTACCTTTGCAATACCTTCAAAAAACTCAAATTTAATATCGGTATATTCCTTTATTGTTTCCCAATTATATTTGCTCATATCTTTTTAATTTATCCTATTTTTATTATGATTTAAGAAATTTAAAATATCCTCTCAATAAATTTCCATTTATTTCATTTGGAGTAAAAACCTCCATAATAACAGGTTGTTCATTGCAATTTAACATCTCTTCATAACCATGTTTAAGTTCATCCTCTGACGAACAGGCAATATACTTTAAATTAAAAGCTTTTGCTATATATTCTGCTGTTTGCTGATGTTTTACTTCAAAAAATTCTTCTAATTCTTCAGTTTCAGCAGGTCCTGGAATAAACCTAAAAATACCACCTCCACTGTTATTTATTAAAACAATTTTAAAGTTTGTTTTCAGATATTTATTCCACAAACCATTTGAATCATAAAAAAAAGATAAATCTCCAATTACCAAAACTGTAGGGGTCGATGTTACTGCAGCAGCTCCTACTGCTGTACTAAGTGTTCCATCAATACCACTTGTACCTCTATTGGCAAAAGAATTCACCTTTATTTCATCCTGAAATAACTGGGCATAACGTACAGGTGTACTATTAGCTAATTGCAAATTACAATCTGAAGTTAAATGCGTAAAAATATGTGATAACGCTTTTATATCACTCCATTCACTATCTTGAATATAACGTTCGTGTCTTTTACGTGTTAGAAGAGTATGTTCATTCCAAATATCCTGATAACAACTATTCGTTACATTTAATTTATCACAAATTTGTTTAAAGAACTCCAATGGCTTCATTTTAATATGCATTGATAAACTTTGAAATGTATCAATAACATTATTGTTTAACGAAACATGCCAATGTTCTTTAGGTGCATTCTCCCTTAAAAATTTCTTAATCTGCTTACTTACAATTTGTCCACCAAAAGAAATCAACAATTCCGGAGCAAATTGAGATTCATCAGATTTATCCAAACTAAAAACCTGTCGATCTATACTTTCAATAATTCGTTCTCCCTTGATATTTGAGGTAGTTTCTGTTAATACAACAGTATTAGCTTGTCTGGAAATGATATTGATAGCTTCATTCAATTCCTCGTTGGGATGATTAACGCCACAAATGACCATTACAGAATTGTACTGATTCCATTGAATAGCCAAAACACTCAACTGATGATCTGATAATATCCGTAGTGGATCCAATTGAGAAGTTGCAATACTATTTTGCTGAATATCATTACTTCTGCCATATAGAGGTTCCCGTAAAGGAATATTGATATGAACCGGACCTGGTGCATCACTTGTAGCTTTTATAAAAGCCTCTGAAACGATTCGTTTAGCATACCACTGATGATCACTATGCAAACATTCAACAGGCAAACTACTTTCATATTTAATATAGTTGTGATATATGCCCTTTTGATTTATGGTTTGACCATCTGCTTGACCCACCCATTCTTCTGGTCTGTCGGCAGTTAAAACCACTAACGGTATTTCCTGATAATAAGCCTCAACAATTGCAGGAGCATAATTTAATGCTGCAGAACCACTAGTACACAATAATGCTACTGGTCTTTTTAATTGCTGAGCCATTCCTAACGCAAAAAAACCTGCACTACGTTCATCAACTATAGTGAAGGTTTTTATTTCTTCCGTAGCATTAAAAGATAAAGTTAAAGGTGCATTTCTTGATCCTGGTGAAATTACTATCTCTTTTAAACCATTAGCCACACATTGTTGAACAAGAATTTGAACACTCTTTTTATCTGATAACATATAATAGTAATCTATTTATTATTTTTCAATTCGTTAATTACATCTAAAAGCGTACCTGCCTTTAATTCTGTTTCCTTCCACTCCTGCTCTGGATCTGAACCAAGAGTAATTCCACCTCCAATGTACAAATCAACCCCCTCATCAACAAACTTAAGACTACGTATGTTAACGTATAAGCGAAGACTTTCTGCACTTGTTTTTCCAATAAAACCAGAATAATAAGAACGCTTATGATCTTCAATTGCATGAATAGCATTCATTGAAGCCTGCTTAGGCAATCCACAAACAGCAGGTGTTGGATGTAAATCCATAACAAAATCACCAACCTTTGCATTTATACCTTCCTGTGGAAAATTGTAGATCGTTTTTAAGTGAGATAACTTACCCGCCTTTACACTTTTCGGACCGTCCACCTTATAATTTACAACATTATACTGATTCAATAATCCATCCATATAATCCGAAACATACTGTTGCTCATCAAGCTCCTTTTTATTCCAGGCTTCTTCATTGCCTGCATATTTTCTTGTTCCGGCCAATGAAACCGTTTGAACAAGATCATTCTTTACTTGCAAAAGAAGTTCAGGTGTTGCGCCTACCCACAATCCTGTGTATGGAGTATAATACATAAATGAATATGCATTATTATAAAACGTGCTTAATTGATAATATAAATCAACTGCCATTTGAGAGGAAAATGAATCAATGTGCTTAACTCTTGATAAAATGGCTTTTTGTATATCTCCTTTCTCTATTGACGAAAACAATTGCTCAAATTGCGCCAAATAAATACCATAATCTGCATATAGATTCTTCTCCTTTTCTAATTCTTCATTACCTGTTGAGTTGATAATATATTCAACACGTGATTTATCTGTAAAATCTTCAACAACAATTGTATTTTTTAAGAATACACCTTTATTGTTTTCAAAAGAAAAAGGAGCAATAATATATCCATCTTTATCAATAAAATCAGACAGTTGATTCTTATCAAAAGAAGAAACATCTTCACTAATCATCAATAAATTATTATCCTCTCCAGGGTATCTGAAAATAGAAAATGATATTTTATTTTGTATACATTTTGCTAATACCTCTTTCTGACTAATTTTTTGCACTTTTAAATATTTCTTCTAGATAATATTAGCTTTCTATTTCGTAATAAAGCGTATAATAATTTAATCCACGTTGTTGATCATATCCTCTTTCAACATAATCCTTTCTTCCATGAATATATATATGAAAGTTTTTATCGAGCTTTAAAATAGATTTAAAGGTTCCTTTTTGTCCTTTTACAGCACTCTTGGAAATATCAAATTCCTCTTTTAAAGGAATACTGTTCTCTTGCTGATAATTTTCTTTATAATCTTTAAAGGCATCAATAATTTCAGGCTGACCCATTACCTCATGCTCAAAGTTTGCTTCATTGAAATTATCTTTATTATTAAAAAAATCCATTGATCGATTTAACATATCAATCTGGTCAGCTCTGGGAACCTCATTATCTTTATTGTACACATTATCCACAAAACCACGACACATTTCCATGTAGTTTCGTGTAAAATAATAGTTATCTTCTCGTGGTTGTAAACCTAAAAAGTCATCAACCCAAAAACGAGCCTCATTGCCTTTATTGATATTATCAATAGAACAAATTTTATATCCTTCTTCTTGTTCTGTATTAAATATCAAACAACCTTTGTCTAGCTTTTTAATATTTATTCCTTCCTGAGTACCTAACTCAAAGTTTTGTTCTTTAAGATATACTTTAAGGAAAGTTTCTTTATTCTCTGATTTAAAAATACCAAGTGCATTTACCAATTCACCATCAACAACAACATTATTGAACATGGCCATGTAAAACTCTCCCCCTCTGATTTTAGGGTGATTAGAGTTTTCATATAACCATTCTGCTATTTGTATTGATGACTGATAGAAATCCCCTTCTCCATTAAAAAGATTACAAACATTTACATAAACCAGATTTTTCTCTATATCCTCTTTATGCCAGAAATTATAGTAGGAATCCTCTTTAAATGGTTTAAAAAAGTAATTAAGCAATACATCTGTAACCATCTCATCTTCCTGAAGATTCATGGTTCCTTTTGAAAACCTCATTGGTTCCGCTTCTGCTCTTGCACCTATTTGATGAACAACCATATTATCAATGGTTGCTTGTGAGAAATCAATCATTTTTAAATCGTATTTACCTTTACAGCCTACAAATATAACAATATGAAACGAAGATGTATATTCGATAATCCAAATTCATACACCGGAGTATAATTAAATTTGTTTACAAGTTACGTATTGCAATTCAAAACAAAAGAAGAGATATAAAACGAACATATTTATAAGGGATTCTTAAAATTCTCAAAACCAATGTAGATATTATATCACATGAAAATTCATCGACAAATCTTATAGCTTGATACCACTATGGAAAATAAAAAATTATACTAGGATCATTATTCTATTCCATATAACTAACAAGCACTATGTTTTCCACCTATTTATTGCCATAATTCAGAAGTGTACCCATTCAATTAAAATCAATACTATGACAATGCCATAAAACCATCAACGAAATAAGTGAATCTATAATTAAAAAAAGAATGACGCAGAGACACAAAAAGCACAAAGAACATTGCATATATAACTCATATAAACGTCACAAATTAGAAAAAGAAAAGTAATCAAATACCATAATTATGAAATTACATAGCATTCACAGAGGGAAATCCTTGAGGATTTAATGCATTTTTTTTAAATCAGTGTCTCAGTGCACATTTTCAACACATAAATGACATGAAATATAAAAAGGTAGGCTCCTAAAAGTTATTATTAAGCCATATTTATTGCTAAATCTATTGCTCTTCTGTGATATGTGTAGGATATGACGTCGTATTTACTATGGTTTAAGCATGTATATTTTATGGTCTTTCTTCGCTTCTTTAGAAGCAATGCACAAGCAAAGAATAATCATAGAATACGCATAGTCAACACAACCACAATACAACCACAACACAACGAATTAGCATAGACTATGCATACAACTAGCAATGCCTATGCATAGGATAAGCATAGGATAAGCATAGAAATAGCATAGATAAGCAAAGACCTAGCAAAGAAAAGTCATAAAAACACTGAAAAACACCAAAACCTGGAATATTTTTGGCCAAAAACGTGATTTTGCAGAATATTTTTGTCGTTTTTTGCGATTTCCTGGAATATTGGCCTATTTTTTAACTTTTTACGCACAAAATTGATTTCACAAAAAAAACTCCTAACTCAGAAACATGTCGCAATTTCTTTCTTATTCTGAATTACTTGCAACACCAACATGGCGAGAAAAATGACAACAAATATTGAGGGAATATTTGAAAAGGGGGCTCTATAAACCGCACTAAGCTCTCTGTGATACATAAAAACGCCTCTACAACCCACACAAACGACTCTTTAACTAACAAAAGTGACTCTTTGTCACACAAAAAGGGGTCTGGAACACATCTTAACGGGTCTGGAACACATAAAAGCGACTCTTTGTCAGGAAAAAGGCTTTATGTCTTAAAATTTATACACTTACAAAACCAAACAAACATGATCCTTAAAAAACGATCCTTACTTGATTTTTTACAAAAAAAATCTGATCAAAACAGACACTCATTCCGAACATATCAACGAGTTATATTTTAATTAAAACAAATGACAAAAACTTAACAGATAAAATGATTAAATTAGTTACAACAACAGTTAATTCATTTATTTTCCTATTGAAAAACCTGAAATATTAATCCCCAAAAGCATCTCATGATAATTACTATTAAAATCAAGTAATCTTGAGTATCTGTATCCAATATTTATTGGGAACAAAAACCTAAAGGCATGTAATTCACATAAAAATTCTCCCCCAACTGACTTTAATTCATTAATTACCTTAATTTTTTGATTGCTATCCTTATAATAATAATTCAAAGCACTCCTTGAATAATCAAAGAACAATGTACCTGTGATTCTTTTTAAATATAAAATACCTGGCAATGAAAAATCAGGATTCCACAGAGGGAAAATATAATTTGATTTTAGAGAATAGAGTTCATCATTGGTATAATTGGCATAACCTCTGGCATAATTAAAATAATTTCCGAAACGGTAAAAGTGCCTATAAGTATCATCATTACTTTCATACTCTTCACCTTTCCATTTATATTGAAACTCCTGATCAATTCGAATAGAATGATGCTTTTGTATACCCGGAAAATATAAACGGGCACGCACAGCTAATATTTCTCCAACATCTATTCCGCCCAATGGCGTGCTCTGATAATTTATTTCAAAAACCTGCCCCCATCTATATGTAACATCCCTTGATGTGCTTTTTAGTAAGTTGTGCAAATAAAGAGAAAATTCCAGCGTTGAATAATTAAAATCATCTCTGTAATAAGACTTTGGTTCTCCATTTGTTACAAATTCATTTCCTGATCGAGTAATTGGAATCCCTATGGTTTTATAGCCTGATCGATGTATTAAATTATAATTGATTGAGGGCTGCAAATACCTGTAATATTTATTCTGTGTAAAATTTAAAGGCACATTAATTCCCACCTCAACTTCAGTTTGATTTTGTTTTGGATTTTGAGATACATAGGCTGTGTCGGAATCAAATGAATAAATACCATCACTCACTCTTTCGTTTCCATGTTTTAAATCCAGTTCTATCACAGGATAAAATCCTTTATACTGCAAATTAAAATGAAATTTCTCAAGGCTACTTTGCGAATCTGCATTATACCCGAATGAGGTAATAGCTGTACCCAATAAATTTTGAGAGAAGACAGAAACACCAGGCCCTAGCACCTGATCATCGAGATTTAAATTTGCTGGAGCCCAGCTATGAATATTAAACAGATTTCTCAATTTAGAATATCGTGCCACAGGATATTTAGAGATCGTATCCACTTTCGAAAAATCAATTATTCCTGATTCCTGATCCGCAATACTTTGATGCAATTTGTTTGAATAATTGATTACCTCTTGTTTAGGTATAGCTGCATCCTCATCAATTGAAGACTTTACGATTTGATATCCGTTAGAATTATAACTACTATAGATATAATGGCTCGATTTTGCATCAAACACAGCTCCTGTTGCTCCAAACTGACTTTGTGTAATTTGATGAACCTGTTTTGATTCTATATTAACTGAATAAATATTTTCGATTCCACTAAAACCAGCCGTAAAAGTTATCGTATGATCATCCTTCCACTTTGGCAAAGAGATATCATCAAAAGTTGCTATTGTTATATCTGTCCATTGTCTGGTGATGAAATTATAAACCACAATCTTTTTACCTTTTTCGGTTAAACAAACACAAACAACTTTATCTTCTATAGGACTCCAGGATGGTGTAAAATAATATGAGGATTTGTCGTACTTTAAAACCTCAAGCTCATTCCCTGTTTGACGATCCAAAACAACTAATGCATACTCATTTTCTTTACTTGCTATTACTGTAACAATTCTATTGCCATCAGATGAAATAGAGGGCGAAAAACAACGTGTTTTTTTCTTAACGATACTTAACTTTGAAGTATTCAAATCATAACACTTTACAATGGACCATCCTCTATTATCCCATCTTTTATCAGAAATAAATTCTGCCCAGCATAGTGTATTATTGTTATACGAAAATGGTTCATCATTAGTATTCCCTGGCGTATATAAACTTTTATAATCACCTCCTGCGTTTATTAATACAAATTGTGTAACTTCTCCAGGACCGGATAATTGTGCAATTATATTGCCATCATCTCGCAGTACTGGATATTTAAAACTTACATATTCACGATCTCTTTGGGTTATTTCAACATATGGGGTATGATGAATTAAGCTATCTTGTAGTAACCAATCTTTATGCAACGAGGAAAATATATTATGATACAATTTTGTTTTACCCACATATGATTTTCTTCTTTCCTTAGACAAAAAAGGAGCTAAAAAGATTGTATTTGCAGGTAAATCATAGAATTTATGATTCCACAATTCCAAACCATACTTCTCTCTTCCTTTAGCTACTAACTGGTAACCCAATTCATAGTAATTAGGCGTAAAATCTTTATACGAACCAAAATATGCCTTATCATACGAATAGGTTCCTTGTTCCAAAACCTGAGCCCTAATTCTTTGCTCAAACCAAGGAGAACGCCCTCTTCCAGTACTGGTCAAAGCTGTTTCCGCAACTACAGCATCCCCCTCTAAAAACCACATAGGCAAATACAATCCCAAGATGCCACCTACAGCCTGCTCTCCTAAAACATATCCTAGTATTTTTGTAAAACCTGAATTTAATTTGTCAATCTGAACCACATGCCTAAATTCGTGTACGGCTAATTGCTGAAGCCACTCTTGCGAATAAATATTTTGATTAGGCGTAGGAAACAATTCAATACGTTTAGGTGCCCAGGTTACAAAGCCATTTGAATAAGATGTTTCCGGGTGAATTAAAACACTTATCTTTTTAGGGGAATGGTCTAACGATTTTCCTCCATTATTATAAATTTCCTCCAGCAACTTTGCTAAATATTGCGCTTTATTGGTGTAAGTCTCTGGAAAAACCAACTTAAAATGCTCTGTTTCTATTTGATTCCACTTTAAAGATTGCGGGTCTTCGCCTGAAGTATAATATTGAGATTTAAGAGATATTGAAATCGTTATAAAAACGATTGCTAAAATAAATTTTAAGTGCATTGACAAGAATGTTTTAACAAGCAATAAAAATAGTTTAAATAATTAAAGTGACATCATCTTACATGGAAGTGATTAAAACTTAAACCAAAAATTGTATTTTTAAACATAAAAAACGGAGTAAATAAAATTTACTTAACCCCCATATTTAGAAGATAATTCTTTGGGGCTGAGGTTTAATAATAGGAACAAACCAAAGCTTTAAACGTTCTCTTCATTATATAAATTAGGCTTAAATTATTATGCAAAAAATTATCATATATCAGGTACTTACACGTCTTTTTGGAAATACCATTAGTAATAATATACACAATGGAACCATTGAGGAAAATGGCTGTGGAAAGATGAATGACTTTACTTCAAAAGCATTAAAAGAAATTAAAGATTTAGGAATCTCCCACATTTGGTATACTGGAATCATTGAACATGCTACAGCCACGGATTATTCTCAGTATAACATTGAAAATGATTTTCCTGAGGTTATTAAAGGTAAAGCCGGGTCACCATATGCTATTAAGGATTATTATGATATTTGCCCGGATTTAGCAGAAAATGTTAACAATAGAATGGGTGAATTTGAGAATCTTGTTGAAAGATCTCATGATGCCAATCTTAAGGTAATTATTGATTTTATACCCAATCATCTGGCACGTCATTATGTTTCAGATAGTAAACCAGAGGATATTACGGACTTTGGAGCAGACGATGATACAACTCAAAATTTTAATATTAACAACAATTTTTATTACCTGCCTGGTGAAACTTTTGACGGTCCTGTAACTGCAAAAAACAAAAATCATTTAATTGAAAATCCAGCCAAGGTAACAGGTAATGACTGCATCTCAGCCAAGCCTGGCATTAACGACTGGTATGAAACAGTTAAATTAAATTATGGGATAAATATATTTACAGGTTCAAAACACTTCGATTCAATACCTGATACGTGGAATAAAATGTTGCAAGTTCTGCTTTATTGGGCTGATAAAAATATTGATGGATTCAGATGTGATATGGCAGAAATGGTTCCTGTTGAATTTTGGCACTGGGTTATACCTAAAGTAAAAAAGAAATATCCTAAAATTATATTTATCGCAGAAGTATACAATCCGGATTTATATAGACAGTATATTACTTATGGAGGTTTTGATTTCCTTTATGATAAAGTCGGCATGTACGATACGCTAAAATTAATCATGCAAGGACACCTGCAACCTTCTGCAATAACTAAAGCCTGGGATGTTTTAAATGGAATACATCAACACATGTTATTCTTTTTGGAAAACCATGATGAACAGAGAATAGCATCACCATTTTTTGCAGGAGACGTACAAAAAAGCATTCCTGCAATGATCATTTCAGGAACTATGTACTCTAATCCATTAATGATATACTTCGGACAAGAACTAGGTGAAGAAGGAATGGACGAAGAGGGATTTAGTGGTAAAGATGGCAGAACAACTATATTTGATTATTGGGGAGTAAAACTTTTTCAGGATTGGATAAACGACAAATCGTTTGATGGAGCTAAATTACCACAAGCAGCAAAAGAACTCAGAGACTGGTATAAAACATTTTTAAATATCGTTCTTACTAACGACACCTTAAAAAATGGAAAGTTTTACGATTTGATGTGGGCGAATGAGGATAATGATCAATTTGACTCTAATTGTTTATATGCTTTCCTGCGATACTATAATGATGAAATTTTACTTATAGTTGTTAATTTCAGTAATGAAAAGGTGAAATGTAGAATAAAAATACCTCCCCATGCATTCTTTACTATGGGAGTAGAAAGTGCCAGATTTTTTAAAGGATTTGATATTTTAGGAGGAAAAAACAAAATTAATTTTCCTAAAGATATCGCCATTTCGAATGGTCTTGGAGTTAAAGTAAAACCATACTCTGGAAGAATTTATGAGTTATATTAATTATTAAGTATATATGTAAGTATAAATAATACAGTTAAATTTTGTTTATAGAGCGCAAAATTTCCGTGCAATTTTTATACATTCTAAATTGAATATCAACACATTAATAAACTTTCCATTGGCTATAAATTTCACTATATTATATAGTGAAAAATGTTAATCTAAATTTGGGAGGAATAATGTATGTCAAAAGTAGATTTATCTTTGAATATCAGTTTAGATGACACTGAATTTATTCAAGTTGGTGATTTTATTTATACTACACATGAATCTCTAAAAAGAGAGCAACCATATATTCATTTCATCGGCACCAATTGTCTTGCTGTGTTAAAAAATTTTGAAGGAAGACTAACTCCAAGAATTATTGATGAATGGTTACTTATTTCAAAAGCTTTAGATGATATTTCTTGTGGAGAAAATCGTTGCGATGATGAATTAATCATCGAAGAACTTATTAAAGGAATGGAGCATCCAGTTTCATGGTATGCTAAACATTGCTTCGTAGCCTAACAGACTCATTTTTTTCATAAAAAAGAAGTCATTAGTAAATTAACTAATGACTTCTTAAAATATTTTTATCCAGAACCTACATGGGTTCTGTTCCTGTTGGTCCTTTACTTAACTGAAGTACGGTTATTTCGGGAGGCATTCCAATACGTGCCGGCATTCCTAAAAATCCTAATCCCCGATTCACATATAAAAATTGACTTTTATTTTGATATAAACCATCCCACTTTTTAAATTTATATTTTGCAGGACTCCATTTAAATCCTTTCCAATCTATTCCGAACTGCATACCATGAGTGTGACCAGCAAGCGTTAAATCAAAATTAGTTTCATCTACCACTTCTGCATCCCAATGGTCAGGATCATGAGATAATAAAATTTTAAATGGAAATTCGTCTGTTCCCTTCATTGCTTTTTGCAAATCTCCATATCTGGGGAATGGATCATGCCCCCAATTTTCAACTCCGGTTATAGCTATTTCCTCTCCACCTTTTTCAATAGAAATAGATTGATCCCTCAACAATTTAAATCCAAAATCTTTATGTGCATTTACAATACCATCAAAATTATTCTGTTTAGCTTCCGGAGTGTCCCAATCTGTATAATCACCATAATCATGATTACCTAATATGGAGAACTTGCCATATTTAGCCTTTAATCTGGTAAATACACGATCCCATCCATAGGTTTCTTCTTTAAAATTATTTACTAAATCTCCGGTAAAGAATATTACATCAGCATTCTCCTTATTAATGATATCTACAATATCTTCAAGCTTATCATAATTACTTGCAAATGATCCAAGATGAATATCTGAAATATGAATAATTTTAAAGCCATCAAAAACAGATGGTAAATTAGGAAAACTCAAATTTTGATGTCTGGTAAAAAAGTTAAACCTTCCTTTATGCATACCAAATATCAACGATACAAAAGGTGCTGTAGCTAAAATAATTCCTACTTGACTCAAAAACTTTTTACGTGATATTTTAGGATACTTGATCGTTGTTTGTTCTTTAGAATATTTTTTATTCTTCCAAACCTGAGTGATAGCAGATAGCCCCATAAACAATAAATAATAAAGTAAAAAGAATGTTTTGGGTAAATAAATAAGTAAACACAATGCATTTGCAGCCATAAACCACAAATAAAATACAGGTGAAGATGCTTCACGAATATACTGTGTTAAGAAAAAATAGGAAATGATTTCGAAAAGAGGAATAATAGCAAAAAATACTATCCCGAACCACTTGGCTTTTTTTGATTTAGGTTTTTCTAGTTCTCTGTTCCATACCCAGAAACCTAATAAATCAATAACAACAACAAAAACTGTTATAAATAAAAATGCAATAAAAGTTAGCTTCATATCAACTTAGAATATTACCCCACCATCACAACAACAGCTGACAGCTTTTTTTTAGTTGTGCAATGTTACGCAATATTATTCAAAAGGTTATACTAACAAAGGTTAAATCAATTATAAAACATTATATATGTGCACATTAAACATTGTATAATTTCAGTCATCATAAATATTTAATCCAATTACTTTTTTTTGAAAAATAATTACCATGGTATTTAAATTATTGAAAAAAAAATCTTTCTTTGCTATGTTAAACTATTATTCAAAATTAAATATTTGAAACAAAAAAAGATGGGAAAAGTCTTGATTATCGGTGCTGGTGGTGTTGGCACCGTAGTAGCCACTAAAATGGCTGGATTACCTGATGTATTTACTGAAATTATGCTAGCTAGTCGCACTAAAAGCAAATGTGATGTTATAGCAGATAAAATTGGTAATAACAGAGTTAAAACGGCTCAGGTAAACGCAGATAATGTTCCTAAATTGGTTGAACTGATCAAATCTTTTGGTCCTGACATTGTGGTAAATGTAGCATTACCATACCAGGATTTACACATCATGGATGCTTGTTTAGAAACTGGCGTTGCTTATCTGGACACAGCAAACTATGAACCATTGGATGAAGCTAAATATGAATATAAATGGCAATGGGCGTATCACGACAAATTTAAAGAGGCAGGTATAACGGCTATTTTAGGTTGTGGTTTTGATCCGGGCGTTACTAGTATATATACAGCTCACGCAGCAAAACATCATTTTGATGAAATTCAATATCTGGATATTGTTGATTGTAATGGAGGTGATCATGGTAAAGCTTTTGCTACAAACTTTAATCCTGAAATAAACATTAGAGAAGTTACTCAAAAAGGAAAATACTGGGAAAATGGAGAGTGGGTTGAAACAGAGCCACACGAAATCCATAAACCACTAAATTATCCAAACATTGGAGATCGCGAATCTTATGTTATTTATCATGAGGAATTAGAATCTTTAGTAAAAAATTTTCCAACATTAAAACGTGCTCGTTTTTGGATGACTTTTGGACAAGAATACCTTACTCATTTAAGAGTTATTCAAAATATTGGTATGGCAGGTATTGAACCTATCATGTATGAAGGTAAAGAAATTGTTCCTATCCAATTTTTGAAAGCAGTACTTCCAAATCCAGGTGATCTGGGTGAAAATTACACTGGAGAAACATCAATTGGATGTAGAATAAAAGGTTTAAAAGACGGTAAAGAAAAAACTTATTATATCTATAACAACTGTAGTCACCAAGCGGCTTACGAAGAAACGGGAGCTCAGGGCGTGAGTTATACAACAGGTGTTCCGGCAACAATTGGAGCAATGATGTATTTACAAGGCTCATGGAAAAAAGCTGGTGTATACAATGTTGAAGAGTTTAATCCTGATCCGTTTATGGAAAAATTAAACCAATTAGGGTTACCTTGGATTGAACAACATGATGTTGATTTAGAATTATAATTTTAAGATATAATTCACTACAAAATAACAACGGGGTTTCATGTTTTATGAAGCCCCAATTTATTATTTGCAATTACTAACTATATATAATAATGTCAATAAACTTCGCTCAAATTCCATCACCCTGCTACGTTTTAAATGAAGATTTACTTAGAAAAAATCTTGAACTAATTAAATCTGTTAAAGACAACGCTGGTGTTGAAATAATTTTGGCATTTAAATCATTTGCAATGTGGGGGGCCTTCCCTGTTATTCGCGAATATATACCAACGGCAACAGCAAGTTCTGTAAATGAAGCGCAGTTAGCCTTTGAAGAAATGGGTAGCAAAGCTCACACATATGCTCCTGGTTATACAGATAAAGATTTTGATACGATTTTAAAATATAGCACACATATCACTTTTAATTCTTTAAATCAGTATAGCAGATTTAAAGATAGAGTTCTTAATTATCAGGATAAAATTTCAATGGGTTTAAGAATCAACCCAGAATATTCCACAGTTGAAACTGATTTATATAATCCTTGTTCGCCAGGCACTAGATTAGGAATTGCTACTGAAGATATGCCAGAAGTATTACCAGAGCATATTGAAGGATTGCATTTTCATACTTTATGCGAATCTAAATCGTTTGATCTTGAGCAAACCCTAAATACTATTGAAAATAAGTTTGGAAAATATCTTAAACAAATCAAATGGCTTAATATGGGGGGCGGTCATTTAATGACTCATAAAGATTACAATGTTGAACACTTAATTTCTACTTTAAAGGCATTTAAAGAAAAGTGGAATATACATTTAATTTTAGAACCAGGAAGTGCATTCAACTGGGGTACAGGAGTATTAGTAAGTTCAGTTGTTGATGTTGTTCAAAATAAAGGAATTAAAACCGCTATACTAGATGTTTCCTTTGCTGCACACATGCCCGATTGTTTGGAAATGCCTTATCAACCAGGTATACAGGGCGCCTCATCGAAACCAATTTCGGATAAACCTACCTATCGAATGGGAGGAAACAGCTGTCTTGCCGGTGATTTTATAGGAGATTACTCGTTTGAAAAAGAATTAAATATTGGCGATCATATCATATTTGAAGATATGATACACTATACCATGGTTAAAACAACTATGTTCAACGGAGTAAACCACCCTTCAATTGGAATTTGGAGCAATAAGGATGGTTTCAAACTACTTCGAACATTTGGATATGAAGATTTTAAAGGACGTATGGGATAAGGCATTATTGCTTTACCCCTACTTCTGCTTTAATTTTGTTTTCAATATCAAATATTAATTCTTTGATATCTTTTCCCTTAGGGTCAATAGCTTCCAAGGCAGTATAAGTCAACTTAGTACCAAACATCAAAGGGAAATAACCGTTTTTGGTTAACTCATAATTCCCATCAATTGCTAATGGAACAATTAACGCTGAAGGAGCTGTTTTTACTAATGACGCAATTCCCGGATATTGAAAACGTCTTATTGTTCCATTCTTTGAGCGAGTACCTTCAGGAAAAATACTGGCACTATAACCTTCTTTTTCAATATGCTTACCCAACTTAGCTATTGCAACCATAGCCTGACGGCCATTTTTACGATCTATTAAAGCAGAACCACCCATTCTCAAATTATATGAAATTGATGGAATACCTTTTCCTAATTCTTTTTTCGAAACAAATTTAGGATGATGATTTCTGAATCCCCATACAATAGGCGGAATATCAAAAGTACTCTGATGGTTAGAGACTATAATTAAAGGCCTTCCCTGAGGTAGGTTCTCAAATCCTTTAAACCTTATGCGTGCTCCTACAATTCTTAAACCATATAGTAACAAATAATTAAGTATATCTACTACTTTTTTTCGTAGTTGATATCCTCCTGTTTTATGACATATAACCTGAATGACATGAAATATTAATAATTGAATCCCAAAATAAATCCAATAGATAGGTGATAAAAGGTAGCTAAGAATCTGCTTCATCAATAAAACTTAATAAAATGTTGAGTATTTCTATATTATTTAATTATTTGCTGCAAAGGAACAATAATTTATGGGATATACTTCATTTTTCTAGTTCAAAATCCTACATTGCTTTTGTGGTAGTATTAAGGAATTTTAATCATCAAATTACCTAAATGATCAGATATAAAAAGATAAGAATTAAACTTCAACTGTTTTTAGGAATATCTATATTGCTAATAGTAGTAATATTAGGTGTTGTGCATATAACTACAGTTAGGAGTTCTTTATATAAAGACTATAGACAAAAACGATTTTATACTGTACTAAGGGCATCACAGAGTTCTTTTGAATCAATACTACAGCGTGCAATAGAAACATCTGAAATATTAGCTGAAGATCCTACTCTTATAAAATGGTTTTCGTCTGGTGAAAAAGAAAGACAGCTAAAACAACTGGCATTAAAACGTCTTGACTATTTGCAGAAAAATTACAATTACAATACTGTTTTTGCAGTTAATAAAATTACACGTAATTATTGGAGAGAAAATTACGACTTACTGGATGTAATATCAGACAATGATCCTGATGATAGTTGGTTTTTAGCTTCAATTAAGAGTCAAACCAAAACATCATTAAACTTTGATTATAATAGAGAATTAAATCGATCCATTCTATTTATTAATGTATTAATGGGTGATATTAATGATCCTATTGGTGTTGCAGGTGTTGGTATTTCGCCTTCTATTCTTGCAGAAGAATTTAACATACATAAAACATCAGAAAACTCAAAAATATGGCTCGTTGATAATTTAGGGAAAATTATAATGAGTGAAAATGTTAACGAAGTAAATTATCCTATTACACGACATTTACCACGCGATATAGTAAGTTCAATACTAAAAGATAATAAGGTTAATATTATTTCTGAATCAGAAATTAGGAACATAAAATACGAAGTGGCCTATTTACCCATTTATCATGGTAAATATAAATTAATAACAATGGTACCTGATAAAGATATTTTTCCGGTATTAACTGTAATACAAAACCAAACTATCGTATTCAGTATCTTATTCTTAATGATCTCCCTTTTCATTGTTAACTTTTTATCCAGAGGAATCACTAATCCATTAATACGACTAAAAACACTCAGTGATGCCATTGCTATAGGTGACCTGGAAACATCTCCAGACCATTCTTTACTTGAAAGAAAAGATGAAATTGGAATTCTAGCCAGAGCCTTTGAACATATGAAAAAGCAACTAGCTAAGTACATTATTGAAATTAATACCACTAATAAGAAACTAAAGTTGGAGAAAGACCAGCTAAAAGAGACTAACGACCAGCTCAATATAGCCCTTAAAAAAGCATCGGAAAGTGAACGTTTAACACAATCCTTTTTAGCAAATATCAGTCATGAAATAAGAACCCCAATGAACAGCATTGTTGGTTTTTCGCAGTTATTGGAAAACCGCAATCCTAATTCTGAAGAGTATAAACAATATACGGAATTAGTATTACGAGGTAGTCAACAACTATTAACTATACTAGATAGTATCATCAATTTATCAAAGATTGAAGCTGGTGTAATGAAACCCAGATGGGAAGCTATTAATATTGGAAATATTTTAAATGATACTTATGATTTGTTTCTTATTACTGCTCAAAAAGAAAATCTTGAATTAATACTTGAGAAAGAAAACGTGCATAGTTCTATTCATATAGAATCAGATCATGCTTTACTTCAGCAAATTTTAAATAACCTTTTAACTAATGCTGTAAAATATACAAATGAGGGATTTATTAGGCTGGGTTGCCAAATTGAGACTGGTTATGCCACATTCTTTGTTGAAGATACAGGTATAGGAATATCAAAAGAAGATCAGGAAATTATTTTTGAACCCTTTAGACAAATTCAACAGGATAACAAGGCCATTAAAAAAGCGGGTGCTGGATTAGGATTAGCCATTGTAAAAAAAATTGTGTCCATACTAAATGGAGAAATTAGTATGGAAAGCACAATTGATAAAGGAAGTATTTTTTATATTAAATTTCCAATAAAAACTACTTGATAAACTTTTGTAGCATTTCTTTACAATTAAGATTATCTACATCATAATATAAAACACCCGTTTTATTCATGAAGGTAGTTTCCTTTTGATTGAAATTTATTGAATTACCAAAAGCATCAGAAACAGGCAATCCCATTTCTTTAAAAATACAGGCTGTTGCAGCAAAATCCCACAAACTACCGCCTCCAACGTCTTCTTTAGGTAACTTAAAATAACAGGCAGGTCTGTTTTCTAAAACCCACATGGCATTCATTACAGCACCACCCTGTTTAAGCATTTTAAATGTAGAATATCCAGAATCAATTGCCATATTATTCACACATAAGGTGATATCTTTAAACTTTTCGTGTTTGGTAAAACTTCTGTCATTGATAAAAGTAAAATAATTATCACCAGGTCTTTTCTCTTCTGACCAAGGTTCGCCATTTTTAAATACGCCTCCACCCTGATAGGCAACATACACATCCATATTTACAGGGTTGCAAACAACTCCTACTACTGGCAATCCTTCTTTTGAAACTAAGGCTATAGCAACAGAATACCCCTGATATCCCTGAGAAAAAGGTAAAGTACCATCCAGTGGATCTATACACCAAAAATAATCTTTTTCAAAACGACTCTTGTCATCTGCTTTTTCTTCGGTTAAAACACCAAAATCGTATTCTTCAATTGATGGCTGTAATAAACTCAGAATAATTTCCTGACTTTTTAAATCAACCTCAGTAACCACCTGAGAAGCTTCACTCGATCCCCCCTGCGGTTGTCCTCCTTCTGCATCAATCTTTTTTAATTCAACAGCAAGGTCTTTGATGTTATATGATGCTATATACTCTGAAGCTTTCTGAGCAGCTTCAAGAGCTTTTTCACTTAATATTCGTAATATGTCTTTGCCTAAGTCCATTTCCTTCCAAAATTGGGTTTGAAGTTAAAAAATATCTTTCTAAACCTCTCACCTATTAAATATTTTTTATCTCCTCTAAAACTCTTCTACTCACCTTTTCACTATAGTCATTTATTTTCCAATGTCCTGGACTCCATCCTTTCAGGAATCTATGAAAATCTGTCCAGGCATAATAATATAACTCACGCCATTCAGTTTCTAAATCTTGAACATCAATATTGCTACCTTGCTCTTGAAGTGCCACTTTCAATTCTTTAAAATAGAAATCCAATATTTCTGATTCCAAACGTTCACAATCCTCTTCATACAAACAACTTCCTACAAAGTAGGCTACATCTTTCATTCCACAACCTCCACCTACATATTGAAAATCAACAGCTGCTACTTTTTTACCATCAGTCGAAAAACAAAAATTAGCCAACTTTGCATCACCATGAACTAATGTTAGATAGCTTGCATTATTCAGTTTTTCATCCACTAATACTGCTGCGTTTTTTAATGCTATATCATCGAGTACTTCTAACTCATCAGGTCGTGTATCTAAATGCCAGTATGTTCCTACTTGCCATAAACCCTTGGGATCAGTTCCCATATAAGTTGCATGAAAATTGGCCAACCACTTTAAACATGATTTAATTTCAGTCCACGAAACAGAAGATAAACGAACACCATAACCAATTGCATCTAAATCCTGCAGAACCATAAAAACCTCATCATCTTTATGTTCTAAAGCTAAACATGAAGGTACTTTGCACAAATCATTGCATTGAGCGGCATAGTTTTCATACCAACAAGTTTCTACTTTGTACGATTGTACTTTACGTTGATGTGAGAAATCTGTATTCCAGCCTCTTGGATGTTTTTTTTGATTTGGTAATCGCACATGTTTAGCCACCACACTATTTGTAGTGCTACCATCCAAGCTAATCCTCACAATGCTACCATATCCACTCCAAAGACTTTGTATTTCTTCTTCTCCAATAATTTGTTTTGCCCCTGTAGTTTTAAGCGTTATTTCCTTAAAATGTGTGTCCATAATTAATGTTCAGGTGCGCAAATATAACAAATTCAATATTTAATTTACCCTTGTATATTTACAATAAAAGATGTTTCAAAGAAATCTTATTTGTAAAGTATAAAAGTCCAAGATATATTATCTTTGAATCATATTTATTTAAAAATAATGATACGTAATATTGTTTTAATAGGAGCTGGTAATTTAGCCACACAATTCGGGTATTCACTGGCAAAAAAGGGTTTTAACATCCGTCAGGTTTATAGTTATACTATTGAAAATGCTGAAACATTAGCTGAGAAACTCAATGCATATTATACGGATAATTTAGAAGAGATTCAGCTAGATGCAGATTTGTACATTGTAGCTGTTAAAGATGCTGTTTTAGCTGAAACCATTGAAAAGTTGCCCAAAGTAAAAGGAATAGTAACCCACACTGCTGGGAGTCATCATTTAGATATGCTATTAAAATTCGATAATTATGGAATAATTTATCCTTTTCAGACTTTTAGTAAAGATAAAGAGGTTGATTTTTCTACCATCCCCATTCTTGTTGAAGCAAATAATGAACAAACAGAGAATGACCTTCATGATTTTGGCCATAAAGTTTCTAAAACTGTAATGACTTGTGATTCTGATCAAAGAAAACAAATTCATCTGGCTGCAGTATTTGCATGCAATTTCTCCAACCACATGTATGCAATAGCAGATGAAATTCTAAAACAACACAACATTAGTTTTGATGTTATTAAGCCTTTGATTTTAGAAACAGCATCAAAAATTGATGTATTGAGTCCACTTGAGTCTCAAACCGGTCCTGCCATAAGAGGAGATCAAAATATTATTGATAATCATTTAAAAATGCTTTCTGGGCAAAGCGATTTGGCTCAAATCTACAAAACACTAAGCAATAGAATTATGGCAAATAACCAAAGTTGAAAATAAAACTTTGGTTTAAATGAGCTATTCATATTCAATAAATTAGTTAATCTAATATTTATCACTGTTTATCAATCAATTACATCAATATATTACTATATTTTTATTGATAAATATAAGACTAGATTAAATCTAATTATATAATTAAAAAAAAGCCATAAGCAAGGCTCAATAATTTTATGCTTATAGGATTTATTTTTATGCTTATAAAAATAAATCCTATGCCTATAGAAATATTTTTTATAAGCATAGGATTTTCTGACTCATGTAAAAGAGGTCAAATTTTATCTTACCAAAAATAAATTTTATAGTATTTTGTTGTAAAACTTATTAACCCGAGTTCGATATAAAATTATTGTTATTCTACAATATCCATTTCATCTAACAAATAACCAGCTCCGGCAAACTTATCTATTAAAAATAAAACATATCTAATATCTAATGATATATTTCTGGATTGCTCCGGACTAAATACCATATCACTCATAACACCTTCCCAGGCTCTATCGAAATTCACGCCAATCAACGCTCCTTCACCATTTACCACCGGACTACCAGAATTACCACCTGTTGTGTGATTTGTTGCTATAAAGCAAACTGGAACTGTTCCGTTTACAGCATACCTTCCATAATCTTTATTTTTGTATAACTCTTTTAGTTTTTCTGGTACTCGATAATCGTAAATATCTGGATTATCCTTTTCTATGATCCCTTCTAAAGTGGTATAATTTTCATATATCACACCATCTCTAGGTTCAAAGGATTTTACTTTTCCATAAGATACTCTCAATGTAAAATTGGCATCCGGATAAAATACCCGATCCTTTTGATATTCTATTTGAGCAGCCATATACAATTTATTTAGCGCTTTTAATTTATTTTGTAACTCGTAATACGGACTATAAATTTTTTCTCTGTATACATTATACATACTCTTATAAAGCTGATAGGCCAGGTCCTTTTCTACTACTCTAATTTGATTTTTGTCAAAGTGTTGTACTAAATTCAGTACCTCTTCTTTGTTTGTAAATATTGATTTCTTAAATATATGATCTACATATTTATGAATATCGCCTTTATATTTCTTATCAATCAAATTATATATGTCAGCTAAAAACTCAGCTGGCATTCTATCTTTATACATAGCAAGAAGCATATTAGTCATCTCCTTATCCAAAGGAGCATGATAATCTTTGAAAAACTTCTCGTATTCTTTTATCGCTTTATCTTTTAAAGATTGAACAGCAGATTCATTTACATCTTCTTTACTAAACTCCTTAATCAGAGAATTAAAAAAAGTTGAGGCTTGGGCTATCTCAGAACCATTTCTATATAATATTTCTACAATGTAATTGTATAGCAACTTATATTCTCCAAACTCCTGATAAAGTTTTTCGTAGTCTGTCAGGATATTTTTATACTTCTCGTTATTATTTGCCCATTGCTGAAATTCAGCCTCAAAAGATTCCTTCTTTTCAATGGCATTTAATTTTTTAAGACCACGAATTTCGCCTATCCATCTTTTCCATGAATTTGAAATGCTTGCATCTTTAGCTGCATATTGTATTCTTACCGCGGGATTCGATTTATAATCATTAATAATATGCAGTTTTCTTCCTCTAAGATCAATTAATTCAGGATTCACTTTCTCCATAATCATTTTAATATGATAAGAAGGAACATATTGCTCTGTAGATCCGGGGTATCCAAAAACCATCGTAAAATCATTTTCTTTAACCCCTTTTAAAGAAACCGGGAAATGCTTCAATGGCTTATAAGGAACATTATCCGTAGAATATTCTGCTGGTTTGTTATCCTTATCTGCATAAATTCTAAACAAAGAAAAATCACCAGTATGACGAGGCCACATCCAATTATCAGTATCTCCACCAAATTTACCAATTGCACTTGGCGGAGCTCCTACCAATCTAACATCTGTATAAATTTCGTTGATAAATAAAAAGTATTGATTCCCGTGAAAAAATGGTTTTAATTCGGCTTTGTAATGCGTACCCTTAACTGCCTCAGTTTTTAAAGAATCAATGTTATTTGCTATTATTTTTGATTTTTCATCCTCGGTCATTTCATCCGCTACACCATTAAAAACCTCAGCAGTTACATCTTTCATGCTTTTTAAAAAAGTAACTTTAAGATCTTCATTTGGTAATTCCTCTTGATTATTCATTGCCCAAAATCCATCTGTTAAATAATCATGTTCAATGGAGCTATGCGATTGAATGGCTCTGTAACCGCAATGGTAATTAGTAATTAAAAGGCCTTCATCCGAAATTAATTCTCCGGTACACCCACCACCAAAAATAACTACAGCATCTTTCATACAAGCCTGATTAACACTATATACATCTTCAGCTGTTAGCTTAAAGCCCATTTGCTGCATTTCTTCAATATTGTATTTTTCTAGTAAAATTGGAATCCACATTCCTTCTTTCGCCTGTGCTCCAATACCAAAAATCGCTACCAGAATAAAAAGCGTAATCTTTTTAAAATAATCAGTTTTTATTTTCATTGTCCTAATGGAAATTTTATAAAAATCAATCCATACCAGGGAAATATTATTGCATGGATGATTTAAAATTAAATCTTATAAATGTTTTATTGAGGATATTAAAATTTTAATAATTCACAGTATAATTTTTGAACCGGCAAACCTACTACGTTAAAATAGGAACCTTCAATATTTTCTATGCCAATCATACCAATCCATTCCTGAATACCATATGCTCCGGCTTTATCATATGGCTTATAATGGTCTACATAAAACTCTATTTCCTCTATGGAGAGGTTTTTAAAATTTACTTTTGTTTCCACAGAAAATGTTGTTTTCTTTTTACAATCTAATAGAGTAACACCCGTAATTACTGAATGTTGCTTTCCCGAGAGTTTAGTAAGCATTTCAATTGCATGTGCTTTATCTCCAGGCTTTCCTAAGATTTCATTTTCTAAACAAACAATCGTATCCGAAGTAATCACTAATTTATTAGTATCCATTACATCGCTTTCATATATCGAAGCTTTTAAATCTGACAAATATTTAGCTACTTCAACATTCGATAAACCTTCTGGAAAAACTTCTTCTACTCCCTCTTTTGTTCCAATTGTAAAATGAATACCAAGTTCACCCAACAACTGAGCTCTACGTGGTGATTTTGAGGCAAGTATAATTTCATAATCAGATAAGATCTCTGAAATCATATCATTAATATTTTTAAAATAGTTGACTTATAACAAAGATGTATAAAATACCAAATAGCATGATAACTTTATACATTGAGCTTAGATTGTGGTACTGTTTAGAGGTGTTTGCTTTAAACAACATAATAAGTGATGCAACAAAGGGTAAGGTTATTAAAAACATAAAATAATATGAGGAATATTTATAGCTATTAATCTTATTCACATAAAAGTACAAGGCCCATATAGAAAATACGGTGAATACAGTTATTAGAAGAACGAATATTTTACTATACTTTACTCCAATTACAATTGGTAAAGTTTGACAACCTTCAGCTTTATCACCCTGCATATCTTCCATATCCTTAACTATCTCGCGAATAAGGGTGGTAATAAATGCAAAAAATGCAAAACCAAGCGTCCAATACCACGCCATAGTGCATGCTTCACTATTTATTATTTCCTGCCCATGAACACGCTCTAAAGCTCCAAACTCAAATGAAACCACAATTATTGATACCAAAGCGGTTAATCCTGATACCACAAGATTACCAATAAAACCTTGTTTTTTGAATGTGGTGGAATAATACCAAAGAAAAACTGGTATAAGCAGAAACATAAATGCCCAGGTTTCTTTACGAACTACATAAGACAAAAATAAGCCTATGAAAACACCTAAAAAAGTGAGAATGACATGAAAAAACATGGCTTCTCTCCGCTTAAAACCATTCCCTACAACAACTTTTCCAGGCCTGTTTAACCGATCAATCTTAACATCAAAATAATCGTTAATAACATAGCCTGATGCGGCTAAAAAAACTGATGCCAATACCAATAAACCAAATCTGAAATGAGATAAAACCGGCTCATAACCATAATGATTCAGAATAGGTATAATTAAGCCATACCTAATAAGACTCTGCAAAAGAGCAATGATAAATAAATTCTTAAATCTTACCAGTTGAAAGAGCGACAGCATCTAAAATTATTTTATTTGATTAAACCTTTATTTGTTTACAATAGGTTATTACCATGTTAGGTCTGTTCCCCACATATTATGTACTCTTAATACCTGTTCTAATACATCACGGGCACATCCTTCACCTCCATTTTTATGGCTAATATATTTACATAAACTTTTTATTTCTTCTACTGCATCAGCTGGACAAACAGGTACGCCAACTTCTTTCATCACAGGAAAATCCGGTAAATCATCGCCCATATAAAGTACATTTTCAGGTGATAGATTTCGTTTTTGAATCCAATCATTAAACTGAACAATTTTATCTGAAGCTCCCATATATACATCTTGTACACCTAAATCTTGATAACGCTTACGCACAGCTTCGGTTTTTCCTCCGGTTATAATTGCTACTGGAAAACCTAATTTAACAGCAAGCTGCATAGCAAAACCATCTTTAATATTTGCAGTACGCATTGGTTCTCCATTAGGATGAATTGGTATTATTTGGGCAGATAAAACTCCATCAACATCAAAGGCAAAAGCCTTAACTTTCTTCAAATCTTCTTTAAAATTGCTCATAAATAAATATTAAACATAGTGCTGCAGCGAATTTACAAAAATTTAGATTGTAAAATAGTAATAACGGGGATTGACCAATTTAATGATGCATTCTTTTACTTAAAAACGCCATCTTTAAATCTTTGAAAACCATCGAACACATATCTATTGGAAAACAAAATGGTTAAAAACAGATTTAAAGTACAACCAGTAAAAATAGCCAGCATAATCATAACCTGATATTTAATAGCTATTAAAGGTGAACTTCCACCTAAAATCTGTCCTGTCATAACACCAGGCAACGTAATTAACCCGATTACGGTCATTGTTGCAATTAATGGATTTAAACCTCTTTTCACAGCTTCGGCCAAAAATGGTCTTTTTGCTATAGCAGAATCTCCGGCATTGGTTAATAAAAAGTAATACAAATCACTCTTCTCCGACAATCCTTTGTAGTAAGCTGTTAAACCTACTATATTATGATTTAAGGAATTACCTAATACCATACCTGTAATTGGAATAAAATACCTTGCATCAAAAACATAATCTAATCTAATAACAACTCCCAGAAAAAAAGTATCTATTATTAAAACTGATGTGAGCGATGCTAATATCATTGGAAAAACAAAAGTTCTCCAATTTAAACCAATCCTGTTAATTGAGGTAAATACACCAACAACAATCATTACAACTACCCATAAAGAATTAATTATAGCACTGTTTTTATCAAAAATCCATTCTAAATATAATGCGATCAGTCCTAATTGAATTACCATACGGGCCAATGCCACCAAGATGCTTTTTACAAGTTTGATTTTAAAATAGATAAAAAAAGAAATGGGCAAAAGCATAATGACAAACCCAATCACTAAATCTATGATTCTTATATCTAAAATTTCTTTCATAACCTATTATTTTAATTCTACAACTCTATTCGAATTATCAATCCATGTAGCATTATGTGATGTTGATAATACAGTTTTATTTTTCAAATCTTTTACTGCGCTTAACAATAATTTAATCGATGCTTCATCAAGTGACGATGTGGGTTCATCCATGAGTACAATTGGCTTATTTATAGATAGACAAATAGCAATAATAATTCGTTGTTTTTGCCCTCCACTTACCTTTTGAAAATCTTTATGAAGCATATTGGGTTCCAAACCTAATTGACTCATTAACAACTCTACTTGTGAGTGATTATTATTCAAGCCCATTAATTGCATTAACTCCACTCCATTTTTAACTGGCAAATTAACGTTCTGAGGAATCCAGATAATACTATTCCGAATATTTGATATTGAATCGACATTTAGCAATTCTCCTTTAACTTTAATATTGCCCTTGCTGAAAGGTATATACCCTTGTATCATTTTTAGCAAGGATGATTTACCCGTTCCAGATTCTCCTTTTATGGTTATAAACTCACCTTCTTCAACGGTAAATGAAATATCTTGAAATATATTTTTTTTGCCAAAAGACAAGCTTATGTTTTTGCACTCTATCATAACGCCTACATTTATTACATCAACCTAAAATGGATACCTATTAACCCGAGTTCGATATAAAATTATTGGCTCAGACCGCTTATAAATAATGAGTTTCAATGAATATTTGGAAGTCATAGCGGGCTATGTCAAACAAATATGAAGAAGAAAATCGTTGTTTATATGTGGCTTTCTATTAAAATACTAATCTACTTCGTTAAATTCTTCTACCATAGCTCGCTATGCAAAAAGAATTTGCATTGTATATCTGCATTTTAATAAAATCTGAGCTCTTTAATTTTAATCGAACTCGGGTTATTATTAAATTACTTACAAGTAACTATATTTTTTTGTATATTCTTTATCTATTATTTATTTCTGATGGTACTCACCAACACCAATCATAATAGTGATATTTTAATTTCATGACTCATTCCTATACCTCAATTCAATAGAATATTAAAGCTATGAAACAATTACGCATATTTATCGGAATAAAATTAGATCTGGCAGCATATCAACAAAAAATAAAAGATTGTTTTGATAGCAAATCTTCTTTAATGATTAACTGGACTAAAGAAGACAACCTACATCTAACTTTTCTATTTATAGGTAGTATAGAAGTCAAATATATAAAAGTTATTAAGAACAGCTTACAAAATGATTTAAAAGGAATCACTTCCTTTAATATCCAAGTAGGAGGATGTGGTATATTTCAAAAGAGAAGAAGCAGAAATATACTGTGGTTAAAAATTAAAGAAAACGAAAATTTAATGATGCTACGAAAAAGAATTATTGAGAGTTTGAATAAAAATTTATCGCCTGACATCAATTTAAAACATGAAGATTACAATCCTCATATAACTATAGCTCGTTATAAACATGGACTAAAGATAAATCTTGATAATTTGAATAAAAGAATAAATCACAATCAGATTTTTTTAATTTCTGAGGTACAAATTATAGAAAGCAGAACAAGTAAAAATGGAATAGAATACGTTCCTATTGATACCATCTCATTATAAAATAGCAAAAAAAAGAGCCGCATAAAGCAGCTCCAAAACGTGATAATAATCTCAGAATTAATATTAAATTCCGAATAGCCTATATCCTAAACTAAAGGTTAAAACATCAGTCTTTTGTCCAAATTCAGCTTTTGAAACATCTTTCATTCCCCATTCATATCTAACATCTAAACTCAGTTTCCAGAAAGATACGCCTCCTCCTGCTTGAAAAGTCCAGTTTGCATTTTCCATTGCTTTTAAATCATCTTTAGTAATAAATGATGCAACAGGTCCGGCAACGCCATATATTTTAGCAACCTTAAGATCTACTAATTGCACGTTAGCCAACAACGGAATATCCCATGTTTTAATATCACTGGTTTGTTCAACAGTTAATTCACCAAAACCAGTATCCTCAGTAAATGTATATTTAGTTTTTTTCTTTGCATAGTAAATTTCCGGTTGAAAAGAAACATCACCAAATAATTTTAATTTTCCATATGCTCCAAATAAAAATCCTGACTTTGCCTCATTTTTAATTTCTGAAGTTGAAGGCACACTTGATAATTTGATTTTTGTGCTGTTAAACCCGGCTTTTACTCCAAGTTCAAATTTATTTTGAGCATTGACATTTAGCAAAAAGATTAACAATGCTGCTAAAAGAAATAATTTCTTCATAATGTAAAGTTTTGATATCTGTTGTTGATATTTGTTTTTATAATGACAAGTTTAATTTTATTATCACGTATAAAATTCTGCAAAATTAATATTTATGTTATACTAAAAAAGGAGCCAAAGCCAAAATTAAGCTATCTAACATATCATCATCCGCAACATCTTTCTTTAGAAATTCTTTTCTAAACTGTCTATAAACAGTCATTAAATTAGTCTGCTTTTGTTGTAATAATTCAATACGTTCAGCAAAACCTTCTTTTGTTTTTTTCTTATTTGTGAGTGATCTCCCTTTTAATTGTTTAAAACATAATTCCGGATGTACTTCATAAAACTTCGTTTTCAAACTTTTATTCTCATTGAGAAAAACATCTAATTCTTTAATCTTGGAACAAATATTCCATGCCTGAATGGAAATACCTTTCCCTAATATTTTTCTGTTAATACCAGAAGCTTCTTTATAACCATTTGCATATACAGCTTGTTTACATGGAACAGTAAAAACTGAGGAGCTATAAGGATGCCCCAATTGTTTTCTAATTAATAAATCATTATTTCGTTCTTCGCCATAATGACTTACCAAACCAATAGGCATATCTATAAAAACGGAATCTGCCTTTTGAAAAATCTCAAAAGCATCATTAAGTTTTTTAAAAAGCCTTATAATGATATTACCATCAGGCTGAATAATGGAAAGCAACCAACCACCTCTACATCCATCTATTCCTACAGTATAAGAACTGTTTTTCATCAAATCTGATCTATTTATTTTCGAGCTTCTTTTTCCTGAGGTAGTAAAGTATGATAAATAAAATAATTAACAGGAACCTCAATTCCATGTTTTTGAGCTAAATGGACAACACTACCATTTTGATATTCCAATTCGGAAGGACGTCCAGCCCATATATCTCTAGCCATTGAAGAATTTGCACTTGGAGCAAAAGACATTGTTGCTGCTAGTGTCTTTTCTTTTATTGACTCAGGTAATTTTACACCTTCAGCCTGAGAAATAAAATACATTTCATTTATCATCTGAATCATCATTTTTTTAAGTTCTGGTGTTTCACAAAGAACACCATAGTTTGCTCTTGTCAAAGCCCCTAACCCACCTAAACAAATGAGTAAAAACTTCTTCCATGTATCACCCTGTATGTAATCCGAAAGCTTATTTTTAATTCCTGCCTTTGTAAAAATATTGTTGATTACTTTTGCTCGTTCAGATATATTATTCTCTAATTCACCGAATATCAAATAAGGCTCAGCACTCATATGTTCAATAACACCTGGTTGCTTTATCTTACTAAAAATATTACATAATCCACCCATCACATTTTGCTGCGGAAGAATATCAGATAATTCTTGGGCTGCCATTACTCCATTTTGTAATGGAATTACAACAGTATTCGATAATAATACGCCTTTAATCTGCTGAGCAACTTCTTTTACTTGCCATGCCTTAACACCAATTAAAATTAATTCGGGGTTCTGAATCTTATCTGGAGAATTCACAACCTTCGCATTTTCTACTACAAAATCACCTTTAGGACTAAGAAGCTTTAGACCATTCATTCTTATAGCTTCTCCATGTTTACCCCTTGCTACAAAAGTTACGTTATGACCAGCTTGTGCCAATCGTATACCAAAATACCCTCCAACGCCTCCTGTACCAATAATTGCAATATTCATAACTAGCTAAATTTAATTGTAAAAAAAATCCTATTCTGATTGCTCAGAACAGGAAATCTATATAAAATTATCTTTTAAAAGAAATTACTTCTAAAAATATTTGTTACTACTCATAACTACATAAGGGAACTTTAGTCATTGAATTACCAGGAAATGGATAAACTTTGTATGGCTTATCATACGCCATATTGCGTGCTTTTGGGAAACTGGTAAAATCATCTAATGTAGTTAATTTTATATAAGTAGATTGCGGATCCATCCAAAACCATTTACCTTTTAATTTTATAATAACCGACCAATGTTCTCCATTAGCTTGAGTCAAAGGATTCATAACCTCAACAGCTAATTTTTCATTTGGAATACCCGTAAGGGTAAGCAAATTAGCAAATGCCAGCGTATTAGATGTACAATTACCTACTGGGATAAAGCCGTATTTATTATAACATTGAGCATAACGTTGTATCGATGGCCATTGACCTCTAACTTTAGATTCATCTTCTTCATACTTTCGGGCCTCCTTAACAATTGGTTCTACATTATTCCCCATAAAACTCTTGGTACTTACGCACCAGAAATTCCAAACCTTCTTAAGTTGTTCAAATATTTCTTCATCTGTGAGTGCCTGACGATCTGTAACACCCATCTCTTGCCTTACTAAATTTAATTGCTCAGCAGCACCTTCAAACCTCACTGTGTTAAAGAACTCTTTATTCTTATGCAATACTTCACCATACTCATAGTATAATTCCCCATTTGAGTTTTTATACAACCAATCACCAAGAGGGCCATTGGTTAACAAGGTATTGTCTCCTTCCGGAGTTAATTTATAGGTAGTATATACGCATGTATAATTTGTATGACCATCTACACACTTTGACCCATAACCTGGTGCAGAAATAACAATACGATAACCATATTTAATTCCGTCAATAACATCAAATGCAAATTTTCCATTAAAATCTGTATGTTTCGTATTAGGCTGTATGTTAACGATATTTGTATTATATACTGTAATTGTAGCGTCTTGAATAGGCTTGCCTGTTATTGCATCTATTACCTTACCAAATGGTTTTACTTCCGGATTATAAGCGACATTTGTTTCTGCATCAATAAAAACCCACTCTGTGGTTGGTAATGTATGATCGTTCCACAAGTGAATATTGGTACCATTTTCACTACTCTTACCTTGCAAACAAACAATTTTACCATTCTGGTTATAGATCTTCCAACGCCCATTTCCTACATGTTTAAAATAGTATTTTTGTGATGAAGTATTGTTTCTATCCCATACCTGAATATTAGTACCATCTGCAGACTTTCCACCACTAACGTCTATAACACCTCTTCTTTTTGTATATTCAGGTGCAATTGTAAAATAATATATACCATTTATAAATCCGGCATACTGAAATTTAAATTTGCGATCAGGGCGATTTTCAAATGCCCAAACTTTTAAATTTTGTCCTTTACTATAAGTAGGATTAGTTCCTGGAAAGTCCCAGTAACCTTTGTTCGATTTTCCATAAGTTTGCGCACTCTGAATATAGTAGGTCTTTCCATCAGGCATATAAACCTGAGCATCCAAAACACTATAAAAACAAACTAACAAAAACACAAAAACGTTTCTAATCATATCTTCTTATTTTATTCTTAATTGTTCTTAATGAACATTTCTTAATTTTATAAAATCGACATACGAATACATGACCTTTTTGTTCAAAAAAAAGGATGAATGAATCATTTTTATTGATAAATTATCAATAATTCATAACGACATATCTATTGTCTGAAAGCTGGAGGAGTTAGGCTATTGGCTGCTGTTATACAAAATGGCAGCAATTCTTTTTTATTTGCTCTAACTGGACAAATATCGATACCTCCCCTGCGTGTGTACAAACAAGACACCATAATTTCTTCAGGAGAAAAAGCATCTAACAATCTTTTATAAACCATTTCACAAATTTCTTCATGAAAATGATTTTCATCCCTGATAGAAACTAGATATTTTAATACCGAAATCTTATCAATTTGATAATTTGATTTAATAAAAATATAAATACTTCCCCAATCTGGCTGATGCGTAATTTTACAATTACTACGTAATAAGTTTGAGCTTATCCTAACTTCTTCCATATTACCACCAGACACCCCTGATAACAAATTTTTGTCCTCCTTATAAATATCAAATACTTCGTGATCAGCTTCAGGCAAATTCTCAAGTAACTGATAATCTATAAAATCATAAGTGCTATTATAACTTGAATGAAAATATAGCTCCACTTCTACTTTTAATAAATCGGACAAGTCTTGTTTTATGATATCAAGGACTATAGATATAGATTGATCTCTATTCACTCCATATTTCCCCATGTTAAATGAATTTAAGTAGAGCTTTAAAGACTTGCTTTCAACCAGAAACTCACTACTGCACGAGTAAACTATCTTTAAGATCCCTGTAACAGGAAGACCTTTCTGTGTTAGAAATCCTAACTCATATGCATGCCATGCATCAACACCAACAAAAGGTAAATTTGCCTCCTCAATATTGTACTGTTCACGATTCAAATATCGTGGTACTGCAACCAAAATTTCTGGCGCATACTCACGTGGATGACTGATTTGCTTACCTAATACTTTTCCTTCTATCTCATTCATTTTTAAATCATCAAATTACCAAAAGAATTAAACACCTTGCTTTGAACCAAAAATATCAATGTGTATTCTTGGACTATACTTCCATCCGTTGGTAATGCACATTTTTAAAACAATTGGAGTTGAATTTGCAAGTTGTTCATGTGTTGCTCCTAATGGCATCAACATTATATCTTGTTGATTATATCCCGACAGTAATTTTAAATAATCATTAATAATTTCTGCTTCATCAGAAACCTTTCCCACAACAAACTTCAACTGCAATTCTGTTTTTGTTGAATTTGCTACAGTGATATAGTTTTGCAGCGCTGTTAAATTTCTACGAATCTCATGATGATATCTGCTGGAACCGTTCTCAGTTTCATTATAAAATTTCATTTTATCTGGAGAAGGAACTGAATTACTTAATTTAGGAGATATACTAAATAAATCCACCCACTTCGTTAACTCATCATCAAACAAAGTACCGTTGGACTCAATTGTTATATGAACATTTAATTCATCTTTAAGCTTTTTACACAAAGCAGTAACACCTTTCTTTTGTAGTAAGGGTTCACCTCCTGTAATCACAACGTGTTGCATATTGCCAATATTGTGACGAACAACGTTCACAATTTCTGTAATACTCCAACTCTTTTTATCTTCAGGATGAAAAGATGCATAAGAGGTATCACAACGACAGAAGCTTCCATCTTCCATTTCCCATATACATCGTAAATTACAACTTGCTAAACGTATGAATAGAGAAGGCGTCCCTGCAAGTTTACCTTCTCCCTGAACAGTCCCTGAAATACCAAAACCTGTATTAGGAATATCTTGTATATTATCTCCGTTAGCATCTTTTACAATTGGGAATACTCCCTCTCCAACTAAAACAAGCTTAGCATTCTCAACAATACCCGTTTCTTTAACCGCCTCTTTAATTTTTTCTTCTACAATCATGCTCTCAACTTCATTAATAACCTAGAATAATTTCACTTTAAAAGAAAAATTATCTTAAGGCCGCATCCTCAAATCCAGCTTCGGCAAAGGCTTTAGCTCTTAGCAAACAACTATCACAAGTTCCACAAGGTTTGTCTCCTCCTCGGTAGCACGACCAGGTTAAACCAAAATCAACACCTAATTCCATTCCAAGTTTAATTTCTTCAGCTTTAGTCAAATTTACAAATGGTGCATTAATTTTTATTGGCTTACCACTTTCTGCACCCATTACTGTTCCTTTGTTAATAGCTGCTTCCATAGCATCAATAAACTCCTGTCGACAATCTACATAACCAGAATAATCAACCTGACTTACTCCAATAAAAATATCCTGAGCTTCGATGCTTTCTGCATAAGATGCTGCAATGGATAAGAACACCATATTTCGTGCGGGAACATAAGTAACTGGTATATCTGTTCTGTTGACATCACCATCTTCAACTTCTATATTTTTATCAGTTAAGGAGGATCCACCAAAATCTCCAAGATTTAGTGTTACAATTTTATGTGCAGCAACTTCTGCCTCTTCTGCAATTTTTTTGGCATGATTTAATTCTGTTTCATGTCTCTGCCCATAATTAAAAGAAACGGCATGAACCTCATCAAATCCTTTACTTTTTGCTAAATATAATGCTACAGCGGAATCTAATCCCCCTGATAATAATACAACTGCTTTTTTCATTTCCTTTCAAGCTTTGGTAATTACCTCATTGCTATTCATAACTAATCCATTACAGACATCATATAGCCAACAAACAACAATAGCTTTTTGCATTATAATAGAACTTAATTCTATTTACCTGAAAAAACAAAACATGAGATATGCGCACAGAATTGTACTAAAGAAGTAATTCTAACATATACCCTGGTTTTGTTTATAGACAGGATGGCGTAAGCGAACTGTCTGTAATTATGATGCAAATATAAATATTACGCACCATATAAAACAATCATTCTCGTAAAAAGTCATCTACGTAATTATGATTAATCTCATAAATTCATGATATTAAAATCATTTATGTAGTTTAGTGCTTCTAAATTAACAAGCCCTATAATGCATAATTATTATCATACTCTCGGTGTAACACCTAATGCCACACTTGATCAGATAAAGAAAGCTTACCGAAAAAAAGCAATGGTATTACATCCTGATATAAACAAAGCTGAAGATGCAAATGAGCAATTCATATTATTAAATGAGGCCTATGAATATCTATTAAAAACTCAAGGAACGCATACTAATCACTACAAAAGAGCTCATCAACAAGCTAAAAGACAAGCCGAGTATCAAAAAGAATGGGAACAGAACGAAAGAGAAAAAGCCAGAGAAAGAGCCAGAGCATATGCGCAAATGAAATATGAAGCCTATTTAAAATCTGATATATATAAAACTACAGAGGCTTTAAATCTGATTCTTGATTTATTTGGACTTGTATTTTTACTATTATTTGTATTTGGTATTCCTATACTGACCTTTTTAGAGCATGGAATAATAGGATTGGCTATTAGTGCTATAATTATCTTACCTACAGCACCAATATGGTTTCGACTGCTAATAAGATTTTTTGTTATACTTAATTTTAAAGGTGTTGTTGATTTTAAACACAGTACCATTCGCTCTAAGATGATGAAAATTATGTTGTCTATAATTATAAACATCATCATTTTATTCTCAATAACTTTAAATACCTTAATTGAGCCCAAATACCTTATCGCTTCCTATTCTGTTTTTATAACCAGCGGATTTATAATAGCCAGTCATTACAAAAGCAGATATTATAAATACCTGATTAAATTTGGATTTGCTCCTTTTGCTTTAAATTTAATATTTCTGATTAATTATTTCATTACATCCAACCCTACTTATGAAACATATTGGTATTCGTACAGCTATCATAACCCTTCACCTATATTACCAAAGATAATATTGGAAAATAATCAATATGATAAATACACAGGAATAAGATTAATCTTTGATGGTGAAAAAATAATTGGTCATGGAAAAATCACCTATAAAATCGAAGATGGTTGTTTGGGATTCAAAGTGGTAAAAAAATCAATAATCGAATAACCTCACAATTTATGTACGTTAACGAACAAAAATACAAAAGCGAACACCACTACCCTTATTTTTACACATCTTTTTTCCTATTTTTTAACTTATTTAATACAAAACCCTACTAAATATCATAAATTTCAATTCTCAATTTTTCTACATTCGTAATCAAATTATTAAATATTAACCTAAAATTGGTAAACTAATGAATAAACCATTTCACTTTTTATTCAGCATAGCCTTGCTGTTATGTTTAATTACACCGTCTTTAAAAGCACAAAAAGACAGATCTGAAATTGCAGAAAAAGACACTTGGAATGTATATGATTTATATGAATCAAATGAAGCATGGAGTGCTGCAAAAGATAAATTAATTGAAGAGGCTTCAGCTTTGGAAAATTACAAAGGTAAATTAGGATCATCAGCCAAAACACTTCTTGAATTCCTAACTTTAAATAGTAATATAAATAAAGAAGGATCTCGTTTATATATTTATACTTCTTTAAAATCTGATGTTGATTTAAGAAATCAAGAAAACCAATCTCTTAAAAAAGAAATTAGACAGGCTTTTATCACTTTAGGACAAAAAATGGCATTTGTTTCACCTGAATTAGCTGCAATTCCAGAGGAAACAATGAAAAAATTCATCAATGAAGAAGACGGATTAAAGGTCTACGAACTGGAGTTGATGGATACATACAGAATGAAAAAACACACCTTATCTGAACCTGAAGAATTATTGATGGCTAAAGCAAGTATGACAAGTGGTACAGCAAGTTCTGTATATGGCGTATTAAGTGATGCTGAAATGATTTGGCCTAAAGCTACTTTAAGTGATGGAACTGAAATTGAAGTAAATAAAATTAATTATTCAAAATACAGAGTATCTCCTAATATTAAGGATAGAGAAATTGTATTTGACGCTTTCTGGAATCATTACAAGAAATTTGAAGGAACTTTTGGTGAATTATTAAGTGGAGAAGTTAAAAACCACATTTTTAATGCTGAAGCTCGTCATTATAAATCAACTCTTGAAGCAGCATTAAAAGGAAATAATATTCCAGTTGATGTTTATTATTCATTAGTTGAAAACGTAAATAAAAATTTACCAACATTCCATCGCTACCTGGCTCTTAAAAAGAGAATGATGGGACTAGATACCTTAAAGTATTCAGATCTTTATGCTCCAGCTGTAAAAGGTGTTGAATTAAAATATACCTACGAAGAAGGTCAAAAACTAATTTTAGATGCCTTAAAACCTCTTGGAAAAGAATATACTTCTACTGTTGAAAAAGCATTCAATAACAGATGGATTGATGTTTATCCTACAAAAGGTAAAAGAAGTGGTGCATACTCCAATGGTAGTGCGTATGATGTACACCCATATATTCTATTAAACTATAATGGTGACTACGATGCAGTTACTACAACTGCACACGAATTAGGCCATACAATGCATAGTTACTTTTCAAATACAAGACAACCTTATGCAACTGCTAACTACCCAATTTTCTTAGCTGAAGTGGCTTCTACTTTTAACGAAGCTTTATTAGCTGATTACATGGAAAAGAAACTTAAAGATGATGATGTAAGATTATCATTACTTATGACTATGCTTGATGGATTTAAGGGCACACTTTTCCGTCAAACTCAATTTGCTGAGTTTGAGCTTCGCATGCATGAAGCAGCTGAAGCTGGTCAACCTTTAACAGGACAAGCTTTATCTAAATTATACTATGATATCACAAGTAAATATTATGGAAATAAAGAAGGTATTTGTGTTGTTCCACAATATATTGAAATGGAATGGGCATTTATCCCTCACTTCTATTACAATTACTATGTATATCAATACAGTACTTCTTTTGTTGCTTCTCAAGCTTTAGCTGCAGAGGTGATTAAAGGAGATAAAGAAGCAACTAAAAAATATATGGATTTTATTTCATCTGGTAGTTCAGATTGGGCCATAAATACACTTAAAAAAGCTGGTGTTGACATGATGAGCTCAGAACCTTTTGACAGAACTATTTCGAACATGAATAAAATTATGGATGAGATTGAAAAAATCTTAGACAAAAAGAAATAATTGATATTGACATAAATTAGAAGTTTTTAGAAAAAAGGAAAGCCGGATCAAATTTTGATCTGGCTTTTTTTATTATACTAACACCAATATTGGCAACATGAATATCAATATCCATTAGTTGTAATTCATTGTTATAATATCTCTTCACAATTACTCCATTACTATAAAATCAGATAAAATATGCTTTATCTAATAATAAATCCTCCTGAATTATTTGGTGTTTATTTTTTTTACCAATTCATTTTATTTAAAAAAACGCTTGCTCCATTGGCTATAAGCTAACCTAATTAAATAAAACTTCAATTTGTTGTAACTGCTAATATCTCAGTGTAATTTCACCTGCAAACTAACTACAGTTTAAAACACGTACAGCTATTCTCATACTAAAAAAAACGATTATGCTAAAAAAAAACAATTATTTTATTCATACTATGTTTGGCAGGATTACAATCATATGGACAAATAAATGTTACACTTGATTTACCCAAACCCTGCTACAATACTTCAATTGACAAACTTACAACCAATAAAAAGGCAGTATCACTGGTTGTTACTCCAAACCCTTCTAAAGGAAAAATTTCACTAAAACTATCCTCTACATCACCACTTGAAAGCTTCTCTGTATTTATATATGACACCAATAGTAAAGTCATATATTCAGACCTTTTCTATTGTCCAGATATAAGCTTTATTAAACAAGTTAATCTTAATAACCAGGCAGATGGAATTTATATTGTTTCCATATTTAATAACACATACAGGATAAGTAGAAAAATAATTGTAAAAAAATAATTTACACGCGAATAAAAAGACTATTTAATCATAGATGCACTGTAAAAATAAACTTATGAAATATAAATTACTTCTTATAATTCCTTTACTCTTTACAATCGTTCATCAATATACTAATGCTCAAATTATAAACATTTGTGGTTCTGACACGATAATATTAAAAACTGGCAACTACGAATCTGGCAGTATCCAATGGCAGGAGTCTCTTGATAATGAGAATTGGATAGACATTGAAGGTGCTAATGATACTACTTATACATTTTATCCAGAAGAATCAAAATACTACAGAGCAAAAAATTGCTTTTCAGGTTGTCCTAATGGATACTCCAACGTAAGCCATATTCAGCTTCCTCCTGTAGCTTATGCAGGAACAGATAGGGTGATCTCTGCAGAGTCAGTAGAACTAACTGGAAACATAAGTACTGGAACATTAGGCACATGGAAGGTATTATCAGGTGCAAATGGCAGCTTTACTGATATTAATGATCCTCATACTACATTTCAAGGTAACGATTCAACATACTTAATTTCATGGACCAATTCTAATACTTGTGGAAGTAGCATTGATACTGTTAAAATTGAATTTGTAAAAAATGAATACATTAAAAACATTGCAATAATCGATACAACAGACATTATTCTAAGTGATTCTAATCAATTAGAAAACGGTATTTACCGAATTCAATTTGGAGCATCTCCCCCAACTATAAATGATTCTACGGTATTAATTGGTATAGGTGGTGAAGGATTTATTCGTGTAGTTGATTCTTTTACCTTTGACAATAATATATATACAATTCAGACAACGCAAGGTTCATTAAGCGATATAACTATTAATGGAGCATTTAACTTTGGGGATTTAGAACCCCTATCTTCATCCCTGAAATCTTCATCTGATTATCATACATTAGATCATCTGCCAACTCGCATTGAATTAACAACTAATCCTAAATTTAAAAACAAGCGATTTGTATATTCTGGCAAAGATCAAATTGAATACATTAGACACGGTGTTTCTTACAATAAGAATACACTAAAAACTGATATATTAAATAAACCCTTAATCGGTTTAGAATTTAATGATACAATCTGGAGTAACGATTATGCTAATCTTAGATTATCCGGATATTATGAATTTAATCCAAATATTGTTGTTGATTTCAACATTAAAACAAAATGGTATGGACGTCCTTATTTAAAAAGTTTTAAAGCAGGAATGTATAATGCAACAATAAAAAGTAACTATCAAATAACTTTCGATGCTTCGGCTGAAGCAAACCTGGTGGATAAAACCTTTGAATTGTTTTCAAAAAGCAAAACAAGTGTATTTGTAATTGGCGGAGTTCCGGTTACTGTAAAAAGTAAATTAACTTTCGAAGGAGCTCTTAGTGTTGATGTTGATGCCAGCATACATGTAGAGCATGGTCAATCACATACATCAACCTATACCTCAGCTATAGAATACTATTCGAAAGATTGGCACTATTTGTACAATAAAAAGGAAGACCATGAGATGAACAATAATGTTGAGGTAAATGGTAACCTTACTCAACACTTTGAAATTGGGCCAACCGTATCTTTTAAAGTATATGGAATTGTTGGACCATATATAGATGCACGTCTCAATGAAGATTTTGAAATTTGTGCCGGAGCAGGAGCTTCGGGTCTTGATTCAGGATATGCAGGTTGGCAAGCAAATTTAGATATTGGTGGAAGTATTACCGTAGGTGCAAAAGCCAAAGTTGCCAAAATAGATCTATTTGATATTCAGAAAACTTTTTCAAAAGGTTTTTACCATTTACAGTTTCCTAGTAAACTTAGTTTAGTTGCTGGAAACAATCAGTTTTACGATAATAATACACAGTTAAGCAAGCCTATTACAATAAAAGCAAAAAGTAATAAAGGTTTTGCTATTCCAGGAACAATTATTTATTTCGATCCTCAAAATGGAGGTAGCGTAAATCCACGATTTATGGTAACTGATTTAAATGGTGAAGCATCAACTAACTGGACGCCCGGAGGTGAAAACCTTAGTACTCTTGAAATAACTGCTACTGATTGTGATGGCAACAACCTTAACAAATCACCAATTAATGTTTATTCATATTCAAATAGCGCAGGATTAGCCTGTTCAAATTCTTCATTATCCGCTTCTCTGGTTCATCATAATATCAAATATGGTTTTAACTATTATGCATTAAGAGGCAATCTAGGCTCACCTCCCTATAAATATTCAACTGATGGTATAAATTATTCTGATAAAGCTCCGAGACTATATTCATACACATATAAAAACTGGTTAGCAAACAATGGGAAAACATACATGTTTTATGTTAAGGATAGCAATGGGTGTTTAGCAACCACATCATACACAGTAGGTAAGTGTAAAAATGGGGGTTTAACATTAAATACCTCAATAACAGGCGATATTGTGACCGCAAATACGATTGGAGGTACTAAACCTTATTCCTATTCAATTAATGATCTAAATGGTAGTTACTCATCTGATAGTATATTTTCAAATATATCTCCAGGAAGTTATACTTTTTATGTGAAAGATAGTGTTGGATGCATTGCTAGTAATGTTCAATTTGTTCCTGTAAGCACCCCTCCTATTTTAGCAGATTTTACAGTGGACAAAATACATGTGTCAACTAATGATTATGTACAATTTGAGGATTTATCCAACAATGCAACTGAATACCTATGGGATTTTGGAGATGGATTAACAAGTACGGAAGAAGCACCAAAACATATGTATTCAACTCCAGGGTTATATACTGTACAACTAATCGCATTAAATTCAACATCGAGTGACACATTAATACACAACAATATGATTGATGTTGGACTAGCTCCCGAAGCAAACTTTGTTACAGAACAAACTAACATTGCAATTGGTGATACTGTATATTTTACTAATACATCTAAAAATTCACCAGTGAAATATTTATGGAATTTTGGAGACGAGGCAACATCTACTGATGCCAATCCAAAACATTTATACTCAACTCCTGGAACTTATTCCGTGTCATTATCTGTTGAGAATAAATACGGAAACGATTCTATTCTTTTCTCAAATTTTATAATCGTTAATGAAACAAACACTTTTACTGATATCAGGGATAACCATGTATACGGATATGTAACAATAGGCAATCAGACCTGGATGACAGAAAATCTCGCATTTTTACCGAGTGTTAACAACCCTATGAGCGAAGATTATTGGGAGGATACAACATCTGTAAAATATTATGTCTATGGATATGAAGGATCCGATGTTTCAGCTGCCAAATCTACTAACAACTATGCAAATTACGGAGTCTATTATAATTATAAAGCTTCTGAAACTGCAGCTCCTGAAGGATGGCATATTCCAACTATTGAGGAATGGCAAGAACTATTGGACTATGTAGCTACGCATGGGTATGAAGGTAAAGAAGGTAATGCATTAAAATCATGTCGACAAGTAAATTCTGCATTAGGAGGAAATTGCAATACAAGTGAACACCCTCGGTGGGATGAAAACTCATGGGAATACGGTCTTGATATATTTGGATTTTCAGCCTTACCTGGTGGAGAACCTAGCGGTGAAATGGGATTCATTGGAGAAGTAGGCATGTGGTGGGCACAAGATGATGATACAACAACAATTGATGTACCTTTCTTTTCTATCGATTCAAGAAACGAAGAAACTCCTGGAAAAGCAGAAATACTACCATGGGGATACCCAATTCTGGGTTATTCAATTCGATGCATCAAGGATAAATAAAAGATATAATAGTAACCAGTCTTAAATAAAAAAGCGATGTCAGAATTTCTAACATCGCTTTTTTTATATCAACAAAGTATTTTACTTCTTACTTTCTACCCATTTACGAGCATTAACAAAAGCTTCAATCCAAGGAGTAACCTCATCACTTTTACGATCTCCAGGGTAATGAGCCCATTGCCATGGGAAAATTGCTCTTTCTAAGTGAGGCATCATTGCTAAATGACGTCCATCCTTAGAACAGATAGCTGCAGTACTAAAATCACTTCCATTTGGATTTCCGGGATAAGCCTCGTAAGAATATTTGCCGGCAATATTATAGTGATCTTCAGCATAAGGGAAATTAAACTTACCTTCTCCATGTGCAATCCAAACACCTAAACGACTTCCTGAAAGTGTTTTTAACATTACAGAATTAGTATCTGCAATATTCATATTTACGAAGTTTGATTCAAACTTATGCGAATTATTGTGAAGCATCACTGGTTTTTCATCATGATCCGGATAAACTAATCCTAGTTCAACCATCAACTGACAACCATTACAAACACCTAAACTTACTGTATCTTCTCTCTTGTAGAAGGCATCTAACGCAGCTTTGGCTTTTTCATTGTATAAAAATGCTCCCGCCCAACCTTTTGCTGAACCTAAAACATCTGAGTTTGAAAATCCACCAACAAAAACGATGAAATTAACATCCTCAAGCGTTTCTCTACCTGTAATTAAGTCTGTCATATGAACATCCTTAACATCAAATCCAGCTAAGTACATTGAGTAGGCCATCTCACGATCTCCATTAACTCCTTTTTCACGAATAATAGCAGCTTTAATTCCTGATTTCTCTTTTCTTTCTAATGACAAACCATAAGATGCTAACTTTCCTTCAAATTCTGAATTGAAATCAAAAACTAATGGTTGTTTCTTATAGTTTTCAAAGCGTTCTTTTGCTAATTCAGCACCACTTTGTTTTCTATCTAATAGGTAAGAAGTTTTATACCAGGCATCACGCATTTCATCAATGTCGAATGATAATTTTTGATCTCCCTTAGTAATTTCTAAAACTCTTTTTTCAATAGGAGAACCTACTACCTGATAACCTAATTCTTTCGCATCAAGAATAGCACAAACTTTTTTTGCATCTTTAACCTGAATTAATACACCAGGATTTTCTGCAAATAATATTTTAACAATATCTTTTTCTGCAATAGAAGATAGATCTGCTTTAATACCATAATCACTATTTGCAAAACACATTTCTAACATTGCAGTAACCATACCACCTGCAGAAATATCATGACCAGCTAATAACAAATCCTGATTAATTAATTCCTGAATTGTTTCTAATCCGGTTTTAAAATATTCTGTATCTGCAATAGTTGGCGCTTCAGCTCCAAGTTTATTAACAACCTGAGCAAATGAACTACCTCCTAACTTATGACTATCAAATGATAAATCAAGATATATAATGGAACTATCCGTATCTTTTACCAATACTGGTTCTACAATTTTTTTAACATCACTAACTTCTGCTGCTGCAGAAATAATTACAGTTCCAGGAGAATAAACCACATCTCCATCCTTATATTTTTGAGTCATTGAAAGAGAATCCTTACCTGTAGGAATATTAATTCCTAAGTCAGTTGCAAAGTCACTAACAGCTTCCACAGCTTTGTATAATCTTGCATCTTCACCTTCATTTTTACAAGGCCACATCCAGTTTGCACTTAAGGAAATTCCTTTAATTCCACGAGCAAAAGGAGCCCAAACCAAGTTAGTTAATGACTCCGCAATAGCAATTTTAGAACCAGCTTCAGGATCAATCATTGCAACTGCTGGTGCATGTCCTACAGAAGTAGCCAACCCAGAAGTTCCCGTATAATCAAGAGTTGTAGCTCCAAGATTATTCAATGGAATTTGCACTTCTCCAGCACATTGTTGCTTGGCCACTTTACCCGTTACAGATCGATCCACCTTATTCGTTAACCAATCTTTAGATGCCACTGCTTCTAACTGTAATACATTTGTCAAGTATTCCTCAATCTTTGAAGCATCATAAACAACTGGTGCAAAAGATTCTTCAATGGTAACATCCTTCATAATTGTTTTTGGAGGATTACCAAACATATCCGACAATTGCCAGTTAATGGGAGCATTACCTTTATCATCTTTAAAAACAAAGCTCATATCTCCCGTTGTTTCACCAACAACATACATTGGAGAACGTTCTCTGTCTGCCACATTCTTTAAACGTTCTATATCTTTTTCATGAAGAACCAATCCCATTCTTTCCTGTGACTCATTACCTGCAATTTCTTTTGCTGATAATGTAGGATCACCAACAGGTAGTTTATCCAGATGGATTGTACCTCCTGTTTCTTCAACTAATTCGGAAAGACAATTTAAGTGACCACCAGCACCATGATCATGAATCAATACAATTGGATTTTCATCACTCTCAGCCATGGCACGAATCGCATTCATCGCTCTTTTTTGCATTTCAGGATTCGAACGTTGAACAGCATTTAATTCAATTGAATTATCGAATTCACCTGTTGCAACAGAGGACACAGCTCCTCCCCCCATACCAATTCGATAATTATCTCCACCAAGAATAACTACTTTATCCCCTTTTGATGGTGTATCTTTAATAGCATCAGATTTTTTGGCAAATCCAATACCTCCAGCCATCATAATCACTTTATCAAAAGCAAATTTTTTGTGATTTTCAAAGTGCTCAAAAGTAAGAACAGAGCCACAAATCATCGGTTGTCCAAACTTATTACCAAAGTCGCTGGCTCCATTAGATGCTTTAATTAAAATTTGCTCAGGAGTCTGATATAACCAAGGACGAGCATCAGTAGCTTGCTCCCAAGCTCTTCCTTCTTCTGAACGAGAATATGAAGTCATGTAAACAGCTGTACCTGCTAAAGGTAAAGAAGCTTTACCTCCACCTAATCTATCTCTAATTTCACCTCCTGAACCAGTAGCAGCTCCGTTAAAAGGCTCTACCGTTGTTGGAAAGTTGTGTGTTTCAGCCTTTAAAGAAAGAACTGAGTCAATCTCTTTTGTTTCGAAAAAATCTGGTTTATCATGTGTAGCAGGAGCAAACTGAATCATCTTTGGTCCTTCAATAAATGCTACATTATCTTTATATGCAGAAACAAGGAAATTAGGATTTTCTTCTGAAGTTCGCTTGATCAATTTAAATAAAGAACTCTCTTTTTCCTCACCATCAATAATAAATGTACCATTAAAAATTTTATGACGACAATGCTCTGAGTTAACCTGAGAAAATCCAAAAACTTCACTATCTGTAAGTTTTCTACCTAATTTTTTAGCTAATCCATCTAAATAAGAAACTTCTTCCTCACTCAAAGCTAAACCTTCCGACTTATTGTATGCTGCTACATCCTCAATTTCAACAATTGGATCAGGCTCCTTATCAATAGTGAAAATATCTTGTCCTAAACCTTTGTATAAAACCTGTAGCATTGGATCATACTCTGCAGTTTCATCTGCAACTGTAAAAAACTCTTCAATACGAGAAATACCTGTAAGTCCCATATTTTGAGTAATTTCAACTGCATTGGTACTCCATGGAGTAATCATCTCTTTACGAGGACCAACAAAAAAGCCACCTAATTCCTGCTCGTCAGTTTTGGTGGCACCACTAAAAAGCCATTCAAGCTTTTTTACATCTTCAGCTGCAAACTCAGCATCGCAACCTACTGCTAAAATCTGTTCTGATATACCTTTAAAGAAAAGGACCATGAATTTTCCAGTTTATGAGATTAATTCTTTTGAGCTGCAAAAATACAACAAACAAACTAATTTCTGAAAAATGGTCAATAGTTTTTAATTACAAGTTTTCATCTTTCATTATTAATATTGAATAAACTACTTTGTTATAGTCTTTCAAGTATATAGTAAACAACCTAATTTATGTTATTATATATTTTTTTGAAACATTATTTTACTTTTCAAGTATAACCGTCAATTATTCTAATAAAAGAATTAAATCCCAACAAAATCTACTTTGTAATCGATTCCATTGGTGTTATAAACACCAAATTTAAACATACAACAACCCTATAAACACAATGAAATTATTTTTCAAAATTGTAAGATTTAAATACACTATTATATCTCTATTACTTTGGTTGATATTATACAATATTAGTTTCAGATACAATTATGACATCTTTGAGGAGATAATAACAATTATTCAGAATGCTGAAAATTATGAAATAGATGAATTAATTCTCTATGGATTCATCTTAATTGCAGGCGTTTCTATTGATTTAATAAGAGAAATCAATAAAATCAAAGTTCAAGAAAAGATACAAAACCAAAGGATACTAACAAGGCAAGCCACACTATCAACAGTACAAGATATTGTTGGAAACTCTTTTAATGGGTTACAGCTCTTAAAATTAAAAATTGATATGGGAGATTCTCTTACGAATGAGGACTTACAAAAATTTGATCAAATCATATTTGAAACAACAGATAAGATTGCCAAATTAAGAAATCTAGACTCTGTTGAATTTAAAAACATTACATTAAACCATGTTGGACTAAAAACTGAAAATATTTCCTAGAGCAACATAATTTAATCTTAAGATCAAAACATTACTATACAAAAAAAGGGTTACCTACCAAAGTAACCCCTTTACTCTATAACCAAAAAACTACCTGTACTTATAATGAACCTTTGAAAGGTCACGAAGTCTTTGTGCACTAGTTTCAGCAGTAATATCACGTTGAGGATTCCCCAACATTTCATATCCTACCATAAACTTCTTAACGGTTGCAGAACGTAACAACGGTGGATAAAAATGCATGTGCAAATGCCACTCTGGATGTTCTTCCCCATCAGTTGGCGCCTGATGTATTCCTGCTGAATAAGGGAATGAAACTTCAAATAAATTATCATACATCACAGTTAACTCCTTATATGCAGCAGCAAATGCTTCTTTTTCCTCATCAGTAAGTTCCAATAGATTTGTTACATGACGTTTACTTACAACCATTGCTTCAAATGGCCAAACTGCCCAATAAGGCACTAATCCAACAAAGTGTTCATTTTCAAACAATACACGTTCATTTTTTTCCAACTCTGCAGCAACATAGTCTCCTAATATACTTCTACCATTTTTGTTATAGTAGTCTAGCATTTTTACTTGTTCTTTTGCTGGCTCATTAGGAACGGAGCTTGAAGACCAGATTTGCCCATGAGGATGAGGGTTACTACATCCCATTACACTTCCTTTATTTTCAAATATCTGAACGTAATTTACAAACTCATTATCTCCTATAGATTTATACTCCTGAGCCCATAAATCAACCACCTTTTTTATTTCCGAAACTTCCATTTCTGGAATCGTTAAATCATGACGGGGAGAAAAGCAAATTACTTTACAGATACCACTTTCACTTTTTGCTTGAAATAATCCATCTTCTGAGTGAACTCCCCCTTCCGGAGTATCATTTAATAATGCAGAAAAATCATTAACAAAAACAAAAGGCTCTGTATACTTAGGGTTTAAGTGTCCTCCTATACGTTCATTTCCAGGACATAAATAACATGTTGGGTCATATTCAGGTCTCTTCTCTTCTGAAATTTTCTCAACCTGACCTTGCCATGGACGTTTAGCTCTATGAGGTGAAACCAAAACCCATTCACCTGTTAATACATTCAGTCTGCGATGAGGATGATCCTCCATGTTAAATTGTGCCATCTTATTCTTGTTAAAAATAACTATGTTAAATTAAGAATTATAATCCCTTATTCTACCCAACTTTCTACCGGTAGGTACTAGTAGGCAAATGTACAATATTTTTTAATTTTTCAAATAAGTTAATAATGAAAATTTAAAAAAATAATCAAATTTATTATTTAATACAAAATTGCTTAATGTATCATTTACAAGGAATTACGCTTCGTAAATCGAGACATATTTTTTACTTCTCCAGATTTTTTATTTTCAACAAAGTCTGCAAGTGTCTTCCCCATCAATTTAAAATCTGTTGATATGGTTGAGATTCCATTTGCGACCACTTCTTTTAAGGCAGAATCATTAATCGAAATAATACCAATATCTTTCCCTATTTCTAATTTCTTTTCCCAACATCGTTTAACCAAATTAATCAACATCCGATCATTTGGTAAAATAAACACTTCTCCCTTTCGTATTGGTTTATTTTTTATTTGATCATAAACTGCATGATTAAAACCAAATTCAGTACAAAAGCTAGTAAAACCAGTTAAAAATCCCTTTGGTTCTTTACCTCCCGGATATGCAAATATTATTTTTTTATACTCTGTTAAAAGATTTTTAGCTTCAAATAAACCATTATATATATCTTCCTCAAAGGATTGGTAAATCACAGGGTAACCTTCCAATTCTTCAAGCTTCCGATCTATGATATAAACTTTATCTGATGGTAAAAGATTTAATATGGATGAAATATTAGATAGATTAGCAGGCATAATAACATACGCTGAATATTTACCAACTCTCTCCCTAATTAACGAAGTAAAAACATTAATATCAAAGTGATGAAAATAGATATCAACCTGAGTATCATCAGGTAAATTCTCTATAAACGAATTATAAAGTTCCTCTTTAAAAGTATTAAGTTCATCAAATAACAACAAAATCTTAGATGAAACAGCAATATTATCACTTTCAACAAAATATCCTTTTCCGGGAACTGCACCTAAAATACCACGTGCCTTTAGTTCATTAAAAGCCAACATTACAGTATCTCTAGAAAGATTATACTCATTCGCTATTTCATTAATCGAAGGAACTTTATCTCCCTTTTTAATTACTCCTTCAGAAATAGCAATTATAACAGATTGAATTATTTGTCTATATTTCGCCTGAGAATGTTCTGATGTTATTTTAATTATTTTCTTAACCATATTTTTCCTACCGGTATCTACTAGTATGCAAAAATATAACAATATTTAAAAACCAAAGTACTTTATAGCTATGGATTAAAATAATTAAGGTGATTAATGAATAAATTATATACTATAACAGCCTTAGCTAATACATTTTTGATGTTCTAAAAACAAATTCTCCATCCGAAGACCGGGGATAAAATGTTTCACCATTATATACCATTTTACCTTTAACAAAAACAAAGTCAACTCTTCCTTGCAATTTAACATTCTGTTTTGATGAATGAGCTGAATTTGGCATAGAACAATATAAGTTTCTATTAAAAGTTGGATTCCATATAACAATATCACCATCTGCACCAGGACTTAGCAATCCTTTTTGAGGCCATAAACCCATTAACTTAGAAGGTCTGGACGAAACAATTTTCACCAAATCCAACATTGAAATATTCTTTTGAGTTACACCTACCGTGTACAATAAACTTAAATAGTTTCTAATATAGAAATAAGCATCAGGCCTATTATACACCAATTCTTCTTGCGCCTCTTCTTCTATGGTTAAATTATAAAGTGGTGGATTTATAAGAAACTTTTCATTTTTAACTAAAATCCAGACTTCATCTTCAAAAATTGGATGTAAACTGTATTCATTGGCAATTCCTGTTAATAATTCACGTTCATTATAATTTATCTGAGAATAGTTCCCTAAATTAAACCACAACCTTAAACTAGAATAAAAATCTCCACCTCTTTCAATTCCATCTTGAATTAATTCTAATTCTTCTTTAAACTTTACATTTAAAAATAATAAAGGACATGTATATTTAATACCAAGATCAATTAATATAGATAACAAGCGAAAATGATGTTCCAATATAATAGGATCACTTAACGAAATATTTTCAACATCGCTTTTACAGTTCTCTCTAAGATTTAGATCGCAAATTAGAACAAGATTGTGCAAGGAGGCCTTTTTAAATATACCATCAAATACATTTATATTTTCATTTTGAAGCAAAGATACGTTGATCAGCAAAGTTGAAACCCCTTCATGAACATAGCTATAATCAAATGCTTCTGCAGAACTCTTCTTAATTTCTGAAAAGGTGAGATGGAAACTAAAATCGATAAGATTATTTTTTGATTTTTCTTTTGCCTTATATATATTATAAATATAATTCTTCTGATAACAATCCTCAATTGTATCAATCATAGTTGTTGTACCATTAAATATCTGTGCTTGATTTAATTTTTCAAGCTCAGATGTATTGGGAATATCTTTTACCAGATCAAGAAAATGCCTGTTAATATCAATTGCTCCAGGCATAATATACTTTCCTGAAGCATCAATAACAGGAGTTTCACTTGTTGGTCTTTCCAGATTTACACCCATCTCCAATATTTTAGATCCTCCTACTAATATATCCTCAGTAATGATAGCAGAACCTTTTACAACATACCCATTTTTAATTAATAAATAATTCATTACTATATGCTTACTAAAGAAAAAAACATTAATACTAATCAATAAAAACACCTCGAACTCGAAAAAAACATGCGTTTATCTTAAATTTAAGCTATTAAAGAGACTTTTCAAAACATTTAACAATATACTTAACGCATTCCATACCAATTATTCTATTTTTGCAGCTTCATTTTAAACAATAGGTCTTTATGTGGTGGCTACTAGCAATAATTTCTGCACTTTTCTTAGGAATATATGATGTTGTAAAAAAAGTTTCTGTCAATAACAATGCTGTTTTACCTGTATTATTATTTAGTTCAATTAGTGGTGCAATTTTATTTATTCCAATCCTTATATTATCGCAACAAGGTATTTTAACTAAAGACCACACATTATATGTTCCATCAATTACATGGATAGAACATGCACAATTACTTTTAAAAGCAGGTATTGTAATAACCTCATGGATATTTTCTTTTTTTGCATTAAAATATCTGCCACTTACAATCGTAAGCCCAATTAGAGCAACAGGTCCACTCTGGACATTAATTGGAGCTATTTTTATTTTCAATGAACACCTGACACCATATCAATGGATTGGAATTGTTATCACACTAACTTTCTTTTATCTTTTTTCAACAGCAGGAAAAACAGAAGGGATATCTTTTAAAAACAATAAATGGATCTGGTTTATCATATTAGGAACTATTTTCGGGGCGATTAGCGGACTTTATGACAAGTTCCTGTTAAGACACATCAACAGAATGGCTGTACAATGCTATTTTACATTCTATCAGGTTGTGCTTTTTATTCCATTAGTGATGACATTATGGTGGCCAACCAGAAAAAAAACATCATCATTTAAGTGGAGATGGAGTATTCCTTTGATTGGCATATTCCTACTTATTGCAGATTTCTTCTACTTTTATGCCTTACAAGATACTGACAGTATGATTTCTATTGTATCGGCCTTAAGAAGAGGAAGTGTTATTATTGCTTTTATTTTTGGAGCCTACCTATTTAAAGAGAAGAATATCAAAAATAAAAGTATATATCTTGCCGGCATTCTAATAGGTATTGCCTTCTTAATTTTTGGTACCAAATAGTACCATATTAATCAATAAATCATTAATATCAAATATTTATTACTAATGATATTTTCTTGTATTTGATTTCATTTAGTAAATTGCTTGTCTTATAAAATGGGTATATAGATCTAAAAATCATTCAAACGTTCTACATGATTAAAACAGACCTTACAAAGTATGACAATAGTTGGTATCAACCTGGGGGTTTTATTAAAAGAACCCTTTGGTTTTACATCAACGTTTTATTCTTTATCAATCCACTTAATCCATCATCTCTAGTAAAAAAAATATTATTAAGATTATTTGGAGCCAAAATTGAAAAAGGAGTGGTAATTAAGCCCGGAGTAAACATTAAATACCCCTGGAAACTAATTATTAAAGAGAATTCCTGGATTGGAGAAAATGTTTGGATTGATAATCTTGATGAAGTAGTTATTGGAAAAAATTGCTGTGTTTCGCAAGGTGCATTAATACTTTGTGGAAATCATAACTACAAAAAGAGTACGTTTGATTTAATAACTGGACCTATTACTTTGGAAGATGGTGTATGGATTGGTGCTCAGTCTACTGTTACACTAAACTCCATTTGTAAGTCACATGCTGTACTAGCCACACAATCTGTCTTATCTGGAATAATGGAGCCTTACTCTATTTATCAAGGAAATCCTGCAATTAAGATAAGAAGCAGAGAAATTATCGCTTAATATTTCAAATTATTATCTTAATGATTATAGATAGTAGGTTCATACAATCAATTATAGTTAATACAAAGTAAAAAAGCCGCTGTAAAACGTTTATACAGCGACTTTCAATCTTTAACCAAACCTAACCCTAAACTATGAGTTAATACAAAGATACAAATATTTATATACTTTACAAGTTTTATATCAAAATATTTTTTTATTTATCTAACTGTCCTCTCTTATATAACTCATAAGCAGCTTGATAATAAGAGACCGTTTCTTGCAACAAATTATCATCACATTTAATATTTCTCAAGCTATTTGTTGCTTCATTCCACTCAAAACATTCATTATTTTGTTGTGTTTCCAAAACCATCAATTGATTATTTTTTAATAATGCTAATTTTCTATGATTACCAATAAAAGCTCTCTCCGATTCTGAATTCATCTTATTTATATCTTTACCAAATAATTTAGTTGTATAGGTCCAATTTAAATACCCAAATAAAGTTGGTAAAATATCAATTTGTGAACAAAGTTTATCTATTTCATTAGGTTCAGATCCACGAAGATTGTATATAAATGCAGGAATATGATGACTCTTTACATTTAACTCTGTCCTTCCGGCGCTATAAGCACAATGATCAGATGCCACAACAAAAACTGTATTCTCAAACCATTCTTTATTTTTTACACTCTCAAAAAATTTACCCATAGCAAAGTCGGCATAAGTAATGGCTCCTGTACGACTGGTTCCAGACGGAATCTTTACTTTTCCTTCTGGATAAGTATATGGGGAATGATTTGAATTAGTCATTAACATATAAAAGAATGGTTTATTAGACTTACAATCTATATCAGCCTTTTTAATAACTGCGTTAAAAATATCACCATCACAGGCGCCCCAAGCATTTTCAAATGTTATGTCTTCATCCGCTATTTGTAAACGCTTGGTAGGTAACTCGTCCCTGAGTCTTGATTTTTTTGCTCTTTCAACAATATCATAACCACTGTAACTAAAATAATTGGCCATATTATCAAAATATCCATCTCCCCCTGTAATAAATGTGCATGAATATCCTTTTTGCTTAAAAATATCTCCTACAGTAAAAAAACTTTCATTATTACAACGCTTTACAATACTTCGTCCTGGTGTTGGAGGTACTGACAAACTAAAAGCTTCTAATCCTCTAACTGTTCTGGTTCCTGTTGCATATAAGTTGGTAAATACAATGGATTCCGACAGTATTTTATCTAAGAAAGGAGTCATACCTTTTTCACTACCAAACCTTTTCAGGTATGAAGCACTCATACTTTCCATACCTATAAAAATAACATTAGGACATAGTTCTTTTCCATCATTAGTTGTTTTTCTTAAAAGGCCTTCATCAGAAAGAAAACTATCATTTTCTGCTTTTATATTGCTTCGTAATATTTTAAAAACCTCAGCCTCATTATAGGTATTATAAAACTCATTATAGTTTAACTCATTACTTTTGTATGCTGCAAAAAATGAATATAATCCTGATTTACTTAGTTCATTTTCATTAACGTTTCCAAAAATTTCGGCTTGTGTATTTTTAATGTTATAATGAAACACAGCTACAATAGAGCAACAAATTGCAGCAACTATAATTCTCGAAAGAAAACTATTTTCTTTACTGAAGCTTTTTTCAAATACTAATCTCTTCTTTTTAATTCTAAATGCTCCATATACAATTAGTCCTATTACAGCAATAATCAATGGTAAAGGATACGACTCATTAATATTTTCAAGCACTTCATATGTATATAAAAGATAATCTATAGCAATAAAATTAAATCTACGTTGATATTCCATCCAGAAAGTAATTTCTGCTAAAAAGGAAAATGTTATTACAATCATAAAAAGCCAATACGCTGTATATGTAACCACTTTATCAACTTTGCTACCACAAAATCTTGAAGGTATTAATAATAAATATATGGAATAGAAAGCCATCATATATGATAAACTTCCAATATCATATGCAAAGCCAATCCCAATGATTTTTAAAAGATGTGTAATTGAAAAATCAATATCAGAAAATGAGACAAAATAAAGTACAATTCTAATTACTAACGCAAACAATAAATAAGTGATACTGAAGCCTTTTAACAAGGCAAAACGCTTAGGGAAAATATTATCTTTCATAAACTATACAAAAGAATATTTAATAATATTCTAAAATTAATTTGTTACTACCATTATGGATGCAACGTTATAACATTTTTTCATAAAAAAAAAGCATAAAAATAAAAAAGCGATTTATTTAAAATAAACCGCTTCCCATGATAGATAATTAAATTATTGACATCCTAATTCATCTTTTTAATATTTGCCTGAGCTGCTGCAACACGTGCAATTGGAACTCTATAAGGAGAACAAGACACGTAGTTCATTCCAACAGAATCACAAAATTCTACTGAACTTGGCTCTCCACCATGCTCTCCGCAGATACCTACTTTTAATTCTGGTTTAACTGAACGTCCTCTTTGAGTTCCCATTTCAACCAACTGACCAACACCTGTTTGGTCAAGAACCTGGAATGGATCATTCTTAAGAATTCCTTTTTCCAGATAAATAGGTAAAAATTTATTGGCATCATCACGAGAATATCCAAAAGTCATTTGAGTTAAATCATTTGTTCCGAACGAGAAAAATTCAGCAACATCAGCCACTTGATCTGCAGTTAAAGCAGCCCTAGGAATCTCAATCATTGTTCCTAACATATACTCTACACTATCACCTTTTTCTTCAAAAACTTTTTTAGCTGTATTATGAATAATATTAGCCTGCATTTTTAATTCCTCAACTGTACCAATCAAAGGAACCATAATTTCAGGTTTTGTTGTAATTCCTTTTGCTTTAAGATTTAAGGCAGCCTCAATAATAGCACGGGCCTGCATTTCTGTAATTTCAGGATATGTATTTCCTAAACGACATCCTCTATGCCCTAGCATCGGATTAAACTCTGACAGGTCAGAAACTTTTGTCTTAACTTCTGCTAAACTGATACCCATTTCTTTTGCCATTTCCTGCTGAGCCAATTCTGTATGAGGAACAAATTCATGCAATGGTGGATCTAAAAGTCGAATAGTTACACCGTAGCCTTGCATAGCTTCTAAAATTCCCTCAAAATCACTTCTCTGGTAAGGTAAGAGTTTTTCTAATGCTGCACGTCGACCTATCTCATTTGAAGAAAGAATCATTTCTCTAACGGTTTTAATTCTTTCCCCTTCAAAGAACATATGCTCTGTACGACATAAACCAATACCTTCTGCACCAAAATCACGAGCAACTTTAGCATCTTTAGGAGTATCAGCATTTGTACGAACACTCATACGTGTATATTTTGATGCAAAATCCATTATATGCCCAAAATCACCATCTAAATCAGGCTGACGTGTTTTAACTCTTCCTGCATACACTTCTCCTGTTGAACCATTTAATGAAATCCAATCACCTTCATTATAAACTTTACCATCTATGCGTAAAATTCTTTCCTTATAATCAATTTTTAATGCACCAGCTCCGGAAACACAACACTTACCCATTCCTCTGGCCACAACAGCTGCATGGGAAGTCATACCCCCTCTGGCAGTCAAAATACCTTTGGCAACTAACATACCTTCCAAATCTTCAGGAGATGTTTCGATTCGCACTAGTATTGTCTGTGGATATTTTTTAGCCTCATCGGCAAAAAAGATAATCTGACCAGATGCCGCACCAGGTGAGGCCGGTAATCCTTTAGCTAAAACCTGAGCACTACCAATAGCAGCCATATCAAAAACAGGATGTAAAAGTTCATCCAATTTATTTGGCTCAATTCTCATCAGCGTCATTTTATCATCAATTATTTTTTCTCTATACAAGTCCATTGCAATTTTAACCATTGCCGCACCAGTACGTTTACCATTTCTTGTTTGTAATAGCCAAAGTTTACCATCCTGTACAGTAAACTCAAGATCTTGCATATCTTTATAATGACTTTCTAACTTATTCTGAACATCATTTAACTGAGCATAAACATCTGGCATTGCCTCTTCTAGAGAAGGATACATCATCCCCCTATCCTCTTCTGTAACACCCTGTAGTTCGGCCCATCTTAAAGAACCTTCTTTTGTTATCTGTTGTGGTGTTCTAATACCTGCAACAACATCTTCACCTTGTGCATTTATTAAATACTCACCATTAAATATGTTTTCCCCTGTGCCTGCATCTCTAGTAAAAGCAACTCCAGTAGCAGAATTATCACCCATATTACCAAAGACCATAGCCTGAACATTAACTGCTGTTCCCCACTCATCAGGAATTCCTTCCATTCTACGATAAAGGATAGCTCTATCATTATTCCAGCTATCAAAAACTGCCATTACAGCACCCCAAAGTTGCTCCCATGAACTTTCTGGGAAATCATGCCCAGTTTGCTCCTTAACGGCCTGTTTAAATAGAGTTACTAATTCTTTTAAGTCATCAACATCTAGTTCAGTATCTAAGTCTACTCCTTTTCTTTCTTTTACTTCTTCCATTATTCTTTCAAATGGATCAATTTCCTCTTTTGAAGCAGGTTTCATGCCTAACACAACATCTCCATACATCTGAACAAATCTTCGATAGGAGTCCCATGCAAAACGTTCATTTCCCGATTTTGCTGCGATACCTATCACTGAATCGTCATTTAAACCAAGATTTAATACGGTATCCATCATTCCTGGCATAGAAGCTCTTGCTCCTGACCGTACTGAAACCAAAAGAGGATTTTCTTTATCTCCAAAAGAGGTTCCTGTCAATTCTTCTATATTTTTAATGGCAGCTTCAACCTCCGGCTTTAATAAATCCACGACTTTGTCGGAGCCTTTCTCATTATACTCAGTACATACGTCGGTAGTAATTGTGAACCCCGGAGGAACTGGTACACCTATAAGATTCATTTCGGCCAGATTAGCACCTTTTCCTCCTAGTAGGTTTTTCATATCTGCCTTACCTTCTGCATCTCCATTTCCGAAGGTATAAACTCTTTTTACAGCCATAATTAAGGAATTTAAAAGTTAGAATTTTTTGAATTTTGGGATAATTCATTTCACTGTGCTAATAAAGAAACACATTTTTTTTCACAATTAAAAACAGACTACAGCTAAAATAAAGAACTTATTTAAACTTTTTTTAACAAAAAAAGAGTGGTATTTGACCACTCTTTTAAAAATCACTCTTAATATATTTTATAAAATATGTTCTTTCAACACTTTCTTGTTCTTCATTAAATAATCCACATATTGTGATCTTTTATAAGCATAAGGTTCTTTGAGATTTTCCTTTGATAACTTACCTTTAAAATCATTGATAGACTCATATCCCTTACCTTTCATCCAAATGGATAAATCTTCTAATATTGTAGCTATCTGACGGACACCCTGTTGATACAATACACTTACAACCTGAACCACATCAGCGCCAGCTAATAATAATGAAATAAGGTCTTCGGCATCGTGAATTCCATTACTAGCACAAATAGAACTATGAACACTACCTGATAACAATCCTGCATACCTTAATGATAATCTATTGTCGTTTTTACTACTTAAATTATAAGGCATTTTAAGTTCTTCATTCTCAATATCGATATCTGGCTGAAACAAACGGTTAAAAAGAACCACACCATCTACTCCTGATAAATCAAGCTGTCTTACAAAATTTAGAGGATTTGAATAATATGGACTCAACTTTACACTAACAGGTATTTTTACTGCAGCTTTTACAATTTTAAGAATTTCGAGTTGTTGTTTTTCAACTTCTCCTGCTGTTTTTGCACTATCAGAAATTACATTGTAAAAATTTAACTCTAAACCATCTACTCCAGTCTGTTCAATATACTTTGCATATTCAACCCAACTTACATCGTAAACACAGTTTAAACTTGCAAAAACGGGTATTGTTGCTGCCTCTTTTAAATCTTTTAATTTCATTAAAAAGGCTTTGGGTCCACTATGTTCTATTGAAGGAAACAAAGAAGTCATTTCTGCATTACGATCATCGTATTCATGCAAGTCTTCTTCTAATTCAGCTGCTTCTAAATGAATTTGTTCTTCAAATAATGATTTATATACAATGGCTGCAGCTCCAGCTTCTTCCATTTTTTTTACCATATTGATGTCTGCTGACATTTGGCAAGCACCAACAATAAGAGGATTTTTGAGTTCAATCCCCATGTAAGTTGTTTTTAGATCCATGGTTTCTCTTTAGTTAATTGGTTATTATTCTGTAATATAACACTACACTAAAGAGAATGTTTAAATAAAAACTGTAATAGTAAGCTGAGTAAATTTAAATTCTGAGAATAAAAAGTTATATCAAACAAAAAAAACAGACCAAACTTCTAAAAATACAGAAGCTGATCTGTTTTAATAAATATTCTAATTACAAATTAAAGACTATTTTCTAGTATGTAATCCTAATTCTTTTGATGATATTTCACGCATTTCAACCTTACGCACTTTTCCTGTAACTGTTGTTGGAAATTCAGAAACAAACTTCCAGTATTTAGGTATTTTATAAGTTGCAATCTGCCCTTTACAGCATTCCTTTAACTCCTCTTCTGTTGCAGATTCTCCATCTTTTAAGATAACCCAGGCCATTACTTCCTCACCATATTTCTCATCTGGAACTCCAATCACCTGAACATCTTTAATTTGATCTTGATTATGCAAATACTCCTCAATTTCAAAAGGAGATATATTTTCACCTCCACGAATAATTAAATCTTTTATCCTTCCTACAATTTTTACATATCCATCCTCATCCATCTCTGCTAAATCGCCTGTATGCATCCATCTGCCTTCATCAATTACAGAGGCTGTTGCTTCAGGATTATTCCAATATTTTAGCATTACAGAATAACCACGTGTACAAAATTCTCCAGATGTTCCTCTTGGAACTAATTTACTGGTTTCAGGATCAATGATTTTAATTTCGAGATGCGGATGAACTTTACCTACAGTAGCACATCTACGATATTCATTATCATCTACAAAAGTCTGCGTACTTACAGGCGATGTTTCTGTCATACCATAACAAATACAAACATCCTTCATATTCATCTTTTCACGAACTGCTTTCATAGCAGATTCTGGACAAGATGAACCTGCCATAATACCTGTTCTTAAATTAGAAAAATCGTATTTATCAAAATTAGGATGATTTAATTCGGCAATAAACATCAATGGCACTCCATATAACGAGGTACATTTTTCATCCTGGGTAATTTGCATTACAACCTCGGGATCAAAAGCTTCTCCGGTTAAAACCATACATGCTCCATGTGTTATAATAGCTAAATTAGCCAACACCATACCAAAACAATGATATAAAGGAACTGGAATAGCCACCTTATCGTTTTCGGTGTATTTTAACCTTTCTCCAATAAAAAAGCCATTATTAATTATATTATGATGAGATAATGTAGCTCCCTTAGGGAAACCTGTTGTTCCTGAGGTATATTGAATGTTTATTGGATCATCAAATTGCAATTCACTTTCTATTTCAAGTAAAGCTTCTGTACTAATCTTTTTACCTGCATCAATTAAAGTATCCCAATCATGATCAATAACTAGAACATGCTTCAATTTTATACATGAAGATCTAACTTCTGATAAGATATCAATATAATTTGTTTTTCTAAATCCTTTTGCCAACAAAAGCAAGCTTACTTCAGATTGTTTTAATGCATATTGTAATTCAGCTGCCTTGTAAGCAGGATTTATATTTACCATTATAGCTCCAACCCTTGTAGTTGCAAACTGAACCAACACCCATTCAAACCTATTGGGCGACCATATACCTACCCTATCTCCTTTCTTAACACCATACGCAAGTAATCCCTTTGCTACTTTTTCTACCTGATTCCAGAATTCGCGATATGTGACTCTGTAATTTTGATAAGGAACAACCAAAGCTTCATGATCTGGAAACCGTTCTACTGTATCCTTTAATTTTTCACTAACCGTACAACCCAATAACGGAACATCAGAAATTCCGCTTTCATATGAAAGTTTATTCACTGTTACAAAAATTTAATTATTAATATCCCTTTTTCGATATTGGCAGTAGGTCATAAAGATAAATGATAATAATTAATTGTTGTAACAATTTCGGGAATTGTTTATTATTTACAGTCTCAAAATTTTAATTTGTTGTCTAAGATCTCTCTCTCTGTTGAATTGGAAATCCCACTTAATTAAACATTAAAATGCACTAATGATCTATTAGAAAATTAATTTTGAAACCAACAACAAACTTAAAATAACGATATAGAATACATACTCAAGAACATATAATTAATTCTTTAAAAATTAAATTACCAATTACCTTTATTATCGTTGGTTATTTTATGTTCACTGATATACATTTCAGAGACATAATACCTGCCTTATATACACGACTTCCTTCAATTACATAACCCTGGTTTTAAGTTACTTACAAATATTCAGAATATCATTAAATCAGATTAAAGTAACATTATACAACATATTAATATCAAGTTTATTAATTATGATGTACGGAAATTGCTTTATTCATTTAATCGAGCATCTAAGCTCTAGTATTACAGGAACTATTTTAGTTCTTTCTTTAATTTCACTTGAATTAAGGGTTTGCATATTAGGAACCCTTTTCATATATATAACTCCCTCTATAATGTTTATTATAACCCTATTTACTTTAAAAGAGCAATTACCTGAAATACACAACATTACATCAATTGTCATATTCGATTTTACAGCCAATATGATTTAACATAAGTTTAAACATAAGAGTTTTGAGAAACAGTATTTACTTGAATTAGAACAAAATAAAGTAAAAGAACCATATCACAAATCAATTCAACAAAATGAAATTCTATTAGCACAAAAGGAAGCTATCGAATTAAAATCAAAAGAACTAACAGAAAGTAAAGTTAGTTTGGAATTAACAAATCAGGCTAAAGAAAAATTAATATCAATCATTTCGCATGATTTAAAAAGTACGTTCAACGTGATTATTGGTTTTCAGATTTACTCATGCATAACCTCGATAATTTAGATATTGATGAAATTATAAATTACACTGGTATTATTACTTCGAGTGCCAAGCATACGTACAATTTATTTGAAAACCTACTCAATTGGGCCATACTATAAAATAATTCAAACCAACTTTCCTTTAAATTCACTAACCTTAACAAAGGTTATAGAAGATACCAATTCTCTTCTTAAACCTAACTGTTTAGCTAAACAAATTCAATATAAATTCACAAATGCAGATAAACTTTTCGCAGATGTTGATGACATCACCATGTCAACAGTTTTTCGCAATTTAATTACAAGTGCGATAAAATACACCAGCAAAGATGAACTAATACAAGTGAATATATACAATACTGAAGAAAGTGTAATATTTACAAATTCTGTTACGGAAACAGGAATGCATCAAGATACCGTTAATCAACTGTTCTTAATAAATTCAAATATCCAATATAAAGGTACTGCAAATGAAACTGGTACTGGTTTAGGCTTGGTATTATGTTACGAAATAATAAAAAACATAATATCCATATTAGATTGATAGCCAAATAGGTGAAGGCTCAGATTTTACTATAACCATTCCTATTCTCCACTCCAACAAATCTTTGTTATAGTACCTAAGATTTTTTATTTACAATAGTACGATGTGGATATGGAATTTCGATTCCGTTAGCATCAAATCGTTTTTTAACTGACTCATTCATATCACACGAAATTACAAATGCATCATCATTACATTTTGCCCAAACGTAGGCTCTAATGGTTATTGAATATTCGCCCAACTTAATCACTCTTATAACGACCTTCGGTAAATTATTAATTTTATCCTCCTCAGTCCTGTTATCCATCAATAAAGGATGATTCTCAGCTTCTTCTCTTATCATTTCCTTAGCTAGATCTAAATTAGATTCATAACTAATATCAAACTCAACAAACTTTTTAATCTTTTCCTCTATGATATTACTATTAATAATTGTTTCTTCACTAATGATTGAGTTTGGAATAATTATCCTTCTGTTCTCATAATTACGAATAATTGTATGGCGTAGTGTTATTTCTTCAACAATTCCTTTATTCAATGCTCCAACCTCAATAACATCCTTAACTCTAAAAGGTCGGAATATGAGAATAAATATTCCACTAATAATATTACTAAAAGCTTTTTGAGAAGCAAAACCAATAATAGCTGCAAAAATACCAGCACTGGCAAACAATGCTTTTGCAACAGAATTAAGTGGAGGCGTAATATAAAATATAGCAATTAAACCTACCGTATAAATAATAAATGAAATTGAATTTTTCAGGAATGAAAAATTAGTTGGGTCAACATTAACCTTTAACGATTGCCTTTTAATAAACAACCCGATAATTTTTCGAGTAATAAAGGTAGTGATATAAACGCCAGCAATTATTGAAACAACTTTAATCCAATAATATAAATCCATTACTATAAAATATTACAAATTTTCAAAAAATTCTTAACCATCAACAACCCTTCTTCTCCTGAAACTTCAGGATGAGATTGGAAGCCATAAATAGGTTTTTCTTTATGTTTTATAATTTCTGTTGAACAAGTTTCTGATATTGCAATACTTTCAAACGATTCTGGTAACTCTGAAACATAAAATGAATGTTTTTTCATAAGCATAACCTCAACCTTTTTCAACCCGTCAAATATAGGATCTTCTGGTTTAATTAAACTGATGAGTTCTTTTTTTCCGTGATATTCTGCTAACTTTTTTATCCGGCCTCTATTGGCTACTGCAATAATCTCATGACCAAGACAGAACCCCAATACCGGAACATCAAAATTCATTAATGCTACAAAATTAGATGTTAAGTTTAATGGCTCATACGGATTGCCTTTTCCTCCAGAAAGAATAACGCCCTTAATTTCTGTTTTAGCTGATAAGGTAATGGGCTGATTATGATCAAAAAACACATAGTCAAAATCTTGCTCTGATAAAAACTGACGCTTAAATTTTTTAATAAAAGCACTTTGATTATCAATAATTAAAAGCATATCCACTAAATTTTAAAGTTTAACATATCAAACACTTTCAGTCGAATTAAATTTAATAAGATTGTATTTCCATAGCAATCTTTAAGACTTTTATTTCAATTAAAGTGGCTTTATATAGATTTTATGAACACCTCATTATTAAATATATAATACAGTTTTTAACATCCTACAATGCACGTGGGCTTACAAACAATATTATATCTATAAACATACATTTAGCAATTTATACCTACTAACCCGAGTTCGATATAAAATTATTGGCTCAGACCGCTTATAAATAATGAGTTTCAATGAATATTTGTAAAGTCATAGCGGGCTATGTCAAACAAATATGAAGCAGAAAACGTTGTTTATATGTGGCTTTCTATTAAAATACTAATCTACTTCGTTAAATTCTTCTACCATAGCTCGCTATGCAAAAAGAATTTGCCTTGTATATCAGCATTTTAATAAAATCTGAGCGCTTTAATTTTAATCGAACTCGGGTTACTAAGTGCATTATTAAAATAAAAATATAAAATAAAGGACATTAGTATGTACCACATAGGGTACTGCAACTTACCCAATAGGAAACAACAGCGCATATACCTCACTATTCACTCACTATTCATTCACATATCACTCACTATTGACTCACTAATTAGTGAAGCATATATGATGAATATGTGTATCATATCAATATTACACATGTTGAATATCCATAGCTGTTACGTTGCCTGTAGATTTATGGTACGAAATAATCCATACCATACTATAATGCATGTTGGAATTAATAAAATAGTAGCTATTAGTTTTCATAGAGTTTTTGGTACTCTATCGTAGACTGCGGTGCTGTCACAGCTCATATAATTTTTTTAGATTATCCTTTTTTTGTAATCATCCAGATATAGCTTGATTTATATATAATCCTCTATAAATGTTTTTATAACAAAAAGACTACACTAAGAGGCAAAAAAAAGGCGTCCAAAATATGGACGCCTTCATTATATAATAAAGATGCTTAGCAATTACTTAACAACTTCATAGTTTAAGTTAGCTAAACGCTGATATGTGCTGTAACGCCATTTAGCATTATCTTCAGCTGCCTTAAACAACTCAGTAGCTTCTTCTGGGAATGATTTAAGAAGAGCAGTATAACGAACCTCACCTTTTAAGAATTGTTGGAATAAATCCCATTGAGGCTCTTTTGAGTCATATACAAATGGGTTCTTACCTTCATCCTCTAATTGTGGGTTGTAACGATATAAGTGCCAGTATCCACATTCTACAGCTTTTTTAGCCTCGCTTTGTGAAGCACCCATACCTGAACGTAATCCATGATTAATACATGGAGCATAAGCAATAATTAAAGAAGGACCTGGATAAGCCTCAGCTTCTTTTAATGCTTTAAAGTATTGAGCCTGGTTAGCACCCATTGCCACTTGAGCTACATAAACGTAACCATAAGTAGAGGCCATTAATCCAAGATCTTTTTTACGGATTCTCTTACCCGAAGCAGCAAATTTAGCTACAGCTCCTACTGGAGTTGATTTTGAAGCCTGACCACCAGTGTTAGAATATACCTCTGTATCCATAACAAGAATATTAACATCTTGTCCTGAAGCTAATACGTGATCAACACCACCGTAACCGATGTCATAAGCCCATCCGTCACCACCAAAGATCCAAACTGATTTCTTAACTAAGTAATCTTTAAGAGCTAAAATTTCTTTAGCAACTGGAGCAGACTCACCTTCAAGAGCAGTTAATACAGCTTTTGAAACTTCATTTGTTTTATCTCCGTTTTCTTTATTTTCTAACCAAGCTTCAAATGCAGCTTTTGTATCAGCACCTACAGCATCAAGGTTTTCAGACATTAATCTTTCGATACGGTCACGTAGTTTGTTAACACCGGTAGCCATACCTAAACCATACTCGGCATTGTCTTCGAATAATGAGTTACCCCAAGCTGGACCTTTACCTTCACTGTTTTTACAGTATGGAGTTGCAGGAGCAGAACCACCATAGATAGAAGAACATCCTGTTGCATTAGCAATCATCATTCTATCACCATATAATTGAGTGATTAATTTGATGTATGGAGTTTCACCACAACCAGCACAAGCTCCAGAGAACTCAAATAATGGTTGAGCAAACTGAGAAGACTTCACGTTTTGTGCTTTTGGAGAAATTGTATCTTTAATAGAAACATTTTCTACCATATAATCCCAACGAGTAGCTTCTTCTCTTTGTGTTTCAAGAGGCTTCATTACAAGAGCCTTAGTTTTAGCAGGACAAACATCAGCACAATTTCCACAACCAGTACAGTCAAGTGCAGAAATCTGGATTTTGTATTGTAAACCATCAAAACCTTTTCCATTTGCCTTTTTAGATACAGTTCCTTCTGGAGCTCCAGCTAATTCTTTTTCGTCTAATAAGAATGGACGAATAGCAGCATGAGGACAAACATAAGCACATTGGTTACACTGAATACAGTTATCAACTTGCCATTCTGGAATATTTACTGCAATACCACGTTTTTCGTAAGCAGTTGTACCTGCAGGGAAAGTACCATCTTCGTAACCATTAAATGCAGAAACTGGTAAATCATCACCTTTTTGAGCATTGATTGGGAATACGATATCTTTAATGAAATCAGGAACATCAGTTCTGAATTCAAGAGCTTTATCTTCTAATTGAGCCCATTCAGCAGGAACATCAACTTTAGTAACAGCACCACCTCTATCAACAGCCTGGTAGTTCATGTTTACAATGTCTTCACCTTTTTTACCGAATGACTTAACAATAGCTGCTTTCATTTTTTCAACAGCCATATCGTAAGGAATTACCTCAGCGATTTTAAAGAAAGCAGACTGCATGATAGTGTTTGTACGACTACCTAAACCGATTTCTTCAGCGATAGCTGTTGCATTAATGATGTAGAAATTAATATCATTAGCAGCAAGATATTTTTTAACACCTTGTGGTAAACGATTTCTAGTTCCTTCTGCGTCCCAGATTGAGTTTAATAAGAATGTACCTCCTTTTTTCAATCCTTTAAGAACATCATATTGATTTAAGTATGCTGGAACGTGACAAGCAACAAAATCAGGAGTGTTTACCAAATAAGGCGAACGAATAGGGGTATCACCAAAACGTAAGTGAGAAATTGTAATACCTCCTGATTTTTTTGAATCGTATGCAAAGTATGCCTGAGCATATTTATCAGTATTGTCACCAATAATTTTGATTGAGTTTTTGTTAGCACCAACAGTACCATCAGAACCTAATCCATAAAATTTACCTTCGAAAGTTCCTTCCTGAGCGAAAGAAATTTCTTCTTTCATTGGAAGTGATTTGAAAGTAACATCATCAACGATACCTACTGTAAACTGATTTTTAGGTTCAGCAGCAGCAAGGTTTTCGTAGATAGAAATAATTTGAGTTGGAGTAGTATCTTTAGAAGAAAGACCATAACGTCCACCAATAATCATTGGGGCATTTTCTTTTCCGTAGAATAACTCACAAACATCAAGATATAAAGGATCCCCATTAGCTCCTGGCTCTTTTGTTCTGTCAAGAACACAAATTCTCTTAGCAGTAGCAGGAACAGCTTTCATAAAGTATTCAGCTGAGAATGGACGATATAAATGAACTGAAATTAATCCAACTTTTTGTCCTTGAGCGTTCAAATAATCGATAGCTTCTTTAATAGTATCTGTAATAGATCCCATAGCTACAACTACATTTTCAGCATCCTCAGATCCATAATATGTAAATGGAGCATATTTACGTCCTGTAATTTTGCTAATCTCATCCATATATTTAGCTACCATATCAGGAATAGCATCATAATATTTGTTAGATGCCTCACGTGTTTGGAAGTAAATATCTGGGTTTTGAGCTGTACCACGAGTTACTGGGTGCTCTGGATTTAATGCGTTATCACGAAAAGCCTGAAGTTTTTCCTGATCAATTAATCCTTTAAGATCATCTTGATCCATAACTTCTATTTTTTGAATTTCGTGAGAAGTACGGAATCCATCAAAGAAATGTAAGAAAGGAATTTTAGACTCTATTGATGCAAGATGAGCAATACCTGCTAAGTCCATTACCTCCTGAACGCTACCAGTTGCTAACATAGCAAAACCAGTTTGACGTGCAGACATCACATCACTGTGATCACCAAAAATAGAAAGCGCTTGAGCTGCAAGAGAACGTGCACTTACGTGAAATACTCCTGGTAAAAGCTCACCAGCTATTTTATACATGTTAGGAATCATCAACAATAATCCCTGAGAAGCAGTAAAAGTAGATGTTAAAGCACCAGCTTGTAACGATCCGTGAACCGCACCAGCTGCACCAGCTTCAGATTGCATTTCTTCTACCTTAACAGTTTCTCCAAAAATATTTTTTCTTCCTACAGCAGCCCATTCATCAATGTACTCTGCCATAGTAGAAGAAGGCGTAATTGGATAGATTGCTGCTACTTCGCTAAACATGTAAGCGATGTGTGAAGCGGCATAATTACCATCACAGGTAATAAACTTCTTTTCTTTTGCCATTTGTTTACTATTTAAGTTTTAACTACTATTATTTAGAACTATTCTATATTATTGATTATCAATTAGTAAAAGTACAATTTTATAACTAATTACTAGAAAATTATTAATACAAAAATCCAAATAACCATAAAGGGATAACATTTTGCTCTCCCTTTTCAATCATATCTTTTGCTATCAATAAATTCTTCTCTTTTTTTTCTTTTAAATCACTCTGTTCACAAACCACAAAATCAAATTTATCATCTACTTTAAAATCACCTTTAGATGATACTGCTAAATCATGGATACTCCCTACTTGATTGTAAAAAAATGTTTTTAACAAATTTATTTTATCAACTGAATTTCGACAAATACATTGAATCAAATTAGGATTATGTAAATAAATCAAAGACGGTTTTTTTTGCATATCCTCAGGTCCATCATACAAAAGTTTTACCAATCGAGCCTGTCTTAAATAATATAAATAATTCATTACCGTGGCTCTTGATGTACCTATATGAGAGCTTAACTTACTTACATTAGGCTGAAAAGGTACTTCCTGAGCTATGCTAAAAAGCAATTTTCTAAGTCTAGATAAATACTTTAATTCTATTTGTCTTAAAAAGCTGATGTCAATTTCAAGTATTAAATTGACACTCTTCATTAAGTTTTCGGTATAATGTTGTTCGTCCAGATAAAAAGGATAATAACCATACTCTAAATAATCATCAAAGTATGCCAGAGGTTTAATTTCCTTTACAATTTCAGAAGCGATTATTTGATGATTCTTTATAATCTCTTCAAATGTATAAGACTTAAATTTTTTGCCTGTTTTTAATTCTAAAAACTCTCTAAATGAAAATCCTTCTAATTTGTAAGAATGAACTAAATCTTTTAAATGTGGATTTTCTTCTCTAAGCCTCATTACTGTTGAACCTGAAAATACAATCTGCAGATCAGTAAAATTTTCATAACAATATTTCAACTCTTCTGACCAACCCGGATATTTATACACCTGGTCAAGCACCAGTGTTTTGCCACCTGTTTTTCTAAACATATCGGCAAATGAAATAATACTGTGTTCTGAAAAATAGAGGTTATTAAGATTAACGTACAAACATGACTTATCCAGTCCATATTTTGATTTAGCAAAATCTAAAAGGAAATTAGTTTTTCCAATTCCCCTTGTTCCTTTAATTCCGATTAAACGATGATTCCAATCAATTTCATCCATCAACTTCCTTTTGATAGGAACTTTTAAATTATTAATCAGAAATTTATGTGTTTCAAAAAACGATTGCACGATATCTTATTCAATAATTGATTCACAAATGTAATATTAGAAACCTAATAATTGCAATGTGGAGATTACAATTTTAATGTTAAGATGTAATTTATACTTATTAAAAATAACAATGAAATAGAAAATACAGTTAACAGTTATAGTCAGTATTTTTAATTTTTCTATATAAAATGAGTTAATTGGTGACTAGATACTTCTTAGCAATAGAAGTCAAATCTGAATGTAACCAGACAATAACTTTCTTCTGTTTTTTGCGAATAACTAAAATAAGCAACACTAAACAAAAAAATAATTCAAATAAACCGTTAATCAAAAAATATATACATTTTATTAAAATATGAACCTATAATATTTTTATTATATTTTATTTTGTAGCCCCCACATACTCATAATACACAAACAAATTATTTACAATGATTAAAAATTTATTAAAGATTTTTGGAATTATGTTTTGCACCTTTCCAATATCGCAAAACATAAACAGCCAAATCAACAACCCTGACTTTACAATATTCCAGGGAAAAAATTCAATAAGAAAAGAAGGTAAAACTTACGAATTTGCAACAAACAAAAATGACGAAATTAAAATTTCAATATCTGTTGAGAAACAAAAAGATATTGCCAGTATTTTCTTAGTTGATAAAAATAGTAATGCAACCATATGGAAAAAAGGTAAAGTATCTTCTATTAACGAGATCATTAAAATTCCTGAGGAAAGTGTCTATAGCTTAATATTAATCGTTCGTGGAGGCAAAAAAGATGTATCAATCTCTATAACAAGAGTTTCCGGGAAAGAAAAATTATACAACCCTGCCTGGACACAGTACAACTCTATTAGTTCTGAAAATATAACATACGAAGTTGATTCTATGATAGGGTATCAAGCACCTGTGATTTCATATCAGGATATCAGATTGTTCAATAAATATATGTATCAAAAGGTAGATGTATTTGATTACAATGATCAGATTTTAGGTCAGGGAGGTATACATAATTCACAGGCTAAAATTAAACCCTTAGCCATTAACAAATCTAACATTCCTGACAGCGCGATACTTAAAGGTTATCATTATAATGTAAGTTCAACTATTGGAGGAGCAAAACATTGGGCACTTGCCGATATTGGAGTTTCTGCTGCTTCAATGGTGATGAGTCCGACTGCTTCGTTTGCAGCACATGGAGCTATGGGATTAATAGGACCTCAACCAGGAAGTGAACCTATACAGTATTTTATGACTAACCGTGAATCAGACCTTAAAGTAGCTCAAGAAATCTATTCTCTTTATAATTCAGGAAGAGAAGCTACAAACAAAGCAAAAGATGTTATTGGTGATTTCGCAGGACACTTTAGTAGTAGTGCAGAAAAAAGCGTTAAAGGCTCAAAAGTTAAAGAGTATAACGAAGGTGATATGTCATTTAACGAAAAGGGGTTAGTAACAAATCTATCAGTAACCGAAGCCCGACCACCTTCAGCAAAGTATATTATATTTGGTAACCCAGATATTGGACAAGCCAAAAACTTAAAATTAAACGCTTATGCTTTATACTACAAACCTACCTATTATACTCTAAATGCTGAAGAGCAATATTTTCAGGCACTTATTCAAAAATTAAGCAAGACAAAAATAAAATATACTAAAACAATTCAATTGGGATCAATAAAATAATACAGGTTCATTATTAATCTCATTAAATAAAATTATATCAACAAAATGAAAAACATATATATATTATTTATTCTTATCCTTTGTCTTGCTTCATATTCAACAATAAAAGCTGAAGACATAGATATAATAAAAGGAAACTTTTCATCTGGCAAAAACATTACCTTATTAAAAACATTTACTGCATCTAAAGGCGATATTATAGATATTAATTTAAATGTAGATCATAAAAGACGAGGATTAAATATTTACATCAAACAACATCCGGGAAACTTTGTAATTTTTGATTTCGAGGATAAACAAACTTTAAATAAAAACTTCATTGTTCCTTCAGATGCTATTTACGAAATATATTATGGAGGAGAGAAAGTCGACTTCAATTTAAATATTGTAAATCATACTAATATCCCCAATGGTCCTAAACTTGGAGATGTTGTATATGTTTGTATTCCTGATACAAGCTTTGCCAGTGGATATGTAGACACCAAAATTGGCGAAAACTATAAACTTACTCCTTACAAGGAAAAAGTAATGTTTTCTACCACCATTGAAAATGAACAAATTTGTACAAGAGACTTTTTTACCGGTGTAGATATGATGAGATTATCCATACCCGGAGATAAAAAAGACGCTTATCGAGAGCAAAAATTATTATCATATACAATAAACCTAACATGCCAGTCCCCTACCCTGTACTCAAAAATGCAAAATGCAGTTAAGAGCAGTGCTGAAGCATTACCTGATTATAAAGATATTATAGGTGGTGTTTCAAGTAAAGGAATAAAAAAAATGAATCCTAAAAACAAATACGATGTAGTTACAGACATCAATAAAGAGCAGGAAAAATTAGATAATATTAAAGAAGTGATTTCTTTATCAGGTGAGGCAGCAAATGTTGCATCGGAAGGAACATCTGCTGAAAACATTGCATCTACCGTGGCTTTCTTAATGGATGGAGATGAAGTTACTCATACTGCCATAAATAAAGGATTAGATATAATTGGAGCTCCGAGGGAAGTTTCTGCAATAGTAGATAAGGTATATGAATTTCCAGGAACCACAGAGTTGGTTCAAAATGCAATTGATAATCTTGCTCCAACAATAAACGGAAGTGCCTGGATTGACATCAAACAGCAACATCTGAAATCAAAACCATATTACGAATTTCCTGAAAAAGCTTTTTATATTAAATCAGCTCTAAACTTTACTGAAAATAAAGGTTATCTAGATGTTCCGGGTAGTCCAACTGCTGCAGAAAATGGTTTAAATCTGAAAGCCTGGAACATGACCTCTGGTGCCGACAGACTTTTTAAAGTGGTACCATCTCGAAAATATGAGGGATATTACTACATACAATCTGAACTACCGGGAGCAAAACCTGTAGTATTAGATCACAAAGGTGGTAGTTTTAATCTGCAAAAATATGGAAATGACATTCATTTATGGCAAAAGCATAATGGAACATCTCAAATGTTTAGGTTTGAACATTTAGGTGGTGGAAAATTTAGAATTTATAATTACAATGGATACCTGCTATGTTTCTCTGGAAGAAAAGTAGACAACGGTACGCAATTAGAGATTTGGGAAGATGAAACTGTTGGTGGTTTTAATGAGTGGTATTTAATTGATCCCACAACAAAACAACCATTTATACCTCAAAATACCGCAGGCAACTCTGAAGTTTATGAAGACGTAAGAACCATTTCGGCCAAAGGAAGTACTATAAATAAAACGGTTACATTAGCAAAGGAGGATGCTCCTTTAAATACCGATTTATCACATGTTGATTTAAATGTGCTAATAAAAAAGAATGGTGTTGAATGCACTGCTAAATTAATCATTGATGCCAAATACAGAGTAACTGATTACACCGATGTTATACGCTATAAAAAATTATCCGATCCTGTAATGACAAAAGATTTTTGGTCCGCATATAAAATCAATTACCATTACGACATCATGTTTGCCAGTCAAGCAAAAGATCATTACAAAAAGATCAGTAAAAAAGAATACTACAATTACAATAAACCTAAAAGTGAAATTGTAGATAAAGGTAACTTAGAACAAATTGAAAGATTAAAACAATATGATATATTAACAACAACAACAACAACAACAACCAAACAATAGTTAACAAAAAAGGGATGATTAATCAGATTAATCATCCCTTTTGTATTTATTCTAAATTCCTAGATTAACCATCATTCATAGAAATTAAAAACTCTTCATTACTACGAGTTTTTCTCATTCTATCTTGCAAGAAGTCCATTGCTTCTAATGGATTCATATCCGCTAAATAATTTCTTAGAATCCAAATACGATTTAAGCTCTCCTTATCAAGCAATAAGTCTTCTCTACGAGTACTTGATAGGGTAACATCAACAGCTGGGTAAATACGCTTGTTAGATAATCTCCTATCCAATTGAAGCTCCATATTACCTGTACCTTTAAATTCTTCAAAGATCACCTCATCCATCTTAGAACCTGTTTCTGTTAATGCAGTAGCTAAAATTGTCAATGAACCACCATCTTCAATATTACGAGCTGCACCAAAGAACCTTTTTGGTTTGTGTAACGCATTTGCATCAACACCTCCAGATAAAACTTTACCAGAAGCTGGAGAAACTGTATTATATGCTCTAGCTAAACGAGTGATAGAATCTAACAACACAACAACATCGTGTCCACACTCTACCATTCTTTTTGCTTTTTCTAAAACAATATTGGCTACTTTTACGTGTCTTTCTGCAGGTTCATCAAAAGTAGAAGAAATCACTTCTGCATTTACACTACGTGCCATATCTGTAACCTCTTCCGGACGTTCATCTACTAATAAGATAATCATATAAACCTCAGGATGATTAGCAGCTATTGCATTAGCAACCTCTTTTAATAAAACAGTTTTACCGGTTTTAGGCTGAGCTACAATTAAACCACGTTGTCCTTTACCAATAGGAGCAAACATATCAACCACTCTTGTCGAAAGACTATCTTTTCCACTTCCTGTAATTTTAAATTTCTCATCAGGGAAAATTGGAGTTAGATGATCAAATGGTACACGGTCTCTTACAATCTGAGGACTTCTTCCATTGATTTCTTCAACCTTAATTAGAGGAAAATACTTTTCACCTTCTTTTGGTGGACGAATACTTCCCAATACGGTATCTCCTGTTTTTAAACCAAAAAGTTTAATTTGAGACTGAGATACGTAAATATCATCAGGAGAATTTAAATAGTTATAATCAGAAGATCTTAGGAAACCATAACCATCCTGCATGATTTCTAACACACCTGAAGCAGAAATAATACCATCAAAATCGAAAGATTTATCATGTTGCTTATCCTGTCTTCTTTGTTGGTTATTATCTTTACCTCCTCTATTATCGTAAGGTCGTCTTTTTCCGTCGTTATCTCCCTGACGTTGACGTCTATTATCCTGACCCCCATTATCTTTAGATTTTTCACGATCGTCGGACTTTCTTTTTGGAGTGTCTTTAACTGCTGTAGCTTCAGATTCTTTTTTTACCTCAGCCACTTTCGCTTCTTTTTTAGAAGCTTCTTCAGCTTTTAATCTTTGTGCTTCCAGCTTTTCTGCAATTGTTTCAGTTTTAACCTCAGCCTCAACCTCTACATTAATATTTTTCTTTTCTACTTTTTCTTCCTTTGTAACGGGTACAACTTTTTGAACCTTAGTTGTGGTTCTAACTCTTTTGGTAGGTTTTTTCTCGGAAGTTTTTTCAGTTTTCTTTTTTTCTGATGCAGCAATAGCTTGCTCATCAAGGATTTTATATATTAAATCCTGCTTTTTAAACGAATCAATTCGCTTAATCTTTAACTCTTTCGCAATATCTTTAAGTTCTGCTAAAAGTTTTTTATTCAATTCAAGAATATCGTACATAATTTTTTACCAATAAATTCTCTTGGGGAAATTAACACTTTGAAGATTCAAAATCTTCTCGATATTATTAATATTATTTTTAATTGATTTTTTGTCCTGATACGGCTTTTGATTCTACAAATAAGAAAGATGCCCAGAAGATTTAATGCAAACTTAAGAATATTTGAATTAATCCACAAAATAAAATGGAATATTTATTAATCCTGATACACAAATAATCGGCTTATCATACATAATAAGTCATAAATCTATAATTCAGTACTCTGAAACTAGCTACTATTGTAATCCATAACCATACATATAAAAAAAGTATCGCTTCATGTAAACTATCCTATATTTTTTTGATTCTAAAACAAATCGCAATGTTTTTTTGTTATATTTACTATTACTTAAGACTAACCAACTATTTCAAGATGAGACAACTCAAAATTACAAAACAAGTAACAAACCGGGAAACGCCGTCTTTGGATAAATATTTGCATGAAATAGGTAAGGTAAAATTATTATCTGCAGAAGAAGAAGTAAAACTTGCAAAAAGAATAAAAGAAGGTGATCAGGTCGCTCTGGAAAGACTCATAAATGCCAATTTAAGATTTGTTGTTTCGGTAAGTAAACAATATCAAAATCAAGGTTTGAGTTTACCGGATTTAATTAACGAAGGTAACCTTGGATTAATAAAAGCAGCTCAGCGCTTTGATGAAACAAGAGGCTTTAAGTTTATTTCTTATGCCGTTTGGTGGATTAGACAATCTATTTTACAAGCCTTAGCGGAACAAGCTAGAATAGTTCGTCTTCCATTAAATAAAATAGGTTCTATGAATAAAGTTAATAATACTTTTGCCATACTTGAACAAGAGTTTCAAAGAGAACCAACTTCTGAAGAAATTGCTGCCACATTAGACCTTGCTCCCAAAGAGGTAAAAGAATCATTGCGTGCCATGAATAAGCATATTTCAATGGATGCACCACTAAGAAAAGATGAAGATAACAATCTATATGACACCCTATTAAGCACTGATTCAATTAGTCCGGACAACGAATTACTAAATGATTCATTAAGAAGAGAAATTGAAAGATCTCTATCAACCTTATCAGTTAGAGAGGCAGATATAATCAGATTATATTATGGATTAAAAGGAGAACCTCCTTATTCTTTAGAGGAAATAGGTAATTTATTTAATCTAACCAGAGAAAGAGTAAGACAAATAAAAGAAAAAGCAATAAAAAGATTAAAACACACCTATAGAAGCAAAATTCTTCGTTCATATTTAGGTTAACTGTATTATGAATATTAATAAATAAAAGAGGGAAATGAAACTACATCTTCATTTCCCTCTTTTTTTCATTAATCTTTCTTACTATTTTTGCAGCCAAACATACATATTAACATAATCTTAATAATGAAACATTTAATTGCACCCTCTCTATTAGCTGCAGATTTTGCCAAAATGGAATCGCAAATTGAAATTATAAATAATAGTGATGCTGATTGGCTTCATCTGGATATAATGGACGGTGTGTTTGTTCCTAATATCTCATTTGGACTACCAGTATTAAAATCATTACGACCTCATATTGAAAAACCTTTTGACGTTCATTTAATGATTGAAAACCCCGATAAATTTATAAGTGATTTTAAAGAGGCAGGTGCAGATCTATTAAATGTTCATTACGAAGCCTGTACACATTTACACAGAACTATTGATGCGATAAAAAAAGAGGGAATGCAAGCTGGAGTTACACTTAACCCACATACACCTGTTTTTTTATTGGAAGAAATAATAACTGAAGTTGATTTGGTATTATTAATGTCAGTAAATCCAGGTTTTGGAGGTCAAAAATTTATTGACAACACCTATAAAAAACTTACAGACTTAAAGAATTTAATTGAAAGAAAAGGAAGTCGAGCATTAATAGAAGTGGACGGTGGTGTTACAATAGCCAATGCACAACAATTAATAAATTCAGGTGCTGATGTACTAGTAGCCGGTAGTGCTGTTTTTAATGCTCCTGATCCAATTAAGGCCGTGTATGAACTAAAACACTTTTTGCCTGAACCTCCTCCTCAAAACTTAGTTTAATTTGTTAATAATTAAGAATAAGATAAATACAAAAAAGGTTATATTTTAAGCATTTAAAATATAACCTTTATCTGTATTATAAAATTCTATTCGTTAGAAAATCTTACTCCATTTATTTAATCATCCTTAAGACAATACTTCGTTAACGTTTAAGCGGCAATAGTGCCGTAATATAATAGCTCCCTAGCTTTCTTTTGATTTTTAGGCAAGTGTGGGTTAATACCGAACTTGTCAAAAAATAAATTCAATTGTAAAGCATTATGGTTTAGTGTTTTTATGTCTGTCATTGAAAATGATTTTCTGTTTTCTTTGGGTATACTCAACCAATGAACAATCTTAGCAAGATTAATAGCTGTTAGTGATGCATTAAAATGAAAATCTAATTTGTTCTCACTTCTGGCTTGGCAATCATTTAAACCAGTATGTTGCTTTCCATCACGGTAAAGAAATTCGATCTGGAAACGACTTTGGTAAAATTCTAAGATATCAGAGGCATTCATATTAATATCAGTTGAAAAATACAGTTTATGTTTCGGTTTCCCTTTCTTATTGCAATAAAGAACATGCACAACCTTTATATCTCGTTTTAAAGATATAGAATACACAATAGCACTATGGATTACAGTTTGCTCACCCTTTGACACAAGCTTGAAATAGCTCATGTCAATATTTGTGTTATCAACTTTTCCATCATACTTTTTTGGTCTCCCACGTTTACCCGTGCGTTCACCTTGATGTAGGTATCGTAAATTTGCATCATCCCTTAGTCTACTTATTAAATGCATGTCGTTCTGTATTACTTGGTCAACAAATGAATGCTTGGCAAACCATGCGTCTGCCACTAAATAGGTTGATATTTCAAGTAATTCAGTTTTTCGGTCTGAAATTATATTTGCATACCAGTCTGAAAGAGATTGTTCTTTATCAACCATGGTTTGGACAGCTTCTAAATGAAATGCTGTATGGTTGTCAATATCTATTGCAGCCAAACCTCCAATTTCGAGTCCCCATTTGGCACGATTTGCACATCCAGACCAAAAATAACCGGCGCCAGGTGTATGCTTTCCGGATTTACTAATATATGAAGGGTCAAAAGCAATAGCATATCGGCCGCTTCCCTGAGAAAGTGTTAATTCTTTGTTGAAAGTTAGAAAGTCGAATGGTTTTTCAAATTGTTGTCGGTATCTTTGTTCCTGACGATTACCAAAGCGACCTAACTGTAAAAAGTTAATGCGCCCTTTTATGCATGAAAATAGGATAAGAGTCTCTGTTACAAACTCTTTCCTCCAACTATTGATATTTGACATTTTTGATAACACGCTCTCTATGTGTGTTTTATAAATATTATTTCCCCTGATAGTCACCTTAATAAAGTTGTCAGAATTCTTTATTAAGATACTGATTATCAGGGATTTAAACAACTTTTAAAGCTACTTATTTAACTGATAATCAATATATTATATCATACCTTAACGAACTATTGTTAAGAAGAACTTCAGAATAATCTGTATCTAAAACTTTACTTTTTTGCCTGTATATCAAAATATTACGAATGGAATTATTTGTATTTCCTCTTATTATCCAGATACATATACATTTTAATTAAGAATTCTCAATAGTGATATTCTGAATTATTCCAAAAGGTTTTTCTGCAGTTCCCTCCATGTTAAAAAAACTGCTTCCTCGGACGCATTGTTATCAGGTATCTAAATTTTCCCGCAATATTTTCAACCCTTATATTTTCATATTTTTGATATGTATCCGGTCTCATTTTCATATTCAATAACGTTCTGTCGTGGTCTATTTTACAATTACATATTGTTATATTTTTAGCATGGAGATATTCGCTTCCCATAGTTAAAGTGGCATGAACAAAACCAAATGTACAATCTTCTATCAATACATTCTCAACAATTCCATTTTCATAAAGTCTGTGAGTAGTTGGTCCCTTACCACCTTTAATAGCAACTCCATCATCATTAACAGAAATATAGCAATCCCGAACTACAACATCTTTAAAAACATCAACATCGACACCATCAGTACTAGGAGCTGAAACCGGTTGATAGGGTGACCTTATATCACATCCTTCTATTAAAACATTTGTACATTGATATAAATGTGTAGTCCAAAAACCAGCATTATGCAACTTAACATTTTTGATAAGTACATTATCACAGCCCCAGATAAAAATTAATCTTGGTCTATGAACATCCAGATTTGTTGTGGGTAGATTTTGTTCCTTTCTTAATTTACGATATGCCCAAAACTCTTTCCAATATTCTAATCCATTACCATCTATTTCTCCTGGTACTGTAATACTAAAATCATTGACATTATAAGCATTAATTAATCCGCATAATGATAAATACTTTTACCTTCCATGCTAGATGGTATTAATGGATAATTATCAATATCATTTGATCCTTTTAATACAGCACCTTCCATCAACTTTAAAGTTGTTTTGGGTTTAAAAAATAAAGCACCGGATTGAAATACTCCTTTGGGAATAACAATGACACCACCTCCTTCTTGAGAGGCCATATCAATAACACTTTGAATTTTTTGTGTATTTATAATGGTACTATCTGAATTTACACCAAATTGAGTAATAACATAATCCTTGGCATACAATGTGAATGTTATAGATATCCATAAAAGTGTCACTAAACATTGCTTCAACATAATTACATCTTATTTAAGGGTATTTTTTTTTAAAACTTCGTATAGTAAAAGTACATACCGAAATATCTACACGCCTTAAAAATCGTTCAAATACATGTCAAATAATAAATAATTAAGCAATAATAAGGAACGCTTTTCCATAGAAGAAAAAACAAGAAAAGCGTCAATAAATAACATAATGGTATAAAGAAATTGTATTATTATAAAAACTACATGAGAAAGAACTCCTTTAGTAAATGTTATGATCTCAATAATATATTAACCCGAGTTCGATTAAAATTAAAGAGCTCAGATTTTATTAAAATGCTGATATACAAGGCAAATTCTTTTTGCATAGCGAGCTATGGTAGAAGAATTTAACGAAGTAGATTAGTATTTTAATAGAAAGCCACATATAAACAACGATTTTCTGCTTCATATTTGTTTGACATAGCCCGCTATGACTTCACAAATATTCATTGAAACTCATTATTTATAAGCGGTCTGAGCCAATAATTTTATATCGAACTCGCGTTATTAGTTCAATTAAATAATGTATTAGATGTATAGAGCCAGCATATCATCAATCCACTTTTCAGTTTCTTGATCCACAACCATCCTTTGCGAACTTTCTTCAAACCACTTCATGGTATTTCTAATGCCATCAGCAAATCTAATTGTTGCCTTAAACTCGGGTACAAAAGTCTTAATTTTTGAATTATCGAAAATCACTCCGCTAGCTTTATCACCTAAAAGTGTACCTTCCATATCTTTACCACCAACTTTTTGAGATAACTCACATATTTTTTCTGAAGCAATATGAATAAGATTTGGCTTAACGCCTACAATCACCCCTAAAGTATTGTAAATCTGATCCCATGTTAAAACTTCATCAGAAGTAATATGAAAAGGATGTCCTATAGCTCGTTGGTTTCCCATCAACCCCACTAATCCCTTGGCAAAATCAGCTGCATGAGTAATTACCCATGGAGATATACCATCACCATGAACTATAATTGGCTTACCTTTCTTTATTCTGTCAATTACATTATATAGTTTCCATCCGCCAATAGGTACTGGAATTACAGTATGATAGGTCAATGACGGACGAATAATTGTCATCGGAAAATCTTTTTCCCTATATAATTTTTGTAATAATTCTTCACCGGCTATTTTATCACGGGAATATTGCCAATGAGGATTCTTTAAAGGTGAAGACTCTGTAATAATTGGATAAACTATTGGCTTTTGATAACAAGAGGCTGAACTTATATATATATACTGATTGGTAATATTTTTAAACAATTGATAATCACGCTCCACATCCTCCTCTGTAAATACTATAAAATCTACTACCACATCAAAATGTAAACCTTCTAAAACCCTTAAAACCTGTTGACGATCGTTAATATCTGCAACTAGTGATATTACATCTTTTATCACTCCTTTTGGCTCAACTCCTCCTCTATTTAATAAATACAACTCCCATCCTCTTTCCAATGCTAATGCCGAACACAAATAAGATATATTCCCTGTTCCTCCAATAAATAATGCTTTCATAATTTTTTTTGTTACAATAATTGCATTAGTTCACCATATGCACAATAGTGATAATTTACTATAGTTCCGATATATAGAAATTACTTAGGATATATTCTTGCCTTATTCTTATTTCAACTCTTATCTGATTGAATATTCTTGTAATACTCTTCTACAATTTCTTTTCCTTTTTCATAATCTTCACTAGAGATATAAAGTTTGACAGCACCAGCTCCACCGCCTGCAGCCTGAAAAGGAAATATATTACCTATATTTTCATCTTTTAAAAATGCCTCAATTTCTGCATTTTCCATTAGAGACTTAACAATTTCTACATCAACAGTTTTTCCGGCAAATACCTCAACAAGAGAATGTTCTTTATCTTTAGTCATAATTTTTAGATATTAGTTAATACAAGCTTTATAAAGTTAAACAATGAAATTTATAATAACCAATCAAATTAGTCTTTAAAACATGACCATCTAAATGTATCAAAAGAAAAAGGTTATTACATTTACAATTGTAATAACCTTAATTTCTTCATTACAACTATAAAAATCTATTCAAGAGCAAACCTAACTAATATGGAATATTCCAATTGAATCTTTTCAAATTCAATATCAGGAACATACACTTTTGCCAAAGACGTTGTTCCTCTAACCATTATATTTGAAGCAACTCCTTTTTCATAACTTTGCATAGCCCTGTATACTCTATTATTAAGTTCCTGAATATAAATTGCCTTACCAGTGGTTTGTCCTATTTCCTCCGTTAAGGCTCTGGCTTTATTTTTTGCTGCCTTAATAGCCATTACTTTAACTTTTTGTTTAAATTCATCAATCTCTGAGTGATCTACTCTTTCAATACTTATATTTGAAATGTTAATGGACTCTAATTCTCGAAAAACCACTCCTGCTATTTTGGCATTGCGCACCATTAATTGATATTCTTTGCTTGTATGAATTTCTTTTCCTTTAATCCAATAATTTTTAAAATTACTAGCCATATCTTTTACTGCCAAATCCTTGGAAATATCAACTCCAATTTTTTCCAGTTTATTTATCATTTGTTTTTCAAGATCTTCCAGATTATCTTTTCCTTTTAAATCTTTTTCATCGAGAAATATTTTTAGATAAATTTCATTTGGTATAACTTCTAATTCAGCCTTGCCTGTTACTTCAATATAATTTTGATCTATAAAATTTTTATTCTGAGCAAAACTACTTAGACTTAAAACAGCCAATAATAAAAATACAATTCTTTTCATGAGTATTTATTTTAAGATAGATTTTACGATAAGAGATACAATTTAATTTATCTATGTTCTAGAGCCTGAGAAATTTTTTCCTATTCTCCCTTAAAAATAGATAAACTGATAATTTTAAACTACCTCTTTAAGTCAACTTTTCTATCAAATAACATTCCAATTATTTAGGAGTTGGGATTATTTCTTTTCTGGCTCAAGATTAATATCCGTTATAGCATATTTCATTATTATATCCATAATTGAAATTAAACACTTTAATTCTCAAACTAATTGAGTAACGTATATAAAGAATGAGTGATGCGCACTGATCCAATTTATCTATTATAAACTCCTTTAAAAATAAAATATTTGCATAAAAAAAAGTCCTATAAATCAATTTTGATTCATAGGACTTTAATAATAACTTATTATTTAACTTAAGCTATGATGGTATAAAAATACCTTCAAGCTCAGACTTATATTCTGCAAGATCTGATAATACGTTCTTTTTCATATTTTGGAAAATCTCATCTCCTTTTGAAAATAGATCTTTATAATAGACAATTCCTTCCTGAAGATTTTTCTTAAATGTATTAAAATACTTTATATCTGGAGCACTATAGTCATCCTTGCATTCCTCAAGTTTTTCCTTCAAGTAATCCATATATATTTTTAATTCCTTAATAAATACATTAGGTCTTTCTGAGTTAAATAAAGTGGATGTTTTACCATAAATAAAATCAACCATCTCATTCAATGAAGAAATCTTATTAAAATAAGCTAAATTTGGTCCAGGGCAAACAACTACTCCATGATTTCCTTTAGGAACCTCAAGCTTATGATGTTCAATTACACTATTTCCTAATCCTACACATAAACAAGCTTTTTCAACAACCTTATCTATTTTAGCTTTAAGTTCAACCTGATTAATAATTGAATCAGTTAACTCCTTAATTTTTTTCTTTTGATAAGCTATTGATGCTGTACAAATTGGCGTTTTTGTATATTCAGTATTAAACTGTAAATATTTCTTAAGACAAGCTGCACCAGGTTTTCCTTCTTCAACTCGCTTTTGCTTTTGAATATCTGCAGAATTTTCTTTTATTGAATTAAAACGAACACCAAGAGGAGAAACATCACTTAAATAAAAGTCCTCTTCTTTTCCTTCTTTTAAAATATTCAAGGTATAATCATCAACAGTTGTAGCTTCCGGAACCAACATAAACGGAGATCCCCAACCAACTGATTTCATATTAAAATGCTCTAAAAACATTTTATGTTCATCTGCATCACCAACTCCACCTTGAACTGTATAATGAATTGATAAGGCTTTATCTAGAGTAATTCCTTTTTCTTTTTCAAGAACATCAGCATAAGATGAGAATAACATTTGTGCTAACTTGTCCTTATTATCATTAAATTCCTTTAAAATAGGTCCTAATAAATAACCATCAGTAGCAAATGCATGACCTCCACAATTTAACCCTGATTCAATTCTAAATTCAGATACCCAAAGTCCTTTCTTAGCTAAAAAACGCCCTTGAACCATTGCAGATCTGTAGTCACTAACTTTAAGAACAATACGCTTTTTTAATTCTCCTTTTTCATTCGGAAAAAAGTCATTAAATGTAGCAATATATCCATACAATCTTGGATTTAAACCTGCTGATAATACAACTGATCCATTCACCTTACTTTTTGCAAAACCTTTTAATGCAGCATGCGCATCATTATACTCAATAGATAAAGGTTCATTATTTTCATCATAATTAACCCCATCTAACTTTGTCATGATATTTACATCAATACTTCCTGGTTTTATTGCATTACGCAATTGCTCTTGTAAGGCCATTTTTTCATCAGCATTAGCATTAAGCATTTCAACATATAATTGCTTTATGACATTAGTATCTGGCAATAAATCAAAATACTTAGTTATTTCACTGCCTTCAACGAAATCTGACGCTTTTACTCTATTGAAATTTATTGTAACCAGATCATCCAGTAAATCAAGATATTTTCTGGTAATATTTGAACGTGCATCCGATTTCGATAAGTCTTCTGCCACATAATCCAAATTATTTTCTTTACAATACATTTCCCGCAATTGTTCCATTAAATAATGATCTGTAATTGGCACTACAGAATCAATTCCATAATGAGCTACTTTTAATGGTGATTCAATTGTATAACCTGTTCCCATTACAGGTATATGAAAAGTATGCAAAGAACTTTGTGTATCCCTCATAATTAATCTAAAACTATATTTGTCTGCAAATGTAATGATCCTAAACTAGCTTATTGGATTATTTAAGATATTTCATAACATAATCTCTTTTTTGAACTTTTTAGTCACATATTCATATTGCAATCTTTATTTCTACTTATGTCCACTATGAAAACCCCATAAAGACTAGGAAAACTGAAAGTAATATATTTTGTAAGTTTTAAATGTACCTTATTTTATTCATAAGAAATTTTTAATTAAGCATATGCGTTCAATAGATCCAATTGTAGTTGCAAATAAGGTGTGGCTAATTTTTTTAAAAGTAGACAAGGGTTATTTTAGAAAATTAGCTTTAGACTAATCCTCGAAATACTTTTGGTTCAGTTGTTCTGATAATCTTATACCCATAGCTATTTTTCTTGCATACAGAGTCTGGTAAATACAAATATCAGTAACGTAATGGGCATAATTAAATATGCGATTTATTATCTGAAAATCAAAAATATTGTTCTATATGGACATACAGGTTAAAGAGGAAATGTGGCAGCTATTGACGACAACAATGATGCATACCTTGGAGAGTTGTTTACTTCAATTAAAGATGCTTAATGAAAGAACTTACCAGAAATGGTTAAAATTGTAAACGAAGAAAACAGTCTGGACCAACTTTCAGAACTTAATGTAATCACATCTAAAAAAACAATCAGGAACATCTGTCGCTCAAAAAGGATGGAAGAATAAGAAACAAGCCTCCTTTTTACAAGAATGGAGGTTTAATTTAAACCAGATACTTTAGAATATTAGACATATAGTCTCCATAGTAAAAGCAAAAAGGGGTAATTAACCCCTTTTTCTTTTTTCTCTAAAATGTGTATGATAAACCTGCTCCAAACATTTGTTTTACTTGAACTCTAGGCCCCTCCTCTACACTATCCTTATTTACATATTTTATATCATCGTCATATAAAATATTTGTTTTAAACACCGCACTTAAATAGTCATTAATCTTCATGTCAAAACCAAATTCCCAATCTACATCAATATTCTGAGGATTTTCTGAATAATTTGTAAAAAGATCCAATCGGGTATATCCATTAACATTTTTTATGAGATCCTTTTTCTTAGCTGTCAACTTTAACGAAGCACCATATTCACCTCTCATCTTCTCATCAACATCAACACCATAAGCTCCATCATGTGATAATGCATCATCATTTACAAAAGTCATTTTTGATGTTAATGGAGAAATCAATAACGAAAAATTATCAGATGGCTTATAATCCATACCTAATGAAAACTGCAAATAACCCGGTGCCATAAAATCAGAAATCTTTACACTCTGAACCAATGGATCTTTGTATCCAATTGAAAACTGAGTTTTAAAATCAGCCATAGCTGTATAAAACCAATGATTTCCATTCTCGTAACCTAATTTTGTGGTAATATGTAATTTATCTTCAGATTTAGCCACTTTATAATCACCTTGTTTTGTTAAACCATAGCCAATATCTAAAGTGTTATCCCAAGCTAATTTTCCTTTTTTATGATTTAAGAAACCTTTAAAAAGAAAAGTTCCTGCAACCGAATTATTTCCACCACCAGACCAATTTGATAAGGAAACCTGAGAGAAGTTTAGAGAAGTAGTACCTCCTCCTTTCCAATGTTTAATTGAGTCTGTCTTTTGCTCTTGCGCATTAATTCCAATAGTAATAAAGCAAAAAATTGCTATAAGTACATTTCTAATCATTATGTGAAGTTTAATTATTATACAAGTGAACATCTGTTTGTGGGAAAGGAATAGAAACTCCTTGTTTATCAAATTCTTTCTTAACATTTTCATTCATATAAAAGAATACTTCCCAATAATCAGCACCTTTAGTCCATACTCTGGTTGTTAAATTCACCGAACTATCAGCAAGCTCTCCAACTGCAATAAAAGGTGCCGGATCTTTAAAAATTTTATCATTACTTTCTATAACTTGCTTTATTACGGACTTCGCTTTATCAATATCATCTCCATAACCTATTCCAAAAGAAAAATCGACTCTCCGTTCTTCTTCTCTAGAATAATTAATTAAGCTTGAAGTAGACAATCCGCCGTTAGGAATAAAAATAATCCTGTTATCAGGCGTTTTTAATATTGTACTAAATATTTGTATCTCATGCACAGTACCTTTGTAACCTTGCGCTTCAATAAAATCACCTTTAGAAAAAGGCTTTAAAATTAACAACATAACTCCTCCTGCAAAATTCTGTAATGTACCCGACAAAGCCATACCAACTGCTAAACCTGCGGCACCAAGTATTGCTATAAAGGAAGTCATCTGAATGCCCACCATAGTCATTACACTAATGACAAGTAAAATCTTAAGTACATAGTTAAGCATTCCTACCAGGAAAGGTTGTAATGTAAGATCAATTTGCTTTACTTGAAATAACTTTTTAATGGCTTTTGTAATCTTACTAATTACCCAAAAACCGATTATTAAAGTTAATAAGGCAAGTACTAAATTGCCACCATAAGCAACGATGTACTGCTGAGAGGATGTAAATAATTCTGTAATTTGCTCCATAATTTAAGATATTAAAATTTAACTTTTGATCAATTAAAACAGTAATAAAAGACATTAAGTTCAAAAGGAATGAAACATTATTATCTTCTATTAAAATAATCAAATGCAAATTACATGCTTTTATTACATAAAATCAAGGATTCTGTAAAAATAAAGTTCGTATAACGGATTGCATCGTTATTAACATAAATAACAAATATTTATAAAGAGTTTCGCTCAATTATTGAAGTTGGAATATATGCTCTTATATGCTCTTCTTGAACTACAAAATCAGCCATCTTTTCACCCATTAATCTAAAATCTGTAGAAATAACAGATATACCTTCTTTAATATATTTTTTTGTAGGTGTTTCATTATAAGAGATAATGCCTAGATCCTTTCCTATCTGAATTGGTTGATCTGAAATTTCATCTAATATTTGAGCTAAAGCCCTATCACTAACCGTAAAGTACATCTCACCTTGTTTCGGATCAATATCCTCTAGTTTATAAATAATTTCATATTCAAACTTTTGATCCTTACAAAATTGCTTAAAAGCAATAACTGTATCATGAGGATGGTTTGTAAATTCCGGATAAACCATGATCATTGTTTTATACTTTTTTAGTTTATCCACCACTTTCAATAAATTATCATAAACAGGCTTTCCAAAATCCTGACCTAGAAAAGAACTCTTGAGAGGAACATTGATATCCCAATCAATACACAATAATTTAGAAGGATCTATGGCCTTTAATGATGATTTCACCTTTACATGATCAAATGTCATAATAATATAATGACTATACTTACCTGCTGCGTATCGAATTATATCCTCAAAAACACGAGGATTATAATGATGAAAGTGAACGTCTACATTGATCCTTCCGGGTAAAGCAGATCTAAAGGCTCCGTATAACACTTCTTTATAAGCCTTTAATGTATCCAAAAATAAAAATACATTGGAAGAATTACTGGAAACGTAATACCCCTTATTGGGCACTGATTCAATTAATTTCCTACTTTTTAACTCACTATACGCTTTAAAAACCGTATCTCGACTTAAACCACACTTAGAGCATAATTCATTCACAGAAGGTAGGTTATCTCCCACCTTCATTTTGTCACTTTTTACAGCTTCTTCAAAAGCATTTACAACTTGTAAAAACTTAGGTACTGCAGAACTTTCATCTATAATTGGAATAAATTCACTCATGGTAATAATTTTGAATTTAACAGCATTTGCTGTTGTAATAAAATCAAATGTCCCCACATCTGATTAAAAAAGTTGCTTTTTACCTCTGAAGTGTATCCTAATTATTCGTTGGTTAATTGTCGGGCTTCTTGCAAAGTGATTCTCTTACCATCTTTAAATGCAATAATAAAACAATCTTTAACTACCCCTTGTACTTCACTAACTTGCTTACTAATTTCATTAAAAGTAGTGGATTCTCCAACTGCATATTTGTAATATTTTCCGTCTTTATACTCGAAAAGTTGATTAAATTTCTTGTAAATTGATGTTCCTTCTTTAATTTTCCTCTTACTACTTGCTACCTGAATACGATATAAAACCGCATCTGTTTTTTTTTGAGCTACAATTTCTTTAACATCAAGATTATTTTTTGCTTCAAAATTGTCTTTATAATCTCTAAAAGCTCTAAAAATACCTGAAGCCAACAGAGCCTGACCTTCGTTTGAAGTTAAATATTTTTCTTCATTTGAATTACTTAAAAAACCAAGTTCAACTAAAACTCCTGGCATAGCAGTTTCACGTAAAACCAAAAATCCCGCTTGTTTAACACCTCTATTCCTTCTGCCTACTCTTTCACTAAATTGATGTTGTACCAAATCTGCCATTTCCAAACTTTGATTTAAGTATATATTCTGATATAATTCAAAAATGATATATGATTCTGATGAATTCGGATCAAAATCCTCATACGTGGTACTATAATCCTCTTCTAATACAATTACTGAGTTTTCCTTTTTCGCAACTTCAAGGTTATCTTGCGTTCTATGTAAACCTAAAGCAAAAGTTTCTGTACCTGTTATTTTAGGATTAGAAATGTAATTAGCATGAATAGAAATAAACAGATTTGCATCAGCCTTATTTGCGATTTTTGCTCTCTCAGACAGAGGTACAAAAACATCCTTTTTACGTGTATAAATCACTTCAATCTCAGGCATATATTTCTCAATATAATTACCTAATTTTAAAGCCACTGCCAATACAATATCTTTTTCTTTTGCATATTTACCATGCGCACCAGGATCTTTCCCTCCATGTCCTGCATCAATAACTACTTTTTTGAACTTCCCTGTTGACTGTGCATACATGGAAACATCCAAAAGGTTGGCAAATAAAATAAAAGCCGATATAATAATATATATATAATGTCTATTCATCAATCTATTTTAACTGTAATCTCCCTAATTGATTGTCAAAAATAACGCTTGATAATGAAAATATATAAGTAAACGCAATAAATTATTGCAAAATACAGTATAAAATTAACTTTTTGTAAATAGTGGCAGATTATTTGATATGCAATCACTCGCAGTTTGATTAAAAAAAATAATCAATAAAATTTGAACAGATTCGATTAAATATCAAACACATAGTAAAACAAACCAACTAATAACAAAATCATGCGATACCACCTAAAAAATAAAACCTGAATAAAAAGTTACGATAAAGGTCTAATTTTAGAAATAAAAAGTTTCTATCATCAATTTTTATTTATTTTTGTCGAATCTTGAAAATTAAAGCACAAAAGCATTGAATCAAAATATAGTTCATACAAAACAAGGATATTTCACAAAAGTGCTAATTACATTTATTTTATTAATTATTAGCTCCTTATATAACTTTTGTTTTGCGCAAAATACATCATTAGATACAATACCTGTACTTCAAAGAGATACTACTTCTTTAGTTAGCGATACAACTTTAGTTAATACAGAAAAGAAATCAACTGGTTTGGGAATTGATGCAGATGTACAATATACGGCAAAAGATTCTATTATAATGACCATGGATGGTTCACGAAAAGTTTTTCTTTACGGTGATGCAGAAGTAAAATATCTTGATATTACACTTACAGCTGCATGTATTGAGTTGGATTTAGATAGCAGTTTAACCTATGCATACGGTATTAAAGATTCGTTAGGAGTTGCTACCGGATTACCTGTTTTTACAGATAAAAGTGGTTCCTACGAGATGAAAACGATCAAATATAATTTTGAAAGTAAAAAAGCGTTAATTGAACATGTTGTTACGGAACAAGGTGAAGGTTATGTAGTGAGTGAATTTGCAAAAAAAGCACCGGATGATTCATTTTCAATCAAAGATGGTCATTATAGTACTTGTGACAATCATGAACACCCTCACTTCTATTTAAATCTTACCAAAGCAAAAGTAATTCCTGGAAATAAAACAATAACTGGTCCGGCTTATTTAGTAATAGAAGATATTCCATTACCGATTGGGATCCCTTTTGCTGTAATACCAAACACCAGTAGTTACAGTTCCGGTATTATAATGCCTTCTTATGGAGAAGAGAGTAGCAGAGGTTTATTCTTACGTGATGGAGGATATTACTGGGCAGCCAGTGATTATTTCGATTTGGCTGTAACAGGTGATTTATATGCCAATGAATCTTGGGGTCTTCGAGGAAATTCAAAATATAAATTGAACTATAAATTCTCAGGAAACTTTAATTTTCAGTATATCGTAAATATAAACAGTGATAAGGATTTACCGGATTACAGAAAATCTAAAGACTTTTCTATCACATGGTCGCATCGTCAGGATTCTAAAGCCAATCCGTATTCAACTTTTTCTGCAAGTGTAAATTTTTCAAGTAGTTCATACGATCAGAATAACGTATCTAGTGTTGTCAATATCAACAAATTGGCTCAAAACACTAAAAGATCTAGTATTTCATACAGTCGAAAATTTCCTAAAGCCCCTTTTAACTTTTCAGCAAACATTCTGGCTTCGCAGAACACAAGGGATTCTACAGTTAGCTTTACATCCCCAGACCTTACATTAACAATGAATAGAATCTTCCCTTTTAAAAACAATAATAAGGTTGGTTCAAAAGAGGCATGGTACGAAAAAATCAGTTTATCATATACGGGTAACATAAAAAATTACATCAACACCAAAGAAAGCGAATTAGGAGATAAAAAATTTCCACAGCAATGGGAAAATGGAGCCAGACACTCTATACCAGTATCTTTAAATTTAAAGTTATTAAAGTACTTCACTCTAACTCCGTCTTTAAATTATACAGAACGCTGGTATTCTAAATCTATTACAAAAGAGTGGGATGAAGAACTTGAGCAAATTGTTGTTTCGGATACAACAAATGGGTTTAATCGTGTTTATGACTATAGTTATTCGGTTAGTACTTCAACAAAATTTTATACATTCTATACACCTTGGAGAAAACTATTTGGAAATAAGGTTGAGAAGATTAGACATGTAATGACCCCATCAGCAAGTATGTCTTTCAGACCAGATTTTGGTCAGGAGAAGTTTGGATATTATGATTGGTTTGAATACTATAATCCAGATCAAGATTCAATTATTCACTATCAATACTCTAAATACGAAGGATCATTATATGGAACTCCGGGTACAGGTAGATCTGGTTCACTAGGACTTTCTATAGGTAATACCCTGGAAATGAAAGTAAAAAGTGATCAAGATAGCACAGGATTCAAGAAAGTTAAAATCATAGAAAGCTTGAACTTCTCCACATCACATAACTTCTTAGCTGATTCTTTAAAATGGTCAAATGTTAGTATGAGTGGTAGAACTAAAATTTTCGGAACAAATATTAATTTCGGTGCTACTTTTGATCCATACGCATATGTATATGATTCAATAGCCAAAAGGCCTATAAAGATTAATACATCGGCATGGAAATCCCAAAGGAAACTTGCTCATATGCAATCAGCAAACTTAAGCTTTGGACTATCCTTTGGTTCAGAAAAGCTTAAAAAGTGGAGAGAGAAAAGAAATGGCGTTTCTACCGATGAAACTAATGAAGACGAAGATACTCCTCCGGAAAATAACATGAGTAATCCTCTGGACAGAATGGACCAATTACCCGATGCTTTTGCAAATACAAGAGGCACACAAGAAACCACTATTGGTGACGATGGCTATACAAAGTTCGAATTTCCGTGGAACTTATCTTTAAACTACAGTTTAAGATTAGCTAATGGAGATTTTGATATTGAAAACCGTACATTTAAAAAACGGGTTACATCCAGTGTAAATTTTAGTGGTGATTTTTCTTTAACTCCAAAGTGGAAATTTTCCTTTTCTTCCGGATATAGCTTTGATACGCAGGAGATATCTCATACCAACTTAAGAGTATCAAGAGATTTACACTGCTGGGGTATGAGTTTTAACCTGGTTCCGGTTGGAAGGTATAAATCATATTTCTTTACCATCAGTGTTAACTCATCATTACTTCAAGACTTAAAATATGATAAGAGAAGTAGTGCAAGAGACAATCCTAATTTTTAAGGATTACATTAATAAATAAACATTTAAGGATACAAAATCATTTATACATTTAAGTTATCCCAAAATACAAAAACAAATATTTAAGATATGAAAAAAGTAATTAATACAGACAATGCACCGGCTGCAATCGGGCCATACAGTCAGGCTATTGAAGCAAACGGAATGCTTTTCATTTCAGGACAGATTCCTATCAATCCAGCAGAGGGAAAAGTAGTAGAAGGTGGAATTACAGAGCAAACAGAACAAGTAATGAAAAATATTGAAGCTATATTAACCGAGGCAGGCTATAGCTTTAAGGATGTAATTAAATCTACTTGTCTTCTTTCAGATATGGCTAACTTTAAAGACATGAATGAAGTTTATGGCAAATATTACTCAGAAAATCCTCCAGCAAGGGCTGCATTTGCTGTTAAAGAACTTCCGTTAGGTGTTCTTATTGAAATTGAAACTATTGCATGTAAATAGTCATTTTCTTTACAAAGAAAAGACAGACATAAGACATTTTTTAAGGTCTTATGTTTTATCTATTTTCAAACACAACTACCTTATCAAGAATAACTCGTTATTCTATCCACGATAATCTCTTCATGTATGTTTTAATTGTATAATCTATTTATGATTACAATATCCTTATATACAATTAAAAAATGACTTAATGACATTTATACTACAAATACATATAGTTTAGAATAACTATAGTAACAACCATATATATTAAAGTCAATGGCCAACCAATTCTAAAGAAATCTTTAAAGGTATAACCTCCGGGTCCATAAACCATCAAATTCGTTTGATAACCTATTGGGGTCAAAAAATTAGCTGCTGCAGCAAAAGATACTACTAATGCAAACGGTAGAGGATTCAATTGTAAACTATGGGCTGCAGTTAATGAAATTGGAAAAATAATAGCTACAGCTGCTTTATTTGTAATATATGCTGCCAATATAGAAGTAATCAGATAAATTCCAGTTAAGACTGCTACCTTACCAAAAGGAAAAAGAATGGAGATCATGAAATTAGCAATCATATCAGCTACCCCTGTTTTAATCATAGCAGTTCCAAGAGCAAGCGATAAGGCTATAATAACTGCCAGATTATAATCAATATTCTTAGGTAAATCTTTAGCATTAACTACACCTAATATATTAATAACTACAAGAACAACGAGCAATCCCATAAACAATGGGATTAAATTCAATGCTGAAAGAAATATAGCCAATAAAGTACCACCAAATAAAGTCCATATTTTATAACGCTCCGGCTTTCTAACTTCCTTAACTTTTGATATCAGATAAAAATCCATATCATCCTGTGATCTCGTATTAAAATCATCTCCAGCTAATAAAAGAATAACATCACCTGCTTTTAACTTAATCTCCTCCAATTTACCGGTAATTCGCTCTCCATTACGATGAATCGCTAATAACACAGAATCATACTTACTACGGAAGTTAATATCCTTAACCATTTTTGAGATCAGCGTACTATTATGAGAAATAACAATCTCAACAACATCCGCTCTTTTAAGTTTACTCATCATTCCTACAGATGGTAGACTTAAATTACTACTGTCAGATAGCAGGTTGGCTATATCCTCACTCTCACCGGCAAATCTAAGTAAATCACCTGCTTCTAGAACGAAACTTTTATCAAAAACCTGAAAGGTATATTTTTTGCGTACTACTTCTGCCAGAAACAATCCTTTAGAGTTTGCAAAACCAGAATCCTCTATAGATTTACCAACAAGTTTTGAGTTCTTATTCACCTTAGCTTCAACTACGTATTTTCGTTCAGATCCGGATATCTCTTTTGTTAAAATACTATGTTTAGGCAATAGTTTATCTCCAAAGAAAAACAAGTATAAAAATCCAATAATTAACATAGGAAAACCAACCCAAAAGAAATCAAACATATGCAGAGGCTCCATATCAGGAAAGATAGTTTGATCCATTACCATACCATTAACAATTAGGTTTGTTGATGTTCCAATTAATGTAACACAACCTCCTAAAATAGCAGCATAAGATAATGGTAGCAGTAATTTTGAGGGAGAAATATTATTCCTTTTACTCCAATTATGAACGTATGGCATCATAACTGCGACTAATGGAGTATTGTTTAAAAATGCAGAAAACCCACCTATCCATAGCATTATCCGGGAGAGAAATCCTCGATACCCACTTTGTCGAGGAAATATCCTACTAAAAAATATCTCAATTACTGAAATTTGCCTTATGGCATCGCCCAGCAACAAAAGCATCATGATAACGGCAATTTGTTCATTAGCAAAGCCTGCCAATAACTCCTTTGGTGTTAGAACTCCAAAAAAGCCTAATACCATTACTGCTACAAAAAAAGTAAATGCTGCTCCCAACAGCTCTTTATACAACGAAATTAGTATAAAAGCTAGTACAACAAATACTACAATTACATCAAAATGCTCCATTAAATAATCTATCGGATTTCAATATTTCTCAATAAAAACAAAAATAGAAAATTCCTATAGACTTAATGCGGATTAATTACAAAATTGATAGAATAAATATCAAAAAAGGCTATCTCAATAATCTGAGATAGCCTTTTAGTTATTACAATAACTTACATCGCTATTTTATTGTTTCCGAATCCTCAACATATACAAATGTTGGATTAGGACCAGATTGAGTACATTGAAATGTCATTGTATGAGTTACCATTGAACCAGCATATGCCTCAAAACTTACAATGTAGAATACATCTACACCTTCTACCTGAGCTACAGCTTCAGGGAAGATAGTTGGTAACAATGCTGTTTGAATAGATTCAGACACAGCATCTTGCCAGGTTGTAAACTTTTCCGATTCAAAATATCCATCACTAATTCTAAACTCATTATAATAAGCACTTGTTCCAAAATAATCTTCGGCAGTGCCATATGAATCTAAATAACTTTCGCTTACACTATTTTTAACGTAATCTACGATTATTTGATAATCCGCAGCTACCATTTCATATTGTACAGTTGGGTCAAAAATCCAACCAGAAGCAGTTAAAATATATTGATCTGTTTTTTCAATCGTTGATTGATATTCTTCCCAAACTCCATTGGCATAAGTATATTGTTTCCCTCTGGTTGATGTACTGCCTGAATAATACTTATATAAAACTGCAATAATATCACCTTCTTGAGCATAAGGATTATTAAGAGCTAAGAAAGTAGGCAAATAATCTTCAGGTTCAGCAGAGCTTGAAAAATTATCATAATCTTTATATCCAGGCTCTCCTGAATCCTCGCCCATTGAATCATAATCGTCAGCTGTTAAACTATAAAGCACTACACCTTCAGGCAATCCACCTTCTGATACAGACCATGCAGTTCCATCAAAAGCATAAAATTCACTTATAATAGAAGAACCATTATCGTAATACTCATAAGTTATTAATGCCAATTGACCATTTTCTGCATCAGGGTATAATGCAAGTAAAAAGTCTGGCAAATAATCATCAGCTGGCATATTCCAAGCAAAATTATCATAGTATCCAGGCTCACCTTTTTGTGTTCCAAATGAGTTATAATCACTTGATGTAAGTTCATATTGATCTGAATTAGCTAGAGTATTCAAATAACTTAAACTTCCCTGGTAAAAATTATATGTAATATTAATTGAAGAGGACTCATCTAATGTAGCATATTTTTCTGCTAGGAAATCCGGTAAGTTGTCTGCTGCAGGCATTGAATTACTGAAGTTTCCATAACTAGAACCCATAGCTTCATAATCATCATCAGTTAAAGTATATTCAAGCTGCTGTACGTTCGTTAAAGGCTGCTCATCTTCAACCTTATCATAAATATCCTCCATTGGATCACAACTTGCAAAAATAACAGCTATAAGGATATATATATTTAATATTTTTTTCATTATTCTATATTTTATAAGGTTTAGAAATTAATTTTTAATCCTCCAGACCATGTTGTACCAAATCCAAAATAAACTTCAGAAGTTAAGTCGTCATGATTTGCTCCATCTTCAGCTTTTGAAATATACTCTGTATTAAATACATTATTTACATTTCCATATAAAGTAGCTTTAATACCTCCAATTGTGAATTTATAATTAAAGTTTAAATCAACTAAACCTACTTCAGGAAGTTCCCAAGCATCTACTCCTGAATCAGTTAAATCGGATCTATTCTCTGGATCAAAATCCGCATAGTGTTTTCCGTAATATATATAATCTACTCCTAATTTAAGTCCTTCCATGATTTTGTAATCAAGTGAAACAGATCCTGTAGTTTGAGCAGAGTTACCTACGTGTACATCTTTGATATATGCATTTTTCTGCGCCACCAATTCCTGGCCTTCGTACAAGGCAAAATTTACATCATCCTCATAAATATAGTCCCCAAAAGACAACATTCCTTTAACAGTCATTTTGCTATTTGGTTTATAGGTACCTTCGAATTCAATACCTTGATGTAATTGATTTAAACCTGCAATATTTGCAGTTCTGTCTTCAAAAATTGTTTCAGAAGGATTTTCAGGATCTGGAACCTCTAAAGAATAACTAATCATTAATCCTTTATCACGCCAGTTTGTTCTATATAAAGAAACCTTTGCGTTAAATTTTGATGAAGTAAAGATATATCCTAATTCTGATGTAATAATCTGTTCATATTTAACATCATCATTAATTTCATTTGTATAATTTAAAAATACATTTGAAAAATATGGAGTTCTTTTAATATAACCACCGTTTGCATAGATACTATGGTTATCAGTTAACTTATAGCTAACACCGGCTTTTACATTCCAAGGAAGAAAATCTTTCCATTCAGATTTTTGATTTCCTGGCATATATTGGTAATAATCAACTCTCCTGTAACTCTTTCTTGAAATTGCAGCAGACAAAAATGAAGTAAATTTACTTTGAATATATTCTACTTGCCCAAATAAACCAGTATACAATACATTACCATCATTGTGGTATGAATACTTATCTCCTTCAACTAACTTCTCATTCGGATCTCTGGTAATAAAACTATCATCAAGATAAAAATCTCCTCCAAGTAAATCATCAATTTCTCTATAATGTTCACCATTATAATATCTGGCATCTAAACCTAGTGTATATTTAAAGGTATTTACATCTTTAATCCAAGTAGATAATAATCCATACCATTGATGATTATTCACAGAGTTTCCTACAATTGTTTGAGAACCATCTACAACTGATTCCTGATTTGCTTCTATAGCACTATCAAAATTCAATAAGCCATCACCAGTTCTAGCTAAAGATCCAGCAACTCGTCTTCCACCACCGGTACCCATTGATGCATACACAGAGGTAGTTAAATTTGTATTGTCATTAATAGTCCAATAATGGTTTAATTGCGCCTGTGGTTTATGATAGTAATTATATCCATATCCTCCACCATAAGGTTGACCTTGTCTTATACCATAATTACTATTATATCTTTTTCCATACTTATTATGCTTATATGTTTCGATAGTAAGTTTGGTTCCTCGTTGATTATGCCATTGAGGAGCACCTACAAGCGTGAAAGCAAGAGTATGATTATCATTAAATCTTTTTGCAATATTTACAAAATAACTCCAAGCATCAAAGTTTGTTCCCATTACATAACCATCACCATAGGTATGTGAACCTAAGAAAGATAATGCCCATCCATTTTCTGACATTCCAGTAGAAAATGATAATAACTGTTTTCTATATCCATTATTACCAACATAAGATTTAATTACTCCACCTTTTTTTGCATCAGTAGACTTAGTTAAAATATTGATTGTTCCTCCAACAGAAGACAATCCTAATTTAGATGCTCCTAGTCCTCTTTGCACCTGCATCGTTCTTGTAACATCTGATAAGCCAGCCCAGTTACTCCAGTAAACTTTTCCTGACTCCATATCATTAACAGGAACCCCATTAATTAATACACCTACGTTGTTAGAATCAAATCCACGCACATAAACAGTAGCATCCCCAAAACCACCACCTTCTTTTGAGGTATAGATCGATGGAGTAGTTTTTAACAATTCAGGATATTCCTGACTTCCTAGTTTTTCAGTTATAACTTCTGCCGGTAAAGTAGAAATGGAAACTGGTGTACTACGATCAGTAACCACAGAAGCCAAAACCTGCACTTCATTAAGTCCAACAGCATCTGATTTCAATGAGATAGTTCCAATGTTTTTATCTCCATTAATGTTGATAGACTTTTCTTGATCTACATAGCCAATGTAAGAAAACACAAGATCGCATTTCCCATTGTCAACTTTCAAATTAAAAGTACCATCTAACGAGGTTACTGTACCATTTGTTGTTCCTTGAACAACAACTGTTGCACCAATAAGAGGTTCATTTGTGTCAGAATCTACAATAGTACCCGACACCTTAGCCTGTGCAAAAGCAGTCATGGACATGGTTATAAATAAACCAAGCACATAGAGCTTTGTAATAAATTGTTTCATTTTAAAAATTGATTTAGGTGTTTCTATTTTCATATAGTTGTGTACAAAAGTATAAAATTATCGTTGCAAATATCACACAAACCGACCGACAAGTCGGTATAATTAATTTTAAATCTATGTTAAAATTACATTATCAACTACATTAGGTTAACTAAATAGATAAACCAAACACGCTAAATCACATATTACTAAATAAAAAGAAGCATTACCACAGTTACACTACTTAACATAGTAATACATTGGCTAGATTATAAAAAAAAGAATTTTTTAGGGTCCAAAACAAAATTTAACCAATTTATCGACGAAGACACCTAAAATTAAGGGGGTGAATTTTAAAAATAAGAAAATAATAAATAAAGCATATAAAATTATCTGGAAGCACCTTTCCAATAAAGATCAAAAGCCTCATTAAACTCAGTTTTAAATTTAGCTAAAGGATTAACCTGTGAAAGAAAATAATTTGCAGTAGATCGAGTAAATGCAAAATCAAAAAAGGTTATTAAATCAGTGTTATAATTTTTCATTACGCCCATATTAACTTTTTGCATAATATTTTTCTGAGGGCCATTCAAGGTATCTCTTACAGATAATGCATGAATTTTTATATAAGGACTAGCCTCAAAGCTATTAATATAATGAAACTTGTTAGGATTCTTGATGAACCACTTTACAATTTTACCAAAAACATCTTTGGTGTAGGCATGTGGATCTTCTTCTTCAGACATTTCTGACACGCATTCATTCTCTATTTCAAACATAAGTGTTTTATAGATCTCAACTATTAATTGATCTTTACTCTTAAAGTAATGGTAAAGCGTACCTTTGGCAATACCTATTTTAGTAATCAGTTCATTGGTTGATGCTGAAAATCCTTTGTTTACAAATAAATCAATTGCTCCATTAATAATTATATCCTTCTTACTCATTACGGGGAAAACTAAATATGCTATTATGTTTATTTTACTTTACAAAAAGCCAACAAAAATAATAATGTATTTATAAATATCAGAAAATAAATAACAAAAGAAGTTCATTTAACTAAATGATAGCAAAAAAAAGGCTAAATCCATTTCTGAATTTAGCCCTCTACTTAGAAAATATATCTTAATTTATTCCACAGGAATATCTGTATTTACATTTTTACTACCAATTAATGAGTAGTATAATAAATATGCCAATCCTAAGAAAGGAACCCAAAATGAGGTCATAAATCCAAGACTATCTGCAACTCCATTTTGAATAAGTGGTAAAATTCCTCCACCTACTACCATAGTCATAAAAATACCAGAGGCCGAAGCTGTAAATCGTCCTAAACCTTCAACAGCTAAATTAAATATACCACCCCACATTACAGAAGTACATAATCCAACTAATACCAAATACATAGCGTTTATAGGCACTTTAGCTAATCCAAATGAAATTCCGCTTGTTGAGCTTTGAAATACAGGAATTGAAACTGTAGTTGAAATTGGGGAAATAATTGCCATAAAAATTAACACCATCCCTATAGCAGATGCTGTAATTAACATGGTTTTACTTGAAACCATTCCTCCAATGGATGCCCCAACAAAACGACCTACTAACATCAATAACCAATAAGTAGCCACAACTGTTCCTGCAGTCGCTGCATCTAATCCTCCAGCGCTGGCATCAGTTAAAAAGAAGTTCATAGTTCCAGGAACACCTACTTCAACACCAACATATACACCAATACCTACAGCACCAAGAATAAAATGACGGAAAGACCATGCACTATAATTAGATTTCTCAACAACTTTATCACCAGTATTTAAATGAGGTTCAGGTATATTAACAAAATATAATACAAGACCTACTAATGCAAAAATACCCATTGCAATAAACATTACAGGATTTACATCTTTAATAGCTGTATCTTTAGTAACTACACCAACTAATACACCAACTAATAAAGGAACTGAAGTACCCATAAATGAATTAAAAGTGGCTCCAACCTGAATCAATTGATTTCCTTTTTTACCACCGCCACCAAGTGTATTTAACATAGGGTTAACTACAACATTTAAAATACACATTGAGAACCCGGCAACAAAGGCACCTAATAAGTACACTAAAAAGCTTGATGCAATACCTGACATGTATTGAATACCTACACCTACAAAACCAACTACGATACCAATAAGTGCTGTTTTCTTATATCCTATTTTTTCTAGAAGTTTACCTGCTGGGATACCCATAAATAAGTATGCCAGGAAGTTTGCAAAGTTTCCTAAAATTCCTTCCAGATTACTAGCCCCAAACTGAGACTTTAATACAATACCCATCGGTGCAGCCAAATTTGTAACAAATGAGATCATACCAAATAGCAGAATCATCATTACAATGGGCAAAGCATAATTTTCTTTCTTTGTCGTTTCCATTTTGAAGTTTTAATTAGTTTTATTTTAGTCGTGTCCAAAAGAAAATAAAATAATCAACATATCAAAAAAAATGTATCTGCTTAATTAATAGTAAATAATACTATAAATTAAGCAGATTTTTTATTCATTTTTAGGATGAAAAAAATCAACAACAAGCAGAAGTGTTAAAAAACAATAACTTAACCCTATTTCTACAGTATTAAAAAACCCCAAAAAAACATACTAAATCGGTTAATTAACAGTTTTTGTAAAAAAACTGAAATATATTTTTAAGAACTATTAACATACACATAGTATGGTTATATTAAACAAATAAAAAAGCCACCCCAATATTTTGAGATGGCTAATTAAACTCGCTAAGTTAAATTCTTGATAATATATATACTTTCTTTTAAATGAATTTATATACACAAGTATGTTTATATGTTTCACCTGGTTTTAATACAGCATTTGGAAAATTAGCTTTATTTGGTGCATCAGGGAAAATTTGAGTTTCTAAAGCTACTCCTGCCCATTTTTCAATTGGATTACCTAATTTACCTGTTTCAGAGTTATCAAAATGACTACCAGTATAAACCTGAACACCTGGCTGATCTGTATACACTTCCATTTCTCTTCCACTCTCTGGATCTTTCAATCTGGCAGCCAACTTAAGCGAACCATCATAACCATCGATTACAAAATTATGATCTATTCCATCCACAAGTTTTACCTGAGCATCATCAGCAACACATGCTTCTCCAATTGGTTTTGCAACTATAAAATCCATTGCTGTATCTTTTACTTCTGCTATTTCTCCTGAAACAGTACCAATCTCACCATCAATAGGTGTAAATTTAGAAGCATTCAATTGTAATTCATGCTTTTCAATTGATCCTGTACCAGCACCCTTTAAATTAAAATAAGCATGACTGGTTAAATTGATAATTGTTGTTTTGCTAGTTTCAGCCGTATAATCAATTACAAACTCATTATCATCTGTTAAACCATAAATAACACTTACAGTTAATTCTCCCGGGTAATTTTGATCTCCATCAGGACTAACCAATGATAGCTTATAGGCCTCTACAAATTTAGGATCTACATAAAATTCAACATTCCAAACTCTTAAATTAAAACCATCAACACCTCCATGCAAATGGTTTGGTTCGTTATTAATATCTAATTGATACTTTTCACCATCTAGCTCAAATTGCCCTTTAACAATACGATTTGCATAACGACCACATAATGCTCCTAAATAAGCATCACCTGCCAATGCCTCATCTACTGTTTGGTAACCAACTACCACATCGGCAACTTCACCTTTGGCGTCTGGTACTTTAATACCAACAATTTGTCCACCTCTTCCAATAAAAGAAACTTCTACACCATTGGAATTTTTTAATGTAAATATATCTGAAGCTTTTGTCATAAAAACATTATATTAAAAAGCATCTATTAAATACTAATAGATGCTTTATCTTATTAATACTGAATTTTATTTTATCTAATTTTTGATCCTTTAGCTGCAAAGAAAATCAAATATAAATAATATACAAATAAACAACTAACAGCTGCAATTACACCAACCCATGTTTGAATAGCTCCCATGATTGGCATTAAAATAGCTGCTCCAATTACTGATGTTGCAATAATACCAGAAGCAACATCGGCATGAGGACCTAAATCTTCTAAAGCTAAACTGTAAATAACAGGCCACATGATTGAATGGAATAAACCTGTTCCTAAGAACATCCACATACTAACATTACCTGAAATAAGAATACTTCCTGTTAACATGGCAGCTCCACCTAAGGCACATACTGTTAAGATTACTCCAGGCTTGAACTTCTGTAGAACAAAAATACCCAATAATCGTCCAACCATTAAACCACCCCAATAGTACTTTAACATATCTGTTGTTGAAGTTTCAATTACAGCACCAGTATTATTCGAAAAATCTGCAAAGAAACTTGGAATTCCAATTTCAATACCCATATACACAAAAATAGCTAATGAACCCAACCAAACGTGAGTATATTTAAATGCACTGGACTTATGTTTTACTGCACCTTCTGCTTCAGCCTTTTCTTGCTCGTCCTTAATATTTGGCAATTTTAAAAAGAACATAATAAGAAGAATAACAGCTGTAGCTACTCCAATTCCAATAAAAGGATTTTGAACTATTTCCTTAATTGCTGAGTTTTCTAACACTTCACCTTCTCCTAATTCTGGAGTTACTAAAAGTACAGATACGAAAATTGGTGCAATTACTGTTGCTACTGAGTTTAATGCATTGGTTAATGTTAAACGACTTGCAGAACTTTCTTTTGGTCCTAATGCAACTACATAAGGAGCTGCTGCAACCTGAAGTATAACTACTCCAATAGCAAAAATAGATACTGCACTTAGGAATCCATAATACCCAAACCCTACACCAGGAATACTGGCAAAGAAACCTAAGGCAATCATTCCTAAACCAGTAAAGATCGAGAAACGATATCCAATTTTATTAATTAAAAATCCAACAGGCACAGATAAAATATATGCACCATAAAAGAAAGTATTAGGCAACTGCTTTTGTACATCATTTAAACCAAAAGCATCCTTCAAAAACTCAATAGTTGAATTATTCATTGTTGTAATAAATCCAAAAAGGAAAAACAATGAGGCCATTACAACCAGGGGAAATAAATATTTATTTTTACTCATCTTAATAAAATATTATTAATAATATAAATGAATTCCTTACTACAATTCAACCTCAACAGCTCCTTTAGAACGGATAAATAATTTATGACAATTACCTTTTCCAAATACTGATTCTAAAGTAGAGATATATGTATCCAATAAATCGTTAGGCACAAATGCCTGAATAGTTCCGGCAAAACCACCACCATGAACACGCCATGCACCTTTTCCTTTTAACACTAAATCACTCAATGCTAATCCTAAAGAAACACTTTGATTTCTTACATCTTTTGCAACATAAATATTTTGGTTGTACATGTATGAGCTAAATCCAGACTCGATAACCAACTCCAGAAATTTATCAAATTTGTTAGCCTCTAAAGCCTCTACTTCATCAACAACTCTTGTATTATCGGCCTGAAAGTGGATGGCACGTAATAATGCTCTATCACCAACTTTCTCTCTGATAGAAGGAATTCCCGATACTACATCTTCCATTGAAAGTGGACGTAGTACATCCTGCCCTAACTCTTTTGCCACATCTTTCATTTCTGAAGGTAATGCATTATACTCTTCGTCTAATCCTCCGTGACTACCACCTGTATTAGTAATAACTAAAGAATAACCTGTTTTTGCAAAATCAAAATCTAATGCTTTAACAATTGGGTTAGCTGCATCTGCAAAGTCAATTGTAATGAAACCACCAACAGCACAAGCTGTTTGATCCATTAAACCACAGAATTTTTTACAAGCATGCTCTGCTTTCTGTCCTATTTTTGCATTATCTACAGGATCTAATTTTCCTTCATTAAACAAATTACTGAATATTGCTCCAATCAATACTTCAAAAGAAGCAGAAGAACTTAATCCAGAACCCTCTGGCACACAACCATGAATTACTGCATCAAATCCACCAATTTCAAGACCTAAATCTTTAACTCCATTTGCAATTGCTTTAACAAGGTTTCCCGGAGTAATTTTAAATTCTTTCACTTCTAGATCACTAAGATCTACTTCAAATGGATCAAAACCTATAGATGTAATACGTACAATGTTAGTTCCATTTGGAGCTGCAACAGCTATATTATCTAAATTAACAGCACCTGCAAGCACACGTCCTAATTGATGATCTGTATGATTACCACCAACTTCAGTACGACCTGGAGAACTCAATAACATTACCTCTTCACTACCGTAAATACTTTTAAATTCGTTCATGTATTTAACGTAACGATCAGCCTGTTCTTTTAAAATAACCTGATCAGTACCATATAACTCTTTGAAAAAAGAATTATCTCCTCCATTTAGCTTTTCAATTAATGAGCTTATAGTTGCCATGTCTTTATTTATTTAAATTAAACTTCTTTTTTTAATACCTAAACCAAAAAAATCAACTGTTAAAGAATTTATTTAATCGTTAATTTTTATTTATTCTTGCAATAATAAGAAAAATTAATTAAAAAATACCTACCGGTCCCTACTAGTTTATTTATTTAACATCACAAACCACTTAAAACATTATTATAGTGATATTTATGTTTTACAAAAACTACATTATTTCTTCTTCATTTATAAAATGATAAAGTAATATTAATCTCATTCGAAAATGATTGTCGTTTAAATATATTAGCTCATAAGGATGTATCACCAATCTAAATTGTATGGTAATTAAAAGACGATCATAATCCAATTATCGATATACTAAATAGGTACCATCTTTTACATTACTATGAAACAGCTTCAATACAAGCTCGCCCTTCTACGTCATTTCAATGCAGACTCTATACATATTCTTCGCCCCCTTAGGACAATAAAGCTGAATAGAGACTGTGTAGCGCATGTGAAGAATGGCGAACGTGTTCCGAACAAATCCCATAGCAGGGGCATACAGAGTGCGAAGACAATGCATATAATATGTATAGGTTTTGCGAAGACGGTGCGAAGAAGTGCGAAGAAAAGTACCGAAAAATACAAAAACAGTACCGAAAAATGCAAAAACAGCCAAATTCGGAATCCAAAACACTCTTTTTAATCAAAAGTGGAATCCAAAACTATCAATTTTGGTTAATAATGGAATTATGAAGCACCATGGGGATAAAAACGAACCACAAACAAAATTACATCAAATCACTACACACTAATAACCAATTGTTTACAAAAGAAGAATATAACAGTAAAATTACTGTTATTTTTCCTAATCACATTTTAGTATACTTTAATACCAACGACAAAGGAAAAAGGAAAAAGGAGAAAGGAGAAGAGAGAAGAATGCAGCTTAATAAAATACCAAATTGACAAATCAACAAATAAGCATTATAGAAATCAACAAAAAAAATATCTATTACTGCTTGCAATGGAAAGAATAATAAAGCGAAAACAGTTTTAAGATGATTCATTCCAAATCGCGTTTAATTATGATAGTCATCTGATCTTCAAAATCAGGAGTTCTAACAACAAATATTTTGTTAAATATTAATAATATTAGCATCAAATAAATGCACCTTTACAAACCAAAACCTATGATCTATCAACTAAAATCATCTATCTTAAATAATCAGCGTATATTGAATTATAAGTTCAAATGTAAAACTAATTTAAACACTCCACATCATGAAAAAAGTTTTAATAGTTGACGATGCATTAGAATCGAGGGTTACCATAAAAAAATTCTTATCTCTATATAATTTCCAAATATTTGAAGCTTCAGATGGTTTGGAAGGATGGAAACTTATCATTAAAGAAAAACCTGATTTGATTTTATTAGACCTATATATGCCTAATAAAGATGGCTTCGAAATACTAAAAGAAATTAAAGAAGAATGGCTTGATATACCTGTCATTATTTTATCCGGAGATAATTCGTTAAACACCATAGATGCTTGTTTAACCTACGGAGCATCGGCTTTTATTACCAAACCATTAATTAAGGAGGATTTCAATAATGCTATAAAGACCCTATGTGCCTGAATACTACATTTTTATTAATACCAAAGAGCCATTAAATGTTAAAATAACATAATCAAATAATTGACACTTTGTGTATAAATGAGAATTATTCAAATCTATATGCCTGTCTATCTGACCATTACAAAATACATCATTCTTTAAATCGTTAATACTCAACATATAAATGTGTTAAATAAATTAAAGAACAGAAACTTAACACTGACACATACGTTAAGTGACTATAAATTTATAGTTAACATTAAACTAAGTATTGAATGATGATTAAAAGGTTTTTGGGAATAGCATTACTATCTGTGCTATTTATTAACATTAATGCTCAAACAGCTGTTGAAAAAGTAGAAGCTTCGTTTATTGCAAGCTTTATGAGGTACGTAAGATGGCCTCAACAAGAATCAATGAAAACTTTTACTGTAGGTGTTTATGGTAATAGTCATGCTATTTTAAATGAGCTTAATAGCACTGTTAATGGCAAAAGTGTTGGCTTTGCAAAAATTAATGTAATAGAAGTATCAAGTATTGAAGATATGAAAAACTGCCAGGTTCTTTTTATTCCCAAAGGTAAATCGGGAAGATTGAAGAAAGATCTAGAACAATTAGGAAATCATGCTATAATGACAGTTACTGAGGAACAAGCTTATACTCCAGCGTATTCAATTATTAATTTTAAAATTGTAGATAATAAGCTTACGTTTCAGTTAAACAGCGAAATTGCAGAACAAAGAAATATTGTGGTTAGTAATAAACTTGCTCAAATGGCAAGAAACTAAAAACTCCTTAAAAAATATTTTACTCAATAAAAAAGCGATACAAAAAGTATCGCTTTTTTTCTATCATTAATAATCTAAACCAATAAACGCTTCGTACTTGGCGTTATCAATTCCTTCTGTACTTGATTTACTAAAATCCACTTCTATTCTTAAAGCTTTTAATCCAGAAGCTCCTATTAAATCTTCAAGTTCCAAATTTTCAACGTTATCAGTAATAAAACCCTTTGAAATCATATAATCAATATAACGTTTATATTCTTCAATCTCTTCCGCATATGAATATATGATCGCTATTTTTCCTACTTGAGTCACTCTCTCTTTAGTATTCTTAATGAGCGCTTTATCTATTCTCTTTTTTGTTATCTCATAACGGATATTGTACGCACCATCCACATCAAATTTCTTTTCATCTTGTCGGAATGCAATACTTAAAGGTGCTGAATGAACAAGTATTAATTGTGATATATCCAATTTTGTTTTCAGCGAATCCTGAATCTCTTTAACTTTTCGGGCTGTTTTAATCATAACCAATAATTGCCACAACCTAAGATTATTCAAATAAACTTTATTATACAAGAGATTCTTAACCAAAGACTGACCTATATAAGCATTATATTCAACTCCATCAGTTCTGTATTTTTCAAAATAATGAGGAAAAACCTGTTGCGCCTTTAACTGTTCTTTATCTAAAATATCACTAACATGATCATTGATCATAGTTAAACTATCTTCAAAATCTTTTCTTTTATTATAATATACGCCTAATGTAGGATCCAACTTTGCAAAATATGAGTCAACTAAATTCCTTAATTCAATATTGCGCTCCTTAAGAATATTTAAAATTGGTTGTATCTCATCTTTTAAAAACTCAATAACAGCCATCTCATCACCCGCTTTTAATCCTTCTTCAACACTTTTAAGGTAATTACTAATTTTAAAAAACAAATTAGATACAAGTGGTATGTTATTTAGCATTCCATCTGATGAAAAGATATTTTTAACCATCAATAGCTGATCAGTTAAATCAGCTTGTATAGCCTTATTTCTTTCAATGGAAGAACCTCTGATATCAGATGCTCCGTAAATTGGTATCACATTATTGAAAACAATTGGATCTGCAACCCGTACATCATCCTCACAACTTTCAACATTTAGTAAATTCTGAACAGTTTCCTTAAATTTCCACTCTACGGTTGGATGAATTGCAGTAAACTCCTTTTGAATAAAAGCTTTAACTCTATCATTCCATTCTGTTTTTGAACGATTTATGGCAATTGCAAAAATTGGAAAAACCTCTTGAAGTCGTTTCACCTGAATCATTGTCAAATTCCCAGGCTTTGTACATCCAAACTCCAGGACTCCAACAACAGCATTATCTACAATTAAAGGAACAATAACATGACTTCTTATCCCTCTGCGAATAAATGCTTTTGTGACCTTACTACTCAATTCCTCTTTAAAATCATTTGTTATAATAATCTTCTGGTTTATAAAAGCATCTTCATATATGCTTCCTAGATAATCTCCGCAAGAAAGCTCGTCATAAGGTACTATACTTTTCCAAATAAAATTTTTATTATATGATGATTTAAAATCTGTAATTCCAATTAACCCAACTTCTAATTCTGGATTCTCAATTAAAGACCTAATCCATTCCTTTACATTTTCGAAACCTTGGTTAGTAATTATGGTTTTTCGATTTAGTAAATCAGATTTTAATTGAGAAATAACATAATCATAAGTTACATCAAAATAATCGATCTTCATGAAACCTCGAAATTCATAATTCTCTAACGGAATCATTTTATTCCAATAATCCAGATCGTTATCTACATTAACCAGTGTTTTTAATTCTTCCTCACTTAATTTTTGGTGTTTTTCAGACAGGATAATATTGATATACTGAGTATTGATCCGTGAAGAATAAAACCTAACCAATTTTGTTTTATCATCTTCAAGTTTAAATGTTAGTGGTTTATCCTGATACAAGTCAATACCGTAAATTTTATCTAATATCAACATATATGCATGGTATAAAACCAAAACCAACATCTTATCATCCTCCGGTAGAACATGACTAACCAGAAAATTTGTTTTCCCAGGATCAAAAAATAATTTTTCGAAATAATGTGTAGCATAAAAAGGCTCCCATGCAAAAGGTGGAAAAACAGCAGATAATTCATCCTTATTGACCAACGGATTTATAACAAAAGCCATTAGTTTATTCACAATATCCTTATTTTCTTCAAGATACGGCAAATCAATTTGTGTAGATTTAAGTTCTACTTCATTTTCAATTAACGAAACTACTTGCTGAGCCATTAAGTTCATCGGATGATTAACATCAGATGAAATCTTTTCAATATCGTCAATTAAATATTCAAAACTCAATGATACCTTAAAAGGAATTTTACTAAGAGTACATTTTATATTTTTCCTTTCATTCATACTATTACATATTGTCACAAAGCAAACCTACAACAAACAATTATTCTTAATAAAGATTAACTACTCCAAATCTCAATAATTAAATATAAAATATCATTTTTTATAGTTAAACCAAAATAAAAACAATTAGTCAACATTATTTGTTTGCCCTTTAAACAAAAATAAGTCAGCTATAAACCTTGAATTTAAAAGAATAACAAAAGTCATATCATACAATTGTAGCTTATGACTGTTTATTTATAAATTGCAAAAAATTAAATATAATGACACCAGAAATTATACATGCGACAGAATTAATTAATTTTATTTATAACAGTCCTTCCCCTTATCATGTAGTTTCAAACATTTCAAACACCCTTTTAACTAATGGTTTTGAAGAACTAAAAATTAAAGATAAATGGAAGATTGAAAAAGGCAAAAAATATTTTACCACTAAAAACGGTTCTGCTATTTTTGCATTTACAACAGGGAATAATGACTTACCTTCATCTGGTATTAAAATGATTAGTGCTCATAGCGATTCTCCTGGCTTTAAAATTAAGCCCAATCCGGAAATGCTTGTGGAGAAAAAGCTACTTAAACTAAATACAGAAGTTTATGGTGGACCTATTCTAATGTCTTGGTTAGATAGACCATTGTCTGTTGCAGGAAGAGTTAGCTTAAAATCGAAAAATCCATTATTCCCGGATCATAAATACATAGACTTTAAAAAGCCAATACTAATTATACCAAATTTGGCTATTCATTTAAACAGATCGGTAAATGATGGTGTTGCTCTCAATCGCCAGAAAGATATGCTACCATTAATGGGTATTATTAATGATACATTTGAAAAAGAGAATTACCTTTTAAAATTATTAGCTCATCAACTTAATATAAATACTGAAGATATCATTGATTTTGATTTAACGCTATACGAATACGAAAAAGGTTGTATAATGGGAATTAATGATGAATTTATCAGCTCTCCAAAATTGGATGACTTAGCCATGGTTCATGCTGGTTTAAAGGCAATGATTCATTCCACCAATAACATTAATACTCAGATGCTTTGTATTTTTGATAATGAAGAAGTTGGTAGTCAGACCAAGCAAGGAGCCGGATCACCTGTTTTATCAAATATTCTGAAACGCATTAATTTTGGCTTAGGTTATGATGAAGATGATTTATACAGAATGATCTATAATTCTTTTATGATTTCAGCAGATATGGCTCATTCAATTCATCCTAACCAAACAGAAAAACACGATCCGGTTTTACATCCAGTAATCAATGGCGGACCTGTAATAAAAATACATGCCAATCAAAAGTACACTACAGATGGAGATTCTGGAGCTGTTTTTGAAACAATATGTAAGAAAGCTGATGTGCCCTATCAAAAGTTTGTAAACCGTTCTGATATGGAAGGTGGTTCAACTTTAGGTAATGTATCTTTAAGTCAAATTGATTTAAGATCAGTTGATATAGGTAATCCAATGCTAGCTATGCATTCCGTTAGAGAACTAGCTGGCGTAAAAGACCATTTATATGTAACAAGAGCTTTTGAAACGTTTTACGATATTTAAAATCAAGTAAAACCTCAATTAATTACAATATTTTAAAAGGAAGTCACCAACAAATAATTTAGGTGAATTCCTTTTTTAGTTTATATCCAAATATTATTGCTAGGGAGTACTGCAGTTATCATTTAAAACTTACTCTCCATCTTGCTTGTTATCACTTACCTTTTTCCAATACTCAGGCAGCGAATGATATATTGTTGCTTGAATATTTGTACGTACATCAGTAGATATCAATTTCTTATTATACTGATTAGGATGTATTCTGTTAGATAAAAACACATAGACTAAATTATACTCAGGATCGACCCAAACAAGTGTTCCTGTAAAACCTGAGTGACCAAAGGAAGCATCAGATGCTTCTTTACATGAAGGACCAGATAATGTTTTATCTAAAACTGGTTTATCAAAACCAATCCCCCTACGATTATCTTCTTTAACCGTTGAAGTAAAACGCTCTATTGTTTTTGGTTTTATGTACTGCACGCCACCATATGACCCTTTATTTAAATACATTTGAAGTATCTTAGCCAAATCCTCTGCCGACGAAAAAACTCCTGCATGACCACCAACACAGCCTAACATTGCCGCTCCAGGATCATGAACATAACCATGAACCAACTCTTTCCTCCACGCTTTGTCATCTTCAGTTGGCACAATATCTTTCTCATCATACTTAGACAGTGGTTTATATAAGGTTTTAAATGCACCTAAAGGTTTATAAAAAGTTTCAGATACAAAATGATCTAAGGGTTTATCATACGCTTTTTCCACTATCTCTTTAATATAATAATATCCCAAGTCGCTATATCGGTAAACCGGATTTTCATCAACTTTTGATGTATCTATCCCCATTTTTATAGAATCCAGATATTCATAATTCATATAGAGCTTATCTGATACTTTAATATTAAATTTCCCACCACTAGAATGCCTAAAAATATCCGTTCTGTATTTCACTGAGCGATTCATATACAACCAGGTATCTAGTTTAATATTATACTGACTTGAATATCTTTTATTATAAATGTCACCTTTTAAGCGGTCCTTATCAATAGTTCTTAAATAAAAAGGAATCCAGGACTCTAATCCTGCCTGATGAATCAGCATATCCTGTAATTTAATACCTTGTTTATTTGTACCTATCAAGCGAGGTAAAAAATGCGATAATGAATCCTCCAATTTCAGCTTCCCTTCATCATACATTTTCATGACCGAGGGAACAGAAGACACAATCTTTGTAACAGAAGCAATATCATACAAGTCATTTATTGAAACATGATGCTTTTTATTATAAGTATGATAACCAAAGGCCTTATTATAAATAATATCTCCATCTTTTGCAACCAAAACCTGACATCCGGGAGTAGCTCTTTCCCTTATCGCTTTATAAACAATCTGATCAATTTGACGCAATGTATCCGTATAAGCCTTTTCAAATGCAGCCCTATAGCCTAACCTTATTTTATCGGTAAAAAAACCAGTTCCAAAATCAAAATGACTATTAATATTTTTAGCCAACATGCCTTTACTAGGAATACCTCCAAACAGAATTTGTGCGGCAATTTCCTGAGATTGTTTTCCTGCTTCAAATGAAAGTAATATAGCTTTAAAAGGATGACCCTTAGGCAGTGCAGCTAGTCTATTCCCCGACCCAAAATGCACTAAAATTAATTCTGCTTTTTCAGAAACCTGATGTAAAAAAGCATACATTTTATTAGTGCCCTCCTCCGAAAACCAATCTCCATTTACACCAACAATAATTCTATCATAACCCTCAGTCTCTTTTCGCAACTTAAGTAAGCCATCATCATCAGGAATATTTTCAGTATTGAAGTGATCACATTTTGTGTACTTAGATATCATTTTTTGAAAAGATGACGTACGATTTACTCCAATATGTATCGAAGCATATTTTTCGTCAGAAACATTACTAAAAGGGATCAAATCCTTATTTTCAAGTAAAACACAACCTTTCCTAAGGATATTATTTACAAATACAGTCATATCCTCCTCTAAGGTCTTCTCACTAGAAACAGAGTTACGTTTATTACAAAGCTCATGATACAACAGTATCTTTTTACAACTCTTTTCAAGAATACTTTCAGGTAACATTTTCTTCTCAAATATCCTTTTTAATTTTTTATAATCTTTAGTATAATCATTTGAATAAATGATTCCGCCCAAACTCAATATAAACTCCAAGGGAGGTTCTTCATATTGATCTAATATTCTTTGAAGATCGTGCCAATGCAGGCTAGAAAAATAATCATATTCGGAAACAGATGAATATTTATTTAGCACATTGAATTTAATTTCATGCGATACCAACACCTGTTTTGGTAACTTGTAGGTATTAGCTATATAGTATTTATTAGTGCCATTATCCAATTCATAAGGAATCGCTATCCTTCCATACGGCTCCAAAAAGAAATCATTACTTCTTTGTTCATTGAGTTGAAACAACAATGAATAAGGAGATTTCATAGAAAAAAAGAAACCATCCTCCTTTTTCTTGATTAACAAGTTGGATAGAATATTAATAGATTCATCATTATTTCCAGCTAAATAAGCCGAGCGAATCATAACATCTGATAACATAGGGTTATTCACACCACAAAACTCATATAGTTGATCTATATTTACAAAGCCACAATGACGATCTTTTTCCGTGATAGAACTCCCCAAATTAGCACCCCAAATATTATTGGAAGAAATTATAATAGAATTGATTTTATCATTCAAGCTCATCGAAGAATAAACTGAATCAATTTTATTATAATTTACCGGATATTTATTTAATGCACCTAAATGAGTTACAAATGTGAATATCGAAACTAAAAACAGTATATATTTTGTCACTTTTTATCTATTCTTTAATTATTTCTCTTTGTACTATTATACCATCAATAAGATAATCTCAAAATTAATGTTATTGTTTGATTTTATCCTTATTTATAAAGGATACATTTGCATGTTTTTTTTAAATTATTTTATTTGGTAAATAGTAATACAAACGCTAAATTAGCAGCATATACTTTATGAATTGGAACACTGACTTACACATTATGAGTGAAAATATAAGTAGTTCTCTAAATCAAGATTGGGGAGATAAGGTTATTCTTGTTGTGGAAGATGTTGACACAAACAAGATATTTTTTGATGCTGCACTACGTAAAACGAGTGCTAAAATATTATGGGCAAAAGATGGCCAAGAAGCCATAGATATGTACAAAGAAAATAACATTGACTTGGTACTTATGGACTTACAACTCCCGATCCTTGATGGTTACACAGCAACTAAAGAGATAAAAAAAATAGATAGTAAAGTGCCTATTATTGCACAAACAGCACACGTTATGTCCGGAGAAAGAGAAAAATGTTTAGAAGCCGGATGTGATGATTATTTAGCGAAACCTATCAGACTGCAAATACTGATGGAAACCCTATCTAAATATTTAAACGCTTAAAAAAGTTATTATTAAAATACAACGTGAGCCTTAGTTAATTTCTAAGGCTTTTTTTATTTCATTTATTTTAAAATAAAATCCACATAGATAGGCAAAATAGAATATCCAATAACATTACCTCAAAACTAAATACAGCATTATTTACTTAAATTTACCCAAACGAGACTATGCCGTGTATGGGTAATTTGAATTACATTGCACTTTTAATACTCAAATTTCCCGAAGATATCTATTTAAAAACTTATTAAAGACAAAAAGCCCATCTGAATCAGATGGGCTTTTCGCTGTTTGTTTGAAAATGTATCTCGTATAAGTTTATACTAATTTACTCAGCAACTACTTCAAAGTTAACGTCTACTTTAACTTCTCTGTGTAGTTTAACTGTAGCTACGTATTTACCAATTTCTTTAACTTGGTCTTCTTTAATAGAAATATTCTTACGTTCCACAGTGTAACCAGCTTTTTCTAACGCTTCTGCAATTTGAATAGTATTAACAGAACCAAAGATTTTACCAGTTGTACTCGTTTTAGCTCCAATAGTCAATGAAATTCCTTCCATTTTTTGTGCTAATTCAAGAGCATCATTTTTGATTTTCTCTAACTTATGAGCTCTTTGACGCATATTCTCCTCATGAACTTTGATAGCAGAAGGAGTAGCTAAAACTGCAAGCCCTTGTGGAATAAGGTAATTTCTACCATATCCAGCCTTTACCTTTACAATATCATTTGCGTGACCAAGGTTGGCTACATCATCTTTTAATATTACATCCATTTTTTATCCTCCTGTTTTTATTTCATCAAATCAGTAACATAAGGCAACAATGCTATGTGACGAGCACGCTTAATAGCAGTTGCAACTTTTCTTTGATACTTTAACGACGTACCTGTTAAACGACGAGGAAGAATTTTTCCTTGCTCATTTAAGAATTTTTTAAGGAATTCAGGATCTTTGTAATCAACATACTTGATCTTGTTTTTCTTAAAACGACAGTACTTTTTCTTTTTGATCTCTACCGATGGAGGAGTTAAATATCTGATTTCACTTTGATTTTGTGCCATGGCCTATTTCTCCTTTTTTTCTTTGATGGTTTTTCTTCTTTTCTCACTATAAGCTTCTGCGTATTTATCCATTTTAAAAGTTAAAAAACGAATAACGCGCTCATCACGACGAAAAGCAAGCTCAAGCTTGGCAATTACATCAGGTTCAACTTTAAAATCAAACAAGTTATAAAAACCTGTCGACTTCTTTTGAATAGGATACGCTAATTTACGTAATCCCCAATTTTCTTCGTTTACAATTTCGCCTCCGTTGTCTGTAATAACAGTGCGGAATTTTTCAACCGCTTCCTTCATCTGAACATCAGATAAAACGGGAGTCAAAATGAAAACGGTTTCATAATGATTCAACATAATTAATATAATTAAATTATTTAATGCGGGCGCAAAAGTAGTTATTTTATTGCACTTAACAAATTTTTCAATCTAAAATATGCACCCTTAGATAATTACACTATAATTAAGACATTAATGTTCTCAAAATAAAAAAGATAGAAACCATATTTAAGACTCCTATCTTTTATAAATTATTATCTAATAAATAGGTTTTACCCTTATATAACCTGATCAGGATTATGACCAGAGAAATACTTCATAAACTGCACCCTCTCAAATCGTTCTGAATTTTCTTTTGGCTCATGATGTACACTACCTCTAAACTCGTCAACACTCAAATAGCCTCTCTTATCCATCCATAGTTCAATATTCTTAAGCATTCCGGCTATGGAACCCAATCCGTCTTTATACAATTTAGATACCACTTGTACAGTGGTTGCTCCAGCCATAATCATTTTAATAGCTGTTTCTGCACTATGGATTCCTGTACTTGCAGATAAGTCACAATTAACCTTACCAGACATAATTGAAATCCACCTTAAAGTATTGTAGTAATCCTGATCTGAGGAGTATGGACTTCCAGCTTTTACTTCATCTGTCATTATATCAAAATCCACGTTATAAAATCTATTAAACATGGTAACAGCATCAATACCTGAATCATCAAGCTTTTTAACCATTGCTGCTAGATTAGATGAATAAGGTGCTATTTTAATACAAACTGGAATTGAGATATTTTCTTTTACTTTTTCAACTATAGACAGATAGAGTTTCTCTTGCTCTTCTGGCTTTTGATCTATATCAAAGGGTAATTTAAAAACATTTAATTCAAGAGCATCAACTCCTGCTTTCTCCAAATGCTTTGCGTACGAAATCCATTCACCTGATGAAGCACAATTTAAGCTACCAATAATAGGAATATCAATTTCTTTTTTAGCCTCCTCAACAAGAGTGGCTGTTTTTTTAAGAACATCGTTCTTTAATTGATAGTCAAAATAATCCAGAAACTCCAGATTATTATCCTGATAACCTAATTTCTTTTTCAGAGTATCCTCATGTTCTTTAATGATTTCCTCTTCAAAAATAGATTTTAATACTACAGCAGCAGCTCCACTTTGAGCAATACGCTTTAAACCTTCTACAGAAGCAGTTAATCCACAACTTCCAACAACAATAGGATTCTTCAAACGAAGTCCCATATATTTTGTTTCCAATATCTTCATTCCAATTGATATTAATGATTAGACCATTGGTTTTATTTATTCTTTAAATAATCGTCCATCTTTTGAGCAGCTCTTCTGCCATCGCCCATTGCCAAGATTACAGTAGCTCCACCTCTCACAATATCACCTCCGGCAAACATCTCAGGCATTGATGATTGTAATGTTTCCTCATTAACCTGAATCGTACCCCATGAAGTGGTTTTTAACTCCGGTAAAGAATCAGGAACAATTGGATTTGGTGACACACCTACACTAACAACAACGGTATCGACCTCAATTAATTCCTCAGATCCTTCTACTGGAATTGGCCTGCGTCGTCCGCTTGCATCTGGCTCTCCCAATTCCATTTTTTGAACTTTCACTTGATTTACCTGCCCTTTTTCATTGGCAAAATATTCAATAGGATTAGCCAATGTCATAAACTCAATACCTTCCTCTTTTGCATGCTCTATTTCTTCAAGACGGGCAGGCATTTCTTCCATACTTCTTCGATAAACAATCAATGCTCTTTCAGCACCCAATCTTTTAGCTGTACGCACAGAGTCCATTGCTGTATTTCCTCCACCAACAACCATCACTTTATTACCACTAATTACTGGTGTATCGGTAGATTGATCGGCAGCATGCATTAAATTAATACGGGTTAAATATTCATTAGAACTTAAAATTCCAATATAATTTTCTCCCGGGATATTCATGAAACGTGGTAATCCTGCACCACTGCCTGTAAAAAAAGCTTCAAAACCTTCTTCTTTTAAATCTTCTATAGTAGCAGTTTTACCTACAATAAAATTCGTTTCAAATTGAACGCCCATTTTTTTAAGACTTTCAATTTCAACATCGACAATATTATTGGGTAAACGAAACTCTGGAATACCATATTTTAATACGCCTCCTATTTCGTGTAAAGCTTCAAAAACTGTAACATCATAACCTTTTTTAGCCATTTCTCCAGCAAATGTTAATCCGGCAGGTCCTGATCCAATACATGCTACTTTTTTGCCGTTTTTCTCTTTTATTTCTGGAATAGAAATTTCTCCTGATTCTCTTTCATAATCAGCAGCAAATCTTTCAAGATAACCAATAGCTACCGGTTCTTTTTTTAGTTTTTGAGTATAAAAACAGTTTGCCTCACACTGTTTTTCCTGCGGACACACTCTACCACATACAGCTGGCAATGTACTTGTTTCTTTTAATACTTTAGCTGCCTCTAAAAACTCACCCTGTTCAATTCTTTTAATAAACTTAGGTATATTTATTTCAACAGGACAACCTGTGATACAAGTAGGATTTGCACAGTCAACACAACGCATAGCTTCATTTTGAGCCTGATCTTGTGTTAAACCACTATTCACTTCAATATATGACTGAACTCGTTCCATGGCATCAACTTCATTCATCTTAACCCTTGGAACATCTGTTCTGTCTTTTGCTTTAATCTTTTTTCTTAACTCTTCACGCCATTCTTGTGAGCGCTCAGATTTCAAATAACTATTTCTGTCTTCCATTTTTGGAATCTGATTTCTTTATTTTATTTGCTGTGTGAATATCGTAACTACAAATTGAGAATTATTATCAATGACTTTTTAAATAGTTTTCATCGGCTTTCTTCTCAATATCCTTATAACCATTTAATCGAAGTAGCATTTCATCAAAGTCAACTTGGTGTGCATCAAACTCAGGTCCATCCACACAAACAAATTTGGTTTTACCTCCGACAGTAATTCTACATGCACCACACATACCTGTACCATCTACCATAATTGTATTTAAGCTAGCTAATGTTGGAATGTTATGTTTTTTTGTAGTTAATGCAGCAAACTTCATCATAATTGCAGGCCCTATAATCATAGCTTCATCAATATTTTCCATGCTTATAGCCTGTTCCATTCCTTCAGTAACCAAACCTTTTTGCCCATATGAACCATCATCTGTCATAATAATCAACTCATCGGAGAATTCTTTAATTTGATCTTCAAGAATAATAAGGTCCTTAGTTCGTGCAGCGATAACGGTAATAACACGATTACCTGCTTCTTTGTATGCTTGAACAATAGGTAGCAAAGGTGCAACACCAACTCCACCTCCACATGCTAAAATGGTACCTTTTTTTTCAATATGTGTAGCCTGTCCTAACGGTCCTACTAAATCTGTAACGTACTCACCTACTTCTAATGCTGCTAACTTTCGTGACGAAACGCCTACTTTTTGTACAACTAAAGTAATTGTACCTTTTTGTCTGTCGGCTCCAGCAATTGTTAACGGGAATCTCTCACCTTTCTCCCCAATTTTTATGATAACAAAGTGTCCTGCTCGTCTTGCTTTTGCAATACGTGGTGCTTCAATATCAATTTTTACAACGTTCTCTGAAAAGAACTCTTTATTAATAATCTTAAACATTCCTATAATAGGTATACAAATTTTATCCAAAAATAAAATGAAGATTCTTAAACTTTGCCATGGGCAAAACATTAGAATTCAATTAAACTGTACAAAAGTATGATAAAAATCAAAAAATCAATAATTGATCGCATCTTGATTCTAATAAATATTAGATAAACACTTATTTTCAATGCATTACATTCTACATTTAAATATTATCATGTACTATTATTGATTGATTCATTCTACCTCAACTAAATAGCATGGCACATGTGGTATGTTCAAATATTTATTTTCTTATTTCTTTATTTATTTTAATAACTATTTCAAAATTTTATTTTTGCAAACAAATAACTAATTATGGGTAAGAAAAACAGAAAATCAAGAGACGGTATTGTATTCTCAACCAATAATGATTTTGAATATCAACACAATGAAGAAGATCAAGAAGAAACACTACCTCCTCAGCAGCAAAATCTTAGAGTTATGCTCGATAAAAAGCAACGAAAAGGTAAAGCTGTAACACTAATTACTGGATTTATTGGTGATGAAAGTGACTTAAAAGATCTTGGTAAAGACTTAAAATCTAAATGTGGTGTTGGTGGAACTGTTAAAGACGCAGAAATTTTAATCCAGGGTGATTTTAGAGATAAAGTACTAGACTTATTAATAAAAGCTGGGTACAAAGCAAAAAAATCAGGTGGATAATTAAAACCCCTACTTATTGGGATAGGATATTTAACATATATCGCCCATTTTTGCATTAAAGATATTTAATGAAGAGGATAAGAAATATATTAGCCATTGGATTTGCATCTTTAATGCTATTCGTCAATGTTGGTTTAACCCTAACATTGAACTTAGGATTACACGTGCACTTCCTTGGTGATAATCAAATTCTTGTTCATTATCACACTACTGCAGGGGCCGACAAACCTCACCATAGCCAGGATTCGGGATACTCCTCTCATTACTCATTTTCTACAACAATAACTTATTTAAATAATGCACAAGGCATTCATTTAAATAATACTTATTCTGAGGTAAACAATAAATTAGTATTACCCCAATACTCATTTTATAGTAAGAAACATTATCATTGTTCTCCACTTAGGGCTCCACCCATTTCATAACAATATAAAGCGCTTCATCTGATTACACTAATCAAATTAGTACCAATACAAACATTCAACAAGTGGTATTGATTTGTCATTGTCAGATGAAAACAAAAAGAATAGTATAAAACCTTTATAAGCACTTATAATCTTTCACTTTTATACACTAGTATGTGAGATGACGCATCATACTATTCTACAAAATCAAAAAAACGTTATGTATCACAATTATTGTGAATGGAATTGATATATCATATCTATATGAACATATCAAAATATTATTTGAACACATTAAAACAAAGACAAAATGAACAAGATAATTACATATATTCTATTTCTATTTTCTATATCTATCACTAGCTTTGCAAAACCAGGAGTTCCACCAATCCAAGGAGAAATTTCAAATGGGGAAGATCCTATCCCATTTGCAACAGTTCAATTAAAATCTACAACAATCGGTTCGGCTTCAGATTTAGATGGTAAATTTTATTTAATGGAGATTCCAGAAGGTAAGCATACCCTTGTCATTCAGGCATTGGGGCATGTTACAAAAGAGGTCAACATCAATTTATCTTATGACCATCCATTAAATCTGGATATTTCATTAGATGAAGATATTTTAGGTTTGGAACAAGTTGTAGTAACAGCAGATAAAACAAAGAAAAGACGCATTGATGCATCCAACATTGTAAACACGATGACACCCAAACAGCTCACTCAGGTTCAGGCAGTTACCTTAAGCGAAGGTTTAAATTTTACAACAGGCTTAAGAATGGAAAACAATTGCCAAAATTGTGGAGCAAACCAATTAAGAATGAACGGAATGGAGGGATCATATTCACAAATATTAGTTAATGGCAGATCAATTTTTAGTGGACTCGCTAGTGTTTACGGGTTAGAGATGATTCCTGCAAATATGATACAACAAATAGAAGTTGTTAAAGGAGGTGGCTCTGCACTTTACGGAAGTAATGCTATTGCCGGAACAGTAAACCTAATTACTAAAGAACCAACTAGTAATATTTTCGAAGCCAGTATCCAAAATGGAAGAATTGGTATAAATGACAATGCAAAAAACGACTTAAATATCAATATCAATACAGCTATTGTTTCTGAAGATAAAAACTCCGGACTTTCGTTATATGCAACACATAGAAAAAGAGAAGGATACGATGCAAACAACGATTCTTTCACAGAATTGTCAAAACTAAACAACAATACATTTGGTGCAAATTTATATCATCGTATGGGATACAGAAATAAATTAACACTGGATTATTTTCATATTGAAGAAGAAAGAAGAGGTGGTGATATGCTTGATGCCTTGGAACATGAATCAAATATTACAGAATCAGCAAACCATAAAATAAATACTGGTTCTGCCACTTTTACCAGGTTTGTTGGAGATAATAATGGTAAGTTATCTATATATGCATCTGCCCAAAATGTAGATAGGTCAACCTACTATGGAGCCAGATTATATGCTGATGATTACACATTTGACTTACCTATGAACAATCCCGAGCAATTAGCTGATGGAACTCCCGACATGAGTGCATATGGTATCACACAAGACTTATCATATTCTTACGGAGTTCAATTTAAAGGTGGCGTAGGACGCCATTCGTATATTGCTGGGCTTGAAAATGTAGGAAGTAATTTAGAAGATAAAAAACTTGGTTACACTGATGAAAAAGGTTATCATGAGGAAGTAATTATATCTGATCAAAAGATGAATACTATTGGTTTGTTTGGTCAATACGACTATGAATTTAATAAAATGACCATATCTGCAGGAGTTAGAGTGGATAACTATAATATCAAAAACAAAGCAGACGATAGCGATGATTTATCGAATACTGTAGTTAGCCCAAGGTTAAACCTTTTGTACAAGCCACTAAAACAACTTCAAATTAGAGGAAGTTTTTCAACCGGATACAGAGCTCCTCAAATATTTGATGAAGATTTACATATAGAAATTGCCGGAAACAGGAAGGTAATACACGCCAACGGTAAAAATCTAAAACAAGAGAGCAGTTATTCGTTTGTTGGGTCAATGGATTATCAGGGAAAAGTAGGAACATCAAACTTTGAAATTTTAGGTGAGTATTTCTACACAAATCTTACCGATGCTTTTGCCAATGATCAAAGTATTCCTGATGAAGATGGTACCGTAACATATACCAGAATAAATGGTGGAAAAGCTTTTGTAAATGGATTAAACATTGAAGCCCGATATTTTCCATCTGCAAATTGGGATTTTGAAATTGGATTTACTACTCAGATCAGTAAATATGAGGATGCAAAAGAATATGGGAATGGTAATTTCACTGAAAATTACCTGAGAACACCAAATAATTATGGTTATTTTACCTTCAATACAGATCCTTTAAAAAACTTCACGGTATCTTTAAATGGCACCTATACAGGAACAATGAATATTGAATATTACGGTAATGACTCCAATGGAGAGATATTAGATACTCAAGATTTTATAGATGTGGGTTTAAAAGGAGAATATTTTTTTAGATTCAAGAAAGGTTTTGACCTTGGAATTTCATGTGGAATTAAAAATATATTAAATTCATACCAGAGTGATTTTGATACAGGAATCAATAGAGATCCTGCATACATTTATGGTCCTTCGTTACCCCAAAGTGTATATTTTGGTATTAGAGTAGGAAATTTATTATAAAATAGCATTTATTATCTTTAAACAGTTTATTTCTTTTTTTTAAGAATTAAACTGTTTTTTATGCTTCAAGTGAACTAAAGGTAGTTTTACGAAAAACTCAGCCCCACCCCTACTTGTGAATGAAACCATATTTTACCATTTAATAATTCAGTTAGACTTTTACAAATATGCAATCCCAAACCGGCTAAGTTAACAGGACTCATAACTGAGTTATTTTGTGCTTGAGTATACTTTTCATTTTTTTCTCTTCGGGAATTCCACACCCACTATCTTAAACCGAAAATAGTATTGATTCTTCATTATTAGTCCAACTTAACAACACCTCTCATTTTGAAGTAAATTTTAATGCATTAAAACTCAGAATTATTAATATCTGATAAATTAAGTTTTCATCAACTTCGAAAAATATATTTTGTGATAAATTATTTCCAATTCTGAATTCAACTTCCTTATTTGAATTCAAAGCCTTTAAATTTTCTAAGACATGATTTAAAACTAAATCCACATTACAATTTAAAATAAAAATCTGTTGTTTTCCTGAATTTATTTTATTGATATTAATCGCATTATTTAAAAGGTTTAGCAATATCCTTGAATTTTGACTAATAATTTCCAAATAACTTGATTGCTCTTCCTTTTCAATTGAAGGATCTTCAAGTAATTCAACAAACCCCAGTATGGCATTCATTGGAATTCTTAATTCATTACTCATTTATGCTAGAAAACAAGATTTTTCCTCAGCACATAAAATAGCATCCTCTCTTTCCTTAAATAAAACATTTCGAGTGTATATTAAAACAGGTATTTCAAAGGCAAATATCAACAATGCCATTGATCAGTTATCAAAAAGCATTTGATTTTTTGACTCATATGATTGTATAACATGAGGGCTAATAACTTAAACCAAATTCAGAAATATAGTGAAAATTACCAAGGCTATACAAAAAACAACAAACTCCTTGCCTACAGAAACCCAAAACCCAAACAACGTCTAAAGATTGTAACAATAACATACTTGGACCTGAATTTCCTTGACTATTAAACCACAAATATCCAAAACTAATAAAAGTAAAGAAGACAAATACACATCGTATCTATGTAAATTTATTGGTTATGTTTGTGAGAATATAAAATATTGAAAAACAAAAATTACAATAATATCAAATCCAATTACATTTTGAGAATGTCTATTAATGCATTAACTATAGTCGCTATACTAACATGTATAATCATTGAAAAAATACATAGAAATAATACATCCTGCAATCGCCTATTCTGATTACCAAACAGTATTAATTTCTTTAAAACTGCTTTAAAATCCTTGTCCCCTCGATTATCCATACCTCAATATTTCCCAATCATTTAACTCAATTCGGCTAGTTGTTCGTCAGAAAATTACAATAGTTCCATAATTCTTTTCGATTTGGTAAAAACATAAATCCATCAATATCTTAACACAATACAACTACCCACTAAAATACACTTAAGCAAAAAAAGCCTGATTAATAATTTAACCAGGCTTGCCATAATAAAGAAATATTATAATTAATTTGTCTTCTTTAAATATTGAGTTAGTAAAACAATCTGTTGACCATTTACCCTACCTTCTATTTGTTCCGGGTTATCATGCACTAAACCAATATTTCTTACTGCGGTTCCTCTTTTAGCAGTAAAACCACCGCCTTTTACATTTAAATCTTTAATTAAAACAACAGTATCACCAGCTTTCAACACAACACCATTACTATCCTTATGAACGATAGCATCGTCATCTTCCTCGCCCTCACCTGAAGCTTTTGCCCAATTCATAACATCCTCTTCTAAATATAACATATCCAACAAGTCCTGAGGCCATCCTTCAGATTTTAGACGATTTAACATTCTCCATGCCATCACTTGAACTGCAGGAACGGTACTCCACATGCTATCATTTAAACAGCGCCAATGATTGACATCAACTGATTCCTTATCTTCAATCTGACCTTTACAAGTAGAACATACATATACATTTGCATCTACTCCTTCCACTGGAGATGATGGTACTTCATACACACTTAATTCATTCGTTGAACCACACAATTCACAAACAGAACCACTTCTTTTTTCTAATTCTTTTTCTACACTCATTACTATTAAATATGTTACATTTTTTGCGCAAAGATATTTGAATCATTGAAAAGCAACAATTTATTATTAAAAATATATTACAAATTGATAGATTAAGCTTTCTTTTTACTCCTATTTTTCTTTTTCTTCTTCTTTTCCACCGCATGGCCAAATTTGCCAATCCTCTTTCCCACTTCATAATATTGACCATGTGAATAACATATTGGTTTAGCTTTATATAATGAAAAAGCACCAGTTTTTTCATCAATATAAGCTTCATCGGCTTTGACATTTACCACTTCTGCCATAAACATATCATGAGTTCCCAACTCCACAATCTGTGTAACCTTACATTCAATATTTACCGGAGATTCCTCAATAGTTGGCGCTTTAACTACACTGGCTTTACCTACAGTTAAGTTCATCTCTTTAAACTTATCATACTGTCGTCCAGATCTCACTCCACACCAATCTGTTGCATACGACAAATCCCGAGTGGTTAGATTTATTACAAACTCACCCGTTTCTTTTAAGACTGCATATGAATGACGCCCTTTTCTTACTGAAATATATAACATCGGTGGGTCGGAACATATTGTACCAGTCCATGCAATAGTAATTATATTATAATTTTCAGGCTTGTCACCTAAACTAACCATAACAGCAGGTAATGGATACAACATATTACCTGGTTTCCAATCTACTTTAGCCATGCTTATTTTTTTTATAGAATAGCTCCAAAATTATAATTACAAAATTACTAAATGCTCTTTAGTAGTAATCTTTTCACAATAGTGACACTTTAGTGCAATTTCTTTAGAAACAACCAATGAAAATTTTGTAGACATTACTTCTGTATTTGTAATGCATTTGGGATTAAAGCATTTTGCAATACCAATTATTTCAGTTGGAATTTCTACTTCCCTTTTTTCAACAACATCATAATCTTTAATAATATTAAAACGTGCTTCTGGAGCCACTAAAGCAATTTTATTCAAATCTTTCTCATCAAAAAACTTATCAGCAACTTTAATTATAGCTTTTTTTCCAAAACGATTACTTCCAAGGTTAGTACCAAATGTAATTAGATTTTCACATCTATCTAACTTAAGAATACTGATAACTTTAAATAACTTATTTGCTGGAATATGATCTATAACTGTACCATGCTGAATGGCACTTACTCTTAACTCTTTTTTTGCAGTCATGTCTATATCTTTAAACTAAACCTAAAATAGAAGCAATAATGGCCATACGAGCATACACTCCGTTTTCAGCCTGTTGAAAATAATATGCTTTAGGATTTGCATCCACATCTGTATTAATCTCATTTACCCTTGGCAAAGGATGCAGAATACGTAAATTATCTTTAGTATTTTTAAGCATTGAATTTTTAAGAATATATATATTCTTTACCTTCTCATATTCCATAGGATCAGCAAAACGCTCCTGCTGAACCCTTGTCATGTATAGAATATCTGCTCGCGATAAAATATCAGTAAACTCCGTATGTTCGTAAAAAGTAATTCCTTTTGAATCAAGCCAAAATTTGTATTCATCCGGCATTCTTAATTCATCTGGAGAAATAAAATTAAAAACCGGATTAAAATGACTCATAGCCTGAAGTAAAGAATGTACAGTTCTTCCATACTTTAAATCTCCAACCATGAAAATATTTAGATTTTCAAGCGTACCCTGCGTTTTCTTTATTGAATATAAATCCAATAAAGTTTGTGTTGGATGCTGGTTTGCTCCATCGCCTGCATTAATAATTGGCACTCGCGACTCTTCATCTGCATAGCGAGCACTCCCTTCCAAAGGATGTCTCATCACAATTAAGTCAGCATAATTACTAACCATTCTAATTGTATCCTTAAGGGTTTCACCTTTTGTTGTAGATGATGACGATGCATCTGAAAAACCTATTATTCTTCCACCAAGTCGATTTATAGCTGTTTCAAAACTTAATCTCGTTCGGGTAGATGGTTCAAAAAACAAGGTTGCAATCACCTTATTCTTTAACAAATCCTGATTTGGATTCTCTTCAAATCTTGCAGCAAAGTCCACAATTTGAAGAATTTCTTCTTTTGAGAAATCGTTAATAGAGACTAAACTTCTGTTTTTCATTTAAATGGGTTTAGTTCCTGAGCATAAAATACCTAAGTATGATATACTGGAATATTATTTTAAAATTATGACGATTAAATAACTGAATACAATAGAATAATTTCCCTTTTAAAGAATTTACTTGAGTAAATAACAATTCCTTAAAATTTGGGCAAAAAAAAGACCTATTAAAATAGGCCAAACATAAAGAAATATCACTTGCAGAAAAGAAAAAACATTTATCTGATTCATTATTAAAATATAATGAATGCACACAATGTCTCTCTTTGGATATTCTAAAAACTCTTCTCATTCCAAAATGTAAATGTAATACAAAATTTACAAACGCTTAAGGAATTAAAACAATATATTTGAACAAAATTTGATCACTAAAAAAATGCCAAGGTCCTATACAAAAAGTTTTATTCTATTCCATTTTATTGTAATAATATATGGTTTTACTGCTATAATTGGAAAGTTAATACACATGAATGCCCTACAAATGGTGTGGTATAGAATGTTATTTGCAGCTATTAGTTTATTCATATTTATAAAATGGAAAAAAATTGATCTTTCCATTTCAACAAAAGATATCACAAAACTAATTGGTATTGGATTAGTTGTAGCATTTCATTGGATTACCTTTTTTGGTGCTATAAAAATTGCGAACATTTCTGTTACACTAGGAATTATGGCTTCAGGAACTTTATTTGCCAGCATTTTAGAACCCATATTTTTTAAACAAAAAATAAATTGGCTGGAATTTTTAATTGGAATTGGTATAGTATTGGGTCTTTATTTAATATTCAGTTATGAAATTCATTATATTAAAGGAATATTTGTTGCTATATTATCAAGTATTCTAGCTACGCTCTTTACTATATTAAATAAATCATATACCAATAAATTTACGCCTACATTAATTAGTTTTTATGAAATGACAGGTGGATTTGTAGGAATTACAATCTATTTGATATTAACCCAAAATTTTAACAAAGAACTACTTAATCCTTCTTTTAGTGATATAGGTTACATGCTTTTACTAGGAGTTGTATGTACTGCATTTGCCTTTGCTGTTAGCGTTGATGTTATGAAAGAACTTTCTGCTTACAACATACTTCTTGCGATAAATATGGAACCAGTTTATGGAATAATACTAGCATATTTTATCTTTGGAGAATCAGAGTATATGAGTGGAGGTTTTTATACAGGGACTATAGTAATACTTCTATCCGTATTTCTTTATCCTATGATAAAGGTCAGATTAAAAAGAGAAAAACTCAAATCAGCCTGACCTTAATAGGTTTTACTTTACAAAATGGTTACGCACCTTTAAAATACGTTCCATTCCTTCTTCTACTATTGCTTTAGGTGAGCCAATATTAAGTCTCTGAAATCCTTCACCCTCTGTACCAAATGATATACCATCATTTAATCCTACTTTACCAATTTCTATCATAGCTTTTTTTAGCTCAGTATGTGGAACATTCCACTTTCTGAAATCTAACCACAGTAAGTAAGTCGCTTCGGGTAAAACAAAACCAACTTCAGGCATATTGGTATTTATAAATTCTTTTACAAAGAGCGCATTCTCTTCTAAATACTTTTTCAATTCACATAACCAATCAGCACCTTCATTATAAGCAGCAGTTAATGCAACTCCACCAAATAAATTACCCATATACATTTGATAAGCACTGAGCCTTTTATCAAAACGAGTTCTTAATTTATGATCCTCGATTACAGCATATGCTGTAGACAAACCAGCGATATTAAATGTTTTACTTGGTGCCATTCCTGTTATTATACGATCCTTAAGTTCCGGGCATAAATTAGCTAAAACAAGATGTTTATGATCGAACAAACACAAATCACTATGAATTTCATCCGAAACAATTAATAAATCATGTTTAACGCAAATTTCTGCAATTTTTTTAAGTTCTTCTTCATTCCATGCTCGTCCAACTGGATTATGAGGATTTGAAAAAACAAATAATTTCGCTTTAGGATTGCTGGCTTGTTTTTCTAACAATTCAAAATCGATAGTATAATAACCATCATTTTCAATAAGCCTGTTTTGAACTAACTCCCTATTATTTTCTTTAACAATTGAATGAAATGGTGGGTATACGGGTGTTTGAATAATAACTTGATCTCCCTCTTCTGAAAACTCATTTATTGCTATTACTAAGGAAGCCAATACTCCTGGAATAAATTTAACGCACTTTTCATCAATATCCCACTGATGTTGAGAACTCAACCAAGTTTTAATAGCACCTGTAAATTTATTATCCCGAATAGTATAACCATATATTTCATGTTGAGCTCTTTCCTGTATAGCGTTAATTACTGCCGGAGGAGCTTTAAAATCCATATCTGCTACCCAAAGAGGAAGCACTTCATCAGTTCCGAAGAAGAATTTTCTTAATTCTAATTTAAAAGCATCAGTATTTTTCCTCTCCAGAATCTCATCAAAATTATATTGTGACATATTTTATAATATTTTTAATCATTAAGAAATTACAAAAGAAATAAAATGAAACTAAAGATTCACCATATACTTTATCATATATCATAGTTAATAAATAGGTATAAAAAAAGCCCGTTGTATAAACGAGCTCTTCTACATAAAATTATATTCTTAGTAATTTGTATTACCTAAATTAACAGTAATCTGTTCTGACACCTCATTGTTTGATGTATCTGAACAATTAATTGTTAACTGATATACACCATCATTAACACCAGAAGGGATTGTAAAAATTGCTTCATCAACTGAATCCGAAGTACCGCTAAGGGTAATTGTTACATCTTCGGGAACCCATATTGGATCACCAATACCAGCTGCTACAGGAGCTGAAATTTTCGTAACTGAAAAAGTAACTTCTTTCAATTCTACATCATCACTAAAGCTTCCTATATAATAAAAGGAACCTCCTAATGAAAAACTTTGATTGGCTTCAGGTACTGATGTTGAAATAACTGGTTTTGTTGTATCTACAGGAGGATCCTCCTTTTTATCACCTCCTCCACAAGAAGAAAATAATACCATACCAACAAATAAAAAAGAAATCATCTTTGGGAAATAGATTTTCATTTCAATATTGTTTTAGTTTATAAAATTAATCTCACAAATATATCAATTTTTAATTCCATATCAAGCATATAAAAATTGCATAATAAAAGTATATTACAAATTATTCCAATACCAATCAATTGCCTTTTTTAATCCCTGCTTAACACTATATTCTAGTTTATATCCTAGAGACTTTTGGGGATTATAAGCAATTTAGGCCAATAAGTTTATCAAAAAACTTTTGGCCTAAATCTTAAAAATTATGATAAAACTATCTAACTATTTGGCGTAATTGATAGCTCTGGTTTCTCTGATTACAGTAATTTTAACCTGTCCAGGATAAGTCATTTCTGTTTGAATCTTTTTAGCAATTTCATAAGATAGTGTTTCCGCATCCTTGTCGGTAACTTTTTCACTACCTACTATAACTCGTAATTCTCGTCCTGCTTGAATTGCATATGTTTTCAGAACTCCTGGATATGATAAAGCAAGATTTTCAAGATCTTTTAAACGTTTGATATATGAATCAACTACTTCTCGACGAGCTCCTGGACGAGCTCCTGATATAGCATCACATACCTGAACAATAGGAGCCATCATTGTAGTCATTTCAATTTCATCATGGTGAGCACCAATTGCATTACAAATATCTGCCTTCTCCTTATATTTTTCAGCAAGTTTCATACCTAAAATTGCGTGTGGCAATTCTGGCTCCTCATCAGAAACTTTACCTATATCATGTAGAAGTCCAGCTCTTTTAGCTTTTTTAGGATTTAGACCTAGTTCACTAGCCATAACAGCACAAAGATTCGCTGTTTCTCTAGAGTGCTGTAATAGGTTTTGTCCATAAGATGAACGGTACTTCATCTTACCAACCAACTTAATTAATTCAGGATGTAATCCATGAATACCTAAATCAATAGCAGTTCTTTTACCTGTTTCTATAATTTCTTCTTCAACTTGTTTACGAACCTTATTAACCACTTCCTCAATTCGAGCTGGGTGAATTCTTCCATCCGTTACTAATTGATGTAATGCTAAACGAGCTATTTCTCTTCGCATTGGGTCAAAAGCACTTAATACAATAGCTTCCGGAGTATCATCTACAATAATTTCTACACCAGTTGCTGCTTCTAATGCACGGATGTTTCTACCTTCACGACCAATAATGCGTCCTTTAATTTCGTCCGAATCAATATGGAAAATTGTAACTGAATTTTCAATTGCATTTTCTGTTGCAACTCTTTGAATAGTTTGTAATACTATTCTTTTTGACTCTTTGTTTGCATTAATTTTTGCTTCATCCATGATATCGTTCACATATGACATAGCTTCTGTTTTAGCTTCTGCCTTTAGTGACTCAATCAGTTGTCTTTTTGCTTCATCTGCTGTTAAAGCTGAAATTGCCTCCAACTGTTCAACTTGTTGTTTATGCAACTTGTCTAAATCTACTGACTTCTTTTCTACAATTTCTAACTGATTGTCTAGATTCTCACGAATAGCTTCTGTTTCTTTTCGCTTACGAGTTAATTCTTCCTGTTTTTGAGAAAAATAAACTTCGCGTTGTTTTAATTTATTTTCAGCACTTAAAAGCTTATTATTTCTTGCATTAATCTCTTTTTCATGATCTGATTTTAGTTGCAAGAATTTTTCTTTGGCCTGTAAAATTTTATCCTTCTTGATCACTTCAGCCTCATTCTCTGCTTCTCGAATGATTTTGTGGCTATGAGACTTTAAAATTTTACCATATACTATCCATGTGCCCAAAACTCCTATTACCAGGGCCACAATTCCGACTATTGTTATATCCATTTCACTCTTTATTAAATAAAACAAAACCGCAATCATTACATACAAAAACAAGTACGTAAGTACCTGATTGTAGAAACAATGCGGATATTATTGACATATATTGATTAATTATTCTCTCTCAAGAATTTCCGATAATTGATGATCCAACTCTCTGGCCATTTCAATTATTGGAGCATCATTTTGCTTCTCTTCTAACTCAAGAAGTTTAATTACAAACTGCAAAGCAGCCATTCCCAAAAAATCCTGATGATCTTTATCAGAATAGTGTTGTTTATATTGTAATACTTTTTCGTTGATCATTTTAGCTGCTCTACGGATACGCTCTTCATCTTCACGCTTTATCCTTAAAGGATAATACCTATCCGCCACATTAACTCGTATTGAAAGCTTATCGTCCATTTAACAACTAAATATTACCTGTTTAAAAGAGCAATGCATTTATCAATTTCCCGCACAATCTGATTGATTTTAATTTTTGCAAAGTGAACGTCTCCACTACTTGCTTCAATCGTTTTAGAAAATTTTAATGTATTGTATTTTTCTTTTAAATCTGCCATTTCTCTTGCAGATCCTTCTAATTGGTTGGTGAGTTGATCGTTTTGGACCTTCAATATTTCATTGTCAGACCTCATTCTCTCATAACGTTCAACCAACCGCATTATTTTATCTTGTAAATTATTTACTATTTCTATATTTTCGTTCGCCATATTTACAAAAATGCCATACAAAGTTAATATTGCAATTAAGAAATAAAAATAAACATAAACTTTCTTTTTACAATCTATTTAGATAAATAGAGATAAATTCTAAATATGAAGTATTTACATTGCAAAAAAAGATTTTAATTATTATTCCAAGAACTTTTGCCTTTAGGCTACGTTAGATCAATAAAAGAAAGATATTACCTTATGAAATATACAGTTTACTCAACAATACTATTTATTCTACTTATTTCCTGCAACCTAAAGGCTCAAAAAAGTAACTATACGGATTTTCTTTTCCCTTTATCTATTGAACCTAGTGTAAGCGGCTCATTTGCTGAATTAAGAACTAATCATTTTCATTCAGGAATTGACTTAAGTACCAATGGCAAAACAGGATTATCTGTAAAGTGTATGGAAGATGGAATTGTTTCCAGAATTAAAGTCTCCCCAGTTGGTTATGGGAACGCGCTTTATGTTAAACACAAAAATGGTTATACAACAGTATATGGCCATTTAAATGCTTATGCACCTAAAATTGATTCTGTAATCACAAAAGAACAATATAAAATAAAACAATTTTCGATTGACTATTTCCCTAAAGATTCAATATTTGTTCATAAAGGCGAAACTATTGGTTATAGCGGTAATTCCGGAAGTAGTGGAGGTCCTCATTTGCATTATGAAATTAGGGATAGTAAAACAGAAGAGCCTTTAAACCCATTCTTTTTTCAGTCTAAAATTAAAGATGATGTTCGCCCCAAACTTATAACAATTAGGTTATACCCGCTTGATTCCAACAGCAGAATTAATGGTGATAGTAATGGAAAAAACTACCTTATAGTATTTTACGATGGTAAGTTTCATTTAAAAGGAAATCCTAAGATATATGCCTCCGGAAATATTGGTATTGGTATCGAAATGCTCGATTACATGAGTGGCTCCTGGAAAAAATGTGGTGTATATAGTTTAAAACTGAACGTTAACAATAAAACTACTTTTGCATGGAATCTTGATCGATTTTCATTTTATGAATCAAGATATATAAACAGTCATATTGATTATGCATACAAATCAAAACATGGGAAAAGTTTTCAAAGATGTTATAGATTGCCAAATAATCAGTTAAGTATTTATAACCATATTGAAAATGATGGTATAATTATTATGGACAGTATAAAAAATATTCAAATTAAAGCTTATGATGCTGCTCAAAATTTATCTGAGTTAAACTTTACTCTATTAAAAGGGCAATCTCCAAGTATAAATTTAGCACCAGAGGAATACAATACAAACGTTTTAAAATACGATGTAGATAATAACATCTCTAATAAATCAATTAATTGTTTTATTCCCCAAGGAACACTATACGATAATACAGAATTTATTGTTAAAGAAGTATTCCACAACAATCAATCTGTATTTTCTATTGGAAAAAGAAGTATTCCTTTACATAAAAGCATTACCTTAAAAGTTGATATACCCGATTCTTTACATGCTTATAAAAAGCAATTATGTTTAGCATCAATTAACGGAAATAATAGAAAATATTATGCAGGAGGAACTATTGACAAGAATATCATCATTTTAAAAACAAGAAATACTGGTAATTATACGTTTCATATTGATAGTATTAAACCAAGCATTAAACCAGTTAATTACTATAATAATAAAGTATATTCAAGATCATCAAAACTTACATTTAGGATTTCCGATAACTTTTCCGGAATCAAATCATTTAATGGATATTTTAATGACTCATGGGTACTCTTTGAATATGATGCAAAATCCAATACACTATCATGTCCATTAAGTAAAGTACCAGCTAATTGTAATGGAGAAATAGATCTAAAAATTAAAATTGAAGATAAGTGTTTTAACACACAAACCTATAGCGGCCAGTTTATTTTAAAACCTTAATATTCCTCTTCAAATCCTCTAATTACATTCAAAGTTTTAATTATGTGATTGTTGTAAATATTTTTGGCAATTTTTTGTAGCTTTATTAATATTATTCAAGAAAAAAATATTTCTTTGCAGAGCTATACCATAATATATAGGAAGCATAAATATTTGGGAATTACTACAATGGCAATATTCCACTGTTAATTAATTTTAGTTTTAATTACCTACTGGTTTCTATACTTTTTATTTAAATGAAAAACACCTATTTTGATCTTATAGAACAAAGTTACTATTTTCCTCAAGAAGGATTTGATCTCAGAGATGGATACTTAACATTCCATGGAGTTTCTTTAAAATATCTTATTGAAAAACATGGAACTCCCTTTCGATTTATTTATTTACCCAAGATCGGCGATCAAATAAAGAAAACCAGAAATTTATTTAATCGTGCAATAAACAATAATGCCTATACCGGTAAATATCATTTTTGCTATTGTACTAAGTGTAATCACTTTTATCATGTAATTCAAGAAGCATTAAAACATAATGTAAATCTTGAAACGTCTTCTTCATTCGATATTGATTTGATTCTTAATCTTTATAAAAAGAAAAAAATAGACAAATCAAGAATTATCATCCATAATGGATATAAGACGGATGGTTATTTAGAAAAGATTGTAAGGCTACAAGAAATGGGTTTTGAAAACTCCATTGTTGTTTTAGATAGTGTTAACGAATTAAGACGCCTACTAAAAGTAAATACCAAAGAGAAAATAAAGGTAGGTATTCGAATGGCAATTACTGAAGAACCTCAATCTGCATACCATACATCTCGACTTGGAATTCCGCCGAATGAAGTTCTTAATTTTTTTAAGGAGCACATTAAAGATAACGAGAAAATTGAACTCAAAATGCTACACTTTTTTGTGGACTCCGGAATTAAAGATACGATTTATTATTGGACAGAATTTCAAAAGGCGGTAAAACTATACACTGAACTTAAAAAAGAAAGTGAGAATCTGGATTCATTGAATTTAGGGGGCGGTTTTCCTATTCGCAACCATTTAGGCTTTGAATATAATTACGAGTACATGATTAATGAAATCATTAATAATATTAAAGATGCTTGTACAAAAGAAAACATTCCAGATCCTAATATTTATACCGAATTTGGGAAATATACAGTTGGTGAAGCCGGCGCAATTATATTTGAAGTATTAGAACAAAAGCAACAAAATGATACTGAAACATGGTATTTAATTAACAACAGTTTGATGAATACCATTCCTGATGCATGGTCTATTCATGAAAAATTTATCTTATTACCTGTTAACAAATGGAATAATGAATATGGTAGAGTAAACATTGGTGGTATCAGTTGTGATCATTCTGACTATTATAACTCAGAAGATTTAAATCAAGAAATCCTACTTCCCAAATATGATGCAGAAGAGGAAAAGAAAGAATCTCTATACTTAGGTTTCTTTCACACGGGTGCGTATCAAGATTCAATTAGTGGGTATGGAGGAATTAAACATTGCTTAATTCCAGCACCAAAACATGTAATTATAGATAGAGATGACAAGGGAAATATTATTGACTATGTTTACAGAGAAGAACAATCTGTAGACGAAATGTTCCATATTCTTGGATACAACAAATAAGACAGTAATTTTTACATTATAATATAAAGGCTCAGAGTTTCTGGGCCTTTTTTTATATTTACGTAATAGAATAGTATTGGTTGTACCTATTTTTAACAATTATTATATTGTCTCCCCTATTGCTACAACTATTCTAGAGCTTAAATTGTTATAAATAAATTATTTTTGCAGTAACATAAAAGAATTACAATCAACAAAATATAATATGAATATGAGTAAATTAAAAATCACCTTTATTGCTTTTCTTGCAATATGTCTATTTTACACCACAAACTCCAATGCATGTACTAACTTTTTAATAACAAAAAATGCTTCAGCTGATGGATCTACTATGATCTCATATGCTGCAGATTCACACGATTTATTTGGAGAGTTATATTATTGGAAAGGGCAAAACTGGCCAGAAGATGCCATGCTTGACATATATGAGTGGGATACCGGTAAATACCTAGGTCAGATAAAACAAGCAGCTAAAACTTACACTGTTATTGGTAATATAAATGAAAACCAAGTTGCTATTGGAGAAACTACTTTTGGAGGAAGACACGAACTTGTTGATACAACAGGCATTATTGATTATGGTAGTTTAATTTATGTTGCCCTACAAAGATCTCGTACAGCTCGTGAAGCCATTAAAATAATGACAGACCTTGTTGAAGAATACGGATACTACAGCTCTGGTGAATCTTTCTCTATCGCTGATCCCAACGAAGCTTGGATTATGGAAATGATTGGTAAAGGCGTTGGAAATAAAGGTGCTGTCTGGGTAGCAAGAAAAATTCCAGACGGAATGGTCTCTGGTCATGCCAATCAGGCACGTATTACAACTTTTCCTTTGAAAGATGAAGACAATTGCCTCTTTTCAAAAGATGTTATTTCCTTTGCCAAGGAAAAAGGTTATTATGTAGGTAAAAATAAAGAATTCAGTTTTGCTGATACATATGCTCCACTTGATTATGGCGCTTTACGTTTCTGTGAAGCTAGAGTATGGTCTGGTTTTAGAATAATGAATCCTGAAATGGACAAATACGAAAGTTATGTAAAAGGAGAATCTTCAGAAAGAATGCCTCTATGGATTAAACCTTCGAAAAAGGTTTCATACAGAGATCTTCAAAATATCATGCGTGACCACTTTGAAGGAACTTCTATGGATATGACCACTGATGCTGGAGCTGGACCTTTTAAAAGACCATACAGATTCCGTCCTTTAACATGGGAAGTTGATGGAGAAGAGTATTTTAATGAAAGAGCTATTGCTACACAGCAAACTGGCTTTTCTTTCGTTGCTCAATTACGAAACTGGCTTCCTAACGCCATTGGTGGCATCCTGTGGTTTGGAGTTGATGATGCAGCATCAACTGTTTATGTTCCAATGTATTGTGGAATAAATAAAGTCCCTCACGAATTTGAAGTAGGAAATGGTAATCTATTGGACTTTTCCTGGGAATCAGCTTTTTGGGTATTTAACTGGGTATCTAATCAAGCCTACTCTCGATATAGTTTCATGATTAAAGATATTAGAAAAGTTCAAAAAGAACTTGAAGATAAATTTGAAACTAATCAGCAAGCCATAGAACTAGGAGCTCGAAATTTATACGAATTAGAGCCTCAGCTTGCAAAAGATTACTTAACAGACTACAGTATAAATCAAAGTACTTTGACTGTAAGTTCGTGGAAAAAACTAGGTGAATTTTTAATGGTCAAATATCTTGACGGAAATCTTCATCGTGAAGAAAATGGTAAGTTCCTTAAAAATGCACACGGAAAACCAGCACACGCAGAATTCCCTGGATACGATTATAACTTCTATAAGAAAGTTGTTGATGAAACTGGCGATAAATTAAAAATGAAAAAACTTCCTGGAGAAGAGGCTTCTCACTAAAAAATAAAGGTCGTCAATTATTTGACGACCTTTTATTTTTAATAACTATTAACCCGAGTTCGATATAAAATTATTGGCTCAGACCGCTTATAAATAATGAGTTTCAATGAATATTTGTGAAGTCATAGCGGGCTATGTCAAACAAATATGAAGAAGAAAATCGTTGTTTATATGTGGCTTTCTATTAAAATACTAATCCACTTCGTTAAATTCTTCTACCATAGCTCGCTATGCAAAAAGAATTTGCCTTGTATATCTGCATTTTAATAAAATCTGAGCTCTTTAATTTTAATCGAACTCGGGTTATTAAATTCAATAATTAATAACCAACCTTAAACTCTAAAAAACGAAATTAAGTTATTTAATTTTGTTGATTGATCCATAAGTTGATTAGCACTTGCTGTCATTTCTTCACTATTTGCACTTGATTCCTGAGTAACTAAATTTAGTTCTTGTAAGGAATTAGAGATTTGATCCATGGCTTGTTTTTGCTCCATAGCTCCAGCACTAATTTCATCCACCAGAGAAGCCGTACTTTGTACTTCAGGAGCCATTTTAGCTAATGAATCGGATGCTTCAACTGCAAAAGTTAGAGCTGCTGATGATAATTCTTGAATAATATTAGAAAAATGTTTACTATTTTGAGCTAGTGCCTGCACTTCATTTGCAACAACAGCAAAGCCTTTTCCAAATTCTCCGGCTCTTGCGGCTTCCACTGAAGCATTTAATGAAAGTATATTGGTTTGCTCACTAATATCATTAATTTTTCCAACATTTTCATAGATGTTATTAATTGACAACTTAGTTTCCTCTGACTTCTTAATGTTACTTTGAATGCCACTGGCTGCAAATGTTGATATATTCTTAGCATTAATTGCATTCGTATTACTTGAATCGATTACAGAAATAACCTCTTCAATTGAACTACTAATTTCTTCTGTAGCTGCTGCCTGAGTACTAGTGCCGTCTGCTAACATCTGTGCTGCAGACTTTAACTGAGTACTATGTGAAACTACTTCTTCAGAAACATTTTTAATTTCACTCATAATTTTAGCCAGTTCCCCAGACATTTCCTGAATACTGTTAGAAATCTTACCTAATTCATTATTTTGTTTCAAAATTTTAGGATTGATATCTACATCTATATTACCTTCTGAAAATTCTTTAATAACATTTTCAACTTCTCCAAAAGGTTTCTTTATTTGTCTTAAAAGAGAAATAAATGCTATAAACAAAGATCCTAACGCAGGAACAAATAACCAATAATTCATCGTTAAGGCAAATGAAAATGATGTATAAGCTAAAATTAATAGCGGCATCAAAAAAGTCATGGCTATCTTCCAAACAATAGAACCTTTACCTATATAATAAGCAAATGGTACATAAACGATAGATGATAAAACAAGTAAAATCAGGTACAGTTCGTATTTATTCATTGTAGTATAAATTAGTAATATTATATCCAACAAGTCAACCGAGCGGAATATTCTGTATCGTCATTACTAAAAGCAAATGTATCTATTACATTTTCATCAGAACTTTCTGTACTACTTTCTAAAACACTTTTAACACTCATGGATTCTCCTGCAAACAAGAAAGATTTAGCATATAAAATAACATGCTTAATTTTCATAGGTTCCTGTAATCCACTTGCATTATTCTGTATTCCTGCAATTGATGTTAAAACCTGAGCAATCCTTGCAACTGGGAGAGCTGGGTAATCATCGAAATGACCAACGCAAATGTCTTTATTAATAACACCTAATGTTGCGGAACAGCTTTCTTTATCGGTTTTAAGATCAAACAATGGAATTCTTTCTCGATATGGATTATATCCTTCTATGCAAGGCGTTACTTGCTTATGTTGTTTGAACATTCTCTCAAACAATCTACCGGAAAGCACTTGATATTCAACGGTTATTGTATATATCTTTTTCCCGGTTTTTGTATTGAGATAACCTTTAGCTATACCTTTTTTTCGATCAAAATGAATCGTACTCATATACCCCACATGCTCAATTTCATCATATGCTTGCTGATAAACCCTTTTTACATAAGCTTTAGTAGCAAGATAATAATGCTTTTCTTTTAAAGGATTTGAATTAGCCAATGCTAATGATCCTAAAATTGCAAGGTGGCGCCCAGCCTCTGAGTAAGACATTCCTTTTACCTCGTGATCACAATCCAATTGTTTATTCACATCGGCTTTCAGAATGTTTTCTTCATCAATTGACAGATTCGTTAAAGCATAATACGGTTCTGTAACTTCAATAAGACTTTTTAAATAATCTTCCAAGCAAATTTCTTCTTTTTGAATTTGCTTCTCTTCGGTTTGATTTAACGTTTGATACATTTTTATAGGTTGTTTGTTTGTAACGGTTAAAAATGGGGGTTTATAAGATTCTAATGTAAATCCTATATTAATTATTAAGACTTTCATCAGCTAATAATGCTTGTAAATATGTTTAAAATATTTTAAAGTATTAAGTTCAAATATTCTAATTTAATTATTTTTTAAGCATTTTAACATTATCTCACTAATTAGCAACATATTACCGAATTGATGTTTTACAACACATAAAAATATACAAAACAATTAGTCCATAATTAAGCCGATATTTGCTACTTTCAGCATATTACCGGCATTAACGATATTCTTTAATATTTTAATTGTAAATAAATTATTTTTAAAAGTTTTATTTTACAATCAGGTTAAAGTTTCTGAATCTTTTCTACTTCACCTGCCTTCAATGGAATAACACTCTTTCTTTCCATAATAATCGTAGTCTGATACCTTTTCAATGGTATTTTTTATAAACACTACTTCTCCTGCATTATTTTTTATTCTTACGAATGCATCAGGTGAAGTATATCTAAATTTATAATCAAAAGTTTCAATAGCTTGTGCATGTTTTAATTTTGCACCCTCAGCTTTACATAGATTAGTTTCTTTATGAACAGATTTCTCATCAGATACAACAATCTGTCCATGAGAAAATTCAACTTTAGCAGTCTCAATATTTATTTTTTCAATAGGAACTTTTGGATAAACCAAGTAGGAAGATTCTGTTTTTAGTTCTTTAATACTCTGAGCATATGAGCTTAAAAAAAAAAAACCCCCAATAGGATTAGTAATAGTTTTTTCATTTTCAATCAAGTTAAGTGTATTACCCCCTTAATACAGAGTACATACAAAAAGGTTACGTAACAATTGAAAATTATACCGTTCGTCTCTTTTAGTCGATTAATCATTTATATTTCCTAAGCGACTTCAAGAATTTCTTTTTTATTCGTTACTAACGGAGTTTCATGAACTTGATTCTGCACCTTTTGTTTTGTCGATTTCTTATTATGAATTTTTACTTTAAAAAATTGTAGAGATTCCAATAAGTTTTCGGATAATGTCTTAAGTATAGATACGGTTTCAGCAATACCTTCAGATTTAGAAGCATTTTCTTGTACAACATGATTTAAATCGTGAATGGATTTATTAATCTGTTCTATTCCCATTTTTTGTTCAGAACTTGCTACAGATATCTCATTCACCATATTTGCAGATTCTTGTATACTTGGAAGCATTTTTTCAAAAAGCAGAGATGATTGTTCCACCAAATTTTTACTATCATTAGAAAACTTATTAATAAGAAAAGCAGCATCTTTACTACGTTCAGCGAGACTCCTAACTTCTTTTGCAACAACAGAAAAACTTTTTCCCGCATCTCCAGCCCGGGCTGCTTCAACAGCAGCATTTAAAGCAAGTATATTAGTTTGAACTGCGATTTCATTAACCACTCTAGCTCTTTCTGCGATTTTATTGACGCTGGAAGTAATATTTTCAGACAATAAAAATAGTTCTTTAACATTATTAAGATTTTTTGAAGCTAAATCTTTACTTTTTTCAGCATTAAAGGCATTTTCACCAACCATACTGGCTATTTGCTCAATTGATGCAGATAACTCCTGACACGAAGCTGCTTGAATATAACTGCCAGTTGAGACTTCTGCTATTTTTTCATTTAGGTAATTACTTGATGAAGACAACTCTCCTGAACTCCTTTTTACTTCTTTAATAAGTTGTTTTAAAATAAAAACTATTTTTTGCACACTATTATATAAAATACCAACTTCACCATACCCTTCATTTCTATCCTGATTTTTTTTAAGATATAAATTTCCTTCAGATATCTCATTCAATTGATTTAATGCATCACCTAACGGTTGATGGATTTTTTTATAAATAAACAAATAGGTTATAACAGCTATTATACTAAATACAGGCAATGCCCAAAACATTACACTTAACCCATAAGCACCAAGTAAATAACTAGATACAGAACTTAAGTATACCAAAACAAGATGATATGAAGAGATAGTTAAAACTGTGGATTTATTAAATACCTTCTTTAATAAATAATAAGCTATAGGCAATAATAGTGTAATTATTACAAAAAACAGAATCAGTTCATTCATAATGAGTAAGCGTTATTTTAACACAAACACAAAAATACCGTTATTGAATGACTATATTTATTTACTAGTTAGTTATTCGTGTATATTTTCGACCTTTTCATCAAACTATTCAACATTTTCAACCTTAAAAAGTATAAAATATCAGGTTCTTATATTTCTATAATTCATCATCCTCTGCATCCTCAAAACCTAAATTACCAGAAATATTTCTATACTTTTCGGCTTCATCCTCCTCACCTAACCGGTCACAAATCTGAGATAAATAATAATACGAATCTGCATGATCATCTTTAAGTCGAATTGCCTTTTTTAAATCATTATAGGCACCATTATAATTTTTAAGTAGTAATCTTGTTCTTCCCCTATTATAGAATATTTTAAAAGTTCGAGGTTTTAATTTACTGGCCAAGGTATAATCCTTATCAGCTCCCTCTAAATCACAAACCTCAACTTTTAAACCAGCTCTTTTATAAATGGCATCGAAAAAATCAGGTTTGAGTAATATAGATTTATTAAGATTCGCAATTGCAGCGCTTTTATCTCTTGCCTTAACCAAACATTCATTAGCCATTAAAAAATACTCTCTGGCAAAATCTTCAAGTTGTTTATTTCTTTTTTTCTCCTTTCGTTCTAGTTCAGCTATCCTTTTACGAAGTTTTGTAATTACAGAAAGCTGCCTGGCAATAAATCTAAGAATTACAGGTTTAGTAAGATCATTTCGCTTGGAGATTGCACTACCTAAACCTTGCATTGCTAATTGAAAATCACCAGCTTTATAAGCTTTTAATGCAGCTTTATAGTTATCGTCAGCTTGAGCAGAATCTAAACTTTCCTTTATCAGTAATTTATTATTCGATTTTCGACTAAAGTCAACGCACGCTCTTTTTACAATAACATCTCTTTGAGAAATATTGGATTTCATGATGATTCCTTCCAATGATCTGCAACGACTTAAAGCAACATATAACTGTCCTCCAGCAAATGCTCCTCCCGAAAAATCAATCATCACCTTATCAAAGGTTAATCCTTGACTTTTATGTACCGTAATAGCCCATGCTAATTTTAAAGGATATTGTTTATAAGAGCCTATTTCTTCTTCAATTACCCTGTTATTTTTTTCGTCGTAATTATATCTTAAATTTTGCCATATTTCTTTCTCTATTAAATGAATCTCTTCATTTTCCATTCGCACATATATGCCATTATCATTAATCTCGTCTATCCGCCCCAGACTTCCATTATACCATCGTCGCTCCTGATCATTTTTAATGAACATGACCTGGGCATTCTCTTTCAAAATTAGTTTTCTGGGAGTAGGTAATGCAGATTCGGGAAACTCACCAGTTACAGCACCTTCAAATACAATTTCTTCACCATCTAATTCCTCTAACTTATGGTCATTGATATAATCTACAGTATCTCTGCGCGTAGCCAGTGTAATAAACAACTCATCCAAAGGCGCATTAAACTTAGGATTAAAGCGCTGATTTACCTTATTTATATCTTCTGATTTTGCAGCATTTACTCTTACACGATCAAGCAAATTCACAAATTCAGGATTATTTTGTCGATAAACTTTTTTCAGTTCAATTTGAACCATAGGCAAATTTCTGAATACGCGTGCCGAAAAGAAAAATGGTGTTTGATAAAACCGATTTAAAATACTCCATTCTTCTCTTTTAACAACGGGTTCAAGCTGAAAAACATCACCAACCATTAACAATTGCTTCCCACCAAAAGGTACTTGCATATGACCTGAATACACTCGAAGAACACGATCGATAAAATCCAAAATATCCACACGAAGCATGGATACCTCATCTATAATCAGCAAATCTAATTCCCGAATTAACTTTTGATGATTTTTCCTGTATTTCAAAAAATCATAGATTCGACCATCCTTTGTACTAAGGTCTGGATCATCAGGTAAAATAGGCCTAAAAGGTATCTTAAAAAAGGAATGTAAGGTTTGACCACCAGCATTTATTGCAGCAATACCAGTTGGTGCAACAACTACATATTTTTTATGCGTGTTAGCACATATATATTTTAAAAATGTACTTTTACCAGTACCAGCTTTCCCTGTTAAAAAAACGGATCGATTTGTAAACTGTACCAATTTAAATGCATCCTGAAATTCGGCATTATCAGTATCAATATTTTCAAGCCATTCATTCATTTAATCCTCACTTCCTTCATCGTCAACATTCACCCTTTGCTTACCATATCGTTTAATAATATTATAAGCTTTATACAAGCCCAACTCTCCAGCCCGACTTAAATCCATGGTTCCTTCCGAATCTTGCTTCAAATATATACGTGTTAATCCTCTATTAAAATATGCTTCTGCAAATTGAGGATTTAATTTAATGGCATTACTAAATTGTCGTACTGCACCTTTATAATCTTTTTTGATACAGTACAAAATACCTAAGTTGTAATAAGCAAACTCATATCCAGGATTAATTTCAACAACTTGCCTTAAATCACGTTCAATAAGATCATAATCCAGCATTTGCTTCACTATCTTATCTTCTTCTTTTTCCTTTTTAGTATTAACTCCAGTAATTAAATCTTCTGGCAGCTCCTCTTCTTCAAATGATTGCATTGCTTCAACCATCTTATATCTAATTGCAGCTCTGTTTAAATAATAAAATAAAAGATATGGATGATCTTTTGATGCATGACTAATTAAATAGTTATAATCATTTAAGGCATTGCTATAGTTCATAATAACACCGTAAAGTATAGCTCTGACAAATCGTAGGTCATTATTATCAGGGTAGACATTTAATTTCTGTGTTATTTCTTCTATAGATCTATAATAATGCCATGTTAAATCTCCATCATTTTCTAACTCCTTATTTGAAAATGCTAAAGTACGATCTGTTGTATTTCGAGAATTAAAGCTAGTAACCTCAGGTTTAAAATATCTACTACTATTAACGGTATTATCTTCAGAAAAGAATGTTAAACTAAATACTTTCTCTAAATCAATAATAATGTTTTTATTCTGAATCTTACCTTTTAAGTCCTGCAGTTCATCCACATTATTATCTTCTACAGTAAAATCATCTAATACAACAATCTTATCATGATTACTAATATCTTCATCTTTTTCACTTCTGGTTTCTTTTGGCTTTTTATTAGTAGTTCCAGCTTGAGCTAACTTTTCATTTTCTTCAGCTCTTTTTCGCTCATCTTGCTGAAGCTTCATAGCCATATTTCTATCCTTTGCCTGTTCTGCTTGCATATTCAACCCAGCATAGGCTTGACTCCTTGCAAAATATGCATCAGAATAATTTGGATAACGCTTAATTATTAAGTTCAGATCGGAAAGTGCATCTTTAAATTGCCCTACTCTTATGTATAACAACGACCTGTTAAACAATGTCAGCAAATCACCTGAATTAAGAGCCAAAACTCTGGAAAAATCATCAATAGCATTGTTTACATCACCAATCTCAGTTCTCAGCATTCCCCGGTTTGCATAGGCATAAATATTATTGGGCTGTAAATTGATAACCTTGTTAAAATCGGCCATTGTTCCTTTAAGGTCATCCATCTGATATCTGATAACTCCTCTTAGCATATAATAAACAGGTTCAGAACCATCCAGACTAATACTTGAATTGATACGCTCCAACGCCTTATCAAATTTATTAACATCGTAATATATAGCTGCACTAAATCGATAAGCTTCAGCAACAAGTGGATTTACAGCAATAGCCTCATCCATATCATTAACAGCTCCAATAGTATCTTTAGCATTAAGCTTGGCAATAGCTCGATAAATATATGCCCCATATTGAGCGGAATCTATTTTTAATACGGATGAAAAATCTTCAATACTTTTTTTCCAATCCTTCATATCAATATGAACGAGGCCCCGATTAAAAAAGATTCCTAAGTCACCAGGCTCTATTTCTAATCCTTTATCATAATCTTCTAAAGCTTCAGTATGCTTACCTAACCTACCTCTTATATCTCCTCTGAACCTATAAAACTCGTAATAAAAAGGAATGATTTCTATGGCCTTATTCATATCCAATTCAGCCCCTTTTAAATCATCAAGGTTATATTTAGCTTTTGCTCTAAAGTAATAAGGAAGACCCAAGTATGGTTTACTTTCAATTGCTTTATTGAAAAAGGAAATGGCAAGAACATATTCTTGCTGATATAACGCATATCTACCAGCCTCAAGAACTCTATCTGTATTTATTTGAGAAGTACCACTTATTGAAATAAGCAAAAACAGTGATACTAATAGTGTTTTAATCAATTTTATCATAAATAAACAATTGGTAGGTATACCCTATTTAATCAGCAAACAAATATAATAAGATTAAGCAATTGAAATAAATACCATGCCAAAAGTTAATGTCAAAATGATATTTTATTATTAAAGTAGTCTTGTGAATTTAGAAGAAACTGAATATTTGCTTTACAAAAACCATATTTTCCGAATTTATTGTTCGCTCTCCATTCCATCTGTATGCAGCCAATGAACCTCCGTTAGCCACACAGGCATCTAAACAACATATATTTTGTTTTGGATTCATTTGTCCATTTCCCATACAGTAATGTCCAAAAAACACAGGTGGCTCATGATCTTTATATATTTCGTAAGGAAAAAGAATTTGTTCAGGAATAGTATAATCTGGTAACTTAAATTTATTACCATAGCTTAATTCATGAAAAGTTTTTCCTTTTGGAGACTCCCACCATCTGATTCTAAAGTTGTTTCTTCGAATATTTTTAGAGTCCTTAATTATCAAGTCCTCAGGTAAACGAAACTCTATTCCTTTGGTAATTCTATTTATTGCGTTGCACAATGGATGGTTTGGATCAGCCATTAATTTAAGGACCTTCTTTTTAAAACGACCTTCGCTTCGATATTCATCTATCAGATCAATGTATTCATCATTCCAATAGGCGTGTACAATTCTAAATTTTTCGAAACATAAGTAAACAGGTAATGTCCTAAGCCACTTTACATACTTTTTAAGCAACTCGGGTTCATCATCAAACTCGTCTCTTATTTTTTCTATAAGTTTTCTACTTGATTCTGAAGGTTTTCTGATTGGTTTACCGTTTTCCTTGGTAAGATACATGATCATGTTTAATTCATGGTTACCCAAAATAGCATGTGCCGAACCAAACTCTACCATCCCTGACACTATTTGAAGGACTCTTTTAGAATCCGGGCCTCTGTCAACAAAATCACCAACAAAAATTGCTTTCCGTTGTGCATGTCTCCAAACTCCATGATTCTGAGTATAGCCAAGCTTCTCAAGCAGTTCTTCCAGCTCATTAGCATACCCATGAACATCCCCTATAATATCATATAAACAATCTTCCTGAATTGTTTTTCGTCTATTTACATTACCGAGCAACAAAATTCAATATATTTGATTTAAGCTATGGCCAAAAATAAAAAATTTTATATTAATTCTTATTTCAAATCAATAATAGTAGTCAAAAAATGAACAATAAAATAAAATGGGGAATTATTGGATGTGGTGATGTTACTGAAATTAAGAGCGGTCCGGCCTTTAATAAAGTTGAACATGCAGAGCTGACATCCGTTATGAGAAGAGACTTTGAAAAAGCAAAAGACTATGCTAAAAGACATAATATTAAACATGTGTATAAAACTGCTGAAAAATTAATAAAATCACCTCACGTTGATGCTGTATATATTGCAACTCCTCCATCATCTCACGCAGAATATGCCATTATGTCGATGAAAGCAGGAAAGCCTGTTTATGTTGAAAAACCAATGGCAACAAGTTATGAGGAATGTATTAAAATGAATGAGGCTTCAAAGAAATACAACACACCACTATTTGTTGCTTATTACAGAAGAACACTCCCCGGATTTTTAAAAGTAAAAGAACTTTTAGATGAAAATATTATAGGAACACCGCTTTCTGTTCAAATAAGGTTGACTCGTCCGGCTCTGGAATCAGAAAAACAGGCATCATGGAGGGTTGATAAAAATATTGCGGGAGGGGGAATATTTTATGACCTGGCATCACATCAGTTTGATTTTCTTGATTTTATTTTTGGTCCAATAGTTAAAGCTTCTGGCTTTGCTACAAATAATAATTCATGGTACTCGGTGGAAGATACTGTTACTGCAACATTTCAATTTGAAAATGGATTAATTGGAAATGGATTCTGGTCGTTTAACACCCATGCAAACGAAGATCAGGATATCATGGAAATAATTGGCACTAAAGGTTCCATATTATTTAGTGGATTTAATCACCACCCTATAAAATTAATTACTGAAAATGGGGTTGTTGAATTTCCTTATTTAAATCCTGAAAACATACAATATAACCTAATTAAACAGGTAAACGAAGAATTAACCAGTAATAGTAAATGCGTAAGTACAGGTAATACAGGGGCACGCACCAATTGGGTTTTAGAACAAATTATTCCTATAAATCCATCAAAATAAAACTACACAATACATTGATTAACACATACACAAACAAGGTAATAGATTAACTTTATAGCCATTGTCTCAAAAACTTATAAAAATTAAATCTAATCAGATGCAAATTGAACTTAAACAAGGTGATATTACCACTCTAAATGTTGATGCAATTGTTAATGCTGCCAATTCCAGTTTACTTGGAGGTGGTGGTGTTGATGGTGCAATACACAAAGCAGGCGGAAAGCATATTTTGGATGAATGTATACTTATACGAAATAAACAGGGAGGTTGCCCTACAGGAGAAGCTGTAATAACTACTGCAGGAAAAATGCCTGCTAAATTTGTTATTCACACAGTTGGTCCTATTTATAAAGACGGCAAACACCAAGAAGCTAAATTACTAGCTAAATGTTACATCAACTCCCTTAACATAGCTACACAGAATAACTGCAAATCAATTGCCTTTCCAAATATTTCAACAGGGGTATATGGATACCCCAAAGAAGAGGCAGCTCAAATAGCTTACAAGACAGTATCTGAATATGAAACCTCAAATATTGAAAAGGTAATTTTTATATGCTTCGATGATGAAAATTACAACCTGTATCAAAATTTAATCAATCAGGAATAAATAAACTACATTAGGATATAATGAATACTTGAATGAAGCTTTAAAACCTGGCTCAAATTTATATTGGTGTTGTTAACCACAATGTTTTCAAAATCCCCAAGTTTCCTTTTGGGGCTGGGAGTCAGAAGATGGAAGTTATAAGTTCGAGGAAATTTATTCACATTAACAATTAATTTATTTCTGGCTTCTAATAAAATAAATATTATTTGAAGACAATACTGTTATTTAACCACGTTATTATAAACTACAGCTTAAAACTTATCTAATATTTTAGGGATAAAGACAATACAACCAACAACAACTGCCACAATTGCTGCAATTAACACAGCACCAGCACAATAATCTTTAATCAATCCTATTTTGAAATTATGTTTTGGCTCTACAAAATCAGCCAATCGCTCAAATGCCGTATTAAAAAGTTCCGATATGATTACTATCCCGGAAACAACAATTACTGCCAACCATTCATTTATTGATATTTGAAGAACAAAACCCAAAACAACAACTCCTAATAAAGCAGCAAAATGGATACGAGAATTATGCTCTTTTTGAACTAACATTTTAATTCCCCTAAAAGCATACTTAAAACTCTTTACCCTATTTATTAAGGAAAACTTATCAGAAGTATTCATAGTTCATCTTATAAACATTTGAAATAATTATGACATAAAAACCATCATTTTGGTAAGTAATTGTACTCTTCCTATAGGTTTTGCAATATAATCATCAAATCCAGAATTCCTTATCGTTTGCTCCTCATTAGCCATGGCAAATGCAGTTTGAGCAATTACTGGAATATGATTATTTTGCTCTTTTATTTCCTTGATTACCTCAAAACCATCTTTTTCAGGCAATTTTATATCCAATAGTACCAAGTCAAGTTTTGTACTATTCTCTTTAAACAAGCGCATTGCTTCAATTCCATCCTTTGCCCAAATAATTTTAACATTTGTATCTCTAAGCACTTTCTCAATTAAAACACAATTAGATCCCTCATCCTCAACCACTAATATTTTTTTACCTGACCAATCTGCATTAACATCAACTAGTTCATCCTTTTCCTTATTATCTCGACCATTTTCATGTATTAACTTTGGTAGTTGAAAAATAAATTCAGATCCTTTACCAACTTCTGATTCCACCCATATTTCTCCATCCAACAATCCTGTTAAATACTTAGTAATAGACAAGCCCAAACCAGTTCCCCTATATAAAATTGAGTTATCATCCTCTATTTTTCGAAATCGATCAAATATGACTTTTTGATTTTCTTTAGCAATACCAATACCTGAGTCTTTTACATAGAAAACCAATCTATCTCCAACTACTTCTTTATATCCAAATTCAATTATTCCACTATCGGTGAACTTTAGTGCATTATCTAATAAATTTCTAAATATTTGTTTCAAGCGATACGGATCTGTAAATAAATAAAGTTTTTCTTTTATTTCCCTCGGAGCAATAGACTTTTCTAGCGATATATGCTTACTCGTACTTTGTATCTGAAGCAGATAAGTATGCTTAAGTTCATTTAATAATCTATCAACATCAACATTTGATTTTGATATAGACATTTGTCCTGCTTCTATTTTTGAAAAATCGATTATATCACTGATAATTTGCAAAAGTGAATCTGAATTAACCCTGATAACACCAGCCATATGCTCCTTTTCTTCTGAACTTAGATCCTGAGACACCAAACAATCAGAAAATCCAACAATAGCATTTAACGGAGTTCGTATTTCATGACTCATATTTGCCAAAAAAGAGGTTTTGAGCCGATCACTTTCTTCTGCCTTAAATTTAGCAACTTCCAGCTCTCTGGTTCTTATTTTAACTTTTTGCTCCAACGATTTTTGTTGTTGTTCTAATTCTTCATTTTGTCTGTATACAATTCTGTAGGCATTGGCATTATCTAAAGCAATGGCAATATAAGATCCCAATGTTTGCAGGGTAACAAGATCGCTCTGCGTATAAGCATTTAGCATATAACTTTGAACCAATAACACTCCAATCTTTTTCCCTTTTGCTGTTAAAACCAAATACATTACTGACTCAGGCAAAACTGCATCGGAAAAGTAATATTCTTCTACATAATTAAGATAATCACTTTTAAAATTATTGCTATATATAACACCCATATTTTTAAAACACCAAACTGCCAGGCTTTTTTTAGTATCTAAAGGAATATTAAAACTATTTATTGGATGGCCATTTTCAAAATAGATTGGAAATTCTAATCGGTTATTATCTGGATTATATATACCAATACTAAAAACTGGAACATCAAGGAGCGTTTTAACATAATCAAAAGTTACCTGACTAATTTCTGTAAGACTTAAAATATTTGTGAGTTCCTGACCAAATTTGTTAAGTATAGCCATTTTCTGGGATTCTTTTTCCAGTTGCTCTTTCTTATCCTGAATTTCATTTCTTTGAATCAGAATTTCTTCTTTCTGAGCATTTAATTCCTGATTAGCCTTATTTAAATTATCAGTTCTTTCTTTTACTTTTTCTTCTAAAACAGTTGTTTTTATTATATAAACTTTTTGCCATAATCGTAAAAGAATTAATACAGATAAAATTAAAATGCCGATGATAAAAATCTTAAACAATATTGTATTCCACCAGGAAGGTATCACTTCAATACTTAACGATCGTCCTTCTTCATTCCATACACCATCATTATTTGATGCTCTTACCTTAAATGTATATTTACCTGGATTAAGATTGGTATAGGTTGCAGAATGGGAAGTATTGACATAATGCCAGTCTTTATCAAAACCAACCAACATATAGGCAAACTTATTTTTATCAGTTGAAATATAATTTAATGCACTAAAATCAAAAGAAAACACAGAATGATCACTATAGAGTTTTACTAATTCAGCTTTATTAATATGCTTTTTCAAAATAGGGTTATCAAACCCTGGAATTACGGATTCATTAAGAACCTTAAAATCTGTAAATACTATATTGGGTATATGTGGATTAGTCCTTATATCTACAGGTTTAAAATAAGTAAAGCCCTTATTTCCACCAAAAAAAACTTCGCCATCTTGTGATGTTGCATAAACTGTTGGAGCAAACTCGTTATTACTCAGTCCATCTTCATCGGTATAGAGTGATGAATGCCCTGTTTTATAATCAAACTTTACTATACCTACATTAGTACTCATCCAACATATTCCATTTCTATCAATTGATAGCCCATATATTGAATTAGAAGGTAAACCTTTATTTGTATTAAAAACCTCAAATGAATCTGTTTTGGGATTGTACCTATTGAGTCCGTTCTTTGTACCGATCCACAAATAATGTTCAGCATCTTCGATTATACAATGAATAATATTATCTGAAATATGATTAGAGTTAGCGTCTAGATGATAATAATTAATAAACTGATCGTTTTTTCGATCATAACGATTTAGACCAAAACTAGTTCCAAACCATAATTGATTCTTTGAATCTTTGTAAATGACATTAATCACATTACTTGAAATACTACCTTCTGCTTGAGAAAATTTATAATTTTTAATTTTTTTCCGACTTTTTATATCAAATACATCAATACCACTTTGATGACCAGCTATCCATAGTTTATCATCATCAACAATTAATGATCTGATATTATTTGTAGAAATAGTCGTTGAATCTTTCTCATCATGCTTATAATGAATACATTTTCCTGTGATTTTATTGAATAAGTTTAAACCTCCATTCATAGTGCCTACCCATAAATATCCAGGTTGTGCATCACAAATAGCAAAGATATAATCATCACTTATACTTGAAGGATCAGAAGGATCATGTTTAAAGTGTTTAAATGTTTGTGATTCCGCATCAAATTTACTTAACATTCCTCCAGCCTTGGTTCCTATCCAAATATCACCATTCCTATCCTCATAAATCGTTTTAACCTTATTATTTTGTAATCCATCTTCTTTAAAATTATCCTGAATATTATTAAAACGTTTTTTATGAGGCGAGTAAAAATTTACACCTCCATCAAAGGTACCTATCCACAAATTATCATTATTATCCCTATAAATACATTGTGGTACAATTGAGTTAATACTGTTTTTGTCGTATTTATCATATCTATAAACCTGATACGTATTGTATGTTCTATTAAAACAATAGATACCATTATCACGCACAGTGTACCAATCATATCCTTCATAATCAATTAATACATCTGTTACAACGGCACCTGTTTGCATATCTTCGAAAAGCATTGGTGAAAAATTAATTTCCTCAACAGAAGGAGTTATATACCTCACAAAATCTCTTGTAATGGCCATAATCCCATCATTATATCTGGTTAATTTTACAAAATTTCCACCTTTAATATGAGCAAATGATTCTAACTCCGGGTCAAACAATTCCAATCCCTTATCAGTAGCAATCCACACCTTTTCATTTTTATCAATGTATAGATCATTAACATTATTTGATTTAATAGAATTTTTCTTATTTGAATCCGGCACATAACCAACCCATTCTTCTTTTTTGATATCAAAAGTCACTAGTCCGGTATTGGATGCAATCCACAGCTTACCTTGAGAATCATAAATTAATTTACGAACACTAGATCGAGAGAGTGCACCAATCTTATCATTATTATATCTTTTAAAAATATTCAGCTCTTTATCTAATCTACAGAATCCACTAGTTGTACCAACCCAAATATATCTTGATGATTGTTCACAAATAGAAATAACATTATCATGACAGATTGATGTTGTATCATTGGGAGAATACGAATAAGTATGAAACTTATACCCATCATAACTTGCAAGTCCATTGTAGGTTGCAAACCACATCAATCCATCAGAATCCTGAAGAATTTGACTTACATGATCAGAAGGTAAACCATCCATTTGAGTAATGTGATCAAATACCATTTTATTTACAGCGAATACAGAGTGTATTCCTGTCCACATAAAGAAGAATGATATCAGGAAAGTAATGTTTTTATTCATAGGAATTTTGCTGATTAATCATATTATATTTAGGGATTTTGAATATAATTAAAAATTAATGAATAACAATTTTTATGTTTACATTTAACTCCTTAATAACAACAGCTATTAATAATTAGTAAAACAAATTCAATAGGTTTATTTTCTCCATAAAGAATGAATCATATTTATTGTTATAATTCTTTACTTATGCATTTTCGTTCCTAAATCAATCCAGACATGATTTTACACTTGCATTTACATTCTCAAAACTATCCAGACACGATTTTGTAGCTGCATTTTCGTTCCTAAATTTTCCGGACATGATTTTGCATTTACATTTTTGTTACTAAATCTATCCAGATCCAATTTTGCATTTGCATTTTTGTTCCCAAATATTCAATACACAATTTCGAACCTGCAATTTCGTCCTAAGTTAATCCTGATACGATTTTGAACCTGTAATATTAATGGGCAAGAACCCAAATAATCATATTTTTTTAGGATCAAACCACCTATAACAAATGTAAATTAGGTTATAAACACAATAAAAAATCAATCATATTGTCAAACTAATTATTTTTTTATTACTTTTAACGCAATTTAACTATTGAAAACAAATTAAAAATGATCAAACCTATCAATAGTCGTTATCTGTCGACTGAAGAAGTTTATGTATTAGCAACCAACATTCAAACTTTAATTGAATCTGCTGAAATTGAAGAGAGTATTAAAACCAAACTCCTAACCTGTATTAAAAAAGAAATCCCAACATTTGAAGAGGCTCTAAACCGAAACAAAAAAAATCCGTTAACCATCACTAAAAAAGAAAAAGATACCACAAGAGATAATTATTTCTTAGGATTAAGATGTTATGTTGAATCAATGACATACCATTGGGAAGAAGGCATCAACAAAGCAGCCCATTCAATTTTAGAAGTTATTGAAAGACATGGTTATTCGCTACATATCCTTGGATATACAGAAGAAACAGCATTATTAAATTCTCTCATTTTGGAATTACAACAAGAACCCGGATCTACACATATTACCACTATCGGGGCTCAGGAATGGTTAAAAAAACTTAGTGAGGCTCAAATAGATTTTGAAAAAACTAAATCTGATGCAATTCATATTGATTCCATTGAGAAACCAAGCCTTGTTAAATCTAGAAATCTTGTAATTAAAGATTTAAATGATGTATTAAACTACATTAGTATTGAAGAACGGTTTAATGAATCTACTGCAATTACCGACTTGATTTCTAAAATAAATCAGAGCATTTCATCCGTTGTTACTATTGCAAAAGCTCGTAATACCCGTCAACATAAAGATACATTAATAGAAGAAAACTTGATTAAGTAAATGGGAAGGAAGAAGTAAGAGGTTCGAAGTTCGAAGAAAAACAAGCTCAATATAGTTTAGATTTTTCTTCAGCTTCGGGCTTCTAGCTTCGAAATTTTTCGATATGATTTACTCCAAAAGAATAAGCTATTGTTGCATATGAATTGATTGGTTTAGTGATAATCAGATGAGCTTTTTTTCCTTTAGTAATACTTCCTAATTCTTTTTCTACTCCCATAGCATAAGCTCCATTTATTGTTGCTGCATTAATAGCTTCCTCGGGCGTCATTTTCATTTTAATACATGCCGTTGCAACTACTAAACTCATATTTCCGGATGGTGTTGACCCTGGGTTATAATCTGTAGCTAATGCCAAAGGTAAACCAGCATCTATAATTTTACGAGCAGGAGTATACGGAATACTTAAAAAGAAAGAACATGAAGGTAATGCCACCGGCATAGTTCGTGATTTTTTTAAAACTTCAATATCCTTATCATCCATTAATTCTAAATGATCTACAGATAAAGCATTATATTTTACTGCAGCTTCAACACCTCCAATAGCATTAAACTGGTTTACATGTATTTTAGATACAAGACCATATTGTTGTGCTGCAGCCAGCATTTTTTCGGTATGTGCTACACTGAAATATCCTTTTTCGCAAAATATATCAATATAGTCGGCCAAATTTTCTTTAGCAATTTGAGGTAAAACCTCCTGAATGAGCATATCAATATACCCATCTGCATCATCTTTAAATTCTTCAGGAACGGCATGTGCTCCCAGAAATGTTGATTTTACAGCAATTGGGCAATCTTTTTTTAATCGCTTGATCACCCTTAGCATTTTTATTTCCGATTCTGCTGTTAATCCATATCCCGACTTTATTTCAATGGCTCCGGTTCCCAACTCCATTACCTCTTTTAAACGAGATAAGCTTTGTTTATACAATTCCTCCTCTGAAGTATTTTGCAATAGTTTGGCAGAATTTAAAATACCACCTCCCCTTTCAGCTATTTGTTCGTAGGACAATCCATTGATACGATCCACAAAATCACCTTCGCGGTTTCCTGCGTAAACAATATGCGTATGCGAATCGCACCAAGCCGGCATCACTACTTGTCCAATACAATCTACTTCATCGTATATATTATTTTGCGGACAAGTATCCATATTTCCATAATCAGTAATTATTCCTTCATCAACTAAAAGCCAGGCATTTTCTATTACTGGCAATTCTTTCATCTGCAAACCAGCTACGTAATTCATTCCCTCATCACGAACCTGAACCAATTGCTTTATGTTTTTATATAGTGTAGTCATAATTAATAGTCTTCAGTTTTCAGTCCCTATTTTTCAGCATAAATCTTCCAATAAATGATCATCCACCAAATTAGGTAATGTAACTTTTAAATTTGGATTGCGATTCATAGCGCGCTCAATGGCAAAACGGGCTTCCTTATTTCGGGCCCAGCTTCGGCGAGATATTCCATTATTAACATCATAAAACAGCATGCTTTTAATCTTATCTTCTGTTTCTGACTTGCCATCCAGCACCATTCCAAAGCCTCCATTAATTACTTCGCCCCAACCAACTCCACCTCCGTTATGAATGGAAACCCAGGTAGCACCCCTAAAGCTATCGCCGATAACATTTTGAATAGCCATATCTGCAGTATATTTACTTCCATCGTAAATATTTGAGGTTTCACGATATGGAGAATCGGTTCCACTTACATCATGATGATCGCGACCTATAACTACAGGACCAATTTCACCATTAGCCACTGCATTATTAAAAGCCAATGCTATTTTGGCTCTACCTTCTGCATCTGCATATAAAATTCGTGCCTGAGAACCTACTACCAGATTGTTTGCTTTTGCTTCACGAATCCATTTTATATTATCATGCATTTGTAATTGTATCTCCTCTGGTGAATGCTCCATGATATCCTGAAGAATATTGGCAGCCATTTTATCTGTTTTATCCAAATCGCTTGTTTTACCTGAAGTACAAACCCATCGAAACGGACCAAATCCATAATCAAAACACATTGGGCCTAAAATATCCTGAACATATGAGGGATATTTAAAATCTTTGCCATTTTTTGCCATAACATCAGCACCAGCTCTCGATGATTCCAATAAAAATGCGTTTCCGTAATCAAAGAAATAGGTTCCCTTAGCTGCATGTTTATTAATGGCGGCTGCATGTCTGCACAATGATTCCTGAACCTTTTGTTTAAATACTTCCGGTTCTTCACGAATCAACCTGTTTGATTCTTCGTAACTAACATCTACAGGATAGTAGCCTCCTGTCCAAGGAATATGTAAAGATGTTTGATCGGACCCTACATGTATAAATATATCTTCCTGATCAAAACGTTCCCAAACATCAACAACATTACCTATAAATGCTATGGAAACTGTTTCTTTATTTTTTTGTGCTTCTTTTACTCTTGAAATTAAATCCTCCATGGAGTCAATTAATTCATCAACCCATCCTTGAGCGTGTCGTTTGGTAGCTGCTGACGGATTTACTTCGGCACATACCGATACACAACCTACAATATTTCCGGCCTTAGGCTGAGCTCCACTCATACCACCCAATCCTGCTGTTAAAAATACCTTACCGGCAGTTGTTTCTTCTTTTGTCAGAATTTTTCTGAATGCGTTCATTACAGTAATTGTAGTACCATGAACAATACCTTGCGGACCAATATACATATATGATCCTGCAGTCATTTGTCCGTACTGCGAAACACCTAATGCATTAAAACGCTCCCAATCATCCGGTTTTGAATAATTAGGAATAACCATTCCGTTGGTAACTACAACTCGGGGAGCAGCTTTTGACGAAGGAAAGAGACCCATAGGATGTCCTGAGTACATATGTAAAGTTTGCTCATCAGTCATTGTTGCCAAATACTGCATGGTTAAAAGGTATTGAGCCCAATTTTGAAAAACAGCACCATTACCACCATACGTAATTAACTCTTCGGGATGTTGAGCCACGGCAGGATCGAGATTATTCTGAATCATGAGCATAATAGCTGCTGCTTGTTTACTCTTTGCAGGATATTCTTGTATTGGACGAGCAAACATAGGATACTCGGGCATAAACCGATACATATAAATACGCCCGTATTCCTTTAACTCTTCAGCAAACTCCAAAGCCAATTCCTGATGCCACGCTTTAGGAAAATAACGCAAGGCATTACGAACTGCCAACTTCTTCTCCTCCGCACTTAATATATCTTTACGTTTTGGTGCATGATTCGCACTAGTATTATATGTTCTTTTGGCCGGCAATTGTTCCGGAAGTCCTTGTAATATTTCTTCTTGAAAAGTCATCTTACTTGTTTTTTGATAATTGGTCTGCTCTTAAACATTTACTCAGTAGCTTAGTCCTATTTTGAAAAATGTAAATAATAACCTATGATAGAATACTATCGAACAATAAAAGCCCTGTCTTGTACCAGTTTAACCATTGCTTGTATATCATCTTTAATCAATCTGTCATCTTCAAGCTTATCAACTTTTTCTCTTATCACAGCAAAGTTTTGTTCTATTACTGGCGAAAACTGATTGGGTCTTCGAAACTCCATAGCTTGAGCTGCATACATTAATTCTATGGCAAAAATCTTTTCCAGATTACCTAATATCTGATTAAACTTTCTGCCAGAAATGCTTCCCATAGACACATGATCTTCTTGTCCTAATGAAGTTGGAATACTATCAGCTGAAGGAGGAAAACATAGCGACTTATTCTCTGTTACCAAAGCAGCTGTTGTATATTGCGGAATCATAAAGCCGGAGTTCAAACCTCCATGAGCCGTCAATAATCTTGGTAATCCATACTTTCCTTCAAGTAATAAGTAACACCTCCTGTCTGAAATATTACCCAACTCAGCTGCAGCTAACGAGCCATAATCAATAGCCATAGCCAAAGGCTGACCATGAAAATTACCACCCGAAATTGCCAATTCTTCAGTTAATACAATCGGGTTGTCTGTAACCGAATTCATCTCAATTTCTGCCAACTCATTTAAATGGTCAAAAGCATTTCTACTGGCACCATGAACCTGTGGCATACATCTGATTGAATAGGGATCCTGAATACGTTGACAATGTTCATGCACCTTTACATTTTCCGAGTCTGTTAATAAAAAGCGAATGCGCTCCGCCACTCGTAAATTGCCTTTAAATGGACGAATTGTATGAATCTCTTCTCTAAATGGAGAAGCACTTCCCATTAAACCCTCCAAACTCATTGTACCGGCCACATCAGCTAAGTCAAGCAAATACTCCATTCGGTATAACCCCATTATAGTATGCGCCAATATAAACTGAGTTCCGTTTATTAACCCTAATCCTTCTTTAGCAGCTAACTTTATCGGTTTAATATTTTCTTGTTGATAATATTCCTTTGTACTTATAATCTTATCTCCAATCCAGAGTTCACCTTCTCCCAACAATGGCAAAAACAGATGAGATAAAGGAGCTAAATCTCCGGAAGCTCCTACTGATCCTTGTTCTGGAACTACTGGCAGAATATTATTATTGATAAAAAATAAAATGCGCTGGATTACTTCCAAACGAACTCCTGAAAAACCATGACATAAAGCGTGTACTTTACAAATCATCATTATTTTAGAAAGTTCTTTATCGATGGGGTTTCCTACTCCTACAGCATGAGTAAGTAATAAATTTTCTTGTAGTTTACTTGTTTCTTCTGGCGATATTTGAGTATCGCATAAAGGTCCAAATCCTGTGTTAATGCCATATACAGGAATGTTTGACTGAGCCATCATCTCCACTTTACGTCTACATTGCTCCACTTTTTCAATCGCCTCATCAACCAACACTGCTTTCTTCTTTCCTTTCGCAATAGCTATTGCCTTATTTACTGTTAATTGATCTATACCGTACTTAAACATATGACAAAATTTTAAATCAGGAGCCATTGGCTCTTTACAAAACCAATGACTCTTTTCTCAATACACAATTAATTAACTTTTGTTTTAAGCTCAATTCAATTAAGCCCTCTCCTATTTTACAAATTTACGAGTAGTTTTGATACGAATTAAGACCATTTTATCTTATATTTGATGCCTATGAGTAATCATTTGGAATTTAGACATTACAAATACTTTTTAGCTGTAGCTGAGGATTTACACTTTAGAAAAGCTGCAGAACGCTTGTTTATCTCCCAACCTGGTTTAAGTCGACAAATAAAGCAGATGGAAGATGAGTTGGGTATTAAACTATTTAAGCGACATAACCGGAAAGTTGAATTAACCAAAGCTGGTATGTATCTTCAACAAGAATTAAAAAATAACTTCCGCCAGTTAGATGACCTGATTCATCATGCAAAATTACTAAACAGCGGAATTAATGGTCATTTAAATTTAGGCTTTGTTGGTTCTGCGATGCAAAAAGTAATACCAAATTTATTAATGAAGTTTCGTAAATCGGACCCTAACATTACGTTTAGCTTAAATGAAATAGACAATAACCAACAGGTAACAGCACTTATAAAGCAAGAAATTGATCTGGGTTTTGTAAGAATCGAACGGGTACCCAAAGGCCTTGAAATGAAACCGTTGTTTAAAGATACTTTCTCATTAGTACTGCCAAAGGATCATCCCATTAATGAATCTAATTTTAAATCATTACTACAATTAAAAGAAGAACCTTTTATTCTATTTGATCCTACGTACAGCGAATCATATTATGAAAAAGTAATGCAAATATTTGACGATGCTGGCTTTGCTCCTATTGTATCACACTCTACTGTAAATGCCATATCAATATACAGACTAGTTGAAAATAATTTTGGTGTATCCATTGTTCCTACTACACTAAAAGAAGGCTTTGATTTAAATGTTAAATTCATTGAACTTAAGAAAATTAAACAACAAACCACACTAAAGATTATATGGAACAACAAAAACACAAACCCGATATTAAAAAACTTTCTTGATATTATATAAAATAAAATCTGTGTTACTTTTGCCTATGTTATAATCAAAAATTCAACCTAAAAAAAATATAAGTAATGAATAATACATTAATACAAATAAACAATAATGGAATGGGGCAAGGAGATGAAGAACTAGGCCTTTTATTAATCAATAACTATTTGAAATTAATTAGTGCAGAAAATAACCTTCCAAAATTTATCACTTTTTACAACAGTGGTGTTAAAATTATTTGTGAAGACTCTTCAATTATTGAGAAACTAAAAAAACTCGAAGAGTCTGGGGTAAAATTAATCGCATGCAAAACTTGTTTAAATCACTTTAATTTACTTGACCATGTAAAGGTTGGAATACCAGGTACTATGGTTGATATTATTGAACTTCAAAAAATGGCTGATAAAGTGATAAATCTTTAAAAACTTACTTATTATATGAACTATCTTGAAATCAACCGTAACCTTTGGAATAAAAAAACGGATATCCATTATAATTCTGAATTTTATGATATCAAATCCTTTAAAGAGGGACAAAGCTCTTTAAAACCTATTGAACTAGAACTACTAGGTAATATCGAAGGAAAATCAGTTCTTCATTTACAATGTCATTTTGGAATGGATACGATATCTTTATCCAGACTTGGTGCAAAAGCAACAGGAATTGATTTATCGAATAACGCTATTGATAAAGCAAAAGCTTTAGCATCTGAATTAGATATTGATACTGAATTTATTCAAAGTGATGTTTATTCTCTAAAAGATAATCTTCATCAGAAATTTGACATTGTATATACTTCGTATGGTGTTATTGGTTGGCTACCAGACATGAACAAATGGGCTTCGGTTATTTCACACTTTTTAAAACCTGGAGGCAAATTTATTATGGTTGAGTTCCATCCTGTTGTATGGATGTTTAGTTATGACTTTAAATATATTGAGTTTAACTACTTTGGAGGCGAACCAATAATTGAAGAATTAGAGGGTACTTATACTGATACAGAAGAAAAATCGGATATTAGAGAAAAGTCTGTATCATGGAACCATAGTTTAAGCGAAGTTTTTACTGCTCTGCAATCCAATAAACTCACCCTCAAAGATTTCAAAGAGTATGATTATTCAGCATACAATTGTTTCCAGAATATGACAGAAATTGATATGGATAAATTTAGATTAAAGGATATTGATAATAAAATACCAATGATGTATTCTGTAGTATACGAAAAGCTGTAAGGTAAAAGCAATTGCATAAAGAATTTATTTATAAGAAAATAAAAAAGAGCTTCTCGTTGAGAAAGCTCTTTTTTTATTAACCCTAAACTCTAAATCTATGAAAAAATCTAATCAAATCTATTTTAATACTATAACGTTTTTAGATAAAAAAGGTTCGAAATAAAAACTTAAAAAATGTTAGTAAAATGGAGCGTTAAAAAACGCTCCATAAAACTTAAACCCTAACCTAATTTATGAAAAAACACTTTTGCTCTTCGAGTAAAACTATATCAAATCATATGCCATAAAAACATTAAAGTGCATCCTTTATAGCTATTTTAACAACACTTAACAATTAAACCCGCAATATGCATTAGACCATCTATTACACATTGAAATTACTTCAAAACAAGACACTTCGTTACTTCACTTCAACTCACCAGAACGATGCTATGCCTCGTTTCAGTAAAGCCTTGTTTTATGGTACTATCAATGTTCATTACAAAGTTCTAATACATAATCCGGGTTAAAGCGAATTATTTATTAAAATCATATCCAGACCAGTAAGAAAAATAGCTTCAATTATCAATATAATTGAAGCCATTTTTAGATTCATTACTTTTAATAAATCTATTCTTTAAAAAGGAATGTTTGAAAATGAATAATCATATTACTTGTCATCTCCATTATCAATTTTAGTCTGAGCATTTATCCAGGCAATTTCAACATGCTCTCTTTCTACTTTGTCGCCCCTTATTCTTTTACGAATAAAATACCTCATATCATTCAGTATCATAATTAACGCTGGAAAAAACAGAAGAATAAATAAGGTACCAAAAGCAACACCATAAACTAAAGAGATGGCCATTGGTATTAAAAACTGAGCCTGAAAGCTGGTTTCTAAAATAAGTGGATATAATCCAAACGAAGTGGTTAACGTAGTTAGAATAATTGGTCGTAACCTTGCTTTACCAGCATCAATAATAGCATTTTTAACTTTAAGTCCCTCTTCAATAAGATTATTGTACTTAGCCAAAAACACTACAGCATCATTTATGATAACTCCTGTTAAAGCCACTATTCCCCAAAGGCTTAAAATAGACAAGGGTTTTCCATGAATTCCATGTCCCCATATAGCTCCTAAAATAGAAATTGGAATCATTAAAATGATGATCAAAGGCTGTTGAAAGGATTTAAAATTAATCATTAAGATAAATATTATCGTTAAAAAGGCTAAAGGAAACAAAAACATCAGGTCCTTCATATTTCGTTTACTTTCCTTTTGCTGTCCTTGAGACTCTACTGATATTCCTGGAAAGTTCAGTTTCAACTGAGGGATAACCTCTCTAAATATTGCTTCATTAATCTCTGTTACAGAAGCATCTGGATCTTCTAAATCGGCATTCACCCTAATCTCTCGCTTACCATTAAATCTATTGATATTAACAGGACCGCGTTTCAACTCATAATCAACCAATTCTGTTAAAGGATATTCTCCCTGCGATGTAATAATTTTCATATCCTCAAGCTGACCTATTCGCTCTCTGCCTTCTGGTGGGTAACGCACCCAAATTCGTAACTCATCTCTTCCTACTTGCAAACGTTGAGCCTGTCCGCCATAAAATGCCTGACGAACCTGTCGGGCAATTGATGTTTCATTTAGCCCCATCATATAAGCTTGTTGTTTTAATTTGAGCCTAACTTCTTGTTTTCCTAGGGCATTATTTGTTACAATATCTTTTAACTGTGGGTATTCATGCAGCTTTTCCATCAAAAAGTCTTTCCCCTTATCCAGTTCTTCAATATTTCTCGAAAGTAAACCTATAGAAATTGGGTCTCCAAACCTTCCCCGGGCACCTATCGTGAATTTTTTAGCTTCATTTACATCACCAATCTTTTCCCTTATTTTCTCAATTATATAATATGTACTAATTCCCGTTTCCTCTGAATTTCGGGGAGATACATAAACATTACCGGCGTGTGCACCACTCTCTGAACCATCAAATGCAGAACCTAAATACAAAATACTATTCTCTATTATTGGAACTGTATCATTAAACTCCTCCATCAGTTCATCGTTTACCACCCAAACAACACTATCAAATCGTTCAAGGTAATCCATTGTTTGCTTTTCGCCAGCTCCAGGAGTAAACGCAATGTTAATATTAAAGGAATCGAATTCCATCCGTGGGAAAAAGGTTAGTTTAATTTGTTGCCCTTTAATTAATCCCCAAGTAATTAACATCATTGCTAAAGGAATACCTATAACAACATAACGCCACTCAACAATTAACTTGAGCACCCTATCATATGCATATTCTCTCAGCCATTTAAAAAAACCTTCGGTATATTTTTTTAATCCTGTTGGCTTAATATGAAGTGCCTTCTTATTTAAAACACGTTCATGTCCAATATGTGCAGGTAAAACTAAAAATGCCTCAAATAAAGAAACTGACAAACTAAAAATTACAATTAAGGCCATTTCAAACATAAACTCCATCCTTCCGGTAATAAAAATTAAAGGAGAGAAGGCCACAATAGTTGTTGAAACCGAAGCTACAACAGCAGGGATAACTTCCATAACACCATCTACAGCAGCTCTTTTAGGGCTTTTACCTTTTTCAAAATGCTGAAATATATTTTCGCCAATAACTATACCATCATCCACTAGAATTCCGATTACCAAAATCATCCCGAACAAGGAAATCATATTTATAGTAACCCCCATTGCATTAACGATAATAAACATACCTAAAAAAGAAGCAGGAATTCCCCAAGCCACCCAAAGAGATAATCTCATACTAAGCATTAAGCTCAAGATTAATATTACCAACATTAAACCCTGACCACCATTGTAATACAACAGATCCAACCTGGAATGTAATAACTCTAAAAATGATCTGGAGTAAATTAGTTCAACTCCATGATTTTTTTTATTAAAGTCATCAACATAATCTCTTATATAGTTATCAATATCATCTAAATCCTCAGTAATGAGTTTCATAACGTTTACCCGAATCAACGGATTGCCATTCTCAAGTGCTTTATTGGGAATTTCAGAAAATTTAATTTTTACAGATGCGATATCTCTTATTCTAATTACACTTCCATCAGAATTTGCTCTTAGAATAATATTTGCAATTTTATCAGGATCTGCACTTCTGGATCTTAACCTAATTAATAATTCTTCGTCGTCGGAGCGAATTTGTCCACCAGACACATCCTGATTATTCTGTGAAATGGCATTTTGTAAATCATCAAAAGTAAATCCATAACGCAACATTTCCACCTCACTGGCTTCTACTGATATTTCCAATGCTGGATATCCTGTAATAGAAACCTGACTCATTAAACCCGAAGCCAAAAAATCCTCTTCAACCTGCTGAGCATAACTTTTAAGTGTAAGTAAATCTACATCACCTGTAACTAAAAGGTTTGCAGCAGGTGATGTGGTCCTGGATTTGGATACAATGGGACGTTCTGCAGCCGACGGAAGTGATGATATACCATCAACAGCATTTTTAACCTCAATAAGTGCTTCATCAATATCATACTTGGGTTCAATTTCAATAGTAACAGAGGAACTATTTTCTGAAGAAACTGAGTTAATTTCATAAATACCAGGTATGGCTCTAACAGCCTCCTCTATTCTTGAAGTAACTCCTTCCTCCATTTCTACTGGAGATGCACCGGGGTAATAAACCCTAACACGTAAAATATGAGATTGTCGCTCAGGAAAAAACGACTTCTTCATAGAACCTAAACTCAATCCTCCAATTATGATAAAAATGAGTAAAATCAAATTTGCATAAAAGGGAAACTTAACAAAAACCTCAACAATCTTCCTCATAGTTTATTTTGTTTTTGATTGTTTGTTTAAATTCTTATCCTTTTTCTTATTTTCAGGTTGATTCTCATCGCTACCTAAAATATTTACAGGAGTATTTTCCTTAGCATTAATTAAAGGCTCAACCACTACGTTGTAGCCCTCGGGAATTCCTTTAAATATCAAAGAATTTTCGTTTAGCTTAAGAACTTCTACTTCTGATTTTTTGAGCATTCCATCTTTAACAATAAAAACCTCATTAAAATTAAATATGGCATTTCGAGGGATCTCCATTGCTTGTTCCATTTCCTGTCCTGAAAAAACAACTTTTTTATATCCACCAACAACAAGCTCATCTTCATGAAAATCAGAAATCTGAACAAAAATACTTCGGGACTGCGTATTTACATCAATAAATTTTGCTTTACGAACAACCGTTCCCTCAATATCAGAAGCTTCATTTTCTGAAAACACCTGAACCTTATCGCCAATTTTAATCCACTTGCTATTTACATTTTTTACAGGAACTTCTATTTCCAATTGATCTGTTCTAATCATTTTTGCAACCTGAGCTCCAGTATTAGCATATGACCCTACCTGATAACTTACACTAGTAAAAGCACCATTAAATGGAGCATACAAACTATGACGTTTCAATTTCTTTTCATCCTGAAGAATACCATAATATGCACTTAAAAGATTACGGCTAGCTAAAAAAACTTTAAACTGATCATTTTGATAAGGTGGCAAATCGGGTAAGTCTTTATCAATATCTATTTTATTAAAAAATGCATTAAAATCAGATATATAATCCGGATAATCTACATTGATATCAGGCAGTAAATTTGCTATCGTATTTAAAAATTCACTTTTCCGAGCTTTTAAAGCCAATTCAACCTCATCCTTGTATATAACAGCAAGTAACTGTCCTTTTTTAAATGAAGTTCCTTTTTTAATAGCAACACTTCCTGCCTGAATCTTTCCAGCTGCTTCAGAGATTAGTGCGACTTCTTGACTTGAAACAACTCTTCCTTTAGCAGCCAAAGGAGATACAATAGTAGAGTACTTGACTACTTCTGTTTTTACATATCGCTTTAATTCAATCGGTGGTTTTTTGGGCGACTCGGGTTTTAGTAATATAAACAAATATGATAAACCAGCAGAACCGCCAAGTAATACTATAAGCGCAACAATAATAAAAGTAGTTTTTTTTCTATTCATGATTTTTCGGGTATGCAGTATAAGACTTTATCTTTGTATGAATCAACAAATAAAATACTACGAAATCAATTCCGCAGTTTTAATCGGCATCAGACTAAAGTCCGATGAATTAAATGACTGTCTGAATACAGTGGTTTTCTTTTTACTTTCTAAATATTCATCCGACAATTGAGACGAATAAAATGCGATTCAGTTGAAAGATAAGAAAATCCTAATAGATATACATCAACTAAATTCGAATATATTGAGTTGAAAAGCATTAATATTAACCCAATACCCCTATTATATAAAGATGATCCATAGGTTTATAAATAATACCTAAATTACTTTAATTTAGATATAAAACCATTTATGTACCAAAACCTCAGGAAACAAAAAAAGCTGGATAAACCAGCTTTCTTAATCATTAATATTGTTGTAACTAAAAAGTCTTTTTATAACAACGTTTTCTTTTATGTTGAATATGATCAAATGATTTCCACATTTGAATGGCAACATGATTATTTTCTAACATTCCTGTTGTTTCAACATATTTAACACCATCACTGTTAGCAGTATTCCACAATTCGTTCATTAAAAGTGATGTTAACCCTAATTTTTGTAATTCAGGTCGCACACCTGTTAGCATCAAGTCCATTTCTGTTGGTTTATCTAATGCCTTTTTCAAGTGCCACCAACCAAACGGTAATAATTTCCCTTTAGCTTTTTGCAGTGCTTTTGATAATGAAGGCAAAGCCACAATAAAACCAGCTAGCTGCTGTTCTTTATCCAAAACTATTTTTACATATCTTGGATTTATTGATGGGAAAAATTTATCAATATAAAAATTCACCAATCTATCTGGTAATTTAAATGTTCCGAATAACCCAACAAAAGCATCATTAAAAACATTAAAAATCATTTCTCTATATGGTTCCAACTCACTGGTACTTTTAAAGTTCATTACAGTTAAACCATAACGTCGTTTAATCATATCAGCTACTTTAAATGCTTTTTCAGGTAATGCATCCGGAAAAGTTATTCTAAATTCAAGCCAGTCAATTTCTTTTTCATATCCCAAAGATTCAAAATGAGTTTTATAATACTCAAAATGATAATCACTTGCCATACAAGGTAGATAATCATGACCTTCAATAAGTACACCGGAATGATCAAGGTTAGAAAAACCCAATGGCCCCATTACTCCAACCATGCCTTTCGACTTCAAATAACTTTCTGCAGTTTCAAAAAGCGCTTTAACAACCTCAGCATCATCAATAAATTCAACCCTTGTTATACGCCCTATTTTCTCACCTATTTTTTCAATCCAAAGGTCATTAACAATAGCTCCAATTCTACCTACTACTTTACCATCTTTATATGCTAACCAAAACTTAGCTTCACAAAAATCAAAAGATGGATTTTTCTCTGGTGTAATGGAACTTAACTCATCTGCCTTTAAAGGTGGAACCCAATATTTATTGTTTTTATATAATTGATATGGTAATTCAACAAACTTCTTTCTTTGCGCCTGATTTACTACCTCTTCGACTTGAACATTCATTTTTCTACAATTGAATTATGGGCACGAAAATAACTAAAAAAAATAAACTTGTACACACATTTTAATCTCCTCACTTCCCTTTTTACAAAAATCTGGTTAAATTATAAAAATAGAATGTATAAATCAGGAATAAATAATATTTTACTATGAGAAATGTTATTGTTTTAGTGATATATAAAAAAGAAATTTGATAGAATAGATAGTAAACTTATAAACAAATTACAATATGGGAAAAGTTGGTATTTTTTATGGTCCTGAAAAAGGAAGTGTTGGTAAAGTTGCTGAATTAATTGCAAATATTTTCGGTAAAAATAATGCTGACCTTATTCTTGTTAAGGACTGTGATGCAAAAACTGTAAACCAATACGACAAAATAATTTTCGGTATATCTACTATAGGAACTTCCAATTGGGATTCTGAACATACAGATACTGACTGGGATGTATTTTTTACTCATCTACCAGAAATTGAATGGAAAAATAAAACTGTTGCTATATATGGATTAGGTGATCATATTAATTATCCGGAACACTTTGTGGATGCGATTGGATGGTTATATGAAAAACTAAAACCACTTAAGGCAAACATTGTTGGATTTTGTGATACAGAACGCTATGATTTTAATGAGTCCGAAGCAATTGTAAATGGTAAATTCGTTGGGTTACCTCTTGATGAAGATTATGAAAGTGAAAAAACCGAAGAACGATTAACCCAATGGATTAATATACTTCAGAAAAAAAATGGTTATTAAATATAAATAAGGATTCTATACTCATAATATAGAATCCTTTATAAACATTATGTATATTTCATATACAAGACTTTAATAACGATTAAAGTTACAATCTAATTTTACCTGAATATATAATGATTGATTTTTAAGCCTATCATTATTTATTGTTCATCTAGAATGAAAAATTGTTTTTACCCTTAAAATCAAAAGTCATGATGGACACCGAACATAAAACCATAATTGACCCGGAAATCGTAAAATCTACGCTTGAACATAAAAACATTTCTGATCTGGGTCACTCAACTATTAGAGAAGTTGTTACTATCGTAAATGAAATTGAAGATAGAACAGGAGAAAAATTTATCCGGATGGAAATGGGTGTTCCTAGTCTTCCTCCATGTCCCATAGGAGTTAAAGGAGAGATTGATGCACTCAAAAAAGGGGTAGCCTCAAAATACCCTATGCTCGAAGGAGTTCCTATTTTTAAATCAGAAGCAAGTCGTTTTGTTAAAGCCTTTATGAATATAGATGTGGATCCGGCAGGTTGTATTCCCACTGTTGGATCAATGCAAGGAAGTTATGCGCTCTTTATGGGAATATCTAAAATATGGCAGAAAAGAGATACCATATTATTTATTGATCCAGGATTCCCGGTACAAAAAATACAACTGGAAATTTTGGATATTAAGCATGAAACATTTGATGTATTTCACTTTCGAGGAGAAAAATTAAGGGACAAATTAGAAAGTTATCTTGCCAAAGATAATATTTGTGCAATTGTATATTCAAATCCCAACAACCCAACATGGATCTGTTTCTATGAGGATGAATTGGAAATCATAGGGGAGCTTGCTAACCAATACAATACAATAGTTATTGAAGATTTGGCCTACTTTGGAATGGATTTCAGAACAGACATATCAGTACCGTACGAACCACCTTACCAACCAACTGTGGCCAGATACACAGATAATTTTGCTCTGTTAATATCTAGTTCTAAGGTATTTTCATATGCAGGACAACGCCTAGGAACGCTGTGCATATCGAATAAATTATTCGATTCTTATTTTGAATCATTAAAAATAAGGTTTGGAAAAGGTAATTTTGGTCGTGTAATTGTAGGAAGATTATTATATTCGCTTTCTGCGGGCGCAAGTCATTCTGCTCAATATGCAATTGCAGCAATGTACAAAGCCGCCTGCGACGGCAAATTCAACATCGTAAAAGAGGTAAAAGAATATGGCATTAGGGCCAGGTTAATGAAAAAATTATTCGTAAAGTATGGATTTTCCATCATTTACGATAAAGATATTGACACCCCCATTGCTGATGGATTTTATTTTACAATAGGATATCCAGGATTTACAGGTAGTGAATTGTTGGAAAAACTATTGTGTTATGGAATCAGTGCCATTGCACTAAAAAATACTGGCAGTGAAAAAGAAGGGTTAAGAGCTTGTGTTTCTCATACCGAGCAAAGCCGATTCCCAATTCTTGAGGAGCGATTAAAATTGTTTGCTCAAAGTCTTCATTAACTACCGTCGAAAAGAAAAAAGTAGTAGTTCTTATTAAAATTCTATTTTTACGAACACGAAACAATAAGATGTTTTATGTTCCGATGGGGTGTGATTTTTAACATATGATTAATATGACCCTCATCATAAATAAAACTAGCTTAATTGTATAAATTGCGGTTAAAATTTAAAAATTTAAATTATGGCAAAAGCTAAAGGAGCGATAGTTGTTGATATTGAAAAATGCAAAGGATGTAGTGTTTGTGTATCAGCATGTCCCGCCCAGGTAATTAACTTAGCAGCCGAAGTAAATGATAAAGGTTATCATTATGCTTATATGGAAAATCCTGACAATTGTATTGGCTGTGCAAATTGTGGTGTTGTATGTCCCGACACATGTATTACTGTGTATCGTGCTAAACCGGTAACGGCATAGCAAAAAATCGAGTAAAGAGTTTCTGCTTAACTAACCTTAGGTAAGTAGCAAATAAGAAAATAAATTTTAGACAAATGAGAGAACTAAAATTAATGAAAGGAAATGAAGCCATTGCTGAAGCTGCCATCCGATGCGGAACTGACGGCTACTTCGGCTATCCCATTACTCCACAAAGTGAAGTAATGGAGACCCTAATGGCTGAACAACCATGGAAGACAACAGGAATGGTTGTTCTTCAAGCAGAAAGTGAAATTGCATCAATAAATATGGTATATGGAGGTGCTGGTTGTGGAAAAAGAGTAATGACCAGCTCCTCGAGCCCCGGAATTAGTTTAATGCAAGAAGGATTAACTTATATAGCTGGAGCAGAACTTCCTTGTGTTGTAGTAAATGTGGTTAGAGGGGGTCCGGGATTAGGAACAATTCAGCCTGCACAATCAGATTATTTCCAAGCTGTAAAAGGTGGAGGTCATGGAGATTATAAATTAATTACCCTTGCTCCTGCTTCAGTACAAGAAATGGCTGATTTTGTTGAATTGGCTTTTGATCTGGCTTTTAAATACAGAAACCCTGCAATGATTTTATCAGATGGAGTAATTGGACAGATGATGGAGAAAGTTGAGCTTAAACCTCAAAAGCCAAGAATGACAGAAGAAGAAATCATTGAAAAATATGGTGACTGGGCCACTACAGGTAAAACTAGAAATCGTAATAGAAATATCATCACTTCAGTTGAACTTTCTTCTGAAAACATGGAGAACTTTAACCATAAACTTCAGGCTAAGTACAAAAAAATGCAGGAAGAAGAAGTTAGATACGAGTCAATACAATGCGATGACGCAGAATATCTTTTAGTGGCTTATGGCTCAAGTGCTCGTATTTGCCAAAAAACAGTTGAGTTAGCCAGAGCTCAGGGAATAAAATTAGGATTATTACGACCTATCACATTATTTCCATTCCCAGATAAAGCTATTCATGAATTAGCTAAACAAACAAAAGGGATTTTAAGTGTAGAAATGAGTGCTGGACAAATGGTTGAAGATGTAAAACTTGCAGTAAATGGTATTACTCCTGTTGAACATTATGGACGTTTTGGAGGAATTATTCCTTCTCCTGCAGAAGTGTTTGAAGCACTTAAAAGTAATTTTTTAGAAGGATAAGCCATGGATATTAAAGAAATTATAAAAGAAGAAAATATAGTATACAAAAAAACTTCTGTTCTAACCGACAACGTAATGCATTATTGCCCAGGATGTACTCATGGTGTTGTGCACAAACTGGTTGCAGAAGTTATTGAAGAAATGGGTTTACAGGAAAAGACAATTGGAGTTTCTCCTGTGGGTTGTTCTGTATTTTTATACGACTACATTGACATTGACTGGCAAGAAGCGGCTCACGGTAGAGCTCCTGCCCTGGCTACAGGAATCAAAAGATTGATGCCGGATAAAATAGTTTTTACTTATCAGGGAGATGGAGACCTTGCTGCCATTGGAACTGCAGAGACAATTCATGCCTGTAACAGAGATGAAAACATTGTAGTTATTTTTATCAACAATGGTATTTATGGAATGACTGGAGGTCAAATGGCACCAACCACTCTTCCTGGTATGAAAGCTTCAACCTGCCCTTTTGGTAGAGAACCAGGACAAGATGGCCATCCTCTTAAAATTACAGAAATTGTAGCTCAATTACCTGGAACAACCTTTGTAACACGTCAGGCATGCCACACACCAGCAGCAGTTAGAAAAACAAAAAAAATGCTTAAAAAGGCATTTGAAAATCAAATTAATAAAAGAGGAACTTCTTTTGTTGAAGTTGTTGCTACATGTAATTCTGGATGGAAAATGTCTCCTGTGAAGGCCAATGAATGGATGGAAGAAAATATGTTTCCATTTTATCCACTAGGCGATATAAAAGACATTTAAGTTAACTTACCTATTGGGTATAATATTTACTCAATGTTAAATAAATCAAGATGACAGAAGAAATTATTATAGCCGGATTCGGAGGACAAGGTGTACTTTCAATGGGTAAAATACTTGCATATTCAGGAGTAATGCAAGATTTGGAAGTGTCATGGATGCCTTCTTATGGTCCTGAAATGAGAGGAGGAACAGCCAATGTTACTGTTATTTTAAGTGACGATAAAATTAGCTCTCCCGTTTTACACGAATACGACACTGCGATTATTCTTAATCAGCAATCGATGGATAAATTTGAGTCGCATGTTAAACCTGGTGGAATTTTAATTTATGATGGTAATGGAATTACTCATCATCCCCAAAGAAAAGATGTTACCATTTATCGTATTGATGCAACAGAAGAAGCTGCAAGAATGCGATCTGCTAAGACTTTTAATATGATCGTTCTTGGTGGTTATTTAAAAGTTAATCCTGTTGTTAAAATGGAAAATGTAATCAAAGGTCTTAAGAAATCACTTCCTGAAAGACATCATCATCTAATACCGATGAACGAAAAAGCGATTAACAGAGGTATGGAAATCATTAACAAGGTAGAATAAATTATTCCATTTTATATTTAACAAAAGCGTATGGTAAAAATCATACGCTTTCTTAATTTATATAAATATTCTGTATGATCTGACTATCAACCAACAATAAATTTATATAAATCAATGATTGAAATTTTCTTTATTTTTTTGACCTTTACTATTGCAGAAACAAATATTTTTCCGATATTTGCATCGCCTTAAGAGAAAGGAACTAAAAGTTGGTCCAGTAGCTCAGTTGGATAGAGCAACAGCCTTCTAAGCTGTGGGTCACAGGTTCGAATCCTGTCTGGATCACAAAAGCCTTACAATCATTCGATTGTAAGGCTTTTTTTATTATGTATGGTCTGAAATGTGGTCTTATTTATTTTTCTTTTTTATTCATTTATACTACAAAATTATCAAAAATATTTCACTTAATCATTCCTTTATTATATCGTATCCAACTTGAAAAAATTCGCTTAAAAATAATTTCAAATTGCAATATATTTAATTTACACTAAGTATTATTTTTTTCTTTAGATCAAGGTATTCATCTTTTAAAAATCTGTTTCAATTTATACTTATGTAAAATTAAAAACAGAAATTATTTATTTGTATAGAAAAGAAATCAGCATACATATCTCCTTTGCCTCATTTGTAGAAAATTCAACTTTCTTTGATTCATTTTTTATTACCGTTTTTAAATATTCTAATTTGAGATTAATTTCTTAATATTTTTTTATCGCTTATTGGTACTAACCATTCAATTAAGGATACAGGTATTCTACTATTAAACTTTATTTGTTTTCCATTGATTGTGAGTTTAAAAGCATTTATTTCTTCCTTCTGTTTAAAGCTATTAATACTTGTTGTGATATTCACATTTTTGATCTACAGTGGAACAAATAAATACCTTCAAAGCCTTGGCTATTGCAGAAACAAATATTTTTGCGATATTTGCATGGCTTTAAAGAAAATAAACTAAAAGTTGGTCCAGTAGCTCAGTTGGATAGAGCAACAGCCTTCTAAGCTGTGGGTCACAGGTTCGAATCCTGTCTGGATCACAAAAAGAAATATCAAAAGCTTGCAAATTCGAAAATTTGCAGGCTTTTTTTGTTTATACGCTTTCAAACAACCAAAATTGAAATCGTACTTTTGTTGATTTATTTTCTAAATTGTGTTTAAACAAAATAATATACTAACAAATTACAGATATTTATTGTATTGAAAGTAATTAACATTGATACATTTATTACTTGGGTATTATTTACTGAAATGTTTTGAGTTTGCATTCCTATAAAACTAAAAACCAATATACCCCATTTGATGGAACATTTACTGTATATTTACCATTTACATCTGTTATCGTTCCATTCAAAGTCCCTTTTTCTAAAACTGATGCTCCAATTATAGGTTCTCCAGATTTATCTGTTACGCTTCCAGAGACTGTAAACTTCTCTTGAGCAAAAACTGAAACTGAAAACAACACTAATAATAAGCTTAAGATTTTAATTTTCATTCCATTTATTTTTAGTTACTAATACGGCATCAAATATCACCATATTGAGGTCTTGAATCCAAAAAACTATCCTTCATTAAATCACAACAAAATCAATTACACCACTACATTTCCACAACCCAACATCTTAGTTATCTAATATATTGCGTTTTATAAATGTTAATTTATATTTATATTTTACCTCACAAGTTAATTTATTAGAAATTGAAATTTACAAAAGAATAAAATGTTGTATATACTTATATTTCCTTATGTAAACTTTATAAGCCAAATTAAATTGAGCAATTAATTAGATGAACAACATACTTTACTACATATGCTATAAATTTTCTAAAACTGAGACCAAGTATTAGATTCTATCTTATAATCTAATCGAGTATATTTGCACTCCAACATACTTTTGATATGGAAACGGATTTATTTTATTTTTCAGGAACCGGAAACAGTTTAAAGCGTAGCGAGATCCTTACAAAATCTAATTAAGGGGAGTGATTTACATCCTATTATTGGATGCTTAAAACAAAAGCCGATACAAATTACATCTCACAGGGTTGGTATTATTTTCCCTATTCATTTTTTGACTATACTACGTATTGTCAAAAAGTTCTTTAAAGAACTAGAATTTCATAAAGTCACATATGTATTTGTAATTGTTACTGGTGCTAATCCTAAATTGGGTAATACACTATCGCAAGTTGAAAAATACTTAAACAAAAAAATAGTGAAACTGAATGCAGCTTATTTTATTCCAATGGTATCTGCTCATTTTCCGTATATCATAACTTTAAAAGAAAAACAAGCAGATGAGATTTATAGTGAGGCTAATGAAAAAGTTATTCAGATAAGCGATAGCATACTTCATCTTAAAAATGAAATTGACAAAGAATTTTCTATTCTTGGAAATATTAAACTGTTGGTATTAAAAGAAGCAAAAGGAAATAAAAATTACTTCACGGTTGGAGAAGGCTGTATTAGATATGGATATTGCATGCAGGTATGCCCTTTCCAAAATATCAGACTACATGGCAAACAAGTTCAATGGCTTGATAACTGCCACTATTGCTTTGCATGTCTGCACTTCTGTTCTCAATCTGTAATTGAATTTAAAAAAATTTCTGTAGGCAAACCTCGTCAACATCACCCATCAGTGTTACTTAATGACATTGCTTTACAAAGGGAATTATAATAGAATAAAGCGCAGGGAATAATTTCGCTTTATTCTACTATCTCTTTACTAATTCCTACTTTATCTTAAGAGTCTCTCTACCAACAACTTTAAAACTACCATTAATTACATCTGTTGATGATGCATCATTATCTCCTGTAAAACCGGGTTGTTCTCCTCCTACAAAAACATCAAATATTCCAGCTTCTATAACTCTCTGTGATTTCTTATTTATCATTGATAATTGGCGTGGTTTTAGATTAAATTCTACCATTTTACTTTCTCCAGCTTTTAGGTGTATACGTTTAAATCCTTCTAACTGCCTTACTGGTCTTGGAGTAGATCCTTTTTTATCTGACAAATACAATTGAACAACTTCATCACCTGCTACTTGACCAGTATTTGTGACCATAACTGAAACCATAATACTATCACCGGCTTTTATTGTTGAGGGTAGATTTAAATTTGAATAAGCAAACGTTGTATAACTTAATCCATAACCAAATGGATACAAAGGTTCACCACTATAAAACCTGTAGGTTCTCCCTTTCATATTATAATTTTTAAAATCAGGCAATTCACTTAATGATTGATAATAAGTTATTGGTAAACGACCTGCCGGATTATAATCTCCCCATAGAACATCAGCTAAAGCATTTCCTCCTTCTTCTCCGGGATAACCCACATTTAGGATTGCATCAATATTCTCTTTCTCCCAATTTATAGCTAAGGCACTACCTGCATTTATTACTAATACCACAGGTTTGCCTGTTGCTTTTACAGCTTTTATTAGTTCTTCTTGCTCCTCGGGTAAAGAAATATCAGTACGGTCTCCTCCTTCACCTTCCAAACGTTGTGATAAACCAACAACAACTACAGCAACATCCGCTTCGTTTGTTACTCTTATAGCTTCATCTATCAAGTTCTTATCTGATCGAGCCCATAAAAAACTTGCCTGGGCATTGGTTTCATCTGAATAAAATTCAATCTCAACTGCATATTTCGTCTTGCCTCTTAACTTTAATCGTTCAGTAGCATAGATATTATGATGAACAGAACCTTTACCATTTGAAATTAATTTTCCTTCTATTTTGACTGACATCCCTCTTTTTGCCATTATACCGAGCTCATAGGTGCCATCTTCAGGTGGTACTAGGTAACCAGTCCATCTTACAGAAAAAGTATCTATTAATTCCTTAGATACAGGAGTATATTGCCACGAAAAATCTATATTATCATCCACTCTAGTAAATGCTGGAACACCTGAACACTTTATATTATTAAAATAAGAACCTCGTAAACCTTGTTTTCCATCTTCTGTTTGCAGATATACAGAAGGAATGGGTTTAAGATTTAATTTTTCGTTATTCAGGTGAGAACCTTCTGCATAAAGCACCTCAATGATAGGTTCCACTTTATTTTTAATTCCTTGCAAAAAGGTGACTGGATTTTTAGGTGTTCCATGATAATTACCTACCAAAGATTCCCAATTATCAGCATTTGGCCCTATAACTGCAATTTTATTTATTTCATTTTTAGAAAGAGGAAGAATATTATTACTATTCTTTAATAGTACGATACTTTCCTGAGCTGCTTTTCTTGCCAAAGTAGTATTGGCATCAGAACAAACCACACCTATGGGAATTTTCGAGAAAGGAACTTCCTCATCAGGATCAAACATCCCCATTTTAAAACGAGCAAGCAATATCCTACGCAAAGAAACATCTATCTGATCCTCTGTAATGAAACCTTCTTCTACTGCCTTGCCAAGACTTTTATAATAACTTCCACAATTTAAATCACATCCTCCCTTAACACCTATTGCTGCAGCTTCAGGCCTACTATTAGCAATATGGTGTCCGGTTTCTATATCACCTATTGCACCACAATCAGAAACCACATAACCATCAAATCCCCAAGCATCTCTTAAAACCTGATTTAATAAAAAATCATGTCCACTACATGATTTCCCTCTAAAACGATTATATGCACCCATAACAGAGTATACTTTAGCATCTTTAATCGTTTTATAAAATGCAGGTAAATAGGTCTCGTATAAATCTATGTCGCTTACATCTACATCAAACGAATGCCTTAACTTTTCTGGTCCGGAATGAACTGCAAAATGCTTGGAGGTAGCTATTGTTTTAAAATATTTAGGATCATCACCCTGTAAACCTAAAATAAATTGAGTTGCCAACTCTCCTGTTAAATAAGGATCTTCACCATAAGTTTCATGACCTCTTCCCCATCTTGGATCTCTGAAAATATTAATATTAGGAGACCAAAAGTCAAGGCCTGTATATATCGTTCTTTTATTCTGACGTAAAAATTCGTGATGCTTTGCTCGTGCCTCATCAGAAATAACAGTTCCAATCTCTTTCATTAACGCTTTGTTAAATGAAGCAGCGACAGATATGGATTGCGGAAAAACTGTAGCAAAACCCGCTCGAGCAACTCCGTGCAAACATTCATTCCACCAATTATATTCAGGAATTTGCAATCTTGGTATTGCTTTTGATTCATTGGTCATTTGACTAATTTTTTCCTTTAAAGTCATTTGATTCATTAAAATATCAACCCTTTCTTCAAATGGTAAATGATAATCTAAATAACTAAAGTCAATTTGCTTTTCCTGAGCAAAACAAAAATTACCACATATTGAAATAAAACCCAATATGCAAGACACTGTAAGTGATTTACATTTTGAAAACATACTTTGATTTAATAGTTAATTTTAAAAATTGTGTTGCTACCCCAATATTTTAAAAATATTACTCTATTAGTAAAAATGAGTAACGTGAATATACACAAACTATTTGAAAACAAAATACATAATAAGTATTAAACAATTAGAGGAGGTAAATACTTACCTCCTCCATTGACAATTTGTAATTTATTATAATTATTCTTGGTTGATTTTATCTATTAATTACTATACCATTTATCTACCATTTTCTTCATAAATAAAAGACTACCCTTTGCTAAATCTTCTGAATTATATTTTGAAGGTCTCCATAAAGATGTTGGCCCAACTAACTCCTTAATCTCTGACGAAAAATTTTCAAGAACAAGTGGTCCTTGATAATTAATTTCTGATAGAGCCTTAAAAAATAAATCCCAGTTTACATTTCCTTCACCCGTCATTCCTCGATTACTCTCCGTTATATGAGTATGTTTTAGTTTTTTACCCGCCCTGACAATTGGATCATATAGGTTTGTTTCTTCAATATTCATATGAAATGTATCAAGATGTAAGCCTAAGTTAGGCATATTAATCTCTTCAATCATATCCAAAACCTCATCTGCAGCGGTAAACACATAGCTTTCATAACGATTTATAGGTTCAGGGGCTATAGTAACGTCGTATTCCTTAGCATATTTAGCCAATTCATAAAACACTTGATTAACAGTTTCACGCTCATTCGCTGTGCAAGGTTGACCGGTAAAACTACCTATGGAAGAATGTAATACGCCCCCTAAAAAATCTCCTCCCATATCTGATACAATCTGAATTGCAGATTGTATCAGTTTTAAAGCTTTTTCAGGATGCAGAGGCATATGACACTCTTTGGGTAAGTTCAAGCTACATCTGGCTTCTATATTATTCTCCATCAAATGCTTTTTAACAGTCCTGACATCAAACTCTAAAGATGTTGGCAAACTTATTTCTAACAGGTCAAATCCGTACTCTGCAGTTTTTTCTATTGCATATTTTCCTCCTTCTGCAGTCCAGCAAGGAATAAATGATAAATATGAAGTTCCAAATGTTGGCATAATTATAAGTTTTAGAATAATATTTTTAGAATAGCCACATTTCTGTTTTTATTCCGATATAAGTTCCCCAGCTTTTATTATTTAACTGAAGATATGGTGAATACTGATTATCCTTAGCATAATCGTTATATTTTGCGGCTGACATAACAAGACGAATATGTGGTCGGCACCATGCATTTTTTTTGCCTAATGGAACAATCGTTGGTGCAAATGAAAATTTCCACATAGAAGCTGTTGGATTATTACCATCCTTTCTGGTAGCATAATGTACTTCATTGATTAAATGCAACCAGTTTTTCACATAATACAATGAACGAGCTCCCACAACAAAATCTGTTTTTCGGTTATAGATAGTACTTTTGTCGAAAAATTCAGCTTTATGATTACTTGACGAACCTCCTTTACTATTGGTATAAATGCCATACCCATTTACACTAAAGTTTTTATGTAAATTCAACAAAAAGTGTTCTACCATTGTTATGGAATAAGCGTTGGTGTACTTACCATTTTTATTTGGAGCCCCATAAGTAGCCCAAGTCCATGTGTTACCATTATCACCCCCATTGGCAATACCTCTACCATACCTAATTGCAAACTGATTGAAAGACCCCCCTATTTTAGTGTTTAAAGTTGAATTTAATTTTGCTCCCAAAACCCATCCTCTATCAGCTGGATAAACATGATCAACACTTTCAGAATTGTCTGCTACATAATGGTATTCACCTAACAACTTAAGTGAATTTCCACCTTTAAAATTCATTGTATGTTCACCTACAAATACCATTCTTTGACGAATGGCCGGGTTGGTTGCACCTTTTACTGTTATTTCATAATTATATGGATAAACTCCTGATGAATCAGAGGAAGACGGCATATAAATAGCCAATTCAGTGTTTTTATAACTAAATCCGGCACCTTGTGCTGAATGATCATCAAAATAAAAGTAATCGCAAATATGTATATCATCGTATCTTCTAAATCTAACACCAACCCATGCAGACCAATCGCTACCCATTATATTTTTGGCTTCAACATAAGTTTCTGGCAAAATAAAAGTTAATCCTTGGGGGGAACGAGAGCTTACATTCCCCATGAATTGACCATTTTGCGAATACATTCCAAGTCGCACTTGTAATGTTACACTTGTTGTATCTTTTCGTTCACTCAGTGGAGTAAAATGAATAGCAGGTAACAAATCCATATAATCATATTGCTCCATTCTTCCAGCAAGAGATCCCTGTCCCGATAGATTCAGAGGTTTCCATTGCATTCCTTCTCCATTCGGAGATGTTCCTATACCAATTCTTCCCGTAGTTCCCATCGAAAAATTAGTATTTGTAATAACAACCTGTGCGTTTAGTGTTGAACCAATAAACAAAAAAGCACATACCATAATATAATATATTGTAGATTTCATCTGCTTATATTTTATTTTAATTGTCACATGGAACTCACCAAATTTGATTGTTTCAGGGCATGAGAAAGGATGCTCGTGATAGAAATCACAATCCACATGGCGCATTTCATATGAATAAATTTATTTTTGAATTAAATGGTCATGTTCGACATATAATAGTCTAACATTTATTATCAAAGGGTTATAGGGCTAGTTTAATTCCTGTTCCGAAGTTTTAAACTTCATAATTATAACTAAATTTCTTTTGTGTTTTAGATTTCAAAAAAGATTTAACCGGAGACTTTTTTGAAGATACAGAGTAACCATACCAACTAACAAAGGCAAAGCAGATTAGTGGTAATAAAAATGATAGATTCACTTCTGAAATGCCCATAACCTGAATATCTGAAACACCACTACCGGCGATATCAATTATAGAGCCTTGCATCTTTGGCATTAACGCCCCACCTACAATCCCCATTACTAAACCAGCAGAACCTATCTTTGATTCTTCTTCTGACAACCCACTAAGTGCTGTACCAAAGATTGTTGGATACATAATAGACATAAAAAATGAGGCTAGAACAATACAATTAAGTCCAATAGCATTATTTAAAAATACGGCTCCTATAACACATGCTGCAGCTAGCATACCATATATCCCAAGTAACTTACCCTCACTCACATACTTTAATAAATAAGTACCCACACCACGACCTAACGTAAATAGGATAAAAGCAGCAAATTGATAGTAACCTGCAGTAACATTATCTATATTACCAGCTTCGGCATAATGATAAATATAGGTCCAACACATAATTTGCGCACCAATATATAAAGTTTGAGCTATCACTCCTGATGTATATTTTTTATTTTTTAATAAAGTTTTTATAGCAACCATAGTATTTTCAGAAGTAGATTTATCTTTGCTTTTTGCTTCCGGAATTTTGTTGACTAGAAACAGTACAAAAATTCCAAGAATAACTAATCCTAAGATCACATATGGATTTCTTATTGTCATTAAATCAGTTGTTTTAATCAAAACTTTTGAAGCTTCATCTAAACTTGCAAAATTCTGAATATCATCTGATTTTAAATTTTTTAGTACAAATTGCTGTGCTATTAACAATCCTCCCAATAATCCTACAGGATTAAAAGCTTGTGCTAAATTTAATCGTCGTGTTGCAGTTTCTTTACTACCCAATGATAACACGTAAGGATTAGCTGCTGTTTCAAGAAATGCCAAACCAAAAGTTAGTACATATAACCCTAAACAAAAGAACCAAAACTGCTCTGTAATAGCTGCAGGATAAAAGAGTAAAGCTCCGATTGAGTAAAGTCCTAAACCTATTAAAATACCAATTTTGTACGAGTACTTTTTCATAAAAAGTGAAGCTGGCAAGGCCATACAAAAATAACCACCATAAAATGCCATTTGAACCCAGGCTGCTTGAGAATTAGATAATTCCAAAACTTTTTTAAAAGCCTGAACCATTGGATCTGTTACAGCATTAGCAAATCCCCAAAGTCCAAATAACAATGTAACTAATATAAAGGGAAGAAGATTTTTTCTGGAAATACTTTGTGTGTTGTAGTTTGTAGAATTCATAGCTGATATTTTTAAATTTCAAGATGATTTTAATGTTTATCTTACTACTAATTGATCTAGAGATTCAATTTCATATTCAGGGCAGGCTCCTTCCTGAGAGGTAACAAAGGCTCCTAACGCAGTAGCATAATACATTCCGGTTTCAGTAGATTCTTGCTGAATTTTCTTGGCAAGAAAAGCAGCCAAAAAAGAATCACCACTTCCAACAGTATCTTTTACTTGAACCTTATTGGCTGGAACAAAACATTCACTTTCTAAATTGTAATAAGTAGCTCCTTTACAGCCCTTTGTAACAATAACCTCATCAATATTGTAAGTAATCTGAAGAAAACGAACACTACTACGTTCTTCAATATTTTCGCTTGAATACCAAGAACTAAGTAATTGAAGTTCTGACTCATTCAGTTTTAAAAGGTTACATTGATTTAATAAATATTCTATCGTTTCTTTATCATAAAAAGGAGGGCGTAGATTAATATCAAAAACTTTGTAATTGGCGTAATCCAATAGTTTATAGAGCGTTTGTTTCGAAGTTTCATTCCTTGTTATAAGAGTTCCAAAAACAAATGCATCAGCATTTTTTACTTCGTTGATATGTTGTTCGCTAAATTCAATATTATCCCATGCTGCATTTTCCCTAATGATGTAACTCATTTCATGATCTGGATTAGCAATTGCATCAACAATACCCGTTTTATTCACATCATCAATTTGACAATTTTGAGTAGAAATTCCCCAACTTTTAAGTATTTGCAAAAGACCTTTTCCATACTTATCTGTACCTACTCTACTAATCATTTTACTATTAACACCAAATTTATTTAAATGATAAGCAACATTCATTGGAGCTCCACCTGGTTTTGTTTGATTTGGAAAAATGTCCCAAAGAACTTCACCGTAACATATTACCGATTGATTTTTTGATTTTGCAAGCGTCATTTTGTTAATTCATTTAAGTTGAATAGTGTTTAATCGTTTAAACAAAAGACTAAAAAAAATTGTTCTATATCCTTTGTTAGTTGAATTAGAAACTTTACAACAATACTATTCCAATGTCTGTTTAAACGTTTAAACTTTTCTCTAAAAAAATATTATTTTCGAGAAGTTGAATCTCGAACGATGAGTTCAGCTAACAGAAAAATCTGTTCTCTCTTAGTATTATCATTTATAGCCTGATGCATTAATCTTACTGCTTCCTTCCCTAACTTAGCAAGAGGTTGATTAACATATGAAATTGAAGTGTAGAATAAATCAAACGCATCTGTTTTATCAAAGGCAATAACTCCCATATCCGCTGGAATCATTATTTTTTTCTTATTCAAAACTTTAAGTCCTGATATTGTTAAAATATTTGATGTGAAGAAAATAGCATCCATTGAAGGATCTGAATTTAAAAACAATTCAATAGCTGATTCTACATCTTCCTGAATGTGACCTAAACGAACTTTTCCAACATAAGACTTAATACCATTCTGTTCCTTAGCACCCCTTAATCTTTCATTAAGGTGAACTAATTCTGTATCATAACTTATTATACCAACATTTTTATAATTATTAGTTAACAGATGCTTTACTACACTTTCTGAGGCTGAATAATTATCTATTGCAACTGAATTTGAAGCAATTGAAGGGAAATACCTATCTAACAATACAAATGGTACATCTTTCGACTCTAAATCCTCTACAATTTGTTCCGACTTTTCAGGAAGTGATAAAATAAATCCATCTACTTGTCTATTAAGAAAAACATCAATTATTTTCTCTGATTTTTCAACACTCTCATCTGAACTACCAATAATTACTGCGTACCCCAATTTGTCTGCTTCATTTTCAATTATGCGCGCAATTTGTGAAGAAAAGGGGTTTGAAATATCAGCCAATAATAAACCAATTGAATTAGTTTTATTGGTTTTTAAACTCCTGGCAATTTGATTGGGATGATAATTAAGTTCTTTTGCTACCTCCTTAATACGATTTGTAACATCCTCACTAATACGACCCTTCATTTTGCCATTTAAAACATATGAAACTAATGCAGTAGAAACTCCTACTTTACTAGCTATATCTTTTAATGAAGTTTTCTTTTTCATGAATAATAAATTAGTCTGTCAAAACTCGACTTCAATCCAATTTTAAATATTTAACACAAACTTAATGTTTAATCGTTTAAACACCAAATATAAATATACTTTTTTTTGTATTTTTTCACACTTAATTATCTCACCCTCCCTAAAAACCCCTATTTTACTAGTATTTCTCATAATGATGTAAATTATAATAAACAAAAGTTAATTTGATAGCTAAAAGAATGCGATAATAAAGAATGAAAATGACATTATATTAGATTTAAATTTAAGTACATAAAAAACATACAGTATACATACTTTTAACCCGGATTATGTATTTAAACATCGTAATGAGCATTGAAAATGCAATAAAACAAACACTTACTGAAATGATGCATAGCACCGCTATGGTGAATTGAAGTAAGGGAGTGAAACGACTTGTTTTGAAGTAGTTTCAATGTGTAATAGTTGGTTAAATGCATATTGTGGGTTTAATTATCACTAGCTCAAAAGACTTATTTATCCTACTTACGATTCATTTTTATCTCAATTTTTTCCTTTTTAAGAAAATCATAGCTATATATCTTCCTCTCTTGATTAAAATTTATTCTCCTACTCCAAATTTTCGATTATTGATTTTTCAAAATCAACCCACTTTTCATATCCCTTTTCACTTAAATGGACTCCATCAACTGTAAGTTCTTTAATCATCCTTCCATTAGGGTCTGCAAATTGTTTATACAAATCAACTACTGTATAAAAACCTTTAACTTCATTTACTTTAATAACATGATTAACCAATACAACATCTGTATTAATATAATCTTTATTAGTAGGTAAAACGGTTCTTACATAAACTTTTGTTTTAGGCGATTTATGCTTTATATACTTAGCTATTTTAAGAATATTTTTACCCACATAATTGGCAGAAGGAACAATCTTATCATATTTAAATCTACCATCTCCTTCTTTATAATGTTTATTAAAAAGATCGTTTATACCAATCAAAATAAATACTGCTTTAGGTTTAAAATACACAATTTCATCCAGTCTTTTTAAAACACCATCTGTAACATCTCCTGCTATTCCTCTATTATATATATTAGGAATTCCTGTTTTTTTTGTCCAATCACGTCCTTTTTCCGTAATACTATTTCCAATAAAAACAATACCATTAAATTCTAATGGTGCATCCTTAAACATATTAATACATGCCTTATAATGTTTTATGGTCCAATCGTTATGATACCTTGACACAACATCTTTGCTTGGATAAAATTTTAATTTTTCCTTTGCTGAAAGTTGATGATGCTGTGCTACTATATTAATGCTTGCAAAAAGCATGGTTAGTAAGATAATTCTATATCTAAAGTTTGTCATTACTACTATATTTTATTTAATGATTAGTATATTCTGTAGAACATACATCTTCAACAAAGCTATTATCATTGGCTATGCGAAAGATATTATTTACAGCAAAATTAAACATATGAACTTTCATATTGCTGTATTTATTATCGCGAATCATGTAATTACATTCATAATTAATCTTTTTTATGTGGGGTTCTGACGTATTTTCAAAAATAATATTTGCATAACATTGATAAGAGATACACCAATAAATGTAGTTTTAAGTATACAAAACCTCTCTTTATCATAAAAAAGAAGGTACTCCATCAAAAAGACAGATACCAAATATAGGTTACCCAGTACAATATCTTGTATTACAATTATAAATAAACCTGGATGAAAAAAATTTTAGTAGTTGATCATGCCATTGAGTCAAGAATTATAATAAAGAAACTTTTATCTAAATTTAACTTTCAAATATTGGAAGCTGAAGATGGAATTGAAGGATGGAATATGATAATTAAAGAAAAACCTGATCTTGTGTTATTAGATTTGTACATGCCTAATAAAAATGGAATTGATACGCTTAATGATATACAAGAAGAATGGCTTGATATACCAACATTCATATTATCAGATGATAACTCAAATAAAACAATTCATTCATGCTTTTCAAATGGAGCTGCTGCGTTTATTCCAAAACCAATTGATAAAACTCTTTTTTACAAGAAAATTAGCGATCGAATGATTAATTTAATTGTTAATGACAAATAATAAATCACATAAACAGTTCTGCGTACAAACACAATAATAAAACTCAGAACTACTTGTTAAATATATTGGACCATATTTGCCAATACGTGTTTTAAGGATTCTAAAAAATAAGGCATTGGGGTTGCTGCTTTAAACTATTTTTCCATTCTTCTCTATCCAGGTACGTTTTCTGACTGTTCATTGTATTCATTAATCACCTGATAAACCTTATTATTATAGGTTCTTATAGAATTTATTATTTTTGTGCCTCATTATATTTTACAAAAAGCAAATGGAAAGTATTGAGAAAACCTGCATCAAAGTTGAAAAAGCGGTCCAAAGAATAAAAGAAGGAGGAATTGTTGTTGTAACTGATGACGATAACAGAGAAAATGAAGGTGATTTTATTGCCGCTGCAGAATTGATGACTCCTGAGATGGTTAACTTTTTTGTTACAGAAGGGCGTGGTCTTCTTTGCGTTAGCTTAACTGCTGAACGATGTAAAGAGCTAAAATTAGATTTAATGGTTGCAAATAATACATCAACCAATGAAACACAATTCACGGTATCTGTAGATCTGTTAGGTGAGGATGTTTCTACAGGAATTTCAGCTTCCGATCGTGCAAAAACAATACAAGCTTTAATAGATCCTAGTACAAAACCAGAACATCTTGGCAGACCAGGACATATTTTTCCTTTAGTTGCTCATAAAGGTGGACTTACTGAACGCAACGGACATACTGAAGCGGCTATTTTATTACCTGTATTAGCGGGCTTAAAACCTGCAGGTGCACTTATTGAAGTTATGAATGAAGATGGTACGATGGCTCGCTATGATGATATTAAATTAATATCTGAAAAGCATGATATCCCATTAATTACTATTGAGGAAATTCTCTTATACTTAAAAGAAAAATCAATTAGTTTTTAATCAATACTATTTTATGAATCTGTCTGACAACTCAAGTTTTCAGACAGCCCACTTTCTAATTGGAAGTAGGCATTGAAAATTGACTTTGAAAAGATTGATTAAGTAATTAAATCATGAATTTTATGTCTACTTTAAGATATAAACTTACAAAATTAAACAAAAAAAAGAGAGGCCATCTCAGTTGAGAAAGCCTCTTTTTTTTCCTTACAGTGGGATTGTTATCATTCTTTTATAGAAGTTATTTCATTATAAGCATATCTAGATCTAACTTCGCCCCATTCCCCTACCATTTCCAAAACCACGACCTTGTTTACTATTGGCATTACCTTTATTTCTTCCTCGTCCTCGTCCTCGTCCAATTAATGTATCTTCAGAAGAACTATTTTCCGAATTACATTTTCCCATTCTACGACCAGTTTGAACTCCTTTGCCTTCTGGTCCTGTTCTATCAAATCTTGGCATAATAACTTACTCTTTATATATGATTTAACAAATTGATGATTCTGTTAATATTCAGCTAATTATTAGAAATAAATTGTCATTAGAATCTTTTAAAACTACTTCATTAAGAGAATATTCTCATTACAAATATAGTAAGAATATTAGTTTTTTGTAAGCTTATTTTTGATTTATTTAAAGGCATTAATTAAATAATCAAAACCATCAGAATCTTGTGTCCCTGAAAAGAGAAGACCTATTAACCTTCATTTTTCCTATGCTTTCTTGAAGTCTCAATTATAAATCCTAAAATTTCAACGACCTGATTAGGTTCGGAATTATTTAAACTCTCTTATTTTAATATGTCGTCATATTATAATTTCAAGGTGTATTTTTGCTTGGTGGCAACGAATAGATTTAATCACAATCTATCTCTGCAGGAACTTCTTTTCGGCAATTCGTGATTAATTATATTCCAGGTGTTAAGCATAGTTATCATATTTTTAGAAAGTAATTCAGTATACACAATATTTATTAATAATGGTATATCCAACAAGTAAGGATTCCTTGAATAAAAAAAAGCAATTAAGAAAAACGTCTAATCGTTGAGTTAGTTAATAGAGAACATTACTTTATATGATCTCTTATTTACATTATTATTTATTGAGGATTACTCTCCCATACCGTTTGGGATTATCCTCCTATACTGTTTGGGATTATCCTCCCACACCGTTTGGGATTATCCTCCTATACCGTTTGGGATTACCCTCCTATACTGTTTGGGATTATCCTCCTATACCGTTTGGGATGATGATTTAACTGCCATTGGTACTGCAAAAACAAGTGATAACAAAATTAGCTCTCCTATCCTGCATCAATATGACACGATAATCATTATTAACGATCAATCAATGGATAAGTTTGCGCTGTATGCAAATTAAGGTGGGATATTAATCTATGACGGTAATGGAATTTCACACCATCCTAAAAAAACAGATAGTACAATTTATTGTATTGATGCAACAGAAAAAACAGCAGGAATGAGTTCTTAGAAAAATATTCAACATGATTGTTTTAGAAGAATACTTAAATGTTAATCCAGTTGTTATCAGAAAAAATGATATTAAAGGACTAAAAAAAAATCTAAAAGCAATATTATAAAACACTTTTAGATTTTTTAATCAAATTAAAACCAAAAGAAATTAATCTAATGAAAATTTTATTTCCATGCTCATATTAAGATGTTTACATAAAAATACTATTTAGGCAAATTAAAAGCTTGTGTCATCTCTTTCATTTGAGCATCACTCATACCTTCCGGTTCAAACCCCATATTTTTACTATTGATATAAATTTGAGCTGATTTACTTAAAACATCAACCTGATCAAAGGCTTCCATAACACCTTCTCCAACAGCAACAACACCATGTTTTTCCCACATTACAACATCATATTCATCCAACTCTTTTAATGTTGCTTTTGCTAAATCTAAAGAACTTGGCAATTGGTAAGGAATAATACCAACACCTCGAGGACAAAATGCTTTTGTTTCAGGAATCATACTCCACAATAAATTGGTCATAGCGTCCTTTTCCAAAAACTTATTTGAATGCGTCATCGCGATCAATTCAATAGGGTGAGTATGTACAGAAGCCTTATATCCATTACCTTTTTCAATAAACATATTCTGCATAGAAAGATGTGAAGGAAGTTCTGAAGTGGGTTTTACGGGATTATCAGCAATAATCACATAACTAGAACAATCATCTAAAATTCGAATTACGGAACCATTATCCATAGGCCAACGCGCTAAATCACGCATACGCATGTTAGTTCCTTTGCAATAAAAATAACATCCTTTCAAATGTGGTAAATGAACTCCAATCTGCATCACATCGCTAATAGGGGGCATTTGTTTGATCTCTTCATCCACAAACTCCGTAATATTAATAGTAATATTTCCACCATTGCGTTCAGCCCAACCTTTTTGCCAAAGGTATCCGGCAACTTCTGCAACATCATCTATTGCCGCTTTTAATTCCGGACGATTTTCTAAAATTGATTTCATAAAAATAATTATTTCAAAAATTCAAAAGTGTAAAATTAAAATGCTGCTTTAAAAATATTTATAGTATCTGCTAAAGTAATATCTTTGGGATTACCTCCTGCACAAACGTCTGCTAATGCATTTTTTGCCATTAATTCAAATGCGTCTTCCTTTACTCCCAATTCTTCTAGTCCTGAAGGAATGCCTACATCTGCAGATAGCTTTTTAATGGCAGTAATAGCTGCTTTATTGGCGTCTTCGATAGTCAAACCTGTAGTATCCTCTCCTAATGCTTCTGCTATATCTCTGAATTTATTCCCACAAACGGGAGCATTAAATTCCTCAACATAAGGAAGTAAGATAGCATTACATACGCCATGAGGTAAATCGTAAGTACCTCCTAATTGATGAGCCATAGAGTGAACATAACCTAATCCACAGTTTGAAAATGCTTGTCCTGCAATAAACTGTCCCCAGGCCATTTTTGTGCGTGCCTCAAGGTTTTGCCCATCATTTACTGCATCTCTTAAACTACTACCAATTAATTCAATAGCTTTTAATGCTAAAGTATTTGACCACTCATAGGCTCCAACAGTAACATAAGCCTCAACAGCATGAGTTAACGCATCCATACCTGTAGCTGCCGTTAAAGCTGCTGGCTTATTAAGCATTAAAACACTATCGTTCACGGCAATGTCAACCAAACAGTTTTTATCAACCATTACCATTTTCACCTTACGTTTTTCATCAGTAATAACGTAGTTAATGGTGATTTCACTGGCTGTACCTGCTGTAGTATTAATCGCTATAATTGGTAATGATTTCTTTTTAGAAACATGAATTCCTTCATAATCTTCAATAGAACCACCATTGGTTGCTAGAATACCAATAGCCTTACCACAATCTTGTGGAGAACCTCCTCCTAAAGTAATAATGCAATCACATCCACTTTCTTTAAGTAAAGCCAAACCTTCGTTAACATTGCTAACTGTTGGGTTTTGTTTTACACCACTATAAATGACATAATCTAAACCTGACCCTTTCAATACATCCTCAACTTTTTTGGCAACACCAAGCTTAACCAACACATCGTCAGTCACAAATAAAGCTTTGCTAAAACCTCTTGCTGCTAAATCTTCTTTTAATTCTTCCAACGCATTTGGTCCAACAAGGCTAAGGGGTGGTAAATAAATTCGTCTACAAGTATCCATTTCTAAATCTTTGAGTTTATGTTTTTATTTAACTGTAATTCTATTTTATCCACATCAAAATTTTCTAAATTTTCTGCAATTACTAAGGCAGCACCTAATGCACTGGCATTATCAATTTCTGAAGTAACCACATTCTTATTACTAAAATATTGCTGAAGCAGCGTTACAAATATCTGGTTACGCGCAAACCCTCCGGTTACATAAAATGTTTTAGAAGTATCGTTTTGAGGAATAATTAAATGTAGCGACTTGATACATAGCTCTGTTAATTCGATAACCATACGTGCGTAGGCTTCATCAAATGAACTGAATACTGATAAATCAACCTGAGCTGTACCTTCTTCAAATTTTTCTATTCCTAATGGGAAGAATTTCATAGCTGAACCATATAATTCCTTGGCTTTATTCACTAAATGCGTATCGTAAGGAATGGTTCTGAAATACTTTGGATCCACTTTAAAAAAGTCATTCAACTTATCTTTCCATACTTCATGAAAATGTCCCATGAACAAACGCGACGATTTAACCTGACGTTTCTGAGGTGTTAAAAAGCATAAACAATCGTTATTAAGCTGATTGCTTGTTAATGGTTCGTTATTAAATGGATTCATACTGATACACCATGTACCTGTTGAAATAAGTATAAATTCTTCTTTTGATTTTTGTAAATAAGGCACTAACGATGCCGAACTGTCATGTATACCAACTCCGGTTTTAATGATATTCCCAGCAATTTCTGCATCCAAAACTGTATCGTTAGTTACAGGCTCAGGTAAAGTAATACCTTCTTTTTTAATCCATGCGTGATAATTCATCTGATCAAAATCCCACATAAAAGTATGACAACCAATAGAAGTTGGTTCTGAGGTTACTTTTCCGGTTAATAGATATGATAAATACTGAGGAAAATGCATAATATCTTTTGCCTTGTTAAAGATTTCTTGCTTTTCTTTTTTTAACCAAAGCATCTGTATACCTGAGTTTAACAATAATCCCAACGAAGGACTGGCTGTTTTACGACAAAACTCTTTAACACCTCCATTTTTATTAAATAATTTGTCCTGTATTTCAGGATCAACTTCCTTTAGATAATTATATATCGGAGTTAAAATTTCTCCCTTATCATCTAAAAACGCAAGTGATGCCCCATAAGTAGAAAAGTTAATACCTTGAATATCATATTTTCCTTCTTCAACAATTGATATTAGTGTTTCAATCATCCATTTTTGAATTAATGCAATGTCATCACACTCAAAACCATCTTCATCAGTTGATGTTGGAAATTTCTCTTCAAATTGATAAGCTATGGTGAATTGATGATCAAAAAGCAATATTTTTTTATTTGTTTTACCGATATCAAATACTGCTATAACTTTAACTCTATTCATCTTATTAACAATTATATCTTATTTTTAAGTTCCTTATTTTGTATTGGGTTATTAATTTGCTTTAGACATTTTTCGTCTGTAGTTTTCTACTTACTAATTATCTATAAAATCAATTTGTCTGGCAATCATCGGTCATGGGCCACTAAATGATTCACTCAAATAACTCACCTTCATCATATCTATAAACACATCCATCACATTTTGAGCCTACTTTAAACTGTCTTCTGCTGTAACCATACCAATGTCTTTAAAAACAATCACTTTAGGGTTGTACCGATTACTATTTTTAAAAGAAGCTACATGTTCTGATAAATTAGTATGGTTCTGTAACAAACAAGTATTTTGATTTACAGTACACTATATTATCAGCAGTAAATGGAATATTTACCTTTTCAGAACTACTTTCACTTGCAATGAATACTTTTTTTAACTCGCTCGAATCAAAAACTGTAAACATGTATTTTACCTGAAATGGTTTGCATTTTTTTACGATCCAAACACACAAATCCATCCTCTACCATAATACTCATTAAGGTACTACTAGCTCTAAGCCACATCATTTCATTCTTCTTATATGAGCTATTCACCTCCCACAATTATACAATCAGGATTATTATCCAATGATTTGACTCTATGGATCAAAAGTTTATTCTAATAAAAATTGATTGATTAAAACGAAAGATGATCAGTAATTACTTACTGACCATCAACTATTTTAAAACTATATTAACGCTTAGATAAAACCTCTTTTTCGTAAGCTTGAACTTCTGCAATATATTCTTCTCCAACAGGTACTCCTTCTTGTAAACAATAGTAATCCCAAACAGCTGAGAATGGTTTTGTTTTTAATTCTTCAAGAAGAGCCAAACGCTCAAAATTCTGACCTTTTTCTTCATATTCAATTAATGTAGATGTTGGCTCTAACATGGCAATCATAAATGCTTTTTGTGCTGCACGAGTTCCAACTACATATGCACCAATGCGATTGATAGATGCATCAAAGAAATCAAGACCTACATTAACACGATTCATAAAATCATTACGAACAATTTCAGATGCAATTAACTGAATTTCCTCATTTAATGTTACAACATGGTCTGAATCCCAACGAATCGGACGAGTAACGTGTAGTAATACTTCATCAACAAACTGAAGACATGATGAAATTTTATCTCCAACAACCTCTGTTGGATGGAAGTGACCATTATCTAAACAGATTAATTTGTTGTTTTTGATTGCATATCCTAAATAGTAATCATGCGAACCTACTGTCATTGATTCAGCACCAATACCAAATACTTTACTTTCTACTGCATCTTTCATGTGTTCTTTAGGAAAATCTTGAGCAAAACCTTCATCTAAAGACTTTGTAAGTTGAGCACGCATTCCATTACGGTCAACCGGAGTATCTTTTGATCCGTCAGGAATCCATGTATTTAGTACACAAGGAGTACCTAATTGTTTACCAATTTCAGCTGCAATTTCGCGAGAACGCTTAAGGTGCTCAACCCAGAACTTACGGATTTCTTCATTTTTTGAAGATAAAGTAAAACCACTGTCTGCATTTGGGTGAGAAAAGAAGGTTCCGTTAAAATCCATTCCTATACCTTGTTTTATACACCAGTCGATCCAACCTTGATACTGCTTTACTGTAATCGCATCACGATCAACCATACCATCAGAAAAGTCTCCGTATAAAGCATGAACATTTACGCGTTGCTTACCCGGAAGTATGGACATAACCTTTTCAAGGTCATCCATAATTTCTTTAATATTTCGAGCCTTTCCAGGGTAGTTTCCTGTAGCTTGAATACCTCCGGAAAGCTGACCATCAGGATTTTCTGTACCTGACACATCATCAGTTTGCCAACAATGCAAGCTAATGGCAAGTTGTTCCATTCTCTTTAAAACAGCATCAGTATCCACGCCTAATGCAGCGTATTGTTCCTTGGCTATTTCGTAAGCCTTTGTTATTAATTCTTTATTGGCCATGTTATCTTAATTATTATTTCTAATTACATGATTCATTAGATTTTAGCATAACAGGATTTATACCTAACTATCTTTTATTATATGAATCTTAATAAAACTCTAATCCATTGCATTTCCTATTCCTACAATAAAAACGGAAGCAATCATTAAGAATAGTCCGATCCCAAAAACTGTAAGTGTCTTTTTTTTAATTCCTGTCCACTCCTTATTATAAATCCCCCATGCATTTGCTGTTAGAATAATTGTAGTCATATGCAAGATCCATGAACTAGCACCACTTCCAATTTTACTCTCTCCCATTCCATAAAAGAAAAATTGTAAAAACCAGGTAGTTCCAGCCAATGCACATAATAAATAGTTACTTCGTAAAGGTTTTGACTTATCCAGATATTCAGAGAAAGTTCCATTTTTCCATATAAGATAAATACACCAAAATAAATTGGTTGTTAATCCTCCCCAGAGTATAACCACAAAACTTATATTATTAACAAACAAAGAATTTCTGCCTGCTTCAATTGCCGCCTCAGCCATTGGTTTACCAGCTTCAATACCAAAATTGAAGAAAGAACTAAGTATACCAGAGATAACAGCTACTATAATTCCTTTTACTGCGTTAAATTCCTTTACACTAGCCTGACTTTGTTCAGGAGATAATTCTTTTTCCTTCATAGTGCCCGCTTTACCCAATGTAGCAATCCCTAATAAACTAATAACTACACCAATTAAAACAACAATACCTCCTGTATTTTGCAACATATCTGTAATTGTTGTTCGGCCGGCAACATTTTGTATATCATAATAAATTGGAGGCACTAAAGCTCCAAATGCAGAACAAAATCCGAGCGTGATAGAATTACCCAATGACATTCCCAAGTATCTCACCCCCAAACCATAAGTCAATCCTCCAATACCCCATAATACACCAAGAATATATACCATTCGAACTATTGCTCCATCTGCTGATGTAATAAAGCCCATAAAGTCTGGAACTGTAGCCCATGCCATTAAAGGAGGTACAATAAGCCATGAAAATAATCCTCCCAAAAGCCAAAATATTTCCCATGACCAGCCTCTAACTCTATTGTAAGGCATATAAAAACTTCCGGAGGCAAAACCTCCTAATGAGTGAAAAATAATTCCCAGTAATGCTTGCATATCAATATTTATTAGATATTATGAGATTAATGTTTTTATATTTGCTTTAATTTTTATTAACACAAAAATAGATGCTATTGTATAGCATAACAATGCACAAACTGATAATTATTTTGCACATTTTGGACCATTTATGAAGGACTTTTTAAAATATATAACTGCGAGTGATGATGATAAAAATTGGGGCTTGTATCTTAATGCTGCAGGTAAGTCTAAAATTCCTTCGGGAATCGTATACCCATCACAAGAACATCCTAGTGGCTATTTTTTTACATGGGCAAATGGCCGTACTTTAAGCGAATATCAAATCAACTATATTACAGAAGGATCTGGAAACCTTGAAAATGAACGAGGTAAATTCACTGTTAAACCAGGTTCTTTAATGATTATTAGAAAAGACGAATGGCATCGATATCGTCCACTAAAGAACCAAGGTTGGATTGAGCATTATATTGGTTTCAATGGTATGCTGGCGGATCACTTTTTAAACTTAAATCAGTTTTTAGAAGGACAATCAGTTATACATTGTGGAGTAAGAGAAGATATTATAGATACCTACTATAAAATATTTGAACTTATTCAAAAAGAAGATCCCGGTAATCAACAAATAGCATCAGGACTAATCATTAAACTATTAGGATATATTGTAGCATGCGAAAAACAAAAGAAATTTTCAGGCAAACCTATTGAGAAATTAATTCAACAGGCTCGTTTTTATATGAGAGAAAATATAGAAGATGAAATTGATCTTAAAATCCTTGCTGAACAAAATTGTATTGGTTATTCCTATTTTAGAAAGATGTTCAAAAAATACACAGGCTTATCACCTCATCAATATCATATTGATTTAAAGTTAATGCGTGCAAAGGAGCTAATTCTAACCACTGATAAGAGCCTAAAAGAAATTAGCTATGAACTTAAATTCCATTCAATTCACTACTTCAGCAGGCTATTCAAAAAAAAATTAGGAATACCTCCATCTGAATTAAGAATAAGCAATAAAAAATAACAATTATATACAATGTTTGAATATTTTACATTTTTTAACATTAAGGTGTGTGCGCACACACCTTAATGTGCTATCTTCGCTCCTAACAAATTTCTATTTAAATCATATTTCGAAAATTATAAACATATAATGAAAGCATTAAACAATGAAACTGTTCAAGGCCGCAAGTCCTATCCTGTAAAAATTCTTCAATTTGGAGAAGGAAACTTTTTACGTGCATTCGTAGATTGGATGATTCAACAAGCAAACAACAAAATCGATTACAATGCGGGTGTTGTTATTGTTCAGCCGTTGGCTAACGGTATGGTTGATATATTAAAAAAGCAAGATTGCATGTATCATGTAAAATTGCAAGGTATCAAAGAAGGAAAACCGGTAGAATCAACTGAGTTAATAGAATGTGTAATGGATGCAGTTAATCCTTATGCTGAATATGCTAAATATGAAGAGTATTTCTTATCTGAAGATTTGCAAATTGTTATTTCGAATACTACAGAAGCTGGTATTAGTAGAATTGATGATGAGGATATTAATGCTTTACCGCCTAAATCATACCCAGGTAAAATGACAGCTCTTTTATATAAGAGATATAAAAAATATGCTGGTGCATCAAATAGAGGTTTAAATGTTATTTGCTGTGAGTTAATCGATAAAAACGCAGATATTCTTAAAGAAATTGTATTAGAATTAGCTGACCAAAATAATTTAGAAGCAGACTTTATCAACTGGTTAAACACAGCATGTACTTTCAGCAGTACTCTAGTGGACCGCATTGTTCCTGGATTCCCCAAAGATAATATCAAAGAAATTCAGTCTGAATTAGGTTACGAAGATAACTTGGTTGTTGTTGGAGAGTATTTCCACTTATGGGCTATTGAAGCTGGAGAAAATGTTCGCAGTAAATTTCCAATGGATAAAGCAGGTTTAAATGTGGTTTGGTTAGACAACATGAAAGCTTTCCGCGATAAAAAGGTAAGAGTATTGAATGGTTCACATACAGCATTAGTGCCTGTTGGTTTATTATGTGGTCATGAAACTGTAAAAGAAGCATTTGATGACGAAACAGTTTCCACATATATCAAAAGTATGGTAGCTGAGGAAGTGTTGCCAAATATTGAAGGTGATAAAGACAAATTAGTTGCTTTTGCTGATGAAATTTTAGAGCGTTTCTTTAATCCTTATATCCGTCACTTCTTAAAAGATATTTCATTAAATTCTTTATCTAAATGGGTAACCAGAGATTTCCCAACAATAAAAGATACTGTTGCTAGTACAGGAAAACTTCCTAAAAAAGTTACTTTCTCATTAGCAGCATTACTTGTATTGTACAAACCTGGTAATCCAATTGGTTTCGAAGCTAAAGATACTCCTGAATTATTAGAAATTATTAATTCTGTTTGGGCGTCAGATTCTTCTGTTGAAGAAAAAGTAAAGTCTATCTTAAGTAACGAAAAGATTTGGGGTATCAACCTTGATGAAGTTGAAGGTTTCTCTGCTACTGTAGCAGGTTATGTTAACAATATACTTAACAACTCTATTCAATCAGCATTAGCTGATATTCTTAAATAACATTTTATGGGTGTGGATAGCTTTTACATAATAACCTGAGTTCGACATAAGATTTTGAATTCAGGTTAAAACATAAATGTAAAGGCTATCCGCCTTACGCTTTAAAGAAATTAGAGACTCATCAACTTCTCTAATTTGATTGAAGTATCAGCAATAAAAAAAATATTATTATGAAGCATTTACATATTCAACCAGGAGATAATGTTTTAGTTGCCCTGGAACCAGTGAGTGCCGATACTAGCTTTGAGTTTGAAGGCAACACAATTACTGTCGCAACAGATATTCCTCAAGCTCATAAAATTGCCATTGCTCCTATTAAAAAAGGTGAGCACATTTTAAAATATGGCAGTTCTATTGGAGTAGCTCTAGAGAACATCGAGGTTGGTATGCATGTTCATGTTCACAATATTAAAACGGGACTTGGTGACATACTTGAATACTGCTATGAGCCGGTTGAGCCAGATGTAAAAGTAACATTCGAAGAAAAGTTTTTTGATGGTTACAAACGTGCCAATGGAGAAGTTGGTATTAGAAATGAACTTTGGATTATTCCTACAGTAGGATGTGTTAATGGAGTATCAGAGTCAATCGCCAAAAAGTTTACAGAAAAATGTATGAAATCCGGTTTATTTTTTGATGAATTGGATTATTTCGATGGTATCTATACTTTCCCACATAATTATGGTTGTTCACAGATGGGTGACGACCATGTAAATACTCGCCAAACACTTCAAAATATTGTTATACATCCCAATGCCGGAGCTGTTCTTGTTGTTGGTTTGGGTTGCGAAAACAATCAGGTAAGCGCTTTTAAAGAAACTTTAGGTGAATATGATTCATCAAGAATTAAATTCATTACAACTCAAGATCTGAAGGATGAAATTACCACAGGATTAGATATGGTTTCAGAACTTTTTGATGTACTGAAAGAGGATCGAAGAACTAAACAACCATTGTCAAAATTAAGACTTGGACTTGAGTGTGGTGGTTCTGATGGCTTTAGTGGTATTACTGCCAACCCAATGTTGGGTAAAGTATCTGATTATGTAATTCACTATGGTGGCACTAGCGTATTAACAGAAGTACCTGAAATGTTTGGTGCAGAAACCATTTTGATGAATCGTTGTGAAACCGAGGAAGTTTTTCATAAAACTGTAGATATGGTTAATGACTTTAAAAATTATTATAAACGTCATAATCAGGTAATCTATGAAAACCCTTCTCCAGGTAATAAAAATGGAGGTATTACAACACTTGAAGATAAATCGTTGGGTTGTACCATGAAGGCCGGAAATAGTAAGGTTAAGGATGTACTTAAACATACTGAACGCATTAAAACATCGGGATTAAACTTAATCAGCGCGCCGGGTAACGACCTTATTGCAACAACTACACTAGGAATGTGTGGCTGTCAGATGGTACTATTTACAACAGGTAGAGGTACTCCTTTTGGAGGATTTATTCCGACAGTAAAAGTAGCTACAAACACACAACTTGCCAATAAAAAGCAAAACTGGATTGATTTTAATGCAGGAAAACTAGTTGATGGTGTTAATATGGATGACTTAAGTAAGGAGTTTATTGATTTAATTTTAGAAATAGCCAGTGGCAAAAAAACTAAAAACGAAATCAATGGCTATCGCGAAATTGCAATTTTTAAAAGCGGAGTTACGCTATAATCAGGAAATAATAATCCAATTACACAATAAAAAATAAGTGTATTTGGTTTTATCTGTAATTCTTATAACCGAAAAAAAACACATAATGAAAACTTTTATTGATAAAGACTTTATCTTATCAAACGAAACTGCGAAAAAATTATATCATAATTACGCAGCAAAACTACCAATCATTGATTACCATTGTCATATTTCGCCACAACAAATTGCTGACGATGTACAATTTGAAAACATTACACAAACTTGGTTGTATGGCGACCATTATAAATGGAGAGCAATGCGTACCAACGGTATTCCTGAAAATGGAATTACCGGTGATGCAAGTGATTGGGATAAGTTTTATAACTGGGCAAAAACAGTTCCTTTTACACTACGTAATCCTCTTTATCACTGGACTCACCTAGAATTAAAAAAACCATTTGGTGTGGAAGAGATTTTAGATGAGAAATCAGCCAAATCAATTTGGGAAACTTGTAACGCTAAACTTCAAACGCCTGAATTTTCGTGTAAAGGATTAATCAAACAAGCAAATGTAGAAATCATTTGTACTACAGATGACCCTATTGATTCATTAGAATATCATAAAAAAATTAAAGATTCTGGTTTCGAAACTAAAGTACTTCCAACATGGAGAGCCGATAAAACTATGGCCATCGATAATCTGGAGGACTTTAATGCTTATATGAATACATTAGCTGAAGTTTCAGGTGTAGCTATCGAATCATACGATGATTTCTTAAAAGCATTACAAATCCGTCAGGATTTCTTTGCTGAAATGGGATGTAAATTATCTGACCACGGTTTAGACCGTTTCTTCTGTGATGAATATACTATTGATGAAATCAAAGCGATTTTTGCTAAAGCTCGTAAAGGTGAAGCTTTAACTTCTGTAGAAATTGACAAATACAAATCTGCTGTATTATATCAATTAGCAGTAATGGATCATGCAAAAGGTTGGACTCAACAATTCCATATTGGTGCTATTCGCAACAATAACACCTTTATGTACAACAAAATAGGTGCTGACACTGGTTTTGATTCAATTGGTGATGATTTGGTGGCCAGAGATATGTCTAAATTCTTGAACAGTCTTGCTACAGAAGAAAAACTAACCAAAACAATACTTTACAACTTAAACCCTTCTCATAACGAGGTTTACGCTACTATGTTAGGTAATTTCCAAGATGGAAGCGTTGCTGGTAAAATCCAATGGGGATCAGGATGGTGGTTCTTAGACCAAAAAGATGGTATGGAAAAACAAATGAATGCGCTCTCTATGCTAGGTTTATTGAGTCGTTTTGTTGGTATGCTTACTGATTCCAGAAGCTTTTTAAGCTACAGCCGTCATGAGTATTTCCGTCGTATCCTTTGCAACCTTATAGGTGAAGATGTGGAAAAAGGATTAATTCCTAACGATATGGAATTATTAAAAACATATGTTGAAAATATTTGCTACTATAATGCAAAAAATTATTTTAACTTTTAATTTCCTGAATAAACACTTTATAATTTGTTTAATAGTAGCATAAAATAACATACTAGCAAATAATTATGGCGTCAGTAACACTTATAGTTACTGACGCTAACTTTAAATACCAGCATGAAACATAATCGTAAATTTCAAACCAGAAAATTCATACAGAGTATTGAATAATCTTATAAATCATTGATTATATAATTAAGTGCGAATTAATATTTCATGTACGTTGCATCATACAATATAAAGGTATACTAGAGACATATGAAAATAAGAATAGTAGATATTGCCAAACAAGCAGGAGTTTCAGCCGGTACTGTTGACAGAATTATTCATCAAAGGGGTAAATTCTCGGAGAAAGCCTATGAAAAGGTTCAAAAAGCAATTAAGGAACTTGGATATGAACCTGATATTTTAGCAAGAAATTTAGCTCTAAAAAGAGAACTACAAATTGCCTGTCTCCTCCCCGATCCTAACGACGTAAAATATTGGACACGACCAATGGCTGGAATTGACAAAGCCATATCTGAACTATCTACTTTCAAAGTGAAAATTCATAAAATTACTTTTTCATTAAGAGCTTTAGATTTTAAAAAAGCCTTCAATAAGATTTTAGAGTTAAATCCGGATGGCGTTGTTTATGTACCTATGTTTCTTGAAGAATCAATATTATTTGCCAATCTGCTTCATGAAAAAAACATTCCATTTGTACAAATGAATATCCATCATGCAGAAGCCAATCCATTATCTTTTATTGGGCAAGATCCGGTGGCAGCAGGTAAAGTTGCAGCCTCACTTTGTAATTTAGCACTCAACCAGGAAGATGAAATATTAGTAGTATATGTATCTAAAGAAAAGCAGGAATATTCACATATTAATGACAGAATTGAAGGTTTTCTTAATTTTTTCAGCGAAAAAAATATATCTACAGACAGGATTAAACATCTGCTATTAAAAGTAGATAAGGACAATATAGACTATGAAAAATCGCTTTGTAGTCATTTGAATAAATCACCTAAAACGAAAATTATATACGTGCCAAACTCTAGGATTCATTTAATTGCAGACATACTTGAGGAAAATAACATTAAAGACCTCATGCTCATTGGCTTTGACACCCTAGAACAAAATATTAAGTACCTTCAGAAAGGTGTTATTGATTTTTTAATTGCCCAGCAATCAAAAAGTCAGGGATATAATGCAGCAATTATACTTTTTAATTATTTGTTCCGTAAAGAAAACATTAAAAGCATGAATTTTTTACCGGTAGATATCCTAAACAAAGAGAATATAAATTTTTATGAAGGATTACTGGAATAGATTAATGTTAACCTATATACCCGAGTTCGAATAAAATTAAAGAGCTCAGATTTTATTAAAATACTGATATACAAGACAAATTCTTTTTGCATAGCGAGCTATGGTAGAAGAATTTAACGAAGTAGATTAGTATTTTAATAGAAAGCCACATATAAACAACGATTTTCTTCTTCATATTTGTTTGACATAGCCCGCTATGACTTCACAAATATTCATTGAAACTCATTATTTATAAGCGCTCTGAGCCAATAATTTTATATCGAATTCGGATTATAAAATCACTCAAATAAAATAATTAGCATGAAATCATTAATACTCACTTTTGCACTAATCGTAGTTTTAACTTTAACTTCAGTTGCTCAAAATTTAACTGATACCAGTTTATTTCTAAGAAAAGATTCTGTCTATACAAATGAAATACAGGAAGCATCTGGTGATTTATATAGATCAATTGGTCACCATGGTCCTGCTATTGAAAACGAATGGTTAGCCTTAAGATTATATTTTAATAATAAAGCTGCTGCCATCGACGTTTATAACAAACAAAACCCAGGTTTAGAGTTAAAATCTGCAAAATGGTATCCTAGTGCCGAAGAACAAAAAAATGGTCTAGGAGCGGATTATTATAAAGCAGGTTCAACATTAGGTTTAGGCGGAGTAAGATTATGGGACGGAGAAAATGTAGTTATGCTAGCTCCGGTTTCAAACCGTATTGTTAGAGTAAAAAAAGAAGGATGTATTTCACAAATGGAGATGCTTTCAAAAGACGTTCCTTACAAAGGGAAAAAAGTAGATATCCTGGTACGAGTTACTGCATACTCAGGAATCAGAGAAATGAGAGTGGAAGCTTTTGCATTAACAGATGAAGACGTTCAATTTGTAACCGGAGTAAACTATCATAAAGGTCAAAAAGTAGACAAAACCAAGAGCTATGTGATTTCATGGGGATACCACCCAGAAGATGTTGCTGCTGAAAAAATTAAAGTTGGAGCTGCTGTTGTTATTAATCCAGATAACTACGAAGACACATTGGATGATGGAAAACAACAACTTTTTATTACAAAACCAACCAAATACACAAGCCATTGGGTTACTTCAACAATTGAAAAGGATAAAGAATTAGGAACCTTTAAGGCTTTTCAAAAATATGTTAGTTCTATAAAATAAAACAAAGAATTATTATATGTTTTAAAAGAGGCTTTTGGCCTCTTTTTTTGTTTTAATAAGACACCCAAATTTTGAACAAAATATTTTAATCATCATTTCCTCGCATTTTATCATATTATTTACGCCATTCATCAAATTGTTTTCAACAGCATGTTCATAACATTATGATATATTAAGAAACATTAATATTTGTTAATTCGTAATCTCCATAATCAAAATCAATATTCATTAACTTAATTAATATGAAAAAGTTCCACGATATTAAAATCGGATTACGGTTAGGAGTTATAGTAACATCCTTAGTAGTTGTTATTTTAGTTATTTTAGGTTATTCCATTATCAACATGGAGAATAAAATCAGTAAATCAGAGACTAACGAACGGATGGAAGATCATGTCAAAGATCTGGATTTACTCATTTCACAAAACATTTCATCAAATCAACAAATCGTTAGAATAGGGATTAATACTGCAGATCAGTTTATTAAAAATCTTGGTAAGATTAAAATTAGCTCTGAAACAATAGGTCTAACAGCAACCAATCAATTAAGCAACGAGTCTAAACAAATTGATGTACCCGAATGGATTGTTCAGGGAGAAACAATTCAGAACAGCACACGCTTTGTGGACGAAATCAAAGAATTAGTTGGTGGAACTGCTACCATTTTTCAAAAAATTGATGATGGTTTTCTTCGCATTTCAACAAATGTAATTGCAAAAAATGGAGAAAGAGCCATAGGAACATACATCCCTAACTCATCGCCTGTTGTAAAATCAATAATGGAAGGAAATACTTATGTTGGTAGAGCTTTTGTTGTGGACGATTATTATTTAACTGCATATAAACCCATAATTATAGACGGAACAATACAAGGAATTATTTATGTGGGTGTGAGAGAGAAAAACATGGATAAATTAAAAACCATTTTTTATGACAAGATATTTTTTAAATCAGGATACCCCTATATAGTTACCAAGGATGGTACTTTAATAATTCATCCTAAAGATGAAGGTAAAAATATAGCCAATGAGGATTTCTTCAAAAAAATGAAAAATGCAAAAGGGGAAAAAGGTCTGATAACATATCAATATGCAGGAAAAAAGAAATATCAATATTTTAGATATCTTGATGAAATAGAATCATATATCGCAGTTACTGTGTATGAAGATGAAATATTGGCAAGTGTTTACCACTTCAGAAATATCATTATAATTGCATTACTAACTAGTATTCTGGTATTAGGGGCTTTAATCTATTTTATTGCTAAAGATATATCAAATGGCCTTGAAAAAGCAGTTAATATATCCGAATCTATTGCTGAAGGAAACCTTACTAATAAACTAGATATAAACCAAAAAGATGAGATTGGTCAATTAGCTGCTGCTCTCAACAAAATGGTAGATGGATTAAGAGATATTGTAACAAACATAAAAACTGGGGCTGATAAAATAGGTGTTGCGAGTCAACAATTAAGCGGTTCATCACAACAATTGTCTCAAGGTGCCAATGAGCAGGCCAGTTCTATCGAGGAGGTTAGTTCTACAATGGAAGAAATTTCAGCAAGCATTCAACAAAACTCGGATAATGCGATAGAGACTTCTAAAGTATCTGAAGAAGCAAATGCCGATTCTAATCAGGTAAACACTCATGCACAAGATACCAATAAAGCTATGGCAATCATTTCGCAAAAAATCTCTATCATCAATGATATTGCAATGAAAACCAATATACTTGCTTTAAATGCCTCCGTTGAAGCTGCGAGAGCAGGTGAACACGGAAGAGGATTTGCTGTTGTTGCAGGAGAAGTGAGGAAACTTGCAGAACAAAGTAAAATTGCTGCTGATGAAATAAATACACTTACTAAAGAAGGATTAAACCTTTCGAATATTACAGGCCAACTAATGGATGAAATTATTCCAAAAATTAACACCACCTCAATGTTGGTTCAGGAAATTGCAGCAGCTAGTCAGGAACAAAATAATGGTTCTCAACAGGTAAATAGCGCGATTCAGCAATTAAATGACATTACGCAAGAAAATGCAGCGGCCAGTGAAGAACTAGCTTCAAGCGCAGAAATGCTTGCTGATCAAGCTGAACACTTAAAATCATCTATCGCATTCTTCAGACTAAACTAATACAATAATAAAGCAAATAATTAAACCCGGATTATGTATTAGAACTTCGTTATTATCATTGAAAGTGCCATAAAACAAGGCTTTACTGAAATGAGGCATAGCATCGTTCTGGTGAGTTGAAGTGAAGTAACGAAGTGTCTTGTTTTGAAGCAATTGCAATGTGTAATAGATGATCTAATGCATATTGCGGGTTAAAGTGGTTGAATATCTTTTATTCAGCCATTTTTTTGCTTACAACATCACAACTCTGAAAAAATGATGTTGTAAATTTCTACACTAAAATTTAATTAATTGAACATTATAGTTATAAATTATAAGTACTTTCATCCGCACCTTTCTCCAACACCCATAAAAACCTCATTTGATTATACTTACATATATGCAAAATAAATTACACAACAAATATTTGTTTTTATTAAATCATTTTAATTATTTTTAATACAGATTCATTTACGAAAACAACCTACATCTCATTAAGCTGATTTACAGGCTGTAAATGCATCACACACACCTATTCATAATTGTATAATTATTTATTTAATTAGTTAACCCTAACAATATTATAGGTGTAATTAGTATTCACACTGTTAAAATATTACGATATGGAAGCAATCAAATCGACTGTTGATTTATCCCAATATGGGATTAAAACAAACCACGATGTAATTTACAACCCATCCTACGAATTATTATTTAATGAAGAGGTAAACCAAAATCTCACCGGCTTTGAAAAAGGTACTTTAACTAAATTCGATGCCATTAATGTAATGACAGGACGATTCACAGGACGCTCTCCAAAGGATAAATATATTGTTTATGATGATATTACAAAAGATTCTATTTGGTGGACGTCGGACAAAGCACCAAACGACAACAGACCTTTATCTCCTGAAATCTGGAAAACGTTAAAGGAACAAGTTATTGATGATCTTTCGCACAATAAACTGTTCGTTATGGATACATTCTGTGGTGCAAATAAAGATACACAACTTAAAGTAAGATTTATTACTGAAGTGGCATGGCAGGCTCATTTTGTAAAAAATATGTTTATACGCCCAACTGACGAACAATTAGAATCTTATGGTGAACCTGATTTTGTGGTTCTTAATGCTTCCAAATTCACCAATCCAAACTGGCAAGAACAAGGCATGCATTCTGAAGTATTTACTGTATTTAACTTAACTGAAAAGGTTCAACTTATTGGTGGCACATGGTACGGTGGAGAAATGAAAAAGGGAATTTTTGCCATGATGAATTACTTCCTTCCTTTAAAGGGAATTGCAGCAATGCATTGCTCAGCAAATAGAGGAAACAACGGTGATGTAGCTATCTTCTTTGGTTTATCCGGAACTGGTAAAACTACCTTATCAACGGACCCTAAAAGAGCTCTAATTGGGGATGATGAACATGGATGGGATGATGATGGTGTATTTAATTTTGAAGGAGGATGTTATGCTAAAACCATTGATTTAGATAAAGAAAGTGAACCAGACATCTATCATGCCATCAAACGAAATGCATTATTAGAAAATGTTACTGTTTTACCAGATGGTTCTGTTGACTTTTCGGATAAGTCAGTTACCGAAAACACAAGAGTATCCTATCCTATTTATCACATTAACAACATTGTAAAACCAATATCAAAAGCTGGTCACGCAAATAAAGTTATATTTTTAACGGCTGATGCTTTTGGAGTTATGCCTCCTGTATCTAAATTAAATCCTGAACAAACCCAATACCATTTTTTATCTGGCTTTACTGCAAAATTAGCCGGAACTGAATTAGGAGTAACTGAACCGGTTCCTACTTTTTCTGCTTGTTTTGGTGAGGCATTCTTATCTCTTCACCCTACCAAATATGGAAAAGAGTTGGTGAAGAAAATGCAAGCCCATAATGCTAAGGCTTATTTAGTAAATACTGGATGGAATGGAACGGGCAAAAGAATATCAATTCAAGATACCAGGGCTATTATAGATGCCATTTTAGACGGATCGATAGAAAAGGCAGAAACCAAAACAATTCCTATTTTCAACCTAGAGGTCCCAACATTTTTACACGATGTAGATCCTGAAATTATGGACCCTAGGGATACTTACACGGATCCTGAAGAATGGACAAAAAAGGCAAATGACCTGGCTCATTTATTTATTGATAACTTTAAAAAATATACAGATACAGATTTAGGAAAAGAGTTAGAAAAAGCTGGACCTGAAATATAATATAATAAAAAAGGAGGCAAACAACTTGCCTCCTATCTAATTTTTTATTTAAATAAAAACATCATCCGTCTCTGATTATCAGGAATCCCAATAATATTATTAATATAATCTTCCTTAAAATTTAATGATCCTTTTTGAATAAATCCTTTACCCCAGGGCATATTACATCCCCACGATCCGGATCTAATCGTTTTAGACAAATTTTCAACTAAAACAATAGTATGAACGCCAACAGTAATTATGCATGCTTTATAAGATTTTGCCTCATCTAAAGAACCTGAAATATTTTCTTTATTCAAAACTATGGATTTTGCAGCCTGATCAAACGCCAATTTGTTTATACTAGAAATTGGAGAACTTTCATGGATATCGGCCAAGTTAACAGATATAACACCTTCTGTTAAATCTTTAATTAATTCAGCCTTATTGTCTTGTGATTTAACAATTCCCAATGTCATAAAAAACAACAGACTTGTAAATAATAATTTCATATGTATGTATTTTTAAATAATTCTGATATTTAGTTTTAAATGTAATTTTTAGCAAAAACCCTTTAGTCACTATTTTATATACATTTATCATCATTGTTACGCATCTCATCATCAAATGTTTCATCATACTCTATGAGTTATTGTAAACAAATCATACAAATCATTCCTACTAGATTTTAAAAAACTTCCTAAATGAAAACATTTACATACCAACTTGTTTTATAAACCAAACCTGAATAAACTAAGATTTTATCCTTTGTGTAATAACCCGAGTTCGATATAAAATTATTGGCTCAGACCGCTTATAAATAATGAGTTTCAATGAATATTTGTGAAGTCATAGCGGGCTATGTCAAACAAATATGAAGAAGAAAATCGTTGTTTATATGTGGCTTTCTATTAAAATACTAATCTAATTCGTTAAATTCTTCTACCATAGCTCGCTATGCATAAAGAATTTGCCTTGTATATCAGCATTTAAATAAAATCTGAGCTCTTTAGTTTTAATCGAACTCGGGTTAATAGTTGAAAGAACTAATCCATTAGACCACATAAAACTGTATTTCATCAAAAACGGATTAAGGAGTATAAAATACATTAGCTCATTATATATAATAATTGAAAAACAATCTTTTTCTTTGTCATCAGAAAATTAGTGCATTACAACTTAAACCATAATTAATTAACTATGAAAAACACTAGATTTATCATTACTATTCTCTTGGGCACTTTGGCATTATATAATTGCCAGCAAGACGCTCTTATATCAGATAAGCAAGAAGAAGACTTTAATGAATTAGGGAATTTGCTGATTAATACCAATGGAGAAAATCTGGCATCAAGAATTAACTACAAAGATGAAATTGTACCTATTGTGGAGTCCAACACTTCCTCTCTTTTAAAAAGTGCCGACGATTTTCAGGAAATTGATCTAACTAAAAATTATGTTTTTAAATTAAAGGCAGAAGTTGCCTCTCCTGTATATAAAGACAACACACTTCAAGCATCTCATGTTACCATTCATGATAATTACGCTTTTGTTACCTATAATACTCAGGGATCAAAATGGCTTGGAGGAATTGAAATATTTGATATTACTGATGAAAAGAATCCTGCAATTATTTCAAGTGCTATACTTGATTATACAGACGTAAGTGCCATTGATTACTATGATGGAAAAATTTATATAGTAGGAGCAAGAGGTGACTATATTGAAGCTGGATTTTCATCACCTGCATTTTTAGAAGTTATTTCTTTAAGTAAAACTATGGCTTTTGAAAAAGTTGATACAATTATAGACATCCCTTCATTTGTTGGTACTGATATAAAAGTTGTTGATGAACATATATATACAACCAGTGGTTCTGATGGAACACTTACAGTTTTTGATGCAGCATATAATAGGATAAGTTCTCAGGAAATAAGTGATATTCGTTCAGTAGATGCAAATTCAGATAATCTATACCTACTTCAAGGACAAGAAGGAAGAGTAAATGTATTTGGACTATCGGATGGGATTTATAAAGAAACCTATAATGTTGGAGGTGCAAATACTCCAGAGTCTAAATCTGAAATTGCAGCAACCAACGATTACATTTTTACAGCTTTAAACGAAGGAGGTCTTTCCATACTTAATTTAGATGGAACTTTAAAACAAAATATACCAAGACCAGAAACTCCAGAAGGATCATTAGACGAGAATAACGTAACTAACAGTGTTTCGGTCAATGGCGACTTGATTTTAATAGGAAATGGTGAATCAGGAGTTCATATTGGTGGACTTATTAAAGAAAATGATGATAAGGTAAGTATGTTGGGAGCCATGCAGTTTAACGACTATCAGTCAACCAACTTTGTTGAATCAAAAGACAACCTTATTTTTGTAGCTTCTGGTTTAGGTGGATTAAAAATTCTGGCTATAAGTATTGATGAGGGTGTACCTGATGATGTTGAACCTACTAAACCTTGCGAAACGCTAATGGACAAAATATCTACACTTTTTCCAGAAAGTAAAGATGCAAGAAAACAACATGAGGACTTGTTTAGCGAAACTGCTCAATTAAACATTCTTGTTACTAAAGAAACTCCTGTTTATGTTTCATTTATTGATGAAGGAGCCAGCTGGAAAAACACATTCGGCTATTATACCTATCAGGAAAATAATCCACCACAATGCATTGATGACATTGAAAAGCACATTGTTTTTCCAAATGTATCAAAAGTAAAAGAAGGTGGAGGTCTTGACTTTGGTGACCGTGTTCAATTAGGAGATTGTAGTTTTCCGGCAGGTACAGTAATTGGTTTTTATATTGTGGCCAGAGGTTGGAAAAATGGCTTAAATGTACCTGGTTGCTACACACATTATACTGATAGAATATTTAATATTAACCAAGCACAACAATCTACATTGTTTTTAAGTAGCGACTGCGATGATATTGTTTTAACTTTTGAAGATGTAAAGGTAGATCGTTATTCCTGTGATCATGATTATAACGATATCATATTAACTATAAAAGATTCAAAAGACATTAGTGTACCTAATACTAAATTAGATATTTCAGGTCTGCCAAGAAAATAGATAAAAGACGGCAAACAAAAACCAGGAATTATTAACGTTGAATATATCATCGGTTTTATAATAAAACTATTTAACAGGGCTGGACGCATGCGTCCGGCCTTTGTTATCTTATGCGTCCGCGGTGCACCACCCTATGCGTCCGGAGTGTACCACCTTATACGTCCGGGGTATATTAACTAGTAACCCGAGTTCGATATAAAATTATTGGCTCAGACCGCTTATAAATAATGAGTTTCAATGTATATTTGTGAAGTCATAGCGGGCTATGTCAAACAAATATGAAGCAGAAAATCGTTGTTTATATGTGGCATTCTATTAAAATCTGAGTTCTTTAATTTTATATCGAACTCGGGTTAGTAGGTTCTGTGCAATCAACTTTAACTGTCAATTCATCCACAGACAAGTAAATCGTACAAACAAAGAATTATAAAGTTGATATTATACGATTTAGGATAATAAATGGTAAAAGAAAAACAATCACTTAATCAGATACATCCATCAACCTCCTAAAAAAAAGTCAGGAAGCAAAAAACTACCTGACTTATTTTTTTGTATCAGAGAACTAATCTCTAAACTCCAATATGTTAAATTACTTAACTGTTACTTGCAAGGGATTTTGTATTTTTTGAGCAAAATTTGCTAAATAAGTTTCCCATGCATCTTTACCTGCAAATTGCTTACTTTCGCTCCATGCAAAACCCGCGTAATATTCTACTTTACCATCAATAACTTTAAGATGCAATAAAACATTACTATGATCTTTAATATCTGAATCAATACGAGTATATCCTGCGTAATATTTAGGATCTATTACAATTGCATTACCCAATTTGTTTCCAAAATAAGGCGCATAATAATCTGCAAAAACAGCTGTAGAATCAACTGTTAATTCGCCATCATTTTCATGTAAAGTAATGCCAGTTGTTAAAACGTCCGTTCCTTTTACATCTACAGTAATTTTAGTTAGGTTAGAACCCAAATCTATCGAAATTGTTTTTTGTTCCTGAACTTCAACATCACCGGCACCATATGAATCATAATCCAAAACAAATTTTGTTTTAACAGGACCATTTAACAACACATGTGAATCTGTAAAGTTAACCGATTGAACAAGCGAATCGTTTACCATAACTCCAGTACCTCCAGCGCCTAAACCTGGTCCTACATGATAGTTATCCAAACCTTCACCCCTGTCATTATGGTAATACATAGGATCTTCTAAATATCCCTTGTACCACTTATTAATAACAGAATAGTCAACCTTTTTTAACCAACAATCCAAGCCTCCGGAAATACCACCTCCGGGTTTTCCTTCTTCAGCAAGTTTTTTTAAAGCAGGTCCGTACATTCTAAACGCCACTTTATCATTTTCCCATGTAAAGTCATCGTAACGTTCCGGTACAAAGCGACCAAATGTTTTAACTTCTGTTGATGGTAAGGTCGTTACACCAGCTTTTACAATAAAATCTTTAGACTCACCTGCTTTTAAATCAGCTTGAAACAAAATAGCTTCATATGTTGTATCTGAATTTTCATCAACCAATTGGCTACGAAGTTCAATTCCTGTTGCCTTGTCAATTACAACAAACTGATCAGAAGCAGAAGCTAAAGTTCCCAGGTCAACTTTCACTGTTTCTGCACCTCTATCTATATCTAAAGGATTGGTTACAGAAACTGTTAAAGATTTCTGACTGCCCGTGCAGGCACTGAACGCAGCCAGAAGAAATATCATATAAGAAAAATTAAAAATCTTTTGCATAAACAATTAGATTTCATTTTCTCCTTTAACATAACCAAAGTTGGCCAAAATACCACCATCTACATAAAGAACATGACCATTAACAAAGTCTGCAGCTTTTGAAGATAAGAATAAACAAGCATTACCTACATCTTCAGGCTCTCCCCAACGTCCTGCTGGAGTACGAGTCATCACCAGGTCGTTAAATGGATGACCGTTGACACGGATAGGAGCTGTTTGAGAAGTAGCGATATAACCAGGACCAATTCCGTTAATTTGAACGTTATATTTAGCCCACTCACAAGTCATGTTTTCAGTTAAAAGTTTTAGTCCTCCTTTAGCAGCAGCATAAGCTGAAACATTTTGACGACCATAAACACTCATCATTGAACACATGTTGATGATTTTTCCCTGACGACGCTCAATCATACCAGGAGCAATACGTTTAGCCACAATTAAAGGAGCAACTAAATCAACATCAATCACTTGTTCAAAATCTTTAATTGGCATATCTAAAATAGGCACACGTTTAATGATACCAGCATTGTTTACCAAAATATCGATAGGGCCAACTTCTTTTTCAATAATGCTAACGCCTTTATCAACTTCTTCTTCACTACAAACGTTAAATTTTACTGTAAAAACATCGATACCATCTTTAGCATATTCTTCTTTAGCTTCAGCTAATTTTTCTTCGCTTAAATCGTTAACACAAAGTTTAGCACCAGCTTTAGCTAACATTTTACCGCAAGCCATACCAATACCATGAGTTCCTCCTGTTACAAGAGCTACTTTACCTGAAAGGTCAAATAATTCATTTATCATAATTTGGATAATTATTTTATTACTAATCTGTTATATATACCTCATCACAAATTGATAATGATGAGGTAATGGTATTTTCATGCTTATTTCAATTCGTTTGGTTGACGAATATCCATATCTGTATAATCAAGATTTTCACCTGCCATACCCCAAATAAAAATATAATTTGAAGTACCTGCAGCGCTGTGAATACTCCATGATGGAGAAAGTACTGCTTGCTCATTTTGCATCCAAATATGACGTGTTTCATCAGTCTGTCCCATAAAGTGACATACTGCCTGACTTTCTGGAACTTCAAAATAAAAGTAAGCTTCCATTCTTCGGTTATGAGTATGAGCTGGCATTGTATTCCAAACACTACCAGGCTGTAAAGCTGTCATCCCCATTTGCAACTGACAAGTTGGAATTACTTCTTTAACAATTAACTGATTAATTTGACGCTCGTTAGAAGTTTCTAAAGAACCCAATTGTAATACATTAGCATCTCCTAGTGTTACATGTTTTGAAGGGAAGGCTTTATGTGCAGGAGCTGAGTTAATATATAAATGAGCTGGTTTTGAAGCATCAACTGATTCAAATACAACATCTTTTACTCCTTGACCTAAATATAATGCCTCTTTATATTTTAACGTATATACTACACCATCAGCAGTGATTGTTGCATCGCCACCAACGTTAATAATTCCCATCTCACGACGAGCTAAAAAGTATTCAGCTTTTAACTCTTCATAAGTTTCCAATTTAATTGGCTTGTCAGTAGGAACTGCACCTCCTACAATATATCTGTCATAAAAAGAATATACCAGGTTAATTTCACCAGGAACCATTACTTTTTCAATTAAAAACTCTTTTCTGATACGAGTCGTATCATAACTTTTTACATCTTCAGGATGTACTGCATAACGAACTTCTAAACTCATGTCTATTACTTTTATAAGTTAATATTTATCTTTTTGATGATTCTCTTTCTTTGAACTCTACAGGCACAACACGCTCAATATTATGCAAATCTCCATTTATGGCATCTATCATTTCCTGAGCAGCAATTCGTCCAATTTCTCTTCCTTCTTGTTCTATTGAAGATAAAGAGGGATGTAACATCTCTGCAAATGGTTCATTTCCAAAACCTACTAATCCAAATTTTCCAGGGAATTCAACTTCAAGTTCTTTCAAACCTTCAAAAACACCAAAAGCAGAATAGTCACCTGCACAAAATACAGCGTCTATTTCCTTTTCTTTTATTACTTTCTGTATGGTTTCCAATCCAGAATCCCGAGTGATAGTATCCTCAAGAATAAGTGACTCATCTACCTCCCCTAACTCCTCGGCAATAGCTTTTTTGTATCCTATAATACGTTCACCATACACATTAATCATTTTATTTCCGGAAAAATGGGCAATTCGTTTATAACCCGAATGTAACAAGTACTTGGTTGCTAAATAAGCACCAGTTACATTGTCATTTACAATCTTTGGTCCTTTTAAATCTTTACAAACCCTATCAAACTGAACTAATGGAACATTTGCATCAACCACACCTTGTAGGTGCTCAAATCGATTCGTTTCAACAGATAGCGAAATAATAATACCTCCTACCCTATTTCTCATTAATGAATGAACTGCCTTAATTTCTGATTCAAGTTTCTCATGACTCTGCATAATTAAAAGACTGTATCCGGCAGGGTTTAGAATTTCTTCTACTCCACTAATGATATTACTAAAGAAATGACGATTGATTCTTGGAACAATCATCCCAATTAAATCTGATTTTCCTTTTCGTAGTGAGGATGCCATTAAATTAGGCTGGTATCCCATTTCATGGGCCATTCGCTTCACCTTATCGCGGGTTGCCTGACTAACCCTTTTATTATCAGCCAAAGCTCTCGAAATTGTGGAAGGAGTAACTCCTAATTTTTTAGCAATATCATTAATTGTAACTTTCTTCATTCAATTAAATTTTGCACAATATTACAAACGATTGCACAAAAATACAAACGATTGCGCAATTTTGAGAAATTTAATTTCTAATAAAAGATTTCAATAATATAAACAACCTCAAACACAACGATTAACAATCTCTTTATATACCTATTAACTCCTACTCCAACAAAAAATCGCCATAATATTCATCAATGAATTTCATGGCGATTCCACTACTCTGAAAAACTTTCGTTCTAAATCAGACTATTTTGCATTTAAGGTTATTGATCCACTATTTAATCCTTTACCTGTAACTTTTAAACCAATTTCTCCAGGTATTTTTTGAGACTGAACCAACACGACTAATTTACCACTAAAGGTTTTCATTGTAGGCAAGTGAAATGGCTCTAATGAAGTAGCATCACCATTACAGGCCGCTCTGTATATACCTTTTCCTGAAACCTTAAATCTTAGTTGATTGGTTGCATTAGGACATAAATTACCATCTTTATCAACTACAGAAACAGTTACATAACTCAAATCTTTTCCATCTGCAGCTATAGTAGTACGATCAGCTGTTAGTTGAATATGATCAGGAGTCCCGGCTGTTCGAATTTGTTTTTCTGCCGCAGGATTTCCATTTTCATCGTATGCTACAACTTTAATGGTACCTGGTTCATATTTTACATCCATCCACATCAAACGATATCTGTTCTGTTTGGTTTGATTGCTTTTTTCCTGAATTCCCTGACTTTTCCCATTTACAAACAACTCAGCTTTATTGTAGTTCGTGTAAACAAAAACCGGAGTTATTTCTCCTTCACGGCCTTCCCAATTCCAGTGAGGCAAAATATGCAGAGTTTCATCATTTGTATTCCAACGACTTCGATACCAATAATATCGGTCTTTTTTTAATCCAGCTAGGTCACATATCCCAAAATAAGAACTTCGAGAAGGCCATTGCGTATCATAAGGAGTAGGTTCTCCCAAATAGTCAAAACCAGTCCATACAAACTCACCTATAACCCAATCTTTATCATCCTGTAGCACTGCATCATCATCGGGTAGATTACTCCAACTACAATACTCAAAATCATAAGATGAACATTGTCCATCCTCATACATTGTATTACTTTTTATTTCAACCGGAAACTTGTAAACACCTCTTGAACTAACTGTTGACGCAGTTTCTGATCCCAGTACAAATCCCTGTGGAAAACGATCATAAGCTTCTTCGTATAAATGCACTCTGTAGTTTAATCCGGGAATATCCATAATTGCACCAAAACCACTCTCCATCACAGCCTTAACCTGATCCATTCCTACAGTTACCGGACGAGTTGGGTCTTCTCTATGGAAGATATCCTGTAACATCTTAGCCCGTTTTACGCCTACACTCCCATATTGGTCCGGAACCTCATTCCCAGAACTCCACATCACAATACAAGGGTGATTTCGTGTTGCTCTGACTAAATTAACAACATCTTTTTCAGCCCACTCATTAAAATATAGATTGTATCCATTTTTTACTTTTGATTTAGCCCATTCATCAAAACTCTCTGCCAAAAATAAAAATCCCATTTCGTCGCAAAGCTCTAATTGCTCGTGAGAAGGCATATTATGAGATGAACGGATGGCATTACACCCCATATCCTTTAAGATAGTTAATTGTCGTTTAAGTGCAGACTTATTTATAGCCGCACCTAATGGACCTAAATCGTGATGCAAACAGACTCCCTTAAATTTAGTTGTTTTACCATTTAATTGAAATCCTTTATCTGCACTATATTCTATGGTTCTAATACCAAACTTTATGGTTTGAGTATCTTTGACCTGACTATCCTGGTATAATTTTAATTCAGCGGTATATAACAATGGGGTTTCCGGATTCCATAATTGCGGATTACTTACAGCAATATTTTGTTCAATCTGTTGACCAAACATTTCAGTTCCTGTCTGTTTGGCTACCACTTCACCTGTACTGTTTTTAATTATAACTTCTACCGATACATTATTACCAGTAACTTCTGATTTTACATTTACTTTAGCCACATTATTGCTTACAAACGGTGTAGTTATAAAAGTACCCCACTGATTAAAACAAACCTCATCTTTTACTATAATCTGTACTTTTCTGTATAATCCTGCCCCAGGGTACCAACGACTTGCTTTTTCCTTATTTTCTAAACGAACAGCAATGGTATTTTCACGCTGTGTATTGATATAATCTGAAATATCGAAATAGAAATAACTATATCCATATGGACGATAACCTACTTTTTGTCCATTAATATAAACCTGAGCATTACTCATTGCTCCATCAAAAACCAATAATGCCTTTTTACCTTGTTTAAATTCCGGAAGTGTAAAGGTTGTACGATACCACCCAATACCTATATGAGGAAGCGCCCCAGTTCTACCATATTTTTCTGTAGCTGCCTTTTCTTTATTTTGAACGATACGTACAGTCTGCTTGTCGATTTCTTTATCGAAGGGACCATAAATGGCCCAATCGTGAGGTACAGATACATCTTCCCACTTTTTATCGTTAAAACCGACACGTTCTGCTCCTTCAAAATCGCCTTTACTAAATTTCCAATGGTCGGATAAGGTGAGTACAGAACGTATTCCATCCTGACCAAAAACAAAAACACTAACAGAAAAAATAATACTCAATAATACTAACTTCTTCATATAATTATATTCTACTTATATACATCCATTTTAATCATACCTTATATCAACGCATGATAATAATCGGGAGATTAAAAAAATAAATATCCCGATTATATAAGCATATTTATTGAACAACAAAGATTAAAATTTAATGCAAAATTAGAGATGTCTGTGTGTACTATTTGTATTTATTTTAGTACATAAATTTGTTCAAATAAACTCTAACCCTTTAAAGTCAAGGCAAGCAGAAGTGATCTTTCAATTAAACTATGACGAATAATACGTTCATTTTCAGAAGGAAGATATTCACCGACAGGACCTAATCCATCAATTTTTGCCATGTCCTTTTTTATATGACAAATATCAGCCGAACTCCAACGGTGCTCCTGAGTAATGCGTACATCAATTTGCTTGGCAATAGATGAAATATGTTTAAATAAGGACTTTGTTTTTTCTGTTTCTAACATAGCATTTCTTTTTATGCCTCCTTCAAATTGAATTTGAAAAACTTTATTGCGCTTTTGTATGGTGAGAATCTTTTTAATCTTTTGCTCAATATCATCTAATATTTCAGAAGAATTATGACGAACACTAATGCCTGCAGAACCATAAGCATACATCTTAAAAATATTACTCTTAAACTGAATATCATATGGTGCAATAATATTATTTGTATCATTTCTGGAAATATCTGATATAGCAGCAAGTGTTTTATTGAAATTCATTGCTGTACTCGAAACATGTTCCGGACTATCCTTATTAATTAGTTTTGTTTCGAAATGATATAAAGCAGAACCCGAACGCGATAGGATTAAACCACCTTTTTTTGAACTTCCACTTAATGAAATAACATTTTTAGCAAGATCAGCTTTTTGTTCAATGATGGATTTTGAATACCTGCCATCAATAGAAGAATCTGTTATAAGCAAGATGCCTATTTTTAATTTCTTAATATTACGGGTAAACTTTAGGGCCTGTAATGCTGAAACTAAGATTGCAATACCACCCTTATTTTCCCAAATACCAGTTCCTTCCAGATATTGCTCATGCTCATTATAATTTTCGTGTTGAGCCAGCTTAACCCTGTTATCAATAGGTTGTAATAACAAATAGTCAACTTCTTTACTAAATGAATTTGAAAAGTACATGATATTGCCTACTTCCAGCTGGGGATGTATTTCCTGAGTAAAACCAAGATGACTTAATTCGCTACTAATTACTCCGGAACAATAATTTACACCATCAACATTACGCACATAAGTATCTGTGTCAACTAAAGTTTTTAAAAACTTTTCGGTATGCTGTTGCCTGGTTTTAATGAAGGTACGCATACGAGATATTAATGATATTTTTGGTTTTTCATTAGAATCTACATCTGTCAGTAACGTATTTGAAAAATACCGTACAGAAGCCACATCCAGCATTTTATTTACCAAATTTTCAAAATTATACCCTGCAACTTTAGCTGCTGTAGGATAAGAACCTGTTTCCCCAAGACTAGCCATGGAGTTAATTTCTAATAAATAGATATTATCATCCTCATCTAAACGAATATCCACACGAGCAAAATCTCTTAAGTTCAAAGCATGAAATGCCTCTGAGGATAGTCTTTGCATTTTTGCAGTCAATTCATCTGATAGCTTTGCCGGACATACTTTCTTTTTGGGTTTGTGCTTTTTATCATCCACTGTTTGAATGGCATCAGGATCACCTTCCAAGTCAATTTCTAATACCGGAAAGGTCTCCTCTGGGGAGTTTCCTATTAATCCAACACAAAATTCACGACCACGAATGAATTGTTCAACCAAAGCTTGCTGATCAAATTCTGTAATAATAAAGTGAACCGCTTCTCTAAGATCATCAACATTGTAGACTACCTTTAAACCAAAGGAAACACTTTCCATTTTTGGTTTAACAATCACGGGAAAAACTACTGAATTCATGTCTTCTTCAGGTGAATTAAACACCCAAAAGTCAGGAGTTGGCAGATTATTGTTTTTCCATATAATTTTAGTTAATACTTTATCTAAAGCCAAAGCATGTCCTGAAGGGGATGAGCCTACATAAGGTAAACCGAGCATTTCAAGCATAGAAGGAATATGTGTATAACGACTTTCGCCCTGTATACCATATGCCATATTAAAAATCATCCCCATTTGCTCTCCTTCATAAACCCTTGGCATAAAATTCTCAAGACGCTCAATAATCTGTTTATTACCATCTAGTATGGCAACATTATGGCCAGCCTTTTCAAGACTCTGGGCTACCTTTTTAACAGTTTTTTCGTTATAAAACTCCTTATTTTGCATACCAAAGGTGTTAATTACACCATCAATATCTTTATTATAAATAAGCGCAACTTTCATTATTCTTTATTTTTATTTTATGTAATGCTTAAACCGCTATTATACCAATTAAATTACAAGATGATTGACAAAGGCATCATTGTATAATTCATTATGAGTGATTGACATTATTGTTTCTGGTTTTAATTCATTCTGGACAAAGTCATGTAACCATTTTTTGACATTTGATAGTTTTTCAAACACTTTGTTTTTAAATTTTTGTTTTATGTAATGCCATATCTTTTCAGATGGATTAAGTTCGGGACTGTATGGTGGTATGCGTATTAGTTTTATATTTTCAGGAATATCATATTGCTGTAAAGAGTGGAATCCTGCATTGTCAATAATGATGACCTTGAGTTCTTTAGGTTTATGTTTTGAGAATTCAACCAAATATTTGTAAAATATTTCGCTTGTGGTTCCTTCTATTTCATAAACAAAAGCATCACCGTCTATAGGGGAGAAACTACCATATAAGTAAGTGTTTTTAAAGGCATGTTGATAACGAACAATTGGCTTAACTCCCTTTGCTGTTAAACACCTGCCTGTGTGCGTCATTAATCCAAATCTACTTTCATCCTGAAAGTATAAATTCACACTATCATACTTATCTTTAATTAGACTGATTCTAATGTTGGTTAAAAGATTAGGTAGTTTTTTTAAAGGCCTGTATGGCCTGTTCATCTTTTTTGTAATGTGATTTTCGGGGTTCTTTCAATTTGGTTTTGAAGTGACGGATTAAGTATGTTCTTAATGTATTGTATTTTAATTCAATACCGTAGTTTTCTTTGACCCATACGACAGCATCCCAGTAACCCAAAAGTGGATTGTCTGAATCGTATACTTTTTTTGCCAAGCCGTCATGGACATCTTTGGGAACGCTACTTCTTCTGGCTCCTCCATTTGAGATACTTAGCATAGCTTCAAGTCCTGACTCTTTGTAAACTCTTGTCCACCTATCCAGACTGGCAATTCCTACTCCTAAGTGGTTAGCTAAATCTATTCGACGTTTAAACTTTTCTTCCTTGGTGAGTATTAGACTCTGAATACGAGTTTTTAACCTATGGTTATTTTCCTTTTTTCGAAGGTTTCTCAAATATTTAATGTCCTCTTTTATATTTATTTCTGCTTGTTTTGGCATACTATAAAGATAATAATTATATCAATCAAATGGAAATATATTTGGTATTACATAAATTTACGACACAATTTCCTTATAAAAAAGGCATATCAATACCATTAATTAAATAAGGATTATCAATTCTATTATTAATAATTTCCGGATACCACTACCATAATTGAAAGAGATACTCTATTCATAGTGAATAAAACCAATGAAGCTTATTAGTGGCTAAAAGCTTATTTATATTTATTCAGAGTATTATTTAATCAACCCATTTCTACAAAATAATTATTGCAAAACCTGACTATGTTATAATGTCGCAAATATAGAAAAAAGTTAAAACGATTGATTCTGTAATTTCCAACAACAATGCACTTTTAAAATAGTCAATACATACATAGGTATAGCAAATATAAAAGAATAGAACTACATCTATTTAACGATTGAGAATGTAACAAAAAAGGCTTATATAAATATATTATATAAACCTTTCTAGCATAAACAGTATAATTGTTTCTATTACTTTGGTTCCCAATAACATCTCTTTGGAGAAACTATTTGACCTTCCTTTTTAAGCTTGGTCATTGCTTTATCTACTGCCTTTCGTTCTAAACCAGTTAATTCAACTACTTTACCTGCATTTAAAGGTTCACCTACCTTTTTCATTGCATCAAGAACTTGTTCTGTTACTTCCATTGAAAAACGTTTTTTTAATTAAGTATTATAAAGCTAAAATATAATATTTAAATAAATAATCCTTGCCTTGAGTATATACTAATCAAAAATTTTTAGAAAAAATCAATAGAAAAACAAACTAAGAATAGGTTAAAAACAAGAATCCCAACAAATATTCTCACCCCCCGTATTAGGAGAATATAGTTGAGATTCTTCATGATCTATACAGATCAAAATTTATATATTATTGAATTTGTATTAAAACCTATATTATTTATCCCTCAGGTAAACAATAAATTAAAATAAATTACATGAACTATATCCAGAAATGATAATACGAATAATATAACTCCTATAACTATATAAAATATTCTAGCCCCACTTTTTCCTATAAATGCTACAAACGTATCAACTTTTCCATTACTAAAAAAAAAGTCCCACTCAAAATAGGCTCCAAAAATAAAAAGTAACCCAAAGGCAATTAAAAGAACCTGTATAATTGTTTCTTCATTCATGTTTGGTTTTATTCTTATTTCTCTTGCAAAGAATATATAATACACTATTTTAACAAAAAACGTTTTATAAATGCGCAGATTTGTTTGATATCCGCTTACATAATTTTAATAGCATGTATAACTATTATTACCCCGAATATAAATTAACAACAAACAGTTACAAAAGGATTCATTGATTTACAAAAATATATCATATTATTGTAAGCAACAGTAAATGCACCCGCTTTATCATTATTAAAACAGTATTAAGAACCAATTAAATTCACCATCAAAAATGAAAGCACGAATCACTCTAATCATTTTTACTGCGCTCTTCTTACACATAACAAACTTAAAGGCTTTAGAAAGAGAGAAAACAGGGAAACAAATTACCAAGCTCTTACAATCCATTCAAACATGGAACGAATCTACTTATGAAAAATACATGGCAACACCTGAAGATATTTTAGAGAAAATATTAGATTCTGATGATGATGCCTTTAAAACAATGGCTTCAAAATCAGTTAATGAAGCAAGAGAATCCTGGAGTAAAGAGCTAGATAAAGAATTTAAACGTATATGTAGACAAGGTGAAGAGCTTGAAATAAACTGGCAGAAAATAAAATTTAAAGATTTTACCTATGAACTTGAAAAAGTTGGAATTAAAGATATTTACAAAGGGAAATTAATATTTTCAAATAATAACAAATCATATTCAATAGAAATAGGATTTCTTACTAATGATGAAGGCGTTAAAATTGGCAAATTGGCATACTTACATAAATACAGTGAATAATATCCATTTCAAATTCAACATATATCCTATTAACTTTGTTTCCAATAGCAAAAACACCACTTTTACATATGATTCATACAATTGAAAATAGTTTTTTAAGCGTCAAAATCACTCACAAAGGAGCTGAGATTTGTAGTATCAAATCAAAAAAGACAGATCAGGAATTTATGTGGGATGCTAAGCCTGATATTTGGGGAAGTCATGCACCTGTTTTGTTTCCTATTATTGGAATGCTAAAAGAAGGACAATATCAATATAAAGGTGAAACCTATAGTATTCCCAAACATGGATTTATTAGAAACAATGAGTTATTAGAAGTAGAACAACAAGCAAAAGATTCAATTACATTAAAATATGAATATGATGAAACATCTCTTAAGATGTATCCATTTAAATTCGTATTTCACATAACATTTAAGCTTGTTAATAATACGCTACAGATAATATATAAGATAGAAAATGTTGGCGATGAAGAAATGCTATTTTCATTGGGTGGACATCCTGGATTTAAGTGCCCCCTTAAAGAAAATGAATCTTATACAGATTATTATATAGAATTTGAACATGAAGAAACAGCTCCAAACTGGACATTGGCGTCAAATGGTTTATTAAGTGGAAACTCAGAACCTTTACTGAATAAAACTTCTATTTTACCGTTAAATGAAAGTTTATTTGATAATGATGCTTTAATTTTAAAAAACTTAAAATCACGCAAGGCAAGCTTAAAAAACAAAAACAATAAAACATTTCTATCAGTATCTTTTCCTGATTTTAATTATTTGGGAATTTGGGCAAAACCTGCAGCTCCATTTGTATGTATCGAACCGTGGCTGGGAATTACTGATGCTGATGCAACTGATGGTCGGTTTGAAACTAAGGAAGGAATTTTGAAACTTCCTAAAAAAGAAAGCTTTACAGCCGAATTTTATATCTCCATAGAGGAAGAGTAAATTCTTACAAATGTAATTGTAGTTTTTTTACTAGCCTGAATTACTTGATTAATACAAAAGTAAAAGATGCAAGCTACAATTACTATTTTTCGTTTATAAAGTAACAAACAACACTTATCAAGTAGTTGTTGTAAAAAGTATTAGTTCATGTATACTTGCTGCTAAATAACAATTAACAACATTTTGTATATATGAAGAACACATCAAAACTATGGGTTTTACCCTTTCTTTTATTTTTAATACCAAACATTTCTTTAGCTCAAACAAAAGTAGATCAGTTATTACTTAATATACCCAAGGATAGTCTTGCATTTATGGTATACGCAAACACCAGTACAATGAATGCTGAAGTAAAAAATAAACTACAGGAATCCTTGCCTGAGATAATGAAAGAAATTACTGATGAGACTGACAAATTTTGCTTTTATTCTCATAAACAAGAATTTTACGACTCTTACACTCTAAAGTTTAATCTTGATCAAAGTAAAACCACTCTTAATCCTGATAGCTTGCTAAAAGTATTTGGTTTTACAATTAAAGAGCTACAATTACCATATATAAAATTAGATGGTGGGAATTTTAAAAAAGGGCTTTTCTACATTAATAATTCCGAATATGTATTACGAATCTACACCCAAATTTTACCTATTGATGAAAAAGTAAGGGCTGAATACAAGAAATTATCTGAAAATTTAAAGTTTGCTAATTATGATGAAAGAAATGTTCTTTGGGAAAAGATCGATAGCCTAATGAAAAAGGATTCTGTTCCGTCAATTCAATTTTTCGATCATTTATTAGAAGAAGAAAAGTTAAATATTACAGGCAACATAAAAAAAGAAACGCTTGATTTTCAATCTGTATTTAATTCAGACTTAAACGAAAGCAGTGCATTATTATATTTGAATGCAAAAAAAATACGTGAAATTCCTTTCCATTTTTACAATGTATTTAAAACAGATATTTATGAAATAAATGAATTAACTGCCAAAATTGCAGGCTTTGGAGGTTATTATAAAGATATTTGGGTAAACATAAAAACAGAAGGGGAAAAATTAAACATCACTTCAATAGCCTCGCTTCCTAAAAAACAAAAACTACATTATAAACTTGATAAAGAACTTTGCTCATATCTGCCAACACAAAACACTAGTGGATTATGCATTTTCAACATGCAACCAGCTGAGTTAAAAAATTCACTCATAGAGTATTTTAATTACCCTAATTACAATGAAGAAAAACAATTATTCAGCAAATTTGTAATTTGGGCACTTGATGATGACGTATTAAATAGTTTAGGAAATGGATTTATAACTCTATTGAACGACCATATTGAAAGACGTAATATACCGGATTTTAAAATGGCATTAAAAATGAAAAATAAGGATACGGCACATCAATTATTAAAGATTCTATCCTATGATGCCAAAGCAATCAGTCAAATTAAAGACAACTGTTATTTGATTACTTATGATGAACTATATAAAAAGAAAAAAGTCCATTTAGTTATAGAAGATGACATTTGGATTTTGGGAACACAACCCATTGATGCTCTAAGATCTAAAATTAACACAGAACGTTTTAACGATTTATATCCACAACTCAATAACAAATCCATATCTCAATATTTATACATAAATTCTGAGGTTTTATCTTCATCCAGAACCGATTTGAAATTCATAGAGAGCAAAACTAGTTTTATGGGTAAGAACTTAATTAAAACAGAAACAAGTTTAATGATTAATGATTAACTGAATTTCTCAAATAACCCTTGGCAAATGCAGAATTATATCAAAGCATTTCTATTTCTGCATTTGTTCTTTTTATTTTAAAGATTTAGTTTTTTGATAATTTCGCCCCTTTTACGGGTTGATATTAAAGCCTTAAATCCCTTTGATAGAATTAATTCTGAATTTGCATCTATTTTTTTTACGTGATGAAGATTTACCAAGTACTTTTGGTGTGACCGGGCAAAATTATAATTCTTCAAAACATCTTCGTAATGTCTTAAGTTTCTACTAGTAAGTATTTTTCGTTCTGTGGTATAGATTGTTGTATATGCTCCCTGAGCTTCTAACATGAAAATATCTTCCGCATTTAAGTAAAAGGTATTATCACTGGTTTTTATAACAATCTTCTTTTTTAACTCTTCTTGCCGTTTTTCAATTTCTTTTAATTCTATATGTTCTTTTTCTTTTGCTACTTTATGAAGAGCTTTTTCTACTGCATTTTTTAATTCTTCAGGATCTAATGGTTTCAATAAGTAATCTACAGGACTAATTTTAATAGCATCTATAGCATATTTGGAATAACTGGTAATAAAAATTACCTGAAAATCTAAGTTTGAATATTGCTTTAGCTTTTCAACACTAGTCCCATCTTCAAGTTCAATATCAAAAAAAGCCAAATCAATTTCATTAGCGTTAAAAAACACTTCCGCAGCTTCAAAACTTGAAAATTCACCTATGACCTGAATATTAGAAAAAAGCAGGTTTAGCATTTTCTGTAACACCTCACGAGCATTAAACTCATCCTCTACAATTACAACTTTATACATGATCCATTAATGTTAAAATGTAACTTACACTGGTTCCTCCATCTGGTAATTTTTTTATATTAAAAGTAATTTCATCTCCTGAATGAAAGAGTGCCAACCGACTCTTTAAAATATCTAATGCATGATCCTTATCATCTTTCTCTTTGGGATGATAACCGATACCATTATCAATTACTTCAAACTTTACTTGACAAGAACCTACCTGAGTTATTTTAATATGTATAAATCCTTTCCTTTTTAAATTTTTAAATCCATGATGAATTGAATTTTCTACCAAAGGTTGTAAAACCAAAGGAGGTACATAAGTATCCTTTAGCTTCAAGTGTTTGTCCGCATCAATTTGGTAGCTAAATTTATCACCAAATCTCATTTTTTGGGTTTCAATATAATCTTCAAGTGCTTTTATGTCCTCATCCATTGTAATTCTGTCAACACTTGCAATATTTAATGTTTGTCGGATAAGACGCGCAAAACGAGCCACATATGAAGCTGTTACTAATTGCTCTTCTTTTAAAACAGAATTTTGTATAGCTGTTAATGCATTATATACAAAGTGCGGATTCATTTGAGTTCGTAATACAGCGTCTTTTAATTGCTTCTTTTCCTGTTCGATTTTTAGTGTTAGGTACTTATTTCTTTGACGCAGATAATAAAAGAGACCTACTACTATAATTATAACAATCACTAAAATTATCTGTGTAACAAATTGTTTCTGTTCTATTATGAGTCTTTTTTCATGTTCATCGTGAAGTTTTAAATGCTGTTCTTGTTCTGCTTTTCGGGCATGAAATAATTTTTGTTGATTCAATAACATTTGTTGAAAATCCTTTTCCTGCCTTTTTTGCATTTCGTGGATAACACTATCATATAATGCAAAATAGTAGGCAGCATCAACAACATTATCCTTGTTCAACATATGTATCATCTGATTTCTGTATACATCTAAAATCTCTCCTGTTTTATCTTTTTGGTCCAGGGACTCTAATTGTTCATAATACTCATCTGCTATTTTATCATTCCCTAACTGCCTGTTTAAACGAGCTAAATTAGCGATAGCCGAATTCCATTTATATGAATACTTCATTTTTATTAAAGCTGCTTCCTCGTAATAAAACAATGCTTTTTTTAGCAATTCTTGGTTATTATTTTTATGATACAAACCTTCATAGCACATTCCCATATTATTATAGGATTCTGCTACAGCAGGTTCATTATCTTTATTTAAGCTTAACAACAATGACTTATTGTTATAGAAAAGAGCCTTATTAAATTTTTGCTGATCTTTATATAATACTGCCAAATTATTATATAACCTGGACATCGCGAATGTATCCTTCCAACTTTCATAAACACCTGTCAGTTTTTCTAAATAATAGAAAGCACTATCTGTATTGCCTTCTGAGTAAAACAAATGAGCAAAATACTCGGATACTTTATGTTTATAAATGGTATCATTATTCTTATTAATTATTTCTTTAACACGAAATAACTGATTACCAGCATTTGTAAATTCTTTTATTTCAGAATAAATACTCGAGATATTTAACCTCGTTTTTACTTCCCACAAGTACCCATCCTCAGGCGTAAACAAATTAATAGCAGTAGTATAATATTCTAATGCTTTATCATAATTTCCATTTAATAGTATATTATTTCCTTTAAGGTTAATTAGTCGTGCACTATCAAACCTGTTACATTGATCTGAACTTAAATATCGATCCAATAACTTGTCAACAGAATCTGTGGACATTGAATTCATCGAATCAGTAATTGCATAATAAGTTTCATTATTTATTAACTGAGCATTTAAATAACCAAAACAAAAAATAAAAAGAAATACTATTTTAATAAGCCGAATCATAGTGCAAAATATTCTTATAATAGCTGATTATTCAAACTATTAAAGATTGATAGTGAAATAAAAAAATGAAATTTTCGCAAGATAAAAATTTAAATCAAATGAACACCGAACATCAATTGTGTTAAAACAATATTACCCTAAAATCTTAATATCAACATGGCCTCCTTATACAACAAAAATGATATTTTTACTGCTTCTTTAATAGCGCCCTTAATCATCCTTAAATAATAAAGCATATGTCATACTGTAAATACATAAATAGCATTACATCAGAAGAAAAAAAGAAATTACATAAAAACTACCACGATCAACATTATGGTTTCCCCTTGCATGATGACAATGAGTTATTTGGCAGGTTAATTATGGAAATTAATCAAGCGGGATTAAGCTGGGAAACCATTCTTAAAAAGGAAGAAAATTTCAAGAAAGCCTACAATCAATTTTGTATTAAAACAATTGCTAATTATACAGAAGAAGATAGAATGCGATTGTTAAATGATGCAGGTATTATTCGTAATAAGCTTAAAGTTAATGCTGCTATTGAAAACGCTAAAACAATATTAAAGCTTCAGGAAAAATATGGTTCCTTTGAAAAGTGGCTTGAACACCATCACCCCAAAACAAAAGAGGAATGGGTTAAAATATTTAAACAGAACTTTAAGTTTACTGGTGGCGAAATTGTCAATGAATTTTTAATGAGTATTGGTTTTCTACCAGGAGCTCATGATGAAGATTGTTGTATCCATAAAGAGATTTTAAAACAGAACCCCAAGTGGACCGCTATTGTATAAATTTATCAATGTGAATGAAAAGATTTAGAGCTATTGAATAATTTCCGCTCTATACTTGCTTTTTCTATTTTGTGATTAATTTTACAGCGAACAAAGATATCTCACATACAATCGAATGAAAAAAACCAATGCCATGCGGATTCTAGACCGCAACAAAGTAAAATATAATGCCATTTCCTATCACGTTGATGAAGCTGATTTATCGGCCATTCATGTAGCAGACAGTTTAGGTCAGGATATTGCTAAAGTATTTAAAACATTAGTGTTAACAGGTGATAAAACAGGATATATTGTAGCATGTATTCCCGGTGCTGAAGAGGTAAACCTTAAGAAGTTAGCCGCAGCCAGTGGTAATAAAAAATGTGCTATGATACCCATGAAAAGCATTCTCAATATTACAGGATATATTCGTGGTGGCTGCTCTCCTGTAGGTATGAAAAAACAGTTTCCTACTTATATACACTTTAGTGCTACTGATTTCGAAACCATTTATATAAGTGCCGGAGTAAGAGGAATGCAAGTAGAACTAGAACCGAATAATTTAATTGAATTAACAGATGCAACAATTGGGGATTTAGTTTAAGCCCAATACACAATCATAGCAACCTTTTTTCGCAAACGGTAATTATTTAATCGTTTAAGGATGTAGTTCATCCCAGAGCTTTAAAAACACACCATTAGTCCAACCAAATCCATCCTGAAGCTTATATTCCCCTCCTCCACCTTTTCTATTGATGTCAACCACATCATATTTCTCCATCATTTTGTTGGTTTCTAAATACACTTTAACATTCAGGTTAATCCACCTTTGTGCCAATTCTTTAGCCATTTTTTCAAAACCGTAATTTTTCAGTGCTTTATATCCAATCCACTGTAACGGTGGCCAACCATTTGGATAGTCCCATTGCTGTCCTGTATGATTCAATGTAGTAACTAATCCACCTTCTTTTAAAAAGTTCTTTTCTATTGCCTTAGCCACTTTTGCTGCTGTGTCTTCGTCTACAATCTTAAAGAATAAAGGATAAACAGCAGCTAAGCTAAAAGTTTTAGTATGGCATTTTTGTACATAGTCAAAATCAAAAAAGTACTTCTGATTCTCACTCCATAAAAGTTCCAATATTTGTTTCTTTCTTTTCTCTGAAGCACTTTTATAGATTACTGACTTATCATTATCATACATTTCACTCAGCATCAACTCTTCAAAATACAACAAGCAATTTAAGTCAATAGGAATAATATGAGTAGTTTGTATAGAGATTAACGATTGCTCATTGCTAAACCAGCGACTACTAAAATCCCAACCGGATTCGGCTGCAGCACGAATATCTCTATAAATATTCCCGGTTCTTTGTGAATGCTTTTTTGTTTCAATATCGTATAAATAGGATTCCGGACGTGGTGTTGATAAATTATCCCAATACCTGTTCAACATAATTCCCTTATCCATCATTACCACTCTATTTTCTGAATCATAAGACTTTAAATTTTGTTGGGTATGATGCATCCAGAATTCATATTCTTTCTCCAACACATCCCTATATTCCTGATATACTTGTTTTTTATCTGTTTGCGGTAAATCAGCATATAATTGAATCATTAATGAAAGAAAAGGAGGTTGCGAACGGCTTAAATAATAACTACGGTTTCCATTAGGAATATGTCCGTACTGTCGAATTAAATATGCAAAATTATCAATCATATTCTTGATCAGTTCTGTTTTTCCAGCCACCTCTAAACCCAACATTGTAAAATAACTATCCCAATAATAAATTTCACGAAACCGTCCACCGGGCACTATATATGGATATTTTAAAGGTATGAGCGAAGATTGCTTATGCTTATTTACTGGATTTCTGGTTAAAAAATCCCATAAGTAGTTAATATGATTAAGAACTGCTGCAGTATCTACAAATGCCGTATCAAAATTATTTGTGATAAAATGATACAAATCAAAATCTTCATTGCTTTTTACACTACGATATTTGCTTAATATTTCATTTGGAGTTTGATTGTATTTTGGAACGAAATCAACAAATGCCTTTTGATCACTAAAAAATTGCAATTTCTGAACGGTATCAAATAGTTCCTTATAATCTGTAACATGAATTACATTCTGAGATTTGACCGTAAAACATGCAAATAGAGTTAAAGAAAGCAGTATTGAAACCTTATTCATTGAATTTAGATTTTGAGTTTAAAATGCGATTAACCTTTATTTGATTTCGCCTAAGTCTTTTAAAAAAGTAATTTGCTCCTACCCTATTTCTGTTTCTTGTTTTAACTGTTCCACAAATTTATCAATACGCGTCATTTCTTCCGGTATCTTTATTCGCTGCGGACACAGCGATACACATTTACCACAGCCGATACAATGATTAGCCTGGCGTAACTTGGGTACTGTTCGATTATAGCCTACTAAAAATGCTTTACGGGCGTCAGTATAATTTTCATCCTGTAAACTCTTCGGAAAGTTTCCTTCGTTGATACATTTATTATAATGCGCAAAAACTGCAGGAATATCTATACCATACGGACAAGGCATGCAATAACGACATTCTGTACAGGATATTAACGGATATTGTAAAATCAGTTCGGTAATTTCATCTAATAAAGTTTGCTCCTGATTAGTAATGGGTTCTAATGGTGAATAGGTATCCAAATTATCCACCAAATGTTCTTTATAGGTCATACCGCTGAGTACAGTAAGCACTTCAGGAGGAGTACCTGCATACCTGAATGCCCATGATGCCACGCTTGCTTCTGGTCTTTGCTGTTTTAATTTACCCATTAAAAAGTTTGGTAATTTAGCCAGTCTACCTCCTAAAAGTGGCTCCATAATAACCGCCGGCGTTTTATGCTTTACAAGTTCATTAAATAAATATTCTCCATTAACATTAGCCCCAGTTGCATGCAACCAATCTACATAATTCACCTGAATCTGAACAAAATCCCACTGAATTCCCATTGCAAGCAGATAATCATAAACTTCAACATCACCATGAAACGACCAACCCAAATTGCGAATTCTTCCTGCTTCTTTTTCTTTAAGCAAAAAATCAATCATGCCATTATCTATATATCTGGCCTTAAAATTTTTCATTCCTCCCAGGCCTACAGCATGCAACAGATAATAATCAATATAATCAACCTGAAGCTCTTTAAAAGAGTTGTGATACATTTTTATCGACTCTTCTCTTGAATGAGTATCTGGTCTGAAGTTTGAGAGTTTGGTTGCGATAAAATACGAATCCCGAGGGTGTCGTTTGAGCGCTATACCCGTTGTTTTTTCTGATAAACCTCTGCCATATACCGGTGACGTATCGTAATAATTCACGCCATATTTTAAGGCCTCATCCACTAAATCATTCCAGGCATCCTGATCAATTTCCTCCTCTGTTTCACTAATCTTCTTCATCGGTAAGCGCATACAACCATACCCTAAAAGAGAAACTTTATCTCCAGAATATGGATTAATACGATACTCCATTTTTTGAGGATCTATTTTAGAGAGGCTGGCTGTACCTGAAGCTATTATACTGTTATTTTTAGGTTTGCACCCATATACAAACGCAGTTGAAGTAGCTGCAACACCTCCTAAAACTTTAAAAAATTGTTTTCTGTTTATGTTATTGTTTTTCTTTTGCATCGTTAAAGTTTCTTGAGGATTAAACATTTCTGTGTCTTTCTATTCCTTCCACATAAATTGCACTTAGTGGTCGGGATGGACATAAATACTCACACGCGCCACAACCTATGCAACGTTCTGTATTTACTGCTGGTATTTTTCTCGATTTGTCATTATTTACATCTGAAGGAATCATTTCAATGGCTCCTGTTGGACAATGATCAGCACAATTACCACAATCCACATCATCTGTTAATACCACACAATTATCTTTGATCCAAACTGCATATCCTATTTGTGTGGCTGACTTATCTTCTTTTGTAATTTGTATAATTGCTCCAGTAGGACAAACCTCTGAACATTTTGTACACTCAGGACGACAATAGCCTCTTTCGTAAGTCATTTCGGGTTGCATAAATGTTTTTAAATCAGATGAAGGTCTTAATATTCCATTAGGACAAGCTGAAACACATAAACTACATGCAGTACAATGCTGATTAAAATTTTGAGCACTCTGTGATCCCGGAGGTGTTACCGAAGTTGATCGATTAGGAATCTTCTTATCTTTAATAACGGCAACTCCACCTTCAACAACTTTCTCCTGAGCTTTTATTACTGGAGATAAAGCTAATGCTGATGCTATGGTTAAAAAACTACGGCGCGTATTTGAATTTGTTTTACTTTCAGTAGATACAGCCATTGTATACTCCTTTTTATCCTGTTTAACTTTTAAAACAGACCGATATGTCATTGCATCACGATTACATGATTCAATACAATCCATACAGGTAACACATCTGCTATAATCTATAGTTTGATTTTTTGTATCAATACAAGAGGCCTTACAATTTTTGGCGCATAAATTACAGCTATTGCACTTTTCTGTATTAAAAACTGGTTTTAAGTAAGAATATCTGGATATAAATCCTAATACCGTTCCTACAGGACAAACTGTATTACAATATGTTCTTCCATTTTTCCAGGCTAAAACACCGGTCAGTAAAATCATTGCTACAGCTATTATAAATGTTGGAATACTTTTAATCCAAACATCCACGCTATAAAAGGCATAACTCTCAACTCTTCCTGCAAAATAAGCCAATACATTATTTGACCATTGATACAATGGTGCGAACATATTTGAAGCAATACGCCCATATGCTCCGTATGGATCAAGAAAAGATACCACAGCACTTACTCCGCCCAGCAAGGCTACGATAAAAACAGCCAGAAAAGTATATCGCAACCAGTTTAGTGCTGTAGAATAATTAAAACGATGTTTTTTACGCTTTCCTGCAAACCAGGAAACAATATCCTGCCAAATACCCAATGGGCAAATAACAGAACAATAAATCCTTCCGAAGACTAGTGTTAGCAATACCATAATAACTACTAAGCCAATATGTAAACCTAATATTGCAGGAATAAGTTGAATTTTAGCTAACCATCCAAACCAATGATGAATTGTACCTGTAAAATCGAGAAATAATAAAGTAACTAAGGTAAAGATTGGTATTGCTAATCCAATTCTGATTTTTTTAAGCATCGTATTTATTTTTGACAGGGTTTAATTTTAAATTCTTTTAAAATTAAAATAATTACCTCAGCCTTGTTCTTAACAACTTGTAAATCCCACTAATTTAAAATCCATCTAAATACATTAGGCTCATGTTTATATTAGCGTTGTTAATCACATTGTTTTCTTTTGGGGTTGAAAGTTGGAAGTTAGAAGATGGAAGATAAAAGATGGAAGATGGAGGTTAGAAGTTAGAGGATATTCACACCAACATTGGCATTCTACTCCTCGACTGTACATCCCGCTTTGATTTACAGCTCTATAACATATAGCTATCAACCCGGGTTCGATATAAAACACTAAATTAATTAAAACCATACAATGCAAAAACAACATTTGCTTTGAGCGTAACTAAAATTTCATTTAGTGTGTTATAGCATTAAATTTGCATCCTTAATAACACACAATACAAATTAACAATAAACACGCACAACATGAAGTATTTATTTATTGTAGCATTCTCATTAATTACTTTTTTTACCTCAGCTCAACAATCATTTAAAACAGGCGATATTCATTTAGATACAGATTTAAACGAAATTAATGCCAGAGCAAATCTGGATTTCGGAGCCTTTAAAACAGATTTAAGCATTAGTTACGATATCTCAGAAAAGAAAATTGAATTTATGCATGGCTCATTAAGTATGAGTCCGGGAGATATTTATATAGCTTTGGAAATATCTAAAATATCAAAAACTCCAATTGATAGAGTTATTCATGTTTATAAATCAAATAAAGGACAAGGATGGGGAAATATTGCAATGGAATTGGGAATAAAACCAGGATCTCCTGAATTTCATCAATTAAAAAACAATTCAAAAAATAAAAATAAAAATTACAGGGGGAAAGCCCACTCAAAAGGAAATGGTCGTCGAAACAGAATCAAATAAATTTCTTTCGTAACTACAGCACCCTAAATTACCCATAGCAACTGAATCTGAAGCAAATAAGTGTTTTAAAACAAAACAATATCTAATTTGTTATATATCTAAATATTATTAATATATTTAAAATAATCTTTTAAAACATTAAACATGTCATACTATATAAACACAATTATTTCAATGAGCTACGATAAGGCCATTGACTACGTTAAGGAAGCATTAAAAAAAGAAGGTTTTGGAGTTATATCAGAAATTGATATCCAGGATAAATTGAAAGATAAGTTAGATGTAGATTTCAAAAAATATAAAATACTAGGAGCTTGCAATCCAGCATATGCTTATCAGGCTTTACAAAAAGAAGATAAAATAGGAACTATGCTTCCTTGTAATGTGATTATTCAGGAACAAGGAGAAAACAAAATTGAAGTAGCTGCTGTAGATCCTATTGCATCAATGCAGGCGGTAGAAAACACAGAACTAGGACCGTTAGCAATGGATATTCAAGGAAAACTTAAAAAGGTGATTATGTCGTTATAAATTATTTTAATTAAGAAACACATTCCTGTAGTTTATAATAACGTGCTTAAATTACTGTATTGTTTTTAAGTATGAAGTTAGAAGTATGGAGCTAGAAGACAGAGGTTAATCAATTGCTAATGAGAATAAATTTCCTCTAACTTCAAACTTCCATCTCCTGACTTCCAAAGCAAACATTGTGATTAACAACGCTAATATTATCTTGAGCCAAACATATATATAAAATACTAAGAGCTATTTCTTTTTATAGAATTAGCTTTTTTTATTTCTTTCCCTTTGGCAAGCTTATTTCAAATACTGATCCTTCGTTTACTTTACTTGAAATTGAAATTGTACCACCATTTTTCTCAATAAAATCTTTTGTAAGCTTCAGACCAATACCTGATCCTTTTTCATTTGCTGTTCCTGGTGTTGAGTGATGAAATTCAGGCGTTAATAATTCTTTTAGTACATCTGCTTTAATACCTACTCCCTGATCAATAAATCGGATGTAATATTCTGCAGGTTCTTCTCTTCCTTCAATGATTATTTTACTTTCACAAGGTGAAAATTTTATGGCATTTGTAAGTATATTCCTTACTACTACTTTTATCATTTCATAATCAGCCATTACAAACCACTCTTCAGTTAAACTACTCTCCAGGGTAATTGCTTTTGCCTGCATCATGGATTCAATCTGGTTATATACCTCTTGTAATAATTGATTCATACTGAATATTGTTTTTTCAACAACGATCGCATTAAGCTGACTCCTTGACCAATTAAGAAGGTTTTCTAATAACTCAAAATTTTTATTTGAACTGTTAACTAACTGCTCTAAAAACTTATTTCGCTCCTGTTCCGAAAATTCTTTATGCTGATTAAATAATAAATCAGTTAACTGTGCTGAAGTTCCTATTGCTCCTCGTAAATCATGAGCAATGATAGAAAACAACTTATCCTTAGTTGCATTTGAAGCTTTCAATAACTCATTTATATCGGCTAAAACTCTAGCATCACTTAATATTCTTTTATCATCCTTTTCCTTTAATAATAAGAAAAAGATGATAGTACTTAATGTTAATAAAAAGAATGAGGCAAAAGCCACATCCTGAATCAGTCCCTTTGAAGTTAACGATACTGTTGTATCAACCACTATTGCATTAAAGCCTCTTATAAAATATACTACTCCAATTAATAAATAAATACTAAGAGCCAGATAACGCCGCTTACTTGTTTTCTGTTGTTTTAAAATCCATACAAAGCCTAAAGCAAAAATTACTCCTATTACAAATGAAGCAACACCAACTCTAATATTATCAGCTTGCATATATATGATTAAGAATATTAATAAAGTAATAAAACCAAAGATGGATATTCTTTTATAATTGATTGGTTTCTGAGCATTAATGTATACCATACAAAAAACTTCCAATCCACACCCCCAGGCTAACAAAGTATTTCCTATTGTAATAGATACATAATAGGGAATAAAGCGACCTATATCTGAAAGCAACCAGACAAAACCTAAAAATAATTTTCCGAGAGCATATAATTGAATGATTCGATTTTTCTTTGGGCTCGTGATTTCGTAGTACAACAAAAACAAAAAAGTAAACCAACTGGATAAGGAAAATAGTAAAATAAGTGTTTTTACATCCATGATGTTTGTAATTAATTTATACAATAGTATTAAATTACTTATTCTACTTTAAACTCACAATACAGCGTATGTATTCAGTGCTATTTATTGTGAAAACAAATACTAACACCTTATAAAAAAAGAATGAAGGTCTTTAACATCAAAACAAGGTGGTAACGCATCGTACATAACAGTAGATGGTTAATCCCGCAATATGCATTAGACCATCTATTACACATTGAAATTACTTCAAAACAAGACACTTCGTTACTTCACTTCAACTCACCAGAACGATGCTATGCCTCGTTTCAGTAAAGCCTTGTTTTATGGTACTATCAATGTTCATTACAAAGTTCTAATACATAATCCGGGTTAATATCAGGTTGTAAGTATAAAACCGGAACATTCATCAGTTCCAAATGTAGATTAAATGATACCTGAGGCATCACATGTTTATAGTATGGTTCAATGTGAAAGAATTTAACTCCAGAGGAGTCAAATCAATGAAATTATACTAATGGATGTTCAACTCCCAGAGGAGTCGTTGGATATACCTATCGCTTTGCTATAAACATGTAACCCATATGGGGTTAATACTAATAATTACATGAATCTTACAACTCTTAAAACTCATCAATCAACATCACCACCCTAAAACCTACTCTTGGGTCAGGTGCATTAAAATCCTGCGTTTTGTTTACCACACACTCATCAATAGTATTAAACCAGCTTCCTCCTTTTATCACTCCTGAACTGGTGAGTTCTGCAACATTACCAATAACATCGTAAAGGCCTATTTTATTAGGCTTATATTGACCTACAGCATTCATGGTTAATGCACCATCCAGCGTATATTGATAATCTTCACCTTTTGAGAGCTTATCTCTGAACTTTACATTAGCACAGAATTTATCATCATTGGGTTCGTAAGCAAAATTTCCGTACCAGGGTAAATTATGTCCCGGTAGTACCGAGGCCAATTTATTCCACTCCTGTTCTGTGGGTAAACGAAAAGTAACTTTATTAAACTTAGGCTTTTTCTGTGTATTATATCTATTGGTTAACCATTTACAATAATCAGAAGCAGCTTCCTTTGAAACATTTACAACCGGATACTGATCAAATCCTGGATGCCAGAAGTATTTTTCAAAAAAGGATTCGTTAAAAGCATTAGGAAAGGCATTTACCCATTGGGCTGTATCTGGTAAATTTCTTTTGTATTCATCCAATTGATTATGCTCTTTCAAATCATTTAGGTATAACCTGTATTCTTTATTGGTTACCTCGTAAGCTGAAGCAAAAAAACGATGTGATACTTCTTTATAATTTGAGTCTAATTCAACTTTTTTTGGTTTTAAAGCACTAAATACAATTAATGTTGTAATAGCCAGAAATAAAACTGCAATTTCTTTTAATTTCATTATTAAAAAGTTTTATGTTAATGTTTTAACAAAGGTTTTATCATTTCAGTAAGTACCAGGTGCGATCCATTCACCATCATATGTAATAAAATAGAATAAATCAAACCTAATTCGCATATATCCAAACGCTAATCCATAAATAAAAAATGGCAATAATATTAAAGGTAAAAAGAAATAGTCCTATGTTCTTATCTCCAGGTTAAAAATATGCAATACACCAAATAATGCCGCAATGGTAGAAAATACAATACCCGAATTGTTATTCCATATATTCTCAAAATCCTTTAGTCTATTTTTAAAATTCAATGAAACGGTATAAAATATTGCACTAAATAAAACGATGTACAGCACTCTAATTAACTCAAATAAATAATACGCTTTAGGAATCCATAAATATTTTGCTACAATGACATAAAATAATGTTGCTGCAAAGGCAGAAATTGATATTCGAATATACTTATCATTAAATTTTGATAACAGAAGACGAAATGATAATTCTTCCATAATCGGCGTTGTTACGGCAATTGCAATAAAATAATACAATCTATATTCTCTAAAGTCTGAATTGATCCATTCTAAAGTTTTAGTTGTTTTCATTACAACATCACCTATTATTCCATTCTCTTTTAAAATTGAAACAGGTATTAAAACAATAATTAAACCAATATGGGTTAATATATATATCTTAAAAAGTACAAGTAACTTCTGAATGGTAGTATATTCATCATAAGAATCATAATCCGGAGCTTTTAAAAAGGCAAACAAGTTGTTTCTTACAGATAGTTTCTTCATGTTTTTTTTAAAGAGTTTAAGTTTGGAGAAACTAAAAATAAGGCAACAATTATTTATTGATAACAGGTAACAAAAGCAGGATGACACAAATCCCTCCTATTATTAGCATCCGTAGTAACATTCTATTTTCAAATAAAATTACTACAGGTGTTTTATACTTAAAGTAGACTGAGGCAACAAATCCTATTAACATTGTTACTGTAGCAGCTACTAACATCTGTAAAGCACCCGGTAGATGCAGTATCTTATACATTATTCCTAATAATCCCACACTTAAAGATACCATACTCACCTTAATGATAGCCTGGGCTCCACTTGAATATACATTACTGTCTTTAGGATAAAATGCTCCAATAAAATACAAACAGGCCAGTACTCCAATTATTGAAATAATAAAGATGGTAACAGGAAAATCAGTAAATTCTTTTAAGCTAACAACTAGTGCCAATATTGAAAACAGCGGAAATTCCAACTTATTTATTTTTGGATAAATCTTCTTACTAATTTTTATAATTTGTTCGTTTCGTTCCCTATTCATTGTGGTAAGATTTTAATAAGATTATTGTTTTAATCGATTTTATTATATTGAAACCTTTTTTAGTAACGGCTAAATTAACAAAATATGTTAATAATGGATTTATAAATACAACTATTTGCTTGCACTCTTAAAGCACCATTTTTTTTGCTATGAAATACTAATTCAACATGTTAATCTTGTTTATCCTGCCTCACATTTTCTCCATTACCTTTTTATCAGACAGGATTGACAGGATAAATTTATACGATTAAAAAATTGCCAGAAGCAAACATATTGTTTATAAGTATCACTTCTGCAACACAATACAACTAAATACATTCATCATCACAAATCATCATTTAGCGTACACATTTTATCCGTTAGTAATAATTATCCTGACTTTTTATTATGGAAAGTATATTAATTTTAATTTAACAGAAATTAATCAAACAGATAACCCCATGGCTGGTCAGCTTTACTATGGGTTTTGGCGAACACGAGCAAAGTGGAAGCCATGGGGCTCTGCAATAATTACTTCAAAAATATTAATTAATATGGGAAATAAGGAATCTTATGACCAAATGTTAGAAGAAGCAAAAACGCTAGCTCCTGATCAAATTCAAACGCCTTACATGCCTGTAGGCATTTACATTCAAGAAGCAGAAGACTTAAACAAATGGGCCTTAAAAGATAAGGACAAACTAACTGCAACAGGTTTACCCGAAACTATTTTTAACCAATTAGAAACTTGTGCCGGAGCACTAAGAGAAGCACAAAGTATTTGGGCTGAAGAATTAAAAAGCAAACAAGAGGCTGAAGAAAAATGGAGCTTGGAATCGCCTAACGCATTTGAATTCCGCAATGAATTGCTTCACACATTCAGATATGCTTATCGTAAGCAACCCTCTCTATTAACTAATGTTGCTGCTATTGCCGAAGGAAACGATATTCCGGATATGATTCAGGATTTAAATGATTTAGCGGTATTAGGTCGTAATAACCTTGAACTTTTAGGAAATATAGGGTTCCAGGAAGAAAAACTGGCAACAGCATCTGAATTATCTGCATATTTGGCCGATTTAAGAGCTGAAGTTAATGGTGATAAATACAATAATAATGAGGACATGGAAATCCGAAATAGTATGTATACTCTATTAAAAGAATGTGTGGATGAAATAAGAGCGTGTGGTAAATTTGTATTTTGGAAAGATCCCAAAAGAATTATTGGTTATCGTAGTCAGTATAACAGAAATATAAATAAAAAAAACTGATACTAGACCATATTTTAGTCCCATTTGCAATATTGCCAATGGGACTTTTTTTTATAAAAACCTTCCAGAACCCGCTACAGGACGGGCTCTATACCTACAGGACGGGCTAAATACCTACAGGACACGTTAACAAGTAACAGGACAGAACTATATAGTTACAGGAAGGAACTATAAACCTACAGGAGCCATTATATATCTATTATTTGGTATTTTTACCCTATTAGTTTGCTATTTTCAACCTACAGGACAGGTTAAATGTCTATTAGTTTACTCAATAAACCTACAGGAAAGCATTTTTATGTTACAGGAAGATTCTCTGGAGTAAAAACACAATTTGTAAATGGTACTGAATGCATTTTTATTTTTATCCCTGAGAGTGTTCATAACTCTGTGTCATGAGAAATTAAAAAGACAATAACTTTGCATCATGACAAAAGAATTTGATTACGAAAAGTTTAAAGAAGCAGCGATACAAGGGATTCGAGAGGGTAAAGGTTTAAGTGGGGCAGATAATGTAATGCTTCCCATGATAAAGGATCTCTTAGAGAGTGCAATGAAAGCAGAACTAGACATTCATATACATGAAGAGCGCTCAAATGATAATCAGTCAAAAGTAAACCGTAAGAACGGGACCACTCCCAAGAAAATGAAGAGTGAACAAGGTTCCTTTGAGCTAAATACTCCAAGGGACCGCAATGGCACATTTACCCCCCAAATAGTTGAAAAGCAACAAACCTTTTTAGGAGATGCTTTACAAGAAAAAATTATTTCCTTGTATAGTAAAGGTATGAGCTACAAAGATATTCAGGATTATCTGGAAGACTTATACGGGACATCTATATCAAAAGGTAAAATAAGTGAGATTACAGACCGTATCATGCCTGATCTTGAGCGTTGGAAGAACAGGCAACTGGAATCTATTTATTCAATCATATGGTTGGATGCCTTACATTTTAGCGTACGAGAAGATAATGTGACTGTAAAAAAGGCTGTATATATTATTCTTGGCTATGATATGTATGGTAAGAAAGATATCCTTGGCTTGTACATTGGGCAGAAGGAGAGTGCCCGTTTTTGGTTATCAGTATTAGAAGACATACAAAGCAGAGGGGTTAATGATATACTAATTGCGTGTATGGACAATCTTTCTGGTTTTACACAAGCTATAGAGTCTATTTTTCCAATGACAGATGTTCAATTATGCATCATTCACCAGCTTAGAAATAGTTTAAAGTACGTCTCGCACAAGAATAATCAATTAGTAATTAATGGGCTCAAAAAGGTGTATCAAGCACCTAATATTGATGCAGCCGAAATTGCGATGGATGAGTTTGAGGCACAATGGAACACAAAATACCCCTTAATTATTAAATCATGGAGGACAAACTGGTTGCATTTAACCCGTTTTTTTGACTATTCAAAAGACATTAGGCGAATCATGTATACAACAAATATAATTGAAGGTTTTAATAGACAACTACGAAAATATACTAAAACAAAGGGTGCATTTTCAGGTGATAAAGCACTCTTGAAACTATTATTTATGGCCTCCAAAACAATAAGCGAAAATTGGATTTCAAAGCCTCCTTATTGGGGAGAAGTTCAACAACAATTAATAATAAAGTTTGAAGATAGATGTGGAATAAATCACTAGCTATCAATATAAAAAAGCAAAGGTAGGTTAAATATAGAATCAAACAAGAGTATATAAACAACCTCGTACCTCGGTTGCTCTTGTATGAATCTTTATTTAACCTTTAAGGCTTTTGATATTGATTCCAAAAAATAAATGAACATATAAACAAACTATGACACAGAATTTTGAACATTCCCTTATCCTTTCCTCCCTTTACCAACAACCATACCGACAAGGCCATTTCGCCAAAGATATTGGATATTGCAACCATTGCTAAAAATACAGCATTATAATCGTTGTAGTTTGGTAGTAAAAAGTGTGCTCCTGTATCCACCATATACATAACACCTGCCACAATAAGAGATATTGTAATGAGTTTTGGCTTTTGAAGAATACGTCCTAAAAGAATCAGGTGAATTCCGAAGAAGAATAAACCTATAAGCCCAATGGTATTGAAAATATCTATTTGATTAAGTATGGCCTGTTCATTGGTTAAGGTTAAAGCCACAGGTAAGATAAACACCGCTACTCCCATTATTGCAGCATGCATCATTCTGAACAGTGTACTTAATCCTGATAAAATATTTTGCTTATACAATTGGTATAATGCCCATGCCACAACAACATCAAAAACAACTGTTATTATAAAAGCCATAATTCCTAATCGCACCATAAAATGATGCTCATGAATGGTATCTAAAGGATTTTAGTAATGGATTCGAGTACAAAGAAGTTGGCAAATATGGCTACGAAAAAAATAACCATGTAACTAATAACCCGAGTTCGATTAAAATTAAAGAGCTCAGATTTTATTAAAATGCTGATATACAAGGCAAATTCTTTTTGCATAGCGAGCTATGGTAGAAGAATTTAACGAAGTAGATTAGTATTTTAATGTATCCGCACTACTAAGCTCGTCTTCTATTAGATATTTGAAGAGGATATATTTGGTGCATGAAAAACTCAAGAAGACATACAGCCAAAGAGATGTTTGCTCATTACGAAGCATGGCAACAAGGTGATGCTCCACAAAAACAATATTGTAAAGAACATGGATTAGCTTATTCCACATTTCAGGCGTGGGGTAAAAGGCTCAAAGAAAGTAAATCTCAAGTTAAATCTGATTCGGGTTTTATTCCGGTAAATATAAAGTCAGTTCCAGAATCTGAAGAAAAAGAAGCGGTAAACCAGCTGTGCTTATTATTTCCCAACGGTATCCAGTTGCAGTGTCCGGAAACTGTTAGTCCTGATTTTTTGAAAAAACTGATAAGCCTATAAACTATGTTCGCACTATCAACAGAAAACACATTTCACCTTTACAGCCAGCCCACTGATATGCGCAAAAGCTTTGATGCATTGTCGGGACTGATTCGCAACCATCTGGACAGCAACCCCCAGAATGGAGACGTTTTTATCTTCATCAATAAGTGTCGAGATAAGATTAAGTTGCTGCATTGGCAGGGCTCCGGGTTCTTACTTTATTACAAGCGCCTGGAGAAAGGAACATTTGAGCTTCCCAGATATGACACTTCAGTGGGAAGTATTACTCTGAGCTATGCCCAAATTGTAATGATAGTAGACGGATTATCTATTAAAAACCTACAACAAAGAAAGCGATATCTGCCTCCCGAAACACCTGTAAAATAAGGTATTCCAACAAAAATATTTATCAACTCCAAACCTTAATTTTGTTGATAACAACGGTTGGTTTTTCTTTGGTAAATGCCCGTGTTTGCGTAGTTTCGAAATATGTCAAAGGAACTGGGAAACAAGGCTTCCGAGCTGGAAAAAGAAAATCAAAAGCTGAAAGGGCTCATCAACTCCATGGAGTCGGCGATGGGACAGATGCAATCCAGAATGGAGAAAATGCAGTTCCAGATTGATCAAATGAACCGCTTGCTTTATGGAACAAAACGTGAACGTTTCGTTCACGATGCTGATGACAAGCAGCTTTCTTTACCTTTTGACGTGCCCGAGGAGGCAGCACCTGAAAAAGAACAGCAGACAATAAACTATGTGCGTACAAAAGAAAAGAGGCAGCATCCCGGGCGCTTACCTTTGCCATCACACTTACCGGTAGAAGAAATTATATTGGAACCGAAGGAGGACACTTTCGGGATGAAATGCATCGGAAAAGAAGTGACCGACCAACTGGAACTGGTTCCGGCGAAGCTGTTCATCAAGCGTTATATCCGTCCCAAATACATCAAGTCAATAGACGATAACAATGTCGATTACAAAGGCGTAATGGCGGAACTCCCTGTTTTTCCAATCGAAAAAGGTATCGCCGGTCCCGGTCTACTATCTCAGGTCATCGTCGACAAGTTTGTGGATCACTTGCCTGTTTACCGTCAAATAGAGCGTTTCAAAAGGGAGAACATAAAACTTTCTTCATCTACACTCAACGGTTGGCAGGAAAGCATCAGCAATTTACTTGAACCACTATACGATGTTTTAAAGCACAGGGTACTCGCGCAAGGTTATATACAGGCCGATGAAACCCCAATTCCCGTTCTGGATAAACAGAAGAAAGGGAAAACGCACCGGGGATATTATTGGATTTATCACAGCCCTTTAGAAAAAATGGTGTTCTTCGATTATAACACCGGAAGATCCAGGGAAGGCCCGAAAAAACTTCTTGGAAACTTCAAAGGCTATCTTCAGACCGATGGCTACCAAGTATATGATCTGATTGCAGCAAAGAATCCGGATATAACCCTGGTCAATTGCATGGCCCACGCACGCCGATATTTTGAGAAAGCCTTGCCATATGATCAAAAACAAGCAGAATATGCCATGGGAATGTTCCAAAAACTCTATGCCGTGGAGCGAAAAGCCCGGGAACAGAACATGCCTCCCAAGGAACGTCACGCTCTGAGGCTTGATGAATCGTTGCCATTGATAAACGAACTGGGGAAATGGATGGTGGAAACCTATAAATCTACCAATCCCAAATCTCCGTTGGGCACGGCCACCGCATATTGCATTGAACGTTGGAATAATTTATTGGCTTATCTTAACGATGGCAATTTGGAAATAGATAATAACCTTGCCGAAAATGCTATTCGCCCAATCACACTCGGCAGGAAGAATTATCTGTTCGCTGGATCTAACCGAGGTGCAGAACGGGCAGCTATGTTCTATTCGTTCTTTGCTACATGTAAAAAGAACAATGTAAACCCCTTTGAATGGCTGAAAAAGGTGCTTGAAATAATCCCTACCTATAAGGTGAACAAACTTGCAGATCTTTTACCTCAGAATTTAAAACTATAGCTCCCAAGCGCTAAACAAATATCACACATCTTCGTCAAAAAACTATGACCTACTTAGCAGTGGGGATACATTTTAATAGAAAGCCACATATAAACAACGATTTTCTGCTTCATATTTGTTTGACATAGCCCGCTATGACTTCACAAACATTCATTGAAACTCATTATTTATAAGCGGTCTGAGCCAATAATTTTATATCGAACTCGGGTTAATACCTGCTATCATGGAAAGTGATCGTGGTTTCATGGTTTAAGTTTTTGCATTATAACTTAAACCTCAATTGTTTAATTGCAACAATTGTTTATTGAATAGTGTTCATGCTTTTTTTTGTATATAACCACTATAGTTATGTCGCAATAAATTTTCAGTTCTTTTATTTTATTCTGATGCTTGCATTATTTATCTCTGAATAAATATAATCCTTCAGTTTTTTAGGTAGCTTGTCAACAAAATAATTATTTGAAGTATTATTTTCATTGTATAATATCCATTCTTCCTCATCATCAAGAAGATCTGTTGCATTTGACAACTCTTTTTTAATTTTTATAGTATCACCTCCTTTTGTAATAAATAAAAATTTCATTACAATATATCTGGTTTCATCAATAACCATTGTTGTTGGCTTTTCATACAGTTTGGCCTTTGTTATGTATCCATTCTTTACATCTCTTAAAAAAGCTCTTGTTCTTTTGGCTCCCACAATTATAAAATAGAATCCAACCATCAATATGATCATATACATGCATGTGGTGTCATTTATAAATGAATTACTCATTCCTTTTATGCGATGTATTGTGGGATGATCTTTTACATATTCAACAATTATATTATCTCCTTTCTTTAAAGTACTTTTTGCAAAAGATGTTCCGTATGATATTCCTAAATCAGGATGGTACATTTCATAATCATAAGCATTGATATACTTATCGAAAAAAGCATAGTAAATGGGATAAACATCAACAATCTTCCCTTCTGATTTTTCAATTTTGGAAAGGGACATGGTTATTGATGCTATATCAATATGAGAATATTCACTTAAAGAGAAAATTTGCCCGAATAACAATATTACAAGGCCAAAGATGGTCATATAGTCTTTTAAGAAAATATATGATTTTAACTTATATGGGGGCTTTATTCTTATTTGTGAACTCATATTTTAGTATATCGTATTTTGTTTGATTCATTAAATACCTCTTCCATTACTCTAAATAAACTGAAAATTATCTAAGTAAAGGAAGCGATCCTTATTTATTCTTTAATATTTTAAGTGCCTGCTTTGCTTGTTCTTTAAGTTGTTGATCGTCTGATTGTAAAACCATTGTATAATAGTTAATGGCTTTTTTAGTATCTCCCTTTTCTTTGTATGCATATGCAATATTACTTAACACGATATAATCTTTTGGACTAATACTTTCTGCTTTTAACAAAAGAATCAATGCTTTATCATACTTCTGTGAAACCAAGTACCCAATTGACATATTTGATAAACTTTCAACATGTGAAGGATAATGGTTTAAAACTGCCCGAGCAATATTTTGCATATTCAACAAAAGTTTATCATCCATTGTATTGTATAATTGCATTTGATAATCCTGCAAACATGATAAAAAGAAATCTTCTCCATTATCCCTTTCCTGATTATGAGTCCAAGTCCATTTGTTTTTATTTTGGGCTGAATAATTAATTGTTCTTATTATCTCTTCAGTAAAACTTTCCCAGTCTTTTATTTGCCCAAGTGCATATATTTTACCCAATCTCATATCTAGTCGATTTGGAAATAATTTAATTCCTGTGTTTATATTTTCAAATGCCTTTTTTAATGAAGATTCCTCATAATTAATTTTACTGCCAATGAATCCAGCAACCTTATCTGTACTATCTCTTAATATTAAAACCTTTTCTCCTTTTGGAGGTTGCCCACTATTTATAACAACTATTTCATCTTTGCTTTTATAAAAATAGAAATTAAATAAACAAGTATATAACTCTGCATCATTAGGAGACTTACTTTCCCATTCGTTTAAAACCTCAAACTGTTCCTCCTCTGTTCCATTCTGAAAGCAATTATGGAATTGATTGTAGTAATCTTGTGCATAAATAGAAAATGATACTAATGTCGCTAGTAATAGAATAATGTTCTTTTTCATATGATAGTGTAATTTATAGCTACTAACGTTGGCGGCATGGCCAGTAAGGGATTGCGTGGCACTTCCCTGTCAAGTTACACGAAAGTTAGAGCGGGCTACACCCCTTGATTTTACTGCTGTCTCGGCTATTATGTATATACATGTTGGCATTAGTTTTATACTTTAAAAAACATCTCATTTTCGGACAAATACAATACTACATCTTTATCATATTTGTCATAGAATTCTTGACTTAAATTCTCAGATAATAAAGAGATTATTTGCTGACCGGGTAAAAGGCGAGATTGTTGAAATAATATATCAATCTGCTTTTGATCAATGTCCTCTATACTGTCATGAATAACAAATGAAGGTCTATACGATTTTGATTTTTTTACTGCATGAATATAAGCAAAGTCGAAAGCTATTACCTCTGCCTTTTTTCGCCCTCCTTCTGGATTAGGTATTAAATTTTCAATAGCCAGTTTACAACTGCCTTTTACTTTATCAAAATTTAATTTAAAGGCATACTTATCAGCAAGAACAAGTTCTGTAATCTTTTTAAATTCTTCATTGAAATGATTTTCAAACACTTCAATATTTTCAAATTCTTTATTTATGCTTTTAAGTATATTGTCTAATGATTTTTCAGCTTCTGCTAAATCAGACAATGCTTTTTTTTGCTGGTCAATAACCCCTTCGCTTCTTCCTAAATCAATTTTTAACTGTCCTAATTCTTTTAAATTTTCTGTAATTCTATTAATATGCTCTCGGGAACGCATATTAGAGAACACCTTTGTTTTCTCAGAATGAATTTTATTTAAGTCAGTAACTAATTTATTTTTCTCAGTGTCTAAAGATGGTAAGTCAGATGATAAATATTGTCTTTTCTTTGCAACTAGATTATCATGGAATGCTAGTACTTCTTCATATTTACGTGTACCACTTTCTATTGAAACACCAGCAAATTCATAAATTTCTTTTAACTCCTTAGTTAAATGATTCCCTCCTTGGTTAGAGAGCATTTGAATAGTATTTTGGATATTGAATATTTTGCGTTCAATTTTCATTAGATTATCAGAAAGCAAATCTTCATTCTCCTGCAATTGTGTCAAATATTTTATAGGATCATCAAAGTCTGGGGAGTAATCAAATTTAAAAAACTGATCTTCTAATGATCTGATTTTTTCTTTTAATTCACCAACTAGTTTCGAAGGCTTTTGTTCCCTTACGATAGCATTTAATGAAGTCGAATTCCTTTTTCTTCTATTAATTAAATTTGTTGCATCTCTTTTTTCTGTTAAAAGATTTGTATTCTCAAACCCGAAAAGGTATAAAAACAATTCACTGTAATCCTTATTACCACTATGTTTGTCTAGAAACTTTGTAGTATTAAGCATTCTATGACCATCATTTCTAATGAATTTTGGGGCTAATGATCTAACAGAAGGTCGCCTTGTTAAAATATTGAAGAATAAAAACTGTAATTGTTTCTCATATTCTTTTTTATCCTTTTCTAAGCCATCGACGAAATATTTAAAACAATCCGTATCAATATCTAAATTCCTTGCAATTTGATGTAACTTATTATCAATACCTATAAACGACAATTCAGCTTCCACATCATTATCTTGAAGTAATAACTCTATTTTTTTGTTCGGCTTTTTAAATTCTTCATCAATATATATAGGTTCTATTGAACCTAAAAATAGAAAATCAATAACTCTAGATAAGGTAGATTTACCAACACTATTACCTGATCGACCAACTCCTTTTTTATTTGTAACAATGTTTAAGCCATCTTTAAATGTGACTGTTCTAATGGGAGTTTTATTTATTAATATAGTTAAACTATTTAGTTTCATTTATTATAATTTTGTCATTATACTCGCTGATAGCTTTAATCATAAATAACCAATCTAAAGAAAGTATTACATGATCAACTGACACATTGAGTGTGTTTGTTGTTTTGACAATTAAATTCTTTAAATCCAAAGACTCATGGAATAGTAATTTCAATATTTCTGACCCAATAAAAACAACATTTACCTTTGGGTCACATCCTGCATTTAATATCATTTCATTGGGTTTTCCATTACAATACATTCAATAAAAGCATGCGCTACAATTACATTAACACCAAGCTCAATTGATTCCTTAAATTGAGGTTTATTAGATGATTCAACAGATGAATTGCGTAATTTCTGAATTATAAAATCTAATATATAATCGGAATTTTCTCGTATTTTTTCAATATCAATATCTTCTGTAAAATACTCTATTTGTAATTGATCTAACGCCTCATAATATAAACCATTTAAGTTTTCCAGTATTTTATCTTTTCCAAAAGGTATTGAAGAATCAATGTCTTTTAATGCGCTTTCAATCTTAGATGAATGATTTAAATACTGTTGGATAATATGCCTTTTTGAACTAAGGTTATTATATTTTATTTTAGTAATAGTTTCTGGAGTAGGTTTTCGATGTAATCTCTTAAATTCAGAACTTCTATTCGCCAAATCGTTTAACAATTCATTAATGGCAGTATTTATTTGAAATTCTGGAGAATCACCTACATAAACATTCCCAGAGTTCTTTTCAATGGTTACTGTTTTATTCATATTACATATTTATTGTCATACCACCAGTATTTGTATTTGTTTGAACATTTTTCTCACCAGTTTGAGTTATTTCATTTTTACTAAAATCTGCAATTTTTGAATTTAAGTTTATGACACTGTTGTTAAGTGTCTTATTTTCTATTTTTAAATTCTGTATTTCAACTTTTAGCTTTCGTTTACTCTTTGTTTGAAGAAATCCGTATATGAAACCAAAAACAGTACAAATCCATGCTATAGCTGATCCAATTTCTGAAGTAAAAAATTCCATTTCCTATATTTTTAAATTATTATATTCTGAATTCCAATCTCATGCACTAAATTAATACCAACTAATAACTATGTCCACCTTAACAAATGTATCCGTCATTATATTACGTATACATAGCCATTTGGGTGTTGTAAGCGTCATTAACTTACGTTTATATTTACTATGTGCCTTATTATTCCGTTATTTATAATCACAGATCGAATATACAGTTTTAAAAGTCAAAGGTTTCAATATTGGGGTAAAAAGTTATTTACAATTGATGAATGGCAGAATGAGGCATGCGGAGAGATGAGAGATGAGTGCAGAGAGATGAGTGCAGAGTGCACAGAGCAGAGTGCATAGGATAAGTACATTAAGGCCATGCTTATGGAAAGAATTCACTTTTTTAACCTAATTATGATTTATCCATGTGCTTATGTTATTACTTTTATTTTCGCTTGAAAAAATCTATACCTTTATTTCTTTATACGATATATCAAACAGAGTAAATCTGTCTTCAATAAAATAATGTTCATTATCAAATAAATGTATGTATGAACTACTCTGTTGTAATGACTATAGTGGTGAATTGACTCTAATACTATAGTACCCCCGAAAAAGAGCGCCTCCTAATGGACAAATCAAATAACAAAGCTCTGATTATCGATAATGGACAAATATGCTCATCTACGTAAAAGGGAATGCTATACCTTACGCCAAAATAACAGCAAAAAAATAGTGTTACAAATAAATACTAAGCAATATTATGAATGAAAATACCATAAAAAAGACAATGGTAAACCCTACTATCAGGCATTAAAAATGCCATTTAAAATACTATAAGTAAAACTCAAATTATTAACTCATTACATATTAGTTACTGGATTATTGTTTAGTTCAACAAACCCTCCTATGTGTAGGGTATGCAAGCAACCCTACATTAGAGGCTAAGTGTTGGCGGTAGTTATTTCTTATACGTCAATTCGTATTTAATATCATTACTTTTAAATAAAATTTTCAAGTCAACATTTTCAATATTATATACATCAATTGGAGACAAATCAACATTTTCATTAAAGGGCTTCACAATACTATAATTCTCAGGAATTAAATTCTCAATGCTTCTATTTGATGCTATTTGAATTTCAACTGAGTCATATACAGTAATATTAACTAGCTTATAATCAAAATCAATAGATCTAAATTCATTTTTTATTTTTTTCTCTATAGACTCAAGCGATTTGTATTGTTCAATATATGGAAAAGCGTCTCTTGTTGTTTTTATAGTAGTTACTCCATTAAATCCCGCTATTCCCATTTCATTCATTCTGTCAAAGTTTTCAACCACAAAATCATTCTTATGTAGAAGCTCTATGCCTTTCTTAAAACTAGAAACAGTAAGGAACTTGATTCTATTTATTTCTAAAGGAATAAATTTCTTCGAATACTTTTCTAAATCTTCATTTTTTAAAGTGTAATATGAATTAGAAAACAAGATTTCTTTTTGGATGTCATACATTCCTAAAAAATAGCTTTTATCTCGACCTTCCAACATAATTGTGTATGAAAATCCAGAATTTTCGGAAGGTCGACTCGTATTTTCCGTTAATAGTCCTTTTATACTATTTAAAGTATTTATGTCTGAAATATAAAAATGTCCATATCTTTTTTGAAATTCATTATCGTCAATTCTTAAATCCTCATATTTAAATACAAGTTTATCTCCATTTTTGAAATCTACATTATCAAAATAACTATTTTCACTACATGAAACTATAGTTGTAAGAATTATTGCTATTAATATGAGTCTATTCATTATCGTTATATTTTTTAAATTACTATCAACGGCTCTAATATGCGTAGTGCGGGATTTCAAGGCACATCATTGTCAAACCGATACTTTGTTTATTAAATGCTTTCATGTTCAAATTTACTAAATCGCCCCGCATTATGTATATTTATTGTTGTGTGCTGGCATTTATTCTTCTTTGTCTACATTTATTACAATCCGTCTATAACCAGTCAAAGCCGGAATACCTTTGTCGGTTATTTCTAAAATAAGATGTATTGTCATGCCTGAGGCATCAGAAGGTACTAGCATTTTACATTTAGATGAAAAATTCTCTTCTAAGGTTATGGCACCTTTATAGGTACTTGGTTCATTATAAACGAACCATTTATAATCCAATTGATTACCATCAGGGTCTTTTGATTCAGAAGCATCAAAAATCAAAGCATTTCCAGCTTTAGCTCTTTTATATAAACATTTTAATGAATTATCACCATCTACAATGGCTACAGGGTGATGGTTTACAGCAGAATAATCTTCTGTAGTAGTCCATAACATTCGAGCTGCAAAATTATTCCAGATATGTTGTTGCCATTTGTTAATGGCTTCAATTCCCTCTTCTGTACTACCATACATGTAATAAGGGTCATATTGAGTTTCATCTTTACCACTTTTAACAATAAAACTCATGCCTCGAATTCCACTTTCTTTATTAGTGGAGAATCGTCCGCCCCAGCTACCATAGTCGATGTGGTCCGGAACGTTTAAACCATTGGCATAAACATAAAGAAAAGAAGGAGTATCGCCTTCTGTAGCCCAAATTCTATTTGGGTAATGCACACCAAAGGGCTTGATGTTCTGAATATTGTCCTTCACCCAATCGTCAGATGGTGCCCATCCATAGATTTTTTTGTTGCGTATATATACAATGTCAGGAAAGTTTTTCGCAATCCAAGCACCCGCATCATCTTGTCCAAGCACGTCATAAAGTCGTATTTTCTTTACGAATGCGTTTAATGCTTTTTTGTTTCGAGTATTTTTTACTTTCCAGAGTGCTTGTGCAACAGTATTCATGCCACCCCATCCGGCAATCCATACCGGGCGGTTGTCCCCTTTCTTGTCTACCTCTGAAATAATTAATTCTGACCCCGGAGAATCTTTACCCTCTCCCACGCCGGACATATTGGATTTTACTTGCCCTTGCATTGTTATTGACCTTAAAAAGTCGGCTTCCGGATATCCGGTTGCTTGTTTCTTCAAACTAGGTAATACTTCTTCATACCAATTGACAACTTCAATTATCTTTGCGGTTTTGTCTGGGTCGTCTACCCAAACCTGTGAACTTACAAGCCCTTCAATGTCAATTGCATTGGAACAGACCAAAAGGTGAATCATGGATTGGATATCATCGGGGTCACTACCACCAAGGTCTGTAGTGACAATGAGTCTTTGTTTGTCGCTCTTATTTACTTGCGCAGAAGAAAATTCTACGCATAAAAGAAATGTAAAAATTAGAATGTATTTCATTTTTTAAACTGTCTAAAATTTTATTTACTCTCTTAATCGCTGTTGCTCTACTGACCATCTCTTGTGTATGCTTGCACACAACTAATAACTATGTCCACCTTAACAAATGTATCCGTCATTATATTACGTATACATAGCTATTGGGGTGTTGTAAGCGTCATTAACTTACGTTTATATTTACTATGTGATCTATTGCTCCGTTATTTATAATCACAGATCGAATATACAGTTTTAAAAGTCAAAGGTTTCAATATTGGGGTAAAAAGTTATTTACAATTGATGAATGGCAAAATGAGGCATGCGGAGAGATGAGTGTAGAGTGCATAGGGTAAGTACATTAAGGCCATGCTTATGCTGTTTTCCACAATTTCCGGAAACTAATTAGCAAATATTCTTCCGTTAGATGATGCGCTAGTGAGGTAAAAACTTCGGTTGGACTTTCCTGCACTTTGCGTTTTATTCTACTAAATTTTGCTTGCCTGTTGCTGATTTCACTGTGTAAATTCATGCTTTCTGTTTAGTAAATCCATATTAACTGGCAATCCCCCTCCCCTCCTTCGGGTCGCTCAGATGGTATCCGACGTCCGGTAAATTTTCAAATCCTTGGTTTTGGCTTTGTGCCCATCTTCAAGAAAGGTATCAAAGGTAAATATCAACGGATTGTAAATCCCAAAAGATGGAAAAGCTTTAAGGCAAAGCTTAAAGAAGTCACCAGAAACGAGCCAATGATATACTATTCATCATAGTACAGAATTTAATAGCGAGTTCCATCGAATGCATTTGAATGTTAAATTATAATGAGATGAAAAACCACTCCCATGAGTTTTGATGAACGTATTGAAAAGTTATTAGAAATTCAACGAGGTTGGATCAACAACTTTAAGCATGCTAATATTTTAACGAAACTGGAGAAACTTGATGGTTGGCTTCGTAACCCTCTTAGATACTGCATCTGGCACCACTGAATTGGAGCGTAGCGGAAATCATGAACACCATTAAAATTAAAACTTAGTGAATAAATTAACATGAACGTAAACGGAAAAACCTGATACGCTTAGGCATAGAATCAGATATGGCTTATGCTTGGAGTCGAAGTCGAATTGAGGCACGAAATCATGATTACCTAAAAAAATAAACAATTTATGAATAATGGGAGGTTGGGCTATTGCTCAATTGGAACAAAGTGGAAATCGCTAACGCCAAATATAATTAGTTTAGTGTTGGCAAAGTCCTATTTTAGGAACCACTATCACGATTGAACGCCTTCAAAAACGAGGATATATCGCTTTAGCTGTCATGTACAATCAGTTGCATTCTTCATTGGCTACTGCTAAGAATACATTATTTGACCACATCGATCTACGATTCCTATGATGTAGAGAACCGCCGTATATGCTCGAATAAATTAATATGATATATTAATTTGTGAAGAGGACTAGCGTAGCTACCCCTACGTACGGTAGTGTGAGAGGTGCACTGGTGATCATTTGACCATCAGCCATCTACTCAATTGTATGCTGGTGTTTCTTACCCTATAATTTCTTTGCAATATAAAATCCGTAGCTATAATAATCCTTGAATTTTTCATACAAATCAATCTCGGCTTTACTGTCGTCAACTACTTTTCTTGAAAGCTCTGAATTGTCGCTAATTCATTCTTTGCAATTACCGTATAACCAATTGGAGCCCGTGAAGAAAATAAAATAGTTCCTTTCGGCAATAATTTGGCAGAAGAATAGTCTAAACCTAATTTTGAAATACTTCGGTTGCCTTTTGAAATATATTTTCCTTTATAACCAGATAAGTCTGCTGGTGTTATCCAAGAAATTTCATCCTCCCAAAACTCTTTATTACGAGTAGAAGGTGTTCCTCCACTTTGCACAACACCAATTTCTCCAATTGTCGTCCAAACCCACCTCTCAGGTAATTTATATGTTTGTTTACCTTTCTCCATTATTCAATATCTGCAATGTTTTGGATTAGTTCCATAATAATTTCAGTAGCTTCCTCTTCTGAGCCATAAGGTAAAGCACTTTCAATACCTTCTGTTAATCCTTCGTTTTTCAATAGCTTGGAACATGCTGATTTTAAATATGCTTTTACACTTTCATTTGCATTAGTTATATTTCCTAGTAGTTCCGAGCAGTTATCCAGAATGTAAATGATGTCTTCAAAATCATGGCTTTGTCGTAAATCTTTACCACCACGTCCTTTATGAGCTTCTATCTTAGCAGCTAAATAATATTCAGGAGGAAACACAAAAATTTCTGTTCCATCAGGAAGTGTTTTAGAAATCTTATTTTCAATTCCTTCCTCGTACCATTTATTGCTAAAACCAAGCAGATCAGAATCAGAGGGCATAACATCAACTAAAATATCCTGATAAACCCATCTGCATATTGGAGCTCCTTTGGAAGTGTCATTTGCAAAACCTAAAGCTCTTAAATCATTTTCTAATTTTGCATGAGCAGTTTTGGAACGTAGTTCAATTACACAATCAACGTCAAGCGTTGGTCTAATATCAGATAATTCAGGATTACTTGCGTACAATTCAGCAACAGCACCTCCCACAAATACCATATCGTCTTTTAAATCACCCAAACCATTTGCTACTATTTGTAGCATCGAAATATTTGTACTAGGCATGTTTTAATCGTTTTTCAAGTTCTTCTTTGGCAATATTTATTTCTCTGACTTTTCCTACCCGAATTGTGTCAACAATAACCAACAGTTCATAGAGTAATTTGTCTTCTTGTACAATTTGCGGGATAGATTTAAAAAGAGGCTCAATGGCTTGTCCCCGATGAGTTCCTTTGGCACTTGACCATACATAAACATCAGAACCGCTTGAAATATGCTCTTTGATTGGTGATGCAGAATGTGCAGTGGGTATTCCTTTTACAATTGCACCTGGTTGAGTCGGGAACACATATCGAAGCCCATAGATTAAAAATTCGATTAAGGAATTAATATTTACTTTTCGCTTTTTAGAATCAATCAAGCCAGCAATCTTACATCTATTTAACACTTCTGATATTTCAGACGGACTGATTTTTAATGCCTGAGCTAAATCGGAATTATACCAATCATCATGCTTTAAGGCTATGATTTTCAATAAAACTACAATATCTTGGGGACGCATCCCATTGTGCTTTTTCATACTTAATATTTTCAATTCGCGATTCGCGAATTACGAATATACTTATAAAATCACTTTAAACAAAAAGTATTCTTCCATCATTACATTCATATGCTGTAAGTCTTCCAAAACCATCTTTATCTTTATATACACAACCAGTATCAATATTAATCACACTATGTTTAGATTTAACTCTATCATGACATTTAACTGCACTTATAAGATTATGTGCATGAACTACTGTTTTATCAGCTAGTAAAGGATTATTGTAAGACTCTTTACATTTCCATAGCATTGAATAAAAATCTGTAAATGGGTTAACTACATTATCATTAAAACCAGCATGAACAAAAAGAAAAACACCCGAAGAATAATAATGTTTCAATTCATTGAAAAACGAAATATATTTTGAGTCAATATTTTTTATGGAAGTAATTTCAAAACTTTTTAGTGTTTCACTGCCTCCGTTTTGAATCCATTTTGAAACACTCTTTTCATTTTCTAAAGCACCGAGTAACAAAGATTCATGATTTCCCATTAGTGGGACAATATCAAATCCTTTTTCTTGAAGTTCGATTATGTAATCAACAACCTCTATACTATTATTTCCTCGGTCAATATAGTCACCTAACAAAATAAGCTTATCATCTTTGTCTAGTTAGATTTTACCCTCAACTAATTCTTTAAAAGGATCAAAACATCCATGAATATCTTCGATAGCAAAGAGTCGTTTCATATCAGCAGTGTTTTGAGCGTTGGCAAAAATTGCACTCTTTTGCAAATTTCGGTCTGTGGATAGGCTTGTGCGATTTGCAATTGAAAATCACGAACACCTTTAAAAATAGAAATACTTGTGAGTAAATGTGTGCAATGTGTGTGGGCTTCCCTAACTGTCACGAAGTGCAGAAGCGGGCTGGCAAAAACTAATTTTTTCTTGCACCAACCTTTAATAAATGAGACGATATTTTCATTTCTATTTTTCAAATCTTACAATCAAGTTTCAATGACTGTTTCGGTCTTTCAGCCTTGCATACAACGGTGGCAATATGCGGAGGCCGGAACTTCGGAGCTCAAACTTATCAAACCGTTACAATTTTCATTAAATGTACAAAAGTTTAAATTACCCACATCCCCCGGCTTACGTATATTGCGTGTTGGCGTGTCGTTGTTTTTATGTCGGCCCCATTCCATTTCTAAAAATAATTGCAAGACTTAATCCATATAAAAGAATTGATAATCCAAATGCGATTAGTAATCCAATAATAATCCGTACGTACCACTTCTTTTTCACGAACCGCCAAGTTATAGGTATTGTAATCAATGGAGTAAAAGGGATACCATACCATAAAATCTGTCCTATTTTATCAGCTAAATCCAACGTAACCGTCTCCGCATACCCCCCCTTCAAAAAAATGCCCCATCAGATTTATTAATTTGATGGGGCGTTTTTTACTTTTATTCAGCCCATCTATCTGGAAGTAGGTTTCGGATTTGTTCACTTGTCATCTTTGGACTTTCTGCCAAACGCTGCATTACATCCTTGAAATAGGAAAATGTATTTATATTATTCAATCTGCATGAAATAGCTAGAGAATAAAGAATAGCAGTTCTACTGGCACCAGCATTAGAACCACAAAAAAGCGAATTACGACGACTAATGCTGATATAGCGCATAGGTCGTTCAATTATATTATTGTCCAGATCGTATTCGGTAGATATGATAATGTTGTAAATGGACTCTAATTCATTCAGACAGTAAGCTGTAGCTTTAGCTAATATGTGGTTCGGCAATATCTCAGGATCTTTTTCTATATCCCTGAGTTTCTTTTCTAACTTCATATATACTTTTAGCGAAGCTTCTTTCCATTTTTCTTTTGGTTTTTTCTTTCGGATACTATAAAATTGATTGTATAGGTTAATAACTTCGAGAGCTTCGGGTTGTTCCCCGATCTCTATAAATTTTCTTTTGCAATGTTGAACACAACCTAAGCGTATTGCTTTGGGATAATCCCATCCTTCTAAAACTTTGTATGAACTATATCCATCAGTCTGTACAACACCTTTATAATCCTTCGGTAGATAATTAGTGAAGACCGTCTTACTTCGTGAACCACTTTCATAAATGAACTGTATTAAATTGTTTTGGTGAGAAAAAGCACTCCAAAAATAACCCTTGCGACTTCCTTTATCACCACCTAATATAGTGTGGTAGGTTTCATCAAAATGAATGTAGGAATCAGCTAAAATAGCATTTTTGAGTACTGGCATTAATCTATCAAGTAACCCTGCTGATTTTTCAATTAATCCATGAGTGGTTGCCTTTGGAATGTCAATGCCCATCTCATTTAGGTATTTCATGATGCGTTCAACTGGTAAGCCGTACACATATCTTTGTTGAATCAGGTGTGCCAGCAATGAACTGTCAAAATTAGAATTCATGAAAGGTGTCATAGGGGCTTTGCCTTCGAAAAAATCATCGCCCATTCTATATTTTTTACAGTGGTAAATATGTTTGATAAGACGGGGTGGAATATACTCATACCTTATCACATCGCGATAAAACAGGTAAACGGCAGCCTTTTCGTCAAAGCTAGCATCGGAAGGCATAACATCTTCTACAAGCTCTTCGATATTATCATATACTTTTCTTTTGGCTCCATTATTACCTCTTTGTTTGGGAGTAGGAGCCTTAGGTGTATTCGCAGGTACAGATGTTGTATTCTTGCGTTTTTCGGTATTTTTAGGAAGGTTAATCTGTGCAAAGCGCTTCAGCTTTTCAGCACCTTTATCCTTCTCCAGAATCGCTGCTTTTAATGCAGTCAACTCTTTAGTAAGTTCTTCTACGGTACTCATTAACTTTGCATTTTGCTCCTTAAAAAAAGCCACTAACTCCTTGTCTGTCATGACATAAAGATACAAAAAAAGTGCGGTTTTACCATAAGAAAATCATACTATCTTCCATCTTTAATCTCTCTATATCAAAGAGTTAACTGGGCTTTTATCCGTAATTCGTTAGAGCTACTTTTGTGTTTTATGGCATTAACCATTTTGTCTAAAATATCATGTTCAAGCTCAATAAAAGCACCTTTTCTTAGTTGTTGTGGTAGCGTATAACATCCTAATTCCAGCTTTTTGTTATAAAGAACAAATCCTTCCCTTTGCCATCGTAGTACCTTGATAGATTTACGTGTCTTGCCAATGAAGACATACCCATCGCCATTGAGCGCATTCATATTTCCTGATATTTTTACCAGGTGATAAAGTGAATGAATTCCTTTTCGCATGTCGACTGGCTCGCAAAAAAAGTAAAAACGTGTATCCTCTGTGAAATTAAAAATCATAATGTATCCTTTGATGTGAGAAATATGGATACAAAGCTTCAAAGTTTTATCACATAAAACTATACGCCATTGTGGAGACGCTTACAATCCAACTTTATAATAATCCTAGTTTATAAATATCCTCAAATTTCATTCTCAAAATAGAAATCAATTCAGGCTGCATATAATCATACTCATCAGGAATATACAGACAAACAATCTTTTTATTTCTATAAATGTCAGGATATGATTTTCTAATGCTGTTTCTATGATGCTTTTCCATTACAATCACAGAATCTGCCCAATCAAGCAATTCTCTTGTTAGCACAGTGGCTGCTCCTGAGTCAGTTCCTGCGGATTTAACAATAAATCTTGAATCATCCTTATAGATTTCGTTAGCTGTTGCACTCCTCATTCGATTGATTGTACAAACAAAAAGTATTTTTTTCGTACTCTTATCCAATTTCTTTTTATTAATCTATTGCCACATTATACAACTTATCGGCCAAGGAAATTTACAACAAACCGGTTTTCCTTCTAATTTCCCCGGAGTCCATTGAGGCATTGTCAACATTTTGTCCTTTAAATCACTTTTGCACTGGTCAGTTGCATTAATTCTATTAAAAACAACATCAACCACATTACCATCTTTGTTAATTGTCAAAGTTAGATACATGCTTGCAATTAATGAACTATCCCTTTCGATGCAGTTAGCTAGAATAGGAATTAATTCTTTATGTAAATAATCAGATAATCCACTAAATCCATTCTCATATTCTGGCATTTTATCGACAAAATTGTACACCGAATCACAGTCGCTATCTACTTGTCCAAAACAAGTAACAGAAATCAAAAATCCAACTATTAATATTAAATGTTTCATTTTATGTAGGATGTTTCTCGCAATGCACGCCAACTAATAACTATGTCCACCTTAACAAATGTATCCGTCATTATATTACGTATACATAGCCATTTGGGTGTTGTAAGCGTCATTAACTTACGTTTATATTTACTATGTGCCTTATTATTCCGTTATTTATAATCACAGATCGAATATACAGTTTTAAAAGTCAAAGGTTTCAATATTGGGGTAAAAAGTTATTTACAATTGATGAATGGCAGAATGAGGCATGCGGAGAGATGAGTGTAGAGTGCATAGGGTAAGTACATTAAGGCCATGCATATGGAAATATTCAATTATACCTTAATTAATAAAGATCATTGGGATATAACCATATCTATTGTTTATTCTAACAGAGTTTACTTATGCTTTATTTTTTGTACCTCTTGTTTAAAAAAATCCTCAAGTTTATGACTTCCATATTGATTTGCTATGTTATCAGACGCCATAGCGGTTAAAAAAAACTCAATTGGCCCGTATGTTTTTGATGAGGTAAAAGTTCTCAATAATCCAATTGTAAATCGTCTGGTCCAATCCGGAAGGTGAGTAATTTTAACTGGTTTACCCCATGCTTTTAATGCTATTTCAGCTAATTCATTCTGAGTAAAAATATCAACACCCCCAACTGTTTCTTCCTTAACGCCATTCATTACATCATCCACACACACTTTTGCCAAATCTGCTCCATGAATAGGATTTAACCTAAATGTGCCATCGCCAAACAGGTATACTCTTCCACCATTGGCCATATTAAGAAAGTCTTTCATATCGGAGAAAAATCCATTAGGTCGTAATACACAATAATGGATACCTGATTCTTTTAATTCATCAACAAATCGCTCTTTGGCTTCAAATATTTTCAGGTGCCTTAATTTATCACCGTTAATGGCTGAAATATAAAGGAAAGACTCAACTTTTTCTTTTATAGCCTCTTTTAATAAGTTGGAATTGCCCTGATAGTCAACATCCATATAAGTTAATCCATCTTTCTGACGAGTGATACCAATGGATGAAAATACCCAATCCACATCTTTTGTTACTCCCTGAATGCTTTCAGGTCGCGTTATCTCACCAATAAAAAAATCGTCAACTGATTTAAACACATCCTTTTGAGCTTCTTTTCTGATTAAAACTCTTACCCAAAATCCTCTATTCTTAAGCTCTTGAACTAAATACTGCCCCAAATACCCTGTTGCCCCTGCTACTAATACTTTTTTCATCTGTTTGACATTATAATTTATAACCACATGAAACGCGCCTGTAAAACAATTAACCTTGTGCGTAATCCATTAATCTTTATGGCTTGTTTTACCTTTGTTTTATGTATAACAGCAAAGTTAGCGTATGTATGCGTATATTTTCTTGACGATCGTCAAGAATGCTTTTTACTGTGAACCCGATTCTTAATTCTGCTTAAAGTTTCTGGAGATACGCCTAAAAAAGAAGCAATATATTGTTGCGGAACCCTTTGGAATAGTTCCTTTTGAGTATTGAGTAAATCGAGGTAACGCTCTTCGGGAGATTTGGTAACAAATGAAGCGATTACCTTTTGACTTGTAATAAGTTCATTTTCTACTGCTATTCGGGCAATTACTTCTAATTTTGGTATTTGTTGCGTTAACTTTTCAATATCAGGCTTTTTAAATACAATTAAAACAGTAGGTTCAACAGCTTGATAGTTTTCAATAGCAGGTATATTGAATGTATAACTTTCTCCGGCACAAATAAATTGACCTTCGGTATAAAAGAATGCTGTTTTATCAGCACCATCTACATTATAAAACAAACGAACACAACCTTTGCAAACAAAATATAGTTCATTGGCAATTTTTCCATTTTCAAAAATAATATCCTTTTTATCGTAGGTTTTCTTTATCAGCGTTTTTTCAAGTAACGATACTTCATCCTGATTCAAAGTAATATAAGGCTCAATATTTTTTAATAATCTTTTCATTGTTTCAATATGAAAGGAATTTGTATGTTTCATTAAAGAAAAAACTAACAGACTACAGTAGGCTGAGGACTGAGGATTATAAAGACTTTACTTTTATATCTTTAAATTCAATTGGCGAACCTTCGTATTGAAATAGAATACGCCCCTCTGTTACTGATGTTTTTGTTGCCTCATTTACCAATACACCATTTATATATTGTTTTACATGATCTCCTTCTGCTTCAATTTCTATCAGGTTCCACTCACCATGTTTTTTTTCTGCATCTGAAAAATGATTTACATTGATACTGGCTCCTGGTCCTATTACTGAATCATTAACAGCCAGACTTACATTTTTCAATAGAATAAAATTACCTGTTGAATTAGACTTTATTTGATACTGAATACCTGAAGGCCACAATGCATCTTCCTGGTCTTTTGCCACGTAATACATTAATCCACTATTACGCTTTTTGTTTTGATCAGACTTTACAATCCAACGAAATTGAGCTTTTAGTTTAAAGTTTTTATAAACTTCATTACTCATTAAATAGCCAATGGTTTTACCATCTAAAATAATCGTTCCTTTTCCGGTTTGAAACAGGGAATCGGAATCCACTTTTCCGGTTTGCTTTGAATAAGCATATCCATTAAACTTCGATTTTTTAAAAAGTTTTCCGTTTTGGGCTTCAGTATTATTAGCAAGCATAAATAATGAACCCACTAAAAATGCTGACTTAATAATATTTTTAATCATGATACTGCTTGTTTGTTTATTTTCTTTCTTTTTACCACAGAGATCACTGAGGTATGTCACAGAGGTACACAGAGCCTTAATTTCTTCGTAATTTCATGCGTGAGAGCATTGTAGCGTCTTCGAGAACTCCGTGATTTCTTTCTTTTTACCTCCTTGATTTCAGCTATAATATAAAACTATTCGTTCATCAAAGATCTTACATCTTTTAATAGCTCCACAGAAGCTTCAATTTCTTCTTTTCTGATGGCAACACTTTCAATATTAAATCCGATTGGCATATTCTTTTCTTTTGCAAAATGCACAATCTCTGTTGCAATCATTTTACATATCTCAATAGATTTTGAAAGAATATCATGAGAATGCTTCAGTTCATTAACCAACCAATTAGGAATATCAATGCCTAACCACTCCATAAAGTGCATGGTTTTAATAGATCCACATGGAGTTAGTGTAAATATGATGGGTAGTATTTCTCTGTTATTTTCAACAGATGTGTAATAATAATCAGAAAGGAAATTCTTAGTATTATTGATATTATACACGCATTGCGATATAAAAAAACTACATCCTTTATCTATCTTATTAAACAATCGTAAATGCTCATCTCCTTTTACGGCATGACGCTCAGGAATAGTTACGCCTCCCAACACCAAATCAGCATCAACACCTTGCTTAATTTTATATGCATTACCTAAAGATATCTTTGTTACCTGATCTTTTGATGGTGATCCTACAAAAACAGAGCAATCTATATTTGTGGTTTCCTGGTTAAGCCAATTTTTAAATTCTTCTTCACTATACTTACCTACACTTTTATAAATAATCTTAGGAACATTTAGCTCACTTAAGTAGGTGTTACTATAATAGTCAGGACTCAATGTAGGTATAAAAGGAAAAGGTCGTGGAGAATCATTTCTTGAAGTTTCATCCTGTATATCATACAACACTAAGCCATCAATATCCATGTTTTTTATACGCTCAATTTGTTTTTGCGCAATTACAGCTATCTTATCGTCTGCTGTTTTTATTTTGGGTGGTGTTAATCCATACAATAAAATTCCTGACTCTTTTGATATAATCTTATCCTTTAACATCCTTCTTTTTTTATAATGAGAATAGTACTACGTTATTACTCTTTGCTCTGTGTACTAATTATTACCTACAAATTGATCTAATATTGCTTCCAACAAAGCATTGGTATCATGGAAATACACTTCACGTTTAAGCATCTCCTTGCCTGACATCACGTATTCCTGTCCATGCAATTCTTCCAACTCGTCTTTAAAAACATTATACATTCCCCGGGCTGTTGCAGGTGTGGCTTCCATGTGAAATTGTAGACCCAACACTTTATCGCCTATTGCAAAAGCCTGGTTTTTGGTTGCTTCTGATGAAGCTAATAATGTAGCACCTTCAGGTAAATCAAAAGTATCGCCATGCCAGTGCAAAACTACCCAACGATTTTCCGGATCAAAACTGCCCCATCGTTGATTTCCTTCGTCTGATAATTCAATTTTAAACCAGCCAATTTCCTGAATTCCGGAGGGATAAACTTTAGCTCCTAATGCTGCTGCAATCAGTTGGGAACCCAAACAAACACCTAACACATATTTATCTGCATCGATGGCTTTTTTAATAAAATCCTGCTCTTCCTTTAACCAAGAGTATTTTTCATATTCATAAACTCCCATTGGTCCGCCCATAACCACCAACATATCAAAATCCTCCAATTCCGGAAATGGATCATTATTATAAATATGAGTATACGAAACTTCAAAATCATTCCACTCCGCCCAATCAATAATATATCCTGGTGTTTCAAAATCAACGTGTAAAAAACAGTGAATTTTCATCAATAATTGGTTTTAACGATTAATAGTACTTGAAAAACGAACACAAAAATAAATAAAGTTTATAAAGATCGTAATGTTACCCGGTTAAATTGAGAGTAGGTTGTTTTCAGTTAGCAAATTAACGAATAAACAAATCTACAAATAAACAATTCTTTAAACTGTAGGCTGAAGACTGTAGACAGTAAACCGAAGACTGTAGACTGTAGACTGAAGACTGTAGACTGAAGACTGAAGACTGTAAACCGAAGCACAACCTTTCATTTTATCACATTAAAGCCCACTTTTAAATCATTTTATCACCAAACACTACAATAAACAATATTAATTCGCACATTTTAACTTTTTACAACCATTTATTAAGTTATATTTGTTAACAAATAAAGAAGTAGAAAAGAAACCACCTAAATCTCTCTTCACTTCAATATTTAGCCCGAATATTTATAACGCTCTGGGATCACATCTTAAAAACCGATTGTGTTTAACCAGTATCATTTGTGATGCCATAAAACAATTTTAAGATGAAAAATAACCACGTATTTTTTGATGTAGACTGTATTGAAATCACACCTAATAAAGTTAAGTTTAACTGTCCTGAGAGAAGTCAACCCATTAGCGAAGAATTATTTGAAATATATAGCTTAATTTCAGCTATTGTAGCTCCACTTGTATTTACAATCCATGAAGATGGCTTTCAACCTATGGAGGATGATAAACGCGACTTTGTTTTTATTCCTGCCAATAAGGAAAAAGTAGAATGGAAAAAGTCTATTGGTGAAAGATATAAGTTTTACCTGGAGAGAGGTAACAAAGACGGCCTTCAGGATGTTTTGGTTTTTAACAGTAACGAAAATACAGCTGAATGTGTTAAAAAACTAAGGGGGACAGAATGGATTGTTTTTGGTGTAGGATTGGAAAACAAAGTAGACCACGTAGTTACCGAACTTTTAAAAATGGGTAAAAAGGTCCGTTATATTCCGGAACTTATTATTAACGAATCTGCATACAAAGATGGCGAAGTGAACTTAAAATTAGTTTATGAGTACTTTGCTAAATGGGAATCGTTGGGTGCCTATCCTATTACTTACAACGAGGTGCTAATGTTAATTAAGAAAAATAAAATGCACAAATAGGAGAATGGAACAAATTAAAGGGTAAAGGGAACAAGGAGAACCGAACAAGGTTAAGGGGTAAAGGTTAAGAGAGAAACCAGCTCAAGGCTATTAACCCGAGTTCGATTAAAATTAAAGAGCTCAGATTTTATTAAAATGCAGATATACAAGGCAAATTCTTTTTGCATAGCGAGCTATGGTAGAAGAATTTAACGAAGTAGATTAGTATTTTAATAGAAAGCCGCATATAAACAACTATTTTCTTCTTCATATTTGTTTGACATAGCCCGCTATGACTTCACAAATATTCATTGAAACTCATTATTTATAAGCGGCCTGAGCCAATAATTTTATATCGAACTCGGGTTATTAGCAATTACTAAGAAATAAAAAAAGTAGGTTAACCTTTGTACACAAAATAAAACCTAGCATCAAAATAGAAAACTGTACAAAATTGATTAACCCTACTTTTTAACTAATAACACAATTGGAAAATATCTGGCTGCTTTTTACTAAACCCAGAGGCCTTGGCTTATACTACATAGCGAGACGTTATGCCGAACTAAGAGCACGTAATTTCCGTTAAAAAATATCGCCCTTTAGTTTGTTGTGAGATTGTCTCAAAATAAAAATATGGAAAATAATGTAGCCGTTCTTACCCAAATATTTTAAGAACAGCGTCTTTATAGCTCTTACCTACCGGTAACTTTGTATTGTTCACTTCAAGTATATTACCCTCAAGAGATAATATTTCTTTTACAGATACAATATAAGATTTATGAATACGTATAAAATCCTCTTTTGGTAAGGCATCTTCCAGCTCCTTTAATGAGGCTAATGCTGTTATCTTTTTATTTTCGGTGTGAAAAGTAACATATGCTCTTTGTCCCTCAATAAACATAATATGGTCGAAGTTTATTTTATACAATTTACGATCGGCTCGTACTGTTAAATAGGTGTCTGCAATTTTTGTTTGAATTGACTCTGATTCTATGGCTACGTTACGGTTATCTGATTTCATTTCAAACTTATCGATGACCTTATTTACAGCCTGAAAAAAACGTTCAAAGGAAAATGGTTTTAAAAGATAATCAGTAGCATTAATATTAAAACCCTCAATAGCATATTCCTGATAAGCAGTAGTAAATATAACATCTGGTTTATGATCCAGACTCTTCATAAAATTAATACCGGTAATATCCGGCATTTGTATATCCAGAAAAATTAAATCTACTTTTTTTTCTTTGATCAGATCTATAGCTTTTAATGGAGAATTAAAATCGCCTAATAATTCAAGCTGAGGAATTTTAGCAATATAATTTATGATATATTCTCTTGCTAAACGTTCATCATCTATAACTATACATCTGATTTTCATGTGTAATATTTTTATCTTCTAAATGTAGACACTATTTTAGGATTAATCATCATGTTCCTTTCTCCATGCTCCCTATTCCCTTTTGCTTTATACTTTAAGAATCAATTCAACTTTATATGTTTGATTTACTTCATTAATTACAAGTTGATACTGATCTTTATAAATAATCTCTAACCTATGTTTTACATTTTTAATCCCTAAACCACTTCCGGGCAAACTTTTACCTACTACAGGTACTGTATTTTCAATAATAAAAGTTAATTTATTTTTTAAATATGCAATCTCAATCTTAACAAAAGCATCTTCAATTTCTTCTATCTTACTGTACTTAAATGCATTTTCTATAAAAGGAATAAATAACATGGGAGCCACCTCTATTAAATCAACATCAGCTCCTTTTGTAAATTGGATATTTTGCAAATGTTCTGATTTCATCTGCTGAAAAGCCATAAAATTTTCAATATACTTTATTTCCTGTATTAGTTTCACCTTATCCTTATTACAATCGTAAAATACATAGCGAAGCATTTCACTCAGCTTCAGTACACTTTCTGGGGCATTTTGCTTACCCATATAAGTGAGAGAATAAATATTATTTAATGCATTAAATATAAAGTGAGGATTAATCTGAGCTTTAAGCAGTTTTAATTCTGTCTTTAATTTTTCTTCATTTAAAAGCTTTTCATTTACTTTTAGCTGAGTAGTTTGCTCCATCAAACTTACCGATGTTGCTGCAAAAAAAGCCAAACTAAATTGCATAAATAATCGCATAAAAACAAAAATAATCGGAGGATGATCAGAAGCATCTGTATGAAACATATCAAACGATAAGATTTCTCCTGTAACAACAATTGAAGTTAGCACCACTATTATTGCAAAGGACGAAATAAAGTATTTTTTCTTTTGATGATAGTATTTTGGGAAAATACGATATACTATAATATTATAAACCAAAGCCAAACATGCTACATTGTATCCTGCAATGACAATAGCTCTTAATAACGATGCAAAATAAAACATCATATTAAAGTAAAGTGCAAACAAAGCACCCCATACCGCAATCTGCACCCAATATTTTTTAGCAAACTTAAAATTCACGATCTGTTTTTTGTTTGGTGGTAAATTTATGACAGAACATACATTACCATGTTTGTTACAAAACTAAAGAACATTATTCTGAATCATAAAATTATTAAACAAATGTACCTGCTTTAATAATAAACAATAACTTTTTACGAACAACTAACAACTCTTATCCTAAATACATACAAAACGTATTTGGTATATAAAAAACATACGTTCGTTCATTAAGTTTCTGTTTTACATATCCCCAATCTACTTTTATATTTCAAATTATAGAATTTAATAATATCAATAATAGACTGCATAAAATGAATTTAAAAGTTAGTTCGCTCCATTAAAAAATTATTCTATCAAATTCGGAGCGCTTTTGTGTTCGCTTAATGCGGTAAAAGAAAACAAAATTTATACAGATGAAGAAGAGCGTATTTAGCATCCTAATTGGTTTGGCTATTATTGTTGGTGCTATCGTATTATCGGGATATTTGATTAGCTCAAAACCAGATCCCAAAAAAAATTCATTAATCCATAATACGATGAATGTTAAGGCCAGTCAGATTACATATACTGACATTGAAACAAACATGAAATACCGTGGAAGGGTTTCAGCTTTCAATACTGTAGATTTATCGGCTGAAGTTTCAGGGCGCATACTTCAGGGCGACATTCTATTTAAAGAAGGGGAATCATTTAAAAAGAACGATATTATTGTTCGTATCTATAAGGAAGATGTGCTTGCTACTCATAAAGCAAGCATCAGTAGCTTTTTACAAACTCTGGCTCAAATTCTTCCGGATATTAAAGTAGATTATCCTCAAGAATACGAAAAATGGAATAACTTTTTTATTGCTATTGATCCTGAGCAAAACTTACCTGAATTACCACGAATTAATTCTAACCAGGAAAAAGTTTTTCTTTCGTCGAACAATGTATTAACAAACTATTACAATCTTCAAAATCAAGAAATAAATTTATCAAAGTATACGATTCGTGCACCATTTAATGGGACATTAAAAAGTGTAAATAGAGAAATTGGTGCTGCTGCATCAATGGGCTCTACCTTAGCAACTTTAATCCGTTCTGATAAATTAGAAATCACAGTTCCTGTATTTACCGACGATATTCAGTGGATTAAAAAAGGCGATACTGCTACATTAATTGAAAGAAACGGTGAAACAACAAGCATTTCTATTTCAAGAATATCTGGTTATGTTGATGAAGAAACGCAATCGGTTAATGTTTATCTTACTTTTTATCCTACCAAGGATATGAATTTACTGGAAGGAGAATATGTTGACATTGCTTTTGAAGGTCAGACAGTAAATGGATATGAAATACCAAGAGAAGCATTAGTGGGTGAATCATATGTTTATGTATTAAACGAAGGTAAACTAGATAAAACCAAGGTTAATATTATACGATCACTAAATGATACTTACATTATCACAGGTATTGAAGAAAATAAAACAATTGTTACGGAGTCGTTAGCTTCCATTAGCTCAAATATTGAGTATATAGCACGCGACTAAGCTAACATTAATAATCTTCTATTGAGTAATATTAATATGAAACGAGCATAACAAAAGATTTTGCTAACGCTGATCTTTCATTCTAACTTGAGAATGATTAAGTTATGCAAGTTCCATGCGACAAAAAAACAAAGATTAACGCATGAAAAAGATTTTATCACAATTTGTAAAATATCCTTTTTATGGAACAATGGTGATAGTCGTTCTGGGAATGATGGGCTATTTTTCCATGAGAAATATGAAAAAGGCAACTTTTCCATTGGTGGAATCCAAAACCATTTCGGTTTCTGTGATGTACCCGGGAGCTACGCCTAAGGAAATGGATGAAGGAATTACTTCATTGGTTGAAAATAGTTTAAGAGGAATCTCCGGTATTAAGGAATTCTCTTCAACATCAAGCGAAGGGTCTGCAAACATAACCATAACCGCGTTAAATGGTTATGATATGGATGAGTTACTATCGGATGTTAAGAATACTGTTGATGGTATCTCAAACTTTCCGGCTAATGCTGAGCGACCAATTGTTTCAAAAGGACGTGCCCGCGATATGGCCATGTTTATGTCATTATCAGCAGAGTCTGGTAATGTACTCGACTTAAATAAAATGGCTAATAAAGTTGAAGATGACTTATTAGCTACTGGAAAAATATCACAGATTAGTATTTTTGGTGTTCCTCGAAACCTAGAATTAGCTGTTGAGCTAAATGAAACACAGTTACGCAGGTATAATCTCACATTTACTGATGTTAGAACAGCAATAACACAAAATAACCTGGATGCTTCAGGAGGTACGATTCGAAATCCTCGTGAACAAATCAAAATCATCAGTCGCCAAAAATCAGTAAAACCTAATGACATTGAAAAAATTGTGATTAAGGCTAATGAAAATGGTCAGCCCATCACAATTGGAGATGTTGCCACAGTAAAACTACAGGTTCCTGAAGATCCTAGTAATGGTTATGTAAATAAAAAACCAAGCGTTACCCTATTAGTACAAAAATTAAATACGGAAGACTTAGAAGATATCTCAAACATTGTAAAAGATTACATTGAAGAGTTTAATAAAACGCATGATAATTTCCATATTACAGTTCGTATGGACTTCCTTGATATCATCGATGGCCAATTAAACATCCTGATTGAAAATGGAATACAAGGGGTACTTTTAGTTGTACTACTATTATCCTTACTACTTAATATCCGTTTGAGCTTATGGGTAGCATGGGGTATTCCAGCATCATTCCTTGGAATGTTTATTATAGGTAATCTGTGTGGTTTAACAATGAACCTAATCAGTCTTTTCGGAATGATATTAATTGTAGGTATTCTGGTTGATGATGGCGTTGTAATCGGTGAAAATATATTTACACACTTTGAAATGGGTAAATCACCCCGTCGTGCGGCTATTGAAGGTACATTGGAAGTATTACCTGCCGTATTTACTTCTGTTGCTACAACCATGATTGCATTTAGTCCGCTATTTGTTATTGAAGGACAAATGGAAGTAATGTATGAGATGGCTTTTGTTGTTGTGATCTGTCTGGCCATATCCTTAATGGAAGGGATGTTTGTTTTACCTGGCCACCTTGCAAATCCAAAGGTTTTAAAACCTAATAAGCAAACCTCTTTATATGGTAAACTTAGGGCTTACATCGATAAAAAGTTAGATGGTTTTAAAAACCGTATTTATGCTCCTTTTTTAGATTGGGTTTTAACTCACAGAGGAATAGCAATGGCATCAATAACTGGTTTATTTATTATTACAATAGGTTTAGTTGGCGGAGGTGTAATTGGATTTACATTTTTTGGAGCTTCTCCTTCCGATATGTTCTCCATTGATTTGGCTTTGAAACCTGGAGTGAACGAAGAAATAACCAAGCAAATTTTATTTGATATTGAAGATAAAGCATGGGAGGCTAACAATAAACTAATGGAAGAACAAGGAGATACCATGTCTTATATTTCTGCCATGAGCATATCTATGGGTAGTGCCTTTTCTGGAACAGAAAGAGGTACCAATGCTGGTATGATCCGCGTTTTTCTTAATTCATTAGAAGAAACACAAGTTTCTGATCAGATTATCAAAAAGGCTATTGCTGAACAAGTTGGTAAAATTCCGGAAGCATATAAGTTTGCTGTAGGTGCATCAAATCGCTTTGGAGCTCCGGTTTCAATAAGTTTACTCGGCTATGATGCTGAGGAACTTGAATTAGCAAAAGAAGAACTTGAACTTCAATTGTCGCAAATGCCTGCCTTGTACAACATAACAGATAACAGCCAGTTGGGTAGTCAGGAACTACGTTTAACTTTAAAACCAGAAGCATACGCGCTTGGCTTAACTTTATCCAGTTTAATGTCGGAGGTACGACAAGGTTTTTATGGTGCTTTAGCTCAACGCATTCAAGAAGGTAAAGATGAAATTTGGGTTTATGTAAGATACTCTCGTGAAGATCGTCAGACAGTTGGTCAACTTGAAAATATGATTATTCACACTGCTCATGGGGATTTTCCTCTTGGAACCATTGCAGAAATTAGCACAGCTCGCAGTTTGAGTTCTATCAACCACTTTAATGGTCGAAGAGAAGTACGTGTTAATGCTTTCCAAAAAGATCAATCGCAATCTGTACCGGATATTCTAAACTTTATAGAAACCAATATTCTAAGCGAAATTATAAAAAAACATCCTGATATTACCGTGATGCAGCAAGGTCAGCAAAAGGATAGTAGAGAACAGGGTGGTAGTATGTTAATGTATTTTGGTTTAGCCTTTGTAATCATGGTCATTATCATTATGATTTACTTTAAATCTTTCCGCCAGGGGATATTAATTATAATGATGGTTCCTTTGGGTATCATTGGAGCTGTTTGGGGTCATGGATTCCATGGTCAACCATTATCTATGATGAGTTTATGGGGTATGGTTGCCTTATCCGGAGTTGTTATTAACGATGCTATTGTTTTCGTATCAAAATACAATATGAACTTAGAGCGTGGAATGAAATTAATTCCTGCTATCAAGGATGCCGGATTATCAAGGTTTAGAGCAATATTCCTTACTACAGTTACCACAACCGGAGGTTTGATGCCTCTAATACTTGAAAATAGCCCGGATGCAAGAATGCTTTTACCAATGGCTACAGCATTAGCTTATGGTATTTTATTCGGAACCTTATTTATTCTTGTTATTTTACCGGTATTACTTGTATTAAATAACAAAAACATGATCTTAATGCACAAAATATGGATTGCACTTGTAAAAATATTCAACCCTAAAAGTGACATTAAAGAGGATTTCACTCCTGAAGATCTTGAACCTGCAGTAAAATATGCCAAGATTGACAAGACGATGAAGGAAAATATGGCAAAGAAAATTGATAGTACATTGCGTATTGATTAAATTATGATCGATTTTAAAAACAATGGTAATGAAAAACATTAAAATTCAGATATTAACCGTTTTATTCTGCATACTCTCAATGGGTATGCAGTCTCAAAACACATTATCTTTATCGCAGGCCATTGAAATGGGTCTGCAAAACAATTACGATTTAAAGGTGACGCGTAACAGCGAAAAAGTTGCATCAATTAATAATAACTGGGGCAATACAGGTGCTTTACCCACTGTAAGTTTCAGTGCTGGTCTATCTGAAAACCTTAATTATAATGATAATGAGGATTACAGAACAGAAAATCTTTCACCTCAGGTAAGTTTAAACTGGCTGCTATTTGATGGCTTTTCTGCACGAATTACTAAAAAACGATTTGAAGAACTTGAAAACCTATCTAAAGGTAACACGGCTATTCTTGTAGAAAATACGATTCAGGATATCATTTCGGCCTATAACAATTGTATAGTACAACAAGAGTTAGTTAATGTATATGAAGAACTAATGAATCTTTCTGAAGACAGATATAACAGGGAGTTAAATGGTAAAGAAATTGGTGTTAGTACTACGTACGAGAGTTTATTAGCCAAAACTTCATGGCTTTCAGATAAATCAACGTATTTACAACAAAAGGTTTCTTTTGAGAATTCTATCAGAACACTAAATTTTATTTTAGGAATAAAAGACAACACCATGTGGCAGCTTACTTCTGAAATAAAAAGTGACTTACCCGATTACACTTTATCCGATCTAAGCAATAAGTTATTATCAAATAATACAACGCTTAAAAATCAGTACATCAATCAAACCTTATTGTCAAAAGAAACGGCTCTAGCCAAAAGCAATTATCTTCCAACGATTAGTTTAATTGGTGGCGTATCTCAAACCAACAGAAATACTTTTTTTGCAGAAACTTCAGCAAACGATACAAAAACAAACTATTCAGATGTTAGTGTTGGATTGAATTTATCCTATACTATTTTCAATGGTGGTCAGCGAAAAAGAAGTGTACAGATTGCAAAAATTGAAGAAGAATCCGGTTTGGTTGAAATAGACCAAATGAAACATAGCCTTCAGAATCAGTTGATGCAAATATTTAGCACCTACGAAGTTCAAAAGGAATTAGTTGTTTTAGCTAATGAACAAGAAGAAGCAGCAAAATTAAATATGGATATGGCTAAAGAAAAACTTAAAAACGGATCTATTGATTCCTTTGATTTCAGAGCTATTCAAATTAATTATTTAAATGCAGCTATTCAAAAATTAAACGCTACATATAATGTTATAGAATCACAGACTGATTTAACCCGAATTACAGGTGGAATTATTGATGAGTTTTAAAATCAAAGTAAGCTACAGTTATATACAAAAAAAGAAAGGTTGACAAAATAATTTGTCAACCTTTCTTTTTAATATCGTTCCTCTTTTTTTTATAACTATTACTTAGAATATAAAAAAACGGGCTTAATGATCTTGAATACTATGCAACTTGTTAACAAGTTTAATTCTTTCTCTCCTTACAATGAAAATTCCAATTAGCAATGCAGCAATACCAATTATTTCCATACCAAAACAATTTAGATTTATTGAGATTTATGCTACAAATATATTGAAAATTTTATAAAAATGTAATCAAATGTAAAATAATGTAAATTTATTTACATGTTTAGAGCAAAAATCAACTTAAATAAGTGATTTTATATCATTTAACCTATTAAAAAAGTCTTCTGTAGAAAGGTCTGATTTATTTTTAGCTTTTGTTTTATAGGTATAAATAGTATTGATAGAAACATCCAATACCTGGGCTATTGTTTCATTATCTGTAATCCCTAACCTGATCAGTGCTAATATTCTTAGTTCCGTATTCAATAGTTGACCACTTTTAAGTACATATTTATTTTCAGGTAAAACTATAGAATCTACTTCTTTAATAAAGTCTGGAAATAAAGATAAAAATACCTCATCAAAATTATGAAACAACTTTTCTCTCTCTTTGCGTGGATTTATCTTTTTAAGTACAGTTTTTAATTTATTTGGATTATTAGCTGTCAACAGGTTATTGAGAGCTTTAGAAATATCTTCTAATTGATTAATATATCCTGAGCTTGTATTGAAAAAATGACCTATATACTTTTCCTTAATTCTATTGGCTTCATTCAATTGATTATTTAAGACCTTTAGTTCCTTATTACTTTTAGTGATGGATATCCATATTTTTCTCAAGTTAAAAAGCTGACGGTATAAAACAATCAAAAATAACAATACAACCACAATCAGTAATGAAACTATCCAGACATATTTAACCGCTGTTTCTTTCTTCCTCTCCTCCTCTATTAGTTTCGCTCCTTCTATAGCTGGAAATATCTCAGACACTTCCAGAATCCTATGTTTTGAGCCAAAAAAATCAGCATCATTTTTGGCCTGCAACACATATTTATATGCCTTTTGCACTTCTCCATCACGATATAAATACCTGGATAAAACGCGTAAAGATGTAGCTTCTTTTGTTACGTTTTTAATATCCGCAATAGCAGATTTTACAAGATGTTTAATTCCTGATTGTTTTTCTCCCTCTTCTACATCAATAAAACCTAAACTTGAATGAATAACAGCCTGTTCGTGCAAATCTGGAGATAGATGATCATAAGCATATTGAAAATAGTAAGATGACGAATCAGGTTTCCAGTTAACTAAATAATACAAGGCTTTTGTCAGTACTGGCTTTATTGTACCCTCAATTGCATATTTGCGAACCGAATCAACGTAAGCATTTGCAATTTGCCTGTATTGAGGTGAATAAAAATCATCTTTTATGTAATCGGCTAAATCATAATAAGCACGTACCTTATAACTATAAAACTCCTGAATATCTTCTCCTTTTAATTTTGAAATATCAACCCTGTTTAAAGTGTCTATTGCTTCTTTATAATAACCTACTGAAACCAATAAATGACCATACTTAGATAAAGTTTGAGCAATAGATGTAGGACTTTTAACTTTGTAGGCCATACCGATTGCTTTTCTGTAATAAAACATGGCCGAATCAAAAACATACACGGTATATTCATCTGCAATTCTACGAAACAAACGATATTGCTCCTCGTTATTCTTTTGTATTGCTTTTTGTTGTAGCTGGCTCTTTAAAGAATCAATATGCTGTTCCTTTATTTGAACATAGTACCACTCTTTATTAATGGCTTCATCTAACTCAGAAAACACCTCTTTAAGTTGAGACTTTGATGTAAAACAAAACCACAACAGAATAACACTTAAAATTACTCTTAACATATATTGAAATAGATTTTGGATAAAAATAAGTAAATGAAGTATAAAATAACCTTGGACTGATTATTTTTTCATTGATAAAACTATTAGTTTTGAACCGCATTTAACAATAAAACGATCGACAATTACCATGGATGTAAAAATTGAAGCTGGCTGGAAAGAGTTACTTAAATCTGAATTTGAAAAGGAGTATTTTACTAATCTTACTCTGTTTGTACGAGATGAATATAAAACACAAACCATTTTTCCTCCTGCAGCTAAAATTTTTAATGCATTTGAATTATGTCCTTTAGAAAATACCAGGGTTGTAATTCTGGGACAAGACCCTTACCATGATGTAAATCAAGCCCATGGATTATGCTTTTCTGTTAACGATGGAATTAAAGTTCCTCCATCTTTAGTTAATATCTATAAGGAAATTCAAAGTGATTGTGGAGTTACTCCTCCTGCCAGCGGAAATTTAGAACGATGGGCTAAACAAGGTGTGTTATTATTAAATGCCACATTAACCGTAAGAGCACATCAGGCAGGTTCTCATCAGAAAAAAGGTTGGGAGGAATTTACTGACAGCGTTATAAAACTATTGGCACAAGAAAAAGAAAACATTGTTTTCTTATTATGGGGAGCTTATGCTGGTAAAAAAGCTGCTTTTATTGATGGAACAAAGCATTGCATTCTTAAATCTCCACATCCCTCTCCTCTTTCGGCACATAGAGGTTTTTTGGGTAATAAACACTTTAGTAAAACCAATGACTTTTTAACAAGCAAAGGGTTAAAACCTATTGAATGGTAATAACCCTTATTGTTATAATAACCCGAGTTCGATTAAACTTAAAGAGCTCAGATTTTATTAAAATGCTGATATACAAGGTAAATTCTTTTTGCATAGCGAGCTATGGTAGAAGAATTTAACGAAGTAGATTAGTATTTTAATAGAAAGCCACATATAAACAACAATTTTCTTCTTCATATTTGTTTGACATAGCCCGCTATGACTTCACAAATATTCATTGAAACTCATTATTTATAAGCGGTCTGAGCCAATAATTTTATATCGAACTCGGGTTAATACTATACAATCTGCTTATCTATTGAAATTTCATATTTCTTAATCTTTCTTTTAAGAGCATCTCTTGATATGCATAAAAGTTCAGCGGCATGAGTCTGATTAAAATCGCAACGTCTTAAAGCTTCAACAATTAATGCTTTCTCATGCATTTCAATACACAAGGTCTCTAAATGCATCGACTGATTTTTATTTTCACCTTTAATTGGAAAATCCTCAGGAAGTAACTCTTCTCCCTCTAAAAGTATCAAAGCTCTTTCTACCATATTTCGCAACTCTCTTACATTTCCAGGGAAATGATAGGATTGCAACTTCTGAATCAATTCTTTTGAAATAGATGGAACCGACATTTTCTTTTTCTTAGAAAATGATGTTACAAAGTGATATAAAAGAGGTCTAATATCTTCTGGTCGCTCCCTTAATGGCGGTATATTTATTTCTATAGTGTTAATCCTGTGATATAAATCGATTCTGAATTTATCCTGCTCAATTAATTCTTCAATATTTTTATTGGTGGCTGAAATAATTCTTACATCAACAGCAATCTCTTTGTTACTACCAACTTTTTTAATTTTATTTTCCTCAATAGCTCTTAGTAATTTTGCCTGCAATGAAAAAGGCATATCTGCAATTTCATCTAAAAATAGTGTTCCATTATTAGCCAACTGGAAATACCCTTTCTTGTCTTCACGTGCATCTGTAAAAGCACCTTTAACATGGCCAAAAAACTCACTTTCTAACAAAGATGAAGGAATGGCTGAACTATTAACAGGTGCAAAAACCTGTTCTTTACGAGGACTTCCATAATGTATAATACGCGAAATAATTTCTTTGCCAGTACCATTCTCACCAGTAACCAATACATTTACATCTTTATCATTAGCTGCTTTTAAGGCAATCTTTAAAACGTTTTTAATGGCATCACTTTCTCCAATAAAATCCTTCTCAATCATGCTTTCCAATTCCATAGACACCAATGAACCTCTATCCTCTGCATTTTCAAGTTTTGCCTGTAATTCAACAAACTTTCCGGTACGTTCCACAGCAACTTGAATATCCATCACTTGAAATGGTTTACGAATAAAGTCAGAAGCACCCTTTCGCATGGCCTCAATCACCATATCCATATCACCATATCCACTAATCATAATAACCTCAGTATTGGTATACTCTTGCTTTACTTTTTGAAGTACATCCAAACCATTCATTCCTGGCAGCATAATATCCAATATCAAAATTCCAGGCTGTTCCTTTTCCAGTATTTCAAAACCTTCATTGGGAGTATTTGCTGTAAACACATTAAAATTTCTCTTATCCAGATGATATTTTAGCTTTTCTGTGATTCTTACTTCATCATCGAGAATTAAAATTTTCAAATTATCCATTATACTGATGTCATTAACTAATCATTATTTGCAGTTTTTCTGCCATATCATTTTTGAACTGGAAAAACAACTTTCATGCTTGTTCCATCCATTACCCTACTCTTTACTTCTATTCTACCCTTCATTTCGTTAATCAAACTATATGAAATAGACAGCCCTAATCCGGTTCCTTTACCTAATTGTTTACTAGTTACAAAAGGTAAAAATATGTCCGTTTTCTTATCTTGTGGAATTCCAATGCCATTATCTCTAACTTCAATAAAGATCTGTTTATTCTCAAATCCGGTTTTTACACTAATTTCCTTATTGTAATGTTCATCTCTTTCAGAACGCTCCTCCACTGCATCCCTGGCATTCGAAAGCAAATTATGAATAACTTGTTCTACTTTATGCGGATTTCCTAGAACCTCAGGAACGTGTGCATCTAACTGCAAACTCAATTTAATATTATGGTTTTGATACTGACGTTGTATCATAGAAATTGCAGATTCTACACAATCTGAAACAGAAAAACTTTCGAACACACTTTCCTTTTGACCACTTGAAAAGACTCGGATATGATCTACTATTTCTCTAACTCTTACTATATCTTCAAATATTTCGCTAACCGACTGTTTTAAAAATTGCTCATCAGGATTTTCTTCCTGCAACTCAAACTTAATACCCTCTGCTGATAAAGAAATATTTTGTATCGGTTGATTGATTTCGTGTGCGATTCCTGCGGCTAATTCCCCAAGTGAAGATAAACTTGATTGATGTATAATAATTTGCTGTTGTTCCTCTTGCTTTTGAAGAGCTTCATTAATTCGCAGTTCAAGGTTCCGATTTTCGACTCTCTTTAAATAATATCTGTAATAAATAATGAATACTAATATTAAAATTACAAGTATAGTAAACCCAAAAGAAAGACGCCATTTGGAAAGATTTTCTTTCTCTAAACGTAATCGATAGTTTTCATTTTTAGCTTGCAGAATATCATTTTCTTGTGTTTTCTTTTCCAAGTCATGTACAACAAGTGTATTGGTAAATTCTTCGGCCTTTTGTTCCTGCGATAAGAAATCTGAAATATCAGAATACAATACCTGATATTCGTATGCTTTTTTAAAATCCTTCTTTTCTTTATAAATTAAGGACAGCTCGTAGTATATGGTTCTTAATACTGTTTTATTATTGATAACTTCGGCTAACACTAAACTCTTTCTGAATTTATTTATGGCTTCCTCGTAATTTTTATTATCCTTTGCAATTTTAGCAAGATTTAAAAAGGACATAGAAGCTCCTAAATGATCATTTAGTTTAATCTGCAAATTGAGTGCTTCTTCAAATAATTCTTTAGATTGCTTTAAATCCTTATTTAAATAGAATGTACCAGCCATTCTATTTAAAACCTCAGAAATACCTAATTGGTCTTTTCTTTCAACGAACTCATCGTATAGTAACAAAAAGTATTCTAAGGACTTATCATATTCTTCAAGGTAAAGATGAATCTCTCCAATATTACGCCATAAAGTTGTTTTATCATCATCCTCACCTAATAAATCAAGCGCTTTTCTATAATTATCCAGAGCTAAATGATAATCTCCCAAATTTTTATAAACATTACCAATATTTTCATAGGTTTCAACAATTGATGAAACTCTGGAATTTTTGTCACTTAATAATATTAGTAACGATCTTTTATAACTGTCTAAAGATTTATGGAACTTATTTAACCGATAAAATGTGGTAGCTAACACATTTACACCTTCCTGATCACCAATTGACTTATAAGTACTTAATGATTTCTTATAATAATCTAATAATTCATCATAATCACTCAAAAAGTAGTAACCCATCCCAAGGTTACCATAAGCTTTAGCCTCACCCTTTTTGTCATTCAGTTCTTTAGCTAAACTAAGGGCTTGCTTGGCATAATTAACAGCTTTTTCTGCGTCCGAAGTTAAATAATATCGTGAGAATTGATTATAAACTTCAACTTTCTCCGATCTGGAAGCATTTTTAAGCTTCCTATGTAAATTATCAAGAACTGACTCTTCTGACTTAAGATTTATAAAAACACTTAAACAAAGCAGAAGTGTCAGTATATGTTTTAGGTTTATCATTCTGGGGAAAACTATTTTGCTGGTTTGAAGAATCTCCCCTCAATACGCCCCTACATGCAGATTCTTCAATAATTAGAGCAAAATACTATTTATAAATCAACTCAACAATTTTTTCTAACCCCTCTTTATCCTCTTCATCAAAATTGGATAAATCTCTACTGTCAACATCCAGTACTCCAACTATATCTTTTGCTTTATTAAAAACTGGAACAACAATCTCTGATTTTGAAAGAGAGCTGCATGCAATATGACCAGGAAATGATTCTACATCATCAACAACAACGGTTTTATGAGTATTAACACCAGCCCAACATACACCTGTATCTTTTTTTAATCTTAAACATGCCAATGGCCCTTGATAAGGACCAACTAGTAATTCTCCATCCTTTAGAAGATAAAATCCAGTCCAAAAAAATCCTTTCATCTTATGATGTAATATTGCAGATATAGTTGCCATTCTGGAAATTGGACTATTAATTGGAGTTGTTAATTCTTCAATTTGATTGTATAATCGTGTGTATCTTGATAATTTTGCAGACATAATATACTATAAAAAACAATGCAAGATAGGTAAATAAACCAAATCTTGCATCTGTAAATATTCCGATTAAAAAATTTTCTTTTATTTAATTACTAATCTTTTAACAGATTAGTAATTACTATTTCCTTACTCTTCTAACATATTTTGTAATTTCTTTCGAGTAAAGAAGATTCTACTTTTTACTGTACCAATTGGCAAATCTAATTCCTCGGCTATCTCTTTATATTTATAACCTGAAGTATGCATGGTGAAAGGTATTCTGAATTCATCATCTAATTTTTCAATACTCTGGTTCATTTCATTTACTGCCTGAACCATTTCTGGTGTTTCAGAAGCATAATTACCTTTAAAAGCGACTCTATATGCATCCTCCACTGATTCAAATGTACTTCTTGTTTTTTGAGTTCTTCTATAATTATTTATGAATGTATTCTTCATAATAGTAAACACCCACGCCTTAAAATTTGTATTGGATACAAATTGCTTTCTGTATGTTAACGCCTTCAATGTTGTTTCCTGCAACAAGTCATTAGCATCTTCTTCATTGGCCGTTAAGCTAAGTGCAAAGTACTTTAGCTTATCTTGTAGGCTCAATAACTTTTCATTGAATTGCATTGTTGTCATGGTGTAATGTTTTGTTTGTTATAACCAGTAACTTCTTTCTAATTGTTTAACAAATATAGTTAGTTCATAAACGCCAACAAAAGATATTAACATCTTTTTTTATTTTATTTAAAACCATTCTAAACAACAAATTAATTATTTACTTGATAGACTGATTATTAAAAGCGCATCCTTCTTTTATTCTAAATTACTACAGTTTAATTTGAACTAAAATAATTGTTTAATAAAAATAAAAAAGGATGTCATAAAATGACACCCTTTTCATATTAAATATTTATGATTTTTACTTAACGATCATTAATTCAGTGCTTTTCTTATCTCCCATAACAATAGCAACAATATAACTACCAGAAGGGTAAGATTCAACATTCATTTTTCCTTTTAAATAAGGCGAATCTTTAAATATTTCCTGCGTTTTAACTAATTCTCCAGAAACAGAATACACATTAATTTTTACTTTGCCGATATAATCATCCTCTACGGCAAAACTAAATTGATCACTTACTGGATTTGGATAGATTTCAAAATTAAAATCACTGGATGATTGATCAAATATTCCTGATACCTCTTCTTGAATCTGCAAATTATCTATGGCCCATCCCCATCCAGCTTCTAACTGATCTGAATGCAATTTTAACCTTATAATAATTGTATCTTCAGCATTAAAAATATCCCACAAATCAATAACATGTTCAATGTATTGATCGGATGTTGGTGTATCTGAATAACTTGTACTTCCCGTTGTCCATACATCGGAATAATTATAATCATAACCATCAGCTAAAGCAACCCAATTAATTCCATCGGTACTTGCTTCCACTACAACATAATCATAAAAATCAGATTGAGGATATACAGATCCTGCTTCTCCAGTTTCTATATATGCTATATCAATATACTTTAAAAAGGCCATTGAATGATCTGTTGAAACAACTACAGGATATTTAAGTGTGTAAAAAATATCTTTATTTTCCTGATAAGGATGCTGGGTTGTAATCGCATTATTATCCAAATCAATACTATTTACTGAAAATCCATTTCCATAAAAATCGCCCAATTGAGTTGTGAATGTGTTTGAATAACTTGATACAACATTTAACAGATTATTCACCGGAATATCAACACCATTTGAAGAATAAGCCTCTTCTCCTACATATCCAAGAACTCTTACTCTGTTTTTACCCTCAACTCCTGTAGCATCTATTTCATATTGTTTTAAACCAACTACCGTATTATTATACGTATTCAATAAAACATCATCTGCATAAATTTCAACCTTATCGTAAGCAACATCATAATTCAATTCAATATTATAGTTTCCTTTAGGATTAACCCCAATTCCGTTTATATATGGATAATAGTTTGTACTTGATAAACCGTTTCTTTTTACAGTCCAAACACCTAAACCATGTGTTCCAACAATCACTTCATCACCAACTATCTTCATATCCCAGATTGAAACCGCTGGAATTCCATTATCTGCAATTGCCCAGGTAGCTCCATTATCATATGAAATAAATAATCCGATTTCTGTTCCTACCCAAATTTCATTCTCATCAAATGGCATCACTAATAAAGAGTTTACTGCTACATTAGGAAATCCATTTGAACTAAAATCTGCACCATAGGTAACATTACCTTCTCCATCAACCTGATTAAATCCTGTAATATCTTCCCAGGTCTGTCCAAGATCTGTAGTTCGGAATACTTTTGGATAATATGCATAAGAAAATAACAGATAAGCAGTATTAGGATCAGATGGATGTGTTGCAATATTTGAAACTGCACCTAAATCCATTGCGTTAACAGCATTACTAAACGACTGGCCTCCATCTGTAGAAACATGCATAGTACCTTTTGTATATCCGGCTGAACTATTCATGATAATTCCAGCCCATACTACATCTGGGTTAGCTTCACTAATGGCAATTTTAGGATAACCTCCGTCTCCCCATCCCCAATTAGTTCCCATATTAATATTTTCCCAACTAGTACCAAAATCTTCCGATTTCCATAAACCTGAAGCACCACCAATAAATAAAAGATCAGGATTGATTGTTGAGCTAGCTATTTTTGTTAAGAACGGTGCTGTTTCAGGTGTATTATCATCAAATCCGCCTGATATATCAATCCATGAAACACCACCATCTTCTGATTTAGCTAAATCATTATTATAAACAGAACCTATAAGCTTTTGCGGATCACGTGAATGCCATACTGCATCAAATCCATCACCAGATAAGGCCGCAGTCCAATCATCAGAAACTGAAGGATTCGTTCCTGAAATATATGATCCATTATCCTGCATTCCTCCAAAATATTTATATTCCGATGGATGTCGGCTTATTCCATAAAACTGAGTGGTAATATATCCTTTTGATTTTGTAACCCATTTCGAACCTCCATCATTAGAATAGAAAATTCCTCCATCATTTCCGACAATGATAGCAAAAGGAGAACCTACTCCTTCTAAAATATTAATGGAGTGATGATCTGCATGGGAATAATTACTTGCAGTTGGACTATGCCAAACAGATAAATGTTCAGCTGTTAAACTTTTGTTTTTTAAAGAAAATGGATCTACAACGATATTACCGGATGGCAAACTCGATTTATCCCAGGTAACACCATCTACTAATTGTGGATATATTGAAAATAATAATTTTGAGTTACCATTGTTAGTAGTGATCAATGTATTTGCCTGCGTCTCATCATAAAGAATATCATGAACAACAATAACTTCATATCCATCTGCTGTTAAATCAAAAATTCCATTATTATTTGAATCTATAAAAGATGCGTATAATTGTTCTGAAACTAAACCATGAGTTCTAATAACTTTAAATGGAACATCAACATAATCCATATATGTTAATGATGAAATATCTTCATTGATATCCTGAGTATAACTAGTAGTTGTTAATCGATGTGCCTTTTGAGATATTGTGGTTCCAAATTGGATTTCCACATCATCTAATGAAGAATCATATCCCTCGTAGATTTCCAAACCACCATTAGCATGATTACCATAAAAGTTTCCTAACTCCATTACTGAAGACATACCATTTACAACATTATATGCATTTTTTGAAGTACCGGAAACATCCTCTCCCAAAGTAAAACCGTAAAAATCAACCCCTCCTATAAAACCTTTATTAGCATTGGTTGGATCAACTTTTATCACATTATTATACCAACCTTGTCCTCCTAAAAAATCAGTAGAAGCAGCATCAACACATTCAGCCCAATCATCTCCTCCATTTATGGAATAGTACAATTTTGAATTTTGATTTAAAGCATATAATACATCAGGGTTAGATGGTGACACAGCCAATTCAATTCTTGATTCACCACTTAAATCCAATACCTGAAACCAACTTTCACCAGCATTTGTTGTTTTATATATACCATTATCATTCAAGGCCACCCATAAAATATTTTCATTTGTCGGATGCATTATTAAGCGTTGGTAACGTCCTTCTCCACCTTGCTTTGGAGTGATATTACTCCAATTACTTCCTCCATCTACAGACTTAGCTACAATTTTATTTGTTGAAACAAACAAAGTGTTTTCATCTGTAGTTGAGACTACAATACTATTTATATAATGGAAATACGATGTGTTAGTAGTTTTAGGAATCTGATTCCAGGTAACACCATTGTTAACCGATTTATAAATACCATTTCCTTGAATCGCATCAAAATTAAAATAACCTTCCCCTGTACCAGCATAAATAACATTAGAATTAGATTCAGCCATAGCCAAAGTACTTATAGAAAGATTTGGAAGGTTGGGTGAAATTAACTGCCAGTTAGTACCAGAATCTGTTGTTTTCCAAATTCCTCCTGCTACAGCACCGGCAAACCAGGTTTGCTGAGTTGGATCTGAATGGTCAATAATTATTGCTCGTGTTCTACCTCCAACATTCCCTGGCCCTCTCTGAACCCAGGCCAAATCAACGGTAGTACTTTTTAGGCTGGACTTTAAAGCGTATGCCGATTTAAGTTCTGTAACTTTATAGTTTTTAGGATATTTAGCCTTCCCAAAACCAGAAACCATTGCGTTTTTATATTCAACATATTTATCTGGTTTATCTGCTGGTTTGGAATAACCATTTTTTCGGCGTTCAATTTTCTTATTAATCTGCTGTTGAATCAGATCCTCAGAAGAAACTGCTAATACCTTTTTTTTACTTTTTGGCTTTGATGGAGCACTTAAATAATAGAATACCCCTAATCCCAATATTATTAGAACTGGAATAAACAAATGTTTTTTTCTCATACAAACACTATTGAATCAAGTTTAAATTTCATGAACTCTTTAAAAGAGAAAACATTTCACTAACAATCCTACGGATCTATGCTTAAAAAAGATTCGTGTATCTGCGATAAATTATAGTTCTAATATGCTTTTAAAACTACTTGAACAGAGTAGCCATTTTTTTCAGATTGGGCGATGTTTTCCAATTTTGAGTTGAAAGTTTCAAAGAAACGTTTTTTTATCTCAATTAACAAATTCTTCTTGCTATCAGCATAAAAAGAAAACTCCCCTTTATTATTAGTCGTTGTTGTTGTTATTAAATCTGAATCCTGATAAATATTTACGATAGCGTTTGAGACAATTTCTGACTCCTGCGAAGAAACAACCTTACCTTTATAATGAGCGTAATTATAATTAACCTTCTGTTCAAAGGCGTAAATATCATCTTTACCTTTTCCTCCATCTCTGTTTGAAACAAAATACCCCTGTCTATTATTCTCGTAATAGATCAATCCAAAATCATCATCAGATGTATTTATTGGATACCCCATATTAAATGATGTTGAGAAAGTTTCCCCTTCTGGTAATGCAAAGAATACATCCATCCCGCCCAAACTTCCCTGCTTATCTGACGAGTAATATAAAATATTATCTTCGCTAACAAACGGAAACATTTCATTTCCTGTTGAGTTAACATTTGGACCTAAGTTAACCGGAGGACTTAAAAACCCATTTTTATAATAGGAAAAATAGATATCCAAACCTCCATAACCACCATCCATATCTGAAACAAAATAGAAACGAGTTTCATCTTTTGTTAGAAATGCATGCATCAATGAAAAATTAGTTTGACGTAGTGGTATTGGCATCATTTTATGATTCCATTTATCTTTATCTTTATAAACAACAAACACATTTAAATAAGAACTCCTTTTATTTTTATTGTCCATATTTCGTGTTAAAAAAGCAATGTCATAATCAGAATTAAAAGCGATGGGGCCATCATTGTATTTTGACAACAATTTTTTACTAAACAACTTTGGTTCTGTCAGCATTAAATGATCATTAATTTTTGATGTATATAACTTGTAAAAACTACTTCCATCTCTGATATCAGACCTTTTAAGAGCAGTTATTTCACCTTTATTTGAGCAAAACACCAATTTATTACCATAAATAACAGGTGCAATTTCAGATGATGCTGTATTAATTGGAAGATTAAATATTTCAAAATTACTTGAATCTCTTTTTAATAAACTTAATTTGCTTTGTGACAACAATGTTCCTGAATTATCTATTTCGGCTAATTCATTATACTGCTTTAAAAATTGATTCGCCTCGTCATAACGTTCTAACTTCTTTAGTTCTTGAGATAATATTAGATATGTTGAGAAATCAACATCAGGATAATCTTTCGCTTTTAAATACCAATTCACACTTTTTTCTGTTTCACCCAAATGTCTGTAACAATCCCCAATCCTGTGCGCAACATAATATAGTGCTTCACCTTTTTCTTCTATTTGTTTGTATAACTTTATCGCCTTTTTATAATTAAAATTATAAAAACACTCATCCGCTTTTTTAATTTCCTTAATCTGTGCCTTTAAGGAAATGGGTAATAAAAAACAGAATATAAATAGTAAAATAATCGAACAATATCGCATAGTTTAAAACTTAAATCATATTTAGAAATACCTGGGATTGATTACTCTTTCCTTGTTAAAATTAAACTCATAATTAATCATTAATTCATGAGAACCACTATGATAAGAGCTTAACTGATTTGTGTTTAAATCAAACGCATAACCAAATCTAATCTGTTTATTTATTTGAAATTGTAAAATACCTCCCAATGATTCATTTAATCGATACATTGCTCCTATCCAAAACTTATCATATAGAACTGTATTTACATTTAAATCAACACTAAAAGGCGATCCCTGGGCCAAGCGGGTCATTACAGAAGGTCGAAGAACAAAATGATCATTTAAATGAAATACAACACCCATCATTCCATAATAATGACGAACTTCATTTCCATTTCCATAACTCTCAGCTCCTTCTTCAAATGAATTTTCCATGATTCGTGGAACTGATAATCCTAAATAAAAACGCTGCGAATATAAATATACTCCAAATCCAAAATTAGAAAGTAAAGTCTGTTCATTTGCATTATAATACGATTCATCGTTACTATATGTCTTATCTAATCCTGTAAAGTCTATTGCGTAGTTATTAAAGCCTCCATTTAATCCTAAAGACATTTTTAGTTTATCACTCATCTTAAGATGATAAGCGTAATCAATAAAAAAACTTGTTTGATTTACTGGTCCATATGTATCATATATTAAAGATGCTCCCATAGCCATATTTTTGTATACAGGCAGATGCCCTGTAAATGTTGCCGTTGTTGGAGCTCCATCAAAACCAACCCATTGCTGCCTGCCTAAAACCATTAAACTCAACATTTCCCGAGAGCCTGCATAGGCCGGATTTATGGTTAATGTATTAAACATGTATTGTGTAAACATAGGATCCTGCTGAGCTATTAAATGTCCAACTTCGCCACCTACAAATACAGTAATAGCAGCAAGTATGATCTTAAATTTTATATACCTTATTAGTTTATTCATCTTGTTCAATTATCTTTTAATATAAACAGATCCTTTAATTACACCATTTGAACCACCTAGCTTCACTACATAGAAATACAATCCCTGAGGTAATTCTGCAGAACCAATCGCTGAACTACTAGATTTTCCATCCCATTTATTGTCATAGTTTTTCATATGAAATACTTCACCTCCCCACCTATTGTAAATGAAGATTTCATTTCCTATATAATCAGAAACACCAGGTATCATAAAGTAATCATTTACACCATCACCATTAGGAGAGAAAGTATCTGGGGCATCAATTCTTTCTGCACAATCATCAAATGAATCCTGAAAATTTAGAATACCATCATTATCACAATCTTCAGCACCTTCTTCCATATCTAAAATACCATCATCATCACTATCTTCATCTCTATAATCAGGTATTCCATCTTCATCAGTATCCTTAACCTCTTGCAAACATATTTCACTTACACCTCCTTCTATAACATCTAAAATTCCATCATTATCTGAATCTGTATCCCTATAGTCAGGAAATTCGTCTCCATCTGTATTAAAATGTTGCTCTTCAAAGTAGTCAGCTATTCCATCCTCATCACTATCTGCAACTCCAATAGTAAATTTAACAGTAGCCTCATCGCAATTACCAGAACCATCGCAACCTTGGTATGTAAAATACTCTTCGATGCAATATTCACCATATACAGAAGTATATGTAAACACCCCATTTTCTTGTACTCGAAGAAAACCGCCTAATTGATCAATATCACCAATAAGAACTGTTATGGCATCACCATTAACATCGCTATCATTATCCAATACACTAAAAGTAACTGTTTCTCCGTCAACCATTATAACAGTATCATCTTCACATACCGGTGCTACATTTTGTAAACTCACATTTACTGTAACTGTTGCTGATGCGCATAATCCCTCTTCATCACAAATTTGATATGTAAAGGTATCTGAACCAGAAAAATCTTCATCAGGAACATAAGTTATTTGTCCTGTCAATGATTCTACAGTACAAACACCATTCAATGGTTGTGATAAAATCGATAATGAAGTGATATCTAAATTATCATCAATATCCATGTCATTAGAAATTACATTGACAACAACTTCTGTATTCTGCGAAGTATTAACTTCATCATCATATGCTACCGGAGTATCATTTTGAGGAAGAATTTCAACAATAACTTGTGCATTATTACATCCATTTTCAGCATCACACACTTGATATTCAAAAACATCAGATCCATTGAAGTTATCGTTTGGAGTATATTCAATTTCATTCAGGTTATTAACTGTGGCATTTCCATTTTCTGGTTGTTGAGTAATTGAAACTGTAAATAATTCAGCATCTGAGTCTATATCATAATCATTATTCAAAACATTAATAATAACACTCCCATCTTCATTTGTTTCGGCTTCATCATCAACAACAATCGGTGAATCATTTATCGGCAATATTGAGATTGAAACAGTGGCATCATCTGAATAACCTAAATCATCAAAAACTCGATATCTGAAATTATCAGTTCCAAAGTAGTTTTCATTTGGAGTATATGTAATTTCTGCGGTTGTATTATTTAATGTTAATTCTCCATTGACTGGATTATTAATAATAATTAAAGAATTGATATCAATATTATCCTGAGGATCTGTATCATTATCCAACACTGAAATTACAATACTCTCATCTTCATTAATTTCTACATTATCGTTAATTGCATTGGGTGCTTCATTATTTATATTGATATAAATAGTGGATATATTACTTACCAAACCTTGTGAATCATAGAACCTAAAATTAAATTCATCATCTCCTGAAAAACCTTGTTCCGGAGTATAAGTAACTATAAAATTTGTCAAATCAATTTGAATGGAACCATTAATTGGTGTACTTATATTTTCAAACGTTGAGTAATCTATATTTCCATCAACATCTGTTACCAGATCTGCAAAAGCAATTTCTACAGATACATTTTCTGATGTAGAATAATTTACATTTTGAGATACAGGGGCATCATTTTGAGAGATTACCTCAACTACTAAATTAAATATTCTACTTCTATTATTTTCTTCTGATTGATCACTAACATAAACAGGAACATTTAAAAAGCCAGAATAGTTGCTAACCGGGGTAATTACATTATTACTAACCGTGTAATTTAAACCTGCTAAAACAACCAATACAAAATCATTCGGATAATTATTATCCGGATCTTCGACTATTAAATCAGTTAACAATACTGTAAGTGATTCATCTTCATTTGTTGATAAGGTTAACTGATCTGTAATATCAGGTCTGTCATTAACCCCAAAAACAGATATTACCATTGGGTATATATCACTAACATTATTATTCTGTTCCTGATCATTTACAATAACATTCACTAGCAAATCACCATTAAAGTTAATTGCTGGCGTAATAGTATTTCCTACCACAGTATAATCATTCCCTGATAAAACACTTAATGCAAAATCTGATGGATAATTATTATCAATATCAGTAATATTAATATCATTTAAAGTAACAGTGTAAGTTCCCTCTTCCTGAATTTCAATACTATTTTGAGACACAATAACGGGCTGATCATTAATGGCATTTACTGTGATTAAAACATTAGCTGAAGTACAATATCCATCTTCATCACAAACCTGGTATTCAAATGCATCCTCACCAAAATAATTGCTATTAGGAGTATAAACTACTATTCCTCCAGTTTGTATTACTGCTTCTCCATTAGCTGGTAAAGATAAGAGTGTTAATGTACTTGTATCAATATTATCCTGAGGATCTGTATCATTACTAATTACATTAATAGGAATACTATTATCTTCATCTACAACAACAATATCATTAACTCCAGTTGGGGCTTCATTTGAAACAAGTATTGAAATCACTCCACTTGCACAAGCTCCTTCATGGTCACATATTTCGTATGTAAAAGAATCAGCACCTGAATAACCATTGTTTGGAACATAGGTGATTATTGCATTTTGCAAATCAATTGAAGTCGTTCCATTGGTAACATCAGATATGATTTTTAAGGTAGATAAATCTATACCATCTTCTACATCAGAAATCAGGCTATTGATATTAATAGCAATTAGCTGATTTTCAGAAGTGGTAACATTATGATTATTTGCTATTGGAGTATCGTTCTGAGCTAATACTAATACGGCAATTGTAAATACCTCACTTTCTGAATTGATGGATTCTCCATCACTAACAGAGACACCAACGGATAAGGTACCATAATAATTAAGAGCAGGAGTAATTATTGTTCCGTCAAATGTGTAATTCTCTCCCGAATGTAAAATCAAATTAAAATCAGTGGACTCATTATCTACATCTGCAATTGATATATCACCTAAAGAAATTTCGACAGGTATATCCTCATTTGTTGAGATCGTATTTATTTGAGATTCAATTACTGGTGCATCATTAACCGGATCGATTGCCACTCTTAAGTTAAATGTATTACTAACCTGATTTTCAGGACCCAGATCAGAAATATATAATGGTATTGTTAATGTTCCATTAAAATCTTGTGCTGGTGTTACCTGACGACCTGAAAATGTATAATTACTACCTGTTAATAACGTCATTTCATGTTGACTCGAGTAAGTATTATCCACGTCAGTAACATTTAACGCGGAAAATGGAATTGTAAAAACAACATCTTCATTAAAAGTCAATGTCTGCTGACTATTAATAATGGGAGCATCATTAACAGCTGTTACAGTTAAAACAACATCATTACTATGCGACAAAGTTCCATCACTAGCTGTAAAACGAATGGTTTCCTGTCCATACCAATCTTCATTAGGTATTTCAACAGAAGCTACTTTTGTTGTTTCATCGATAGTGATTCCTAAATCTGAATTACCACTATAACTCCATAAAATTTGATCATTTGTATGATCCGGATCTGATACATATAAATTTAAATTAATATCTGAAAAGCTAGCCCCTTCAGCTATTGTTTGATTTGGAATGTCAATTACGACAGGTGGATCATTATCATTTATAACATTTACCTGAAGATTATATGTATTACTTTGTGCTCCTTCTGGATCTACAACATAAACTTGGACTGTTATCGTACCTGTAACATTTTCATTAGGTGTAATTGCAGTACCTGTAACTACATAATTAGTACCTGATAGAATTGTCATTGAATAATTTGTTGGATAATTATTATCCGGATCTTCAACAATTAAATCAGACAATCTTAATTCTGTTAGAGTTTCTTCAGCTATAGATATTGAATTCTGCCCTGTTATTACAGGTTCATCATTTACTGCTGTCACCTCTAATCTTACATTATCATATACAGAAGCGCCACTCTCATCTGTTGCCACAAAAGTAATAACTTCAACTCCATTCCATTCTACATCTTTAGGTGTAATAGATGCAACTCTATTATTAATTACAACATCGAAATATGATGGAACAGGACTTATTGTCCATGAAATATTCTCATCTAACGTTTCTATATCCTCAATATAACTATCTAAATTGATTGTGCTAAAATCAACATCTTCAGCTCTGATTTGATCCGGGATATCAGTTATTACCGGAACATCATTTACTGGTGTAACTGTAATTGAAACTGCTACAATATTACCATTTGAAGATCCATCATTTGCCGCATAAGTAAAAGTATCGCTATGATTCTCAGATCCATCATGTATATAATTAAATGTTCCATTCTCATACAATGTCAACGTTCCATAATTTACATTACTTATTAAAACAGCAGTAAGTTCATCTCCATCAGCATCATTATCATTATCTAAAACGGAAGTATTTCCTCCACTTAGGGATGTTGAAGTTCCTCCTTCAATAACACTTATAGCATCTGTATTGGTATTTGGAGTATTATCATTTAAATTAGTTATAGTAATTGTTATAGATTCTGAATCACTATGACCTGCTCCATCAGTTACAACAACAGTTAATTCGTAAATATTATTTTCATCATTATCCAATGGATTTTCAAAATCAGGTGTATTAATAAATGTCAATACTCCATTTGAACTACTGATAGAAAATAAATCAAAATCACCACCTGTAATTGAAAAACTTTCAGTGTCATTATCATCCTGATCTGTAGATGATACAATTGTTACAGTTCCTAAATGATTTTCACTTAAGGTAACATTTCCAACATTAATTACAGGAGTAAATTCATTAACTGGCACAATGGTAACAGACCATGATGTACTTACAAAATTATTATCTTCATCAGTGGCGGTGATACTTATTGAGTAAACATTATCGCCATTTGAATCCTCTGGATTTTCATAATCACGAGCTTCCATACTTACTACTCCGGTAGAAGGATTGATACTAAAGGCTGAAGCATCTGTTCCTTCAAGTGTATACACTACATCTCCAATTGGACTTCCAGTTATATGTGGTGTTACAGAAGTATAAGTTTCGTTTTCACTAACATTTGCTGCCGATATTGCATCAATAGAAAAATTTGCAGTTTCTTCAACATTTTGAACTGTTATAGCTATAGATTCAGAATCAGTGTGGTCAGCCCCATCTGTTACTGTAACTGTTAACTCATAAATGTTATCCTGATTGGCATCAGTTGGATTTTCAAAATCCGGTGCAGACCTAAATGTTAACTCTCCATTTGTACTATTTATGTCAAATACAGCATAATCTGTTCCTGAAATAGAATAGGTCTCACTATCTCCTGCATCAGCATCAGTTGAAGTAGCTGTTAATAGTACTCCTGTATGATTTTCATATATAATTGTACCTCCCACACTAATAACGGGTAAATTATCATTCACTGCCGAAACTGTAATTGTTACTGACTCAGAATCGGTATGATCAGCATCATCAGTTACAATAATATTTAAGTCATATACATTATTTCCTCCATTATCCGAGGGATTTTCATAATCTGGTGAATTTTTAAATATTAACTCTCCACTTCCTGGGTCTATTACAAATAATGATGCATCGGTTCCTGATATTGAGTAAGTCTCACTATCCCCTGCATCAGCATCAGTTGAAGTTGCTGTTAATACCACACCTGTATGATTTTCTTGAACAGTAGTACTTTCAACACTTAGAATTGGCGAATTATCATTGACTGGTAAAACCTCTACACTCCAATCTTCTTCATCTGAGTTTTCGTCTGAATCTGTAGCTCTGATGATTAACTCATATATATTATCCGTATTTGAATCAGCTGGACTCTCATAATCCCTAGCTATCATAGTAACAACACCTGTTGTTTCATCAATACTAAAAGCTCCTGCATCACTGCCTCCTGCTATTGAATATGTAACACTGCCTATCGGAGTTCCTGTTATACTTGGGGTTACTGAGGTATAGTCTGTATTTTCGGCTACACTGACATTACTGATGGGGTTGATCGTTAAGCTTACTGTTTCTTGAACATCTGTTACTGTGACACTCCAATCTTCTTCATCTGAGTTTTCGTCTGAATCTGTAGCTCTGATGATTAACTCATATATATTATCCGTATTTGAATCAGCTGGACTCTCATAATCCCTAGCTATCATAGTAACAACACCTGTTGTTTCATCAATACTAAAAGCTCCTGCATCACTGCCTCCTGCTATTGAATATGTAACACTGCCTATCGGAGTTCCTGTTATACTTGGGGTTACTGAGGTATAGTCTGTGTTTTCGGCTACACTGGCATTACTGATGGGGTTGATCGTTAAGCTTACTGTTTCTTGAACGTCTGTTACTGTGACACTCCAATCTTCTTCATCTGAGTTTTCGTCTGAATCTGTAGCTCTGATGACTAACTCATATATATTATCCGTATTTGAATCGACTGGACTCTCATAATCCCTGGCTATCATAGTAACAACACCTGTTGTTTCATCAATACTAAAAGCTCCTGCATCACTGCCTCCTGCTATTGAATATGTAACACTGCCTATCGGAGTTCCTGTTATACTTGGGGTTACTGAGGTATAGTCTGTGTTTTCGGCTACACTGGCATTACTGATGGGGTTGATCGTTAAGCTTACTGTTTCTTGAACGTCTGTTACTGTGACACTCCAATCTTCTTCATCTGAGTTTTCGTCTGAATCTGTAGCTCTGATGATTAACTCATATATATTATCCGTATTTGAATCGACTGGACTCTCATAATCCCGGGCTATCATGGTAACAACACCTGTTGTTTCATCAATACTAAAAGCTCCTGCATCACTGCCTCCTGCTATTGAATATGTAACACTGCCTATCGGAGTTCCTGTTATACTTGGGGTTACTGAGGTATAGTCTGTGTTTTCGGCTACACTGGCATTACTGATGGGATTGATCGTTAAGCTTACTGTTTCTTGAACATCTGTTACTGTGACACTCCAATCTTCTTCATCTGAGTTTTCGTCTGAATCTGTAGCTCTGATGATTAACTCATATATATTATCCGTATTTGAATCAGCTGGACTCTCATAATCCCTGGCTATCATAGTAACAACACCTGTTGTTTCATCAATACTAAAAGCTCCTGCATCACTGCCTCCTGCTATTGAATATGTAACACTGCCTATCGGAGTTCCTGTTATACTTGGGGTTACTGAGGTATAGTCTGTGTTTTCGGCTACACTGGCATTACTGATGGGGTTGATCGTTAAGCTTACTGTTTCTTGAACGTCTGTTACTGTGACAATCCAATCTTCTTCATCTGAGTTTTCGTCTGAATCTGTAGCTCTGATGATTAACTCATATATATTATCCGTATTTGAATCGACTGGACTCTCATAATCCCTGGCTATCATGGTAACAACACCTGTTGTTTCATCAATACTAAAAGCTCCTGCATCACTGCCTCCTGCTATTGAATATGTAACACTGCCTATCGGAGTTCCTGTTATACTTGGGGTTACTGAGGTATAGTCTGTATTTTCGGCTACACTGGCATTACTAATGGGATTGATCGTTAAGCTTACTGTTTCTTGAACGTCTGTTACTGTGACACTCCAATCTTCTTCATCTGAGTTTTCGTCTGAATCTGTAGCTCTGATGACTAACTCATATATATTATCCGTATTTGAATCAGCTGGACTCTCATAATCCCTGGCTATCATAGTAACAACACCTGTTGTTTCATCAATACTAAAAGCTCCTGCATCACTGCCTCCTGCTATTGAATATGTAACACTGCCTATCGGAGTTCCTGTTATACTTGGGGTTACTGAGGTATAGTCTGTGTTTTCGGCTACACTGGCATTACTGATGGGATTGATCGTTAAGCTTACTGTTTCTTGAACGTCTGTTACTGTGACACTCCAATCTTCTTCATCTGAGTTTTCGTCTGAATCTGTAGCTCTGATGATTAACTCATATATATTATCCGTATTTGAATCGACTGGACTCTCATAATCCCGGGCTATCATGGTAACAACGCCTGTTGTTTCATCAATACTAAAAGCTCCTGCATCACTGCCTCCTGCTATTGAATATGTAACACTGCCTATCGGAGTTCCTGTTATACTTGGGGTTACTGAGGTATAGTCTGTGTTTTCGGCTACACTGGCATTACTGATGGGATTGATCGTTAAGCTTACTGTTTCTTGAACGTCTGTTACTGTGACACTCCAATCTTCTTCATCTGAGTTTTCGTCTGAATCTGTAGCTCTGATGATTAACTCATATATATTATCCGTATTTGAATCAGCTGGACTCTCATAATCCCTGGCTATCATAGTAACAACACCTGTTGTTTCATCAATACTAAAAGCTCCTACATCACTGCCTCCTGCTATTGAATATGTAACACTGCCTATCGGAGTTCCTGTTATACTTGGAGTTACTGAGGTATAGTCTGTATTTTCGGCTACACTGACATTACTGATGGGATTAATCGTTAAGCTTACCGTTTCTTGAACGTCTGTTACTGTGACACTCCAATCTTCTTCATCTGAGTTTTCGTCTGAATCTGTAGCTCTGATGATTAACTCATATATATTATCCGTATTTGAATCAGCTGGACTCTCATAATCCCTGGCTATCATAGTAACAACACCTGTTGTTTCATCAATACTAAAAGCTCCTGCATCACTGCCTCCTGCTATTGAATATGTAACACTGCCTATCGGAGTTCCTGTTATACTTGGGGTTACTGAGGTATAGTCTGTATTTTCGGCTACACTGGCATTACTGATGGGATTGATCGTTAAGCTTACCGTTTCTTGAACATCTGTTACTGTGACACTCCAATCTTCTTCATCTGAGTTTTCGTCTGAATCTGTAGCTCTGATGATTAACTCATATATATTATCCGTATTTGAATCAGCTGGACTCTCATAATCCCTGGCTATCATAGTAACAACACCTGTTGTTTCATCAATACTAAAAGCTCCTGCATCACTGCCTCCTGCTATTGAATATGTAACACTGCCTATCGGAGTTCCTGTTATACTTGGGGTTACTGAGGTATAGTCTGTATTTTCTGCTACACTGGCATTACTGATGGGATTGATCGTTAAGCTTACTGTTTCTTGAACATCTGTTACTGTGACACTCCAATCTTCTTCATCTGAGTTTTCGTCTGAATCTGTAGCTCTGATGATTAACTCATATATATTATCCGTATTTGAATCAGCTGGACTCTCATAATCCCTGGCTATCATAGTAACAACGCCTGTTGTTTCATCAATACTAAAAGCTCCGGCATCACTGCCTCCTGCTATTGAATATGTAACACTGCCTATCGGAGTTCCTGTTATACTTGGGGTTACTGAGGTATAGTCTGTATTTTCGGCTACACTGGCATTACTGATGGGGTTGATCGTTAAGCTTACTGTTTCTTGAACGTTTGTTACTGTGACACTCCAATCTTCTTCATCTGAGTTTTCGTCTGAATCTGTAGCTCTGATGATTAACTCATATATATTATCCGTATTTGAATCGACTGGACTCTCATAATCCCGGGCTATCATGGTAACAACGCCTGTTGTTTCATCAATACTAAAAGCTCCTGCATCACTGCCTCCTGCTATTGAATATGTAACACTGCCTATCGGAGTTCCTGTTATACTTGGGGTTACTGAGGTATAGTCTGTGTTTTCGGCTACACTGGCATTACTGATGGGATTGATCGTTAAGCTTACTGTTTCTTGAACGTCTGTTACTGTGACACTCCAATCTTCTTCATCTGAGTTTTCGTCTGAATCTGTAGCTCTGATGATTAACTCATATATATTATCCGTATTTGAATCAGCTGGACTCTCATAATCCCTGGCTATCATAGTAACAACACCTGTTGTTTCATCAATACTAAAAGCTCCTACATCACTGCCTCCTGCTATTGAATATGTAACACTGCCTATCGGAGTTCCTGTTATACTTGGAGTTACTGAGGTATAGTCTGTATTTTCGGCTACACTGACATTACTGATGGGATTAATCGTTAAGCTTACTGTTTCTTGAACGTCTGTTACTGTGACACTCCAATCTTCTTCATCTGAGTTTTCGTCTGAATCTGTAGCTCTGATGATTAACTCATATATATTATCCGTATTTGAATCAGCTGGACTCTCATAATCCCTGGCTATCATAGTAACAACACCTGTTGTTTCATCAATACTAAAAGCTCCTGCATCACTGCCTCCTGCTATTGAATATGTAACACTGCCTATCGGAGTTCCTGTTATACTTGGGGTTACTGAGGTATAGTCTGTATTTTCGGCTACACTGGCATTACTGATGGGATTGATCGTTAAGCTTACCGTTTCTTGAACATCTGTTACTGTGACACTCCAATCTTCTTCATCTGAGTTTTCGTCTGAATCTGTAGCTCTGATGATTAACTCATATATATTATCCGTATTTGAATCAGCTGGACTCTCATAATCCCTGGCTATCATAGTAACAACACCTGTTGTTTCATCAATACTAAAAGCTCCTGCATCACTGCCTCCTGCTATTGAATATGTAACACTGCCTATCGGAGTTCCTGTTATACTTGGGGTTACTGAGGTATAGTCTGTATTTTCGGCTACACTGGCATTACTGATGGGATTGATCGTTAAGCTTACCGTTTCTTGAACGTCTGTTACTGTGACAATCCAATCTTCTTCATCTGAGTTTTCGTCTGAATCTGTAGCTCTGATGATTAATTCATATATATTATCCGTATTTGAATCGACTGGACTCTCATAATCCCGGGCTATCATGGTAACAACACCTGTTGTTTCATCAATACTAAAAGCTCCTGCATCACTGCCTCCTGCTATTGAATATGTAACACTGCCTATCGGAGGTCCTGTTATACTTGGGGTTACTGAGGTATAGTCTGTGTTTTCGGCTACACTGGCATTACTAATGGGATTGATCGTTAAGCTTACTGTTTCTTGAACGTCTGTTACTGTGACAATCCAATCTTCTTCATCTGAGTTTTCGTCTGAATCTGTAGCTCTGATGATTAACTCATATATATTATCCGTATTTGAATCGACTGGACTCTCATAATCCCTGGCTATCATAGTAACAACACCTGTTGTTTCATCAATACTAAAAGCTCCTGCATCACTGCCTCCTGCTATTGAATATGTAACACTGCCTATCGGAGGTCCTGTTATACTTGGGGTTACTGAAGTATAGTCTGTGTTTTCGGCTACACTGGCATTACTGATGGGATTGATCGTAAACACTTGTGCATTCCCATTGGCTGCAAATACCAAAAACACAAATTGAAATACAAGAATATTTAGAATAGTATTTTTAAACAACATATCAAAACCCTTTTAATTTACACCATAACAACCATTAAAATTAACTCTTTGTTTATGATTTACAGTGCACTTTTTGATTAACGAACCAATTTGTCGTACCAAAGGAAACTTTAATAGAAATAATGAAGTTTTAAAAAATCATTATATGTTTGCAGTCCATAAAATTGACCATAAATTGAACTCATTGAAATGGATCAAAAAACACAAATTGTCACTTCTAAAGATGGCTCTCATACTTTATTTGTACCAGAATTAAAAGAACACTATCATTCAACCAACGGAGCTATTCAAGAATCTATTCATGTATTTATTGATGCTGGATTAAATCAAATCAAGAAGGATGTTATTCATATTCTGGAATTTGGTTTTGGAACCGGACTAAATGCTTTTATAACGGCAATAAATAGTTCTACAAAGGAAATTCATTATCATTCATTAGAGAAATATCCAGTAAGCATAGAAGTTATTGAAAAGCTCAATTACAAGGATAGTTTTGATGGCGCATACAAAGATCTTTTTAAAGTGTTGCATAGTTGCGACTGGGAAACTGAATTAAGAATAAACGATCAACTCTATTTACACAAACAACAATGTGATTTTAAAGAGGTACAGTTAACTCAAAAATACGATCTTATCTATTTTGATGCTTTCGCACCTGAAATTCAACCTAAACTATGGACTAAAGATATTTTTGAAAAAGCTTATAAAAGTTTGCTTCCCGGAGGCATATTAACAACATACTGTGCAAAAGGAGTTGTTAGAAGAACAATGCAGGAAGTAGGTTTTAAAGTTGAAAGGTTATCAGGACCTCCTGGTAAACGAGAAATGATTAGAGCTATCAAATGAAAGAATCAATATAGTTAAAGCGGAGTTAAAGCTTTTTTAGCAGTTTGTTTTCCTAACTGTAAAAAACTATCTTCGCTCATTCTTAAAAAAGATAAATAAACATAATGGAAAAATTAAGTTACGCGTTAGGAATGAGTATTGCCGCAAATCTTCAACAATCAGGAGTTGCGGAAATCGATGTAGATGCATTTGCAAGAGGTTTAAAACATCATATTGAGGGAACAACTACTGAAATTGACCAACAAGAAGCAGGTAAAATTATTAATGAGTTTTTTGCAGCTGTTCAAAGCAAACAATTTGAAGCTAACATTAAAGCTGGACAAGATTTCTTAGCAGAAAATGCTAAAAAAGAAGGTATTGTAACATTAGAAAGTGGTTTACAATATGAAATTATGAATGAAGGCGATGGTGCAAAACCCAATGCTGCTGACAATGTAAAATGTCATTATCACGGAACCTTAATTGACGGAACTGTATTTGATAGTTCTGTTGAAAGAGGTGAGCCTGCAACATTCCCAGTAAATGGAGTTATTGCCGGATGGGTAGAGGCTTTACAAATGATGCCTGTTGGATCAAAATGGAAATTATATGTTCCTTCTAACCTTGCTTATGGCGAACATGGAGCTGGACAACAAATTCAACCACATACAACACTTGTTTTCGAAGTTGAATTATTAGATATTGTATAATTCTATAATTATTTTAAACACAATGAAACTTAAAAATCTACTTTTAGGATTTATCGTAATTGCAATAGCTGCAGTTTCTTGTACTAAAGTTCCTGGTACAGGAGATGTTAAGTTAGAAAATGAAACTGACAGTGTAAGTTATGCATTAGGGTATGTAATTGCTTCACAAATGAAGCAACAATTATCGTCTCAATTTGATACTTTATACGGAAAAGACATGGCTCTTGCTCTTGCAAAATCTGATTTTTCTAAAGCATCAAAACAAAATTATGAGCGTAGTTTTGATTCAATCAATTACGACATTATGAAAATTGCATTTTTAAATGAAGTTGCAAATGAGAAGTCATATTTTGATCAAAACTCAGGTAATACTTATTTACAATCAGCTTATAAAAAAGCTCAAAGCAGAAAATCGATGCAACCAGGGAAACCTGCTTTTGAAAACAAGAAAAAAGGTGATGAATTCCTTGCTGAAAATGCGAAAAAAGATGGAGTTATCACAACTGAAAGTGGTTTACAATATGAAGTAATCAAAGAAGGTAAAGGTGATAAACCTGTTCCTGGCGACAAAGTAAAAGTTCATTACCACGGTACTTTAATTGATGGAACAGTATTTGATAGTTCTGTTGAGCGAGGTGAACCAACAACTTTTGGTGTTACTCAAGTAATTAAAGGTTGGGTAGAAGGTCTTCAGTTAATGACTGTAGGTTCTAAATATAAATTTTATATTCCTGCTGAACTTGCTTACGGAATGAGAGGTTCTGGTCCTAAAATTGGCCCTATGGAAACTCTTATATTTGAAGTTGAATTACTTGGTATCGAAAAATAAAACTACACCCGGTAAATTTTAATATGATTATAATCACCTACACTTATTGTAAATAGTAGTAGATTAATCATATAGATGCAATATTTTTATAAAAGAAGGTCAACGACCTTCTTTTTTTATGCCAATATTTCTATGAAAAAGTTATACCTTTGTTCCTCTTAAATAAAGACACTTGAATTATGATTAAAGCAGAAATACATACCGAAAAAGGTGTAATGAAGGTGGAACTCTATGAAAAAGAAACACCTAAAACAGTTGAAAACTTTGTTAAGTTAGCAAAAGAAGGATTTTATGATGGATTGGCATTTCACCGTGTGATTCCTGATTTTGTAATTCAGGGAGGATGTCCTTTTTCAAAGGATATGAGTAATCCAAGAGTTGGAACTGGTGGTCCTGGATATAGCATTGATTGTGAAACTGATGCAGACAGACAATATCACGACCGAGGTGTTTTATCAATGGCTCATGCAGGAAAAAACACAGGTGGTTCACAGTTTTTCATATGCCACAGCCGTAACAACACATCACATCTGGATGGAGCGCATACATGCTTTGGAATTGTTTACGAAGGGCTTGACGTAATCGATGACATTAGAGCTGGAGACGGAATTGAGACAATTAAAATTATAGAAGAATAACCATTTACAAGTTAAGTACATGAATTTTGAATTAACAGGAAATTTAATAGTAAAAGATGATGAACAATCAATAAGTGCATCTTTTAAAAAGAGAGAATTTGTTATTGAAGTAATTAATGAGAGAAATTCTGATTGGAACGATTATATCAAGTTTCAATTGACTCAAGATAGATGTGCACAACTTGATCCATTTAGCTTGGGTGAGCCTGTAAAAGTATCTTTTAATATTAGAGGTCGTAAATGGGAAAAAGATGGAAAAGTAAACTACTTTTCTAACCTTGAAGCATGGAGATTAGAAAAGGTTCAGGCATCTGCTGATCCAGGTACACCTCCTCCTCCATTTAACGAGGCTGAAGTTCCTCCTGCAGGAGCTAATGAAGATCTACCGTTTTAATTTTATATAGTAAAGGCTACCCTTTGAAGGTAGCCTTTCTTTTTATATTCTTTGTGATGGATTATTCTAGTTGAATCAACATTACTGATTTTGAAGCTAAGATCATATTAATCAACAATTAATCCAACTCTGTTATTTGTATCAAATTTGCGTATAAACTTTGTCTAGTTATTAATTAACTCATACATGCGCATTGCTTTTTTCAATATCACGAACTACTCTTTTTCATCAAAGTTTATTACCAAAACTTTTTTTCTTTAAATTATAATATAAGGTATAATAGTGTTATAATATACCTAACATTAACTTCTATTTATTTTTGAGTTTTATTCGGATTAATGAAAATGAATATGCTGGTATTTTATAACTGGTTTCTGGTTTTAATACAATATTTGTTAGTACTGGTTTTGCATCTTTTGAAGATGGTTCGTCTTTTAAAACAGAAAGTTCTGCTTTACTATCTTCTGAAATAAATTGAGAAAGGTTAAAACTTGCATCAACATCAACTGGTAACATATTAACCATTTTAATAATAACATCATTGCTATTAGTATCTTTTACAACCGAAACAGAAACTCTCTTTGTAACATCCTCCCTAGTGTTTGAAAGCTTTAGTCGGCTTGGAATATATTCGTCTCCAGAATTCTGCCCATAAAGCTTTTGAATATAATAATCTACCGTAGGCTTCACTTCCGTATTATTAAAATAAATCAAATCCGGATTCCATTGTGTATGTCCTTCTTTAGCTAATAATGGCGCAAACGATGTCATTAAAACAACATCCGCATTTCTTTCTACTGCATTAAGATAAAGAGCTTCGGATAAGGCAGTTTCAATATTCATTGGACGACCTGGCAGATGTGAAGCATACTCACCCAAATATACTTTAGGTTTACTTCTATCGTATCTATCGTAAAAATACTGATTGTTAATAAACCAACCGGGAGGTTGATAATAATGCTCATCAACAATTGGCACTCCTAATTTAGTAGCTAACGTCCAACCTTCTTCATAATCCGTTCCTCTGTAAAAAGGACCTACTGTTCCAATTACTGTAATTTCTGGATACTTTTCTTTGACTGCATTAAAGATCAATGTAAATCTTTCTTCAAATACATCCGTAATAAGATCCTCGTTTCCTATTCCTAAATATTTCAGGTTAAATGGCTTTGGATGTCCTGCTTCAGCTCTCTTTTTTCCCCAAGTTGTAGTTTTATCTCCATTTGCCCACTCAATCAAATCTAAAACATCCTGAACGTAATTATCCATATCACACATTGGAATTCCTCCTTGTTGTCCATGACCTCCACAAGATGAGTTTTGACATGGAACACCTGCAGCTACAACAGGAACAGGTTCTGCACCTAAATCTTCACAAAACTGAAAATATTCAAAATACCCCAAGCCAACTGATTGATGATAATTCCAAATATTTCTATTGGGTTTACGAGTTTCTAAAGGACCTATAGTATGTTTCCAATGGTAAATATTATCAATACCATCGCCATGAGCAACACATCCTCCCGGAAACCTCACAAATTTTGGATGAATATCTGCAATTGTTTGAGCCAGATCCTTTCGTAATCCATTTTTACGTTGTTTGAATGTGTTTTGAGGAAACAAAGAAACCATATCCAATGCTAATTTACCTTTTTGCACAGGTTCCAGAGATAGTCTTGCATCGGAAGTTGTAATATTTACTTTAATAATGGCATTATATTTATTCCATCCACTTTTAATATTTTTAATAGAACACCACCCTACTACTTTACCCTTGTTATCAATTAAGGAAACATTCAAATTCTTTTCTGAGTCATCTAAATTTTGGGCAAATATCGAAAAATCATACTTTTCTCCTTCTTTTACAGCAATTCCATCATATCCTTCATTTATTACTTTTGCTCCTTGAGTTTGCACATCAACAATAGCAAAAAATTTATTATTTGGGTGAATTGGATTAACTGAATCGATTGTAAAAGTACAATCTCCCTTTACAGACCACGCTCTATCATGAGTCCAGGTTTTATCTCTTCCTTTCGTATCACTAATACTATATTCAAAATCTCGATTTTGAATCAACTCTGCATACAATCCACCATCAGCTGCATAATTAATATCTTCGAAAAAGATACCAATCAATTTATCACTAATAGCTTTTGATTTTTCAGAAAAAAAAGAAAGCTGCGCCTCTACGGGTTTTAAATTTTTAAAACGAACAGGATCTTGAGACATAGTTTCTCCCCTTTGCTGGTTATGATACTCCATCCATTGCTCATGCAAAATTAATTTTTGAATATCTGCCCATTCCATTTCTTGAATGACACCAATTTGTTTTTCGCCATCAACTGTTAGCTCTGTTCTAAGATCATTTATCTTATCTTTTGAAACTTCTTTAGATTCAGAGTATTCTTTGAAGTTAGTTGTTGTTGTTTTATAAGCCTTTGTATGGCCATCTACATCACTTAACCAAGAAATGACATAAAATCCTTTTTCGTTATCGTAATCAACAACCAGATTCATTACATTAGTTTCAGACATAACAGTTGGGTAGCTTTGCCTTCCCCAATTATACAAGTCTTTAGAACTGGCATGAGCAAACTGTCCTACTTCTTTATTTAAACTCCATATGCAATGAAAAATTCGATTGTGATCTAAAAAAACATATGGTGAAAACATCTTTTTTTGACTCCCCCAAGCTCCAAAATCACTAGAAAGAAATGTAAATTCCGGACCAATAGAATGCCAGTTTTCTTTATCAATACTCCAAGCATAATGTAATCCATTATGATGATGATTTTTATCTGTTGAATAACAAAACAAATAACCTTGTTCAGGCTCATTTGCTAATATATTATTACTACACAGTAGAGTAAATAGAAGAATAAATAGGAATTGGATTTTTTGCATTGGTAGATTTTTTAGTTCAAATAACAATCATTTCAAAAATACAAAAACTAATATTTTTTAACATGCGAAATAGTACTTTTTACTATTATCAGCAAAAAAAATATGATACTGCTTATAATACAATATCATATTTTCTATAATTTATCTATTTCAAACTTGAAATTCGTTAAAAATCAAACTCTTTAATATTACCATTTACAAATATGACTTCCACTTTTTGATTCTTTTTTGTAATATTTACTTCTTTAATTGGCATTAATTCTTCGTCCTTAAAAGATTCTCCAGAATCTTTCCAAAGCATTAAGCTTACATATACCTTATTTTTTTGATCTCCTAAATAGGAATCCTGCACTTCTATTAAGGTGCTTTTCGCACTTTCAGGATGAAGTCCCTCTGTGGCCAAAACCTCTGTTTTTGACCATCCTGTTACTGGTACCATAGCCAACTGATACTTTCCATTGTCTACAATAGTTGCAGTATAATCACCTAATTTTTGAGTACTTGATTTAATAGGCTGTTCAAATTGGGGTAAGGCATAATGTCCTAATCTCATTTCTACATCATCTGCACTAATGTTTCTATCTACCCTTAAAATTCCATTAACTAATGGATAGTCAATTAGGTTCATCTTAATATTTTCATCCGTTTCCAATACTGCATCACGATAATAGGCTCCATCTTCATACTTATTAAAAGTATACAACCGAAATACTTCCCATTTATCTTCTGCGTTTTTAAAACCATAATTCATAGAAATCTCTCCATCTGAACCATCGGCCTGCCATGGAAAAATACTACTGTATGATAGTTTATTATAGTTTTCTGTTGATCGGAACTTTTGCCAGTCATCTTTAACCTTTTCATGACACCATGCTCTTATTTCAGAACCTCCAATTGAAGGATAATTCGTTATAAGTACATTCGATCCTTCTGCAAATTTATTATAAACCTGTTCCTCGTCATAGTCTGCCCATGGTCCATCATTTTCTGTGGCAGTCCAAAATGGATCATCTGCTGGTAATATCAATCCTAAAAAGGCCTTTCCCATCCAATACACACTTCCACGACAGCTATATATTTGCACTGCGGGTTCAAAAGCTCCATAAAATCCAAGAGTAGGAACACTATCTTTTAAAAAGTCAGGATGTTGTAAAAACTGTAATATTGTGGATGATGAAATTTTACGTAACCAGCCTAAGTTTACATTTTCGCCACCATGTTTACCCATAAAAGGGAAAGGTGAAACCGAACCAAAACGATATGAAATACTACGACCATACATTAGCATTCTACCATCTTTGGAAAACATATTTGGATAGTTATAATTTAACTCCTGAAAGTTATTGATGAGCTTTTTAGCAATTTCAGGATAGTATTTTTCTCCAAAAACATCACTCCAAAGCACACTGTATAATTGAAATGCCCACATACTGTAATAATCATATGCTGGTGCATCGTTATACCATCCATAACCACGATATTGATCAACACTTTTGTTTAAGTATTCTACTAATAATTCTTCGTTGACATCATAGCCCTGATCCTTGAAAAAACTTAGTACAAATATATTGAAGAATCGCCAGTTTGAAGGTACTGTTGGTCCATCACCATAACTTAACATGGTATGAGCTAAAGCGTCCTTTTGATCCGTTGTTAAAGGTTCCCAAATCACTTCAGGAGCAATAAAAAGAGAAATACCTAAAGCTCCAAACTCCACCAAATTTTGACTTGGACCTCCTTTTTCTGGACGAGGAACAATATAAGATGGACTCTCGGGATTAATTAAATTAAGAATTTGATGACGATAATACTCTGCAACAGAAATCCCATTCATATTTAAATCAGGATTTTCCTTTAATAATGGTGCTGCAACAAATAAAGTACGACATAGCCCTTCTAATTTTTCGGTTGGAACCTGCCCCTCTCTTTGAGGATATGTTTTTCCGGGTTGTTTAGGAAATTTCATCGGATCATCAAGCGTATTTATATAAGAAAAAGCACCTTGCAATAAATACTTTGCTGCATCAACCCAATGTTCCCTTGTCATACCTGTTGAAGGACTTAGTTTGTAATCGGGATTTTTTACTACGAAAACATTTTTTGTAGTTACTCCGGTGTCCTTAACTTTTCTTGAATTACAGGATTGTATTCCTATAGCCAAAACTAATAGAAATACACCTGATTTATATATATTCTTCATAGTCTAAAAATGATTATCTATTTACTGTAAACACACAATGTATTAATGTTATTTACCAATTCACCTATTTTGATGCTGTTTATTTCTGAAATATCAACTTGAATAACCTGATCAATTGCTCCATTTACATAGGTAATTAAAGTGTTATTACGATAAGAAAATGCCAATCTAATATTTTCATAAGGAACAGGTGCCCACCATCTACCTCCTGTAGATCTGGGTTTTATTTTCCATCTATCGGAGTTTGCCAAAATATTTGCACTTTCAAATATCTCCTGATCATCTACCTGCACATAAGGTTTCATGGTTTCTGTTTGAATACCATAAGTAACATTTCCTATTTTAAATAACTTTCCCGTGTAATGAGTAGTGTCTAGTTTAATATCCAAAAGTAAATCAAAATCTTTTACCCTGTCAAATGAATATTCTCGCTGCACTTTATCTTTCAGAACATCACTACATTCAAACAGTAGCTTTTCATCTGTTATAATTGTACTTTTTACATTATAATCAGCTAAAATTGAAGTGCAAAATCCTAACGGCCGCTCTATGCTAACAATCCAATCATAATAGTCTCCATTCATCCATATTAATTTTAAAGGAGAATTTACTCTTTTTGATATGATATATGGTCGGATATTATTATGCTCAGAATTTTTTGTAATGGTATCTGTTGCAATTACTGAATTTTTATCATTCAATACATATTTGATAATTTCATAAATACGGCCGTGTTTACCTTGTACAGGAACAGAGCAATATACTTCTTTAGGATTTTGGTTATCAATAGCCATTCCTCCACTATAACATTTTTCAATATTAGGAGATTGATGAAAATGCCCTCCTCCATTTGAAAGAAAAGTTTTTAGCCAACTTTGTCCATCCCATTGTACATAGTAATAATCATGTGAGGTTTTGTCTTCGGAAATAGAAACCATAGCTATAACCGGATTTTCCCGTTCATCTAACACTACCTGCCATAACCAGTTTCGTAATGGACTTGGATCAACAACTGCATCAGGACAAGACTGTTGATATTCAGAAGTTGCTTCCACATGATAAATTTCATCACCTATTTTTGATAAAACTTTTCCTTTTACATCTTTTAATTCTAATGTATTGATATCAATATAATTGTAATACAAATAATTTGGAATGGTAGGATCCGGGTGACCAGTTGTATAAGCCATTACAATTTTATCCTTTCCGTTAGACGCGTACTTTGCATAAGGCCGAGATGCGGTTGACTGAACTATTTGATAAGGCCCCCAAACACATTCTGTTGTTTCACTTTTATCAGGAATTGTATACTTGGCTATTGTAGGATGCCAACTAATACCCCTCCAACAAATATAAAAGTGTGTTGGATCATCTGATAATATAAATGGTGACGGATAAGTAGTATTATATTTAGTGTGTATTTTATATTCCTTACTTAATGATCTAATATCGCCCGGTTGTTTTGATATACGATAATAAAAACATGGTTCATCAGTGTGTCTCGAATATAAGACCATTACACGATCATCTGGTAATATTAAAAAGGTTGGATTGTTATGGTCATCAGGTTGAAAATACGATCGTATTAAAACTTCACTTGATTGTTCTGTATTAAAATCATGTTGAGTAGCTTTAATATTTCCATGAATATCAATGTAACCAATATAGGTTTTATTAATAGTTCCATCCTCATTTTGATGATGGATAGCTCTTGGATCAGCAAACCAGCACCATGCCCCCTGCTGTGCAACTTCGTATGATTTTACAATATTTTTATTGTCATGGTGATGATTTGAACAATTCATAAAAATTGTTACTATAAAAATGAAGCAACAAATTAATTTGATGTATTGAATATCACTGACTTGTTTATATACTTTAAATATGTTTTTGAGTTCGATATTTCTCATAGCACATAATATAATATTAATCTAAATTCGATTAAAATTTTAGAATTTAAATTATTAGGATACAAGTTGATTGTAGAAAATTAAAAGAATAAAATATACGGCTATTTATATTCTCATGCGAAATACTTTTATGTGTAGTAAGTGCTATCGCAGGTGTCTTAATTCATGGGACACGCACGATAGCTATTATGTTGTTTTAGGTTCTTTTATTTTAAAGGTTTAATTCCTTTTAAGGTAGGAATCACCGGCTTAATACTTCCATCAGTATTAAATTCAAGTTTATCTATACAAACTTCACGATGAAAACCTGCCGGACTACCCATGCCAATACCTTTGGGCAATGTAAAACGGTGATAAACCAAATACCACTCATCTTTATCTGGAACCTGAATTGTAGAATTATGTCCGGTGGCATAAATGCCTTGTTCAGGCTTTTTTTCTACCACAATATTATTTTCAGGAATAGTAAACTTTCCAAGCGGAGACGTTGAAGTAGCATATCTAACACGATAATTAGGACTACGTGTATCATCCTCACTCCACATAAAATAGTATGTTCCTTCACGATAAATTACATGTGTACCTTCGCGGAAGGTATGATCTGGATTTAATACGGTTAATGTTTTTTTATTAATAGAAACCATATCATCATTTAATTCAGCTCCTGCCATAAATCCATTCCCCCAATACAAATAACATTTACCCGTTTTCGGATCCATAAAAACATCTGGATCTATAACTTGTCCACCAGATACGCCTTCAGGTTTTTTACTAATTAATGCTTTTCCACTATCTACAAATGGCCCTGCAGGATCATCTGCAACAGCAACGCCTATATTTTGAGCTGCTGTAAAATAATAGTAGTATTTATAAACTCCATTCACTTCTTTTTCAATAATACATGGAGCCCAGGCATTTCTATCGGCCCAGCTAACATCTTTGTGCAAATCAAGAATAACTCCCTCATCCGTCCAATTCACTAAATCTTCAGAAGAGAATGTTTTAAAATAAGTACCAGACCAATTGTTAAAACCATCACTGGTAGGATACATATAGTACTTTTTATTTTTATTGGAATAAATAATGTCAGGATCAGCATAATATCCTTCAACTACCGGGTTATGATCTTCAGAAACTTCTACAGAATAGGTAACTGGTGTTTTTCCCTCCATAGTGATGGTGTATTCTACAGCTCCAGCAGAAAAATCCTGAGCTCCTTGCGGACTAACAGAAATTCCTTCAAAAGCGCTAAACTGAGGATCAAACTGTGTTAAATCAGTACCTGTTTTTACAGGAATATGAATAGACTTAGCTTTATTATTAAATTTTACGTTTAGCACTTTTACCTGCTCCGATTTTACTTTAACAAAATCACCATCAATGGTACCCCATTTATTCATTAATCGTTGTAATTCTTTCTGTGTAATAGGCATTACGCAACCATGACGAGGATGAAAATTCATACTTATGGCATGGTCCACAACATTAAAGTGCTTTAAATCGCTACTTTTAGTAAACTGATACTCCCCTTTTATGTAAACATCGTACATTAAAATAAACTCATCGCTATTATTTAATTTAAAGGTGCCAGATCCTTCAACTCTGTGTTCTGAACAATCCACACGATCAGTGCTAACCATTTCATACCCTTCAGTCAATTTATCTGAAATTGCAAGTTTAATTCCAGGTTCTCCTGTTTCTGATTTCATAAAAAAGTAGAACTTACCATCTTTTTTGATGATGTCGCCATCAATACATGCATTGTTGGTTGGACTAAAAAATAATTGTTTAGGTTCAGATTCAAGAGCTGTAAAATCTTTATTGGCATATGCATAATAAATAATATCAGGATTATTCCCCTGTTTCATACTAAAATACACCATATATTTTTGAGTCTCTTCGTCGTAAATTGTTTGAGGAGCCCATACTCTATCCACATCGCCAAATGTTTCAGGATAGGTTGCAGGAATATTAATGATGCTATGTTCCCAGTTAATTAAATCAGTTGATTTCATTAAGACCATAGCTACGTTATTCCATCCTTGATCCGTAACATACAGATCTGTAATAACCATGTAAAAAGTTTTGCCATCTTCTCCTCGCAAAATATGAGGATCTCTTACTCCACCTGAAGAACTAATATCTTTTGAATCAATTATTGCCTCATTATTATTTAAAGCCACATAATTATAACCATCAGTACTAACTGCGTAGTGAATAGATTCTTCACCAGGTCCATTACCTACAAAATAGGTAAAAAGATATGCTGAGTAACCTTCATTACCTGTTGAACAGCCAGATAATAAGGTTGCTAAAAAGGCAATTACCATTGCCATTGATGATAGTAAATAAGTTTTTTTCATTTTTTTTGTTTCAGATAATTATTTTTTATCATTCTTGCTACTTTTTAACCATATAGGGTACATTGGTATATCATCGAGTTCTCAGATTTATTTTTCACGTTGATTAAAATTCTAACAACATCTTCTCTGAGAATAACAAAATAAATCCTTCCGAATTTATGGTACAAACCTACAAAGCCATCTTTTTATTTTTTTGAGCTTTGGATAAACCAACAAAGTATATTTTTTATCTTTTTTTCATTTGTTGGTATCAACTATGTTATAAAATCGTTATTTCACTTCAAGTACATAAACCATTTGCGGTTCAAAGTTGGCTGTTCCTTCAGCATCTACTTGTTCAACTCTTTGCACAAATATTTGTAACATACTTTTTTCTTTCCATAACTCAGTATCAAATGAGGGTTCCCATGAACCAACTGTAAATTCAGTTAAATCTTCAATTTTACATCTACCTGATTCATTTAATTCTGCCATTGACACTTTTGCTTCGCGCTCTTCATCACGGAATATTAAATAATATTCCGTTCCTTTTTTAGTGGATTTCGCTAGAATTTGAGGTCGTGAAATTGGAATTCGTTTTGTACCTCCTCCTGATAACGAAAATGCCTGATTTCTGAATCCTAAATCATTTACAATCCACTTTCCTTTAACCAAACTGATGATATGATATTGTGGAATATCTGAATTCTGCTCCCTCCAATAACTTGCTATTACGGGTTCACCGTCATCATTCGTTGTCATTGATGTTTGATTAATCAATTCACTTTTTTGAGGAATTTTTGCAGCATACTCTGCACTAGCAGCATTGATTGGCAACTGATATTTTTCTCCTCTTGAATTTTCCCATGTTTTACCTCCATCTTTTGATCGGGCATAACACATATCATGATTCGTGGATACATCCCATGTTTCGCGCCATACCCACGAAACATGAATCACTCCTTTATGATCAAGACATGCCTGCCAGTATGCATTACGTTGACCTTCACCATCAATTAAATTACTTTGTATCTGACTCCACTTTTGAGTTTTAACATCGTAACTATTTAAAACTAAATTGCCTTTACCTGATTGCCCATCACGAAACATAAATATTAAATTCCCATTGGGCATTTTAAAAAACTGAGGATAGGTAACCTTACTTTCATTTTGTCCTGTCATTTCAGTTTTAGGCCCTAACTCAAGCGAATAGGGCGCCACACTTTTTGCATAACGAAGCGGGTGACCATGATGATCCCAGGCTACATGCAAATAGCCATCACCATCAATCATAATACTAATACAGTTATGTGCATCTTTTACATTACCTGTAAATTCTGTTTCGTTAATAGTAAATTTACTATCATTAATATTGCGCTTACCTAAGGCCAACTTACCTTCTGTAGTATAATAGGCAATAAACTGGGTATCGATTTGTGTTACCAACGAGTTTTGACGAAATACAACAGCATTTACCGAGTTATTTGACCACGCTTTATCAACTGGAATTAATTTTTGAGCACAAGCAGTTGTTATAAATACAACAAGCAGCGTAACGGCCAGAAGAAACTTATTGTTCATTCTATTTTTTTAACAATGATTTTAAACAAAATAAATTTAACAAGCCTGTAATATTCAATCAGGACCATTAAATTTTATATATTTTAAAACAAAATGCTGTAATTTATATACATTTTTGAAAATATAATGTAAAAAAATGCGCTACCCACTAACCATAAAGATTAGTGAATAGCACACTACACAATTATTTTTCTATGAATTTTACCATTTCTGAACCAGCCAATAAAAAGGCTCCAACTCCAAAGTTTGAGCTTGAATTTTCATCTACTGTTTGGCCAGGTATTGCTCTCTCTCCTATTGGTTGAACATACCCAATTTTTCCACTTTTCTGAAGTGCTACTGTTGTTAAATACTCCCATGATTTATCTACTACCGAAGTATATTCTTCTTTAGATAAAACACCATTATTCATACCCCATAAAAAGCCATAAGTAAAAAAGGCTGTACCACTGGTTTCTGGCCCTGGAGCATGTTCTGGGTCAAGAATACTACGTGTCCAGTAACCTTCTTTTTGCTGCACATCTTTTAAGGTTGCAGCCATTTTCTTATAGATCTGAATAAACTCTGCTTTATGAGCATAACTTTCAGGTAAATCCTGAATAATTTTTGCTAATCCTGCAAAAACCCATCCATTACCACGAGCCCAAAAATCCTTTAGACCATTCATTGACTTATGCTTTGGATATACATATTTTACATCTCTAAAAAACAAGCCTGTTTCTTCATCATACATAATACTTTGCGCATATTTAAAGTATTGGTGTAACTTTTCCAGATACAATTCATTGCCTGTTACATGGTATAACTTTGTCATTACAGGCATTACCATATATAATCCATCAGCCCACCACCAATAATCATTAGCTTCGGTACTCATTTCATACTCCATTACTTCAATAGCTCTTGCAATTTTAGATGAATCCTTAACTTCATCCATATTAAAAAGATCTATATAAGTTTGAAAACAAATTTGCCAGTCGCCAAAAAGCACATGTTCATCATTTTCGCCATAATAATATTTCCAATTAGATTTATCATCTGATTTAGCTCCTTTCCATTCATTTTGAACAGCCCATTCCTCAGAGTATACTTTATATTTCTGTTTACCTGTTGCCTGATATGCTGCGATATTTCCTGTATGGTAAGCTGCATTATCCCAAAAAGCTCGTCCATGTTCTGGATTTGTACATTGCCAATAATCATTTACTTTTACTATTGATGATAACACATCTTGCTTACTTAGTTTTGATAAGTATGATGATTCTTCTACTGATTTAGTATTTTTTGGTGCGCACGCTACAAACAATAATGCGAACCAGATAATACTTAATTTTTTTATATTATACATGACTTGATTTATCTTATATATTTGTTCTGATCTTATTGTTTTCTCCCAAACTATTTAACCGGACTAATGATATAACCATAGCTATATGCTTTATCCAATAACAAGTATTGGGTATGAGGATAACGTCCCCAACTATCGTCACCACCTAATCCACGTTGTTTAAAGTCAACATTTAAATAAACCTGATTACGAGGCGTTACATCACTTGGATGCATTTGTTTTTTGGATAAACCTGCATCAATATCATCTGCAGAATTATGAGCTACTTTAACACTTAATGGTTGCAAGCCTTCAATTTTTAGTCCTACTCCATTTTTATTTGTTAAGGTTAGCCATCTTACATCTGTTTTATTTCCATTTTCCTGCGGACGAATATAATCTACCCGTTGATCTTCAACAGAACTTGAGTAAACACCTAAAAAGCTTGATGTATTTCTATCTGAGTAGTTTTCCCAAGGACCTCGACCGTAATAGTTAAACTGATCAAATTCATTAGATAATCTCATTTGCATACCAAAACGAGGTATTTCAGGTAAACCTTCTCTTCCAGCTTCCCATCTTGCCTCTACCTGAGTTTTTCCATCAGCATAAATGGTGTATACCAAAGTATAATCACTTGTTACATCATTTAAATACAAGCTACTTGTAATAACTACTTTACCATCCTCTTTATCAATATCGATTGATTTTACCGATCTGTTTTTTCCAGCAGTACGCCAAATATTAAGTTTCCAAGGCATACCATTACCGTAATCGTTATCAATAGGAGCTCTCCAAAAATCAGGTTCAGGTCCGCCATTTAATAAGTTTTGACCATCTACTTTGTAAGAAGACAACAGACCGCTCCATTTATCAAATCTAACTTCTACCTGATCAGCTTTCACATAAATACGATTGTCTCTTTCCTCAACAGAAACAGTTCCCTCTGATACATTTTCAGCAGCAAAATAATTATTCCCATTTAAAACAAACTGTTCACGCGCAATTTCAAATCCGGCTGGAACAAATGGGGTTGCATTTTTTGTATAGGCATATACATCTACAGTATATTCCTCTCCTGCTTGCATAGTAACTCTAGGTAATGGAAGTTTTACATTTTTCGTTAATCCTCCGGCTAACGTTACTTTAAAAGGCTTTTCGCTTACAACTTCACCATTCTTTTTCAATACCCATTTAAATGAGTAATCTTTTAAGTTATTGTATAAAAATATGTTCTTTACATTTAAAACTCCAGAGCTGATATCTTCTGATGAAAACAGGATATCCTGATATACCTTTTTAACTTCATTTAAAGCAGGATGTGGTGTACGATCTGCAGCTACGACTCCATTAGCACAAAAGTTCTCATCATGAGTGTATTTGTAACCACCGATATCACCACCATAAGCAAAATAATCTCTTCCTGAATCATCGGTTGCTTTTATGCCCTGATCAACCCAGTCCCATATAAATCCACCTTGCATTTGTTTGCTTGAGTGAATAATATCGAAATATTCCTGAAAGTTTCCATTACTGTTTCCCATAGCATGAGAATATTCACACATAATAAAAGGACGCTCAACATCCGTTCTTTCAGCATACTTTTTCATGGTTTCGATACCAGGATACATTGGACATACAATATCTGTATTACGATTTTCGCCAGCTTGTTCAAACTGAACCATACGTGTAGGATCTTCTTTTTTCAACCAATCGTATATATCGTAAAACACAGGTCCGTTTCCACACTCATTACCCATACTCCAAATAATAACAGAAGGATGATTTTTATCTCTTTGAAATAAACGTTCTACTCGGTCTTTGTGTGCAGGTGCCCATTCCGGACGATATGCTGTGTGTTTGTTCTTATCAAACCATCCTTGCCACTCGGCCCCCATGGCATGAGCTTCAATATTAGCCTCATCCACAAGAAATAATCCGTACTCATCGCATAATTGGTACCATAAAGGATTTTGTGGATAGTGACTCATACGAACGGCATTGATATTATGCTGCTTCATCAACTTAATATCTTTTAGCATGGTTTCTTTATCTATAACGTGACCATTAAAAGCATTATGCTCATGTAAATTAACACCACGAACTAAAACCGCTTTCCCGTTAACCATTAACTGAGCATCTTTAATTTCAACAGTTCTAAAACCAACTTTACATGATGTTGCTTCAATCAATTTGCCTTGTTCATCTTTTAAAGTAAGTAATAGAGTATATAAGTTGGGTGTTTCATTACTCCAATGTAACACATTTTTTACCTCAGCCTTTATATTTACTGTTTCTTCACTATTTGCCTTAAGTTCAACACTTGAAGCTGATTCAATAATTGTTTTACCGCTTTTATCTTGTAACGTAATGGCAATTTCTCCGGCTTTGTTTTTTGCAACCTTATTTGCCACATCAATATCTACATCTAAAATTCCGTTACGGTAATTATTATCTAACCCCGCTTTTGCAAAAAAGTCTGCAATTCGAATCTGATCTGTACTATATAAATAAATTCCTCGATCGAAACCTGATAGTCTCCAGAAATCCTGATCTTCAAGGTATGAACCATCACTCCAACGATAGGCCTCAATAGATACAGTATTCTTTCCGGATTTTACATAAGGTGTAATATCAAATTCGGTTGGACTTTTGGTATTTTGACTGTATCCAACTTTTTCTCCATTTACCCAAACATACATAGCAGCTGCTCCACTTTCAAAGTGAATATAAACTCTACGGTTTTTCCAATTTTCGGGTAAAGAAAAACTCCGTTTATAACTTCCTACCGGATTATGATTATGGTCCACAAACGGTGGATTTTTCGGAAATGGATAGTTGATATTAGAATAAATAGGTGTTCCGTATCCATTCAATTCCCAATTTCCTGGTACAGGCATTTTGTCCCAATCTGAAACATCATAACCTTCAGTATAAAAATCGGTTGGTCTGTCTGCAGGTTTATATACCCAATTAAATTTCCATGTTCCATTTAAAGACAAGTACCAATTCGAATCCTCATAATTATTTTTTATGGCTGCCTCTTTACTTTGATAAGGCATAAAAGTAGCTCTGGTTTTCTCTTTATTAATACCAAACACCTTGGGATTTTCCCAATCTGGTATACTATTCTGACCGTAAACAGTCCCACACAATACTATAACCAGTAATAACAATGCTCTTTGCATGATTTGAAGCTTTTAAATATTATTGTTTTTATAAATTTCTACTTTGAAACGACATATCTATAAAAATTGTCCCTGCAATATATCCGACTCTACAATTATCCACTTTCAAAAGATTACCAATAAAAAACTATAGATGATCTACTGCCAGAGGATACATTAATTTGCTTTCAAATATCAAAATCTTTAGAGCAATTGAGGTGTACAAATCATTCCATTATGTGGAAATATTAACCTTTTTTCAATAATTTACTAATCAAAACTACTGCTATAGTCAACTTCCATTATGACGAAACAAACTGCTAAAGTAATGAACGGTTTTTATCTTCTGTAATTATTCTTCAATTATCATTATAAAAAAGCTCTCCAAAAACAAATGCTTTACAACTTATAAAAATTAGGAAAAAAGGGAGATTGATTGCGTTAATCTCCCTTTTCTTTATTTGTAAAGCAATTTATTACTGCATCATTAAATAGATAACTTTATCATATAATTAATAATTATTTATAACCTGGATTTTGCACCCACTCTGAATCTTTATTTAATTGAATTTCACTCAACGGTATAGGGAGTAATAAGATATGATCATCCAACCCAGTAATTGCGCCATGAATTGTTACATCTGTATTTAATTGAGCACGCTCTACCAATGTGCCTGTACGCATTAGTGTCATACGACGGTTTTCTTCAGCGAATAATTCTCTGGCTCTTTCATCTAAAATAAAATCAAGGTCAATATCACTTGAACTTACCTTACCTAAATTAGGATTTCCAGTTTCAACTCTAGAAGTTTTAAATGCTCTATCGCGTAAAACGTTGATATCATCAGCTGCTCCTGAAGTATTTCCTTGACCTAATCTGGCTTCAGCACGAAGCAAATAAGTTTCTCCTAAACGCATCATTGGAAAATCTTTTATACAAGTCCAACCCCAGGTATCATCCGGATCAAATGAATCCCACTTTCTTGTGTAAGGAAACATTGAAGAAATTGAATCACCTTTAGCACGCACAACAAGGTCACCTGTTTGTACAGTCATAGTAGAAACTGCTTCTGGTGAATCTGCTGCTACACGAAAACCCTCCTCATCAATACCAATTGTTGCAGAATAATCAGGAGCATTATAATAGAAGTTGCGAGTAATATTATTTTCTGAATTACGGATGTCTCCAGTTTTATATAAATGATACTTGACCCAATTACTTGTAACCATACGTCCATTACCTCTACCACCATAATTAGTAATATACTGGTTCTCAGAATCACTCCATACAGAATAAGCCATACCTGGAATAGTATGATATCCTGGAACCCATACTCTACGATGCTGAGGTGCATTGGTAAATCCACCAGAAACATTTTTTGTGTATTCTAATTCAAAGGTCCAAATTGCTTCCGTATTACCTTGAGAACGACGTTGATTACCGTATTTAAACATATCGCTATAATAATCGCCTTCCTTATCTGTTAACACTCCGTAACGATCCTGAATTAGTGAAAAATCACCACTTTCAATAATATTTGTCAGTACAGCTTCTGCTTTTGCGTCTTCACCAATTCGCAAATAAACTTCACCTAAACATTGCATCGCCATATGTTTATTGGCTCTACTTTCTGAAACTGCATCATCAATATTTGGCAAATATTGTGCTGCATATTCTAAATCTTCAACTATTTGAGCATTCACTTCACTTACAGGAGTACGAACATAATCAGTACGAGCTGTAGATGTAGCTTCTGTCAATAGAGGTACATCACCATAAAGTGTTGCTAAGTGATTATACATATAAGCTCTAAAAAACTTAGCTTCTCCAATTTTAGCAGGATCACCATCTTCGCCAATGGCTGCTAGTGCATTATTGGCATTATTAATTATAAGGTAACATTGTGACCACATATAGCTTACTGCTCCATTTTCAGGAGTTAACTCGTCATACTTAAAAAATGGAATCTCTACTCCTTCTACTCCTCCTGGTGAAAAAACATCTGTTCCTAATTGCCAGCAACTAAGCCACCCCTGACGTCCACTGTAAGTCCATAATTGTCCAAACCGATAATGCAGGCCTTTCAATAAAGCCTCAATACCATCATCATCATTCAATGTCTCTGCAGCATAGGATGAATATGGTGTTTCATCCAAAAAATCTTCACTACACGATATCGTAGTTAAAGTTATAATCAGTATAAATAATAGTTTTTTCATTTCAATACATTTAGTCAATTATAAAGTTAGGTTAACTCCAAAAACAATTGTTTTTACACTTGGATAGTTAATGTCCCATTTATCAGAACCTCTTGTAACTTCTCTTTCTTCAGGGTCCCAACCAATCCAATCTGTAAATGTGTAAAGATTACGTCCGCTTACATATACACTTAATGCATCTATTCCAACTTTTTGAAGTATTTGTTTTGAGAAATTATAATTCAACGTTATATCCTTGATTCTTGTATAATTATTTTTATAATAAAAACCATAACCATGTTTATTTGAATTATTACTTAAAGATCGCCATTTATTACTTTTGTTTTCAGGAGTCCAGTATCCAATATCAGCAAAACTATTTCTTCGTTGTAACTCATCAGATGCCATACCTATATGAGAATTTCTTTTCATTCCTCCCTGAACTGTTTGAATAAAAACATTTAGCGATAAGTTTTTATATGTAAACGTATTCGTTAATCCTCCTGTCCATTTGGGTGATTTTTGACCGATAATATGCTTATCATCATCGTTAATGTCACCACTTTTATCACGATCTACAAGTTTTACATTTCCTGCATCGGCAACAGGATCCCAGCCTTCTTGTGTTCCGGCATTAATATCTGCTTCCTGCCAAATACCAACCATGTCATAATCACGAACAGCATCAATTGGTTCACCTAAATACCAATGATTACCTAAATCATCTTTTCCATCCCCATAAAGTTCTACAATTTCAGTTTGATTTGCAGTCCATACAATCGTACTACTCCATTTGAAATCATTTCTTACCATGTTTACAGAGTTTAAGGTAAGTTCAATTCCTTTACCTTCTGTTTTTCCAATATTAGAAATCACATTTTCAAAACCAGATGCTGCTGGTAAGTTTCTTCTTAGTAATAAATCAGTATTAGCAGTTTTATACACATCAACCGTACCGTTAATTCTGTTATTTAAAAATCCAAAATCAATCCCAACATTTAAGCTTTCTTTTGTCTCCCAACTTAAATCCGAATTACCTAACTGACTTGCAACCATTGCTATATTTGTAGCTCCAGCAAATGTAATCTGAACATCGGAAGTTGTTGTAAATGTTTTATAAGGGTTTAATGCTTCGTTACCTGAAGTACCATATGACAATCTTAGCTTCATATTATTTATAGCATCTAACCCTGCAAAGAAACCTTCTTTATGAATATTCCAACCTAAAGCTACTGAAGGAAATGTACCATATTTTTTACCATCTGCAAAAACAGAAGAGCCATCTCTACGCACCGTTGCAGTAAATAAATAACGACTGTCGTAAGAGTAATTTAAACGACCCATTTGAGAATTTGCAGCATATCGATCTGTAAAAGAAGTTACAGAGGAGCTTGAACCAGCTTGCATTCTATTCCACTCTAATTCATCATTTACAAATCCTTGAGCTTTTGCTTTGTTTTCTGTGTACATTCTCTCTTGTGCGGAATATACAGCTGTTAAGTCAATATGATGCTTTGAAAAATCACGAGAATACTTTAAAATATTTTCAATTGTATATGCTTGTGTTTCGTAATGATGTATTATTGCTGTTCCTAATTGATCGTTTACAGAAGCTCCTGTATAAGAACTATTACGAATTGGTTTATACGAAAATCCTGCATTCAATTCATAAGATAAACCTTTTAGTTTATTTGTGATCATACCAAAATCAAGATCTGCAAAACCATTTAAATTTATATTGTATTGACGACGTTCAGGGTCAGTTGTTGTTGGCAATAATGGATTTGCCCATAATGTTTCGCTATACATTGGATAGATAGTATAAGAACCATCCTCTTCGTACATTCTGCTGTAAGGAGTCATTGCTTCAGCATTTAAAAGATTTGCACGCCCCCCATCCCGGTTATGGTGAATAACAGCAGATGAAGTGCCAATTTTTAAGAAATCTGTTACTTGTGCATCAATATTTGTACGTATAGAATAACGTTTGTAGTTATATCCTTTAATTACACCTTTTTGTCCCATATAATTAGCAGAAACATAATAATTCAGTTTTTCTGTTCCACCTGAAATACTAATATTATGGTTCTGTTGAATGCCTGTTTGCGAAATAGCATCAATCCAGTCAATTGTATGTCCATTTTCATAGTTTTCAACTTCATACTCATATTTAACAGGAGGTGCATACAATTGAGAACCTGTAATTCTATCACCTTCGGCATAACGTGCCAGTAACTCATCAGTTGAACACATATCAGGAACATGAGCAAAATCATCTAAACCAATATATGCAGAGTATCGCACTGTTGGAGTTTCTGTTTTACCACGTTTTGTTGTAATTAAAATTACACCATTTGCACCATTCATACCATAAATAGCTACAGCAGAAGCATCTTTTAAAATTTCTATCGATTTAATATCGTTAGGATTAATATCATTCATACTTCCACCCATTTTTGTAATCGGTACACCGTCAACAACAACATAAGGATCCGTTGAAGCAGTTAATGACCCCCCACCTCTTATCAATACAGAAGGAGCTTCTCCCGGAATAGAAGAAACCTGAGTAATATTCATACCCGATACTGCCCCCTGAACAGCCTGCATAACATTAGTTACAGGAATATTTTCCAAACGATCAGATGGAACAGATGTTACAGAACCTGTTATGTCTGATTTCTTTTGTGTTCCATAACCCACAACTACAACTTCGTCCATTCCAATGGCTTCATCTTCCATTGTTACATTGATAGTTGTTTGACCGACCAAAGGTATTTCCTGTGATTTCATTCCTACAAATGAAAATACAATTATATCATCCTCTGCCACATTACTTAATTGGAACTTCCCATCAAAATCAGTAATTGTACCTACTGTTGTACCCTTTATAAGTACCGAAACACCTGGGACTGCATCCCCTGAAGAATCTTTAACTTCTCCTGATACATTGGTTGTGTCTTGAGCAAATGTGCTTATAGAAATAAGCATAAACATAACGGACAAGGTAAATACAGACACAGTCCTTTTTCTCCAAGTGTCCAGATATTTCCTTTGACAATTAATACTTGATAACTTTTCTTTCATACTAGATTTTTAAAAGATTAATTGATTTATTAAACAATGATAAAATATTAAGGATAAAATATTAAGCTGCTTTTGTGATACACATTTATATATATTTTTACATCTATTAACATTACAAATATCCAGATCTTTTTAAAATCCATAGTAGAAAGATCATTCCATTAAGTACCCCATTTACACACCCCCACTAAGAACAAGGAATACATAATATACATGGATGATTATTCTTCTATTTTGAATGATTATTATCCTTAATGAACAATTATCTTTTTCACTTTTATTGGCTCTTAACTTAATATTCAACAAGAATTCTTTCTGTGGAATTCAGGAAAATTATATTATTGATTATTCTTACATAAAATCATTGTAAGCATTCGGTCAGCTACATATAAAAAAGGTAACAAGCTAAATGAAACCAAACATCGAACATGATACAAAAAGTATAATGATTGAGAAAATCTAACTATTCTTGGAATTGGTGGGACTTTGATTTTTTCCAACTATGAGGTAATAGCTCTGCTAAATCTTTTGAGTAATCGTTATTGTAGCTTGGTATTTTAGTTAACACATCGATTAACCATTCTCTAACATCAACATTACTTGCTTTACAACACCCAATCAAAGAGTAAATAACCGCTGCATTTTCTGCAGCATCATGATTTCCACAGAATAAATAATTTTTGCGCCCCAAGGCTAAAGGTCTGATTGCATTTTCTGCAAGATTGTTATCAATCTTATAACGTCCATCCAAGTGGTAACGTGACAATCTTTGAAAAATTGAATAGGTATATGACAAAGCTCTGCCCATTCTACCTTTTGGTAAAACTTTTGGATAATAATTGACAATCCATTTTTCAAAAGCAACCATTATTGGGTATGCTAAACGTTTGCGAAGTTCAGATCTTTGCTCATAGTTTAATTGCTGATCATCAGCCATAGTTTCTACCTGATAGAGTTTTCCTATTTGTGCCAGAGCATATGCAGCTCCAACTTCATCTTCTTTTAGGCTTTCTTCAAATTTACGGCGCGCATGAGCCCAGCATCCTAAAAGCAAAACACCTTTCTTTTGCTCATAGATGGAGTAAGCCTGATAGCCATCAGTTTGAATTGCACCTTTATAATTTCGTAAAAGTTTAACTACTACTTTTTGTGCCCGTGAACCTTTATCGTAATGAAAAAAGACCATATTTTTCATTACTGATCGAACCATCCATAAATAAGCTTTTACTGTTTTGTGTTTTTCATCATTTATTACCGGAACTGTACTCTCATCGACTTGAATGTAATCTGATTCCATAACCACTTCTTGTAGTCGAAGATATAATGCCCTTAGTAAATCACAAACATCCTTAAACCATCCATTTATGGTTGATGCAGGAAGTCTTAATTTAAGTTGCTTGAACATTGTTATCTGACGATGAAAAGGCAAATGATAAAGGTACTTATTCATTATTATCTCTGCCAACAATGAAGAATCTGCATTACTGCGTGGTAATGGTAATGCAGGTAGTGATGCAATACGAACTCTTGATTCACCTTCTGCTATTTGCTGTTCCGGTTTTGCAGCATATTTAGGTCGTATTATTTTTCGCACATAAAGTTCACCGGGTTTAAATTCCAATACCTCAGTTACCTCTTCTCCAATACGTACCCAACTTTCATCAACACTTTCTGGTTCTATTATCTCTTCTTCTCTTCTTAAATCGTCAGGTAAAGGTAAACGAATGGCTTGTTTCTTTTCTTTTTTAGGTTTGCAACGTTCATAAGCTATTAACTCTTTGTCGGCTTCTTTGGCCATCTCTTCTTCTGCAGGCAACAGTTCTAAACCATCCCAATCAATTTTTCTCTGATTGGGGTCTTCCGGTACAAACCGTTCTCTGGATGGATTCCACATTTTTCGTCGATACCAAGATAATTGATCAGTAAGTTTATTGATTTTTTCAGCTTGTTGCTTAACAAGATCTTCTAATTCTTTATTCCTGCTTTCAAGAGAATCCAAGGTCCCATCATCTGCTTTTCGAAGACGGGATAGCTCTGCATAGAGATCATCTCTTTGCTGAAGAAGTTCCTGTATGAAAATATCGTTATCTGAAAACTGGTTCATTTACCCCTGATCAATTTGATGCCTAAAAGTAATAAAATCAAGGGGTACAGACAAAATTGTTAGCCTAAATTAAGTCCGTTTATTTATGTTTTTTCAATCGCCTTTTTATAGGCCTTACAGAGTCAACAATCATCATTAACTCTTGCCAGGTTATTTGTTGTGATATCAGGTTTTCATCGAATGTAGGTAGTGTAAAAGTACCATTTTCAAGCTTCTTATGGTAAATTACCAGTCCTCCATGTTCCAAATGAAGGATTTTCATGATGGTAAAGTTGCGATTGACAAAAACAAATACTTCTCCATGTTGTACATTACGTTTCATGGCAGAGGTAACAATACCACTTAAGGTGTAAAAGCTTTTTCGCATATCGACCGGTGCTGGATATAAAAAATATTGAAGCTTTCCGTGTAGGTGAAACATAGTTTTGAATTAATATAGATGAATGATTGCTTTTAATAACGAGATATCTATGTTACCTTTTAAATGCAACTTGGTCCCGTTTGGAAAAGTAAACTCCAATGAGTTATTATTGAAGTTTCTATTTACATCTACGAAAGGAGACGGGGGTGTACAATCATTATCTGATTTGTTAGCTCCTATTAGTAATGGTACAAAACCTCCGGGTAGTTCTTTTTCTTCTAATATTTTTTTCCATCGATAAAATGTTGACGGGGCTATAGCAACATTGGAGCAAAAATCCCTTACGCTTAATCCTGATTCTTGCTGTTCTTTGTATAATTTTTTAAATGAGGATTCACTTATTCGCATTTCTTTTTGATCCAAAGCTAGGAATCAAAAAATGAGGTCACAATATGCTCTACGCCGAATGGATACAAATCATTTATCTCATTTTATTTCTTTGTTATTATCTCAATCGTTGATTTTATATATTTGTGTTTTTAAACTTATATTTACTTGATTTAGAGTAATTGAAAAAATGGACCGAGATAAAATTTACGATGTTACTTTCTTTTAATACCCAATTACATTCTGAAAATATGAAACGATCCATAAAAACAATTCTATTTAACCAGTATGATTATTTTTCTAGTATGTTCCATATATCACCAAAAGAAAATTCTAATCAAATGAAATTAAAAGCCATATTTTTTTTCTATATCATATTTGAAGTCATTTCTATCAATGGATTTTCTCAAAATATTAAAGTAAGCCAGCTTCCAATTATGAGCGAACTTCCTTCCAATTCGGTTTATCGCATATTTCAAGATAGTGAGGGCTATATGTGGTTAGGAACTCAAGACGGATTATGTAGATATGACGGATATAGAATGAAGGTATTTCGCTCGGACTTATCCCTTCCGGGCTTACTAACTAGTAACGAAATTTCTAGAATAAGTGAGGATTTCAATGAACGTATATGGATTGGCACTAATGAAGGACTAAATATCTTAAATAAAAACAATTATAGTATAAAACTATTTCCCGATTCAATCTTGAATAATAAAACAATATATTCTATTCTAACGAGCAGTGATAGTACAACATGGGTTAGCTATCTAGGAGGGATAAGAAGATACAATGAGGATTTGAGTTTAATAAGTGATTATTCAAATTCTTTAGCAGGAATAAACATAAATCAAATCTTTGAAGATTCATATCAAAATATTTGGATTGTGTCCTGGGGAACTGGGTTATACAAATTTAATAAAGAAAACAATCAGTTTATTAAATATCCTAAAATTGGGAGTAGTGATAACCCTTTTCATATATTTCAGGATTCAAACAATAATTACTGGATTGGTACATGGGACGAAGGCATGTTTCTCTTTAATCCAAATTCATTTTTAAAAGAAACTTATCAAAAAATTCCGTTACCCAGTTGGAAGAAATCACTCAATGATAATCGTTTTTTTAGTTTTGTTCAAGATCATAATTTTAATTACATATGGGCAATGTCATTATCTGGATTAAGTACTTATAAGTATAATGACAAAGATAGTTTAGTTGCTGTTGATACTAGAAAACTTTTACAAAATACTAATAATATTTTTAGTGAAATCATTAAAGATAAAGATGGAAATTTATGGATTGGAGCTTTTAGTGAAGGTGTTTTTAAAGTAGACTTTAATAAACCTAACATTGATAATTTTCCCCTTCAATTACTTCAAAGCAAAAGTGATATTGCACCTTCATTTACAACAATATGTAAAGATGGTGATGGAGATATTTGGATTAATCAAAACAGAGTTGGTCCTTTTATTTATAACCCATCTAATAACTCAATTAAATATTTATCAGAAATAAACGAATTAAAGAGTATTACCGAACTAAAATCGATATCATATATTACTTACATTTCTGGACTAGATGAAATATGGATTACCAATGATTTTACACCTAAAATCATTAAAATAAAAAAAAATGGGCATAAGATAAAAGAAGTACGCGAATCTGAACTAAATAAAATAACTCCTGATTCTGGATTTCCATCAATTCTTTTTGAAGATAACAGATCGAATGTATGGATAGCAAGTAACAATGCACTATTTGTGCAACCTTATAATACCAATACAATTATTGTTATCAAAAACGATATTAATTCTATTACTTCAATTACACAGGATAATAATAACACTTTATGGATTAGTACTGATAATGATGGAATTTTCAAGATAAATGTTCCGCATGAGCTTTCAATCTCAAATGCTCATAGGTTAGTTACACATAAAATAAGCAATAAACTGATAGATAATCATATTCAATCTATTACTGCTGATTTAAGTGGCAGCATTTGGATTGGTAAAAAAGATGGTAGCCTAATTGAATATGATACAACCAATAAAACATTTGACAATAAAACATTTGACTGCGGATTGAAAGGTGAGGCAATTTTAGATATTATTGCAGATAAGTACAGTAATATTTGGATTACTACATATAAAAAAGTAATAGAATACAATCCTAAAAATAATGCCTCTATATCTTATTCTTCAAGAGATGGAATGCAAATTAACTCTCACTTAAAAAACTCATTGTTTAAAACAAAAGACTCGAAGTATATTTATGTAGGAGGAAACAGAGGTTACTCCCGTTTCACTCCTTCTGAGCACCTATTAGCTCCACCACAACAAACAAACGTTAAAATTACTGACATTAAAATACAAAATGAATCTATCCTATCTCCCGATAATATTAAGAAGTATAATAAACAAAAACAAACACTTACTCTTTCCCCAACTGATAAAAACATTGAATTATATTTCTCAACATTAGACTATAGTAATCCTGACAAAATAAGATATGCCTATAAATTAGAGGGGATTGACAATGATTGGATTCAGTTACAAGAAGGTCGTCAATTTGCAGTATACAGTCAGTTAAAAAAAGGAAATTACAAATTTCAAGTAAAAGCATCAGATGCTCATAATCTTTGGAGTAATCAAATAACCACACTTAATATCATAAGAAAACCTGCAATATATGAAACAAATGGAGCTTTTATACTATATATTATAGTTATTGCATTTGTAATTTCTATACTTATTTATATCATGATAAATAGGGTTAAACTCAAACATTCCATAAAAATGGCTCAGTTTGAGAAGAACAAAACTGAAGAATTAACTCAAACAAAACTTAAATACTTTACAAATATATCTCATGACTTATTAACTCCTCTAACAATTATATCTTGCTTAATTGACGATATTGAATCTACAATACCTAAAAAAATATCTCAATTTACTCTTATGAGATCTAATGTCTCAAGGCTAAAGCGTTTACTTCAACAGATATTAGATTTTAGAAAAATTGAAAATGGTAAAATGCAACTTAACATTACAAATGCAGACATAGCTTCATTTATTAATGATATTTGTTACAATCATTTTTTACCAATATTCAATAAAAAGCAAATCAAATTCTCTTTTCATTCTACACACAAGGAAATAAAAGCATATTTTGATATCGACAAGATTGATAAAGTACTTTTTAATTTACTTTCTAATGCATTTAAGTACACTCCTGAAAATGGAGAAATATCAATAACTCTGGAAACTTATACTGAAAACAATCATGAATACATAACTATTAATGTAAGTGATACAGGAATTGGTATTCCATCAGAAGATTTAGATAATATTTTTACCCGATTTTACACCAACAAAACTATTAATGCCAGTGACACTCATGGAATTGGTTTGTCATTAAGTAAAGATTTAATTGAACTACATCATGGCTGGATTTCTGTGGACAGTAGATTAGAAGAGGGAACCACTTTTACAATACATATTCCAATTGATAAAGGTAGTTATTCTCCTAATGAGATTTCCACATACAATAATATTGGTATTAGCGATAGTTCAGATTCAAATCATGAGATTATTGACATTAATGGTATTGAAGACAAAGAACCCGTTTCTACTGAAAAACTATCAAATGTAAACATACTTTTGGTTGATGATAATATAGAGTTACTTCAATTAATGAAACAAATACTATCAAAAACGTACCATGTATTAACAGCTACAAACGGAATTGAAGCTTTAGAGCAAGTAAAATCTTCAGATATTGATATAATTATAAGTGATGTAATGATGCCGGAAATGGATGGTATAGAATTATGTAAAACATTAAAGGGTGATATTGACACCAGTCACATATCCGTAATTTTATTAACTGCAAAGAACAGCATTAATGATCGGATTGAATGCTACAATGCTGGTGCTGATGCATATATATCCAAGCCTTTTGAAATGGGCGTTCTAAATGCCAGAATCAGTAATTTCATCACGCATAAAAAAAGTAAACAAGAGGAATTTAAATCAAATGTTGAACTCAATATATCTTCACTGGAAAACCATTCTATGGATGAACAGTTTTTAAATAATGCTATTGAGATTATTGAGAAGTATTTATCGAATTCTGATTTTGATATCAACACTTTTGCTGAAGAGTTAAACTTATCAAAATCATCATTATATCGAAAAATTAAAACAATCACTGGTCTGTCACCAATTGAGTTTATCAGAAATATTAAATTAAAACATGCATCAGTAATGCTTAAAAACAGCACAACTTCAATTTCAGATGTTGCTTACGCTGTTGGGTTTTCTGATCCTAAATATTTTTCCTCGTGCTTTAAATCGGAATTCAATATTACACCTAGTGAATTTCAGAAAAATCATATTACAAAATAAAATGAGTTTTCCCTTTCCAAACCTAACCATAAAATACTACTAACCCGAGTTCGATATAAAATTAAAGAGCTCATATTTTATTAAAATGCTGATATACAAGGTAAATTCTTTTTGCATGGCGAGCTATGGTAGAAGAATTTAACGAAGTAGATTAGTATTTTAATAGAAAGCCACATATAAACAACGATTTTCTGCTTCATATTTGTTTGACATAGCCCGCTATGACTTCACAAATATTCATTGAAACTCTTTATTTATAAGCGGTCTGAGCCAATAATTTTATATCGAACTCGGGTTAGTACTTTTTATAAAGCAAATATTCATAAGTTTATCAGAGGGGTTTATTAAGATTTATGCTTGAAGTTGAAGCAGGAAGCTAGAAGAAAAGCGTCAGGAATTTATACCTTAATGGTAAAATGAAAATGCGATCCTTTTCCTTCTTCAGATTCCACATCAATTTCCCCTCCCAACAAATTTACGCAAGCCTTGGCAATAGCCAGTCCTAAACCTGTTCCTCCATATACTTTTTCGGTTGTAGCACTCCCTTGTTGAAAGCGTTCAAAAATTATTTTTCTCTTTTCTTGAGAAATTCCAATACCGGAATCTATAACATCGAAATATATATAGGTTCCTTCAGCTTTACATAAAACCTTTATAAATCCTCTATTCGTGAATTTAACGGCATTACTAATCAAATTAATTAGTATTTGCTTTAATCTCATCTCATCAGTAAATACCACAAGTTTATTAACTGGGAATTCAAAAATTAATTCTACATCTTTTTTATTACTGGTAAGCAAAAATGAGCCGAAGAAATCCTTTACTTCATTTAGTAAGTTTTTAATATTTACCTGAGTTTTAACAATATCAACCTGACCAGTATCAATCTTCGAAATATCAATAATATCATTAATTAAAGAAAGTAAATGCTCACCGCTATTTGAAATAATATAAGCAAATCTTGCAATATCTTCAGGAGTGTTATCTTCATCTTTTAAAAATTCCGAAAAACCAATAATCGCATTCATTGGAGTTCTGATTTCGTGACTCACATTGGCCAAAAATGCCGATTTTAACCGATCACTTTGTTCTGCTTTTTCTTTGGCCTGAATTAACTGATGTTGTTGATTTTTTCGAGCTGTAATATCCTGTAAAACACCATAAACACGTTCTATTTCGTTGTTATGATCCAACTCCAGATATCCACTAACATATACATAAAATAATTCTCCATTTTTCTTAATGCCCCTGTGTTCATGCTCGTAAAAACAATTATTATCTACCGATCTTTCTATAACATCCATAACACTTAAATAATCTTCATGCGGCATAATTTGTTTTAAAACATCAAAGTTTAATGTTATTTCATCTTTATTATAACCAAATAAAGAATAGACCTCATCACTCCAAACTAAAGACCTGTCTTTAAAAGATATTTCAAAATTTCCTATTTTAGCAACTCTCTGCGACTCCTGTAGCACTCTTTGACTCTTGAGCAATGCTAACACATGTTTCTTTCGTTCAGAAATATCTCTTACAAAACTTAATACATATTGCTCTTTATTCACCCATGTGTAAAGCGTATTTACCTCAACAGGAATAATTTCTCCATTTTTTTTACGATGACGAGCCTCAAATACAAAATTTTTGTTTTCCTGAGTTGAATTAAAAATAGACAAATCTATCCGTGGATCGTTTTCAACAAAGTCAATATCTATATCATAAATCGTTAAACTTTTAAATTCCTCTCTTGTATAGCCGAGCATGTCACATGCTCCTTTATTTATGTACTGAAAATGCAAATCTTTCACATTTCCCCAATAAATTGCATCAGAAACATAATCAAGAGCAGTATAAAGTCGCTTTATATACGATTCAACTTCTTTTTCTTTAGTAACATTTTTAATGTAAATAATAATTAATCCATTATCACGAGTATCTTCAGTTGAAATAATATTTAATTCTGCTACAAACGATACACCATGGTTTCCTTTAAATTCAGTATTTACAGACTCAATTTTAGATATGTTATCAGTAAAATATTTTTCCCATTCATTTTTAAATTCATACTCTGTTAAATGAATATCAATATCAAAAATTTTTAATTGCGATAACAATTCATACGAATAGCCTAAACTTTCACATATTACATTATTAGCATACTTTATTTCGCCATTACTATCTACCCAGACTACTCCTAATGAATTACTGTATGATGGAACATTTAATATTTGATAACTTTCTTTATCACTTATACTTTTAATAAGACCAGATACCAAAACATATGCATCTTGTTTAATCAGTTGCCAGCTTATGGTTAGTTTTTTATGATTATATGTGGATACCTGGTTTGTACTATATATTATTTCTTTTTTTCCTGATATTAAAGCTTTCCATTCTCGCTTAAATTGATATTGACTTATGACTGATAATATATTACTATAGTAGGAAGAATCTGCTCCATTTAAAACATTTTCCCATTCTTTATTCACTTTTAAAACATCGCCTGCATCATTTGTAATACAACACAACTTCTCATTGTCGTTAAAGAAATAATCAAATATTTTATTATTAAAATGTTCTGACATCCGTATGTCTTTAAAGCTTTTATAATTCTCAACTTAAGTCATCATAAAACATCACAATCTATATTATAAGATATATTCTAAAGAAGAATAGTTTGATAAAATAGACCCGTAAAGTAACGTAAGTATTTACTTAATAAAATAGCAGGTAAATCCTTGTTTTCCTCAATGAAATATACTTAAAAATCAGAAATAAATTATGATTTCAGCTCTATTTCATTCATTTACATTACAGTTTCACACTAAAGCTGTAAAAAGTCGAAAATTGTATATTATAAACTGCTCATTTATTATCTGCAGTCTAACTTAAGGTGAGCTATGAGATTCGATAAGCTATGTTCAAAGGGGAATACGAGTACTTGACAACACCAAACTTATGTGTAGATACATAAACTTTTATGTTTGAAACATAAAGATTAGAGGTATAAACACAAACAATGGGGTTTGAAGTATCTACGTTGCTATAACTGACATGAACTTTTATATAAAAAGTATCAACATTCGAAGAAAAAACATCAACCTTGTCAGTTTTTCTGACAAAGTTCAATGAAATTAATAGAACTTTGAAGTTCAATCAATCAACTTTCATACAAAAAATAGCAAGAGTCATCATTTTTTAAGCAATTATGGAAAAACAGAACCCGAAGCTTTAGTATTTAACCATCAAAGTTGATGTAAACAGTAGGAACATTGAATGATGAAATAGAAACGTTGATATAAAAAGTATCAGGCTTGTCAGTTTTTATGACAAGCTTGATGTTTAAAATGGAAACTTTTAGGGTTCAAACACAAATGTTGATGTTTTTACATAAAAATATAAACCAACAATAAGCATGTGCATTGCATTAATATAGATCAAAAATATTTTTGCTAAACAATTTAGCAACTTATCTAGATCATGTATTACTAAATCATACAAACAACTTCTTCAATAAGATACTTGCTCAGTTCCTATTTTTTTACATTATACTTTAAAATCATTTGTTCATTTAATTAATGTAAAGTATATTTGACACAATGTAAAACAAATTTAACTTTTAAATCATGGAAAAATCAAACCTTATTGCCTTATCATTAATGGTTATAATTATTGCTTTAGTGCTTTTAACTTCGAAGTTTAACTTAGAAAAGCAATTCGAAATAAAAAAGAATACACGTTTACTACCTTATTGGGCAAAATATCTTGGCTTTACAATCTTCATAGCTTCATTATTAACGCAGTTAATCTCTATTCCTAATGATCTCCAAACACTAAAACCATTCTGGCAAATTACCTATGCAATTGGATGTATTATTATAGGACTATCAAGAGAAAAAAACGAAGATGAAATGACCATGGCACTGAGACTAAATTCTGTTTTTAAAGCATTTTTTGGAGGTATTATCTTTCATTTATTTATGCTGTCATTAGAAATATTATGTGGAGGAGATTTGAATTCTTTTAACTCCCTTTATGTAACCAATTTTATTCTTACTATATATTTAGCTAACTTTCATGTTGCCCAAAAACGAATGAAAGCATGACCTGTCATCGTCAGAAACTTTGTACTTTATTACGTTAATCTAAATTCATGAAGAATACATTAAAAGTAGAACGTGCCATACTTAATCTAACTCAGGACGATTTAGCAAAGAGGGTTCAAGTTTCTCGCCAAACAATAAATTCAATAGAAAATAGTAAATACGTTCCTTCTACTGTTTTAGCATTAAAACTAGCTGCAGTTTTTAATAAAACGGTGAATGATATTTTTACATTGGAAAAAGATGACGAAAATTCATAATATGTTATAATTAAAAATCGGAGTACTTATTATGACAGATTATTAAAGCACTCCGATCAATTCAACAAAATGTATGTAAACAAGGTGAGTTTGTTATTCATTTAAAATGAATCGAAGTGGTTCCGTTGAACTTGATGAATTCAATTTTCCAACTTTAACCTTATACACTAAAATATATTAGATTTCTATCACAATTATTTAACTTTTGAAATAATTTAATGTAAATTCGAATTTCCTCATTTGCAATAATGCATATACATTAAAATAATACAAAATGAAGTACATGTTTGATACTAACAATATTTGAATTTAGGTGTGTATTTATTGATATTTAAAATAAAGTAATAATTATAAAACATATAAAAAATGAAACAAAATGAACAAATAAAGATTTCATTACGGAAAACAAATATGATACGACCGCTTATTTATGTTAGCATATTTATTGCTCTTGGACTTGATCTTATTTTTAACTTTTCCTTTTCTAATACTACTATTAGCCACACAATAATAATAACGTTAGGATTATTCTCCCTAATAATCTTTGTGGGTATTGCTATTATTTTACTTAAACATTTATTAGATAATAAATCTGGACTTATAATATCCAAACGGGGTATTGTAGATAATTCTAGCCTATTATCTATTGGATTTATTTCTTGGTCAGATATTTCTGATATTAAAATCTCAAACATTAATAATCAGAAATCAGTAATTTTTATTTTTAATAATCCTCAAGACTACATAAAAAGTGTATCTAACAAGCTTAAAAGAAAAGTAATGGAAATGAATTATAAAGATACTGGTTACCCAATAAGCATAACTACTAGATCTTTAAAAACAAGTTATAGAAATTTACAAGAGTTGTTGACAACACAAATGAATAATTATAAATCATAACAAAGTAAACAAATAGTCAATTATGTAGATTTACATCAGTAACATTCTTCAAACATCTCAATAATTACAAAATGATTATTACTTCAGATGTTTATAGAAGGGTATCTTAACTGATTCTTTCAATAATAATATATCTCAAAACCTGCTTGATAATGCCGCAACAGAAGCAAAAAAACGGGAGTAAGTATTGTTTCAAATTTAGCGATAGATTGATAATTACTAATTTCATCTAACCTGAATTTTATTATATTAACACCTGATATAATGCAATTTTTATGGTATTTATAGTTAAAAATCGGAGTACTTATTATGACAGATCATAAAAGCACTCCGATCAATTCAACAAAATGTATGTAAACAAGGTGAGTTTGTTATTCATTTAAAATAAATCGAATTGGTTCCGTTGAACGACACTTCGATTCTCCTATGGTTTTGGAAAAATGAAGGTCTCTACTAAAGCATCTCAACAACTACTTTGTGTACTGAATTCTGATCCAATACTGGAATTACACTGCCTTCAACGACTTTGCCATCCACTGTAAGTTGTTTAACGCCTTTATTTTTCTCTCCTGTTTTAATTTGTATTTCGTAGGTTGCTCCACGAAACTTACGGGTAAACGTGTAATCACTAAAATCATCAGGAATACATGGATCAACTATTAACCCATTATAATCTGGTCGAACCCCAAGTATATATTGTGTAATGGCATAAAAATTCCAACTGGCTGTACCTGTTAACCATGAGTTTTTAGCTTCGCCGGGTTTGTAGGCATCTTTACCGGCCACCATTTGAGCATAAACATAGGGTTCTGTTTTATGCAAGTCGCTAATCTCTTCGAGGTAAGCCGGACAAATCTTTTTGTAATATTCCCATGCTCTGTTTCCTCTACCAATAACTGTTTCTCCAATCATAACCCAGGGGTTGTTATGACAAAAAATACCTGCATTTTCTTTATATCCTTTAGGGTAGGTTGATATTTCGCCATACTCAATATAATACTTGGTAAAAGCCGGATTGTTTAACACGATTCCATATTCACAATCCAGTCGTTCTTTTACTGAATCCAATGCTTTTTCACATAAGCCTTCTTCTTTTCCAATTCCGGCCATAGTACACCAGCCTTGCGATTCAATAAATATCTTACCTTCTTCGTTTTCATTAGAACCAACTTTATTTCCATAGTAATCATAAGCCCTCAAAAACCATTCTCCATCCCATCCAAAATTCTTCACGGCCATAATCATATTATCTACTTCAGCCTGTGCCCTGCCTGCTTCTTCTGTTTTTCCCAGTTGCTTACACAACTCTACATAGTCGGTACCATAAACCACAAACAGGCCGGCTATCATAACTGATTCTGCTTTGGATCCTTCGGTATTATTCTCTGTAGTCTGGAATGATTCATTAGGATCTTTAGAGAAACAATTCAAATTCAAACAGTCATTCCAGTCGGCACGACCTATTAATGGCAAACCATTGGGACCAAGATTATTCACCACATGATTAAATGAAATAGTCAGGTGCTCAAACATGGTTTTTGCCAGACTTTCATCATTATCAAAAGGAACCATTTCTTCCAGAATAGAGAAATCTCCTGTTTCCTTAATATAACTAACCGTACCTAATATCAGCCACATCGGATCGTCATTAAACCCTCCTCCCAAAGCATGGTTTCCTCGTTTAGTTAAGGGCTGATATTGGTGATAACATCCTCCATCCGGAAACTGAGTAGATGCAATATCAATAATACGCTCTCTGGCTCTTTCAGGTATTTGATGAACAAATCCAATCAAGTCCTGATTTGAATCACGGAATCCCATACCACGACCAATACCAACCTCGAAGAAAGATGCAGAGCGCGACATATTAAAAGTAACCATACATTGATATTGATTCCAGATGTTTACCATTCGGTTCAATTCCGGCTGATCACTTTGTACATTAATAATGCTAAGCAGATTTTCCCAATAAGTGGATAAATCATTTAAGGCAGCATCAACTTTTTCTACAGAATTAAATTTTTCAATAACCTCCTTTGCCTTGGTTTTATTGATCACTCCCTTGCTTTCCCATTTTTCTTCTTCCGGGTTCTCAATATAACCTAATGTAAAAATCAAATCTTTAGATTCACCGGGTTTAAGAGTTACTTCAATGTAATGAGATGCGATAGGCGACCATCCGTGAGCTTCAGAGTTGGTTGGTTCTCCCTTTAACACAGCCTGTGGCTCTGATAGTTCGTTGTACAACCCTACAAAGCTTTCTCTATCTGTATCATAACCCTGAATAGGAGTATTCACATGAAAGAAAGCGTAATGATTGCGACGCTCTTTATACTCTGTTTTATGATAAAGCGTAGATCCATCTATTTCTACTTCTCCCGTTGAAAGGTTACGCTGCAGGTTATTCTGATCATCTTCAGCATTCCATAAACACCATTCCATAAACGAAAACAGCTTAATCGACTTTTCCTTATCTGATTCGTTGGTCAGCTTTATCTTATGAACTTCGGCCCAGGTTTTTAGTGGAATAAAAAAGGTACTTTCTGCTTTTAATCCGTTTTTAACGCCGGTTACTTTAGTATAGCTCATTCCATGTCTACATTCATAGCTATCCAATGGCGTTTTTGTTGGTTTCCATCCCGGATTCCATATGGTATCTTCATCTTTAATGTAATAATAACGTCCCCCATTATCCATAGGAACATTATTATATCGATACCTTGTTAACCTTCTGAATTTTGCGTCTTTATAAAACGCATATCCTCCTGCTGAATTTGATACTAATCCAAAAAAATCTTCATTACCTAAATAATTGATCCAAGGAAATGGAGTTTGTGGATTGGTGATCACATATTCTTTATTCTGATCATCGAAAAAACCGTATTTCATCTGTTTCGTATTTTGTTGAATTGTCAAATTGTGGTTCTTGTTCCCAGCGTTTTGCTACGCTACGCACTGGGCTATTATATTACGGGCCTTTAGCCCTTTATTTACATTACTTAATGTTTATATTCGATCCTAAAGTGGGTAATATCATCCCTGCTCTTCGCACTAAGCCCTTCGCTTCTACCCTTTAACCCTTAACCTTATCACCGTTAATCCTTCTATCCTGTAACTCATTTGTAATAACATCCATTTTTGTTTGATTTAAAGGATACAACATCATAATTACTGCTGCAATTACAGTAATAATTGATGGAACCCAACTCATCAGCATTACAATGCCAGGAATTGCACCTTGTATTGCTGTAGTATCTTGTCCGTTATAATGGAATGCAGATAGTATAAACCCAATAATTGCTCCTGCAATACCACCTCCAAATTTGGTTGCAAATGAACCTGCTGAATAAATTAGTCCCGTGGCTCTTCGTCCATTTTTCCATTCTGAATAATCTGCAGCATCACCAAGCATGGCAAAAAACAATGTTGGAAAAATAGCTGCACCAAACTCTGATATAATTCCTAATGAAAAAATAGAAACCACATCATTTGGTCCGCAAAAAACCAACATGGCATTTACAGCTCCTGAAAAAAGTAAAGCATAAATAAAAAGATTACGCTTACCAAACAATCTGGCTAAAGGTGAAGTAACCATAGCTCCAACAATTGAAGCTAACGTTAATCCTACCATAAATGAGCCAGCAAGTAGTTGATTATGCAAATAGTGAGAAAAGTAAATTACTACAATTCCCTGTTTAATAGAATTATAAATATTAAACAACAATCCTATTACTAGCAATACAATCCAAGGTTTATTAGTAATTAAATCTTTAAAATCACGCATCAAATTGGTTTCCTGAGATGCTGCAGGTTTAATTCGTTCCTTAGTTGAAAAGAAAGTAACAAACATAAATATTGCTAAAAACACAGATAAGATATAAATGGAATAACTATACCCCTGTTTTTGATTAATCAGTGAAAAACTCTCCTGTGTTAAATCTTCTTCTCCTTTTACAAGGAAAGTATATTGTACTTTTTCTTTTAAGGTGAAACTCTTGCTTTTGGTTGGCTTATCAGCTTGATCTCCATCCCAAACAAAGGTGGCAATGCCATGCTCCGTGGTAATATTTGCATTAGGAACATCTTCGGGTGCTGTGACTGTAACTAAATATTGATCCGAATTTACCTGATTCACCTCAAAATGAGGATTTACATTTCCAAAGTAAGCCACTAAAAACAGCAACAAGCCCTGAACAATCATACCTCCGCCAAATGCACCAACCATGCGATAAGACCCAATTGTTGTTCGTTCTTTGTCATCACCAGTCATTACAGCCATTAATGCGCCATAAGGTATATTATTTGCCGTATAAACCAATGTAAAGATGATATAAGTGGTATAGGCATAAATGATTTTTCCAGTGGCGGTTAAATCAGGTGCTGTAAACAATAAGGATAAAATTGCTGCCAACGGAATTGCGGTCCATAAAATCCAGGGACGAAACTTACCGTATTTAGAATTAGTTCTATCACCAACAATCCCCATTAGTACATCGCTAATACCATCACTTGAACGTGCTACTAACATGAGTATACCCACTGCTGCCGGATCAATACCAAATACATCGGTATAAAAAACAAAAAGGAATGTTGCTACACCACGCCAGGCAATATTTGCAGCCCCATCGCCAAGTGCATAACCTATTTTTTCAAAAATGGATATTTTATTTGAATGCATTGTATTCATTTGTTTATAACTTTTTTTTAAAAAATATACCCTTTGATATTATTAGCTATCGTGCGTGTCCCCATGCGTGAGGACACGCACAGTAGCATACGCAGGATATCATGCTAGTTGGGTGAAAACATGTGAGATAGCTATTCATAATTTTGCTTTAATATCACAGTCATTATTTATTCCTCACTCCACACAGCCACATCTGCTGGTTGCAAAATTTGATCTCCTATGATGTAATCTCCATTAAACTCCAACTTATAAGATTGTGATGAATAATTGACTGCCACCCAAAACCCATCTCGATATTCAACAAAAACACCTTCCGGATAGTCCTGTGTTTTTATTCCCTTTTCCTTATAAACCATTTTAAGAACATCCTTCTCCAGTTTACCATTTGCACTTACAGCCCCTATGTACCAAACCTTCCCTTTTCCTAACGTATTCTTTAAGCAACAAGCAGTTCCGGAATAAAATTGATCATTATAATTTGCCAGTACCTTAGTTTTGTGATTAGGTTCAATCAGGTCGCCCCAACAGCTCCATTTATAAGATGAGTTATTCATTGTTATACTTCCTGTTTTACCAGATGGTAACATATCAAAAGCCTTAATTTTACCCCCAATCAAATCATTCATTATGCCTGATAAGTTACTTTCCCATAGATGAGTATTTTTATCTTTTGCTCCGGTTCTGGGAGAAATAATCAACTGTCCACCCTTTGCCACGTAATTCTTCCACTTCTCAACCAAAGCTGTATCTACCATTTCATAGGCTGGAACGATCATGAAATCATACTGAGAAAAATCTTCTTCTTCAGATACAAACACAACTGGAATACCCAGTGAGTGCAAAATACACTCAAATTGCTGCATATGTTGCCAGGTATTCCATTGGTTGGTTTGGTTTTGACGCTCTAAATTCCAAAAATTATCAAACGACCACATGATTGCCGTTTTCTTTTGCGCTAATTGCTTAATCGTTTTAGTGGTTGATTTATTCTTTTGCCTTAGTTGCTTAATTTCTTTTATAAACTGAACATATTCATCGCCTCCCTGCGATAAACTCACTCCGTCTGTTGTTACAATTCCATGATGATATTGCTCAGCTCCATATAAAACCTGACGATAACGATACGTGCAAGCATAAGAACATCCTCCTGCAAAACAATGCCACAACCACATGCGAACTGTTCCCGGTTGCAATAATGAATTATGATTAGCCCAATTCACCTGACCGGGTTGCAATTCCATCACCCCCGTAATTCCATTAACAGATTTATAATAATCGTTGGCATACATCAACACAGAATAATCACCCATTCTAAAACCCAGATCCCCCAGGTTATTACTTCCGTAATTTGGATAGGCTGTAAAAGAGGCAAAGTCCATCTTTGTACTTCTGCGGGGATCAGCCTGACTACCTTTTGCCACATAGTTAGTGGTGATAAATTGAGTTGAATCAATATATTTTCGAAGAATCTCTGCCTGAAAATCTAAAAATGAAGCCTGAGTATCTGCCGTAAATCGTTTAAAATCTAACAAGGCAATTGGATTTGCTCCCCACCAACCTACATTTTGAGCATTATGAATACGTACTTCATCGAAGGATGCATATAACTGACTCCAAAAGGCAGTTCCCCATGCATTATTAAGTTTATCTATTGTTTTATACTTATTCCTGAGCCAACTTTTAAAAGCATGTTGAGCTGATAGGCTATAATCTTCTTTTGCTTCCGGTTCATTATCAAGTTGCCATCCCATAACGGCTTTATGATGTGCATAATGCTCAGCCATTGCCAAAACGACTTTGCTTGTATATTCCAAAACCACGGGATTAGATAAAGACATGTTTGCCCTGGTTCCGTGTTCTTTTGATTGATAATTTCCATCTTTAATATAGATATCCGGGTGTTTGATGCCCAACCAAACTGGTGGACAAGGCGTTGGTGTTCCTAATATAACTTTTAAATGATATTGATCTGCCAAGTCTATCACTTTGTCAAGCCATGCAAAATCATAATTCCCTTCTGTTGGTTCAAGCTGTGCCCAGGAAAATTCTGCCACATGTATAAATTCGAAACCCAATTCTGATATATTTTTAATATCTCTTTCCCATTGCTCTGATGACCAGTGTTCCGGATAATAATAAACGCCAACTGTCATTAAATCCTCCTTAGGAAAGAAATGTTGAGCCGAAATGTTATTCCATATTCCAATGGCTATTAATATCAATACAATCTTGGTTTTTATCATATGTACTCCTTTATTCAATCTCTATTGTATGTATTAATCGAATATCCTTTGATGAAGCGCCCACCAATAATTTCACCATTCCTTTTTCAAGAACCATTTGTCTTTGATCCTCATCCCAATAGCGCAAATCATTTAGATTGATGCGTATTTCTATTTTCTTTTGTGCTCCCTTTTCAATAAATGTTCTTACAAATCCTTTTAATGCTTTCACGGGTCGTTCAACTTTTGAATCTGGATAAGAAACATATACCTGAACTACTTCATCGCCATTCATATTCCCAATATTCTTTACATTCAAAGCCAGATCGATTTGATTGTTATTTAATCTAATATCCAGATTTTTATATTGAAACTGAGTATAACTCAACCCAAAACCAAAGGGATATAATGGTGGATATTTAGCATATAAATAAGTGTGTCCGTTACGGATGTTATAATCTAACAAGGGTGCTATATGAGCATCACTCATGGGCCAATTTTGCACCAATCTTCCAGCGGGATTGTAATCACCTACCAATACATCAGCCAATGCGTTTCCTAACTCCTGACTATTATGTGTTGTATGAACTATTGCCAGTAAATTTTGCTGCGACCAATTTATGGCATATGGAAAGCTACTTACCAAAACCAATACTATATTCTGATTGACCTCATAAAGCTGCTTGATCCAGACTTCATCTTCTAATTCTATTGTTTTCCGATCCACAGACTCCTTACCATAACTAGCTCGGGTGACCTGCGCCCAACCAGCATTCCCTGTGGGATGATTTCCTCCAAAAGCCAATATCAAATCAGCATCTCTAGCCTCTTCTTTTGCTTTTTCAATTAAAGTATCCGGTACATAAACGATTTCAGTATTATTGCCCAGTTTATCTTTTAATCCCTGCAAAGGTGTTATAAGGTAAGGTGGTGTACCTGAATACCAATCCAATAAAACCTGATCGGCCAACTGCCCCACAACCAATATCTTTGAAACATTGTTTGTTTTTACAGGTAAAGTTTGTTTTTCATTCTTTAATAGCACAATTGACTTACTAGTAACTTTTTTGACAATTTCCTTGTTTTTTTCATTTAACCAGGGTTCAGACTCATCGTTCAATCCAATTTTAGCATAGGGATTCTTTTCACTATTATCAAGCAATCCTAATTTGAGCATAACTCTAAATACTCCTCTCAAAACTGAATTTATATCAGATTCATTGATAATCCCTTTTTGTAGTGCCTTATGGATCGCATCTTTATAATCATCTAAAAATTGATTAATACCACTTTTTACAGCCATCCCGGCACCCATTTCTATTGAATCATAATATTTATGATCCGAAATCAGCAGCTTTAAAGCACCACCATCCGTACAAATAACACCATCTTGGCCCCACTGTTCCACAGTAAGTCCTTTTAGCAAAGGACTTACCATCATGGGCACCTGATTTACTTTATTATAGGCAGCCATATAAGCTCGTGAACCACCTTTTTCAACTCCCATCTGAAATGGATAGGCATAATATTCGTGCAATAAACGTTCATCAAAATCAGAGGAAGAAGAAGTACGCGTATCCTCATTACTATTGGCTAAAAAATGTTTCATCAATGAGGCAGATTGCCAATAATCAGGATTGTTTCCTTGAAGCCCCTTAATAAAAGCCACAACTAACTGACCGTTTAAATAGGGGTCTTCACCATAGCACTCTTCGTTTCTTCCCCAACGAGGATCGTGACTAAGGTCGGCATTGGGAGCTCTTACTACCAGTCCTCCACGTTTGTACCTGGGAGACTGAACCATATACCGAACTTCATACCCTTCAATCTCGCCTAAAATCTTCAAACATGTCGTATCCCAAGTTTGCCCCATTCCATACGATTGAGGAAAAGTTGTTGTTGTAACAGGATGATCATGTCCCCAATTACCAGGCTCTCCCATGGCTAATCCATGTAAGCCTTCAACATGCCCGGTTGCCTCTATTCCCAAACGAGGCACGGATGGATTAGTTCCCAAACAATTCACTTTCTCATCTAAAGTCATTAATGACAATAGATTGTAAATACGTTCTTCAATACCAAGATGTGTACTCTGAAAAGGATATGTTTGAGAATAGGACAAATGAATACAAAACAAGAAAATTATACTTATAACCAGTTTTATCATTTTCCTACTATTCTTTTACAACCAAATGCGTATTTAACCCGTTCTGATTTATCTGCCACTGATTACTTACTCTAGTGGTTGAAATTTGATGAAGTACATTATCCGTTGGCAAACAAATTAAACCTGAAGCCTCACTTATTCCTTCTCCATAAACTTTCAATACCAACTCACTCCAATCCATATCTTTTGTTGATTGGGCCAACTTAATATGAGGAATTACAGTACCTTCTTTAACCAACATTACGATTGGTATATCTCCAGCCTTAATATTATGCCATCCACCATTATATTGCTTTCCTGTTTGATAATCAATCCAACTTCCTTTTGGCAAATAGACGTTACGCTCCATAACTTCCTCAAACAATGGTGCTACTAAAATATCTTCACCAAATAAATATTCATCATCCACTAACCAGGACCCAGGATCATCCGGAAATTCCACAAAAAGTGCTCGCATCATTGGTAAACCAGTCTCTGTACATTTTTTTGCCTGAGCATATATATAAGGCATCAGTTGATAACGCATATTATCTGCCTTTCTGAAATCCTTTAAAAACGACTTACTATATTCCCAAGGCTCGGTAGGAGGTGCACCATGACTTCGAGTATGAGAAGTTAACATTCCGAATGGCGTCCATCTTCTGTACAAATCTTCAGGAGCCTTCAGTACAAAACCTCCAATATCATGACTCCAAAACGAAAATCCACTCAAGCCTATAGACAATCCACCTCTAAGAGCGGCAGCCATAGCTGTGTTGGTATTGGCAGGATCTCCTCCCCAATGCACTGGATAACGCTGACTCCCAGCCCACGTACTACGAGCCCACATTATTTGTTCTCCCTTGACTTTTTTAGTAATCTCAGCAACCGCCTTATTATATCGTAATGGGAATAAATTATGCTCGTAAAAACCGGTTTTACCAGAATCATAAATGCCATTGTATGGGGCTGCTTCACCAAAATCAACTTTAATGGCTCCAACTCCAAGCTCAAGTAATCCTGCAATTTTACTTTGATACCATTCTACTGTTTTAGGGTTAGAAAAATCAAGTACAGCATCCTCGTATGGTAAATTACCTTTAGCATTTTTTACATACAATCCCTTATCAATAATTTCTTTAAACAGTTTATTTTGAGGAACAAAATAAGGTAGCTGCCACAAACAGGTTTCAAATCCCTGCTTTTTCAAATCCTTAATCATTGTACCGGCATCATCAAAACGCGATTCTGAAAACTGATAATCACAACGCCAATCTGTCTCAAACCAGCCTGTGTCAAAGTGAATCACATCACAAGGAATTTCATTTTTCCTTAACTCTTTTGCTACTGTTCGTCCATCATCTTCACTAAAATAAGTAATACGGCTCATCCAAAATCCAAACGACCAAAGAGGCGGCATGGCTGCTTTACCCGTTAAAGTGGTATATTCATCCAAAATATCTTTAGGATCACCTAAAAACACAAATAAATCCAACGTTTCATCTCCAACCATCAAACTGTTTACACCACTAAAATACTTACCAAAATCACATGTTATAGGTGTTGATGTATGCATAAACATACCATAACCTCTATTACTCATAAAAAATGGAATAGGTTTATACATGGTTTCATTTTGAATGCCATTTGCATCATCGGTACATAAAACAACTTTCTGACCTCTTTTATTAAACTGAGTATAAGACTCTCCACAACCAAAAATCATTTCGTTTGGTGACAAAGTAAATGCGGCATTAAAACTACGTGAATAGTCAGATGCTCTTCGAACAAAAGAAAAAGGCATTATGGGCGTATATGTGGTTTCGGAATTATCTATATGATGATTTGTTGAAGTCAATAATTTTCCTTTAGCATCATAAAAAGCAACATGCCAAGGGTAAGTAGTTACTACCACCTTTCCATATTTGCTTTGATAAATATGTTTGCCTCCATCAAAAGAATAATCCCAGTTTTTACTTTTGGGAGGAGTACCATTAACTAACATTAAAGACGGTTCATCCAAGATTTTATCCAGTCCACTATTAAATTTTAAACGAACTGTTCTTTCTGAAATAAAATCTAATGAGAAAGATAAATTTGGAGTTACAGCATATTCACCTGTTGGAAATTCATTTTCTACCACAGGTCGCAATACACCCAACATATTATTAAATGCATAACGCGTTTTATACTCATAACGCTTATAACTAATAGTACCTTCTGCATTGTTAGGATTAAATGCAGAAAGACTATCTGCAAAATAATAGGTATTTTTAAAATCGTAGAAATCAGAACTTATATCAATGGGTTCATTAACCAATCCCATATTTTCAATCTGTGCATAAATAGATGATATCCCTAAAATGGATAATAAAAATACAATTCGTAGAACTTTCATAGATATAGATTTTTTTCAATAACAAATGTAAAACGAGCTGATGGCTCTGATGTGACAGAATGATAACGATACATGTTTAAATGTAAACTGAATGAATACAAACCATACACTCAAAATGTAATTAGCACTCAAATTCAACATCTTACAAAGAAACTCTTTTAAAAACTGTAATTCTACATGCAGCTATATATCCGAAATCATTACTTCTCTGGATTTTTCTTCCATTCAATAATTTGGAAATAACAAATACTACACGTATTTTGTACGCATAATAAATTATGACAAAAAATGAGCGATAAAATCAACAACTTATCTGTAGATTGTGTAATATTTGGTTATGAGGATAATCAATTAAAAGCATTGCTCATTAAACGTGACAAAGAACCTGAATCTAATAAATGGTCTTTACCCGGTTCATATGTTTATCTGGATGAACCCATAGATAAGGCAGTTCAAAGGGTTCTGTTTGAACTTACAGGAATTCATGATATATTTTTAACGCAAGTTGGCATATTTGGTGAGGTTGACAGATATCCTCAACATCGTGTAGTATCCATATTATATTGTGCTTTGGTTAAACCTGAAATGTTTGAATTATTAGCCGGATCTCATGCAAAAGAGGTTAGTTGGTTAGCCATTAATAGCTTAGGAAAATTACCGTTTGATCATAATAAAATGTTAGATAATGCATTAAATTGGTTAAAGGAAGAATTGTGGAGAAAACCCATTTTAATAAATTTATTACCAGAGAAATTTCCTTTAAATCAAATGCAAGAATTATATCAGTTGATTCTACAGAATCCAATTGACAATCGTAACTTTAGAAAAAAAGTTATCAGTCAGGGACTTGTAGAAAAACTGAACGAAAAAAGCAAAGGCGGTCAGCAACGACCTGCATTTCTTTATAAGTTAAAAGTTCCTTTATAATTTTTTTACCCAAACAAGTTAACGTACTATTAACGCAAATTTAAATATCATGTTTGATTTATCAGGAAAAGTTGCCGTTGTAACAGGCGGTGGAGGTGTTTTAGGAGGCAGCATTGCTACCAGTTTAATTGAAGCTGGTGTAAAAGTTGCCATCTTGGATATTAGAAAAGAAAACGTAGATGCTAAAGTTGAAGAATTAAAGCATAAAGGCGGAGACGCTTATGGTATTGTATCCAGCGTTTTAGACATGGATGAACTAAAGTCTGCAAAAGATTTATTATTAGAAAAGTGGGGAAAAGTAGATATACTAATCAACACAGCTGGAGGTAATCTTCCAGGAGCTACTCTAACAGAAGAACAAACTGTTTTCGACATGAAAATTGAGGACTACCAAAAAGTGACAGACCTTAATTTAAACGGAACAGTATTTCCTAGTTTAGTTTTTGGTGAAGTAATGGCAAACCAGGGAGAAGGAAGTATTATTACAATCTCTTCAATGGCTACTTATTCAGCTATTACAAGAGTATTGGGATATTCTGTGGCTAAAACAGGAATTAATATTTTTACTCAATGGATGGCTATGGAAATGGCAACAAAATTTAATGAAAAAGTAAGAGTAAATGCAATTGCACCGGGATTCTTCATCGGTGATCAGAATAGAAAAGTATTGATTAATCCTGATGGATCTTATACAGAACGCAGCAAAAAAGTTTTAGCACGTACTCCTATGAAACGTTTTGGTGACATTAAAGAGTTAAATGGTGCAGTTCAGTTTTTATGTTCAGATGCTGCTTCATTCATCACTGGAGTTATTTTACCAGTTGATGGAGGATTTAGCTCATTTAGTGGAGTTTAATAAAAAGGTTAATGGCAAAAGGTAGTAAGATTAAATGGTGATATACATAATACATATTCAGTTATTACCTTTATACCATATACCCCTGTTACCCATTCTTAGTACTTAAAATTAATTAAACACATCATTATTATGACTTTAGAGAAAACCTGGCGCTGGTTTGGAGAAAAAGACCCCATTACATTGGACATGCTTGTTCAAATGGGAGTTGAAGGTGTAATCACAGCGCTGCATCACATTCCTAATGGTGAAATTTGGTCTGTTGATGAAATCATGAAAGTGAAGAATGCCATTGAAAAACGTGGCATGCGTTGGAGTGTTGTTGAAAGTTTACCAGTTAGTGAAGGCATTAAAATTTGGTCTGATGACAGACCTCGATTAATCAAAAACTATCAGGAATCTGTTCGAAATCTTGGCGCTTGCGGTATTGATACTATTTGCTATAATTTTATGCCGGTGCTGGATTGGGCAAGAACTAATCTTCACTACAAATTAAATAACGGTGGTGAATCAATGTACTTTGATTTCCCAACATTTGTGGCATTTGATGCTTATATATTAAAACGTCCTGATGCTGAAAAAGATTACCCGAAAGAGGTAGTTGAAAAAGCAAAAGAGGTTTATTCTCAAATGAGTAAAAAAGAGGCAGAAGAACTAGCATACAATATAATTGTTGTTACTCAGGGTTTTATTGATGGTGTTATTGATGGTAGCGTGCCAGATCCCAAAGCATTATTTCTTGAGTTCATCAAGCGTTACGAAGGTTATGACAAGAACAAAATGCGCGAAAATTTAAAGGCATTTTTAGATGATGTGATTCCTGTAGCAGAGGAATCAGGTGTTAATTTTGCTATACATCCTGATGATCCTCCTTTCCCTGTTTTAGGTTTACCAAGAATCATAGGTCAGAAAGAAGATTATGAATGGTTGTACAAAGCAAATAAATCGCCTAATAATGGAATAACCTTTTGCGCAGGTTCCTTATCTGCCCGAAAAGAAAATAATCTATTAGACATTATTGAATCTTATGGTGAACGAATTCATTTTGTTCATTTACGTAATACAAAACTTTTACCTGACGGTAGTTTCTATGAGTCCGGACATTTATCTGGAAGTCAGAACATGGTTGCAATTATGACTGCACTGTTAAAAGAACAGAAAAAACGCATTTCAGAAGGCAGAAAAGATGTAAAAATGCCAGTAAGACCTGATCATGGAATTAAAATTTTGGATGATTATAATAATGATAAATACAATCCGGGTTATCCATTAGTGGGTAGACTAAAAGGTTTGGCTGAACTGGATGGTTTAATGGCTGGAATTGAAAGCTTTTTATAATACAAAATTAGAATGTAGGTGATTCCGACTACAAATAGGGAAATCTTCGGAATAAGTTAACAAGGTGAGTAAGGCTATCCTATTGGGATAGCCTTTTTTTGAGTGTTATTTTATATGTTATCTGAACTGCATTTTTCTCCTTCTTCTATTCTTTTGAAATGGCAAAACAGTAACTCACCTGTTTTTTCGTCTCTTAAATGCATCCCATTTCCTTCGCAATATTTAAAATGTTCACAATCAGAACAAATTCCGGTTTTTGTCCAGCTTCTATCCCGATACAGTTGATATTTGTTTAACCAAACATCCTTAAAACTATCCTTATAGATATTGCCTTGAATAAAATTATCACGCAAACTTGGACATGCAGAAATAGAACCATCAACTAAAACAGAAGCTACATTAATACCTGCACGACAGAAAAAGAAGTTATCTCGGACTTTACCCTCATAATCACCAAGAAAGCCTTCGCAACCATAATTCAATCTTATCTTTCCTTCTTCTCTCACTTTAGCGATGAAATCAAACAAATCCTTAAAATCTGTAGGCTTCAACTGTAATAATTCATTAGATTTAGCTCGACCAATAGGAAAGACAGTAAAAATTCGCCATTCCTTAACTCCAATACTTTGCAAAAACTCATAAAATTTGGGTAGTTCATCATAATTTTTCTGATTAACACAAGTAACCACATCGTACTTTATACCAGTTGTTGAACTAAGCAATTTTATAGCATTAACTGCATTTTTAAAACTTTTTCGATGATTTCTTAACCAATTATGAGCTTCTTCCAACCCATCCAGACTAATGGTAACAGCCCTTAATCCCGAATTAATTAATCTTGAAAGCATTATTTGATCCAAACCCATTCCATTAGAAACCACCCCCCAGGGGAATCCTCTTTTATATAACTCATTCCCAATTTCATTAATGTCTTTTCTTAAAATGGCCTCTCCTCCAGTTAAAACAATCATTGTTTTATTTGGATTTACAACGGGAGTAATATCATCAAGAGCACTAAGAAAATCTTCTCGTGGCATGTCTTTTACTTTTGCATCCTTTTTACAGTCGCTACCACAATGAATGCAATTTAAATTGCATCGCAAGGTACATTCCCACAGAATATAATTTAATTGATGAAGTCGTTTTTCGTTAGCTTTATATTTCGTATATAACTTTAAAGCTATTTTCTTCTTTAATGGAATTTTAGTTACGCTCATTCCTTTTCTTTGAGTTTTACGTTTAATTCCTTTTCTGTATCACCTGAATACCACGATTTTGAGCTTCCTGAAAATACAGGATTGATAAACTCTACGGTTTGTTCGTTTGCTTCATACTCCCCATTCGCAGTTCCATCAACATCTTTAAACGCTACAACAAAAGTTTGATCATCAGGAAATTCCACACAAGACACTTCATAATTACCTGAAGCATCAGTATAAGCTGTATCAGTATTTAGTACAACTCTAATATCTGGAATATTATCATTAGTTGCCTCATCTTTTACATTTCCACTGACAATAAAAGTAGCATAAGGAACACCATATTCTACGGGTGATTCCCCATTGTCACATGCAGTTGTAAACCCTAATAATGATAAAAGAACCGCTAACGCAGCATTGTATCTTTTAATCAATAAAAATTTAAATTGTCTCATAGTTTAAATTTTAGTTTTCAAATTATACATCTATAACTTCTTCCGTTTTTGAAGAATAATGACTTACAGGTTTGATGTAAAAAAAATAGATTAGTTGCGTAATTTTTTTTCTAAAGTAGAATTATTAATCTATTTATTCAATTATCCTACAGTTATCGATTTTAACTATATAGATATAGATTTTATTGATTTGATTAATAAATAAAATTAGATCAACTTTGTTATATACAAAAAACAAATAGAAATTTAAGTATAACCTAAAAAAGCAAACTATTATGAATAATTGTCCAAATTGTTGGGGGTACCAAGAGTACAACGGAGAAACAAAAGCTGTAACTGTAGAAACAATTTATATCAGAAGAATGCCAAGTATGCAAACTGAAGATTATAAAAATATACAACAACAATCTTCCACTCAAAGAGAAAAATAGAAATAGAAAATGAAATTATTTTCTCATGAATCTAAATTTAACAATAACTGACAAGAGGATGTAAATTAAACAACATCCTCTTTTTTTGCTATTTCCAGAACTTGTAAAAATGATGAACAGGTCCATGACCATTTCCTATTTCATAATCAACACCATTAACAATCGCTTCGTTAATATAATTTTTAGCATTAATTACTGCTTCGTTTAATGACAAACCTTTAGCCAATTGCGCTGCTATGGCAGAAGAAAGAGTACATCCTGTGCCGTGAGTATTCTTAGTTTCTAATCTTTGAGAACTAAGCTTTAATATTTCATCTGTTTCTGCATTATAAAATACATCTGTTAATTCATCTTCTGTCAGATGTCCAGCTTTTAGTAATACTGAAACCTTTCTTCTTTTCGACAAAGATTTTGCCAGTTCAGGTAATTCATCTTGTTCAGAAATATTGCGACCCAATAATATTTCAGCTTCCGGAATATTAGGAGTTATCACCCTGGCTTCGTATAACAATTCTTTTTTTAAGGTTTCTATAGCTTCATCCTGAATTAATTTATGACCCGATGTTGAAACCATTACCGGATCTAATACTATATTTTCTGCTTTAAAATCATCCAAACACTTTTTTATTACTTGTATCACTTCAGAAGAATGCAGCATCCCTATTTTTATAGCACTTGCTCCTATATCACTTAAAACAGCCCTAATTTGTCCATCTAAAATATTTAATGGAATTGGATGTACATCTGTTACTCCAACAGTATTTTGAACAGTGACAGCAGTTATTGCCGAAGCAGCATAACAACCATTTGCAGAGATCGTCTTTATGTCAGCCTGAATTCCGGCACCTCCTCCAGAATCACTTCCTGCTATGGTAAGTACTGTATTATATTGCATGATATTTTATTATTTAAAATGATTAAAACCTGATGATGTCAATTGTATCTCATTTCCTTTATTAACCCAATTTATAACCGGATCGCCACTTTCTATCGTTCCTATTTTTATGAGTGATTTATTGAATTGACTTTCAAATTTACGCTTAACAATATCAAATTCACTAGCAGATATGGTTAATAAAAGCTCATAATCTTCACCACCAGAAGTTGCCATATCCAGAGCATTCCAATTATTTTGTTGCGCAACATCATTCAATTGATCAGAAATTGGAATATACTGAATCTCAATTTTCGCAGAAACACCGGAAGCTTTTAAAATATGTTTTAAATCAGAAGCTATTCCATCCGAAATATCCATCATTGCATTAACCCCATTTTCTTTAGCCAGGAAAATTCCTTCTTTAATTTGGGGTTCGGGTTGGTGATGCTTAGTTAACAGTTCATCATGTGAATTAATCCTTGTAATTCCATCTAATAATAACTGTAGCCCTCCAGCAGAATCTCCCAGATTACCGGTTACACAAATCACATCACCTACTTTTGCATCACTTCGTTTGCGAGCCTTTCCTTTTGAGCATTTTCCTATTACTACAACATTAATAGCCAAATGCTTTAATGACTTTGTTGTGTCACCACCTAATAAGGCTGTGTTATATTTTTTTGATAATTCATGATAGCCTTCCATAAACTGATCAAGATATTCCACTTCTAGATCTTTAGGTATTGCAATGGATAAAAATGAAGCCATAGGTGCACCTCCCATTGCTGCAATATCACTAAGATTTACAGCTAGAGATTTATACCCCAACTGAAACGGAGTAATAGACTGACGCAAGAAATGCACATCTTCCATTAATAAATCAGTAGTTACAACCCAATCTTCGTTTTCATTTGCTGGAATAATCGCACAATCATCTCCTATACCAATTATATCCCCATTTAATAAATCATTAAAATGAGGTTTAAAACGTTCTATAAATCCAAACTCTCCTATTTCTTTTAACTGCATAATAAATTTTAGTATCAAGTATCGAGAAAAGTATCAAGACACAATAACAAACGTATAGTTTAGTAAGTAAACTAAGCACTTACTACTGAGCACTGTGAACTATGGACTACACCGGCCACTTTTCCATTCTGTAAGCACTATCCCAAAACATCCACTCCAGTTTACATGCATACTGAAAAGCTTCTGTCATTTGATCTTGTAATGCAGACTTCTCAGCTACTTCAACACTTATTTCAAGTGCTTTATTAACTGCTGTTGCAAATTCTTCACCACCATAGGTATCAATCCAGTTTTGATATCTATTTTCGCCTTTTGTTTGATGTTTTAGTATATAATCCCCGACTTTTTGATATATCCAAAAACAAGGTAATACAGCAGCAATGGCAACTTCTACAGGCTGACACAACAACTGTTGCGATAAAAAACCTGTATATAACATACAACTTGGCGATGCTCCAACATCTTTGACTTTGGGAGCATCTTTTAAATAAAAAGCGTGTAAGGCAGATTCTACTGCAATGGTATCATTTGAAAAACCAAGAAAGGCAGCTCTATTATTACTATCAGAAAGGCGGGTGGCTATTCCAGCCAAAATTTTGCCATATTCTGAAAGATAAATGGCATCCTGTTTTAAATAGAAATAAAATTTCTCTTCTGGTAAAGTACCATCCATCAATTCATGTAAAAAAGGTAATTCTAGTATTTTATGATAAATAGCTCCTGAAGCCTGCCAGACTTTTTCTGTCCAATTCATTTATATCAGTTCTTTATTTCTCTTACTCAGCTCTGTTTTATTCTACTTGTTCCAAATCATCCAACAGAATCAACAATAGACATACTATTTGGAACTTTCAATTAATTGATGTAAATCAGCAGCTGCCTCTCTTGGATTATCTGCAGAACAAATAGCTGAAACAACTGCGATTCCATTAGCTCCTGCATTAAAAATATCAATGACATTTGAGGTATTAATTCCCCCAATAGCAACAGCCTGATGTTTAGATATTTCCATCACTTTCTTCACACCTTCGAGGCCAAATGGCTTAAATGTATCCGTTTTTGTAGGTGTACTAAACACTGGGGAAATACCAATATAATCCACATCAAGCAGATTAGCTGCTTCAACTTGTTCCATATTTTCAACCGATAAACCTATAATTTTATCGTTTCCCAATAATTTACGAGCTATAGTATATGGCATATCTGATTGACCAATATGAACGCCATCAACATCCGCGGCCAATGCAACATCTATTCTATCATTTATTATTAAAGGAATATTAAACGGCTTTAACTTGTCCTTTAATCTGCTCGCTAAATCAACAAATTCTCTCGTACTACAATCTTTTTCTCTTAGCTGAACCATTGTAACACCACCTTTTGCAGCTTCCTCCACAATCCAGGCAATATCTCTTCCCAATGACAATGGTCTGTCAGTAACAAGATATAACTCTAAGTTAAACATACTTCTTTGATAATATTCAAGTCTCAATTATTCCTCTACGATCTGAAATGCAGCAAATTGAGTTAATGTATATGCATCAAAATTATACAAAGCATCAATAAAGTTTAATTGCATCGTACCTGGACCATTTGAATCTGAAGAAGCTTTTTCACCAGCAATACCCATAGTTGCCATAGCTGATACTGAAGCTCTGATATAATCTGTATCAATTGCAGCAAATGCAGCAACTATAGCTGTAGCAGTACATCCCATACCAGTAACCAATGGCATCATTTTAGAGCCGTTTTTAACTTTATAAGTTGTTTTACTATCTGTAATATAATCCTCTTCCCCACTAATAATTATTACGGCGTTCGTTTCTTTAGCTAAAAGCTTTGCAGAATGAACCGCTGCATTTGAAGATGTTGTACTATCCACACCCTTGGTTTTAACATTATCATTAGCCAAAGCCATTATTTCAGATGCATTACCTCTGATAATTGTAGGTTTACATTCTGCTATTATTGTGGCAGCAACTTTATTTCGATAAGGTGTTGCTCCCACTCCAACAGGATCAAAAACAATTGGAATTCCTTTTTTTACAGCTGCTTTACTCGCCAAAATCATAGCTTCAACCCATTGCGGACTTAATGTTCCCATATTTATAACCAAAGCAGAAGCAATGTTTACCATATCTTCAACCTCTTCAATAGCATGCGCCATAACAGGCGAAGCTCCAATAGCTAACAATGCATTTGCTGTATTATTCATTACTACATAATTGGTAATATTATGTACCAATGGAGATTTTTCACGAAGCGTATTCAGATTAATTTTCAACTGATCTCTATCTATCATTTTTTGAATTTTATATTATAAAAAGAAGTAATGAGGGCTGTTGAAATTATTGAAGCTATGAATAGTTTCCTACGACGGCATTATCCGAATCAGGTTCATAGGGTTTGATCTCAGCACTAATAATATTGGCACCCCCACTATCAATTTAACAAAAGTAATGAGTAATTTTTAAAATAAGAATAACTCAGCCTTTTTAATATCATAATTACTAAATCATTTACGATTTCAGAAATGCACAGTACTTATCAAAAACTTCATTAAATGCCAGATTAACCTCATCTTTATTCTTGTTTTTTACTGGAAATGGAGTTTCATGGGAATAATCAAAAGCAAAATCCATAGTTTCCACTTTTATTCTTATATCACGATAAGCTCCATTTAACGTGTTAATAATCTCAAATGCTGGAATCACAGTATCGTTTTTTAATCCAATCGCATAAATCTGATCTTCAAACTGCTTTAGTAATGATTCTCTATACTCTCGTAAACGTTTAAATTCGAGCATGGCACTGAATACTTTACCTTCAGTATGAGTTCCATTCATATAATGATTTAAGTAAGCATCTTTTACTAAAAAAGCTTCAAAATGCTCAACTAAGTATGAATACAAGGCCACGTTAGCCTCACTATCTAATATAAACTTTGATACTGCTGACAAACGATTGAAAACCGGACCACTACAAAAAAGACATAATTTACTATTTGAAAAATAGTTTTTATGGTTAGTTAATAACAATATCTCTCCCAAAAAACCACCAATAGAATAAGCAAAAATATCAAAACTAAAATCAGAATCTATCCATTCGTTTTGATCATTCTTTATACTTTCAATTAGTTGTATTACATCATAGTAGGTTTGTAAACCAGACCAAATAAAACGCTGAGGGAGCGATTGCATACGAACACTGATTGCTGCATTTGATAATGTTGAATTTATAATATTAGGGAATTGCTGTTTGCGTTTATTACTCAACTCAAACATTTTTCTTTTATCACTCCAGCTTTGTGGTGCTCTTTGCATATGAAAAGCAATAGGAAATAAAACTACTCCACAATTTAATCGGTCAGCAATTGCTGCTGCCCACGGTAAATATTTATCCCAACTTTTTTCATTAAAACCATGAAAAAGGAAAACAACTTTTTTAAGTTTATTCTTGCCTTTGGGAGCTAATATTTGATAATTAAATGAGACGTTTTCTTTTACTTCATTGTCTTTTACATTTACATCATGATTGAAATCATTTAAACCTTCATTACTATTATAATAGGCCTCATAATTTTGGGCATGATTCTGACAATAACGTTGGTCATCACCTGGTAAGACAAAGGTTGAGTGAGAAATAAATGATGATTGTAAAAAATCAAAACCATCAATTTCAAATAGCCTTTCATCTTGATTTAGTGCTATTTTTAGCCTCTGATACAATTCACTGTATAACATAAATAATCAAGTTATAAGATTTTATTCAAATACCAGTAACTGACTATTTCTATATTTTCGATTAAGCAGGATTGCTATATTCATTTGCAGAAATACAAATATATTGCTTATTTGGTAAAACAAAAAGCAAAACACTGTTAAGATTTAATATTGGATTTATTTTCAAAAAATTATTACAGCAATAACAATTAAAAACACACTGTGCTACGTAAAAATCTATCTTCTATAAAAACAAGACATTTTAAACTTATTTGTCTGTTATTGATTTCAATATTAATTGCTTCCTGCAATCAAAATGAAAAAGATAAACAAACTAAACAAGATCATGATATAGAAAATGAATAAGCGGCTTATCTTTTGGTATATTTTAAAGATCCTAAGTATAGTTTACACTTTGCCCTAAGTACTGTATCTTTGTTTTTTTGTACAACTACAAATTTTAAAACATTTTCCAGTATCGTACATTTTAACGAAGGTTAAATGAAAACAACTAATTTTACCTATCCAAAACATGGTGTTGTAATTCTGCTTACTATGGAAGAAGCAACAAAACTGGCACAACAATGGAATTATGATATTAGGTTTTAAAAACTGAAATTGATAAATAAAATTAAAAGTCCTTTGAAAAAGTGATTTCAAAGGACTTTTCTTTTATCTAATGGAATTAGAATCGTTATCTTTAATATGTAAATCCATCTGTGGGAAAGGAATGGTAACATTATGCTGATTAAATTTCCTGTTTATAATCTTTCTTATGTCACTCTTTACCTTATTGATTCTAAATATATTATCACTAAAAAACAGCACCTGAAAATCTAACGACGAATTACCAAATCCAACTAAGCGAGCTTCAATAATATTTCTATCTGTAATTTCCGGATGCTCAAATGCACTTTCTTCAAGCAATTTAATGACCTTATCGACATCACTCCCGTAAGCCACACCAACATTTATTTTAAACCGTGTTCTTTTGGATTGGTGACTCCAGTTTATTACTTTATTTGTTGTAATCAGCGAATTGGGTATAATAATAGAAATATCATCTGTATTTAATCCTTTTGATGTTCTTAATCCTATTGACTGTATTTTAACAATATCTCCATCTATTTCAAGAATATCATCTACCCTAATGGATCTTTCGGAAAGTAAAATAATTCCGGAAATAATATCATTAAATGTTTGTTGCAAACCTAATCCAACACCTACTAATAACGCCGCCGAACCAGCTATTAAAACAGTAACTTTAATACCAATGGTTTCCAAAATAAGCCCAATAGCTATTACCCAAATTACATAGGTTATGATCTGATATAAAGCATGTGTATTTCCTGTATCAAGCCTTTTATTTTTATAATTACGAAACAAGGCTTTTTTGATTATAAATAATAATCCCTTGGTAATAATAACGATTAAAAGTATTGCAACTAATGTATAAACTCTGATTTTATAGTCATTAATACTTAATAATTCAAATTCTAATATTTTTGTTATTGACCCCATACTTTTGCGGATATAATTTATTAATCATGAGTTTTATAACCTCACACAAGATGTTAATGCTAATTCAAAAATAATTAATGATATTTCTATTTCAAACTTAATATGGTTTGATAATCATCATTCCCTATAATCAAACAGTTAAAATTTAGGGAAATCTATGGTATAAATTTACTTAAGTACAACCAAGCTCTTACATTTCCAATAATCTATTTTTTATACCATCTGAACATTTATATGCCATAAATGGTTTGTGTTAAACATCGTATAAAGAATATCGATAAATAAAAGAAATACGTAAATTTGAACCAAAATAAATAGCAATAAATGAATATATTAATAGTTTCTATGATATCGCTAATATTAAATATATTTCTGGGGAAATTAAGGAACAACTATAAAAAGATGACTTTAATGTGGTGGATACTTATCCATGCTTCTATTCCGGTAATTATCCCATTACGGATATGGCTCGACACACCCAAAATATGGATACCGTTTTATATTGCTGTAGCGGTTTTAGGCCAGTTTATTGGTGCTAGATATTTATCTACCAATACTCAAGAAGAACTGAAAGACAAACATCAGGAAAAACTCTACTTATAAAGATTTTAAAAGGGGTGTTATTTGCGATAGATTTCATACATAGGGTATTAACATCTTATTATGAAATCTTATTTCAATCAGTCATCAAAATATAAGCAAACCATAAAACTGGTGCCTGCCCATGTAAATCACCAACACATTTAGGACGTGATAGGTAATAATCTAAATTTTACTTTGTCTTGTTCCAACACATACTTCGCTGACTCTTCCTTCGTTTGTGATATAATTCGTCAATGCGTTCCATGCTTTTACACAAGCGTTATTGTACTTTTCTTCAGATAACAGTTATTTTTTAACGCCTACTGTAAAGCAAAACCAATCATTGTTGTTGAAGAGGTTTATTTAAAAGAATCTTTATTATCAATTAATTGATGCCACATTCCATCCTCATTCTGATTTTCCAGTAGCGTTTACATCATTCTTTTATATGCATTCAATGTATTCCTGTAATGTGGATTACTATCTGGAAGTACTGATAATAGTTTAGCTAAACCTGCCGCAACTCATCCATTACTTCGTCCCCCAAAGAAGGGAGTGTTTACGTCATAATGAGATAAACCATTTGGTCGTTGTAGCTTATAAATATATGAGTTAATCTCTTTTGATTTTATTTTCTCTCCCCAAGCCTATAGAACCATAGCTTCGTTCGGCATAGCGTATCACAATGTCATTTAATAACAAGCCTCTGTCCCTTTTTAAATCCTACATTCTAAAACATTGTATTTCCCTTATACCGTACCACCATAATACCATTCTCATTTCTCTATCTATGAATGTAAAGTATATTGAAATGTGCATAGAAAAAACAACAGCAATTTTACTGTTATTTTCTGTTTGGCTCTAGTTTATTTTTGCATTGTTAATCACATTATTTTCTTAGTCCCACAGTTTCTTTTGTGGCTGGGAGTCAGAAGAAGGAAGTTAGAAGTTCGAGGAAATTTATTCACATTAACAATTAATTTACTTCAGGATTCATGCTTCTATTAAAACAATTAATTCTTGAAAACAGTACTTTCATTTAACCACATTATTATAAACTACAACCCTCAATTATTATATAAACCACATAATCAATATAGTACAATTAAACCTAATAAAACATATAATTTGCTCGCCCTCTTAATACTTCATAATATCATTTTTAGCCCCAAATGCAGGTTTTGGAATCCGATTTTAGTCTTTTTTGTACTTTAGAGTGATTTTCTTCGCTCTTGTTCGCATGGTATTCGCAACTTGTTCGCAATTCTTCGCACCGTCTTCGCAAAACCTATACACATTGTATGCACCGTCTTCACACTCTGTATGCACCTGCTATGGACTTTGTTCGCGATGCGATCGCAATTCTCCACATGCACTACACAGCCTCTACACAGTCTGTTCGCCCTAAGAGTGCGAAGAACTTGTATAAAGTCTGCATTAAAATGGTGCAGAATTGCGAGTTTGGATCATAGTTGTATCATCGCAGCGTAAAAGGAAATACACACACAAGGCATTAATACAAGTCAATATTTATTCAACATTAATAAGTATTTCTTTAGATTTTATTCCATCAGCCCAAGCCTTTAGAACAATATCTCCAGATTCTGCGTCTGATTGAATAATGACCTGCGCCTTACCATTAAATAGCTTACGTTTCCAATTAGAAGCTTTGGTTAATATTTGAACTACACCGGGTTGTTTATTAGGAGACGTCCATGCATTTACAGGCTTTAGTGGTTGTCCGTTAATAACAATAGTATTAGTTCCAACTTTTAGCCAATCATTAATTAAAACAAACTGGGGCTTTTCATTGCTTTTTAGCAGGTCTTTAGTAATCAATACACCATTTATATAAATACTTTGCTTGTCTGAAACATATTTATAATACCATGTAAGGCACTGATTTTCTGTTGGCATGTTATCTAACAGAAAAGATGTTGTTAATACTATTTCTCCTTCTTCATAAATTTCTGATACTTCAGGTAAAGCAATTTGCTTATAGTCATCAATATACTTTTCTTTTTCTAGTGAAGTAGGATTTCCATTTCCGACACCAATAATTTTACCAGAACCTTCTATTTCAAAACTTATTAAATTATCAGCTGTAGGAACCACATTTCCCTTTTTATCTTTTACTTCAACAGTAATTACTGAAATATCATTCTCTTTTGATAACAAACGTGTTTTACTTGCTGACAATGAGATTTTATCAGCCATTCCTGTTGTAGAGCATTCTGTTATTTGTAGCAGTTTTCCATCTCTATATGAATAAGCTTTAATTGTGCCTATTTTATAGGGTACTTTCCATTCTAAATGTCCATTTAATTTCATTTCTTTTCGTCCCAAAGATTTACCATTGAGTTCCAACTCCACTTCTTTTGCATTACTATAAACCCAAACATCAATAGTATCACCCTCTTTGTCATTCCAGTTCCAATGAGGTAAAATATGTAAAACAGGTTCATCCTGCCACCATGCTTTTAAATAATATACGTTGTCTTTTGGAAATCCACATAAGTCCATCATTCCAAAATATGAAGTAACCGATGGCCAGGCGTAAGGTGTAGGCTCACCTCTGTAATCAAATCCAGTCCAAATAAACATACCTGAAAGATAATTACGCTCTGCATAATGTTTCCACCCCTCTTCTATTGAATACCAATTAGCCCTGGGTTCTCTATCGTAAGCTGCTTTATAGTGCTTTTCTTCATCATCAAAATAAATGCCTCTGGTTGCATAAGTAGAACCTTCTTCTGTTCCTATAGATGGTTGCTCCGGAAATAATTGATGATGTTTGTCGGTATCCCATTGTCCTAAATAGTTATATCCAACTACCTCAACAACACTCGATGTTCCATTATTACATCCACCACTAATTGCTACATTTATTTGTCTTGATGGATCAAGATTTTGAGCAAAACGCTGCATAACCGATGTGATCTGTTCACCTAACACATTACATTCAATACCCCATTCTTCATTTCCTAAGGACCAAATGATTACTGAAGGATGATTGCGATCGCGTTTCATAACTCTTTTCATTTCATGCAGTGCATGATCTGTAGTTCCCATTAAACGGTTTTCATCAATAACCAAAATACCCATTTCATCGCAATATTTTAGTAATTCTGGTGTGGGTGGATTATGTGAACTACGATAAGCATTACATCCAAAGTTTTTAAGCTGCTGCAATCGCCATTTAATTAATTCATCAGGGATAGCACATCCAACACCTGCATGATCCTGATGGTTATTGGTACCTTTTAACTTAACATGCTGTCCATTTAAAAAGAAGCCCTTATCCACATCAAAATAAACCGTACGAATGCCAAAGGATGTATCATATTCATCTACAACCACAGAACCATCCTTAATTTGTGTTTTTAATGTATATAAGTATGGATTTTTAAGAGACCATAATATAGGACTATTCAAACTCAGGCTATCCTTTATCATATCTGTAGACATTGCCTGGACAGTACCATAATACGAAATTAAAGAATCCACAATATCCTTTTCTACATTTAATATATAATGATGGATGGAGTAGGTTCTATTTTCAAGGCCTCTGTTATTAACTTCTGTTTCAATGACTAATTTAGCCTTGTCTCTATTCAATTCAGAATAAATAAAAGTTCCATCCTTGGGAATATGCAGCGCTGGTGTTTTACGAAGCCAAACATGACGATAAATACCAGCTCCTTCATAATACCACCCTTCCGCCATAGAAACATCTGCACGAACTGCCACAACATTTTCTCCTGCATAATCTAATACATCGGTAATATTGTAACTAAAACTCTGGTAACCACTTGGTTCATTTCCCATATAATGTCCGTTTACCCAAACTTTAGCATCTCGGAACACTCCATCAAAATCGAGAAAAAATTGTTTGCCTTTGTCATTACTACTAACGGAAAATGTTTTTAGATACCACCCTACTGATACATCCGGAAATCCAGTACCTACAGCCTTATATCCATGACTATGACTTCCTCTACTATCAAAGGGCATTTCTACCGCCCAATCATGTGGTAAATCAACCGGTCGCCAGGCTCTGTGATCAAAGTCTTTTGAAGCTGCTCCATCACCATATCCTGCTTTTGCCATATATGAAAAATATCCTGTTCCTGTATTAAAATCCTGAATTTTATTAAAAGGATGGCCAAAAGCAAAAAACCATCCTTTATCAAAACACACATTACTTCTACTTGTTTGAGCAAAACCATAACAGCTCAAACAAGCCAGGATAAAAACAACAAAAAATTTCTTCATTACAAGGAGTGATTTGTTTTGTACCATTCTTCTGTTGTAAAGCTCGAAGCCGGTAAATTATCATTATTAAATAGGTTTAAGGTTGCTGAATTTGTCCATCCTAAACGCACGTATACTGGTGACTTCACTGCTTTAGATGACACCATAACCTTGTCATTTTTTATGGTAGCTTTGGCAGGATACCATTTTAAATCTTCTCCTGCTACCTCAAACATTTTAAGTTCTTTTTCGGAACAATATAATCCTTCGCTATACTTAAAAGCTACTTCAACTTTGTTTCCATTAACGGTAAAATCTTTAAATAATGGACCAGACAAAGGATATTCTGTTAACCCATATGTTTTATTTAAAGCTGAATATGCAAAACGCTTACCTGCGTCTATTTTATTTCGTGGATGAATATTTGTAGTATCACCAATATCACTTACAACTATCATATTTGAATTTGGTATGATATCAAGTGCCCTTCGTTGTGCATCACGAACTTCAACACCACTTGTTTTGTGGTAATCTTTAAAAGGTGCTATTTGAGCATAATGAAAAGCAAAATTTGTTTTAAACTCTTCGCGCCAGCATTTAACTAACTCTTTGAGCATATATAAATAGGCATAAGAATTATCTACATTAGCCTCACCCTGATACCATAAAACACCTTTTATTGTAAAAGGTATGATAGGCGCAATCATAGAATTAAAAGTGTAGCCAGGTTTATTTGGTGCCCACGCAAAACAAGGTACTTTATCTGCTGCATCATTTAGATCTGGATTTCCAAGAATCTTTTCTGTAGGAATCCATGCCTCAACAGGTGTTCCTCCCCAATTTGAACTTATTAACCCTACCGGGACTTCTAATTTTTGATTTAATTCTCGTCCAAAGAAATACCCTATGGCACTAAAATCTTTCATCGTTTCCGGAGTACATTTAACCCATTCTCCATCAACATCAATACAACGATAGGGTGAAGTCCTCCAGTTTACATGAAATAAACGAATTTCCTGATGAGTTGCATTTTTAATTTCCTCCTCACTATTAATAAAACCGTAACTTGCGCACCATTCCATATTTGACTGACCAGAGCATAACCATACTTCACCCATTAAAATATCATCAATAACAACTTTATTATATCCTTGAATAGTTATTTTATGTGTATCTCCTGCTTTAGGAGTGTGTAACATAAAACTCCAGTGTCCGTTATGATTTACAACAGTTTTTAAAGAATCACTATTCCAGGATGTTGTCACCTTAACCTCTTCAAAAGGTTTTCCCCATCCCCATAATTTAACATCTGAATTTTGTTGCATCACCATATGATCTCCAAATATTGAAGGTAAGGCAACATTGGCTTGAAGAGAATTTGCGGTAATAAACAATAGAATAGAAATAATAGCAAGGCTAATTCCTTTGTAAGACGTTATTTTCATTTCGATAGATTTTAATTTCATTTAGATTTTATGATTTTGAAAACAAAAATACTAATCCTCAAGATTTAAAATTTGTAGTATTGATTCATTTAGTAATAGTATTATTGCTTTTCAAAGGTACTATAAATGAACTCTTATGAGATTATATAATGTTTACATAAACAGGTTAATATGTTAATATATACCTCGACACCCAACCCTATATACTCATCATTAATTGACCATTAACCTCTCAACCAAATAATACATAACTTATACTACACTATTAAATCCAACCGTCTATATCATAAAATATTGGACCAAATCAACTGGTATCTCCATCATAATTCACTTTTTAATATTTGAAAAAATACTCCTATATTAATTAACCATCGATTAAAAACGAAAGCTATGAAAATCATATCTACTTTATTTACTTTCCTTATTATTGTAAATCATCTTCATTCCCAAACTCCGGTTAATCAAAACGGTGCTTTATCTGTAATAAGAAATAAGATTTTGAATAAAAATGGGAAACCGGTATCACTGGCCGGTAATAGTTTTTTCTGGAGTAACACCAATTGGGGTGGAGAAAAATTCTATACTAAAGAAGTTGTTAAATGGCTCACTAATGATTGGAATACGACTATTGTAAGAGCAGCTATGGGGGTTGAGATAAAAGGTGGATATTTAAATGATATCAGTAATAAACAAAAAGTAAAAACCATTGTGGATGCCGCTATTGAAAATGGTATTTATGTTATAATAGATTGGCACAGTCATCATGCAGAAGATTATCAGAATGAAGCTATTGATTTTTTTAAAGAAATGGCTCAGCAATATGGTGACTTTGATAATGTAATCTATGAAATATATAATGAGCCACTTAATAATACATCGTGGAGTAAAACAATTAAACCCTACGCTGAAGCTGTTATAAGTGCAATCCGAACTTACGATGAAGATAACATCATTGTTGTAGGTACTCCATGCTGGTCGCAAAAAGTTGATGTTGTTTCTGTAGATCCAATTAAAGGTTTTAAAAACATAGCTTATTCCTTACATTTTTATGCCGGATCGCATGGTGAAGAATTAAGACAAAAAGCACAATTGGCATTAAACAATGGAATTGCTCTAGTAATAACTGAGTGGGGAACCGTAAATGCGGATGGAAATGGAAAGGTTGCAATAAATGAAGTAGAAGCATGGATGAAGTTTATAGCTAATCATCAATTAATACATTGTAATTGGGCTGTAAATAATAAAAATGAAGGCGCTTCTATTTTAAAACCCAATATAAATGCTCTTGAAAATTGGTCTGATAACCAATTAACAGAATCAGGATTGTTAGTTAAGGAAATTATCAAAAACTGGAATAAAAAATCACTCTACTTCCCATCTAAATAAGAATGAATATAATTTTAAATCCCATCCTAATCAGTGATTTTCGAGAAGTTACAATCATAATACCTACTCCTTTTTATTCTTTTTTATATATGCCGTTGGTAGCATTCCATATTCTTCTTTAAAATATTTACTAAAATAACGAGGACTATTAAAACCAACTTCATAGGCTACTTCAGCAACGTTCATCTGACTTTTCTCCAACAGTTGAGCTCCTCTTTTCAATCTAATTATGCGCATAAATTCAACAGGAGACTTACCTGTTATGGATAATAATTTTTTATATAAATACACTCTACTCATTCCTAACTCACGACTCAAATCTTCAACAGAAAATTTTGATTCAGAGATATTCTTTTCTACCAATGCAACAGCTTTTTTAATCAACTTTTCATCCATTGATGTAATTTGTATTTCACTAGGACTAATATCAACTGTTTTTTGAAATTTCTTTTGAAACTTACTTCTCTTTTCAAGTAACTTATCGATACGTAAAAGCAATAAATCCATATTAAAGGGCTTTGTTATATAATCATCAGCACCAATTTCGAGCCCTTTAATTTTGTCTTCATCTGCGGTACGAGCAGTCAATAAAATTATTGGAATATGTGAAGTTCTGATATCTTCTCTGAGCGATTTACATAATTCTAAACCATCCATATTTGGCATCATCACATCACTAATAATTAATTCAGGATGTACTTTATACACTTTATCCAAACCTATCTTACCATCCTGTGCCTCATAAATAGTAAACCTGTCTTCCAATGCTTCGTGCATAAAAGATCTGAAATCTACATTATCTTCCACTAGTAAAATGACTGGTTTTTCTTTTGACTTTTTATCTCCTTCTACTGGCTGTTCTACAGCTTCGTCTGCCACTTCTTCTTTTTCTTCAACACTAGTTTCAAGTATAGTTTGATCCAAAGGCAAACTAACTATAAAATGAGCACCTTCACCTTTTTTACTTTCCACCCTGATGGTACCTTTATGCAACTGCACCATTTCTTTTGCAAGATTTAATCCAATTCCACTACCAGATAAGCCAAGTTTCTGATTGTTTTCTGATTGATAAAAACGAACAAAAATATTTTCCAACTCACTTTCTTCAATGCCAACTCCTGAATCCTTAACCCCTATTTCTACAATACCTTTTTCTTGTTTTATATCTAAATGGAGTACTACTTTTCCTTTTTCAGGAGTAAACTTCAATGCATTTGAAAGTAGATTCATCATTACTTTCTGTAACTTTTCTCTATCGAAATTAAACATGAAATGCGCTGTATTTTTTTCAAAAGAATAGGTAATGTTTTTTTTGGCAAATTCATCCTTAAAATGATTATTTAATTCTTGCAAAAAGTGGACTACATCTCCATATGAAGGATTATAGCGTAGACCATGTAATTCAAGCTTTCTAAAGTCTAACAACTGATTAACAAGACCTAATAGATGCTTTGCATTCCTATCAATAGTTTTAAGTAATTTCTTATCTGATTCTGAATTGACCTTTTTAAGGAGCCTGTCGAGTGGAGTAAGAATCAACGTTAAAGGTGTTCTAAATTCATGACTTACATTGGTCAGGAAACGTAATTTCATTTCATCCATTTCATGATTGCGCTTTGCCTGAATACGTTCCTGCTCAATAGTAAATTTTAAACGCTCTTTACGAAGCATTGAATATCGTAAATAAGCTAAAATCAACAAAATGATAAGTATGTACAATGAATAAGCCCAAGGCGTTGCATAAAACGGAGGCAAAACAACTACGTGTAATTCTGCATAATCATGATTCCATAAGCCATCATTGTTAGCAGCTTTTACCTTTAAAGTATAGGAACCAGCATTTAGGTTGGTATAAGTCACTTCTCGTAACTCACCAGCATCACGCCAATCATTATCAAATCCCTCTAATTTAAATTTAAACTTCATTTTACTCGGAATGAAAAAATCTAAAGCTGAAAAACCAATGGTAAAAACATTCATTGAGTGCTTTAGCTGAATCGTATCTGTAGAGGTAAGCGACTTTGTTAATAATATTTTATTATTGATCTTTATATTAGGTTTTACGGTTTCATTAAAAACCTGAAGTTTAGTAAAAACCACTTTAGGTAACTCTCTGTTATATTTAATATTTTTGGGCTGAAACATGTTAAAACCATTTGCTCCACCAAATATCAATTCATTTTTAGATGTTTTATAGGCTGCCTGCGTATTAAATTCCTTACCCTGTAATCCATCTTCTTTAGTATAGTCATAAATAGAGTATGAATATTCTTGACCTGGTAAAGATTGGTTTACAACCACCTGACTCAATCCATTTGATTTACTAACCCATATAGACTGATACTCATCCTCTAATAAACACTTCATAATATCTTCGGGCAGACCATCCTCTGCTGTAAAGTTTTTGATGTAATCAGTATTAGGATTCAATACAGTCAACCCTTCCCTTGAGGCGATCCATAAAAGACCTCGGGAATCTTCTAAAACCGAATTAATAGACTTAATAGTAATTGGCAATGTTCTTTTTAAATTTTTTACCGGGTGATTTTTATATCTTTTTTCTTTTACATCATAAAAGGCCACGCCATTAGCCGTGGCCAGAAAAAGATTTCCGTTTTTTAGCTTATATATTTGTAATACAAATGGCGACTGTGGCTCAATGGATCCATTATTTTCAAGGGATTTAAATACCTCGTTCTTCATATCAAATTGCACCACACCTCCGCCTAATGTTCCTATTATCAATCGATTCTGATCTACCTGAGTTATTGACCAAATATTATTGTTAGGTAAACTAAATTTATTCTCTTCGTTGTGAATAAAATGTTTAAAATTAGTTCCATTAAAACGGTCTAATCCTCCTGTGAAGGTTCCAATCCACAAAATATCTTTATCATCTATATACAAACTCACAATAACATTATTGCATAAAGAATTACGCTCATTGGTTTGATGTGTATAAACTTTATAATTTGTCTTTTGTCTATCAAAGTATATTAATCCTCCTCCATTGGTTCCAATCCACATATTACCCTTTTTATCTTCTACAAAACAATTAACATCATTATAGGGCAAACTTAATGGATCAGATACTAAATACTGATAATGAGGAAACTTATAAACACTCTCATGGTAATAACAGATTCCTTTTTTATAAGTTCCAACCCAAACAATTCCTTTATCATCAAGATATAGATCAGTGATTGAATTCTGCGATAGGCTTTTTTCATTGTCTGGCTGCGCTTGTAACAGTTTAATTTCGCCTGAATACTTATTTAAGATATTGATTCCTCCATGATCGGTTCCAATCCAAATTTTTCCTTTTTCATCCTGAATAATTTTGGTAACAATATTACTACACAACTTTATGTCTGTTGTTCGGGTATCATAATGTTCCCAGGTATTTGTGTCCGATTTGTAATGCTGAATTCCTTTATAATTGGAATAAAACCATATATCATCTTCATTATCTACAAAAATTCTTGTACTAAGGCTATCCACACCTAGTTTACCTTTTAGATAATCATCCGTATTTAATAATTGATAAGTATCCTTATTAAAACTCTGAAGTTCTCCATTACTAAACAAATAATAAAACGCAGAACCTGCTTGAACAAAATCTACAATACTGTGCTTGCTTTGCTTGTCCATTGGCCAGGGGAATTCTAATACTTTCTTTTCATAGTTATAAAGCTCAGCATATTGTTTAGAATATCTTTTAATCCAAAAATTCTTCTGTGCATCAACATAAATCAATTCTATTTCAGAGCTAATACCTTGTATACCTAAAACGTCATCAATATTGGTTATAAAATGTTCCTGATCAAATAAATAAACCACATAACTATTTCTGGTTTCAATCCATAAATTCCCTTCTTTATCTTCCTGAATATTTTCAATATAATTATCTACAATTGAGGAAGTATCGCCAATAGAATGCTTATAATTCACAAATTCAGTTCCATCAAAACGGCTTAAACCTGCTGTAGTTCCAATCCAAACGAAACCGCGTGAATCTTTTAATAAACAGGTTACCTGATTATTTACCAAACCATCGAGGTTATCTAATTTTAAAAATGAGTATTGCGTATTTGCTTTGAGTTGAATCAAACTTATAGAAAATAAAATAATTATAAGAAATCTTAACTTGGACATGGGATCATTGATTTATGCTGAAAAATAACAAAAAAGGGATAGTTTTTTACTATCCCTCTGTACATTATTGAATTTTAAGTTTCATTTTTTGAATGATGTGGTCTGAGGAATTACCGACATACACCAGATAATTACCTTTTTCCAAACTCCAATCAGATTGTGATTCATTATAAAACTGAAGTTTCTCTATTGGAATATCTATTATTATATCCTTACTTTCTCCAACCTTTAAATATACTTTTGTAAAACCTTTAAGTTCTTTTACGGCTCTGTCTACTTTTGATTTTGACTTACCTACATATACCTGTACAACTTCAGCACCATCATATTTACCTATATTTTTAACTGTACATTGAACTTTGATCACATCGTGTTTTGCATATAAATTATTGTCCAGTTTAACATCTGCAATTTCAAAGTTTGAGTAGGATAATCCATATCCGAATGCAAACAATGGATTAATCTTTTGTTTGTCATGCCAACGATAGCCAACAAAAATATCTTCTCTGTAATATTGCTTTACACTATCACCAGGATAAGACAATTCTCCGAAATGATGTGCTGCATTATCCGTAAGCTTAACTGGATATGAGTAAGGTAATTTACCAGAAGGATTCTCATTACCTGATAACACATCGGCCAAGGCATTTCCTGCTTCACTACCATTATACCACGATTGGATTAAACCATTTATATTATTGATCCATGGCATTTCAACAGCATTTCCACTAATTAACACAACTCCTACACTTTTATTTACTGCAATAATCTTATTGATTAATTGATCTTGTCCGAAAGGTAATTTGAAATGTTTTCTATCTCCTCCTTCACAATCCTGAAAATGATTTTTGTTTAAACCTCCAATATATAAAACAATATCGGCCTTGGAAGCAGCCTCAACTGCAGCATTAAGAAGAGAGTCTGCATCTAGTCCGGAAGGAATCTCTCTTCCGTAAGCTGAAGGACCAGAAGCATATCCCATAGAATGGATTATGGTAGCATTTTTAAATTGCTTTTTAATTCCCTCTAAAGGAGAAATTTCATATTTGGCTTTTAATTCTGAAGATCCGCCACCAATAGTCATTGAGCGTGTAGCATTTTCACCAATAACAGCAATCGTCATTTTTGTTTCCGGATCAATTGGGAAAAATGTATTTTCATTTTTCAGTAAAACAATTCCCTCTGCAGCTATTTTTCTGGCAACGTCCGAATGTTCCTGATTATTCATTTTACCAAAAGAACGATTGGTGTTCAAATTGGTTCTTAGCATTAAACGTAAAATTCGACGTACTTTATCATCTAATACAGACTCTTCAATTTCACCATTTTCAATCATCTTTTTAAATGGCTTAGCTAAGAAATACTCATCATAAGCATATTTAGCAGAAGCAGTTAAACCATTGGTCCAGGTTCCCATCTCAATATCCAATCCATTTAATGCTGCTTCTTTCGTATCATGAGTTCCACCCCAATCTGTAATAACCGCACCATCAAAAGCCCAATCTTCTTTTAATATTTTATTCAATAGGATTTCGTTATGACAGCAATGTTGACCTCTAAATTGGTTATAAGCACCCATGATTGACCAAGCTCCACCTTCCTGAACAGCAGCTTTAAAAGCTGGTAAATAAATTTCGTGCAGCGCTCTATCGCTTACATTTACATTTATATGACCTCTCCATTCTTCCTGATTATTTAAGGCATAATGTTTTACACAAGCTGCCACTCCATTTTCCTGCACTCCTTTAATATAAGGAACAACCATAATAGAAGCCAAAAATGGATCTTCACCCATATATTCAAAGTTTCTGCCATTTAATGGGGTACGATAAATATTTACTCCTGGTCCTAGTAATACATCCTTTTTTCTATAGCGGGCCTCTTCTCCAATCGCAACTCCGTATTCATATGACAGTTCAGGATTAAATGTTGCAGCCAGACAAGTTAATGCAGGAAATGCTGTAATGGAATCATTAGTCCAATTGGCATATCCCCAGTCATCCCAGTTAATTTCGCCTCTTATTCCATGAGGTCCATCTGACATCCATAACTCCGGAATTCCTAATCGAGGTACCCCTGGTGAACTAAACTTTGACTGAGCATGACACATAGCAATCTTTTCATCTAGAGTCATCTGATTTAATAACTCGTCAATTTTTTGTTCCATCATCTTATCACTATTATTTTGAGCATTTGCTACAAAACCCGCTAAAATAAATATGCCTAATATCCAATTTCTTATTCTATACATTTTAATTCTTTTATAATTTGATCCAACTAATCCAAGATTAACACCTTCATTCTGCTTTAAAAACAAAATCAACTCATTATCTGTAACTTTATATTTTGTTCCTCTACTTTAAGATCCTTTACTGAATAGGCCTCACCTAAACTAACATTAATTTTCTGACTTGTTTTAGATATTAATTGAACAGAATCTGTTTGCTTATCCCATTTAATATTATTTATCACTATTGTCAGGTAAAACTATTCTTTAATAGAAACATCACTTTTTTGTCTCTAGCCGACGGGCTTTTACTTTTCTTTCTTTCAATATTATTGCTTCGTTCGTCATAATTCAAGCAAGCTTGATGCTGCTCTCTCTTATCGCAACAATTCAACTGTCAAAAAAAGTAAACAAAAAATGCCGCCACTGCTGATAAAATTGCTAAAAATCAAATCGTTTCGCTAAAATCAAAGAACTCACTTCGCTCAAATAGTTTTGAATTGTCGTTGTAACATTCCAGATGAACTTTCCTTTTATACTGAAGCTACCAGAGTCTCTGATGCCATTTCTTTTTCTTCATAGGAAGGATGCAAATATAAATTGACTCTATTGTAAAGTTCTCCATGTATATTCTTCTGATTCTGTAATAACTCCGAATAATTAGATCCTGCATTATTTAATCTATTTTTCAACACAGTTACAGTGTTTTCATTACTGCCCTTATATGGTTCTATTAAAGTCAGAATAATAACTTCATCTGCATCTGATATCATTATTTGACCTTCTAATTCTTCAATTACACCTCCTTTTGTAATTACTTTCAACAAACAGTCATAACAATGATTATCTCTGCAGAAGGAACATACGTGTCCGTCCATTTTTTATCACCATATCCGGCGTCTTTCCATAACTGAACTCCCAATTCTGTAACTTCTTTATATTTTCCTTGAAGATACAAGCTTTTAATTTCTTCAAGATGAAATGTCATATCCAGAGGAAGAACCGGAGTTTCATTGGGTAAGAACAATAATTCATGATTTAGAATAATAACCTGAGTTCGATTAAAATTCAATTAAAAAAATTAATCCCGACAAACGATTACCTGCCAGGATTAATCTTCTACCTAACTTAATTTTTTATTATTTACATTTCAATTTGAATCATCTCTCCAGAATACTTCACTTCTATTCCTTTATAGTCATCAAACTTAAAATTAACGTTGTTATCTTTTGTCGCAAAAACAACATTAAAAGTTCTTTCCTGAAGCATACCTTTAAAAGCCCCTTCACGTTTTCCAATGGTTAGTTTTCCTTCTTTTTCCGACCATGAAATTGGAATCATACTATATTGCTCTTTTTCATAATTATAATTTAAACCTTCATCTTCATATAATTCAAAGTGCGCATCATCTCCGGTATAAACCACCAATTTAATTGGCGCATCTAACTTTTGATCAGTATATTCAATTTCTGGTCCAACAGGTAAAACAGAGCCAGCTTTAACAAACAATGGCATTTTTTCATAAGGAGCACTTGCCGAAATGGTTTTACCTCCTTCTAAATAACTACCATCATAAGCATTATACCAACCGTTTCCTTTTGGCAAGTATACATCACGCTCACGAGCTTCATACTCATATACCGGACATACCATAATAGCAGGACCAAACATATATTGATCATCAATATTTTCAACAGTTTTATCCTCAGCAAAATCCATAACCAAAGCCCTCATAATGGTATAATCATCAAAATACACATGTCCGGCAAGCGAATAGATATATGGCATTAATCTGTATCGCAACTTATTATAGTAAACAATACTTTTATAAGTAGATTGCTCCTTAGGATCTAGATTAAACACTTCTCTGTAAGGATATTGACCATGAGCACGGTATAACGGAACAAATGTTCCGAACTGATACCAACGAGTATTTAATTCACGCCATTCTTTTAAATCTTCACTACCTTCTTTTGCTCTCTCATATCTCTTTTCAACACAGAAACCACCAATATCCATAGTCCAGTATGGCACTCCGGATAAAGCAAAGTTCATTCCTGCAGTAATCTGAGCTTTCATATCTTCCCAACGTGTACCAATGTCACCACTCCAGGTAGCTGTGCTATAACGCTGAAGACCAGCAAAACCAGAACGAGTTAAAAGAAAAACACGCTTATTTGGATCCACACTTCTTTGGCCTTTATAAATGGCATCTGCATTCATTAGAGCATATGTATTAAAAAACTCTGTAGAAGATCCCATTGCTGTTGGCGTTGATAACTTTTTGCGATATTCCATACTCGCATTGGATAAAATATCTGGTTCTGAAGCATCCATCCACCAGGCATCCATTCCATATTTATAAATATTATCGCGCATTTGAGCCCAAAATAATTGACGGGCACCTTCGCTGTATGGATCATAGAAAGAACCAATATATCCTTTTCCAATCCAGTCCCTGATACTATCTTTTACTGCCTGTTGATATATATATCCTTTAGCATCCAGCTCTTTATAGTTATCTGTATTATGATAGAATTTTGGCCATACAGAGATCATACAACGGGCATTCATGGCATGAATATCATCCATCATTTTTTGAGGATTAGGGAAACGCGAGGCGTCAAATTCATGACTTCCCCATTGATCTTCTTCCCAGTACGACCAATCCTGAACTATATTATCAATTGGAATATGTCTTTTTCTAAACTCAGCCAAAGTTCCAACAATCTCATCCTGTGTTTTATAGCGCTCTCTACTTTGCCAAAAACCATAAGCCCAACGAGGAAGAATGGAAGCTTTTCCGGTAAGCGTACGATAACCACTAATTATTTCGTCCATATTATCTCCATGAATGAAATAATAATCCATTTCTTGCCCCATTTCTGACCAAAGTGTTAACTTTTCCTGCTCTTCCTCTGATCTTGGAGTCAATGCTTTTAAACTAATATAAGATACACCACCATCCGGTTTCCAATCCAACTTAACAGGTACTTTTTGACCAGCTTCTAAGTGAATTTTAAACTTATAAGTATTAGGATTCCATGCAGTTCTCCATCTCTCTTTAACTACTTCTTTTCCACCTACTTCAACTCGAGTATAACCCGCATAGTATAATTTAAAGAAGTAATCACCTGTTTCTTTCGCTTCAATTTGACCATTCCATACAATCTCGGAATTATTAAATGGAAAATCATGAGGAAATTTATTCACTGTTTCAAGATTTTCATAATCTATTTCAGCTTCATTTCTTTCTTCAAAAACATCACCTGATCCTGTAATATACGTAGCGGTTAATCCACCTTCTTTTCCATTTTTATCATAAAGCTTAAACTGCTTCAATTCTTTATACTCATCCGGATTACCGAAACGTGTTAGTGAATAATTATCCCATAATAAACCATAATTTTTGTTAGATACCACAAATGGAATAGAAACTTTAGTATTGTATTGATACAATATTTCATTTTTCCCTTTGTAGTTCCACTCGTCACTTTGATGTTGACCCAGTCCGTAAAATGATTCGTCTTTGGGAGAATCAAAAACCTGTTCAAATGTATAACCTGAAAAGCCATCTGCTGTAATAGGTGTAAATTTCTTACTTCCTCCCTGATCCTCTTTTAACAATGAATTTCCTTCTAAATCAAAAAAGGCTACTTCTCCTGTTAATAAGGATACTTTTGCTCTTATCTTAGCTGTTGAAATTTCAACCTCATCATTCTTTTCAACAACATCATATTTTACATTATTTTGCTTTTGAGGAACAATGATCAGACTCTTCCTTTCTGAAAAATCAGCTTCGGGAGTTGCCACCACTCGAATAATATCATCTGAAACAACTTCCAATTTTACTAATGAAGCATCAGAACTATTCTTTTGATCTAATTGTATAACAACACCTTTATCTTTAATTTGATAAGTACTTTTATTGCATGACATTAAACTTGTAATAATCAGCAATGATGCTACGAAATATTTGATTGTTATTTTGCCCTTCATATCTAAAATCTTTTATCCTGTTTTGTTACTCAACTACTGACATAATCACTTCAACAATATCAGCATCTGCAACCTCACCATTGCCTACACTAATTCCATTGTTTTTAATGTAGTTAAAGTTTAAATGCTGTCCTACTCTTAAAACATTATCATAAAACTTATGCTCTGTATTAATTCGGAAACCGTAAGGCTCATAATTTGAAACATCTGGTCCACCTACAATACCTTCTTGCCCTGTATAGTTTATTGACATTGCATAAACAGAACTTTCTGTTCGTCCTTTATTTCCCCAAGCGTAATTTTGAGTAACAGCATCATCATAAAACATTTGGTTAATCCAATCAGTATGAGCAGCAACTTCAAAAACATTGGCATCATATAAAGCTGATTCTGAGCCTAATGCTTGTTCCTGTATAATAGTAATATATTCATTACTATTATGGATATTTGTAGCACCTTCTACAATAATGCTAGCACCAGAAATGGCTTGCCCATCTGCTTTTGAGGTTACAGTACCTGTAATTGAACGAGAGGTTTGCCCAAAGACTATCGTTGTTGAAAACATCATTAATACTATTCCGGCATAAACCAAGAGCAATCTTGGAATTGATTGTACCGAAATTCTTTCATTAGACTTTTTTATATTCATAGAATATAGATTTAAAATAAAACTCGATTTATGAAACACATGACAAATGTATTTATGGCGAGTCTAAACTTCCATAATAAATGTTAATACAATAGGTTAAAATGATAATCTACATGTACATTTTGATATTAAATAACAGCTATTTTGTTAACAAAAAAAGGATATAAGACAAACCCATATCCCTCACATACTGCACATTAAACCCTAAAGACAAAATATTAAAAAAATGTTATAATTTTTAGACTAATTGATACTATCTGATCAAAAAAAACACCTAAATATTAAAACATTTAAACATTTCATTTATATAAATAATGGTTAACCTACTCAAATATACTTAGATCTAATTGGTCATATTTTACAAGGAGACTCTTTAATCTTTGGGCGATTTTTAAAACACCATCTTTAATATTAGATTCTATATTAATTGGAATGACAGGATCATGTAAGGATAATCGCAACAAAAACCATCCATTCTCATCCTCTGAAGGACATTTTACTCTTATTCCTTCATAATTTTTAGGAACCTTTGACCAATCAGAAAACAAGTTATTGTCTAACTCTTCAATAATTCTTTGCCCATAAGCCAAAAAATCAGCTGTTTTAATTGAAAGCCTAATTTCCTTACTTTCTTGTGGACGAGGAAGTTGTTTTATTAATGAAGCTAAGTTCCTATTTTCAAGTCTTAAGTCAGCTAACTTAATTAGCAGTTTTGCTACTAAAAATGCACCATCATCCAAAAAGTAATTTTCTTTTAGAGCTGCATGCCCACTCGTTTCTATAGCCAACCAGGACTCTTTACCAGTTTCATTTAATCGAATAGATTCATTGATTACATTTTTATACCCTCTTTTAAAACGATGATGTTCCCCTTTTAAATGATCTTCAATAAACCATGCTAGTCCATCTGATGTAATAGAATCTGTAACTACAGTACTACCAGGATGCTCATCTAAAATCACTGCCGATATTAAAGCAATTAACTCATTTCTGTTAATCGGATTACCTTCCTGATCAACCACTGCAGAGCGATCCACATCGGTATCGAAAATAATTCCTAAATCAGCTTTTTCATAAATCACTGCTTCACAAATGGATTGCATTGCTCCCTTATCTTCCGGATTAGGAACATGATTCGGAAAGTTTCCATCTGGCTCAAGAAATTGACTTCCGGATACATCTGCTCCTAATTCTGCAAGCACTTTATCTGCAAAGAAACCTCCGGCACCATTTCCTGCATCCACAATAATTTTTAATCCTTTTAAAGGATAAGTATTGTCTGCACCTGCTTTTACATTTGCTCGAATTGTTGAAACCAAAGATTGAGCATAAATAGAAATATAATCTAACTCCTTTATAACTCCTTTCTTATCTGAGTAGTCAAATTGATTTTGTTCAGCAATAGAAAGAATCTCAGTTATATCACTTTTATTTGCGCCTCCTTCATTGGTGAAGAACTTTAGTCCATTTCTGTTAAAGGGTAAATGACTGGCTGTGATCATAACACCTGCATCAATTATATAATCTTTATCCACAGTTGTCATAAACATTGCGGGTGTAGATGCAATACCACAATCAAAGACATCAACTCCCATTTTAGACAGACCACAGGCAAAAGCATCTTTCAAGACAGAACCTGTTAATCGAGAGTCCATACCAACAGCAACCACATAATTTGATTGGTTTGGTCGTTTTAAACTAATCCATTGAGCAAAAGCTTTCCCTAATTGTTCAACCACATCTTTTGATAAATTAACAGACTCACCCTTTATTCCCTCCATCGCCACACCCCTGATATCTGAGCCATTTTGAAGTTTTTTCCAATTTACTGTACCATTCATATTTTTAGAATTTAGAACCATCAAGTTAATGAAATCTGAAATATTGAGGATGTAGATCAGCGCCTTACATTTACAAAAAAGGGGATTTAACACTTATGCTCAATCCCCTTTTTTACATTTATTTCTAAAAATCTATATCGTAAATTCCTTTAGCATCATTCTCAAACAACTCAACACTAGTATCTGTCATCGGGTGGCTACGCAGTAGTTCTAATAATTCAAATCCCACAGTAGCTGCCTGACTCCCCATCATACTCACACGATGAACCTGATCTACCGTTTTAAAACTAGCAGCTAAAACACCCGTTTTTAAATTATAACGTTGAATATTGTCCACAATATTGCCTACTACTTCAATACCATGAGATGATATATTATCTAAACGATATACATACGGTGCAACCCAATCAGCTCCTGCTCTGGCCGCAACTAATGCTTGCTGTTGAGTAAATATTGCCGTAGCTGTTACATTAATACCTTTTTCTTTTATCATTGGTATGGCTCTGTAACCTTCTTCCGTTACAGGAATCTTAGCAAAGTAGTTTTCGCCTAATCCATACTTTTTTTTATAGATAACAGCTTCTCTTACCATATCTTCTGCTTTATTGCTTATCATTTGCACGTGTAACATCATATCTCCAACCAACTCCACTAACTCGGGCATTATTTGCGACATAGGTTTCTTTTCTGCTGCAAGAATTGTCGGATTTGTAGTTACACCCTCCAAAGGAAAGTAGTGAAACAGCTTTTTTAATTCTTCAACATTTGCTGTATCCGCTAAATAAATCATTTTGATGTTTTTTTAATTAATATTGCAACACTCCTGCATTTGCTAATAATAATTCATCTGCTTCAACACTCCACAAACCATTATTGTTTGCACCTACATCAGCGAACATGCAATATACGGCATTATTTTTACCTAATTCCTTAAAACCAGCAATAGCTATCAATAGCATCTTTACATAATTATATATCATCCTCTTACATCCTGGCATATTGGGTAATTCCAAGGTTGCATCAATAACTACATTTAAACCTCCAATATGCGTTACCAAACCAGCAATATCCAATCCTTTTGATATAATATCCGAAGCTTCCTTCATATCATAAGTATTACCGCCACTGGTTCCTACCACATGAGTATAAGCATAATATACATTATAAAAGTTCATTTGTGCCAGAAAATCCTGTTTTGATGGACCTGATTAGGATTAATGAATTGTAACTTTGGCATATGTTTAAGATTTTTTGATCATAGACAAAAGATAATTTATAAAACTTTACTCAAGTTATGTTCTATATTCTTTTGGCAATCACCTAATTTTCTTGATTTTTTTTATAATTACTAATTTTAAAATACTTTGCTAACGACAGTTAAGCGTATACACTATTTAATGCCCAAAATCAAATACAATTTCTTTGAATATTTCAGAAACAATTGGATGTGGAAATACTACTTCCTCTAGCTCTTTCAACGTAAGTTCAGTCTAGATAGCCATACAGGCTCCATATATCATTTCACTCAAAGGCTTTACAAATATATAAACACCGAATCTTCTCCGTATTTAACTCCCACAAATACTTTGTACAAGCCAGACCCTCCCTCATTTTCGGCAATACATCTACTGACATTAACCATTGGTAGTTTAGCTATTTTATATGCTATTCCTTTTTCTTTCACCACTTCTTCAGTTAGTCCTACTCCTGCTATTTCAGGATTTGTATAAACCACACCCGGAACGTCATAATATTTCATTCGTTCTTCTCTGCCACAAAGATTATTTACAACCACTTCACCTTCACGACCAACCGTATGTGCAAACAATGAAAAACCTGTAACATCGCCAGCTGCAAAAACATTAGGTACGTTGGTTTTCACCTTATCATCAACCTTAATATCACCTCAGAACAACTCCACACTTAAATTTTCCAATCCAAATCCGGTGGTAACTGGCTTACGTCCGACACTCATTAATATCTTGTCTCCTGAAACCACATTTTCTTTTCCGTCTTTTTTTAATGTGACTACATTACTTTCCTCCTTTGTAACTTTTGAAGAAACTTGCAATCTCCATCCCAATAACGCCACCTCCAATAATTAACACAGAATCCAGTTTTTCTTTTTACAGTCAGGTTTTCTGTAATGCAGATAAGTACGCTTTAATGGGAACTTTCTAAAATTAGCATCACCTTTTTTCCTTGAGACACTTATTACACTTGCAAAGTAGAAAGGCTTAATTGGAATAATATAATTTGATTAATATTCTATTTAAGTTATTAATTTAAATCATATATCTGTATATTAGTATTACTATATATCAAGCGCCTTTAGATGAAGTCCATTCATAAACTTTTAAAATATTTAACATGCCTAAAGATAAATAAGTCTTCAAATCTAGAAGATTATTATCTGGAAAGCAGTACCGTATTGAAAAACCTGATTGACAACCCATTAATTGGTTTCTATATCATTCAAGACAATCGATTTAAATTTGTAAATAAAGGATGGTGCAATATATCAGGATACTCTCCCGAGGAAGTTATAGACAAAATAATTCCTATCGATTTGGTTATACCCGAAGACAGAGAATTAGTAAAGAACAACATTAACAAAAGGTTTTCTGGTGAGTTACCATTTATCGATTATACATTTAGAAAGATTATAAAAGATGGAAGCATAAAAACAGTAAAAGTCATTGGCAATCGCATTACATATAAAGGCAGAACAGCTATTACAGGTACATTAATTGATGTTTCAGAACAAAACAAGATTGAACAAAAGCTAAAAGAAAGTGAAGAGAAATACCGCAGCCTTGTAGAAAACTCACTGGTTGGTGTATATATTATTCAAGGCAATAGCTTTAAGTACGCCAACCATCAATTTTGTAAAATATTTGGTTATGAGCCAGAAGAAATATTAGGAAAGATCTCACCTGAAAGAATGGTTCATGAAGATGATAAAGAATTTGTTAAACAAAACATAGCAAAAAGAATTACCGGTGAAGAAAATGCTATAAAATATGAATTCAAAGGAGTAAGGAAAGATGGAAAAATCATTAATTTAAGAGTTTTAGGTACAAGAATGACATATGAAAATAACCCTGCGATTATGGGTGTATTAATTGATACCACAGAACTTAAAGAAACAGAAAATGCCCTTAAGGAAAGCGAACATCTGTTTAGATTATTGCTTGAATCTGCCCCTTACCCAATTTCTGTTATTGACGATAAAATGAAACATATTGTTGTTAATAATGCTTTTTGCAAATTATTTAAATTAACCAAAGAAGAAACAATTGGGAAAGACCCATTTGAATTAAACGTAATCCCTAAAGAAAACAACTTTAAATTCGTTGAAAAAGAATTGAAAACTAAAGGAAAAGTTGATAACTTAGAAATTACGCTTAACATACAAGACCTTGAACAAAAAGACTTTCTTTATTCTTGTTTACGATTTAAATTAAAGGATGAATATTTAAGATTGAATGCATTTATTGACATTACAGAAAGAAATGCAATTAAAAATGAATTAATTTTACATAAAGAAAATCTTGAAAAAATAGTCCTTCAAAGAACTGCCCAACTCGATAAAAGCAACGAGGAATTAAAGGAAATAAACAATCAGCTCGAAAATCAAAAAATTAATTTAGAAAAAACACTTAAAAACCTTCATTCCACCCAGGAGCAATTAATACAATCGGAGAAAATGGCCTCTCTGGGTCTTCTATCGGCAGGTATTGCTCATGAAATTAACAATCCTCTTAACTTTATTCACGGAGGAAGTATTGCACTCGAAAACTATTTTGAGGAAAAACCAGAATGTAGTAATGGTGAGATTGAATCTTACCTTAAAGCTATTAAAGAAGGTGTCAGAAGAACAGCCGACATCGTTACTAGTTTAAATCATTACAGCAGAAGTAATGAAAACAACATAGTTAGTTGTGACATTAACAAAATAATAAACAATTGTTTATCAATTTTAAAATCACAAATATCTAATAAAGTTTCCATAAAAAAGGATTTGAAAGAAAAACTACCTAACATAAATGGAAACGAAGGAAAATTACATCAGGCAGTTTTAAATATTATATACAACTCTATTCAGGCAATTCAAACATCTGAGGGTACAATATGTATTGCATCATGGTTTGATGATAAAAATATATTTATTAAAATTGTAGATACAGGCATTGGTATTCCTAAAAATATTATAAACAATGTTTTTGATCCATTCTTTACAACAAAAGAACCGGGAAAAGGCACTGGTTTAGGATTATCAATAACATACAATATTATTAAAGAACACCAGGGGGCAATAACAATTAACTCCAAAGAAAACGAATGGACTGAAATTAATGTTGTATTTCCTATAATGAAATAAACAATGGCAGACGAAAACAATACTTTACTATACGTTGATGACGAGTCTATTAACTTAATGTTATTTGACAAATTATTTAGCAATAACTACAACGTAATCACAGCTGAATCAGGCATTAAAGCTTTAGAATTAATGCAAAAACATCCAGAAATACAACTAATTTTCAGTGATATGAAAATGCCAGAAATGAGTGGAATTGAATTTATTAAGCAAGCAAAACAACAATTCAAAAACAAGAGCTATTTTATTATTTCAGGATATGAAATTAATGATGAAATTGATGCTGCATTAAACTCTGGTTTAATATCCAATTACTTTAAAAAACCTTTTAATATGGATCAATTGAATCAAACCATTGAACAAAATATTAACGCTTAAGCAAATAAAGAAACACATTACATGATTCCTTATTTGCTTTGACTTCTTATAATCTTTTTTCTCCTTTAAAGCTTCACGTTAATTCCTTCTAACAATGGACTTGTAATTTTAACCGACATTTCTTTATTATTATCTTTCCTTTTTAAAAATATAAGCAGTTGCCCATTAATACACCTTTGCTTATTATCCTGATAATTCAATGAAACATCGTTGGATGCATTTTCCATTCCTAACAAAACACCTCCATTAACAATACAGGTCAATTCATTATCAGCCATTACAACCTGATTACCATCCTTGTCCATAACTTTTACGATAACTTGTCTCACATCATCGTCAGTTGCTTCTATAACCACAGCTGATAGCTTTACTGGATATGTATTTGTAATAATTGAGTCTGAAACAACTTCCTTATTGTTATTATAAGCCACAACCCTTAATTCACCTTGCTTATAATCAACATCCCAGTAAATAATTCCCTTTTCATCATCATAAGCCTTTCGGGCTCCTATAATTTTTCCGTTTAAATACAATTCAGCCTCTTCACAATTCGTATAACATACTACCCGTACTTTTTCATTAGCAGAATAATTCCATACTTTTGGTGCATCCATTGATAAATAATCGCCATGTGGTTTATATGTTCCCACGTATACCATCGGACGATCCAACCAAAGTGACTGACGAAAATACCCTCTTGGCTTTATATTCCCTGCAAGATCAATTAAGCCCGTTGTAAAACCTCTGGATGGCCAAGATCCAGACTCACCAAGGTAATCAAAACCAGTCCACAAAAACTGGCCAAAAATAAATTCCTTATCCCTTACTGCATGCCAGACTGGCAAATCATGCCTATTCTCACTTCCATACAATATTCTTTCCGGATACTTTTCGTGATCCATATCGTACTTATATTCAGTATAGTTGTATCCTACAACATCTAAAACGAAAGGATATTCTGTAAAGTTTGACATTACTGCTCCTGCAAGTGCAGCAGTAACAGGTCTTGATGTATCAACTTCCTTAACTACAGCAACTAATTCTTTGGCGATTTCACCCAAACGCTTTGCATTAGGATGATCTTTTAAATACTTACGTATGTGCTGCTGACCAATACCCTCATCTTCTAAAATTGGATGTGTATATGGATCATTAGGATAATCCACTTCATTACCAATACTCCACATAATAATAGAAGGATGATTTCTATCTCTCAATACCTGATCTTTTAAATCCTTTTCACTCCACTCTCTAAAATACTGTGAGGTTCCCTGATGACCAGGAGTACCGCGATTCCAACCTTCAATCCACTTATTCTTTGGATATTCCCACTCATCAAAAGCCTCATCCATCACTAAAAACCCAAGCTCATCACATAATTCATACAAATGAGGTGCTTGAGGATTATGACTAGTTCTTATAGCATTACATCCTAAACTTTTTAATTGCTGTAAACGAGACCTCCAAACGGATTTATACACCGCAGCACCTAAAACTCCGGCATCATGATGTAAACATACTCCTTTAAGCTTCATATTAACTCCATTCAATAAAAATCCCTTATCCGCATCAAAATCAATTGTTCTGATTCCAACTTTAGTTTCACTTTGATCAATAACTTTAGAACCTTTTAAAATTTTTGTTTTTAAAGTATATAAATAGGGCGTTTTTACACTCCAAAGTTTTGGTGACTTTAACTGAACCGACTGTGAGATTTCAGTGGTTGTGTGCGTCTCAACAACTCCACTCCTTGAACTACTTGTTACTAGATTACCTTCTGAATCAAATAATTCTTGTACTACTTTTAATGAGGAAGATTTGAGCGAATTATTAATTGTTGTAGAAGTTTCAATTATTGCCTGATTGCCTTTTACTTTAGTTTGATAGGTTACTCCCCACTGATTAATATGGATTGGATTTGCATAAACCAAGTATACATCTCTATATATTCCAGAACCGGTATACCAGCGTGAATCTGCATCCTGACTATGATCTACCCTTACTGCTATTGAATTCTCCTCGCCCCATTTAATATAGGGAGTCAATTCGTACATAAAAGAAATATAACCATTAGGGCGCTTTCCTAACCATTTACCATTAATAAAAACTTCACTGTTATTATAAACACCCTCAAAATACACATAAACTTGTTCGTCTTTTTTAACTTCAGGAATTGTTATATTTTTTCGATACCATGCAATTCCTCCAGGCAAGAAACCTGTACAACTTGCTAACTCCGGACTTGCATTTTGCTTCACACTCCAATCATGTGGAACATCAACTGTACTCCACTCGCTACAGTCCATTGTCTCTCTCCCACCATACTTAACGTCTCCCAAATGAAAAAACCATTGTTTGTTAATCAAGTGCTTTTCTCCAAATCCTTGAGCAATGGCTGAAACATTTATCACAAAAATTGCTACTAAAACAAAAAATAAACGATGAATCATATTAGATTTATTATACACAGAAAACTACTTTCTATGTAGATTATTAATTTAACTTAACCCCTGCAAATTAAGTATTATTGACAAAAAACACTGGTTAAAAATCCGTCATATACCACCAATAAATGATTCAAACACTACAATTATTAGTTAAAATATTACATTCATATACCAATACTTCGTTAATTTTTTAAGCCGCAATAGTGCCATAGTACAACAACACTCTTACCTTTTTCCTATGTTTAGGCGAATGTGGATTAATCCCAAACTTGTCAAAAAAAATTCATTAGTAAAGCATTGTGGTTGATCATTTTAACATCTGCCATTGAAACAGATTTGCGTTTGTCAGCAGGCTACTTTAACCAATGCGATATTTTAGCAATCCGCAAGAGACTGTTCTTTTTTCGCCAAAGTTTGAACGGCCTTTAAATGAAATGCAATATGGTTCTCAATGCCAATGGCCGCCAAACCACCTATTTCAAGTCCTCACTTGGCGCGATATGCACATCCGTACTAAAAATAACCATGGCCGGGAATGTATTTGCCAGATTTGCTGATATATGAAGAATCAAAAGCTAAGGCACACTTGCCGCTTCAATTAGCCTGCGTTGATTCTCTGTTGAAAGTTAATGCGTCCTATAATGCATAGAAAAAGGATTAGAGTCTCTGCAATAAACTCTTTCCTTTCCTCCAATTCTCAATATTTGACATTTTTTTTTAACACGCTATTTACATGTGTGATTTTGAACTTAGAAATAAATTAAAAAGTGGAGACCCTAATGCTTTCTGCTCATTTTATCGAGAAACATACCTTCGATTAATTGGGTATTGCAGTCTATTTATTAAAGACGCAAAACTAAGATAAGATCTAGTACAGGACTGCATGAAAATATATAAACTCAAAAAGAAAAAATTGACACTTCAAAATCTATTGAGAGTCTTTTATTTGTGATGCTACGTAATAGAACCTAAAAAGTATAAAGACTCATCACAACGTATATTTATCTGATGAATTTGTAATCGAGGAATTGCAGTTTCTATATCAATTAGAATTTACAACAAAAGAAGGTAATAGCGTAGAAGAAAAATTAGGAATAACTATTAAAGTTGGAGAAAAACACTTAAGTCAGTCTAAAAACCATCTCCGCAAACAACTAGAACCTAAGTATGTCCAATTTGCTGTTATCAATAGTATTTTATTGAACTAATGTTTACTTTCTAATAATACACATTAACATATTCAAAAACTTCCATCCTCAACACCTTACTTACTAAATCCAGTACCTTTAATAAAAATTATACAACTTAATTTTTAGAATGTAAATAACGTTTTCTTTTTTTATATTAAAATACTTGTCACAAAACACCTAAATAACCAGACTAATAAAACAAAGACTGAATGTTGAAAAATTTTGATCTCATATACAAACAAAACTACCCTAAACTATATCGGGTTGCCATTAAGATGTTATTAAATCATGATGAAGCTAGTGATATAGTACAGGAGGTTTTTATGTATTACTATCAAAAAACAAAGAGGGGGTATAAAATAGAATATCCCTCAAGCTGGTTATATCGTGCAACTTTAAACAAATGTTTGGATCTGAATAAAGTGACACGAAAAAAGGTACTGATTGAAGATCATGAACACAACAAATCTATGTTGGACGAAAACCTTGCTGAACGAAATTTTCAGGAACAGGTAATTCAAAAAGCTCTATCAAACCTATCTCATTCAGAAAAAGAACTGGCTATATTATATAGTGAGGGATTAAGTTATAAAGAGATGGCTGAGGTTACCGGAATTAAATATAGCTCAATTGGCAAAACATTATCCCGAACGCTGAAAAAGTTAAATGGGATACTAAAAAAGATGAAGTATGAAATGTATTGAGGAAGAAGTTATTCAAAGATATATTGATCAGGAAACAACAATTGAAGAAACAAAATACATCGAATTTCACATTGCATCATGTATTGATTGTAAACAAAAATATCTAAACCATAAAAAGCTATGTGATGAATTCGTCCATTCATTCAATAAAATCCATTCTCATGAAATAATAATTCCAGAATTCAAGTATCCGAAAGCACCTAAAAGATCTTTAAAATCAAAATATAAGAAATTGGTTTATACCATTTCTGCAGCATCAATCATTGCTTTTGCCTATTTCTATTTTAATAATACAAATGCCGGCTATAAAGAAAATTTGTATATGAATAGTTATGATGAAATTTTTGATGCTAATAAATCAATTGGTCAGCAAGGAATTATGATTACTATTTCAGATGCTGATGGGCAAACAACTGAGTTTAATTTAAAATGACTTATTAATTAAAATCAATCGAATAATATGAAACCAATTATATATGCGGTCATCCTTTTTTTTACGACACAGTTCACTCATGGTCAATCCTTAGTGGATATATATATAAAAGGCATTATTAAGCTTGTTCCAGATACTGAATATGCTAAAAACAATGATTGGAATGAGATATTTAAAACCTACTATGATACAATTTATAACAAACCTATGGGGGAACGTAAATCCATAATTATGATGCCCAATGGTTCACTGATTGTAAATCATGCTTATCGTAATTTTTATAGCAAGTTTGATGCTAACGGTAATTTTGTTGAAGAATTTGGTATTACCAACAGTTCTGGGAAAAGATTTAAAAAAGCCAATAACATTGTTGGGGTTATTAATAACAACTTTTACACTGGTTTAGATAATATGGGCATCATGCAATGCATGGACTTTGATGGTCATTATAAAAAGAAGCTCATTTTAGATTATATGACGCGGGATATGATTCCTGTATCAGATCATGAAATTGCAGTAGTAGGTTGGGTTATATGGAAGACAAAATTCAGAGACTTTGTAGCTATAGTAGATTATAACACCAATGAACAAAAAGTAATTTGGGAAAATTTCACAGACAGGTGCGAAAATAACAATCACTGTGATCTGTTTAATTATTCATACATGTTTAAAAAAGGAGGTTCCATTAGTATTAACACCATGCCTTTTACCAAAAACATAGGTATGACTATTCCTCCTAAAATAGCATGCGTTAATAATCAAATCATTATTGCTATACCAACCACAGGAGAGATATTAACCTATAGTATAGAAGGTAAATTATTGAATAAAGATAAAATTACCTGGGCTACGAACTATGTTTCAGTTGAAGAACAAAAAGAAATTCAACAAAAAGCTATTGAAAAATATAAAAATGCAGGTGTAGCCACATGGGTATCTGAAGAGGAAAGTGAAAAAATGAAAGAAACAGTGATTAGCTTAATGAAAGATGATCTATCGAAAATAAAAGATCCCATTCCCATTCCTGTATTCTCTCATATTATAAAAGATTCCGACGATAACCTTCTCTTTTTTGAAATTCCGAAAGAAGACGGAATGAATAAATTCAATGTATGGATTTATGAAAACGATGGAAAGTTTGTTTGTCAAAGTAGCTTTCAGTGCGATGATTATGAACTAAATATCAATCCTTCGAAAATGGTTTTTCATGATGGATATATTTACGCCTTACAAAAACTTAAAAATACAAATGAAAACCCCTTAAGACTTGTCCGATTTAAAATAACTGACAATTAGCCATACATTATACATAGTTTCTTTGTTAACAGAGCATATGATTCTTCAGATGCTCTGTTTTGTTCTAATTTAAAATCAAGATAAATGATGTTTTTTCAGGAACAGAATGGACCTTTAATGTTCCGCCATGTAAACGCATAATTTGTTTCGAAATACTTAAACCGATTCCACTTCCATCTTCCTTTGTTGTAAAAAAAGGAACAAAAATCTCATTCATAACATTCTCCGGAATTTCCGGTCCATTATTTTGAATAGAAATTTCAGTCTGACCTTTTGTGTTTACTTTACTTTCGATTATAATTTGTGGATTTGGCTCACCTTGTAATGCTTCAAAACCATTTTTAATAATATTGATAACAACCTGAGCCAATAACTTTTCGTCTGCATCAATCATCATCTCGTCATCCTTAATTTGCAAATGGATTTCAACATTTTCACCATATGAACCGGCCCTACTTAAAATGATATTATTCTCAAGAAAAGGTTTTATTTTAAACGCATGTTTATTGGGTTTAGGTAAGCGAGTTAGTTTTCTATATAAATCTACAAAACGAATCAATCCTTCTCCTTGATCATTAATAACTGAAAGTCCCCGGATTGTTGCTTCGATCATATCCTCATCTAAATCTTCTTTACTAACCGGCTTTCCTTCATTGGTAAAAAAGTCAGATAAACTCTGGGATAACGATGTAATTGGTGCAATTCCATTCATTATTTCATGAGTTAACACTCGGATTAATTTTAACCACGAATCCAGTTCTTTTTCATCTAACTGCTGATCAATATCCTGAATGGTTAATAGCATTAATTGCTGATGTTTACTGAAAAAAGGCATTGATTTTATTAGCAATGTTTGTTTGTGTTCCACTCCCGGAACCTGAAACATGAATTGCTCTTGAGATTTCATTTGCTGTATTTGATTCGCAATTGTAGCGTTAAATTTATCCAGTTGTTTCATATGTGTAAACTGCGATAAACCTAACAATTCTTTCACACTACTATTTGCATGCACCACAAACCCTTTTTCATCATAGCTTAAAACTCCAATATTTATATGCTCAATAAGTGCATGAAAGTATTGATCTCGCTGCTGATTTTCTACAATAGATTTTTTAATCTTTTCATTAATCCGCCCCATGTTGATATTTAAACGACTTAATATTGGATCTTGATTTTTACTATTGGTATTCAGACTAAAATCATCATTTAAAATGGCTTCAAAAAAATAATTGATGTGTTCATGAATCTTATTCTGAAAGAAAATTATATTTAAAAACAATATAATTGTAATCACAACCAATACAATAGTTAATACAGGATGAAAATGGGAAATACTCCACACACACAGCCCACTCATAAGAACAAGAAGAATCAGGCGAAGTACCATTTTTAGTTGATATCTTTTAATCATAATTAATTCTATTATTAGGGTTAAAGGTTTACAGTATACAAGTGACTGAGAACTGTGGACTGAGAACTATTTTATCCCGAACTTCTTCATTTTATTATACAAGGTTTGTCTAGTAATTCCAAGCTCATCAGCAGCAGCACTTACATTACCTGGATTTTTATCCAAAGCCTGATTAATTAAATTCCTTTCCATATCTTCAAGCTTCAGTGATTTAAGGTCAGAATTATTGCGTCCATTAGGCCGTAAGAAAAAATCATCCGGCTTTAAAACATTACTGTCGCTCAAAATAACAGCTTTTTCTATACTATGCTCCAATTCTCTGATATTACCAGGCCAATGATAATCGAGCAATTTTTCTTGTGCTTTATGGTTAATCTTTAAATTTGCTTTATCATATTTATGACTATACTTTTTTAAAAAGAAATCAGCCAATACCAATATATCTTCTCCTCGATCTCTTAACGGAGGTATTTCAATCTGAATAGTATTAATACGGTATAATAAATCTTCACGAAACAAGCTTTCTGCAACCATCTGTTCCAGATTTTTATTTGTAGCGCTTACCAACCTTATATTTATAGGAATCGGTTTATTACTTCCAATGCGCGTAATTTCTCGGCTCTGCAAAGCCACTAAAAGCTTTGCCTGTAATGGGAACGAGAGGTTTCCTATTTCATCTAAAAACAAAGTACCTTTATTGGCCACTTCAAATTTACCGATACGTTCTTCTTTAGCATCGGTAAAAGCGCCTTTGGCATGACCAAACAACTCACTTTCGAATAAAGTTTCAGTAATGGCACCCATATCTACACTCACCATCATTTCCTGGTGTCGTTTCGATAAGCGATGAATTTCTCTGGCAATCAACTCTTTTCCTGTCCCATTCTCTCCGGTAATTAAAACGTTAGTATCGGTTTTGGCCACCTTACGAACCATATTTAGCACATTCAAAATTTGCGGAGAATTACCAATAATGAGCTTTTCTTCCTTATTAAATGCCTTCTTTAATTCTTTTTCCTTAAGTTTTAATGAGTTCACTTCCTGCTTTGAAATAGTTAATTGCATCGCAGATTCGATGGTAGCTAACAACTTGGCATTATCCCAGGGTTTTAATATAAAATCTGTCGCGCCTTTTTTAAGTGCATTAACAGCAAGTTCTACATCACCATAGGCTGTTATCATAACAACAGAAGTCTCTGGGTGATGTTCTTTTATATAATTAAGCCAATACAAACCTTCATTACCTGTATTTAATCCGGCTTTAAAATTCATATCCAACAACACGAGTTGAAAATCGTTTTCATTGAAAACCGAAGTAATTAGATTAGGATTTGACAAACATGTAATTTTATAATGCTTCATTAAAAGTATTTCAAGCGCACTCAAAATGCTTTTATTATCATCAACAATTAAGATATTTCCTCTTTTATTCATAGAACTAGGATTTTCTCAAATGTAAAATAATGGAATAAACAAAAAAAGGATGTGTAAAAATTTTATACAATTTAATGTAAACTTTTTTTACATCTCCACTTTCTTCAATTAAGCTATATAACTGACAATCATAATGTAATGTATTTTGGCACAAAATCGGTAATATAAGTTCTCAGAATAAACATTTTAAAGTTGGTGTGATTCATCAACGCATTAAATAAGTAATTAACAAACATAGTAATAACATAACTTATGGATAGAGTAATAGAACATAAGAAAGGTATAAAACGCAAACATATATATTGGGCTATTGGTGCTATCATAATGTTTTTTTTACTTTTCAATATGTTATTTGCATCCAATCTTTCGGTATATAGAATTGACAAGGAAAAAGTAACCATAAACGAAGTAAAACATAGTCAGTTCAACGATTTTATAACTGTTACAGGAAAGGTTGAACCTATTTCTACGATATTCCTTGATGCCATAGAAAGCGGTCGCGTTGTTGAAAGATATATAGAAGAAGGCGCAATGGTAAAAAAAGGAGACATCATACTCAAACTTGAGAATAATCAACTCTATCAAACCATATTAAACAGCGAAGCAGCTTTAGCCGAAAAAGAAAACTATTTACGTAGTACTCAAATCAGTTTTGAATCGGAATTAGTTTCATCGAAACGCAATTTATTGGATAATGAATTTCAGTTAAAACGTGCTAATAGAACCTATGAACAATACAAAGGTTTTTATAAAGATGGATTAATTGCCAAGGAGGAATATCTCCGAGCTCAAGAGGATTATGAATACCAGCAAAAACTAATGGAAATAAACTATCTGAAAGCAAAAAATGATTCATTAATGCGCCTGACTTCGATGAAAACCTTAGAACAGGATTTGGAAAAAATGCGCAAAAACTTAACTCTTGTTTATGATCGCTTGGATCACCTGAATGTAAAGGCTCCTGTTGACGGGCAGTTAGGAATGCTTGATGCTGAACTTGGTCAATCTATTGGACAAGGAACCCGAATAGGAATGATCAATGTGCTAACCAATTACAAAGTCAATTCTTCTATTGATGAGCACTACATCGACAGAGTTGAAAGGGAACTAACCGGTACCTTTGAAAGAAATCAGGATGTATATCAGCTTCATATTAAGAAGGTGTATCCGGAAGTTCGCAACGGAAAATTTGATATTGATCTGGTTTTTGATGGCCACAAACCAGAAAACATCAGAACTGGGCAGAGCTACCATATCAAACTTAAGTTAGGCGAATCAAACAAAGCCATACTAATTAACAGAGGAAGCTTTTTTCAGACAACTGGCGGTCAATGGATATATGTACTAAATGATGATGAAACTGAAGCTACCAAACGCTTTATTAAAATAGGAAAACAAAATCCACAATATTATGAAGTTTTAGAAGGTTTAGTGCCCGGCGAAAAAGTCATCACCTCAAGCTATGATGTTTTTGGAGATAATGAGAAGATTGTTTTAAAATAAAACATTGAAGAAAGGAAAAAGGAACAAGCAGCAAAGAATTAGATTAACGCAAAAGTGTATTTTTAAAGTCTAAACTTAAAATACTATGAGTAAAATTGAAAGATTTGAAGATTTAAATGTATGGCAAAATGCAGTAGAATTTAGTACTACAATTTATAAGACACTAAATAACTGTAAAGACTTTTCATTTCGTGACCAAATTTGTAGAGCTTCTGTTTCTATTCCTTCAAATATTGCCGAAGGCTTTGAAAGGCAATATAACAAAGAGTTTATTCAATTCCTCTTCATTGCTAAAGGTTCTGCCGGTGAAGTAAGAACTCAATTATTAATTGGAAAACGCTTATCGTATTTATCAGAAAATGATTATAACATCCTAAATAAAAAAATAATAAAAATATCAAGTCAGTTATTTAAAATAATTAAAATTAGAAAAGACAATTTTTAATCCCAGAAGGTGAATTTTTTGGATGGTTCGGGAATTACATGTTCCCTTATCCTTTTTCCCTTCTTCAAAACTGTTGCTATGATCAAAACAGAAAACTTAACAAAAATCTTTCGCACTGAAGAGATAGAAACCAGTGCTTTAAACAATGTAAATCTTCGTATTGAAAAAGGTGAATTTGTAGCTATTATGGGTCCTTCGGGATGTGGTAAGTCAACTTTACTGAATATCGTTGGATTGTTAGATAATCCTTCAGGTGGCAATTATTATTTCGATGGAAAAGAAGTTGGTCATTTGAAGGAAAAAAACAGAACCCAGCTTAGAAAAGGGAACATTGGGTTTGTATTTCAAAGCTTTAACCTTATTGATGAGCTAAACGTGTACGAAAATGTTGAACTACCTCTTATCTATTTAAAATATAAAGCGAAGGAACGTAAGGAGATGGTAGAAAAAGTACTGGAACGAATGAAAATCAGTCACCGTCGCAAACACTTTCCTCAACAATTATCCGGAGGTCAGCAACAACGTGTTGCCATTGCAAGAGCTGTTGTTGCCAATCCTAAGCTGATTTTAGCCGATGAGCCTACTGGTAATCTGGATTCTAAAAACGGACTTGAAGTAATGAATCTCCTTACAGAATTAAATAAAGAAGGAACCACTATTGTAATGGTTACACACTCTTTACATGATTCAGAATTTGCGCATAGAGTGGTTAATTTATTTGACGGTGCAGTATTAACCGAAGAAGTTAAAAAGCAGTTGGGCGAAGTACTTGTATAGGATAAGGAAAAAAAGGACAAGGAGAAGGAAACAAAGAGAAAGGTGAACTTCTAAAACTAAATCTAAACATCATTAATTAAACAACTCATCATGTTTATAAAACGTTTATTCAAGTCGATTTTAAAGTATAAAACCTCTTCAATATTAACATTATTAAGTCTGGTTATATCATTTTTAGGTATTATTATATTAAGTCTTTATGTAAGCTATGAAAAAAGCTTTGATCAGTTTCATGAAAACAAAAACAACATCTATGTTTTAAAGACAAGGATGTACGATTATAACTTACCTGAGGTTTTAAAAGAGGTCATTGATAAAAATCTGCCTGAAGTAGAAAAATCACTTGTATTAAAGTTTTATGGTGATACAAGAGTTACTACACCCCAATTACAAGTTACAAAAACCTTTTTTGATGCAAAGAGAATGATGGGCTCTGCTGATTTCTTTGATGTTTTTAGTTTCAATTTATTACAAGGAGAAAAAGATAAGGTCCTTAAAAATCCATATACAGCCGTTATTTCCCAAACACTGGCATCTAAGCTTTTTAACGACAAAACTGCCATTGGTGAAACTATAAATATTTATGGAGAAAAATTTACCATTACTGGTATTATGGAAGATTTCCCTAAAACAAGTTCCTTTTCAACCGACTGTATCACTTCTTATGCTACATATACACAACAAAATTTGTCAATGGATGACAGATATAGCGAATGGTCTTATCAAATTGTATTACAATTAAAAGATCATGTAAACAGTTACGATATAGCAAGAAAAATTGAGTCTATTCATGATTTAGTAGAAACCTTTGAATATTTTAAATCTAAATATGGAGATGAAGATATTTTCTATGTGAAACCTTACAGTGAGATTCATTTTGACGTAAGCAATACCTCTGTAAAAACGGTAAATCCTATTATACTAAAAGTACTGATAATATTAGCTATAGTATTAGCTGTTATGGGTATGGTAAATTTTATCAACTTTTCGACTTCTCAGGCACCACTTCGTTCTAAAGCGCTATCTGTTACCCAAGTATTGGGTAGTAACCGATTTTCATCTATGCTGCAAATTATTGCAGAAGCCATAACTATCTCACTTTTAGCGCTAACTATTTCTCTTGCGATCTATTATGAGGTTTATTCTGGTATCGAATCCTTATTTAATATTGAGGGACTGGCCATAAATGGGAGATATTATTTCTTATTCATCTTTATTGCATTTGCCATTGTATTCGGAATTATTTCTGGAATCTATCCGGCACGTTATATTTCGTCGCCTCCCCTTGCTCAAGCAATTAAAGGAACCGGATATTTTAAAGGAAAAGGCAAATTAATTCGTAATATATTAGTAACACTACAGTTTGTATTTACCATTGCATTACTATCATCATCTCTAATGATTGAAAAGCAATTAAACTTCTGGAATAACTTCGATCTGGGTATCAACAAAGAAAATGTTGTTTTTCTTCATACTACCAAAAGTATAGAAAATCATGCCGAGGCATTCGCTCAGGAACTTTTAAAAGATACTGCAATAGTTGATTATACCTATACACAGTTTATTCCAGGAAAGGTGGTTATGGGATGGGGACGAGAAATAGATGGACAATACGTGCAATTAAAAGCATGGCCTGTTGACGACCGCTTTATCAGTTTCTTTAACATAGAGATGGATGAGGGACGAGCATTTAAAAGAAACTCTAAAGCTGATATTAATAGCTTTATCTTAAACCGAAAAGCGATTAATGAATTTGGATGGACTAATCCTCTGGAGAAAAATTATCCTGGCTTTGACTTTGAAGGACCCATTGTAGGTATAGCTAAAAATTTTCACTTTTCTTCATTAAAAGAAGACATTCTGCCCATGCTCTTTTGGCGCACCGACACCCGAAAAGAAGAATTATTACTTAGAGTAAAAGCAACTAATTACACTCAACTGTTCCATCGTATTACTGCCAAAGCAAAAGAATTTGATCCTGAAAATAATTTTGAGGTTCAATTTTTAGATGACTCTTTAAATGAACTATATGCCAAAGAAAAAAACACAGCCCGTTTTATTGAATTTGTTTCGTTATGGTGTATGCTGTTAGCTATAACAGGAGTATTAGGATTAGTTGTATTTATATCTCGCGACCGCGTTAAAGAAATCGGTATCCGTAAAGTAAATGGTGCCCAAACAGCTGAAGTTGTTTTTCTTATCAACAAAGATTTTATAAAGTGGATTGCGATTGCCTTTATTATTGCAACTCCCTTTGCATGGTTTGTATTAAATAACTGGCTACAAGACTTTGCCTACAAAACAGAAATGAGTTGGTGGATATTTGCCGTATCCGGATTGATCTCCCTGTTTATTGCTATGGTTACTATCACATGGCAAAGCTGGAAAGCTGCTACTCGTAATCCAGTAGAGGCTTTGAGATATGAGTAAGGCCATACTGTAACAAAATACCCTTTGTGAAAAATCAAGTAATAAATCAGTATTCTCCCATTTGGAGAGCTAGAAGAGGTTTTAATTATCCATTGAATCTAAATCAGAAATTATGAAAATATTTATGTACAATATCGTTCATGCATTCCGAAATTTAAAAAAGAATGCAACCTATACATTATTTACTATTAGTGGATTAACAATTGGAATTACAGTTTTTTTATTATCTGCAATATATATTTATCATGAACTTACTATTGATCACTGTTATTCTAATCATAAAAATATCTATCGTTTGTACGATGCAGACAATTCCAATTGCGGACTTGATTTTAATTTAGCCGATGATATTAGTAATCTTTTCCCGGATGTAGTAAGCAATGCTCCCGTTGATCGATTTCAGTGGGAAATGTCATTAAAAAGTGATTCCAATATCATAAAAACAAAATCAGGCATATCAACAACAAATAATTACTTCAATGTATTTCATCAGTCAGTAATAAGCAAATTAAGAAAGAATCCGTTCTCTGAAAGTATGTCAATTATCCTGACTCAAAGTACTGCTAACAAACTTTTTGGAGATAACAATCCTTTGGGAAAAATAGTTAATCTGGATAATATGTTTGATTTAACAATTACTGCTATAATTGAAGATTTTCCTGAAAACAGCAGTCTAAATGCAGAATATCTGATAAATGCACAAACCGAAGACTTAAGATTGTCATATGTATGTAATAAGGGAGATTGCTACAATCCTATTCCTCAATATATAGTTCTAAACTCTAACACAAATCCTGAAAGTTTTATTAAAAATTTTAATGCAGTTATAAAAGATCATCAAACAAGAGTGAAAACTTTTGCTATTCAACCTCTGGATAATATTTATCTAACAAAAGATATTGAAGGAAGTGAAGTTCGTTCTGGAAATCCTTCTTACTTAAGTATTATCTCAATAATTGCTTTAATTATCCTGATATTATCAGTTATAAATTATATTAATTTTACTTTGTCTATACTGCAAACTAAAACACAAGAAGTAAGTATTAAAAAGATCAATGGAGCCGGTAATTTTCAAATGATTCTTTATTTCATGTCCGAATCTTTAATTATACTACTTTCTGTTACTTTAATCTCTTTCCTTTTGGTTTATATATTTGCTAATCTGGCCACAAATTTATTCAGTACAGTGATAGACCCTTCTATGCTGTTTAATTCATTTATATTGTTTAGTTTTCTCCTGTTAAATACAATCATCATACTTGCAACCATAATTGTTCCTATTCAAACAACCCTAAAAATTAATGTAATTAAGGGAATTAAGAACAAACAGGAGAAAAATACTACCCTTCCTATAAAATCGACTTTAATTACCCTGCAATTTGTAGCTTCCATCATATTGTTAATAGGTGCAATAACCATATTAAAACAATTGAAATACATGAACTCTGCTGATCAGGGATTTAATAAACAAAATTTAGTTAAAATAGCTATTCCTTTAGACTTTAAGCAAAAAGATGCCTTACAACAACAGATAAATTCACTAAGCTTTGTAAAATCATCATCATATAGCAATGGTAGTCCTGGAGAAATAAACCTATTAATGGGCAGTGCTAGCGCAAACGAATTCATGCTAAATTGTATAAAGGTAGACAGTAACTTTATCAAAACGTTTGATATGTCACTAATTAAAGGAAGACCTTTTTTCTCTGGTGATTTAAATAAGGCTTGTATTATGAATGAAGCTGCCTTAAAAAAATATGAATGGTCAGATTTAAAAAACAAACGCTACAACAATAATCCTAAAGAAGGATATGAAGTTATTGGTGTTGTGAAGGATTTTAATTACGCATCCATGCACGAGTTAGTTAAGCCGGTATGCTTACTTTTTGACGATTCTGAAATTAATACGCTAAGCCTAAGGTTATCAAAAGGCAATACTCAAAACCAAATAAGTCAACTAAAACAAGTATGGAATGAGGTTGTGCCTGATGAACTATTTTCTTTTGAGTTTTATGATGTTGTTTTTGATAATATGTATAAAAAAGAAAAACAACTGGCAAATTCTGTCATAACACTTTCTCTTATTGCAATTATGCTTACTGTAATAGGATTGCTGGGACAAATCATCTTTTTATCTATACAAAAAACAAAAGAAATAGGAATCAGAAAAGTGAATGGAGCTAAAATATCAGAAGTACTGATGCTACTAAATAAAGACTTTATAAAATGGGTTATGATAGCCTTTATAATCGCCTCCCCTATTGCCTATTTTATTATGAATAAATGGCTCGAAAACTTTGCTTACAAAACAACTCTAAGTTGGTGGATTTTTGCACTAGCTGGATCGTTAGCCATAACTATTGCCATCGTTTCTGTAACCTGGCAAAGCTGGAAAGCAGCAACACGCAATCCCGTGGAAGCATTGAGATATGAATAACATAAAACATAGTTAACCCTAAAACTTAAACAATGTTTATAATCAATTTAAAAATGTTCTTCAAACATTTGATGAATAACAAAATATATGGAATAATTTCAATTTTAGGATTTTCCTTTTCATTAATGATTGTAATTCTGGCAGGAGTATACGTACAAAAAGAATACAATGTTGATCATTTTCATATAAATAAAGATCGAATTTTTCGTGTTAGTTATGATGATGATTATTCTGGTTTCGCTCCCCCATTTGGATCGCTTCTAAAAGATAATTTTCCAGAAATTGAATGTTTTACAAGAGTTTATGAAGGAAATGAATATGTATCTTTTAGCGCCGATAAGAAATTTAAAATTGATTACTTAATGGTTGATTCTGATTTCTTTAAGATATTTACCTATCGCTTTATTAAAGGAAATGTTAATAATGTTCTTAACACAAAAATGTCTATTGTTTTAACCAAATCTTATGCTCTAAAATTATTTGGTACACTTCCTGAAATAGGTCAACAAATTAATATTAATGACTACTATAATTATACACTTGAAGGAATAATAGAAGATACTTCTGAGCCTTCTCATTTTAGAAAAGTTGATGCCTATGTCAATTTTGTATCACTTGGTGAACAATGGAATTGGGAAAATATGGAATCCAATTATGATAACAATTCATTTGGATTATATATTATGGAAAAACCACATATGGATATCACTTTAAAAAATAAAGAAATTCTAAAACTTTTTACTAAAGTAAGTTGGTTGTACCAAAAAGGCTATGCAAATGAAGTCATTTTTGAACCATTAACTAGTGTTTACTTTAGCAAAAGTATGTCTCCCGGAACTAAACAAAACAGTAAAATACTACTAAAGGTATTAAGTACAATTGTTGGTCTAATTGTAGTTTTATCGATGTTAAACTACATTAATTTAACTATAGCACAATCCAGTATTCGATGTAAACAAATGGCTATAAAAAAAATAATGGGATTAAAAAGATGGAAACTAGCGGGCCAGTACATAATAGAATCCTTTATTATAACCTTTTTTGCCTATATCATCGCTCTAATATTAAGTTTTTATGCAGAACCTATTTTCAATATCTTTTTGAACACGAAATTAAACCTGATAAATTCTATAAACATATTTTTTACTATAAAGTCTTTATTTCTTATTTTATCTATTTCAGTTATATGCGGAATAATTACTGCATTAAGTATTACAAACTTCAATTTAATAAGCATATTAAAAGGAACTTTCAGACGAAAGAGTAAAGGTATTTATTTAAAGGTGCTAATTGGATTTCAGTATATTATAATTATCTCTCTAATTATTTGTTCTTTATTCATTCAAAAACAAACCTCATTTCTACGTAATTATAATTTAGGCTTTAATAAAACAAATATTCTTTCTATTGAAAATAACGCAATTGATGGAGATCACAGAGATGCTTTTAAACAAATATTACAGAAAATCCCTGGTGTAATACATGTTTGCTTTGTTGCTGGAAGTCCGCTTGACAGTGGAAACAATAATTCATTTACGTATAATAATAAACCTCTAAGTTTTCAAACCTTTAAAGTCGATACTTCATTTTTTAAAATGATGGGAATAGAAGTCATTCCTACTGGAGTTGCCTATTCTGATAGTATTATGTGGCTCAATGAAACAGCAATTAAAACAATGGAGTTACCCAAAATCCCATTAAGTGCCAGATTTTATTCAAAAGAGGTCCCAGTATATGGAGTTGTAAAGGATTTTCACTTTAGCAATTTAAAGACAAAAATAGGCCCGGCAAATTTTAGACTACTAGGACAGAATGATAACGCCTGGAGTATTCTAATTAAGATTTCATCCGAAAATACTGTTAGTACAGTAAATAAAATTAATAAGGCTTTTGCCGATTTTACAGACAATACTCCTATTGATATCACTTTTATGGATGAAGCTATTGACAAATGGTATAACCAGGAGGAAAAAATTGGGACTATGATTAACTATCTCACAATAATTACAATAATTATCTCAGCAATGGGTTTATTTGCCATGTCTTTATTTTACGTTGAGCAAAAAACTAAAGAAATAGGTATTCGAAAAGTTAATGGAGCCAAAATAGGCGAGATATTACTACTGCTTAATATGAGCTTTTTAAAATGGATCTTCATTGCTTTTATTTTGGCTATTCCAATTGCTTTTATTTCAATTCATAAATGGCTCGAAAGTTTTGCTTTTAAAACAAATTTAAGCTGGTGGATTTTTGCAGTTTCTGGATTATTGGCTTTGAGTATTGCATTATTAACCATTAGCTGGCAAAGCTGGAAAGCAGCAACACGCAATCCCGTGGAAGCATTGAGGTATGAATAAGGAGTTGGAAGATAGAAGTATTTAATATGTTAAAATTTTCCCTTCCCTTATTTGGATGACTTAGAAAGTGCTATTATTTTAAAATTAATAATTATACAATTATTATAAATCCTAACACATGATACGCATTAAACAAATTCTAAGAAATCGGAGTCGAAACAAGCTTTTTTTTTAGTTACTGTAATTATCAGTCTGACCATTGGTTTTGGATGTTTCAACTTATTGGCAGCCTTTGTAATTAACGAGTGGCAGATATCAAATAGTAGTGCCGATAACAATCGAATCATTGTACTAAAAACTGGTAATACAATGACATTAGAACGTACAAAAGAAAAAAGCTTGTACATACTTCATCAAGTTTCCTCTTTAGAGGCATTTTATAATAATTAAACAAAAAATTATAATGATACAATTAAATAACATTTTCAAGTATTACAATAATAAATTTCAACGCAATTTTATTTTAAAAGATGTGTCCTTAACTATAAAACAGGGAGAATTTGTTTCTATTATGGGACCAAGTGGCGCAGGAAAATCAACCTTGCTTAACATTATTGGATTACTGGATGAAGCTAACGAAGGAATGTATAGCTTCTTAAATGACCCCATTCAAAAGTTAAATAAAAAAAAGAAAGTTGAATTTCATAGAAATTATGTTGGTTTTATTTTTCAGGCTTTTCATTTAATTGATGAATTGACCGTGGCCGAAAATATTGAGACTCCTTTAATTTATAAGGGTATTAAAAATAAAGAGCGTAAAGCCATGGTTGCAGATATTCTTGACCGCTTCAATATGGTGGCTAAAAAAGATTTATTTCCTTCACAACTATCGGGCGGACAGCAACAACTGGTTGCTATTGCCAGGGCTATTATTGCAAAACCTCAATTATTATTGGCTGATGAACCTACTGGTAATTTACATTCCGATCAGGGTAAACAAATCATGGAATTACTACAACAATTAAATAACGAAGGTATTACCATTATTCAGGTAACTCATAACGAAGATTTTGCCCAATACGGTAAACGAATAATTCGCATTAAAGATGGTCGTATTGAATCGGACATCAAAACAAGTAATATTTCCAATAATAATAAAATACTAATTAACTAATAAAGTTGACTACCCCAGTAAATTAACGACAAACAAATGCATTTTAACAATACAATACTAGCCTACAAAACAGAATTAAGCTAGTGGATATTTGCCATTGCAGGTATATGATCGTTTGTTATCGCATTATTAACTGTTAGCTGGCAAAGTTAGGGTGCCACAACAAGTAATCCGGTTAAGGCTTTAATGTATGAGTGATTTAATAATTTGTACTATGAATATATTTAAAATCTACCTTAGGAATCTGAGCAGAAATAAAATTTTCTCACTTATCACCATTGGGAGTTTTACAATTAGCTTAAGTATAGTAATTCTACTAAGCAGTTATCTTATTTCTGAATTTAGTTACAATAAACATATACCAAAACTTGATAATATTTATAGAATTACAACTTCTAATAATGATACAAGAATTCCAGAACAGGCCAAGGATATTTTAATAGATCAGATACCTGAGTTTGAAACGGCATCAATACTTACAACTAATGAAGAAACCATTATTTACAACAATAATGTATTTCATGGCAAAACAATCAATTCAGATGAGGAACTATTTAAATTGTTATCAATAAAATTTATTTCTGGTAACCCTAAAGGCATTTTTAATAACATCAACAATGTTGTAATAACAAAAAGTTTTGCCTTAAAATTATTTGGTAATAAAAATCCTATAGGAAAGGTCATCACAGTTTCTCACTTTACAGAGTTAACAGTGGCTGGTGTTATTGAAGATTTTCAGGAAAAAAGTAGTATAAATGGAGAACTCATCTGTTCAACTGATTTAAAAATTCGATACTCCAGCTCATGTTACAATAATGATTGCACCTATTTTTACGAAACATTTGTATTACTGAAACCAGATACTGATCTACATTCAATAAATAGTAAAGTGAACGCATTAATACCTGCTTACAGAGGTAGTGATAATATAACTTATTCATTATCGCCCTATAAACACCTCTATTTTAATACGTCTTTTCATGATGGTTTTCAACATGCAAATATTAAATTAATAAAACTACTAATTTGGTTAACTCTAGTACTACTGTCTCTATCAGTATTTAATTACATTAACCTTTCTGTAGCGCAAAATTCAAACCGTTTAAAGGAATTTGGTATTAAACAGATTTTAGGAAATAAGAGACTACAAGTTTATCAAACATTTGTTGCAGAGGCTCTAATTACAACCTTTACCTCTGCATTGCTTGCAAGCATATTAGCATTCCCACTAAAACCCATTTTTGTAAATCTTTTTGGTAAAAACTTTGTTATTAAATCCATTTTTGAATCTCCCATAGCAATCATTTCAATCACTGTACTTCTAATCTTCATTTCAATGATTTCAAGCTTATATCCTGCATTTATAGCAACCAAGGTTAAAGCTCAAAATCTAATGCAAAATCAGCATTATATAAAAGTAAATAAATATGATTTCCGTAAACTAATAACAATTATTCAGTTTACAGCTACCACAATTGTAATCATTTCAATAATAGTAATTTCAAAACAGATTCATTATATAGAAACCACAGATTTGGGATATAATTCAGAGCATGTAATTCTTATTCCTACCGGATGGCAGGCAGAGAGCAAAGTAAATACAGTTCGCAGTGCTCTAAAAACCATTTCCGGAGTTAAAGAGGTTACCCATACGCATGGGGCTTTAGGACAAATTTGGAATAATTCTGCTAATGAAAATGGTACAGTTTCTATTATTGCCAGTGATGAGTCATTTATTAATACGTTCCAGATTCCAATACTCAAAGGTCGAAATTTCCGAGAAAATGAAAAAAACAATGTATGCCTTATCAACAAGAGTACCATGAAACAAGAAGGCTGGAATACATTTGAAGGACAAAACTTATTTGGTTGTGAGGTTATTGGTATATTGGACGACTTTCATTTTCAGGATCTACATAGCAAGATTGGAGCCTTAATGATTACTAACGAAAACAGTATTTCAAATTTTGTTGTACGATTGCATCCCTCAAATACAACTAAAACATTAGCTCAGATTGAGCAAGTATATAAAAAAACGCTACCTGACTTTGAATATAGCTACCAATTTTATGATGACTTTTTAAACTCTTTTTACCATCAAGAGCAAAAAATAGCTAAAGCCATTAAGTATATTGCATTAATAGCCATTTTCATTTCATGTATCGGACTGCTTGGCTTCATTGAATATTCGGCTAAATCAAGAGTAAAAGAAATAGGGATTCGTAAAGTTAATGGAGCCAATACTTTCGAAATAATTACAATGCTCAACAAAGACATTTTTAAGTGGGTAATCATTTCCTTTACAATTGCTACTCCAGTTGCCTATTTTATTATGAATAAATGGCTCGAAAATTTTGCCTACAAAACAAATCTAAGTTGGTGGATTTTTGCTTTTGCTGGGGCTGTAGCATTAACCATTGCTATGGTTTCAGTGAGCTGGAAAAGCTATAAAGCAGCAACAAGCAATCCTGTTAAAGCTTTAAGATATGAGTAAATACCTGTAGCTAACAAAAAATTATTTTTATTCCAAAGTCTATCAAATGATTCAAAACTACAAAAGGACTACCCAAAGTGCCATCTGGAGGGTCATAGTGTCAAATGGTGAGCATGTTTTTGCTTCTGGAGCCATATTTTTGCTTCTGGAGAGCAATTATGGTTAATGGATTGCCTAAATTATGCAAAAGGACTACCTAAAGTGTCGTCTGGAGGGTCATAAGGTCAAATGGAGAGCATATTTTTATCAATTGAGATGGTAAAATCAATAAAAGTAGGGTAAAAGTCCCGAGGGGAGGGTCAAATATACCTCGGGACCAATATTTTACTTTATGCTCCACCCCATAGCTTATATGTTTACTATTTTACCTGTCACTTGTCGATAAAACCTTAATGTGTAAATATATTTTACACAAAACTGTTAAATTATTTTACACACCCACTCTAACACAAAACCCATATTCTACTGTTTTTCTGCATTTTAAATGATTTTGAACAATAATGGCATAGTTGTAAACCAGAGTAAGCATTTCTATTTATGGTATGCACATCATTATAAACCGAAAACATTTAAAATTATAAATATGAAAACTAACAGATCAATTTTAACTTACATTACCCTTATTGTTTTATTATTTACAGCTACAAACGGATTTGCTTCAGTAAAAATTACCGGAACCTTAAAAACCAGTGAGGAATCGGTTATACCATTCGCAAATATTGCCCTATATAAAAACCATCAGTTAATCAGCGGTACAGTTTCTGATGATAATGGTTCCTTTGAAATGATAATTGATAATCCGGACACCTATACCTTATCCATTTCTCATATTCTATATCTGCCTTACAGTATAGAAGAAAAAGTTACTGATAACGACATTGACTTAGGAACAATTCATATGGAAAGTAATGCTGAAAGTTTGGATGAAATAAAAATCGTTGCTCAGGATGTAATTCAACAAGCCGATAAGGATGTTATTATAATGAACGAAAAGTACACCAAGCAGGTTTCAAATACCGAACAGTTACTACAAAAATTACCAACTGTTTCAGTAAACTTAATTAACCAGCAAATTAAAGTAGCCAATAAAAACAATGTTCTTTTAATGGTGGATGGTATTGCTAAAGATGAACAATACATCAGAAGCATTTCTCCATCTAAAATTAAAAAAGTAGAAATCATAAAGAATGTAACCGGACGTTATGCCAATGAATATGATGCTATTTTAAATGTAATTACTGATAAAAGTTTGTCGGGGTATTCTGTATATGCCGAGGATTTTACTTACACCTCGTTTGAAGATAGCTACAACGATATTGTTTTAAACAACCTTAAATTTACTTACTCTTATTTTACTTCTAAAACTAATATTTATGCAGGTTACTCAAATCGTTACAACAGTTTCTATCTTCCTGAAAACATGAAATATAATTACGATGATGATTTTTCGGTAATCAGAGATATTGATATAGCCAATAACCTGTATTCCTCATCATTAAATAATGTTTATATGGGTGCCGACTTTAATCTAAATAAAGATCATATTTTATCGGCTGAACTACGATATTCTTTTTCACCGGATAATAAAAACAAACAGAGTAATATCAGCGAAATATCTACTTATCAAACAGCACAATTGCTTAATCAATACAACCAGGAGTATTCCACAAAAGCTAAAAACACTAACCCATATGCATTACTTTCATACGAAGGAAAACTTGGTGAGAAAAACCATATAAGTGCAGGAGCTACCTTATATCAGAATGAAAATAAATTTACAAATACAAGATCAACAGAAAATTCATCATTGATAGAAAAGGGGAGTTCTGACAAGAAATATTTAGATTTTTATGTTGAGGATAAACTCTCCATTAACAACTCTATTAGTATAAATTTTAATTATAATTATAAATACCAAAATACCGACAATTCTTATTTACTTAATAGTATTCAACAGCCTAATAATACTAATTCGTTACAAAAACATAATTTGGGAGCGTATGTAAATTATACATTTAATGAAAAATCAGGTATAAAAGTAGGATGTGCTCTTGAAGACTTCAAATTAGAATCTGAATCTGAAACTCAAACCCAAAGTTCGCATCAAACTGTAGGTTTACCATATTTATCATACCACAATAACCTATCAGAAGGATTGGCTTTACGCCTTAATTACAAGGTAACAACAAAAAATCCTTCATTAGCCAAGCTATCACCATATACTTCAGTAACAGATGCGTATACAACAACAACAGGTAATCCGCTTTTAGAACCATCCTACTTTCATAATATTTCGGGAACTATTGACTTTGCAGGTGGTGGACTTGTATTGGAACCATATTATCAATTTGGAAAAAATATCATTGGACATACAGCCGTTTTAGGCAATGACCATGTAGTAAATTATTCTTATGATAATACTACGGACTATGAAAAGTACGGATTTAATGTATCTGGTTGTATGTTCATTGATTTTGATAATAAAGACCAACTGTATATTTCGTTAGATGTAGAAAAATTCTGGGCGCAAAGCACATGGCAAGAAAAAAGTCATAATATTACGGATTGCCAAATTTCTGCACAAGCAGCTTATATATCCACTAAGTACAATGCAATGTTTGCTGCCGTTTTACAAAAAAGCAATGTAAAACGAATTAATACGCTAGGTTATCATAACGGAAACAACGATTTTTTAGCCTTAGCTATAAAAAAAGGTTTATGTAAAGATATGATTGAATTAAGCATAAATTACATTACGCCTTTTGATGGTTTTTTTACCAGTAAAATTGGAGAATCAGAAAAAGGAAACGGCTTTTCTAGAGAAAATTTTAAAGATGTTTCAGTTGTTCAAAATTCATTTATGTTTCAAATCATTTTTAAGCTGAACAAAAATAAAAACAACCATCTTCCTAAAAATAAAAGAAGTACTGTTGACAATGATAAAATTAGTACAGGCCTGATGTAAAAAGAAAGGCTCAAGTTTCTATTAGTATTGTAAATTACAATGTTTTCTTAGTCCCACAGTTTCCTTTTGGGGCTGGTAGTCAGAAGATGGAAGTTAGACGCTCGAGGAAATTTAGTCTCACTAACAATTAATTTACTTCTGGATTCAGGTTAGTACAAAAAACAAACTTCTCTTTTTACAATTATTAAAAGAGAAGTTTTACTATTTTTTTACTTTATACTACACTTTGAATCCCATTATCAAAACATCATCAACCTGTTCCTCACTACCTTTCCATCGCATAAAATACTCCTGTAGCTCTTTTTCTTGACTGGTCATAAAGGGCTCCTGAGAAACAGATAAAATGAGTTCTTTAAATCTTTTGGTATTTAGTTTTTTTCCTTTCTCTCCACCAAACTGGTCAGCAAAACCATCCGAAAACAGATATACCATATCGCTCTCCTCCAGTTTAATATCATTATCTTTAAAATCATATAATACTTCACTAGGCTCTACTCCTTTTCTATCTGCTTTTATAACGTACAGGTCTCTTTCTGGTGTATTAATATCGGGTTGTAAAACTTCACCATTAACAAGTAAAGCGTTATTTGAGTTTCTGACTATATAAATAGGATTTTTAGCACCAGCATAAGCTATAGATTGTTCTTGTTTATTATACACACATATCGAAATATCCATACCATCATTAACACTCCTGTTGTGGGCCTTTAAAAAGAAAAAATTAATTACTAATTGTAAATGTCCTAATATTGCACTAGATTTTAAATAGCCACGTTCTCGAATGGCACTCTTTATTCCTCCATAACCAATCATTGAAAGTACAGCACCAGGAATACCATGACCAGTGCAATCCGCTGCTGTAATAATATAATGTCCATTCAGCTCTTCAATCCAGTAAAAATCGCCACTAACAATATCCTTAGGTAAATACAACACGAAACTGTTATCAAAAAAGCTTTTTACTTGATCTACCGAGGGTAGCATTGTTGATTGTATGGTTTTGGTATAATAGATACTATCCATTATTTGCTTATTCTTTTCCTCAATATTTTTTTTTTGCCTACTGATTCTAAGTCGCTTATTAATTAGTTTTTGATTTTGAGTATGAATTTTACGATAGGCTCTGATAATAAAAATAATTAATGCCAGAACAATCATAAAACTACCTATCAGAATATTAATAACCCGAGTTCGATATAAAATTATTGGCTCAGACCACTTATAAATAATGAGTTTCAATGAATATTTGTGAAGTCATAGCGGGCTATGATACTCACCTTCAATTACACTAATCACTGGACCAAAATATTAGGTTCATTTATTTAAAACAATCCTAACATATAGGCATTTAGCAATATCTGTGCTAATAATCAATTATGCAGACAAAGATACTTTTTAGTTAAACATACTGATGAACAAAACAATATTTAACACGGTAACAATTCCACCCACCCCATAAAGTAACAATTTAGAAAAGGCATTATTCTTATGTTTGCCCATTACCTTTTCAGAAGATGTTAGATATACTTGTAAAAATATGGTTAAGGGCAATTGAATACTCAAAAACATTTGTGAATAAATCAGTCCGTTAAACGGATTTGAAATCAGGAATATTATGATTAAAGCTAAAACAAGTGAAATAGCAACACCTAAACGAGAGTGATTATCTTTAATATCATATGGTTCTTTAAACATTCCTGCAAATATGCTACCTGCAGCCATACCTGAGGTAACAGTTGATGCAATACCCGAAAACAACAGCGCAACAGCAAAAACAATTGCGGCATGTTCACCTAAAAGTGGCGATAACAACGAATTAGCCTGCTCCAGCTCTGTAACTTTTGTATGTGAATTAAAAAATGTAGCGGCCGCTAAAATAATCATGGCACTATTTATGGCCCAACCAATAACCATACTAAAAATAGTATCCAAATATTCATATTTCAGTTGCCTTTTAATAACCTTGTCATCTTGCAAGTTCCACTGCCTACTCTGAATAACTTCTGAATGTAAAAAAAGGTTATGTGGCATTACAACAGCCCCAAGTACACTCATAATAACAACCATAGATCCGGAAGGAAATGATGGTACCACCCACCCTTTCATTGCTGAGTTCCAATCAATATCTACCAACGAAAGTTCATATAGAAATGATAGTCCAATTACAGAAACAAATGCTATTATCCATTTCTCAATCATTTTATAGGAGTTAGTAAATAGCATTATAATAACAAATACGGTAACTAACAGTGCTCCTGCTCTTATTGGAATATTATATAACATATTAAGCGCAATAGCACCACCTAATATTTCTGCCAGAGATGTGGATATGGAAGCCAGCATTGCAGAAGATAATAGTATTCGGGAATAATTCTTTTTTACATGGATAGCCGCAGCTTCTGATAAACATAAACCTGTTGCAATACCAAGGTGAGCTACATTATGCTGTAATAAAATCAACATTAAAGTAGATAAGGTTACCATCCATAAAAGAGCATAACCATAATCCGCCCCTGCAGCTAAGTTTGATGCCCAGTTACCCGGATCTATAAATCCCACTGTTACTAATAAACCCGGACCTATATATTTGAAAATCTCCAGGCCTCCAAATTTGGCTTTATAACCTTTACGGTCAATATTTCTTAAGAACTTAAACATATTGCTAATAAAACATCAAAAGTATTAATTTCGACTATAAGTCAGTATTATTTAAAAGTTAATTAAACGTACTATGGGTTGAAACATTTAAAATGTTATTATGTTTAAATGCAACCAGAGCTGTCTCAAATATTATATATTAACTGGGATTTCACCCAGACCCGACTTCCTTTTTTAGCTTGATCCAAAAAAGGAAGGAAAAAAGATCAAGGCTGCACCCACTTCTCTCAAAAAACTACGGTTATTTGACTGAAATCGTTTAAACTCACTGCGTTCAAACAAAAAACGATTTTTAATCGTCAAACTAACCTTGTTTTTTGGTTCGCTGGCTGAAGCCAACTTAGAACTTATGCTCGAGAGAATTACTTTTTTTATTTATAACAGATGTGAAATGCAATATAAATTTAACTAACCTCTTTTGTTTTTAGATTTTAATCCTTTATTCAATATGTTTAACTTAAACAGACTTGCATTAATAAGTCCACGACAACTCTTTTTTAAGTTCTTCCAGCGCGTAATACACAATCGGACAAATCTCTGTATTTTGTATCATACCAGCAGATCGTAAAACAAAACCCTCCAAATGTAAATAAGGAAATGATTTGCAAACATCAGGTCTCTCCAGGTAAATTGAACACTTTTTATCTTTTTGATGCATGCATTGAATGCTTGGCTCATACATCACTTCTTCAATTCTTTCGGGTTCAACAAAAAGGCTCAATTCTTCAACTGACGCTGCAGGTCTTATATGATGACAACAATTACCACAATCCACACACTGAATCTCTTCTGAAAGGTAATTGTTGATTTTGTGAACCATCTTATCAATGGCAGATGAATTCTGTGTTTTTAGATATTCAAAAAACATGCGGTTTTCCTCAAATTTATTTTGAGCCGCTTTTTCTATATTCTTTAAGTTTAAATCGAATTGCATAAAATAAAATCGTTGCGTAAGTGAAGCTTGTGCCCAACGAATTCGATGTCGAGTAGTAAAAAGGGAATAATCTCTAAACTAATGACAGAATCGTACGTGATACTCTCCTATCATACGGTTCATAAAATAATCGTTGTCAAATGTACTAAGATAATCGGACTTGCCTACATTTTAATGACCAAAATTATTACATTCCTATTCTATATAATTTGGCATTACCTCCATCGCTAATGGCATATAAGGCCCCATCCATACCTTGAAGAACATCCCTGATTCGTTCTGATTCATTTTCCAGTAATCTTTCCTCAGCAACAACTCTATTATTATCAATAACCAGTCTAACAATATGCCTTCCACTTAATGCTCCCACAAATAGATTATTATTCCACTCTTCAATTTCTCCATTAGTATAAAAAGTTATTCCACTTGGCGATACGGAAGGATCCCAATAATATACCGGCTGTTCCATGCCATCCATACTGGTTATCCCCTGACCAACAGGTGCTCCACTATATTCCAGACCATAAGATATAATTGGCCAACCATAATTACCTCCAGCAATTAATAGGTTTACTTCATCTCCACCCATTGGTCCCATTTCTAATATCCATACATCATTTGTAAGAGGATGAAGAGCTAATCCCTGAACATTTCTGTGGCCGTAGGTATAAATTTCTGACAAAACTCCTGCTTGTGATTCAAAAGGTCCTCCGGCAACAGGATTACCATCCTTGGTAATGTGAAGTACTTTTCCGAGGGCAGCGCTTAAATCCTGGGCTTTTCCTCTTATTGAAGAAACACCTCTTTCTCCCGTACTTATAAACATATTTCCATTACTGTCCCAGGCAATTCTTGCCCCATAGTGTCCCACTCCATTAAACTCAGGCAATGCAGTATAAATAATTGTTGCATTCTCTATCTCTGTTTCATCATCGGAAAGTCTACCTTTCCCAACTGCAGTTGCAGTTGCATTATTTATGTTTTGTGAAAAAGACCAGTACACCATTCTATTTTCAATAAAATCCGGATCAATCGCAACGTCTAACAAGCCTCCTTGACCTTCACTATTTACTTCAGGAAGTCCTGAAATTGCACTGCTTACATTACCTAAAGCATCTACAATGCGCATTGTTCCGGCTTTTTCAGTAAGCAAAATTCTGCCATCCGGAAGATTAGTCATACCCCAAGGATTACTTAACCCTGTTGCAATTACGATTATACTATATTCTGCCACCGTTTTTATTCCACCGATACGAGTCTGTCCCTCAAATGCAGGAATATATTGAGAATTGGGTTTATTTGTTTCTACTGGAGGCAACATTTCTTCTGGTATTTCAGTATTAGAATCCTCCTTATCTATAGAACTGGAATCACTATCGCAAGCAACTAAAATTGCTATAAAAGTTATTAAAATATATACAACCTTTACGCTAAACCGAAATTCAATATCCTTCTTTTTCATAGCTTGAACTCTTTATTCATTGAGTTAAACGCATCAGAAAGCAATCTCTATTTTACGTGAGATAAACTTTGTGGTACTTAATTCTTCTATCTATGAAGCCATTCTAATTAACTTTTTAACGACCCGAATTATATTCTAAACACACCTTAACAAACTATAGTTCAAAATATTCTCAAATTATTTTAACAATTTTACATATATCCCAAAATAAAAATCTATTTAGATTGCTACTTTCGTTTCATTAATATCTTTCTTGCCAAAATATTTTACAGAGAATTATTGTGTTTTTTTAACTAAACATTATCCTTAAAAATCATGTTATATACAATGTTTTACATTGGATGTTATTTTAAGTTAAAAGAAAAACATAAAAGAATCATAACTAGTATATAGTTCTATCTTTGGTAACATACTCCTTGCCTTGGGGATTTTCATTTACAAAAAGTAAAACTATTTGACATGTTTGTATAAATATCGAAGCAGGGTTGTATAATATAGAAGGATTAGATGTTTGAGTGATAAAAAGAAAAATAATGAGTAACACTTTAATAAGTAATACCACTAAGCGATTGGTACTGATTAATCGCTATTATAAAATAACACAGTTTTATCCCTTTATTAAAAACACAGCTTTTAAGGGAGCTATTGTAATGGCAATTTTTATATTGTTATTACTTGGACTGGATTTTTTTATTTTAGATCTTAATTTGATTTTGAATCATTTAGTAGACAACTATTCTGCTGAAGTTATTTTTCCATCTTTTCTTCTTTCTGAGACTGTATTAGGTTTAGTTCCTCCGGAAATTTTTATTGCCTGGGCTTCAAAAGCAGCATCTCCGTGGATGTATTTATTTATACTGGCTACAATGTCGTACATTGGAGGTGTACTTTCATATTTCTTAGGAAACCGCATAGCGCTCATTCCGTCTATTAAAGAGTATATTGAAAATAAAGTTGCCAAACACATTACAAACCTACGTAAGTGGGGTGGAATTTTTGTTGTATTGGGAGCCATATCTCCTCTTCCCCATTCCATGGTAAGTTTAGCTTCCGGATTAATTAAATACAGCTTTAAGCAATATTTATTATGGGCTTTATTCAGATATATTCGCTTTGCGATATACGGACTTTTAATTTTTCAGGTATTTAGTGCATAAGATAATTTTGTGATGTTTTACACTACTACTGTGATATCAATAAAATATACGATATAAAAAAATGGGTGCTATACTATTTATAGCACCCATTTTTTATTCTATATCAAAGTATCAAATCTTATATCTTAAAGAAACTGATATAATTTTTCAAGCTATCGGCCTGACTATGTAATTGTTCTGCACTAGCAGCAACCTCTTCTGAAACTGAAGTATTCTGTTGCGTGACATTATTAAGTTCCTGTATTGCCATATTCACTTGATCTACTCCGCTTGATTGTTCTGTACTAGCAGCTGAAATCTCCTCAACCAAAGTGGCTGTTTTCTCAATTTCAGGTATAATAATATTCAATCTTTCTTCAGTTTTTTCTGTTACGTTAACACTATTTTGGGTTTGTACAACAATCTCATCTGCAGCTTTCTTAGATAACTCTGCCAACTTACGAACCTCTGCTGCAACAACAGCAAAACCCCTACCAAACTCACCTGCTCTTGCTGCTTCTACGGCAGCATTAAGCGACAAAATATTAGTTTGCATAGCAATATCGTTAATTACAGTTACCTTATCTGCAATCATTTTTGCCGCCTCAATACTTTGCTTCGATGCATTATTAACCTCTATTATTTCTTTAGTAGATCGCTTAGCATAGGTTGTGGTTTCATTGGCATTAGTGGTATTATTCTGAATATTACTAGCGATCTCTTCCATGGTAGATGAAACTTCTTCTAAAGAAGATGCCTGCTCCGATGCACTCTGTGAAAGATTTAAACTTGTTGAGCTAAGCTGCGAACTAGCTGATGCAATTTGTTCTGCACTATCAATAATACCGCCCACTGTTTCCTGCAATTTCACTCTCATTTTATTAAAGGCCTCATACAGCAATCCTATCTCATCATTACTAACATCAACCTGAACTTCCTGAATCAAATCACCTTCTGCTATTGTATTAGCCATTTTCACCATTGATTCTACAGGTTTAATTAATCGAGACACAAACCATATAATACTTAATAAACTAATTAGTAACAATATACTTCCTATAATAATTTGTCCTCGCATTAATTCGCGTGCTCTTTCCATGATGATGCTTCGTGATACAGAAAACCGCACCTGCCATGTAATACCAGTACGAGCTATGTACAATGGTACATAAACATTTAAATTATCATCATCGATTTCTACAACAGTTTTTCCTTCTTTAATATCTTTTAGCTGTTGTTGATAGGTATCAGGATAAAACTCATTAATTCTTTTCATAATCCAATCCGGATTATTCTTATTGGCAGAAAAAACACCTTCGTTTGAAACAATGCTTAATTGATAATTTCCCTCATAATAATCGCCTTCTGCAACCTTGTGTTGCATAAAGTCAATAGGATAATCAATACCTGTTACACCTAAAAATGAACCATTATTAATAATTGGTGTCATACACGAAACCATTGTAACATCCACACCTTGCACAGGATAAACCACGGGCTCTGTTAAAAAATCAGTCATCCTTTTTTTAGGTTCCCAATACCACGGTCCTTTTTCCTCGGTTTCATAATCTATTAAAACATCTACTAAGGCATGATTATCTTCACCTTTAGTCAGGTAAGCCATAAAACGGCCTGTTGCATCATACCCAGGCATATTTTTAAAGTCTTCATCTTTTCCATCAAAAGCCTGAGGTTCAAAAGCCAATGACAGTCCCAAAAAATCCTTGTTTGAATACAAAACCTTTTCAGCCAATAAAACAGCATCCTCTCTGGAAATTTTTCCTTTCATATTTTCATCACCTGAAACTGAGAAGATATTAGCTACAGATCTGGATACATCCATGGCTTCTTCAATTTCAATTTGAGTTTTACCTGAAAAATCTTTAGCAATAGATAATGCCTGATTTTTGGCCGATGCAATGGCTTCATTACGGGTTACATAAGCACTATAAGATATAATTGCAGCAACACTAACAAAAATACCGATAGAAATAGCTATACCTAACTTTTGTTTTAATGGTGTAAATTTATTTTTATTCATCTGTTTAAATTTTATTTTCAATGGCCAGTTGGAACTCTCTAATTTTAGTCATCCTGGTTTGCAAGTGTTAATTCTCATGGTTCGTTTCTAATTTTCTTAATTGAAATATATGACCACTTTGAACTTTCCTTGCTAAATTATTTTCAAGTTTTACAAAACTTTATAAAAAATATTTGATGTGCCAAAACTTTGTTTAACAATCGAGCATGGAAGATTAACACCTTACATACTTATTTTCTGCTCAATATGCTATATAAATAATATTACCTTACTATAAGTTTAAAGTGAAATACCAACCACAAAGAATAAATCTTTGGCAAGTGGATTTACAATAAACGAAGTACTTAATGGAATTGAAAAGGACTCCGTTATTTTAATACTTCGAGAAGCTCCCAATGACAAATTTACGATACCTGCCCTATCTCCATAATACCCTTGATCAACAGTGCCGCCAAGCGTTAAAGACAAATCATATGCGGCAGCGGAAAAAGGATACATCAACTCAAAATAGGATGAAAAATTCTGATCTCCGTTTGTATCCAAATCAGCACCATGAACAAACGTACTACCTGTAATAGTTAATGGAAATTTATCCATTGGTAATTGGTAACTGATATATGTTTCTATTAAATGAGGAGTTTTACCCTGATCAAAAACCGTATAATCATTCATCGTCAAATCTGTTTCGTCTTCAGTATAATAATCACTTAAACCAATAGTAAAATTACCTTTTGTGTAAGATAAAAACAGATCTACCTCTGCATAGTTTTTTGATGTTGCATACGACCCCCAAAGCGTAGCCGAGAAACCACCTTTTGATGCCGTTATATATGGCTGAATACTTGGTGCATCAGTAAATAATAATCCCCTCCAAACATAGCGGTTGTAGAAATCAACCCCCGCACTAACATCAGTCTTATTTTTTTCTTGTGACATCAGTGATAGTGATGCCATCATAACAACAATAACAATCGTAAAAGTTTTCTTCATTTCTATGTTTTAAGTTCAAAACTAATTGCAAGATTTTAATAATTAATTTACGGTGTTCTACGACCTATTAAAGAGAGTGTTACTGTTTTATATATTTTTAAATGTTTTGAACAATAAGTGAAAATTGTTCAATAGGGCACAAAAAAACCGGATATCCTTAACGAACATCCGGTAGACTACATATGATAGGCGGATACTAATCCCACTTATTCTTTGATGACAATGCTATATTTCCACCACCTGTGAAAATTAAAGTTACTGCTCCAAATAGGTATAATCCTAATAATTCTACGGCCCATCCACCATGCTCTCCCAATGAGAATATTTGTCCTGAATGTGCTAATAACATAGCTACTAAAGCATTAAACGCAAAAATTGCAGCTGCAATTCTTGTTCTATATCCAACAATTAAGGCCAATGGTGCCAATACTTCTCCAACCAAAACACCATAGGCAATAAAACCGGGTAGTCCTTTTGATTCAAGCATTCCCTGAATAAACCCGATACCTCCAACTAATTTTGCTAATCCATGTAATAACATTAGCAATCCTACTGAAACTCTTAAAACTAATAACCCTACATTAATATTCTTAGTCATGTCAAATTCTTTTTGGTTGATTATTTATGAACAAAACCTAATCAATGTTCTTTTGGTTCATAACACAGATGATTTTTAAATTTTATTAACCCATTAATATAATGCTATTGAAAGAGATGGTTTATTAAAAAATCATTACACGATATCTCTGTACTACTGTAAATTAAAACACTTTTTTTTCAGATTATAAAAAAAGCTTGCTAATTAAATCAGCAAGCTTTTCATTATTAGTTTTATGAATCTAAATTCAATGATATTATCTAGATATTTTATCCAACATGTATCCACTGCATTAATTGAGTAGCTATAATGGCTCCATAGGTACCTAAAGCATAACCCAATACGGCCAACAAAACGCCTACAGGTGCCAGTGCTGTACTAAAGGCTGAGGCAACAACGGGGGCAGATGCTGCTCCTCCTACATTTGCCTGACTACCAACTGCCACAAAAAAGAATGGAGCTTTAATCAGTTTTGCCATCAATAATAAAACAGATACATGAACAGCCATCCAAATTAAACCAATTACAAAGTAATGTAGATTTTGAAATGCTTCAAGAATATTCATTTTCATACCAATGGTTGCAACCAAAATATAAATAAATACACTTCCCAGTCTTGACGCTCCTGCTCCTTCATACTTTCGTAAACTAGTAAACGACAATGCTAAACCTACAGTAGTTGCAATAACAATTAACCAAAAGAATCCTGATGTTAATGAATTAAGGTTATACTCAGTTAAAACATCAGTAAATTTCTGCATATGGCCAGAGATCAAGTCTGCTCCAAAATGAGCCACTGCTGTTGCACCAAAACCTATACCTAAAATAACAAATACATCTGTTGTTGTTGGAATCTTAGCAATCTTAGAACGATAATTCTCAACTTTCTTTTTTAATTCTTCAATAGCTGAGTTATCCGCCTTTAACATTTTGTCAATTTTGTCACTAATACCAGCACCATACAATAGAAAACCCATCCATATATTAGCCACAACTACATCAATTATGATGAATGTTGAGAATAAATTATCGCTACAATGATAAATTTCTTTCATGGCAGTTTGGTTAGCACCTCCTCCAATCCAACTACCTGCCACAGTTGATAAACCACGCCATATTTCCTCACCTTCAGCAGCCATTTTAATTTCAGGAAAAAACAAACTTCCAATCCAAAGTGCAATAGGAGCACCTATCACAATTCCAACGGTTGCTGTTAAAAACATAATCAAGGCCTTCCATCCAAGATTTATAATCCCTTTAAAATCAATACTTATACAAAACAACACTAAACTAGCAGGTAACAAATATCTTGAGGCTACAAAATATAATTGGGATTCTTCTCCTGATATAAGCCCCAAAGGCCAGTTAAATAATCCCGGAATAAAGTAACATAGCAGTAATGCTGGTACATAAGTATAAAACTTCTTAAAAAATCTATTCTTGCTGTTTGATGTTATAAAAATAACAGCCAGGATAATACATAATATCCCAAATACAATTGCATCATTCTTAAATACTGGTTCCATATGGCAATAATAGTACTTTTTTAATTATCCACCACTAACTAAAGTCACGATAACAATACTATAATAATTCATCTTTAATACATTATTCCTCTATTCATATGTATCGTTTTGATATTAATTGTAATATGGAACTCATCAGTTTAATCCTTTTTCTTAGATGAATCAGGTATTTGGATGGATGGCTTGATACTTGCCACTTAAATGCATTAAACTGAATAAGTATAAAAGACCATCATAATAATGACCAAAATAACACACTGAATATGAACACCCAAACTATTAAATCAGTATCTAATTATTGAAAATATATATTCAAAATTAACATTCAAAATATAGCGTATCTGCTATTTTAGCATAAACAACATTTGATAAAAACACACTCTAACAACATAAAAACAGTGTGGATAAAAGAAGCCGATAATTATGATGTGCGAACGTAAATTTTAGATAAATGAAGAATTATTTTATAGGGATACTTTGGTGTATATTAATGATTAATTCGAGCATTTCCTTTAGTCAAAATCCAATCATAAAAGACCAGTACACTGCAGATCCATCAGCCAGAGTTTTTAATGGTAAAGTGTATTTATTTCCATCTCATGATGTGGCCAATATGGGAAAAGGACGTGAAAACTGGTTTTGTATGGCAGATTATCATGTATTTTCATCTGAAAACTTAACGGAATGGAAAGACCATGGTGTTATTGTACACCAAAATAATGTACCATGGACCAATCCTGAATCATATTCTATGTGGGCCCCAGATTGTATTTATCGAGATGGCAAATACTATTTCTATTTTCCCACCACAAATAAAAACAATACTACTCAAAGAAGTTTTGGTATAGGAGTAGCCATTGCAGATACTCCTGAAGGTCCTTATTCAATAATGGATACCCCTATAAATGGAGTACATGGAATTGACCCGAATGTATTTATAGATAAAGATAATCAGGCCTACTTATACTGGTCGGCGAGGGATATATTTGTGGCAAAACTAAAAGACAACATGGTAGAATTGGATTCTGATCCAACAATAATTGCAAATCTTCCCAATAAAGGTTTAAAAGAAGGTCCATACATTTTTGAAAGAAACGGTCTGTATTATTTAACCTACCCTCATGTTGAAAATAATATCGAAAGATTGGAATATGCTATTGGTAAAAGCCCAATGGGACCATTTGAATTTAAAGGAGTAATAATGGATGAATCTCCCTCTGGTTGCTGGACAAACCATCATTCAATAATAGAATACAACAAGCAATGGTATTTATTTTATCATCATAACGACTACTCACCGGATTTTGATAAGAACAGATCAGCACGTATTGATAGCTTATTCTTTAATGAAGATGGAACCATAATAAAAGTAAAACCATCATTACGAGGAGTGGGAGTAAGTAAAGCTTCTGAAAAAATACAAATAGACCGGTACAGTGACATTAGTAAATCAGGGGTAAACATTGACTTTATTGATACTAACGATACATTTAAAGGTTGGAAAATTCAACTGTTATCAAAAGATGCCTGGGTTAAATACAATCGTATTGAATTTGATACAAAAAACCTAAGTAAGGTAAGGGTAAATGCTAAAAGTGCTAATGGTGGAAAAATTGAAATCAGATTAAACAATCCTCAGGGAAAAACACTGACTTCGGTAAATATTCCTGCCAATAAGGAATGGATTATTTATGAAGCACCATTATCATTAAAACCTTACAAAAATGTAGACTTAGTTATTTTACTAAAGAGTAATAGTGACGTTGAAATCGATTGGATTAAATTTAAATAAATATCATTATTATATGTCAAAAATGAAACAAATTAAAAACATTTTGCCAAAGGCTGCTCTAGCAGTAATGTTATTAGCCGGGTATACTACCCAAACAAAAGCAAAAGGTAAACGAATGAAAAGCGAACCTGTTTTTTCAAACTTTGTTTATCAGGGGAACGACAAGATGTACAATGAAAACCCACTAGACGAAAATGAGTTTTACAACCCAATCTTACAAGGTTGCTATCCTGATCCATCAATATGTAGAAAAGGAGACGATTACTATATGGTAGTTTCTTCATTTGTAATGTTTCCGGGAGTACCCATTTTTCATTCCAAAGATTTAGTAAACTGGAAACAAATAGGTCATGTATTAGAAACTAAATCTCAATTACGTATCGCAGAACTTGGAATCAGCAGAGGTGTGTATGCACCAACCATCAGATACAATCCAGGTAATGATACTTTTTACATGATTACAACCCAAGTAGCCGGACAATTAGGAAACATGGTTGTAAAAACAAAAGATCCGCTAAAAGGGTGGAGTGAACCTATTAAATTAAATTTTGGTGGTATCGATCCATCCATGTTTTTTGATGATGATGGCAAAGCTTATGTAATGCATAACGATGCACCTCCAAAAGGCAAAGAGCTTTACAACGGACATCGTGTTATTAAAATTTGGGAATACGATTTAGAGAAAGATCAAGTTATACCTGGAACTGATGTAATTATTGCTGATGGTGGAGTAGATATTACCAAAAAACCAATTTGGATTGAAGCCCCTCATGTATATAAAAAGGATGGCAAATATTACTTAATGTGTGCAGAAGGTGGAACAGGAGGCTGGCATAGTGAGGTGATTTTTATTGCTGATAATCCTAAAAGTCCTTATACTCCGGCTCCCAATAACCCTATTTTAACACAACGTTATTTCCCAAAAGATCGGGATAATAAAATTGATTGGGCTGGTCATGCCGATATTGTATTAGGTCCTAACAATAAATATTATGGCGTATTTTTAGCCGTTCGCCCTAATGAAGCACACCGCGTAAATACCGGCCGTGAAACTTTTATGCTTCCTGTAGATTGGTCAGGTACTTTCCCTGTTTTTGAAAATGGACTTGTACCAATGGAACCCACATTAAAATTACCAGAAGGAGTTGAAAATAAAACAGGTCAGGATGGCTTTATCCCGAATGGTAACTTTACATATAATGAAGACTTTAGTGCAGATAAATTGGATTATCGTTGGATTGGGTTAAGAGGACCTAGAGAGGATTTTATGGAAAAAACTAAAGATGGAATTAAAATCACTCCGTTTGATGTAAATATAAAAGAAGTAAAACCTACCTCGACCCTATTCTACCGTCAAATGCACCAAAGTTTTTCATATGCTGTGGATATGGCTTACAAACCAGAAACTGAGAAAGACCTAGCCGGAATTGTGGCTTTACAAAACGAAGGCTCAAACTATGTTTTTGGGATTACAGTAAAAGAGGGTGATTACTACATTGTACTTGAACGCAATGAGTGGCCAGGCAGAAAAGACAATAAAATATCAACAGTATTAGCTAGTGAAAAAATTGATTTAAAAGATCCGGTTCGTTTAAAGGTGACTGCAAAAGGTGATAAGTATGAATTTTCATATGCTCTTAATGGTACTAATTTTGAAAATTTAGGTGGTACTGTTTCTGGCGATATTCTATCAACAGATGTTGCAGGTGGTTTTACAGGATGCATTATTGGTTTACATGCTACAAAAGCAAATGATATTCAACCTTAAAACACCATAAAATATTACAATAGGTTACATAATATAAATAGGCTGTCAACTTTGGTAGCCTATTTTTTTATGCCATCAAAAGAACCATTTTAGATTGAATAACAAACTCTTAGCTATTAAAATTTATATACTTAGCTCCTCATTTCTGCAGCAAGATTGCATTTTGTATCTTTCATCAATATACTTATTGATACCATGCTCTTTCCTCTTTTATACGTTTGGCATAGCGTCTCATTATGTCTTTTTAAACCAAGCCTTTGGCCGTGTTCTAGTTTTTGAATCTTCTGCTGATGAGAGCTTGTTGCTCGTATTTCAAATCTTTAATTATTATACCTGGCTCTCATTACTCGTAAATATTAACCTTTAACCTTACCTCCTTGTTCCTTGTTGATCTTTTGTTCTAATGCAGCATGATATTGTATTGAATAAAATTACTGTAATTTTACTGCAACTATTTTTTTGCTCGTAAGACTCTATTAATGAGCAATTAATATTTTAGAATGAAATAAGTTTTGTGCGTAAAAGTTTTAAAAAGAGCTAATATTCCAGGAAATTTTAAAAACGACAAAAATATTCCGCAAAATGACGTTTTTGGTCAAAAATATTACAGGTATTGGTATTTTTCAGTGTTTTTTGACTATTCTTTGCTATGACTTTACTTATCTATGCTATTTCTATGCAAAGCCTATGCATAGTTAATGTTATTTCTTTGTATTGAGTTTGTGTTGAGGTTGTGTTGTCTATGCACTTTCTTTGATTGTTCTTTGCATAGACTTTGCTACTACGGAAGCGAAGAAAGAGCATAAAATAATCATGAAAAAATCATAGTTAATACAACGTCATATCCTGATTATACCATAGAAAACCAAAAGAGTTTTGCTAAAAATTTCACTTACCCATAAATGCTCCTTACAAAGGTACAGAAACATATATGCAAGACCTATCCTAATTGAAATAGAACAATGGCTAAAAAGCAACATTAATAAAGTGGTACCCCAGAGTCCAATTGGAAAAGCAATTACCTATACATACAATCTCTGGCCTAGATTAAAAGCCTACATTGATAATGGTAAATATGAAATCGATAATAATAAGATTGAAAATGCTATACGTCCATTAGCTTTAGGTCGGAAAAACTATTTGTTTGCAGGTTCACATAGTGCAGCACAAAAAGCTGCCATGATGTATTCTTTTTTTGCTACATGTAAAATTAATGTAAGCATACTGTTATTTACACATTGGATATTACCAGGGATTTTGGGAGCTTTCCAACATGAAAACAAGAGTAATAGAAGGTCATGCAGAAACACGAAGAATCGTAGATCTGTGGCATAAAAGTAAGAGTCAAATAAGACAACCTGATTTTTGTAAGAAAGAAGGAATTTCTGTGGGTTCACTTAAATATTGGATAACAAAGTTTAATAAAGAGCAGGCCTCAAAACAATCAGATCCATGCCGTACCGGATTTATCCCTGTCAAAGTTGAAAATACAGCAGAACAAACCTATCAAGAGATTGAATTTCCCAATGGAGTAATATTTCGTTATAGCCAAGGATTTTCAATAGAAACAATTAAAGAACTCATAAAATTGTATTGATATGTTTACATTGTCATCCGATCTAAAATTTCAATTATACGGACAAGCTACGGATATGCGAAAAAGTTTCGATGGGCTATGTGGCCTTGTTAAAAATAATCTTGGGGAATCACCATTGAATGGCGATGTCTATGTTTTTATCAATAAAAATAGAAACAAAATAAAACTTTTACATTGGAAAGGAAGTGGATTTGTTTTGTATTATAAAAGGCTTGAAAAAGGCACTTTTGAATATCCCAGATATGATATAAATGAAGGGAGTTATGTTTTAAGTTATGCTCAAATGGTTATGTTGATAGATGGTATTTGTATCACAAACCTTAGACGAAAAAAAAGGTTTTCACTAGAAGATAAAATGCATTAAATCCATTGATATCACAAGGGTTTTGATTATTTTTAAGCGTGGAAATCAAAACAAAAGACATACATGAAGAAGTCGTTTCTAAGGCAGAATATGAAAAGCTATTGGCTGAACATAATTACTTAAAGCATCAGTTAAAAGAGCTTCAAAGACTAATTTTTGGCAGTAAAAGTGAACGTTTTGTACCCACATCACAAGAAGCTTCTCAATTAGATTTATTTGGTGAAAAAACAGAGGAAGCAGAAACAGAAGTTGAACAAATTAATTACACCAGAAAAAAGCCAGAGAAAGAAAAGAAGACTCCCATTCGCATAAAAATATCAGATCATTTTCCACGAGTAGAAGAAATAATTGAACCAGAGTTGATTGAGCCAGGTTCAAGAAAAATTGGTGAAGAGATAACTGAAATATTAGAATATAATCCTGCTCAAATATTTGTTAGGAAAATTATTCGTCCAAAATATGCAAAACCAAACAATCAAGGCGTTGTTATTGCTGAATTACCATCCTTGCCAATACCCAAAGGAAATGCTGGAGCAAGTTTATTAGCTTATATATTGGTTGCAAAATATGTTGATCATCTTCCTTTTTATCGTCAAATACAGATCTTCAAACGTAGTAAGCTGTATTTAACCAATTCCACAATGAATGGATGGTTTAACAAAGCAACTGATCTATTGGATTCTTTGTATCACTTAATGGAAAAAGAAGTTTTAAATTGTGATTATTTACAAGCTGATGAATCTCCAATTGGAGTTCAGGATTCACAAAAGAAAGGCGCTTTATTTTCCGGATACCAATGGGTTTATCGATCACCCGAGCAAGGATTAGTTCTTTTTAAATATCATCCGGGTAGAAATAAAGATGCACCAGAAGAGACGCTGAAAAATTTTAACGGATCATTGCAAACTGATGGTTATATTGCGTATCAAAGCATGGAAACCAAAGGACATATTGTGCTTTTAGCTTGCATGGCACATGCCCGGCGTTATTTTGATAAAGCTTTGAACTACGACAAAGATATGGCAGAGTATATGCTTAAAAAGATGCAGAAGCTTTATAAAATAGAAAGAACAGCAAAAGAGCGTTTGATAAATCATAACACCTTACAAAGGTACAGAAACATATATGCAAGACCTATCCTAATTGAAATAGAACAATGGCTAAAAAGCAACATTAATAAAGTGGTACCCCAGAGTCCAATTGGAAAAGCAATTACCTATACATACAATCTCTGGCCTAGATTAAAAGCCTACATTGATAATGGTAAATATGAAATCGATAATAATAAGATTGAAAATGCTATACGTCCATTAGCTTTAGGTCGGAAAAACTATTTGTTTGCAGGTTCACATAGTGCAGCACAAAAAGCTGCCATGATGTATTCTTTTTTTGCTACATGTAAAATTAATGATGTAAATCCTTTAGAATGGTTAACCTTTGTACTTGAAAGAATACAAGATTGTAAAACATCTCAACTTAAAGAACTTCTTCCTCAAAATTGGAAACCCATTAAGAACTAATCACTGTATTTTCAATTCCCAATAGTGTACTTTACAACACGGATACAAATACTGAGCCTAGATCACATATATAAATCATAATAATGATGAAATTAATATCCTTCTTGTCTTTATTTCTAATCTTTTCATTTCAGGTTTTTTCTCAATCATATTTACCCAAATCTGAAGGAGAAATAATTAAGCATACATACTATACTTTATCTTATTCTGAAGAAAATGAGCAAGCTTATTGGGTGTATTATGAGTTGACTCCGGAAATGGTAAATGGTAGTGAAGCAAGAACCGATGATTTTAGATCAGATCCAAATGTATCTACAGGTTCTGCAGATTTGGAAGACTATCGGGGCAGCGGATATCATAGGGGGCATTTGTGTCCTGCAGGTTCAATAGACTTGAACCATACTTCTATGTCAGAATCTTTTTCCTTTACGAATATGTCACCTCAAGCAGCATCTTTTAATACCGGTAGGTGGAAGACGTTAGAAGAACAAGTACGAACATAGGTAAATTTATATGATAAACTTATTGTAGTTTCTGGACCTGTTTTTAAAGATAATATAGGACAAATTGGAATTAATAAGGTGACTGTCCCAGGTTATTACTATAAGGTAATTTATAGCCCGGATAAGCAACAAATGATTGCTTTTATAATGCCTAATCGTAAGTTATCAGAACCTATTACATCATATATAAAATCAGTTGATGAAGTTGAATCTCTAACTGGAATAGATTTCTTTTATGATCTTGATGATGTAGTTGAAAATCAATTAGAAGTTAATTCAAATACTGCAGTATGGGATTTTGGAAAAACAAAAGTTATTGTAACTCCACAAAAGCAAGTATTGAAATCTGTTCAATGTAAAGGAATAGCCAAATCTACAGGAAAAAGATGTAAGCAAATGACAACTAATTCTAATGGATATTGTAGATATCATCAGGGACATATACAATGATAATCATATAAGTATATGTATAGTTATATAAAATAGAAAAATATAATATTTGGGTGTGATTACATTGCGATTATTATTGAAATTTTATAAATAGAATAAATACAGTGTGTTATGTGTTGATTGTGTAAGATGAATATTTGAATACGTATTTTATTATTATTGTAATCTATAAAATAAAAATATTTTTATAGTCTAATATTATATTATATTATAATATATATATTTGAACGTTTTTTAAAATAAAATACAGAACTAAATATGTTACAGTCTCTCCAAAGGATTGAATAAGTGTATAAACACCTATTCAATCTTGTGATTTTCATCTTTTAGATTATCGACATTCACTATTAGCCAATCTTATAAATAATATTTTAATTTTTTTACATACTAATCTTAAATTTTTCAAAATGATTAAAAGTGGAATATTTTTCATTATTTTTCTTATTACATCTCAACTGATGTATTCGCAAATAAAATTGCATTCAAACGGCAATATTTCAATTGCAACTACAGTATCACCATCTACGCATAATACTATTTATATTTATGGTCCTAGGTTAACATTTGGTGGATATGGAAATAGATTTTTTAAATTTGATTGTAGTCCAAGCGATCCAAGATGGTGGAGCTCAACAGGAGATGTTGTTTTTTATGATACAGAAAAAGGTCGATTTTGTGATATCCAAGCAAAATCATTTAGAGTAGCTTCTGATATTAGGTATAAGACAGAAATAAGTGAATTAGAAAACTCATTGGATAAGATTCTTTCAATTGATGGTGTATCCTTTTTCTGGCAAGATGCAAATGGCTTAAAAAGTACTACAGAAACAACTCCTACTTCAGGTTTTATCGCTCAGGATATAGAAAAGGTAATTCCTAATCTTGTATATTCTGATAGTACGGGATATAAAACAATGGATTATATTGGATTATTACCATATGTGGTTGAATCAATAAAAGAGCTTAACCAAAAAGTTGAAACACAAGAAGAATATATTCAAGAATTAGAGGCACAAGTGGGTACTTCAACAGGATCACTAAAAGATGTTATTGCTCAGCGTAATGAATCAAAATTATATTCTAACAATCCTAATCCATTTAATACTGAAACAACTATAAAATATTTTGTTTCAACGAATGCTTCTAAGGCTTATGTTACAATTTATGATCTTAATGGTAAACAACTTATGTCTAATGCTATTTCCAATTTTGGAGAAGGCGAAATACTAATTTTAGCAGGTGATCTTAGTGCTGGTATGTTTTTATATAGTCTAATAGTAGATGGTATACTTATTGACACAAAAAAGATGATTATTACAGATTAACTTGTATCTAATTATAGGATCCTAAAATTATGAATAAAAGAATATTAAATATTTTCCTTCAATTATTGATTGGAACTTCTATCGTCGTAGGTCAACAAAATTCTTTAGAAGAAGAAATTATTCCTATACCTATATCCATTATATCAAAATATAAAGATGTTATAAATCCAGAGAGTCTTAAGTCCAATTTTTTGTCAAATTCATATAACAATGATTCCTTATATCAAGAATATAATAAAGATAGAGATCCAGAATGGAATGGATTTATTGGTGGATTCGGAGAAGCTTTTGAGCAAGATATGTGGTTTAAAAAGGTATCATATAAGTTTGAGTTAGATACAGGTACTGTATGGTTATATAAAGCTGCAACATTAACAGGTAAGGGTGTTGGTATTGCGTTGGATAGTATAACATTACCAGAAGGTTCTCAACTTTCATATTTTTATTATGAAGATGATGAAAGTCTATTTTATGAGACTCATGGATATGAAGGTGTTGATTTGACCTTAGGAGGCACTATATTTTCAAGTGGATGTAAAGAACTATATATAGAATATTTTGAACCTAAGGGTCTACTTACAAAATTTGATTTTAAAATTGAAGGTTGGAATTATCTTTTTGCAGAAAAGGTAAAGGATTCTTCAGTTAATTATGCATCATCGGATGATAGTTCATTAAAATCAGGAAGATGGAGAGACTCTCCAGGAAATGAAGGTTGTAATAATGATATTAATTGTTACAATACAAAAATAGCACATTGGCGTGAAATGGCAGATGCTGTCGTATACATAAAGTTAATTTATGTTGAAAATACAGCTTCATCAAGCGAAATATATATTGTACATGGTTCTGGAGTTTTTCTTAATAAAGGTGGAGAAGGATATGCAAAGGATGAATATCCAATGATTCTTACTGTTAGGCATTTATTTCATATAAAAAAAAGTAATGGTAGTTATATTGATTTAACCTCTATGAGAAATCGGGCATATACTAAACAATTAAGGATTGATTATAAAAATGATGTATGTAATTCAACTAGAGTTATATCTGGTAATAGAATATCTGGTGATTTTAGTATATTAACGATGGGTAATTCCTATAACTCTCATGATCTTGCATATTCAGCAAGTGAAGATTTTGCTCTTTTACAGCTTCCGAAGAAAATGGAGAAATTCAGCCGTTATGGTGTGTTATTTGCTGGTTGGGAGTCAGTTCTTTTGATTAATTCACCAAGGGGAGCTGCCTCTTTTGGTCATCCTTATGGAGATGTAATGAAAATATGTATAGATAATGATCCAATTTCTATTCCACCAGGGTATGAATATCTACCTCTATATTTTGATATCGGAGTTTCTCAAAAGGGTATGTCTGGTGGGCCTGTATTTAATTATCAAAAGGAAGTTATTGGTATAAATGCAACAAAGGTTGATGGAGGTACGTGTGGAGATAACAGGACTCGTGCTTCTGCTGGAAATTTTGAACTTATTTATGATAAAATACAAACATTTATAGATCCTAACTATAAGTGCTATGCTCTGAGTAAAGCGTATTCTAATTTAACTCCAACCCATTGTCATAATTGCATACAGGATGTAAGTCTTGGTGAGACAGGTGTTGATTGCGGAGGCGATTGTTTGCCATGTCATATTCCAACAAATGCAAATTTACAGACTGTAAATGAATTTATTAGGAGTAATAGTGTAAATGCAAGATATGATATAAATGTTTCACCAAGTACAGCAATAGAAGTTAATAATATTACAAAGGAGTTTAAAGCAGGTGATGAAATTACATTTTCAAATAACATGACCTTTAATAAAGGAGCAACGTTAAATGCTAAAATAGAATCAAGCATGGTTGAAAATGATACCCCTCGTTCTTGTGATACCCCTTGTATATCAGTAGCAAATGTGACAACTCCTAATGGAGATGGGATATATGATTATTTAGTAATGAGTCAGCATTCTGTTGTAATGTATAGGATTGTTGTAAAAGATAGGTGGGGGAAAAAAAAATATGATTCAGGGAATCAATATATCTTAGAAGATGCAGTAGTTAATATATATGATGCACAATCATTATCAAGTGGTGCTGTATATACTTATATTGTAGAAGCATGGAATTGTTCAAATGAGAAAGTAACAGAAACGGGATCATTCCATGTGATTAGATGATAAGAAAATTTTGACTAATATAAAGAGGCTATCTTGCTTGAGTTAGCCTCTTTGTATTTCTAGTTTTTAATCTTAACCGAACCCTTAAAGTTTGGTCAGATTAAAACTAATATAATTTTCATTATATTACAAGCTTATTATATTGATTCTGATATATATGCAAGATCATTTTTATGTATGACACTTCTTTTAGATTGGAATCTTCATTTTCTTGTAACTGAAACTTTTTATGCTAACGATGGAAAATTTCACCATCATTCATGCACCCCATAACACCCCAATTGCCACCCTTCTGTATTAGGGGTACATTCACTCTGGTGATGGCCATTTACTCCCAACGCCTCAAAAGCTGCACACGAGCCTTCTGCCTACGTGTCCAGCTTCCCAACCCTTCGGTGTATTTTGCATAATGCGTCCCTATATAACTTGCCTATCTTCAAAGGTAATTTTAATGTATCCGGCAGTCATATAGCGGCATTATGCAAAATAGCCGCACAGCCCGAGCTCCCCATCCCACGCCATCGCACATAAACAGCCCATTATAAAATCCCACATCCCTGCCCACATCCTAAAATTTATAATGCACTGTTTATTTTCCCAATTACCAATGGCAAAGGAGCTTATCAGCCCCTTTAGTATCTATCCACCAAAACCCCGACCACCACCCCTATATGCCTTGGGTTGCATAGCACGTACTGATTTTATTTGGGGGCATTCATTACCATCGCCCCAAACCCCCAGGCTGAGAAAAAATAAAATGTAAAGATATACAGCTTACTTATCCTTTTCATTTTATTTTTACTTGGATGATTTACATTCTCCGGAAGTATCATGGTAGACTTATTAATAATTGAAGAGTGGTTTTAAGAGAATGTCACCTTAATGACATTTCTCTAAAAAACTAGAGGTTAAAATTTAATTCATTACTTATATGGTCCTAAAAAATATACTAGACATAAATTATTTTATCGTATTTATGTAAGCATGCTGTAATTTACACATTGCATATTCCCAGGGATTTTGGCAGCTTGCCAACATGAAAACAACAGTAATAGAACGTCATGCAGAAATACGAAGAATTGTAGATCTGTGGCATAAAAGTAAGAGGCAAATAAGACAGCAGGATTTTTGTAAGACAGCAGGAATTTCTGTGGATTCACTTAAATATTGGATAACAAAGTTTAATAAAGAGCAGGCCTCAAAACAATCAGATCCATGCCCTACCGGATTTATTCCTGTCAAAGTTGAAAATACAGCAGAACAAACCTGTCAAGAAATTGAATTTCCCAATGGGGTAATATTTCGTTATAGCCAAGGAGTTTCGATAGAAACAATTAAAGAACTCATAAAATTGTATTGATATGTTTACTTTGTCTTCAGAATTAAAATTTCAATTATACGGACAAGCTACGGATATGCGAAAAAGTTTCGATGGGCTATGTGGCCTTGTAAAAAATATTCTTGGGGAATCACCATTGAATGGTGATGTCTTTGTTTTTATCAATAAAAATAGAAACAAAATAAAACTTTTACACTGGAAAGGAAGTGGATTTGTTTTGTATTATAAAAGGCTTGAAAAAGGCACTTTTGAATATCCCAGATATGATATAAATGAAGGGAGTTATGTTTTAAGTTATGCTCAAATGGTTATGTTGATAGATGGTATTTGTATCACAAACCTTAGACGAAAAAAAAGGTTTTCACTAGAGGATAAAATGCATTGAATCCATTGATATCACAAGTGTTTTGATTATTTTTAAGCGTGGAAATCAAAACAAAAGACATACAAGAAGAGGTCGTTTCCAAGTCCGAATATGAAAAGCTGTTGGCTGAACATAAATACTTAAAGCATCAGTTAAAAGAGCTTCAAAGATTAATTTTTGGCAGTAAAAGTGAACGTTTTGCACCTACATCACAAGAAGCTTCTCAATTAGATTTATTTGGTGAAAAAACAGAAGAATCAGAAACGGAAGTTGAAAAAATTAATTACACCAGAAAAAAGCCAGAGAAAGAAAAGAAGACTCCTATTCGCATAAAAATATCAGATCACTTTCCACGAGTAGAAGAAATAATCGAACCTGAGTTGATTAAGCCAGGTTCAAGAAAAATTGGTGAAGAGATAACTGAAATATTAGAATATAATCCTGCTCAAATATTTGTTAGGAAAATTATCCGTCCAAAATATGCAAAACCAAATAATCAAGGTGTTGTTATTGCTGAATTGCCATCCCTGCCAATACCAAAAGGAAATGCAGGAGCAAGTTTATTAACTTATATATTGGTTTCAAAATATGTTGATCATCTTCCTTTTTATCGTCAAATACAAATTTTTAAACGCAGTAAGCTGTATTTAACCAATTCTACAATGAATGGATGGTTTAATAAAGCGACAGATCTATTGGATCCTTTGTATCTCTTATTGGAAAAAGAAGTTTTAAATTGTGATTATTTACAAGCAGATGAATCTCCAATTGGAGTTCAGGATTCACAAAAGAAAGGCGCTTTATTTTCCGGATACCAATGGGTTTATCGTTCCCCGGAACAAAGATTAGTTCTTTTTAAATATCATCCGGGTAGAAATCAAAAAGCACCAGAAGAGACTCTGAATAATTTTAACGGATCATTGCAAACTGATGGTTATATTGCGTATCAAAGCATGGAAACCAAAGGCCACATTGTGCTCTTAGCTTGCATGGCACATGCCCGGCGCTATTTTGATAAAGCTTTGAACTACGACAAAGATATGGCAGAGTATATGCTTAAAAAGATGCAGAAGCTTTATAAAATAGAAAGAACTGCAAAAGAACGTTTGATAGATCAAAACACCTTACAAAGGTACAGAAGCCTATATGCAAGACCTGTCTTAATCGAAATAGAACAATGGCTAAAAAGCAACATTAATAAAGTTGTACCCCAGAGTCCAATTGGAAAGGCAATTAGCTATACATACAACCTCTGGCCTAGGTTAAAAGCTTACATTAATAATGGCAAGTATGAAATCGATAATAATAAGATTGAAAATGCTATACGTCCATTAGCTTTAGGTCGGAAAAACTATTTATTTGCAGGTTCACATAGTGCAGCACAAAAAGCTGCCATGATGTATTCTTTTTTTGCTACATGTAAAATTAATGATGTAAATCCTTTAGAATGGTTAACCTTTATACTTGAAAGAATACAAGATTATAAAACATCTCAATTAAAAGAACTTCTACCTCAAAATTGGAAAACCTTTAAGAACTAATCACAGTATTTTCAATTTTCAATTTTCCAATAGTGTACTTTACAACACGGATACCTGTAGGCTGAGGACTAAATAGGTATAAATGCAAAAAGAGCAACTGAAACTTGTTCAATTGCTCTTTCTTTTTAAAATCAGCGGCGACCTACTCTCCCACAATATGCAGTACCATCGGCGCTAATGGGCTTAACTTCTCTGTTCGGAATGGGAAGAGGTGGAACCCCATCGCTATAACCACCTGAATATCTTTATGAATAACATACCAGCTCAATCAAAATCACTTGTCGTGCTTTAACGCCCAACTAAAAGTTTCGGGTAATTAGTACTGCTCGGCTTTGACATTACTGCCTTTACACCTACAGCCTATCAACGTCATCGTCTCTAACGTCCCTGATAAGGATATCTCATCTTGAAGCAGGCTTCGTGCTTAGATGCTTTCAGCACTTATCCCTTCCAAACTTAGCTACCCAGCAATGCTCCTGGCGGAACAACTGGTGCACCAGAGGTTTGTCCATCACGGTCCTCTCGTACTAATGACAGGTCTTCTCAAATATCCTACGCCCACAACAGATAGGGACCGAACTGTCTCACGACGTTCTGAACCCAGCTCGCGTGCCACTTTAATGGGCGAACAGCCCAACCCTTGGGACCTTCTCCAGCCCCAGGATGTGACGAGCCGACATCGAGGTGCCAAACCGCTCCGTCGATATGAGCTCTTGGGAGCGATCAGCCTGTTATCCCCGGAGTACCTTTTATCCTTTGAGCGATGGCCCTTCCATGCGGAACCACCGGATCACTATGTCCTACTTTCGTACCTGGTCGACTTGTCGGTCTCACAGTCAAGCTTCCTTGTGCCATTACACTCTGCGGACGGTTACCAATCGTCCTGAGGAAACCTTTGAAAGCCTCCGTTACTCTTTTGGAGGCGACCACCCCAGTCAAACTACCCACCAAACAATGTCCGGATTAATCCGTTAGGCCACAGATAAGCAAAGGGACGTATTTCAAGGGTGACTAACATACTCCTGGCGAAGCATGATCAACGTCTCCGTCCTATCCTACACATTACTTACCCACAACCAATGTTAAGTTGCAGTAAAGGTTCACGGGGTCTTTCCGTCCCGTTGCGGGTAATCGGCATCTTCACCGATACTACAATTTCACCGAGCTCATGGTTGAGACAGTGCGCACATCGTTACACCATTCGTGCAGGTCGGAACTTACCCGACAAGGAATTTCGCTACCTTAGGACCGTTATAGTTACGGCCGCCGTTTACTGGGGCTTCAATTCAAACCTTCGCCGAAGCTAAGCTCTCCTCTTAACCTTCCAGCACCGGGCAGGTGTCAGGCCTTATACGTCTTCTTTCGAATTTGCAAAGCCATGTGTTTTTGATAAACAGTCGCATGCGCTATTTCTCTGCGGCCTACCGAAGTAGGCGCCCCTTATCCCGAAGTTACGGGGCCAATTTGCCGAGTTCCTTAACCATGAATCACTCGAGCGCCTTAGTATACTCAACCCAACTACGTGTGTCCGTTTACAGTACGGGCTCCTATACTCGCTTTTCTTGGTACCGGCTGCTTTACTTCGCTTCGGCCGAAGCCTAGGCTCAACGTACTATTCCGTCAGTACGTAGTAATCTCACCAATACGTCACTTTCGTTGTATAGCAGGTGCAGAAATATTAATCTGCTTACCATCCACTACCCCTTTCGAGTTCGCGTTAGGTCCCGACTAACCCTGATCCGATTAGCGTTGATCAGGAAACCTGAGTCTTTCGGCGTGAGGGTTTCTCGCCCTCATTATCGTTACTTATGCCTACATTTGCTTTTCTAACCGCTCCACAGTTCATCACCAAACTGCTTCAAGGCCGTTAGAATGCTCCCCTACCACTTGTACTTCGTACAAATCCATAGCTTCGGTAGTATACTTATGCCCGATTATTATCCATGCTCGATCGCTCGACTAGTGAGCTGTTACGCACTCTTTAAATGAATGGCTGCTTCCAAGCCAACATCCTAGCTGTCTATGCAATCAAACCGCGTTTGTTCAACTTAGTATACATTTGGGGACCTTAGCCGATGGTCTGGGTTCTTTCCCTTTCGGACACGGACCTTAGCACCCATGCCCTCACTCCTATTCATCATCTTACAGCATTCGGAGTTTATCAGGAGTTGATAGGCGGTGAAGCCCTCTCGTCCAATCAGTAGCTCTACCTCTGTAAGATTAAAATAAGGCTGCACCTAAATGCATTTCGGGGAGTACGAGCTATTTCCAGGTTTGATTGGCCTTTCACCCCTACCCACAGTTCATCCAAAAACTTTTCAACGTTAACTGGTTCGGTCCTCCATTCCGTGTTACCGGAACTTCAACCTGACCATGGGTAGATCACCTGGTTTCGCGTCTAGCGCAGCTAACTTTTTCGCCCTATTCAGACTCGCTTTCGCTTCGGCTCCGTTGCTGAACAACTTAACCTTGCTAACTACGACTAACTCGTAGGCTCATTATGCAAAAGGCACGCCGTCACCATTAATTGGCTCCGACCGCTTGTAAGCGCACGGTTTCAGGTACTATTTCACTCCCCTGTTCGGGGTACTTTTCACCTTTCCCTCACGGTACTGGTTCACTATCGGTCTTTCAGGAGTATTTAGCCTTACCAGATGGGCCTGGCAGATTCACACAGGATTTCTCGTGTCCCGCGCTACTCAGGATACTGCTAAAATTTAAAACCTTACGTGTACGTGGCTGTCACACGCTACGGCCGTTCTTTCCAAAACGTTCCACTTCAATTTTAAACCTATATCGCAGTCCTACAACCCCAACGTTGCCTAAACAACATTGGTTTGGGCTAATCCCCGTTCGCTCGCCGCTACTTAGGGAATCACTATTGTTTTCTTCTCCTCCAGGTACTTAGATGTTTCAGTTCCCTGGGTTTGCCCCCCGAAGGGTGACTGGTCATCAACCAGCCGGGTTGCCCCATTCAGAAATCTGCGGATCAATAAATATTTGCTTCTCCCCGCAGCTTATCGCAGCTTATCACGTCTTTCTTCGCCTCTGAAAGCCTAGGCATCCACCGTACGCCCTTGCTTACTTTCTTGTTGGTATAGCTTTAAAGCTCCCGCATTAAAGCCAACCTATGATTTTGATTGTTTTGCCAATATGTCAATGTACGTTTTGTCTGTTTTAGACAATGTGAAATGCACTACTATAGAAAATAGTTTCTTTGTGAATTAATATTAATATTAATTCGTGTTGTAAACTCTCTCCAGAAAGGAGGTGTTCCAGCCACACCTTCCGGTACGGCTACCTTGTTACGACTTAACCCTAGTTATCAGTTTTACCCTAGGCCGCTCCTTACGGTAACAGACTTCAGGTACCCCCGACTTCCATGGTTTGACGGGCGGTGTGTACAAGGCCCGGGAACGTATTCACCGCGCCATGGCTGATGCGCGATTACTAGCGAATCCAGCTTCACGGAGTCGAGTTGCAGACTCCGATCCGAACTGAGACCGGTTTTCGAGATTAGCATCCTATCGCTAGGTAGCTGCCCTTTGTACCGACCATTGTAACACGTGTGTAGCCCTGGACGTAAGGGCCGTGCTGATTTGACGTCATCCCCACCTTCCTCTCGGTTTACACCGGCAGTCTTGTTAGAGTCCCCACCTTTACGTGATGGTAACTAACAACAGGGGTTGCGCTCGTTATGGGACTTAACCCGACACCTCACGGCACGAGCTGACGACAACCATGCAGCACCTTGTAAGCAGTCCGAAGAAAAGACCATCTCTGATCTATGCAGCCTACATTTAAGTCCAGGTAAGGTTCCTCGCGTATCATCGAATTAAACCACATGTTCCTCCGCTTGTGCGGGCCCCCGTCAATTCCTTTGAGTTTCATTGTTGCCAACGTACTCCCCAGGTGGATTACTTAATGCTTTCGCTCAGTCGCTGACTATGTATCGCCAACAACGAGTAATCATCGTTTACGGCGTGGACTACCAGGGTATCTAATCCTGTTCGCTACCCACGCTTTCGTGCATCAGCGTCAATTATAGCTTAGTAAGCTGCCTTCGCAATCGGTGTTCTGTGTTATATCTATGCATTTCACCGCTACACAACACATTCCGCCTACCTCAACTAAATTCAAGACTATCAGTATCAATGGCAGTTTTACAGTTGAGCTGCAAGATTTCACCACTGACTTAATAGTCCGCCTACGCACCCTTTAAACCCAATAAATCCGGATAACGCTCGCATCCTCCGTATTACCGCGGCTGCTGGCACGGAGTTAGCCGATGCTTATTCATACGGTACCTTCAAAAAGCTTCACGAAGCTCACATTATTCCCGTATAAAAGTAGTTTACAACCCATAGGGCAGTCTTCCTACACGCGACATGGCTGGTTCAGACTTGCGTCCATTGACCAATATTCCTCACTGCTGCCTCCCGTAGGAGTCTGGTCCGTGTCTCAGTACCAGTGTGGGGGACCTTCCTCTCAGAACCCCTAGACATCGTCGCCTTGGTGAGCCTTTACCTCACCAACTAGCTAATGTCACGCATGACCATCTTTTACCGCCGAAACTTTACTTTATAATCCATGCGAATCATAAAGACTATAGGGTATTAATCCAAATTTCTCTGGGCTATCCCCTTGTAAAAGGCAGGTTTCATACGCGTTACGCACCCGTGCGCCGGTCGTCATCTACTGCAAGCAGTAATGTTACCCCTCGACTTGCATGTGTTAGGCCTGTCGCTAGCGTTCATCCTGAGCCAGGATCAAACTCTTCGTTGTATAAAAATTATTATGACTGATTTAACAGCCTGTTATTCTTTACAAGAGTTTTAACTCAAAGAATCACTATTTTCCTTTATTAAGTGTGCATTTCAATATTTTCAAAGAACGTCTTCGCATCATTCAGCATCAAGGCATAAATAACTCGAAGTCTTTTATTTTGTAAACTTTACCAAAACTTCTTTTTAGTAAATGTTTATTTCAATCTTTTTAAACGCTCAACCTTCGTTGAACATCGCTCTAAAAGCGGATGCAAAGATAATAACTTTATTCCCTTTTCTCCAAATAAATTTTGAAATATTTTTATTAAATTTTCAAAGCTTATTTTTAATCCTAAAAAGTTATTTTTCAATAACTTAAACCCTTTTCAAAGTCTCATCATTTTAGCATTTTGCCCTTCCTTAAAAGCGGCTGCAAAGATAAGTGATTTTAATTCTTAAATCCAAATAGAAATTGAAAAATTACTTCTTTTTTTTCTTTCTTTTTTGAATGCCTTAAAACCTCCTCTGTACCAGGTTTTCTCTCCCTTATAAAGTCATCATTATGTCATCTTTTAATCGCGCCTTTCGTTCAAAGCGGCTGCAAAGAAACGGACTTTATTCTTACCATCCAAACAAATAGTGATGATTTATTTTGCAGAAACAACAAGTTAAGTAGCAAACCTCTTTTTGTCAAGAGGTTAGTTGAGGAATGTTTTTTATTATTTTTCTTCTTTAAGGTTGGTATTCATTGAGAGAGCCACTTTTGCTTTTCTCTTTCAATCATAAGCTCCCTGCGCCTACCCTTTACTTTCAGTCTTACAAGCATATTTCGAATAGTATAATCTTCTATATATCGTGACGCTATAAAGCCGCAGGATTTATACTGTATTTTTTTACACTCTGTTAGAATGATATCTCTTTCTTGTAAACTCAATACCAATTGAGAATCATAAATGGTCTTTCCACTTGAATCTTTTTCGTAAGATACAATCTAAAACCTTCAGGGAGAAAAAGGGCTAGTAGCTCCTGGGACAATCCTTCTTTCAAGATATTCTGTGCTATTATTTTTCTGTATCGATTTAACAGCTAAATAACCTCTTTCTTTTATTAGGTCAAAATATTGTGCATGATCCAGAGCTTTCCTCCGCATCATCTGACTTTGCAAATATTGATATTGAAACCGACATTCAAAACACAAGTTTTCAACAGCTGTTGAATCTTTATAAATCAACAAATTAACTAAGAACCACGGGCTACGGACTGTGAAAAAATTGGGAGTCTTATAGTTTGAGAAATTATTAATATGCTGACAAAAATGAAATTATTTATGCGAATAAGATTGGAAATTATTTCATTAAGCAAGCATAAAAAGGGTATAATCGAATTCATGATTTTCGCTTTGCTCCAACTCTGTCCGTCAGTACCGAAATTTATTCATGTAATTTTTTTTTATAAGATATTCATGATAGCGGCGCTATTGCCGTTTGACTTCCTTTACTCCCAAGGTCACCCTTGACGAGCTTATCACTTGCTAATGGTTCGAAGCGTTACCTCCGTCCATTATTCATAAGTTGTTTATTAGACTTCATTCGGTGATGTAGGCTCAAGAATGATGAATATTCTTAATGGAGTAAATCCTAAAAATTAAATGAAGTGCCTAGAAAATAGGGTACATTATATAGATAAGGAATTATCCTTTCCTGTTAATGTAATAGTGAATGATTCCGAAGATAATTGGGAAATAAAAGATGGAGATCATGCAATTATAGAATTATTACCTCATATTGTTGATATGTATGGCATTATCGCATCTATTAACCCGAGTTCAATATAAAATTATTGGCTCAGACCGCTTATAAATAATGAGTTTCAATGAATATTTGTGAAGTCATAGCGGGCTATGTCAAACAAATATGAAGCAGAAAATCGTTGTTTATATGTGGCTTTCTATTAAAATACTAATCTACTTCGTTAAATTCTTCTACCATAGCCCGCTATGCAAAAAGAATTTACCCTGTATATCAGCATTTTAATAAAATCTGAGCTCTTTAATTTTATATCGAACTCGGGTTATTATTAAAATTTGCTAATGAAGAATGTAACTGATTGCAGATTTTAGATATCAGACAAAGCAATATAACGATGTTTTGAAGTAGATTAACCATAATAGTGGTCATAAAAAAACGAGATAACCTATAAGGCAGCCCGCTTTTATATATATTACTTCAAAATAATTTTAATCGTATTTAAGCCTTTGGTGCTTTTTTAGGTAAAACAGTGTTTGGACTTTCGCCATCTTTAAAAAACATATTAATATTTTCGAAAGTTGTTTCTGCAATATTTAAAATTGCTTCTTTGGTAAAAAAGGCCTGATGCGCTGTTATTAAAACATTAGGGAATGTTTGTAAACGTACAAATTTATCATCCTGAATTACTGTTTCAGAATGGTCTTCAAAAAACAACTCTTCTTCCTCCTCATAAACATCTAAACCTAAATAACCAACTTTTCCTTTTTTCAAGCCTACAATTACAGCATCTGTGTCAATCAATGGTCCACGACTGGTGTTAATAATCATTACTCCGGTTTTCATTGAAGCAATAGCATATTCATTAATCATATGAAAAGTTTCAAATGTTAACGGACAATGCAGCGATATCACATCACTATGCTTATAAATCTCCTGCAAATCAACATATTCAATACCTGCTGCTTTTAATTTTTCATTAGGAAATTTATCATACGCAATCACCTTACAGCCAAAACCTTTAACCAGGTTAATAAAGATCTCTCCAATTTTACCAGTTCCAATTACACCTACAGTTTTTCCATGTAAATCAAAACCTAAAAGTCCATCTAAAGCAAAATTACCATCACGAACCCTTGTATATGCTTTATGAAACTTACGGTTTAAGCTGAGTATTAAGCCCAGTGTATGTTCTGCAACAGCATAAGGAGAATAAGCAGGAACACGAACAACACTAATACCATGTTTTTGTGCAGCTTCAATATCAACATTATTAAAACCTGCACATCTTAAGGCTATTTGTTTAACGCCGTTTTCTTTTAAGCCTGTAATAATTTCCTCATCTACAGTATCATTTACAAATACACATACAGCATCAAAACCTTTTGTTAATGGAATTGTCTTATTGTAAAGTCGAGCCTCAAAATAAGTAATATCAAACTTATATTTATCATTCAATTGGTTAAAAGAATCAACCACCCATTTACGACTACTAAATACAGCTAATTTCATTCTTGTTTGTTTATTTTTTGTCATATTTTCAATATCCTTTTAATCTATTCATAAAAAACATTGTTCTGATAAACATGTTCGGTGGATAGGATCGTAAAAAGCACTAAACGATTAAATATCTATGTTTAATAATTCATGATTTTAATTTATTTGCAGATTTTGACAAATCAATTTTCTTAAAAAGTTAGCAACTAAAAAGAATACAAATTCGTTAATGATTTTACATGATATATTTTATTTTATGATCGTTTTTTATGCTTATAATACAGTTGTCACCTTTATATTTCCCCTGCTTTTTTAAGTGTTAACCTGGAAATAAGCGGACCCGAAATTTCATGAATTAAAGCGGCTCCAATAACAACTCCAATAATCATAGATCCAATACTGGCATATTCTGGATCTTTGGTTAAAAGTATTGATAATCCAATTACAATACCTCCTTGAGGAATTAAACCTCCAGCAGCAAACTTTTTAATTTTGGGATCAGTATTAAGTACAGAAGAACTAGCAAATATTCCACCATATTTCCCTATTGCCCGAGCTATAATATAAATTACGATTAACGACACACTTCCTGCTACTGATGATAATTGTAGATGCAAACCCGATAATGAGAAGAAAATCACAAATATCAATTCGTCAGTATAGCGCTCTATCAACTTAAATATCTTATCTGCCATAGGATTAAAATTAGTAACTACAGCACCTAAAGCCATTGAAGCCAATAATGATTCAAAACCAAAGAATTCAGAAATACCGTATGCAAACAAAATCAACCCAAACGTAAGCACAATTAACGAACCTTCAGATTCCTTTTTCACCATTTTTACAATTAAGTAAAATAACAGACCTACAACAGCACCAATTATAAGCGCAAAAACAATATCAATACCCATATCCGCCAATTTTGCACCTAACTGAATATCATTATTTCCTAAGAAAAATGGAGCAAAGGCTGCTGCTAAAGTATAGATAATGATTCCTACAATATCATCAAATGCTGCTATTTGTAACATGGCACTACTTACCGGACCTTTTGCTTTGTATTCATGAATTACAGCCAGGGTTGCAGAGGGATCTGTTGGCGCTGCTAACGAAGCGAGTAATAGACTTATGGCAACGATTACATAAATAGAACTATAAACATTTGAAAAGAAATATAACCAAAGTACCATAAACACAAATACCGACAAAAACGCAAATATAGATTCACTCAGAGTAAGCCACAAAACGTTTTTTCCTGTAGCTTTTAAATTAGAAACAGATAAGCTACCCCCGATAGAAAATGTAATAAACGAAAGTGCTATTGTTAATAATGGATCTGTATGATCAACAAATTCAGTATGCATGATTCCTGTAACATCAGGATTTAACAAGATACCGGCTAAGATATAACCGGATATTTTAGGAAGCTTAATTTTTTCAGCTAGTTCACCTAATATGAAAGCAGTAAAAACCAGCACACCAATACTTAATATAATATTCATATCCAATGTTTTATTTCATTTACAAACATCTTATAATCAGTAACAGGCTAATTATAAAAGTCAAACTTTGTTGGCTAATTGTAGTATTTATTTTAATCAGTAATTAGTAGCAAATATATATATTGCTACTATGACAGGTATTATTAATTATCTATTGTAACAGGCTTATTAAAATAGATATTTGAGTTACCTCCTATTGAATATTAAAACAAAAGATTCAACCTAATGTTTATAGATTATAGAACTTTCTTGTTTTATTTATCAAAATTACTGTCAATTAACTTCCTTTCAAACTTTTTGGCGTTAATGTTTCCTTAAAAAGAACTTTAGTTGTTAACTATTTATGATGAATATAAAGCTCTAAAACATCCTTTAATTCATAAAAATTAACCTATAGTTTTAATAGCTTATTATTTAAAACAGGTACTCACTAATATTAGAGATTGGGTTACCCCTACATATATCCATCTCATCTTCAGCTCACACCAAAGATACAGTGGATTATTAAGATTGAATCTTAATAAATGCAATGAGCTAATTGACATACTATTGTACTGTTTTTATATCTCTTCTATTCACTTTATGGAATTGCTCACTTTTTATGGTGAATCTACTTTTGAGCATCGAAATTTTAAAACATAAGAGTTTGATAATTTCGAAATATGGGAAACGCGAGCTTAAGACTTATTGGAGTACTTTTCATCATAACTTTATGCACAATTAATGGTTATGCTGAATCAAACACTAAAAATAGCAGTAAATTATTTGGTATCGTTAAATCAGTACAGGGAGAAGTTTTAACTGGTGTAAATATCATTATTTCAGGAAACAACTTTTTTAAAGGTGCAGTAAGTGATAACAACGGGAATTATGAAATAACAACCACACCTTCAGGTGAATACATACAAAAAGCAACTTTTATTGATTTTAAACCAATTGAAATACGCATAACAATTGATGGCAATCAAGATTACAAAACGAATTTAAAACTTAATACTGATAACTTTAGACTGGAAGATATTCAAGTTAATGGGAAGTCTATTATCACTAAAATTTCTGAAGCTCCATTTGAAGTTACTGCTATTTCAACTGCAAAAATTTAGAATAGCACAACCGATATTAAAACCATCTTAAACTCGCAATATGCATTAGACCATCTATTACACATTGAAATTACTTCAAAACAAGACACTTCGTTACTTCACTTCAACTCACCAGAACGATGCTATGCCTCGTTTTAGTAAAGCCTTGTTTTATGGTATTTTCAATGTTCATTACGAAGTTCTAATACATAATCCGGGTTAAATAAAGTATCAAAAGTAAAAATTCAGGAAGATGGAGGTTTGGGAAGCAATAGCACATTTTCACTCAATGATTTTTCAGGCGATCAGGTTAAATTCTTTTTAGACGGCATTCCGATTGAACACTACGGTTCATCATTTAGTTTTGGCGATATTCCTGTAAATATGATTGATCGAATTGACGTTTATAAAGGAGTTGATACGGTTTGGTTGGGAACAGATGCTTTAGGTGGTGCGGTAAATATTATTAACCCGAGTTCGATATAAAATTATTGGCTCAGACCGCTTATAAATAATGAGTTTCAATGAATATTTGTGAAGTCATAGCGGGCTATGTCAAACAAATATGAAGCAGAAAATCGTTGTGTCTATATGTGGCTTTCTATTAAAATACTAATCTACTTCGTTAAATTCTTCTACCATAGCTCGCTATGCAAAAAGAATTTGCCTTGTATATCAGCATTTTAATAAAATCTGAGCTCTTTAATTTTATATCGAACTCGGGTTATTACCAATAAAAAATCAAAGCTTCTTAATTTCTCCTACTCATATGGTTCCTTTAATACGCACAGGGCTTCTTCAAATGATAAGCAAGTACAAACAGGGGTTACCATGCGTACTGTATATGGCGGAATTGTTACTAACAGCCAATAATTTACTCCAAGTATAAAATACAATAAAAATTATAGATGTAGTATTTATGAAGTACGTACTACCGTATGGCGGGCACACTTAATGATTGATTCCCCAGTTGGATACGCTAAAGATAGGTTAAGTAATTCACCAACTGAAGTAGTGCAATTACATAAGAAATACTTAGACGAATTAAAAGTAATACCTGAATCACAATTATTATATCTACCTATCGCAGTATCTGCCACCTTTGGTTATCCTAGTTTATTTAAAGAATATAATAAGATGAGGTATGTGAAGCAAAACAGGCCTACTAAATAGTAAGCCTGTTTTCTTTTTTGTACATTTCATTTTGTAAATGAGTACATTTTAATTTTTCGATTACAGTATGTGGCTCAAGAGAAATGGGCAATGATGTTAAAAACACCATTGCCCAAATTTTAGAAAGTTCCAATATATCTATAGATGCCTTATAGGAAACGAACAGGTATATAACCAGTGTTTACTGATTTACCCCAAGTATATCACTAATATCCCGTTGAATATTAAATAGCTCTGATTGGTACTTATCTGTATCCTCTTTCAGAGCTTTATACATTAAATTATAGGATTTAATGCGCAATTGACAATACTTTATAAACTGGTTGTTTTGATCAACTATTCCCTGATCCAGACCCTCAATCCTATTCATATCTTGTAGCAATAAGATACTATTGCTCCATAGGTTAATACCTTTTTCTTTGATAAAAGTAATCGCTTCTTCCTTTTTATCAGCTTCTATAAGGTTGAATAATTCCATCGCTTCCTGCTCATTTTTTTGAAATTGAACGATACCATTATTATATTTTTCAAAATCGAATGATTCTGGAGTTGCAAAAGTATATCCTAAAATAATAACTACATAAATGACCATATTTATGAGCCCAACACCTGCAGCTTTCCAACCTGAATAAAATGCCCCTTCATTTTTTTGATGATTTGATATAGCTTCCCCCTGCAGTTTCTCTATGATCAGATAAATAATACCTGTATATACCATGGGTATTAAAAAATTTGGGTTTTTATCTATTATAGCTTCAGGTATTGAAAATATGCCTGCAAAAATTAAAAAGGCAGCAAGTATACTAATGGCTAGTGCATGTTTTCCGTAGTCATCTTTTCCCAGACTCCTGAAGTTTTCCCTTACTAACCAACCTGCTGCAATTGGTCCACCAATATACGTTGCAATACCAATAGCGCGTTGAGAATAAAGCTTATCTGAATTAGTAATTACACCTTCTTGTTTAATTTTATTCATAATAGTAATGGTAATTATTGTTGAAATAAACAACGCTAAAGTATATAAATATCCTATAAAACAAAAAGGGCACCCTAAGGATACCCTTTTAATTAAAACAACTTTGCTAAAATCCTTAAATATATCTATTTCAATTGCTTCAAACTAGATAAAAGATGTTCCATTTTCAATGGTTTTTTAAGATAATTATCAAATAGAACACTACGATCCATATTTTGAATTTCAGACTTATCGTACGAAGACAGTGCAATAATAATGGACAAAGGATATTTGTGCCTTATTTCTCTATTTACTTCAATTCCATTTTTTCGGGGTAGATCTATATCCAGAAGAATCAAATCATATTCTTTTTCCAGGCCTTTTTCTATTCCTTCAATACCATTACAAGCCACTTCCAAGTTTATACCTAGTTTATTTAATTCGTTAATTGTATTCTGTAAATTCAAGAAGTTATCTTCAATTACTAAACACTCTAACTGTTTCTCTTTAACTACGCTTAAATTATTTTCTTTTTCTATTTCCTTTCCTGCAGATAGTGTAAACCAGAATGTAGAACCTATACCTAATTGACTTTCTACACCAATACGGCCCTTATTTAAGTCAACAAATTCCTTGCAGAGCAACAATCCAAGTCCAGTACCTCTTTCACCCATTGTACCTGAAGAGCTGATATCTTCTCCCAGCTTAAAAAGTTTTGAAGTCATCTCTTTGGTCATCCCCACCCCTGTATCAATTACAGATACTTTAACGTCATTATTAGCATTTTCAGCTTTTAAGTTTATTGTACCCCCGGGACTTGTAAATTTGATGGCATTTGAAATTAAATTACGAATAACCGTATTTATTGTAGGAATATCTGCATACACATAAACTTCTTCATTTTCGTTATGTAAAACGAGTTCTACATCCTTTTTATTAGCACTTAACTGTAGGGATGAAATCGATTTTTTTATTATTTGATTGATGTTAAAGTGTGTTGGATCAATCTCCAACTTATTTCTTTGGGCTTGAGCCCAGGTTAATAATTCAAGTAATAGTTCATAGGTATTTTGAGACGAAATGCGCAAATGATTAAAAAGTTCGCCTTCAATATCCTCCCATTCAAAAGAGTTTAAAATATTAGCAATATTACCTATAGGCCCATTTAAGTCGTGAGCAATAATTGAAAAGAATTTATCTTTTTCGCGATATGCTCTTTCTAACTTCTTGTTAATTTTACGTATAGACTTATTTTTTAAAGCAATAACCAACAGTATGGATAAAAAGAATATACTGATATAGATTAACTTTCTATAATCGAAAGATTGTTCCACTTTAATGGTTACCCATTTCCCAACAATTGATTTAATTTGCTCTTCTTTAATATGGTCTAATGCTTTTTGCATAATAGCATTTAATAGTGGCTCATCATTACGAGAAGCAATACAAAAGTTAGCTCCAAACTCTAAACTACCTGCTACTTTTAAATCAAGCATTCCATTATTTTGAATCGAATAAGCTATTGTAGGTAACACATCAACAAATCCAAACAATTCTCCTTTTTGTACGCGTTCTAAACCTTCCTTTGCACTTTTAACCTCTACTATATCAATACTTGGATTTTTTTGATTTAATAAATGGATATAAATATAACCCTCTACTACGCCTATTTTACGGTTTTTAAGGTCACTACTTTCCCTAATAAAAAACTTATCATCTTTTGTTGCAATTACTAAGGTTTCTGAAATATATGGTTTAGTAAAAATCATATTTTCACTACGCTTTGTTGAATTACCAACCATAGGAATAATATCACATTGTTTATTTTCTATATATTCCAAAGTTTGAGACCATGATTGCGTAGGAACTAACTCAATAGGTTTGTTTATGATTTCTGAAATCATTTTAACTATATCAGCACTAATGCCTGTAAATTGTCCATTTTTATCAATCTGCTCAAATGGCATCCAGTTAGGATCTATACATATTTTAAGAGCCGTTTTTTGATTAAGATACGCCTTTTCTTCAACTGTAAGCGAAATCTCTTTCCGCATTCGGGTAATGTCCCCCAACCATTTTTCATGCATCTTCATTTTCTCTTCCTCACTAACCCTATACATTGCTTTTTGAAGTATACTATGCAAAATTGGTAGATCTCTCCTAACTCCAATATGTAGTGAAGGATTAAGATCAGATTGCGGGGGGGGTAATAAAATCGACAAGCTTTAGGTTATAAACCTGGTATTGATTGACATTGTAATGTAAAATATATGTATTCTCAATTACGGCATCTACTTTTCTACTTGCTAATGCTTTAATGATATCTACAGAGCTGGGAAGTTCAATAAGTTTGATCTCCGGATATTGTTTTTTCAGGTAGGGAATGCTGGCATCATCGTGATGTATACCTACTTTTATTCCCCCTTTTAAATCCTCCTTACTATTTAAACTTGTGTTATCCTCAATACTATATAAACTCATTGTTGTTTTTAAATAAGGTTTAGTATAGAGGGTGTAGGGTTCTCTTTGAGGATTTTTATAGAGAACAGGCATTATATCAATTTGATGTTTTTTGAAAAACTCATAAAGATTTCCCCATCGATAATCACTTACATACTCAATGTTTATACCCAGCTTTGATGCTAACAATTGAATATGCTCAATACAATATCCTTTATGTTCACCATCTTCAATATAATCGAATGGAGGCCAAGCTTCCTGGTTGGCAACTTTTATAACAGGATGAGTTTCTAAAAAGGCTTTTTCTTCTTCTGTTAAGGAATTCAAAAGCACTTTATCCTGATGGGTTAAATCAACTTTTTGAGCTTTTGATATTTGTATGGATAAAATTAAAAACAATATGATTAACACACTATAATTATCCTTGTTAAACGTATTAATAAATTGTTTTATAGTGACTTCTATTATTCCCTTCTTGCACATATTAACATTCATTCAGACTTAATCTCTATCTTAACACCAGATAACAATACGAAATATTATCATTTACAAAATTCTGGTTTAAAATTAAATAATTAGCTCTCTTACCTGTTGAAGTTTATAAACATCAAAAGTAAATATTGAGATCAATTTAATATTGGTCGAATGTACTAGATTTCTTTACAAATGTTTCGGTGAGTTGCTGAAATTAGTAGGAATATTAGATAAAAAACTCATTATTATTGATGAATCACAAAGGTAAAAAACGGAGTAGCAATCATAAACAATCAAAACTCATAGATTTTCTGTATAAATACAGTGCCTTAGTCTACAATAATTCTTTCACATTAGGCCGGTAACTTCTTCCTATTGGCAAATCTGTATCTACAATACTTATATAATCATTATTCGATGCTGTAATATGTGCTTTATTTAAGATAAACGAACGATGTATCCTAATAAACATATCCGCCGGTAATCGTTTTTGTATGGCACTAATTCGCTCATTACTTTTGATTTCCTTACTTGTTGTATGAATAATAATATAATCGGCCAAACTTTCGATATATTGTATGGTATCGTACTGAATACTTATTTTCTTTCGGTTACTGATCACCTCTAATAAACTTAGGCTTTTTAACTTTTGTTCCTCGGCATATGTATTAATCTTATGATGAGCTACGGATAGCTGCTTGAACATTAAAATGGTGCTGGCCACAAAAACAAATAAATAGAGAACCGCAAATAGTAAAACCGTATCTGAAGCATTGGGTGCCACCTTATAAAAATTAAAATGCCCCAATAAAATAAACGAAAACACCACCAGGTAAGATTCTAACAATAGCGAAACAGCCACCGTTAATCCACTATATATAGTAAACTGAAGATATTTACGGGTAATTAGGTAACGAGGAACCAGATAATAATTGAAAAAATACACCACACTTATTACTATTGGCGTTAAAATACTCACGTAAGTAAATGCTGCAAAAACATTCCCCCACGAATGTCCAAATATCAATGACAGGGAAATGATTACAATCAACAAAAAAATAATATGATGTTTTAGCTTCTTTAGTTTTTCAAACATATTTATAACTGATATTATGGTTTATGTGCTAAATTAACCATTTTTATCAATGACGTATATAAACACAGGGATACGACAGCTTAACAGCAGCTTTCGACATTGTAAAAAAGCAGTGTATCAGCTTACTTTATCTCATTACTAATTTTTAAATTTTTACGGTTATGTTAGGACTGTTTTATATGGGAGGACCATTGTTTATGAGTGTATTGTCAATATTCTTATTATTGATTATTGCAGGTATTATTTACACGTTAGGCTCTAAAGAAAAAGAAAAGCTTAATTTAAGACTGAAACAAATTAAGTATGTGGGAATTTTAGCGCTTACCTTCGGAATTTTTGGTCAGGTTATTGGCCTTTATCAGGCATTTTCGTATTTGGGAGAAGTTGGCAGTGTAAAACCACAAATGATGTACTCCGGACTTAAAGTATCTAGTATTCCTACCATGTATGGAATGGTAATTTATATGATCTCTTTAATTCCGCTTATTACCATGAAGTGCTTACAGGCCTGGAAGAAATAATAAAAAAAGGAAGTCAATCCATCACAGAGGTTGACTTCCTTTATATATTTTGAACAGGCATTAAACTCGTCTCAATCTATCCACTGTTATCACTCTAAAGGTATTTGAATTAATAGTTATTCTGATATTATCATCAGTATTGCTTACATAATAGTTTTTACCACTTTTTATATAAAACGCTTCATTGGTCTTTTTCAAAATTTCATCTATAAATAATTCTATCTCACCTTTTGATAGGTCTGTAGCTAATTTCTTATTGATCCGTTGATAAACAAGTTCTGTGTAGCACAAATTCTCAATAATTCTTTGTTTGGTATTTGTCATCGGTTATTCTATAATAGATGCTAACGGAAACGGCGATGAAGTATAGCTTATGTTGCGCCTGCGGCAAGCTATGCCTTATTTACCATGTGTTGTAGCTAGTGCATTTTCCATTGTTCGGTCAATTCATAATTTGTGCTTCTTCCTCCTGATTTTTCTTGTTTTAAAATCCCTTTTTCAATCAAATCTTTTATGTCTCTAAGTGCTGTATCTGCTGAACATTTAGTAATCTTTGCCCATTTTGATGATTTTAGTTTACCATCAAATCCATCAAGTAGCTTATTTAACATTAATCTTTGTCTACTATTTAAGGTGATCTCTTTATTTCTATCCCAAAAGTCAGCTTTTTGTAATACACGTTTCAGCTTTTCTTCTGTATTCTCCAATGCCCGATACAAACAACTTAAAAACCAATCCAACCAATCAGTTATATCTCCAGAGCTATGCTGTACTTTTTGCAATATTTCATAATATTTTTTTTTCTCAATTAGTATTTGGTTTGATAAGCTATAAAATCTCTGAGAACTTTCCTCTGAACGAGCAAGTAGCATATCAGATATTGCTCTAGCTATACGTCCATTGCCATCATCAAATGGGTGAATTATAATAAACCAAAAATGTGCAATAGCTGCTTTTAAAACACCATCTATATTAATTTCTTTTTCAAACCAATTTAAAAACGCATCCATTTCCTTTTTAACCACTTTTGCTGCAGGTGCTTGAAAATGTATTTTTTCTTTTCCCATCGGCCCAGAAACTACTTGCATTTCACCATCACGATAACAACCCGTATCAATCCTATGCATTCCACTCCATCCTGTAGGAAATAAAGCTGCATGCCAGCCAAAAATACGTTCATGGTCAAGAGTCATATCATACCTTTGCGTTGCATCAAGCATCATTTCAACAACACCTTCAACGTTCCTGTCAACATGGATAATACCTGCATAATCAAGTCCAAGTCTTTTAGCGATTGAAGAACGGACTTGTTCTTGATTTAGGAATTCACCTTCTATTTCCGACGATTTCAAAACATCAAGGGTCAAAGTCGATAAAATTGTTTCCTCTTTAATTGAAAATCCAAGTGCGCTCATTTGTCCGAAAATCTTTCCTTGTAGATGACGGACTGTCCCTAAAATCATAACAATCCTCTTATCATCCCATGTAAATTCAGGCCAATTGTCATATTCGTAGATATATATTGCCATAAACATTTATCATTATGCGGTAAATATATAAATTATTCTCCGCATATTTAATGGAATTACTGCTATTTTTCTCCGCACAAAAGTTTATGAATATTAGCTACTACAATTGACTAGATAAAGCGTCTGACGATTTAACGAGCCAACCAAAGTTAGTCGGATCACTTATGCTTTATTAGCCATTGTTGTGGTGTCGTTTTTTCTCTTCTCAAATTCTTCAGTAATCAGTTTTTCCAAGTCATCATACTTTATTTTCAACGAATTTGATATTATTGATATCGGTGAGCCATACATTCTTTGATTTACTTTCATTGCTTTTTTTGCAATACCATTTTTTGCTCGTTCAATGTATTTCTCGGGTTTGTCGGTCTCAAGCATTAAAATTTTGGTTGAAGCCACTTGAACCGTTCCAATTCCTGTAATGTCAGTCCATTCTATAAGTCCCACGCTTGTCCCATTAGAATTGTCAATTATTCCATTTTGGTCAATTGTTATTCCAACTTTTTTGTCAAATAATTTTCTCACAATAAACACTAAGCAAAGTCCGAAAAATGCAACTGATGCAATTCCAGTAATTCTTATCATTTCTATATTTCGAAAAACCGTACTTTTAAATTGTTCTGGGTTCATTATGAATAGGATTCCAAGAACCACAAAAACAGTCGCCCCGATTAAGAGCAGCAAAATTTTAGTCTTACTTAATTGAATTTCAATTTTATCTTTCATAGTTATTTCTAAATCTTGAGTAATGTCAATTTTCCCTTGCTACATTCCCTTAATAATTTGCACGTTAGCTCTACAATTTAATTTTGCGAGATGTGGGAAATGCACCACAACGGTTACTAGATGAAGTGTATGGAGATTGGACGAGCCAATCTTTCAAACCGCTGCTGAGCCAAAGCTTTTATTTGTTTTTAACTTTTCATGATTAAAGCCAAATCAAAGATTTGGCGGTGTTCAAAAACCACACTCAACTTCCTAAAAATCATTGAACCCATATGCTTTATTCTAGTGTGTTGTAGCCTGAGCTTTATCTATTATTATGATTGTATCTAACTTATTCGCTGAAATAATTTCATTGAGTTGCATACGATTTAGTTTAAATTCAACAGAATCAGTATTAATTAGAATCTTTCTTATTTCATTAAATTCTTTCTTCATATTATGATATTCTATATAACTTGAATTTGAAGAGCTTATTGAAATAAATATTGAAATCAAGGCAATACCAACTGAAATAATTGATAAATACAACGTTCTTCTTGATAATCTAATCGCCTGTCTATTAAAGAAAGCCGAAGAAGCGACACTTTGAAAAGTTCTATTTCTCAATGCTTCAATTCCAGCTTCAGTAATTGAAAAAGACTGTTGTTCTTGGTTTCTTAATTCTGGAATATCCTCCAAGTCTATTAGTCCAATAGAAACCATTTCTAACAAGTATATATTCAGCTGTTTCACAGACGCGCTCAACAAACTAGGATTGCTTTTCTCAACAACATAGTCGAACAATTCCTTAGAAAGCATTTTTTCGTTAAAAGTCAATGCCTCTAGAATAAGAAATTGCGCATAACTCTGAGCGAAAAAATTAAATTCTATTTTATCGTCTTTCATATTTCACTTCTTAATAGTTTCTTGTTTTAGATTATTCTACTCATCTGTAGCAGCTTTGGCTACAACTCTTCAGTAACCGTCATACAATTCCGTTTATATCGCCATTGTATTTCGATTAATAATTTGCTAATGTAGCTATTATTTAAACACAAATATCATATAACGGTTATTTCTTGGTTGCCAATTACAGATATTTACAATTGAATAATAAATTTATTTTTACTCCTATACATAAATATCCTGTTGCAACAGTTTATACAATTATACACCTCAATATGTCATCTGGAGGGTCATAGTGTCAAATGGAGAGCATTTTTTTGCTTCTGGAGCCATATTTTGGTTTCTGGAGGGTAATTATGGTAAAAGGATTGCCTAAAATAGGCAAAAGGACTACCCAAAGTGCCGTCTGGAGGGTCATAAGGTCAGATGGAGAGCATATTTTGGTTTCTGGAGCCATATTTTGGTTTCTGGAGGGCGATTATGGTAAAAGGATTGCCTAAAATAGGCAAAAGAACTACCCAAAGCGCCGTCTGGAGGGTCATTAGCTCAAATGGAGAGCATTTTTTTGCTTCTGGAGCCATATTTTGGCTTCTGGAGGCCAATAATGGCAAAAGGACTACCCAAAGTGTCGTCTGGAGGGTCATTAGCTCAAATGGAGAGCATTTTTTGCTTCTGGAGGGTAATTATGGTTAAGGATTGGATAAAATATCATCCGGAAAATATTTAATGCTTGCTCCCCGGAATCTAAAAAAGGGATCCCTTGGCAGGAATTATTTGTGCTGCTTTTTGGCCATCCTCACGATCAATGCCCAAAATGTATACAAGGCACCATGCAACGTATAGCTTCTTTTAAGCCAGCTATCAGAGGTAGTCCCAACTCAATAAAAAATACAAAATCAACTCAATCTGCCTTTATATCATAAACGCCTTCTTTGGTGTAATGGGAAAGGTATGTCTTACTGACAACAAAAAGAGCTAAAACAACTGTCGATTTATACATTGAGGTGGTTTTAACTATTTATTTGATGATTTTTATACCCAAACTTTCTGTTTTAACTTTGGAGTTTTGTTATTACCAAGCATAAATAAAAGACCCATTTCATATCAATCTCCATACAATGGGCTCGCTTATCCCGGTTCCGTTCAACAACAAAACAACGTTCTTAATGACCTTTTAATATTATTTTGATCATTAAAATATAATTAATCACCCTGATGGTTTGATGGGACTGTTTTTGACAGTTCGTGATTAATTATATTCTAAGTGTTAGCGGTTCGGTGGTTATTCAATTTTAAAATCGTGTGTCAATTTATAATATTCTTTCGTTCCAGCCCACCAAATAAAGTTCTTATGGTCTTCATAAATTCCAACTCCAATAGATTGCCACTCTTTTGCTAGCATCAGCTCAAATCTATAATCAAATGGAACAAGTTTTCTACTCAGTCCAAATGAACCGACTGATGCAATTTTTGAAGAGTCAGGATACATTGGTGGCGAATCAACAAACTCATAATCAAGAATTCCTGTTCTGGTCATGTATATAGAATCATTTCTTAAATACGACAAAGTCCCCCAGAAATAACCTGGTAAATGTTCTCCGAATATGGTATCTGTCGAATTGTTTTTTATTTTAAAAAAAGGTCCTTTATAATATTCAGTTCCCATATTCTCTTTGTCAAACAAAATCTCAATTGTTTCTGGTGCAATGTAGTATTTATTAATTCGAACATATCCATTGAGAACACTATCGCCTTTCTCATATATATTTCCTTTTTTAACAAGTCTCTCTCTAAAATCAAAATCCACTGAAATTATGGTTTTTATTTCATTTCCATTTAGCTCGAAATCATAGACAATTGAATCTTGTCCGTATTTTTCAGCACCAAAATAGATTGAAAGACTATATTTTCCATTTGATACAAAATTCTCTTTATCTGTAAAATCGTATTTAGTTTTAGAATCTGAGTACAAATTTGAGATTCTACCATCAGGAAGTTTTATTAAAACCTTCGTTTCAATTGGTGATTTGATGGATTCTTCACAGTCAAATGAAAACTGCAATTCATTTTGTCCATGCAGATTCATGCTTATTAAGCAAACAAGAAATATTATAATCAATCTGTTTATCATCATTAATACCGTCGTTTTTTCGCTGACCGCCTAACGGTTAATATAAGAATAGTATTCGACTGCGTGGCACTTTCCTGTCAAGTTACAAGAAAGCTGAAACGGACTACAACCCTTGAATTTACTTCTGTCTCGGCTATTATTTTTATACATTATTAGCGGGTCGTTATTATTTGTTTTTTTCAAACTCACTTATAATTTTTTTCGCTTTCTCATAATTGTCATCGGCAATAACAATTTTCACACCGCCTGCTTGTCTGAAAACGTTTCCCCCTCGTGTTCCTATTATTTCATCTTTTAAAGATGATTCAATTCCTTCATTATCTAAAAGATTTTTAATCATTTGACACTCAAATAGCGTTCCTTCATAAATTTCTACAAGTCTCATATTAAGATGTTTTTTAATTCTAGCCTCATTCAAGAATGTGTTCCGAGCTACACTTACCCTTAACTGTGCAAGTCGTTATTTTCTGTTTTATATCACTCTCTTTTTTTTAATTTTCATAAGACTATAGTTTTTTAAATTGTCATTGCATAAGTTGATACTGCACTTATAAAGTTAATCATAAAGTGATATCCTACCACTGTTTCAAAATCTCGTTTGAAAAACAACACTCCTAAAGGAAAACCGTATAAAACGGCAATACTTATACAGTTATTAATATCTACATTGGGGTAATGACTAAATCCAAATATTGCAGAACTTATCAAAATCGCTACAATTGCAGGAATAAGCTTTCTGTCTGTTTTGGAACTTACAAGAGCATAAATAAAGGTAATTAGAAACAATCGCATAAAAGTTTCTTCCAGTAACACAGAATTGAATGGAAGAATTAGTTTCCAAAATTGGTCTATCCATTTATAGGGATTTGTCGCTAATACGTCTGATAAATTTGAGAAAGCCATCGGAAGTGCAAACAAACAGCCAATTAAGAATGATTTTATAGCACTCGAATATAAATTATTATTGATTTGAATTTTTGTAAACTTAAACTCATTATTTAACAAAGAAGCTGAAATGAAAAAGATTGGAGTTAAAATGGAAATGAATAAAAATGACAAAAAATAGTTGAATTGAGCGAAACCACAAATAACCCCAACAACCAACCCTTTAATGATTAAAGGTTTTGTAATTTTCTTTTTGTATTTTAACGTAATCCAGATTGAAATAGCAAAGGTTACTATTGCCATTATCATTATTACGGAACTTTTTAATCCAACGAATATTAATAGAGTACTTACTCCTATTAGCATTGCCAATAAACCCCAAATGTCGTAACCTTTAAGTTTTATTAATTTTTCAGAGATAGCTGTACGTTCATACAAGAATTTAGGTGTAATAAATAGAAATATCAAGGAAGTAACATACAAAAAACCAACTGATTTCATCAACCAACTTGTTGCGAATCTGAGAAATAGTTCGATACAAAAAAATACAGAAGAAATTAACCATATGGCAATAAAATAGTTTTTAAAACCTGTTCTTATCTTATTATCATTGTTTGTCATATGCAATGTTGTTTTTAATGCCCGATAACGGTGGCTCTATGAATAGTTGCCAATTGCGGGTTACCTTCCTGTCCAGATACACCAAACTTAATGCGGGCTACAACCCTTGAATAATCGACTAAACGGCAATTATTTATGAGCACGTGTTGGCAATAGTTGTTTTTATTCAAAAAGCACATTCCTTTCAAAATCTTATTTTTTTTTATTCTCCAACTTTAAATAAATCTTCTTCTGGTATTGGTGGAGGTCGATTAATATATCGTGATTTATATATTTCAGTATAGATACCTGTTATTTCAATATATGGGTCAATGTTGATTTTTTCATTCTTAAATATATGTTCGCCACAAGAGTTAAGCATTGTGTCTATTTGTTTATTTATTTGTTTAAATTTTCTCACAAAACCACTTTCACAAAGTACTGTATCAATCATTACAACGAAATAGAAATTTGGAATAAAACTATTTTTGATTTTTCTGTACTTTATTGTTTCTTCAATCGTTGTTTTATTATGGTCAGAAATTGCTTCTATAACTTTTAGAAATTCATCTGTGCTATACTTTAAATTATTATCAAAGGCATACATATAGATACTGTCAAATCGATTGATGTCCATATATATCATTCCGATATAATCATTTATTATAGGTTCATATTCATGAAGGTGAAAAAAGTAATACGAACTATCATTAATTACTGTCTGAATTTTACTTAATATCAAATCTTCATTCTTCCTAAGTGTGTCACAAAGTAATGAATCAACAAAATCAATTTTTGTGCTGTCAAAAAGTGCATATTCTAGTAATTCACCATATAACTTTTCTTTAACCATTTGTTCTTCATCAAAGGGAAATTTATTCTCCTTATTTTTACATGAGGTTATTAAAAGAAGAGTCACTATGTAGAAAATATATCTCATACAATGAATTTTATACTAATTATTGCCAACTACTCAGTAACCGTCATACAATTCCGTTTATTTCGCCATTGTATTTCGATTAATAATTTGCTAATGTAGCTATTATTTAAACACAAATATCATATAACGGTTATTTCTTGGTTGCCAATTACAGAAATTTACAATTGAATATTAAATTTATTTTAACTCCCATACATAAATATCCTGTTACAAATGTTTATACAAAAAAAACACTTCAATATGTTGTCTGGAGAGTCATAGTGTCAAATGGAGAGCATTTTTTTGCTTCTGGAGCAATATTGTGGCTTCTGGAGAGTAACTATGGTTAAAGGATGGCATAAAATATCATCCGGAAAATTATTTAATGCTCGCTCCCCGGAATCTAAAAAAGGGATCCCTTGGCAGGAATTATTTGTGCTGCTTTTTGGCCATCCTCACGATCAATGCCCAAAATGTATACAAGGCACCGTGCAACGTATAGCTTCTTTTAAGCCAGCTATCAGAGGTAGTCCCAACTCAATAAAAAATACAAAATCAACTCAATCTGCCTTTATATCATAAACGTCTTCTTTGGTGTAATGGGAAAGGTATGTCTTACTGACAACAAAAAGAGCTAAAACAACTGTTGATTTATACATTGAGGTGGTTTTAACTCTTTATTTGATGATTTTTATACCCAAACTTTCTGTTTTAACTTTGGAGTTTTGTTATTACCAAGCATAAATAAAAGACCCATTTCATATCAATCTCCATACAATGGGCTCGCTTATCCCGGTTCCGTTCAACAACAAAACAACGTTCTTAATGACCTTTTAATATTATTTTGATCATTAAAATATAATTAATCCCTATGATGGTTTGATGGGACTGTTTTTGACAGTTCGTGATTAATTATATTCTAAGTGTTACAAACAGTTTTTCCATTTATCAATTTTTTCTTTGTTAATCTCTAAATTATCGTATTTAGAAGTTTTAACAGTATTGAAAAAATCAATTTCTTGTTTTATCTCTTTATTGTCTAATCCCATAAAATTACAACGTCTAATGAATTCCTCTTTAAAGTCATTGTCAATGGTGTTATCCCAGCCTTTCTTTAATCGGTGTTCCTGAATGGGTTTGTAGAAAACCAGGCCAGTGAAAACATCCTGATATAAAAGGCTGTCAACACTCCATCCGACGGGAATAAGGTCGAATTTTTCTTTTCCAAAAGGTGTGTTATTCATAGAAAAACCAACGTCGGTTTTGTTATTTGATTCAAAACAATAGTCCCAATAACCATCTCTTACAACTGAATATTCTTTCCAATTATCAGGATGGGCAAGTCCAAGAATACAAACCGATGCCACTTTATCTCCAAAATTGTTCTTCAAATAAGCTCCGAAGTTTCTTCTTGGGTCATCTTTTGAATAGTGCGTATTTTTTAAATAAGCGTGTCGGGTATTCATAATAACCAAAGCCTTTTTCTTTCCATTGCGTGTTTCCTGAATATTTTGATATTGACGAATGAAATTATTGGCCATAAGAGAATCTCTGTAATTAAAATCGTCACCTCCGTCAAAACGGTCATATTCTTCTTCTGTTTTACAATTATTCCAATCAAAAGCTAAATCACAAGGATAGAGATGTACTTTCTTGTCTGATTTACTGTTCAGTTTGTATAATTCCTTTATTAACCATGGATAACTATATGCAAACCAAAGATGATTATAATCTGCCTGGTGGTATAAATCATTTGCCTTTTTATTTATCTGTATTGAGTCAAGTCCTTGTTCATTAAAAAATGAATTAAGTTTTGGGGCAAGATTTGTAACACCCACTTCTGTATAAACAGCCCCTACATTTTCAATAAAATAAGAGTCTGATATTACGTCCATAAAAAGGTTGTATTCTGTAAATTCAGCATGGTCCCTTTCCATTAGTATGACAATGTCGTATTTGTCATACAGGCTTATTATGTAATCTTTTGCAGTTAGTTTCTGTCTTTGGACAAAACTCATCATACTATCCTCCTTATTGCTGCTGCAGGATGACAGAGCTAAGAATATTACAAGAATTAAATAGTTAATTTTCTTACTCATTATTGGTCAGTTAAAATTGTTTGCAACGTTGATAATATGGGGCGCTTGGCACTTTAAGGCTCCACTGTATCAAACCGAGATAATTTTAAGCGGGCTACAAATTTACTACTATCTCGCCCTATGTTTATTATTGCGTGTTGGGCAACGTATTTTCTATTTTTCAGATATAACTATCGGTTTTGCTTCATTTATTTTTTGTGGAACAATATTTTTTATTATCTGCTGATTATTACTCCCCAAAGCTTTGTATTCTTTGTTGAATAGAGACTTACTTAAACTATCTCGAATTTCACTATAAGCATTTGACAACTCATACTGTAATAATAAATAGGACTTGTGATCAGTTAAATTATCGCTTTGTATATAAATTGTTCCTTTTGAAACCTTTTGTTTACCCACAAAAGGAAACTCTAATTCTTCTTGCTCTGAATTACTTGTTATAAACTCCTTTACTAAGGATTTCAATACAGTTCTTTCAATTGGTTTTCCATCAACTAGTATTTTATTATCACTATTGATAAGTATCTTAAACGTGTTTTGCACCTCTGCAATACTTCTATCTTTTCTTTCAGGTACTAGAGGTAGTTTTCTTGCTAATCCGTACTCATAATCATTCATTTTTATTAAACTTGAAAACATTACAAGCCCGACAGTTCGGTAATAGTCGTTTTCAAAATCCTCAGCATTAAACATATCAAGGATTTCTTCTGCTATTAATGTTGGAGAAATGTGACCTTTTACTTGTATTGAATCAAAAATTCCAATTAAATATTTAAGTTTTGATTGAGCTACACTTGCAGAATCCAGCAAGGAAGCGTAAGATGAATCACTACATGAAACACTTGAAGGAATATATCCAATAGATTTAATGTCCTCCAATAATTCAGGATTGCCAAAATTCAAAGTACTGTTATCTTTTATTTTTTTAATTATTTGAATATAACTTTTACCTGATTTATCTTCTAAAATACTGTGTTTCAACAAAACGGCTTCAATTTTGTCTATCGTGGTTTTAATATTAATATCGTTGTCTTTATGGTGCTCATAAAAACAGTCAAGTATAATATTCTCAGTTTTATAGTCGTATTTAGTTTGTAAACAGTTTGATAAAAGGAATACTAATACTAAAGTGATACATATTTGTTTCATGCTTTGTTTTATATGTTGCCCAACTACTCAGTAACCGTCATACAATTCCGTTTATATCGCCATTGTATTTCGTTTAATAAATTGCTAATGTAGTTATTATTTAAACGCAAATATCATATAACGGTTATTTTCTAATTGCCAATTATAGAAATTTACAATAGAGTATTAAACTTATTTTTGCTCCTATACAAAAATATCTTATTGCAAAAATTTATACAATTATATCCATAAATATGTCGTCTGGAGGGTAATAAGGCAAAATGAAGAGTGTTTTTTGGCTTCAGGTGAGTAACTATGGTTAATGGATGGCATAAAATATCATCCGGAAAATATTTAATGCTTGCTCCCCGGAATCTAAAAAAGGGATCCCTTGGCAGGAATTATTTGTGCTGCTTTTTGGCCATCCTCACGATCAATGTCCAAAATGTAAACAAGGACCATGCAACGTATAGCTTCTTTTAAGCCAGCTATCAGAGGTAGTCCCAACTCAATAAAAAATACAAAATCAACTCAATCTGCCTCTATACCATAAACGCCGCCTTTGGTGTAATGGGAAAGGTATGTCTTATAACCAACAAAAAGAGCTAAATCAACTGTCGATTTATACATTGAGGTGGTTTTAACTCTTTATTTTAATGATTTTTATACCAAAACTTTCTATTTTAACTTTGGAGTTTTGTTATTACCAAGCATAAATGAAATACCCATTTCATATCAATCCCCATACTATGAGCTCGCTTATCCCGGTTCCGTTCAACAACAAAACAACGTTCTTAATGACCTTTTAAATTATAATGTTCATTAAAATATAATTAATCACCCTGATGGTTTGATGGGATTTTTTTTTGGGGCAGTTCGTGATTAATTATATTCTAAGTATTGGCAACAGTAATTTATTGTTATTTATTTAATTAATTCTGTCTTATTTTTCAAAGTCATTAAATAAATTGTCTGCATTGAACCTTCTCTTTTTTGTTCAATCGCTTTTAAAACTGAATTCAATGGAAAATTAGTCAAATTAATCTCTCCAATAGTTGTTCCATAATCTCTGCCGTATTTATCTTCAACTATCGTCCAAGTCATTCCTAATTTTTCAACCAAGTAATCTCCCATTGCAACTCCAACAGAATTTACAAATGAGTTTTTGGAGCATTTCAATTTATTATCAATGTACAAATCAATCAGTTTATCAAGAGTCTCTGGCGAATAATTTTTAATAGATTTCCCATTGATATTTGCTTTAATCAACGAATCTGCAAAACTCCTGCAATTATTAAGGAAATCCTTATCACTTGTTTCTAAGTCAAGAAAATCTTGATGATCCTGTTCTGATACTGCGCTTTTATAATAAATTGTCTCGCCATTAACCGAATCAGACTCATGTTTATAATCACTATCAGTCAAATCGCTATATTTTTTGGGCTTATTAGAACAACTCATTATAATTAAAATCATTAAAATATTTATCAATATGCGCATAAGTGTCTTTTTATTATGGTTGCCAACGGATGGCCGTATGCTACGTAGCCTGTATTGCACCTGCGGCAGGCTATGCAGTATACGGTGTGTTAGGGCACGTACTTTTTATTCCTTTCCGATTTTAAGATAGAATGGTTTCCTAATATTCATGCAATTTTGAGGTTCATTAGAAAAGAAGAAATCATGAAAAATGACACTTTTAATTTGTATTTTTTCATGAAAAGATAGCGTTCTATTATAAACGATATGTCTAGCCATTTGAAATGCTCCATAATTACTTTCATTTAAGTCTGCTCCAATACTCATATTAATGTCCTTTTCGCCATTTGGGGATTCAGCAACTTCAATTTCTATTGAGTCATATCGCAAATCCTTTGCTATTTTCCCATTTATTTCGAATACTATTGCTGTAAATTGAGGATAAAACCCAATTTCAAAGTTTAAATATATTTTTTCATCATATTCAAAATGAACACCTTTTTGAAGCCTTATTGTATTTATTTCCCCATATTTATCAATAATTCGGAGTTTAAGAGAGTCTGTTTCATCAATAAATAATGAGATTCTGTTTCTTTCAATGCTTCCAACGTCTAGTAAATAGTTTTTTTCTGGAATTTTCAATAGTTTCATAACCATATGAAAAGAGAAGCCATTTAGGTTTTCATGAATAGAATGATTTTCAACTCTTTCAAATTCAAGAAAATTCAAAATATCACTATAAGTTAGAATTTTCACTTGCCCTCTTTTGTAGGTTAATTCATGAATTTTGAATTTATCTATTCCGTTATCAAGGCCTACAACTAAAATTCCGTTTAATCTGTTTTGTATTTCAATTTTATAGTCAGATTTAAATCTCTCTCTATTACATTTTTCTAAAAAAAAGTCGCAATATTCAACACATTGTGCATGATATTCGTTTATGTTTGAATAGAAATCGATTCTTCTTTCTTTGTCTTTAAGTATTTTGACATTAGGAGTTTTCAGCTCAAATATTTCCCAAATACCATCTATTCGTTGTACTAGAAAATCAGGTATATATTTCTCGTCATTACCTAAATTTAAAACAGGATGAGGAATAAAATCTTTATAACCTAAAGACTGAAAAACAATAGGATGAGTTTCAAACCATTTTTGGTAAGTATTCTCGTCTTTAATGTCATTATTTAGATAATACGATAACTCGACTATTGCTTTTTCTATTTCTTCTCTCATGTTTTAGTTTTTCTAGTATGCGCCCAATCGGGATAGAATAGTGGATTACTCCACCTATCCCCCCGCAGATCCGGACGTACAGAATTCCCGTATCCGGCTCCTCAGTGAATATGTTTAATTATCTGGTGCATGAATTTAAACATTATAATGAATTATTCTAGGTTTCGGGAGCTTAAAATATTTCAATAACTCCCTGTACCCTTTCCACGTGTAGCTTTTGCGTTGACTCCTTCGGTTAAGCCATTTAAACCAAGCATATAGTGTTATTTGATATATTCGCTTTAGACTAACGAAGTTACCTCTGATGCCAAAATATTGATACAATCCCCGAAGTTTAGATCTTAGTATTTTACTCTGATCTTTTAGCTTCTCGTGTTTAGGTATCCTGCAAGTATACTTTATGTTTTGAAGGATGGCCTGCATTTTCTTTTGACGTGTTTTTCGCTTCACTACCCAATTGCCTCTTTGGCTTTTGCTCCAATAATGTGTAAATCCTAGAAAATCAAAGGTGGGTGGTTTAGTTTTTCCTTCTGGTGAAAATCTAATGAGCTTACTCTTTTCTGCATGAATGGTTAATCCATATTTATTCATTCGCTTAGGGAGTGTGGTATTTACACGGTGAGCATCTTCTGCATACTCAAATCCAATGATAAAATCATCGGCATAGCGTATCAAAAATATTTCACCTTTAAGCAAGGGTCGTACTATTTCATGTAACCATTTGTCCAATGCATAATGCATATATACATTACAAAGCAATGGTGAAATAATATTTCCTTGCGGCGTTCCACGTTCGCTTATTTGCAAGCTTTTACCATCTACAACACCTACTTTTAGCCATCGCTCAATCAATTGCAATATACCTTTATCAAATAAATATACTTTATTCACAAAGGTTCTACTTCAAAGGTAGTCATGAACTCCCATTCAGTCGATTCGGGGCTGAATAAAACGGCCTATATACTCGCTTGTCGATTACTTATATGCTATCCTCACGGAATCACCCAGTCAGTTCACTATCATCCTGCTTACGGGCTTTGGATGAGATGGACTTGCACCATCTGGAAAGATTTAACAAATTTCATCTGTTAGAATACAGAATTCCATTGCATTCGGCTTACGAAGAAGTTACCTTACAAATGGCCTTCTTCTCTTAGCCTACACTGAAAATTGTAAGTTGTCAGCCCAAAAACCGCAATGCAATTTACAAAATGTTAGCCATAGTATTTTATTGTTTCAAAATCCACTCGATAACAGGGTCTTTACCATTCTTAAAGTCAATAAAGCTTGGTTCTATAATTTTATCAGGAGTGATAGTTTTTAAATCTTTGTCGGTTCTTTTAAAATACTTAGTTGAGTATTGCAAAGTCAGTGCTGAAGACGGTAGTTTAAAACTTCTTATTTCACCAAGATGATTGGGTTTCCCTGAAGTTTCTTCACCAACTAAAATTACATTAGTCATATTCTTAAAGTCCATAATATTGATTATAGCCGAGGAATATGAATCTCGTCCTGTAATTACATAAAGTTTTCCTTTGCTTTTAATTTTATCAATAGTTGATAACTCCTCAACTAATTTTGTTCCCTGATAAGAATTACCTCCGCCATTAAAACGAATATCAAAAACAACTTTATCATAATCGTTTTGCTTTATGCTGTCTACTATTGCTTTATGAAATTCAGAGAATGAAGGAAGTTTTTGAGTGTCTCCTTTAAAACCAGAAGGTGGGTATTCTCTACTCCAACATTTATTATACTGAATATAAAATACGTTGTCCGATGTTAAAACCTTACTCCAAAAAGGAGATCTTGTATTTTGATAGCAAAGTGGTATGGGATTAGGAAGAACTCTAACCTTGTTGTTTCTATTCATCTGTTCAGGATGAATTAAATACTCTATGGTTTCACCATTTTGTTCAAGTGTCAATTTCACCTCAGGTTGTGATGTAAAACTGAAATATTCTAAAAACTGTATTACTGGAATTATTTTAGGAGCAATTTTTTTTACCGAAGCCAGATTATCTATGGCGGAGATAGTACTCAATGAATCTATAATTTCGCTGATTGCAATTCCATTTATTTCTATGAGTTTTGTTCCTAATATGGTTTCATTGCTTTTTGTTGTTGATTGCACCCATAGTCCATCGCTAAACCACATCAGCCCAATGGGCAGGATTTTATTATAATCAAGAAATGGCTTTAAATTTAAAGCAGTATGTGAATCTCCGAAGGTTGCAATCAATTGTTGTAATTTAATTGCTACTTCAAAATCGGATAGTTGACTTTGGTTTTTAGAAATGCCATCAAGTCCAGTAAAGAAGTCTTGTTCACTTTTAACCATATACAAATCATAATGATTTTTTGGGAGCTCAACTTTAATATACTCTATGTCTGAATTCCAGTCGATATTTTTATCACTCTGTGAGAATGCTGTTAAACAAGCAAAAAGGAATGTTAGTAAAATTAGTTTTTTCATAGGTGTTGTTCTGTTTTTTAACATTATGGCTAACGTTGATAATATGGGACGTTTGGCATTTCAAAGCTCCAAAGTATCAAACCGTGATAATTTTAAGCGGGCTACAGCCCTCGAATTTACAACTATCTCGCCCATTTGGTACATGCAGTGTTATGCGTTCAGTTTTACTTTTTTAATTCAATCATTATTTTAATTTTCTCTTCTTTTGAGTCTATAATCTCAAGTTTCACAACCGTTTCTGTCTTGATGCCAATAATTTTCACAAAATCAACTTCATCTTCGTTAATATATAAACGATAATCCTCTCTTAATTGGTCATAGTCAGGTAATACGAATTTTCCTTTTATTAATCTCTTTAACTTTGTCAGAACGAAATTTTTAGTGTAGATTTTAACTACACCGTTATTTTGATTTGTATATTTCTTGGTTTCTTCTGGATTCTTGATAACTTCAACACTTGCAATATCATTTGGTTCTATTGATTTTAAATCAAATTCGTTATCTAACTTTTCGTCAATTATGAATACTGGTGGAATGGTCTTTTTTCCTGTATACAGTATTTTACTTGAGTTATAATTTATCTTAATATCATCTTTTGTCGTAGGCTCAAAATCTGAGAAAGTCCATATAAGTTGGTTATTGTTTATTTCACAGTTGCTCGGATTTTTAGAAACTATTGAATCCATTTCTATATCTTTCAAATTTACAATAATTTCGGCCTTTCCAATTGTTCCTTTCCAATTAGCTCCGGTACTTAATAAGTATGTGAAGAACCTTTCATTAGTTTTGTAAAGCATTCCAAAAGGTAGTGAATATTGAACTTCAATCGTTTTAGATTCTCCTTTTTGAAATTCACTTTCCCATAAATACCATTCCTCCTTTATTTGAAATGACTCTACTTTCTTGCGGTATTCTTTATCAAATCTCAATGAGTCTGAAAAGTCAAAATTTAAAACTTTACCATTTTCTTTCACTTCAAATCTGGTTGCTTCATCTACTTTACTTTTTTGCCGATAATAATGAAAAGTCATTTCGGGAAATCCAATTTGAAGTTTCTCTTCTTCTCCAAGGTTTTTCATATTGAACAAACATTTAACAACGGAACTATCGTTGTAAAGGTCAATAATAACTTTCTCGGATTCCATTCTGATTGAAGTCTGGTCTTTCGGGCTTATTGACCTTGCCTTAATCGGATTAGGGGCAATGTCTGCGAACAAGTTTGTGTGCAAACAAAGAATCAAAATGATAATTGCAATTTTATGTGTTTTCATAGTTTGTTGGTTGTTTATTTTAACTAATGTATAACATGTTACATATGGCCAGTGCCGCCTTATATCAACTTGTGCTTCGCTCGTAGAATTCACAATTTTCCTACTAATCACGTATCTGTCAGACAGAGAGGCGGTATTGGCTATTATGCAGTGTTGGGCAAAGTAGTTATTCTACATATTTAATTTCCAATTTATACTCTTCTAAATCATTTTTATCGACAAGGAATGCTGAATATTCTCCTCGTCGATTAATGTCAAATGAATTAGACTTAAAATATGTATTTACAATATCCAAGTAATTATGACCAAAAGTTGAATCAGTTCTTATTTTGACATAAGAAATTGGATATAATTCTTCTCCATTTTCATTGTTTCTAATTTGGCTTTTATACTGCTTAATAATTTTACGAAATTCTTTGGTCTTATTTTCTAACAAGCTATGTTTCTTAATGATTATTAAATTCTGCTTATTGAAATCAACTGAGTCTTCAATGATTTTAACATTCATGCTTCGTTGCGCAGTTTCTGAGTCAATAAGCGTGAATTCTGCATTTGTTGTCACGTTACTAACCTTTACTTCTTTTATGTATTTTGAAATACAATTATTTCTAGAAGGGAAAGGTAATAAGTCATGATAGGGTTTTAATGCTATTTTAAATTCCTTGTTTTTGTAAAATCTGATTTCATTATCACTTTTTCTATAATTGTTGCAAATTAAAAGACTATCCATAAAGAGAAAAGGACAAAATTCTATTCCTCCATTTATAGAAATCGTAACACATTGAAGTGTTGTTTCTGTTGGCCCAAACCTTATTTGATTTGGATTAAAAGTCTTATATTCTCCTCTGTATCCTTTACCAGAACTAGATACAAATTGATGCCCTGATTTGAATAATATAACCAAAGGAATATAGTTTATTCCGTAATTTTTGATTGGATAGCAGAAATCTGAAAGTCCATAGGTTAAATCGAGGTCAAAGTTATTAAAGGTCAAGGCTTCTGTTTCTTGCAATATATTAACTTGGGATACCCCAATTAAACTATATTGGATTGAGATAATTAATAAAAAAAATCTACTAAAATTCATGTTCCTTATTTTTTTAAGTCGTGTACATCTATTTTGCCCAACTACTCAGTAACCGTCATACAATTCCGTTTATATCGCCATTGTATTTCGTTTAATAAATTGCTAATGTAGTTATTATTTAAACGCAAATATCATATAACGGTTATTTTCTAATTGCCAATTATAGAAATTTACAATTGAATATTAAATTTATTTTTGCTCCTATACATAAATATCTTATTGCAAAAATTTATACAATTATACACTTCAATATGTCGTCTGGAGGGTCATAGTGTCAAATGGAGAGCATTTTTTTGCTTCTGGAGCAATATTGTGGCTTCTGGAGAGTAACTATGGTTAATGGATGGCATAAAATATCATCCGGAAAATATTTATTGCTTGCTCCCCGGAATCTAAAAAAGGGATCCCTTGGCAGGAATTATTTGTGCTGCTTTTTGGCCATCCTCACGATCAATGCCCAAAATGTAAACAAGGCACCTTGCAACGTATAGCTTCTTTTAAGCCAGCTATCAGAGGTAGTCCCAACTCAATAAAAAATACAAAATCAACTCAATCTGCCTTTATATCATAAACGTCTTCTTTGGTGTAATGGGAAAGGTATGTCTTATAACCAACAAAAAGAGCTAAATCAACTGTCGATTTATACATTGAGGTGGTTTTAACTCTTTATTTGATGATTTTTATACCCAAACTTGCTGTTTTAACTTTGGAGTTTTATGTCTACCAAGCATAAATGAAAGACCCATTTCATATCAATCCCCATACAATGGGCTCGCTTATCCCGGTTCCGTTCAACAACAAAACAACGTTCTTAATGACCTTTTAAATTATAATGTTCATTAAAATATAATTAATCACCCTGATGGTTTGATGGGACTTTTTTGGGCAGTTCGTGATTAATTATATTCTAAGTGTTGGGCTTATTTTTTCTTCTATTTTAGTACGAATAAACCTACTCTATTCGCTATTTCTAAGATTGGTTTTATCTGATTTTCATCCTTATACCAAAGTAAATTAGTCCAGTCCCACTCATCACTATAAATAGCAGAATATTGAGGTACTATAAAACTATACCGTCTCCCTCTATTTGAAGTTAGTCCTTCAAAATCACATAAACGGAAAACATCATTCAATTCATTAGGCTTTTTTATAAAAAATCAATAATGACATTTATATTTCCATGAGAACAAATCTGTTAACTTGAATAATTCCTCTATAAACAATCTAAATTTCCTTCTTCGCTCAATCAATTCATTTTCATCATTATCAATGAAAATATATTTTACTTCATCTTCTTTTAACCAATGGTCAAATACACTTATAAATACTTTTTTATATATACCCTTTTCTATAAAAGTTTAATCATCTACTATAACTTTTTTAAAGTCAGGAAGAAATGTATTTATGTGTGTTAATTCTTGTTTTGTAATATTTGCAATCATAAAACTTCAATTACTGTTTCTTTTTTATCAAACTGATTTTGCTTATAGTTCCTTTGAAATTTAAACGAAACAATATTTATACATCCTGAAATGACTAGACTAATTAAAATCTGCAAAAACAATTTATTATTTTTAGCAATCCATCTGAATGATATCAATAAATGAATTAGCCATAATACTACTCCCATAAATACTAATCCAATATCTCCTCCTGATTTATTCCAAAATATAATTGAAAATAGTGCAAAAACCGCAACTTGTATGGATACGTTTATTAAAATCCTATTAAAAGGTCTCATTATTATCTTTTTCAGTTCGGGAATATAAAATTATGCCTAATCGGGATAGAATAGTAGATTACTCCACCTATCCCCCCGCAGATCCGGACGTACAGAATTCCCGTATCCGGCTCCTCAGTTAATATGTTTAATTATCTGGTGCATGAATTTAAACATTATAATGAATTATTCCAGGTTTCGGGAGCTTAAAATATTTCAATAACTCCCTGTACCCTTTCCATGTGTAGCTTTTGCGTTGACTCCTTCGGTTAAGCCATTAAACCAAGCATATAGTGTTATTTGATATATTCGATTTAGACTAACGAAGTTACCTCTGATGCCAAAATACTGATACAATCCCCGAAGTTTAGATTTTAGTATTTTACTCTGATCTTTTAGCTTCTCGTGTTTATGTATCCTGCAAGTATCCTTTATTCACAAAGGTTCTACTTCAAAGGTAGTCATGAACTCCCATTCGGTCGCTTTGGGGCTGAATAACACGGCCTAAATACTCGCTTGCCGACTACTCTTCTGCTATCCTCACGGAATCACCCAGTCGGTTCGCTTTCATCCTGCTTACGGGCTTTGGATGAGATGGACTTGCACCATCTGGAAAGATTTATCTTCATGAATACTTTAATGATTAAACCCTAATGAATAAATCATTAGCAAATTTCAGTAGATTGACTACTTCCCAATGCTTTCGGCTTACGAAGAAGTTACCATTACAAATGGCCTTCTTCTCTTAGCGTACACGTTTTGAATAAGGGGCCGTGGACTAATTTGAAAAACTTCACCTCCAAAACCCCGCCAAGCCGAAGCTTTTGTTTTGGTCATAAATTTATTTTTTTATTAGCAGAAGCAAAAGCTTTGGCGACCTTATTAATCGAGCAAAACTCCCAAACTTATGCTGTCCTTTATTTATTGTTGCCATTAGTTATTTTTTGATTTTGAAAATTCTTTTAACTGCTCCTCTAATTCTTTAACTATATCTTCATGATTCGAGCGTAAAATTAAAGCATAAATACCTAGTCCAAATAATATAACTATATACCCAAAGGTCTCAAAAAGAAAGTAAAAAGGTAAGAGCAACAGAGGTGATAATATTAGAAACATAAAGATACTCCATAAGGGAATCTCAAAATTCACATAAATATTTATTGCATTTTTACTAGAATCTTCAACAACATTTCCCTTCGCTAAGATTTCTGTTCTAAAGCCTCTTGTTATTGGTCTGTAAAGATAGATTGAAAAGTTATTTCCCTTTTTTCTTCCTCCAAATTTATTACTATAGTTTCCGTCAAACTGGGTCGAATAACTTATTTCTGGATTAATATTTTGACCTACAGTTATACTATTTAGTTTTTTCCAGAAGTCGTCTTTAGTTATTCCAACAAGTTTGTATTTTTGAGAGCTTAGTTTTATCATAGATGTTTGTCTTCATAATTAATGGCAACTATTCAGTAACCGTCATACAATTCCGTTTATATCGCCATTGTATTTCGTTTAATAAGTTGCTAATGTAGCTATTATTTATACACAAATATCATATAACGGTTATTTCTTGGTTGCCAATTACAGAAATTTACAATTGAATATTAAATTTATTTTAACTCCCATACATAAATATCCTGTTGTAAATGTTTATACAATTATACACTTCAATATGTCATCTGGAGGGTCATAAGGTCAGATGGAGAGCTTGTTTTTGCTTCTGGAGCCATATTTTGGTTTCTGGAGGGCGATTATGGTAAAAGGATTGCCTAAAATAGGCAAAAGGACTACCCAAAACGCCGTCTGGAGGGTCATTAGCTCAAATGGAGAGCATATTTTTGCTTCTGGAGCTATATTATGGCTTCTGGAGGGCAATTATGGTAAAAGGATTGCCTAAAATAGGCAAAAGGACTACCCAAAGCGCCGTCTGGAGGGTCATAAGGTCAGATGGAGAGCATTTTTTTGCTTCTGGAGCCATATTTTGGTTTCTGGAGGGCGATTATGGTAAAAGGATTGCCTAAAATAGGCAAAAGGACTACCCAAAACGCCGTCTGGAGGGTCATAAGGTCAGATGGAGAGCATTTTTTTGCTTCTGGAGCCCTATTATGGTTTCTGGAGGGCGATTATGGTAAAAGGATTGCCTAAAATAGGCAAAAGGACTACCCAAAGCGCCGTCTGGAGGGTCATTAGCTCAAATGGAGAGCATATTTTTGCCAATTGAGATGGTGAAATCAATAAAAGTTAAGGTAAAAGTCCCGAGGGGAGGGTCAAATATACCTCGGGACCAAAATATACGGGGGTTTTTATTATAAACTCTTATATGCAGACAATCGATCCTGATCTTCCCAGAAAACATATCTGCCTACCTCACATATTTCTGACATGCGAATTTGCAATAAAGTAAAAGCCCGGTCTCTATTCAACTTACTAACGCTTGTTGTTTCGCTACCATTAGCCAGGGCCAATAATTCGCGCATTTGATTTGATACGGTGCGAGCCTTTGCTGTTAAAGCACTATCAAAACCAATTTTTGTTAATGGTTCAGGGTATTTTTCGGCCAGTACAGATAACTCCAATAAATCCTGAATCATATCCGCATGGCCACTACCCTCGCGTATGCGTTTTACTTTTTGTTTTACATCATCCATATCTCTATAAGCAAACGACAAATGATGTAGCATCTCTTTTTTTAGTCGATAAGCTTCCGGCGATTCTACTTTCCATTGCTGACGAGCCTCTCCAATAGCTTTAAATTCAGCTACCCATAGAGCCTGACTATAACGCAAGGCTCCACTTAACGATTTTAAATCTTCGATATAGGCAGAGTTTAAACCTGCTGCCTCAAGTTTTTCTTTGTCTTTTTGAGCTTCTATTGCCAGATTTTCGGCATAGGCAGTAACTTCATCAATAGGATTACTTGGTAACTTAACGTTTTCTTTTGCCAGACTCTCTATCTGTTCTTTCCATTGGTTATATTCCTCCTGGAACTCCATAGTCATGATTTTTTTTTAAGATTAAAAATTTACCAAAACCAATAACCCCACTCCCTCCAAAATAGATTTATATTTAGGGTTGGTTTTAGGTTTATGTTAGATATTCATCCTTAGCACTACACTAAAATATAACGAATAACTGATCTAATATAAGACCTTTTCTTAACGTTAACTCATAAACGTTACGAGTAATTATGATCAAGGAGTTTATTTTATTGATAAACAACCTAAAAACAAGGATTAAAATTACAATAACGGTAAGTAACTATTGGTGATTGGTCATAAATTTTACAGAGAATAGTTTCCAACCTTCTTATTGATCATATTCTGAAGCTATTATGAAGAGGCGTTGCATCTTGTGGTGATGTTATAAACTTGCACCATGCAGTGAATATATTAAGTACTTTAGCGTTATTTTTTATAGAAAGATGAGATAAAAAATATCCATTTCAGAGATGTCAAACATTAATGAATATATCTGTTTAAATATAACTTCTTTGAAGTCATTGAATCCTTCATTGAATAATAGTCATTATAATTCACTTTGAGGTATTATAGACCTTTTAGTCTTTTTCTTGCTCTATTTCATTTACAAACGGCAGATTTCGAAGTACCTTGAAGTAAAATAATTAATTAAAATATAATACTATGAATAGATCAGAGGTTTATCAGGAAATAGAATCTTTATTTGGATTAGTTCCTACGTTTATTAAAAGTATACCAGATGATACTTTAGAATCAGAATGGTATTTAATGAGAAAAATTGTAGTTGAGGAAAAAAACATTCCTCATAAGTACAAAGAACTTATTGGAATTGGAATTTCTGCCGCCACTAAATGCCAATATTGCATATTTTTCCATACTCAACTAGCCATTTTATTTGGTGCTACTGCTGATGAAATTCAGGAAGCTGTACAGTATGCAAAAAACTCTTCGGGATGGAGTACTTATTTAAATGGTATGGGCACAAGCCTTGAAGTATTTAAAGCTGAAGTAGTAAAAATGTGTGATCATGTTAAAGAAGCTCATGCAGAACATGCATAGAATAACACATTAATTTTATGAAATGTAGCCAATTGAATAAAACGTAAAAGGGCCGATTGAATGTATCAATCGACCCTTACTATTTACAAAACTTAAACTAAAATCTAAATCTTAATTAGAAGTTAACTTCATCTATAACTTCAATATCCCACATACTGAAACCGTCATGCTTTTTTATATAACTGGTTTAGTAATTAGGCGTTAAAAGCTTTAATGCCTTTAGCAAATCAACCCCTAATCCAGATTGACATCTCCTTCTGCTGATTTTTCAAGTTCACGAGCGTGTCCTAAAAATTCGTCAACAGTCATTTCTTTTACAAAGATTAATCCGTGAGCAGATCTTAGCTTTGGATTTTTATTTTGATAGAAATAATCTTTCCCTAATAGTAATTGAACATTTTGTAGCTGATTAACCCATATTTTTTGAGATAAAGTACTAAACTTACCATTTAACTCGAAACTTGGGAACGAAGCATCAACCTGACTTAAGTAACAGTTTTCAAAAATTCTGTCCATTGAAGCCATCTCACCTAAAGAAACTGGTACGATAACATTTGCTTCATCAGGAGTAAACTTAAACCACACATTTCTATATCCCCAAACCCTCATTTCAGAAATATCTTTCTCTTTCTTCAATTCTCTTAAAGCTTCAGCTGTGGCCTGTAATACTTTGTAATGCGTATCAGGGCCTGAACCTTCTGGGTCGAAAGCCAAACTAATAACAGTAGGATCTACACTTTTAATCATCTCTAAAAGAGGTGCTACATCCCTGTTTTTCTCTGGCTGTTCTGTGAATATATCTCCTTTATAGAATCCTAAACGGTTGTGAGTAATATCTTTAACTGGCACACCAAAATGAGCCCAAACTAATTCTTCCTCAAACTCACGAATCATCCCCTTAATTTTCTGTACTGCAGGAGGATTCTTCTCACCGTCGTAACTATTTTTAAGAATAGTTAATACTTCATTAATTTTATCTCTTAAATCACTTTCGTCTTTAACAGCATATGTTTCAACTAAAGCTCTAACAACACGGTGACAAAGACCACGATTCATTTGGTATTTATCGTTATCGGCTAAACTAGTTACATAATGATATACATCTTTATCCCACTTGTACTTGTATCCTGACTCGAAGAAATCGGCAAATTTTACCATCTGAATATCTTCTTTGTCTAAAAGTATTTTAGTGTCTCGTAAGCATTTAATAACAAATGTATTTGTTACTGCATTAAATCCTGATGTTAAAACTGCAAAATTGAATTTGTTGCTTTCTTCCTGTATATGCTGACTAATAAATGGTAAAACACCTAATAAAATATCATCGTGGTGAGGACCGGTAAATAAAAATCTTTGATTTTTCTCAACTCTTAAACCATTATCGATCTTCTCTTTAATAGAGCTAACTACTGTTTCCGGAGTTTTTTCAGAAAGCTCAGGAATCATGCTTGTATATTTATCCTCTTTTAAATCTTCTAATAAAAGACGATGACCATATTTATTAATGTCTTTACATAAATTAATTACTGCCTTCTCTGATTTAGCGTGTGTCCACTCACCATTTTTATAGTTGTAATCTACATAATCATTCAATTTTGTAGCTGCACCTTCTGTTAAATAAAAACGACTGTTTGGTGATTTTGCTAAAACACTTGCAGGGTAAATATTTGACATTGGTTGCTCTAACGATTGTTTTACAACCTCAGCTTTAGCTTCACCAGCAGCAATAATAATAGCTGTAACTTCTTTATTATAAGTAATGGTTTCTAAACCAATTGTAATAACCAATCTGTTTGCTGAAATTTCAATACCTCCAAGGTCACCCGCAGCAACTGCTTGTGTTTCAAAATTTGTTTCTGTTAAACGAGTTACTGAAAATAAATCAGAACCTCTAACATTAAAGGCAATGTGTCCGTCAGGGCCAATACCACCTAAGAAAAATCCAATACCACCTTTTTCTCTGATCTTTTGTTCATAATCACTACACCATTGGTCGATCATAAACACAGATTCCTGTTGAATCTTTTCTGTAGGAGTTGTAGCCTCTCTGTATCGTAATGAAAGATCCACTTTTCCATCAGGGAAAACTTCATTAAAAGTCTTTCCTTGAGCCAATGGAATTTCATCGCAATTGATTAACAATGCTTTTTCTCTATCTAAACCAAAGTTGTCGATATAGAAATTAACTACATAGTTGTAGAAACTGTTGTGTTGATGAGATCCAATTGGATAAAATTCATCAATTTGAACAAAGTGTAATCCGCTTAAATCAGGTTTCTTAACTCCTTTTAATCCAGATTTTTCTCTAATTGCTACAACTTCTTTCTCGTTCCAGTTCTTTAATAAATACTTGGTCCATTTAATAAAAAACTCAGGTGTTTTTCCTGTTGGTAAACTAATTACACCCTCTGGATTTTGTGCAACCCATTCTAAAAATCTTAACGCTGTAAACAATCCTAATTTTGGAAAATTATCCACTATAACATAAGGAATTTTGGTACTACTCTCCTTTAAGATGGATTGAGCTACGAAGGCCTTTTCAACCTCTGATAATTTTGATATATCGTTCTTCATCTTATAACAATTAATTAACACATTCTATTTTAAAAAGATCACTTACCGTAACTTGCAATGTATGTATCAAAGATATTTTCCATTACAACAGCCAACGCCCCATACATACCTATTTCAGAACCAAAATCTGAAACAACAACATTTGTTCTTTCACGAATCTGCTTCATAGCATGTGTATTAATTCCCTGTTGAATTGGTGTTGTAATTAACTCACCAGAGTCGGCAAGCTTACCACATAAAACAATCAATTCAGGATTTAAAAGCTGGATTAAAATAGAGATTCCTTTTCCTAGATTTTTTCCGCTTTCATCTAATATATTAATAGCGTACTGATCGCCAGCCAAAGCTGCTTTTATTACATTTTTAAGTAGCATAAAATTGGTACTTGAACCATCGTCATCAAGTTGAATAGATGTTTTACCATCCGCCACGCCTTTTTTTGCCTTTTCTAAAATAGTTGTGCCTGATGTAACAGTCTCCATACAACCTAATTTTCCACATATACAAAGTTGACCATCTTCAACCATAGGGATATGCGAAAATTCACCAGCAAAACCGGAGGCTCCACGATAAAGTTTGCCATCCAGCACCATACCCAATCCAATCCCCCAATCTAAATACATCACTAAAACATTTTTCTTATCCTTTGCACATCCTAGTCTGTATTCTGCCAATGCCATAGCGTTGGCATCATTTTCTATAAATACCGGTAGACCTATTCTTTCGCCTAATAAATCGGCAACAGCCCCTTGTTTATAATTTAAATGCGTATAATTAATTCCGTTTACTGAATCAATTAAGCCGGGCATACTTACACCTATACCCAATAGTTTTTTTCTATCTACTCCTGATCTATCAATAAATGAATTTATAGCTTTTACAATATGTTCTAATGTTTCTTCAGCATTATTAAGCTCAATAGAATATTCTTCCACTCCAGATATTTGCTGATTGCTTGCATTATATATTGCAATCTGGGTTTTATATATCCCCATTTCCACTCCCATTACAAAGAAGCTATTGGATGTTACACCATATAAATCCGGTTTTCTTCCTCCTATCGATTCGCCCTGCCCCTTTTTCTCTACAACGTTCTTTTCAACCATTTCATTTAAAATGGTCATCATATTTGGGGCACTTATTTTTAAACGCTTACATAATTGGCTTGTGGTCTGTGGTCCTTCTATATATAATACTTTAGCAATCCTAATCTGCTGAACATATCTCTTCTTCTCAACCCCAGCTAACTGGTTCACAAATTCATTTTCAAATTGAAAGTTATTCATGGGAGCTTTCTAAATGTTTTTTTGTTATTACAATGTAAAAGAACTAATTTTTTATTTATCATCCAATTCTTTAGTAATTTTTTTAGTAAAGTGTCGTCGTGTTTTTAATATTTTTATATTGATCTCTGAAGATGATATTGATAAATCAATCTATAAAAATATTATTACTCAGTTAAAATTGGGTATGTATGATAAACTTGACGAATCGCCTTATGCTACTTTTGGAACTGACAGTATAAATAACCAATATCATGTTGATCTTGCATCAAAGGCTGCCGAAAAAAGTATGATTTTATTAAAAACAACGGTATCCTTCCTTTAAAAAGAGAGGAAATAGGATCACTTATGGTTGCCGGAGAAATGCAGCTAACTTTAGCACATTGGCAAGGAACTATCATGATGTTTCCGGAAATATGGTAACCTATATCGAAGGTCGTGTGAATAGCCCGAGTTCGATATAAAATTATTGGCTCAGACCGCTTATAAATAATGAGTTTCAATGAATATTTGTGAAGTCATAGCGGGCTATGTCAAACAAATATGAAGCAGAAAATCGTTGTTTATATGTGGCTTTCTATTAAAATACTAATCTACTTCGTTAAATTCTTCTACCATAGCTCGCTATGCAAAAAGATTTTGCCTTGGATATCAGCATTTTAATAAATTCTGAGCGCTTTAATTTTAATCGAACTCGGGTTAATAAATCAGGTCCAGCCGCTGCTGTTCAGTACGATTTAGGTTGTAGTTATGCAGACACAGCTCACTTTGGAGGTACATGAGCAGCAAGTTTTACTGATACTACTATCCTGGTATCAGGTTTAACTCCCCTATTTGAAGGAGAAGATGGGGATGCCTTTTTATCGGAACACGGCGGACACAAAGCTGATCTTAGTATACCATAAACAATAGGTGGTAGAAACCGGAATCGCAACACTCATTTCTCTCTTTGCGGTTCCGGTTTCTTATTTTTTAGATGTGGTACTATTGTCTGTTTAATCTCTCCTGCTTTCGTTAATGAATACTTTGCTACTACAGGACCTATCAACTCATATATAATTGTCGTTCCCATTATAGTAGTCAGTAATATTTCAGCGATATCCGTAAACTGATAATTTTTATAAACACTTAAAACCAATCCGATAACAACACCTGCCTGAGGCAATAATCCACCTGCTGTGTATTTCTGGATTTTTCTGTCTGCTTTAACAATTTTTGCTCCCAAATTGGCGCCTAACACTTTTCCTGCAACACGTAACAATACAAATAAGAATATGAGTACGGATGCTTGGGGTATTGTAGAAATATCCAAATGTAGACCACTCAATATAAAGAAGAAAAGAAATATAAGATCTTCAGTATAACGGCGTAATATCTTAAATATAATCTTTTGCTGACGACTTTTATTTACCACAATCATCCCCATTGTCATTGCCACCAATAAGGTATCCACTTTCAATGTTTTAGATGCGCCCACACTAAAAATAATAAGTGCAAAAATGATGACCACCCACTGCCCTTCTGAAGCTACTTTTAAACGATTAGGTAAATAATCAATAAATACTCCTATTATGAAACCTAATATAACAGCAGTAAAAACTTCATAAAAAGAATTTAATACTGGGTTACCCAAAACGCCAGAGTAAGTTCCTGTAAATATAAATATAACAGCAATAGTTAAACTAAATAGCAATATTCCTAATACATCATCCAGTGCTGTTACACCCAAAATGGTATCTGTAACTTTGCCTCTGGCTTTATATTGATGTATTACTGCCAAAGTAGCTGCTGGTGCGGTAGGACTAGCAAGCGCTCCAAGTAATAGTGCCAATAACACAAGTGTAATCATATCATAAGGTAATACTACCGGAAAGATTAAACCGATTACAACAACACCTAAAGCAATAAAAACAAAGGGAAGAAAGCTAGCCATCAGGGTAATACTGATAATTTCCTTTTCATGAGCTTTTATCTTCGACCATTTTAATGAACCTCCAACTTCAAATGCAATAAAAGCCAAACACACTTCCATAATAGGATGTGTTGCTTGTATTATTCCCTCATCAACAAATGAAATAGTATTAGGACTAAAGACTATTCCTGTTGCTATGTATGCAATAATTCTGGGTAGTCCTATTTTATCAAGCAACCAACCAGCAGAATAGCCAATGATAAGTAATAAACCGATAACAAGTAGAATATCCATTAGTATCAATTTACAACAAAATTTACGGTACTAAAAGAAAGACATCATAATTAAATATACTATTACTATTTAGTTATCAATAATTTAAAAGATAAATAATATTTATTGTATATAAAATAGATACAAGTAAAACTGATTATTTATATATTCGGGCATTAAAACAAATCACACCACCACATTTAATAGCCAAACCCTATGACGTATTTGAAAAAACTGAAATTAAAATTTATTGACTTACTTAGTGCTGAACTTTCTATTCATAAAATTGCACTTTCATTTGCTATCGGAATTATCTTAGGAATAACTCCTTTCTTTTTAGGTGTAAACATATACTTAAGCATATTTTTTGCATGGCGATTAAAGTTGAATCATGTACTGGTTCAATTAATCACCAACGTTGTATATCCATTACAATTACTACTTTTTATTCCTTTTATTAAGTATGGTACGCTTCTATTATCAAGTGATGAAGTATATTTTTCCACTAATTATATTCTTGCCTTATTCAAAGAAAACACCCTTGGTGCAATAGTAGTACTTGGAGCTTGGAATATTTATGGTCTTCTGCTCTGGATTATAACTTCAGCTATTTCGTTACCTGTATTGTATGTCATCTCAAAAACAATTATTAAAAAGCTTAAATTTATTCCACAACCAATCAATTCGTACAGGTGATAACCAAGTAAACAAAGAATACATGACGATACCAATCATTTCCTATCTTCAATTTTTATTTTATCTGTAATCAAAGTATATAAAACCAACACACCTAATAAGGCCATTATAGCACCCAGATAGTAAGCTCCACTTAATCCATTTATGGCGTATCCTACTCCTATTATTAATGGCCCCAGGGTTTGACCAATCCTGATAACCATACCATTTATAGACATAAAAATTCCCCGTTGGTTATCTGGTGCCAGATTTGCCAGTGTAGTATGTAAACTTGGAATATTTAAGCCTTGAGCAGAACCAAAGAGCATAACCGGAACTATAAATATGTATAGTGTATTTAAATTTGGCATTATAAGCGTAACTATAAAATACAACAAAAAAGCCGTCTTCAATAGTGCTACACTTCCAAATTTCCATGTTAATTTACCTACCTGTGTTGCAATAACTGCAGTAGTAATTGAACTAAACGAAAGAAGAATACCGATTTGAGGTGCAGTAAGGTTAAACTTTTGAGTGAGCAAGAAAGGTAAATAGGTTAAAAATGCGCCATACAAAATGACAAACGTAAGTATGCCCAGAATAAATATTGCAATTACTTCTTTACGAAACAGACTCTGGGAAAACTCTTTGAAATACTGTTTAAAATTTGTTGGTCTTGCTATTTCAGGCTCTTTAATTCCCCATATTACAAAAAATCCAACCGGAATAGCCAGTAAAGGCAATATAAATGGATTATTCCAGGCTATACCTGCTAATATACCACCTATTAAAGGATAAGATGCCGTAGATAAACTCAGTACACTTGCATTATATCCCATAGCCTGAGGACGAGTTTTACCTTTAAAGAAGTCTCCTATTAATGTGGTATTGATTGAGGTTAAAGGTGCAGCACCTATTCCTTGAATAATTCTGAGTAAAAGAACGTAATGATAATTGTTTACAAAGAAGATTGCAAAACCAGAAATAGCAAATAAAAACAAGCTTGGTATTAAAACCCTTTTCCTACCCCATCGGTCGGCAATGACTCCTGCAACCGGAGTTAAAAATATACCTGGAAATGTAAATGCACTAATTAATAATCCTGTTTGTGTTTTAGTTAAATGAAATATTTGCGATATTTTGGGTAATGCTGGAGTTATACTAGCCACACCTAAAACACCAATTAGTGTAATACTGAAAATAACATATAGTCTTTTATCTTTTAACAGCTTTATTTCCTGATTCATTGTAATCTTATCTTGTTCTACTCCCGATCATGCGTTACCCAAATTAAATTAGAAGTTTTGTAACCAATATCTTCTGCAATTTTCAGGTATTCATGCATTACACGTTCCGGAATACTAGTTTTTCTTGATAGAATCCAAAGATAATCTAAATTCTTTCCTGACACCAAGGCATATTGATAATCCTCATCTATGGCTAATACATTATAACCCGAATAAAATGGTCCAAAGAAAGATACTTTAAGCATGCCTACATTCTCTTCTCGAACAAACTTAGCCTTACCATTTGCCTCTCGCCATTCTTTTTTTGTATAATCAAAGCCTTTATTAAGCACTCTGATAGTTCCATCTTCATTTAATGAATATTCAGCTGTTGTATTATTGAGTCCTCTTTCATATTTAAAATCAAGTCGGGCAATTTCGTACCACTTGCCAAGGTATTTTGTGATATCAAAAGATTGAACTGCTGTTGCATTTTTAGGTATCGTTCTACAAGAAAAAAATCCAATCATGATTAGGATAATCGTTAAATTTTGAATCCATTTTTGATACTTCATAATCTAATATCATTTAATCATTTATTTTCTTCAATATAATTCTGATATAAACATTTCCCTGAGTTCGTATGAAAGCATAGAACTCAGGGAGCTAACTATTTTCTGGTAACCGAATAAATATCTTCTCTACGGTCTTTTAAGTTTCTTACACTACCTAACTGATTTAATTCTCTAAGCATATCCACATCAACATCAGCAATTAAAATCATTTCAGTATTTGGGGTTGCTTCAGCTTTAACACCATTGGTTGGAAATGAAAAATCGCAAGGAGTAAACACCATCGATTGTGCATACTGAATATCCATATTATGCACTTTAGGTAAGTTACCTACACTTCCGGCAATAGCCACATAGCACTCGTTTTCAATAGCACGGGCCTGAGCACAATGACGAACCCGGGAATAACCATTTTGTGTATCGGTTAAAAATGGAACAAAAAGAATATTCATCCCCTCATCGGCCAACATACGACTTACTTCAGGAAACTCTACATCATAACATATTAAAATTCCAACTTTACCGCAATCTGTATCAAATGTTTTTACTTTGCTACCTCCTTGCAATCCCCAAACCTTAACCTCATCAGGAGTTACATGCAATTTTTCAAAACGTTCAATTCCTCCATCTCTTTTACACAAATACCCCACATTAAAAAGGTTACCATCAACTACTTCAGGCATACTTCCTGTTATAATATTAATATTGTATGAGATGGCCAGCTCTGAAAATCGTTTAATGATTTCATCTGTATATTCTGCCAATTTCCGTATCGCATCCGGTTCAGACAAATGGTTGTATTCCGACATTAAAGGTGCATTGAAAAACTCCGGGAACAATGCGAAATCAGATCTGTAACCAGAAACAGCATCCACAAAGTATTCTACCTGCTGCATCAACTCATCCATATCTTTATACAATCGCATTTGCCATTGCACTAAACCCAGACGAATAATACTTTTTGTTGATGCTGCTGTATGTGTTTCTTTTTCATAATACACATTATCCCATTCCAATAATACTGCATACTCTTTTGATTCCTTATCTCCTTCCAGATAACCTTTTAAGATACGCGCCGGATGAAAATCGTTCGACATCTGAAAATTAAGAACCGGATCATGAATCTCCTTATTTCTAACTTTATCTATATACTGGCGAGGGGTTAATTCCTCAGCATATTGATAATATTTTGGAATTCGGCCACCAAATACAATTCCTTTTAAATTCAACTTTTCACATAGTTCTTTTCTGTAATCATACAATCGCCTGCCTAAACGAAGTCCTCTGAATTTAGGTCGAATAAAAACATCTATACCATAAAGTATATCACCTGAATCAGTATGTGTATTAAATGTATAGTTACCAGTTATTTCATTATAAGTATGTTTGTCATCAAATTTTGAGTAATCTACAATAATAGAAAGGGCACAACCAGCCAATTCTCCATCCACTTTTATGGCTACCTGACCATCCTGAAATTTAGCTATTAAAGACTTAATATGATGTTCCTTCCAGTATGCATTAGGCATATTAGAGTAGGCCTCTATCATGGCATTTTTAATCTCTTCGTAATCTTCTATTTTAAGATATACTAACTCTATATTATCTATTGATTGAGTATCTTTTAACTCCATAAAAAACGATTATTATATATGATATACAAATATGAATACTTATTATACTTACAAATTTGTATGGCTATTTATTAACCCGTGTTCGATATAAAATTATTGGCTCAGACCGCTTATAAATAAAGAGTTTCAATGAATATTTGTGAAGTCATAGCGGGCTATGTCAAACAAATATGAAGCAGAAAATCGTTGTTTATATGTGGCTTTCTATTAAAATCTGAGCTCTTTAATTTTAATCGAACTAGGGTTATTAGTGTTTACCTCCACACCTCGTGTAGTAAATGATAAACCTTGCTGACCATAGGTAGATATCATTACAGCCTCAAATAAAGGATGATTATTGGGGTTAGATACAGCCCAGTCGAAAACAAAATTAGCACCGGAACCACCTTCTTTGTCTTCCTCTGCAATTACGATTTCTACTGTTTCCATAGGCTTAATAAAAATTGGATCTTTTATATACTGACGAATGTTTTGCCCCTCTGTATTAAAATAATCAGCCTTAGTAATGTAAATCGTATCTGCCCCTGAAATATTACGAATGCCAACAGTAATTGTTAAATCAAAAGTTTTATGCTCCTGGGTATGATAAATATGTGAATAAACGGGTAAATAAGTTTTTCCATGCATCATCACACTAAGATCCTGGTTAATCACTTTTTTATCTTCCCAGTTTACTTTTGGCATTTGCTCCTCTACTCTTATATCGTGGCAGGAAGTCAGTAAAATAAGGATAAATAATATTTTAAATACTGTTTTCATCATTGATGTTTTGTTTAGCAATATAGCTTTAAATATAAACCAATTTGCTAACAATAAGTTTTTATTGCAATGCCTTTTTTGGGAAAACAATTTATAACAACAATGAATGATAACAAATGAATACCTATAAGAGAAAGCGAAGTATTCTTTAATTGATCAGATTAATAATGATGCGTCAAGTAGTGAGAGCAAAAGTGTATTCTTCTTTTATTTAAAAAAAATAAATATTAATGAAGAGATAGATTATTCATTTATGAATAAATCTATCCTCATTAAGTAATAACAAATTTCTTTATAACTATTCTGTAGCTATATCCTTGTCTTGAAAAGCAATTATGTGAGTAACCTGATAGATCAATTCACTCATTTTATAAAACTCAGTATAAATATCAGCATAAATAACTCCAACTTTTGTTTTATAAATCCCTTTTCTTAAGTTTTTAAAATGATCCTGCTGAAGTTTTTCGTAATTCTTCTGTATCTTTTTCATTAATTGAGCAAGATCATCTTTATCTATCTTAAAATGCGAGTCGTTAACGATTCCTATTAACTGAGTAAACAATTCTGAAACACGTTTTGAAAACTTAGTCAAATCATCTGTCATTGATTCACTAAATTTAATTTTGGATCCACTTCTACGACCAATTGCATTAGAAATACTATAACACGAATCAGCAATACTTTCAATATGAGTAGTAATCATCAACTTTCTATTAATACTTTCTGCTGCATGATTACTCAGCTCCTGCCTTGAAACTTCGGTTAAATAATTTGATATCTCAAGTTCTAACTGATCTGAGAACTTTTCCCCTTTACTTATCTTGGTTTGTAAATCTATTATTTTTTTTGAGGCAGTCTGTTGAATTAAACTTTGGGTTTGATCAAACATCTTAGCTACCCTTTGGGTGTAAACAGTAAGCTCCTTGCTAGCCTGTAAAACAGACAATTCACCTGTAGAAAGTAGACCCGTACTTATATATTGTAGTTTAAATTCTTCTTCATCTTCCTTCTGCTTTATTAATTTTAATATTAGCTTCTCCATTGGCTTAACAAACCAAATAAGAATGAATGTATTCAAAACATTAAATACAGTATGAAAAATAGACAACGCAATAGGTATAGCAGCAGCTGTTTGCTCACTAATTTGCCCATCCACAGCAAAAGGTGAATGGCCGCCGCTAGATACCATAAAATTACCTACCATTTTTAAAAACGGAATCAATACCGGCAAAATCAATATAACACCCACCAAATTAAAAAACAGGTGAGCAACTGCAGTTCGCTTTGCTGATGTATTAGCCACTAACGCTGCCAGGTTTGCTGTTATTGTCGTTCCTATATTTTGACCTAACACCATTGCTGCAGCCATCTCAAAAGAAATCCAACCATTATAGCACATTATAAGCGTTAAAGCCATGGTTGCACTTGATGATTGAATGATCATTGTTAATACCGTTCCAAAGAACAGGAATATTAATATTGAGAGAAATCCGTAATTAGAATACTGCGTTAGGAAACCTAAAATTTCCGGATTGTTTTTTATATCTGGGGTGGATTGATTTAGAAAATCCAAACCTATAAATATAATTGCAAAACCAATGATAACAGTTCCCCAGTTGCTTCGTGTAGTATTTTTAGAAAAAAGAAGCGGTAGTGTCAATCCTATAAGTGGCAAAACTAAAATACTGATCTTAATTTTAAATCCAAGTATTGAAATAAGCCAGGCCGTAACCGTTGTTCCAATATTTGAACCCATAATTACACCTATAGACTCTCCAAATGTTACCAGTCCTGCATTTACAAAACTCACGAGCATAACCGTTGTAGCCGATGAAGATTGAATTATAGCAGTGATTAAAAAACCGGTAAACAAACCTTTAAATCGATTCGAAGTCATGGCCGATAAAATTCCCCTCATCCTATCTCCGGCAACTTTTTGTAAGGATTCACTCATCAGCTTCATTCCGAAAAGGAAGAAACCCAGTGATCCCAATAATTTTAATAAATCAAATATTGAATATTGCATGTTCCTGTGAAAATTTGGCTGTAAATATATTATTAATGGTTTTGTAGACAAAAGAAATTAATAAAAACCATTAATCTAATTATTGAGCTGCTATTAATCATGCAAGAAATGGGGGAACTAGCGACTAGTTGTATTTAAGTTTATGCTTCTCTTTCTAAAAAATCACTATCTATAATGGGACTTTAATTCATTTAGAAGTATTGCAAACAATAACAATCTGATAATCACAAATTACTTAACTAAACCTAAATAAATCATAGGCAATTCAATAACCATTGATAACTATCTTGGCGTTAGTTATACACCAAATAATGCTCCAATTAGCTAAAAATTGCATCTCAAATTAACTCAAATATCTTGACATAAAATCCCTTCTTTTGTAAATTTATTAGGGTGAGTTTTCAATGAATAACATTCTACTTTGTTTAATTGAATATTGCACTTTATAACTGCATACAATAGTTATAATGATTAAGTACACTTAAAACACAATGCTATGTCACACGAGAAAAGTTTACATGATGGAAAAAAGAAAAAGGATTCTGTACATTCCTTAAAAGAAAAAAGAGAAATTAAAAGAGAAAAGCATGAAGATTCTCCTCATGCAAGAAAACCTCGTTCTAAAAAAACACTGTTAGAAAACTTGTAGAATTATAAACGACTTATTTTATCTGATTGAGGGACTTGATTACAAAGTCCCTTTTACTTTTATATTCTATAAATTAAGTCCTAAGAAGAGACTAAAACAGGGTGTAACCCAAAACAATATTCAACGATTTGAAATTTGAATTCCAATTCACATAATCCGTTAAAATATCACGGTTCAAATAATACCTGACTTCTATACTATATTTATCGTTATATTTATATCCAGCACCTATTCCCAAACATATATTGGTACTTATATATAATTCGCTTAATTCTCCACCGTTTTCTTGTTCAAAATTTATAGTGGAAATAAATCCTTTTTTTACTTTGGACAATGTAATAGAATATTTTCGTCATATATTCCAATAATTCCTATTTTTTGATTAACGCTGGAGTATAATCCATAAAACTATACATGAATTAATTAATAAACATAAATTAAAAATAACCTTACTGCAATTCCTAATTAGTTTTTTACATATCTTTGAATCTTCATTATACCACCCATACGGAGATGATTGTAGTCCTATAATCATCTAACTACATTGTTATTTATTAAATAAATATAATATGAAACAAGCCATTAAATTGGTGAGTTCCATATGTTAATTAAAATAAATTTTTACATATGAAAGGTGTTGTTACAAAAACTCGTTTGGATGGGTTTTATGAAGTTAAAACGGATAGTATTGTATCTGTTTTTGAACTTGTTGGATGTTCTGTAGTGAACGTTGGTGATGAGATAGAAGGAAGTTTAGATTGTCTGGGTGGCAAAGAACTTACCAATCTGACTCAAAAAGAATCGTTTGATGCTGTGATTCAAGAAGTAGACTAATTATTTTCTACTATTGCAAAGTAAGCGATTTAATAATCTAATAGATCACATTTAAATTGTTTACTTTGCAATTACGGAAAACTGATTTACAATCCTTTTTTATACTGCTTACATGTAGTATGCAAAATATTCTCATTCAATTTTTCTTTTGCTTTTTCATTGCCTTTTATAACTTCATTAAATAAAGGTATCATCTCATAGTGAGAAATATTTTCCTTTGTACTTGTTTTTATGCTACTTAAATCAATAAACAATTCATTAAACCTTTGAGGTAACTGTTCAATAATATCCAGATTCATAAAATTTTCATCATTGTAAATACGATGATAGTTACCCTTTGATTTTTCGATGGTATAACTTTGATCACTCATATTGGTAATACTGGCTGTTTTACAGCATGTACTTATACAAGTATGATCCATTTTTATTTTATTACATCCCAAAGTCTGTTTAAACAAGCACTGACGTGTAGTCATCAATACAATAGGGTTATAAATACAATAATACAATCTAAAGTCTGAGGGCTTTACAATACGCTTAATCTGCAGCTTGTTAATTTCGTTGGAAATAAAAGCACCTTCTGCATTAAATACTTCTTTAAATACTTTTAAGCTATACGAATTGGTTGTATTTAAACCCGGGCCTGCAATCCAGGGAATTGCCTTCTCGTAAGCTGCAAATGCAATACCTGTATTATCCGTAACTAACAGATCTGGCTGAATTGCATCAATAAAACTCAAAGCTTTATTGTAATCTTCACCAATAATTACGGATGGGAACCACGGTATTAATTGCTTATTAGCTTTAAATAGCTTCACTAATTCATCCCACTGCGAACCAATACATGATGGAATTTTATAATAAATTTTAGTATTTGCATGCTGACAAAGGTCTAAATCATCAACCGATGAAATCACAACAGAAAGACATGGATCTTCAACCGGTTCTGTGTATGTTTTAAGATTAGGAACTGAAACCGGATCTACTATTTTTTTTTCATCATTTAGATCGTTAAGCAGTTTCCTTTTTATTGAAGTCAATTCTTTAAAGGGAATAAACAGTTGCTTCAGTTTTTCATCTAACTCCAGTTCTTCAATAAAAAAAGATGTTTCATTAAGAGCTTTTAATCGTTTAAGAACAACAGCTTTTGAAAGAGCTTTCGTTCCCTTGTTGGTAAGTCGGGCAGTTGACAATACCGTAAATGATTTTTCGGTTGAAGTAACTGAAACGATTAATGGCTGTCCTAATTCTCCAGATAGTTTTATAGTCAACGGAATTTTACCAATACTCAGTTGGTCTATTTTTACTTTAACCTCTTGCTTTAACAAATCTTTTTCGTGGTAAAGTTCAAGAGCTGCCTTTTCCTTTTCTTGCTCTCCAATTAATTGCTGTTCATTAAACAAATGCTGCAAGGTTTGATCTCGAGGATTATCAATAAACATATGGTTGATATCTCCTAGTAAATATCCATTTGAAAAATCTCGGTTAAATACCTTATACAAGGCGTTATTATCATCCTTAAATGCAGAAGATCTATCTAAACTCAGTATCTTTTGTTTATATGTATTTACAACGGTATATATGTAATCGTACTTTTTAATTCGTCCTTCAATTTTTAAGGAATAAACTCCTGCTTTATACAGTTCTTCAATGTTAGAATAGGCTGAATTATCTTTTAAGTTTAAAGGATAGTGATTCCCCATTCTTGTTGTTTGATATTGATCGCGGCAAGGCTGACTACAACGTCCTCGATTACCTGAGTTACTACTTTGCACCGAACTCATATAACAGATTCCGGAAAAGGATAAACATTGCGATCCATGAACAAAGACTTCGGTTTGTATATTTAATGATTTACAAACAAGGTTCAGCTCCTTTATTTCATCCAAACTCAACTCACGACATAAATTGACACGACTAGCTCCCAGCTTATTTAAAAACTTTACTTGTCCGCTATTATGTGTTGTTAGCTGAGTAGATGCATGAATTGGCAAACTCTTAAAATAAGTACGCAGAAGATAAAACAATCCTATATCCTGAATAATAACACCATTAATATTGGCATTAACCAATCTGTTTAACAACTGAATTAAAACCGGTATTTCATGCTCAAGAATCAGAATATTTAGGGTAAGAAATACTTCGCAATGGTGCTTGTGAGCCAATTTAACAATACCCAATAAATCATCATAACTGATATTAGTAGCTCTGTTTCGGGCATTAAATTTATCTAATCCACAATATACCGCATCCGCCCCACCAATAATTGCAGCTTTTATACTATCCACATCTCCACCCGGAGCCAATAATTCCATCTTTCTCATTTCAAGGCAAAGATAGAAGAAATAAAAAGAGAAAAGGAAACAGGGAGAAGGGTTGCAAGGTAAAATGTAGAAGTTAATATTAAATCCTAATCCAAATTATAATTCTTTAATTGTGAAATACCTTGCAAAATACTACAATAAAATAAGCAGAATAACATTATGAACAATAGGGTATTCTTTCATTAACGACGATATACTTAATATCAAAAACTCTTTATATATATATGATTTTATTATGCACCAAAGATATGTTTTATTACAAAAAAATCCCATCCTAAATATGAAAACCATATTAAGAATGGGAAATTGACTTATTGAAAAATTATTTAGTTTAAGTATCTATGCGTCTTTACTTTCTGTTTCCAGAGATACGATACAATCCAGCACCATGTGTTGGTATAGTTACAGCAAATTCTTCTGCTGAGACCGTACATACATCTTCATGTTTCCATAAATCACGAATAGTACATTCTCCTTCAAATCCTAATTCTTCTAAATTTACAGAAATTGTTTTTGAATTGTCAATAACAGGGTTTTCTGTGTACACCAAGAATTCCATTGTTACACCATCCACGACATCCTTAACCTCATCATCAAATCCACATAATGCTTTAAAAGTTGTATATCCTTTGGGTATATCATACACAATAACCGAATTTGAATGAGTTCCAATTCCAGCTTCATAAGTTTTACCATCAACCTTTAATGGATTTCCTGTAATCGATTTGTTTTTCTGTACTTTACCCCATCCACTTTCAGCACTACTCCATTCCAAATCAGTTAACGAAAGCGTTTCACCTTTATCATTGTATAGTGTTGGATTAACCCAATCTGCATGATCGTTATTAAATTTATCTCCTGCATCGGTAACTACTAAATAAAGCTTATTAGCGCCGGAAATATCAACCTCAATTTCTTTTCCTTTAGCCAACATATTTCTTGTTATTCTACCTGTATTTACCAAGGCCTTTTTAATATCTACCTTACGAGGCGTTGGATCTTGCGTTGCCAACATAAACTCAACAGTAGTTCCACCTTTTACATCTGTTGCTGCTTTATCTAAACCAGCAAAAGCAGTAAAACGAACACTATTTGCAGGAATTTGATACATGATGATTGACTTTGAATGTGTTCCAATTCCATTTTTATAAACTTTACCTTTTACATTAAGCTCTTTACCTGAAACGCTCTTATTAACACTTACTTTACCCCATCCGGCAGTAGCGTACTCCCATTGTAGATCTGTTAATTTAATTTTCTTTCCGGTTGACAATTCTATTTCAGGATTAATCCAATCGGCATGATCCCAGCTATTTCCATCTCCTCCATCATTAACAATTAAATATAACTCAGTACTTCCTTCTGGTAGTTTAACATCAATATTTTTTCCAAATCCATCAGTTAAATGCGATACTGTACCACTTCTGTAAAGCAAATCTTTTGTTTTTATAAATCCATCACCTTCGTTATTAAATACAGCAACAAAGATATCACCGTTGGCAGGATCATTAGCCGTCCAAACTGTAACATCATCTTTTGAATACAGCTCTTTATTATTTTCTGAATGCTGATTAACATACAACACCTCCTTATTTGTAATGATTTCATTTGTAAACTCATCGTTATCAGGTAAGTTACCACCAAACATCAATGGGGACTTAAACATCGACCATAAAGTCATCAAAGTATATTGTTCGTCTTTCGTAAAGTTTGTATAACGATCTGTAGCTCTTTCGCCTCGAATAAATTTACCTAAAGGAAGCATATCAGCATCTGGCCATGCTCCTTTAGTGATGTATGGAGCCCACTTGGCACACATAGTAAATGAGTAGTTTAACTGCGTCCAATTATCCCAAAAATCATCGATTGTTCTCCAAAGATTAGCATTATTTTTTGCATGTTCGTGCTGATCTATTGGTGTTGCCCCAGGCGACATACTAAATACTATTGGACGTCCACACTGATCTATAGCCTTACGAATCATTTCAATTTCATCAGTATGATATGGACGAGATAAATCATCTACCTTAATATAATCAACACCCCATGATGCATATAAATCTAAAATAGAGTTATAATACTCCTGTGAACCTTCTTTTCCTTTTACAACAGTATAGTTATCTTTTAACCAGGTACATTCATATTCTGTAGAATAAATTTGATCTGCTGTTATCTGGGTTCCTTTGATTGGCATTTTATTAAAAACTGCTTCTTTAGGAACCCCCCGCATAATATGAATACCAAATTTTAATCCTTTATCATGTATATAATCTGCCAAAGGTTTAAATCCAGCTCCGTTTGCAGCAGAAGGGAATCTTTTTGGAGACGGCATATATCTGCCGAAATCATCAATAATGAAATCTGTTTCATCATAGGGATTATAATGGCCGGTTGTTTGATTATCTGCAAACCAACGAATGTCAACTACAATATATTCCCAACCAAATTCTTTTAAGTGCTTTGCCATATAATCAGCATTAGCTTTAACTTCGCTTTCTACCACAGAAGGTCCAAAGCAATCCCAACTATTCCACCCCATTGGTGGAGTGGCAGCCCATTGTTTAAATCCGGTTAATTCCTCGCTGATAGATTTTGATTTGTTGTTTTCATTACAAGCACCCAGTAAAAATACCAGAGCTACAAATGAAATAAGATTTAGAATTTTCATGCGTTTATTTTTGATTTTTTGTTACATGTAAATTGCCTGAACTAAAAATAGATCATGCTCATTTTATCTGTGTAAAATATATTTTGTATTAAACTCGTTTCATAAGTCATCTTTTTTAGTATTGTTTGATGTTAGCTTTTTCAATTTACTAATTCAAGAAGACTTATGCTTTTACAAACATACAGCCTCAGTTCGATTAATATTTTTAATTAATATGAAATATTGAAAATACAGTATTTTTTTGAAAACATAAAAAGCTCTTCAAAACGTACCAAATCTAGGATATAATAACGATTTAAAGGTGCACTATTTAATCAAATATTTAGACATTCCAAGCAAATAGTCTACTATACATACAATAAAAATCTATATTTCAACACAATGAACAAACGCTTATATTTATCTCTTTATTTTTTGTAATTTAACTGTCAAACAGAAAAATACGATCATGATTAAAAAGTTATTCTTATTCGCGTTATTAATAGCTACTACTTTAACTTCCGCACAAGATATTATTAAAACAAAAAACAGCTCTTTTACATTGCATCTTCTAGGGCATGGAACCTTGTACATCGATTATCAGGGAACCATAATCCATATTGATCCATGGACCAAAGTAGGTAACTACGAAACTCTACCTGACGCCGATTATATTTTAATTACACACGACCATGGCGATCATCTTGATACCAATGCGATCTCTCCTATTTTAAAAACCAATACTGTAATTATTGCTCCTTCTGTTTGCAAAGATGGATTAATAAATTTTAAAAGTGTTCAATTACTTGCCAACGGCGACCAAAATAAAACTCCATGGGGAAATATAAATGCTGTTCCGGCCTATAATCTGGTTCATATGCGCGAACCCGGAAAACCATGGCATCCTAAAGGCGTTGGTAATGGGTATGTTTTAACTATCGATGGTACTTCAGTGTATATTGCTGGTGATACTGAAAATATACCCGAAATGAAAACACTGAAAAACATAGAAGTAGCCTTTTTACCTATGAATCTTCCTTATACCATGACTCCTGAAATGGTGGCTGAAGCTGCAAGAACTATTCAACCTAAAATTTTGTATCCCTATCATTTTGGAAATACAGATACCAGCAAGTTGACTGAACTTTTAAAAGGTAGCAACATTGAAGTTAGAATAAGAGATATGAAATAATACCCAAATGACAGAATTAACAGGATTTGAAACTTCGTTTCTTTTATACTTTACATTTACGAAATATAAATTAATCCTGTGAATTCTGTTAATCTTGTCAAAAGATAAAAAAGAATATGTTGTATCTACTGATCAATTGTTTACCAATAGAATAAACCTGGACATCACCAATAAAAAAAGAGGCAAGTCAGCCCAAACTTACCTCTTTTATATGAAGTGGAAAAATGATTACATTTCCTGATATTCCCGTTCTGAAAACTCATTTGGAATCACCTCTGTTGAATTGTGATGATTTCCATTATTATTTCCCTTTGTTTTATGTAATAAATCCATATTGTAAGAAGACTTTTTCTGGTAATGATGTGTTTCTTCTTCAATTATAAAGTACGCTGTAATTTGTCTCAAATCAGCTGCCTGAGCAGCCATTTCTTCTGAACTACTGGCCATTTCTTCTGATGAAGATGCATTTTGCTGTGTTACCATGCTCTGTTGTTGAATTGCAGAATTCACCTGATTAACACCAACCTCCTGCTCACGACTGGCAGATACTATTTCTTCTACCAACCTTGAGGTTTCCTGAATATCTGGAACAATAGATTTTAGCTTTTTATTAGAATCCTCTGTTAGTCTTAACCCATTTGTGGCCAAATTAACAATTTCACTAGCAGCCAACTGACTTCGTTCTGCCAGTTTTCTAACTTCAGCTGCCACAACAGCAAATCCTCTTCCCTGATCACCAGCTCGAGCAGCTTCCACCGCAGCATTAATAGCTAAAAGGTCTGTTTTTTCAGCAATTTCGACTACAACATTTATCTTGGAATGAATATCTCTTACCGCCTTCATACTTTCCTCTGAAGCTACAGCAACTTGTTCTACTGAATTGGATGCTTTACCTGAAATATCCATTGTTTTAAGCGCATTTTCAGAGTTTTGAAGAATATTTGCTGCCATTTGCTCCATTGAAGATGATACTTCTTCTGCTGATGCTGCTTGTTCACTAACTCCACTCGATATTTGCTGTGCTCCGGAACTTAATTGCTGACTGGCTCCTGCAATATTTTCAGATCCAGCTATTACATTTGCAATAATCTCTTTTAGCTTTTCCGACATGGTATGCATTGAAAGATAAACTCCCTTTAGATCTGAAGTAGTATTAAATTTAATGTTCAGATTTCCTTTGGCAATATTATCTGCAATTCTCGCAATTTCTTCAGGTTCATCACCTAAAGTAGATCGAATCTCTTTCCTTATAAGATAAGTAACAAAAAGTATAATTAAAAATAACACTAAAGATGCACTGATTATAATGTTACGCATATGGATAACAGGCTGCATAATTTCCGCTTCATTAATTTCGGCTATTATAACCCAATCCAATCCATCAATATCTAATTTATCATACGAACTTAAAACCGGAATTCCGTGGTAGCCATCAATAATTTTTGTAGCTGTATTACCTGCAAATGCATCATTTACACTTTCGGTATCAACTCTACGTTTTAAAACAGTTTGTTCTGTTGAAAAACGACTATCACTTCTAAGTGTATAATCTTCACCAACTAAATAGGTTTCTCCAGATTCCCCCAATCCGGTACTTTCCTGCATTACTTTATTGATAGATTCTAATGAAAGTTGATAAACCATTACTCCTAAAAGGTTCCCATTATTATCTTTTACAGGACCTGATACAAAAGCTGCCGGTTCATTTGAAATATCATACCATGAAAAATCAACTATCCCAAAATCACTTTTACCTTGTTTAAATGCTTTGGCCAAACCTGTATTTGCAATTGATCCGGAAAGAAGGTTTTGACCTAAATCAGCTTCTTTTTCAACCGTATACACCACATCTCCGTTTGGCGAAATATAAAATAAGTCATAATAACCATATTCATCAATATACATTTTCAATTTTGGGTCATGTAACCTGATCCATTCTAAGTATTGTGGATCATGTAATCCTCCCTCATTAAAAGCACTTACAAATCGTTGTACTGAAAGCTGGACTGCTGTATTATAAGCATATACTTTAATATCACCTTTCTTTTTTGCAAAGAAATCCTCTAATTGATGTTTCTTAATTTGATTTAAAGAAGATAACTGATCATAGGTTCTATTTACCAATGCCTTACGTGACGAGGTATACGATATAATACCCAAAACGCAAACCGTTATGATTCCTATTGCAAGAAAGTAAGAGGTTAGTTTTTTTGTGAATTTCATAACTTTCAAATTTAATGTTTGTGTTAGTCGTAAAATGCTAGCTTGCTATTAGCTGATCCGGGTCACATAATTTGATCTATGCTTCCTAATTGTTTTGTTTTATGTTGTTATGTTGGTGTTTCGAAGAATAATAGGTAATTAAAACATGTCCCAAAATTGATGTAGAAGTGTTTCCGGGTTTGAATATATGAGGTGTTTAAGGTTGTTTTTTATTACTACTAAGCTCATTGTTTTAGGGTTTAGATTTAAAGTTTTATTAAGCCATTTAAGTAAGTGTAAATTTAAAAGGACTGAATATGAACCCCAAGGGTATATTGTACTGATTTAATAATACTATTTATATATTTAGTACTACCCCTTTGGTACTATTGTACCCCTATAATGGTATGAATGAAGTTTTTGGGTAAAGGAAGTTAACCTTCCATTTGTATGCATTGGTGCATACGAAAGGAGTAAGAATATTATTGATATCAAAAATTTTTAATGCAGTGCCTGAAACATAGCTTACAAAAGTACGAGTAAACCACGGGATATTTCACCTCAATGAACAAATGATCCATAAGCAAACTGCTGCTGTATTTTAAGCCATTTCTTTGTAAGGCGCTCTTAATTATTTAAAATCCTGGCAACAGGTTCGCTACTATCTGTAATCGATAACTCACTTTTCAACATATCCTAAAGATATTCAACTTAACCGGAAGCTGTGTTTTTACAGACACCTTTAACAATAGCAATTACATTGTTGAAACAGATTTAATACAAACCAAAGGAATGTATTTACTCATTGTTACTTCGGCCAATCAGAAGTTCTGCTATAAAATATTAAAGAAATAGTCTTAGTTTACTATTAGATGTAGCAGGTTGATCTTTACAGGTCAGCCTCCTTTTTTATTGATAACCTCATCCTAAAAAAGCTTTATTGGGATAGCTTTAAGACTTCTGATATAAAACAAAAAAGCCACAACTGGTATGTTGTAGCTCTTGGTTATTGATAGTCTTTCATTTTCTACATAAACTAACCTTTATCTTGTCTAATAGAATGCAATTACCCGATTAATTTCAGTATAATAAAAAATAACATTGCTATTATGGCTATAATAACATATACTATAATACCTATTATACTGTAAGTTGTAATTTCTTGCTTTTGCCTGGTATTGTGTGTTGACGACAACATCTCCCAATCTCTTTCAGGTAAATCTTCACCTCCATAAGTTTTACTGGCCGAAAATGGAACAACAATACAACTCACTTTTAAATACCAAGGTAAAGGTTTACTTTCCTCTTTCTTTACGTACTTTCTGAAATTGGCATACTCTTTTTGTGCTCTTTGTATTTCTTGTTCGCTTAAGTTTCTTCGTTTTATTTCTTCCTCTATTGGTACTTTTAAGTCTGCATCTGCTCTTTCTAACTTAAGCAACAACTTTACAATATTTTCTTGCTGCAGAGACTTTTGTATGATCATATTGATGGTTGCGTATTTATTATTATATGGTATTTTATGAAAATTTTTAACTGCTCGGCTATTCACTTGTGTGTCTTCGTTGCACTAGCAGCCTTATATTACACATTCCAAACATCTGCCATTTTCTAAAACTCTGTTTTTATAAAACTAATATTTTTTCTCTTCATGTTTCTATAGTAATCAGATAGCTCGTTTTCCTCTAGAAGCTCATATATGAAAACCCAATACCTCTCAAACTCTAATTTGTTCAGTTCATTTGCTTTATCAATATATGGTTTTAGGTATTCTTTGGGCTTATTTTTCTTCTTGTAATAAAGATATGCTATGAGCATAAATATGCAATCCATTGAGCTCAGCGCATCGTTAGTTAAAGAACCAAAACTTAGTTCAAAACCATACTTGATCGCCCAATATATTGCATACGAACAAGCCTCATAGTTCCTTTTTTCTTTACCCAATTCATAAATATCATTAGCGATTGATATAATTTCCTTATTATCAAAATTGTGTGCATCAAATACAAATTCACCAAGATAAACTATTAAGTATGGATATAATAAGACTAAATGATGTATTTGTTTTTTGAAATAATCTAAAGCATAACAATCTAAGTCTTTAGTTGCTAAAGTTTTTATAGCATAATTCAATATCGCTCCATCAGCTTCTTGGTCTAGCATTAATTCTATAGCATAATCAAGAAATCCTTTCAGCACTTTTAAACGCAAATTTGAAGAACCATTCTGTGTATATGGAAAAATAAAATGATTTAATTTTGTTACCCAGTCTTTCACATTTGCCTGTGGTAATGCACTAATTAAAGATTTTTTAGTATTTAATATTAATTCAAACTTCTTTAGTTCCTCTGATAGATCAATTAGAAAACGTTCCGCGCTTTCATAGGAATCCACATAACAACAGTAATCATCAATATTTCGAATAAACCGATAACCTTTATCATAAAGTTGTTTATCTACATTCACCAGAATAATCTCTGAAATTAAATTGGATGCATGAGGACCAATTAACATACCATTTGTTTCACCATATTTAACATTACGAGTATAGAAATCTAACTTATTAAACCACTCTTTTTTATTATTAGACTTCAATTTAGCTTCTTGTTTGCCAATTAAAGCCCATGGAATAGAATGAGAATAAATACTTCCAAAACAATTAGAAATATCTGCTTTAACAATGTATCTGCTTCTTATAACAATTTCATTTTCTGGCTCACCATCTTTTGAAAAGTTTTTATAATTCATTTCAAAAAGAACTGGTTTATTCTTAAGCTTTCTAATATGAATTCTACTTATTTTAAAACTATTACCGTCTGTTTTATCTCTAAAATGCGCCTTGATCTTATCCCAATTCAGAGAAAGTTCATGGACTTGCTTAGCATAAGCAAAAGGTTCTGGAATTGCTAATGGCCTAGGAATATTTATATTTCGCATATTCCAATATCTAATATAATCTTTAGGTTTATCTGGAGGTAATGTACACAGTCCTATATAATATTCATAAAAAGGTTTACTAGTTAAAAATTGAGGTACTTTTTCTGCGAATATTCCATAGCCTATTAGCCCTTTTCTTAATTCGTCAGATCTTATCTCTTCTGCGTATTTTAAATATTCATTCATAATAAACTAATTCTGATCAGGTCGATTTTATTCTTATTTTCCACAATGTCTAATGCATGAAGTGAAAGGGTATGTGGCCAGATTCGAGTTCTAACTTGCTAAGGAGCCAAAGCGCTTATTTTGGTTTGATCTTTTCCTTTTTTAAAACAAAGGCAGCGATTTGGCGGCGGTCGCTTACATCAAAAAACCTCCTATAATCACTTCACCCCTTTTGCTTTATTGCATATTGTTGGGGGTATGTGCTTTTTTTCAATAAATAGCTTTTATGCGACTTAATAGCTGAGAAAGAATTCCATTATCTAATTCTATATCAAAACAATCAGCCACATTACTTTGCAATTTAATTGCATCTTTGATGTAGCTTACTTGCTTTTCAAAGCTAAAACGTTCCCATGATTTATTATTTTTTTTACCATTATGGAATTTTAATAAGAATTGTATATTGTCAGGGTGATGATTACCTTGATTTTCTCTATCTAAAAGTGCTTGCGCATGGTCAAGTTCAAAGTCTAAACCAAAAAAGTCCTTAAAAGCTTTTTGGATATTTTTAAATTCGTCTAAACGATAAATCTCAGAAATTTTTAATTCGTCTTTAGCTTGATTAATAATTTCAATTCGTGTTATGGGTTCTATGTCATCATTTAGTTCTTTTTCTTGATAACTTTGCTGCTCTTCAGAAGTTAAAAACTTCACTTTACGTGGACGTTCACTATCATCAATTAATACATCTTTAAAGTTTCCAGCTGATAACCTGGATGAAATTCTTGCTGCAATTTCGCGTAAGCCTGTTGTGTCATGCTTTTGAGCTTGTGCTTCTTTTTCAGCTTTTTCCAATAAGTCGGGATAAAGTTCACATACCTTTTGTGCCCATTCTTGAACAGTTACAAATACTGTAAATGTTTTTAAAGCTTCAATATATTTGTCATTAATCTTCATTTCATTTTCCCTTGTAGTTAATAGTGTATTCTACCATGTATTTGCATTACCCCCAAACTAAAAATATCCCCACCCCAATCAGTATTCGTCATTAATGCTATTTATATACCTCAATTGGTATTGTAACAAACATTAAACTTTAATAATCAGATCAGGGACATTCTCGTTATTTGAAATAACTATTACCAACTTACTCCGATTCTGTTTAAAAGTTTCACATAATGGGTAAAATACTAATTTAAATACACGAAGCATATATTAATTGGTGATCAAAAAAGAAGATTCATTGATATGCGGCATTAAGGATCTAAAGTATAAGCACACAAGCCCCACACCTGAGGCTATATCACAGAATAGTGTAACACTTCAAAATCTACAAAAAACACATAATAACCTGATATACAAACCTCCCTGCAGTTTTGCGAGACGAAATTTCCGCTAAGAAATATCGCCCTGCAGTTTTGCGAGACGAAATTTCCGCTAAGAAATATCGCCCTGCAACTTTGCGAGACAAGATTTCTGCTATGAAATATGGCTCTGCAACTTTGCGAGACGAAATTTTTGCTAAGAAATATCGTCCTGCAGTTTTGCGAGACAAGATTTCTGCTATGAAATATGACCCTGCAACTTTGCGAGAACATAAAATTTAGATGTCATAAAAAAAGTGATCATCTTGAGCATCGGTTCTAAGGGGCCTCAGTCAGTGAACCAAAAAACAAGGTTAGTTTCAAGATTAAAAATTCTTTTTGTTTGAACGCAATGAGTTTAAACTATTTCAGCCAAATAGTAGTAGTTTTTTGAGAGAAGTGGCTGCAGCCTTTATTTTCTTTGCTCCGTTTCTTATATAAAGACAAGATTTGCAAATCGTGAATACAATAAATATTAAATACCATATGAACAAATGAAGTCACGTCTGGGTGAAACGCCAGTTAATATATAATATTTGGGACAGCTCTGGTCATAAAATTATTTTGTTACGCTTGGAATAAAAAATATTAAATATCCGTTATTACTCATTTTTTTTTATATATTTGAGTGTCTTTAACAAATCCTCTTTAAACGAGAACAAAATGATAAATAACATTTTATTAAAAAAGCTTCGTAACAACGAATTCATTCAATTTATTGAAAACATTCAGGAAATTGTATCAGAAAGTAATCCTGAAATACTAAAAGTACTAGAACAGTACAATGCATTAAACCATCCGCTTACCATGCTTCAACAAATACACAGTAAAAAGTCTGGTAGTAGTATTACCAACCAATTGATAGAAATTGATAAACGTCGTGATACCGCTTTCATTGGTATTTACACTGTGGTTGAAAACTATATCAACCATTTTAACGAAGAGGTGGCAGCAAAAGCCAGCGATCTGTTACAAGTACTGGATATTTATGGTAAAGATGTTGCTCGCTACAGTTATCAGTACGAAACCAATGCTATTGATGATATTTTGGCTCAATGGGAATCAAAAACAGAAAGCATTGCTGCAATAGGCATTACAGACTGGGTTAACGAATTAAAAGAAGCCAATACTTTATTTAATACCCGCTATTTAGACAGAGTTAAAGAATCTGCTGAAGAATCGGATATCAAGGTTATTGAAATGCGACACCTGGCAACAGAGAAATACAATGAGTTAGTGGGGTATTTATCGGCTTATTCAACCATTGAAAAAACAGAGATTTATACTAAAGTACTGAATCAGATCAATGCTTTAATAGATCAATACAATAAAACATTGACAGCCAGGCTTTCAAAAAAAACGACAAAAACTGATGATGAGGAAACAGTAGAACTAGAAACACCAGAAAACACCACAACCATTTCTGAAAATAATTAACCTCAACCTAACCGGGATTTGTTAAAGTATAAAGCAATGCATATAAAAGGCATTGCTTTTTTTATGAATTGTATTGTCTTACCAGACGGGTCTTCTTTTTGCATCACCCCATAAGAACCATAAACGCTAGTTCAATTTATCCTGCAACCCACTTCTTTGACGATTTTTTTTTGCCATCACACAATTCTTACTCATCCGTTCCAAAATGAATGTCTTCTACTCCACCCCAAATCAAATTTCTTTGTGCTGGTTTTCCAAGCGTGAACCAATTCCATCCTTCCAATGATAAGTTTTTGTTACAGTTCCTCCAGAGTTTCTTAAAACCGGAGTCTTTAATGCATCCATTTTATTCAATACACCCTTTCTAAATCCATTAGCATCGTATACTACAGAGCCCTCATTAAAAATAATACAACATCAAACTTATATCAACCTATAATTACATGATCATTATGTTAAGATTCAACTAAACGCATTGTACATATCTTCAAATAATATATTTTTGTTACCCATCACATATAGAATATTAAAATATGGCAACAATAACCTGGACAGATGAAGTTTTAAGCGTAAATATTCCGTCAATTGATGATCAACATAAAAAGCTAATTGATTTGATCAATGAATTTTACAGAAACATTAGTATTCAATCTTCTAAAGAGAGCATTTTTAAATTAATAAAAGCTTTAAAGGAATATACAGTATTCCATTTTTCAACAGAAGAGCAGTACATGAAACAATACAATTACCCAGAATATTTAGAACATAAAGTAGAACATGATCGATTTGTACAAAGGGTTCTTGATTTTGAGAATAGATATAAAAACGGAAAGCTCATTCTGACCTTAGAAATTACCAATTTTATTAAAAAATGGGTAGCCAATCATATTATTACTACAGACAAAAAATACAGTGACTTTCTGATTAACAGAGGAGTTAGATAATAGGAAAAAGAACATATTAGATTTGTAACTCGACGAATAAAAATTTTTAAATTCTAATTTATAATGCGAATCAAGGGTTAAAAGTATAGTTTAAAAACGCAGCAGATAGTATGCAAAATGCATAAACTATCAAGCCTTTGCTAGCTCTTTGTATATATGTTTTTTCAATTAGCCAAGCAAACATCGCCTCAATAGGTTGTCTTATTCTAGAAAGTGCGGTGAAATACAAATCGTCCGCTGCTTTTATCCTTTGTTTTATATTGTCATCCATTCCTTTCACTGCTTTAACTGACGTAAGCATTTCAGAGTTATATTTTGATTTCATTTCTTCATTGTATTCATGGTTTAAATATATTTTATCACAAAAAAATGTTCTATCATGTATATCCCACCAAGCTTCGTTTTATACGTTAATGTCGTTTACTGATGCAGGAGTCTAAATAATCTGCTCAGGATATGGAAGTGCCCCTTCTCGCTTACAACCAAGCATATGCAATTTCAGACCATAATAACCTTCTATGTTGTAATCCAAATTTTATTAGTTTCTTTTTACCTAAAAATCAAAACACTACCTTTTCGCTTTCCTGAACATGTGATGATTGGCTTGGGATCCAATAAACTTTGATTGATGCAGCAACCCTCAAGCTTATAATCTCTTCAGATAATTTGGCAAAGGCTCCACGCAATCTATTTAATAGATTATTAAAAGCCTTATAAGAGCCAATTTTAGAAAACCGGCACTCTAAGTAATCGAAAGCAAACTTATGAATATGCTTAATCTTACTATACTCTTGGTAATGTACTCCATAAAGATATATTGTCATAACCTCTTGATCAGTAAACTTGGGGTGCTTGTTATTACTGAAACGTTCACGGTAATATTGTACTATGTTAAAGTAGTCACAGACTAACTCGTATATTCTTATTAAATTATCGACTTTATCCTTGAAAATCAAACTTTCAATAGCGTGAAAAATTATTGTAAGATGTTTATATTCTAGCATAACAATATTTAAGATTATTGAGCAGGTTGTTAAATATAGTTAATATTCAGATTAATTCATATTCAAACTCACCCCACAACAATACATATAGCTGTATATCTGATTTTTACAAACATTATACCAGAGGAATAGTATCTATTTTTATAATATATATATCTAATATTAAAACTAAAATATCCAGAAATGATATACTTTCGACCATCAATTAAAACATTTTTTAACTAAACAAATACGTATGACAGAAAAGTATTGATCGAGAAGTAAAAAAAATTTCTACAACAATTAAAATCACATTTATTAAATCTATTACTATGAAAAAAGCTTTTATTATGCTTCTTTGTTTATCTGTAGGTTTTACTTTATTTTCCCAAAAAAAAGTAAGCGGTACAGTATACGACAATAAGAAAGAGCCCATTCCCGGGGTTACAATTATAGAAAAGGGAACCTCCAACGGTATTATTTCCGATATGGATGGTAATTATATAATAACAGTCCCTGATGACAATGCCATTTTGGTGTTCTCATTTATTGGAATGAAGCCGCAAGAAATCACAGTTGGTACACAAACTAACATTAATGTGAATATGCTACCTGACATGGCTGACCTTGACGAAGTGGTAGTGGTTGGTTACGGTGTGCAAAAAAAGAAACTGGTAACTGGAGCAAACCTCTCGCTTGGATCAGATGATTTGCAGCGCCAGAATTCAACTCAGGCATTAGATGCTATTCAGACAATGTCCCCAGGAGTGAACATAACCCAAGGATCAGGTATGCCAGGTGAAGGTTTTAAAGTGAATATTCGTGGTTTGGGTACTGTTGGTGATTCAAATCCACTTTATGTGATTGATGGTGTTGCTGGTGGCGATATCAATACACTCAACCCTTCGGATATCGAATCGATCGATGTTCTAAAGGATGCGGCTTCTGCTGCTATTTACGGATCCAGGGCTGCCAACGGTGTTATTTTGGTAACCACCAAGAGTGGTAAATCAGGACGTACTGTGGTAACTTATGATGGATTTTATGGCGTTCAAAATGTTTATAAAATGCCTGATTTGTTGAATGCTCAGCAGTTTATGGATATTTACAACGAGGAGCGTGTGGTTTCAGGAAAAGATCCCCTTGATTTCGCTTCCATCATTCCCAGTTTATATCAGGATGTTCAAAATGGATGGCAAGGAACCGACTATATGAAAGAAATCGAGAACAAGAATGCTCCCATCCAAAACCATTCTATTAACATTACCGGAGGATCTGAAAACTCAGTATTCGCAATAGGATTTTCTTATTCATCAGAAGAAGGTACTTTGGGAAAACCCGTTCAACCTACAAGCGACAGATATACCTTACGTTTGAACAGCGACCATGTTCTATATAAGAAGAATGGATTGGACATCATTAAAATGGGTCAAACATTAAACTACAGTTATCGCGAAAGAAGTGGTATTGCCATTGGAGGCATGTATTCAAATGACATCCGCAACATGATGACAGGAAATCCTTTGGTACCGGTATACAATGATGAAGGCGACTATTGGGCTCAAGCTGATAATGATGCTTCAGGTCTTTCTGCACTATCGTCGCGTGTATATAATCCAAAGGCTTTGATGGATTTAAATCGTGGACAAAATGAGACCATTAATTACAACCTCAATACCAACGCCTATCTTCAAATTCAACCAATAAATGGAATGGTTTGGAAAACTAACTTTGGATACAGAATGAATGCTGATGCTTACCGAAGCTACCAACCTGAATATTTTTTGGCTGGTGATGCATTTATGACCCCCGGTCGGATAATACAGAATGCAGGCAGCGGATACCGATGGACTCTTGAAAACACATTGAATTATAAGTTTAAAGTGAGTCAACATAAATTTGATGTGTTGATTGGACAATCTGCTGAAAAGTGGGGATATGGCACCAATATGTCTGTCACCAATGCTAATCCTACTTTTATTGGTTATAAATACGCTTATCTTAACAATACCGATGGGTTAACATCAGGTATAACAAGTATTGAGGGGAAACCTAATGATCCAGGAGTTCTTGCTTCCTACTTTGGAAGGATCAACTACGACTTCAATGAAAAGTATCTGCTTACTTTGGTGATGCGTGCTGACGGATCTTCTAATTTTCCAAGTGGCAATCGTTGGGGATATTTCCCATCAATTTCGGGCGGTTGGGTTATGTCAGAAGAAAGTTTTATGGAAGACAATGGAGTTGTTGATTTCTTAAAATTACGAGCCAGTTGGGGACAAAACGGTAATGCTAGCATTGAACCTTACCAGTATTTGAGACTTATTAATTTTGATGCTGAAAACAATTATAGATTTGGAAATGATCGCTCTAAAATGCAATTGGGTGGTTATGATGCTCATATTCCTAATCCTGATATTTCTTGGGAAACTTCTGAGCAGTTGGATATTGGTCTGGATGTCCATTTCTTAAACTCAAGACTTCAGGCTGCGTTCGATTACTATATCAAGACCACCAAGGATTGGTTAGTTCGTCCTGACATTTCAGCTGTTCAGGGACCTCAAGCTGCTTTTGCCAACGCTGGAAATATAGAAAACAAAGGATTTGAATTAGCATTACGCTGGAATGACAATGTGGGCGAATTTACTTATGGTGCCCAATTTAATATCTCTAAAAACAAAAACACGGTTACCAAATATGGCGACAATACCGGTTTTATGGAAAGTGATGCGAGTGTTATTTCACAAGGTACTGATCCTGTTTGGCGAGTTGAAAACGGAATGCCTGCTGGCTATTTCTACGGATATAAAACAGAAGGTATTTTCCAGAATGAACAACAAATTGCAGCCTGGACTCATGGCTTCCTTCAGGCTGATCCACAGCCCGGGGATGTTATTTTCTCTGACACCAATGGTGACGGCGAAGTGACTCCAGAAGATAAAACCATGATTGGTAATCCTCATCCTGATGTTAGAATTGGATTCAACATCAACTTCGCCTACAAAGGATTTGATCTCTCATTGAGTGGTAATGGTGCATTTGGTCATCAAATACTGAAGTCGTATCGTTCATTTGGTGACAACGAGTTCCATAACTATACTACCGACATTTTAGGACGTTGGCATGGTGAAGGAACCTCTAATAAAATTCCCCGCATGACTGCAGGTAATGGAACCAACCGTTTGAATATATCAGAGCTATACATTGAAGATGGTGACTTTGTTAAAATTCAGAATATAACTATAGGTTACGATTTTAAAGAGTTGTTACCTAAATTACCATTGTCGCAAGCTCGCATGTTTGTGGCAGGACGTAACTTGTTTACTTTTACCGACTATTCAGGCTTAGATCCTGAAGTAGGTTATGGTGATGATGAAAGTTTTGTACAAGGTATCGATCTTGGTTTTTATCCTGCTCCCAAAACTTATATGGTGGGATTTAATTTGAAATTCTAACAAATTTATTTTAGATGATTATGAAAAAAATAGCATATTTAATCATAACTGCAACGATGTTGGGTAGCTGCTCAGATGATTTTCTGAATGTGGAACCACTCACTCAAAAAACATCGGATAACTTTCCAGAGACAGCAGATGATGCCAAACAAATGATGGCAGGAATTTATACTACCATGAATAACGAACAGCGTAACGCCGATGCGAGTTACATGTTTGTTTGTGAAGTGGCTAGTGATGAGAAATTGGGCGGCGGTGGCGTTAACGACATTAAGGCTCAATCATACGAAGCCATGATGTATTCTGATCCTGAAATGTTATCTCATACCTGGGAAGCAACTTACGAAGGAATTCACCGTGCAAATTATGCCATTGAAAATACGGATCTGCTAAGTGACCTTATTGTGAGTCCTGATCTGAAAAAACAATACAAGGGAGAAGCCCATTTCTTAAGAGCTTTCTTTTATTACCGTTTAGCGACTCTATTTGGGAATGTACCATTAAAAATTACTACGGAGAAACTAACATCAATTGTTTCTGCTAGCTCGGAAGAGATATACACACAAATTGCATTAGACTTGAGAACAGCCATTGAACTATTGCCTAAAGTGCCTTATACTTCAACAGAGGAAGGTCGTGCTACTGTTTGGGCAGCTCAAGCCATGATGGCTCGTGTATGGCTTTTTTATACCGGTTTTTACCAACAGGCTTCACTCCCTGGTGTAACTAAGGCTGAAGTTGTTTCTTGGTTAGCAGAGTGTATCAGTGCCAGCGGCCATCGTTTGGTGGGTGATTTTCACGAACTTTGGCCTTATACAAATTCATTTACAATTAATGAGTATCCTTACATGACGGATTATATGGAAAGCACAGGAAAAACACTTCTGTATGCTGCAGATAAAAAAGCCGTAAACCCTGAAACTGTATTTGCGCTTAAGTTTTCGAACTTTGCCAATTGGGATATACGACGGGGTTATGGTAACATGTATCAATTATTCTTCGCTTTGCGAGGATTGCAATCGGTGGCTAATACATTTCCTTTTGCAGGAGGTTGGGGACAAGGGAACTCTATCCCTAAAGGTATTGTAGATCAATGGATGATTGATGAACCAAACGATATCCGTATTGGGGCTTCTGTGATTGATATTGAAGCTGAGCTTCCTAATTACGCAAAAGGTCAATGGGATTTTGTGATGGAAAGTAACTATTGGGGTAAGAAATACAATGGTGTCACAGCAAGAGATCCTAAAGACGGCCAAATTAAGAATGACTATAGCGTCCCTATGTACCTTAATCAAGACAATAATCAGCTATCACATGGTGATGATTTAGTTTTCATTCGTTTTGCTGATGTGTTGTTGATGATGTCTGAGTTAACTGAAGACGCATCATATATGAATGATGTACGTGGCCGTGTTGGTCTTCCTCCAGTCGCGTATTCATTGGAAAATATTCAAAAGGAACGTCAGCATGAGCTTGCTTTTGAAGGTTTGCGTTGGAACGATATGCGTCGTTGGGGAGCGGACTACGCTAAAGCAGCCCTTGAGTCTCAGGTGGGAACACCAATTTATAACTATGGTAATCCTGCTGTATTTAATGGCCTTAACAGCAAAGGTTATAGTGCTCGTTATGATGAGACAAAAGGTTTCTTCCCTATACCACAGTCGGAAATCAATCTTTCAAATGGAACGTTGAAACAAACTCCTGGATTCGGAAGTGATGCACTTTATCCCGGATTTAGTAATTAATTTACAATTCATACTTAAGTCGGAGGCTATCTATCATATTGAAAAACAACCTCCAAGACAATTATTCTTTATTAAGGGGAAAATTCTACTTTCCCCTTTTAATTATATTCTTTTTTTTTAACCAATTTCCAAATGCCTTTTTTCCAATATCATAATCTGTCAACAACAACGAGGTACGAAGCTGATTAATATCCTTGACATGCATTTCTATTAAATAAATATTGCAGCTGTTTAGACGATATTTTGAAATATAGTAATATAGGCTTATTAATTATTAATCATTGCAAATCCTTTTAATCGCCTTTTCGAATACCTGCATTTTTACAAAATATAGTTATCTGTAATATCCCCAACCGATATGAATTGAATAGAAATTCGAACATAGCCGCAAAATAAAACAGAATCTTGATTTAATGCTTTATTTTTTACAACGCACTAGAAATATATACTTTACTATTGATGCTATTAAATCTTCTCCATCGAGAGCATTTATTGTCTTCAACCACTAATTTTTTGGATCTCATCTGAGTAATTGGACTTTATTAAAATATATCTAATACTAAAACATATACACCTACTATTATATTTTTTAGACAAAAATGCAATATAACCATATTGCTATGATAGTATTCAAAATTAAATATTTATCAAAAAAATCAAATAACAATTAACAAGTATTACTCCTTATAAAAAGTCGTTTGACATAGACTCTAGGATTGATACTTTAATACTAACCAAATAATTTAAATATTATGAAAATTAAATTGCTTAGCTTATTAGTTACAATAAGCTTAATTTTTACAGGATGTTCAAAGGATGACTCAACACCTGAACCTAAAGAAAAAAGTACATTAAAGGCCTCCTCAGTAGCTAATATTGATTACAATTCAACACAGCAGATTATAAGAGGGTATGGAGGGGCTAATATTATTGGATGGAGGAATGATTTAACTTCTACGCAACGAGTTAAAGCTTTCTCTAATTGGAGTGGAATTGGCTTAAGTGTTCTCCGTGTCAGAATTTCGCCTAATAGCTCAGACTGGTCGGCTAATATCCCAACAATGGATGTCTGTAGGTATTATGGTGGCAGTATTATTGCGTCCTCATGGACAGCACCTTCTTATATGAAAACTAGTAATAGCACTATTGGAGGAAAACTTAAACCTGAGCATTACTGGGGATATGCTCAACATTTAACCAATTTTAATGATGCAGTTGGTGGAGTTATGGCTATTAGTGCCTGGAACGAACCAGATTGGGTTACATCCTATGAATGTATGAATAATACGGCCAGTGAAATTGCAAATTTTATCTCTGTAAGAGGTGCCAACTGCGGAGCTGAAATTATGGGCCCCGAAACTCTTGGGATGGATCAAAATTTTACCACTACAGTAGTAAATTCAGCTGGTCCAAACCTTAAATATGTTTGTGGACATATATATGGACATGATCCTTATTATCACAATTGGGGTAAGGAAGTGTGGATGACTGAGCATATTACAGATGAAAATGATGGAAACAACTGGAACTCTGCTATGGCAACAGCCTTAGAAATACATGACTGTATGTATTCTGGTTACAGTATGTGGGTATGGTGGTATATAAGAAGGTACTATGGTTTGATTGATGAAAATAGTAATATTACGAAACGTGGTTATGCTGTTGCTCAATTTGCTCGCTATATACGTCCAGGATATTACAAAATAGCTTGTAGTCCGAATCCTTCAACTGGCATATATACTACAGCCTATAAAGATGGTTCAAAACTAGTCGTTGTAGCTATTAATACGAATTCTTCATCAACCTATCAACCTTTTAACATAAACGGAACTTCCGTTTCTGGTTTTTATAGAATAAAAACAACAAGTTCTTCAAACTTACAAAGTGATAGTTTTTCTATCTCTGGCAATAACTTCGGGATTCTTTTACCTGCCTCTAGTATTACAACTTTGGTTTCTTACTAATACCTGTTGCAATACTTACTAATAAAAGAAGCCTATTCATTCAAAACAAAAGGGGGTCTGTTCAAAAATGGATTCCCTTTTGTTTTTGCGATTCAATATTAATAATCAATACAACAAACATACTCCACCTCGTTTCTGCATTAATTATCTTTTTATTAACACGTAAAAAAAATAACCTTTAAGGATTACAACCAGGAAAAGGTGGACCTTTTTTCTTCTAGTTTAGATAACTACATACCAATTGAGCATCCTGTTCGTATGGTTAACAAAATTAATTGACCAATTAGATATTTCCTTTCTTACATAAGTATAGAAAGAAGGAGGAAATCGTTGATATCATCCAGTGAGGATGATTAATAATTCTTTTTCTGCTATATAAGCAGTATTTATTCCCATTCAAAGGTGAACTAATCAAAAGAAATCATTCATTATGTACGGTTTTACCAGAAGCAATTCCCTACCCATAGTTCTATCAACTATTTTATGAGTAAGCGATTTAAGAAACATATCTACAAATTATTTATGCAAGTTATAATAATATTGATAGGTTATATCTCAATATTTTGTTTTCACGGTTAGGAAAACTAGAATAAAACAATATTATCAACCGTTAGCTCTGTAAATCTGCAAATACATTTTTCTAATATATATCAAGGCCGTTCTAAATCTATAAACTTTTAGCTAGAATATCCGTTTTTATGTACTTTAACATAGATAAAAGATATAAAAATGAACGACGTTTGATACTAAAAAAATGTAATATAAAAGATTACACGAAATCGTGTTTACGTAATAACCCGAGTTCGATTAAAATTAAAGAGCTCAGATTTTATTAAAATGCTGATATACAAGGCAAATTCTTTTTGCATAGCGAGCTATGGTAGAAGAATTTAACGAAGTAGATTAGTATTTTAATAGAAAGCCACATATAAACAAGGATTTTCTGCTTCATATTTGTTTGACATAGCCCGCTATAACTTCACAAATATTCATTGAAACTCATTATTTATAAGTGGTCTGAGCCAATAATTTTATATCGAACTCGGGTTAATAGAAAGTAAAATAAATATCTCAAACAAGTCATGCACTTAAAATACTACTACTCGCTGTAATTACTTTTCCAACTGAATTAATACTACAGAATGTGCTGGCATTTCAACATGCAATTCTTCTTTTTTAATTCTACAAGCTGAGAAATCCTCCATTTTAACTCTCTCTTGCTTTCCAAAATCGTTATAATCCGTAATGGCTTTAGCATTTACTATTTTTCCGCTTATGTTTTTATAACCTTTACCAACCACACAATCAAGAGATACAGACTCATTAGGATTAGCATTAGTAATAGTTATACTTGTCACGCCATCTTTACGTGAAGAAGAAGCTGTAATTGCAGGAATACTGTCTCCTTTATAGTCATAGTTTTCAGACTTGATTTCAATAGGAATGAGTTCTGCATCTTGATGAACACTGTACATTTGGAAAACATAGTAAGTTGGTGTTTTGACCATTTCTGCCCCGCGTGTCATTATAACTGATTGCAATACGTTAACAACTTGTGCAATGTTGGCCATACTAATTCTGTCGGCATGATTATTAAAAATATTGAGGTTTATACCAGCCACCAATGCATCTCTTAAAGTATTCTGTTGCTGTAAGAAACCTTCTTTAGTGCCTTCTAGTTTATCATACCAGGTTCCCCATTCATCAACAATTAATTTGATTTCCCCATTTGGGTCATACTTATCCATTACAGCCAAATGATCTTGTATATAATCTTCAACGAACATTGTATTACGTAATGTAGCAAACCACATCTCTTCATCAAAATCAGTCGATGAACCTTTTTTATCCCAATCTGCGGTAGGTAATGTATAATAATGCATTGACAGACCTTGTGCCAAATCAAGCTTATTTTTAATTACATTAAGAATGCTTTCTGTCCACGCCACTTCGTCAGCACTTGGTCCACAAATCACCTTCTGAAAACCGTTTCCTTTAATGTAAGACGAAAAATTCCTGAACTTATCTGCATAATATTCTGGTCTCATATCTCCCCCGCATCCCCAGTTTTCGTTACCAATGCCCCAGAATTTAACATCCCATGGATCTTCACGTCCGTTCTTCTTACGTAATTCTGTCATTGGACTTTCATTGGAAGAAGTCACATATTCAACCCATTCAATAGCCTCTTCTACAGTTCCTGATCCTACATTAATACTTAGATAGGGCTCGGTTCCAATCAACTCACAAAAATCAAGAAATTCATGTGTTCCAAAACTGTTATCTTCTGTAACCCCTCCCCAAAACACATTAACGATTGATGGACGATCTTCCTTTGGACCAATCCCATCTTTCCAATGGTAAGTATCAGCAAAGCAACCACCTGGCCATCTCAATACGGGAATTTTTAATTCTTTAAGAGCTTCCACAACATCAGTTCTATACCCTCTAATATTGGGTATATCCGAATCTTCACCAACATATATACCTTCATAAATACAGGTGCCCAGATGCTCAGAAAAATGACCGTAAATCTCCTTATTGATGTTTATCCCTGACGAGTCAGTTTTAAGTATCAATTTGTTTTGTGCTATAAGATTGCATGCTAATAGCAGGAATGTAAAAAGTGTTATGATTTTCATTTCTTATTTAGTTATAGTTGAAATAATTATTTCCTTCTGATTATTATAAAATACTACATCCATTATGATAATAACTGTATCTACAATAATGGAAATGACTAACTGGAGTCTAATAAATATTGAAAGACATAATTGAAATCATTTCTTAAAAATTTATGTAGATTTTGAAAAAAACTTGAATAAAAAGAAAGGGAGAACGCCAGCAATCACTGCCACCAGACCTCCCTTCTCTTTAACTAACTAATACTTAATTTTTATCAATTCCTTCAATAGTCTTTATCATTCCTTCTTCATCATATTCCAATTCTCTTACTTTAAGGCTTCTTAACCATGTTTTTCCTCCTGAAGGTACGCAATCGTGATAAAACAGATACCATTTGCCTTTAAATTCAGTAATGCAATGGTGTGTTGTCCAACCAACAACAGGTGTTAGAATAAGTCCTTGATAGGTAAATGGGCCATAAGGATTATCACCTATTGCATAACACAATTTATGCGTGTCACCTGTGGAATAAGAGAAATAATACTTCCCCATGTACTTATGCATCCACGAGGCCTCAAAAAAACGGCGTTCATGATCTCCTGCTTTGATAACCTTCCCGCTCTCATCTACAACAAGGAGCTCCTTTGGTTCCTCTCCAAATTCCAGCATATCATCGCTTAACTTCGCCACTCGTGAAGGCAGTGCCGCTTCATCATCCAATGGTTCTTGACCACATTCAATGGCCTTATTACTTCGGTAACGTTGAAGCTGTCCTCCCCACAATCCTCCAAAATACATATAAGAGGTTCCATCATCATCAGTAAAAACACATGGATCAATTGAGTAACTGCCTTTGATAGGAGCTTCCTGCGGAATAAAAGGACCTTCAGGTTTATCACTGATAGCTACACCTATACGAAATATATCTGTCTGATCCTTCAATGGAAAATAGAGATAATACTTGCCATCCTTACAAGCGGCATCACAGTCCCATAACTGGCGACCAGCCCATGGAATGTCTTTAACATCCAAACCAACTCCATGGTCAGTAACCTCACCGTCAATATCATCCATCGAGAAGATATGATAATCACGCATATCAAAATGATCACCATTATCGTTCTCTGGTATACCCGATTCTACATCATGTGAAGGATAAATGTACAATTTGCCATTAAATACATGCACTGCAGGATCTGCCGTATATAAATGAGGAACTAAATATCTTGCTTTTTTCATAATTATTCTTTGTGTTTCATTACCATATGAAACTTCCCAATAAATTCAATTATTGAATTAGCTCACCTTTGTATAATAAATTTATTGTTCGTTTCATTTTAAAAATTCTTATTTATTTTCAGCTAATTCAATAATTCTATCAACAACTGGCTTTCGATTATTATTTCTATCAAAAAGTAAAGGATAATCTGTTCTGCCAAAAACGGGCCAGTTATTTCTCCACGATTGGGCATCATTTGTTCCCCATAGTGTAACTCTTGATATATCCTTATGATGTTTTAAAAACAACTTAAAGAATTCCAAATATCTTTGTTCAAACAATCGATTAATTGAATCAGGAAGTCCTCTTGAATAAGGATTCAACTTTTCCTTATACTCAAAGCTGGCAGAAACTTCTGCCCCAACAGTTGGATCTGGCATAGGTAACAAGGTTAAATCAAGTTCCGTAATCATGACCTTAAGGCCTAAAGACTTAAATGCATTTATACTTGCCTCATATTCTGAAATATCTGGATGTTCTAAACCAATATGGCTTTGCATTCCAATACCATCAATTCTTATGCCCTCTTCCTGAAGTTCTTTAACCATCTTTACAACGCCATCCCTTTTGGCCTTACCTGCCATTGAATAATCATTATAATATAACTCAGCTTCAGGATCAGCTTCATGAGCAAATTTAAAGGCAAGTTTTATAAAATCTTTACCCAGAATCTGATAAAACTTACTATTTCGATATGAACCATCATCTAATATTGCCTCATTTACCACATCCCAACCTTTTATTTTTCCTTTATATCGATTAACTACAGTAGAAATGTGTTTATGCATACGTTCTGTCATAACCTCTCGAGAAACCAAATTCCCTAAACTATCTGTAAAAAACCATTTAGGAGCTTGAGAATGCCAAATTAAGGTATGACCGGTAACAACCATATTATTCTGAATTCCAAAATCAACAAATTGATCTGCTGCAGAAAACTCAAACACTCCTTCCTTTGGCTGAATTTCTTCACTCTTCATTACATTTTCAGCTACGATTGCATTAAATTCATTTAAAATCACATTACGGGTATCTTTTTGATTAGGGTCTTCTAATTGCCTTTGACTTATAGCAGTACCAATTAAAAACTTATCTTTAAAAGCATCTTTCAGTGATTTATGATCATTTTCTTTTTGTTCTGGTTGGCAACTAAAAAGTATTACACCCAACAAAACTGATGTCGTAAAAAAATGTATTATTTTCATATCTAAAGTTTTAATATTGATTCAAAATTTAAAGTATTATTTTTCAATAAGAACCTAGTCATACACACTAGGCAGCTCTTCTTTCATTCAATTCCTTTTGTATTAATAATTCTTTCTCTTTATTAATATCATAAAAAAACAGGCAAGCAACACTTATTCCAAAAGTTATTGCAGGAAATACACTTAAAGAAAGCTTGATTCCATTAATCGTGTCTGCTGATTGAACAGCCAGTTGCTCACTATAACCAAAAACGCCTAAAACACCAGCGACCAAAGCTCCACCGATACTTAATCCTGCTTTTAAACCAAAAATCATTGCAGAAAAAATAATAGCAGTTGCTCTTCTGTTTGTTTTCCATTCTGAATAATCAGCAACATCAGCAATCATTGCCCACAATAAAGGCGTTGAAATTCCATAAAAAAATCCATGAACTAATTGAGTAATAAATACTAATGCTATTGAGGAAGGTGCAAAGAAATAGAAAAACACTAGAACTATCGCTGATAAAAATAAACTTACCCCAAATACATCGCGTTTTCCGTATTTATCTGCCAATCGTTTTGAAAACCCAATACCAATCATCATCATTATTATTCCACCTGCATTAAAAAGACTAAATCCAGAGGTAGAAGCATCCTTTGGCCAAGTAAAACCATGAAGTCCAATATTTACTAAGAAACTATTAAGCTCATTTATAAAACCATTAAAACCAATATCATTAAGAAAGACTGCTAAATGTTCTTCACTAAGGTAATTATCAAAATAATAAACATACATTCCACCTTTCAATGAAAGCGTAATAAATATAAATACGGTTAACACTACCATGGCAATCCAAGGTTTGTTAGAGGCCAAATCTTTTATATCTTCTTTAATACTTGATTTTTGTTCCGGTTTAGGTACAATTCTTTCCTTTGTTGTAAAAAAAGTAATTAAAAAAAACACAACACCTACAACTGCAAATAGACCAATAGTATTTTCAAATCCTACCATTTTATCACCATCTCCTAAAATCAGAACCAATGGTAACAATAAGGATTGTACAATAAATTGAGCAATCATAACAGCAACAAAACGATATGAAGAAATACTATTTCGCTCTGACATATCTCCAGTAATTACACCACTTAAAGATGCATAGGGTAAGTTATTTGCCGAATAGACTAAAACCAATAGTATATATGTAGTTAGAGCATACGCAATTTTACCAGCAGGACTATAATCCGGAGTACTAAAAGCCAAAAGGGCAAGAATTCCAAAAGGAACGGAAGTAAACAAAATCCATGGTCTGAATTTTCCCCATCTAGATTTGGTACGATCAGCAATCACACCCATCACTGGATTAAAAAATGCCCCTATCATTCCTCCTGTAAAAATAATTGCAGAGGCAGTACCTGGTGGAATTTTATATACATCAGTATAGAAAAATGCCAAAAAGGTCATTAATGTTTGAAATATAAGATTTGCAGCTAGGTCACCTAAACTGTATCCTATCTTTTCAATAACAGAAATTTTTTGAGAATTTGTTTTCATAAACTTAATACTTATTTATTCATTTATTTTACTGTTGTAAAAGGTGATGCTGGCAGACCTTCTTTATTTTTTAAATTTGAATCAACAGGATTATCTTCCCAACCATATCGTACCATTTTAGGGTTAGATATTTTATGATTCCAAACTTTGACTGTATTCTTTGTTAAAACAACGGCATTTGCCCACTTAAAATGCCCATCTTCACCAGCTATTTGGAATCCTTTTAACAAACTATTGGCATATAAACCATCTCCGACAGATTTAAAAGTCAAAATAACATATCCCGATTCTATCTTCATGGAATCATATAACGGTCCGGAACTAACTAATGTATCATTACCATAAGCAACACGAGCCGCCTCTAAAGCCAGGCGACGACCAATTTCTTTTTTATTTAATGGATGAATATCATTCCACTCCCCTAAATCAAAAGCAACAGCCATACCCGTCTTTGGTAACTCCAGAGTACGTCTTTGAGCATCTCTTACTTCAGCCCAACCACTTTGCACCGGTACTTTTGATGGTAAACCTAGATTAGCCAACTGTACATACAGGAATGGTAGTTCTGGTTGATTAAAAATCTTTCGCCAATCTGTTACTAATTTCTTCGAAAGTTCTTCATATTCTCTCCCTCTGCCTGTATTTGATTCGCCCTGATACCATATAACCCCTTTTAGTTTAGTTCCAACAATTGGATGAATTAAACCATTAAATAAACCTCCTGGCATAAACTGAAGATTACCCGGAATATGTTCAGGGCTAACTTTTGCACCAACATGATATTTCCAGTCTCCTGTTAAATCAATTTTTTGGCTAGCAAAACGCAGTTCGTAAGGTTTTTCCTCAACAAATCCACCTCGCCATCCATTACTAATGACTCTTACCATCAATTTATTTTTGCCTGGTTTTAGTATTCCCTTAGGAACATCATATATACGTGGAGGATATTGATAAGAAACCGTTCCTACAAAAGTACCATTAATAAAAGCTGAGTCACTATCAATTATTCTTCCTAATCGAAGAACTGCATCTTGATTAACTATAGAATCTGCTGCTTCAAATTCTTTACAAAACCAAATGGAACCTTGTCTTAAATCTACGCCTTTGTCACCCCAATATCCAGGAACAGATATCTCTGGCCAACTTGAAACATCTGCATCTTCCTTTGACCACAGTGAAACGCCGGGATCATTTGAATTTATTTCATTAATCCAATTGTATTTTAACTTATCAGGAGTTTCTTGTTGTATTTTTGCTCTAACAGAATCATTATGTGCCTGTTTTTTGTTCCATTCTTCTAAATAACCTTTTACGTTGTCTGTACTAATCCAGGATTCTATTGGAGAACCTCCAATAGCTGTACTGATGATACCAATTGGAACTTGGTATCTATCGTACAGTTTATTAGCAAAGAAATAAGCTACAGCTGAGAATTCCATTACATTCTCCTGCGTAGCTGTTTTCCAATCGCCATCTGGGAAATCGACTTGTGTATTTTTAAAATCTTTACGTGATGATGAACGGAAAAATCGTATCTGATCATTATCTATCTGTTTTATCTCTTCTGAATACAAATCCATGACTCTACGTAATGGAAGTTCCATGTTGGATTGTCCTGAGGATAGCCAAACGTCACCAATTAAAATATTCTCAATCGTAGTTTGGTTTATCTCCATATCATATGGACCTCCAGAGACCATAGCTGGTAAATTGAATTGCCAATTACCATTATCATCAGCTCTAGTAACAAATGATTTGCCTACAAATTTCATTTTTACTTTTTCGGAAGGATTTGCCCATCCCCATATTTTTATGGGAACATCTCGTTGCAACACCATACCATTACCTATTAATTTAGGTAACTTAACCTCTCCCTTTAGCTGTGCAGTAAAAAGTATAAAAAGGTAAAATAAAGAAACTTTTATTGCTAATTTATATCTTCTCATTATTTCCTAATCTTATTTGTTTACTTTGAGGTGCACCTAAAAAAGAAGGCTTTATACCACCTGTATCGATCATTATTTTTTGTAAAACAATTCCCGGTTCTAAAACTCTTATCCTTAGTTTATGAAGCCCTATAGTATCAATTAATAATTTACTTTTTGTAATATTGATTCTATTAGCCTGCCATCTATCCATATCCCAAGGGTTATAATCTTTATTAATATTGATAATTTGTTCTTTCTTACCATCAACTGAGATGGCATACCTCAATCCCTTATTTGCATTAAAATTAAGAGTTGGCGATACTAAAACGCTCACATCAAACATTCCTGTTGATTTAAAATCAATAGCATATTCAAGATAAACCGAGTCCGTGCTGGTAGGATATTCATTTTGAGGAAACGTAGTAATGGCAGAATCTGTCTTACCTAAATCAGGAACAACCTCCCAATGAATTTTATCAGCACCTTTGGCAAATTGATAGTTTGCAGCTTCAATTGAAACATAACCATCAGCTTCTTCAAATACCAAATCCGAATTCTCATAATTATCAGAAAATCTAACAACCTTTGGCATTATTCTGTGTTTTGGTTCTGCCCATGATTTATATCCTATCCGTATTTGATCCATTTGGTGATTCCATTTACCACCCGCAATTTGTTGATTGTAATGAATTGTAAATAATGAATCACGATCAAAACAAGCTTTAGTTACATCAGCCCAATAATTTGCTTTGGGATCCTTATTTTTTGCCAGCTGTTTATTCTTTGCGGCAGCATAATACATTTCGTACAAATTACAACAAGCATTAGTTGGGAAAAGCACAAGTTGATCAAATGCATCCTTATATTTATTTGGAATAAAATGAATGTCTTTAATATCAATTTTTCTATCCTTGATTAATTCATCTATCCATCTATTTTTTCCAAGAATTCCAATTAGAATTATGTTTTTAGATTGAGGTAACTCCTTTTGATAAATCTGAGTTGTTTTTCCTGTTACTTTTTGTATGTCATTAACAAACCATTCTGACACTATTTCTACACCCTCATAATCCTGTTCATCTATAACTATTGGGGTAACTTCATTTTCACAGCTAATGGCAACAAAAGATAATGAACTCATGAAGTTTTCTTGTGATATTACCCATCCAGCAGACACTGAAGGGAGGAAATCAAAACGATTTTCAGGACCAAACTTTTCAGAACCATTATATGCTCCGTTAACTTCGAAAAGGTATTTAGTATCGATGCTGAATGTAGCAGGTACAACCCAGTCCTCACGAAAATGGGCAAAATCATCACCCCTTGCACTCTTTTCGCGACTGAATAATCCCAAACCAGTTACAGTATGTTTGCCAAAATCACGAGCAAAATTCAATCGCATAGAATAATACTGTCGTCTAAATGTTGACCATTTTTGTATATTTCCAGCTTGTGCTGTCCATTCAATTTTATTAGTATAATCAAATTGTGTGGAAGAATCTAGTGGATATCTATATAAAATCTCACCTGTATCAGGATTTATCCACTTTTGTTGTTGATATTTATATTTATTATTAATTCCCCTATCTACCTCAAGAAAAGAATTATCATAAGAGTATGTTCCTTCAAACGATAAACCTTTAGTAATAAATTTCAGATCCTGTTTAAGACTAAAATCCGTAGTGATTTTAGTTGTCGTTTGTTTTTCGCTTCCGCTATTTGCCAGTTGATAAACCGAATTTGGTTGATCCGCATCTTTTGGAAAGTAAAATCCCCATACACCATCAGAATAAACAGGATACATACTATTGGGTACAGTTCTATATATAGCAGCCCAAGGAAAACTACCTTCAAAATCCCAAGGTGTTTTTTTTGTACCATTAGTACCAAACAGATTTGAACTAAATTTCGTTGTATTGGTCAATTGAAAATCCAGGTTACTACGAACATTTATACGATTATAAGAAAACCCAGCATCATAACCTCCTCCATTGTCAACTGTTTTAAAAACATCACCTTCATTCAAGAAATCAACTGCTGCAAAATATTTAACAAACTTTGTTCCTCCAGAAACATTTACACTTGCATTATAAGCTTTTGCATTCTTCTTTAATAATGCATCTGCCCAATCCACATTCGGATATCTTTCTGCTTCTTCAATATTTGCCGGATTACGATATTTGTTAACAATATCTACAGGAATATAACTCTCCCAATTATCACTATAAATATCCAGTTGATTTTCTATAGACCGATTACGTAACATTAAAGTATTATAAGAGTCATACTTTTCTGGAAGTTTTGACGGAAATCTCATAGTAGCATTGGCACGTACCTGAATATTTGCCTTTCCTTCCTTTTCGCGTTTTGTTGTAATCAAAATTACACCATTAGCACCATGCACACCATATACATCTGTAGCAGAAGCATCTTTTAATACAGAAATTCTTTCTACAAATAATATATCAACATCGCTCATAGACCGTTCTATTCCATCAACAAGAATAAGTGGAGAACTACTATTCCATGATGTTTGTGAACGAATAATAATTTTCGGATCTTCTTCACCTAGCTGCCCAGATGATGTATAAGTAATAACATCTAGTAATTGTCCGGCAAGAGCAGATCCAAAATATGTAACCACTCCTGCACGCTCAAATACTTTACCTGTTGTTTGGGTAATGGCTCCAACAACACTTTCATTTTTTCTGTTGCCCATATCCTACAATAACTACATCTTCAAGCAATTCCATTTCCGCCGTCAAGGTAATATTAACCCTATAAACAGACGTAATATCAATTTCTTGTGATTGCATTCCTATAAACGAAATAACAATAGTTTCTGCATCTTTAGGAACATCTAATACAAATTCACCTATATAATCAGTTATCATACCATAACCATCATAAAAACAAAACTTTTCACAACGAAACCTCCTAACTAATTAATTACAACAACTTTACGAAGTAATATTTTTTTTTAAAAAAACTTTCATTATATTTTAGACTTAAATTGACAATTGTAATCTAATCTCAATAGCTTGTACAAATTTTCATTTGTCTTCTTGCATTATCTAAATTTAAATACACATGTCCTCTAAAATCAATGTCAAAGAATTCACTAAAAGATCTCAGATTTCACATTTCTTATTAATCATAATTTCACAGATTTATAAAACAATTGTTATTGAATGATATTTATATTAAATCATAAACTTTAATAGTTTCTAATAAGATTTTTTTGATGCATATAAGCCAATATTAGTTCCTGTAAAACCATATGATTGAGCTGTGGATAAGTAATACGCATCTATGTTATTTAACAGTAGAATATAATCAGATTGCCCAATTGCATAATAAAAACTAAAATTCTTACCATCTGAAACAACTTTCATCTTTATCGGGTCTTCAGTAATTTCAACATTTTTAGACTTCATTACATCTACTCCACCCTTTCTTATTTTTTTTAAGCTAATAGTATTTTGAGCTCCTGCTTTACCTAGAGAAAATAAATACTGATGAGTTTCATCCTTAAACAATAGTATACCGGCAGACTCATCTTCTGATTGAGGTTTGAAATACATAGAAGTATTACACTCAAACTTATGATGTTGCAATCTTCTACTTACAAAGGCTGGAGTCTTTAATTCAGATGATTCAACATCTGCACACTTTAATGTAAGAAACCCAGGATTTGTAGTTAAGGAATATAAATCAGAGGCATCACCTCTCAATGTCATCCACTCCATATCTAATTTAGATGCATCAAAATCATCATACTTTTCAAAATTTCCGAAAGTTGATAGAGAATCTCTTTCTAATCCTTTCATTTGAACAATTCTAGGCACTAGTTCATCTCCTTCTGTCATATAAGGAAATCCATCTTGACTCCATTTTATAGGCATTAGGAATGTTTCTCTACCAAGATTTTCAAATTTATTTTCAATAGGACGACAAGCTAAAAATACAGACCACCATTCTCCGTTTTCTTTTTTAATCAAGTCGGCATGACCTGCACATGTGATAGGTAAATCCCTATTTGAATCTAAATGAAGTTGCGTTAATATTGGATTCTTTGACCATGGTTTAAAATTGCCTAAAGGATTATCTCCTTTAAAAATTACTTCTCTATGATTTACTGATGTTCCACCCTCAGCACACATTAAATAATAATTTCCATTAATTTTATACATATGAGGGCCCTCGATCCAAATAGGTTTATCTTCAAGGTTAACTCCTCCATTTACAAGCATTATGCTTGGACCAAAAGTTTCTTCCTTTTCAACATCAAATTGTAGAATTCTTATAGAACGATGTCCTTCATACTGCGAACCCCCATCTGGCACATCATTATTTACTATATATGCTTTTCCATTGTCATCAAAAAAGAAAGAAGGATCTATCCCATGAACATTTGGTAATCTAATAGGATCGGACCATTCTCCAAATGGATCTTTTGTTTTTACAAAAAAGTTTCCTGTATGGATATTAGTTGTAACCATATAATATGTTTTATTATTCGGATTATAACTAATTGCAGGAGCAAAAATACCTTCACTTACTCTTTGTCCGTCAAGAGGCAATTGACTAGGCCTATCTAATACATGCCCAATTTGTTTCCAATTAACTAAATCTTTACTATGAAAAATTGGTACTCCTGGAAAAAAGGAAAACGTTGATGTTACAAGAAAAAAATCCTTTCCATTTGAACATAAACTTGGATCTGAATACCATCCTGGAAGAATAGGATTATAAAAATAGTCCGTATCTGGAAGTGGATTTTCTTTATAAAAGTCATCATCTCCTTTATAGCTAAAATAATCAAAGTTCGCAACCAAACTATCAGATTTGAACTCTGGTCTTTTTTTATGAGTTTGATTTGTACACGAGATAAAAGGAACAGATAAACCTAATAAAAGAACTACTCCACAAATTGAACAAATGGAGAAAATTTTCTTCATTTTACTATTTTTTAAGTGAATAAATATGTTTTAATTCATTGAAATTCCAGATCAACTTTTCCGTCTGACTTCAAATTTCAATCAAATATATACTCACTTAATTTATCTGACTTTTAAATATAAATATATTATTTACAATTTGGGACACCCACAGCTACACGTCATCCAAACACCTACCTTACAGATCATTACAAACAACAACCAAACACATTCATTAAAAATATATAATATTAATTAATTATTATAGCATTTATATTGATTATATAGCTTTATAAAAATAGATAAAAAAAGGCCTCCCTACTTATAAAAATCTAGATAAATTCTTTTAATTAGGTTATCATTACGAACAAATAATAACTAGAGATACGCGATACTTTTTGAAGTATATTTCCTGTAATATTTTTAGCAAAAGAACATCTTACTTGATTTAAAAAAGTAATCCTTTGAAATTAAACCATTCAACAGCTATATTTGCAATAACTACATTACACATATTAACCTGTAAGTAACATTAAATCATACAACACCTGTGCTTTCTGTCCGATAACCAGCTCAACGGCAGCTCTTGATTTACATTTTTTTTCGCATCGTGCTTCAACTGTAAGGTTGTCTGAAGAATGGAGGCTTAAGAGTAAAGATGATTTTGACACGTAGTTTTTTCTTTTCTTTGTAACCTCTGTCAGCGATGGCATTTTTAAATTTAGACATACTCACTTTTTCGACATTTTACAGTACAGATTCTGAGGTTGCTAATATCCTATAAAATGCGACATAATAAATTTTGCTCATTCTGATTAGGTAGTTTTCCTATTATGACTTCAACAAGGTTTTCCACTAATTAACTAATACTCTAGCAATTAAGAACAATTAAAAGTTACAAACCATTCAACTTTCCAATTGATTACTAACAACTTATAACTCCATTAAGAATTAAATAATTAAAATACCATTACAATAGTTGAGAAGGTGACTTTTTAAAATGTTTTCTAAAGACTGTACTAAAATACCCTACACTTGAAAAACCACACATTTCACTTATTTCGGTAATCGTATGTTCTTTGGTTTGTAATAATTCTAAAGAATAATCAAGTCTAATAGTTTTAATAAAATCTGTTGGTGATTGATTAGTTAATGCCTTTACTTTTTTATACAATAATGAAGAACTAACGTTCATCTTATCTGCAAAATCATTTTTCGAAAAATCAGAATTGCTGATATTTTCACGAACAATTTTAACTAATTGTTTAATAAACTTATCATTTATTTTATTCTCTAAGATTGGCTCCTTATCATCACTTATCTTGATAATTTTTAATGCCTTATCTCTAGATATTTTTCTATTATTAATTATAGTTTTTATTCTTTGTTGAAGAATTGTTATATCAAATGGTTTTGTAAGGTAATCATCTGCACCTAAACCTAATCCTTTTAGCTGTTGAGCTTTTTCAGCCAAAGCTGTCAATAAAATAATCGGAATATGTGAAGTTTCGTATGTTGATTTCAACTTTGTACACAGTTCAAATCCATCCATATTGGGCATCATAATATCAGACACAATTAAATCAGGCATTTCTTTAATAATAATATCCCATGCATCCATACCATCATTTGCTAAAAATATCTCATATTGGTCCCCCATTGCTGATCCTAAAAATTCTTGCAAGTACTCATTATCCTCTACCACAAGAACTTTCATCTTTTGATCTTTAGATTGATCTATTTCATTTTCAATCTTTTTAAAATTGAAAATATAATTAGGGGATATACTATCCTGTTCTACCTTAAATTCTTTATTTTCCACCTCTATAAATGGAACTTCAACTCTAAATATAGAACCTGCACTTTGTTGACTCTCGTAACTTATTTTCCCCTTATGTAAGTTTATATAGTTTTTAACAAGAAGCAATCCGATACCAGATCCCACGATCTTACTATTTACAGCATTTTCAGCTCTATAATATTCCTTAAATAGAAGTTTTTGAGCATTTTTATCAATCCCAATCCCATTATCAACAACCTCTAATATCCATTTTACTTTAGTGGCTACAAAACTAATCCTCACTAAATTCTCACTAATAGAATATTTTATTGCATTTGAAATTAAATTATCAATTACCTTTTCAATCATTACTTCATCAATACCTGTAACATACTCATCCATATTCGAATTAAAAACCAACTCAATATTCCTGGATTTAGCATATGACTCAAACATCATAACTCTGTTAGTAATAATTTTAGCAACATTTTGCATCTTTAATGAAAGGTATTCTTTACCTATATCAACTTTTTGAAAATCCATTAAATGATTTACAACCTTTAACAAGCGATGTGTTTGCTCCGTTGCTAAATGTAAATAATTCAAAGCTCTATTTGACAATCCGTTCTCCTTATTTAATTCTTCAATTGGACCACTTATTAATGTCAGAGAAGTACGCATATCATGAGCAGTATTCGCAAAAAATCTGATTTTATCTTCAGAATGTTCTTTTTTAAGATTATGGATATAATATTTAAATAAGAATATACCAAATCCTCCAATAATACTCAGAACTATAATATTAAACCACCAAGTCCTATAATAAGGAGGAATAATGATAATTTTAAATTCTCTTTCCTGAATTAAATTTGACAGGGAATTATCATACATCCTAATCTTTAAATTATAATTACCTGCTGGTATATTTGAATAAGATATAACATTATTATTATTAGGTTTTGTCCAAGTCTCTTCAAGACCATCAAATTTCCAAGCAAATTTTGCACCAATAGAAGTAACCCCTATAGGTAACACTTCTAATCGTATAGTATTTTGATTATAATTTAATGATACTTCTGATATACTATCTACCGGGGTTTGAGGTACTAGCTTTGGAATATCCCTAATTGAACTACCTGAAACTGTAATATCTTGTAAAAATATTCTCCCTTCATTTTTTTGAAACTCAACATCCTCAGGCTGGAATATTACACTACCTTTATTAGTTCCCCAAATCAATCTCCCATCAGATAGTTTATAATGTGAATTTTTATTTACTGACACATTATTTAGTTCATGTATTCCGCTAAAGATAACAACTGAATTATCCTTTTCATTTAATCTACATATCCCATTTTCTGTTCCTATCCAGAAATAACCGTTATCATATTCAATACTATTAACAAAATTCGAAGATAATCCGGAGTCAACCGTTAGCTTCTCAAAATCATTTGTAGAAGGATTAAATCTTATAAGTCCTTCTCCACTCGTACATATCCATATAATGCCATTAACTATTGTAAAATCGTAAACTAAATATCCTTCCAACAACCTCTGAGAAGTTCCACTTTTCTTATCAAACAATAATAATCCATAAGTCGTACCTATTAATATATGGTCTGAATCATACTCTTTCATCACGTTAACGGTATAATCTTTATAGGATACAAACTTATTCTCTTTAATTACATAACATATTAGATCCCCTCTTACACCTCCAATCCACATGTTCCCATCGCTATCTTTTAAAATACTAAAAACAAAATTATCACCAAACTCCCCAGATGTCGTTTCTGGCGAAAGATGAGACAACTCTTTTCCGGTCTTGCTATCAATAAGATATACACCAGATGAATAGGTGCCAGCCCAAATTCTTCCTAAATTATCTTCGCAAAGAGAAAGGAATACTTGCGCCTGCTCCTTGTTGTTTTTATATAAAGATTTCCATTCATTTTTAGTTTGATTCCATAAGCTTACCCCATTATCTGTAGCAAACCAAATATTTCCACGTCTATCTTCTAATACAGCATTAATATGATTATTTACTAATGAATTAGAATAATTTGTATGATGACTAAGTACCTTTATTTTTGATTTAGATTGATCAAAATAAGATACACCTCCACTATATGTACAAATCCAAACTCGTTCATTCTCATCACAAAACACATCATATACACCATTTCCCTGGAGTGAATTTGGACTATCTACATCTTCTTTATAAATATTTAAAATCTTTCCATTAGTATTTCCAATTTCCCATAAACCTTGTCCATCTATCCCTACCATAAGAGTAGAGTCAGTGGTAGCTTCAATAGCTAATATTGGTTGATTTGGTATCCCTGAAACAAAAAATAGTTCATTTTCCTCATCTTTTATCATAAAAAGACCATCGGCAATTGTTCCTATCCAAAGCCTTTTCTCTTTTCGATCATAAAAAAGATTTGAAACATAAATAGGATTTTCGAAAGTAAAATATAACTTATAACTTAACTCATTAATATCGAAAATATTTATCTCTCCATCTTTAGCAAAGAAAAAACTATTGTCACTATACCATTCTATAAATTGTATATTTTCATCTGGATTTAATGCTTTTAAACCAGAATCCTTATCATATAAATAAAGTCCAAAAGAAGTAGCAATCCATAAATTTCCAACTTTATCAATTAGAATTTTCTCAACAACAATAAACTTTCTCCTTAATTCTTTTGATATATTAATTGTTAATTCAAAACAGTCTTTAATTGAATTATATTTAAAAATCTGTCCATTATTAGTATATGCATAAAGATTATTCTCTTTTGATATCAGTTTAACTGATATTATATCTACTGTCTCGTATGGCAACTCATAAAAGCTAATATCATTTTGACTATAACGAACAATACCCATTTTAGAAGAAATCCAGATAAATCCATTTAAATCACTACATACCATATTTGTTTGGCGAATTGAAACGCCATATTCTTCATTAAGATTATAAAAATGGATATCATCATTGGCCCTTAAGTCACTTGAACTAGAAATCAAGTAAATAACAATAATTAGTAAAATTGTAGATATTCTAATTTGCATAAGCTTGTTTATAAATTTCCCAAAACTGAGTACTATAATAATAAAATATTATAAAACTATTGAAGAAAATACCGGTTAACAAAAATATTTAAATGTAACCTTTCATATTTTTTTATCCCTTAGTATTCACATCTCTTATAATTTATGTAAATCAAGAAAAAATAATGATTTAATCTTGACACTAACATACACACTTACAAAAATTTAATTATAAAATTCAATTGTTATTCTTAATTAATCAAGAACTTTATTAGACTCTCTTAAGCAAATTTTAAAAGAACAACAAATACACAGATTACAAACCTATATCAAAACAATAAGACCTATAACTCTATATGTATTAAATATGATTAATCAGCGTGATAAAAAAATCAAATTAAGAATAATTAATATTAGAATATGTATTTAAGAAACATTGTTGTATTACATAGGTTATATTAGTTATTATATATGTAAAACACAATTATACATTTTAACACAATTTCTGATTTATAATTTTAGATATTGGATTTATAAAATTAGATATTTCATTGCGCCAGATACAGAACGAAACGGCTCTAACTGTTAAATTCTAAAGGTCAGTTTTTCGCTAGATAATCCACATCATCTCTAAATTGACCATCTATTAGTAGCAAAAATTCATAATATACTTGCCTAGCATGATCTTCTTCAGAAGTTTGATACATACATTACATCCCATAAGCTTTCATAACATCAGCAAACATGAGTGAGGTCATAATCCGGAGAACCAAAATGACCTTCACTATTAGCTTTAAGGATACTGAAGTCTGTTTTCTATAAATAAACAGACTAATAATGTGGATACAACAAAGAAAACATTATAATAAAATCATTTTGTAAATCATTTTTAGAAAGTTAATAACAAACGCAATTCGTTTCAATTATAACATAAACTACTCTCCAATAAAAGTATAAGTATTTCCTGCATTAGTAGGAATATCATATACAAAAGTTTGCGAAAGTTTTAACTCTGAAATCTGAACTGAATCTGATACTATTGTTTTTTTAATGTTATACTTTTTGTAATATGGATTAGTATTTTCACCAGAGGCTACCTTTAACTCATTACTATTATTTAACTTGACTTTATTAGGAACCCTAATACGACAATTACCTCCAAGGTTTGAATAAATGGAAGCTTGTTTCAAAATTCCATTCTCCCACTGTATATCTACGATGAAACCTCCACGCGCCTTTAAACCTTTTATCTCACCATTTTTCCATTTAGCAGGAAGCGCTGGCAATAAATGAATCGTTCCATCATGGCTCTGCAAAAGCATTTCTGCAATACCTGAAGTACATCCAAAATTTCCATCAATTTGAAAAGGAGGATGTGCATCAAATAAATTTGGATAGGTTCCTCCTTTTTGTTTACTATCAGATTGAAGAGACGGAGATAACTGATCTGTAATTAATTTTAAAGCATGATCTCCATCAAGTAATCGAGCCCATAAGTTTACTTTCCATCCCATGGACCAACCTGTTGACTCATCTCCTCTTGCCAGTAACGATGTTTTTACAGCAGAGAATAATTCAGGTGTTGAGTATGCTGATATTTGGTTGGATGGAAACATACCATACAAATGCGAAACATGGCGATGATGATCATTGGGATTATCCCAATCATACATCCATTCCTGCAACTGTCCCCATTTTCCTATTTGCATTGGAGCCAGCTTATTGAGGACATTTTTAACTTCACCAGCAAAAGCCTCATCTAAACCTAAGATATTTGCTGACCTGATTGTTTTAGAAAATAAGTCGAATAACAACTGATTATCCATGGTTGTTCCTGCCGAAATAGCAGCTCCATGATCTGAATAAGGTGCATTTTCAGGTGAAACGGAAGGGCAAACCACCATCCAATGATGGTTAGGCTCTTCAACTAATACATCCAAATAAAACTGTGTCGCTTCTTTTAAAATTGGATATACAACTTTTAAATATTCTTTATCTCCATTATATAAATACTTTTCAAACAAGTGCTGCGAAAGCCAGGCTCCTCCCATTGGCCACATTCCCCAAAAAGCACCATCAACAGGTCCATTAATACGCCAAATATCGGTATTATGATGTAGTACCCAACCTCGTGCACCATACATATCCTGTGCTGTTTGCTTCCCAGTTACAGCAAGTTCTTGCAACATTTGAACTAAGGGCTCATTCATTTCTGATAAATTAGTAATCTCTGAAGGCCAATAATTCATCTCAGTATTAATATTAACAGTGTATTTACTATCCCATGCCGGAAATAGTTGATCATTCCATATTCCCTGGAGATTGGCAGGCTGCCCTCCTTGTCGAGATGATGAAATCAACAAATAGCGTCCAAACTGAAAATAAAGAGCCACTAATTGAGGATCGTTACCTTTTGCAAATTCAGCAAGACGAACATCTGTAGTCTTTTTTACTGAATCAGTTTTTCCTAAATCAATACTTACCCTTTTAAAATATTTTTGGTAATCTTTTATGTGATCAATTTTTATTTGATTGTACGATTTTTCTAAAGCAGCCTGTAAATACGAAGTAGACTTTCCCTTTTCATCACCACTAATATCTTTATAATTGACAAAATTTGTAGCCATCGAAATATAAATAGTAGAAACATCTGCTCCTGCAATATTCAATGTTGAATCCGACCTAGAAATTTCGCCTCCTGAATTGACTACTTTTACTATTGATTGAAATCTGACCTTACCTTTTACTCCCTCAAAATCACTTGAAATTCCAGACATAATTAGTTCATCATTTTCATTGGTTGTGATGTCATAATTAGATGGACGATCCATTGTTAATGAAAAATTTAACGATTGCTTTTTGTCAGCACTAATTTGAACTACTATAACCTGATCTGGATTAGATGCAAAAACCTCAGTTCTATATTTAATTCCATTGCTTATATAATGATTCGAAACAATAGCTCTCTCTAAATCTAATTCTCTGTAGTATTCATCAATGCTGTCATTTCCCTTAAAATCAAGTCTTAATTTACCAACAGTTTGATATGTTGAACCATGTGATGTATTGGATATCATTTTTTCATTCACCAAATCTTGTGCTTCGGAGTATTTTCCTTCAAACACCAACTTTCGGATCTCATCTAAAGCATCTCTTGAATTTTTATTATCATTTCTATTTGGACTTCCGGCCCAAAATGTATTTTCATTTAACTGAATAATCTCATGACAAGGATCACCATAAATCATGGCACCTAATCGTCCATTTCCTATAGGAAGAGCCTCCACCCATTGTTTTGCAGGTTCGTTATACCATAGTTTTAAATAATTATTTTTTTCTGTATCCTTACAAGATACTATAGATAAAATAGTTAAGATAAATAATGAGTATCTAAAGATTTTAAATATTTTTATACTAATATCCTTTTCTAACATATGCTTTATTTTTTGATCCTTTTATTACCAAAGCCAGAAAAAGTTCAATCAATAATCGTTCTATTTTCGTTCTGACTCAAAAAAAACACTGACTAAAAGTATATACGTAGCAGGATATAGTTTTACAATAGTAGATATTCCTTTTATAATTTTAAGTAAAAGATCCGGGTTTGAGATATTGTTCTCAGGCCCGGATCCTTAATTTAAAATTATAAAAAGCTATATTACTGAATTGCTATTTTTTGGACCTTAACTTTATCCCTTAATTTCACTTGAACCAAGTAGACTCCTTCTGCTAAATTAGATTCAACATGCATTGCACTATTGGTTACATAAGTCTTCCTGAAAACTCTTTTTCCTGCCATAGTATAAATTATAATATCAACAAGTTCTCCTGAATATTCATTCAATTCAATATCAAATGTTCCATTTACTGACGGATTTGGATAAATTACAAAAGCATCATCCCCATTACAGTCTTCCAGACCATTTGTGTTTATCCTTGCTGTAATAGCTTTCATACTTTTATAATTAAATTTAAACAACTGACAAGAAGTTCCGTAGTAATCCCATAGTTGAAGGGATTTAGAACCATCAACGACACAGTTTGGAGTGTCCCAACTTTTACTTGCATTCAATTTTGATACAATTTTATAGTAGCCATTTCCCACATCTGTAACCATCCACTTTTGTGCATCAGTACCATAATAATCCCACAATCTAATAGTAGTTCCATTTGTTGTATTTCCATTATCCAAATCAACACAACGCCCCGAACTACTTGCTACCGAAACAAAACTCCAATAACCATTACCATCACTAATAGCTTTCCATTGCTGAGCCGTAGCTCCATTTGATGTATACGGTCTTAATACACCTCCATTTGAATCATCACCATACCTTAGATCTAACATTTTAGTTTCATCTGTACTTAATGCAATAGTATATATCCCGCCATCAACTAATGAAGTAGATGGATTTCCTCCACAACTCCATACTGGCAAATTCTCCTCTGCAAAACCTTTAAACCAATGTTTTACTGGAGCAGCACAAGCTTGCCAATCACCACCAAAAGCTGTTCCCCCATTAGGACTACCATGATCTAACAAATCATCAAAACAAAGTAAATTCCAACTCACATTACCAGACGTATAAGTGATATGATTAAAGTTTGCACCAAACCCACTACCTCCAGCAGTACCAGTGGTAGCAACTCCAAATGTACCATAACCCTCCGGAGCCCAATCTGTTTCAGTAATAGCAACAGGTGCTATATTTGCAATAGGTTTTACATTTGTATTCCAGCCTGATATAAATGATGAATAATCACGAATTCCGCCCCAATATCCTGGATAAATATGCACAGCATAACCAATATTTCCACCAGTAATAGAATGATTTACATAACCTTGATAATGCGACTGCCATCCCGTACCAGGTATCCAACACACATTATTAGCTCCATTATTCCTGATAATATCAACTATAGGTTGAAAAAAGTTTTTTAATGCAGCAAAATGCTCATCTCCTGTGGTTCCATAATTACCATAGATTCCTAATATCTGAACCGGTTCATTAGCTAACTCAAACATCACATTATTTGAATTTTTAAGCGCTGGATGTTTTGATAGATATGTCCAAATTGTTTTTAAATAATTATGGTACGCATCTCCTACTGCTATTTTATCAGGGCATACACCAGGTGGTCGTAATATTACATACATTCCTCTTTCTCGGGCATGTTCAATAATTGGAATAATAACCTTATCCACATATGTTACAAACCTATTGTAACTAAATGCTGAAATATCACTTTCTCCACTTACCGGGACTCCTGGAGTATTACTCCAATATGGATCTATATGTAGTCTTATATAATTAAGATACCAACCATCTGATGTATCTGTTAATCTGTCTATAACAGCATTATTATAGGCTAAACACCCTTCTACATCATAATTACTCCATGTACAATAACCAGAAGTTGATCCATATTGACAACCATTAAACCACGGACTAGGAGTCACTGCAACACCGTGTAATACAACATTATTTCCGCATGGATCTTGTAAGTTACGGCCATTAACATGTAAGGCTGGTAAAGGAAATCCCGGCCATGCATTGATGGATACATTACTTCCGAGAAGTAAAAAAACTAAAACAAATCTTGTAAATAATTTTTTCATAATAAATTTTGTTTAAAAATTAGTAATGATTTTAAGTTTACATACTTAATAATATTACATTAAAACCATCAAATTCACATCTAATTATAGATATTACTCTTTCAAAATCAGACAATAAACAATTTCAAAAAACTATTAATTGAAAATTTAAATCTTAGACTAAATATTCTAAAGTTTGTGAAGAAGGATATAATAAAAGAATCGTAACTATTCAGTCAGGCATTAAATTATACCGATTAAATTACAAGATGATTGACAAAGGCATTATTGTATAATTCATTATGAGTGATTGACATTATTGTTTCTGGTTTTAATTCATTCTGGACAAAGTCATGTAACCATTTTTTGACATTTGATAGTTTTTCAAACACTTTGTTTTTAAATTTTTGTTTTATGTAATGCCATATCTTTTCAGATGGATTAAGTTCGGGACAATATGGTGGTATGCGTATTAGTTTTATATTTTCAGGAATATCATATTGCTGTAAAGAGTGGAATCCTGCATTGTCAATAATGATGACCTTGAGTTCTTTAGGTTTATGTTTTGAGAATTCAACCAAATATTTGCAAAATATTTCGCTTGTGGTTCCTTCTATTTCATAAACAAAAGCATCACCGTCTATAGGGAAGAAACTACCATATAAGTAAGTGTTTTTAAAGGCATGTTGATAACTAACAATTGGCTTAACTCCCTTTGCTGTTAAACACCTGCCTGTGTGCGTCATTAATCCAAATCTACTTTCATCCTGAAAGTATAAATTCACACTATCATATTTATATTTAATTAGACTGATTCTAATGTCGGTTAAAAGATTAGGTAGTTTTTTTAAAGGCCTGTATGGCCTGTTCATCTTTTTTGTAATGTGATTTTCGGGGTTCTTTCAATTTGGTTTTGAAGTGACGGATTAAGTATGTTCTTAATGTGTTGTATTTCAATTCAAGACCGTAGTTTTCTTTGACCCATACGACAGCATCCCAGTAACCCAAAAGTGGATTGTCTGAATCGTATACTTTTTTTGCCAAGCCGTCATGAACATCCTTGGGAACGCTACTTCTTCTGGCTCCTCCATTTGAGATGCATAGCATAGTTTCAAGTCCTGACTCTTTGTATACTCTTGTCCACCTATCCAGACTGGCAATTCCTACTCCTAAGTGGTTAGCTAAATCTATTCGACGTTTAAACTATTCTTCCTTGGTGAGTATTAGACTCTGAATACGAGTTTTTAACCTATGGTTATTTTCCTTTTTTCGAAGGTTTCTCAAATATTTAATGTCCTCTTTTATATTTATTTCTGCTTGTTTTGGCATACTATAAAGATAATAATTATATCAATCAAATGGAAATATATTTGGTATTATAGCGAAAGCACGTAGAGTGTCAAAAGGATTATGAGAACTCTTGATCGCTGTATCTATAATAGATTGCTGTATGGCATAGTGCTTAGCACCTTCAAATGATTTGAAGAAACCGCTCACTTTCTGTTTGACTTAAAAGTTTCTTACCGCCCGCTCTGAGCCATTATTGTCGGGAGGAACATCTGGATGATTTAAGAATGTAAATACATAATCAGCATACCTGACCAATCTATTTTATAAAGGTAACAACATCTTTTAGTGTTTCGTCAATCTTTATAGTCAGAAGCTTTGCAAACGCTTTAAGTATTTTTACGATCGCATCTTTACTATCCCAATTGTTACTACGTGTTTTTAAGGCTTTAACAATAAGCGATTTCATCTTCAAAGCCCAGTTACTATGGGGATATTTTTGAATAAAAAATTCAAGCTCTCTTAGAAGATGCGCAGTACATAACTGATGATTACCTGCTTGCGTTTTAAAATAAGGTTTCCAACAATCTGTCACCAGTGTATTGTTTTTAAAACCTTCAGGCATAATTTCTTCAATGGCATCGTAACCACGTTTGAGGTGAACAGATAAAAAGGTGGATTGTGCATTTTGAAATACCCATGCCCAATGAAGTTTTCCATTAATATTAGTTCCGGTTTCATCAGCTCCCATAGTAGAATGAGCATGTACATTATTACGTATCTGCTCGTAGAAAGGTGTTGCTTTTTTAGCAAACTTGATAATCAAATGGTTTAAACCTCCGGTACTAATTTTAAGTCCTAATATTGCATTAAAGAATTCACGCAAGAGATGATAAGGCATGTACTGACGAGTATGCATGTAAGCAGCTAAAGCCTGGGTGTTTGTTCCATAACTCACAAGTGCATTTACATGATTGGGATAACAGCCTTTGTTGACCATTCCGCAACTGCATTGTTCATGATATACTCGATGTTCGGTAACTACTGGTACAATAGGAGGTATATCAATTACCTGACGTCTCCCTGCAAATGCGCCTTCAATATCTGCAAGATTATTGCCACAACATGTACAATAATTTGAACTATGCTCTTTGATAACTGTAAGCTCATCAACCATCTTTAAAGTATTGCCTTTATGACGTTTTTGACCTCCTGGTTTTTTACCTGATTTTTTACGCAATGATTGTGTTCTGAGCAATTTAGGGAAATCTGATGAAGGTGGTTTACTGCTATTTTTACTATTCTTTGGCGTTTCATAATGAGAAAGACGCTTTTTGAGCGTGGCATTTTCTTCGCGAAGTTCTGCGTTTTCTGTTTCAAGTTTATCAACTCTTACAAACAATGCATCTAGTTTTTCTTCTATGCTTTTTTTCTTTCCCATGCAGATACAAAGATCGACATGCATACACTTTGTAGAAACTAAATCGATCTTTGTTTATCCACATTTTTCTGGAAATCAGCAATAGTTATCCACATTTTTCTGAAAAAATTATGTTTTTAGAATTACACTGAATAGTTACACTTTCTTTAATATTTGACCATCTCCCTAAAATATACTCATAAAATGGGAGAAGGTCAATTATTATTAAAACCGATATGTAATCAGTTTATTTATTATTACGAATAAATTATTTCATTACAAATCAGATTGTACAATCCCTCTCATTCTTTTAGTCAATTGCTTTAACTAAACGTACCATATAAATAGCACCTGCAGTGCTGCCTTTGTGAGGCTTAAAGGTGACAGTTATTTTCTTTTTACCTTCCAACATAGATGCTGGGATAGCATAGTTAATAGTTTTAAATTCGGATATGTGCCATCTGCCACTATTATCTTCCGATACCATTTTTTCGCCATCTATAAGAATATCAAAAGCACGTTTACCCCATTCGGACCCCCAAAAACGCAAGATCAATTCCAAGTTCGTTTCACCATTCGTATCTAGTTGATAACTGAAGAAACCTTCGCTGCGGGCATCGCGCCAAAATTCATTTTGATTTATGCCGGTATTAGAGTTGGCCGATTGTATAAAATGGTCAGCTTCTGGTTGTTGTTGCCCAGGCTGTACCTTGTCAACAGTGCGTTTTTCCAAGGCTAACATTTTAACTTCTTCAGCAGCAACTGAATCCAAAACCGCCTGATACTGGTTATTAGACAACTGCATCCAATACAGCATGTATCTGGCATCGTGAATGCCATAAAAAGGTTCCAATTCCAATGCCTCATCCACATTTTTGAAGTGCAACTTCTTCATGGTAAAGTGAAGCGGTTTCCCCTCCACCGGCTCAAGGGCATTAACTAATTCTTTCCGGCTATCTTCTATAATGATAGGGGCATCGTTAACAGGTAGCATTCTGCCTCCGGCAATGTGCTCCCAGCGGCCACTTCCGGCTACCAGCCCTTTTAACTCCTGAGTACCCGTTTTTGCACCTAAAACAATAGGCCCATGAAGAAATGCAATATACGATGGCACATTAGGTAATGCTTCAATAGTATTGTGCATTGGTAATGAAACTTCAACAACATCACCTTTCTTCCATTTACGATTTATAGCAATATAAGATGAAGGCTGAGCTGAAACAGGCTGCTTTTTACCATTTACTTTAACCTCTAGCTTTCCCACTTCAACCCAAGAAGGATAACGTACCAACAAATTAAACTTTGCACTACCTTCTGCAATCACCAGCCGTGTACTTTCCTGATAAGGAAAATTAGTATGTTGTTCTAGCTTAACCTTTTTATCTTTCCAATTAAGTGATGAAGCAACAAATAAGTTCAGGAACAAAGAATCTCTTGAATGAGAGTAGATAAACTCTCCATATTTACCATGATTTTCCATTCCTGTACCAACACAACACCACATAGCTTCATTGGGAGCTGAATAAACTCTGTAATGCCTTGGACGAGCCGGAGTAAAATAAACATAGCCGCCATGCTCTGGGTGCTGTGTTGACAGAATATGGTTGAACATTGCCCGCTCATAAAAATCGGCATACTTGGCCTCTGGGTTCATTCTGAATAGCACCTCAGTGAGCTTAAGCATATTGTTGGTATTACAAGATTCAGGCCCTTCAACATCTTTTATATAATCGGTACATGAAGTTGCTGAGGGAAAAAATTCTTTACGGCTGTTGCCACCAATAGCCAAGCTACGGTTTTGTGTAACTGTTTCCCAAAAGAAACGGCCAGCATCGTCATATTTTGTATCATGCGCAACTTCAGCAACACGCTGAAAACCTACAGCTTTTGGCACTTGTGTATTGGCATGTAAATTATCCAGTCTATCTACACCCTCCATTAATGGTTTTAAAAGTGATTTATGCGAAAACCTTTTGGCTGCTGTCAAATATGCGTCGTTGCCGGTTATTTGATAAGCATCGGCTAATACTTCGTTCATTCCGCCATGTTCGTTGCCCAACATAGCTTCCATTTGCTCATCACTAAGGCCTGCTGTTATATCCACAGCCCAATCGCAAAACTTAAGAAACAATGTTTTAGCCTCTTCATTGCCACCATAAAGCCAGGCATCGCGCAAACCGGCGTATGCTTTATGCACATTGTACCAAGGCACCCAGTATTTCCAGATTAAGTCGATTTTACCTTCTTTTATGCCTTTCCATAATTCAGCGCCATTGGGCACACCGCCCACATAACCAACACCCCAATCAGGATATTTTTCACCATTGGCTTCCTGGCAGGCTTTAAACTCATCCACCATATAATTCATGCGCTTAAAACACTCCTCATTGCCGGTAGCTGCATAATGAATGGCCATGGCTGAGAGGTAATGCCCACCAACGTGGCCATCTAGCCCATCGCTTTCCCAATTGCCATAGTTTTCGGCTTTTGGGGCTAAACCTGCAGCTTTTCGATAAGGCGCTAAAAAACGATCAACATCGTACTTTAATAATGTAACAATATTTAAATCCTGTGCGTCTTTAAACACGCCATCCAGCAAACGGACATCTGATAATGGAAAAGTATTTGGATAAAGCTTTTCTTGAGCTGTTGCGCTGTTGCCCAAAATGGCAACAGCAACCAACGCAAATCCGGAAATTCTTTTAATATAATTTTTCATTTTTATAATCGTATAACATCTTTATTGAACAATTACTACGCCGCCATTACATGGGATAGTTAATGCTACCTCTTGTTTTTTATTTAGCTTGCCGGCAACTTTTTTTCCTGACAGTTTGCTATCATCAACATACATTGTGTATGAGCCACCTTTTGAAAGCATCGGCAATTTTACTTTTAACTTCAACGTTTCTTTTTGAGCATTAACACCAGCTATGTACCACTTATCACCTTTACGGCGTGCAAATACAACATATTTGCCAGGGTACCCGTCGATAAATTGAACTTCGTCCCAGGTTGAAGGCACTTCTTTCATAAAATTGACAGCCCAATCCGGAGCATCGTCCAAATTATTAGGCGCCATTGCAAAATGCTGTACACCACTTTGAAACAACACGGCAGTTGCCAACGCAAACACATCAGAAGTCATTCGTTTTGACCCTTTGTTTGGCGTATTGTTATGGTTGTAAAACTCATTTAAGGCGCTGCCGCCAAAGTCCATGCTACCTACAGTATTACGGATAAATGGGTGAATACAGGCATTAAAGGCTTCGGCATCGCAACTACCTTGCCCGAAATGAAGGTTTTCGCTGGCTAATACCGCTTCGCTTGAAGCAAAATTTGGATACATGCGTTCCCAGCCTCGTGGCAATGTACACCCGTGAAAAATAACTTGTATGCCAAAATCGTTGGCATCCGAAAGGATATCTTCATATAGCTGCATGGTCACTTGCTTATCGCCACCAAAGAAATCGACTTTTATCCCTTTAATGCCAATACTTTGCATCCAGGCCATCTCATCCCTTCTAATTCTTGATTTATCCATTAATCCACGTGGCCCTTGAGGTGCATCGTTCCAGTAGCCATTTGAATTGTACCACAAGTAAAGGCCTACATTTTTTGAAGCACCATATTTTGCCAATTCAGCAATTTTATCGCGGCCAATTTGTGTATCCCAAAGGGCATCAATAAGGATGGTCTCCCACCCCATGGCAGCACTAAAGTCGATATATTCTTTTTGTACATCATAAGTTGTAGCACCGTCCATTTTAATAATCCAGCTCCAAGAACCTTTTGTAAACTTATATTCTTTTGAAGCTTCGTATTTTGGCTTAACCACATCAAATGCGATGGTTGTTTCAACAATTGGCTTTAATGTTTCGCCAACAGTAATGGTTCGCCAAGGTGTTTCGCCAGGTAAAGCAATACCCGGGGATGTTGTGCCATTGCCGTTATTCTCGCCTTCTTGAGGGAAGCCAATGGTGTATAGGCCTCCATTGCTATTAACAAGCCTGCTGCCACAATAGCTGGCATCAACACCTGTCTCAGAAATTAACACCCAACCGTTATCTTTTACTTTAAATAAACATGGAAATGTATAGCCATTCCCCCAACCATTTTTCCCAATTTCTGCATCAACCGTATATGGGGTTTCATAACTTGGCGATGTTCTGGCAAAACCGTGCATTGGGTCACTTTGAGGACAAAGGAAGGTGGTAGCCCCTTCGGGCAATTTAAAACCAGTTGCCTCACTTTTAACCACACAAGCTAAGTTTTCTTTTTGAAGATAGACTTTATATTTAAATGCGATATCATTATTGCTTACACGAAATATCGCATCTATAGCAGCTTTGCCATCTTTTGTAAAACTAAAAACAGCCTCATTGGCAATATAATTTACCTTGCTAAATTTAATATTTGGCAATTCATATGTGTCATTTACTTCAGACACCTTCACTTCACTATTCATTTCCAACCCTGTTGAAAAATCGCCGACATTAGTTACAAGCCCAATTGGCGAAGATTCAATAAATGTAACGCCTTTGAGAGCAACATTATATTCTGGTGTTCCTTTATTGACAGATACTGTTACAACTAGTTTCCCATCGGGGCTAACAACTTGTTTTGATTGTGCTATAATTCCACTAATTGTTACAGATATCAATAAGTAAATAACACTTAACCTCTTCATCATATCTTATTCTCTATTTATTATTTTTCAATATCTTTCTTGTTGAAACAGTTCTATCTGAATAGATTTTTCGTTCAATGAAAATTCCGTTTCTATTATCAACATTATCTACTTTTTGTCCTGTTAAGGAATAATACTCTACAGAAATTACAGTTTTAGACGCCTCCGGTATATCATCAATACCCACATCATTAGGAACCTCACCTGATAGTGCTATGGTTTTTGTTAATACTCCAATAGATGATAAAGTAACATTACCGTTATAATTACCTTTTGAAAGACCTGTCTTTAACCTTACATAAACATTAGTTTCTGCAATACTCCCATTTTGATGTGAAATATAAACCTCTGAACTATATGCTTGATTTTCCTCTAAACTCAACTCATATCCTAACGGAGCTGTAATAGAAATGTCATCTGTTAATGAACTTCCTAAAACACTAAACGACTGAATATTTCGTTCCTTATTAATATCATATAAAAATCCATTTAATTCGGATGTTGAAATAGAAATTAAATCGGGAGTTCCGTTATTTGATTCTAATCCATTAAAAATGATATCATCTAAATAGAAATCGTTACTTCCAGCTGCTAACCCCCATACAATTTGAGAAGCACCTGATTGAAAAGCCGATGCAGCTCCCTCTGAAGCAGAGGCTGCTGTAACCCACGTGACGCCATCTGTTGAATATTCAAAAGTTAGTTCAACCGTTGAGCTACCTGATACAGATGTACGGTACCAAACAGGCTGCCCTATTGTAGGAGATAAACTTCCAACTTGCCCATTTGTCATCATGCTTAAACCACTTGTTGTTGATCTGTATATCCTAAACTCGGAACGGCTTTCAGGGCCTGCCGTATAAACAATAAACAAGTAACCATTCATAATGCCTTGAACATATCCATTGTTTGCATCGCCAACATTATTAACATCGCCACGCATTATTGTGCCAACTTTATAATACTCATTGGATCCAACACATTGTTTCCAAGTAATTGAATAATCGGTACTCGTAGTTGAGAATAATTCAAGGTTGATGATACCTGTTTCACTTTTTTGCCCATTACTATAAGGGGTTAACATATTACTGATAAGCCCATTTGCATCAGTAAAAGAAACTACGCCAGCGGTAGCAGCATTATCTTGCCCAATACTTGTTTTCCACGAAGGAGGTGTTTGTGCAGAAGTTGTAGCTTCATCTCTAGAGAAATTATAAATTCGGCTATTAGGCATTGGCAACACCCGCCCATGTACATTGACAACTGCATCTTTAACCATTGCTGAACCAATAGTAACATCGCCATTATAATGATTGATAGCCAAACCTTCTTTTAAACGCACATAAACAGTGTCTAACTCAACGCTTCCATTTTTAGCCAAAATTTCAACGCCAGAGGAATAACCAGTTATTTCTTCCAATGATACTTCAAAATTATCAGGAGCTTGAATCAAAATATTGCCAAGAAGCGACCTACCGGAAACGGTAAATGTTTGGCTATCCGATGGCCCTGCACTTTGCTGATAAGAAAAATCGCCCAAAGCTACCGTAGACACAGAAATACTACTACTATAATAGGCAATATTATCCATTACCCATGAAAAGTTATTTGAGTCTAATCCCCAAACAATTTGTGAAGCCCCTGAATTATAGGTATCATCTGTAAATAATGTTTGAGAAGCACCTTCCCAATTAATACTATCACTTGAACACTCAAAAACTAACTGGTTTCCAGATGCTGTTGCTTTAAACCAGCAAGGCTCTCCCGTTGCTACAGAAAAACTAGTTGTATAAGTTGGCTGGCTTGAAAGCCCGGTACTATTAGCTACATAGGGCTTTAGGGTAACGGTATTATCATCATTATTAAGTGCAATAAACAGATACCCCTGCTTCATACCTTCGGCATAGGCACAAGAGCCATTATCTCCTGTACCTCTAAGTAAAACACCTTTTTTACCTCCTACAGTACCATAATATTCTTTCCAAACGATTGTATAATCTTTTGCGTCAGCAGGAAACATATCTAAATCGGCAACAGCAGAACCATTAACAGCCCCAACACTATATGACTTGAAACAATTGCTGGTTTTATTATTGGCATCCGTATATGCAACAACACCGGCACTTCCACTTTGAACAGTAATAAGTTGCGCAGCTGGCGAACTTGCAGCTGCAGTAGCTTCGTCAGCTGTAAAATTATATATGTTGCCGTCTTGCCCCTGGGTAACAACAATATTATCGAAAACTATATTTTTGCCAGTTGCATTTGCTTTAAATTCAATAATATTTTTTCCGGCATTTAAACTTATCAACTGCGTATTTACCTTCCAAACACTTGTGTTATATGTACCAGTAAATGTTGGTGTTGCCACTTTACTTCCGTTAACATATAAATCAATGGAAGTAACATCACCACTAGGCGTTGAATATTTAGTTAATAATTGGTATTGGCCATCTCTGATAACTGTAACAGTATCCCTTACGCTGGCAGTAGAGCTAGTACCAAAAGTTAAATAACCTTGACCGGTATAATTACGAATTCCTTCATTATAACCACTCGTTGTAACACCACTAACATTTTTATAATCAAAACATTCAGCTTCGTATTGCAATGAGCCGGTATATATTGCAGGTTTATTTGGTGCAATTATATTGGCTTCAGTATAGGTTGTTAAACGGTTGCTTTCATCCCCCTGGCAATTGATAGTTATATCTAAAGGCCCGTTATGTTTAACGGCAAGGGTAAAAACGCCACTCTCCCATGTCTTGCTCACTACACTAGCAACATGGTCTGCCCTATCCTCGTATGAAAATGTAGGTTCAGATGTGCTTCCGTAAATTTTAATCACATCGGTTTTTAGCGTACTTTTATTGTTTTCGTCGTAATTAGAAAGGTAAAAAGTTACTTTATCAGCATACTCTTTCATCACCCCTGATGTATATTGAGTATATTCTAAATCAACTTTCTCGCAGGTATTGTATTTAAACGGGATACTGGCAGTAGCATTTTGTCCTGTTTTATATGGGTTATAAATTACCCAACCATTTTCGTGGCGGCCGGCATACAGATCTCCGGTATATTCCTCTTCAAACAGAGTATTAAATTCATCTACTTTATCTTGAATTGTCCGCCATCTAGTTGAATAAGCAGAATTAGCAACCTTTACAGCAAAAGAGTTAGCCATATCATTTGCCAGGTTAAATACGGTTGGCACAGTTGGGTAGCGGCCTGTTTTTTTGAAGAAACTCTTATTATCTCCGTAATTGCCATCACCATCCATTCGGTATAGCCCTTCGAATAAAGTCTCCGGTGTGCTATATATTTGATCGGCAGAGCCTGAACTTACATCATTAACAACAACCAGTTTTGTGCGATCAATCACTTCCTGACGCGATGGAATACGCACTGTACCATCAATTATTTTACGAAACAGGTCAATACTAAAATTATCGAACTGAGGGAAAGTTGACCACCTGCGTTGAGTATAACCATCGGTTGTTGAAGCTGGGTTCAATTCTTTAAAACATTGTAGCCAAATTAATTCGGGAGCATCAATGACAGTTTCCCCTGTTAACATGATATGTTCAAGGTGAGGGGCACCGCCTGTTGCCAAACTAAAGTTGGCATGTTCTCCACTAGCATCGGTCCATCCGGTATCGTCATATCGGATACCGTAATGCCCACTATAGCCCGAAAGGTAAACACCCAGGCAAATACTCTCCATGTCTGACTGAAACGATTGTTGTGTATATTTTTCACATAATATAAAGTTTTCAGTATAGGTTTCGCATGCTTGAGCAAAAACAGGATTACGTTTTAACATAGCTATTGGATTGATGCCCGCACTCCACTGATTGCCACACCAGCTTACTGTTAGGTAGCCTCCATATTGATTACAAACTTTTAACAAATTAGCAAAATGAGCAATACGGCAGCTCCATGATGGAGAAAGCGGATCATTTGAATCGTCATACCCCCAAAACTGTTCAGCATAGTTAAATCCTATAAAGTTAGGATACTCCTGAAAAAATTCGTGATAAACGGATAAATCAGTGTCTGAAAATTGGGCATAACCACCACTTGACATTTGCACCATTGCCCACATGCGGTTTTGAGCACAAGTCCGAACCCATGATTTGGCAATTTCATAACCATATTCAGCCACTTTAAAACGGCTCGTTTCAACATCATGGCTAATTGAAATAGAGATATTCATTACAACAAATGGCCTTATATCTTCCGGAATCAGGTCTATTATTTTCTGAGGGTCGGCATAATTCCAGGTGTCTATATGAACGAGCCACATTGGCTGATCAGGGGAAATTGGCCGCCTCAAAGATTCTTGGGCCGACACATTACCAATAGTTAGTGAAAACACAAGGAGTGCTAACACTCTTTTCAAAAACAAAACTGTGTACTTTCTTTTCATAATAATTTAAATTTCAGCAAATTATTTCACACATGGACTTTCAGGCATTTTTAAGAATGAATCTTCATACCCTCCATTATCAATAACCAGCTTATGCATAATAATAGCAGGATCCAAAGGGCGAACAGTCAATGTATATATATTATTACCCACATCTGGTAATAAAAAAGTTTCAACAATCTCAATTTGGCGGGCAGCGGCTGTTGGATACATTTTTGTATAACAGTTTTTCCAGACTAATTCATTATTTATATTAATAATTTTCTCTTCTCCGCCGGCTAAAGAGACTGCAATTCTGTGCCCCCCTTTCTTGAAAGGAAGGGTACTATCTAAATATAGCCTAACCTTTAGGCTGTCGAGCTTTCTCTTTAAATAAAATTTGTATGTAACAGATGCACCATTGGTACTTTCAGTATATGGCATTAAGGCAAGTGCGGACAGCGTTCGCCCCATATTAGGAATTGCCTGCCAATAGGTTTTATTATTAGCTTCACTATTAAAATAGTGTTCGGCCTCCATGACAACCACACCATTTTTTTCAGAAAAAACATAGCCACCTTTTTCCGCTTCTTTAACTGAAATACGCCTTACAGTAGGCATAATATTTTTAATTGGGGCATGCCAAGAAGTATAGCCGATGTGTACTTGATCCATCATGTGATTCCATTTGCCATCGGCCATATTTAAATTATAATTGGCAGATAATTTGGCATCACGGTTAAAACAACTTTCGACCCTATCGGCCCAAAAATTGGCAGCACTATCTTTTTCATCAGCCAATTTATAATTCATTACAAGGGCATAGTACATTTCATACAAATTAGCCAAAGCCTGAACCGGATATAATACAAGTTGATTATACGCATCCCTATATTCTTTATCCAATGCCAAATACTGCCTTAAAGCCCTTGCTTCCAAGGCAAGAAACTCATCTTTCACCATCTTAAACTCACCACTTTGTAAGTTGTAAGTTTTGTCGTCTAACATTTCGGGGGTAATACGGCCCGCATACTTACAATAAGTATTAAGAATGTAAGCAGCCTCTGCGGCCTGGCCTATGCCAAACTGTTGAGCACAAAATGATTTTGAATAATTTTCAAGTTTGTCAACAGTATATTTTGTTGGATTCCAGGCTAAAGCACAAAAGAAATCCATTGGATATTCATTGGGTTTTAAATCACCAACATTAAGTATCCACAATTTGTCAACACCATAACTATATGTGAGCATAAGCTGCTCCCACATCTGTTCTATTTGGGTTACATTGAGCCATTTATTAGCTCGTGGAGCACCATAATAACCAACATGGTAATACATTCCGTATCCTCCAGGGTGCTTTTTTTCATTTAACTCAGGAAGCCTGCGCACATCACCCCAATTATCATCGCAAAAAGCAATAATCACATCGTCGGGTACCTTAATTCCTTGCCCATAATATTCTAACACTTCTTTATAAAGTGTCCAAACCTGTGGCATTTCAGAAGCCTTTTGGCCTGTTACATTTTCTATTATCCGGCGCTGATCTTTAATGATGCCTTCTAACACTTTAAAATTGGCTTCTGCACTACCGGCATCAACCATTGGCCGGTCTTCATCTCCTCGCATACCAATGGTTATGAGGCTTTCATAGTTTTTTGTATGATTTATGCCCTCTTTGAAAAACCTTTGTATACCCTCTTTATTGGTTAAATAATTCCATTCGCCATTGCCATAATTAGCTTTGTTTCTAATCCATTCTTGTTGCGAACGTTGCATTGGCTCGTGGTGCGAAGTGCCAATAACAATACCATATTCATCGGCTAACCGGGGATTTTCAATATCATCTTCGTTAAAACAATTGCCAAGGTAGTTGCCTTCTTCGTCTTTTAATATCGGCACTAATGGTTTATACTCTTTAAATGAGCCCCACATTCCCGGCCATAATAAGTTTGCATTCAGGCGTAACAAAAGCTCAAACATATGGCTATACATTTGGCTGTTCATGCCGCCAAATTTTTCTTTTGCCCAACGTTGCATACATGGATTTTCGTCGTTAATGAAAATTCCCCTGTATTTAACTTTGGGTTCCCCAGAGTTATACTGGCCTTTAACAACATATGCCGAAGGGCGCTGTAAAGGCGGAACATCTGCCCACCAATACCATGGAGAGACGCCTAACTGCTTAGAAAGTTCATAAATACCATAAATGGTACCACGTTTATCACTTCCGGCAATTACAAGGCTCTGTTTCGAACCAGGCTTATTACTAATTGTGGCAATGGTAAAGCTTTCCCATTTACCTTTAATGCCAGAAACATTTAATTTTCCTTTATCAACGAGGCGATCGATTAACTTGCTTTTGCCAAGCGTGCCAATAACAATTTCATATTGGGCGCTATTTTTGCCTTTCATAATTTCAGGCGTATCCCCTGTTACAGCAGCAATGTCTTTTTGCAAGTCGTAAACAGCCCGTATTACGCCTTTAAAATCTGCATCATCGTAACATAACACAGCCGCATTATGGTTTTCTGATACTATTGGAAAACCGAGGTTCCCTTCGAGCTCATTTTGAACTATATTTTGTAACACGCCAATTTGGTGCTGTGCATTCGTGTTAAGAATTACCCCAAAAACAAAATAGACAATCAAATGCCATTTCCTGAAAAAGTTTGATTTAAACAAAACAGTATTATTTATAATGTACAATTCAATCAACCATCCACGTCATCAATCACAGCCTTGGCTGTATTAAAAAACTATACCCCCAAAAGTGCTTGTTAAAGTTTAATCCCGCCCTACTTTTTCATAAAAAAGGAGGAGAAAATTAGTTTTCCCCCTCCTGAATTTTAGTTGGGATGATTTATATTTTTATATCTAACGGAAATTTTACTGTCAACATCCTCCACAAAAGAATTTATGAAGGAAAAGTCGCTCCAATAAAAATTTATTATTAAACATTTAACCGACTTCTGCAACTGCTATATTATTGGGCAGAAATCCCTAACAATTTAAGCATCTTTTGGCCATACCTCTTGCCTATAACCCTATAACCTTCAGCCAGAAAATGTAGATGATCATCCCTAGCCGGGCAATCTTTTGAAGAGATGACATACGAATTAGGCACCACTTCGGGTAGTTTAGCGATAATGGCATTCATGCTAGCACAAGCACCACCCTCTTCAGCGCTCACCAATTCGCCCGCTAATAAAGGCACCTCATCAGGATTTAACCCCAAGTCTGCGATTAAATTGTCATACACCAACTTTACTTTTTTCACCCAAAGGGTATCGCCAGTGTTTGACTCGCCTTGATGCAGCAGAATTCCTTTAATAACACCATCTTTTTGCGCCAATTTGGCCATCTCTACCAAACGGGCATATGGGTTGCCATCATATTCTTTTACCATATTTTTTAACCAATCAGGAGAAGAATCCACATAACTTTGATAATTATCCTTATCAAAAAGCTCAATCTTACATCCTCCAACTGCAACGTTAATAACCCCAACGCTTATGTTTTCGGGTAAATTATCCACAAGTGTACGCCCAAAATAATCAACAGGCGTAAGGCCTGTGTAACAACGGCACAATGGAGGCACAGCTGTGTACCACTCTCCTTTTTTACGGCCTAAATCAGGGCAGTCAACAGTAGCCATTACCTGGAAACGGCTATTAACATTAACCGTATCCTGTGGTTCAAAGCGTGCATTGCCTTCCATATTAGATTGCCCCAGGCTTAAGAATACATATTTTTGAGGTTTTGGGGCAACTTTGTCGCTAATGCTGAAATAATCAAAATCAGCATATCCACCGGCTTCTTTTGTTGCATAATTAAACAAGCCCAAACGATACCCCATAAAGTGAGGCAAGGTATATTGCATCTCTAATTTTGACCCAATATTTTTCCAATTTTCACCATCAAGGCTATAAAAGAAATAAGCTTCTTCTGGCCATCCTGAAAAATGACAATCGGCTTTTAAATAAACTGTTTCCTGCGTAAGTGGTATGCTTTCTATCTCAACAGGGCTTTCGGTTTGGGCACTCACCATTACTATTTTCTTTGTGCCATTTTCATATTTCACCCCTACTAAGCCATATTTTTTCTGTAACAATGCCAACCCGGCAAAATCGCCCTCTTTCATGTTTGCAACATCCAACATGGTAGAACCAGAGCAAGCAGGGCCAAAAGTTCTTTGTGTTAAGGTATTTTTAGCTGAAAGAAAAGTGGTATCTACCCTACCCGTTGTTATTCGAAAATAGCCTTCGCGCTCGCGCACAGACCAAAGTGTATTATCCGGATTATGGTTCCATTGCCAAACCAATGGCAAATCAGCCTCTTTTTTATTCCTTGAAAAATCATCAGAAGCAACAATACCTGGAATTAGCCCTTTGCTAGCAGGTAAATCAAGAGTGTCGGGTACTTTACCATTAATCCCCAAAACAGGCCAGCCATCTTCCCATTTCACAGGAACCAGATACGGGATTCGGCCAACTGCTCCATTGTCTTTAAACAGAAATGAGAACCATCTACCATCAGGTGTATCTATTAAGCCACCTTGAGCTACGCCTTTATCTTGCAAAGCCAAACGTCCTTCGTAAGGGCCGGTAAGTTTATCAGCACGATGAATAATAACCGTACGCATACCACCTTGAGGCCAGGTTATATTAAACAGGTAATATTTGCCATTTATTTTAAATAACTGTGAACCTTCAGCAGGCAACATCAGGTTATCGCCTGCAGGAGCACCGGCATTTTCGATAATCACCTTTTCTGAACCGGGAACAACGCCATCCAATTTTTTATTTAATTCAACCAATTTAATTTTTCCACTGCCATAAACCATATATGCTTTTCCATCCTCGTCAAAATACAGTGAATGGTCATGCAACATGGGTTTAAACTCGATTTTCTTCCAAGGCCCTTTTTCAATATTTTTAGTGGAAAAGATATACGTTTTACCGGTAGTACCTGAAAAAGTTGATACATAATACCTGCCCTTATGATAGCGTAGGCTACTTGCCCATGAACCTCTGCCATAAGTACTTTTACCATTATCAAGGTTCAACTCATCAGTATCGCCTAATGTATCGTAACAATAGTTAACCAATTCCCAGTTTACTAAATCTGTCGATTTCATAATGGGCACCCCGGGATTTACATGCATAGTAGTACTACTCATATAATATGTTTCCCCAACCCTAATGATTGACATATCGGGAACATCGGCATGGATTATTGGATTGGTTGCTTTTAGGCTCTGCGCCATCAAACTACAGAAAAAACTACTCGTCACAAACAAAAAGACGTAAAGGAAATATCTCTTCATATTTTAAATATTTATAAAATTATCACTCCCAATTATTACCACTCATGCAAGAACGCTAAAAAACATAAACTAGTTATTTATATTTCCCCTTGCTTAGCACACTAAATTATTTACATATTAAAAAGCTCTATTATGGTTTAAGATATTTTATTTATAATATCAGATAAAACATAAAAAGTGGTAAATACAGAGGAACAATAAAAAGAAGCCAAAGCTAAAATAATGACATTTTAACTTCGCCCCTTTTGTTATATGTTATAAATTACCCCTGTCCTAATAACATTTAAAATTGGGCACTTCGAATAAATCCTACTTCATTTAGTTCACGAACGTCTTTATTATTATTATGTTAATCTTTTTACTCTTCGCTTCAATTCTTATTTTGATAAAAGGAACCCAATCTTCACTTTACAAGGAAATAAAAAATCCAGCAAAACTAATTATACAATGAGCTATTGGTTTTTTATTTTTTTTGGAAAGCATTGTTTCTTTTGCTTATATTTTAACACCTATCTAATCACCATTTTTATAATATGTGCTTGACTGATTCAGTGTCAATATCTTTTGGTTTTATTGACCAATACCGAATTAAATACGCCATTATTAAATTTTCAGAAAAACATTCTTTTCGCTCACCAATGGTTAAGATTTGGTCAGCATTGTTCTAACTAAATTCAATGGTTAAATAACTACCATTTTCGTAATTGTAGTATTGCCTTCATCAACTTACAGTTTAAAAGTTACATCAGCACTTTTATAAATTCTGATGCCAAGACTGTCAACATACTTTTCATTTACACATTATATGCTGAAGTCTAATTCACCACTTATCATTTTATCAATCATACCCTCATAAGGAGCAACTGCAATCACTTTTTCATTATTCATTCCTTCATTCTTTTTAAAGAATATCCTGCCAAACTCAGGTACTACATGTTTAGGATAAGTTTCATATTTTTCACGCGATTCTATCATTACATCGATAAAATCGTTTTGATAACAGGTTGTTATTTCGGGATGTTCATGTACCCATTTGGGAAAAAAGATGACTCCATGCAGTTTATTTTCATTAGGCAAGAAGTCCAGACTCACATCAGTACCGGTTGGTTCAGTCCAGCATATTTTAAAAACCCCATCAGTTAGTTTTACAATATGTACTTTCTGGTCTTTCACCCAACGCCCACCAACCATACCGGTGTGAATTCGATAATCTATGGTTGTTTCATTTTTCACATACATTTCATAGTTCCAACCATTGGCATATGTATAAATAAAATGCCCACCTAAAAATTCCTCTAGATCTTTTATATCCTCCATTTCGTTCTCTTTTAGTTATTTTCGTTATAATCGTCATGTGTCTAAAACCTCCTCTCACGATACAACAAACTACGATTAATACCTACTTATTAATTTTGAAATATTCAATAACCTGTAGAAGTTCCGCAGCTTGTGAAGATAATTGTTCTGATGTAGATGCTAACTCTTCAGAAGATGCTGAATTGCGTTGTGTAACGTTATTTAGCACATGCAAAGCAGAATTTACTTGAATGATCCCATTACTTTGCTCCTGAGAAGCAGCTGCAATTTCCTGCACCAAATTTGATGTCTCCTCTATTTCGGGCAACAATTTATTTATGCTCTCTAAAGAGGATTGCGAAAGGTTAAAACTTGATTCTACCAATTCTACAATTTCAGAAGCAGCCTTATTACTTCGCTCTGCAAGCTTTCGAACTTCACCGGCAACAACAGCAAAACCTCTTCCTAATTCACCGGCTCTTGCAGCTTCCACTGCTGCATTTAATGCAAGAATATTAGTCTGCATCGCAATATCTGTAACTATTTTTATTTTATCATTAATCAATTGATTTGCCTCCAACACCTTCTTCGAATCGCTTTTTACAGTTCCCATTCCTATGGCTACATTTTTCGACATTTGATTGGCATTTTCTGAGTTATCTGCACTTTGATTTATTGTACCGGTTATTTCTTCCATTACAGATGAAATCTCTTCTAACGAAGAAGCCTGTTCAGTTGCCCCCTCTGAAAGTCCCAAAGAACTAGAAGCAATCTCCTTTGAGCCATCACTAAAATAGCGTGCCGAATTTTGTATATCATTAATTACCTGTGTTAACTTATCTACCATACTATTATAGGAAGAAGATAACTGGCCTATTTCGTTTGATAATTTCACCGTTGATTTTTGGGTTAAATCACCAATTGACATACGATTCAACAGGTTATTCAATTTAACCACAGGTTTTGTAACCTTTAATGAGAACAAAAAGGCATACAAACCACCAGCCGCAATCATAATAACCAGTAAAGCAATACTAATAAATAAATTATTTAAAATTCGACTTTGGTAGGTTTCCACAGCAACATATGAAATAGCTGTCAAATTATTTTCCATAGCATTATAGGCAGCAAGACACTCTTTGCCATCAATTGTAATAAATGCTACGCCTTTTGAATGGCTATTTATCTTTTCATTTAATTTGCTTAACGACTCATTATCCTGAGTTATATTAAGCTTGTATATTTTTGATGTATCAGACGAAACGATTACATTACCAGCCTTATCAACAATTAATGTTTGATACTCTCTACCAGCTTCATTTTCCACAATATCATGACTAAAACCACTTAACTGTATCGAAATAGCAAATAATGACACCAGTTCATTATTTTCATCAAGTATCGGACAACTGGCTAATACTACTGGTTGACCTGATATCGGTGATTTTACCACATTTCCTAAGGCAGATTTCTTAATATGTACTACATCTTTAAACCATGTATTTGAAGAAGCAGAAAAATCATATCCTTCTGAACTACCACCAAATCCATCTATCAAAACCTTTCCATCGTAAATAAAAAATAAGTTTTCAATGAGTGAATTCTGTAATTTTTTTTCTCGAGACAGATTCTCTCTTATCTCAGCTTGAATTTCCTCATTTATATCTCCATTTTTTATAGCAGCAAAAAAATCTTGTATGTAATTATCATTAGAAAAGGACTCAGCCCATGTTTTCAAATCCAACAGCTTTGCATTTAACTGTTTACTGCGCTCAAAAGATATAGATGAAAGCTCATCAGTTTTCGTCTCTTGAATCATACTACTGATCTGATTGTGAAAAAATGAAATTAATATAACTACCGATATAGCTATTAACGTGGTAATAGATAAAAATAGTTGTCTCGAAAATTTTGACTTACGCATTCTGTTTTTCATATATCCTAACCTAAATTAATCCTCACACATGTATCCGAACAAGAAATTATGATCATGCTTTAATTTTCCATTCCTATTTAATACAAAAATAGGCTTACTATGTCACCTTCATTTATAAAATCAGATATGAAAATTTAATAAGTAGATACAATTAATGATACCTAAAAGGCATATAACTTCTCTTATACATTTTCTCAGATCTGTTCTAAATGAGACCAATTAGACTCCAGAGTTCTTGAGCTGTTATTTTTGTGGTGTCTAATCATAAAAATACTATTTGCCCATGATGATAGCTTTAACCTTATTTGCACGAATCATTTAAATTTATTCAAAATCTTTTACTTCGTTAACTGATAAAGCTTCAAACCAACAAGCACAGTAAAGGAATTGATAGTTGGATACATTTAATAAGGACGCTCTTTTGTCAGTATTCCAAGTTAAACTCTTTACAAGATGTTACAAATAGCACTCACACCTGCTTTAGGTTTCCATCTTGTCCTGTTAATAACACCTTTCCTTACCAACTTTTTTCCTCCAATAAGAAAATAACTCCTATTGTTAATCTATCTGATGAAAAAGTAATGGCATCCGGTTTAAATTTAGTTTCCTCCAAATACTTTATGTACTGTTATAAAAGCACTTATTTCGCTCCAGTCATTGGTATTTGTTTTCTTTACATTATATCTGTCTATTTGTTTTTTTAATTCCGAAAAAAGACCTTTCCCTGATAAAGCACTATTTAAATCGTTTGAAGGATCTCCTACAAATAAAATATTTCCTTGGGATAATTTTTCTATTACTTTCTGAGCCATTGACTTTTTCTTTAAAATAATCCATATCCTTATATCATCACTCAGAATACTAATTAGCTAATAGACTCAGTTCGATTCTTAAATCACATTATATCAATGAAATAACTGAAAATAAAATCATGTAATATTTTGAAATAAAAATGGATTTTGTTAATTTATAAGTTTGATAAACAGATAATTAGAAGCATAATCCATGTATGTAAGTAAATATGAAATTACAGAAATTTTTGTTTTAGTCGATGGCATTGAATTTGATAAAACAATCTCAAAACATAGTTTGGGAAATAAGCCAAAGAAAAAGCCTAAAATGAACCATAGTGAAGTGATTACAATAATGGTATTATTTCATTTTGGCGCTTTCAAGAATCTTAAACATTTTTATTTGTACTATGTAAAAGAGCATCTTAACAATCAATTTCCACATACAGTTTCATACAATAGATTCGTGGAATTGATGCAAAAAACAGCACTCCCAATGACCTTATTTCTAGAGACATGTTGCCTAGGCAATTGTACTGGAATATCTTATGTTGACTCAACTCCTATTCGTGTATGTAAGAATAAACGAATACCAAGACATAAGGTTTTTGATGGTATAGCACAGCGTGGGAAGTCCACTATGGGTTACTTCTATGGTTTTAAACTTCATTTTATTATCAACGAAAAGGGTGAAATCCTAAACTTTATAATTATACCAGAGAATACATACAATAGAGAACCTCTTAAAAATCAAAAGTTTATTGATAAAATCAAAGGTAAACTTTACGCTGACAAAGGATATTTTTCTCAGAAGTTAGCTAAAGTGCTTTTTGTAGATTGACTCCACCTTATTACCTACATAAGAAATAATATGAGGAATGTTATCTTGGAAATGAAGGATAAATTATTACTTCAAAAAAGACCTGTTATTGAGACTATTAACGATAAACTTAAAAATATTTGTTCAATTGAACATTCAAGACACAGATCCTTTGGAAATTTCATTACAAACATGATTTCTGGATTAATAACTTATTCATTTTTTCCAAAGAAACCCGCTATTATAGTTGATGAAATTAAGTCTAATCAATTAGCCTTATTTTAGAATCGAATTCGGGTTAGTAAATATTTAAAGGACAATAAGCTTACCTATTTGAGAATAAAGAACTAAAGTCCTTATATTTCTATTAATCATCTATTTTATTTTCACTATCCTAATATTATCAGTAGCACCTCGGGATCCTGATTCATTTGGTATGTTAGTATAATTGGCAGCGTACATAATAGAGGTTTGGTTTCCGGTATCACCTAGTAATTCAACTAAATCACCTTTGTCCTCTACTAGTATAAATTTTGTGAGCAGTTAAGTAACTATCAGTACAGATTTCACCGCAGCCTCTTATTAACAGGAAGAAAATGCAATGATAGACAGTACAAAAATTACCCCTGTATAAAAACAAGTCTTCTTAATCTTTATCTATTTTTTCTTTAAATTACAAAAGACCTGTCGGCTTATCTCATAGAGAAAACCAACAGGCCTTATTTTAACTCTTATTACTTTTGTACTTTATACCTAAATACTATCTCTTCACAACCCTTACATTATCTAAACCAGCCACAAAGCTAGTTTTTGTAGAAGAAGATCCATAGTTATGTATATACATCACCATCATACTGTTTCCGGTATCACCCAATAATGTTTTTAAATCAGGTACTACATTGCCATTCCCATCTCCAAGAGTTGGGTCATTTTCACGGAACTCTGACAAAGGAATCGTAATAGTCTGCCAACCATTAGTAGTATAGCTTACTGTTTTATTTGAGGATGTTTTCCATGGCTCCCATCTTACCATATATTTATCATTAGAGCTTACAATACAGAATGAAGCCCCGTTCCAATCAGCTGCCACATTAAATTCAAATTTTAAGACCCAGCTAGTTACAGGATCATTAATACTTTCAGCCGGCAACCATTGTAAATCACCCAAATGAAATGCATTATTATCTGTATCTCCAGTACCAGGCTCCAAGATACCTTGATCTAATACAAGAAACATACCTGTATTATTGGCAAACTCTGGATAAACAGAAAGCCATCCACCACTGTTGGCTTCATCTGATACGGAAAGCGAAGCTCCATTATTCCATGTCCAATGGAAAAAATTACCCCATTCATAGTTGGAGATTAAACCAGTTGTAATATCATTTACATTATAAGCTGAAGTAAATGTACCACTTGGGGTAACAATAACTATTGGAGCACTCTGGCTAAGAGCAGGAGCTATGAACTTAAGACTTTCGCCATCTTCAGCTTCTTCAAATTCGGTAATTGTTTCTCCGGCAAAAGTAAAACTTGATACTTCAATTAAATTATAACCTTTCACTATTACCTCTTCACCAGCTAATGGAATTTCATGAGAAACACTAATAACCACAGGAGGTCCAATAATACGGATCCCGAAAGACGCATCACCAAGATTAGTGCTATAGCTAATAATATTTGCAAATAAGGCATCAGATGCAGAAAGATCACCAGGAACTGAAATAATTGCACTACTATCAGTATAAACAATATTTGTTAAATCAGCTTCTACCCCCTGAAAGGATATACTTAAAGCATCCTCAAGGTTATAACCAACAATATTAATGGCCTGATTAGGTACAATAGAGCTTGTTACAGTATCGTTAGGCGCATCTGCAAAATTTCTTATATAAGAAATGTAGGGTGCCCCTGTTACACGAATTTCATATGTACCAATACCACCTTCACTTACAACTTTAATTATATTGCGACCTTGATCCGGCACATTCTGAAATTGAATAGATGGAATATTAATTACAGCATAATTATCAGTAAGCAGTGTTGAATTAATACTTGCTGGCACCCCATTAAAATAAGCGGCCTTTATTCCTGCCAGATTGTGGCCTTCTAATACCACCCACTGCCCAGCAGCAACAGCATCAACAATAGTGTCATTGGGAGAGGCTTCATAATTCCTTATTTGTGTTATTACCGGGGCAGCCATTTCATCCTTCTCACAAGATGTCAATTGTAACCCAATCAAAACAAAACATGAGTACAACAAGAGGCTATAACGATTAAATATTATATTTTTCATAATTATCGATTTATTTTTTTTATTTAAAATAATGAACCGGCTCTTCTAATAACTTAGGATTAACAGTTATGTCCGCAGAAGGTATTGGCAATCTAAATGTATTAACAGTTGCCGGCGTAATGACGCCAAAAACATCTGCAGGCACAAATTCCTTAGCGTCATTATCCCACTTAACCTGCACCCTTTCGCCTGCATTTAACATCGCAATAGCTTTCTTCGGATTGTAAAAAGAAAGCCTAACCATGTCAGCCCAATAGTGCCCCTCTGCAGCCAATTCAAGCCTTCGTTCTTTATACAACATGTCAAAATCAAATGATTCTACAGGTGTAAGTCCAGCCCTTTCGCGTACTTTATTAAAGTACAATAATGCATCAGCATTGTTTGTTGATGTGTTATTTCCCAAAATAGCTTCCGCATAAATCAAGTAAACATCCGACAGTCTTAATAAGGGCGTATGCTCACCAGAAGAAGTATTTGTCATTTTTGGCGCATTTACATCTTTTTCATTACCAATAATGTGTTTCTTTAAGCCTGCAGGCCCGGTAAAAGTATAGCCCCCTGCAGCTTGGTTTAACTCTGCATAATAGTCATCGTGATACATAAAAGTAGCTTTACGCCTAACTGAGTCCGCTTCTGAATATTGCAAATGAATATCCCATGAAGGCGTAATGTCAAACCATCCTGCTATGCCACCAGGCCCTATTTCTTTACCTCCTTTACTAAAATTCTGAAGCATATTGCCTGTAAGCCAATCTCCAGATCCTGCAGTCCATTGAAGGGCAAATAAAACTTCCTGATTATCATTATTTTCATACTTAAATACATCTTCATAGCTATCCATTAACAATAAGCCACTTTTCTTACATACATTTCCTGCGTACTGTTTGGCACTATCAAGAAGCGCCTGGTTTCGTTGCCCTTCAGAGGTAGAATTTAACCCAGACCAGGCTAGATAAGCTTTAGCAAGTAGCCCTTGCGCCGACCAGGTTGTTACCCTGCCCGTCTCATCAACTGTTGGCAGGTTTTCTGCAGCAAACTGAAGGTCTTTAATTATTAGCTGAAATACATCATCAGCATAATTTCTATTAAGCAAAGGGTCAAGCGCCAATTTGTCATTATCCTCAATGATAGGTACATCCTGCCACAATACAACAAGGTTAAGATAGGCATAAGCACGCATAAATTTAGCTTCTGCCAAGGCGCCATTAACTAATTCTGGTGATAGGCTTTTGGGTGTATACTCGTTGATTCCTTTAATGGTGATATTACTATGTGCAATAACGGCATACATATTTTTCCAATTTTGAAGAACAGCACTATTTAATCCAGTAACTGCAAAATTATTTAACTGTACGGCATCTCCATTATGCCCAAGCACCATGTTTCCACTCAGCACTTCACCAATTTGCAAATATGAGTAATATGTCCACGCCCCCCATTGGTCGCCAGCATATAAAGCAGCAGTCGCCAACCTTAAGTCTTCCGGTGTTTGGTAAAAGTTACTTGAGCTGATTTCAGATAGCGGCGGACGATCCAAAAAAGAATCGCTACATGATGCCAGAAAACCGGCAACAGCAACTATTAAGTATATTATTTTTGACCTTATTTTCATAGCTATTAAATTATTTATTTGACAATGATAGATTTACACCTACTGTAAATATTCTTGGCTGAGGATAATAACCACTATCAATTCCAGCATTTCGAGGATTCCATGAACCAATCTCTGGATCAAGGCCAGAATAATTAGTGATTGTAAAGAGATTCGTTGCAGAGGCATATACCCTTAAAGAAGAAATACCAGTCCTACGCAGTAACCTATCTGAAAACCTATAACCTAAGGTTACGCTTTTACATTTTATGAATGACCCATCTTCAATATACCTGTCTGATATTCTGTTATTTTCATTGGTATCGTCGTTTCTAAGGCCAGGGATCAATGTCTCTGGATTCGAAACATATACGTTATTCACATCGCTGGCAGATCCCTCTGGGTCAATTAATGTAAGTTTTGCATAATTCAACGTAGATCTAAAGTAGGCAAAACTTGCTCTCGGATTCTCTGCATTAATACGAACCTTATTATACAATTTATTGCCATAGTTACCGCTAAAAAAGATATTCAGATCGAAATTTTTATAGGTAAACGAGTTATTAAACCCAATCTGAAACAAAGGAATTGGAGATCCTAAGTAAGTTTGATCACGTTCATCAATAATGCCATCACCATTTTGATCCTTAAACATAAGATCGCCATACCAAATTTGATTACTATTAGGTCCATAATCATACATTACACCGTTTTTAACCGGCCTTGCATGTGGGCGTATCCCCTTTTCTTCATCACCTAAAAAGTCAACAGGGTTGGCAAAAATACCTTCTACTTCCATGCCATAGAACTCCCCAATTGCCTTACCTGCAACAGTCCTACTTAATTCACCACCAATATAAGCGCCGTCAACATTTAAGCTTACTACTTTATTCCTGTTAAGAGAAAAAGTAAAGTCAGTTTTCCAGTTAAAATTATTCGATTTAATATTAGTAGATCCTATTTTAAACTCAAAACCTTTGTTCTCCATAGATCCAACATTACCCCAGGGTGCGTCTATCATACCAGGATCATATTCTGTTCTTGTCGCAGAATATTTAGGTAATGACAATTGCATAGCAAGTTCATCGGTTTGTTTAAGATAGAAATCTAATGATATATTTAACCGCCAATCAAACAAGGTAACATCTAGCCCTACATTAGAAGACTTCGTTTGTTCCCATGTTAAACCAGAGTTTCCAATCATATTGGTCAACTGAGCTACGCCAGATAATGAATTTGCCACGGGAGAAAACACAGATGCGTATGCATAAGCACGCCCTCCAGCTCTATTTGTTAAACCATATCCCCCACGTAACTTTAAGGCACTAATCGTTTTAACATCCTTCAGAAAACTTTCGTTTTTCATATTCCATGCTACAGAGCCAGCATAAGATAAAACCCATCGATTTTCTTTGGCATATATTGATGATCCATCATAACGACAACTTCCTTGTAAAATGTATTTGTCAAATAAGCCAAGCTCAAAACGCCCAAAATATGATTCTGTTGCGCTATGATTTTTAACGCCCTCGCTATGTGAAGTTGTCCTATCACCAGCACTTATTGTATTTACAGTATTTGAAGGAAAATTATTACGTCTTCCCAAAACACTTTCACTTTTATTAAGCTGAGCCTCATGCCCTGCCATAACAGAAAGGTTATACTTATCGGCAAAATTATGGTTATAAGTTAAAAAATTACTTATAGAGAGATATTGCGATTTTCGATACTCATATGAAGCAGTATTTATATCCTTTACAACATTGCCCATCTCATAGCTTGGTTCAAACTTATCAGCAGTCCAATCTCTAAAAGAAAACCCAAACTCATTTCTTAACTTTAAGCCATTAAGAAATGTGATTTCAGCATACGAATTATTTCTTATCTCCCTGTTATTCTCTTTATTTTTATTAATAAGCGCTAACGCATAAGGGTTAGCCTGAGGTGCTACCCATCCATCATCATTTAATGAACCACCCCAGCTACCATCTGCATTCTGTACCGGAATATTAGGCCTCTGTTCTAGGGCTTTCTGAATAACATTCTCTGATTGTTCACTTTTGTTTTCATCCACATATGAAAAAGATACATCTGTACCAATCTTCATCCACTTGGTAGTTTGATTATCCAATTTAAGCTTCAAGGTCATCCTTTCAAAATCAGAACCCAAGGCAATACCTTCAGTATTATTATAAGACCCTGACAATACATATTGAGTTATTTCATCTCCACCATTTAAACTAAGTGTATGGTTATGTGTAGGAGCCATTCTAAACAAAACATCCTGCCAATCAGTCCCTTCTCCTAAATATTGAGGGTTAGCAAACTCTTCTCTGGCATCAAATCCCCAAGCCTCACTACGTGCATTCAAAAATGTTGCAAACTCTTGCAAATTCATCAAATCATATTTCTTTGGCACCTCAGTTAAAGAGTACTTATAACCATAAGAGATAGTTGGCGCCGCCACATGGCCACGTTTAGTAGTAATAATGATTACCCCATCAGTACCATCAGTACCATAAATTGCAGTAGCAGAAGCATCTTTCAATACATCAATAGATAATATATCCTCAGGATTAAGCCCAATAGTTGGATCTTGTCCTTTTTCCATACGTACACCATCAACCACATATAAAGGTTGAGAACCACTAAAGGATGTGATACCACGAATTTGAACACTATTTCCAGCCCCAGGACGCCCAGAAACAGGCTGTACCATAACACCGGAAACCTGGCCTTGTAATGCCTGCGTTACAGTTACAGGATTAGTCTTAACAATATCATCAGCTTTAATTGATGAAATAGCTGCGGTAACATTTTTTCGTGAGGCTGATCCATAACCAATTTTTACAATATCATCCAACATTGTGACTGCATCTTTTAGTCGAATATTGATAACATTTTGATCTCCTACCAAAACTTCCTTAGTATCAAAACCAATAAAAGAAAAAACTAATGTTACACCTTTCTCAACCTCTAATTGATATGATCCATCAACGTCAGTAATAGTTCCATAAGATGTTCCCTTAACAACAACATTAACCCCAGGAATACCTGATCCATCCTGAAAAGATCTAACAACTCCAGTAATTGGGACTTTCTGCCCAAATATTGGTAAAACATTTAAATTCATCAGCACAATGGCTAGAAGAACTTTACATCCTCCACTCAACCAACTCATGCTTATTCTAAATTTCGAAATCATAAAAAACATAGATTTTAAATAAAACAAAACTCTTAATCAATTTTATATGGAATCAAAATTAGATATACCTCTAAAGAGATAGAGGACGCCATGTTTTATTTATAGGATCTTCATGTTCTTTTTTTAATATTTATTAGTATTTATTAGCTTTATTGTTGAAATTAAGTAACATTAATAAAATACTTTCACCTGTATTAAACCATTTAATACAGAATAATTACCCAATTAATTAAGATAGCCTATTATCACAAAATGTATTAAATCCTATTTTTAATAATATATCAACATAAAAAAACAGTGTATGTTATCACCAATGATGATATTCTATGCTTCAATTAAGGGTTATTATTGATCTATTACATCCGTAATTGTTCGAAGTTTTTCACCATTAGAAAACAAGAATACTGATAGATCTTACACATAATTTATGCAATATGGTTGAGTCCAAAAAAGGTTGTTTTCAAGCAATTTAATTTTTCCTTGAATACCATTTACTTTGTCTCAAATAGATCCAAATTAAATTCCTTTTTTTTAGTAAGCTTGTTATAGTCTTAATTCGGTGATCTACGATTTCTAAATAGCTTATTATCGGATCACCGTCAACCGGAACTAAACTGAGAGAGGTAATATTATTACATTGGCATATGCGGTCTTTACTTCACAGCATCTCTAACTCAATGCATTCTTATTAAAGAAAAACTCTGGCTTTTAGAGGGACAGATTTCGACGTAACATAAGAACTTTTGGGTTCAGATCACATATAAATAGTGGTAACTTTAAAACTTTGTTGCTTATTTTCTGTATCTGTGCAATCCTAATTTTAAAAAGGTAAATCCAATGATGTAAAAACCATTACTACATCGAACAAATTATACAGAGTTATCATCTATACTTCTATATAAATTTTGGAGTAAGGGGTGATAAATTACTAACCTATATAATCGCCACCTAGAATTGCATTATTATTGATTTATAATTTTAAAGTTTACATGTAATGTTATATAAATACTTAATTATAAAATCATGTATTATAGGTTGTTCTGGTGGATAAACAAATTATTAATCTTTCTCTTTTTGAGACTTTTGATATTCCGATGGCGTAATTCCAAATTCGTTTTTAAAATTGATAGCAAACCTTTTAGGAGAATTAAATCCAACTTCATAGGCAATTTCTGCAATTTGCATTTGGCTTTGTTCAAGAAGTTGCTTTCCTCGTTTAAGACGAATAATTCGAATAAATTCAGCCGGTCCTTTACCTGTAATTGACATTAACTTTTTATACAAATGACTTCTACTCAACCCTACTTTATCGCCCAATACTTCAACTGTAAATTCTGTGTCATTAATATGTTCTTCTACAATCTTGACGGCTTTTTCAATCAATTGTTCGTCTAGCGAAGTTATTGTTATATCACTTGGTGAAATATCAACTTTTTGACTAAATGAAACATGGCATTTTTCAGTCCACTCAAGCCATTTCTCAATTCTTAGCTTAAGGATATTAAAATTAAAAGGTTTGGTAATATAATCATCTGCTCCAAGCTCAAACCCTTCAAGTTTAAATTCTTCTGCAGTACGTGCGGTTAACAATATAACCGGAATATGGGACCATTGAATATTAGTTTTAATTTGATTACAAAGATCCGTCCCGTTCATAATTGGCATCATTACATCACTAACAACAATATTTATATCAAATTTATCTAATTTCTCAAGTGCCTCTTTTCCATTATTCGCAATTACTACTGTATAATCATCAGATAAACTGTCGGCCATAAACTCACAAAGGTCTGTATTATCTTCTACAAATAATAAACTTGGTTTCGATGAGATTTCTTTAGCCTCATTCTCCAAATTTTCATCATCTTCCAAGAAGTCTTCATTTCCACTCCATTCTTGAATTGGCAAGGTTACAGTAAAAACACATCCATGTGGAAGGTTATCTGAAATAGAAATATCACCATGATGCATTTGGACATATTCACTTACAATATGTAGCCCGATTCCACTTCCGGTTTTGTCTTGTTTTTGTGATGCCTGATAAAACCTTTGAAATACATGTTTCTTTTCTTCACTATTGATCCCAGGTCCTGTATCGGAAACTTGTACATCAACATTACTACCTTCTATACTAACACGAACACTAACACTTCCTCCATTAGGTGTATATTTAAAGGCATTTGACAACAAATTTGCTATTATTTTATGCACTTTAACCGGGTCGAATTGCATAAACAATCTTTCAATCTCAAACTCAAACGAAAATTTCATATTACGATCATTTGCATGAGCACTAAAAGAAATGCATATATCTTTAACAAAATTTACAAAATCACCTAATTGAAGATGTAACACTTCTCCTCCAAAATCTAATTTTCTAAAATCCAACAACGAATTTATTAGCGTAAATAAATGCTCTGCATTTTTATAAACGGAGTTTAATTTTTTTCGCAAATTTTCATCTAATTTTTGATCCAAAATACTTTGTAAAGGAGTTGTTATGAGTGTTAGTGGAGTCCTTAAATCATGGCTAACGTTTGTAAAAAACCTCAATTTCATTTCGTTTAAGGTCTTTTCCTGCTCTTGTTTTAAAAATTTTCTTTCATGTTCAAGCTTAAGGTTATTTCTTTTTTTGTTTCGATAGAAGATAATAATGATAAGCAACAGAAGAATAAGAACAAACAATCCTTTCCCCATCACTGATAAATAAAAGGGAGGATTAACATTTATATCTAAAGAGGTGCTATACTTACTCCAAACACCTTCACTATTACATGCCTTTATGACAAGCTTATAGTCTCCTGGCTTTAATGAAGAAAAAACAATTTTATTATCGGTTGTTTCTACCCATTCATCATTAAATCCTTCAAGCCTGTAAGCATATTTATATTTGTCTGCATTTAGTAAAGCTCCAGTTGAAAATTGAAAGGCTATAAGCTTGTCTTTATAACTAAAAGCAACTTTATCAGTCAGTTCAATTGCTTTATCTAGAGTTTTTCGGCCGTTATATACTGAATCTACTTGAATTTCTTCATTTCCAACACTCAGGCCTGTAAAAAAAACTCTTGCATTAGGCTCTCCTCCGTATAATAATTTATTCGGATTTATTATTGTAAAGCCAGCATTAGTGCCCATTAGTATATCTCCATTACTTCTCTTACATAATGCCTTATTATTAAAAAAATTTGTAATTAGTCCATCTTTAGTTGAATAATTTCTTATAACGAAATTAGGATCCCCCAACGACCCTTGATCTGTTGTTATGACTGATAAACCATTACTTGTTGAAACCCATAAATCTTTATTATTATCTTCAATAAAACCTCGTACGATATTATCGCACAAACCAGTTTCTTTATCAAGAAAATAAAGAGTATCTTTTTTCATATCCCATATTGACACCCCCTTACGATGTGCAAGCCACAATTTATTCTGAGAATCAAGATATACATTACCAACAATTCTATCTTTAAACAATTGAGTTCCTTTCCTGTTACCAGTTCTAACAGAATAGTTTCGATTAGTAATATCTATTATTCCTAACCCATTAACAGTAGCAACATATATATTATCACCTCCATCATAATGCATTGCTAATGCAGTATACAAGTCTTCTGAAACAGACACCAAAGAATCTAAACTAGTTTCACCTGCTGGCAAATATTGAACGCCCTCATTTAAGCTACCAATCCACAATACACCATAACGATCTTCTTTTAAACACCATACGTTATTGGATCGCAACTTGCTGTTTTCAGCCGTATAATGCTTAACATGTCCATCTTTATAACAATACAACCCATTCAAATATGTAGCAATCCATAAGCATCCTTGTCGACTTTCCAATAAATCTACTATTACATCGTTTTTGGTTGGCAGTTTTTCACATTTCATTTCTTTATTATCAGAAATTTTAAATACACCATTGCCATCTGTTCCCAACCACACATTATTCTGCTTTCCTTCATATATGCAACTAACATCATTACAATCTGGATATGTAATATTTCTAAACTTATGAAAACTATCATGGTAAATAGAAATACCTTTCTTACTATGCCCCATCCAAACTACACCATTATTATCCCCATATAAACATCTAATATTATTTGATGCAATTGATGATTCTTCTCGATGGACACTAACTTGATTTATATACTCCCCACTAGCCTTATTATAAATAAATACGCCAGCATGGTCTGTCCCAATCCATATATTACCATTTTTATCATCAATAATATTTAAAACCCCATTACCCGATGTTCTAACCTTGGAAACAAGATGAACCATGCTCCACTCCACATCCGGATTCTTTTTATACAATACATATCCTATTTGTTGAGAATATACCCAAAGTCCTCCTCCATTATCCACAAATATATTTCTGAATAGTTTATCTCCACCCTTGATTTTTATTTCCTCTTGTTCTCCGGTTTTACTATTAACACGCCATACATACCCTGTATCTAACATGGCATACAAGTTCTCTCCATCATCACTCAATTCCGGCAACACCTTATCATCTATATGAAAATTCACCGAGTAAGTTTTATGCTCTTGTTTTTTAAAATCATAATAGTGAACATCTCGTTCACTTAGCACCCATAGCCCTTTATTCTTATCAATATGGATTTTATAAGTCCGATCAACCTCAATGCCCAACCCTTTTAAAAATTTAGGAATATCACTAATAAAGTAATCCTTCTCCCTACTATACAACATATACTTATAACTACACCTTACCCATATATTTCCTAAACCATCTTCTTCCAGTCCATAAATATCTGTTAACTCCACATTGTTATTGTCCTCATCATAAAGTCTAAAAACTTTGAAACTATAACCATCATACCGATTTATACCTGATTCTGTGCCAATCCACAGAAAACCATAACTATCTTTTAGAATAGTAAGGACGTTACTATTTGATAACCCATCCCTTGTGTTTAGATGATGAAAAATATATCCTGACTGTCCATTGGCATACAATGAAAAATCACCAATGGATATTAATATAAATAATGTAAAAAAGATACCCTTGCTCATAATTCTATTACCTAACTTTTTAACAAGATAAAATTATGTTTTTTTTTCATCTATTAGAATTTATTACAACTTTTAAAGGGCTGTCACGTTTCCAATAAAGGGCTATCACGTTGCATAGCAACGTAGCAAAACGAAAAACACAAATGCATAGTTTATAAGCATCTTGAAAAACATCAATTCTCAATATCAACATCCTTATTTTCAAAAGTAGTAGTATGCTCTAATTAAATCAAACCACTAAAATCCATTTGATCTAGATACATACCATAACTTATAATAACAGAGCTTACATGCATCAATTACATCCCATTACCAAAAAAAAAGCCACCGAAAGGCAACTTCTTTAATTCTGCTTTCTGTAATCATACAGACTAAATACTGATATAATATGAGTCATACTAGTTCAACAATTAACTATAGCAGATACCTCTTTAGAGCTGAACTTGGATTGGGCATAGCATAAATCCACTTTCTCCTTTACTGTCATAAGCGAAAGAGCACTTTCAACACGTTCTTCCAATGGCTTTGTAACATCGAGGTAAACAGCTCTGTTTTTTTGAGCAGAAAGGAATACTACATTTCCTACTATTAATAAGAAGAGAACTCTAAGTTTCATGGTTTATTTTATTGAGTATTATAATCTCTATTGCTCACTCCAAACCAAGACTCCGGCAGGTTTTAAAACCTTATCACCTATAAGGATTTTAGCTGATGTGGGAATATCCATTGTAAAATCATCCGAAGAGTAATTCACTGCAATGTTAAACCCATCGCGCCAATACACATAAATACCTTCAGGATAATTTTCAGTAGTTACACCGGCACCTTCATATGTGTTGCGCAGGATATCCTTTTCAAGTTTAGATTCATCCGTATCAACACCTATATATGTTACAGTACCTTTGCCAATTTTATTCATTACAACCGCCGCTTTACCTTTGTAAAACTGATTATCATATGTTGCCAATACCTTAGTATTTTTATCAGGGTTGAGCAAGTCACCCCAATTATCCCATGTATAGGTAGCAGAATTCATTACTACTTCTCCCTTTGTCTTATAACTACCTAACATATCAGTTGCTTCCACTTGAGCTCCAATTAATTCAGCAATTGGAGCTGCCCAATCGGCTTCCCAAATATGCCCATTACGGTTACGAGTGGCTGTACGGCAAGTTAAAATCAAATGGCCGCCATTGGCTACGTAGCTTCTCCATCTTTTCACCAATGCAGAATCAACTAAATCGTAAGCAGGCGCAATTAAAAACTTATAGTTTGAGAAATCGGTATCTTCAGAGATAACATCCGTAGGAGCACCTAAAGATTTTGCCATTTCCAGAAATTTGACAGGGTAATCCCAAGTATTCCACTGATAGGTAAGTTTCTGACGATCGATAGCCCAGTAATTGTCTAAATTCCATAGAATAGCTGTTGACTTTTTTGCTAAGTTTTCAGGCATTGGCTGATTGGCTTTGTATGCTTTACGAAGAGTTTTAATATCCTTCATGAATTGCACATACTCTTTACCTCCTTGCGACAAAGTAACGCCATCGGGCTTCATTATTCCTGAGTGGTATTGTTCACAACTATAGTTAACCTGGCGGAAACGGTATGAACAGGCTAGTTTTCCGCCTGCTGCGAAAGTGTGAAATAACCACATATGAACAGCTCCGGGTTGCAGTAATGGATTATACCGCCCCCAATTTACAGGACCCGGTTGAATTTCCATTACGCCTGAAACACCACCTGTTGCTTTATAATATTCTGCAGCAAATAGGATTAATTTACCATTTCCTAAGCGATACCCTAGCTCGCCAAGATTGTCAGTACCACCATTGGGATAAGCTGTATAGGCAGCAAAATCAAGATATTCAGTCCGCCTAGGATCCGAGCCTGTTGATACTGCAGTATAATTGGTTGTAATATATTGGTTATCTGAAATATACTCTCTCAATATTTTTGCTTGAAAATCAAGAAAATCGGCCTGACTATCAGCAAAATACCTTTTAAGGTCTAATAACGCATGCGGGTTATTGCCCCACCAGTCAACAAGGGTTGTATTTGGGATAATAACCTCCTCAAAACTATTAAACTTTTGGCTCCAAAATGCAGTGCCCCATTCCTGGTTTACCCCATCAATTGTTGTGTACTTATCTCTAAGCCATAAACGAAAAGCAGCTTGAGAAGATGGGCTGTAATCGGCAATTGCCGGAGGCTCATTGTCTAACTGCCATCCAATTACATTTTTATTTTTGCCATAACGTTCGCCTAGTTTAGTCACAATCTTTTCAACTAATTGGCGATATTTTGCATTGCTTATTGAGTTTAACCCACGCGTGCCATTCTCGGCCCTGATATAATTTCCTTTCTCAATAAATGTTTCAGGATAATTAAGCCGCATCCAAACTGGCGAAGTTGCAGAAGGCGTACACATTATTACCTTCAAATTATTTTTCACGCAAATATCCACCACTTTGTCCAGCCAGGAAAAATCGTAATTTCCTTCAACAGGCTCCATTTTAATCCAGGCAAATTCAGCCAAATGGATAAATTCATATCCCATATCGGCTATTCTTTTAATATCCCTTTCCCACTGAGCTTCATTCCAATGCTCAGGATAGTAATACATTCCTGTAGTTATAAGCTCTTTTTCAGGAAAAAACTTATTAGCATCTTTAGCTTGTGCTTTTATCCCTAAAAAAGAAACCAACAGTACCAGCAAGGTTAATTTAAATGGTAGCTTATTCATAATCTTATTTTTTGTCCTTTCACTCCACCTACATATTCATTAGGTAAATGCATTGTTTTAATTTACCCCCGAAACAAATTGCCCTTCGATTTAAGTGCTAAATTGAAATACCCATCAAAAGGCTGAGGCTCCTTTAAAAATCCTGCCTCAAAAATATCTCATCCCACATGATATTAGGGGCCATTATGATTCAAAATACGTATCATTATCGTGCATTTGCCCTTTCATTGAAATCGGCATATACAAAGAGTTTCAAAAAAGAGGTGTTGCAAACAAGGATGCCCTTCATAAAAACAAAAAGAGAGTATCAGAAACCTGATACTCTCTTTCATTTTAATTACTTCTATCTTTCCTAAAAAAGAAGGTGTACCTATTTTTTTGGACGAATAATCATTGCAAAACCACCGCCATTGGCCAAATTCAAATTCAGCTTATCTGAACTTTCAACTTGAACGAATTCTCGCTTATAATCTGTTGCATCTTTTCCTGCGTTGATGCCATCTTTAAACACTTCGGCAGTGTAGGTGCCTTTACCCAGGAAAGAAAAGTCAATTGTCATTTCCCGAGCCGACCAATTGGTTAAACCACCAACATACCAAACATCGCCTTTGCGCCTGGCAATAGCAACGTATTCTCCAACCTTGCCATCAATGGCTACTGTTTCATCGAAAGTGGTAGGAATCTGAGAAATAAAAGTAGTACTCTCCTGCTCTTTCATATATGCAGTAGGGCTATCAGCCATCATCTGCAAAGGCGCTTCATAAATAACATACATACCCAATTGATGGCATCTGGTACCCTGGCTCATTGGCATAGAATTACTTGGCCTAAAATCCGCGCTGATTGCGTTTCGCATGGCTCCGGGCGTATAATCCATTGGGCCGGCAAGCATTCTGATAAAAGGGATGCTAGTGGCATATAGCGGCATGTCATCATCAGGCGTCCACTTGGCATTCTCTAACCCTTTAACACCTTCGAAATTGACGATATTGGGATATACCCGTTGAACACCTGTGGGTTTATACATACCATGAAAATCAATAAAAAGATGATAGTCAGCTGCCTTTTCGGCCATATGATATATTGATTTAACCATTTTTTGATCATCACGATCTAAAAAATCAATTTTGAACCCTTTCACCCCCATTTTTGAATAGATAGAGAAAGCATCATCTAAAACCTGATTAATGGCATACCATGAAGCCCAAAGAATGATACCTACATTTTTCTGTTCTGCGTAACGAACCAATTCTTCAACATCCATGTCCGGTGCGATAGCCAACATGTTAGTCTCTTCACTCCAACCTTCATCCAAAACAACATACTCAATGTTGTTTTTAGAAGCAAAATCGATATAATACTTATAGGTTTCCGTATTAATACCGGCTTTAAAATCAACGCCCGATATATTCCAGTCATTCCACCAATCCCAAGCTACTTTTCCTGGTTTTATCCAACTTACGTCAGAAATTCTCGAAGGGGACGAAAGTTTCTGAACCATATCATTATTCAGCAGGTCCTTATCGCTCTCGCTTATTACAATAGCCCTCCATGGAAATTTACGGGTTCCGTCAGTTTTTGCAATATAGCCTTCCCTTTCGGTAACCATATAGTTCATATGCATAAAACCACCCAAACGTTCTTCCTTTGGATAATGGGCAAAGACTCCCTTCAATCCAACCTGGGCTTGATTATTCTTAGAAAGAAACATACCCGGATAATCTTCAAGATCGGCCTCTATAATCGCTGCTTTTTTCCCATTCCCTAAATCAACAAGAAGGGGTGAAATAGCCAACGTATCTTTCACGAATTGAGAAAGAGGAATCCTATCATATGTACATTCAAAAGCAGATATGTACATATTATTTTCACGCAAATCGCGCACATAGGGCACAAAAGCATTATAGTCTTTGTTAAAATTAAAACTTGCTTTCTCTGATTCAACTACGATTTGCCCCTTCTTTTTTGTAAAAAAGCGGTAAGCTACTCCATCGTTGTAGGCTCTCAAAATAAGGCCAAAACCACCCTTAAAAGACACTATTGCCTGATTGTATTCATCAACCACCTTTTTCTTTTTATACAAAGGAGTATCAAAAGAGGTGTTAACTTTTGATTTTTTTACATTAGTAACTTTTGCATTTTCACCTAAAACAACCCCTCCACTTAGGGATAACGAAATAGTGGAAGGAGCGATAACTTGAGTATCTTCATGTGTTACCGACCATGAGATTTTTTTTCCACTTTCTAAAGCCAGATCAATCTTCCCATTGGGAGACTTTACATGTATTACCTCGGCAATACCAACACTTGTTGATAAATACACAAGAGCAACTACGAATAATAATAACTTTTTCATATGTCTTAATTGTTTTTTATTTGCCATATGGAACTCACCAATTTAGTCGTCCTCGTGTGTGAGAATTTTTACTCATGGCTCGTTTCATTTTATACTATTTATTAAAATTACTACTTGACAGTTTTTTAATTGCCCAACTCAATTTCAAAACATGCTAACTGGCCAGGTTTAATGTCAATTAATGCAGTTTTTTTCTGTTTGTTGTAGCTGATAATTTTCCCCTTGTTGCCATCTACCATTATATTAACAGCATTGCCGGGTAACTTAAGTGTTATTCGTTGTTTTACAGGCGAAGCCAATTCCAACGATACTTTTTCTTTACTCCATGCCATCTTTTTAACTTCAACCTGATTTCTGGCCAACACGCCAGCAATCGCCCCCTGTTCCCACACAGGTGGTTTTGCTGGAAGTAAAGAAATGCATCCCGGCTCTGAATAGATAAGCGCACGAATAATGACAGATTGAAACCCTCCACTTAAATCCATATTGAACAAACCGTTGGGATCGTGAAAAGTGGCCAATGAATTGGACCAATACTGTGCCGAAAGCCATGATATGATGTCTTGTGCCAACTCTGCATCTCCCAGGTTCTCTGCCACCCAAGCCATCTGAACCAGCCCAAAAACCATGATGCCTCCCCTGTCATTCCTGCGCACTTTCATGCGTTCTTCCACGGCTTTGCGCACACCATTCCACAAAACAGTATCGGCTTTTAAATCAGGGTCAATGATATCGTACATTCCGTATAAATGTGAAACGTGTCGATGATGATGATTTTCTTCATATCCGGGCCATAACCATTCACGAAGGCAACCAGTTGAATCAACTTCATATTCAGGCATTTTTGCCAGCATGTCATTCCATTTTTGCAGTTTCCCATCAACTTCATATTCAGGCATTTTTGCCAGCATGTCATTCCATTTTTGCAGTTTCCCTTTGCTTTCTTTGAGTGATTTTCCTACACTTAACAAATTGCGCAACAACTCTTTTGCAAGCATCACATCCATGGTGGCGTTAATAACGGCTTGCGAACGGTGATTGGCCGGATTGTTCTCAGGCGAATAAGAAGGGCTAAATACATACTTGCCATCAGCGCCAATGGACAAGAAATCTTTGTAAAACAGTGCGGCCTCTTTCATAAAAGGATATGCCCTTTTTCTTAAAAATTCCTTATCGTTGGTATACAACCAATAATCGTAATAGAAATGTGCAGCCCAAGCTGCCCCTCCAGTCCAATAATTCAAACACCATACAGGGCCGTAATTTTGGTTGAGCCCGTGTGATGAACTGTGCGATGGCACCATGATACCACGACACCCATAAAGGTTTTTGGCATTAGTCCGATAATCCTCAATTCGCGCATCATGATAATCGAAATAGGAATTCATTAACTCAGGCATATTGGCACACAAATAGGACGATACAGCTACAGGCAAGTTGCCATCGTGCGTGTAGTCTGACTGCCATGGAGGAGTCCACGAACTTCCCCATATTCCCTGAAGGTTGGGTGGATTTTTACCCGTAGCGCTTAAAATATTGTAACGAGCTGCGTAAAATTGCTTCTCAACAAATGCAGGCGAGAACTTATCTTTAGCATTCAACATCATTACTTCAGCATCCATTTTCGCATCTTTCGAGCTTCCCCCAAGGTTGACATGTACGCGGTTAAATAATTCAGAATGGACTTTTACATGGGCTGCCAGTAGCTGATCATAACTACGCTCCACATTTTGGAGTTTGGCCATCACCTCGTCCGCTTTAAATCGATGTCCTGTTTTATAGGTTTCAATTTTCACGATTAACATGACATCGGTAGTATTGTTAACCGTAACCGCATTACCTTCTGTTTTTGTTACTCCATTTTGAGGAATAACCTTACCCACTCCTTCAAAACCCGCGATATTACCTTCCCATTGATAGTTAAATTCACTTTTATAATGCAAATTGTTACCATTGGCATAATACTCGGCCTTTTTTATGTATTCACGGATGTAATCCCATTTATCCCAGGGTACATCCCTACGGTTGAATGAAAAACTAATATTAATTGGCGCTTTTGATTTTACGCGAATCACCATCACACTGTCGGCACTTGAGATAAACTGTGAGCGCTCAATAACGTTACCGACTTGCTTCCAGCTAACAAATGCCACCCCTTTCTCAAAATCGACGCCCCGCTTATAATCAGTTACATTATCTACTGGAGTGGTTTTTATTTTAACATCAAAGGCCGGGATGTATGGGTCAGTCGCTATTTTTCCGTTAAAGCCTGCCTGCTTGCATAATTCAAGTGCAATATTCTCGGCTTCAATGCCATCCCCTTTTAAAAGTGCCCGCTTAACTTCATCCAAAACCTTTGCTTGCTCAATCGGCTTCTGCAGAATATTTAAAGGCAGATACAAATCGGCATGGTTTAAAATGATTGTTTCATTATAAGGTTGGCCATATACCATTGCGCCCATTGTACCATTCCCAAGAAGCAGGGCATCGTCAGCTGATGACGCAGGCAACCAACTGGTAAATCCTTTTGTATCGCTGTTACGATTGCTTTGCTGCCCCAAGGCAGTTGTTATGTAGCAACAAGAAAGAAATATCAAGGCTAATCTTCTCATCTTACTTCTTTTGGGATTATTGATTACACATTTATTGAAGAAGTTACTTCATTTACCCTCTACAGGCTTTTTATTTACAAAAGCCATTTGTTACGAGCCATTTTTCGCAAGCTTTGGGCCAAGCCGATTTGGTATCGTCCGCAAACCCTAAACCATAACCGTGCCCCCCGGATTGGTAAATATGAAGTTCACAGGTAACATTGTACTTTTTTAAAGCCAAGGCATAATTGATGCTGTTCTCAACCGGCACTGCCCCATCATCTATCGAATGTACCAAAAAAGTTGGAGGCGTATTGGCATTCACCTGCAATTCATTAGAGAAATGATCCATTTTCTCGGAAGAAGGATTCCCTCCAATCAGGTTTACCCTGGATTCCATATGGGTAACACCATTTTGCATAGATATTACCGGATAGATGAGTAATGAAAAATCGGGGCGTGCACTGGTCGTATCGTCCGATTCATATACCTTTTCGTTATAATGGGTTGAAAGCGTAGAGGCAAAATGCCCCCCCGCAGAAAATCCCATAATCCCAATTTTTTCCGGATTGATGCCCCATTCTTTTGCATGGCTGCGAACAATACGCATTGCCCTTTGCCCATCCTGCATTGGCGCTATTGATTTATTTTCCATAATGGCATCGTCGGGCAAACGATAGATCAACACAAATGCAGTTATACCCATACTATTGAACCATTGCGCCACCTGAAAGCCTTCATGCTGAATGGCAAGCCCTACATAGCTACCTCCAGGACAAATAACAACTGCCGTTCCGTTTGCCTTTTCTGCAGGAGCAGGATACATATAGAGGCGAGGATCTGTTATGGATTCCTTAGTGAGCCAACCTACTTTTGTATCAATATTCTGTTTGAAATTTTCATTTTGAATAGCTCCGGGAACCTCACCATTCCATATATCAATCACCTTACTTTGCGCCGATAAGGACCCAATTGAGGCCATCAGGCAAATTAGGGGCACAACTATTTTTCTTAAATCTAACATGTTTATTTTCTTTTATAGTAATCATTCATAATATACCAGGCTTTCTTTTTCTCTCCATTTTCGGAAATCAAGCCTTTTCGGTTATAGCCATTTTGATACATCTGATTCATCCTTCCAAGAGACCTGTAGTCGAACAGAAGCCATGGGCACACCCCACATAAGTTTGGAACATTAGCAAACATTTCTATCTGACTTTTGTAAATGTTCTCCTGATAGGTTTCGGTCCAATAAGCAGCTTCGTCAACCGGGCCACCATGGTCTCCATATAATGCTTCCCCACCAAACTCAGAAATAAATACAGGCTTGTTAGGAAACTCAATATTCCATTTTGTATCGCTTGGCTTACCTTGCCAAGGAATATACCACCCAATGTATTCATTAAGGGCAATCAAATCGGAATATTCGTAAAGAGGGTCCCACACTTTAAAAGTGTTGTTACTATATCCCTGCGTATTTACAACGTGCACAATTAAACGAGTAGAATCTAATGCTTTGCACTTCTGTGTTAGTTCAATAAGCGCATCATTGCGGTTAGGTGTTACGGGATAGGTTTCGTTTGAAAGGCTCCAGATGGCAACCCCACAGCGGTTTTTATCCCTGCGAACCATTTCATTAAGCATTGTTTCCAATTTTTGAGGAACCAAACTATCCGAAAATTGAATGTGTTGATAAACCGGCAATTCATCCCATACCATTAGCCCCATACGTTCTGCCTGTTTCAGCATATTCTCGCTATGAGGGTAATGGGCTAACCTTACAAGGTTGCACCCCAACTCTTTTGCAGCACCCAACAAAACATCAGCATCCTCCTTAGAAAATGCCCTTGCACCTTTAAGGGGATTTTCTTCGTGTATATTTACCGACTTAATAAAAAATGGCTTTTTATTCAACAACACTTTAGTTCCCTGCACTTCGAAACACCTGAAGCCAATTTCGTCAGCAACAACATCCGTTTCACTTTCAACCAACACCTTGTACAGTTTAGGGATTTCAGGCGACCAAAGTTCGAAATCCGAAGAAAACTCAATCTTTGCAAACCCCTTATCGTTAGTCTTGGTTTTGTAAACGATGTTTAGTTCCGGTATTTTTATCTTGATATTTTGTTTCGCATGTTCGCCATTTAATTGAACCCAGCCAAGGACTGTATTCAAACTTCCTTTTTTAAGCTGAATAAAATAATCCTCTATATAAGTATTATTTGTTTCAATCAGGTTGACATCCCGCGTGATACCGCCATAGTTAAACCAATCGTAGCCAAAACTAGGCAAGCCGTTGCCTTTACGGCTATTATTAACCTTAACCACAAGAGTATTCACCCCCTCCTTTGCTTTATCTGATATTTCGAATTGAAATGGCGTGAAACCACCTTCGTGGCTGCCAATTTTCTCACCGTTTAAATACACATCAGCATAATAATTTACCGCCCCAAAATGCAGAAACAGCCTTTTCCCACTTTTAGGGGTGTGCTGAAACTGCTTTTTATACCAAACAGTACCTTCCACGTAAAACAACTCACACATTTGCGTATTGAAATCGCCTGGAACATTTAACTCAGGGCCACCATCAAAAGAATATTCTACAAAATCGGTTTTTTTCTGAGGCTTTTTCTCTTCCCATACCTTCCGCCAGTCGCCTCCTCCACCAGGGTCAATTATTACAGTCCACTTCCCATTTAAGCTGGAAGTATTTCGCCCGTCAACATTCACCATTGCAGTTTGGGCATTTACACTGCCCATAAAAAGGATAAAAACCCCAAAGGTTAACATCCTTTTCATTAGTCCGATGTTTAAATATGCTTTCATTATAATAATATTGTTTGCCTGGTTGCGTGCCCTATATTATGGGATAGAAACCGTGATATACTGTACAAATTCAACTTTAAGAACGGTGGCAATTTTATCCATTGCAATTGTTTCAGGAAAGTTAAATATCCTGATTCTGGTTTGTTTCTCATTTCGATTGATGAACAGGGTTTGAGCCACCCCAATAATGTCTGCCCATCTTTTCGATTTGGAAAGCTTCCGACAAATGAAAAACCAGGGTAGCAATATAGTTGACATCTACGAACTCTACTTCCCGTGATGTATTCAAACCGGTATGCTTATGTATCTTTGTGGTATATTAATAGGTTAGAATCAAAGGGGACCACTTTTTAACCGGAAAACACCTCCATGGTTGCCGTTGTTGGTTATTGGACTAATTTACCTTTTTTTTATTCGCAGCGGCTAGAGAAGGAATCAACGATGTTGTGGTTCTGGATTTAGCTACAAAAGGAAGTATCGATATCATGGTTATACAGACTTTAGCAAATCTGCTTATTCTAAAGGTTCTACTAATTGGGAAGCAATAACTCTGGTAGACATTCAGAAGGCAACTTCCTAATAATTTTATAAAAGACGAAAAGCATTGAGCAAGTTACATCTTAGCTATATCAAATTACTCCCAATAATTCAGGAAGTAATTTGAAAGCGACACCTACTTTATAAAAAATGACAAGAGCTCTTTTCGTAAATTATTTTTCAACAGCCATCTTTTGCAAAGCCCTCGTCACATTTCCTATTTAGTGTCCCTAACAATTGATCGTTAGATATTAGATTCATTTACAATCTACCCAAACATAACCAGTTAGAAACAAACGCCAGTAACATAGCTCATGAAGCCATGAAAAACGGCATTTAAATTGCGTAAATGAGTTTTTCGTGACGAGCCAAACGATGTTATTGGTATTTTTTAATCATTGGTGTCCAGTTAAAAAATATTTAATATTTAGAACATCATGTAGAATAAGACCTATGTAATGTTTTTCTTTTCAAGACCTTGTTTTTCCGCCTTCATGTAAAAGCGTTAATAAAATCAGAGCATGGAGCGTAAAAAAGAAAAGCTGTTTGAACGCAGTGAGTTCTTTTCTTTTAGCGGAAGGGTTAGATTTTTAGATTTTTCATGTCAACGGCGGCATCTTTTGTTTACTTTTCTCTGCTGTTGGAGAAAAGTAAAAGCCCGTCGGCTTAAGACAAAAAAGATAGTTGAAATTGAAATTTATACTTTAACCGGACAATAGTATTTTTTAATAGTCCTATTTATGTTTTACATCACTATTTACAAACAAGCCAGAATTATTTAATTAATAAATAATTCTGGCTTCATCTATTCTAAATCAAAAAGTTTAAAAAAAGGGGTTCGGTTAATCCTTTAATAACTGAACCAATAGTACAGAATGTGCAGGAATGTCAAGGTTTAATTGCTTATTTCTAACCTTGCTTGTTTTAAAATCTGATATACCCACCTTTTCAGCGTTATCAAAATCGTTATAATCGTTAAAGTTTTTGCCTGATACAACTTGAGCATTTACAACTTTTAAGTTTTTGTTTAACGAACAATTGACTGAAACAGATTTATTTGGGTTAGCATTTGTAAGCGTAAGGCTTATTACCCCATCTTTTTCTGAAGCAGAAGCAGTTACGGCCGGTATAGATTCTCCATTAAAAGTATAATCCTCCGTCTTCAGCTCTAAAGGAACAAGTTTGGCATCCTGATGCACATTGTACATCTTAAAAATATAAAAAGTGGGCGTTTTGACCATCTCCTTGCCTTTTGTTAAAATAGGAGATTGTAAAACATTTACTATCTGCGCAATATTAGCCATGCTAATCATATCGGCATGATTATTAAATATATTAAGGTTAATACCTGCAACTAAAGCATCGCGCACCGAATTTTGCTGCTGCAAGAAACCACCTATAGTTCCAGGCAATTGGTCATACCAGGTACCCCATTCATCTACGATTAATTTAATGTTGCCTTCGGGGTCATATTTACGCATTACAGCAAGGTGTTGATTAATATAATCATCCACCTTCATGGTCTGGTTCAAAGTTGCAAACCACATATCTTCTCCAAAATCGATGGAAGCCCCTTTGCTAGTCCAATCTCCTGTAGGTAAGGTGTAATAATGCATAGATACACCTTGTGTAAGGTTAAGTTTACCTTTCAGTCCTGACATAATGGTTTCTGTCCAATGCGTATCATCGGCAGAAGGGCCACAAATTACTTTCTGAAAGTTATCACCTCTAACATAGGCCGAATAGTTTCGGTAAATGTCGGTATAATACTCGGGAGACATTTCTCCACCACATCCCCAGGTTTCATTGCCAATTCCCCAAAATTTCACATTCCAAGGGTCTTCTCTTCCATTTTTCTTACGTAATTCAGTCATTGGGCTTGGGAAACTTGAAGTAACATACTCTACCCAATCCCTAGCTTCCTGAACTGTACCAGAACCAACATTAATGCTTAAATAGGGTTCGGTTCCAATCAATTCACAAAAATCCAAGAATTCGTGAGTTCCAAAACTATTGTCTTCCGTTACACCTCCCCAAAAAATATTTACCATTGAAGGCCTATCCTCTTTAGGACCTATGCCATCTTTCCAGTGATAAGTATCTGCGAAACAACCACCAGGCCATCTCAACACAGGGACTTTCATTTCTTTAAAAGCTTCAACAACATCTTTTCTATATCCATTAATGTTTGGTATATCAGAATCCTTGCCAACATAAATTCCTTCATAAATACATGTTCCTAGATGTTCTGAAAAATGCCCATAAATTTCCTTATTGATTTTAGGCCCTACAGAATCCAGGTTTAACACCAGTGTGTTTTGAGCAAATAAGTTTGCTGCAAATAAAACACTCACTATCAGCAATCTAACTTTCATATCATTTACATTTTTAAAATTACCTTTACTTTTTTAATCCTCTTTAATTACCAATTAATATTCTCCTCGATAAACCGGACTAAGCTACTAGCCATAACTTCCTGTTCCTTTATTGAGGGGTGTCCCGGAGTATCTTTAAAAGGGAAAAAATGGGTATATATCTTATTATCATTCAAATTTTCAACAGCTTGTTTTACATAGCCGGGCCATTTAGAACCTTCACGGGTAGCATCCATACTACCAAGAGCACATATTATGCTGGCATCAGGATAATGACTCCTGATCTTTGCAACAAATTGCTGGTAAGCATTAACCAAGTACTCATCGCTTGGAGCCTCTGTTCCAAAATTGGCTTTAAAATCAGCCCTGTCAGGTAAATTAACCAACCATGAATCGTTCTGAAAAAGGTTTATTACAACAACATCCGGCTGGTATAGAGAAAAATCCCACTTACTAGTTGAGTCAGCCGGTGCCAGGCGATTGTATATATCAGGCATAATAAACGAAAACCAACTAATAGTTATCCCTATCCCACTTTTGCAGATACACTGGTATTCGGCATCGAAGTGGCGGGCAGTTATTGCCGAGTAGCTTAAATAGTTATTTGTAAAAGTACTGTCAGGACGGTCTCTCCCAGCGGTGTCTTCAACAGCGTAACCCGCAGTTATTGAATTGCCATAGAATTCAATCTTCCGCTTTTTCGGGGCAGATTTAGGCAAAACTGCAGCATCTTTATTAATCCTAAAACCATAGAAAGTTGATTTTCCTCTATCCCACTCTGTACGCTTAAAAATTTCAATTGAATGCTTACCTTTTGACAGCCCGTCAGCCAATTGATAGTATTGCTCAGTGGTGTCCGGCCTAAGTAGAGAAATGCTATCATTATCAATAATCACATTATAATAATTTCCTCCGGTTTCATCCTTCATTACAGCGCCAATCTTCTCTCCTTCGAAATTCAATTTTATCGAAGTGCCGGACCAGAATAACTCAGCCCCTTTGTTTGTAACTGTATCAATCCTACCCCAGTATTCAATTTCCGGGTTCAAATAGTTTACAAACAGTTCTTTCTTATTATTACAGCTTACTAAGATTACCGATAGTACTACCAGCAATTTACTAATTCGTTTCATGTATCTAAGTTTGTATTTATTGTCACATGTAACTTGCATAATACCCATCTTCGTGTTTGAGAATAATTACTCATAGTCGATTCAAGTCCTTTAAAATTATATCAGAGAGAAGAACCCCTCCTATTTTATATGCCTTTTACTTTCTTATAATTTATAAGTACAACAGTTATTATAATATGCCTTACCATTCTATTCATCAACCAAAATTACGCTCAATTCTATTCAAAGATGGGTTGATACGATTCCAATAACAGCAAATCATGTTTCCTTACTGTTGTACTTTTTGTTGTGTAAAAGAACAGAACTATTTCAAGAGTCTTTATATCAAGGATTATATGGATTAGACCACCATGATAGGAATATTCAAAAAGAAAACACCAATACTACTGATTGAGTTAGAATAGATTCTGCTGTTTTGTGAGTTTTGTGACATTAACACATTGATATCTAAACACATTCACCAATATATATTGTTACTGCAAATAATATAAAGACATGATTTTATTAAATCAAAATTAACACAATGCTAAACTTCATTTTAATGAAGTACAGAGTTTTATGGCATATAGTGTTAAAATTTGATCTTTTTATTACGCTGAATAATGTTTTTTAATTCTAATCTTTAGAATAGTGATTTGAGAGAATACATTTATTTCCTTTCTCTAAAAACCTTTGTTAAGTGCATAGATTCAGGATGGATGTATTCAACTGGAAATAATCGCTGAGTTTTGCAGCCACTAATTTATTACCAAACGTATTTTTATATAATTATTTTTACTGCCAATATATGGTTGAAATGAAATAAAAAAGGTTTCATAAGCATCAATATAACATCATATTATTATTTTTTTGTGTTGTTTATATTTTAATAATTACTCACTAATTTGATATTGCCTAATCTATGGAATAGAAATTGAAAAAATCAACTAATTGCTTATTTTAGATTACATTATTCAACAATAGCATTTAACCCATATGGTTAATCTTCCAATAAAATATTCAAATAAGAAATTAATTCCAGTGGGAGACATGTTTTGATGAAACGTTTTATTGATTCAATAGGCATACGAAATTTTCTTGACTCATTAGAATTACCTGAAAAAGTTTCAAATAGAAGCTATGAAGCCAAGCATATTATTGAATCTTTTGGGTTAAATATTTGGACAGGGGTCTCTAGATAAGTTTATGTCAACTGGCTACGTTATGACACAACTCTACAAGATATTTTTGGTTGGGACAAGATGCCATCTCAAAGTACCTATAGTCGCTTCTTTGGTAAGTTTTCGCAACAACGTAACACCGCAGTTTTTCCCTCTTTACAGAAATGGTTCTTTTCGCAAATACAAGTTAATGATATTACTTTAGATATAGACATTACAGTCATTACGAAATCTGGCAATCAGGAAGGAATTGCCAAAGACTATAATCCTTAAAAAAGAGGTCGAAATTCGCAGCACCCTCTAATGGCATTCATAAGTCAAGCACGTATGGTTGCCAACGCACTGCTTCGACCATGAAATACAGCATATAGTAGTAATTGCATAGCATTTCTACAAGAAACCATAGAAGAAATATTAAGTTGTCTCAAACAACAAAATCTCAATTATATAATTGCAACACGGATATATTCTAATGTCAAAAGTGAAGTGTATGGATTGGAGGATTGGATTTCAATATGTCCGGGAATAGAAGTAAACCAAATGTATTTTAAATATGAAGGAGGAAGAATACGAAGATATATTGTTGATAGAATATTGCTTTGCATTAGGAGCTTGGAGCGTAAATCACACAAATAAAAAGGTATTAAAGATTGCTTTGAATGCTAAAAGAAGACCTTGGTTTAATGGTATTTTTGCAAAACTTGAAAAGCTCAGGCCTCATTTTGATTATTCTAAGGCATAAAGCGAGTTTATCTAAATATGTGTAGCAAATTCATAAAACATATCTGGCCACGACATTGATCCGGGAGTAAAACCATATTCAAATCCCAGTCTTATTATAATAAGCTTCTTTTGTGGACAGATATAAACATATTCACCCTTGTTTCCCATGCCAAAAAAATCATTGGCATTTTCCTGTCCCTCACGAAATTTTCCCCACCAGAGATAGTTGTAATATGTATTATTTTCTAAAAGATAATCGTAATATCCCTTTGGTTTTTCTTGTGGTTGTGTTGCTTTTTGCACCCAGCTTTCAGGTATTACTTGTATACCATTATATTTTCCCTTATTAAGCAAAAGCAACCCAAATCGTGCATAATCATAAGCATTGCAGTTTATTCCACTTTCCATTTTCTCAAAACCATGTTCGTCAAGGCTCCAACTAGCATTACTTCCTCCCATTTTTTTCCATAATTTTTCTTCTGCATATTTAGCAACTGCCTTGCCAGTAGTTCGTTCCAATATCATACCCAGCAATAAAGGGTTATAGTTATTGTAAAGCCAATGTTTTCCTGGTTGCTCCGAGATGCGGACATGATCAAGAGTGGATTTTCTTAAATCAGGAGCTACATAGGTAAACTCATCATCTGAAGGAAAACCATTATGTGAATAAGCAAGTCCTGAACTCATACTTAATAAATCTTTTATGGTGATTTTTGAAAAAAGGGTATCTTTTTTCATCAACTCAGGCAGATATTCAGTTATTTTATCCTCTTCGCTTTTTATATATCCATCTGAAATAGCCAATCCTACCAATGTACTAACAAACGATTTGGCCACCGAAAATGATGTGAATATGGAATCTTTATTAAAACCATTAAAATAGTCTTCGTAAATAATGGTATCATTTCGCAATACCATAAATGCTGTAGTCTGGGATCTTTCTAACATGGTTTCGAAGTTTATATTTGTATTTAATTTTTTGAAATACGAGGTATTTTCAAATAGTCTCTTAACCCTTTCTGTTTGCATGTTGTAATGTAGCATCCGCAGATGTTCAACCCCACTAATATCCCTCTTCTTGAATATTAAATAGTCCATTACTGAGGCATCCCCGCCCTGGCATCTTCCCAACAAGGTGGTAACATCAATTTTTGATTTTTTATAAGTTAACCTGTCTGAAATATTTACTCCTGACAAATTTTGAGGATGCGTTTGGTTTATTTCATGTAGAACTATGGCTTGATACTTTCTAATATTTTTGGTTGGCGGCCATTGAACCATTCTCTTGTTTTGTTTATCGTTCCTGATAATTTGTATGGCCATTTTCACACTGTTCTGGTTCCACTTTATGGGTAATTTCTCAAGTGGAATTTTCATTTCTACAGTATATGCATCTTGATTTACTTCTACTGCAGAAGTCCATTTTGAGGAAAAAGAAAATGACAAATCCCTTGTTGGCGGATTTAAAGCACCATCCAATTCATTGCCGGCAGCATCTACAAGAAATGCATATGCATTGATTCCATCATCATAAGTATCAACACAAAATGCAATCCAGTCATTGGTTAACATTAGTTCGTTGTCCTTATCCAAAGGTTCTTTGTTTAGTTTAGAAGTGTCGTTTATGTGACACCTGAAAGCAACGTACAGATTATCTGCATCATAAGTAAATAGAGCTTCTGTATTGTCATATTTACCATTTTCATCATATAATTCATTTGTGAATATTGTTTTTTGCCAAATAGTTTCATTTAATTTTCCGTCAATAATAATTTCACTTTCGGTTGTAAGAGGTTTCAGTATGTCTGTGTTAGCCAATTTGTTTTGAGTAAAAGCATTTATTGAAATAAAGGTTAACCATATTTGTAGGTAAATTGAATTCAGTTTATTCATAATTAAAAAGGGTTTAAATTGTGCATAGTTTTTTCTAACGGGCTTTTGAGTAATGAATTAATTCATTGGTATAAATACCATAACCATCATTATTTACATGCTTTATATATGTTTTTAATTCCGGGGAATACCACCACGTATCCGACATCTCCCCTTTATAACCTCTTGAATTAGTCACCATTCCCTTGTATTCTATTTTGTAAGCCATGAAATTTCCTGCTTCAACATTTAATTCTTCATATGAAACAACTTCAACATCCTGACTCGTTTTTCCTTTGGTGCCTTCATTGTTTTCCCATTCTGATTCGTATTTCCATTTTTTCCCTACAAATAAGGGCCAGTCACGAAAGGGTGTGCTGCTCTGTTTTTGGTCTAAAGTTTTCGAAATCAGAACGGTATCAACACCATTCCAGAAGCTTAATTCTCCATGATAGTCTACTACCTCCTGGATATCTTCTCCTTGCGCACGAATCTCTCCTTCTACGATGCGTTTCCAATTCCAAACCCACTTTTCTCCAATCTGATAATCAATTAAAGTGGGTTTGTTAGTTGTTGAAGTTGAACAACCAGAAAGCAGTATTAATATAGCTGTTAATTGAAATATTCTTTTTTTAATCATTGTGGTAATTTTTATAGTTAATCAATATTTAAATCCGTTGTAATTTATGATTATACACAACTTGTCGGATTTAATCTTCATTCCATACCGGAATGTTTATTTTGCTGTTGGAACTAATCTTTAACAACAAGGGTTCCTTGGCATCTTCAATCGATTCAGTACTGACATCCTTGCCTGTTCCATAATTAATTTGAGCATTTGGATTTTTATTCCCGTTAACAATTACTATAAGCCGACTTCCTTTTGATATTTTTTTACTGATGATTCGGGTGTTGTCAAAAGTAATGGTGATTTCGTTATTGGGCGTAAGTAGCTCCCTTACTTCCCTGCTTTTGGCATAACCGGCCCTTCCGATATAATAACTCAAGTGAAAATACTTCCCTTCCGGAGTTAACTCATATAGCGTTACCGAGTAATCAAAATCTTTTTTATTACTGACTATTGTTAATGCTCCTGCAAAAGAACCATTCATGATTTTTTCCTTTTGGAACGACTCACTGATAAAAACAAGACCATCATTTAAATTTATACTATCCTTTATAATGGGCCAGGGATAATAGTCCGCATTGTTCGTTTTTGTTCTGTCAGCTATATCAACCTCAAGTTGTAGATATCCTTTTTTGGGTTTTTCGCTAAGTAAAGTATAATGACAGTTTGATATCTGATTACCCAAATAAAAAGTACAGGTTTCATTACTCATAGCTGAAACTGACGGCTGATGCATCCATTTATTCGTACCCATAACCTGAAAGTTTACTTTGTCTTTCAGAATTTCAGGCTTTTCTTTTCCTTTGAGAATGTAATCGAACCAGTCGAAAATCAGTTGATTCTGAATGTCCATCTGGGCTGCTTTATCCAGCTGATAACCGCGCAGATTAGCACCGGGCGTTGTTTGTGCCCCCCAATGGTCATAAGGGCCAATTAATAAATAATGCTCCGAATGGGGATTGTATTTTAAGTGCTGATTATAGTAATACATAGCGCCCCGTTGCCCGTCGTCATAATAACCAGTGATACTTAGAATTGGGATATCAATATGCGCAAATTCATCTTTATAGGGAATCATGCTTTGCCAGTAACTGTCATAGCTGGGGTGGCTGATCCACTCGTGAAATAAAGGATTGGGTGTTCCATCAATGGAATCCATTTTGTTATAAGGTGCACCAGATTTAAACCATGTGTTTTGAAGATTATTCCACCTTTGATAATCGGTATTGTACAAATAGTTGTTTTCTGTGACATAGGAGATCCACTTATAGGAAAAGTTGTAGAAGATATTATTCTCCATCGGTACATCAATTCCCGGAGCAGCCGAAACACAAGGCACAATTGTTTTTAATGCCGGATGTACGCTATCTTTCATCGATGCCCACTGAGCAAAACCATTGTAACTACCTCCGAACATTCCAACTTTCCTATTATTCCAGGGCTGTTTACTAATCCAGTCAATCGCTGCATACACATCATTGTGTTCATGCTTGTAAGGTTCAATAGCGTCATTACTCAGACCCTTACCTCTGGAAGTAGCTAAAACTCCTACATAACCTTTGGATGCCGGTAATATGGCTTGATTAATATTGGATGAATCCGCATAAATGGTAAAAGTCAGGATGGCAGGAAGTGGGCCGGTTCCTCTTTTGCGAACCACTGTAAGCGAAATTTCAGCGCTATCTATGGGGGAAACGATCACTTTTTGTTCGATATGATATCTTCTTTTTTGTTCCCTTTTTATCTCCCCGAAGACAATAGGCTCGGTATGACGAAAAACCTGGTAAAGGAAATAGGATCGCAACAGCGTTAAAGCTTCCTCCTGAGTGATCCCTGGTGCTGAAGCTTTGTCATAGTTTTCCTTAAATCGATTCGTAAATTGAGCAACCTGATCATAAGTTGTCAATACAATATTGACCGAAGAGACCTGCTGATCACTACAGTTCTGCAAATAATCAGACAATACCTTTCGGTAAGTGGTTTCAAAAGGGATTTGCTTCGCTGACTCCTCAATTTTTGCCATAGCAAATAGCTCATAAGGAAGCTTGTCGGGGTGACCGTTTTGAACGGAAACATCTTTTCTGGTCGATTGAATAGTTTGGATAGCGCGCTCATACTGACCCGCCAGAATTTCTATTAAGAAAAGGTCGTTTGATTCGATTTTCAGGCCTCTGATTTTACTTTGCTTTAAATAATCTGTTGCCAGATTTTGCATAGCCTTTGTCAAAGATACTGTGTCGGAGAACGCTGCTTTTTCAAATTTTATTGACTGACCTTTAAGCGTTATACTAAGGTTTACTAAGATCAATAATATCAGTAAATTTTTCATATAATGTAATTATCATACGCTAATTCCCGAATTAGCACAGGGTACTAATTCAGGTTTTGATTCCTTTAACAATTTAATTTTTGTTGAAGCAAAAGTAAGAACCATATTTCGCATAAATGTTCGGGATTATAATTACGAACCCAAAAGTCTTATTTTATTTTTTGATGGAAAAAATACGAAACTGTCATAGAAATTTTCATTGGTGTTAGCGGTCCGGGTTTCTTGTTTCTTATTTTCTAAGCTCATAAATAACTCCTTCGTATCCGTCAAAGTCAAAATTTTCTTTAAAATTCATTCCTATTTTTTCAAGAACTTTGATTGATGCAATATTTTCTTTCATAGCCCTTCCTACAATCATATTCAGTTTTAGATTATTGAAACCAAAGTCAATGCATTTTTTTGCTGTTTCGGTTGCAAAACCCCGGTTCCAATATTGTTTGAAAAATCTAAATCCCAAATCATATATATCTTCATTGGGATTATATTTGAGTCCGCACCAACCAATAAATTTTGAAGTCGCTTTCTCGATTACTGCAAGTCGTCCAACTCCATATTTCTCATATTGGTCATAGTCGCTCAAAAAAGTTTTTGCATCTTCTAAAGTTTCAAAAGGTTCGTCTCCCGTATATTTCAATACATCTTGATCAAGATTCAGGGAATAAAAGTCTTCTGCATCGTCAACTGTCAAGTTTCGCATAACTGTTCTTTCAGTTTCCAGATAAACTTTTACTTTCATTTTAGAGATGTTATTTATTTTATCTAATGCTTCTGAATAATCCCTTACAAATGAGGCATCCTTGTTTTTCAATACTAATTGTTCTGCTAGTATTAATGCATTTGCTTTTCAGTGAAAATGTTAGCCTCATTTATTCTTTTTCACTTTAAGTTCTTCAATTCTTTGCTTATAGTAATCGCTACCACTTATTTCCATGTAATATTTAGTTCTAATAGTATTTGTATTCTGTATCACTATTGTATGCGCCATTCGCAATGGCTTTAATTTTAATCGGATAATTTAGAGTATCATATGTAAATACATTCTCAAGAAGAAATTTATAGGGTGCAGGACTTGTTTTTTCCTCTATACTAATAATATTGTTTTTTAGATATGGAAACCTAAAATCATCACCAGAAGCACTTAGGTTACTCATTCCTAGAGCTGCCGAATCACTAAAAAAGTCTATAAAACGGACAAGGTAAGCTGATTTTAATTGACCATAGAAAGGATTTGGATTTTGATCATATTTTATCTCATATTCATTCAATAATGAATCATTTGAATCATAGTCTTTAGCATTGGTTAAATTGCCGTCCGAGTCATAATCGAAGGTAGAATAAGAATCGACTCTAGATAGTTTGCTAATCAAATTTGCCGCATTGAGCTCTAAAGTAATTTCTTGATTGGCAGACATAAATTTTCCTTTTGCCAAAATGGTTTGTCCATTGTGCGTTAAAACATAAGAATGAGAACCGCCCTCGGCTTCAAAAGAAATTATTTCTCCGGCTGAATTATAGGTATAGAAATCTCTATACATTTCACTTACATTATTATTGCATTGATATTCGAAAATGTACTCTTCATCATATGCAGATGTAAATTCTCTTTCCGTTGCCAAAAGATTGAATTCATTGTATGTGAATTCAGAGGTACGAACTGCAGATTGATTATCCACTGGAGTCCGGTTCATTTTCTTAATGTATCTGCCAAGAGTTATAGTATAATTATCTCCAACACAGGTATCCTCATCTGCAATCGGATCATTTTGTGTACAAGAAATGAAAAAGCTACTGGTTAACAATAATATCAGCAAAATTGATGTTTGTTTGAAATTCATTATTAAAATTTTAGAAAGCTTAATTGTTTTGTTTTGAATATTATTTATGTTTCAACTTCTGTTTTACTATTTCTAAATCTTTCTGAAATAATTCGAGATCCCTATCTTCATTTCCAATGGCAATATCAACCGCTTTTTGATAGTTCTTAACGGAAGCTTCTAAATCACCATTTATCATTAGTAATTCAGCATAACTATCAAATGAATATTTCAGTCGTTCTTTAAATTCAGTATGATTGAGTGTTTTTCCTTCCCATGGATTAGCATAGTCAACATGAATGGGATATTCGTTGTGGACAGACCTTTTCGACTTTGTTAAAGCTTTGCATATTCCAGACTTCTAAAATAAACTCACGTAAAAATTTCTCTTTATTAATTTTCATTATTATTCTTAATTAAAACTATACAATGTAATTGTCGGGTTTCTTATACTACTCCTATTTTTCCTGAGTCAGCTGCCAATCGATATCAAATCTTTCTTTCAGGTATACACTTAAAGGCTCAAGTCCAATTTCCGCTCTTCGCTTATCTACATTTTGAATATCTTCAATTGGCTGAGGCACACGTGTATTTTCTTCAAATTTTAGTTGGGTTCCATAGATTTGCTCTTTTCCTTCTTCCACCAACAACCTATCCCGCATTTTAGCGTACCGCAAAGGTTGTGCCTCACCCTTTTTAAAGGCTTCTTCAAGCATTGGGAAATATTTTTTACGAACTCCATAAGAGGAATGGTTGATAATCAAAGCAGCCCCGGCAGCTGCATATTCAGTAACCTCTGATGCAGTCGGCCATCCATATTTATCAAGAAGATTCAGCAACATATCCTCATTTTCTTCCTTATTTTTTTCTTCCATTGCCAGAACAGGGAAAATTGCAGGTGTGCTAAAATAACCGCCATTTTGCATATATTTTCTTCTTTCGATATTTCCAGCAAACATCAATCCCTGATCTTTAATAATCATTCGGAAAAGTGCCCTTGCAAATGCTTCATTTCTTATAGGACCTTTTTTAGCTTCATATTTTTTAATTTGAGCATCGTTAATCTTCTCCCACCTTGGGTCATCAATTAAACTTAAGAACTCAGGATTATATAGCGCTTCCAATGTTGAATCATATTGAAGTGAATAGTTTAGAAAATAGAAAGCAGTATCTCTCATATGAGAAGTCCACAAAAGTGCGGATGTTGAAGCTAATTTATATGATATTTCAGCAGAAGGATTTTGCATCATTGCTCCTCCGTATTCCATTAATGCAGGCATAATAAGCCCTATATTCTTTAGACTGTCTCCTTTATTAATATGATCTTGTCCGTAGCTTGTCTGGAAAAGGACAAAAATTAAACAAAATGTGATTATTTTATTCATAATTAATTGATTTTAAAATTTATAACTATAATTAATCTAATACTTTAAGTTTCTCTGTTGCCCAATTATTTTCTGGCTTGAGTTGTAAAGACTTTTTGTAATACACAATTGCTGAATCTACCTCTCCGGCTTTAGAAAATGCTTCAGCCAGATTGTTATACACATTCCAGGAATCGGGATGCATTTTGATATTCAGCTCGAATAATTTCTTTGCATCGTCTATTTTTCCTCCGTTCAGATAGGCATATCCTTTATCCATTAAGAAGCGCTGACTTAATAATTGAGTAGAGTCATTCCTTACTTCATAGTACTCACTAATTGCTTCGGTTACTCCTTTCTGGTTGACTTTCTCATGAAAATCATTAAATATTATACAATCTGCTACATGCCACAAATCATAGGCGCTGAATAGTTCGTTTGAGTTTCCACAATGTACAATAATGATTTCTTTATCAGGAATCACATAAATAGCTTGTCCGAGGTTTCCATTGGCAAAAAACTGAAAAGTTGAATCGCATTCTGTATGTCCCCACCACTGATAACTGTAATAGGTGTGATTGCAATTTTCACCACCCAACCACACAGGATAAATATCACGAGGAATACTGGCATTTTCCTTTGTTGATTTATTTACCCAGTTATGTGATATAATTTGCTCACCATTCCAGTTACCATTTTTAAGGTATAAACGCCCAAAACGAGCGTAGTCTATAGCTCTTGCAATCAAACGACTAGGCATGTATTCAAATCCGGATTCTTTACTGTCGATAGAGAAAAGTGCACTGTATTTCATCATTTTAGTCCAAAGTTTATCCTGTAGATATTCCGAAACAGTGTTGCCAGTGACTCGTTCAATAATTAATCCCAAATAACTTGTGTTATAATTGCAGTACTGAAATGTTTTACCGGGTTCTTGTGCAATGTCAACTTTTTCCAGTAATAATTTTCTGACCTTTGGATGATAATATCCAACAGCTTCGTCGTGCCAAGGCAGATGTATATGAGTTCCTGGAAGATAACCTTCATAATATTTCAAACCAGAGCGCATTTCGAGCAGGTTACGAATGGATATTTTTTCAAATCGGGAATCTCTATCTTTTAACTCAGGTATATATTTAGTCATAGAATCGTCCAAGCCTGAAATCAGTCCTTCATCTATGGCGACACCTATCAAAAATGAGATAAAAGATTTGGCCATTGATTGTGAGTGAAAATAAGATTCTCGTGCAAAACCATTGAAATATTTTTCATACATAATGGTATCCTTTCGGATAAATATCAATGCTGTAGTTTTGGATTTTTTAGCCCATTCATCAATGCTATTGAACTTTGACTGCAGAACCCTATCGGAAAATAATGATTCTACATAAGATTCATCCAGGTTCTTTTCAAATTCAAATGTATTTCCAGATCCTTTAATTTTACGATTTTCAAAATTTTGATAATCATATACATCAGCCACATTCATGGTTAGCAATCGATAAACATATACCGGAGAATATTTTGCCGAAAGCACAATTAGTACAAGTAAAAGCAAAGCCAGTGGTATAATTAGTATAATTTTGAGTGTTTTCTTCATGATAATACAATTTTAATTTATGGCCAGCTTTGCGTTTTTCAAATGCATATATATCAGCCAAACAGCCAATAACATCTCACCCAGAGCCATTGGTAAGGCTAATTCATTTTCTAAAATTTGAACCGTTTGCACATCCAATAATGAGCTTTTCTTTACAATATGGATGACACTATAAATGACACCTCCAAGGTATAGTAAGTAGCCTATGAATTTGGGGACATACACCGACTTTATCGACAAATAACCTAAACCAATCAAGTGCAGGCCAAAAAAAATAAGCCCAAATGACCATATTTGTTCAAAAAATCCTAATAATTCTGTAATATCATTTGCGAAAACAGTTGGTTGTTCAATGAAACGAATAGCTACCATTTGATACACTGCCAAGATTAAAAATACGGTGTAAATCAAACGTATACTAGCAGTTATCATCGATATTTTTTGATTAGTAGATTTAAAAAATGTACAAAGTGAGAAGGTTACAATTAAATCTGTACTAATAATTACAAGCCATCCAGCTATTCCTACCAAAAACATTTTACTATTGTTAGCAAAATTTTGAGCGGTTTCCAATGGCGTTTCTGCCACCAGGCTAATGTAAACGTATCCATATGAAAACCCTGCTGCTATTGCCATTATAATAAGAGAAATGCCAGCAATTAATCCTGCTTTTTTTTCTTTTTTATTCATGTCGCCTGTATTTATGATTCAACAATAATTACAACATTTCCTTTTTTATGCCCTGTTGCAATATACTGATGAGCATGAGCTACCTTCTCAAGAGGAAACTGACGATCAATAACTGTTTTAAGTTTTCCAGATTTAAAAATCTCCAACAATTCTAAAAGCAATGCACGAAGTTCGTCCTTTGATTTTAAGCCTGATGCGCCAAATTTTGCTTTTCTGCTGCCAAGTATGGATGTACGAATCATTTGTAGAAGTAATGAAGATTTTAGTACCGGTGAGATGTAAACTCCTTTATTCGTTAATACGCGTTTAGATTTCCCGAATGAACTCCTTCCAACGGTATCGAAAATTATGTCGTAACGATTTTCAGATTTTGTAAAATCATTGTTTGTATAATCGATGGTATGGTCGGCTCCTAAGCATTTTACCAGCCTCACATTTGTAGTACTACAAACACCAGTTACTTCAGCTCCAAAATATTTTGCCAGCTGAACAGCTGCCATTCCCAGACTTCCTGAAGCTCCGTTAATCAGAACTTTTTGTCCGGGTCTAATTTTTCCTATTTCTTTAAGAAAATTAATGGAGGTCAGGTGGCCATCACAAAATGGAGCTGCATCGGCATAAGATAAATTCTCTGGTTTATGAAGAATTACACCATCTTCCGGAACAGTTACATATTCGGCATTTGTACTAAACCCTAATGTAGTCTCACCAAAGACAGCATCTCCTATAGTAAACTTTAGAACACTTGAACCTACTTCAACTACCTCTCCTGCAAATCCGGTTCCCGGAATAGAATATTTTGGCTTTCTGATTCCAACAAACAAACGGCTAATGTAGGGTTTCCCAGAGAGCATCATAACATCAGCTCTGGTAGCTGAACATGCATGAACTTTTACCAAAACTTCGTTTTCTGTTGGTTTTGGAATTGCAATATTTTTTAATTTTAATACATCATGATTGCCGTATCCCTCTGCTATAATTGCTTTCATTGTATCTGCTTACATAATTTTTACTCTAAAAAAAAATTTTCTAAAGCAAATCTACGCGCAAGCAATGGTTAAGAAGTTCTGAAAAACTAAAAATGAATTCGGATTTATAAATGCGAACTGTTTTTTTCTTGATCTAAGCTTTTCAGATACTCTATTGGTGTTATTCCTAATTCTTTTTTGAAGAAGGTATTAAAAACGGTTTTCGAATTGAAACCGCTTTCATAAGCAAGTCCGATAATGGAAATATGTGCGTTTTCAGGATTTTTTGCCAGTTCTTTAAAATGTTCCAAACGGTAATAGTTTATAAATTCGTTGAACTTTTTCCCAACATATTCATTCAACAACCATGAAAGTTGATTTGGGTGAATTTCAACTTGATTGGCTAAATCACGCAAGGAAACAGATGGATTTAAATATGGCTTTTCGGTTTCCACAAAATCCAATACTTTACTGGCAAATTCAGTTGCGGTTTTTTTATTGAGTAAGGGCTTTTTTTTCGTTACTACTTTTGGGAGAGGTAGGTGTCCGTACATTTTTTTGTGATAACGTACATACCGTTTATCGTCTACCAAACCATTTACAAGCGGATCGGAATAACTTAAAAGCAATACCGAAGATTTCATTTTTAACGAACGTTCCAATAACTCAAAAGCCTCATCAAACTTTCGAAGATTTGCATAAGCCAGAAACAGGTATGAGTGTGCCTGGAAAGCTACCGGGTTTTCAGCTTCTTTCTCTAACTTCTTTAATTGAACACCAGCATTTATTCTGTCCCCTTTTAATATGTTAGTAAGGCAACGGATTCCCAATTGCTCATGCGGAATTAATATTTTTTCAGGCACATTTTCAATTCTCTGCAGTAGTTCATCATACTTTTTTTGAAAAAGCATACAATAGCAATGAACTACAAAAGCAGGAATATTTTTGGGATTTTTCTGCAATAATTCCTCAAAAATAGTCATTGCTTTTTCAAATTCGCCAATCCGATAATGATAATAAGCTTTATAAAAAAGTGTTTCCTGATTTAAAGGATCTATACCTAATGCAAATTGCAAATGATGGTGAGCCTTTTCCATTTCGCCGGAAAGAAGGTAGAGAAAAGCTATGTATTGTTGCGCCTCCGGATAACCTGGCTTTAGTTGGAGAGATTTTAAAATATGCTGATGTGAATCCGCAAAATTACAATCAGTAAAAAAGGACAAGTTGGCCAATAAATAATGTACACCAGCATTTTCAGGATTTAATGTATATGCTTTATGTGTGTACTCGACTGTCTTTTTCCATGCTTTTTCGGGGGGCATAAATTGTGTTGTTGCCATAAAGCTGTAAGCATCAGCAAGTCCGACATAAGCGTCTGTATAATCTGGATCAAATTCAATGGCTCGATTAAATATCTCAATAGAAGTTTTTACATCCTCAGGGTTCCACTTATTGAAATGATATCTTGCCTTCAAATAATTATTGTAAGCATCCAGGTTAACGGTTTTACTTTCTATTAAATGTTCTTTAATTTCCAAGTGTCCCAGCTCCTCTCTGAGCTTGTCCGCAATTAAAAGACTGATTTCATCCTGAATTTCCAGGATATTTTCCAGCTTTCTGTCCCATGATTCCGACCAAAAATGAAAATCATTTGCAGCCACAATTAACTGAGCTGTTATTCTCACTTTATCACCTGCAATACGAACACTTCCCTCAAGAATGACTTCAGCATTTAGTTGATTTGCAATCTGCTTTAGCGTATACTCTTTGTTCTTAAAATAGAATGAAGATGTTCGGGAAATAACTTTTAATTGTTCAATTTTAGAAAGAGCATTTATTATTTCTTCAGTAATTCCATCACTAAAATATTCATTATCTACATTTTCGCTAATATTAGAAAATGGAAGTACTGCTATGGTTTTATTTTTTAGTTTTGATTGCATTATAGACTCCATATTTTGGTAAGAGACATATATTTTGGTAACAATGACAGTGTGAAATAGTTGGGTTTTCAGAATGCATTTCTATCCATCGTTTCAAAAAGTTGAAGCGAGAACTAAACCTCGCTAACCCCTGAACCCCATACTTATTACAATATGCACTACACTAAATCCACAGTGCATAATGTGCTGACTAAGATAACTAAATGCATGTATTATACACAAAAGAAGCATTAATAATTAAATAATTTATATATGAATTTCAGTAAAAAACAGTTAAACTAGTTGACGATATTCGTCGCTCTGCTAAAGGGGTAATAGGTTTAACTACAGGTGGCTTATAACCCAAACAAACTAAAGCCTTTTTTGATTTCCTGCAATGCCGTACTACTTATTTAAATTTAAAAATAAATTCCTCAACAGTCTGAAACTTGCCCTCTTAAAAGAAGTTCAACTTCATGGTTTTAATAACAACATAGATAAGACTTACAAAAAAGATTGAGTTGTGCATAGTTAACCTCACATAATAATTGCTAAAACATTGTATAATTCAACACATTAGAACCTAAATAATACATCCAGCATTTAATTCATAATCTGTAATTTAATCCTATCCTAAGATTCAAATAACTATATGAAAAATTTCTGTCGGTATTAGTAAATATATACATTAAAGTTCCGCCATGTTTCACATAAATTCTTAATCTACGCCCTCCAAATCTTATAAATCCAATTGGCTCAAGTAAAATACTTTCGTCATGATAAGTCTTAAATGTCTCTTTTTTGAAGTCCATTCATAATAATTTTTGTCTATTAAATTTGAATGAAGGAAACCTGCTTTTATTCCACGTCTAGTCTCAAAGTTTTATGAACTACTTAAAATCTTCCCGAAATTTGCCTGTCCAAAATATGACTACTGGTTAAACATTATTTTTAAGCTATATTTTTAAATACCATATTGGGTGTTTTGTACCCTAAAGATAAATGAAATCTTTTATCGTTATAAATTTTAATTGCATTATAGGTTACATTACACGCAGCCTTCTTGCTAAAGAAGGCCTGATTCAGGAAAATTCATCTTTTAGTATACCATTACCCTTTCTGCAATTGCATTTTCATAACAATGATTTTCTTCGGTCATACTTATATTAATTCTATATTTCTTAGTTGTTCTACATATTGATTGCTACAATATTGAATACCCCTATCCAAATGGTGAACTAATCCACCCGCAGGGCGGCGAGTCTGTTTTAATCACAGGAGCTTCCGGTTGTGGTAAGAGTTTTATGGCATCGGCATTGGACACTTTGCTTGTGCACAAGACAAAAAAGTCATGTATTTTAATGTGTAGAAAATGCTTCTAAAAGTTAAGATGGCCAGAATTGAAGAGACTATCATTTAGTTCTTGAAAAAATATCCAAAACAGATTTAATCATTATCGATGACTTCGGATTAACATATCTGGAGCAACAACAAAAAATGGATCTCCTGTAAATAATCGAAGATCGACATGGACAGAAATCAATTGTCATAGCCAGTCAAATACCAGTAGAAAACTGGCATGAAGCTATTGATGAAGGGACGATTGTGGATACAATTTCAGATAAATAAGTTCATTCTTCATATCGCATAGAATTAAAAGGTGATAATTTAAGAAAAAAACGGTAATATTGTCATACCATTAAGTTCTTTGATCCTTTTTCCAAGATGCGGGGTCAACATCATCGGAAGAGGGAGTAGCATTACCAGAATTCCCACTCCAAGAATGATGCAACCTTGTGATATATTTAAAAGTGAAAGTAATTTATCTTTTAATCTTTTCTAATGCGAGAAGAAATATTGAAACTTTAATAAGGTATTGTTAAAACGATCAAATATTCACTGATGATAAAATAATCAATACAGAGCTAAACAACATTTTGAATCTAAATACAAAAGATTTAAGAGATATTAGAGCTGTATTTTACAAGGATATTCAATCTAAAGTTATTCTTGAAGGCAAAAATAGAAAAGGGAAAAATATTCAAAGACGGTTCTATGAGTCTGAAAAAGACATGCTTCTTTTAATTTAAAACGGTAAGCATACTCCTTAATTGTATGGTTGGTGTTTATTTGATTAACAAAAGGTTGAATAAGTTGGAATTAGCACATTAGCACCCAAAAGTAATGAAAGAAGATTTTAAAAATAAGTTTGACTTATCTATTCGAAGGAGAAGGTATTACTTTAAAGAATTTGGACAAGCTAATTGTCCTGAATGGGGCATGCCACGAATCAACCATAACTATACTGTGATGTTAACCGCAAAATCCGATATAGACGAAGGAGAATTTATGACAAACATGACTGGCAGCCATTTCTGCCAACGATATCCTGTAGTAGTATTAGACACTGTAAAATTAGAATTTGTAGCACAAACTAGCATAAAAGGAAATACTAACGTACAATATAATGTTATGGGAATTGTAAATATAGATGCTGTTCCCAAGCATAAAAGTCATCTTTCTTTAGATACGGATGCTAATCCTATTCCCCTGATAAAATTCCTTCCAAACAACCAAAATAAAGTTGAATTCCATAAAAAGACTGGCTGAAATGAACCCTGCCCTTGTGGAAGTGGTAAGAAATATAAAAAGTGTTTTGAGTAATAATTAATTGGGTGAAACAAAAAGAGTTTGAGAAAATGTTTGCTCCATTTAATAATAATGGAATACTGATATGGGTAATTGCAAGAGTAAAAAAACTACCTTCCGAAATGGTAAATATGGCAGTAAGATTATCCAATTTAGGTTTTATAAAATATATGAGAATCTACGATGAGACATTAGCAGCCTCAAGTGAAAACTATGCCAAACGATCAAAAGTTTCACTTACTGATTCAAACGATAAAACAACAATTGGCGTTCAAGTTATTTACAGTACGGAGTACCAAACAATCCATTTCTTTGATATTAATTCTCCTAAAAAAGAATTTGGAGGCAAGATGGTTGATGCCGTCTTTAAGAATTTTTATGCTGAGTGGCAACCTACTGTAGCGATGGATGGGAGCAATGGATTTTGGGACAGAATGAAAGAAAAGTACAGACCTGAATAATGGGTTCTTTAAACAAGGTTAAGCCAATATTTCAATATGGAGAAACTCATCGGAATCATACAAAGAGTAACGTATCACAATAAAGAAAACGGTTGGACTGTGCTAAAGGTAAGTCCTATTGACAGGCCTCATGAGTTAAAAACAGTAACCGTGCATCAAGCAAATGTGTTTGCTGGGGCTACTATGGAATTTGAAGGAGAATGGACGCAGCACCACAAATATGGAGAGCAATTTAAATCAATTAATACTTTTGAACGAAAACCTGCCAGTGCATCTGCTTTAGAAAAATATATTGGTTCAGGATTAATTTATGGAGTCGGCCCTAAAATAGCAAAGCGTATTGTAAAGTACTTCGGGAAAGAAACCTTAGATGTTTTTGAAGATGATATTGAACGCCTTACCGAAGTAACAGGAATTGCTCAAGCAAAGCTCGATCAAATTAAGTCATCATGGATTGAGCATCGAGAAATAAGAAATGTCATGTTATTTCTACAAGAATATGGCGTGAGCACATTGTTTGCAGTTAAAATATTTAAGACTTATGGCAACGATGCGATTAAGATCCTACAGGACAATCCTTATCAACTATCAAAAGACATTTATGGTATTGGATTCTTTTCTGCTGATAAAATTGCCTTGAGCATGGGCATTGAAAAGGATAGTCCCAAACGGATGAAAGCTGCTATTAGTCATGTGTTAGCAGCAAGTAGAGAACAAGGGCATTGTTATTTGGAGTTAGAACATATTCAGAAAGACGTTGAAATCTTATTGGAAGCAAATTATTCAGACCTGTTGGTAAGTGAAATACAAACTATGGAACAGGAAAATGATTTGAAGGTCAGGTTGAAAACAGAAAATAAGGATAACATCAAATGTTATTACTCAAAATCACTTTATTACGATGAGTTACATACTGCTGATATTGTAAAATCATTTTTATCAAAAACAGTAAGTGTAGATGTTGCGAGAGTTGAAAAATGGCTGAACCTTTTTAATCAAAAGCAAGAGTTTCCTTTAAGTGATGAACAATTTGAGTCAGTATTAGGAGCCTGTCAACAGTCATTCTCTATATTAACCGGAGGTCCAGGCTGTGGTAAAACAACCACAACAAAGGCATTAGTAAAGCTCCTGATAGCCATGAAAAAACGTGTGATACTTGCTGCACCAACAGGAAGAGCTGCTCAACGAATGAGCGAAGTTATTGGTATTGATGCGCAAACAATTCATCGCTTATTGGTGTGGCAACCACATACAGGTCAATTTAAAAAAAATGCAGAAGAACCCTTAGAGACTGACTTTGTTATTATTGACGAATGCTCCATGTTGGATATTTCTATATCGGTATCCTTGTTAAAAGCCATTCCTCTAACAGCACAAGTACTGCTTATTGGCGACCCCAATCAATTACCCTCTGTAGGTGCCGGGAATGTACTCAAAGATTTAATTGAAAGTTCTAAAGTACCGTGCTTTAACCTAAAGAAAGTATTCAGGCAAGCACATGAAAGCCAGATAATAAAGTTCGCACATCAAATAATTAAACGACAAATACCAAAAATAGAATCGCCTATTAACACTCCAAATATCTGGGATAAGAAAATTGATTGTCTGTTTATTGATTCGGAAGAAGCTACTAAGGAACAAATACTTTTTATCAAGAAGATAACGCAGTCGATGAAATATGTAATTCAGAATGAAGGTGTAGCCTTTGTGAGAGAAAAAACACCTGACGATGTAGATGACAACTATAAATCGGTGATTCAGAAAGATGACATTTATATAAAAAACACCTCTGAAACCGAAATTGAAGAAATTAGAAAACGTGGAGTCCGTTCGTATATTTTCAATGTTCCAAATAACTATATACATGCCGATATCCAGTTGCTGCTAAAATCTGAAAATCATGCTTCAGCTCTAAAAAACATCATCAAAAGTATTCATCCCTGGTCTAGCTTAAATTATGGCTTCGTGGCTTCTGAAATGGTTGTTAGGCTTTACTCCAAAACAATAAAAGAACGCCTTGGGGCAAATATGGAAGTCCAGATATTAACACCTATGTCAGTTGGTAGTATGGGTGCTCGTAACTTGAACCAATTGGTACAAAGCACTTATAATCCTCATGATGAAAACAAAGCTAACTTGCAGATTGGTGAACGTGTATTTCGCATAGGTGATCGTGTAATTCAGCGCAGAAACAACTACACCCTTGAAGTTTTCAATGGTGATATTGGGCATATATCATCCATTGATAATCTAAACATGACACTAGAAATAGCTTATGGTTCAGGGCAAACAACAAGAAACGTTCATTATGAGAAACAAGATATTATTGACCTTGACTTAGCCTATGCTATTACCATTCACAAATCTCAAGGAAGCGAATTTGATGTGGTTATTATACCAGTAGTTTTGCAGCATTTTAATATGCTGTATCAAAACCTTATATATACCGCATTAACACGTGCAAAAAAGATGGCAATATTTGTAGGCACCAGAAAAGCTCTTGGAATAGCGGTTCGAAATATTGATAACCGCTCTAGAAAAACAATGTTGAAAACGATTATTCAAAAATAACACTAACAAAAACAATACAGCTCAAATTATATAACATTATGGCACAGCAATTTGGTAAAACATGGTGGGGAGAACACTTTTTACAAGCATTAACAGATATTGACTATTCTAATAGGTTACCTCGTGGCAGAAGCTATGCACGTAATGGTTATGTAAAGGAAATTAATACTGCAAACAATAGAATTGATGCTAAGGTTAAAGGAAGTCGGCGAACTCCTTATAAAGTTGAGATTATTCTTCCAATATTTACAAAAGCAGAAAAAACAAAGCTGGTAAAAGCAATAACTGATGATCCTTTGGTTCTTTCTCATTTACTAAATCGTGAATTACCACATGAGCTGAATGAAATTGCACAAAAGCATAAAATAGCGGTATTCCCGAATACATGGTCTGATTTTGACATGGCTTGTTCCTGTCCCGACTGGGCAGTACCTTGTAAACATTTGGCCTCAGTAATATATATGCTTTCAGCAGAAATTGACCGTAACCCATTTTTAGTTTTTCAATTACATGGTCTGGATATTCTAAAAGAGCTGACAAGAGTAGGAATGTCACTTAATGAGGAAATGAAGATCTCAAGTTTTGAACAATTTTTCCTTGATAAACCTCTTGCAGTGCTTGATGATAATAATGTTAACGATAATCATTTTGACCTCTCCAAAGTGACACCGCAAACCGATAATTTGTTATCACTATTAGAGACAAAAACTGTTTTTAACGACAAACCATTTGTTCCCATATTACGCAAAAACTACAAGGCTGTAGGTCGTCATTCTAAAGCATTGTTGAATCTGGATGTTGTAGAATTCGAGCCCAAAGTTTTTGAAAGTATGGAAAAGGTGGAGTTATTTATTAATGACGACACCTCTTTTCATAAAGTCATATTGCATTCCGACAAAGGAGATTTGACTTTTGAAGCATCTGATGATGGTTTTGATTCATTGATTAACTTTTTGACCCGTTTACCCAAAAAATATGAGCAGCGTCTCTCTATCGACTTAAAGGTTTTATACAGAGCCTATCATTTAAGTCTAAAACTGGCTGAATGTGGAGCTTTTGTTCCTCAACTACTTGAATTGAAGAAAAAACAGAATGTAATTCGATGGATTCCGGCAGTTATTAATGAGGAAGTAGATGATTTATTTGATACGTTATGTAAAGATGTATCACTAGAATTGGTACAAATACAGATCAATGCAAGGAAGAGAAGATATTTATCCACTCGTGAGCAGACCAGAACACTTGTCTCACTTTTCTTAGCGCACTTTATAAAGGCAGTAGCACCTGATTCAAATTGGTCATATCAAGATACTGAATCGAAAATCGAACAATTATTCTTCAATAACCATAGTCAAACATTTACACAACTAAACGAAAATCAAATACCCGAAGCAATACATCAATACCTTCAACGGTTTTACCTAAGCGATAAAATTTATGTGCCACTGATAAAAATAGATGATAATGAAGAAGAGAATACTTTTGACCTACAATTGTGGGTTGAAAACCGTAAAGACTCCATGCTAGAACCTTTAATGCTTCAGGATTTTATTGAAGATAAAGCATACAATAAGTTCAAAGCTTCATTGTTTCAATCACTGGCAAGCTTGTCGAGAGATTTTCCTGCTATAAAACCACTAATTTCTACCTCAGGCGCAGAACAATTAATATTTGACGCAGATAGTTTTGCAGAAGTGTTGTTGAAAATCTTACCATTAGTTAAATTGTTGGGTATCCGCATTTTATTACCTAATTCACTAAAAAGCCTTGCTCGCCCTAAAGCTTCATTAAAATTAGACAGTAAGCAATCCGATTCTACAGGCAAGAGTTACTTGAATCTTGATGAAATGCTTCAATTTGAATGGCAGATAGCTATAGGAGATAAAACCATTCCGATTAGCGAATTTAAGAAATTGGTAAAGAACGTATCTGGAGTGGTTAATATCAAAGGAGAATATGTGTTGATTGACCAAAAAGAGATTCAAACATTACTGAATAACTTAGATGAAAACAAAGAACTGTCTCGGGTAGACTTACTTCAATCTGCTCTATCGGAGGAATACCAGGAAGCAAAAATCACCCTTTCTCCAGCTGCCCGGAAGGTTATAAATGAATTATTGCAGAGTGAACAAAAATTAATTCCTAAGAATCTAAAAGCAACATTGCGCCCTTATCAAAAGCGTGGATATCAGTGGTTGTATAACAATAGTAAAGTAGGATTTGGCAGCATTATTGCCGATGACATGGGGCTTGGTAAAACACTGCAAGTGATTAGTTTGTTACTGCAATTTAAACAAGAAGGCCGTTTAGATAAGAAAAAGGCTCTAATTGTTGTTCCTACAACCTTGATTACCAACTGGCAGAAAGAGATTGAAAGGTTTGCTCCTGAGTTATTGCCACATATCTATCATGGAGCAAAACGTGAGTTTAAAACGACTGATTGTGATATGGTAATTACTTCCTATGGGATGTTACGAAGTGATGCATCTAAATTTCAAAAGGTTAAGTGGGAAGTGTTGGCTATTGACGAAGCTCAAAATATTAAAAACGCAGGAACTGAGCAGACAAAAGCAGTAAAAAAACTGAAAGCCGAGGTAAAGATTGCAATGAGTGGTACTCCGGTCGAAAACAGATTGAGTGAATACTGGAGTCTATTCGATTTTGTAAATAAAGGCTACCTTGGATCAGCTAAGTATTTCAAGAAAGCTTTTGCCTCTCCAATTGAAAATGACAACAGTGAACAGCAACTTGAACTATTCAAAAAAATAACCGCCCCCTTTATTCTTAGGCGTTTAAAGACTGATAAGTCAATCATAAATGATTTACCTGAAAAAATTGAGCATGACTGTTTTATTCAGTTGGCTAAAGAACAAACTGCACTTTATCAGAATGTAGTTAATTCTATGCTTGAATCGCTAAATAATACAGAGGTAAATTCAATAGAAAGAAAAGGCTTAGTGCTAAAAATGATGACTGCCTTGAAGCAGATATGTAATCATCCATCTCAATTTCTCAAAAAAGAGGATAACAGGGTTGAATTATCAGGAAAAACAGAAATGTTGTTGGAACTGCTTCGTTCAATATATGAGAATGATGAAAAAGTATTGATTTTCACACAATACAAAGAGATGGGACAGATACTTTCTCGTATTCTGGAAGATTCGTTTAATACCAAGCCATTATTTTTGCACGGTGGAGTTGCTCGTAACCAAAGAGATGAAATGGTTGAAGAATTCCAGAATAAGAGCCATAAGAAAATCTTCATTCTTTCAATAAAAGCAGGAGGTACTGGATTAAACTTAACAGCAGCTAATCATGTTATTCATTACGATTTATGGTGGAATCCTGCTGTTGAAGCTCAAGCTACAGATAGAGCTTTCCGAATAGGTCAAAAAAAGAATGTAATAGTACATCGTTTAATTTCCAAAGGGACTTTTGAAGAAAAAATTAATCAGATGTTACAGGATAAAAAGCATTTGGCTGATTTAACTGTAGGGACTGGCGAAAAATGGATTGGTGACTTATCGAATAACGAACTTCATGAATTAGTTCATATAGATGCTTAGTTATTGATGAGGAAGATAAAACAGAATTAAAGAAAAGTATTGAGAGAGTATCCTTTAAGAGTATTCATTCATTTTTTTGTTTCTAAATCTTCCATAATTTCTATATTTACAGAGCTAATTACCAATGGGTATAACATATGAATTATACCAAAGAAATCTTATATAACACTTAAAACGGTGGCGTCATCCTTTTGATCGATATGTACAAGTGTCTTGTGCTGGTAAAAATGGGGCTTTGAAAATATTCCAATCAATAAATTCGTTCAATTTTTGAAGTGGGTCACCTAATTTTGTTAATTTTTCCATCAAAAAATGATCGTCAAATAGTCCAAGTGGGTTAATGTTTTTCATCATTGATATAATATATACTATAAAATTACTATTTTTCGACTATAAATAACCATTATATTATTAACAAACAATATATTGCATCAACAAGTAGTTTCTAGAGATACCCTTATTACACTATCTGGTTTGCTTGTAATTTCATTTAAATTATTCAATATTATAAAAAGCTCTTCTCGATTTTAGGTATCTTTAATTTGCGTATTATATTTGTTAAGCAAATTTAATTAACAGGGTGTAAGCAAAGAGTATAACTTTTTTCAGGGCTTGGCTATGTTAATTTGTTAGATATTAAAGTGGTTGACATTTAAAACACTTAAGTAATTTAATATAAAAAAAATGAATAGCATAAAAAATACTATCATTATTGCATTGATAACTTTCATATGTGTATCATGCTCAAAATCAGACAGCGTTGAACATGATGCTCCAATTTTCAAATCAAGTATCCCTGAAAATAATGCTGTAGATGTAGATCCTTCATCTGAAATTAGAATTATTTTTGATGAAGTTATTTCCCTTGCTCCTAGTCACGGTATTACAATAAATAATAAGCCAGCCTCAGTAGTGTCTGACTTCACAAAATTAATCTTCACTATCGATCTGGAATATGGCTCAGATTATTCCATAATCATTCCGAAAGGAGCTGTTGTTAATACGTTTAATGTTCCTTTGGAGGAATCTATTGAGATATCATTCAGGACCAAAGATGCTCCGCTGATTGATGAAAATGCAATGCTGTTTGTTGCCAATATGGGAGTTGGATGGAATTTAGGAAATACACTGGATACAAAAAATAACGACGAGACAGCCTGGGGAAATCCGAAAGCAACCAAAGAGCTGATTGATGCTGTACGCAACAAAGGATTTAAAACGATACGAGTTCCTGTCACCTGGCAATATCATATGGGAAACGCTCCTGATTACTTAATAGAATCTGAATGGTTTGACAGGGTTGAAGAAGTGGCAAATTATGGTTTGGAGAACAACATGTATGTAATTATAAATATTCATCACGATGAAGAATGGATCATTCCATCTTATGATCATGTTGCTGCTGTTAAAGATCAGCTAAGCAAGGTTTGGACTCAAATAGCAACACGTTTTAAAGATTATGATGAACATCTTATATTTGAGAGTTTAAATGAACCCCGATTAATAGGTTCTGATAAAGAATGGACTGGGGGAACAGCAGAAAGTAGAGATTGTATAAATCAATACCACCAGGTTAACGTTGATGCGATTAGGTCAACAGGAGGCAATAATGCTCAACGTTACATTTTAATATCACCTTATGCTGCATCTTCAGCTCAAGTAGCCATAGATGGTTTGGAGTTACCATCTTCTTCAAATCTTATTGTTTCGGTGCATAATTATTTTCCTTATAAATTTGCACTTGCTCCTAATGACTTTGTTACTGAATGGGGAACGGAAACAGAAAAGCAATCTATGGATATGGAATTAGACCGAGTGCATCAAAAGTTTATTGCAAACGGAATAGCTGTAGTGATGGGAGAATGGGGCAGTTTAAATCACAATAACCTAGAAGATAGAGTACGGCATGCTAATTACTTTGCCAATGGATGTATAAGCAGGGGCATATGTCCTATTTGGTGGGATAATGGTTCTACAGACAATTTTGGTATAATTAACAGAAATAATTATGAATGGGTGGTTCCTGAAATTGCTAACGCCATCGTTGATGTAACACTAAACTGAATAGTTGACGTTGGGTAGTAATGTTTTATCGATAATTTTAGCACTGCAAAAAAACGAATGCATTCAGAGATTAATCTAACAATTCAAAAGAACGTTACCTTCTATTTATCAAGTCACTTGGCCTACCAAGCAGTAGTGCCAAGTGACATCTTTGTTTTTATATAAAACATAGTTGTCGACTATAAACACATTTTGCATAAAACCGAATAATAAAATGCAAAATAGGGTGAATACAACTCTTTTAATTCCAACAATACCCATCACCTAGATCAAAATGACCATTATTTTATCACTTTATTATCACGTTCAAATATCTGAATGATTCTACGATCATTTCTGTTGTCTGGTAATTCTCGCTATTTCATGCAGACTGAATTATATAAACACATTTTCCTATTTAAATGATGCAATGCTTGGCTAAACATCCAGGCATGACAGACGAACAAATGCGCAATTTGCTTCGTGACAGGTGGGTTGAATAAAAATGTTAAACACCGCATCCAATTGAGTTGTCAATTGGATGCGGCGTTTTCTTGATACAGTTTTGAGGAGATGCTTACGTAAAAACAGCTGTCCGGCTTATGCACGCATATGTCCTACTGGAGCTATTGTTTTGCCGAAATATGAGAAATCCACCATAAATAGATGAACCTTTGGCCTTACTTATATCAGTGCCATTATAATCATATACATAATAACAAGGAATAGTATACGAATCTCTGCTGGGATCTATTACATAGGGTAAATATTTTAAATTTTCTGCCATCCATACCTTGTCGTCAATTTCTATAATATTGTAAATATTACCATCTCGATCGTCAGTAATTGTTTTAAACTCAACTTCGATCTCTTTATTGATATCATCCTCTTTTATGCAACTTCCTACCAATACACTAAATAGGCTTATTATTAATAGTATGGAAATTGAAAAGTTTTGCTTCTTCTTCATTGTTAAAAATTAGATTTATGGTTACGTTCAATAGAGGGGTAATTTTCAAAAAACAGGCATAAGCCTCATTTACAAACCTTTACTATTTCACTATGAACTACTAAGCTTCGAAATATTGCTAAATCACCGAATTATTTTGGATTAAGAACAAGGCAATAGAGGAGAAAGCCCCCTCTATTGCACATTCCTGTTACTTTCTTGTTATTTTAAGTACGACTGCAATATCGTTAGGAACGACCTTGAGCTGTTTAATTACTAAAGCATCGTCATTTTGCTCCCACGCTATTTCTTCGTTGCTGCCAAGTACTTCTATATTTTTAATTTTATTAGAACAAGAGTTCTTGCCAAGTGCCTTCATACTGATATCTTCCAACGGAAAACCCATCACGGTAGCATAAAGAATATCCTCTTTTTGGTTATAACGGATGTCTTTTTCATTAAAACCCACTTTACCTTCGTTAAAACCGGCCGAGTTAAGGGGGTTTACAGAGTCAACAGAAGGGCCTTCGCCAAATACTGTCCATGGGCGGGTACCAAAAATACTCTCTTTATTGATATCCATCCAGGCCGCTATACCTTCAAGTATTTCAACCTCTTTGTCATCAATGGAGCCATCGCCTCGAACAGGAATATTTAACAATAGGTTACCATTTTTGCTGACAATATCCACTAACATGCGAATAACAGTAGCTGCGGATTTGTATTTATTGCTTTCATAAATACCTTTGCTGTAGTGCCAGTCGCCAATACAGGTGCAAGTTTGCCAGGCGTCAGGCTGAGGTTTGTCCGGTGCACCACGCTCAACATCCCACACCATACACTCTTTTTGCTTATCGGTTAAAATTTTGCCAAACAGAACAGCCTCAAGCTGCCCATTATGGGTAGCCATATTGTGGTTGTAATAATGAGCCGCAATTTTTAACCCTGCATCACTAATAGGATAAAGCGGAAGCATTGTATCGTCAAAATAAATCAGGTCCGGATTGTATTTATTAATCAAATCCATTGAGCGGTTGTAAAAATTATCGCAATACTTCTGATCCGGGATACTTGCTCCATTCTCCCAATTCCATTGGCTCCACAAGGCCGTATAATCCTTGTCGCTATTCTTACTTAAGGGATGGTTTTGAGCATAAAGTTCCTGAGGATCCAATCCTTCCCACCAGGTGCCTTTGCCATCAGCTTTTGTCAGTTTTCCATCATAAGGCACACCTTTCAACGGCCCTGCAGTATCAGCCCTTTGCGATGTTTCATACCACGTCCAGGCGTGCGAAGAGTGAATACTTAATCCGAAAGGCAGCCCTTGATTTTTGGCAGCTTTGACCCATCCGTCAATAATATTCTTTTTAGGCCCTACCCGAAGCGTGTTCCATGCCTGGTACTTACTATCCCAGTAATCCAGGTTATCGTGGTGGTTAGCCATTGCAAAGAAATACTGGGCCCCAACGCGCTTATATAGTTTAACTAATTGCTCAGGATCCCATTTTTGGGCTTTCCACTCGTTCATAACATCTTTAAAGCCAAATTTTGAAGGATGCCCATAATTTTGAACGTGCCAGTTGTATTGCCAACTGCCCTCGTTGTACATGCCACGCGCATACCAATCGCCCATTCCGGGCTCACATTGGGGCCCCCAGTGCGCCCAAATACCAAACTTGGCATTTCGAAACCATTCAGGTGTATTGTATTGGCTGAGAGACTCCCAAGTAGGTTCGAATTTCCCTTTTTCTACAGGTTCTTTATCTGTATTTACCTTTACCTGAAACTTGTCCTGGGCCTGTACGCTCAGGCTCAGGAAGATTACAGCAATTACTAAATTTATGATTCTCATTTTTTTTATCTTTAAATCAGCTTACTCCGAAACTGTTTTGATATTTAATTCAGCCGCAGGCAAACCGGGCGATGTAACAGTAAGTTTAACATCCCCGCCATTGTGCGCGCTTTTAATAACAACTAATGCCTTTCCCTTCCATGCCTTTCTAGTATTAGCAACATAGGGTTCATAGTCTTTAAGATCTGCATTATCTACACCGACAATAGTTGCCGGCCCATCAATTTCAAAATGAAGGCGGTTGTCAGCATTGGCCTGAATTACTCCATCTTTATCGGTTATTTGGATGGCAACATAACACAAGTCCTGACCATTGGCCACTAACTCGTTTCTATCGGCAGAGAGCTCTATATTTGCTGCTTCTCCCGGTGTTTTTAGAGTGGTTGTTTCAACCTCTTTATTATTTTCTACACCAACCGCTTTTAGTTCCCCCGGCGAATAGGGTACCTGGAAAACAGCTTTAAATTGTTGCCCAACCGTTGTCTCTTTTTCACCAAGTAATTCATCGTTGAGATAAAGCCTTACTTTAGGATATTTAGAATAAACTTCAACATTTATCGGCTTTCCTTCAAATCCGGGCCAGGCCCAGCTTTCCCAGGTAGGCCATACCGACCACCAGGTCAGTTTAATTTCCAAAGGTTCCGGTTGCGGTTCGCGGACAGCTATATATAGTTTCTCATTATCATTATACAACATGCTTCGGTAATGAGATATCGGTTTGCGCCAGCCAATCAGGTCTATATCGCCACAGTAGGCACCATGCCAGGGGAAAAATTCATTTTCCCAATGTTGTCCCGGTGTTTCTCCTGTATAATAATAACGGCCAATCCCCGATTCGCCCAAATAATCAATGGCTGTCCAAACAAAATCACCAATTACACAACTGTTTTCCTGCACCAATTTCCAATTCTCAAAAGCATTATTGGGGTAAGATTCTGTATGGACAATCACCCTTGAGGGAACCCTCTTATGGTCATCAGGTGCACTCTTTAAGTGATAATTATAGCCGGCAACATCATGCACAGCCATTAGTGGGTCAAAAACATCCCAATCATCTCCATACCCCACAATAGCCGAAGTTATTGGACGGGTTGAATCCAATTTCTTTATTTCGTCGGCCAACATTTTTGCAGTTTCAACAGCCTGAGGTTCTTTTCGTTCCGGAATCTCATTTCCAATGCTCCACATAATTACAGAGGGGTGGTTACGGTCGCGCAAAACCATAGAATGTATGTCGCGCTGCCACCATTCATTAAAATATTTCGCGTAATCATTTTTGTTCTTACCCACTTTCCAGCAGTCAAATGATTCATCCATTACCAACAGTCCCAATCTATCACAAGCATCCAAAAACGCTTCGGAAGGAGGATTATGTGATGTCCTCACGGCATTAAACCCGCCAGCTTTCAATAACTCCACTTTACGTTCCTCTGCCCTATCAAAGGCAGCGGCTCCAAGGCAACCATTATCGTGGTGAACACAACCTCCATTTATTTTTACCGTTTTTCCGTTTAGCTCAAAACCGCTTTCTGCAGTGAATTTTATAGACCGTATTCCAAAATTGGTTTTAACCTTGTCAATCGTCTTATCCCCTTTGATTACATGTACATCAGCCGAATACAATGTTGGTGTTTCAGGCGTCCACAAGCCGGGTTTAGATACTTTAATAAGCTGAGAAACTTCCTTTTCACTATTGGCCGGAACTTCTATTGCAACTTGGCTAGTGCCAACTTTTTTAGAATTTTCATCCAACAACTTAGTTTCAACAACGATATTCTGTATTAAATGGGTTTCATTCTTAACAACCGATTTTATTTGAACAGTAGCTTTTTTGGATGATACCTCCGGAGTTGCAATGGCTACTCCCCAATGCGCAATATTTACCTTATCGGTAACCTTCATCCATACGTGACGATAGATTCCCGAACCGCTATACCAGCGGCTATTAATATCTTGTGAATTGTCTACCCGGACAGCAATAACATTTTCCTTACCATATTGAATGTATGGCGTTAGGTTATAATTGAATGATGTATAACCATAAGGATGTACCCCAAGTGATTTTCCATTAATGAAGACCTCGGAATTCATATAAACGCCTTCTAAATAAACAGAGATGCTTTTACCATTCCATTCTTTAGGGACAACAAAAGATTTTCTATACCAGCCGATCCCCGATGGGAAATAGCCCCCGGCCCCACCCATTGGGTTTTTAGGGCTTAGTTTGCCTTCAATGCTCCAATCGTGTGGCAAATCGAGTTTTCGCCAGTTGCTATCGTTGAAATCCGAGGCTTTAGCTTCTGAATTATCGCCTAGATAAAATTTCCAATCATAGTCCATCAACTGCTTTCTTGCCATGTCCTTTTGCGCAAAACCGCCAAAAGAAAAAAACAATAGTATAAATGCCAACACCGATTGTTTTATATGGCTTCTATTTTTGTATAAACTAATATTGTCCATCTTGTAATGATTTAAATCTTTATTTAATCAATAGGTTAATATTTTATATATCTTATTGAATGGTTACTTTATCCATTTTCAAATCTTTGGCATCCGAACTGCTTCCATAATAAACTTCATATTCACCAGGAGCAACAATCATTTTTCGCTGGTTCCAATCGTAAAACTCAAAAGCTGAATTAGCCAATTCAATTGTTACCTGCTGAGTTTTTCCTGCCGCAATTGCCACTCGTTTAAAATTGCGTAATGTTTTTAAGGGGCCATCTATGTCGTTTACTTTACGAACATAAACCTGAACCACCTCAACGCCATCGCGGCTCCCCATATTCTTTACCGGAATAGTTAACTGTACAGATTCTTCGGGTTTAATGACGGTTTTACTCAAGCGCCCGTCCCCAATTTTAAAGGTTGTGTAACTTAAGCCATAACCAAAAGGAAACAGCGCATCATCCATGAACCTATAGGTGCGTCCTTTCATGGAATAATCTTCAAAATCACCTAAACCATCAGAATTCTTATAAAAAGTAACAGGCAATTTACTTGAAGGGTTATAATCACCAAACAGTACATCAGCCACTGCTTGTCCGCCGGATTGGCCACCGTACCATGCCTGTAAAATCGCATCGCAGCTTTCTGTTTCAGGTGTTAAAGCCATTGCCGCTCCGGAACAATTAACAAAGACGATTCTTTTTCCTGCCTTTTTCAAAGCTTGCAAACATTTGCGTTGAGATTCAGGAAGTTCAATATTGGTTCTGTCGCCTCCTTTAAATCCGGGAAACACAATCGGCATTTCTTCTCCTTCTAATTTTGGAGAAATTCCACCAACAAAAATCACCTCATCTATACCTTTCAACTTAGCTATCAATTCATCATAATTAACCGGAACCTCTCTTCCAAGATTAAATTTAAAGTGTGCATCCCCCCAATCAGAAACAGTAACAAACTTAACCACGACCTTATAATCTTTTCCTTTCTCAACATGATATGGAAGTCTTATTGGAGCAATATTCCAGGACTCTTTATTAAACAATATTTCATTATTAACAATCACCTCACACTTTCCACGAAATTCCAATCTCAGCACTATTTCCTCTGATTTTTTGACACTGTAAACGGCCTCGTATTTTCCGGAAAAATCTTTAATATTCACTCCTCGGCTAAATTGGTTTTGTCCGGCGGTAGTTAATTGAATAGGATTTATAATTTGTTCTTTTGCTACAGCATTTCCTTTTAACTCTATGTTATTCCAATAGGTAGCATTTACTCCGGTATTACCTTCAAAAGAACAGTTTTCAAAAAGGCTTTCGGTAATCATGTCTTCAATGATGTCGCACCCTTTGTCATAGACTATTTTTTCAGTAGGGAGTTTTGATTTTATCCCATCCAAAACAGTTACAATTTTTTCGGGGAAACCATTGTAATTACCTAACATCATTGGTTCATCATCTGCATTAGGGCCAAGTACGGCGATTCTTTTCACGGATTTGGACAGAGGAAGCATGCTGTTTTTGTTTTGAAGTAACGTCATGCTTTCCTGCGCCATTTGAAGCGCCAGTTTTTTATGGCCATCTGAATTAACTACTGACATCGGTATTTTTGACCAAGATACCAGAGAATCAGCATCCATTTCACCCAAATCAAAGCGCCCAACTAAAACATTTTTTAGATGCTCATCAATCTCAGCTTCAGTTATCAAACCTTTTTTTAAAGCTTCCGATAAATTTTTATAATCATACCCCCATCCGCACTCAACATCAGTACCTGCGATAACTCCTTTTGCAGCTGCATGAACAGGAGTGGACGAAACTTTATGTGTGCTGTAAAAATCAGTAATGGCTCCACAATCTGAAACCACCAGGTACTTAAATCCCCAATCATCGCGCAATATTTTTTGTAATAAACGGGTACTGCCACAACAGGGCTCATCATCCAAACGCTGATAGGCACACATTACTTCACGCACATCTGCATCTTGAACCAAAGATTTAAAGGCAGGTAAATAGGTTTCCCACAAGTCACGAGGGTTAACATCATTAATGTTCAGCGTATGCCGGCTCCATTCCGGGCCTGAATGAACAGCAAAGTGCTTGGCACATGCAAGTAGCTTTTTATATCTCGAATCTACAGGGCCTTGAAGCCCTTCAACAACAGCCATCCCCATGCGAGAAGTCAAATAGGGATCCTCGCCATACGTCTCTTGGCCCCGCCCCCAACGAGGGTCACGAAAAATATTCACGTTTGGTGTCCAGACAGACAAGCTCCCGAACTTACTGTTTTCTTTTCCTGCTCTTAAGGCGTCATGATATCGAGCCCTAAATTCATCAGAAACTGCATTAAAAACATCGTAAACAAGTTTATCGTTAAACGAAGCAGCCATTCCAATACATTGAGGAAAAACACTTACGTTTGAGGCATATCTTATGCCATGCAAGGCTTCACTCCACCAGTTAAATTTTATAATTCCCAAACGAGGAATAGCTTCAGATTCATCGCACATCAAATTGGCTTTTTCATCTATTGTCAACCTTGATATTAAATCATTGGCGCGTTCCTCCGAACTTAATTTAGAGTTTTGATAGGGTAGCTGTTGGGCAAACGTATCAAAAACCAATAACGCACTAACTATAAGAACAGTATATTTCATTTTAAAAAAAATTAGTATCGAGACACAAGTATTAAGTATAAAGACTGAAGATTATGAAAATAGTAATTAAATAATTCTGGCTTTTTATCATCTTCTTGTGTGTTTAATACTTAATCATGTAGTTTCATCTGTCTATATTTTTTTTATTGGCCAGATGAAACTCTCCAATTTAGCCATCCGATTATAAAAAAACTATTTATAGCTCATATAACGTTTATTTATATGTATTATCAATTCAGCAAGGTTTAATTAATGACAAACCAAGCCTATAGAATAATTTTATTTTTGAGTAATACCTTTCCAGTCATCCGTCCTGAACGGGACTGCAGGCAATCCTTCAGCATTTACCAGATTGCAATCAGGGTTATCGGCCCAGGCATACCTCACAGCCACAGGATTTTCAACTTCATCGCAATAAACAACTACCTCATTGCCTTCAATTACTGCTTTTGCCCAATGAAACTGTTTATCACTTCCTGCAATGGCAAAGCCTGTTACTTCTTTACCATCTCTTGTAGAAAGCCCTTCCTCTATGCTCGAAAAGCAGATACGAATGCGATTGCCTTCCTTTTGATATTTTTTATACATCGGCCCAGAAATAACCCCATCTTTTTTGTACACCATTTGGTTAGCAATTAAAGCCAGGCGGCGGGCAACCTCCTGTTTGTTAAGGGGATGAATAGTACCGGCATCTCCAACATCGATGGCGCATGCCATGCCCGTATTGGGTAGCGATAATGCCATTGCTTGCGCCTCCCTTAGTTCAGCCCATGCGCTTTCGGATGGCAGCGGTTTTTGTTGCATGAAATTAGCCAACTGAACATATATAAACGGAAGCTTGCCTTGTTGCCAGTGGTTTCGCCAATCTTTAATTAACATCGGAAATAATTCGCGATAATTGTAGGCTTCTTCAGCATTCGATTCGCCCTGGTACCATAGAAATCCTTTGATGCCATAAGGTATAAGCGGGTTTATCATAGAATTGAAAAGCACAGTGGGATACCCCTGATTACCTGTCAATTTCGGTATTTGTGGCTCAAGGCCTTTTTCATATAACCATTTCCCGGCCAGCGTAATCTCCGTTGAACCATCGGTAATATAAATATCGTTGCCCGGATTTAAACCGCCTCCGGACCACAACATGGCTATCCTGACGGCTATTGTATTTTCGCCGGATTGTACCAATGCTGCCGGGATAGTGTATGAATGAGTAGCATTGGAATACCATTGGTTTTTACAAATCTCGCTACCATTGAAATATAGCGAATAACACATTTCCGGATGCCCCAGGTTAATGGTTAAATCTTTTCCTGTAAAGGATTCAGGCAGCAATATTTTTTTTCTTAGCCAAACCATTCCTTCATACTGCCATATCCCGAAATCTTTTATCACGTTAGGCATATCAACTTCGGGCCAATTGGCATCATTATAATCTGTAGCAGGGTAAATTTTGTCCGCATTGTTTTGCGGGTTATATACAATATCCCAAAAACGGACCTGTTTAAGGCTGTCTCTTATGATGTCTTCCCGGTTATAATGAAGGGTATCAGCACTGAGCGTACTCTCTTTGGTAATTGGCGATGTCAACAACATCTCCCTACTTGTCCAGGGTTCAATCCGGGTACCGCCCCATGTGCTTTGAACAATGCCAATCGGCACATTTTGATCGGTCTGAATTTTACGGGCAAAAAAGTAGGCTACTGCAGATAACTCTTTAACATTGGAGGAATTACATACCTTCCATCCACTAGATGAGATATCAGCCTGTGGTTTTACCTGGTTGCTATGATTAACCATAATAAAACGCACTTGTGGAAAATTGGCATTAGCAATTTCTACACTATCGTCTTTAGCCTGTTGTACCTGCCATTCCATATTTGATTGCCCGGAAGCCAACCATACATCGCCAATAAGAATATCATTTAACACAATAGCTTCATCGGTTTTTCCCTTCTCATAAATCTTTAGAGTATAAGGGCCACCTGCTTTAAACTTTGGTAAATGCACCATCCATTTTCCATCCTGATCAGCTTTCGAAGTCGATTTTTTATTTCCCAGTTCAGCTATTATAGTTGCGCCCGGGGATGAGTTACCCCAAACCGGGATTTTAAGCTCCCTTTGCAAAACCATATTATCTCCAAACACTTTTGGCAACGCCACTTGAGCCTGACAAACTTCTTGAAAGAAAACAGCCAGGATAAAAATCAAAACGTAATTTTTTAAAATAACCTTCATTGTAAAATTGTTTATTCTCCTGGATTATCGCTGTTCCAAGAGCGAAATTGAGTTTTCTAAATTGTTTGACGACAGAAAATAAAGCGGCTTTAAATGCGTGAACTTATTAATCAATAATCCACCGCCCAGCAATTTGTCCAATCACTTAAGCCTCCCTATTTTATTTTTATTATGAATTTTATAAACGTGCAACAAAACCTCCTCCAGGCATTAATTTAATAGTGATTTTATCTTTAGGGGATAATTTTTGTTCTCGCCTGTCAATGCTGGTATTAATATTTTCATGGTCATATATTAATGTTGCCTTTGTCCTTTTTTCAAGAAAATCCAATGGTATTTTAATTTCCCTCTCCTTGGCGCCATTCATAACACCAATCCACCATGTTTTACCCTTACGACGGGCATAAGCAACTACCTCTCCAATCTCGGTACATGACAATACTTTTGTTTCGTCCCATGTTGTAGGAATCTCTTGAAACAAATCAAACATAGGGCTTTCGAGATAGAATTTATACTGGTCGGTAAAATGCGTGATCGGCGAAAGATATACGATGGCCTGGGCAAATTCGTGTGCCCAGGTAAATTTGGTAGTGGACAGCTCTTTAGGATCCAAAATAACCGGGGTAATATCTGCCGGCCCGGCCATTAAACGGGTAAATGGCAAACAAACATCTTGCTCAAAAGGGGCAACCCTGTTGTATCTGGTCATGTGATATTCATTGCCTCTAACGGCCTCTCGTGTAATATCATTGGGATAAGTGCGGTTTAACCCGGTAGGTTTTACGCTTCCATGAAAATTCAATAACAACTTCAATTCAGCGCAATCCAGCATAGCCCCCATGTACCACTGCATGATATCGGACGTAGCATCAGGGATAAAGTCGATTTTTATTCCAGATGCTCCAAGCGCCTTAACCTTTTCTAAATAAGTTCGGCGTTTTTCACCCTCACGCATTTCTTTCGAATCGACCCATACAATTGATTTAACCCCAACACTTTTACCGTAATTAATAACCTCTTCCAGCAAAGCCCACTGATCTTTACCGGGTTTGTTCCAATAACGCCAACCGTCATCAACCAGATAGTACTCCCATTTTAATTTTGCAGCTGCATCATACCAGTTTTTCTGATCTTTATACTGAGGGCTGCCAACACTCCACCATTGCCACAAACACCGGCCCGGTTGTACCCATGAAAAGTCGGCTCCCTTAGCCGGTGCCGGACATAGGTTCATTAATAAATCGGAATTTACTAAATCAGTCAGGTTTCGTGCTACAATGGTAGTCCTCCAGGGAGATACTTGTTCTCCATGATAAGTGCCATTTAAAACAGGAGCTTTATTATTAACGCCCTTTTCAATATCCCATCCGCCTTTGGCAAAAGGAAAAGTTGCTTTAAGTAGATTACCGTTCCTGACAAAAGCCATATCGGAAAAGGTTTCGCAATCAGCTTCTGAAATTGAAAGAAAATGCCCTTCCACTTCAAAAGTAATAGGCCCCATTATTGTATAATCTTGTGGAACTTTCTCCAATTTAGTGGCATAACTCATCGCCTCGTAACATTGGCTAAAACCGGACCATGCCACTTTGGTTGTATGCTTTGGAAGATTCCATGAAGTATTTTCACCGTTAATACGCTTGGCGCCTTCTGGTAAAGCATAACGAATACCAACGCCATCGTTATAAACCCTTACGATAAGCTTAAAGGGCTTCCCCGCTGTTTCAATGGGTATTACTGCTTCATTGGCAAGGTTGTGTGCAACCGGGTGACTCCCCAGTATGGCATAACTTTCATCTATTTTAGAAAGCTCTGGTTGAGCCACAATATTGGCATTTTTTCCTAAATCTACACTATCAACAACAATCCCTATAGGAGATGTTTCCAATACCTGTACATTATCTGCTTTAACAGCGTATGAAAGCTGTCCTCCAGGAGCAACAAACACTGAAACAGAAAGCTGTTTATCGGGGCTTACTATTTCAAAGCCATTTGTAGCAAATGCAACATTAATTCCGATGCTTAAAAGTATTGATATTATAACTGATTTGGCTAAGTAATTCATACAAGGTTTTTATACTGCTATTTATCTTTTATCGCAAAATTTATATGAGGCCTAATTACTACTATCGCCTACATTTAGATTATAAATGCCCCATTCCAGATTAATATTAAAATAGGTTATCTCTTCACTCAAAATCCGGATATATCCAAGAGGTTTATTCAAATTTCAAATCCGGAATGGGGCATTCTTTTTTTGGCTTTCTTAAAACAAAGCAATGATTATGATCATTATATAATCATAAAACAAAAATTATAAGAATAAAGCATACTAGATCTAATCTACTTGAACAGTTAGTCCAATTCAATAACAAATCCATCATTTGCATTGAATCTCTTGCCACTAGGCTCATGTTTTTCAATCATACCTATTTTCATGGCACAATTAATTTCTTTGTAACATTGAGCTCATCTGTACTAACCTTTATCAGATAAATCCCAGAATTCAAATATTGATTCAACCTAATTTTCTGTACACCTTTCGTGTTTTCCTTATAGATCATATTGCCACAGCAATCATATATACTAACCCACGCATCCGCTTCCATTCCAGATAAAAAAACGGTAAAGTTTCCACTAAAGGTAGGATTTGGGTAAATTTTAAAATATCCTTGTCCTTCGGCATTTTTGGAATTTATCTTAGTATTGACTCCTGATACAATATCTCCATAAATAATTCCTCGTCCATTGCCTCCCAGATACAACCTGCCATATACACGCGGGTCACCTGTAATGACACTAACAGTGCCATACTGGTGTTTATCATCGTTGATACGGACCCAATTGGTTCCGTTATCGTCAGAACGATAGAACCCATATGTTCCATTTACTGTGCCTACTATAAAAACAGCTGGATAGGTTTCGCCGGGAGCCGATTTTCCAAATGATACCGCAATTGCATTTTGAACATTGGTCACCTGAGTAAAACTGGTACCTGAGTTGGTGGAACGATACAGCCCATACAGATTGGCAAGCCAAATGTCACCTTCTACACCAAAAACGGTACGGATACGTGTCTGCCATGCCTGATAACCATAAACAGTCGGAAGGCCGCTCGCCTGTACCGAAAAAGAAACTCCTCCATCCGTACTTACCCATACATTCCCATTTACCGCATCATAAACATAGAATTTCTGGGAATTCACTCTGTCGGAAACGGGTTTCAATTCGGCAGGTATACCACCGCTGGCTGCCGTCCAGGAGGCACCTTTATTGATAGAGTAATACAAAGTAGATGCGCCTTGAGGAGCCCATACAATACGGTCACCATCGGCCGAAATGGCTATATTACCACCTCCTGTTGTGCCTGAAGGTATGCTACTGAAGGCAGTCCAGCTATCGCCACCATCAGTAGAGTAAGAGCCATAATTGCCGGCAGCATTATTGTAAGTACGCGCCATAAAGGTTGGAAGAGCCTCTGCAAAATCAATACTTGTATTGGTACCGTACAACGTCGAACGACCAGCTGCAGGAGAAACATCCAAGTTATCATGCTTAAAACCGTCTTGATCGCCCAGAGTACTTAGCAATGGAGCTCCGGAAGGAGGGCTGATCAACTCAGTTGTTGCCGTTTCCTCCAATCCTCTATTCTGAAAAATCCAGTTGGTGGGGCTGGCAGTTAGGTTATTTGAATTATAGATCCCATAACCTGTTACAAACCACGCATTATCTGAATTAAAAGGATCAATATCAACATCGCCTATCCAGTGGGGATTCGAAGCTTCCGCATAAGGGGCCAAAGAATGATCCCAGGTAGCATCGGCCAGCAGGTCGGTCCAGTTGGCTCCCCCATCCGTCGTGCGAAAAACTGCATCACCGGGCCACCAACGCCCCAGAGTACATACTATCAAATGATTGGCATTTTGAGCATCTACCGAAATACCCCCATAACCACCCTGTCCAGCAGGAGGCGACACATCAGTCCAGCTATTATTACCTGGGTTTAGTTTCCATACTGCTCCGGCTCCCACATTGTTTGGGCCGCTATTATCAGAATATGCAAAATAGATCATTCCATTGGAGGCCAGTGCCGCCTGGCGGGGCATCAGGTTGACAGGTTGGTCAGGTACTGCCGTCCAGCTAGTTCCACCATCAGTACTTTTAAACAGATTATTAGTACCCGTCTGCATTGCGCCCACATAGATTGTACTGGTTGCATTACCGGACGAACTACTGCTTTTATCAAAAAGAACAAATGAAATGCCACCCGAACCAATGGGACTCGTAGTGACTGGAAAGCTGCTGACCTTATTCCAGGTTGAGCCATAATTGGAACTTTTCCAGAGCCCATCCGTGCTGGAACCCAAAAAAAGTATGCTTCCCTTGTTCGGATCTACTTGCAAACGTTCACCAGCAGCACGCCCATCTTCGTTACCACCGAGTTTGATAGACAGGCTATAACGAGTCCAGGTGTCTCCCTTGTCGGTAGAGGAATAAAGGGCCCCGGTTTGCCCCCAAGATTGAGTATACAAACCCGTAGCCATATACACCCTGTTGGGGTCGGAAGGATCAGTCGCCAGACTAACCACGCCAAAATCATTACCTAAAGCAAAGCTATCAGAGAGAGGTATCCAAACCTTGTTAGTGGCATCCCAACGATAGGCTCCTCCTATGTCGGTGCGTGCGTAGACCAAGTTCTGCTCGGTAGGACTGTAAATAATGCCCGTTACATAACCACCTCCATTTATCTGAACGTTTTTCCACTGATACGTCTGTGCCTTCAATGTCGAGGGCAGTAGACCTGTCAACCAAAAACAGGCTAGTATACCTACCCACATAGGGAGCCAGGTATTTCTCTTACTCTCGTGTCTCTGATTACTAGAGCTATTGCCCATAAATTCAGTGTTGCTACATGTGGTGATAGGACTAATTTTAATCATAGAACATAAATTAAGGGTTCAAATTTCAAATATACTCCAGGTGAATTAGTTCCAGTAACCAATTATTATACCCTGAATACATATGATTTACATTTTTATTAAATTCAAAAATAAGACATCATTTTCACTCATATCCAGTATCTTTAGAAAGGCAGCTCCCTCCTTCACATTTACGATTTCAGAAGAGATAGGAGACCCATTATTGAGTTCCTTAATCTGTTCGACCTGCTGCTTAGAAAGTTGCGAAGGTCTGCCCATATCAACATAGCTCGTATATGCATCGTTGTTCCTGTAGCCTACTTTATATATTTTCAACACATAATTCCCTTCAGGTATCCCTTCAATATTTACTTTTAGTTTACCTTTTGGTTTTGCTGGCAAATCACGAATAAAATACTGCTGATTATTAACCGAATCAGGCATGGTATAAGTATAATCCCAGGCCAATACCTGAACATTACCTTCCGAATCCTTGCACACCCATGAAGCAGCATCACTATTGGCTAATTCGGTATTACCCAAACGGTTCAAAAACTGATAAGCGTAAAAAACCGGTTTATTAATGCCTTGTATGGTTAACATTCCAAAACCTCCATGAAAAGGCTCAAAACGTGGTCCCGGCTCCTCAAAAATATCGGTGAATACCCAGTACGACATTGAATTGGCAGCATCACCCACTTGTTTTAGCTTTTGAAGCACGTAGGCAGCCTCGTGATAACTATCATGTATGGGATCAGAAGGCGTATATGACGAACTCCATTCGGTATAATGTAGTTCAAGATTTGGCATTGAAGAAGTAGAAATTTCCTTGCGCGATTGAATTACATCACTGCTTACAGCAAAATCATCATTGGAAAGTACAGTTCCTGAGTTACCGTATTCATCTAAAAATCCTTGCTTAACGCCATAAGAGTGAGTACTGATAAAATCCAATGGCACATTATTTTTTTCACAAAATTCAATAAATTCAGGTTCCCAAGCAGCACCGGCTGTAGCAGGTCCTCCCACTCTATAATCAGCATTGACACTTTTAACAGCCTCAGCACTATATTTGTATAATTTGAAGTAGTCTTCTTGTGTCCCTGTCCAGAACCCCGGTGACAAGTTGGGCTCATTCCAAACCTCGAAATACCAATCCTTTACTTCATCTTCACCATATCGGTCTGTAAAATGCTGGGCAAGGTGACGGATTAACGCTTTCCATTTTTCGTAATCTTTTGGAGGCGTAGTATTACCCCTCCACCAAAAAACAGTACTGTTACCACTTGCTAATGCATTGGGCATAAAACCCAACTCCACAAATGGCTTCAAACCTATCGAATGTAAGAAATCAAAAAGAGCATCTACATACATATAGTTGTACTTGGGATTTCCATTTCTGTCTTCGGTGTATACAGCCATATCGTATGTTAGTAACCCATGCATACGGATATATTTGAAACCACATTCATTCTTGACATAAGCCAATTGTTGCTGCCAATCGGCCCGAAGGCCTTCATTGGCCCTACCGGCTCCAACACATTCATTGAACATAGTGTTTAACGCCCCTTTTTCTGTATTAAAATTGGCAGTGATAACTCTTTCTTCTAGATGCTTTGGCTTAGCTTTCTTTGCAGATAATGAAAAGAAAGACAAACTAACTAAAACTAATAAAATATTGTATCGCATTAAATTATCTTTTTATATTATCAATGTTAAAAAAATAACGCTCATTAATTATTGGCGCCTGCCATAATAGCATCAATAGTGGGCTGATCATTTATTGTGTAATCTGACCTATCAATAACAACACCTGTATCCCACCAGAATGGAATTAAACCATTTTCTAATGCTTTTCTTGTAACATAAGTAATCCAATGATCCACTGAATTATTGTGTAAATCCAAATCCTTAGGTTTATTTTCAGTATTACCCCTCCTGTAAGTGCCATACTCACCCATTATTACGGGTATACCCTTATCTACAAACTTGCTTTTTGCTAAACTAAATGACTGATCAACTTCATCCTCTTCCCCGTATGTAGCATTGCGTTCAGGTTCAATATCAGAATGATAATCCTTGCCCCAGTAGTAAGCCATTTTACCCCAACTTACATCTTCATTCAAGATGCAGAACTGAGACGGATTGTAAAAATGCACCTCAGCCATCAAACGACCCTCAATCTCATCCTTAGGCATATCCATCAGATCATTACTTTTTTCAATATTCGTACCCGGTCCCTGAACTACAAGCACCCTATAGCTGTTTCTTCCCCCAGTAGAACGGACTGCATTAATAAACGTTTGATGATAAGCATGAAGTACTTCCATCTCTTCTTTAGTATCCACAGCCGGCTCATTGGCACTTGCAAACATCAAATGCTCATCGAAATCGCGCATTGCCGTTGCAATCTGCTCCCAGTAAGCTTTTTGCTTGGCAAGGATCGTATCTTTTCGAGTTGACGATGGATTAAAGTTATTTGTTGGAATCTCCGTACCCGGCCACTTTTTACTTTCTAACCAACCTCCATCAAAATGGATATTCAGAAGTACGTACATATCGTTATTAACACAATAACCAACAACTTCTTTAACACGGTTAAGCCACTCTGATTTAATGCGGGCAGTCTTGTAATCTTCAATATGGGGCTCTCCAGCAGATGAGTATTTCTCTCTCCAATCCCAGTCCCAGGCACAAGGAATTCGGATCGCATTGAATCCTTGTTGCTTTACAGCTTTCACATAATCCTCAGTGATAACAGGGTTACCCCACGCCGTTACGCCGGGAGCTTCCATGGTGTTGCCAATGTTCCAGCCCAATTTAATTTTGGCTGCAAGCTCAACGGCATTGCTTTCCATACCTGTGGCATTCGGCTCCTTAGGAGAAGTATTGTACGATGGGTATAACTGTGGTACTTGTGAAACAGTTACACGGCGAGCCTGCCCACGTTCTGAAGTAACCGACAATATTGCAGAACGTTTTGCTCCTGTATTGTTAGCACCAACAGATAACTGAATTAGAGCATCTCCAGCATCCCCACTTGTTTGACTCACTTGTAACCACTGGGAGGCAGAATTGCTAATATCCCATTGTACATTACATGTAACTGTTACAGAGGCCTCTCCTCCTTCCCCTTCAAAAGATACTTCACTACGGGAGATAGTGAGTACTGGATCTATTTCTTTCTCTTTCTTGCAAGCTGCAAAAATCAAAATCACCATAAGAAATGCTAATGGTCTCATAAAATCAATCTTCTTCATAATTATAATAAGTAATTAATTATACACTAGATCATCTATTTAAATACAGCCTTCGATCAGCCCATTTATTATCCCTTGTCCATTTACTACATGGTTAGTCACGTCAAACTTTCCATTTAATATTCGTTTAACTTAATGGTTATACCTATGCATAGGAATACACTTAATTCAGACTTTACCTAAATTACAATTCTTACTTATAAGATTTGTAATGCTTAAATTTGTCAGTAAAAAAACATCCGTCTAATTTGGTCATGTGTTGATCTCTCCTCATTTTCTTTTATACAAATACAACCCATACAAAATCATAACAAAATAAAAGAATCATACTCATACATAGGGGCTGCGATGTTTTCAATGAAGTACAAAAATGACTCAAATAGGAGTATAAGGTGGGATAACAGCTATAGTTATCTATCTTAAGTAAAACATTACTTCCTTGTTGTCGCTAAAAACATCATAGCATTACAGAAAACGTTGGTATCTACAATAATAAAGAATCCTTTATGTCAAATGATCATTTTTTACGCTGGATAACGAATCAAGTCAATGATTCTTATAGTATTGTTTTATATATGCCCATATTTTTTCAGATGGATTTAGTCCGGTGAATATGGAGGTATTCTTACTAACCTGAGTTCGATTAAAATTAATGGATCAAATCGCTTATAAATATTGAGTTTCAAGGAATGTTTGCGAAAGCATAGCGGGCTATGTCAAACAAATATGAAGCAGAAAATCGTTGTTTATATGTGGCTTTCTATTAAAATCTGAGCTCTTTAATTTTAATCGAACTCGGGTTAATAAGCTTTATTTAACCAATTCCACAATGAATGGATGGTTTAACAAAGCGACAGATCTATTGGATACTTTGTATCACTTATTTGGGGAAAGAAGTTTTAAATTGTGATTATTTACAAACAGATGAATCTCCAATAGGAGTTCAGGATTTACAAAAGAAAGGAGCTTTGTTTTCCAGATACCAATGGGTTTATCGAACACCCGAGTAAGACTTAGTGCACACTATGACCCTCCAGACGACATATTTATGGATATAATTGTATAAACTTTTGCAATAAGATATTTATGTATAGGAGCAAAAATAAATCTATTATTCTATTGTAAATTTCTATAATTGGTAACCAAGAAATATCCGTTATATGATATTTATATTTAAATAATAACTACATTAGCAATTTATTAAACGAAATACAAATGTGATATATACGTAATAGTATGACGGTTACTGAATAGTTAGGTGCAATTCCCCCTATAAACCTAGAAGATTGATTTTAGTACAAGTTAATCAATCTCTTAAAGGTTTACTGATTTCTGAAGCGAACGTAAAAATGGGAGCAAGGAGACGGTTGAAATTTGAAGAAATTGGATAAAATATAAATAACTGAATTACAAGTGATTAATTTTACGTTAGTCAGAATTTCAAGAAACGACAATGAACCCAAATAATTTAAATAAGTGAAAGACTACTATGACATAAAGGAATGGACTAATAAACCTCTAAAGTTTTATGAATTCTATAAAGAAAAGAATAAATCTAAAAATTCAACAACAAGAATCTCTCCGATTGCAATAAATGCTGTAAAGATTTATTCCTTGCTTAAAAGGATGATATCAAAACATCCAAATGGACTTTATACACAGCTACAACAAGGGCAACCTTTAGATAATATGATTTGGTGGGATTTTGTTTTGGAGTCAGAGCTCGGTTTTATACACATTTGGAGGACTTCTTCTATTGTTGAAGCAATGCATTCTGTAACAATACCTGAATTTGATTTAAATAAATTTCTTCAAATAAATATTGCGAAATACGCAAAAGACATAGAAGAAACAAAAAGTAATTATGATAGACATACTGTTTATATAAATCATTATCGTAGTTACAAAGAATGTGTTAATTATTTATGGAGTGAAATCAAAAAATTAAATCTTAAAATTCCAAGTTGCCCTAGAATACATGTTATGAATCAGTCTGAGATACAAACCTATACAGACAATGCACAAAAATTTATAAATGAGAGTGTGAAATTTCATACACTCGGTAAGTCATTGCTTTTAAATGCTGCATTTCAGATTGAATCATTTCTTAACCTTATAATTCGAATTGGAGTAACCGAGGATTTAAAAAAGTATCCAGACGTACTTAATAAACATCTAAAATCATCCTTTTCTGATAAGCTTAAGAATTTAAAATTCTATTCAGTAATATTTAGTCAGGACATCGATTTAGAACATAAAGAAATAAAAGATTCGCAAGAGCTTATGACCATACGAAATAAATACGTTCATTTTGATGAATCTTCCAGACATAATAAAATTGGAGAGGTTTTTTACGATGACGATTTCCCTTTGATGGAAGTAACAAAATATACTCCAGCAATTGAATCTGCATTACAAACATATTATAATCCTTCATTTGAAACTGTTGAGAAATCCTATAAGACTGCTTACGACTTTTCACTTTATGTACTTAGTTTAGTAAAAGATGAATATAGGGAGTCAATAGAAATATTACTGAGTAAGAATCCAATAAGCTACAATGAAAATAGAAAGGTTTATTCTTCTATTTACAACGAGAGAGCTGTTGATTTTTACCTTTCGATTAAAGATGAGAATAAAAAAAGCACCTAACACTTAGAATATAATTAATCACGAACTGCCCAAAAAAGTCCCATCAAACCATCAGAGTGATTCATTATATTTGTTGTTGAACGGAACCGGGATAAGCGAGCCCATTGTATGGGGATTGATATGAAATGGGTCTTTCATTTATGCTTGGTAAGCATAAAACTCCAAAGTTAAAACAGAAAGTTTGGGTAAAAAATCATTAAAATAAAGAGTTAAAACCACCTCAATGTATAAATCGACAGTTGATTTAGCTCTTTTTGTTGGTTATAAGACATACCTTTCCCATTACACCAAAGGCGGCGTTTATGATATAGAGGCAGATTGAGTTGATTTTGTATTTTTTATTGAGTTGGGACTACCTCTGATAGCCGGCTTAAAAGAGGCTATACGTTGCATGGTGCCTTGTTTACATTTTGGGCATTGATCGTGAGGATGGCCAAAAAGCAGCACAAATAATTCCTTCCAAGGGATCCCTTTTTTAGATTCCGGGGAGCAAGCATTAAATATTTTCCGGATGATCTCTAAGCACAGTTTCTTTTTAGAGGAACCTAGAAACCCATAATGCCTTATTTTCATAAAAGCGGGAGGAAGTATATGCATGGAAAGTCTTCGCAGAAACTCAAAATAAGAAAGATGCATCACATCCACTTTAGCGTTTTTGTAGTTGAGCCACGAAAAATACACATTATTATCATCCATGCTTTTAATACGCTGGTTACTAATCGCAACTCTATGAGTATACCTAGCCAAGTATTCCAGCACTTGCTTAGAATTGTGCATGGGTAATTTAGCATATACCACCCATTTATTTTTATAAAAAGGATGCAGGTATTTACGCTCTGGTTCAAAAGTAGTTTTTAAAGTAATGGTTCCCTTATTGTGTAAGTCCATCAGGTAATCGCAAAACTTACCTCTAAAAACAGCACATAAGGCTTTAACAGGATATAAAAACTTACCTTTACTTTTGGTATTTTTCCATTTGTTTTGAGGGGTTAAACCACCGCCCGGCACAATGCAATGTACATGTGGATGAAAAACCAGGTTTTGTCCCCAGGTATGCAAAATGGCAATCATACCTGTTTGAGCGCCCAAATGTTTATAATCCAGAGCAAACTGTTTAATGGTATCCCATGCTGCCCTAAAGAGTACATTGTACATATCTCTGGGATGATCTATAAACAAAGGATTTAGCTGTTCGGGAACGATAAATACCACATGAAAATATTTGATGGGTAAAAGATCTGATTCTCGATCTATCAGCCACCTTTCCTTTTTCAGACCATTACATTTAGGGCAGTGTCTGTCTCTGCAACTATTGTATGAATATTGCTCATGACCACATTCTGAGTTGTTACATTTATCCTGATGATAGCCTAGAGCAGCCGTTCTGCAATTTCCCAGGTTTGTAAACACCTTTTTCTTATGCGCATTTAAATGTCCGGCCTCAATCACACTGTGTTTATGATCCCTGATAATAGCACCAATATCAAATATGGGTTTACTATAACTCATCGTTGCAGCCTGTCTAAAGGCGAAATCATAGGGTTTGATTTTAGGTTGTTGTTAATTTGCAGGTATACCATGGTGGTTCTGATATCATCGTGCCCCATCATTTTTTGTATAGACACAATGTCAACGCCAATTGCCAACAAGTGTGAAGCAAAAGCATGTCTCAAAGAGTGAGGTGTAAAGTGCTTTTCAATGCCAGACCTATCCAGAGCATATTGAAAACCCCACTTTACAGCCTCGTCGCTATAAGGTTTACCCTTATACCTGCCATTAAATAAATATACCTGCGGTTTAAATTGATGTAAATAGTGCTTTATTTCAGGAATAAGCGATTGGGCCAAAACAGCGTATCTGTCTTTATTGCCTTTACTGTCTTTAATATAAATACGATGGTTTTTAAAATCGAGATGCTCAATTTTAAGGTTGATAATCTCACTTTTGCGCAAACCAGCCGAATAAATAACTTTTAGTAATAGTCTGTGCTTTGGACTTATGGCAGCATTAAATAATTGCAGCAGTTCTTTCCCGGTAGGGATCAAGGGTAGATACTTTGTGGCTTTAGGATAAGGTACATCAGAAATAATATCAATGCGCTTATACACGCTTTTATACATAAAACGCAGCCCCTGTAAGTAATTTCTGATGGTAGACCGACTCAGCTTTTGATCGTTTTTAAGATACAGCAGAAACTCATATATTTCCATTTCCGAAAGCTCATCAGGTAGCTTACCGGAAAATAAGCAGAGTAGCTTAGTAGAACGCATATAATTAGCAATTGAGCTATTAGAAAAATGCGCTACTTCCATTCTTACGTGCAGATTGTGCAATAATGCCTCAACACTCTTTGGTGTTGTTAAACTTTTTTTTCATCTTTAATCAGTTTATTAAAATTGAAATACAAAGATGCGGTATTTTACCGTCAAAACCTCGTTGTCTACCGACGTAGGAGGTTTAGTTCAACAATGTATAAAAAGTATATCCGAACGAAAAATAAATAATTTATATCACGCTAAAATACAGTCATATACAAAGGTTTTTGAATAAGGTTTAAAAATTGCCTATCATACAAACTACTATACTTTTTAATGCAAAATAAGGGAGTAAAAAGAAATTAATTTTTTTTGATTTTTTTTCAATCAAGCCGTTTTTGCATTCCATTTTTATTTCAATTGTATTCAATTCGGTTTTTTCTGCTAATAAATTAGTTTTGCAGCCAATGAAAATTATTTACCACAAAATTTTTGCTTATGGTTAAACTCATTGGTACAACGAAGAACGGCAGAAATAAACTTATTCAAGAAATAAGACTTATAATATGATGAAATGATACAACTTTCGATTGAGCTTGAGAATAATCATAAGCCATTAATTTTTAAAAATTTAAAAGAAGCTTATGATGATAGAACAGAAAATTGTTGCGGAAAACTTTGAGAAAGATTGCCTTGCTGTATTTGAGAATTTACTGCAAGGCTACAGGAAGGCGAAAGAATCGACAGTTTGGGAATCCAAGATGGATAACCTTGTAGAGAAATTAACACATTTACCTACAGCTCCATTCCCTACTGAGTTAATGAAGCTCTTTGATTATGATTTTCTCGTACAATCGGAAGATATAAATAGTATAATTGAAAAAGCCCTTATCGTCAGGAAACGAATGAAGCATACCAAAAGGTATGTTACCATCAAAGAACGATACTTCTCATTATTATTCCTACCTCCAAATACTCATCTTAAAAGACTTGAAGTGTATAATAACGAAGGAGAACTTTGTTATTTACAGGTCGGTAAAATCCGAATAAAGCCAAAAACATTACTTCAATGGCTTATACCCGGCAAAAGTCAAGTCAAATTTCAAGATGTAATAAATTTCAGGCAAAAGACCTTTAATATAAAGGCATTAGAGATTTATTATTACTCACCCATCGTTGACCTATCGTCAACAAATCCACAGGACTATTATAATTTTTTCTGCGACTACTTTGGGAAACTCCAGTTTCTCAAGTATTTCAAATCCAATGGAAATCTTGAAGCATTTCCAACCCTCCAACAAATTAAGCCAAGAACGCATGATGCAATTTTAAAACTTTCAAGTGCCCAGCAGGTGCTTTGGGCTTATTTTCTTTTTCGGCTTTTGGGCTTAAAACACCGGGTAGATATTGGAAACTCAACGCTTGCCCGATTTTTATGTGTGGTAAACGGTATTGATTTGGATTCTTACAAAAATTCATATTTCTATCGGCTTATGGATAAAGCTCCATATATAAAAAACGATAAGAATCTTTTGGTTGACCTTGAAGTTATCAAGTTGCATTTTCAAGAACGTAATTTACCAACAGGTGACATCGAAAAAGTAATCATTGAAATTGTAACCCGATAATTTGCAAAAATACCGATTACCATTTATTGCTTTTTATTGACATTTTAGTTAAAAAAGTATCCGACAAAATCAGCGAAAAGTAACCGACAAGGCTAAATATGATCCTTGTAAGGTTTTGAATATGTGATGTATGAAAATTATTTGAAAAATGTCGGATAGTCCGACGTTGGAAATTGCTATGCACCTATCCTATACTTGCTATCGAAAATTTTAATAAAAAATAGCAAGAAAATGGATGAGCAAATAGAAGAGCAAATAGAAGAACAAATAGAAGAGCAAATCGACTTTAAAGCTGAAACTTTAAAGAATCTTGAACAGCTTAACAAAAAGGTTTCAGAGCTAATAAAAGTACAACATAAAGCCGGAACAGGCTTTGACTATGTTAATGCAGCTGAACTTGCCCTGCTATTGGGCGAAAGTGTTAAAACCATTTATGGCAGGGTGTATAATAAACAGATTCCCTTCTATAAACCGGGCGGTAAGATATTACTGTTCAAGCTGGATGAAATAATGGATTGGATTAAAGCTGGTCGTCATTCTTCCTTGGAGGAAATAAAGAGCAATGTGTAATTGGTTATATGCAGTTCTAATAATCTATAACTCCAATGAAGGAAAGGAAGGAAAGAAAGTCTCAAGGTAAAAAACAGGAAATAAGGTTCTCGTTCTTTAAACTTTTGTTGAAGAAAAAATCACACACTCAAGTTCTGCCGGAGAGCCAGTTATGTAATCATTTGAACATAGTAAAGAAGTAGAGAATGCCAACTATTTATATATGCGGTAGCGATATACCCGAAAACAGCTCCAAAGGTTTGGTTGATACCGATAAAATAAAAGCCAAACTAAAGTCATTGAAATGTGCAGTTGTAAATCCAACTGAAATGCCCTTTGTAAAAATGAGTTGGACTGACAAACTGGATAACCGTGTTCAGCTTTTAAAGAAAAGCCAGGCGGTTTATGTTTTGCCCAATTGGAAAGAGAGCATCATGTCACGCATAGAGCTGACCGTTGCAATGGACTTAAAGTTGGAAACCATTTTTCATCCGATGAGCCATAAAGAGATAAAGCAAATAATAACCGCCCTTGACAATTAGCACGGTTCCGGCAGGGTTGTTCAAGGGTAGCCCTGCCATTATTTAAGTATCAAATTCAGAACGATTATGAAAACAAAGACAGTAGCAAGAATCAAAGATGTTAGCATCATGCTTATAGATGATGCAGAAAAATTAGTCCCCATTAAACCAATATGTCAAGCTTTAGAAGTTAATTACTCAAGCCAGTTAGAAAAAATAAAGAGTGATGAAATATTGGGTTCAACTGTACCGCTCAGGGGTATAGTTGCTGCCGATGGAAAAGAACGAGAAATGGCTTGTATTCCTTTTAAGCTTGTATTCGGTTGGCTATTTACAATTAACCCCAAGAATGTCAAGGTTGAGGCTAAAGAACAAATCATTAAGTATAGGCTGGAATGCTACAATGCCCTTTTCAATTATTTCACCGACCAGGGAGAGTTTTTAGAGCAAAAGCAAAAGGCTTTGGAAAAGCAGTTAGAAGAAGTGGAACGAATACGTACTGATTATAGCGACCAAAAGAAACTACTCAATGAGGCAAGAAAGACACTTAATGATATTAAGGAGTTAACTTTTGAAGAATGGCAAATGAATAAACGACAATTATCACTGGACTTTCCAAACTAAAACACATGACAGCATTAGCACCGAATACGGTATCGAAGTTATTTTATTTCGATACTCGCATAAAGAGTTTCTATGAAAAAAACGGTTACTCAAACATTCCTTTTGATGGCAATAAAATTCAGAAAATGATTGAGGATTCACAGTTAGAGCTAAATGCCCTCTTTTACAAAATTTGGGGTTCTGAGATGGGCTACCACTTGTTAGATAAGTTCTATGATTTCAGGGGTAACGTTTTTGAGTTCTTTATGAGCCTTGACAGCAACAACCGTGAGTTATTGACAGGAAAAGATTGGTAGCCGATGGATGCAAAAAGGGTCATAGAGCAAATCAATGATGAAGTTTACGAGGTTGTTTCCAATTTTGTCACACTAAAGAAAGCAGGGATTAATTACAAAGCTTGTTGTCCGTTTCATAATGAGAAAACCGCTTCGTTCAGCGTTAACCCGGCTAAAGGTATTTTCAAATGCTTTGGTTGTGATAAAGGTGGTAATGCCATTGAGTTTATTAAGGAGCATGAAAATGTTGAATTTAAAGAAGCCGTTGAAATTGGCGCAAAGCTTCTGAACCTCAATTTTGAATGGAAGAAAAGCTCCAATTGGGATGAAGCCAAATTCAAACATGAAGAAAGCCTGAAAATCGCTTGTAGTATTATTGAGAAGTTCTTTCGGGAACAGCTTAATCACAAAGATGCCCAGCAGTATATCAAGGAGCGTAATATGGCTATTCCTGAAAATGGCTGCTTCAATATTGGTTATGCTCCAACTGACAATGCTCTACTGGCCCATGCAAGAGATAAAGGATTAAAAACAGAGATACTTGAAGAAATTGGCGTACTTAAAAGCAATGACAAAGGCGTTTATGACTTTTTTAGAAACCGATTGATATTTCCTGTTTCCAATTCACGAGGTCAGACTATTGCATTCGCAGGGCGTGACCTGAATGAAAATCCGAAGGTTAAGTATTTGAATACACCTGAAAGCAGCATCTACATCAAAGGCAACGAGCTGTATGCTCTAAATGTGGCTCGCTTTGCCATTAAAAACAATGACAGAGCATATATAGTTGAAGGTTATTCAGATGTGCTTCGGATGCACGATATAGATGTGGTAAACACAGTTGCGACTTGCGGAACTGCACTTACCAATGCACAGGCAAAGCTCCTGAAAAAATATACTAATAAGGCTACTCTTATTTACGATGGCGATAGTGCCGGGCGAAATGCTATGTGCCGAAATGCTGAAATTCTGATAAAGAACCAATTTCATGTTTCGGTACTGGTACTTCCCGAAAAACAAGACCCTGATTCTCTTTTTACCGACAACAAAACGTTTCTTCAGTACGATGAACAACAGGAAGATTACATCATCTACAAAACGGCTGAATACGCAGACCGCTTTGCAAATGACCCTGTAAAGAAATCGGAAGTAATAAAACGGATGGCTGCCTTGATATGCTGCTATGATAAAACAAATCAGGAGGTTTATCTTGACTTTGTTTCTGAACAGATTAAACCTAAAAAAGCATGGCAGGATGCTTTAAAGGAAAACAGCCAGCCAACCGAAAAGAAGGTCAAGAAAAAGGAAAACATCAGCGATATTATCAAGCTGAAAAAGGAACAACAGGAAAACCTTCTGACCAATCAGTTTTACGAAGAAGATGGAGCTTATTGGACGGTTGAAGGAAAGAACCCAAAGCAAATATCCAACTTTACTTTTGAAGCCTTATTCTGTGTGTTCCATAAAGACCCACAAGGCAGAACCGACCTGAAATACGTCTTGCGCCTGATGAGCCAATACGGAAGAAAACGCCTGGCTATTATTTCATCCGATGATTTTTGTACCCCTGCATCTTTCAAGAAACAGGTACACCGCCGTCATGGATTTTTTTGGTATGGTAACGATAGCCAGCTCGACAATATTAAAAACGTAAAATTGCTTGGAATACCCGAAGCCAAAGAGTTAGAGCGTGTAGGCTACAATGAGGAAAACCGCTTTTGGGTTTTTGCAAACGGCTTGTACTACACTAAAAACTTTCATCCAATTGATGAATACGGAATCACTACCCACGCTACACAAATAAACAACATGGAAGAATTTGAAAACGTTCCTCCGGAAAGTCAGATACGAATTAACGATACTTTTCATGTACTCAATACCACAGCAGAATTTATCGGAAAGTACGGAAAAGATAAGCTAAAGGAGAATATAAAACAGAGCCAGGTTCATTTGTTGCATTTCTTCTATCTGCCCTATGGTAAAGCTCTTAAAATTGGCAGTTCCGATGGAGGTAATCCATTCAAAGAAAACTCAAAATATGTGAAGCCGATAAAAGGCAGCGATTGGAACTTCGGGAAATGGGCAACTTCAATGAGTAGTGTTTATCCCGGAAATGCAGAATTATTGATTGCCTATTACATATCAACCGTTTTTAGTGACCTTATCTACAAAGCCAATTTCGGGTACTTCCCTTTATTGTTCCTGTTCGGAAAACGACAATCAGGTAAGAGTACCGCAGCCCGAAGTATCATGTATATGTTTGGTAAGCCACCAATGGAAGACGGTATAAACCTTGCTTCGGGAAGTACAAGTACAGGTATGCAGCGTAGTATGGATTCTACGACCAACCATCCGTTTTGGGGCAATGAGTACAAGAATAGCATTCACAAGAATACCATCGAGGCGTTAAAAGGTATTGCCGACCGTAATGGAAAATTGACAGGTGTAAAATCAGGTGGTAATGAAACTCGCATTGCAAAGCCCAGGGGTTCGGGTATAATTAGTGGTCAGGATTTGCCGACACAAGACCCTGCTTTATGCAGCCGTAGTTTATTGGGCGAATTTGATGATACCAATCGGGGGAATTATTCCGATTTAAAATCATTTAAAGCAGCCGAAGAAAGTTTACAGTTTACCAACATTACTTGCTCCGTATTTGATTTTCGGTACTTAGTTGAAGAACATTACTCAAAAGAGGAACCGGGCGTTAGTTCAGAGGTCATGGATGAATTAACCAGGGAATATGGCAATGTTGACCGAAGAACGGTACTTAATATCTCATCGGTACTTACACCAATGAAAATTCTGATGGAGCATTCCGATTTAGAATTTCCATTCAATTACCAAACAGCAAAACAGGCTTTAATCCGCTCCGCAAAACTTACCATATCCGTGCAGCATCAAAGTGATGAAGTGGAGCAGTATTTTCATGTGCTACAATCATTGGTTAACCTTTACAAACTTACCGAAGATGTACATTACAAGATTGTGGTTGGAGAAAACAACAGTAAACAACTTTACCTGAGAGTTGGCTCTATACATGGACTGTACAGAGAACAGGCACGGAAAGAAGGATTGACCACACTTGACCAAGCAGTTGTTGGTGAGTACCTGAAGAAACACCGCTCATTTATCGAACACCGCAGGAAAAATGTATTGTTTGGCAAAAGCCGGACAAGTGCCTACATACTGAATTATGACATGCTCAAAGACCAGGGCATTGAATTGGAAAGGATAACATTATAACTACACAACTATGCAGTTTTACTTTAGCAATGGTATTAAAGCAAAAACCGTCCTCATTTCCTCAATCTCTATGAGGATAGATGTTAATAGATTGATATTTAATACTATATATTCGTTTGCTCTAAAAATAAGTGAGGACGGGTGAGGGATGAACGAGGGATAAATGAGGGACGAGTGAGGGAAAAACGGCTCTCGTCCCTCACCTGTCCTCATTGTCCTCATTTTATTTTGCTGATAATAAGAGATATAACTAAAAAGTGAGGGATGAGGACGGTTTTATAAAAATACCATAGCTCACAGAAAAGCATTTAAAAAAATCAAAATAGCATTAATTAAAACATTTGTATCGAATGAAAAAGAATGATAACGTACAGAAAAACAATAACATTCACGATAATTTCTTTAAAAGCCTCTTTTCAGTAAAAGAGAATCTTGCCGATTTGCTTCATGGCTCTTTGCCTAAAGATGTTTTGCAAGGACTTAAAATTGAAAGTCTGGAGTATGACCCAACCGAATATGTTGACCAGGAGCTTGCACCGTATTTCAAAGATATTTCGTGCAATATGCTATTTGGTCATACGGATATTAAAGTCTCCTTACTGTACGAACACAAGAGTTATCCCGATAAAAACATACACCTACAATTGCTACGGTATATTTTGAATGTTTGGGAGAATCAGGTAGCTAATAAACAAAAGCTCACACCTGTAATAACAATGGTATTTTATCATGGCAAACGAAAGTGGACTGATTCGGGTTTTGTTCAGGTTCCGGAGGTTCTTAAACGCTTTGTGCCTCTATTTGATTATGTCCTGTTCGACACAAAAGATATTGAAGACCATGCTATCATCCGTCACTTTAAGCGACCAAGTGTAAAAGTAGCTGTATGGTTTATGAAGCGAAGCGATAATCTTATTGGCTTTATCAAGAATAACCCTGATTTGGCTCGACAAATGTTCAGTCAGCTTAAGGAAATTGACGAAACTATTTTCCAAAAAATAGCGTTATATTTGTATAAAGTTTCTGGTTTAGAACCGGATAAAATAGATGAGATTATGGAAACAATTTCACCACAAGTTAAAGATGCTTTTGCAGAGGCAGCCAACGAACTGAAATACTTAGGTAAGAAAGAAGTTGTAGTAAAAATGATTGCAAAAGGTTATTCGGATAATGAAATTTCTGAAATAACAGATATTGCCATTGAGGATATTCAAAATATTCGGACAAACAACTCTCATTAAGCGTAGTTAATCTAAGATATAGCCCGGTATCAGTTTTGGTATCGGGTTTTTTATTGCCTTATTCTTCCATTTATTGCCTTTTGAATATTACTTTTGTATAAATATTAACAGTAAAACTGAAAATTTGATATAAACAAAAAGGAAGCGAACATATAATCTTAAAACATTAAGACTTAATCTCTTAGTAACCGAAAATCGCCAGTTTTTATTACTACCAAGAGTTCAAGTACGGGCGTGGCCTGTGCTGCTTGGTAGTTGGGTGTCTGGCGATACCTCGGTTGCTAGTGGTTTCAGTGCCACGCTCCTTTTTTATACCATAGAGAATGAAAGATTTATATGTTTGGTTGCAAAACGAGGTAAACGAATCGCTTGAGTTATTGGATAATGAAATCATAAAAGACGGAGCTGATGAAATAGTCTTTTCATCAAGTAAAGAGTTCCTGAAAAAAAGCAAAGAGGTTTTGAATAAAATGGTTGACTTATTATCTGAATACGATTTGGATATAATGAAGCTGATAAATCTTATTGCCAAACTAAAGACCGAGGGTAATGATGCCGATGAAGATGCCATCATTCAATCTATGATTCTGAAAATGTTAGAAACAAGCTCCCTGGAAACCAAATCTCGCTAAATTTTTCTATCTTTATATAGCTAATTGTCAAGGGTATAATGTTTTAAATTATGCCCAAAATATATTCCAATTCATTAAAAATGAGCCTCCTATCGGGGCTTTTCGTGTTTATAGCCTTTTGTGGTTTTACTTTTTATTGCGTTATCCTTTGTTTTGTTCTGTGCAATACGCTGGTCTTATGGTGGTATTCTCATAGTATTACCTACTTTTTTCAAAAGCAGTCTTTCTTTTCATCAAAATATCTCAAAACAGCATTCAAAATACCTCATACATCTGCAAGTTGGCATCAATTTTTTAGAAGCTTGTTAAACCACATAAAAAGCCCTCTTTGTTTTACCCAACATTCAAAAAAGCCTTTGAAATATTGTCTTAAAGTGCTCAAAAGCTATCTGTATAAGCTAAAAAGTATTCAAAAGCCTTCAAAAGCAGTTGAGATATACTCTACAAGACTACTATCCTCAATATTTCAGTTGCGTTATCGCTCATTTTTTAACCCAAATCCAACGCTATGATAATACGCAGAACTATATTAAAGCAGGATTTGGTAAAGAAACTCTACCCAGATAGCGTTTCGGTTGATGCAGCTATGCAACAGCTACGAAGAGATATTGAATTGTGTCCCCAATTAAAAGAACAGATAGCTAATACAGGGCAAACCAAACGCCATTACTACAACAAACAACAGCTCCTCTTAATCCTGGAACATTTTTGTATTACACTTGAAGAATTTGAACAGCTATGAAGTATTTCTTAGGTATAACCGATATTGAACAAGCCAAACTAAGTTACCGAAAATTAGCAAAACAATTACATCCCGATAAAGGCGGAACTGCCGTTGACTTTCAGGAAATGCAAGCCGAATACAAAGAATTCCTATTAAGCTTGCAGCAAAAACACAGGCACGTTGCTTCTCAGCAACAAACCTCATTGGCAGAAAAAGAATTGATTAGCGAATTAGGTAAGATTGCCAAAGTTCTGATTAAAAAACAAGTACCTCAAAATTACCTTCGCCAAAAAATACAATCAACGGAATCTCCATTAAAGAAAGGTCTGTTTGCGAATATTGTGAATTTATTGGATAGTCTCATGTAAACATTTTTTACTGTTCTTTAAGGATTTACGTTAAACAACAACGTTAATCACCTTGTCAATTCGAGTTTTTTTATATATTTGATAGCATATTGATGATTTCTTAATAAGACTATCAAATAATGGAAGAAAATAAAATCTCTATTAGCGAAAGAATTAAGTATTGGAGGAATGAAAAGGGCTTGACACAAGATGCTTTGTCAAAGCTTGCAGACATACCATATACTACCCTTGCAAAAATTGAAAGTGACGTTGTAAAACGTCCTTCAATACAAACTATAATGAAAATAGCAAAGGGATTAGGTGTAACTATTGATGAATTGATTAACGAGTAAGTAAACTATGAATAAACAGCAATTAGCAGCTAAAATATGGGAATCTGCTAACCAAATGCGTTCAAAAATTGAGGCTAACGAATACAAAGATTATATACTTGGTTTTATCTTCTACAAATATCTATCTGATAAACAAATACAATTTGCCAGAAAGGAAGACTTCTCCGAAGAAGATATAACAGCACTATCAGAAGAAGATACTGATACAGTAGATTATTTCAAAGAGAACATTGGCTATTTCATTGCTTACAAAGATTTGTTTTCGACATGGATTCAAATGGGCAAAGACTTTGATGTATCCAATGTCACAGATGCTTTGTCCGCTTTTAATCGCTTGATAAGTCCTGCTCATAAGAAACTGTTTGATGAAATATTTAAAACCTTGGAAACAGGGTTAAGTAAATTAGGAGATACTGCTGCCTCAAGAACTAAAGCAATTAGAGGTTTACTTTATCTCATTAAGGATATTCCAATGAATGGAAAGCAAGACTATGATGTACTTGGTTTCATTTATGAATATCTTATTAGTCAGTTTGCTGCAAATGCCGGAAAAAAAGCGGGTGAATTTTATACTCCGCATGAAGTTTCTCTTTTAATGTCAGAGATTATGGCTGACCATTTAAAGGACAGAAAGGAGATACAGATTTATGACCCTACAAGTGGATCAGGTTCTTTGCTTATTAATATTGGTCAATGTGTAGCAAAACATATTGATGATGAAAATAACATCAAATATTATGCTCAGGAACTAAAGCAAAACACATATAACCTAACCAGAATGAATTTGGTTATGCGTGGTATCTTACCCAATAATATAGTCACTAGAAATGGTGATACTTTGGAGGATGACTGGCCATATTTTGATGAGAATGACCCTATCAATTCCTACAATCCACTTTATGTTGATGCAGTTGTTTCAAATCCACCATACTCACAAAAATGGGATTCAAGCAATAAAGAGACTGACCCGAGATATGCACGTTTTGGCTTGGCACCAAAAACTAAAGCAGATTATGCCTTTCTGCTACATGACCTTTACCACATTAAACCTGATGGTATAATGACAATCGTTTTACCTCATGGCGTATTGTTTAGAGGTGGCGAAGAAGGAACAATTCGTAAGAAACTGATTGAAGGCAACCATATTGATACTATAATCGGCTTACCAGCCAATATCTTTTTTGGTACAGGTATTCCAACTATTATTTTGGTTTTAAAACAGAAGCGAGAGAATACTGATGTTTTAATTATTGATGCTTCAAAGAATTTTATAAAAGTTGGCAAAAATAACAAACTTCAGGCATCTGATATAAAAAGAATTGCTGATACAGTTATTCAAAGAAAAGATGTTCCCAAATTCTCAAAATTAGTAACCAGGGACGTTATTCGTGCCAATGAATATAACCTGAATATTCCTCGGTATGTCGATTCTTCGAAAAATGCTGAAAGCTGGGATATTTACTCATCGATGTTTGGAGGAATTCCTGATAAAGAAATCAAGGAACTCAATAAATATTGGGAAGCTTTCCCCGGATTGCGTGATACACTATTCTCTAATACCAATAGCGATTATTCCGAATTAAAGGTTGAAAATATTAAGAATTCCATTACGGAACATACCGATGTCAAAGCCTTTGTAAATAAATTCAATACTTCCTTTGGTGACTTTGACAGCTTTCTCAAAACCGAGCTGCTTGTCCAAATGGAGTCATTAAATATCTCCAAGGAGGAATCCATTTTAGGAGATGATATATTTTCAAGATTGAAAGGCATTCCACTCATAGATAAATATGAAGCCTACCAATTACTCGATGATGACTGGGTTAAAGTTGCAGTTGATTTGGAAATCATCCAGACCGAAGGAAAGGATGCAACTAAAAAGGTTGACCCTAATATGGTAATGAAAAAGGTAAAGGGTAAAGAGCAGGAAGTTCAGAATGGATGGAAAGGGCGTATTATGCCATTTGAATTGGTCCAGGAGACATACTTGAGTGAAGAATTGGAGAGCTTAAAACTGAAAGAAAAACGACTTGAAGAAATAAGCTCCGAATTTGAAGCATTGCTTGATAGCTTCACCGATGAAGAAAAAGAAGCAGAAACAGTAAATGATGCTAAGGATGGTTTTGTAAATGCTGCTGTTACCAAAGAGGCAAAACAGATAAAAGCAGAGGCAAAGAAAAACGGTGCTTGTGCAGATGATACCTATGAGGCTAGAATTTTGAAAGTGGACTTACTCATAACAGAAGAAAAAGCACTAAAAAAACAGGTGAAAACTGAATCCGAAAAGCTTCATTTGCTTACTAAAGCTACCATTGAATCACTCACTGATGAACAAGTAAATGAACTGCTTGAACTCAAATGGATTACACCGCTTGCCAGCTCCCTGAACAATCTTCCGCAGTTGACTATCAATATGCTAACATCGAAAGTTAAAATGCTATCAGAAAAATATGCTACTACCTATGCTCATGTAGCTAAAGAGATTGAAGAAACTGAAAATACTTTAGCTACGCTAATTGATGAACTTATAGGTAATGAGTTTGATACGAAAGGTCTTGCAGAGTTTAAATCATTTTTAAAGGAGGAATCAAATGCCTGAGAATAAAACTCCTGAAATTCGTTTCAAAGAATATGCACATGAATGGCAAACAATCAAGTTTGATAAAGCATTCACAAACATACCTAATAACACGCTTTCAAGAGCGGAATTAAATTATGATTCCGGTCTTGCTAAGAATATACATTATGGTGATGTACTGATAAATTTCGGTGAAGTACTCGACATCTCAAAAGAAAAAATTCCTTTTGTTTCTAATGATAATATTGTAAACAAGCTTAAAGCATCAAACTTACAAGATGGGGATATAGTTATTGCAGATGCAGCAGAAGATGAAACCGTTGGCAAATGTACTGAATTAGTATATGTTGGCGATGATACTGTACTTTCCGGTCTGCATACAATTCCTGTAAGACCTACACAGGAATTTGCTTCAAAATATCTTGGTTATTATATGAATTCTCCTGCATACCACAATCAGCTTTTGCGATTAATGCAGGGTACTAAAGTATTATCCATTTCAAAGACTGCAATAAAGGACACTTCGATTCTTTATCCTGTTGATGCTAATGAACAATCTCAAATTGGTAATTATTTCCAAAGCATAGACAATCTTATTTCCCTACATCAAAAAAAACACAATAAGCTGACAATCTTTAAAAAAGCTATGCTTGAAAAGATGTTCCCAAAAGCCGGAGCTGATAAGCCTGAAATTCGTTTTATGGGATTTGAAAGAGCTTGGGTGAGAAAAAAGCTTGGAGATTTAAGTGATTCATTTGAATATGGGCTTAATGCCGCAGCAACAAAGTATGATGGTATTAATAAATACATTCGAATTACCGATATTAATGAAGATACAAATGCGTTTGATTCTTATGACCTAACATCCCCTAATACAAATTTAGATTTAGCCGAAAACTACAAGTTAGAATTAGGTGATATATTATTTGCGAGAACTGGTGCTAGCGTTGGCAAAACTTATATTTATAAAGAAGCTGATGGTTTAGTTTATTACGCCGGATTCTTGATTCGAGCAAGGATTAAACCCGAAATAGATACTGAGTTTATTTTTCAAAGCACCTTAACGGAAGCATACAAAAAATTTATCAAATTAACATCTCAACGTTCTGGTCAACCAGGTGTAAATGCACAAGAATACAGTGATTATACTTTATTAATACCGACAATAGACGAACAGAATAAGATTGGTAAATATTTCAGAAATCTTGATAATCTGATAACTATACATCAAAAGGAGCTGGCAAAGTTGAGAAACATAAAAACAGCCTGTTTAGAAAAAATGTTTGTGTAAGAAATAAATTAAAGCACTTTAGAGAAAATGACCTATACATCAGAAGCCAAGTTTGAAGAAGCCCTAATACACGAACTTTCAAAGAAAGGATGGGAAAAAGAGGTTTTGAAATATGCTACCGAAGAAGATTTGTTGAAGAATTGGGCAACCATTCTCTTTGAGAATAACCGAGATATTGACCGCCTTAATGATACACCATTAACCAATGGTGAAATGCAACAGATTCTTGAGCAAATTACAGAGTTAAGAACTCCGCTAAAACTAAACGGCTTCATTAATGGCAAAACAGTTTCTATAACTCGTGATAATCCAGATGACAAACTGCATTTTGGAAAAGAAATCAGTTTAAAAATATACGACCGACATGAGATAGCAGCAGGTCAAAGTCGCTATCAAATTGTACAGCAACCAAAGTTTAAAAGTAAATCGAAAATACTGAACGACCGCCGGGGCGATATTATGCTTTTAATTAACGGAATGCCAGTCATTCATGTTGAGTTGAAAAGAAGTGGCGTGAATGTCAGTCAGGCATATCACCAAATTGAGAAATATTCGGGCGAAGGTATTTTTAGCGGTATATTTTCTTTGGTTCAGGTTTTTGTGGCTATGGAACCGGAAGAAACGAAATACTTTGCGAACCCTGGTTCTGATGGAAAATTTAACAAAGACTTTTATTTCAATTGGGCTGATTTCAACAATGAACCCATCAATAAATGGAAGGACATTGCCTCTACTCTGTTGTCTATTCCAATGGCACATCAATTAATTGGCTTTTATACCGTAGCTGATAATTCCGATGGAGTATTAAAGGTAATGCGTAGCTATCAGTATTTTGCTGCCAATGCTATATCTGATAAGGTTTCAAAAACAGATTGGAAAGCAAAAAATATTTTAGGTGGCTATGTATGGCACACAACAGGCTCCGGAAAAACAATGACAAGCTTTAAATCGGCTCAACTTATTGCCAGCTCTAAAGATGCCGACAAAGTAATATTCCTGATGGATAGAATTGAGTTGGGAACGCAGTCTTTAAGAGAATATCAAGGTTTTGCCGATGAAAGTGAAGATGTTCAAGCGACTGAGAATACTGCTGTATTAGTGACAAAAATGAAAAGTGACGACCCGGCAAATACACTAATCGTTACGTCCATTCAGAAAATGAGTAACATCAATTTCGAAGATGAAGGACTTAAAAGCCACGACATCGAGATAATGAATTCAAAGCGGATTGTTTTCATTATTGATGAAGCACATCGTTCAACCTTTGGCGAAAAAATGTTGCCTACAATAAAAGATACCTTTTCGAATGCTATGTTTTTTGGTTTCACTGGTACTCCTATTCAGGATGTAAATCAAAAGAAAATGAGTACACAAGAAGATATTTCTGGTGATGAACTACACAGATACAGCATAGCAGACGGTATTAGAGATAAGAATGTACTAGGCTTCGACCCATACCGTGTGATGACTTACAGAGATAAGGATTTACGTAAAGCGGTTGCACTTGAAAAAGCCAAAGCTAAAGATGAAAAAGAAGCATTGGCAGACCCTAAGAAAAAGAAAATCTTCAATAAATACATGAAGGAAGTTAAAATGGCTGGTGACTTTGATGCAGCCGGAAACTATGTAAGTGGTATTGAAGATTTATTGCCCAAAAGTCAATATGAAACCGAAGAGCATGTTGTAAAAGGCGTTGTTCAGGATATATCTGAAAATTGGTACACGCTTAGTCAAGGTGGAAAATTTCATTCAATATTTGCTACCAGTAGCATACCCGATGCTATCTCCTATTACAGATTGATTAAAGCGTTAATTCCAGAATTAAAAATAACCGCTCTTTTTGACCCCAATATAGATAATGACGGTGGTGTAGCATTTAAACAGGATGGACTAGTTGAGATAATTCAAGATTACAATGAACGATACGAACAAGATTTCACCCTTGTAACACACTCAAAGTTTAAAAAAGATATTGCAGCAAGGTTAGCGCATAAAGCTCCATATATAAGAATTGAGAAAACACCGGAGCAACAGATTGATTTATTGATTGTAGTTGACCAGATGCTTACAGGCTTCGATTCCAAATGGATTAACACTTTATACTTAGATAAGGTGCTTGAATATGAGCATATCATACAAGCATTTTCACGTACCAATCGCTTGTTTGGTGCAGATAAGCCTTTTGGAACTATACGGTACTACAAGCGACCACATACAATGGAACGGAATATTGCAAGAGCTATAGAGAAATATTCCGGCAACAAGGTGATGGGATTATTTGTAGATAAGCTTCAAAGCAATCTAAACCGGATGAACTCAATTTACAGCGAAATATTTGAGCTGTTTGATAATGCAGGCGTTGTAAACTTTGAAAAGCTTCCTGATGACCTTTCGGAACGTGGCAGATTTGCAAAACTTTTTAAAGAGTTCAATGCCTATTTAGAAGCTGCTAAAATTCAAGGATTTAAATGGAGCCAGTTAGAATATTCATTTGGAAAGGGAAAAGATAAAACAACTGTTACGTTGAATATTGACGAAAACACATATCTCATTCTGGCACTCCGCTACAAAGAATTAGTAAATGGTGGCGGAGGCGGTGGTTCTGATGACGTACCTTTTGAGATTGATGGACACCTGACAGAGATTGATACAGGAAGAATTGATGCAGATTACATGAACTCCCGATTTGAGAAGTTCATTAAGACACTCAGAAAAGAAGATGCAGACAGCGAACAAATTCAGAAAACGCTGGATGAGCTTCATAAATCTTTTGCAACACTAACTCAGGAAGAACAGAAATACGCAAATATTTTTCTGCATGATGTTCAATGTGGAGATGTTGAAATAGATACAACAAAAACATTTCGGGATTACATCACAGAGTATCAATCGAATGCCAAGAATACTGAAATTATCAATATTTGCAAGGTATTTGGAATGGATGAAGAAAAGCTTAGAAGCATGATGAACACTTCAATAACAGAATTGAACATCAATGAATATGGTCGTTTCGATGAATTGAAAAGTACAGTAGATAAGGCAAAAGCAAAAGCGTATTTTGAAAAATTAGAAGGAACAAAAATTTCTCCACCAAAGGTAAATATGAAAGTTCACAACCTACTCAAAAACTTTATTATTAGTGGTGGTTTTGAGATAGAGTTAAATTAAAAAAGCAAGTAGTAACCTATGCTTAGTTAGCGTAAAAAGTGATAATAAGCTAATATTAGTGAACAAATATGTATGTTATAATTTAAGTGAAAATAAATATGAAATTCAAATTCCTTCAAGCTAATAATGGCGATGCAATATTGATTCATTTTATTGACGGTTCTGTTAATCGAAATATTCTAATTGATGGTGGAACTGGAAGTACATATTCAAAAAAAATAAAAAATAGGTTAACACCTCAAGACTTATCTATTGAGTTAAAAGCGATTAAAGATAGAGGTGAATTTATAGACTTATTGATTCTTACACATGTAGATGATGACCATATCGGTGGTATTTTAAAATGGTTTAGTAATGATAAAAACGCTCTTGATTTAATTAAAAAAGTTTGGTTCAATTCGGGTAGAACAATCAAGAATATGTTTGAGGATGATAAGACGCAAGAATACGATAATTCTATTGAGTTTAGCGACTCAACATCCTTGAATACGAGTATTAGACAGGGAGTAAAATTTGAAGATAAGATAAAAAGTAAACCAAACATTTGGGATGAAAAGGTAATTGAAGCAGAGCAAAAGTTGAATCTGTATGGCATTGATTTTAAAATATTGTCACCTGATAGAGAAAGACTAAATGCTCTACTAGGAAAATGGGAAGTAGAAAGACCAGAATCTCTCGACACTTCAGCCTCTCTAAATGATTATGATAGAACTTTATTACAGCTTATCGAAAATGATGTTTTTGAGGAAGACACCTCAAAGCATAATGGAAGTTCTATCAGCTTTGTACTATCATACAATGATAAGAACTATTTGTTTTTAGCAGATTCATTTCCCTCTGTAGTTGTTTCTAGCCTAAAAAAACTAGGTTATTCTGAACAATCACCGTTAGAATGTGAATTCGTTAAGGTTTCACATCATGGAAGTAAAGCAAATAATAATTACGAATTATTAAAACTAATAAGTTCAAAGAAGTTTATAGTTTCCACTAATGGAGCAAAGCATTCTCATCCCAACAAGCAATTTTTGGCAAGGTTAATAAATCAAAATAGTGATTGTGAAATATTTTTTAATTACCCGGAACTAATAGATAAGATTTTCAAAGAAGAAGATTATACCGCTTTTCCAAATTTCACCGCTTTGCAAGTTAAAGGTGTATTCTAAGTTTTTAATGATGGATAAAGATAATTTACCAAATTGTACGGTTATTGTAAATGAAGGTAGTGGTTGCTTATTCCAACCAGCTAGCGATGATTACAGTTATGTGTTAACTGCAAAACATGTATTAAAGGAGATAAATAAAATAACTCAACAAACTTTGAATGATGATGGTACTATTAAAAATAAAGATGTAGAAACTATAGGGACACCATTTCTGCATAGCGATGAACAAATTGATGCATGTATTATAAAAATACCTAGAATTAAAGGTGTTGATTATTTATTAAGGGAAACTTCTCTTTTAAAAGATGAAACATATTGTGTTTGTGGTCATCCAAATTCACGAATTGATAGAGATTTTAGATTTAGAAGTAATGATATAAAGATTGAACAGCGTCAACACCTCAATTATATAGAAGGACGGTTAATAGATAGTGGTTTGTATCATGAGGTAGCGGGTCAGTCTGGTGGTGGTGTAATAAGAATCGAAGGTAACTATGCTTTTTTAGCTGGAATTCAAATAAGAATGGTAGCTGAAGACGAGGCGGAAGCTCTAGGACGAATTGAATTTGCTCCTTTATCTTTTTTTGATTCTATTATTAATGAAAATTCTGAAGATTTAGCACCACTTTTTCCTCCTTATATAAAATCTTTTGCAATCCTAACCGATGCTGTGTTCGAATTAAAAAGTCTTCGATTAAAAAAAGAAGTTATTCAAAAAGAGTTAAGATACATTGCAGAAAAATTATGTGAAGATTTTTCTCCAGAAAAACTGAGAGAGAAATTGGAGGATAGTTTTTTCGTTAATTCATCTGAGACTAGGATTATAGAACATAAGGAATTGTGGGTTTCTTTCTTAGAGCTATTAACATATAGCCAATTACATTTAGATGAGAAAATGACAATGGATGGCTTAATTGAAATATTAAGTCATAGGAAATTATTATTTGTTGATTCTGATGATTGGACTAAAAAACTTGAAGAAATATACAGTTCTAATTTAAAACCACTAAAAAAGGGAGGAACTATTGTGGTAAAAGCATCTAGAGAAGAAGTGCCAGCAAAACTTGAATATTCACCTGAAGAACTTCCATACTATGATATTAGTATGCCTCCTTGGCAAGAAATGAATATAGCCTCTACAATTAATGATATTTTCCAGGATTTAAAATTGATTAATATTTTCAAGTTACAATCATATATTATTGATAACGCTTTGCAATATAGGGAAGCTACAAATTCAAATATCAGAGAACTATTAAAACAAAACACAAAAGATGTTATATAAGGAAATAATTAATGCCGAATTAAAACAACTAATAATAGAGCAGTTTTCCGTTACCTTTATTACAATGGGTAGTGTTAATTATGGAGGTGAAATATTAGTTGTTTTTGTTGAATTTGAAGACGTTAATAACTTAGCAAAAAATTGGAAAGACTTTAATAGTTTTATATCCACAAAAGCATTTTCAATTGAGAAAAGTGACTTTTCCAAATGGAATCTGTACATTTTCTATTTATCAAAAGAAGCTGATAAGGGACTAAAATATGAAATAGGGAATAATAAATTTAGTAGTCGGAAAATTGTAGTTGAAGATTATCCAAATGAGCCAGACAATGATTTTGTTACTGATATTATTAAAACATATATCACAAATGAAGATATTTTAAAAGTAGTAAAAGGTGATGAAGACACTGGTATTACCCGAAATCCAATAATTGAGAATGCTCTTAATAAGTTTGAATTTCCTCTAAAAAAGAGTGACCAGGCAGAATATTCGAAATCAGTTCTTAAGCAAATTGAAAAAACTTTAAAAGATGAAATTTAAGAAGGTAGAAATACAAGCGTTTAGAGCTTATCAAACTATTGAAGACGGAACTTTTGATTTTGAAGTACATAACAAAAATGGGAAGAGTGTTGCGGATTTTATTTCTCTTTATGCTCCTAATGGATTTGGCAAAACATCATTTTACGATGCTGTAGAATACGGAATAACAAATAGTATTGACCGCTTTCTCAAAAATAAATTACCTAAAGATATTGCAACTAATGAAAGGGCTTTAAAAAAAAGCAGTGGAGGACAAAAAATACTCAGAAATAGGTATGTTCAGGATGAAAATTTACCTTCCGTAGTACGATTATATACGACAAAAGGGAGCGATCCAATAGAAAATGAGGTTCCTAAAGCAAAACGTAAGAACAGTAAAGACTTTCATTTTGATGATAGTCAGGTAAGAAACAAATATTTCCAAACTGTCATCTTATCACAAGAATGGATTGATGCTTTTTTAAAGGTTGACGACCCTAAAGAGCGTTACGAAAAGTTTATGACATATTTTGGTGATACTAATACTGGAGAATATTATAAAAAAGTCGTTAACTTACTGTCTGTCAACGAAAGTGAAATTAATAGCTTAAAGGAATCTTTACAATGGATTCAAAAAGAAATTAACTTTGAAGTTGACACTGATATTTTAAAAAAGGTAAATGAAAAGATTACTGAACTAAACAAGGAAAACAAAATACTTAAGCCAATTAATGATTCGTTTTCTGAGTTAGATTCAGTTGAACTTAGTAATGCTATTGCGGAAAGAATCGTAGAACTCGAATCTATTATTAATAAATGTAAAAAGTTGATTCATAACATAGACACTATATTTACAGGAAATGATTCAATTATAAACATAGATGCTTATTATATATCAGTACAGAAAAAAATTGAACTTGATAGCAAAATAAAAGAATTAAAATCTTCCCAAAACTTATTTAATAAAAAACACAGCCTTGTTGTTGAAAGAAAAAACATAGACTCGAATCGGCAAGAATTATTCAAAACCGATGAGCTTTTAAAAGAGCTGATAAAGTCATATTCATCGTATGAGGAAGTATTAAAAAAGATACAGAACAGTGAATCTGATATAGAAACTGAAGAAAAAGCAAAAAATAATCTTTCTGATATTATCACAAAAAATAAACTTAAAGAAGTTCAATTTCAAATAAATATATCAAAATCACAAACTGCAATTAAGGATTACAACAATAAGCTACAGGAGGCTCAATTCTTATACACAAAGACTACTGAAAATAAGAGTAAACTAAATGACGGAATAGAGAAACTAAAGACCAAAACAGGTATTATTGAATCTCTAAATAAGGAATCGCAATTAATACAACTTGAAGCAGATAATGTAGAAAAAGCTATAAAAGACCTAGGTGACAAAGAACTTCCATCTGAATATGAAAAAGAGTTTCACGGTTATAAAGAGTCTATTGTCCAAGTTTCGACTGTTAAGGAGCACATTACAAAAGAAGAAGAAAAACTTAATAAACTAAATCAAGAAATAAAGGAACAACAAGAATTAACTCGGGATATTGAAATTTTCATCACCAAAGGAGCTGAATTAGTGGATAAGGCGCAAAGTTCTGTCTGCCCTTTATGTAGCCATGATTATAAAACGTTTAATGAATTAACAGATAAAATATCAAACAATAAATTTCTTTCTCAAAAGCAATCAGAATTACTTAAAACAAGAAGTTGTATTGAAACAGTCTTAAATGAATTGAATCAATCCTATAATGAAAAAATAAATGTTTTACAATCATTATTACAAAAGTCTTTAGATGTAAAAAAGGAAGAGCTTAAATTTATCCGTAAAAAGCTTTCTGAAGAAACGGAGGAGATTAAAAACATAGAAACTGAAGTTAAAAGTTATGAAGATGAACATAGCAAACTCAAGTCTGTATTAAATGAAGATACAATACAATCATATCAACAAAATATATTAGAAGCAATAAAGAATGAAGAAGTATTAATTAAATCAAATACAGACTCATTAAAAAAAATTCAAGATGATTTAAGTGTTAAGCACTCTCAAATTAAACGCTCGGAAAATAATATAGAAATTTTAAAAGGTACAATTGGAGATTTAAAGACTGATAAAAACTATACTTCCATAGTGGATTATTTTAATAGAGAGTTTGTAAATGAGAAGGCAAATGTTGAACTATTAACTCAAAAACAAACAGATCTTACAGAATCAATAAACCAATGTAATTCTAATATTCAGAAAATATCCAATGAAGTAAAAGAATTGGAAAATATATTAAAGACAACAACTGAGGAACTACTCAATAAAGAGTTGTCTGAATCTCAAGAACAAGTTTCAATCTTACAAAGTTCTATAACTACGTTTGATAGATACCTAAACACAAATTTAGACTTAAGCCTTGATGGAATAAAAAAAGAAGAATTAAAGGCTGAACTTGATAAGAGAAAGAGTTTACAGTTAGCTAGGGTTATAAAAGCAGAGCGAGAAACTCAAAATTTCAATCTTCTAAAAGAACTAAAACAGAACGTGGAGCCATTTTTAAAATACCAGAAAGCAAAAAAAGAAGAAGCTGAAATTATAGAACAAAAATTATTTTTAGAAAATAAACTCAAACCCATACTTGAAGATGAAAGGAAAAAAATATCTAATCACTTGAACAATCAGATAAGTTCTTTCTTTTATGAGGATTTAATAAATGATTTATATAAAAGAATAGACCCTCACCCCGACTATAAAAGATTAAAATTTATTTGTGATTTTAAAGAAGATAAGCCTAAATTGAACGTTTGTCTATATAAAGATGGTAATGATGATGACCCCATAATTCCTAATTTATATTTTAGCACAGCACAACTAAACATATTAAGTCTTAGCATTTTTTTAGCGAAAGCTTTGAATGCAATAGATGATAAAGGTAATCCAATTGAAAGTATTTTTATTGATGACCCAATTCAGTCAATGGATAGCATAAATATTTTATCGACAATAGACTTATTTAGAGGAATTGTCGTTAATCAGAATAAACAAATCATCCTATCTACACATGATGAAAACTTTCATAATCTTCTCAAAAAGAAGATGCCGCCCAATCTTTTTAATTCGAAATTTATGGAACTTGAAACTTTTGGGAAAGTAAAAAAATGATAAAAAGTCGGCGGTGCCGACTTTTTTTATACGCAACCCCCCAACAAATTTCTTCAAACACTTACAAACTCCTTCAATTACCATTAATCACCAACACTCCCACCATAAGCCTACTATATGTTTGTTTCCATTATGGAAGCAAGCACAAAGAAAATATTAGGCACATTAGCTGCTGTTGCAGCTGTTGGCGGAGGTTTCTACCTCATAAAGAAAGGCAAAAAGCTTCTGGCAGGGGCAAAAATGAACTTTGCCCTCTTGGGATTCCGCATCCACAAGATGAATTTACAGGAAGTTCAATTTGCTGTAAAACTCCGCTGTTACAATCCCACAAAAGCACCCATCACATTAGCCGTTAATCAGGTAGTTGCAAACTACAAAGGTTCGGCAGTCGCTTATTCCACCCCCGATATTAAAGGACTTACCATCGCAGCAGGCAAAACACAAGAGCCTGAAATAGTTTTTCAAGTGCCATACCTGAACCTTATGGGTAAAGGTCTTACCCTTTCGGTGCTTTCAAATACCGAGCAACTAAAAAAGGACATGACTTTCACCATGACCATCAGCGTTAATGGCGAAACACTTACTACTACGCAAAATTTAACAGAAGAATCAGATATGAACGGATTAGCATTGGGCGAATTGGGCATTGTATCCGGCCCACGAAACACCCAAAACGGTAAACGTTTCAACCACCTTATAAAAAAGGCAAACGGACAGGACACATTTATAAAAAACGGCAACGTAATTGAAACCGTTGAAAGCTGTATTGATATTATCGGTACACATTTTCGGGAAGTCGAAGAACTGGCAAGTAACCTTCAAGGTGGTTCACTCAAAGAAACTTGCCGAAACATCTTCAACTTTTCATACAACTATTTGCAGTATCATAAGGATGATGACGGCACGGAACAGCTCCGAACTCCATCACGTTCATGGTTAGACGGACAAATCAAGTACAAGCAAAAAGGCAAATCAGATGCAGGGATTGACTGTGATGATTACAGCATATTTGTGGGGGCACTTTTAAAGTGTTTGGGTATTCCTTTTAAGCTCCGCATTACCAAGTATGACGGTAAAAAGAACTTTCAGCACATCTATGTGATTGTTCCTGCCATTGGTGATTCTGAAGATGAAATTGTTATCGACCCTGTTCTCTCAAAGTTTGATTACCAAAAACCATACAGTTTTGAGCGTTCTGATTTTGATATGTCTCCTTTGCAATTAGCAGGGCTTAGAGGTATTGACGGTTTAACAGGTACAAGTTCTTTAGGCTTGCCAATTTCAGTTTTGTCAGGTATCGACTTAGCTGGCGGTCATCAGGTACAAGCCGACCATGAAGAACTTATCGCTATTGTTTCAGGTGTTGATTTTGACGATGCTGTTAATGGTTTGGGTGATGCGGAAGATGCTACCTACCGTTATTTAATTCGTACCCGGAATTTCCTTTTAAAGAACAGGGATAACAAGGATAAAATGGCTCATGTCCAAAATCCTGACCAATTCATATCCATGTTGGACCAGGCTATTAAATTTTGGAATACACCAAAGCGTGATGTCGTATTGGATAAGCTATCAGATATTGAAGAAAAGCTTGCCGAAAAAGGTCTGATTAAATACGATTCCGAAGCCATTGAAGGTTTAGCTGAGTTGGATGAGCTAGACGATGAAATGGATGGTTTAGGAAGAAGGAGAAGACGCAGAGGCAGATTCTTCAAAGCCTTGAAAAAGATTGGCAAGGGCATTAAGAAAGCAGCTAAAAAAGTCGGAAAAGTAGCCAAGAAAGTAGTTAAAGCTATTGTAAGATTTAATCCTCTATCCATCGCAATCAGAGGCGGATTATTAGCAGCCTTACGCTTAAATATGTTTGGTATTGCCAAGAAACTTCAATATGCCTATTTACCCGACAATCTTGCCAGTAAATATAAAATTGACCCAACAAAACTTGCCAAACTAAAAAAAACACACCGCAAAGTCAAGAAACTGTTTAACGGTCTGCAAGGGAGAGAAAAGAACCTAAGAAAAGCAATCCTGAAAGGTGCAAAGCAAAAGAGTTCCGACTTCTCCCTAAAAGGCATTGACGGTTTGCTTGCTGATTTGCAAGGATTGGAAGCAATCGGAGAACTTGGCGAATTAGGACAAATGGGTGCTGTTGCTACCGCAGCATCAGTTGGTGCAGCTACAGGTGTATTGGCAAAAATCAAAAGTTGGCTAAAACCTGTAAAGAACATCTTCACTAAAATCAAGAGCAAGTTTTCCAAGGCTAAAAAAGTTAAGAATACGGTATCACAGTATGTACCATCAAATTCAGATACACAGGTTCAGGAAGCAAGTAATTACGTAGCTCCGCAGACCAATAGCTATACTCCACAACCAATAATGAAATCGGGCAACTACAGCCCACAACCTACATCGCTTGCTCCAGTAGCGGTTACTCCAACGAAAAAAGGCATGAGCAAAGGTGCTAAAATTGGTGTCGGTATTGGCGTAGTGGCATTGATTGGTACAGGTGCATACTTCGCATTTCGCAAGAAAGATGATGACAAGCTGAAGCGAAGTACACAATCAAAGAAACCCTCATCAAAAAAGGCATTAGGAAGCATCAAGCTTCAATAAATAATTGTGAATCAATAATTAAAATTTAGAAAACATGGCAGTTAAAAAATCAACGTCAAGTACCCCAAGGAGAAGTTCAAGAGGTACAAAAATTGACTTTATGAAAGCTACCAACAACATAGGCAAGCCCATTGCTGCCGTAGCAGGGTTTGCAGTTGGCAAGTACGCTTTAAAAAAGTTGGAAAAAAGCCAGACCGTTAGCGGTTTGTTGGGCAACGAAATGAAAACCTACATCGTTCCGGCAGCCGTTACTATGGGCGGTTTGGTTGGTACGCAGTTTACCAAAAATGAGTATGTAAAGCTGGGCTTGGTAGGTGCAGCAGGTGCAGGTGTTGAATCCATCATCAAGAAAGCCACAGGTAAAACCATCCTACAAGGATTAGAGGGCATTATCGGTGATGAAGATTACAGCGATATGGACGAAATGGACGGACTACGTGCCTTAAACCCAATCACACAAGCACTCCCGGCAGCCGACATTGACATCGAGCGTGAAATTCAGGCTTCGGTATCAGGTGCAGCATCGGACTATTCGATGAGTGACGACCCTATGGGCAATGCAGCCAGCGATTATGCAATGAGCGATGAACCGATTGGCAGTTCAGATGATGACGATGAGCCTGTTGGTAAAATTCAAAACCTCGACCCCGATAGCATGGACTATGACATCTTTTCGGGCGATATGATGGCATCCTGATTCTCACTAAATAACATTTAATCAATTTAATAACAAGGCTATTAAGCCGCAAAACAAATTATCATGGCAGAAATTAATGAGCAAAATGATTTGTACCCTTCGATGGAAGAAATAGAGGGTTTAGAAGAAGCGATTCTTGAAAAAGAGGAAGATGCTTTAGAGAAAGAAGAAGACCAGGACGATGCGGTCGAAGGCATTGGCGATTTAGGTCGTTCACGCCGTAGAACAAGACGTAGAGGACGAAGAAGTCGCAGAAGAACCAGCAGAAAACGTGCTGTTCGTAGGTCATACAATGCCGGAGCAAGAAGTACGGCTGTAAAAACAGGACTTACCAAAGACCTGACTTCAAAAGGTCAGTTTGAGCTTCGCAGACAGCAATTGCCACCGGAAGTGCAGAAGGCATTAAAAGATGCACGTATGCAAACCGTTGATACGGCAATCTACACCGTTAAGTCGATAAAGGATAAGTCCGACATAGATTTGATGGAGGCATCGGACGATAAAAAGGCTGGACGTACCAACCTGAACCGTGCGCAGTTGGATTCAGGAAAATACTTCCTGTTAACTGATATTGTTTTGGAGTACGCTCACGGAGCATCGGAAGAAGACAACGACCCGGCAGATTTTGCATTCGGTCAGTTTGCTCTACCTCCTGCAATCCTGAACGGTACTTTCGAGATGACGTTAGGCACGAAAGTTATTGTACCTGAAATCTCATGTGCGGTATTCGATGACACCGATACCACAAAACGCAAATTCCAATATAAGCTTTCCAATCCAAAATGGTTAAAGCCATCAATGGATATTACACCAAAGCTGAACATGCCGAAATCGGTATCAGGTGATAAAATTTACCACCCTGCCGTTAAGGTAACGCTATTGGGAACTATCACAGAGAAAGCATAAGCCTTAGTTTGAATTGAATTATAAGTCTCGTTTTCAAGGCTTGTGCAGTTTTAAAACATTGAGTTTACAAATGGTAAATGAGAGGTTTTCAAACAAGCATAACGAAGAAAACGGGACTTAGAAACAATTCACCATAATCGTTCGGGGGCGGTAAGCTGTGGTTTCCGCCCCTTTTTTCTTCTTAATGATTTGAAAAATGGAAGTACAAGACAAGAACATACGCAAATTACAGGTCGTGAAATTCGAGGTTAAGAAAGGTCAGACCTACGAGTTTAACGGTAATACAAAAACGGAACATGACCGTATTAAAGGCATTTTCTTACGCCTATCCAATCAACAGGCATTACCCGGTGCCACACTAAGGGTTTGGATTGATGATACTGAGATTATCCCTGACGATACCGAAGTGGCATTGCTTCACCACAACGATGACATGAGTATTAAGGACGTGGCTTTTCCTGTGGATGAAAAAGCCAAGAACAGCCCTGTACGTGTCATTTACAAAGACGACAGCGAGAACCTGGCTGTTAACGAAAGCTACAATGTTCGTGTGTATCTGCTTGCCGAGGTAGAGAAAAAGAAATAACCCTAAAATCTCCCGACAATGAAACGATATTTTGTAATTACAAAAACCTCAGTTGGCAACAAACACATCAACGAACAGGACTTGCTCCCTGCTTCCTGTAAACTGATTACAGGCATTGCAATAAACGCCCTGGTTAAAAAGGAATCGGAATTGGAAGATGTAACACAGGATTTAGCTTTTCCACAGGCTTTAATATCTGATTTGTTACTGACCGATGGCATTACCAATCTGTTCTATTCTTACCTAAGAACAAGGGCAAGTGAAGCGGAAAGCAAAGACTTTTTTGAAAGTGATATACTTCCGGCTATCGTTGATATTCTGAGCAACAACATTAAATTTACTTGCCTAGATGCAGAACAGCAAAACAGTCTGAACAGCAGCATTGCAGAGCTTTTTAATACGCAATTTGCTGATTATCTCTACAACGAAGCCGGGCTTTTTGAAAAAGGTCAAACCATTACAAGCCTAGAATTTTCCGACTTGATAGCACAGGAAACATTAACCTTTGCATATCTGCATAAATCCGATGTATTTCTTCGACCTGTTAAGGCATACAAACAGCCTGAACCTTATGAATGTGGCAACATCAGCCTATTGGTAAACGGTAACAGTTTTCTATTGCGTGATTACATGCTTACAGCCAACCGAAAGGTAAAGCATTTGAGCAAAGAAGTTATCCCATTCCATGAGCCTTTGGAAGTAAACAGCAATATCCATACGGTTTTCAAAAGCAATAAAAACAGCGGAGAAAACACACTAACCATTAGAATCTACATCGAATATGAACACGAGTGAGTTATTACATACCATCGCAAAAGACCGTGTTTCAGGAATGCGAACCATCGACAGCTACCAATTAAAACCAACGGTGATAATGGTAACCGGTTCTGACATTTCGCTGGACCTGAAAAACGATATGTGGATTCTGAACACCAAAGGTCTGCCAAGCTCCATTGATGAAATGGAACTTATAAGTAGCGACAATGTGTTTACCGCTACACCCGAAGAATACGATTTTATGGATGAGTACCGCTACCAAGTATTCACCGATTACATAGACATCAAAACGCAAGCGGAAAGCTTCAAGCCTTACCGATTGGAGTTTGTAAAGATTATTCCCCACCGAAACCCACAAAGTGGGAGTTAATAAAAAGTACAACTATGTTGGATTACAGAGAGCAAATACAAAGCATATACGAGTTTATAAAGCGTTCGGAGGACGAACAAAAGTACCCCTACGCTTACGAAATATACCTGGTTACCGCAGCACAGGAAACGGCACTCACTTCAAGAACCTCCGGAACGGATAAGTTTAACCGAGACATTGAAAGTGCCATTGAAAAAGCAAAGCAGTCTCATGGTTCACTCAGGGTTGATGTGTTCGGAGGTAAAAGTCCCAATGCACGAAGCCTGAACAGTTATACCGTGAATATCAGCAAACTTTTGAACCCACCAAAAGAACCCATTGAAAGAGCAGAAATTCAAACCATTATCCAGGAGGAAATGAAACATAGCCAAATCCAAAACAACACCAATGGATTGGGTGAACTGGATTCCTTGTTAGGATTATTTTCAGGAGATAACCCTGCCGTAAAATCAAAGCTTGATGGTCTGTTCGGGGTGTTTAATGCCTTATCGGGAAACAACAAAGAGGTTGAGCGAATCAGTTACCAAAAACAGTTGGATGATTTTAAGTTCGAGACACGCTACAATACTTTGGAAGAAAAGTACGAGCGTTTACGCAACGAGAACGCAGAACTACGTGCCGAAAAAGACCGCTACCAAAGTGAAAACAGGGAACTGAAAACCGATAAGACAGACCTTGAAAGCCGTCTTGCCGGGTATGCTCCCAATGAAGTGATGAAACGAGTTGCCACAGGTGCATTGGTGGGTATCGGTTCACGCTTGCTTACCAACAGTCCAAAAACAGCAGAGCTATTAGGGCTTTCAGCCGAAGAACTCAAAGGAGCTTTGGGTATGCTTGATGATACCGAGGAAGAATCAGCACAGCTCCCTGAAACCAATGTTGAGATTACCGACATAGGCACGGCTAATACACCCGAAGACCGCAAGAAAGCTGAGATTATTAAAAAGCTATCTGATGCCCTTATGACATGGGAACTGCAAGATGTAGCCAAGATTGCAAACATCGTTGGCTTATGCCTTGACAAAGCGGAGCTGATAAATAAAACCCTTCTGTTCCTGAATCAAGCCGTGAATGGTATATCAGAACAGGAACCGGGGAACACAGAGTTTGATAACGAAGATTTAGATAACGATTAATACATACGATGATGAGAAAGTTTAAAGTAGGAATTACCATTGAAGCTGACAGTACCGAGGTCGTTCAGCAAGTAGGAAACCTTTTGCAAAATGCAGTCAACAAAGTTGAGCAACAGGACATGATTAAGCTTTTGACCAAGGTTGCCAAGAACCCAAAGATTGTAAAGACCGCATTACGATACATCTAAAAACTCAGCACCGTGCAACAGTTACCACCAGTAAATAAAGCAACATTAATAGCCAATGGCATTAAATACGGATTGCCCATTTTGGGCGTTGGTATCGGTATTTATGCCGTTAAAAAGCTACTGTTTAAGAAGAATCCTGATGGCACTTCATCAAGGGTTGCTCCATCAATAAAAGATACAGTTATCGACAGGCAAAACCTGACTATTTCTGCTTCTGATGCTGCTTTATATGCCAATACGCTGTACGGTGCAATGCTCGACTTTGGTACAGATGAAAAAGTAATTATTCCACCATTGATAAGATACAATCCAAGGATGATATGCTATTAGTGATTAAAGCCTTTGGCATGAAACAGTATTTGTGGGGAACCAGGGCAGCATTTTTAGGTCAGGATTTCAATCTGATTGGCTGGTTCAGACAGGAACTAAGCGAAAGTGAAATTTCCAAAATCAAACCCAAGTTCGACAGTTGGGGAATCCCTCTCTAACAGGCAATGCCTGATATAATTATTCAAGCATGAGCAATTAAAAAACAACTGAGAAGATGAACAAGAAGATATTATTTATTTCGGGAGGGGTGTTAACCACAGGGGCAATAGTAACCACCATTGTAATGATTCGCAGACGAAACAAACGCAAGCGTGGGCTATTGCCTCCTCGTGGTTCAAACGTTTTGACTACCAACAATAACGAACTGCCCTCAAACTTTCAGAATTGGAACGGTGGCAATACCTATCTATCCAATGCACCAAGGGGCATACGGAACAACAATCCGGGAAACCTGATTTTTACCAATATCAAGTGGAACGGAAAACTGCCCAAAGAGCAAAACAAAGACAGGCGTTTTGAAATGTTTATTGCTCCGGTTTATGGTGTTCGTGCCATGATTAAAGACCTCAAGCACGACATTGAAAAGGGCAAGAATACTGTGCCGTTATTGGTCGAAGAATATGCTCCCCGATTTGAAAACAACACCGACCATTATATCCAAACGGTTTGCAAGGATTTAAAGGTCAGCAAGAGTGCAAAGCTTTTGCCTACGAAAAATACACTCCGCTTATTGGTGCTTTCAATGACAAAGGTTGAGACAGGTGGTAATTACGTCTCCAACCAATTGTTTGAGCAAGCCTACGCAATGATTTAGCAATTAAAAGACTTTAGATATGGGAACGATAAAAATGTTTAGGGGAACAACCCCACCGTTATTGAAAAAAGGCGAATGGGCTTCGGATGGCCAGTACGCTTATTTGGGTATGGAACACGAGCAATACAAGGTGTTTCAGGGCGTGTTTGATATGAGTAAAGACCAGCAGATAACAGGTTTTGAATACGATGTTGAACGCAAAGCGATTATTATTCCTTCGGGAACTCCTTTTTCAAAGCTGCAAAGGCTGTTTGATTCCCTGCCCAAAGCATTGAAGTACCACACCAACAAAAGTGCGAGTATCAGCATCATGTTTGAGGATGGTACTTACATCAACGATTTAGGAACGTTCCTGGTCCTTCGTGATTTTTCCTACCAAATCAACATCTGCTCATTGAGTAATAAGGTGGATGGTGTGGTTGGAACATACGTCAAGCCTGTAATTTTCCAGAGTGATAAGGCTATTGAGATTTACAATAGTGCTATCAATTTTGCAGACATACGCTTTGAATATACCGATGCAGGAAGCGGTGCAATAGCATTCCTGAATAGTACAACCAACATTGATGATTGCTGTTTTGAAGCAAAGGTCAATCAATCGTGTGTATTTGACAGAGGCTACAACAAGATTGTGTTTTCTGATACCTACTTCAAGATGAACAGGGATATTCAGGACACAATACTTGACAGGGCTTCGGTTGGTTCATTCATCAATATTGCACGTTCAAAATCTGCTCCGGAATACAGACCAAAAACCATTGTTCAGCAAATAAGCGGTGGTTTGATTATCGCCGGGAATGTTGAAGACTTGCTTATATCAGAGAAAAGTCCTGTGTATATGCCCAATGGTGGTATAGAGGTACATGGCGGTTTTGTGACCGACCCTGACGGAAATATCAATATTGCTATTCCAACAAAACTTTCGCAGTTGGAAAACGATATGAACCTGACTTCCAATTTTGAAGAACTGCAAAACAAACCGACAACCATTAGTGCAGAACAGGCAACAGCAATTGAGAACAACAACAAAAAGAGTAGCTACCCACAGGCAGATGCAGAAAAGCTTGCAGGGATTGAGGAAGGTGCTACTGCCGGGGCGGATTGGAATGCAAATATTGCCAATAAGCCTACTACAATTTCAGAGGAACAGGCTACCGCTATTGAGGCAAATACACAAAAGCGTTCCTACCCCGAAACGGATGAAAACAAACTGGCAGGGATTGAAGAAAATGCCACCGTTGGAGCTGATTGGGACATGAATGTACAGAACAAACCTGTAACCATTTCTCCACAACAAGCAGCCGATATTGAAGCCAATAACGCAAAACGCAGTTATCCGCAAGCCGATGAAGACAAGCTTTCAGGCATAGAGGAAAATGCAACTGTTGGGGCGGATTGGGAAACAAATATTGCCAACAAGCCAACTACTATTTCTCAGGAACAGGCGACCGCAATTGAAGCAAATACAGCCAAACGTTCATACCTCGAAGCGGATGAAACCAAATTAGCAGGGATTGAAGAAGGTGCAACTGTTGGAGCTGATTGGGAAACCAATATTCAAAATAAACCTGTCACCATATCGGTAGAACAGGCAGCAGCTATTGAGGCAAATATCGAAAAGAGAAGCTACCCACAAGCCGATGAAGATAAGCTTTCAGGCGTAGAAGAAAACGCAACTGCCGGAGCAGATTGGGAGACAAATATTGCCAATAAGCCAACCACTATATCAGAGGAACAGGCTACGGCAATCGAGGCAAACACAGCCAAACGTTCATACCCCGAAGCGGATGAAACCAAGCTTGGAGGAATTGAAGAAGGTGCGACTGTTGGGGCAGATTGGGAAACAAATATTCAGAATAAACCTGTAACCATTTCGGCAGAACAGGCAGCAGCCATTGAAACAAACGCCCAAAAGCGTAGCTACCCACAGGCTGACCAGGACAAACTTTCGGGTATCGAAGAAAACGCCACAGCTGGAGCTGATTGGGAAACCAATGTTCAGAATAAACCGACAACCATATCGGTAGAACAGGCAGCAGCTATTGAAGCCAATAATGCTAAACGCAGTTACCCACAGGCAGATGAAGACAAGCTTTCGGGCATTGAAGAAAATGCCACAGTCGGAGCGGATTGGGAGACAAATATTGCTAATAAGCCTACTACTATTTCACAGGAACAAGTGACCGCCATCGAAGCGAATACGGCAAAACGTTCCTATCCCGAAGCAGATGAAAACAAATTAGCAGGGATTGAAGAAGATGCTACTGTTGGGGCAGATTGGGACAGCAATCTACAAAATAAACCTGCTATCCTTGAAACCCTTTCCAATGCACTAGAGAATGCTGGCGTTTCAAACATGGCAATTGATACTAACAAAACTCGCCTGACTTTAGAATTTAAGGATTCAGAGGGAAACTGTTCATATCGGTCAATAATATTTTGGGGTTATTCTGATGATTAAAACTTTAATAATATAAAAATGAAAGTATTAGTAATAGCAAGCCTTTTCACGGCATTTATAGCCTTGGTAGTTTATCTTACCTCAATTATAGCGGTTCATGGTATTCGCAAATCAATTTCCGATAGCAACTACTTTTTACGCAAACCATACAAGCTTGTATTTGAGATAGTGATGTGGGTTTGTGGACTGGCCATCATCATAACAGGTCTTTTCATTAAAGAATCTGCCGATTGGTGGGTTATCGGAGGCGGTATCGGCATCTTTTTAGTAGGTGTGTTTTCCGACTTTAAACGAAACCTGTTTATCCGCATTGCTCACTATTTATCAGCAATAGGTGGTTTTGCGCTCCTTGGATTAAGCTATTATTTCAGTTTTGGCAATATTGAATACACCATTATCATCGCTATATCGGCTTTGATTGCAACAGGCTTTGCCGATAAGCGAATTTGGTGTTTGGAGCTGACAATGGCAGCAGAGATTTTTACTGGTCTTTTCTATTTGGCTCACACAATCATGTAATTCTAGTTTGTTCATGGATAAAAAGGGCTACATATTAAGGATTCGTGAGGATTTAAAAGGCGGACGTAAGCACTCTAAAACCACTATTGAAAGCATTGCCAAAAGCTTCGGTATTTCCAATAAAAACTTGGTGAAAGAATTTACCGAACTGGCAATAATCCTTAACGCAAGAGAGATAGCACACGATAGTTCGCTAACCACTTACGAGAAATACCTTGATATTGTAGCCCTGTACCAATCACAGGTTAACCTATCCATGCGAACAAGCATGAGTGTATTGATGCAGCAATATTCTACTCCGGCACCCATTTCGTTCCTGGCATCGAGTTATATTTTAAAATCAGGTAGCTTATCAGGCTACAAGGCTTTTAAGAACATCGTAAAGGGAAGTACAAAGGGTAAAATTGTCGGCAATGCTCACCTTACCAATGATAAAACCGACTTTCCAAAATACTTAGAACCATCGGCAGGGAATGGACTTTTAACCATTGCTTTGCCTTATCACTTCACCCATGTAAACGAGTTGGATGATGTGAGACTTGCCAACCTGAAAGAACAACCATTTGCAAAGGTCAGCTCTTGGGATGCGTTAAAACCTCCGGCAGCGTATGACAGAACTTTTGACGGTGTAGTAACGAATCCGCCCTTCGGTTCTCTTTCAGTACCTGAACTTTTCGGGAAATTTAAAATCAAGCGATTGGAACATGCTATGGCATTAAACACTTTGCGTTGCATGAAGGATAATGGCAAGGCAGCCATCATCATAGGCGGTCATACCACATGGGACGAACACGGTCGTGTAACCGCAGGAACTAACCGCATTTTCCTGAATTACCTCTACCATTTTTACAACGTTGAAGATATTATCCCGATTAATGGCAAAAAGCTATACTCCAGACAAGGAACTTCAATCAATACCCGATTGATTCTGATTGATGGAGCAAAAGCAGTTCCCGATGGAGCAGCTCCCCTTAAAAATAAATTGCACAGCACCGTAGTAAATACCCATGAAGAACTATGGGACAGAGTTGGTTTAGGGAATACCACAAATCCAAAACCACAAACCAAAAATATAAAAGTCATTAAGCTTCGTGCTAAAGCCATACTGATAAAGCAAAAGCAGTTATCACTTGGCAAACTACCAACAGCTAACCGACCATTACGCATTTTAGTAGCTTGTGAAGAAAGCCAAACTGTTACTATGGCACTTCGCAGTCGGGGGCATGAAGCCCATAGCTGTGATATACTTCCAACCACAGGCAAACATCCTGAATGGCACATCCAGGGCGATGTATTGAACCAATTGGATAAGGGTTGGGATATGATGATAGCCTTTCCTCCATGTACCTACCTGACTGTTTCAGGCAATGCATGGATGCACGACCCGGAACGTCAAAAGGAACGAAAGAAAGCGTTGGCTTTTATCCGCAAACTGATGAAAGCTCCGATTGATAAAATTGCCATTGAAAACCCTATTGGTGTTATCAGTACAGCTATACGCAAGCCTGACCAAATTATTCAGCCCTACTACTTTGGTGATAATGCAAAGAAATCAACTTGTTTGTGGTTAAAGAACTTACCGCTTTTAGAGCCAACCGACATGCTTGATGAAGACCAATTGGAATACAAGCATTGGTACGATAAAAAGAAAAAGCGTTGGAGACGGCAACCGCTTTGGTACTATCAAGCAAGGGATTTAAGCGATGAAGAAAGACGAAGGGTTCGTAGTAAAACCTTTCAGGGCATTGCCGATGCTATGGCAGACCAATGGGTGGAATCACCGCAAGTAAATACTAGAAAAACAGCCTAGCCATGAAGATACTAAACTTATATAGTGGCTTGGGTGGAAACCGCAAATTGTGGAAAGGCGTTAGCGTGACTGCCGTTGAGAATAACGAGCAGATTGCAGCCGTTTACAAAAAACATTTTCCTAACGATAAAATTGTGATTGGTGATGCACATGATTACCTGGTTCGCAATTTTCGTGACTATGATTTTATTTGGAGCAGTCCACCGTGTCAGAGCCATAGCAAGATGATGAGAGCCACACGGCACACCATCAATAAATATCCTGATTTAAAACTCTATGAAGAAATTCTTTTACTCAAATACTTCTTCAAGGGCAATTGGGTAGTTGAAAATGTAGCTCCCTATTACGAACCACTCATCGAACCAACAGCCAAAATCGGAAGGCATCTGTTTTGGAGCAATTACCAAATCGAGGCAATTGATATTCCCGGAATCAAAGGCATTTTTTCAGCTACACCGGAGGAACTCAAAAAGCAATTGGGCTTCAACTACAAGGGTAATATCTACTACAAAGGCAACCATGACGGTGGACAAGTTTTACGCAACTGTGTACACCCGAAGCTTGGGCTGCATGTACTCAATCAGGTTAGTAAAGGCAAAGCAAAAAGGAAAGCTTTCATTCAGCAGAATCAAATAAAGGCAAGGGCAATCGAATTAAAACAGAAGCAGTATGAAACAAACAATATCATTTAGCAAAAGCAGCATTATCATAAAGTTTGGTAGCGTTCCACCAAAATATATATCGGCAAGGCTTATTGAATTAGGTTTTAAAACCACCAACAACAAAAGCTTTGTCCGCACCAAAAAGCTGGCTCAGAACGAGCATGAGTATTTACAAGGAATGTTCGGTCATAAAGGGCTGGGCATGGCTTATATTCCAACAGCCGAAAAAGGTTTTATCCTGGATACAACAGTTCCCGATTCAATGGGACATGAAATGCACATCGCTATCCGAAAAGTAAAGAAAAGTATCGGAATGCCTCTGTTTGACTATGTTGCCGAGAAACTCGATTACAGTAATGACGAGCTTGTCAAGTCGCTTTCATGTGAACAGATAGATGCGGTTTCTCTAGCCATCTACAATATCGAGAAGCGTGGCCAGGGAATCATTGTTGGCGACCAAACAGGTATTGGCAAAGGAAGAACCGCAGCAGCTTTAATCCGCTACGGTGTTAAAAGTGGTCTGCAACCTGTATTCCTTTCGGAAAAGCCCAACCTGTTTACTGACCTCTATCGTGATTTATCCGACATTGGCAGCTCTGCCCTGGTTCCGTTTATTGTGAATACTAAGGAGAGCAAAACCAATGTAAAGGACAAAAGCGGTGAAGTTGTTTATACAGCTCCCGAAAAGCCAACACAGGAAAGGATAATTAAGAGCAAGCAAGTTCCCAACAATTACAACTTTGTTTGTGCCACCTATTCACAGTTCAACCAACCGAAAAAGCCAGCCAAACAGGAGTTCTTAAATGCTGCAAGTAGCGGTAATATCATCATTATGGACGAAGCGCACAATGCTTCGGGAAGCTCCAATACAGGTGAATTTATGCAAGATGTTTTAAGGCAGACCAAAGGCGTTTGTTTCCTTTCAGCCACCTTTGCAAAACGACCTGATAACATGCCGATTTATGCTCAGAAAACCTCAATGAGCGATGCTAATATGAGCAAAGAGGATTTGGTTGAAGCCATTACCAAAGGTGGTGTAGCATTACAGGAAGTGTTAGCAGCCCAATTGGTTTCCGAGGGTCAAATGATTAGGCGTGAACGTTCTTTTGAAGGCGTGGAAGTCAACTATATTGAGCTTAAAGAAAAAGCCCAACAGCAAGCCGAAACAGCCGATAAAATAACTTCAATCATTCGAGATATAATCGGATTTCAGGAGAAGTACATCAATAAACAGGTTGATGAGTTGGATAAGATTGCAGCAGCCGAAAGCAAAGAAGTTGAAACACGTAAAGGAACAGAGAAAGCCGGGGTTGATAATATTCCGTATTTCTCAAAGGTATTCAATGTCATTAACCAATTACTTTTTAGCCTGAATGCTGCCGATGTTGCTGACCATGCCATAAAGCGGTTAAAAGAAGGAAAGAAACCCATCATTGCCTTTGCTTCAACAATGGGAAGCTTTTTAGAGGGAATGGCAAAACCTGACGATGTGATTAATGGTGACTTCTCAACTGTTTTGGAAAAGGGATTGGATTCTGTTCTTCGCTATACAGAAAAGGATATTGACGGAGAATCACAGGGCAAACAATTCAATATTGCCGACTTATCGGAAGATGCGCAATTGGCTTATTATGATATTATCAGGCGAATCGAACAGGCTTCAACAGGTATCACTATCAGCCCTCTGGACCTTATTATCCAAAAGATAAAAGAAGCCGGCTATTCAGTTGGTGAAGTTACAGGGCGAAAGCTTTGTGTACAGTATAAGAACCTTAACAAGAAAAACACCTCCGCCCTGGTGATGAGCCGAAAAAAGGAGAATACAGCCGATTTATTTCGTCAATTCAACGACAATGAAATTGATTGTTTGCTGATTAACCAAAGTGGTTCAACAGGAGCTTCGGCACATGCCATTGTCACCGATAAAGTGCCAGCAGAAAAAGTGAAGCAGCGTGTGATGGTGATACTCCAACCTGAATTGAATATCAATACAGAGATTCAAAAGCGTGGACGCATCAACCGAACAGGTCAGATAATGAAACCGATTTACGATTACATTATTTCATCTATCCCTGCACAAAAGAGGTTTATGATGATGCTCAAAAAGAAGCTGAAATCATTGGATGCCAATACTACCTCTAACCAAAAGAGCAGCAAATCACAATTGGAATCGGATGACTTTCTAAATAAGTACGGTGACAAAGTGGTTCGTCAATACATGTTGGAGAATGAGGAACTAAACAAAGCTCTGGATAATCCACTCAAATTTGAAGGAAAAGACAGCGATGAAACACCATCGGAAGGTGATGCTTCAAAAGTAACAGGGCGTGTGGCTGTTTTATCGGTTAAGGAACAGGAGAAGTTTTACCAAGAGGTTATTGAGCGATATAACGACTATGTGGAATACCTAAAACAAGCCGATGAATACGACCTTGAAGTGGAAGTTCTGAACCTTAAAGCGGAATCCCTTGAAAAGCGTGTGGTAATTGCCGGGAAAGGTGGGCGTTCCGTTTTTGGTAACGATACTTATTTGGAAAAATGCGAATGTAATGTTCTGAAAAAGCCCTACGGCAAAGCAGAACTTGAAAAGCTGATTCAAAAACAACTCAGCGGTAAACACCCCGACAACATTTCTGAAGAAATAGTATCATCCCATGAAAAGTGGGTATTAACTAAATTAAATTCCGATTTAAAAGATTTAGAAACCAAATACATAGAACTACAAGCAGGGATTATCTCCGAAAAGGGGTATCAGAAAATCCCCGTTTTCGATAAAGCTGCCCAACAGGATTATATTGCTGAAAGAACCGAAGAAATTCAGGAAGGAAAGCAAGCCGAGATTACCAAGACCAAAACACAAAGCGAGAACCGTAAACGCTACCTGAACAACTTTTTCAAGTTCTTTAAAGTCGGTCATGGTTATTTCTATCCGGCAGTAAGTTTTGAAACTGATAGCAGTTCCAACTCCTATTGCGTGTTTCTTGGTTTTGATATTAACCCTAAACGCAAAAATCCTTATGCACCGTCATCGGTAAAACTACGCTTTGCCATTTCGGATAGTAGGAAATATATTGTTCTCCCTGCATCGGGTGATACCGCTAAAGAGATTGAGCGTGTAATGAGCCGTAGTATGCAGCTTACCACAGGACAAAAAGAAAGTTTGATAGAACGTTGGGATGAAGCCATTAAAGACTTCACAGCCGACCGACAAATCCGGCACATCGTTACAGGAAACATACTTCAAGGTTCTGCCGATTTTCCCGGCAAGTTGGTCAGCTTCACTACCCAAGGCAGAGGTGTTCAGAAAGGCATATTAATGTCAGAGGCATGGTCACCTGACAATAACGATAATAAGGCAGACAACTATGTTGTTGCTCCAATCGCCAAATTGCAAAAGCACATTATGAGCCTTCGCAATGGAGCTACCATTGCCACCGAAAACAGGATTACAATAGCCAGGCATTATGATGGCACTTTCAAGGTTATCATGCCAAAAACCAAAACACATATTCCCATTTATACCGATAAAGAAGTGGTGAAGCTCCTGGTTAATAATCGGGATGGTTTTGAAATGGTATCGGGCAATATGAAGGCTTCGGTTGAAGAAAGTAAGATGCCCAAACTTCTTAATCTGCTTGGTGAGCGGTTCAGTCTTTCGGTTAAAATTCCACGCCATTATTACGATGAGTTTTTGGATAAGGGAACAAAGCGAAGCAATTCTACTGACAGCCTTACCAATGAGGCTATGAAGATGTTTGAACAGGACAAAAAGGAATTTCCCAAACGACTGGCCAAACAAAAACAATCAGCACCCAAAGGCAAGAAAATAAGCATTGACAAGGGTAAGCAATTGACACTTGTAAAGCTCCGTGCAAAGGCAATTCTGATTAAGCAGAAACAGCTTCGGGCAGTTGCCGGGCTTGGTACTCATCCTAAAATCAAGACCATACTATGACCGAAAAAGAGTTTTATAAAAAGTACAAAGCCATTCACAAGGATATTCGTACCAAAGGAAAATCAAAGGCTTCCATTATAGCCAATGGTTTCAAAGAGGGCGTTAATGTTAATGCTTTGCCCATTTATAATGGTTTTGAAAAAGCAACGGATATTATAGCCACTCGCTACAAACCTAGAAAGGGTGACTTCGTTTGGATTTTACCCAAACAAGGATTTATTGAAGGTCGCAATGGCTACAAAACAAAGCAAGGTTACAAGCCAAATCCTAATGATGGATTCTTCATTATCGGTGATGATTGGTCTTTATACGAAAACTACTGCGCCAACTTAGCAAAACCGAACGATGACCTTGGGGATATTGATACAGAAGTAGAAAAGGCTTTACAGGAAAAGCAAAAGAACCGGGAATTTAAAGATGCCGGAAAGCGTGTTCATGGTTCCAGGAAAGAACAAGCCATGTACAACAAGCTTATCAGCAGTAGCGATTTAAACAGCATCGAACAGGATGAAGCTACCGCCATCGAGCTGATTAAAAAAGATAAGGTATTTCCAAAGGTTGACCCACAGGCAGAAAAAGAAAATGGAACGGATTCAGGTTGTGCCTTTCTGAAAGTAAGGATTCGTCAGGCATTCCCTGCAAAACCACATGCCAATACCAAAGAAGCCAGGGAGCAATATGTGAAAATGGCAGAGGCTTTTGTAGGTGTTCTAAATGATGCCATTTCAATTACAGACTTACAACAACTCGATACCATTGCTAATAATGGTGAGATTGTGGGCAAGCATGATTTTGGAATGATATTCGGTAAAGCACTTCGCAATATTGTCTTTACCATTAAGGGCTATCGGACTACATCTGCGGTTAAGGAAACCTACATGAAAGCCCATCAGTATTCAGGTATCACCAAAGAACAGGCAGCTCCACATACTAAAAGGCTGAAAGAATACACCGACAAGCGGATTAAACGCCAGCAGGATTGTATTGATTCGGCAAAGCAAATCCTTTCTCCTGCCGATATGAAACGCCACAAGCAAAACGACCTGACTTTTCAGGGAGGTATGTTGAGCAGCGTTCGTACTGTGGAGGACTATGTAAGGTATGTAACTCAGGTTTGCACACGGTTTATTAATGATGCCCAAAGAGAATACGATGAGCAAAAAGAACGATTCCCCTACAAAGAATTTAAACCTGATTGGAGCTGGGCAGAAACAAAGAAAACAAGCAAATCAAAAAGCAGTAGCAAGCCAAAGATAGAAGCTGTACCGCTATCTTACATCAAACGGACAGGTGGTTTATTGATTGAAGAAGCGGATGAAAATACGGTTATCAAGAAGCTTCATTTTAAATCACTCACTTTAGGCAACTATGTGAAAGATGATGAAGCCAGGGAACACATTCGCCACTTTGTTGCAGCTATTGCTGATTTATGTGAGGTTCTTGACATCAACCTATCCATAAACGAAACCCTGGCTATTGCTTTTGGTGCTTTTGGTCGTGGTGGTAAGGCAATGGCTACTTATTATCCAACACGTCAGCTCATTAACTTGACCAAACGAAACGGAGACGGTTCAGTAGCCCATGAGTGGGGACATTTCTTTGACCATTACCTGAATGGCTTGGAATTATCAACCAAACCGCTTCGCACAGAAAGCTACCTGAACACCATCATTGAAAGTTTAGGGTACAAAAAGAAGTATTTCATTGGTGGTAATTCATCGCCAACAAGAGATTGGTTTAAGGATATTCTGAAAACCTCTTTAAAGAAAGTTGTACCGACATTTCAGGAGAGGCAATCGGTAGTGCATACAAGTATCGTTTCGCTTATCCTAATGCTCCGCTTTGGTTATTATGCTTTGGATGATAAGGCGGTTAGCTACAATGATTTTGACGAAACTAAGAAACGCAGAACCGACAGCTACCTGTATCACCATTCCAAACTTCAAGGTGCTTATTGGAAAGATATTGCAGAGATGTTTGCCCGAAGCTTCGAGTGCTATGTGTACGACAAGCTAAAGGAAAAGAACCGGGTAAATAACTACCTGGTATCAGGTGGAATGTTTTCTCATCCTGTCTATCCGCAAGGTCAGGAACGCATTTACATCAATAAGTGCTTCGATAACCTGATTTATGCCATCAAGGAGCATTTATCAATTAAATCATTTGAGCCATTTACCGATAAACGAGCAGATGAATACATCGACCTGACCGAGAAAGGCAGTGTGAATAAAGGTGTGATAGTAGGCAAAGAGCGCAAACTTAAACTTGCCAAAATCAGGGCTAAAGCAATTCGCATTAAACAGAAACAATTAAAAATATCGTGATATGAAACTTACAGTTAAAAACTACAAGGAAGCTACCAAAAATATTGACTTCAAAAAGTTGCCGGAAGCAGCACAGGAAGCACATAAAGAGTTCGATTCATTTGCCGATTTCTACAATGAGGATAAGGACATTAAAGAGATGCTCGATAATCATTTCAAAATCGTTGAACCTTACCTAAAGGATTCGGAAAAGAAAAGCCCTGCACCTAAGAAAACACCAGCGAGGAAGAAGACTGCCTCGTCACAAAAATCGACAAAAAATGTGACAAAGAAAGCTTCACCAAAACGGACAGCCACAAAGAAAACGGCAGCACCAAAAAAAGCACAACGTAAACCCATCGAGGTTGATTTGATGCCATTGGAGATTAAAGTAATAAGGCGTTATCTGAACTTCCACAATAAGAAGGTTACAGAACGTCAGGTTTCGCTATTGTATAAGGTGATTCAAAAGGCAGCTACCGAAAAAACCATCCGCAAAACAAGTAAATACGCCTCAGAAATTAAAAGTATCAGCAATGACCTTATCAAAACCTACAAGGATATGAATGGTACTTGCAAGTTTGAAGTTCCGGATTCGTTATACACGAAGCTTAAAAAGATTGTGGATGACTATGGTGTTACTCCGGCAGTTGCCCTGATTAAAAGGTTTATAAATCTGTATGGCAATATCACAAAGACAAAAGCCCAACGCTTGCTTACCTCTGTCACCAACTCATTGAAAAACGGTAAGGTTGATAAATCCGACAAGGAATTTGAACAGGTGAAAAACGTTCAAAAGCATTTGCACGATTATCTGGAGAGTGACAAGCTGCTTGTTACCAATGTTCAGCTAAAAGGTTTACAGGGCATTGCCGGATTGGGAAAGTAAATGCCACTACTTCCATGCCCAAAAGTAGTGGCTCAATAAACAGGGCATTCAATCCCGGCACCACAAGAACCGCAGTCATCGCATCCGACCAGGTTGTTTTGGCAAACGACCTTGCCAAAATGAATTTCAAGACCATCTCAATCAGGGGGAAGTTCGGAAAACTCTTAGGTAAGCTGTATATCCCATTCTATATAATGATATACGGCTCACGCTTTCATGGGAAAAGTACCGTAGCCTTGATGTTTGCTGATGAATTGGTGAAGCAACACGGCTATAAAGTCCTGTATGTAGCCAATGAAGAAGGTGCAAAAGGAACTATGCAGGAGAAAGTAGTAAGGCTTGGTATTAACAGCCCAATCGGAATTATTGAGGATTACAATCCGAAGCTATTCAGGGATTACGATGTGGTATTTATCGACAGTACCCAAACTACCGATATTTCTCACGAGGAATTTAAAGAGCTGAAGAAGCAGTTCCCAAACACCTCATTTGTAATCATCAATCAGGCAAACCGAGATGGAAGCTCCAAAGGCGGAACGAAGTGGGAGCATATAGTGGATGCTATCATGCACATTGAAAACCAGAGTGCCACAATGGAGAAAAACCGCTTTCCGGAGGGTAGTACAGAAACCATTAAAATCTTTTAGCATGGAAGAAATGACAATTAAATTCTATTGGCTGATAATTGGAGCTTTCAGTTCGCTTATCGTTGGTGTAGTTTCTTTCATCATCCGCAATGCCATTTCAAAGAACGCCACAAAAGAAACGGTGGATGCTAAAACCGATTTGTTGGAAAAGGATATTCAGCACTTGACTAAGGAGCTTGCTTCATGCGAGAATAAATTTACGGTACTACACAAACGAATATCCGATTTAAGGGATAGCTCCAAGGAAATTTATGTGAGTAAGGAACTATTCCACCAAACTATTAAGCAGCTAAACGAGAAGCTCGATACCATTTTAAAATTTGTTGAACGATGAGAAAGTTATTTGGAAAGGCAATCAATGCCGGAGCTGCGGAAACCTTAAAAGAGGGAACGAAGCTGATTGATGAAATATTCACCACTCAGGAAGAAAAGCTCCAGGGAAAAATGGAACTATTTAAGATGGCTGTAGCTGACAGGAGTTCGGCCAGGGAGATGTATCAAAAAGACAGTTGGCTTCAAAAAACCTTTGCAATTTTCTTCTTGCTTGCTTGGTGCGCATTGACTTTCGTAATGCTGAACTACTTCATTTTCGATACTATTCAGCTTGATGATTGGCAAATAGCTTTTGTAAGCAGTATCAACGGTGGAATATCTACTAAACTAAGCACCATTATTGACTTCCTTTTCGGTGGTGCAATTTCAGGAGTAAATGATGTCAAACTTAAAAACAAACGTAAACAATGAAAACATTCGATGAGTTGTTTGATGGCGTAATCAAACACGAAGGCTATTATGCCAACGTAGAAGGCGACCGAGGTGGCGAAACCTATATGGGTGTTGCCCGGAATTTGCATCCCGATTGGGAAGGATGGCAATACATTGATGCCTACAAAGAAACCTACGGTGAAGTACCTTGGAACTTTAAAATTGATGTTCCTCAATTAACACAGCTTGTAAAGCATTTTTATCACCAGACTTTTTACAAACGGTTTAAAATTGATAAAATCTCCAATGGCTCACTACAAGAAATCATTTTTGATTGGTGTGTCAATAGCGGAGTATGGGGAGCCAGAGGCGTTCAACGTGTATTAAACCAGTTTTTTGAAGCTGATTTAAAGATGGATGGTATAATTGGAAAAATGACACTTGCAGCAATTGCCAATTGTGAACCCAAAGATTTGTTTTGGGAAATCAAAAAAGCCCGAATCCGCTACTACCATAAGATTGCCAAGAAAGGCAAAAATCATTTGTTCCTTGAAGGATGGTTGAAACGAATTGGGAAGATTGAGTTTGATGGATAAAACGAAAGCAGGCGACTTACACCTGCTTTCTAAATATCAATATGAAATATTACTTTTTAAGAACCCTTTTCAAAACTTCATCTTTGTCAAGTTTCTTAGTACAGAAGAACCAATCTTTACAGTCGATTTCACTATCTTCCATTCTCTCTTTTGCCGTACCACAAGAACCCGCTGGGCCGATAATTACATCATCTCCCGGTCTCCAATCGGCAGGAGTAGCAACACCAAACTCATCGGCAGCTTGCATAGCAATTAAAGCACGATAAAGCTCGTCAAAGTTTCTACCTAAACTGAGAGGATAATAAATAATTGCACGGATAATTCCTTTGGGGTCAACAAAGAAGACAGCTCTAACTGCTTTTGTTGAATCTTCATTAGGCTGAATCATTCCATATTTTTTGGCAACATCCATTTTAATATCTTCAATCAATGGGAATGTTACCTCAATATCTTTCATTCCTTTGTACTCAATTTTCTCTTTAATGGTACGTAACCATGCAATATGGCTGTATAACCCATCAATTGAAAGTCCGATTAACTGGCAATTTGCTTCATTGAATTTGTCCTCTAAATGAGCAAATGTCATAAATTCTGATGTACAAACTGGAGTGAAATCGGCAGGGTGACTAAATAAAATAGCCCACTTTCCTTTGTAATCAGAAGGGAAATTGACATCTCCCTGAGTTGTTACAGCTTTAAATTCCGGTGCAGGGTCGCCAATTCTTGGCATACTTACTACTTGTTCTTGATTTTCTTCCATTTTAGTAAAATTTATATGTTAAAAGTTAAATTCAGCATTTATCGAATGTACCTTTTATTTGAAGCACAAAATCTTTAATGTGAAAGCCCTCGATTTCTTTCTTTTTAAAATAGTTTTTCAAAAGTGTATCCAGTTCTTCATCAACATAATCTTCAATTATATCACATTCGATACAATATAAGTGATGGTGTTTTTCCATTATCCCATCATAGCGCATTGCGTCTCTGTCTGTAGTGACACGCTTTATAAGTTTATTTTCTATTAATGTATCAAGTACTTTATATACCGTTCCTGAAGCAATATTAGGATTGCTTTGACGTATATATTCGATGATGTTATCAGCTGTAGGATGTCCTCCAACTTTATAGATTGCATCAAGTATCGCAAGTCTTTGAGGTGTTACTTTTAGACCTTTTTCTGATAATTTATTTCTAATATCTTCTATTGAAAGTTCCATCTAAAAATCTTTATAATAATTAGAGGTTAAAGAGAGAAGATTAAACTTCCCTCTTTATATGCCTACTCTTGTTTTATGTTAAATCGAAGCGGTCTGAATCCATTACTTTCACCCAAGCTTTGACAAAATCATTTACAAACTTTTCTTTGTTGTCATCCTGAGCATAAACTTCAGCGTAGGAGCGTAGAATAGAATTAGAACCAAATACTAAATCAACTCTGGTTGCTGTCCATTTAGTTTTTCCACTCTTTCTTTCAATAATGTTGTAAAGATTTTCGCCAACAGGTCGCCATGAGTATTGCATGTCTGTAAGGTTTACAAAAAAGTCGTTTGTTAGAACACCTTCTCTGTCAGTAAATACACCATGTTTTGTTCCGCCGTAATTAGTGCCTAAAACACGCATTCCTCCAATTAAAACGGTCATTTCAGGAGCAGTCAGACCCATTAATTGAGTTCTATCAAGAAGCATTTCTTCTGGTTTAACTGCATAATCCTTTTTCTGCCAGTTTCTAAAACCATCATGAACAGGTTCTAGTACTGAAAATGAATCAGCATCGGTCATTTCTGCCGTTGCATCTCCACGCCCAGGAGAAAATGGAACTTTAATATTAACTCCTGCATCTTGAGCTGCTTTTTCAACTGCTGCACTTCCACCTAATACGATTAAATCAGCAATGCTTACCTTTTTGCTTAATCCTGTCTGAATTTCAGAAAGTTTATTTAAAACTTTATTCAAACGTGTAGGCTCATTACCTTCCCAATCTTTTTGTGGGGCAAGGCGGATTCTAGCTCCATTAGCTCCACCTCTAAAATCCGACCCCCTGAAAGTTCTTGCACTATCCCATGCGGTATTGATTAATTCTGTTGGAGTTAATCCACTATTCAGAAGTTTTGACTTTAATTCATCAATTTCCGATTCTGAAAGGGTGTAATCTACTTCCGGAATTGGGTCTTGCCATATTAAATCTTCTTTTGGAACATCAGCACCGAGATAACGGCTTTTAGGTCCCAGGTCACGATGAGTAAGCTTAAACCAAGCTCTTGCAAATACCTCTTTAAAATATTCAGGGTCTTTATAAAAACGCTCTGATATTTTGCGGAATTCAGGGTCTATCTTCAAAGCCATATCAGCATCTGTCATCATCGGGTTTCTGCGTACATTAGGAACATGTGCATCAAAAGGCATGTCTTCTTCCTTGATGTTTATCGGTTCCCATTGCGAAGCTCCGGCAGGACTTTTTCTAATCTCCCATTCATAATTTAGAAGTAAATGAAAATATGTATGATTCCACTTGTCAGGAGTTGTAGTCCATGCACCTTCAATACCACTTGTTATTGTATCTTCTGCATTACCTTTGCCTTTCGGATTTTTCCATCCGAATCCTTGTTCTTCTAAATCAGCAGTTTCAGGGTCAGCCCCAAGCTGCGAAGCATCTCCGTTTCCATGAGCTTTTCCTACCGTATGTCCACCAGCAGTTAAGGCAACAGTTTCTTCATCGTTCATAGCCATTCTCTCGAATGTAACACGCATTGCCTGTGCAGTTTTTAAAGGGTCGGGTTTACCATCAACACCTTCTGGGTTCACATAAATTAAACCCATTTGTACAGCAGCTAAAGGATTTTCAAGAGAAGTCTCGTCAGATTTATCCGAATACCTGTCTTTTCCTAACCAATCCTTTTCTGCACCCCAATAAATATCTTTCTCTGGATGCCAAATATCTTCACGTCCTCCTGCAAAACCGAATGTTTTGAATCCCATTGATTCATAAGCCATATTTCCTGCAAGAATCATCAAATCTGCCCATGAAAGTTTATTGCCGTATTTTTTCTTTACTGGCCATAATAAACGACGAGCTTTATCTAGATTCACATTATCTGGCCAACTGTTTAGAGGAGCGAATCGTTGATTTCCTGTATTGCTTCCTCCACGACCATCAGCAGTACGGTAAGTTCCTGCACTGTGCCATGCCATACGAATCATTAAACCACCATAATGTCCCCAATCAGCAGGCCACCAATCATGGCTTTCTGTCATAAGTTTCTTGAGGTCATTTTTTACTTCTTCTAAATCAAGCTTCTCAAATTCTTCTTTGTAATTAAAATCTTGACCAAGAGGATTGGTCTTAGTGTCATGCTGGTGCAAGATGTCTAAATTTAGAGCATTAGGCCACCAACTCATTACGGAACTATTGGTGTCCGTATTTGCACCATGCATAACCGGGCATTTACCCTTTTTTGAATGATTTTCCATAATTTCAAATCTTTATTAGGTTGAATTTTATATTTCAATTCGCTTTGTTTGAAATTTTACTAAATGAGAATAATTCTCCTTTAGTAATAAGTAAAGTTACAAAATGTCAATTTTCAAGTCAATCATTTTTCAATATATTTTTAGCAAAAAAGGATATTATTGGCTTGCTTAAATAGAAAAACTCCCGACTGATTTAATTTAGTCGGGAGTCTATATGGTAATAGTCAAAACTTAATCTAAAAACTTCAATATTTTTTAAAATGCCGTTAAGTGTTTAGCCACATCTTTTTTTGTTTCATCCTCAAAACTGTCAAGGTAAAGCTCAGTAGTTCTAAGATTATTATGCCCCAAGCTTTCCCCGATGTATTCAGTAGAAACCCCCGAACGTTTTAATACAGTAGAGAAACTGTGCCTTGCCGTATAGGTAGTTACTATTTTCTCAATACCAACTTCTGTGGCAATTTTCTTCATGTGGTCATTTGTTCTTTTTATTAATCTATCCAAGCAACGTCTTATCTGTTTTTCGGTCATATCTTCATTAATGAAACGGAATATGTAATTATCTGGAGAGCGGTCTTTGTTTCCCCACTTGTTGATTAGCCGTTTTAAATCATCAGTATAAGCAACACTTATTGGTTTAGATGATTTAGTAGTCTTTCTCGTCTTCCTACGAATAAAGGTTATGAACTCACCATCAATATTCTTATACTTTAACCTAATAATATCGTTCATATTCGCACCATTTAAAAGGTAGCTGAATAGCCACAAATCTTTAGCCTCGTCACGGTAAGTAAACTCCTCACATTCGTAGTTATACCAATTAAATTACAAGATGATTGACAAAGGCATCATTGTATAATTCATTATGAGTGATTGACATTATTGTTTCTGGTTTTAATTCATTCTGGACAAAGTCATGTAACCATTTTTTGACATTTGATAGTTTTTCAAACACTTTGTTTTTAAATTTTTGTTTTATGTAATGCCATATCTTTTCAGATGGATTAAGTTCGGGACTGTATGGTGGTATGCGTATTAGTTTTATATTTTCAGGAATATCATATTGCTGTAAAGAGTGGAATCCTGCATTGTCAATAATGATGACCTTGAGTTCTTTAGGTTTATGTTTTGAGAATTCAACCAAATATTTGTAAAATATTTCGCTTGTGGTTCCTTCTATTTCATAAACAAAAGCATCACCGTCTATAGGGGAGAAACTACCATATAAGTAAGTGTTTTTAAAGGCATGTTGATAACGAACAATTGGCTTAACTCCCTTTGCTGTTAAACACCTGCCTGTGTGCGTCATTAATCCAAATCTACTTTCATCCTGAAAGTATAAATTCACACTATCATACTTATCTTTAATTAGACTGATTCTAATGTTGGTTAAAAGATTAGGTAGTTTTTTTAAAGGCCTGTATGGCCTGTTCATCTTTTTTGTAATGTGATTTTCGGGGTTCTTTCAATTTGGTTTTGAAGTGACGGATTAAGTATGTTCTTAATGTATTGTATTTTAATTCAATACCGTAGTTTTCTTTGACCCATACGACAGCATCCCAGTAACCCAAAAGTGGATTGTCTGAATCGTATACTTTTTTTGCCAAGCCGTCATGGACATCTTTGGGAACGCTACTTCTTCTGGCTCCTCCATTTGAGATACTTAGCATAGCTTCAAGTCCTGACTCTTTGTAAACTCTTGTCCACCTATCCAGACTGGCAATTCCTACTCCTAAGTGGTTAGCTAAATCTATTCGACGTTTAAACTTTTCTTCCTTGGTGAGTATTAGACTCTGAATACGAGTTTTTAACCTATGGTTATTTTCCTTTTTTCGAAGGTTTCTCAAATATTTAATGTCCTCTTTTATATTTATTTCTGCTTGTTTTGGCATACTATAAAGATAATAATTATATCAATCAAATGGAAATATATTTGGTATTATATATCTTTTCAATTTCATGCATCTTCAAAGCTCTTTTTACATTTTGACTAGATGGCAGCTTATAACCACCTTCGCCAAATGGATAAATATCTTTAGAGATAGCTCCTTCTCGTTGGGCAATCTTGAATATTGTTCTAGTCGAAGCCATGTAAGTTTTAATTGATGACATGGAAAGGTCTTGAGCAGTCATCCATTGCTCAAACTTTTCTAATTCGTGTACTGTTAATTCCTTAAAGTCAACTTGATTGCTGCCAAAATATTTTTTTATGGTTCTCATGGTAGTTGTGAATTGCGCCCAACTACACCATTGGTCATTATCGCCAAATTCCTTAATACGTCTTTCAAAGTAAAAAAGGATATTTGTAAGGTCGCCTCCAGCAATGCCAAATTTTGTTTTAAACTGCCTGAACGAGAAAGTTTCCATTGAGGTAATAATCTTATTGGCTTTATCTTCAATTAAAGAGAACTCCAATTTAATATCTTTGAAAACACCTCTTGGCTTTGGCGCAATTACTTTATTGAATTCATCTGGCGTAAATTCATAAACACGCTCTTTATTATCAATGCTATAATACATTTGTTTACGGTTGTATGTAACCCTGAGTTTAGCAGGATGCTTACCGTTCTTCTTCGTCTGACTTTTATATAAAACTATTGCAGTACTAACTTTTGCTCCCATACAAACTGTTTTTCGTTTTTTTACTATATTGTACAACCCTTTATTTACTGGGCTTTTTGTATGTTTCATCTCATATACTTTCTAACATACAAATACATGTCAAATATAGGAATTTTGGGTAATATAACGAAATTGGAAACATGCTAATAAGCTGTATTTGAACTATTAAGAACTATTGCGAAATAAAAAGAATGTAATGTACAATGTATATACAAAATAGGCGAGATAGTAGTAAATTCAAGGGTTGTAGCCCGCTTCAAAATTGTAGCGGTTTGATAAGTTTGAAGCCCGCAATCGCCTACTTTGCATATACGTCAACGTTAGCTTCAATTAAATGAATATCCTCAAAGCAATTTTACTTACAGCATTACTAATGGGATTAGAAGTTCTAATTTCTTTGGGAGTTTATGAATTCATAGAACCCAAAGTGATTTATTCGTTAAGTGATGACAGTCTGATTCATTATTTTGGAATAACAAGTCGAATCCCTACTATAATTGCATACTTAATAGTTTTTTACTTGTCTTATAAAACTGTCTTCAACTTTAATAAAGGAATTGAAAAGATGAAAGGTATAAAACCTGAATTCCTTCTCTATTTGATTTTAATTGCCATTGGACTTGAATTTTTTGATCGACCATTATTTGACTTTAGTAAAATTTATGACTATCTCTGTGGTGCGGAATTAAAACCATTTGAATTTTCCGAAAGCTCTAACTTATCAGTGCTATATCGTGGAATATCTGTTTTAATAATTGCACCAATATTCGAAGAGCTTTTCTTCCGTAAGTTTTTATTCGGAGAGGTACTAAAAAAACACTCACTAACAGTATCAATACTTGTTTCTAGTATTTGTTTCTCTTTAATTCATTTGCCAAGTTATAGAAACTTACTACCTACATTTATTTTTGGAATTATAGCCTGCTTAATTTATAATAAAACTAATAACATATTAAATACGATAATATTACACTTTCTGACCAATTTAAGTTGGTTGCTATTAGTGTCTTATGGAAAATCTTATTATGAATGGATCTACGGACTGAATTACAATTTCGTCTATTGGTTGTTATTTATTTTTGGAATAGGATTATCGTATATTGGAATTAAAGAAATAACAGTAGCTAAAACTTAGAATATAATTAATCACGAACTGCAAAAAAACAGTGGGAATACCTAGTGGTCTGGTTTTACCACCTCCCTTAAGAATATCTTTCCCTCGTATTGCTTGTGGCAGGTATTGCATCTCCATTGCTTGTTTTATTAGTTGATTACTGTGTGAATCCAGATGTGCTACCTAATCCAACCTCATAGCCTCATATCAGGTTTACAAATTGAATTTATCTTTTAATGGTATTTGTGATTTCCGCTTTGCTACAATTCTGTCCGTCAGTACCGGAGTTTGCCGTTTGACATCCTTCACTCCCAAAGTCATCCTTGACGAGCTTGTCGCTTACTAATGGTTCGAAGCGTTACCTCCTCCCATTATTCATAAGTTGTTTATTTTTTAGGTATTCATGATTTCGTGCCTCAATTCGGGACTTGCACCCTATGGATATAATAATGACCTACTCCTAGTGTTTAATCGAAATGATTTGTATTTTTAAACTTTTTCAAGAACTTCCGGTGTGAGTGCCCTGCTACTCATGCAGGGCACTCACAATAAGAAGATTGACGCAGAGTAAACCTAAGCTGATAAATAGAAAATGAAAAATAATAACTGGATAATTTACACGATTCTTTTTGCGATTTCGATACCTCTTTTATTTTATTTCAGAAAAATTAATCAAGAGCAAAACGACTTGATACTTGAAAAAGGTGTTGAAACATTAGGAACCGTGATTGATAGGTCATATGGTAGCGATAATTCAGGCAGACAATTTTCTGTACGATTTGACTTCAATGTTGATGAAAAAACTTATACAGGCCTTGTCTCATTTGGCAATAATAGTTATTTCTATGATAAAGCAATTATTGGAATGAAATATCTTGTTCGATACATACCCGAAGCACCTAATAAACTTAAGAATTCTCGGATTTATATTGACCAACCGATTTTAAATGAATTTTCAAATATTGAATCTGAGCGAGAACGAATTTTGAATGAATATGAAAGCGGAAATAAATTCATTAAACATTCAAGACCAATTTCAGAGGTGTCAAAAAATTTGGGATTATAATTAAATCAACCAGTATGATTTTTATTTTATTCATACTTATTGCGTTTTTAATAGCTATTGGACTAATAGTTTGGATTCTTAAAATTACCTCCTAACATGGATATAGGAAACTTGGAATTATAGCTTCGATTTTGATAATTGGCGCAATTTTATTTATACCAATAACCTTTTTATTAGAAGATTTGTTTTTTACAAAATCTGATGCAATTAAACAGTTATCTGAACACAATATAACTTTATGCGATGACTATAAACTTGAAAGTAAAGAAATTTCTGGAATTATGGATTATACTTTGCAGTTTGAATTGAGTATATCGCATTCTGATAAAAACAGAATAATTGAAGATTTTAAAACATCAAAATACCTGATTAAAAAAGAACCTTATGAAATGTTTGACATAAGACCACAACAGTATATTTCGAGAAATTCTGATACAGTGATATATGGGATTTATGAGGAGACAAACTTTTGGAATTTACAATATTGCAAAGTGTTGACAAATGGGTATGTTCAGACTTGGGATATTATTCAAATATCTAAAGACAAGGATAAGATTAATTATATTAGAAATCAATAACTACTGTGCACAATTGAGTAGATGGCTGATGATCAAATGACTACCAGTGCACCTCTCACACCACCGTACGTACGTATCCGTGTTGTAAAGTACACTATTGGAAAATTGAAAATACTGTGATTAGTTCTTAATGGTTTTCCAATTTTGAGGTAGAAGTTCTTTTAATTGAGATGTTTTATAATCTTGTATTCTTTCAAGTACAAAGGTTAACCATTCTAACGGATTTACATCATTAATTTTACATGTAGCAAAAAAAGAATACATCATGGCAGCTTTTTGTGCTGCACTATGTGAACCTGCAAACAAATAGTTTTTCCGACCTAAAGCTAATGGACGTATAGCATTTTCAATCTTATTATTATCGATTTCATATTTACCATTATCAATGTAGGCTTTTAATCTAGGCCAGAGATTGTATGTATAGGTAATTGCTTTTCCAATTGGACTCTGGGGTACCACTTTATTAATGTTGCTTTTTAGCCATTGTTCTATTTCAATTAGGATAGGTCTTGCATATATGTTTCTGTACCTTTGTAAGGTGTTATGATTTATCAAACGCTCTTTTGCTGTTCTTTCTATTTTATAAAGCTTCTGCATCTTTTTAAGCATATACTCTGCCATATCTTTGTCGTAGTTCAAAGCTTTATCAAAATAACGCCGGGCATGTGCCATGCAAGCTAAAAGCACAATATGTCCTTTGGTTTCCATGCTTTGATACGCAATATAACCATCAGTTTGCAATGATCCGTTAAAATTTTTCAGCGTCTCTTCTGGTGCATCTTTATTTCTACCCGGATGATATTTAAAAAGAACTAATCCTTGCTCGGGTGATCGATAAACCCATTGGTATCCGGAAAATAAAGCGCCTTTCTTTTGTGAATCCTGAACTCCAATTGGAGATTCATCAGCTTGTAAATAATCACAATTTAAGACTTCTTTTTCCATTAAGTGATACAAAGGATTCAATAGATCAGTTGCTTTGTTAAACCATCCATTCATTGTGGAATTGGTTAAATACAGCTTACTACGTTTGAAGATCTGTATTTGACGATAAAAAGGAAGATGATCAACATATTTTGCAACCAATATATAAGCTAATAAACTTGCTCCAGCATTTCCTTTAGGTATTGGCAAGGATGGCAATTCAGCAATAACAACGCCTTGATTGTTTGGTTTTGCATATTTTGGACGAATAATTTTCCTAACAAATATTTGAGCAGGATTATATTCTAATATTTCAGTTATCTCTTCACCAATTTTTCTTGAACCTGGCTCAATCAACTCTGGTTCAATTATTTCTTCTACTCGTGGAAAATGATCTGATATTTTTATGCGAATGGGAGTCTTCTTTTCTTTCTCTGGCTTTTTTCTGGTGTAATTAATCTGTTCAACTTCTGTTTCTGCTTCCTCTGTTTTTTCACCAAATAAATCTAATTGAGAAGCTTCTTGTGATGTGGGTACAAAACGTTCACTTTTACTGCCAAAAATTAGTCTTTGAAGCTCTTTTAACTGATGCTTTAAGTAATTATGTTCAGCCAATAGCTTTTCATATTCTGCCTTAGAAACGACTTCTTCATGTATGTCTTTTGTTTTGATTTCCACGCTTAAAAATAATCAAAACCCTTGTGATATCAATGGATTTAATGCATTTTATCTTCTAGTGAAAACCTTTTTTTTCGTCTAAGGTTTGTGATACAAATACCATCTATCAACATAACTATTTGAGCATAACTTAAAACATAACTCCCTTCATTTATATCATATCTGGGATATTCAAAAGTGCCTTTTTCAAGCCTTTTATAATACAAAACAAATCCACTTCCTTTCCAATGTAAAAGTTTTATTTTGTTTCTATTTTTATTGATAAAAACATAGACATCGCCATTCAATGGTGATTCCCCAAGATTATTTTTAACAAGGCCACATAGCCCATCGAAACTTTTTCGCATATCCGTAGCTTGTCCGTATAATTGAAATTTTAGATCGGATGACAATGTAAACATATCAATACAATTTTATGAGTTCTTTAATTGTTTCTATTGAAAATCCTTGGCTATAACGAAATATTACTCCATTGGGAAATTCAATTTCTTGATAGGTTTGTTCTGCTGTATTTTCAACTTTGACAGGGATAAATCCGGTAGGGCATGGATCTGATTGTTTTGAGGCCTGCTCTTTATTAAACTTTGTTATCCAATATTTAAGTGAACCCACAGAAATTCCTTCTTTCTTACAAAAATCAGATTGTCTTATTTGACTCTTACTTTTATGCCACAGATCTACGATTCTTCGTATTTCTGCATGACCTTCTATTACTCTTGTTTTCATGTTGGAAAGCTCTCAAAATCCCTGGTAATATGCAATGTGTAAATAACAGTATGCTTACATTACTAAAGCTTTTAGAGATTAAAGGTTGTATTGTAACGATTGATGCAATGGGCTGCCAAAAGCAAATTGCAAAAGATATTTTATCGCGAAAGGCCAACTATTTACTAATGGTAAAAGGGAATCAACAAGGTCAGCATGCTCCGATTTTTTCTAAGCAATTGTTGCTGAGGGAGTCAATATGCTCCGTTTTTTCTTCCTTCGAAGCAGACTTTTCCTCAATCATTACGTAAAGGGGTCAGCATCCGCCGGAATGTCATGCTGAAAACATCGCATTAACCGACTTCTGGAAAGGGGGTCTACATGATCAAGAATATCCAAGATGCACTAAAGTGCATAGTTTTAACAACTATTGAGACCTAAAAAAGATGGCAGAACAGTATGTATCCTGCCATCATATTTTAACGCTTATTATTTATGTTCTTCCAACCAATCGTCTAATATTTCTTGTTCAGCAGTAGTTTTACGTTCTTTAGACATAAAACCCTGTGCTTTCCAACGAGTACCGTTATTGTCGTACTCGTACCAGAATTCGTAAACTTCAATTTCAGGATAATATGTACCGCCACCATCATATATTACAAACTGATTCCATGTTGAATAACTCAAAGTATTATCGCTATTGACAGTAATTTTAAAAGTATGTGTAGGCTTATAATCTTTGTTTTCATTATTAAAATGATACATCCTCACTGTATTTCCATCATCGGTAGCTACTAAATTCCTTGACATTTTATAAATCACTGAATCATTTAAGTTAGTGATATTTTTCAATGTTCCATCCACATAGTAGAGACCTGAGTACTGGTTTTTAAGATGCAACCGAACCAATACTGTAGTATCATTTTCACTTAATTCATAGGCAGATATTGTATTCAATCGTAAAGGCAACATATACAACGAATCACACTCTAGTGTAGTCGGATTGATATAAATAGGATATGTGTTATACACCTGACCTGCTTTTATTGTCAGTTCTTCTAATGGATAGCTATAAATAGCCTCATCAAGAATTTGGTATTGCACCTCCTCTCCCGACACATTGCGCTCGTTATACAAAGCGACTTCATCCTTATTTTCAACAAGGGTAACAGTAACATCTTTAGTCAAAGTACGCGAGCCACTTACACAAACCGAAACTGCAATAGTATCAGTTGATTTACCGAGGTCGATATCACGATCAATAATTTGATCTTTCACCCCACCAATATAAACTTTCTGTGGAAATAGATCCGTATCCATCGGTGAATCCTCTTTATTGCAACTTGCGAATAACATTGCAAGTGAAAAAGAAAATAATATTATATTTTTCATATTACATCATCATTAAATTAAATAATAACCTCTTAGTTCCAACCCGGATTTTGAACCAACTTGCCATTTCTATCAAGCACACTTTGGCTAATAGGGAAGAAATACATTTTATTTTTCCACACACGCTTCATACAAGGCTCGGTATTCCAAATCTTTGTTGTGTAAAAACTTTCACGTTCAACTCCCTTAGCCGTTACATCTAAACCATCAACAGGTTTACGCATAGCATCAGGAGCATCCTTCCAACGACGAAGATCGAAATAACGATGGTCTTCAAAAAAGAACTCAATCTGCCTTTCGTGTTTTATCAAACGTTTCATTGTATCATAATCACTGGCTTCTGCAGTTGTAATACCAGGAAGGCCGGCACGATAACGAATCATATTAAAATAGGTTACCATTTGGCTAACATCCTTATTTACAGTTAAGCCAGTTGCCTCATCAGTATAAGAACCTGTCATTTCGTTCATTGCTTCAACATAACCCAACAACACTTCTGCATAGCGGAAAATAGGATAATATTTATACTTCACAACACCATCATAAAGCCTACAATCTTCCTGATTAACCCATTTACGCACAGTGTAACCAGTACGATTATAATTATAATCGCTACCCCTTGCATTACCGTCTTTATAATAGGTGGTGTTAAGATTTACAACACCTGCAGTTGAGCCCATGTACGAAGTACCAGGCCACACGCAATGATTAAAGCCAATAGAAACATAATAACGAGGTTCACGGTTATCATCCATAAAAGCCCTGTCTGAACTAAGGGTATAATCCTCAGAGAAAGTATTACCTGTACCAACAGCTTGCCCAGATCTTTCGACATCAGAAGCTTCACTAAAGGCCCTACCATCGGCCATACTAAACTGATCAGCAATATACTTAGGCACACTTAAAGTACTATTTCCACCTTGCTTTGCAGGAAAAGAAAAGCGACTATTGATATTAGCTTCCAAACAAAAATAGATTAACTCAGGATTACTTGAAGGAATAATACTACCATCAAAAAGAGCTCTATAAGATAAATATGGATCTATATCAGCTGCACCATTAGGAAAGCTTTGAGTCTTTAAATTTGGATCCGAAGTATTTGGAAGCTCCAAAGTACCAGTCCCTCTAAGATTAACAATCTTAGGCTCAGTATAAAGTGCATATTTTCCCAGGTCGATAATCCTTTTATATGCAGCAGCAGCCTTTCCCCAACGTTCTGGCTCCACCGTTTGTGAAATAAATGGTGTACCATCGGTCCTTTTCCAATTGGCATAAAAAGTATTGCCATTGTACAATGGGCTGGCAGAATACAACCTCATCCTAGCAATAAGGGCCATTGCAGCGCCTCTGGTAGGAATAAACTGAAATGCTTTTTCTCTGTCTCTAGGAAGCAATTTGGCGGCTTCTTCCATATTTTTGCAAATATATTCAACGCATTCATCATACGAAGAACGTTCAAAAGAAGCTTCATCAACAGATGCATCTGTGTCAAACGGTACATCTGGTAAAATAGGCACTGGCCCATATAAACGCACAAGGGAATAGTAAAAGTAACCACGTAAAAAATAAGCCATCCCTCTATAGTCCCTCATTTCAGCATCTGTTAATTCCATATTTTCGCCAATACGGGCTAAAATAATATTTGCTTTACGGATGCCTTTATAATAATCAGGCCAAGGATTAACATTTTTTGTATCACGAGCAGTAATTTGATCAACCACTAAACAACTTCCTGGGTGATCGGCATTAACCCAAGGTTGAATAGCTTCATCCGAACCCATACCAGAAGGAAAAGGAGCTCTTGCATCCCAATCCCCAACAAAATTGGATTCATTTTTTAGAAATTCTGCCGTTCCATTTATATATTCGAACGTCCTGGTTTTAGATACGAATATGCTATCTATTGTAGTTTTATCATACACGTATTTATCAATATCAATATAATCCTCACACGAGGTAAAAACTATTATTACTAACAATAGTAAAATCAAGCCTCGACTGTATGTCCAATTTTTTATCTTCATTGAAATGTATGTTAAAATTTAAGATTCATTTGTAAGGTAAAAACCCTTTGCAATGGATATTTTGCGCCATTACTGGTAGCTTGGGCAGGATCAAAGATCTTACTATCAAGTTTATCCCAAACATATAAGTTCTCTCCTATTAGACTAATCGTAGCATCTTTAACACCTACTTTATTTAAGAATCCGGCTTTAGTTTGGTAAGATAACTGTACGTTTTTCAACCTAACATAACTTCCGTCATTTAACCAAAAAGTTGAATTCCGATTATTATTAGCATTATATCCGTAGGTTAGCCTTGGAAACTTGGCATTTGGATTTTCTGTTGAGGGATTGCCTGATATCTCAGCAGATGTCCAACGATTTGCTTGGTCGGCAACTTCAGTAAGTACGTTACCAGTTTCTCTTCCCGCAAAAGGAAAGAACCCTGTACCACCACTAAAGTATTTTACACGGTCTACTCCTTCAAATAGTACGCTCAGATTCCATTTTTTCCAACCGAATTCGGTGGCAAAACCATACTGTATTTGTGGTGTCGAAGAGTACTCAAGAGGCACAACATCGTATGAATCAATAATACCATCGCCATTAATATCTTTATACTTGATATCACCAGGCAACACCTCTCCGCCAAAAGTTTGTTTTGGGCTATTCATAACATCGGCCTTGTCCTCGAACAAGCCTAATGCTATTAAGCCACGATTAACACCCCATTGATAACCAACAGTTGATTGGTATGGATAGCGGACAATTGATTCTTCAAATTCCAAAACTTTATTTTTCGACTGCGTAAAATTGGCGCGCAACACCATATAGCCATTTTCTTTGAACTTTTTGGTATAAGAAACATGGCCATCAACCCCCCAGCTCTTCATTTTTCCAACATTAGCAAAAGGAAGTGAAACCAATCCCATTTCTTCAGGAATACTAGCCCGCTGCTGATAAATACCTGAACGAACATCTTTAAAGAAGTCAACAGTAACATCAAAACTTTCGTTTAAGAATTTAGCATCAATACCAAAGTTGGTTTTGGTTGCAGTCTCCCATCTTAAGTTCGAAGAGCCTACTTGCGTTTCGGTATATCCACTCCCTGAACGCCATTGCCCGCTTCCGGTGTACCCCATTAAAGTTAGATATGGAAACCTCACGTTCATACGGTCGTTACCTACCTGCCCGATAGAACCTCTAAATTTAAGATAATTAAGGAAGCGTAAGTTATTTTTAACGAAACTATACTGTGTAGGTAACCATCCTAATGAAATAGCTGGGAAAAGTCCGAATTTCTTGCCATTTTCGAATGCTTCAGACCCGGTATAGCCAACGTTTGCTTCAATCATATAAGTATCCATATACGAATAAGTGGCACGACCAGAAAGGCCAATGTAGCGTTTTGGAATGGCTTTTAGATCATCTTTGTTTCTTGAATCTACAAAATCTTCCATATAGGAATGTACCAAACCACTCACACGGTGGACATTATTAAATAGCCTTTCATAATTTGCACGGCCCTCGAAATAATACTTCCTATTCAATAGGGTAGAAACACTAAAAGAAGGATCTGTGGCTTCTCGTTTTTTGTCTAATGCTAAAGATCCATCGCGCTTTCTTTCAGTTGCATAATATAAAGCCGGCACTTTAGTCCTCGAAGACCACATTTCAGAATTTGTATTCATATTGAACAAAGCCGTAAGCTTAAGCCCTTCAGTAATCATACTCAAGTCTTGTTCAATTTGCAAATTCAAATTATTTGAATTTTTAAAATACTTTCTGTAACCAGTATGGTTAAGTAATACATAAGGGCTTATTTGATCATTATTAGTCCCGTATGCAGGAATTTCTCCGTTAGAGAATATAATAGGCACAGTTACAGGTGTCATACTAGCTTGGGCATCCCAAAGGGCTTGGCTGTTGTCGCCAAAACCAGGATAATTTTGCATTACCAATACAGTTTCTAAACCCAACGACAAGACTGTTTTCTCAGTCAGGTTCATATCTATATTCGCACGGAAATTATATTGATTATAATCAACATTAGTGTCGTACTTGTTAATCCCTTTATCTTGCTTAAAAAGAGCTTCTTTATTCAACAACCCCAAACTTAAATAGTAGCGCGCAGCCTGTCCTCCACCTGAAGCACTCAAATGGACTTGTTTATTCATGGTGTAATTTTTTAGGATAACATCCCTCCAGTTCACATTGGGATGTAAGTCAGGATCAATACCACTTCTAAACAATTGTATGTCTACATCATTATAAATAGGTTCCATACCTCTTGACAATGCAGCTTCGTTAGCCATGGAAGCATACACATTAGCATCAACATAATCGGGCATACGTGCCGAGTACGAATAGCCGGCATTCATTTTCAAGTTAAGAGAAAGCTTACCTGCACGCCCACGTTTAGTAGTAACTAATATTACACCGTTTGCCCCCCTAACGCCATATACAGCAGTAGCGGAAGCATCCTTTAAAATAGAAAAGCTTTCAATATCCTCTGCATCAAGAGTATTTAAATCCCCTTCAACGCCATCAATAAGCACTAATGCGCTTGAACCAGCACCAAAGGTACTAATACCGCGAATCCAGAATTCAGAGAAATCTTTACCTGGTTCTCCACTACGGTTAACGGCAATAATACCAGGCACACGGGCACCAAGCATGTTTGAAACAGAAGTAGCTGGTCCTTTAATGTCTTTCAATTCAACATTAGCAATTGCCCCTACAACAGAAGCCATACGCTGTCTACTATGTCCAACAACAACAAGTTCGTCGAGCTCTGCCACATCTTCCTCAAGGACAATACGCATCCGCTCGTCAGATTCATCAATCACAAATTCCTGATTTACATAACCTATATATGAAACCACTAGTGTTTGCCCTTTCTGTAGCCCTGTTAATTTAAACCTACCGTCTACATCAGTTACAGTACCAATACTAGGGGCTTCTTTAACAATGACCGTAACACCAATTAATCCTTCTCCTGCTTCAGACATGATTAAACCGCCGGCAGTCAAATCAGATTGTGCAAAAACAGACTCCTGACAGAAACCTACTATCAGCAAAAAAAACACTATTATATATTTCTTCATCTTATATCCAATTTATATGGTTCTACATTAATGGTTACTCGATGGAAAGTTTCCTAACTGTCCTATCCTCTCCACCGGCAATAATATAATTACCATCTGAATCAAGCACAATATTACGAGGATAATCAAAAGTAGATTCCAACGGATCTCCATTTGTCAGCGGCGAATTAGAACTTGGGTTACCCGCAACCAACTCAACCATATCTCCATAAATTTTGAGGATAACTTGTCCATCACCACACCAAGGACAACTCCCTTTGTTAACAACAAACAATTCACCATCGCTATTCACAACCATTCCATGAGGGTGATTTAAACGAGCATCATCGAGGCGATGCCCTGTTTCAATACCTTGGCCATTGTTTCCTGCATACACACTAGAAGTCCAAGTATTATCATCATTTTTCTCAAGTTTGTAAATTGCAGCTTGATTTGCAAATGAAGCAAAGAAACAGGCATGATAATTACTATATACAATATATGAATCCTGCCAATCACCAAATTCAGTTGGAAGTTCACCTACAATTTCGCCTCCATAATTATTTGCATCGATATTCCAAGGTTTTTTTGCTGCAGAGGCATATACTTTGTAAGTTTTACTATTCAAATCAACTTCGGCAATACGCCCCTCTGAATCCATTAAATACAACCAATTATCATCCTCTCCAAATGCCATTGAACATACTTTAGCTCCAGGCAAATCACTCTGTTTAACAGTAACACCTGCACCTACATAGGCCCAATTATTTTCTTTTGAGTAAATATAAATTTTACGATCCGCAGCAAAAAAGTTTGTTACATAAAACTTATCGCGAGTGCTAGGTACAGCAGGGGCAGCAATAGTGGTTGGCTGTGCGAGTACCTGAACTTTATTGTCATCCTGTGAAAGCAGGTATGGCTTAGTTGTCCCCCAGCCACTCCTAACCAGAATAATATTATCTGCATTTTGCCCCGCTACTGTAGCCACATATGCCACATCTCCAAAGGTAACAGCATCTAGGGCAGCTCCCGAATAATCAGCATCTTCCAGCCATTTATCTTCACCTAATTTCCCAGCAATAGTTTTTACGGAACGGCTTTGTTTGTACTTAAATTTAATGGCAGGAACAAGACTATCATTCCCCAACACAACAGAAATTTGGTTGAGACCTTCCGGTTGCTTAGGTACAAGCCCTGTTATACTAATACCATCTGAAGCAGTAATAATGGCTCTCTTTTTACCAAAATAAACTTTCATATCAGAAAGATCGCCGGGGAAATTCCCATTTACAATAAACGTTTGATCAATAATTCCCCTAACCGGTAAAATTTCATCTACAGATGCAGGCTTGTCTGGATCATATTTATTTATGACAGTGGGGAATTTCTCTATCTCTTCCTCTTGGCTACAGGCAAACATAAAGAGCAACAAACATAAACTATACAAAATGTTTTGGATTTTATTCATTTTGATTCTTCATAAAGTTAATAATATATTATTTAATAAATTGTAAAGCATGTAGCACCAACAAATAAGAATAATCTATTTAATCTATATACTCGATTATAATTGGTGCCTCCAATAAAACATTAACATTCTTTCTTAAGTCATAGGCAAATCTTTTTTTTATAGTTTATACTTATTAATTAGTTGGATAAAATATTTATACTCCTATCTATGAAAATAAACAAGAACCCATTTTCCTACTTATAATTGGTAATGCTAGGCTCTACACCCCCTAGTTATGAGTACTGCCCCAATTAAAATCTCCCTCTTTCTCCCCTTCATATCTTACTGCTGAATCGTCACATTTACATAAGTATTAATCTATGTATTGAAAACTTATCCAATACACCAAGCAAAACTAGCGTGTCTATCGTATCAATAATCCTTATAAATGAAGGACTGATGTGGATAAATTTTAAATAAGGGATATTTATTTAACATTCCTTTGTTAATATTTGTAAATGTATTCCGTGTAAATGTATTTTATTGTTAATTTTAGATATCTTTTTTTAGATATTAGACATACAACAAAGCAGGCCACTTTAAATACATATTAATACATTTTACAAGACAAATTACACAAACACAAACTCCCTCCTATTAAGTCCTTTAAAAAACAATTCCCTCATTTAACTCTGGAGCCATCTATTACGATTCACACCAATAGGTTTATGAAGTATTTATTCTTTAAAAAACCGGGAAATATTTAAAAATGCTGAGTATTAGATGTTAATTTTTTTAATCTGATTATCAAACTAAACCTATTTTCTTTCTATTCAATTATCCTTTTATATACATTGCTTACATGGTTGAGCCTTGCCTGATATAAAATCAGAAAAGAACTATTCGGCAGGCAAGGATAAATGGGATATTTTCCATAACCTAATTTTATATGAAATGAAGGACTGATGTGGATAAATTTTAAATAAGGGATATTTATTTACATTCCTTTGTTAATATTTATAAATGCATTCCTAGTAAATGTGTTTTATTGTTAATTTTAGATATCTTTTTTTAGATATTAGACATACAACAAAGCAGGCCACTCAAAATACATATTAATACATTTTACAAGACAAATCACACAAACACAAACTCCCTCCTATTAAGTCCTTTAAAAAACAATTCCCTCGTTTAACTCTGGAGCCATCTATTATGATTCACACCGATAGGTTTATGAAGTATTTATTCTTTAAAAACCGGGAAATATTTAAAAATGCTGAGTATTAGATGTTAAATTATTTTAAAATGATTATCAAACTAAACCTATTTTCTTTCTATTCAATTATCCTTTTATATACATTCCTTACATGGTTGAGCCTTGCCTGATATAAAATCAGAAAAGAACTATTCGGCAGGCAAGGATAAATGGGATATTTTTCATAACATAATTTTATATGAAGTGTATTTTATACAGAACTTATTCATTTAAAGTCAAAAATCAATATCACTGCCTTCCACAAACAACGAACTTTATTTTGTACTGTTTTTTTCAATTGAAAAGTATACCAGTATTTCAGTTCAAAAGTATACCATTTGATTTAAAAGACAAAGGTATTCCTCTCCTGATTGGGGTACCCCAATCAGGAGAGGAACCGGGGAACGATTTTTTATAAGTTTCATTTTTACTTAGCTAAGATTTTTTTTGTTTCTTTTAATCGGTATGATTCGCCGTTCATGTTTACCAAATGGGCTTTGTGAGTTAATCTATCGACTAGTGCAGCTGTTAAAACGGCATCTCCAAAGATTTCTTCCCAGCGGTCAAAGCCCAAGTTTGTTGTTATTATGGTAGACTTTCTACCTGCTCTTAGTGATAAATGATTGAATAGTAATTCGGCTCCGGTTTTATCAAATGATACATAGCCAAATTCATCACAGATTACTAAATCATACTTTTCAAAACGGAGCTCTAATTGACGCAAAGTCCTTTCTGATTGAGATTCTCTTAATTGGGTCAACATCCGATGAACAGAGGTGAAGAGGACACGGTATCCCTGAAGGCATGCTTTTAAGCCCAAACCAATAGCGATGTGAGTTTTCCCGGTGCCAGGATTACCGGCCAGTATGATATTTTGACCAGAGTTTATAAAATCAAGTCGTTCTAATACCGGGAGTTTTGCGCGAGCATCATCGGGCAACTGTTCTCGTTCCAGTTGATTCAGGTACATCTTGGATGGAAAGCCAGCTAGACGTATTTGCGTCTTTTTTCGATTTTCTATACGCAATTCATACTCTCGCTCCATCAGCTTTAACAAGTACTCTTCATAATCCAGTTGTCCGCTTGCTGCTTCTGTGGCTAACTCTTTAAAATCTCTTCTGAAAACAGGTAGCCGTAACTCTTTACTGTATTTGATTATATCTTCATTTATGGTATTCATCATCTTATTTTTTAATTCATTAATGCACTTATTTCCGACAATTGATTTTTTGCTAATTGAGCAATGGAACAGTTTTGTTCGGGTGTAATAAATGATTCATTATTGCCCAATACAGCTTTTAGTTTTTCTATAGTAATACCACCGGAACCGGTACTCAGTAATCGAAATACCGATTTCTCCAGTTTTTCGCCGCTTATGCGGTACTTACGACAATAATCTAACAGGTCAATAAAGTTTCGTGGTTCTTCTTGAAAATGGTCTAAAAAGAGCTGTTTTAAATATACGTTGCTTGCTAATGCCAAACTACCCGGCAAAGCTCCCGGCTTTTGCTTGAAAGTGTTCAAATAATGCTCTATAGAGATTATCCATTGGTGCTTGCCGTAATTTCTGGTGTGTATGGCTATCTTTTTATTTTCATGATAAACATGTATTTCGTGACTCAATAAATGAACATCTAGAAATTGACCTACCAGATGGTCCGGTACCGAATACCTATTGGTTTTATGACTGATTGTTGCATATTTGTCGGCGCGCAATTGTATTTGGTCTGAACAGACAAGCGGTACAGCCGGTAATTTCCCTAATACCACTTTCTCATCTTCAAACAGTTCTAAAGCTGTTTTGCCACTTTGTTTTTGTTTGGTATTATTTAATCGTTCCAGAATGGTGTTTAAATATTCTGCGGCTTCTGAAAGCCTGTTGAAATCATCCTTTACACCAAAAGCTTTCCGTCGGATGTATTCAACACTTCTTTCCACATGCCCTTTTTCGTTGCCTCGGTAAGCATTACAAAAACGATGAGTAAACTGGTAATGACCTCGTAATTGAAGCAAAGCCCGTGTTGGTTCTTTTTCGTGAGGACCAATAAATTTTGCCACGGCAACCCGCATGTTGTCATAAACCATTTGCTCATAAACGCCGTTTGTTTTATTGAAAAAAGATACGTGGGCTTCCATAAACGCAAGTGTATCTTGACGATAATATAGCACGGCATGACGATAGTTGCTGTAAGCACTGGTGAAAACTGCTAATTGGAAGCGCTCTTGTTTGCCGTTGATACGAAGTTTTATTTCGCCCCAATCAAATTCACAAATACTGCCCGGACTATATACTTGTCGAATAAAAGCTTCTTTGGGAGAAGATGATTTTTCTTTTGAGCGGATATAGTTGCAAACAGTTGTATAGCCAATCTCAAAACCCTGTAATTGCAATTGCTGAAATATATCTGCCTTTTTAAGTACCTGCTTTCGTAAACCTTGAAGCTTTTTCTCCCGGTTGACTTCAAGTAGTTTATCTATTTCGTCTTGTACTTCTTGGGTTAGTTTTCTCCTGTGTAGAGAGCGGCTTTTATATTTTGGTACTGTCGATAGATAATTGGCACTTACTGTTTCTTTATCCTCTGATTCTGAAAGCTTTTTTTCATACTCTGTTATGTACTTCTTTACGGTTTTTCTGCTTATCTGTAAGGGGCGAGATATAGAACGTTGACTTTTCCCTTCTCGATAGCTTTTTATTATTATTTCTTGTTTTGTATACATACTTATCATTCGTTTGTAACGAAACCATAAATAATTTCGTTGTTAATAAGTGGTATACTTTTCAATTAATAGGTGGTCTACTTCCTAGTTAATATTTACAATTTTGTACTTTAAATTGCAAAAAAAATAAAACGCGATTGTTTGAGTGTTTATACAGTGCTAGTTGATTTTCTAGAATAGTTTGAACACGTATCTTATTATAGACTGTAATCAGAGAAATCGCTTTTAAAAAGAAAAAGTCACGAATAGTTCTGTAATTATACTATTTTAGTGTTGTAGCTACGGTTATGCGTAAAAAAATGCAATTTCTTAAAACACAAATCGCTAGTAAACAAAAAACATCTTTTGAAGACTCATTTTCACCATTGGAAGATCCTCGCAGAATAAAAAAAGTTAATAACCACTATCCATTACAGGAAATACTCCTACTAACCCGAATTCGATTCTAAAATAAGGCTAATTGATTAGACTTAATTTCATCAACTATAATAGCGGGTTTCTTTGGAAAAAATGAATAAGTTATTAATCCAGAAATCATGTTTGTAATGAAATTTCCAAAAGATCTGTGTCTTGAATGTTCAATTGAACAAATATTTTTAAGTTCATCGTTAATAGTCTCAATAACAGATCTTTTCCGAAGTAATAATTTATCCTACATTTCCAAGATAACATTCCTCATATTATTTCTTATGTAGGTAATAAGGTGGAGTCAATCTACAAAAAGCACTTCAGCTAACTTCTGAGAAAAATATCCTTTGTCAGCGTAAAGTTTACCTTTGATTTTATCAATAGACTTTCAGTTTTTAAGAGATCTTCTATCATCTGCATTCACTGGTGTAATTATAAAGTTTAGTTGACCATCCCCCTAAAATATACTCATAAAATGGGAGAAGGTCAATTAAATACAGCTTACTACGTTTGAAGATCTGTATTTGACGATAAAAAGGAAGATGATCAACATATTTTGCAACCAATATATAAGCTAATAAACTTGCTCCAGCATTTCCTTTAGGTATTGGCAAGGCTGGCAATTCAGCAATAACAACGCCTTGATTGTTTGGTTTTGCATATTTTGGACGAATAATTTTCCTAACAAATATTTGAGCAGGATTATATTCTAATATTTCAGTTATCTCTTCACCAATTTTTCTTGAACCTGGCTCAATCAACTCAGATTCAATTATTTCTTCTACTGTAAGCATACTGTTATTTACACATTGGAAATTACCAGGGATTTTGTGAGCTTTCCAATATCAATAGTCCGTTAAAGTATAGTGTAAAATACTGAATGTCAACAAAATAAGTCAATGATTTACTTGTTTAAACCCTTGATAATCAGTATCTTAATGGAGAATTCTGACAACTTCATTAAGGGTGACTATCAAGGGAAATAATATTTATAAAACACACATAGAGAGCGTGTTATCAAAAATGTCAAATATCAATAGTTGGAGAAAAGAGTTTGTAACAGAGACTCTTATCCTATTTTTATGCATAAAAGGTCGTATCAACTTTTTACAGTTGGGTCGCTTTGGTAAGCATATGGAGCAAAGATACCGACAACAATTTGAAAAACCATTTGACTTTCTAACTTTCAACAAAGAATTAACACTTTCTCAGGGAAGCGGCCGGTATGTAATTGCTTTTGATCCTTCCTACATTAGTAAATCAGGTAAACATACACCTGGTGCCGGCTATTTTTGGTCTGGTTGTGCCAACCGTGCTAAATGGGGGCTTGAAATTGGAGGCTTGGCCGCAATCGATATTGACAACCATACAGTCTTTCATTTAGAGGCGGTCCAGACAATAGCAGGTAAGGATCAGTCGCTTTCGGACTGGTATGCTGATATTATTACTGAGCGCAAAACACAGCTGCTAGAGCTATCTTCATATTTAGTGGCCGATGGATGGTTTGCAAAACGTACGTTTGTTGACCAGGTAATTAATGCCGATATGCACTTAATTAGCAGGCTAAGGGATGATGCCAATTTGAGGTACCTATATCAAGATGAGCCAACAGGCAAGCCTGGAAGACCAAAAAAATATGATGGGAAAGTTGATAACAAAAATATCGACTTGAGACACTTTAAGCTTGTGTCAAAAGGTGATCAGGCTTTAATCCACAGCGCTATTGTCTATTCCATATCCCTGAAGCGAAACATAAAGGTTGTGCATGCTCTTTATTATAACCGGAAGGGTAAGCAGGTTTACAAACTGTATTTCTCAACAGATATCAACATGGATGCTTCTGATATCCTGAAATTTTATCAAAGCCGTTTCCAAATTGAATTTCTTTACCGTGATGGCAAACAGCATACAGGCCTAAATGATTGTCAGGCCAGAAGCAAAAACAAATTGGATTTTCACTTTAACGCTTCGCTGACATCCATTAATCTCGCCAAGGTTATCCATTGGTTGAGCATACCCAAAGAACAACGAAAATCATTTTCGATGACAGATATCAAAACAATAAATAACAATGCCTTACAGTTGAATTTATTTTTTGACAAGTTCGGTATTAACCCAAACTTGCCTAAAAATAAACACAAGGCAAGGGAACTATTATATTATGGCACCATTGCTGCTTAAAAGTTTAACGAAGTATTGCAATATGAAAACAAGAGTAATAGAAGGTCATGCAGAAATACGAAGAATCGTAGATCTGTGGCATAAAAGTAAGAGTCAAATAAGACAATCTGATTTTGTAAGAAAGAAGGAATTTCTGTGGGTTCTCTTAAATATTGGATAACAAAGTTTAATAAAGAGCAGGCCTCAAAACAATCAGATCCATGCCCTACCAGATTTATCCCTGTCAAAGTTGAAAATACAGCAGAACAAACCTATCAAGAGATTGAATTTCCCAATGGAGTAATATTTCGTTATAGCCAAGGATTTTCAATAGAAACAATTAAAGAACTCATAAAATTGTATTGATATGTTTACATTGTCATCCGATCTAAAATTTCAATTATACGGACAAGCTACGGATATGCGAAAAAGTTTCGATGGGCTATGTGGCCTTGTTAAAAATAATCTTGGGGAATCACCATTGAATGGCGATGTCTATGTTTTTATCAATAAAAATAGAAACAAAATAAAACTTTTACATTGGAAAGGAAGTGGATTTGTTTTGTATTATAAAAGGCTTGAAAAAGGCACTTTTGAATATCCCAGATATGATATAAATGAAGGGAGTTATGTTTTAAGTTATGCTCAAATGGTTATGTTGATAGATGGTATTTGTATCACAAACCTTAGACGAAAAAAAAGGTTTTCACTAGAAGATAAAATGCATTAAATCCATTGATATCACAAGGGTTTTGATTATTTTTAAGCGTGGAAATCAAAACAAAAGACATACATGAAGAAGTCGTTTCTAAGGCAGAATATGAAAAGCTGTTGGCTGAACATAATTACTTAAAGCATCAGTTAAAAGAGCTTCAAAGACTAATTTTTGGCAGTAAAAGTGAACGTTTTGTACCCACATCACAAGAAGCTTCTCAATTAGATTTATTTGGTGAAAAAACAGAGGAAGCAGAAACAGAAGTTGAACAAATTAATTACACCAGAAAAAAGCCAGAGAAAGAAAAGAAGACTCCCATTCGCATAAAAATATCAGATCATTTTCCACGAGTAGAAGAAATAATTGAACCAGAGTTGATTGAGCCAGGTTCAATAAAAATTGGTGAAGAGATAACTGAAATATTAGAATATAATCCTGCTCAAATATTTGTTAGGAAAATTATTCGTCCAAAATATGCAAAACCAAACAATCAAGGCGTTGTTATTGCAGAATTGCCATCCTTGCCAATACCCAAAGGAAATGCTGGAGCAAGTTTATTAGCTTATATATTGGTTGCAAAATATGTTGATCATCTTCCTTTTTATCGTCAAATACAGATCTTCAAACGTAGTAAGCTGTATTTAACCAATTCCACAATGAATGGATGGTTTAACAAAGCAACTGATCTATTGGATTCTTTGTATCACTTAATGGAAAAAGAAGTTTTAAATTGTGATTATTTACAAGCTGATGAATCTCCAATTGGAGTTCAGGATTCACAAAAGAAAGGCGCTTTATTTTCCGGATACCAATGGGTTTATCGATCACCCGAGCAAGGATTAGTTCTTTTTAAATATCATCCGGGTAGAAATAAAGATGCACCAGAAGAGACGCTGAAAAATTTTAACGGATCATTGCAAACTGATGGTTATATTGCATATCAAAGCATGGAAACCAAAGGACATATTGTGCTTTTAGCTTGCATGGCACATGCCCGGCGTTATTTTGATAAAGCTTTGAACTACGACAAAGATATGGCAGAGTATATGCTTAAAAAGATGCAGAAGCTTTATAAAATAGAAAGAACAGCAAAAGAGCGTTTGATAAATCATAACACCTTACAAAGGTACAGAAACATATATGCAAGACCTGTCTTAATCGAAATAGAACAATGGCTAAAAAGCAACATTAATAAAGTTGTACCCCAGAGTCCAATTGGAAAGGCAATTACCTATACATACAACCTCTGGCCTAGGTTAAAAGCTTACATTAATAATGGCAAGTATGAAATCGATAATAATAAGATTGAAAATGCTATACGTCCATTAGCTTTAGGTCGGAAAAACTATCTATTTGCAGGTTCACATAGTGCAGCACAAAAAGCTGCCATGATGTATTCTTTCTTTACTACATGTAAAATTAATGAGGTAAATCCTTTAGAATGGTTAACCTTTGTACTAGAAAAGATACAAGATTGTAAAACATCTCAACTTAAAGAACTTCTTCCTCAAAATTGGAAACCCATTAAGAACTAATCACTGTATTTTCAATTCCCAATAGTGTACTTTACAACACGGATACTTTGCGCAAACCTGCCGAATAAATAACTTTTAGTAATAGTCTGTGCTTTGGACTTATGGCAGCATTAAATAATTGCAGCAGTTCTTTCCCGGTAGGGATCAAGGGTAGATACTTTGTGGCTTTAGGATAAGGTACCTCAGAAATAATATCAATGCGCTTATACACGCTTTTATACATAAAACGCAGCCCTTGTAAGTAATTTCTGATGGTAGACCGACTCAGCTTTTGATCGTTTTTAAGATACAGCAGAAACTCATATATTTCCATTTCCGAAAGCTCATCAGGTAGCTTACCGGAAAATAAGCAGAGTAGCTTAGTAGAACGCATATAATTAGCAATTGAGCTATTAGAAAAATGCGCTACTTCCATTCTTACATGCAGATTGTGCAATAATGCCTCAACACTCTTTGGTGTTGCTAAACTTTTTTTTCATCTTTAATCAGTTTATTAAAATTGAAATACAAAGATGCGGTATTTTACCGTCAAAACCTCCTTGTCTACCGACGTAGGAGGTTTAGTTCAACAACTTATATACACCAATAATCACATAAGGCTCTTCGCCAGATAATATCTTGGGCATGGTCAACGTCCCAATAAATATGGCGTGATTAAGATAAGCGTAAGGGCTATCTATTGGCACTTCCAAATCAAGGGCCGATTTCACATAAAATCCACCCTCTTCACCTTTTGCAGGCGTATGCATTAATGCATTATTTATTACATGAATCAATACGCCATCATCGGTTTTAAGCAAGTACCGTGCATGAAGTTCCGTATCGCCATCAGGGCGCACGAGTTGCGAATCTTCACCACCCGGCAACACTTCGCCTTGAATGTTTGGCCCTTTAAAAGTGCCACCTGTTATAGGTATCATCCGGCGTGTTCCCCGCTTACTTTCGCCAACTACAACCATATTGCCAATTTTCACTTTGGCATCCCACATAAACTCAGCCTTAAAATCCTTATAAACAGGTTCATTTTTTTCGGGAACTGTTTGCTGAGCATCTATATATTGAGGTGCAAATACTACACATAATAATAGGATTAAAACCAGATTAACATTAGATATTACATTTCTCATTTTTTATTATTTCACGTTCCACAAACTAAACCCTACAATTTGGTATCCTACCACATACCTATAACTTCCCTTACCAACTGTCACTCAAAAAACACACTACTTTTTATTGTGATAATATTTCTGCAAAATAAAAAAAGCTTTTTTCTTAATCCCTTTTTCAGAGATCAAACCTTTCCGGTTCCAGCCATCCTGCACGTCTGGCAACTGCCTAAGCGGCGACATAAAATCTACCAATATCCATGGAGTCATCCCTGCCAGTCCATCAATACGGTCGAACATGGCAATATTTTTCTTATACAAATAAGCCTGAAAATCCTCGCTCCATCTTGTCAGACTGTCGGCATAAAAACCTTGCAAGGCTCCACCACCAAACTCACTTACAATCACGGGCTTTTCCATACTTGCAGTATATGTTTTTTTACGGCACTCTTCGGGCAAACCGCCATACCATCCTAAATACTCATTAAAACTAATAATATCAAGATGTTCCATAATTGGGTCGCCAAGCGTATAATCATTATCCGGATGTCCATCAACAGCCTGGTCTTTTTTACATGCAGCACTTAACAACCTTGTATTATCTATGGCTCTGATATGTTCGGCTAATGAAATTAAAAACTGATTACGCGCAGGCGTAGGTGCAGTTTCATTGGCAATGGACCAAATAATTGAACTCGCTCTGTTATAATCGCGATTAATTAAAGCAGCATATTGCGCCTTTGCTTTGTCCAAAACTTTAGAACTGTTCCAGTCGATTCCCCAATAGAGCGGCAACTCTTCCCATACCAAAACTCCCATCTCATCAGCTAATCTTACAATATTCTCTTGATGTGGATAATGCGCCAGACGAATAAAATTACAACCTAACTCTTTAGCCCATTCAAGCACTAAGCGTGCATCATCCATTGAATTTGCCCTATCTTGTCTAAGCGGATTTTCATCGTGTAGCGAAATACCTTTTAAAAAAAGAGGCTTTCCATTTAGAAGTATTTGTTTTCCTAAAGTTTCAATTGTTCTAAAACCGATTTTGTCGGTTATTTTTTCGTTGGCAGTTACTACACTTACATTGTATAGCTTTGGATTCTCAGGAGACCAAAGTTGTAGGCCTTTTACATTAATCGAAAAACTGCTTACCCCAGTAGAATCAACAGCTATTTCCTTAGTTACTTTTAATTCGGGAATAATTATACGGACAGTTTGAGAACCAGCATTTCCATTAACGAAAAGTTTTCCATTAATGGTTTTGACCTTGCTGTTTAACGAAGCTTTATCCAACGATAAAAAATAGTTACTAACAAAGTTAGCCGGAGTTTCAATCAATTTTACATTACGGGTTATCCCTCCGTGATTAAACCAATCGGTAACTTTTGCAGGAACCTGATCGCCGCCTCTTGTATCACTTACACCAACGATCAGATAGTTATCCTTTTCCTTTATCAGGTTGGTAACTTCAAAACTAAAAGGAGTAAATCCCCCTTCATGTTTCCCTAATATTTTACCGTTAAAAGTTACAGTGGTTAAATAATTGGCAGCTTCAAAATGCACAAAGTACCGTTTATCTTTTGAAATATTCTCCTTATCAAATGTTTTACGATACCAAATGGTTCCTTCGTAATAAAACAATTCGGGCTTTTGAGCATTCCATGCCCCAGGAACCCATAGCGTTTGAGCATTATCAAAACTATATTCAACCCTGTCGGTTTTATTACCGGGCTTTATATTCAGGTAAAGAGGCATAAAACCGATTTGTCCTGTTTCATAATGGTCTATAATATATTTCCATTTGCCATTTAGGCTGATACCTGACCTGTTTTGAGTATTACTTATTGTTACTTCCTGTCCGCTTACACTAGATAAACATAATAGAAAGAATACTAACGAGACTACTATTTTACGAGTGTGTTTTACCATCATATGATTCTTTGCATTCTAAATTCATTAGAATATTTCAACTTTATTCAATTTTAACAATTATATCAGCAACTGGTAATCCTTCCGTTTCTGCTTTCAGAATTATATTTCCATGCTGGTTTTCTTTTTCCGGCCTAAGAATTACAAGCGCTTTTCCTTGCCAAGTTTTACAAACCAGGTTATTAAAGCTTTCCATATCAGTAGGGCATCCATTTCCAGAACCGGCTATTTCTCCAACACCTGACACTGAAAATTTTACAGGAACTTCAGCGTTGGGTATCAAATTCCCCTTTTCATCTGTTATCTCAACTTTTACATAGGATAAATCGCTACGGTTGGCTGATATTTCTTTTCTATCAGCCATCAACCAGATTTTAGCAGGCTCACCGGTAGTTTTTAATATTTTAGATGCCACTTCATCACCATTTTTTAATGCAATAGCCTTTAATACACCAGCTTCGTAGGGCACTTTAAAGTTGGCAATAAGCTTGGCATTTTCTCCTATAGATTGCTCACCAATGATTTTACCATTCAGTTCAAGGCGGATAACCGGACAACTCGAAAATACCCTAACATCCATTACATTTCCTTCGTTGCCTTTCCAATTCCAGCTTTGAAGCTCATCGGGCCAACCCCAGTAACTAATGGTTTCTACCATACCTTCTGGTATTGGCGCATGCACCATCATTTCAAGTTTGCTGTTGCCCCAAACCACATCGCGGTAATACGATTGAGGCTTTTTATTTCCGCATAAATCAATATCACCACAAAAAGCATTGAACCAAGGCCAAGGTTTTAAACCAACTCTTTGCCCATAAGTAGGTGCATATGCTGAGTTTCCACAAGCGTTTTCTCCAAGGTAATCCATTGCTGTCCAAACAAAATCACCAATTACATATGGATTTTTCTCAACCTGTTGCCAATAACTATAAGCTTCAGCGGGATAAGACTCTGTGCCTACCATTAACCTATCCGGAAATTCCTCATGGTCAGCTTCGTACTGAGTATCCAAATAATTGTATCCACCTACATCCAGCTTAGCAAATGAAAGTTCGGTAGACTTCCAATCCTGCCCCCAGTGATCCCAAAAAGCACAAATAGCTTCGGTTACCGGGCGTGTTGAATCCAACTGATGAACATAGGGTACTATCATGTCCCGAATTGCATATCCTAAAGAATCTGCACGTTCATTAATTTCATTTCCAATGCTCCAAATAATAACTGATGGATGGTTCCTGTCGCGGAGAACCATCGATTCTAAATCTTTTTTCCACCATTGTTTGAAATAGAGGTTGTAATCCTCCTTATTTTTTGGCCTTTCCCATTGGTCAAAAGCTTCATCAATTACCAATACCCCTAATCGGTCGCAGGCATCTAAAAATGCTTTTGATGGTGGGTTATGGCTGCATCGGATCGCATTAAAACCGTTGGCTTTCATCAGTTCAACACGCCTCTCTTCCGCACGTGCAATTGTTGCAGACCCTAAAAATCCATTGGCATGATGCATGCAGCCTCCTTTTAAAAGCACGCTTTTCCCATTTAGGCTAAATCCTGTTTTTGCATCAAAATGAATGGTGCGAATACCGAAAATTTCTGTAGTCTTATCAACAGGTTTGCCATTCTTTAGCACGGTAATTTCAGCACTATAAAGGTTTGGTACTTCAACTGACCATAATTTTGAATTGGATAGTTTTAAATTGAAAGAATATCCGCCATCATCCAGGGTTAACACCTTAATTGGAACTTCGGCGGCTGCTTCAATTACTCCATCGGGGTTAATGATTTTTGTTGACAGGGAAATATTTTCTGCATCAGCAATATCATGCACAAGTTTTGTTGTGATTTTTATCTCACTTCCATTGGCTGATATTGACTCTGTGGAGATACAAACGCCATTATGTGCAATATGAGTGGCCTGTTTTTGAATTAAATGCACATTTCTGTATATTCCTGAACCGCTGTACCAACGAGAGTTTTGGCCTTCGTTTTTAACTTTTACAGCAATCACGTTTGGCGTATTGGCCGGATTCAGATAATCTGTAATATCATAATGAAACGCTGTATATCCATATGGGTGATTACCAACGAACTTGCCATTAACCCAAACATCAGAATTCATGTACACACCATCGAAATTGATAATTGTTTGACTCAGTTTTTCATTGGCGGGTAAAGTAAATGTTTTACGATACCAGGCCGTACCACCAACACTATATCCTGTTGAAGTAGTCCCAATACTTTGTTTGAAAAAAGGGCCAACAACCTCATTCGGCTGTTGTCCCTCAAGATTTTCTATTGACCAATCATGAGGTAAATCAATATTACGCCATGTAGTATCATTAAATATAGTTGCTTCTGCCCCTTTCGTATCTCCAAGAAAAAACTTCCAACTATCGTTAAAAAGTACTTCATTTCTAATGCATTCATTAGCTCTCTGACAAGCAAAACCTACTATAGCTAATGAAATTAAAGCAATACGAAAGTGCATTTTCATTATTTCTCTATTTTCAATATTAAATTTCTATTACTTACTAAATTTCCAGTAATCGAAATTAAACAATTCGCCATCGTTACCTACAAAGACGAAATACAAATCGTGAACGCCTTTAACTTTATCGGTTTTGGCAGTAATTGTTTTCCAGCTATCTGCCCCTCCGGTATTTGAAATCTCACAAACACCAATTAACTGGCCATCTTTAGCATCAAGACGAATCTCTATTTTTCCGCCGATTATAGAGGCAACTGTTGCTTCGAACTTCTTAGCACCTTTGGCAAAATCAACACTTCGTACTTTTAGGTAATCCTTATCGTTGATTTTTGTAACATACATTCCTTTAGCACCTTTTGCAGTTTTCAAACCTTCGGACCAAGCTATTGTCTCAGCTTCGGTTCTTTTATAAGGGTTTAAGTTTTCCAGGCTTGTTTTTATGGCTCCTTCTGTAGGAATAATTGACGGGATAGTACCATCAGCATTATACTCAAACTCTTCCACACAGGTAGAACGTCTGAATCCACCGCCATTTGGTAAAGCTTCGTTATGGTAAAAGAAAAACGACTTCCCTTTATAATCAATGACACCTGCATGGTTAGTAAAAGCAAGTTTAGGATGTCGTTCCATAATTAACCCCTGATATGTCCATGGGCCTGTTGGCGATGGGGATGTTGAATACCCAATACTTTCAGGCACCCCATTGGCGGCATAAATAAGGTAATAAAGGTTGTTGCGTTTGTAAAACCATGGGCCTTCTACATACTTTGTACCAGGCGTGCCATCTTTTCTTACACTTTTGCCAAAAGACTCGGGCACCATATCAACGGCAACAATACCATTTTTACCAATACTCTTGTCGTACGAAATCATATCCTCGTTTAACTTAATATACCAAACATTGGGATTGCCCCAGTAAAGATACGCCTGCCCATCGTCATCAATAAAAACAGTAGGGTCGATATCTTTCCACAAATCCTCACTATCAATAAGTTGTTTGCCCAATGGCTCGATAAATGGCCCGTATGGAGAGTCAGCCACTAAAACACTAATACCAGCACCATGAATAGGTACATAGAGATAATATTTGCCATTTCGTTCAATACACTGAACAGCCCAGGCACCATTTTTCTTATTTGCCCATGAAACATCTTTTTCTAAGGAAGCTACTGCACCATGGTCGGTCCAGTTTACCATATCTGTTGTTGAATAACAACGCCAATCGTACATAGTAAAGAAATTATCCACAGTATTATCTTCATCGTGCGATGTATAAAGATAAACGGTATCATTACAAACCATTGGTGCCGGGTCGGCAGTAAAATAGGTTTGTATAACTGGATTTTGCGCTTTTACAGTACTGATTATTAACAAAAAACAAAATGCCACTAAAATTTGCACTCTCATAATTATTGTTTTAAATATGAACTTATTAATTAATATTAAACTTCCACCAATCAAAGTTGAACAGATCCTTCTCCCCTTTAAATAGGAAATACAAATCGTGAACTCCTTTGATGTTTTTCACAGGTGCTGTGTATGTTTTATAGATATCTCCTTCAGCCGAAGCTGTAATATCTACATGCCCCAAAACAGGCCCGTTAATTGTATTGGCATGAATTTCGATTATACCACCATACAAAGCAGCCAAACACACTTGAATAGATGAAATGCCTTTAGAAAAATCAACTCCTTGTACTTTGCTATAATCGCCATTATTAATCGAAGTAACCACCATGCGCTCGGCCATCTTCTTTCCCCGGTTCCAAAAAACATTTCGTTCCCATTCAATAACCTTTTGCGTATTAAGCCCTTCACTAAAAGCCATGGTCTCAGCTTCAATTTTAATGTATGGATTTAGCGCACCGATTTGAGTGTTTTTAGTTTCGTCCCACCAAGGGAGTTTTATTATTTCACCATCCTTATCGTATACAATTTTGGTAACACAAATCGAACGGCGTTCGTAATGCTTCGACATTGTTTGTTTCAATATGTCATAATTGAAGCCAAAAACATAAGAGCTTCCTTTATAATCGATTATTCCTGGATGGTTGCCACTTGAGCGCTGGTCGCCTTCCATAATCATACCTTTAAATGCCCAAGGCCCAGTGGGACTATTACTCATAGCATAACCAATACCTTCGGGGCAACAGGTTGATGCATAAGCCATATAATATTTTCCGTTACGTTTCCAAGCCCATGGCCCCTCCTGATAATGGAAAGCATCTTTATCGCCCTTCACTTTTACAAAATCGGCCATTCTTGTAGGTTCGCCTTCAACAGAAATCATATCTTCATTTAACTTAACATACCATAACTCCGGATTTCCCCAATATAGGTAAGCCTGCCCATCATCATCTATAAAAACAGAAGGGTCAATATCCTGAGGCCCGTTTTTTATCAAGGCTTTTCCAATAGGATCGGTAAATGGCCCATATGGACTATCGGCAACCAACACCCCAATTCCAATACCGTTCGGCATGGGGCAATAGAAATAAAACTGACCGTTTCGTTCAATACATTGCGGTGCCCATGCTCCATTGTCATATGGCACCCATTTAAAATCCTTTAACGAAGCAACAACACCATGGTCTGTCCAATTAACCATATCTGTTGAAGTATACAGCAACCAATCCTGCATTTTAAAACCAAAAGCGTCATCTTCATCGTGCGATGTATAAAGAAAAACGGTATCGTTGTAAACCATTGGAGCAGGATCTGCCGTGTATTTAGTCTGAATAATCGGATTTTGTGAAAATCCAACTGTTGCGAAAAGCAACAACAACAATGCTGTTTGTATGACTTTATTTTGCATTTTATTTTAAATTAAAAATTTATTCATTGGATAATTCCGGATCGCTACAAGTTTGCTCAAGCTTTTGGGCATACTTTTTAACTTTAACCAAGAGAATAACACCGAGAATAATCTCGGCAAGGGCAAAATAATTTACATGCTTAGAGTTAGTTTTTGTTACAGTCACTCTTTGCTCATTATTACCCCCCTGAGATTGATTAAAATTGTTATTAGTTACATATTCGGTATTGGTATTGGTATTGTATGTGTACGAAATGAAATTGTTGGCGCCATTCAGTATTACTAAAAAGGCAAAAACAATTATCACAAGCCTATAAATAGCTTTTTCCCCAATGTTTAGTCCACCAACAGACTCGTCTTCTAAACCAAATAGAAGGAGTATCTTATCCGTTTTTAAAATGAATAAATATGCCACAACCAATGGTATTACAACACTTGCCACCAACGACAATACAACGATAAACATAAAGAGCCCACCAGCTCCCGCTTTAGGGCTCACCCCCATATAGGAGGAAATAACCCCCACAACACTCATCAAAGCCGGAGAAGCTTTTACTGCTGTCCAAAAGGCAATTATCCCTATTATTTTCAGGGTAAGAGATATTATTTGTTTAGGTTTCATTATTGCTTGTGTTACAATTATTTATTGTGAGTAAATTTATACAGTAACACGCCGTGTGCCGGAACTTTTATTGCCAGTTTTTCGGTGTTGGCATCTAACTCTGCAATATCTTTCTGACGCCAAAGGTCACGCACGGTAACATCTCCATTTATGCCCAATTGTACGAAATCGCTGTACTGAGTATCAACAACCTCCGTTCCGAAGTTGCAGAAACCAACAGCACGGCTACCATCTTCGAGCGCTTTTACATAAATTCTTAAATCACCAATTGTTTGAACACAAGTAGCCTGAATGCCAAGTGGGTCCTGATTTACATCAATTACCTCATCGTTGGTTAACAGGTTAAGGGTGAAATCATCTAGTTTCTCCATGTCGCAACCTATTAAAAGAGGTGCGGCAAAAAGGCTCCACAAACTAATGTGTAAATATTGTTCGTCTGGTTTAAGCTTGCTAGGGTGGGTATTTCCCCAACCAACATGGCCAACAATCAACATATCAGGATCGTTCCAATTGCCGGGTTTTGAATAAGGAGCCGACTTTTCGTGGTCTATAGCTATACTCTTCATACTTACCCATGTATCGGTAATATCATTGGTGGTACGCCAGCAGTTGCCTCCAACCGAGCCGCCCCACTTCCAAACATCTGACATACCATATTGACATACGCTATAAACAATATCACGAGGTTGCTTACGAAGGTATTCGCCCATCAATTGGAAAGGCTTCATGGCTGTTTCCAATTCTCCTCCACCATTGTACGAAAGCGATGACACTTTATAAGGATCATTATCGGGTAAACCATCAATTACATTGCCATAACTACACCAATCGTATTTTAAGTAGTCAAACCCCCAGTCGGCATAAGTTTCGGCATCCAGTTCCTCGAAACCAAAACTACCGGCACAGCCACCACACGACCATGGGCCGGGACTAGAATACAAGCCAATTTTTAAACCAAGACCATGTACATAATCGGCTAGGCCTTTCATGTCGCCAAATCTTTCGTTAGGTACAATTTTGCCGTTGGCATCTCTTAATTCACCTCTTAGTGAACCATCCTCCGAATCGCGGTGGTTATTCCAAAAATCGTCTATATTAATGTATGTCCAACCATGATTGATAAGCCCGCTTTTTACCATGGCATCAGCAGCACTTTTCACTCTTTCTGCAGACACAGCGTGGGCAAAACAATTCCAGCTATTCCATCCCATAGGCGGTGTTAAAGCAATTTTATCACCACATTCAATACGGAATTCTCGCTCATCAATGCCTTTCTCATTTTCTGCTTGCAAGGTTACAACATAAGTACCTTTCTTTGCCAATTCCCCTGTTATTAATCCTGATTGTTCGTTAATTACCAAACCTTTAGGCAGCCCTTTGGCTGAAAAAGCCATTGGCCTGAGACCTGTTGCTGTAACAAGAAACTGAAACGGCGAGCCCGGACGCACCCCAAAAACTCTGGCTCCGGTTAATCTTGGCTTATCTGCAGGTTTAGGCGTAAGAATATAAGGCTCGCTGGTAATTGGATTATAGGTTTCAAATGTTTCAACCCCGGTGGCTTCAAATTTGGCATCGGCCCAATTGGCATGGTCATAATAATTTCCATTGCCACCATCGGCTACTACCAATTCAACTTTTTTTACATCTGTTAATACAACAGAACACACTTTAGCTGAGTCGCCTAAATGCATTATGCCACTAGACCAAAGTTTTTCGCCATCACCATAAACTTCGAATTCAACAGCAGGTTCGTGGCCTTTCATCTCATCATCGAGCCCAACTTTTGCTTTAAACAGCTTTGCATTTCCATCTGTTAAAATAGTTAAGGAGCTAACTGCATGAGTCGCAAATCCACGTTCAAAAGTTTGCCCGGCAATGGTCATTGTGTTGCCATCTAACGATTTATTTTTTACCGGAAGACCATAGCCTTGGGTGGCTGTACTCAAGTCCAGTTCATCGAGCCAGACCGTTTGAGAAGTTTGGCATCCTGTTATAATAAAGTTTAAAGCTAATGTTGAAAAGAGTAAAATCAACAACCGACCTTTACAATCCGTATTCATATTTATAATTTTAAAATATTAACCATACCTGACTCTACCAATTAAATTTATTACATCAGGCTTAAATTTATAGCACCTCCTAGTTTCTGGTAAAAACAAAGGCGTGTAATTTACACCTAATTCTGAATGATAATTTTTTTAAGCTCATATTGCTTTTCATTGCTCATTTTGATGAAATATACACCATTAACCAGACTAAGCGGCAATTGTATTTCAGAACTACGTGAAGCATGAAAGCTCTTCACCATATTCCCTGTACTATTATAAATTTCAACTAGTTGAGTATTAAAGCCTCCTGTTTTAATGGTAATCTGTTGTGATGCCGGGTTAGGATAAATTTCAACCATGCCTGTAGTTCTCTTCTTGATACCTGTTCCAGGCTTTTTTTGTAGAGAAAAATAATTAACATTAAAACCACCCTGTTGGGCAACAAGTTTTAAATAATGCTTGCCTGTAGGAACTGTAATACTAGATTTAACAGATTGATATACTTGCCAACCACCTGTATATGGGACATTTACCTGACCAACTTTTACATCATCAAGGTAAATATCAATTAAACCTGTATCATAAATTGATGCTAATCTGTAAAATATATCGAATTCTGTTTGTTCTGAGGTATTTTGAATAGCATATTCTACCCAGTCACCGTTGTCAATCCATCCAATATTAAGGTTCCCATCAACATCGCCAGTTTGCTCAGTTTCTATTCCGGATTGCATAATATAATCTTCTGCTTCTATTTTTGAAGGTACCGTTTTCCATGTTGGAACTGGGATTTGGTTTTCAACTGAAAAAGCGGAAAAACTCTCTAATGCTCCTTTATCTGCAGAAGTAACACTTCCGGGCGTATAACTAAGCTGAATAAGGTCTGCGTTGTGTAAATTTTTCAACAAAGTAAAAGTTACAATATTGTTTTCAATTGAATAATTGGTCAACGAAATATTCGCCCCATTAACCTCAAGGCTAAACTGACTTAATTGTGTGCTTTGCATAAGCATTGGTTTTGAGAAATTAACAGAAAGCTCAGTACCAGAAGCCAATACTTTGGCAGAAACTATGCTGACAGGCAAACCTATTGCATTGTTTGTTACATTTATATTTTCAAATGATTTTAGCAATCCATTTTGTACTGTTTCAATAGCAGTACCCGAATAAGAAAGAGAAAGCTGATAGTCGGCATATACTGTTTGACTCAAAGAAAATTCTAGGATGGTGTTGTCATTGTTTTCGAATGAAGCCTGGCCAAAAGTAACAGTAATATCGTTGTCATAATTTGCATTCAAAGCAAAACCGGAAAGATCATTAGGCAGTTCCATCTCCATATTGAATTTTGCAGTAAGAACATCTCCATTTTCGTTTACAGAAAGCTCTGTAATTCGAGGAGATGCTCCAGGCAGTATGTTATCAACCAATACATTGGTAAGCGTTCCTAGTTCTTTTTCTATAGTAGATACTACATTGCCATTGGAGTACGAAAGGCTTATTTCATTGGTATTATCAATGGCTTCTGTCAGAGTGATAACCAATTGTTTTTCATTGCCATATGTAACATTTTCAACAGTCACATCATTATTGTCAACTTTTACACGAAAGCCATCGTAGCTAGCTAATTCTTCAATTGGAATGCTGAATAAAACTTTAATTTCTCGTGCATTATCATCACTTACGTATGCTTGCTCAAACTGAGGAACTCCCCATGTGAGAGAATAGTTTTTACAGAAATTCCATATTTCTTCACTGGTATGAACGCCGTTTGGATTTAACGAATGCCAATGCCCCACTCCTTCAAGCTCCAATAAAACAATTTCTACATCATCTGTACCTTTTCCCCAATAGTGTTTTGTGCCATTAGAATTAGGTTTGTTTTCCGGATAAGGATCTGTAACAACTTCGGTTGTGGGACAACCGTTTCTTGTAATCCATGCATCAAGACATACAGCTACTCCGGAGAAAGGCACAACAGGGTCACTTGTTCCATGCGTATGTATAATAGGTATAGGGCGCGAACTATTGGTATTTGGACCTCCCATAAGATATCCGCTCACAGGGGCAAATGCAGCTATTTTATCTGCAATTTTTGTTGCGGCATGATAGGTCATCATCCCTCCCATAGAAAAGCCTGAAAGATAAACCCTGTTTCTGTCAATATCATAACGGTCAGCCATTTCGTCGATAATAGCCAGAATAAAATCAGTATCACTAGTGCCGTACAAATCCCACGAATTATTAATACCTGCCGGATACACTACCACAAATCCATTAGCATCGGCAACTATTTCCCATTTAGCTTGATTTTTTTGATAATTAATATCCTGATTTAAACCATGTAATGATAGCAACAAGGGACTATTTTCCTGAATGTCTGAAGGTGCATATACCAGCATTTTCCGAGTAGTTGCCCCTACCTGAATGTCTTCTATTTGTGCAATAAGTGTTGTTGATAACATCAATAAAATGATGAATGCAAATAATTTTTGCAGTTTGAAAGATTTCATGTGTCTTACTTAATATGTAATGTTAAATAATTTATAATCAATATTGTGTAGTAAAAAATACACGTGTAACACACTCGGGAACGCTACATCGCCCTAGTAAAATTCACTTGGATACTTCTTACCTTGTGTTTTCTATTTATTATAATCATACAACAAACATAAAGTAGACAAAAAACTAAAAATATTTTATTCATTATTATGTAAACCTTTTCATTATAATTGAAAACCATATGATAAAAATCAACTATCTGATCATAATTGACCTTGTTTATATTTGGCCATCGCCCACTAGTTTAATCTGATAAACCCCAGACTGATTATTCTGGGTTTGTAAAAGCAAATCAAGCCAGAAAACTATGCCAAAGACAAAAACCATATCTTATTCATTTCAAATTGTTTTTGTTTATAAAAATATCTTATACCCAAATTATCGTTCTATGATATATGTATCATAGAAACATTCTTACCACTTTCTCTATTTTTACCACTCCTTATGTTTGAACTTTTTTCATATAATACTTAACCCAATTTCAGAAAATTTCCCAATTCACACAGTAAACCAACAACAGCAGCTATTATTCCTTATGATTTACTAATTGAAGAAATAATACGAAGTCACCAAAAGAAGCTTCTTATGAGAATATTTCAATCAAATCCTTTTTTTATCTCCATTATTAGGAGAAGACAGAAATTACGCTACTCATATTAGCTCGTTTAAACACATTGCTTTAATAAAAAAAATTCAGCTCTGCCTGTTTATAATTTAATAGCAACCTTACTTCCATTGTAATCAACTGACTTATTAAACTTCTGGCTATGGCTATCGCCCAAACCATTGCTCTTAGTCACCAATACGATATTAAACTTACGCACTTTAAGCATGCCTGGGAAATCCCCTTTACGGCCATTAATAGTCAATATTTTTTTGTCATCATTCCAGTTAAAAGTAATGGTTGAATAAATGCCTTTTTCATAATTATAATTGTCGTTTTCATCCTCATACAAGGTAAATTCGCCATTGGCACCTTCGTAAACCCTTATTTCGAGATTATCCCAATTCTTTTCCTCTGCATATTGTACTTTGGGGCCTATTGGAATAATGCTGCCTGCTTTAATATAAACCGGCACGGTATTAATTGTGGTTTCCTTGGTAATTGTTTGGCCACCATTATATTTTTCATTAGTCCAGAAATCGTACCAATCAGTACCTTGGGGCAGATAAACAGTTGTTGATTTAACAGGGGTAAAATCAACTATCGGGAAGCCATCTTCGCCTATTTCATGCCCTTTATTCCATCCCGTTTTTTTGTCAACTTTCACTACTTTCTCCGGTGTGTATTGAGCTCTAAGCACAGGGGCTACCAAAATGGATTTTCCAAATAGGTATTCGTCTTTCAAATCCCAGACACTTTTATCCTGCACAAAATCCATCACCAAAGCACGCAAAAAGCTGCCTTGCTTACTCGTAACATTCCACGAAGTAGAATAAATATATGGCAACAAAGAGTAACGTAGCTTGATGGCGCTTTCGATGGCATCGTAAATTGGCTCGCCTTTTTCTCCAAAATAATATATTTCCCTTTTAAGGTCGGTACCATGAGAGCGCATCATAGGTGTAAACACCCCATATTGCAACCAACGAACATATAACTCTTGAAAAAGAGGATTTTTTGAAGCTGTGCCATCCATGCTTGTTTTATTGTAAGCACCAGCAAAGAAACCACCAATATCTGAGTTGAAATTAGGATTGCCCGTAAGGCTGAAGTTTAGGCCAGCAGGAATCTGATTACGCAATGCATCCCATGATGAACCCAAATCGCCCGACCAAACATTGCTGCCATAGCGCTGTTGGCCTGCAAAAGCAGAACGGGTTAAAATAAATATGCGCTTATCTGACGATTGCTTACGCTGATGCTCATAAACACCACCAACTGTTTCAAGTGGATAGGCATTACGCACCTTTCTGAAAGAGCCTAAATAAGTTTTGTTGTCAAAATCCTCAGGTTTCACATCCAAATGGTCAGGCTCAGTTGAGTCCATCCACCAACCATCTATTCCCAAAGAGAAAAGCCCTTTATTAAGGTGTTCCCAATAGATATCTTTAGCCTCAGGATGATAAGCATCGTACACCTGAACACCAGATGGATAATTCATATCCGGCGGCCAGCCTTCTTTTCCTGATTGTGGCCATGTTTGAAAATCCATCAACATGCCTTTTTCCTGCAATATTTTAAATTGTGGCGTTTGGGGGCCAAATGACGACCAGATAGATATGATAAGGTGGGCATTGAGATTATGCACATCGTCAACAAATTTTTGCGGCTCGGGAAATCCAGGATTTAAAAACTTCATGGCATTCCAATGATAATTGTCGCCCCAATATTGCCAGTCCTGAATAATACCATCTAATGGAACTCCTAATTCGCGGTACTTTTTTACTACCCCAACGGTTTCATCCTGGCTTTTATAACGCTCTCTACTTTGCCAAAAGCCATACGTCCAGAGTGGAAACATAGGCACTTCGCCAGTTAGGCTCCTCATTTGTGTCACAACACCATCGGCATTTTCGCCATACATAAAATAGTAGTCGATACAATCGCCAACTTCTGAAAGGAATTCTGTTCCGGCTTCATTGTCGGTAAAGGTTGTTGGCGAATAGTTATCCCAAAATAAACCGTAGCCTTTTACCGATTGAAAGAAAGTAGTAAAATCCCAGGTATTATTCTGTACCATATGAACTTGTTGATTACGTTGCGACATTTTACCGTTCTGTAAAATTCCAAGCCCATATATCGCCTCATCTTTATCTAATGAAAAAACTTGACCAACACTGTAAGTCTTTGTACCTGCATCATTAAAATCTTTGAAGGAAGCTCCGTCTTGTTTTTCATTTAAGAGCGTTTTTCCATCAGATGTAGTAAACGAAACATTTCCGCTTTTCAGGTTTAAAGCAACATTCATTTCACTACTTTTCATGATTACCACATCTCCCACTTTTTCAACTCTTAAGCTAACTTTTTCCGGCACTTTAATTACCGAAAGGCTCTCCTTTTTAAAATTTGTTCCGGTAGGCCATTTCACCACTCTTACGGCTGAGGGGTTGTAGAACTGTATTTCTACTTCAACATTATTAATTTTTGTTTGCAGACCATACTCCTTTTGAGTATAACCTTGCGCTATTGTTGTAATAAATGACACAAATGCAATAGCTAATGTGATTGAAATTCTTTTATGATTCATGATTTCTGAAATCCATTATTAACAATAAAAAGCCTCTGTGTTTGTTCCTTTCATTAAAAGCAACAAGCACAAAGGCTAATTTACACTGTTGAGCTAAAGGCATCTTTTGGTATCAGATAATTAATTATTAAAATTGGATATTTAACCACACCCAAAGCACTCAACTATTTATTTTTCTAACACTTAAACCAAAAATAAATAAGATAAGAGTATGTATAACCAATTAGAAACTTGCCTTAAAGTTATTTTCTTATGTGATTTTTTTGCAAATAGCTCTCTTCGTCTCTTTATTTTTCATTGATGTGCTACATCCCTGTCTACCTTCAGACAGAGAATTCATCTATAATTATCGCTGCATATTAGATACATTTACTAATAAACTGAGTTCGATATAAATTTATAGAATTTAGGTTAATAGCTTTTCATCAATTATTCATCTCATTATTTAGCCCAGGCTTCACCATCCTCAGTCATCCTCCACTTAAAATAGGTATCAAGCACCTCAAGGGATGCTTGGCTTGGCACAGACCCAACATGCGGCTTCTGTTGTAAGTACATTACTTCGGGAGTATCATCACTAAAAGCAGGCCATTCAGGTAAACCTTCGCCGTTAGGATGCCCATACTTGGCAAAATTTGTCCAATAGGTACCCATCGCTTCTGAAATTTCAACATCAGACTTAGAAGCATTTTGCCCTAAGTGCTGGAACACATAAGCTACATCCTGTCCATGAGGCGAACCATGGCCATATTGTGGTGAATCTTCCGGATAATCAGGATGTTGGTCGAAATAGTAATAGTAAACTTTTGATTTCCCTGTTTGCGATTGCAACCTGGCCCAAATCCATGTTTGCCATCCAAATGCAGCATCGCGCATTAAATCGCGGGCAGTTTTAGGCACACTATTTTCGGCAAGCGGGTAAGCTTCTAACAACGCATCGGCGAATTTACCAAAGCGCTGCTTTACACTATTTCGTACATTTTCGGGATTCTTTTCCCACATAAAGCTGGCACCCTCATCGGAATTATAACCGATCAGGACAGGCACATCATTGTATTTCCCTTCCTGATAAAGCTTGTGCTGACAATCCGGAATAACAACACCATCAACAACAGGCCATCCACCGGGCATTGTCCAACCTTGTGGAATAAAATTCTCAGCTTTCATTTTTCGTAAATCGGCTATAGAAGTACCACCATGTTGTTTCACATATTCAATGCCATCGGCTTCGGCATCTTTTAAGGTTTTCATATTCTCACCCGGATAAGTTGTTGGCCTTGAAGCACCAAAGGATCCGCCACTTTGAGAAATAGCACCTTGAAACAACCCTTTTGCTAATGGCGAAGCACACAACATACTTACGGAAATACCGCCTGCAGATTCACCAAAAATGGTTACTTTATCAGGGTCGCCACCAAAGGCAGAAATATTCTTTTTAATCCATTTCAGTGCAGCAATCTGGTCAAGCAGCCCATAGTTACCGGAAACGCTATCAGGGCTCTCAGCACTTAACTCCGGATGTGCCAGAAAACCGAGTTGCCCAACACGATAAGCAATACTAACCAGCACAACGCCTTTATTGGCTAACGCTTGACCATCATAAACGCCTTCGGAAGTACAACCAAAACTAAAGCCTCCACCATATATCCATACCAAAACAGGGATTTTTTCATCCATTGTTTTTGCAGGCGTCCATACATTCAGATAGAGACAGTCCTCACTTTTACCCGAAGGAGGGTTTGCTCCCTGCATTGGCCCAGGTGCATATTCAGTGGCCTGCTTAACCCCTTCCCACTTTTCGGCGGGTTGAGGTGCTTTCCATCGTAATTCACCAACAGGCGGTTTAGCAAAAGGAATGCCTTTAAAAATGGTTAAATCATCTGTAACTACCCCCTGTAAAACACCTTCTTCAACCTTCACTTGGCCGGATTCTAATGGAGTATTACAAGAGCTAGCTATTATCATTGTAAATAAAACTGCTAATACTATTAATTTCATGTGTTTAAATTTTCTTTCAATTGTCAAATGGAACTCGCTAATCCAATCATCCTCGTGTGTGAGAATGTGTTTTCATGGCTTGTTTCATCATGTTCAATACTATACTTATCTAAATAATTTTGGTGCTAACTCTTTTAAACTTCTTCGCCATGTTAAAAATTCATGAGCGGTATTTTCTGAAACAAAAGAAATGGCATTAATGCCAGCTTGTTTTAACTCTGCTGCCGATTTTTTAACACGTTCAGGGTTTTCTTTGCTGCCACAACTCATGAAAATTAGCTTTACCGATGATTTATCTTTAATATCATCAGGCGAATAAACGCCGCCACTTAATAGTGCATAGTATGAAAAAACTTCGGGCTTATTCAAGGTAATTAACCGGGTTTCGAAACCTCCCATTGACAAGCCTGCCATAGCACGGTTATCTGCCCCTTCTAAGGTTCTAAAATTTTCTTCTACATAGGGCATTAATTCATCAACTAATACAGTTTGAAATGGTGTTATATCAAAACTTTTTAACCCGCCAAATTTGGTTTCATTGGTCATGCCATAAGTCATTACAATAATGAAAGGCTTTGACTTTCCTTCGGCAATCAAGTTATCCATAATAAGGTTGGCATGCCCTTGGTTCGACCAAGCTGTTTCATCTTCGCCCCATCCGTGTTGAAGGTATAACACCGGATATTTCTCTGTAAGGTTTTTACCATACCCCGGAGGTGTATATACAAAAGCCCTTCGAACTGTATTTGTACTCTTAGATGGAAATAATATTTGCTGAATATTACCGTGTGGCACATCTTTTAATGCAAAGAAATCACGGTCGTGTGCAGGTATTTCAATACCACTTTCCCACCGTAAGGAACCAAAGTAATTCATTGCCCCCGGGTCGTTAAAAACACCGCCATCAATAGTTAAATGATAGTAATGAAAACCTTCGTCCATAGGGCCTTCAGTAGTACCCATCCATGAACCATCTTCCATTTTTTCCAATATTGTGCCACCGCGTCCGCCCAAACCAAGGCTAACACGCACACTATCGGCATCAGGCGCTTCCACTTTAAAGCGGGCATATCCCTGTGAATTAACCATAGGGTATTCTTTACCAGGTTGGTTTAATACCGAAGGTTTAAAATCCTCTATTATTTTAGTTGGAGCCGTTTGTGCTACACAACTACTTACTGCCAATGCAAACAATAAGGAAAGTTGAATAAGGTATTTTTTTTTCATATGTCTAAATTGATTTTAATTGTCATATGGAACTCACCAAACCAATCATCCTCGTGCGTGAGAATATCGTCCCATGGCTCGTTTCATTATAACTGTAAAATATTAAAACTGTTTTTCTTTTCGTTCTTTAAGGGATAAATTTTTATTGCAGCAACACACCAACATTACTTTATGGTAATTGTTACTTTTTTCAAATCTTTTTCATCGGAACTATTTCCGTAGAACACTTCGTATTCCCCTGCCGTTACAGCCATTTTGCGTTGTTCCCAATCGTAAAATTCAAATGCTTCGGGTGCCAGGCCAATAACTGCTTTTTCTGTCTTTCCGGCTTTTACGTCCACCCTTTTAAAACCTTTTAATGTTTTTAACGGGCCATCAATATCATTGACTTTACGCACATAAACCTGGATAATTTCGGTGCCATCCATTTCCCCGGCATTGCTAACAGGAACAGTAATTTGGGTGCCTTCACCAGCATTTATGGCTGTTTTGCTCAAACGGGCCTTGCCAATCTCAAAATTGGTATAGCTTAAACCATAGCCAAATGGGAAAAGGACATCTGTAGTGTATCGATATGTACGGCCTTTCATTGAGTAATCTTCAAAGTCGCCTAATATATCCGAGTTCTTATAAAAGGAGATAGGTAATTTACCAGCAGGGTTATAATCGCCAAAAAGAACATCTGCAATTGCCAACCCGCCTTGTTCGCCGGCATACCAAGCCTGAAGAATTGCTTCGCATGATTCAGTTTCTGGCGTTAAGGCAATGGCAGAACCTGAACAGTTTACAAAAACCACTTTTTTACCAGCTTGTTTCAACGCCTTTAAACAGTTACGCTGAACGGCAGGCAAATCTATGTTGGTACGGTCTCCCCCTTTAAAGCCAGGGTACGAAACAGGCATCTCTTCACCTTCCAGTTCTCCGGATAAGCCACCCACAAAAACTACAACATCATAGCCTTCTAATTTTTTAATCAGAGACGTATAATCCACATCAACCTCTTTGCCAAAATTCAGTTCGATATTGGCCTGCCAATCATTCTCTTGAGCATAACGTATTTCAATTTTATACTTTTTACCGGCTTCGACCTTAATAGGCATCCTTGAAGAAAGCAAACGCCAGTTAATGTATTTCTGAATGGTATCACCATTAACCAAAACCTCAAAATCACCTGCTGCACCACCTTTAAGCACCAACTCTTCTGTTTTATCTGCTACAAATTCAGTTTCATACAGAGCAGAAAAACCTTCTAGTTTCACCCCAGATGCAAATTCATGTTGGCCAGCAGTGGTTAATTTTATTGGATTGGTAATTTGGGTTGTAACCACAACATCGCCTTCTCTATCGCTATTATTCCAGTAAGAAGCTTTAAAACCAGGCTTGCCATCAAATTCACATTGGCTAATGTAACTTTGGGTCACCTTATCTTCAACCAAATCACACCCTTTGTCGTAAAACAATTGCTCTTCGCTTATCTTTGATTTTATACCATCAAAAATTGAAATGGTGTGATTAGGCGTGCCATTGTAATTACCCCATAACATAGGTTCGTTATTGGCATTAGGCCCGATAACGGCAATCTTTGGGTTATTTTTAGAAAGCGGCAGAATATTGTTATTATTTTGTAGCAACGTTAATGACTGGCGCGCCATATCCAATGCCAATTGCTTGTGTTTATCGTTATTCAGTATAGAAGGTGGAATTTGAGCCCATGGCACAATGGCATCGTCATCGAAATCGCCAAGCGCAAAGCGCCCTTCTAAAACACGCATTAAGCTTTTGTCTACATCTTCTTCTTTAATCAACTGCCTTTCAACCGCCTCAGGTAATGTTTTAAATGGATAATTACTCCATACACATTCTACATCGGTTCCCGATAACACAGCCTTTGAGGCAGCATGAACAGCATCTGAAGATACATTATGTGTAGTGAAAAAATCGGTTATAGCACCACAATCGGAAACGACTAAATATTTGAATCCCCACTCATCGCGTAGAATTCGCTGCAACAACCTGGTGCTACCGCAGCAAGGCTCATCATCTAAACGCTGATAAGCACACATTACCTGGCGCACATCGCCCTCTTGCACCAATGCTTTAAAAGCAGGAAGGTACGTTTCGTATAATTCACGAGGATTTATATTATTCAGGTTTAACTCATGTCGGCTCCATTCCGGGCCCGAATGCACAGCATAATGTTTAGCACAAGCCAACAACTTACGGTACTTTGCATCGGCAGGGCCCTGTAGCCCTTTTACCACAGCCACGCCCATACGAGAAGCCAGATAAGGGTCTTCGCCATAAGTCTCCTGTCCACGGCCCCAACGCGGGTCACGAAAAATATTAACGTTAGGCGTCCAAACTGAAAGGCTTAAAAAACGCTTGTTTTCATTGCCGTTATTAATCCACTCGTGGTATTTAGCACGCCCTTCATCAGATATGGCATTATAAATATCATAGAGAAGTACATCGTTAAAGGAGGCAGCCATCCCGATTGGTTCGGGAAACACTGTTACATTATCATTGTTGGCATAGCCATGTAAAGCCTCGCTCCACCAGTTAAATTTCCGAATGCCTAACCTAGGAATAGCATCGGACTGGTCGCACATAAGCGCCGCTTTTTCTTCGACGGTTAGCCTTGACACAAGGTCTTTCGCCCTTTCCTCAAAACTTAATTCAGGGTTTTGAAAAGGATACTGCTGTGCATAACTATTTACAGCAAGCATTAACATGGCTGCACCCAACAACCATTTTTTCAGGTGTGTAATTGATTTTATTCTCATAGTATGGTTAATATATACTTAGAAAGACATTTATTTTAATTATTTATTGGATTTAAAACTGCAGCAAAACCTCCACGGCGCAACAGTTTTATATCAAGTTGGCTTTTGTTATCCACCACCATATGTTTTACCGAAAATGATTTATCGTGGCCCCCATCACTTATCAATGTCAATTTGAATTTCTTATTTTCAGGTAGGAAACTAAAATTCACCTGTTGTATTGATTCTTTCTGCATTCCCGATATTCCGCCTACAAACCAATCTGTTCCTTTACGGCGGGCCATTACCACATATTCGCCAGGATAACCATCTAAAAACTTTGTATCATCCCAATTAGCCGGCACCTTTTTTAAGAAGCTTGTGGCAGCATCAGGCAATGCGTAATAACCTTCTGGGCGGTCTGCCATGTGTTGCATGGCAGATTCGAACAAAACACTTAATGCTAGTTCGTGTCCATAAGATGTAATGTGCGGATATTGAGAGTTTGTAAACGTTACAGGTGTATAATCCATTGAGCCAACCACATTACGGGTAAATGGCAAAGTAGCATTATGTACAGGTGCAGTGGTAGTTAGTTCAGGCCCGTTATTATACCATTCAGCGCCACGCACACCTTCGTAAGTCATCAGGTGAGGATAGGTGCGTTGCCACCCACGTGGTACCAGGCATCCATGAAAATAGACCATCATCTCAAATTTGGCGGCATCTTCCAAAATATCAAGATAATAGTTAATCATATCTTGTTTTTCACTCTCAAAGAAGTCAACTTTTACGCCAACAACCCCTAATTTCTTTAATTTAGCAAACTCTTCCACGCGATTTTCATGGGTCAACATCCTGTCTTTTGGCGTAGCGCCAACCCATGTATGCTCACCCCCGGAATTGTACCACATCAAAGGTTTAACACCCAATGAGTGAATGTATTTTAAGGCATCTTCAAGGTTGCCACCATTGCCCATGGCATCCCACTCCCAATCTAATAGAGTATACTCCCAGCCCATATGAGCCGCTAAATCGGCAAATTTGCAAACGGTTTTAAAATCTTTTGTGCCGTGATTATCCGACCAGTAGTTCCACGAAGCAACACCAGGCTTAATCCAATCGGTATTTTCTATCTGAGCCGGGGCAGACACATCATTCACCAATGTCGATTCCACAATGTCAGACAAGCTTCCCACAATGATTACCCTCCATGGTGATTTCCATGGCAATGTCACAGTTGGACACACTTCACCAGTGCCTCTCCCATTCCAGTCATCAGGGAACGTAATTTTGTAACTGTTTTTATCGCCATAGTTAGTCAGTTTTGAACCGCAATAATTCCGGTTAACATCAGCTTCGTGGATTAAAAACCAGCAGGTAGTATCGGGTGTGCTAAAAAGTGCAGGGTACGCCCAATCTTTTTGCTCTGAGCCATCGGCCATTTTAGCATACAAGCCTTCGTTGGCAGGATTAAATTTTTCTAACCAACGCATTGTACTATCAGGGATTGAGTAGGCTGTCATCTCATCGATTACTTTATAAGCGGCGCCCTTTCCAGGAATTTCATAACGAAATACAACGCCATCGTTGTAAGCCCTTATGATTAGGTTTATTTTATTCTTTTCGGGATTTTCAAAAAACACAGTTACTTCATTTCCAGAATTACTGCAATGTGTTTTCTTACCATGTAACATGGTGTATTTCTCATTAATATATCTTGATTTTCCGGCTTTAATAAACTTAAGCCCCTTTGAAAAATCTTCTTCGGAACAAATTAGACCTAAATCTACTTGAGGGATAACCTTTATATTTTCTCCCTCATTATTACAACTAATGCTTAAGTGCCAATTTTGATTTTGATTGCTGAATAGCCCAACGTTAATCTTTTTATTGGGCGAACTAACTGTACACTTTTGGCCATATAAAACAGACACCACAAAAAGAAAACAGACAACAATTAATTTAGATTTACACTTCATAATTACTTTAAACAAATAAACAATACACAACTACATTATTAATGTGCTACAATTTACACTACATATATCTTTTACTGTATAGATTATAGATATTTGAGTTTTAAAATGAGACAAAAACTTTTCTGAATCTTTTTTCTTTCTGATCACCAACATTCTATTTTAATTTCACCAATTCCTGCACAAACAGCCCCTTAAAACAAAGACATCTTCCAAACGCAAGCCAAAGCATAATTTTGACAAAACATCAACAATCTATAAGATTCGTTATAAATCATTCATGGCATTATACATAATGGACATAAAGCAGAACGTATAACAATTAAGCATACAGTTACTCCGCCTCATTAAATAGCTTACAAAAAAGAAAAAGGCTATTAATACCAAACAAGTACTAATAACCTTTTAAAAATTATTTTTAATAAAGATGATTCCGAATATCAATCAACATGACATCCTTTTCGGCTTTCTATTCAATGATTTCGGCCTTATTTTTAACAAATACAGTATCATTACCTAAAAACAAATTAACATCAACAACCTCTCCCAAAGCTTTATAACCTACTAAATTAGGATGAAGCCAATCATTTGAATATTCCTCCTTTAACTTTTCATTATCAGCCGAGTCTCTTACAAAGGCGTCAAAATCAATAACCTCGTCAAAACTTCCAGAAGAGCGTATCCATTCATTTACTTCCTGCCTAACTGCCTCATGCTCCGGAGTATAATATCCATGGCCTTTAAAAGGAGTAATGGTGCCGCCATAAATACGAATATTAGCATCATGAGCTTTGGCTATCATTTCCTTAAAAGCATTAATAATAGCATCAGCAGGTGCCCCGCCCCCTATATCATTAACACCATAGAATACAATAATCCAGCGAAGCCCATTTTGCTCAAGCACATCCTTTTGAAAACGCCCAAGCCCAGAAGTTGTAAGCCAAGTAGCCCCAATACCCATATTAAGAACACTTACATGACTAGTAGCAGCATTACCTAATAGATTCTTAGAAAACACATCAGGCCATTTATTTTCCAGCCCCCCATGAATGCCATAACCATCTGTTATTGAATTGCCAATAACAGCAACAGCGCCAGCCTTTTTAGGCGCTATTACATCGATGGTATTAATTGTATACCAACGTTCAATAGTTGTAGCACCTTCAAATGTAGGGTTCTGCGCCTGATTACCTTCTAATATGTAAGAATCAACCCTTGAACCATAATGGTGTGTCATATCAGGGGCCGTTTGGCACTCGCCATAATGTATGGTAATAGCTAAATGACTGCCGGCTTCTAACTTAAAAGCTAAAGGGTCTGAAGTTACCTCAGTGTATGGGCTCATGGTTACAGTACCCTCCCCATTAAACATTAATGGCTTTAAGGTAGATATATCAACAACACTTCCTCCTTCATCTGACAATACGGCAATATTAACTTCCTTAATAACAACAGGCGTTGAACAGGTAATATTAGAGAATTTGACCCTAATGGTATCACCACCAATTGAAGCCCTTAGTACTTGCCTTAAGGTATTATTAGCCAAATATGGCTCCGGAGGCGTATTGTTAGCTGCAGCATAAGGGGCACAACTCCAGGTGCCCACCCAGTGATTTCCTACTTGATTTTCTGCCCCATTACTAACATGACAGCATTGGCTAAAAACAATTAATGCCAAGCTCATTGTGGCATACAATTTAAATGGCTTGCTTAAAGCCTTAAAGCTAAACCGTTCTTTTAAGTTAAGAACTTGTAGCCTATTAAATTTCACTCCAAAATTCATTATGATAATATTTTATTAGTATTTTTCTTTGGGTTTAATTTTAATACCTACTTCCAATACTTATTATTTTTTCACTCCTAATATAATCACTTTATTCCATTTGACGCATTGACATTAGATTAATGCTTTAGGAATGAGTAATTACGTAATATTAATTAAGCATTCTTGCAGGCTAACAAAAGCCTATTTTTATTGCCGACAGGAAATTTTAATTCAACAGCCTCCTATTTTCAAACCTTAAAGATATTTTACGGTATATTATACCAAACACATACTCCAACGCCTTAAACATGACTGTTAAACAAGGCTTCACGAAAAAATAGGGGATTTGCCCTAATTTAATAGTGCAAATCCCCTAATATAATAAGTATTATAAATTATTCAGGTTGGGCATCATTAGCCGAAGTGGCATGTAACCCAATTAAACAACCTGTGAAACCACGAGCTACATTGGTAGAAAGAATATCTCCTGAAACAACACCACCCAGTACTTGATATTCGCCTCCATCAATAGCATATGAGAAACTATAGTTATCGCCTTCGGCAGATACTTTAAGTTTCACCGTTTTTTTAACATTAACCATAGTACTTGCTATAATGGTTGATGTTCCATCTTGAGTTCTTTGAAGTACTAAATAATTATCATTTCCTTTTTTTGTTACGCCAAACACATAATTAAACCTTTCATTTTGCAAACAAGTAATGCCAGCTAAATCAGTTTCAGATTGAGGCTGGTAATCCATGGATGTTTCGAATGAAAAACTATTGTGCTGTTGGCGGTAAAATAAAGTAGATGTAGGTTTAAGCTCTTTAATATTTACAGCAAAAGGCTTGATTGAAACTCCTTTTTTAGTAATAGACATGAACTCTTCGCGAGGCCCTCTTAATCCAATCCACCTATAATCCAATTTCTCAGATTTAAAATCTTCGGTATAAGTAAAGTTGCCATTAGGGAAAAAGCCATCTTGCCCAACCTTATTCTCAACCCCTCTAGGAAGCTTTAACTTTGGCTCCAATGGAACAAGGCCATTTTCGAATACAGGAAATAAACCAGACCAGTCAACTGGTAAAATAAATGTTTCGCGACCTATATTTACTCTGTTTTTCTCGTTAGGGCGAATAGCCAAAAATACGCCATAATATTTTCCTTCAGGACCTTCAACGATATCGGCATGGCCAGCCCAATCTACCATATTGCTTCTATTCGGATTCAGATACCTTTGCGATAAAATAGGGTTACTTGGAGCAGGTGTAAATGGGCCTTTAGGGCTTTCGCCAATAAAAACAACCTCACTGTGCCAGTCGCCAGTTCCACCTTCAGCACACATTAAATAATAATGGCCATCTTTTTTATACATATGAGGCGCTTCGATCCAGATAGGCTTTTTAGCTAAATCAGTACCCCCATTAACAATAACCTTATCTGAACCTGGAATAATTTTGTCATTTTCAACATCATATTCCCATACTTTAATCACCCTATGCCCATTATATAACGCTTTACCTTTCGCAGGCGCATCATTATGTACAACATAAGCTTTGCCATTATCATCAAAGAAAATAGATGGGTCAATGCCGTCAAAAGCTAATTTTATAGGCTCGCTCCAGCCTTTCAATGGATCTTTGGTTTTTACAATAATATTTCCTAATCCTCCTGCAAAAGCAGTTGTAATCATATAAAAAGTATCATTATGAGGATTGTAGGTAATACCTGGCGCATATACACCAGCACTAATACCAGTATTATGTACATCTAACTGAGATGGGCGATCCAAAACATGCCCAATTTGGGTCCAGTTTACCAAATCTTTTGAGTGAAAAATAGGCACTCCAGGAAACATGGCAAACGATGAAACTACCATATAATAATCATCCCCTTTGCGGCAAATAGCAGGATCGGGATAACAACCTTGCAAAATTGGGTTATAAAACTCACCTTCATTTAATGGGTTATTTTTATACACCTCATCATTACCCTGATAAACAAAATCAGTAAACACAGGGGCTTTTGCCTCCTTTTTCCCTTTTGCACTTACGCTTGAAAATGCAAATAGAGCTACGGCAAACGACAAAACTACTTTTTGCCAATTGCCAGATAAATTAAATCCAAACATTCTTTTCAACCCTTCTTTTTATTAAAAATTAATTAATTCCCTACTTAATTTATTATATCCATTATGGTTATTTAAACAACACTTGCGAAAAATTATATAAGTTATTCCGCCATACAGGCCAAGTATGGCCACCGTGGTATTCGCTATAACTGTATTTTATTTTCATCTCATCAAATTTGCCCATCATAACCTGGCAATTCTTCCAGGCAATATCCTCTTTGCCGCCCATAGCTATCCAAAAACTTTTTAGGTTTTTATTTATTTGTTTGGCATTTTCTTTCATATATGCATATTGCTTATTAGCCAATTCATCTTGCATAGGATGAATCCAACCAGAACTAAAAACCCCAAGCCAATTAAACATGGTTGAATTTTTCAAGCCTGCATAAAGCGTTTGAATACCTCCCATAGATAAGCCCGCCAATGCACGAGATTTTGCATCTGTTTTTGCCCTGTAGTTACTTTCAACAAAAGAGACAACTTCATCCTTAAGTATAGCCTCGAATAGATTTAACGATTCTTCACCAAAACCATTTAATGGAATATTGCCATCTATCATAGCAATAATCATAGGCTTGGCTTTACCTTCAGCAATCAGGTTATCAAGAATTAAATTTGCCTTGCCTTGAGTGGCCCATCCCCGCTCATCTTCGCCTCCGCCATGCAAAAGGTATAACACCGGATATTTAGCATTGATATTTTTATCATATCCGGGTGGTGTATACAGATACATTTGGCGCCACGAATGCGTTAATTTCGAATAATATTGCTTTATGCGAATATCCCCATGAGGCACATCTTTTAACTGATAATATTTATCGCCACTGAAAGGCACTTCGATGCCACTGGCCATTCGGCTCATTCCATAAAATGTTTCACTGTTGGGATCAGCCACAGTAACACCATCTATAATTAATGAATAGTAATGAAAACCCTCGGACAAAGAGTCTGTTGTTACAGACCAAATACCTTCAGCATCTTTAACCATATCATATTTACGCCCTAAGTCAACTTGTACTTTTTGAGCATTAGGGGCTTTTACCTGAAATATCGCACTACCGTTGGGCAATATTTTTGGATATTGTGCTGACCTAATAGTAGTTGAAGCTTTTTTACCTTCGTTGCTGCCTTGCTGAATATTTTTAATATCAACCGGTTTAAATAACAATTGTGAGAAATGGTATAAATTATCCTTCCAAACATTAAAATCGTGATGACCATTAGGAAGCACTTGAAATATATGAGGTACGCCATTATCTTGCAAATAATCGTGTGTACGCTTAGTAAAATTCATCAGATTATCCTTATCTCCACAAGATAACCACAAAAGATTTAATTGCTCCTTTGCCTTTTCAGGATCAGGCACAAGCAATTGAGGTTCTTTGGTATTAGGCGCAGAAGAAAAGCCGCCTACCCAGGCAAAATAATCAAGGTTACCCAACCCAAAATTTAATGATTGCCCACCCCCCATTGATAAGCCGGCAAGCGCACGATGTTGCCTATCTGTATAAACTGGGAATTTTTTTTCTATAAATGGAATTAAATCATTTAATAAATCACTTTCAAAAGTTGAAAAAGCTGCCACCTTTATACTATCAAAAATATTTCCAACAGCCCTATCGTCTTTCATGGCTCGCCCATTAGGCAAGACAACTATCATAGGCTTTAATTTGCCTTGAGCATACAAATTATCTAAAATTACATGAGGCTTACCTTGAGTAAACCACTCCTTTTCATCACCTCCTATACCATGCAAAAGATACAATACAGGATATTTCTTGCTTTCGGAGTAGCCGGGAGGTGTGTAAACCAAGGCGCGCCTTTTACTGCCAACCGTTTTTGAATCATAAGTAACCGTATCTATAGCCCCATGCATAATTACCGGATTAAATACATCAAACCTTTCTGGTGCTGGTTTTATTTGTATTTGCGCTATGGATAGTTGCCCAAATAACAGGCAAACAAATAATATTGAAAAAATCTTTTTCATTTCGTATGCTTTTATGTTGATTCTATTATCTCTCAATTATTTTCTGGTGATATAATTTGGTATTTCCCACTTAAATGCATCAAACTAAATAAGTAAAGTAACCCATCGTAATAAGGATCGAAATAACCATCGCTATATGGCTCAAGTTTTGCGTTCCATAACTCATGTACAAAATCGAGGCTATTATCATCGCGTGTAATTAATGCTGTAGTAGCAGCGGTGGCCACCAACCCTAAAGAATGTCTTAATTTTTTATAACCTCCAGCATCAAGAATAAAATCGGGCGTTGTACCATCCATATTAAATTGATCCTTAAAAGTAGTGATACCCTTCCCTCTAAGAAAGGCTTGAATTTTTTGGGCATATTCGTATTGCCATGCTTTATCTTTGCCATACCACAAATAATCCATGGCAATATTCATTGGTACCCGCCACGAATCATAACGAAAAGCAGCTGGCATCCATGGTGTTGACTGAGGTAGACCATCGAATTTAGCATAGTCTGGATTCAATCCGGTAACCGGATGACAGGCTCGTTGTAAAAATATACGCGAAGTATCGGCACAGTCGCTATAAAACTGCTCATGCCCATCCTTGGCATATTCTGCCCATATTTCATAAAAAGCGGGCAAATGATAGGAAGGGTCTGTAAAACCGGCAGCGCGCCCTTCGGGTACAAAAGTAATTTGCTTATGAGCTGTATCAATAAGGTTATAAATATTACCAGTGCCATCTTTCTCCCACATAGCATCTAAAATATTACGTGCTTCAGCATAATAATCAATCCCGGTTTCATTACCCCAGCGATTTGCAGCAAACAAAAGGCTGGTAATATAATAAAGTTCACCATCAGAGGCACTTCCCTCTGCATTTCGTTTCATTTTAATGGGATCATAACTCCATGCAAAATAGCCCCGCCTAGGCTCAGACTGATGCTGAAGGTACTTTTTAGACCAGCGCCAAATGCGGTCAAACACCTCTTTTTTATTGAGCTGTACTGCGATCATCATTCCATAGGACAAACCTTCAGTACGGGCATCATGATTTTTTATATCTGACACATAAGCCATTGAATCGCCCACCTCAAAATAAATTTTATTAGGTCCTTCAAATAAATCATAATAAGCTTTCTCAATTTTACTATCAATATCATCCTGTGCATAACCCGCCTCTTTAAACAGGTTTGGATACATTCCTACATGATTAAAATTATTTTGTGCTAACAATTGGGTAATAAATAACAAAAGGCTAATCACTAGCACATAGGGCTTTGTCAGTTTGTTCAATTTAATTATAAATTTGCATTTCATAACTAGTTAGTTTTACAAGGGATAAGCGTTTTATAGATTATTTAGCCAATTAAGCAAAGGCTCTATCCAGTCTGGGTGTTTAAAAATAAAACCATGTCCACCTTTAGGATATATATGCATTTCCACCGGCACACCATTCTTCCTTAAATGTTCAAAATAAAAAATGCTGTTATCTACATCAACCAATGTATCATCAGCAGCATGGGTAATATAGGCAGGCGGTGTATTCTTGTTTACCTGTAATTCGTTTGAAAATAAATTAACTACCTCATTCGTAGGATTATCACCTAACAACTGACGCCTTGAGTCCAAATGGGTTAAGCTATCCTGCATGCTTATTACAGGATATACAACCACTTGAAAATCGGGCCTCAGGCTAACTTCATTACTATTATCTATTATTGGCGTATTATAATGGGTAGCAACTGTAGATGCCAAGTGCCCTCCTGCAGAGAATCCCATCACACCAATTTTATTTGAATTAACACCCCATTTTACAGCATTTTCGCGCACTACTTTAATTGCTTGTAAAGCATCCTGCAGTGGACCATTTTTTTTATCAACCATAGATTCATCATGGGGTAACCTATATTTAATCACGAAGGCAGCAATACCTGCTTTAGCTAATGCTTTGGCAGTTTGAACCCCTTCGCCATCATATACTAATACACTATATCCCCCTCCCGGGAAAATTATAACAGCAGCCCCATTGGCATGCTCATGTTCAGGCAAAAAGATTTCCATAGCAGGGACAGTTACCCCACTGTACATACCATTTTTAAAATCTTCACATAATTGAGATGGCTTTGCATTTGGTATTGAATCTTTATACAATGGAATTTTAGTTTGTGCCCCCATTGTAAATGATGCAGCCATATAAAGCAATATTGAAATCTTTTTCCTCCACATATAAAAACTAAATTGCAAATTATTATTCTTTAATAAAGAAAAAGAGCTTTACTTCTAAAGACTTTTGAATCGAGATATTTTATTTTCAATATCAGATAAAAGCCAATCCTTGGAGCTTCCTTCTCTTACTATTGCAGAAATTAAAAATTTAATCATACTATATGATTCAAAAAAAGTAGAAATGGTTGAGTATTTTTTAAAGAGGTATTTAAAAATAGGAAAAGAAAAACACAATAATAAAAGCAATATTCGCCAACTATATACATAGAGTCTTTTGCCCCTAACCACAACAATACAGTAATAACGGTAAGTTAATGCTTGCGATAAATTTTAGATAATAAAAATGAGAGATGGTCAATTAGTATAATCGATGTTTCTCAAGTACATTAAACCACTGTAGATCAAACAAAAAGAAACAAAACTAAAAATACAAAAGTTTGTTCAGAGTCAAACAGCTATTTTACCTTAAAAAAAAAGGAATTTCAGAATAATGGAATTATACCGATCATTACATTTAAATAGGTTGAATCTAGGAGTTCATAACATGACCCAATACACTTTTTAGAAAGGTGACTTATTGCTGGCTCTGTTGTTGTTTCCCCTATACTCACTATAGAACGTGTACAGGTATTCCAAACACCCCTTATCTCACAGCATATAAGCTAGCAAGAATACCTTTTACAGGCTTAAAAATGATAGCAATATCAAGTAGATAAGCCTCTTGACTAAATGCAATATCAGATTAATAAAGCTATTTTAGGGAATTACAAACATAATTCATTTTTTCTGACAAAGAGTCACTTTTATGTATTCCAGACCCGTTAAGATGTGTTCCAGAGTCGTTTTTGTACCTTGCAGACTCCTTTTTATATGTCAAAGAGTCACTTTTGTTTGTTTGAGAGGCGTTTTTGTACCTTGGGGAGTCGTTTTTTGTGGGTTCGGGAAGCACTTTTATTATTCCGTCCAAACCTTTTGGTAAATGATTTACTGGAATTGCAATAAAAAACTAAACAAAAAGTTAAGTCACATATTTCATTAGCAGCTTTCCATACTCTTCGGGTGTTTGATAGTTTAAATAAGAATGTCTTCTTTTTCGATTATACCATATCTCAATAAACTCAAAAATCTCATTTATAGCATACCAATGGTTTAACCCGGATTATGTATTAGTATTTCGTAATGAACATTGAAAGTACCATAAAACAAGGCTTTACTGAAACGAGGCATAGCATCGTTCTGGTGAGTTGAAGTGAAGTAACGAAGTGTCTTGTTTTGAAGTAATTTCAATGTGTAATAGATGGTCTAATGCATATTGCGGGTTCAAGTATAATTGATGATATATAAGTTCAGATTTAAGAATTTTAAAGATGCTTTCTGCCACAGCATTATCCCGGCAATTACCTTTCCGACTCATGCTTTGGGTAACAGAAATTCCAGAAAAAAGTCTTCAAAACTCATTTGTTGGTTAATATTCATTATCTAATCCTGTATTGTTGATGATTTATACCTTATTCTCCAATTAAATTGGATTATTCTCCACCTAAACCCAATAGCCTTAATATATCTTGACCAACTAAAAATATTAGAAGATTTGATATTCTAAACAAATGTGATTTTTCAAAAAATAACACTCCAACATAGTTAACAAGCATCAACAATACAACATCCATTTAATTTGAATATCAAAACCTTAAAACACAAAAAAAATAAGTCTTAACAAAAAGACTTAAACACAGGGATGTGTTAAAATATGGCGAGTTCCATAAAACCTTAAAAAACAAATTAAAAAAACATGAAAAAAAACGGAATCCTACTTTTATTATTAACCTTAAGTATAAATGCCATCTGCCAGGTTACCATAAATTGCGATTTTAGTAGCAAAGTAGAAATGAGTCAGAACTTATTTGGTGCTTTTTTCGAAGACATTAATTATGCTGCCGATGGAGGATTATATGCTGAAATGATACAAAACAGATCATTTGAATACTATCCTGTATCCGGTTATACCTCTGAAGGATCATCAGCACATTGGTCGATCGCTAATAGCGATACTAAATTTGCAAAATTTGAAGTCAATAACCAAAATCCATTAAACTCAAACAACACTAATTATTTAAAACTAATCATTAGCAATTCGGGTTCCTCATCAACAAATTCAAATCTACTAAAAGGGAAAGTAGGTTTAGGATCGTGGGCAACTCAGGCCATTTTTGATGATGTTAAAGTAACAAGTGGTGATTATGTATGGATAGATGATAGTTTTGCTGATGCTTCCGGTTGGAGCATAAAACAAGGAGCTTTCGATGCAACAAACGGAACCTATGTTCAATCAAGTTCTGATGCTCCGGCATGGAGTATTGCCACAACAGAAATAGATAATTCGGATTATACTTATACCGTTAAGGCCATGAAAACCGGAGGTAGCGAAGGATTCTTATTTCCCTTTGCCTATATTGATGATAACAACTATTATTGGATAAATATTGGTGGTTGGGGCAACACTCAACATGGTATCGAAAAATGTCAATCCGGAATTAAAACCACAATAGCTAGCGTCCCTGGATCAATATCAAACAATACTTGGTACACATTTAAAATTGAAGTAACTCAAACGGTGTGTAAATTCTTTATGGATGATGTATTATTGTTTGAAATGACAACTCCATCTGAAAACGAAATAGTAATAAATGAGTCTGGATGGGCAGGAATTGCTAATACCGGATATTACGGAATGGCTATTGATAAGGGTAATAATTATAATTTTTCTACTTATTTAAAATGTGATGGCAATTACTCCGGAATAGTGAAAGTTAATTTACACGATAGCAACGGAAATATAATTGCAACAAACAGTATTGAAAATATAACCAACGACTGGAAAAAATACGATTTGCAGTTAACATCAAATTCGACTTCAGAAAAAGCCTATTTAAGCTTGTTATTTAACGAATCAGCTACCGTTTATGCAGACATGATTTCTCTTTTCCCAGAAGAAACCTTTATGAATAGAAAAAATGGCTTACGTAAAGATTTAGCAGAGACAATAGCTGACTTAAATCCAAGGTTTGTAAGATTTCCGGGAGGTTGTGTTGTACATGGAAAAGGCATTGATAATGCTTATCGTTGGAAAGAAACGGTTGGAGATGTTGCAGAACGTACTCCTAATTGGAACCTTTGGAATTATCATCAAACTGCTGGTTTAGGATTTTATGAATACTTTTTATTCTGCGAAGATATTGCAGCAGAACCTCTTCCTGTTTTACCTATTGGTATTTCATGTCAGTTTAGAGACAGAGAAATTGTGCCTATTGAAGAAATGAGTCCATGGATTCAGGATGCCATTGATTTAGTAGAATTTGCCAATGGTGATATTTCAACAGAATGGGGAAACTTAAGAGCTGAAATGGGACATCCGGAACCTTTTAATTTAAAATACCTTTGCCTAGGAAATGAAGAAGACGACATTCCTGAGTTTCGCGAACGTTTTGTAATGTTTCAGGATACATTAACTAAGTATTGCCCGGAAATAAAAATCATTGGAACATCTGGTACTGATGATACCGGATCATATTATGATAGTTTATGGCAGTTTAGTAAAGAACAAAATCTATTTGCTGTTGATGAACATTACTATAATAGTCCTGATTGGTTTTTGAAGAACAATCATAGGTATGATTCTTTTGACAGAAATGGTCCTAAAGTTTTTATTGGAGAATATGCATCTCAAGACGACAAAATGTATAATGCTATTAGTGAAGCCGCCTACCTTACTGGTGTAGAACGCAACGCAGACATTATTGAATTCACCTGTTATGCTCCTTTATTAAACTATCAAAAGGAAATACCTTATCATTGGCATCCAGATATGATTTTATTTGACAATACTTCTGTTGTAAAAACAGCAAATTATTACGTTCAGCAAATGTATGGTCAAAATACGGGTAACGTATACTATAATAGCTCCATTAACTACAATTCATCTTTTGAAGGACTTGCAAATTATAGCGGACAAGTAGGAGTTGGAACCTGGAATACTCAAGCTATTTTTGATGATGTTAAAGTTACATCGGGAGATATAACTATAATTGATCAAGATTTTAACAGTAGTGCTGAATCATGGAATGAAACAGCAGGTAATTTTTCTGTATCAGGAGGAACATATATTCAATCCGGTTCTGAAACTCCAGCTTTAAGTATTTGCGCAACTACAATAACCTCATCAACATATACTTTTTCATTAAAAGCAAAGAAAACAAGTGGTTCTGAAGGATTTTTAATTCCATTTGGATATAAGGATGCTGATAATTATTACTGGTTTAACCTAGGAGGATGGAATAATAGTCAACATGCTGTTGAGGTATGTAAAGATGGTGTAAAAAGTCAATTAATGACTAAATCAGGAAGTTTAAATAATAATCAGTGGTATCATATTGTAATTGAAATTACAGAAACATATAGTAAACTGTATATAGATGATGAATTAATTTTTGAACTGGCTGCACCTGATGGACCAGTAACAACATCTATCATTCGTGACAATAAAACAAATGATCTTATTTTGAAAATCATTAATTCTTCAAATATGCCAATTAATGCCACAATTAACCTGGGCAATAATCAATTTGAAGCTGATGCAGATTTAACAGTGTTAAAAGGTAATCCTGATGAAAGAAATTCAATGGATACCCCAAATATGGTAGCACCTGAGAAAAGTAAAATAACAGTTTCTGATAATTTTAGTTATAAACTACCAGCTTATTCATTTAGCTTAATCCGCTTTAGTTCAATCCCATTGTCTATTTTTAAGAAAACATCAAAAAACAATGATAATCTGATCTTTATTTCACCTAATCCTGCAAGTGATTATATGAATATTAGCTTTAATGATTATGATAATCTACACACCATATCTCTCATCAATTTACAGGGGGATGTCATTAAAACAATCAATAACGTAGTAGGTAAAAAATATACGCTTAACAGGGGGAATATACCTTCAGGAACATATATTATTGCGGTTTCAAATGAAGCAACAACTATAACAAACAAGGTGATTCTTACTAAATAATAACCTTCGATTAAAATTTTAGTAACTATTCAGTCAGGTATTAAATTATAGCGATAGCACGTAGAGTGTCAAAAGGATTGTGAGAACTCTTGATCGCTGTATCTATAATAGAACGCTGTATGGCATAGTGCTTAGCACCCTCAAATGATTTGAAGAAACCGCTCACTTTCTGTTTGACTTTAAAGTTTCTTACCGCCCGCTCTGAGCCATTATTATCGGGAGGAACATCTGGATGATTTAAGAATGTAAATACATAATCAGCATATCTGACCAATCTATTTTTAAAGGTAACAACTTCTTTTAGTGTTTCGTCAATCTGTATAGTCAGAAGCTTTGCAAACGCTTTAAGTATTTTTACGATCGCATCTTTATTATCCCAATTGTTAGTACGTGTTTTTAAGGCTTTAACAATAAGCGATTTCATCTTCGAAGCCCAGTTACTATGGGGATATTTTTGAATAAAAAATTCAAGCTCTCTTAGAAGATGCGCAGTACATAACTGATGATTACCTGCTTGCGTTTTAAAATAAGGTTTCCAACAATCTGTCACCAGTGTATTGTTTTTAAAACCTTCAGGCATAATTTCTTCAATGGCATCGTAACCACGTTTGTGGTGAACAGATAAAAAGGTGGATTGTGCATTTTGAAATACCCATGCCCAATGAAGTTTTCCATTAATATTAGTTCCGGTTTCATCAGCTCCCATAGTAGAATGAGCATGTACATTATTACGTATCTGCTCGTAGAAAGGTGTTGCTTTTTTAGCAAACTTGATAATCAAATGGTTTAAACCTCCGGTACTAATTTTAAGTCCTAATATTGTATTAAAGAATTCACGCAAGCGATGATAAGGCATGTACTGACGAGTATGCATGTAAGCAGCTAAAGCCTGGGTGTTTGTTCCATAACTCACAGGTGCATTTACATGATTGGGATAACAGCCTTTGTTGACCATTCCGCAACTGCATTGTTTATGATATACTCGATGTTCGGTAACTACTGGTACAATAGGAGGTATATCAATTACCTGACGTCTCCCTGCAAATGCGCCTTCAATATCTGCAAGATTATTGCCACAACATGTACAATAATTTGAACTGTGCTCTTTGATAACTGTAGGCTCATCAACCATCTTTAAAGTATTGCCTTTATGACCTTTTTGACCTCCTGGTTTTTTACCTGATTTTTTACGCAATGATTGTGTTCTGAGTAATTTAGGGAAATCTGATGAAGGTGGTTTACTGCTATTTTTACTATTCTTTGGCGTTTCATAATGAGAAAGACGCTTTTTGAGCGTGGCATTTTCTTCGCGAAGTTCTGCGTTTTCTGTTTCAAGTTTATCAACTCTTACAAACAATGCATCTAGTTTTTCTTCTATGCTTTTTTTCTTTCCCATGCAGATACAAAGATCGACATGCATACACTTTATAGAAACTAAATCGATCTTTGTTTATCCACATTTTTCTGGAAATCAGCAATAGTTATCAACATTTTTCTGGAAAAATTATGTTTTTAGAATTACACTGAATAGTTACAAATTTTATTGGATTAATCTGGAACAAATCGGAAATACTAATTCTATTTCTGATTTGTTCACTTGAAATCACACCTGCCCTAAATAAAAAAAATATTTCTATTCTTTAGTAAGTGGTTCTACATCGGCCTCGGCCAGTAAACCAAAAAACAAGGTTAGTTTGACGCTTAAAAATCGTTTTTGTTTGAACGAAGTGAGTTTAACCGATTTTAGTCAAACAACCGTAGCTTTTTGAGAGAATTAGGGGCAGCCATGCCTTTTTCTGCTTCTGTTTTATGTGGTAAGACAATTATTACGCTAAACCCGCAATAGCATTAGAAAATCTATTACACATTAAAATTACTTCAAAACAAGACACTTCGTTGCCTCTCTTCAACTCATCAGAATGATGCTATTACTCGTTTCAGTAAAGCCTTGTTTTATTGCATATTCAATGTTCATTACGAAGTTATAATACATAATCCGGGAGGTAAACGAAAGCATAGTTAAGTTTACTTAAACTTTGTTGAGTGAAGCAATAATCTCAGAAGAAAAAAAATGAAGTCGGGTCTGAGTGAAAGCCAATTAATAAAAATATTTTGGACAGCTCTGATTAAAAATAAATTCATTATGAGCAAATACATTTATAACTACTGCTTTAATTAACAAAGAAAACTAATATCTCATTGTAAATAATTGTAGCCTGCTAAACAAAAACTATAATTAACCATCGATATTTTGATTAAGTTATGATAGCGTAAAACCAATAAATAATACGATTCAAAATACAGCTACTGTTATACAAACATCCATTATGTAAAAATAAAACCACCTTTTATCCTAACTATTATTTATTAGTTCCGTATTACAATACATTTACATACCTTGTGTAAGGTAATCTTTTTTAAAGAGATAGATATAATATTGAAGTTGGGATTATTTTGATGAAAAAGAGAGTTTTATTTTAAAAGTGATCTCCATTTAATATTTTACTTATTTTTAAGCCTATATGTAACATATATTACATAAAAATCATATACGTCTAATTAATCTTATTCGTTAATAATATATATTTCTATTGTTTTGAGCTATATTAAGATTCTGTTTATATTATTTATAATTACAACTTGTGCACATGCACAAAATCCTTCCAACATTTTTGAGGTTATTTCTACAAAAGAAGGCTTACCTAGTTCAAAAATATATTCCATTGCTCAGGATAACAATGGCTTTTTATGGATGGGCACTGTTGATGGCTTAGCCCGTTACGATGGTAGTAACTTTAAAGTATATTCTCATATACCCAATGATTCCAGTTCTATTCCGATATCTTTAATTACAGAAATACAACCCGTAAAAAACAATATACTATGGTTAGCTACAAGAGATTTAGGTATAATTAAGTTTGACCTGGAAGATGAAAAATTCACGCATTTTATACATAAAGATGATACCCCAAACGAACTTCCTTTTAATAATGTAGAAAAGTTTTTTATTGATAAAGATTCTGTACTTTGGGGAACCAAAGATTATAGAAATGGGTTTTATTACACTGAAGAAAAGGGTTTTGTTCTTTCTAAACTTCCGGATGATATAATTAAAAAAAATATTGAAGTAGAAAACATTGTTGATTCTATCGGTAATATTTACAATTTTTCAGTTAAACCTGATGATATTTGTTATGAACAATTTGATAAAGAAACCATCATTGTTTCAGCCAGACAAAACGGAATCTTCTTATTCAACAAAACAGATAAGCGTATAGTAAAATTAACAGATGGTCCTTTTAAAGAAGCTACAGATATTGGATGCATCACTAAAGATCATAATTTTAACATTTGGGTTGCCAAATTCAATGATGGTGCTTTATGCTATAGTCCCATTAAAAAGCATTTTAAAAACTATCTGTATTTTAAAAATGAAAACATAAAGATTGACAACTTATTTGTTCGTTCATTAAACAAGGATGCTAATGGCATAATATGGATTGGCACTCAAACCAAAGGTTTAATAAAATTTAATCCTAAAAAGAGTTCATTCAAAGTATATGATAAAGGCAACACAAACAACGGAAACCTTTATTCTAATAAAGTACGTTGCGTATTTTTTGATAAGGATAGTACCATGTGGGTTGGAACACAAGGATCCTTTGCAAAATACAAACCTGAACAGGATCGATTTGTTAGTTATAAAGTATATGATGAAAATAAATTGCAAGTTGATTCAAGAATATATGCGATTGTTGAAGATGATGAGAACAATTTATGGATGGCCAATTGGGATAATGTGGTAAAATTTAATAAAACGAACAACCAAATTACTTATTATAGCAAGGATTTCTTTGGTATGGACAACATACAACATATTAACCAGGATAACAAAGGTAACCTATGGATATCAGCCGAATTTGGAGGAATTGTAGTTTTTAATCCTAAAACAGAAACAATTGTTAAACGCCATTGTATGGTTAATAAATGGTCGAAACAAAATGTTTTTATGACACTACAACAAAACGATAGTATTTTTTGGGCAGCTACATCAAATAGTCTTTATAAGATAAATAACCTTAATAATACCATAAAAATCATTTCGCCAAGGGATGGATTACCTACTAATAACGTGGTTGGGGTAGTTTTTGATGGTAAAAAACAGCTTTGGATTACTACAACAAGAGGTTTGGCTTGTTTAAATACTGCATCGCAACACATTACAACTTATTACAAAAGTGATGGTTTACAATCGGATGAATTTGTTGAGGGTGCACATTTTTACGACACGAGAACCAGAGAGTTGTTGATTGGAGGAATTAAGGGGTTTAATGTATTTAAACCAGAAGAAATACACCCCGACAACTCCAACGCGATACCTCAGGTTATTTCATTAAAAGTTTTTAATAAAAAAATTACACCTGATGTTGTACTCCACAACAGAACGATACTTGAAAAACCCATTGAATATACAAATCATATTACTTTAAATAGCAGCGATAAAGTATTTTCATTCAACATAGCCAGCATAAATTTTGTAAGGCCTCATAAAAATATGCTGGCCTATCAATTAATAGGGTTTGATGACGAAGAAATTATAATTAATGCACCAACATATGAGGTTACTTATACCAATTTATCGCCAGGTGATTATACGTTTACAGTAAGAGCTGCCAATGGATATGGATTATGGAATGCTCAAGCAAGGAAAATTAAAATAACCATTACTCCTGCATTATATCAAACCTTAGGGTTTAAGTTGATGATTATTGTTGTTGTAATTACTCTTTTGCTCCTGTTTTATTACAGAAGAATAAACAATATCAAACGACAAAGAATTATTCTTGAAAAAACAGTTGTAGACAGAACAAAGAAGCTATATGATGCCAACGCTGAGCTTGAAGAAAAAAAGGAAGAGATTGAAGTTCAAAAGGAAATGCTCATAGTTAAAAACACAGAATTAGAAAATCACAAATATGGACTGGAACAACTGATTGATGAGAGAACAACTGAATTAAAGGAGGCTAAAGAAAAGGCAGAAAAAGCCAATAGTTTAAAATCTGCCTTTTTACAAAACATGAGTCATGAAATAAGAACACCAATGAATGCCATTATTGGTTTTTCGGATTTATTAAATGACGAAAGTTTAACTAAAGATGAACGAAAAGATTTTACCAATGTGATAAAAAGCAATGGACAAGCGTTATTACATTTGATTAATGATATCCTTGATATATCACGAATACAAGCAGGGTCCATTGAAATTATTAAGGAAAATTTTAGTTTTTCAACTTTATTCAACGACGTTATTTCTTCTACCTTACTGAATGTGGATCCGCAAAAACAAAACACCATAGAATTTATATATCCGAAGCACATTGAAGACTTTGAAATTTACTCTGATTATTTCAGATGTAAACAAATTATTTCAAACCTATTGATTAATGCTTTCAAATACACCAACGAAGGTTTTGTAAATTTTGATATTATAAGGTGCGGTAACTCCGTAATATTTAAAGTAAAAGACTCAGGTATTGGAATTAAAAAAGATGATTTAAACCACATTTTTGACCGCTTTGAAAAAATCACCTACAACAATAAATCTCTGGAACGCGGCGTTGGTTTAGGCTTAGCCATCTCGAAACAACTTGCTGAATTACTGGGTGGAAATATTAACGTAAAATCAAAGTTTGGTAAAGGCTCAGAGTTTGAATTTATAATTAATTGATTGTATTGTAATGTTAGCTTTTTTGTTATTATAGAATACCTTAATATTTGATAATATAAAAAAAACAAAGAACCAACCTGTTTAAAACTATATTTATTAACACTTTACCTCATAAAAAAAACAAAACATTAATTGTACTATAGATAACCATACAGTTTTGGATATAAATAAGGATACGATGCTACTCCAAACTATTCTATTCCATTAATTCAAAATCCAAATCAAATGGACTCCCTATATTCACTCGGTGAAATTTCAAAATGATCTTTAAAACATTTAGTAAAATATGATGGTGTTGAAAACCCAACTTTATAAGCAATCTCAGCAATAGTAGTATCTGTATTTTTAAGCAATGTAAGAGATTGCTTCAACTTTGTTTGTGTAACAAATTCGCTAACAGATAAGCCTGTTATCTTTTTTATCTTTCTGTATAAATGAACTCTTGACAGACCAACAAGATTACTTAACTCTTCAACATTAACTTTTGAATCTAATTTATTGTCTATAATGATATTACTTATTTTTGAAAGGAAATTTTTATCCATTCGACTCATTCCTTTCTCCTCTTTAGTTAATTTTATAGGTTCCTGATATTTCTCCCTCATTTTAGCCTGAGCCTCTAACAGTTTTTTAACTCTTAACTGAAGATGCTCTTTATTAAAAGGTTTAGCAATATAACAATCAGCGCCTTCTTCCAAACCTTCAAGTAAATGCTCTAATGAAGACTTTGCTGTTAACAAAATCATTGGAATATGACAATATCTAAGGTCGCTCTTAACCTTTCGAGTGAGTTCTAATCCATCCATTACAGGCATCATAACATCAGAAATAATGATATCAGGCTCATCTGTTTCCACTAACTTTAATCCTTCATTTCCATTTTTTGCCTCTATTATGGAATACAATGATGGAGAAAAACATGATTTTATATATTTCCTGATATCAGGTTCATCTTCCACTATAAGTAGTAATGGTTTTTCACCTTCTGTAATGTTGGTTTCTAACTCAATTTTTGCATCTTCTTTTGGCTCATCGAGTTTCTCAAATTCGGTATAATCGGCCTTAACTGGATGCTCTTTCATTTTAGTCTCTATCAGTATATCATCTTGTGAAAAATGATTTTTATCCAAGGGTAATAAAATTTTAAAGCTTGTTCCCACTCCTAGTTTACTTTCAACCGTAATTTTTCCCTTATGCAATAAAACCAACTCCTTAGTTAAAGACAATCCAATTCCTGTTCCTTTATAAGAAACGGTAGAATCTACCTGGTAAAACCGATCAAATATTTTTTCTACTTCTTCCTGAGGGATTCCTTCTCCATTATCTTTAACTTCAATTTTTGCATACTCCTCATTTTCTTCTATACTCACTCGATCAAGAATAATTTGAATCTTCCCTCCTTTTTCGGTATACTTAAAAGCATTCGACATTAAATTAAACATCACTTTTTCCAACTTATCCCAATCAAAAAAAAATGATAATTTCGCACTACTTTTGACAATTTCAACTTCAATTTGTTTTTCTTTAGATAAGTTGAGAAATGCTTCTTTTATGCTAAACATAAACTCATCCAAATTATAATGGCCAACCTTTAATTTCATTTTAGCATTCTCAATTTTTCTAAAATCCATTATTTGGTCAACTAACCTTAATAAGCGTAGAGAGTTTCTATAGATTGTACTTAATTCATTATTTAAAACCTCATCTGTTTTTTTTGTCTTGATTATATTTTCAAGAGGGCCAACAATTAATGTTAACGGAGTTCTAAACTCATGCGAAATATTCGTATAGAATTGCATTCTGGCTTGAGTAGCCTCCGTAAGTTGATCAGACATTCTTTTGAGTTCATCATTTTGAATGGATATTGCTTCTTTTTGTTCTTCGAGACTTTTATTTGCAATTTTTTTATTCTTGTAGGCTATAAAAAGTAGAAAAACCAAAACTACAACTAATACAAAAGAAAATAAGGTTACCAGTAGTAATATCTGCTGCTTTTTATATCTTCCTCCAAGCAAATCTAACATACCCTTTGACCTTGCAATATCATTTTGAAGGTTTTCAATGTTATTGTATTGTAAGCGGGTTATCTTAACATTACCTTCGTCAATTATGGTAGTTGGCAATAAATTAATTTTCTTAAACGGATTATTAGATAATATCTTTGATGCTACAAGTATTGCCTCCTTTCCTCCTGTAGGATAAATTAATGTAGCATCAATAATCTGGTTTTCAACCAATTCAACTCCACCTCCTACACTAGGATAACCATCAACTCCAATAATTTTAATCTTACGATCAGAAAATTCATTATTTATAACTTCACTGGCTGCTGCTGCTAAAAAATCAGCATGTGCAAAAATGGCATCCACATTAGGATTTGACTCTAAAAAATAAGATAAACTATCCAGTACTATTTGATTATTCCAATTTGAATGAATTCTATCGACAATAGATATTCCTGGATATTGAAAAATGGCATCTTCAAAACCATACATTCTTTCCTTAGCCGGAGAAGAACTTAAGGCTCCTAATATTTCAATAACATTACATTGTTTATTCAAAATATCAGCGATATACACTCCGGCTGTATACCCAATTAGAAAGTTATCACCTCCAACATACGCAGTATATTTATCTGACTCAATCTTTCTATCAATTAATACAACAGGTACTCCTTTATTATACAAATCTTCTACAACAGGTTGAATTGCATCAGTTTCAATAGGTGCAACAATTAATAAATCAATTCCTTCGTCAATCAACTCATTAATCTGCTTAATCTGGAGAAGAGTACTATCACCTGAATATTTAGTTATTAATTCTAAATCAGGATGAAACATCAACTCTTGTTGCATCTCCTTCTCCATTTGTTGTCGCCAATCACCTGCAGAGCATTGAGAAAAACCAACTCTGTGCGTATTTTTGGCAAATGATGTAAATGACAACAACATCAATACTAAAACAAGAATATACCTATTTTGCATATTAAGCTTTTTACAGAATTCTTCATAAATATAAAGAATTCTGTAAGAATAATGCCTACTGCACTAATTATAAAACGGCAATAAAAATATTTTATTATAAATGATATCTTTTATTAATCTCACTTCAAGGTTGTATCAACATTAAAAAATGTTGCGGATTCAAGTTCTACGGATCCTAAGCTGGAAAAAAGAGATAATTTACTAAAAGGTGATTCCGGAAATATAATATTTGTCATAACTAATTTTCCTTCATCAATAAATACTTCTACTGATGAAGCATCCAATATTATCTTCATACGAATTTCATTCTCAATAATATATGGGGCCACATCTTTACTTAAATAATTAGAATCTTTAAATTCTGTATTAATTTTTGTTCTATCTACAAATACTTGTTTTGATAACATATTATAGCCAATCTTTAACTCCTCATCAGCATCATTTTTTAATAGCACACCAAAAGCTGTTGTATGACCATTTAATGATCCTTTTTGCGGTTTAAAAACAACATTTAATTCACAAGAACTCAAATTTAGGTCAATATTATTGATATCCGACTTTCCTGAAAATAACATTTTATTTATGTGCATTTTCAATGTTTTCAAGTCTTCAAATTCTTTAACCGGAAATGTTGTTAATTGATATTGGTTATCTTCTTTTATTAGTTTTATTTCACGAGGTAAAGTCAATGCACTTCTCCATGTTTCAGTAGGAACTATCTGTGCATAACTCCAATTACTCATCCATCCAATAAACAACCTACGACCATCTTCTTTTGGAATATCAGACCATGTTACACCAGCATAATTATCTTGTCCATAATCCAACCAAGAACCCTCATTCTTTTCTGGAATAAAAGTTTTTCCATCAAAGTCACCTATAAAATATTGTGTTGCTGAACCTCCGTTTGGACCACCAGGATTTATACTCACCAACGTCACCCATTTAATATCTTTAGTTCCCTCAACCTCAATTGGAAACAAATCCGGACATTCCCATGCACCACCTCCAGCAGTTGTATCTCTCATAAAATCACTTTTAAAAGACCACAATTTCAAATCTTTTGAAGCATAAAATTTCACCCGGTCACCAGCAGATAATATCATAATCCATTGTTCTGATTCCTCATGCCAGATAACTTTAGGATCTCTAAAATGATTTAATTGTGGATTAGGTAAAACAGGATTGTTTTTATACTTCTTCCAGGTTCTTCCTTTATCTAAACTATATGCAAGTGCTTGAGATTCGAAATTATTAGCGCCGGCTCTTTCTGCCTCCATATTATGATAAGTATAGATAGCCACCATTGGCGGATTCTCTTTTGATCCAAACCCGGTTGTATTTTCCCAGTCAATAACTGCACTTCCTGAGTAAATATATCCAAGTGAATCTGGATATAAAGCTATAGGAAGATGTTCCCAATGAATTAAATCCTTACTCACAGCATGTCCCCAATGCATTGGTCCCCAAACGGTACTATCCGGATAATGCTGGTAAAACAAATGATATTCTCCTTCATAATAAACCATTCCATTGGGGTCATTCATCCAATTAGCCTGAGGTGTAAAATGGAATTGTGGTCGAAACTTTTCATTACCTATAGTTTCACTGGAAGTTTCAGTATTTTTACAACTCATTTGTAAAAAACCAATTAAGAAGACAGCTATTATATATGCTATTTTATTTCTCTTTATCATTTTATCGCAATTTTATCTTTTACTTAAAATCAATAGATCGTTAAATAATAGATATTAGATTATAGACTGATTTACATGGTGCTAAACACAGCTTATCAGGCAATCAAAATAATTTCATCTCTTATCTACCAATTAGTACATTATGTCAATCATTAATTAAAAATGAACACAAAGACACTGAGACACTTAGTTTTTTATTTTTCAATTGGAATTCATTAAATCTGCAAGGATTTACCTCTGTGAACTCTTTGTAATTCCATAATAATGGTGTTTAAAAACTTCTCTTATTCAATATCATACAATTTATATATATGAAAAACACAAAATAAACTCTGTGTCTTTGAGTCTCTGTTTTATACTTTTTTTAACTCATGATTCGTATACATTACTAAAGCTTAACGAACTATTTAAAACAACACTATCTATATAACCTGAATTCAAAAATGTGATATGAATTCAGGCTATTAAATAGATTTAAAGGGACTTGTATCAAAAAACTAAACTAAAACTTCATTAACTATAAAGACTATAGGATAATACATTATACTCTTACTACTCTCTAGTGTATCACTATTTTCTTAACTACATTACTATTTTCAGTTTCTACTTTAATAATATATAATCCACTACATAAAGATTGAGAGTCATCCATGGTTAATTCACTACCTGCACTCTCAATAGTCTTAATTAATTTCAGGTTACCCTGGATATCATAGATGCTCACAGTTACAGCTCCTGGTTCTAATCCTTTTACTACTAACACATTTGAGGGATTAACAAAAATTTCAGCATTATCCATTTCCATTGATTTAGCACTAGTTGGGGTACAACTAATACATTCGCATGACTCCCAGCTAATAGTTGGTAACACTACATCTTCTGTAACTTCAAACCAATGAACGTTTGTTTGTGTACCATCCCATGGATTTGTAAAACACGATCCTGTTCCCTTCACTTCAGTTCCGGTAGATTCATCACGAAATTCACAATTCCAACCTACTACTCCTCCTGTAACTTCAAAACGGTAATCAATCCAGCCTTCTTTTTGAACTGTAGTAGACCAAATATTTGTTCCAGGCTCATTTGTTAATGAAAGTGCTCCACTCCATGAATTAATACCTCCTCCAATTACTACGGCATCATAATCTGAACCTGCATATGATGTCATATCTATTGAAATAGTAACATTATATGGTTGTGCATTGACAACAATACTTAAAACAATGAATACAAGGGTAAATATTAGATTTTTCATTTTTTTATTTTTAAAGATTTAACATAAATATTGATATCAGCTAGCTAATTTGTTTTTATTTACTCAAAGCTAATCTCCAATTTCATATACAGAGAGATTTGAAACATCTATTGTACCATCATCTACAAAAATGGTCCATGGATTCTTATCCATCTTGTAAATACGGTTGGTAAAGGCTACGTTATCATTAACATAAACCACACAAACAGACTTTTCAATAACTATCGTTATATCGAAAACCTTATCATTCGGAACAATAAGGGGAGTAAAATTTAATTCGGTTGTATAGGATCCTGTTGAATAATTTGACTCTTTATTTAGAAACAGACATGGCATTGACCATCTGTTAGTAGATGTCAAATCAAAAGCCACAGAATACACTTCAGATAAATCATCACATGCACCAAAAGAAAATCCAAAACCTGAAGATTGTGATGCATCAATGGTTAATTCAATCTTTACAGGAACAGTATTTCTATTAAATAAAGCATACGATCTTTCATTCTGATAATTGAGAACATACGAACCTTCATCACCTGTTACATCTCCCTGCGACTTTAACATTGAAAATGGAGTTAGCGTGTTAAATTTATTATCCACCGCATCAGGAATCATAGGATATAACTTTCCACTTGGTTGCTGAACCAGTTTATGGGTTATCAAGCTTCCTGCCCAATCCAGTTCATTATTACCATTTACAGTTTGTCCGGTTGAACACCATCCTGAGATATAACGATCAGTACCATTTGAGGTCGTTTTTCCAGCATATAAATACAGTCCGTCAAAAGTTTCATGGTGACCGCTTGCATCTTCACAAAGTACCCAAGGGCCATCAGGACTATCTGATACTCTGTAAAATGTTTTTCTGTGTTCATCCCTGTTAATTCGTGAGAATACCAAATACCATTTATCACCCATTTTAAAAATATCGGGACACTCCAGAATTTCAGCATCAGAATTAAAATCAGTAAGTGGTGAAATTAAATCCCAATTTTCAAGATCTGATGAAGAATATCGGACTAATACAGCTTTACCATCCTTTATGGAGGTGACCAACATTACATAGGCAGATCTTGTTGGATCATAATACACGCATGGATCACGAAAATTATTTTTATCATATCCATCAGGAGCTTCAAAAGTAAATGAAGGAACCTTTGTAAAGGTCTTCATATCAGTTGAAGTGGCCAGCATTACTTTTTCAGCTGGATATAAACTACCATTGTGGCCGGTATAAAAACCATATAACTTCCCCTCTGAATTCTTTATAAAACTTCCTGTTCCCAAATACGCTTCCTGTGAATCGGCTGTTTCTGTAGGTATTGCCTCATTAAAACCAGTAAATGTGCTATAATCGACTGTTGTGGTACAATAGATGGGATGTTCTGTTGTTGATCCATTTCTCCAATCTTGTAAATAATACAAATAATATTTGTTATCATCCTGATTAAAATATGGCATTGGATCTCCCACATAACCACTCTGAGGTTTGTAAAACGTTGAGTACCCACCACTCTCAACAACTGACCTACATGTTGTTGTTGTGTCTACAACTATTGGAACCTCCTTTTTATCATTTTCCTCATCTTTAGAACAACTTGAACTTAAGAATAGAATTATCTGCAATAATAATAGTGGTAGAATCTTCATAACTTGTATTTTAATTAGCGGACGGGATATTCCCATCCGCATATTTCAATTTTTACTCTATTGGATGTGCTTTTACTTCATCCCAATACATTGTCTGTGTTTCAAAACCTGTCTCAGGAGTATGTGGCATCACAAGAATATTATTTATCACAGCAGTACGAGCCTCTGGGATTGCAAATGTTAGCTCTTGCCATTCGCCCACATGATCAGCTGAATATTCAGCATGCAACCAATCCTTGTTAAGTTCGCCGGCTTGCTGTATTTCAAGCTGAACATCTCCTGCTACATCTTTCAATACCATAACTGTTATACTTCCATAGATGGCTGGATCAACATTTACTTGATTCGCATTCCATAACGCACCACTTGTCCATGGTCTTCCGCCGTCATCAGTACCTGTATTTGTACGAAGCAGTGAAACACATGTAGGTGTTGAATTAATACCATCGGTTACAGGATTTACTGTTCCATTGTTGACTGAACTTGCAATAGATTCCCATGTTGGAGATACATCCTCTCCATTGTAAAGTACAAGAATTGGAGCAGGTTCATCGCCTAAAATAACTGTAACTTCATAATTGAATACAGAACCAATATAATCTAGTGAGTAAGTTACTGGATTGGTAAAATCAACTACAGCACCTGCTTCAGGTGTTATTGTAGCACCATCTGTATATTCTATAATTGGAATTAAGGTAGAAACATCAGTACCTTCAGGCAAATAGATAACAATTGTTTTATTTTGCTCATCAATTGTAGCTTCTGCAGATCCTATTTTAAAACTTGAAATCTTAGCCCTTGCAACATCCACATTTACTGTATACTTTTGATATAAATCTGTATTTGTTACAGTATATGTTACATCCAATAAATTACCATTTGCATCTGCAAAATCAATTGACTCACCGCTACCAGGTGTTATTTCTGCACCATTTGCAATAGTTATTTCCGGGGATAATCCCGTAAGATCAGATCCCGAAGGAAGAATTACAGAAATAGTAGAGTTCTCTTCATTTATTGTACCCTCTACTCCATTCACAACAAATGAATGAATACTTGTGTCTCCTGAAAAATCAAGGCTTTCTTTGGCATCCTCTTCGCAAGAAAACAAAGCCACTGATAACAGGATAATGATAAATTTATAAATATTGGTCTTCATAACATTCTTCATAATTAAAATCCATAATTTTGCTCATAACTACCTTTACTAAAATTAATTTGCTGAATAGGAACAGGAACATACTCATTCTTGTTTTTTTCAAATTCAGCTCCTTGATAATAAGTATGGTCAGTAGCTTCTCCTAAATAATATGCATTCATTACTTCATCAGCAATACCCCAACGAACCAGATCAAAGAATCTACTGCCTTCCATAGCCAGTTCAAGACGACGCTCCCATCTTAAAGCTTGTCGGGCATAGTCTTGAGTCCAGTTGCAGTTAACACCATCCTGATAAGTTTGAATGTCCAGATTAGTTGCAAAACTGATTAATGAAGTACTTACTTTAGCTCTTGTTCTAACCTGGTTTATTAAAGGTAGTGCAGCAGTGAAATCTCCCATTTCAATCAACGCTTCGGCTCTCATCAATAACACATCTGCATAACGAATTACAATATTATTTTTAGAGTTGGCATACCATGGACCAGTTTTTACATAATATTCACTTGCGGGATCTACATTCTCCTTTAACGATGAATAATAACCATACATTCCAGGATTACGAGATTGATTTTCTTCATAATTGATATCTGTATATTTATATGGTTTTCCAGCTATAGCAACTGTATGAAAAAGTCTTGGATCTACTTTATCTGTACTTTCACTATAATTCTCATCATTGAAAGTATCAAACATAGGTAAACCATTTGCTGTCTTATATGCATTTACAAGATTCTGACTTGGTTTATTAAAATCACCACCTGGTGTAGGAGTGGTAAGTGCATTCCCCATATTCAATCGTCCATAAGTTGTTCCATCGTCTTGTGAATATTGAACTGCAAATAATGATTCTGCACCATTTTCATATTCTCCTGGTAAAAAGTTGTAAGCAAAATCATTCTCAAGTTTATAAGGAGAAGTCATCACATATGCAGTTAAATCCAATACCTTTTGCAAATCATCCTGATCAATTGAAACCACATTATTCATCTCATCCTGTCTGTATGCCTTATATAGATAAATTTTAGCAAGATATGCAGCTGCAGCATATTTATTGGCGCGTCCTACTTCATCCTGTTCTTCTGGTAAGTTATTATACGCATATTCAAAGTCATCAGCTATTTTTTGCCATAACTCATCATTGGTATAAGCCACATTTGAAAGGCTTGAAATATCTTCAGGTGACATAGTCTCATCGACATACGGAATTTTATTAAAAATAATTTTTTGAATAAAATGCATATGTCCACGCAAAAAACGCATTTCTGCTATTCTGACTTTCTTGTTAGACATATCTTCTTCACTAATTTTATTGAGTAGACTTAATGCAAAATTAGCTCTGGAAATAGCCACATAATTTCTGTACCAAAATACATCTGTATACCAGGTTTCATTTCCTATTGAAGGAGAAGATATTTCAAGAAAGTGTAAAAAATCACCATCATTCTGGTCATTACCTCCTTTATATGCATCATCAGATCTAACATTACTATAGTTCCATAAACTTAAAGGTCTGTTGATCTCATCATTTCCTATAGCTGCATAAGCAGATATCACTTCATTCTCTATTTGCTTAGCACCGGTAAGGTTGTCTTCTGTCAGTGTTCCATATGATGGTACTTCTAAAAAGTCATCACACGATACCAGATTTAAAGCAATTAGTGAAATGAATATTAATTTATGTGTTCGTTTCATGATTATTGATTTTTGATTTAGTTCTTAAAATGAGATGTTCATACCAACTGTAAAAGATGTAGAAATTGGATAAGCCAAAGCCGGATTTTCAGGATCCAATCCTGTAAAATCTTTACTTTTTATCGTCATCAAATTTTGTCCGCTGACATACAATCTGGCCTTCGACAATTTTGCTTTCGACAATAATTTTTTTGGTAATGAATATCCCAGCTGAATAAGTCTGAGTTTTAAGTAAGAACCATTCTCTACATAATATGAAGAAGTTCGCTTTTCATTGTTTAAATCACTGAAAGATAATGCAGGTATATCTGAACCTGTGTTTGTAGGACTCCATGCATCTAATACTCTTGTACCCTTATTTGATCCTAACTCATCTACAGCCCAGAAATCTGTAAATCTCTTTACTGAATTATAAACATCAATGCCATAAACTCCTTGCAAAAAGGCAGTAAAATCAAAACCTTTCCATCCTAGTGCTAAATTAAGTCCGTATTCAAAATCTGGATGTGGAGTTCCTATCCATGCTCTGTCATTTTCATCAATAACCTCATCATCATTCAAGTTTTTATATCGGATTCGACCTAGTCCTTTTCCTGTTTGATCTACATAGCTATCTACCTCATCCTGTGATTGAAATAATCCATCAGCAACATATCCATAAAAAGAATTCAAAGGTCTGCCTAAAATATTATCTGTAGTTCCGTTACCTCCATAACTGTTAACAACACTTTCAGGTAATTTTGTAATTTTATTTCTATATCCGGATACATTAGCCATAATATCATATGAAAAACCATTTGATGTTTCATTCCTGTATCCTAATGATATTTCAAGACCTTTATTCTCCATAGAAGCACCATTTACCCAGTGGTCTCCACCTTCACCAATAGCTCCCAAATATGGAGGCTTTACTAAGATATCTTCAGTATTTTTCAGATATGCTTCAACACTACCATAGAGAGATTGATTATAAAATCCAAAATCAATTCCGATGTTTGTTTGAGTAGTTGTTTCCCACTTTATTTCATCATTAGCTCTTTGAGTCAGCGAATAACCTGATGGCAATATGCCTGAATTTGAACCCGTGATATCATAAGCAGTCCCGGTATTAACACCAGCTCCAGTTTCTCCAATATAATTAGCATAAATCAATGTTCTGTTGGCATAATTATCTATTTCCTGATTACCTGTTTGTCCCCAACCAACTCTAAGCTTCAGGTTAGAGATGACATCCTGTGTTCCAGCCATAAAACCTTCCTGATCAATACGCCATCCGGCAGAAAAAGCAGGAAACGTTGCATATCTGTTTGCGTTTCCAAACCTTGAAGAACCATCACGGCGCAATGTTACTGAGGCGAGATATTTATCAGCAAAACCGTAATCAATTTTTCCAAATAAAGAGTTCAAAGTATATCCTGTTGAGCCTCCAGTTGCGAACATCTCGCCAACTCCTGCAGAAGGCCACATGTAATCAGGATCTTCAACTTCATACGTTCTTCTTTCTGCAGAAAAGTTAATATCAGAATTATCAATCATTTCTGTACCCACTAAAAAAGAAAACCGGTTTTTACTAAGTTGAACTACATAATTTGCAGTATTAGTCCAGTTCCATTTCATTGAATGGCTTTGTGCCATTTTTGAAGATGTAAGGTCCGAACCTAATCTTCCAGTAAAGCTATAAGTAAGAACTCGTTGATAAAAATTAGAATAATCAAGACCAAAACTACTTTTAATATGCAGGTTTTTAATTGGCTGGATATCAATATAAGCATTACCAAATAATCTCCAGTAGTTATATGGATTATCTTTATTTGCATCCAGAATTCTGGCAGGATTATCTCTGTCTCTCATACCTGATGTTACGCTTCCCCAGTCTCCATCAACAGTTTTTACAGGCATAACAGGCAGTGATAATATGGCCAAATCAAGTACACCTCCGGGAGTTTGTAACTCAGATGTGTTATTGATAGTCAAGTTTTCTCCTATAGTAATTAAGTCTCCTAATATTTTTGTACTAGTATTAATACGAGAAGAAAAACGTTTAAAGTAACTCTCGTTAACTGTTCCTTTATTATCGTAATATCCTAATGAAAAGAAGCTATTTGATTTATCAGTTCCGTTACTGATTGATAAATTATATGATTGCGCAAATCCAGGACGGGTTATTTCGTTAAACCAATCTGTATCTGAGGTCAACATGGTATTCCTTCCATCTCTTGCATCAATATATTTAGGCAATTTCATTCCGTTTAAAACTGCATTACCATTATTATCATAGTTGTAATCGTATACATATCCAATTTGGTTGTTATTTGGATCAACACCACTATTTATCATGGCCTGCCATTGAGCCTGTCCAAATTGTTTTGTATTCAGCATGTCAATAATCTCACCATATTGAGAAAATGTTTGAAACATATCAAAATTAACCCTCGTTTTTCCTTGCTTTCCTTTCTTTGTGGTAATAATAATAACACCGTTACCAGCCCTCGACCCATAAATACTAGCAGCCGAAGCATCTCTTAGTACCTGTATACTTTTTATATCTGAAGGATTCAATTCATGCATCCCTCCTTTTGTAGGCACACCATCAATTACATACAATGGATCATTATTATTTAAAGTACCAATACCTCTGATTCTAACAGTTGATGATCCACTAGGATTACCATCCCCGCTAATATTAACACCAGGGATTCTTCCTTGCATTGCTTTAATAGGGTTATTTTCACCTTGCTTCATGATTTCATCAACCTCAACGATTGAAACAGCTCCAGTTAAATCTGCTATTTTTTCCGAAGTATATCCAGTAACAACCACTTCATCCAAACCCACTAAATCACTTTTCATTTCAACATCAATAACCATCTGATCACTCACTTTTATTATTTGGGTAACCATACCAATAAATGAAAATTCAAGTTGAGCCCCCTGCTTTACTCGTAAAGAAAAACTCCCGTTTACATCGGTAATTGTCCCATTTGTTGTACCAACCTCTACAACCGTAACTCCCGGAATCACATTTTTCGTTCCGGCTTCAATTACGTTACCTGTTATATTTTTCTCTTGCGCTATGGCAAGAGTCGAAATAAAAGCTATTAGAAACACAGCAAAAAGTTTCTTAAGCCAATTAATTAAACCATCAGATTTTTTCATTTTTCTTTTTTTAGTTGCATCAGTCTTCCTAATCATTCATCTATTAATAAGTTATGGAAACTTTTATAAACAAACTCTTATCTGAAAACAAAATACTTTTTTATAGTTAACAATTGATCTTACTGCAAATTTTATCCAAGTCATAAGAAGGCGTAGCTCCTTTTTTTGTACACACAAAAGCAGATACATTCACGGCCATACGATGTATTTCGGATAATGGTTTATTTTGCAATTTTCCGATAATCATAACAGCGGTAAAAGAATCACCAGCACCAACAGTATCAGCTACTTCAACTTTTGGTGTTTCTAAAAATGAATGTTCATCAGTTGTAAATAAGTAACTGCCTTTTTCACCACATGTAAGTGCTAACATCTCTAATTTGTAATGATCCATAAGAAATTGACATTTTTCATTATCAGACCCTTCCCAACCAAACATTTCGGAAAGAATTACCAACTCCTCATCATTAATTTTAAGCACATTACAAAGTTCAAGCGACTTATTAATAATTTCCCTGGTATAAAAATTCTGTCTCAAATTGATATCAAATACTTTCAGACATTTTCCTGATGTATAATTGATCGCTTCTTCAATGGCCTTTCTGGATACTTCATTACGTTGTGCCAATGAACCAAAACAAATGGCATCAACTAAATTTAATTCCTTTTTTGCAGTATCTGAAAGTTCAATTATATCCCACGCAACATTTTCTACAATATCGTAAGTAGGAATACCATTATCTTTAAGTGTTACAGCAACAGTTCCTGTAGGATAATCTACTTTAGATATTAAAGAATCAATATTAAGTTTCTCAATATTTTCACATATCTCATTCCCCAGAGGATCACTACCTACTGCACTTAAAATGGCTCCTTTGGCTCCCAGGTGTTGCGCATGGTAAGCAAAATTTGCAGGTGCTCCTCCCAGTTGCTTTCCATCGGGTAACATATCCCATAAAAGTTCACCCATTCCAATTACATAAAATCTCTTATCCATTTTATTGTATTTAAATTTCTTGTCAATAAGATTAATTTAAAGCCAGGTCTACTTCTAGCTGCTCAAGTGTTTTACCCTTAGTTTCAGGTATATATATCAAGATAAATATAAAGGCGATAAGACTAAAAACTCCAAAGAAGCCAAAAGTATATGCACCTCCTAAATTATTTAGCATCCAAGGAAAAAACTGTACTGTTAAAAATGTACATACCCAACTAATTCCTGTAGAAAAAGACATGGCAAGCCCTCTTATTCTATTAGGGTAAATTTCTGAAGTAACTACCCACATAACAGGAGCTAATGAAGCTGCAAAAAATGCAATATAGCCTAATAATGATATCAAAATACCGAAACTACCGGCCGATTCAACAGTAAAAGAGTAAACCATATAAGCAAGAGAAATAGTCATTCCTAGAGTTCCCCATAACAAAAGTACTTTACGTCCTTTTTTATCGACTAACCATAGAGCAACAATAGTAGCGACAAGATTAACAATGCCCACTAAAACAGATTGTAAAAGAGCCTGATCTTCACCAACATTGGCTTGACTAAAAATAGTTGGTGCAAAACTAATTACAGCATTAATTCCAGTTATTTGCTGAAATGCCGCTAACAAACTTCCTAATAAAACGACCTTGGCAACTTTTCCTTTAAATAATTCTTTAAATTTTACCTTATTACTATTTCCTGTTTTGCTTAGAGCATTGCTAATATTGTCAGACTCTACTTGAGCTTTCTCTTTTCCTACAAGTCTGGTTAATATTTTCAATGATTCATCACGTCTTCCTTCTTTTGCTAACCAGCGTGGACTTTCTGGAAAAGATGTTAACAGTAATACAAGGAAAATTAATCCAAACACAACCGGCACTGCCATCATATACCTCCAGCCATTAACTATATCAACAAAACCAAAATCTATTACATAAGCCAATAAAATTCCTATTACTATTGCAAATTGATTATTAGCAACTAACATCCCGCGCATATTAGCCGGTGCAATTTCTGATATATAAGTAGGAGCTAAAACTGAAACAGCACCAACCCCTAAACCTGCAACAAATCTACTTGCAATAAAAAGTTCTATTGATTCAGCAAGAGAACACCCTAATGATGAAAGAACAAATAGAACTGCAGCAAGTATCATCATTGGCTTTCTGCCATATTTATCACTCAAAGAACCGATGGCCAAAGCACCAACCAAACACCCTATCATTATGGATCCAACAGCAGCACCTAAACTTACATCACTTAAAACAAAATAATCTTGTATAAAAGAAACCGCTCCTGAAATTCCTGCCATGTTAAGTCCAAAAATTAATCCGCTTAAAACAGCAATAAATGTTATCCAATATAAATACCTGTTATTTCTCATTTCTAACTTTTAAAGAGTTTACACTTTTTTTTGTTTTTGAGTATTAAAAACTCTTAACAAATGTAAATTATGAAACGAATTTGGTGTGGTAACTATGTAACAATTACTATCAATAATAGTACATGTAGACCTTTATTTTAAAGGGATACAACAGATGTTACATATATATCGTTTTTGATACATATATTATAGAAATCATTTAAGATTTTAATAACCTTGGAATAATTTTTTTAACAAAGTAGTGAATATTCTTTAAAAGATTCTTTTGAAAGATTTGTTGAATGAAATTCTGAATAATCTAATTTGATAATAATTTACAATCACATTGGAATAGTTTCACGACCAAATTAATGCAGAAAAAAGGGAATCCTTTGATTCGTAAGCTCTTGTTTATGTGCAGTTTTACGGCATGTACCAGAAACCTACAATGCAAAGCGCTTTTTGACAGACTGGTAGCTAAAGGCAAATCAAAAAAATTAGCCTTAATTGCGGTCTCTAACAAACTGTTAGCCCAGTCAATGGGGATTGCAAAATCAGGCTTAAAATATGATCCAAATTTTAAGCCTGTTTTGGTTTCTCTATAATTTTTCTTTTTGAACTTGCCTCCCAAAACAATTAGGTAATTCAAAAGGAAAAATTATGCCCTTTTTATTTGGTTTTTACCTTAGTTCTTTGTTGTATGGCGTTTTTTTTCTAATTTTCCTTATTAATCGTATTAATCCAAACATTATTGAACTTAAAACTAGTAGTTCAATCGCAAGTATTAAAGCAAATAAAAACCAAGTTCCACCTTCATCACCAAATGCAATCGCTAGAGCTGGAATCAATACAGGAATAAAAACACTTTCTACTAGCCAAGTCAGTCCAAGCTCATTTGAAAAAGAAATACTTAAAATCCCGAGTAGTATATAAATCAACGAAATACCAAACGAAATTAACCAGTCTTTTTTTATGTTATTGTTTGCTTTCATAAAATCACGCACTACAATCACTTGATACTCTGTCAAGAATTGTCAAGTACCACTTATTATTAATCAAGGTAATGTAAAAAATCAATTCTCCATCTTCGTTGTCAATAAGTACAATCCTACGGCTTTTGCTTTCTAAAATTTTAAAATCCTGGATTGTTTTAATCGGAATATTTTCATCACGATATTTGTTTAGGTTCAATGCTGTTTTTGACAACAAATCATCTCTCTGCGTTGTATCACAATAAAGTCCGATTTTATACCAATTTTCTGAATCACAGTAACCGTCTCCGCATACCCCCCCCTTCAAAAAAATGCCCCATCAGATTTATTAATTTGATGGGGCGTTTTTTACTTTTATTCAGCCCATCTATCTGGAAGTAGGTTTCGGATTTGTTCACTTGTCATCTTTGGACTTTCTGCCAAACGCTGCATTACATCCTTGAAATAGGAAAATGTATTTATATTATTCAATCTGCATGAAATAGCTAGAGAATAAAGAATAGCAGTTCTACTGGCACCAGCATTAGAACCACAAAAAAGCGAATTACGACGACTAATGCTGATATAGCGCATAGGTCGTTCAATTATATTATTGTCCAGATCGTATTCGGTAGATATGATAATGTTGTAAATGGACTCTAATTCATTCAGACAGTAAGCTGTAGCTTTAGCTAATATGTGGTTCGGCAATATCTCAGGATCTTTTTCTATATCCCTGAGTTTCTTTTCTAACTTCATATATACTTTTAGCGAAGCTTCTTTCCTTTTTTCTTTTGGTTTTTTCTTTCGGATACTATAAAATTGATTGTATAGGTTAATAACTTCGAGAGCTTCGGGTTGTTCCCCGATCTCTATAAATTTTCTTTTGCAATGTTGAACACAACCTAAGCGTATTGCTTTGGGATAATCCCATCCTTCTAAAACTTTGTATGAACTATATCCATCAGTCTGTACAACACCTTTATAATCCTTCGGTAGATAATTAGTGAAGACCGTCTTACTTCGTGAACCACTTTCATAAATGAACTGTATTAAATTGTTTTGGTGAGAAAAAGCACTCCAAAAATAACCCTTGCGACTTCCTTTATCACCACCTAATATAGTGTGGTAGGTTTCATCAAAATGAATGTAGGAATCAGCTAAAATAGCATTTTTGAGTACTGCCATTAATCTATCAAGTAACCCTGCTGATTTTTCAATTAATCCATGAGTGGTTGCCTTTGGAATGTCAATGCCCATCTCATTTAGGTATTTCATGATGCGTTCAACTGGTAAGCCGTACACATATCTTTGTTGAATCAGGTGTGCCAGCAATGAACTGTCAAAATTAGAATTCATGAAAGGTGTCATAGGGGCTTTGCCTTCGAAAAAATCATCGCCCATTCTATATTTTTTTACAGTGGTAAATATGTTTGATAAGACGGGGTGGAATATACTCATACCTTATCACATCGCGATAAAACAGGTAAACGGCAGCCTTTTCGTCAAAGCTAGCATCGGAAGGCATAACATCTTCTACAAGCTCTTCGATATTATCATATACTTTTCTTTTGGCTCCATTATTACCTCTTTGTTTGGGAGTAGGAGCCTTAGGTGTATTCGCAGGTACAGATGTTGTATTCTTGCGTTTTTCGGTATTTTTAGGAAGGTTAATCTGTGCAAAGCGCTTCAGCTTTTCAGCACCTTTATCCTTCTCCAGAATCGCTGCTTTTAACGCAGTCAACTCTTTAGTAAGTTCTTCTACGGTACTCATTAACTTTGCATTTTGCTCCTTAAAAAAAGCCACTAACTCCTTGTCTGTCATGACATAAAGATACAAAAATAGTGCGGTTTTACCATAAGAAAATCATACTATCTTCCATCTTTAATCTCTCTATATCAAAGAGTTAACTGGGCTTTTATCCGTAATTCGTTAGAGCTGCTTTTGTGTTTTATGGCATTAACCATTTTGTCTAAAATATCATGTTCAAGCTCAATAAAAGCACCTTTTCTTAGTTGTTGTGGTAGCGTATAACATCCTAATTCCAGCTTTTTGTTATAAAGAACAAATCCTTCCCTTTGCCATCGTAGTACCTTGATAGATTTACGTGTCTTGCCAATGAAGACATACCCATCGCCATTGAGCGCATTCATATTTCCTGATATTTTTACCGTATCCCCACTGCTAAGTAGGTCATAGTTTTTTGACGAAGATGTGTGATATTTGTTTAGCGCTTGGGAGCTATAGTTTTAAATTCTGAGGTAAAAGATCTGCAAGTTTGTTCACCTTATAGGTAGGGATTATTTCAAGCACCTTTTTCAGCCATTCAAAGGGGTTTACATTGTTCTTTTTACATGTAGCAAAGAACGAATAGAACATAGCTGCCCGTTCTGCACCTCGGTTAGATCCAGCGAACAGATAATTCTTCCTGCCGAGTGTGATTGGGCGAATAGCATTTTCGGCAAGGTTATTATCTATTTCCAAATTGCCATCGTTAAGATAAGCCAATAAATTATTCCAACGTTCAATGCAATATGCGGTGGCCGTGCCCAACGGAGATTTGGGATTGGTAGATTTATAGGTTTCCACCATCCATTTCCCCAGTTCGTTTATCAATGGCAACGATTCATCAAGCCTCAGAGCGTGACGTTCCTTGGGAGGCATGTTCTGTTCCCGGGCTTTTCGCTCCACGGCATAGAGTTTTTGGAACATTCCCATGGCATATTCTGCTTGTTTTTGATCATATGGCAAGGCTTTCTCAAAATATCGGCGTGCGTGGGCCATGCAATTGACCAGGGTTATATCCGGATTCTTTGCTGCAATCAGATCATATACTTGGTAGCCATCGGTCTGAAGATAGCCTTTGAAGTTTCCAAGAAGTTTTTTCGGGCCTTCCCTGGATCTTCCGGTGTTATAATCGAAGAACACCATTTTTTCTAAAGGGCTGTGATAAATCCAATAATATCCCCGGTGCGTTTTCCCTTTCTTCTGTTTATCCAGAACGGGAATTGGGGTTTCATCGGCCTGTATATAACCTTGCGCGAGTACCCTGTGCTTTAAAACATCGTATAGTGGTTCAAGTAAATTGCTGATGCTTTCCTGCCAACCGTTGAGTGTAGATGAAGAAAGTTTTATGTTCTCCCTTTTGAAACGCTCTATTTGACGGTAAACAGGCAAGTGATCCACAAACTTGTCGACGATGACCTGAGATAGTAGACCGGGACCGGCGATACCTTTTTCGATTGGAAAAACAGGGAGTTCCGCCATTACGCCTTTGTAATCGACATTGTTATCGTCTATTGACTTGATGTATTTGGGACGGATATAACGCTTGATGAACAGCTTCGCCGGAACCAGTTCCAGTTGGTCGGTCACTTCTTTTCCGATGCATTTCATCCCGAAAGTGTCCTCCTTCGGTTCCAATATAATTTCTTCTACCGGTAAGTGTGATGGCAAAGGTAAGCGCCCGGGATGCTGCCTCTTTTCTTTTGTACGCACATAGTTTATTGTCTGCTGTTCTTTTTCAGGTGCTGCCTCCTCGGGCACGTCAAAAGGTAAAGAAAGCTGCTTGTCATCAGCATCGTGAACGAAACGTTCACGTTTTGTTCCATAAAGCAAGCGGTTCATTTGATCAATCTGGAACTGCATTTTCTCCATTCTGGATTGCATCTGTCCCATCGCCGACTCCATGGAGTTGATGAGCCCTTTCAGCTTTTGATTTTCTTTTTCCAGCTCGGAAGCCTTGTTTCCCAGTTCCTTTGACATATTTCGAAACTACGCAAACACGGGCATTTACCAAAGAAAAACCAACCGTTGTTATCAACAAAATTAAGGTTTGGAGTTGATAAATATTTTTGTTGGAATACCTTATTTTACAGGTGTTTCGGGAGGCAGATATCGCTTTCTTTGTTGTAGGTTTTTAATAGATAATCCGTCTACTATCATTACAATTTGGGCATAGCTCAGAGTAATACTTCCCACTGAAGTGTCATATCTGGGAAGCTCAAATGTTCCTTTCTCCAGGCGCTTGTAATAAAGTAAGAACCCGGAACCCTGCCAATGCAGCAACTTAATCTTATCTCGACACTTATTGATGAAGATAAAAACGTCTCCATTCTGGGGGTTGCTGTCCAGATGGTTGCGAATCAGTCCCGACAATGCATCAAAGCTTTTGCGCATATCAGTGGGCTGGCTGTAAAGGTGAAATGTGTTTTCTGTTGATAGTGCGAACATAGTTTATAGGCTTATCAGTTTTTTCAAAAAATCAGGACTAACAGTTTCCGGACACTGCAACTGGATACCGTTGGGAAATAATAAGCACAGCTGGTTTACCGCTTCTTTTTCTTCAGATTCTGGAACTGACTTTATATTTACCGGAATAAAACCCGAATCAGATTTAACTTGAGATTTACTTTCTTTGAGCCTTTTACCCCACGCCTGAAATGTGGAATAAGCTAATCCATGTTCTTTACAATATTGTTTTTGTGGAGCATCACCTTGTTGCCATGCTTCGTAATGAGCAAACATCTCTTTGGCTGTATGTCTTCTTGAGTTTTTCATGCACCAAATATATCCTCTTCAAATATCTAATAGAAGACGAGCTTAGTAGTGCGGATACATTCGGGCGGGCTTGGGTAGTAGTTGGACAAATTTTCTCTCGTCATTTCGCCACGACCTCATACCACAACACGTTAGCAGCAAGGCAAAGAGAAACCATCGTCCACAGAATATTTACCCAAAAATTATTCATAAACTTTTAGTATATTTGACCGAATCCGACAAGTCAATTTGATAAAAGATGGAAATAGGACAGACATTAAGAAAACTAAGGGAAGAAAAAGGTTTATTACTTCGACAAGTTGCTGCTTCTTTAGAAGTAGATACTGCCTACATGAGTAAAATGGAACGTGGAGAAAAAAACATAAAAAGGGAGTTCATTCTTCAATTGGCTGAGTTGTATAATTACGATAAAAATGAATTGATTTCACTTTGGCTAGCTGACCAATTATTTGAAATATTAAAGGAAGAAGAACTTGCCAAACAGGCAATATTGCTTTTGGAGGAGAAGTTAAATGATTCAAAGTTTCAAAGAATTTAAATATGGGTGGTAATATGGAAATATTTGACAACATAGAGAATCAGCTACCATACGACCCTAGTGATGTAGATATTCGACAACAAAATTTCACAATACATCATTTAATGCAAATGATTTCTTTCAAAGAACTTGAATTGTGGCATGGTATAGATTATCAACGTAATAGTAGTACTTGGTCTTACATTCAGAAAAGTAGATTAATCGAATCTTTATTAATGAGGATTCCTCTGCCTATTTTCTATTTTGACGGAAGTGAAAGGCCTTGGAAAATTATTGATGGGCTACATAGGTTATCAACTTTATACTCATTTATTGAAGAAGAAAAATTTGCTTTAAAGGAATTAGAGTATTTAAAGGATTTGGAGGGGTTAAGGTTTTCTGAGTTATCATTCCAATATAGAAGAATGATTGAAGAATCTTTAATTCAAGCATACGTAATTAATCCTGGAACTCCCGATAAGGTAAAATTAAATATATTTCAACGAATAAATACAGGAGGAAGCTCATTAAGTCGACAAGAAATTAGAAATGCCTATTATAGAGGATTACCTTCGGATTTTATAGATAATTTAGCTATCTCAAGTGAGTTCTTGACGGTTACTAATAATAAGATTTCCTCTAATAGAATGAGAGATAAAGAGGTTGTTCTACGCTTTTTTGCCTTTTATAAATTTTTAGACAGATATATTCCTCCTATGGAGAGGTTTTTGGACTATGCAATGGAAAGTATATATGAAATTAGTCATCAGGAACTTAATAGTATTGAAGATAGTTTTAATTACGCATTAAATGCATGCATGCAAATATTTGAGGAAAAAGCTTTTTACGTATTAAATATGAATGGAGAAAAGCAAGGTTCTCGGATAAATATTGCATTATTTGAATCATGGGTAGTTAATTTAGCTCTTTTACCTAAAGAAAAAGTAGACGATTTACTAAATCGTAAAAATGAAATATTTAATGATTTTGTAATTTTATTACAAGATATTGATTTTCACAAATCTTTTTCATCAAGTACATCAAGTAGAAAAGCTGTAGAGATTAGATTTTTTGCAGTTCGAAATATATTAAACAATTTTACTAATGCTAACTGATATAAATTTATTCCAATTCAAAAGGTTCAAGGATGAATTCATTGAGCTTTTCCCATTAACATTATTAACTGGTATAAACGGAATGGGAAAGTCATCTGTTGTACAAGCCTTAATTACTTTAAGGCAAAGTTACGATAGAGGCGATTTGCAAAACAATAACAAACTTGTTATTGAGGATAAAGAGCTTGTAAACTTAATTAGTCCTAATGATATGTTGTGTACTAATGCAGAAAGCAAAGAAGTTTCTTTTACCTTGGTTGATGATAAAAATAATAAAGCAACATGGTCAGTAATTGCAGAAGGGAAGTCTAATTCTTTACCTTTTACTTATAAAGAAAAAGAAGGAGACGTTTTTTCAAGTGTTCTGTTTTCTGAAAGTTTCCAGTATTTAAATGCTGAACGAATAGGCCCAAGAGTTAGTTATGATAGATTATCTGTAAACAGACCCCACAGTCCAATTGGATATAGTGGTGAATACTCAGCAAGTAGAATTTTAGAAGCTGTAAATAATCTTGAAGTAGTTCAATTAAATAAGGTGATTTTAAAACATGTTAGTAATAAAGTTTATGACCAACTTTCTGCTTGGGTTAGCGAAATAATTTACCCTGATACAAAAGTTGCTATTGATGGAAGTGATTCGTCAAAAATTGATTTAAAATATACTTTCAAAGACCAACCTACTAAATCATTCAACCCAATGAATATTGGTTTCGGTTTCTCTTATGCTTTACCAGTTATTCTAGCTGTCCTAACAGGTAAGAAAGACTCATTATTAATTGTCGAAAATCCAGAGGCTCACCTACATCCTAAAGGGCAATCAAGGATGGGGAGACTATTGGCTTTAGCTGCTGAAAGTGGAATGCAAGTAATTATTGAAACCCATAGTGACCACCTCTTAAATGGGATTAGAGTTGCTACCAAAAAACAAGAGTTATCAAGTAATAAAACTCAAATACATTATTTTACAAGTAGCAAATCTAAAAGTGGTGATTCTAAGATTTCATTTGCAATAGAAGAAGATGGTAGTGTTGAAAGATGGCCAACTGATTTTTTTGATGAGTGGGATAACATGTTGAATGAGTTATTAAGGTAAAATATGATGCAACTATATATCAATGACTTGTCATATTTACCAGCAAAGGTTATTCAAGATAAAGAATCTGTAATTAAAGACTTCGTTAATGTTTGCCAAAGACTCAGAACTTTTTCTTTTGAAAAAATGGTTATGCCTGATGATTTTAAAACAAAAGAATTAGGGCAATCATTCTCGTTTATTTCATTTATGGATTCTCTCCCAAATAGTAATCTATACAAACAGCGATTAAGAAGTATCATTGCTAACCAGATGTCTAAAATTTCATCTAATGAAGTAAATGAAATTGAAGAACTTATTCAATATGTTGAGTATAAAGGCGAAGACTCATTATTCTTCAAGTATAGCCTAAATAATGATATGCCACTTATAAGTTTCAGAACAGACAATTCCTTTGATTGCAATCAATTTGATGTTGTCAACAAATATCTCGATGAAACTGAAAAAGAAATTACTAATTCGGAAGTTGTATTAAATATAAGTTGTAGCACTCATTTTGATGTACATCAGTCTTTTTTAAATAAAAAACAATTTGAAAACTCGGAACTAAATGGCAGATGGAATCCTAAAACCGAACCTCTTAGATATACTGAAAAAATTGAACAATATCTTAATGATTTTAATTACGATAATAAACTAGAAGCTGCAGATGAAAACACAAAGATGTCTTTATATCTAAAAGTAGGAACTGATATAGCCGAAATGAATGGTTGGATTCATAAAAAGCGACTTAGTGCCAAAAATTCTACTGCAGACAAAAAACGAAAAATCTTTAAATCACTAAATCAATCAGTATATCTTTCTATTGATTTTAGACACGGAACCTTCGAATTGTTAGATAGAAGAGGGAAACATATAACTGAGTATAATTTTCGAGGGGAAGATTTAGGTAATACTGATGATGATACAGGTCATAATATTATATTATAATTGGTTGTGGCAACAAAGCCCAGCTGCTAACATTTTGTATAAGTAATGGCAGGCAATGTGCTAAATATCAAAGCTTGTAGCACGCTCAAACTGCGTAGCGGTTTGACAGGAAACTGCCACGCAATCTGCCACTACTCATACAATCAACCGTGAATATTATTTTTCAATAACTGCATCTATTTTTATATCAATTACATACGATATTCTGATGATGTCGGGAGGGAATACAATTTGCCATACAACGGGATAAACAAAACAGCTAAAAAATCTCAGAAAATCTGTTGATAACTTTTATATTCTTTTATTTGTTATGAACCAAGATTTCGTCTTCGGAATGAAAAAACTAATATTTTTTTGGTGAAGTTTATGACAAAGGAATTATAGTTTATCTAAAGATGTATTCTACTGAGATAACTTTCTCTGTATCTATCTCTACTCATTTCTTTAGCCTCTTGATATGTCCAGGTATTTATGGTAGTTAAGTCGTCAATTGTAAACTCATTTTTACTTCGAATATCTATACCTGTATATCGCACAATAGAATCACGGATATACTTACAACAAGCTAGCGGTTCATCAACAATCTGCTTTTCGGCAAAACGCACTAAAATAAAACCATTATTTGTGATTTCTTTTGTTCGTGATGTAAATACACTATTAATATTTCTCGTAAATATCTCATCATCAACAAAGACAGGAATGTCATTTTCTAGATTATAATAATGAATTGGTTCTCTATCTTTTAGCTTATATGGTTCATCGATTTCAACTGCGATAGCAAGATTGTATTTTTCGAAAAACAAGATAACATCAGGGTAAAATGTTGCGCCAATACTATTGCATTTTACAGGGGAATTCTGATATGCCTTACACTGAAAAAATCGCTTTACATAGTCGATAAAATAATCTTCACTCGCTCCCTTTTTACCGTAACCAGATGAAAGATTAAAATGATTTTCCTTTAATTTCTTTTGTATTAGTTGAAATCTCCAACTTCTATCTCTTTTTTTTATAAGGTTATCTAAATGCTTCTTAGCTTCTATTTTTGCATAACTATAGTTTCTCAACTCATTTTCATATGCTGAATAATCATTTTCATATTTTCTTAGATTCTTGCTATACTCACTTTGACCCATTGCACTATACATAATCCATAATACCACAGTTATTCCAAGACCAACTGGTAAAGAAGTACCCAGAGGAATTGCACCAGAGGCAACAACAGCAGCGATTGCAAAAAAGGCAAAGCCGGTCAAGCATCCTTCATGTGTTTTCTGTTTTGTAGGCTTGCTTGGTTCTTGTGGTTTATCTCCAATTATTTCTTTGACATATGATTCTGCTGTAATATCACTTGTAATAGAATTTGGAAGAGAAATTATTGGATAACTAATCATACATGAGTATAAATTCAGATTTCAATGCTTACATTTGAAGAAGCTCTGATAGCTAGATAAGCTATCACTTCTTTATCTACTTAAATAGTCTGTTGAAATGACTGCAATATGAATTTTATCTCCTCCATATTCAGGCATGTCTTTTCTAAATACTATGGTCTTACTGCTTATATCATCAAAGAAGTATTTGTCCCCTTTTTTAATTGCTTGACGTTTACTTTTTTGTTCAATATTTTTTACCAAGCTTAGAGGAACATCATTACTATTATCAACAGGAATTAATACAAAATGTAAGCTTACAATTTTGTCGTTTAATACTTTAATTTCAAACTTATCTACCTTATAAGAGAATACTGTTGTTGGAAAGATATCTGTATAGCGATAAATCTTTGAATTATCCTTTGAAGTGATTCCAATAAGCTTAAACTTTGAAGCTACAGAGCTAAACTTATCTCCCAAATCAACACCTTGAGAATAAGTGCTAAGTTGAAATAATAAAAAGGTTAGAAAAATAACACATTTCTTCATAATAGTTATTTTTTGAATAGCTCCGTTACAGCCTTTTCAGTTTCATATGTTTTACTTCCTCCGCCAAATGTAATTTGCTTCTTGTTTGCAGCAGTGTAAGATTTGGTTTCTCCACCAATTCCTCCACCTTTAATTGCGTATCTTATTTGGGTAATCCTTGCAGATTTTAAAAGTTCTATTTCGCTATTGGTCAAAGAATATAATGCGATACTTCTTTCGTTCAGATGATCTCTTATCCCTTTATCAAAGCACTTTATGGTTTTCCCATTATTAAGAAAAATTATAGTTGTACCTGTTAAGTAAGTAGATTTAAAAGAAGCTGAAATTGACATCATAAAATAACCTCCATTATTTTTTTTAGCGATGGTTATTTTAGGGTAATATTTGGTCATTGTACCCATATTATCTTGGAAACTCCATGTTTCTGTAGCTTCATATTGGTTATCTCCAAAATAAATATAGTTCTGAGAGTTGATGGTGTTTGCAAATACTAGAGTAAAGATTAAAATTGAAATATATCTCATTTTAAAATATTTTCTGAATTAAGGTTACAAATAACATCAATTACCTACGAAATTAATATTATATTGTTTCAGTCCCCTATTGTTAGTTACTTTTTAATATACAATTGCATCAATCCTTCTCAACCACCCTTTCAAAAACCTATGATTTTGGCCTTTTTGAGCAATTGTATTATAATAATGAATCCTAGCAGATTTAATAGCTTTAAATAACAATTCCGGAGGACAAGAATTAATGGCTTTAATTGTATTCTTACCTATAATCCCATCCAGTTTCAGGTCGTAATCAAAAAAACGGTTCAATACTTTTTGAACACCACAACTACCCCAGTAACCACTATTTACGCACCAATCAAAAATGATTTCCTGCAAAGGAGCAGAAACAATATAGCCTATTTTATATTTATCGTAGAAGTTATGCTTGTAGAAATCCTTAACCAATTCCGTTAATCTTGGAATATCTAGCTTTGTATTCCACTTTATTTCCCCAAATGCTTGTTTGTATTCATCAATAAGCTGCCATCCGTCCCAATTGGGATGCAAATTCCGGGCAACACCCATATAGGTTTCCCCACCTCGGTCGCCCTCTACGTTGGCATAATAGCCTTCGTGTTTGATTACGCCATCAAACAATTCATCAAATGTTTTCATTGTTTACGTCTGTTTTTAAGTTTGACATTGTTTACTTCTGAAATTGCACCACCGAAAAGAAAGTCAATAATGGTGCTTAGTTTGGTGGATATTCCACCGTTGATACTGCTTACAAAAGCGATTTGCCAATCATCAAGCTGAATAGTATCGAAAATGAAGTAGTGCAGCATTACGAAAGTCAATGCACACCAAGCAAGCAAGAAGAAAATTGCAAAGGCTTTTTGAAGCCAACTGTCTTTTTGATACATCTCCCTGGCCGAACTCCTATCAGCTACTGCCATCTTAAAGAGTTCCATTTTCCCCTGGAGCTTTTCTTCCTGAGTGGTGAATATTTCATCTATGAGCTTCGTTCCCTCTTTTAAGGTTTCTGCCGTTGCATTTCCTGCTAATTTTTTAAATAGCTTCATCGGTTTATAATTATCTCAGGCATTGCCTGTCATCGTTCTACAAATTTTAAAATGGTATCGAGCTTTTCATTAAGCTGCTTAATGGTTTGGTGAAATAGTTCTTTGCTCACATAAATTTCCTTGGAGCTGTCCCTTAAATCAGATATTCGTTTATGCAGTACCGTAAATTTGTTTTCGCATGAAGCAAGCTCCTTAGTCAAGTGCTGAATATCCTTTTCCAATAAATCGGTTTTAGCATCCACCGTTTCTTTTGTGGCGTTCTTTGAAATGGCATTGCGGATGATGAAAGAAACTACACCAACGATAAGCGAACTGAAAGCTCCAATTATCAGCCAATAGAATTTAATTGTCATTTCTTCCATGCTAAAAGATTTTAATGGTTTCTGTACTACCCTCCGGAAAGCGGTTTTTCTCCATTGTGGCACTTTGGTTTTCGATGTGCATAATGGCATCCACTATATGTTCCCACTTTGTTCCGCCTTTGGAGCTTCCGTCTCGGTTTGCCTGATTGATGATTACAAATGAGGTGTTCGGAAACTGTTTCTTCAGCTCTTTAAATTCCTCGTGAGAAATATCGGTCGTTTGGGTACTGTCGATAAATACTACATCGTAATCCCTAAACAATTTTGGATTGTAATCTTCGATGATTCCTATTGGGCTGTTAATTCCAAGCCTTACCACTTTCTCCTGCATTGTTCCTTTTGCACCTTCTTCATTGGCTACATACAGGACTTTATAACCATGTTGCTTTACCAATTCATCGGCAAGCATCAGAGCAACTGTACTTTTACCATGAAAGCGTGAGCCGTAAATCATTATATAGAATGGGATATACAGCTTACCTAATAGTTTGCCGAACTTTCCCTTGATTGAGATGGTCTTAAAATTCATCTTGGCAAGGTCGTTTGCCAATACAACCTGGTCGGATGCGATGACTGCGGTTCTTGTGGTGCCGGGATTAAATGCCCTGTTTTGAAAGCCACTACTTTTGGGCATTGAAGTAGTGGCATTTACTTTCCCAATCCGGCAATTCCCTGTAATCCTTTAAGCTGAACATTGGTAACAAGCAGTTTGTCGCTCTCCAGATAATCATGCAAATGCTTTTGAACGTTTTTCACCTGTTCAAATTCCTTATCAGACTTGTCAACCTTACCGTTTTTTAATGAGTTGGTAACCGTGGTAAGCAAGCGTTGAGCTTTTGCTTTGGTGATATTACCATACAGATTAATGAACCTTTTAATCAATGCAACTGCCGGAGTAACGCCATAATCATCCACTATTTTTTTCAGCTTCGTGTATAACGAATCCGGAACCTCAAACTTGCAAGTACCATTCATATCCTTGTAAGTCTTAATCAAATCATTGCTAATACTTTTAATTTCAGAGGCGTACTTGCTTGTTTTGCGAATGGTCTTTTCTGTGGCTGCCTTTTGAATTACCTTATACAATAGCGAAACCTGACGTTCGGATACTTTCTTATTATGAAAGTTCAGATAACGCCTGATTACCTTAATCTCCAATGGCATCAAATCAACCTCGATGGGTTTTCGTTGTGCCTTTCGTGGAGCTGCCGTTTTCTTTGTTGAAGTTCGCTTTGGTGCAGCTTTTTTCGTCACATTTTTTGTCGATTTTTGTAACGAAGGAGTCTTCTTCTTCGCTGGTGCTTTCTTAGGTGCAGGACTTTTTTTTTCTGAACCCTTTAGGTATGGTTCAATGATTTTTAAATGATTATCAAGCATCTCTTTAATGTCCTTATCCTCATTGTAGAAATCAGCAAATGAATCGAACTCTTTATGTGCTTCCTGTGCTGCTTCCGGCAATTTTTTGAAGTCAATATTTTTGGTGGCTTCCTTGTAGTTTTTGATTGTTAATTTCATACTATCTGATATTAAGTTTTTAGTACACGTTTAATTATTCGCTACCCTTCGCAAGGGCTTGTTTCTGTTTAATGCGAATTGCTTTAGCCCTGATTTTGGCTAGTTTGAGTTTGCGCTCTTTGCCCACTATCACACCTTTATTCACGCTGCCTTTGTCGGTCAGGTCGATGTATTCATCGGCGCGCTTATCGGTAAATGGCTCAAATGATTTAATGGATAAATGCTCCTTAATGGCATAAATCAGGTTGTCAAAGCACTTATTGATGTAAATGCGTTCCTGACCTTGCGGATAAACAGGATGAGAGAACATTCCACCTGATACCAGATAGTTGTTTACCCGATCCTTTTCCTTTAGCTTGTCGTACACATAGCATTCAAAACTTCGGGCAAACATCTCTGCAATATCCTTCCAATAAGCACCTTGAAGTTTGGAGTAGTGATACAAGTAGCTGTCGGTTCTTCGTTTCTTAGTCTCATCAAAATCATTGTAGCTTACTGCTTTATCTTCCAAAGCATAATAACCAAAGCGAAGCATTACAATCAATTGAGCAATACTCTGGTGCATAATCGTATCAGGAACAGCCTTTTTAATGGCTGTTTTCAAAATGTCTTTGAACCAATCTTTTGTTGGTGAAGACTTACCTCCGATAAAGTACTTTTTCTTGTACCCTAAACTTTCAATGATGGTATTCAGATAGCTTTCTGAACGTAGTGGTTTGGTGGATAATTCCAAGCCATTTAAGTAATGGTCAAAGAAATGTCCCCACTCATGGGCTACTGAACCGTCACCATTTCGTTTGGTCAGGTTGATAAGCTGTCGTGTCGGGTAATAGGTAGCCATTGCCTTTCCTCCACGACCAAAAGCACCGAAAGCAATAGCCAGGGCTTCGTTTATGGATAGGCTGATGTCAAGAACCTCGCATAAATCAACGATGGCTGCAACAAAGTGGCGAATATGTTCCCTGGCTTCATCATCCTTCACATAGTTTCCTAATGTGAGTGATTTAAAATGAAGCTTCTTGATAACCGTATTTTCATCCGCTTCTTCAATCAATAAACCACCTGTGCGTTTGATGTATGATAGCGGTACGGCTTCTATTTTAGGCTTGCTACTACTTTTAGATTTGCTCGTTTTCTTTGTTTCTGCCCAGCTCCAATCAGGTTTAAATTCCTTGTATGGGAATCGTTCTTTTTGTTCATCGTATTCTCTTTTTGCATCATTGATAAACCTTGTGCAAACCTGAGTAACATACCTTACATAGTCCTCCACAGTCCGAACGCTACTCAACATACCTCCCTGAAAAGTCAGGTCGTTTTGCTTATGGCGTTTCATATCGGCAGGAGAAAGGATTTGCTTTGCCGAATCAATACAGTCCTGTTGGCGTTTAATCCGCTTGTCGGTGTATTCTTTCAACCTTTTTGAATGAGGGGTAGCTTGTTCTTTGGAGATACCTGAATATTGGTGGGCTTTCATGTAGGTTTCCTTAACCGCAGATGTAGTCCGATAGCCCTTGATGGTAAAGACAATATTACGAAGTGCTTTACCGAATATCATTCCAAAATCATGTTTACCCACAATCTCACCATTATTGGCAATGGTATCGAGTTGTTGTAAATCCGTAATTGAAATTGCATCAGAAAGAACTTTTGCAAAAGCCTCCGCCATCTTCACATATTGCTCCCTGGCTTCTTTGGTGTTGGCATGTGGTTTTGCCGGGAATGCCTGACGAACCTTTACTTTCAAAAAGGCACAACCTGAATCCGTACCATTTTCTTTTTCAGCTTGTGGGTCAACCTTTGGAAATACCTTATCCTTTTTAACCAACTCAATAGCGGTAGCTTCATCTTGTTCGATGCTGTTTAAATCGCTACTGCTGATAAGCTTGTTGTACATGGCTTGTTCTTTCCTGGAACCATGAACACGCTTTCCGGCATCTTTAATCTCCCGGTTCTTTTGCTTCTCCTGTAAAGCCTTTTCAACCTCTGTATCAATATCTCCAAGGTCATCGTTCGGGGTTGCTAAGTTGGCGCAGTAGTTTTCGTATAAAGACCAATCATCGCTGATAATGAAGAATCCATCATTGGGATTTGGCTTGTAACCTTGCTCTGTTTTGTAGCCATTTCGACCTTCAATGAAGCCTTGTTTGGGTAGAATCCAAACGAAGTCACCCTTTCTCGGTTTGTAGCGAGTGGCAATAATATCAGTTGCTTTTTCAAAACCTTTATAAATGGGCAAAGCATTGACATTAACGGCCTCTTTGAAACCATTAGCTATAATGGAAGCCTTTGATTTTCCTTTGGTACGAATATCCTTGTGAATGGCTTTGTACTTTTTATAAAACTCTTTCTCGGTCATAGTATGGTCTTGATTTTAGGATGAGTACCAAGCCCGGCAACCGCCCGAAGTTGTTTTTGCTTTATCAGGATTGCCTTTGCTCGAAGCTTCACAAGTGTCAATTGCTTTCCCTTGTCAATGCTTATTTTCTTGCCTTTGGTTGCGGATTGCTTTTGTTTGGCCAGTCGTTTGGGAAATTCCTTTTTGTCTTGCTCAAACATCTTCATTGCCTCATTAGTAAGGCTATCTGTTGTGTTGCTACGCTTTGTTCCCTTATCCAAAAACTCATCGTAATAATGTCGTGGGATTTTTACCGAAAGACTGAACCGCTCACCTAGCAGATTAAGAAGTTTAGGCATTTTGCTTTCTTCAACCGAAGCCTTCATATTGCCCGATACCATTTCAAAACCATCCCGATTATTAACCAGGAGCTTTACCACTTCTTTATCGGTATAAATGGGAATATGCGTTTTGGTTTTTGGCATGATAACCTTAAAAGTGCCATCATAATGCCTGGCTATTGTAATCCTGTTTTCGGTGGCAATGGTAGCTCCATTGCGAAGGCTCATAATGTGCTTTTGTAGTTTGGCTATTGGAGCAACAACATAGTTGTCTGCCTTATTATCATTATTGTCTGGCGACCATCCCTCACTCATTAATATACCTTTCTGAACACCTCTACCTTTGGTTGTGAAGCTTACCAACTTACCGGGGAAATCGGCAGACCCTTGAAGAATATTCCCAGTTACGATATAGCGGATTTGTCGGTCTGCTGTGAAATCTTTAATGGCTTCATCCCAACGCTCAATCAGGCTTTCCTTTTGTCCTGTGGTAAGCTGCATACTACGGCTCATCACACGCTCAATTTCTTTTGCGGTATCACCCGATGCAGGGAGTACGATGTATTTACGACTGTCTGAAATGGCAAAGCGAAGCTTCACCGATGATGGAGCATAAGGGGTCTTGCGTTTGGGGTTAATATCAAAACCAAGAAAAACGCAGTATGAATTATCGCTACTATCGGTTTCAAAACTTACTGCCGGATAAAAATAACCATGACCGACTTTGAAGAACTTGAAAAAGTTGTTCAGGTAGCGTTTACGGTTTTCGCTTTGTGTTTTGGTCTTAGTAATCTCGGCTTGTTTACCTTCCTGAATTTCTTCGGTTCTTTCAGCGATGTAATCCTTCTGTGCTGCCTTGTCATATACAGGTATTTTTTGATAGCCTTTCTCATCGGTAATACCATTAAAAAGGTCTTTGTATTTTTCTTCCAATGCCTTTAAATCGTCCGTTAGCTTGTTTTGAACGAACTTTTCGTGAGCCGAAACTATTTCTTCGGAAATACTATCGGGGTGTTTACCACTTAGTTGCTTTTGAATTAGCTTTTCAAGTTCTGCCTTGCCATACGGTTTTTTCAGTACGTTACATTCGCACTTTTCCAAATAGGTATCGTTACCAAATACGGAACGACCACCTTTTCCAGCAATCACAACACGCTTTTCAAGGGATTCCGCTTTTAGATTCAGGACTTCCACTTCAAGGTCGTATTCATCGGCTTGCTTGAGGTATTCCACATAGTCGTTATATCGCTCAATGACTTCCTGATAAAACTTCTCCTGTTCCTTAACCGATAAAACAGCCACACGACCTGTTACTTTTGAAGCATCACCTTCGGATGGGGTTTCATCGCTGTCTTTTCCCTCAAATTTGAGTGGATTGTCCAGAGCTTTATTTAGTTCCTCATTCTCCAACATGTATTGGCGAACCACTTTGTCACCGTACTTATTTAAAAAGTCATCGGATTCTAATTGTGATTTGCTGCTCTTTTGGTTGGAAGTGGTGTTGGCATCCAATGATTTCAGCTTCTTTTTAAGCATCATCATAAACCGTTTTTGTGCAGGAATAGACGAAATAATGTAATCGTAAATTGGTTTCATTATCTGTCCTGTACGGTTGATACGTCCACGTTTCTGAATCTCGGTGTTGATGTTCAGTTCAGGTTGGAGTATCACCATCACACGCTGCTTCACCTTTTCGGCTGGCACTTTATCGGTGACAATGGCATGTGCCGAAGCTCCTGTTGAACCACTTTGATTAATCAGTAAGCAGTCGATTTCATTGTCGTTGAATTGACGAAACAAATCGGCTGTGTTTTCCTTTTTTCGGCTCATCACTAAAGCTGTTGTATTCTTTGCCTTGATGGAATTGTACTGCACACAAAGCTTTCTACCTGTAACTTCACCAACTGAATAGCCAGCTTCTTTTATCTTTTGGATAATAAGGTCCAGAGGGCTGATAGTGATACTTGTTGAAGCCTGTTCGATTCGCCTGATAATATCATAGTAAGCCAATTGAGCATCTTCGGATAAATCGGCAATATTGAATTGTTTGCCCTGTGATTCTCCATCAATATCCTTTTCGGTATAACGAAGAACTGAATCCAACCCCTTTTCCAAAACGGTTGAGAAGTCACCATTAATCACATCATCAGGCTTTGCCATTCCTTCTAAAAAGCTTCCCATTGTGGAAGCAAAGGCAATGATTGGTTTCTTACCTTCTTTTAACCTTTTGATAGCATGGTCAGCAACATCTGAGGCATTCAGACTAAAAAGTAACTGATTGATTACATTAAAGACCTTTGAGAAATACGGAATATTATCAACCCCTGCTTTCTCTGTTCCTTTGCGTGTTTCAACTTCTTTGCTTTCGGCTGCTGCAATCTTATCAAGCTCATCAACCTGTTTATTGATGTACTTCTCCTGAAACCCGATAATATCACGGATGATGGAGGTTATTTTATCGGCTGTTTCGGCTTGCTGCTGGGCTTTTTCTTTCAGTTCAATGTAATTCACTTCCACACCTTCAAAAGAACGTTCACGCCTAATCATTTGTCCCTCGGAAACCAATTGGGCTGCTAACACTTCCTGTAATGCTACACCGCCTTTAGTAATCGCTTCAACCAAATCCTCTTTACTCATATTGGCGTCACTCATTGAGGTTTTTTGAGCGTAAATCGGCATGTTATCAGGTCGCTTTGCAAAGGTGGCTGACAAGAAACAAACTCCTTTGGTTTGCCTTAACACATCTTGCATAAATTCACCTGTATTGGAGCTTCCCGAAGCGTTATGAGCTTCATCCATTATGATGATATTACCAATACTTGCAGCATTTAAGAACTCTTGTTTGGCTGGCTTTTTCGATTGATTGAACTGCGAATAGGTGGCACAAACAAAGTTGTAGTTGTTGGGAACTTGCTTGCTCTTTATAATCCTTTCTTGTGTTGGCTTTTCGGGAGCTGTATATATGACTTCTCCGCTTTTATCCTTCACATTGGTTTTACTCTCTTTGGTGTTCACGATGAACGGAACCAGAGCAGAACTTCCAATATCTGATAAATCACGATATAGGTCTGTAAACAGGTTGGGCTTTTCCGAAAGGAATACAGGTTGCAGACCACTTTTAACACCGTAGCGGATTAAAGCTGCTGCGGTTCTTCCTTTGCCTATACCTGTTTGGTCGCCAACAATGATACCCTGGCCACGCTTCTCGATATTGTAAATAGCCAAAGAAACGGCATCAATCTGTTCGCATGATAGCGACTTAACAAGCTCGTCATTATTGTAATCGAGTTTCTCGGCAACGTAGTCAAACAAAGGCATTCCGATACTTTTCTTTACTTTTCGGATAGCGATGTGCATTTCGTGTCCCATCGAATCGGGAACTGTTGTATCCAGGATAAAACCTTTTTCGGCTGTGGGGATATAAGCCATACCCAGCCCTTTATGACCGAACATTCCTTGTAAATACTCATGTTCATTCTGAGCCAGCTTTTGGGTGCGGACAAAGCTTTTATTGTTGGTGGTTTTAAAACCTAATTCAATAAGCCTTGCCGATATATGTTTTGGTGGAACGCTACCAAACTTAATGGTAATGCTGTTCTTACTAAATGCTATTGTTTGTTTCATACTGCTTCTGTTTTATGAGAATTGCTTTTGCTCTTATCCTGGCAATGTTCTGGTTGATTTGCGTAAGAGTTTCTGGAGATGGTTGAAGTTGAACCCTATCCCAAAGTTCTTCGTGGGTATTGACAACGGTGCTGTGCAATTTATTTTTAAGTGGAGCTGCTCCATCGGGAACAGCTTTTGCTCCATCAATCAGAATTAATCTTGTATTGATTGAAGTTCCTTGTCTGGAGTAAAGCTTTTTGCCATTAATCGGGATTATATCTTCAACGTTGTAAAAGTGATAGAGGTAATTTAGGAAAATGCGGTTAGTCCCTGCGGTTACACGACCTTGTTCGTCCCAAGTGGTATGACCGCCAATGATAATGGCTGCCTTACCATCATCCTTCATGCAACGCAAAGCGTTTAATGCCATTGCATGTTCTAATCGCTTGATTTTAAACTTTCCAAAAAGTTCAGGTTGAGAAAGTGAACCGAAAGGTGGATTAGTTACTACACCGTCAAAGGCTCTGTCATAAGCTGCCGGAGGTTTTAAAGCATCCCAAGAGCTGACCTTAGCAAAAGGTTGTTCTTTCAGGTTGGCAAGCCTTACATCATCCAACTCGTTAACATGGGTATAGTGATAGGGCAAAGCAATGGTTAAAAGTCCATTCCCTGCCGATGGTTCTAAGTATTTTGGAAAGTCTTTTTTGTCATTGGTAAGGTGAGCATTGCCGACAATTTTGCCCTTAGTGCTTCCTTTTACGATGTTTTTGAAAGCCTTGTAGCCTGATAAACTACCTGATTTTAAAATATAACTCGATGCCAGGAACGAAATGGGTGCCGGAGTGGAATATTGCTGCATCAATACACTCATGCTTGTTCGCATGGATAGATTAACCTGTGATTGATACAGGGCTACAATATCAAGGTACTTTTCGTAAGTGGTAAGCGAACTATCGTGTGCAATCTCTCTTGCGTTAAGGATTATTGCCAGTTCGGTAAATTCTTTCACCAAGTTTTTATTGGCAATACCGAAGCTTTTGGCAATGCTTTCAATAGTGGTTTTAGAGTGCTTACGCTCCGCTTTTAAATCCTCACGAATCCTTGATATGTAGCCCTTTTTATCCATGAACAAACCAGAACTACATGATTGTGTGTGCCAAATAGAAAAGACCTATGAATATTTCGGCTGCCATTGTTAGCTCTAAACACCAAATTCGCTTATCTGCAAAAACTATTGCTATCAAAGCTGATATAGCAATGATAATGGTGTATTCGATATTGCCGAAACTGAAATAATAGCTTAATCCAAGGAGTGAAAAACCACCAATTGCAGATACATAGTGAACTATTCGGATAAATAGGTTTCGTTTAAAGTCGGAAAATACACCGACTAAAAAGATTCCGATACCACCTCCGATAACCCACCAATCGGCAGATGCTTTAATGAAAATACCTGTTATGATGATAGATAGTCCACAAACCCACATCACTATTTCAAATACAAGCTTGTAAGGTTTGCGTAAAAAGTAATTACTATCGGAAATTGACTTGCGGATGCCATGAACCGCTATGATGGAGGTAAGATAAACTACCAATGCTATAAATGCCGTGAAAAGGCTTGCTATTACTAATGTTTTCATAATTATTGGAGTACAATGGTTTTGTCTGTTTCGTCTTTGAAAGTCAGCTTCAGGTTGTTCCCTGCAACATCTACCGAAAGGCTATCCACATCGGCATCCACGAAGTTTTTCATGAAGTTGATTTGGAAGTTCAGTATCTCTGCGAGCTTTGTTTCCCAATCTTCACCTGAGAAAATGCCGGAATCAGCATAGACTTGTAAGAACTTTTTCAGGAAGTCTGGAATGTTCTGCAAGTTGACATCCCAATCAGCTCCAACTGTGGCATTTCTTTCAATGCTTACAAGTTTCTCCCTGTCATCTTGTGGATAAGAGTTCTTGGCAGAATTGGCTTCAATAGCTGTTGCTTGTTCCGCTGTTATGGTAGTAGGTTTATTGGCGATATTTGTCTCCCAATCCGCTCCGGCAGTTGCGTTTTCTTCAATACCCGAAAGTTTGTCCTGGTCAGCCTGTGGGTAACTACGTTTTTGGGCGTTTGTTTCAATGGCTGCTGCCTGTTCTGCCGAAATGGTAACAGGTTTATTCTGAATATTTGTTTCCCAATCCGCTCCAACAGTTGCACTTTCTTCAATCCCTCCAAGTTTGTTTTCATCCGCTTCGGGGTATGAACGTTTTGCCGTGTTTGCTTCAATGGCGGTTGCTTGTTCCTCTGAAATAGTGGTAGGCTTATTGGCAATATTCGTTTCCCAATCCGCTCCGGCAGTTGCGTTTTCTTCTACGCCTGAAAGCTTATCTTCATCGGCTTGTGGGTAGCTTCGCTTTTCGGTATTTGCCTCAATAGCTACTGCCTGTTCTACCGTATCCGTGTTGTAAAGTACACTATTGGAAAATTGAAAATACTGAGATTAGTTCTTAATGGTTTTCCAATTTTGAGGTAGAAGTTCTTTTAATTGAGATGTTTTATAATCTTGTATTCTTTCAAGTACAAAGGTTAACCATTCTAACGGATTTACATCATTAATTTTACATGTAGCAAAAAAAGAATACATCATGGCAGCTTTTTGTGCTGCACTATGTGAACCTGCAAACAAATAGTTTTTCCGACCTAAAGCTAATGGACGTATAGCATTTTCAATCTTATTATTATCGATTTCATATTTACCATTATCAATGTAGGCTTTTAATCTAGGCCAGAGATTGTATGTATAGGTAATTGCTTTTCCAATTGGACTCTGGGGTACCACTTTATTAATGTTGCTTTTTAGCCATTGTTCTATTTCAATTAGGATAGGTCTTGCATATATGTTTCTGTACCTTTGTAAGGTGTTATGATTTATCAAACGCTCTTTTGCTGTTCTTTCTATTTTATAAAGCTTCTGCATCTTTTTAAGCATATACTCTGCCATATCTTTGTCGTAGTTCAAAGCTTTATCAAAATAACGCCGGGCATGTGCCATGCAAGCTAAAAGCACAATATGTCCTTTGGTTTCCATGCTTTGATACGCAATATAACCATCAGTTTGCAATGAACCGTTAAAATTTTTCAGCGTCTCTTCTGGTGCATCTTTATTTCTACCCGGATGATATTTAAAAAGAACTAATCCTTGCTCGGGTGATCGATAAACCCATTGGTATCCTGAAAATAAAGCGCCTTTCTTTTGTGAATCCTGAACTCCAATTGGAGATTCATCAGCTTGTAAATAATCACAATTTAAAACTTCTTTTTCCATTAAGTGATACAAAGAATCCAATAGATCAGTTGCTTTGTTAAACCATCCATTCATTGTGGAATTGGTTAAATACAGCTTACTACGTTTGAAGATCTGTATTTGACGATAAAAAGGAAGATGATCAACATATTTTGCAACCAATATATAAGCTAATAAACTTGCTCCAGCATTTCCTTTGGGTATTGGCAAGGATGGCAATTCAGCAATAACAACGCCTTGATTGTTTGGTTTTGCATATTTTGGACGAATAATTTTCCTAACAAATATTTGAGCAGGATTATATTCTAATATTTCAGTTATCTCTTCACCAATTTTTCTTGAACCTGGCTCAATCAACTCTGGTTCAATTATTTCTTCTACTCGTGGAAAATGATCTGATATTTTTATGCGAATGGGAGTCTTCTTTTCTTTCTCTGGCTTTTTTCTGGTGTAATTAATTTGTTCAACTTCTGTTTCTGCTTCCTCTGTTTTTTCACCAAATAAATCTAATTGAGAAGCTTCTTGTGATGTGGGTACAAAACGTTCACTTTTACTGCCAAAAATTAGTCTTTGAAGCTCTTTTAACTGATGCTTTAAGTAATTATGTTCAGCCAAAAGCTTTTCATATTCTGCCTTAGAAACGACTTCTTCATGTATGTCTTTTGTTTTGATTTCCACGCTTAAAAATAATCAAAACCCTTGTGATATCAATGGATTTAATGCATTTTATCTTCTAGTGAAAACCTTTTTTTTCGTCTAAGGTTTGTGATACAAATACCATCTATCAACATAACCATTTGAGCATAACTTAAAACATAACTCCCTTCATTTATATCATATCTGGGATATTCAAAAGTGCCTTTTTCAAGCCTTTTATAATACAAAACAAATCCACTTCCTTTCCAATGTAAAAGTTTTATTTTGTTTCTATTTTTATTGATAAAAACATAGACATCGCCATTCAATGGTGATTCCCCAAGATTATTTTTAACAAGGCCACATAGCCCATCGAAACTTTTTCGCATATCCGTAGCTTGTCCGTATAATTGAAATTTTAGATCGGATGACAATGTAAACATATCAATACAATTTGATGAGTTCTTTAATTGTTTCTATTGAAAATCCTTGGCTATAACGAAATATTACTCCATTGGGAAATTCAATCTCTTGATAGGTTTGTTCTGCTGTATTTTCAACTTTGACAGGGATAAATCCGGTACGGCATGGACCTGATTGTTTTGAGGCCTGCTCTTTATTAAACTTTGTTATCCAATATTTAAGTGAACCCACAGAAATTCCTTCTTTCTTACAAAAATCAGATTGTCTTATTTGACTCTTACTTTTATGCCACAGATCTACGATTCTTCGTATTTCTGCATGACCTTCTATTACTCTTGTTTTCATGTTAGCAAGCTCTCAAAATCCCTGGTAATATCCAATGTGTAAATAACAGTATGCTTACGTTCTACCGATATGGTAACAGGTTTATTTTGAATATTGGTGTCCCAATCCGCTCCGGCAGTTGCGTTTTCTTCAATACCCGAAAGTTTGTCCTGGTCAGCCTGTGGGTAACTACGTTTTTGGGCGTTTGTTTCAATGGCTGCTGCCTGTTCTGCCGAAATGGTAACAGGTTTATTCTGAATATTTGTTTCCCAATCCGCTCCAACAGTTGCACCTTCTTCAATCCCTCCAAGTTTGTTTTCATCCGCTTCGGGGTATGAACGTTTTGCCGTGTTTGCTTCAATGGCGGTTGCTTGTTCCTCTGAAATAGTGGTAGGCTTATTGGCAATATTCGTTTCCCAATCCGCTCCGGCAGTTGCGTTTTCTTCTACGCCTGAAAGCTTATCTTCATCGGCTTGTGGGTAGCTTCGCTTTTCGGTATTTGCCTCAATAGCTACTGCCTGTTCTACCGATATAGTAACAGGTTTATTTTGAATATTGGTGTCCCAATCAGCTCCAACAGTAGCACCTTCTTCAATTCCTGCTAATTTGTTTTCTTCAGCTTCGGGATAAGAACGTTTAGCTGTGTTCGCTTCAATTGCCGTAGCCTGTTCCTCGGAAATTGTAGTAGGCTTATTGGCAATATTGGTTTCCCAATCAGCCCCGGCAGTTGCATTTTCCTCAATGCCTGAAAGCTTGTCTTCATCGGCTTGCGGATAACTGCGTTTTGCGTTATTGGCTTCAATATCGGCTGCTTGTTGTGGGGAGATGGTTACAGGTTTGTTTTGCACATTCGTGTCCCAATCTGCTCCAACGGTGGCATTTTCTTCAATCCCGGCAAGCTTGTTTTCATCCGCTTCGGGATATGAACGCTTTTGCGAATTTGCCTCGATAGCTGCCGATTGTTCTGCCGATATGGTAGTTGGCTTATTGGCAACATTTGCATTCCAATCTGCCCCGGCAGTAGCACCTTCCTCAATCCCTGCAAGCTTTTCTGCATCTGCTTGTGGGTAGCTGCTCTTTTTATTATTGTTCTCAATTGCCGTTGCCTGTTCTGCACTAATGGTTGTTGGTTTGTTTTGCAATTCTTCAAAATTGGAAGTCAGGTTCATATCGTTTTCCAACTGCGAAAGCTTTGTCGGAATGGCAATATTGATATTACCATCAGGGTCGGTCACAAAACCGCCATGTACCTCGATACCACCATTGGGCATATACACAGGACTTTTCTCTGAAATGAGCAAGTCTTCAACATTCCCGGCGATAATCAAACCTCCGCTAATTTGCTGAACAATGGTTTTTGGTCTGTATTCCGGAGCGGATTTTGAACGTGCAATATTGATGAATGAACCAACCGAAGCCCTGTCAAGTATCGTGTCCTGAATATCCCGGTTCATCTTGAAGTAGGTATCTGAAAACACAATCTTGTTGTAGCCTCTGTCAAATACACACGACTGATTGACCTTTGCCTCAAAACAGCAATCGTCAATGTTGGTGGTACTGTTCAGAAAAGCAATTGCACCACTTCCGGCATCGGTATATTCAAATCGTATGTCTGCAAAATTGATAGCACTATTGTAAATCTCAATAGCCTTATCACTCTGGAAAATTACAGGTTTAACGTATGTTCCAACCACACCATCCACCTTATTGCTCAATGAGCAGATGTTGATTTGGTAAGAGAAATCACGAAGGACCAGGAACGTTCCTAAATCGTTGATGTAAGTACCATCCTCAAACATGATGCTGATACTCGCACTTTTGTTTGTATGGTACTTCAATGCTTTGGGCAGGGAATCAAACAGCCTTTGCAGCTTTGAAAAAGGAGTTCCCGAAGGAATAATAATCGCTTTGCGCTCAACATCGTATTCAAAACCTGTTATCTGCTGGTCTTTACTCATGTCAAACACGCCCTGAAACACCTTGTATTGCTCGTGTTCCATACCCAAATAAGCGTACTGGCCATCCGAAGCCCATTCGCCTTTTTTCAATAACGGTGGGGTTGTTCCCCTAAACATTTTTATCGTTCCCATATCTAAAGTCTTTTAATTGCTAAATCATTGCATAGGCTTGCTCAAACAATTGGTTGGAGACGTAATTACCACCTGTCTCAACCTTTGTCATTGAAAGCACCAATAAGCGAAGTGTATTTTTTGTAGGCAGAAGCTTTGCACTCTTGCTGACCTTTAAATCCTTACAAACCGTGTGGATGTAATGGTCTGTATTATTTTCAAATCGGGGTGCATATTCTTCAACCAATAACGGTACTGTATTCTTGCCCTTTTCAATGTCGTGCTTGAGGTCTTTAATCATTGCACGAATACCATAAACCGGAGCTATGAACATTTCAAAACGCCTGTCTTTATTTTGCTCCTTGGGTAGTTTACCATTCCATTTGATGTTGGTGAAAATCAGGTTTCCCGGATTGTTGTTGCGTATTCCTCTGGGTGCATTTGAGAGGTAGGTATTGCCACCGTTCCAATTCTGAAAGTTTGAGGGCAGTTCGTTATTGTTGGTAGTTAGAACGTTTGAACCACGAGGAGGCAATAGTCCACGCTTGCGTTTGTTTCGTCTGCGAATCATTACAATTGTGGTAACTATTGCCCCTGTGGTTAACACCCCTCCCGAAATAAATAATATCTTTTTCTTCTTGTCCATAGCTTTATTGTTAGAGTTTAGAGAGGGATTCCCCAACTGTCGAACTTGGGTTTGATTTTGGAAATTTCACTTTCGCTTAGTTCCTGTCTGAACCAGCCAATCAGGTTAAAATCCTGACCTAAAAACGCTGCCCTGGTTCCCCACAAATACTGTTTCATGCCAAAGGCTTTAATCACCAATAGCATGTCATCTTTAGATTGTATCTTATCAATGGTGGAGTAAATGACCTTTTCATCTGTACCAAAGTCGAGCATTGCACCGTACAGCGTATTGGCATATAAAGCAGCATCAGAAGCAGAAATTGTCAGGTTTTGCCTGTCGATAACCGTATCTTTTATTGATGGAGCAACTCTTGATGAAGTGCCATCAGGATTCTTTTTAAACAAAAGCTTCTTAACGGCATAAATACCGATACCAACGCCCAAAATGGGCAATCCGTATTTAATGCCATTGGCTATTAATGTTGCTTTATTTACTGGTGGTAACTGTTGCACGGAGCTGATTTTTTAAATGTATCGTAATGCGGTCTTTACAATCTTAGGGTTCTTGGCAACCTTGGTCAAAAGCTTAATCATGTCCTGTTGCTCAACTTTGTTGACTGCATTTTGCAAAAGGTTTCCTACTTGCTGAACGACTTCGGTACTGTCAGCCTCAATGGTGATTCCTACTTTAAACTTTCTCATAATCGTATGTATTAATCGTTATCTAAATCTTCGTTATCAAACTCTGCGCTTCCCGGTTCCTGCTCTGATATGCCATTCACAGCTTGATTCAGGAACAGGAGGGTTTTATTAATCAGCTCCGCTTTGTCAAGGCATAAGCCAACGATGTTTGCAATCTTGGCTACATCTTGCAGTTCCCATGTCATAAGGGCATCGGATAGTTTTTTGATAATCTCAGCTTTCTTGCGGTCTTCAGGTGTATTAGCTGTACCTATGTCAGTAATCTCAACATTGGTTTCAGGTAGTTGTGCCGATTCTTCCTCGGTATCATCAAGCATTCCCAAAGCTCCTTTGAGTTCCTCTGCGGATAGTCCCAACAACTCTGCTGTTTTTGGACTGTTGGTAAGCAAGCGTGAACCGATACCGACCAATGCACCTGTGGCAACTCGCTTCATTACTTCATTGGGAGCATACCCGGCAAGGCGACTTTCAAGGTCTGTCTTATCGGTTTTTAGTTCCCTGTTTTCGCTTTGATAGCGGTCTTTTTCGGCACGTAGTTCTGCGTTTTCATTGCGTAAACGCTCGTACTTTTCTTCCAAAGTATTGTAGCGTGTCTCGAACTTAAAATCATCCAACTGCTTTTGGTAACTGATTCGCTCAACCTCTTTATTGTTGCCCGATAAGGCATTGAACACCCCGAACAGACCATCAAGCTTTGATTTTACGGCAGGGTTATCTCCTGAAAACAATCCTAACAAGGAATCCAGTTCACCCAATCCATTGGTGTTGTTTTGGATTTGGCTCTGTTTCATTTCCTCTTGGATAATGGTTTGTATTTCTGCTCTCTCAATGGGTTCTTTGGGTGGGTTCAAAAGCTTGCTGATATTCACCGTGTAACTGTTCAGGCTTCGTGCATTGGGACTTTTACCTCCGAACACATCAACCCTGAGTGAACCGTGAGACTGCTTTGCTTTTTCGATGGCACTTTCAATGTCACGGTTAAACTTATCCGTTCCGGAGGTTCTTGAAGTGAGTGCCGTTTCCTGTGCTGCGGTAACCAGGTATATTTCGTAAGCGTAAGGGTACTTTTGCTCGTCCTCCGAACGCTTTATAAACTCGTATATGCTTTGTATTTGCTCTCTGTAATCCAACATAGCTGTATTAATTTCGGTGGGGAATAATCTTTACAAACTCCAATCGGTAAGGCTTAAAGTTTTCCGTTTGGGTTTTGATGTCTATGTAATCGGTGAATACCTGGTAGCGGTACTCATCCATAAAGTCGTATTCTTCGGGTGTAGCGGTAAACACATTGTCGCTACTAATGAGTTCCATTTCATCAATGGAGCTTGGCAGACCTTTGGTGTTCAGAATCCACATATCGTTTTTCAGGTCCAGCGAAATATCCGCACCTGTTACCATTATCACCGTTGGTTTTAATTGGTAGCTGTCGATGGTTCGCATTCCTGATACACGGTCTTTTGCGATGGTATGTAATAACTCACTCGTGTTCATATTCGATGTAGATTCTAATGGTTAGCGTATTGTCTCCGCTGTTTTTGTTGCTCTTAAAAACCGTATGGATATTGCTGTTTACCTCCAAAAGCTCATGGAATGGGATAACTTCTTTGCTTAAATGCTTAACCTTTCTGTTGGCGGTAAGCATGTAATCACGCAATAGAAAGCTGTTGCCATTAACCAATAGGCTGATGTTCCCACATTCATAAGGTTCCGGCTGTTTGTATGCTTTAACAGGACGAAGAAAAACATCGGATTTATGCAGATAGGCAAAAGTTAATGTTTCCTGTGCTATCAAATCGGCAAATTCAAGGCTTGTGATGGTTTGACCTTTTTCAAAAAGCCCGGCTTCGTTGTAGAGATAATCGGCAAATTGGGTATTGAAAAGCTCTGCAATGCTGTTATTCAGGTTGCTTTGTTGCTCTGCATCGAGGCAAGTAAATTTGATGTTGTTGCTCAGAATATCAACTATTGCCGGAAGTATGTCACTTTCAAAAAAGTCTTTGCTTTCCGCTTCGTTTACCCTTGTGCGTAGGTATGAATAGAACAGGTTGGTAATGCCATCGGTCAATAACAAATCAGATATTAAAGCTTGGGGAAAAGCTAAATCCTGAGTTACATCTTCCAATTCCGATTCCTTTTTAACCAGAGCGTTTATTGCAATGCCTGTAATCAGTTTACAGGAAGCAGGGAGCAAGTCCTGTTCGTTGATGTGTTTGTTGCCAACTGAGGTTTTTGCAATTACAAAATATCGTTTCATGTGATTAATTTTTATTTTTAATGGCCACATGGAACTCGCTTGTAATAGCAATTGCTCTAGTGAAATATTCTTGAATAGCTCGTTTCATTGTCGGGAGATTTTAGGGTTATTTCTTTTTCTCTACCTCGGCAAGCAGATACACACGTACATTGTAGCTTTCATTAACAGCCAGGTTCTCGCTGTCGTCTTTGTAAATGACACGCACAGGGCTGTTCTTGGCTTTTTCATCCACAGGGAAAGCCACGTCCTTAATGCTCATATCATCGTTGTGGTGAAGTAATGCCACTTCGGTATCATCGGGGATTATCTCTGTATCATCAATCCAAACCCTAAGTGTGGCACCGGGTAATGCCTGTTGGTTGGATAGGCGTAAGAAAATGCCTTTGATACGATCATGTTCTGTTTTGGTATTGCCGTTAAACTCGTAGGTCTGACCTTTTTTAACCTCGAATTTCACGACCTGTAATTTGCGTATGTTATTGTCTTGTACTTCCATTTTTCAAATGATTTAGAAGAAAAAAGGGGCGGTTAACAACCGCTGACCGCCCCCGAACGATTATGACATATCAAGCTCTTATGCTTTCTCTGTGATAGTTCCCAATAGCGTTACCTTAACGGCAGGGTGGTAAATCTTATCACCTGATACCGATTTCGGCATGTTCAGCTTTGGTGTAATATCCATTGATGGCTTTAACCATTTTGGATTGGCAAGCTTGTATTGGAATTTGCGTTTTGTGGTATCGGTATCATCGAATACAGCACATGAGATTTCAGGTACAATTACCTTCGTGCCTAACGTCATCTCGAAAGTACCGTTCAGGATTGCCGGAGGTAAAGCAAACTGACCGAATGCAAAATCTGCCGGGTCATTGTCTTCTTCCGATGCTCCGTGAGCGTACTCCAAAACAATATCAGTTAACAGGAAATACTTTCCTGAATCCAACTGCGCACGGTTCAGGTTGGTACGTCCAGCCTTTTTATCGTCCGATGCCTCCATCAAATCAATGTCGGACTTATCCTTAATCGACTTAACGGTGTAGATTGCCGTATCAACGGTTTGCATACGTGCATCCTTCAATGCTTTCTGCACTTCCGGTGGCAACTGCTGTCTGCGAAGTTCAAACTGACCTTTTGAAGTCAGGTCTTTGGTAAGTCCTGTTTTTACAGCCGTACTTCTTGCTCCGGCATTGTATGACCTACGTACAGCACGTTTTCTGCTGGTTTTTCTGCGACTTCTTCGCCCTCTGCGTCTTGTTCTACGGCGTGAACGACCTAAATCGCCAATGCCTTCGACCGCATCGTCCTGGTCTTCTTCTTTCTCTAAAGCATCTTCCTCTTTTTCAAGAATCGCTTCTTCTAAACCCTCTATTTCTTCCATCGAAGGGTACAAATCATTTTGCTCATTAATTTCTGCCATGATAATTTGTTTTGCGGCTTAATAGCCTTGTTATTAAATTGATTAAATGTTATTTAGTGAGAATCAGGATGCCATCATATCGCCCGAAAAGATGTCATAGTCCATGCTATCGGGGTCGAGGTTTTGGATTTTGCCAACTGGCTCATCGTCATCGTCTGAACTGCCAATCGGTTCATCGCTCATTGCATAATCGCTGGCTGCATTTCCAATTGGGTCGTCACTCATCGAATAGTCTGATGCTGCACCTGATACCGAAGCCTGAATTTCACGCTCGATGTCAATATCGGCTGCCGGGAGAGCTTGCGTAATTGGGTTTAAGGCACGAAGTCCGTCCATTTCATCCATATCGCTGTAATCTTCATCACCGATAATGCCCTCTAATCCTTGGAGGATGGTTTTACCTGTGGCTTTCTTGATAATGGATTCAACACCTGCACCTGCTGCACCTACCAAGCCCAGCTTTACATACTCGTTTTTGGTAAACTGCGTACCAACCAAACCGCCCATAGTAACGGCTGCCGGAACGATGTAGGTTTTCATTTCGTTGCCCAACAAACCGCTAACGGTCTGGCTCTTTTCCAACTTTTTTAAAGCGTACTTGCCAACTGCAAACCCTGCTACGGCAGCAATGGGCTTGCCTATGTTGTTGGTAGCTTTCATAAAGTCAATTTTTGTACCTCTTGAACTTCTCCTTGGGGTACTTGACGTTGATTTTTTAACTGCCATGTTTTCTAAATTTTAATTATTGATTCACAATTATTTATTGAAGCTTGATGCTTCCTAAATCTTCTTTATTGCTTGTTTTATTGGGAGATGATTTCCGCTTTGCCGGAGTGCTGTCATTTTTGCGGAACATGAGATAAGCTCCTGTTCCAATAAGGGCTGCAACACCTAAGCCAATACCGACTTTTGCACCTTTGCTCAGTTTCTTTTTGCCTGATGCAGCAGGGTTCGTTGTAGTCGATTGCGGTGTGTAGTTCCCCGATTTTATTATGGGTTGGGGAGTATAACTGCCTGATTGTGGCATTATGCTATTTGATGGAGGCATCACGCTGTTTGTTGGTGGAGCATAAGCCTCGGTTGTAGGTGCTGCCTGATTGGTAAATTGCGATACCGCTTCTGTTGCAGGAGCTGCTTTTTTGAATTTATCCTTAACCTTGGTAAAGATGTTTTTGATAGGCTTTAACCAGCTTCCGATTTTTGCCAACACACCACTTGCTGCGGTTACTGAGGCTGCTGTGGCTACTGCACCCATATTGCCCATTTCTGCCAACTCACCAATGGCTTCCAAGCCTTTCAAATCAGCAAGTAAACCGTCAATTCCTTTTAGGGAGAAGTCAGAACTCTTTTGTTTTGCACCTTTCAGGATAGCTTTTCTAAGGTTCTTTTCTCTCCCTTGTAAACCTGTAAATAGTTTCTTGACTTTGCGGTGAGTTTTTTTGAGTTTGGCAAGTTTTGTTGAGTCAATTTTGTATTTGCTGGCAAGGTTATCTGGCAAATATGCATATTGTAGTTTTTTAGCGATACCAAACATGTTTAAGCGAAGAGCTGCCAATAAACCATTTCGGATAGCAATTGATAAGGGATTAAAGCGGATAATGGCTTTAACTACTTTTTTAGCCACCTTTCCGACTTTCTTGGCAGCTTTTTTTACACCTTTCCCAATCTTTTTCCCAATTCTTTTCAATGATTTAAAGAAACCACCAAGACCTCTTAGACCTTCAATCCCATCTATTTCTTCATCGTAATCATCCAATTCTGATAAACCATCAATAGCATCCGAATCAAATTTTATTAACCCTTTAGCAGATAACTGATTTTCAATTTGAGCTAATTTCTCAAGAACTTTATCTCGCTGTGGAGTATTCCAAAACTTGATAGCCTGTTCTAACATGGAAATGAATTGGTCAGGATTTTGGACGTGAGCCATTTTGTCCTTGTTATCCCGATTCTTTAAAAGATAATTCCGGGTACGGACTAAGTAATTGTAGGTGGCATCTTCTGCATCACCTAAACCGTTTATAGCATCGTCAAAGTCAACACCTGAAACAATGGCAATAAGGTCTTCATGATTGGCTTGTGCCTGAACACCACCAGCTAAATCAATTCCTGACAATACTGATATGGGTAATCCTAAAGCACTTGTGCCTGTTAAGCCGTCAATACCTCTAAGTCCTGCCAATTGCAAAGGAGACATATCAAAATCAGACCGTTCAAAACTGTATGGCTTTTGGTAATCAAATTTTGAGAGTACAGGGTCAATAACGATTTCATCTTCGGAATCACCAATGGCAGGAACAATCACATAAATATGCTGAAAGTTCTTTTTACCATCATACTTGGTAATGCGGAGCTTAAACGGAATACCCAAACACTTTAAAAGCGAACCCACAAAAATGCTATAATCATCGCAGTCAATCCCTGCATCAGATTTGCCTTTTTGTTTGAACTTGATTTGTCCGTCTAACCAGGAACGTGAAGGAGTGCGGAGCTGTTCCGTTCCGTCATCGTCTTTATGGTACTGCAAATAGTTGTACGAAAAGTTGAAGATATTTCGGCAAGTCTCTTTAAGTGAACCAGCTTGAAGGTTACTTGCCAGTTCCTCGACTTCCCGAAAATGCGTACTGATAATATCAATACAACTTTCAACAGTTTCAATGACGTTACCGTTTTTTATAAATGTGTCCTGTCCGTTTGCCTTTTTTATAAGGTGGTTGAAACGTTTACCGTTTTGGGTGTTTCGTGGGCCGGATACAATGCCCAATTCGCCCAATGCTAATCCGTTCATATTTTGTTCCTCTGATAATGATTGCGTGGTAGTAAGAGTTTCGCCATTAACGCTGATGGTCATGGTGAAAGTCATGTCAGCTTTAAGCTGTTCGGTATTGTAAAGCACGGAAAGAGTAAGACCTTTACCCATAAGGTTCAGGTATGGCACTTGAAAAACGATTTCAGGCTCTTGCGTTTTGCCTGCACCAATGGTAAGTCCTCTAATATCGGGGGTAGAATAAGCGACTGCCGAACCTTTGTAATTTGCAACTACCTGGTTAATGGCTAAAGTGATGGGTACTTTTGTGGGATTGTAGCAACGAAGCTTTACAGCAAACTGAACTTCCTGTAAGTTCATCTTGTGGATGCGGAATCCTAAAAGAGCAAAGTTCATTTTTGCCCCGGCAAGAAGCTTTTTGCCTTTTTTAATCAGGTAGAAACCACCGCCAACGGCTGCTACAGCTGCTAATGTGCCTAATATTTTCTTTGTGCTTGCTTCCATAATGGAAACAAACATATAGTAGGCTTATGGTGGAGAGTTGGTTGTATTTGGTTGTTATAAACCAAAATTGGCTAGAATTGGTTATTATTTTGTAGAATTAGTATCACACCAAAGTTATTAAGATACAATTGTTAACAACTTACCTCAAAATCAATTCTTTTGTAGTTGAAATACAATTATATTTGCACAATACGAAAATTAATAGGCAACAAAAGAAAATAAATATAGATGTCTAAACAGAAGTTCAATAGAATCAAGTCAGTACTTGCTGAGAACGATAAATCGGCAAAGTGGTTGGCTGAACAACTCGGTAAAGACAAATCAACGGTTTCCAGATGGTGCACTAATGACATGCAACCTCCTGTTGAAACATTTCACCAAATAGCAGAATTGCTAAATATTGACATTAGAGAGTTATTTGTTCCAACCAAAATAAAAGAAAATAACAATATATAATCATGAATCAACGATTTGAAGATATAATAAATGAGTTAGTTGACCAGTATGCTTATGCAGACACGAGCAATAGACCTTGGATAATAGGATTTAGTGGTGGTAAAGATTCAACGGTACTATTAACATTTGTTTGGCTTGCATTGCAAAAGCTTAAGAATGAATCAGATATTCCATTTCAACTGAAAAGACCTGTATATGTTATCTGTAATGATACAATGGTTGAAAATCCAATTATTGAATTTTACGTTAATAATGTTTTAGCTAAAATTGAAGAAGCTGCAAGAGACCAAGGGCTTCCAATTTTCGTAAAGAAGACTATTCCTAAGTTAGAGAACTCGTTTTGGGTGAATGTGCTAGGAAAAGGATATCCAGTTCCAAACAATACTTTCAGGTGGTGTACAGAGAAATTAAAAATAAAACCAACTTCTGATTTTATTACAGAACAACTAGATGAAAATGGAGAAGCAATAATCTTGATTGGAGCTAGACTTGGTGAAAGTGCTACAAGAGCTAAGTCAATCCAAAAACATGAGATTAAAGGTAAAAGACTAACTAAACATCCATTACACAATAACACCTTTGTTTATAGTCCAATCAAGGAGTTAATGTTGGAAGAAGTTTGGTATGCTATTAATACTATACCGTCCCCTTGGGGTTTTGATAATAAGGTACTATTCAATATCTACCTTAATGCTAGTGCTGATGATTATGAGTGCCCTACAGTCGTAACAGACGATAATCATAAGACATGTGGTCAAAGTCGATTTGGTTGTTGGACTTGTACTGTAGTTAAAGATGATAAGTCAATGTCTGCATTGATTAGTAATGGAGAGGATTGGTTATCTCCATTATATAATTATAGAAAGAGTCTAGTTGAAAATAGAAATAAAAGCGAGAATAGGTCAAAATATAGAAGAAACGGACAATTAGCTGTTACAGAAGAAGGGCATCACCAAGGTAATTACTTACCTCAATATAGAGCTAAAGCTTTGCGAGAACTTTTGGAGGTTCAACGAGATTTACAGAGCAAGGAGAACAAACTTGAATTAATTACTAATCAAGAGTTAATAGCAATTCAAGTAATATGGTATAGAGACGGGATTTTCGATTTTAAAGTTGGGGAGATTTTTGCGAAGGTTTATGGTCGAGACATAATGGTTGAAAGACAACTAGATTCTAAAAAACTAGAAGACAAAGTGATGCAAGATGTCTGCAAAGAAAACCAAGATGACATCAAGCTTATAGAAAACCTTGTTTCTATTCAAAGTAGCAAAACACTAATGCTGTCTAAATATGGTATTCACAATGATATTGAGAATACAATCGAAAAATTTGTAATCGCAAAAGAGAAAGAAAATGAGGATAGCAGAGGTTAAAATAAAAGACTTTAGAGTTTACCAAGGGGAACATTCTATTTCTTTTGGAGATACTTCCAACGAAGATGCTAATATTTCAATAATTGCTGGACATAATGGCTTCGGGAAAACAAGTTTTCTTACTGCTTTATCTTGGGTGATGTACGGCAGAATGATTGCCGAAGTTGAAGAAACATACAAAAAGCAAATATACGAGGTCGGTGGCTATAAAGAGTATGCCAAAGCTTTAATGAACAAATACACATTAGCTGAAGAAAGTAATGGTAGAACTAGCTTTTATGTCGAAGTAAAACTTACAGACATTTATATCCCGTCAGTTCCTTGTTCAAACATCACTATTAAGAGAGAATATTTTATTAATGATGAAAGTGAAGAGACAACTGTCCTTATTGATGGATTCGTAAATGAGTTAGCCAACCAAGTAGGAGCAGATATTTTCATAAACGATTTCATACTTCCTAGAGAAATAGCCAAATTCTTCTTCTTTGATGCTGAAAAAATCGTTAATCTGGCAGAAATTAAAACCATACCAGAAAAAAAGCAGCTTAGTATTGCCTTTTCTGATATTCTAGGTATTAAGAAGTATGAAACTTTAAAATACAACCTAGAAAATGTTCGCTCGAAAATGAAGCGAAAATCTGCAGATATTAAGGATAAAGAAAAGATTAAACAGCTACAAGCGGAAATTGATAAGCTGGAAAATCTAATCTCCTACAATAGAAAAGAGATTGAGGGCTTACAGGAAGATTTGACTGAGAAACGATCTAAGAGTGACCAGATTCAAGAAAAGTTAATTCGAGAAGGTAATAATATAACCTTGGAAGAACTTAAAAAACTAAAAAGTGATAGGGATATATTACAAAAAGAGGGGCAAGAAATTAAAGCTAAACTGAAAGAACTATTGGAATTAGCTCCTTTTGCAATTGCAGGAAACAAATTGCATCAAACAATTCTTCAATTAGAAAAGGAAACAAATAGTCAGAATAAGAATGACGAATTAATCAATTCTCAAATCAACAACGTTCAAAGTGCGTTAAAATCTAGAATTACTTCAGAGATAAAAGATGAGAACACGAGAAATGAATTTATTACAATACTAGAAGAGGAGTTTTTAAAGAATAAGCAAAAACTAGATAATTCAGATTCTTCAATCTTGTTAGACTTGGAAAGTCAACAAGCAAATGCATTTAAGGCAATATATGACAATTTAAGAAGTGCGTATAAAATTCAATTTGAAAGTATTGTTCAAGAAGAAAAAAATAACAGGAATAGTTTATCGCGAGTTGTTCGAAAGATTCAGCAATCTGAATCCAAAGATTCTGATTTAGTCACTCAGAAATACAAAAAAGAACGAGGTTTGATTCTGGAAGGAATAAACAACACTGAAACAAGGATTCTTGCTCTGGCAGAAGAAAACGGAGAGTATAAATCTGAATTAACAAATAAGCAAAAGGTTTTATCTGAACTTCTAAAGAAGGTTAAGCTTGATGACATTGATGATAAGAAAGATGAAACTACTCAACGCCTAATAAATGAACTAAATGAGTTCATCATTAAGTTCAAAAAGGAAAAGGTTGGGTTATTCGAAATGAGAATAAGGAATGCCTTATACAAATTAATGCACAAGAATAACTTTGTTAAGGATTGCGAAGTCGTTATTAATGATGAAATTATCGATATTTTACTAATAAATGAAGATGGTAATTACATTAACAAAGAAAGCCTTTCAAAAGGTGAACAACAGTTATATGCCACAGCTGTTCTAAAGGCTCTTGTTGAAGAATCAGGAATAGAGTTCCCTGTCTTTATTGATAGCCCGTTACAAAAGTTTGATAAAAATCACTCAAATAATATTATTACCTATTTCTACCCTACAGTATCAAAACAAGTAATTCTTTTCCCACTCCTTGAAAAGGAACTTACCGAAGAAGAATACGAGATGCTTAAAGTAAGAGTTGATAAGGTGTATAGAATAAAGAATCATGATAATAGGTCTCGTATTGAACCTGTTAACCCAGATGAATTATTTAACGAGTTAAAATTGGAAAGAAGTAATGTTTGCTAATATAAAAACATCAAAAGAAAACCGTGAGGTTGTAGCTAATTTAACCAGGAAGTTAAGCTTAGGAACAGAGAATATAATTGCCCGCATCGCATTTACTTATTCCTTATCTAAAGAAAGGAAGCTTAATTTAGAAGACCTTAAAGATTCTGGTGGAAAGGAATATAGTAGAGGTGTGTTATTCGGAGATAATTACTCGTTTTATATTGCTTTACTATCTACTCACTATAATTTATACAAAACAGATAAGGACTTACCTAAGTACGTAAAGCTTCATATTGATGATGGATTAGAGCTTATTCAAAAAGAACTAGACTCTAATCCAAACCTAAATGGATTTGAGTATATTATTGATAAAATTGAAGGAGGACTTAATGTGATTTAAAAACTAGTGTATCCATGTCAAATATGTTTTATATTTCACCCCTATCATTTTCTTTATCAAAAGGTAATTTTAATTGATTGGGGTCATTGGATACACACTTCTCCTGATTCTCTTTGTTTGAGTAACCTGCGTAATTCATTAAATCCTCGTAAAGCCCCAGAATGCATTGTTCCAAATGACTATTTTCTGCCAAGCTGGAAAAGTACAATAATCCTTTAATAAAGACTTGTAATTCATCCATTTGATTAATATAAAACTCAGTATAACCATCTTCTAAGTCATCTTTATTAAATATTCCAGGGCAAATACTACCATAATACATCTCATTGTACTCATACATTACTGACGCTAGAGCCCCCTGTAGATTTATAACCATTTCTTTATTTAGTTTATTTCTTATAGAAAAAAGAAACTCAACAAAGTTTTTCAAAAAGATATCTGAATACATATTAGATATCTTTAAATAAATCTCGTCACTGTTTGTTATTGCACTTACTAAACTATCCTGTAGAAACTCTTCCAAATCAAATAATCCGTCATCTTCTGCTAGATACCTTAACTCCTCACCATAATTACTTTGCAATAAACTATATGTATATGATTCTCTAATATCAGTAATTAATTTTTCATCAATTTTGATTAATGTAATGAACCAATGTTCGTATTCTTCTGAATTCTTTAAATTGGATTCGAAGCACTTTTTTAGAAATGCTAATATAATTTCAGGTTTTTGGTCGTTTAATACCTTTCTGAACCAATTTATATCTATTAGTTCTGAGTTTTGAATTACAGAATATTCAAGAATTGCTTTAACATTTGTAAATCCTATTTCATCTATATGATTCTCGTATAAATATTTTAGATTTTTAGTAAATTCAGGGCAAGATAAAAACCACTTTAGTGCTTCTAAAGAACATTCACTTTCATTGCATTTCTCTAGTTCCGAATTTATTTCACTTTTACTATTCTTTATAGAAAACAATTTATGCCACTTTCTTTGACCAATCGAAATCATATAATTCCTATCAATAGTATAGTAAAAATCTATTTCATAGATATCTTTGCTTGGTTTTCCAAATGTTAGTAACCCTGCATCTTCATACTTTTCAAAATCAATCTTTCTTGGAATATTATTTAGTGTGGTAATATCAATAGGAACTCCGTATTCAAAAGCAGACAGAGCTAGATTCCCTAATACGGATAAAACTTCAACTTCATCGATTCCTGCACGCTTAGCTTTTGATGTAATACTTTTATTGATTAAAACAGAATTGTCAACATGCTTTATATCTTTTCGATTAGGATATAGTTCAGCAAATAATCTTAGATAAAATGGGTTCCGAAGTAATTTATCTGTAGGTATTTTGGTGTTGTATTCGGCTTCATAAATACTTTTTGCTTTTTCCATTAAGGTATCTGATTCAAAATCATCAAGTTGAACATGAGCCCCTTTTACTGAATTAAGTCTTCTATTGTATAAAATATCAGCTCTACTTTTATTAATCCCTGTTATATCCGAAATATATTCAGGGTTTGAATTATTATCAAATAATAATCTTCTTACAGAAAACGAAGTGCAACTTAGTATTATTTTAATATTTCTGTTTTCAAGCCTACTGCATTCTTCATTTAATTGCAATGCAATATTTTCATCTAATTCATTCCATCCATCAATAAAAAGCAATAGTTTTTGGTCTGTATCTTCGAGTATCCTATGTAACCTATTGATAATATGCAAGGCTGTATCATTACTATTTTGAAGCCAATTAAAATCTTCTTTAATAGTATTAAGTAATCCATATCTAAGTACAATTGCAGGATAAAAGAGACATGCAACATTATCCTTTAAATAATTTTCTACAGCATTACATGTAAAGCAGGTTTTTCCAAATTGAGGAGGAGATGTAAGTAGTACTAAATTTTTACCTTTTTCAAATAATTGTTCTTTTAATTTATTAGATTCTTTTTTTCGGTCAATATACAACTGTGGGATATATTTTTTCCCACTATAGATATCTGTACTTTTTAATAAACGCATTCTATCATAGACTTGACCATTACAGAAAGCAATGAGATTTTCTTTTGATAATGAAATCAAATATTCAAGTGCCTCAAACCTTGCAGTAAGCAAATCTCCCGATGGCTTGAATCCATTAGAAATATATGGGTGATTTGTTGGGATGGATTTATTGGATATTAATTTTTCTGTTACAGAATCAAATACCTGTGTTTCTTTTCCATTTGTTAGAATTGTAAAGGGAGCAATCCCGCCATCCACAGTTTTAGCATAAGATATTGCTTGCCGTTTATCATCTTCATTAAGTTTGTGGTCGACTTTTTTAACCTCAATAATTAATAAGTTGGTTCCATCACTTTTGCGCACTAGGAAATCACTTCTCCCAGATATTGTTTTTTTTCCTTTTCCTAAATTTATGGTAAATGTTGTTTCAAGAAATATTTCTTTATCACTAATACCTTTGTCTATTAACCAGTTATAAACGATTTTAGTACGAAGGTCTTCTTCAGAGTATAGGTCATTATAGGTTATATTTTGAAACATCAATTGAATTAATTATTGATTTGCAACAGTCTATTATATTCAGGAACATCTTCCTCTTTTCTTATACTTTCTATACTAATAAAACCAGTTTTGATTAAGAGTGAATTTGTTATTCGAGTTTTACCAATACCTGATGCTGTAAAAAAATTATCCGTAAAATCAATATCAGCACACTTTTCAAGGATGTTTGTATAATAGGGTACGCTAATATCTTTATCTTCTTCTAGCTTATCATTAAGAACCTTCTTAAGCAGTGAAAACAAAGATTGGATTCCTATAGTCTTGAAAATATAACTTCCTTCTTTATATAAACTGTCATGAGCAGCTTTGAAAAAATTAGCAACAATTGTATATATAAGTTTATCGTTGTTTGATAAATAGTATTGCCTTAAAGGTGTGCTATCCTTTTCACTATCCAATACAGTTCGCTTCCTTTCCTTTGTTGTTTTTTGCTGTAATATATCCCTGTCTCTTTGAGGTTTTGAGGATATTAGAGTTAAGATACCCCGAACGATTGAAGCTGTTGAAATATTCCATTTTTGGTCTTTTGGTAAAGTCTCAAATAGAACATCATCATTTTCAGCAGCAGTAGTTATATGATTGTAAAAAATAGAATCCCTATCGAAATTAAGCGTTCTTGATAGATATACTGCAACCTTTTCTGGAGACCAACTTTCATCCTTTTCTTCATCCAAATTATAGCCATATAGGTCGTACGCAAGACTTTTATCAACAGTCTTTTGATTCATATTAATGGTAGCAAATATATATGCTTGATAAGGATTAGGTAAATCTAAATATATCGAACAGAGCAACTCATATTCTTTTTGTTTCTCGACAGAAACATATTCAAAAGCTTTTAATCGATGCTGTCCATCAATAATAACTCCATTTTTCACCTCTTTTGGAGCATTGATATACTTATTGTTTTCTTCATTTGTTAATTCCCATCTAATTTCTTCCCGGTCAATTATATTACCTCCAATTATAATAGAATTAGGCATTGAACTCTCAACTCCTTTTAAATAATCAGAAATAACAGATAATCTTTTTTCATCCACAGCTCGTTGTATTCCAGTATGCTTTCCTTCAGAATCAACTCTATATGGGTCGGTCTCTACAATTTGAAGTAAATCGTAAGCACTTATCTTGGTTATGTAAAAAATACCAAAAGGCTGTTTTACTTCCAATACTTGAAATTTATACATATTATTCTGTCTTGAATCCATCTGTATCTCCTTTTAATACATCCTTTTTAATTTCTTTCTGCTTTCCTCCAATTGGACTATCAGCCTTTACATTACCAATTATTTTTTGATTGTCAGCATTTGAAATCCACCAAATAAAATAAGCTAATAGTAACCCCAATATACTAAGTACTAAACCAAAATATCCTTCTTTATGGCTAATGATAACTGTCCAAAGAATAAATCCAATTATTAGTGCTGAAATTGCAAAAACCTGAATATCCGTTTTTATTGTGGAAAATTTATCATCTTTTCCACCTCTTAACATTAATTCTATAGATGAACTAGCTATCAATGCAATAATAATATTAGCAGCATTAATTGTTATACCTTCCATGCTCTTAGGGCATTTGAATAGCTCATAGTAGAATCCTATGGACGCTAAAATACCTATTACAATAATGAAGTAAATCACATAACTTGGGTGCTGCCACGGCTCCAAAAACTTATCTCTAATAAATTGCTTTAACAATTTCCATTTTGTAATATCACTCATTTCATTAATTATTATCGTTTAATAGTTCCCAGAAAGCCTTATCCTTAATCATCATAGGAGAACTTCCTGCTAGGTTAACTACACTACAATGTTTCTCTAGCTTCTTAATAGTGTTAGCTAGGTTCTCTTTCTGTTCTTTTGACTGAATAGAGAATAACGAATCAACCTCCTTTAGTTTAATCTCATTTACTCGGTGAATTATCCATGTCAGAATGTAATTAGAATAATCATTATCCGAAGTCGAGAAATGATTTAAAAATTGAGTGGATAAAACTGTACCAACACCATACTCTCGTCCTTCTTTCAAAATATTCTTAATTGATTTGAATCCTTTACTCAAGAAGTTATCTGCTTCATCAACAAGTACAATTTTAGTCAGCTGCCTATAATCCCCTTGGATTTTACTATGACCATGATTCTGCATTTGATTATAGAATAAATCAAGAGTAATCGCAACAACCAAATTCTGAATATCAGGAGAATAACCATTTAGATTTATAACCGTAACTCCTTCAATTAGTGAATAAAGTGATTTTGTTTTTGTAGTATCCGGCTCAAATATTTCAAAATCAGCTAAACTAGATAAAGCAGCATATAGACTGTCCTGAGCGGAATTTTCATCTGCAAAATATGCATCGCATATATCTTGTATAGTTGGTGCCAGCTTTCCCCATGTATCAGGATTATTTTTTATTATTCCTTTATCACTATAGGCATCTGTTATCAGACTTTTTAATCGTTGCTGCTGAACATTACCCAAATTAAAAGCATTAGAGATGGTTTCCTTTATATTGTTTGCCACATGCATAGGCAACATTGGTTTAGGATTCTCTCCAACATCCAAGCTTAACGGGTTATAAGGCAGGTGATATAGGTTATATACTTTTGCACCAGTAGCATTTACAAAATCATCCTTAATGTAATCCCCTTTGTAATCGAAAATTAATATACCTATTTTCTTACTATCAACATTAAGGAAACTATTTGAATGTAATTGAGTTATTAAAGATTTTGTGAACTGCGTTTTTCCTGTTCCCATTGTTCCTATAATACCAGTATTGGTATGCATTACCTTTTCAGTATTTGTAGGATACCAATTAACTTCTTGACCGTTATTTAAGTCAGAACCAAATAAAACCTTTAACGCCCCGTTTTTTTTCTGAGTTACTTCTATTTGAGGTGAACTCTCAGTTTCATTTTTACTAATCGGTTCATGGGCTTCAAGCGGTTCTTTCTTGGGTTCTGAAACTTTATTCTTTATTTGATAAGCATTGAATAATAGTATTTCTCGCTCTAATGAGTTCTGTGTATGAATAAAGAGCTTAATCAAATCATCTATTTCCTCAACAAGAAACTTGTATCCATCTTCTTCGCAAAGCGAGAAGCTTATATGCTCTTCATGCTTTATATATTGCCTAATTTTGTTATCCTTTTCAAAATGGATAACGGCAAAATCTCCAATGTGCTCTTTAAGACTATTTCCTACAGTAATATCTCTATTTCTTAATTTGGTTCGATATTTCTGTGTTACAATCTTCCAGTCATCAAGGTTGCCAACGTTATAAAGAAGTAACTTCTCTGCATTTATTATAGCTTGATTAACAAAGAAGTTCTTATAGAACCTACTCTTAAAAGTATCGTCTGTTAGGTGCTTATCTAATAATTCAGCCGTACTTTTAGCCTGGTCAACACCTTTCTTCTTCAATGATTTATTGCCGATTTTTAATTCTATAGGATAAAAGTGTGTTATTATTTCAACGCCACTTTCCTCAAAACCAACAAAAAGCAAATCATCACTATAGGATTGAAACTGCCCAAGATTTTTAGCCGAAAATAAACCATCTCCTTGCTTTAATCCTGCACCACTTGAAATCCTTAGAATCTCCTCCATAGATATAGGAACCCATATAATATCTGGATGGTGCAAAACACCTAGTGCCGCTTTAATCCCTGATAAAAGACTTATCTTCTCCCGTGGGAATTGACTTTTTGCAGAAATAAGCTTTAAAAGCCAATCTCCATTAATAGCATTAAATAGGTTTATTACTTGAAGCGTTTTATCGTTATCCGAGGCAACGGAATTTTCTTTTAGAAAGTCTTCTACGATAAATTGATATTGCTTGCTCTTATTTGTAACAGTTATTGCATCAAAACCAGATGTATTTGTATACTGATCACTATAATGAACGATAACTAGGTCTTTACGAGCTTTAAAGAAATCTAAATTTACTTTTGGGTCAATAAAAGTTACCCATTGAGAGCAATTATAAAGTTTTTCAAGTTCATCTTTCATCGACATGTTTATCGTTGTAAATATCGACATGTCAGACGAATAGGCATTGTCACTTGAAACATAATTTGCCAACGAATTAAACTTCTGAGATATTTTGATTAAGTCATTTTCATCAGTCTTAATTTCTTGCATTCCAAACCCAGTCTTGTAAATATCATCATCCTTGACCGATGGTATTTCTGACAAAATTCCAGAAAGTGAAATTCCTGATTTCGAACCTGACATTTCTAAATGAACGTCCTTAATCTTTTCTCTGTTAAATTGATGAAATGTTACGTGAGCATATTCATATTCTTCGTTTTCTTTTGGAAGTTCCTTTTTATAAAAATGAACTTTCTCTTGGAAAATACTTAACAATTCATCTGAATCATGATATTTTAGCTTAAACGAAACATCAAAAATATTTTGAAGCTCCTTTACATTATTATAGAATGATATTTCTTCAAACTTGGTTACAATATTATCTGAACCATAAATTGAAATATCTAAAGCTAAAATATTTTTAATTTCGTCTTTACTTTTATCTAGCCGATGTCTATAATAATCAAAAATTCCTTCAACAACCTCTTTGCACGCACCAAGGTTAACCAAATTAATTTTCAATGGAGCTACGGATGTCTTTGAAAATAAGTATGCAAAATTCTCTGTAAACTCCTTAAGTTTAGACCTTATAAGTGGTTTTACGAAATCTTTATGAGTTTCAAGTTTTGAATTAAGGTAAGTACTATAGAATGTCCACTCTGGAATATTCGGAGCATCAATAACTGTATATACTTTTCCATTATTTCCTTTTAAATACGGTAAAAGGGAATTGGAGTTAAGTCTCTTTAATATTGCTTTATACAATACTTCATCCCCAATATTGTCTTCCAAAAGCAATTGGTAAGCCATATTAATAGGGTGAAGAGGAGTTAACTTTATCTGTCCTTCTTCATACAGTTCTTTTATTGTACCTATCTCAAAAAGAGATTTATGTTTTTGTGATAAATTCTTTTTTTCAGGAATCGAGTCCAACTCATTAATAAAACAACTTAAAAAATCGTTCATTAATTGCGAAAGGTTCTTGTCGTTTACATATTGCAAACTTGGCAAACTTGAATTGCTTCGGTAAAAATTAAGAATTGCAAGATACTTTTCTTTAACCTCCTTGTTTAAGTCTAAATCAATTGCTGTTATTTTCCCCCTCAAATCTTCCTGCCATGCTAATGCATTACTTTTAACAATACTTTGCTCTGCCCTTAAACACTTTCGAAAATCTCCAGTTGGAGAATATTCTTTATTTTGAAATAGTAGCTTAAACTTATCTCCTTCAGCTATTTGCTTAAATGAAGTTTTATTTTCTCGTTTCTCTTTCCAAACATTAATTCCTAAAATATTAGTAATTGGCTCTACCTCCTGTTTCATCCTCAGTAGTAACTCTTCATTGCCAATTTTTAAACTAAATGGAATTAAATCTTCTTCTGATGAAATGTCATTTGAAAGTTCAACACATTGGTTGTCAAACAAGGTGTACTTTCCACCTTCTTCAAGTTCAGTAGATATAGTGTCAGTCCCATTTCCATTAAACTCAATTTTATCAAATGAATTTATTAAAACATGGTCTTTTTTAATTATAAAATTACCTTCAATTGCCTCTAAAAACGATTCTGAGAAACCAACTACACAAAACTTAAATTCGTATTTCTTTGACGATTCAGAGTCTATTAAAGTAATGCCACGAAACATTTCTCCATCTTCACCTATCTCCACTTTGAGGTTTCTTCCTGATAGTTCATGATTAATTGAACCTCCTCTTGAAGTTAGCTTACTTGCCTGTTTAATATGTTGGTCAAATTCAATGTTTACAATAATAGGATATACGCCGGTAGTGTTAAAAATAAAAATATTCTTACTTCGTTTCTTTGCTACAGATTCACCATCGAACCGTCTCCAAATCTTTACACCTAATGGTTCTACTCCTTTATAGGGTAATATTGTTGGAGGAGTAACATTTTCCAATTCACTTTTCCATTTCTCTACCTTAGAAAAATCCTGTGCATACCAATCTTCCTTAATTAAAGTTTGTTTCCCTTTCTCAGAAACGTATTTATCTAATTCAGATTCCGGATTCCCATATTTAAAGATGTATTCTATCTTTTCATAATCATCAAAGTTCTTATCCAGGATTTCATCAATATTCTCCAATGAATAAAGTTCTTCATGGGGAAATAACCCAAATTCAGGATATAACTCACTGTCAATAGAATTATTATTGATTGCCATTACTACAGGTGCTAACTCATAAATGGACTCATTATCGTCTCTTTCAAAGTCTGTTCTGGCAATAACCTTATTTAATATTTTCTTTTCGTACTCTTGGCATTTTGAAGTGATAATATCTTGTTCAAGAGTCTCAATAAAAGTTTTGGAATGTAAAGGCATCCCTTCTTTTAGTAAACTACCGGTACCACCTAATATACTATCAAGATTTCCACTAAAAAGAATAAGTATAGCTGTATTCTGAAACTTTAGATCTACCTGTTCTGCAACCTTATTCCTTAACATGGTTAAGTAGTCAACGGTGGCATGTTCTGGAGAAGATTTTGATACAATTAGATTGATATTATTAATTTCAATCATAAAAGTTTGATAACTCTCATCACTTTCCGGGTATGAATACTCAAACTCTTTTACGTTATGTTCCGGCACTTCTCTCAAAGAAGAATATTGACAATCAAGCTTGTCTTGATGCTCAATAAACAAGTTATACCTTTCTCCTGCATTTATTCCTTCACGTTGAAAATAGGTAATAATCTTTTCTGATATATATTTAAATGGTTGATTTGACATACTGTGCATCTCCACTATCACTTTTTTTCTCGATTAAGTTAATTTTCTCAAAGAGCTGTATAATTATTCCTTTAGAAGTTTGATCAAAATAGATACCTCTTTTCTCTAGTTCCAGCCAATAGTCTTTTAATCGGATTTTATAATTATTTCCTATACAAAGTCTAGTGATAAGAAGTAGTGTTTCCTGATTTATTGATAAAATGTTTCCATTCCTTCCTCTAAATTTTGTGAAACAATCCTTACTAAAAATTATTGCCCATTTCGAATATTTTATATGAGCCTGCTTTCTGCTACCTTTATCATGTTTAAATTGATAATTAATCATGTAAAAGAAAGAGTAAAATTCTTTCATCAATTTAGATTCAATCGGATTGTTTTCTATGTGAAGAGAAAATTCTTCATGGCATTTTTCCCAAGAACCATCACTTATCTGCGTAACTATATTTTTATAATAACTTTTAAGCTCAGAAATGGCATTAAGCAACGAATCATCTTGTTGTTCTAAATTTTTAATAGCTTTATATAATTCCTTATAGGATGAAATACTTCGACCTCCCCCAAAGTCTATATAGTTAATGAACTCGAAAAAACATGAGTGAGAAAACAAGTTGTCAAGTTTTTTAGATAAAAAATCCCATCCTTGATAATTCGTCTTTCGTGATTTGGATATACTTTCCCATTCAAGGGAGTAAAACAATGGAGTAAGATTATCGGATTCATTAAAATGCCTATCAAATTCCAATGCAAGCTGTGAAATATAAAAGAAGTAGTAATATTTAGTTATTTCCTCAATAGAGTTTAATAACAAAGTTTTATCAGTTGCCAGAAACTCAATGTCAGTTTTAAAAAGACTAATAATCTCTGGCTTGACAATTGAGTACTCTTTTTTAGAACTATCAGGTGTTTTTTCTAGTTTGGGCAAACTATCTATTGCTAAGTCAAATAAAGGGTTACTATTGACAATATCGCTTACCTTTAGTAGTTCTTTAATTGAATTATGGTCATAGAAAAGTTCATAAATGAATTTTGATACAGATAATAAGGTACTTGGTTTATTCGTTGAAAAATTTGCATAGAGTAACGAACGTAGGTTAAATTTTACTATCCGCCCTTCATCATCTATAAATATTTCATTAATAATTTTTTCAAAATCATTTTTACCATTCTCTACTGTTGTCTTTCTACATGCTTCTGCTACAAAGTCATCTTTGATTTTTACTTTGTAATCTTCTGCTTTCTTATATTCGGTAGGTAAGTCAAGGTTATTTGATTTACGTATACAGTCTCCAATAAAACCATGAAAGTCAGAGATGTCTGATAAGTTCAAGTTCTTATTATTAGTTACAAAAGGTAATACCTTAACTTTATTTCCTGTTGTATGCTTGAAAGAATTACCACTTTGGTTATTCTTCTTTAATTCTTCAATATTAAAATTACCTAGCCCCATTATAGTTTCATAAATTTATAATCACCATAACTATCCTTTGTTAAAAGAAAATCAGATTCTTTGCCAATGTTTACTTCGTCTATCCATAATTCAGACACATCTTTCTGCGCCACAAGTTCCTTGGTAAAATTTGCAAAACTCACATTATTATTGGTGTCTTGTCTATTTGGACGATAGCCTCTCTGAATTTTCTCAAATAGCTTAAAAAGCTCGTAGTCAACATGGATAGTATTTGTTCCTGATGAATTCTTAAATGAAACAGAAAACTGTGGTGAAAAAACATCCAGTTCAGATTTGTCACTTTCAGTACATCTCTCAAAAACAGGTTCAAGCTGTAGTTTCTTTAAAACTCTATATTTTGTTTGTTTTTTACCTAAATCGATTATTGTTTTTTGAGCCTGTTTCGAGTCTCCATTCCATTTTCTAATTGACTCTTCGGTTAGTCTGTTTACCGCCTTTACTGCATCTAGGTTATTCCTGTTCCAATCAAACAATAGCTGCATATATTTATAATAAAACTCATCTCCCTTAGCAAACTCTTTTGAACGAAAAAAGGATAGTCTTGCAAACAGCTTAATGATTTGCTCTCTATCATCATTTTTTAGTGAGTTAATTGAGCTTTCTAAAATATCGCCATTAGCAATCAGGCCATATTCAATAAAAAACTTAACAGGCTCATCACTATTGTATATATTTATCGCTAATTCATCCAACTTTGATGTCCTGTAGTGATATGGGTCTAACTTTCCAATATTCCATAAAAGAGATGAGATTGTCTTGTGCTCAAAAATATAATTTGGAAGTATATTATTAAAAAAGCTTAGGCTACAATTTTCCTTAGGTTTCCCATTATACAAACTAGATGAATAATCAACCGGAATTATTAGATCATAAATAAAGTTTAAAATAGACCTCATTGAAATTATCTCTTTATTCTTAACCATTGCCTGAATGATAAGGTCTATTAGTTGCCTTTTATTGTTATCATCTAATAAAAACTCATAATTATAAAGAATTGGGCATTCGGAACCTGATTCAATATTCTTTTTGTGCTTCAAGTAGGCTTTATAAAAAAGATTATTAGGATTTGAAGAAAATATCTTATTAAAGATAGAAGAAAGAATTTCTGATTTTGGGTGTTTGTCTGCTAACGAATACATGTGATAATCCGTAAAATTCACATGACAAAAGGTCTTATGAGATGTATTACTTGCAGCTATACCACTACTTAATATTCGACTATCCTCAACATATCTTGATAATGATTGAAAGTCATTCCTTTTCTCATCTAGGAAGTTGTTAAGAGTTCCTAGGTTAATTGCAAGAATTAATTTGTGTTCAGTATTTTCTATCTGCTGGTCACAAAATGGAGATAAAACTCGACTTAATGTTTCAATCGATGTTTCATTCGGTTTATGTGCTTCTGTTGCATCGTTATGAATCTTAAAGGATGAGATTTCATTCTTTATTTTATGATTCAAATAAGATAAAACATGCGATTTCCCATCACCAACATTACCACAAACAAGTATAAGTCTCCCCCCTGGTTGATTCGCAGAATCTATGACTAAGGTTTCAAGGCTCCTTTCAACTTGTCTTTCAATATGAAGGTACTTTCTTAATTCATCAAGAGAATCATTATCTCCCTGTATTACTGCATGTCTTGACGATTCTCTGAGTTTCTCAAACTCAATCTTTAAAGGGTTATTCATCATTCTTTACAAATAATTCATCAAAACCTTGAGAGAAGAATTCTTCAAATGATATATTAAGCCCTCTTAGTATTTTGAACAGAGTTAATATCTGAATATTACTACCTGTTTCATACTTCCCATATTGGGTTCTTGAAATACTATTATCGTAGGCAAAATGTTCATAATTAGTAAAGCCTTTTTCGATTCTCAACTGCTTTAGTCGAGCACCTATTAACTTAAACAGTAATTCCTCGTCTATAGGTAATTCTTTTTTCATAATGTAAAGGTTAAAAGAATACCATTCTTAAAGTACCGCTTATAAACGGTATTTGGTTACCATAATATAATGGTAAAATGAAGCAGAACTATTATAAACTATCCAATAAATCAGCAATATTACCTAGTAATCCTCTCTTCAATGGAGATTCTGTTGTTTGCATTTTCTGTCGTAAGTAATCCTGTGGCACTTGTTTTTTTATCAGCACTTTGGCAATCTGACCTAATTCGCTGATTAACTCTTTTTCAAGAGATACTTGTTTTGGTGGATTAGAAGTAGAGCCACTTTGCTGGAGCTTTAGAAACAAGGTTTGATATTCATTACGCATATTTTGAAATTCAATGGCAGTTCCTCCGGCATCGGGGTGTAGTTGTTTTGCTAGTTTTCGGTAACGTAGTTTGGCTTGTTCAATATCGGTTATGCCTGAGAAATAGTTCATAGTTGTTCAAATTCATCAAGTGTAATACAAAAATGTTCCAGTATTAATAGGAGCTGTTGTTTGTTGTAATAATGGCGTTTTGTATTTCCAGCCTGTTCAATCTGTTGTTTGAGTGCCGGACAAACGTCAATTTCGTTTCGGAGCTGCTGCATTGCTGACTTAATGGAAATACTATCAGGGTAAAGTTTCTTTACCAAATCCTGCTTTAATATGGTTCTGCGTATTATCATAGCGTTGGATTTGGGTTAAAAAATGAGCGATAACGCACCTGTAATATTGAATAAAGTAGCCTTGTAGAGTATATTTCAATTGTTTTTGAAGGCTTTTGAATACTTTTTAGCTTATTCAGAGTGCTTTTGAGGACTTTGAGACAATATTTTAAAGGCTTTTTTGAATGTTGATTTTTTTGGAGGGTATGTTTTAAATCCTTTTGAGAAGATTGAAAAAAATAATGGCAAGAATGGGGAATAGGTATAAATTTTAAGACTGCTTTTGCAAAATGGCTAAAAAAATAAGCCTGTTTTAAATTACAATTGGGATTTTTTATACTATGCCGCGATGTTATTGAAACAATTCGGGCAATAAAAAGAAGCAAATAAAAGCATCTGTTAAAACAAGAAAGGTATATAAACACGAAAAGCCCCGATAAGAGGCTCATTTTTAAAGTAGTAAAGTGATAATTGGGCATAAATTCAAGTATTATACCCTTAACAATTAGCTATATAAAGATATGGAAAATTATCGAGTTTTTGGGTCCGGGGAGCTTGTTTCCAACATTTTCACAATCATAGATTGAATGATGGTATCTTCATCAGCATCATTGCCCTCGGTTTTTAGTTTGGCAATTAAATTAATCAGTTTCATTATATCCAAATCATATTCAGATAGAAGGTCAACCAATTTTTTCAATACATCTTTGCTGTTAATCAGGAAGTCCTTACTGGAAGAAAAGACGATTTTATCTGCTTCATCTTTTATGATTTCATTATCCAATAACTCAAGCGATTCGTTTACCTCGTTTTGTAACCAAACATATAAATCTTTCATTCTCTATGGTATAAAAAAGGAGCGTGGCACTGAAACCACCAACAATCGAGGTATCGCCAAACACCCACGCAGTAAAGTAGTACAGACCACGCCCGTACCTACTCTCTTTACTGCAATTAAAATTTGGCGATTTTCGATTGTTAAGAGATTAAGTCTTAATATTTTAAGATTATATGTTCGCTTCCTTTATTCTTATTTCAAATTATAAGTTTTACTGTTATTATTCTGATGTTTCCCATGTTATTTAAGCTGCATTTGAAAGCTGCAATTCTATTAGCCTGAAGATTTTATTGTCCTCAGGCTTATTTTTTATCAGATTGGTAATTAGTTCATTAAAATCACTATCGATAATCTCAGCAATCATATGTAATAGTTCCAGAATAAATCCCCATATTCTCATGGATATAGTAAGTTCTGTAGTATTATCGCATACCTTTTCAAATAAACCGCCCATTGTTTCATATGCATCGAACCTCTTTGCCAAACTAAATACATTGTATTCAATCATAGCTAGTGATACATCAGCTATTTGCGCATCAAAGTCTTGGGATTGTGATTTGCCCAAGGAAAAGTATTGTTTTGATTCTTTAAAGAAAACTTCTATGCTCCACCTGATACTATATATTTCATAAGCACTCAGTATGCCCAGCTTAGTATTGGTAGTCGCCAACAGGTGCCACTTGCCATGCTTACTTGTTTTGCAGAAAAATAGCTTTAGTGGTATTGATTTGTACTCAACAATAACCTCGGCACAAAATAGGTTTAATGCTTTTTCTTTCTTTACCTTTTTTCTGCGCTTTACTAATTGGGTAAGCTCTTTAGCTGTATACAATTCGCCATTGAAGCTATATTTTGCTTTTGCCATTTTTACCATACCAACTATATGTATTCCTTTATTTAATGACAAAACGGCTTTCAATATGGATTCACAGAAAAACCAACTATCCATAAGTACATAGTGTACATCAAACTTTTGTTTGACAGCTCTTTTAATCATAGATATAGCTGTAGATATTTTATCATCAATCAATTCTTGTTCGCGCAAATAACCGCATGAATCTTTTTCTCTTTTTTTTGAATATTGAGCTTTTCTTTGTTTAACCATCAGTCCAAATGGAGTTTTCTCGTTTTTGCCTTTTTCTTTGTGTAGGCTAAAATCTAATGAGAAGAAACTTTTGCCGTCCCAATAGCCAAGAAATAATGCTTTATATCCCCAGAACCTACAATTTTTCACATGTGACCATATCTTACCAATATGCTCTGTTTTATAGGTTGATTTTTCAAAATCAGTATCGTCTATTATTAAACATTTGTTTAACTCCTTATTTGTTGCGCTTGTGCTTGTGGTCCGCTTTAGCAATTTGATATTACATTTGGTTAAGAGGCTTCTCCAATTGATATTGCTATCATTTTTTAGCCTATAAAAAGTATTCTTACTAGCTTCAATGCTGCGTGATAAAGGATGTTTGGTGTACCGGTATACGTTCGAGAGTGAGTATAGTGGAAACAACAACAAAGCCAGCAATAAATCACCTTTTTGGAAAGTACATTGAGGCATATTATCAACTCCCAGATTCAACCTATTCAGATGCAATGACTGATATAATTCCATTATTCTATTAATTCCTTTTTCACTTGAGGTGAAAAAGCTGTTTGTCTCCGAAAAAACTTTTGTACTTTTACTCATGAAGCATGGTTTTTTATTGATATCGCACCACTAAAATACTGAATATTAGTGGATTAATAAAATTAATCATGCTTCTTTTTGTTTGATTTACAATGTTTTAACACACTTGGGAAACATCAGTTAAATATTAAAAAAATAGACAGAATTTTATGCTTTTTAACTCTATTGATTTTGCTATTTTCCTACCGATAGTTTTTTTACTTTATTGGTTTGTAACAAATAAAAACCTGAAACTTCAAAACTTGCTGATTGTGGTAGTAAGTTATGTTTTTTATGGTTGGTGGGATTGGAGGTTTCTATCACTCATTATTTTTAGTACAATTGTTGACTATACAGTCGGACAGAAACTAAGAAATGAAGAAAATCAACATAAACGAAAAGCCCTTTTATGGACGAGTATATTAGTAAATCTTGGATTTTTGGGATTCTTTAAATACTACAACTTCTTTCTCGATAATTTCATAACTGCCTTTTCATTTTTCGGAACTGAAATCAAAGCAAACACTTTGAATATCATTCTTCCTGTCGGGATTAGTTTCTACACATTTCAAACATTAAGTTACACGATTGATGTATACAAAAGAAAACTGGAACCGACAAAAGACTTTATTGTTTTTTCTGCATTTGTTAGTTTCTTTCCTCAATTAGTTGCAGGACCAATTGAAAGAGCAACAAATTTATTACCGCAGTTTTATTGCAAACGTACTTTTGATTATTCAAAGGCTGTTGACGGAATGCGTCAAATACTTTGGGGGCTGTTCAAAAAAATAGTTATTGCTGACAATTGTGCTGAATTTGCAAATCATATTTTCAATAACTCAGCCAATATGAATGGTAGTACACTTGTTTTAGGAGCATTGTTTTTTACTTTCCAAATCTATGGCGATTTTTCTGGGTATTCAGATATTGCAATAGGAACTTCTCGGTTATTTGGTTTTAACCTAATGAGAAACTTTGCATTCCCATATTTTTCAAGAGACATTGCAGAGTTTTGGAGACGATGGCATATTTCGCTTTCAACTTGGTTCCGAGATTATCTTTACATCCCTTTGGGTGGCAGTCGTGGAGGAACTTTAATGAAGGTTAGAAACACATTTATCATTTTCATTGTTAGTGGATTTTGGCATGGTGCGAATTGGACATTCATTGTTTGGGGATCATAAATGCTATCTACTTCTTACCCTTATTGCTCACTAACAATAATAGAAATAATATAGAAATAGTTGCTCAAGGGAAATATTTGCCGACAATAAAAGAGTTATTTCTTATGCTCGTTACTTTTGGACTAACGGTCTTTGCGTGGATTTTCTTTAGAGCAGAAAATATCGGTCATGCTATTTCAATTCTAAATACAATATTTTCTCAATCATTATTTGCTTTTCCTGATATTGGGTTAAGCAAACTATATACGCTGCAAGTTTTAATGATGATAATAATATTTATTACAATCGAATGGATAGGAAGAGAGGAAAATTATGCAATAGAGAGGTTCGGTTTTAAACTGCATAGGACACTAAGAGTTTCTTTCTATATTGGCATTATATTATTGATATTCATGTTTTTGGAACAAGACCAACAATTTATTTATTTTCAGTTTTAAACTATGAATGATTTTATTAAAAAGACAGGGTTGTTTCTTATTACAAGCACAATTGTAGTCATTGGATTTGTTATAGCCATTCATCTACTTATTAGATATTGTTCTGAATTTCAACTTAAAGAAGATTATAAATACATTGTTTTTGGCAATTCTCACCCTGAATGTGCTTTTAATGACAATTTAATTGCAGAATTCAAGAATTTATCAAAATCTGGTGAAGGGTATTTTTATACTTACCACAAAATAAAAGAGGTGCTTTCTAACAATAAAGTTAATGCCATTTTCCTTGAATATTCAAATGGTTCAATACAACCTAATATGGATAAATGGATTTGGGGCTTCGAAAAAATGAATGCATATTTTCCGGTTCATTCTCCATTCATGGACAAAGATGACATGCTTTACCTTTATCAAAAAAACAGAAATGATTTCATAAAAGTTTTATCTACATCAACTCGAAATAATTTATCCAAGCTAGTAGCATTTGATTATTCCATCAACAGAAGATACGGAGGCTATAACTATCTAATAAGGGAAAGGGTAAAAGAGTTAATAGAAAATGAGCAATTCATAACTAATAACGAAAAGGAAGACATTGATATTTCCTATGAAAATATTATGTGGTTAGAGAAAATTGTTAACTATTGTAATTCTAAAAATATTAAGATTTATTTTGTTAGAAGTCCTCAGCATAAGTATATGAATAGAAATAATGAAAGAAAACTATTAAAAATACAAAATACAAAATTCAAAAATATTGATTTCTTGGATTTTGATGATTTTCCTTTAAATGACGATGAATATGGAGATTTTGGTCACTTAAATTACAAAGGTGCAGAAGTGTTCTCGATTTGGTTTAATGACTTAATAAACAGTGGAATATTGCAAAATGCAGATAAAGACTTGTTTGTCAAAAAGGAAATAGAAAAAGCACGAACGCACAACACTTAGAATATAATTAATCACGAACTGCCCCAAAAAGTCCCATCAAACCATCAGGGTGATTGATTATATCAATTAAATTACAAGATGATTGACAAAGGTATCGTTGTATAATTCATTATGAGTGATTGATATTATTGTTTCTGGTCTTAATTCATTCTTGACAAAGTCATGTAACCATTTTTTGACATTTGATAGTTTTTCAAACACTTTGTTTTTAAATTTTTGTTTTATGTAATGCCATATCTTTTCAGATGGATTAAGTTCGGGACTGTATGGTGGTATGCGTATTAGTTTTATATTTTCAGGAATATCATATTGCTGTAAAGAGTGGAATCCTGCATTGTCAATAATGATGACCTTGAGTTCTTTAGGTTTATGTTTTGAGAATTCAACCAAATATTTGTAAAATATTTCGCTTGTGGTTCCTTCTATTTCATAAACAAAAGCATCACCGTCTATAGGGAAGAAACTACCATATAAGTAAGTGTTTTTAAAGGCATGTTGATAACTAACAATTGGCTTAACTCCCTTTGCTGTTAAACACCTGCCTGTGTGCGTCATTAATCCAAATCTACTTTCATCCTGAAAGTATAAATTCACACTATCATATTTATATTTAATTAGACTGATTCTAATGTCGGTTAAAAGATTAGGTAGTTTTTTTAAAGGCCTGTATGGCCTGTTCATCTTTTTTGTAATGTGATTTTCGGGGTTCTTTCAATTTGGTTTTGAAGTGACGGATTAAGTATGTTCTTAATGTGTTGTATTTCAATTCAAGACCGTAGTTTTCTTTGACCCATACGACAGCATCCCAGTAACCCAAAAGTGGATTGTCTGAATCGTATACTTTTTTTGCCAAGCCGTCATGAACATCCTTGGGAACGCTACTTCTTCTGGCTCCTCCATTTGAGATGCATAGCATAGCTTCAAGTCCTGACTCTTTGTATACTCTTGTCCACCTATCCAGACTGGCAATTCCTACTCCTAAGTGGTTAGCTAAATCTATTCGACGTTTAAACTTTTCTTCCTTGGTAAGTATTAGACTCTGAATACGAGTTTTTAACCTATGGTTATTTTCCTTTTTTCGAAGGTTTCTCAAATATTTAATGTCCTCTTTTATATTTATTTCTGCTTGTATTGGCATACTATAAAGATAATAATTATATCAATCAAATGGAAATCTATTATGTATTACATGAAATAGTACGTCCCTTGCTTAAAGGCGAAATATTTTTGATATGCTATGCCGATGATTTTATCATTGGATTTGAGTATGCAGAAGATGCTCAGCGGGTAAATAACACGCTACCCAAGCGAATGAATAAATATGGATTAACCATTCATGCAGAAAAGAGTAAGCTCATTAGATTTTCACCAGAAGGAAAAACTAAACCACCCACCTTTGATTTTCTAGGATTTACACATTATTGGAGCAAAAGCCAAAGAGGCAATTGGGTAGTGAAGCGAAAAACACGTCAAAAGAAAATGCAGGCCATCCTTCAAAACATAAAGGATACTTGCAGGATACATAAACACGAGAAGCTAAAAGATCAGAGTAAAATACTAAAATCAAAACTTCGGGGATTGTATCAATATTTTGGCATCAGAGGTAACTTCGTTAGTCTAAATCGAATATATCAAATAACACTATATGCTTGGTTTAAATGGCTTAACCGAAGGAGTCAACGCAAAAGCTACACGTGGAAAGGGTACTGGGAGTTATTGAAATATTTTAAGCTCCCGAAACCTAGAATAATTCATTATAATGTTTAAATTCATGCACCAGATAATTAAACATATTAACTGAGGAGCCGGATACGGGAATTCTGTACGTCCGGATCTGCGGGGGGATAGGTGGAGTAATCCACTATTCTATCCCGATTGTGTGTAACCAGTAGAAACCCCAAACAATGATAAAAAAGTATTCAGTATTGATTTTTTGCTCAGTAGTTCTTTTGAATTGTAATTCTATTATTAATGAAGAAGAAAAAGTAATTTCAGATACCTTTGTTCAACTAATCGGAGAGAAATATTATAAACGAGACATCCTTAAAATTTTACCTGGATTCATTGAACACTATTTAGAGAATAAGGATTATAATAAACTTTATAGATTGGATACCCTTTTATATCCATTTAAGATTTCCAAAATTATTGAAGAGCCAATAAAGTCAGATGAAATATTAAAAACGTACTATGACAAATACAATCAGAGAATTGAGTGGCTGACGAATAACAATGATAGTCTCAGATTAATTGTTTATGTTAAAAATGAGCTTGGAGGTATTGAAGTAGAAAACTTGAAATCTAGTTTTAATTTAGATTCATTGAATATTAATATTACGGGGATTCTAAACGAAGTAGACAATTCCAAAAAAAGACCGAAGAAAATTAATTTACACAATAAAAGAATTGGTCGTTTTGAAATAAGTCATGAAATTGAGAACTATGAAAACTCTTTTAAAAATGGACTTGATATAAACCCATATGAGGGGTATAGAGAAATAGGTTACATGCAGATATCAAGAGTCCTTTTTAATAAAAATCAGACTATTGGGATATACTTTGTAACAAAAATGCTTTATTATGACTCTTGTATAGAATTGATTGAAGTGGAAAGAGAAAATAATCAATGGATTATAAAAGAAATAATAGAACTTAAAAATTAATGGCAACACACAACACATGGTATAGTGCATGCGGGTTTCAGTGGTTTTCGAGCGTATTTGGCTCGTAAAAAAATTTAGTGTAAACTGATAGGTAATTGTCTCGTAATTCCGCACGACACCATACCATAAAACGTTGGGCACAAGTTAACCCAGTATACTGTGAGAAACTTTAAACGAATAAAACAAAATATGAAATTTGCGATTGCAATATCAATGACTTTTTTACTTGCCAGTTCTGTTTTGGCACAAGGAAATGTAATTGAAAAAAATTACAAAAAGAACATATCTTTTATCAGGCTGGATAGCACATATAAAGCACAATCGACAGTAATTGAATATGACAACTTTCTTGTTTTGCTGGAATTACCAGCAATAGAAAAATCTTTGTACAGAAAAAATGGATTAGATAAAGAGACAGAACAAGGACAAATTCTTCTTGATTATTTACAGGCTCAATTCGATAAGCCTGTAAAATATGTTTTTAGTTCTCATTCACATTTGCATACGCTTTCTGGGATATTGCCATTTTTGCAAACAGACTCTAAAATTGTAACAACAACTGACAATTGGGAAACGTGCGTAAGAAATGGAATTCTAAGTTCTGAACAAATTGGTGAATATTTATCAAATATTATTACTGTAGATAAAGACACTACTTTCTTTAAAAATTCAGATTATCCAATTGAGCTCGTTTATTTAGATTCCTCAGATGTTTACTATACGCCAACTGACGATTATTTAATGTTTTACTTAAAGAAGGACAAAATCCTTCATGCTTCATGTACAGCTTGGATTAAGGACATAGATTACAAAAGACTAAAGAATTATACATACAATAGTAGACTTGACGGACTTTTTAGAGCAATCAAGGCAAAAGATTTGAATCCTAAAACAATTATTAGGTTAGAGCATAACACCCTGAATAATCCCAATAATGTTGAGTATGCATTTTCGGTCAAAGAAATTAAGCAGACTATGTCCAAAGCAATAACGACAGAAGAATTAAAAGAACATTTGAGTAAGATTGTTTTAACTGAATCGTACGATAGTTTAATTAACTATGCTATTGCTATACAATTACATCCCAACTTAATAAGAATTACTGCATTACAGAACTTAGAAGAAAAACGGTATGCTGTTGCGATTAAATTAGCTACTTTCTTAAATTTATATTTTCCAGGTTCGGCAAGGTACATTGATGTTTTGGGTGAGTGTTATTTTGCTTTAGGCGATTATGAAAAAGCTTTGTATTATGACAATCATTTGCATAATTTTTCAGAAAATTACGGGATTGACAACTGGAAAAATAGAAAATGGGATGAATAAAACCAGTGCCCAACACTTAGAATATAATTAATCACGAACTGCCCAAAAAAGTCCCATCAAACCATCAGGGTGATTCATTATATTTGTTGTTGAACGGAACCGGGATAAGCGAGCCCATTGTATGGGGATTGATATGAAATGGGTCTTTCATTTATGCTTGGTAAGCATAAAACTCCAAAGTTAAAACAGAAAGTTTGGGTATAAAAATCATTAAAATAAAGAGTTAAAACCACCTCAATGTATAAATCGACAGTTGATTTAGCTCTTTTTGTTGGTTATAAGACATACCTTTCCCATTACACCAAAGGCGGCGTTTATGATATAGAGGCAGATTGAGTTGATTTTGTATTTTTTATTGAGTTGGGACTACCTCTGATAGCCGGCTTAAAAGAAGCTATACGTTGCATGGTGCCTTGTTTACATTTTGGGCATTGATCGTGAGGAAGGCCAAAAAGCAGCACAAATAATTCCTGCCAAGGGATCCCTTTTTTAGATTCCGGGGAGCAAGCATTAAATATTTTCCGGATGATCTCTAAGCACAGTTTCTTTTTAGAGGAACCTAGAAACCCATAATGCCTGATTTTCATAAAAGCTGGAGGAAGTATATGCATGGAAAGTCTTCGCAGAAACTCAAAATAAGAAAGATGCATCACATCCACTTTAGCGTTTTTGTAGTTGAGCCACGAAAAATACACATTATTATCATCCAGGCTTTTAATACGCTGGTTACTAATCGCAACTCTATGAGTATACCTAGCCAAGTATTCCAGCACTTGCTTAGAATTGTGCATGGGTAATTTAGCATATACCACCCATTTATTTTTATAAAAAGGATGCAGGTATTTACGCTCTGGTTCAAAAGTAGTTTTTAAAGTAATGGTTCCCTTATTGTGTAAGTCCATCAGGTAATCGCAAAACTTACCTCTAAAAACAGCACTTAAGGCTTTAACAGGATATAAAAACTTACCTTTACTTTTTGTATTTTTCCATTTGTTTTGAGGTGTTAAACCACCGCCCGGCACAATGCAATGTACATGTGGATGAAAAACCAGGTTTTGTCCCCAGGTATGCAAAATGGCAATCATACCTGTTTGAGCGCCCAAATGTTTATAATCCAGAGCAAACTGTTTAATGGTATCCCATGCTGCTCTAAAGAGTACATTGTACATGTCTCTGGAATGATCTATAAACAAAGGATTTAGCTGTTCGGGAACGGTAAATACCACATGAAAATATTTGATGGGTAAAAGATCTGATTCTCGATCTATCAGCCACCTTTCCTTTTTCAGACCATTACATTTAGGGCAGTGCCTGTCTCTGCAACTATTGTATGAATATTGCTCATGACCACATTCTGAGTTGTTACATTTATCCTGATGATAGCCTAGAGCAGCCGTTCTGCAATTTCCCAGGTTTGTAAACACCTTTTTCTTATGCGCATTTAAATGTCCGGCCTCAATCACACTGTGTTTATGATCCCTGATAATAGCACCAATATCAAATATGGGTTTACTATAGCTCATCGTTGCAGCCTGTCTAAAGGCGAAATCATAGGGTTTGATTTTAGGTTGTTGTTAATTTGCAGGTATACCATAGTGGTTCTGATATCATCGTGCCCCATCATTTTTTGTATAGACACAATGTCAACGCCAATTGCCAACAAGTGTGAAGCAAAAGCATGTCTCAAAGAGTGAGGTGTAAAGTGCTTTTCAATGCCAGACCTATCCAGAGCATATTGAAAACCCCACTTTACAGCCTCGTCGCTATAAGGTTTACCCTTATACCTGCCATTAAATAAATATACCTGCGGTTTAAATTGATGTAAATAGTGCTTTATTTCAGGAATGAGTGATTGGGCCAAAACAGCGTATCTGTCTTTATTGCCTTTACTGTCTTTAATATAAATACGATGGTTTTTAAAATCGAGATGCTCAATTTTAAGGTTGATAATCTCACTATTGCGCAAACCAGCCGAATAAATAACTTTTAGTAATAGTCTGTGCTTTGGACTTATGGCAGCATTAAATAATTGCAGCAGTTCTTTCCCGGTAGGGATCAAGGGCAGGGAAATCGCTTTTAACAATTAAGAATTCTCTCCCTATATTTGTCATTCAAAGCAGCAGTTAATCTCTTAGCAGGCTTAGAGATCTTCCGTGATTTTTCTTTTTCTAACATAGCCAATGCCAGCTTTAAAATGATATTATAATTAACAGCAGAGTAGCCTTTCTTTTTGAGAGAAGCATCTTCTTTGAAAAGTACGTCCAGAGACCAATGCAGGTTGTTTTCAACAGTCCAATGTTGCCTTATGGCATTATTTATCTGTTCGGCATTACCTGGTAATGAACTTATATAATACCTTGTTTCTATTGATGTTTTATCAAGGCTTTTGTTACACCTTTCAGAAGTTATACAAACAATGCTTTTTAAACCAGCCCACAGGTTTTTATCATCTAAAAATTTAAGGTTTGTAATAACTTGACAAGTTCGTGTTTCTATTCTGCCATGCCCACTATCTACATCTGTATAGGTTTCAGCAATTTCACCTTTTTGAAATAACTTCTCGACTTGTTCTTTTAACTCTTGCTGATTTCCTTTCACCATAATTAAATAGTCTGCCTTTTGTTTTAGAATATCTTCTGCTATTTGTTTTTGGCAGCCCATTGCATCAATTGTCACAATGCACCCTTTAATCTCCAGAAGCTTTAGTAATTTAGGAATCGCTGTTATTTCATTGCTCTTTTCATCAACCACTTCCTGCCCAATACACAACCTGTTCTCAGATGCATATGCAGAAACAACATGTAATGCTGCTTTGGAATCATTTCGATTATTCGATTTACGAATCGTTTTTCCATCAATTGCTACCACTTCGCCATTGGTGAAACTGGAAATTGAATTTATCCAATTCGTGAAACAACAGGAAAACTCCTTATGATCAAGCTTTGCGAAAAGCTTCCCAATTACATCATGAGAAGGAATACCTTGGCTGTAAGGAAAGAATTTTCGTAACCAATCCAGCTTTGTATTTCCAAATTCCTGAATCATCGTCCATCCTTCAGCACCACTAATTACGGCCGAAATAGTTAGAAATAGGATTTCATTTAATGGATAAAAGAAGTTGCCTTTGTTTGTTCTGCGTGGGTCATTCAAGGATTGAAAGTACTTGTTAAAATTGGGATTTTCTTGTTCTGCTTTTGGGGCCGAAAAATTGTGCATTTTTTTTCATGCTAACACTTTAGCTTGAACACTGTAAAGATACTAATTCTTCTCAAATTACTCTATGTCGAATATTACCGTTAAAAGCGAAATCCCTGGGATCAAGGGTAGATACTTTGTGGCTTTAGGGTAAGGTACATCAGAAATAATATCAATGCGCTTATACACGCTTTTATACATAAAACGCAGCCCCTGTAAGTAATTTCTGATGGTAGACCGACTCAGCTTTTGATCGTTTTTAAGATACAGCAGAAACTCATATATTTCCATTTCCGAAAGCTCATCAGGTAGCTTACCGGAAAATAAGCAGAGTAGCTTAGTAGAACGCATATAATTAGCAATTGAGCTATTAGAAAAATGCGCTACTTCCATTCTTACATGCAGATTGTGCAATAATGCCTCAACACTCTTTGGTGTTGTTAAACTTTTTTTTCATCTTTAATCAGTTTATTAAAATTGAAATACAAAGATGCGGTATTTTACCGTCAAAACCTCGTTGTCTACCGACGTAGGAGGTTTAGTTCAACACTAAATATAAGTAATGCCGGTCTTATAGGTATGTGAGTATATGTTTTTCAAAAAAGCATACCTTGTAACCTGATAGGGCAGTGCTTTGAACTTCGGCACTACTCATATCTTTAACGTTAGGACCAATTGAAAAATGAGAGAAATACTTTTACTACTAGCAATAACAACATCTTTAATTGCAGGATGTCAAAACTCAAATAAGGATCTTAAAACCTATCAATATCCTAAAGATAGTTTGTATAGTGCTAAGGTTTTTACGTTTTGTAATCTGGACAATCTTGAAACAAAAATGAATGTAGTTCACCATGTTTATATGGAAAATGATACTACATTTTACTTAAAATACTCATTGGAAGAAACAGGAAGAGACTCCTCAATTTTTAAGAAATTAAATAACGAATTTGTGTTAAATGAGCGCTATATGGTTTTTCCCAAAGGACCTGACAAAATAAATACAACTTCAAAGGGAAAAATTTTGGAATGGATTGATAATTACCTGAACAATAAATCGATAATTGAATTTGAAGATGTTAATGATCCTGACGTTACAATTAGAATTGAGGGACAGTCAAAACTTGATTCAACAATGGTTTATGATTTAAGAGGAAAGAAAATCAATAGTGTTAGGTATATTGAAAAAACCAATATCTCAATTACTCATAAAAAGTATAACTCTGCCAAAAGTAGTTTTGAAATTGAAGGTGAATCAATCTGGGGTAAGAATTTAGGAATGATATATTTCAAAACCAGGAATAAACGGACTGGAAAAATTGATTCTTGGGAATTAGAAAGTATAATAAATTATGAAGAATTTATAAAATCAACTGGTGCTAACACGCTGGAATAAAGCATGGCTAGGTTGGTGCGTCCTGACACTTTAGTCTACCGTCTTAGTCCCCCTAGCGGGTGACACGACACCACGACTAATGCGCCACGACTTCATCCAGCAAACGTTGTATGGCATTTTGGAGGACCCTGCAAACATGAAAATTACAAGATGAAAAAAGCGATTTTTACAATACTAACGATTCTGATTTTCATTCCAATTGAAAGGATTCAAGCTCAATCAGACAAACTAGAAATTAGTATCATCGAGATAATTAAAGCATTTGATTCTAAAGACTCTGATAAAATAAATCAATACATTCATCCTGATTATGGTTTGATTGTATTATTTCGACGTGGAGTAATGGACGAATTCGAAAAAACGGATAAAATTGATTTCAAAAATCCAGTTCCAGAATATTTACCTTATTTTCCGTTCAAACTTGATTTGAAAATTAAATATCAAACTTTACCGACACACAATTGTGATTCGTAAGCGTCTCCACAATGGCGTATAGTTTTATGTGATAAAACTTTGAAGCTTTGTATCCATATTTCTCACATCAAAGGATACATTATGATTTTTAATTTCACAGAGGATACACGTTTTTACTTTTTTTGCGAGCCAGTCGACATGCGAAAAGGAATTCATTCACTTTATCACCTGGTAAAAAGTATCCGCACTACTAAGCTCGTCTTCTATTAGATATTTGAAGAGGATATATTTGGTGCATGAAAAACTCAAGAAGACATACAGCCAAAGAGATGTTTGCTCATTACGAAGCATGGCAACAAGGTGATGCTCCACAAAAACAATATTGTAAAGAACATGGATTAGCTTATTCCACATTTCAGGCGTGGGGTAAAAGGCTCAAAGAAAGTAAATCTCAAGTTAAATCTGATTCGGGTTTTATTCCGGTAAATATAAAGTCAGTTCCAGAATCTGAAGAAAAAGAAGCGGTAAACCAGCTGTGCTTATTATTTCCCAACGGTATCCAGTTGCAGTGTCCGGAAACTGTTAGTCCTGATTTTTTGAAAAAACTGATAAGCCTATAAACTATGTTCGCACTATCAACAGAAAACACATTTCACCTTTACAGCCAGCCCACTGATATGCGCAAAAGCTTTGATGCATTGTCGGGACTGATTCGCAACCATCTGGACAGCAACCCCCAGAATGGAGACGTTTTTATCTTCATCAATAAGTGTCGAGATAAGATTAAGTTGCTGCATTGGCAGGGCTCCGGGTTCTTACTTTATTACAAGCGCCTGGAGAAAGGAACATTTGAGCTTCCCAGATATGACACTTCAGTGGGAAGTATTACTCTGAGCTATGCCCAAATTGTAATGATAGTAGACGGATTATCTATTAAAAACCTACAACAAAGAAAGCGATATCTGCCTCCCGAAACACCTGTAAAATAAGGTATTCCAACAAAAATATTTATCAACTCCAAACCTTAATTTTGTTGATAACAACGGTTGGTTTTTCTTTGGTAAATGCCCGTGTTTGCGTAGTTTCGAAATATGTCAAAGGAACTGGGAAACAAGGCTTCCGAGCTGGAAAAAGAAAATCAAAAGCTGAAAGGGCTCATCAACTCCATGGAGTCGGCGATGGGACAGATGCAATCCAGAATGGAGAAAATGCAGTTCCAGATTGATCAAATGAACCGCTTGCTTTATGGAACAAAACGTGAACGTTTCGTTCACGATGCTGATGACAAGCAGCTTTCTTTACCTTTTGACGTGCCCGAGGAGGCAGCACCTGAAAAAGAACAGCAGACAATAAACTATGTGCGTACAAAAGAAAAGAGGCAGCATCCCGGGCGCTTACCTTTGCCATCACACTTACCGGTAGAAGAAATTATATTGGAACCGAAGGAGGACACTTTCGGGATGAAATGCATCGGAAAAGAAGTGACCGACCAACTGGAACTGGTTCCGGCGAAGCTGTTCATCAAGCGTTATATCCGTCCCAAATACATCAAGTCAATAGACGATAACAATGTCGATTACAAAGGCGTAATGGCGGAACTCCCTGTTTTTCCAATCGAAAAAGGTATCGCCGGTCCCGGTCTACTATCTCAGGTCATCGTCGACAAGTTTGTGGATCACTTGCCTGTTTACCGTCAAATAGAGCGTTTCAAAAGGGAGAACATAAAACTTTCTTCATCTACACTCAACGGTTGGCAGGAAAGCATCAGCAATTTACTTGAACCACTATACGATGTTTTAAAGCACAGGGTACTCGCGCAAGGTTATATACAGGCCGATGAAACCCCAATTCCCGTTCTGGATAAACAGAAGAAAGGGAAAACGCACCGGGGATATTATTGGATTTATCACAGCCCTTTAGAAAAAATGGTGTTCTTCGATTATAACACCGGAAGATCCAGGGAAGGCCCGAAAAAACTTCTTGGAAACTTCAAAGGCTATCTTCAGACCGATGGCTACCAAGTATATGATCTGATTGCAGCAAAGAATCCGGATATAACCCTGGTCAATTGCATGGCCCACGCACGCCGATATTTTGAGAAAGCCTTGCCATATGATCAAAAACAAGCAGAATATGCCATGGGAATGTTCCAAAAACTCTATGCCGTGGAGCGAAAAGCCCGGGAACAGAACATGCCTCCCAAGGAACGTCACGCTCTGAGGCTTGATGAATCGTTGCCATTGATAAACGAACTGGGGAAATGGATGGTGGAAACCTATAAATCTACCAATCCCAAATCTCCGTTGGGCACGGCCACCGCATATTGCATTGAACGTTGGAATAATTTATTGGCTTATCTTAACGATGGCAATTTGGAAATAGATAATAACCTTGCCGAAAATGCTATTCGCCCAATCACACTCGGCAGGAAGAATTATCTGTTCGCTGGATCTAACCGAGGTGCAGAACGGGCAGCTATGTTCTATTCGTTCTTTGCTACATGTAAAAAGAACAATGTAAACCCCTTTGAATGGCTGAAAAAGGTGCTTGAAATAATCCCTACCTATAAGGTGAACAAACTTGCAGATCTTTTACCTCAGAATTTAAAACTATAGCTCCCAAGCGCTAAACAAATATCACACATCTTCGTCAAAAAACTATGACCTACTTAGCAGTGGGGATACGCCCGAATTTCGAATGTACCGAATCAGCACAAACCTCGCCATGCCTTATTACCACGTGTTATGCGCTTTACTTTTTGAATCTGGCATACTTCACCTTCAATTCAGCAATTGAAGTTTTGCCTGAGTATACAGCATGATTTGTTTCAACAACATCTCTTAAATATAAGTCCTCAGAAACTCTATATAGTTTGCCTGTTGTCTCATCAATCTTTATATAGTCTACAGTATTTCTTTTTGCTAGCACTTCTCCTTGCCTTCTGGATGCTTTTCTTCGAGCTGCTCTTTGCTTTGCTCTTGATATCTTCCCATGTTTAGTAAATTCTATTTTAGTCTTACCTAATTCTTTTACTACTTTTGATATAGGTCTTTTATAATCTGCCATAATAAAGTCTATTTAAATTCGGTCACGTTTAAAGGACTACTTTCTGATAGTTCCACAAGCATTGGTTTATCACCTTTAGTGGAAACCTTTCCATAACTATCAAATATGTCGTTTTCCTTGACTCTATAATATGTTAAAATGGGGTCATTTGAATACATGTCGAAAATTAGAGATAAGGGTACATATCTATTTGTATCTATGAACCTGTTGAATGCTCGCTTCGTAGAGTCTACTCTGTCTAAACTAACTAATACCAAATGAATAGAATAACCATAATCTTTAAAGTATTCGGCCAATGTAAAAATAGATTCCTTATCATTTCCAATTTTAGGTATTACAACATTATATTCTTGACTAATGCAATATTCCTTAACACAGAAATCAATTCTACCTTTTTTATCTCCAAATACAACAATAGAAGATTCCTCATGAACTAGGGTTGCACCAAAATCATTTATAAACTCGGGGAATTTTCTTTTCGCAAAGTCACTATCAAGAATTACCGCTCCAAAATCATCGGCGATTCTTGAAGCAATTGTAGACTTGCCAGAAGCAGGTAGTCCTGTTATAATTATCGCCTGTTTATCTGATTTAGGTTCAGTTTTAGGTAAAGCACCACCTTTACCTAATTCTATTTCATCATCATTGTCAATTCTTTTATGAGTAATTAGGTCATTAAAAATTTGCTCTCGTAGTTCATTTCTATCAACGTCCTCGACATAGAGAACATCTCTATATGATGTTGACTCAAGTGTAGTTTTATTTTTAATTTGAGCTAATTGCATTTCAGCGTTAGTTATTTTTCTAACTACATCACTTAAATCAGATTTTTTCTGAATACCTAGTACTCCAGTTACAAATCCTAATGTAAGTTCGTTATCTACTAAAGGTCTTAGATAATTCATACAAATATTTTAAAAATCAAATATAACAAATCTGTTATTCATTGGGTTTCTCTCAGGTCCTGAGTATGTATTGCGCATAATCGGGATAGAATAGTGGATTACTCCACCTATCCCCCCGCAGATCCGGACGTACAGAATTCCCGTATCCGGCTCCTCAGTTAATATGTTTAATTATCTGGTGCATGAATTTAAACATTATAATGAATTATTCTAGGTTTCGGGAGCTTAAAAAATTTCAATAACTCCCAGTACCCTTTCCACGTGTAGCTTTTGCGTTGACTCCTTCGGTTAAGCCATTTAAACCAAGCATATAGTGTTATTTGATATATTCGGTTTAGACTAACGAAGTTACCTCTGATGCCAAAATATTGATACAATCCCCGAAGTTTAGATTTTAGTATTTTACTCTGATCTTTTAGCTTCTCGTGTTTATGTATCCTGCAAGTATCCTTTATGTTTTGAAGGATGGCCTGCATTTTCTTTTGACGTGTTTTTCGCTTCACTACCCAATTGCCTCTTTGGCTTTTGCTCCAATAATGTGTAAATCCTAGAAAATCAAAGGTGGGTGGTTTAGTTTTTCCTTCTGGTGAAAATCTAATGAGCTTACTCTTTTCTGCATGAATGGTTAATCCATATTTATTCATTCGCTTGGGTAGCGTGTTATTTACCCGCTGAGCATCTTCTGCATACTCAAATCCAATGATAAAATCATCGGCATAGCGTATCAAAAATATTTCGCCTTTAAGCAAGGGACGTACTATTTCATGTAACCATTTATCCAATGCATAATGCATATATACATTACAAAGCAATGGTGAAATAATATTTCCTTGCGGCGTGCCTCGTTTGCTTATTTGCAAGCTTTTACCATCTACAACACCTGCTTTTAGCCATCTTTCAATCAATTGCAAAATACACTTATCTTTAATCCGTTGACTTATAAGTGATAATAATGTACTATGTTCAAAGTTGTCGAAACAGCCCTGAATATCACAGTCCAGTATCCAATTAATATTGCGCTTCATACATTGATTGCGAAGGTTATTTAGTGCCTGATGGGCACTACGTTTGGCTCGGAATCCATAGGAAAAATCGTAAAAGTCTTGTTCAAATATCAAATTAAGTATATCTGTTACTGCTCTTTGTACAATCTTATCCTCGGTAGTACTTATCCCTAATGGGCGTTGCTTCCCATTGCCCTTGTCTATCCATACTCTGCGGATGTTTGGGGCAAAGTAAGATTTACTCTTTAACCTTGCTTGGAGATTTTCTATACGCAGTTGTAAGTTCAACTCATATTCTTCTGCATTAACTTCATCTATTCCACTCGCTGCTGTTTTCCGCAGTTTACGGAAACTACTTAGCAAATATTCTTGTGTTAGATGATGCGCTAGTGAGGTAAAAACTTCTGTTGGACTTTCCTGCGCCTTGCGTTTTATACAACCAAATTTTGTTTGCCTGTTGGCGATTTCTCCGAGTAAATCCATGCTTTCTGTTTAGTTGAACCATATTAACTGACAATCCCCCTTCCCTCCTTCGGGTCGCTCAGATGGTACTTCCCCGATTTCATTGGTACTATGAGGCTGCTCTGACTTCTGTATGCCTTCTCTTTGACTCCGGTTGTCCCTTGTCGCTGATACCTGGTACACCATGTCATTTCCCTTGACTCTGTTAACATTGACATGGTTACGTTAACTGACTGGTGTTTCTTTTTGATGGTACACCCAAACCCCTTCTTGTCAGGAGCTATACAGATCTCCTAAGTTCCGAAGACTTCCCTTTGTATTCATGCCCTGCGCTTTGACCACGGTAGTTCTACAGCAGTAACCGTAAATATGCCACTGTAATTGCTGCCTTCCGGTAACCGTACGCCGTCGGCTTAACTACAAATAAATACACTTTTTATGGATGTAAGCTTGTCTTTTATGGAATCCATGATTTCCCTTTGGTCAATTCGAGGCTGAATAACACGGCCTAAATACTCGCTTGCCGACTACTCTTCTGCTATCCTCACGGAATCACCCAGTCGGTTCGCTTTCATCCTGCTTACGGGCTTTGGATGAGATGGACTTGCACCATCTGGAAATCATTAGCAAATTTCAGTAGATTGACTACTTCCCAATGCTTTCGGCTTACGAAGAAGTTTCCCTACAAATGGCCTTCTTCTCTTAGCGTACACGGATAGTATAAGAATAGTAGCCGACTGCGTGGTACTTTCCTGTCAAGTTACACGAAAGTTGGAGCGGGCTACAACCCTTGAATTTACTACTATCTTGGCTATTATTTTTATACATTGTTATGCGCTGGCATTTTTTAAAACAAAGATAAATATAGTCCAACAAAATGAGTTGTATTCACCTCATTATATGTCACATAGTTATTTAAGTCAATTTTATTTGGATAACCTTCTGTAAAATTGTAATCAGAATAGTATTCGGTATCAAGTCTAGTAACAGGTGAAAAATTGACAATATAGAAAGCAGAAAGAGATTGTTTTCCATTAGCTAATCTTAGTATATCAATTCCGAATCCAAAACCGAGAGCCATCTTTTTATTAAATATTCCAATTGCATTTTCTTTATCTTGAAATAGAGTCTCTGTTAGAGGAACGTTTAATAAAAACTTATAAGAACCAGGTAAAACAATATTTTTCTTGCTCGTTTCATTCCATTTAAATGCTTTCTGTGAGGCTTTTACCATAAATGGTAATTCAAATTGAAAAGAAACAACAGCGGAAACCATACCATTTGCACCTTGACCAACCTGTTTTTCCTGTATTGTCGAATCTCCATTTACAAGATAAATATAGTCACCTTTATTGTCAAAATTTGGACCGAAAGCTAAACCAATACTAAAAAGAGATGATTTATCTTTAAAAACATCAATAACAGCATCCTTTTTTTCTATATCTTTTTTTAAACTGAAAATCTGTTTATTTAATACTATGGTATCATTTTTAATCTCACCATAGCTTTTCATTACTATAACAGAATCTTCTTTAAGTCGCTTTATTTCTGCAATTTGCTTATCAATTAGGATTTGCTTTTGTTCTACGTTCTTAAAGAGAACTTTGAGTTCTTTCAATAGACTATTTGCAACCTCATTATTATTTTTCAAATTGCAATCTGCTAATTGAGAATTCTTTTCTTCGACTCTTTTTTCAAGGTCTGATATAATATTATTGATTACTTCAAGGTCTAAATTAACCTTAGAGGTTATTCCTTTCAAACATTCATCTTGTAATTTTTTGTATTCTTTGATTTTTGATTTAAACGAATTGTTTACAATATCCAAAGCCCGTTTCATATTAACACTGTCTCCTTTAACAGTCAATTCATTTATGGTATTCAAGAGATTTTCAAGTTCAACATCTAATTTAATTAATTCAGATTGACATGATGAATTCTGGTTAGATAAATCAATTCTTGCCGTCTGTGCCATCGATAATATCGGCAAAATACAAATAAGAAATAAAACTGTCTTTTTCATTTTTTTTAGATTTAGGTTATCGTCTTAGTGTTTTCTGTATCGTTCTCATTGCTTGCGCATAACGTTTGCGGTATGAAATCGTTGCGCATTTCGAAGCACAAACCTATCAGCCCGCTAAGCCGTTCATTAAATGTTATTTCGTTCAAATATAGCACTATCCGCGCAATGTTTTATGACCGCGTGTTAGGGGCTGGGCTTTGTACATTCATATTCTTCAATCGTAATTTCAATTTTCTTTTCTCCACAAGTTGAACAATTTGATGAACTTAATAAACAATCAGATTCCAATTCATTAATATCATCTAATAGAAATTCTGATGCAGGGTAATTTTTCACATATTCTAGTATTTCTTCTACCTCTTTTGACACTCCTTCTGGTAATGTAGAAGCCATGTCAAATCGCTTTCTGCTATTATACATATACTCAAATAATTTAGGGTAGTGTACAGAAATCTTTTTTCCTTTTTCTTCAAACAATGCAAAATGAGAAAATGCAACATAATCACCTCGTTTAGATTCAGAGCTAAATCTTTGGGGCTTCAAACCTATCCAGTTGATTTTATATTTTATGTCTTCATCCCCTTTAAATGTAGTTTTACCTCCAATTCCAATAACTGCATCATAATTCCAATTCCTAATCCTGCCCATACAATCCTGATTTCCAAAGACTCCATTGTTATCAGGGTCGCCTTTATGAGTCCTTTTATAAATTAATACACGCATATTTTCTAATTGCATATTTTATTACAATAATCAATTTGTCCTTTATATTCCAATTCAATATGTTCTATTAAAGTAGAACATATTTCCGTAAAATCATCATCCGTAATTGGTGCTTGTTCAGAACGCCAACCTCCATGAGATAAATCGTTAATCAAAGTATAAGCTCTTGTATCTGAAGGGATATTGTCTCTTATATATTCTGCAATGCTTTCTCTTGAAGTATCTATTTTGTCAAATTTTGTAAGTGTTTCTATGATATGTCTAATTGAATTTGCAGTAGTGTGATTAGGAATGCCTCCATTTTTAGCAATATCATAAATGTCCATCAAATGGCTTATGTAAGGAACTGTCAGATTATTATTGAAGTCAATAAGTTCTCCATTTTTAAGCAAAAGCGTTTTATCTAAGATATTATTTGAGGTAAGAACTCGCATAAAATCATTATTGTGCGTAAATAAAATGAACTTAACTCGCTGTAATTTATCTATAATTCTGTCAATGTCTCGAATTACACCACTCAGAGTGTAAACATGTGTGAAATCCATACTTGATATAGGGTCGTCAATTATAAAAAATAGATTCTTGTAATCATCTTCACTTTCTATTTTTAAATGACAATCACCAATATAGTATGCGAATGCTACAATGTTTTTTTCACCTTCACTTAACACATTTTTCGCTTGATTTTTTTCAAGAATATTTCTATTAAAGACTAACCTAAAAGACTCAGAATCCAAAGAATATTTATCAGCGAAAAAGTAGTTCAAAACGGCTTTAATTGTTTCAGCTACTTTGTCTTTTTTACTTACTTTTTGCTGTTCCTTTTTCTTCTTTATATCTTCATTCAGATTTTTATACTCATTGCGAAGTTTTATAATGTTCTTGATATTTGTGCTGTGAGAAGTCACAAGGTGGTTGAAAGCAGAATTACATAAAGCTTTTCTTGTGTTTTTATTCTCGTCATTTATACGATTTTTCTTCCCGTTAATAGAATCAATCTGCTTATTATTTGAATCGACAACATTGTTTATTAAGGCTTGATTCTTTTCTAACTCTTCCAGAATAGATTCGTTAAAATCAACTTTAATTGAAATATCAGAAAGCTTTTTATCTATCAGCTCAACTATACTTTTAAGATTAGATTCAACCTCTTCAATATTCAACTTATCCAACTCTATTTCTGCACAAGAAGGAATATACTTAGTCTTATAAGCATTGTAGTCTAAAATACGTTTTGAATTAAAAACTTCAAGAGCCTTAATTTCAGAAATAATTTCTTCAACTGTTTTTTTGTATGACTTAAACAACTTAATTGTTTGAGCCTCTGTATCAGTCAAATATTTTGTATAATTATCTATTAAAGACAAAGCATCTTGTTTCAACTCCTGCTCACAGAATGGACAAATCTTTTGTTCGTCAATTAATTCCATTCCTGTTTCTATAAAAAGTTGTTTCTCTTTAATCTTTGATTTAAATTCTTCGGCAAGACTACTAAGGGTATATTCTCTTTCGCAATTATCTTTTATTTCATTTAGTTGCTCGAAATTCACATTTACCCTAGTGACAGTTGTAATATCTTCTAAGTTCTCTGGAACTGATTTTATTTTATTGTAATCGTCTAAAAGTTCTTGAAATGATTTTGATACGGGAATAGCTTCTTTATCAATGTTTTTAAAAACTTCATCATAATTCAGGTTTCTATATTCTCCAAGTCGCTTAATATTCTGAATACTATTAATATTATCATTTAAATAAACAGTAATCTCACTTTTAACTTGGTCAGACAATGTAGTTCCTTCCTCCTCAATTTTTTTTAATTTTTCTTCATCATCTTTTAAATCGATATTTACTTTTCCAAGAATAAATCCCTCTATTTCACTGTCTTTCTCGTAACCTAAAGCTCTAATGTTATCTTCAACATAGTCTTGATTGAAAGTGTGATATAGGTAATCTGTTTTGGGTATTTCAGGTAATGCCCCTTTAGATAAATTAATATTAAAATCATCTTTTGTATTACCATCTTTATCTACTATGGAAAATGAAAATTTTGCATTAGCCTTACCAAATGAAATCAACTTATCTACAGGACTGGTTCCATCATCTTCTAACTTTAATTCTATTTGGTTTTCTGTAAGTCTAAATAATCGGCTTATAAAAGTTTTTCCACTTCCGTTGTTTGCAAAAACACCAATTTTTAAAGAACCTGATTGAATTTCTCTATTCAAGTTTTCAATCGGTGCAATGTTTTCACAGCTTATATTTGTTTTTATCTTATCTGCCATATTTATTGCAGTTTGGTTCTTTTTGCCTTGCCCCTAACGGTGGTAATATGCGGAGGCCGGGGTTTAGAAGCTCCAAATTATCAAACTGTTACAATTTTTTATTAAATGTACAAAAGTTTAAATTACCCACATCCCCCGGCTTACGTATATTGCGTGTTATGGCGCGTAATTTATTCATAATCACAAAGTCTATCAATTAATTGCATTAATTCCTGATGTTCTTTTTCTGTCGCAGTCAAATAATCAGAATAACTCCAAAACAGCTCAATTTTCCCAACAATACAATAGCAATAATCATCTCCTCTGTTATTATTTTCCTTTAATTTTTCATTAATACAATCACTAACAAAAGTCTGTTTTTGTTCCTCAGTCCAAGGAACAAGGTTTCTATTTCGTTTAGCAAAATCGGTCAATTCAGAATCAATCTGTCCATTTTTTAAATAATGGGTACTTTCAGTTATTATATTAAAACTATATCGACCGCTTTCCATTAATTCTCCAGTTTTAAAGAACATTTTATAATCTCCATGACGTAATCCGTTTTGATACGTCCCTTCACTTGATTTTACGCCATTTGAATAGTAATAAATCCATTCGCCAATTTCTTTTCCATTTTGCATTCTTCCAGTTTTCCACAATTCTCCATTTGGGTGATAGTATTTTAAATCACCTTCACCACTTGTAAATACTCCTTTTGATTTTTGAACTCCATTTTCATAAAAATCAAGCAATGTATCAATTAGTAATCCGTTGTCATAAGATGCTTGTTGCCATAATTGACCATTTGGATACCAAAATTTACTTTCTCCATGAAACTGGTCATTTTTGTAATTAATTTTATATTTAATCTGTCCATTTTCATAAAAAAATGTAGACAATCCGTTTTTCTTATTCTGAAAGATTGAGTAAACAAAATTTGTATCACCTGAATTATAAAATCCAATCAATTTAATATCCGTGGTGTCTTTGGGATTGATATATTCAATCATGGTTTTAACCTTATCATCAGAGTATGTCTCAACAATCTTAGTGTTATTATTTTGACAAGATGTGTTGAGTATGGTCATTAACAATCCTATCAATATCAGTAGGTTCTTTATCATGTTGCTGTGTCTTTTCTTTTTATGCGCCATAATCGGGATAGAATAGTGGATTACTCCACCTATCCCCCCGCAGATCCGGACGTACAGAATTCCCGTATCCGGCTCCTCAGTTAATATGTTTAATTATCTGGTGCATGAATTTAAACATTATAATGAATTATTCTAGGTTTCGGGAGCTTAAAATATTTCAATAACTCCCAGTACCCTTTCCACGTGTAGCTTTTGCGTTGACTCCTTCGGTTAAGCCATTTAAACCAAGCATATAGTGTTATTTGATATATTCGGTTTAGACTAACGAAGTTACCTCTGATGCCAAAATATTGATACAATCCCCGAAGTTTAGATTTTAGTATTTTACTCTGATCTTTTAGCTTCTCATGTTTATGTATCCTGCAAGTATCCTTTATGTTTTGAAGGATGGCCTGCATTTTCTTTTGACGTGTTTTTCGCTTCACTACCCAATTGCCTCTTTGGCTTTTGCTCCAATAATGTGTAAATCCTAGAAAATCAAAGGTGGGTGGTTTAGTTTTTCCTTCTGGTGAAAATCTAATGAGCTTACTCTTTTCTGCATGAATGGTTAATCCATATTTATTCATTCGCTTGGGAAGTGTGTTATTTACCCGCTGAGCATCTTCTGCATACTCAAATCCAATGATAAAATCATCGGCATAGCGTATCAAAAATATTTCGCCTTTAAGCAAGGGACGTACTATTTCATGTAACCATTTATCCAATGCATAATGCATATATACATTACAAAGCAATGGTGAAATAATATTTCCTTGCGGCGTGCCACGTTTGCTTATTTGCAAGCTTTTACCATCTACAACACCTGCTTTTAGCCATCTTTCAATCAATTGCAAAATACACTTATCTTTAATCCGTTGACTTATAAGTGATAATAATGTACTATGTTCAAAGTTGTCGAAACAGCCCTGAATATCACAGTCCAGTATCCAATTAATATTGCGCTTCATACATTGATTGCGAAGGTTATTTAGTGCCTGATGGGCACTACGTTTGGCTCGGAATCCATAGGAAAAATCGTAAAAGTCTTGTTCAAATATCAAATTAAGTATATCTGTTACTGCTCTTTGTACAATCTTATCCTCGGTAGTACTTATCCCTAATGGGCGTTGCTTCCCATTGCCCTTGTCTATCCATACTCTGCGGATGTTTGGGGCAAAGTAAGATTTACTCTTTAACCTTGCTTGGAGATTTTCTATACGCAGTTGTAAGTTCAACTCATATTCTTCTGCATTAACTTCATCTATTCCACTCGCTGCTGTTTTCCGCAGTTTACGGAAACTACTTAGCAAATATTCTTGTGTTAGATGATGCGCTAGTGAGGTGAAAACTTCTGTTGGACTTTCCTGCGCTTTGCGTTTTATACAACCAAATTTTGTTTGCCTGTTGGCGATTTCTCCGAGTAAATCCATGCTTTCTGTTTAGTTGAACCATATTAACTGACAATCCCCCTTCCCTCCTTCGGGTCGCTCAGATGGTACTTCCCCGATTTCATTGGTACTATGAGGCTGCTCTGACTTCTGTATGCCTTCTCTTTGACTCCGGTTGTCCCTTGTCGCTGATACCTGGTACACCATGTCATTTCCCTTGACTCTGTTAACATTGACATGGTTACGTTAACTGACTGGTGTTTCTTTTTGATGGTACACCCAAACCCCTTCTTGTCAGGAGCAATACAGATCTCCTAAGTTCCGAAGACTTCCCTTTGTATTCATGCCCTGCGCTTTGACCACGGTAGTTCTACAGCAGTAACCGTAAATATGCCACTGTAATTGCTGCCTTCCGGTAACCGTACACCGTCGGCTTAACTACAAATAAATACACTTTTTCGAGGCTGAATAACACGGCCTAAATACTCGCTTGCCGACTACTCTTCTGCTATCCTCACGGAATCACCCAGTCGGTTCGCTTTCATCCTGCTTACGGGCTTTGGATGAGATGGACTTGCACCATCTGGAAATCATTAGCAAATTTCAGTAAATTGACTACTTCCCAATGCTTTCGGCTTACGAAGAAGTTTCCCTACAAATGGCCTTCTTCTCTTAGCGTACACGATAAATTGTATGAGTAGTGGCAGATTGCGTGGCAATTTCCTATCAAACCGCTACGCATTTTGAGCGGGCTACAAACCTTGATATTTTGCACTTTCCCTGCCATTACTTATACAAAATGTTGCCAATAGTTCTTTCTTGTTATTTGTATAACGGTAAACTCTCAACTTGCAATGCTAAAGAATATAGACCATAAAAATCATACTTCATTGATTTATAAGTCCAATATCTACCATGAGCCAACCAATGTCTATATTTAAACGCACCTTTAATATTCGAGATAATTGATGCATTAACTTCTGGAATATTCTTCCATTCTTCAAGTATTGTATCTTCCAATGAAATTCGATATTGATAATCTGAAAAATATTCTCTGAATTTTCTAGATATAGAGTCTTTATATCGTTTTTCACATCGTATAATATAATCTAGGCGAAATTTAGCTTCAATACAGGCTAATAAATTTAAACAAGCGTCTTTTTCAACTTCCTCAATTTGCTCTTCAAGTTCGGATTTTATTTCAGTAGGTGTATACCCTGTAAAATCAGAATCAAAATTTGGGTTATTTTCAGAGAATAACAGCTTTAATGACTTTTCTCTGAATTCATATATTTCTGCGACATCTTTTGAATCAAGATAATCGTTAGATTTAGAAGCTCTCTTAGCCATTTATTACATTCATTAAGCATTCAAAAAACGATTCTTGATTTAATTTTGAATATTTTATACGTGGAGGATTGGAGGTTATTTTCCATTCCCAATCAACAGGCTTGTTTGCCTCCTCTTTCATTTTAGCTTCATTAGCTTTTCTTTCTTCTTCATTGGTCGAGATGTAACTTTTTATTTGTGGTCCAGTAGCTTTTTTATCCGCTAAAATCATTTTTTGCACATTTGACCGACCAATTAAATCAACTCGCCCAATTGTTCCAATTAATATCGTTCCAATTGGCTTTAATGTCGCAATATCATTACCAATAATAATATCCATTGAAGGAACTTTATAGTTTCCTAAAGCTTCTTCAAAGATTTCTATATCATTAACTCTAATTTCAATTTTTCCGGCCTCAACATATTCTTTGAGCCATTCATTTATATTTTTATACAAAGTATCAATAAAAGATTTCCACCTGTTTAGTTTTTCATCCCAGTTGATTTCAACTTTTTCTGTATTACTTTTTTTATTTACGAATTCATCAAATTTATTCTTGTCCATGTCTTTATAATTTTAACAATCAAAGGTACAAATTTAGCACACAGTTCTCTCTTTGAATTATTGGCAATCGGGATAGAATAGTGGATTACTCCACCTATCCCCCCGCAGATCCGGACGTACAGAATTCCCGTATCCGGCTCCTCAGTTAATATGTTTAATTATCTGGTGCATGAATTTAAACATTATAATGAATTATTCTAGGTTTCGGGAGCTTAAAAAATTTCAATAACTCCCAGTACCCTTTCCACGTGTAGCTTTTGCGTTGACTCCTTCGGTTAAGCCATTTAAACCAAGCATATAGTGTTATTTGATATATTCGGTTTAGACTAACGAAGTTACCTCTGATGCCAAAATATTGATACAATCCCCGAAGTTTAGATTTTAGTATTTTACTCTGATCTTTTAGCTTCTCGTGTTTATGTATCCTGCAAGTATCCTTTATGTTTTGAAGGATGGCCTGCATTTTCTTTTGACGTGTTTTTCGCTTCACTACCCAATTGCCTCTTTGGCTTTTGCTCCAATAATGTGTAAATCCTAGAAAATCAAAGGTGGGTGGTTTAGTTTTTCCTTCTGGTGAAAATCTAATGAGCTTACTCTTTTCTGCATGAATGGTTAATCCATATTTATTCATTCGCTTGGGTAGCGTGTTATTTACCCGCTGAGCATCTTCTGCATACTCAAATCCAATGATAAAATCATCGGCATAGCGTATCAAAAATATTTCGCCTTTAAGCAAGGGACGTACTATTTCATGTAACCATTTATCCAATGCATAATGCATATATACATTACAAAGCAATGGTGAAATAATATTTCCTTGCGGCGTGCCACGTTTGCTTATTTGCAAGCTTTTACCATCTACAACACCTGCTTTTAGCCATCTTTCAATCAATTGCAAAATACACTTATCTTTAATCCGTTGACTTATAAGTGATAATAATGTACTATGTTCAAAGTTGTCGAAACAGCCCTGAATATCACAGTCCAGTATCCAATTAATATTGCGCTTCATACATTGATTGCGAAGGTTATTTAGTGCCTGATGGGCACTACGTTTGGCTCGGAATCCATAGGAAAAATCGTAAAAGTCTTGTTCAAATATCAAATTAAGTATATCTGTTACTGCTCTTTGTACAATCTTATCCTCGGTAGTACTTATCCCTAATGGGCGTTGCTTCCCATTGCCCTTGTCTATCCATACTCTGCGGATGTTTGGGGCAAAGTAAGATTTACTCTTTAACCTTGCTTGGAGATTTTCTATACGCAGTTGTAAGTTCAACTCATATTCTTCTGCATTAACTTCATCTATTCCACTCGCTGCTGTTTTCCGCAGTTTACGGAAACTACTTAGCAAATATTCTTGTGTTAGATGATGCGCTAGTGAGGTGAAAACTTCTGTTGGACTTTCCTGCGCTTTGCGTTTTATACAACCAAATTTTGTTTGCCTGTTGGCGATTTCTCCGAGTAAATCCATGCTTTCTGTTTAGTTGAACCATATTAACTGACAATCCCCCTTCCCTCCTTCGGGTCGCTCAGATGGTACTTCCCCGATTTCATTGGTACTATGAGGCTGCTCTGACTTCTGTATGCCTTCTCTTTGACTCCGGTTGTCCCTTGTCGCTGATACCTGGTACACCATGTCATTTCCCTTGACTCTGTTAACATTGACATGGTTACGTTAACTGACTGGTGTTTCTTTTTGATGGTACACCCAAACCCCTTCTTGTCAGGAGCTATACAGATCTCCTAAGTTCCGAAGACTTCCCTTTGTATTCATGCCCTGCGCTTTGACCACGGTAGTTCTACAGCAGTAACCGTAAATATGCCACTGTAATTGCTGCCTTCCGGTAACCGTACGCCGTCGGCTTAACTACAAATAAATACACTTTTTCGAGGCTGAATAACACGGCCTAAATACTCGCTTGCCGACTACTCTTCTGCTATCCTCACGGAATCACCCAGTCGGTTCGCTTTCATCCTGCTTACGGGCTTTGGATGAGATGGACTTGCACCATCTGGAAATCATTAGCAAATTTCAGTAGATTGACTACTTCCCAATGCTTTCGGCTTACGAAGAAGTTTCCCTACAAATGGCCTTCTTCTCTTAGCGTACACGGTAAATTGTATGAGTAGTGGCAGATTGCGTGGTAGTTTCCTGTCAAACCGCTACGCAGTTTGAGCGGGCTACAAACCTTGATATTTAGTACTTTGCCTGCCATTACTTATACAAAATGTTGCCAACCGTTATTCCATTCAATTGTTTTAGAATTAATTCTACTTGCATCCATACTTGCATTGTTTAAAAAGTCATGCTTTCCATTATCTTGTTTTCTAGCAATAAATTTATCCATTCTTGCTGTTTTTAAAGATAGTGCACCTTCCTCAATTGTGTTTTTCTTAATTACCACATTAAAAGCGTCACCAGCTCTCGGTACACTTGGGTACATTATTCCATCACATTGGTCATATGCATAAACGATATTTGAGTAAGCACAAGTTATCAGATAATTGTTCAGATTGTTTTCGGCTAGTTCTGCATACTTTTGTCCTATAAATTCAAAAAAACGAATAGTCCCTTTTCTTAACTCTTCGGGTGTTTTACCAATAAAATCATCAAATGCCTCTCCATGATATTTATTATAATCATTATCTCTGGATGACTTTGGATTAAAAACTAATACGAAAGTCATATTTCGTTGTAATTCCCATGCACCGACTGTAATTGAGACTTCTTCATTAAATGGGGTCGTCTCTGCCAAGTGCATTGCAAATTCTAAATAAGAAGTAGGTCTATTCTCTGAGCCATAGAAAAGTGATTGTCTTGGTTTATTAGCTCTAGCAAAATTATTTACATACTTCTCATCAGGAATACTAATTTCTGAAATCGACTCAAATTGAGTTGCCCCATTATTTATTCTTGACCGAAATATAAAATTTCCTTTAGGCTCAGTAAATAATATTATTGGTAATTTCTGAATTTTAAGAATCGAATGAATTATCTGTTCATAAGCCCAATTATTCTTAAAGTTTATTGATTCTATTTCCTTTATTGAACTTTCAATATGTCCTAAATATTCAGATTCGTTCATGTCTTTGTTTTAATGGTTGGCAACGGACCGCATATGAGGCGTGTGGGGATTGAAATAGACAAACTTCTCAAAATCGCACTTAGCTCATTGCTTTTCAATAGGCTAAATTAATAAGAAAGTGTCGATTTAAAAGCAATGGGCGGACAAATTGAAATCACCACCATTTGCAAATCACCTAAACCCCACATGACTTATATGCAGTGTTGGGCACTGGCATTATTAATATAATATCTTAAAGTCTATAATAGCTCCTATTAAAGACTCAATTATTTCCCTATTAGATGAATACTTAGTTATAATCCAGTTGTCATTATCTGCTTTTGATACAGACATCATTAAACTACCATCATCTCTATATATTTCAAAGTCTTTACAAGGTATGCCATTACAATAATTAATACTTTTCAGAAGATTTCCTGATTTATGATAATATTTCCAATCACCTTCTTTTTTGTTATTCTTATAAAATCCTCTTCCTATGATATTATAAAAATCATAAGGTACTCTATTGAGAATTTTCTTATAAACTCTGTCATGATATAACACCCCATCTATTGTATCTGTATTTGAATCTATGGTAATTAAAATCCCATTATATTCATGCTCTCTGAGAGTTCTATATTCCTCAATCGTTTCCGTGTAAATATGAAAATTATCTCCGCTTCCACATGTCGATTCTAAGTTGCTATTAACTTTAATTAAATCAATTTCATATTCAATCCATTCTCCTATTCTATCCCCATTATAATTACTTCTATTTAGTCTGATATTATTTAGTAATAAATGATTTGATTCTAAATAAAGAGTATCATTTTGAGCATTGCTAGTAATTGCCAAATGAACTAGAATAAAAAGAGATAGGATTTTCTTCATTATTTTGTAAGTCATGATTGCTTGTGCCCAACGATTTGGCTATGAGCAGGCGGGCCTTAGAAGCTACTTTCCTGTCAGCCTAGACCATAGTTTGTTAATAGTATTATCGTTTCGTTTACCACTATCCGCCCGCTTGCTTATAGCCGTTGTTGTGGCTAGTTTTTTTTATTTCTTCTCCGTTAAAGTCGATCTCGTATTGGTCAGAGTTGAAGTCAATAAGTTTGATTGACTTTTCATTTATTTCTACTTCAGGTTGACCTTCAATATTCACCCAAATGTCAGTCGCTGAAAAAGTCCATATTACTTGTCCTGTTTTGTCGATTCTGTGAATTCCGACTTCTCCGCGAAGTAGATAATTGTCTTCCAAATCGTAGAACTCAAAAACTTCTGCCATATCTGGTTCAAGTTTCCAATTCAGCTTGAGTTTATCAAGGTCAATAGAGACGAAATTCAGTCCCAAACTTAAAATTAGATTGTCGTTGTCAATTTTTACAGACTGACCATTTTCCTTGTCACTTTTCTTATGCAGGTAAGATCCACCCTTAATTCCTGTAATAATTAAAGTGCGTGTTGATTCTTTGTCCGTCAGGTCAATTTTTAATGTCGAGTCCCATTCTCCTTTTTCAGATAATTCAATTATGAAATTGTTTTCAGTTTTTTCAATTGTTTTTGTCTCTGAATACCAACTTTCATAATACAAGTCAACTTTCCACTTGTCGTCAGAAAGAGTCAAATCTTGTATGTCTCTGGATTTCGTCATTTTTTCAAATTAGCCACAACTACTTTCTAACCGAAGTACTATGTCAATTATTTCAATAATCGACATAATATTTCGGTTATTTTTATTATGTCTTATGTATTTTTGCTAGCTAATATAATTTATTTTTTAAACATTTAAGTCGTCTAGTGGACTTTTAATCTGTTTTAAATATTTATTGCTCACGTGAGTATATATTTCAGTGATTTATGAGGAATTATGTCCTAATAGTTCTTGTATATAGCGCAAATCCGTGCCTGATTCCAATAAATGTGTGGCAAAGCTATTACGTAATGAATGTAAACCTCTTCGTTGCTGTACTCAGCTATTGAACCAAAATAATAACCCTAGTTCGATATAAAATTATTGGCTCAGACCGCTTATAAATAATGAGTTTCAATGAATATTTGTGAAGTCATAGCGGGCTATGTCAAACAAATATGAAGAAGAAAATCGTTGTTTATATGTGGCTTTCTATTATAATACTAATCTACTTCGTTAAATTCTTATACCATAGCTCACTATTCAAAAAAATGCCTTGTATATCAGCATTTTAATAAAATCTGAGCTCTTTAATTTTAATCGAACTCGGGTTAATAGCTCCCAATTTCTCAATAGGTTGTAAAACTCCATTAAAATAAGAACAATCTCCAATTATGGTTTCTTCTGCCTTTCCTTTTAATTGAGCTTCATAATAATGCGTATTAATTTCAGCTATATCTTCAAATATATCAACCAACAGACCAATTGTATTAGGAGCTGTACTCACTATGAATTTACTTTCCGACACATCCCATTTAATCCAGTCATTCTGTAATATCCGCTTGAGTATGGAATCATTCTTTTTAAAATGCAGGGCGCACAATTCTGTATTTTCCTTTTGAATTCTGTTTAAATAAATAACAGGTCTGTCATTCATGATTTTTATTTGCAAACTACCTACAATTTTTTATCATAACCGTTTTATAAACGGCTAAATACGTCTATTAACGTTTAATAATACTACTATAAGTACTCAAATATGTTTGTATTGTAAAGAAAACTTGAAAGGCAGAAGTGATAAAAAGTTTTGTAACGCACAATGTAAAAGTGCCTACCATAACCAGGCAGAAAGTACTTCTGAAGCATTTATCATAAGTGTTAACAAACAACTTCGAAGCAACCGCAAAGCACTTCGAATTGCTTGCCCACAAGGTAAAGCTACGGTTCGTAAGGATTTTTTGAAAACACTGGGCATGGACTTTAAACATTTAACCCGGATTATGTATTAGAATTTCGTAATGAACATTGAAAGTACCATAAAACAAGGCTTTACTGAAACGAGGCATAGCATCGTTCTGGTGAGTTGAAGTGAAGTAACGAAGTGTCTTGTTTTGAAGTAATTTCAATGTGTAATAGATGGTCTAATGCATATTGCGGGTTAAAGTCGCCGTATAATGCAGCCATGTCAGAGTTAATGAAATATACCATTGAAGGTGAATATCCTGATTATAAGGTTAACCTTGAAAATTTGGTATTATCCGTAGGATCATTAAAAGCTGCTACCAGACCAACTGTTGAAGTAAATGGTGAGGAAGTTATTTTTAATTGGAAGTACAGAGATGCAAATGACGATAAGTTTGCAGACAATGGGGTAATTCTTGTAGTTATTGCAGAGGGCTATTACCCGGAATATTCTATTTGCGAAAGTATACGTTCTGAAGGTACAGCCAGTTTGTATCTGCCAGATGCTCCCCCGGGAACTGTGGTACATTGTTACATAGCTTTTGCCGCTATGGATGATACAAACCGCGTTAGCAATAGCGTTCACGCAGGAACTGTTATTATTACGGAGTAATGGACTATTTGATTTTTTAATTACAATTTGAATAAAGGTCGTTTCTATAACAGGAACGACCTTTTTTTAGTGTCATACAAAAAGATTAGCTGTATAATATAAACTGTTTAATCTTAACACGAAGACGCTAAGACACAGAGTGGTTTACGAACCATTTAGTTATTTATTATTGGTTAAGATACAAGATGCAATCTTGCACCAGGTTTAGGATCTTTGAGTCTTGTGACCTTGGTGGTTTTATTATAAATATACGAATAGACCTTACTGATTATGCTAACGGATTACGGACTTTCAGCCAAATTAGTAGTAGGATTATGGAAGTAATTTCATTTTCAATGTCAAAACATCTAATTTCATAAACCGGGCTGAAGGCCCAAATTAGTTCAGCCCCAGACATCGTCTGGGGGTAATATTAACCACCCTGTAAATCATCGTCCTGTAAGGACAAAACAAGAAGAAAGGTAAAAGGTTGTAAGGTAAAAGGTTGAAGGAAAAGGTAAAATTAAAACACAACCAGAGGCTTGCAAACAAACGACATAGCGATACGCTATGTCGTTTGTTTGCAAGCCTCATACACACTTAATTATTATAACTTTAAGTAGAGCCTCCAACCACTAACTGGCCATCTAAATAAATAACTCTTGGATCTGGTTCTGGAGCAGAACCTAGATTTATCCTTTGAAACAGTAATTCAGCAGAGGTCTTCCCTATCTCAATTCCTTTGGGCTGTATAGCTGTTATTGAAGGATTATACATAAAACGAAATGGCTCCTCACAAAACGCAACAACAGAAATATCGTCAGGCACTGTTAGGCCTTTACTATAAATGGCCTGCATTACTCCAGATAAGGTCAAATCACTAATAGCAAAAATAGCATCTGGAGGATCAGGTAACTCTAATAACTCCATTGTTTTAGATTTGGCTTCTTCGGGCCATTCACAAGAAATAATATATTCATCATAAATAGGAAGCTTTCGATTCTGATGTGCCATTTTAAATCCTTCTAAACGATTACGGCTAATGAGCAAATTAGTATTACCTGTACAAATAGCGATGCGCTTCTTTCCTTTTTCAATTAAATGAAGAACGGCATTATAAGCGGCCGAAGTATCATCTAATAAAACCAAATCCGTATCTAAATCCTTCACCACCCTATCATAAAATACAATGGGTAAACCTAAGTCTATTATATTTTTAAAGTGAGAAAAATCTTTTGTTTCTCTGGATATTGAAGCTAAAATGCCTTCCACATTATTGGCTATTAATAAATCCAGATTTTCAACTTCCCGTTCGTAAGACTCATTAGATTGTAATATCAACAGATTAAATCCATTTTTATGCACAACATCTTCAATGCCTTGTATTACTGATGGTAAAAAGAAATATGATATCTGAGGAACAAGCAATCCTATTACTTTACTTTTTTTATGGCGAAGCGATGAAGCCACCAAATTAGGTTTGTATTTTAATCTCTTAGCCAACTCTTTAACTGTATCTTTTGTTTTCTGACTTACATCAGGATGATCTCTTAAAGCACGACTTACCGTAGATTTATTTAAACCTAATATCTGGGCAATATCTTTTAATGTTGCAGCTCTTTTCATCATTATAGATCAAACTTTTTAAGAAATAAATACTATTTATAAATAAAGTTAAATTAAAATTCTTAAATAAAAATTAAAATATCACAAAATAACAACCGGTTGCACAACCCGTTGCATTAATACTTCACTGAAAAACAGAATTATATTCACATTTTATTTGTTAATAAATGTAATTTAGCATTAAATTAATTAAATGATATCATAGAAGCAGCTTCAGGTAATTATAAAAATATTAAAGAGAGAGAAAATTATAGTGTTGAAATTTTCTCTTGAGGAAATTAAGGTAAACGCATAATTAAAATTTAGAACTATGAAAAAATCTGCATTATTAATTGTATTAACGATTTGTTGCACTATAGTATCTATAGCACAAAATGGAACATTAAGAGGTAAATTACTTGATAAAAATTCTGGAGAACCATTAATTGGTGCTGCAGTAATTATTAAAGGGACTACTATTGGTACTATTACCAATTACGACGGAGAATACGAATTAACCAATATTGAACCAGGATCATACACATTTTCTGCTTCATTTATTGGATATTCAAATTTAGATAAGGATGTTGAAATACCTGCAGGACAAACAGTAATAATGAATTTTGATTTATTCCAGGATTTAATTGGTTTGGATGAAGTAATGGTAACAGGAGTTGTAAATCAAAAATCTGCATTAGAATCGAGTGTAGCAATGACTACCATAAAACCCAAATTTATGGATGAATTTGGAGCTGTAACTACTGCTGAAATGTTTAAAGCTATACCTGGTATTCGATCTGAATCTTCGGGTGGTGAAGGTAACGCAAATATTGCTGTTCGTGGTGTTCCTGTAGCCTCTGGTGGATCAAAATTTTTGCTACTACAGGAAGACGGATTACCTGTTCTTCAGTTTGGAGACATTGCTTTTGGTAACGCAGATATATTTCTTAGAGCAGATCAAACAGTGGGTAGAGTTGAGGCGATAAAAGGGGGTAGTGCTTCTACATTTGCCAGTAACTCCCCAGCAGGTATCATTAACTTTATCAGTAAAACAGGAGATGTAAAAGGGGGTAGTATCGGAACAACCTTTGGCGCTAATTATAATTCTTTCAGAACGGATTTTGAATATGGAGCACCTATTGCTGAGGATTTGACTTTTCATGTTGGTGGATTCTTTCGTAGAGGAAAAGGCCCGAGAGATGTTGGATATACAGCAAATTCCGGAGGTCAGATTAAAGCAAATATCACCAAAAAGTTTGAAAAAGGGCATGCCCGTATATACCTTAAATACCTAAATGACAAAGCAATAAGCTATATGCCTATGCCTGTTATGGTGACAGGAACATCTGATAATCCTACCTATAAATCATTGCCGGGATTTGATTTAAAAACCGGAACTTTGCAAAGTAAGGAATTTCAAATGATCAATAGTACAGATGGATATGGTAATGCACGTACAAGTGATATGGCGGATGGAATGCATCCTGTTTCCACTGCTGCAGGAGGTGAATTTTCTTATAACTTTGGTGAAACATGGCAAATAAAAGAAAAATTCAGAATGGCATTTACAAATGGAAGTTTCAATTCTCCTTTCCCGGCACAAGTTGGCAGTGCTAATCAAATAGCTGAAGAAATTGCAGGATCGGATTATTCCCTTTCTTTTGCCAATGGTGCTAATGCCGGACAAGCGTTATCTTCTTCTGAAATCAATAATCTTAATGGTAACGGTTTATTAATGAGAATTCACCTTTTTGATGTAGAGATGGATAACCTGAATAATTTTACCAATGATATATTTATCACCAGAAGAGTGGACAAAATGAAGGCTACCCTTGGTTATTATAAGGCTTATCAAAATATTGCCATGACCTGGTTATTTCAAACCTATTTAACTGATGTAACTGATAATGGTACTCATCTAATGAATATTTCTAATTCATCAGGACAAAGTTTAAGTGAAAACGGACTTATATCATATGGAACACCAACTTGGGGAAATTTAACCAGAGAGTATGATATGGAATATAACATTGATGCTCCTTATGCTAATATTGAATTTGAATTATCAGATCATTTAAACATGGATGCAAGTATTCGTTACGATTTTGGTAATGCAAAAGGATATTATTTAAATAACAATACAACTGCTGTTGATGTTGATAAAGATGGAAATATATCTGCTGTTGAAAGCGAAGTTCCTGTTTTGGATAGTGATCATCCTAATAATGTAGATTACAATTTTAATTATCTATCCTATTCATTTGGAGCAAACTACAAATTAAACGACGACCAGGCTGTGTATGCTAGATATAGTAAAGGTGGACGCGCTAATGCCGACCGATTATTATATACCAGTTTTATAACTGAAGATGGTAAAACCGTAGAAGGTTTGGATGCTGATCGTATTAAGCAGTTTGAATTAGGATATAAGTATAAATCACCTAAAGTTGGTATTATTGCAACCGGTTTTTATACAAGAATAAATGAGCAAAACCTTGAGTTTGATCGTACCATAAATAAAGAATTTGAAACAATGGGACTGGAATTGGAAGTTGTTGCTCAGTTTGGCAAACTTAACATTACTTCAGGAGCAACATTTACAAAAGCTAACATTATCAAAAGTCTTACAGAAAGTGAAGAGGGAAATACACCTCGCAGAGTACCAGGTGCACTATATAATATTAATCCATCCTATCCATTTATGCACAACAAATTAGTTGTAGGATGTAGTTTAGTAGGTACCACAAAAGTATATGCACAGGATGACAATGCTATTACACTGCCTGGGTATGCTTACTTAAACGCCTTTGCTTCATACAAAATTACAAAAGGATTAACCTTAAGAGCAAATGTAAATAACTTAACCAATACGCTTGGTTTTACAGAAATGGAAGGAGATACATTTGTTAATAACAGTACAAATTATTTCAGAGCACGACCAATTACAGGTACAGCTGCAACGATGTCTCTTACCTATAAATTTTAACTTATAACCGGGAGTTAAACTCCCGGTATTTCAAAGTATTTTAAGTAGAACCGATTAAAGCAATTATATATGAATCCACATGAAAGAGCGGCAAGTATCATCATACCCAAAATTATCCATCAAATACAACAAAAAAATGGTAGGTATACGATTTCTTTGGCAGGAGAAAGCGGATGTGGTAAAACAGAAACGGGAAAAGCTTTAAAAAACGAACTGGCAAAACATAACATCAATACATTGGTTCTAGGTCAAGATAATTATTTCAACTTACCACCCAAAGCCAACGATGCGCAACGTAAAGCAGATCCTACATGGTTAGGTCCAAGAAAAGAAGTAAATCTTGATTTGTTGAATCAACACCTTAAAGAAGCTAGCAATGGTGTTTTATCAATTGATGTACCACATATTGAATATGATACCAATATTGAATCTAAAATAAATACTGATTTATCTGATGTTAAAGTAATTATTGCAGAAGGCACATATACGTCACTGCTCAGAAATTTAGATACACGAATTTTTATTGATGCCAATTATATTGACACCCTAAAATACCGAAAGAAACGTAACAGAGGAAATGAAGTTCATGATCCTTTTGTAGAAAACATACTTGAAACTGAGCATAAAATAATTGCGGGACATATTTTTCTAGCAGATTATATCATTACAAAAGACTATGATGTAACTGAAGGGGTGTAAATTTTACATCCCTGTCAATGATAATAAACTCAAATGGAAACAATGAATATGATTACAAATACAAACAATATAAGATTAAACTCCGGACCCATGTTAAATGCATATCCGGATAGCATTGGTGGAACGTTAGGGGGTATCATTGATTTTATTCAAAAAGATGAGCTGCACGATGTTTTTCAGTCCTTCTATATTTTGCCTAGTATTTTCAATACTGATTTAGACAGGGGGTTTTCTGTAATCGACTATAATATAAATAATTTATATGCTTCAAAAGAAGATTTATCTGAATTAAAAAAATCAAATATCTCTTTGAAATTCGATTTTATTTTAAACCATGCATCAGTACTTTCTAACCAATTTCAGGATATTTTAAAGAACGGTGAAAAATCAATATACAAGGACTTCTTTATCCAATGGAATCAGTTTTGGGATGGATGTGGTACTATGACAAAAGAAGGCTTTATACAGCCGGATTTGGAATATATAAAAGATATGTTTTTTCGTAAACCCGGACTACCTATTTTAATGGTTCGCCTGCCTGATGGAAAAGAAGTTCCTTACTGGAATACCTTTTACCAAGAGGTAAAATATGAAAAAATTGATGCTCAGGATTTAATGAGAGTAACCAATATTCAATATGCTACGGCAAATTTATTGGCAAATCATATAAACAACGCAATAGAATCAGGCAGCAGACCATCTGAAATAGATTTTAAGGGTTTTGCATCTTATCAAAAAGATTCGATTGACCTACTAGAATCCAGACGTAAATATCTTGGCCAGATGGATTTGAATATCAAGTCGCCACTGGTTTGGGAATTTTATGAAGACACGTTAAAAAAGCTAGCTGATTATGGTGCAGAAATAGTTCGTCTTGATGCATTTGCTTATGCACCCAAGGAGCCGGGTTTACCTAATTTCCTGAATGATCCGGGAACATGGGATCTACTTGAAAGAGTGAAGATACTAGCCGATAAATACAACCTGACTCTTCTACCTGAAATACATTCAAAATATGAGGAAAAAATCCACGAAAAAATTGCCCAAAAGGGGTATTTAACTTATGATTTCTTTCTGCCGGGTTTGATCATTGATGCATTTGAAAGAAACACAAACGAAGTATTAATCAAATGGATTAACGATATCAGAGAAAAAAACATTAGAGCTGTTAACATGCTTGGTTGTCATGATGGAATACCATTGCTCGACCTAAAAGGTCTATTAACAGAAGATCAAATACAAATGTTAATAAATACGATAGTAAATCGTGGTGGTTATGTAAAAGATCTTCATGGTAAAAAGAACATGTATTATCAGGTAAATGCAACCTACTATAGTGCTTTAGGTGAAGATGATGCAAAACTACTTTTAGCTCGTGCCATTCAAATATTTATGCCAGGTAAACCTCAGGTTTGGTATCTGGATCTTTTAGCAGGTAAAAACGATTATGAAGCAGTTGAGAAAGCGGGTCCAGGAGGTCATAAAGAAATTAACCGTACCAATTTACAATTACAGGATGCCTATAACAGCTTGGGGAAAGACATTGTTCAGCGTCAACTTTCATTACTGAAATTCAGAAATTCTTTTCCTGCTTTTGGATTTGATGCTGAATTAAAGATACTAGACAGCAACAAGGATACACTTAAACTTCAATGGCAACATAATAATTGTATAGCAACACTTATTGCTAATTTAAATGAATATTCATTTAGCATAAATGCTACCGATGAAAATAATGAAGTAGTTTTTGATTTTAATAGTTAAGATAAATAGAACATTATATTTGATACAAATAAACATTATACTAAATTACAAAGAGTTTATAACCTATCTAAAATATGATTTTTTGTATCCGAAAAACAAACTATTAAAGTAGTAAACATTATATAAAAATATCATGGGAAATACACAAGATACACAGAATAACACCAATGCTACACTTATTAAATGGTTAACATTTTTAATGTTTACTATGTTTGCCATGACTACAGATGCGGTAGGTGTTATTATTCCTGAAGTTATGAAACAGTTTGATTTAAGTATGACTGCAGCAGGTTTAATGCATTATGGCCCTATGATTGCTATTGCATTGGCAGGAATATTACTAGGCTTTTTGGCCGATAAACTGGGACGAAAGAAAACCATAATCATAGGATTGGCACTATTTGCATTGAACTCCTATCTGTTTATTGTAGGTCATACTTTTGCTTTCTTTTTAACGTTGATGGTTATCTCTGGTTTAGCCATTGGTGTATTTAAAACAGCAGCACTGGCTTTAATTGGAGATATTTCAAAATCAACCAATGAACATACATCTACCATGAATGCTGTTGAGGGCTTTTTTGGCGTAGGTGCTATAGTGGGGCCTTTTATAGTATCTTATTTATTGAGCAAAGGAATTGACTGGAAATGGCTTTATGTTATAGCGGCAACACTTTGTATTGTTCTTATTTTAATAGCCTTATTGGTTAAGTACCCTAAGTCTCAAAAAACTACTGAAGATCCTATTAATTTAAAAGGAACCATAAAAATGATGAAAGATCCATATGCAATTGGTTTTTCAATAGGGGCATTTTTATACGTTGCTGTTGAATGTGCAATATATGTGTGGATGCCTACTTTAATTGCTGATTATAATGGTAATTTTATTTTTATAGCCACCTATTCCTTATCCATATTTTTTATTCTGAGAGCAGCTGGCCGTTTTATAGGCTCATGGCTTTTGGCTCATTTTCATTGGGCTCTAATACTTACCATTTTTAGCATCATGATTTTAGGTTGTTTTTTAGGCAGCGTTATCGGAGGTATTAATACAGCAGTACTATTATTACCTCTATCTGGTTTATTTATGTCAGTTATTTACCCAACAATAAATTCAAAAGGCATTAGCTGTTTTCCTAAAGCTAAACATGGTTCTGTGGCAGGGGTAATTTTATTTTTTACAGCTGCAGGGGGTGCACTTGGACCTTTAGCTATGGGAGCAGTTAGTGACTTTTTTGGTAAAGATGCTAAGTATGGATTTATTTTAGCCACCATATTTGCTGCAATATTAGCTTTAGGAACCATTATAAACTTAGTATTCAATCCGGCAGAAAAAAGGTTAGACGAACTTAACAGTTCAGAATACCATCATTCATAGAAATTAAATTGCATTACTCCATAATTAAAAAAATATAGTTTAGTTATGCATCTTTCTCAATTATAAATTGAAAAGATGAAGAATAAACTTGTAAAAGCCATTACAAAGCAATGAAAATTAGTCAGAAAGCAGACTATAAACTATTATTGCTTATAGTTTTGCAATACTTTCTAAATAATTATTTTTGCAACATGACTTTGTGAATAGACTTAAGTATCTTCACTCTATATTTTCGGAAGGACACTGAAATTCCTAAGTCTATTATTCATTTATCATGTATGTGCGAAATATGAATTATGAGGATATTATTGAAATATACGTTTACGATAATATTATTGATTGTAGTCATTTCAGTTAAAGCTGAACTGACCAAAAACTTATTTGATTTAAGACATATTGGTTATGCCGAAGGACTCAACAGCCTACGTGTGTTTTCAATTGTTGAAGATAGTTCCGGTGCTATATGGATTGCCACCAAAGAAGGAATAGGTCGTTACAATGGTCATGCTGTAAAAAACTACACGCTATCAGGAAACTTCCACTATAGTGATATGGCTGGACGAACACTTCGTTTGCTTTACAACGAACAATACGGGCTATGGGCGTACGATAACACAGGCAGAATCTATCTTTATTCCGTGAAGAATGACTCTTTTGAACAGTACCTGAACTTAGGCCAATACATCAATGGTGAAATCATACTAAACAAACTTTGCCTTGACGGGAAAGGAACATTATGGTTTGGATTAAGTAAAGGGCTGTACAAGAAAGAGGCAGATAAACCTATCACTTCAATTATTGAAGGAGAATATATTAATGACATTATATCGTCAGGGCAACAACTTTTTGTTGGTACATCAATGGGGGTATTTCAACTTTCACCTTCTCAATCAGACAAAATTCATCGGTTGATAAAAGGAAAAGACGTACAGACATTATTCTACAACACTACAAAAAATGAACTTTGGTTAGGAACATTTAACAATGGACTTTGGGTAATGGATTTGAATACTTCTGCCCTACTCCCTATGAAGGAACGTAATCTCAGCTTTCTTCATCCCATAAGAGCTATTATAAAATATGACGCACATACGTTATTGGTCGGAATAGACGGAGGAGGCGTATACACTGTTGATCAAAATTCAAAAAAGTGTCATCTACTAATGAGTACAGAAGATAGTACCGACATTTTTTTACGGGGCAACGGCATATATGCTGTCACCAAAGACAATCAAGGTAACATCTGGATAGGAAGTTATACTGGAGGGGTATCGGTTGCAATTTTGCAGACATACCCCATTACTATCTTGAACCATCAAAGAGGAAATCCGCAATCTCTGGCAAACAACAATATAAACGATATAGAAGAGGATACAAATGGAAACCAGTGGTTTGCCACAGACTTTGGAATCAGTGTGCGAGATACACTTTCTAATAAATGGAGCCATGGATTAAAGGGAGTTGTGGTAGTTACCTTGTGTAAAGGGGAAAATGGTTCAGTATGGGCTGGAACCTATGGTGATGGACTCTACCTTTTGAATAATCGAAAACAGATTATCCGTCATCTTACCAAAAAAGAGGGATTAACAACAAACTACATCTTTTCAATCAAGCAAGATACTGACGGAAACTTATGGGTGGCAGGCTTGGAAGGAAAACTACAAATGCTAAGCAAGCAAGGAATTCCTAAACAATCATACGATATACAATGGATTCATTCCATTGAGGTGGTTGGAGAGGATCGGATAGCTGCCGCTACTGTAAATGGTTTTTACATGGTCAACAAACGTTCCGGAGCTATTCAACACTATGCAACCTCACAGGAATACAGCCAGCAAAGTGCCAGTGCCTATATTATATCGATGCTATTTAATGCAGACAGCACGGTTTGGCTTGGAACTGAAGGTGGCGGGTTAAACCTGTATGATATGAAAACCCGAAAATTAAAAATGTTCACTACCAACGAAGGAATGCCATCCAACGACATATATAGTTTGCAACGAGATATCAGAGGGCGCCTATGGGCAAGCACCGGAAAAGGACTTGCTTTAATCGAAAACTCTCAAGTATCGAATCTCAATTATGTAGGCGATGTAGACAGGGAATATAACAAATCCTCATTTGCCCGATTGGCAAACGGCAAGTTTGTTTATGGTAGCACCAATGGAGCAGTATTAGTTACACCCGATGCAATTACAGTAACAAATTATCAATCTCAATTGAAAATTACTGGCTTGTCCATAGAATATCTTCCTGCGGATGAAGAAAAACGCTTACGACCTACTATATATAACATGCTTGAGAGAGGTATGGTTGAACTGGATTACGAGCACAACTCATTTTCAGTTACTTTTGAGTCAATTAACTACCGTTTTCAGCGTGACATAGCATACCAATATATTTTAGAAGGATACGAAAAATCATGGAGTAGTCTATCATCTAATGGTATGGTTCGATATACCAATGTATCTCCAGGATCTTATATTCTTAAGGTACACAGCTTGCGCCGTAATAATGGAAAAGTTATATCGGAACAAACGCTTATGTTAACAGTTGCTCAGCCTTGGTGGAATTCTTGGTGGGCATGGATAGTTTACTTTAGTATCGTAGGCTTCGTTTTTCACTTCATTTTACGCTATAAAAGAAATCAGCTCCAGAAAGAATATGATGAAGACAAGATAAGATTCTTTATTAATACTGCGCATGACATCAGAACACCTGTAACGCTTATTATGGCACCTTTAGATGACTTGAGCAAGGAAGAAGGCCTTTCTGACAAAGCTCTTTACTTTTTGAAACTGGCTCGAAATAGTACTCACAAACTGTATTCACTCATCTCTCAACTATTGGAATTTGAGAAAATGGACAGCCACAAACAACAACTTACATTATCTCCACTAAACATAAATAACATACTTACAGAAGAGATATCCAGTTTTCAGCCACTTTGTAACAAGAAACAGTTGAACTTAAATTTCAATATACCTGATGAAGAAATATTCATTATGGCAGATAGGCAAATTTTAGAAATACTGTTGGACAATCTTGTTTCCAATGCCTGCAAATATACAATGCCGGGAGGTAATGTCAGCTTAAGTTTGAATTACACCAAGCGAAAAGTCATTATAGAAATTAAAGACAGCGGCATTGGCATTCCGAAAAAGGCTAAAAAATACTTATTTAGCGACGTTTACAGGGCCAATAATACTTGGAAGACAAACGAAGATGGAACAGGGTTTGGTCTTTTACAGGTACATAGGATAATAAAGATACTACGCGGAAAAATCACTTTCCAATCTGAAGAAAACAAGGGCAGTACTTTTATTGTAACATTAAAAAGAACTTATTCGGTACCTGAATCAATATCTAAACGAACAATTCCACCAAAAAAAATCTTGTACTCCGAAACTTCAGATATTACAAAGCAAGAAGATAATAAGAGCAAAAACCAAGGTAGACAAGAGGGGAAAAATACGATACTTATTGTGGAAGATCATGAGTCTCTCCGGGATTATTTGCGCAAAACGTTCGAGTATGACTATCGAGTGGTTGACGTTTCTGATGGACAAGATGCACTCTCTTACCTTTCAACAGAATACCCCGATCTGATATTATCTGACGTTATGATGCCCGGTTTACAAGGAGATGAACTCTGCAGGCTAGTTAAAGAAAATCCCAATACATCAGGCATCCCATTCATCCTACTTACTGCAAAAGTTAATCATGATGCAACTGTTAATGGACTAAAAAAAGGTGCAGACGACTATATTCCTAAACCTTTCAATACTGAGATCCTAAAACTGAAAGTACAAAGCATGATTGCTAACAGAAATAGACAAAAAGACTATTTCATGAGGCAAGCTATTATGCAAGTTGAAACAAAAAAAGATCAGGTTGACAACGAAGAAACCGAAAGCCCAACATCAAGTATTAATAACAACAAGATTGATGACTCAGAAATGAGTCTTCTATCAGAAAGTGACCGTCAGTTTATTATACAAGCTACCCAACTTGTCATCAGAAATATAAGCAACATTGAGATTAACACGCTTTGTAAGGAAATGGCCATGAGTCGAACGCTATTTTACAGCCGTCTTAAATCGTTAACTGGAAAAGGACCACAAGAGTTCATCCGTATCATTCGACTACAAAAAGCTTCCGAATTATTAAAAGAGGGTAAAAGCGTAACCGAAGTTGCAACAGACACCGGATTTGTTAACGTAAAATACTTTAGCTCATTATTTAAGAAACATTTTGGTATACAGCCCAGCAAATTCAACCACACTGATTAAGCATAGTAAATAATTTAAGACTTATTTATTTCTGTTGTGAAGCATCAACTTAAATATTTGCTACAATGGCATACTTATCGCATGCTTCATAAGTTAAAAAATTCTATTTCACCTAAGCATAACTTCATCATGCAATTCAGTTGCTTCGACTAGATATTGAAGATTTAATAACTCTTTTATTCGACATATTTATAAAATATTAAGCCAAGTTTTGTAATACCGATGAGATTTAAGTCCTTTATAAAAATAATGCATTACAATTAGGTAAAACTCCTTTCTTGATCTTAAAAGAGTGCTTTATTGTTATAATAATTATCTAGCACTACAAACCAAGATTTCAGCCTATGGGTTATTATATCCATCAATTTTTTAGTTCATTTCTCTCCTAATAAACAAAAGTGGATTAAACATTGTAAATAAGACTCATTTCTTGCAAAAACCCAGAAAAATGTCAGGTTTCAAACCTAATTTGTCAGCATTCAACCCATAGTTTTTACCTATCATTACCATTTTTACATCGCTTTTTTGAGTGGCAAAACTTAAAAGAAAACTGCCTTCCAGAATCAAATAAGTTTATTAAAAATCTGTAATTATGAAAAAAACACTATTATTTCTATTTGTAGTGGCTACAATGCAGCAATCCTGCTCGTCACAAGAGTTACCTACAGTAGAGCAAGACGATTTATTCTTCAAAGACGATTTTGAATCTTTTAATGAAAACATTTGGACAAAAGAAGTCCATGAACCTGGTTGGGTAAATCAGGAGTTACAAGCTTACGATGAAGAACATGTTTCCGTTGGCACTAACGAAGGCAGATCAGTACTAATTATTACAGCCGAACGCAAAAACAATAAAATTTACTCTGGACGTATAAATTCCAAGGGGAAAAAGAGTTTTAAGCATAGAAAAATTGAGGCCAGTATTAAACTTCCAAAAACTGGGAACGGACTTTGGCCGGCGTTTTGGATGATGGGAGCTAACGATAAGCCATGGCCACAATGTGGAGAAATAGATATATCTGAGTGGGGTGAGCGTAACGGCATTGCTTCTGGAACTACTGAAACCTTTGTAAATACAGCGATTCACTATGGAATAGACAGTGATGCTGGTCATAAACAAGAATATCACTACGGTAATGTGTCTCATAGTTTACAAGACGGTAAATATCACACCTATACATTAGACTGGAACGAAAACAGTTTGACTGTAATGATTGATAATATGGAATTTTATTCGTTTGACATTAGCACAAATAGTGATAGATACGAATATTTCCACGATAACTTCTTCATATTATTTAATCTTGCCGTTGGGGGTACATTCACTGGGATTACTAACATAAACGAAATTACGGCTTTGAAAGAAGGAGAAAAAGTGAACATGTATATTGATTGGGTTAAAATCTATTAAATATTAATTAAAAATTCTATGAAAATAAAAATCTGTAATTACGCATTATTGTGTGGCTTATTATCTTTCTGCCTCTTGGGAAGCCTTCAGGATGTAAAAGCGGAAGAAATGCATTTCTCCAATATTGGAGAACAGAATCAAAAAGTAACGGGTACTGTGAGAGATGCTCATGAACCTATTATTGGTGCAACAATCGTTGAAAAAGGGAATCCTAGCAATGGAACTATAACAAATATAGATGGCAAATTCAGCCTAAGTGTTAATTCCGGTGCCACTCTTATCATTAGTTACATAGGTTACAAATCTCAGGAAGTAACAGCGGGACAGGCTCCTCTAGATATTATCCTGCAAGAAGACATTAAAGTAATGAACGATGTAGTGGTTACTGCACTGGGAATTAAAAGAGAAAAGAAAGCCTTAGGTTACAACATTGCTGAAGTAAAAGGAGATGCTTTAACTAAAGCCAAGGAAACCAATGTGATCAATTCTATGGCCGGCCGTGTTCCCGGATTGGTAGTCAGTCAAACAGCAGGTGGGCCATCCGGTTCTACACGTATTATCTTACGAGGTAGTACTGAAATGACAGGTAATAACCAACCTTTATACGTTATTGATGGGATTCCTCTCGACAATACAAATTATGGTAGTGCCGGTACTTCCGGAGGCTTTGATCTTGGAGATGGAATTTCAGGTGTTAATCCTGACGATATCGAAAATATATCTATACTTAAAGGTCCTGCAGCCTCAGCTCTTTACGGTAGCCGAGCTAGTCATGGTGTTATCCTAATCACCACAAAAAAAGCTAACGGAAAAGACAGCTTCAGTGTGGAATATAACGGAACGTTGACAATAGATACTCAATTGGCCAAATGGAATAACACACAACAAATTTATGGAATGGGTAGTAACGGTACCTATAGCATCGATGCCGTATCTAACACAAATAAAAGCTGGGGTCCCAAAGCTGACGGAAGCAATTCTCTAAGATATTTTGATGGAGTAGAACGCCCCTATCGTATTATTCCTGACAATACATCGGGCTTTTTTCGTACAGGTCTTACTGCCAGTAACACGGCTACTATCAGTGCAAATAGTGGCAAAACAGGGGTACGATTTACGTTTACCGACATGCGCAACAGAGACATTGTACCTAAAACAAACATGAATCGCGACATATTAAAACTACGAGCCAATACATCTCTAAAAAAAGTAGATTTTGATTTTAGTGTTAATTATCTACGTGAAAATGTAAAAAATCGTCCGGCTTTAGGCGATAGTAAATCAAACGTTGGTAAAAACCTGATGACACTAGCCACTACATACGACCAAGACTGGCTAAGAACTTATCAGAATGAAAATGGCGAGTACTCTAACTGGAATGGAATGGATCCTTACAATGTAAATCCTTATTGGGATATCTATAAAAATTCTAATAACTCCAGTAAAGATCAATTTCGCCTAAGCGGAAAAGCTACTTGGAATATAAAGAAACATTTGAAGTTGCAAGGAACTGTTGGTGCAGAGCTCAATTGGTTTACTTTCGAAGACTTTAAAGCTCCAACTACTCCTGGTTTTGAAGCAGGGCGTCTACAGAACAGCAACTTCGAAAACCGCATGTATAATGCTGAATTACTTGCTATTTACAATAACAGCTGGGGTAATTTTGACCTCAATGCAACACTTGGAGGTAATATGTACAAGGTCGATAACCAAACTACTTTAATTACTGCTCAAGATATGCAAATTCGCGATGTTGTAGCCTTGATGAGCTTTAATGAAACAAGCATAGAACAGAATAGTTACCGCAAACAAATCAATTCGGCATATGGTGCTGTAAACTTGGGATGGAAACACATGCTTTACCTCGATGCCACAATACGTGGAGATCAGTCATCAACCCTTCCTACCGGTAACAACTTATATGTTTATCCATCTTTTTCAGGCAGTTTTGTATTCTCTGAACTAACAAATTTAACAAACATATTGCCATATGGTAAACTTCGTATGTCGTGGGCACAAGTAGGTAGTGATACAGATCCTTATCAGTTAGGACTAGTGTACGCAAAATCTAAATTCACATATCCCGGTTACACTATTGGTTACATTAACAATAACACAATTCCAAACAAGGATTTGAAACCTACAAAAACCAACTCATTTGAAATTGGTTTAGATACAAAACTCCTTAAAAACCGAGTTGGCCTTGGTTTTACTTACTACACACAAAACAGTAAAAACCAGATTATGGGAATGGCCAGTTCTTGGACATCAGGTTACAACTACCGACTAATTAACGCTGGTGAAATTGAAAATAAAGGGATAGAAATAGCGCTTAACTTGCGCCCCATCGAAACTGAAGACTTCTCTTGGGATTTGAATCTGAATTTTTCTAAAAACAGCAACAAAGTGAAAACGCTTGTTGATGATATGGATATGTTCGAATTGGAAAAAGCCCCATGGCTTGATGTTCAAGTAGCAGCCAAGGTAGGAGAGAACTTTGGTTCTATTGTTGGGCCTGATTTCAAATATAATGATAACGGCGACATAATTATCGATCCACAAACCGGATTACCTCAATATGACAAAAGCAATCATGTACTGGGTAATGCATCATGGGACTGGACCGGAGGTGCAACTACAACATTAACTTACAAAAACCTCTCTTTATCTGCAGTCTTCGATGTAAAAGTAGGAGCCGACCTATACTCTATGTCTGCCCGTGCCTCATATGAATCTGGTAAAAGTAAAGAAACAATTGCCGGACGTGAAGATTGGTACAAGTCTGAAGAACAACGTCAGGCGGCCGGACTTGCCAAAGGCTCTTCCGACTGGAATCCTACAGGAGGATTTTTAGCTCCCGGTGTAATTGACAATGGTGACGGCACTTATCGTTCCAATGACATATATATCAATCCAGAAGATTACTGGATGAGTGTATCTCGTAATGCACCGTCAATGTTTATCTTTGATAACTCTTATGTGAAATTGCGCGAACTAACACTGAGCTACAATGTTCCAAAAGTATTATTACGAAATGTTGTAAAAAGCGTTACTCTATCGTTTGTTTCACGAAACCCTTTCATTATCTGGAAAAACATTCCAAATATAGATCCTGACTCCAATTACAACAACACCACTGGTATGGGCTTGGAGTATGGTTCTTTGCCATCGCGCAGGAGCTTTGGATGCAACGTTAATATAAAATTCTAAGCGAATTTCTATTTTAATTCATTTACAAAGATTATTAAACAATGAAATACAATCTATCATATATTGCAATAATATTAATGGCATCAGCCATGTTCTTTGCGGCTTGCAGTGATGAGTACATGGAAGATTTGAACACGAACCCTTCGAAGGCTACCACACTCGATCCCAACGCCCAACTAACCTCTGCTCAATTACAAACTTATGGAGATTTGGGTATGGTTGAGATTTATCGCAGCTACCTCTATTCATTCAATCAACATCTTATGGGATGTTGGAATACCACAAATTTCGGTGGCCGTCACACACAAGATAATAGTGAAATGAGCCGTATTTGGACAACATTATATACTACAGCCATCAAGAATATTACTGATGCCGAATTCCGTACGACTAACGACCCTTTAAAGGTAAATATTAATTCTGCCTTGCGAATATACCGTGTTTACCTCATGTCTATTATCACTGATGTTTATGGAGATGTGCCATACAGTGAAGCTGGCAAAGGTTTCCTTGAAGCAAACTTCAATCCACGTTTTGATACGCAGGAAGAAATATATAATGATTTTTTTATAGAGCTGAGTGAATCAGTTGATAATCTTGATGCTAGCAAAGATAAAATCACCGGTGATGTGGTATACAACGGAGATATAGCTAAGTGGAGAAAGCTGGGTAATTCACTTCGTTTACGATACGCTATGCGAATTTCTGACGTAGCACCACAAAAAGCACAGGAAGAATTTGAAAAAGCGTTGCAAGCCAATGGCGGAATTATAGAAAATGGCAACGAAGATGCACTTATAAAATATATGAATATTGCATTAAGTTTTGGACAGGAGGCTTATAGTGATTATCGGGGTAATGCCTTATCTCAAATCCTATTTGGCAACGACCCTGCCAATAATCCTAGCTACCTGTGTTCTACTTTGTTCAATCAACTCAATAACACCGACGACCCACGTACATTCAGAATCGCTCGTTTTTATTACGATGGACTCATGAGTGCTACAAGTACTGACAATCGGATAGATTTGACTGATGAAATGATATCTAAAGGGATAGAATTTAAACCACGCGATCCGGGAGCCTTTTCTTGGGAACCTTGGCCTACAGGATACGACAGTGATATATTGATGGAGTTGGCCAAAAATAATAGTTCAATTTCATCCTCCGTCAATCGCGAAACTGAACCTAAGCTAGCCAATAATTTTCTTAAAAGTGATAATCCTGGAGTCATTATAACCGCGGCAGAAGTAAAGCTTCTATTAGCTGAGGCTAAATTGAAAGGATGGAATGTTGGAAGCGCCTCTATTAATGAATTATATAAACAAGGAGTGCGTGCTGCTATGGACTTTTTGTCTGATAATTATGGTTGCGAGGTAGTTTCTGATAATGATTTCGATACTTTCTTCCCTAACATTAACTTAGGATACACTGACGAGCAAAAAAAGAAAGCGATTAACACACAAGCATGGATTCTGCATCTTACCAATCCTGCAGAATGCTGGGCTAACGTTCGTCGTTCAGGCTACCCTGAACTCAAATCTCCTGAAGCTTATGGCTTCGGTCAGTTTCTCACCGGAGGTATCGATATTCCTGTTCGCCTTTGTTATCCTGTACTTGAATCTTCATACAACAAAGAGAATTATGAAGAAGCTTTAACTCGAATGGGAGGAACAGACAGTTGGCATACACAAATGTGGTGGAATAAGAAAATGAATGATTAATTATAATGAAATAAATTGAAGACACATGAAACAACCATGATAAAGATTTCTCACATACGAGAATGATTGTTCATTCCTGGTTCCATGTAACAATTAAAAACAATTTTAGACATATGAAACGACTATGATAATCATCTTCTTATACAAGAAGATGATTATCTTCCAAAAGTTCCATATAGCATTAAAATTTAAAATATAAACAGATGAAAACGATATATTTTATACTACTTGCTGTATTTGCATTGAATTTTGCATTCACTGCATGTAGTGAGGAAGATCCTTTTTCAACAGCAACAAGCAGCGATGAACCGAGAATACTGGATCCTATTTTTCCTGACAGGGTAAATGGTGAATTGCCAGTTATCTCAACAATAAGCAGAGATGCTAACCTTACAATGACATTGACAGTAACACCGGCCGATTATACTAACGTGGTATGGCTAATTGATGGCAATGAAGTACAAACCGGAACAGAATTAGATATCAATCTAAATGCTGGAACATATAATTTTAAGGTGATTGTATCTACATCAGAAGGTAAATCAACCTATCGTGAGGGACTTGTACAGGTAAATCCATTGGCTGGTGATCCATGGGCTACAGAAGTTGGCTTAGAGCGTATCATCACCTCAAATATAACTGCACGTCTTTATGGTGAAAACCTTAGTAGTGTTACTGGTTTAATGATTGACGGCATTAGCATCACAAATATCAACTATATTGAAGCTGAAGATAATAACTATATAGAGTATGAAGTTCCCGGTGAGATACAGGAAGGTGAACATCGTGTAGTTTTATTAGATGCCGAAGGTAATGAATATGGTGGTAACCCAGTTACTGTAACCAATGCATCGCTTATTACTTCTGGAGCAACAAGAACTAATGCAAACAGAGAGTGGCTCATGAGCGGTCTTAATCTTGATCAAATTGCTTCAATGACCATAAATGGTGAAGTCATCACTGAATTTACTCAACAGTCAACGACAGAAATTGCATTTATTTGTCCTGCTTTTGAGGATGGAGATTACATTTTAGTGGGAAAAACAGTGAACGGTGAAGACGTAAAATTCTATAACTCCGGGGTTATAGCAATGGAACAAACAGTTACTGTTTCTTCAACTACAGTACTATGGGAAGGGCACCACTACGTATCATGGGATCTTGCTGACGATAATCCAAATAAGACTTTCAACCTAATTGGTGCTGATGTATTTGCTACTCTAAAGGCAGGGGCTGTATTAAGTATCAACTATTCTGTAGCACCAGAAGCTGAATATCATCAACTTCGCACTACTTCCGGATGGTGGAACGATCTACCTGGTACTTCGGCAATCGATTTCTCTGAAAACGGTGTGAAAGAGGTTATACTTACACAAGAAGTATTGGATAAGATTCAGGCAGAAGCCGGGTTTCTATGTGTAGGACATGGTTACTATGTTGATATGATATCTGTACAGTAATAGCCTGAGTTCGATCTAAATTTTGGATGCAGATCGAGCTCAGATTAATAAGACTTTATGGAAACATTTATTAATCCCGACAGACAGTTGTTTGTGGGGATTAATTTTATACAGAAAATTGAAATGAAAAATTAGGAATAAAAAATTGATATTGTTTTAACATCTAAAAATATTAGTATTAAACTACATAGATCAAAATTGAGATATAATGCACAGAATGAGAAGATTATTGACTTGCATATTTTTGTTTGGAGTAACTATGGTAAATGCCCAGGTTACAGAGAATACAAAAATGGAACAACGTATAGATGCGATCATAAAGCAATTGTCATTAGATGAAAAAATTGCCATGTGTCATGCACAATCCAAATTTAGCATACCCGGAGTACCACGGATGGGAATTCCAGAGTTATGGATGTCTGACGGACCGCATGGCGTGAGAGGAGAAATCAATTGGGATGACTGGGGATATGCTAACTGGACAAATGATTCAATTACTGCGTTCCCTGCATTAACCTGTTTGGCTGCTACATTTAATCCTCAATTATCATACGAATACGGAGTAGCAATTGGCGAAGAAGCCAGATACAGAAAGAAAGACGTGCTTTTAGGACCAGGAGTAAATATTTACCGAACTCCATTGAATGGCAGAAACTTTGAGTACATGGGAGAAGATCCTTATTTAGCATCTATTATGGTAGTTCCTTATATTAAAGGAGTTCAGGAAAATGGCGTGGCTGCTTGTGTTAAACATTATGCTCTAAATAATCAGGAAGAGTGGAGAATGCATATTAATGTTAATGTTAGTGACAGAGCTTTACATGAAATTTATTTGCCGGCATTTAAAGCTGCCGTTATTGAAGGTAAAGTTTGGTCACTAATGGGAGCATATAATCAGTTCAGAGGTCAGCATTGTTGTCATAATGAAATCCTGTTAAATAAAATACTAAAAGAAGATTGGACATTTGATGGCGCTGTAATTACGGATTGGGGTGGTGCTCATGATACAAAGGAGGCTGCTTTAAATGGATTAGATATTGAAATGGGAACTTGGACAAACGGTTTAACAGCTTCTGCTAAATTTGCATATGATGACTATTTCTTAGCAAAACCATTTAAAAAGATGATTCTGGATGGAGAAATAGATGAAGCTGTATTGGATGATAAAGTTCGTCGAATCCTACGTTTGATGATGAGAACCAATATGAATTCAAGTCATTCGTATGGTAAAATGAATACTGAAGAGCACTCGCAGATAGCCTATAAAGTGGCTACTGAAGGTGTTGTACTATTGAAAAATAAAGAACACTTTTTTCCATTAGATTCAAATACTAAAATGACTATTGCAGTTATTGGAGAAAATGCAACTCGTTCTATGACAATTGGTGGTGGTTCATCAGAGCTTAAGGCTAAATATGAAATATCTCCACTTGAAGGAATAAAAAAACAATTTAAGAATGCAACTATTATCCATTCAATGGGATATGCCTCAGGTCCTTCTGTTTATGGAAGAGAAATTCCTTCAGTTTTAGATGCCGATTCTTTAGTAAATGCTGCTGTAAATGCAGCATCAAAAGCTGATATTGTTTTGTTTATTGGCGGTTTAAACAAAAACCACTATCAGGATTGTGAAGGAGGTGATCGCAAGCATTATCAATTACCTTTTGGACAAAATGAACTTTTGGACAAGATAATAAAGGTAAACTCTAAAGTAGGTGTTGTATTGGTAAGTGGTAATGCAGTTGAAATGCCTTGGTTAAGTAAGGTAAATGGTTTAATACAATCATGGTATAATGGTAGTGAAGCTGGAAATGCTTTGGCTGATGTTTTATCAGGAAAAGTAAATCCTTCAGGTAAGTTACCTTTTTCATATCCTGTAAAATTAGAAGATAATGCTGCTCATCATTTTGGAGAACTTTCTTACCCTGGAGATAGTGTAAATCAATATTATAAAGAAGATATTTTTGTTGGATATCGTTGGTTTGATTCAATGAAAATAAAACCACAATTTGCATTTGGATATGGATTATCGTATACAAATTTTGAAATTTCTGCTTTAGAGTTGGATCATACTAATTATTCAGAATCAGGAGTTATTAATGTAAGTTGTATGGTAACAAATACAGGAAACGTTGATGGATCAGAAGTAATTCAGCTTTATATAGGCAAACCAAAGTCTAAGGTAAAGAGAGCTTTAAAAGAATTAAAAGGATTTGATAAAGTCTATTTAAAGTCTGGAGAAAGTAAGATTGTAACTATTACAATACCAATAAATCATCTCAGATACTTTGAAGAATCAATTTCTGATTGGAAACTTGAAAAAGGTAATTATATGATTTATATGGGTAATGCTTCGGATAATATTATGCAAAAGGCCAAATTTCATATTGAATAAACATACGAAATCATTATTGTATTCACATTTAATATTATTAATCATTATCAAAGATTTCTGTAGCATAAATAATTACAAATTATAAAGATTATTACCTTTGGGGAATATACAAGTTGGTTAGTTTATTAGATTTAGATTTCCCCAACAGGTAATTTTGCATACATGAAAACATCCTAATTCAGGTCTGACTAAATAATTAAAGAACTACATTTCAATTCCGACCAATCAATCGTAGTAAGACACTAATTCATTTGTCACGTAAAACAAATGACAATAAACAATATCAAAACGAGCATATTCTCTTTTTATATTAAAAAAGAGCCAGGAATATTTTAAGTTGTGACTCTTGTATATAATTGACATCTTGGTTATTGTACGGATTACTCTTCGCTAAATTCGAACGAATTGGAATTATCAAACAAAAAAACGGTTGCTCCTAATGAAACAACCGTTTTACATCAACCGATATAAATACCCTGCGCTTATATTTATATCGTTTTATTTCAATTTTATCACTCTAATCTGATCCATCAGAGCTTCATTAATCTCTCCATCCATATTTGAATTCCAGTTTTCCAGAACTATTGACAGGTCATTATTCCCCTTGTTTAAATGCGTTTTAACAGCATTGGAGTATCCCCAATCGGACCATTCATCTTTACCTCTTTGAGGCATAACCCAAACGCCTTTGTAATCATCATTGACATACAAGCTCCTGATCGCACAATTGTTATCTGTATTCCACGGTCCTGTTCCATTTGCATAACGACAATCAATTATGTACTCTCCCTCTTCTTCAACACGAAATTTGAAATTCAATTTCATATTTTCGCTGGTATTGATTTTTATAAAACCCTTACCTTTATAATTGGTAAATGGTAAATCTGATTTAGGGTAATACTGTTCCGTTTCAAGAATTAACTCATGAGGAATCACTCTTATCGGCTCACTACTAAAAGACTCATCACCATAACTATTGATGGCGGTCACAGCATACTCAGCAAACTCCTCATCAGATATCTCCATACTCAATAAACTGTCACTCTTTAGCAATTCACCATTTTTATACACATTGTATTTTTCAGCACCTTCAACCGGTTCCCATATAATGGACGATTCTCTTAACTTTACATGTGGATCTGTGGTAGAAAAACGATTTTCAACCATATTAATTCCTGATTTCTCAAATTTATTATTGGTCATTTTAATGACGATGGAGTGCTCCCCATTTAAAGATGATGGTATAAATGCTTTTTCTTGTTGTTCATTATCAAGCATAAAAGATTTAATCTTATTTCCATAACCCTCAACCTTAATATTCAGGATAGCATCTCTGTATTTAAAATTTGATAAAGTCCTATTTCCTCCGTATACTTCCGGAATAACTGGTTTAAATTGAATGCCATCAACTTCAAAATTCATCCCAATAAAAACACGGTGCACCATTGCAATATTACCTGCCATGCTCCATAACATTCGATTTGAATTTATCTCAGTTCCTACATAATCACCATTTTGAGCTACAAAATTCTCATAGTTTGTCAAGAATAATGCTCCTGCTCTATAAATAGCGGCCAAACCATGTTTTAAAACTTCCTCATTACCTGTTTTTGCTGCAGCCAGGTTCCAATACGATTGTACAAATGGCCAAATACCATTATTGTGATAAGGTGGAATATTGGGGATTTGTGGGAAAATACAAGTGGTACCAAACGGAGTAACAGGAGATTTAGAAATAATGGATTTGGCTCTTTCTGTATCTGCCACATCAAACAAAACAGATAAAGCTTCCCCTAAAGCTTCAAATCGCGGAGATACCAACATTGATGCTCTTCCATAAATATATTGGGCATAATAGCCTTTATCATTCATCCATAGATGGTTATTAATCCCATTTTTAATTTCATCAGCTCTTTTATCGTATTCCTCATATGTTTTTCCTAAAAGTTTAGCCATTTCAACCAAAATTTTATGTGCTTGATAATGCACCACATTGGTTCCCAAATTTTCTGATACATAGATATCCATATTCGACATCCATTTGGGATATGTTTGCTCCCGCCAATCTAAAAATGAAGATTCTCCTCTATACAATCCTGTCTCTTCATCTCTGATAGTTTTATAATCATCGTCCAGTGTGTTTTTTATCACTTGATATGCCGTTTTTAACCACTCTTGATCACCTGTAACTTTATAAATTTCCCATGCTCCAAAAGCCCATGTTGTTCTATCAGAAGAAACAGGCCAGGCACCTCCTGAACCAGTATCCTGAATGATTCGGTTACGTTTTACCTTTCTCAATAGACTTATTTTAGCTACTTCGGGCTCGTGGTATGCAAAAGCCAGCAAAGTACTATAACTTACATCTCGAGTCCATACACCACCCCATTTGGCTCCTGTACGTAAAGTACTGTCTGCTTCAATATTCATCAATGCCTCTTCAAGCGAAAGATTAAATAAAGCATCAACCAAAGGCTGTTCTGACTTGTAAGAAGGTTTGGCAGAAATATCCGTTAAAAGTTTCCACTCTTTTGTTTCTGCATCACGAGGATTATATGGATTTAAAACCACGGTTAATTCAAATATACCGTCGCCATCCTCATCTTTGAGCGCTAATCCATTTTCATCCAGGTTGGAAAAATCCCAGGATAAGGGTGCGGAACCTCCTGCAATATAAACGGCTTTAAAATCTTCTTTAGCGATGCGACTTCCATCAAAAGACTCAAAATATCCCTTCTCATCAAATTGTTTAAAAACAGGACTCATGTCTAAACGAAAAGTGTACCGATAATTTGCAGGAAGTTTAGTTCCCGGATCTGCAGGTAAAGATGCATTATCTGAACCAAACTCAATAACCGGTGACTCATGCTCATCGCCAATAATTATCCAATGATCAGCACCTGAAACTTTCTCATTATCTTTTTCATTAATGCTGAACTTAAAACTGATTAATCTCGAATAGTTTTCATGAACCAAACTTTGATAATTTGAAACCAAGTGATTTCTGGAAACCACCTGAGCTATATTGTTTCCTTGTTTAACACCATCTTTGTATATAGTATACTGTTTGGATTCGTACAATGTACTATCTTTTTGCTGACACCCAATTATTGAGGCACATATACATGCCATCCAAATTATTTTTTTCATCTTATAAATAGTTTAATTCCGTATAATTCAATATTTATCTTCTATTCATGTTTAATGAAATTATAAGTTTGACTTTATATAAATTCATATTTTCATACCCTTATATAGAACCTTCGTCAGCATCCTTTGCTATTGAGGATTACAGATAAAGCATTCTATATATTAACAAAGTTTTAATATGCATACTTAACTGTTTTACGTACTTGATTTTTTTGGTCGCATAAAACTACAATGTAAAAGCCTTTACTGACAGTGACTTGGGTATTGGACACAAAACTCTTCCTATTTATCTCACGCCCAACTAAATCGTATACTATAATTTCCATAGGAGTTGGATCATCACTCTCCGCTTTTAAAATTCCATTTAATCCTTTAATTAAATATTTTTCTTTTTGATTGTCAGCATCAACTATACTATTCCCAATCCCTTCTCTTATCACAAAACTCATAGTAGACAAATCCAAAGAAATGGTACATTCTTTTGATTCGGAGAATACAAACTTATAGTCGTTCAATGGTGTTTCACCCCAACCTTCATATATAACAGTATATGATTCTTCAGTTTCAACCAACTGATCTTCAATCGTTGACACATAACAACTTCCCCAGTAATTTTTTATTTTTAAAAATTTGAACTGCCCAGGAACAATGTTTCCACTCCACTTGTATTTTCCTTCCATAATATTAGTAGGTATCATTACTTCCGGGTTATCATTCGACCATCCACATGGCATGGCATCTCCTGTTAAATATATTTTATCAGGATATTCTACATCTGATGGTGTAAATTGCAATACTTCAATGGTTTCCTCAAGCGTATTCAATTTTATTACATAATATCCATTCCCACTACCATCAGCGGGCAATTCCCATTTTGTATCATTTCCATTAAGGCGCATTCTAGATGCCTGGCTTAACGCTACATTGCTTGTACCAATTGGATGAAATGCGTTTTCCCAATTACTATTAGAAGAAAGAAATTTAAATGCTCCAGCTTCCTCTCCTGAATTATTGTAGATTAAAAATCCACGGTAATAAAAGACAAATTGGTTATCAGCATCACGTTCTAATTCACGGGCATCACTGAGTTGCCAGCTGCCGCCAGATGTACTAACAGGGCCTCCAATAAGATACAAATGCTTATAAATATCAGCCATTTCAACTTTTAACGTAGGGTTGGCTCCATCAACTAGTGTAATGACATACATTTGGTCATTTTTTACATACTTAACACCAAAACCGGATTGACCTTCATTTGCTTGTATTTCCATACCTATTTCCTGTCCCATCGGATCATTCATTCCGCATACAGGAATATAGATATTTGTTCCATCCCAAAGTTTAAATTCATCTGATGTCAATTCCCCGACATATTTATACACGTTGGAATTTGATGGATCCTGTTCCAAAAAGGTAGTCTCATTCTCTAATGCATCTCCAATAATAGCCCAATCCCTGGCCTGCAATGTTGAAAATGCATATATTGTTAATAGAAGTAATATAAGTTTTTTCATGATTTAGATTTAATTTTATAGATGATCAATTCATTGGGAAAACATACCATTTACAACTTGGCTGCTATTTAAGGCCGGTTGTAAATGGTATGTTTAAATTTCAATTCTTCTTAATTAGTTATTGGTTACAACAACGCTTAATGGCAATGAACTATAAGACACATCATCAACATTTATTATAATTTTTCGATTATCAGGATCGTAGGTATACTCTGTTGCATTACCATTTACTTGTACACTTATAGGTTCATTCTTATCTAGCATTTCAAATTGGAATGAACGTGTATCAGGCATTCCTGTAAATGACCCTGTGCGTGCATTTACAGTGTAAGTACTAACACCCTCTACAGTAGCTTGTGTTATAAGTGTTTTGGTAAAGCTTCCTGTCTCATAGTTATTATTGGTATTCTCATCCTCATATAATGAACATTCGCCTGTTGCTCCCGGGGCAAATTGTACAATAACTGTATCTGGCCTGTCATTTAAATGTTTTATTGCCGGATAAAGTGGTATAACTGCTCCTTCACGATAATAATATGGAATCTGTTCTTCTGTAAATGCACGTGTAACAACTTGGTTTCCTTCTAAAAGCTCTCCTGTGGCTACTTCATACCACTTCCCTTCCGGTAACCAGATAGTTTGGTCTACAGAAGGTTCACCATCATTGGATTTGCAAATGGGAGCCGCAAGAATGTCATTGCCAAACATATATTCCCCTTCAAAAGTATAGGCCTCTTCTGCTTCAGGATAGTCATAATACATAGGTCTACAAAGAGAAACTCCAGTATCATATGCATATCTTGCATTTGTATATATATATATATGGAATTAAGGCATAACGAAGCTTGATGGCATCGCGCATTGCCAAGAAGTTATCATACATCCAAATGCGTCGTTCAATATTATCAGAATTGGTTGAATGTGTACGTAAAATAGGAGAAAACACACCGTACTGAATCCATCTCAAATATAATTCCGGATTATTAGCGTCTGGTTGAATATGCCCTCCAATATCATGACTCCAGTATCCATAACACACATTACTAGCGGTAGATGTAAAATAAGGTTGAAAAGCCAAGGTTGGAAACGTACTAAAGGCATCCCCGGAGAATCCAATTTGATATCGATGATTCCCTAATCCTCCCCAACGGTGAAATATCAATGGACGATCGTTTCCTTGTGATTTCATATCATTGAAAAACACATGATTCAACCAAAATGTATTTCCAAGCTTAGGTTCATTTGGAGCAAGCATCCATTGCTGCCAATCGAGCCACCAGAAGTCAATACCCATGTTTTCAAGTGGGCGCAAAATATCTTTAAAAAATGCTCTATAAAAGTCTTTATTCTCAATATTCCAAGGAATTGTTTTTGTAGCAGGAACACCCAAATCACTCGCTAATTGCGCAAAGTTATCTTCATAAATACCAATCCCATCAGCAGGGTGCAGGTTAAGTGTTGTTTTCAGGTTTTGGCTATGCATCCAGTCGATGAAGCCCTGAGGATCGGGAAATAATGCATTATTCCAAGTCCAGCCTGTCCATTGAGTTTGATCAGTGCGGTTGTTGTAACCATCCATATGCCAATCCATATCAACTACCAACACATCCATTGGAATATCATTGCTTTGAATATCACTTACAATATCCCTAAAATCTTGCTCTGAATAACGCTTATATTTTGAATACCAATAACCAAAAACATATTGCGGAGGCAATGGTATTTTACCTGCAATAAGGGTAAAATCGTATAGTGCCTTTTTATAATCATGGCCATACCCCATAAAGTACATATCCATAGAATTAGGGTCAACACGCTGAGATACCCAATCTACAGTATCACTTCCATCAAACATTAAGCTATAACTACCATCATTCCTTGCTTTTTGCTCATCAATAACGGACCATCCTGAACGTGAAATAAGTCCGTCCTAAAGCCTCTTGCGCTCATCACCTTCAGCACCATCTAAAGTACGACAAGTCCCTTTCAGGTTGTATGGGTCTACTTTTGTAGGAAACCATGTTTCAGATGCCCCATCTACATCTAAGGTAATTTGCAAATTCGGTCCACAAGGATCATTGATCATAGGATCTGAATCTATTTTATACCTAAGTTCCAGTTTATTTGTTGTAATAAATAAATAACCATTCTCAGTTCTTTTACTAAAATTGGGTACTGGTAAATTACGATTTACCACTACAAATGATGCCCGATCCTCAAATTCTTTGGAATCACTTTGTTCAATACGTATTATTTCTGGTGTTAACACCGTAAATCTCATTGTTCCCGTAGTAACAATAGCCTCAGAATTAGCCACCGGATTGTTTGTTTGCGCTTTTACCGTACTCATAAAAAAGATTAGGCAAAAAACAGCCATAAGTAGTTTTTTCATTATAAATTTTATTGTCCCAATTCTCCTTATTGAAGATTTGGGTAGTTAATAAATAAACTATGATCCCTATTTACAGTTCATATATAATCTATTACAAACTGTTTCTTATTGTGAACTCATTGCCACACCCTATATCAAAAAGCTATATTTTAAATTAGCTTCCTATCACTTTAATTAGATCTGAATTAATCTGTTATGATACTTTCATCAGAAATATCAATGAAAATGTGGAATAATCTGCGAACTAAAAGGTACATCTCCTTTCGAGCATAATTCCTTATATAGAACCCAATAAGGCAAAGTTCCTGCTGAATCAAAATCTGCAAAATAAAATACAAAAACGCACTCCTCTGCCTGATATCAAATTTGGGCAATACTTAATTCAATACAACTTGAAAGGATTCATTAATAAATTAATTTAATATTTTCAATATGTATTAGTTTTCAATTACGATCTCTGGACCTACCATGCTTGCAGGAATATGAATAATGCATTTATTGAGAGATTCATCCCAACTCCATTGAGATTTCTCAATTTTATCAGGCAAAATATCTTCTGCTTTTTTCAATTTGAATGTTTTTAGCTTTTTATCTCCCAACAGAACCGAGGCTGGTTTCTCATCCATATAAAGCTGATAAACTAAATCACGCTTTTTTGCCACATAACCATTTGAGACCTCTTCCTTGTATTTGATCTCTAAGCTAGTTCGCTTTGTCATACAAACAATCTCTCGCTTAACAAATACTTCCGACTTATAATTTTTGGTTTCACCATCATCTTCATAAACTTCAAATTTTGCCTTCTTATTGATTCCTGCCGGAAAAACAGAAATCAACAAAGGGTAATTGGACTTCTGGCCAATATATTGCATAATAGGCATTTGCGGAATAATAGATCCTTTTTTTACAAAAATGGGAACTGTTTCCAATTCTACCGGATAATCAATCCAGCTATTACCATTATATATTTGCTGTTTATTGTTGAAATCGATCCATTCACCTTTGGGTAAATACACCTTTTTAAAAGCTGCTCCCTCTTCCACCACTGGCGCCACCAACATTTCCTTTCCAAACATAAACTGGCTATTCAGATCCGCAACTTCAGTATCTTCGGGGTATTCAAGGATAAGGGCACGAGTAACTGGTATTCCGGTATCATGAGCTTCTCTGGCATAAGTATATAGGTAAGGAAACAATTGATATTTTCTTTCGATGGCCGATTTGCAAATACGCTCTGCTTCTTCACCAAATAACCAAGGCTCCACTGCGTTATTTCCTTCGTGATGAATACGGCTTAAAGTATTGAAAGCTCCAAACTGCACCCAACGTACATACAACTCACTCAAGGCATCATAATCCTTTATATCGCCACAATATCCTGAAATATCGCAACTCCAGAAAGGAATAAGCCCCATTCCTGAGGATAACATTAAGGGTACCTGCGCTGCCATTTGATTCCAGCCATTACAAACATCATTTCCATTACCAGAATCACCAGACCATCCAAAAGTATATCGCTGCATACCCGCAAAGGCCGCTCTGGTCATCTGAAAAATGCGTGTATTGGGATTGTGCTTTTCAAATTGCTCGGTAACGACTTTATCCCAGGTAAATCCATATACGTTGTGAATTTCATTATGCCCACCCAAATGGTGTTGCATAAATAATCGATCTGTACTCTCTTCGTTACTCCAGGCAGGTTCACCCATATCGGTCCAAAATCCACGCACACCGTCATCCAATACTTTTTGCTGGTAACTCCCCCACCAATCAGCCACTTTAGGATTGGTGAAATCTACCACTCCACAATTTCCTCCCCAGGGCCATGGCATGTCATACGACTTGCCGGTTCTTGAATCAACGGTTAGATATCCCAGCGAATCGGCCTCTGACCACTGTGCTTTATTAGCCTGAGAAATGACCGGATCTTGGGAAACAATCACTTTAAAACCATTTGATTCTAAATCAGATAACATCTTTTGGGGATTATCATAATTACCGTCTCGCCATTCAAAATCCTGCAAGTAATTAGTCCATCCAATATCCTGATAAATAATATCGCAAGGTATTTGACGATCTCTGTACCCTTTAGCAATTTCTCTGGTTAATGATTCATTGGTTAACATGCCTCTGCATTGAGCAAAACCCAGTCCCCAGGCTGGCGGCATAATAGGTTTACCGGTTAAATCGGCATATCTACTGATGATTTGTTTATAGGTAGGTCCGAATATAAAATAATAGATCATCTCTCCTCCTGGTGCTGAAAAAGAGTAATAAGATTTGGATTCTGTTCCAAAATCATATTCTGTTTTATAAGTGTTATCAAAATAAATCCCATACCCTTCACTACTCATAAAAAAAGGGATACTTTTATATAGAGGACCTTCATTAACCTGATAACATGGTTTATCACTATTCCACATTTTAAAGCGGCTTCCCACACGATTTATATTTCCATTTTGTTCTCCTAAACCATATATTCGTTCTCCGGGTTTTAATGTTTTGTAAGTGCTCATTCTTATTGAATCAGCTTCAAATCCCCTACTTTGATAATCTTCCATTAGTAATTTTTGCCACTTATCGAAAATACGAATCTGGAATGGTGATTTATTAACACGAATAATCAGATCACTTGTGTATATTTCATAGCTTCCGGGTTGTTCTGATAAGTTGATTTTTTGCTCCTCATTACCTTTTAAAATAACGGCAAATGATTCATTGTTACGCTTAAAATGATCTGTGTCATACCAAATTTTCAGGATTCCTGAATTGATTTGCTCAACTTGAACATTTACATTGTTTTCACAATTAAAAACAACCTTATTTCCATCTAATTGATATCCGGTACAATTGCCTGTGTTAATTTTATTCTGCGCCGCAATCGATAAAAGAATGATTATAATTCCTAATACCCAGGTGATTATTTTATGCTTTGTCATTTTATTTAATCTTTAAAATCCAACTCTTAATTATATCGTTTTTAAGATTTTAAGCACCGTTTTATGCAAAGAAACCCTTCTTCTAAAAAGCAATGAAAAAATCTAATAAAAATATAGATCATCCATCTTACTAAATCTACGTAATCCTCTTATATAATGAATATTACGCAACCTACATCCAAAATGAAATATAGTTATACTATTGATCATTCAACAAGCAAGTTATATCAGATGCCAGAGATATATCCTTGCTAACTATTTCTGTTCTAACAATTAAACTGTACATATCTACTTAATTGTTATATATATTTATATTATGTTTTATTTCAACATAAAAAGGGCAAATCATTCAATTAACAACAATCTTATGAATTTCAGAATAACTTCCTGTTTCTATCTTTATAAATTGCAGCCCTGAAGCTTCAATACTTTTTAAATCAATTATTATGGATTCTGAATTGGTTTCTGCATAATACAATGTATTTCCACTCATATTATAAATTGTTACTATTGCATGAGTTGCCTTCCCAATATTGATATTTAATTGATCTGAAGCTGGATTTGGATATACAAAAGAATTGGAAGATTTTACTGATTCGATACCTGTGTAATAGCCACTGATTGAATACTCCAAAGTTTGATCGTTAAATGATAATTGATAGGATCCATCGGTCGATATTTGAAACGATAAGTTTGGAGATCCTCCAGTTGTCAGTTCGGCAACTCCGTTTAATCCGGATGCATTACCCCAGTCATCGCCTGACCAGTTAGTTGTATTTGTAAATTTTAATTCGTAACCACCTGCTGTAAAATCAATAGGATCACTTTTCCATAGATGATCGGCCACTAAAGTCATTTCATTCTCACTTAAATTCCAACCATTAAAGCTTCCGGCAACATACATTTGTTCCTGTAAATAATCAAATGTTTTTTCTATGTTATAAGACAAGGTATAATCATTAAATGTAATGATATAATTACCTGTTTCTGCTGCACTAAATGAGATATTTGCCCCTCCTCCGGTGGTTAATTGGGCCTCTCCGCTTGATCCGGTGTTGTTCCCCCAATCCTCACCTTTCCAGTTTAATTGGTTTGCAAATTTTAGTTCATGATTTCCTGCAGTTATATAAGTAATTATAGACCACTGATTATCTCCTACAAGCTCCATTGGATTATCGGGCAGATTCCAATCATTAAAGGTACCTCCCAAATACATTCCTCCCTGCGTAGGTGTTTCACCTATATAATAAGTTTCTGTTGATACATAAGATTGTTCTAATCCATCTTTTATTGCAATTGCTTTTATCGTTTGAGATGAATTAACTTCAATGGGTGCGATATACTGCATCGATGTTGAAGATGGTTCACTCTTATCTGTGGTATAGTAAATGACAGCATCAGCTGTTGAGCTTTGTAAACTTATTGTTTGTGTTGTCGAATATGTACCTCCTTGTATATCAAAACTTGGAGCAAATACTTTATCAATACCAGCCGATACTCTAAAAATACGACAACCATGTGAAGGAATATTTTCACTTAAAGACCCCAGCACCCCTAAATCCGTATGACTCCACAGATCTCTGACAAATCCTTCTGTTAAACCTAGTTCACTCTGAAAATTAAAGGATCTATTTAAGGTACTACCTTCTCGATTAAATAAACCAACAATCCAATCTCCATTACTCATCTGACCTTTCCAGATTTGGCTTTGTGAATTAGTTGGGTCTGCACTCAGTGGTTTCCCCACAAAACCATCATAATTTAAAGCCAGCATCTCTTCATTCTGGTATAACCAAATATTATCACCAATGGTATTCCACTGGTCAGAGATTGTTACGGGTCCACCTGCCATTAAATGTGCCGAAATAACACTCATACGTTCAGTATCATTGCTAAAAGTATTGATACGAATGAAATCACCGTCAAGAATCATTTTACCCTTCCGGCAATTTTAGACCAGTAAGTAAAACCATCAAAAGCATTGGCGTATTTCGACCATCCATTTCGGTTTTGACCTCTGTCTTTATCACTAAACTTGTACCATTCGCCATCTCCTGTATCTTCATTGATACGAACCATATGTCCATATTGCTGCTCAGTTTCCGCATCATTATACAGGTGAGGCATCACCAGGCTTAAAAACATATCATTAGCATCACACGCTTCCCTCATCCAGCGCAATGCTGTTTCGTAGTGTTCATGAGGACGAGTTGGCCCTACAGTTCCAATATATCGATCGTAACCATCCTCGTACCACGAAAGAAAATCAACACGTAAATACTTTACACCCATATCAGCAAAATGCTGAATATAACCTTTCACATATTCTTCGGCTCCGGGTCTATCGACCTGACACCTGGAGAACAAAGTATTTTCTGATGGATTTTTCAATGAAGAAACAGGAATATCTGTACCTACAATTTTGGTCGTCATATTATCATCTGCCACATGAATCCAAAGCGGATTCATATACATTCCCAAAGTCATGCCCCGTTCTTGCAAATAATTAGACCACCAGGCAAAATCATGCTCCCAATGGACTGAATGAGACAAGCGATAACCATTTTCATTGATCTCATTAATATCTCCCCAGCCATCAATGCAAATCATATTATACCCAAGGTCTTTTAAATTTTCATCCACCCAGGTGATGTTTGCCAGCCAATCCTCTTCGGTTATATAGTTAGGATTAACTCCTGCTTTTTCCTTTTCTATATTGTTTTCATATACACTCCAATACAAAGGAGCCTTATGTGGATTTACCGGTATTTGAGCTTTTGCACTGAAATGAAAAATAATTATCAATGCTAAAATCCACGTTTTAAATTGTGTATTCATAAGTATTCTGTTAAGACGATTATCATAAAAGCAACTATAAGTAACTTATTCACAATCATCAAATTCTATATTATATTCATATGGATTCCAATATAATGGTGCTTTATAAGGGTTAGCTGGTGGTTGTGCACTAAATATAATTGCTTGAGCAAGTATTATTGATATTAAGATTATTTTTTTCATATGTCTAAAATTGTTTTTTAATTGCCATATGGAACTCGCCAATTTAGTCATCCTAGTGTGTGAGAACTTTTTCTCATGGCTCGTTTCATGTGTTTACATTTCATTAAAACACTGATATCCAGCACATATTTTAATTTCCCTCCCGTGTAACGAATCCGATAATTTTTGAGATTGCTTCAACAAGGCCGGTTTCATGTATTTAGATTTATAATTTATTTTCAACAAATGATTTGGTTAAAAATTATACCAAAGACACATATACATTTACATTTAACATGTTTAATTCTTCATTGCTAATGAACAAACCTATAGAGTTAAACACTGCGATTAACAACCTTACTTTCTAAAATAGAAGATGATGGAAAGTAAACCCACCATCTTCCTATATTATTATTGAACTAAAATTTTAAATACCTCAGACATATTTGCGTTTGAAACATGTACCAATTTTAATCCGGAACCACCTAAAGATGAAGCATCCAAAATGATGGAATTTTCCATTTCAGTCTGATAAATGATATTTCCTGTAACAGAATAAATAGAGACTATGGCAGTTGTTTGTAATCCTAAATCTATAGTCAACTGACCTGTAGTCTCATTGTAGTAAGTCTGTACTGGTGATAAATCGGTTGCGACAATTTCGGTTGCCGTTGATTCGTTAATGGCTATAGTTTCAGCCTGAAGATCAACCGAGATATCATATTTACCTGCAGAAAGAGCATCAATAGTCCAGGTATTATCTGTACCTGATCCGGATACTGCCACCTGATATGTTGTCAGACTTAAATCTTGTCCTGTAACTTGAGGCATAATCCAATCCCAGCCGTCATCAAAAGTTTTTGCTGTAGTTATTTTAAAGCTCCCTGCCACCAAATCTCCCGACCAGGTGAACAGTGCAGAATTAGATTCATCAACAATCATATCTGTAGCCATTCCTAAATCCCAACCTCCTGGCGTAGCATCTCCAACTAATGAAAGGTTAGCATAATAAGTAAGTTCTTCTATTTGAATAGTCGAAGCATCTAAGTCAATAGTGATTGAATAATTTCCGGGAATGGTGACACTCCACTTATTATCTGGTCCAGCGCAACCTGTGGTAATGATATAATCGGTGGCGGTTAAAACCTGACCATCCACGGATGCATTGATCCATTCTCCATCACACCAATCCCCATTAAAAGCATGAAATTTAAAACTTCCGGCTTTTAGTGCTCCATTATAGGTAAAAACATTTCCACTCTGCTCCAATTGAACTCCAACAGGATTCCAACCTGCAGGAGATGCATCGCCAACAATAGATACATAATCATACTGTGCATACATGCTTGAAATTGAAAACAATCCTAATAATAGGAAACTAATTAATTGTAGATTTTTCTTCATAATTGTAGATTTAAAGAATTGATTCTTAGTTAATAAAACACATATTGTGGGGTATAACAATGGCTATCAATTATATTTTTAGATAAGTTCGAAGGGTAAATTTGACCCGGCTTAACCAGTTAACGAATCTGGTAATCGGATAATAAATTAATATATTAACCTGAGTTCGATTAAAATTTTATAATTCAGATTTACATTAAAGACTGATTCACAAGGTAAATTTTGCAGGGCTAGCACGCTAGCTCGATAATTTTAACGCTGTAGATCAGTTTTTATGAAAAGCATAAAATTTTATGTCGAATTCAGATTATTAGATCATTTGTCAGTTCAAGTATTTTGAAGTTAGGTTAATACTCGATTACAATCATACTCCAATATTTAAGTTCAGGCAAAGTGAATACTACTTTACTACCTGATTGCTCGAAATTTATAGAACGTGAGGCGCCTCCAATAATATCCGGAGAGGCTACCCAAACATCTTTTACAGTTTTTGAACTTGTAAATTCTAACTGACAATCTTTTTTCATTCCCGGAATAATCTGTAAAGCATTATTATCTCGCCACTCTGAAGTTTGTGAATTCATATGATTTAACAAGTGAATGACTTGTTGGTTTTCAAATTCTTTTCCTACTATACCAACTGTACCCATACTACCTATTGACTTACTTAAGGCTAATTTTCCATCAAGGGAACCAAGGCTAACCTGATTAAAGGTTCCCCCATCTCTTAAGAGGTTTTCATAGGCCGTTAAAAAATCGTAGTATTCAATTAAAGCTAATTTAAGATCGGGCTTTAACATTAAATTGCTGTTAGGGAAATACTCTTTACCCAACATGTGTTCTCCTAATTCAAGATGCGAACCACCATGGGCAAAAATTACAGCATTAGTCATTAAAACAGAAGGAGTGTTGAAATAACCTTTATTATCCGCCAAATTATAATTCATATAAGCCGCTAATACTGTATTTTTTGTGTGATCACTGAATATATTGTTCTGTTTAATTATAGACACTAAATCAGAATAATTATTGAATGGACTCCATACCTCAGTGTATAAAAAATCGGGTTCTGCCTGAGCAATACCTTGTTGGCCATATTGGTTTACTGCATTCATAACAACACTTTTCCCGGGTGAGGCGACTTTCATTTCCTCTATAAAGGGTTGGTAAGTTTGATTTAAATAAAGTCTGGAACCATCATATTTATAGGTATCTCCTCTATCTCCCAACTGGTCCATATGATACCCATCAAAATCAAGATGTTGGTAAACTATATTATTTTGATTAGCTATATAGTTTTGCCATCCGCTATTAGAAGGATCTAACAAATATAAATTACTTAAAAATGGAGGTGATGGCAAGGGATGAAAGTCTCTGTTTGTGTGTGTATTGTCTTTAAAAACAAACCATTCCTTATTTACACCATCCGCTTCAGCATCATCCCATGCACCAAAAATAAGGTTATAAAACATGGCTTTCATATTTTTACCATGGGCAGCATCTATATATTTTTCCACTGTTGCTAAGAAAACATCATTGTTTATAATGTCTTTCCAACTTGTAGCAGGAGTGTCTCCATTAAGAGGAAGTGGTTTATGGTGTTTATTAGGCCAATCATAAAACTGGAGTCCATTGATATGATGACGGGATAAATTATCAATAACAGTTTGGATTTCACTATCTGCGATGATGCCATAATGCGATAAAAATCCATAACGGGGAAATTTAGTCCATGATGAAGATACATCTATTCCAATAGTGGCATAGATAGTTTCTGATTCACCTTCTGTGGCATATACTTCAACTATGTAGCCTGTATAATCATCAGCAGGTGTTGTCCATGTCCATTGTGAAGCCTCAATATCAGCTTCTTCAATCACAGTATTTAAATACTTATAACGAACCTTGGTATTTGATGGTAAACTTGAATCATCTATTGTAAACTCAACAGCATCTCCTGGTATATATATAGCCTTATCTGTATTAATTTCTATATTGTAATAATCAGGAGTGGCTATATTTTCCGGAACATCGGAATTATCAACTAATTCATCACCCGACTCTTTGCACGCAAAAGTGGCAACTAATAACAATACTATTATAAATGAGTTTTTGAAACGTTTCATTCTAATCTCTCCTTTTAATTTGAATTATTTTATATTCCTATAGCTTATATAGAATCCAATAATATCTTTTTATATCTAATTCTAAGTTTTTTAAATATCTTCCCGGAAAAAAATTTATTTTAATCCGGGAAAGATATTTTTTGGGAAATAAATAATTTCAATTATTGCTTTTGAATATCGATTGTTAAATCCTGGATATTCAAGGTAATGATATAGTCACCAGCTTCAGCAGCTGAGATTGACCATTTTTCATCATCTCCATCACCTCCATTATGCAAGTACATTTTTGTTGGATCACTTGGATCTTTCATGTACATATCTTGTCCCCAGTCAGAATTGCGATTTACAGGGAATTTAAATTCTCCTTCAACCAGAGGTCCTTCATAACGGAATATATACCAATAGGTATCATCCTGTACCAATTCTGTTGAATTTCCAACATCCCATCCACTAGGACCTGCAGAACCCACCATGTATAATTTAAACGGCTCAATTGTAATAGTATACTTGTCAATATCTAATACAACATGATAGTAATTCTCTTTGTCAATAGTCCATTTACTATCATCATCGTCACCTCCATTATGTAAATATATTTTTGAAGCATCAGCAGGATCTTTCATAAAAAAATCTTGGCTCCAATCGGCATTAAGATTTACAGGAAATTTAAAGTCACCTGGAGTTAATATACCGTCATAAGTGAATTGGAACAAGTTATTCGGATTTTGAGTCATTTCGGTTGCGTTGGCAATATCCCAACCATTTGGAGTGGCATCTCCCACCATAAACATTTGCTCATAAGCCGGACCTTCTTGTTTTACGATACTGATGCTTAGCTCAATCAAGTCAACGGTTATGATATATTTTGCAGCTTCACTGATTACAAATTTATCATCAGCCTGCGCATCTTCTGTTCTGAATACTAAGTCCGCATCACTAGCACCTTTATTGTAAGATGGTAAAAATGAACCTTGAGTGGTAATAAATTTAAACTCACCAGCACTCAAATTACCATTAAATACAAATATTGTAGGATCTTTCGAATCCATTTCCAAGGCAACAGCATTGGCAACATCCCATCCGTTTGGCGAAGCATCCCCAAAAATATATAAAGTTGAAGTAACCGGGTCAAATGGAGTTATATTAACATTTATAATATCCGAAGTATCAGGTAAAACAGATTCATTGGCTACTGTAGCAATAACCCTTGCCTGGAGAGTTGCCGGCATTTCAGGAGATAATCCCCAAGTATTTAACAACAAATCATTGAGTTCTGCAACCGTAAAACTTTTACTGTAATTACCTTTACTCTCATCACTCAAAACACTTTGAGTAAATTGATTACCAGAAGCATCAATTTCCAGTTGGTATGAAATAGATGCTCCTGTACCCTGATTTGATCCACGTGTCCATTCTAATTTTAAGACTTCATTGTTTGATTCTTTTTGAGCAAGAACCAATGTATTTTCTGATGCAGATAAGGCAATTGGTTCTCCATTGGTTATTACTATTTCTTGGTTCTCTTCACATGAAAATAATAAACCGCCTGCGATTATTCCTAAAAGGATCATGGGAAACAGATTGTTCATCATACCAAACAATCTACTCCACAGATTATATAAATATTTTTTTTTCATTGTTTTTGATTTTATGTTTGCTAAACCTTGTATTAGTATCAAGTATCAGGATGATTTATACATTACCATACTAAATCTAAATATCTAAACCTTAAATAATCTAAATATTCTTGATACTTGATACTTGATACTATAATTAATTAATAACCCGGATTCTGAATCAGATTCGGATTCGATTCAATTTCTTTTAATGGAATTGGAAGTAACAGATGCTTATTTGCAGCATTTAACTTTCCAATCGAATGCAAGAAATCAAGTCCATATTGTCCATTATCAACACGTATCAGGTCGAACCAACGTTGGCCTTCAAAAGCAAGCTCCATGCGTCGTTCATGCAATACCACATCGTTAAACTCATTTTGCGACAAACCTGAAATTGAAGATAATCCGGCTCTATGGCGAACTTTATTTAATGGAGTTTCCGCCTCCGTAGTTTTTCCCAGATTATTCAATGCCTCCGCTTTCATTAATAAAACATCTGAATAACGAAGCACAGGAAAGTTCATCGGACTATTGTCATAGGTATCAGAAATTTCTTTAGTAACCAAAAATTTACGAAGGTTGTATCCGGTTGTTGAATAAGCTGGGTCATAATCCTGACCATCAAACTGCGGACATCCATCATAAAATACTGTAACATCTTTTCTTTTGTCCCCATCCTCATAGGCATTGACAAACTCATCGGTTGGTTGATTCCAACCCCAGCCTCCGGCTACCATATCCGAGTTTCTTGGTCCCGTAAATGTGCTTAACCAGGATGCCTGGTTTTCATTCGACCAGAAGTCTTCTCCAGCTTCTCCGGTATATTGAATTTCAAACAACGACTCAATGGAGTTTTTAATGTTCACATCAAAATTGTCTCCATAATTTGGATTCAAATCATAACCTAACTGTGCTACAGTATTAGTTAAGGTAACTACTTGTTCCCAATCTTCCAATGTCAAGTATACTTTAGCTAACAATCCTGTTGCAGCTCCTTTGGTTGCCCTTCCTAAATTATTTGAATCATACGATGATTTTTCAGGTAAAAGATTGATAGCCTGATTTAGATCTTCAATGATTTGATCATATACCAAACTCTTGGCATCACGCATAGGACGCAAGTCATCACCTGGTTCCTGAGGTACAGTTAATAATGGCACATCACCAAAAAATCGTACTAAAATAAAATGATATAAACCTCTTAAAAAATAGGCTTCTCCTAATATTCTGTTTTTCAAATCCTCATCGATATCCATTCCTGGAACTTTTTGTAAAACCAGATTACTTCTCAATATACCTGGTGATGGTCCTCTGAATAAATCTAGAACTCCAGGGTTATCTGTAGCAGTCACAAAATTTGCTAAGTCTTGTGTTTCACGACCGTCATCGCCTCCTCCAGCACCTACAATACTGTTACCGGCCATGATATCCGTACTCCACATTCTCATGTTATACAACTTTGGCCACTGTAAAGGTTGATACGCACCATTTATAGCTGCGATGGCATCACTTTCTGTCTGATAAAAATTTTCAGTATTAATCGTATCCAATGGAGTCTTGTCCAAAAACTCCTCGCTACAAGAAACAGCGAAAATTGCGATTAATGCAATTGATATATATGATAATATTTTCATTGTTTATTGATTTTTCTGATTAAAAAGAAATATTAGCTCCAATACTTACAGTACGTGTTAAAGGATAAGTATTCAGATCAATACCACTTGTGCCTACTTCCGGATCGAATCCTGAGTAGTTGGTCAATGTAAATAAGTTAGCTCCTGAAATGTACAATCTGGTTTTGGTCATCTTTAACTTCTTAGATAGTGAAGATGGCAAAGTATAACCCAATGTGATATTTTTAACTCTCAGGTATGATCCATCTTCAATAAATCGATCAGAAGGGCGTATATTTTTGTTCGGATCATTAAATACAGCACGCGGCATACTATTACTGGTACCTTCTCCATTCCAACGGTTTAAAGTAGCTTTACTTTGGTTATAAGCAACTGCCATACCTTCATTACCAATACGATTGGCGTTGTAAATATCATTTCCATAAACACCCTGTAAAAAGATATTCAGATCGAATCCTTTGTAACTAAAGGTATTGTTTAAAGCAAAAATAAAGTCTGGATTTGGATTACCAATATAAGTACGATCCTCATCATCAATAACACCATCACTGTTCAAATCCTTATAGCGAATGTCTCCTGCCGAAGTTCTTGAATATATATCTTCACCTGGAACCTGAATGGCATGTGCATCCACTTCACTTTGAGTTTGGAAAATACCATCTGTTACAAAACCATAAAAAATATCCACTGGTTTACCTGTTTCTAAACGTCCAATTTGCTGATTAAAACCAACATTTCCACGTGTCATTGGAATGGTATCATTTAAACTCTTCACCTCATTTTTGTTGAAAGAAATATTAAAATCAGTATCCCAGGTAAAAGCTCCTTTCATATTGTGTGTAGTCACACTCACTTCTATACCTTTATTTTCAATCTCACCGGCATTAATAAAAGGTACATAAACATCTGAATAACCTGTTGTAATAGGCACAGACATAGGCACTAACATATCCTTGGTTATCTTTTGATAGGCATCTACTGTTAAATCAACTCTCTGATTAAATATAGTGGCATCAAAACCTATATTAGCCTGATTTTGAGACTCCCATTGTACACCCGGATTTGGCATAACAACCGGAACTACGGCATTCACCAAGTTATCATTAAAGTTGTATTTAATGATACTTAATGCAGAAGCAAAAGCGTAATTACCAATTTCCTGGTTTCCGGTTACCCCGTATCCCATTCTTAATTTTAAATCATCAACAAAATCAAATGATTGCATGAATTCCTCTTCTGAAACTCTCCAGGCAAAGGACCCTGATGGAAATACACCCCATTTGTTATTGGCTCCAAATCTTGAAGAACCATCTCTACGCACTGTTGCTGTTAATAAATATTTGTCGTCATAAGCATAGTTTACACGCCCCATATAAGATAACAAGGCCCATTCGTTAGCACTACCTCCAACAGTTTTTTGCTTTAAACCATTATCTAACTGTTGGGTTGCATCACTTGCAAAATCCTGAATAGATCCGTTGATATATTCAAACTTATTTTCCTGTGCACTGGTACCCGCTAAAATCGTCAAGCGATGTTTATCACTTAATGTTTTTGTATAGGTTAAAGTATTATCCCAGTTCCAGGTAATCGCTTTGTTAGAAGATTGTCCCAGATAGGAGTTCTCTTGTGGAGTAGGTTTCCAATCGTATTTTGGTGACCAGTTACGACTCTGCCAGAAGTTGGCCTTCAAACCAGCAGATGTTCTGAACTTAAGTCCATCAATAAGTTCAATTTCACCAAATATTGAACCCAGAAGGTTATAACCTAAAGTAGAATTTTCAATTAAGTTTGATCTACCAATTGGGTTGGTAATATCTCCGTCCCATGCAGGACGGGCTTCCGGACCGGAATAGGTTCCATCTTCATTGTAGATAGGCTGTGTAGGCAATGCTCTCAAGGTATTGACAATAGAATAATCTCCATTATACTTATCATCATGATTTAAGGAGATCAGATTACCAAATTTCACCTTATCTAAAATTTGAGATTCTGAGTTAAACTTAAGTGTATAACGCTTAAATCCGGTATTGTCAACAATACCCTGCTGATCGAAAAAATTACCGGAAACATAATAAGTAGTTTTATCATTTCCACCCGAATACGATAAGGAATAGTTTTGAATAGATGCTGTTCTGAATAATGCATCAACCCAGTCAGTTCCTTCACCAAACTGTGCAGGATCAGCGTATGCCGGATTCATATCCATTCCGGCATTCATCATCATTTCATTATGAAGTGTAGCAAACTCTTCACCATTCAATACATTAACCATACTGGTGGCTTCCTGCAAACCATAATAAGCATTAAAACTGATCTGACTACTTCCGGATTTACCCTTTTTTGTAGTGATAATAACCACTCCATTGGCTCCTCTGGACCCATAAATAGCGGTAGCTGAGGCATCCTTTAATACCTGAATGGATTCCACATCATCCATATTCATCTGATTCAATCCACCATCTGTAGGAACTCCATCAATCACATACAAGGGGTTGTTGTTATTGATGGTGCCTGTACCACGAATTCTGAATATTGGATCACTCCCTGGTGTACCATTTGAAATAATCTGTAATCCGGCTGCCTTACCTTGCATTGCGTCTGCTAAGCTAGCTGTAGGTAATGATTCCATACCAGATGTGCTGATAGAAACAACTGATCCGGTTAAATCTTTTTTCTTTTGAGAACCATAACCCACTGCAACGACTTCATCCAGTCCAATCGCGCCAGCCGACATCTTTACATCAATTGAAATTTTATTAACTACTGATTGTTCCTGAGTTTCCATTCCTACAAATGAAAATACCAGTACATCTGTTTCCTTAACATTGCTGATTGTGTAATTTCCATCAATATCTGAAATGGTACCATTTGTGGTTCCTTTAATAAGTACCGTAACACCAGGCATAGGCTCACCATCATCATCGGTAATAATTCCGGTTACAGTTTTTGTTTGCTGAAAAATATTTTCATCACCACTTTCATTAGTCAAAATAATTTGATTCTTAATGATTTTATAATCAACCTGTGAATCACTAAATAAATCATCAAGAATTTGCCCTAATTTTTTTTCTTTAAAATCAACATTTACATATTGATTTACATCGATTTTACTATCATTATACATAAAAGTAAAATCAGTTTTATTTTCAATTTCATAAAGAACGTCCTTTAGTGTTGTGTTACTCATTTGAATGGTCAACACTGTATCTTGGGAGTAAGAAGCAGCAGATACTTGTAAAAGCGTAAACAGTAACAAAATCGTTATTTTCATAATCCTAAGGCATCTTAACCAGGCACCTCGAGCCCGGTTGATGTTAAACATCAACTTTTTTTTCATAAATTTGTAAATCTTTAATTAGTATGATTCGTGTTTCCAGCACGAGTTATTGCGTAAGGAAAGTGTTCCAGCACTTTCCTTTTTTTATTCGACTACTTAGCATAAGTTATAAATACTTTTTCTTCTTCTATCTTATACTTAATAGGTGTAGTTATTCTTATTAGCTCTAGCATTTCTCTTAAACTTTCAGTCTTTATAGTCATGGTGTAACGTTCCTTATACAGTAGTGCATCGTCAAGTATAATCTTGACATCATACCAACGCTCAAGTTTTTTAATCATTTCAGAAAAAGAACTGTTATCAAACCTGAGCTTATTATCGATCCAGGACATGTAATCATCAACACGTACTTTTTCAATCTTTAACTTATTTGTTTTTGAGTAAAAGATGGCTTGTTCTCCGGGATTCACCATTAACTCCTTTCCTGTCATATTATTTAAAATAGATATACTTCCTTCTTTAAGTGTTGTTTCATGAACCATATCATTTTGGTAAGCTGATACATTAAATTCTGTACCAAATACTTTAACATCAAATTCATTAGTATGAACTACAAAAGGATGCTCTTTATCTTTTGATACTTTAAAATACCCTTCTCCTGTTAAATCCACTTTCCTTATATTATTATTCTTACCAACGTAATAATTCAGCTTACTTCCTGAATTTAACCACACCAAAGTACCATCATCTAAAAGCACTTTACTCTTTTCACCTTTAGGAGTAATAAATTTCACCATCCGATTATCAGGGATCATTTGATCCTTAATAAATAAAATCATAAAAGTTGTTGAAAGCAATATGGCAATTACAGCTGCACTCTTCCACAGCATAAAAACCTTTTGGGAAACCATCCTAACAATTGGAGTAACACCTTCTGACTTAATACGGTCTTTTATTTGATTCCAGTTAGAATCTAAATCATATAACCAACCTTTAGAAGTAACATCAGCCAATTGATAAATTTCATTTAATTCATCAAAACGCTTTCGGTTTTCTTTTGATTCTTGCAAATACTCCTTTAACTGTTCCAGTTCTTCATCTGTTACAGTTTTTTCAAAATAGCTTATCAAAAGTTGATCAAAGTAATTTTCTCTATCCATAATAATACCTTCTATTAGGTAATACCGGAAGAGTTCATTTTACCCTTACATAAAATTTAAAAAATATTTACATTTTCTAAATAATTGCAAATAACACAATAGAGAGATAATCTTTTAATTCCTTTCGAAACACCTTTAATGCCTTATTCATATGGGTTTCCACAGTCTTCTCTGAAATATTTAATTCCTCAGCAATTTCTCTGTATTTTTTTCCTTCTTGTCGACTTAATAAAAACACTTTTCTACATTGCACAGGTAAAGACTCTATAATTTCCCCTAACTTTGCTTCCAACTCTTTGGCCAACAATGAATCCTGAGTGTCAAAATAATCCCCTTGTGAATAAGCATATTTAATAACTTCCTGATACTTATCTACTACCTTAGAGTGTTCAATTATATGTAGACTTTTATTTTTAGTAGATTGAAATAAAAATGAAAGAATGGGTTTATCAGAATCTAAATACTCTCTTTTTTCCCAAATAGTAAAAAATACTTCTTGTATCACTTCCTGAGTAGCTTCATAATCGTGAAGATATTTATTTGCAAAAGCACATAGTCTCTTAAAATACTTACGATAAAGTAATTCAAAAGCTTGCTCATCTCCTTTTTTAATTCTTAATACAAGTTCTTTTTCTATCATGTAGATTGTTATTAACAAACCAACATCGAAAGTAGTAAATTTTCTATATGATTAATAAATATCCAACACTAAAAAAAGCCATTATTTCATATTGACAACCTATTGATATCTTCAATATTTTTTCAGTTTTTTACCTCACAAGGTTTCAAACACTAGAAGGGTACGTCCAAAATCATTAGAGGGAGGGCGAGAACTATTACGACTATTTTGGGACTTTAAACCCTGGTTCTCTTCTTTTAAAATGCGAATATCCTCCTGCATTTCATTAAGGGGCTTTTCTACTTTGCTGCTAAATTCAACAAAAAGTTCTATGATCTGATCCTTTCTTAAAAGTTCAAGTGTTTCGCGTTTTATCATGCCTGCAAAGATCTGACATTACATTTTTAGAAATGGAGAATTATCTTATAGGTTAGGAACACATTGCCTTGATCTTATTCACTCTTTTGGAAAAATATTACGTTTTTGAGAAAACTATGTAGTAGAACCTGAGGTGTTACAAAAAATGAACTTTCAACATCTATAAAATATATGAATACTTATAGGTGGTGAACCTTGTTTGAAATTCATTGTCCAAATATTCTTGATTTGATCAAGCCAACAAAAAATAATTCACAACTAGTTAATATACAACTCATAACACAATCATTTTATATTCTATCAGAAAAGTAATAATATCTATTCTTACAACATATATGTCTAATATTAACATTTAACAGCCTAGTATCTCTATACTTTTGAATACAATAAAATACATTTCTTAACTAAACAAATGCTCATGAATAGAAAAATCTTGACTAAAAAAAACATCTACAACAATTAAATCACATTTATTAAATCAAAAAATCTATGTTTTATGAAAAGAATTAAAAAAAACAATTCTGCTTTTCTTTCTATTTTTTTAAAGCTTAAGCCTAATATTTATTTAACATCAATAGTTCTGTTTCTAAATGTATCTATGAGTTTTGCGATATCACCAGAGATACAACAAACAAATAACTTAATTGAAAATTTAGATATCAATAATAAAGATGATCAAAAAATAGTAGTTTCTGGTGTTGTTTCTGATGCTTCAGGTGCTCCTCTTCCTGGTGTTACAATAATTGTAAAAGGAACAAGCAATGGTGTAATAACAGATTTAGATGGAAAATACACACTAAGTGATGTACCAGGAGATGCTACATTACAGTTTTCCTTTATTGGAATGAAAACACAAGAAATTTTTATTGCCAACAAAACCAAGATAAACGTTACCTTAACTGAAGAGTCTGTTGATGTTGGAGAAGTAATAGCAATAGGATACGGTACGCAACGAAAAGCTGATTTATCATCAGCAATTTCAGTTCTTGCTCCCAAAGAACTGACTAAAGTTCCAGGAGGGCTATCTGCCGGGTTACAAAGTGAAGTAACTGGTGTACAAGTAACTAATGGTCGAATACATATACGTGGGGTCGGTTCTATCAACAATACTGACCCACTATATGTTGTTGATGGAATGATTGGAGGGTCTATTCCCGATGAGAACGATATAGCAAGCCTTCAAGTTTTAAAAGATGCTGCATCATGTGCTATATACGGAGCCAGAGGTGCAAACGGAGTAATTGTTATAACAACTAAACGGGGTAAAACCGGTAAAGTAAAAATAGATTATAATGGGTATTTGAGCTGGAAAACGTTTACTAATGAGATAGAATTACTAAACGGACAAGAGCTTGCCGAACTTATCAACGAAGAAATGTTCAATGCAAACCCTACTCGTAGTGATTACATGGAAGGACTATCAGACCCTGAATCAATAGGAAGAGGTTATAACATGTTTGATGAAATGAAAAGGGTAGGTTCACATCAAAAACATAATTTATCTATTGGTGGTGGTTCTGAAAATGCAAATTTTCGCGTGAATGGAGTCTATTCTACAGATAAACCTCTATTTATAAAAGAGGACTACAAAAATTATTCACTAAACTTTGTATCAGACTTTAAAATGGGGATTTTTACATTTGGAGAAACTGCAACCATCAAAAGAAACCTACATAATTGGAACGAATCACTTTTAATGCTAGCTCTAAAATGGAGTACTTGCAATCCGATATATGATCCAACATCATCAACAGGTTACGCAGGGTCTGGCCTTGGAACAGATCTTGCTAATCCGCGTGCAACAGCTGATAACACATGGAATGAAAGTGAAATGAATTCAATTACTGGTAATGCATGGATAACAGCAGAACCAATAAAGGGGTTAAAGTACAAATTTAACGTTGGTGCTGATTTATACAGATATAACTCTCGAAGTTATGTTGCAGACTACACTGTAGGTGTCTATCAATCCAATAGTCCGGATAAATACTCCATGTCAAACAATCGTTCAAATCGTTTTCTTTACGAAAACACATTATCCTATGATAAAACTATAGATAAGCATAAATTCAATGCAATGGTAGGTATTACCTCTGAAGAGACAATTGGCTATGGATTTTCTGGTAGTGCACGCCATATGCCTAATCGTAATATTCTTATTCTAAGTGCAACGCAAGATGCTTCTTCAATGGATGTAAGCAGTTCCGAAAATCGTTCTGCTATGTTTTCATACCTTGGCCGCTTGCTATATAACTACGATGGTAAATATATGATAACTGCAAATTTTCGTCGTGATGGCAGTTCTAAGTTTTCAAGTAAAAACCGATATGGAAACTTTCCTTCCTTCTCTGGAGCTTGGCGTATAAGTCAGGAGAATTTTATGGAAAATATAAATTGGCTTGATGACTTAAAACTGCGTGGAAGTTGGGGAAAACTTGGTAATTCAAACATTGATCCTTATCAATACCAAAGCACTGTTTCATTCCATAATGTTCGTTATTATTTTAACGATACTGAAAAAAGTGGCGCACTCCCTCTTACCCCTTCTAATCCTAATGTAATGTGGGAGAGCCAAACTTCTACCGATATTGGCTTGGATTTAACAATGCTGAACAATGCACTTTCTATTTCTGCGGATTATTATAATAAAACAACGGAAGATATGCTTGTAAAAGTACCAATTTCATTTACAGCTGGTTATATGGGAACTTTTCCAACTCTGAATTCCGGTAGCATCGAAAACAAAGGGATAGAAGTTCTTGTTACTTATCGAGATAAAATTGGTAGTAAATTTACCTATGACATATCTGCAAACCTATCCTCTGTTAAAAATAAAGTCAAAAGTTTAGGGGCAAACAACGAAATATTTGAAGCTTCAGGCATTACTTGCACCAAAGTTGGTAAGTCAATTGGACAATTTTACGGATATAAAACTAATGGATTATACAAAACTCAGAGTCAGCTAGATCAAGATAAAACATTTGCACCAAATGCTGAGTTAGGTGACATACGTTTTATCAATTTAGATGATAATAAAAGTTCGATTAATGCAAACGACATGACATTTATTGGAAACCCTATCCCTGATTTTACTTATGGTTTTAGTGCCAATGCCCAATACAAAACAAAGACTGGATTATTTGACTTCTCTATGGTTTGGAACGGATCTCAAGGAAACGAAATATATAACAACACTCGTTATTATGGCGAAGGAATGTACCACAACTATAGTAGTTTTGCTAGCACACTCGATCGCTATCGTGCTGAAGATTTGAGGTTTGTAAATCCAATATCAGGCAAAGAAACATATTATCCGAAAAATACAAATACGAATATGCCTCGCGCTGTATATGGAGATCCTAATCAGAATATGCGCCAAAGTGATCGTTACGTAGAAGATGGCTCTTATTTAAGACTTAAGACTTTAGTATTAGGATACACTGTAGGTTCTGAATGGATACAGAAACTGCACCTACAAAAATTGCGCATATACGTGGGAGGAAAGAATCTACTTACTATTACAGACTATTCTGGTTTTGATCCTGAAGTAGGAGACCAAAATTCTAATGGCACCAACCTTACACGAGGAATAGATGGTTTAACTTCTTGGGATCCAACTTTCCCTAACTCAAAAGAATTCTATTTCGGTATTCAAGCCTCATTCTAGTAATAAACAAATCCTAAAAACAAATAAGAAATGAAAATTTCAATATTAAAATATAAAGTATATATAGTTTTGCTATTGATCGCAATTGCTAGTTGTAAGCCTGACATGGATCTTAATAATCCTTCTGAAATATCAGTTGATACATATTATATATCCGAAGCAGAACTACAAAATTCACTTACACCTGCATATCAAGCTCTTATTGGTCGAAACCAAGGTGGTTATTGTTTTCAAACTATATTTACACTTCTTGCACCTGGAGATGATTACGACAATACATATAAATGGCCTGCTATGTATCAAAACTATTATAACACTCCTGCCAGTGACGGAAGTGTTAAAATTGTATGGATGGATTTTTTTAATGGAGTTTTTGCTGCCAATATTACAATTGATAAAATATTAAACAATAGTGCTGATAATATTTCTGATAATAGAAAAAATACAATACTTGGACAAGCGTACTTTTTACGAGGACTTCATTATCTAAACCTGTGTTCTCTATTTGGAGAAACAATTCCACTTATTACTGAACCAACAAAAAGTGAAGATGATTACTATCCAGGTAATGCAAAAAAAGGAGAAATTTATGCACAAATTATAAGTGATTTTACTGAAGCGGCCAAATTACTTCCTGAAAAAAGTTCTATGTATGCTGATGCTGAAAATATTGGAAGAGCAACAAAAGGATCTGCATTAGCTTACTTAGCAAAAGCTTATCTGTGGCGTCCTATTCTGGAAAAAGGGCAAAATGCAGAATATGGTAAGGCACAGATTGCCTTAAAAGAAATTATTGACAATGGAGAATATCTACTCAACGAAAATTTTCACGATAATTTCACCAATGATCCTGCAAAAGAAAATGGAATAGAGTCAATCTTCGAAGTACAAATGCACAATGGAAATGATTGGATGGGAGAAGATAAGTCTGATTCGTGGCGTTGGTGTAATGTGGGATTACCAGATGGAACAGGTAGCTGTTGGTGGAATTTAGCTCCTAATTATAAAGCTTACAGTGAATTCGAAGAAGGAGATCCTCGCCGTTACATGACTCTTTGGTGTCCTAATGGGGCAAATTTTATAAACGCAAAAGGGGATCCCGTTACATTTGAAGAAATGATGGAAGTTGTTACATCTAACAAAGATTTATATGGAACACGTAAAGCGTGCCCCGATGAACAAATGTCAGAAATTGATGACGACTTTAATGATCCATTAATGCGATATGCTGACGTACTCCTTATGTATGCAGAATGTTTGCATGAGGCAGGTGCTGACAGCAAGACTATTACCGATCCTACAGGACCAAAATATTGGATACAAAAGGTTCGAGATCGTGCAAATAATATAGTACCAACAGAGCAAAGTCATTTATGGTACTCTAAATCGAAAGGGACAATCCCAAATGTTGATGACTTAATGAGCGCAGCACCGACAATTAACGGATTTAAAATGGATAACATTATGAATGTGATCCAACATGAGAGATGTGTGGAGTTAATGGGTGAGTATTATCGATACTTTGATCTGTTACGTTGGGGAATGTCGAACAGCGAATATTTACAACCACTGAAAGATGGTGGCTGGACAGAAAAAGCAATGTATTATCCTTTCCCACAAGAAGAGTTAAATAACAATGCAAATTTAGAAGGGAACGACATGAACTAACTTAAATGATCCTCTTTGAGTAATAGATATTTACGTTAGAAAGGCTGTCCATTAATATTTTTTGGACAGCCACTTCATTTATCTAATTTGATTCTCCTTAAATTACCGAATTCCAAAACTCTGACTTTTGCTGAGGATGTAAAAAGAACACTGTCTGTAAGTACCAAATTATTAATATTGTGACTTATAGCATCAGAGAAAAAAGAAACACCAGAGTATATTGCAATACGCGATCTAGCTCTTAGTCAATTAAAGAGCGGAAAATAATTAACAGGAGAAGGAGGCGTTTTTGCTCCAATAATAAAAGAATTTATAGAAAGTGCACTTTCAGCAGAAATGGAATGCCATTTGAGTGAAGAAGAGCGCAATTCTGGGAATAAGCGTAATGGGAAAAGCTCAAAAACATTAAAGACCTCCTCAGGAGAAATAACTATTGAAACCCCTTAAGATCGGCATAGTAATTTTGAACCACAGATAGTAAAAAAAGAGAAACTATTTTAGCCAATAATCTTGCACTACAGATCATAGGACTTTATGGCCGAGGAATGAGTTTGCGTGATATTTTTATCCACATACAAGAGATGTATGACGTTGAAATATCCGCAACAACACTTAGTGAAATTACAGATAGAGTTATTCCACAAGTAAAAGAAGGGCAAAATAGGCCGCTGGATGAAGTTTATCCAATTGTTTGGATGGATACTATGCACTACAAAGTAAGGGATGGAGGAAAAGTTACCTCCAGAGCTGTTTATAAAATACTAGCCATTAATAAATATGGTCGCAAGGAACTTATCGGTATGTATATCTCCGAAAGTAAAGGTGCCAACTTCTAGTTATCTGTATTGACTGATTTAAAAAGCCGTGGTGTAAAATATATATATTGATTGCATGCACTGATAATCTTAAAGGTTTTTCAGAGGCCATACTGAGTATTTATCCCGAAACGGAAATACAGAAATGTGTAATCCATCAAATTAGAAATTCACTGAAGTATGTTGCCTCAAAAGATCAAAAAATGTTCATGAAAGATCTTAAAAAGGTATATCAATCAGCAACAAAGAGTCAAGCTGAAATGGAATTTCTTAACCTTGAAAAAACATGGGGTAAAAAATATCCTACAGTCATAAAATCATGGCATGAGAACTGGGAAGAATTAACATCGTAGTATCAATATGATGAGCATAATAGAAAGATAATTTACACGACTAATGCAGTGGAAGGTTTTCATCGTCAAATTCGTAAAGTAACAAAAACTAAAGGAGCATTTACTAGTGATATGGCATTAATAAAATTGATCTACCTGGCTACTGAGAACAACTCTAAAAAATAGACTCAGCCTGTTCATAATTGGGGAGTAACCATTCAGCATTTTTGCATAAAATTTGGAGATCGTATGAAATTAGATTTATAATCAACCAACCCTAAAAAGCAAAAGCAGGTAGATTACAGAACCCGTGGATCTCCCGATATTTTTGGGTTTGATTAAAAAGTTATGTTAGTTTGCAGGCCAAAAATAGGCATTGATGACAAGACAAGATATCAAACAACAGCTATTGGAGCTATTCCTTCCAGAAGGTATCCTAAACCAATTTTTAGTAATGGACTTCAAGCAAGAACCAAGTGGACAGGAAGTCTACACCAAGAAGTTGACTATATTTCTTGAGGAAAAGAAAGAGATTTCCGAAGAGTATTCCGACCACAAATATAAAGCAAGCGGTTTTATGGCCGCCAAAGAAATTAAAGACTGTCCAATACGTTGCAATTTAGTTACACTAAAAGTAAAGTGCAGACGTTGGGATGTTTTAATCGATGGTAAATATCAAAAAAGAAGCAGAGATTGGCAATCTGTAGCAAACGGCACTCGCTTGGATCCTGAGTATGCCGCTTTTTTAAAAGAAATTGGTGGATTATAATGCCATAAGCACTAAGAGTCTTCAGATATTTTTCGGCATCAACGCCGAAACTTTTCAAAAGCAATACAAACAGAAGCTGAGCAATTACAACAGTTGGGAACAAAAAGAGCATGCCGAACAATACCTGATATTTCCGGATAATATGGGAGAATTCTTGTCCATAGATGAAACAGCGCTGTCCAACGGAGAACTCTACACCTTGCTTACCAATAAGGCGACCTCAGGGCAAAAAGGCACTATTGTTGGCATTTTTAAAGGGGTACAAAGCGACAATATCATTAATCTAATAAAAGAAAATATAGCTGAGGCATTACGCAACAAGGTAGAGGAGATAACATTAGATCTTTCCCCAACCATGAACGCTATTGCGAAATCTTGTTTTAGAAAGGCCGCCAGAGTTGCAGATCGGTTTCATGTTCAAAGGTTAGCTTACGATGCAGTACAACAAATCAGGATAAAATACAGGTGGGAAGCTTTCGACCAAGATAATCAGGAGATAAAGCAGGCTCGGGAAAATGATTTCAAGTACTCGCCCGAGATACGTATCCGCACTACTAAGCTCGTCTTCTATTAGATATTTGAAGAGGATATATTTGGTGCATGAAAAACTCAAGAAGACATACAGCCAAAGAGATGTTTGCTCATTACGAAGCATGGCAACAAGGTGATGCTCCACAAAAACAATATTGTAAAGAACATGGATTAGCTTATTCCACATTTCAGGCGTGGGGTAAAAGGCTCAAAGAAAGTAAATCTCAAGTTAAATCTGATTCGGGTTTTATTCCGGTAAATATAAAGTCAGTTCCAGAATCTGAAGAAAAAGAAGCGGTAAACCAGCTGTGCTTATTATTTCCCAACGGTATCCAGTTGCAGTGTCCGGAAACTGTTAGTCCTGATTTTTTGAAAAAACTGATAAGCCTATAAACTATGTTCGCACTATCAACAGAAAACACATTTCACCTTTACAGCCAGCCCACTGATATGCGCAAAAGCTTTGATGCATTGTCGGGACTGATTCGCAACCATCTGGACAGCAACCCCCAGAATGGAGACGTTTTTATCTTCATCAATAAGTGTCGAGATAAGATTAAGTTGCTGCATTGGCAGGGCTCCGGGTTCTTACTTTATTACAAGCGCCTGGAGAAAGGAACATTTGAGCTTCCCAGATATGACACTTCAGTGGGAAGTATTACTCTGAGCTATGCCCAAATTGTAATGATAGTAGACGGATTATCTATTAAAAACCTACAACAAAGAAAGCGATATCTGCCTCCCGAAACACCTGTAAAATAAGGTATTCCAACAAAAATATTTATCAACTCCAAACCTTAATTTTGTTGATAACAACGGTTGGTTTTTCTTTGGTAAATGCCCGTGTTTGCGTAGTTTCGAAATATGTCAAAGGAACTGGGAAACAAGGCTTCCGAGCTGGAAAAAGAAAATCAAAAGCTGAAAGGGCTCATCAACTCCATGGAGTCGGCGATGGGACAGATGCAATCCAGAATGGAGAAAATGCAGTTCCAGATTGATCAAATGAACCGCTTGCTTTATGGAACAAAACGTGAACGTTTCGTTCACGATGCTGATGACAAGCAGCTTTCTTTACCTTTTGACGTGCCCGAGGAGGCAGCACCTGAAAAAGAACAGCAGACAATAAACTATGTGCGTACAAAAGAAAAGAGGCAGCATCCCGGGCGCTTACCTTTGCCATCACACTTACCGGTAGAAGAAATTATATTGGAACCGAAGGAGGACACTTTCGGGATGAAATGCATCGGAAAAGAAGTGACCGACCAACTGGAACTGGTTCCGGCGAAGCTGTTCATCAAGCGTTATATCCGTCCCAAATACATCAAGTCAATAGACGATAACAATGTCGATTACAAAGGCGTAATGGCGGAACTCCCTGTTTTTCCAATCGAAAAAGGTATCGCCGGTCCCGGTCTACTATCTCAGGTCATCGTCGACAAGTTTGTGGATCACTTGCCTGTTTACCGTCAAATAGAGCGTTTCAAAAGGGAGAACATAAAACTTTCTTCATCTACACTCAACGGTTGGCAGGAAAGCATCAGCAATTTACTTGAACCACTATACGATGTTTTAAAGCACAGGGTACTCGCGCAAGGTTATATACAGGCCGATGAAACCCCAATTCCCGTTCTGGATAAACAGAAGAAAGGGAAAACGCACCGGGGATATTATTGGATTTATCACAGCCCTTTAGAAAAAATGGTGTTCTTCGATTATAACACCGGAAGATCCAGGGAAGGCCCGAAAAAACTTCTTGGAAACTTCAAAGGCTATCTTCAGACCGATGGCTACCAAGTATATGATCTGATTGCAGCAAAGAATCCGGATATAACCCTGGTCAATTGCATGGCCCACGCACGCCGATATTTTGAGAAAGCCTTGCCATATGATCAAAAACAAGCAGAATATGCCATGGGAATGTTCCAAAAACTCTATGCCGTGGAGCGAAAAGCCCGGGAACAGAACATGCCTCCCAAGGAACGTCACGCTCTGAGGCTTGATGAATCGTTGCCATTGATAAACGAACTGGGGAAATGGATGGTGGAAACCTATAAATCTACCAATCCCAAATCTCCGTTGGGCACGGCCACCGCATATTGCATTGAACGTTGGAATAATTTATTGGCTTATCTTAACGATGGCAATTTGGAAATAGATAATAACCTTGCCGAAAATGCTATTCGCCCAATCACACTCGGCAGGAAGAATTATCTGTTCGCTGGATCTAACCGAGGTGCAGAACGGGCAGCTATGTTCTATTCGTTCTTTGCTACATGTAAAAAGAACAATGTAAACCCCTTTGAATGGCTGAAAAAGGTGCTTGAAATAATCCCTACCTATAAGGTGAACAAACTTGCAGATCTTTTACCTCAGAATTTAAAACTATAGCTCCCAAGCGCTAAACAAATATCACACATCTTCGTCAAAAAACTATGACCTACTTAGCAGTGGGGATACCGAGATACTGCCAAACGGCGATTCTATAAAGCAACTGTTGGCACGAAGCAGATATCTGCCTTTTAAGTCTCCAGAAAAGTGGACTCCATCACAAAATGAAAGAGCCGGATTCCTTTTTGAAAGATACCCAGAAATAAAAGAGGCTTTTTATTTGGCTGTAGAACTAAAATATGCTTACAACCATGAATGTATTAAACAAGTGGGGTGGCTGAAACTTGCCCACTGGGCAGAAAAAGTAAGGCAAAGCCGATTCAAGTCTTTTAATACTATAGCTGACACATTCTTCAACTATTACGACAATATATCAAACTTCTTTAACAACAGGAGCACCAATGCTGCTGCAGAATCGTTCAATGCCAAAATAAAGGATTTCAGAAGACAATTTAGAGGTGTAGTAGATATCAAATTCTTCTTGTTTAGACTTACTAAGATATATGCTTAATAATTTAACATATACCTGCCCTAGACCCAACTTTTGCTGATGATCCGTTATATTGGTTTAAACTGCTTTATTAAAAATAAAAAAAGCTTGTAAACCATACAGTTTACAAGCTTTTATATTCTTTCTCTTTTTAAGTAGTCGGGGTGGAGAGATTCGAACTCCCGACCCCCTGGTCCCAAACCAGGTGCGCTAACCGGACTGCGCTACACCCCGTACTCTAGGTTTTATTATCGTGAAAAAACTGTGTCGGGGTGGAGAGATTCGAACTCCCGACCCCCTGGTCCCAAACCAGGTGCGCTAACCGGACTGCGCTACACCCCGTAATGTTTTTTCAAGATTTCAAACTTTGCGGAGGGAGGGGGATTCGAACCCCCGGTACAGTTACCCGTACGTCAGTTTAGCAAACTGGTGGTTTCAGCCACTCACCCACCCCTCCGGGTCTTATAAAGTCTAACTTTTTAGACCAATTTCGCAACCCTCATTTCGTGATTGCGGTTGCAAATGTAGACAAATATTTTAATGCTGCAATACTTTTGATAAAAAAAAATCAAACAAAAATTCTTTGTTTGATCACCTCTAAAACGTAATTAATTGCAGCACAAAAAAAAAGGAGCTTAGAAAGCTCCTTTTTTTTTATTTTTTATTTGGTTTATCTGGTGATGATTTAGAAATTGAGTCTCTCATTGAAGTATCTGCTTCAATATTTTTCATTTTTAAATAATCTAAAACACCCAAATTACCTGATCTGAAAGCATCTGCCATTGCTAATGGCACCTCAGCTTCAGCTTCAATTACTTTAGCTCTTGCTTCTTGTGCTTTTGCTTTCATTTCTTGTTCTAATGCAACAGCCATAGCTCTTCTTTCTTCAGCTTTTGCCTGTGCAATATTTTTATCTGCTTCTGCTTGATCCATTTGAAGAACGGCTCCAATGTTTTTACCTATGTCAACATCAGCAATATCAATCGATAGAATTTCAAAAGCTGTACCTGCATCCAAACCTTTTTCTAATACCACTTTAGATATAGAATCCGGATTTTCAAGAACTGCTTTATGTGATAACGAAGAACCAATTGAAGATACAATACCTTCCCCAACACGTGCTAATACGGTTTCTTCTCCTGCACCTCCTACTAATTGTTTAATACTTGCTCTTACAGTCACCCTGGCTTTAGCAATTAGCTGAATACCATCTTTTGCAACTGCAGCCACAGGCGGTGTATCAATTACTTTTGGATTTACAGACATTTGTACCGCTTCAAAAACATCTCTACCAGCCAAATCAATAGCTGTTGCCATTTGAAATGACAAATCAATATTTGCTTTTGCTGCAGACACTAACGCATGAACTACACTGGTTACATGTCCTCCTGCCAAAAAGTGTGCTTCTAGCTCATCTCTTTTTATACTCTGTAAACCTGCTTTATTTGCCTCAATTAGTGCTCTGACAATAACTGATGGTGGTACTTTACGTACACGCATTAAAACAAGTTGAATTAACGAAATACGAACTCCTGAAACTAAGGCTGAAAACCATAATAACACAGGAACGTAATACAGAAACAAGAAAAACAGTACAATAATGACTGCTAATAGGCCAATAAATCCAAGGCCTCCCATATCTACCATACTTATCAAATTTTAGGTTTAACGATTATATATGTTTTAAAAACTTTTGTTACTTCGAGTCTGGTATTCGAATCGACGAAATTTCCCGGGCATCTTGCCTCAATGGTTACTCCATTTACTAAAGCTTTTCCAACCGGATTTAAGCGGGTTATTGCAGTTCCCTCATCTCCAACACTAATTGCAGAATCATCCTTAACTTCAACCTGACTATCAACGGAGGAATTAAGCATTAATTTTTTCCAGGTACCTGATCGCAGCGACCAAACAATTACGAAAAGAGCAACTACTGCAGTTGCAATAAGAGTGCTATTACCACCTACTGACCCATAATTTTTATAGGCCATAAATATTCCGGCCCCAATAAAAAGAGCACCTCCTATTCCTGCAAAAGTTACTCCTGGCAATACAAAAAATTCAAGTATTAATAAAAATAACCCAAGAATAATGAGGAGGATAATAATTGTTAAAGACATATTGTTATTCTATTGTAACAGATAATTGTTTATCTTGTAGTTGTTTATGAATAGGCGACAATTCTTCTTTAGTACCTATTTTAATTTGACATTTTCCTGTAAAATGAGTCAAAAAAGCACACTGCTCTGCTTGAACATCATTATGGTCGCACACTTCGCATAATGCCTGAATTACAAACTCAAAAGAATTAATATCATCATTATATAGTGTTAAGGATTTAAGCTGTTGTTTATCTTTGCTTAAACGACCACTTTTCCATTTTTTTCCAAAAGATTCCATCACTTAGCATATAAAAAAAACAAAATAACACTTTTTATTCAAAAAATCTCTATTTAACAGATTTATTTCCTTAAAGTTATTCTTTCGGAAGAGATGTAATTTTTCCATCTTTAAAATAAACCACAAAAGCCCCGGCAAAACCTGCTCTTACAACATTATCAATTGCATCTTCTGCTTCTGGTTTGGTTTTATAATGTCCACTAAAATATTTTGTTAACCCTCGTCCTATTAATTCTATTTTTGATATTTCTGGTATCTTGGATAAGGATTCATTATTGGGGGCATTTCTGAATACACCAATTTGAATTCTATATTCTTCTTTTAAAGCTACAGTGCTTTCAGTTTTAGCTGGCAACACTTGCGCCTCTTCTTTTTGTTTTTCAGGTATAGCAGTTTCCTTTTTAGGAGCTACTATTGCATCACTACCTTTTTGCAATTCACTATAAGACTTTTGAACCACACTTTTTACTGGCTTTGAAACTGATTCTTTAGGCTGATACCCTTCACTAATTAACTCATTATACAACTTCAATGCATTCTCCTGACTCTCAATACCAGCTCTTTTCATGGCTCCAGCCTTCTCAAAATCTTCAATATTTAATCCCCCCAAAGTACTCAACGCTTTTTTGGCTTCTCTGAAATAAGCATTTCCCTGAAAAGTCAATTCATTTATTTCTCTTCCTTTATTGTCATCTAATTTTGATGAAATATCCTTCAATTTTAACCAGTAAACAGGATATTTTTTATCTAGCGCTTTATGATAAATTCTTGTTGATAGAATTTTTAATTCTTTGGATTCTTTAATCATTGCTGCAGAAGTTGAAACTTTCTCTTCACCAGATGCTTCATCTCCTCTTTTGATCAATTTCCCGAGGTTTAATGAGTTATCTTCTTCTTGTTGTGTTGATTTAGCTAACAACTGAGCCGACTCTAAATTTAAAATATTTGCCCACACATATAACGAATCAGCATATCTTAGAACTTTTATGTCATTTTCAGAGAAAAGAGATTCATACATTTGGGCATTTTTTTGATAATGCTTCTCAAATTCATCAGATGTGTACATTGAATATTTTTCAGGAATAAAGATCCCTTCAATATTTGTTGCTTCTGATGTTTTCGGTTTTACTTCTTTAATAGTTTGGTAGGTTCCATTAGCTATTCTGTCGGTAATTTCATTTATTTCTTTTTGTCGGGCATACATATAGTTTTCCTGAACCTTATCTTCTAAACTATAAACCAGACCTTCTAATCGTAAAATCTCATTAACAACTTCATTTCGTTCATCATCAGATTTTACAACACTATACTTTGCACGATTTTTCTTTAATAAATATGATAGACTATCTCGTTCCTCATCTAACTTAAAACCTTCTTTATATAATGCCCGGGCTTCATCATTAATAAAATGTTCAATTTGGGTATACACTATAGTATCATTTATTTCAAATGAAAAAGCTCCTTTATTATTATTTGCAACTACGTTAGTGTTATTAGATTGATATTTATACCCATCTTCATTTCCATCCCCATTTTGTGTAATCTGTAATTTTGCAGATTCTTTAATTTGGTTTTCATCTTCGACCATATTCCGAACCTGTCTCCCATCCCATTTAATATTATATACAATAACACTATCGCCTCTTACTTCTCTGTTAGAGGCAAACCAGGCTACCTTTGAAAATTCATCAGAAACAAACAAGAAATCATCATCTGGAGAATTAAAAGGAACGCCAAGGTTAATCGGTTCTAAGAAACTATGTGATTCATTGTCGTAATAGGCCTTATAAATATCGTATCCACCCATACCTCCTGGCCTGTTCGAAGCAAAATAAAAAGTAAGTCCATCTGTAGCTAAAAAAGGATATGCATCATTATATACAGAGTTAACCGGCTCTCCAACACTTTCACTTTTCCCCCACCCATCTATCAATTTTACCATCTTATAAATACTCATGGTATCTTCAACATTAGTTTTCATAGAAAAATAGACAACATCACCTCTTTCTGTTTCAAACATTACATTATTCGGGTCTACACCAGACTCAAAAAAATCGCCATTTCTCAATAATTTACCTACATCTTTTACCGGAGCATATTTACTCAATATGGAATTTTTATGAACTTTAGATTTATTCAATACTTCTAATTGATATATTTTATTAGATATTTTTCGTCCATTGTTACACTCTTCAATAAACGAATTGGCTTTATCTACTCTTGCATCTGAAGATGAAGCATTTTTTATAAAAGTTTTATAATTAGAGATCGCTTCTTCGTAATTATATGAAAGTTGATGAGCCCTGCCTAAATAGTAATAAACATCCTTACTGATTCGTTTGATTTTGGCGTAGTTTAGTTTTTTAATGGCTCCAGACAAGTCACTTCTGTTCTTTAGTTCGCAGATTCCCATATAAAAATTATATCTACTATCCTTAGGATATTTCCCAAGTAAAAAGTCATATACTTTTTCTGCTTCAAAATAATTCCCTGCCTTAAAATATTCTAGTCCTAATTGAGGAGTATATTCTACTTGATCTGTTCCACCTTGCCCCTTGGTTGTAGAAAAACAAACAACTAAAACAATTATTCCTAAATAATATTTAATCATATCTTTTATCAAAATTAAATCCTTGTCAAAAATATAAATATAAGCCCAATTACCTAAATAAATAGCCACTCAATATGGATGTTACCTTTTAAACTTATTCAATTCACCCTATATCAATTCAATATAATATTATGGTGTTTTTGTATTGAACCCGCAATACCCATTAAAAAAATGTTTATACATTGAAATTACTATAAAACAAGACACATTGTTGTTTTTCTTCAACACATGCGCACTACGCTTTGCCTTATTTCATCAAAGACCTATTTTACTGCCTATTAAAGGACATTAACTAAGTTATAATACATAATACGGTTCAAATCAAAGTTTATTTATATCTTTAGCTTTCTTGAAAATTTTACAAATAAGTTTTGAACCAGGCTTTAATGTATTCGTTTAATGGAATATATTTGTAACCTGAAAATTAAAAACAATGAACATTTTACAAGAAGGCGATAAAGCCCCCGATTTTACTGGGAAAAATCAAGATGGCAAGGATATTTCATTATCTGATTACTTAGGTAAAAAAGTTATTCTCTATTTTTATCCCAAAGATAATACTCCGGGATGTACAGCTGAGTCATGTAATCTTAATGATAATTATTCGGATTTAACAAGTAAAGGATTCGACGTAATTGGTGTTAGTCCTGATAGTGAAGCTTCGCATCAGAAATTCATCAATAAATTTGGCTTTAAATTTGATTTGATTGCAGATACAGAACATACGATTCTGGAACTTTATAATGCCTGGGGTTTAAAGAAAATGTATGGCAGAGAATACATGGGAGTTATTAGAACTACGTTCATTATTAATGAGGAAGGAATTATTGAAAAAATAATTAAAAAGGTTAAAACGAAAGACCATACGAACCAAATATATGGTGAATTAAGTATTGAATAAAAATAATTAAACAAAAGATAACACTCTGATAGAATTGACAAAATGGCAGAAAAACAAGAAGTTAATAAAGAAAAATTAAAGGCACTACAACTTACCATGGACAAAATTGATAAGTCTTATGGTAAGGGAACAATTATGAAAATGGGAGATAATGTAATTGAGAATATTCCGGTAATCTCAACAGGTTCATTGTCTTTAGATATGGCTTTAGGAGTTGGTGGATTTCCAAGAGGTAGAGTAATTGAAATCTATGGTCCTGAGTCTTCTGGTAAAACAACTTTGGCGATCCACGCCATTGCTGAAGCACAAAAAAACGGAGGAATAGCCGCTTTTATTGATGCGGAACATGCCTTTGATAGATTCTATGCAGAAAAATTAGGTGTAGACATCGAAAATTTATTGATTTCTCAACCAGATAATGGAGAGCAAGCTTTAGAAATTGCCGACCAATTAATCAGATCTTCTGCTATTGACATTATTGTTGTTGACTCGGTTGCTGCTTTAACTCCTAAAGCTGAAATTGAAGGTGAAATGGGTGATTCAAGAATGGGATTACAAGCTCGTTTGATGTCACAAGCTCTTAGAAAATTGACCTCAAGTATTAATAAAACTAATACGTGCTGTATTTTTATCAACCAGCTACGTGAAAAGATTGGTGTTATGTTTGGTAATCCGGAAACTACAACCGGGGGTAATGCCCTTAAGTTTTATGCTTCATTAAGACTTGATATTCGTAGAGCTTCACAAATAAAAGATGGTGAAGATGTTATTGGTAACCATACCAGAGTGAAGGTAGTTAAAAACAAAGTTGCTCCTCCATTTAAAAAAGCTGAGTTTGATATTATGTATGGTGAAGGAATTTCTAAAGTTGGTGAAATTCTTGATCTTGGTGTAGATTTAGAAATCATAAAGAAAAGTGGATCTTGGTTCAGTTATGGAGATACAAAACTAGGACAAGGAAGAGAAGCTGTTAAAAATGTGATAAAAGACAATCCTGAGTTAATGGATGAACTTGAACAGCAAATTATTGAAGTACACTCAAAAAAATAATATTAAAGGTAGTTCCTTTTCAAAGTCGGAAGAAAACTCTTCCGACTTTTTTATTTTTTAAAAAAGAAAAATTATATTTACAATTTACAAACCTAAACATATTAATCTTTAATTTTAACCTAAACAACTGAATGATAAACCTAAACAACAAAGCTTTTATAACACAAAGCAATTCGACAACTGGTGACACTAATCAAGAAACCATTTTCCTGTATAAACAATCAAAAAGCTTTATAACCGCCGAATATAAAGGCGGAACAATAAAATCGGGAAATTTATACGGCACTATAGATAAGTATGGTAATATAAACATGCAATACCATCACACCAATTTTAAAAACCAATTACTAACAGGTATTTGCAAATCTAAAGTTGAACAATTAGATACGGGTAAATTAAGAATTATAGAAGATTGGCAATGGACATGTAAAGACTTTTCAAAAGGAAGGTCAATTCTTGAAGAAATTGACCCTACTATTTTCTCTATTTCTTAAGCTATTTTTTTAATTTGAAAAAAGAAATGGTATCCTTCAATTGATCTGATTGACGTGATAACTCTTCTGAACTGGATGCTAATTCTTCTGAAGAGGCTGCATTTTGAGAAGTAACATTAACCAATTCTTGAACAGCATTATTAATTTGTCCTGCACCAATATCCTGTTCCTTGCTTGATGATGAAATTTCTCTTATTCTTTCAACTGTATTTTTAATCTCAGGTAGTAATTGTTCCAAATTCTTCCAGGATTCTTCAGCAGTTTTTAAACTAAGGGAAGTCAAACTATCAATAGCACTGGCTGCCTTTTGCGTATAATCAGATAATTTACGAACCTCAGTTGCAACTACGGCAAATCCTCTACCATATTCTCCGGCTCTCGCAGCTTCTACGGCTGCATTTAATGCCAACAAATTGGTTTGAGTTGCAATTTCATTAATAATATTCGTTTTCTCTTTAATTTCTTTCATTGCATCAAGATTCTCTTTCATAGTCTCCTGCAATTTGTTCATACTTTTTTCTGAATTGATGCTAATCTCTTCTGTAATCCTGGCATTTTCAGTATTTGACTGAATATTAGCCACCATTTCTTCAACTGAAGAAGAAATCTCTTCTGTTGAAGCAGACTGAGTACTTGCTCCCTGAGCTATGTGTTCAGCCGTTTTACTCATCTGAGAACTTGCACTGGATACATTAGAAGATCCATCAATAACATCAGTAATTACTTCCTTAAGTTTTTGCAATGTTGTAATTAACGAAGCTTGTAATGTTCCTATTTCATCATCTCTATTCTTATCTATTGCCAAATCCAAATCTCCAGCGGCCAATCTTTTTGTCTTTTGTGATAAGACAACCAACGGACGCGAAAAACTACGTCCAAAAAATATAGTCCCTAAACTTGCTAAGATTAAAACTCCAAATGTAATAATGAGCATCAACCACAAAAGCGATTGCAATTCACTAATCTCCCTCTCTCTTTCTTCATTTACTCTTGATGCGATATCATCAATATAGTTTCCTGTACCCACAATCCAATTCCAAGGTTTAAAATACAAGGAATAACTTCGCTTTGGCAATGCCTCTGTTTCTCCCTTTTTGGTAAACCAATACTCAGTATAACCACCACCATCAACTGCTGCTTGAATAATATTTTTTATCAGGTAATTCTCTTTTGTATCTTGCAAATTAAGTCTGTTTGTTCCTTCTGTCTCACTTCCTAAAAGCACAACATTAGTTCCGTCACGTGTATCGATCCAAAAATATCCTGATTCTCCATAAGATAATTCTCTTACCACATCAGCAGCTAATTTCTTTGCTTGCTCCAATGAAAATTCCCCTTCTTCATATTTCTTATATACGCCTTCTATAAGACTATATGCAGTTTCTACCTCACTTTTTATTAGCTTATCGTAATCAGATTTTAATATTTCTTCCAGAGCATCCAAACGTTTCATCTCTGCATTATAAGATAGTACTCCCCAAGGAACAGCTATTGCCAATGCCATTACTATAAGCAACAACATATTAACAGTAATAATTTGTCCTGTAATTGTCCTGAATCTAAATTTATAATTCCACTTCATATGTTATTCTTTTGTCAGGTAAAAAATAAGTCAACAAGGTATTATGCTATATCAAGTTACTAACTATATAGATAAAATGCCTAGTTAGTCATTAAATTTTATGCTCAATTATCTATACTATCTATTTCACACACGCAATCAAATTACTTTTTAGTGTGTTTTTATTGTGTCTTTCCGGGAATGTTCAAAATTCTGTGTCATAGTTTGTTTATATGTTCATTTATTTTTTGGAATCAATATCAAAAGCCTTAAAGGTTAAATAAAGATTCATACAAGAGCAACCGAGGTACGAGGTTGTTTATATACTCTTGTTTGATTCTATATTTAACCTACCTTTGCTTTTTTATATTGATAGCTAGTGATTTATTCCACATCTATCTTCAAACTTTATTATTAATTGTTGTTGAACTTCTCCCCAATAAGGAGGCTTTGAAATCCAATTTTCGCTTATTGTTTTGGAGGCCATAAATAATAGTTTCAAGAGTGCTTTATCACCTGAAAATGCACCCTTTGTTTTAGTATATTTTCGTAGTTGTCTATTAAAACCTTCAATTATATTTGTTGTATACATGATTCGCCTAATGTCTTTTGAATAGTCAAAAAAACGGGTTAAATGCAACCAGTTTGTCCTCCATGATTTAATAATTAAGGGGTATTTTGTGTTCCATTGTGCCTCAAACTCATCCATCGCAATTTCGGCTGCATCAATATTAGGTGCTTGATACACCTTTTTGAGCCCATTAATTACTAATTGATTATTCTTGTGCGAGACGTACTTTAAACTATTTCTAAGCTGGTGAATGATGCATAATTGAACATCTGTCATTGGAAAAATAGACTCTATAGCTTGTGTAAAACCAGAAAGATTGTCCATACACGCAATTAGTATATCATTAACCCCTCTGCTTTGTATGTCTTCTAATACTGATAACCAAAAACGGGCACTCTCCTTCTGCCCAATGTACAAGCCAAGGATATCTTTCTTACCATACATATCATAGCCAAGAATAATATATACAGCCTTTTTTACAGTCACATTATCTTCTCGTACGCTAAAATGTAAGGCATCCAACCATATGATTGAATAAATAGATTCCAGTTGCCTGTTCTTCCAACGCTCAAGATCAGGCATGATACGGTCTGTAATCTCACTTATTTTACCTTTTGATATAGATGTCCCGTATAAGTCTTCCAGATAATCCTGAATATCTTTGTAGCTCATACCTTTACTATACAAGGAAATAATTTTTTCTTGTAAAGCATCTCCTAAAAAGGTTTGTTGCTTTTCAACTATTTGGGGGGTAAATGTGCCATTGCGGTCCCTTGGAGTATTTAGCTCAAAGGAACCTTGTTCACTCTTCATTTTCTTGGGAGTGGTCCCGTTCTTACGGTTTACTTTTGACTGATTATCATTTGAGCGCTCTTCATGTATATGAATGTCTAGTTCTGCTTTCATTGCACTCTCTAAGAGATCCTTTATCATGGGAAGCATTACATTATCTGCCCCACTTAAACCTTTACCCTCTCGAATCCCTTGTATCGCTGCTTCTTTAAACTTTTCGTAATCAAATTCTTTTGTCATGATGCAAAGTTATTGTCTTTTTAATTTCTCATGACACAGAGTTATGAACACTCTCGTCTTTCCGACATTTTACCATATTGAATAAAGTAATTATTTACTCAATAATTGTCGAAAGGTTTCATGAAAATCGCTGAAAACGAGAACAACACAGTTTTATTGAGCTCTATTTAAACATAAAAAACATGTTAAAACTTTTATTAAACCACAAAAAAGAGCCAAGAACCTAACAAAAGTCATGATTTACACATAATGTGGTATTTGTGTATAAATACATATGGTTGTAAATTGGCGCATCAAAAAACACCATCAAAATTTATATAATGAATAAGCTTAAATACACTATTATTTTAGCAATATTAATTATTGCTTCTTCGTGTCAAAATTCAGTTGTTGAAAAAGGCTTTACCAACCAAGGCAAAACATTTTCAAGCAACAGACTTACTCCTGAAATATTATGGACATTAGGAAGAATAGGGAACGTTTCTGTTTCTCCTGATAAAGAAACTATTTTGTACACGGTATCATACACAAATATTGAAGAAAACAAATCATATTCCGATGTTTATACAATCTCTATTAAAGATGGAGTCAAAAAACAGGTTACAAATACAAAAAGTAATGAATCATCAGTAACGTGGAGACCTGATGGCAAAAAAATCAACTTTTTATCTGCAGTAAAAGGCTCTGTTCAGCTTTGGGAAATGGATATTGATGGCAATAATCGCAAACAAGTTACTTATTTCAAAAACGGAATTACTAACTATACATATTCGCCAGACTTAAAACATCTTGCATTTACTTGTGAAATTAAAATCGACGAAAACATTCATGATTTATACCCTGATCTTCCATTAGCCAATGCAAGAATTGAAGATGATATCATGTATCGTCACTGGGACTCATGGGAAGATGATAATTACAGCCATGTATTTATAGCTTCTACAGACAAACCTATTGAATCTGGAACTGATATTATGGAAGGTGAAAGATTCGACAGCCCATTAAGGCCATATGGAGGTATTGAGCAAATTACATGGAGTACAGACTCAAAAAGACTTGCATACTGCTGTAAAAAACTTGTTGGTAAAGAATATGCGTTCTCCACAAATGCTGACATATATTTATACGACATACAGAATCAAACTACTCAAAACCTTACTAAAGGAATGATGGGTTATGATTTAAATCCTACATTCTCTCCTGATGGAAAATATTTGGCATGGGAGAGTATGGAAAGAGATGGCTACGAATCGGATAAAAACAGACTTTTTATTCTTGACTTAGCTAAAGGAGAAAAAAAGGACTTTAGTACTGGCTTTGATCAAAACGTAGCCAGCCTTGTATGGAGTAACGAAAGCAATAAAATATGGTTTATCAGCAATTTTCATGGTACAAATGAAATTTACAACCTAAGTATAAATGACGGAAGAATCAGCAAAATAACAGAAGGAGTACACAATTATTATTCGGCAATTCCAGCTCAAGACAAGATTATTGCCACCAAAGGTTCGATGATGTTTCCTACTGAAATTTTTGTAGTAGATCCCAAAACAGGAAGTGATAAGGAAATTTCTTTTGAAAATAAAGAAATGCTTGCCCAACTTGAAATGGGGAAAGTTGAAAGTAGATGGATTACAACTACCGACAACAAGAAAATGCAAACATGGGTGATCTATCCTCCTAATTTTGACCCAAATAAAAAGTATCCTACATTATTATATTGTCAGGGTGGACCGCAAAGTACTGTGAGTCAATTTTGGAGTTTAAGATGGAACTTTCAACTTATGGCAGCCAATGATTATATTATTGTAGCACCAAACCGTAGAGGGTTACCTGGTTTTGGTCAGGAATGGAACGAACAAATAAGCGGAGACTACGGTGGTCAAAACATGAAAGACTATTTTACAGCAATAGATACTCTTGCTAAAGAACCATATGTTGACGAAACAAAATTAGGAGCTATTGGTGCAAGTTATGGTGGTTTTTCAGTATACTGGATTGCTGGCCATCATCAAAAGCGTTTTAAAGCTCTTGTATCACATTGCGGTATCTTCAATTTTGAGCAGATGTATTCTACTACAGAAGAAATGTTTTTTGTAGATTGGGATTTAAAAGGTAATTATTGGGATAAAAACAATAAGGCAGCTCAAAAATCATTTGCCAACTCTCCTCACAAATTCGTTAAAAACTGGGACACTCCAATTTTAGTAATACACGGAGAAAAAGATTTTAGAATTCCTTATACTCAAGGTATGGGTGCATTTAACACTGCTATTATGCGAGGTATTCCTGCACGTTTTCTATATTTCCCAGAAGAATGCCACTGGGTATTAAGTCCTCAAAATGGTATTTTATGGCATCGTGAATTTTTTAGATGGCTAGACAAATACTTAAAATAAAAATATAAAACAGCAAATCAAATTACTTTAAAAGGATATCTTCACATGATATTACTTTTAAAGTAATTTTTTGAAATATGATAATCAAAACCATGTCCAAGGCTAATAGAATTCTAGACTATAAAGTTGAAAGAACATTAACCAAAAATAAATTTGGCATAACTTACCAAGGCCTTGACACCCAAAACAACAAAAAGGTTGTTATAAAAGAACTTAACTCTGCTCCTACTTCCCATACACTAAGCATTCTTGAACAAATTAACCACATCGAAAACAACTGCTTTGTTAAATCAAGATATTTGTGTACAAATAATAAACATTATATTGTCAGAAATTTTATTGAAGGAACTGATTTTAAATCAGTACTAATACCAATTAAATTACAAGATGATTGACAAAGGCATCATTGTATAATTCATTATGAGTGATTGACATTATTGTTTCTGGTTTTAATTCATTCTGGACAAAGTCATGTAACCATTTTTTGACATTTGATAGTTTTTCAAACACTTTGTTTTTAAATTTTTGTTTTATGTAATGCCATATCTTTTCAGATGGATTAAGTTCGGGACTGTATGGTGGTATGCGTATTAGTTTTATATTTTCAGGAATATCATATTGCTGTAAAGAGTGGAATCCTGCATTGTCAATAATGATGACCTTGAGTTCTTTAGGTTTATGTTTTGAGAATTCAACCAAATATTTGTAAAATATTTCGCTTGTGGTTCCTTCTATTTCATAAACAAAAGCATCACCGTCTATAGGGGAGAAACTACCATATAAGTAAGTGTTTTTAAAGGCATGTTGATAACGAACAATTGGCTTAACTCCCTTTGCTGTTAAACACCTGCCTGTGTGCGTCATTAATCCAAATCTACTTTCATCCTGAAAGTATAAATTCACACTATCATACTTATCTTTAATTAGACTGATTCTAATGTTGGTTAAAAGATTAGGTAGTTTTTTTAAAGGCCTGTATGGCCTGTTCATCTTTTTTGTAATGTGATTTTCGGGGTTCTTTCAATTTGGTTTTGAAGTGACGGATTAAGTATGTTCTTAATGTATTGTATTTTAATTCAATACCGTAGTTTTCTTTGACCCATACGACAGCATCCCAGTAACCCAAAAGTGGATTGTCTGAATCGTATACTTTTTTTGCCAAGCCGTCATGGACATCTTTGGGAACGCTACTTCTTCTGGCTCCTCCATTTGAGATACTTAGCATAGCTTCAAGTCCTGACTCTTTGTAAACTCTTGTCCACCTATCCAGACTGGCAATTCCTACTCCTAAGTGGTTAGCTAAATCTATTCGACGTTTAAACTTTTCTTCCTTGGTGAGTATTAGACTCTGAATACGAGTTTTTAACCTATGGTTATTTTCCTTTTTTCGAAGGTTTCTCAAATATTTAATGTCCTCTTTTATATTTATTTCTGCTTGTTTTGGCATACTATAAAGATAATAATTATATCAATCAAATGGAAATATATTTGGTATAAGTAGTCCTATTAAATTCTCCCAGTTATCTAAAGAGTTTGTGATTCAATGCTTAATTCAGGTATTAAGTCAGCTCCATAAATTACATTCCGTAAATATTTTACATACCGATATAAAACCATCAAACTTATTAATAAAACATAAACCCGGAGAAAAAATCAACACATGGAATCCTAATCATATTACAATAATAGATTATGAAAGAGCAATTTCATTAAAACCATCTTTAACAAAAGAATACAAAGGCTTTTCCATGATCTACTCGCCTCCTGAGCAGATTTTAAAAAAAGTGGAATTATTTAACGAATCTATTGATGTTTTTGCTTCTATTGTTACTTTTCTTGAAATTTTATCAAAGCAAAAGCCCCTTTACGATTGCAATGCTGAAATAATGATAAATCTGCAACTGACCTACCCAATTCCAAAACCACGAAACATTGATCGGGAGCTTTTTGATATATTGTCGCCAGCTATATATAAAGAGCGCTTTAAACGACCTCCACGTCAATTAACACAAGAAGAAATTACAAGCACATTAAAAGCTGGAATAAATCAAAGAGAATATAACTCCGAGATATTAATTTACAACCTGACTTTATGGTTAAAAAAACATCACAAACAAGAAAGACATTGGGCTATTAAACTCTTTAGACGAATATTTATTGAAAAACAGTAAGCATCACTTTACAAAAAGAAAAACACATTTCAATCAATTTAATACCCACCTCAGATTATTAACCCTATAGTTAAACCCCACTAAACAATATCTTTACCTTAATGTTGTAAAAAATAAATAATTATGATAAAATTAAGAATGATTGTATTTTTCTCAATAATTCTAGGTATACATGCGCTGGTAAACTTTTACATATACAAAAGAGCAGCACAAGGTATTGAAGCTCTACCTCATATGTTATTTTGGTTAAGGGTGATCATGATCTTACTATTTGTTTCCTACCCTTTAGGTAGATTTTTAGAAAAGGTATGGTACTCTCCTGTCGCCCACTTTTTTCATTGGACAGGAGCTTTTTGGTTTGCAGGGATGCTATACTTTTTCATTGCAATATTTTCTTTGGATCTTATTAGATGGAGTAATCATTTATTTGATTTTTTACCCATGAAGTGGATGGAAAACTATTCGCACACCAAACTCATTACAACCTATGCAACAATTGCCTTGGTTATAATAACTGTAGTTATTGGACATATAAATGCCTGGACTCCTAAGATTACGAGAAAAACAATTGATATAAATAAAGATGCTGGAGCATTTAAATCTTTAAAAGTTGTTGCTGTTTCTGATATACATCTTGGAACAATAATTGGTCCGAGAAAAACGGGCAAACTTGTAAATACGATCAATTCACTAAAACCAGATATTATCCTATTTGCCGGAGATATTGTTGATGAAGATGTAAAGCCTGTAATAGAACAGAACCTGGGTCAAAACCTTTTGAGTCTTAAAGCTCCTTTGGGAGTATATGGAATCACCGGAAACCATGAGTATATTGGAGGAGCAGAGGAAGCAGTTAAATATTTGGAGGAACATGGAATTGAAATATTAAGAGACAGCTCTTTATTGGTAAATAACAGTTTTTATATTTCAGGAAGAGAAGATCGGGATAAAACATCATTTACCGGTATTCCACGAAAAACACCTAGTGAATTAACGTCCCAATTAGACCAAGCAAAACCTATCATCATGCTGGATCATCAGCCATATCATTTAGATTTGGTTGAAAGCGCTGGTGTTGATTTACAGATCAGCGGACACACACATCACGGACAGTTGTGGCCATTTAATTATATTACTGAAAAAATATTTGAGGTGAGTAGCGGATACAAAAAGAAAGGTGATTCTCACTTTTATGTTAGTAATGGGTATGGTACCTGGGGGCCTCCGGTTAGACTGGGAAACAGACCTGAAATAATAGAATTTACTTTAAATTTTAAATAAAAAAAGGCTTCCTGATTCGGGAAGCCTTTTTCATTTTCAATATATTCTGTAATTATAAACCCAAAACTTTCGGACCTTGTTTAAATACAATATCACGAGGTATACCAGCTTCTGCAATTCTATCTAAATCTTTTTGTAACTCAGGAGTAATAAAACCTTTTTCTTTAATCCATTCCTGAGCCTTTTCATAATCTCCGTTTCCTTGCATTACCAATATCTCTTTTGAAAGATCAATCATTGCCTGATGCATTTTATCAAAGTCCACACGATACTTTCCTGTTTCCATATTTTTAGTGAAAGCTCCTTTTTCATTAAAATAATTAAACCTGATCATATTTGCTTTACCATGAGAACTTGATGCACCAAAACGTATTGATCTGAATAATCCGGCCATAAAGGTTACATAGTTATCCATCAGAACCTGATCATCTCCCAGTTCATTCATTTTTGTCAACATATCAACCATATATAAACCAAGAATATCAGCTTTCCCCTCTTCCATTGCTGAAGCTGTTTCTTTTAATGCTTCTCTAACTGTACCCTTTCCATTTAATGTATTTTTAATACCCAAACCATGAGCCACTTCATGAAACATTGTATTCTCAAAAAAAGCATCAAATGAAACATTTCCCTGTTGTTCTTCATCAATTAACAACTTACTAATAGGAACTAAAATTTTATCAAATTTAGCTTTCATGCTATTTTTTAACTGAAGCTTTCTACTTCCCTTTTCTATATGTACCTTAGGATCATTGGGTAAGTTTATTGCAATTGTTTTACTTCCGGCATTGCAATCTCCACCATAAAATACAACATCATAAGCACCTAAATCCGAATCACTACCCGGAACTTCACTTTTATATGCCTGATCTACTGGCAACGACTCTTGTAATTGAGGTAATAAAGTTGCATAATGTGCTAACTTACCTGACCATTCTTTATCCTTAATTAAAATGAATGCCTCAAAAGCTGCTTTTGCACCATAAAGTGCATCTTCGTAATTTTCTATTGGCCCAACAACAAAGTCAATGGTATTATTTTTCATACTCATCCAGGCCAAATCACTTTCAAAATATTCGTCAGTTAATAAAGCTTCTGATCTTTTTAACAAGTAATCTTTCAAACCATTATCTTCAGCTAATTCAGCAGCTTTCTTAAGTAAAACAGAAACTTTGGTAAGTTCTTCATTATAGGCTTCATGATATGGCACTACACTAAGTTTCCTTGTGGTTTTATCTCTTTTAATGAGGGTATATAAGCTGTTTTTATCAGAATTCTGAATACTTTCAAATTCTTCTTTTGTAATGTCCTGAGGATAAAAATTTGCACCCAATGGTTTAGCACCTATTCCTTTAATAAAAGAAGTGTTGTTATTAAGTCTTTCCCATGGTCCATAATTAATCTTTACAAACTGTTTAAGATATTCATCTTGCATTTGTCCTAATAATGCATCTTTATCCCCCCATGCTTGTTTCCAAAACAAATCATCCATAATTTTACCCGCTTCAAATAAAATTGGAAGCATAGCTCTTTCTTTTTTACTTAATTTTGAGAGATCTGTTTTTAATTCTATCGGGATAAACTCTTCAACTTTTTCTTTCACATTAGGAATTGAAGGTTCATAAACATTAGTTTTTTTTGATGATTGTTTACATGAAGTAACCATTAACAAACCACCAAGAAGACACAATAAAACTCTTTTCATCATTCTATACTTTAATATTTCAGTGTAAGATACCAAATATATTAAATCCATGAAAAAAAGCAAGTGTTTGTTCTCATTGCATAAATGAGAGCTTATTTAGAATCAAACAAAAAACTTAAAAACATTGCATTGAATTATACTATTCCTCTTCGTTAGCCTCTACAGACAGCAGTTTCTCCAGTCTTTCAATTTGTTTATTTTTATTTACTTCCCTCAGATTTTGTGCAGTATCTGTAAAGTATTGATGTTTACGAATAAAGGTAAGCTGCTTAATATTCCACTCAGTATATGAACCAATCATATTACGTACCTTAAGTTCTTCGTACAACATATTTGATACAGGAATAAAATCTGCCCTCCCTAAATAATCCAAATCAGAATCGCATATTACCTTTTCAAGAGTATTTTTAGGTTCTGGTGGAAATTGAGTTGCCATAATTAAACTACAAACACGGTCTAGTATATCTGGATGATAATGATATTTCTTTAACATTTTACGTGCTAACACTGTACCATGAAATTCATGATCATCGTAACTAATCACATGGCCTGCATCGTGAAATAATCCGGCTAATTTCAATAATAAAATTTCTTCTTCTGTTAAACCTTCAGCCCAACCAATTAATTCCACTTCTGTAACAACATCAATAGTATGTTTAATGTTGTGATAAAACAAGTGATCCGGAAGGTTTTGCTCCAACATATCCAATACCTCTTCCTGAATATCTAAAAATTGAATAAGTGAGTATTTAACTTGAAAATCTTTACTGATTTGTCTTTTAGTTCCTTCTTGAATTAACTCTGGTAGCACGCCATCTACATAAAAGGATTCCATTATACCTTTATATTTTACCGGCATCTGCCCTGATGAAGTACAGTCAAAGAATTCCTTTACTAACTCATAAGTCATAGCTGAAATATTGATAGAACCAGCTTTGCACGCTTTACCCAAACGACTTGTAAAGTTTACTGAATCACCGGCCAACCTGAATGGAGCAGACTTTTTTCCGGTTGGTTCAGCTAAAACCGGACCTGTATGAATACCAATACTAAGCTCCCAAAATGCAGTTCCCCCTTCTCCTCCATTAATTTCAATAGCAGCTTGTTGCATTTCCTGTGCAGCTAATATTACATCTATTGGATTGGTTCTGTTTTCTTCCAACATTCCACCTCCATAAATAAATACATCACCAACAGTTTTTATCTTAACTATATCGTACTTTTTAGCAATATCACCCATTCGTAATTGGAGCTCATCCAATTTATCCATTAACAACTCAGCTTTTGGATGACCACTTAACTTATGAAAACCTTCAACGGAAGCATATAATAGAGATGCTCTTGTAAATCGTCTAATTTTTTGCTTGGGTGCAACTTTTTTCTCTTCTTCTTCAAAGGAAAAATTAGATAACAAGTTCAGGTACTTATCATTCTGCTTCTGAATAAAATTGTATCTGCTTACAATCTCATTCATCTCCCGATTCAACTCTTTATTTCTATTAGCCAGTTTTGAAATTCTGTAAATATACAACTCTATATTATCCATTGAAATGTTTTTAGCCTAATAACTTTTCATAATTTTTGTCAGATAATATAATTACGACGAAAGTGTTAATATGTTTTTTTTAGAAGGGCTTTTTTTTCGAATTCCTTACCAAAGTATCATAATCATTGATAAACGAACAAATTTACATGACTATTTACTAATTACGTATATTTTATGCATTATTCATACACAATTCTTCATTGAAGAAACAGTTGTAAATTACCCTGAAAAATTTATTCAATGATTACTAGAAGCATTACAACCCTAATCTTTTGACAGTAAATTCATTATTTCACGAACTCTTTCTTCTTCCGGATCTTTTGCATTCCTCCAATGAATATTAAACCCACTTCTTTCCATCTTTCTAAACCAGGTCATTTGCCTTTTTGCAAACTGATGTATCGCAATATTTAGTTTCTCAAACATCTCGTTATACGACAACTTGCCTATTGCATGTAGGGTGAGATACTTATATTCCAATCCATAATATATTAAATCGTCAGGATGAACGCCACTATCCAAAATAGATTTAACCTCATCAATCATTCCCTCATCTAACCTGGATTTTAATCTTCGGGTAATTTTCTCTCTTCTCCAATCCCGGTCAATCTCCACACCAATAATCAATGGATTTAATTTAGGAAGCTCTACTTCAATAGTTGGATTTGCTTGATAGTATGTTTCAATCTCAATGCTCCTAATGGCTCTTTTTACGGTATCAACATCTGTTGTATTATGCAGTTTTTTAAATGTTGATAATATTTGAGAGAGTTCTACAAGAGATTTACCTTCCAAACTCTTTCTTAATTCAGGATTTGAAGGCACATGAACCATTTTAAAATGACTTAGCACAGCTTCAATATACATTCCTGTGCCACCACACATAACAGGAAATTTACCTCTACTATTAATATCTTCAAAAGCCTTAAAAAAATCAGTTTGATACTCGTAAACATTGTATTTATAACCTGCATCCACTATGTCTATTAAATGATATGGAATTGGTGTTCCATCAACAATATAATCCTCTAAATCTTTACCAGTTCCCAGATCCATATTTCTATATACCTGACGAGAATCTGCACTTATAATTTCCCCATCAATATTATGTGCAATTTTTGTTGCTAATGTTGTTTTACCACTTGCTGTAGGACCTAATACAACGACCAGATTATATGTTGACATTTTTTCCATTAGTTTATGTTGTTAACATCATTTTAAAGTACTCAAACTTTAATTCTATTGATTTTTTATATTTTTGACACCACAAAACTAATTAAAATAGCTTCAAAACTAACTCACAGCACATTTAATAAAGTATTTATGGATTCTAAAAATCAACAGCAAAGTCTGATCACTAGATATAAAAACATCTTTATAAGAACAAAAAACTTAATTATCAGTCCTCAAAGTGAGTGGGAAGTCATTCATTCTGAGAAAAGTGATTTTAATAGGATTTTAAGTGAATTTGCTCTGCCGTATCTGGCTATTATTACACTAATAAGTTTTATAAATGCCATTATGGCTCATCAGAACCCGGACTTTACCTTTGCTTTAAAAAATGCAATAGGACAATTCACGGCTTTCTTTTTAACCCTAATCATTACTTATTTTATATTAACTAAAATAATCCCACAATTTGCAAAAACTCAAAAATCGGCACATGTAAAAGATATAGCGATTAAAACTGTCGCTTATTCTATGGTTGTTATGTTATTACTTAGAATTACAACACTATTAATACCACAATTTTATTTTTTACAGATTGCGGGTTTATATACCGCGTTTTTAGTTTGGCACGCCACAAAACATATTGGAAATTTTGAGAGTAAAGATTTCAGAATTGTTCTTACAATTATTATTACTTTGCTAATTTTGTTTCTTCCTTATTTGTTATGGGTAATGTTTATCCGTTTTAGTGGGATTTGATTGTGAAATTATGGCACAGAATAAAATTAACATACGAAATAAAAAAGCTTTCTTTGATTACGAAATCCTTGAAAAGTTTGTTGCTGGAATACAGTTATCCGGTACAGAAATAAAATCCTTAAGACTTGGTAAAGCAAGTTTAGTTGAAGCTTATTGCTATTTTGTTAGAAATGAGCTTTGGATTAAAGGTTTTAATATTGCTGAGTACTTTTTTGGAACCTATAATAACCATATGCCACTTAGAGAGCGCAAGTTGTTATTACAAAAAAAAGAACTTCAGAAATTAGACAGAAAAACTAAAGAGTCTGGTTTAACCATTATTCCTTTAAAAGTTTTTCTTAATGACCGTGGATGGGCTAAAGTTGAAATTGCCCTGGCAAAAGGAAAGAAAAGTCATGACAAAAGAGAATCCTTAAAACTCAAGGATGCCAAAAGAGAAATGGACAAAATGAAGAAAATTCATTAATATTATCAAGTAATGCCAGTTTTTAGCTGGCATTTTTTATTGTATTATTTTCAACCTACACTTTATCAAGGCCTCTTTTCACATACAAGAATTAATCAATAGATCAATTTTTTCTTCATCTACGCAACCTCTTAACTTATATAACATCATTAGAACAGATTGATACTTCCTAAATTTGACATAAGATTGTAAATCTTTAATTTAGAAGAATAAAAAACATACATAATTTATGATTTACATAGTTTAGGTAGTAGAATTTTTTGCGTGAAAAATCTTGAAGAAATAATAAAAAAATGCCAAAAGAACAATGGCAAGGCTCAAAAACAATTATATGATTGTTTTTCGCCCTGGCTTTATGGGGTTTGTTTGCAATATTGCAAAGACAAAACTGAGGCAGAAGACCATCTTCAGGAATCGTTTATAAAAATATTTACTAACATAAAAAAATACAGATTTGAAGGTTCATTTGAAGGATGGATGAGAAGGATTGTTGTTAATACAATTATCGCAACCTTTAGGAAAAAAAATCCGGTATACTTTGTTGATTCTATTGAAGATATTGCAAAAGATACTCCTGACATCAATGAGCATATAGAAATTGTGAATAAGAAAGAATTACTATCGTTTATTGAGGAGCTGCCTCCTAAATACAAATTGGTATTTAACCTTTATGCATTAGAAGGATATTCACATCAGGAAATTTCAGATATTTTGGGAATATCTGTTGGTACATCTAAATCTAATTTATCAAGAGCACGAAAAATTTTAAAGGATAGATTATCCATAAAAAAAAATGATTCAATAATAGCATGAGCAAGGAAAACAACATAGATCGATTATTTAGGGAAGGCTTGTCTGACTACTCAGCAACACCTCCTACTCATGTATGGGATGCTATTAATGCAGAAATAAAAAGTAAGCGCAAGCAAAAAATAGTACTGCTATTATGGAAAGGCTCAGCAGCAGCAGCATTCATCGGTGTTATAATTTTGGCTGGAATAATATTTAATACCAGAAAGTTGGAAACACCTCAACATCTTTCATCTTTACAATCTGATTCTGGTCAAATTATATTTAAAAGCGAAAACAAAGAAACCGCAACAACAACAGCAAACAATACAACATCTACAAATAAAGATGATAAGCAAATTGAAAATTTACATGTTCAAGAATTACCCATTGGTAAAAGTTTACATTCCTCAAAAAACATTGATACTAAAACTCATCTAAAAAGTAACAAATCAAAATTCACTAATATATTAACTACCAATAACATTTCTAAAAACAATAAAGAAGTTGCATTGACATTTCTAAAAAATAAAGATGGTATTGCCAAAACCGAAACGATTGATCCGTCTACTGTATTCTTTTTGCAAAATAGTAATATGGATAACAAACGTATGACTGATATTATATTTGGAGATTCCGGAGAAGAAGAAAAGATTAAAAAGGTACTTTTTACAGCAATATCTGTAGGTGGCCAAATTGCACCATCATATTCCTATAGAGATGCAGATAATAACAGTGCAAAGAACGAAAGTGGTATTACTAAACTAACAGGAGGTGTAAATGTTAATTTTAAGACTAATAAACGTCTTAGAATAGAAACCGGACTACTATATGCCCAAGTGGGACAAAAGTTTAGTAATTCGTCTTATACACCTAATAATTCAATGGCTTTTGGTCTGCTTGAAGACAACATACAACCGACACCTTCATCTAATAATTACCAAAATTCAATGGGGAATATAGTACCTAAAAGATCTTCTTCAGAAATGTTTGACGCTGCTCCACTAACTAATTTTGGAGCCAGTAGAACTATTTCAAACATGGCTTTCTCAGGTAATTCAGATGTAGATATTCAGCAAGAATTAGAGTATATTGAAATACCTTTTATCTTAAAATACGACATTATAAATAAAGGAATCGCACTATCGCTAAACGGAGGAGTAAGTACTAATTTATTGGTAGGTAACAATGCTTATAATATTAGCAACAACACAAAAAATAAGATAGGAATGATGGAAGGTATTAATACGGTTAGTTACAGTGCCAGTTTTGGTTTCGGATTACGTACACCTATTAATTCTTCTTTTGATTTTAATCTGGAACCTCGTTTTAAGTATTTTATTAACTCGATAACCAGTTCCTCTAATTATGAGTACAAACCATACTCTATTGGAGTTATAGTTGGCGTAAACTATAAGTTTTAGTCTTATCATCACTAAAACCGAGCAAATACTTTACAAAGGCATTTTAATGATCTTCAACATCATTGCCTACTAACCCGCACCTCTTATGTTCTAAATTGACTTTAATTTGCCATATACTAATCCAGCTGATTCACATTGAAAATACTTCAAAACAAATTTCGAATATGGTTACAATGCAATTCTGACATTAAGCAAGGATACATTTACATTTCAATAAACACATTTATAAACACTATTGCCTTGTAAAACTATTCTTTAATAGAAACATCACTTTTTTGTCTCTAGCCGACGGGCTTTTACTTTTCTTCTGTAGCAAAGAAAGGTAAACAAAAGTTGCCACCACTGCTGATAAAATTACTAAAAATCAAATTATTTCGCTAAAATCAAAGAACTCACTTTGATTTTTACGCTGCACACTTCGATTTTTTTAACGCTTTTTATCAGAGGCGGAGAAACAAGCCCACTTCAAGAGTAACATGAATCAAACCTTATATTAAAACACTCAGATAGCGAATTTTAAAAAGTTTACTGGACACAAATAATAATAAACAAAAAATCCGGTAACAGAAAGCTACCGGATTTCTTTTATTCAAAACTTTATATTTTCTAGTTCTGCGACACTACTTTTTGTTGGTATAATACACCATCAACATTTACACTGATAATATAAACGGTATTCGCACGTGGTAAATTAAATGTTGTTTCTGATTTATTTAATTCAACAGTCTTCACCAACTGACCAGATACATTATAGATATAAATGATTCTATCTGTGCTTTGTAACACTTCTTCTGACACTTTAACTGTTGCAACCTGTTTCACCGCATAAATATTAACATTTTGACTTGACACAACAGTTTTATCATCTTTAATATCTGTTGTAACAGATGGTACAAACTTTAATTCAAATCTATCATTTGATTGTGCAACTAATGGTGTAAAAGTATACGTTGGTTTTTCTCTTAAATCAACTGTAATAATATTTGTTTTATCACCTTTATCTATCAGGTAAACATCAACATCTGGCATAAATCCATTAATATTAGTTGCTTTAAAAGTAAATTCACTTAACCCTCCAGAAGCTGCGGCATAACCCAAAGGAATACTATCACTATATAACAAGTCAGTATAGGAATTAATTGCAATATTCTTCTCTTCTTTTAACGAATAAATATTCACATTTTTTCCTCCATTCATCAATTTTTCAGAATCATAATCCGTTACAAATCGAGATCCATTACTATTAAATACTATAATTGTTTCATCTTCATTAGTAACTGATTTCAATTTTAATATAAGTACATCATCCGAAGGGTTTGATGAACTCTTTAATCCATATCCACCATTTAGGTGAGTTCGTGTTGAGCTTGTTATTGAAATAACATCATTATTTGTTGGTTTATATGTACGTAACCACATACTTTGCCCTGGTGCTATGTATTTAGACCCTTCTAGTAATCCTTGACCATTTAATACATTATACGTACTTACCTCATTATCGCCTTTTCTTATATAAATTGTTTTAAGAAAACCACCTAAATCAAATCCAACATCTTCAACATTAATATAACTAGGATATGGGTTTGCAACTAAATGCCATCGAGCATCCATATTTAACATTGTATAATCAGAGCTATTATTCAATACACCTGAGTAGGTTAAAACACCTGCATTTGCAGTATATAACGAATAACCTTCGAGTTCTTGGTTAACTTGATCAAAATTATATGAGTCGCTATAAACATTTGCAAAACCAGCTACTCTTTCCCAACCATTTGATGTAACAGCTTTACCAACATATCTATTAACAGCATATCTTCCACTACCAAATGAAGTTTCAAATTCTGATTGTGTAACTCCTGAAACTGGTAAGGCAATTTGCCACCAATTTAAAAGAGTAAAATCTTTCCACTTATAAGTAACCTCTCCTGTTACTGATCCCAAAGTGATAACAGACGTTGGATTGGCTACTGAATTTTCAATAACTAAATTGTTATTTGTAGTTAAATTGCCACTAACTGTGAATCGAGCTCCTTCTGATAGTGTTAATGATGCTCCTGATTCAATGGTTAAATTTTTAATTTTTGCTTCTGCTGTATTGTTTATAACTGCATCAACTTTGGGAGCAACCACTGCTTTGAGCGTAACATCTACTGTTTCATTAGGAATAATTCCATCCGACCAGTTGTCTGGATCAAACCAATTATTTGTGCTACCCAACCAAACATGAGATGGTACTAAAGGAAATGCTACATTAACCTGATCGACAGACTGACAATCTCCATTTGTAATGGTCCAACTCAATACATATGATGATCCTGCTGTTCCGTTAAATATAGTAACCGGATTGGTTGGATCAACAAATGAACCTCCAGTACCACTTACAATACTCCATACTCCTGTTCCAACACTTGCTGTATTTCCAGCTAAAGTTGTTTGAGTTAATCCTTGCAATGACTGATTTTCACCGGCATCTGCAGTTGTTGGTGATGGAAACACCTCTACCGTAGTTACATCAAATACTCCATTTCTAATTTTATTATCATATTTAAATCCTGATAGTTTATAAACCCCAACAGATGGAGTTGATAAATAATATGGAAATCCGGTTACTGTTACAGCTGTTTGTTCAACTCCATCTATTGAATATGATAATTCATAGTCTGCAGCAGTTGGAACTGTAGATGTTAACTCAACCTTAATACCTGTTGACAAATCACATATTGGACCATCTGGATTAAAACGAACTTTAGGTTTATTTGTATTCACAGTAGCAGTTGTAAAATTTGATCCTGTATCAGAAACAGAAACTCTATCTTTAGTTATTACCTGTCCATTAGTATCACTTCCGCCTGCATTGGAATCAACCTCTTGCCAGTTTGCCCCATCATAATTTACAACTCTAATATCTGTTAATCCATGTTCTGTCATAGCTGGTGTTATATCGCTTCCAACATTCCAGCCTAATTGAACATTAGCTTGACCTCCGCCCGGAGTTGATACGGTCCAGTATTCATGGCTATTAATAGCTGTAAGAGGAAATGAAAAATTAGTATAGGTATCATTGGGTCGTTTATATTCTGCAGTCCAAAGTTTAGTTCCTGTTTGTACAGCTGATATCCTCAAACTACTTCCTAACTCTCCATCAATACCAATCGGAAATGTAAAAGAGTCACTTTGATTCATTTTCTTGGTCAACGGTCCGTTCACATACGAATTTGTTTTACCCGATGCTGGTGTAACACAGTCCATTGATGTGTTTGTTATTGTTAAGGTTTCTGTAGAAGATGTGTTAATTAATCCTTTTGTTAATAATAACTCACCTTTAACCTCAATATCGTCATTCAATGTTAATCCAGCACTATTATTAATTTCTAAATTATTTAATGCATTGTTGTAACCCGTAAAACCACCAATAAATTGTTCTATATCACCCGTAAATGAAACCGTTGCGGATTCTCCCGAACCACTATTAAATGATCCGGATACTCTGGTAAAACTACCATTTACATATATTGTTCTGTTAAATAAACTGTTATCTAAAACCGGCCCATCAATTACCAATTGTTTACAAATTGATAAATCTGCATCAGGCAAGGTTCTAGTTCCAGTACCTGAAAATAACAAATTAGCAGCATTATTAAATAAGTCCGAAAGAATATTATAATCTCCCGATCCACCAAACTCTAATGTTGAATTATTTGAACAACCTAAAAATGCATTATAGTTACCTTCCGGAAGATTTCCTTGCTCAAGATAAAGCGTACCAGATCCTGAAACTGCACCTAAATTATGGCCATAAGTCAAATCATCAATCTTCAATTTAGCCCCAGCTGAAATTGTTGTTCGATAAGCTTGTGCATAATTACCATCTAAAGAAACCTCATGATTTATTACCACAATAAATCCATCCGGAGCTCCGGATAGCGAATAAGCATCTCCTCCTGTTTGAGTCCATATATTTTTATTAGACCAGTCTCCATTTGAGATACTTGTAAATTCTGGTACATTATCTGGGAATGAAGTATCTTTTCCTGCAGTGTACTCACCACTAATGTTATTACCTGAAACAGTAAAAGAAATAAGATTATTATCTTCATCTACTGTGTTATTTTTTGTCCAGCTAGTACCAGGAACCAATAAACGTGCTGCATAATATTCAGATTCATCTCCTTGAATATCTTCTTCTACATAAGTAAAACCCAAAGTTCCACTAGCATTACTTAGTCCCTCACTTTCAACTGCCCAAAAATAATCTAATACATGTGTTCCATCTATATTAGCAGGATGCTTATAATTTACTGGATGTACTTGAACAGATGCTGCATTATCACTTGCTGATAAATCAATCAGTACAGGGGTATATTTACCATTTACACCAATTGGGAAAGTAAATGCAGGTGTATCTCCGGAAGAAATAACTTTTTTAACTCCCTTGTTACTATACACTCCATTGGTAGTAATCATATTACCAATACCAAAACTACCTTCCAACGAAGCACTCTCTTCTAATGTTAGTAAATGATTCTTAATATTAAGTACTCCGTTAGTAAGAACCAAGTCCCCATTTATTGTAATATCATTGGCAAGTTCTGCTCCATAACCATTAGTCAGCTCTACACGGGCAAATGTACCAGTTCCTGCTAAAGTTTGTATACTACTCCCATTTAATACTAATCCATCTCCTGATGAGGTGTAATTGGCTTGATTATTAACATCGCCTTTTGCATTTATGGTATTTGAACCTGCTACTAAAGTACCACTGTTTAATGTAAGGTTATTATAAATTGTTACATCCTTATTTAATGTTAAACTAGTTAATGGATTAACTATTAAATTATAAAAATAAACATCTGAGCTTCCTGTTATCTGCTGAGTTCCTCCTGAAAATGTTGTTGTATTTTCGTAATAGTTATAAACTCCATTATTATTAAAATCTCCATTTATTGTTAATGCAACATCAAAATCTGAATTTGAATCTAAAATACTATTGGCATTAGATAATGTAAGATTTCCATTTAATGTTAATGGACTTAATAACAATTTTACGGTTGCATTATTACCATTACCTCTTACAGTTAAATTATTTAGCGGAACATTTGCATCTAACAGATAATTCTGAGTTCCAACTCCTGAATTATCAAAAATAATTTCACCTCCTGTTATAGTTGAATTCTCTGGTCGTAGATATAAGTCTCCATAAGTAGTACCTCCCCCTCTTACTATAGTTAATGTACCGTTAGACATATTAAATTGGCTACCTGCATTTAGCACCTCAAACTTGGCATTAGTTGGCAAGCTACTTCTACCATTTATAATAACATCACCTCCACTTTGGTTGTATTTTAATATACCTGCAGAAGATGCCGGATTACGACGAACCTGTCCGTTTACAAACAAACTACCACCTTGTATATCTATCTCAGAATGACCTGCTCCTGAATATTCAATATCGTTATTATTGTTGTTTGTACCATTACCAATATTCAATGAACCATTTATCACAGTTAATTTACCATTCAAAAACACGTCATTGTCATTATTATTTCCACCACATAAATTAACACTATTTGCTGTATTAATGGTAAGTCCAGCAGTTACCGGTATGGTAAAACTATTATTGGTATTTACATCTACATCTCTGTTTCTATTATATATAAATGTTCCATTTACCAATGTTAACCATTCATTAGATGCATAATTAACAGTACCTGTAATATCCATTGTTAATGTTGTAGCCTGCGAAGAACCTTTATTAACTTTTATGGTTTCAATATATGTATACGTTGTATATGTTACTCCTGATGATTGTGTAATTTTTGAATTACTATCTCCTTTAAAAATTAACGGTATATCTTCAAAATTACAACCTCTATCTTCATTAGGAGCACCTCCTGGAACTCTTGAATTATTAATTAAGCTACCTCCAATAGTTATGCTCTGATTATATGCATATCTGAACACACCAATACCTGCATTTTCTGAAACTATTAAATCTCCATCAACAACGAAATCCTGAGCCCAATTTCTGTTTCCATAATAAATTAATGCACCCCCAATTAGATTAAAGTCTCCCTTTATTGTAATTGTTTTTGCTTGACGTGTTCTATTGGTAAAACTAGAAGGATAATCACTATCCCATGTTGGACAATACCACGACTGCGAACTTTGACCATCTGCAGTTAAATCCCCAAATATAGTTACATCATTATTTGGGAATATTATATTAGATCCACCTAGAGGTGTAATCATTAAATTACCATATTCCTCTACTCCATCAGGTAACCAATAGGTTCTTCCTGACGTTGCATTGTTTGTATATAACTCTGTTGTTCCAAGATTAGCATTAAAATCTGAAAAATCACCTCCTGGAAATTCAAAAACACTTCCACTATAATCATTAACAGAGATTCTTATTTTACCATTACCATTAGGATGAGAAACTACCATTCCAAAATCACTGCCCGGATTATAGGTTACATCTAAAACCCCACCAGCTTCTATTTGTAAACTTGCACAATAATGTGGATCCCTATTGGCGGTATTATCATATCTCTCCATTGAAATAATATGGCCACTACCAATTATTACAATATCACCTACATCTGGAGCTTTAGCAGCTTTTGAACCAGTATTACTTTCTGTTGACCAATTATTTTTATCGCTCCATAAGCCTGATTTTATACTGTAGTATTTTTCAGGAGTAACGAATGCTGGATTAGAACCACAGGTATAATCACCATCTATAGAATTAACTGAAGTAACCCAATCATTAATAGTATTTGTTGTTCTGTCAATGTTAGTTTTATCACCTATATCCCAGCCAAAGGAAGAAGCATCATAACGTGCCGGCAAATAATTCCCTTCATTATCTGATCCTACATTTGCATCAGCATAAACAAAACTATGTGTTACTTTTCCATTAAAACCTGAGAAATTATTCGACTTTACACGCCAGTAATATGATAAGGCTTCACCACCACCTCCTGTTTTTGTAACAGGGTGCTTAAAGTTAACCGGTACAATAGTAATATCACCATAGGAAGTAGGTGCACTTGAAAATCCAATGGTGGCTGGTGTATAATTACTTACACCAATAGGCCAGGTTTTATTACTAGTGTTATTATAATTAAATGTTACTCCACCATCTCCAACATTACCTGCTGTTTGTATATATCGAGCATTAGATGCACCTAGAACTGAGGCTCCTGTTGAAAACTTAAGGTTATTCGTACCAATACTCAATAAATGATCCTGACCAAAAGTTAAGAATCCATTTATTACAAAATCATCACCTACAGTAATATTACCTGCACTATTTAAATATAAATTCTGAAATTCACCATTTCCATTACCGTCAATTGAAGATCCCGACATATTAATTTGGCCAGTTCCTGAATGTATACCTGCATTAAAAATATTACCAGATACATTAATGGTTTTGCCATTATCGTCTAACTCGCCTTTAGTTATTATTAATGAATCAGCTACATTTACATCTGATTGAGTACCTTTTAATTGTAACTTGTTATCAGACTTATCAATCACTAATTTATTTAAGTTCAATGCTGAAGTTAAATTAACTATCAAATTCTGTTGCACATTACCATTAAACACCGTACGATTAGCTCCTGTTGTATAAGTTGTTCCATTTGCAATAGTAAAGTCACCACCAATTTTTAGTTCATAGCCTGCTGCATTTAATGTTCCTGATACCAAATCTACATTGCCCAGCACTTCAAGATTTCCAGTAACTTCTGGAGTTGAAGCTGCTAACCTAACTGCAGAAGTACTTCCACTTGCATTTTCTACAACTAAATTTCCAAATGGAGCTGATGATCTTACGATCATATCATTATTTCCTTTTTGAGGAGCCAATTTTATTGTTCCACCGGAAACATTTATATTTTTAACAGCAGAGAAAATATCTATTGCATAATTACTTGTTCCACACACATCCAACACTTCAATTGTACCTCCCGACATACTAAATATATTATCAGGATTATCAATACATAGAGAACCTTTAGCTCCTGCCAAACCTACGTATGAGTATGTTGTTATTAAAGATGAATTTACAATATCACTAACTGTTGATACTGATGCGGATTCACGTCTAAATCTTCCTCTAAAAATAGTTTCACCCCCATTTTGTACATATGAAGCTAACCCATCTTCAGTTCCTCCTGATCTGAATTGCTTAATATCTAAAATACCACCATCTACTATTACTTCGGCAGAAGCTTTATTCCAGATTATAATACCACCAGACTCACGAGTTGATAAATAACCTTTATTAATCTGTACTTTTCCATACACAGAAAAAGACTGTGGTTTATTGGAATCTTTATTAACTCCATTTACAGCTCCAGTACCTCCATTTACATTATAAGCTGCATTCACTTCGGCATAATCATCTGCTGTTGTTAAAACCACAACGTCTGATCCATCCAAAACTAAAGCTCCATTTACTGGTATGTAGTAATCACTATTAGGATTTCCAGTATCTCCTCCTTCTGTTAAAGAAGGAATTACAGTAAGCCCCTGTAAAACTAATGTTCCTGTACGAATCCAAAGCGCTTTACGCAAATTAGGATTAGCTCCGCCACCTTCACCGCCATAGCTATTACGGCCAAATAATCGGAAGTTACTATAGGCTGACGAATAAACAGTTAATTTAAATGTTTGATCTATTCCTTTATCTAATACTAAATTGTAAAAATCAGTTTGACTATTACATGTTAATGTATTATCTGATGCACCTCTAAAATATACTGTTGCTGCTCCATTTGTTGCAAATGCATTATATTCAGGATAACTCTGATTGGTAAAACGAACCGTACCATTATTTGTGAAATCACCATTGATTACTACCCTATGAGTCTGTTTTTCATAATAATCAATAAATGGTGCAGTTCCCCCACTTACATCATTCCCAAAAGTATTACCAGTACCTACAGTAATTGAAGCCCCACTATCAACAGTAACATCTCCATCAATGGTTAACTGATAACGAGTAGTACTTCCATCGTTAATACGATATGTTCCTTGTTTTACATGTAAATCACCATGCAAGGTTAAGTTATGTTTTTGTGTAGCTACAGATGAACCATTAATTGTTAAATGATTATATTCTGTTTGAGCTGCTGGAAATTCAAAATTAGAACTATTATTATATTCTACAGTTCCACCATCAGCGGTTACCAGGTAATTGGTTGTGACTGTCGGAAAATGAGTACTTGCCAACTTCAAAGTACCTTGTCCACTTAACTCATCAATAGTATTGGTAAACTGATGATCAACCATATTTATAAACCCGCCAGAAAGTATAGACATACTTAAACCTGTATTAGCAACATCCGATGTAAGTGTAACAGTACGTCCGTTTAAAATAATAACTCTTGAGTCATCACCCGGAATATCTGTGGCCGTTTGAGTTGTACCTCCCGGATCATGAGTCCATGTTGATAAATCATTCCAATTACCTGAACGATATGAATAATACACTATTTGAGGAGACTGTTCTATTGCAGTCCAAACACCAGAAATATCTGTTATGCCTGAAGCAGTCATTGGATTTATACCATGTAAACTTGCTCCAGCAGGTTCCATCCACACTCCTCCTTTATAAAATTGTAATGCATAAGTATTTTGGTTTCCACCAATTCCTACTTCAGCATTATCATATGTAAAAGATACATCAGCTGAACTTACCGTTAAGCCATTTCCATTTACCTCCCAGTACTTTTGTAAATCGGTTACTTCAGCTGCTGGAGGACCAGGTGCTACTCCTGAAACAGCACGTACCTCTATGGTTCCTGTTTCATCAGAACAGTTTATTGAAGAAATTTGATATGGTGTATAATATGAACCTGTACCTACAGGATATATCATTTGATAATCGGCATTTTCATTTCCTTCTTTGATCAAACGACCTGTTCCATTGGTCACAACCATATTAGAAGAAGAGTAAGTTCCTGCAATTGAAGCCCCATCTGCAATTATCAAATCGTAATCACCCAGAATAATACGAGCTCCATTTAATGTTAAAGAACCATTAATTGTTGTATTACCAGTTAATACCTTATCTCCACCACCAGATACAGTAAGATTATTATAAGTAAATCCTCCAATATTTTGAGTAGAAGAACCGTTTAAATAAAGGTTAGCACTACCAGCACTAAAACTACCCGGTAAAAAATCACCACCTACAGTAAGGTTATGAGCACGACCATTTCTGGTCATATCAACAAATCCACCACCTGTAACAGATCCGTTGAGTGTCAAGCTTCTCGTATTCCTGGTATATCTTAGAGTTCCACCACTTTCAACAACCAAGTTTTGTATTGAATTTCCTCCTTTGGGTCTATCATTATTTACAGTAATGGTATGTCCATTACGAATCGTAACAGTACCAGCACTCCCATTTTCACCTGGATCATTATTTGTATTTGACCACGATCCATAATTATACCTCCGCCATGTATTATTAGATGTCCAATTATTGCTCGATCTACTTCTATAATCACCATTTACAGGATCTGGTGAACTCTTTAATTCAATATCATCAATATTCCAACCTGAATAAGTCCAACCTATATCAGTCTTGCCCAATGCGAATCTAATTTTAACATTGGAATTATTATCAGCATATGTTGAAATATCTATTGTCCGATATGACCAAGCATCTTCTGCTATTGTTGAATTATTATTTTGCCATACATTATGCCAAGTTGAACCATCATAAACATCAATATAGGCATGATCATAATCGCTCTGTTCTACATTTAACCATCTTTGAAAATTCAATGTAACATTTTGTTTGCCACTACAATCTATAACTGGTGAAACAGCAATGTATTCGTGATCATTTAAATTATTTGGATAACCACCATCTAAGTCTGTTCCTAAAACGTTACTACGACTGTAAGCTGATGTTGGATTATCATTACCATGATCACCTGCTCCTCCTACAGGGATGCCAATTTCAAACTCACCTGTTAAAACCCAACCCTTATCTGTTTCAAAATCATCTGTCCAAAATGATGTTACCTGCCCATTTACAACATTACTAAAACTAGTAATAAAAAGTAAAAATAATCCTAAGTAAAAGTTTCTCATTCTATATTAATTAATCTATATCTGTTTACATACTAAGTTTGAGTACCCCCTATTTTTTACCAAAAAAAACAGACTATAAAACACTCACTAATGTTAAATTTTTTAATTGCGTACAAACTTACTAATTATTATTGTTTAAGTTTTACGTTGAAATTCAGATAAGTTACATTTCTTACATCAATTTGCTATTTTTTATTACAAGCTGTTAAATAACATAGACCAAACAAAAATTATTTTAAAAGATAAATACACAGCAAAATCATGAATGACAACTCATATATTTTTATGATCTTAATTCATTGAATTGTGCTTAACTAGTTACTTTTTTTTTAAAAAGCCTAACTATGTAATTCTATGGTAAAACGATTTAATGTAGATATTCATCAATAAGGTATAAAAACACTTTGATGTTATAAAAACGACATTTGATAATGTAAGAATAGCCTTCGATGTTATAAAACCTTCTGTCGATGTGTAATAGTTTGTTTTAGATGTGATACAAATTCCTTATGTACTTATAATTTTATCATTTATTTAATACAAACATTCATCTACCTCATAAATATCTATTTCTACCTCATAAATATTTATTTTGAACTCTTAATGATTAGTTTTGAACTCGTATATCTAAGGAGTATTTTCAATAAACAGTGTCTGCTACCTCTTTTAAAATTATAATATATTGTATGTATATGATATTAACTTAAGTGATTACAAAAACAGAGTTTTGAATATAAAAAAGGCACTTGTTTAAAGAAAACAAATGCCTAAAAAATAACAATTTTAATTTTTATTAAATATTTTATTTACTGTTCATCCTGCTGATCTACAATTACTTTTTTTACGTTTTTTGATGATTTCATATTCGAAATTACTTTTGAAAACGTAAACTGTTCTTTTTTTAATTTATCGTATTGATAATAACTAGCTGCAATTTTACAAATTCCAACTATTTCGTTATAAATACTATTAAAGGTCATTAAAGCTTCTTGCGATATTTCCTTAGTTGTTTCTTTTAATATTTCCTGCGTAACATTAGCATCTTTTAGTCTGTCGGTATAATCTAATATACGTTCAATTAAAATAACATTGGTACCATGCAAAACCATCGTACTTTTTAAGTCTTCTGTCATTCCTTTTTTAAAAGTATACAACATTTCAATAACAGATTCCTGATCACCTTTTTGCACTTTTGCCAGATACTTTTCGTATCCTAGAACTTTTAAAACTGTTTTGGCATCTTCTCCAAAATCGGCTTCTATCTGTGTTTTTAAAAATGCTAAATCTCGTTTTGCAGGACTTATTAATGCACCAACAGATTTTGTGGCATCTCTTAGTTCCTTCTTTTTATCTAAGCCTAAATAATTACTAATAGCATCATCAATCTTAGTTTCTAATTCGTTAATATATTCGGGAGTCCAGTTAGTGCGAGCAATAATTAATTCGTCCTGGTTATTTTTTAATGAAAGTGTAACGGCCTTTGAAGCCATTAACATATCTACGTCTCTAAAATGGTACTTGCGTATATCCATAGTTTAAAAAGATTTTAATCGGTTTTAAAATTAAAGAATTGTTATTTTTTCTTTTTCGGACTTTTAAGATATCATTTTTATTTGACATATATCTTTACCAATAACCATTTAGATACAAATTTCTTATATTATTTATCTAAAAACACAAAAAAGGGCTCCTCCATAGAGAAACCCTTTGTTCATTATCTTAAAAATATTGTATTACAAATTCTGTTTATTGCTGCGAAACTACTTTTTGACGATAAGTATCTCCTCCTGCTTTTACACTAATAATATATACCATATTATCTTGAGGTAGATCTACTATAGTTTCTACATTGTTCAATTCTTGTTGACATACAAGTTGACCTGATACATTATAAACTTCAACACTTCGGTTTTTCAACTGCAATATTTGTTCTGATACTTTAATTATTGCCTTTTGTTTAATGGCATAAATTATAATATTATTTTTAGAAACTGACTTAGGCTCATCTTCAATACCTGTTGTTAATGAAGGTTTAAAAAGTAATTCAAAACGGTCTTTACTTTCATTTACTAAAGGAGTAAATGTATATGTTGGAGTTTCTCGCAGATTAACGGTTACAATCTCATCCGTACCTTTATCTACAAGATATACATCCATATTGGGTTTAAAATTACCAATATTACTTGCTCTAAAAGTAAAATCGCTCATACCATCTGATGAAACAGAGTAACCTAGAGGTACCACACTCTCAGTTAACAATTCGGGCAATGCATTTATTGATATATCCTTACTATCTTTAAGTGAGTATATATTTACGTTATTGCCTCCACTCATCAACTTTTCTGAATCAAATTTTGACACAAAATCTGACCCAAACTCCTCACTTACCAATATTACCGATTCATCTGTATTATTGCTTCCTCCTAATGTAAACCTAAAAATATTATCATTTTCAACTAATGTAGTCTTTAAACTCCCTGAACCATGAACTCTTGTTGTATTACTTATATTTATGGCATCATTTGCAACATAAGTTCTTAACCACATCGCCTGACCTGGAGCAACATAACGAGAACCTCCAAGCAAACCTACATTTGTTAAAATATTATATGTTGAAACTTCATTATCTCCTTTACGGATATAAACTGTTTTTAAAAAGTCTCCAATATCAAAACCAGCATCTTCAACATCCATATAACTTGGATATGGATTGGCTACTAAATACCAACGAACCTCAAGGTTTGACATAGCATATGCTGCATCATTTTTAAATGTTCCTGAATAACTCAACACTCCAGAATTTGCAGTATATAATGAATATCCCTCTAACTCTTTTCCTGCATCATCTAAAACATAACTATCACTATAAATATTAGAAAATCCAACTACTCTCTCCCATCCATTTGATGTAACATCCTGACCTACATATCTATTTAGTGCATATCTATTAGTTCCAAAAGATGCATCATATTCACTTTGATCCGCACCCTTTACTGGATGCCCAATTTGCCACCAATTTAATGTAGTAAAGTCAGACCAATTATATGTAACTTCTCCAGATCCTAATTCTGCCCCATTAATAATAACTGATGATGGACTTGAAACTGAATTATTAACTACAAATTCATGAGTATTAGCATCTCCGTCGTCATTAATTGTTAAATCTCCTACAACAGTAAATTGTGAACCCGGGTTTAGTGTTAATGAACTTCCTCCATTAACAACTAGGCTATATACACTAGCTGTTCCGCTTATTATAGCTGGATTTGAATTAGCTATTGTTACTTGTGAACTTGATGATGGAACAATTCCTCCAGACCAATTTCCGGCAACAAACCAATCTGTACTAATGGTTCCTAACCATGAAAATGCCGGAATTGATATAGATCCAAAAGTATAGTAATTTCCTCCACCAAATTCATTAAACACTTCAAATGCTGACGTTTCAACACTACCTGACGATGTATTACCCAAAGGGGTATTAATGCCAACTTCACTCCATGCTTCAGTTGCTAAATTAGTCCATTCAACTACCCTAAAATCGGTATCATCAGGATCAACACCACTTAAGTTATCCCAATTGAGTGTAACTTTTGCGGTTTCTGTATCTGGCCCTAAAACATTCCAGTATTCACCATGACTAACATATGCCACACTGCCTATTACACTAGATACATCATAACTATCATCTGACGGATTATGGCTATAAAACTGAGCTTGCCATGTTTCTGGAGTTCCATCTAATCCATCTGTTAAAACATCAATTGGAAGATATCTATTCTGATCTCCTAATGGGAATGTAAAACTAGTACCATCGGAAATGACTTTACTCATGGGCCCCTGAACATATGAAGACGTTCCTCCACCTGAAACTGCGGTTGATATTGTATTAGTAACCATCAAACCACCTCCACCATCAGTATATATTACACCATCAGTTAGTGTTAATACATTTGATATTTCAATATTATTAGAAACTGTTACACCAGAGGCATTATTAATTTCAAAATTATAAAACTCGCCACCGTCTGCAGAAACAAAGTCAGCTGTTCCTGAAATATCTTGTAGTGTACTACCATTTATAATAACATTAGCTAAATTATTATCAAAACTACCACTTGTAAAAACTACATCTCCTTTTAAATTTAAATCTTGCCCGACATATGCCTGAACGGTTGGCCCATTTATAGTTAAATCTCCATAAACAGTAACTCCTTCTGTAGGATAATTAGGTAATGCTCTGATTCCGGAACCAACAAAGGTTAAATTGTTAACCACGGATGTTTCACTCAAAATAGATTCAGAAAAAGCACCAGCATATTCCAAGGTACCTCCTAAAGGCGAAACAAAGTTAGTATAAACACCAGCTGGTAAACTACCTGACTCTACGGATAAAGTACCAGTTCCAGAAACTGTCCCTAACCTATGATTTTGAGTTGTTCCGACCTCCATTCTACCTGTTCCCTGAATATATGTTGCATAAGCAACACGTTCGTCATTATTCACAGTAACAGTTGTTCCATCGGCAACATAAACAATTGCTCCATTAGGGAATGCACTGCCATTTTCTGATGTTATTTTTGTTTCTGGATCGTAAAAATCCCAGGTAGCTCCGTTTGTCCAATTTCCATTAGCCACTGAAATAAAAGCCTGCACATCATATGATATAGACGATTCTCCTGCAGTATAATCACCATCAATATCTGCATCTGTTAAATAAACTCCTGCATTATTAAAATCAATATTTAACAAATGATTGGATTCATCGTAAGAGTTAGCTTCTTCATATAAATTAACTTCTGTCCCTCCTAATTCAAATCTTACTCCAATATAGTCTGATGTTGTTCCAACTTCATCAGAAGGATCTGCTTGCATAGAAATATCTCCCTGAAAACCAGTTATACCTTCTGCATCTAGCGTCCAGTTATATTGTAATACATGATCTAAATCTGTTCCTGAAATAGTTACATGTGGTTCGTTTGCCGCCTTAACCCTTATAGACCCTGTTGAATTTCCATTTGCAACCACATTGATTGTTACAGGGGTATATAAACCAAACGAACCTACCGGATATATAAAGCTACCTAATTCAGTACTATTATATGTTTTATTTATACCAGCATCGGTAAACGAAAGATTTGTCTGAATCATGTTATTGCTAGTAAAATCTGGATATGTAGCTCCATAATCAAAAACGGCTCCATTGGTAATCTCCATTAAATTACGACCGATATCAAAAATACCATCCTCTAACTTTAGCACTCCAGTTATCGTTATTGCCGAAGACTGAGAAGGCATAACAACTCCAGCAGAGTTATCAATAGTAAGATTTTGGTAACTACCCGAGCCCGAAACACTCTGCGAACCACCTGTACTATTCAAAACAATTCCATCTCCTGACGATGATAAAGTTGAACCATTATTAACTACATCTCCAATTACATTAACTACATTACCGCCAGTATTTAATATACCAGAACTAATAATTAAATCATTAGAAATATCAATATCTGAACCTGAACTTAGTGTATTCCCCGAACTTAGAACAAAATTGTAAAAATTATTAGTTCCACTTCCTGTTATCGATTGATCTGAAGATCCATTAAAATATATAGTGTTATTAGAAGCATTATAGGTTCCATTATTAATGTAATCTCCATTTACATATAAATCCAATCCATTTGCATCAAAAGATGTATTTAATCCAATAGTTAAACTTCCATCAATAGTATGAGTTATTGTTTTCAGCATTGCAATATTCCCAGTTCCTCCTGTTATTGTAAAATCATTCAGTTCTTCAGTAGCATAAACAACAAATGTTTCATCGGTCACTGAACTTCCATTTAACGTAAATCCTGAACCAACTCCATAAATAACCGTTTCCGGATCAAAATATAAAGTAGGCACAGTTATGCTACCATTTGAACGGTTAATTACTACTTGGTCTCCTATTGCCTGAGAAAATGAACTACCCACACCTAAAATTTCAAACATTCCTCGGGTAATATAAGGCGCACTAACTGTTCCTACCGAAAGTGAACCTCCATTTTGTACTAACTGAATGATCCCTTCATTATTTGATAAAGAACGGGATATTTGTCCTCCAACAATAAGACTCCCAGAATTACTAACTTCCAAGTACGCCTGACCGGAAGCAGTATATACTATATTACTATTCCCCGAAGATCCTCCCGATGCAATTGTTCCATCAATATTAGCTGTACCTCCATTAATTATAAAGGATCCCTCTAATTTAAGATCAGAATCTCCCGATGCATTAACAGTCCCCTGAGTAACATAAAGTTTTGATCCTTGAGGAATATCATAATTAGATCCTCCAGTTGTTAAATCAATATTAATACCTGCATTATTTAAATGACATTCGCCGGATGATAATATTAAAGCTTTAGTTGTTGTATTAGTAGACCCATTTAAATTAAAACCAGAATTAAGTGTTAAAGATTGCCCTACTGATTTATTAATTTCTATACGATTAAAATCTACTGTACCACTAGCATTAGTATAAGTAACACTTTCTGTTCCTTCAAAAACAACATTTGCCGATGAAAAATCAATAATTCCAGATGTTTTATTAATATTTCCTTTCAAATAGATATTACTCTCATACCCATTTGCATCATTAAACTCACCTCCTAAAACATTAATATCTCCATCAACTCCAAAATATCTGTTACTATTATTTGTTGTAAAAAACGTTAACGTTCCGCCTGTTAGATTTACGTCACCACCTACAGTTATTATTTCTCCTCTATAAGCCTCTGTACGAAATACTCCACTCTCAACAGTTAAATCCCCATTAACAATAATATCATCAGCAGCACCACTAGAAAATACATATCCTCGGATTTCTCCTGAAGTATTGATCTTTAAATTTGGATAATAAGGTATTAACGATGCTGGAGGTAGATATCCAGGATTACAAGCTCCAGTATACTCTATTGTTGCTGTTGAATTATTACAAAATTCCGTATGATCCCCATTTAAAATAACAAATAAACCTTCATAATTCGGACTATGCAGCCAACTACCATTTTGTTCATATATTAAAGTTCCTCCTCCTTTTATGATATCTATTGTTCCTGATGCACCATCCTGCACACTCAAAGTTCCATCTATTTGAACTTGAGATGCAACTGCCGAACCTGCCAAGGTTACTGTATGCCCTGCCTGAATCACTGCAATATCTGAAGAAGTTGGGATACCACTATTTAAATCCTGATCTAACCAACAACTACCTGAATTCCAAGTATAATTACCCTGACTTGTATATATCTTAACGCCCGCAATAGGAATCTTTCCTTTTCCATTATCCAATCCTGCTGTATAGTCACTATTTATCAGTGTTGTATATTGAGCATTACCTAATGTATAATCAAAATATAAAGTTTTATCTCCATTGCCATATTTTGTATCTCCTATTGTCCAATCATAACCATCCAAATAAGCGGCTTTTAAATTTTTCAGATCTTCACTAGATGTAAATTGTAATTGAACATGATTATTTTCTAAACTTTCAAAACCAGATACTTTAGTCTTCCAATAGTAATTTAATACACCACTAGGGGTTGTGGTTGATGGATGATAGCTATGAACAGGAACAACCGTTAAATAACCTGAAGTTTCAACACTTTGTCCTGCAAATGAATTCACCATTAGTGTTGAATAATCAGAAGTTGAAGTCCCAACATGATAAGTTGCTAAAGTTGCAGCTGTTGTTGGAACTGTGAAACCAAGCGTTAAACCTCCATCCGAAGCATTACCTGCCGTATAAAAATAACTATCCCCATCTGCATTAGAAACACTACCTGTTGCAGTAAAGTTATATATACCCATATTTACTTTACCAGAAGCTCCATTAACAAACTCAAAATCCTGAACATTTACATCAGTAGCTATGGACATTCCACCATTTCCATTATTTAGCCTTATATTTCCAAAATTAAATTCTCTACCATACTTTCCTTTTAAAACTGGTGATGATCCTATAAATTCAATTCCACCAACACCTGTTGAAGTCAAATCGCCATCTGCTATTTTTACACTATCTGTAACCATTGGCCAATAATCAACAACATCTAAACCTCCTCGTTCTAAATCTACATTACCGGTAACAGCAATATTATTACCTGCGACGCTCATAGTATAATAACTACCACTGTTTGGATGACGATCTTTATTAATAGTTAAACCACTACCAAATGTAAAAGTACCTCCTGTCTGATTATTTATAATACCATCTTGATCCCCGGTAAATGCTAATCCGCCGGATTGATTATAAGTTCCTGCAATGTTAAAATCACCCCCTACAGTTACATCATAACCATTATCTTCAAAAGTAGCCCCTGCACCAATTGATAGATCATTCGTTATATTTAAATAAGACGGATTACCAACATTTCCATATTGGTCTATTATTCTTATACTTTCATTCCCCACTCCCTGTACAACGCTCAGATTATATATAGGCTGTACTGAATAAATATCAAAAGTCCCTGTAGAAAGAGTTTGCACTTCAACTGTACCATCTGTAAAACTATAATTCTCATCAGCAACTGCAATGTAAAAATCACCTTGCCAATGATTATTTGCCGCTGTAAAAGTTATCTGTCCACCACTCATATTGAATGAAAATGTAGATTTATCCATTAAAAACGTTGGACATTCGTAAATATCACTTGATTGAGCAAAAAAATGCACCTCTCCACCTGACTGAACATAGCTATATAAACTACCTCCATAATAATTACGAATCTGTGTTAAGTAAAGATCTCCACCCTCTACATTAACTTCCGGAGCCAAATCATTTTGTGTCCCAAATGCAATTCCATCCGTACCTGATGGTGTTGTAAAACTTCCTGAAGAAACTTTCAATGTACCAAACAATGATAAACCTTTCCATCCTCCTGAACTTGATGCAGTAGTTACAGATGCACCATTAATCCACAGACATCCTGATGAGGGAATAGAGAATTCATTAGGAGCATCACCTGCAATCGACTCCCCCAATCTATCAATAGTTATACCTACTCCTAATTCCAAGGTTCCATTCTCTATAACCACTGGAAGCCTTTGCCAACCTTGAACTCCATCTTCAGAATCTGTGGTAGTTCCATCGACAGGTCCATATAAATTAAACAGATTATCACTAATGGCATTTATTGTTAAATTATACGTTTTATCAGTTCCTTTATCGATAAACAACCTATAAACATCAGTTCTGCCATTAATTACCATAACATTATTGGTTGCTCCTTTGAACTTTAACTTCACTGCTCCACCTGTTGATTCTGTATACTGAGGCTGTCTTGCAAAATCAACTAAACCATTATTTGTAAAATCTCCATAAACATTTAGCCAATGATAGTTACCAGTTCCACCTTCTGTCATTCTTGCTCCGGAAGAAATATTAATATCACCAAACACATTAACGGTTCTTTGAATACCAGAAGTATGACCTATTTTAAAACGTCCTACTTTAACATACAAACTACCATTAATATCTAAATTTCTATCTATGCGTACTTCTGAGTTCTCATCAGGCAAATCAACCTCTACGTTAAAAAAGTCTGCAATCCCATTACTTAAAGTGATACCACTACTACCATAGAACACAATCGTTCCTTCACCCTTTCCTTTTGTAACAAAATCAGAATCATCTCCAATTACAGGATAATTATCTCCAGCCATTAAGAGCCTTCCATTTCCCTTTAATGTAGCAATTCCATTAATTGTAAATGTTGCCATATCCAAATCACCATAAATACTCACAGTTCCCAATGATGTAGTTACATTTTCTGTAAGCGTCACTATTTTTCCACTTGGTATTACGATGTTATCATTAATCGCAGGTACACCACCTCCTTTAGGCACTGTAATAGCTGCTGCCGGATCCTGAGTCCAGTTTGTTGCAACATTCCATGCCCCAGTATTTTTTAGGTACCATGTTGTTTGTGCATTTACAACATTTCCTATTCCAAACAATAAGAAAATTAAGATTGAGTAGTATATATTTTTCATTTCACATAACATATTAACAACAATATAATAAACTACCGTAAGACTTTATCATACTGTAGCTCTCACAAAGGTTACCTATTTCTACGCAAAACAGATAGATAGTTACATGAATTCGTAAATAAATATGGTTTTTTTCATCAAATTTAACAGTTCTTTGGTGGAATTTTTAACGATATACGTCTTACATTCGTTGATTTTATAGAATATTTTACACATACATTCATTTCCCCCATTTATACCAAATAATACAATGATTGTTTTAAAGAGAAAAAATTAGATGAACAAAGCCCATTTTCTTTCAATAAGAAACATTAATACAAAGTAGAGTAGGTCTGCATCGTAGAGACCGATTTTAATTTAATCAATTATAATATCAAAAGAGGATTGATTCCTTATAACATTATAATAAATTCCACAAAAAATAAGAGCAATAAGAAAATATTATAAGCTAAAGCTTGTATTCCTTTGAGATTGAGCCATTTTATAAAATGCCCCCTTTTTATTCATCAAAAACTCAGGAGAACCTTCCTCAATCACACCTTTCTCTCCCAAGAATATAACTTTATCAGCAAGTTTAATCGTTGACATACGATGACTTACAATTATTGATGTACGATTTTTTGTTATCATCTTAAAATTTTCAACCAACAACGATTCTGTTTGTGCATCCATTGAACTGGTTGGTTCATCCAACACAACCAATTGAGCATTGTTAAAAAAACTTCTTGATAATGCCATCCGTTGCCACTCTCCTACACTCAACATTTCACTACCTCTAAAAAGTGTTCCTAGATGATTTTCATAACCTTTGGGTAAATCTACTAAGAGTGAATGAATACCTGATTTTTTGGCACTAGCTTCAATTTCTGGAGATATTTTATCTTTAGAAACATCTCCAAACCATATATTTTCTCTTGCAGAAACATTATACAACATGAAATCTTGAAAAACAACGGTTATGTTTTTTGCCAAGGACTCACTGGATATTTTTGATAATTCAATTTCATCTGCAAATATTCCACCGGAATCAGGCTGATACAAACCACATATTAACTTAATAAGTGTCGACTTTCCAGCACCATTAGCACCGACTATGGCGACTGTTTCTCCCTTAGCAATATCAAAAGAAATTCCCTCGAAAACACTCCTTGAACTGTTAGGATATTTAAATGTAACATCTTTGATTGAAATTCCTTTTTTTATACACTTAGGAAACACTTCGATTCTTTGTTTACTTTCCTTTACGATATCGTAGTCCAAAAATTCAAAGAAGTTTTTAAGAAACAAACCATCTTCGTATAAACCTGATATCTGACCTAAAAATCCCTGCAAAAAATTATAACCTCTGTATAATGCTAGAAAACACATTACCATACCGCCTTGAGTAATATTTCCTTGAATAGTTTCATTGGCAATAAATCCAAATATAAAAATCAATAAGGCCGTAATAACAAATTGAACCAATAGTTCATAAGCTGACTTCTGAACTAATAGTTTATACCTCTCTTTTCTTAAATTATTCTTACTCTCTTCATACCTTTTTTTAAACAACGTGGCTAGATTAAAGACTCTTAATTCCTTAGCAAATTCTTTTCCTGTAAGTAGTCTGTTATAATAACCAACCACACGCTCATCTTCTGTGTGTCTGCGCTTAAATCCGTATATTTTCCTGGAAAAATAGAGTCTTATTACTATAATTAAAAATGATACAATAATTAATGATACAATAATTACCCAATGTAAAACAGCCAGCAATCCAGCAATCAAAATCAAAGATATTCCATTTTGAACCAACCCAATAAAAGAATAGTATGTATGAGCAGGCCTATAAGATGCCTCATTAACAGCTCTAAAATAAATATCATGAAACGAATAATTGTCGAAATTTTTATAATCCATTAAGGCAGTACGCTTATGAATTAAATTTTGAATTTTATCATTAATAAAATAAGTATGCTTTTCACTAACAATAGCAGCAAACGAGTTTAATATAGCATTTATAGAAAAAACTAGCGCTGCAAACAATAATACACCAACCATTTTATTAAAACCACCAACTAAACTTGATGAATTCGTTAGCATACCAACTTCATCTACAATTTGCTTTACAATAAAAATTAACATCAATGGCATCACCCCCCTTAGTATTACAAATAAAAAATTTATAATACTCCACTTTGATGAACTTTGCCATATCAACTTTAAAGCACGTACAATATTATTACCATTAAATCCCATAAAGACAGTTGCTGAAAGTAATAAATTTAATTTTACTACTGCCAATATTTATTCCAAATTCTTGCAGTAATATAAAAAATCAATCCTATTACAGGTGAAACAATCGCCACCACCCTTTTCCCAAATTGAAATGACTTCAATGTTTTATTTTGCCTTATATGCTCACCAACAACACCCAATAAGTCTTTATAAACTACTACTCCATCTTTCCTGACTAACCCATCTCCTTTACAAATTAGAATATTGTTTTTTTTATCTATTTTCAAAAGACGATGTGCAACCAATTTATTTCCTGATTTAAAAATCACAACATCACCTTTTCTTAATTCTTTAAACGAAACTTTTGACACTCTAACAATATCCCCAGGCAAGTAAAAAGGGAACATACTTAATCCATAAACAGGAATCTTCACTTCTTTTCCCTGTTGCAAAAGACTTATAAAAACTTCAGAAATAGTATTATTTTTATAAACAGTAAAATCCATAAAGAGAGTTATTCCATACCTCTTATCAAAGAAACAATATCATAATCAGGCTTAAAACCAACTTCATAAACCGATACTTTATCTATTATTTTCAAAACACACTCAAGATGCTTATTTACCATCTCCTTTTCATAAAACTGTTGTATAAAGTTACCTAAAACTCGAGAATAGGCTGTAACTCCTGAGATTGGTTTTATATAATTATCTGGACTTTGTGTTAATAAGAAAATCTTTTTTAAAGTAGATTTTTGGGGATACTGCCTATAGTATGGCATAGGGTTATTATAAATTTTCACATCATCACCTTGTAATCTTAATATAACTCTATCATCATTTATAACATCAGCTCCACATTCAAACCACAGCCTGGCCATTGTTGACTTTCCTATTCCTGATACACCTGAAAACAAATAAGAATTTCCACTATCAATAACTGCAGAAGCGTGCATCAAAACACCCCCTTTAAGATGAACAAGATACAACATCAATAAAGATCCCAATGGATGAATCAAAGGATCAATCAATACACATCCTTCTATATCTGAATGCTTCTCAATTTGCACCTCAATTTTCGATAAGTTTGGGCGAATAATAGCAAATAAGCTCTTTATTTGTTTATGATCATCAAAATCAACTTGAATAAAAATTTTTTCTGAGGTATTCTTTACCCTCCATGAATAGTTTAGAAATTTATTATTCTGAGGATCACCTACAAAAGACCACTCTAACTTAGGACTTATGAATGAAGTTTTTAAAACAAAATCAAAAGAAAAATCAATTACAGAAAAATCAACAATCCGATAATACATCAAAGAACTCTCAGCATCAAATACGATTTGATCACTATTCGATGTAAAAGCTAAAACAAGGTCTGCAACTCTCAAGACCAATTTATCATGGTCATTATGCATATAACTGCTTAATTATTATAATCAGGTGATGTACTACCAAAAGGATTATTCTCAGAAGAACTACTATAATTATTTACAGGACTTACATTCGCACTATTAGATTGCATTACTGTACTTGATGGTAGATTCTGATCATCCCCAGGAGGAGGAGAAGTCATCATCACCAATGAGATCTCATGATCAACTGCCACCACTTCCAATTCCGGCTTTGAATATTTTTTTTTATTTCCTTTCAAGCTATTCATTTATAGGTAAAAATGATAAAATCTATTGTTTTTCAAATAATATACCATTATTAACGGTATTATTAATAAATTGTTCTATATCAAATTTTGCTACATCCGATGCAACATCATACTCTTTTAATAATAAACTTAAAATATCATTAATAGATTTTTTACCATCAATTTGATTATACAAAAAAGTCCCTACTTCATTAAGCGTTAATACATGGTTCATATCAGCAACATTATCTGATAATGGCACCAGAACCTTTTCACTCCCTATACTTTTTTCTACAAACCGTTCACTTTTACAGTAAACTTTCGAAAAATCCATCTAATTCATTTTCAATTCGGGACAAAAATATAAAAAAACACATTCCCCCCTCACCCTTTTTAAAAAATAGTTCACCCCTTTTGACAAAAGCCTTGAACTTTTTAACAAACAGGCATTTTTACTTTACTAAAAAACAACTCTACTAAATGGTGCATCCTCATGTTTTGCAAACTCACCAGATTTATATTTATGATATCCTGTAATAGCAATCATTGCAGCATTATCAGTGGTGTACGCAAATTTTGGAATAAAGGTTTTCCATTTTCTTTTTTTAGCTAAATTTAACAATCCCTCTCTTAATCCCGAATTTGCAGAAACTCCTCCAGCCAATGCTACCTGATTGATTTTTAAAGCCTTTGCAGCTTTTTCTAATTTTGCCAATAAAATATCAACAATTGTTTTTTGTAACGAGGCACACAAATCAGCTTTATTCTCTTCAATAAAATCAGGATTAAACTTTATCTGATCCCTTAAAAAATATAGAAAGGAAGTTTTTAATCCACTAAAACTATAATCGTAATTTTTTATACGTGGCTTTGCAAATTGAAAAGCATTTTCATCCCCTTCCTTAGCTAACTTATCTATTAATGGTCCACCCGGGTATGGTAACCCCATCACTTTAGCACACTTATCAAAAGCTTCTCCTGCTGCATCGTCAATTGTTTGTCCCACAACTTCCATCTCCGCATAATTCTTTACCAATACAATTTGACTATTCCCTCCTGACACTAACAAACATAAAAAGGGAAATTCCGGATGATCATTTACCTCTGCAGGATCTTTAATAAAATGAGCTAACACATGAGCATGCAGATGATTCACTTCAACTAAAGGTATTTGGTTGGCTAAAGCAAAACCTTTTGCAAATGAAGTTCCAACAAGTAACGAGCCCATTAACCCAGGTCCTCTGGTAAATGCAACGGCATCAATCTCTGAGGCCTTAACACCGGCATCCTTTAACGCCTGATCAACTACTGGAATTATATTTTGCTGATGTGCACGCGAAGCTAATTCTGGTACAACTCCGCCATAGGATTTATGAACATCCTGATTTGCAATTCTATTTGATAGAATTTCCTCATCCTTAAATACTGCCGCAGATGTATCATCACATGATGATTCAATGCCAAGAATATATGTACTCATTACTTTACCCCTTATAATTTAAATCAAAACCTACAAAACAAACTAAAAAAGCAACATACAAATTTATACCAACCCCTTTTACGCAGCTTTCAAAAGCTTAAATATTTTTAGTTAAATGCCGGTTAACTCTTATCCTTTTTTAATTACTTTTGCAATAAAACAATTTGGTAAACTTTAGCTAAAATTCAATACTTTGATTTTCAATACACTTATCAACTACATTTCATTATGTCGTCTCTAGTGTTTTTTAAAGCAATCATAAAATCTTTAGCTAAATCTGCCGAAGTTTTAGCAATATAAAACGCAAAATTATTAAAAAATCTTATAAAATATTATTCTATTTCATTCTAAGCCTTATTATTCTTCCGATATTAATATATTTTATTCTATTAATACCCGGGGTTCAAAATTCAATAGGCAAAAGGATCACATCTCAGTTATCCGAAGACTTTGGCGTAGAAGTAACTTTGGAACAAATCAGCTTTAAACCGATAAAGAAATTAGTTATTACAGATTTCTTAATTAAAGACCAAAACAAAGACACACTGATTTATGCGAACAAACTTGAAGCTTCCATTGATTCTCTTATTTTTTCGAAAAATCAAATATACTTTAGTAGGCTGACTGCAATTAATGCGATTTCTAAAATTTCAAAAAAAGGGAAAACGCATAATTTTCAGTTTATTATTGACTCTCTTAAAAACAAAAGTTCCTCTAATTCGAAATGGAAATATCACACCAAAGAAATTAAGGTTCGAAATTGTAATTTGAATTATAGAAACTACGAATCAAAAACCAATCACAATAATGGTTTTGATAGAAATAACATTCAAATTTCGCAGTTAAACCTATCCATCGATAAAATTAAATTTCTTGAAGATTCTATTTCTGCTCGAATCAGCAATTTATCATTTAAGGAACGTTCCGGATTATCATTAACAAACACTAAGGGAATATTAGCTTTGGGAAAAAATAGCTTCGGAATAAAAGCTTTTAGAGCAAAACTAAAACACTCATTTGTAAGTATTGAATATTTAAATGTAAAAAAGGACTCTGCTTCAATTGCTGATAATGATATTACTAACATCCCATTCAGTGCCAAAATCAATTCAATTTCATCAAATTATAATGATCTGGCTTTATTTTTTCCAACATTACCAAAAATAAAATACCCCATCAATATGAAAGGTATTCTAGAGGGTACTATAAATGACATTAAAGGGCGTAATATTTTTATTAACGCGGGAACAAATACAAATATTCAAACTAGTTTTGATATAAAAGGATTACCCAACATTCAAGAAACGTTTTTATTCCTAAATGTAAAAAGACTATCGACAAACATAACTGATTTAACTAAACTTTTGCCCTTAATTAAAAATTCAGGGGAGTTGAGTTTTCCTTCATCTTTTGAAAAATTTGGAAACATAGACTATAGCGGAAATTTCTCAGGATTTATTGACAATTTAGTTGCATACGGAGAATTTTCAACGGAGATTGGAAAGTTAAAAACAGACCTTGGTATTAAAGTAACCGAAGGTAATAAATTGGTTTATTCAGGATTCCTTAATACAACATCTCTTAACATAGGAAAAATCATTAATTCTGAGCAAAATCTAAACAATGTAACCATGGACATCTCAATCCAAGGCTATAGAACGGTTGATAAACATTTTAATGCATACATTAACGGAACAATTGATTCGATAGATTATAACAATTATAAATATGAAAAGATTATACTGAATGGATTACTATCCAATAAGCGATTTAATGGAAAAATATCGTTGAACGATCCCAATGCTCAGGTTGAGTTTAAAGGGAAAATGGATTTTCAGAATGAAGTTCCTGAATTTGATTTCAACGCTGCGGTGCACAATTTGAAACTTGATAAACTAAAAATTGCACCTTCATTAAAAAATAGTACGATTAACGCTGATATTTATTCATTCTTATATGGTAATAATCTTAATGATATTAAAGGAAACATTAAGTTAGTAGACGGAAGTATTGAAACAGAGAACAGCACTTTTAAACTAGACAGCTTTGTTATTAATTCATCTCGTGATCTTCAGGGATTAAAATCCTTAACCATTAATTCAAATATATTAGATGCTGAGCTAAAAGGTGACTATCAATTAAAATCAATTCCTAAACAAGTAAACCAAGTCTTAAGCACCTATTTACCCTCATTATTTGCCACAAAAGAAAGTTTTGACAACTCTCCCTGTAATATTAATTTTACGATAAAAACAAAACAACTACAGGATCTTCTTAATACATTTAATCCTAAAATATACATAGCAGATAACAGTGAAATTAACGGTAGATTTATAAGTACTGAAAATGACTTAGAGATAGATGGTACTTTTGATGAGTTAAAATACAACTCGGTCCATGGTAACAAAATAAACTTTTATTTAAAAAGTGATAGCTCTAAAATAACCAGCAACCTAAGGTGTGAGACTATATTTTTTGGCGATCTTCTTCCATTTTATAATTTCACTTTAACTCAACAGTCCCTTAACGACACTTTAAATGCAAATATTTTTTGGAACAATTGGGAAGAGAAAACCAACAGTGGTGCCATTTTTACCAGCAGTACATTTAACAAATCAATTACTGGCGATATTTATTCAAGTACAAATATATTACCATCTGCAATTATTATTAATGATACAACTTGGAGAATTCAGGAATCATCATTTTATATAAATCCCAGTGGATTAAAAATTAACACATTCCGAACACATCACCTAAATCAGGAAATAAGTATAAACGGTTCAATGTACCAAACTGGTGAAAATTTATTATCGGTTTATTTCAGAAACATCAATCTTGAAGAAACAACCCGTTTTTTAAACATTAAGAGGTTAGGCTTCAAAGGCCTTTTGAATGGAGAAGTTGAAGTGAGTGAAAATATTGAGTCACCAATTATTTCAAGTAATTTATTTATTAACGATTTTAATGTAAATGATGAAGAGATTGGCAACTTCAGAATTAATTCTTCATGGGATAAAGAAAGAAATGCTGTTATTTTAAACACCAAAGCTCAAAAAGGTGATATCAATACAATTATTGGAGGTGGATATTTTAGTCCTCAAAATAAAAATTATGAATTCGCTTTTGATGTAGATAGCTTACCTATTGGATTCTTAAATTTATACTTGAGTAAAATTGCCCAAAACTTAAAAGGTACAGCTTCTGGAAATATTAAATTAAGAAACGGTATTGATCGTTTAGAATTAGATGGTAATTTAAAGGTGAATAAAACGAAATTTGATATAGACCTGTTAAAATGTTCATTTTTCATTGAAGATAGTATTAGATTAACATCTGACTCCCTTGTATTTAAAGATATGACAGTCACTGACATTGATGACAAACAGGGGTCTTTCACTGGAGTTATTCTGCATAATAATTTTTACGACATGTCCTATAATTTATATGCAAGGGCAAATAATATGCAAGTTTTAAACACTACAGTTAAAGATAACCCTTTATATTATGGTAATGTTTATGCATCAGGTGATCTTGCTGTAACAGGTAAAACGTACGATTTAAATATTGACATACAAGGGAAATCTGAACGAAATACAAAACTATTTATTCCGATTTCAGACAGAGAAGAATCTCTGGATAACAATTTCATTCAATTTATAAATCATTCAGACTCAACTTTCACGATGTCTTCGCAAAATAAAGAAGATGATTATAAAGTTGATCTTTCCAATTTTTCGATGAATATGGGTATTGAAATTACTCCTGATGCCCAATTACAAGTAATTTTTGATCCTACAGTTGGTGATATTTTAAGAAGTTCCGGTAATGGATTCTTGCAGATTCAAATATCAAAAGAAGGTGAAATTAACTTTTATGGAGATTATATTGCAGAACAGGGAGATTATTTATTTTCACTTGAAAATGTAGTTAACAAACATTTTGATATCAACAAGGGAGGTACCGTTTTATGGGAAGGTAATCCTTATAATGCCCTAATTGACATTACAGCTACCTATAAAATTAAAACATCCATACAACCACTTGTTGCTCCATCTGGCGAAGATATCAATGAAAATAGTGAGATTTACAAGCGTATACCTATCAATTGCGATTTGATTTTAGGAGGCCGCTTATCACAACCTTCTGTAAAATTTGATATTTCTGCTCCAACAATGGAAGAATCTACTCAAAACATTATTGAAGATGCCATAAACACAGAGGAAGAACTAAACAGACAGGTATTGTCTCTTCTTATCCTAAATAAGTTCTTTACTCCTAGTTACAATGCAGGTTCTGGAAACAATAACCAGGTTAACACGGCAGCATTAACAACAACATCAGAAATGCTTTCTAGTTACTTGAGCAACTGGTTATCACAAATCAGCAATGATTTAGATATAGGTATCAATTACAGACCTGAAGACGAAATTTCAAGTGAACAGATTGAAGTGGCGCTTTCTACACAATTATTTAACAACAGAGTATCATTAAATGGTAATGTTGAATACGGAGGATATAGTGCGGTTCAGCAAAACACAAGTAATATCGTTGGGGATTTTGACATGAATGTAAAACTCAACAAATCAGGTTCATTAAGAGCTAAAGCGTATACCCACAGCAACGATGATTTTAGTTACGACAACTCACCTACAACCCAGGGTGTTGGATTATCTTATCAGGAAGAATTCAATACATTGGGTGAATTGATTAGAAAATATTGGAACTTGATTACTGGAAAAGCAAAAAAGGAAAAAGAAATTGAGCTGGAAACTGAAAAAAATCTCCAAACAGCTCCTTCACAAAACAACAATACAACTTCTGAATAATTTTATAACAGTTATTCCGTTATCATTTTAAAACAAATTATATATTTTTACACAAAATATAATTAACACATACATTTCATGAGTCTACTATTATTGATACAATCGACCACAGAAAATGCAGAAGCTGCTGCAGATGTTGTAGAAAACCAAATGAACTATATAGAAATGGCGATAAATGGTGGATGGATTATGGTTCCGATGATCCTTCTTTCTTTTGTGGCTATTTATATTTTTGTTGAAAGATTTTTTGCTATCCGAAAGGCTGCTGCTGAGGATATGAGCTTTATGAATAAAATTAAAGAATACATACACGACGGAAAAATAGATTCTGCTTATTCTCTTTGTCAACAAGTAGATAATCCTGTAAGTAGAATGATTGAAAAAGGAATTAGCAGAATTGGAAGACCTTTATCTGACGTAAATACTGCTATTGAAAATGTTGGTAATTTAGAAATTAGTCGTCTTGAGAAAGGATTACCTACTCTTGCAACTGTTTCAGGTGGAGCTCCAATGATTGGTTTTTTAGGTACGGTTATTGGTATGATTAGAGCGTTCTTTGATATGGCAAATGCAGGAAACAATATTGATGTTGGCCTACTTTCATCGGGTATTTACACAGCAATGGTAACTACTGTAACAGGATTGGCAATTGGTATTATGGCCTATTTTGCTTACAACTTTTTAGTTGCTCGCGTTGAAAAAGTAGTTTTCAAACTTGAAGCAAGAACTATGGAATTTATGGATTTATTAAATGAACCTGTAGCATAAAGAAAATCAGATTAAAGACTGTAGATAAGAGATCTTATTTTTTAGTTTATCTCTTATCTCTTATCTAAATTCTATCATTTATATTACTATGGCTTTAAAAAGAAGAACGAAAATAAATGCAAGTTTCAGTATGTCGAGTATGACAGACATCGTATTCCTGCTTCTTATTTTCTTTATGATTACCTCAACAATGGTACATCCCAATGCCATCAAATTACTTATTCCAAAACAAGCCAGCAAAAAAGTAGTAATTGAAAAATTTATAAATGCTCGTGTAACTTCGGCAGGTAGTTTTTACATAGGTAATAGTAGGGTTTCAGAATCAAATCTTGAATCTACCATACTAAAAGAATTTAAAAGCACTGATAAAACATATATAAAACTACGTACAGATAAGAATGCTCCTACCGGTGATGTTGCAAAACTTTTAGATATTGCTGAAAGCAATGCCATAAAGGTTGTATTAGACATTAGGTAGAAAAAGTTATAAGTGGATATTAAAAGTTAAAGATTGCTTGTCTGAAAAAAGCAAATAATTCAAACAATATGGGGTTAAGAAGAAGAAGTAAAGTTGAATCTGGATTTAGTATGTCAAGTATGACTGACATAGTATTTCTATTGCTCATATTCTTTATGATAACATCCACATTAGTTACACCTATTGCCAATAGCGATCTTACGCTTCCTAAAAGTGACCATCAGGTATCAGCAAAACCCAATACAACTATTTCTGTAACTAAAGATTTGCGATATTTTATTGAAGGTGACGAAGTATCTTTTTGGAGACTGGAACGAAATTTAAAAGAAATAATGGCTGAGGAACCAGAAACTTATATTGCTTTACACGTCGACGAATCTGTTCCTTTTTCTGTTGTTGGCAAAATAAGAGATATCGCCATTAAAAATAAGTATAAACTAATATTAGCAACTCAACCCCGATAGGTTAGTTTATTTAATTCAAAGATATTAAATGATGCAAAAAAAATATAATCGACACGGAATTATTGGTTCAATACTATTCCATATTATTGTACTTCTACTGCTCATTTTCTTTGGTTTAAAAACTATTCCTCAACAAGAAGAAGGAATATTAGTAAATCTGGGTAATGTACAAACAGGATTGGGTGAAATAGAGCCTCCAAAAACATCTTCGCAACCAACACCTTCTGAACCAAAACAAACAACACCTCCTCCAACACCAAAGGAAAAATCAGTTCCAAAAGCAGAGGAGTCTATTAAAACACAGGACTATGATGAAGCTCCTGAAATTAAAAGTGCTGAACAAAAAAAGAAAGAAGAGGAAGATCGCTTAAAAAAACAAAAAGAGGAGCAAGAGAGAAAAATACAGGAAGAGAAAGATCGAAAAGAAAGAGAAGAAGCAGATAGAAAGGCCAGAGAGGAAGCTGAAGCAAAAAGAAAAGCTGAGGCTGAACGTCTGCGTAAAGAAGAAGAAGCCAGAAAGGAGAGAGAAGAAAAGCAACGTATTGCTGATGATGCCAGAAATAAAGTAAGTGGGGCTTTTGGTAAATCAAATAGCAACAGTACATCTGAAGGAGATGCAGGAGGTTCCGGCAATCAAGGATACGTTACAGGTGACCCAAATAGTAAAAACAGAACAGGTAGTGGTTTAGGTAATTCAGGATCTGGGTTTGATTTAACAGGAAGGTCTTTAGTTGGATCTTTACCACAACCTAGTTATAGTATTCAGGAAGAAGGTGTTGTTGTAGTGCAGGTTACTGTGGATAAATACGGGAAAGTTGTTAGTGCTGAATATCAACTTAAGGGATCTACAACACAAAACTCTACCTTAAAAAAAGCTGCAATTGAAGCTGCAAAAAAAGCTAAATTTAATTCTGATCCGAATGCTTCAGCATTTCAAAAAGGAACCATTACTTATCATTTTGTTTTAAACTAAAATTAGATAATTTTATTTAAAACTACTTGAAATTTTAATTCGATAACTCACCAATGGCTGGGCTTTAAAAAAGACGGTTAAATAGTCGTATTTAATATCTTTTACAGGAATGTTCAATGTTAGTATATTTCCTTTCTTTAAAGGCACAATTTTAGCCAATTGATCTTCTTTTTCAATACCGTATGAAAACCCCATTAAATCTTGAAAATTAACCTTTTCTTTCTCCTTAAAATGGATAGATAAATAGTCTTCATTAAGCGTTGATATAACACCATTCAACGGACTGCTTAATTCCACTTTAAAACGAAAATAACGATAATGAAATAATGGTAAGCTTTCAAATTCTTCAGGAGTAGTATCGCAAAACAGCCATTGGGCTCTCTTGGGGTAATGAGTAAGTGAAAACTCTTTTGCATTCATCATAAAAAAGATTTCAGAGTATTCTTTTACAAATACCTGCTCTAGTTCATTTAAAAATCCGGCCCCCATTGAAGCATCAATCAATTGCCATTTATTATTTATTTTAACTGCATTCCATAGATGATCTGATCGCCCTGGTTTCCTACCTATATCTTTATACTTTGATTTTAACACACCTGAAATTACTTCGCAATCAACACCTGTATTATCACACATTTTTTTAAATAAATGTGCATATACTTTACCTTCTGCTTTTTTTGATTTAAAAGCATCCGAAGCCATTTTATTATCTATCTCCTGAATCTTCTCTACCTTTTCTTCTCTGGTTTTATATTTAAAATCATATGTATATCCTCCTTTTTTACTAAAGTGAATCTTTGTATCATAATCTATATTTGTGCATATCCAATAATAAATAGCTCCTACCTTATCAAATTTAGAGAAGAAATCATGATTTAATTTTGCTCCAAAGTGTTCAATATCCGGAAGATCATTATAGTCAGCATCAATTCTTTCCTTAACTTGATCAGAAATCTGACCATATCCAGCACTGAAAAATTGCATTAAAAAGATTAATCCAACTAGAATTCGCATTGATATAACATAATTAACATTAATAATATGGGCAAAAGTAGTATTCTACTTTTATAATCATGAATTACAACTTACTAAACTTGATAATTTTGATAAACAACCTTTTCCAATATATAAAACAAAGATCACCCAAAAGCATTTCTCTCAAATCTACAACTCCGCCCAAAATTGTTATAGTTTCTGACATAAAAAACCCGACATACAAATATGCATATCGGGTTTCATTATTTCTCAGAATTTTTTTTTAGTGAACTCCTTTCATCATTTTATTTAAAACAGGAGCAATTGCAAAAGCGATACCTGCTAATACAATAGAGTATATTGCTATAAAATAAAATGTTGGTAAACCTAACCAAGTACAAATTGCAGTCATAGCTGCAGCCAAATAATTACCTAATGCTATTGATGCAAACCATGTACCCATCATAACTGATGTGATTTTAGTTGGCGACAATTTTGTAATCATTGATAATCCTACAGGAGACATACATAATTCCCCCATTGTATGTAATAAATATACTAATACTAACCACAATGGACTAACCAACGAATGAGATGCATAATCATTGGCTACTCCTATAATAAAGAAGCCAACAGATAAAAACACTAATGAAAATCCAAATTTATTTGGAGTTCTTGGATTCATCTTTTTTGCTGATAACCGATCCCAAACAATAGTAAAAATTGGAGCCAAAATAACGATAAACAAGGCATTTACAGATTGAAACCAAGAAGCTGGGATTTCCCATCCGAAAACCACTCGATCTGTTAAATCTGCAGCAAAAGTATTAAATGATGTACCTGCTTGTTCAAATCCAGACCAAAAAGCAATGTTAAATAAGGCTAAAACAAATATAACTCCAACTCTACTCCATTCCGTTTTTCCATTGGTATTTGAAAAAATTGTATATCCTAAATATCCAAAACCTACTACTGCTGCTGCAATAGCTATAATATTAGTAATGATACTTGGAACATGAATAATACCAAAAACAATTACAAGTATTAATGCACTTATTCCTAATGCATACATTACAATTTTACCCCAGTCTTTTGAATTTAATCGACTCTTAACATTTCCATCATCATTTGGTCTAAGACCTATACTATAACCTGACTCTTTTTGTTCAACGGAAGTTTCCCTAACAAAAAACCAAATTGTTGAAGCAATCATACCTACACCGGCTGCAACAAATCCCCAATGCCATCCAATCTTTTCAGCAAGAGTACCTCCAATAAAGTTTGTTATCAAGGCTCCTAGATTAATACCCATATAAAATATAGTAAATCCGTTATCTCTATCAGAATCACCTTCTTGATATAAACCTCCAACCATAGTTGAAATCACAGGCTTAAAGAATCCATTTCCTAAAATCAACAAACCTAGTCCTGCAAACAACATAAATTGTTGAATATTTTGCAATTCGCCAGTATGAGTTACTTTACCATAATATGATCCAAAAGCCATTGCAAACTGGCCCATTGCCATCATTAGGGCACCTACGTATATTGAAAAACGTTGTCCCCATAATTTATCTGCAATAATTCCTCCTGCAATAGGTGTTAGATATACTAAAGATGTAAATAATCCATAAATTGCGTATGCACCGGTTTTATCAAGACCAAAACCTCCAGTTGCTAATTCTGCAGTTAAAAACAGAACGAAGAATCCCCTCATTCCATAGTAGCTAAAGCGCTCCCAGAATTCTGTGGCAAAAAGAGTAGATAAACCTACTGGGTGCCCAAAAAAAGCTGTATCCTTATTATTCATTGTATAATAATTATATAAGTTTTAAAATATTTATGATTTCAGGTTAATAGTTCCCTATATTTGTAATACGCACAAAAGTAGGAAAAATGAACGATCAATATAGTGCATTTTATCATATTACATGACAAATGTAATTTTTTTGCAATTTTTAGCATTCAACAGGGTACTAACTATAATTTTAAACAAGTGAAAATATTATCCCCAGAACAGATTAGGGAGGTTGATCTGTTTACTATTAAAAATGAGCCAATACCCTCAATTGATTTAATGGAAAGAGCTGCTCAAAAAGCTACAGATTGGATTATCAGTAATAAGATGACCTATTCTTATGCTATATTCTGTGGTACAGGAAATAATGGTGGTGATGGGATGGCTATTGCAAGATTATTATCAAAGCTTCCAGTTAAAATCGATGTATTTCTTATAAAATTTTCAGATAATTTATCTCCTGATACTCAAGCCAATTTATCAAGGTTAGATGATATTTCAAACGTAGCTGTTCGTGAAATCAACGATATCAACGAAATTGATCTTAATAAGATAAACAATGACTGCATTGTTTTAGATTGTATATTTGGTTCTGGTTTAAATCGTGCCACTAAGGGATTGACCAAAGAGATTATAGAAAAAATTAATGAGACTGAGCATGTTATAATTTCAATCGATATACCATCAGGTTTATTCGCAAACTACGACAGTAGCTTCAGAGCCGATACCGGAATAATTGAGGCAGACATAACACTATCGTTTCAACTTCCAAAATTATCATTCTTATTACCAGAAAATGCAAGGTTTGTTGGTAAATGGGAAATCATAGACATTGGTTTATTAGAAAAGGGAATTGATTTACATGAAACCAATTACTTTTATACCGATAACTCTAAAATTAAATCAATCGTTAAAAGCCGACATAAATTTAGCCATAAAGGAAATTTTGGTCATGCTTTATTAATTGCAGGAAGTTATGGCAAAATGGGAGCTGCAATATTAGCATCGAGAGCTTGTTTAAAATCAGGAGTAGGTTTATTGACATCACATATTCCGCATTGGGGATATCAGATTATGCAAAACTCAGTTCCCGAAGCTATCACAAGCATTGACAGATCTGAAATGTTCTTCACTGAATTTCCAGTACTCAATGGCTATAATGCTATTGGTATTGGCCCTGGTTTAGATACTAAAAAAAACAGTGCAACTGCTTTCGAGGAATTACTAAATAAAGTTTCTGACCAGAAAATGGTTATTGATGCTGATGGACTTAATATATTGAGTCAGAATAAATTTTTGTTGGTAAAATTACCCAAACTTTCTATTTTAACACCCCATCCTAAAGAATTTGAAAGACTGGTTGGAAAAAGCAAAAACGAAATGCACAGACTTGAACTTCTTAAGGATTTTTGTAAACATTACAATATAATTACGGTTTTAAAAGGTGCCCATACTGTTGTAGCATTGCCTGATGGTAATTGTTATTTTAACAGTTCCGGAAATCCGGGTATGGCAACTGCCGGAAGTGGTGATACTTTGACCGGAATTATATTAGCTTTGCTTGCTCAGGGATATTCAGAAAAAGATGCTGCGCTTACTGCCGTATACATTCATGGGCTTGCTGGTGACCATGCATTATCAACTGAATCCGAGGAATCTTTAATTGCGTCTGATATAATAAGTAATATTGGTTCTGCGTTTAAATCATTACATAATTAGGAACAAAAAACAAAAGAAATAAAAACATGCAATTTAAATTTAAATTAGTTAGTAACTTACTTATAATCTTATTTATTGCTTCAAATTTATCTTCTCAGAAAAAAATACCAACTTCTGTTGAAATAAAAAAAACATCTGAAGTAATCAATCCTACTGAAAAATCACTAAGCTACATGCTTCCTAAAACAACGATTGTTGTTGAAATAGAAAGTGAAAAAATCATAAAAAAAACAGGTCCTTATTATAGATATTCACAACGATACTTAAACTTGTCGGACGTTATCACTGAAGATAGTGAAGAATGGGCTATCAAAAACATAAAAATTACATCCAAAGGGACGCCTGATAAAAGTCAAAGATATAGTATCTTTTCTACAGGCACTACATCTGCTCCAATGGTAAATTTAACTCCAAAAGGGATTTTGCAAGGCATCAACCTTAGAAAAAAGCTAAATCTTCATCCTAAAACTTGTAAATCTTCTGATTTAGACATGATTGAACTAACAGATGTAAATTTTGATAATATTTCATTACATGAAGATTTACTCTATAAAACGTCGACTGCGGCAATGGCTCAGGAAGCAGCAAACATGATTTACAAATTAAGAAATAACAGAATTGATTTACTTTCCGGAGATCTTGAAAATTTACCTCCTGACGGAGAGGCATACAAAACTGTACTTGAGGAAATAAGTAAGATGGAAAGTGATTTCATCTCTCTATTTGCTGGAAAAACAATTTCTGTAACAAAAACACAAACCTTTGAAATTACTCCTGATCCTTTAAGTTCTTATAGCAATCATGTTATCTGCAGATTTTCAACTCAAAAAGGAATTGTTGATGCTATGGATATCACCGGAACTCCAATCTACTTTAAATTAGAGGCTGAAGATTTCAAAAAACTAGAAAACAAACAATTAGATACAAAGAAAGACGAAATCAAAAACGGATTATTCTATTGTATCCCAGCATCTGCAAAAATTACCATAGTAGATAAGAACAAAGAGGTTACTAATAAAATTGTTGATATAGCACAATATGGACAAGTTATTTCCATGCCATCTGACATATTAAATCAAAGTGACATTCAAATTCGTATCTGTCCCGTCACAGGGGCACTTATTTCTATAGGAAATAAATAAAATACTTAATCTTTTATAGATCAATGAGGTTTTCGTTTGTTGAAAACCTCATTTTTAGTATCGGGATAGATGATCGTTATCATCCTGATTTAATTGTGATATATGTAATTTTACAATTCATTTATTAAAATAAAAGAACATTTTGCCATTCTCGTTCTTTTACTATAAAAATAATAAAACATGAATAACGAAATATCTAAACTTCAACCCATAGCTTTATGGGAGAATTTTTATGCTTTAACTCAAATTCCGAGACCTAGTAAAAAAGAACAACAAGCAGCTAAGTACATTGAGGAATTTGGAAAGAAATTGGAATTAGAAACTATTGTTGACAAGGTTGGTAATGTTATTGTAAAAAAACCAGCCACCCCTGGTATGGAGAACAAAAAAACAGTAGTTCTTCAAGGCCACCTCGATATGGTTCCTCAAAAAAATAGCGACAAACAACATGATTTTGAAAAAGATCCTATTGAAACTTATATAGAAGACGGTTGGGTTAAGGCTAATGGAACAACTTTAGGGGCTGACAATGGAATTGGAGTGTCTGCTGCATTGGGAATTCTTCAATCTACAGATATACCTCACGGACCTATTGAAGCACTTTTTACTATAGATGAAGAAACTGGTATGACTGGTGCTTTTGGATTAGAATCAGGCTTACTTAACGCTGACATTCTACTAAACATGGATTCAGAAGACGAAGGCGAGTTATATGTAGGTTGCGCAGGAGGATCAAATGCAAACATGGAATTCTCATACAAAGAGGTTGCTCCTGATGAAAATACGGTTGCTTTTAATATTTCATTAACTGGATTAAAAGGTGGTCACTCTGGTATGGACATTATCCTTGGTAGAGGAAATGCCAACAAATTGATGTTTCGTTTACTAAAAGAAGTTATTGCTGCTTACGGAGTCAGATTAGCATCAATTGATGGTGGTAGCTTGCGAAATGCAATTCCACGTGAGGCTTTTGCCATAGTTACGGTTCCTGCCAACAATGTTATTGAGTTTACTGAAACTGTTGAGGAATTTGCATCTATATACCAAAGTGAATTGGCTGCTACAGAACCCAATCTATCACTTATTGCTGAAAAATGTGAAACTCCTGCTAGCTTGATGGATGAACTAACTCAAGATGACTTAGTGAATGCCATCCAAGCTTGTCCTAATGGGGTTATTAGAATGAGTGATGCTATGCCTGGCTTAGTAGAAACATCGCTTAATCTTGCTATTGTAAAATCAGAAAATGGCACAATAAAAGTGATGTGTTTACTACGTAGTTCTGTAGATTCTGCTAAAGATGATGTTGAATCAACACTTGAAAGTTTATTCAGATTAGCTGGAGCGAATGTTGAATTCAGTGGTCAATATCCAGGTTGGAAGCCAAATCCTGATTCTGCAATCCTTCAGGTTATGAAAGATGTTTACAATAAAGAATATGGTAAGATTCCTGAAATTAAGGGAATTCACGCTGGTTTAGAATGTGGAATTTTAGGAGCTGTATATCCTGAATGGGATATGATTTCTTTTGGTCCAACCATTCGTTTTCCTCATTCTCCTGATGAGAAAGTTAATATTGAAACAGTCGAAAAATTCTGGAAGTTTTTAGTTGAAACACTTAAAAATGTTCCATCAAAATAATATTGAAACAAAAAAAGGAGCTACTGGCTCCTTTTTTTTTATCTATTAACCCGAGTTCGATATAAAATTATTGGCTCAGACCGCTTATAAATAATGAGTTTCAATGAATATTTGTGAAGTCATAGCGGGCTATGTCAAACAAATATGAAGCAGAAAATCGTTGTTTATATGTGGCTTTCTATTAAAATACTAATCTACTTCGTTAAATTCTTCTACCATAGCTCGCTATGCAAAAAGAATTTGCCTTGTATATCAGCATTTTAATAAATTCTGAGCTCTTTAATTTTAATCGAACTCGGGTTATTACATCCACCTTTTTAATTCTAAACATCAACTGAAACTTCAGCAGCTTTCTGATTTTCAATGATCTTTCTTACAAATAAATTCCGGGTTACCTGACGACCCAAATAAACCAAATCAATTTTTACTGACAGCTTATCTTTTGATGAGTTATTAACTTCATCCAATTTTGGCATCAAAACCACTCCTTCATCACTACTTTTAAGTCTGTCATTAATCAAATATCCTCCTGTATACTCAAGTTTCACAGGCATATTCACTACAGGATTTCCATCTTCATAAAAAACTAAAAAACCGTTCTTTTGTCCTCCTGAGGAATTCCTATTATTAGCTAAAGTAACGATATTAACTTTTTCTATAATCTGAGTGATTTCAACACTTGATTCTGAAACTAAATCAACTTCTATTCCATTTATATTAACAACGGTTAACTCATTCATATATCCACTTAAAACATCAATGCAGGTTGCAAAATGCTCTATTGAAGGAACAATCTGACCTTCTTCCTTTAATTTTTTTGCAACTAAATATTTTTCTTTGCCAACCTCTAAGGCCTCTGCTTTTCTTTTGGCTTTTAACTCTCTGTATTTTTGCTTTGATAATTTATAATAAACGTATGTATTGGATAAATCTTCCCATTTATCCACATATTCATATCCTTCTAAATATCCTTCAGAAACACTTTTAATTCTATTCTGAAGATAATCTCTAACTCCATTTTTATCTTCTACCTGATATAGTACAGCTTCTGATTTTACTGTTGAATTAATCTGACCTGAAATATCAGCCAGTGCTCTTTCCTTAGCTTTATCTTCATATAACATTGGTGAACCCACTTTAGGTACAATCCCAATTCCATAATAGTAATTTTTATCTACTGGTCGAACTTTTACCCAGCTAGGTTTTGTTTGCTCTAATAATTCAGCTTGCTTTTTAGTTGAAGAACACGCTACAAATAATAAGCAAACCACAACAATCAAACTTTGCTTCATGTTATTAAACGCTTAATTTTCTGGTTTATAATTTTTAATCTCTGACACGATAGTTTTTATACACTTATCTACTAATAATGATTGTAATTCACTGGTTGATTTCGCAGATCGTTTATTTTTAACTAGTGAATGTAAATGAATTGCTGCAGATGTATCTTTATTAATATAATCTTCACCGCTATCTTTATTACTATATTTCCAGTAACCTGGAACTAACTTTTTATAATCTCCATCATAAACTACGTAATGTAAGTTATCCTCTTCTTTTTGTGTAAACACATTAGATATTGGTACCTCATCCTTATCATTACGTTTCATTACGTATTCCAACGAAAGAGATACATATCTTGTCATCTCGTACTCATAATATTTTACCTTATCATAAACAGTTTTATTCTTCTCCTCACCTGTTTGATCATCAACATAACTAACCGACTTTCTTAAATATCCATGTTTTTCTTTTTTATATAATTTACCATTATATACTTTATAGTTTTGAATTTTCCCTCCAAGAATGGCTTTAGCTTTTGACGTTTCATAATTCTGAACTAAATCAGCATTACGATCATGTTCTACAGCTTTTGATTGAAATGTTGATGACACGGAACTTATAAATGGGTTTGTTTCCTTGGATGATAGTGAGGCTACTTCATAAAGTGGCGATTTTATTCCATTAATTCCATTCACTAATTTACTTTTTAAGGTTCCTGCAATATTTTTATAGGATGAATAAGCAAACTCAAAATCAGTAATTGCGATAGTTACTTTTGCTTCGTTTAAGGACTGATTCATTAACTCCAATGCATCCTCATAAATTTTCACCTTATCTACTATACTTTTAAAAGTAAAGTAAGCCGACCTATACATTTCTGTTTCCATCTGTTGCTTACCCTCTCTATATATAGGTTCATATTTCGCTACTATCCATTGTGATTTAGCATCCTTATAATTGGCATTTAAAGACAATATTTCAGAAAACACTTTCTCTGAGCTTGCAAACTCATCCAACTCTAAAGCCTTCATTGCATCACTATATAAAGAACTTAGGTAAAGATCCTCTACTTCCTTATAGTAACTACGCTGCTCCTCAGGAAAAATAAGATTTAAACCAACCTTTTTAATTTTATTATAATAGCTTTCTGCCTTTACAAATGCATAAACGGCATCTCTAGATGTTCCGTTTTGATATTGATTCTTAAATTTTTCAATATAATCGTCTAACACTAATTGACCGGTTCTTTGTAAGCCAATTTTGGCATCTATATTATTTACATTCTTTTGTAAAGAATAATAATATTGATTAGCTGCGTCAGAATATAATCCAGAATTTTCCAATTCTAATCCTTTCTTTAAATATCGCTTACTTGCACACCCAGAGAAGATTAAAAGAATACTCAAAAAAAGTATAATATATTTAGTCATTTATATAAGGTTTAAATATAGATCTATCCCTATTTCTACTCCATCATAGAAATAAGGTTACCATCTTCAGTTAAAAATTTTTTCATCAAATTTGCAGTCAAACAGGAATGCACTGGTAAAATACCAATAATATCTCCTAAATTTAAATCACTATAATAATTCTGCGTTAAAGAAATAATGCCATGCTCTTGCGATAAAGATGTCACCTCTCCAATCACAATATTAACATCCCATTTTCCATCTCTGATCATTATTGCTTTACCATACGATTTAGTTCCATTCTCCAATTTCAAATAATCCTTAGACAAATGAACAGCTCCTGCATGTACAACTATTTCATTTCGGCTGGTATGCATGGCTAAAACCGGAGCAGCAATACAAACAGCAATATCTGTTAGCATACAACTACCTATTCGAGATTGCATATAATCGTAAAAAACAAAGTTTCCAGGTCTGAACTCATCAATACCATAAAAATCATGGTACACAGAACAACTTGGAGTATCTCCCCATGAAAGTTGCATCAATGGAAAATCATCTTTTAAAAAAGCTTTAAGAGATAAGAATTGATTCAAACAGATTTGAGTAACTTCCTTGATCTCAGACTGACTTTTACACTTATAAGTATTTCCGGCATGCGTCAAAAAACCGATAAATATTAGCTTCTTTGTTGCTTTCAATTCATTAAGTATTAGTTTTACCGCAGACAAATCACTAATATCAATACCTGTTCTATGATATCCGGTATCCGCTTTTATAAAAACACCTACAGGATAATTCAAACCTGCTTCCAGAGCAAGAATAGTATCACTATCTTCTACTAAAATATTGAGGTTAATTTTTGATGCCAACTCATTAATAATATCAATATTTAGAATTGTTACAGTTAATGCCACCGTAATATCAGCCCAGCCTTTTGAAGCAAAATACTGTGCCATTTTAAAAGAAGAAACAGTAATACAATCAATACCTTCATTTTTAAACCATTCACCAATAAATTCTGACTGATGTGTTTTGAAATGAGGTCGAAAGTGAGCTCCCCACTGTTTAACACGATTATTCATACTTCTGATATTTCTTTTACATATATCAGTATTTATTAATAATGTAGGTTCTTTTACATCCAGCATAGATTCTTTTTTAGAATTCACCAAAATATACAATTGAATTCAAATCCACAAAATGAAAAACAAAATCTTAAAATATAAAGCATAAAAAAACCTGACTAACACAAATTAATCAGGCTTTATATATTTTATATTAAATACTATTATTTTCTTACAATAGTCTGATCTCTATCTGGACCTACAGAAACAATAGTAATTGGCACTTCTAATTCTCTCTCAAGATATGAGATATAATTTTTTAATTCTTCAGGGAATTCATCTTCAGATTTCATACCTGTAAGGTCTGCATTCCAACCTGAAAGTTCAGTATAACCTACCTCAATATTCTCAGGTAACTCATAAGGGAACTCTGTAGTTTCAACTCCATCTATAATATAAGAGGTAGCCACTTTTATTGTTTCAAAAGAACTTAAAACATCACCTTTAGTCATAATCAATTGAGTAACTCCATTAATCATAACCGAATATTTTAAAGCAACTAAATCTAACCATCCACATCTTCTTGGCCTACCTGTTGTTGCACCAAATTCATGACCTGCATTACGTAATTCTTCACCTGTTGCATCTTCTAACTCAGTAGGGAAAGGACCACTACCAACTCGAGTACAATATGCTTTAAAAATTCCGTATACTTCACCAATTTTATTTGGAGCTACCCCCATACCTGTACAAGCTCCTGCACAAATAGTATTTGATGAAGTAACAAAAGGATATGAACCAAAATCAATATCAAGTAATGTACCCTGAGCCCCTTCAGCTAATACAGTTTGACCATTTTTGATATATTCATTGATTTGGTGTTCACTATCTATTAACTTGAACTTTTTCAAACACTCAATCCCTTCCTTCAATCCTTTCTCGAAATCTTCAATATTATATTCAAAGTCATACATTGAAAGAAGTTGTTCATGCTTTTTCTTTAGCTCTTCATATTTAGCTTCAAAATTATTGATAACATCTCCAACTCGAAGTCCGTTTCTTCCGGTCTTATCCATATAGGTTGGACCGATTCCTTTTAATGTTGAACCAATTTTTGTCTTACCTTTTGAAGCTTCAGATGCTGCATCTAAAATTCTATGAGTTGGTAAAATTAAATGCGCTTTTTTGGAAATTAGTAAATTTTGAGATAAATCCATACCCTTTGCCTCAAGCTCATCAACTTCTTGTTTAAAACTTATTGGATCAAGAACTACTCCATTACCAATAATATTCATTTTGGTAGTATGGAAAATGCCAGAAGGAATGTTATGCAATACATGCTTAATGTTATTAAACTCTAAAGTATGGCCTGCATTAGGACCTCCTTGAAATCTTGTGATAACATCATATTTGGGCGTAAGTACGTCCACAACTTTTCCTTTACCCTCGTCTCCCCATTGAAGACCAAGAAGAACATCAACTTTCATTATATATTGTTTTAAACTTTTTAATATCTGGTAAGATACTGTCGGCTAAATTTTCGACTAGCAAAAATAACTATTAAAAATGGGATAATGTCATGGTTTTTAATATATTTTTCACGCAACTATCCAATTCCCTGTAAATAATTATGTTTTAAGAGAAGAATACTCAACATAATGTTGAAACTTATTAGGATATTATTGGTTATTGACAGTTTTTACAAACTCCGTATATATACAATGAATGATGTGAAACAGTAAATTCCATCGTTTCTTTAGCATTATTCAAAATTGTTTGAATCCCAGGGTCACAAAATTCAATCACACTACCACAATGTGTACAAATTAAATGATCATGCTGTTTCGATTCAAAAGACTTTTCAAATTGAGCAATATTTTTCCCAAACTGATGCTTTATAACCAATTTACATTCTAAAAGCAAATCTATTGTATTATACAATGTTGCTCTGCTCACTCTATAGTTTTTATTTTTCATAAAAATATAAAGCGACTCAATGTCAAAATGACCATCTCTGGTATAAATTTCCTCTAGTATTGCAAACCTTTCAGGCGTTTTCCGGTGGCCATTCTTTTGCAGAAACTCAGTGAAAATTTGTTTTACCACCTCTTTTGTTTTCACCTTATCCATAAATAAACCAATTATAAATAGCTGGCTAAAGATAGATATTTTACCTAAATAATGAAACGATTGTTTAGACTAAATTAAAACAAGATATTATTTCTGAATTCTTTCCTGACGAGTTACAGTATGAACACCTTTGATTTTCATTATGTTATATATCAAATTATTCAAATCTTCTACATTATGAATATACAGATTTATCACTCCATCAAAGATTCCATCATGACTTTCAACATGAATTGACCTCATATTTACATTCTGATCATCGGATATCACCTTAGTTATTTTACTAACAATACCAATTTGATCAATACCTGTAAGATTAATAATAGCTAAAAAAGAAAGTAATTTATGGGTTGTCCAATCTGCAGAAACTATTTTATTCCCCTGGCTAGACATTAATTTGATTGCAACCGGGCATTTTCGATTATGTAAGATAACTTTCTCATCATCATCTACGTACCCAACCACATCGTCTCCTGGAATAGGATTACAACAACTTGCTATAATATAATTATTAGCATCGGTGTCATCTGAAAGTACAAAAGGTTTCTTTTTATCAATCTTATGAGAACCTTGTTTTCCCTTCTTTCCTCCACCAAATGATAATGTCCAGTATTTAATAAATTTATTTGAAGTTTTTTCTTTTAGAATTCTATCCAGATTATCTAAGGAAATTTTTTCACTTCCAATTTTTAGATACAACTCCTCTTTTCGCTCTATATTATAATATCGAAGAAGTTTATTTAGAATTCTGTTATTTGTAGTTAGCTTTTTCTTATTTAATGCTTCTTCAACAAGTCGCTCTCCAATTGCTACAATTTCCTTTCGTTCTTTTTTAAAGACATCCTTAAGTGCTTTTTTTGCTTTTGCTGTAGAAACTGTTTTAAGCCACTCATATTTTGGAGTTTGTTTTTCTGAAGTCAAAATTTCAACCTGATCACCACTCTTTAATTGATATGTTACAGGTACTAATTTATAATTGACTTTTGCTCCAATACACTTATAACCAAGCTTAGTATGAATTTCAAATGCAAAATCCAATGCTGTGGCTCCCTTTGGTAATATTTTCACTTCCCCTTTTGGAGTAAAAATCATTATTTCAGAAGCGAAGAGGTTAAGCTTAAAGTCATCTAAAAATTCAAGAGAATCTGACGATGGATGTTCAAGCATATCCTTTATTCTTCCCAACCAATTTTCTAATTCTGACTCTTTCTCCTGACCTCCTTTATATTTATAATGAGCTGCAAGTCCACGTTCTGCAATCTCATCCATTCTCTCACTTCGAATCTGAATCTCAACCCATTTACCATTTGGACCCATTACAGTGGCATGTAATGCCTCATAACCATTGGCCTTAGGAGTACTAACCCAATCTCTTAACCGATCAGGTTTCGGTTTATAAATATCTGTAATTAGGGAATAAACATTCCAACATTGAGCTTTCTCAGGTGTTAATGTATTTTGTTTAAAAACAATTCTAATAGCTAAAACATCATAAATCTCATCGACTGGAATATTCTTTTTCTGCATTTTATTCCAGATAGAATAAACTGACTTTGGTCGTGACTTGATATCATATTCAATCCCTGCCTTATCTAAAATCCCTTTGATTGGAGCTATAAATTGATTGAGCACATCTTTATCTTTCAACTCTTTGTGCTCAACTTGACTTACAATATCCTGATAAACATTAGGATGTTCATATTTTAAACTTAAATCCTCAAGCTCGGTTTTTAAAGCATACAAACCTAAACGATGTGCAAGTGGAGCATACATAAACAACGTTTCTCCCGCAATTTTTAGGCGTTTATGCTCAGGCATAGAACCTAAAGTACGCATATTATGCAACCTGTCTGCAAGCTTAATAATAATAACCCGAACATCTTCGACCATTGTTAGCAATAACTTACGAAAATTCTCGGCTTGTGCAGATTGATTTTTATCAAAAACACCAGATAATTTTGTGAGTCCATCAACAATAGAAGCCACCTTTGTACCAAAAATAGCTTCTAAATCTTCATAAGTATAGTCTGTATCTTCAATTACATCATGAAGTAAGGCTGCTGCAGCTCCTGTACTACCTAAACCAATCTCTTCAGTAACGATTCGCGCTACTGCTAAAGGATGTAAAATATATGGTTCTCCAGATTTACGGCGAACTCCTTTATGGGCTTCACGCGCTAGATCAAAAGCCTTATTAACTAACTTTAGTCCTTTTTCAGTTTGACACTGTGGACTTAAGTTAATTAAAGCTTCATACTCCTTTTTGATGATATCATTCTCCTGTATTTCGGACAAAACTTCACTCATTAATTAAAAAACAGACAATTTATTGCTTTCAATTTAAGCATTTTTATAACTAGCAATTATACTAAAAAAATGCTATTTACCTGCAATTACAACATGAAAATCCTTTTTAACAAGATACTTCTTTGCTAAATGCATTATTTCTTCTGGTGTAATATTGGCAATTGTTTCTTCCAAACGTTTAAAGAAGTCAATCTCCATATCAAATCCTAACAAACCTCTATACGCTTCTGAAACAGCAAAAGGTCCGTCTAAATTCCTCATTAAATCGCCTAACATAAAGTTCTTAACTCTGGTCAATTCTTCTTCTGGAACCATTTCATTGCAGAGTTTATGCATCTCATTAAAAACTTCCTCTACTGCCAGAACTCGTTTTTCCGCTAAAACTTCAGTAGCAACACCCATTACTCCAGCTTTAACAAATGAAGTAATATAAGATGAAATCCCATAAGTTAATCCTTTTTCTTCTCGTAGATTGGTCATCAATCTTGAACCAAAATATCCACCAAACAAGGTATTTAAAACCATTAATGGTAAATAATCAGGGTGTGACTTTGTAACAGAATTTCGTACAATGCGAATTGCACTCTGCATAGCATTCTCTTTTGTTATAATATGCTCAGCTCCAACTGCTATTTCAAAATCAGGAATACTATCTTTAATTTCAGTATTGTTCGTCCAATCATAGCCCCCAAAATATTTATTTAACATAGAAATAAAATCTTGACCTGGCTTACCAGCAACAATAATCTTACATAAATTGGATGCATATTGAGCTTTATGAAAAGCCTTTAAATCTTCAGTACAAATTTCATCATAATGATGTAATTTAGCCACTCTTCCATAAGGGTGATTATCACCAAACAGAACTTCCTGAGATTTTCTATATGAGAGAATCTTTACCTTATCAGAGTCTACCATAAAGTCCTGCTTTTTCTTTGACCAATAAACCTCAAATTCATGTTCACTATACGTCGGACGCTTAATAATATCCTCAACAACGGGAAATAAATCAGGAAGGTATTTTGTTAAGGCATACAAAGTAATTTGTGAATGATGATAATTAGTTGCTTGTCCTAGGAAAGCTCCATAATAATCAATTTTCTCCGCAATTTCAGATGAGGAATAATTTTGAGTTCCCTCTTGCATCAAGTAATTTGTAAAGGATGCCACCAAAGGTTTTGATGCCTGTATTGATCCTGCAGGAAATATAAAATCTATTTTAACAACATCCTGAGTTCCTCCATTGATTATATCAACAGGTATTTCATTATTTAATATAAAATTATTACTACCTATTATATTCAATCCCATCGGTAACACAAAGGATGGAGCTGCATTTCTATTTAACATATTTTCCCCTTTTTACTAATTGATAGATAGTATAACTTAGAACAATTATCCTCCACTAATATTTTATTTGCACACCTATTAATTTCCTGCACGGTAACTTTTTGATACCTGTTCACCTCCTTATTAATATCTTCGGCATCACCTAACAATTCAAATTGAGCTAAATTCATAGCTTTATTTAAAAAGTTAATTTCAGAGAATGTAAGAGTTGATTCTACCTTATTCTTAACTTTCTGTAATTCATAGTCATCCACTACGGTTGATTTAATTTCTTTAATTTCTTGCCAGATGGCTTTTTCTGCCTCATAAATAGAAACATCATCAGAAACATTACCTGCAAAGGTAAACAACCCGTTTTCTATATCTCCTGAAATATATGCATGAATATCTGTAAAACATTTTTTCTGCTTTACTAACCTTTGATATAATCTAGAACTTGATCCATTTGAAAGAACATCTGATAATAAATCCATTGCATAATAATCATCATCTTGTCTTCCGCACATATGAAAAACCATTTGAAACATATCTGACGGAACATCTCTTTCAACTGTTAGTTCTCTCATTTTTTCTTGTTCCGGCTCTTCTGGTAATTGCCTTTGAGTAATATTCCGATAAGGTATATCTTCAAACCATTTTTTCACCAATTCAAAAGTCTCATCAGGATCTACATTACCTGTAATACTTATTATAGCATTATTTGGAGCATAATGAGAATAAAAAAAGTTTTTAACATCCTCAAGGTTTGCATCTTCAATATGCTTAATATCTGCACCAATGGTCGGCCATTTATATGGATGCACTTTATATGCCAATGGTCTTAATAAAAGAGGAACATCTCCATAAGGCTGATTTAAATACCTTTGCTTATATTCTTCAACTACAACTTTCTTTTGAATATCCAATGACTCTTGTGAAAAATCCAACTCCAACATCCTGTCCGATTCCAACCACAAACCGGTTTCTAAGTTTGCTGCAGGTAATGTAATATAATAATTAGTCAAGTCATTGCTTGTCCATGCATTATTATCACCGCCCACTTTTTGCAATGGCTCGTCATATGATGGAATATTCTTGCTTCCTCCAAACATTAAATGTTCAAACAAATGTGCAAATCCTGTTTTTGATTCATCCTCATCTTTTGCACCAACGTCGTACAATACGTTAATGGCTGCCAATGGTGTCGTTTTATCCTGATGTACAATCAACTTTAAACCATTGTCAAGCTTATACTTTTTTATTTCTATCATCCTCTAAAACTGATATGCGCTATTTCCTGAAATATTTTCTTTAATATTAGTATACTCCTTAATCATTTCTTCAATAATTTCTTTTACTGTTTTTACTTCAGTTATCATTGATGAAACCTGACCAATCTCCAACTCTCCTTCATCAAGATCGCCCAAAAACATTCCTTTTTTTGCACGACCTTTACCTAACATTTCTTTCAACTCTTCAATAGAGGCTCCTCTTTTTTGAGCTTCAGCTACGCGTTCTGAGAATTTATTATGAATCAATCTTACAGGCCCTAATTGTTTTAGTGTTAATGTAGTACCACCTTCTCCTGCTTCAATTACTTTTTGAAGAAAATCCGGATGTGCAGAAGATTCTTTACTTGCTGCAAACCTTGATCCAACCTGAACTCCATCAGCCCCCAAAGCCATAGCTGCAAGCATTGCACTACCTGAGCCAATACCTCCGGCTGCAATAATTGGTAATGATGTTACTTTTCTGATTTGCGGAATTAGAACCATTGTTGTGGTTTCCTCTCTACTATTATGTCCTCCGGCTTCAAAGCCTTCTGCAACAATGGCATCTACACCACTATCTTCACATTTCTTTGCAAATCGACTATTCGCTATTACATGTACAACAGTAATTCCATTTTCTTTTAACTTGCTTGTGTACTTAGCAGGATTACCTGCACTTGTAAATACAATTTTTACACCTTCTTCAATAATAATATCAATAAGTTCATCAATATTAGGATATAACAAAGGTACATTTACTCCCCATGGTTTATCTGTAGCTTCTCTCATTTTAGAGATATGTTCCTTTAAAACATCAGAATGCATTGAACCAGCACCTAAAAGTCCAAGACCTCCATTATTACTTACTGCTGAAGCCAATTTCCATCCACTACACCAAACCATTCCTCCCTGAATTATAGGGTACTTAATTTTAAATAAAGAAGTTATTTTATTTTCCATGTTATTTTTATTTTAATCAGCTTGCAAAGATATCAAATTATAAATGTTTTATTAATACGCTAATAAGATAAGATTTAAGCTAATCATTTACTTTTAATAAAAACAAAAGGATTACACTCATCTTTTGTTTAAATAAGAAACCAAAACCAAGTCCCAAAAGAAAGTATAAACTATACAAACAAGCAATTCAATTTTATTAAAAGGAATGATTATTTGATGTCTTTATGAAATATCTCATATTTTTTTATTAATTTCAGTATTCTCAATACTTAAACCTAAATTATCAACACATGATTGCTATTAAAGAAAATCGCTCAAAAAATTTATTTGAAATATATTTTGAGCAAACAATATCCAACGAAGAGTATTATGAATTCTGCAATTTTATTAAATCCAATAAATCAATATCTAGAATTTTGAACCTTGTATTTATTGCGCCCTATGGAATTAAAAATGTAGATTATTCAAATATCACACGAGTATTACATGGCATTAAAAATGCAACTGATCATTACGACAAAGTAAATTTAGCTGTAACTGTTTGTAAACACCGAGAATCATTATTATGCTCTGTTTTCAAAAAACTCATCTCGGATTCAAAAATACAATGTGAACATTTTGCTTGCTTAAAAGATGCGATCCGATGGGTTAGAAGACAAAACAACAACAGTTATTCAACACATATAAACGCAGGATAAATTTAATAAATCCCTTAATAAATCAATTAACCTAAATTTTTTATTTATGGCACGTAACAAACTTTACGACAACCAGGTTTTTAAATCCAACGAAACACACAAGATTAATTACTTTGCTCATTTATACGGTAAAGACGAAAATGTGAAACGCTTTTTGAAACGCAATTTTGCATTGGGAACAATTCAGAACAAAACTCACAAAGAACTATTCATCTTAATTGAAAAAGAATTAGGTATTCCTATGCCATAAAGGATTATCCGGTTTCAATCATCCAACCCTGGTCCTCTTTTAGCTATAAAAGGGGACATTTTTTTGCAACCTCATAAACAACTCATTACAGGCACAAAAAACAAACAACAAACCATATTGATAAAAAAGAATCAACAATAATACTTTTTACATTGCATATCACAATAAATATTTCCTAAATTGATACAGATTAAACCCTTTGCCAATTATTCTTTAAAAGAATATATCATTAATCTGAATTGATAAAGAATGCCTGGAGAAAAACTACTAAAAAAATTATTGATTTGGAGATTAAGACATGTAAGTAACAGACAGTTCTTAATTATCCTAAGCATTATAATAGGAATAGCTGCTGGAACAGCTGCTGTTATCATAAAAAAATCAGTAGGTTATATACATCATGTGGTTCACGATACTATCGCACTAAGTGGTTTTGAATGGCTCTATCTTATTGCTCCAGGAGCTGGCGTATTATTAACTGTACTATTTATTAAATATATAGTCCGTAGACCTGTTCGTCATGGTATACCTAATGTTTTATATGCCATTTCAAAAAACCAGGGTAAGATGAACCGCCACAATATGGTTTCTTCTGTTATTGCAAGTTCTTTTACTGTTGGTTTCGGAGGTTCTGTTGGACTGGAGGGCCCTACAGTTTCAACTGGTGCAGCAATTGGAGCAAACCTCGGAAAATTACTTCATTTAAATTACAGACAGATTACATTATTATTAGGTTGTGCTTGCGCTGGCGCAATGTCTGCCATTTTTAAAGCGCCTATTGCAGCAATTGTATTTGCGCTTGAAGTAATTATGCTCGATTTAACCTTAACTTCTCTAGTTCCGTTATTACTATCTTCTGCCTCTGCCGTTGTTGTATCTTATCTATTTTTAGGTCAGGAGGTTGTATATCCATTTATTGTAGAACATACTTACACCTTAAAAGAACTTACTTTTTATGTATTGTTAGGCTTTGCATGTGGCCTAATAGCTACATATTTTACGCGTACATATAAATACATAGAACATTTATTTGAAAAGATTAATAATGGATGGAGCAGACTTGGCATTGGCGCTTTCACACTGGGTATTTTAATGATATTTTTTCCACACTTATTCGGAGAAGGTTACGAAGTAATAAACGGTGCATTAAATGGTGAATTATATTATTTGCATGATGTTGGTATTTTCAGTCATTTAAATGAATCATTTGTAAACTTCTTAATTATAATGACGCTTACCATTGGTGTAAAAGTAATTGCAACCTCTGTAACATTTGGGAGTGGTGGTGTAGGTGGAATATTTGCGCCTACCCTTTTTATGGGGGCTAATACAGGTGTTTTATTTGCCACTATAATTAATAAATTAGGATGGATAGATCTACCGGTTAAAAATTTTGCCTTAATAGGAATGGCTGGTTTAATTGCAGGAGTGTTACATGCACCCTTAACCGGATTATTTTTAATTGCAGATTTATCTGGTGGTTACACCATGTTTTTACCACTTATGATTACAGCAACAATCAGTTTTGTTGTAGCCAAAACATTTGAAAAACACTCTGTTTATACTCATCAGCTAGCTCAGCGTAAGGAATTATTAACTCATGATAAAGATCAAAACATCATGACAATGATGGATGTAAACAAATTAATTGAAACTGATTTTGCTATTATATCGCCTAATGCAACACTTGGAGATCTTGTAAAGGTAATTTCTACAGCTCACAGAAACCTTTTTCCGGTAGTAGATAAAGAAGGCATACTTCGGGGCATGGTAAAAATGGATGACATTAGAAAAATAATATTTAAGCCTGAAAAATATGATAAAATAAAAGTTAAGGACCTCATGTACATGCCTGAGTATTTTATTAGTCCTGATGATGGCATGGAAGATCTGGTTGAAATATTTAGAAAATCAGGTAGATTTAACATTGCCGTAATAAGTAAAGGAAAATACCACGGTTTTATATCCAGAGCAAATGCATTTACTGCCTATAGAAACCAATTAAAAAGATTTTCATCTCATTACTAACAATGACAAGCACTGAGATATTACACAAAATAAGAGAAATTCAGATTAATAATGACCTACGTTTTTTTGCAAAAGGCCTATTCCCATCTTATAGAAAGAATCCTCTTATTGATAAAAGTATACCTGATGATAATATATTCTTCTCTGCGTCTATTGCATATATTATTAACTCAATACATTCGCATTTGACAAGAGATGAAAAAGAAATTGCATCTCAAATTATTAAAGACTTATCACCAAATTTTAAAAACTACACCAATAAACCTGAAAGAAATTCATATAATTTTTGGCGAAAAGAACCTAAAAAACATTTCCCTAATGGAAGCGTATTTTCAAAACTTGATAAGTTTATTTTACCCGATGACATTGATACAACATCGCTGATTCAACTTTGTTTACAACCAAGTTATTCTGAAGCTTTAAAAACGAAAATAGCATTAACAAAACATGCAAATTTAGTCAAACATAGCATACTAAATGGACACAAATTATTAAGGTCTTATAAAGCTTACTCTACCTGGTTTGGGGAAAATATGCCCATAGAATTTGATGTATGCGTTTTAAGCAACCTATTTTTATGGATTAGCAATTACAATTTTGAGTTGAATAATAATGACATTGAGAGCTTAAAACTTATTGAAACAACTATTTTAAATTCTTTGTATTTTAAGTCTGCTTTTAAATCAGCGCCAGAATACCCAAACACTAGCATTATCCTGTATCATATTGCACGACTTATTTCATCTACTGAATATTTAACTCATTGTAAACAAAAACTCTTAGTTGACATAAATCTGGCAATAAATAAAACAACTTCACCATTTGAATACTTACTATTAACAAACGCATTGTTTAAACTAAAGAGCATACCTCAAAATATAAAAGAAGTAAACATCTCTCCTGGAATAATCAACAATTGGTGGTTTACAGCCGGAATGCTTTCTGCATATAGTAATCCCATACTTCAACTATTAGCTCCTGTACCTATATTTCATTATAGATTTTATTCTCCTTCTTTTAACTTAGCTATATTTTTAGAATATAAAATACTTAGATATATACATAAAAAATAAAGTTGTTTCCATCAGTCAAAAACCATATATACAAAATTGAATATTCAACTTTTTTTTAAAAAAAATTCACTTTTTCTTTATTTATAAAACAGGGTTATTCATACGTAAAAAATCACACCTCATTTAGAAAATCAGATAAAAACACACAAATCGAACACCTACAAAACCCCATACAAAACCCTGTGTATTTGGTAGTTTCAAGATTTAAAGCTATTTTTGTTATATAAACTTTAACCATAACAAACGTTCATTTATCGGACAAAAAGTATTTAATATTTACTCTGAAAATGGAAATAAAAGAAAACCTTACCCCAACTAATTTGAGACAAATATTTGATGAAGAATGGAAAGAAATTCCCTATACTGATTTCAAATATAAAGTAAGTAACTATGGTAGAATAAAAAGTTTTTGTTATAAGTGCCACCCGCAAGGAAAGATTATTAAACATGGCAATATAAAAGGTTATAAAAGTGTCAATTTAAAAATCGAAGGAGAAAAGAAAACTTTATTAATTCACAAATTAGTTGCAGAGATGTTTCTTCCAAAAGAAAATGATTCTTTTGATGTTGTAATACATAAAGATTGGAACAAATTGAATAATCATGTAAGCAATCTTGAATGGTGTACAAGACAAATTAGTTTTGACAGATCAAAACCCAAATTAATAAAAGGAAGAAAAAAAAGAGGTAGAATTGTTACAAATTCAAAACTCTGTGAATCGGATGTTAGTGCAATTAAAGACATGTTGGCAAACGGAAGAAAACAAAAAATTATAGCACAATTATTTTGTGTAAGCGAAATGCAAATATCAAGAATAAAAAATAAAGTAAGTTGGACAGAAGTTTAATTACTAAAAAACATTAAAGAAGTACCTCCCTAACTTATCATCCTATACTACTATCATTGAAAGAGCTGTCTCTTCAAACCGGACAGTTTCTTTTAATTAAAACTATGAGAACAAAAAAAGGTTTCAATAATTGAAACCCTTTTTTTTTACCCATAAGTCAACCTCAAAAACAGAATGACTTATATAGAATATTTTTAACTACCGTCTTCTTCGACTATCTGATCTACTATTATTATTATCAAACTTTTTTCTTTGATTTCTTTTAGGAGGCTTTGCTGTTGCTGGTTCTATGTGTAGTTTTTCGCTTTCAAACTTAACACCTTTTAAAGCAGACATAACCATCTTCTGCCCACCTTCATCTACTTCAAAGAATGAAAAATTCCTTAATATTTCAATCTTACCAAAACTCACTTTCTTTCTATCTGTATTTTCATTAACAATACCCATCAAGCGTTGAGCTGTTAATCCATGAGCTTTACCTACATTGATATATAACCTTCCAAATTTTTCATTTCCTCTTCTTCCTGAACGATCTTTTACGATGTCTTTTTTATAAACATTTAAGTCTTTAGATCCTTCGTAGTAAGCGATAAATCTATTAAACTCAACAGAAACAAATCTCTTAATTAAATCTTCTCTGTCAAATCCAGATAACTTTTCAATAATTTGAGGTAAAAAAGAATCAATTTGTTCATGATTAATTTCTACATTATCAACCCTATCCACTAAGTGGAATAACTGACGTGTACAAATTTCTGAACCAGAAGGAACCATCTCCCTTTTAAATTTAATTCCTGAAATTCTTTCTATTTCACGAATTTTACTTGACTCTTTAGTATGAACAATAGCAATACTTGTTCCTGTTTTTCCTGCACGTCCTGTTCGTCCACTTCTATGCGTATACGCCTCTATGTCATCAGGTAAATTATAGTTAATTACATGTGACAAATCATTTACATCAATACCTCTGGCTGCAACATCTGTAGCAACAAGTATTTGTAAATGTCTGCTTCTGAAACGATGCATTACCTGATCTCTTTGCGCCTGAGAAAGATCTCCATGCAAAGCATCAGCATTGTAACCATCACCCATCAATTTTTCTGCAACCTCTTTGGTCTCATGACGTGTACGACAAAAAACAATACCATAAATATCAGGATTAATATCTGCAATACGCTTTAGCGCTAAATATCTATCCTTTGCATGAACCATATAATAGATATGCTCTACTGTAGTGGCTCCTGCATTTTGCTTTCCTACTTTTAATTGAACTGGATTAGACAAATACCTGTTTGCCATACTTTCAATTTCTTTAGGCATTGTTGCAGAAAACAACAAAGACTGTCGAGAATCTGGAGTATTTGAAATAATAGAATCTAATTCTTCCTTAAATCCCATATTTAGCATCTCATCAGCCTCATCAAGAACCAGATAATTCAGCTTCTCTAACTTAAGCACTCCTCTTTTACATAAATCATTTACTCTTCCTGGAGTACCCACAACAATCTGGCTTCCTTTTTTAAGTTCCCTTATTTGTTTGCTGATATCAGCACCACCATATACAGGAGTGATATACAAATTAGAAATGTACTTAGAATATGAAATGATATCCTTTGTAATTTGTAGTGCCAACTCTCGAGTTGGACATAATACAAGTACCTGAACATTTTTGTTATTGCAATCTACACGTTCAATAATAGGTAAACTAAAAGCTGCAGTTTTACCTGTTCCCGTTTGTGCTAAAGCAACAACATCGTTTGTACCATCTTTTAATTCTGGAATTGTTTTTTCCTGAATGGGAGTTGGGTTTACATACCCTAATTCATTAATCGCCTTTAGAACTTCCGGAGACAAGCCGGTTTCTTCAAATGTTATCATAAACTACCTTTTTTTCAGCCCTCCCCGCTTTATCAAATATCATTTCTTAATGGCTGAAAAAGAGAAGTTCGCTGAACAATCATTTTAATATGAATGATTTATACCTTTGTAAAAATCGACCGCAAAGGTAAGCTAATTTTAGTTCGTTTTAACCTAATAGATTTTTCAACAACAACAAAATAAACCCTATATCACTATACTACAGGCATTTGAGTTATTTATTTATTTTTCTTTTTAACATTAATAAACAAAATAATCTCTCATTTAACACCCTAATGGTGCATTTATACTTTTTTTTAAAAGTCCCAATTTTAACTTTTGAGTTAATCGTCATTCTTTTTGACTTAATTTAACAGTTCATCTCAATGAATTGATATACTTTTGTATCGCTATGGAGAATGCATCAATTTATTTCAGACGTTTTTTGATATGGAGAGTAAAACATATCAGCCAAAAGAATTTTATTCTAATTTTAAGTTTAATTACAGGATTATTAAGTGGGTTAGCGGCGGTGTTATTAAAAAATACAATACACTTTACACACCACCTTTTAACAGGTCAGTTTCATATTGAGAATATAAACTTTTTATATTTAGCTTATCCAGTAGTTGGTATTTTTATTACTGTATTTTTTTCAAGACAAATCATTAAGGATAGTTTGGGACATGGTATTTCAAAAATTTTATATTCATTAAGTAAAGGAAGCGGAAAATTAAAGAGACACAATAACTTTTCTTCCATAATAGCAAGTACATTTACAATTGGTTTTGGAGGTTCTGTTGGTGCTGAAGCACCAATTGTTTTAACCGGAGCTTCCATTGGTTCTTCCTTAGGAAAGTTATTTCACCAAAACTATAAAACCATTTCGTTACTAATAGGTTGTGGTGCTGCAGGAGCAATTTCGAGTATTTTTAAGGCTCCAATGGCAGGGTTGGTTTTTACTTTAGAAGTACTTATGTTGGGACTAAGTATGGCCTCACTGGTACCTCTGCTTATTTCTGCATTTAGTGCTGCTACCGTTGCTTATCTTTTTTTAGGTGAAGCAGCAGAGTTTTCTTGGAAACTTGAAAATCAGTTCGTATTAAACAACATTCCTTTTTATATTGTTTTGGGTATTCTAGGTGGATTCATTTCATTATATTTCACCAGAACATTGATGTGGACTGAAAATAAGTTTCGACAAATCAACAATCCATATTTCAGATTATTGGCAGGTGGTGTTGTTTTAAGTATCTTAATTTTCATTTTTCCTCAATTATATGGTGAAGGATATAACACCATTATTGCCTTTTTAAATGGGAAAAAAGATATTGTATTTGACAATAGTATATTTTATCAATTAAGAGGATACGAATGGATGCTACTTGTTTTACTTGCCCTATTGGTATTTTTTAAAGTTCTTGCTTCTGCCGCAACAACAGGTAGCGGTGGTGTTGGTGGAATATTTGCTCCTTCTTTATTTACAGGTGGTGTAATGGGATATTTCTTTGCCCGATTAATTAATGCTTCTGGTTTGTATTTACTTCCAGAATCTCATTTTACATTAGTTGGAATGGCGGCTATAATGGCCGGAGTACTTCATGCGCCCCTTACAGCTATTTTCTTAATTGCAGAAATTACTCACGGGTATGAACTATTTGTTCCTTTAATGATGACCTCAACAATATCATATCTAACAATTATGTATTTTGAGCCACACTCCATTTACACCAAACAATTAGCTCGAAAAGGCGAATTATTGACACATCACAAAGATAAAGCAGTACTGACATTAATGCGATTAAATAAAGTATTAGAAACAGACTTTCTTACAGTAAAGTCAACTGATACACTAGGAACTTTAGTAAAAACAATTGCTAGAGCAAAACGTAATTTATTTCCTGTTATAGGTTCTAAAGGTCAACTTAAAGGTATTGTTATATTAGATGATATTAGAGAAATCATGTTTAATCATGAAAGATATAACGATACAGTTGTTGAGGATTTAATGCAAGTACCTCCGGCTTTTATCGAAATTAATGAAAGTATGGATTCGGTAATGAAAAAGTTTGAGGAAACAGGAGCATGGAACCTACCGGTTATTGAAAATAATAAATACATGGGATTTGTTTCTAAATCAAAAATTTTCTCTGTTTACAGAAGAGTTCTTATTCACTTTTCAGACGAATAATTTTTTGAAACAAAGTGTATATCTTAAATTTGCACTCTATTTAATAAGATATTTATCTAAATTGTTATACATACAGGATGAAACATATTCGTTGATTAACGCTCATCCTCTAATAATCTATTTTATGAAACGCGACGATAAAATATTTGAGCTTATCGAAAAAGAACATCAACGCCAGTTAAATGGTATTGAATTAATTGCTTCAGAAAACTTTGTTAGCGAACAAGTAATGGAAGCTATGGGTTCTTACATGACTAACAAATATGCGGAAGGATATCCGGGTGCGAGATATTATGGTGGATGTGAAGTAGTTGACCAAAGTGAATCATTAGCCATTGAGCGTCTTTGCAAGATTTATAATGCAGAATACGCAAACGTTCAGCCTCATAGTGGAGCTCAGGCAAACATGGCAGTATTAATGACTGTTTTAAATCCTGGTGATAAATTTTTAGGATTAGATTTATCTCATGGCGGACACTTATCTCATGGTTCTCCTGTAAACAGTTCTGGTTTATTATATGAACCAATAGCTTATGGAGTAAAAGAAGACTCAGGTCTTGTTGACTATGACATGATGGAAGCTCAGGCTCGTGAGCACAAACCAAAATTAATTATTGGTGGAGCTTCGGCTTATTCAAGAGAATGGGATTATGCAAGAATGAGAAGATTAGCAGATGAGATTGGTGCTATTTTAATGATTGATATGGCTCACCCTGCTGGTTTAATTGCTGCTGGTTTATTAGAAAATCCAGTAAAACATGCTCATATTGTTACATCAACAACACATAAAACGTTAAGAGGACCTCGTGGAGGTATAATCTTAATGGGGAAAGATTTTGATAATCCTTGGGGAAAGAAAACTCCTAAAGGAGTTATTAGAAAAATGTCTTCTCTATTGAATTCTGCTGTTTTCCCAGGTATACAAGGCGGACCTCTTGAGCACGTAATTGCAGCAAAAGCGGTATCATTCCTTGAAGCACTACAACCTGAGTATGTTGAATATCAAACTCAGGTTCAAAAGAATGCTAAAGCTATGGCTGAAGCGTTTATTGCTAAAGGTTACAAAGTCATTTCAGGCGGAACAGACAACCACTCAATGCTTATTGACCTTAGAACTAAATTCCCTGAATTAACAGGAAAAGTTGCTGAAAACACTTTAGTTAAAGCTGATATTACAATTAATAAAAACATGGTTCCATTTGATAGCAGAAGTCCTTTCCAGACTTCAGGTATCAGAGTTGGTACAGCTGCTCTTTCTACAAGAGGATTAAAAGAAGAGCACATGGCTCCTATTGTTGACTTAATTGATCAGGTTTTATCTGATGTAGAAAGTGAAGCTACATTGAACGAGGTAAAAACTAAAGTAAACGACATGATGAGTAAATTCCCATTATTTGCTTTTTAATTTAATAACCTGAGTTCGATTAAAATTCTATTTCTGACTCAGGTTGGTACAATATTTATAGATACAAAAGCCAGCTATGATTTCTCTTAGCTGGCTTTTATATTTTTAGCAATACTAAAACTTATTCCATTTCATCATGTAATATCAACATTGGATGTTCGGGATGTAAAACCATTTGCTTTGTAATACTTGGGTGAAAAATTCTTTCAAAGAAACTAACATCATGCCTTACTAGAGCAATCATTTCTGCATCATTCTCATTCATAAATTTATTGATACTCTTAGCAACATCGTCTCCTTCAATAAAATTAAAACTCAAATTTACATTAGGGAAATGAGCTTCAATTTTATTTTCAGCATCCAACCTATTAACATACTCATCATCAAGTACATTAACAAACATCAAAGCTGATCTATACCTATCCACAATATCGCGTACAGGACTCATTACGGAATCTTTTTTAACATCCTGCAAATCTGTAGCAAATACAATCTTATTTGGTTTTTTAAATTGAGTAGATTTGGGAACCACCAGAATCGGTGCCTTAATGTTTTTAATTACTTCATAGGCATTAGATCCTAATAAAAAATTCTCCAGTGCAGATTCACCCCGACAACCTAATACAACTAATTCTGGATGATCTTCTTTAATTTTTTCTCGAACAACATCAATCAGAGATCCAAAGCTGGAAATAGCGTCAATAACAGCCTCTGGAAAGACACGCTTTAGGACAGACATTTCTTGTTTCAATCCTTTTTCACTCTCATATGCCATTTCCTCCTTAACCTGCATTACGTAAGGACTACCACTAAACTCTAAATCGTATGCATTCAAAAGTGAAAAATGAACATTTTCATCAGCAAACATTTTCAATGCATAAAGAGCGGCATTTCGGGCTGTATTTGAAAAATCGGTCAATAATAATACCTTTTTCATAGCCTCAACATTTATATTTAACTTTACCAAAACCACCGGCAAAAGCCGTATTAAGAAGTTACTAACAACAAAATATTGCATTATTAGCTTACGAATATATGTTTATACGCAAAAAACACTTTTATGGTTACAAATTTCAACTAAAAAAAGGAGAATATTTCAATATTAACTTATTTAAAACAAACGCTATAACGAAACATTAAGAATCACTATATATGAAACTATTAAAACATTCATATTATAAGACAATATTATTTTGAGATGAATCAACATATTCAATAGATTTACTAGATATTCATTCTTTTTTTCGATGAAATATGCGCACAAAACTTCAAAATTATACTTCTATATGCAATATAATTATACAGAATGCTACTTGATATAAACATTTAATTTGGTCCATTGAAAATATTTATACAAATAGATAATTCTTATTAAAACTGTTCAAACTCCTCCACTTCTGTATCTTTTATATTCTTATTGAATATAAATTCTGATTTAGAACGAGTTGATATATTATTTTGTGTATATTCATTAAAACAAGATGGTTGCTGAATAGTTTTGCCATTCCCATTTAAATTAAAATATCCAATTAAAGCCTTTAGCTGAACCGACTGTGCACTTAATTCCTCTGCATTACCAGCCATTTCTTCACTACCTGAGGCATTTTCTTGTGTTGCTTGATTTAACTGTTGAATAGCTGTATTAATTTGCGTTACGCCCTCTAATTGTTCTTTTGTAGCTGCAGCTATTTCGCTCATAAGACTATTTGATTCATTAATTATAGGAATAAGCTCTTCTAACTTATTATTCGAGTTCTGGGATAATTGACGTGTTTCCTGAGCCAGCTTTATAATTTCAGAAGCTGCTTGACTACTACGCTCAGCTAATTTTCTTACCTCTCCGGCTACCACAGCAAACCCTCTCCCATGTTCTCCAGCTCTAGCCGCCTCAACTGCAGCATTTAAAGCAAGTATATTTGTACGATTTGCTATTTCATTAATTACCGCAATCTTTTCAGCAATTAACTTATTTGACTGAACTGCCTTATTTGATTCTACACTCACATTTCGAATGGCCTCCATAGCGATATTGGATTGCTCTACCCCCACTAAGGCATTACTGCTACTTTGTTGAATATTTGCCACCATCTCTTCCATTGTTGTAGATACTTCTTCTAATGATGCAGCCTGTTCATTAGCTCCTTGCGACATGGTTTGTGAATTTTGATTTAATTGACTGCTTGCATCTGATAATTGTTCAGATCCTCCTTTTATTTCACTTACAACCTCTTTTAATTTATCATTCATCACAGCCATTGATTTCATCAATCGAGTAACTTCATCATTACCGTCAACCTCTATTGCATGATTTAAATCCCCTTTGGCTAGCGATTCGATTAACTCAACACCTTTATTTAAAGGTTTAATAATACTTAATACAGTTGTACTACTAATTAAAACAGCTATTAAAACGACTATAATTAATACTATAATAACAAGTCTCTTTGCTCGGTTCATTATTTGTTTCTCTGCAGCTGAAACTTTTTGAACTATAGCTTCGGTATATATTGCTACTTTTCCTCCAGAAACCTTCATGTTTTTTATCTGATCACCTTGTGCTGAAACTTCTGAGGCAAATGTCATAAAGGCACTTTGATAACTTTCATAACCAGATAATAAATCACTTAAAATCCTTTTTTCAGTTCTACCTTTATATTTACTTTTTGCTGTTTCTAGTACATCGTAACATTTATCCAGGTGATTTTCGATATTCTCTTCCTTTTCTATATTTAAATCACCTTCGGTGTTGGTTTGATTAGAAACAAACTCCCAGGCGGCAATACGTAATAAGCTATGTGCATCGTACATTTTAGATGCAAAAGCTGACATATTTCTATTCTCTCTACTCTGGATTAATATATCACCCAATAAAGCACCTGTTTCAGACCACTTAACTCGCCCTTCCTGTTTTTGCTTTTCAATTGCTACATACTTATTAAAATCTTCATTATATGTGTTTATATATTTCTTTAAAGAATCACTCCTTTCATCTTGATAGATATTACTCATTTGAGAAGAATCTACATGAGATAAGGCTATTTTAACATGATCATTCACTGCATCCACATTTTCCTGACCTTTAAAATTCATAAAATAAGTAACACTTAAGCGAGCACTTAAAAGTTCTTGATCAGCCTGTTTTAGGTGATTTGATATCGTAACAATTTGGTTAGTTTTTGATAAGCTATTACTGCCTACAAAGCCAATAATAATAACACCAATTACCATAATTGCAAAACCAACTGTTAATCTTAGTCTAATAGAGTAGTTTCTTAAATTCATAGTGGATTATATTAGTTAAAAAAAAAGATGGCAAAACCATCTTTTTCTAATTTAGCAATTGTAAAATTAATTTACAAGCTCCTATGCTTAACATATATAATCCTATGAATCATCAACTTATAATTAAGTAATTTAATTATATGAAAAAATTACTCAAAAGTCAATGAAATTGCCAGAATCTTCTTTTTTAATGATATAAATTGTAAATAAAAGAATTTAGCATAATTATCTAAAATAATTATTTTTTACTTTGAGTATACCATCTCCAAACGGTATGATATGGTATATTGGTTATTTTAGCAACTTGTACCGGATCGTGATGCTGACAAAGCTTTAAGATATTCATTTTGATCTCCTTAGGATATCTAATGGCTTTTGTTTTATTTTTACAATAACGTTTTCTGATTCGCACAATGCTCATTTCAGAAACATTAAATTCTTTGGCTATTATTTTTGCCAATTCTCCATTATCCAGACGCTCTGCTATTTTAAGTGCATCTTCATACGAAATAGTTGAACTACCTCTTACCTCCAAAGATTTAGCTCCGGCTAAACCATTTTTAATTCTATTCTGTGTCAATGCTTTTTGATTTCCCCATTCAAGGTTTTGATAACGATTATCAGTACTTACACAATTAATATGTAGTACCATTTTATACGAAACAGGTTTGGGATTCGGAACAAAGGCTAATGCAACCAAACGGTGCACATACATTACCACTCCTTTTATTGAAACCTGATAATATCCATGCCTACTTTTAGGCGATTTTATTAACGATTGATGTAATGCCGTACCATTATATTCAACAAGACTACCATCCTCACTAATCTTAATCTCATCTTTGACTCCAGGATACTTAATTGTTTTAAACTCCATTTTGTTACAATTTAATAATTGATATTGATAAAAGGGTTTGGGTTAAAATGAGTGGGGTAGGAATCGTATTAAAAATACTATCTAAAACAAAGTTAAATAATTATATTAAAACATTACAATTTAAATCATTAAAAAATTACGAATAATGCACCCCTCTAAATTTTACATTTAAACCCGAATAATGTTCAATACGTATCATTAGTTCAATTTAATAAAATAAAAAAGGCCGTTCAAGTGAACAGCCAAATTTATTGATTGGATAAGTAATTATATTTTTTATTAGTTGTTGTTTATAATAACGTGGTTAAATGACAGTATTGTTTTCAAGTATTAATTGTTTATGAGAATAAACTTTTTCGAAATTCCAGCCCTAAAAGGAAACTGTAGGACCAAGGAAACAATGTGATTAACATCGCTAATATAAACTTGAGCCATTTTACTCTGTAATTATCTTAACATCAAGCGTAAAATCATCATAAATCACTTTATCTCCTAAATTATCGAAAAAGCTTTTTGATCCATATCGAACATCATATTTAGATCTGTCAACAACTAACATACCAGTAAACACGTTGCCCTGACGAGTAACTTCAAACTCAATTGGATTTGTTTTTCCTTTTATTGTTAAATCTCCTTTTACAGTTGCTTTGTTTGATTTAAACTTTGTACTTTCTGTAATTTTTAATGTTGCTGTTGGATATTCAGTTACACTAAAAAAGTCATCTGACTTTAAGTGACCGATCAATTTTTCGTTATAACCAGGATCCTCAAGGTCATCATTAGTCATACTTTGCATATCAATTACAAAGGTTCCTGATGCTAATTTATCTCCTTTAACTGAAAATGTTCCTTCTTTAATTCCTATGTGACCATAATGTGAACCACCTATTTTTTTACCTTCCCATTTTATTGTTGACTTTGAGGCATTTACCATAAAATCCTGAGCATAAATACTTCCTGAGACTAATACTAAAACTACTACTAATAAACTTTTCATTGTCTTCATGATTCTTTGTTTTTGTTGGTTATGTTTATTGTTTTCTACTAAAGCAGCATCACCTAACTTCTGAATATTAAATGATTACATCTTTATCAAAATTTTTATTTATCGCATTGGAACATCCATTACTAATAACTTCGATGGAGATACAATTTTAATTTCAACGTACTCTGTATCCCAAACACCAATTGCATCTCTGGTTTTTAGTAATTGATCATTGATTTTTATTTCACCTTTAATAAGCATGATGTATACACCATTTTCTTTTGCTTTAACATCATACTGTTGTATACCTGGTTGTGTAAAATTACCCAGGTTAAACCATGCATTTTGGTGAATCCAGACTCCCTGATCATCTTTATTAGGACTAAGAATTTGATAAAATTCATTTTCTTTTTCTACATCTTTTAAGGAAATTTGATCATAACGAGGCTCAACATTCTTTTTATTTGGAAACAACCATATCTGAAATAAGTTCAAAGAATCTAAATCACTGTTATTAAACTCACTATGAAAAACGCCTGAACCAGCACTCATCACCTGAACTTCACCAGAATTAATTACAGAACTGTTACCCATTGAATCTTTATGAGCCAAAGCTCCGGATAATGGTATGGTGATAATTTCCATATTATCATGCGGATGTTCCGGGAATCCTCCACCCGGAGCAATCATATCATCGTTTAAAACTCTTAGTACTCCAAAATGAACTCTTTCGGGATGGTAATAGTTAGCAAAGCTAAATGAATACTTCGCATTAAGCCATCCGTAATTTGCCGTGCCCCTCGATTCTGATGTATATAATATTGTTTGCATCTCTTTATCTTTTTGTACGATACAAACATACGATGAGAAATCAGGTATCTAATTACGAATATCAGTGGAGGTATTGCAAAAATCAGACTTTAAAGTATTTTATTCCGATTTTTAGAGCGAAACTGACCAGGAGTCTCCCCTACATTCTTTTTAAAGAAATTACTGAAGTGGGATGGTTCTTCAAATCCCAACTCAAAGGCAAGCTCCTTGTTACTGTTATCTGTAAATAATAAAATACGTTTGGCTTCAACTAATATTTTATCTTGAATAAATTCCTTTGCTGATTTCCCGGATTGAGCCTTTACATATTTATTTAAATAATCGCTGTTTACAGCCAATATATTTGCATATTCAGATACTTTATGTAGTGTAGTGTATTTTTCTTCTATTAGACGTTTAAAACTTACAAAAAGGTTATTCGATCCTATAGCCTGTTCTAATTCAACGGAATTTTGAAGACTACATAATGAGGTGACTCGAATAAAGAACAATTTAAGCAAGGCCCCTAAAGCATCATAACGGAAAGTAAGTTCTTTATGAGAATAATATTTAACCTGCTGAATAATATGCTCCAAATCCTCAAAATCGTTTAAGGGAAGATGTAAAGGAGGAGAATAACCATAAGTATTATATAAATAAACCCGATCAATTATCTTTTGATGTATATTATTTTGCAGAAGAAACTCTGAACTAAAATTCATCACCCATCCTTCTGGCTTTTCCGGAGTGCTTATTTGATGTACCTGCCCGGGAAACACCAGGTGCAATGAGTAATTATTAATTTCAAACTTATTAAAATCGATATAATGTTGACCATTGCCTTGCTTAACCAAAACCATGGTATAATAATCGTGGCGATGCGGATCATCATCAATTCCATTTAAATGATCATATACTTCACCTATATCTTTTAAAATAAAATCTACTTTGTCGCCAGATTGATTACTTAATCCGTATGTTTTAACAGAATGGTTCATTAAATCAAGATATCTAATTTGAAAAAACAAGATAGGATTTTATTAACAGAGTATTTATAGCAAGTATATAAAAAAACGCCCCGCCGAGATTCGACGGGACGTTCAATCTTTAACCAAACCTAACCCTAAACTATGAGTACAACAAAGTTAAATATTGTATGACATTTTACAAAAAAATAACACTGATTTAATGTTAAATATTGCTAATTAGTAATTATTTGCGGAAATGTAAAATCATAAAAGGCTATACTCTTTTTATAACACCATATAGATCATCGTTCAACGTTCTGAAAGGACAACTCATTTCAGCCCAATGCAAACGTAGTGACACATTGGGTATAATACATCATAATAATTGCGCCCTGAAGGGGCAACTTAATTACATTTTACACTTTATCGGACTTATTTCTATCTACCGGATTATAAATCCTAGCTTTTAATAGAAAAGAGCGAAGTACTTGTTAGATAAAAGCTATCTTACATTTAATGATTAATTAAAACACGGATCACAGATCCGCTTACAGGGAGCTTTATCTCTTTTCAAAAACAATTGCAAAGGTAGTTCCTTTACCTAACTCGGTTTCTACATATAATTTGGCCTTGTTTTCTTTTACAAAGCCACATACTAACTGCATACCCAGGCCTACACCTTTTTCATTTTGGGTACCATAAGTACTGTTTATCTTATTAAAGTCAAAAAGTGTCTCTTTTTGTTCCTGAGTCATACCCACACCTGTATCTGTAACTTTTAAAGTAGTAACCTGTTTTGAATCTTCTGCAGCAATGATAACCGTACCTTCTGCCGGAGTAAATTTAATGGCGTTATTAAGCAGGTTACGTAATGTAATAGACAATTGAACCCGATCCACAAACAATGTTAGCGAAGGTTGAATACTGACGATCACATCTATATTTTTTTTATTGGATACATGTTGAAGATGCTCCACTTCAAGTAAAGCCACATCTTTTAAGTCAACAGTGGTTGGTGTTAATTTATGATCACCCATTTGATTCACACCCCATTGCAACAGATTATCCAACAAATCTAACATATTGGCCGATGAACTCTTGAGTTCTTTACCTAATACCAACAATTTATCTAAATCCTGATGCTGTGAACATATTTCTATCACCTCGGCATAACTGTGAAAAGTGGCTAAGGGACTGCGTAAATCATGCGACAAAATGGAGAAAAACTTGTTTTTGGTGGCATTGGCATTCTCAAGATCTTTACGTTGCTGCTCCAATACAATATTGGTTTTACGACGCTCACGACTGATTTTTAATATAATAAAAACCAATACCGTTAAAAGAATTAATACTGAAGAAGCACTTATGGCAATAATAAGGTAACGGTTTTTGTAGGCCTTTTCTGCATCTACTTCTTTTTGCTTTTGGGCCACCTCGTATTTGGTGTGAAGGCTGGCTATTTTACGTATGGTTTCTTCGTTATTGATACTATCGCGGTAAGCCACATATTGTTTGTGGTGATAAAAGGCTTTTTCAAAGTCTTTGGACTGATCATAAATCGTTGATAAACGCAAGCTGGCATCCCGTATTTGTTCTTTTAAACCATGCTCCTGGGCTAACAGTAGGCTTTTATGAGCAGTTTGTCTGGCTCTATTATATTGTTTGCATTTAAAATAGACTTCTGCTAGGCCATCTAAATAGGACGATACTGCATAATTATCGCCCAAAGGTTCTAATATTTCAATGGATTTATTTAGGTAGATTTTTGCACTATCAAGTTTGTTTTGTGCAGCGTAGACTAAGCCGATGTTGCCTTTGGCATAAGCTAAAAAAGTATTATCACCTTCAATTCCATAACATAATACTAAAGCTCTTTTAGTTTGTCTGATTGATGATTCCTTTTTTCCTATGATTCGATATAACTCACCTAAATTGATAAGACTTGCGATCTGTTTTAATGTATCATTCTCATCTTGGTAATATTTAATTACCTCTAAATAATTTTTCTCGGCTAATAAATATTCTTTATTCCGTCTATAAATTCCTGCAAGCCAAATTTTACATGCATAAACTCCACTATTAAACTTTACCTTGCCATACAAAAACTGAGAATGTAACATAGTCGAAATAGCACTATCTAATTCTCCTTCTTTTGCATATGAATAAGATTCTACATATTTTGCAGCAGCCTGCCATTTAATGTTTTTTTGTTTGATCCCATATTCAAATGCATATTTAGCGTAATTCCTTTTTATCTCTGGTCTAACAGATCGTAATGAAATCTCTTTACATAAATAAAATAATATAGAATCATCATCTGATATTGTCCTATTGTTATAAATTGCAATAAGACTATCTGTTATATTTGCCTCACTTGTAATATTGCATATGAGAAAACTAAAGATTACAATAATAATTCTAATATCTTTCATGCATACATTATGATATACGATAATAAAATACATTGTACTTTATTATCGTAAAAAATACTATTTTGTTGGTGGATCTATTTCCACCTCTGGATCATCAGTAACCTTGCTACCATCCTTATAAATATAATCAATATTATAAGATTCAGTTCCTGATGCTGTTTTAGAAATTACCCCACCCCAATCAGTAGAACCATTAATAGGTTGTGGATCAGTAGAGAAAATATCCTGGCTATCTGATTTCTTGTAGATATTAACAATCTCCTTGATACTATCATCCTTTATCTTCCAGGTTACAGTACCTCCTTGCTCTACAATTGAAGTAATGGATTTATCGTGATCATTACCTTCATTGTCTTGCAAATGAAGTACGATTTCATCGCCTTTCTTTTTGGCGCTTAGTTTAATAATTACATTTTTTTTCTCCATATATAATGTGTTCGTGATCAATAGGTCATTAGATGATTAGGTAAATAAATCATTAGCTTGTTAAACCAATACATTATTATTTAAAACATAACTTAATAAACTATTGAATGTTATAAGCTCCTTAAAAATAGAATTTTTAAATGTAACTGTTGTTAAGTCTGGTTATTTTTTTTTATATATTTTAGGAATTACATGGGTATAAAGGAAAAAACCGTTGGATTATTTACATGATGTAAACGATTCAAAACAGGGGTAAGTATTAATTGAGCAGTCCTTACAGGACGCTGATTTATTGGATGGTATTATTCCCATGGCGTTGCCATGGGCTGAAATGAGTTGGGCTTTCAGCCCGAAATGTACATGATGGTATAGCCCCTCTCAATCTCCCCAAAAGGTAGAGGCTGATTTACAGCTTTTTAGATATTAATTGTAATAGTTACAAATGGATGGTGTAATTGTTAATCTTTATTTTACCATGATATAATATGGCGTCCTGAAAGGACAATTCAGTTTAGCCCAATGCAAACGTAGTGACGCGTTGGGATATATCAGCGTCATGCAAATGACGCCCTGAAGGGGCAACTGACTTTAAAAATTATGTATATATTAGTATTTCATTAAATTATAATACATTATCCATGTCACAATCCTTATCCAAACTATTTGTTCATATTATCTTTCATGTTAAAGACAGTAATGAAACATACATTAGAAAATCTGATTACACCAAACTACATGCTTATATAGGATCCATTATTAAGGATAACGATTCTATCCCCATAATTATTAATGGCATTCAAGATCATATTCATATACTTTGCGTTCAATCGAAAAATATTGCTATATCGAAATTGGTGGAAGAAATAAAACGTCATAGTAGTCGTTGGTTAAAACAAAACGACAATTTTTACCGCGTATTTGCATGGCAAAATGGTTATGGTGCTTTTTCGGTTAGTCCATCGTTACATGATAAAACATACAAGTACATTCAAAATCAGGAGGAACATCATAAAAAATTATCATTCAAAGATGAATATGTTTTATTTTTGAAAGAATTTGGTATTGAATACAACGAAGAATTTTTATGGAAGTAAGTTTGAGTTGCCCTTACAGGGCGATGATTTACCCGATGTTATTGTTCCCATGGCGTTGCCATGGGCTGAATTGAGTTGGGCTTTCAGCCCGGAATGTACATGATGATGATTATTTGCATTGCGTTTGAGTTTACACCAGATATCATTTGTAATAATACTTGCGATTTTGAATAGCGCCCTGAAAGGACAAATCATTTTAGCTCAATGCAAAACCCAATGACGCGTTGGGGTAATTGATTTTTAACTCACCGGATTACAAATCCTTCTTTATTTCCGTAGGTAATGGATAGTTTTTTGAAATGGCAAACGCACGGGGCTTTACCTCTTTTCAAAAACTATTTCAAAGGCTGTTCCTTTACCTAATTCGGTATCTACATGCAGTATGGCATTATTTTCTTTTACAAAATCACAAACCAACTGCATCCCCAATCCTACGCCTTTTTCGTTTTGAGTGCCGTAGGTGCTGTTGATATTATCAAAGTTGAATAGTTTGTCTTTTTGTTCCTGCGTCATCCCAACACCAGTATCACTAATCTTAAGTTTGGTATGTTGTACAGAGTCCTCTGCAACAATACTAACAGTGCCTCCTTCAGGAGTAAATTTAATGGCATTATTAATCAGGTTACGGATAGTAATCGAAAGATTATTAATATCAACAAACAATGTTAGAGTAGTGGGTATCTCAATATTTACGGCAATATTCTTTTTATTAGAAACATGTTGTAAATGTTCAACTTCCATTAAAACAACATCTCTAATGCTTACTGTTGTAGGTAGAGAATTTTGAGTACCCATTTGATTTACCCCCCATTGCAGTAAGTTATCAAGTAAATCAAGTAGATTAGCAGATGATGATTTTAATTCATTCCCAAGAGTTAAAAGTTTTTCTGTATCATTGTGTTGTGAACAAAATTCTAACACCTCTGCATAACTATAATAAGTGGCTAGGGGACTGCGCAAATCATGTGATAAAATGGAGAAGAACTTGTTTTTTGTTGCATTAGCATTTTCTAGTTCTTTTCGCTGCTGTTCTAATACTAAATTGGTTTTACTGCGTTCTTGACTAATTTTTAATATGAGAAAAATTAATACTATTAAAATTATTAATATTACTCCTGAACTTATCGCAACAATTAAATATATATTTTTTGAGGCTTTTTCTTTATCTAATTCTTTTTGCTTTTGCGCTATCTCAAATTTTGCATGTAGGTTAGCTATTTTACGTATATTTTCTTCATTATTGATACTATCACGATAAGCCACATATTGTTTGTGATAATAAAACGCATTTTTGTAGTCTTTAACCTGATTATAAATTTCAGACAAATTTAAACTTGTAATTTGTATTCTTTCTTTTAATCCATACTCTTGTGCTAATAGTAAACTTTTATGAGCTATTTGTTTGGCTTTTTCATATTGATTACATTTTAAATAGATCACTGCCAATTTATTATAATACAATGACAATGCTTCATTATCTCCCAAAGACTCAAATATTTCAATAGATTTATTTAAATAGATTTCTGCACTATCCAATTTATTTTGGTCTATATAAACACTACCTATATTGCCCTTAGCAAATGCATAATAATGGTAATTATTAATTGATAAAAAAAGATCACTAGCTTTTCTGTAACTATCCAGTGCAAGATTAATTTTGTCCATTTCTCTATACAATACTCCAAGATTAAATACAGACATTACTAACCTTACTGAATCATTTAGCTGATCAAATAATTCTATACTTCTTTTATAACTTTCCTCTGATTTAAGATAATTGTTCTGCATACAGTAAACTAATCCTAATTTTGAGTCAACAGAGGCTTCTCCACTTAATATTCCTTTTTTTTTATACAGCCTTTTACTTTCTAAAAGACAATCAATACTTTGATCTAAAACACCTAACTTAATATAAACAGCTGCTTCTAAAAATTTTGAAGCAGCCATTTCTATAAAATCATTACACTTATTTGCATAATAATGTGCTAATCTTGCAAACTTAATTTTTTCATCGGGATCCATATGTAAATAAGAAATGTCATGACAAACATAACTTTTTTCGGAATCACTTAAATACATTTGTCTTTCTTCATAAACTCTCAATAAACTATCTACTTTATTCATAGATAACAAATTAAGCGAATAAAAAATAACAAATAACAAACAAATTTTTTTTTTCATAACAAAACTAACACCGGATAATTTACTTCTTAGGAGGATCAATGTCAACCGTACCATCTCCAGGATTAAACCATATAACTCCACTATTAAATGTATTTTTAACATTAAAGGTTTCATAGTTTTTTGCTCTATCAGATACATCACCTACGAAAACATTTGACTCCTTAGATTCTAAGAAATTGATTGACAGAAGAGTTTCGCTTCTCTTTTTTGAGGTTTTTAAATAAACCATAATTTGTTTTTTTGACATAATTTTATATGTTTAATGATTTTTACGATCCTAAAAATATGATTTTTAAACATATCTAATATGTGTTATTTTAAATTTGTTCATATTCTTATAATAATACCTGGATTTTACAGATTAAACATAACAATCAAAATAAAATAATTGTGAGTAATAATTAATAAATCAGTAAAAGTGTAACAAATAAAAGTGTGAGCAAATAGATGATTGTTTAATTTTAGTATCCTCCATAAACTGACTATATTCATATTATCTTTAAGTTTTTTCAAGCATTAAAATCATCTAGTCATCAGCCCGCAATGTGCATGATGATAATTATAAATATTCTTTACCTAAAATTATTTTAATATAGAGCAAATTGGACAGTATAATCAATTTCAACAATTTATTTTCCAAGATATAATTCTACGTCCTGAAAGGACAAATCATTTAACTTCGTTAATCTAACGATTCAGCCCAATGCAAACGCAGTGACGCGTTGAGGGAAAATAATGCCATATTGAAAATACGCCCTGAAGAGTAGGATATCTTTTATTGAAGCAATAAATCTAAAACAGGATAAACTTTGCGTCTCACCTGCTACTGATCAGGTAAATACCCAATGAAGGTATACTACAAACATCATTCAACTATTCTTCATATAACATTCACATCTAATTCACTTATTAGTGAGTCAGTAGTGAGTCAATAGTGAATGAATAGTGAATGAATAGTGAATGAATAGTGAGTTAAAACGCATATTGATAGCTCTACGCTCTTTAATTGCCCCCTATCAAACAACTATAAAAACTGGTCCATATATATTTCACCCCCGATCATCGTAGGAGAACAGCCTAAGGCTATTGGGGGTTTAATCTAATAAAAAGGGTCCTTACAAAAATTGCAAGAACCCCTTACTCTAACTATATGAAATTAGGTATTAATGATTTGGTATCAAAAAACTGAAAAACAAATCAATTTGTTCCTCCACCTAATGCTTTATATAAGCCAACAGAATAATTTAATTGCTCTAATTTATCGTTCACCTGACTTAATTGAGCTGACAACAAATTTTGTTGCGCACTTAATACTTCGGTATAATTGGCTTCACCTGCTTTTAATAACTCCTGCGTAAAATCAACTGCATTATTCAACGCATTAATTTGCTTAATGCGTAATGTGTTTTTATTTACCGAAGATTTAAAGCTGAATAAAATATCTGACACTTCCTGGCCTGCTGCTAAAACCGTATTTTTAAAATTTAACAGCGCCTCTTCCTGTTGCGATTTTGCTATCGCTAAATTACCTTTTAATCTCTTATTATAAAAGATGGGTTGTGCAATTCCAGCTACAAAGTTCGCTGCAATATTTTCAGGCTTAAAAAAATCTGAAAGTTCAGTACCATTATACCCCACAAAACCACTACTTAGGGTAATACTTGGATATAAGCTGGCCTGTGCTGCATTAGTAGCTTCAAAAGCAGCTCTAAACGACAGCTCTGCACTTAAAACATCAGGGCGTTTTGCCAACAACTGAGCAGGTACACCATATTTTAGTTCAGCAGGCACTGCTTGCTGACTAATGGTATTACGCGCAATAGTTCCTGGAGCTTTTCCCAATAACATACATAAGGCATTTTCTTGCTTACGTATTTGATCTTCAATAGTAAATACTGACAATTGCGTGTTGTACAATAAAGCATTACTCTGCTCCACTGCAGCTCCATTAGTTAAACCAGCATCTTTAAGCGCTTGCATGGTTTGTGAACTTTCTGTAAGTAACCCAATGGTTTCGTTGGTTACTTTTAATTGTTCATCCAACGATAATAAAGTATAATACAACTGAGCCACTCCAGATATAATATTGGTTTGTACCAATTTTTTATACTCCATAGTATTTAACAAACTAGCATAGCGTGCCTTTTTGGTACTATTTAATTTTCCCCAGGCATCAATTTCCCATGAAGTAGTTAAACCTAGATTTAGCTTATTAGCGTTATATCCTAAAACTTTTGTTGAACCACCTTCGATGCTATAGAGTGTATATTCATTTTGTGCAGCCACACTTAATGTTGGAAGTTTAGCTGCCTTAGCCATTGCAAAGTTTGCTTCAGCCTGCTTAATACGCTCTAAAGCCACCTTTATATCAAGGTTGTTATCCAAAGCTTCCTGAATCAACTGCTTCAATATATCATCGCTAAAATATTCCTGCCAGGGAGTATCTGCAATAGTAGTAGAATCAGAGGCATTTATCTTTTCATCTCTGATTAAATCCTTTGTATCAACACTTAAGTCTGATACATTTTTACTTGTTCGGCATGAGCTCATCCCAATAGCTATAAACACAGCGATCAGGATGGCACTTTTGCCTGTATATTTTATTTTGTTATGCATCGTATTATTGAATTTCTTTAATTTCCGAATCATCAATAGTAACAATCTTCTTTTTGCTTACTTTTTCCTGTAAACTCTGGAACATGATAAACAATGTTGGAATAATGATGATACCAACCAATGTACCTACTAACATACCTCCAATGGCACTAATACCAATAGATTTATTACCTACTGCCCCTGCTCCTGATGCTACCGCTAATGGTAATAATCCGAATATAAATGCAAACGAGGTCATTAAAATTGGTCGTAAACGAGCTACGGCACCTGTTATGGCAGCTTTTACAATACTCATACCTTGTTTTCGTCGTTGCAATGCATATTCTACAATAAGAATAGCATTTTTAGCCAACAGACCAATAAGCATGATCAGAGAAATCTGTACATAAATATTATTCATAATACCTGTACCACTCACCATGGCTACAAAGATGAAGATGAATACTCCTGCCAAACCTACTGGAAGAGACAAAATTACAGCCAAAGGCAAAATATAGCTTTCGTATAACGCTGCTAACAATAAGTAAACAAACACCAAACAAAGCACAAAGATAATAGCTGTTTGGCTACTGCTATTCACTTCTTCACGTGTCATACCCGAAAAATCATATCCATATCCATCTGGCAAATCAATACTTTCAATAAATTTAAGTACATCACCAGAACTTTTCCCTGCATAATAATTAGGAATAATAGTTACCCCCATAGATGAATACAAGTTAAAACGAGTTAAGGTTTGTGGACCTGTCACATCATAGATTTTAATAAACTCAGTAATAGGCGCCATCTCTCCACTCCCTGTTTTAACCTGCAGATAACTTAAATCCTCCAGTTTAGATCGATATTCAGGTGCAGCCTGAACCATAACACGAAACTGCTTACCATACAAGTTAAAGTTTGAGATATACATACTTCCGATATAAGCCTGAAGAGTAGTCATCACGGTATTTAAAGTCATACCCGCATCCTTAATTTTAGCGATATCAGCATGAATTTCCTTTTGAGGAAAACGTGGGTCAAAATTATTCATAATCATCATTGAAGTACCACTAGCTCTGATCTTATCCAAAAAGTTATTGGTTACTTCATAGAACTTATTGATATCCCCACCCGTTTTATCCTGCATTTTTAGTTCTACACCACTACTCATACCAAAACCCTGTAAGGTTGGCATACCAAAAAACATAAATGTACCGTTAGTAATACTATCTGTTTTTTGTTTTAATATAGCCACCACATCATCGGTAGTAATATCTCTTTCTTCCCAAGGATCCATTTTTATGATAATAGAAGCATAAGAACTACCCATACCACTCAAGAAACTAATACCTGAAAGGTTGGTTACTGTACGTACATGAGGTATTTCATAAGCCAACTCCACGACCTTATCAACCAGACTATCGGTACGTTCTAAAGAAGAACCCGGTGAAAGAGAAACCATACCCATAACACCACCACTATCTTCCTGAGGTACAAACCCAGCTGGTATCATGTTAATAATAAAATAGAAGATGTAACTAAATACACCAATGATGGCTACAGTAATCCAACGATTTCTTTTCTTACCCATAAAATTAAGTGTGCGACCATATTTTTTGGTTACAGACTCAAAACCAACATTAAACACAAAATAAAAACGCTGCATAAAATTACGATCCTTTGCTTCAGGAATATGGTGTGCTTTTAAAAAGATTGCACATAAAGCCGGGCTCAGGGTTAAAGCATTGACTGCTGATATACCAATGGCAATAGCTAGAGTCAGTCCAAACTGTTTAAAAAACACCCCACTTGTACCACCAATAAAACTTACCGGAATAAATACGGCCGACATTACCAAAGTAATAGATACAATAGCAGGAGCGATCTCGCTCAAGGCAGCAATAGTAGCTTTACGTGGATCTTTTTCACCGGCATCCATATGCGAGTGAACAGCCTCAACAACCACAATGGCATCATCCACCACAATACCAATGGCCAGCACTAAAGCAAATAAGGTTAACAAATTTATTGAAAACCCAAATACCAACAAGAAAAAGAAAGTACCAATAATAGCTACCGGTACAGCAATAGCCGGAATTAATGTAGCCCTGAAGTTTTGTAAGAATACAAATACTACAATAAATACCAGGATAAATGCTTCAAATAATGTATGCAATACTTTTTCAATAGATGCATTAAGAAAACTACTTACGTCCATCTCAAAAGTATAATTCATTCCTTCTGGAAACGAATCTGAAGCATTTGACATTGCGTTTTTCACTTCAGTAATAACATCTTGTGCATTAGATCCTGCAGTCTGCGAAATCCCGATCAAAACAGCAGGGTTTCCATCACTATAGGTATTTACTGTATACGAAAGCGAACCCAATTCAACATCAGCGACATCTTTCACTCTTAAAACCTGCGAATCCGTTGACCTAATAATAATATTTCCAAACTCTTCCTCACTTTTTAGACGACCAGTATATTTTAATGAATACTGAAAAGACTGGTTACTATTAGCTCCTAATTCACCAGGTGCAGCCTCAATGTTCTGATCCTGCAAAGCAGCAATAATTTCACCTGGGTTTAATTTATAGGCAGCCAACACATCAGGTTTTAACCAAATACGCATAGAATAATTACGCGCACCAAAAACCTCTGCACTACCAACTCCTGTAACCCTTTTAATTTGAGGTATTATATTGATATTTGCATAGTTTTGAATAAACTCAGCATCGTAATCTTTATTTACTGAAGAAAGTGCGATAAACAATACATTACTACTCTGTTGCTTTTGCACAGTTACCCCAATCTTTGTTACTTCAGAAGGTAACAAAGAAGTAGCCTGCGAAACACGGTTTTGTACATTTACTGTTGCAATATCCGGATCAACACCCTGTTTAAAAAATACAGTAATTCGCACTCTACCCCCATTGGATGCTTCCGAAGTCATGTAAGTCATTCCTTCAACACCATTGATAGACTCCTCAAGAGGTACTACAACGCTATTCAAAGCAGCTTGGGCATTAGCTCCACTATAACTAGTTTCCACCCTTACCGTTGGAGGTGCAATATTTGGATATTGCTCTATCGGTAAGGTAGTTATTCCAATGACACCTAGTACCACAAATAATATAGATATTACTGTAGATAGTACAGGGCGTTCTATAAATGTTTTTAACATTAGCTTTTCCTTTTAATTATTGAATCTGAATTTTCATACCATTTTTCAATGTTGAAATACCATCTGTAACAATTCTTTGTCCTGCTTCCAAACCATCCAACACTGCATAACTTTTACCATCAGGAGTTGACGCTGCAGTAATTACTTTTTCAGCTGTTTTATCTCCCTCCAAGGTATACACCAAAATTTTATTTTGTCTGGCAAAAGTTGCTTTTTGAGGTATTACAAAAACATCTTTTAATTCAGTAGGTATAATAATTTTTCCACTTGTTCCACTTCTTAATAAGCCATGAGGATTATTAAACACTGCCCTGAAATTAACAGCTCCGGTTGCTGGATCAACCACTCCGGAAATGGTTTCAATTCGTCCTTCTTCCTCATATTGACTTCCATCAGCCAAGATCAAATTTACGGATGGCATATTTTTAATTTTCTCAGCTTGAGTATCTCCTTCCCATTTGCGCATATACTCTAACAGTTCTTTTTCGTTCATTGAAAAATAAGCCACCACTTTATTCGTATTTGCAACATCTGTTAAAACACTTGAGCTATTTACCAAACTTCCAATTCTAAAAGTAATTGTACCTACTGTTCCATTAATAGGACTGGTAACTGTTGTCCATCCCATAGAAGCTTTTGCATTATCTAAATTAGCTTTTGCTGTTTGAAAAGCATTTTCATAAGATTTAAGTAATACATCACTAATTATCCCTTTTTCAGCCAAAGGACGCATACGTTCCACATCTAATTCTGCAGTATTATATTGAGCTCTCGCTGTTTTGAGCGCCTGAACAGATGAAGGAGAATTTATTTTAAATAAAGGCATTCCTTTTTTTACCTCAGCACCTTCATCAACATATACTTTTTCGATAAAACCTTCTACTCTAGGCTTTATTTCTATAGTCACTTGTCCTTTTAAAACAGTTGGGAAAACTGAGTGTAACTCTACATCTTTAGCTACTAATTCTGTAACCGGATATGTTTTTGCAGATTTCGTAACACTTGTATCTTGCGCCTTTTTACCGCAAGAAACTAATAAAAGAAGCCCTAATGCTCCTGTCGTAATCTTCTGTAAATTCATGGTATATTTATTATTTCTATTTTCGTTGATTTTAACAATTGTTGATACTTGCAACTATAAAAGCATTTTTTTTTATTTCAGTCCCATCATATTTTGAATATGGTCAAAAACCCTAAAAAAGACAGCAATATCTTCTTTTTTCAATCCTTCCATCAATCTCTCTGTAAGCTCCTTATCATAGGCAATAAACAACTCCGTATATTCAAAACCTTTATTCGTAAGTGTTATAATATTTCGTCTTCGATCTTCAAGATCAGTACTTCTCATTAAAAGACCATCTTGTTCTAGGATATCGATCATCCTAAGAACCACAGACTTATTTTTATTCATTATTTCTGCAATATCTTGTTGAGCAGGTGATGTTTTTTGACAAAAACGCACAATTAACAATACTACCATTTGGTCAAAGGTGTATTTGATTTCTTTTTCTTTAAATAAATCAGCCATCATTTTTGGAAATGCACTTCGTATTGACCCAATTATCATTCCCAATGGCCTGACTTCCGCTTTCATTTTATCTATCTCTTTAAATATCATAATTCTTATCCATTATGGATCAATAACATAGACTAAACAACAATCTATAATGATACAATTTGAATCGCAAAGAAATGTTTATTAGTTGACTTTAGCAACTGTTTCATTTGGATTTAATTATTCTTAACACCGATTCAACTTTTTTAGTTAATTATTCTCATTAATAGTTTATCTTAGCGCTGCAGTTTTACCTCCCCCCATTTGTGAAACTGCTAATTAGTATACAACTACACACAAACATTTTTAAATAAAAGAAATGAAAAATTTAAACAAATGGGTTTTATCCATTGCTGCGGCATTGGTATTGCTATCGTGCAATACATCACAACAAAATCAATCAAAAGAAACTACTGAGAAAACCATTGAAAAAAAGCATGTACATTGGACTCATGCAGCCGGAGATGAAGGTCCTGAAAACTGGAAAAATATATGTGAAGACTTTTTACCTTGCGGTGGAAATTCTCAATCACCAATTAATATCGTAACAGACAACGTTACTAAAAAAGATAATCTTTCTCCTTTAGTATTAAATTACGGTACAACAAATGTTGATATTATTAACAATGGCCATACGGTTCAGTTTAACATTACAGGAAACAATACTTTATCGATTGAAGGTAAAGAATACAAGTTATTACAGTTTCACTATCATGCACTGAGTGAACACACAGTTAATGGGAATCACTATCCTTTAGAAGTACATTTTGTTCACAAACATTCAGATACTGATTTGTTAGTTATGGGTATTTTATTTAAAGAAGGTGTATCAAATCCATTATTTGCTAAATACTTAGCTAATTTTCCAAAAGAAAAAGGTGATTTTACAGCCGAGGAACAAATAGAATTAATGGAAGTAATTCCTGAAGATTTAAGTTATTATCACTATAACGGTTCGTTAACAACTCCTCCTTGTTCTGAAATTGTTACCTGGTATATGCTTCAAACACCATTAGAAGCGTCAAAAGAGCAAATAGAGGAATTTTCAGCTATTTTAAATAATAACTACAGACCTACATTGCCTTTAAATGGCAGAAAAGTAGTAGCCTATTCAGCTAACTAGTAAGTATATTATAATTATATAATAACCGAGTTCGATATAATAATACAAAAGCTGTATGAATAAATATTCATACAGCTTTTTATATTTTAATAGCTAAAAATTAGTTTCTAAAATATATTTTAATTTATGGTAATGTGCCTTAACAACACTTATTGTACTATCTGTATCAAAAACAGAGTTTAAGCCTTGCTCTTCCTGCGGAGGATCTCCCATTAAGTCATCGCCATTACTCCACATTGGATCTTCCTTAAAATGACGACCGTATCCACCAAATGCCCAAAAATTAGTTCCCGCTAACACACCGTTTTCCTTAGCACTCTTTTCAACTTTTATAAATGCATGGCCATAATACTTGTCTCTGGCTGTGGTACTATCATCAGTATTAAATTCTTGATGATCACGAGGTAAACCAAATTCCTCAAAAACAAGTGGTTTATCCAATTCTTTAGCTACCTTAAAATGATTATCCATATATTGATCAGTGAGTACAATTGCAGAATCTAATGTTTCAGAAATTCTCTCACAATCAATCCACCCCCAGTTTTTAGGCCATATATGCATGGTCATATAATCCACACTGTTATAACTATGTATTTGCTTAAAAAGATTTATATCATCTTCACATCCCCAAGAACCTTCTGTTCCTGTTGTAACCAAATGATTAGGATCTAAAGATTTAATATAATCTGCAGTATTTTTTACCCATTGTGCAAAATTAACTTTATTTTCCTCAGACAACGCCCTGGGTTCGTTAGCCAACTCCCATGTCATGACTGTTGGATCTTCGGTATATTTTAAACCATTGTAGGTATTGGTTCTGTTAAGCATAAATTGAATATGATTCCGATACAATTGTTGACATGAATCACTGGTATGAAACTGAGAACAAAAAGCCATAAATTCTGGCCAGCTATGCGGTTCTATATTCGGATAAGGAATAGCTCCATATCCGCACCAATTCAGGTATTGACCATATCCCCCAGACCATTCCCAGGTATTATTTAAATACAAGATGGCATGCATTTGTCGCTTACCCATCTCATTTAATAAGAAGTCTAATCCATCTAATAAGGTATCGTTATAAACACCTGGCTCTAACTGCAAAGCAGGAGTCACTCTAAAAGGCTCATTATCGGGTCCTTCAGCCCCAGCTAAAACTCTAAGGTTATTAATTCCAATCTCCTGCATTAAGTCTAACTCCTTAATCAGGCGTTCTCTATCCCCACCTCTGCCATTAGAGGCTAGAATTCCTCCGTACCAGTAGTTTGTACCCACAAAATAATACGGTTTATTGTTTAAAATAAACTGATGTCCCTTTCGGGTTACAAAACTATTTTCTTTAGATTGTTTGGTATTACATCCCATAATAACAAATAGAATTAAAACCAGTATATAGATTATTTTCTTCATATGAATTAGATTTATTTTTTTTAAAGGTCCCTCGTCAGTCTCCTCCAAAGGGAGAATCTGATTTACTATTTAGTATTAAACACTATCATGTATTAATCCTTTTTCTTCTTGTTCACTGTTCCCTTCACCTTTCTCCTTCAACCTATTTTTTGCGTTGCTCATTAAGCTCAGCATTTACTTTATCCATAAACGAATCACTTAATTTATAGAGATAAACAAAAAGTACTGACAGAGCTGCTCCCACCGCAGGAAAGACACTTAACATTAATCGCAACGCATTCTGGGTCTCTTCTGTTTGTACCACATCAGCTTTGAAGCCATATAAGGCCAATAACCACCCTGTAACAGCACCTCCAAGTGTCCAACCAAATTTTTGCGACATGGATGATGATGAAAAGATTAGCCCTGTAGCTCTACGACCTGTTTTCCACTCTGAATAATCTGCAATATCAGCATACATAGACCATAACAAAGGAAAGATACTTCCGGCACACACACTGATTATAAATTGAAATACAAAAATCAACCCTACAGAACTCCTGTCGAAAAAGTAAAAAATCAAGCTAAAAACAAAGGCCAAAAACATGGCTGATAAGAATGTTTGTCGTTTACCAAACCTATCAGATATAGGTTTGGCAATAATTACCCCAACAATATTGGCTGCCTGACCAATAACTAAAAATATAGTACTTAAAGCTATAGGCAATGAAAAACCTAACAAGCTAACATCAACTGCATCCTCCTTTTGAATAAAGTATCGGAAATAATAAATAGCTGCTCCATCACGTATAGAATTGAATATCAATGCCGAAACCCCAGCACCAAGCAATATAAACCACGGACCGTTTTTCAATAAGTCTTTAAGGTCATTTTTAACAGACGATTTTTCCTCATGTATTGGTTTAATACGTTCTTTTGTCCATGAAAAAGTTAAAAAGAAAAACAGTACTGCAATTATTGCTATAATCATCACAGCTTTTTGCGTTCCTTTTTTATAATCTACCTGGTTTAACGCTATCTCCTTGATATCAAAATCGCTAATTTGATTAGACGAGACGACCACTTTCATTTTATTTAAACCAGAAAGAATTACACTATCCATATATACATCTTTCAATTTAATTTTAATGGTACTCCATGCGCCATCCCTCTTCAGTCCATAAGCTTTTTCTCCATTGGTTACAAGTACAAAATTAGACGATTTCAAACCATTTGAAATAAGTCCTACCTGCAAAGCCTCTTCACTATGCGTTTTTACTTTCATATTTAAAACCAGCAAGGAATCAACAGTTTCAAGGTCCTCATCAGAAGAGGCTACATTATACACCCAGGTGTTTTCTTTATTTACATCCTCAGAAATAAAAATAGCATCATTTGATTTTTCATAGGTGTTTAAAGTGTTGGAGCCAAAAGAATCAAATAAGGGTTGAAAGATAGCCAGAACAAGAATACTTCCAGCAAAAGCAAATACCATTCTAAAGGTTGACAAAGTAGTTCTTTGTTTAGAATCCGGAGTCATTACTCCCATTAATGCAGCATAAGGAACATTAATTCCGGTATACAACATCATCATTATGGTATAGGTGATGTATGCGTAAACTATTTTTCCTACTGTACCTAAATCAGGTGTTGAAAATAACAATACCCCTATTACACCAAATGGAATAGCCAACCACAACAAATAGGGTCGGAATTTACCCCATCGGCTCTTTGTTCTATCGGCAAGCACACCCATAATAGGATCATTTGCGGCATCCCATATTCGTGTGACTAAAAACATGGTTCCTGCAGCAGCTGCAGGTATACCAAAAACGTCGGTATAGAAAAATAACAGATACATCGAAAACAACTTCCAAAACATAGAAGAAGCAGCATCTCCTAAGCCATATCCTATTTTTTCTTTTATTTTAAGTTTGTAGTTCATTTCAGATTTAGATTTTCAGCGCCAAACGATTTACTTTGTTTGTTTTGATTAACTTATATTCCTAATCAAAAAACTTATTATTATGATTTAAAATGTTCATTACTTCTATTAGGGCACGACTATTATGGTATGGGCATTTCCAAAAACCTAATTTAACATCACTGGTTATTGGGTTACCTTTTGCATCCACTCTCCAAAACCATTCGCCATTTTGCTTATCAATCATTTTTTCTTTGATAAAACTCCAGGTTTTAACCATAATTTTTAAATAAGCTTCATTGCCAGTAATATTCCAGGCGTATGCCAATCCTACCATAGCTTCAGCCTGAGGCCACCAATGCTTATCATCATCCAGATGATTACCTTCCTTTTCATTATATACCGAACCATCGTTAACCATTCCGTCCTTTATGGTAGCATCAACCATTCTAATACATAATTTTCTGATCTTTTCGGTTAATCCATGATCTCCAAGTTCATGAGCTGCTTCGTAAAGCAACCAAGCCCCTTCAATATCATGTCCATAAGATGTAATGGCTGACTTCACCTTCCAATCATAATCAAAAAATAATTCAAAGTGTGCCGTTTCTTGATTTATAATATGCTTATCAAAAACACCGATCAAATTCTCTATTTTTTGCTTTAGATCATCATCTTTCCAAACCCGATACAAATTGGTATAAGGCTCTAAAATATGTAAATGTGTATTCATAGATTTTGGCTCATTGGCATCTTTATGACTCAAACGCATATCATCCAATGTATTCCACTCCCTTGATAAAGCTTCGATATAGCCACCATATTTTTCATCATAGCTTTTTGTTTCAATCAACTCAAAAAGCTTTTGAGCATACTCCAATGCCAGCACATCACCTGTTGCTCTATAAAACTCAGAAAGTCCATATATCCCAAATCCCTGCGCATAGGTTTGTTTGCGATCTGAAACCACATCTCCCTGTTCGCTCAATGACCAAAACAATCCACCATACTCTTTATCCCAGAACTTTTCTATCAGATACTGATACGCCCTATAAGCGACTTTTAAATACCTTTGATCTTCTAAAAAATTATAAGCAGCAGAAAATGTCCATAAAATACGAGCATTTAACACAGCACCTTTTTCTGTTCCCGGAACCAACTGATTGTAAAAATCCCGTTCACCAACAAAGCCGCCCAATTGTGTATCTAGGGAATGATCCATCCAATATTGCAAAAGAAGAGAGAACTCTTCCCTTAATTCATTTACCAATTGATCTATTTTAAAATAAGGACTGACCAATTCCATTCTTAATTATTTTTATCTATTAAATTATTAATTCTATTTACAGAAGCAGCTGACCTGAATTCATCGGGCGGCGTATTAATGCAATAATCAACGAGTTGATTTATTGTTGAAGTTGCCACATGCATTCTGGTATCTGAAGAAGCGTAATAAATATATACTTTTCCGTCATCATCAACAATCCATCCATTGGCAAAAAGTACATTTGATACATCTCCAACACGTTCCTCTTTCAACGGGACCATAAAATGTCCTGCGGGTTTATAAGTTACTTTCCAAGGCTTTTCCAGATCGGTCATAAACATATAAAGTGTATATCTTAATCCTGCTGCCGTGTTGCGAACACCATGTGCTAACTGTAGCCAACCTTTATCTGTTTTGATAGGTGCAGGACCTAAACCATTTTTTACTTCATAAATAGTATGATATACTTTGGGATCAACAATAATTTCATCTACAACTTCGGCATGTTCAATGGTTTCGGACAATCCAAAACCAATACCACCACCTGAACCTGTATCAATAAATCCATCCTGAGGGCGTGTATAAAAGGCATATTTACCATCAATAAAATGAGGAAACAAAACTGCATTACGTTGCTGTCCCGCATGACTTTTTAAATCATCCAATCGTTCCCAGCTTACTAAATCATTAGTACGAGCTATGCCAGCTGCTGCCACAGCTAAACTTGTATCTCCAACCGGAGCATCTGGATCTTTACGTTCAGAACAAAATACACCATAGATATAACCATCATCATGTTGTGTTAATCGCATATCATACACGTTTATATCAGGATCATCCGTTTCAGGCATAGTAAGTGGGCGTTCCCAAAAACGAAAATTATCTATTCCGTTAGGACTCTCGGCCACAGCAAAAAAGGATTTACGATCATTACCTTCTGTTCTTACTACCAATAAATATTTACCATTAAGCTTTATGGCTCCTGAATTCATAGTTGCATTAAAACCTATGCGTTCCATAAAATATGGATTTGTATCGGGATTATAGTCAAATCTCCATTTTAAAGGTACATGATCCCTTGTGAGAACCGGATTTTTATATCTATTAAAAACTCCATTTGTACTAAACAACTCCTCATTCGTTTTGGACAAAAGTGTTTCATGCTCTTTTTCAATCCTCAATTTTCTTTCTTCAAATAACTTAATCGACATTGAATTCTCTTTTATGTATTATTATGGGGGTGGTTGTTTGTTATGGTCATCTCAAAAACATTAAACTTATCAGATTATTTTCTATTAAAGAGACTCCCTTATCTTGTTATCATTTACTTATTTCCAATAAAATTTTGTAATAACCAAATGTCCGGCTTAGATGAAAACTGCTTTGCATCAGCTTCTGAAGGATGCCCGTCATAAGAAAAGAAATGATGTTTTTTGGGATCATTTCTCCATAGTAGTACATAGCTAATATTCTTTGAAATACTATCTGGTTCCATTGCCTTATATAGCTTTTGAGTGAACCATGTTGAATCCGGAATATTTTCACAACCTGTTTCTGTAAATGCAGCCAGTTTATTTTTTTCTTTGGCAACCTCAATCATCACATTCAGGTCTTGTTGCGTATTTTCAACCCAATTTTCCATACCAGGCCATTCATAAATATCAACACCTAGCATGTCCACTATATCATCACCAGGATACCAAACCATATATTCATCTTTAGATTTAAAACCTCCATTAGGTGAATAACAGATCAGCATATTAGAGAGCCCTTTTTTGTTTTTCAGGTAGTTAACCGTGAATCTAAAAAGTTGCTTATATTCTTCTGGTGTAGTTGTTTTACTCCCCCACCAAAACCAATCACCATTCATCTCGTGCCACGGACGAAAAACAAACTCAATAGGATTTCCCGCAGCATCCTTTAATGACAGTAAAAAATCGGCTATCAAATCAAGCTCTTTTACAAATTCACTATGAAAATCACCATTGGGTAAAATATACCGAACTACAGTCGTATCTGTATACCATGAGTTTTGTCCTGTTACAACAGCGTATGGATGCCAGCTAAATGTATTAATACCGCCCATCAAGTCGGCCTTAGCAACCAGCTTTCGCATTACATCAAAAGGAACAGAATCCAGATTTACTGCATCACCTCTTTCCAAACCTCCTAAATCCCATCCAAAAACTGCAGGATAATCACCAGAAACTCGTTTTACATCCGATTCACCATCCACATATTTCCAATGCTGTCCGTAGGCCAAATCATCCTGATGCCCCAACAAAATTCCTTTTTGCTGGGTTGCTTTCAGCGTTTCATATAAAGATATTGAAGCATTCATTTCTTTATTTTGAGAATTACAACCCATTAACATTCCTGCGACCAGAGAAAATATTACAAACTTGTTCTTCATTGTTTATTTTGTTGTGTATTGTAGATACTAGTTGTTTATTTTTTATTTTAAATCCGGCATTTCATCACGTGTAATCACATAATTCTGACTCATTGCATCAATCCACCATGCAGCCGGAGCATGACCATGCTCTGTTTTTTCAAACTCACTACCCGAAGTATGTAAAGTTCTGTCATAATCGTACCAAGGCATAAAATAGCTCCACCTTGAACCATTTGTCCATTGATCACTAATTTGTGCAACGGTACCACATTCACTTAAGGTGATCATTTTATTTGGGTAAGCCTCCTGAATTGCATCAAATTCCTCAGCAATTATTGATCCGCTACCCTCTCCATAAATATCCCTTCCAATAATATCAACATACGCATCCCCGGGATAAAACTCTTGATCTCCAGTTTGTGTAGTCCAAACCCATATCAGGTTATTTACACCTTTATCTTTAAAGTAATTAAACATATAAATCCAAATATTTTTATATACTTCTGCTCCATCATAACCCCACCAAAACCATGCTGTTCCAGCGTTATATTCATAAATATTACCTGCTGCCTCATGTAATGGTCTCCAGATTAGAGGGATGTTTTTATTCTGCAACAATAAAAGATAATCTGCTAATTCTTCAAGATCAGCTTTTAATATATCATTCTCCCAAGTTCCCTCAACCAGGGCATTAGAGGCCTTAAATGTTGTTTCAGAAGGTTTATAGGTATAGTTATTCACATCTGTATCTCCTTCATAACGAGGCACAATCCAATGCCATCCAGCACTCACAATGCCATTACTATTCCACCAATCTTCGACTACCGTTATATCAGAATAATCAATCCAGTCTGCTGGTGAAGCTGGTAAATGAATATAATCAAAAGTATTAATGGAAGGGTATTTCCCAGTATGATGCTTTACCCATTCAGCTTCATTGATATTCCAACTTACATTGGCCATAGTGGAAGAAAGAATCTTTTCTCCATAATTATCCAGTAAAAAGTTGTATACATTTTGGGCTTGAGGTATTGGGTTTTCAGTAACCAATGAACTGGTAATATTTAATTGTACAGCTTCTTTTGTTGAAAAACTTAATCTTATTTCAGATGCTTCAACCTTTGTTGGTCCAATAACCACACCTTTGGGAATTACTAACTCATAAGTACTGGATTCCTGTAATCCAGAAACCTCAATTTTAAGTTCTTTTAAATTGGCAACAATATGGTCAACTCTTGCATTACCTATAGAAACAAATGAATGTGTTGAGGAAGGTGAACTAATATTTTGATCAAAAGTTAATGTGATTGTAATATTTCCTTTGGCAATATCCACTGCACCATCAGATGGTGTTGAGCTTACTAATACTGGTGGATTCAATTCCTCTTCTTGAACACCATTATTATCATCAGAACAACCACACAAAAAATGAATTACCACCGGTAAAAAAATGATTAATAAGCTTTTCATCTATTGATAATTATTTTTGGCTCAAGTTTATATTTGCGTTGTTAATCACATTGCTTTATTAGTCCCTCAGTTTCCCTTTGCGGCTGGGAGTCTGAAGATGGAAGATAGAAGTTCGATGATATTTATTCTCATTAACAAATAATTTACTTCAGGCTTCATACTTCTAATAAAATAGTTAATACTTGAAAACTACAATACGGTCATTTAACCACGTTATTTATAAACTACAGCTTTATTTTTTAATGCCACTTGGAAATCGCCTGTAAAATAGAAATCCCTCTTTATAAGCAGATTTTATTAGGCCCGTTTCATCATTTATAGGCTCTTTCAAATAGAATTTAGAAATAAGGACTGTTCCTGGAAAAAACAGCCCTTATACGCAATTATTATTAAACTCTATTTACAGTCGATCAATGACTACTAGCCGACTATTTGAGCGCTACTTTAGTAACAATAAAATCACCGCCAAATGCACCCAGACCTCCATCTTCTTGAATAGTAGCTATATCATCGGCTGTTAGCATAAACGATATGCTCGAAGTACCAGCAGGAATAGTAATATTACCCTCATCTGTTTCATCACCTGATTCCTTGGCTATAGGAACAGTAGATGGTATTGCAGCCCAATTACCATTACCAATACGCATGGTTGCTTCTGCATCAGCAGTATAGTATACATACAAGGTTTGACCAACCTCTAATCCACTAAAATCATATCCTCCCCATGTTAAGGCTGTGAATGATTCCTTCCAGCCAGAAACCTGAGCTGAACCTTCCCAGATTGGTGTTGGTGGAGAGAAGTCTTTTACCCAAGAGATAGATGAAATAATCATACCATCACCTTGAAGAATAATTGAGTAACCCCAATCACTGAATGGGAACAATGAAACTGGCAGGTCGATGTAATCAGAAGACGCCAGGATGGCTAGATTCTCATCAGTTGAGCCATCATAAACATTACCCCAATGACCGTGAAATACTTTCATTTGCGGAGCATCATTGGTCTTTGTATATAGGATGCGCACGTAAGCATCAGCAGGAGCACTAGAAAAATCAACATTTAATTCATAATTTGCGCTCCAATTAACCAATTCAACCGGAGTATTGTATAATACGGTTTCAACAATACCAGACGCTTCTACTTTAATGGTATAATCAACATTTGTTGTACCAGATACCAAGGTTATTTGGTTCTCGCCAACATCATTTCCAACTCCAACATAGAGAACCGTTCCAACCAATAAGTATGGTGTTTCTACACCATTAAGAAGCACATTGGTTAAACTTCCACCATTAACAACAGAGCACTCCAACAAATCTCCCATAGTAGTTGCATCTGAGGCAAATTCAGAAACAGCACAGAATGTAAATGCATTAATAGTGATATTTCCTGCAGGAACAATTTCTCCATTATCCATTACTATGGTAACACTTCCTGTTTCAGCTTCAAGAGGAACTACTACAGAAAAACCGTCACCAGTAGTAGTTGCTTCAGCTTCAAGGTCTCCAAACATAACTGAGCTTACCCGGCTACCTAATGTTGATATAATAGTTAGCTCATCTAAAGGAGTAGCATCAGAAGGGAAAGTAGCTACCGGCTTAGTGGTTACAAAACCATCCACTGTAATTGTTGTGCCATTATCTGTAGTCAATGTAATTGCACCGCTTTGAGCAGCGTCAGTAACTTCAAGATTAATTTTTCCATCTGTTAGTGTTACAGGTGCAGCCTCTGCTCCGGTAAATGTAGCATTGGTTACCAAATCCAAATCTGTTCCTGCAATTACAACCACCTCACCTATGCCATATGAATCTTGTATTTCCTCTATCGCAGCGGTTGGCTCAACAAGCGTAATGTTGCCAACTGCAATTTCAATACCTGAAGGTAACATAGATATCACATTGCCGCTTGTAGCATTGGTTGGTACAATCACCTCAATGCTTGTAGCACTTTGACTCTCAAATTCAGTTACCTCAACGTTTCCGCCGAAAGTAAGACTCGTTACCAGATCAAGATCTGTTCCTGCTATTGTTAGCGTTGTACCCGGCTTAACAGGGGTTGGTGTAACTTCAGAAACAACAGGAATTACAATACCCAATTCTTCTTCAGAATAAATAATAATAGGGTCTTCAGCTCCATTTGATAATGCTATTTTACCTGTTTGTGCTTCTGCAGGTACAATCAACTTTATCTCTTTACGAGATTTACTGACAAAATCTGCACTATCAACAACAACCCTATCCGTAAAAATAAATTCAGCCACCCTGTTTAAGTAATCTCCTGTTAATGTTAATTCAGTACCAGGTTTAACACTTGCTGCGGCAAAAGCATCCATTGAAATGGGTTCGCTAAAACCAATTGGTGTTTTAGTTGTAATCGATCCTTCTGAATAGTTTAATTCTAAATAACCTTCTGTTGCATCCTGAGGTACAATTAACTTAATACTTTTTGCTGTATGCTCAGTAAAATCAGCACTGGTTAATTCAATTCCATCAGGAATAACAATAGAAGTAATATCATTTAAATTGTTACCTATAAACCTTAATTCAGCTCCACGCTGAATAGGCATAGGTCCATAACTTAACAACTCGGTTTTACTACTTACTCCATCATCGTCATCCTCACACGATGTAAGGGTAAGTGTCAGTCCAAATAATCCTATAAAAAATACAAGGATAGCAGACTCAATTTTATTTATATATTTTACTTGCTTCATAATATATTTTACTAAGGATTACTACAATGGAACAATTCTGATATTATCAATACACATATGAACTGTACAATCTGTACCATCAACTCCTCCATGATATACAAAGAATGTAAGACCTCCCAGATAATCAGTAGTTAAAGTAGCCTCAGATGCCTTACCATCTTTATCGTATACAAATTCACTCAATGGAATGGTTACTGTTGTCCAGCCATCTGTCATGTAGCTACCAGAACTTTCCCAAGGCATCCATAATCCACGAGGAAAATCTTTACTTAAATATGTTTTAGTAGGGTCATCATTTGCCACATACTCATTACTTCCTGATACAGAATAAGGCGTAAAAATCATTTGTAAAGAAGCTGCACTCCATGTCTCCGGAATATTAACTTCAAACTTTATAGCTGCTTCACTTAAATCTCCATCGTAAAAAGGAGCATCACTTCTACCATTCGACTGGTTCCAAAGGTTAAATGCAAACTTATCTTCATCCCATAGATCGCCAGCCTTCCCTGGCATTTCGCCATAAAAACGAACATAATTACCATTAATACCTGCCGGATCTGAGTTAGCAATCACTCCGGATCTCCAGCCACCTGCAGCATCTAAATTGTCCCAATCTAAAATATAATTCCTATCATCTCTAAAATAGAATGTAGAACGACTTGATCCATAGATACTTTTAACTGTAACCGGCCCTACACCTGTACCTTCTGGTACAATAACAGTAACCTCATCATAATCATCACTAACACTTACCACTTCACCCTCAATATTTCCAGGAAAGAAAACCTGTAGAGGAACGTTAGGATCATCAATCAGATAATTTCCTTTTATCACAGCTTCATCTCCATCAGCCACAAATTCACATAACATAGACCGAAGAGCAGGTGGTGGTACCACAACATTAAAATCATATTCAACAGTTTCATTACCTGCTTTCATATAAATTTTATCGGTTACATCTTGTGGAATTTGATTTGGAATAGTAACAAACAAAGCTTCCGAAGTCATAAAACTGGTATTCAGATCAGCCTTGATATCGTTAAACCATAATTCCTTAATACTCTTTAAATTTTCACCAATCAAAACAATAGTTTGATCCAAGGAGGCACTAACAATAAGAGAGTCGGCCTTATCAGGATCAGAAACTCTTATATACTCTACAGTAGGAACACCTCCTGTAGCTTCATATTCATTAGGATATTCTTCACACGATTGAAACATTATGCCGACAGAGAATACTGACATAATAAAAAGTGATGCGAATATGCTTGTTATATTATTTTTTCTCATTTGTTTCATTTTTATTTCCATCCGTTCTTTAAGTCACCCAACAATAATTATATTGAGTCTGTTAAACAGAACGCTATTAAGAAATTAATAACCAATTGAACTAAAATCAAAATCTACCGGCTCATCCATTAATCCTGGATTTAGTGATAAATCAACTTCTGGGAATGGAATGGTAAAGTCATCATCTGACAGACCTGTTACTTTATGAGTAAAAATTTCCAAATTAGAAGCATCATCTTTTTCATAAAAATCATCTAATCCTTGCCAGTAACCTCTTTCCTGAGCTGCAATCATCGCTTTAGCTTCTTCTGGTTTATAATAATGTAATCGTACAATGTCATACCATCTGTCGCCTTCTAAGGCCAATTCTAAACGACGTTCTTTGTCAATATCATGAAATGTAATACTTGTTGCAGGCTCATAATAACTATGTAAAGCTCTTTCGCGAACTGCATTGTATGCAGCTAAAGCGCCGGCATCTGATGTTGAGCTATTGTTACCTAATACAGCCTCTGCATAAACTAAATATACATCAGCCAGACGAAGAATATGTGTACTTAATGGCGTACTCATTCTATCTAAAGTAGCTCCAGGCACCTGAGCCTCAGCATCAGCCAAACGACCTACAATATGTTTTGCACAATTAGAACCAGATCCACTACTAAAAGTAATTGCTCCACCATAAGTTCCATCTGAAGCATTATCCCAGTTGTAATCGAATCCACCATTCTCAACCCAGAAATAATCATAATGGTCACCAACCATCATCATCGTTGCCTTACGTCGGGTGTCTCTGTTATTTCTAATTAAACTACTTGCTGTTTCATTATAAGCTGTTTGTAAATCTATTGTTGGGTACACCCAGTTTCCCCAAGATTGAACGGCATCAGAAAAATTACCCATTGACAAGTCTGATTGTAAAGAGTTTTGACTGGTCCACTGCGAACCAACTGTCCAATGCCATGCAATTAAACTCTCGTCAGAAAAATTATTTTTTAATTGAAAAATATCTTCATAATTAGGCATAAGTACACGACCACTTTCATCAATTACTATCTTAGCATACTTAGCAGCCTGAGCCAAATCCTCTTCACTACGAGTTCCGTTCATACCATAACCTGCTTTTGTTAGATAAACCTTAGCCAACAAACCATAAGCACTATACTTGTCAATTCTTCCTTTTTTATTTTCTTCGGGTAATAATTCTATCGCATCCTTGAGTAGATAAACAATATATTGATAAACATCTTCAACTTTATTACGTTTTAAAGTTGTTGATGAATTATTTGCTATGATCTCACCATTATTGTAAATAATTGGCACGGCTCCAAAGCATCTTACCAAATAAAAGTAAGCCATCGACTTCCACACCATTGCCTCTCCTTTTACGGTATTTTTAGCATACTGAGTAACTTCTGAACCTGTTTTCGTATCAACATTCTCAATCACACCGTTACAATATGCATTTACCGACCAAAGAGATGCTGAGGCATTTGCAATATCAGTATCTGAATTAGTCAGGGTAAAATTGGTATAACTATCATCGATTCCAAAGATCATATTACCCGACAATGTTTCACCTATTTTCATAAACCCTCTTTGAAAATCGTACCATGGAGAATTATAAATGGTGTTTACAGCTTGATATAACTGTTCATCATTTTCATAAAAACTATCTATCGTGTATGAGTCTTCTGTTGGTCGATCTAAAAAGTCCTTACAGGACACTGTTAGGCCTATAAGTAAAATGACTACTATAAATCTATTTATATTATATTTCTTCATTATGATTACGTATTAAAATGAAACATTTAAACCAAAAGTAAATACCTGAGGTGATGGATAACGACCATTATCCAAACCAAAAACATTTGCACTTTGTGTACTCGCACCAACCTCTGGATCAAATCCTGTATAATCTGTAAATGTTACCAGATTTTCTATACTTGCATATAATCTTAAATTGCTTAAATGAATACGTTGAATTACTTGTTTTGGGAATGTATAACCCAGTGTTATATTTTTAATACGAATAAAAGAACCATCTTCAATATATCTGTCTGAAATCCTGTCGTTATCATTAGGGTCAGTAGTAACGGCTCTTGGCACTTTGGTGTTTGGATTAGTTACTCTTACATTACTAACATCTCCCCACCAGTTTTCTATTCCTCCACCTGTTGGATATTCCTTTGAATTATCAATTATTCCTAAGCGAGCTCTTTGTTTTACAATATCCAATTGGTTGGTCCATGTACTTTTCATATTCGACAAGTTGATGGCTGTATAATTCATTACATCATTTCCGTACGAACCATTAATAAAAACACTTAAATCAAAATTCTTATATGAAAAAGTATTGTTTAAACCAAATGTAAAATCAGGCATTGGAGACCCAATTTTTGTTCGATCATAAGAATCGATGATTCCATCAGGTTTACCATCAGGACCACTGATATCTTTAAATTTTAAATCGCCAACATAAGTGGTACTTTCGTATGTAAAAGACTCACCATCCGAAGGATAAGCAGTTGGCCTAGCACTACTCTGAAGGTCATCTAAATCCTGATAAATGCCATCTGTTTTATATCCATAGAAGTTAAATAAAGGATCGCCCACCTCAGTTAAAGATACAACATCACTCCATTGTCCATATCCTTCAATATGAGCAGATGGTGTCCCATCTAAAGCAACTAACTTATTTTTATTAAACGAAATCTGAAATTGAGTATCCCATGTAAAAGCGCCTTTGGCATTATGAGTGGTTAAAGAGATCTCCATCCCTTTATTGTTGATCTCGCCATAATTACCCCAAGGTGCCGCTAATGCACTGGACTCATTTCCTCTGGTACCCATATACGAAGGTAACTGTAAGTCCATTAACATATCACTAGATGTTTTGTCATATAACTCCACTACGATATCAGCAAAATCCAAAATTGACAAATCCAACCCGACATTATACTGTTCCTGTTTTTCCCATTGAATATATGGGTTAGCTATATTCGATTGACGATAACCGGCACCTAAACCTGTTTCCATTTTAGAAATACTGGCACCCCATAAATAACCTCCAATATTTTGGTTACCTACCTGTCCCCAACCTAAACGAAGTTTTGCATTAGGAATAACTGTTTGTGCCCAGGCCATAAATGGCTCATTACTGATTCTCCAAGAACCGGCAAATGAATTAAATCCTGCCCATCTGTTCTCTGGCCCAAAATTAGAAGACCCATCTCGACGATAAGTATAGGTTAGCATATACCTGTTATCGTAGTTATATGTTAAACGACCAAAGAAGGATAAGTTAGACATACTTCCAAACCCATAGGTAATTTGAGGAGTCCCATCTCCTAATGCCGGATTTTGAATGGAGTTACTTGGCAAGTTTGTATTATAAACACTTTGAGATTCCCATGAAGACTCAAACATGTCTTGTCCAATCATTGCAGTTCCACTATGCTTACCTATACTTTTGGAATAGGTTAAATAGTTTTTGATCTGCCAAAATGTATTTTTGTTATTTTGAGATCTCATTGAATTAATAGATCTCTCCCAGTTTCCGTAGGTAATCTTAGGTCTGAATACTTCAGCTTTAGAGTAATCTAAATTCAGAGTCCCTTCTGTATGAAAAACTAAACCTTCCATAATGGTTGCATCAAAAAACACCGTACTTCCAAATGAATTTTTATTCAGGAAGTTATCATCATCCAGTGCCATTCCAATAGCATTAGGTTGAGAAGTTTGACCTTCTCTGAAAATGGATGCATAGTTACCATCCATATCATAAATAGGACGATCTGGCGTTGTTTGTAATGCAATACGTATAATACCTGCTTCAGAATCTGCCAAACCAAGACGTTCATCTGTTTGTGAGTAGTTTATATTTACTCCCATTTTCAACCATTTTTTAAGATCTGCATCCAGGTTTGTTCTGAATGAAAAACGCTCAAACTCGGTTCCTATAATAGTCCCTTCCTGATTCAAATACCCACCAGAAACATAATATTTTAGTTTTTCACTACCTCCTGAAGTACTAATCTGATGTTGTTGAACCGGTGCAAACTGGAAGATCGCATCCTGCCAATCGGTTCCGTGACCTAATAAAGAGGGATCCATATATTCTGCTCGTTCATCTCTACCATTTGTTTCTGCAGCAACAGCGTTGCTATATTCTGCAAACTCTTTTAAATTCATAATATCAATTCGAGTAGCCTGACGCTGAATTCCATAAGAACTATCATACTCAAATTTAGCATCACCTTGCTTACCTCTTTTCGTAGTTATAATAATAACACCATTGGCACCCATTGATCCATAAATAGCTGTTGCGGATGCATCTTTAAGAATTTCCATTGAAACAATATCACTAGGATTAATCTTTGATAATGGAGAAACACCTGTTGTTGGAGAGTTACCTAAAGCATCACCTAAACCCAAATCGTGACCGCTTGAAGTATTGTTGGTCATTGGGACTCCGTCAATAACATACAATGGCTCCGCATCTGCGTTAATTGTACTTTGACCTCGAACACGAATACTAACAGCTCCACCTGGCTGACCAGAAGTCGATACTGCCGAAACACCTGCTGCTCTACCTTTTAAAGCCTGATCAACGTTGGCAATACCGGCACCTTTTAAATTGTCTGCACTTAACGAAACTGAAGCTCCAGACAAATCACTTTTTTTCATGGTTCCGTAGCCTACAGCAACAACCTCGTCAATATTTACTACATCAGGTTTTAGCTGTACGTCAACTACCGTTCTTCCTGAAACCGAAACTTTTTGAGTTGAAAACCCAATAAAAGTAAATACCATTACATCACGATCGGAATCGAACTTTAATGAGTATTTTCCATCAACATCTGTAATTGTTCCATTTTGGGTACCCTCTACCAATACTGTTACTCCTGGTAACGGCACTCCATTTTCATCAACTACTTTTCCAGTGACTATTTTTTCCTGTGCAAAAATTTGCAGACTAAAAGCCAGAAAAAACAACACCCAAAAGTACCGTAGATCTTTTTTCATAAGCGTAGATTTATTAACTTTTTTAACAATTGAGATTTGCTTTTAACTTTAATTAATTTTTAACACTGCTAAATTATATCCATTTACAATGACTTAATAATATTATCTTATCTAATGAAGATACTATAATTAAATCTTTGATATTTTTATATTACTTACATTTACTCAAAATTTACGTACTAACGAAAACACCTTTTAACAGCTGACACTCAAACTAAACAATGACTAAGCCTAGTAAAACCCACAACTTAACTACTGCTTTTAGAACTATAAAATCATTAATAAATCACCCTCTATGTGTATTTTCACCACCTACCAATGATACTTTTCAATCATTTATTTGCAATATCATATCATTTTACACCCAACATCTAAATCTAAGTTCTCTATAATCAAGACATCAAACACCCACCCACACCCCTATTAATCAACTAGTTTAAAACATAAACACAATACTCAACCTAAATAAAACCTCACAAAAAACAAACCTACAAAGTAAACCAAACACTATGTATTATATGATCATATCAGTACCTTTACTTCTTTACAATCTAGAAGCTAATAAATATATAAGTATAAGTACCAGACGTAATTATATTATATACCACTAATGAGAAACGATAGAATAACAGTATTATGAAAGAGATAGCACATAGGGAAATTACGCCACTAAAGGATACAGATTGCTTTTTAGTTTTTGATCGCATCAAATCAGACTTTAATTTCCCTATTCATTTTCATACGGAATATGAGATAAACCTGATTATAAATGCACATGGAGCCAAACGCATTGTTGGCGACCATATACTTGAAATCAGCGATTTAGAATTGGTGATGATTGGACCTAACCTATATCATGGCTGGCAGGATTTTAACAATAATAAAAATGCCCAGATTCATGAAATTACCATACAGTTTCCAAGAGACCTTTTTAATAAGAGCATACTTAATAAAAATATAATGAAGCCTATTAAAGAAATGCTGGAACATTCCAATCGTGGCATTTCTTTTTCAAAAACTACGATAGAACAAGTACAGGACAAATTAATGTCGTTGACTCAGAAAAGAGGTTTTGATTCTTTTATTGAACTGCAAACCTTACTGTACGATTTAGCTATATCAAGAGATCAAAAACTATTGACCAATATTTCGTTTCAGAGATCTGAAGATTTTCAGAACAGCGAAAAAATAGAAAAGCTATATCATTATATACTCGACAATTTTAAAAACAAAATTAAACTTGATGATGTAGCTCACTTACTCAACATGTCCACAGTTTCGTTTACCCGCTTTATTAAACAAAGAACTGGAAAATCATTTGTTGATTTTGTAAACGAAATCAGATTGGGTTATGCTACACGACTTTTAATAGAAACCAACAAAAGCGTAAGTGAAATATGTTATGAATGTGGTTTTAACAACATCTCCAACTTTAACAGGATATTTAAAAAGAAACAGGATTGTACTCCTTCTGAATTCAGAAACAACTTTAATGGATTGAAAAATGTGTACTAAACAATGGGAACAAGAAGAAAGGTGAAGGGAGAAGGGAGAAAGAAACAATAAATCAAATTATATAACAATCAGAAACAATTCCAATGAAAAAGAATCTACTATTAATCTCACTATTGTTACTTAGCTTTATTTCTAAGGCTCAAAAGTTTGACGACCTTGCTCAAACACCACCTATGGGCTGGAATAGCTGGAACAAATTTGCCTGTAATGTAAGCGACCAAATGTTAAGAGATATTGCTGACGCTATGGTGAGTTCAGGAATGAAAGATGCCGGATATGAGTACATTGTGGTTGACGATTGCTGGCATGATGAACGCGACAGTCTGGGATTTATACATGAAAATAAAGAACACTTTCCTTCAGGAATAAAAGCAACAATTGACTATATCCATTCTAAAGGTTTAAAATTTGGTATTTATTCATGCGCTGGAGCCCAAACTTGTGCCGGTAAACCAGGAAGTCGAGGTCATGAATATCAGGATGCTTTAACATATGCGCAATGGGGTGTGGATTACTTAAAGTACGACTGGTGTAATACAGAAAACATTAATGCTATCGGCGCTTACTCTACTATGAGAGATGCACTTTATGCAGCTAAGCGTCCTGTGGTATTTAGCTTATGCGAGTGGGGTGACAATAAACCCTGGGAATGGGGCACTGAAGTTGGTCACCTTTGGAGAACAACAGGTGATATTTACGACTGTTTTGATTGTGAGGAAGATCATGGAACATGGTCGAGCTGGGGCGTGATGAAAATACTAGATATGCAAGATGGCTTAAGAGAGTTTGCTGGTCCGGGACATTGGAACGATCCAGATATGATGGAAGTCGGTAACGGCGGAATGACAACAAATGAGGATAGAGCTCACTTTTCAATGTGGTGTATGTTGGCATCTCCGCTAATTGCCGGAAACGACTTAACAAATATGAGCGAAGAAACACTTAAAATATTAACCAACAAAGAAGCTATTGCTGTAAACCAGGATTCTCTAGGTATTCAGGGATTTAAATATGCCGATAAGGATAGCCTTGAAACATGGTTTAAACCTCTAAGTAATGGCAACTGGGCTCTATGTTTCTTAAACCGTTCTTCTGTAGCTAAAGAAATTGAGTTAGACTGGAAAACAAAAGTTTATGATGAGTTTGCAAAACGCGATTTAAATGCTGCAGAAACATCATACGAAATCCTTGATATATGGACGAATAAAAAAATGGGTAAAACCAAGAAAGTGCTTAAAACTAAAGTTCCTTCACACGATGTGGTAATGCTTAAATTATCCAAGAAATAAAGACGCTTATCCATTTATCATTGAACAATAATGGATTTACATTTTAGTAACCCGGATTATAACAACAAACACTATAAACAAATGTCAAAACAGAATAAAACAATCAAAGCATCTATAACCTTTTTAGTAATTCTGACTATTGGATTAGTTTTTAGTTGCTCACATAAAAAAGAGGCTACTAAAATTTATGCTGCCAATGATCCCCACATACAGTACGTTGGCCGTATTGATAATAGCAATCCTGAACTTCCTCGCTTTTGGGCTCCAGGTGTTTATGCACAATTTATTTATGAAGGCGATTCATGTATAGTGACCATTAATGATGAGTTGCCGTGGAAAAATTCTCATAATTACATCTCTATAAATATTGATAACAAAGTAATTGATCGCATAAAACTAACGGATAAAGTCAACAAAATTAATATAGGAGAAAAGGTAGCGCCCGGAAAACACAAAGTAACTATTTGTAAAACCACAGAATCTGGTATTGGATATGTTGAGATGGTGAATATCCAGAGCAATAAACTACTTGAACCCGATTGTTTACCCGATAGAAAAATAGAGTTTTATGGTAATTCTATTACCTGTGGTACCGGAGCCGACACCTCTGCCCTGCCTTGCGATTCAGGCGAATGGCATGATAAACACAATGCCTATATGGCTTACGGTCCGGTAACTGCCAGGGCTCTGAATGCTCAATGGGTATTAACTTCGGTTTCAGGAATTGGAATGGTACATAGTTGTTGTAATTTAGAAATTTTAATGCCTCAGGTTTATAATAAAGTTAATCTTCGATCCAATGAAATTGAATGGGATTTTTCTAAGTATCAACCTGATGTAGTAACTATTTGTCTTGGTCAAAACGACGGCATACAGGATTCTACTTTATTTTGTTCCGCCTATGTAAACTTTATCCAAACCCTTAGAAACCATTATCCAACTTCAAAAATCATCTGTTTAAACAGTCCTATGGGGGATGGAACACTAAATCCGGTTCTCAAAAATTATATTTCCTCAATTGTAAATCATATGAACAGTAATGGTGATAAATATGTATCTTCGTTTTTCTTTTCCAGAAGCTATGTTGGAGGTTGCGATTATCATCCAACAATTGAAGAACATCAATTAATTGCCGAGGAATTAACCGGCTATATTAAGGATCTGATGAAATGGGAATAAATCCATGGTTAAAGGGAGAAGAGAACAGGGAGAAAGTAGGTCGATAGATCATTAGAAAAATAAATTAAAGACATGACAACGTTTTTTTACAGGATGTATATTAAACCTGTCAGCGTCTGGCAAAGAGAGAAAATTTTCACCACCAAGGTACTAAGGCACTATAAAATTATCTTTTAAAATTATAGTTATCTTTGAGTCTTTGTGGTTTAATATCAATATAAACAAATATACAAATCAACAAATTAGCGAAATAATAAATGACCATAAAACAACCGTCAATTTTCTCTGTGTTCTTGGCGGTTAATAAATAAAATCTTCATCATGAAAAAAACAATTTTAGCTGGATTCTTGGCTGCATTTATGGCAAGCTGTAATCCGTCAGACCATACCAAAGTTTTAGATAGAACAGACAAGAAGGTGGAAGAACTTTTATCAAAGATGACGCTGGATGAAAAGATTGGTCAGTTGAACCAATATACCAGCAGTTGGGAAATGACAGGCCCGGTGCCTGAAGGGAAAGATCAACAAGATCAGTTAGAGATGATAAAATCGGGATTAGTTGGTTCGATGTTAAATGTAACTGGCGCTGAAGCCACACGCAAAGCACAGACTTTGGCCGTTGAAAACAGCAGACTAGGTATACCAATGATATTTGGTTACGATGTGGTTCATGGATATAAAACCATGTTGCCAATACCATTAGCTACTGCATCAAGCTGGAATCCGGAAGTAGCAAAACAAAGTTGCCAGGTAGCCGCCAAAGAAGCTGCAGCTTCAGGTATTCACTGGACTTTTGCACCAATGATTGACATTTCACGCGATGCTCGTTGGGGACGAGTAATGGAAGGTGCCGGAGAAGATCCATATTTAGGTTCAGTGATGGCAGCTGCTCAGGTTAAAGGTTTTCAGGGCGATAGTTTAAATAGTACAAACACGGTTGCTGCCTGTGCCAAGCACTTTGCTGCCTATGGATTTGCAGAAGCCGGTCGCGACTACAACACAGTTGAAATTACTGAACATACACTTCAAAACATAGTATTGCCTCCTTTTAAAGCGGCTGTTGATGCCGGTGTAAGTACCATTATGAATTCGTTTAACATCATTGGAGGCATTCCTTCTACATCAAACCATCATCTTTTAAGAGATATTTTAAAAGGAGAATGGCAGTTTGACGGGTTCGTTATTTCGGATTGGAATTCTATTGGCGAAATTAAAAATCATGGCGTTGCTGCTGATAAAAAAGAAGCTGCTTACCTGGCGATTAATGCAGGTACAGATATGGATATGGAAGGCGATTGCTATGTATTTAACCTAAAACAATTGGTTAAAGAAGGCAAAGTTTCTGAAGCTACCATTGACGAGGCGGTTCGCAGAGTATTAAAAATTAAATACGAGTTGGGATTATTTGATGATCCTTATAAATATTGTAATCCTGAAAACGAGAAAGTACAACTTTCTAAAGAACATCTGGAAATTGCGCGTGATTTAGCTCGACAAAGTATTGTATTGCTTAAAAACAACAATCAAATTCTTCCTTTACAAAAGGATAAACAAAAAATTGGTATAATTGGAGCATTGGCTAACGATAAGGATTCTCCATTAGGGAGCTGGAGAGCACAAGCTGTTACCGGTTCTGCTGTTTCTTTAGTTGAAGGAATTAACAACACTGTTGATCATAAATCCCTTGTTAAATTTGCTCAAGGTCCGGCATTTGTAACCAACACTCCTAACTTTACCGAAGAGCTTAAATTTAACAACACAGATTTATCAGGTATTAAAGATGCGGTTAAACTGGCCAAAAAAGTGGATGTTGTAGTAATGGCATTGGGTGAAAATTGCTTTCAAGCCGGTGAAGGTCGCAGCCAAACCAACATTGAGTTGAAGGGAGTACAACAACAACTTTTTGATGCAGTGTATGCTGTTAACAAAAACATTGTAGTTGTATTAATGAATGGCCGACCTGTTGTAATAAATAACATAGCCACAAAAGCACAAGCTATTCTTGAAACATGGCATCTGGGCTCGGAAGCAGGTAATGCTATTGCCGATGTTTTATTTGGCGATTACAATCCATCAGGTAAGCTACCTGTGTCATTTCCTAAAGCGGTAGGACAATGCCCTATTTATTACAATCAGTTTAGTACCGGCCGTCCTGTTAATACCGACAACAATGTATTTTGGTCGCATTATACCGACGAAGATAAAACACCTCTATTTCCATTTGGATACGGTTTAAGCTATACTTCTTTTGAATATTCAGACATTGAATTAAGCAGTAATGAATTAGCCCAGGATGGTAGTATTGAAATATCTGCCATGGTAAAAAACACAGGTAACTTTTCTGGTAAGGAAACTGTTCAGTTATACATACAGGATCTATTCGGAAGCATTGCCCGACCTGTAAAGGAATTAAAAGGTTTTCAACAAATTGAGCTAAATGCAGGTGAAAGTCAGAAGGTAACATTTAAAATCTCCAAAAGCGATTTAATTTACTACACAGCTCAAGGTAAATGGGATGTGGAACCTGGTGATTTCAATGTGTGGATTGGAACCAATTCTCAGGAAGGATTAAAAGGTAGTTTTACCTTGTATTAATCGATGCTGAAACACATTATATATATTGGAAAAGCTTCTTGCATAACTGCAGGGAGCTTTTCTTTTTTTGTAAAACTTATCGCCTATTACTGTAACTATTCATTGATTTAATAATAACCTCAGTTCGACATGAAATTTCAGATTCAGACCGCTTACAAATAATGAGATTCAATTAAAAATTCAGAAAGAATAGCGGGCTATTTTGAAGAATTTTTAGGCAGAAGATCGCTGTTTATAGGCGGAATAAGATTAGCTTTTTAGGGCAATCTGAATTTTGAAATTTTAATCGAACTGAGGCTGTATGTTTGTAAAAGCATAAGTCTTCTTGAATTGAGAGTGTTCATAACTCTGTGTCATGAGAAATTAAAAAGACAATAACTTTGCATCATGACAAAAGAATTTGATTACGAAAAGTTTAAAGAAGCAGCGATACAAGGGATTCGAGAGGGTAAAGGTTTAAGTGGGGCAGATAATGTAATGCTTCCCATGATAAAGGATCTCTTAGAGAGTGCAATGAAAGCAGAACTAGACATTCATATACATGAAGAGCGCTCAAATGATAATCAGTCAAAAGTAAACCGTAAGAACGGGACCACTCCCAAGAAAATGAAGAGTGAACAAGGTTCCTTTGAGCTAAATACTCCAAGGGACCGCAATGGCACATTTACCCCCCAAATAGTTGAAAAGCAACAAACCTTTTTAGGAGATGCTTTACAAGAAAAAATTATTTCCTTGTATAGTAAAGGTATGAGCTACAAAGATATTCAGGATTATCTGGAAGACTTATACGGGACATCTATATCAAAAGGTAAAATAAGTGAGATTACAGACCGTATCATGCCTGATCTTGAGCGTTGGAAGAACAGGCAACTGGAATCTATTTATTCAATCATATGGTTGGATGCCTTACATTTTAGCGTACGAGAAGATAATGTGACTGTAAAAAAGGCTGTATATATTATTCTTGGCTATGATATGTATGGTAAGAAAGATATCCTTGGCTTGTACATTGGGCAGAAGGAGAGTGCCCGTTTTTGGTTATCAGTATTAGAAGACATACAAAGCAGAGGGGTTAATGATATACTAATTGCGTGTATGGACAATCTTTCTGGTTTTACACAAGCTATAGAGTCTATTTTTCCAATGACAGATGTTCAATTATGCATCATTCACCAGCTTAGAAATAGTTTAAAGTACGTCTCGCACAAGAATAATCAATTAGTAATTAATGGGCTCAAAAAGGTGTATCAAGCACCTAATATTGATGCAGCCGAAATTGCGATGGATGAGTTTGAGGCACAATGGAACACAAAATACCCCTTAATTATTAAATCATGGAGGACAAACTGGTTGCATTTAACCCGTTTTTTTGACTATTCAAAAGACATTAGGCGAATCATGTATACAACAAATATAATTGAAGGTTTTAATAGACAACTACGAAAATATACTAAAACAAAGGGTGCATTTTCAGGTGATAAAGCACTCTTGAAACTATTATTTATGGCCTCCAAAACAATAAGCGAAAATTGGATTTCAAAGCCTCCTTATTGGGGAGAAGTTCAACAACAATTAATAATAAAGTTTGAAGATAGATGTGGAATAAATCACTAGCTATCAATATAAAAAAGCAAAGGTAGGTTAAATATAGAATCAAACAAGAGTATATAAACAACCTCGTACCTCGGTTGCTCTTGTATGAATCTTTATTTAACCTTTAAGGCTTTTGATATTGATTCCAAAAAATAAATGAACATATAAACAAACTATGACACAGAATTTTGAACATTCCCTAAATTGAAATAGCTAACATCAAACAATACTAAAAAAGAGGTTAATAACTCTTATCCTGTAACATTATATTACCCTCCTGTAGGTATAGAGGATACTCCTGTAGGTATAAAGCCTGCTCCTGTAATGCTATAATACCGTCCTGTAAATAAAAAGTACCATCCTGTAGGTTTAAAATCAAAAAAAATAGACTTTGGGTTGATCCTGTAACCTGAAAATGCCGTCCTGTAGATCTTAAGCATGTCCTGTAAGTTTAAAACCCGTCCTGTAGGTTTTTAACCCGTCCTGTAGGTTTAAAACCCGTCCTGTTAAGGGTTTCAGAAGGTTTCTCATGATTTTTAAGCCTATTTTTAATAATTTATTTGATATCATATTACTTATTAAAATAACATTTCCCTACTTTTGATTGAGTAGAAAATGATTTGAATTATCCATGAAGTTAATGGATAATAGGTATCATTATGTGTTGCATTACTAGTGCTACCAAAATATCACACAATATTTACATCATTTAAATCAGTTATAAAAAAAGACTGCCCTCTATAGGAGAACAGTCTTTAAAAGTATTAACATTAAAAACACTATTGGATGGGTTTTATCCAAAATCCATACGAATATTCTTTCTTAGTCAATCGGTACTGATCATGAGTCCATGCACCCCAACTATCATCACCGCCAACACCCATTTGGCCCAGATCAATATTTACAGAAGTAAGATCACGTATAGGTACATCACAAGTATGACGATTTACTACCGGTTTTCCATCTACCTGACGACCGTCTGTACGTTCAGGTGATTCAAAATCTTCCATTATCTGATGATGAGCAGAAACTTCTAATAGCTGTTTACCTTTAAACATCAATCCTAATCCATCTTGATTACAAATCTTTATCCATCGAACATCTGTTTTATTTCCATTTTCTTGTGGACGAATATAAGCCCAATACAAATCAGCTACACTTCCCGAATAAACATCAACAAATGCAAATGATTTACGATCGATATAAGATTCTTCAGGTCCTCTTCCCAGCCACTCTACTTGATCAAATTCTTTTGGCATCACAAGATTCATTCCCATGCGAGGAATCTCAGGTAAATCATTTTTAACCATTTTAAATGCATTATCAACCTCTATGGCTCCGTTGGCATAAATTCCATAGTTCGTTTTGTAAACAGCAATAACCTCTTTTTCTTCGTTATAAAGATTATACTCGTAATTTATTATTACATGAGAAGCATTAACCGAATTCACTTTTTTAGAAACCAAAATTCTATTCTGTCCGGCCTTACGCCATACGCGAGCCCGCTTATCAAGTCTATTTCCAAAATCGTTATCAATTGGAGCACGCCAAAAGTTTGGCAACAATCCATCCTGGATCATTTCCTTACCATTCACTTTATAAGATTTCAATAAGCCTTTGGACTTATCAAAAGTAATCTCAAATGAAGTTCCTGAAATTATTGTTTCAGAACCACCATCTGTTAACTTTAATTCTCCCTCATCACTATTTTTATCATCTTCTTTAATAAAAACAGGCAATTCAAATTGTTCTTTAGCTAATACAGTACCTGTAGAAACACTCCAATTATTTTCTCTTATTTTAGCATAAACATTAAGGAAATATTCCGTATTAGCTTCAGGTTTAAAAGAAATATCTAAGTTTATATTTCGTTGTTGATCCGGTAACAAATTAAGCTTGTCCATAGTTCCGGTTTTAACAACTTTGCCATTACCCTTTACCTCATAAGTAAAAACAAATTTATCTGTATTTATAAAAGCATAAGTATTTTTTATGGAAACAATCCCTTTGGTTAAATCTACAGCATTGAATTTAATATACTGATATATCTTTTTTACTTCTAACAAATGAGGCTTAATTGCTCTGTCTGGATCAACCAATCCATTTAAACAAAAATTACCATCGCTTGGCACAGTATCAGGTCCAAAGTCCCCACCATATGCCCAGAATTTTTCTCCTTTATCATTTGTTGTCAATAAACCCTGATCAACCCAGTCCCATATAAATCCACCTTGCATTTGTGGTTCGGCTTCAATAACATCCCAGTAATCCTTTAAATTACCAACACTATTACCCATTGCATGAGCATATTCGCACTGAATCAATGGTTTGTCACCACCATCTTTTATATATTTAATCATGTCGGGAATACGCATATACATAGGGCACATTATATCCGTATTTCGACCACCATGTGCCTGTTCGTACTGGACCGGACGACTTAGATCCACACTTTTCAAGTAATCATGTGTTGCATCGAAATTAACACCATTACCCGCTTCGTTACCTAATGACCAGATTACTATAGATGGTTGATTTTTATCCCTTTCGAACATATTTTTTGTACGATAAAGATGTGCAGCTTTCCAGGTAGTATCTTTAGCTAAAGATTCGTCGCCATAACCCATACCATGAGATTCGATATTAGTTTCATCAACAAGATAAAGCCCGTATTGGTTACAAAGCTCATACCATCGCTCTTGCTGTGGATAATGAGATGTACGAACAGCATTAATATTATGGCTCTTCATTACAGATATATCCTTTAACATGGTAGCCTCGTCAATCACATGGCCATTGATATCATGATGTTCGTGTAAATTAACACCTTTGATATATACATATTTACCATTTACTAAAAGTTGTTTATCTTTTATTTCTACACGACGAAAACCAACATCCTGACGCACAACCTCAATTACATTATCGCTTGCATCTTTTAACGTGATTTCAAGATTATATAAGTTTGGTATTTCGGCTGACCATTGAAGAACTTCAGGTAATTCGTAAGAAAAGTTTACAAATTTATGATTGGCTATTTCGCTAAAAGATTTTATCTCATTTCCAGCGTACTTCAGAACAGCTTCTACTTTAGCCGTATTTTCTTTAGTGATTTGTGTTAATTCAACAGATAAATCAAATGTCCCTGTACGATAATCATCCTTAAGTCCTGACTTAACTCTAAAATCACGAATATGCTGCGTATTACGGGCCATCAAATACACATCACGTGTTATTCCGGCTAAACGCCAAAAATCCTGGTCTTCAAGATAGCTTGCATCGCTCCATTTAAATATTTCAACTGCTAAGGTATTTTCTCCTGGTTTAAGATACTTTGTAATATTGAACTCCGAAGGCGTTTTTGAATCTTCAAAATAACCAACTTGTTGTTCGTTCACCCAAACATAAACTGCTGAACCAGCGGCTCCAAAATGCAAATACACTTCTTTTTGGTTCCAGTTTGAAGGAATAGTAAATGTACGCTTGTAAGATCCCACAGGATTATAGAAATCTTGTATAGTTGGAGGTGTTTTTTCATGAGGATATTTTACATTAGTGTAGATCGGATACTCAAATCCCTCACACTCCCAATTAGATGGAACCTTTATTGTTTTCCATTCGCGGGTATCAAAATCGTCCTTAAAGAAATAATAAGGTCTTTCAGTTGGTTTTGTTGATAGATGAAATAACCAGTCTCCATTAAGCGAATGAATTAATGAAGAATTCCAAATATTATCACGATCAACTTCCTGTTGACTGGCAAATGGAATAAACCATGCTCTTGGAGCTTCTTTATTAATTTCAAAGACTTCCTGATTTTCCCAATCTGCCGGAGCTTTCTCTTCCCATGCAATATCTTTATAACTTTTATATTTGGTACAAGAAGTTATTGATCCCAAGAGCATCGCTCCCATCAATAATTTTTTTGGATTGATTCGCATTTATTATTACTTATGATAGTTATTAAATATTTAACCCGCAATATGCATTAGACCATCTATTACACATTGAAATTACTTCAAAACAAGACACTTCGTTACTTCACTTCAACTCACCAGAACGATGCTATGCCTCGTTTTAGTAAAGCCTTGTTTTATGGCACTTTCAATGTTCATTACGAAGTTCTAATACATAATCCGGGTTTAAAGAAATTTACTTTACAGAGTAAAAAAATCAACCTGCTTTTTTAATGATACAGCATGCTCTTTTAGTTCTTCAGAACTGGCTGATAATTCCTCTGATTGTGTTGCATTTATTTGCGATAGTTCGTTAAGGTTATGCAGAGCTTTAATTATTTGCTCCGATTTATAACGCTGCTCATTTGTAGCTAAAGCTACTTCATCAATTTTTTCATCAATCTGTCGTAAACTTGGAAGCACTTTTTTAACTATCCGTCCTCCCTCATTAGAATATTCCACACCTTCCTTTGACAACATGATGATTTGATCTGATGCATTTTTACTAATATCCGCTAATTCTTTAACTTTTGCAGCAACAACACCAAAAGCCCGACCTGAAACACCTGCAATTGCAGCTTCAACAGCCGCATTTAATGCTAAAATATTGGTTTGAACAGCTATGCCAGTAACGGTTTCTGACTCCCGTTCAATTTGCATCGATTTTTCAATGATTAATTGATTACGTTCATCCATTTTTTCAACAAACTGCATTGAGCTTTTTGATAGTAGTTTCGTCTTATTAGCATTCTCAGCATTACTATTTATGTCCATAGCGATTTCATCAAGAGTGGCACTAATTTCCTCTACTGATGCAGCCTGTCCATTGGCATTATTTGAAATTTGCTGGGCACTTTTAAACATAACATTCCCTGTATTTTCAAGGATATTAGACATATTAAGTAAGCTATTAACATTATTACGCAATGACTGTAACATTACAGAAAACTGTTCCTTTAATCGCCCAAATTCATCTGTACGTTGACAACTATTATTTAATGTATTTAAGGATAAATCTCCTTTTGCTATTTGCTCTGAAATAACCATTACCTCTTTTAATCCGGAATTTATCGAACGTATGATCAAAAAGGCTATAATAACAGCAAATAAAAATGAAATAATTACCGTTGATATAATGATGATAATATTTTGTCTTAATTCACTATCTAAAAAACTTTTAAAACGTTCTGAAATAATATCGAGACTTGATATCGCATTAAATGATACATTTTCAATTTTCCAATTAACCCAGCCTGCATGTGTATGAATCTCTTTAAATTGATTAATTGTTTGTCCTAGTTCAATTGTCTGATTTGAGAGTTTACCCAGGCGACCATACTCTTGAGATTGTTTTACAATTTGTTCGTAAGCCTTATTAAGAGGCTCCATATCTTTATAAACCCCTTGATGTAAAAGATGACGAATTAACTCTACATGAATTTGATTTAAGTTTTCTTTAATCTTCATTTTTTTTAACCCGGAAACGGAAAATTGTTCGAATGTTACTGTTATTTCCTCTTCCAATTCCAATCCCCGGGTAACTAAACTATCGTATCGTAAAGAAGATTTAAAATAATCTTCTGAGAAATCAGTAAGACTGACAATATCAGCATAAACAGAGTCATATCTATTCAGAAGTAAATCTGGAACATATGGTTTAAGCTCTTCTAAAACTTCAACAGCCAAACCAACCTTTTCTCTGATGATATCCGGGCGATAATCATTTCTATCAAAACGATAGGCTATGTTATGCTCGTTTACTACACGAACATCAGATATTACATTCTCGATATATCCTTGTATTATTGATCCTTCCTGAGTACTCTTTATTGTTAAAACACCAAATGTTCCAACAATAAGCATAAATAAGATTAGAATTGAGAAGCTAATAATTAATCGCTTACTAACCTTTATATTATTTAAATTAAACTTATGGTATATATTTTTGAGTTTCATAATAATTAATAATTATTACAGAAGAAAAGGCTACAAAATGCAGCCTCTCCAAACAATAGTAAAACTAATACTCTGAGTTCTTAAAAACGGTTTGACTCATCTTTATACTATGTAATATCAATTTGTTGGAACAACTGAAATGATCATTCCTTTTTCGTCAAATTGTAAGCGATCTATACATACTTCTCTATGAAATCCGGCAGCATCACCCATTTTAATTCCATCAGGGCGTTGAAAACGATGATATACAATATACCATTCATCCTTATCAGGAACCTGAATTACAGAATTATGACCTGTGGCATATATTCCTTTGGCATCATCTCTCATTAAAATTAAATTTTGATCAGGAATCCTTATTGGTCCAACCGGAGATTCTGATATTCCATATCTTACCCGGTAATTTGGACTTCGGGTATCATCCTCTGACCATAAAAAATAATAAAGACCATTACGATAGAATACAGTTGTTCCTTCCCTGAATGATTCGTCTGGTGTAATAACTTTTGTTGTATTTGACTTGATTGAGACCATATCATCGTTTAATTCAGCAACGGCCATATAACCATTACCCCAGTACAAATATGATTTCTTTGATAGAGGATCTTCAAATACATCGGGATCAATTTCCTGTCCCCAATTTACACCTTCAGGATGCTGATAAACCAATGGTTTTCCAGAATCTTTAAATGGTCCTGCAGGGTTATTTGACACAGCAACTCCAATTTTTTGAGCTGCAGTGAAATAATAATAGTACTTATATTTCTTACCAGACTGTTTTTCAATAATACAAGGAGCCCATGCATTTCTATCGGCCCATTTTACATGCTTTTTTAAATCTAGAATTACCCCTTCATCTTTCCATTTAACCAAATCCGGAGAAGAAAAAGTTTTAAAATAAGTTCCCGACCAACCATCAAAGCCGTCAGAGGTTGGATAGATATAATATTTGTTTGTTTTATTGGAAAAAATAATATCAGGATCTGCATAGTATCCATTTAAAACAGGATTGTTACCAAGATGTATTTCAGCATTAAAAGCCTGTCCCCATTTATCCATCAAATTATCTAACTCCTTTTGCGTAATTGGAATCACTGTCCCGTGTCGGGGATGAAAATCCATTTCTACTTCTTCATCCACAATAGAGAAATTTTGTAAATCATTGCTTTTAGTAAATTGATACTTACCCGATGTATAAACATCATACATTAAGATATAAGCATCTTCATTAATCAGCTTAAATACACCAGATCCTTCAACAGGTTCAGTAGTTTGTTGCAAATAATCATCTTCCTCAACCCAATTACCTGATGTTAGAGAAGTACATGTAGCTTTTTTTATACCGTTGCCATGACCTTCAGCTTTATAAAAAAGGTGATACTGTCCGTCTTTATAAACGATATCTCCATCAATACATGACATTTTATTTTTCGGGAAAAATAATTGCTTTGGACGATCTTCAATATCGGTAAAGTCTTTATTTGCATATGCGTAGTAAATAATATCTGGGCCACCTTCATACATCATAGACCAATAAATCAAGTATTTACCAGCTTCTTTATCAAAAATAGTTTGAGGTGCCCATACTCTTTTTAGATTTTCCTGGGCAGCGTATTTCTTTTGAATATTTACCACACTGGAATTCCAATGAATAAGATCATTTGATTTTAACAAAACCATCGCTCTATTTGAGCTCCATCCATTCGCAGAAACCATATCAGTTACTACCATATAAAAAGATTTATCATCTTCGCCTCTTAATATATGAGGATCACGAACTCCACCGGTAGAGCTTATTTCCTTTGAATTAATAACAGGAGAATCATAATTTAAGGCTTTAAAACGATAACCATCAGTACTAATCGCAAAATGAATTTGCTCCTGATCCATATTATTCCCAGTAAAATATGCAAACAAATAAGCAGTGTAAGTATTTGTTTCACCCTTTGAATTTGCATACGTCCAATGAATAGCAATGCTGAATAAACAGACTATAATTAAAAATAAACATTTCATATGTCTTAACTTGCTTTTAATTACCATATGTGCCTCGCCAATTAAATCACCCTCGTGTGTGAGAACTTTTTGTGTTTGTCGATCTCACGATTCTCATGGCTCGTTTCATGTAGTTTTATGTTGTGTTGATTTAGTTATTGAGCCATTCGCCATCCATACTGAATCCATGATAATCCAGACGCATTTGTAGTGCTCATTTTAAATGTTGAAGCATCAAATGATTGAATACTATACCAATCACCATCTCTTAATCCTGGCCAATACACACTTTGTACATTATGGTCTCTGAAAACTTTAGTAGAAACCTGTATATAATCTACTTCATTGTCTGTTCCTGAATCTGAATTATAATCTTTGCCCTGAGTCATAGTGCTTCCAAACTCAGTAACAACAGTTCTTTCAGCATAATCTCCAATTCTGTTAAGCCAATCATTCTCCCACTCATGAGCTGATCTTTCTGCCCAAAAAGCATAGTTATGTAACGACAATAAACAGTCGCTAAAACGCTGATCAGCACCAACGCCTGTAACATCTTCAGAATATCCTTTACCGCCTAGTAAAATACGACCATGAGGAATAGTTGAGAATTTATTTAACCACGATGCATACAATTCAGTTAGTTCAGAAAGAGAATATCCATGAGGTTCATTTATAACTTCAAAATAAACTCCTGAGTTATCAGCATAATCAGCAGTTACTTTTGTCCACATTTCAAGAAACTCATCTGTATTATCAACTTTCCCATCCCTACTGCTATCGCCTTCCCAATAAGCTAATATAACTCTCATTCCCTTTTCTATAGCTTTATCTATTGCTCCTTTGTAGCCATGCCACCAAGTGCTCTTAACTGTAGCATAATTAATAGGCATGCGAATGGTATTTGCGCCCATATTTTCCTTGAATCCTTTGATAATATATTGAGCATCTACCTGTACCATATAATAGGTATCGCCGCTTGTCAAACCACTTGGAACTAATAAATCATCTACAAAGTTATCTCGTTTATCAGCCCAGTTTACTCCTCTTATAGGTTCACTAAAATCAATGTTTTTAGAAGGATCCTCTACCTGTGTGCTATCATCAGGAATTACATCATCGCTACCAGAGTCTTTACTACAATTAACAGTTAATAATGCGATCCCAATAAGGCTTAATATTATCTTTTTCATTTATATACAATTTACTTTCAATAATTAGATGAAACTTGCCAAATTTGATTATTTCCCCTTGTAAAAAAACTTTCATATTGACTAGTTTTATGCTTTTAAAATTTGATTTCTATTTCCACATTGAACAACTAAATAAAATTTTCTTTGATTGCGTAAGAAACTTTACGTGAACGCTTCAGAATTATAAAATTTATTGAACTAGAATAGTTACTACAGATCTGGCTGGTATATTTATAATCTGACCATTTATTTCTGTTTTCTCCAGATTTTTGTCTTTCGATGTAACATAACATGTTGTACTCAAACCTTTTTTATCTTTCAGGAATTGATCGAAAGAAATATTAGATTCTTCATTGTTATAGTTAATCGCAACAAAAACAAATTTTTTATCATCTATAGATTTATACCCGCTTATCATTAAATTTGTCATCTGTTCCTTTAAAGATGGAGCATCGGCTAAATTTGTTTGAATACGTATCATACCAGGCTGTATAAATCTTGAATAGTTTCCTAATGCCCATAGTGTTTTAGAATCGTGATAATATCCATCATTATATAAATTATCTACTGTCTTGCCTGATGAAACCGAATCCGTTCCATGGTCAATATAAATCAGACCATCCTTATAATCTTCAGGAGAAACAGCAGTCCACCAACTCCATAGTGAGGCATCAGCAATTGATAAATCAGCATGAATTACACGGGCTACATATAATGCCGTAGGCATACCTAAATCTCTTTTGTGACCTCCTCCAATATCTTTATGATTTTCAAGAATACAAAATTCACTTTGCCAATAGGTTAAATCTTGAAAATTATTATTTATATAGTTTTTAAGTTTTTGACGTACTTCTATTAATGTATCCAGATTATTGGTTGTAAAGTAGCTATGTCCCATAGCTGTCTTTTTAATATTTGACAAATTCCCAATATTCATCTGAGATGAAGGATCAAATAAATCCTTTAGTTGTTTATCTCGGTTATTATAACCTCTACTTTCATATAAAAATTGAAGTTGAGCAGCTTCAGGAACTGCAATTTGTATTTTAGGGAGTTTCTCTGTTAATAGTGGAGATAATGACTTTACAAGGTGAGCTATTTCATTATTCCAGGAAGGAGTACCCTCTTGTGATGCAGGAGCTTTCCAATCCCACTGAGGTTCATTAAATGGACTGACATAATCAAATTCAAGTCCCTCGTTTTTAAAGTGTTCGCAAACAACAGCTAAAAAGCGCGCATAATCATCATATTTATCAGATCGAAGGTTAAATTGATTTCCTCCAGGCGACCACCCTTTGCCATTTTTTGTATAAAATACTGGTGGTGTATTATTAAATGCAAGTAAAGATTCAACACCTCTTTCCTTTGCAGCCTGTAAAAACCATTGTTGTCCTTTTTGTTTATTCCAATCAAAAGTACCATCCGCATTCAAAAAACATTCAGCCCTTCTCCATACTTTTGGAATATCACTACTAACACCTTGCTCCATAGTGCCCCCACCAATGTTAAATCTCCATTGAGAAAGTCCAATTCCTTTTGGATTGCCATTTATATCAACATCTTTACTAAAAAGTAAATCGGCAATGGCTATTTTCTTTTTTTCAGGCCAGTTTTTACCAACAAACTGCATAGTCCAGCAGTCTGAGGCTCCAAAACCTTCCATCACCTGGAAAGTATGTTTGGTATTGATCAATACCTCAAGCGTAGAACTTCCCAGCTTTTTATCTTTAATAGAGCAGGAACAGGTAATTGCAATAATAAGTACTAACCCTGTTATAATTTTTTTGATACGCATGCTAAAATCTAATTGAGTCAAAGGCTTTTTAAGTAACTGATGTTTCCCAAGTATGTTAAAACATTGTAAATCAAACAAAAAGAAGCATGATTAATTTTATTAATCCACTAATATTCAGTATTTTAGTGGTGCGATATCAATAAAAAACCATGCTTCATGAGTAAAAGTACAAAAGTTTTTTCGGAGACAAACAGCTTTTTCACCTCAAGTGAAAAAGGAATTAATAGAATAATGGAATTATATCAGTCATTGCATCTGAATAGGTTGAATCTGGGAGTTGATAATATGCCTCAATGTACTTTCCAAAAAGGTGATTTATTGCTGGCTTTGTTGTTGTTTCCACTATACTCACTCTCGAACGTATACCGTTACACCAAACATCCTTTATCACGCAGCATAGAAGCTAGTAAGAATACTTTTTATAGGCTAAAAAATGATAGCAATATCAATTGGAGAAGCCTCTTAACCAAATGTAATATCAAATTGCTAAAGCGGACCACAAGCACAAGCGCAAGCGCAACAAATAAGGAGTTTAACAAATGTTTAATAATAGACGATACTGATTTTGAAAAATCAACCTATAAAACAGAGCATATTGGTAAGATATGGTCACATGTGAAAAATTGTAGGTTCTGGGGATATAAAGCATTATTTCTTGGCTATTGGGACGGCAAAAGTTTCTTCTCATTAGATTTTAGCCTACACAAAGAAAAAGGCAAAAACGAGAAAACTCCATTTGGACTGATGGCTAAACAAAGAAAAGCTCAATATTCAAAAAAAAGAGAAAAAGATTCATGCGGTTATTTGCGCGAACAAGAATTGATTGATGATAAAATATCTACAGCTATATCTATGATTAAAAGAGCTGTCAAACAAAAGTTTGAAGTACACTATGTACTTATGGATAGTTGGTTTTTCTGTGAATCCATATTGAAAGCCGTTTTGTCATTAAATAAAGGAATACATATAGTTGGTATGGTAAAAATGGCAAAAGCAAAATATAGCTTCAATGGCGAATTGTATACAGCTAAAGAGCTTACCCAATTAGTAAAGCGCAGAAAAAAGGTAAAGAAAGAAAAAGCATTAAACCTATTTTGTGCCGAGGTTATTGTTGAGTACAAATCAATACCACTAAAGCTATTTTTCTGCAAAACAAGTAAGCATGGCAAGTGGCACCTGTTGGCGACTACCAATACTAAGCTGGGCATACTGAGTGCTTATGAAATATATAGTATCAGGTGGAGCATAGAAGTTTTCTTTAAAGAATCAAAACAATACTTTTCCTTGGGCAAATCACAATCCCAAGACTTTGATGCGCAAATAGCTGATGTATCACTAGCTATGATTGAATACAATGTATTTAGTTTGGCAAAGAGGTTCGATGCATATGAAACAATGGGCGGTTTATTTGAAAAGGTATGCGATAATACTACAGAACTTACTATATCCATGAGAATATGGGGATTTATTCTGGAACTATTACATATGATTGCTGAGATTATTGATAGTGATTTTAATGAACTAATTACCAATCTGATAAAAAATAAGCCTGAGGACAATAAAATCTTCAGGCTAATAGAAATGCAGCTTTCAAATGCAGCTTAAATAACATGGGAAACATCAGTAAGTAATTAAACCTTGGATAATGAAGATAATTTAAGGATGTAATGAAAAAAGACAGCAAATGTTGGGTCTAAGGCAAGACCCAACACTTTATGTAAATACTTTAGTAATTTGGATTCTGAGTAATAACTCCATTACTACGGTCTATTTCTGACTGTGGTATAGGCCATAACTCATGTCTCCCTTCTACAAAATAAGTTCCTTTATCCTGACTTTCTTTTGGATGTATAGTTTCGTATTCATCAGTACTTTCCTCTGTATTATATTTTACGAAATAACCTTCTGATCCCATTGCCAAATCAATCATAGGTTTGTTTTGAACCGGATCAATTTCACGACGCAAGTCATATAAACGTTGCCCCTCACACGCCATTTCAAGCCTTCTTTCTTTCCATATAGCATATAATAAATCATTTCCTGTCAAATCATCTTTATTACCTAGTCCCACACGTGCTCGAATGGTAGCAATATCATGATGAGCCTGATCAATATTTCCCTTAAAATAAGCAGCCTCAGCTCTTGTTAAGTACATTTCTCCCAAACGCAGTAACACAAATGGCAATGGAATATGTCCATCCTTTTTGTCCAACGACTGACGCATAGCTATAGGCACATAAAACTTACGCCATGTTCTACCCGACTTATTAACATCTATATTAAATTGATAATTAGGATTTAACTCCTCATCACCATAAACAGGTTCACCATTACGAATGATGGTACTTTTTCGTCTGATTTCATCACCTTCTGAAATATAAGCGTTCTCAAGGTGAGAAGATGGTACACACCATCCCCATCCATCCATAATCTTATCTTCTTCATTAGAGGACCAAATTTCTGAGCGTGCGTTCATTACAACAGAAAACATATTGCCTACAGAATACTTCTGATCACCACTTGTCTGCACCTCAAAGATAGATTCTTGTCCGTTATGATTATTTACACTCCAGATATCTACAAAATTTGGTTCTAATAGGTATCCTCCCAAACGAATAACTGTATCGGCATGCGCATAGGCTTTATCGTAATCCTTCATGTATAAATATGTACGGGCCAACAAAGCATGACAGGCATATTTAGTAGTTCTTCCTACATTTGATCCTGTAAATCTTGATGGTAGAACCGCAGCAGCTTCTTGTAAATCCTTTACAACTTGTGCATATACATCTGCTTTAGGAGAACGTGTTTTGGTTAAACCAGATGGATTTTCTGGTTGAGTCATTAAAACAACATCCCCAAAATTTTGAATTAATTCCCAATAAGTAAACGCACGTAAAAACTTAACTTCTGCAACAAATTGATTTTTAAGATCCTCATCTATATCAGCCACAGGTATTTTTTGTAACGCAATATTACAATTGTTAATGTGAAAATAATCATGAACATAATGATCCGTTAATTTAGCTGGCGCATTAGAAGCCTCAATTGTGTAATGTGCAAAAGGGTAGGCATCACCTGGATCCTGACTAAGATTTCCCATCCAGGCATCATCACTAGCCATATTATTAGCTAAAAAAAGATACTGCTTCCACCAATCACTATAAAAGGTTAAACTTTGATATAAGCCATTTACATAGTTTTCGCAATCGCTTTCTGTTTTAAAATAACTATCTGTGGTTAAAGTTCCTTTACTATCCACATCTATAAAATCGTCACAAGATGTAAGTGTACCGAAAAACACAGCTAATAAAATGATATATTTAATTTTCTTCATTTTTTATCTCTTTAATCAATGATTTATAATTCGATTAAAAGTTTATGTTTAATCCTATTAGGTATGTTGGCAATACAGGGTAAGTCCAACTTCCAAATCCACTATTAAGAGTCTTTCCTCCCACTTCCGGTTCCACACCACCATATTTGGTAAAGGTTAACAAGTTTTGTCCTGATACATAAACTCTGCATCTGCTTAAACCAGCCTTATCTGAAATATTTTGCGGTAATGTATATCCCAACTGAATATTCTTTAAACGTAAAAAAGAACCATCTTCAACATAAAAATCACTAAAACGGGTATAATTCTGATTGTTATCAATATGCGACACACGTGGAATACTGTTTCCTGTACCTTCTCCATGCCATGCTTTATTCAACAAACCTGATTTAACATTACTTTCAGATGCTGTTGTACTGTATAAATCATCTTTTATATCATTAACAAGATCATTACCAACACTTGCATAAAGGTTAGCCAAAAAGTCAAATTCTTTGTAAGAAAGGCTAATATTTAACCCTGTTGTAAAATCGGGCCATGGACTACCAATTTTAGTACGATCATCACCAGTTAATTCACCATCACCATTTACATCAACAAAGCGAATATCTCCTGGTTGAGCAAAAGGTTGTAATAAGGTTCCCTGATCATTACTGTGCGAATTAACTTCGAACTGATTTTGAAACAAACCATCGGTTTTATAACCATAGTAATATGCAGGTTCCTGACCAACTACAGTTCTGGTTTTTTCATTATCACCATACACTACTGGAGCTCTGTTTGATAATTTTGACATTTCAACCTGACCTGTCATTGCTGTTAAAGTAACATCGAAATTAAACTCTCCAACATGATCACGATAGGTTAAGGCTATCTCCCACCCTGAAGATTTCATAGATCCAATATTAGACATTACTTGTCCATAATCTGGATATCCACTATAATATGGATAAGGAAGCTTGAACAACATATCAATGGTTTTTTTGCGGAAGTACTCAACAGAACCTGTAAACTTATTATTTAACAATGTAAAATCAGTACCAATATTAATATCCTCAACGGTCTCCCATTTCAACTCTTCATTTGCAACAGTGCTAGGTGAAGTTGTATTTACAACAGATGCATCCTCTCCCATTACATAATAACCAGTACTTAATTTTGATAAAAACAATCCATTATCAAGACTCTGGTTACCTAAACGCCCCCATCCAAAACGAATTTTCATATCATCCAAAAAAGTAAGATCACTCATAAATGATTCATCAGAAATACGCCATGCCACAGAAGCAGAAGGAAATGAAGCCCATTTATTGTCACCCATAAATTTTGAAGAACCATCAATACGATATGTACCTGTAATGTAGTAACGACCTAAATAATTATAAGAAACACGACCTAGAAACGATTCCAAAGCATTTCCCCATTCATTACCTTTACTTATTTTATCGTTAACAGTAGCAGCTTCAAGTTCTCGTAATAATTCATTATTACTTGGAATATTTTCCTTTGTACCTTTAATATTACTATAATTCCACTTTTCAAAAGTAGCCCCCACCATTGAGCTTAGGCTATGATTGTTTTTCTTTAATGTATAAGTTGCAGTATTTGTCCAGTTCCAATACTTATCAAACTGGTATTCTCTAGTAACAGAGTTAACCGCATTCCATTCATGAGCTCCATCTATCACAAAATCAGGAATAAAATCATCATTATGATTAAATTTAAAATCACCACTGATTTGAGATTTAATCTCTAAATTTTTAATTGGTTCATAAGTCACATATATATTAGAAGCTGCAGCATAATATCCACCATCCCCAAAATTTCTTGCATCGCGCGCTATTGGATTCCAAACATAGGTGTAATATGAACGTTGGTAAATACTATATTCATTCAACCCAACCTGCTCATCTTTAGGTCTGTAAATTGGAGTAATCGGATCAATCATCAAATAATCCTGATACCAATCAGGCGTATTATCCCATCTTTCACGACGAGGATTAAACATTAATCCTGCTTTAATTTTATCTGAAAAATTCCAATCTAAGCTAATTCGACTGGTAAATCTTTCCCATTCACCAGAATTATAAAACGACTCCTGATCAAAATAACTTAAAGAAACCGCATATTTGTATTTCTCAGAACCTCCACTAGCCTGAAATGAAAAATTCGTTTGCGGAGAAAGCTTGTTAACACCTTCACCCCACCAATCTGTTCCTTTTCCAAGCGCTGAAGGATCATCAAATCGATCACTAAGACCTGAGTTATTTAAGGATTGATTCATTATTTGAGCATATTCTTTAGCATCAGCCACGTCATAAGGCTTTTTAAACACTTGTAGCCCATAACTTAAATCCGCTGAAAAACTTGTTTTACCATCTTTTCCCTTTTTAGTAGTAATTAAAATAACACCATTAGAAGCTCTACTACCATAAATAGCAGATGCGGATGCATCTTTTAACACATCCATTCTTTCGATTTCATTCGCATTAAGAAAGTTAAGATTAGTACCCATTGGAACTCCATCAACCACATATAATGGATCTGTATCCAGATTAAGAGAAGTAAATCCCCTAACCAATACCTTTGGAGCTTTCCCCGGCGCTCCCCCCCCGGCAACAACCTGAATACCCGGTGCTTTACCCTGCAATGATTGAACAGGGTTACCTACACTCATGGTTTTTACTGCATCTCCTTCTACTGACGAAATTGCACTGGTAAGATCCTTTTTCCTGGCTTTTCCATATCCAATAGCAACCACCTCGTTAAGTGAAATATTTTCTTCAACCATCATTAAATCATATCTTAAAGTTGAAGAATTAATAATTACTGATTGAGATTTATACCCAATAAAGCTAATATTAAGAGTATCTCCAATAGAAGCGTTTAATGCATATTCTCCATCAATATTAGTTATAGTTCCAGTAGTTGTTTTCGCTATAATGATGGAAACCCCAGGAATGCCTTCCCCTGTACCATCTGTGATTTTACCCACGATGCTTTTCTCTTGTGCAAAAGCGAAAACATTGATCAAAAGAAGTAAGGCTAATAAGCCTAACTTATTATATGTTAATCGTTTCATTATTATAAAATTGAATATTTTTTAATGTTTAATTCATAATTCAGGTAACAAACTGTACCGAGATTATTGCAACTCTTTATTCCACCTTAATGGCTTTAGCTCTATTAAGGTAGCTGTCGAAAATTATTGTATAAGTGGTACGAGTGGTAACTTCCATTGAAACATTCTCACCTCCTTTTAAAACAGTTGTTTCGGGATCAAATGCCCTATCAAATCTCCAATATGGTTCAGGCCACCATCCCCATGGATGTTGAGGTTGAAAAATCATCTCGACATTACCTTCCATATCAAGGGTTTTAGTAAAGCGATATAAATTATCAGGATCTCTATCAAGTGTTATAGGATTGGCTGTTGACCAACTTTGATCAGGATATTCTGGAAATCCTTTACCTACAATTCCCAATTCTCCAACCCAAGAAGAACTGATATAGTCATCATCATTAGGAAATTCTGTTTTAGATTCAAAATACCAATAATCTGGAGTAAATTTTTCGAAATTATAAGTAAGATTGTTTATATCTATACTTATTTTATAATATCCTACTTCAGGAATAATAATTGGTAAAGCATCTTTAGAATCAATTAGTTTTTCTGAGTCAGAAGGATCAATACCAAAACAATGAGGAGCAAAACTTGAAGCCTGCGGAATAAATCTCACCTCAGTATTAGGCTGAGTTGAATAATACTCTGCCTCAAATAAATTTGAACCAGTTGTAGTAATAAGCATTGGTACACCAAATAAATCTGAAACTAATTCTTCATCAGTATTTACATCTGCCAAATACATTTTTTTATATACAAAAGATGCATCAACAGTACGCCTTGAATTCACAACCAATCCAGCACTATCAGCAACCGTAAAATTAAAAGTGTACTCCTGAACTTCAGCTGGTAGAGTTACAGTTCGAGCGTATTCGTAGATATCCAATCCTTTGCCTTTAAAAGAAATACTATCATAAAGATTTAAATTTTCCTCTTCTACAACCAGATAACCTAATTGGCGATCATCACTTATATTACAATCTAAGTCAAGTAATATTTCTTCAGACGGTTCTATAGTTAAGCCATCTACGGGACTTTCAACTGAAATTGTTGGATCATTAAAATCACCGTCCATATAAACATTTAAGGTTTTAGTTGTGCTTAAACCTCCCAAATTTGTAACTGTTACTGTAATAACATATTCTTTATCTTGTGCATCTTCAGGGATTTTAAAACTATAATCCAAAGCATAATCGTAAACAACATCATCCCCCTTGTATAATTCTATTGCTTTATCAAGATACCACTCATCAATATTTAACTCTACTGATTTAAGACCAACTTCATCTTCTAAAACACCTTCTATTGCGAAGGTTCTTCCTGGTTCACTATGAATATTTTCAGATGATAACATTAAGACTGGATCTGAAGTTGCTGTCCATTTTTTTTCATCATCATCGCAGGAAACTATGGTAAGAAGTGTTAAACACATCAAAAGCTTCCCGATTGAAAACCATTTGTTCATAAAATTCGTTTTTTAGATTAATTAACAATCAATGTTATTTATTTGAAACTTATTAAGGCAAATAAACGTTATAATGCTTGAAATGACTCTTGTATTTTACTCATTTAATATAGTTATTCATTCATTTCACCAATTATAAAACCATCAAAACACTCAACCTACAAGCCTCTTTTCCTGGCACTTAACATCCTTATATGAATTATAATTCACAATAAATGTGAAGACTGAACAACAAACAACAACATAAACTTGAATAGATCTTAAAATATTTGAAAAAAGTGATTTATTTCGAAGTTTAAAATTGATTTTTATTACAATATCTTATATAAAATAAGGAACCAGATTAAATGATAACAGAGAAAAATAGGACACTACTATATAAATTATATTTATTGTTTATAATACTTATATGGCCTTTTACAATAAATATTCTGGCTCAACAAGAGGATAACACTATTTCATATATGCTATCGAGCAATGAAGGCTTATCTTCGGAAGAGGTAAAAAAAGTATTTCAGGACAAGCAGGGATATATTTGGTTTGCTACAACGGAAGGACTTTTCCGTTTCGATGGCTATGAGTTTAAAACATTCACCACATCTGAATACCTCAACAAGGGACTGATTACTAACTCATTTTTAGATATCACTCAAGATAATCCTCAATACTTATGGTGTGCAACAGACCATGGAGTTGCCAAATTGGATTTAATCACCGAAAAATTCACCTTTTTTAATCCAATCATAAATGAATGGGGAAACAACAGCCCATACTGCTTAATAAATTCTATAACAATTGATAATGAACGTAATTTGTGGATTGGCACAGCAGGAAGTGGTGTTTACAAATACGCAATTGATCACTCTCAATTACATCATTATTCAAAAAAAACAAAAAGACTAAATATGATTTCCGAATGGATAACTAAAGTTTATTGTGATTCGCAAGGAAATATTTGGATATGTACATGGGAAGGGAATTTAATGTTAATTAATGAACGTTTACAACTCTATAAATCATGGTTAAACATTGGTAACAACATAAACTTCCATGAATTTTCACCATTTTGTATTAAAGAAGACGACCAACATTTTTATTGGGTAGGGTTATGGGGTAGAGGACTTTTAAGGTTTAGGATGGCTCCTGATGGAAGATTAATTGATACAAAATTAATAAAACAGGAAAAAAAGAAATTTATTATATATGATATTGAATTTGACAAAGACGACAACATTTGGCTGGGTAGCCCGAGAGGTATTATTAGAGTTGAAAATCCCTATTCGAAGAATCCAAAATTTGACCTGTTAAATATCAATAAAAAGAAAGATAAATCAATTCCTCAATATGAGGTTTATTCTGTTTTTCGTGATAAGTCTGGCTTAATGTGGTGTGGAACATATACCGGTGTATGTGTCTGGGATCCTGTTTCTAAAATTTTTAATCCTTACAATATTACACTTATAAATTCAGGAGTATATAGCCAAACTGTTACTTCTTTTACATATGATAAGCTAAATCGATTATTAATTGGTGTCAGAGGTCTTGGCTTTGGAACTTATGATTTAGCAACAAGAGAATTCAAATCATTTAAGCAACAAGAACCATATAATAAATTACCTGAAGAATTGAATTCAATTAACTGCTTTTTTGAAGACTCAAATGGTTTTTTGTGGTTGGGTACAAGATACCATGGAGTTATTAAGATGAATCCATTAACTGGTGACTATATCATGATCAATAAAAATAGTAAAGACTATGGGTTTGAAGCTAAAATGGTATCGTCTATCATAGAAGATCAGAGCGGAAATATCTGGATTGGAACAGAAAAAGGAGTATTTAAAATCATTCCTCACAAACCTATTGATTTACAAAATTTCAGCATAGTTAATTATAAATACGAAAACGAAAACAGCAGCTTAAGTAGCAACCAAATTACAAGTATAATAAAAGATTCTAGAAACCAAATTTGGATTGCGACTCAGGATAAAGGGATAAATCTATTAACTTCGGATATCAACACTCACTTCCCCGTTACTTTTAAACATTACGGTTATAACGAAGATGGTCTACATCGTTTGACAACAAACCAAATCATGGTTCTTTATGAGGATTCTCAAAATACAATTTGGGCTGGAACCGCTGGTGGAGGACTTCTTTGTAAGGAAATCAACAATGAACAATTTCATTTGGTAGATAAAGGCATTGATACTATGAATGATGTTATAAATGGCTTATGTGAAGATAATAACAAAAATTTATGGATTTCAACGAATCATGGATTGATAAAATATCAACATTCATCATCTCATTCGCAAAGTTGGATTTTTTCGCAAGCTAATGGATTACAAAGCAATCAGTTTATTCGCAATGCCGTATTTAAAACCAAAGATGGTAATTTAATGTTTGGTGGCAACAAAGGCTTTAACTATTTTAATCCTTCCGAAGTTCATAGTAATCCATACATCCCAACACCTACAATTTCTAAATTACAAATTGGGAATAGAGAAGAACCAGTTAACTTTCTTCAATCTGGTTTAGAATTGACTCATAAAGAAAACAGCATATCATTTACATTGAGCGCACTTTCGTATTCTGATCCGCAAAATAACTTATACGCCACTCAACTCTTAGGTGTGGATAGTGAAATGCGAAACGCAGATGCAACTTCGCGCACCGTGACTTACGCCAATTTAAAGCCAGGGTCCTACACCTTTTTATACAATGCATCCAACAATAATGGAGTATGGCAACAAAAACCGCAAAAATTTAAAATTGTAGTGCACCCCGCTTTTTATGAAACATGGTATGCAATTCTATTTTATATTATTGCACTTATTTCCGCATTATATTACTACATACATAAAGAGCAACAAAGCCAAAAATTAGCTCGTGCCCTTGAAATACAACACATAGAACATGAGAAATCCGAAAAACTATTAAATTTTAAGAAGCAACTTTTCGCAAATATTTCCAATGAATTGGCAACTCCTTTAAATATACTATATGTATTTATCCAGAATTGGAAACATAAACAAGTAGCTCCTAATCAAAGAGATTTAAACCTGGCTCATAAAAACACCCAACGCCTGATTCGATATACTAAACAATTACTTTATTACAGTTCTGAAGAGAAACAGAAATCAACAATTTCAGTAAAAAAACATGATCTGAAAGAATTAGTTGATGAAGTAGTAAAAAGTTTTGAATTGCTGATGCAAAAAAAAGAAATCTTTTTCAAAACAGATTACCATTTAAATACGACCTCAACCTATTTTGACGAAGAGAAAATTGACATCATTCTCTATAATTTTATAGCTTTTGCTATTAAGCATACATCTTATAAGGGCACTATTACATTAACTGTTTCTACAAGTATCGACAATAAAAGTAACTATGCTACTTTTTCATTGACTTACACAACAATTTCTAATTCTTATAAAACTGTTCAGGAAGATTTGTATGCCGAAAGTGACGAGTATATTCTTTCAAAGGATTATGGAATCGGTATGGCTATTTCCAAACAAATGATTGAACTGCATAAAGGTGAATTATGGCCGGAAGAACAAAGTAATAATTTAATTGGGATATTATTTCGAATTCCTGTTTCAAAAGAATCCTATTCAAATCCTGAACAAACAAAACAATCCCGAAAAATGGATTTCTTAAAAAACTCACTCTCAATTGAAGAAGAGATAATTACAAGTTTAAAAAATTTAAATGAAAACAAGGATGAACGTGCAACTATACTAATTATTGAGCCAGATGCGGACTTACGAAGTGTAATAGTCAACCAACTAAATCCATACTTTAATATGAAGGAAGCTGGTAATGGGCAACGTGGGCTTAAATATTTTGAACAACATACCGTGGATCTTGTCATCTCAAATAATGCTACAACAAATATTTCAGGGATTGAAATATGTAAACAAATAAAAAAGAGTAAAAAAGAAGAGTATATTCCTTTCATCCTGTTATCTGGACGTCCATCAGAAGAAGAAAGAGGATTAAGTTATAAGGTAGGGGCCGATAGTTATATCCCTATCCCTATTAATATTAACACCTTATTATTAAGAGTACAAAATTTGATGGAGCAAAGAAATCAGGCTCTCCCAAAAAATAAGAATAAAATTAAAAATGGACTAGAAAAAAATGAAGTTCATAACAAGTTTTTAAACGATGTAAATAAAGTAGTAGAAAAAAACCTTTCGGATCCTGAATTTACAGTTAAGCAATTGGCCAAAGAAGTTAATGTTAGTAATTCGATGTTATATCGAAAACTAACACAATCTGTTGAATTAAACCCAAATGCTTTTATAAAAAAAATGCGTCTGTTAAAAGCAGTACAACTATTAGAAGAAACAAATCTAACCATTTCTGAAATTGCTTATAAATGCGGCTTTACCGATATGAGTTACTTTGGCTATAGTTTTAAAAAGCAATATGGCATTTCACCTACTATTTACAGACAAAATATATATAAAACGTAAAAATAACCTATCTAATCCCTGAGTAATTTTATGATCTCAATGCGAAAAATCTTATCATCCTGATATAAAATGAGGAACCCTGAGTCAATTTTATACTCTCATGATTCATTTATTAATTTCCTTGTTTGATTTTACTCTTTCAATTAATTATTATATGCAGTTAGAGAGGAATATAAGCTTTCCGACTCTAAAAATAATGTCCTAGTGTGACTCTTATCCTGTAACATTATATTACCCTCCTGTAGGTATAGAGGATACTCCTGTAGGTATAAAGCCTGCTCCTGTAATGCTATAATACCGTCCTGTGAATAAAAAATACCATCCTGTAGGTTTAAAATCAAAAAAAATAGACTTTGGGTTGATCCTGTAACCTGAAAATGTCGTCCTGTAGATCTTAAGCATGTCCTGTAAGTTTAAAACCCGTCCTGTAGGTTTTTAACCCGTCCTGTAGGTTTAAAACCCGTCCTGTTAAGGGTTTCAGAAGGTTTCTCATGACTTTTAAGCCTATTTTAATAATTTATTTGATATCATATTACTTATTAAAATAACATTTCCCTACTTTTGATTACTTATAAAATAAATTGTATTACTAATTACAACTTTATCTTGAATGAAGTTAATAGAAGATAGATATCAGGGAATTACGATAGATCCAGATTCTCTGCCCGAATCAACAAATGAATTTCAGAAGGAAATATCGACCTTGATTCACAATTTAAATGGATCAAAATTGCTTTGGGTTAAAATTCCCATTGAAAAATCAGATTTTATTCCTGTTTTAACAAAGCTCAACTTTCAATTTCATCATTGCAAAGAGGATTATTTAATGTTGGTTAAAACACTGGTTGAAAATCCTATTGTTCCCACGGCAAAAAACTACACAGTTGGTGTTGGAGCAATTATTCGTGATGAAAACAATTTACTTGTTGTTAAAGATAAATTTAACGCAGGATACAAACTTCCGGGAGGCCATGTGGATAATAACGAACCTTTAAAAGAAGCATTAAAAAGAGAGGTATTTGAAGAAACCGGAATTCATGCTGAGTTTGAATCTATTCTTAACTTAGGTCATTTTACTAAAGGACAGTTTGGCGAATCCATCATTTATATTGTTTGTACGGCCAAAGCATTAACTAAGGAGATCTCTATATACGATGATTCCGAAATTATTGAAGCTAAATGGATTGATGTGGAAGAATTTTTAAATTTAGATGACACAAATGCCTACAATAAAAATGTGGTATTGGCCTCGATTAAAAATAAAGATTTAAAGTTGACTGAACAACCAATAAAACTTACTGTATCCGGAGCCGAAGTATTTTATTAAACATCAACACATAAAAAAAGAATTAAGCTGTAGTTTATATAACGTGGTTAAATGACTGAATTGTTTTCAAGTATTAATTGTTTTATTAAAAGTATGAAGTCAGAAGTAAATTAATTGTTATTAAGAATAAATTTCCTCGAACTTCCATCTTCCAACTCCCAGCCTAAAAAGGAAACTGTGGGACTAAGAAAACATTGTGATTAACAACGCTAATATAAACTTGAGCCAAGAATTATCCTAAAATAACAACAATGAAAAAGATAACACCTGCAGAAAACCTAGAGGATGCCATAGAAATTCTTGACAATGGGGGTAGATTTTACAACTTTAAAGCCAAGGCTAATGATGGGCGCATTGATCAATCTGAATTAGGGAAAGTAGCAGGTATATTCAGCGATCATCAGGAGATGATTCTATTTCTTGAAATGCTAATGATTAATCTGACTACCGAAGATAAAAATAAGATTATATCGCTACTTGATAAAACATTGCAGGAAAAATACAATCGCTTACATGCCCTAAGACTTAGTATTGCTGATGTAAATAATAAGGGGATGTTTTCGAACTCCATTATAACCAAAGGTATTCCTCAACTGGTTGAATCAAAAACGGAGTTTACAGGATTTATTATGATACCTATTGTTTCTGGTAATATGACCTCCTTTAACATGATTCCATTAATTGAAGAATATGATATTTATGAATTAAAAGACACAGATTCAGATGAAAGTGCTTTAATTGCACATTCAAAACTCTTTGATAAGTTACCTCAAGAAGAAATAACTGTAGCAGGTGTTTTAAAAGAATTAAAGCCTAACAAAGAAGATAAAACCACCTCTGGTAAATTTCTTGAAATAGTATATTATGTGTAAAACCTTTTTAGCAGTTTGTAAGTCCATTTAATATTGAAATCTACGCTTATATTTATTGACAAATGAAATCTGTAATACGTTTGTTTTGCAATACCATAGTGAGAATAATTAATTTTCTATTTCCATTTAAATGGGAAATTCAGTCTTTTCATCAGATTAAAAATATAGGTGGACACAAACAGGGTGGAATACAAATCAATATACATTTTAAGACAAAAAAGGTTGGATGGGTATTCTTAACCGGTGGTCGATACTATTCGGCAGAGCATTCTCCATACGGCATCGTATATTCATTAGCTGTTGCATCCATTTTTAGAAAACTTGGAATTGGAAAGCTATTAATTGCAGAATGTATTAAACGCTGCACAGAAAAGAAGATAAAAGAACTCATTGTAATTGTTAATAAATCAAACATCGGCGCTATTCAGTTTTATAAAAAAATAGGCTTTATTAATGCTGAAAAAGGACTGTATAATGACAAATACAAACAAGAGCTAACATATTTTGAAGAAATATCCCACTTTCCCAAAGGTAGTTATATGGCGATGGTAATTTCGACTTGATTTGGTTGTAAGTTTTATAGATTGTTTTGGATAATTTCTATAACCCACAAAGACTCAAGGGCACAGAGAAAACAAAGAAATTTTATTGAAACTTTGTGCCTTCAAGCCTTAGTGGTGATTAGTTTTTCTCTTTGCCAGACACTGACAGATTCTATTTACAGCTTGGTTAAAAATGCTGTCAGGTCTTCAAACTATTTTTCTATTGATTTAATGACCTATTGATCATTATTCTCCTTGTTTCCTGTTTCCTTCTCCTTTTTCCTAATTCAAGATTTTCCAAACCAAAACATCAGCTGTTAAAAGTTCTTTTTTTCCAAACAAAATTTCGGCTCTATCTGGTAGTTCTATTGTATAAGGTTTATCTGAGTAGTTCATGGCAATACCAAAACCATCACGGTATTCCACAATAACGCCTTTAGGATATTTTTCAATATCAATATTCAATTTCCCATACAGTTTTTGCAACACATCATACTCCAAACCACCTTCATTACTATCGGCGCCTACATATGTTACAGAGCCCTTTCCTAGCTTATTAAAAATAACTGAAGGTTTTCCTGCATAAAAATCACCAGAATAATTTGCCCAAACTTCAGTGCCATTATTAGGCTTTAAAATATCTCCCCAGCTTGTCCATGCATATTGATTATTATCCATTATCACGGTATCTGATGCATAGGGTCTTAATAAGTCATAAAACTCAATTTCGCCACCGATCAGTTCATAGATTGGTTGTGCATGTTTGGCTTCCCAAAGATGTCCCTGTTCATCCTGATGTCCGGTTCTGCATGACATAACCAGATTACCTCCACCTTTGACATATTCGGTAAGTTTAGCAATCAACTCCAAACTCATTTGCTGATAGGAAGGAACTACAATTACCGGATAATCCTTAAAATTCATATTCGCCCTGATAAAATCAACAGGAGCACCAAACGATTTTAAGGCTTTGTAATATTTCAACACATGTTGCTCTGTATTCCAAACCTGGTTTTGTTTATTTTGATTGATGGCCACAGTATTATCTGGATCATAAAGGATGGCTGTTTTTCTGTTCTTGTACTCATCAGGAATTACACCCAGAGAAGCTTTTTTTCTTAAGGTATTGATTTCTTCAATAAACTGTTGATACTCTAGTCCACCCGAAGTTGGAGTAATACCATCAGGACCAACTATTCCGTAATGATACTGTTCAAAACCATAAATTGGTGCTCTGAAACGATACGTACAGGTAAACTGACTTCCTCCGGCAAATACATGCCACAACCATAAATGAACAGCTCCCGATAATGGTTGCGAATTAATAGATCCCCAGTTCACTTGTCCCGGTTGCAATTCCATCACTCCATAAATAGGTGTTAACGGACGAAAATAATCATTCGACATTGAGATTCGGGAATATTCTCCCACCCTATATCCTTTACGTCCGATTCCTTTATGATCGCCATACACCATATAACGTGTATATGAGATAAAATCCAACTCTTTATTTCCTCCAATGCAACGTGAGTCATACATGGGAATGTAATTGGTAGTAACCCATTGATCATTCTTCGCATACTGTTTAATAGTCATTGCCTGATCATCTAAAAACGAAGCAGTTTCCTCATCTACAAATCGACTATGATCCAGTTTTTGATATAGATTCATCCCCCACTGACTGTATTGAGGAATATTGATTGAGAGTGTTCATAACTCTGTGTCATGAGAAATTAAAAAGACAATAACTTTGCATCATGACAAAAGAATTTGATTACGAAAAGTTTAAAGAAGCAGCGATACAAGGGATTCGAGAGGGTAAAGGTTTAAGTGGGGCAGATAATGTAATGCTTCCCATGATAAAGGATCTCTTAGAGAGTGCAATGAAAGCAGAACTAGACATTCATATACATGAAGAGCGCTCAAATGATAATCAGTCAAAAGTAAACCGTAAGAACGGGACCACTCCCAAGAAAATGAAGAGTGAACAAGGTTCCTTTGAGCTAAATACTCCAAGGGACCGCAATGGCACATTTACCCCCCAAATAGTTGAAAAGCAACAAACCTTTTTAGGAGATGCTTTACAAGAAAAAATTATTTCCTTGTATAGTAAAGGTATGAGCTACAAAGATATTCAGGATTATCTGGAAGACTTATACGGGACATCTATATCAAAAGGTAAAATAAGTGAGATTACAGACCGTATCATGCCTGATCTTGAGCGTTGGAAGAACAGGCAACTGGAATCTATTTATTCAATCATATGGTTGGATGCCTTACATTTTAGCGTACGAGAAGATAATGTGACTGTAAAAAAGGCTGTATATATTATTCTTGGCTATGATATGTATGGTAAGAAAGATATCCTTGGCTTGTACATTGGGCAGAAGGAGAGTGCCCGTTTTTGGTTATCAGTATTAGAAGACATACAAAGCAGAGGGGTTAATGATATACTAATTGCGTGTATGGACAATCTTTCTGGTTTTACACAAGCTATAGAGTCTATTTTTCCAATGACAGATGTTCAATTATGCATCATTCACCAGCTTAGAAATAGTTTAAAGTACGTCTCGCACAAGAATAATCAATTAGTAATTAATGGGCTCAAAAAGGTGTATCAAGCACCTAATATTGATGCAGCCGAAATTGCGATGGATGAGTTTGAGGCACAATGGAACACAAAATACCCCTTAATTATTAAATCATGGAGGACAAACTGGTTGCATTTAACCCGTTTTTTTGACTATTCAAAAGACATTAGGCGAATCATGTATACAACAAATATAATTGAAGGTTTTAATAGACAACTACGAAAATATACTAAAACAAAGGGTGCATTTTCAGGTGATAAAGCACTCTTGAAACTATTATTTATGGCCTCCAAAACAATAAGCGAAAATTGGATTTCAAAGCCTCCTTATTGGGGAGAAGTTCAACAACAATTAATAATAAAGTTTGAAGATAGATGTGGAATAAATCACTAGCTATCAATATAAAAAAGCAAAGGTAGGTTAAATATAGAATCAAACAAGAGTATATAAACAACCTCGTACCTCGGTTGCTCTTGTATGAATCTTTATTTAACCTTTAAGGCTTTTGATATTGATTCCAAAAAATAAATGAACATATAAACAAACTATGACACAGAATTTTGAACATTCCCTATTGAATTTCAGAAAAATCGGAATAAGTGCCACTCCAGAAGTTAGTTCCCCATGATTTATTTAGCGCATCTATGCTTTTATATTTTTTCTTTAACCAATCTCTGAACCTTTGTTGTGCATCATCTCCATAATCGCGCGTACCTCGTGGTTCATTATCTACCTGCCAACCCATGATTCTATCATCGTTCCCATAATGCTTGGCCAGCTCTGCAATCATTTTTAATGAATACTCACGATAATAATTATTCGAAAAGGAAGCATGCTGACGCGAACCATGATCATCTTTGGTTCCATCTTCGTGCTGAATTAAAACTTCAGGATGGTTACGTACGAGCCAAACAGGAGGCGTGGCTGTTGATGTACACATAATTACTTTTAGGTTATACTTATCGGCAATTGCAACAGCTCTGTCTAACCATTCAAAATCGTATACTCCTTCTTTTGGTTCGAGTTGTGCCCAGGCAAATTCGGCAAAGTGGGTAAATTCAAATCCCATATCTGCCATCTTTTTTAAATCCCGATCCCATTGTGATTCATCCCAATGTTCCGGATAATAATAAGCCCCAACTGAAGTTAAATCTTTGGAAGAAAAATAGGCTTTATTCTTTTGCGCATTTATTGAGAACCCAATAAATAAGGTAAGAATGATTAAATAGAATTTTTGCATGACTGATATCAATATAGATTTTTGATTTAATACAGCTAAATAAACAAAATTCTTCACTCTTATTTATGTAATCCTATCAGTAGAAATAGAAAATCATACTTTTATAATCAAAAATGAACTCTTTTGAATTATTATTCCTCCATATCTTATGGTTCAAAAGCAAAATTCTCTATTTTCTTCAAACTATTCTTTTAATACTTTACAACCTTTTTCACAACATACTCACCTTTATTACTACCTGCCTGAATTAAATAAATACCAGGATGAATTGATTCTGTATTTAAAACCTCATATTGATCGGTAACATTTGTTTTTAACACTACCTGTCCTGTTAAATCATAAATGACTATGTCTTCATTGATCAAGCCCTCAACTACTATGTAATTTATAAACGGTATTGGGTGTAATAAAAAGTCTTTTGCTTTGTTAAAGATTGCTCCATCTAAAGGCTCAAACTCTGAATATGAAAACAAACCAACAGATGAATTATCCCACAACGATGCAGACGAATTCCAGGAATACGCATTTATGGATTCCATCATGCTATTAAAATAAACATCATTAATTATGGGTTCTGAAAATGGAACAATTAATTGCTCTAAGGAATAATCGTAATTATAATGATACTCTTCTTTTAAAGATTTAATCCATGCATTACTCTGACTCTCCTTATTATAATCAACAAATAAAAGTACATTACCATAAGAATCGTAATCATATTCCTCCATGTCATAATAATCCCATCTCAAATAGTTTTCATTCCATTCGTATTCGGCAAATGCAATTACTTTTCCTTCGCTATTAAAATCATGTAATTCTCTTGAAAAATTAATCCAGCTGGAAGTGGACTTTGACCAATAAAGCGACACATAAGCATATTTTAATCTATCAAGACTATAAAAACTAGAATCTTTAAAAACGTAATCCCATTTATCCTGAAATTCATTCCATTCATAATAAGAGTATTTTGTCAAATCGTTGACATAAGGACTTACCACATCATAAACATACTCTTCCTTATCATAATAAAGCCATTCTTCAAATAGAAAATCCCATAACCACGATGTACAATTAATTTCGCGGTTTGAGCTGTCGTATTCATATTCATCTTTTTCAAAATACTCCCAGGTATCACCTTCTATATCCCATATATAAAAATATATTGCTGTTACATTTCCATTATTATCATACTGAATTTCTTCTTTTGTTTCCGGAGTCCAGTTTTCATCATTGGAAGCTCTCTTATAAACAATTAATTGACCTATTGTATTATCATCATTATATATATAATTTCTTTTCAAAGTATCTTTCCAGGCAGAAGCCCCCATATCATATTCAGAATATATTTTTTCGGATATTAATTCATTGGCGTAGTTGTAAGTTATTTTACTATTGAGTTGATAGCTCTGTAAATTTGCGTTCCATAAACTTAGTATTGCACTATTAACCAAACCACTATTATTGTATGTATACTCTTCAATTTCGGTATTCTGAATATTACCAGAAATATAATCCTTCCACTCCATGTTGTTTAATTGCATAGCATCATCTAATGTATTTTTAAGCTGTGCATTAAAAGATACCGGGGTGCATAAAAGGTAACAGGTAAAAAAATAAAGTATAAAATTTCTCATAACAGCTTAGTTTAAATCAATAATGTAAGCAAGAGATATACTCCAAAAACCAGAATCTTTATAATAGTAAACAGGATCCAGTGATTTTGGAAATTGAAAAGTATAGCCCATTTCCAGATCAAACCTTTTATAGGCAATGCTTAAAGGAATAGTAACTTGTGTATTTAACAATCCAAACTCTTCTTTCTGTACATAGTCTGGTTCATAAAAAGGATCTGTTTCGGCTAATGAGGCATTTAGATCGTATTCAACCATATCTGAACCATAAAAAAATGAAATTTCAGGTTCCAGAGTAATTCTGTCGTAAGTGCCCAGTTTTAATAATTTTATCTTAGCAAAACCATCCAGCGAAATATGTTTTCCATACTCTTTTCCCATTAAAAGTGTATAATTAAACCGAGTTCCGATCCACTTATATTTTAGGGTTATTCCGGCATTAATATCCGAATTATAGGTAGGTTCAAAATCGGTTCCCATATTTACATACATAAACCGGTCGTACGACAAACGATATCTTAGGAATTTTAACTTTTTAATGGAACTTGCATACCCTAATGAAACAACAACAGACCTGAATCCCGGATCTAAATAACTGTAATAGATTCCAGAAGTTCCAAAGTACAATCCATTTGAAATAAAGTAATACATCTGACCAGAATAGTTAGATTCACTATTGCCAACCTGCCTTCCGGAATAATAGGTACCACTATTAAATGTTGTAACAACATAAATAAAATGGTATTTGGTATTACCATCAAAAAGATCGTATAAGTCGGGATCTTCAAAAAATAATTCGTTTAACACAGAATCTACTTCTGCATCATTTTGTGCCCGTAAGATAAAAAATGCTATAAGCAACAAAAATACAATACATACTCGCTTCATATCATTGCTTTATAAATAGTGAAACAAGGTTTTAAAAGGAACCAATGCTCTGAATTCATTTTTTTATGTAGAACTCAGATTAATAAACTAAAAGGTGTAACACAAATGTGCAACACCTTAATTTATTAATATAATTCGTTAATTCCTATGAAACATAGACCATTAACCATTATATTATAAAACGAAAAGGGCTATTGTATGTTTGATATATCTGTGATGGGCCACAAATCAAATTAATTACAACTTCCGTCTTGTAATTTATCCTGTAACTTATCCTTAACCTTATCTCTGGCTCGAATTTTCATAGCATCTTTTTCACAATCAGGAATACATTCACGCAACATTTCACGTTGAACTTTCATAGTGCGTCTACAATCTCTTAATATCTGTTTTTGATCAGCAGTTAATGTCGCTCCAAACATTTTTCTTTTTTGAATATTGCTCATTTCCTGATTGCACAAAATTGCCTTTTGTTCTTCAGTCAAACTATTTTTAAGCTGTAGTTTGGCCTGTGTAGTTTGCTGTTGTTGCTCCTGAATCATCAACTTTTGTTGTTCGGTCATATTTGCACGAAGTCGTTCTCTTGTTTGAAGAGGTTCTTCAGTTACTTCCTGAGAAAAACCAACAGTTGCAAAAAGCATCATCAAAGCAACCAATCCTAAAATATTTTTCAACATTGATTTCATAACCTTTATATTTAATACGTTAGTAATAGCGAGCACTCTTTACTAACATACCGCACAAATCAAATGAAACCCTACCTGAATATTTACTTTTTTAGCTTTAAATGAAGAAATAAGGTGATATAAAAAGGCATTCCTCCATTCCCTACAAATAATGGTTGCGTTTGGTCATACACATACTTTCGTAATTTAAGAGAAGAAACATTTGCTTCATCCGATATATTATATGCTGAGAATCCAGTTTCCAGTTCGCAATTTTTAAAATGAAAAAGATAAGAAACCATAGCATCTAATTGTTTGTAATCTCCTGGTAAGATATTGATATAATCCTGTGTATGGGCTGGCGATCCATATATGTATGACATACTCATTTTTAAAGGAGTAAAATTCATCAGGAAGGTTGTTTTCAGTTCATGATCTCTTGTGTAAATACCATAATGATAATCCTCTTCACTTGAGTATTTTTCAGTTGTATGATTATAGGTGTAATTTTGAATGAACAGGTGATTTCCAAACTCCTTTTTTACGGATACATCTATCCCTTTAGTTGTAACACGTCCCACATCATAAACATAAGAAGATGAATCATAAATATATCGACCCACTCCATCTACACTCTTTGAATAAATTTCGGTATTGATATTCCATTTCTGTCTTGTAAAACTCCATCCTGCAGCAATGATATTAGACTGTAAATACTTTCCTTTTTGACTAAACTCCTGCCAAATAAAATAATAATTACCTAAAGCATCAATAACGGGCACTTTATTTAGATACTGCTGGTGAATGCCCCAACTCAAATTAATTTGAGAGGATGCTCCCCATAATAATGAACCTTTAATTCTGGGACAAATAAAAAGCTGATCCATATTGTTCTGATAATCCAATCGTAAACCAACATCCATAAAAAAAATTGAGGTCGCATAAATATGATTTCTGATAAAGGCTGATGTCTGCACCATATGCTCATCATTACTATAAGCTTCCCCTAAAACTGGAACATCCACATAAGTATTAATATTTTGCAATGATAAACCTGCTTCAATAAACTGTTTGGAATTAAGTGAGAATCTACTATCTATCAGAAACTTATTATCCCATATGGATTGATCTACATACTCACTTCCCTGATAATTATTTGTATTCGAATCATAGGATAATACATGATCTTTTTCTGCATGAGAAGTAACAAACCTAACAGTTGTATTAAATCCCCTTTTCCATATTTTGTTATACATCAATGATGCCCCTAGTTGATGTCTTTTATCTATATCTTGATAAGTTAGCAGTGAGGGTGTATCGTAATTTGTACTGTGCACGTTCTGAAAAGTATTACCATAAAGAGATATGTAATATTGATCGCCATTGCTGTGTCCTCCGGAGTATTTTAAATTAACATCTCCATATTCAATATTATATGGATTCCATATATCTACATCTTTATGAGTATTGTATGCTGATTCCTGAGTAAAATGCATAAAATAATCAGGCCAAACGGTATGTCTGGCACCTATTACCACGCTTGATTGAGAGTTTACAGGAACTGAAACCATTGTATTAATTAGAGATGCATCAACTGCAACATTTACTTCCGAATTCAGTCTACTCCCTTCTTTACCTGTAAGCATAAATATGCCACCAACCCTGTTTCCCAAATTTGATCCAAAGGCTCCTTTGTTAATCCAAACATCCTTAAGCATAAGCGTATTAACCGGACACACTAATTCTGAGGACTGAGGAAAAGAATAGATTGTTATGCCATCAAAGAGTACCTCATTTTGTCCTGGATATCCTCCCCAAACTGATTGTAGCCCTGAACCCGTTGATGCCATTTGAACTCCGGCCTGTAATTTCATTACCTGAACTACTCCATTATTAGCTCCTCCTGGTAAATAATCAGCCATAGAAGGATTCATTCTGGCTTGCCCCATACTCATTCCGGATTGGGTTCCAAATCGACGTTTTGTTCCCCAAACTACGGTCTCATTAAGCACATTTACCACAGGTTCCATTTGACAAGTGTAATTTGGCTGAGCAATAATGGTGGTTTCAAAATGCTGATACCCCACATGAGAAACTTCAATTTTTAGAAATTCTTCATTAAAAGCCAGAAAAGTAAAACGTCCATTTACGTCTGAAATTTTAAAGGCTCCATTTATATAAATAGTACTATATGGCAAAGCCTCTCCGGTCATTTTACTTTTTACTTCTCCTGTAAAAAGTATCGTACTATATAGCGATTGCTGAGTTTCAATTTTGCTTTTATAAATAATATAAGTATCATCCAGTAATTCAAAAGTAAAAGGCAAATCATTAAATATGGCCTTTAACAATTCATCTGCACTTTTAAATGAGCCTTTTAATGATACCTTATATTCTGAAAGTTCTGAAAAGTTATAGGATAAATGAATTTCGTATTGATTATGAAGTTGTGTTAATACCTCTGCCAATGATTGTTGCGACACATTAATTTCAAAATCATTTGATTGAGAAATGGCTGTAAAACAAATTAAATGAAAGCTTATAAATAATATTGAAAGCCTAATTGTCATACAAAATGTGGTATTTTCCCCTGGCTATTTTCTCATACTTAATACCAAAGGGCTTACATACCAAATTTAAGACATTTTCTATAGAATGATCTTTTTTATAATAACCAGAATATTTTAATTGGCTTAAATTTAAGTTGCGATCAAACTCAAACTCGACATCGTATTGAAGTTCTAAATCAAAAAACACCTGATCTAAAGGTTCTGACTCATAATAAAATTCTGAATTCAACCAGGCATTTTCCCTGTTATCTTCATGGATTGTATTTTTTTCTAAACTACGATCATTAGTAAATGCTACACTTTCGTTTGGATTTAAAAACACCTCTTCATTATTATTAAAAACTTTTACTTTACCACTAAAGCAAGCTACGCGAATTTTTCCTTTACGAGAATACACATTAAATGTTGTTCCCAGTACCTGGGTATTCACGTTATTTGTTAATACATTAAACTGATCACCTTTTTTTACTGTAAAAAAAGCTTCTCCGTTTAATTCCACATCTCGATTAAACCTCCACCAATATGGCTTGTATTTAATAGATGAAAATGCATTTAACTGAACTTTTGAATGATCCGGCAACCAAACCTCTAAATGCTGTCCTTTTAAAGTACTTACTTCTTTAACGTATAAATATGAAAATCCTGATAATCCGATAATGACAAGTAATACAGCTGCAGTTACATAACTTATAATCTTTTTATAAAACAAATGAGATCCCCTCTCATTATTTTCAGATAAGTCAATTTGCTCCTCCATTGATCTCCATACATCCTCAACTGTTCTGGAATAATCCGGATGAATATGAGAATAAACCTCTATATTCTTATCTATATGATTATGATTTCCTGACATTTTCATAGCTTACTCTTCGTTATAAATTACATCACATTAACTGAACCCGCAAAAAAGTAAGTGCTTTACTCATCCTTTTTTCAACGGCTTTAATGCTAATTCCAATTTGATCAGCAATTTCAGCATACTTTAATCCATCCACACGATTCATTAAAAAAACCACACGTTCATTTTCATTCAAATCATTCAGAGCTCTTTCATATCTACCGTTTAACTCCTTAAATATCAATCGTTCCTCAGGTGTTACAGTTTCTAAGTTTATTTTTCGGATAGCATCTCTAAATTTCTGACCAGTTTTTACTCTTCTATAATTTGAAACTAACATATCATTAGCCATTTTCACCAAAAGTCCCATCTGTATGGTTTCAAATACATTATTTCTTTTTTCCCATATCCTCATAAACACGTCCTGAGCAATATCTGTAGCTAATTCAGCATCTCCACATCTATAATAAATATAGTTCCGTAATGTTTGAAAATGTGAATCAAATAATTGCTTAAACCCTTTTTTATCGAGAACAGGCATTGCTTATTAGTTATAAATTTATTTATTGCTCATATATATACACCGAATAAAACAGTGTATACCCTACCAAAAGTTATGAAAAGATGGGCATAAAAAAAAGGACTCTACTAACGTAAAGCCCCTTCCTAATACACATATTAATCTAAACCAAACTAATGCAATTTGCAATAATCTATTATATAAATTTTACATTTTTTATTTATGAGTCATTATATCTAATACTAATTCATCGGTTTGTAACATACCACTTGAACCAATATCTGTTAAGTTACGTATGGTTTTATCCACATCTTCATCGGTTATTCCTTCAAGTGCCGAAACTGATTTATTATCCATTGCCAACATGGAAGATAAAGTGGCTGTTGATACCGCGCTTGAAACTTTAAGCGAACAACTCGGTTTAGCTCCATCACAAATTACTCCAGCTAAGTTTCCAATCATGTTCTTAACAGAATAAGCGACTTGTTCTCTATTACCTCCCATTAAATAAGTAATTCCACAACTTGAACCAATTGCAGCCACGGTTACTCCACATAAGCCAGATAATCTACCCAAATTACGCTTTATGTAAATCAGCATTAAATGACTTAATGTGAGCGCACGAATCAAATCTTCTCTTGAACTCTTATTTTCTTCAGCAAAAACCCACACCGGCAAGGTTGCTGTAATTCCCTGATTACCACTACCCGAATTACTCATTACCGGAACCATTGCTCCAGCCATACGAACATCGCAGGCATTACTGGTGGCAGCAATAATTTTACTAAAAACATTATCACCTAATATAAAACTTTGAGAACCACCTTTTATTGTTTTTCCTAATCCATGTCCAAAAAATCCTTTTTCAGATTCCATTGCAGCCTGACTATTTAATTTAGCAGCCTCCAATATAAATTCTAAATCTTTTAAAGGCGTTTGTAAGGAGAAATTATAAACAATATCAAAACTTAATTCAACACCTTCTTTGGTTTCTACCAAACTATTATAGGAAGTAAGCTCATCCAAAAGAACTTCACCGTTTAAATCCATATAAACAATATGCGTATGATTACCACAAATAACTACTTTTGAAGTACTATTTTCGCCAGAACAAATTGCCTCTATATATAAACGATCCGGAGCATCTGTTTTTAAGTTTACAAAACACCTTTGCTCACTTACAAATTGCTTTGCTTTCACTAAAGCCTCTTCATTTGAATCTCTTAAAACTTCTAATCCATATTCAGAGTTACCAACTACAACCCCCATTGCAATAGCAATGGGTAAACCAATCATTCCGGTTCCTGGGATTCCCACACCCATTGAATTTTTAAGAATATTAGAACTTAAATGAACCTCAGCTTTCTCAACCGTTTCATTTAAAATTTCTTTTGCTTTAGTAATAGCAAAAGCAACAGCAATTGGTTCAGTACACCCTATGGCAGGAACCACTTCCTGTTTGATCAGATCAATTATTTTTTTTGAATCTATTGCATTCATCGGTAAAAATATATCTTATAAAATCAGATGTAACAGTAATGTTATATCGTTTGTATTATTAAGACACATAATTACATAAAAGGGGTTACTCTAAAAATGATTATTTTTCTACTTTTAATATGATTTTCACCCATAAAAAAACCTCTCCTATAATTAAAAGAAGAGGTTTACCCCAAGAGAACAGGGGATAAATTAATCACACAATATATTTTTATACAACTATACTATATCATTTTATACATCTCTAGATAACACATAACCAGCAACATCACATCAAAGTTTTTACATCTTTACGCATAAACAATAAATACGAAAAAAAGAAGCATAGGATGGTGCCAGCAATTAACCCTACAAATTGCGGCCAAACTAATAGCAAACTCTGAAATACTGGTAAAGGCGTTGGAATAGCACCCTCCATCTGCTCCATACTTAAGGGACCTAAGCTTCGTACTTGCGGACTTAGCAAAACGTTTGTAATATCTGTGAATAACTGATTAGGTGTTACCCGAAGTATAGCTAGTTTTGTTTGAACACCTGAAATAGACAGCTTTCTTCCTGCCGGAATGATAATACTAAATACTACATTAACCAGAATAGAGTAAAAGACAGTAAAAAATAACCAAATACTAATTCCTGATAATGCAGATGTAGAAGCTTGTTCAAATTTAATAGACAATAAAATGGATAAACTTAACCAAAAGGAAACATAAACAATAGAAGCTATTGTAAATAATAAAACTCGAGTAAATTCTTCTACTGTTGGCGCAATTCCTATGGAAATTATACCAATTCCCATCACCAATAAACTTAGCACTAGAAACATAATGCTAATAATAATTAGTGAAGCGGTAAATTTTGCTGTGATTAAAAAGTCACGAGGAATGGGTTGTGATAAAATTCTACTTATTGTTCCTCTACTATATTCTGAATTAATGGCATCAAAACCCAAACTAATTCCAAGTAATGGACCCAAAAAACTTAGAAACACAAAATAAGGAGGCATTTTACCATCGCTAACTGTATATAACTTTAAAAAGGCAAATGCATCATCTACTTTAGTTTTTTGTAATGCATCAGCAATATTTTGTAAAGAAACATACAAGGACCCCAAACATGTTAATCCTATAATAATCAATAAAATACCAAAGCGCCAACTTCGAATATGATCTGCAATTTCTTTCTTTACTATGATCCAAAATGGATTTATTTCGTCTTTTGAATGAGATAAAACAGACGATCCCATAAACGCACTGATGGCTTGTGAATTATGATTCATGATGATCTCCTCCTTCAAAGTATTTATTGTAAATTTCATCTAATCCATATTCCTTTTTATGTAAATAAGTAAGATCCAGATGTTGGTTCACAATAGATTTTGCAACATAAGAACTCATGTCGTTTTTACATTCTACAATCAATTCCTCCTCCTTAAACTTTACTCCGGATATTTCAGGATTAGATAACAATTGCTTTCTGAGCGCTTCTTTTTTATTGTTGACGTCATTATTATTATCATATTTTACCCCAGCAAAAACTTTGGCACTCTGATCCCCAAATAGCTGAGCCGACAAACTATCAACATCTCCGAAGGCTATCAACTGACCATTTACAAATAGCCCTACCCTACTACAAATATGCTGTACCTGATGCAAATGATGCGACGAAAATAAAACAGTTACACCCTTCTCCTCACTCAACTGCTTTATTAAATTCAAAAACTCTTTCATTCCTTTAGGATCCAACCCCAAAGTTGGTTCATCAAGTATAATTACTTTGGGGTCTTTAATTAACACATCTGCCAGCCCGAGCCTTTGTTTCATACCCTTTGAAAAAGTGCCGGCCTTTTTATTTCGCTCCTTGTATAATCCTACGAGATTTAAAAGCTGAATTACTTTTTCCTTTGCATTAGCCTTTGAAATTCGATTTAACTGTGCGGTGTACATCAAATTTTCAAAGGCCGTCATTTTATCATAAAAGCCTACATCCTCAGGTAAATACCCTACACATTCTTTCACCTTAATGGGATTCTTGTTTGATAAGTATCCATTTACCTTAACTGTTCCGGAACTTGGTTCTGTCATTCCTAAAATCATACGGATAGTGGTTGATTTTCCAGCTCCGTTAGGACCTAATAACCCAAATACTTCTCCCTTTTCGATATTTAAATTAAGGTTATTAACCACTTTTTGAGAACCATATTGCTTCGATAAACCCGATATCTCTATCATATGATTGCTCATCACTTACCTCCTTCCAAACTTGACAAATAATAAGATAACTCCTCCTAAAGAAAGAATGATGATAAACACACCCATCCATGCCCAAAGCAATGACGTTTTCACAGCTACACGCATGCTCATTTTTGATGTTGCTTCAGGAATTTTAGCCGTAATGTTCGTTATATAATCACCTGCAACGGAATTATCACTGGCTTCAATTATGGCATCCACTTTACTATACTCACCAGGAGGAATTGATTCTATTTCTTTGGGTTCAAACCGAATTTGCCAACCTTTGGGTTTCGATGCATCCAGTTTTACATTTTTTAAATCTGCAGATCCGGTATTTTTTACTACAAATTCAACCATTTGTTTTCCTCCGGCAGCAATTTTTGTACTTGCTAATCCCTGAGGTGTTGTAAGTTCCATTTCATAAGTTCCGGTAATCACTACCTCTAAGTCTAACTCTGAAGATGTGTTTTTATTCACCGCACGTACCGGAATTTTATAAGTTCCTTCTTTTACATTATGTGGAGGGTTTACATCAATCACGACATCCTTTTTACCATTAGCTTCTATTTCTACAGAAGTAGCCTGTTTATGATTGGGCTTAAAAACAACCTTCCATCCACGTGGTGCATTACTCATTAAAGAGTATGTTTGAACATCACCCGTTGCATTTACAATAGATGTATTAAATGAGAAATTTGACTTTGAATGCCCTTGCATGTTTTTTTGCTTTGAAGAAAATTCCGTTTTAAAATTTCCCTGCTTTGAAACGTTGATCACAAGGGGTAACCTGGTTTCACCCGCTTTTACATAAAGGGTATAATTTCCTTTATTTACCTTTAACGGCACATTCAATTTTAATTTTAAGGCCTGATTACTATTGGCTTTTACTGCTATTTGCTTTACATCATACGACCCGGATTTTAATGAATAACTCCACGATCGGGGAATTCCTGAAATAGCTAAATCACAGAACTGTACTTCTTCTCCATGATTAAAAACTTCTAAATTGTAAGTTACTGCTTCGCCTGGAGCAAGCGAAACCTTAGTATTTGAAGTGTAGATTTCAATTTGATTGGAAGCCTTTAAACCTAACACTCCCAACATTACCATTAAAGCACTAAACATTAATACCTTAATAAAAAATGGTTTCTTTTTCATAGTTACCTATTCTTACTAAAATTATTAAACGATATACACAACCTCAGGGAGGAAATAAATTCCTCTCTGAAGTCTTATTATTAACAAAAACCTTTTTCTTTTAAGTCGAAAGACTATATCTATGAAGTAGCATCATCATCTTAAATATTTACAGTAACAATATTTTTTTAATAATGAATTTGATGAACCAAAAATAGAAGATAATGGGAATAGAAAGAAAAATTCACCTGACTTTAACTTGACTTTAACCATTGTTAGAAGCATGTAAAACCAACTACACATTAACCAAATAATTTATTATTTTTGAGAGATATTATTATTAAACTAAAGATATTATTATGATTTTAGGAGTTTGCGATTGGTTAAGCTATAAATTAGGATATAGAGTTGGAATGATAAGACTTACATTTCTAATAGCAGCGTTATTTTTTGGAACTGGCATAGGAGTGTATCTAATTTTATGGATCATTAAAACTCTTTCAAATTAATACGTGTATCAAAACCAACCTTATTCTATTTTTTTCATGAAATTTTCATATTCACATAAGGGGATTACTCCTTAATAGTTAATCTCCTTCTAAAATTTTCTACTGATACTGAATATAAATAGGTTTAGGAGTAAGTTCTAATATTTCTTCAGGTTTCATCATTCGGAATGGAGGTTGTTTTAAATCGCTATTATAAAACAATTTAAATCCAGTAAACTGAACCGGTTCCTGATAAATAAAATCCCGATAAGTACTCTTTTTTAATCCAGGTCGGCCCCAACCATCCATATTAATTACAATCTGTACTTCGGGATGCAATTGTATTTGTTTATAGTTTCTAATCATGGCCTGAGTAAACCGATGTATTACAAACACTTTTGGTGGCAGATGATACTTTTTCACCAATACTGATAAATAATTAGTGCAGAAATTAATATCCTCGGCTGTTACAAAACCCTTCTTAGTGCCAGGAATGTTTCCTTCCTTCATGGAAAACTCAGGATCGAGCCCTAAATGTACTTGAGGCATTTTAAGGTATTTCTCTAACAAAGGGACTTCAATATCAACAGAGCTATGTCCTGGTTGTATATCTAAAAACACAATTGCATTTCCCATTTTAGCAATAGAAAGCACAGAATCTATTTGTGATGAAGGCATTCGAAAGCGATATTTTCCATCTCTCATTGGATTATCTTGAGCGACCACAGCTACATAATGAAGTGCAGGCTGAACAGGAGTAATACTATCAACTTCTTTCCAATTTTGAACTTCCTCTTTCAACTTCTCCCATAATTCATCAGGAGGATATTTTCCTAAAACACCCATTTTTTTTGAATACAGATTTCCATAATAAGCTACAATACGTTTGTATGGTAAAATGGCTCTCTTTAATGGATAAGGTTGTGGATAAACAGGCCACTTTCCTCTGGTATCATTGTTTGCTAATTGATATAAGTGCTTCAAATATTGAACTGAATCGACTTTGGTTCTATTCATTCCAAAATCCTGAACTTGTTTAGTATTTGTGGACTGCATCATTAATCCAACAACAGAAACAACCAATGCGAAACCAATTCTTTTTATAAATGAAAATAAGCTAACCATTGTATTCCGTTTCATTAATCTTTTGTATAAATACTTCAAATAACAACTACAATCATAAAATGAATTATGCAACCCTAATCCATTTGCAAGCGGGCAATTCTTCGCGCCAGGGCATACAATCTATTAATCAATTCAATCATTTCAGTTTCAAAACGAATAATAGCTATTCTATTTTCATCCATTAATGATAATCTATTCACCAATCGTTCCTTTATTTCAATCATATTATTTTTAAAAACCTTCTTCTGTGAAAGGATCTCTTTTGCTAATTCTTCATTATTCTTTTGATAAGAAAGGAATGCATTCTGTAAAGTTTGAACCGTTTGATGATATACATATTCAAATCGCTCTTTAGTTTCATTACTTACATTAAAATCGTATTCTATTCTATGTTCTGCTGCCTCAACCATATCTGTTGTTATTAAATCAGCTGCGGCCTCCAATATATTAGTGATTTCCATTTGATTTTTTATTCTTCGGGATTCTTTATGATCAATTTCTTGTTGTTGCAACTGTTGTAAATAGGATAAGATTTGTTGTTGTTTAAAATCAATAACCTGATCCAACATTCGTAACTTTTCCAATTCAAATGAGGATCCATTTAAAGCTACTGGCAATGCCTTTTTAAACACCTCATTTGTTTGATCTAATAATTTACACAACTCTTTATCAACCAAATCAATCGCCGTACTTGTATGTTGTAAATAGTATTCATCTAATAAAAGTATTTCATCTTTTTCCTCATTGATCTTTGTCGGAAATACCCTATTGATTAAAAGAGCTGTAGGACCTGTAAAACCAATCATTAGAGCTGCATTAACAACATTAAAAATAGTATGGGCATTAGCAATTTGCCGCGGTAAGTCATTAGGTGTAATTTGTTCTGTCATATAGGCCAGTTGAGGAATAAACCACACCCATAACAAGGCTCCAATCATTTTGAATAGAATATGAGCGATAGCCACCTGCACTGCTGCTCTTGGCTTTCCTATGGCTGACAGAAAAGCGGTTACACATGTTCCGATGTTTGCACCAATAACAATTGATATTCCACCCTGATTGGTAATTAAATTTTGTGAAGCTAAAACAATTACAACACCAACAGTTGCCCCTGAGCTTTGAATTATTGCAGTAAATACCGTTCCTATTAATATACCTAAAAAAGGATTATTTAATCCATGCATTATTTCAATAAATGAAGGATATGTTTTTAATGGCCGCATACCTTCACTCATAAAATTCATTCCTAAAAAAACGATACCTAACCCCAACAGAATCTTACCGAATTGTTTATGATTTTTATTACTTGATATTACTGTAAATAGATAACCTAAAACAACCAAAAGCAAAGCTATTTTGGTGACCTTAAAAGCTATAATTTGAGCCGTAATTGTAGTTCCTATATCAGCCCCTAATATAACTCCTAAGGTACTTTTAAAAGTCATTACTCCTGCAGAAACAAATCCTACAGCTAAAACGGTAGTAACGGAAGACGATTGAATAACCGCTGTAATACTTAAACCAGCAATCAATCCCTTCCATCGTGTAGATGTCATTTGATGCAAGAAGTACTTAAGTCGTTTTCCTGCTGAATCCTTTAACGCCTTTGTCATTACATCCATACCAAAAAGGAACAGAGCCAACCCACCAATTACCGTGTATACTAATGTCATCCAATTTATAGCCATTGCAATTGCTCTTTTCTTAGTTTACCACTGTCTCTCTGGGTAATAAACCAATTCTCCTATTTTATCAAAAATCATTTTTCCACGCTAACCTTTACTCTATGCTCTATGCATTATACCATTATACAATTCCTGCTCCTTGTTCCTAATATACTTTCGGAACATGCGTTTGCTCATCTTTAGGAGGTCTCATATACCCTTTTTTATCTTGTAAAGGCGGCAATTTAATTTTCTTATAATGAACCTCCTTATATGGAATCTTAGATAATAAATGAGAAATACAGTTTAACCTGGCCTTCTTTTTATCATCACCTTCCACTACAAACCAGGGTGATTGTTTGGTATCGGTATAATTAAACATATTGTCTTTGGCAATAGAATAATCAATCCAATGAGTACGCGATACCATATCCATCTCACTAATCTTCCATCTTTTTAGTGGAGTATTAATTCGTTCTTTAAAGCGTTTTTCCTGTTCCTCATCGCTAACAGAAAACCAATATTTTATCAGAATAGTTCCAGACCGGATCAACATACGTTCAAACTCAGGGCAAGCCCGCAAAAAATCCTCGTATTCATCCTGAGTGCAAAAGCCCATTACTTTTTCAACTCCAGCTCTATTATACCAACTCCGATCAAAGAGCACCATTTCACCGGCTGCTGGCAGATGTGTAACATATCGTTGAAAATACCACTGTGTTTTTTCTCTTTCGGTAGGTACCGGTAAAGCTACAACTTTTGTAACCCTGGGGTTCAGCCTTTGTGTAATTCGTTTAATAACACCACCCTTTCCCGAAGCATCTCTTCCTTCAAAAATGACTATAACTTTTAAACCTTCGTGCTTAATCCATTCCTGCAGTTTGACCAGTTCCAACTGAAGTCTGTCAATTTCTTTAAAATAATACTCTTTATTTAAACGCCCATCTTTTTCATATACAGGCTCTGGCAAATGATTTTTTGGATGATTCTTTCCCATAATTGCTATCTTTAGTGAAGCCCACTTATAATTTACTAAAAAATATGCGACTATGAATTGTATCAGGAATAAAAGAAAAGTATAAAAGTTAAATTATTTTGGGTACTTGTAGAACTTAACAAATTACATTTACACAAACATTTAAAAATTTTATCAAAAACATATATCTATAATGAAACTTTGCCGTATAGGTAAAAAAATATTTCAGCGTATTATAAAATGAAGCAATTATTACTTATCACCATAGTTATATTTTTAACAGGTTTAACATTTAAAATTCAAGGACAGCAATCTGTAAATACATGTATCTTAAATGCAAAACGATTACAAAGATCTTTTAATGACAGGTACTTTAAAAACTTTAAAACATCGTACACGAACGCACTTAATGATATTGCTGAAATAGAAGCAAAAGCAGCATCTTCTAAATTTGGTTCTGATTTAATTGCAGACCATGCTGAAGAATGGATTAAATTAAACCAACAGCTCAATAAATTTGAAAAAGGGAGTATTTCTTATAAGGGAGAAACAATTCAATTAGAATTAAAGAATTATGAGCCTATTTTAAAAGAAGCCAAAGAAAAAGCTTCAAAAGCACATTTTGATGAAGCAATGCAAATCATTCAGGCTTCCAAAATATTTGAAAATCGCGTAAAAGCCATTACTCATCTTGATAAGGTAATACATTATAATGAATCTTATAGTTTGCAGGTAAAAGATAATAAAGCTCGTATCTATTACGAAGAGGCGTTAAGAATATATAATCAGGAATCAGATTTTGTATTAAGAGAGGAGTCGGTACCTCTATTTGAAAAAGCGTTAACTGAAAAAAATCCTTACAAAGATTCAAAAGAGTTATTGGCTAAATTATATTCTGATGAAGCAGATTTACTATATGATTCAAATAGCTTTAATGATATAAAAAAGGCTATTTCATATTATAATAAGGCTGCGTCGTATGTATATAACTACAATGGTGCAAGTGGAAAAATTTTAGGTGTGAAACAAAAAGCAGCATCTCTACTCTACGAACAAGCCTTAAAGAAAGAACAAACCCTTACTTTTAAAGCACAGAAAGAAGCATACAACCTCTACAAACAGGCTAACATGTGGAATCCAGGATACAACGATGTTGAAGAAAGAATTAAGGCAACCTCCATTAAGTCTACATTAAATGTTATTATTACAGACAATGTAGGTGGAGTAATAACTAAAAATCCTACTACTAACGAAATATTTTCACAAACAAAGGACTATATTATACTTCCTAGTATAAAAACTCCTGTTATTAATTTAGAAAATACAGAAGACTGCATTACTGTTGCAAAAGAATTGGGTTTTGGTTTTATTTTAATGAGGATAGATACAAACAGAATTGCATATACATACAAAGGTGTTAATACAGATACCGAAGCAAAAACCATTGAAAGGTTCTTTTTAAATAAAAGGAGTGTTTCAACAGGAAGAACTTCGGAAAACGAAATTTCAAAACAAGCGTACACAAAGGGCCTGAAAGAACTAAAAGCTAAGGGAAGACAATATGATTCCAGATTCAGACTATCATATAAATCTTATACAGGAACTCACTCAACAATAGTTAGCAAAGCTGTAGTTGAAGTCAGTTACCCATTTGAAATTTGGGATGTGAGAGATCCGAATCATATGATAAAAATAACTGACATTATATATTCCGAAGAAATCTCTGATAAAAAAGTAAAAACTACTTATAGTGGAAGTATGAAAATAAAACCTGAATTAATAAATGAAGGTTCTTTAATGTCTCAAAATGAGTTAATGGAAATCGCAGAAAAACAAAAACCATCCATTTTTTTCATTCTAAATTCTTATGAGGATGCAATTATTAAAGTACTTAATCAGATTGATTATAAAACGTCTAAATTGTATCAATAAAAAAAAGAAAGGTAATAGTTGCTAAACGTTTTTAGTCCTATCACCTGTCCTTCTATCCAACTTATGAAAAATTAATAAACTAAATTTAGTTTACAATATCTTTATTCATTTATAAACAATCCAAGATCAACTGATTTACCAAGAAAAGCATAACCATCTGCATTTGGGTGTAACCAATCCTTTGAATACTCAGGAGCTAGCCTTTCAGGGTCTTCCGGATCTTGTATTACTTTATCAAAATCAATAATAGCATCAAAATTCCCTGGAGTTCTTATCCATTCATTTACTGTTTTTCGAATCCTTTCATGGTCTTGAGTATAATAACCATGTCCTTTAAATGGAGTTATGGTTGCTCCACAAACCTTAATACTGTTTTTATGAGCATCGTCAATTATTATCTGGTAAGCATTAATAATTGTAGAATCAGCAACTCCACCTCCAATATCATTTGTTCCATAAAAAACAACAATCCAATTTACTCCCGCTTGCGATAACAGGTCCTTTTTATACCTGCTTAAACCAGATGTTGGAGATTCTCCTGATACATAAGTTCCTCCAATACCAAGGTTTAATACTCCAATGTTTTTTGTTGGTTCATTACTCAATAATCTTTCGGAGAAGATATCTGTCCATTTATTTTTTAATCCTCCGTGTAATCCATAGCCATCAGTAATTGAATTTCCGATTACAGCTATAGCAGCATATGATTCATCCGCTTTTACATCTATTGCTGAAATATGATACCAACGTTCTACTTTTGTTGCTTCACTAAACAATGCAGATGTGGATTGATCACCAGGTAAAATATAGGAATCGGTGCGCGAACCATAATGAAAAGTCATATCTTTCGCTGTTACAGCCTGACCATAATGTATTGTAATTGCAATTCGAGCATTAGGTTCTAAATCATAATCCAATGCATCTGAAGTAATTTCTGAAAATGGATTCATTGTTACTACACTATCGCCATTAAATGTTAGAAATTTTATTGATGTTGAGTCAATTGTACTTCCTCCAGTTGAAACGGCAATATTTACAGATTTCATGGTAACCGGAGTTGAACAGGTCCTGTTTGAAAATTTCAACTGTAACTGTTTACCTCCAATAGAAACTCTTACAACCTGACGAAGTGTATTATTTTCTATGTATGGTGCAGGAGGCATATGTTTATCTGCTGCATATGGCGCACAAGCCCAGGTTCCAACCCACTTTTCTATTTTTGTTTTATTAGTATTATTACAGGATACTGCTATCATCATTAAAAAAGCAGATAGCCCTACCAGCCATTTTGTTTTCATGTTTATCATTTTTTATTCTGCAATCATATACCGATTTAATTATTTCTATTTATTTTTTTAAATAAAATCTCCAATCCTTATTCAACAAAAATATTAAGTTCCTTAAACTCAAATCTACCATTACTTTTATAGCCTTCAACTACAAACGAAACCTCATACAACTTACCCATATCCATACCTAATTTTTCCCACTTCCTAAAATGTTCTGAAATATCAATTTTACCAGTGTATCGTTTATCTTTCCTAATACTAAAATACTGTCGAAAAGTAGTATTCCCTTCTATTGAAGGTTGATTAACCCTTATATTTTCATATAAATCATATTCGCTGCCATTTACTACAAATGTTCCTTTAAATACAGCATTTTTATCCATTGAAGGAATCCATCTGCACCAATCCTCAATAATATAATACTCAATCAAAGGACTAACTGTCCATCCATACACTGCCAAATATGAGTTCCCTGATATATCAGAAGGTTTGTAATCACAATTATAGTTTGCAAAGAAATGCCCTATCTCGTGATGCTCTTTTGTTTTATCATAACTTAAACCTCTACGTGCCAGATAATTTTCTATATCACTCCACTCTCCGCTAAACAAGGCTCCTGCTCCAATTGTAATACAGGCATTTCCCTGAGCATATTGATTCCACAATTCATATCGAAAACCATCTCGTACACCTTCTATTATTTCCTTTTTTGAATCAGTACACCAAGTTTGTGCATTGATATGAAGACTATTTATGAGTAAAAATAGAAACACCCACTTTATAGTTAATCTTAAATTATATTTCCGATTATCGTTCATAAACATTATTCAAATAGTATCTTTAGTATACAAAGAATATAAGTTACCACATCTAATATTGATTCAACACAATTCTTCATATTATAATTTCATTTTATTTAGGTCAATTCTGAATACTTAAAGATTCCACTTATTCTTTTAAACTCTTTGATTGATCAGTTAAGCTTTCTGAAACACTTGCATTTCGCTGACTTAACTGATTTAAGCTATTTATTGATCTATTTATTTATTTGACTTGCACCTAAAGTATTTTCATTATTAGCAGAGGTAATTTCATCCACCAACATTTTTGATTTCTGGATATCGGGAATAAGATCCGCCAATTGTTTTTGGGATTTAAATGTTGCATTAATACAAATCTTTAATAGCTCATTAATTTCATTAGCCGAAGCCTTACTTCTTTCTGCCAATTTTCGAACTTCTGAAGCAACCAAAGCAAAACCTCTACCAGCTTCACCTGCTCTTGCTGGCTCAACTGTAGCATTTAAAGCTAAAATATTTATTTAACCTTAAGCTATCGCTAGCAAGAGATCATTACTTCTAAATAAAAATGGACTAATAATAGTACACAAGAGGCCGTCTTAATATAATAAGACAGCCTCTCAGATAATTAAACTTAAACAAACTTACTTATTGCGCATTTAATCCATCTGCAAAACCAGCATATGCATGTTTTCGGGAGTAACCTTCAGTCCATAAACCAATTGGTTGGCCTGCTCTCCACGACGATTCAGCCGGACTATCAGTCGGACTCCATGCTGTTATACCATATTGTTGACTAACAGGTATCTTTTCAAAATACTTTTCAATAACAAATTGATACAATTCAGCTTGAGCCATATAATCTTCTTCTGTAGCTTCACTTGTTTGCTTACCATCTCCCAGACCAACATCCAATTCTGATATCTTAATAAGCTTTCCTGTTGCTGCCAATAAATCGAACATTTCTTCAATTTTTTCCTTATCAGCTCCAACAGAAATATGCATTTGAGAACCAATTCCATCAACTTGTGCCCCTTGTTCTTCTATATATTCAACGTATTGAATTAATCCTTTACATTTATCAATATTCCATTCCAGATTATAATCATTTATAAAATAAATATCATCTGCATTTCCATATTGACGGGCCAGATTAAATGCTTTAACCGCATAATCTTTTCCTAAATAATCCTGCCAATAAAAATAATCAGCAGGCATATCAGTTTTGCCAACACCTGATTTAAGATTATAAGGACTACCATCATCCATCGGTTCATTAACCACATCCCATACTTTTACATAATCTTTAGTCACTTCCATCATTCCTGAAATCCATGTTTCCATAGCATTTGAAATGATCGCTTCTTTTTCTTCAGGAGTTTTTTCAATAATCTGATCCCCTCCTGTATCTTTAACTAATTTTGTAACCTCAATATTATCAAAATAGTAGTTTGTTGCAGTTTTCCCTAAATTGAATGCAATAGCACCAGCACCAATTACATCAGCTGTTGCAGTAAACTCTTTAGTATAATTAGTCCATTCTGTTGTTGCATTTATTGTACCAAAGAAATTCCAATACAAATAATTAAAAGGTGTTGAATGTGCTTGTGTACTAAAAGAGGCATCTATATCTGCTCTTACATCCATTGAAAGTTTGTACTGCTCTCCTTCTTCCATAGGTGGTGCGAAAGTAAAAATGAACTGACTGTTCCATTCTTCATCCCGAACAGCATCATTTGTTACCATTAAGGCTCTTCCGGTTCCATCAACGCCGGTTCCATCAGCAGTAAAACTCATTGGTGCATTTTCATTTGATTGGTAATTAGATGTGTCATCCGTTTCAAAATCTGTTCCTGATTGAAGTAGCCAAGATGGTTCAGATGCTCCACCTGATTCATTTAACTTCTCTATTTTTATATTATCAAAATAATAACTTGTTGCAGTTTTTCCTAAATTTATAGCTAATGCACCCGTACCTGCCACATCCGGACCAACAGTTATTTCCTTAACATAAGTTGACCAGGTTGCAGAAGAATTAATCGTACCAAAGAAATCCCAATATAAGTAATTATAAGGTGTTGAGTGCGCTTGGGTTCCAAATGATGCATCTGCATCTGAACGTACATCCATTGTAAGTCTGTATTGTTCACCTTCAACCATAGTTTCATCAAAACTCACAAAGAACTGACAATCCCAATCATTTGCTCGTTCTTCAGCATTGGTTACCTTCAGTGCTCGACCTTCCCCTTCTGCTCCTTCACCATCAGCTGTAAACTCCACAACTACATTTGTGTTATATTCATAATTAGACTCTTCGTCTCCCTCAAAATCCTGTTCTGCAATCGGTTCCCATGCAGGACCACTTGTTCCCGGGATAATTGTAGGTGCGATAAGACCATTCAGGTATTCTGCATTTTGATTGGCATGCCAACAAAGTGTATGTCCGTAAATTGTTAGGCCTGCAGCAGAAGCATTATCTATAAATTTTGAAACTCTTGAAGTACTCAAACTTCCATCTTCCTGAACAATGGCACTGTGCTTCATCTCCCAACCAGCAGTCATTTCATCAAAATTAGATGAAATCAAATCATAGTAAAATCCGGTATTGTTAAATGCCCCAACATCAACTGCTACACCTAATTTAAAATTAGGATTTGCATCTCTGTTTACATATGACTTCAGCAAATCATAATCATTAAGGTATTCATATGATTGAATACTCTGTGGTTTCTCAACCTTTTCATAGTCAAGCAAACTATCATCGGCACAAGAAGTAACCAACAATAAAGCTAAAGCACCTGACCATAAATTATTTATATATTTCATGCGTTTATATTTTGATTATTATTATCGCATGGAACTCGCAGAAAAACAATCATTATCTTATGAAAGAAATCTCTTTTCATGCGCGTTTCATTTGTCTAAATATTAAATTTTCTAATGTGATTATTGAGAAGGGTTTTAATACAAATCTTTTTACTAAAAATGATATCAACACCCTTTTCATAATCAGCATAGGTTAAAATATTTATTCTGCGTTATATGCCGGAGAAAAAGTTTCTAAATGAACACCCCTATCTCTATAAACAAGAATATCAGTAGTCTCATATTTTTTACCTATCATTTCTATTGTATAATCAAGGTAAATAGCGCTACGATCCTGGTCTCCCCAACTCTTCTTCTCTCCATCTACAACATAGCTTCCTGTTCCTGTAACTGAAAAGCCTACAGATGAAGAAGAAACGGTACATGCATTGTTATCATCAAAAGTTAGTGTTAAAACACAAGTTTCATTATTACCACTTTCATTTACAACAGTAACAGGAAAGTCCACACTATTCAATGAAGTTGTTGATAAAGATACAACCTCATCATTTTCAACCCATTCTTCGCTACGCTCAACCCTTAACGTTTCACCATTTTCTGTAATTATATCCTCACCTCTACGTAAGTAATTCGCATGATATGGATTAATAAACTTAACACAGTATAACACATAATCTTTTGGCAAAACATCCCAGTCAGATAGATTACATTTTACAGGATTATCCACTTTTGCCTCTCCTGATAAAATAGAATCTGCATTAACTACACTTGTCATTTCCAAAGGAATTACATATGTATTTGACAACGCTTTGGGATCAGCAAAAAATGCATCTAATAACTGTACTTCAACCCCTCCTTGCATACTCTTTTCTAAAGAGATACTATTTGTTGCTAATGAGTAATAATTTTGAGGCATTGCCTCTACTGCAGAACCATTCTCATAAAATAAATTATTACATAATGAATTATTTACCTGATAAGATATTTCTATGTTTTTACCATTAGAATAAACTCCACCAATTGTTGCATAAATCATACACTTATGCTCATTATCCAATGAATTATCTACAATATCTTCTCCAAGAACAATTGTTCTTACCGGATATTGATAGGCGAAATACACTGTGCTGTAATCAAAATTCGGAAATTCAATATCTTTGTTTTCACAAGAAGTGGTATACAACCCAATAAATACAGCTGTTATTATTAATAAAACTCTAAATTGTTTCATTACTTCAATTTTATATATTAAAACTCAAAATTACCATCCGGCATTCTGTTCTAACTCACTCCACTTTAGTGTCTCATTATAAGGAATAGGACCATGATACATATATTCTTTATAATCCCTGTCCTCTACATCAACAGTAGTATAACTAAATAAGCCATCAATCTTGTTTATCTCAACTCCTATAGCTGTTTCATTTAACTTGTTCTGGCTAACACTCCAACGACGTAAATCCCAAAAACGATGATTTTCAAAGCAAAGCTCAATACGCCTTTCATTGCGAATTAATGCTCTCATCGCTTCCTTATTTCCTTTAACAGACTCAAGGTATAGATCTTCGCTTTCAATACCTGCACGCTCCCGAATTGCTTTAATCACATCATAAGCAGAATAGGTATTTCCTCCAGAACCAGTTGGTCCCCAGGCTTCGTTTGCAGCTTCTGCGTAATCAAGGAAAATTTCGGTATACCTAATGCGTGCAGTATAATGATTTTGCTTGTTATCTACACTTGGGTCTGGATTACAATCAGATCGCAACAATTTTCTTAAATAATACCCGGTACGAGTTGAATAACCATTATCTTTATTGATACCATCGGTATTATCACCATAAATTCCTGTAATTACAACTTCATCTAACGGCCCTTGAGTACTCTCATTTACTACAATATATTGCTGTAATCTAGGGTCTCTGTTTTCATAAGGATTTGCTGCATCAAAATCACTATTACCATCACTAATAGGATAACCAGTAATCATTGGAAAAGCATCCACTAAATTTTGAGTTGGATTAATTCTTCCTTTACCATATAATGATGGAGGAAAATTATCTTTCTCTAAATCATTATTTAATGATATATTACTTCTCCAAAGTACTTCTGCAGGAGTAACTCCAGCACCTAAATTATCAATATCATCATTAGTATACCATGTTCCTCCAGTCATATCTAATCCACTGGGACCTCCAATATGATTCAATACTATTGCGGCATGATTGGCTGCGTCTTCGTACGATACATTTGTGCCATTTTGATAGGCTGGACTTGCTGCTAATAATGCAACCTGAGCTTTAATGGCTTGAGCAATACGCCCACTTATTCTACCTTTTGCACTATTACCATTTGCTCGATTATAATCTCCTACATTAGTAACACCCATTGATGCATATTTAGCAGGTATTTCTGAATTAACTATAATATTACCATAATCTAAGGGCAAAAGTGAAATAGCCATATCCAAATCTGCAAATATTTGATCCACACAATCCTGAAATGTATCTCTTGGTTTATTTAAGTCCGACTCAACACTTTCCGACTCTTTTCTGATTGTAGTTCCCAATAATCTTCCATCATCAGTCCATCCTCCATGAGCTAACAATAAGTAATACATATTCAAAGCACGTAAAGCATATGCCTCTCCTTTATACCTATCATTAAACATGGTATTTACTAATTCTTGATGACTCCAGATAACTCTATCTGTTCTTTCCAGGAACAAATTAATATATTGAATGGCATTTTGTCTGTTATCCCATTGTGACGTTGGATTATCATCAGCACTCCATGATCCTGTAGCCATTTCAAGATAATCATTACTAATATCATTGGTAACAGCGTTATCCGTAGCCACTTCATTATTAGGATTTGAAGAATATGGCAACAAAATATAAGCATTTGCCAAAACTCCATTAGCGAAATTTGGTTCTTTATACATTGCATCTATATTGCGAATGTTCTCCAATGCTGGATCCAGCATATCATCACAAGATGCTAACACAAGCATAAGAACCAATAATTTAAAAATATTTTTCATAACTAATTTTTTAATTACTGCTTATTCTTTTAGAATACTGCCTTTATACCCAAATTAAAGAAACGTGTTTGAGGCGCCTTACCAACATTCATTTCCAGAATTTCACGTTCCTTAGACAGTGTTAATAAGTTTGAACCACTTACATAAGCTGAAAAATCCTTAAATATAAAGTTGCTTAATAAGCTTTTGGGTATATCATAAGTAATCTGGAGTTTCGCCAGACTAAAATGATCTGTTTTGTACAACCAGTAATCAGAATTACGGAAATTATTTGTACCTGATTCTGTTGTCAATCGAGGGAAAGTTGCAGTTGCTGCAGTAGCTTCTGTCCATCTATCTCTTACAACTTCTGAATATTTATCATTACCAGATATCCAATAATAAGAGTTATTTTTCATTGCATAAGCCCCAAAACGTCCTGTTCCCAATGCAAATAAGGAAAGATTTTTCCACTTAACAGTTAAATTAACTCCTGCTGTAAATGGAGCTCCAGACCACCCTGCCTTAGCAAGAAAAACCTGATCCTGAGTATCAATACTTCCATCTCCATTTCGATCTTTGTATTTGATATCTCCAGGTTTTACACTACCACCAAAGTTTTGTTCAGGCGAACTTGCAATATCCTCTTCACTCTGAAATAAACCTAGACTCTCTAATCCCCAAATACCATCTACAGCCTTACCTTCGCGATTTTGATATTCCCACTCATTACGCTCATCTCGTTGAGTGGCCTCTGTAGTATAGTAAGTTCCTAACAAACCTAAAGACAAGTCAACATCTCCAAAATTCTTATTTACATTAATTCCAAAATCAAAACCGGTACGTTTATCATTATTATAATTAAAAACCAAAGGATTAAAAGATGCTTCAGGATAATAAGTGGAAAAATAACTCGGAAAAAGATTTACAGGTTCAGTTAATCCTCCTTCTGTAGAATTCATATAAAATGAAGTATTTATATCAATCAAATTACGAAATAAAGATGCGGTAAGGTTTACTGATACTTCTTTACGTTTTACATAAGTTAATTCTTCATTAGGACCTTTAACTGCATTGGTTGATCTTTCTGATATCCCATCTTGCCACCCCCACCAAGCACCTTCAGATGAAGTATAATTAGCCGCATACATATAATAATCTTCAATATCCAAATCGGAATGCAAAATACTAGCAGATACGCTTAACTTAAGGTCATCAATAAATGATGAGTTGGCCATAAAATCTTCCTTACTAATTCGCCATGCCACAGAGGCTGAAGGTGATAACGCATTTCTATTGTCGTCAGGTAATTTTGCAGAATGATTTAATGCTGCTCCCAGGTCTAAATAGTACTTTTTGTTAAAGTTATATCCAAACTGTAATCCTAAATTGGCATTACTATTGGCGTGGTATTCTGTAGATTGTTTTCTTTGCCATCCTGTTAAAACAAGCATTGAAGAAAAATTATGCAAATCATTTACAGATTTCTCATACTCAAACCAACCTGAAAACAAATAAGTTTGTCGACTTGAACTTCCTGACACAACTTGTACTCCAGACTTTTCATCATTACCATGCTTTTGTGTTAATGATACATTATCAATCCCATTATAATTATTCCAATTTGCTGTATATGTAGCATAGTTGTTATTATACGATGTATTATACGATGTAGAATAATCTACTGCAAATTGAGTATGAAAAGATAATCCACTTAATACCTTTGTAAGGTTGAAATCAACTCCTGTATCAAATTGAAACTGCCTGCTCGTAAACTTACTTTTACCTGCTGCATAATAATCCGCAAATACGTTTGTTTGATCTGCAGTGGTACCCGATAAAAAGTATTTACCATTAATTATCCTTCCGCCATCTAAATAATTCAGTGAACTCACATCATTAGTTCCAATATATGAAACAGGTATTAATGGAGTGATACGATTGGGTCTCAAAGTTTCAGCATAGCTCCAATAATCATCACCATAATCACTATCTGTAACATTTGGTTTTTGTGAATTATAAAAGGTAGCGTTTGCATTTACATAAGCCTTTACAAACTCGTTTATCTTGAGATCAACATTACCACGAACATTTAATCTGTTGGTATTATTGTTTTTGCCTTCGCCAAAATTCAACAAATCTCCTTGAGAAAAATACCCTATATTAGAATAAAACTGAGCTTTGTCGTTTCCTCCGCTTATTTCTGTTGTTACATCAGTTCTATTGTATGCTTTTCTTAAATAATCAGACGAGTAAAAATCAACATTTGAATATCTATAAGGATTAATACCTGATCCATAATTATAGATATCTTCATTTGTATACATTGCATCTAAACCATCATTAGATAAAGCTTCATTATAAAGAGTCATATATTCTGCTGAACCCAAATATTTAGGAAAGCTTTTAGCAACATGCCAACCTGTATTTGCTCTTACCGAAACATTTAGGTCCTCGGTTTTACCTCTTTTAGTGGTAATATAAATAACACCATTGGCTGCTCTACTACCATATAATAAAACCGCAGACGCTCCTTTTAAAAAGGATATTTGATCAATTTCAGTAGGCAAAACATTATTGGCATCGCGTGGTATACCATCAACCAAGACTAAATAATCGCCCATACCCCATAAGGAATTACCAGTAAACCCACCAGCAAAGCCTTGCATATTATCAAGACTGTATGTACTATAATTTACCTTCGTTATTTTTTCAAAATCAACAACAGAAACACCTCCTAACAGGTCGCTTTTAGCTACCTTTTTAAAGGCCACATGAACTTGTGAATCATTTGCTTTTTTTAACGAATCAGGTTCATTTTCCAAAAGACTCTGGGCTTTAACTATAGAAATAGAAAGCAAAACAGATAATGCCAGAAAAATGAATCTTATATGTATATATTTCATTTCTTATTCATTTAAATTCATAAAATCTTTACTAAGATTGAATTACCATCCTGGATTTTGATTAAACTCAGGATAGATTGAAACATCTGAGATTTTTAAGGGTAACCAATAATGCTTAACACCAAACTCACGAGCTAAGATAATTTCTTCACGGAAGTTTCTTACCTCAGCATCTTTACAATCATTTTCTGCATACCAATCAGATGTTTCTACCCGGTCAAATTCTTGAGCAGTTTTGATATTATAAGGATATTCAGTGAGCAATAACCAGCGCTGTAAATCATTAAAACGGAATCCTTCACCAGATAATTCAACCGCTCTTTCTCGTCTCACCTCATCAATAAACTGTATATTATCCGCAGTATAACTTACATCAACATGTCCCGCACCACAGCGGTCTCTTAGTGTATTGATGGCCTGTTCTGCAGTTAATTCATACGTTGATGATGAAGCCCCTGCTCCTCCAACTGCGGCACATGCTTCTGCATACATTAAGTAAATATCTGCCAAACGTATATAAGGGATATAAATCTGAATACCACTTCCCCATGTATAATCCTGATCGTACTTATTACATGTATGTGGAGCAAACTTCTGCATAAAATAACCCGTTCTACTACCTAACGTTTTATCTCTCATAATACCATCTGAATACAAAGAGCAATACCTTAAAACTTCGTCTTCACTACTCATAGATCCATTTACATATTTAAATCCATCCACAATAATATCATGGTAAAAACGAGGATCTCTATTTTGAAATGGATGATTTGGGTCAAAACCTGAATTAGGATCATCCAGCGGTAAACCATTAGCCATACCGTAATAATTTACATAGTTAGCTGTAGGTTGATGTATGATTTTATCATCCGGAACTATATCTTTGACTTTAGGTCCCCATGTTTTTAGAAACTGCCAGCCTGATCCATCCTGTGTATTTGCAGGTCCTCTGAATATAGCTTCTTTTGCACCTGGCATTCTAAAACTCTGGCCTTTGGTATAAAATATCTCAGTATAAAAATCCTCCGCATCACTTTCATGGTTGTAGATGTCTGTAAACTCAAATTTAGCCAATTCATATTGCGTTTGTCCACTTTCAACAAGCTCTAATAACTGACCAAATGCATCTGCTGATTTTGCACAATAAATTGCATCATAGTTATAGGCATTTGCACCTCCTGTTTGGGCACCATTTTTCATCAATGGACTACCAGCCCATAGGTATGTTTTTCCTAAATAACCCAGAGCCATTATTTTATTAATGCGAAATTCATTGTGTCCTTCGGTATAATATTTACCTACAGATGTATTATCCCAATCTATTGGTAATAATGAAGCTGCCATTTCAAAATCTGCTGCAGCTTTATCTGCACATTCCTGGAAAGTAAGACGTGGCATCCGAAGTGTTTCATTTGCTGACAAAACTCTGTCTATATAAGGTAATCCTCCAAACCATTGCATCATTTCAAAATGAAACCATGCCCTAAAAAAGTACAGTTGACCTCTAATTAGATCACGTTCTTCATCAGTTGCCTGAATTAATAGATCCATGTTTTCCAAACCCAGATTAGCTTTCCTAATACAATACCACGCATCAGTCCATAATCTATGATTAAAGCGATCATCAGATGTTGGATCTGATCTGTCTGCATCCAACCAACTATTACTATTATTTTGCCAAGACCAAAAGTTTCCTAAATCAAACTGATGTCCTAACATATTATTGGCATCTGAATTAATATTGAAAATTTCACCTTCTCCCCAATTCCAGGATGGTACCCAATAATAATTCCCTTTATTAGGAATACAATTATAGATTTCTTCTATAAATCCTTGAAAATTTTGAAAATTTTTAAATGCTACTTCCTCTGAAACAATTGATTCCGGATTCCGATCAAGATAATCCTCACAACTGTACAATCCCAAAAAGAAGAAAAGTACACCGCTACACAGAAGAGTTTTATATATGTTTCTCATTGTATTATCTTTTATAATGTAAATCTAACTCCTAAACAATAACGCTTCATCGTTGGATAAGCTCCCAAATGACCACCTCCTGCAAAATTTGATTCACGATCATCAGGCATATCAGACTTAACCCATAGATTGTTACCATTGATATATACTTTCATACTTGTTAAACCAATTTTTCTTAGCTTATCACGGCCAAAAGTATAGGCAATTTCTGCATTCTTTAATCGTATATAAGATCCATCGTATAAATACTGTGAACCTTGACTATATTGACTATTGGGAGTAGACATATAACGAGGAACTGTAACATCAGCATTCATATCATCTTTATTCCACCAGGATCCCATATCATAAACCGTATTTAAACTACCACCAAAAGAAGTTAATGGTACAGATCGTGATACGTTATTTACACCATAGAATTGAACAAAAGCACTTAAGCCCTTCCACTCAAATCCTAGTGTTGCATTATATGTATTTAATGGAATATTTGAGAAACCATAAGGTACTCTATCGTTAGAATCAATAATACCATCTCCATTAAAATCTGTGATATAATAGTCACCTGGCAATCTTTGATTATCAGTAGCATTAAACATTGGGCTACCATACAACTGATCATAATTATTTATGTAACCATTATCCACATACAATCTTGTTTGATCAATACTATAACCTGCTAATTTTTGGTAATCCGGAAGAAGTTCTGGATCATCACGTTCAGTAATTTCATTTTCAGCATGAGTCATGTTCATATTGGCCCATAAACGTATACCATTATTTAGAACTTTATTGATTCTTAACTCAAATTCATATCCTTTAGTTTTAACCCCTCCATAATTAGCAGTAGGAGGTTTAGCTCCAAAATATACCGGTACAGCACGATCATCACCATTTATTAATATATCAGAACGGGTATCATGAAAATATTCAAAATTACCAGCAAATAATCCTCCAAGTAAAGCATAATCCACTCCTATATTAATCTTTTTCACAGTTTCCCAAGATACATTAGGATTACCTATTCCTACTTCACGATACCACGAGAAAGAACTTGAATTCCTTTGAATATCCATTTGAGTAGATTTACTTTCATCATAAGCCCATGTACTCATATACATAAATCTATCTCCTACATCATCACCTATTTCTCCATAAGAAGCTCTTACTTTTAGCATATCCAGAAAACTAATATTTTTCATAAAAGATTCTTCTGAAATCATCCAACCAATTGCTCCTGAATTAAAGAACCCAAATCGATAATCAGCACCAAATTTTTCAGAACCATTATAAGCTCCATTATATTCAATGAAATACTTAGACATAAAATCATAAGTTGTCCTAAAAACCCAGTCTTCACGATAAATTGGAATCATATTACCAATAGCCTGTTCTTTACGACCAAACAATCCCATAGCTGTAACATGATGATTTCCTATATTTCGAGCCCAATTAAGCTGTGCTTGATAATCTAAATTACGTTCTGTTTTGTCTTCATTCACTTCACCGCCTTCAGTTCTCCACAGAACAGATTCTGCAAAATCAAAATTATTATTGGCATCATAGGCAGATTCATAGGTAACTACACCTGTTAGTGGATCAATATATTTTCGTTGTGGGGCGTTATTTAAATCGCTAACACCTCTTTTATATTCCACAAAATTATTATCCCATGAGATAGTACCTCTAACACTAAGTCCTTTCAATAGGAAATCCAGTTTCTGTTCAAGAACAAAATCTGTATTTATTCTGGTTAAAGTAGTTAATTCCTTACCTGATATTGCCATGTTCTCAGCTGAGTTACTAACATTAGATACAGCAGGATAATACCCCCAAGATCCATCCTCATAATGCGGCAAATAAACATCTGGAGCAATACGATATGCACCTGCCCATCGTTGAGCGGTTGCCCACTCATCTGAACTTTGGCTCCATGGTGTTTTCTTAAAACCGGTAGATCCCGATAAGTTAACTTTTAACAAAGTAGACTTTGTAATTTGAAAATCAAGATTACTACGAACATTTAATCGATCATAACCATATCCTCCTTTATAACCTCTTCCACTGTCATAAATTTTGAATAAATCACCTTCATGAGCATAGTCAGCAGCAGCAAAATATTTCACAAATTTTGTACCTCCTGAAATATTTAAATTAGCATTATATGCCATTGCATAATCTTTAAATAACGCATCTTGCCAATCCACATTTGGATAACGTTCTTTTTGTTCCTGAGTAGTTTGATTACGATAGTTATCTATAAATTCTTGTGATCTAACATAATCCCAAGCATCAGGACTCACTCCCAGTTCATGTTCTATTGCAAGATTTCTGGCCCTCAACGCATCATATGAATCTAGTTTATTCGGTAATTTTGAAGGAACTTTCATCGTTGAACTAGCTGAAACACTAATCTTAGCACTTCCCTCTTTACCACGTTTAGTTGTTATCAAAATAACACCATTAGCACCCTGAACACCAAAAACAGCAGTTGCAGAGGCATCTTTTAGTACCGAAATAGATTCTACCGAAGAAACATCTACAGATCCCATAGGACGTTGAATTCCATCAACCAAAACCAGTGGTTCACTATTATTCCAGGAACTCGCTGAACGAATTATAATTTGAGGCTCTTCTTCTCCAGGCATACCTGAGCTGGCCATTGTGGTAACACCTGGTAAATTTCCGGTTAAAGCTGCTCCAACATTACTTACACCAGCACTTCGTTCAAGCACTTCACCAGTTGTTTGAGTAATTGCACCTACTACACTTTCTTTTTTCTGTTGTCCATACCCAACAACAACAACATCATCTAATAATTCTGTTTCTGAAACCAGAACTATATTAAACGTAGTTATATTTGCAAGCTCAATTTTTTGAGTTTGCATTCCAATGAAAGAAACGGATAAAGTAGTAGCATCCTGAGGAACATTTAATGAAAACTCTCCATTAAAATCAGTAATAATACCTATAGTTGTTCCTTCTACAACAACTGTAGCTCCAACTATAGGATTATCTTGTTCATCTAATACAATGCCGTTTACAGTTCTTGTGCCCTGAGCAAAGGCCGAAGACGCAAGCATTACAAAAGCCATCAGTAAAATAACTTTTGTCATCATTATCCTACATTTATAAAATAAGGATAGTTTTTTGCTTAATAAATTATTAGGATTTCTCATTTTATTCTCAATAATTAAAATATCATATGAGTATTTAACTCAGTTAGAAATGTTATTAATTGTCCAATTCTGAAAACCAATATCTTCATGATAGGCTCTTTTGAGAATGTAAAAGAGAAGTTTACTATTTTGTAAACTCCTAATAGTTAATTTTTCAATCATAAATTTAGATTTTTAATTAATATTTAACGCTTAAAACTTTAAGACATCTATTTTTGAGTTAGGAATAGATATCTGTTTATAAATCCTTAGAAATTTTTATTTTTGGAATAAAGACCAACAGTAGTTCCAATAAATCCATACGCATGAGAAGCCGTTAAGTAGTAAGCATCAACTTCAGACGCTAGCATATTCCATTTTTCATCAATGGCATAATAAATGCTAAACTCTTTACCACTTGACATTACTTTTAACTTAACGGTATAATAGGACTTCGCAACTTCAATAGATGACAGTACTTATGGCCCATCCCTCCCCAATTCTTTTTACACTAACATGAATTGAATCTTTGATCATGTCCTGTAATCCAAATAATACTGATGGGTTTCATCTTTATTTAACAATATCCCGGCTTTATCCGATTTTGATTTTGGGTGAAAAATCAAACTGGTTTTACATTTATATGTAATAAAATCGAAAGGAGCATTTAAACTATCTGATTTAAGTTCAGGGAGTGTTTTACCTGAGTAGGAATTACAAGAAGTATATAATATGCATATTCCAATTATTATTATGAAAAATATTATTGAGCAAACCTGTAGATTTTTTCTCATCACTAAACTTTTTTTGTTTGAAGGTTTCCAAATACAAAATAAGTAATATGGAATTATTCACAAACGAAAATAGAAACAAGAAATTTGGTCTACTTTTAATTTTGGATATTTGATTTCAAATTTAAGATACCTCTATTATATCATTGATTTGCTGCATATTAACAGAATATCCATTCTTAAAATGATGAAATTAATACTATCTTTATTAGTTTTTATTCTATTCGTTACATAAATGTTACCTATAGAAAAGGTTATTAAATCTCATCCTGAGTATTGTTATAAATTATTGCAAACAGAATGCATTCTTTTGTATTATGAGAAGAATAAATAATACCAATTAAACATATAAATGCGCCTTATTATTCTTCATGTATATTGGATGGTATGTAATTAACACAACAAGCTTGGGATAAATTTTCTTTAAATAAAATGTTCAAAACTGTACAGTTTATTGTAAAGTGCTGTGAAATCCCCATCTTTGTTAAAATAAACAATGTTCATTAGCCAATAACCTAGACCTAGGCCTCCCTTGTCGCCATCTTTGACCCAATCTATCCTCTCCATCATTTTTGCATACTTTTTCTGGATGTCGAAACCATCTAGCAAGATGTAATCATTGTGGTTAATCTTGCCTTTTACACTTTCCAGGTGCCCTTTGAACAGCTTTGCAAAGAAGCCATCCTTACTGTATTGTGTCCTAAACCGTTTGGTTGACCGACTTAAAGCAATACTATCATTTATACCGCTTGCTATTTGGTTAACCAAAACGCTCCCGTATTTCAATATACCAGTTGATATTTCTCGTACACAACGAGCTTCTGGCTTAGATAAATGCATTGACAGTTTTGAAAAATAGCGGCTAATCTTGATCTGATCTGTTTTGTTTATACTTTTGACATGAGCTGTTTTTTTTGTGGTTATGTTTATTTGTTTGCACTATAAAAATAATGCTTTAGAACCAGCTTTCCTCCACTTTGAATCAATTGCATCCACACTGAAATAAGACCTTCTCCCATTTTATGAGTATATTTTAGGGAGATGATCAAATAAAAACACAAAACATAGAGCGCATTATAAATATAGTTGGTATTACTCTTACATGATTTAAGGTTAAAATAGCCAGTTATCCCATGCCTAAAATTGATCAACGGTATCTATAGGTTTTCTATGGTATAACAAAGATATGACCCCGTACTTACTATGGTTTATGTATGGATATTTATGGTCTTACTTCGGTTCCTTAGAAGCAATGCCTACGCATAAAACAATCAAAGAATACGCATAGTCAACACAACCACAATACAAAGAAATAGCAATGACTATGCATAGAAATAGCAAAGAAAAGTCAAAAAAAAGAACGAAAAACACCAGAACCTAGAATATTTTTGGCCAAAAACGTGATTTTGCGGAATATATTTATCGTTTTTTTTCGATTTTCCAGAATATCGGTCCATTTTTTTAACCTTTTATGCTCAAAGCTGATTTCACACAAAATTATTAACTACATATAATCAAGTAGTTACAAGCAAAAAATTACAGTAAAATTACAGTAATTGTTTAGAATTGGATTATAGGATAATTTAGCAATAAACAATCACTCTCCAGAAAGAATAAATCAGAGACGTGTAGGGAATTTTGTAGCCAATAAAAAACAAAAGCCACTCACATTTCTGCAAGTGGCTTATTTTCAGTACCGAGAGGCGGGCTTGAACCGCCGACCTCAGGATTATGAATCCTGCGCTCTAACCAGCTGAGCTACCTCGGCATTTTGTTGCTAAACGTTGTTTTCTTTAAAACATTCATTTCGTTTTTGCGGTTGCAAATGTAGGCCATTTGTTTCGAACAACCAAATATTTTTTCAATATTTTTATTGATTTTTTTTTAAGAAACGAACTATAAACCTAATTAACAATATTTTATAAACATCATTTTTTTCCAAAAAAAATTACTTAAATTAATTTTTGCCATTTTTTTAATTCAACTGTAACTTGAAGTACATCTCAGACGTCAAATAAAACAAATGAATTATTCTGACAAAAAAATAATTAATCAGATAAAGAAAGGAGATATATCTGCATACGCTTCTTTAGTCAATCGCTATCAGAATATGGCATTTACATTGGCGTATAGCATTACAAAAAATAAAGAAGATGCAGAAGAAGTTGCTCAGGATGCCTTTGTTAAAGCATATAAAAAGCTAGACACTTTTAAAGGGAAATCAAAATTCAGCACCTGGCTATATCAAATTATTTATAGAACGGCGCTGAGCAAACTTAGAATAAGAAAAGAAAATTGGTTATCAACAGATGAAAATGAGGATAGAAATATAAATTTTGGCACATACGAACAAGATTATTTGGAAAGGTTAGATAAAAAGAAAATATTGAAACTTGCTATTAATAAACTAAATGAAGATGAAGGTTTTTTACTGGTATTATACTATTATCAAGAACTTAGCATTGATGAAATTTGTGACTTAACAGATTATACAGAAAGCAATGTAAAAGTAAAACTATATAGAGCCAGAAAAAAATTATATCACAATCTGCAAGTAATCATGAATGGAGAAGCCAAAACTTTAATACAAAACTGAAGTGATGAATAACAGAAAAAAACATATAGAAAAAGATCGAATACTGGAAGATTTATTCTCTGATTTTACACTTGATAAACCGACTGGCGATTTTACAAAAAACACAATGAATAAAGTGTTTCAGGAATGGACAAAACAGCCTGTCACCACTAAATCATGGTTGAACACTCAAAATAAAACTTGGCTTTCAATAAGTATTATTGGTGCTGCTGTATTAGTTTATTTAATTGACTTTAAAAATGCCACAAAACAAAGTTCTACCATTGCCGAATCCTTAAATATTTCAGAATCACTCAAAGCCTTTAGTAATACATTTGAGGCTATTAGTAATAGCTTTTCACTTATCCCAAGCCTAGCCTATATTATTTTTATTGGCATCGGTGTAATCCTAATACTAGACAGAATGATTGCTAAAACGACATAATATAGATATTAATTGAGTAAAAAAAAGGATTTTACTATATCATGAATCGTATCAATCCTATGACTTCTATATAAAAAACCTAATTACCCATTTCTGCTTTAATTAATGTCATTGCCAACCTTATTACATGATGTGGTATTTGCTTATTGGAGAGTTCATATATTTGCTGTAATTGCATTTGTGGATGCTGAGTTAAAATATCTTTTATCTTCTTTTTTTCATAAGGTAACACATACTGAGCTATGTCAATCCCAGCTCCTTTTTCATACAATGTAGCCAGGTGTGAATAAACCGTAATCACATTTACTCCAGTTCTGGAGGCAATAATTTCGGGTGACAAACCTTGTTGATACAACTTTAACGTATTTTCATATGCAGGAAGTTTTTTCGTTCTTTTCTGCTGCAAAAAAGCATTTATTTCATCCACAAAAGCTTGCCCATATTGTTCCCATTTTTTATTTCCTACACCCGATATTTCTTTCATCTCCCATTCATTTCTTGGTCGATAGGTAACCATTTCAGAAAGGGTAGCATCCGAGAACAAAATATATGGGGGCACTCCCATTTCTACAGCCATTTTTCTTCTTAACTGACGTAGTCTATCAAATAAGCCTTCTTCCCTTTGAATAGCAACCGCCGGTTTCGGTTTTTTAATTTTGATTTTAGGTTCTCGTTTAATTTTTTGATGTAAATGATGTAACATCACTTCTTCATTTTCAAAAAGTACTTTATTACTTAAAGGTGTTAAGTCCAAAATAGTACCCTGCTCATAATCAACCTTTAAATACCCCAACCCTATCAATTGATTTATTACATTCTCCCAATCTACAAGGCTTAACTCTTTTCCTGCGCCAAACGTTTTTATGTTATGAAAACCTCCGGCCAAAACATCAGGTGATCTGAGTCCAGCCAAAACTTGTGGCAAAATATTTTTAGGTAATTTACCCGATAACCGTGCTACCGCAGACAGAGCTTTTTGAGCCATTACTGTTCCTGGAATCAGACTTTGCTTGCCTTTACAATTATCGCATTGACCACAATTAACGGTAGTCCATTCTCCAAAATAATTGAGCAACAACCTCCTGCGACAATGATTCGATTGTGCAAAAAGTAACATTCTTTCCAAGCGTGCATTTAATATTACTTTTCGTTCAGATTCTTCATTAAAAGATTCCAGTATACTATAATCCTGCTGACCATAAAACAATAACGCATGAGCAGCTAAACCATCACGTCCGCTACGTCCAATTTCCTGATAATAGCCCTCAATATTCTTAGGTAAATTATGATGAATCACCCACCGCACATTAGATTTATCAATACCCATTCCAAAAGCAATGGTCGCACAAACCACTTTTATCCTATCATTAATAAAATCATTCTGAATACGATCACGTACATCACTATTCATTCCTGCATGATAAAAACCTGATGATATCCCATTTGCTTTTAAATAATGAGATAAATCCTCAGTATTCTTTTTACTCAAACAATATACAATTCCTGATTCTTGTCCTCGCTGTTGTATAAAATCAAGAATGACTTCTTTCCGTTTATAGGCTGGACGAGCTTCAAGGTATATATTAGGCCGACTAAAAGAATCTTTAAAAACATGAGCCCCAGTTATATTTAGCTGAATTAAAATATCTTTTTGTGTCAAGGGATCGGCAGTAGCAGTAAGGGCCATAATCGGAATATTTTTAAACTGCTTTTTTAAATAGCCCAATCGTTTGTAATCTGGTCTAAAATCATGCCCCCAACTTGAAATACAGTGCGCCTCATCAATAGCAATCAAACTAATATTAAGCTGTAGCAAGGTATAGTAAAAACTCTCTGAATTCATTTTTTCAGGCGAAACATACAGCATTTTAATATCGCCATTGAGTGCTTTTTTAATAATTGCAGCCTGCTCCTCTTCATTCAGCGTACTATTAATAAATTCAGCTTCCACTCCGTTCACTTTCAGAGCTTCAACCTGATCTTTCATTAATGCTATTAATGGCGAAACAACAATTGCTACCCCATTGAGAGTTAAAGCAGGAATTTGAAAACAAATTGACTTTCCACCTCCTGTTGGCATTAACACCAAGCAATCTTCCCCTTGTAATACAGCATCTATTACTTTTCCTTGTAATGGTCTGAAATCACTATAACCAAATACATCTTTTAAAGTCTTCTTTGCACTTTCAATTAACATGCTGCAAAAATATTCAAATATATTTTGAACTGCTGAAAAAAATCTAACACTTTTTTGTAACCTCTTTAAAAATACATGTGTCTAAATAAATAGAAACAGAACAATAAAAAATTAAATATCATGGAAGAAGTATTAGTACCTATTTTTGTAGTCGCCATTATTTTTGGTTCCATTCCTGGAATGATAGTAGCTTTAATATATTTAAAGAACAGGCGAATTGAACGCACTGCCCTTATTGCTGCAGGATTAGATGCAAGCATTTTTAAAGAAAGTGAAAAGAAATCAACAATTCACCACACCTTAAAATTTGGAATATTGTCAGTTGGAGTAGGTTTAGGTATTATTATAGGTGACCTCTTGGCGCAATCTTCTAATTTATCAGAACCCACAGCCTACTTTTCAATGATTTTTATATTCGGAGGAATGAGCTTATTACTTTACTATCTGATTCAAAAAAGAATAGAAACACAAGCATAAAAAAAGCGATGCATATGCGTCGCCTTTTTTTATATTTATGATTTTTACAGATCTCTACTTCGTAAAGCCATATAACTTCAACATCTTATCGAATATTTCGGTATTCTCATAAATTCCGCCAAATTCACTAGCTCCTGGTCCAACAGCAAATACAGGAACCATACAACCACTATGATGTCCAGTAACAAAACCTCCTTCTACTTTACCTTTAGTCATATCTCCACCAACAACAGCAAAACCACCTGTTTCATGATCTGCAGTTACAATAACCAATGTTTCTTTATCTTCTAAAGCAAACTTTAAAACTTCGCCAATAACAATATCAAAGTCTAGCATTTCACCAGTTAAGAATGCAACATTATTTTGATGAGCCCCCCAATCAATTTGCGAACCTTCAATCATTAAAAAGAAACCATCCTTATCCTTACTTAATATTTCCAAAGCTTTATCTGATGCCTTTGACAACATATCTCCTCTTTCTGTATATTCTGGATTATGTTTTGTTGCAGTTAACACGCCTAATTTACCTTCTGTAATATTTGAAGCTGAATCAAGATCTGTATATATTTGATAATCTTTTTGCTTTAATTCATTTACCAGATTTCTATTATCTTTTCTTTCAGTAAAAAAAGAAGAACCACCTCCAATAAATACATCAATATCTGAGTTTAAAAAATCAGCAGCAATTTCTTCATACATGGTTCTTTTAGGTTGATGCGCAATAAATGATGCTGGGGTTGCATGTGTTATGGCAGACGTACTTACCAAACCTGTAGCCAAACCATTATCTTCAGCAATTTCAAGGATACTTTTTAAAGCATTACCATTCTCATCTACACCAATAGCACCATTGTTGGTTTTCTTTCCACATGCCAACGCTGTTCCTCCGGCAGCAGAATCGGTTACATAATGATCTGAACTTTGAGTTTTAGAAAAACCTATACTCTTAAAATTTTGTAAATTAAGATTTCCTTTATTAGCTGTAAGTCCGGAAAAAATATGATCTACTCCCATACCATCACCAATAAGTAATACTATATTCTTAGGCTTTTTCTTAAACTTTACCTCATCAACATCTACATCAAGTACCTTATGCACCTGACTGTTTTTAAAAACTAATTTGGTATCTTTATCTTTATAATTTTCCTGAGCTTTAACAGATCCGAATAAGAAAACACAAAGTCCCAAACCTATTAAGGATTTTCTTGCAATCATGATAATATTATTTTGTTGATTTTAAATTTCTATCTCTATTATATTCTGATGTTAAACATACAACATATATATTAATCACAATAACCTCCAACTTTAAAAAATGTTTATGTTTAAAATTCATATGAAATATTTATCCTTTTTATGCCTTAATGATACGAAAATAAGTTTGTCAATAGTATTTTTCTTAATGTAACGTTCTTTAAATTTTATTAACAATATTATTCCTTGATTTCTAAGATTAATTATCATATTTGTGTCAGGGATTTTTCATAAAACTTGGATTTAGTTAGCTGAATTAAGGGGAAAGGGCAGATAATATTATCTGTCCTTTTTTATTACCCCTAATTTCAAACTACTATCTTCTTAAAAGCTACATTTATTTGAAACAAACCCATTATTCATCTTTTTTCTTGCAAATTCTATTGGTGGTTTATTGCTGATTTCATTGTTAGTTTTACATTTCTAAATTTTGCTGATTTTTAATTTAATATTTTCTTTTACACATATTTAACATTTAATTAAACCTTTAAATGAAGTTCATAATACTTGACATACTCAATATTTATTAGTTAATTGAACTTATTGAATGCTATTTTCCAATTCTTAAATAAAATGTTATCTTGTGCGCATTCTATGATTAAAAACTTAATAGATTTACACGATGTCAGATCTTAAAGAGAAAATTGAACTGGAATTTATTATTAAAACTTCCCCTTCAATTTTATACAACAGGCTTTCTACTCCAAGTGGACTTTCAGAATGGTTTTCTGATGACGTAAATGTAAAAGGTAAAATTTATACATTTATATGGGATGGAGCAGAACAAGAAGCTGAACTTCTTAATAAAAAAGATAATACTTCCATAAAATTTCATTGGCTTGATGATGATGACGAAGACTCTTACTTTGAATTCATTATAAACGTTGATGAACTTACCGGAGAAACAGCATTAATGATTATTGATTTTGCGGAGGAAGATGAAAAAGAAGATTCAGTTGAGTTATGGAATCAACAAATTGACCAATTAAAACATTGTTTAGGTTCGATTTAATTATTCCTTAAATAAAATATTAATATAACTTTGCACTCTACTATGTACTAAATGTACATTAGAGTGCTTTTTTTTGGCACATTTTTTTCTTATTAAGAACAAAAAAACACAGATGAAGAAACTACATATTTTCATATTAAAGAGTTACTTAGGGCCTTTAGTCATGACCTTTTTCATATCACTCTTTATATTGGTAATGCAAATATTATGGAGATATGTTGATGATTTAGTTGGAAAGGGATTAGAAGTTTCTGTATTAATAGAATTACTATTCTATGCTTCACTTCAGGTTATACCAATGGCTTTACCTTTGGCTATTTTATTAGCCTCTTTAATGTCTTTTGGTAATCTCGGAGAAAACTATGAACTAACAGCCTTAAAATCTGCAGGTATTTCACTTCAGCGAATTATGGCTCCACTTATTATTTTCTCAATAATAATTTCATTTGGTGCTTTTAAATTTTCAAACAATATTCTACCGGTTGCTAATTTAAAGTTTACAAGTTTAATGTGGTCCGTTCGTCAGTCACGACCTGAATTTGATATTAAAGAAAAAGTATTTTACGACGGCCTTGAGAATTTTAGTATAAAAATTGATCATAAATCAAAAAATGGCGAAATGCTATACGACATTATGATTTATGACCACAGGAATGAAATGGCCGGCAACTCTAATGTTACTATAGCTGACTCCGGAAAACTTCAGTTTACAGAAGACAATAAATATCTGAAGCTTACTTTATTTGATGGCGTGCAATATAACGAAGAAACAGATGATGGCCACAAAAGAAAAAGAGATCGGTTTCAGTTTAGAGAAGACCATTTCAAAAAGCAGATTGCTATGATTCCCCTTCAGGGAATGGAATTTAGCAGAATGGACGAATCCAATTTTTCAAGTTACGGAAAAATGAAAAATCTGGAACAGATTAGTCATGATACTGATTCCTTAATGGAAATCAGGAAAAAACATATCGCCAAGCTAAAACCTCAAATGGAGAAATCCTATTTTATACAGCGAAAAAAAGAAAGCACGAAATTAGGTCAAAAAAATGACAGTACTGTCAGCATACAAGAACCTAAAATTGAAACTTACGAAGCTGTTAATGTTGATAGTGTTTTTGAAAGCTTTGGTGCCGAAAAGAAAGTAATGATATTAAGTAATGCCATACGTAGATCGAGAGATGCCAAAACGAAAATTGATGACCAGCTCAACTCCATGGGTCGTGTCAATTACCATATTGTAAGGCATAAAATTGAATGGCATCGAAAATTTACGTTATCAATTGCCTGTTTAATATTCTTTTTTATTGGCGCACCTCTTGGTGCGATCATCAGAAAAGGAGGATTGGGTATGCCTGTAGTGATATCGGTATTATTTTTTATTGTTTATTATATTATTGATACCTTTGGATATAATGTTAGTAAAAAAGAAGTATGGCCTCCACATTTTGGCATTTGGTTATCTTCTGTAGTTTTATTCCCTATTGGCGTATTTTTAACATACAAAGCAGCATCTGATTCTGCCATACTAAATTCGGATGCCTACCTAATCTTTTTTCAAAAATTATTTAAGAAATTTAAAAGAAATAAGAAGAAATAATTGGGATCAAGTTCAACCTGAAACTTTTCATTGTTGAAGGCAAATTATTTATTTACCTTTGCCAACCAATTTAATATATTACAGGATTTTATTAATATAAGTCATGAGCGACCAATCATATAAATTAAACACAATCGAAGAAGCAATAGAAGCTATTAAAAAGGGAGAGTTGATTATTGTAGTTGATGATGAAGACAGAGAGAACGAAGGTGATTTTATTGCGGCAGGTGAGTTAATTACTCCGGAAAAAGTAAACTTCATGGCTACTCACGGTAGAGGATTAATTTGTTCTCCAATAACTGAAAAGAGATGTGATGAACTAAACCTGGAATTGATGGTTGGAAGAAACACTGCTCTGCATGCCACGCCGTTTACTGTTTCTGTTGACTTAATTGGACATGGTTGTACGACCGGTATTTCTACTTCTGATAGAGCTAAAACAATTTTAGCCTTATGCGATAAAAAAACAACACCTGAGGAATTAGGCCGTCCTGGTCATATTTTCCCTTTAAAAGCTAAAGACAGGGGTGTTTTAAGAAGAGCTGGCCACACTGAAGCTGCCATTGACTTTGCCAGATTAGCAGGTCTTTCTCCTGTTGGAGTTTTGGTTGAAATTATGAACGAAGATGGTTCAATGGCAAGATTACCTGAGTTGGTAAAAATTGCAGAAAAATTCAACCTTAAGATTGTAACTATAAGAGATCTAATTGCCTACAGACTACAACAAGAAAGTTTAGTGATTAAAGGTGTAAAAGTAAATATGCCTACTGAATATGGTAACTTTCAATTTATTCCCTTCAAACAAAAGTCAAATGGATTAGAACATATGGCTTTAATCAAAGGCGAATGGAGTGAAGACGAACCTGTATTAGTAAGAGTGCATTCATCATGTGCTACAGGTGATATTTTTCATTCAAAACGATGCGAGTGTGGTGAGCAATTACATAAAGCCATGCAAACGATAGAAAATGAAGGCAAAGGTGTTATTGTTTATATGAACCAGGAAGGTAGAGGTATTGGCTTAATGAATAAAATTAAAGCCTATAAACTACAAGAAGAAGGTTTAGATACTGTAGATGCAAATGTAGAGTTAGGATTTGATGCTGACGAAAGAGATTACGGAGTTGGAGCTCAAATACTAAGAGAACTGGGTGTTAAAAAGATGAGATTAATGACTAATAATCCGGTAAAGCGAATTGGATTGGAAGGTTACGGACTTGAAATAACTGAAAATGTGCCTATTGAAGTAAAACCCAACGAATATAACCAGTTTTATATGCAAACAAAAAAAGAACGAATGGGACACGACCTACAGTTCTTCAAATACAACAAAAAAGAAAATCAATAATATACAAAATTAAGCTGTCGGTATCCGGCAGCTTTTTTTTATGGCAAATAGATACATCCTCCTGAGTTATTTTTGATTGCCCCAGTTACGCTATTCAAACAATTTACTTGCTCCTGCATTCTTAATACTCCCAAAAAAGCAAAGATGAGAGCTTCTTTGTATTCAACCAATTTATGATCTGGTACGACTAATGTTGCACTACTTTTCTCAGATATCAATTCCAATAGAAATTGATTATAAGATCCTCCACCTGTAAATAATATATTTTGTAATTTATTAGTTTTAAGGATATTTGCTATTTGTTGTGCGAAGTGATGATAACAAGTCGTAATTACATTTTCAATCAGACAATCGGATTGCTGTAATAGAGGCCAAAACTCCTTTTCAACCCATTCACGGGCAAGAGATTTGGGGCCATTTTGATTATAAAAATCCAATGCATTTAGTTTGATATACAAATCAAAATCTAAGCACCCTTTTCTACCAATCAATCCATCACGATCATATGCTATATTAAACTTTGATTGAACCAATTGATTTAAAACAAAGTTAACCGGACAGATATCATAAGCCCTTCGCACCCCCTGATAATCATATGAAATATTTGCAAAGCCACCAATATTTATACAAGCATCATAATCAGAAAACAACAATTGATCACCTATTGGAACCAATGGTGCACCTTGTCCTCCTAATGCAATATCCAGGGTTCTAAAATCTGATATGGTAGGTATTTTACTTTCTGCTGCAATATATGCACCACAACCAATCTGAAATGTTAAGTCTTCCTCTGGTTTATGAAAAACAGTATGTCCATGTGAAGCTACAAAATCTACATCTCCAATATTCTCAGAAAATTCTGCAACCTTTTTACCTATGTAGCCACCATACAATCTATGTAAATGAATAAATTCAGAAGCATTTAAATTTTGTGCATTTTCCAACTTCTTTTTCCATTGTTCTTCATAGGCAACAGTGGTGGCTTTTTCAATTTCAAATAACCAATTATTCTCCTCATATTTCATATTACACAAAGCTATATCTAACCCATCTAACGAGGTTCCACTCATAACTCCAATGACACGATATTTTTTCATATTCTTAATTAAGTTGAATTGAAAATGCTTTAAATAGATGATTAATATTATACTACATCTAATAAATTATTCATAATTTAGGATGTTAGTTAAATAATCTAATTCAAATATACAATTATGCCAGATTTATCAACCTCCTATATGGGACTAAAACTTAATAGTCCAATTATTGCATCAAGTTCAGGTTTAACAAATTCACTTCAGGATATTATTGAACTTGAGAAAAATGGAGCCGGTGCAATAGTATTAAAATCCCTTTTTGAAGAAGAGATTGTTACCGAAATGGAACATGAACTTAATAAAATGCAGTCTGAAAATTATCTATATCCTGAAACGATGGAGTTTTATGAAAATTATGACGTAGAAGACACATTAACCAGTTATTTAAAATTGATTGATGACTGTAAAAAAAACGTTAGCATTCCAATTATCGCAAGTATTAATTGTATCAGTTCTCATAATTGGCCCTATTTTGCAAAATCTCTAGAAGAAGCTGGTGCAGATGCTTTAGAATTAAACATAAGCATATTACCATCAGATCCAGAATCCACATGTGTTGAAAATGAAAAGGTGCTTTTTGATATTATTAAAGCTGTTAAGCATGAGGTTTCAATTCCTATTTCCGTAAAAATCAGTAATTATTTTTCAAATTTAGCCGGAATTGTTTCTCAAATATCCAGAACAGGAGTGGATGGCATTGTAATGTTTAATCGTTATTACTCTCCGGATATTGACATTAATAATTTTGATGTTATTCCTGCACCTTTATTTAGTACTCCAAACGATTATATTATTCCTTTGAGATGGATTTCAATTATGTCTGAAAGAGTGGAGTGTGACTTGGCAGCTTCAACAGGAGTTCACGATGGAAATACTTTAATTAAAATGATTTTGGGAGGAGCTGCCGCAGTTCAGGTTGCATCCACTTTATATAAAAACGGATTTGCCCATATGCAATTAATGCTAAACGAGCTTAAAAACTGGATGGAACAAAAAGACTTTTCTAATATTAAACAAATAAAAGGAATGTTAAGTCAGTCTCGTTCTGTAAATCCTGCAGGATATCTCAGAATACAGTTTATGAAGCATTTTTCGCAAAAATAAAAGCACAAATTAAGTTTAAGATAAAAGACCTTTAAATAAATATTTATAGGTCTTTTTTATCTTTGTACAAATTTAATAGGATGAATTACATAGACGATTATTACCCACAGGAACCTCTGAAGGAAGGAATAGATTTTATTATGGATCCCAGGGGTTTTAGAGTAATGACAAAAAAGTATTTAACCCAAAGAGGTTATTGTTGCGGGAATGGTTGTAAAAATTGCCCTTATTTCCCTAAACATCAAAAAGGAAACAGAAACTTAGAATAGAAAATATTACAGATGATAAAAAAAGAAGATTTACGAATTGTATTTATGGGAACTCCTGAGTTTGCAGTGGAGAGCCTTAAAGCTCTGGTTGAAAATGAATACAATGTGGTTGGAGTTGTTACTGTACCTGATAAACCTGCGGGCCGAGGACAAAAAATAAAAACATCACCTGTAAAAGATTATGCCCAGGAAGCAGGTATAAAGGTGTTACAACCTGAAAAATTAAGAAACGAAGCGTTCTTAACTGAATTAAAAGACTTAAATGCTGATTTGCAAATTATTGTTGCCTTTAGAATGCTTCCTGAAGTAGTTTGGAATATGCCTTCAATGGGATCTTTCAATCTTCATGGCTCACTATTACCTCAATACCGAGGTGCAGCACCTATAAATTGGGCTGTTATTAATGGAGATAAAGAAACTGGTGTTACAACCTTTTTCTTAAAGCACCAAATTGATACTGGAAATATTATCGATCAAAAAAAGTTACCTATCGAAATTACAGATAATGCAGGTTCTGTTCATGATAAAATGATGGTATTAGGTGCTGAACTAGTTCTTGAAACTGTTGACAACATTTGTAATGATAATATTAAACCTGTTTCACAAGAGGATTTCATTAAAGAAGATATTGTATTAAATCCTGCTCCAAAAATATTTAAAGAAGATTGTAAAATAGATTGGAATCAGGATGTGGAAACTACTTACAATAAAATAAGAGGATTAAGTCCATACCCTGCTGCCTGGACAGAATTAATTGATTCCAACGGCAAAAAGACAAGTCTTAAAATATTTGAAACTGAAATCGATAAGGATAAAAATCTTATAACCGGACAAATAGAAACCAATGATAAAGACCTAATTTTCATAGGTTGTAGTAATGGTTGCCTAAAAATAAACACATTACAACTAGCTGGAAAAAAAAGAATGACGACCAAAGAATTCCTAAATGGTTTTAAAAATTTAAATGATTGTAAAGCAGAATAAATTCTGAATATAGAATATATAAAATCCTAATTTCTAAAAATAAGAAATTAGGATTTGTTTTTTAATTTTTATAGCAATAATAAATATACTATACTTTATTATCATATTTACAATAGTTAAATAATGATTCAATAAGTTCATATAGCAAAGGTTCAAACTAAGCCTCTGTTATTTTATTTCTTTCAATAGTTGTACATTTATTTCTTTTTGAAGAACAGGAACCTGAATTTTCGCTTCTGAAAAATCTAAACCCATAACAGATTCCAGGTTATATAAAACAGACTTAACTCTTAAAATACTTAAAGCTGGATTTAAACTCTGGTCCGTATGATGATAATCTTTAACAACGGATAACAACTCACTATCTACTTTAGATAACGTTGTATTCCCAGCATCAGTAAATCCCTTGACAGTAATTATACAACTTTGATTTTGCGCCACAATTGTTAATTCTACTCGTCTTGATTTAATATATCTATCCAATTCTTTTTTTGACTGATAATCAACTTTGTCTTTGGCTAGGTTTATGTGATTTATGGTATCGATACTTCCTGCAACTAAAGATAGTTTGATTTCTTTATTTCCCTTACTGATATCCATTGCCAACTTTTGAAGTTCAACTTCTTCTTGTTGATCTAAATAATGTTCACACTTAAATTCATCTGAATTAAAATAGAAATATTTGGTCAAAATTGTATCTCTAACTAAAGCTTTCCTGTTAGTTTCCTCAACTGGCAATTTTGCACCTCCTGTAATATTAATATACAACTGCACCTCATCTTTCTTTTCACTGTATATAGAATAATTTGCAGCCAATAATCTTACATTAACTTTATTTATATCAGATGAATCTTCCATAATGATCAGATCTTGAGTCTGCATATTAAACATGGTACCATCCTCAAATTTAAAAATAGAGTCCTTATATACCCATTCCTGTACATTTTCTCCCAGCAGTGCTTTTTTTTGATCCAGTTCTTTTTCTGCCTTATCTATTTTCTGATATGCAGAACTGATCTTCTTTTGCAATGAAATTAATCTATTCTCTTTAGCTATAAGATTACTCAAGTTAACCTCATTCTTATTTTTACGTTGTTGAATTGCAGCTTCACTTGGCTCTGCTGATTTGTTTATAGAGTCAATCTCTAAATTAAGGATTTCAATCTGAGCCTGAATTTTATTCCTAATTTCACTTTCTCTTTCATAAACAGACAATAAACCACCGTCCTTATTGAGATCTTTAATTAACTGATCTATTTTTCGTTTTTTATATTCATCAAGAAAATCAAAGTAAGAGGTTCCTTTACTCCAATACCTATCCGGGGAAAATTCTGCACCTCCAAAAAGCAAGTATGACTTATCTCCTCTTTCAATAACTACTAAAGGCTTTTTTGCCCCATCCATTCCCCAGAGAGAAAGATGCAATAAAGTTGGTTGATCATGTAGTAATGAAATTGTTGTTTCGGTTGTAGATTCCAGTTCAAGCTGATTATTTATAACCAACATTTTGTAGGTAAACAAACCGATTCCCTTTCCTGTTCCTGTTCCTGTTTCATCATCCTCCACTTCTTCATATTCATGGAGTAACCCTGAAGAACCACTACCTTCTCCAACCGCCAATAATGCTCCGGAAAGAAATATTTTTTTTGCACAAAGAATATTAAAATAATTCTCGGAGCGCTCTTCTACAATTTGATTAACTATGCTATACCATTTTTCAAAGAAAAGTTTCTGTGTTTTTGCATCGCCTTTTTTGAATTTAGAAAATGCTTCTCGTTTCTTAATAAAATTCAAACTTGGATTTAACAAATCCAGAAAAACAGACTGATATTTTGGTTTAAGTGTAGCCCCAGACTTTACGCTTGCCGGCAAAGCCTTGAACATTTCATTATAGATATATTTAGCTGTTTTATTTGTAGAGAACTGAGGATCCTCTTGATATCCGGCTCTTATATCGGAATATAATTCCCAAAGCGTTAGCTTTACGGCTGCTTCAGCTAAAACACCAGGGGATACTTTACTTATCGCATCCCAATTTACGTTTAATAGTTCGGGTTGTTGAATAATTCGATATTCTATCGAATCCCATATTTGAGCTTCAAATTTAGTCTTGAGTTTACTATTAAAACTATAAAAATCTGACACATCAGAAATAGTACCTGAATAATTAAAATAAATACCCAAATTGCTATTTAAGCAATTTGATTTTTTTACAACCTTATATAACCAGGCTTTTTGTTGTGAAGAAAATTCTTGTCCTTGTATATTAAATACAACCAGGAGGAGTAAACATGTTAGTTTGAACTCCATCTTCATCCTTTTCTACTCTTTCTTAATTGAATCAATTGTCCTTCTTCAATCTTATCACCTTTATCTAAATGATTGATTTTATACAATCTACTTAGTTTCACACCATACTTTTGTGATATATAATGCAAAGACTCTCCTGTTTTTACTCGATGAACACTGTGTTTTCTATGTGCTTTCTTTCTTTTGGGCTGAACATATAAATATCTGTACTCATTAATTTTAGCATCTTTATCCAGATCGTTATATGCATAAATCTCCCATTCTTTCAATCCAAATTCGCTACAAATATCTGAAAACGAATCTTGCTCCTTTACGGTGATATATTTAATCCCATTATTTACGCCTAATTTATGTGAAGCATAAACTTCCACTGAAAAGTTATCCACACTTTTACCAGTAGTTTTATAGGAACCCGATTTACTCTTGGCATTTCTAGCAATATTTATTTTTCCACTATCAAACCTGTCCAGATCATTAGCTTCAATAATATTTATTAACCTTTTTGCATATCTTGGATCTGTTGCATAACCTGCTTTTTTCAAACCATGAGCCCATCCCTTATAATCGGTTGTTTTAAGAAAAAATAACGATGCATATCGCTGTTTGGTTGCTAAAAAATCAGAATGATCGATATATGATTCATAAACTGTTTTATATTTCCTAAAACACTCACCCTTACTATCATCATCATGATATACTCTATTTCCTTCCCAATCATTATGACATTTTATTCCAAAATGATTGTTTGATTTTTTCGCCAAAGTAGAGTTTCCATTACCAGACTCCAACATTCCCTGAGCCAGAGTAATGCTAGCCGGAATACCAACTCTTTTCATTTCTTTTACGGCTAAATCACAATATTTCTCAATATAATCCTGTTTGGAATAATTTTGAGCTATTAACTGAATAGTGAAAATAAAAAGTACTAATGATATGCCTAATCGCTTCATAATGGTATGATGTTTTTATTTGAAGACAAATATAAAAAAATGGAATCAGATATCTTTGTAAATATATCATTTCTAATTTTCTTGATATTTTCGATCAAAAGTCTAATTTTGGAACAAATAAACATTTCATGAATAAATTCGAATTAAAGACTGAAATCACACAGTACGACCAACTGGAAGAACTTCCTTTGGATGAACAAAACATTTTACTAAAAGCAAAAGAAGCTTGCTTAAACGCATATGCTCCATATTCAGAATTTAAGGTAGGAGTTGCTTTACTTTTAGAAAACGGAGAAATCATTACAGGTTCAAATCAAGAAAATGCCGCTTATCCTTCAGGTTTGTGTGCTGAAAGAACCGCAATTTTTTGGGCCAACTCTCAATATCCAGATAAAGCCGTAATTAAGATGGCTATATCTTCGTTAAATAAGCACAATAAAATTTCGGAGTTAATTACACCCTGTGGTGCATGCAGGCAAGTAATGATAGAAACGGAAATTCGTTTTAAGAAACCAATAAAAATAATTATGGATGGAGAAAATAAGATTATCTCTATTGAAAAGGTATCTGACCTATTGCCTCTATATTTTAATGCTGAGGAACTAAAATAGGCTACAAGTTATAACCTGTAGCCTAATATTTTTACATTACATTATCAAACTCATTCCAAAGAGATTCTTCTTTTGGAACCGGAGCTGTAATAATGATCTGTTCTTTCTTTACCGGATGTATGAACTCAATCTTTCGTGCATGAAGATTGATACCTCCACCTTTCAGTGATCGTTGGGCGCCATACTTTAAATCACCCCTAATAGGACATCCGATTTTTGCCAATTGACAACGTATTTGGTGATGGCGACCTGTTTCCAAATCAATTTCAAGCAAATGATAGTTTGCAGAACCAGAAACCAATTTATAATTTAAAATAGCTTCTTTTGAATTTTTCTTAGGTGCATCAAAAGCCTTGGATCTATTTTTTTCCTGATTTTTAATCATGTAATGAACCAACCTACCTTCATCATGCTCCGGTAAGTTTTTAACAATAGCCCAATACGTTTTTTTTACTTCTTTATCCTGAAACATCTTGCTTAAACGGGTAGCTGCTTTACTTGTACGTGCAAATATAACTACACCACTTACAGGTCTGTCAATACGATGTACAACACCTAAATAAACATCTCCAGGTTTATTGTACTTCTTTTTAACATAAGCCTTTACCTTATCACATAATGCTTCATCACCCGTTTTATCTCCCTGAACAATTTCAGAGTTTGTTTTATTTACGGCAATAATGTGGTTATCCTCGTATAATACTTCCATTTTCAGTTTTAATTATAACTATCAGTAAACGGTTATTTATTAACAAATATCAGTAAACAGATTCAGTTTTCAGTACATCATACTGTTGGTTGATATCTGTTAACTGCCTACTGTTTTAATATTTAATACTGTTCTCTTTCGCTTGGGAAGTCAACGGCCTTAACATCTTGAATATAATTTTGAACTGCACCAGTCATTTCTGCAAACAGGTTATGATATCTTCGTAAAAATCTAGGTGAAAACTCCTGATTAATTCCTAACATATCATGAATTACTAAAACCTGTCCATCAACACCATTACCTGCACCAATACCAATAATAGGAATTGTTAATTCCTGAGCTACTTGAGTAGCTAACTTTGCAGGAATTTTTTCTAATACAATACCAAAACACCCTGCTTCTTGCAATAAACGAGCATCTTCAATTAATTTTTGTGCTTCCTCTTCCTGCTTTGCTCTAACTGTATATGTTCCAAATTTATGAATGGATTGTGGGGTTAATCCTAAATGCCCCATAACAGGAATACCTGCAGAAAGAATACGCTTTACAGATTCAATAATCTCTTCGCCACCTTCAATTTTAACAGCATCTGCAGCTGTTTCTTTCATAATTTTAATGGCTGATGTTAAAGCTTCTTTTGAATTACCCTGATAGGTACCAAATGGTAAGTCTACAACAACTAATGCTCTGTTTACCGCCCTTACCACTGATGTTCCATGATAAATCATTTGATCCAATGTGATTGGTAAAGTAGTTTCCCATCCTGCCATTACATTTGATGCCGAATCTCCTACTAATATCACATCTATCCCAGCCTGATCTACAATTTTAGCCATTGAATAATCATAAGCTGTTAACATAGCAATCTTTTCATTGTTATGCTTCATCTCGCTCAACACATGAGTGGTCACCTTTCTTTGGCGATTCATCGCTACTGACATAATCCTTATATTTTTGTGTCTTGTTATATTGGAAAATCTTCCTTAAAAATTTGTTCAACTCGGCAAAGTTAGTAATTACAATTCGATTTAAGGCAAGTAAAAATTCATTCCAACAATTTTTAATACTTTATAATTCAAATATTTTATACTTTTGGTCGTTAAATACTATATGAATCAATTAACACAAATAAAATTTTAATTCAATGAGAAAAGTATTAATCTTATTAGGTTTAGTTTTAACCATTGGAACAAATGGATTTAGTCAAACTTTAAAAGCAGGAGAACAAACAGCAGGAATTGGCATTGGGATCCCAGCCATTTCAAACTACTCCGTAGACTCTAAAACTCCTTCTATTTCTGGATTTTACGAATACGGCTTTACTGATAAAGTAGGTATTGGACATATTGGTGGTGGGGCTGTTTTTTCTTTTGCCGGAGCTGATTACCAAGGTGGAAATTACAGATACTCATTAGTTGGACCAAGAGCATCTTACCATTTTGACATGACAGATATTACAGGTGATAAAGCCTGGGATGTTGTTGATGTTTATGCTGGTATTATGTCTGGTTTACGTTTTGAACGAGTAAAGTATGATTACACAGATGTTTGGGGAGACAAGCAGACATACAAAGAAAATGAAACCAATTTAATTACAGACATTTTTGTAGGAATACGTTATGCTTTTGCAGATCAGTTTGGAGTATACGCCGAAGCTGGTTATGGAGTAAGCTATTTAACTGTGGGGGTTAGTTACAGATTTTAGTAACAACCCAATAAAAATACAATTAAAGGTCGTCTGGTTTGGCGACCTTTTTTTATTTCCTACAAAATATTTATTATTACTTAAACCCAAACATATGTTCTTCATCTAGTGATTTTTTAATTATAATTGCAAAACCAAAACATTTTAGCTATTTAATCAAACCTAAAACATGAAGAACATATTTATCTTAATTTTATTATTAACGATATCAACATTATCCTATTCCAAATCCTTTTTAGGAAAAATCATAGACTCCAAAACACTACAACCCATACCTTTTGTAAATATTAGCTTAAAAGGAACATACAACGGAACTGTATCTGACGTTAATGGAAGATATAAGTTAAAGATCCTTACCGACAAAATTTATACAATTTGTTTTAGCTGTATTGGTTATCAATCTTTAGAAATTAGCTTTAATCAATTAAAAGAAAATTCTGATATAATACTCACCCCTTCAATAACTCCATTAAATGAGATTGTAATAATGCCAGATAGTACTTTGCGAAGTTTCTTGAGTAAAGCCTACAATAAAATTTCTAATAATTATCCGAAACAGCCAACAACGTATGAAGTTTTCCACAGAAGTGGATTACAAAATGGTGACAAAGATTATATAAGACTAAACGAAGTATTATTAAATGCCTATAAATCCTCATACCAAAGCAAAACAGAAGGAACCGTAAGTATTATTAAAACCAGAAAGTACAGCAAACCTAAGCAAAGCAATGAATTTCGTTATGCCTATTATGGCGCTGTATATGATATACACCATGACGATTTAATTAAAAATAGAACTGAGTATTTAAAGCCGGATAAAAATTATCAATACGAATTATCTGGTGTTGAGAATTATAATAAAAGGAAGGTATATGTAATTAGCTTTAAACCTAAAACTGACAAAAAATTAAAATATAAAGGCAAACTTTTTATAGATGTAAAAACTTTAGGATACTTAAAAGTGGAATTAAGTCCAACTGAATATTGGTTAAAAGAAAGGTATAATGATATTTTAGGACTACACACTGACATTAAAGCTGAAGACTTTGATTTGGTAGTTAATTATAATATCCATGACTCCATTTTTTATTACCAGTCATCATATTATAGAGAGAAAATCAATCACAGAGACAGCACTTATTACTTAGTAGCTGAAAATGTTGTAACCTCAGTACAAATTAATGATGTAAATAAGATACCCTTTAACCAGCAAGTTCCGATTACCTATACTCCTACTATAGAAGCTATAGATTATTCTAAAAGCAATTGGAAAGATTATGCTACAATTCCCGATGCTATAAAAATTGATACTGCTACAACTAAAGAATTATTTATATCACCATCCCCCAAGCCTACAGCCAAACAAATGATACAAAAGTTAATTACAAAAATGGAGATTTCTATTGGTATACGGTACTTTGCAAATTCTATAAAACAGTCAAAAATTAACTTTAATTACCAACACCTTTTTTTTAATAAAGAAATAAATCAATTAAATGCTTCACTTAATTTTGAAGAGACGATACTGTATAAATTAAATAAAAGAAACGGAATCGGTTATCAAACTTTTTTTTCTTTAAGCAAAGCCTTTCATACTTCAAATAATAGCTTTTATTATAATTACCGAATTCCAATAAATACAATTGGTCGCAATATTTTTGTCAATTTATCAACTGGCTATTCATGGATGAGTACTGTACAAAGTATAGGGATAATTAGCTCTGATAAGAATTTTAAATTTAGAGGAAAAAAGTTTAACAACGACAAAATTCAAGCCTATTCCGGATTAAAAATTAATGGTGTAATCTTTGGTGCCGATATTGATTATCAAATTTCCAACCTTTTGTATTTAAACCTCACTGCCAATTATATATCACCTGCAAAAACTGATCATATTATAACATTACAAGAACGTTCAGGATTTTTCTTATTCAGAAAACATGCATCCGAATCAATTTCACATAAGGATATGAACTATTATATCAATGGAAATCCATCAAACAAAAGTGGGATGGAGTTTAATAACTGGAGTTTTGGAATTGGAATTAAAATGAAGATATAAATCAAAGGCGAAACAACTTTATACTAAGCTAAATTGGTAAATATCATAGCGAACATTACAATTTACCCAGCGAACTATAATATATATTAGCGAAATACTCATTTTACAGAGCGAAATGCTCAACTTTTACAATAATGACTATTTCGCTCTGTAAATCGACCGTTTCGCCTACTAATTTGATTATTTCGCTTACTAATTTGACCATTTCGCTCATATATTGCAGCAATTCGCTCACATATTATATATTTCGCTAACAACATTTATCTTTTCGCACTCAAAATAAGCTCTTTGGTATATTATGCAACTTTATTCTTCTGATAAAACTTACAATACTCCTGCAAGCCACACTTGTTACATTTAGGTTTACGGGCAATGCAAACATATCGCCCATGAAGAATCAACCAGTGATGGGCTATGGGCAGTAATTCTTCAGGAAAGTATTTAACCAGTTGTTTTTCTGTTTCTAAAGGTGTTTTTGAGTTTGTGGTTAAGCCAATTCGTTCTGAAACTCTAAATACATGAGTATCTACTGCCATTGCAGGTTTTTCAAATACTACACTTGCAATTACGTTGGCTGTTTTTCGTCCTACACCTGGTAACTTTTGTAGTTCTTTTATATCATCAGGTACTACATTATTAAAGTCATTAACCAACATTTTAGCCATCCCAACAAGATGCTTACTCTTGTTATTTGGGTATGTACATGATCTGATATAATCGAAAACCTCTTCTGGAGTTGAATCTGCTAATTTATCAGGAGTTGGAAAACGTTGAAACAAATCAGGGGTAATCATATTTACTCTCTTATCAGTACACTGAGCAGATAAAATTACAGCCACTAATAATTCATATGGATTAGAATAATGTAATTCTGTTTCGGCAATAGGCATGTTTACCTTAAACCACTCTATTATATTTTCAAAACGTTCTTTCTTCGTCATAACTTACAAAAACATCAATAAACTTAATGCCATTACTACCATTCCGGCAAACAATCCATAAATAGATAAGTGGTGTTCTCCGTACTTTTGTGCTGCAGGTAATAATTCATCCAGACTAATAAAAACCATAATTCCGGCAACTCCGGCAAAAATAATCCCAAACATGGGTGGCGATAAAAAAGGCATTAGAACCAAGTAACCAACTATAGCTCCAATTGGTTCAGCCAAACCCGATAAAAAACTTAATCGGAAAGCCTTTCTTCTACTTCCTGTTGCAAAATAAACCGGAACAGATACAGCTATACCTTCGGGAATATTATGAATGGCAATGGCAACTGCAATAGCAATACCTAAATTAGGGTCTGTTAAAGCAGCAGTAAAAGTGGCTAATCCTTCCGGAAAATTGTGTATTCCAATGGCCAAGGCTGTAAATAAACCCATACGCATCAGGTGGCTGCTTTTCTTTCTTTTTTCTTCCGTCATATCCTCAATCTTTTCCATTTCATGAGGATTTTCTGCTGAAGGAATAAACTTATCAATGATAGCAATCAAAAGCATACCTCCAAAAAATGAAGCTACAGTAATCCAGGTTCCCATAACCTCATCATATGATTCAACAAGATTATCTTTTGCTTTAATAAAAATTTCAACAAACGAAACATATATCATTACTCCTGCAGAAAAGCCAAGAGCCAATGATAAGAATTTAGTGTTTGTTTTTTTTGCAAAGAAGGCCATTGCACTACCAATACCTGTGGCCAAACCAGCAAATAATGTGAGTCCAAATGCAACTAGTATATTGTTAAATTCAATATTATTTAAATCCATAATATTTGTATTATCAGTATGTTTAAGGTGTACGAATAATGTAATACAACAAAAAAATGAATTTGTTTTTAAATAATAACATGAATTGATCATTCTTTTTAAAAAAGGCATATAAAAAAGCAGCATTCGTGTAATAAATATGCTATTCTTCAATAATTCATTTATTTTTGCCACAATTACCTAGCAAAGAAAATTTTGATTCGTATGATTCACATAAAAAGGTTAGTGCTTTTTTTATGGTGTAGCTTATATATAATAAGTGCTCTGGCACAAGAAGAAACTCCTTATAAAACATCAATTCCTCAAAAGGGAGAAGGATTATATGCTTTTTTAAACAGGAATAATCTGAATCCGGATAAATTTACCCAACAATTTTTAGATTTAAATAAAGGAAAATTTGGTAAAGACAATGCGTTACTTCTTGGTGTTAAATATAAAATACCCACAACTAAAAGCTATTTATTTGAACCTTTATACGGTAAGGAACGCGAAAAATTCAAGGTTGAAAGCAACGACCTGAGTGGTGCGGTGTTTCATTTAGTAAGTGGTCATGGAGGTCCTGATCCTGGGGCATTAGGAAAATACGGAGATAAAACGCTGGCGGAAGATGAATACGCTTATGATATTACACTTCGATTGGCTAAGAAACTTCAGGAAAATGGAGCTAAAGTTAATATGATCATTCAGGATAAGAATGACGGCATTCGGGATGAGTCATATTTAGAAATGGATAAGGATGAAATTTGTAATGAGGAAGTAATCCCCTTAGAGCAGATTGACCGGTTAAAACAACGAACTAAAGTAATTAATCAACTATATATTAAGAATAAGCCTGCGTATCAACGTTGTGTCATTATTCATGTCGATTCCAGAAGCAAAGGAAAGGCCATTGATGTTTTCTTTTATCATTCGCCTAAAAGCAAATCAGGTGAAAAAACAGCCAATGAATTAGTTAAGATCTTTGATGAGAAATACAACAAACATCAACCTTCCAGAGGTTATTCAGGAATTGTATCCTCGCGCAACCTCTATTTATTACGAAAAACCTACCCTACTGCTGTATTTATTGAATTAGGTAACATTCGTAATTATAGAGATCAACAACGTTTCATTCTGGAAAATAATCGTCAAGCCTTAGCTAACTGGCTATATGAGGGATTACTAAATGATTATAAATCAAAAAATAAATAACTATAAAATATATACAACGCTTAAACTAAAATTATGAAACCAACTTTATTAGTTCTTGCTGCCGGAATGGGTAGTAGATATGGAGGATTAAAACAACTAGATACATTAGGACCTAATGGAGAATCAATTATTGATTACTCTGTGTACGACGCCATACAAGCTGGATTTGAAAAAGTAGTTTTCGTAATCCGTCAATCTTTTGCTGACCAATTTAAAGAAAGATTTGATCCTAAATTAGCAGGAAAAATTGAAGTAGAATATGTTTATCAGGAGTTGGATAATCTGCCAGAGGGATTCTCGGTTCCGGAAGGAAGAGAAAAACCTTGGGGAACGGGTCATGCTATGTTAATGGCAAAAGATGCAATTAAAGGGCCATTTGCGATTATTAACGCTGATGATTTTTACGGTCGCGAAGCTTATCAAACTGTAGTTGATTTTGTAGAAAACAGTAAAGACGATCATGAATACGGTATGGTTGGATACGCATTAGACAACACATTATCTGAGCACGGAACTGTATCAAGAGGCGTATGCGAAACGGATGCCAATGATAATCTGGTAAATATTGTTGAAAGAACTAAAATAGGATATCTTGATGGTAAAGTAGTTTACTGGGAGGATGATAAAACAACTGAACTTACAGGTAAAGAACCTGTTTCTATGAATTTTTGGGCATTCAAAAATTCTTTTTTCAAAGCGCTTGAGGATGGATTTTTAGCATTCTTAAATGAAAAAGGAAATGAGCTAAAGTCTGAATTCTATTTTAATGCTTTAGTAGACAAAATGATTAAAGCTGAACAAGCATCAACGAAAGTACTAAGTAGCGATGCAAAATGGTTTGGCGTAACCTATCAGGAAGATAAACCCATTGTGCAGCAAAGCTTAAATGCACTGATTGAAAAAGGTGTATATCCAGCGAGTCTTTGGGAATAGTACAAAATAGTTCGCAATCTTCAGTACTCAGTCTTCAGCCAATTGCAGACTGACAGCTGAAGACTGCAAATTGAAGACTAAAAACAATGACACAACCTCAAAATGTATTTAAATATTGCCCCAAGTGTGGATCCGAGCATTTTAACTTTGAAGGGTCCAGATCATTTCTTTGTGCGGATTGCGGTTTTCATTATTTTATTAATTCCTCAGCTGCTGTTGCCGGATTAATTGAAAATGAAAAAGGAGAATTGTTACTCACTGTAAGAGCATTTAATCCTAATAAAGGAATGCTTGACTTACCCGGTGGATTTGTTGACCCTATGGAATCTGCTGAAGCGGCATTAAAACGTGAGATAAAAGAAGAACTCAATCTTGAGGTTACTGATATGCAATATTTAACTTCTTTTCCAAACGAATACATATTTTCAAATTTTTCAGTTTACACTACTGATATTGCATTTATATGTAAAGTTAAAGGTTGGAATAACATGCATATTCAGGACGATATATCTGATATTATTTTTGTTACGAAGAACAACATCAACTGGAATAACATCAGTGCTGGTTCCATAAAAAAGATTATTGAAGCCTTTTGGAATTTAAAGTAAAAATATTCGAGGTTTGATATTTAACATTTTTATTAAAAAGAGGCTTTTTTACAAAATTATATCATCATTAAATGATCATTTTTTAGCAATTTTGTAAGCACATACAACGATTGGAAAAACGTTCATGTAATCGAAATGAATAAATAAGGATAATAATTCTTTCTTTTTCAAAGGTAAGATGCTTAAATTTATTTAGAACATTTATTCTAAACTGAAAACTTAAAAACAGATGAATCCGCAAGCACAAGAATTAAACGAGGTGATTTTAGCTAAAAATCCGGTTGTTTATGATTTATTAAGTGAGAAAGGGAAAAACATTTTCTTTCCAAAAAAAGGTATTTTAGGTCAAACAGCTGAAGCAAAAGGTACAAAAATAAACGCTACCATTGGTGCTGCAATTGAAGATGATGGTACACCTATGCGCCTTGAATCTATTGCCTCTAAAATTGATTTGGATCCATCATTATCATTCCCATATGCTCCTAGTTTTGGCCGACCAGACCTTAGAGCGAAATGGAAGGAGATGATATACGAAAAAAATCCTGCCTTAAAAACTAAAGAATTAAGCTTACCAATTGTAACCAGTGCCTTAACACATGGTATTAGTATGGCTGGATATCTTTGGATGGATCAAGATCAGGAAGTTATAGTTCCAAATTTATTTTGGGGTAATTATAATTTGGCCTTGATCAATGCTTATGGTGTTAAATTGACTAAATTCAACCTTTTTAAAGACAACAGGTTTGATATTGACTCATTAAAAGAACAACTTTTATCAGAAGGTGAAAAAAAGGTTGTTATTTTAAATTTCCCGAATAATCCAACAGGATATACTCCTACTACAGATGAAATAAAAAGTATTATTGCAGCCATAAAAGATGCTGCTGATGCTGGTAAAAAAATAGTAGCAATTACCGATGATGCCTATTTTGGATTAGTATTTGAAGAAGGCGTTGAACCACAGTCTATTTTTGCTTATTTGGCAGATATTCATGAAAATGTTTTAGCTGTTAAAATTGACGGTGCCACAAAAGAAGATTATGTATGGGGATTTAGAGTGGGATTTATCACATATGGAATTAAAGGTGGATCTGAAGAATTATATCATGCATTGGAAATGAAAACAGCAGGAGCTGTTCGTGGTAATATTTCAAATTCATCAAATCTTAGTCAGTCATTATTACTTCATGCGTTTGAGTCTCCTGATTACAATGATCAGAAGCACAGCAAATTCATCATCATGAAATCTCGCTATCAGGCTATAAAAGATGTATTGAGCGATGATAAATATAAGGAGTATTTTACGGCTCTTCCTTACAATTCAGGATACTTTATGTGTGTACAATTAGCTGAAGGACTTGATGGAGAGGCTATCCGTGACATCTTAATTAATAAATACAGCATTGGTATTATTAACCTAAATAACATTTTAAGGGTTGCGTTTTCTGCAATGGCAGCTTCTGATGCTAAAGAATTGTTTGAAGGCATATACAATGCCTGTAAAGACTACAAGAATCAATAGAAAATAACTCATTAATATATAAGCCGCATCTGATGATGTGGCTTTTTTTATGCTTTTTTCTTTCATAACAAAATAATAACTTATAGCTTTATTTCTAAAGCATATGGTTATGGAAACAAAAAATCTATATTTAAAGGAAAGAAAAGAGGTTGCCCGCTTTATGAGGAGACTATATAAAAAAGGACTTACAACCAGCTTGGGAGGCAATATCAGTAAAAGAGTTGGTGATCATTTTTTAATTACTCCATCTGAAATAGATAAAGGAACCCTTAAAGCAAAGAACGTTGTTATTTTAGACAAAGAAGGTAATAATCTCACCCAATGGATTAACCCAAGTCGAGAAACAAGTATGCATCTTCAAATATACAAAGATCACCCTACTATTAATGCCATAGTTCATTGTCATACCATTTTTGCATCTGCTTTTTCTGCCATGGACATACCGATTAATGCGCATTTGATAGTAGAGTCCCGAATGATAATAAAAGACCCGGTAACTGCTCCATACGGACTTATTGGAACTCCTGAGTTAGCCCAAAATGTAAGCGATACTTTTGCTGAAAACAAAGTTTTAATTATGGAGAATCATGGAATTACTGCGATTGGTTCTCAGATGATTAAAGCATTTGATAGAATAGAAGTACTTGAAAATGCTTCAAAGATGACTTTTATAACTCAAATGATGAATGAAGTAAGATCGCTTTCTGATGATCAATTAGAGCAAATTGATCATCTATAAATCCAGTGCTTTATACAGGGTGTGAAAAATAGAAGCAAGAACCCTTTCCTTGCTTGCTTTCGAGCCATATTTTACCGCCTAAAAGTTCTACAATATTTTTAGCTATGGATAGCCCTAAACCTGTTCCTCCCATATCTAAACTATATTGTTCTTCGTCTTTAAAAAATCGTTGAAACACTAAGTTTAATCGATCCTTTGGTATTCCCTTACCTGTATCATAAACATAAAAATTATAGAATTTCCTGTCTTCACTTAACTCTACGGAATACTTTACTTCTCCTTCATTTGTAAACTTTATTGCATTTTCAATTAAATTACCCAATACCTGACGAATCCTATTGTAGTCAGTGTAAATATAATCATTTACACCTTGTTCAATGTTATAAGAAAAATTTATCTTATTCTTTTTAATTGATTTAATTCTAAGATCAAAAACCTGGTACAAATTCCTAAAAAGTTCTTCTATTGATACTTTTGATTTTTCAATTTTAAGTTGCCCTATTTGAATTTGAGAAATATCTATCAGATCAGAAATAATATGAAGCAATTGATTTGAGTTATCTTCAATTAAATTAAGATAATTTTCAGCATCTCCATTTGTTAAATCCTGATACCTTAAAATATCTACAAATCCAATGATACCATTCATTGGTGTACGTATCTCATGGGACATGTTAGATATAAATGCAGTTTTAAGCTTATCACTCTCTTCAGCTTTTATTTTGGCAACAGATAACTGCTCATTAATCAATTCTATCTGATGATTATGCTGTTGTAATATGGTATTCTTTTCTTTTAAATTTTCATTAGCCTCTCTTAATTCTTTTGTCCTTTTCCTAACCTCTTTTTTCAACTTTCTATTGAAAAAAGAAAAGTAAGCTGTTATTATCGATACTACAATTAATACAAAAACCAGAATCTTTAATACCAGATATAATCCATCTAACTTACGCTCCTTATAATCTTCAAATAAAAAACCATCCAAACTATAATCTGGATCTAACATTCCAAGGTTTACATAAGAATCAGCAATATGCTTCCATCTTTCTTTATTTGTATGACCTATTTCCACAAATTTTGGAAGAATCAATTCTTCCATTTTCATCGCTTCATACATCAATACATCATAGGAAAGTTCTGGATTATATTTATTTTGAATCAATCTAACAATCTCATCTTTATGATTCATGGCATAAGCCCACCCTTTCAATGTGGCATCCACAAAGGCCTGAACTTTTTCCGGATCTTGTTCTATTAAATTTTCGGAAGTATAAATACAGTCGCCATAAAAATCCACTCCATATGTGTATGGATTTATAATAACCGGTAATTGACCCATCTGGCTTAATATATATGGAATATCTGTAACATACCCATCAATTACCTCATATTTACCATTAATCAATCCCTCCAAACGATCACCATATGCAACTTTGTGCACTTTATTTTCAAAGTTCATTTTTAATAACAAAGCCTTTGTTGAAGTTAAACTTCCTGAAGATATCCTTACCTCTCGGTTTTTAAAATCTTCGATTGTATTTACTTTATATTTTGGAAGAGTAATAAATGTTTCAGGAGAATGTTGAAAAACAGTAGCCAAAATAACAACCTTATGGCCTTCATTTCTTGCAACTAATAATCTGGGAGAATCAACACCAAAATCAGCTTTACCTTCCTCAACAATACTTATAAAATCATCCTTCTCTTTCCCTTCGATAAAGTCTGGAAATAGGCCTACTTCTTTATAATAACCTAAATCCTGAGCTGCGTAGAAACCTGCAAATTGAAATTGATGGGACCACTTTAGCTGTATTTTTATAGTATCCAAGGATTCAGCTTTAACGCCTAAAACCAACAAACACAATAAACATATTAACCAAAGCTTTCTCATACTTAAAATAAAATCTTAACAAATATAACGCTTATTATTAAAGGCTAGTAATCTTAGTTACAAACTAGCCCATATTCTTGCTAATGATGTACCAGGTGCATCTATTTTTAAATCTAAAAAATATCCAAATGGAGTTTGAAACACTTCATATTCGGCATTTTCAAGCCGTGATTGACTGGCATTAAATAAATCAACTGTATAATCAAAGGAAGCTTTTGACTCCGATAAATGGGCAAAAGAATGTAATATTACTCGTTTGGTATTATTTTTTCTTGCAGTCCACTTTAAGTGATTAACAAGTTTTTTTTCTCTACTCTTTAAATCTCTTTCCTCATCCTCTTTTTCCACCTGAATAAAAGCAAGTATGGCTTCTTCAATCTTACAACCGGTCCCTGGATCGGGGGCATTTTCTACATTCTTTACCTGAGGTTCATAGGCAAAACTATTTACATAAAATACTAGAACTTTCATTCTTTCGTTTTATTACTATTTTTGAAAAGTCGGATAAAATTTTAAATAATAAAAAAGCATGAAAAGATTATTTTCATGCTTTCGGATAAATATATTAATTTTTAAACCATTATGGCATTTTATTAAAAATGATTTGCTCCAACTCCTGTGTTTTATCCACAATTTCCTGCCCTGTTGTTAATATTTCATCAACAAACATTCTATCCTCAAGATCTTTTGCATTAATTTTTACATTTAGCCAGGCTCCTAAAACACCACCTCTGGCACTAATTGCGCCAACACCAGCATCTGTTATTGAATTTGGATTTCCAATTTCAACCATTTTTTGCATTACTTCCATTGACGCATAACATAATTTCATAGTGTTAAACGGAATTAAGATTGCATTTTTGGTTGCTTCCTCAATGGCAACTTTACGGATATTTAATTCTTCTTCCGATCCCTTAGGTAACTGAAAAGCTTCCATAATCTGATTAAAAGCTTCTGTATCTTTATCTACCATTTTAAGAAGTTCATCATGGTAATATTTTCCTTTCTCAGCCCAATCCGAAAACTCTTCTGTCCTATGATCCCAACCTCTTTTATGAGAAGATAAATTCGCTACCATAGTTCCTAATGCAGAACCTATTGCTCCCAGATAAGCAGAAACAGAACCTCCTCCAGGGGCAGGCGATTCACTAGCTGTTTCATATACAAAATCAGAAAGTGATAAGTCAACTAACTTTTTTTTGCTTTTTGATGACTCTTTTTCAAGAATATATTCTATGATTTTCTTATCCGGATCAAATGGATACAATTCATCCAACCCAAGCGATTTTACTGCTATTTTAATGATCTCTTTATCGGAAATCCCTGTAGATCTATTTTGCTTTTTCAGAAAATACCTACCTGCATCTAGCATAGCTTTCAGTGGAACAACTCCAACTAATTCAGAACCGGTCACTCTCAATCCATGATGTGTTGCTCGTTCACAAGCTACATCAAAAGCCTTATGCATACTTGTAACAGATATATCTGTTAAATTGAGAGACAACTGTGCAATACCATATTCTTCAATATACCAACCAATACCTTTTACCGTTTTTAGTAGACCTGGTTCATTTATCGGATTTCCATTGTCATCTTTAACAATTTTTCCGGTTAATTTATCTCCTTCTCTTTTAACACGTCCCCTTTCTCTAATATCAAACGCAACAGTATTAGCCCTTCTTGTACTTGTAGTATTTAAATTGACATTGTACGCAATCAAAAAATTTCTGGCCCCTACTGCTGTTACACCACTTTTTTGAACTTCAGAATTCCAAACATCTGGTCCAAAGTCCGGCTTCCATTCTGTTGTTGTAATTCTATCCTGTAAGGCTTCATATTCACCTTGTCTGCAGTCAGCTAAATTTTTTCGTTTTGAAGTTTTTGCTGCAAACTCGTAACAATAAATCGGAATATTTAATTCTCGTCCAATCCTTTCTGCAAGCTTATGAGCATAAACAACAACCTCTTCCATTGTAATATTCGATACTGGTACCAAAGGACAAACATCAGTAGCTCCAAATCTTGGATGAGCACCTTTATGACCTCTCATATCAATTAATTCTTTAGCTTTTTTCACAGCTTGAAAAGCTGCTTCAATAACATCTTCAGGAGTACCAACCATAGTTACCACCGTCCTGTTTGTGGCTTTACCCGGATCTACATCAATCAAACTAACCCCATCTATTTTTTCAATTTCAGATGTTATCTGATTGATTATATTCATATTGCGTCCTTCACTAAAATTAGGAACACACTCTATTAATTGTTGCATAACACAGCTTTTTATTGAATTCTAAACTTTGGATCTTTAAGCACAAGATATCGCAACTATATATAATTCTAAATGATAAGCATCAGTGTATGAATATGATTAATCACCAATTAATTTTCCAGTAGTTTACAAATGTTAAAAAATAATAAAATAACAGGAAGTTAGAAAAAAAACATTGACAAGGTGATAAAACGGTCGTAATTTGTCATTAATAAAAACGCTCTCCTGGTCCCCAATAATAGGAACATTCAAAATGTGTGTGAGGTTTAGGTTAGTTTTTTTAGAATGTTTCCGCATGCCTGTCTACTCTCAGACAGGCTTTCTTTTTATATAGGTTTCTGAAAATAAGCAATATCTATATCCAAAAATTCTTTTTTTAATTCAGAACGACTCTATCTTTTTTAACTAACAATTACAATTTTGTCCCATTTTATCTAATCATTAACTATATAAAAATTAGCACACAACATTAAAAGAAGTATTTTTGCACCAAATTTATAAATACAAGATCGTGAAGCAGTTTGAAAAATTAGGAGTAGACAAAAAGTTCTGTAAAGCAATAAACGAAATGAATATTGTTGAACCTACAGAGATACAAGAACAGGTTATTCCTGCCTTATTGCAAAGTAATACTGACCTGGTTGCTCAGGCACAAACTGGCACAGGTAAAACTGCTGCTTATGGTTTACCTCTATTACACAGAATTAATCCTAATAAAAAAGTTGTACAAAGTTTAATATTATGTCCTACTCGTGAATTAGGTCAACAAATTGCAAAACAACTATTTAAATTCACAAAATATTCTGACAAAATTTTTACCGAAGCCATTTTTGGTGGAGCTCAAATAGAAAAACAAATAAGTGCATTAAGAAGACCTACACATATTATTGTTGCTACACCAGGACGATTAATTGAATTATTACAACGTAAAGCTGTTGACTTAAAAGATGTATCAACAGTAATATTAGATGAAGCAGATGAGATGTTAAGTATGGGATTCAAAAAAGAGTTGGATCAAATATTAAAACATCTAGAAAAAATTGATAACAAATGGCTTTTTTCAGCAACCATGCCTGATGGAATCAAGAAAATTGTAAATAATCACCTTTCTAAAAAAGCCATTAGAATAGAGGTTAGTAAAAAAAGTATTGTCAACAAAAACATCGACCATCAGTTTTTAATATGTGAAGAAGCTGAAAAAATGAATATCCTTTTACAAATACTTAAAATTGAAAAAGGAAACAGAGGCATTGTTTTTTGTAAAACAAAAGTTGCAGCCACTACACTTGCAAAGCAACTTAATGCTAAGAATATTAAAACTGACGCTATTCAGGGAGATTTAAAACAAATAGAACGTGATAAAATTATGCGTTCATTTAAAAAAGGAAACATGCAAATTTTAGTGGCAACGGATTTAGCTGCACGAGGTATAGATATTGAAGGTTTGTCTTTTGTGATTCATTACCAACTACCTGATAAAGATGAATATTATACTCATAGAAGTGGACGAACTGCTCGAGCTGGAAAAAAAGGTTATTCTCTGGCCTTAATCACATCAAAAGAGGTTAAGTCCGTTAGACATTTTGAAAAGGCTTTAAAGATTAGTTTTAAACAAATTAGAAGAACAAAGAATTAATATTTATGAAAATAAGTAAAGCTGAACAATTGTATCATGGTAAGGATGGATTTAACTGTGCGCAGGCCATCTTTAAAACTTTTCAATCAGACTATGATGTCAGTGATGATATAATTGCTTTAGCTGCAGATAAAGGCAGAGGTAAAGCTAAAAATGGAATATGTGGTGCTTTATACGCTGCTCATTATTTAATTGATGATCCTGCATTAGTTAAAAAGGTTAATTCTCAATTCATTCAAAATGGAGGAAGCATCCGATGCAAAGAATTGAAAAAAAACAGAAAATTAACTTGCAAAGAATGTGTAAGGTTAGCTGCTTATAGTATAGTAGAATGTCAATCCCGATAAAAAAACTATTAAAAATACCTAAGCGAATCAATTTCACTATTAGCAATTAAACCAGAAGATAAACACATTAAAAATATACTTGTATAGAGAAAACGTTTCATATATATAATCTATAGATTTTTTCAAATATATAAAACCAACATAACTTTTAAGGTTATTGAAGCATTAAAAACAAAAAAGGGATAACCTTAACGGTTATCCCTTGAGAATATCTAGTATTTAAAGACTAGCAGTTGAATAATAATTCACGATATTTTGGCAATGGCCATAACTCATCATCAACAATTAATTCTAATTTATCGATGTGGTAACGAATATCATCTAAGAAAGGACGAACTTTTTGATCATAAGCAAATGCTTTTTCAGAACCTTCTTCCATTTTATTACACTCTTTACGAGCTTCGATCATTTCTTTTCTCTTAGTCTTAATATATGAGGTATGACTAGAGATTTCTCTAATTAATTCAATACGAGCTCCAGCCAAAGTCTTAAACTCTTCTTCTGTGAATAATTCTTTTAATCCTTGAACATTTTGAATTAATCTTGTTTGGTAAGCAACAGCTGTTGGTACAATGTGATTAATTGCAAGGTCAGCTAGAACTCTGGACTCAATTTGAATTTTGTAAACAAATTTCTCTAATTCAACTTCAACACGAGCTTCAAGTTCTTTTTCACTCATGATACCACCGTCAACTAAAGTTTTCTTAGCAGCAGGCTCAAGATACTTACCTAATGACTCAGGTACACTTGTAATGTTAGTTAAACCTCTTTTAGCAGCTTCTTCTTTCCACTCGTCTGAGTAACCATCTCCGTTAAAACGGATAGGCTCACAAGCAAGAATTAATTTCTTAAGAACCTGGAAGATAGCTTCATCTTTCTTAACTCCACTTTCAATTAAAGCATCTACTTCTACTTTAAATTCTTTTAATTGAACAGCAACTGCAGCACTTAAAGCAGTAGTTGAAGCAGCAGCGTTAGCTGAAGAACCTACAGCACGGAACTCAAAACGGTTTCCTGTAAATGCAAATGGTGAAGTACGGTTACGGTCTGTGTTATCAAGAATAATTTCTGGAATACGACCAATACCTAATTTAAGAGCTGTTTTTTCATCAGGAGTCATTTTGTGATCTGGTACCTCAGCAACAATTTTATCTAACATTGCAGAAACTTCAGTTCCTAAGAAAGCAGAAATAATTGCAGGAGGAGCTTCATTAGCACCTAAACGGTGACTATTAGAAGTAGTAAGGATAGATGCACGTAATAAATCCTGATTTTTGTATACAGCCATTAATGTGTTAACCACGAATGTTAAGAACTGTAAATTTCCTTTAGGATTTTTTCCCGGAGCATATAATACTACACCAGTATCAGTTCCTAAAGACCAGTTATTGTGTTTACCAGAACCGTTGATTCCAGCAAATGGTTTTTCATGAAATAAAATACGGAAGTTATGATGACGTGCTACACGCTTCATCAAATCCATAATAATTTGGTTATGGTCGTTACCTAAGTTAGCCTCTTCATAAATTGGAGCAACCTCAAACTGAGAAGGAGCAACCTCATTGTGACGAGTTTTAATAGGCATACCTAATTTGTGAGCTTCTAATTCTAACTCAATCATAAACTTAGAAACACGCTCTGGAATAGAACCAAAGTAGTGGTCATCTAATTGTTGATCTTTAGAAGAAGAGTGACCCATTAACGTACGACCAGTTAATGCAAGGTCTGGACGAGCTTGATAAAGAGCTTCATCAATTAAGAAATACTCTTGCTCCCAACCCATGTTGGTATGTACTTTTGATACATTTTTATCAAAATATTGACATACAGCAGTAGCAGCTTCATCAACAGCAGAAAGTGCTTTTAATAAAGGTGTTTTATAATCTAATGCTTCACCTGTATATGAAATAAATACTGTAGGAATACAAAGCGTAGTTCCAACAATAAAAGCTGGTGAAGAAGTATCCCAAGCGGTATAACCACGAGCTTCAAAAGTTTGACGAATACCTCCCGATGGGAAAGAAGAAGCATCAGGCTCTTGCTGTGCTAATAACTTACCAGAGAAGTTTTCAATAATACTACCATCATCACCATAATCGATAAAACCATCATGTTTTTCTGCAGTTCCATCAGTTAATGGTTGAAACCAGTGAGTGTAGTGAGTAGCTCCTTTTTCAATAGCCCAAGCCTTCATACCAGAAGCGATACCATCAGCTTGTTTACGATCAATAGTACCACCTTTAGCGTTTGCAGCTTTTACTGCAGCAAAAGCATCTTTAGAAAGATACTGTCTCATCGCCTCGGCGTTGAATACTAATTCGCCATAATAATCTGTTACCTTATTCGAAGGTAAGCATACATTTTTTGGTGCTCTTGAAAGCAACTCATTTAATGCTTGAAATCTTAATGTTGCCATAATTGATAAAAAATTTTAATTTTTTTTTCGAGTTAGCGAAGCAAAAATAAATAATTCTAAATTAAAACCTTTTGTTTTCATGATTTTTTTCATAAAAATTAACCTAACAAAAACAAAACCCCTTTTTTTCTGAGTCAATCTTTATTTTTTTGCATATTTTCAGGCTTTTTTTTGAAAAAAAATACCTTTTTGAATAAAGTAAATAATTATTCGAATAAATATTAAAAGTAAATCTATTCTTTTATTTATAAATCAAAAGATACCTATTTTACTTTGTTACTATTTATAACAGCTCACCTCAAAATAAGCAATTATTGATATGTAAATGATCTGTATTTGTAAAAATGCAATCACAGTTTACTCTATATAAAAAAGCAGGCTTAATTTATTAAACCTGCTTAAGCAACTAATATTAGTAGTATTATATATTATATATTGGACTCTGCAAAATATTTATAAAAATAAGGGATAGCTTCAATACCAGTATAAAACTGCTCCAATGGAAAATTCTCATTGGGTGAGTGTATAGCATCTGACTCTAATCCAAAACCCATTAAAATAGATTTAACTCCAAGAATTTCTTCAAAAGTTGATATAATAGGAATAGAACCGCCACTTCTTACAGGCACAGGTTTCCTATTGAACACCTTTTCATATGCTTTTTCTGCAGCCTGATACGCTGGTAATTCAATTGGACAAACATAACCTTGTCCGCCATGTAAAGATTTTACATTAACTCTTACACTAGCTGGAGCTATGGATTCAAAATACTGCTTAAATAACTCTGCTATTTTTTCATGATCCTGATTTGGAACCAAACGAGATGATATTTTTGCAAATGCTTTTGATGGTAAAACAGTCTTAGCACCTTCCCCTGTGTATCCTCCCCAAATTCCACAAACATCAAACGAAGGTCTTATTCCTGTTCGTTCATTTGTTGTAAATCCATCTTCTCCATTTAACTCCTTTACGTTTAATGCAGCTTTATAACCTTCTTCATCAAAAGGTGCCTGCGCCATTTTTTTACGCTCATCTTCCGTTACTTCAATTACATCGTCGTAAAATCCAGGCATAGTGATTTTACCTTTTTCATCAGTCATTTGCGAAATCATATTACACAAAACATTAATTGGGTTTGCTACAGCTCCTCCAAATAACCCTGAATGTAAATCTCTATTCGGACCAGTTACTTCTACTTCCCAATATGCCAACCCTCTTAGTCCTGTTGTAATCGATGGTATACCTGGTGCAATCATAGATGTATCAGAAACAAGAATCACATCACTCTCAAGCATTTCTTTATGTTCTGCGCAAAATTTTGGAAGGTGTACCGAACCGACTTCTTCCTCTCCTTCTATTAAAAACTTGACGTTACATGGTAATTGATTCGTTTTCACCATGAATTCAAAAGCTTTTGCATGCATAAAACTCTGTCCCTTATCATCATCTGCTCCTCTACCATATATTTTACCATCCTTAACAAGAGGTTCAAAAGGATCAGAGTTCCATAAGTCAATAGGATCTACCGGCATTACGTCCATATGAGCGTAAACCATTATCGTAGGCAACTTCTCATCAATAATTTTTTCACCAAAAACAATTGGATTTCCTTCTGTTTCATATATCTCTGCCTTATCAGATCCTGCTTCCAACAAAATTTTTATCCATTTTTCAGCAGCTCGATACATATCCGACTTATGAGATTCGATACTACTTATCGATGGTATTCTTAATAATTCAAAAAGCTCGCTTAAAAAACGTTGTTTATTCTCGCTTATATATGTTTTTAATCCTTCCATATTCTTTTTTTTTAAACGATACAATATACAAAAGGTTTAATGTTATATCCTATGAAATATATCACAACCTTAACATCTAGTAGATATACAAAAAAAGGCTGCAATTTGACATTCTCAAATTACAGCCTCCAATAAAATATTCTTTGTTGATAAAATAACTTTTAAACAAGTTAATTACAACATACCTCTTTCTCTTAGAATTTTTTCAGATTCTTCCATTTCATGATAAAAAGCTTCACCATATTTTCTGATTAATGGCTCCTTAAGAAATTGATAAATAGAAACACCTTTTTCCTCACCCAAAACACATGCATCAGCACAAATCGGCCACACATCATAATTTAAAGCTTCACCCTGTGTTAATTTTTTTGTCCTAATGGGATATAAATGACAGGAAATTGGTTTTCTGAAATTTACCAAACCTTGTTTCCAAGCCATTTCAATAGCACAATGCACAGTTCCCTTTGAATCAAAATAGGTATAAACACACTCTTGCCCATTGACAATTGGTGTTACCAATTCATCTTCAAAATCAATAACTGACGTCCCTTCTTCTTCAATAACTTTAACAGAATCTTCTGACAACAAATGTTTTATTTTCGGATAGATTTCCTCCAATTCTTTTGCTTCATCCTCAGTTACAGGAGCACCAGAATCCCCTTCTACACAACAAATACCTTTGCATTTAGCTATATTACAAATAAATTTTTCTTGAAAAAGTTCAAGACTTATAATCTTATCATCAATTTGAATCATTCCGCAAATAAAATTCTTTCAGAAATAAACAAAGCAGCAATCCCAAAGAATCACTGCCTTAGTATATTATAATTATTCTATATTATTATTTTATATCAATCAAGCACTCTCCTGTCATATCTTCAGGTTGAGCGACTCCCATTAATTTTAAAATTGATGGTGCTACATCTGCTAATACTCCATCTTTAACTTCACCTTCACGCTCAGTAACCCAAACAAAAGGAACTGGATTTAATGAGTGAGCTGTATTTGGAGAACCATCACTGTTTACTGCGTTATCTGCATTTCCGTGGTCAGCAATAATAATAGCTTCGTATCCATTGGCTTTTGCAGCCTCAATAACTCCTTCTACACACTCATCCACAGCTTTTACAGCTTTTTCAATTGCTTCATAAACGCCTGTGTGGCCAACCATATCGCCATTTGCAAAGTTCAATGCAATAAAGTCGTATTTTTTATTATTTAATTCAGCAATTACTTTATCTTTCACTTCATAGGCACTCATCTCTGGTTGTAGATCGTAAGTTGCTACTTTAGGCGAGTTTACCAAAATACGATCTTCACCTTCAAATACAGCTTCACGACCTCCAGAAAAGAAGAAAGTTACGTGCGCATATTTTTCAGTTTCTGCTATTCTTAATTGTTTTAAACCAGCTTCAGATACTACCTCTCCAATCGTATTTTGTACATTATCTTTATCGAATAAAATATGCATACCCTTAAATGTAGCATCGTAAGGAGTCATTGTACAATAATGTAAAGGAATTGTTTTCATTCCTTCTTCTGGCATATCTTGCTGAGTTAATACAATTGTTAACTCTTTAGCTCTGTCGTTACGGAAGTTAAAGAATACGATTACATCTCCCTCTTCAATTTTTGCAACAGGGTTTCCTTCTGCATCAACTTGTACAATTGGCTTAATAAACTCATCTGTTACATCAGTATCATATGATTTTTGAATAGCAGCTAAAATATCAGTAGTAGATTCTTCACCAACACCTGCAACCATCGCATCGTAAGCAATCTTAACACGTTCCCATCTCTTATCCCTATCCATTGCATAATAACGACCTGTTACGGTAGCCACTTTTCCTACAGATTTATCCATATGAGCTAACAAATCTGTCATAAAACCTTTACCGCTCTTAGGATCAGTATCACGTCCATCCATAAATGCATGAACAAAAACATCACTTAAACCATAATCTTTTGCAACACTCAACAATGTGTGAATATGTTCTTGAGAACTGTGTACACCACCTTGAGACATTAATCCTAACAAGTGAACTTTTTTGTTATTTTCTTTTGCATAATTATATGCTTTCTCTAATTCAGGATTTTTAGCAATTGAACCATCAGCACAAGCTCGATTAATTTTTACTAAATCCTGGTATACCACTCTACCAGCACCAATATTTAGGTGACCTACCTCAGAGTTACCCATCTGTCCGTCAGGTAAACCTACATATTCTCCTGAAGCATTTAATTTAGTATTAGGATATTTAGCAATTAAGCTATCCCAATAAGGAGTTTCTACTGTTGAAATTACATCTGATTTTGATTTGTCACCAAATCCCCATCCATCCAAAATAACAAGAATTGTTTTCTTATCCATGGCTATTATATTATTATATATTTATATTCTGTATACAAATAAAGAAGTTAAATCGAGGCGCAAAAATATCTAATTATAAGCTAAAAACAAAGCTTTAAGATGTTTACTTAATTTAAATTAACTTATCAACCTCCAAATAAATTATAACAATCTTTAAAAATAAACAGTAAGCTTTAATTCGTTACTTAAACATTTTAAATTGCGTTTGGTTTTATAAGAAGAAGAATTAAATAAATGAAAGCATTATCCGACGACAAAAACATCAACAATAATAAAATAACCGAAGAACTTAAGCTTTTTCAAGAAAAATACATTGCTATATCCGAAACTAATTTTGAAGGAGTTTTTGTAATTGAGAACGGTTACTGCATAGAGGCAAATACAAAAGGTTGTCAAATGTTGGGTTACTCGCATGATGAACTTATTGGTTTTTATGCTCCCAACATAACAAAACCTCAATTCAGGGATTTTGCTATTCAAAGATTAGAAAATACAACCGGACAACCATATGAAGTTGAAATAGTTAGAAAAGATGGAAGTTCATTCTTTGCTGAAGTTATTAGTAAAAGCCATTTTTACAATAACAAACACGTTAAAATACTATCGATCAGAGATATAACCGAATTTAAAAATACAGTTAAAAAACTAAAATCAAGTGAGGCCAAATACAAAACAATATTTGAAAATGCTGGCGATGGCATTTTAATCGGAAATGATAAAGGAGAAATTATTGAAGCAAATCAAAGCTTTTTAAATATAACCGGTTTTACTAAAGATGAAATCATCAACCAACATATTACTAAAATATTTACTCCCGAATCCATAAAGGAAAATCCTATGCGTTTTGATTTGGTTGATGGTGGTCAATCGGTTATACTGGAACGAGATATTATGGGGAAAAACGGAGAAGCAATTCCTATAGAGATGAATTCCAAAATGCCAGATGAACATCATTACCTAGCGATAGTTAGAGATTTAAGAGATCGAAAAAAAGCTAAGAATGAATTAAGGGAAAGAAATAACAAACTTGAAATTGCTATGGAAAAAGCTAAAGAAAGCGATCGTTTAAAGTCTTCATTCCTGGCAAACATGAGTCATGAAATCAGAACTCCAATGAATGGCATTATAGGGTTTTCTGAACTACTAAAAAATCAAAATCTAACACCGCTACAAAAAGAGGAATATTTAAACCTTATTTTATCTAGTGGCCAGCAATTACTTGATATTATAAATGACGTTCTGGAAATCTCAAAAATTGAAACAGGTCAAATTGAAGTAACAAAATCACAATTCAACCTTATTGATTTACTAAATACAGTCAAAAGCTCTTTTGCACCAATGGCACAACAGAGCAACAATAGCATTTTGATGAGCATACCAAACATTAAAGTCGTAAACATATATAGTGACCGATCAAAAATTCAACAAATCCTTACGAATCTAATCAATAACAGTTTAAAATTCACCTCAAACGGAACGGTTGAAATCATTATACAAGTATATCAACACGAAGTAATATTAGAAATAAAGGACAATGGAATAGGTATTGAAGCACAACATCTACCCAAAATTTTTGACCGTTTTACTCAGGCAAAACATAATAATTCTACAAATAAAGGTACCGGCCTTGGACTAGCCATATGTAAAAAACTGGTAACTATATTAGGTGGACAAATGTGGGTGGAATCAGAAGTTAATAAAGGTTCATCCTTTTATTTCTCTATTCCAAACTAACATTTGGAATAGCTTAAAACGAAAAAAGATCAAAAGAATAAATCTTTTGATCTTTTTAAGTGGTACCACCTGGGATCGAACCAGGGACACATGGATTTTCAGTCCATTGCTCTACCTACTGAGCTATGGTACCCTTTAATGAGGGCGTATTCAAATACAATATTATGAAAGTGGTACCACCTGGGATCGAACCAGGGACACATGGATTTTCAGTCCATTGCTCTACCTACTGAGCTATGGTACCTTCATTTTTTCATTCTTTTAATCTTCATTGTTTCTTTTAACAATGACCCTTTTTCTGTAAGGCGGTGCAAATATACACAAAGATTTTTTACTGCAAAATTATTTCAAAAAAAACTGTATTATTTTTTTACCATCATTGTTGAAATACGTTGTTCTTTAGTACTTTTGCACTCCAATAAATTTTTCATGGATTTTAATACATATACATTAAAAAACGGAATTCGAATTATTCATAAATCTGAAAAATCAGAAGTTGGATATTGTGGCATTATAATTAATGCCGGTTCCAGAGACGAAGAGGAAGAAGAACATGGAATGGCTCATTTTATTGAGCACGTTATTTTTAAAGGCACAAAAAAAAGAAAAGCCTTTCATGTTTTGAGTAGATTAGAAGATGTTGGTGGTGAATTAAATGCCTATACAACTAAAGAGGAAACATGTATTTATGCCTCTTTCTTAAAAGAAGACTATGAAAGATCAATGGAATTAATTGCGGATATCTCATTTCATTCTATTTTTCCAGAAAAAGAACTTGAAAAAGAAAAAGAAGTAATTATTGATGAAATAAATTCCTACAAAGATTCTCCTGCTGAATTAATTTTTGATGATTTTGAAGAACTTTTATATCCAAATCATCCTATTGGAAGAAATATTTTAGGTGAAGCAAAAAGATTAAAGAAGTTTACAAAAAGCGATATTCTTAAATTTATAAATAAAAACTATCATACTGATCAAATTGTGTTTTGTTCTGTTGGTAGTCAAAGCTTCAAAAAAGTCATTAAGCTTGCTGAAAAATATTTTGGTGATATTCCTGAAAACAGAAGAGTAGTTAAACGTGATGATATTCCTGCTTCTAAACCTACAATTATAAAAACGGATAAAGATACCTATCAAAGTCACATAATTATCGGCAGTACAGCTTATGATTATAATCACCCTAAAAGGCTTGGTCTGCATTTATTAAATAATTTATTAGGCGGACCGGGTATGAATAGCCGCTTAAATATGTGTCTTCGCGAAAAAAGAGGTATCGCTTATAATATTGAATCCTCTTACACACCATTATACGGAACAGGAGTATTTTCAATCTATTGGGGTACTGACCGCAAAAATGTTGAAAAAAGTCTCAAAATTGTTTTTAATGAACTTAAGAAGCTCCGTAATCAAGAACTAGGGAGTATGCAGCTACACAAAGCTAAAAGACAATTAAAAGGTCAAATAGCTATTTCATCAGAGAATAAGGAGAACTTAATGTTAAATATCGGAAAGAGTCATCTTTTGTATAATAAAGTAGATTCTTTAACTGAAGTATATCATAAGATCGATCAGCTTACATCTTCTGATTTACTTGAAATAGCAAATGAAACATTTAATCCGGATAACCTATCACAACTTATTTATTTGTAATTAACTTGTATGACTAGCACATCAATTGAATTAGAAAATTATATACTTGACCATATTGATCCTGAAGATCCAATACTTTATGAACTTAACCGAAAAACTCATTTACATGTATTAAGACCAAGAATGTTATCTGGTCATTTGCAAGGCCAAATATTAAAAATGCTATGCCAAATGATTCAACCCAAAAATATTCTCGAAATTGGAACATATACAGGATATTCAAGTATCTGTATGGCACAAAGCACAGCTGATGATACTACTATAGACACTATTGAAATTGATGATGAAATTATTCCATTTACTCAATCATTTTTTGATAGAGCAGGCGTAAATAACAAAATAAAAATTCATCTTGGTGATGCTGTTGATGTTATCCCAACTCTAAACAAAAAGTATGACTTAATTTTTATGGATGGAGATAAAAGACAATACCCAAACTACTATAAACAAGTGTTTGATTTATTGAACCCTGGTGGATATATTTTAGCAGATAATATCTTATGGGATGGAAAAATTATTGAACCGGTGCATCCCAATGATCTATATACTCAAGGTATTTTAGAGTTTAATCAGATGGTTAAAGAGGATCAACGTGTTGAAAAAGTAATTTTCCCTTTTAGAGATGGAATCTTTGTAATTCGAAAGAAATAAGATAAACCTTTGAACTATCCAACAATATGAGTGTTTCTAATACTCATATATGAAAAATAATAACTATGAATAAAATAGGAATTTTCTATGGATCTTCAGTTGGAAATACAAGATTTGTAGCTGAAAAACTCCATGATTTAATACCCAATACTGACTTAATAGCCGTTGAAAAAGCTGATAGATCAGATATTGAAGATCGAGATTTTTTAATATTAGGAACTTCTACATGGGGTGTAGGAAGTTTACAGGATGATTTTGAGATTTTTGTAAATACATTAGTTGAATCAGACCTAAATAATAAGAAAATAGCTCTATTTGGATTAGGAGATCAATATACTTATCCAGATACTTTTTGTAATGGCATGGGGAAACTTTTCGATCTTATAAAAGAAAAAGGGTGTGAATTTGTTGGTAAATGGCCAACTGACTCATATGATTTTTCAGAATCATTAGCTGTTGTAGATAATATTTTTGTTGGCTTGGCTTTAGATGAAGATAATGAACCTGATTTGACCAACTACAGATTGCAGGAATGGATCAAAACATTAAAACTATAATTAAATACGAATTTTATCCATATCTTTTTTATCAAATAGCGTTGGATAATCTTCTAAAAAATGATCCATTACCGTTCTCAATAGAGTTTCTCTCATAAATTTCGATTTATTTTTTATCTTATTTTTTTTACAATAAGATTCAATCGCCTCTTTTTCTTTATCATTCAGCAGAAAAGCTGTTCGATGATTTCTTTTAAGAGAATTATTACGAGAAACTCCATCATTCTGAGCTTTCCTTTTCTTTCCTGATTTCTTTGCCATTAAATATACTGATGTAATAGAGCCCAAAAGTAGTAAAATTAGATTGAATATAAGAAATCATTCCTTGCAAAAGGTTTATTTATTTGACTTTATAAATCATTTATCCTATTTGATTAAAACAGAAAATCAAGCTCTTAACAAGCTTTAACTTTAATTGAATAAATTTAGATGATATTTACCCTACATTTGTAATGTAGATTTTTTTTCATAGATTTAGATTTAACAAAACTGATTTTAAGGGTTAAGGATAGACAAAGGTCTATCCTTTTTTTTATGCCCATACTTCTCTTCAATTTCCTTGTTCATATAATATTTTCTTGCTATATTTTAGATGAAATAACCTAAAGCACATTATATGGAAAATGTATTCTTAAAATATATGCGAGAAAGGGTTGGAAAAACCGACAATCCTATAGCCGCACAATCAGATGGTCCAGTTATAACAATATCCAGAGAATATGGCTGCCCTGGTAAAAGAATTGCGAAATATCTATCTGAAGTTCTTACCGAAAAATTAAAAAGCCAGGAGAGTAGTAAAGAATGGAGATGGCTCAGTAAAGAAATAATTGATGAGTCTGCTCGAGAACTAAAATTATCGCCACAACTTATAAAGGATTTATCTGAATATAAAAACAGAACCTTCTTTGATAATCTGGCATTATTTTTCTCTGACACCTATTACCCTGGCGATGTAAAAATAAATAATACTATTGCTAATTTTATTTATTCAGCAGCCAGTGAAGGTAATGTTGTTATTGTTGGTAGAGCTGCAGAAGCCATTACTAAAAATTTCAAGAAGTCTTTTCATGTAAAACTGATGGCTCCATTAGAATGGCGAGCTGAAATTATTAGCAACACATATGGAAAAACAATTTCTGAAGCAAAAAGAGAGGCTTTGGAAATGGATAGACGAAGGGCTCAATTCAGGCATTATTTTGAAAAAGATGTACCTGACGTAGAATTTTATGATGCATGTTTTAACTGTAGAGAGATGACTGATGATGAAATTGTTGAACTTATGGTTATTATAGCTGAAACAAGAGGTTTTATTTAAATCAAATATGTATATTATACTTATTGAGGGAACTAATTATAGTTCCCTTTTTTTATCTATAAATAACTTTTGATTAAATCTATCATTTGTTCATAATACCCATTACCAAATAAGTTATAATGATTCATTACATGATACAATAAATAAATATTCTCCCGATATTGATAACCACTTACCAATGGATACTCATTATTATAAGAATTATAAAAATCGTTGTTAAAGCCGCCAAATAGTTTAGTCATTGCCAAATCAGCTTCCCTATTGCCATAATAAACTGCAGGATCAATTAAAACAGCATTTCCACTAACAATAGTCCGTTAAAGTATAGTGTAAAATACTGAATGTCAGCAAAATAAGTCAATAACTTACTTGTTTAAACCCTTGATAATCAGTATCTTAATGGAGAATTCTGACAACTTCATTAAGGGTGACTATCAAGGGAAATAATATTTATAAAACACACATAGAGAGCGTGTTATCAAAAATGTCAAATATCAATAGTTGGAGAAAAGAGTTTGTAACAGAGACTCTTATCCTATTTTTATGCATAAAAGGTCGTATCAACTTTTTACAGTTGGGTCGCTTTGGTAAGCATATGGAGCAAAGATACCGACAACAATTTGAAAAACCATTTGACTTTCTAACTTTCAACAAAGAATTAACACTTTCTAAGGGAAGCGGCCGGTATGTAATTGCTTTTGATCCTTCCTACATTAGTAAATCAGGTAAACATACACCTGGTGCTGGCTATTTTTGGTCTGGTTGTGCCAACCGTGCTAAATGGGGGCTTGAAATTGGAGGCTTGGCCGCAATCGATATTGACAACCATACAGCCTTTCATTTAGAGGCGGTCCAGACAATAGCAGGTAAGGATCAGTCGCTTTCGGACTGGTATGCTGATATTATTACTGAGCGCAAAACACAGCTGCTAGAGCTATCTTCATATTTAGTGGCCGATGGATGGTTTGCAAAACGTACGTTTGTTGACCAGGTAATTAATGCCGATATGCACTTAATTAGCAGGCTAAGGGATGATGCCAATTTGAGGTACCTATATCAAGATGAGCCAACAGGCAAGCCTGGAAGACCAAAAAAATATGATGGGAAAGTTGATAACAAAAATATCGACTTGAGACACTTTAAGCTTGTGTCAAAAGGTGATCAGGCTGTAATCCACAGCGCTATTGTCTATTCCATATCCCTGAAGCGAAACATAAAGGTTGTGCATGCTCTTTATTGTAACCGGAAGGGTAAGCAGGTTTACAAACTGTATTTCTCAACAGATATCAACATGGATGCTTCTGATATCCTGAAATTTTATCAAAGCCGTTTCCAAATTGAATTTCTTTACCGTGATGGCAAACAGCATACAGGCCTAAATGATTGTCAGGCCAGAAGCAAAAACAAATTGGATTTTCACTTTAACGCTTCGCTGACATCCATTAATCTCGCCAAGGTTATCCATTGGTTGAGCATACCCAAAGAACAACGAAAATCATTTTCGATGACAGATATCAAAACAATAAATAACAATGCCTTACAGTTGAATTTATTTTTTGACAAGTTCGGTATTAACCCAAACTTGCCTAAAAATAAACACAAGGCAAGGGAACTATTATATTATGGCACCATTGCTGCTTAAAAGTTTAACGAAGTATTGCACTAAGGTCTATGATGTAATTCCCTGCCCACAAATCTCCATGTAAAAGCGAGGCTTTATCTTCACTCCCATCCAATATATAATCCACTCTACTCTCCAACTTTAAAAATAAGTTTTTAAATTCCTTAGTAACACATCCCTTGGTTTCGGATAATTTATATTGAAATAGTAGTCTGTTCTGGAAGTAAAATTCTGTCCAATTAGAAGAATAAGAATTAATTTGAACGGATGAACCAATAATGTTATTTTCTCTAAAACCATACTTATCAAATGTATATTTATGCATCTTGGCAAAGTTTCTTCCAAATTCCTTCATTGAAGTAGTATTCTTATTACCTGTTGGAATTAATTCTAATAATAAAAACTCCTTATCAACCAAAATAACTTTAGGCAATCGTATACTACCTGATTTAGCAATTTCATTTAAGCCATTAGATTCACATTCAAACATCCCATTATTATAACCCTGTTTAAGAAAAAAGGACTTTCCCTTATCTGTTATAACCGTTCCTGATTGAGCAATACATCCTCCTCTTAATGGTTGTAAGGAAATGATACTTTCACCTAAAAATTCTGATACTATTTTTAAAATTCTACTACTCATTCTCTAATTTATTGATCAATCCTTCACAAGCATCTTCCAACAAATCTAAAACCAATTCAAATCCAGTTGCTCCTCCGTAATAAGGATCCGGAACTGAATCATGCACAAACTTTGTAGAATAATCAGTCATCTTACTAATTTTAGCTTTACTTTCCTTTGATTTAGCAAGATGATTTAAATCTTTAATATTTTGATCATCCATACCTATTATATAGTCAAAAAACATAAAATCATTTATAGCATCAACTGGCCTACTAATACTTGTAAGATGATAATTTCTTCGAATAGCATGTTGTTTCATACGTGAATCAGCAGGTTCTCCTTCATGAAATCCTGTTATTCCTGCTGAATCTATCTCAAATCTATCTTGTAGTCCCTTTTCTTTTAGTAGAGCCTTCATTACTGCCTCTGCACTCGGAGACCGACAAATATTACCTAAACAAACAAATAATATTTTCCTTTTATTCATCACTATTTAAAAATTAATTTAAAACAATATAAAACATTTAATTCTTTTAACAAGGACAGAATACTAATGATAAGGTAATAGCGACCTTAATTGTACTAAAAAGAGTTATAGCATATATAGAATGGATTAAATTCTGTAAGTATAAAGTTGCAATATAAATAACCATCAAACTCACATTAAACTCACTTCAAACTCACTTCAAACTCACATATTAGTCATATTATATTCACTAAGTAATGTATATAAACTGTGTTTAAAATGACTCGAATGTCACTGTAGTATTCCTATAACTCTACTACAACACCAATTAATCCATTTATATATTTTTGGACAAGGAAATGCAAATTTAGCACCTGAGCAAAAAGAGATTCATTGAGCAGGAAAAGAATTAAGGGAGGCCTAAATAGAACCAGATTTGTAAGGGCAACATATTGGATCACGTATAAAACTTGGGTCTAAAGTGTATATATGATAATCATGCAAAAATTTTTATTAACCTGAACAAGAAGAATTTTACATCAGAAACACCCCTGAATTGCCTCCTGAATTCTTTGATTTTGGCATTGAAAGATTCTGCTGCAGCATTTGTGCTTCTGGTGTTAAAATAGTTAATGATATTGTTATAATGATTCTCAAAAGTTCTCTTTAATATCTGAAAAGTATCAATGTCAGTCAACTCTATTTGATTAAACCATTGTGCCAGGTATGTCATTGCAACTGTTTTTGTAATATTACGACTATATATAAGATATAGATGATGGGAGAGATTATAAGCCTGTTCTATTTCAGGATAGATATTGAATAATAGATTGGCTCGCTGTTTCTGTGATTCAGTCCATTTATGACTGGGTTTAAAAAGGAGGTACCTGCTTCTGGCCAACAATTGCTTTAAGGTGTCTCCATTTTCAAGAGTCTCAGGTTTATATTTCCGGCCTTCCTTTTGGGCTTGTTTATAAGCCTGATTGTCCTGATCAATAGCTTCCCATCTATAGTGGATGCGTTTTTGCTGCACGGCATCACAAGCCAATTGTTGAACATGGAAACGATCAATAACCGTAGTATGCTTAGGGAAACATTTCGTGGCAATTAAATTCATGCTATTAGCCATATCTAATGTCACTTCTTTAACCATGCGACGTTGCTCTTCAGAAAACTTTTCCTTAATGATTTTAATAATATCATCTGCTTGTGTTCCCTTGAAAATACCTACTATCGAACCTTTTTTCCCTTTCTTTGCCTTGTTTGTAATTATGGTGTACAATTCGCCATTAGACAAGGCTGTTTCATCTATTGATAATGAATATCCAATATTTTTAGGGAAAACTAAGTAATCTTCTGCATGTTCCTTCTGACTCCATTCATGGTAGTCACTTAGCTTATTTTTGTATTGACGTTGAAAACTTCGTCCATTTACTCCCAGATATACTTCTAGACTTTGACAGCTTATTGCATTAGAATCTACTAATTTCTTTTAAAAAAGCAGCATACTCCTCACTCATGCGTGTACCCTGTGCTATAACTTCCCAATCTCTACTTATTTTTTTCTTTTCTCCTTCAATAGTAATTTCCCAGCGCCTACGCCTTACTTTCAGTCTTACAAGCATATTGCGTATAGGGTAATCTTCTATATACCGTGGTTCCATAAAACCACAGGATTTATATGGTAAATTTTTATACTCTGTTGGTATGATATCTTTTTCATCTAAACTCAAGACCAATTGTGATTCATAAATGGTCTTTCCACTTGAACTTTTTTCGTAAGATACAATTTCAAAATAATCTAATATACCTTCAGGGAGAAATAGAGCTAGTAGCTCCTGGGATAATCCTTCGTTCAACTTATTCCTTGTTTTTATTTTCTGTTTTTATTTAACAGCAAAATAATCACTTTTTTTTACCAGACCCAAATATTGTGCATGATCCGAGTATATGCTTAAAAAGATGCAGAAGCTTTATAAAATAGAAAGAACAGCAAAAGAGCGTTTGATAAATCATAACACCTTACAAAGGTACAGAAACATATATGCAAGACCTATCCTAATTGAAATAGAACAATGGCTAAAAAGCAACATTAATAAAGTGGTACCCCAGAGTCCAATTGGAAAAGCAATTACCTATACATACAATCTCTGGCCTAGATTGAAAGCCTACATTGATAATGGTAAATATGAAATCGATAATAATAAGATTGAAAATGCTATACGTCCATTAGCTTTAGGTCGGAAAAACTATTTGTTTGCAGGTTCACATAGTGCAGCACAAAAAGCTGCCATGATGTATTCTTTTTTTGCTACATGTAAAATTAATGATGTAAATCCGTTAGAATGGTTAACCTTTGTACTTGAAAGAATACAAGATTATAAAACATCTCAATTAAAAGAACTTCTACCTCAAAATTGGAAAACCATTAAGAACTAATCTCAGTATTTTCAATTTTCCAATAGTGTACTTTACAACACGGATACTTTACAACACGGATACGACTGTAGACTAAGGGCTGCCGACTGTAGGCTACAGACTAAATAGATATAAATGCAAAAAGAGCAACTGAAACTTGTTCAATTGCTCTTTCTTTTTAAAATCAGCGGCGACCTACTCTCCCACAATATGCAGTACCATCGGCGCTAATGGGCTTAACTTCTCTGTTCGGAATGGGAAGAGGTGGAACCCCATCGCTATAACCACCTGAATATCTTTATTAATAACATACCAGCTCAATCAAAATCACTTGTCGTGCTTTAACGCCCAACTAAAAGTTTCGGGTAATTAGTACTGCTCGGCTTTGACATTACTGCCTTTACACCTACAGCCTATCAACGTCATCGTCTCTAACGTCCCTGATAAGGATATCTCATCTTGAAGCAGGCTTCGTGCTTAGATGCTTTCAGCACTTATCCCTTCCAAACTTAGCTACCCAGCAATGCTCCTGGCGGAACAACTGGTGCACCAGAGGTTTGTCCATCACGGTCCTCTCGTACTAATGACAGGTCTTCTCAAATATCCTACGCCCACAACAGATAGGGACCGAACTGTCTCACGACGTTCTGAACCCAGCTCGCGTGCCACTTTAATGGGCGAACAGCCCAACCCTTGGGACCTTCTCCAGCCCCAGGATGTGACGAGCCGACATCGAGGTGCCAAACCGCTCCGTCGATATGAGCTCTTGGGAGCGATCAGCCTGTTATCCCCGGAGTACCTTTTATCCTTTGAGCGATGGCCCTTCCATGCGGAACCACCGGATCACTATGTCCTACTTTCGTACCTGGTCGACTTGTCGGTCTCACAGTCAAGCTTCCTTGTGCCATTACACTCTGCGGACGGTTACCAATCGTCCTGAGGAAACCTTTGAAAGCCTCCGTTACTCTTTTGGAGGCGACCACCCCAGTCAAACTACCCACCAAACAATGTCCGGATTAATCCGTTAGGCCACAGATAAGCAAAGGGACGTATTTCAAGGGTGACTAACATACTCCTGGCGAAGCATGATCAACGTCTCCGTCCTATCCTACACATTACTTACCCACAACCAATGTTAAGTTGCAGTAAAGGTTCACGGGGTCTTTCCGTCCCGTTGCGGGTAATCGGCATCTTCACCGATACTACAATTTCACCGAGCTCATGGTTGAGACAGTGCGCACATCGTTACACCATTCGTGCAGGTCGGAACTTACCCGACAAGGAATTTCGCTACCTTAGGACCGTTATAGTTACGGCCGCCGTTTACTGGGGCTTCAATTCAAACCTTCGCCGAAGCTAAGCTCTCCTCTTAACCTTCCAGCACCGGGCAGGTGTCAGGCCTTATACGTCTTCTTTCGAATTTGCAAAGCCATGTGTTTTTGATAAACAGTCGCATGCGCCATTTCTCTGCGGCCTACCGAAGTAGGCGCCCCTTATCCCGAAGTTACGGGGCCAATTTGCCGAGTTCCTTAACCATGAATCACTCGAGCGCCTTAGTATACTCAACCCAACTACGTGTGTCCGTTTACAGTACGGGCTCCTATACTCGCTTTTCTTGGTACCGGCTGCTTTACTTCGCTTCGGCCGAAGCCTAGGCTCAACGTACTATTCCGTCAGTACGTAGTAATCTCACCAATACGTCACTTTCGTTGTATAGCAGGTGCAGAAATATTAATCTGCTTGCCATCCACTACCCCTTTCGGGTTCGCGTTAGGTCCCGACTAACCCTGATCCGATTAGCGTTGATCAGGAAACCTGAGTCTTTCGGCGTGAGGGTTTCTCGCCCTCATTATCGTTACTTATGCCTACATTTGCTTTTCTAACCGCTCCACAGTTCATCACCAAACTGCTTCAAGGCGGTTAGAATGCTCCCCTACCACTTGTACTTCGTACAAATCCATAGCTTCGGTAGTATACTTATGCCCGATTATTATCCATGCTCGATCGCTCGACTAGTGAGCTGTTACGCACTCTTTAAATGAATGGCTGCTTCCAAGCCAACATCCTAGCTGTCTATGCAATCAAACCGCGTTTGTTCAACTTAGTATACATTTGGGGACCTTAGCCGATGGTCTGGGTTCTTTCCCTTTCGGACACGGACCTTAGCACCCATGCCCTCACTCCTATTCATCATCTTACAGCATTCGGAGTTTATCAGGAGTTGATAGGCGGTGAAGCCCTCTCGTCCAATCAGTAGCTCTACCTCTGTAAGATTAAAATAAGGCTGCACCTAAATGCATTTCGGGGAGTACGAGCTATTTCCAGGTTTGATTGGCCTTTCACCCCTACCCACAGTTCATCCAAAAACTTTTCAACGTTAACTGGTTCGGTCCTCCATTCCGTGTTACCGGAACTTCAACCTGACCATGGGTAGATCACCTGGTTTCGCGTCTAGCGCAGCTAACTTTTTCGCCCTATTCAGACTCGCTTTCGCTTCGGCTCCGTTGCTGAACAACTTAACCTTGCTAACTACGACTAACTCGTAGGCTCATTATGCAAAAGGCACGCCGTCACCATTAATTGGCTCCGACCGCTTGTAAGCGCACGGTTTCAGGTACTATTTCACTCCCCTGTTCGGGGTACTTTTCACCTTTCCCTCACGGTACTGGTTCACTATCGGTCTTTCAGGAGTATTTAGCCTTACCAGATGGGCCTGGCAGATTCACACAGGATTTCTCGTGTCCCGCGCTACTCAGGATACTGCTAAAATTTAAAACCTTACGTGTACGTGGCTGTCACACACTACGGCCGTTCTTTCCAAAACGTTCCACTTCAATTTTAAACCTATATCGCAGTCCTACAACCCCAACGTTGCCTGAACAACATTGGTTTGGGCTAATCCCCGTTCGCTCGCCGCTACTTAGGGAATCACTATTGTTTTCTTCTCCTCCAGGTACTTAGATGTTTCAGTTCCCTGGGTTTGCCCCCCGAAGGGTGACTGGTCATCAACCAGCCGGGTTGCCCCATTCAGAAATCTGCGGATCAATAAATATTTGCTTCTCCCCGCAGCTTATCGCAGCTTATCACGTCTTTCTTCGCCTCTGAAAGCCTAGGCATCCACCGTACGCCCTTGCTTACTTTCTTGTTGGTATAGCTTTAAAGCTCCCGCATTAAAGCCAACCTATGATTTTGATTGTTTTGCCAATATGTCAATGTACGTTTTGTCTGTTTTAGACAATGTGAAATGCACTACTATAGAAAATAGTTTCTTTGTGAATTAATATTAATATTAATTCGTGTTGTAAACTCTCTCCAGAAAGGAGGTGTTCCAGCCACACCTTCCGGTACGGCTACCTTGTTACGACTTAACCCTAGTTATCAGTTTTACCCTAGGCCGCTCCTTACGGTAACAGACTTCAGGTACCCCCGACTTCCATGGTTTGACGGGCGGTGTGTACAAGGCCCGGGAACGTATTCACCGCGCCATGGCTGATGCGCGATTACTAGCGAATCCAGCTTCACGGAGTCGAGTTGCAGACTCCGATCCGAACTGAGACCGGTTTTCGAGATTAGCATCCTATCGCTAGGTAGCTGCCCTTTGTACCGACCATTGTAACACGTGTGTAGCCCTGGACGTAAGGGCCGTGCTGATTTGACGTCATCCCCACCTTCCTCTCGGTTTACACCGGCAGTCTTGTTAGAGTCCCCACCTTTACGTGATGGTAACTAACAACAGGGGTTGCGCTCGTTATGGGACTTAACCCGACACCTCACGGCACGAGCTGACGACAACCATGCAGCACCTTGTAAGCAGTCCGAAGAAAAGACCATCTCTGATCTATGCAGCCTACATTTAAGTCCAGGTAAGGTTCCTCGCGTATCATCGAATTAAACCACATGTTCCTCCGCTTGTGCGGGCCCCCGTCAATTCCTTTGAGTTTCATTGTTGCCAACGTACTCCCCAGGTGGATTACTTAATGCTTTCGCTCAGTCGCTGACTATGTATCGCCAACAACGAGTAATCATCGTTTACGGCGTGGACTACCAGGGTATCTAATCCTGTTCGCTACCCACGCTTTCGTGCATCAGCGTCAATTATAGCTTAGTAAGCTGCCTTCGCAATCGGTGTTCTGTGTTATATCTATGCATTTCACCGCTACACAACACATTCCGCCTACCTCAACTAAATTCAAGACTATCAGTATCAATGGCAGTTTTACAGTTGAGCTGCAAGATTTCACCACTGACTTAATAGTCCGCCTACGCACCCTTTAAACCCAATAAATCCGGATAACGCTCGCATCCTCCGTATTACCGCGGCTGCTGGCACGGAGTTAGCCGATGCTTATTCATACGGTACCTTCAAAAAACTTCACGAAGTTCACATTATTCCCGTATAAAAGTAGTTTACAACCCATAGGGCAGTCTTCCTACACGCGACATGGCTGGTTCAGACTTGCGTCCATTGACCAATATTCCTCACTGCTGCCTCCCGTAGGAGTCTGGTCCGTGTCTCAGTACCAGTGTGGGGGACCTTCCTCTCAGAACCCCTAGACATCGTCGCCTTGGTGAGCCTTTACCTCACCAACTAGCTAATGTCACGCATGACCATCTTTTACCGCCGAAACTTTACTTTATAATCCATGCGAATCATAAAGACTATAGGGTATTAATCCAAATTTCTCTGGGCTATCCCCTTGTAAAAGGCAGGTTTCATACGCGTTATGCACCCGTGCGCCGGTCGTCATCTACTGCAAGCAGTAATGTTACCCCTCGACTTGCATGTGTTAGGCCTGTCGCTAGCGTTCATCCTGAGCCAGGATCAAACTCTTCGTTGTATAAAAATTATTATGACTGATTTAACAGCCTGTTATTCTTTACAAGAGTTTTAACTCAAAGAATCACTATTTTCCTTTATTAAGTGTGCATTTCAATATTTTCAAAGAACGTCTTCGCATCATTCAGCATCAAGGCATAAATAACTCGAAGTCTTTTATTTTGTAAACTTTACCAAAACTTCTTTTTAGTAAATGTTTATTTCAATCTTTTTAAACGCTCAACCTTCGTTGAACATCGCTCTAAAAGCGGATGCAAAGATAATAACTTTATTCCCTTTTCTCCAAATAAATTTTGAAATATTTTTATTAAATTTTCAAAGCTTATTTTTAATCCTAAAAAGTTATTTTTCAATAACTTAAACCCTTTTCAAAGTCTCATCATTTTAGCATTTTGCCCTTCCTTAAAAGCGGCTGCAAAGATAAGTGATTTTAATTCTTAAATCCAAATAGAAATTGAAAAAATCTTTCTTTTTTTTCTTTCTTTTTTTAATGCCTTAAAACCTCCTCTGTGCCAGGTTTTCTCTCCCTTATAAAGTCATCATTATGTCATCTTTTAATCGCGCCTTTCGTTCAAAGCGGCTGCAAAGAAACGGACTTTATTCTTACCATCCAAACAAATAGTGATGATTTATTTTGCAGAAACAACAAGTTAAGTAGCAAACCTCTTTTTGTCAAGAGGTTAGTTAAGGAAAGTTTTTTTTGAAAGTAAAGTTTATTCTTAAACAGAATCAATAATCATTATAATTAAATACCTTCTTCTAACAATACTATGGAATATGAATTTACTATCTGAACAATAAACAACCTGTGTTACCTCATCCAATATTACAATAATATCGACTTCTTATTGCTTTAGTATAATAAATGGAGAGGAATTTCCTCCTAAGACAATAAGTCACATATTCATATTCCTTATCCACTCACAAAAAATTACAAGATGAAAAAGGCAACCAACAGGCTCTTTTAAAGAAAATGAACCGAATCTCATTTCTTGTTTAATATCTTAGTCATTGCTAATTAGTTCACCCTTAAAAATGGAATAGGTTGTTGATAACCAGTTCATAAGCATTTGCACTTAAGTTTATAAATCTGCAAGCAAATGTGTATTTTAGACATAAAGCTTGCAGATATGGTTGGAAAACAAGACAATACCCCACAGTTGAGTATTTTTGATACACCTCTAGCAGCCCGTCTGACTTTATGATTTAATATTTCATTGGGCTTTTTCAGAGATTTTTTTTTCGAAGAATGAAAAAATCCATCATTTTATGCAGATTTTGACAATTTGCCATCAGGTTTTAATACCATTTTCCTTTTTTTGCTCATTTTCACCATGGTATTTTGCATATTATCCAAATGAAAGGTTGAACATTCTCTTTAAATTATATGCCGAGCATACTAAAGACCATTCTCCATCCACCAGAACTTCTCCGCGTAAAGAAAAACGTCTGAAACCCATAATTTCTTTAATAATACCAAATACTGGTTCTACAGTCTGTTTCCGTTTTTTATAAATGTCTTTGTGTTTTCTGAGCTTTTGTTGCATTTTTTCTATTGGTGTTTCAGCCGGAGCTGTTTGTTTATCGGTGTTCAACAGCTTATCAAGGAAAGAATTGTGTTTATCCCTTGCTGTTGATATAAGGGCACGAATTCCTTTTTGTTCACAATCTGTTATGTTTTTTTCACTGAAATATCCTGTATCGGCAACTGCGTTTTCTATTTCTCCAAGTTCATGTGGCACTGCCTCTATTGCTGGAACAAACTCTTGTTTATCATTAACATGGGCATTGCAATACGCACCTACAACAAGCATGTCTTCGTTTACTGCCGCCTGTCCGTTATAGCACTGATCAAAACCTCTGGATGTTTTCATGATCCTCGATTCTGAATCGGTAAAGTTACACTGGTCCTTTTCGTCTGGTGACTCTACTGGTGGTTTTGGTGCACGTCCTCTTGGCTTTTTTCCTGTTTTATCTTGCTTTTCTTTTCGTTGCTGTATGTTCTGGTCGTAATCCTCCTTCTCTTTCTTATACCGTTCTGCGGCTCGGTCTTCTACAATTTGCTTTGCTTCCTTAATTTTTTCCAGTCTATCCTTTCGCAGCCTGATCTCTTCCGGGATATCTACTTCTACGAGAGCTTCCTTTTCATCCTGTTTGTTGGCAAGATTCAATAAGGTTTCAATTTCCGATTCCAGTTGTTGCTCCAGCTTCTTCATGTATTCGTAGCTCATCGCCCTATGACGGGAGGCATTGGCTTGAACCTTAATGCCATCTATGTATATATTACCCATCTTAACCAGTTTCAACTCTTTGCCAATTAGTAATATCTCTTTGAACATGCCTTTTATTTCAGGAAGGAAACGTTTCCTAAAACTTGAAATGGTGTCATGATCTGGGTGGTGATTCCCTGCTATAAAACGAAATGCCACCGAATCGTATGTCCCCTGTTCTATTTTTCGTGAACTAAAAACGCCTGTGGCATAACCATAAAATAATAGCACCATTAATAGTTTGGGGTCATAGGGCGTTGAGCCAACTCCTTTATATTGATTATAAATGTGTTTAAAATCAAGACCTTCTACTATATCTACCACAAAGCGAGCAAGGTGGGCTTCTGGCAACCACATCCTTACGTCATAAGGCATTAGCATGCCCTGTTCTCTATCCGCACTAACAAATTGTTTCATGCTCACAAGATAATTAAACTATATTTCTTTTAAGTCCGACAGGCTGCTAGAAACGTTTATTAATCTAAAACACGAACTATGTGTTTTGTCTAAACAAATTGATTGGGATAAGATCGAAGGTGATTTCTCAGTTTATTATTCAGACTTTGGACGGCCATCGATTCCCATACGTAGCGTAATAGGCTTGCTTTTACTAAAGTATATTTATAACCTTAGCGATGAAGCTATTATTGATAGGTGGATCGAAAATCCTTATTGGCAATTGTTTTTTTCAATTGAAAAGTATACCAGTATTTCAGTTCAAAAGTATACCATTTGATTTAAAAGACAAAGGTATTCCTCTCCTGATTGGGGTACCCCAATCAGGAGAGGAACCGGGGAACGATTTTTTATAAGTTTCATTTTTACTTAGCTAAGATTTTTTTTGTTTCTTTTAATCGATATGATTCGCCGTTCATGTTTACCAAATGGGCTTTGTGAGTTAATCTATCGACTAGTGCAGCTGTTAAAACGGCATCTCCAAAGATTTCTTCCCAGCGGTCAAAGCCCAAGTTTGTTGTTATTATGGTAGACTTTCTACCTGCTCTTAGTGATAAATGATTGAATAGTAATTCGGCTCCGGTTTTATCAAATGATACATAGCCAAATTCATCACAGATTACTAAATCATACTTTTCAAAACGGAGCTCTAATTGACGCAAAGTCCTTTCTGATTGAGATTCTCTTAATTGGGTCAACATCCGATGAACAGAGGTGAAGAGGACACGGTATCCCTGAAGGCATGCTTTTAAGCCCAAACCAATAGCGATGTGAGTTTTCCCGGTGCCAGGATTACCGGCCAGTATGATATTTTGAGCAGAGTTTATAAAATCAAGTCGTTCTAATACCGGGAGTTTTGCGCGAGCATCATCGGGCAACTGTTCTCGTTCCAGTTGATTCAGGTACATCTTGGATGGAAAGCCAGCTAGACGTATTTGCGTCTTTTTTCGATTTTCTATACGCAATTCATACTCTCGCTCCATCAGCTTTAACAAGTACTCTTCATAATCCAGTTGTCCGCTTGCTGCTTCTGTGGCTAACTCTTTAAAATCTCTTCTGAAAACAGGTAGCCGTAACTCTTTACTGTATTTGATTATATCTTCATTTATGGTATTCATCATCTTATTTTTTAATTCATTAATGCACTTATTTCCGACAATTGATTTTTTGCTAATTGAGCAATGGAACAGTTTTGTTCGGGTGTAATAAATGATTCATTATTGCCCAATACAGCTTTTAGTTTTTCTACAGTAATACCACCGGAACCGGTACTCAGTAATCGAAATACCGATTTCTCCAGTTTTTCGCCGCTTATGCGGTACTTACGACAATAATCTAACAGGTCAATAAAGTTTCGTGGTTCTTCTTGAAAATGGTCTAAAAAGAGCTGTTTTAAATATACGTTGCTTGCTAATGCCAAACTACCCGGCAAAGCTCCCGGCTTTTGCTTGAAAGTGTTCAAATAATGCTCTATAGAGATTATCCATTGGTGCTTGCCGTAATTTCTGGTGTGTATGGCTATCTTTTTATTTTCATGATAAACATGTATTTCGTGACTCAATAAATGAACATCTAGAAATTGACCTACCAGATGGTCCGGTACCGAATACCTATTGGTTTTATGACTGATTGTTGCATATTTGTCGGCGCGCAATTGTATTTGGTCTGAACAGACAAGCGGTACAGCCGGTAATTTCCCTAATACCGCTTTCTCATCTTCAAACAGTTCTAAAGCTGTTTTGCCACTTTGTTTTTGTTTGGTATTATTTAATCGTTCCAGAATGGTGTTTAAATATTCTGCGGCTTCTGAAAGCCTGTTGAAATCATCCTTTACACCAAAAGCTTTCCGTCGGATGTATTCAACACTTCTTTCCACATGCCCTTTTTCGTTGCCTCGGTAAGCATTACAAAAACGATGAGTAAACTGGTAATGACCTCGTAATTGAAGCAAAGCCCGTGTTGGTTCTTTTTCGTGAGGACCAATAAATTTTGCCACGGCAACCCGCATGTTGTCATAAACCATTTGCTCATAAACGCCGTTTGTTTTATTGAAAAAAGATACGTGGGCTTCCATAAACGCAAGTGTATCTTGACGATAATATAGCACGGCATGACGATAGTTGCTGTAAGCACTGGTGAAAACTGCTAATTGGAAGCGCTCTTGTTTGCCGTTGATACGAAGTTTTATTTCGCCCCAATCAAATTCACAAATACTGCCCGGACTATATACTTGTCGAATAAAAGCTTCTTTGGGAGAAGATGATTTTTCTTTTGAGCGGATATAGTTGCAAACAGTTGTATAGCCAATCTCAAAACCCTGTAATTGCAATTGCTGAAATATATCTGCCTTTTTAAGTACCTGCTTTCGTAAACCTTGAAGCTTTTTCTCCCGGTTGACTTCAAGTAGTTTATCTATTTCGTCTTGTACTTCTTGGGTTAGTTTTCTCCTGTGTAGAGAGCGGCTTTTATATTTTGGTACTGTCGATAGATAATTGGCACTTACTGTTTCTTTATCCTCTGATTCTGAAAGCTTTTTTTCATACTCTGTTATGTACTTCTTTACGGTTTTTCTGCTTATCTGTAAGGGGCGAGATATAGAACGTTGACTTTTCCCTTCTCGATAGCTTTTTATTATTATTTCTTGTTTTGTATACATACTTATCATTCGTTTGTAACGAAACCATAAATAATTTCGTTGTTAATAAGTGGTATACTTTTCAATTAATAGGTGGTCTACTTCCTAGTTAATATTTACAGGCAATATTTTAGTGGGGAGAAAGTTTTTCAGACCGAAAAACCTTTTGATCCAACTGAATTTATACATTTCAGAAAGCGTATAGGAGAAGAAGGCGCTGAAAAACTGCTAAAAATTTCAGTTCAACTTTTTGGCAAAGAGGCTCAAGAGAATGAGGTGTTGATAGACAGTACTGTTCAAGAAAAGAACATCACTTACCCAACAGATGCAAAGTTACATAAGCGCATCATAGAAAAAGTTAATAAGATAGCTAAACAAGAGGGAATAACATTACGTCAGAGTTATACTCGAACTTTAAAACAGTTAATGATAGATCAACGTTTCCACAGCCATCCCAAAAGAAGAAAGAAAGCCAAAGCAGCCTTACGAAGAATAAAGACCATAGCAGGTCGCCAGGTCAGGGATATTGAAAGACAATTTAATCCGGCACAAAAAATAAAATATGAAGGACTCTTTGTTATACTCAACAAAATCTTAACGCAGAAAAAAGGGGATCAGAATAAAATATACAGTATCCATGAACCAGAAGTTAATTGTATTGCAAAAGGAAAAGAAGCAAAGAAATTTGAGTTCGGAAATAAATCCGGAATTGTACTAACCAAAACTTCAAAAATAGTAGTTGGTGCTATCGCTTTTGAAAATAACCCATACGATGGTCATACGCTTGAGGATCATTTTAAACAGACAGAATATTTAACAGGGAAATGTCCTAAAGTTGGCATTGTAGACAGGGGATATCGAGGAAAGAAAAACATTAAAAGCGTTAAAATAATATCACCTACAGTTCCTAAAAAAGGAGCTACTCTCTACGAGAAACAAAAAGCCCGAAAAAGATTTAGAGCAAGGGCAGGAATAGAACCTGTTATTGGTCATATAAAACACGACCACAGAATGTTAAGAAATTATTTAAAAGGGGTAAATGGTGATAAAATAAATACCATTTTAGCTGGTACTGGATTCAATTTAAAGAAAATGCTCAATAGAATTAAAGAGCAAGTACTTTTGGCCTTGTTTAGAATCTTTTTTTTAGAAAACTACTATTCTCTGAAAACAATTAAATCTCAAAGAATAGTACTTTTTCAGGTATGACTAATTATACTTGGTTTTGAAAGCAATCTATTTTTTAACTCGCCACGTAGTTTTGCATCACTTATATCTTTACTGTTAAGATTAAATACACCATTATCAATCCCTACAATAAAAAAAACTTGTTCTCTTAAATATTCCCTATCTGGGGCAGGTGGCGGTGGCGGAGGCACCAAGTTTGCATTTGATTCGGGGTTCAAAAACATCGTCTCTTCGCTCATTTCATCCTCATATCGTTGCTTATTCGCAAAAATACTATCCTCTAATGCCCAAAACAGACTCTCTTCCGCATCTGATAAAGCAGGTAATGCCATGGAGATACAATTAGCATACTCATAATTAGCATCTTGTATAAGAATAGAAATATCAGAATAGCCTGCTGCCCTAAAACATTTTATTAACTCATTATAGTCCTTTATGCTTACATTTTTATCAACCACAAGCGAAACAGGCAAAATGTGCTTAGCTTTTATAAAACACAATTGTTCATTTGTAATAAGCTCCTCAAAAAACAACTTCTTGTTAAATGAAAATATAGTATCACAAAAGCTTACATTTAGCTCATTTTTTATATTTGAAAAATAAAATGCATTGTAGAATTTATGATTTACTCCAAAAACTTCACGATGTCCTATTCCTTGAGCCAATTCTATCACAACATCTTTGTTTTCCAGGACATCAAATACAAATGATTTACTATTTGCTTTTGCTAAGCGAAACAAGGGTTCATGATATTTATTACTATAAAAACCCAATGAGTTTTCAGTAAGCTTTAAATAAGATTCTTTATATTTTTCGTTGCCTTTTATGAAAAATTTATCCCCATCTTTTTCAAGACTTAACGTATCGTTTTTGCCATCATAATAATCTATTACTTTATGCCCCTTAATCTGAAACAAAACAGGGTAATCAAAAGCTCCTGTTTTATATTTCCCATACCAAAAACCATCCTCAATACAAGGGCCGCTCGAACAACCTACTATTTGTACTACAATTGATAATAATAATGTTTTAAACAAGTTCATCTGTCGAATTTTAGTTATTTTATCCTATCTTATTATCTCTCTCTTATAATCATCTCCTTCAGGAGGAGTATAAACCTCTTCCGTTTTTTGATTTATATACGCATAATATATACGACCATCTTTGTACTCATAACGCATGGCATAAGCCGTTGGTAAATACCTGAAATTCTTAAACTCCGGATAAGGTTTCTTTTTCCAATTATTAGGATCAATACTTCGTTAAACTTTTAAGCGGCAATAGTGCCATGATATAATAGTTCCCTTGCCTTCTTTTGATTTTTAGGCAAGTATGGGTTAATGCCGAACTTGTCAAAAAATAAATTCAACTGTAAGGCATTGTGGTTTATGGTTTTGATGTCCGTCATTGAAAATGACTTTCTGTCTTCTTTGGGGATGCTCAACCAATGGGTAATTTTAGCAATATTAATGGCTGTCAGAGAAGCGTTAAAGTGAAAATCCAATTTATTTTCGCTTCTTGCTTGACAATCATTTAAGCCCGTATGCTGCTTTCCGTCTCGATAAAGAAATTCAATCTGGAAACGGCTTCGATAAAATTGCAGGATCTCCGACGCATCCATATTGATGTCTGTTGAGAAATACAGTTTATAAGTCTGCTTACCCTTCTCATTGTAATAAAGGACATGCACAACCTTTAAACTTCGTTTTAAAGATATGGAATGCACTATGGCACTATGGATTACGGCCTGCTCATCCTTTGATACAAGCTCAAAGTATCTCAAGTTGATATTAATGTTGTCAACTTTTCCATCATATTTTTTTGGCCTTCCGCGTTTACCTGTTGGCTCACCTTGATGCAGGTATCGTAAATTGGCATCATCCCTCAACCTGCTTATCAAGTGCATATCGGCATTCATTACCTGATCAACAAACGTACGTTTTGCAAACCATGCATCAGCTATTAAATATGAAGATAGCCCAAGCAACTGCGTTTTGCGCTCAACAATAATATCAGCATACCAGTCTGAAAGGGATTGCTCCTTATCGACCATCGTTTGAACAGCTTCTAAATGAAATGCGGTATGGTTGTCTATGTCAATCGCTGCCACACCTCCAATTTCAAGTCCCCATTTGGCACGATTGGCACACCCAGACCAAAAATAGCCTGCACCAGGTGTGTGCTTACCTGATTTACTAATATATGAAGGATCAAAAGCAATGGCATATCGACCGCTTCCCTGAGAAAGCGTTAATTCTTTGTTGAAAGTTAGAAAGTCAAATGGTTTTTCAAATTGTTGTCGGTATCTTTGTTCCTTATGCTTACCAAAGCGCCCCAACTGTAGAAAGTTAATGCGCCCTTTGATGCATAAAAATAGGATAAGAGTCTCTGTTACAAACTCTTTTCTCCAACTATTGATATTTGACATTTTTGATAACACGCTATATATGTGTGTTTTATAAATATTATTTCCCTTGATAGTCACCCTTAATGATGTTGTCGAAATTCACCATTAAGATACAGATTATCAAGGGTTTATAAAAATAATTCAACTACTTATTTTATTAATTTTCAGTACTTTACATTATTATTTAACGAACTATTGAGGATTGTTCTTCATGTTTATTATTTCTGCATTTTCTTCTAAACGCAATGAACTTGTTCCTTTACCTTTAAAACCGCCCCATAACGATGGCTCTAGATACCTATCTAATCTGAAAATATAATCTTCGTCCTTCCAGTATTTCTCTCGTTCTGCCTGTTGTTCAGGTGTGGCTTCAGCTGTGGGTATGCAACTACAAAACAATGGGGGTGGAAATCCCTCTGCTTTACGCCGCTGAAAATCTTCTTCCCTAAATGGATCGAGCATATCTCCAGGTGGTAAGGGCCTGTTTTTATCTAAATACCAAATGTAAAATGACCATGTTCTGGCTGTATCCGATCCTTTGTGGTCTTTATCCATCCAAGTAGTTAAGGAGGACGCATTGCAAAAAAGTAATTTCGAATTATGCCACACAACAGGAACAACAGTAGGAACGGTTGCATATTTTCCTCCTGTCTGAATAAAATAACCAGATTGAATATCACTTACTCTTTTCAAAGTTGTTTTTCTCTTTAAAGCAAAAGGTATTTTAATAGTTTGCTCTTTTCTATTTAATTCCCAAAGTTTATTTGACATAAACTTTTGTATAAAAAATGCACCCACACATACACACATACTAATAAATGGGAATAACCAATATTCTGATATTTCATCTAACAATGCAAAAAAGCTTACTACTGATACAATTAGAGAAATCCAAAATGCGTAAATAAATTGATTTTTCTGATCATATTTTAATCTTAATTCACTTGCATCAATCCCAGCTACAATGTGACTCTTTATTTTGTTTAAAGGTGTAACATCTTCTGAGATAATATTTAAATTATCACTATTAACCGACAAAAGTTTCATTTTGGCGAGTCTCATGTCTTAATGTGCTGAAAATCTGAATGCTTTTCATAAGATGCAAAATACTACCTCCCCTTGTTTTTAGAACAATGCAGTCTGAAAACAAGGGGATTTATTTCGTTTTGTTCGTTTGATATAAGTTCTTCTGCTATTCTGAACCATCCAAATAACCTGAAGATTGCTTACTAAATGAATTCGTACTAATGCTGCAATCGTAGAAAATGCCTTTTTGCTTTCAGATTTTACCTTTAATACTTGTAGTAATAGTTGCGCAATTAGCGTACACCATATTTGAGTTTTTATTCCGTTCTCTGTTTCAGAATAAAAGTAATGCAATTGAAAGTTTTGTTTAAGCTTTTTAAAGAGCAACTCTATATTCCACCTTAGTTTATATAAGTAAGCCACTTCTTCACGACTTATCTGCCAGTTATTGGTTATAAATTGATATGTTCTTTGCTGTTCATCTCGGTAAGTAACTTTTCTTAAACAAAGCGTCTTGTTTTCTTTTTTGTCGTTGTAATTTAAATGAATGTGTTCTTCTTTCAATACTCCCGCCTCATTATCCTCCAGTTCGTTAGAGTATAATTCTTCTACCACATCATATACTGCATTCTTCTTAAGCCTACACACAAAATTTACTTCTTGTTCAGTCCACAAGGCAAATTGCAAGTAATGGTTGTAGGCTCTGTCGAAAACGATCATGCTATGTGCAGCAAGGGTCAAATATTTAAGGAAGTTTTTGTCGTGCAGTTTAGCTTCGCTTAGCTTTACAAATTCGGGAGTGTCACTATGAGCATCAATCATCATATGAACTTTTAATCCTCCTTTCTTTTTTCCATCATGCTTTGGGTTCCGCCCAACACCCTTCATTACATCTGAGAATAGTCTTATTGTGCTCGAATCGAACAGGTATAACTTATTGAAGGATACATTATCAATTCGGCTGACCGACAAAAGTGGTTTAAAATGTTCTAGTAACATGAAATATAGTTCTTCGAAGAATTCATTACTTCGATTGCGCAAGCCATCTCCTGCAGTGCTCTTTGCTGGTGAACTTGACATCCCAAGGTGGTTCAGTTTTCCCTGCATACTCATCATGCATCATGCCATCACAAATTTCACCCATAGAGTCGCACCGGCTAAAGGCACCAAATAGCAGTGTCAGTAACTGCTCCCATGAGCTGAACTTTTTATAATATCTGTCTGCTTTATACTTATTCACCAAAGCATCAAACTTGTTTCGAGGGATAAAATCTATTAGTTGTTTAAAAATTGGCTGACCGACTAAATTCTTTTCACTATTTTTATTGCTCATAATTTTATTGTTGTGGTGACCTAAAATTATGAAAAAGAAAGGATGGCTCGATTGAACCATCCTTTTATTTTTTCTCGGTTAGTAGTGTTAAATTATATTTTCTCATTTAATACCTAATTTACAGTTCCTTTTTCTAAAGCTTTCACCGTTTCCAATTTAATCTCTGACTCTTTAGTAAATTTACCATTGTTAAAATAGTACTTTTTATCACGCTTATTACATTCCCCTTCCCAATCCATAATAGCCATTATATGCTTATCTTTTTCAAATGGTACCCTAGTGCCATTAGCCAATGTAAAACTAAACTTTAAAATTGTATCATTTTCATCTCTATCCCATTTACTAAAGGTATCTTTTGGGTATATTTTAATCTTTAAAAATGGCTTACTACTTTTATCTCTTGCTTTAGTTACAAAAGTATCCATAGCTCGGGCTTTGTTAAATGTTAGATAATTCTCTTCAATAAAATATGCTTTAGCCTCAAAATTAACACTATGTAAAAATAAAATATATGCGTTAATACTTATTTGCATCACCCTGATCGATAGACTTACCTATTTTACCTGTGCGCTGTATTTCAATATCCTGGGTACTACTGCGTAAAGTAACTGTTAACTTACGGGTATCGTAATTAGGTTTTAAGTGCATTACGTAAGGCTCATCGGGGCAATCAGTACTCATTTTAGCAAATAAATCAAACATCTCTTTGGCATCGAAATATACTTCTCCATAATATACTACACTATCTTTTACCCACTCAAAATAAATATGGCTTGGCACTGCCTTTGTTTTAAAAAAGTTATGCTCCAATTCTTCGCCACTCATGGTATCCATTTCGCCATTGTAAAAATCCGGCGAAATAAATATTGTTTTATTGTGCGGTACGCTATCTAAAGCAATGGTATAAGAGTAGCGCTGCCTAAAAATAGTTTTATATGGTTCTTGTGTTATACCATGCAGGGCAATGTATTCGAGGGAGCCTTTGGCATGCTGCATTACAAACTCATTCAATTCTTCTCTAGTGTCAGTCATATCTGGAAACATCGATTTCCAGTTGTACTCCATTTCTTCGCCCTGAAAATGGGCAATTTCAACTATTCTGCTGCCTCCTACCTTCATCCACAAGGCCACTCCCCCCTTGGGATAAACATTCACTATGAGGTAGTTATACCTAAACACATCCCCATCTCTATCTACAAAACCTTGCTTAAATAAGGCTTGCATGGTATCTGCAGGAAGGTCAAATTCGCCTTTGTAAAATTTATCTTCGGCATACGAAAACCAACCAAGGGTTAATTTATTGGGTATAAAACGCCCTGTAACCATCTCCATGCCACCCAAGCCCCAGCCACCATTGCGCCTCCCTCCCGTGGCAATTCCACAACCCCTTTCTCCATTTGAAAATGAACCAAAGACAATTCGGATAGGATAATATTTTGGGGCATTAATGCCTGGTTGCCAATCTAGTTTAATTGACTCTTCTTTTTTAGCAGGTTTGCATGCAAATATGTTGAGTGCCATGAGTAAGTAAATTATTTTAATAGTTAATCGTTTCATCTATTTTTGTTTTATCCTTGATTTATTCCTCGTGATGGTTTTGTGCGTATACTGGCAGCATAAGGATCGAAATAGGCTATGCCAGTCATATCTTTTAAAACACTACAATCGTGTGAGGTATGAAAATACCGGGATCGTAAGCCCATAAGCGTTAAATGGTCATTAATTTTTTGTTGCAATGCAGGATACCCGGGATAATCATTGGCATTTAGTGGCTTACATTGTTCAGTAGTTATTGCTGCATCATTATTTGTTTCTATATGCTCAACACTATGAGGATTAACCCAATTTAGCGCATCCGCTTTAGCTACATGAGGCTCGTTCAATAATGCTTTTGGATTCTCTTTTATTTTTATAATCTCAATTTCTCTGTCTATTTCCTTCCGGGTATAAAACTTCATGGGCTGCCCATTCTTAAAAACATAATCGCGTAAGCGTTCATTGGTGTAGTTTAACTCTGTAGGGATCTGATATTTATTTATAATAATATCTTTAAACTTAACACCTTTGGTATTATGATTACCAATGCTATTTTTAATGAAAGAAACGAAATTCTCAATCTCAATAGACAGGCTCTTTGTTAGAAAATTTAACATAAACAGTATAGTACTTTGAAAAGATTGTTTTCTTCTTGTAAAATCATTTTGAGAGACTTTATAATTTGAAATTATACTTTCAGAAAACACCCTGACTTTAATTTCGTTTAGAATCAATTCGGGTGTTTTTTTAATGATCGTATTCCTTTGATTATGAATCAAATATACTAAAAATGAACTTAAAAACACAACATTAAATGCTGATATTCAATATTTTAAACACTAACTTAATGACATTGATACGGGGGGGGATTATTACCAGTTGGCAAAGCTTTGATTCAACGATTTCCCGGTTCTTCCTGTTTTTGAAATTTTAATCTCATAAACTTCTCCATTATCATCAGGCTGGCTACACAATGAAACACTAAGGCTTCTTCTGCTATAATCTGGTTTTAATACTAATATGTATGGCTCATCGGGGCGGGCAATGCTCATATCGGCAAAAGCCTTAAATATCTCTTCTTCCGGGGAATCAAATTTACTAAAATACACAACACCATTTTCCATCCATTTAACAGAGATGTATTTAGGAACAGCCTTGGTTTTAAAAAAGTTATTCTCCAACTCTTCTCCAATTATCATATCCTTTTCACCATTATAAAAATCAATACGCATTACTTTAGTACTGTCATAAGTAATATTCTCAATCTCTACCGTATAGTTGTAGCGCTGCCTGTAAACACTTTTGTATGGTTCGGGGTTAATGCCGTGCTGAGCAATATAGGCTTCAGCTTTAGCATAACCAATCAATTTTTTATTGTATTCTTCCCGTGGAGTATTCATTCCATTAGGATACATACTTTGCCAGTTATAATCTATTTCATTGGCCTAAAAATGGCCTAACTCAACTTGCCTGCCTGCCCCATCCATCCACAAAGCTACTCCTCCTTCAGGATAAACATTTACAATCAAGCCATTATAGTTTACATGAACACCACTTCCATTAATGCAACCTTGTTTGAATAAAGTATACATGGTATCATAGGGCAACGGAAAGGTGCCTCTAAAAAACTTATCTTCGGCATAAGAGAACCATGTAATATACAATGTGTCAGGAATAAAATCGCCCGTTGTCATTTCCTGCCCTCCTTGCCCCCAACCATCATATTGATTAACACCATATGTAATTGGACAAATATTTTCACCATTGGTAAAGCTGCCGCCAATCGACCTGATTGGATAATATCGAGGTGCATTAATACCCGGGCGCCATTCTATTTTAAGAGTTTCCTTATTTCGTTTTTGACCGGACGTACAGGAGAATAAATGAATTGCCATTAACATGACTAAAAAATAATTGACCAGTATACGCATAAGACTACTGTTTTACTGCTCTCTGATTGGCTGACTTCCCTATTTTACCAAACTGTTTTATCTCTATTTCTTTTGTTTGACTTTGTAAGGAGGCAGTTAATTTCCTGGTGGTAAAATCAGGTTTTAAATACAATACGTAAGGTTCATCAGGGCAATCTTTATGCATTTCTTCAAACACTTTGAACATTTCATAAGCTCCTTGCAAATATACCTCCCCAAAATACACCACTCCATCCTTTATCCATCTATAAAATATATGATTAGGTACTGCCTTTGTTTTAAAATAGTTATCATCCAATTCTTTCCCTTCCATAACATCCATTTCTCCATTATAAAAATCAACCTGAACAAACACTATATCTTCATGCGATACACTATCAATTTCTATGGTATAATTATAGCGCTGCCTGTATACTGACTTAAAAGGTTCAGGGTTTATGCCATATTGAGCAATGTATTCATTGGCTCCATCAATACGTTCCATTACATCTCTTATATAAACACTCCTTTCTTTAATAACACCAGGATATGCCACATTCCAATCGTAATCCATTTCCTCGCCCTGAAAGTGACCTATTTCAACAGTTCGTGTACCCGATACATACATCCACAATGCAACGCCTCCTTTGGGATATACATTTACTATTAATCCATCATAGCCAAATTTCTTCCCATCTTTATCTACATATCCTTGTTCGAACAATGCCCGAATTGTATCGGCAGGAAGCTTAAAATCTCCCCTGAAAAATTTATCCTCAGCATAAGAAAACCATCCTATCTCTAATCGATCTGGAACAAAATGCCCTGTAGACATTTCCATACCACCAAGGCCCCAACCGCCACTTCTCCTGCCTCCTGTGGCTATACCGCACATTTTTCCTTCTGCTGAAAAAGAGCCAAATACAGTTCTACATGGATAATATCGAGGTGCATTAATACCCGGGCGCCATTCTATTTTAAGAGTTTCCTTATTTCGTTTTTGACCGGGCGTACATGAGAATAAATGAATTGCCATAAACATGACTAAAAAATAATTGGCCAGTATACGCATAAAACTACTGTTTTACTGCTCTCTGATTGGCTGACTTCCCTATTTTACCAAATTGTTTAATCTCTATTTCTTTTGTTTGACTTTGTAAGGAGGCAGTTAATTTCCTGGTGGTAAAATCAGGTTTTAAATACAATACGTAAGGTTCATCGGGGCAATCTTTATGCATTTCTTCAAACACGTTGAACATTTCATAAGCTCCTTCCAGATGAATCTTCGCAAAATAAACAACTCCACCCTTTATCCATCTAAAATAAATATAATTAGGTACAGCCTTTGTCTTAAAATAGTTATCATCCAATTCCTCCCCTTCCATCTTATCCTTTTCTCCATTAAAGAAATCAGCTTTTAAAAACACTATATCTTCATGCGATACACTATCAATTTCTATGGTATAATTATAGCGCTGCCTGTATACTGACTTAAATGGCTCTGGGTTTATGCCATATTGAGCAATGTATTCATTGGCTCCATCAATGCTTCCTAAAACAAATGTATTAAACTCTGATCTTGTATCTGTCATATCCGGAAACATACTCTTCCAATCGTAATCCATTTCCTCGCCCTTAAAATGGCCTATTTCAACGGTTCGTGTACCCGATACATACATCCACAAAGCAACGCCTCCTTTGGGATATACATTTACGATTAATCCATCATAGCCAAATTTCTTCCCATTTTTATCTACATATCCTTGTTTAAACAATGCTCGTATAGTATCTGCAGGAAGCTTAAAATCTCCCCTAAAAAATTTATCCTCAGCATAAGAAAACCATCCTATCTCTAACCTATCTGGAACAAAATGCCCTGTAGACATTTCCATACCACCAAGGCCCCAACCTCCACTTCTCCTGCCTCCTGTGGCTATACCACACATTTTTCCTTCAGCTGAAAAGGAGCCAAATACAGGTGTAATCGGATAATATCGAGGTGCATTAATACCCGGGCGCCACTCTATTTTAAGTGTTTCTTTATTTCGTTTTTGACCAGACGTACATGAGAATAAATGAATTACCATTAACATGACTAAAAAATAATTGACCAGTATACGCATAAAACTACTGTTTTACTGCTCTCTGATTGGCTGACTTCCCTATTTTACCAAATTGTTTAATCTCTATTTCTTTTGTTTGACTTTGTAAGGAGGCAGTTAATTTCCTGGTGGTAAAATCAGGTTTTAAATACAATACGTAAGGTTCATCGGGGCAATCTTTATGCATTTCTTCAAACACGTTGAACATTTCATAAGCTCCTTCCAGATGAATCTTCGCAAAATAAACAACTCCACCCTTTATCCATCTAAAATAAATATAATTAGGTACAGCCTTTGTCTTAAAATAGTTATCATCCAATTCTTTCCCTTCCATCACATCCTTTTCTCCATTAAAGAAATCAGCTTTTAAAAACACTATATCTTCATGCGATACACTATCAATTTCTATGGTATAATTATAGCGCTGCCTGTATACTGACTTAAAAGGTTCAGGGTTTATGCCATATTGAGCAATGTATTCATTGGCTCCATCAATGCTTCCTAAAACAAATGTATTAAACTCTGATCTTGTATCTGTCATATCCGGAAACATACTCTTCCAATCGTAATCCATTTCCTCGCCCTTAAAATGGCCTATTTCAACGGTTCGTGTACCCGATACATACATCCACAAAGCAACGCCTCCTTTGGGATATACATTTACGATTAATCCATCATAGCCAAATTTCTTCCCATTTTTATCTACATATCCTTGTTTAAACAATGCTCGTATAGTATCTGCAGGAAGCTTAAAATCTCCCCTAAAAAATTTATCCTCTGCATAAGAAAACCATCCTATCTCTAATCGATCCGGTACAAAATATCCTGTAGACATTTCCATACCACCAAGGCCCCAACCGCCATATTGACACCCCCCTGTTGCTATACCACACATTTTTCCTTCAGCTGAAAAGGAGCCAAATACAGGTGTAATCGGATAATATCGAGGTGCATTAATACCCGGGCGCCACTCTATTTTAAGTGTTTCTTTATTTCGTTTTTGACCAGACGTACATGAGAATAAATGAATTACCATTAACATGACTAAAAAATAATTGACCAGTATACGCATAAAACTACTGTTTTACTGCTCTCTGATTGGCTGACTTCCCTATTTTACCAAATTGTTTAATCTCTATTTCTTTTGTTTGACTTTGTAAGGAGGCAGTTAATTTCCTGGTGGTAAAATCAGGTTTTAAATACAATACGTAAGGTTCATCGGGGCAATCTTTATGCATTTCTTCAAACACGTTGAACATTTCATAAGCTCCTTCCAGATGAATCTTCGCAAAATAAACAACTCCACCCTTTATCCATCTAAAATAAATATAATTAGGTACAGCCTTTGTCTTAAAATAGTTATCATCCAATTCTTTCCCTTCCATCACATCCTTTTCTCCATTAAAGAAATCAGCTTTTAAAAACACTATATCTTCATGCGATACACTATCAATTTCTATGGTATAATTATAGCGCTGCCTGTATACTGACTTAAAAGGTTCAGGGTTTATGCCATATTGAGCAATGTATTCATTGGCTCCATCAATGCTTCCTAAAACAAATGTATTAAACTCTGATCTTGTATCTGTCATATCCGGAAACATACTCTTCCAATCGTAATCCATTTCCTCGCCCTGAAAATGACCTATTTCAACGGTTCGTGTACCCGATACATACATCCACAAAGCAACGCCTCCTTTGGGATATACATTTACTATTAATCCATCATAGCCAAATTTCTTCCCATTTTTATCTACATATCCTTGTTTAAACAATGCTCGTATAGTATCTGCAGGAAGCTTAAAATCTCCCCTAAAAAATTTATCCTCTGCATAAGAAAACCATCCTATCTCTATTCGATCCGGCACAAAATATCCTGTAGACATTTCCATACCACCAAGGCCCCAACCGCCATTTCGTCTGCCTCCAGTAGCTATACCACACATTTTTCCTTCTGCTGAAAAGGAGCCAAATACAGGTGTAATCGGATAATATCGAGGGGCATTAATACCCGGGCGCCATTCTATTTTAAGTGTTTCTTTATTTCGTTTTTGACCGGAGGTACAGGAGAATAAATGAATTGCCATTAGTATACAAATTAAGTTTTTCGAAATATTTTTCATTATGATATTTTATCAACTATGTATTATTTTACGCGATGGTTTTGTTCGAATACTGGATTTATAAGGATCAAAATAAGGAATACCTGTACCTGCTTTTAAAGTACTACAATCATGAGAGGTATGAAAATATGTAGCTCGTAACCACTTTAATGTTTGATGATCATATATTTTACGCTGCAGATCGGGATGATTAGGATAATCAGATGCACTTATTTCATGCTTTGAATCCAACGTTGAGTCCTTGTCTGAAATCACCATTTCTTTATTAATTGCAGTAGTTTGACTCACTTTGGTTGACATGGGTTGTGCAATATATGATTCATCAAATTTATCAAATCCTCCCGCCTTCAATTCTATCCATTTTATTTCCTTATCCAATTCACTTCTTGTGTAAAACCTCATTGGTTCTCCATTTTTAAAAACATAGTTGCGCAGGCGTTGATTGGTATAACTAAGTTCTTCTGGAATTTTATACACTTTATCAATATCTGGATAAAATTTAATCTTATTCGGATAATTTTTTGCTTTATCCCTCATTATAAAAAGAGGAATATAGCAATATTGATTTTGCACTTTCTTTTTGCCTACAGTTTTAATATAACCTTGAGGATTTAGTATACCACCTTTAGTTACTGTACCTATAATTCCAAAGTGACACTCCAATTGTTTTTCACTCCAATACCATCCTTCTTCTATTAAATAGGCAATTTCATCTTTCATACCATAATAACTACCAGCATAAACAACCTTATCTTCTTCGAAATCAACAGGATTATACCCTCCTCCAATATCACTATGAACTCCAGGTAGTGCTTTTTCGTATTTTACTCCTTTGCTGCTAATAACATCCGCCAAACCAAAATTAGCCCGGCGTTCATCCATTGCTGTTAAATGTAAAACATCATCTGCTCTTTTTACTGCATCCAAATGCAAAAGCTGAGTTCCGCCATCTCTCAGTGCTAAATATGAAGGTACTGTATCAAACAATCCTGCAAACTGAATATGAATCTCACCTTCAAATATTAAAGATTGCTCTATAAGTGCCTTACCTAATGCACCCCTAGCCGGCTGTTCTGGAATATTAATAATTTGAACTCCTCCGGTACTAACAAAACTTTCGGTATGAGCCGCTACTTTATCTTTTGAAATTTCATAAAGAAAATGACGCGCTGCGGCTGCCCCACGACTAAAACCAAAAACATCAAGTTTTAAAAGATTGAGATCATCTTTGTCTACCAATAATTTAATTTTTTTAGCCAGCTCTTCACATCCTTTTTTTACTTTTTCAGGAATACCTGTACTGCCAGCACCTAAACCTCCTCCTATTTTATTATCATCACCGTAAGTAATACCTTGGTCTCCTTCACTTGTTGTAGTTCCTATCCCTTCAACATAAATACATCCGGTGCGTTCTTCTATATTTGATGAATCTTCCTCATAATATTTAAATAAACGTGCCACATTCGAGTAATCATTAGAGTAACTATCGTCTTTTTGTAGTCCGGATTTACCACTACGCACACGAGCTTCATAAGCAGCGGCAGCAGTTGCATTATAAGGTCTACCATGAACCATATTAAAAAACTCTAACCTTCCCTCAGTATTGAACTTATTGTTATTTGTACCGTCAAAGAAGATACTTACTCTTATATTAACCGCATCTTTCTCTTCTATAATTTTAACTTGATTACTAGTTATATTATTATCCTGATAACTAGCTTCAAATTCGAAATTTCCATATTCTTCATTTCCCATACTTAACTAATTTATTCGTTCTTATTAGTATAATCAGGCACTTCATATTCAACTATTGCAACATCATCATTTACTGTTCCACTTAAAGTAATCACCTCTTCATCTTCCTGCCTTTTTCCTTCTTTATTTTTTATTTTTATTCTTCGTAGATTAATGGTAACACTATCTCCATTTGAGATATTTTCAGTAAAAACTCTCATTTTCACTACTCTTACCATATCTGTTTCTGACAATACTTCATTTGTTTCTTCTTTAAAAAACTCGGCCTTTAATATTACAGGCTTGGGCTCCTGCTCCTCTGCTTCTTTCTTAATTTGTTCCTGATTAGCAATTGCCTCTTTTAAATCAGCAGCTTTACCAACTACCGAAGCCTTAAACTTTTGTAGTGTATTAATTTTTGGGAATGGAATTTTAGATACAGGAGATATTGCTGTTGCAGCACCGGCTCCTGTACCTATTAGTACTGTTGGCTCACCAACGGTTATAGAGCCCCCATGTGCAGTCATACTTCCCATGGTTGCTGCTGGTTTTCCACCAATAAGCACAGTCGCTTCACCTTGCACAATGGTATCGGGCGGTCCTACACAGGTACACATATCCCCCATTACTGCGGCTGGTTTTCCTCCTATTAAAACGGTTGGTACCCCCGGGCCTGTAACCGGGCCTCCAACATGTGGCACATATCCTGTTACCATCGGGCATACATGCATACTAGTTAATGTTGCTGCTGGTCCTGGCATATTTTTTTTGTTTAGTTAATTAGTTAATGGTATTAAATGTGAAGTTAGGAGTTTGAAATTGGGAGTACCTCCTCTTCTGACTTCCTACTACAAGCTTTTGACTCTACCTCCAATAAGGCTTAACTCTTTACTCAATAAGGCTACACTTTATACTAAGCAAGAGGATGAAGTGTAGCCTTACTTAGTTTATATTAAAATGCAGTAAGGTTTTATTGTATTGCCTTACTGCATTGTACTTTTTAATGTTACTAGTTTACTTGAACGGTTAAGTTAGCGGCAAATTTACCTACCCTGTTTTCTTTGGTACTGCCTGCTAAATTGTTTCTTACTTCAATACTAACCTCGTCATTTGCAGTCAGAGTATTAGGTATGTAAAACATAAGTTTTGATGCTGTATTATGTAAATAATTGGTGCATCTCACCTCTGTATTATCGGGTAAAATAATAAATACACCTTGTGTTTCGTCAGTGATATCGCATTTAAGAAAACCTCCTTTTAGCTCGCCAACCATACCTGGTGTAATAATTTCATTTTCGCGTTGCGTGGCTGTGTCGGTATATTTCATAACGATAGGACTACGCTCCACTACACCAACTTTTTCTACTTTAATATCATTTGCTATTTCTTTTAACACCTTGCGCGACGACGAGGTTATAGCGACAGAATGCTTACCTGCTGTAAAACTCTCCTCATCGCTATTAAATACTCCTTTAATACCTGGTTTAAGTTCGGAGTAATCGGTTTGTACAGCAAAACCTTGTTTTAGTAATTTGGCAATTGCCTCTCTTCGAGCTGTAAATACAGCCTGAGCTTGTGTTGTAGTTACCCCTCCCGGAACGACCATTTCTAATAAAATATCTTCTTCTGTTTTACTTTGCACATCCTGAGGTATGGCAACATAATCGTCAGGATCTGGAGTTAAATGATTTTTAAATAATCCATACTTTAACATAAGACTTTGATTTTAAAGGTTATTAATTATATAAATATGTAAGTTAGAAGTTTGAAGTTAGAAGTTAGAAGTTAGAAGTTTGAAGTTAGAAGACGGGAGCTTGAAGCAACAAAAAGCTTATAATGCACAATGTTATTCTTCATGATTCCTACTTCAAACTTAATTTACTTTAACTATAGCTCCTGACACTTCTGTCATTGCACTTCCCGTTACTTTTGTTTGGGCTCCATTTAATTCTGCTTTCACAGAACCTTCAAACACCGCATTCATTCCACTTATTGTTGCATCTGAAGTTGCTTCCATTGCCAATTCACCTTTACTACTAACAGTTGTATCCCCATCACTTTGCAAAGCAATATTACCTTTGGCCTGCTCATTTAAATCACCTTCTGCAGCTATATCAATATTGGCTTTTGCACCAATAACAATATTTTCTTCTGCTGAGATATTGATATTTTTGGCTGCGATATCAATATTTTCGGCCGAATTGATGATTAGTGATTTATTGGCGGTATCGAAGGTGATAATACTGCCTTCGTTATCGTAGATGTTTATTTTTTCCTCACCGTCCTTATCATTCAGCTCAATGGTATGTCCGCTACGGGTCCGGATTACTTTAGCATCATTGGTATCGGTAGTAAATTCATCAACTTTACCCGAGCCATTATATAAACTTCCCAAAACAAAAGGCATTTCTACATTATTGCCCTCAAAACCTACCATTACCTCTTCGCCTAATTCGGGTATAAAATGAAAACCTTTATTGGCTCCACTATGCGGTTGTGCAATGCGTATCCAGGGAGAGTAAGTGCTTGTTTGCCAAGGAAACTGAACACGGATGCGACCTAATGTTTCGGGATCGGCATTCTCCATCACAATAGCACGTTGTGATGAGCAGTTATTTTGCACATGAATATTGGTATATGGAGGATTTACTGCTCCTTCGGGAATGGCTTCGAAATGATTTTGATAATCGCCTGATTCACTTGCAAAATGCTTAACACTTACAACCAGATATTTACCATATTCAACTTCCTGACCAAGGGTTTGATGAACTATAGACACCATGGATCCAATTTTAATACCTGAATTACGAGAGGTTCCCGACAATAAAACCATGTCAGCCACTTTTCCTTCGGCCTGTGTCCCTATCGCTGCTTTTAAATTGGCATCCTGACTACCATCGGCACTGTGTTGCAGGTACGATGATGAAGGTTGTTGAATATATAGCTTTTCCGATTTACCAGCCATAAAATTATAATAATCGGGTAAAGCTGTTCCATTAGCTAGTTTTTGCTGGCTTAATTTATCTGTATAATAATCATTGGTTACATACTCAGCCAGTTTAGGCTGTGCCATTAAGCGCAAATTAAAATCGGTTAATTCAACACCATAACTAAGCGTTATCTCATCGCCACTATTGGTTCCAAAATAAGTTGCTTGTCCATCATAATACATCCATTCACCATATTTTATGGCCAGATGTTTTATAAACTCAAAACTACTTTGATTATACTGAACGGTGTATTCAAGAGTATCCGAACTTAATGGTGTAGTTTTAATTGCAACACCATAATCGCCAGAAACAGCAGTTACAATATCGGTTAAAGTCTTTTTTTCAAAGGTATTGCAATGAGGTCCATTATCCATTAGTATTGTTGGACTATACCCCTTAATGGTTATAAAATCACCAGAAAAGCTATCTTGCGATTTATCAGCCTCAGTTTCTGTAATAATACCAGTAAAAAATCCTTCTCCCATAGGTGTATTATCATCATAATTACAAATTGTAATATCTACAGTTTGACCAATTAATTCCTGACTTTTTGAGATAATAGTTGAACCATCTTCTTCAAAATGATTATATAATAAACCAACGGAAAAATGATGGTGATTTAAGATACTCTGTGATAAATAAAAATTATTAATATTCTGATATTCCTGTCCGTCAATAGCAACAGTTATTATAGTTTGTAACGCCATAGTTTGATAAGTTGGAAGAGTGAAGTTGGAAGATGGAAGTTGATTTCCATAACTTGCAATTTCAGACTTCTGGTTAATAATTATTGAGTTGGAAGAGAGAAGATGGAAGTTGGATGATATTTCTTCTAGCTTTTTAAGTTGGAAGAGAGAAGTTGGAAGAGAGAAGTTGGCAGGTAATTCTTCTAACTTCTAACTCCTTACTTTCAGCTTCTAGCTCCTTACTTCCTGCTTCCAGTCCCTTTCACTTTTTTCCTGAATGCGATCATCATATTCATAAGATTAAATGCATCTTCATATAATTTTTCAAAATCCTCTTTATTGATATATTCTCTATTTAATGCTTTATATAAACATGTTACAACTTCTGCTAAAGACCTGATAGCGTAACTCATAAAACGACCAAACTCTGAACCCGTTTGTTCAATAGCTCCTTCCGAAATATTAAGTGCAATTGAATCTCCAGCTCTTCTTATTTGAGAAGTCAGACCATACAATTCATCTTTTGGAAATTTTTGGGTTTGAGAAAAAATTTCTTCACCAAAAGTCATTGCTCTTTGCCATATAATTAAATCCTCAAATTTAAATTTCATGTTTTGTATACTATAAGATAGAAGTTAGAAGTGGGAAGCTAATTCCATTGACTTGCAATTTCAGACTTCTGGTTAATAATTATTGAGTTGGAAGAGAGAAGATGGAAGTTGGGTGATATTTCTTCTAGCTTTTTAACTTGGAAAAGGGAAGTTGGTAGGTGATTCTTCTAACTTCCAGCTCCATTCTTCCGGCTTCTGACTTTTATTAATTATTTCATGAATTAATGCTTCCAAATCAACCCCATTCACATCGCAAAATATTCTAATATGCATATCCAAACAGTATATATTTAAAACGCCATCTTTATTATAAAACACAAAAGAAAAAGGCTTAACATATTTTGATAAAAATCTGATTTGATAAGTACCATCATCTATTTTAGGAGATAGATCCTTTAAAACAAAATGATATATCCTCACAGGCAAATCCGTATTAGGTATTTCTACACTATAAGCATTGTATTTTCCAGCAAAAGAATTATTTAAAAACACAGAGTCCAGCAACGAAACACCATCTGGCAACAAATGCAAATGTTCATAAAACAAATCTCGAATTACCACATCAGACCACTCCCGAAAAACAGTGTCGTTTACTTCTACTTTTGAAAGTTTATGATTGTATATAAACGCCTGACTTTTTTGATCACTGTTTGTACACGAAATGCCAACAAAAATCAATAAGGTAAGCAAACAGTTAATAATAAGATTATACTTAACTGGAATTTTATTGAATAAAAGATATTTCATTTTATCATTTATAAGATGTTTAATGTACTATTTTACACTGTATTCATTAAAATAATTGGCTTTTAAATCCGGCACTTCAGCTTGATCCATTTTTACATATAAAAGATTATTACCTACCATATCCAATAATGTTTTATCACAATTATTCCCATCATACCCTGCTAAATGACAAATATTTGCTTTAAACACCCTAAAGTCTCCAATTATTTCAACGCAACCAGCAGCTCCCCATCCTGCATCATTAATTTGTAACGGACCAGCATGAATCAAAAAACTATTTTTTAATCGAAATGCACCTTTATAAGGAGAATCTCTATTTGCAGTGCTATACCCTGGAATAAAAGCAGATATAGGTTTAAACTCAAGTTGATGTAATCCTGAATTTACCCAACCTTTAGTTTTATAATGATTTGACGGCTGTGATGGGTCATTCCAATACGGCATAAACCTCAGTGCTTTCCACGATATTAAAGACGAAGTATTCTCTAAATTCTTTAAGTTAATTGTATATACCGGAACTTCATACAATTCTATTTTCCCATTATTATTGTAATCATCATCTGGGTACGATCGAGCCATATAATATTCTCCTGTTTGTACAGCAGTTATATGAATTAATACTTTATTGAGATTTTCCATCTTAAAACCAATACGAACCTATATCACAGTCCAGTTATTAGAAACAGTAACATCCTCTAAAACAATTTCTCTGGCAGAAATTGTAACACGTGTAGTCATTGGGCTGTCTCCTTCATGATCAAAATCTTCATCATAACGTACACATAAGGCATCCGTAAAATCCAACCGCTTTAAACGAGACATAGCATCTCTACGATAAAAAGTAATGCTCCCGTTTTTCTTTTTATTGGCACTTACCATCCAATCAAATAAATCTGTACTCGAGGTTGACTCAATCTTAATATCAATCAATCCCCCTCCCGTTGGATTCTGAATAGCCATTCCATTTTTCGCGACAGACTGATTCATACCAAAATGACATTTCAGCACTTTATATTCAGTATCATCAATAGTTAAAGTAGATAAAAAAGACATAGTTATACAGGTAATAGTTTGTTAAACTTAAAATATGTTGCAGATTCAGAGTAAAAAAAACAAAGTGCTAGCAATAAAAAAGCAGCTAAGATGCAAACGCACCATCTCTCCTATTTATATTACCTCATCTTTCTTTATTTTTTTGTATGCTAGCGCTCTTTAACTCACAAAGAATGAAGTCTCCATGATTAAACAATCGATCATTTTACATAAAACCGACATAGCTAAAGTAAATTATTGAGCACACAACATCACAATCACAATTTGCATTAGTGATCAATATTGTACTTAATTACAAACACTTGAAACTACAGAAAAAGCTGCCACAATAATTGTGACAGCACAAGCTGTCAGGATAGTAATTTCTAAGAATAAAGTTTTACCTTTACACCGTTAGAATGTTGCAGACATCCTGACAACTTTTACGAAGGGCGACAGTGCAATGTCGTCCTTCTTTGCAATAAGAAGTTACTTATTACACCCATTCATTTACATGCTCACCATTACCCATTTTAATCTCACGAGCAGAAATAACAAAAGCCTCAGCCATTGGCATATTATCAACAGCATTAAATTTCTCTTCGTATTTTACAAGATACCCTTCAGTAAAAGCCAACTCTTTTTGTTTTGAATCCGTATCTCTTTTATAGAAAGTAATAGTTCCATCTTTTCTTTCAAAGTTATTACACATCCACTCAAACAATTCCGTTCCCCCAGTGCTTTCAACTGCTAATTTAATTCTACCTCCGCGAGTAACTGACGATGGACGACCAGTTGCATCCACCTCTTGAGTTAAATCATAACTACACGAAAGAACATTCATTTCTGTTCCGCCAACATTTAATTTTGCTTTAAATGACATAATTTAAAAATTTAATTAATTAATATAATTTATATATAAAAGTATAAAACAAATATAACTTAATTTCTTATTATGTTACTAATAAACAACATATATTTTTTATTTTTTATTACATATATCGCCACACCCCTCATAAACACTAACACAACCGCAAAACCTTAATACAATAGATGTTACAAATAGCACAAATTACACAACTCCACATACATTATTTCAATATAACATGGCATTAACAATATATTTTCATATTTTTGTATATAACATATTATTACATCAATAATTTAATTTAAAATGAAACACACGTACATTTTGTTTATTATACTACTATTCAATTGCAGTCCTAAGGTTATTCATCATACTGAAACAATAGACCAAAGACAACAAAGCTCATTACAAAATAAGTTCTCAAACCTATTAAACGTTCCCCCCGACAGCATCTGCAATTTGCGATTGTATGAAAATTTAGAAAACTGGAATAACACAAAAGATTCGTTAGATTTTAAATCAATATCATATCCTGTTTTATTCATTAATTTTATTTGCTACAAACAGTACAATTTAACACTACCATTCAGCTACAATGAAATCAGAAGAAGTAAAAACATCTTCCTATACCGAGACACAAATTATCTAAAAGAAGGAGACTTAATTTTCTTTGAAGAAATGAATAGTAAAACAAAATCAATAGGTATATATCTTAAAAATAACCACTTTACTTCAGCCTCTTTAACCGGCGAATTAAAATATTATCAAATAAAAGACACCTTGAGTCAAATTAAAATATTATCAAATGCTAAACTTTATATTCAATGAGTAACACAAAAGCAAATCCTGAGCAACTAGCTCAAACCATAAACAAACTTCAGATTAATTTAAAAGCTGAAGTTATTGGAAGTTTATTAAGTAATATAGGAATTGACAAAACATCTATTCAAAGCAACTACACAAGCAGCTTTAATCGCTCATACAGAAATGACACATACAAAGCCAAGTACAATTCAGAGAATGACACACTAGATTTATTCATTTCAAGAAATGGATTATATGACATGCTACCAGAAGGCCTTTTTCATCCTGAGATCATAGAAAACAACAAGAAAATTTCGGTAAAAAACCTACTCGAATCTCATAAAAAACAGAAGAAAGAGGAGAGTGAAGCTCGTTTATTTTTTAAACCTTTTGAAAATCACATTTTCCAATTTTTCATTAAAATAGAAGACAAAGAAAAAAACCTTATCAATAACAGTCACGAATTCCGTTCATTTTTTATGCAATTCTGGGGATTAGAATCCTGGATCAAGGATGAGCAGTTTGTTTTCATGCTCCACATCCTACCTTACTCAAAAAACATCAAAGGTAATATAAACAGAATCACTCAACTCTTATCTCATCATTTGCAAAAAGAAATTTCTTTCAATAGAGGATGGAAGGAAATACATTTATCCAAACATACAAAACAACAAGATTTAATACTTGGACAAAATTTTATTATAGGAAACACTTCAGACCAACTACCATGTATTGAATTTAATATTTATAATATATCCGATCAAGAGCTACACGAATACTCTAAAAATGGGTACTACTACAAATTCATCTCATTATATTTTGAGTATCTTCTTCCTATTGAGTTAGAATATGAAATAAACATAAAACCCAATTACAAACAAGCAAAAAATAACTTTGGCATTTTGGGCCATTCAACAACATTACAAATCTTAAAAAACTAAGCCTTATGATTATTAAAAGTTTACTAAATGGTGATATTCAAACCATCAGCATTATAATGTTTTTATTTGGAGCTGCTATAATAGCCTTTATTAAAGGAATAAAAAAGCTTATTACCAAAGACAAGAAAAAAACAATTATATACTTATTAACAGGAGCACTTGCCTTTGCCATCCTTTCTGTTTTTAGTTTTGAGAACATTGTTTCAAAACGATTTATGCCAAACTACATAACACTACAAGCATTTACTCTTATTTTTGGAATCATTCATGTATCGGCCTTAAACAAAGTATTTACATGGGAGGATAAAAACAAAAGGCTGGCTCAGTTTCTTTTTTCTTTAATTGTTTTATTAGTTGGATCCATTGTATTTATTCAAATAGCAGGACACTGGGGAATAAAAAACCTACACTATTTTTTCTTAACAGGTACTTTTACTTTTATGCTACCCTGGTTGTTTATGGAACTATTTAATAGTGCCATGCAAATACCCCTTGCCATATATAAAAAATGGGAATATCCATTAAAGTCTACATATGTTCATCCTAAAATTGAAGAACTTAAAAATCCAACACTCATAAAACTAGAAGTAAGCAAACACATTAACGAAAAGAAGACATCACGCTTTATGGTAAAAGCACCTGAGAACATGGATTTTGGTAAATTCTTCTATCACTTTATAAATGATTACAACCAAAAACACCCGGAATCAACAATTCAGTATAAACCCCAAGATAATTCCAAGGAATTCGGATGGGTATTTTATCGAAAGCCTAAATTTATAGGATCCTGGAAGATGGTAAATGTAGATCAAACCATAACAAGAAATTCAATTAAAGAAAACCACTGCATTGTATGCGAAAGAGTTATATAATCAATAACATTCAACTCTATACTCCCCTTTTGATTTCTCAAAAAGGGAGTATGTTTTTCCTACAACCACAACACTATAAAAAACAAAGACCCCTAATCATTATCCTCGTTATATTTTATAAGCTCATAGATCAACCACTAAATTATTCTTATAGAGGTTAGGTTCAATATGTCAAAGATCTTTTTCGTAGCAACTTTACTACTTTCTACATCTAAAATAAAATCGTAAACACTACCTGTTTTTTTTATTACAATAACAGGCCTGCTCTAATTATTTAGATCATTTTCATATCGGCTACTATTTTTCATAGCACCGTAACATTATTATTTTTTATCGATTCAATTGACGACAAATATCTAAATCCCTCTCAACCTCCTTTAGCTTATCATTAAGCTTATCTATTGTTTCAACATAAGTATCAATATCCGACTTAGCATCATCTAATTCCATCAACTGCGATTTAGCAACTTTAAGTTCCAGGTAGGTTACAATAACATTATTATAAAGTCCACTTAAGTACGTAGAATCCCTTGATGCATAATTAGTTCTCATTAATGCTAATTCTGTGCTTATAAGCTGCTCAATATATTCACGACTAACACCTGGTGTATCCATCGTATCAAGCAGCGATTTTACACGATTCATTTTCTGAAGAAAATCTTTTTGCTCCTCTGTTTTTAATGACAGGTAATCTATCTTTTTATGTAGAAATTGATTTTCCTCACCAGGAACCTTGTAATTAAAAAATACAATTCCTACCACAAATGCGTTAGTAATAAAAAAAAGTAGAAAATAAATAATAAATACTTTATTTCTTTGTGCTCTGTTTATTGGCTTCATTTCTTGTTAAGTTTGATTTAGTAATCACGTCTTTCTGTAGTAATACAATTACTTCTGGTATAAAAGATTTACATAAACTAATCGAAAACCTAGACACACAAATGCATCATAACCTGTTTTCATGTTTACGATTAAATGAGATATCCTTGTTATTTTGTATTCACACAAGTTCAGATTAGCAATATTCTTAATCAGTTTCCTAGTAAACTAAATTTTCTCTTTTTTCTAACAGTTCCCACCACCTCTCTTTGTTCCTCTTTCTCCTCCGCAACAAACAAATTGGTTTCTATCTTTTTACCGATATAATCTAAACTAGCCAAAACTGTATACATCGCACTAATAACATCTGCAAATTTTATCACTTGACTCACAGACTTATTTATGTCATTATGATCGTATTTATGATGAATCAATCCCTGTATTAGCTTCTCAAATTCACCTTGCGAAATATCACACCAATCAGATAAATAAGTCATCATCTCATCCCTACCACACCCTTGCCAGGTATCTAAAACATTATTTATTAAACGAGCCATTTTAATAAAACTCTGCAGCATTTCAATTGGAGTTTGATATATTGAACATGTCTTATAAACAGTAATCTCATTTACCAAAAACATATTTAAATGCAATGATACATCTAACAATATTGAGGCTAACTCATTTGTTTGCTTTTTTTGCCTAATTTTTTGTATTACTTCAGTCGTGCTCCTCTCAATGCTACTCAAATAATTTTCAAAGTTTTGATAAACTCTCACCAGATTAGGAAAACTTGCAATATTATGAACAGGTGGAATGTAATTTGAATCCACAACCCACGAACCACCATCATTCAATAATCGGCCTAACACAATACAATGTTGACCATAAAAAGAATAACTCATTTTATCCACACTAACAACCGAAACACTTACCTCTGGTATTATAAAAGGTTTTCTTACTGGCAATTCTTCTGGGTCTGGATCACCAAAGGACACTCTTTTATCTGTGGCCACACTTAAAACAACAACACACTCTTCTTCGACATTAGGAATAGGAGCATAATATACACCCAATTTTTCATCTCGCTCTTGAATTTCCAGTAAATACCCATTGGGAAAAAGTACTTTAACATGATTCAACTCAACATTTACACCTATATTATTATTAACATCAATCCAAATACAATCACTATTTTTAGTAGCATTTACAATAAGTCCATAATTAAATGGAGATATACAAGATTGCAAAACAGACATCTGTAAAGACAAATTACTCATTTGCTCCATCACAAAATGAGTCTGATTAATATTCATCCCATCAAGCCAATTTACCGGCCTATATATACTACTATTACTTATTAAACTCTTCATTACAAAAATCTTCTTTTAATTCGATACCTTATGGTTATCTTGGCTATTCTATTTCTATTTCTTAGTGTTGAAAACTCCTTAATAACAAATTCATTTCCTTTCAACTCTTTTACTAAATCATTAAAGGTTATGTAATTCTGATTAGCCATAACCATTTTATAATCCGCTCCATCACTCAGATACTTAACAAAGTCATCTTGATTTCCGTCGTTTGATATCACATTAACCAATTCTACTTGCAGCTTACTATCCGGAGGTAAAATCCAAACATCTTCTTCCTTGGCTTTTAATTCATCAATTCGCGAATATAAATTTGGTGTCTCCGGAATAAATACTTCCTCAACAGTATCTCCCTCAACTTCCTTAACTATATCTTTAGCTTTTGTATTTTTCCGCTGTTTAACGTAAATACTCCTATTTACACTATATCTACTTTCTCCATTTACAACTAAAACCACGTTTTTATAACCTGGTTTTTTAAAAACATGCGAAAACTGTTTACGAGACCCCAAAGGAGCCCTTTGCCCCTTAACATACCAAGAATAACTATTTACATTAGCTGTTGGACAAGTGAGAGTAAATTTTTTATTTGCATAAACTGTTGTTGGTCCAACAATCCTTGGCATTACTTTCTTTGGTGAAGCAATAAACTCATCACTTATATTAATCGTAACGATTTTTTTATATTGATTATCCACCACTAAACACACCTGATATTCCCCTGAATTTTTATATACATGTACAGGAGATCTTCGAACAGAAATCTTACTACTATCTCCAAAATCCCACCTAAACGCATGCTTACCATAAGTTTTATTTTCAAACTTAATCATCTCATTTACTTTAGGATGATCACCAAGTACCTCAAAATCAACATCAGGTCGAGGCTTATACGTATAAAACTGATAACTTAAAATCCCTACAGCAACAACACCAATCAATATAAATAAATTGATAACTCTTGAATCAATCCTATATTGAGTATTATTTGTAATCTCCTTACTCATAGCTATTTGTTTGATCTATTTTAAAATCTCTTTTTGATCAACAATTAAACGATACGGATAAATTTGCGTCCCCTTTTCTTCTAATTCACTCAAAACTACTTTCCCAATCAAAAGACAATCGCCTTCAGATAAATTTCCATTTGTTTGTAGCTTAATATCTATTGTCCTAACAAAGCCCCTTTTTAAATCAGCACATTCTGCCATACCTTTTTCTATTTTCAAGTCAATAATAAAGTCACCATAAAACTTATTCAATAAACTTGAGATATCTCTTGATGTTACAATTCTTCCTCCTGAAAGCATTGCGTGCCTCACTTCAGAAATAAACTCATCTTCTTTTAAAACATTTTTACCACCCGCAAACTGTGTTAGTGTAAAATTACCATGCTGATTTAAGATTGCCCCCTCTGTTGCAAACAAAGGATTATTAACCTTTAACCCTTTAACATCTGCCCCTTTAGTAGTATAATAATCAATAAACACGAACTCAGGAGGCTGCTCATCTTTCAAAAAAACATACGTTGAATCACCATTTAAATTTGTAGCAGACAAACTATGCTCTAATTTTGCTGTCAATTGATTTAACATTTTAATATCATTAGCAAAATTACCCTTTGTAACATTTGACAAAACAGCATTTTCATTACGCATAACTCCGGTTAAATAACCTATCATCTCTCTTGCCCCCTTTTCTGTCAATCCTTCAACTTCCTCTTTTCTTAACAAGTAAGTACCTTCACAACTACCCCCATTAGAACCACCTACGTATTGGCGATAATTTTTTCCTTCGTCTGAACAAACAGATTTTATACAGTAAAATGGATCTTCTTGAAATAAATGAAAAACTGAAAAATCATTTCGTCCCTTAAACACTTTATGATGCTTACAGATATTAATGACCGGTACAACATTTACAAAACAGAACAATTCCTTCAAAATATCAGGGTGAATAAATGCCTCAAAGTCAACTGTAATAGAAAAAACATTCCTTATTTTCGAACCATCTGACCCAAAATCAGTTTGCTTCCTTAATTGCTCAGGAATTCTTAAGGTAAAATATTGATGTTTATAAAAATCATTTACAGTATTTTCAACATTAACTAAAGGATTATCTTCCTCCTCAATTATCGATTCAGTATATTTTGAGAAATCTTTTGATACAGGAATATCATTAATAAAAAATGCAGCCCTATTAAGTTTATCATAAAAAAACTTTCGTTCTAATCCCGAAATACGAAGGTCAAAAAAAACAGGAACCGAATCCAGATCAAAATGATTTCCATAATACTCAATATCGATTTTTATTGCGAATCCTTAATCTCACCACGAGTAGTTCCTTTCCTCTCACCCTCAACTTTAAAACGATAGTCTACAACTTCAAAAAGTTTATCTAAAGATTGCATTCTAACCACACCTCCTTTAAATAAATTTACCTTTCTGGAAGTAACGAATTGTATATCTTGTAATTCATTATTATGAGACCGAATCTGCGTCATCAGACCAGTATGACAAGGAAGAACGACATTCGACTCTCCGGGATTTAACAACACCATAGTATGCCCAGGCTGCACCCCTTTATTAACATGCGGTATTAATTTTGACATCAAACTACTGGCAACACGATCCTGAGTTCTACCAATTTCCTTATACACCAATTCCGATTCTGACGAAAGTGCTGTCACAAGCATATTTACTAAGGGATCAAAGTTATCTTCATTAACATACCCCTCAACACTCCACGTTTGAGCAACCTCCTTTAACATCCGGTCGCGTATATAATCTTTATGAAACATAGAAACTAAAAATAAGATAGTGGTCCTAAATAGAAGTACTCAAAGTACTTAAATACTTCACTGGTAGAAACCAGACTAGCATTAATTTCAATATCAACACGTTTTTTAATTCTCTTTAAAACAGAAAGACTATTAATCTCAGACTGAGAAATAATTACTTTTATATCCAAACTTTTGATTCTGGTTTCTTGCGCACTAATAGCATCAACTAAACTATCTTTAATTAAATCTCTTAGGCGCACATCTGTAATTGTATTATCAAAATCATACTGCCATATTGCACAACCAAATCTAGGTTCAAACAGATTCTCGCCAAGATAAGACGTTATAATTATATGTAAATGCTGGCTTATAGATTCTCTTAATGAGATTCGTTGAAGTGTTTTCCCCTTGATTATTCTTCCTACATCAAGAGGATAAATAAAATATCCCTCTTTAGTCATTAATTAAGCATGGTTAAAGATTATTATATGTAAAATATAAAACAACTAATAATCTATTGTTATGGTTTATGAATTCAAAAATAATTATTTTATTTAAATGAAAAAACCATACTTTTTTAGCACTAAACAAAAAAATAAACAGCCAATACATCTGTATACCTTTAAATACAAGGGCTTTTAAAATTTTAAAATATTTTAACCTAACCTTAAACAAATTTACTTTTATAAAAAGTTTATTATTTATGACCAACAACCTATTTTCATTGACTAAATATCATTTTCAAAGGATATTTCAATTTTTATAAAATACAAACTACACACATAAAAACATCAAATATTGCATTAAGGATAACGCCCACAATCCATGATTAAATCTGCATTTACCTAAATATCAAATGTACATTTTCAGATAATTAACATTATTTAACTTTTTACTTTTACAAATTCACAAATTTGTTTAAATCGAAATATATGTTTTATATTCGCATCAGTAACACTAATTACTATTTAACATATAACCAAACCAAATTATGAGATATAACAAAAATTTATTCTCTCCAGAAATTAAAAACGCCTTAAATATTGCCAGTTTAGTGGCAAAAGAAAATCAACATCCAAATATTCAGCCAGCACACCTTTTAATAGGCCTGCTTCATAAAGACACTAGGATAAAAGATCTGTTATTTTCAAATGATATTGATATCTTTTATTTAGAAGAATGGGCAGAAGTGAAAATGGAAGGCTATAAAAAGTCCTCAGGAAATATTGATACTCCCCCAATAGATGATTCTGTAGAAAAAATAATTGAAGAGGCATTTAATATTTCGTCCAATACAGGTAATGAGCAACTTTCGCCAATTCATGTATTAGCATCACTAGCAACTCCTGGTGTTGGTTTTTCATATGATGAGTTAAAAACGTTTATCGTTAATGCAAGTCAAATTCTGGCTCTGGACAAAAGTAAACACAACACGCATGCAAGTATAAATTCTCAAGAAAAACAACCAAACTATTTAACAGACCTATTATCTACACCTAACAACCATATTAAGGTTATTGAACGAGATCAGGAAATTTTAGATATTACAGAAATAATTGGTCGTCAGAACAAACCCAACGTTGTGATTGTCGGAGAAAAAGGCATTGGAAAATCTATATTAGTACATGGTTTAGTTTCTCTTATCAAGGAAAGAAAAACATCAACTGCACTTCAAAATAGTTTATTCTATGAACTTGATACCAATAGTCTATTGGCTGGAATATCACACAAAGGAGAGTTAGAAGAAAGATTAAGAACGGTTTTCAAATATCTACAGAATTTCAATCGTCCTATTTTATTTATTGATGAAATTCAAGTTTTATTAGATGATACACACCATAGTAAAAGCATATATTTTTTACTTAAAAATCAATTAAGCAAATCAAACACCATTCTAATTTGCACAGCTTCTAACGAAGCATATCAAAAGTTACTGGAAAAAGATAATCCATTACAAAGTTATTTTGAAAAATATAATCTGATCGAACCAGATCTGGAAAGATCAGCCATTATGATTACAGCAAATAAGGAATACCTTGAAAAACATCATAAAATATCAATTGATAATAAAGGGATAAAAGACGCTATAAAATTAGCACAACGCTATCTGCCGGAATCTCATCTGCCGGAATCAGCAATTAATTTAATTGATAGTACAATGTCATCCATTAGAACTCAACTTGATACAATTCCTCAAGAATTAGAATTAAATAATGAGAGATTGAAAGATGATAATTTTAATAGTGAAATTATTCTTGCTGATTTAAAAAAACTTTTGAAATATACTGGACTTGAAACCGAACAAGAAATTACGAAAGAACAACACCTAACCTTAATAAACAAATTACAATCCTATATTAATAACAGAGTTAATAAAGTAACGCACACAGATCTTGCCGGAACGATAGGTAGAATTAGAAATATACCCGTAGGAAAAATTGTCACCAAAGAAAGAGAACGTCTGCTTCAAATGGAGGAAGAATTACAAAAAAAGGTCATTGGACAAGATATTGCAGTACAAACTATTTGCGATGCCATTTTAGAATCACGATCGGGATTAAATAAACCTGGACTACCAATAGGTTCTTTCTTTTTTCTTGGCCCAACAGGGACTGGTAAAACTGAATTAGCAAAACAATTGGCTCAATATCTATTTCAAAGTAAGGAATCCTTAATTCGTTTTGACATGTCAGAATTTAAAGAAGAGCATTCCGCTGCTTTATTATATGGAGCTCCTCCGGGATATGTAGGTTACGAAGAGGGAGGAATGCTAGTTAATAAAATAAGGCAAAAGCCATATTCTGTTGTTTTATTTGATGAAATAGAAAAAGCTCATCCTTCGGTTTATGATATTTTTTTACAAATTTTAGATGAGGGTAAGCTCAATGATCGCTTGGGAAAAACAGGAGATTTCTCAAATGCAGTTATTCTTTTCACCTCTAATATTGGAAGTCAAAATATTACTGAACATTTTAACAAAAAGAATAGCCTTCCTACTCCTAGTAATCTAATGGAAGATATGGCTTTATACTTTCGACCTGAATTTCTTGGTCGTCTTACTGGTCTTGTTCCTTTTTCTCCTATTACAAAGAACATGATCGAGAGTATTTTCGACATTCAAATTAAAGAACTCCAAGAACTTCTAATTCAACAGGAAATTGTACTAAAAATAGATAATGAAACAAAATCATATTTAGCTAATGAAGGGTATAATCCTCAATACGGTGCTCGACCTTTGAGAGGAATTATTCGATCTCGATTAAGAACTCCAATATCCAGAATGATTATTCGTGAGGAAATAAAAAAAGGGTGTATTATAAAAATAGCTTTAGACAATAACAAGGATATTAAAATAGAAATTGTATCCCAAAAGAAACCTAACATTAAGGAAGTAGTCATATAATCCCAATGACTCATTTAATATAAATTACTGTACACAAATCAATTACAATCAAAAACAACTTAACTATGAGTACAAATACTTATGGATTAGGCGGAACAGAAGTAAAACTAGACGCTAACGAAGCCATCCAGGAGATTCCGCAAAACAAAACCCTATTTGTTGAGAAATTAACATCTGACACACCTATTAAACCTGAAATTATAAAAGGATTAAAAACAGTTGATGCCGTTTTTGAACATTTTAAACCTCACGTGGATATAGAGTTTGAAACAAATGAGGGTTCAACCAAAAAGGAAAATCTAAATTTTAAGAACTTAGGTGATTTTGGTATAAAAGGAATAACTAATCAAAGTCTGTTTTTAAAAGATCTATCAACAGAAAAAGATCAGTACATCAAAATAATAAAACAACTAAAAACTAATAAAATCCTAAAAGCTGCATTAACAGATCCCGAAGCTAAAGAGGCACTAAAAAATGCAATAAAGGGTTTATTAGATGAATTAAACCAAACTAAAGACTAATATCATGGCTGAAACTCAAGAACAAATAGCCGCAAATTCAAAAGAGCAACAACTATCGTTAAATGAAAGTTTTGACCAACTAACTAAGTATGGCGGTTTTGAATTATTAGAATCATGTATTGATGGTGTTCAAAACATGAATCCTGAACGTAAAGCACGTAAAAGAATTTTTCTATCTGAAAATTCAAAAAAAGAAGAACGCTCATTACTTAAAAAAAACCTTGAAGTTTGGGAATCTATCATCGATAGTGCAGATGATATTCTTCAAATGATTGACAATTGTAAAGAGAAAGCAGAAGAATCAGAAAAAACACTTAAGAAAAACCTCTCAAAAGCAATTGAAAACACAAGAGATCTAGAACGTTCTTACAGAAGCATAGCGCTATTCTATAAAAACACAGAAGAAGCTAATATCAAAAATATATCCATCCTAAATGCTGAAATGGATCAATTAAAAGATCTCGATAATACAAGATTCATTGATTCTGTTACTGAAGAATTAACTAATTCATATGACCGATTAGACCTGAGTGATAATTACGGAATACTTGTTTTACCAGGTTATTTAGGATCTAACATGGTAATTGAAAAATGGGCAAAGATTGCTTACGAAAATAAGGTTATGCTTATTACTGATTTTGAACACCTTGATGAACCAGATGACGTTATGGAGATGTTTGATGCCGCAAATCTTACAGGAGGAGATACTTATCGATCTAATGTAATGATGACCTGCAATTGGCTTGTAGGAAGAGGGCGATATAACGAAGTTGGAGAAGATGAAGATTTGTTTATTCCTCCTTCAGGAGCACTAGCCGGCAAAGTATATAGAACGCTAATGTCACAGGTTACTGCAGGAAAAAAATACGGAGGCTTAAATGAAATTCAAGGTGTTCGATTTGATTTGAAGAAAAGTGAAATCGCAAACCTAGAAAAAATGGGTTTAATACCAATGGTAAATGAATATGGTAAAGTAATGGCCTTCTCTGCTAAAACATTGTTTAATGGAGATAACTTAGGTTTACAAACATATTCTGTGGTTAGAGTATTTGATTACGTAACTAAGGTTATGATGGACTTCCTTAACAGAAGAGCTTTTGAGAATTTTAATGCAAAAACAAGAAAGGAATTATTAGGACAAATAATACGCTTTTTAGATACTATTTCGGGGCCGGAAAAACTAATTGAGAATTTTACAATTAAAAGATTTGAACAAGATCCTATCCAAAAAGATAAAATACACCTTGATATTCATATGAAACCATTTTTCCCAGCCAAGAATTTTATGATTAAAATGGAAGGACAAAAGGGTGATGATGGAAATGATTGGGATAGCGAGTATGAACAGGCATAAATTGTTTTGTAATATAATAGAGGTTTAGTTTAATGTAGTTCAACACCGTATTCGAAATTTTTCGATGCGGTGTTTATTTTTTTCTGAAAAACAATTAATCATATTTGAACATCAATTTAATGAACCAATAAAGAGATATATCGCTCAATATCTATTTATTAGAAAACTATTAATAACACCAAATCTTTAAATCAATATAAATTCCAGTATTTCACAGATCAAAAAAAATAACTAAATACTAAAAAAACTCCTAAAATATTTGGTAGGAAAAATATTTCCATTACTTTTGCACCCGCGTTAGAAAATAACGCACTCACAAAACAAGGAGATTCAGTAGCTCAGCTGGTAGAGCACATCCCTTTTAAGGATGGGGTCCTGGGTTCGAACCCCAGCTGAATCACTCGAGGAGAACTAAAGTTCTCCTTTTTTATTAAGTTATGGTAATCCATAATATGTTTTGTCCCATGGTGTAATTGGCAACACGTCTGATTTTGGTTCAGAAGAGTCCAGGTTCGAGCCCTGGTGGGACAACAACAAACACAAAGCTTGAAATCTTATGGTTTCAAGCTTTTTTGTTGTTAAGCGGTTATATCAGCCTAACGGGGGATCATCAGCAAAAGTAGGGTCTAGGGCAGGTATATGTTAAATTACTAAGCATATATCTTAGTAAGTCTTAACAAGAAGAACTTGATATCTACTACACCTCTAAATTGTCTTCTGAAATCCTTTATTTTGGCATTGAACGATTCTGCAGCAGCATTGGTGCTCCTGTTGTTAAAGAAGTTTGATATATTGTCGTAATAGTTGAAGAATGTGTCAGCTATAGTATTAAAAGACTTGAATCGCAACTACGGAAGCGAAGATAGAGCATAAAATAATCATGAAAAAACTATAGTTAATACAACGTCATATCCTGATTATACCATAGAAAACCAAAAGAGTTTTGCTAAAAATTTCACTTACTCATAAATGCTCCTTACAAAGGTACAGAAACATATATGCAAGACCTATCCTAATTGAAATAGAACAATGGCTAACAAACAACATTAATAAAGTGGTACCCCAGAGTCCAATTGGAAAAGCAATTACCTATACATACAATCTCTGGCCTAGATTAAAAGCCTACATTGATAATGGTAAATATGAAATCGATAATAATAAGATTGAAAATGCTATACGTCCATTAGCTTTAGGTCGGAAAAACTATTTGTTTGCAGGTTCACATAGTGCAGCACAAAAAGCTGCCATGATGTATTCTTTTTTTGCTACATGTAAAATTAATGATGTAAATCCGTTAGAATGGTTGTAAGCATACTGTTATTTACACATTGGATATTACCAGGGATTTTGGGAGCTTTCCAACATGAAAACAAGAGTAATAGAAGGTCATGCAGAAATACGAAGAATCGTAGATCTGTGGCATAAAAGTAAGAGTCAAATAAGACAACCTGATTTTTGTAAGAAAGAAGGAATTTCTGTGGGTTCACTTAAATATTGGATAACAAAGTTTAATAAAGAGCAGGCCTCCAAACAATCAGATCCATGCCCTACCGGATTTATCCCTGTCAAAGTTGAAAATACAGCAGAACAAACCTATCAAGAGATTGAATTTCCCAATGGAGTAATATTTCGTTATAGCCAAGGATTTTCAATAGAAACAATTAAAGAACTCATAAAATTGTATTGATATGTTTACATTGTCATCCGATCTAAAATTTCAATTATACGGACAAGCTACGGATATGCAAAAAAGTTTCGATGGGCTTTGTGGCCTTGTTAAAAATAATCTTGGGGAATCACCATTGAATGGCGATGTCTATGTTTTTATCAATAAAAATAGAAACAAAATAAAACTTTTACATTGGAAAGGAAGTGGATTTGTTTTGTATTATAAAAGGCTTGAAAAAGGCACTTTTGAATATCCCAGATATGATATAAATGAAGGGAGTTATGTTTTAAGTTATGCTCAAATGGTTATGTTGATAGATGGTATTTGTATCACAAACCTTAGACGAAAAAAAAGGTTTTCACTAGCAGATAAAATGCATTAAATCCATTGATATCACAAGGGTTTTGATTATTTTTAAGCGTGGAAATCAAAACAAAAGACATACATGAAGAAGTCGTTTCTAAGGCAGAATATGAAAAGCTTTTGGCTGAACATAATTACTTAAAGCATCAGTTAAAAGAGCTTCAAAGACTAATTTTTGGCAGTAAAAGTGAACGTTTTGTACCCACATCACAAGAAGCTTCTCAATTAGATTTATTTGGTGAAAAAACAGAGGAAGCAGAAACAGAAGTTGAACAAATTAATTACACCAGAAAAAAGCCAGAGAAAGAAAAGAAGACTCCCATTCGCATAAAAATATCAGATCATTTTCCACGAGTAGAAGAAATAATTGAACCAGAGTTGATTGAGCCAGGTTCAAGAAAAATTGGTGAAGAGATAACTGAAATATTAGAATATAATCCTGCTCAAATATTTGTTAGGAAAATTATTCGTCCAAAATATGCAAAACCAAACAATCAAGGCGTTGTTATTGCTGAATTGCCATCCTTGCCAATACCCAAAGGAAATGCTGGAGCAAGTTTATTAGCTTATATATTGGTTGCAAAATATGTTGATCATCTTCCTTTTTATCGTCAAATACAGATCTTCAAACGTAGTAAGCTGTATTTAACCAATTCCACAATGAATGGATGGTTTAACAAAGCAACTGATCTATTGGATTCTTTGTATCACTTAATGGAAAAAGAAGTTTTAAATTGTGATTATTTACAAGCTGATGAATCTCCAATTGGAGTTCAGGATTCACAAAAGAAAGGCGCTTTATTTTCCGGATACCAATGGGTTTATCGATCACCCGAGCAAGGATTAGTTCTTTTTAAATATCATCCGGGTAGAAATAAAGATGCACCAGAAGAGACGCTGAAAAATTTTAACGGATCATTGCAAACTGATGGTTATATTGCGTATCAAAGCATGGAAACCAAAGGACATATTGTGCTTTTAGCTTGCATGGCACATGCCCGGCGTTATTTTGATAAAGCTTTGAACTACGACAAAGATATGGCAGAGTATATGCTTAAAAAGATGCAGAAGCTTTATAAAATAGAAAGAACAGCAAAAGAGCGTTTGATAAATCATAACACCTTACAAAGGTACAGAAACATATATGCAAGACCTATCCTAATTGAAATAGAACAATGGCTAAAAAGCAACATTAATAAAGTGGTACCCCAGAGTCCAATTGGAAAAGCAATTACCTATACATACAATCTCTGGCCTAGATTAAAAGCCTACATTGATAATGGTAAATATGAAATCGATAATAATAAGATTGAAAATGCTATACGTCCATTAGCTTTAGGTCGGAAAAACTATTTGTTTGCAGGTTCACATAGTGCAGCACAAAAAGCTGCCATGATGTATTCTTTTTTTGCTACATGTAAAATTAATGATGTAAATCCGTTAGAATGGTTAACCTTTGTACTTGAAAGAATACAAGATTATAAAACATCTCAATTAAAAGAACTTCTACCTCAAAATTGGAAAACCATTAAGAACTAATCACAGTATTTTCAATTTTCAATTTTCCAATAGTGTACTTTACAACACGGATACGAATGGTTAACCTTTGTACTTGAAAGAATACAAGATTATAAAACATCCCAATTAAAAGAACTTCTACCTCAAAATTGGAAAACCTTTAAGAACTAATCACAGTATTTTCAATTTTCAATTTTCCAATAGTGTACTTTACAACACGGATACCTGTAGGCTGAGGACTAAATAGGTATAAATGCAAAAAGAGCAACTGAAACTTGTTCAATTGCTCTTTCTTTTTAAAATCAGCGGCGACCTACTCTCCCACAATATGCAGTACCATCGGCGCTAATGGGCTTAACTTCTCTGTTCGGAATGGGAAGAGGTGGAACCCCATCGCTATAACCACCTGAATATCTTTATGAATAACATACCAGCTCAATCAAAATCACTTGTCGTGCTTTAACGCCCAACTAAAAGTTTCGGGTAATTAGTACTGCTCGGCTTTGACATTACTGCCTTTACACCTACAGCCTATCAACGTCATCGTCTCTAACGTCCCTGATAAGGATATCTCATCTTGAAGCAGGCTTCGTGCTTAGATGCTTTCAGCACTTATCCCTTCCAAACTTAGCTACCCAGCAATGCTCCTGGCGGAACAACTGGTGCACCAGAGGTTTGTCCATCACGGTCCTCTCGTACTAATGACAGGTCTTCTCAAATATCCTACGCCCACAACAGATAGGGACCGAACTGTCTCACGACGTTCTGAACCCAGCTCGCGTGCCACTTTAATGGGCGAACAGCCCAACCCTTGGGACCTTCTCCAGCCCCAGGATGTGACGAGCCGACATCGAGGTGCCAAACCGCTCCGTCGATATGAGCTCTTGGGAGCGATCAGCCTGTTATCCCCGGAGTACCTTTTATCCTTTGAGCGATGGCCCTTCCATGCGGAACCACCGGATCACTATGTCCTACTTTCGTACCTGGTCGACTTGTCGGTCTCACAGTCAAGCTTCCTTGTGCCATTACACTCTGCGGACGGTTACCAATCGTCCTGAGGAAACCTTTGAAAGCCTCCGTTACTCTTTTGGAGGCGACCACCCCAGTCAAACTACCCACCAAACAATGTCCGGATTAATCCGTTAGGCCACAGATAAGCAAAGGGACGTATTTCAAGGGTGACTAACATACTCCTGGCGAAGCATGATCAACGTCTCCGTCCTATCCTACACATTACTTACCCACAACCAATGTTAAGTTGCAGTAAAGGTTCACGGGGTCTTTCCGTCCCGTTGCGGGTAATCGGCATCTTCACCGATACTACAATTTCACCGAGCTCATGGTTGAGACAGTGCGCACATCGTTACACCATTCGTGCAGGTCGGAACTTACCCGACAAGGAATTTCGCTACCTTAGGACCGTTATAGTTACGGCCGCCGTTTACTGGGGCTTCAATTCAAACCTTCGCCGAAGCTAAGCTCTCCTCTTAACCTTCCAGCACCGGGCAGGTGTCAGGCCTTATACGTCTTCTTTCGAATTTGCAAAGCCATGTGTTTTTGATAAACAGTCGCATGCGCTATTTCTCTGCGGCCTACCGAAGTAGGCGCCCCTTATCCCGAAGTTACGGGGCCAATTTGCCGAGTTCCTTAACCATGAATCACTCGAGCGCCTTAGTATACTCAACCCAACTACGTGTGTCCGTTTACAGTACGGGCTCCTATACTCGCTTTTCTTGGTACCGGCTGCTTTACTTCGCTTCGGCCGAAGCCTAGGCTCAACGTACTATTCCGTCAGTACGTAGTAATCTCACCAATACGTCACTTTCGTTGTATAGCAGGTGCAGAAATATTAATCTGCTTACCATCCACTACCCCTTTCGAGTTCGCGTTAGGTCCCGACTAACCCTGATCCGATTAGCGTTGATCAGGAAACCTGAGTCTTTCGGCGTGAGGGTTTCTCGCCCTCATTATCGTTACTTATGCCTACATTTGCTTTTCTAACCGCTCCACAGTTCATCACCAAACTGCTTCAAGGCCGTTAGAATGCTCCCCTACCACTTGTACTTCGTACAAATCCATAGCTTCGGTAGTATACTTATGCCCGATTATTATCCATGCTCGATCGCTCGACTAGTGAGCTGTTACGCACTCTTTAAATGAATGGCTGCTTCCAAGCCAACATCCTAGCTGTCTATGCAATCAAACCGCGTTTGTTCAACTTAGTATACATTTGGGGACCTTAGCCGATGGTCTGGGTTCTTTCCCTTTCGGACACGGACCTTAGCACCCATGCCCTCACTCCTATTCATCATCTTACAGCATTCGGAGTTTATCAGGAGTTGATAGGCGGTGAAGCCCTCTCGTCCAATCAGTAGCTCTACCTCTGTAAGATTAAAATAAGGCTGCACCTAAATGCATTTCGGGGAGTACGAGCTATTTCCAGGTTTGATTGGCCTTTCACCCCTACCCACAGTTCATCCAAAAACTTTTCAACGTTAACTGGTTCGGTCCTCCATTCCGTGTTACCGGAACTTCAACCTGACCATGGGTAGATCACCTGGTTTCGCGTCTAGCGCAGCTAACTTTTTCGCCCTATTCAGACTCGCTTTCGCTTCGGCTCCGTTGCTGAACAACTTAACCTTGCTAACTACGACTAACTCGTAGGCTCATTATGCAAAAGGCACGCCGTCACCATTAATTGGCTCCGACCGCTTGTAAGCGCACGGTTTCAGGTACTATTTCACTCCCCTGTTCGGGGTACTTTTCACCTTTCCCTCACGGTACTGGTTCACTATCGGTCTTTCAGGAGTATTTAGCCTTACCAGATGGGCCTGGCAGATTCACACAGGATTTCTCGTGTCCCGCGCTACTCAGGATACTGCTAAAATTTAAAACCTTACGTGTACGTGGCTGTCACACGCTACGGCCGTTCTTTCCAAAACGTTCCACTTCAATTTTAAACCTATATCGCAGTCCTACAACCCCAACGTTGCCTAAACAACATTGGTTTGGGCTAATCCCCGTTCGCTCGCCGCTACTTAGGGAATCACTATTGTTTTCTTCTCCTCCAGGTACTTAGATGTTTCAGTTCCCTGGGTTTGCCCCCCGAAGGGTGACTGGTCATCAACCAGCCGGGTTGCCCCATTCAGAAATCTGCGGATCAATAAATATTTGCTTCTCCCCGCAGCTTATCGCAGCTTATCACGTCTTTCTTCGCCTCTGAAAGCCTAGGCATCCACCGTACGCCCTTGCTTACTTTCTTGTTGGTATAGCTTTAAAGCTCCCGCATTAAAGCCAACCTATGATTTTGATTGTTTTGCCAATATGTCAATGTACGTTTTGTCTGTTTTAGACAATGTGAAATGCACTACTATAGAAAATAGTTTCTTTGTGAATTAATATTAATATTAATTCGTGTTGTAAACTCTCTCCAGAAAGGAGGTGTTCCAGCCACACCTTCCGGTACGGCTACCTTGTTACGACTTAACCCTAGTTATCAGTTTTACCCTAGGCCGCTCCTTACGGTAACAGACTTCAGGTACCCCCGACTTCCATGGTTTGACGGGCGGTGTGTACAAGGCCCGGGAACGTATTCACCGCGCCATGGCTGATGCGCGATTACTAGCGAATCCAGCTTCACGGAGTCGAGTTGCAGACTCCGATCCGAACTGAGACCGGTTTTCGAGATTAGCATCCTATCACTAGGTAGCTGCCCTTTGTACCGACCATTGTAACACGTGTGTAGCCCTGGACGTAAGGGCCGTGCTGATTTGACGTCATCCCCACCTTCCTCTCGGTTTACACCGGCAGTCTTGTTAGAGTCCCCACCTTTACGTGATGGTAACTAACAACAGGGGTTGCGCTCGTTATGGGACTTAACCCGACACCTCACGGCACGAGCTGACGACAACCATGCAGCACCTTGTAAGCAGTCCGAAGAAAAGACCATCTCTGATCTATGCAGCCTACATTTAAGTCCAGGTAAGGTTCCTCGCGTATCATCGAATTAAACCACATGTTCCTCCGCTTGTGCGGGCCCCCGTCAATTCCTTTGAGTTTCATTGTTGCCAACGTACTCCCCAGGTGGATTACTTAATGCTTTCGCTCAGTCGCTGACTATGTATCGCCAACAACGAGTAATCATCGTTTACGGCGTGGACTACCAGGGTATCTAATCCTGTTCGCTACCCACGCTTTCGTGCATCAGCGTCAATTATAGCTTAGTAAGCTGCCTTCGCAATCGGTGTTCTGTGTTATATCTATGCATTTCACCGCTACACAACACATTCCGCCTACCTCAACTAAATTCAAGACTATCAGTATCAATGGCAGTTTTACAGTTGAGCTGCAAGATTTCACCACTGACTTAATAGTCCGCCTACGCACCCTTTAAACCCAATAAATCCGGATAACGCTCGCATCCTCCGTATTACCGCGGCTGCTGGCACGGAGTTAGCCGATGCTTATTCATACGGTACCTTCAAAAAACTTCACGAAGTTCACATTATTCCCGTATAAAAGTAGTTTACAACCCATAGGGCAGTCTTCCTACACGCGACATGGCTGGTTCAGACTTGCGTCCATTGACCAATATTCCTCACTGCTGCCTCCCGTAGGAGTCTGGTCCGTGTCTCAGTACCAGTGTGGGGGACCTTCCTCTCAGAACCCCTAGACATCGTCGCCTTGGTGAGCCTTTACCTCACCAACTAGCTAATGTCACGCATGACCATCTTTTACCGCCGAAACTTTACTTTATAATCCATGCGAATCATAAAGACTATAGGGTATTAATCCAAATTTCTCTGGGCTATCCCCTTGTAAAAGGCAGGTTTCATACGCGTTACGCACCCGTGCGCCGGTCGTCATCTACTGCAAGCAGTAATGTTACCCCTCGACTTGCATGTGTTAGGCCTGTCGCTAGCGTTCATCCTGAGCCAGGATCAAACTCTTCGTTGTATAAAAATTATTATGACTGATTTAACAGCCTGTTATTCTTTACAAGAGTTTTAACTCAAAGAATCACTATTTTCCTTTATTAAGTGTGCATTTCAATATTTTCAAAGAACGTCTTCGCATCATTCAGCATCAAGGCATAAATAACTCGAAGTCTTTTATTTTGTAAACTCTACCAAAACTTCTTTTTAGTAAATGTTTATTTCAATCTTTTTAAACGCTCAACCTTCGTTGAACATTGCTCTAAAAGCGGATGCAAAGATAATAACTTTATTTCCTTTTCTCCAAATAAATTTTGAAATATTTTTATTGAATTTTCAAAGCTTATTTTTAATCCTAAAAAGTTATTTTTCAATAACTTAAACCCTTTTCAAAGTCTCATCATTTTAGCACTTTGCCCTTCCTTAAAAGCGGCTGCAAAGATAAGTGATTTTAATTCTTAAATCCAAATAGAAATTAAAAAATCATTTCTTTTTTTTCTTTCTTTTTTGAATGCCTTAAAACCTCCTCTGTACCAGGTTTTCTCCCCCTTATAAAGTCATCATTATGTCATCTTTTAATCGTGCCTTTCGTTCAAAGCGGCTGCAAAGAAACGGACTTTATTCTTACCATCCAAACAAATAATGATTATTTATTTTGCAGAAACAACAAGTTAAGTAGCAAACCTCTTTTTGTCAAGAGGTTAGTTGAGGAAAGTTTTTTATTATTTTTCAATATCCTTAGTAAGCCTATTCACATATGAAGAATAATCTTTTATAATAGGTCTATAATCCTGATGAAACAATTCACTAGTTACAACAAAATCTGCAGTTGCTCTATTGGTTGCTGTAACAACATTATATAAAGTACATATTCTCAATAAAGCTTTCACATCCACATCATGAGGCTGAGGCTGCATAGGATCCCAAAAAAAGATCAAAATTCCAACTTGCTGTTCCGCAATAAGTGCTCCCAACTGCTGATCTCCCCCTAAAGGTCCTGACTTAAGTCTTTTTACTGTAGGTGGAACTGCATTATTTTCAACACATTTCTCATGCAACACATTCTTCACTAAAGATCCGGTAGTTCCCGTACATACTAAATCATGAGAAATTAATTCTTTCCAATTATACTTCACCCAATCCATCAAATCCTGCTTTCGATTATCATGTGCAACTAAGGCAATCGTCTTTTTCTTTTTCATTCAATAATTTTCTAACTAATTTCTAATTTTAATAACACTTCTTCTTTTACATTTAAGAATCTAATAAAACAAACAGATAAATACTAATTTAGTTTAATTATATCTTATATCTCCATGCATCAATTTTGTATTTCTTAATTCGGGTTCCCAACATCCGCTCTGTAATTTTTAATAATTCAGCCGCCTTAGTTATATTACCTTTAGTAGAAATTAAACCATCGATAATAAGTTGTTTCTCCAAACGCTCTAATACACCAGTCATACCTTCATTAGATCCCGTAGCTGTTGACTCCGCTGTTTGCAATGTAGGTGGTAAATTATAGCCATGTAACACATTATCTCTTGATAAAATACAAGCCCTCTCAATCACATTCTCAAGTTCCCTAACATTACCCGGCCACCTATACATCATTAACATATCAATAGCAGAAGTTGTTATTCGTTTTACATTAGCCTTATTTTTTTTATTAAATTTTTGAATAAAATGATCTACTAATAAAGGAATATCATTTCTTCGCTCACGTAAAGCTGGAACAAAAATTGGAAATACATTAATCCTATAAAATAAATCCTCCCTAAACTCACCATCCTCAATAAGCTGTTCAAGGTTACAATTGGTTGCACAAACAATCCTTACATCAACTGCAATAGTTTCAGTTCCTCCCAATCTTTCAAATTCACGTTCCTGTATAACCCTTAATAACTTTACCTGAGTTGACATTGGTAAATCGCCAATCTCATCTAAAAAGATTGTACCCCCATTTGCCATCTCAAAGCGCCCCTTCCTCATTTGATCAGCACCTGTAAAAGCACCTTTCTCGTGACCAAAAAGTTCACTTTCAATTAATGAATCCGGCAATGCAGAACAGTTTACTTTTATTAGATTTTTATTTTTTCGAGAACTACTTGTATGAATTGCATCAGCAATTAATTCCTTACCAATTCCGGATTCTCCACGGACAAGCACAGTACTATTAGTGGGCGCCACCATTTCAACCAAGGAAAAAACATCTCGCATTTTACTACTATTACCTATGATATTGGTTGCAAAATTATTTCCCGCCACTTCTGTTTGCAGCTGAATATTCTTTTGTTTTAATTCTTCAAGCTCTTCAACCTTCTGTTGACGAACTTTTACAGTCTTAGCAATCAGAGAACCAATTATTGATAAAAAATGAATATCTTCTTCATATGTAATATGGGGATTAAACTCTCTTACCACACTTAATGCCCCGGTCATTTTATTTTCAACGACAATTGGAATACAGATAAAAGTCAATTCACGCCCTTCTTTTCTAAGATCAGATCTCGTTTTATTTAAAAACAGATTAGATTTAGAAATTTCCTGTATCACAATAGGTTGTCCCAACTCTATTACCTTACCAATAACACCCTCGCCTAACTGATATTTCCCTAAAGACTGCTGCTTTGGACTCATTCCATAAGCTGCCTCAATATATATACTGGAATTATTACGATTATAAATGGTTAAAAAACTCCTCTCTGCCTCCAGGTGATCCACTAACATTTTTAAGATTGGCGATAAATCATTCTTCAATTCAGTAGAAGCAATGAGCCTTTGACTTATTTCAAACAAAAGCGTCATTTCCTTCAATCCATAACATTCCGATCCGCCCTTAATACAATTTGTAGCCATAAGTAGTATAAGTAGTATTAATTTGTAAGTAAATAGCCCTCAAAGATAATTTTTTATTAACGAACCCCATAATAAATAAGGCCACTTAACACTAATTTATATTAATTTTAGCCAAACCCCACTTTTCAAACACCCATTATTATAATACAATAACATTTTAAATTAAATACCCTACATCTCATAAAATACATCTAGAAAAATTATTGTTTTATAAAACATAAATATTTTGAAAATATACGAATATTAAATAACTTGACAATTAAGAAAATCTACAACTAGTTATTTAATCTACAAAATTTTACCCCATGATCAGTCTAAGCGATATTGAAATTAATCAATCTCAATTAAATCACTTACTAAGCCAACATGAAAAGAACGCCTACAGATATCTGCTTGAAAATGGCATTTTCTGTAACAGTTGCAATGATTATTGCAAATATGGTATTTCTAATTACAAAGTATTCTTAGATCGCTTTAATGATATCAAAGTTATTGGAGAGTGCACTTTATGCGGAAACGACGTTTCTAAAGTTATGGAATTTGGAGACAATGAATCTTTCTTTAGAAACGCTGTTCAATTTAGAAATACTAGAAATATTCTAATCGAAAGCGAATAACAATCATCCAACAATCCATTAGAGTTTATAAAATAAAAAAGGTCTCTTCTTTTTCAAGAAGAGACCTTTTACTTGGTACTCGAGGCGGGACTTGAACCCGCACGTCCTAATGGACACAAGATTTTAAGTCTTGCGTGTCTACCAATTCCACCACTCGAGCATCCTTGGAGCGAAAGACGGGGCTCGAACCCGCGACCCCGACCTTGGCAAGGTCGTGCTCTACCAACTGAGCTACTTTCGCATTAAAAACATCTACAACCTTGACCATTCCTATCTTTACAAGAACTCTTTATTTCTCGATTGCGGATGCAAATATAGAGCATTTATATTTACTGACAAACTTTTTTTTGCGTTTTTAAACAAGTTTTTTCTTCATTTTTTACATCATACTGAAAACCAACAAGAAAAATTAATTGATCCCTGCAAACTTTTTTATTTCATTTAATTTATTGAGCGCCTCTACAGGAGTTAGGTTGTTAATATCTGTATTCGCAATTTCATCTCTAATCTGTTTTAGTACCGGATCATCTAGCTGAAAAAAGCTCATCTGATATCCTTCACGGTGCTGACCAATATCATTTACAGGTTTGGCCAAACTTCCTTTCCGATTGGCACCCTCCAGCTCTTCAAGTATCTCGTTTGCTCTATTCACTACACTTTTGGGCATACCTGCCATTCGAGCTACATGAATACCGAAACTATGTTCGCTCCCTCCTCTAACCAACTTCCTTAAAAAGATTACTTTATTGTCAACTTCCTTTACAGACACATTATAATTTTTACATCTGTCAAAAGTTCGTTCCATCTCATTTAATTCGTGATAATGTGTTGCAAATAATGTTTTTGCTTTTGCCTTTCGATTTTCATGAATATATTCAACAATACTCCAGGCAATAGATATTCCATCATAAGTACTCGTTCCACGTCCCAATTCATCAAAGAGAATTAAACTTTTCGGAGAAATATTATTCAATATACTTGCTGCTTCATTCATCTCCACCATAAATGTAGATTCACCAGCTGAAATATTATCTGAAGCACCTACTCTGGTAAATATCTTATCAACAATACCAATTTTAGCAGAACTTGCAGGAACAAAAGAGCCAATTTGTCCTAATAAAACAATAAGAGCAGTTTGACGTAACAATGCAGATTTACCAGCCATATTGGGACCTGTAATAATGATTACCTGTTGTTTTTCATTATCCAGATATACATCATTGGGAATATACTCCTCTCCCACAGGAAGTTGCCTTTCAATTACAGGATGACGGCCTTCTTTAATATCAATAATATCATCATTACTAATTACAGGTCGAACATATTTGTTTTGTGCTGCAACTTTAGCAAACGACAACAAACAATCCAACTTTGCCAATAAACTTGCATCCAACTGAATTGCAGCTAAATACTCCGACAAACTTATAACAAGATCATTAAACAATTGAGTTTCTAAAGATAAAATCTTTTCCTCAGCACCTAAAATCTTCGCTTCGTACTCTTTAAGCTCCTCTGTTATGTATCGCTCTGCATTTACCAGCGTCTGCTTTCTAATCCACTCTATAGGTACTTTATCTTTATGCGTATTCCTAACTTCTATATAGTAACCGAATACATTATTAAAGCTAATTTTTAATGAAGGAATGCCTGTTCGCTCAATCTCTCTTTGAACCAGATTATTTAAATAATCTTTACCAGAAAAAGAAATCCCTCTTAATTCATCTAACTCTTCATTTACTCCTTCACTAATTACATGACCTTTGTTAATTTGAGCCGGAGGATCAGCAACAATCTCGACCTCGATGCGATCACGAATCGTGATACACGGATTTAATTGTTCACCAATACTTTTAAGCGTAGTATTATCTGTCCCCTCACATCCTTTCTTAACTAATTCTACTGCTTGAAGTGCATGTTTAATCTGTACCATTTCGCGAGGCGTAACTCTGCCTACTGCTACTTTCGATACCAGTCTTTCTAAATCACCTACAGGAGTCAGATACTCCTCCATTTGCTCTTTAATTTCCGGATCTTTAAAGAAATATTCAACTGCAGACAACCGATCTCCAATTAGCTTTTCTTCTTTAAGAGGTAATGCTACCCATCGTTTCAACATACGACTTCCCATTGGAGAAATTGTTTTATCAATAACTCCCACTAAAGATGTGCCTCCGTCATTAAAAGAACCAAATAATTCTAAGTTACGAATAGTAAACTTATCTAACCAAACATACTTATCCTCTTCAATTCTGGATAAGCCAATAATATGTTGCAGTTTATGGTGTTGTGTGATATCAAGATAGTGCATAATTGCACCAGCAGCAATAACTCCACTTTTTAAATTATGAACACCATATCCCTTTAATGATTTTGTTTCAAAATGCTTTAATAAACGATCTATAGAAGAATCTTCCGTAAAAACCCAATCTTCTAAACCATAAGTATAGAATTTATCTCCAAAATTTTCAACAAATAAACTCCTCTTACTTTTTTCAAATAGCACTTCTTTGGGTTTAAATCCATTCAAGAGCTTATCTATATATTCAAATCTGCCTTCGGCTGTTAAAAATTCGCCAGTTGAAATATCTAAAAATGCAACACCGGCAATATTTTTTTCTAAATGAACCGCTGCAAGAAAATTATTTTCTTTGTGCTCCAGCACATTGTCACTTATCGCAACTCCAGGAGTAACCAATTCTGTAACCCCTCGCTTTACGATTGACTTGGTCATTTTAGGATCTTCTAACTGATCACATACTGCAACCCGCTGGCCTGCTCTAACTAATTTAGGCAAATAAGTATCCAAGGCATGATGAGGAAAACCTGCTAATTCAACTGATGAAGCAGATCCATTTGCTCTTTTAGTTAAAGTAATTCCTAGTATTTCAGAAGTTTTAATCGCATCATCTGAAAAAGTCTCATAAAAATCACCTACCCGAAATAATAATATAGCATTTGGATGCTTTTCCTTAATCGCATAATATTGTTTCATTAAAGGGGTTAAAACCACTTTCTTTCCGTCTTTCTTTGCCAATGGAATACTCTTTATTTTTTTTACAATGATGCAAATATAACCTAATTAATACCATTTCTAAAAGCAATTCATCAATGCTTAACAGATTCACTAAAATATTAACTATCGATAACTTGATTTTATTTTTAAGGCTTTGTATCTTATATTTTATGTGGTATAGCAACAACAAACAACATGAGATGTTTTCTTAAAAATTTTGGGTTCTTAATGATTATTGGAGGTGTGGTGTTGATATTTTTTTACACAACTCAAAACAGAATCAGAAATATTCATTTTATTATTTCTACTGCTATAGAAATTGGAGGATTAGCTATATATATCATTACCAATCGATTTTTAAAAGAAAAATAATCGTATTCTAAATAATAGATTCATGAATTTCATCTCTACCTTTTATTGAAATTTATTCTTTTAATTGAATTGTTCCATTTTTATATTCTGGTACAACCTGATACAAATCTGATTTAAAGCAATATTCTAAATCTTTAAAAAACCCCATCCCTTTTAATCGTTTGTAGTGCGCACCTTGAGAAGCAATTTTATGAATATCTTCACTATTTAAATGATATAAATTAGACATGGCTATTGCCACATCTGTTAATTCTGCACCATATTGTTCCTGTAAATCATAAGCTAACTTACCTGCACACAACGAATCTTCTATTGTAAATTCATCATTAGATCCAGAAGCAACCAACACTATTTCTTGCTCATCTTTCAATACATCAACAATTGCTTTATCATTAACAAAAGCCCCTACATATAATTTAATAGCTTGTTGTGAATTTAGTATAGCTCGCGTACCGTTAGTTGTTGTAATAATCAGGCTTTTATCTTTAATTACTTCCTGAACATAAGATAATGGCGAATTTCCGTAATCAAAACCTACAATTGGTCTGGCTTCACGCTCACCTCCTAAAACAACTTTTTCTGAAGATAGTTTTTCTTTTATATCAAAAGCCTCTTCTGGTGTCAATACTGGCATCACAGATTTGACCCCATTTGCAAATGCAGTTACCATAACTGAAGTTGCTCTTAAGATATCGATTACAACAACAACTTTCCCTTCTACTTTATCTGGAAATATTTCTCGTGCAGAAGAAATAATATCTACTTTCATATATTTATTACTTGTTTGATGGACATATAGAACATATTAGATGTTTCATCTATTTATATTTGCTATACAATTTTACAAATCTGATTTGCAATAATATACTCCCTATTAACAGGCCAGACAAATACCCAGTCCATATTCCTATTGCATGCATATTAAGTACAAAGGCACAAACATAACTTATCGGAAGTGCAATAAGAATCCAGGAAATAAATGCAATAACAGATGGCGCTTTTACATCCTGCAAACCTCTTAAAATACCCAGCCAAGTTACTTGTAAGCCATCAAATATTTGAAATACTCCTGCGATGATCATTAATTGCGATGCTATAAATACAACATCATTATTATCAACAAACCACTTTGGAAGAATATTCCTAAGTAGAACAAACATAATTCCATTAAAAACCATAAAGATGATTACTTTGTGAATTATAGCAAATGCTGAATATTTTAAATTACTAAAATCTTTTGCTCCAAAATAATTGCTCACTTTTATAGTTGCTGCAGATGATAACCCAACAGACATCATATAAGTTAAACTTGCCATAGATAAAACAATTTGATGAGCAGCCAATGCATTTTTACTAATCCAGCCCATCATTATGGTTCCCATACTAAATGTAAAAACTTCATTTATCATTTGAGTTCCTATTGGAAAACCAACTTTTAAAACTTTTAAAACTTCTGAAATTTGAATCTTTACAAAAGAGAAAGCTTTTCGGTATTCTTCAAAAAAGGACAAGCGAATAAAAGCCCACACAAAAATCACCGCCATAAATATTCTTGAAATAAGCGTAGCATATCCGGCCCCATCAATCCCTAATTCTGGAAACCCAAGTTTACCAAAGATTAAAATATAGTTCAGTATAATATTTAAGATATTAGCAATGAGCGTTATCACCATTGCAATTCGGGTATTTGTAACACCTTCGGCAAATTGTTTAAACACCATGAACAAACAAAATGGCAGTATTGAAACGAGCAATAAATTATAATATGTTTGTGCATGAAATATCACTTCCTCTTCCTGCCCCATAAACTGCATGAAATATCCTACTACAAACATTAACAGTATCAATACAAATGCAAAAATAACATTTGCTACGAGTCCTTGTTTTAACCAATCTGCACATTGTTTACGATCTCCAGCTCCGAATGCCTTACCTACAAGAGGTGTTAATCCATAAGCCAAACCAATAGACAACACAAGTCCCAAAATAAAAATTCCGTTGGCAAATGAAACTGCAGCCAATTGTGATGCTCCAATCTGACCAACCATAATAGTATCGGCCAAACCAACGATCATTTGACCTGCCTGCGAAAAAACAACAGGAAGTGCCAATTTTATGTTAGGAACATAGTGAGGTTTGTAATTTTGATAGTATGATTTTCTAAAAAACCTCTTCATCGAAATACTAGTTTATTAAATTTTAGACAGGTCAATTAAAACTTCTGATAGAAATCTTTAGTTAATTCTTTGTAGTACTCAGAATAACCATGACGTCCAAACTCCTCCAAAATCATTGTATTTTCATCTAGCTCTGTTGGATGTAATCCAAATTCCAGTAAAATTCGCTTCTCAGCTTTTGAGGGAGTTGGCTTTACTTGAAGAATTCGATTTAAGAACAATCCATTACTTTTTGCAATAGTCGTAAATACATTTTTTACATCCTGAGGAAGTACTACTGCCAATATTCCTTCATTACTAAGAACCTTTATTACACCTAATACTAATTCCTCATAACTTAAAGTATCTGTATGTCGAGCCATACTTTTTTGAACACTTTCATTTTTTAACGAATTATTAAAAAATGGCGGGTTACAGACCACAATATCATACTTAACCTCTGTTAGATTCGTATAATTCTGAAAGCTTTCATTAATAACTGTTATTCTTTGCTTCCAAGGTGAACTATTTACATTTAACAATGCCTGTTGATAAGCTTGTGGTTCTATTTCAACAGCATCAATTTTTGCATAAATATTTCTTTGAGCACACATCAAGGCAATTAAACCTGTACCTGTACCAACATCTAAAATATTTCGCGCCTTTAAGCAATTACACCAAGCCCCAAGAAGAACTCCATCGGTACCTACTTTCATTGCAGACCTATCTTGCTCTATTGTAAACTGCTTAAACCTAAAATATGAATTTGCCATCTTTAAAATTTCTCAAATACACCGAGACCAAACAACGCATAATCATACTTGATTGGATCATCACTATCAAACATTTTTAATATAGAGGTAATTTCATCTACAGATTTCCAATCATTTTGCTTACGATGTAAAATCCCCAATTTTCGCCCCACATTACCGGTATGTACATCAAGAGGCAGCATTAATTCACTCATTTTTATTTTATTCCATATACCAAAGTCAACACCCATCTTATCTTTTCTCACCATCCACCTCAAATACATATTCAACCTCTTTGAAGACGACCCTTTATCTACATTAGCAATATGTTTCCCTGTTCTACCACACGCTCCAATTGAAGTAAAAATTTCCCGAAAATAACTCAGCGCACCTTTGATTGTTTGAGTAGCATTATATCCTTTTGAAAAAACCTCCTCTAATCCTCCGTGATTTATATAAATATTTTGAAGTGCTCTAAAAAAATAATTCAAATCCTCTCCGTTAAAAGTCCGATATACTGATGCTGTTCCTAATTCAGGCCATTCCCCGTTCATTATAAATTGATATGGCTCATAATCCATCCACTCCATAATTCTCTCCGCACTTTTCATAATTGCCTTTCTTTGCCCCCACGCCAATGTAGCAGCCATAAAACCTGCAATTTCAATATCTTGTTTTGATGAAAATTTTTTAGGAATTGAAATAGGATCGGACTCTATGAAAAATGGGGCATTGTATTGCAAGACTTTTTCATCTAAAAACTCCTTAACTTCACTTAAATTCATTCAGATTTCACTTAAATAACAATACCATCTTTCATTTTTATCTCGCGATCACTCAAATGAGCTAAATGTAAATCATGTGTAACAATTACAAACGTTTGATTGAATTCATCTCTCAACGAAAAAAATAATTTATGTAACTCTTCTTGATTTTTAGAATCAAGACTTCCTGTTGGCTCATCAGCAAAAACAACTACTGGATCGTTAATTAAGGCTCTAGCAATAGCAATTCGTTGTTTTTCACCACCACTTAACTCTGCTGGTTTATGATGCTCTCTATCTTTAAGGTTAAGAAAGTTGAGTATTTCCCTAGCTTTCTTTTCACTTTTAGATTTACTATTACCACCAATTAGGGCAGGAAGAATTATATTTTCAATAGCTGTAAATTCAGGTAATAACTGATGAAACTGAAAAACAAATCCTATATTATCATTTCTAAAACGAGCTAATTCCTTTTCTTTTAAAGATTGTATTTCTGTATCATTAATAAATACACATCCCAAATTTGGTTTATCTAATGTTCCTAAAATTTGCAATAAAGTTGTTTTACCTGCTCCACTAGGTCCTACAATTGAAACTACCTCTCCTTGTTTTACAGTAAGATCAACACCTTTCAAAACTTTAAGATCTCCGAATTGCTTTTCTATTCCTTGAGCTGATATCATTAATTCTTTATTTAGTAAACAACAAAAACATATACAATAAATATACAGCTACAAAAATAGCACCTTTAAATCTGGTTATATGACCTTTTTTTATAGGTAATATGGCCAACAATAACAAAACGGATATTGCCATCATCCATAACATATCAACAGAAATCAGATATGGCGAAATATTAATCGTTTTTAATGAAGATGTAATTCCTAATATTCCCAACAAATTAAAAATATTAGACCCAATAATATTACCTATAGAAATATCTGTTTCTTTTTTAACCGCTGCTATTACAGATGTCGCCAACTCTGGCACACTTGTTCCAAAAGCTACCACTGAAATTCCAATAACTCTTTCACTAATATCAAATCCTGTAGCAACAATAATTGCTCCTTTAACTAACAACTCAGAACCAAAATATAATCCTGCCGCAGCAATTACTAACAATCCTAATGCTTTATAAAGCTTCATAGAAGGTTTTTCTACAACTTCGCCAGTACGCCCCATTTGCTTTCTGGAGTTAATAACGGAAAAACCTAAATAAAGAATTAATAAACTTACAAATACAAGTCCTTCAATGAACTGTAGTTTATAATTTAATGATAAGATATAGAATAATAAAGATGCTCCCATCATTATACTCCAATCAAACAACACTGATTTCTTTCTTACTTTTATGGGAAGAATAACTGAAACTGTTCCTAAAACCAATGCAATATTAGCAATGTTTGAACCAACTACATTACCTACCGAAATATCCGGTACTCCATCAAAGACTGCGTTTAAACTCACTATTAATTCTGGTGCAGAGGTCCCAAAGGCTACCACTGTGATCCCAACAACCAAAGTTGAAACTTTTAAATATCGTGCCAATTGAACACTGGACTTAACCAACCAATCACCACTAAAAAAAAGCAGGACAAACCCTGCTACTAACATCAAAAATCCCATAAAAATTTATTTTCGTGATGTATATTTGAAATTAAGATTTGATTGTAGAATCATTTTCTTTGTTCTGAGATTTGTTATCAATAGCATTATCCGTTGTTGAAATACCTCGCTTTGATTCTTGTTCTTCTTTAAACGAACGACCAACCTCTTTAACATGAGCTTCAATATCTCTCTTGCTATCTTCCAGATCTTTTTTAAAGCCTTCTGTACTTTCAGTAAATTCCTTTTTTATTTCATCAGTTGCTTTACGAAATTCATTTATACCCTTACCGAGAGTACGTGCAAAATCAGGAATTTTATCTGCTCCAAACAAAAGTAAAACAGCTAAAAATACAAGAATAATCTCCCAGCCTCCCATACCTAAAAACAAAAAATACATAGAATAAATTTTTCTTAATCATCCAAAGATAACAAAAAACAAAACACCCTTTAAACACAAAGGTTTAAAGGGTGTCCTTTTATCTTTAAAAAAAACCTTACTTCTTGGCTTTTCTTTTAGCTCTAGTATCAATTACTGTAAATGCAATAGGAGTTGCAATAAATAATGATGAATAAGTACCAACAACAACACCAATTAATAAAGCAAATACGAAACCTTGAATAGTTTCACCTCCAAATAAGAAGATAACAAGTAATACAACAAATGTTGTTAATGATGTATTTACAGTACGACTAATTGTTGAATTCAAAGCTGAATCAACAACTGCATTTCTATCTCTTTTAGGATGTAAACCTAAGTATTCCCTTATACGGTCAAATACAACCACTGTATCATTTATAGAATAACCAATTACTGTTAAAATAGCAGCAATAAAGGCCTGATCAATTTCAAGACTAAAAGGCACTACTTTATATAATAATGAAAATATACCTAATACAACCAACACATCATGTACTAATGCTAATAAAGCACCTAAACCATACTCCCAATTACGGAATCGAATTAAGATGTATAAGAAAATTACAAGTAATGAAAATGCAATTGAATAATATGCTTTGGTTTTAATATCAGTTGCAATAGTAGGTCCAACTTTTTGAGAACTCATTCTATAATCGTCTACAAATTTCTCGAAGCTTACATTTGCTCCTAAGTATGGTTTTAGTCCGTTATATAGTTTTTGTTCAATTGCGTTATCAACATCTTCACCAGCTTCATCCACCATGTAATTGGTAGCAACTCTTACCTGATTATCACCCCCAAAAGTCTTCACCTCAACATGAGCACCTTCAAATTCATCAGCAAGAGATTTTTGAATATCAGTAGCAGAAACATCCTCCTGAAAACGTACAACATAAGTTCTACCCCCAGAAAAATCAATACCTGATTTTAAACCTTGAGTAGCTAATGACCCAATTCCAAATAATATAACAACACCAGAAATGATATAGAATAAGTTTCTTTTCTCTAAAAACTTAACTTTAGTATTTTTCATAAATCCTAAAGTAAGAGAGTTACCAAATTTAATATCTGAATTTTTATTGAGCATTCTTTCAAAAATCAATCTTGTAATAAAGATTGCTGAGAAAAATGAAGTAGCAATACCAATCATTAATGTAGTAGCAAAACCTTTAATTGGTCCTGTACCAAACATAAATAATATTAAACCAGTAAGGAATGTTGTAACATTCGAGTCAATAATTGCTGAAAATGCATTTTTATAACCATCTGTTACAGCTAACTTAACTCCCTTACCCGATCCTAATTCCTCACGAATACGTTCATAAATAAGTACGTTAGCATCCACCGACATACCAATTGTCAATACAATACCGGCAATACCAGGAAGTGTTAAAACAGCTCCAAAGGAGGCTAACACTCCAAGAATAAAGAACATGTTTGCTAATAAAGCAATATCAGATACAGCTCCTGCTTTAAATCCATAATAGAAAATCATATAAGCAAGTACCACCAAGAAAGCCCATGCAAATGACGACAAACCTGAATTTACAGCTTCTTGACCTAAAGAAGGACCAACAACTGTATCTTCGACAATTCTAGCTGGAGCAGGTAATTTACCCGACTTAAGAATATTTGCTAAATCTTCTGCTTCTTTTGCATCAAAGTCTCCACTAATAGAACTACTTCCATTAGGAATTTCTGAATTAACATTTGGATAACTATATACATATCCATCTAAAACAACAGCTATACTTTTACCAATATTTGCTTTTGTTAAACGAGCCCAAACATTAGAACCTTCTGCATTCATTCTCATGCTAACTTCATAACCACCTTGTGGTGTAACAGATTTGCTAGCATTTGTAATTACATCTCCCTCAAGAGGAGCTCTTCCATCGTGAGTAGTAACCTTAATAGCAACTAACTCATAAATTTCTTGCTTACTTTGAGTTCCATCTTCTAATTCTCTTTGTGGAAGAGGTTTTACACCCCATAAAAATCTCACATTCTTAGGAAACAATGCACGAACCTGATCCATTTGTAAATATGCATTTACTTTTGATGTATCCTGTACTAAGGCATACCCAACTAATGGACCTCTTTGACGTTGCGAAGGCTGTAAAACTGAGAATAATGATTTTTGAGATTGCATTGCTAAAGAATCTACATTAGTGCTATCTGATTCAATTGCACTTAAAAGACCTTCAGCACCATCTTTTTCTGCAGGAGTTTCAACTGCTTCAGCTACCTCAGTGCCTTCTTCAGTTTTATTTAACTCATCTTTTGCTTTTTCAATTTCAATTACTTTTTTATTGGCTGCAATTAAGTTACTAACCAATTCTGTAATTTCATAGGTTTCCCAGAACTCAAGACTTGCAGTTCCCTGAAGTAATTTACGAACCCTTTGAGGATCTTTAATACCAGGAAGTTCAACAAGTACACGACCAGCTTTTTCTAATTTTTGAATATTTGGCTGTGTTACACCAAAACGGTCGATACGAGTACGTAGAATATTAAAGGCATTATCAATTGCACTTTGCGATTCAGCTCTAATTACTTTTAAAACTTCTTCGTTAGAAGTGTTATAGTCGATTTTCCCTTTTAATTCTACAGTATTAAAAATTGCAGCTAAGCGAGCCTCTGAATCTAACTCAGTGAAAGCTTTATAAAATAAAGTAATAAAATCCTCTGATGAAGATTTTTCTTTTTGTTCTGCAATCTGTAATGCTTCGTTAAAGGTATTATCTGTATTGTAATTAGATAAAGCTTTTAAAATATCAGCAACTTTTACCTCAAGAATAAGGTTCATACCTCCTTTAAGGTCAAGACCAAAGTTGATTTCCTTCTCTTTACACTCTTTGTAAGTATATTTTCTTCCGAAGAAATTATATATCGGCTCATTTGCTACCGAATCCAAATAATTTATTTCAACTTGCGGATCTCCATTTGCTATTTCTTTTGCCTTATTCTCTTCCTGTCTGGTTTGATAAGTAAATATCAATTGATATAAACTTACTAAAGCTAGTAGGATGGCAAAAACTCTGATCGCTCCTTTGTTTTGCATCTGTACTTATGATTTTATTAATTTGTCAATTAAATTTGATTTTCTTGTGATTTTCTTGAATTGCGCAAATATATTGTTTTTTTTTATAATAACCAGTGTTGATCAACATCCAAATGTAAATTGGCAGTAGGTATTTAAAGTTAAGATAACTACGAAATTAGTTTAATCAAGAAAAACAAGCATCAACACACCGACAATCAATTATGTATCAACATCTTAAAACTACACTAAACTTCATCTACATTTTCGCCATATGCTGTCCTTAAGGTTTTTATTGAATGTAATAAAACAATAATAAAAGAAAGTCCAAATATTACTAAACCGATTGCAACCATTACGAACCATGGCATTCTGCTATAATATGCAAATCCGTTTAACCACAATTGAAGAACAAAGAAAGAAACCGGTATTGCAATAATTATTCCAGTCAGGATAAACTGACCAACTTCAACAAACAACTCATACAGTATCTGAACATGAGAAGCTCCAATTATTTTCTTTATCTGAAATTCACTCATTTTCATTTCAGTAACAAAGGTTGAAAAAGCTCTTATACCTAACCATGCCACAAAAATGGATAGAATTGCAAACAAAAAAACCATTTTAAAAACCGTATGTTCTTCTTTTAAATTTTCATTCAAAATATTATCTAGCATATTATATTCAAAAGGCTCCCCATTAGTATTTGATTTCCATAATGCTGATAATTCCCCTACCATTTCAGAAAAAGAGACTTTATCTGAAATTCTAATAATAAGATTTTCATATGCGCTCCACTTAGGTAACTCCATTAAAACCAAAGGACGTATTGGATATTGAATAGGCTCAAAGTGAAAATCTTTTGAAACACCAACAATAGAAAAACCATAGTCCCACTTTCCTGCATCTACAAAATTTATTTTCTTTCCCAAGGGTCTGGGCATATTCAATTTCTTTTTTGTTGCTGCAGTAATAACAATATCCCGTGACATTTTTTCATTTGTAGTTTCCCACATATCGCCAGCACTGAAATTTACTTGCAATGTTTTTAAAAAATCTTTTTCAACAAAATTATAAGACAATAAGATCATCTTTTCGCCACCTTTACTCATATATTTAAACGACTGCAAAGGCACCTCTTTACCTACTATATATTTACATGCCGAAACATCTGTTACACCATGAATAGACTTCAGTTGCTTTTTGACTGAAGAAAAATCATTTCCCAATGCATGACCTCTTTCAACAACCATAACATTATGACTATTAAAACCCAAATCTTTACGTTCCAAATATTTCAAATTCCAGAACATGCCTAGTGTAAGGATAACCAAAAAAGTTGCAACCACTACCTGCCCAGCAGCAAGAGCACCTCTAATCACCATACTTTTTTTGCCTAATGCGAGACCTTTTTTAAAAATAACAACCTCCTTATACCTGGAAAAAGAAATAGCCGGATATAAACCCGAGATAAGACCAACTAATAAAGTTAATGAAGTAACATAAAGAAGATCAATTCTGCTTTCCAGGTTATTAATTCTTAAATCGAGATTAAATAATTTATTAAAGCCAGGCAATAATAGTTCTGATAATACCAAGCCAATAAACAAGGCAATAAAACTATACGTAACTGCCTCAATAATAAACTGAATAAACAAATCATTGCGTCCCTCACCAGCTAATTTACGAACTCCAATTTCCATAACTCGCTTAGATGCTCTGGCTGTTGTTAAATTCATGAAATTTATTGAAGTAACTACTAAAACAAAAAGTGCTAATGTCATAAATAAAACAACATAGATCTGCTTTGAATTTGGTTCCAATTCATTTTCAAGATTGGATTTTAAATGTATGTCTTTAATCGCCTGTAGTTTAAATCGAATAGACTTTATACCTCCGGAAATATTACTATCATCAGAATTTTGATACTTTGACATTTGCTTTTCAATTACAGCATCCAATTGATCAGCAATCTTTGTAGTTAAATCAGCAGTATCCTTTGCAACAATATAAGTATATCGATCTAATTGTAACCAAAAGCTTTTTAGTTCTTTAATTTCCAGTTCACTCCTACCCTTATACAGCTTATCTATTGCATTATGAGAAGCAATAAAATCACAATGAAAATGTGTATTTGCAGGAAACTCATCACACACACCTTTTACCACAAACTCAAGTCCATTATCCAATTGAATATGCTTACCAAGTGGGTCTTCGTCTCCAAAATACTTTAGTGCAATACTTCTGGTAATCACAACATCTTCATCAGACTTTAACAAAGTACCTCTATCCCCTTTTAGCAGAGGAACATCAAAAACATTAAAGAAAGAGGTATCCGCATAATAGAAGTTATCTTCATTAAATTTCTTTTCTTGAAAACTAACCAGTTTATTAATTCCCCGAACTATTTTTACCGACTGCTTAACCTCATCAAAATTATTTACCAAATAATCTGCCAAAGGATTTGGAGTAACTGCACTTTCAAAATAATTATCCCCAATAACTCCTTCGGTATAAATTCTATAAATATTCTTATAATTAGAAAAATGCTGATCATAATTGATCTCATTTCTAACATAAAGAAGAACTATAATACTAATTGTAATACCAATAGAAAGTCCTATAACGTTTATAATCGCATCAGATCGAAAACGAAACAAAGAGCGTATGGCTATTTTTATGTCTTTAAAAATCCTCATCTATCTACCTCAATATTTTTTCTCTAACCAAATGTCCATCAAATACATGAACAATCTTTTGTCCCTTAGCAGCAACACTTTCTGAATGGGTAAAAACCATTAATGTTGTACCATTTTCATTTACTCGATTTAAAATATCTAAAATTTCCAAACCATCAGTCGAATTCAATTTACCTGTTGGTTCATCAGCAATAATAACCAAAGGATCAACAACAACAGCCCTTGCAATTGATGCTTTTTGCTTTTCAACTTCAGTTAAATCTTTAAGAAAATACTTTTGTCGATGCATCAAATTCATTTCACCCAACACCTTTAATACCCTTTGTTTTCGTTCTGATTTTTTTATTTTTTGGTAAACTAATGGTAATTCAACATTTTCATATACAGACAGTTCCTCTACCAAACGTGAGTTACGGAACAAATATCCAATCCTACCTCTGCGATACATTAGTCGTTGCCTTTCATTCATGCTTACAACTGACTGTCCGTCAAACATTAACTCACCCGAGGTTGGATAATCCAATAAACCCATAATATTTACAAGCGAACTTTTTCCACTTCCAGATGGACCATAAAAGGTAACATAATCTCCCCTTTCAACATTAAGATTAATATTGCTTAATGCCTGTTGCACTACTTCACCGGTTCTATATTCTTTTGATATGTCAATTGCTTGAATCATTCTCCTAATAACTATTTCTGTATTTACTACTCAATTCCCCTTAATTCTGTCAAACTGTACGTTTTTGAAACAAACACTGTACGTAAACGTACATTAATAATATAAATATATTTAACTATTTAATCATTAAGTTTTGATCTATGTAATAAAAAACAAAACCCACAAAATCCATAACATACTATCTACCTATTCATTACACCTCTCATAACAAGATTTCAAAAATTAAAATAAGTTTGACAACACAAAATATTACATCATTTATTATGCCAGCCACCTTAAGCACTTATAATCAAGAACATTATATATTCGGCATTTTTTTTGAATAACCAATTATCGCAATAGAGTGTTCATAATAGAACACTTTTTATGTTGAATATATTATATTTAAGAAATAAAACTCTTTTCCTATGGAAAATAAAAGTGGAAGAATACTGGCTATTGATGACAATGAGGACATATTATTTGCTTTGAAATTGTTGTTGAAACCTCATGTTGAATATATAAAAACAGAAAATGATCCAACTAAGATTCAAGCCATCTTGAAAGATGATCAATTTGATGTTATTTTGCTGGATATGAACTTCTCCAAAGATGCCATTAGCGGGCAAGAAGGTTTTCAGTACCTAAAACAAATCCTTGATATTGATCCATCTGCTGTTGTATTGTTTATAACTGCATATGGAGACGTTGAAAAATCAGTAAAAGCAATTAAAGCTGGTGCTACTGATTTTATATTAAAACCCTGGCAAAATGAAAAGATCCTGGCAACCATCTCTTCTGCAGTTAAACTTAGAAAATCCAGAAATGAGGTTCATGAATTAAAAGAAAAACAACATGAGATAAACACTATCATGGATCAACCTTTTGCCGATTTTATTGGAGTTTCACCAGGAATGCAACAAGTTTTTAACACGATAAAAAAAGTCTCTAAAACAGATGCAAACGTTTTAATACTTGGTGAAAACGGAACCGGGAAAGAACTCGTTGCCAGAGCATTACACCGAAACTCTCTAAGACAGGATGAGGGTTTCGTCAGCGTAGATCTTGGAGCATTAAGCGAAACTCTCTTTGAAAGTGAGTTATTTGGCCATGTTAAAGGAGCCTTTACGGACGCAAAAGCAGATCGACCAGGTAGGTTTGAACTCGCTAACAATGGAACCATCTTTCTTGATGAAATAGGTAACTTATCTCTTCCCTTTCAGGCAAAGTTATTAACTGTACTTGAGCGAAGAGAAGTTACAAGAGTAGGTGCAAACAAACCAAAACCAATAGATATTAGGTTAATTAGTGCAACCAATATGCCTTTAAGAGATATGGCTGAAAAAGATGATTTCAGGATGGACTTATTATACAGGCTTAATACGGTAGAAATAGAACTCCCTCCTTTGCGAGAAAGACCTGAAGACATGCCTGTTTTAGCTGATCATTTTTTAAAAATATTTTCTAAGAAATATAAGAAGCCTGCAAAATTATCTAAAAGTGCATTAAATAAATTATCTCATTATCATTGGCCAGGAAATGTTAGAGAATTTCAGCATGTATTAGAAAGATCTGTAATTTTAGGAGATACTCCAACACTCTCTCATGACGACCTTCAATTATCTCCACAAAGATCATCTTCTGATGGTATTGAACTAGAAACATATAATCTGGATGAGGTGGAAAAAACAATTATTGAAAAGGTTTTAAGAATGAATAGAGGTAACATTTCTAAAGCATCCAATGATCTTGGCTTAACTCGAACCTCATTATACAGGAGAATGGAAAAATATGGTTTATAAAAACTTCAGAGTCAATTTTATTATAAGAACAGTATTGTTAACAGGAACGATATTTCTTTTTTTCTATTTATTCTACAATACAAGTTTAACAATGACACTCTTTTTAATTGGAGGAGCTATTGGCATACAAGTATTTGCTTTTTTTCATTATATAGACAGAACAAACCGAGTTTTAAACAACTTTCTGGAATCTATCCGATATTCAGACTTTACAAGAACATTTCAGGTGGAGGGTGAAGGTTCTTCTTTTGAAAAATTAAAAAATTCTTTTAATGAAGTAATTAAAGATTTTCAGGAAGTTAGAGCTGAAAAAGAAGAGAATTTTTATTATCTGCAAACTGTCATTCAACATATTGGTATTGCATTAATTGCATTTCAAAAAGATGGAAAAGTAGAGTTAATTAACAATGCTACAAAAAAACTATTTCAGGTACGAAACCTTACAAATATTGAATCACTTAGAAGTTTTAGTCCTGAAATGGTTGAAAAATTATTTAAAATTGGCCATGGAGAGAACACATTAATAAAAGTACAGGAAAAAGACAACCTACTGCAATTAATTATTTATGCTACTGAATTTACCATACATAACAGAAAGATCACGCTTGTTTCCATAAAAAACATTCAACAGGAACTGGAAGAAAAAGAAATGGAATCATGGCAAAAGCTAATTCGGGTTCTAACGCATGAAATTATGAATTCAATAACACCCATTTCTTCTTTATCATCTACAGTCACTTTAATTATTAAAGACTTATGCGACAACCTTAAGGAATCCGGAGCAACAAGTGATGATATTGAATCACTTGAAGAGGTAGAAAGTGCATTAAAAACAATACATAAAAGAACTGACGGATTATTACACTTTGTAAATACATACAGAGATCTAACGAAAATCCCCAATCCCAATTTCTCAATATTTAAAATTAGTCATCTGTTTGATAATATTAAACATTTATTTGAAGAAGAACTTAAGACAAAAAATATCGATTGTGAAGTAAAAATTGAACCTGAATCCTTAGAATTATCTGCTGATGAACAATTAATTGAACAAGTCATTATTAACTTGATTAAAAATGCCATACATGCTGTTGAAGGAAGATACAATGCAAAAATTCAACTCTTATCTAATTTGAATAGCAGAGGAAAAACTATAATACAAGTAGTTGATAATGGTCCTGGAATTTTACCTAACGTACTAGAGCGAATTTTCATTCCATTTTTCACAACAAAACCTCAAGGATCAGGGATTGGATTAAGTTTATCGCGCCAAATACTAAGGCTACATGGAGGTACAATCAATGCCTATTCAGAGCCAGATAAAGAAACAAAGTTTACGCTTACTTTTTAATAGAACTCATTCTATTAAACATCACAGCTAAATGTGCATATAACGAAGTATCCTGTACTACACAGTCTTCACCTAAACGGATTCGAATTGGGGTAAAGTTCCAGATACCTTTGATTCCTCCTTTAGCCATCTGTTGTGCTACATCCTGAGCAAATTCTGCAGGAACAGTTAAAATGCCAACTTCTACATTCTTATCTTTCATTTTTTCAAACTCAGATACATGTAAAATTGGTACACCTTCAATTGTTCTCCCTACAACCTTAGGATCAATATCAAAAGCGGCAACAATTTTCAATCCATATTGATCTAAACCATGATCATGTAATAATGCATTTCCCAAACTACCTGCACCAAATAAATATGCTTTATCCAGCTTTCTAAAGCCAAGAAAATCTTCAAGAACATCAATTAATGTATTTACTTCGTATCCGACACGTGTTTTACCAACTATACTAGTATAAGACAAGTCCTTTGTAACCTGTGTGGGATCCACACCCATATCCCTGGCTATATGCGTTGAAGATACATATTCCTGATTTCTCCTCTTTGCTAATTTTAGATATGCTAAATAACAAGGCATTCTACGAAGAGATGGTTCAGGTACAATTCCCTCCTTTTTTTTAGTATTTTCTGATGACATATTTTGTTGCTAGTACTATTCTTTAATTAATGATGGTACAAAATCGATACATTTTATCCCTTCAACACAAAAGTAGAGAAGTTTTCGATTAAAGAAAATAATCATTAATAAAATAATAGCATTTAAAACCTGTCTATATAAGATTCATTCACAATTCATTCACAATTTATTCAACCATAAGATAGAAAACAGACATTAAAAACAACACTCTCATTAACAACTCAATACAATAACAAAAAAGTATACTGCTATTATTTCACTTAGAACAATAGCGTATTATGTAGCACAAAAAAAAGCCTGTAAGAAAAAATCCTTACAGGCTCAATTATATTTCAGTTACTTATTTTCTATGCTAACTTTTCTTCAATAAAAGCTTTTGCCTTTTCAATAGCGCTATCTAAACCTTGAGCATTTTTACCTCCGGCTGTAGCAAAAAATGGTTGGCCACCGCCTCCTCCTTGAATTTCTTTAGCACAATCTTTAATAACCTCAACAGCGTTAATTTTACCCGATTTAGCCAATTCATCTGAAGCTATTACACTTAATTGAGGTTTGCCATTAACATTAGCTCCAAGAACAGCAACAAATTCATTCATTTCCTTTTTAATCTGGAATGCCAAATCTTTCAGTTTATCTCCAAGCATCGGATTTACATTAGCAACAATTACCTGTACTCCACCAACTTCAAAAGCTTTATCAATTAAATCACGCTTTTCAATATTGATAAAATTTTGTTTCATTGAATCTAATTCCTTTCCAAGCTTGCTATTGTCATTCATTAATGATTCAATATTCTTTTGAAGATCTCCTGAGGCTTTAAATAAATCCTGAATACCAAGAACCATATTATGTTGAGCCATAATCATTTCTTCGGCTTTTTCGCCAGTAACAGCCTCAATTCGTCTTACCCCTGCAGAGATTGAAGACTCGCTGATAATCTTGAAGAATCCTATTTCACCTGTATTATGAACATGCGTACCTCCACAAAGCTCAATTGAATCACCAAACTTTATCGCTCTTACTAAATCCCCGTATTTTTCACCAAACAACATCATCGCACCCATATCATGAGCTTTTGCAACAGGAATTTCTCTCATTTCTTCTAAAGCAAAATTGGTTCGGACTCTTTTATTCACAATTTTTTCAACTGCTTCAATTTCTTCTCTGGTCATTTTTTGAAAATGAGCAAAATCAAAACGTAAATAATCTGGGTGAACCAATGATCCTTTTTGCTCTACATGCGTACCTAAAACTTCTCTTAAAGCCTGATGCAATAAGTGTGTACCTGTATGATTATTAGCTGTATTCTGACGACGATTACCGTTAACATAAGCTTTAAACTCACACTTAATATTTGTGGGTAGCTTTTTAGCTATATGCACAATCAGGTTATTTTCTTTTTTGGTATCGATAATTTCAATTTTTTCCATTCCATTATCAATATATCCAGTATCACCAACCTGACCTCCACTCTCGGCATAGAAAGGAGTAATATTAAATACTAATTGATATAAAGTTTTATTTTTGGCAGTGATCTTACGATATCTGGTTATTGTAATTTCACTTTCCAGATAATCATAACCAATAAATTCTTCCACATCATCTTGTAATAACGTTACCCAATCTTCTGTTTCAACAGCTGTAGCACTTCTGGCTCTTTCTTTCTGAGCTTCCATTTCCTTTTCAAACTCCTTGCGATTCACCACAAGATCATTTTCTTTAAGAATTAACTCTGTCAAATCCAAAGGAAATCCATAAGTATCATATAATTCAAAAGCAACTTTACCTTCTACAACTTTATAATTGCCCTCTTTTGTTGTTTTGACAATCTTATCAAGCATCGAAATACCAGTAGCAAGCGTTCTTAAGAAAGATTCTTCCTCTTCCTTAATTACTTTAGTAATCAATTCTTTCTGATTTTCAAGCTCTGGATAATGATCACCCATTGACTGAATAAGAGCTGGTAACAATTTATGCATAAATGAATTACGCTGACCTAAAAACGTATATCCATAACGTACAGCCCTACGTAAAATACGTCGAATTACATAACCTGCCTTGTTATTCGATGGCAACTGACCATCTGTGATTGAGAAAGCAATAGTTCGAATATGATCAGCAATAACACGCATTGCAATATCTTTTTCTTTACTTTCTCCATATTTTGATTCTGTAACCTTAGCAATTTCTCCAATGATTGGTGTAAATACATCTGTATCGTAGTTGGATTTTTTTCCTTGTAAAGCCATACATAGACGTTCAAATCCCATACCTGTATCCACATGTTTTTGCGGAAGAGGTTCTAAATCTCCATTAGCTTTACGGTTATATTGGATAAATACAAGATTCCAGATTTCTATAACTTCAGGATGATCTTGATTCACTAGTTCTGCACCGCCTACCTTAGCAATTTCATCATCGGATCTAAGATCAACATGAATTTCGGAGCAAGGACCACAAGGACCCATGTCACCCATCTCCCAGAAATTATCTTTTCTATTTCCATTAATAATTCTTTCCTCAGGAAGAAATTCTTTCCAAAAGTTAAATGCTTCCATATCTTTTTCAAGCGCCATCTCCTTGTCGCCCTCAAAAACCGTTGCATATAATCGTGATTTATTAAGCTTCAGTACTTCTGTTAAATACTCCCATGCCCAACTAATAGCTTCCTTTTTAAAGTAATCACCAAACGACCAGTTACCAAGCATTTCAAACATGGTATGGTGATAGGTATCATGACCTACTTCTTCTAAATCATTGTGCTTACCCGAAACACGTAAACATTTTTGAGAGTTGGCTACTCTTGGGGAAGATGGTTTGCTATTACCTAAAAATATATCTTTAAACTGGTTCATACCAGCATTGGTAAACATAAGGGTTGGATCGTTTTTTACCACCATTGGTGCCGACGATACAATTTGGTGCTGTTTTGACTCAAAAAACTCACAAAAGCTTTTTCTTACCTCAGAAGCATTCATACTTTATTAAATATTATCGTTTTTATTTTGCGAATATACACTAACTTTGGAAGTTGCAAAGGTAGATTATTTAACTAATTTTGCAGCGTTTAACAGGTAAAAATCCTATTAAAAGAATTAAAACTTATTTCATACTATGTCAAAAGTTAAATTTAGATACAATCCAGATACACTAAGTTATGACAAAATAGAAACAGGTTTTAAATACTATTTATCCAGAGTTTTTTTTCACTTCTTTTTTGGAGCCCTTCTGGGGTTAGTATACTTTTTTGCATACACCTATTTTATTGACAGTCCCAAAGAAAAAAGACTTATTAGAGAGAATGCAAGACTTACAACTCAATTTGAAATATTAAGCAAACGACTCGATGAAACATCTAAAGTACTAGACGATATTCAGTTACGCGATGAAAATATTTACAGAGTTATCTTTCAGGCAGACTCTATTCCAAACTCAATACGTAAAGCAGGATTTGGAGGTGTAAACCGCTATGAGCCTTTAGAGGATTTAGATAATTCGAAATTAGTGATCTCTACAGCAAAAAAGCTGGATATTATTGTTAAACAAGCCTATGTACAATCCAAATCTTTTGACGAAATCATTGAGTTAGCCAAACGCAATGAAGACTTATTAAAGTGCACTCCGGCAATTATGCCCATTTCAAATAAAGATTTAAAACGAACTGCCAGTGGCTGGGGATATAGAATTCACCCAATTTATAAAACACGCCGTTTTCACTCAGGGATGGACTTTACAGCACCTACCGGTACGGACATTTATGCAACAGGTGATGGAAAAGTTTGTAAAATGACTCGTGAAAAAACTGGCTATGGAAATCGTGTTGAAATTGACCATGGTTTTGGATTTAAAACACTTTATGCTCATATGAATGCTTTTAATGTTAAGATGGGACAAAAAGTTAAACGTGGTGATATTATTGGTTTTGTAGGTAATACAGGTACATCAACAGCCCCTCACTTACATTATGAGGTTCATGTAAAAAACAAAAAAGTGAATCCTTCACACTACTATTTTAATGACTTATCTGCCGAAGAATATGAAGAAATGATTCGAATTTCATCAAATTCAAACCAAACATTTGACTAAAAATATATTTATAAACAATTAAACCAAAGAAAGTACAACAATAGATCTTTTCTTTGCTGTAAGCACCTTTTTTATATTCTAATAGATATGGAAAGGCTTATATTTTTTTCATATATTTAGGATTACCATCATTCAGTATGAAAATGAATGAATATGAAAAACCTTATACAGAAAAACATCGAGCTTGAAGATCATAATCTTGTGTATTACGAAGCAGGAGAAGGTGTTCCCATCTTATTTATACATGGAATTTCAACATACTCATTTATTTGGCGTAACATAGCACCGGAATTTATAAATGATTACAGAGTTATTGTTGTTGATTTATTTGGATGTGGCCAGTCTGATTTACGAACAGACATTTCATTTAGTTTAGCGAACCATGCACGTTTTATGCTGATGCTAATGGATAAACTAAACATTGATGATTTTCATATTGTTAGTCATGATGTTGGAAGAGGAATAGCCCAAATTATGAGTGCAACTCAACCTCAAAGGGTTATATCTACAACCTTAATTAATACTGTAGCATATAATTTTTGGCCTGTTCAACCAATTATAGCCATGCGAACTCCAATTATTAGACAACTTGCTGCAGCTACTCTTGATGCGTGGTCTTTAAAGCTTATTGTAAAAAGAGGATTATATCATACAAACTCGTTTACAAATGAATTGATGGAATTATTTAAAGCTGGTATCCAATCGAAAGAAGGGAGAAGAGCATTTCTTCATTTTGCACATTCTTTAAACAACGAAGATTTAACTAGTATTTCAGAACAACTTCATCAAATTAATGTACCTTTTTTAATTATCAGGGGAGCGGCAGATGTATATCTAAGTTCAGCAATTACTCAAGAACTGGTTAACAATTTAAGAAATTGCGATTCAAAAATCATACAAACAGCAGGTCACTTTGCCCAAGAAGATGAACCTCAATATATAATTAATGAAATTCTAAGCTTTATTCTGTTGAATGAAAGGTGAGGATAAAAATATAAAGCAAATAAAGCAACTTCAAGAATATATTACTCAACTTGAAGAGACTAATAACTCATTAGCCAATAGAGCTGAGGAAATTATACTATTAAATTTACTGAGTAATCTCGTATCAACTATTGATGAGGAAGAAAGATTAATTGATGAACTACTTGAAAATATTTCTATCTTACTGGACCTTCCTTTATGTTGTTGCTACGCTAAATCTATTGATGGATACAGGTTATTTTCAGATTACTACATTGGCGATAATAATTTAGAAAAAACTTATACACTCGTTCTTAATGATTGTATTGAAGAAAAACTAAATGCTCAACAGGTTTACAATAATTTATTAAGCGAATGTATCTTTGACAGCTCCTTGAATTTTCCTATTCAAATTACTAAAGAAACTCAAATATTGATTGTACCTTTTGAAAGTCAATGGATAAAGAGTGGAATATTTATCTTTTTAAGTGAAAACAAGGAGTTACTGCAAGATAATAATATACTTATTCAACAAGCCATAAGACTAATACTGGATAAAATAGATAAACTGGCATATATAAAAAAAATAGAATATTTAAATCAAAGTCTGGAATCAAAAATTGAACAAAGAACTAAGGAATTATCTGACATCAACGAAAAACTAATCGAAGAAATTAATGTTAGAAATGCTGTAGAATTAAGGTTGCGAGAAGCTGTTGATAAAGCTCAGGAATCAGACAGGCTTAAATCTGCCTTTCTGGCCAATATGAGTCATGAAATAAGAACTCCAATGAATGCAATTGTAGGATTTAGTGAGATATTATCCAGTAGCAAATGTAGTGATGAAGAAATAAGCGATTACTCAAATCTTATTTATTCTAACTCATTATCGCTACTAAATTTGATAAATGATTTACTTGACTTTTCAAAAATAGAAGCCAATCAACTGACTATAATAAAGAAAAGATGTAATCTTAATAAAATTTTTGCTGATATAACCATTCTTACTAAACATATATTTAAACAATATAAAAAGGAAAATATTTCGTTTTCAATTACAAACAAAGGCGAATCAAAAGATACCTTTATTTTTACTGACGAATTACGCTTGAAACAAATATTGCTTAATTTAATTAGTAATGCGATTAAATTCTCATCAAAAGGATCTATAAAACTACATTACTACAACAAAGAAGATAAGTATTATTTTGAGGTAAGTGATGAAGGTATTGGCATTAAAGAAGAACAACACGACTTAATATTTAATCGTTTTACAAGGGTAATTAGTCATGTAAATAAACCCATTATGGGAAGTGGTCTTGGACTAACCATTACAAGAAATTTGGTAGAGATGTTAGGTGGAAATATTTCCGTTGATTCTAAACCCGGAATAGGATCTGTATTTATGTTTTTTATTGATGTAAGCAAAAATACTAATAAATAACATAAAGGCCAGCTCCCTCAAAATTAAGAAGCTGGCCCAACAAAATCCAAATAAATAAATCTCTCCTATTTTTGTTTAACTCTGATTACAGAAAACGAATAGGGATCTAAGTCAAGTTTTATTTGTTTTCCAGACACCTTTATTTCCTTTGTTACCGGAACAATATTGTTAGGATTCTCCAATGTATTTACAACATCAAGATCCGTACTTCCAATAACAGTCATTTTAGCTTTCGATAAAAACCTTTTTACTGTATTAAGTTCCAGTGTTGTGCTTTTTGTATCCTTATTATTATTAACCACTTTAATAATAACCTCCTTTTTTTCTGCATCCCATACTGAAGATGCAAATAAACCATCTTGGCCTGTAACCTCTTTACCTTCCAATTTTGTAGAAAGAAGATCTGTACCACTATTAACTCCAAAAAGTTGTTGCACATAATAGTTAGGTGTAGCTAATGAGTTCAGGTTATCAAACCAAATTAAATCAGGACGCCATTGCCATCCTTCAACATGTGCAAAAAGCGGTGCATAAGAACACATATATACCACATCTGCATTACGCTCTAATCCTGTCATAAAAGCTGCTTCGGACAATGCACATTGCCAGTTATTTGTATTATCCGGGCTACAAACTTCTACACTTTGCGCAGCATATTCTCCAGCAAATATTTTGTACGAATTTCTATCGTAATTATCATACCTGGCTGCATTATCAAAGAACCATTGTGGAGCACGATAGTAATGCTCATCTACTATTGGAGCTTTATAATTATTTTTCAATTCATCTTGTGCATATTTAAAGAAAGGATCATCAGGAAAAGGACCTGTTGTTGAAATAATACTAATCTTAGGATATTTTTCCATTATGGCTTTTTCAAAAATAGCATAACGCTCAAAATATTGTGGCCCCCATTGTTCATTACCCACACCAATATACTTCATATCAAATGGTTCTGGATGGCCCATTTCAGCTCTTAATTTACCCCATTTTGTATCAATAGATCCATTCGCAAATTCAATTAAATCCAGAGCATCTTGCACATATGGTTCTAATTCGTTTACTGGAACTACTTCTGCAGAGTTGAACTGACAAGCCATTCCACAATTTAAGATAGGAAGTGGTTCTGCACCTATGTCCTCTGACAATAGAAAATATTCATAAAAACCTAAACCAAATGTTTGATAATAATCTGGAGCAGGGCGATGGTTAAACTGTGTATTCCACCTGTTTACAATCATGGTTCTGTCTTCAATACTACCAACTGTTTTTTTCCATTGGTAGCGATTATCAAGATCATATCCTTCTACAATACAGCCACCAGGAAAACGAAAAAATCCGGGATTTAAATCAGCTAATTTTTGAACTAAATCAGCTCTCATTCCCCCTTTTCTATTCTTCCAGGTATCATTAGGGAACAATGAAACCATATCGAAGCTTACCATACCATTTCCTTCAAATAGTAGTTTTAATTTTGCTTTTGCCTCTGTTTTAGAACAATCGAAACTTACTTCGTATTTTTTCCATTCCTTGCCATTTATATCTACCGATGTTGAGCCAATATCTTCTCCTTCCGAATCCAGTAATGAAACTTTTAATGTAATATCTGACCCTTCTGCTATGGATGCCAAAATAGAAAAATGATATGTTTTACTCATTTTAACACCCATTCCTCTAAAACCTTCATTTATCAATGATAAACTTGATTTATTATCATTTAATTTAACGCTTGCATAACGTGGATTTTGTGGATTTTCAGCACCTCGGTTAGTAATTATAAAATGAAAAGAATCTGGATTCGTTTTTTCTACATCCCAGCCCATCTGTGGTTTAGCGAATTCAAACGAACGATTTTTAACAAGTTCGGCATATAATCCGCCATCAGCGGCAAAATTGATATCCTCAAAAAAGATACCCCACATTGTGGGTTGAATTTTAGTTGTAGGCTTGTCAACTTCTATTTGAATAGGTTGACTGTATATTTTTAACGTTGTTGCCATAAACAACAACAACATCCCCATTGTGATTTTAATATTGTGTTTCACGTCTCTTATTTTAATAAGGTTTATTATAGAGTTTTAATTTACTAAAACTGATTTTTTCGATTATTTATTCAATACAAAAATTTTTCAGGCAACATGAAATTACAACAAAGGGATGAATTATATCAAATGGTGTTTTCAGTATTACAGAATTGTGCCCTCAATATCAACAATAATCCTCTTTTATGATTTTAGGTTTCTTCAATTATTCAAAAAAAAAGGATGTGAAAAATAGCAAATTACTATTGACACATCCTTTCTAATACCTTATTAATTTTATTTATTTCATAAAATGAAAAAACGCTATACTTTTTTTCAAACGTTCTGCTTTTAGTGATAAATCCTGTGCACTGTCAGCAAGGTTCTCACTTGATTGAGAGTTTCGTTGCGTTACACTATTTAGCTGTTGTATGGCATTATTAATTTGCTCTACACCCGTCTTTTGTTCAAAACTAGCAGCTGTAATTTCATCTACTAACATTGAAGTTTTTTCAATGATTGGTACGGTTTCTCCTAAAAGATTACCCGTTTCTTCAACCATTTTATGCGATGAAAGCGATAATGAGATAATTTCCGAAGCTACAGTAGCACTATTCTCTGCCAGTTTACGAACTTCTTGTGCTACTACAGCAAAACCCTTACCCATATTACCAGCACGAGCTGCCTCTACAGAAGCATTTAATGCAAGTATATTGGTTTGACGGGCTATATCATTTACAAAAGATATTTTATCACTAATTTCTTTTGATACTATATAGGTTTGATCTCCTAAATCAGATACTATATGAATTTGGTTTTTTGCATCCTGAGATGTTATTTTTGTGGAATCTGCATTTTGACTATTATTCTCAATATTTGAAGTAATTTCCTCTAATGTAACAGAAACTTCTTCCAAAGAACTGGCCTGAATACTTGTAGCTTCTGATAATTGACCTGCTGTTGCACTTACCTTATTACTGGCTTCTGCCATAGTGTTGGCATCTTCTGTTAAACCAACAATTATTGTTCTGAGTTTGGTTACTAAATTAGCTATTGAATTAGTCAAAACACCTAATTCGTGCTTTTTATCCGATGTTTCAATATCTACATCTAAACTTCCTTCAGATAAATTCTTAAGTTTATCTATCGCATTTTCTAATGGAGTCCTGAGCACTTTATTTATGTATATAAAAACAAAGGTTCCTACTATCACATTTAATGGGGTAACAATAATACTTAATGCTCCTCCAAGCATAAACTCTAAAGTTTTTGTTAACGCTACAAATATTGTAAATAAAACAGTAACTAAACTGAATTGAAACATAATCGATTTTTTAAAAATCAACCTTAAGATTACTGTTGCAACAGGTATGGTTACAAGGGTTTTTACTAACTCCAATGTTAATTCACTCATTTCTTAATTTTTCCTTAGTTCCTTTTAAATTTCACACAAAAAAACGCATTGCATCACTCAAGATTTCATCGAGATATCAATGTGCAATAAAGTATACAATTACTTAATAGGTGTGTTAATCTGCAGGGATACGAAGTGAACTAAATGTTGTTCCAAAATAAAAGTTGAAAACATGTAATTAATGTTAAAATTAAATCATCACATATTTTATTTAAAAATTCAACCCATAAAGCTTCAGCATACCATATAAAAAGAAAAAAGCAGACTCATAAAAATACCTGTAAAAAAAGTAATCATAATAACCCGAGTTCGATTAAAATTAAAGAGCTCATATTTTATTAAAATGCTGATATACAAGGCAAATTCTTTTTGCATAGCAAGCTATGGTAGAAGAATTTAACGAAGTAGATTAGTATTTTAATAGAAAGCCACATATAAACAACGATTTTCTGCTTCATATTTGTTTGACATAGCCCGCTATGACTTCACAAATATTCATTGAAACTCATTATTTATAAGCGCTCTGAGCCAATAATTTTATATCGAACTCGGGTTAATAGACAGTAGTGGGTTTTGTTTTACAAAATCCATCAGCTTTATATAAACATCCTTTTTAATATTCCTTATCTCCTTTTTAGCCTTAACAACAATATATACAGGCACTTTATCATGAACTGTGCCATTCCACTTGTTCTTACATCCAGGACAGATATGAGGCCTATTCAAAGAATAGATTAATTCAGATTTATTACTATTAAAATCAAAAATATATCATCATGTGTTAAATTAGTTTTTTCACTCATTAAAGGGATATGATTTCCGTATATGAAATACACAAATAAGTACCTGTAAACAATACATATTATATAATTTTTGAAGTTGATGTTCTCATTTCTAAAAATATCAGAAACGTCTCTCAGTGTAATTACAATAGAGTTATGACTCAAACGTCTGGCATAAAAATCATCCTGAAGAGGAACATTGCTTATGATTAGCAAAAAATCAAAATCGGACTGTAATGATAGTTCATTTTCCAGGGTATTATCTGAATATCCCCAGAAATCAATATCCGAATCCATTTGTAAAGTATATTGATCAATATTTTAATCAATATCAAACAGATCAGACTTCTATTTCGTAATTCTTTTATGGCTTACAGGAAACGGAATGTACCGTAACTCAGCAATTATAATTTTAATTTTGATTTTTTTTATATAATCTGCTTTATTGCTTAAATGTATAAAAAATCATACCCCCCATTTCAATCGGCCAACTTCATAACTTTTTTCTACGGCACATTTATTATTGCGAACAATAATACCTAAAGAAACTACATTCCTTTATAATCCTATCAAAAAAACGAGTATCCTGATATTGCTCCTTAAGCTCTTTAAAACTCTTCTTATAATCAAGTATATCATCTTTTAAACCTCCATCATAATACCAATATGCAAGATTAGAATTATAATTATATAGATGATTCAATTCACATTTTGCCATCATATATAAACAACGTGCGTTAAGTTCCTTATCTATTGATAGCTCAATCGTATTCCTGTAATATTCATAAGCTTTATCCGCCAATGGATAATATGTTTTTTTACTAGAACTCACATTGCACAAATTATAGCCAGATCTATCCTCAAGTTGCTTATCTCTCTTAATTATATTTTCATCAGTCCAACCAAAATAATACGAATTACAACAATTAGATTTGTCTTGTAATACACCCCTGTAGTAGCCAGTATTAGATACGTTGAAATAGTAATTTCCTAACAGATAATTAGCGAGCTTTCTTTTCCAACTCTTTTCATCGTTACGTAATGAATCAAGTTTATTTAAAGTAACAGCAAGTTCTTTCTTGGTCAATTCTGGCTTAATAAATGAAAATACAGACGCCAGATAAACGGAATCCTCCATCAAATCATCTGAACAATCAAATCCTTCGGTAATATTATTACTAAATACTTTAGCCGACACTGTCATACCTATTCCATTAGTGGTTGAGTAGTCGCGACTATCAGTAAAATATGTTAGAGCTACTTTGGGATCACCTTGATTTAAATAATACATACCTAAATGATAATCTATAAACTCAACCGGATTCATCAAAGCAGTTTGATCTTGAACATTTTGTTCTACCAAATATTTCTCAAAGGACGACTTTTCTGGCTGTTCCAAGAAAGTTTTTAAATCTTGTAATAAAGTTACAGATCCCATATTTTCGATTTCTAAAACACTATGGTGAATTAGGAAAGACTGAGCTAATTTTCCCTGACTAAACAATAAATGTCCTACATATTCTTTAATCAACCTATGTATATCTCCGTTCAAACTATCAGATGTAATTACCTCTGTGAGAAACAGTTCCTGACTTGAACCTATACTACTCCACGAAAAAACCTCATATATAACTTTCAATTCCTCAACCATGTTGGCATAAGTCGTATGTAATGGTAATTCTTTAAGCTTGATTCTTGCTGGTTCTACATCTCCTTTTAAAAATTTTAAATACGAGCTGCATAACAACCAAAAATCTTTTCGTTCAGCTTTACAAATCAGCTCTTGTTGGCTGCTAATTTGTTCTAAAGCTTTTATGTCATCCCAATGATAGTTTTCTGGATTAGAACAAAGCAATTTGTCATCTTTCAGTCCAATTCTTCGTGGCAAAACATTATCTTCAATATTATAAAGTTCTCTTACAAACAATAATTCAAGTTTTTCATCATGAGGGGCAACTTCTGCCATTTCTTGCAAGTATCTAACCTGGTCTGAATAACTTCTGATAGATTTTAATGTGAGATATGTTGCTATATCTCGAGACCCTGAAAAATATTCCTTACCTTCTGCTCCCCTATCAGTACAAAATTTATAACTGGTATATGAAGAAACTTTTCGATCGTAACTATTATTAAATACCTGTAAAAAGAGATAAGCTGCTTTTTCATAATCCTCAAGTGAAAAATAACATCCCGCTACCTGGTCTTGCACATAATAATATATTTCTGTTTTAGAAAATTGATCTTTCACAAACTTATTATAGAACTGCACCGCCTCCTGATATCTTTTTGAATAATGATAATTGCGGATAATTTGATAGGCATATCGTAATTTCAATTGCATATTGTTAGTTACATTAAAAGCTTCAAATCCATCTGCAATCAATTCACTTAAATCAACCACTTCAACATTTACCATATCATTATATGACCAGCTCCTTTGCTTTCGACTCTTATGTTGATCACTGCAGGCTCTAGCATAAACCATATAATCATAAACCACTTTATGGTCACCACCCTTTTTACCTGACCATAATTGCTCAAAGATTAATGTAGAATCATCTGTTAAAGCCTTAGTTATATCTTCTGAATTCCAAGCTGGCAAAAGTTCTTTCCATAGCGCTACATTTTTAGAAATAACAGGTTTAGAATGATCATACGACCAACTAACAGATAATTCATCCTTTAAAAAGGCTTCATATCCTTTTTGTTGAATATAATGTTGATTAAATAAATGATAGCTATAACTATAATAGGGATCCCAACCACATGCCTTTATTGTTGACAGTGAACCTATAGCAAAGAATATTATAAACAGAATTGATTTCATTTAAGTGATTATTTTGAAATGGTCGATTACAAGTTTTCTATAATTTCATTAAATACCTCTTTCTTAATAATTTCGGTATCAAGATGATAGAATATTACTTCGTCTATATTCATTTTACTGTGTTTAATGATTTGATATGATTTTTTAACGACTTCAGCATCACTCATTTCCAGTTTTATTTGATCATCCACAGATAAATAAAACCCTTTATACAAAGTATCGCTGACCACAGAATAGATGTGATCACTTAATTTAATAAAATGATTTGTATCCTGATTAAATAACTGAGCGTCTACCCCTTTTATTAGTTTTATTGCACCATCCTTATTCTTTAACACTGTTTGTGATAATAACGGCAAAGCCAAACTTAATGGAATTGGATAATCTGTATTATCATTTACATACTGAGAAACAATTGCATTGGTTAAGATTGAGTTGGCAGAAAAATCAGATAAATCACCAACATTATACAACATTAACACGCCCTCATCAACCGGAGGTAAACCTGTTTCAGATTGATATTTGACCTGGTGTAATCGGATAGTACAGCTAAGCTGATAATCTCTCTTTAAAAGATTAAGTAACTCAAAATAATTATAGCGTGTTGAATTGCTCCAATCACAATCTACCTGAAGTGAATTTATTTTTTTTCCAAACTGGTGCAAACTAATTTCATCCACTAATTTTTTAATTTTTTGAGCCAGTTTTTTTATATCTGCATCTATTAAAACCTTATTCACTATAAAAACCACAGGTACAATTTCAGAACTTTTATATACCTCATCTACATGCGTCAATGGATACACAGGATAAATCCCATCATCCCAATGATGTAATGTATTTACCTGATCGACATCAAAATAATGCATATAAATTTTATGAATCGACTGAAGTTCTAGACCCTCCTTTGTAAAAACATCTTTTGCTTTTGATTTCCAATGGTAAAAACTAACTTTCGTTTGCTTTGGAGTTGTACAGCAGATTAGTAATACTATAGCTGCCAAAAGAATAGAAATTCTTATTAATCGTTGATTCTTTTTATTAAACGGCTTCATAACTATACATCCTTAACGCATACCAATGGCATAATATTTTTTAATAATAAATACCAATATGCATAAATACGCTTAAAATGGGGGGAAGAATTATCAAAACAACTCTTAATGCTAATTTTGATATAAAGATTAAATTTTAATTTGAATCAAATATAAAACAAATTATCCCAATTCATTTCAATTTTACTTTCTTTGCCTTTATAATAATTGAAAAACTTAATTGTAATTATACAAAAACATAAATATTTGCATAATTAAACCAACAAAAAATGAATCAAAATCAGCCATTTTCTAAACAGTGGATGTTTATTAGTTTTGCCATTTTTATTATTTCAGAAATTATATTAGGTGGTATTATTGGCCATTATGTAGTAGGCAGATATATGTCTATTCATTTGCATTTTATGCTTCAAGGTTTACTTAACCTGGTCAGTTACTTTATTGGTGGTTTTATTATTGGATTAATTTCTCCAGGAATTAGAATTTACGAACCTGCCGCCGGAGCTTTTCTATCTGTAACTATAATGCTTCTTTTAACTTTTTTTACTCCTTTTTCATTTTTACATTTAAGTTTGACCAAAGTATTAATTGGTGGAGGAATTGCATTCTTTTTAGCTTTAAGCGGAGCTAAAACAGGTGAAAAGCTAGCAGGAAATATGCACTAGATAATCCTTAAAACGGATATCCAAACGCAATATTAAATACCAAATTTTCCTTTCTCCATCTGGAGCTTCCTAAGTCAACTTGGTCTATAATCCAGTTTTCATCGTTGATTGGATAAGGATTTCGAATAGGAAAAGCAACATCCAAACGGAGTACAAAAAAAGATGCATCCAAACGAAGTCCTAAACCTGTTCCAACAGCTATTTGATCGGTAAAATCTAAAACAGAAAATTCACCCCCCTCTAGCTCTTCATTCTTGTGTATTAACCAAACATTACCAGCATCAACAAACATCGCTCCTTTTAAGTAACTAATGAGGTCAAAGCGATATTCCAGGTTTGTTTCCAGCTTAATATCCCCGGCTTGTTCCAGCCCAATGGTGTTTTGTAAACTTTCAGGAGCAACATATGCACCAGGACCTACAGATCTGGATGGAAACGCTCTCAAACTGCTGGCACCTCCAGTATAAAACTGTTTATTATAAGGCATGAATTCTGAATTTCCGTAAGGAATAGCAATCCCTGCAGCTAAACGACCCACAATTTTACTCTTTCTTGAAAACGAGTGATACAATCGTAAGTCACTATCAAATTTGGCATATTGAGAATAAGCTGTTCCAAATATTTCAGAAGGTCGATCTTCATAATCTTTTCCTAAATTAAATGCCGACTGAACTAAGGACAATGTATTACCAGCAAATTCGGAAGATGCACTGAAATAGGTATTTATAAATTTATTTTTTCGATGCTGATCATTGAAAGTAAAAGTGTATTTTAATCCTAAAATAAATTGTTCCTGCAGACTTTTATCAATATAATCATAAATATCAGCCCAATCTGATTTTGTATTGATATGGGTATAATTTAATGAAACCAGATCCAACTCATGACTTTTAGATTTTGTTTCTCTCCAATTATATCCAAATGATAAATCCAGACTGTGTAAATTAAAAATATCCGTCATTCCGGAATAACTATAACCCGCTTTAATACTTGTTTCTGGTCTGAATTTCATACCACCTAACCGATCATTACTCACAAATGGGATGAGTAATTTTGGAATGGTAACCTCAGCATCAGTCCCAACCTCAAAAAAATTAATATTACGTTTTGTTTGAGTTAACTGGGTTTCGTAATTAGATGACACATTAAACTGAAGCGAGCTTGCACTCTGATTTAAGTTTCGTTCGAGATAACTCAAGGTTAATCCCGGACCTACATAATCATTAGATTTTGATACTGCTTCAACTTCTGCACTTAGTGATTTAGGTAAAGCACTTTTTAAGAAAATACTTACATTCAAAAGATTTTGATTTATTGAAGAAGTATCCTTCTCAATTTTGATATTAACAAATTTAAAAACATTTAGATTTGTCAATTTCTGAAGCGTTAATCTGTAATCATTTTCATTGTACAAATGTCCTTTTTTAAAAAACACTGACTTTGAAATAACTTTAGGTTTAACAACAGGATTCTTCAAAAAGATGTGCTTTAAATCACCTTGTTGTATGGTATCATATTGTTCGCTTTTTATACCAACAAAATCGTGATAAACAAAAACTTCATTAATACTGTACTGACATCTGGCATCTTGAGGCATTACTGATTTAGCATCTAACGTCAGCTCTATATGTTTACTTTGAGTATTTAAAGAGTCTGCTCTAAACAGCAAGTAATTGGGTGACACAAAGAAAAAACCATTATTTTTTAAATAGGTCACCAATCTAATACGCTCTGCTTTTAAAACTTCCAAATTGTAAACTTGTCCTGATTTAATAAGACGCTTTGTATTTGCTTTAATTAAATACAAGCTCAAACTATCTGTAATCTCAGGATAAATTAGAGTATCAATAATATACGGATCCTCAAGGTTAATCTTATAAGCAACCTTAACTTTTTTAGCCTTTTTCTTTATATCTTCCTGAATACTATGATTAAAAAATCCCTGATTATTTAAGGCACTACTGATTTCTTTTTTAGATGTTTCAACATAATACGATTTATAGATTACAGGCGATTCTCCCAATTTATTCTTCATCCAGTTCCGGAATCCTCTTGAAGGAACACTATCACCTACCAAATTATAGAACCATAACTTAAGCGGAACCAATTTTAGAAACTTCCTGTTAGGTTCAGGAATTACATACTGATCCAAGGCGTCAACATCAGGTGTTACTTCCAAACTTTTTGCATTTTCAATTACAATTTTATCGCCCTTGTATAACAACTGATTCTCACCAAGTTTTCTGGTTGTACTGCAAGCACTTAAAACGAGTAATGCAAATCCCCAAAAGATGTATATTTTATTCGTTTTTATCATTAACCTCATTTTTCTTTTTACGATTTTTAAATAAATCGCCAAATCGGGTAAAATCTTTAATAAACATAAACGACAGACCTGTTTTTGTAACATCTCCATTCAATTCATCTTCGTACTCGGTTTTATTGAAAGCTTTTACTCGATAAGTTCCATCTTTACTTATTTTGTATTCTACTTCAAAATCTCCGGTTAAATCACTGGATGAAGTACTACCTTGTTGTTTGTTTTCTTCAACTGCCACATTTCCTCCAACAGTAAGTTTTAGTCGTTCATTAAATAAGTTTTGAGAAACATCAACACTCACATCGGTACGTGTATTTACCTGATTTTCAACTACCTGATTGTATGAATCAATATCAAAAGAAACATCTACGCCTTTTAAATATTGATTGGAAAAACGATTTAATTGTTGCGATAATAACTTACTTAAACTCTGTCGTGCAGTGTTTTCTATTTCATACGAAACTGTTGTTGATGCAGAGGCTCTGTTACTAGAAAATCGATTTAAAATTAACAATGAGAATACTTGTTTATTTAATTCTGATTCATCATTACTCAACTGGCTTATTGCAGATTCAATATTACTATTTACATTTTTATCCATGAGATTAATATCAAAATCAATATCTGGCGATAAAAGATTCCCGGATAAATTCATAACGACCTCAACATTAATGGTAGTATTGTAGCTTGCATATTCTGTATCACTCAACTGACTTTGCGTAACTCCCATCAACGACAAGGCATTTGTTCGCACCTTATAAATGGCTGAAATATTTGCATTTGCATTCATCACGTCTCCATACCAGGTTAATGAGCTTCCTTCTTTAATTTCAAAATCTCTTTTTATAACATCATAAAGTCGAAGTGTGTATGATCCTTTTTTGATTCGATATTGTCCGGTTAAAGTTTGATTGCTTGTTGGATCTATCGCCAAACTCAAATCGCCATTTCCGACTATATTTAGCCTCTCATTAGATGCAGGATCAATAACCAATGTAATATCCATCTGGTCAGAAATGCTAATATTGGTTGCAACATTTAGTCCTTTCATATTTACAGCCATTAAATCCTGATCTATGGAATCCTGTTGAACTATTGTTGTGCTATCTTTTATAAAAACTACAACATCATCCTGACTTGCTGCTTTGGGTTCTGAAGAAGTTACCACGTATGTTAAATCAGATTTGTGATTAAAAGCTGTTGTTAAAACAATATCCGGACTTTCTGTATTTCCAGATATTCTAGCATTTAAATCGGCAACTACTTTGCCAAAATAATTACCCTGCGAACTTTCTGATTTATTTAATAGTAAAAACTGATTGGCATTTATTCTTAAATCAAAAACTGGATCTGACAAGTCAGCAAAATTGATGGTTCCATCCAAATAGGCCTCATCATTATCTTTATCTGTAATTTTTAGTTGATTAAAAGAAATCAGATTATTATCTAATAAAATTTTGCCTTCCTCAATATTAAAATCGGTATTTACAGCCGAAGGATTTAACCTAGTTTTTTTAAGAAGAAGATATCCACCTATATCAGGATGAGTTTTATTTCCAACAATATTCACCTTACCTGATAAATGACCTTCAAATGTATTTAGGTATTGACGTGTTAATGGTTCAATTAAACTAAAATCAAGAGAATCAATATGAACAGCAGCCTCTATATCATCGGTCACCGAAGCATTAAATAATTTTGCATAGCCATTTAAATTAATCTGATCTCCCAATGCTTTAATGCCATATGTATTATATTCTTCTGTTTTTATTTGAGAAACATCCAGATTCAGTTTCAACGGTTCCTGAAATAATTCCTGATACCATAACAGGTCAGTATTTAACAGCATAGTATCATTTTGCAACTGAAACCAACCATCACCTTGAAGTAATACATTTTTGCTTTTGATTTTATCTTTATTTTCAGCAGCCAATTCATAGTTAAACGAAGCATTATTTCCCCTCAGAAAAGCTCCTGCATCAAAGCTTCTCAGCAGTATTGTATCCTGACTATAAATGCGGCGTATGGATAATTTATAAACAGAGGAATCTGTCATTTGCTTTAAATCAACGCTTAAACTATCCATAGCATACTTTTGATCCAATGTTTGATATTGAAACTGATTTAATGCTATATTTCCGTTTAATTTGTTCCACTCTGCACCGGCTACAGAAACACTAACATTCCCTTTAATCGAGCTGGAGTCACTCATTAAATGAAGTGTTCTTAAGTTGGCATTTCTTAATTGCAGATTGGCATTTATAAATGGAATAGAATCTTCTAATTCTAATTCACCATTAAATTTAAAAGCCAGGTTTTCATCGTTTATTTCAACTTTCCCTTTAAAATAGTTATTAGAGTAATTTCCGTTTATCAATACATCTTTATAGTTATATTTTAATAAGCCTAATTGTAATATATTAAGATTCATTGTTAACTCCGGATCTTTAAAATCCTTTGATAATCCGGATATTGAACCATTCATTGAGAGCATTTGTAATGTATCTTCTTTCTGTAAGATATACCCCAAATTTAACTGATCTATATTTAATTTGGCATCATAAAATTCAGTGTTTGGAACGGAGTCTAAATTAACATTTACCAAAGCTTTAAACTTACCCACTGAACTTTCTAATTGAAGATCTGATGATAATTCTGCCCTTGATCCATTAAACACACCGTTTAATAAAATCGTATCCGGATATTGAACTGAACCAGGAATTAAGGAATCTGGTAAGTAAGCAATTAACTTTGGAGTGCTCAACTGCAGCTTATTTAATTGTATATTTGCACTAAGCTTCTCCATATTATTCAAATTACTAAGCTCGCCTTTTACATCCAATAAAAATACTTCGTTTACACTTCCTTGTAATTTTTTCAAATTAAGTTTTGACAAGCTCCCAATTACTTCTGTTTTAAGATTAAAATCAACTTCCTTTTTTAATTTTTGTGATTGCTGAATAATTTGAGCTATATCATAACTATTTAATCGAGTATCTAATTGAATATTTAGCTGAGCTTTCTCCGGATTATTATTTAATTGTTGAAAAGAATCATAATATACTCCCGCATCCATCCTTGCCAAACTCTTTTCTGTTTCAAATTTCAGTTGTTTAATTTGTGCCTTCCTTTCATCTAGCCAGATTTTTGTGGATAAATGCTGCAAATGAACTTTTTTATTATATCGCATCTGCAGTATTGGAATATTTGCCTCCAGGTGGGTAGTATCTAAAATTAAATCCTTTATGTGTAATTGTATGCTATCCAAGAACAAGGGAGCCCCTTTTTGATTACCTGCAGAATTGAGACTACATGAATAAAAGGAACCTCGGTTTAATTTAAATTGCAATAACTCTATGTTCCAGCCCAAATCTTTGAATGAAAAAGGTGTACTTTCACCAGCTTTTGTTTCTGATGATTGTGCTGACAATAGAAATACATCCGTTCTTAATATATTAAACTGCTTCAGCTTTATATTTTGTTCTGATAAATCAATCCATTCTGGTTTTATAACAAATGAAGTGTTTTCCAACTTAAAATTCTGTTTTGAAAGTTGATCCTTTAAATTGAGGTTTAAATTGTTGACGACTATTGCATCCTTTATTGATATTTGAAAATTGAATTCCGAAGTTATTGTATCTGTATCTATTGCATTTTTATCAATCAACTCATGTGTTTTATAATTATCTTGTGTTAAGCCTAATCCATCAATCTTTATTGATCGGACATTATAGATATTTTTATTAATATTAATACTATCCATCTTTAAATCTAACAACTCTAGCTCAGCTGAAATTATACTACTATCTACCTCATCGTTGTAAACCATTTTTATATTAGAAAGCAACAATCTATCCAGCACAATATCAATAGAACCATCGCTCTTTGTTGTATCCACATTAAGCGTATCAGAGTTTACTTTTATTGCTTTGCTAATATTCAGCACACTATCATCCAATCCTTTCAAAACATTTCCTTTCACGCCATCCAAATGCACCTCTTCTACATGAATTCTATTCTTTAATAAATCCATAAAATGCATATCAACGGATAATTCTTTAATATAAACCAAAGTATCCTGACCGGGACTTCCCCATAATGCTTTCTTTACCTTGATATAATCAAAAAATGGAATCTTTATTTTTTCAATAGAAAGAGGAGTTTCCAGTTGCTGGTTCACCAAAACAAGAACTCTATTTTTTATCACATTCTGAATAAATGGAAGCTGTAGAATCAGTAACAAAAACAACATAAAAAACAGTAGAGCAAGCAGTATTCTCTTTACTATTTTTAAAATCTTTTTCTTCATGTGTTTCTGTTTGTTTCTGATTGTTATAATAAATACTTTACCAATATAATCCTATTTGTACAATGTTGAATTGACATAAATAAAAATACTATTAAATCCTTATTAAGTATAGGCATAACATTAAAATGGCAACTGAAGTTTAAATAATTCAATTAAAAATTCAGTTATTCATTTATTTTTTGGTTTTTATTAAAACCGACAAAATTAAATTCCATACCATTCTTTTGGATTCATAGTGCTAATAAATAGTGAAATTCTACTGAATTCCATGAAAGTTTAACCCGCTATATTAAATAACTTTTAGGAAGAAGATTGCTACTTAGAATCGACATTTTAATACTTTATTATAAACTGAATTCTATAATTTTAATTGAGCAAAGACTATTTAACCCGGATTATGTATTAGAATTTCGTAATGAACATTGAAAGTACCATAAAACAAGGCTTTACTGAAACGAGGCATAGCATCGTTCTGGTGAGTTGAAGTGAAGTAACGAAGTGTCTTGTTTTGAAGTAATTTCAATGTGTAATAGATGGTCTAATACATATTGCGGGTTTAACATATTTACAGCAAACAATTAAGGAATAATTAGTTCTATCTAAAAAAACGTGTAAACACACTAAGTCCATTGAGATTTATAACTCTACAATGGACTCTGCTTACAACTTATCTAAACAAAAAGGTGGACCCTAACCCGTACTTTACCCCCGTATTTGAAAAGCACTGATGAGATCCACCACTAAATAACACAATACTTATTTTCTACCACAGAATAAAATCTTCATTTAAAGATCTTCTTTCTGTTTTCTTAAGTACTAAAAAAATGTTGATTGGGTAATCAATTTATTTAACACTATATCTTTTTGTATAACCTACTTTATTTATCCACAGAAATTACTTTCACACCACTTATGGGTGTTGCTGTTGATATATATCCTATACCTCCTTTATTGTGTTTTACATATTCAATCACATCCAAATCCGAATTCTTTTCATCTGGTCCTGCTGCCATACCAGAAAACATAGCTTTTTGCCAATAACTTCGTATGACTGCTACTTTCTTTTTAAACACTTCCATTGAAAATGTTTCTCTGACTTTAGCATTGGCCTTTTGATCCACAGGCATTACGCGAGTGTCATTGTCCCATTTTTTACGTTTTTTTAAAAACACCATTGCCAAATCTTTTTGACTAATTGAGCTTACAGTATTTGATTCATTAACTATAACCCTATATGATTGAGCTGTTGCCTCTGCACTACAAATTGCAAGTACAACTAACATTAATATTATTAACTTCTTCATCTTAATTCTGTTTTCAATAATAAACCTTCCCTTAAAAAACATTAATCCTTTAAAATGAATAAATTAAAGAAAGAACCAAACCATCTACATCTTCAACCTTATGATCGTACTTCAGGTACTCTAATTTGAATGTCGTTTCAAAAGTGGGTTTAAACATCATTCCAGCAGTATATCTTTTAAAAGAAATATCATTGGTAGTTTGATCTTCGTATCGAACATAAGGCGTAAATTTGTTGATACATTGACTGATTTCAATAAAAGCACCATTTAAATCAACTGAAGTTCCATTCATTGAAAAATCAGAGTTCCAAACTTCACCCATAACTATGGTATTATTTAAACTTAACTTAAAATCTACACCATAAGCTAACATCTCTTTTTTTAGAGTTCGTGTTAAATTAATTGCAGGAATAAAAACTGCCATGTTTTCATTTCTTGGCTTAAAAACATTTAAACCAACTGTTACATAATCCTGATAAGATAAATGTACATTACCTCCTAATGCAACATTTGATGTATTATTAAATGATTCATCAATGGTATATTCACTATTGATTTTCTTTTTATAGTAAGCCACCTCATCACCAAAAAATCCAACAGCACCAGTCCTCATCCATGTTGTATTCCTATATCCACCTACAAATACTTCATAGCTTAATCTGAAATCAAATCCGGTATGTCCTGCAATAGAAAGAGCATCCATATTTAAAGGGAAAAACTCATGATTTGAAATTAACACAGGTAGGGTAGCACTTGTATTTACAGGTGCATAATAATAAGTATTCATTGGACTTAGCGGGGTTAAAAATCGCCCAACTTTAAAGTTCACTAAATCTGAATATTTATACTGTACGTTTGCTTCATTCAACATCTGATTAAATGAAAAATCAGGTCGATAAACAAACACTGCCTTAAATGTTAGATTTTCTTTAGGTTGATAACTTGCTAATATACCTGCCTCCGACAAAGACACTCCATAACTGTTATCATATCCTTCCAACTCACTATATGCATCAATTTCTGATGATATATAGCCGGTTATTCGTTTCTGAGGCTCCCATCCCTGTTGAGCCTTTACTGATGTTACTACCAATAATAACATCATTAAACTTCCAATAAACTTAATACTATTCCTCATTTCTATAATTATATATCCATTAATCACTATCTTTTGTTATAGGTACAGCTCCTGAAGTAAAACCTATCATTGATTACTTCTTCAACTGCTTCCGGAAGGTGTTTATAAATATCTTTTTTTAATAAACACCCACTTATACCTGCTTCCATATACATTTTGATATGTGAATCATTAGCATACATGGTAAGTCCAATTACTTTAATATTGTACTGCGTATATTTTGATAAAAAATCATAAGTCAAGGCAAAACCTTCCCTTTCCGGCATATTTATATCCATAAGAACCACATCAGGAAACTCCTTTAATTGCAATTTCAAGAATTCAACTCCAGAACTGGTTTCATGAAGAATACTCCAATCTGTATTATCCTCAATAAAAAAACGCAATCCTTCACGAAAGATTTTATTGTCATGAACGATGCTAATTTTTACCCCCTTGTTCATTATTAATTTTTTAACAATGCAAAGTTGCTTACTTTTATGTGACTATGAAATAGGAATAATATATAATTAAAAGTAGTGAAGTACTTAATTAGACTAGGGGTTTTCCCTTAGTAAATATTATAAGAATGAAAAACAGCAATATGGAGCAGTTTTCTCCACATATAAAATGTAGAATCAAATAGATTTATTGTGTAATAACCAAATGAGTTCTAAACAATATATTTATGCTGTAATTATATTGTAGTATAGTTGTTTTTTATAGCCCAGATAACCAATTGTGCAATATTCTTTTGATCTGACTTGCGTAGTATATTAGATCGATGAACTTCAACTGTTTTTTGACAGATAAAAAGAACTTCCGAAATTTCTTTAGTAGACAATCCTTTACAGATTAATCGCAATACCTCTACTTCTCTGGTTGACAATTGATGTTCTTTTTCATCTTTACCTGATATTGCCTTAAAAGCCATCTTTTGCAAAATTTCCTGCGAAAAGTAATTTCCCCCTTTGTTAACTTCATGTATGGCTTGTGCTAACTCATACTTACCCGCTTTTTTTAACACAAATCCATGAGCTCCGGCATTTATCATTTGCATATAATACGAATCTTCAACAAACATAGTAACAGCAATTACTTTTAAATCAGGTTTTATAGTTTTTGCTTTTTGAGTTGTCTCAATTCCATTTAATCCTTCCATTTTAATATCCATCAAAACAATATCAATATCCAAGTCAGCCAAAGCTTTCAGAAATGAATCTCCGGAACTAAAATCACCTACAACATTTATGTCTTCAACCTGACTTAGGACCAAAACTAAGCCTTCTCTAAACATTTCATGGTCATCAACTATTGCTATATTAATCATCACATCTAATCTTTAGGTATTTTAATATGTACTTCCATTCCTTCCCCCTCTGTGCTTCTTAAAACAAATTGTCCATCAAAAGCCTGAACTCTGCTCTTTAAATTTCCTAAGCCCATTCCCAATGAGCTTGAAGTGACAAGTTCTGGTTTAAATCCTTTTCCGTCATCACTATAACGTAATTCAATAAAATGATCTTTTTCTTCAATTGTAAATTGAATCCTGGTTGCATTAGCATGTTTTAATGTATTATTTATCAATTCAGTAAACAATCTGTAAATTGTAATTTCCTTATTTTCAACAATACGCTTTACATTATTATGCTTAAATTCAATTTGTAGCTTCTCTGTAATATTAAATTTTTTAATAAAAGACTCTACCGCAGCAACTATTCCATAGTTCACCAAAATATGAGGACTAATATTAAAAGAAATTTCTGAAATACTGCTAACTGCTTCCTCTACAATATTTATTAACTTGTCTTTTATAACATTCTGCTTTTCTGCTGTTGGAGCATCTAAAAGAGCTTGAGTATATAATTTTATAGTCGTTAATATAGGACCTATACCATCATGCAAATCTGATGATATTCTTTTACGTTCATTTTCCTCTGTTTGAATTATTGAGTTTAATACCAGGTTTTGATTACGCTTTCGGTCAGTAATATCTCGCTCTACAATCATATAATAATCGGCACCAAGCTCTTTTAATGGTAGAATATTTACTAAAGTATAAATAGGATCTTTTCCTTGAGGTAATTTATGAATCCACTCAAAAGTGTCAACTTTTTTATTAATAGCCTCTTGTATAGTTAAATGAAGATCAACCGAATCATCATATTCTATAACTCTATCACCTAAATTAACATATGGTACATTATCCAGTAAATTCTTTTCTATACCTGAATACATTCTTTTAGCAACATTATTATATTCAACTATTTGAGTTCCATTAACGATTAAAATTGAATCATTTATCTGTTCAAACAAGGTTCGGTATAACAATTCTCTTTTTTGTAACTCCTCCTGTGCTAGGGCTTGCTTGGTAACATCTTTTAAAACCACTAAAAAACTAACACTATCTTCAAAATTAATAACAACCCTTTGTGTTAGTAATACTTGTCGTTTGCCAAATTTATCAAAAACATCTAATTCTATGTTAAGGATGCCTTTTTCTTGGCCTCCTTCACTCATTCTCTCAATTATTTTTTGCGAATCCTCGCCTATAAAAAATAATCCATTTCTACCAATCACCTCTTCGCGATTATAACCGGTAATATCTACAAATGATTGATTTACATCCTTAACAATATTGTCTTTTGACAGGATCATAAAACCATCGTAACTATTATCATATAACGAAATGAAATTAGCTGCATATTCATTAGCCTTTAGCTGAGCCTTTTTCCTTTCAGCAACTTCGCGTATCAAACTTTTATTTAATAGATTTGATTCATTTACTTCCTTTTCAAGCTGAGCAATTATACTCTTATTATTTTTATTTACTACATATATAATTGATGACACAAATCCTAAACCAATTAAAACTTCAATGATCCTTATTATCAAAATACGATAGTCAGAATGGTAAGCTGCAGCCTCGTAATAAAAGGTTAGAATTTCGTTATGTAAAAAAAATGGCATCAGCAGTAGTACAAGTACTGAATAGGCCATAATAAGTATAGATTTTTTTAAGCTTGATGTTAAAATAGTATAAGTATTCAAAACAATTAATGTAATGGATAATAGCTCTATACTACCTAGCATAAATCCTGTTATGGCTATATAAAATATTAATCCAAGAATAATTATTCTTTTAAAGGTATAACTAATAAACTTAATTAATATCAGAACTAAAGTCACAATACATAGTAGTATGAAATTGGATTTTACAATCGAAGGACTGTAAACATCTTGCATATTACTAAAGAAATTAACATAGATTAAAAATGGCAAAACAAACATACTCATTGCCAACAGGGTAATTTCTGTTAGTTTTTTATTAAACAGATAACGCTTTTCGTCACTAAAACTGACTGATGATTTAAACATTAATTAATTACAATTTTTAAGAGTTAATCATTATAACAGCATGAGTATATTAGTACAAGTTATAGCCTAAGCACACATGCATACTCACAAAAGAGGTGTAGAATGATTCGAAATAAAAATGATTAATGGCAAGTATACGTTATTTTTTGTAAAATGATACAACGTCTATTACATAAAAAGCGTTAATTGTATTATTAAAAAGGTTTATAACATTAAACTTGCTTAATAAAACACAGAAGTAAAGTCTGCTATTTTGCCAATTATTATGAATCATTGAGATAAAAAACTTATTAGCAAAAGCTGTTGAAGAATATAATCAAAATATTACTGATGACTGTTAACTAAAAAGTCATATCCCGGAGAATCAATACTTATTAACTCCGGGATTATATTTGAAAACGAGTTTAATCAACACTAACCCGATCCGGCCAAATATTGGGTAACTCTCCACTAAACCCCATTTGCGGAAGCTGATCAATTAATAGCATTTCCTTTTCTGATAGTTGAAAATCAAATACATCAATATTTTCTTCAATTCTTCCAACAGTGTTAGATTTAGGAATAACTACTGCCTCATGTTGAATAATCCAACGAATAGCAATTTGAGAGATTGATTTACCATGATGCAATGCTATATCTTTTAAAGCCTGATTATCGAAAATTTTACCACGAGCCAAAGGTGACCATGCCTCAATAACAATTCCATACTCTTTACAAAACTTAGTTACTTCGGGTTGCCAATAACCAGGATGAAACTCTATTTGGTTTACTGCTGGAAGAACTTTAGCTGTTTGAAATAACTCCACCAAATGTTGTGGCCAAAAATTACTCACACCCAATGATTTTATCTTACCCTGTGCCTGTAGCTCTTCCATAGCACGCCACACATCTGCATTTGTTTGCTGCCAATTACTATAGTTTAATTCATTAGCAGGCCAATGTATCAAATATAAATCAATATAATCTAATTGTAATTTTTTTAATGATTCATCAAAAGCTGCCAGTGTTTCTTGGTAGCCCATATTTTCGCGCCAAACCTTTGTTGTAATAAACAGCTCTTTTCGGTCAATACCAGAAGCTATAATTCCTTTACCTACCGCTTCTTCATTTTCATACTTTGCTGCTGTATCTATCAACCGATAACCTTTTTCAATAGCTGTTTTAACAGATGCTATTCCCTGACTCTCGGTGGTCTTATAGGTACCAAAACCAACTATTGGAATTATATTTTTATCATTTAGTGTAAGTGTATTCATATCTTTTGCTTTACTCTTGTATGTAAAATAATAAAATATTTTACGTACTGAAGATATTTTTGTACCTGTTAGTACAAAAACAAAGTGGGTGTCCAAAAACGACACCCTCTTTTCCGATATCTAATTAACTGTTACTATTTAACAATTAACCTTTTAATACATGTCCCCACTTTTACTATATATGCTCCTTTTGGTAGTTTAGATACGTTTATAATTGAAGTATTATTAGTACTCAGCACTTTACTTCCGGTTATTGAATAAATTTCAATAGTATTATTATCAACTCCATCAATTCTAATTTCTTTAGAGGCTGGGTTTGGATAAATGGAAATATCCGACTCTTTATTTTCCTCAACTGCGGTTGGAGTACTTACCTCAATAATTACAATAGCGCTTGCTTGATTATAATTATTTGTTTCATTGGCCGTAGCTGTAATAATGGCAGAACCAACACTTACCAAACTCACTTCACCTGTTGCTAAATCTACTGTTGCAACAGAAGGATCATCTGATGTGTAGTTAATGCTATTACTTGTAGTAGTTGTTGCTTCCTCTAAAATAAAGCTTTCTTCATTGGCTGCCTTAACAATAGTACTACCCGCAATACTCCATGTAATATTCCCTGCTGCTTTATTTACTGTTAATCCTTGCGCCACATCATAAGCTGCATTATAGTTTATTGTTGCTATTGCACTAGCTGTTATATTAGTACTACCTGCACCAACAATGGTTACCACATTACCACTTACTGTTGCTACATCTGTATTACTTGAAGTATAGGTTAATGTTGCATCACCAGTTACTATACCTGTTAATTCAAAGGACTCATCTCCATAAGTTTTTTCTTCCAATGCATTAAATGTAATTATTGCATCTGCTTTGTATACTATCAGATTTTGTATTACATCTGTGGCTGCATTATAGTTTGTTGTTGCTGCTGCACTGGCTGTGATAGTAGTGCTACCAACACCAACAATGGTAACTTTATTACCACTCACTGTAGCTACATCTGTATTACTTGAAGCATAGGCAATGGTTGCATCTCCGGTTACTGTACCTGTTAATTCAAAGGACTCATCTCCATATGACTTATCTTCCAATGCATTAAAGGTAATTACGGCATCCGCTTTGTTTACTATTAGATTTTGTATTACATCTGTGGCTGCATTTACATTTGATGTTGCTGCTGCACTGGCTGTGATAGTAGTGCTACCAACACCAACAATGGTAACTATATTACCACTCACTGTAGCTACATCTGTATTACTTGAAGCATAGGCAATGGTTGCATCTCCGGTTACTGTACCTGTTAATTCAAAGGACTCATCTCCATAAGTTTTTTCTTCCAATGCATTAAAGGTAATTACGGCATCCGCTTTGTTTACTATTAGATTTTGTATTACATCTGTGGCTGCATTTACATTTGATGTTGCTGCTGCACTGGCTGTGATAGTAGTGCTACCAACACCAACAATGGTAACTATATTACCACTCACTGTAGCTACATCTGTATTACTTGAAGCATAGGCAATGGTTGCATCTCCGGTTACTGTACCTGTTAATTCAAAGGACTCATCTCCATAAGTTTTTTCTTCCAATGCATTAAAGGTAATTACGGCATCCGCTTTGTTTACTATTAGATTTTGTATTACATCTGTGGCTGCATTTACATTTGATGTTGCTGCTGCACTGGCTGTGATAGTAGTGCTACCAACACCAACAATGGTAACTATATTACCACTCACTGTAGCTACATCTGTATTACTTGAAGCATAGGCAATGGTTGCATCTCCGGTTACTGTACCTGTTAATTCAAAGGACTCATCTCCATATGACTTATCTTCCAATGCACCAAAAGCAATAACAGCATCTGCCTTGGTAATGGTCATTCCTCCTTCAACAATTAATACATTAGCTAAAAAGACACTATAAGGTTCTACATATAGTTTAACATCGTACACACCTGCATTAACTGGCCCCACACTACTCCATTCCTGTTCTGTTTCTTGATTAGCCAATCGGTAAAACACCTTTAAACCACCAATTGCTGAAGCTGCTTTTAATGTTTGTGATGGTTCATTTGATACATTACTAAATGGTAACATTGTAAAATAAGGGCTATCGTTAATCGTTCTGGATGATCCATTATATTCCACAGAAAAAGAAGTAAATGATATCTCAGGTGTGATACGTCCTCTTGCAAAATATGGATAACCATTATTATACTCAGAACAAATAGCCCAAATATCCTCATCTCCATTGGTACTTTCGTCAACAAAATCCCAGGTATCAAAACTACTCTGATCCCTCATCTCTTCATTAGACAATCCTGTGCCATAACCATTTTCATTTGAGTCTGTATAAATGTCACTGTTGTAGTAGCAGTTTGTCAAATAACTTGCACTCCAAATCTTAACTCCTAATCCCCCCTTGTAAGGCTTGTTACAAACAACTTTAGTGGCAGCATAACAATTACTTGCATAACCACACCAACCAACAAGTCCTCCTATATAATAATCCGCTCCGGAAACAATTCCAGTCGCATAACACTTTTCAAGTCTTACATATACACTTTCTCCTCCAACAGCACCTACAAAGTTATTACCAACTATATTGACATTGACAAGAGCTAGCGATTTTAACACTTTTATCATATTATTTACATTTACCCCTTGATTATAGCCAAACAAACCCACATAATTCTCTTTGGGTCTATTAATATACAGATTAGAAATAGAATATCCATTTCCGTTATAATTTCCAGTAAAAGGAACTCCTTGACGAGAATATTGAGAAGGTCCATCTCCTATTGGAGAAAACCCCAAAGGAATCTCAGCTGTTAATTCGTTGTTATCATGATCACCAATATTCCAATTCTCTGTATCTAAAGCATCAATGTTAGCAATTTGAACAAAATCTTTGTCCCAGTCCCAATAATTCTCAGATAAATGTTTTAATTGTTCCAGATTGGCAATTTGATATGGATTCTCTTCAGTTCCATCTCCTCCATTATAAGCTTCATTTAATATTACTTCTTTTAATACATTCGCTGCATCAATATTAATAGTTCCTTTTTTAAGGATAAAACCATGAGCCTGAATAACGTATTCTGCTGAACTATTAGGTATCACACTCACTTGTACATCCCCATTTTCAGAAGTAAATCTTTTACCTTTAAATATAATACTTGCACCAGCAACTGAATTTCCCTCACTATTTTTTATACTAAAAGTTACTGTATATGTAGTAGCTGGATTTATCTTCCATGTTGGATTATTTCCGTTATTATCCAGAACTGGAGGTGCTCCTTTTGTTAAAGTTTCATCTATAAGAACATTCCATTTGCTATAATAACTTATATTCCCCATTTCTTGTGTAGAAAGCGGTACTCCAAACTCATATTGATTAGGTTCCGTATAAATATCACTGTTATAGTAACACTCCTTATAATCTATCGAATTCCAATATCCACAACCTAAACCTCCTTTGAGATCAGATATACAATCAACAGTTGCAATAGAATAGCATTGATCTATATTATTTACATTCGAATACATACAACTCCCGACAAGTCCTCCAGTGTTCCATCCTCCATGCACAACCCCAGATGAATAGCAATTAATAACACTAGAATAATCATACCCTACTAATAAACCTACATTAGATTGACCTCTTACCTCTGCATCTATAACTGCCAAATAATGAATCCCTTTAGTACTCGTTCCTGAATCCACGGTTCCAAATAAACCAACATAATTTTCATTGGGTCTGTTTATATACAAATGAACAATAGAATATCCATTTCCATTATAAGATCCTGTAAAATTTATACCCTGTCGCTTATTATTTGTTGTACAGTCTCCAATGGGAGAAAAGCCCATGGGAATATCTTCTGTCGAAGGATTACCATCAGCATCACCAACATTCCAATTCTTAGTATCTAAAGCATCAATATCTTCTATTTGAATAAAGTTAGCGTCCCAATCTTGAGTGTTTTGAGACAAATTACGCAATTGATCAAGTGAGCCTACCTGAAATGGATTTTCTACAGTGCCATCACCTCCACTATAAGCATCCTCTAAGATTATTTCTGTTATAAGGTTAGCATTCTCTATATTGATAATTCCTTTTGCAATAACTTTACCATATGCAGTTACACTATAATCATTTGAACTATTAGGCATTAATTCAAGCCTTACATTCCCATTCTCATCAGTTACAGCCGTACTTTTGCATGAAACCACAGCTCCTTTTATTGGAATATCATTACTATTTTTAACAATAAAAGTAGTAGTATAAGTCAAAGATGGATTTATTTTCCAAACAGGTTTGTTCGCATTATTATCTAAAACAGGCGATGCGCCTAATGGTAAATTTTCATCTACAATAATATTCCAATCTTTATAATAAATAAGACTTCCTATCTCTTGCGGAGAAATACCTATCCCAAATTCAACTTCATTCTTTTCTGTAAATAAATCATTATTATAATAACAATTAGTCTGATCATTTGTATTCCAGAGTCCTAACCCCAGACCTCCTTTATTAAGGAAGTTATAATTCACTACTGATTCAGTATAACAATTATTCGCATAACCACAAGCTCCTACTAAACCTCCAACATGCCCATATATGGCGCCCACAACCCCTGTGGTATAACAATTATTCACAATGGTATAAACTGTTTCACCTGCAATTATTCCAACATATCTTTGACCTGTAACATTGGCATTAGTAAGTGCTAAATACTTTATCTCTCTCGATCCACTTCCTTGAACATAACCAAATAATCCGACATAATTCTCTATTGGTCTGTTTATGTAAAGACCTGAAATCAAATATCCATTCCCATTATAATTTCCATTAAACCTTACCCCCTGTCTCGCTGGATAATATATTTCATCCCCAATTGGAGAAAAACCCATTGCTTCATCTGCCGTTGTTACATCATTATCATGATCACCAACATTCCAGGTTTGTGTATCTGATGCATCTATATCTGCCGTTTGAATAAAATAGGCATCCCAGTCATCTGGCGATTCAGATAATAGCCTGAGTTGTGCCAGAGTATTAATTTGGAACGGATCTGCTTCTGTTCCAGTACCCCCATTATAAGATACTGCTGTTAATGTTTCTGCTTTAACTAAAATATTAATAGCTAATAATTGTAACAATACAATTAAATACAGTTTTCTTGTAAAATTTGACACCATAAAATAGTTCATTTAAATAATAAAAGTCCAGCTCGAAGTTATAGTTCAAGAAGTCAAAATTAATGGCTATTTATAGTGTTTAAAAGATGTTGTAGTTTTATTAAATTAGGTAACAAGATTCTTGAATAAAGCGGCGTATATTCAAAATAAAACAATAAATAAAGATGATGGTATTTTAGAATCCACCTATTTCTTATTAGGAATAGAAATGATTATTTGAGTTCCCGAGGGTAGACAATCCTCAATTATAAAATTGATATGTGTTTTAAACAGTTTGTTATAAATTTCAACTTGCTTACGAGTCCATTTTATACCATTACCACTACGCTTATTGTTTACCTCTTCATTTTGCATGGCCTTTTCCCTTCCTATTCCATTATCCGTAACAGTTACAATAATAGCATCCAGCTTTTGAATTATAGAAATACAAACCATACCCCTATATGAAATATTTTTAAAACCATGTTTTATGCTGTTTTCAACACTATTTTGTACTAATAACCTTGAAATATAAACATTATTTAAGTCTATTGCTTTATCATACTCAATAGTGTAATCAAACAAATCCTTAAACCTCACTTTCATTAACTTCAGGTAGTCATTCACAAACCGCATTTCTTTTTCTAAACTCCAGCTAACCACTTCAGAAAATGACATAGCTGAACGCATCATATTTGAAAAACAGCTCATTAAATCATAAGCTTCGTATCTATCACCTTTAAGTATTTTTGCTGAAACTAAATTTAATGCATTAAAGGCAAAATGAGGATCTAACTGAGCGGTTACCAATTTAAGCTGTAACGAAACGATTTCCTGAAGTAGCTTATTTCTTTTATTTATCTGACGTTTATATAGCTGCAATATCATAAATATAAACCCTGAACATACTAAGTAAGTAATAAACCAAAATAAAAACCGCACAGGATAATAACGATTTGATGTAATTAAATAAGTATACAAAAAATGTCGATCTGTAACCTGTAATATCTCACCTCGCTCTATCTTTTTACTTTGAGCATATAAATTATATGAGTTAAAATATAAATCATTATCAAACGAAAGTTTATAACTCAGGTCCTCAATAAATAAATTGGTTTTGTTTGAACGATAATCATCTGATAAATAAGCTTCTTTTCCTTCATCTAATAAAAATGAAACCATTGTGGAATTGGGTAACTTCTCCGTAAAATCCGTTTGTTGAAACTCTTTTAAACGAGGATTATACTCATAAACATAAAACAAATCATCACCATTATTATGCAACAAAAAGTGTTGTTCATCTTTATACACTATACTTACGAGCTCACCTCTATAAACCTCTTCTCCAATAATCTTTTTATCAACAACTTCACCACTTAAGTTTGTTGAAACAATATAATTTAAATCACTGTTACTTTCATTAAATTCAAGGTATTGCAATTGCTGTTTAAAAGCTATTGGACCTCTAACAACGCATCCGGTTCCTGTAAAAGCTATTGGCTGGCATAACAATTCTAATTTATCATTAAACGTAAAAATATGAGCACAAGTATCCGGATAAGCATACATGAAATCGACAGGACAATTATTTGTTGCCGGAGTTGTACTTATAAAAATTAAATCATCATTGGGCAGTTCGAAAGGCGTAACATAATGTTGGCTTCCTGTATTAATTGTTGAAATAATAGTATCATTGGCATAATCATACGCCATTACTTTTCTTGGATAGAGGGAATAGCATCCATTTAGTAAAAAATAAATTTCTGGAATACCATCCTTATTATAATCATGATTAATGATGGGGCGTAATACAAAATCTTTTACCCCCGGAACCATTCCTATTTTTGAAATAAATCTGCCGTTTAATATAACACGCTTCAACGAAAAATCAACAGCGTTTATAAACAATGAATCTTGCTTTTGCGTAAAAACAAATACTTCCTGATTTCCATCTTTATTTATATCGCAGAATAACGGCATGGTAAGATTTTCCTGCTCAGGTATTTTTCCGTAAAAATTAAACTGATGCTTTACTGAATTATTATTTGCCCAGATAAAACAACAACCAAATTTACCCCGGTAATTCAAAACATCAATTTTCTCTTTAATCCCATTTTGATCCAGATCTTGAAAAAACGTTAACCTTTTGTTTAAAGTAATATCTTCTGCTTTTTTCAATGTTAAATAATAAGGCGTAAACATCTCTGGCAAAAGAAATATAATAACCGCAGCAGGAAGTAACGAAAGTAGCCAGGGGCTGGAAACAATAGCTAGAAAATTGATCTTGGAAATCTTGTGAAAAATATTTTTCATGATTGAAAGATCGTATTAACCTCTCTCAAAAAAACAGTTGATACATCAACTTCTATTTGTTTATTCCCACAATTGATTATACACTTTTTTTGCTTCCTGTTTATTGAAACAATATGATCCTTATTTACCATTAATGATCGATTAATCCTTACAAAAATATCTTTAGGAAATTTCCCTATAACTGCCCCCATATTATATGAAGCCATATATTCTGTACCATCAATTAAATAAATACACGTGTAATTACCATCGGCCTTAAAAAATACTACTTCTGATGGATTGATGAATATGATTTCGTTTTTTGAATTAATTAAAACTTTATTTGGTGGAGCTATTTTTAAGCTATTCAAATATTGCTGAACCTTTTCTATTGTGTGTCTTAGTTCTTCTCTACTAACAGGTTTTAGTAAATAGCTGAATGTATTTAGCTTAATAGCATCAGATACAAAATTGGCATGCGCACTAACAAAAACAACGGCTAATCCCGGACAACAATCTTTTATCTTTTTCATTAAATCAAGTCCATTAACAGTAGGCATTTGAATATCCAAAAACACCAGGTCAATTTTCGAAGTTTGAATTAATGGAAAAATATCAATTGGGTTAGTTGTTTTTTTAATAATATTAACCTGTTCATACTCACCCAAAAGAATCTCTAATGAATCAAGTGCATCCTGCTCGTCATCTATCAATACCGTATTTATACCTGTCATAATTATGTCAATAATTTCCCCTGTTTAAGAACCCGAAATTTAACAAAAATTGAATTACTTCTTTAATTATTTTATTCCTATTCAATATCTAACGGTTTATGTAAACTAGTTCGCACCAATAAAATCATTTTTTATACCTAAAATATTTTTATTATCTTTTTGTTTATCATCCTTTTAACTTCATAATCATCTTAACTCACACTCCCTAACATGAAAAATTCTACAACTACCCCTTTACGTAAGATCATATTTGTTGATGAAAAGAATTGTGTTAACTGCCATGCCTGTATTACAGCCTGTCCTGTTAAGTTTTGCAATATTGATAAAGGAAATCACATGTCTGTGAATCAGGATTTATGCATTGGTTGCGGAAAATGTATTGAAGCCGGTAAACACAACGCCAGAAAACCTTTGGATGACATAGATAGCTTTATAAAATCACTGGACGAAGAAAATCCTTTGATTGCCATTGTAGCGCCTGCCATTGCGGCCAGTTTTCCTAACATATACAAGTCATTTAATGGGTGGTTAAAACACATTGGTATTGAAGCCGTTTTTGATGTTAGCTTTGGTGCTGAGTTAACTGTTAAATCATAAATCGAAGCTCTAAAAAAAGAGCAAAAAACCATTATAGCATAACCTTGTACAGCCACAGTTTCATACATAAAGATATACCGACCCGAATTAATTCCTTATTTAGCACCTGCAGATAGTCCGATGCTTCATACTAACCCGAGTTCGATTAACTTCATGGATAATTCAAATCATTTTCTACTCAATCAAAAGTAGGGAAATGTTATTTTAATAAGTAATATGATATCATATAAATTATTAAAATAGGCTTAAAAGTCATGAGAAACCTTCTGAAACCCTTAACAGGACGGGTTTTAAACCTACAGGACGAGTTAAAAACCTACAGGACGGGTTTTAAACTTACAGGACATGCTTAAGATCTACAGGACGGCATTTTCAGGTTACAGGATCAACCCAAAGTCTATTTTTTTGATTTTAAACCTACAGGATGGTACTTTTTATTTACAGGACGGTATTATAGCATTACAGGAGCAGGCTTTATACCTACAGGAGTATCCTCTATACCTACAGGAGGGTAATATAATGTTACAGGATAAGAGTTATTAACCTTCTAGGGAATGTTCAAAATTCTGTGTCATAGTTTGTTTATATGTTCATTTATTTTTTGGAATCAATATCAAAAGCCTTAAAGGTCAAATGGAGAGCATTTTTTTTGCTTCTGGAGCCATATTTTGGCTTCTGGAGGGTAATAATGGTTAAAGGATGGCATAAAATATCATCCGGAAAATATTTAATGCTTGCTCCCCGGAATCTAAAAAAGGGATCCCTTGGCAGGAATTATTTGTGCTGCTTTTTGGCCATCCTCACGATCAATGCCCAAAATGTAAACAAGGCACCATGCAACGTATAGCTTCTTTTAAGCCGGCTATCAGAGGTAGTCCCAACTCAATAAAAAAATATAAAATCAACTCAATCTGCCTCTATATCATAAACGCCGCCTTTGGTGTAATGGGAAAGGTATGTCTTATAACCAACAAAAAGAGCTAAATCAACTGTCGATTTATACATTGAGGTGGTTTTAACTCTTTATTTTAATGATTTTTATCCCCAAACTTTTTGTTTTAACTTTGGAGTTTTATGCTTACCAAGCATAAATGAAAGACCCATTTCATATCAATCCCCATACAATGGGCTCGCTTATCCCGGTTCCGTTCAACAACAAATATAATTAATCACCCTGATGGTTTGATGGGACTTTTTTGGGCAGTTCGTGATTAATTATATTCTAAATGTTGTACACCGTTTTTAATCTCCTTTTCTAGTGAAACCATTATTTCTTTTTTCATATCTAAATTTTCCTGTCCCTAATTGACCAAATTCACCTAAATAAACAATCCAATAATCGCCTCCACTTTTATATTTCCATCTACCTTTTTCTATTATGTTTTGTTTTTCACGAACAATATAATAATTATCTGACATTAACTCTAAAATACAAGAGTCGCAATCTGGATATTCTGTAAGTTGATATATTCCGACGTAATCTAATTCAGCTTTTCGATGGGATGAATATTGTGCATAGCCATAAAGGATTAATAGAATTGTGGAAATAATAAGCCAAATCAATCTCTTTTTTGTTATTTGCTTACCTTTTGATTTAATTAATCCGATAAGAAATATAAGAATCGGAATCGATAAGATAAAATATATTAGAAATACTATTAATTCACCAATAGCTGACATTTTTGGTTTTCCTATATTATTTAATTATTAATTCAAACAGAAATCTTTCCTGTTGTCCAGCCTTTAACAAGTTCTGAAACTGTTTCTGCCTTTTTTTCATATTCATTATCAATTGGGTAAAACGCCCAAATTCCTTTCATTCCCTTTCTCAATCCGAACTCGATTCCATCACAACCTGCATTCCCGAAATGAAGATACCCTCTTTCATTATCTACGTTCCAGTTTTCTTGTTTCTCAATAAGCCATAAATATTCAATTTTGGAATAAAATCCATCAGAAGGAATTTCATTAATCTGTGGATATTGTTTTTCAAGTTCCAATTTATTCATTTCCAAAATCAATTATTAGCAGTTAGTTTCTCCAAATGGAGTACAACGGTTGGCATAACCGCAGTTGCGTTGCTTCGGCTTTGCTCCTATTAAATTTATTAGTAAACATAATCATATTTTACTGCCGTTGCAAATTGCACAAAGCTATTGCGGTTGATGCTGTGTTATAGCCAGTTTTTTATTCATCTATTACTTTCCACTTGTCGTTTTCCATTTTAATCAGGTATGGTCGATGAAAACCACCTCCTGTTCCATTTGGCCATCCATATTTATAATCAATCACCACTAATCCAAATGTATAATCTTTATTAAAACAAATGCGTGAAAAACCTAAAATTAAATATTCTTCATCCTGTCCAACTTCCTTTTTTCTATCCACAAATTGTTGATATGGCTCGTTAAAAGTCACAATCTTTTTCTCATATTCTCTGTATCCTAATTTTCTAAATCTCTCAGAATTAGTTATCGAATTAAAGATGCTATCAAGCTTTGGAGTTTCATATAGTTTATCAAACATCCATTGGTTATCTTCTTTCACTTGTGAAATTGGAATTAGAGCATCGGACAAAAAAACTTTATATTCATCTTGTTCTTCTGTTGTCTCAAAATCTATTTGGATTTCATCATTATCAGTTCGTGGAGGTGGCGGTTTTGTCCATTTTCGTCTATGCTTAATTTTGATGTAGTCGTTTGATATATCTTGAATAGCAGCTACCTCAATTTTGTGATATAGACTATCTGTACAACCGAACAATATTAATGTAAAAACTAAAAGGTAAATGGTTCTCATTGTGATTTTTATATTTTTAAGTCCATAAATATTGACGAACCTTAATCAATCTAACAAGCATTTCATTATCTTCCTCATATTGTTCTTTCTCTAAATCATTTATTTCAGCTTCCAAATCCTTATTTTTTCTTTTAATCCACCAGTTATATAAAAATTCAAGTTCATCTTTTGCTTTTTTATGTTCTTCATCATGATTCCAATCTACATGGCCTGTAAACAATTTTTCATCCTCAATACAGTCAGTCAATAATTGAAAACAGGCATGAAGCATAATAATATCCTTATCACACCAATCACCTGACAATGTTTTTATATTTAATATCTCTGGATTCTTCATAATCTGTTTCTAATGCACTGCCGTTCTTTATAATTGGCTATAATCGGGATAGAATAGTGGATTACTCCACCTATCCCCCCACAGATCCGGACGTACAGAATTCCCGTATCCGGCTCCTCAGTGAATATGTTTAATTATCTGGTGCATGAATTTAAACATTATAATGAATTATTCTAGGTTTCGGGAGCTTAAAATATTTCAATAACTCCCAGTACCCTTTCCACGTGTAGCTTTTGCGTTGACTCCTTCGCTTTAGCCATTTAAACCATGCATATAGTGTTATTTGATATATTCGGTTTAGACTAACGAAGTTACCTCTGATGCCAAAATATTGATACAATCCCCGAAGTTTAAATTTTAGTATTTTACTCTGATCTTTTAGCTTCTCGTGTTTATGTATCCTGCAAGTATCCTTTATGTTTTGAAGGATGGCCTGCATTTTCTTTTGACGTGTTTTTCGCTTCACTACCCAGTTGCCTCTTTGGCTTTTGCTCCAATAATGTGTAAATCCTAGAAAATCAAAGGTGCGTGGTTTAGTTTTTCCTTCTGGTGAAAATCTAATGAGCTTACTCTTTTCTGCATGAATGGTTAATCCATATTTATTCATTCGCTTGGGTAGTGTGTTATTTACCCTGTGAGCATCTTCTGCATACTCAAATCCAATGATAAAATCATCGGCATAGCGTATCAAAAATATTTCGCCTTTAAGCAAGGGACGTACTATTTCATGTAACCATTTATCCAATGCATAATGCATATATACATTACAAAGCAATGGTGAAATAATATTTCCTTGCAGCTTGCCTCGTTTGCTTATTTGCAAGCTTTTACCATCTACAACACCTGCTTTTAGCCATCTCTCAATCAATTGTAGAATACGTTTATCAAATAAATATACTTTATTCACAAAGGTTCTACTTCAAAGGTAGTCATGAACTCCCATTCGGTCGATTCGGGGCTGAATAAAACGGCCTATATACTCGCTTGTCGATTACTTATATGCTATCCTCACGGAATCACCCAATCGGTTCGCTTTCATCCTGCTTACGGGCTTTGGATGAGATGGACTTGCACCATCTGGAAAGATTTATCTTCATGAATACTTTAATGATTAAACCCTAATGAATAAATCTTTAGCAAATTTCAGTAGATTGACTACTTCCCAATGCTTTCGGCTTACGAAGAATTTTCCCTACAAATGGCCTTCTTCTCTTAGCCTACACAGTGGCGCTATAAAAAGTTGCCAATTGCGGGCGATTTCCTATCAAGTCACACGACAATTGAAGCGGACTACAACCCTTGAATGACCTACAGGCCCGATATTTTTTTATACCGCATGTACCACACGTTTTTATTTCATATTCGCAATCTCTTTTCTCGATTTGACATTTAATTTTGAATAAATATTGCTCACATGAGATTTTACTGTACTCAATCCAATATTTAGATGATTGGCAATATCTTGGTTTGTGTAACCTTGTTGAAGTAATTCAAATACTTTTCTTTCTTGAACACTCAGTGTCTTGATTTTTCTGTTTGGATCTAACCAAATTTTTCTAAGAATAAAAGCACCCACCATTAATATAATTGAAAAAGCAATAATTAATAAAATAATATTAGTGTCATCGCGCTTAGGAATCTTTCTTACAAATGAATTAAAATACGTATTATCCTCATTTCGCCATTTTTTGATGAATGATTCATAGAAATTAGTATTTGAATGATAATTGGTTTTGCTTTTATATATTGCATACAGTCCAACTAAAAAATCACTAGATGTATCCGCAATTGACAATAACGTTCTCTGTAATTGCTCTTCAATGAGCAGCCTTTTTGCAGCAGAACTCTCACAAGCTATGCTGTCAGAGATAAAAACCATATCACTTATTTGCTGAAAAGCCTTATTCTCTCCTGAGTTTTTAAAGGTTATCTTTTTAAATGGAGGATATGTTGATAAGCTTGTAAAATCAATCTTTGAAGGATGATTAATAATAAAGAACATATGATTTTCATCTTTACCTCCAATAATTAGAGTTGCCCGTGAGTCTCTTTTTTTTGAAATATGTAGCCTGTATAGATTTTCACCTTTAGGCAAAAAATCAACACTAAATTCAAAATAGCCGAGACTGTCAATGGCAGTCTCGGCTATTATCATTTCATTTGACATTGAATACATGTCATCAAATGATGGAATATAAGAAATATAGATTTTTGATTCCCATGTATTGTCTATTGACAATTTCCCGGAAATTTGAGTATTCTCTTTTCCTTGTCCCAATATTATAAAAGGGAGAAAAAAGAAACAAAAAAGCAATAACGTAATAAAACGATTAGGAAACGGAACGCTCATATATTTAATTTATTCAATAATCGCTGTGTTTATTTTTACATCACCGGTTACCTCTATCGGGATAATTTTCACCCACCATTTGCCAAACTGAGGTTCGATTATTGATTTACTAATATTTCCATTGACTTTTTCTTCCTTCTCTGATTTCAACTGGGTTTCTATTGTAAAATTTCCTTGCTTTATACCATTTGGGTCGTATAATTCAATGGTTAGTTTACCGCCTTTAACTGAACAACTAATCTCTAACTGCAATTTTTGTGTCTTTTCTTTTATTTCTATAAATATATCTTCCGCATTCGAATCATCTTCTAACCTAATCGTTCTTGCCATGTCTACACTGGTTTGGGAATTTTTAGGCGAGAAAAAATTCATTTCATTGGTTTCAATAACTCTACCTTCAAAAAAAGCCTTCTCCTTCTCCTCTTTAGTCTGTCCAGAGGCTGCAAATGAAATAAATAGGATACCAATAATTAAATAAAATGTTCTTTTTTTCATAATTCATTTTTTTAGTTCAACAATTTTCAATCAAAACTATTGCTAATCATCTTTACAAGGAAAAACTTATGGATTGAAAAAAGTCTGAACAAAGTATGAAAAAAGTCTTAATTGGCCATATCACATTGATCTACTGTATCGTCGTACCAGATACATGGTAACGTTCCGTATAAAAAGCGTAGCGAAAAACCACAAGGCAACGAAACTTTCAATTTGTACCAAACATAACAAAAAGATGCTAAAGTAGCAGTCGATTATACGGAAAACTTAATTCAGAACGAATGGTAGTGAAGGCTGCGGCGCAGTCTTCAGTGCCGCTATGATTTTTGTATTTTGTTGAGTGGCATAACTTTTATTTAAAATCAAAAATCCATTTCGTTTCGTCCCAGTCCTCTATTACATTAAGCTCATCACCAATCCTGATGTTCCTTCCTGTGATATCTTGAATTATATAATAACTTTTGCCTTCAGTGTCTTTATGTTTAGAAATGTGCTTATTTCCTTCTATTCTTTCGTTAAGGTCTTTGGAGAAATCAGGTAACAAATCAAAATACTTTGCAATTGCATTGGCTCCTTCAACCAAATTTTCAATTTTTAGTGCTTCATCTGTATTATTGGAGTATTTATCAATACTATGAAAACATATTTTACGAATGCAGTCCTTTTACCTTTATTCTTAAAGGCTTTTTTGATTTCCTTTTTTAACTGTCTTTCTATCAGATCAGATTTGCCCTTTATCTTTCTAAAAGTTAAATTCTTTCTACTATGAAGCGGAATCAATACCTCTGCACCATTATAACGATCATTATTCATTACTTTATGGATATGAATAGACTCATCAAACTTGTTTGGTTTCAGAGTTCCAGAAGTATAATTGTCTATCCGGATACTCTGTCCATTTAATTAAATTATTCATCAGTTATTGTTTCATTGATAGAATTGTCGTTTTAATGCCACTCAATCGGGATAGAATAGTGGATTACTCCACCTATCCCCCCGCAGATCCGGACGTACAGAATTCCCGTATCCGGCTCCTCAGTTAATATGTTTAATTATCTGGTGCATGAATTTAAACATTATAATGAATTATTCTAGGTTTCGGGAGCTTAAAAAATTTCAATAACTCCCAGTACCCTTTCCACGTGTAGCTTTTGCGTTGACTCCTTCGGTTAAGCCATTTAAACCAAGCATATAGTGTTATTTGATATATTCGGTTTAGACTAACGAAGTTACCTCTGATGCCAAAATATTGATACAATCCCCGAAGTTTAGATTTTAGTATTTTACTCTGATCTTTTAGCTTCTCGTGTTTATGTATCCTGCAAGTATCCTTTATGTTTTGAAGGATGGCCTGCATTTTCTTTTGACGTGTTTTTCGCTTCACTACCCAATTGCCTCTTTGGCTTTTGCTCCAATAATGTGTAAATCCTAGAAAATCAAAGGTGGGTGGTTTAGTTTTTCCTTCTGGTGAAAATCTAATGAGCTTACTCTTTTCTGCATGAATGGTTAATCCATATTTATTCATTCGCTTGGGTAGCGTGTTATTTACCCGCTGAGCATCTTCTGCATACTCAAATCCAATGATAAAATCATCGGCATAGCGTATCAAAAATATTTCGCCTTTAAGCAAGGGACGTACTATTTCATGTAACCATTTATCCAATGCATAATGCATATATACATTACAAAGCAATGGTGAAATAATATTTCCTTGCGGCGTGCCACGTTTGCTTATTTGCAAGCTTTTACCATCTACAACACCTGCTTTTAGCCATCTTTCAATCAATTGCAAAATACACTTATCTTTAATCCGTTGACTTATAAGTGATAATAATGTACTATGTTCAAAGTTGTCGAAACAGCCCTGAATATCACAGTCCAGTATCCAATTAATATTGCGCTTCATACATTGATTGCGAAGGTTATTTAGTGCCTGATGGGCACTACGTTTGGCTCGGAATCCATAGGAAAAATCGTAAAAGTCTTGTTCAAATATCAAATTAAGTATATCTGTTACTGCTCTTTGTACAATCTTATCCTCGGTAGTACTTATCCCTAATGGGCGTTGCTTCCCATTGCCCTTGTCTATCCATACTCTGCGGATGTTTGGGGCAAAGTAAGATTTACTCTTTAACCTTGCTTGGAGATTTTCTATACGCAGTTGTAAGTTCAACTCATATTCTTCTGCATTAACTTCATCTATTCCACTCGCTGCTGTTTTCCGCAGTTTACGGAAACTACTTAGCAAATATTCTTGTGTTAGATGATGCGCTAGTGAGGTGAAAACTTCTGTTGGACTTTCCTGCGCTTTGCGTTTTATACAACCAAATTTTGTTTGCCTGTTGGCGATTTCTCCGAGTAAATCCATGCTTTCTGTTTAGTTGAACCATATTAACTGACAATCCCCCTTCCCTCCTTCGGGTCGCTCAGATGGTACTTCCCCGATTTCATTGGTACTATGAGGCTGCTCTGACTTCTGTATGCCTTCTCTTTGACTCCGGTTGTCCCTTGTCGCTGATACCTGGTACACCATGTCATTTCCCTTGACTCTGTTAACATTGACATGGTTACGTTAACTGACTGGTGTTTCTTTTTGATGGTACACCCAAACCCCTTCTTGTCAGGAGCAATACAGATCTCCTAAGTTCCGAAGACTTCCCTTTGTATTCATGCCCTGCGCTTTGACCACGGTAGTTCTACAGCAGTAACCGTAAATATGCCACTGTAATTGCTGCCTTCCGGTAAACGTACACCGTCGGCTTAACTACAAATAAATACACTTTTTCGAGGCTGAATAACACGGCCTAAATACTCGCTTGCCGACTACTCTTCTGCTATCCTCACGGAATCACCCAGTCGGTTCGCTTTCATCCTGCTTACGGGCTTTGGATGAGATGGACTTGCACCATCTGGAAATCATTAGCAAATTTCAGTAGATTGACTACTTCCCAATGCTTTCGGCTTACGAAGAAGTTTCCCTACAAATGGCCTTCTTCTCTTAGCGTACACGTTCAGTATAAGAATAGTAGCTGATTGCGTGGCATTTTCCTGTAAAGTTACAAGAAAGTTGGAGCGAGCTACACCCCTTTAATTTACTGCTATTTCGGCTATTATTTTTATACATCCACTGTCCTTAATCTCCAAAGTGCTCCGACTCCATACATATTTTCATTTTGGGCTGTGTGCATATCTATGCCTGTATCACCGATATAAACCATGCTTTCCGGAGTAATCCCTAAATCTTCGCTTATTTGCAATGCGCCCAGCGGATTTGGATTTTTATGAGCTTCACTATTTAATCACATAATCACATCAAAATAATCAGGCATTAATTCCTGGACTATCTTTTTGTAAACTCGTCTGCCCTATTTTAAAATACGCTAAGTTTCATTTTCCGTGATTTCAATTCATTAAGAAGAGAAATTATTCCATCATTTGGTTATAATATGACATGATTGTTTGTTCGTCTTTTACTGTTTCAGGCAGAGAAACACTAACAAGATTTAAAATACCATTACCGATATAAGATTTATAGGCAATTAGCGAATGAGTAGGAAAATGACAATTTGACAATACGCTATTCATTGAGTTTGCTATATCCTCAAGCGAGTTTACCAATTTGCCATCTAAATCAAAAATTGTTCCTATAAAATTGATTTTAATCCGATTTATAGATTCAAAATTAGTTTGATTCTATTAGAATTTTATCCATACTCCCAGTAATTTCAAAATATATGGGGCTAAAATAGCTGTTAATATTCCGTTTACAATTAGGCCAATGCTTGACATTGCTCCAAAGTTTGGGCTTATTTCCATTGACTTGGAAGTTCCTACTGCATGTGCAGCATTTCCCATAGAAAGGCTTTGGGCAATAGGATTCTTTACTTTTGTCAGCTTCATAATGCTATATCCGAAAATTGCACCAAATATTCCCACTACTATAACAACCGATGCAGTAAGGGGGGCAATGCCACCTATTGTTTTTGATACTTCGATTGCAATGGGAGTCGTAACCGATTTAGGGGCCAAAGAGTAAATAACTTCTTTTGGTGCCCCCATCAGTTTGGCTATAAAAACAACCGATACAATGCCTAATATGCAACCAATTAATTGAGAAATGATTATATGCAGCGCCTGTTTCTTTATTTTTTCCAATTGCTGATAAAGTGGAACACCTAAAGCCACTACTGCTGGTTTAAGGAAGAAATCAATATACTTGCTTCCCTTATGATATGTATCGTAATCAATATGAAATACCATAAGAAATGAAATAATGATGATAATAGTGACCAAAATAGGATTCAGTAAAATAATACCCGTTTTCTTTTGTAATTTCTGTGCTAGAAAGTAAATTGCTATTGTGAAGGCAACAACAATCAGCTCGTTCTGTAATATCCCATTCATAATAAATCAATTATTAGCTTTTGCCCTGACAATCTTTTTGCTCCTCTTTCTTAAATGTTGATGAGTCCACCCAGTTACAATCAATGTAATGATTGTACTTCCTAACGAAGAAACTAAAATTGCCCAGAAAGAAGAAAGAATCATATCAAAATACAACATGACAGCAACTCCGGCTGGTACAAAAAGGAAAGGTAATATATTAACTAAAAAATCAGAGATACCCTTTACCCATGATAGCTTTATCCATCCCAACTTTAATAGAAAAGCAAGCAACAACAATCCGATAATACTCGAAGGTAGCTTTATACCGGTGAAATGGACGATTAATTCACCCAATGCCAAGCATCCAAAAATAATAGCACATTGTCTTATTATTTGTATCATATACATTAATTAAATATCAGAATAGCAACCGGGTAGACGCTTTAAATTGGCTACAACGGCTCACATATGAGGCTGTGTGGGGATTTAAATTGTCTGCCTTTCCAAAACCTCGCTGAGCCTAATGCTTTTGCAAGGGACAAATTTAACAAAAAAAGTAACTTTAAAAGCATTAGGCGGACAAATTGAAATTACCACTCTTCGCGAATTACTAAACCCCATATGCCTTATATGTTTGTTAGGCACTGGCTGTTTTTATTCTTTATCATATTTATACTTTTATCAATCCATTGTTGGATCAATCTCACAGTGGATTTTTTATTGGCAATAAACTTAAGTAATATTGCTCCTATTGAATTTTAAATGCAATAGGAGCAATTAAATCCTTTTTATCGGGAAGTGTAATACCTAATCCTTCTTCATCAAATTTATAGGAAACAATATTCCCTCCGAGCATCTCTACTTTATCGATTTCCTTGCTATAATATTGGCTATTAACTGACAACGATTTAATATTTACCTCCTGTCCTTCAATAGGTAGTTCCATGACCACAGCATAAAGAACATCTCCTTTTTTGGTAAACCTGATATCTTCTGATGTGTAAGATCCTCCTTTCCCTTCATTAAATCCCTGTGCATTAATGGGATTTGCATTTTCTGCTTTGGGGCCTTCACCATAAATTTGCCAAGGACGGGTTTCGAAAATACATTCGCTGTTAATATCCATCCATTTTGTAATATCCTCCACAACTTTTAGTTCCTTTTCATCAACAGAACCATCGCCACGAACAGGAATATTCAGTAAAAGATTACCATTTTTACTGACAATATCGACCAATAATTGCATGACTGTTTTTGCAGACTTGTATCCACCTCGGTTGTATATCCCACGGTCGTAGTGCCAACCTCCAATACATGTGCACGATTGCCATGGTTTCACCTGAATACTATCAGGTGCACCACGCTCTACATCCCAAACCATGCATTCTTTTTGTTCATCAGAAAGTATTTTACCAAAAAGAACTGCCTCCAATTTACCCTCATGTTGTTTAATATTTGAGTTGTAATAATGTGCAGCTATTTCAAGTCCAACATTACTTACAGGCCATAAAGGTAATGCGGTGTCATCAAAATAAATTAGGTCGGGATTAAACTGGTTAATCATGTCTAAGGTACGGTTATAAAAATTTAAGCAATATTCCTCAGAAGGAGGAGTAGCACCATTTTCCCAATTCCATTGTTTATGAATGCTTCCAATATTGGCACTCTCAGCACTTAACAGGTGATTTTGAGCATATAAATTTTGAGGATCCATACCTTCCCACCATTTTCCTTTGCCATCTTCTTTCGTCAATTTTCCATCATAAGGAATGCCTGCATATCCTCCTTCGCTATCAGCCATCTGAGATGACTCATACCACCTCCAGGCATGAGCTGAATGAATACTCACTCCAAAGGGAAGGTTATTATTTTTGGCAGCTTTAGCCCAACCTGCCAATATATCTTTTTTGGGGCCTACAGCAACAGAATTCCATTCCTGATATTTACTGTCCCACAAATCAAGATTATCATGATGGTTCCCCATTGCAAAAAAGTATTGTGCACCAGCACGTTTATATAAAGCAACTAATTTTTCAGGATTCCACTTTTCTGCTTTCCATTCATTTATAACATCTTTAAAACCGAACTCGGATGGATGACCATAATGATCCAAATGGTGTTTATATTGCCAATGCCCCTGAGAATACATATGTCGTGCATACCAATCGCCTGCTTCGGGTTGACATTGGGGCCCCCAGTGTGCCCAGATACCAAATTTGGCATCACGAAACCATTCAGGTATTTTGTATTGTTTTAAAGATTCCCATTGGGGTTCAAACTTTCCTGTCTGCATTTTTTCTTTTACATTCTCTTTACATGAAATCATTGAGATAATGCAAATAAATATTATAATAATACCTTTTATTTTCATGATTCATTTTTTAAAAAATATTTAGTAGCCTTATTGTTAATCGTTAAGTTTCATTGTGCACGGATCGCTTCTTGTGTCTAATGGTGGCAGTATGTTGCGTGCGGCATTAGAAACTACTAACCTGTCTACCATTACAAATTTTATGAAAATTGTAAGCCTATCAATATGTGCTATTTACCGCATGAAATATACTGTGTATTTCAATTTTAATAAACTGATTAAAGATGAAAAAAAAGTTTAGCAACACCAAAGAGTGTTGAGGCATTATTGCACAATCTGCATGTAAGAATGGAAGTAGCGCATTTTTCTAATAGCTCAATTGCTAATTATATGCGTTCTACTATGCTACTCTGCTTATTTTCCGGTAAGCTACCTGATGAGCTTTCGGAAATGGAAATATATGAGTTTCTGCTGTATCTTAAAAACGATCAAAAGCTGAGTCGGTCTACCATCAGAAATTACTTACAGGGGCTGCGTTTTATGTATAAAAGCGTGTATAAGCGCATTGATATTATTTCTGATGTACCTTACCCTAAAGCCACAAAGTATCTACCCTTGATCCCTACCGGGAAAGAACTGCTGCAATTATTTAATGCTGCCATAAGTCCAAAGCACAGACTATTAACCTGAGTTCGATTAAAATTAGCGAGCTCAAATTTCAGTAAATGATTGATTTACAATATAAATTTTTGAGACATAGCGAGCTATGGTGATAAAATTTAGAGCCGTAAATCGATTATTTAATGAAAAGCTATGAATTTCGCTTATAAATACCGATTTTCTGTGTCATATTTGCTTACCATAGCCCGCTATGCTTTCGCAAACATTCCTTGAAACTCAATATTTATAAGCGATTTGAGCCATTAATTTTATATCGAACTCAGGTTATTACTAAAAGTTATTTATTCGGCTGGTTTGCGCAAAAGTGAGATTATCAACCTTAAAATTGAGCATCTCGATTTTAAAAACCATCGTATTTATATTAAAGACAGTAAAGGCAATAAAGACAGATACGCTGTTTTGGCCCAATCACTCATTCCTGAAATAAAGCACTATTTACATCAATTTAAACCGCAGGTATATTTATTTAATGGCAGGTATAAGGGTAAACCTTATAGCGACGAGGCTGTAAAGTGGGATTTTCAATATGCTCTGGATAGGTCTGGCATTGAAAAGCACTTTACACCTCACTCTTTGAGACATGCTTTTGCTTCACACTTGTTGGCAATTGGCGTTGACATTGTGTCTATACAAAAAATGATGGGGCACGATGATATCAGAACCACCATGGTATACCTGCAAATTAACAACAACCTAAAATCAAACCCTATGATTTCGCCTTTAGACAGGCTGCAACGATGAGTTATAGTAAACCCATATTTGATATTGGTGCTATTATCAGGGATCATAAACACAGTGTGATTGAGGCCGGACATTTAAATGCGCATAAGAAAAAGGTGTTTACAAACCTGGGAAATTGCAGAACGGCTACTCTAGGCTATCATCAGGATAAATGTAACAACTCAGAATGTGGTCATGAGCAATATTCATACAATAGTTGCAGAGACAGACACTGCCCTAAATGTAATGGTCTGAAAAAGGAAAGGTGGCTGATAGATCGAGAATCAGATCTTTTACCCATCAAATATTTTCATGTGGTATTTACCGTTCCCGAACAGCTAAATCCTTTGTTTATAGATCATCCCAGAGATATGTACAATGTACTCTTTAGGGCTGCATGGGATACCATTAAACCCGGATTATGTATTAGAATTTCGTAATGAACATTGAAAGTACCATAAAACAAGGCTTTACTGAAACGAGGCATAGCATCGTTCTGGTGAGTTGAAGTGAAGTAACGAAGTGTCTTGTTTTGAAGTAATTTCAATGTGTAATAGATGGTCTAATGCATATTGCGGGTTAAACAGTTTGCTCTGGATTATAAACATTTGGGCGCTCAAACCGGTATGATTGCCATTTTGCATACCTGGGGACAAAACCTGGTTTTTCATCCACATGTACATTGCATTGTGCCGGGCGGTGGTTTAACACCTCAAAACAAATGGAAAAATACCAAAAGTAAAGGTAAGTTTTTATATCCTGTTAAAGCCTTAAGTGCTGTTTTTAGAGGTAAGTTTTGCGATTACCTGATGGACTTACACAATAAGGGAACCATTACTTTAAAAACTACTTTTGAACCAGAGCGTAAATACCTGCATCCTTTTTATAAAAGTAAATGGGTGGTATATGCTAAATTACCCATGCACAATTCTAAGCAAGTGCTGGAATACTTGGCTAGGTATACTCATAGAGTTGCGATTAGTAACCAGCGTATTAAAAGCCTGGATGATAATAATGTGTATTTTTCGTGGCTCAACTACAAAAACGCTAAAGTGGATGTGATGCATCTTTCTTATTTTGAGTTTCTGCGAAGACTTTCCATGCATATACTTCCTCCCGCTTTTATGAAAATAAGGCATTATGGGTTTCTAGGTTCCTCTAAAAAGAAACTGTGCTTAGAGATCATCCGGAAAATATTTAATGCTTGCTCCCCGGAATCTAAAAAAGGGATCCCTTGGCAGGAATTATTTGTGCTGCTTTTTGGCCTTCCTCACGATCAATGCCCAAAATGTAAACAAGGCACCATGCAACGTATAGCTTCTTTTAAGCCGGCTATCAGAGGTAGTCCCAACTCAATAAAAAATACAAAATCAACTCAATCTGCCTCTATATCATAAACGCCGCCTTTGGTGTAATGGGAAAGGTATGTCTTATAACCAACAAAAAGAGCTAAATCAACTGTCGATTTATACATTGAGGTGGTTTTAACTCTTTATTTTAATGATTTTTATACCCAAACTTTCTGTTTTAACTTTGGAGTTTTATGCTTACCAAGCATAAATGAAAGACCCATTTCATATCAATCCCCATACAATGGGCTCGCTTATCCCGGTTCCGTTCAACAACAAATATAATGAATCACCCTGATGGTTTGATGGGACTTTTTTGGGCAGTTCGTGATTAATTATATTCTAAGTGTTGTATGCTGGCTTTTATTTAGAATTTATAAAAATCCCTATTTGTGAGTTAAATCATTTTGCTGATTGAACGATAGTTACATTGTCAAAATAGTTTCCAGCTTCAAGTGAAATATTCATTTTTCTTTCAATTCCACTATTATTCTCGTTTATTTTGATAAAAAGTGTATTCTTATCTCGCCTTTCAACAATAAACTCTTCTTCTGTTATTATATAAGAGTCTGATTCAAGATCTATGTCGTCTCTATGATAATAACTATAAGTACTGTCTTCAAACGAGATTCCATCAATCCACCACCAATCGCCTTCTGTAGTAACAGTAACAGAATCTATCTCAGATGAGAAGTCTACATTTTTTGTTGATAATTTAATATTATCATCCCATTTTCCAATTGGGTCTTCTTTGTCTGAACACGAAATCATAAAGAAAACACTCAAAATCAAAATAATTGTTTTATTCATAGTTCTATAATTTAGATTGATAAATTTTATGTCATTCATAATGATGATATTTATTGCAGTTTAGTTGCTTTTTAAGCTTGCATACAACGTTTGGCTAGATGAAGCGTATGGCGATTTTATGAACCAAACCTTCCAAACCACTCCAGAGCCAAAGCTTTTATTTGTTTTTATCTTTTCATTATTAAAGCCAAATCAAAGATTTGGCGGTGTTCGATTACCTGATTTAACTTCCAAATGACACTAACGCCAAATGCTTTATACTAGCGTGTTACCACCAGTTATTTGTTTTTATATTACTCTCAATATTATAATTGTCACCTTCCCGAATTGTATGTTCAAAAGTCACTCTATCTATGCCATTTATTTCCTTACTAAATCTCAATGTTGCTTTATAGTCAGAGATTTGACAATTCTCTGTCAGGTTTAAATCAATTACATAGCTGTGTAAAACACCTAGAGAGTCATTAGTTATTTTGTATTCAGCAAAAGGTCCTTCATTTATACGATATGTTCCTGGAATAGGTCTGATTGATACAGTTTTTAGATTAAAGTGTATATCAATATTTTCATTTTTATGATTCACATTGTAAGTTCTGGTTGGTTTGATATTTATTGTATCACATAAAAACCAATAGTTTCTTACAATTGATGAGTTATTTGTCTGTAGAAACGTATTAATACTATCAATAATTTCTTTTTCTATTTGTTCTTCTTTTTCATTTGAAGTCAATTCTAAGTCAGACAACTTTAATTGAAACGAATTTCCGTCCTTATCTTCAACTGTCACTTTAGTTTTACAAGATATTAAGCAAATAAGTGTGAAGCCTAAAAAGAATATTCTATACATCAGTGTGTTTAATTGGTGCTAATCGGGATAGAATAGTGGATTACTCCGCCTATCCCCCCGCAGATCCGGACGTACAGAATTCCCGTATCCGGCTCCTCAGTTAATATGTTTAATTATCTGGTGCATGAATTTAAACATTATAATGAATTATTCTAGGTTTCGGGAGCTTAAAATATTTCAATAACTCCCAATACCCTTTCCATGTGTAGCTTTTGCGTTGGCTCCTTCGGTTTAGCCATTTAAACCATGCATATAATGTTATTTGATATATTCGGTTTAGGCTTACAAAGTTACCTCTGATGCCAAAATATTGATACAATCCCCGAAGTTTAGATTTTAGTATTTTACTCTGATCTTTTAGCTTCTCATGTTTATGTATCCTGCAAGTATCCTTTATGTTTTGAAGGATGGCCTGCATTTTCTTTTGGCGTGTTTTGCGTTTTACTACCCATTTGCCTTGTTGGCTCTTTGACCAATAATGTGTAAATCCTAGAAAATCAAAGGTGGGTGGTTTAGTTTTTCCTTCTGGTGAAAATCTAATGAGCTTACTCTTTTCTGCATGAATGGTTAATCCATATTTATTCATTCGCTTGGGTAGCGTGTTATTTACCCGGTGAGCATCTTCTGCATACTCAAATCCAATGATAAAATCATCGGCATAGCGTATCAAAAATATTTCGCCTTTAAGCAAGGGACGTACTATTTCATGTAACCATTTATCCAATGCATAATGCATATATACATTACAAAGCAATGGTGAAATAATATTTCCTTGCGGCGTGCCACGTTTGCTTATTTGCAAGCTTTTTCCATCTACAACACCTGCTTTTAGCCATCTTTCAATCAATTGCAAAATACACTTATCTTTAATCCGTTGACTTATAAGTGATAATAATGTACTATGTTCAAAGTTGTCGAAACAGCCCTGAATATCACAGTCCAGTATCCAATTAATATTGCGCTTCATACATTGATTGCGAAGGTTATTTAGTGCCTGATGGGCACTACGTTTGGCTCGGAATCCATAGGAAAAATCGTAAAAGTCTTGTTCAAATATCAAATTAAGTATATCTGTTACTGCTCTTTGTACAATCTTATCCTCGGTAGTACTTATCCCTAATGGGCGTTGCTTCCCATTGCCCTTGTCTATCCATACTCTGCGGATGTTTGGGGCAAAGTAAGATTTACTCTTTAACCTTGCTTGGAGATTTTCTATACGCAGTTGTAAGTTCAACTCATATTCTTCTGCATTAACTTCATCTATTCCACTCGCTGCTGTTTTCCGCAGTTTACGGAAACTACTTAGCAAATATTCTTGTGTTAGATGATGCGCTAGTGAGGTGAAAACTTCTGTTGGACTTTCCTGCGCTTTGCGTTTTATACAACCAAATTTTGTTTGCCTGTTGGCGATTTCTCCGAGTAAATCCATGCTTTCTGTTTAGTTGAACCATATTAACTGACAATCCCCCTTCCCTCCTTCGGGTCGCTCAGATGGTACTTCCCCGATTTCATTGGTACTATGAGGCTGCTCTGACTTCTGTATGCCTTCTCTTTGACTCCGGTTGTCCCTTGTCGCTGATACCTGGTACACCATGTCATTTCCCTTGACTCTGTTAACATTGACATGGTTACGTTAACTGACTGGTGTTTCTTTTTGATGGTACACCCAAACCCCTTCTTGTCAGGAGCAATACAGATCTCCTAAGTTCCGAAGACTTCCCTTTGTATTCATGCCCTGCGCTTTGACCACGGTAGTTCTACAGCAGTAACCGTAAATATGCCACTGTAATTGCTGCCTTCCGGTAAACGTACACCGTCGGCTTAACTACAAATAAATACACTTTTTCGAGGCTGAATAACACGGCCTAAATACTCGCTTGCCGACTACTCTTCTGCTATCCTCACGGAATCACCCAGTCGGTTCGCTTTCATCCTGCTTACGGGCTTTGGATGAGATGGACTTGCACCATCTGGAAATCATTAGCAAATTTCAGTAGATTGACTACTTCCCAATGCTTTCGGCTTACGAAGAAGTTTCCCTACAAATGGCCTTCTTCTCTTAGCGTACACGTTGAGTGTATGATTACGTAAGGGATTGCGGGCTGCGTCTGTATCCTTCGTTACCAAAAATGAAGCGGGAGACTCTGCTTCGCATACCACTGAAACCCTTATGAATTATACACATTGTTGTAGCGCGTAATTCTTTATATGTCAATACATTATTAGTTAATCAGCTAAATTTTTCTTTAAGTTTTTTACTCACCTTATCAATAATTGTCTTAAATCTACCAGAATTATCTTTTTGATGAATTTTATACGGTTCTCGCTGTTGATTAATGCGTTGTCTTACTTTTCTAAATATTGTCAGGTCTCCATTTAGAAATGAGTCGCCAAATTTTTCAAGTTCATTTTTCGCATTTTTTAAACAATCATCAATTTTCTCAAAATCGGTAAGAGAGTATTCCTTTGCTTTCAAATCAGGAGATATTTCCTTTTTAATCCGCCAGAGAGCAACAGAATTCCAATCCGTATCGGGCCAATCCGAACTTCCTTCTCCAAGAATTATATTATAATGATTTGGGTAATCACGTGGATGAGTACTTGCACTTATTTTTATATAAGTCTCTTGTTTTCTATAAATCAATGTGCAAAAGAATTCCTCAATTTCCTTTAATTCACTTTTAAATCCATGAAAATTTAAGAAATCATCAAAAACAAAAGACGCTGTATCAGCAAATTTGATTATGTTTTTATCAGTCTTTTTGTTTTTTTTAATCTCTGTCATAATTCGTAAACTCAATTAGCAAATATTTTATTCAGGTAATGGAGGAAGAGGAATAGACGGTAATTCACTCTCATCTTCATCATCAGTTGTATTCGTTTCCTTTAAATATATCCAGTCATCAATTAATAAATCCTTATTGTCTTTGAATACAATTCTTAAATCACCAAAAGTCAATTTTTCCTTTGAGTTATGTAAGTTAACATTGTAAAAAACAAGATTAGGTCTATCAAACTTTGTTATATAATACTCAATCTTATCTCTGTGTTTTTCAATATCCTCTCTACACTCACTTAGTTTAATTTTTAAACTGTCAGTCTTTTGTCTATCATCAAAGTATTTCACGAGTTCTGAAATTTTTATCTCAGAGTTTAAGTCCTGTGAGAATTTTAAACATATTTTAGCTTGAGGGTCATCTTTCAAGTTTTGACTAAATCCAGATTGACAAAATCCTCCAAGAAGAATCGTTAATCCAATTATCGAAAGTTTCTTTTTAATCATTTCTATTAAGTGTCTGTTTATGTTTCGGTTTCCTTTTATGCACTACAATCGGGATAGAATAGTGGATTACTCCACCTATCCCCCCGCAGATCCGGACGTACAGAATTCCCGTATCCGGCTCCTCAGTTAATATGTTTAATTATCTGGTGCATGAATTTAAACATTATAATGAATTATTCTAGGTTTCGGGAGCTTAAAAAATTTCAATAACTCCCAGTACCCTTTCCACGTGTAGCTTTTGCGTTGACTCCTTCGGTTAAGCCATTTAAACCAAGCATATAGTGTTATTTGATATATTCGGTTTAGACTAACGAAGTTACCTCTGATGCCAAAATATTGATACAATCCCCGAAGTTTAGATTTTAGTATTTTACTCTGATCTTTTAGCTTCTCGTGTTTATGTATCCTGCAAGTATCCTTTATGTTTTGAAGGATGGCCTGCATTTTCTTTTGACGTGTTTTTCGCTTCACTACCCAATTGCCTCTTTGGCTTTTGCTCCAATAATGTGTAAATCCTAGAAAATCAAAGGTGGGTGGTTTAGTTTTTCCTTCTGGTGAAAATCTAATGAGCTTACTCTTTTCTGCATGAATGGTTAATCCATATTTATTCATTCGCTTGGGTAGCGTGTTATTTACCCGCTGAGCATCTTCTGCATACTCAAATCCAATGATAAAATCATCGGCATAGCGTATCAAAAATATTTCGCCTTTAAGCAAGGGACGTACTATTTCATGTAACCATTTATCCAATGCATAATGCATATATACATTACAAAGCAATGGTGAAATAATATTTCCTTGCGGCGTGCCACGTTTGCTTATTTGCAAGCTTTTACCATCTACAACACCTGCTTTTAGCCATCTTTCAATCAATTGCAAAATACACTTATCTTTAATCCGTTGACTTATAAGTGATAATAATGTACTATGTTCAAAGTTGTCGAAACAGCCCTGAATATCACAGTCCAGTATCCAATTAATATTGCGCTTCATACATTGATTGCGAAGGTTATTTAGTGCCTGATGGGCACTACGTTTGGCTCGGAATCCATAGGAAAAATCGTAAAAGTCTTGTTCAAATATCAAATTAAGTATATCTGTTACTGCTCTTTGTACAATCTTATCCTCGGTAGTACTTATCCCTAATGGGCGTTGCTTCCCATTGCCCTTGTCTATCCATACTCTGCGGATGTTTGGGGCAAAGTAAGATTTACTCTTTAACCTTGCTTGGAGATTTTCTATACGCAGTTGTAAGTTCAACTCATATTCTTCTGCATTAACTTCATCTATTCCACTCGCTGCTGTTTTCCGCAGTTTACGGAAACTACTTAGCAAATATTCTTGTGTTAGATGATGCGCTAGTGAGGTGAAAACTTCTGTTGGACTTTCCTGCGCTTTGCGTTTTATACAACCAAATTTTGTTTGCCTGTTGGCGATTTCTCCGAGTAAATCCATGCTTTCTGTTTAGTTGAACCATATTAACTGACAATCCCCCTTCCCTCCTTCGGGTCGCTCAGATGGTACTTCCCCGATTTCATTGGTACTATGAGGCTGCTCTGACTTCTGTATGCCTTCTCTTTGACTCCGGTTGTCCCTTGTCGCTGATACCTGGTACACCATGTCATTTCCCTTGACTCTGTTAACATTGACATGGTTACGTTAACTGACTGGTGTTTCTTTTTGATGGTACACCCAAACCCCTTCTTGTCAGGAGCAATACAGATCTCCTAAGTTCCGAAGACTTCCCTTTGTATTCATGCCCTGCGCTTTGACCACGGTAGTTCTACAGCAGTAACCGTAAATATGCCACTGTAATTGCTGCCTTCCGGTAAACGTACACCGTCGGCTTAACTACAAATAAATACACTTTTTCGAGGCTGAATAACACGGCCTAAATACTCGCTTGCCGACTACTCTTCTGCTATCCTCACGGAATCACCCAGTCGGTTCGCTTTCATCCTGCTTACGGGCTTTGGATGAGATGGACTTGCACCATCTGGAAATCATTAGCAAATTTCAGTAGATTGACTACTTCCCAATGCTTTCGGCTTACGAAGAAGTTTCCCTACAAATGGCCTTCTTCTCTTAGCGTACACGTTGAGTATATGCAAAGTAGGCGATTGCGGGCTTCAAACTTATCAAACCGTTACAAAGTTGAAGCGGGCTACAACCCTTTATTTTACTAATATTTCGCCTATTTTGTATATACATTGTTGAACTAAACCTCCTACGTCGGTAGACAACGAGGTTTTGACGGTAAAATACCGCATCTTTGTATTTCAATTTTAATAAACTGATTAAAGATGAAAAAAAAGTTTAACAACACCAAAGAGTGTTGAGGCATTATTGCACAATCTGCATGTAAGAATGGAAGTAGCGCATTTTTCTAATAGCTCAATTGCTAATTATATGCGTTCTACTAAGCTACTCTGCTTATTTTCCGGTAAGCTACCTGATGAGCTTTCGGAAATGGAAATATATGAGTTTCTGCTGTATCTTAAAAACGATCAAAAGCTGAGTCGGTCTACCATCAGAAATTACTTACAGGGGCTGCGTTTTATGTATAAAAGCGTGTATAAGCGCATTGATATTATTTCTGATGTACCTTACCCTAAAGCTACAAAGTATCTACCCTTGATCCCTACCGGGAAAGAACTGCTGCAATTATTTAATGCTGCCATAAGTCCAAAGCACAGACTATTACTAAAAGTTATTTATTCAGCTGGTTTGCGCAAAAGTGAGATTATCAACCTTAAAATTGAGCATCTCGATTTTAAAAACCATCGTATTTATATTAAAGACAGTAAAGGCAATAAAGACAGATACGCTGTTTTGGCCCAATCACTCATTCCTGAAATAAAGCACTATTTACATCAATTTAAACCGCAGGTATATTTATTTAATGGCAGGTATAAAGGTAAACCTTATAGCGACGAGGCTGTAAAGTGGGGTTTTCAATATGCTCTGGATAGGTCTGGCATTGAAAAGCACTTTACACCTCACTCTTTGAGACATGCTTTTGCATCACACTTGTTGGCAATTGGCGTTGACATTGTGTCTATACAAAAAATGATGGGGCACGATGATATCAGAACCACCATGGTATACCTGCAAACTAACAACAACCTAAAATCAAACCCTATGATTTCGCCTTTAGACAGGCTGCAACGATGAGCTATAGTAAACCCATATTTGATATTGGTGCTATTATCAGGGATCATAAACACAGTGTGATTGAGGCCGGACATTTAAATGCGCATAAGAAAAAGGTGTTTACAAACCTGGGAAATTGCAGAACGGCTGCTCTAGGCTATCATCAGGATAAATGTAACAACTCAGAATGTGGTCATGAGCAATATTCATACAATAGTTGCAGAGACAGGCACTGCCCTAAATGTAATGGTCTGAAAAAGGAAAGGTGGCTGATAGATCGAGAATCAGATCTTTTACCCATCAAATATTTTCATGTGGTATTTACCGTTCCCGAACAGCTAAATCCTTTGTTTATAGATCATCCAAGAGATATGTACAATGTACTCTTTAGGGCAGCATGGGATACCATTAAACAGTTTGCTCAGGATTATAAACATTTGGGCGCTCAAACCGGTATGATTGCCATTTTGCATACCTGGGGACAAAACCTGATTTTTCATCCACATGTACATTGCATTGTGCCGGGCGGTGGTATAACCCCTCAAAACAAATGGAAAAATACAAAAAGTAAAGGTAAGTTTTTATATCCTGTTAAAGCCTTAAGTGCTGTTTTTAGAGGTAAGTTTTGCGATTACCTGATGGACTTATACAATAAGGGAACCATTACTTTAAAAACTACTTTTGAACCAGAGCGTAAATACCTGCATCCTTTTTATAAAAATAAATGGGTGGTATATGCTAAATTACCCATGCACAATTCTAAGCAAGTGCTGGAATACTTGGCTAGGTATACTCATAGAGTTGCAATTAGTAACCAGCGTATTAAAAGCCTGGATGATAATAATGTGTATTTTTCGTGGCTCAACTACAAAAACGCTAAAGTGGATGTGATGCATCTTTCTTATTTTGAGTTTCTGCGAAGACTTTCCATGCATATACTTCCTCCCGCTTTTATGAAAATAAGGCATTATGGGTTTCTAGGTTCCTCTAAAAAGAAACTGTGCTTAGAGATCATCCGGAAAATATTTAATGCTTGCTCCCCGGAATCTAAAAAAGGGATCCCTTGGAAGGAATTATTTGTGCTGCTTTTTGGCCATCCTCACGATCAATGCCCAAAATGTAAACAAGGCACCATGCAACGTATAGCCTCTTTTAAGCCGGCTATCAGAGGTAGTCCCAACTCAATAAAAAATACAAAATCAACTCAATCTGCCTCTATATCATAAACGCCGCCTTTGGTGTAATGGGAAAGGTATGTCTTATAACCAACAAAAAGAGCTAAATCAACTGTCGATTTATACATTGAGGTGGTTTTAACTCTTTATTTTAATGATTTTTTACCCAAACTTTCTGTTTTAACTTTGGAGTTTTATGCTTACCAAGCATAAATGAAAGACCCATTTCATATCAATCCCCATACAATGGGCTCGCTTATCCCGGTTCCGTTCAACAACAAATATAATGAATCACTCTGATGGTTTGATGGGACTTTTTTGGGCAGTTCGTGATTAATTATATTCTAAGTGTTGCCAGCAGTTTTTATTATTTTATCAAGTTTTACAATATTATCGGAAAATATAAATGCCGAAAAATATTCTTTCGCAGTCTTACTCCATGGTTCCCAACCTGTTTTTCCAAAATAAAAGTTAAAATCACCCCAAGATAAAGAGTCAGAACTAAATTTTTCAACTACACTACTATCACAATAAATATAACCATCAAGACGAAATTTATTATAACCCCAAAAGTCAATTTCAAAGTTACCTGATGGATGTTTCTTATAAATATCTTTTTTTATATTTTTTGCCAATCTCAATCCATTTTTTGTATCCTTGGCTGTTATTATAAAATGAAATTGTCCATTGTATTTCATCCATGACTCATATTGCTCAGAAGGATAATAAACGCTATCAGTATTTACAATTTGACTGTATAATTCTCTTGTTTTAGTAATTGTATCTGTTTCAATATAATATGCATTTACCAATTTATCTCGTTTCAAACTTAGAAAAGGATTACCTTTAAAATTATATGATTCCCCAATACCATAAGTTATAACCTGACCACAATCAGTATTCACATTCAAATTACTAACTATTTTTTCATTTTCTACCACGTAGATTTCCCAATCGTAACCGCAATCCAGAATTCCTTCAACTTCAGTAGTTGAAATCCATGATTCTTGCAATTTCTTTAATTCAGTCTTATCATTAATCATAAAGTGCGATATTACTTCTAATGAGTCTTCCAATCGCATGTCATTATATTGATAAATAAAATAAAAACGATAATCATGCTTATCAAAGTCAAACGATTTCAAAATTTTAGTTTGAGAAAAAAGAGCCTGATTTATAAAAAAAAGAAATCCTATTAAAAATATATTCTTCATGCTACTATTCTGCTTTAAATTGCTGGCAACGGCTCGCATATGAGGCTGTGTGGGAATTGAAATTGACTGCCTTTCCAGAATCGCACTGAGCCTAATGCTTTTACAAGGGACTAATTTAACAAAACAAAGTAACTTTAAAAGCATTAGGCGGACAAATAGAAATCACCACCGCTCGCGAATCACTGCGCCCCACATGCCTTATAATGCATTGTTGTGCCCAGTTATTTTACCTCTAGTCTTTTTATGTCTATAATATTTAGCACATTATCCTCCCAGCTAAAAAACATATCATTCTCAATTAAAGCATTTTCAGCAACATTTAATTCTGCTAAAACTTCACCTTTTTTATTTATTAAAAATGAGTCTTTGTTCTTATTCACAAGTTCATAGTTCTCCGAAACAATTTTTGATAGAAACAAATCTTTTTCCTCCAGTATGGTTTTAACAGATAAATCTCCATTTAATACTATTGCTTTTTTCTGTTCGGTAAAGAGCATAATGTTTTTTTCATTATCTAAAGTTTTTAATACTCCATCTTGGTTATGATATATTTTATTACCCGAAATAAAGAATTTCACTTTCCCAAAAGATTTATTAGAATAATCCTGCTTTATTTCTTCCTTTTGAGTTAATGTATTGTACTTATGAAGTTCACCATTACTAATTAGGTACAACATGGTTCTAATAAATCTATAATCCTCGACTTTACTGTCGAATTGTTTCTCAAAGGTGATTTTTCCATTTAATTTATTTATGCTCAAAATTCGGCAACTTGATTTTTCAGTTACCTCTCTAATATGTTGAAAGATATAGAAATTGATCTTATCCTCTCTCATACTCATTCTATTGTAATGAGAACTGATTGATACCGTCCAATTTAACGACCCATCTTCTAGCGAAATACTAGCGATTTCATTTCTGTTGCATACAATAACTGAAGAACCTTCAACTAAAACTATGTTTTCATTCGATTTTGCATTATACTCTTTTTGATATTCACTTAAGCGACCTGTGATAATACTTTTGTATAGATTGAATGATTGTTTAGTATAGCTATCGGGCTCTTTGTTTTTTATAATATCTGTATTTTGCCAAACTTTACCTGTCTTTAGGTTTAATAATGAAATCCCTTTACTAACCAATAGTGCAGATGAATCATTCAGTATGATAAAATCCTCCCACCCTTTATTGTGAGCAAGTTCTTCACTCCATAATTCTTCGCCACTACTAAGGTCAATTCCTTTAATAAGAGGGCTCCCGTATGCACCTGAAAAACCATGTGCAACACCAATATTTATTTTCGGTTGTATGTAATAAATGTTGTTTTTAGTTTTCCATTTATTTGCTCCTGTATTATAATCTAAAAGCCAACTTCTAAAACCACTAGTAAATACAATTGTACTATCAGATTGTGTATACCAGTTCATTTTCGTATATGAAAACTTTTTACTCCATCTTATGGATTTTTCCAGTAAGTCATATTGAATATAATCACCTTCATTGTCTAACCATTTTCCATTTGAACTAACTCCACGCAAATAAACAGCAATTTCCTTTGGATTGCTATTAAATGTCAGTTTTTCAATTCGCTTGGGAAATCTAAAACATTCGGATAAAATCTCTTTTTCATCAATAATACTTTTTCCAATTATTTCCCTGGAATACTTTATTCCTTCTTTCCCTTTTTGGCTAAAGCAAATAAAGCTTGTTAATAGTATTAATATTGATAATAGCATTCTCATGATTCTCGTTTTAATTGGGCACAACGTTGGTGCTATGAATAGTTTGGCACTTTGCCGCAGCTCCATTCAAATTTGAACCAAACATAATTAAAAGCACATACCTTCGCAAATCACTGTCTGCCAAATTATTTATTAGCACGTGTTAGCGGTTGTTATTTAGTTCGTCTATTTTCTCTGTTTTCACTTTCATGGGATGAAGTTCATTGGATTTTTCATAATAATCTATTGCTTTGCTTTTATTATTTAATGCTTCTTCAATCTTGGCTAAATTATAATATGTAATAGCATCTTTATTCCCATAATTAATGTTTTCTTCTAAAATTATTTTAGCTTCTTTCAAGTTATTTAATTTCACATGTACCAAAGCTAAGTTATTGTAATCTACTGAATTGATCTTAGCCATTCCCCAAATAGGTTTTAGCACATTTGAATAACAAACTAGAGCTTCATTATACTGTTTCTTTTTGTAGAAAGTTAATCCAAGGTCACGATACTCTCCGATTCTTATATGAGGATCATTAAGTAGTTCATATTTATTATTTCCTAGTGAGAATACCTTGGGGTAGTAAATAGGATTAGTTTTATGACCTTCAAAATCGATTCTTATTATTTGAGGCATTTCATTTTTCAGTTCCGCAAATACAGAGGTGTAAACTTCAAATTCTCCTAGAGCTATATATTCATTTTCATATTCTCTATAGATGAAAAAGGGTAAAAAGGAACTTCCGTCAGAATAATATGCAAAGTATTCATTCTTTCCATCTTTATTAAAGTCAAATGCTTCTATTTTATAATAGTTAATATCAGAAATAGTTTTTAAGTAACCTCTAAAAGCTTCGATTTGAAGACTGTTAACACTAATTCGATAATCATCAATATTTATTGTTTCAGGGTATTGATAAATTTCTTTTTGGGATATAGCATTAATACAAAATGTACTCAATACTAATAATATGATTTTACGCATAGTTTTTTTTTCTTAATAACCGCTAACGGTTCGCCAATATGAGTAGGCTGGGATTTCCGAGCCAATTACTTAACAGGCCATTAAGATTTTGATTAAATGAACTAACTTTTCGCAAACCGATGCCCCCCAGCTTACTTATATTGGCTGTTATGCCCTGGCTCTAATCTTCTTCTTCCAATTCAAATAATTCATTAACAGTTTTTTCAAACAATTCAGATATCTTTAGCGCCAAAGTTGTAGATGGTACATATCTTCCTTTCTCTATTGAATTTATAGTTTGTCTTGATACGCCAATCTTTTTTGCAAGTTCCTCTTGGGTTAAATCTTTTATTGCCCTCTCAATTCTCAGCTTGTTTTTCATTATCGATTTTTCTTGTAAGAAAAAAACATAATGAAATAGAAAAAAAGCATAGTAAGAATTAACTGAAATGCACTCATGTCTGATGAAAAAGAATTATCAAAAAGGAGATTGGTGAATGGTTGAATAATCAAAAAAGTGACACCCATAAGAAAAGATACTGCATATGAATTCATCCGAATTTTAATAGTTAGTTCATCTTCTACCTTATCTTTTGTCAAGGCAAGCATTGAAAGTGAAGCCAATAATCCAACTTTTACAATTTCTTTAATTAATTCCCTGTCAAAACCCAATATAGAACTCTTGTTTAATATTAATGTTAAGATTGTAAATGCTAAAAGTCCAATTGAAATCTTCTTAAAATAGTTTGGTAACAGCTTTAAATTTACTTGTTTTTTGTTCATCTCTAATGATTTTTAATGTAAATCACACTTGTCTATATAGCAAATATACTTTACATTTATTGATTTCCAAATTAATAAATCATTTTTTTCTTGACGGTATGTTTAAGCTTGGGCATAACGTTTTATGGTATGGTGTCGTGCGGGATTACGAAGCGAAAACCTATCAGTTTACACCGACTTTTTGTACGAGCCGCAAACCTTCGCAAACCACAGAAACCCGCATGCACTATACCATGTGTTGGCGGTAGTTATTATTCATTTTCCATCCAAAATTCTTTATATAATTCAAGTTCACCTTTTTTCCTATCGTACAAAATATCAAATGTAATTTTAAATCTTTTTTTCGGTAAATCTAAATATGATAGTCTTAATGGTTTTATAGCTTTTTTTATTGTCATTCGGCATTTTCTGTCATCTGTGTTATTCCACCACCAATCATCAATCTTTTCTCGAAAAGTTTCACCTTCCCAATCTACCCACGCTTTCTTTATTATTCCTCTTCGATTAAAAGTCAAGATATATTTTTCATCACAAAGCATGAACCAAGGAGTCGTTATTGTATCCCAACTCACATTTTTTTTCACATAATAGAATAATGTGTCTTGAACTTGCTTAGAAACTTCCATTTCTTTCTTGTGAAATCTAATCTTGTCTGCGATTTTCTTATTTGACTTTATTCTTTCCTTTATTTTAATACCCTTCTCAAATGTGAAATACTGTTCTTCTTCATAAATTGAACCGTATCCCATATGTATATATTGGACTAATTCACCTTTTGGAGCCATGATGTCTCCTGTAAACCATGATGCAAAAACAGAATTATTTTTAAATTCCTCACCAAACATTAAATCCAAATCAGCATCTCGAATGTCAGTGCACCACTCTCCTGAATGGCAACTTGTGATAGCTGTCAAGAATAAACTGTCATTTCGTAGTCTCCAAATTGCTTTATATCCTCTCCAGCATGCAGTAGAACCACAGCCCTTTAAGCCTATAATTTCTCGATTGTTAACTTTTTCAAAATATTGCTCAAGTGGATTCGCAAAAATTGCAATCGTATCGTTATCAATAATCAAATAATCTGAAACTTGTCCTGTCGAGAAGCATAATTCTGAAATTGAAATCAATAATAATAATCCAATTATTCTTTTCATAGTTTTTTTTACGTGAGACAAATCAAAAAATCGTTACCCCTAATTTCAGTCGCTGTATAATTACCGCCAACTACTTTCTAACCGAAGTACTATGTCAATTATTTCAATAATCGACATAATATTTCGGTTATTTTTATTATGTCTTATGTATTTTTGCTAGCTAATATAATTTATTTTTTAAACATTTAAGTCGTCTAGTGGACTTTTAATCTGTTTTAAATATTTATTGCTCACGTGAGTATATATTTCAGTGATTTATGAGGAATTATGTCCTAATAGTTCTTGTATATAGCGCAAATCCGTGCCTGATTCCAATAAATGTGTGGCAAAGCTATTACGTAATGAATGTAAACCTCTTCGTTGCTGTACTCAGCTATTGAACCAAAATAATAACCCTAGTTCGATATAAAATTATTGGCTCAGACCGCTTATAAATAATGAGTTTCAATGAATATTTGTGAAGTCATAGCGGGCTATGTCAAACAAATATGAAGCAGAAAATCGTTGTTTATATGTGGCTTTCTATTATAATACTAATCTACTTCGTTAAATTCTTATACCATAGCTCACTATTCAAAAAAAAATGCCTTGTATATCAGCATTTTAATAAAATCTGAGCTCTTTAATTTTAATCGAACTCGGGTTAATAGCTCCCAATTTCTCAATAGGTTGTAAAACTCCATTAAAATAAGAACAATCTATAATTATGGTTTCTTCTGCCTTTCCTTTTAATTGAGCTTCATAATAATGCGTATTAATTTCAGCTATATCTTCAAATATATCAACCAACAGACCAATTGTATTCGGAGCTGTACTCACTATGAATTTACTTTCCGACACATCCCATTTAATCCAGTCATTCTGTAATATCCGCTTGAGTATGGAATCATTCTTTTTAAAATGCAGGGCGCACAATTCTGTATTTTCCTTTTGAATTCTGTTTAAATAAATAACAGGTCTGTCATTCATGATTTTTATTTGCAAACTACCTACAATTTCTTGTCTTAACCGTTTTATAAACGGCTAAATACGTCTATTAACGTTTAATAATACTACTATGAGCACTCAAATATGTTTGTATTGTAAAGAAACCTTGAAAGGCAGAAGTGATAAAAAGTTTTGTAACGCACAATGTAAAAGTGCCTACCATAACCAGGCAGAAAGTACTTCTGAAGCATTTATCAGAAGTGTTAACAAACAACTTCGAAGCAACCGCAAAGCACTTCGGATTGCTTGCCCACAAGGTAAAGCTACGGTTCGTAAGGATTTTTTGAAAACACTGGGCATGGACTTTAAACATTTAACCCGGATTATGTATTAGAATTTCGTAATGAACATTGAAAGTACCATAAAACAAGGCTTTACTGAAACGAGGCATAGCATCGTTCTGGTGAGTTGAAGTGAAGTAACGAAGTGTCTTGTTTTGAAGTAATTTCAATGTGTAATAGATGGTCTAATGCATATTGCGGGTTTAACACATACCTGGAAAAGTAAGGGTGGTAATCTTTATTATTTTTGTTACGATTATGGTTATACTCCTTCTGTTGATTCTGAAAAAGTAGTTGTAATTCAGCAACAAAAATATATGAACAACAACCCAATTCATTAATTTTTTCATAAAAAGCATATGTGCTTTTGTTTAGTAGCACTTTGTCAATGCCACTTTTAAGCCTGTTCCCATAAAGGAAAAAAAGAACTCAGGCAATGATAAATACTCATTTTAGCGTGGCACAGAAAAAATTTGATTTTATGCGCTTCATTATCAGGAATACAAAAAGACACTTATCGCAGCAAAAAAACAAAAATGATGCAGTTATCCATTTTATCCATAATGCATATCAAATATTCAAAGCTCATCAACATTCTGTATTTTCTTGTAATTTGCTTTACGCTCCTATGGTATGTCTAGGATATGACGTCGTACTGACTATGTTTTGTTCAAGCATATTTTATGATCTTTCTTTGCTTCCTTAGAAGCAATGCCTATGCATAGGATTAGCAAAGCCGTAGCATAGAAATGCAAAGACCTAGCAAAGAAAAGTCAAAAAAACACCGAAAATCACCAAAACCAGGAATATTTTTGGCCAAAAACGTGATTTTTCGGAATATTTTTATCGTTTTTTGCCATTTTCCGGAATATTGGCCCTTTTTTAGCTCTTTTCGACTCAAAACTGATTTTACTCAAATTTCTTTACCCCTATTAATCAATCAATTACAAGCGAAAAAAGTTACAGTAAAATTACTGTAACTTTTTTCGATACACTTTTCAATATACTTTAGTACTAAGAAAAATGGTAGGAAGGAAAAGGGAGAAGGGAACAAGGAACTGGGAAAAAGGTGATTTACAGCTCTGAAAAATAACAGATCATCAAATTAACGAATAAGCGAATAAACGAATTAACAATAAAAACGTCGGCCGATATTTGTTTAACCCGGGCTCTGTTACAACCTGATCAGTTATAGCAGAGCTTACTAAAACAAAAAGTCATGGGAACATATAATAAAGGAATCAACGGAAGATTCACAGGAAAAGTAGGTAGTACAGTAGGTAGTCAATGGAAAGGTATTTCTGTTATGAAATCGCTACCCGATTTTAGTAATCACAAAGCCAGCGAAAAACAATTGGCACACAGAGAAAAATTCAGACTTGCCACCAAGTTTTTACAACCTTTGTATCCGGTGATACAATTAGGATTCAAAAACCAGGATAGCTTAAACCCGGATTATGTATTTAAACATCGTAATGAGCATTGAAAATGCAATTATTGCGATAAAGGAGAGCAGAAGCAAAGTTTTCTTTGAATATGCCGAATGAAGCAATAATCAGAAACTAATAAAACAAACACTTACTGAAATGATACATAGCACCGCTATGGTGAATTGAAGTAAGTGAGTGAAACGACTTGTTTTGAAGTAGTTTCAATGTGTAATAGTTGGTTAAATGCATATTGCGGGTTAAAGTCGCCGTATAATGCAGCCATGTCAGAGTTAATGAAATATACCATTGAAGGTGAATATCCTGGTTATAAGGTTAACCTTGAAAATTTGGTATTATCCGTAGGATCATTAAAAGCTGCTACCAGACCAACTGTTGAAGTAAATGGTGAGGAAGTTATTTTTAATTGGAAGTACAGAGATGCAAATGACGATAAGTTTGCAGACAATGGGGTAATTCTTGTAGCTATTGCTGAGGGCTATTACCCGGAATATTCTATTTGCGAAAGTATACGTTCTGAAGGTACAGCCAGTTTGTATCTGCCAGATGCTCCCCCCGGGAACTGTGGTACATTGTTACATAGCTTTTGCCGCTATGGATGATACAAACCGCGTTAGCTATAGCGTTCACGCAGGAACTGTTATTATTACGGAATAGAATAATAGATGATAAACTAAATCAATGCTTGCATTAAGGTCGTTTCTTTAAGAGAAACGGCCTTTTTAATTTGGTATAATACAAGGGGCATTACATGAGCATAGCCCCTACAGACATAGCTTTTAGATACCGAACTTTCAGCCCGAGGAGTCTCATCTAAAGGGAAGTCATTCTGTCTTTAAAAATAGGCAGAAATGATTCTTAAATCTACATATTAACCATTATTGAATTGGAATGTTTCAAATTTCAATTGAGCTGCCCTTACTGGACGATAAAAAACACTTACTAATCAAACATTAACTCTGCTGAGTTAACATGTATACTTCAATCATAATACTATTCTATGTAATACTATTCTATGCTCTATACTCTATACACCTTGGCGTTCGATAGCTCCCTGATAGGTGGAATTGATTTCAATACATTATTCAAGCTGTAAATCAATGTCAAAGATGCAACATTTTAATATCAACACTATTAACCCGAGTTCGATATAAAATTATTGGCTCAGACCGCTTATAAATAATGAGTTTCAATGAATATTTGTGAAGTCATAGCGGGCTATGTCAAACAAATATGAAGCAGAAAATCGTTGTTTATATGTGGCTTTCTATTAAAATACTAATCTACTTCGTTAAATTCTTCTACGATAGCTCGCTATGCAAAAAGAATTTGCCTTGTATTTCAGCATTTTAATAAAATCTGAGCGCTTTAATTTTAATCGAACTCGGGTTATTACTATAGCTGACACATTCTTCAACTATTACGACAATATATCAAACTTCTTTAACAACAGGAGCACCAATGCTGCTGCAGAATCGTTCAATGCCAAAATAAAGGATTTCAGAAGACAATTTAGAGGTGTAGTAGATATCAAGTTCTTCTTGTTTAGACTTACTAAGATATATGCTTAATAATTTAACATATACCTGCCCTAGACCCAACTTTTGCTGATGATCCATCAGTGTGCCTTAGGTTGAAATAAAAAATATTACAAAATAAAAAAAGTCTCTCCTTTTTCAAGAAGAGACCTTTTACTTGGTACTCGAGGCGGGACTTGAACCCGCACGTCCTAATGGACACAAGATTTTAAGTCTTGCGTGTCTACCAATTCCACCACTCGAGCATCCTTGGAGCGAAAGACGGGGCTCGAACCCGCGACCCCGACCTTGGCAAGGTCGTGCTCTACCAACTGAGCTACTTTCGCATTCTTCAACAAAAAAGCCTCACAACTTTTGTAAGGCTGAGTGGGCGATGAGGGAGTCGAACCCCCGACCCCTTGGGTGTAAACCAAGTGCTCTGAACCAACTGAGCTAATCGCCCGATATATATATGGTTTTCCTTTAAAGTGGGCGATGAGGGAGTCGAACCCCCGACCCCTTGGGTGTAAACCAAGTGCTCTGAACCAACTGAGCTAATCGCCCGATATATATATCGGTGTTCCTTTAAAGTGGGCGGTGAGGGAGTCGAACCCCCGACCCCTTGGGTGTAAACCAAGTGCTCTGAACCAACTGAGCTAACCGCCCCACAAAATCACTTTTAACGAAAACTTAATTACTAACCTTTGCTAGTGCACTTCTGTTTTCAAAAGCGATGCAAATGTATAGGTCTTTTTTGTATTTGCAAAACTTTTTTCGAAAAATTATACAACATCTGCTACTACAAAGGTGCTTCCACCTATGAATATCAAATCATTAGAAGATGCATTTTTTTTTGATTTTTTTAGTGCTTCAGATATATCGGAATATTCATTTCCCAATAATCCATATTTTTTGGCTACTTTTTTTAGTTCTTTTGCTTCTAGTCCGCGTGGAATAGTTGGCGTCACAAAATAGTATTGTGCATTTTGGGGTAGCAATTGTAATACAGAATTTATATCCTTATCGTTTACCATTCCCCATATAATATGCAAATTTTGGAATGCAGTATTATTTAATTGCTCTACAATGTCTCTGACTCCATCTTCATTATGTCCAGTATCACAAATTATTGCCGGATTTGCACCTAAAATTTGCCATCTACCTAAAAGGCCAGTATTTTCAACTACATTTTTAAGTCCATTATAAATATCATCTATATTAATTGAAAATTTCTCTTCTTTCAAAACTTCAATTGTTGTTAGAATCGTTTTCAAATTCTTTTTCTGATATAGCCCAAGTAAATCCAATTGCAGATTTTCATATACACAATCCTCCCCTTTATAAACCTGAAAAATTTGTTTATTATCTATAGTTCGCATTGATACAGGAATATCATATTCTTCTGAAGCAAAATATATTGGTGCATTATTATTTAAAGCTATACTTTCAAATATAGATTTAGTAACGCTATTATGTTCACCAACTACTACAGGGACATCATTTTTAATTACACCTGCCTTTTCCTTAGCAATTAAATCAATTGTGTTTCCTAACAATGCAGTATGATCTAGCCCTATGTTAGTTATAACAGAACATTCTGGTTGTATAATATTAGTAGAATCCAATCTTCCTCCTAACCCAACTTCTATTACCGCAACATCAACTTTACTTTTAGCAAAAAAATCAAAAGCCATCGCAACTGTCATCTCAAAAAAAGATGGTTTTACATCTTCAATCATAATTTGATTTTCAGATATAAAATCAATCACATCTTGCTCTGCAATGCACTTTCCATTAATTTTAATTCGTTCTCTAAAATCTTTCAGATGGGGAGAAGTATACAACCCGACATTATATCCAGCCATTTGCAATACAGAAGCCAGACAATGCGAAACAGACCCCTTTCCGTTGGTCCCTGCTACATGAATTGTTTTAAATTTTTGATGCGGATGGTTAAAATACTCGTCGAGTTTTAAAGTATTATCCAGATTAGCTTTATATGCAACTTTCCCTGTTCGTTGATACATTGGAAGTTGCGAAAACATAAACTCCAAAACCTCTTGATATGTCATATTTTGATCACTTTAATTTTTACATAATATTATTCAAACACTAAGATTTTTATTTAAAAATAAATAACTTTAAGAATGTTGAACTAAAAACCTCTGAGTATGCCTAAAAAACGTAAGATCTTTATATTAGATACAAACGTGATTTTACACGATCACAAATGTATATACAACTTCGAAAATAACGATGTGATTTTACCAATTGTTGTACTCGAAGAGTTGGATAAATTTAAAAAAGGCAATGACCAAATTAACTATCAGGCCAGAGAATTTGTTCGCGATTTGAATAATATTTCTGGGGAGCAGTTATTTAAGGAAGGTGTTTCTCTTGGAAATAAACAAGGCAAATTATTTGTGGCTACGGGTAAACCTTTTACACAAACAATGCAGGATTCTTTTTTTGAAAAATCCCCTGATCATCGTATTCTCGCGATTGCCCTTCATATTAAAGAAGAGTTTAAAACAAGAATTGTAACCCTGGTTACTAAGGACATCAACCTTAGAATGAAAGCTAAATCCTTAGGTTTAAATAGTGAAGATTATGAAACTGACAAAGTAAAAAATATTGACGTTCTTGAAAAAGGAGTTCGTATTCATGAAGAATTTGATACTAAAACGATAGATATACTCTACAATTCTGATGGTATTGCTAAAAATGATTTTCCAATACAGGATATGCCCGCTAATCAATACTTTGTTTTACGAAATACAAACCAAAGTGTATTAGCTAAATACGATCCTTTTCAGGAGATGATTGTTAGAGTTGAAAAACATAGCTGTTTTGGTATAGAACCTCGAAATGCAGAACAAACTTTTTCGCTGGATGCATTAACAAATCCCGAAATCAAATTGGTTTCGTTAACAGGAAAAGCAGGTACCGGTAAAACATTATTAGCATTAGCAGCAGCTCTTCAGCAAAATAAAAGTTTTAAACAAATTTTATTAGCTCGTCCTATAGTTCCTTTATCAAACCGTGATTTAGGATTTTTACCTGGCGATGTAAATGATAAAATTGGCCCTTATATGCAACCTTTGTTTGATAACTTAACTGTTATCAAAGGAAGTCATGGACATAAAAGTCGCGAAAACCTTTTAATTGAGGAAATGCAAAGAGATGGCATGCTCATCATTACTCCCTTGGCTTATATTAGAGGAAGAAGTTTATCCGATGTTTATTTTATTGTTGATGAAGCCCAAAATCTAACTCCTCACGAAGTAAAAACCATCATAACCAGAGCTGGTGACGGAACCAAAATTATTTTTACAGGTGATATTGAACAAATTGATTCACCATATTTGGATAAAACATCCAATGGGTTGGCTTATCTGACTGAAAAAATGAAAGGGCAAGATATTTTTGCTCATGTGAATCTGATTAAAGGAGAACGAAGCTATTTAGCAGAACTTGCAAGTGATTTACTATAGAACCATTTAAATAATCTTAAATTGAGGGTTGGAATAAGGCATTTCAACCCTTTTCTTTTTAGTGTTTAACACTTTTAACTATCTTTGAGCGCTTTTTGCAAGACAAACAAACAAGAGGAATTACCCCGACATTTATTTTAAAATTTATTAGAGGAGAAATGATCGATAAATCATTGTTTTTAGAGAAGAAGGTGGCCTTTCATACACTGGGGTGTAAATTAAATTTTAGTGAAACATCTACTATTGCAAGGTCGTTGATTAGTGAAGGATTTATTAAGGTTAAATACGATGAATTTGCAGATGTTTATGTAATTAACACTTGTTCTGTTACAGAAATTGCAGATAAAAAATGCCGCCAGGCCATTAAAAAGGCGATAAAGCAAAATCCCAATGCATTTGTTGTGGTTACAGGTTGCTTTGCACAGCTTAAACCTCAAACAATATCAGAAATGCCGGGCGTTGATTTGGTTTTAGGATCAAATGAAAAATTTAAAATGTCCGATTACCTGGGAGACCTTCAAAAGAAAGCTTCCGGAGAAATACATGCTGGAAAAATAACAACCAATAAAGAGTTTTTCCCATCCTATTCCATAGGCGACAGAACACGAACTTTCTTAAAAGTACAGGATGGCTGCGACTATTATTGTTCGTATTGCACCATTCCATTAGCCAGAGGAAAGAGTAGAAATGCAGATGTTAAAACAACGGTTGAGTTAGCTAAAAAAGCAGTTGGTGAAGGCGCTCAGGAAATCATCCTGACAGGAGTTAACATTGGCGATTTTGGGAAAAGTACAAATGAAACTTTTTTTGACTTAATTAAGGAACTTGAAAAAATTGAAGGCGTTCAAAGATTCAGGATATCAAGTATTGAGCCCAATCTATTAACTAATGAGATTATTGAATTTGTTGCAAAATCAAATAAAATAATGCCTCATTTTCATATCCCGCTTCAATCTGGTTCAAACAAAGTTTTGGCTTTAATGAAACGAAAGTACAATCGTGAACTTTTTGCCGACAGAATAAAGACAATCAAATCATTAATGCCACATGCCTTTATTGGTGTTGATGTAATAGTGGGTGTACGTGGTGAAACAGAAGAGCACTTTAACGATGCGATGAATTTTATTAAAGAGCAGGATATTTCACAACTACATGTATTTACGTATTCTGAACGACCTAATACTAAAGCCTTAACAATAGAACACATTGTTCCTGTTAATGATCGAAAAACAAGAAGTCAAATCTTACATGAAGTGTCTGATAAAAAAACAAGGTTCTTTTATTCTAAATTTGAAGAAACTGAAGGTAAGGTTCTATTCGAAGGGAGTAACAATAATGGTTTCATGAATGGATATACAGAAAATTACTTAAAAGTAAGAGTTCCGTATCGTGAAGAATTAAAAAACCAAATACATCAAGTAAAATTAAACGCATTTATTGCTGATGAGTTTGTATTTGATGCAAGTATAATAGACTAGAATTAAACGATAAATAATATGGATCTTTCAACCCTTTGCCAATCAGTGATTGATTTGGCTAAAAACACAGGTAAGTATATTCTTGAAGAATCATCTAAAAACAAGAGAATAGAAACCAAAGGGAAAAACGATTTTGTTACTCACATTGACAAGGGTAGTGAAGTTAGACTTGTTAAAGGGTTGTCTGAAATGCTTCCTGAAGCTGGATTTGTTGCAGAAGAAGGTACTTCTGAAAAAGTGGGAGAAGAATATAACTGGATTGTTGACCCCATTGATGGCACAACAAATTTTATTCATGGGCTATCTCCTTTCGCCATAAGTATTGCATTGGAATACAAAAAAGAGATAATTCTTGGTGTCGTTTATGAGTTGGGGTTAAACGAGTGCTTTTACAGTTGGCAAGGTGCTCCGGCATATTTAAACGGAACAGAAATTACAACATCTGGAGCGGCAACCATTAGCGACAGCCTTATTGCTACAGGATTTCCATATTCCAATTTTAGTATGATTGAAGGATTCAATAAAACCATGGATTATTTCATGAGAAATTCTCATGGCCTACGTCGATTAGGTTCTGCAGCAACAGATTTAGCTTATGTTGCCTGCGGTAGATTTGATGGTTTTTATGAGTATGACTTAAAACCATACGATGTTGCTGCTGGCGCCTTTATTGTACAACAAGCTGGCGGAAAAAACTGTGATTTAAAAGGGGGTGATGATTATATTTACGGACGAGGCATTATTTCGGGTAATGCATTAATGTTTAATGAATTTAAAAGCATCGTAACAAAATTAATGAATGAATAAATGAAGAATATCGGCACTCATATTGGTTTGTTTTTTATTAAACAAATAGGATTCTTACCTTTTTGGTTAATTTATATTCTTTCTGATATATTTTATGTAATAATCCTGATTATTGGGTACAGAAAGAAAATAGTTTATAAAAATCTTAGAAATTCTTTTCCTGAGAAATCTGAAAAAGAAATTAAAACAATTGCTCACAAGTTCTATCGTAATTTTTGCGATGTGTTTTTTGAAACATTCAAGCTGTATCGCATGAGTGAAAAACAAATGCGCGAAAGAGTAAGTATTAAAAACGGGGAGTTGCTTGACAAATACTATGACGAAGGAAAGGACGTTTTTGCAATTATGGCCCACTATGGTTCATGGGAATGGGTTCCATCCATCAATTTATTTGTAAAACTGCATGGTACTGCAATCTATCATCCATTAAAAAGCAAACCATATGATGATTTCATGCTTAAATTAAGGTCAAAATGGGGATCTTATAACTTTCCTATGAAAACGTCATTTCGTTCTATGATTCAAATGAAAAAAGATGGTACCCGATTTATTCTCGGACTAATTGCTGATCAATCACCTAGCAAATCAAAAGTCCAGTACCAAACCATGTTTTTAAATCAGATGACTCCAGTACATCTTGGTGCTGAAAAAATGGCCGCTAGAACAAACGATCCGATTGTATTTTTGAGATTTGACAAGATTAAAAGAGGGCATTATTGCATTATTGTAGAGCCTTTAATTGAAAATCCAAAAGAGTGTAAAGAATATGAAATAACAGAAACTCATGTGAAGCACTTAGAAAAGATTATTCAAGAAAAACCTGAATACTGGCTTTGGACACATAACCGATGGAAGCATTCTGATCCTAATTTTAAAGTGAACTAATGCCTAAAGTTGCCATCGTAATATTAAACTGGAATGGAGAAAAACTCTTAACCGAATTCCTTCCTAAAGTTATTGACAACTCTATACATCCTGATGTAGAAGTGATTGTAGCAGATAATGCATCTACAGATCAATCACTTCAAATTATGGCTAACGACTTCCCTTCTGTTAAAGTCATTGTTCTCGACAAGAATTATGGCTTTACCGGAGGATATAACAGAGCCTTAAAACAGGTTGAAGCAGATTATTTTGTTCTTTTAAACTCAGATATTGCACCTGCCCAAAACTGGATTGAGCCATTAATAAAAGAGATGGACGAAAATCCTCAAACTGCAGTTTGTGTTCCTAAAATAAAAAGCTACCGTCAACCAGAATTATTTGAATACGCAGGGGCTGCCGGTGGGTATATTGATCGATATGGATATCCTTTTTGTAAAGGAAGAATATTTAATGAAGTAGAAAAAGATACAGGTCAATACAATCAATCTGCTGATATTTTTTGGGCTAGTGGCGCGGCCATGATGATTAGGAAAGAGCTTTATTTTAGTCTTGGAGGATTAGATGAAGACTTCTTTGCCCACATGGAAGAAATTGATTTATGCTGGCAATTAAAAAACCGGGGATGGAATATTCGTTACGTAGCTAATAGCGAAGTTTTTCACCTGGGAGGTGCCACTCTGGATTACAACAACCCTCGAAAAGTTTACTTAAACTTCAGAAATAATTTATTTTTACTCACCAAAAACCTGGCACCCAACAAGTTATTTATAAAACTACTTCAGCGACTATTGTTAGATGGTGTTGCCGCTATTAAATTTTTAGCTTCGGGTGAATTCAGGAACTTTTACTCTGTTTTGCTAGCTCACTTTGTATTTTACAAGAATATAAAATTAATGTATAACAAGCGAAAACACAATCAAACACATTCAACACTCTATAATCATAAAGAGATATACCCCCACTCTATTGTTGCACAGTTTTTCCTGCATAAAAAGCACAAGTTTTCAGATTTAGCAGAACTTTATAGAATGAATTTAAAGTAAATACTTACAATAATTCTTTAATCTTTTCAAGACGATTACTCCGGGAACCTTTAACCAGAATAAAAGAGTTTAATAGAGGCTTCTTAACCAAAAATTTACATAAATTATCAACACATGAAAAATACAAGAAAGGTGTTCCATCAACTAACTCTTTGTAATTCTCTCCTACCAAAACAACTTCCAATTGCTTTTTAAGCAAAAAATCAACGAGCTTTTTATGTTCTTTGACACTATCCTCACCCAACTCCTTCATCTCACCTAAAATAGCCACTTTCTTATCCCCTGCCATTGAAACAAAGTTCTTCAGGGCCACTTCCATACTGGTTGGATTTGCATTATATGCATCAAACAAAACCTTATTCTTTGAAGTAACCTCCAACTGCGACCTATTATTCGTTGGTTTATAATTTACCAATGCCTTAGCAATATTTCCTCTGGTAACTTTAAAAAACAAACCAATGGTTATGGCTGCCAAAACATTTTCAACATTATAATTCCCAACTAAATTGGTATTTATTAAAAGTTCACTGCAATTAATACTACAAGCAAAAGCTAAAAAATCACTTTGAAACAGTTCGCACAAAACAACTTTATTAAAACTTTCTCTACCATAAGTATATAAAGTAGCACCTGCCTTCAACATCTCTTGCAGATGCGGATTATCAGAATTTACAAACAAACCTCCTTGTTTAGCCTCTATATGCCTGTACAATTCCGATTTAGTACGTTTAACTCCCTCAAAAGAACCAAAACCCTCTAAATGAGCTTTTCCCACATTGGTTATAATGCCATAATCAGGATCTGCGATATTGCACAAAAACGCTATCTCACCAGGATGATTAGCGCCCATTTCCACAACCCCTATCTCTGTTTTTTCATCCATCGACAACAAAGTTAAAGGAACACCAATATGATTATTTAAGTTACCCTGGGTTGCAAATACAGTATGTGTTGTTTCTAACACTGCTTTTATAAGCTCCTTTGTAGTAGTTTTTCCATTTGTACCCGTAATTCCTAAAATGGGAATATTTAATTGTTTTCGGTGGTAATTGGCTAAACTTTGTAAAGTTTCCAATACATCATCAACAAATATTATTTTATCGCTTGTTTCAGTCTCTATTTCATCAACAATAGCATATGAAGCTCCTTGTTCTAAAGCTTGTTGAGCAAATTTATTCCCATTAAAATTAGCACCTTTTAATGCAAAAAATATACTATTTTCTTTAATAGAACGAGTATCTGTACAAACTCCTGCTGAGTTCAGGAATAAACTATATATATCTGAAATTTGCATCTATCTAAAATTTAATATTCAACTATTTTATTGATCTGGGCAATAAATTAACTCTGGTCATTTACCCAAACAAAATCTATAAGGTTTATATCTTTTATTTCGAGATGAAACAAAAATAAAAAAAGGCTAACTTAATAAGTTAGCCTTTTTGAAAATATTTAATAATTCGCTATTATTTTCCTTGAACCGGACTTCCTACACGTGTCATTGCACATCTAAATCCTAAGTCATCCCTTGATTCACGCTCATCTAAGTATCTACGTGTACCAGGACTTAACCAATATGCTCTGTCTCTCCAAGAACCACCTTTATAAACACGAGTTCTATCTGAGATAAGTGACCCCATAGTTCCAGTATGAGCTCCATACATATCTTTTGTATCTTGCTCGTTATCTAACCATTCACTTGCTGGGTTAATATTAGAACCTGCATCACCATCTGCGAAATTTCTGTTATCAGAGGTACGATAGTTTTTTCTATCTAAAATATCTTTATCAGTTTCTGAACGATATCTGATTCTACCTAAACTATCTTTCTCTACAACATAACCTTCTTCATCAAGAACTTTAGTTTTAAACTCATTACCACGGAAAGGACTAAACTCATCCACTTCATCAAAAGAAAGAGGACGATATACATCAGCAACCCATTCGTTTACATTACCCGCCATACAGTACAAACCATAATCATTTGGATAATACGAATGAACATCTACAGTAATATCACCACCATCATTAAGATCTCCTGCCATACCCATATAGTCACCTCGGCTTCTAACAAAGTTAGCCATCATTTTCCCGCGCTCTTTTTGATCAGCGTTTCTGGTAATATGACCATCCCAAGGATAGATTCTTCTATTCGTTAATCTTTCTTCCTGAGAGTTTCCAATTAAACCTAAAGCTGCATATTCCCATTCAGCTTCAGTTGGGAGGCGATAACGTGGTAATAAAATACCATCTTCCCAACGTACTCTACGACTATCTTTATTTGGATCTAAATCCGGCATTGGCTTTTTACCTGCAATACCATCATATTGACCTAATAAATAAGCTTCTGTATTAAAGTTATTTTCTCCTTGTTGGTTAACATCCAATTCAAGGATACCCATATCAATTAATATCTTTTCGTTCACGCGGTCAGTCCTCCATTGACAAAAGTCAGAAGCTTGTAACCAGTTAACACCAACTACAGGATATTCACTATAAGCAGTGTGACGTAAATAGTTTTCAACCATAGGCTCATTATATGCCAAAGGTCTACGCCAAACTAAGGTATCTGGTAGCGCTTTTTTGTATACCTCAGGATAATCAATAAATACACGATTAATCCAATATAAATATTCTCTGTAATCAACGTTTCTTACCTCAGTTTCATCCATATAAAATGAAGGAACTGTTACTCTTCTAGGAACATTATTCCAATCGTAAAGAACATCTTGTTCCACTCTACCCATGATAAAGGTACCACCTTCAACAAAACGTAAACCGGGACCAACATTTTGCTCATATCCTGCATAATATTCAAATCCACCATTGTCCGGAGTATTATACTCCCAACCTGTTACTGATGAAACATTACCAGAACCACCTTTACTACAAGATGTTATGGTAAACAAGCTTAATGCAAGTGCAATGTAATAAAATCTAGTTTTAAGCTTCATAGCGAAATATAATCTTAAAGTTTTCTTATTTCAAGGTTAAAAAAACACATTATTTAATAATGCATCTTGAGCCTTATACTGCAAAAATAGAAAAAGGTTATAATCAAAAAATTATTCTTTAAAGTTTTTTTGTGTTTTATTTGAAAATAACCCGATTTAAATAGATCTGTTTTTACAATAATGTTTATTTACTAACGTTTAAAAACTTGATTTGGTATTTATAAGTTTTATAATTTGTGTTTTTTATTTTTGCAAACTTAAAACAAGTTTAGAATAAATTACGTTTAACAAGAGTGTTGGTAAATAAAATGACAATGAATATATTTAAGTTAGGGTTGTGGGGATGTCTTCTTCTTTTTTCAATGAATCTTTTGGGACAGGAAAAATTATCATTCAATCGTAAAATTGAATGGGATACTCCAGTTCAAATTTCTGAAGGAGAAAATGACAATCTACTATTTAACTTTACAGGAATGGACGGGTATGATGACGAATCAAATCTACCTATATACTTTGAAAGCATTCCACTTCCTTCAAATGTAGATATACATTCAATAAAGGTTTACCTGAGTGATTTAACCTATATATGGCCGTTACCTGAAGAACATGCTGCCTATAAGAATTCTCCTATCTCAAATAGTGTTATAATTAGTAATAATATTTCGCATTCAGGCAACCAATTTTATGCTGATGTAAATATTATCCCCTTAAAAAAAGAGGATGCAGCTGCATCTTTTCAAAAATTAGTTTCTTTTAATATTAATATTGAATATCAACTAAGTAATGAAACAACATTAAAAACAGCCTCAACTACAAATCAATATGCAACCAATTCTGTATTGAGTAGTGGAAATTGGAAAAAGATTAGAGTTGACAAAACTGGTATTTATAAAATTACCTATAACCAATTACAGCAATGGGGAATTTCAAATCCTCAGCATGTTGGAATATACGGTAATGGTGGTAAATTACTACCTCAAAAGAACAATGAGTACAGAGAAGATGATTTAGTGGAAAATGCCATATGGCATTATAATAATGCTGTTTATTTTTTTGCAGAAGGTCCAATTGTTTGGGAGTATGACTATACCCGAAAAATGTATCGACATACTAAACATCCATTTAGTAGTTATTCCTATTATTTTATTTGTGAAAAACAAAGTAGTTCCAAAACTATTGAAGATTCTGAATTACAAACAAATTCATATGATAATATAATAACCAATTTCACAGATTATGATTACCATGAAGAAAATAAACTAAATTTATTTAGATCAGGAAATAAATGGTTTGGAGAAAAATTTGAATACTATGAAGATCCTACTCAGTATTTCTCTTTTTCTTTTTCTAATGTGGATACCAATAACAATGCCCAAATTTATGTTGCTCTGGCGAGTAAATCTGGTAAAAACGCTTCATTCAAAATACTATATAACGACAGTGAAATTGGCAGTAGAACGATTTCAAGTGTTAATATGTCTGACCATCTAAGTTATTTCGCCCGGGAAGGCGTTATTAGCACTAGCTTCTCACCTACTAGTGACGATTTGAGTATTGCCTTAAAGTATGAAGCACAAACAACAAACTCTGTTGGATATCTGGATTATATTACCATAAACGCAGTTCGTAGTTTAAAATTTGAAGAGAATGAACTACTATTCAGGTATGCAAATCCTAACCAGACAGTGGAATATTTAAAGTTTAGTATGGAAGACGCCTCTGGTTCATTAATAGTTTGGGATGTTACAAATCCTCTTAAAGCAACTAATATCACTACCGAACTAAGCAACAACAAATTAAACTTTAATTATATCACTAAAGAGGCAAAAGAATTTGTGGCTTTTGATCCTGAAGGTTCATTTCCAACTCCTGCATTGGTTGGCGATGTTGCAAACCAGAATTTACATGGACTTGAAAACGTTAACTACCTTATTGTTTGTCACCCTGATTTTAAAGAAGAAGCAGAAAGATTAGGTAAAATTCATCACAATTACAATGGATTAACCTATACAGTTGTAACAACTGATCAAATTTATAATGAATTCTCTTCAGGTAAACCTGACGTGACTGCGATCAGAAGTTTTGCAAAAATGTTTTATGACAGAGCTGATGGTGATGATAATTTAAAACCTCAAAACCTATTGCTTTTTGGGGATGGTTCATATGACAACAGACCGGGTTCTGATTTAGGGAAAATTATCACTTACGAATCAGACAATTCTATTCATCAAACAAATTCATATGTTAGTGATGATTACTTTGGCTTATTAGATGATGACGAAGGAAGTTCAATAACTTCTGAAAAAATTGATATAGGAATCGGTAGATTTCCTGTTAACACTGTAACTGAAGCTAAAAATGCGGTAGATAAAACCTATAGATACATTTATAATCAAACTTTAGATTCATGGAAAAGTAAAGTTACATTTGTTGGTGATGATGGAGATAGCAATATTCACATGGATGATGCCAACAAGCTAGCTGAAAAAGTAAACTCATTCTATCCTCAATTTAATCTAACCAAAATATATTTTGATGCCTACGAAAAAATTCAGTCTTCAACAAATGCTAAATTTCCTGATGTTGAAGAAAAAATAAATGAGACAATACATGAGGGTACTTTAATATTTAATTACACAGGCCATGGCGGGCCTTCAGCCCTTGCCCACGAAAGAGTGATTACTATAGAAAGCATTGAACACTGGCAAAATTACAATAAGCTACCAATATTTGTTACTGCCACCTGCGAATTCAGCAGATTTGACGACCACGAAGTTAATTCTGCAGGTGAGCTAATTTTTACGCATGAATTGGGAGGTGGAATTGCACTATTTACGACAACCAGAATTGTATATTCAAGTTTAAATTATAAAGTAAATAATAGCTTTTACGATAATGTATTTGAATTGGATCAAAACGGTGAGCCATTAACCTTAGGTGAAATTATGAAAAGGACCAAACATAACTCAGGTTCCAGTGTAAACAAACTTAATTTTACTCTTCTTGGAGATCCTGCTATACAGCCTATCTATCCAAATAAAAATATTAAAACTTTATCATTAAATAATGTTTCTGTTGAAAATGTAATAGATGAACTAAGAGCTCTGAGTCTTAATTCTATTAAAGGTGAAATAGTTGATGTAAATGGTAATATCCAACCTGATTTCAATGGTGAAGTTTACATATCAATCTATGATAAGAGATCCTTATTATCAACCCTTAACAATACCAATCAGGGCATTTTCCAGTTTGAAGATTATACCACTAAAGTTTTTAGTGGAAAATCAGAAGTTTTAAATGGTCAATTTGAATGTGAATTTATAGTACCAAAAGATATCAGATACAATTCTGGCTATGGAAAAGTTAGTTATTATGCTTCTTCTAATACTAACAATGAAGCTTTCGGTTCATATAACGATATTACGATTGGAGGTTTTAGTGATAATACTAATCAGGATACTAAAGGACCAGAAATATTGCTATATGCAAATGAAGAAGGTACCACCGAGGTTGGACCTACCCCTGTATTATTTATTGATTTGTATGACGAAAGTGGTATTAACACAACTGGTAATGGTATAGGGCATGATATTACTTGCGTTGTTGATGGCAATAATAGTAATCCTATTATTTTGAATTCATATTACGATCCGGAATTGAATAATTATCAACGAGGATCTATCACATATAAGTTGCCACAACTTGAATCTGGTCAACATACCATTACAATAAAAGCATGGGACGTTTTTAACAATTCTTCGAGTGCTAATATCTCACTAAATATTGATGACGAAAGCTCTGTTGTAATCAAAAATTCAAAAATATATCCTAATCCTGTAACTTCAGGAGAAACTGCATACTTCTATTTTGAACACGATGAACCCAACTCAACACTTAACCTTACAGTTAATATTTATTCTAAAAATGGAGATTTGGTTTCACAAATGGATGAATCTGTCGTATCTTTATTTAATACAATTCCTCCGGTTGAATGGAATGTTGATTTAAAACCAGGAATGTACTTATATGAAATCATTATTAACTCAGAAACAGGACGAAAAGGAAAAGTTTCCGGAAAAATTGTTGTGACACCATAATAAAATTCTTTTTTTTGAGTTTACCTTTGTAGTTTATATCAGAAAGAAAACAATTAAATATATGTATAGAACATCTTTAAAGTTTATGATTGTTGTATCATTAATCATGATACAATTCAATATTAAAGCTCAAAACACAATAGAGAGAAGTATTGTAATGCCAACAGCAACTCCATTTTTAAATATCACACCTGAATCACGAGGTGGAGCAATGGGTGATGCTGGTGTTGCAACCACTCCCGACGTAAACTCTCAGCACTGGAACTCTGCAAAATATGCATTTCTTGATCAGGACATGGGAGCTTCATTATCGTATACTCCATGGTTGAGAAATCTGGTAAATGATATCAATCTACTTTACCTAACCTACTTTAAGAGAATTGATAAAATGCAAACAGTAAGTGCGTCTTTAAGATATTTTTCTTTAGGAAACATTACATTTACTGATGAAGCAGGTACTGCAATTTCAACAGGTAAACCTAATGAATTTGCTATTGATGCAGCCTACTCCCGAAAACTATCTGATAATATTTCCGGTTCTGTTGCTTTCAGATATATTCGTTCTGACATCACCAATGGTAGTGGAACAGAAGGTGTTCCGGGGAATGCTTTTGCTGCCGACTTAAACTTCTACTACAGAAATGATGTTAAATGGGGAGGACGAAGAGGTGATATTGCTGCAGGTTTAAACATCACAAATATTGGTTCAAAAATTTCTTACGACGATGGAAATACTCAGGATTTTCTTCCTGCTAGATTAAGATTAGGTGGTGCTTATAATACTGAAGTTGACCGATATAATAAAGTTGGTTTTACCATTGATGTATATCGTCAAATGGTGGCAAAACAATCGGAAACTGAAAATAATAATGACATTTCTGTTCCTGCTTCATTCTTTAAATCTTTTGGTGATTTTGCAGTTGAAGACTTAATGATTTCTGTTGGTGCAGAATATATTTATTCTGATCAATTTGCGTTAAGAGCAGGTTATTACCACGAAGATGAATCATTAGGAAATGGTAAATTTGCTACAGCAGGAGCTGGTATTAAATTTAATATGCTTACAATTGATGCTTCCTATATTATTACAATGGCTTCAAACAACCCATTAGCAAACACAATTCGTTTTACTTTGGGTCTTAATTTTGATGAATTAGGTGGAAGAAGATAATCGCTAATTAATAACTTATATATTTGTAGTCCTGAACTTCAAGCGTTCAGGACTTTTTTTTGCTATAATTTTAAGAGTTAAAACTTTCAACTATGAAACGACCATGTAAATTTGATTACACAAATTTACACCAGGATGATGATCAAGTTTATTTGAGTATTCCATCTGGCCGTTAAAATTAAATTTAAACAGATGAAAATAAGAGTGGGATTTGGATATGATGTACACCAGTTAGGTTTGAATGAGGAACTTTGGATTGGAGGAATTCATATCCCATTTGAAAAAGGATCAATTGGCCATTCTGATGGTGATGTATTAATCCATGCAATTTGCGATGCCCTGTTAGGTGCTGCGAACATGAGAGATATAGGTTTTCATTTTCCGGATACTTCAAATGACTTTAAGGGTATTGATAGTAAAATATTATTAAATAGTACGGTTGGCATCATTGCTGCAAAGGGATATACAATAAATAATATTGACTCCACAATATGCCTTGAAAAACCCAAACTAAAAGACTTAATTCCAGAAATGCAGCGCGTATTGTCTAGTGTTATGGGAATAGACATTGATGACATTGCCATTAAAGCTACAACAACAGAAAAACTTGGTTTTGTTGGTGAACAAAAAGGTATTGCTGCTTACGCTACAGTTTTAATTCAAAAATAAATATATAGATATCTACATATCATTATTTACCCAAAGAATTATTATATTTGCAAAATATTAATACTAAATCATTGTGATATGGTTAAAAAGAAAACTTTAGTTATAGGAGCCAGTGAAAATCCTCAAAGATATTCAAATATGGCAATCAAAAAACTAGCTCAAAACAATCATCCAATTGTTGCGGTTGGTAATAAAGCTGGCATAGTTGATGAAATTCCTATTCAGACAGAAGTATTAGATACTGCAGATATCAACACTGTAACTTTATATATTGGCCCCAAACATCAGGCTAAATACTTTGATATTATAAAATCTCTGCAACCCAAACGAATCATTTTTAATCCGGGTACAGAAAATAATGAATTAGAACTTTTGGCAGAACAAAATAATATTGAAGTTGTACATGGTTGCACTCTTGTGATGCTTAGCACAGGTCAGTTTTAATAAAATGCATACTGTAAATAATTATAATGAATTTAGTGAGGAAGTAAGAAATAACAAATCGGTTATTTTTTACTTCTCGCATCAAAACTGCTCAGTTTGTAAGGTCTTACTGCCTAAAGTTGATCAATTGATCAATACTACGTTCCCAGAAATTAAATTAATCTATTGCAATACGCAATCATCACCCGAAGTAGCTGCTCAAAACAGAATTTTTACAGTACCTTCTGTACTTATTTATTTTGAAGGAAAACAATACTTTCAATTTAGTAGAAATTTTTCTATTGACCAGATTAAAGAAGCTATAGAGAGACCTTATAAAATGATATTTGAATAATATCATCTCTCCTATTATCCATCTACTAAATGCTAAAAACTTGATTTATGACTCTTTGTAAATTGGCAGTCCAAAACTAATCACAGAACCCACACCTTCAGTACTTTGAATATTAAAAGTTCCTTTATTTTGTTCTATCATTTCCATTACCAATTTAATTCCCAAACCATGCCCTTTTTCTTTCTGAGTACCCTTTGATGTATAATAGTCGTAAGGGTTTAAAAGGCGTTTTACGGTTTGTTTATCCATGCCTATTCCATTATCTACAATTTCTGTAATAACATAGTTTTCCTGAACTTTAATATTAATTTGAATAACACCTCCCTGATGCGAAAACTTAATCGCATTAACAATCAAATTTCGAAAAATAATTTCAACCATATTAACATCTGCCCAAATACAAATATGTTCACATGCTGTTGCTTTATATGTTATATTCTTATTGTTTAAAAGTTCTGAAAAATAATCTAATACCCTTTTATAAATCGAAGACAATTCACTTTTTTGTGGATTAAATGTAAATGAATCAAGTTGTGATTTTGACCAGTTTAATAAACCATCCATCATATCGAATAAGTTTATTGAAGACTGAAATATCTTTTTAACATATATATTTCGCTCTTCTTCTGAAATATCTATTTCTTTAACCTGAAGCAATTCAGAAAATCCCTGAATATTACTAACTGGTTCCATAATATCATGAGCAATAATTGAAAACAACTTATCTTTTGTTGTATTCATTCTTTCCACCTGCTCTTTTTGATCCAATATGATAGAATTGGCCTCTATTAAGTGCTGTGTTTGAGTTTCCAGTTCTTCTTTTTGTTCTGTAATTTCTTTAAACATTTTATCATGGATAACTATAGCTTTTTCAATAAGACCTTTAATTAAAAAAACAGTAAAGGAATAAATCATGATAACAACAGAATTTGCAGCATAATTTTTTAATAAATAATCACTATTCGAATAGATAATACACCACAAAAAATAAAGGTTAATCGCCACAGCAGCAATAATTACATGGTATTTACTACCTATAAAACCAATTAACGAAAGTAGTATAAACAGATAAATCAAGTTTGTAACAAAAGCATTATCGGAATTAGCTATATCTCCAGGCGTAGTTACGGTTATATTAATAAAAGCTGCATATGCTACTAAAATAAATGTTGTTTCTGTATTAAACTTTTTAAATCCATATAAAGTCATTATCACAAGTACTACAATCATACTTGCCAACTCTATCTCTCTTACAATATATGTTTCATGTGTAAACAAAAAATATGCTTCCAACAAAAAAATAGTAATAGCTGCAACAATAGTAGTTATTACTTTAATTCTTTGATAAGCATTTCCAATATGAAACATACAGTAAGATTATTCGAATAGTGTCCACCCTTAAAAGTTTCAAATATAATATTTATAAGGAAATAAATAACTCCTGACTTGATCAACTCATTATTAACCCAAAGTTCTATTAAAACACATTTTCATTACCAATATTAACCATTGAGGCAAAGCATAAGCCTGTTGGTCGGAAAATTCTTCTAACAAACCTCATTATGAGCTTCTTTTACTGCATGAAACTATTAATTTTACATCAGATGAAAAGAACCTTAAAACTAGCAATGTTTACTTTATGCTTAATTGTCCACTGCTTTACAGCTACAAGTGAAAACAAATTACCTGAAGAACCCTGGCGTGCCCTCACGTTAATGGAACGATCAAATCCCGGTGTCAGATGGAAAGGTGATATTACTATTAAACTTTATGGAAAAATACAAGACTCGGATTCTTTAATGTTTGAAAATGCAATAACGTTACTCAACAACATCTGCAAAACCATACATCTAAGTATGACGTCTTATGAGCATGGTAATCTTGAATTTTACTTTAGTGATAGTGCTCTAAATAAAGTTTATAATAACATTTTTCCTATTCCTACTGGCAGTGGAACTGTATGGACCTATAATTTTAGTAACAAAATAATTAGCTCCATGCATATGAGTATTAACTCCAAATCTATTGATGATACCACACGACAGAACTATATTACAAATTCGTTAGCGTTCGCTTTATTCCCAAAGTTTTTGAGCTCTGATTACTCTTTTCAGAATGGGAGAATGATAACTCCCAGACCTGAAAGTATTTTTAATACTGAAGTTTATTCAATTCCAACCTACAAACCTGATTTTAATGCTACATTCAGTAACTTCGATAGTCTTCTTATAAAAACAGTGTACAGTGATGATTACTCCACTCTCTTTCCTTTAGCAAAAGAACAATTTGACCCAATCCCCTTATGGTTAAGAGCGTATGCTTACCCAGCACTCATTATACCCCTGGTATTACTATTATTTACAATCACTTTTTTAATTATTCTTTTTTATAAAAAGGTTGCCAAACTGATCAGAAACAAACTCCTCCAATTTAATGTAATGGCTGTTGCAGCATTGCTATCTGTCAGTTTGTTGTTTACTATATATTACATCATAGCTGAAAATTTACATGATCCATATTTTGGTTTTGTTAGTAAAATAGAGATTTATGCTACTTTACCAATATTGGTTGTTGTTGGTTTAGTTGCAGTAAATATATTCCGTGCGATAGAACTTTGGGTTAATAAAAAAATGGTTCAAAAGTACATAAAGGTATTCATGCATTTTATCTCTACAGCTCTTATACCTAGTGTTGTACTTACTTCATTTGTAACAATGAAACCTCCAACCAATGATGCTATTAAAGGAATAGTGATTACTTATTTAGTATTTACTATTATTGGCGTAATAAGAGCCTTTGTTAGTTTTTTTGTTTTAACAGAAAAAGAAAATAAGATTGCAAATGAAGTGATGTTGGCTAACTTGCGTGAACTCAAAACAAAAGCTGAACTGAATGCACTACATTCAAAAATCAATCCTCATTTCCTTTATAACTCTTTAAATTCCATAGCTGGTTTGGCACAAACAGATGCTAACAAAACTGAACATATGGCCTTATCATTATCTAAGTTATTTCGATATTCAATAAACAAGGATCAATCCGACTGGTCAACTTTAGAAGAAGAGATGGAAATGGTAAAAATATATCTTGATATTGAAAAGATGCGTTTCGATGATCGACTTGAATATTCGATAAATTTACCGACTGAGATAAAAGACATCAGGATTCCTCGTTTCCTAATCCAACCACTTGCAGAAAATGCAATAAAACACGGCATCTCAAAACTTGTTGGTAAAGCAGAAATCAAAGTAGCTGTTAAAAAGGTAGAAGATCATTTTGAAATTTCTGTACATGATAATGGACCTGTGTTTCCTGACGAACTTGATACCGGATTTGGTTTGCAAAGCATATATGATAAACTGGAGATATTGTATCCAGATCGCTTTGAGTTACATTTTATTAATTCACCAGAGAAGCAAATTTTAATAAAACTCTTTTAAAATGAGTGATTTCAGAACCTTAATTATAGACGACGAGAGTATCGCCCGTGAGCGCCTGATACGTTTATTAAAAGAAACTACCGATCAGATAAATATTATTGGAGAAGCAAAAAACGGTATAGAAGGAGCTGAGATGATTAACAATCTGAAACCGGATCTAGTTTTTTTGGATATTCAAATGCCAGGAAAAAATGGTTTTGCCATGCTCGAAGATTTAATTCATATTCCAAAAGTTGTGTTTTGTACTGCTTACGAAGAATTTGCTTTAAAGGCTTTTAATACGATGGCTTTAGATTACCTTGTTAAACCAGTTGAAAAGGAACGGTTAGGTTTAACAATGAAGAAACTTTGCAACACTGAAAACCCAAATGCAAATTTACATATTAAGGAACTTCTAAACCTAGTAAATAATCAATCTGAAAATAAAAACCGTCAATCCTTAACACATAAAATCGGGGATAGAATTATACTTATAAAAACAGAAAAGATCACTTATTTGTCAGCAACAGAAAAGTATGTGGAGTTTTTTACTTACGATGGTAAAAAATACTTAACCGACCAGAGTCTTAAAAAACTCTCAGAACGTTTGCCCGATAATTTTATGCAAGTACAAAGAAGTAAAATTGTAAATCTTGATTTTGTAAAAGAGTATCGAAAATACTTTAGAGGAAAATACATTCTGACTTTAGACGATATTAACTCCACAAAATTAGAAACTGGGAGGGCCTTTTCGGATCATATTAAAACCTATTTGGCTTATTAACCCGAGTTCGATATAAAATTATTGGCTCAGACCGCTTATAAATAATGAGTTTCAATGAATATTTGTGAAGTCATAGCGGGCTATGTCAAACAAATATGAAGAAGAAAATCGTTGTTTATATGTGGCTTTCTATTAAAATACTAATCTACTTCGTTAAATTCTTCTACCATAGCTCGCTATGCAAAAAGAATTTGCCTTGTATATCAGCATTTTAATAAAATATGAGCTCTTTAATTTTAATCGAACTCGGATTATTAATAAAAAATCAAAATAAACCTTGGCTGTCTTCTACTATAAAAACAGCCAAGGTTGTTAAATTCATTCTGACATCAAAAAAGTTTAATGCCAATCTTTACGATTTGTAAATTGTTTAATGTGTTTTGAAAGACGCTTACCTTTCTGCTTCTTTTCTATTTCAGAAGATTGATAATGCTTATTTTCTTTAAACATCTTCAAATAATTCTGATAACTTTCATCATCCAATTCTCCATTTTCAAGAGCTTCTATTACAGCACACCCATCCTCGTCATGATGTGTGCAATCCCGGTACTTGCATTGATTAGCTAACTCACCTATTAAATAAAAAGTCTGTTCTAACCCTTTGGAAGCATCTGCAATTCCAACTTCTCTCATTCCAGGATTATCAATAAGCACCCCCCCATTTTCCAATAAAATTAACTCTCTATGAGTTGTAGTATGCTTTCCTCTTTGAGTTAGGTCGCTAATAACATTTGTTTTGAGGATATCTTTATTTGATATTAAATTTATCAACGTTGATTTTCCTACACCAGAGGATCCTAAAAAGCAATACGTTTTTTCCTGATTAATGATTTTTTGTATTTCTGATATTCCATCATTACTAATACAACTTGATGCAATCAATGGTACATTATTAATACGTCGCTTAACCGTATCCTGGATATCCATTAATTCATCAACATTGATTAAATCCGATTTATTAAGTACTAATATGGGTTCAATTCCGGCATCATAACATAAAGTAATATAACGTTCAAACCGATTAATACTAAAATCACGATTTACAGATTCCACAATAAATGCATAATCTATATTGGCAGCGATAATCTGTACCTCACTTTCCTGGTTCACTGCCTGACGCTTTAGTATATTTTTTCGCTTGAGTACTTTATGAATCAATACTTTTCCTTCATCATAACTGCTGACTAAAACCCAATCGCCAACCACAGGAAAATCAACTCGCCCTGTAGCTGTATATCTCAAATTACCAATTATCTCTCCCTCAAAATCTCCACTCTCTGATTTAACTTTATATCGCTCTTTATGTTCTGATATGATTCGAGCTACTTCAAAGTCTTGATTATTCAATTGCTTTAATTGCTCTTCGAAGAAAGATGAAAACCCAAGTTGATATAATAAATTATTTCTTTCTGACATTTGTGATCGTTTAAAAATAAAAATTTGCCTGCTGTTAGGCTTTTCTATAAACACGTTACAAACTGACAGGTACTCAATAACATTTCAACATATACACATTGAAGATAATTATTAATAAGTATCTGCCTATTACACCAAATCCAGATACTGTTTAAAAATAGTATTTAATAATGTTATAATCATCCAATACAAAGTTACATACAGTTTTTAATTATGTACTATTTTACACTCCTTTTCTTAACTATATCAATTAATTCCAGATCATTTCTGTTCATGAAACCATCATGGAAGATTTCGTTAGATTTGATAAATGGTGAATATCTTTATAGTTTTACTCCGAAATCATAAAAAAAAGATTTATCATGAGAATTCTTTCCATCGCTATCATTTTAATAACATATACCTCATCACTCTTATCTCAGGATTCTGAATACCTGAAAGAAGAACTTTTAAAGGTAAACTTTCAGCCTAATAGCATTGATATTAATAAAGAAAACACCCAACTGCTTATTGGGGGAGAAAATAAAATGGTGGTGCTTTATAACCTTGAATCAAAAAAAGAGGAATTTGAAATTGAAGCACATTATCAAGCTGTAGTAAAAGTCTGTTTTTCCAACATTTATGATGGCTTCTATACCGTTGGCGATAAAAGCTTTAAGCTTTGGTTATTTGGTAATGATCAACCTGAAAAATTATTCAAAGGAAGTCATACTTTTATTACAGATTTAGATATCACAGCGAAAGAAGATTACTTTGTAGGAGGATCGTATGAAAAAAGATTCAGATATTGGAAAAACACCGCTATTGAAACGCCTACTGAGATTAACACCTCTCAAAAAAAGAGTGTTGTATCAGTCGCAATAAGTAAAGATGGCAAAAAGATAGCTGCTGGTTCACTGGATTCAACTATTGAACTTTGGGATACAGATTCATTACGTAGAACTGTTAAAATTCTGGCGCATTCAGCTCCTGTTTGCTGTCTGAAATTTATTAACAATGGAAAATATTTATTGTCAGCTTCGCATGATGGTTATATTAAACTTTGGGATGTAGCTACAGGTAATAACATAAAGGTTTATAAACCACATGCTCAACCTATTAGTGAAATAGATGTTAGTCCTAATGAAAAGTTAGTACTAACAGCATCTTATGATAACACAATAGGGTTATATAATATAGCTTCCGGGGATTGTATATATCAGTACCATGCTCATGAAGTACCCGTATTAGATGTTCAGTGGAACAGTAAAGGAGATGGTTTTTACTCATGTGATAATGAAGGCAATATTTACCAATGGAATGTTCCGAAGAAAGTGTTCGTTGATTTCTATTTTGGAAAAGAAATGAATGATGAAATTAATAGAAACAGACTTTTTTCACCAAGAAGAAAAGGGGAATCAAAAGACGATTATAAAACACGAGAAGAAAGAGCTGAGAAATTTAAAAATACACTTATTGCTAAGTATTATAAACAATATACCGAGCTAGATAAAACGCAGAAAGTACAACTTTAGAAAAATAACGTAATATTCATTTATTAATAAAGGCTTGATGATTCGTCAAGCCTTATTTATTTCTCAAAACTAGCAACTTAAAGTTTGACTCTCACCTTCTCCCTCTAAATGCAATGGTTTAATTTTTATTGAATCTTTTTGTGCTTGTCTATCTTGTGTTGTAGCACACGCAATACCTCTTTTTTGCATTTCCTTATTGCTACCAATGTGAAGGTTTGGAAATTTTCCATTCTTTTGAATTAAAATCCTAATTGCCATTAGCACAAACACAATACCAACTAACACAATACTTAATAACAAAACCTTTAACATAATACATATTTTTTATGAACGCCAAAAATACTGATTTATTCCCATTAAGTAAACAAAGTAGTGTCAAATATGTTTCAAGAATGGGAAATGATCAAAATATAAAAGAGCATAACATCTTTTCGTATCTTAGTTTAATGAGTAAATCTTATTAGCTTTGCTCTTTATTAATATATACATCAAGGATCTTTTATCTATAAATTATTAGTAAGTAAAAGAATGATATCAAATACAGGAATTAGTTTCGACGAGTTTAAAAAAGAAATACTTAGGGATTATAAAATTGGCCAGATTAGTCGCAATTTAAGCTTAATAGGTCGAAAAGAAGTGTTAGGTGGAAAAGCTAAGTTTGGCATTTTTGGAGATGGCAAAGAAGTTGCTCAGCTAGCTATGGCCAAGCAATTTAAGGCTGGCGATTGGCGTTCTGGTTATTATCGCGACCAAACATTTATGCTTGCTGCAGAGATGACAACTCCACGTGAGTTTTTCGCATCCCTTTATGGAGAAACTGATACTGATTTAAATCCAGACAACGGAGGGCGTTCTTTTAACAATCATTTTGGCACAAGAACCATTGATGAATCAGGCAATTGGAAAGATATTGCCAACATCAAATGTACCTCATCTGACATTTCCCCAACTGCAGGCCAAATGCCACGACTCGTGGGGTTAGCTTATGCATCAAAACTATACAGAAATAATCCTGCACTTAAAAATGCTTCTAAGTTCAGTAATAATGGTAACGAAGTTGCTTTCGGAACAATTGGTGATGCCAGTACTTCTGAAGGTCATTTCTTTGAAACTCTAAATGCTGCTTCGGTTCATCAAATCCCAATGGCAATTTCTATTTGGGATGATGGCTACGGAATTTCTGTTCCAAAGAAAATCCAAACGGTTAAAGAAAGTATTTCTGCAGCCTTAAAAGGTTTTGAAAAGGGACTAAAAGACAAAAATGGCCTTGTTATTTATAAACTTAAAGGATGGGATTACGCAGGACTTTGTCAGGGGTATGAAGAAGGTATTAGAAAATGCAGAAAGGAACATGTCCCTGTTCTTTTTCATGTGGAAGAAGTTACTCAGCCTGTAGGTCATTCCACTTCAGGTTCTCACGAGAGATACAAATCAGAAGAAAGACTAAAATGGGAGAAAGACTTTGATTGTCTCAGTAAAATGCGAGGATGGATTATTGAAAGATCCATAGCCTCGGTTGAGGAACTTGATCAAATTGAACAAGATGCCTTAACAGAAGCAAAAGAAGCTCAATCTCAAACATGGAAACAAAGGTTAAAAACCTTAGAAAATGAAAGAGATTCTCTGATTCAATTAATTGAACAAAAAAACTGTATCTGTACCAGCAATAAAGATGATAAAATCAAAGAATTAATTTCTCAACTGAAAAAAGCATACAGTTTAAACAGAAAAGAAATATTATTAACCGCAAGAAAAATACTTCGTCATATTTGCAACACTTGCTCAAAACCTGATAGTTTAAAAGACAGGTTACAGAAATGGATTGCTAATTATAGAGCAGAGGCTCATAAAATGTATAATGACAGATTATATTCTGAAGATCAATATTCGGCGTTAAAGGTTCCTATAATTCCTCCACATTACCCTGAATCATTAGATAAAGTTCCGGGAAGAGAAATTCTTCGTGATAATTTTGACAAACTATTTGAGAAAATTCCTGAACTAGTCACTTTTGGTGAAGACACTGGAGTTTTAGGTGGAGTGAATCAATCCATGGAGGGACTGCAAAATAAATATGGATCTCTAAGAATATGGGACGAAGGAATTCGAGAAACAACCATTATTGGAACAGGTATTGGTCTTGCATTAAGAGGACTACGCCCTATTACAGAAATTCAATATTTCGATTATCTAATGTATGGTTTACAAACCCTTAGCGATGATTTAGCAACGCTTCGTTACAGAACCAAAGGCGGACAAAAAGCGCCAATGATCATCAGAACGCGAGGACACCGTTTAGAAGGTATATGGCATTCAGGATCACCTACCAGTATGGTTATTAATTCCATTAGGGGAATTTACGTTTGTGTTCCCCGTGATATGACCAGAGCTGCAGGAATGTACAACACCTTACTTCAATCTGATGATCCTGCATTGGTTATTGAACCATTAAATGGTTATAGAATCAAAGAACCACGCCCGGATAACATTGGAGAATATAATATCCCATTGGGTATTCCGGAAGTATTGCATGTTGGGCATGATGTAACATTAGTAACCTATGGTTCGTGTGTTAGAATTGCTCAGGAAGCCGTAAATCAGCTTGCCGAAATTGGAGTATCAGTTGAACTTATTGATGTTCAAACCTTACTTCCATTTGATATTTATGGTGTAATTCTAGAATCTGTTAAAAAAACCAATAGAGTTGTGTTTTTTGACGAAGATGTGCCAGGTGGTACAACAGCATATATGATGCAACAAGTACTGGAAAAAGACTGCGGATATAAATATCTGGATTCACCACCTAAAACAGTAACCGCAAAAGATCACAGACCTGCATTTGGAACAGATGGGGACTATTTTTCTAATCCAAGTGCTGAAGATGTATATGAAACGATATATGATTTAATGAGTGAGTCAAACCCTGAAAGATTTCCTGCTATTTATTAATAGAAAAATATAGCTTAAAAACAACAAAGCCCAGGAGAATTAAATCGTTCTGGGCTTTGTTGTTTTTACTATATCCTACTTTATCAATATCCTTCTTTAACCCCAAAAGTTTTTTCAAGCTGTACTTTACAATTACCTCTGGAAATTAAAATAACGTAATCACCAATTTTTAAAGTCTGATTATCTTCAGGATCTTTTTCTAATATTCCATCGATTACTAAACCTATTAAAATCACATTTAAGTCCTTCTTCATTTCAATAAATGCATCAAAGTAAGTTTTTCCCTGATATGGATTACTTTCTGTAATTTTAAATTGTTGAATATCCTGATCTTGCTCTACAACACTAGTTGATATCAAGTCATTGGTATATTCCGCAACATGAGGTTCAAAAAGATAGCTGGCCACCATTCTTGATGCAACTTCATGACGAGCCACTACATGTGATACTCCAGTATTTTCTAGAGTTTCTTTCAAATCCGGATTTGTACAGTTAATAATAATATTTAATCCAGGGTATTCCTTTTTAATATTTAAAACAAACACCAAAGTATCTGTATCTTCTTTAAAGTTTACAAATACGGCTTTACTTTTCTGAATATTTACCTTTTCATAGGCTTGCATGTTTTTATAATCGGCAAACAAAACAAATGAGTTATCGCTTTCATACAAATCATTAAATAACTCTAAATCGTTTTTTGAATTGGTTACCAGGGCTATTTTATGCCCGGCATTATATACTTGATTTGCAACCTGACGAGCAAATTCACTCCAGCCAATAATCACATAATGGTCTTCGAACTTAGTTCCGAAAAAACCTTGTTTCTTCTTTTCCATATAAGTGTTGATTCTATAGGTAATTTCACCAATAAGATATCCAAGAATACCCAAACTACCTAAAATGATAAATAATCCTAATATTTTACCTCCTAATGTCACTGGAAAGTAATCACCATATCCAACCGTTGTTAGAGTTACAACACTATACCAGAGTGCATCGGTAAACGACTGGATATTAGCATTGGGATCAGAACTCTCAAGAATGGAGATAATGTAAATTAGAATGAAATAGACGACCACTCCCGCCGTAAAAAGCTTTTTGTTTTTCATCCGTAGTATTTTTTATCCTAGAACATATTTTGCCAGGATTTTTTGCACATCATAAACATTTACTGATTTATTAAACTTCTTCACCACACTGGGATTTTGTTCACTCGAAATCCATATTTTCAACTCGGCATCTAAATCAAAAGTACCTGCCGTTTCAATACTAAAGCGAGAAATACTCTTATAAGGAATAGACAGGTATTCAGTCTTTCGTCCTGTAACACCCTGCTTATCGATGATAATTAATCGTTTATTGGTAAAAATAAAAGTATCTCGAATTAACTTAAATCCAATTTCCACCAATTCATTTTCTGTAAACAAAGCGCCATAATCTTTTTGAAGCTTCTCCAGATTAACTGCACCTGCATTTCCTAATAACGACGATAGTAATCCCATAACTATGTATTATGATATAGTAAAATGAAATATTATAATGAATTCATTAATACTGGTTCACTTGATTTTATTTCTTCATCCCAATTTACATCAAATTTTAATTCTTCTGTAAGCTTTTTAAAGTTCATTGCCTTATCGAGGTTACAACTGGAAAGCTCAATATAAGTACATCCATGTTCAGTAAAAGTATGCAAAGCCAAATGCGACTCTGCCAATAACCAAAATGCAGTAAAACCATTTACAGGAAATTGATGAGATGAGTAATTTAAAATTTTAAAATCAGATTGATTAAGGAGTCCATTAAAGATATCTTTTAGCTGTATTTCATCCACTAACTCAATCCACCCCTTTAAATTATATACCATAGGTGGTAATTGTTTATGTTGAATATTTTCCATTTCTATTTGATTTAAAACCTAATACAAATCCCAATTTCCTTTTAAATAGTACTTATAAAGAACCGGATCGTGAATCTTATTAATTTTTACAGAATCCCCTTGTCCGGGATAAATATCTTTTCCAAAAGAAGTAATTAATTGCATAGCTTCATTGGTAAGCCACCTTGTTTCCACATCTCTAAATTCAAGGTTTTGCAGTGCTTTTTTTAATGGAAAATCATCAGCTCTTTTAGTTCCGATACTCCATCCCCACTCTCCAAGCGAAATAACATGATTATGCAACGGTACTGTAACAAAACCAGCACTTTGCATTGTTTTAACAATACAATTAAATGCTTTTGTTGCAAAATAAGGACTACCCGCCTGAGTAATAATCATACCTCCTGGCCTTAGATGCTTATAAGCTATCCGATAAAATTCTTCTGAATACAAGCGTCCTAACTCAACTGTTCGCGGATCTGGAAGATCAACAATAATAACATCATAAAAGGCATTATTATTACTTAAAAATGTAAATCCATCCTGATTTAACACATTAACTCTGGGATTATTTAAAGCTCCTTTATTTAAATTGATAAGCAATGGGTATTCCTGACCTAATTTAGTCATGGCCGGATCCAAATCAACCAATGTAATCTTTTTAGCAGCATCGTACTTTAAAATTTCACGCACCGCACAACCATCTCCTCCTCCCAAAACTAAAACTTCCTGAGGATTTGGATGCAATGTCATTACAGGATGTACCAATGGTTCATGATACATCATTTCATCCATAGTACATAGTTGTTCATTCCCATTGAGGTATAACCAAAAATCATTTTTCCATTGCGTAATTACAATACGTTGATATCTGGTTTGCTCAGCATAAATAACTTTATCTTTATACTTTTGTTGTTCTCCATAAGTAATAATAGGTTCTGCTAAAAACACACCTCCTACTAACACCGTCATTATTAGAGCAATTGAAATATTAAATGGTATTTTATATGATGCTGAAATAAACCGCTTCAGAAATACATAAACCGCAATAGCTACGCTAAAATTGATAAGTCCTAAAACAAATGGTGTATAATTTAAACCTAAAAAAGGAATACCAACAAATGCAAAAAATATCCCTCCCAATAAACTTCCATAATAATCATTCTCTAAAACATTTGAGATATTCACTCTTAAGTCTTCATACTGATCATTAATGCGTGTTACCAAAGGTATTTCCATACCGATAAGAACTCCAATAAGAATACTACATGCATAAATAATAACAGCCAACGAAGCTGTATAGGCTGAAGATACATATACAATTAATGGAACAAATGAAACTACAATAGAAAGAATAAATTCAAGAATCAGGAATTTCTCTGTTAAATGAGTGATGAAGGATTTACTAATTCTACTTCCCAGTCCCATTGAAAACATCATGGTAGACACAATCAATGCCCATTGAACGGTAGAGTCACCTAAAAAATGCGTTGCTAATGTTGATAATAAGTACTCTGCAACAATACCACTAAACCCTGTGGCAAAAATAGCCGCCATTAATATGGCTGAATATCGATTCTTTATTTTAAACATTTAAAATACAGAAATATAATAATGTCAAGCACTGACAAAAATGAATAAATATAACAAAGAAAAAGTACCAGAAAAATTTCCTGATACTTCATCCTTCGATCTTAAGATTTTGTTTACAAACACCAAGTGATCAATACAGAACCACCAATATATGCAAAGGCTTCAATAATAGCAGCCCCAACATTGGGTTTTTCCTGATTAACAATTTCATCGGTTAATCGTTGACCTGGCAAAAGAATTTTATCGGTTAAAAATCGCATTACCGGTAACAAAATGATTCCAAGTGCTAATTCAAATCCAGCTTCTGAGAATGTTACACCCCAACCTTCAAAATCACCTGTAATTCCATAACGTATTAGGTTAGCAATAGCAATTAATGCTCCTGCAAAACCAACTCCAACAGCAACATTATCTTTTTCAATATGCTCATGCACATCATAAGGTGTAATCAATTGATAAATAGCAGCAGCCAAAATTATAGCAATTTGTCCGGCAGCCCAAAACACTGTTGCAGAAAGAAAACCAAATCCCCAACCTCCAACTTCTGATTCGCCACTTACTGCACCAAATATTATTAAACCAGAAGCTATGGATACAGCACCTTCAATAACTCCAGTTCCTGAATTTCTATCTTGTACAATTTCTTTCTTTACAGAAAACTTACGTAAAATGATTTTATCATTAATCCAAATAGAAAGATTTAAAAGAACAATAGCTAAAACTCCATAGGCTAGTATATCAATCATATCATTAACCAAACCTCTGGTTGGACCAACAATTGCACTACCTACAGCCAATAACAATCCAATAAAATAACCTGTATGTGCAAAAGCAAAAGCCAAATTATCTTTTTCAACCAACTCCTCTTTTACATTGAAACTTTTATTTACCAGCTGATAAACTATTTTACCAAGAAAAAATATTACAAATCCTGCAGCAATATAAGCTATTGCATCATATAGTATTGTTGAAATATCTGAAAAATTCATATTTATAATTTTAGGATTAGACTATTTTCCAAAACCACCACTTCTGCTTCTCGAAGACGAACTACTGTAACGAGACGAACTTCGTGATCTTTGTGAATAGCTTGAACCTGACGAATAGCTTCTGGATTTATTTGCTGAACTTGATCTGGAAACCTGGCTTCTTACCTGACTTTTGAAATTAGATGGTTTCGAACCCCATGTAGTAGATTTTCCAGTTTTTGAAGTGTATGATTTTGTTCCATACATATTTGTTCCTGAAGGACCATAGTATGAACGGCGACCATAGTAACCTCCTCCATAGTAATCATCGTAATAAGAACGACGCACCGGATAGGCCATTAAATTAAACATAGACGACATAAATGCATATTGTCCATAAAATTCCCAGAAAGAGGTCCCATTTCTTTGAGTCCAATGACCATATCTCTCATTTCCAATATAGTGGTTATAACCTGCAGGACTGGCTACTTTAGAAAGTTTACCATCCTTTTTTGAGGCTATCTCCATTCCCATATTATTGATGTTATCTGCAAAAAAAGTATCGCTTACTTTTTCCCAGTCTGTTTCTTGTGATAAAACAGTGTCTGGTTTTTCTATTAAGACTTGATATTGATGATAATATCCAGAACTTCTGGAATCCATATCTAATAAGATAATTGAAAAATTTTGCTCACCCGATAATGATCTTACTAATTTATCAACTGGTGACTTTTCCCAACTACTTACAGTAGGGTTGGAAGAATAATTTCTATTAGAACGACAGGTACTACAGGTTTTCAACATAAAAAAACCGATAACTACTGCTATAATAATCTTTGCTAATTTGTTATCCATACATTAGATTGTTAGGTATTATTTACTTGAAGGTAATATGTTAGAAATTTCAAACTCTTTGATAGCTTTTCCTATAGAGGCTTCAAATTCCTTTTCATCCCACTGCTCAATGCATAGGATTTTTTCACCTTCTTCATCTTCAAAATCCCACGACCGGAATTCTTCCCATGTATCACCTTTAGCAATATCATGAAAATATCCAGGAGCTTCATTTTCCAAATAATAAGTTACACCTTCATAACTTATTTTTTTAGGAGGCTTCTGTTGATCGTGTAAAATTTCTGTTAGATTTTCATCGAGGGCTCTAATCTTTATCTTTTTAGTAATAGATAATTCCAATTCATCATCCTCTTCAATAGAAAGGAATCTGGTTTTCGATCCGTCACTAATTTTAAATTCCCTGGTAAAATAATTATCACCCCAATCATATTCATAAATGGCCTGAACCTCCCATGTAGAAAGGTCGTACTCAAAAACAAAACCAACATCCAGATCTTTAACCTGAATGTTGGTGCTATCATAATGAGGTTCTTTATTTTTAAAAATATCAAAGATACCCATACCTTTTTCGTATCTATTTTTTTAGTTTAGCTTTCAATTCTTCAAGTGAATTAGATGCTTTTACATTTTTATCAGATAAAACATCATCAATTTCATCGTCAACACTTCTGTTTTCTAAAGCAATTTCACCATAAGCCTCACTCATGGCTTCTTGCTGAGCTACTTTTTCCTTCATTTTTTCAAGCATAGATACGGTACCTGAACTATCAATACCACTTAGTTGCTTATTTATTTTTTGAGTTGCGCTACTCACTCTGGCTCTGGCTTTAAGTGTTCTCAACTCGTTTTCATAGCTGGTAATAGTGCTTTTTAGCTTTTTAATATTCTTATCTAAGTTGGCAATATTAGCATCAAAACGATTTACTTCTTCCTGAGCACGAGATGCTGCTTCCACAGCTTCCTCTTTACGAGCAAGTGCCTCTGTGGCTAACCTGTCAGCTTCTTCAACTGCCAAATCGCCTTTTTCAGCTTTTTGAATTAATAAAATGGCCTTTTGTTCATAATTTTTAGCCATTTCTTTATTGGTTGATAAATCTTTTTTACTTCGGATAGCTAAGGCTTTTACTTCTGCTAAGGCTTGTAAACTCTTATCTAAATCCTTTTTTAAATCACGAATACCTTGCTCCGTCATTTTAATAGGATCTTCTAACTTGTCAACAATTGCATGTGCTTCTGCTTGTCCTACTCTAAATATTCTATTAAAAATACTCATTCTTACAATTTTTAGGCTTTTGAAAATTCAATTAATTCTTCAGAATACTCCGACAACAATAGTTTTAAAGAGTTTAACGTAGCTTCCAACTCATTTAAATCCAAATTTTCTAATTGTAGTGTATCTCTAAAAATAACTTTCTTACCACTCTCATCAAGAGTAAATGCTCCATGAATTACTTCACGGTTTTTTTGAAGTAATGATTTGTAAATTTCATCAGAACCTACGCTCATTTCGAAAAGAAGACCTTCAATAATTAAAAGACTGTCTTCACAATCAATTACAACATTACTGATTCCATCTTCCTCTTTTTCTATCACGAATAATTCTTCGCTAATATCCTCAGATACGATTCTGTATTCCAGGTCTAAAAGGTAATCTTTCACCTTATTAAAATTTTCGCTCATAGCAATTTTAATGTTGATAAAGGTTTATAATAATTATGAAATATTTTGGAAAGAACAGACTACTTCACACATAATTTGTGCAAAAAATAACTGAAAGAAATCTGCTCTTCATTAGGCTTAAATAAAAACAAGAAGTTTACAATAATATGAAAAATTATACGAATAATCAATATATATGATTATTGATTTTATTTAGATACTCTTTCTATCAGTAATATCAGTCCTAAAAACATTAGAGCACCGTTAATAATCAACTTCTCAAACCCTAACGAAAACCCAAACCACTGCAATGAGTTATAACCCAAAACTCCAGTAATCATAGGTGTTACAATAGCCAATAACGGAATCCACTTATCTTTAACTCTAATCTTGCTAAATAATCCAAATGCATACATCCCCAACAATGGACCGTATGTATAGCCTGCTATTGTGAAAATGGTACTGATAATACTGTCAGCTTTAAGAACTCGAAATAATATAATCACTAACATTAGTATGATAGAAAAGGACAAATGGACCATAATTCGGGTTTTCTTTGCCAGGACTTCACCATGCTGTGTTCCTAAAATATCAACAGAAAAAGAAGTTGTCAGTGATGTTAATGCAGAATCAGCACTACTATAGGCTGCAGCTACCAATCCAATGATAAAAAATACACCAACAATGGCAGGTAGTTTACCACTATTCACAATCATTGGAAACAGATCATCAGAACGTTCAGGCAATGCTAACCCTTGTTGATTTGCAAAAATATACAAAAGCACTCCTAGCGACAGAAATAATATATTAGTAGGAATAAATGCCAGTCCATACCATTTCATGTTCTTTTGCGCATCTTTTAAATTTTTACATGAAAGATTTTTCTGCATCATATCCTGATCAAGCCCTGTCATCACAATAGTTATAAAAGCACCTGATATAAATTGTTTGAAAAAGTTCTGTTTTGAATGCCAGTCATCAAAAACAAATATCTTGCTAAGTTCACTCTGACTAATCATATCAATTACTCCACCAGCATCCAAATGCATAGACTTTGCAATATAAACTATGGTAATAATCACAGAACTTAACAAAAACAGCGTTTGTAATGTATCTGTCCATATAATTGTTTTTATCCCTCCCCTAAAAGTATATAACCAAATAAGTGCAATCGTTATTATAACCGTAACTACAAATGGAATCCCCAAGGCATTAAATAAACTCAACTGTAGTACATTGGCCATCAAATACAATCTAGCCGAAGCTCCAATAGTTCTGGAAATCAAAAATAACCAGGCTCCGGTTTTATATCCAAACTTACCAAAGCGATCTTCTAAATAAGTATAAATAGAAGTAAGATTTAACTTGTAATAAACTGGCAACAATACATGAGCAATTACAAGGTAACCCACAAAATAACCTGCTACCATTTGCAGGTAGGTAAACTGTGTTGATTTCACCCATCCGGGAACTGAAATAAATGTCACTCCCGATAGGCTTGCACCAATCATACCAATAGATACAATAAACCATGGAGACTGACGATTTCCAAGAAAAAAACTTTTATTATCAGACTTTTTCCCGGTTATATAAGAAACAACCATTAATAGAATAAAGTATAGCGCAACCAGTAATCCTGTATGTAAAGGCTTCATATATTTTTATTAGCAATTTAAAAACGGGTAAATTTAAAAGAGTACATACTTTAATCCAAGTGATACCTTGATAATTTTTTTAACTTTGAGCGTTAAAATTTTTAAGGTTGATGAACTCAGGAAACTACCCATCTCAAATACTTGAAAACGCAGTAAAAGAATTTTCTCAACTACCGGGTGTAGGCAGAAAAAGTGCTTTGCGTTTGGTTTTATATCTACTAAAACAAGAAAAAAACGATGTATTACGTTTTGCTGATGCTTTGAAAAGATTAAGTGAAGAAATTGTTTACTGCAAACAATGCTTTAATATTTCAGATACTGAAGTTTGTGATATTTGCGCCAACAACAAAAGAGACCACTCTACTGTTTGTGTAGTAGAAAACATTAAAGATGTAATGGCTATTGAAAATACACAACAGTATTTTGGTGTATACCATGTACTTGGAGGTATCATTTCTCCAATGGATGGTATTGGTCCAGATGATTTAACCATCAAACCTCTTGAAGACAGGGTGAATTCAGGAGAAATAAAAGAATTAATATTTGCCTTACCAACAACTATGGAGGGTGACACCACAAACTTCTACTTATATAGAAAATTTGTAAAACAGGATATTAATATAACAACTTTAGCAAGGGGCGTTTCTATTGGTGACGAGTTAGAATATACCGATGAAGTAACATTAGGTCGTTCTTTAATAAACCGACTTCCTTTTGAGTCGAGCATGAAAATTTAACAATCACATTATTAACAATCGCAATAAAAACAAAACAATGCAACCTGAAGTAAAAAAACAATATAAAAGCCTTAACATCATTTATGCTATCATATTAATATCTATGTCGATAGCAGCTCTGACATCTGTTTTTCTAATATACAAAATGGGACAAGTTTCTGTGTTTAAACCAGAAGATCAGGCTTCAATTAAATCAATAGTTATTATAGCTTTATTAGTAGGAATTCCTGTTAGTCATATATTTTTCTTCAAAAAAATAAAACACATTGATTCTTCCTTAAATTTAGTTTCAAAAATTAAAATGTATCAATCTGCATTTATTGCACGTATAGCAATTCTGGAAGGAATAGGAATTTTAGCTTCTATAGGATATTTAGTTACTACAGACCATTCTTTTTTATATATGTTTGGTGTAGTATTTATTTTATTCCTTGTACATGCGCCAACAAAAAGTAGGATAAGTAATGACCTAAACCTTTCTGAAGAAGAAGAAGAATTATTTTTAAACTAAATAAGAAATCTCAAAAATATTCGTTATTACCTATGATTATAGCTGTTGATTTTGATGGGACTATTGTGGAACATAAATACCCTGCCATTGGCAAAGAAATGCTATTTGCTTTTGAAACATTAAAAGCAATGCAGCGCGAAGGGCATTTGCTTATTTTATGGACCTACAGAGCAGGTAAAGAATTAGATGAAGCTGTTGAATACTGTAAAAAAAAGGGAATTGAATTTTATGCAGTAAACAAAAGCTACCCTGAAGAAGTATTGGATGAAAAAAATACCAGTAGAAAAATTAACGCCGACATGTTTATTGACGATAGAAATATTGGTGGATTTTATGGATGGGGTGAAATTTATCAAGAGCTACAGTTAGGTGGAAAGGAAGAAAACGATCGAATGAGATATCGAATGGAAAAAGCTTCAAGAAATCCACTTTGCAATTTTTTTAGATCATTATTTTGCAGTAGATAAATAGCTGCATATAAAATAAGTTGAATTTGGACCTTTCTGTAATTATTGTCAGCTATAATGCTGTAGATTTTTTAAAATTATGCTTGCATTCTGTATATGCGGCAAGTCAATCCATACAAACTGAAGTTTTTGTAGTTGACAATAGCTCAACAGATAACTCAGTAGAAATGGTTGCAACTAATTTTCCTCAATGCAACTTAATTGCAAACAAAAACAATCCAGGGTTTTCAGTTGCTAACAACCAAGCCATAAAGCAAGCCAAAGGCAGATATATTCTTATTCTTAATCCTGATACCATTGTTGCTGAAGATACATTTTTAAAGCTTATTGCTTTTATGGATTCCAATAATAACATCGGAAGTTCCGGAATAAAAATGATAGACGGTTCAGGATCTTTCCTTCCTGAATCAAAAAGAGGAGTTCCTACTCCTTGGACTGCCTTTTGTAAAATGTCAGGTTTATCTTCATTTTTTAAAAAAAGTAAATTATTCAACGAATACCATAAAGGTTATATCCCAGAAAACCTGACACATGAAACCGAAATTTTAGCTGGTGCCTTCATGTTTATACGTAAGGAAACTTTGGATAAATCCGGATTATTTGATGAATCATTTTTTATGTATGGAGAAGATATTGATCTATCTTACCGAATCATTCAGGCAGGATACCTAAACTATTATTTTGCCAATTCTACCATCATCCACTTTAAGGGAGAGAGTACAAATAAGGATAAAGTATACCGAGAACGCTTTTATAAAGCCATGATACAATTTACAAACAAACATTTTAGTCGTAGCTATGGCATAATATTTAATACACTTATTTCAGTAGGGATCTACTTTATAAAGTTTATATCATCCATTAAATCCCCAAAAAAAGAAGTAGTTGATATAGCAAACGATCAAAACTTTCTATTTACTACAAATCTTACTAATTCCAATATTAACCTACCATTTCCCTTTATTCCTATTTCATCTAACGAATTATGCAAACACACAAAAGGTACTTTAATATTCAACACTCAAAACCTTCAGTTTAAGCAGATCATTCAAGTTATGAATCAGAACGGAGCCAGGTATAAATACAGATTCTTGTTTGATCATCATAAAATAATGATAGGTAGTGACAAAAAATTTCACAAGGGTCAAGTTCAATACCTATAATTGTTGTGGAATAAAAACATTTGCATACTTTTATAGTAAATTCTTTTAATGGAATACATAAAGGTTCTACAATGAGAAATCAACTTCTAACTACATTACTTTTCATACTTATTTGCAGCATTTCATTTGCGCAAAATAAAGCCTATAAAAAACAAATTAATCAGGCTAATGATTTAGTGAATTTTGAAAATTACAACAAAGCCTCTCTGATATATGATGATTTACTGAAGGAATATCCTGATGACCGGTTTATTTTATTTAAGGCTGGAGAATGTTTTCTGTTTTCAGAAGGGAGAATCAAAGAAGCTGTTGATATACTTGAAAGGGTAGTAAAATTATATCCTCTTGAGAATAAGAATAGCATTGAAGCAATTGAGTGTAGGTTTTACCTTGGTCAAGCATATCATTTAGATTACCAGTTTGAAAAAGCATTAACAACTTATGAATTGTTAAAGAAACAAATACCTGCAAAAAGAAAAGATGCGCTGGATAAAATTGATCGTGAAATTTTCTATTGTAAAAATGCAATTGAACTTAAAAAGAATCCTGTAGAATTTAAAATATCTAATTTAGGCCCCCTAATCAATACCGAATTTGATGAACATAGCCCAGTAATCAGTTTAACCGAAGATTTACTATTATTCACATCGAACAGAGAAACTGAAGAATCATTAAAATTAGCAACAGGTTTAAGCGATGAAAATGTATACTTCTCATTGTGGCGCGAAGGCAGATGGATTACTTCAAGAGCAATTGATATAAACACCAGAGGAAACAATGCAACAATTGGTATATCTCCGGATGGAAAAACACTTTTAATATATCAAAACAATGGCTCTATTGGTAATATATATTACAGTGAATTAAAAAATGATAAATGGGGCGATCTGATAAAATTTCCTGCTCCAATAAATTCCATGGCTAACGAAACGCACGCATCTTTTTCGATGGATGGTAATACGATATTTTTTAGTAGTGACCGAATGGGCGGATTTGGAGGAAAAGATTTGTATAAAGTAACAAAACTACCAACAGGTGAATGGGGTACTGTTATAAACCTTGGACCTGGAATTAATACAGAATATGATGAAGAAAGTCCTTATATACATCCCAATGGCAAAACATTATATTTCAGTTCTGAAGGTCACAAGTCTATGGGGGGCTTTGACATCTTCGCTAGTCAATTGGATAGTTCTGGCATATGGAATAATGTAACAAATATTGGTTACCCTATCAATACACCATTCGATGATTTGTTTTTTTCTCCTACCATAGATGAACAACGCGTATATTATGCATCCAAGAGAAATGATGGTTTTGGAGGATCTGATATATACCTGATTGAATTTCCTGATGACAATCCTAATTCTTTAACTTTGGTGGGAGGCTTTCTTTTTACTCCTGAAGGTGATCCGGCTCAAGACGCAAAAATTACAATTATAGATAAAAAGGATGGTAAAATTGAAGGTATTTACAGACCTTCTTCAACAACAGGTAAGTACATATTTATTATTCCTGCCGATACAGAATATAAAATGGAAGTTAACACAAATGGATACAAATCAATTATAAATAATTTTACAGTTCCTTCAGGTAATGCTTTCGCCAGAAAAGAACACACCTTCTTTCTTGACCCAATCGTTCTTGAAGAGGATAAATAAAATTAACAATCAATACTACTTATCAAGGAAGTTTTAATGTTCGTCAAAGTTTTAAAACCTTTATTGTAGTATTTTTGCATTTTTATTACTTAAACGCTAAACAATCTAATGATGATTCGACTTTTTGTTCCTATATTTTTAATTCTATTCACAACAAATCTTGTTGCTCAAACTAAAGATAGTAATAATGCAAAAATATATCATGCTGCTGTTGCCCTATCTGAAGACGGTGATTGTGAAAAAGCTATTGAACAATTTAAAAGAGTAGTTAAATCAGAACCGGATAACATCAATGCTTTATACAATATTGGTTTTTGCTATTTAAACATTAATAATGGTGCAGATTCAGCCTCTGTATATTTTAATAAAACAATAGATTTACTATCTAAGGATGAATACAATACAGAAATAGGCTTAGATGCTTTTATGTCATTAGCAAAATCGTATCAACTTCAATATCGTTTTCAGGATGGAATCGATACCTACAATAGAATTCTTGAATTTATTGGCGATGATTATATTGATTTAAAGGCTGACATCAACAGACAAGTTGAAATTTGTAATAATGGAATTATTTTAATGAAAAATCCCGTTAAGCTGGAAATTCACAACTTGGGTAAAAACATTAATTCTAAATATGATGACCATAGCCCTCTCGTTAGTGCAGATGAATCGGTTATGATCTTTACTTCTAAAAGAATTTCTTCATACTCAACTATGATGGATGATGGACAATTCTCAGAGAAGTTATTTACAAGCACCAAAAATTCAGAATGGGATAAAAGTGAGGTGATAAAATCTATAGCACAAAAGAACAGCCATGAAGCAGGGGTTTGTTTGTCTGCTGACGGAACAGAACTTTATATGCTAATTAGTAATATCGACGGACAAAACCTATACGTAAGTAATTATGATGGCGAAACCTGGAGCGAACCATATAAATTACCTTCAGGTATTAATAGCCGATACAACGAAACTCATGCCTCAATCAATTCTGATAAGTCTGTATTATTTTTTACCAGCGACCGTAAAGGCGGTTACGGAGGTTTAGATATTTATATGGTACGCAAATTACCTAATGGTGAATGGGGTACTCCAAAAAACCTTGGTGATAAAATCAACACCCCATACGATGAAGAAACTCCAATGATTTATTTGGATGGCAAAACGCTTTACTTTAGTTCTGAAGGTCATAATACCATGGGGAATTTTGATATTTTTTACAGCACAATGGCTGCTGACAGCTCTTGGTCAAAACCGGTAAACATGGGGTATCCTATTAATACTCCAGACGATGACTTTTTCTTCGTTCCAACCGCAGCCAAAAACAAAGCTTATATGGCATCTTCAAGATTCGAAGACAACTATGGCGGTTCTGACTTATATTTAATTGAATACGAAGAACCATTTGAAAATCATTTAGCGGTAATTAAAGGACAACTTAAAAATGATGAAGAAACAGCATGGGATAATGTTCGTATCCTTGTAAAAGAACATGCGGATGATAAATTAATCGGAGAATATCGTCCACACCCGGAAACTGGAAAATACATTATGATATTGGAATGCGGAAAATCATACGATATTAACTTTGAAGGAGAAGGTGTTACTCCTCAAAATATAACTTATGACGTAAATGATGATCTGGCTTACCATAAAACTTCTGAATCAGTTGAAATGAAAGATATTTGGCTAGCTGTTGAATCAGCAAAACCAGAAACAACAGAAACTATAGCTTCTAATGTATCCAATACTACTTCAGATCATATGGAGGTCAATAGCGAAGAATATCCTTATACTGTTCAATTTATTACTTTAAAAAGAGTACTTGATAACCTGGAACAATTCTCTCTGGATTTAAGTCAGATTAAAATTTACGAATGTACTGACGGTAATGTAAGGTATGTTTTTGGTCAGTTCAAAAATTTCAAAGATGCTAAAAAAGCAAAACAAGAAGTGATTAAAGCAACCGGATATGATGATCCTTTCGTAAGATTTTTCTGGCAGTTAAACAAATTGAAATCAGAAAAGTAAAGTAGTGGACATTAGTGTAGCTTTAAGAGCAATTGAACCAGAAGATATTGATACCTTATATCTGTGGGAGAACAATATGGAACTTTGGGTGGTATCAGACACCCAAAAACCGTTTTCTCGTCATCAGTTAAAACAATACATAAAAGGAATTAATCTGGACATCTATCAATCTAAAGAACTTAGGTTAATGATAGAAACAGAAGAGGATCAACCAGTACTTGTTGGGATGATTGATTTATTTGATTTTGATCCCTATCATAACCGGGCTGGTATTGGAATTATGCTAAATAAGGAATTTGAAGGCAAAGGTTACGCCTCTCAGGCTTTAGAACTCTTTGTTGATTATTGTTTTAACACTCTTGGTATTTTTCAACTATACAGCTCAATAACATCAAATAACAACAAAAGCATTAAATTATTTGAAAAGCTTGGTTTTGAAAAAACAGGAATCCGCAAAAAATGGAGAAAAATAGGTAGAGAATATTATGATGAATTGTTTTATCAGTTAATTAACGAATAACCGATCTCTTACATTAAAGTTGTTTGTAAGATGGAATATCTTCTAAAAAATTATATTGCCTGCCATCCTGATTCAGTAGAGCACAATAATGATTTATTCCATTAGTAACACATATTAACCTTGTTTTTAGTCTAATGTTATATCTTGCCACCTGATCAAAAACCTGGTTAGTAATTTTTATATGAGGCGCTTTACACTCCACAACAAAAACAGGCTTACGTTGTTTATTAAAAGAAACAATATCAGCCCGTTGAGCCAAACCATTAATGTTTACCTTTGTTTCAACAGCTATTAAGGATGCAGGAAAATCCTTAAATTCAATTAAGTACGACAAAAAGTTCTGACGCACCCACTCTTCTGGAGTTAGCACAACCATCTTTTTTCGTATGGTATCAAAAATCATTTTTTTACCATCTATCTCTTTAATTGAAAATTTAAATGTGGGTAAATTTAATGGCTCCATAAAATAAATTTGCGCAAATATAGTTCAAAATATTGCACATCATTTATCAATTAACATTGAATTCTGATAATCACACAAAAGGAAAGAAGTTATCATAAACACAAATAAAGAAACAAGCATAAATACATGCTTTTTATTATTTTTATCAACATTTTAAACTAAAACGTTCGAATACATGAAAACAAAAAAAGATATAGTTGACAACTGGCTTCCACGATATACAGGAAGAAAATTAGAAGACTTTACATCTCACATATTACTAACAAACTTTCAGCATTATGTAGAACTTTTTGCCGAATGGCATAATGTTCCTATAGTTGGTGAAGATCATAATATGCCTAATGCCAGTGCTGATGGTATTACAATCATTAATTTTGGAATGGGTAGTCCTAATGCAGCTACTATGATGGACCTTCTTAGTGCTATTCAGCCAAAAGCGGTTTTATTTTTGGGTAAATGTGGTGGATTAAAGAAAAAAAACCAACTAGGAGATTTAATTATTCCAATTGCTGCGATCAGAAATGAAGGTACTTCGGATGACTACCTTCCGGCAGAAGTTCCTGCCTTACCAGCATTTAGTTTGCAAAGAGCCGTTTCAACAACAATCAGAGATAATGCACGTGATTATTGGACAGGTACTGTTTTTACTACTAACAAAAGAGTGTGGGAATATGACGAACGCTTTAAAAGATACCTGGAAAAAACTCGCGCCATGGCTATTGACATGGAAACTGCAACCATATTTACCGTTGGCTTTGCCAATGAAATACCTACAGGAGCATTATTACTGGTATCAGATCAGCCCATGATTTCTGCAGGTATAAAAACAGTTGCCAGCGACAGAAAAGTAACAAAAGAATATGTAAACCAACATCTTCAAATCGGAATCGATTCTTTAAAAGAAATTATAAATGGAGGAAAATCTGTTAAACACCTGTTATTTGATAATTAGTGATTAATTGTATTTTTGCAGCAAAGCAATTTTAGTATGACCGAGTTTCAACAAATAATGACTGGCCTTAAAAACCGCCAGTTTAAACCCATATATTTTTTAATGGGTGAAGAAACCTATTACATTGATGAAATCACCAATTACATTATTGATAATGTTTTAACCGAAGAAGAAAAAGGTTTTAACCAAACAATATATTATGGTAAAGATGTGGATGCTGCAACGGTGGTAATGGCTGCACGCAGATATCCAATGATGTCGCAACATCAGGTAGTAGTTGTTAAAGAAGCTCAATATCTAGATAAGATAGAAGAACTTCAGCATTATGCAGCAGCTCCTCTATCCTCCACAATATTGGTGATTAACTATAAATACAAAACCTTAGATAAAAGGAAAAAACTAGGTACTATACTAAAAAAATCGAACTGTATTTTTGAGTTCAAAAAACTTTATGACAACCAAATATCTGCATGGATTACAGGTTATCTTAAAGAAAAAGGAATGACCATAGATATGAAAGCAAGTATATTACTTGCTGAATCACTTGGAACAGACCTTTCTAAAATTGTAAAGGAGCTTGATAAACTTCAAGTTGCCATAGGTAAGGAAGTCACTCAGATTACTTCAGAACATATTGAAAAAAACATTGGCCTAAGTAAAGATTATAATAGCTTTGAACTACAAAAGGCCATTATAAATAAGGATGTTTTAAAAGCGAATAAGATCATTAAGGTATTTGCTAAAAACCCAAAGGAGCATCCAATTCAGGCTACAATTACCGTTCTTTTCAATTACTTCTCTAAGCTGATGGTATATTATTATTTAGCAGATAAAGGAAAGGCAAACGTAGCAAAAGAGCTTGGTGTAAATCCCTACTTTGTGCAGGATTACACTCTCGGAGCCCGTAATTATTCTGCTCGTAAAGTTGTTTCAGTAATATCAATTCTTCGTGATTATGATATGAAAAGTAAAGGTTTCAATAATGTTTCTGCAGACATGGGAGATCTTCTGAAAGAAATGATTTTCAAGATTGTACATTAACATTTTCAACCACACAAAAATATCTTATAATGAATATTTTATTAATATTAATTGGTGCCATTGTTGTTTTTAGTGTAATGGCTTTTAGTCAATCCACACTACTATACAGATACCAATTCAACGCCTACCAGATCATTCACAGAAAGCAATACATACGATTAATTTCACACGGATTTTTACATGGGAGCTGGACTCACCTTTTAGTTAATATGTTTGTGCTGTATTCTTTTGGTAGAGCAGTGATTTACCATTTTAATTATGCTTTTCAGGGAAAAGGAACAGTGATGTTTTTATTGTTATTCTTTTCATCATTAATATTCTCTAGTCTTTACTCCTTATTTAAAGAAAAAGACAATCCACATTACAATGCTATTGGAGCATCAGGAGCTGTATCTGCTGTTGTTTTTGCTTCTATATTTTTTAGCCCTTACAGTATGCTGTATTTATTTATGGTGGTACCTGTTCCCGGAATTGTATTTGGAATTGGATATTTGATCTACTCAAGGGTAATGGCTCAAAGAAACATTGATAATGTAGGGCACGATGCTCACTTTTGGGGTGCTGTATTTGGTTTTATTTTCCCGTTACTATATAAACCATCTTTATTCCTTGACTTTATTCATGAACTAATTCCTTTTTTGTAAAAAGCATATTATAGCAACAAAAAACCAATGAACAAAGCCGTTTTTATTGACCGAGATGGTGTGATTAACAGTGATGAAGGCCATTACTATGTATACAGAGTAGAAGATTTTGTGTTTAATCCACACGTTAAAGATTCTCTTGCTGCTTTAAAACAAAATGGTTATTTACTTATAATGATCACTAACCAGGGAGGGGTTGCTAAAGGAGAATATACCGAAGAGGATATTCAAAAAGTCCATCAATTTATGCAGAACAAATTGATGGAAAGTAAGGCAAACTTTGATGCAATTTATTATTGTCCTCATCATGATTCTGTAGCGACATGCGACTGCCGAAAACCAAAACCCGGTATGATTTTGCAGGCCATAAAAGATTTTGATATTGATCCAAAACAATCTTTTTTAATAGGAGACTCAAAAAGAGATATTGAAGCAGGAAATGCAGCTGGATTAAAACAATGTTTTCAGGTTCCTAAAAATACCTCTATATACCACATTACGAAGCAAATTACCGATTTATAACCAGATGGATTCTTTTGTAAATTATAACGGAAAAATATACCATGAAAACATTGTTCCTGTTAACTATAAAAACAGGGCATTTAAATATGGAGATTCGTTTTTTGAAACCATCAGAACCAACGGTCAACACCCGATCTGCTTTCCGTTACATTATAAACGAATCAGAAAGGCAATGATCAGCCTTAAAATGGATATAGCTTCAATACCAACTGAAAAGGAATTATATGATCAGATTGTTAAGCTGATTCATAAACATAAAATATTTGAAGCATGCAGGGTAAGAATCGAGTTTTTCAGAGCTGGTGAAGGATTGTATACTCCAACAGAAAACACGGCCAATTTCCTTATTGAAATCTCTAAATTACATACACAAAGATTTGAACTAAACACAAAGGGTTTGCTAGTCTCCGTCTTTTCTGAAATAAGAAAAGCATATAACCCTGTTTCTTATTTTAAATGTGGTAATGCCCTTCATTATATTCTTGCTGCACTGCAAAAAAAGGAAGATAAGGTTGATGACTGTTTATTAATCAACGATCAGGATAAAATTATTGAGGCATCAAGCTCTAATCTATTTTGGATAAAAAAACATATTGTTTATACCGCATCCGTTTTTTCGGGTTGTGTTGATGGCACTATGCGACAAACAGTCATTCAACTAATCAAAAATTCTCATGATTTGCAACTTGAAGAATGCAACGGTGCATCTGTTGATGACTTATTAAATGCGGATGAAATATTTATCACAAATGCCATTCAAGGTATTCAGTGGATTGTAGGATTTAATGACAGGAGATATTTTAACTACAAAACAAAAGAACTAGTTAAGCAACTCAATAACTATATTTTTGAATCGACTAATTAACAACATAGTCCTTAAATCCTTCTGTAAATTTCACTTGATTATTTCCTTCCTCATCAACATAAATAAAATATCCTTCCACCCCAGACACTGAGCTTATTACTTCCATACTTTTCTCAACTCCCATTACCATACAAGCTGTTGCATAACCATCAGCCACCATACACTCCGGTGCGATAATAGAAGCACTTAATAAAGAATGCTGAACCGGATATCCTGTTTTAGGATCAATAGTATGCGCATATTTTTGACCATCTTTAATGTAGAAATTACGATAGTTACCGCTTGTTGCCAAACCTACATTTGTTAAAGATAAAACATCCTGAATTTCTCTGTTAACAGCAGCCCTGTCATCAATAGGTTTATCAATTCCAACTCTCCAGGCAATCCCTTTATTGTTTACACCATGTACTCTAATCTCCCCTCCTATTTCAACCATATAATTATCAATCCCCTGTGACCCCAAATAATCAGCAACCACATCAACACCATATCCCTTTGCTATAGCACTGGCATCAAACATGATTCCAGGCTTGGATTTAGACAAAAAGTTATCATTTAACTGAATTTTATCCATGCCTACATTTAACAGCAAAGAATCAATTAACGCACTTGTTATACTATCTTTCTTTTTAAAGCCAAATCCCCAGGCATTAACCAAAGGGGCAACCGTCATATCAAAAGCACCGTCTGTATTTTTGTTTATTTCAACACCCGACTGATATACATATCTGAGCATTGAATCAATATTACTTCCTTGTTGGCTAACATTGAACTTGCTTATGGTTGAGGTATCCTTAAAAGTCGATAGCGCCCAATCTACTTTACTTAATTCTTTAGCAACACCAGTATTCATTGAATCATTCTCTTTTATTGGCTGGTAAATGATATGATAGAATGTTCCAAAAATCATCCCTTCCATTTTTACATAATCATGATTTTTTGGGGTACATGAAATGAGTAGTACCAAACAAAAAGAAAATAATACCTTTTTCATCTGTTTATAATTTATTTTTTGGGTCAGATGGAACGTGCCCTTACACAATGAACTCGTTTCAGTCATTTGAAATTTTTGAACTGCAAATGTAGATAATTTTAAATACACAGTTACAAAAAGTAATACAGTTCGCTTTTAAAATAAAAAATAACAATTTCCCATAAGTAGCAAACAATGCTAACAAGAGGAAGCAAAAAGAAAATTACTAAGTAAAATTTGTAGGTTAAAGTCACATTAAACTCACTTCAAACTCACATTAAAGTCATTATAGTATGTATTAGATTTGTATATAATATGATTAATATATATCTTACTTATGTAATTGATATCCATAGCATATGTATACAGCTCCAATGTGATATTAAAACTATAGTACTTTAACCTTAGTTAGATTATTAACCTAAAATCTTAAATTATGGCTCGATTAAAATCAAATTTACTAGAATCTGGAATGGGTAAAATTGGTAACATTGTATTCTACTACAGAAACGGAGTTCCCTGTGCCAGGGCCATTCCTAACAACTACCAGGATAAAAAAAGTGAGGCCCAATTAAAACAAAGGCAAAAGATGCAATTAGTTCATGATTTCATTCGTCCTTTTAGTGATTTTATACGCATGGCTTTTAAAGAAGAAAATTCTAGCCGAACAGGCTATCAATCGGCCCAATCCTATCACTTAAAAAACGCCATTGAAGGAGAATACCCAAACCAATATATTAACAAAGACATAGCACTGCTATCAAAAGGTACATTAGAGCTGCCCAATACTATTAGCTATTCTGAAAATGATTCTGAACTTGTATTTACTTGGGATACCACAAAATCAATTGGAGCAATGCCAACGGATATGTTTATTGTATTAATAAGATATAAGGATAATAATGGGGAATATTTTATTACAGGTACTCAACGTTTTAAAGGTGAACATAGGCTATATAAAGAAGATATTTCTTTTAATATTGAAGATATATATGTGGTCTTTAGAAGTTATGACGAAACAAAATATAGCAATAGCTATTGTTTAACAAGTAATTAAGCTTAGCAATACAAATTGGCAGTCATTTATTTTTAATCTTTATGAATTCTTCCCGAATGAACTGGTTCCCTAAAATCACATTAGTTCATATGCGGTGAAACAAATCAAAATTATAGCAATAAAAGAAAACAAAAAAGCCACCTTATCAGGTGGCTTTACAATATTATTTAGTGTTGACTAGTTACATCCCGCAGCTTCTTTAGCCTGTGCTTTTACTTCGATCATTGCATTTAAAACAAAGGAAGTATAAGAAGACATAGCTGATTTTAGTTCCATACCACTACTTGCAGAAACAGCACATCCAGAATCTATAACAATTTGCTCTGATGCTCCAGAACATTCATTCGCATCACCTTCTGTGTAGTATTCAGAACAATAATACTTATCTCCATCATATAAGTAATAATCACCATTATCGTCACTACATGCACTAAAGCTTAAATCTACACAAGTTGGCGAGTCAAATCTTACACAACTATCATCGTCTGTTGTATCATCATTGTCATCCTCACAGCTCCAAGTTAATAACGACAAAATCATTAACAAGCTAATTGGTAATAAAACAACTTTTTTCATAATTATTCTTTTAAACTATTATTTATTAATTCTTTAAACTTATCAATATCCAAATATCCTGATATTATTTTATGATCTATTATAAAGGTTGGAGTTCCTTTTAGTTTTAAATCTTTAAACAAACTTCTGTTACGCTCAATATACAACCTTGTTTCATCATCTGAAAAATGATCTGCAATGGCTTGATTCAAATTCATAATCTCAATTATATATTCCTGATAATTTTTATCATAAATCACATTAGAATCTTTTAATAACAGTTCGTGAAATGATTCATAATTACCGTATTTAAAAACGGACAGTGCCATTAATAAGGCATCCATTTCTTCCTTTGTATTTGAAAAAGGAACTGGTTTTAAAACAATTTTTATTTCATCCTTATATTCCTTTAGCAGGTTTGGCAAAACTTCTTTAAAGAATTTACTACAAAACTTACAACTATAATTTCCAAATACAATTACAGATAACCCAGCCTTTGGATTACCAAATATGATATCATTTTCGCTTCTTAATTCAATATCTGTTGATAAAACTTCAACACCAGACTTCTTTTCTCTCTTATTAAGTAACTCATAAAATTTTATAGCTATGAATATTAACAATATAAGAGAAACAACATAAATATAAATGTGATTTTTATTTTTCATCTTTACCATCTACTCTACTCCAGTATCATACACTATTAAATTTGGGGCAAATAAAACCTGCAAACCTCTTTTATTCATTCGTATTTGAGTACTCATCTTTTTTCTGTCACTTTTATTATCGAACCACGCTTTACTTTTTCCATCTAAGTAACTTGTTACATAATACCTACCCTTATCATCCGGATCAAATCCACTTTCCAATTCTTCTTTAGATCGCTTTTTAACTTTACCGGCAAGAATCTGACCTAACAATGCTCTAACGTGAAAATCATATTCTCCATTAAAACTATACATACCCAAAAATGATGCCTCTAATGAGTTAGAAAATATATCAGTTTTAGGAATAAAGATTTTATTGCGATAAATAAACAAATTACTTGTTAAAGTATAAAAGCGCATATTATCGAGGTTGGGAATATTATTGCCTGGAATATCCTTTAAATCAGTTATTGCTTTAATATCAATCAATGCTCCATTTTCTAGTTTTAAATCGCCTGACATCATAATAGAATCCAATGCTGGTTCATAATTCAATAAAACAATTCTACCATCCATTTTTGAAGATAATAAACCCTGAACATTTTCCTTGGTAATATCATAGTCTGACAAATAGACTTGTAAATCATCAATCATTCGGGATACATCAATACTGTCGGCACTTAACCTGAACTCCAACACATCCCTTAAAACGGTATCTGTAGGTACATCAGTCATAGTATATCTCAGTCCACCTTTAATTCCTCCTCCAAACACATCACAATCCAGATCTTCGGCCACATAAGTTCCTTTACTTATATCTGCCAAAAATTTAGAATCAATATTCTCGGCAAAAACATCTCCATATTTGAAACTTCTTACATTTACATTGCCATTTACTTTATAAGTAAACTTCATTTCGTAAGGCTCTTCATTCTTTTTTTCTTCCATCAATGCCTTCATTTCCTCTTCAGGCATAGGTACTGTATCTGTATCATTTAATATGCTCTCTATTAAAGCATAATCAAAATCCCCTGCAGTAAAATTACCAAACACATGCATTTCTTCTGGTTGATTTAAAACGGCAGCACTATAAACCTTACTGATGTACGTTGAATCAGCAGTAAAATCCAATCCGGAATAACTTCCTGATAATTGATTTACAAACACAGAATCATCACGGTAAGCAATTAATCCATTTAGAGCATTTACATTGATTATGGTATCTTTCATGTGAACTGCCACATCCTGTGCTTTTACTTTAAAGTCTGATTTATTAAACAACAAAGCCATAGCCTCAGTAGCTATAGAATCCATCTTAAAATCTCCTTCTGAATTAATTTGAGCAGTAACCAAACCACTCATATAATTTGCCAGTGAATCGGGCAACATAGAATATATTTCATGCATATCAAGTTGAATATTTGATTTCAACTGATACTTAACCTGGTCTAATCCTTCAATTTTTCCAGTAGCAGAAAAGTAGGTTTGTTGATCTAAAGCCAACAATAAACTATCTACTTTCACTGATAGATTCTTATAATTGGTCAAATTACCCTTAAATGAGCTCTTAAAAATCCCATTGGTAAGGTTAACCTTATAATCCGGAACTTTAACCTTTAAACCCTTCATTTTTACATTTCCGGGTGCATATGCCAAGTTTCCACTCAGCGCTTCAATAGATGGTAAGGAATCCATTTTAAGACTAACTCCACTAAGATTTACATTAAGCTTTGTTCGGTTTAAAGCATAATCATAAAAAGCTTCGTTGATAGAATCGGGTAAAACTCCTGATGTTGAAACATTAACAGAAACCAAACCATCCATATTTTTTATTAGAGAATCTGGGATGTATGGTTTAACCTCATTCAAATTAGTGCTTACATCTGCAACTAAATCATATTGTACATGCTGAAAATTTTGAACCAATGCACATACGTCTACTGTACTATGATCAGTTTCTGCATGGAATTTTTTAACATTAACTGAAGCTGATTCTAAGCGTGAAGCATATCCATTAACCAAATCAACCGATAACTCAACATTTTTAACTGCAGGATAAACATCATACAGTACTTTTCCTTGATTTAAATCAATGGTAAAATCATACTGAGGAAGGGTTTTAGGACTAAGATAACCTTGAGTGGATCCGGATATATTAAGAATACCCTCTATATTTTTTAAGGCTAAGTCGTTTTTAATCTTTTCTGGTAAGAATCTAAAACTTTTGGCTAAATCTATATCCTTTCCTGAAACAGACAAGTTTTGATACAAACTATCGCCCTGAATTACAAAACCTTTCCCCTTAAATACAGCTCCAGCAGCATCGAAAGTAAAGTTTGAAACATTCAGAGTATCATTCATAGCACTTACATCAAAAAGCAATCTGCTTTTTTGAAGATCTTCTAATTGAAAATCATCATATTCTATAGACTTTACTAAAACTTCACCTTCTGTATGCGCTAAAAAACCTTCAGGTTTTACTTCACCTTTAACTGTTACTTCAGGAATAGCCAATGAAGTTTTAAACTTCATAAAGTCATCGTAATACTCAATATTAATATCTGTTAGTGTGAGTTTTTCTAATGAATAAACACCTTGAATAACTGTGGTATCTGCTTGATCAGTTTGAGTAGCATCAGCATCTACTTCAAATAAAAAATCAAAGTTGGTTTTACCGATAGAATCCACTAAATATTTAAAATCAGCATCTTCAATATCTATCTTTTTCACATAGATATTACCCCCAATTAATTCCCAAAGATCAACTGATGCATATAAATTCTTAATTCTTGCTAATGTGTCAGGAACAATAGCAACAGAGTCATTTATCCCTATTTCTGAAGTCATAATTAAATCTTCAAACTCAATAGTTGCCAGAGGGAAACGATAAATTAGACTAAAATCTACATTTCCTACACTAAGAGGAACATCAAAAGTCTTTGCTCCACGCTGAATGGCAAGCTTTACAATATCATTTTTAAAGATTTCGGCAAGAATAACCAACAATAAAATAAATCCGCCAATTATAATTATAACATTTCGTAAAAGATGCTTCTTCTTCATCATCATATAAAGGATGTATAGATTTTATATCGTAAAGTGATTAACGAAAGTATAAAAAATCGAGAAGCATGTTGCTAATCTATAATAAAAAAAGGCTCCTTAAAGGAGCCTTTTTATCGTTTCAGACAATTGTCTGAAAATAAGTTTCATTTAGATTAAGATCCAAAATCATCATATGCAATCATTTCATCAGGTACACCTAAATCATAAAGCATTTTATTAATTGCATCATTCATCATTGGAGGTCCACAAAGATAATACTCAATATCTTCAGGTTCTTCATGATTCACCAAATACTCATCATGAATCACCTGGTGAATAAATCCTGTTGAACCTTCCCAGTTATCCTCTGGTTGAGGATCACTTAACGCAATATGGAATGAGAAATTAGGAAATAGTTTTTCGATAGCTTCAAATTGATCTTGGTAGAAAATTTCTTTCTTAGAACGAGCACCATACCAAAAAGTAGCTTTACGACCTGTTTTCACAGTATGGAACATATGGAAGATATGTGAACGCATTGGAGCCATACCTGCTCCACCGCCAATAAACATCATTTCTCTTTCTGTGTCCTTAATGAAGAATTCTCCATATGGTCCGGAAACAGTTACCTTATCACCTGGTTTACGAGAGAAAATATATGAAGAACAAACTCCTGGATTCACTTTCATAAATCCTCCGTTCACTCTATCAAATGGAGGTGTAGCAATACGAATGTTTAACATTACGATGTTACCTTCTGCCGGGTGGTTAGCCATAGAGTAAGCACGGAAAGTTTCTTCTGGATTAACCATTTTAAGATCAAAGATTCCAAACTTCTTATATTCTTCTCTATATTCTTCTCCAATTTCCATATCCTTGAAATCAACAGTGATTTTAGGTACGTCAATCTGAATATATCCACCTGATTTAAAGTCTAACGTTTCTCCTTCAGGTAATTTAACCACAAACTCTTTAATATAAGTAGCAACATTGTTGTTTGAAACAACAGTACATTCCCATTTCTTAATACCAAGAATCTCTTGTGGAATATGCATTTTAAGATCTTCTTTCACTTTTACCTGACAAGCCAAACGCCAATTATTTGCTTGCTCTTTACGAGTAAAATAACCAGTTTCTGTTGGTAAAATAGATCCTGCTCCTTCGTTAACCTGACAACGGCACATGGCACAAGTACCACCACCTCCACAAGCTGAAGGAAGGAAAATCTTATTATTTCCTAATGCAGACAATAATGTTTGTCCAGGAGCTACTTCTAAAGCTTTTTCCCCTTCATTAATGTCTATAGTAACGGTTCCTGCCGGTGTTAACTTTTGTTTTACCCATAAAAGTATTGACACCAACAGTAGGATAACTAGTAAGAAAACTACTACACTGGTAGTGATTACTGCACCCTGACTTGCTAAAAATATCATAGTATATCTGTTTTCTTACTTTTAAAGTTGAATACCCATAAAACTCATAAACGCAATACCCATTAAACCTGTAACGATAAAAGTGATACCTAATCCACGTAAAGGAGCTGGAATATCCGAATATTTTAATTTTTCACGAATCGCAGCAATACCAACTATAGCAAGTAACCAACCAATTCCAGAACCTAACCCGAAAGAAGTTGCTTCAGCTAAAGAAGCATACTGACGCTCTTGCATAAATAATGATCCTCCAAGAATAGCACAGTTTACTGCGATAAGTGGTAAGAAAATACCTAGAGAACTATATAATGCCGGAGCAAATTTTTCTACAATCATTTCTACTAATTGTACCATAGAAGCAATTACTGCGATAAACATGATAAAACTTAAGAAGCTTAAGTCTACATCTGCAAAGCTTTCTCCTAACCATGAAAGTGCACCTGCTTTTAACACGTACTCATTCAAAAGGTAATCTGCAGGAACAGTAATTAATAGTACAAATACTACTGCTAAACCAAGTCCAAACGATGTTTTTACAGTTTTTGATACTGCCAGGTATGAACACATACCTAAGAAGTAAGCAAATACCATGTTATCGATAAAGATAGACTTGATGAATATATTAATTATATTTTCCATTGAAATTAATTTTTCCTGTTAATAAATTAAGATTCAATCAAATCTTTATTACGTGAACGCTGAACCCAGATAATAACAGCTACAGTGATCAATGCCATTGGAGGCAAAATCATTAAACCATTATTTTGATATCCAAAATCATAAACTGCTTCTGGAATAATAGTTAATGTTCCTAATCCTGGCAAAGTAAGTGTACCTGCACCTAAAAGTTCGCGAAAGAAAGCTACAATAACTAATATGATACCATAACCTGCAGCATTACCTACACCATCTAAAGCTGATTGCCAAGGTTTATTACCTAAAGCAAATGCTTCTAAACGTCCCATGATAATACAGTTCGTAATAATTAATCCTACAAATACAGAAAGCTGCTTACTTACTTCATAAGCAAAAGCCTGAAGAATCTGGTCTACGATAATTACAAGTGCGGCTACTATCACCAACTGAACAATGATACGAATTCTGGCAGGAATAGTGTTACGCAAAAGAGATATTAATAAATTGGAAAATACCAATACAAACATTACCGAAATAGACATTACAATTGCCGGCTCTAATTTTGCCGTAACCGCTAATGCAGAACAAATACCTAATACCTGAATGGTAATTGGGTTTTGCGCATTTAACGGATTAGTTATAAGTTTTCGGTTTTTTGCTGAAAACAAAGGTTCTTTGTCGCTCATTTTTTAACCGTTTAATTTTTTAAATACTTATCATACCCTTTAAGGCAATCTTCTAACATAGCAGAAACACCTTTACTGGTAATAGTACCACCAGAAATTGCATCAACTGCATGAGGATTATTTTCAGTACCTCCACCTTTAACAACTTCGATAGAAGTAAAATCTCCGGTTTCGCTGTAAATTGTTTTTCCTTTAAATGGAGTTTGGAAAAAGTCTTTAGATATTTCAGCACCTAATCCAGGAGTTTCTCCTTTATGATCAAATGTTGCACCAAAAACAGTCTTTTTATCTCCATTAAGGGAAATGTAACCCCAGATAGGTCCCCATAATCCAGTTCCTCTTAGAGGAATAATAATTTTTTCTTCTCCATTATCCAACTTACAAATATAAAGTGGATAGCTACGCTCTTCAGGAGTCTTACGAACTTCTTTACTTAAATCTACATCAAAAGCACTTCCTTCGATTTCCTGTCCTTCAAAATTAATCACTTTAGTGTTTGCACCAATGTGACTATCGTATAGTTTTTCTGCAGTACTTGCATCACTAGCAATACCAACCGACTTAAGTATATCGATTTTTTTAGCGATCTCCACGTTTTTATTTTGAATCGGTTTTAACGATACAGAAATAAAAGCCAATAAAGCAGCTACAACAATTACCAAGATTGATGCATACAGAAATGTATATGTATTTCCTTGTTTGTCCATTTTTCTAATTTATTAAGCGTTTACTTTAACTCTTTTTAAACGGCGTTTAATATTTTGTTGAACAATTACATGATCAATCAATGGAGCAAAAGTGTTCATTAATAATATAGCTAACATCACACCTTCAGGATAAGCAGGATTAAATACACGAATCATAATGGCAAATACACCAATTAAAAATCCATATATATATTTTCCTGATTCTGTACGTGATCCTGATACAGGGTCTGTTGCCATAAATACAGCACCAAATGCAAATCCACCTAAGCATAATTGTTGAATCGCATCAACATTCATTGCATCAGTAGTACCAATTGCATTAAAACCTAATGCCATTAAATAACCACCTGCAAATACACTTAACATGATTTTCCAGCTTGCAATACCTGTTGCAATTAAAATAACTGCACCTATTAAAATAGCCAATGTACTTGTTTCACCAATTGATCCTGGAATAGTACCAATAAAACTTTGTAAAGTAGATGGTAATAAATCCAGCTTTCCGGTAATTACATTACCTAGAGGAGTTGCTCCTGAAAATCCATCAACGATACCTTCACCTTTTGATAATCCGGAAACCCAAATTAAATCTCCAGACATTTTTGAAGGATATGCAAAGAATAAGAAAGCCCTTGCAACTAAAGCTGGGTTCCAGATATTCATACCGGTACCTCCAAAAACTTCTTTACCAATTACAACCGCAAATGCAGTTGCTACAGCTACCATCCACAATGGTACATCTGCTGGTAAAACTAAAGGAATTAACATCCCTGAAACAAGAAATCCCTCAGCCACTTCGTGACCTTTCATTTGAGCAAACATAAACTCAATGCCAAGACCCACTACATAGGATACAACAACAATAGGAAGCACTTTTAAAGCACCATAACCTATCATTTGCCAAAAATCAGCACCTTCTTGCCCTAGAGCTAAGAAATGTTGATATCCTGTATTCCAAATACCAAATAATAAAGCAGGAATTAAAGCCATTACCACAACAGACATTGTTCTTTTTGAATCAATGGCATCGTGAATATGTACTCCTGTTTTAGAAGTGGTTTTTGGAGTAAATAAAAAGGTCTCAAAAGCATCAAATGTTGAGTGCAATTTTTCAAACTTTCCACCTTTTTCAAAGTTGGGTTTGATTTTATCCAAATATTGTCTTAATGCTTTCAATTTATTATATTTTTAATATTTACTAATTGATTAAACGGATTAGCTCATCTCCTTAATCATTACATCAATACCTTTACGAAGGATACTTTGAACCTCAAGTTTTGATGTACATACAAATTCACAAAGTGCCATATCTTCTTCTGCCACTTCATAAATTCCAAGCTGTTCCATTTTGTCGATATCTTCTGTGATAATAGCTTTTACTAAATGTTCAGGTAAAATATCCATTGGCAATACTTTATCGTACTGACCTGACATAATAATTGCTCTTGGACCTCCGTTAAGGTTAGCGTTTAGTGCATATTCCTTTTTAGGACATAACCATGAGAAGAATGATTTAGAAACACTAAATTTCTTTAATCCTGGTGCAGCCCATCCCATAAATTCATGTGAATCACCTTCAGGGATAACAGTAATTTGAGAATGATAACTACCTAAATAACCATCTTTACTGATTTTATCACCAGATAAAACATTACCACTGATGTAACGCAGACTTCCGTCCTCAACATTGTTTTCAACATAAGGTTTGATGTTAGCACCTACCTTAGTTTTGACATAGCTTTTGTTTTTTACTTCAGAACCTGTAACAGCAATAATTCTTGACGCATCATAAACTCCATTAAGAACTAATTTTCCGATGGAAATAACTTCTTGTGGTTGAATAGTCCAGTAGGTTTCTCCTTTATTAATTGGAGATACATGATGAATCTGAATTCCTACATTACCCGCAGGGTGTGGGCCAGTAAAAGTATGAGTAGTAACTCCTTTTAATGACATAAACACTTTTGATGCAGACTCGTTGTTTACACCAATGTGAATTCCACCTTCAGTAAGTTTATTCAATGCATCAATACCTGACTGAAATTCCTTCTCTAACCCAGATACAACAAAGTCATAATCAGGAGCTAAAGGAGATGAATCAAATGCAGAAATAAAAATTGCTTTAGGTGTATCTGCTGGATTTGCTACCACGTTGTAAGGACGTTGGCGAACAAATGGCCATAAACCTGCAGCAAGAAGTTTTTCTGTTACTTCTTCTTTTGTTGCACTTGAAACTTCAATTTTTCCAAAATCTTCAGCTTCATTCTGGTTATCACTTTTAACCACTACCTCTAATATTCGTCTTCGCTCTCCACGGTTAACAACCTGAACTTCTCCACTAACAGGAGAAACAAATTTAATGTCGGTACGATATTTGTCGAAAAACAAAACCGATCCGGCTTTAACTTTATCACCAGGCTTAACAGTCAACTTAGGAACCAACCCAGGAAAATCCGCTGGTTTGATCGCAAAGAGTTCTGGCATATCGGCGCTTCCGAAAACTTTTTCCGCTTTGCCCTTTAACCGAATATCAAGACCTCTTTTTATTTTGATTACGTCTGACATGTTTGATAAAAAGTTTTTAAAAAATTTTTCTGCAAAAATACAATAAATTATAACTAAACCTTACGAATAGGCACCTAATAAAGAAAAAAATCGTTAAATAATAATTAATTGACAACTAAGGCATACTAATAATAATTAAATTCGCATAAAACTAAAGGTAGCATGTTTAACAATTTCACCTATATTCTTATACTAATTGCATGTTTTTCGCAATTTTCTAATGCCCAATCCTACGAAAACCAAATCATTAATAATTCAATACATACTGTAATGTGTCATAAAGAAGGTTGGCCATTATCGTACCCCATGATCAGTTTAAACACGGATGAAAAAATTGAATTGTCATTTGATGATTTGACAAAGGATTCTAAAAATTACTACTATTCCATTTTGCATTGCGATAGAGATTGGAATCCATCTAACATTAGCGAACAAGAGTATCTGGTTGGTATCAATCAAAATCCAATTTTAGATTATCATTTTTCGTTTAATACAACTGTTGACTACGTACATTACAATCTTAAAATACCCAATGAGGATATAAACCTGAACTACAGCGGCAATTATATAATTAAGGTTTACGAAGACTTTAACAGCGATGAACCTGTATTGATTCAGAGGTTTATGGTAGTAGAACAACGTGTTCAGGTTAATGCAGAAATAAGATACGCCATGAATGCAGCAGTATTACGAGAACAGCAAGATATTAATTTCACAATTCGTTATGATAATTTCGATATTTCAAATCCGTTGGATGAAGTTAAGGTAAGCGTGTTTCAGAATCACAGGATGGATAATGCCATACACAATATTAAACCTCAGTTTATTAAACCCAACGAGTTAGTGTATAATTACAACAGAGAAATAGTATTTGAAGGAGGTAACGAGTTCAGATGGCTCGATTTAAGAACTTATGATTTTAAAGTAGAAGGTATTTATGATATTCAATTTCATGAACCGTTTTATCACCTGGATTTAAAACCATCATCTCCACGAAATAATAAAAGCTACTTTTTTCAGAATGATTTTAATGGTAGGTATGTGATTGAAACCAGAGAAAATAGAGCCCCTGATACCGAAGCAGAATATGTTATGGTTCATTTCTATTTCCCCAGAACAGAACCTTATGCCGGTGGTGACATTTTTATTTTGGGAGGACTTTCTAACTGGAAATTAAACAACGAAAGTAAAATGAGGTACAATCCGGATTTTAAACGTTATGAAAAAACAGTTTTGCTCAAACAGGGATTTTATAATTACATGTATGCATTTAAACCAAATCAGTTAGAAAAAGCAACAGTGGGTTTCATTGAAGGCTCCTACAGTCAAACAGAGAACGATTATTTATTTTTAGTATACTACAGAAATATCAGTGATCATTACGACAGATTAATTGGTGCAGCTCAGAAAAATTCTGTTAAGCCTTAGATTAGAGCGTTAATTTTAAAGGTAAAAGATCTATAGCTAAACAACCACATTTTATGATCATACTTAAAATCATATTACAGAATGGATATTAATAGAAAAAAGGCCCCGGAATATATCTCTCCAGAGCCTTTTTGAACCCAATTTACCATTCTAAAGTATCATTCTGAAAATACCTCTTTAGGCATTTCGTTTTTAGACCTTTTTTTTACGCCAAAATTATTGTTAGATATTATTTGAGCTATTACTTGTGCAAAATCACCAAAAGCCTCTTTATTTACAGCTAACATTCCTTTTAAATAGGGAACTAACACTCCATTTATAACATGTACTGCTTCCTTTTTTATTTGCGACGCAGATTCCAGCTCTATATTTTTTGCTTTTTCCTTTTCATTATTCAAATAGGAAGTTTCAAAATCATTTTGTGTTGCCTTTATGTTTTCAATACATTCTGCCACTCCTTGCAAATGATTAATATTCTCAATATTTTCTGTTTTATTTAAGTCTACCAACAGTGAGTTAATCAACGAAGTTTCTATTCCATAACTGCTTGTAATAATATCTAAACCATAGTTATTAAAAACAGCTAAAAGCATTTGTGCAGCATTTTTTATTGTAGCATCAGGATGGTGTGCTAAACCACTAATTAAATAGTAGTAGCTGCGAACAGCATCATCGCGCAAATGATCTTTATCTTCTAGTTCTGATTCACTCTTTGTGCGTTTAACCGCTTCGTTAAGTTTTACTGATAATGGCTTAAGTTGAGAAAGAATTGTTACTAAATTATCGTCAGCCAGATAATTTGAACTTTCAAAAGCAGCAATAATTCGGGTACAAACAGCAGCTATTTCTGTAGTACGGCTATGTGCAATAACCTTTTTGATCATAGTTTAATGTTTAGTATAAGATTTAAATTATGTTATATTTTTAATAACGCGATGCAATGTAATTAAAATAAATTTGAACACCACACTCTCTAAAAATGCTGTATAACACACAAATAGCTATTGACTTTTACACATCCCTGTTCAAGATTGAGATATCAACCATTAAACACAATGAAAAAAAATGCAATTTACTATCGTGCAGACATCTGCAAAACTCAAAAAAATTATAAAATACTGTTTGCAGGTTAATGCAAACCTTATTTTTTCATAAGGTTACTCTTACAGCTACCTGCAAATGATAACTTTTTAAAAATAGGTTCGTGTAGATATCTGCAAACGTTAACTTTTAACAAAAATGACCTTTGCTGGTTTATGTAAAGGTCATTTTTATTAAAAGAGCACCATACAGATTTATGCACGGGATTTTATTTATCTGTCTGAAGTATTATACATACCAATCATTTTTATACTTTATTATGGTGTATAGGGTAACATTTCAGCTGCATGTATATTACGTATAAATAGTAAAGCATCAAAACTTTGTGAGAGCACGCATCTACGATAGTTTATTTTTGAATTTGTATCGTTAACAAAATAAGCAAATCGTCGCGACCAGGATTGTTTATTAAATACCTCATTTAAAACAGCAGGAAAATTGCTATTGGATGTACTTACGTAGAAATTTGAATAGGGCGCATCAGCAAACAAGTTATCAACACAATCATCTTTAGGTAATCCTAATTCGCAAACATCACTTTTTTTAACTACGAGATTATACCCCCATACATTACCTGTATAAAGGCTAAAACCCAAAGAGTAATAGGCGTCGCCAAAAAACTTCTTTAAATGATAACCCATAGGATTTTTTTTACTTACATCTGAATGACTGGCTATATGTTGATTATGTGCCCATACCATCATTTTTTGTTTACCCTCATTTTCAAATATTCTTTTGCAGTTTTCAGCCATCATTTCATCATGATACATTGTACTTAATACAGTATTGTTTATCTGCACATAACGCAAACTCTGTTCAAGAATTGCTATGTTAAAATCAAAAACTTTATTATGATTTGATTCACTTATAATTTTTAATTGATTGATTAATTGGCTAACCGCCACTTTATTTTTACGTTGCAACTTATCTGATTTACGATGATTGCACAAAAAGTTTAATGTATGCTCAAGTTCTGGTGTTAACTGATTACTTTTTTTTAACTCCTCTAAAAAATATTGGGCCGGAGTAGTATACCATTTCATATCCCAACCATAAACTTTAATTCTATCGATAGCAGGTCTGTTTGCATTAAATTTTTTCATCCACAAAAGCATATCAATAACTTCCTGGGTTCGCAATGCGCCCATCCAATTTCTTGATATTAATTTATAAATATCCGTAGTATCGGCTCCTTGAATAAACTTATTAATATTCAACGATGAAGTGTAACCATCTTCTATTACAAAAATTCTGTAGTGATGTTGCTCCGCTAAATATTTAATAATTCTAAATTTTGAAGTATAAAATTCTTTGCAACAATGAGCAGCTTCGCCCAATCCTATAATCTGTATATCGGCAATTAAGTTTCCAAGGCTTTTTAAATCAGCATCCGAATTACCGTTTACTGCGGTTGTGCTAAGTGGATTTAAATATCTGGTATAAGATTCATTCCATTGCGTTTGCGCATTTGCACTAGCATATATTTACAGTAGTGTTAAAAGTAGTTTTAATGGTTTACTCATAGCTTTACTTAGTTTGTTTATAAAAAAGTTGAATAGAAACGATGATTTATGACAATTTAAGCCAATATAAAACTTCCCTTGGCTTTGTTGTAGTCTATGTAACAAAACCTTAAAATAATTATGGTCCTTGATTTAGTTTCAATGTTACCTAAAAATAACAATAAATCAAAGCATTGCTTACCCAATGCTTATATTGAACAAAGATTACCTCAATTTTATGTAACCTTATAATATATATTACGTAATTACAGCGTTATTAATAATTAAAAATTAACAATGAAAAAATTACTATTTTTATTTACAATTGCAATTTCGCTTTTAGCCACAGCATGTTCTGATGATAATGATGATAATATTAAGGAAATTATTATCAGCCAGGAAACATCGGGTAATTTTAGTACTACTATTAATTTTACCGAGGTTAGTGGGGCACTAGGTTACGATATTGAACTGGCAACCAATAATGACGATTACGAATACATTGAATCTACAGAGGATTTAAATTATGAAGTTAAAGATTTATTGGCCGGAACAACGTATAAAATAAAAGTTTCTGCTTTTTCAACTACTGGCAAAGTAATAGGTGAGGGATTTTCCACTATTACAACGGTTTCTTCTATATCTGAACTTGTTGGTGTATGGGAAAATACCGTAAACAACATTTATTATTCCTACACATTTAATGAGGATGGTACCGGACTATACACATACGGTCAAACTCAAATGAAAATTAAATGGTTTGCAGATGCTCCTGCTGTAGGAGAAGAAGCTGAAATTACTATTGAGGTGTATGCTGGTGAATATACAGGATCTCATACTACTTCTACATACAAATACACTTATTGGGGTGCAGATGAAGCAATGCGTCTTAATGAATTAATTTACTTTCCTGAATAAAACACTATAATAATATGTCAAATCAGATAATAGCGCATTGTTATTATCTGATTTGTTTTTTAATTTATCACTACCTCTCAACCTTCACCGTCTCCAATTAAGCTCACCTCTATTATTAATATTACATAAGTTACAACACCTACATTTGTTAAAATTTATAAGTTAAAATTATCTGCTTGTTATAGTTTTAACTATAATCCAACTTTTTACTTATAACCCTGATTAGAATCATGGTTGAACCCTGATATAATTCATTTAAAAACCACCTGTTCAATTGTAAATTTGTTTATGAATTTGCAAGTAATACATCTTGATATAAAAAACATTAAAATTTACAATTATGCCAAAAGGAATATTTAACGTACCCAAAGCAAAAAATGAACCTGTATTATCATATGCTCCAGGTTCATCTGAACGAGAAGAACTAAAAGCACAAGTTAAAGCCTTTAGAGAAGTGGAGGTAGATATTCCGATGTATATTGGAGGAGAAGAAGTAAGAACTGGTGATAAAAAGTCGATACATCCACCTCACGATATCAAGCATTGCTTAGGTTATTACCACCAGGGTGATGAAACTCACGTTTATCAAGCTATTGATGCAGCTCTTAAAGCTAAACCACAATGGGAAGCGTTAAGCTGGGAACACAGAGCTTCAATATTTTTAAAAGCGGCTGATCTACTTGCTGGTCCTTACCGTCAGAAAATTAATGCGGCTACCATGTTAGGTCAATCTAAAAATGCTTTTCAGGCAGAGATTGATGCAGCTTGTGAGTTTGCCGACTTTTTAAGATTCAATGTTCAGTACATGACAGAAATCTATGCTGATCAACCAGAGTCTGCTCCGGGTATTTGGGATCGTGTTGAATATAGACCATTAGAAGGTTTTGTTTTTGCCTTAACTCCTTTCAACTTTACATCTATTGCTGGAAACTTACCTTCAGCCCCAGCTTTAATGGGTAACACTGTAGTTTGGAAACCATCTAAAACTGCTGTTTATTCTGCAAATATTATTATGCAACTTTTTAAAGAAGCTGGTTTACCTGATGGTGTTATTAACCTTGTTTATGCTTCTGGTCCTGTTGCGGCTAAAGTAATTTTTGAGCACCCAGAGTTTACTGGTATTCACTTTACTGGTTCTACTGCTGTATTCCAAAGCATGTGGAAAACGATTGGTGAAAACATTCATAAATACAAAACATATCCTCGAATTGTTGGAGAAACAGGAGGTAAAGATTATATTTTTGCACACAAATCGTGCGATGCTCAAGCTGTTGCTACTGCAATTGTACGAGGCGGATTTGAATATCAGGGACAAAAATGTTCTGCAGCTTCACGTGTTTACGTTCCAGAAAGTCGTTGGGCGGCAATTAAAGGCTATTTAGGCGCTCAAATGGCAGAAGTTAAATTAGGTACTCCTGAAGACTTCTCAAACTTTGTAAATGCAGTTATTGATGAAGATTCTTTCAATAAATTATCAAAAGCGATTGATGATGCTAAGGAAAGTAAAGAAGCTGAAGTAATTTTTGGTGGAAATTATGATAAATCTGTAGGTTATTTTATTGATCCAACAATCATTCAAACCACTAATCCTAAGTATGCAACTATGGAAGAAGAGTTGTTTGGGCCTGTTGTTACTTTATATGTTTATAAAGATGCAGAACTAGATGCTACTTTAGATATTTTAGACAACACTTCGATGTATGCATTAACCGGTGCTATCTTTTCACAAGACAGATACGCCGCTGAAATGTTAACTAAAAGATTAACACATACTGCTGGTAACTTCTATATCAATGATAAACCGACTGGTGCTGTTGTTGGACAACAACCATTTGGTGGTTCAAGAGGATCTGGTACTAATGATAAAGCAGGTTCTGCTATTAACCTTATGAGATGGGTTAGTCCACGTACTATTAAAGAAACTTTTGTACCTGCTAAAGATTTTAAATATCCATTTTTGGAAGAGTAAGTATTAACCCGATTTCGATTAAAATTAAAGAGCTCAGATTTTATTAAAATGCTGATATACAAGACAAATTCTTTTTGCATAGCGAGCTATGGTAGAAGAATTTAACGAAGTAGATTAGTATTTTAATAGAAAGCCACATATAAACAACGATTTTCTTCTTCATATTTATTTGACATAGCCCGCTATGACTTCACAAATATTCATTGAAACTCTTTATTTATAAGCGGTCTGAGCCAATAATTTTATATCGAACTCGGGTTATTAGGTAATTTTTGAAATATAAATAAGAAAAGCCGGCTTATGGATTTTATAAGCTGGCTTTTTTTAATATATCGTTTTAAAATTGCTTCAATTAACCAATCATTTAATTATCTCTGTTAAAACTAATTGAACCTTTATTATCCTGACCTAATTCATAGGAGTAGATATCCCTAAGAATATCGGCATATTTTACATACAATACACGTCGCTTTAGTTTTAGGGTAGCAGACAACTCTCCTCCCGGAGCAGACCATGGTTCACATACAATTCTAAACCGCTTAATTTGCTCATGCTGCCCCAATAATTTATTTATTTTTCCAACTTCTTTCTGATAGATTTTCAGAATCTTTTTATCTGTAACCAGTTCTTTATTATCTCTAAAATGTATTTTATGATCATGAGCCCACATGTGCAAATAATCGAAGTTTGGAGAAATCAAAGCACTGGCAAATTTCTCACTCTCTCCAACTACCATCGATTGCTCAATAAAAATAGATTCTTTTAGCATATTTTCTATTGCCTGTGGTGCTACGTACTTTCCACTCGATGTTTTAAACATCTCCTTTTTCCTGTCGGTAATCTTTAAAAACTTCCCATCCACTAATTCACCAATATCGCCCGTATGAAACCAGCCATCCTCGTCAATAACTTCAGCTGTTAAGTCAGGATTCTTATAATATCCCTTCATCACACAGGAACCTTTGGTTAATATCTCCCCGTCCTGGTCAATTTTAACATCAATATTTTTCAATACAGGACCTACTGTTCCTATTTTTAAATTACCAGATTTTATTGAATAATTTGCTGCAATTACAGGTGATGTTTCTGTTAAACCATAGCCTTCCATTAAATGAATTCCGGCAGCAAAAAATAACCTACTCAATCGTGGTTGAAGAGCAGCTCCCCCTGAAATAACAAACTTTAATTCACCTCCAAATGAACGTTGCCACTTACTAAAAACCAATTTACGGGCCAATCTTAACTTAAGTTTATAAATAAAACTATTGTTATTTTCATCGCAATATTTTTCTCCTAAACGCATTGCCCAAAAGAAAATGATCTTTTTCAATCCACTCAAATCCTCTCCTTTAGATACAATTTTATCATAAATACGCTCAATAACTCTTGGAACTGTTGCAAAAGCATTCACCTTTGCACTTGCCATATCCGAGGCTATAGAGCCCAAGCTTTCGGCATAATAAATACTACACTCTTTAGCCTGAAAAAGATAATTCACCATGCGTTCATATACATGGCACAGTGGCAAAAAACTCAACACCCGTGAATTGCTATCTATCTGAAACATATCCCAAACTCCGGTAACATTATTTAAAAAGTTACTATGTGTAAGCATTACACCCTTAGGCATACCTGTAGTTCCGGAGGTGTAAATAATTGAGACTACATCATTACTGCTAACCTCATCTTTTTTATGCTCGAGTTCATACTTTAATTTTACGCGATGCTCCTCTCCCAACTTTGATATTTCGTTCCAGTTCTGAACATCATCAATAATGTTAAATGTATAGAAATGCTTAATATTTTGAATTTGAGCAACTATTGGTTTTATCTTTTTATACAAAGTAGCATCCGATACAATCACCATCTTCACCTCAGAATGATTGAAAATATATGCAAATTCTTCTTCACTAATTGTTGGATATATAGGAACATGAATAACACCTATCATACTCATGCCCATATCTACAAAATTCCATTCCGGACGATTATTGGAAACTGTAGCAATCTTATCTCCTTTTTTAAACCCCATTTGGATAAGTCCCTTTGCAAAATCTCTTGCATTGCGGTTATAGTCATGCACACTAAACTTTACCCAACTTCCATTCTTTTTAGCACAGAGAATATCTTGCTTTTTGCTATTCTCTTTTAAGTGACTTAAAATATCAAACGTTCTCTCAAAAGTCATTATCCTATATTTTACATTCGGGATTTTCTAATAAGCCTGAGTTCGACATAAAATTTTAATCTAACTTAGGTTAATAAATCCGACACATAATCTCACAAAGCATTTTCTTATCAATATTTTGATAAGAAAACATACTACTAAATAAAATTGTCAAATATTAAATCCCCGAAATATTCCTACTCTAAACTCCTAACAACAAATCATATAAATAATTAAGTAATTTGTTCAAACCGTGCGCAATTTAGTATTTTTTTTAAAATAAATACTTTGCCCCAAACATTCTCTTCCTCATAGCAGTTAATTATATATATTTATGCTCTAATAAGATCAAAACGCGATGAAAAAACTGATAATCACATCATTACTTTACTTATGTTTTAATATAACTTTCGCACAGGATACTACAACAGTTTCCTTTGTTTTTGTTGGAGACGTAATGGGACATGATACCCAGATAAATAGTGCCTATAATAAGAATACAGGTAAGTATGATTATTCTGGTTGCTTTAAATATGTGAGCAATATTTTTGATGATGCCGATTTTACCGTTGCTAATCTAGAAGTAACCCTTGCAGGCCCTCCATTCAAAGGATACCCACAGTTTAGCTCACCAGATGCTTTAGTAATTGCCATGAAAGATGCAGGAATAGATGCTATGGTAACTGCTAATAATCATTGTATCGACCGAAGAAAACAAGGTCTTGAAAGAACCATAGATGTATTGGATAGTTTAAATATTCCTCATACCGGAACATTTAAAGATAGTTTAGAGAAAGAAAATCAAAGCGCTTTAATTCTGGAGAAAAACGGAATAAAGGTGGCCATTTTAAACTACACTTATGGTACAAATGGAATTTCGGTGACCTCTCCAAATGTTGTAAACTATATTGATGAAGAAATAATAAAATACGATATAAAAAAAACAAGGAAACTGAATCCTGATAAAATTATAGCCTTTGTACATTGGGGACTTGAGTATCAAACCTCACCCAACCAAAATCAAATAAAGATTAATAAATTATTTAAAAATAACGGTGTCGATGTTGTTATTGGATCGCACCCCCATGTAGTTCAACCTATAAAATATACTGAAGATGGATTTGTTGTTTATTCGCTTGGTAATTTTGTATCAAACCAAAGAACTGCCCCCAGAGATGGAGGTGTTATGGTAAAAGTTGAATTATCAAAAACAAACCATAAAACCTTTGTAAGTGATGCTGGTTACTATTTAACCTGGGTTTATACACCTAAAATAAATGGCCATAAAGAATTTTATATACTTCCTGTCTCTCCATTTGAAAATGAGGCCTTATTTATGAACGAAAAAGCCAACAATAGATTGATTGAATACGGAAAGGAAGCCAGAGATATATACAAAAGCAATGTCAATATAGTTGAATATTCTTTTAATAAAGACTTACCCGGATGGATTAAGTAAAGGTGGTACTTCTCTCTAACTCAAAATTAAGTTAGAGAGAAGAAATATTTTATTTATTTACCAGGTTCCACTTCAAATAATATCTGATCTTTCATTACAGTTTCTTCAGACTTAACACTGATACTTTTTACTTTTCCGCCAATAGGACTAACAATTTCATTCTGCATCTTCATTGCCTCAAGAATCATGATCGGCTCCCCTTTATGCACTTCTTGTCCCTCTGACATTAAAACTGCAACAATTTCACCAGGAAGTGGAGCTTTTACTTTCTCAATCTTTTTGCTGGAACTTTTCGAGAGCTTTTCCCTTCTTTTACTTGCATATTCAGTTTCAATGGTAAAATGATAAGTATTACCATTAATCATAACTGAAACTTCATTTTGCTTAAGACTAACAACTTCCCCTACATGTGAGTTCTTATTACAATGAACTACGTACTCATCGTTTTCAAGGGCCTCAATATCAATGTCGGCTTTTCTGTTATTAACCTTATAAATTTCATTATCCTTAACAGCAATATTTACCTTCTTTTCACCTGTTAAAGTATATTTTTTTATATGAGATAAAAGTTTCATTTCATTCCTATTTATGAGTTACTACACAGCGTCATACATCACATTATTCCGTATTACTATCCCTTAATCTTTTTACTCATGGCCCAAGGCGATACCTGCTTTCTACTTAAGTCATCAGAATTAATATTTTCCTGCTCTGTTAAGTAAGCTTTCATTGCTAATACGGCAGCAGCCATAAGTTCATTATCCTCCTGAAAATAGTTCTGCTCTAAATCCGTTTCGATAAATGAGGTAGTATATTTTCCCTTTACAAAGGAAGGTGTTTGCATCACTTGCTTAAAAAATGGCAATGTTGTTTTTACACCTTTTATTGTAGTGCTATTTAATACTGTTCTACAATTTTTAATGGCATCACCCCTTGTTTTGCCTGTAATAATCAGTTTTGCAACCAAAGAGTCAAAACTTGAAACAACAACCTTTCCTTCCTGATAACCTGAATCACAACGTAAATACTTTTTGTTAGGGATATCCATTTGCTCCACCAAACCTGTTGACGGTGCAAAACCAGCCTGAACATCTTCTGCATTAACACGTAACTCTATTGCCCAACCATTTTTAGTAATATCCTCTTGCGTTAAAGTAAGCTCTTCACCCTGAGCTACTCTAATTTGTTGCTCAATAATATCTACACCTGTAATTTCCTCAGTTATGGGATGCTCAACCTGAACTCGTGTATTCATTTCCATAAAATAATGATTCAGATCATCGTCCAATAAAAATTCAACTGTACCTGCACTATAATAATTGGTAGCCTTACAAATTTTTACCGCATCAGCACCAATCTTTGCTCTTAATTCATCATTTAGGGCTGCAGATGGTGCTTCTTCCAAAAGTTTTTGATGTTTACGCTGTATACTACATTCTCTTTCGAATAAGTGAACTATATTACCATGCTTATCAGCCAACACCTGAAACTCAATATGTCGGGGATTCTCCACGTATTTTTCTATCAGCATGGAATCATTATCAAAAAGCGATTTTGCTTCATTCGTAGCCAACTTAAACATCAACGGCAATTCGCTCTTTTTACGAACAACACGCATCCCTTTTCCTCCACCTCCAGCAACTGCCTTCAGAATAATTGGATAACCTATTTTTTTTGCCGTTTCTTCAGCTTCCTCAACAGAAGTAATAACACCTTCGCTACCTTGCAAAACGGGAATTCCGCTTTTTAATGCCATATCACGAGCCATACCTTTATTTCCCATTTGATCGATAGCCTTTGAGGATGGTCCTATAAAAACAATATTGTTACGTTCACATTCCCTGGGCAGAAAAGGATTTTCTGATAAAAATCCATACCCTGGATGAATCGCATCGATCTTATACTCTAAAACTGTTTCTATTAATTTATCAATGTTAGTATAAACATTAATATAAGTATTGTCTGATACATTTATTACCTCATCGGCAAAATCAAGATGTAATGCATTGGGCTCGTGATGCGACAAAAACATATAAGTTTTTATACCCATCTCTTTAGCAGTTCGAGCTATTCTAATGGCAATTTCACCTCGATTGGCAATCAAAATTGAATTAATCTTCATAATATTTCAGATTGTAGACGAACAGGCTCATAAAACCTCTCATCTTATGTCTCTTAGATATATTTCTTCTTATAACGGAATATTTCCGTGCTTTCTGGTTGGACTTTGCTCCACTTTATTTTCCAATAAGGCAAAAGCATTAATCACTACTTCTCTAGTTTCGGAAGGGTCTATAACCTCATCGATATACCCTTTTTCGTCAGCAACATATGGATTGGCCACATTTTCTTTATAATCAGCAATCAACTTGCGCTTTAATTCTTCCGGGTCATCTGCCTCAAGTAATTCTTTTCTATTTAAAATTTTAACAGCTCCTTCAGGTCCCATTACAGCAACTTCTGCCGTTGGCCATGCAAAATTAAAGTCACCTCCCATGTTTTTACTATTCATAACGATGTAGGCTCCACCATACGCTTTCCTAAGGATGACCGTAATTTTAGGTACTGAAGCTTCTGCAAATGCATAAAGTAATTTTGCCCCATGCATGATTATGGCATTCTGCTCTTGACTTTTTCCTGGCATAAATCCCGGAACATCCTCTAAAACAAGTATTGGTATATTAAATGAATCGCAAAATCTAACAAATCGTGCAGCTTTTTTGGATGCATTGATATCTAATGTTCCAGCCATAATTTTAGGCTGATTTGCCACTATGCCTATAACCTGATTACTTAAACGAGCCAAACCAATTACAATATTCTGAGCATGATTTTCTGCAATTTCAAAAAACGAGCCTTTATCAACAATCAAATTAATAACCTCTACTACATCATATGGCTTATTTGGATCATCCGGTAATAACATGGAAAGTTTTTCTGTTTTACTCGGAGCCATATCTTCTAGAGTTTTTACAGGAGGATGCTCTACGTTGTTAGATGGCAAATAGCTTAATAATTTTTTAACCCCCATTAAGGTTTGTTCCTCATCACTAAAGATCATATCTGCAACACCACTTTCTGTTGCATGTACTTCTGCACCTCCTAATTCTTCAAAAGTTGTATTTTCATTCAGCACTTCCTTTACAACCTCAGGACCAGTTACAAACATATAAGATGTATCCTTTGTCATAAATCTAAAATCGGTAAGCGCAGGAGAATATACTGCACCACCAGCCGCTGGTCCCATAATAACAGATATCTGTGGTATCACTCCGGAACTCTTTACATTTTGCATAAAAATTCCAGCATATCCAGCTAAACTTGCCACACCTTCCTGAATTCTGGCTCCGCCAGAATCAATCAGACCAATTATTGGATGCCCCATCTTTAGAGCCATTTTTTGAACTTTAATAATCTTTTGAGCATGAACAACACCCAAAGAACCTCCCATAAAGTTAAAGTCCTGAGCAAAAATAAAAACTTGTCGACCATTTATAGTACCATACCCCACAATAACTCCATCGCCATATTTCTTTTCATCCTCTTTTCCTAAAGGCTTAACAAAAGCATCTATTTCTCTAAAACTACCACTATCCATCAGATAATCTATCCGTTCCCTGGCAGTTAATTTCCCTTTCGCATGTTGTCTTTGAAAATAAGTATCATCGTATTGAGAAAGAAGACTATCATTTCTCTCATGAAACCTCTTAAATGGAATTCTATTATCCTTCATGTATTCATTTTTTTACATAAAAAAGCATGGCAAAAAAAGCAATTAATTTGTGTTTTATTGCATATAAATATGTTATAAAACATAAATTAAACCTGTAAACGCATTTGTTCAATTATTTAATTTAAATATATTTCATTGTATATCTAACATTTACATCAATATACAACAAATTCAAAAGTGAAACAATGTCATTTTAATACCGTTACTTTCTTTCTTCAACAAATAGTAACATACAGACACTACAAAAAGTTTAATTGGAAGGTAATACTTAACAGAGAATCTGGTTTGGTATAATCAATTATGGTTAGGATCATTTGGAAATTTAGACCATGTTTTAAAAACACCTCCTAAGCTAGTTAATGATTTTTCCCAAATATCATCTATATTTTCATTCATGATTGTTTTATCATCAATTTCTGTAACAATCCATGACTTATCCTTAATTTCATTTTCGAGCTGACCGGGAGACCAACCTGAGTATCCGGCAAAAAACTTGACTTGCTTATATGTAGCAACATCACTATTGATCAGGTCCTTCAATTTATCAAAATTTCCGCCCCAGTAAATATCTTCAGTTACTTTAACCGAGCCCGGAAGTACATCTCCTAAAGTATGTATAAAATGAAGTGTATCTGAAGAAACTGGCCCGCCAATAAACAACTCCCCCTTAAACGAAAGAATATCATCAATTACTTCATCAGGGTATACATTACTGGCTTTATTTAATACAAATCCTACTGCTCCCTCTTTTCCAAATTCAGTTAACAAAATAATAGAACGCCCAAAATAAGGACCTTTTAAGAAGGGTTCAGCAATAAGAATTTTACCTTTTGCTGGTTGAACAATAGGTATATTTGTATCGAATATATTAAAATCTAATTGCCGCATATAATAGTTTTATAAAAACAAATTAATAATTAATTATTCTGAAAAAAAATAAATCCCCCAGAATATTACTGAATGGTATAATATATTACAGCTTTTCAATAAACTTTCATATATATTTGCAGTAAACCTTTTACAAAAATCACTTATGCTGCTAAAAAAGCTCTTTTTTACAATAGCTGTATGTTTTATTTTTATTTTATCAAATGCAGAAAACAAACAAATTGAGGTTGTTTATCCTGATATTTTGGTAGAATCTGTTCAATATAAAATTGAAATTAACACAAACCTAAATACTGGATTAAATACAGAAAACTTAATTGCTTTAAAGAATAATACACTACTTCCTATTATTAATATAGAGAACCAACAGTTTATTGAAACTTCATTTACTCAAGGTGATCAACTTATTATACAATATCAAAATGAAGTAATTTGCACTTCAGAACCACATCCTATTCCTCTATGGTTCTCAATACTACCTCCTTTAATAGCTATTATAATGGCTCTAATTACCAAAGAGGTATTTTCATCACTTTTCATTGGTTTATTGGTAGGTACCACCGTTATATTTAAATACAAAGGATTTTCTTTTTTCCTTAGTCTTGGGAAAGGTTTATTTGCAGTTGTTGATACTTATGCATTGCAGGCATTAAACAACCCGGATCACTTATCCATCATCATCTTTTCAATGCTAATTGGAGGTATGGTTGCACTGATTACAATGAATGGAGGTATGAAAGGAATCGTATACCATCTAGCCAAATATGCAAAAAGCCCAAGATCGGGCCAGTTTATAACCTGGTTAATGGGATTAATCATCTTTTTTGATGATTATGCTAATACATTGGTTGTGGGTAACACCATGCGTCCGGTAACCGATAAACTAAAAATATCGAGAGAGAAATTATCGTATCTTGTGGATTCAACTTCTGCTCCTATTGCATCTATTGCATTTATTACAACATGGATTGGTGCCGAACTAAGTTACATCAACGAAGGAATTAATCATTTAGGCATAGATCAATCGGCTTATCAAATTTTTCTATCCTCTCTTTCTTATTCATTCTATCCTGTATTTACCATAGGTTTTGTACTTATACTAATTATTAAGAACCGTGATTTTGGTCCGATGTATAAAATGGAAGTAAAAGCAAGAAAAATTGGTATTCATAAAACGCACGATTCTGGAAAACAAGCACAAATATTAAGTGAATTTGAAAGTTTGGAAAATGTAAAAGCCCGGTGGTATAATGCTTTTATTCCTGTGATAGTGGTTGTATTAGGGACTATCATTGGCTTGGTATATACAGGTTGGGATTCTAACATATGGCATAATGCTAATATTAGCTTTACTTCAAAGCTTTCAGTAATAATAGGTAATGCAGATTCTTTTAAAGCTTTAATATGGTCCTCATTAATTGGTGTGCTGGCGTCAATAGCACTATCAACCATCCAAAGAGTCCTAACCTTAAAAGAATCAATGGAAGGTCTTGTAAACGGTTTTAAAACGATGTTTAATGCTGTACTTATTTTAATATTAGCATGGAGTATTGCATTAATTACAGAGCATATGCATACTGCCACATTTATTACTGAATTACTAAGAGTGGTAAAGGTAAGTCCGCATTGGATACCTGCATTGGCTTTTATTTTTTCAGGATTTATTGCTTTTAGTACAGGATCATCATGGGGAACAATGGCTATTATATATCCATTAATTTTACCTGCATGTTGGAAAATTTGTGTAGAATACGGATTTAGTACTGATCAAATATTTCCTATTTTTTATAATGTTGTTTCTACAGTATTAGCCGGTTCTGTGTTGGGTGACCACTGCTCCCCTATTTCCGACACAACCATTTTAAGTTCACTGGCAAGTTCGTGTAACCACCTCAACCATGTTAAAACACAAATGCCATACGCGTTACTTGTTGGCGGAGTATCTTTACTCATTGGAACCATTCCCGGAGCATTTGGAATACCAACGTGGAGTTTGTTTATTATTGGCTTTCTAATTCTGTATTTTACTATTGTGAAATTTGGTAAAAAAGTAGATGTATAAAAATAAACTTTGCCCTGTAACTTAAAATTTCACAGGGCAAACAACAATGCAATTTATTATTTACACTTAACAATTTTACGTACTACAATTTTTCCTTTTAAATCAGTAATCCTTATCATATAAATACCTGATTCAATAGTCTCTGTAGACAGAACTACTTTATCCTGAAAAACATCCTCCTTACTTAAAATGGGTTTTCCTGAGAGATCATAAATTAGGATATTTTTAATCTGATCTTTCTTTTGAACTGTCAGTTGGTTAAAACATGGATTAGGTGCGATACTAACTGTTTCATCTAACTCAACACTAACATCGGTATTATTCCCTGCAGATGTTGCTTTAATTTGAATATTATCAATAGCAATTTCATCTCTTGATCCATCACCACTAACATCATCACTTATCCATTTTAAATAAGCAGTTTCAGAATCTGAAACTTGAATAGTAAAATTTGTTGTTTGTGTTTTCCTAGTCCAGACAACAGATTCATTAGCTCCCTCTATTGTTGAAAAATCCAATTCAGGAACTGGCACATAGGTTACATTATCGGTTGAATACAAAAAATTAAAACTATTACTTCTACTTTGATCATTATATGTCCAAATATCATACTTAACAAATAGTTCGGCGATAGCATTACCTGTATTATTTGATACTTTAAGAATTATGGCTCCTTCTGATAAATCTCCTCCCGTAGGCTGTATACCTAATGCATAATTATTTTCTTCTACTTCAAAAGCATAAATTCCACCCGTTGTTTTACCTCCAATAGATGTTCCTCTAGCAAAATCACCTTCAACCTTATCATCCCCAAAATTCATATCTCCATCAGAACACCCTGTTACAATAATTCCATCGGAATCTAACTGCCCGGTTTGAGGATTTGCAGAAAATCCAGAGGCATCTAATATACCATTATTAACACCGGCTACACTGTTTTCAAAATCAATGATGTAATTTGAATCTACATTAACAATACTTAACTGTGCATTTGTACCAATACACACAAAGAAAGGAACTATAAAAAGTAGCTTTTTCATGATAAAAATTTTTAAAAACAAACTAGAAATACTTTGTGGTATATTACTGGAAGTAATGCTAGTTTAGAGTTCTTGGTTATTAATTAATTTAAAATCAAATCCCCTTAACATGGGATTTCATGACTAAAATAATAAACAAATCAGTTAAATGCAAATATTTTTTTGGACACTTATTGATTTTTTTCAGATCCTAAAATCCTTGATTCTAGCTGTATATACAATTTCAAATATTACAAAACATACTATTACTCGACCTTACTATTTAGATCAACTAATTCCTGTTTTATAGAATACTTGTATTCTCCATTATTTAGATCTTCTGCTTTTTGAAGATAAAATTTTGCATTTATAGTATCATTTTTAGATAGTAAAATCCTTGATGCATAAATAGCGGAATACGGCGCAAAATACCTTTTACTATCTCTTCCTAAAGAAACACTTTGCTTAAATTGATATAACGCTTGATTTTCTTTATTTAAATACTGAAAACACCTTCCTAAGCGATAATGATATTCAATCAAATCTTCTGTAGAATTAATATTCTCTTTTTGCGATAATAGAATTATACTTGCCTTTTCATAATCTCCTTTATCAAATAACAATCTGGCTTTTAATAATGATAAATTAGGTATAACACTTAAGTAACTTTCAAAATTTGCCTGCTTATCTTCAGATGTTGGATAATCATCCATTACGTGAATAGATTCCTGGTATTGTTGATAACTTATCGTATCCCCTTTTAAAAGAAAATGCCATGACAAATATCTAAAAGCATCAGATATAAACTGATTGCTTTTTTCTAGATTTAAGAAATGCTTTAAATAAAGTTCTGCAGACTTTGATTGAGATTGAACCAGATATTTTCCCTGCAAATAAATAAGAATAGGATATTTTGTTTTTCTATTTAAAATATTAAAACATAATTGAGGCTGATGAATTTTATTTGCACACCGTAACATTAGCGACTGTATAAACTCTGGCAAATCGGTCGAAGAATGTTCCTTTATAAAATCGCGAATTTGAGATTCATCTTTGGTAAATTTAAGATATGAAAATCCTAAATAAATGAGTCCCTCAAAATACTCACCCTGAGTAGTAGCTTGAAGTTTTAAATATTTTCTCAAATCATCAAATCCCTTCTTAGTATCTCCACTAAAACCTATCCATCCTGCCATTTTTGAGTATGGATGTGGCAAATTTCCAATCAGCAAGTTAAAAATACCACTTAGTTTTAAATTGTAAATATTTTCGATATCTATTTCTTCAGTATCTTTCCAATAACTATAAGCTTTCGAAAAGTATGATATTGCACTTATTGAATGTTCATTTTGATACTCAAGAATACCTTTTTGGAGATAAATCTCTGACAGTAATTGAGAACTCAAGAACTTACTGCTTTTGTTGTCTTTTAAAATATCTATATAACGATCAAAAACAGAACTATATTCCTCAAAACTAATATTATGTACTACAACATTCTGAATAAAAGCCTGATAGAGTTTTAAATATGCTTTTTGCGATTGATTTGTAACGGTATGAATAGAAGAGTCTGACTTTACAAAATCCAAATCAAAAAGATATCGCTTCACCTCTCCCATTGCACTCTTATTTTGCTGAGACATTAAGCTCGATGTGCAATGTAAAAGGGAAATAGAAATAAAGATATATAAAGAAAACTTCTTCATAAAATAAAAGGCCACTTCGTATGAAGCAGCCTTAATATCTCGTTAAAAATTAAGTAACTATTCAGCTGGTTGATCCATTTCATCATCAACAAGAATACGTCCGCAATATTCACAAACGATTACTTTCTTGCGAGATTTAATATCTAATTGTCTTTGAGGTGGAATTTTATTAAAACAACCACCACAAGCATCACGCTCAACAGTAACTACTGCTAAACCATTAATCGCATTTGTACGGATACGTTTGAAAGCTGTTAATAAACGCTCATCAATTGTACTTTCGATATGAGCTATTTTATCAATCATCTTCTCTTCATCAACCTGAGTTTCATTAACAATCTCAGTAAGTTCTTTCTTTTTAGCAACAAGATCTGCTTTTCTATCTTCAAGTAATTGCTTTGATGAATCAATTACATTTTGCTTATTGCTTAACTCTGCCGTAAACTCTTTAATTCTTTTTTCGCTTAATTCAATTTCAAGTTTTTGAAATTCAATCTCTTTAGATAAAGAATCAAATTCGCGGTTATTACGAACATTCATTTGCTGAGCTTCATATTTTTTTATTAAAACTCCAGATTCTTTAATCTCATTTTTCTTAGCTGCTATAGAATCATTTAAAGTTTTAACTTCGCCTTCATAATTGGAAATACGAGTATCAAGACCTTCAATTTCGTCTTCCAAATCCTGCACCTCAAGTGGTAACTCTCCTCTTAGAGTTCTAATCTTATCTACTTCAGTTGCCACTTTTTGTAAGTCGTATAATGCCTTTAATTTCTCTTCTACAGACATCTCAGCGTTTTTATTTGTTGTTGCCATTCTGCTACAAATATTTAATAGGATTTGTATTTACTTTCGATAAACGAACCGCAAAATTAGGTATTTTTTTTGTAAGTATCTCAAAAAAAACTTCTTTAGTAAACTGTTCACTCTCAAAATGCCCAATATCTGCAATTATAATTTCATTTTCTGCATCAAAAAACTGATGATATTTAAAGTCTCCACTAATAAAAATATCAGCTCCTACAGCCTTTGCTTTACCTAACAAAAAACTTCCTGAACCACCGCAAACAGCAACTTTTTTAATGGGTTTATTTAACCTATTGGTAAATTTCACACTTCCACAACCAAATATTTCTTTAACTCTCTTTAAAAAAATTATTTCATCTTCAGGTGTTTCCAGCTCTCCATACATTCCTGAACCAGCTTCAGCCCACTGATTTTTTAACGCATAAACATCGTATGCTACTTCCTCATAAGGATGAGATTGGATGAGTGCATTTATTACTTTACCTTTTAAATAAGAAGGAAAAATCGTTTCAACTCTAATCTCTTTTTCCAAATGTTGTTCGCCAACCTCACCTACAAACGGGTTAGCACCCTCATTCCCCCTAAAAGTTCCATCTCCTTGCACATTAAAACTACACGAATCATATTTTCCAATATGCCCTGCTCCTGCCTTAAAAACTGCATTTCTTACAATTTCAGCATGATCAACTGGCACAAATGTGACTAATTTTAACAGGATCTCATTTTTAGGATCTAGTATTTTACAGTTTGTTAAACCAAGTTTCTCACATATTTTCCCGTTCACTCCACTTAATACACTATCTGCATTGGTATGACTGGAATAAATAGCAATTTTGTTTTGGATGGCCTTAATAACACATCTTTCAGTGTAATTATTCCCATTGAACCTTTTTATGCCTCCCATCAAAACCGGATGATGAGAAACAATCATATTATATCCAAGTTCAATGGCTTCATCAATCACTTCTTCTGTTACATCCAACGTAATTAATATACCGGAAACTTCATCATTCTTATTTCCAATAATTAATCCGGCATTATCATAACTTTCCTGTAGTGCTGGTGGAGCAAACTCCTCAAGTATTTGAGTTATTTGTTTTATTTGCATTAATATAAATTGCTTAAAATTACGAACTAACTAAAAAAACAACAGATCCTAAACTTCGCTATCATTATCAGCTCCTAAACTCTCTTTCATCTCAAGAAGCATTGATTTAATATCTTTTAACTTTGATACAACTTCAAAGTTATTTACCGTATCATCATGATTATCCTGAAGTTTTTTCTGAGCTCCTTTAAGGGTCATTCCTTTTTCTTTAACCAAATGAAAAATCAGGTGGAAATTATCAACATCGGCTGGAGTAAAAAGTCTGTTCCCTTTTTTATTTTTATGGGGTTTTATAATATCAAACTCTTTTTCCCAGAATCTTATTAAAGAAGTATTTACATTAAACATATCTGCTACTTCTCCAATTGTATAATATAATTTCTCTATTTTCGGTTCTTTATATGGCATCGTAATATGTTTAGTACTATACAATATTAAGATATTTGTTTGAAATGTCCATATGCAAATAAGCAAACTTTAAATAGTGCATCCAAACTAAAAGAAAACTCACGGCTGAATAATCAAAAAATTTATCAATTACAGGCTTTAATAAACAGTTGCGGTTCTTATATTTGCCTTATGAAGAACTTATTATTTCTGGCATTACTTTTTTGCTTTTATAACCCGTTAAATGCTCAAACATCAAATGGTGAATATTTTTCATTTATTGGTGTTGGAGATATGATGTTAGGTACAGATTTTCCTAAAAAAGAATATCTCCCTCCCAACAATGATCCTCGCCCTTATATTTCAGAGGCTATCCCATTTCTATTGGATGCAGATATTACTTTTGGTAACCTTGAAGGTTGTTTTCTTGATAAAGGTCCGGTTGTGAAACAATGTAAAGACACTACCAAATGTTATGCTTTTAAGATGCCGGAAATATATGCCCCACTATTTAAAGAAGCAGGATTTGATTTGCTCAACCTGGCAAATAACCATATCAGGGATTTTGGTTCCGCGGGATTAGAGTCTACAAAATATCACTTAAATCAGTTGAATATAAACTGGGCAGGATTACTTGAAAAGCCAACAGATACAATAACTGTAAAAGGTATAAAAGTTGGTTTTGCAGCTTTTTCACCAAACACAGGAACTGTAGATATTAATAATATTCCCAATGCTATCAGGATTGTTTCCGAACTAAAAAAGCAATGTGACATTGTGATTGTTTCTTTCCACGGAGGGGCTGAAGGATCTAAACACCAGCACATTACGCGCAAAAAAGAAGTTTTTTATGGTGAAAACAGAAGTAATGTATATGAATTTGCACATACAGTGATTGATGCTGGAGCTGATATTATTTTTGGTCATGGTCCACATGTATGCAGAGCCATTGAAATTTATAAGAACCACTTTATTGCATACAGTATGGGTAACTTTGCCACCTATTCACGCTTTAACCTGGCTTCACCCAATAATCTTACGCCAATAGTAAAAGTTTTTACAAACCATAAAGGTGAATTTATAAAAGGACAAATTATTCCTTTTAAACAAGTAAAAAATGTAGCCTTAACTTACGACCATAGTAATGCAGTGATATACAAAATAAAGGACCTTACATCAATTGATTTTCCAGAATTAAAAGATCGCTTAATGTTTGAAAACAATGGATGGTTTAGTATGCCTTTTGAAAGAAGAATGAAACCCAGAGGGATTTCAGGTTCAAGTATTAAAATCAATGCCAGTAAAATGTCACTAATTTTGAACTAGTATATTTTTTTCAACATTAATTTTGAATAGCTAATATATGTTTATGAGTTGATGATGCTTTGATTTTTTATACCTTTGCCTCTGTCTAAAACAACAGAAACAACTAACACAATAACACATAACGATCTCTATTTCTGTTATATACAACAATTTCAACAATAAAATAGTGCCTATGAAATTTCCAGTTGTAAAAATACCTGCTGTACTTAAAAACAAGTACATACTTACTTTAGTTGTATTTGGTATTTGGGTAGGATTTTTTGATCAGAATAATTTGTGGGACAGAAGCAAACTTTCATCAAGAATCAAACAATTAGAAAAACAGAAAAATCATTATGAAGTTGAGATTGAACAAAATCAACGTAAACTAAAAGAGATTGATGAAAGTCCTGAAAGTCTTGAAAAGTTTGCACGGGAACAATACCTGATGAAAAAAAAGAATGAAGATATTTTTGTAATTGTAGAAAAGGAAAACGAATAATGAATATATATAAATCACTTAGTTACGCTTATTACCTGGGTATGTTATGCCTTATCATAGGTATATTTTTAAAACTAAACAACTCAGATGTAGCACTTCCGCTTTTAATACTTGGATATGTACCATTTCTCGGTATTCGCTTATTTAACTTTTTAAAAGGAAAGCAAAGTAATAAGAGGATAAATGGTATATTAACTGTAAGTGCTTTATTTTTGGGTGCAGGGATCTTAGCCATTACATTCAACAGAAGTTATTGGATCATAGGTATTGTAATTACTGCAGTCCTTGATTTATACGTAAGTCTCAGAAAATACGTATAACAAATCCTTAGTTAATTCTTTACTTTCTGAATTTCCCGAAATTTTAGTAAAAGTTCACGTTCTTCAAATAAATCATCAGTATCATACTGCATATATTCTAACAATTCAATTGCAGCATCAAATACAGGTATTTTACCGATGAAATGTTCATGTATATAGTTAAGGTATTTAACTAGTTTAAAAGCATTAAAAATGTGATAAAAACGCTTTTTAAACACATCTACACTCGAGCAATTCTCTGAAAGATTAGAAATTTCCTCCCAAAATGAAGAATTAAGAAGGAAACTTCTTACTCTCCCGGGCAATTCCAGAATTTTATTTTGATATTCTTCTTCTGATATCGCATAATAATCCTCAACAGAATCAAAAAGTACTTTCAAATCAAAAAACGAGGTAGGATTATAAGTAATATAATCTTTTTGATCTGTTACTATACTCTTTATTGAAGGACCAGTACCAAAGGGTACTCGATCAGAAATTCGGGGTGATGGCTTAACTTTAGTTGAGTTTAATTCACCATAACCGCCAATCTGAATTAATTTTTGAATAAAATAGAACTCTTCTCCTCCTTGACGTCTGTTCATTCCTCCTACCTTAACATAGGCACTAGCCCGAACTGCAAAACAAGAACCTACAGTATGGAATGCATATGGAAACCCTATCACTTTTAATGCAGAAACATAATAACGTAAATACAACTCGTATTGAATTACGGCATTATAAATCGTGTTGTCAAATTCATCACCTTCTATTGGGTGCTCATAATAAATGGAACAAGCTTTTCTTTTGAGCGAATAATGAAACCAATTATAAATCTCGGAAAGATAGTTCTTCTCTACTAGGGTATCAGCATCTAATGATATTATTATGCCATTTTCATTATTATAATCATAGAAATGCTGGATAGCCAAATCCATTCCTATTTTTCGTGCTAAACCAGCTCCAAAATGTTTCTTTGGCAAGTCAAAAGCCTTAACGGCATAAAAACTTAGGTACTCATTACTATTTTCTGCACTATATATCTCAAGTTCTTTTATTGTTTTACTTTGTATATCTAAAACATTTTTATCTGCGGAAATAGATGAATTTACTACTAGAATTACAGATACATGTTTATCAATCGGTGTACATAATCGTATTGAATCCAGCGCTTTAACTATTTCTTTTTCCAGAAAAACAGGAATAACAATTACCAAATCTGATTCTCTGATATTTTTAGATTCAAATTTTGTAAAAGGGGTGTGCTTTTGCAGATATTTTGAGAAGATTGGATTCATGTACTTAAAATTCATAAAAAAAGGCAGTAACCACAAGGATTCTGCCCATATAATAAAATTATCTTATACTTTAATTACTGCCTATTTACTTTTACCAGAGTCATATCTGGCATTTAAAGCATCTGCAATTTCCTGAGTAATATTAATTCCTGGTGCGCTGTAAAGCACATTATCACCTAAAGTATTACTCAAAATTAGTTTATATTTTCCATCTTTATTAAATTCTTCAAGATAAGAAGTTAATGTATCTCTTAACTGACGGTTTAATTTTTCTTGTTCAACCATTAATTCGTTTGATAACTTAGCGTTTAAACCTTTTAATTCCTGATCTTTAGCCATCAAATTCTTTTGTTCCTGTTCAGCTCTCTCTCTGGATAAAAATCCATTGTTCTGAACTTTTCTTTGGAACTCAGCCATTTGAGTTTGTAATTTTTTTACTTGCTCATTAAAATCTGTACGAGATTTTTCTTCTTTCTTTAATAACTCTTCTTGAAGATATGTTGCAAATTGATACTGGCGTAATAAGGAATCGGTGTCAATGTATGCTATCGGAAACACATCACCTTTACTTATGGATCCATTGGCCGCGTGTGTGTCAACATTTTCATCTGTTCCAGCTTTTTCATTGCACCCAACTAATAAAAGCGAACTCAATCCTGCTAAAAAAACTAAATTAACTACCAGTAAAAATCTTTTCATCTGTTTAAATTTTTCATTTCTCCACATATACACGAATCACCTTTTCATTCATTAAAATGATTCATTTATACATTATTAATACTTAATGGGACACTAATAATTTTAATCAAAGTGCAAAGTTCCTCTTCGCATTGAAGTAAGGTCTTTGTCTAATTGGACAACAAATATAAATTAATAACAAATATTTAAAAATAATTTTTGCGTTTTTTGTTATACATTAGTATATAAAGTTCAAAAAAATAAATCTGCTAGAATATTCTTCTTGATCTGCTTCTGTATTTACTACGCGATGGACCTGCATTCCAATACCCAGGTTGTGAACATGGAATGGCATTCCTGTTAATTCTGGGTTTATTGGATGAGGGAATTGTATACAAGATAGATAATTCATGCGCTCCTCCTGTATTTCCTGCTAAATCAGAAAGCGTTAAATCATATGAATATCCAACCCTAGTTCTTCCTATATGAATTCCAAATAATGCAATTATGGCATCATTATTTGAAAGTTGTGCTTTATTCTTTGTTGGTATACCTCTATACCATAATCCTAATTCAATAGGATTATATTGCCAATAAGCACCAAAATCTAACTGACTAAAATAATCTTGTTGTCTATAGTTAAAGGCAAAAGTAACACTTTGATCAGGGCTTTTTCTGCGACCTTCTTTATACAGCCACTTGAAACCTCCAAATAACGTAATTTTAGTCCCTGATATAGGTTCTATGTCAGTATAACTATTACTGTTTTTTACCAAATGATCAACAGTTATTCCTCCCCAATAAAAATTACTATAAATCATAACCGAAGCTGCAGCATCAAATTTATTAAGATTGTCTTCTGCTAAAATATAATTACCAACAGTTTCTTCATTTCCTGTATTTCTATCAATTCCAGTCCCTAAAAGTGCCTTTGATAAATCAAGAAATGACTGATTAAATTTAAACTGTATTCCCGGACGAATCATAATATTTCTGGATACATATACTTCATATGCATACAACAAACCTATATGTTGATTGATTAATGCTCCCTTTTGTTGATCATCTCTGTAATAAAGAAATCCTAAACCACTATTGTAATCCGCAAAGTAATGATCAAAAGAAACAGCCATTGTTCTATAAGTCTGTGGAATACTTGGCCATTGGTCACGATAATTAACAGCTAATCTACTTCCTTCTGTTAATCCGGTAAATGAAGGACTCAAGTACAACGGAGAAGCGTAATTTTGAGAAAACGATACATCTTGCGCCCTACTTAGTGTTGTAATAAGTACTAACAAAAATGTAATGTATAAATATTTTAAATTATATTTTCTCATTATTTATAAAAGATTGTACAATGCCTCACAAAGTAATAAAAACTTTGTAAGGCACTTCATTATAATTCGATTTAAATTATCTTACTAATAAAACACTTCCTGCCTCTGTAAATTCTTTACCACTTACAAATGTACCGGTTGCTTTCCAAACATAAACTCCTTTAGGAGAAAGTGCATTATTATAGAAACCATTCCAACCTTCTGCAATATCATTACTTTCATAAATCAATTGTCCCCAACGGTTAAATATTTGTAATTTATATTGATCCACATCTCTTGACACCGGACGGAAAACTTCATTACTTTCTCCACCTCCAACAGTTACAGCTGTTCCTCCATCAGGACGAGGTGTAAAAGCTGTTGGGAATGTAATAAATCCTTCAAGCTTAGCAATAACTGCATTCATCTTCACTATTTGATCTGTACATCCATATTGACTTTCCACTGTAAGTGAGATGTCAAATGTACCATCTATAGAATATTCATGGAACGGATTTACTTCTATTGAAGTGTTTCCATCCCCAAAATCCCATAAATAGGAAACAGCACCTGTTGACAAACTACTACAACTTAATGGTTTTCCAGGTACATACACAACATCTGGAGTATAGCTAAACTCAGCTACAGGATGATCGTAAACAGTGATATCTTTTGTATAAACTCCATTTACTCCATCAGGCCCAGGAGCTGTTAATGTAACAGTATAAACTCCAGGATCATCAAACGTATGAACTGGGTTTCTGTCTGAGGAACTGTATCCATCTCCAAATTCCCATAGGAAGTTTGTACCACCATCAGAATAATTCGTAAACTGAATAGATAATGGGTAACATCCTCGAGTTGTATCTACAATAAATGAAGCATCAGGAACTACTCTGTATTCAATACTTACATCATCATAAGTAATACATCCATTTACATTCATCAACCATCTATAGGTATTGACACCTTCTGATAAGTTCCTTACTGTTGTATTGAAGTATGTATTATCATCAAAGTCTCCACTTCCTGCTACAATAGACCAGGTAGCGCCTAAATCGCCAGGATTTGATGCTTTTAATTCAAATTCTGACTTATATACTATGGCATCTTCACCTGCATACGGTGCAGCTTTATTACTTACAACTTCAACAACATCCTCAGTTGTGCATTCTCCATAAGAAACGACCCATTTAAATCTATTTTGACCTAATCCTAATTCACGCACAATAGTAGTTGGACTGTTAGGATCTTCAAATTCACCATTACCTGAAAGTACAATCCATGTACCTATTCCTGTATTTGGATCATTTGCATTTAAAGTCAGATAATCTTCACAAGTGTTTCTGTTTGTTCCTGCTTCAGCCTGATCTGGAACCTGATTGAAAACTGTGATTTGATCAGAACTGATACACCCACCTTTTTGAACATTCCACATCAGAACATTTTCACCAAAGGTTAATCCTTCAACACGGGTTTTGGCATCTGTTTCATCAATAAAATCAGCATTACCACTAATTAATGTCCAGAAACCTTCTCCTTGTGTTGGTAAATTAGCATCCAGTTCAGCAAAATCTTTACAGTCCTCAATGTCTGGACCAGCATTAGCTGTTGTAGGTGTATTATTCAACACTTCTATATCACTATACTTGGTACACTGGCCTTGAGTTATAGTCCATCTAAGTACATTTACACCTTCGTTAAGATTACTTATTGTTGCATTTGGTAAAGTTGAGTCATCAAAGTTACCGCCTCCTTCAATAATAGACCAGTTACCAGTTCCAAAGTCAGGTACAGCAGCCTTCAAAACAACTGTCGGTGAACAATATTCTTCATCAGCACCTGCATATGGCTCTGAAGGTTCATTATTAATCACAGTAACGTCATCTGTTGATGTACATAATCCATTATCGCTAGTAACAGTCCATCTTAATACATTTTCGCCTTTAGAAAGACCTGAAATATCAGCCTTTGGATTATTAATCTGATCTGAAGTAATTGTTCCTGCTCCAATAAGCACTTCCCATGATCCAGTACCTATACTAACAGCAGTTGCATCTAATACGGTGGCACTTTCACAAATCTCCTGAGTATTTCCTGCATAAGCTGTACTTGGTGTATGATTAACCACAGAAACTTCAGCAGAGGTAACACATCCCTCATTGTTGATAGTCCAGCGTAAAATATTATTTCCCTTCGCTAAATCAAGAACTTCTGTAGTAGCATCATGCGTGTCAACAAATCTTGCCTGACTTGATCCTCCAACCACAGACCAGGTACCTACACCCGGAGATGCATTATTTGCGTCAAGGAAAGTATGATCTGCACATATTTCCTGTGTACCACCAACAACTGCATCTATTCTGTTAAAGCTAATTTCAACATCGTCATACAATGTACATCCATTATTTTCTACAGTCCAACGGAACACATTAGATCCAAATTTCAGATTATTAACCTGTGTAGAATTCTTGTTCTCATCAACAAAATCTCCACCTCCACTTCTGATTGTCCAGGATCCTGTTCCCACTTCTGGATTAGCAGCTCCAAGAACTATACTATTTTCACAAGTTGCTTTGTTATCTCCTGCAATAGCCTGTGACGGTTCATTATTTGTAATCTTAACCTGGCTAACTGAACGACATCCTTTATAATCAATAGTCCAAGTCAGGATATTTTCTCCTTTATCAAGATTTTTCACCTCTGTATAAGGACTTTCATTATCCACAAAGTTTGCTGATCCTGATCCACCAACAATACCCCAGGTACCAGCTCCTGGCATTGGATTATTACCTTCTAAGCTTGCGGTATCGACGCAATTAACCTGATCGTAACCTGCAAATGCTTCAATAAGATTATTTGCGATTTCAACATCAGAATATGAAGTACATCCATTATTGTCAATAGTCCATCTGAATCTATTTTTACCAACCCCTAGTCCTGTTACTAATGTATTGGTTTGAGAAGAGTCTGCAATCACACCAGATCCTGATAACAATGTCCAGGTACCTTCGCCATATACAGGGACACTTCCTGACAATGAAACCGTATCGGTACAAATTGACCTATTATGTCCAGCAAAAGAAACTGATGGTTGATTATTTACAATTGTAATGGTATCTCGCTTAACGCAACTAGAAGACGCTTCCGGAACTTTAACTTCCCAAACTAATTTATTAACACCCGGTGCTAAGCTATACACATAACCACCTTGAATTTGATCTATTTCATTACCATTTGCATCTTTACCTTTACCTGCACCTTCAATGATCTTCCAGGTTCCTTCACCATACTTCGGAATTTCTGGATTTAACACTGCTGAATCCTGACAAACCACCTGATCTTCTCCGGCATATGCTTCTGAAGGTTCAAAATTAAATACACTAATGGTGTCATAAGAGAAACAAATATCTTCCTGAATCTGATACTTAAATACATTTTCACCTTTAGCCAAATCTGTAACTAATGTTTTAGGATCTGTATTATCAGTAAATACGCCACCTCCGGATAATACAGCCCATGAAGGTGCTCCAACAACTGGCTCTCTTGCATTAAGAGTAGCAACATCACCACACTCAAAAATATCTAATCCTGCATCTGCATCAGTTGGTTTATTGTTAACAATAATAACCGTATCCGTAGTAAAGTTTTCACTTCCTCCTGCGAACCTCAAGGTCCATCTAAATACGTTTTGTCCGGAACGAATATTTGTGATTCTTGTTTTGGCATTGTTGTATGATTCAAAATCAGCACTACCTTCAACAATAGTCCATTCACCATATGTTCCTTCTGGTTCATTTGCATTCAGCGTGGTATAATCTTCACAAAGGTGCATTTGGTCGAGACCAGCATCAGCATCGGCCAACACTCCACTTTGAACAGCTACATCGATATATTCCACACAATTTGCATTTGTCACGGTCCATCTGAAGTAGTTGTAATTTGGTAATAAATTGGTCACTTCTGTTGTTGCCGAAGTTGGATTTGTAATTTCACCTCTACCTTCAACTAATGACCAAACTCCTGTCCCAAGTTCTGGAATCTCAGCTCTTAATGTAGTTGCATTTCCATCGGTATAAATATAAGTTGAAGCATCGACCTCATATGGAGCCATGTTTGAAACAATTACAGTATCTGTAGAAACACAACCATCTTGTTCAACCGTCCAAACCAAGGAATTAGCACCATGACCTAATGATGTTGCGAAAGCATCAGCTTGAGTCTTTGCGGGATTAAAGATAACTTGTGCAGAACCACTAACTAACGTCCATTGTCCTGTTGCTCCATCCGGCACTGGTGTTGCATTTAATTTAGCAGTTCTTCCACAAACTACGGTATCAGCACCAGCGTATGTATCAACATGTAAATTTGTAACTGTAAAATCAACTGACGATGAACATGTATTATTTAAAACAGTCCATCTGAACACATTGTCTCCATTAGCAAGATCATAAACTCTAGTGTTTGGATCTGATGGATCTTCAAATTTAGCTTTTCCACCAACTAAACTCCACATTCCAGTACCATATTGTGGTGTTACGGCATGAAGATTATATTCATAATCACATATTGATATAGAACTACTTCCACCTGCTATTTCTGCAACTGAAGGCTGATCATTATAAGCAATAACATCATCATACGACTTACAGCCATTTCTAGTTAATGTCCATCTAAAAATATTTCTTCCTCCCGGAGTTGACTGATCTAATCCTGTTACTTGAGTAGATGCTTTATCCCCACCATCAACAAAATTCCCCTCTCCTTCAATGATGGACCATTGTCCAGTTGCTACAAATCCTGATGGTATTTCTGTTCCATTTAATATGGTCGTTCCATCACAAGTATATCTATCAATACCAGCATCTACATTAAAAGCATTATTTTTAATAATAACACTTGTTTGAGAAATACAAGAACCTTTTAAGATATTCCAAACTAACTCGTGATCTCCGTAATCTATATTTGAAACATTAATTATCGGATTATTAACATTGTCAATGATAACAGAACCTGATTTTACTTGCCAAAAACCTCTTTCGTCTATTGTTGGAACACTTCCTTTCAATACTACAGTTTGAGTTCCACAAATATTAACTTCATTAATTAGAATATCATTTTCATCCGCAATACTTGCAGTCGTTGTCTCATTATTATCTATATCAATAGAAACTGAACTTACACAATTGTTCTTTGTTACACTCCAAACAATTGTATTACTATTTATTCCCAAATCACTAATAACCGCACTTGCATTATTCAACGGATCTACATCAATATTTCCATATCCTGAGGTTATTTCCCAGTTTCCAAATGCACCTTCCGGAATTCGAGAACCAGTAAGTTCCACTGTTCCGTCACATACTGTCTCACTTGATGCTGATACGTTAACTTCAAACTGATCATTAGTAATAACAACAGTATCACTATAACTACATCCAGCATCACTAGTAACTGTCCAAATAAAGCCATTATCACCATGCGAAAGATTATAGATATCTGCATTTGCATTATTTTCATCTCCGGATACAATTAATCCGGTTCCAACCTCCCTATCAACAGTCCAGGTTCCTGTGTAACCAGCCCCTGGATCAACTGCATTCAAACTATGAGTAGATAAACAAATACCATCTTCTTTTACTCCTGCATTTGGAATTGGTATTGGATTAATTTTAATACTTAGAGGTTCAGATTCTAATGACTGACCACAATCATTTATAGCTATAACTCTTATATCACCAGTAAAATCATTATAACCATCTAACAAATTAACCAATATTGTTGTCCCATTTTTATCATTATTAGCAAATTCAAATCCTTCTGGCAATAACCATTCATAACTTGTTGCATGATCAGCTTGTCCAATAGAATATGAGATATTATTTGTTCCAGCACAAACAGATGTTAGTCCATTAGGTTGTTCTGGTTTTTCAGGTAATGGTTTTGCTGTAATAGCCAAATTAAACGGAGCACCTTCACCACAGGTATTACTTCCTCTTACTGAAATACTTCCATTTTCGAGTTCGGTATTAAAATTAATGATAACAGAAGTGTCTGATTGACTAACAATAGATCCAACAGATGCTGGAACATTCCATAAATAATTTTCTGCATAAGGAATAGAATCCACAGCATATTCTACCATTTGCTCTCCCTGACAAACAACAGTATTACCATAAATTAATCCGGCATTTCTAGGAGTTTGTTTCACCTCAATTTTTATCTCATTATTCTCTGTAATTACCACATCGCAATTATTTCCATCTTTTACAGAAACTAATTTATATGTAGTAGATACATCTGGATTCACTGATAATAAATATTTTCCATCTGCCCCTAACGGCACAGCATTTACAGAACGTAAAACTCCATTTTCGGTAAACATAACTTCATAATCTTCTTTTCCTGATGGGAATTCAAAGATAATTTCAGAAGCATCTCCTACACAAATAACAGCATCGTCTGGATCAATATCCATTGTAACTGATGGTAACTCATTAACCGTTACAGTCGCTGTTCCAGAATAAGTACCGACACAATTAACATCTGAAATACTTGTTATTGTATAGTTTGTTGTTCCAACTTGTGGTATAATGTTAATTAGAGTATCCTTTTGTAGAATATTAGTTAATTCAGTTTGAATAGTACCATTAAAATAAGTCACATTAAAAGGAGCTACACCTTCAAAATGAATATTAAATTGTGTTTCATTTCCAAAACATATTTCATCATTACCTATCAATTCAATATGTGCAGTCGGTATTTCATGAACAGTTACACGTGCTGTTCCAGTTCCAGTTCCTTGTAAACAAGTTCCGGTAGCATCATAAACATTAACAATACCATACTCAGTATCTACAACAGGACTAACTGTATATATCTGGTTTGCACTTGTGAGTGAAACTGGTGTTTCTTCACTTAATTCTATTGTTAGTGGATAAGCTCCTGAATAATTGGATACTGAGAAACGAATATTAGCAGACTCTCCTACACAAATCTCAGAATCATCACTAATGGTTACAATAGCCTCTGGCTGAGTGATAGTAACAAATCCTTCTTTATAACAATTTTCATGTAGCATGAAACTACCATTTTCACTGTTATCGTCAATTAATAAAATTCGGTATTGTCCTGCAGCCAATCCATTTAATGTATAAGTTCCAGTCCCAATCCCACTAGCTTCATTTCTATAAGATCCAGGACCGGTAACTAAAACATAGTAATCTGATGTACCTCCAGATATTGCATAGGTTAAACTTCCATTAGAACCTTTATAACAACTTGAATGATTAGTTACAGATACTGTCAATTCCAAGACTTCAGGTTCATTTATTTCAACATCGTTCTTGATAATGATATTACCATTATCATCCTCAACCTGTATAATGTAATTGCCCTGACTCAAGTCTTCTTCTCTTAATTGATTAGAAGAAACCTGACGAAATATTGTAGCACCTTGTAACAATGTAATTGTATAGGGTGCCTGACCTCCATATGCATCAATCTGAATAACTCCATTGGCATCACCATTACAAGGTTCTATATCCTTCGTATTTACAGACATTGTTAATGGTAAATCAGGTTCTGTAACAATAATATCCTCTAATGTGACAGAACATCCATTATCATCAGTGATGGTAACTTCATAGATACCTGCAGTTAGCTCTGTAGGATTCGACCCTATATGAGTCACTGTAATAGCTGTATTACCATCAAACTCTTCCCCTTTCCATGTGTAATGCAGACTTCCTGTTCCTCCTGACGCAGAAATCTCTATTTCTCCATCGTCTTCTCCCTTAGCGGATACATTCTGAATATTAATTACTGTTGCACTAATAGCTTCAATAGGCTCCATAAGCACAATATCTCCGCTAAAGGCCATACACCCTCCAGTATTGCCTAAAGAGTCAATTACAGTTACAGTATATATTCCTTCTGTAAGTTTGGTCTGATTTGGAGAATCCTGAACTAAACTAATTCCAGGTCCAACCCATTGGTATTTGTAATAATCGTTTCCTGAAGCATCCTTAAACGGAGTACCTCCGGTTACTGTTACATCTATAGTTCCTGTCGCTTCACCGTTACAATCAATATGTCCAATATTAATATCTGTGATTTGAACAGGTTCCACCGGTTCTTCAACTGAAATTGTTTGTGAAATAAAACAACCTGAATCATCGTCAGTAATCACTACGGTATAATCCCCGGCTGGTAAATTTGATTGATTTTGAGCATTTAAATCATTGCCTTCTGGCAATCCACTCCAATTAAAAGAATAATTTCCAGCTAAACCGCCTGTTACCTTTGTGATATTAATAACGCCATCATTACCACCATTACAACTTACTTCATTTACATTGTATTCAACCTGAAGGTCAAAATCAATTCCCAGAGTAATTGTTGTAGATACAGAACATGATCCGCCATCAGTAGTTGGTCGTGAATCTGTTACTTTTAATGTATAATTTCCAGCTTTTAGTTTACTCTGACCAGCAGCATTCACATCATCAATACCCGCTGCAGGCGTCCACTCATATATATATGGAGCTACACCCCCATTAACAACTATATCAATTTGACCATTGGCAACGGTGTTACATGTTTGGTTTGTTACAGTCGGTATTATTGTTATCTCTTTTGTTAAAGTAACTTCCTTCTCAAGATAACAAGTAGGATAATCTTCATCCCAAACTTTAACAATATAAGTTCCACCTTCAAGTGTAGTTTGATTCACGATTCCCTGGACAATACCACCACCATCATCAGTACTCCACCAATTCTGATATCTTCCCGAACCTCCTGAAAGGTTCTCTAATTTAACAATACCTCCTGTACCATCACAGTTCGTATCTGTTCTATTCAGGCTAAAATCAATGGCGTCGACTTCTTTAACAGTAAACGAAGTTTCAGCAGATAAACACCCCTTAGCATCTGTTATCTGAACCGTATAGGTACCACCGGATAATCCACTCTGATTTTGTGCTATTTCATTATGTCCGGAACCATCAACTGTAATCCATTTGTAAGTATATGGTTCGGTACCTCCGGTGACCTGAATATTAATCGTTCCATTTTGAGCTCCATTACAGGTAATATTAGTTACATCTCCTGTCACTACAACCAAATCAGGTGCTGCTAATGTTTCTTTCACACTATATGTACAATCAGAACCATCGTTAATATCATTATCTGTTATGGTTAATTCATAAGTTCCTTCAGCCAATCCGCTAATATCAACATCAGAGATATCTGGACCTTTCTTGTACTCTACCCCATCTTTTGTCCATACATAACTAAAGTTCCCTGAACCTCCTGTTATTTTTGGAACAGCTATAATACCAGTGGCATCACCTTTACACTTAATTTCTGTAACTTCAGTAGTAATATCCACTTCTTCTGTAATAAAAATAGACTTGGTAACATTACAACTATAGTCATTAACCGTTACTTCATAAAGGCCTCCAACAGTTAAACCAGTAAGGTTCATTGTATTGGTAACTTCGCCACCAGGTCCAGTCCATCGGAAGTTATAGGATCCGCTACCCCCTGCTAGTCCAACAATATTGATGCCTCTTCTGTATGGAGAACAGGATTCTACTACTTCTTTCAGATCAAAGGTAATCTCAGTTGGTTCTGTAATTTCAAAAGTTTTAGTGATCTGACAACCATTATCTATATCCTCTATATACAGTTCATAGGTACCTGCCTCCAAATTATCTTGTCCATCTATCCTTGATTGATCAAGTGTACCTGGACCAGACCATGTATAATTATAGTTTGTTGTTCCCGTTATTGTAACACCTGATATCTTTCCATCTCCTGCTCCGTAACAACTAATTGGTACAGCAACTCCTGCAATATTTAACTGAGTACTTTCTCCAACAACAAATTTTTTACTAACAGAACACCCTCTTTCATTATCTGTTACAACCAACACATATTCACCAACAGGTAAATTCTCTTGATTTAATTGTGTATTATCGCTTACTGGATCGCCATTTATTTCATCCCATTTCCAAGCCCAATCATCTGATGTTCCATTAATACTAATATTTCTGATAGCTCCTACATTCTGACTTGTAACTGCACAAACGTTTGGTATTTCTTCTCCCTCAATTATTATATGCGTTAAAACGACCTCTTCTCTTACAATAGTACATGACGCAGGCTCACTAGCCAGCATATCCTGAACATAAATAGTATATGTTCCCGCATTCAAATTAGAATATGTTTGCGTTTCACCTTCATTGGTAACAGTTTTGTCACCTTGACCGGTTACACTCACTTTATACAATGGGTTACCACCTGAATCCATATTACCTCCACTAATAGTAAACTCAATGACACCTGTACCCGGTGTTTCACAATCTATTTTAGTAGTAGTAGTATTAAGATTAAGAACTAATGGATTAGGTTGTTCTATTTTAATCGGGTACAATGTTGGATTAGTACCACAACCATTACCATCGACTACACGCAATTGGTAATCTCCTGCTGCTAATCCGGATACTAAAAATGTACCATCAAAAGAGGTAAAATCTGTTACACCATCCTCATTATAATCTAAATAATAAGTTCCACTTCCTCCGGTAACACGTATCTCTAGTTCTCCAGTTATATCACCATTACAAAGGTCAATATGTTTTGGTACTACATTAATATAAGTGATTTCATCCTGTTCTGATAATTCGTAGTCAGATGAAGTTGTAACACAATTATCAGTAACATTTGTTACCTTAATCCTGTAAACTCCAGCCGAAGCATTATTCAGTACTGTATTTCCGTTTACCAAAGCTGAAGGTAAAGCATCTACATCGGTCCAGACTCCTGCAGCAGTTTCTTTTTGCCAATTATAGGTAAACAAATTATCAACATTTCCACCACTGGCACTTATCTCTATCAGACCTAATCCTCCCTTACAAGTAATATCCTCAACACGAACAGTTGAAATATTAATCTGACCAGATACGGTTATAATCCTAGATAAGGAACATAATCCCTCTTCATCAGTTACAGTTAATCTGTAATTACCTTTTTTAGTAACATTAATTTCACTACCTGAATCTAATAATAAATGACCATCCGGATCTTCCCATTGGTAGGTATAATTAGCTTTATCACCATTACCTCCATCTAAACCAGTTACATAAATACGCTGATTAAAAGGAGTACAAGTTAAAACATGATCTAAACTAAATGTCAATTGATCAGGTTCATCAATTGTTTCCTCTAATATAGCTTTACAACCTTCACTATCCGTAATCGTTAGTTTATAATTACCAGCGTTAAGATTAAGCTGCTCACTATCACTAATTTTATCGGACTCCACACCAATCCATGCATATGTTAAACTTGTTGGATCTATACTATTAGTTTTTATATCAACAATAAAACCATCGTTATCTCCATTGCATGAAACATCCTTAATATTATAATCTGTAATTAATAATTCACGTTGATGATTAATAACAAACTGATCAGTTATAGAATTTACTACACATTTAGTAACATTATCTGTAACTTTTAAAGAATAGTTACCAACATTTAGATTAAATATACTAGCCACATCACCATTACCTGGATGCACGAAGCCATCAGGATAAGTCCATTCCCATGAATAATCACCAGATCCTCCTGTGATTAAAACATCATAAAATTCTCCATTATTAGATCCTCCAGGACATGTTTTATCTTTTGTTTTTCCTGTAATCTTTATCTGTGATAAGGTAACAGTTTTTGTATCTGCGGGATCAGGACAAACACCTTCTAAATCTTTAGAAGCTAGGTAATCTCTTACTTCAATTGTATATATACCAGCCTCCAGATTAGGATAAGGATTTGTTGCATCCGTTGCAGTATTATAGGTTACCGATGATGATGCATCAGGATTAGTTACCTGAAAATGTTCATAAAAACCATTATTAGCATAAATAATAACATCATAAACATTACTGTTACTTACAGCATAACCACCTTCAATATCAAAACTTATCCAACCATTACCTGCCCCACTACACATAATATCACTATCCAGATTATCAACAGTGATTGCAACCGGAGCTTTAATTACAACATCCACATCTGCAGTACTGCAACCATAGTTATCAGAAACAGCCAATACATAATTACCACTTTCCAAACCGGTAAAATTAAACACTGATTTAGCTGCAGTTTTTGTATATGTCTTAATTCCATTACTAAGTTGAACTGTGTATGGATAAGTTCCTCCTGATAGGGTTACACTATAGGCACCCATTGTATCTATACTACATGTGGTAATGTCAGTTATTTCCTCATCCATTATTGTTAATGCATCTGGTTCAGAAACTACCATACCACCAGAAACAACAGTACAATTATCAGCACCCAAGCCATCATCTGCGGTAACTATAACGGTCCATGTACCTTTAGTTACTGCATGGGAAGAACCTAAAGAAGGTGTATTACCTGTATCATAGGTAACTGATCCGTTTGACCATAAATAAGTATAAATCTGTCCAGGTTCTCTTCCGGAAACATTAACCGCTAAATAACCATCATTACCTCCATTACATGTAACATCTTTATGTAGTGTAAGATCTTCTGTTATTGTAAAGGATGGTTCAGGAACATCAATTGTAACAGCATTAAAACAACCATTTAACTTATTTATAACAGTAAATACGTAATCTCCTCCCATTGCTACATTGTGAGTAACACTAGCTCCACTTGTTATAGTAGTTTCATCAGCTAATGCAGTTCCTCCAGTAGGAACTGTCCATATCCCGGTATAATTTGTATTATTATCAACTATAGCAATAGCTGTTACTTCTGAAAGACAACCATCTCTTAATGAAGAAGAACCAGAAACTTTTATTTCAGGAGCCCCAACTATTAAATCAGTTGTAGTGGCAACACCCCCTGCATTATCTTTAACACTAATAGAATAATTTCCTGTTAACTGATCAACAAATCTGTAAAAACTTGAAGATGTTGTTGCGGTCTGTACAGGATCAGCATCTCTTTGAATAGAAATTATATAAGGTGGAGTTCCTGAAGGCATGGTAACTCTAATAACACCAGTTTCCCCATAACAGACAGGATTTTCGGTAGTTACAGCAATACTTAAAGGTTGTGATGTATCTCCAATTGTGAAATATATAGTTTGATCACATCCTACTACTCCTCCTGTAATTAATACATAGTAATTACCAGGATTCAGATTACCATAAGCCGTGGTTGTATTATTTACTGAAAACAAATTATAAGTTCCAGAATTAGAAGAATCTTCAACATACCAATCATAAGTATAATTAGCCGGAATACTACCTCCAAAAACAGGATCGATTGTTGCAGTTCCATTTCCTGTAGAAGTTGGGGTATTAGGTATAGTATTATCTGTTGTAGTTATATTAATTTGCCATTCATCGGGCGATGTAATGGTGGTTTCAAAGGTAGTAGAACATCCTTTTGAATCTCTAACAGTAACAATATAAGTACCCGCACCTAGTCCACTAACATCCTGAGCGGTATTACTTACCAATACATTTGTTTCCTTATTCCTCCATTCATAAGTATAACTTCCCCAACCGCCACTTACATCAATATCAATTGATCCATTAGTATTACCGTAACAAGTAATATTCTGTTGTGATTTTAAAGTCACTATTATCTCACCATCTGTTGGTTCATTAATGATTACATAATCTTCCTGATAAACCTCACATCCATCATCAACTCTTTTTACCCAAAGATGATAACTTCCTGCTGCTAAACCAGTAAAAGTAGGACTATCCTGATACAAGGGTATTGTTGAAGTTACTGTTGTAATCGCATACTGCAACAATGAACCCACTCCATCTGCAGCAGTAGCCGTAAAAGAGCCATCTGCATCACCTTGGCAGGTAACATGTGTAATATTTGCAGGATCTACTGCTGTTATATTAATGTCTGTTGGTTGTGTAATTTCAATAGGAACTCCTACAGACTCGCAACCATAGTCCAGATCTTTTACATAAGCAGTATAAGTTTTTGTAAGTGTTGTATTGTCTGACGTTAAACCTTTAAATATATTAGATACCTGCCAGTTTATTCCATCAATGGAGTATATATAATTACCACCCTCTGGATAAGCTTCCAACTCAATACGTCCATCATTTCCTCCAAAGCATGATACATTATCACTATCATAATCTGAAATAGAAACAGTTATTCCATTCAATACGTTAAAAGCCTTAGAAACTTCGCAACTTCCTCTATCTATATCAATAATTTTTAAACTGTAATTACCTGCATCAAGGTTTTTCATATCAGGTACATTACCGGAACCACTAAATACCTGAACTCCTTCGAAATACCATTCCCAGTTATAGTTACCTGATGTCCCAGTAACTGAAATATTTTTCACAGCCCCATCATTAGTGGTTCCTCCGGTGCAAGACTTATGTGTAATTTCACCAACAATCTCTATTTGTGTTAAAGTAACACTACCTGTATAAGCAGGATTAGGACAAATTCCGTATAAATCAGGAGAAGCTAATGCATCTCTAACCTCAACAGTATAAAGACCTTCATCTAAAAATCCGAAGTTTGATGATGTAGAATAAGGCATCTGAGTAGAGTTGAGTGTAAAACTCTTATAGAAACCATTATTTCCCAAAAGAACAATATCATAGTAATGATTACCACTTACATCCTCAACACCTCCAGTTATATCAAGTGTAATCTCTCCATCAATAGCTCCGGTACAGGAAATACTTCTATTCAAATCTACAGAAATAGGATCAGGTGCTTCAATAATTACAGTTTGACTCGTTGCAGAACAAGTATTTGCATCTCTTACTGTTAGATTATAAGTATCACCGGCAGGTAAGTCTGTAAATGTAAATACAGTTTTAGATCCAACTTCAGATCTGCTTGTTATACCATTACTCAGTTGAACAGTATATGGATAGGTACCTCCGGTTACTGTTATTTCAACAGCTCCTAAAGTATCTCCACTACATGTAGATATATTTGTAACATCAACTTTATTAATTAAAAGCTTGTTAGGTTGATTAACAACAATATCCTTTAATTCCTTCTGACAGCCATCTGTTAATGATGTTACCTTTACACACCATTTTCCTGCTGGCACAGCATGAGATGATCCTATAGAAGGTGTGGTACCGGTACTATATGCCGGATCATAGGTAACACCATTATCATAAGACCACTCATAGTTAAACAAATGACCTGGCTCACGACCAGAAACATTTACTCTGATATATCCATCATCTCCACCATAACAGGTAACATCTTTGTGCTGAGCAAGATCTTCAGTAATTGTAATTGATGGTTCATTTACCGAAAGCGTTTCGGAATAAGTACATCCTGTACTAACATTTTTAACGGTATAGGTATAGTCGCCAGCATTACTAACAATTATTGTAGCAAAATTTGTCGTTGAACTATTTATCGTTTCTCCTACAATGGCATCTTCACCTATAGGTACTTCCCATGAAATAGTATAATCATTAGCCGAACTAACTTTTACATCTAAGGCAGCAGCACAATTATTATAACTAACTGTACCTTCAGCAGAAAAAGCATCAGGTTCAGTAATTATAGCTGGTTTTGTTACTACACCTGTAAGATCATCTTTAACCGTAATTGAATAATTTCCTGGTAAAAGATTTTCGAATAAATACGTACTATTATAAGTACTTATAGAAACAGGATGATCTGATTCACGTTGAATTGTTATTGCATATGGTGCAGTACCTGAAGTCATGGTTACCCTTATTGAACCATATTTTCCATTACACATTGCATTAGTAGGATCTAGATGAATTGCCAAAGGTATAGAACTGTCTCCAATAGTAAAATTCTTAATTTCCTCACAACCGGTAGATAACACACTTACCTTAACCGAATAATTACCAGGATTTAAATTAGTTAAAGCTGTAGTTGTTTGATTTGCAGCCACTAATGCACCAGTTCCATTGAAATCATCATACCAATCATACAGATAACTAGCAGGATCACTTCCTCCTGTAACCGGATCAAGTGTTGCTGTTCCATTTCCAGTATCTACTGGAGTATTTGGAATGGAATTATCAGTTGTAACCACACTTACATTCCAAGGATCAGGTTTTGTTATAATTTCCTGCAAGCTAACACTACATCCTGACACATCAGATACAACAACCTCATAGTTTCCTGATTCTAACGAAGATACATCTCCATAAATGTCTGATATAATACTGGCATTAGTATCTATATTTCTCCATGCATAACTATAGGTACCCCATCCTCCGGATGCGGTTATATCTATATTCCCATCAGCATTATCTACACAATTTATATCCGTTTTATCAGCAACACTTACAGATAATTGACCATTAGTTGGTTCTTTAATAGTAACATAATTTGCTTGATAAACCTCACAATCTGTACCTAATCTTTTTACCCACAAAGCATAAGTTCCTGATGATAAACCAATAAAAGTAGGACTATCCTGATATATCGGATTACCTGAACCATCTGTTTTTATTGCATATTGCAATAAACTACCCACTAAGTCTGAAGCTGATGCTGTAAAAGATCCATCCGAATAGCCATAACAGGTAACATGATTAATCGTAGTTGCAGCAACTAGAGTTATATCAGAAGGTTGATCAATTATAATATTTTCAATTGCTGATTCACAATTATAATCTAAATCTTTAATTATAGCATCATAACTAGCAGCTGATAATTTTTCAAATAAATTACTGGTTTGCCAGTTTGTTCCATTATCTATAGAGTAAACATAATTACCACCAGATGGAGATGCTGTAAGTTCTATAGATCCATCAGTTCCATTAAAACATGAAACATCCTTACTTAAGTATGAACTTACTTTCAGTAAGTGCCCATCTTCAACTTCATACTCTTTAAAGGCAGAGCATCCCTTTTTAATATCAGTAATTGTAAGTGTATATTTACCAGGAGCCAAACCACTCTGATCCAGTACAGTATAATTCAAATTATCAATTGAAGCTGTTGTCATCCATGCAAAAGTATAATTTCCAGATGTACCAGTAATAGTGACATTAGAAATAGCTCCATCATTAACACCTCCACTACATGACACATTTGTAATATCTCCGGAAATATTAATATATTCCAAACTTACAGTTTGCACAAACGCAGGTATCGGACAAGTTACATTAACACCAGCAGAACTTTTTGCATCCCACACCTGAACAGTATAAGTACCAGGATCAAGATTATCAGAAGAGTTAGCACTATATGAATATAAATAAGGGTCAGCTACTAAATCCCAATCTAAATTTACAACTTCACTATAACTAAAACCATTATCACCTTCGATAATAATAGCATAACTACTTTGATTTTCTTTATCCCGATAACCACCACTAATATTAAATGTTATATTACCATCATCTATTGCTCCATTACAATCTATAGTTCCTGAAAAATTTGTAACATTTATTTCAGCAGGTGCATCAATAGTAACACTTTCAGATATCAAACCACAGTTATTTGCATCTCTGGCAGTAACAGTGTAATTACCTGCCAACAAATTACTGAAGGTAAAATAAGTAGATGATAAGGTTTGCGTAGAAGTTGTTGTTCCATTATATAATGAAACTTCATAAGGCATAGTACCTCCTTCGAGCTCAACTTGAATAGAACCAGAATTATCAGTACTACATGACGAAACATGTTTTTTTATTACATTTTTAATATCAAATGTTAAATCAGGTTCTGTAACTTCCTGTAATGTAATTGTTTCATTACAAAATCCATCAAAAGTAGTTACCGTTACTGTCCATGTTCCGGCATCAACATTCTCAGTATCTCCTAAAGTAGGTTTACTACCAGTATTAATCGAAGCTGCACCTGTAGAAGTATTCTGCCAAACATAATTAAATACATGAGAAGGCTCTCTTCCGGTAACATTAACAGCTAAGTAGCCATTAACTCCACCATTACAACTCACATTTTGATGTTTGAATAAGTCTTCTGATAATGTGATAGTTGGCTCAGGTACAGTAAATGTATATGATTCGTTACAAGCACTTTTACTGTTATGATAAAGCGTTAAAATATAATCACCAGGTACAATTAAATTATTCTGAGCTACAACATTAGGATTACCTATAACCGTAAAAGCCTGATTAGCAATGGCATTTGCTCCAATAGGAACAGTCCATACTCCTGTATAGTTATCATCAGGAACCACAACATCTACAGAAATATCAACTACACAATTACTTGCATAATCCACCAACGGATTATTAAACTCAATTGGATTTACGGATGTAATAGTTCGTGTCGCTGTTACATTTCCACCTGCTCCATCTGAAACTTCAATATCATAAGTTCCAGGATCACCATAAATAATATAGGATGTTCCTGAAATTGTTTTCAAAACCTGAGGTTCAGAATCCTTTTTATACTTTATGGTGAAATCCGGAGTTCCGCTCAATATATAAATTTCTATTCTGCCCTCTTCTCCAGAACAAGCTTGATTAAAAGGAACAAAGTTTGCATTCAACGGAACAGTTGAATCTATAATCGTAAAATTCACGGTGGTTGTACAACCATCTGTTAGATCTTTAATTTCTACATAATAGTTACCCGGATCTAGATTCGAAACAGAAGTTACATCACTTGCCAAAGAAGTGGCACTACTGTCAAACCATTCATACTTATAATTTTCAGAGGTACTTCCTCCTGATACAGGTTGTAATGTTGCTGTTCCATTTCCAACAACTGTAACTTCTGTTGCTGCATTAGGAATTGTGTTAGGAGTAACGTCTACATTTACATTCCATGGATCTGGTTCCGTAATGGTTTCTTCAAAAATTAACTCGCAACCACCAGCGTCAGTAACAGTAAGTTCATATGTTCCAGCCACTACTGTTTTTGATGCAGCCGTTGCAGAGGTGTATAAATTTTGTAGTGTTCCAAAATTTTCATTGTTATCAGTTCTTCTCCAACTATAGGTATAACCACCCCAACCGGTATTTGGAGTTCCTAAGTCAACAGCAATATTTCCATCTGTATCATCTACACAATCTAACACTAGTTTGCTGGAAGTTGCATCTAGAGTTACAGCAAGTGCTCCACCTGTTGGTTCTTTAATTTCAACAACTGTTCCATAAGTAACCACACAATCATTAGATAAATCTTTAACTTGTATAGTATAGAACCCTGAACTTAAATTTTTTAAAGGGGAGATTTGCCATGTTGTTCCACCGTCAATCGAATATTCGAATGCACCAGCAGTTGGTGCACTATCATAAGTCGTTGTTAATGTTATTGTTCCATTGGCATCACCTGCACAAACAACATCTTTCGATGCATGAGTAGTTGTGTATGACCTTGGTTGATTAACTGTTATAGTAATATCTGATGATTCACAACCTTTTACATCATCCTTAACTTTAAATGTATAAGTTCCTTGTGCTAAATCTGTAAATATATTCGAAGACTGCTCATTTGCACCATCCTTGTAGTAAACATAATTAACATTAGCAGAATTAGCTGTAAGCACAACCTGGCCATCTTCATTACTATTACATGAAGCTGGTGTTGCTATGCCAGATAAAGTAATCGGTGTTGCCGGATCAATACCAAAAGATTTTGAAATAGTACATAAGTTAGCATCTCTTATCTCTAAAGTATGTGGACCAGTGACAATTCCTGTCACTTCAGGTGTTGGTGAAGGTACTGGTGCGTAAGGACTTCCATCTATAGAATACTCATATGGACCTACTCCACCAGAAATATTAAGATATACTTTTCCATCCTTCAATCCAGCACAAGTTTCACCGGTTGGAGTAGCTATCAAGTCCAAAGCACTAGCTGGTCCGCTTATATTAACATTAACTGAAACTTTACAATTGGGATGAACTGCATCACGTAGCCAAATAGTATGAGCTCCGGAAGTTAAAGTTGGTGTAGTATAACTTGGAGCTGCTGAACTTGTTAACCAATTTTCATCAGTATCTATTGAAAACTCATAATTACCAGAACCTCCTCCTGCTAAAACTGTTGCTGTCGCAATATCATCACCATAACATAAATTGTTTACCTGAGATACGTATGTTAGTGTTAATTCTGTTTCTTCTGTAATTTTTACAGTTACCGGTTCACTACATCCAAGTGCATCAGTAACAACTACCGAGTAAGTACCAATAGATAAACCAGTTGCAGTTAATGAATCACTACTTATTGAAGTTACAGAAGCTGGCCATGCAATCTGATAACCTGAAGGATAGGTTGTTAAATCTGTAAAACGCGAGCCACCTGAAATTGTTATTGAGCCAATACCTGCATTGCTATCACAATTATAACCTACTTTCTGAATTTCGTTAGGTGTTACAGTTAGTGCAGCAGTTGGTCCAGGAATTGTAACTTCCAAAACTCTGGAATTATCCAATACACATGGAGCATCAACATCTAAATCTCTAATCTGGAAAGAATGTTTTCCAACAGCAAGGTCAACAAATTCATTAGGAACTGTATTTGTATTTTCTGTCCAGTCTGTTAATATTGCAGGATCTCCTCCTGGATTCAGCTTCCAGTATGAATAAGCTCCACTACCTCCTGTAGCTCTAAGACTTACAACTCCATCATCAGCTCCTGCACAAGTAACATTTGAAACACTATTAATTCCAAGATTTAAATCGTAAACTTCTACAAATACTGATCCTAACATATTTTTCGTACAAGTTCCCTGTTTTGCAACAATGGTATATGTACCTAAATCTGTAATATTATTAAAATCAATTATACCTCCGGTAGCAGGACCAGTTATAATATTTCCGGTTGCCAGTCCGTCAAGATATAATTCATAATCAACGCCAGAAGTTGAACCGTCCAAACTAATTGTAACTCCAGAGCCACCTAAACAATAAGGGCCTCCTCCTGTAATTTTATATACACCAACTGGCCCATCTATTACCTTGAAAGATTTAGTTTCTGAAGAATAACAACTTTTTAAAGTATTAGGTCTTTCCAGTATATAAGTAATTGAGTGATTACCAACAGCTAATTGTGAAACATCAACTTCCACATTACCACTACCTGTATCCGTTAACCCGGCACCAAATAAAACACCATCAATATAAAACTCACCAACTCCCTGATCTCCTGATATTATAAAAGGATCTTCTCCCTGACAATATTCTGCAAATAAAAGTCCGCTAAAATTAACAGAGTGATTTTCGTAAATAGCAACTGGTTTTGTTATTGAGGTTTTACAACCAACAGCACCGTCAGGAGTAAACTCATAGGTAACATAATAAGTCCAACCTAGTTCATTAGAGTCAGCATTAGGTCTAAATGTAGCTGTTTGATTACCGGCAGTGTAAGTCAATGGGTTAGCATTGTTTGGTGCAGGACCTGTAGTCGATTTAAAATTATATGTTCCAAAATCTCCGGCATTAGAGGCGAATATTGTTACATCTGCATCATCAGAACAATATGCATCTTCTAAATTTGTAATATCCAGATTAGTAACACCAACAACAGTAACATCCTTGCTCCATGTTTCTGTACACCCTGCAGCAGATGTAGCTGTAGCAGTTATTGTATGCGTACCTGCTCCTGCAAGAGCAGGAGAAAACTGATTTGTAGAAGCTATAATACCCGAACCAGAATAGGTTATTGAAGCCACTGTTCCACCAGGTGCTAATATTGCATTTTCATCACTAATACAATAGTTATTATTTAATCCTGTAAATGAGGCATCAACACTAGCTCCAATTTTTACTTCAAAATCTTCAGAAGTAATACATCCGGTTCCATCATCATATGCATAAGTAAAGGTATAAGTTCCTGCTCCACCAAATGCTCCGGCAGCAGGAGCTCCTAAAGCCTCCCATCCTCCGGGTGAAAACTTATACTCTGAAGCGTCGGTACCCGGTCGTAAATCAGTTAAAATTGGAGTAGCTCCGGAATCATCACCTTCACCATCTTTTATTGTTAATGTACCACCTGCAGGAGCAAACTGTACGGTCTCTATAAATGAAGCATCCTGACAATAAGAAGCATCTAATGTAGAAGTTATAATTGTTCCAACATTTACAGTTTGTGTAATGCTTGCACTACAAGCACCATTATCAATTGTAAACTGAATAGTATGAGAACCTGCACCTGCAGACTGCGGATTAAAAGTTGCGGTACCCTGATCTGCATCCACTACAGTTATGCCTGGTCCGCTAAATGTTCCCGATACACCATCTCCCGTAGCAGGAGCTGAACCATTTATTAATCCTACGATTTCATAATCTATATTATCAGTAGGACAATAAGTTACCGGTGCATCAATTACAACAGTATTCGCATCAAAATCAATTGCTAAACTTCCAGGATTAAAATCAACTATAGTAGTAAAAACACTTGAAGTTTGTGTACAACTATTACCATCAGTAAACTCATAAATAATTTCATATAGCGTACCTAATGTACTGGATGTAGGATCAATAACTAAATTTCCGTTTACATCTAAACTTGTACTTAAACCTCCACCTGGAACAATCCAGGTACCGCCAGCAGGACTTCCATAAGCTGTTACATTACCTCCATTGGAACATATTTGTGGTGGTACATTATTAATACTTACATTTGGTAATGCATATACAGTAGAATATTGAGTGGCAGAAGTACCTACACATCCATTATCCACCTCGTAATAAATACTTAAAGAAGTACTTGCTCCTGTTAAAAAGTTACCAGGAACAAAAGAGGTTATACCAGGATACTTAACATATGCAGCAGTCCCTTCCTTAATATAATAAGAACCTCCAGAAGGACTACCTCCCAAATTAACGGAAGGATCATTCTCGCAATACTTTAAATCCAAAGGATTAAAAGTTGGTGATGGCAAAGATTTTACTGTTAATACCTGATTTGCAGTTGCATAGCAACCATTTCCTGATCTAATCGTAACAAAATACGGGGTTGTAGCACTTGGATTAACTGTAATAGAAGGTGTCGTTTCTGTGGTACTCCATTGATAAGTAGTAGGTAAAGTATTATTAGAAACAGAGGTATTTAATGTACCATTGTCACCATCACAAATTTCAGTATCACCAGTGATAGCAACAACTGGGGCCTCTTTCACTGTAATAGTAGCAGACCCAGCACCTGTATTAGAACAACCATTACCATCAACAACCTGCATTATAGTATAAGTTGTTGTACTTGTTGGATCAACCTCATACAAATTATAAAAAGTAGTTCCCCAATCTGTTACTGAATGTGTACTTGTTGGAGTCTTATCATCCTTTATAACAATATCATAGGGAGCAGTACCTGTTAAAGTTACTTCAAGCGGAAAGTTTTTAGATTCATTAGTACATTTCGAATTATTTAATGGATCTACTGCAATTGTTGCAGTTGGCAATACACTTTCTGTAATGGTGATGGATCCCATAGTGTTGGTACAACCCTCTGGTGTAGTTACCAACACTCTGTAATCATGAGCAACTACATTATTCCATGTTAAAGGATTTCCGCTTGCATCTGATTGTGCAGCATAAATGTTACTCCATCCTGCACCATTATCATACTGTAACTGATACGAATTGCCAGATTCAGAACCACTTAATTGTATTGACACGCCTGAAGGTGATAGCCCTTGACAATATGTTGTAGCTCCAACTGCAGATAAGGTAAATATTTCCGGGTTAATTACAGTTAATGAACCAGACAATACACGAGAACAACTTAATGAAGGATAATTAACTGCTTCAACAGTATATTCACCAGGTATGGTTTGAGTTCCAAATGATTGGTTGTTACCATCCCCATCCCTACTTGCTCCTATATAACTCCCATCTCTGTACAAATAATAACGTACGTCTGGTTGAGTATTCTCAACAATAACTTCTCCTCCCAAACAAGCAGTTCCAGTATATGTTAAATTTTTATCATCTGGTACGGCACCAATTTCAAATGTGTTATTCATAAGCACATCTGCTCCACAACCCGAAGCTACAACCCGATAGATACCAGCAATATACTGTTTAGTAAATATTATGGATGAAACGCCATTACCTGTCCTAGTTTGAATATCAGTTTCATATATACCATCTCCATCTGCATCTCGTTGCAAAATGTAATTAACCCCTGATTCAGGTATATTTGAAGATCCTACAGGGACAATAGAAACTGTTAAACCCGTACCTGTTTCACATACCGGTACCGGAGAACCAGAAACATTCAATACCAATGGAGCACCTTCAACATAGGTAAAATCAGATATTCCACTTAAATCTGCAGTACAACCATTATCATCAACAACACTTACTAATGAATAAGTATTAGGTAAATTATTATAAGGTGTATTATTCCATGTATAATTAGAAGAAATATTATTTACAACTGTAAATCCAGCATCTGAAGTAAATTCAATATCATAAGGGGCTGTACCTCCTGAAATTTGCAAGTCAAAACCAGCATTATAAGGAGCACATACACTCGTTGATCCTCCAATGGGATCAAACAATGTTACTGTTGGACTAGATGATGAAGCCCTTGTAAAGGATATATCCGAAACGGTTGTCACATCAGCATCACAGCTACCATCTGAGTCAGCAACAGTCTGTATTGTAAAAGTTTTATCTGTATTATAACTTCCTAAATCAATGACCAGGTCAGTAACTGGAGAAGCTAAATTTTCATTAAAAACTTCATTATTTAACTCATCAACAATTGTAACCGTATAATTACCAGAACCTCCCTGAATAGTAATTCCAGCTTGAGCATCATAAGTACCACATACAGTAGAAGATACCGGGTAAAAATCTATAATTAATGGAGCAGTAAAACCGGCTCGCGTTTTTAAAAGAATATCATAAGTAACTCCACCTACTGTCCAATCTAATTGATAGTTATTATTTCCAGTTGCTGTTTTTGTAATTAATGAGTTCTCATCGTAAGGAAAAGTAAAGTCTATAGGGTAGGAAGCATTCCAACTAAATGTACCTCCCGCTTGAACAGGAATAGTACTTCCTCCTCCGCTTGTAGCTCCAGCTAAAACTGACGATGCAGAAATTACACCTCCTGCACAATCTGTTGTATATTGATAGGTTCCTTGCGAAAAAATATTACCTGAAAGTAAAATTATAAACACAACAAAACCCAACCGCATTAAGTTACGATTGAGTACATCTTTGGTGTGTTGGTAGTGTGTGTTAAGATGCATCATACTATATATAGTTTAAGTCCCCTTTAGGCATTACTAAAATTATCATATTCAGACAATTACATTTGGCCAATATAATACCTGGGACTGTATACGTCCAAATCAAAAAAATGTTCGATTAAATAAAGGATATTTCCAGCATTTTTATCCAACCTTCTAATCTTAAATAAGATAAAATAGTCTTTAATTTTCAGTCCTTAATAGACAGTTCTCTGTATTCAGCATAACTGAAGACTGTTGACTGGAGACTGAAGACTAAACACCGTTGACAACTTCACCTTTCACCTTATTTTAAATACACCGGTAAACATTACCCGGTAAACTTTTCACTAAGCCATCAAATTCCAATTGAAGCATTAGTGATGATATTTTATTAACCGGCATACCGGTTTTTAAACTCATTAAATTCAACGTTGCTTCCTTTTCTTGTCGCAACAAATTATAAATAATGCCGGAGTCCCCTTCCGGCTGTGTAAACATTGACAACTGCTTTGCTTCAGGCGATTTATCTTTTCTTTCCCATCCTAAAGCATATTCCAAATCATCAATTCCTTCAACCATGGCTGCCACATTGGTTTTTATCAATTTATTACAACCTTTGGAGAATTCATCATCTACTCTTCCCGGAAATGCCAAAACGTCGCGATTATATGATTGAGCCAAATGTGCAGTAATCAAAGATCCCCCTTTCGCAGCCGATTCAACCACCAAAGTAGCATCTGATAGTCCTGCTATAATCCTGTTCCTCTTTACAAAATTCTGCCTGTCCGGATTAGTACCACTATTAAATTCTGTAACCAAAGCGCCTTTACTTAATAGCTTTTCTGCTGTATCAGTATGTAATCTGGGATAAACCCGATCTAAACCATGAGCCAACACAGCAATTGTTGGCAAACCAACCTCCAATGCAGCTCTGTGCGCACAAATATCCACACCATAAGCCAGTCCACTAACAATGGTAGTATTAGGATAATAATCGGCAATACGCTTTATTAAATTCCTGCAATTATCCTTGCCATTTTCAGTAACATTTCTGGTACCAACAACCGCCAGCATTTTATTTGTATCAAGTGAATGATTCCCTTTATGATAAATCAATACCGGAGCATCTTCACATTGATTTAATCGCACCGGAAAAGCATCATCCAAAAAGAAACTTGCTTTAAGGCTATTTTTATCAATAAAATCAATTTCCTGTTCTGCCCTTTCAATGGTATTAGAGTTTGAAATAATAGATGCTTGTTTTTTCCCAATTCCTGGTATTTTAATCAATACCCGCTCCTTTTCATGAAACACAGCCTCTACACTTCCAAGGTATGCCACTAAATTTCGTATTAAAACAGGACCTAGTCCTTTGACTAGGCTTAACGCAATTTTATATCTAAGATCAGTTTGGTTCACAAATAAACATATTTATTTAAAGTTAAATATATATGTTTTATCAATATTTATCCATTTATGCAGAATACAAATACAAACATTAGGTGTTTTTTATAAACATTTATTCCACAATGCGGAATTAGGCATAAAAACAGCTTCTAACAGATATCAATCTACTATTATAAGTTAGCTAAATAATCGCTTATATTAAAAAATAAGGCTCATATTTTAAATAGTGCTGTTAATGACATTGCTTACGCAATCACACAGTTTCCCTTTGGACAAGGATTGTGAAGATAGGAATCTGAAGATGGAAGTTCGAAGTTCGAAGAATTTTACTTCTGGCTTCTGACTTCATGCTTCATACTTCTAAAATTATGATTTCAGGTTTCACTACAGCTACAATAATGATAGAAAAAGTATTACAGCAATACTAAAATCTTCCTTTCTACCAGTACCATATTTTCTTTTCCTCTTAATGCAGTTTATTTGAAATAATATTCAAGAACTCTTCTCTTGTTGCCTGGTTCTTTAAAAATGCTCCTGTAAAATCAGAAGTTGTGGTAACTGAGTGCTGTTTTTGCACCCCTCGCATTTGCATACACATATGCTGAGCCTCAATAACAACAGCTACCCCAAGTGGATTTAGTGTATTTTGAATGGCATCTTTTATTTGAGTGGTTAATCGCTCCTGCACCTGCAATCTTCGGGCAAAAGCCTCTACTACACGTGCAATTTTACTCAAACCTGTAATATGATGTTTGGGAATATAAGCAATATGTGCTTTACCAAAAAATGGCAACATATGGTGCTCACACATTGAATACAATTCAATATCCTTAACAACAACCATTTGCTGGTAATCTTCACGAAACATGGCAGACTTAATAATCTCCTCAGGATTCATTTGATACCCCTGAGTTAAGAATTGCATTGCTTTTGCCACCCTTAAAGGAGTTTTTACCAGTCCTTCGCGCTGTACATCTTCTCCTAACGAAGATATTATTTCACTATAATGATCAGATAGCTTTTGAGTTGTTTCATCATCATACTTCTCTACCTTACTATATCCGCTATTGTCACCATTTAAAGTAAATTCCATTTTACTGTCAATTTGTTAAAATTCTCTCCACGACAAAATTCATAAAAAAAAGTCAGCTAAACACTGACTTTTTTAAATTTTATTTGATTTTACTTCATTTTTGTGAATACAAAAACAATTTATTACCAAAACAAAAGTATTCAGATCATTTACACATCAATTACACCTGTAACGGACCAACATCGTATCATAGTCGGAACAGCTGCGGATATCACTCACACTTCCCTCACTATTGGCTCACTATTGGCTCACTTCACCCTCACTGCCAAGTGATATTATTGTGAACAATATCTGTACAATACTAAACTTATATATTTTCAATACCCGCAGCAGGTGCGGAGCAGGTACGAAGCTGTTACGTTGCAAGTGCCTAGCGGATATTACTTCGTGTTTGACAAATACAAAAAATCATACCTCTAAAATTAAGATAAGGAATTCGTCTATTAGGCATATTTATTGCATTATTCAATATTATTAACCAAAATTTCCTTATTATGGCACGATTAAATAATGGTATTTTAGGCGGTGGCAGCGGTAAAGTTGGTACAGTTGTAATGTACACAAGATATGGTCGCGAATTTGTTCGCAGCCTACCAACACCTGCAAAAGACAGAAAAACTCCTGGTCAATTAGTACAAAGACAAAAAATGGCGCTAATTCATCAATTTTTACGTCCTGCAAAAGAATTAATACAAAAAACTTTTTCTAATGATAGCTCTACGCGTAGTCCTTACCAATCGGCTCAGTCGTATAACTTAAAACACGCAATAGCAGGAGCATATCCCAACCAATATATTGATTTACACAAAGCCTTAATTTCAAAAGGGAATATTCTTTTACCTTCTGAAATAACCTGCACGGCTAATGAAAATGGCATTAGCATTAACTGGAATACAGAGGCAACAGAGCCTTACGCAGAAGACTACGACACCTTATTGATAGTATGGAAATATAAAAAAAGTGACTTCATTGATTTTACAACTGTGGGTGCCAGACGATACAACGGTACTTTTCTATGGACTGAGATTAATAAAGATGAACTAAATGACTATACCATCTGGCTTATTTTTAGAAACAGAGAAGAAACAGACTACAGCAATAGCTATTGCCTGCACGTTGCAGAACTATAAGTTATAACAGAAAAAACATACAAAGAAAAACGATGGGAAGAATTTTCATTCCTTCTGATTATACCATACATATAATGGTAAAAAATAGAATTTCACAACACATCACACCGTTGGTGCTTTATTTATATTCTACATATTTACCCAGCCTTATCTGGCTGGGCTATTGCCAACACACCTTTGGCGCTTCTTTTTACGACAATACATATTTGAAATTATCAATGCCTCCCTATTAGGAATAGATAGTTAATACTGTTCTTAACATTCTATTGAAAGTTTTTCTTCTTAATCTTTTCCTGATAAGATGAAATTAAATATTCCCATTCTGCTAAACTAATATAGGATCTTCTTGGCTTTTTAAGATTTCTTAATTTCGACCGCTCTATAGCCTGTTTAGCAGAAACAGTACTCACACCAACCACTTGATTTGGTTGAATCTGGGTTCTATAAGCCACATCGTTAGACCTGGCCTGTAAAAAATTCTTCTGATTCATTTCCGCATCCCATTCAGTAACTGGCTGCGTAATGGCCTGATAAGTTGACATCTCTACATTATGTTGTGCTACTGTTTCTGAAGCATCACTCAATAAAGGCATATTCCTGGCATAAGCTTCAGGACTAATATTTTGTGGTAAAATGACCACCTCAGACAACTCTATGGTATCTCTACTCAAAAAAATACCCATCAAATAATTATCGTTAGCCAAGGAATCATGAATTTGCACATACAACGGTTTAAAGCCCACATATGAAAACTCTACAATATCGCCACTTTTAGCCCAGAAAGAGAACTGCCCCTCTTCATTCGACATAAAGCTTTTGTCATCATTAACCATATACTTTGCATAAGGCAAACTAAACAAACTATCACCTTCCATTACTACTCCCCTGAACATAAGAGAATCTCTCGTAACCTGTGCATGGATAAACACACTGGCTCCAAAGACAAATAATAACACCCAAATAAATCGTTTCATGTATATAAATTTAGAAATATAGATACAATCCTATTCTAAATATACATAGAAATAAAAGACAATTCAAGGTGATATACATATAAAAAAAATAGTTCGACCTCCATGGAAAATCGAACTATTTAAACTTTATATTATTTCATCAATTACAGCTTCAATATAATATCAGAGAGACTTCTTTTAGGCACATGATGCACCTCTTTAATATCTCTCCAATATTTATGATCTTTATCCAATTCTTCTACTACAACTTCCTCTTTTGGCACGCCTAATGCTATTACCTGCACTATTTTAAACTGTGATGGTATATTTAATTCACGCTGTAACTGTAGTCGCTCCACGGAACCAATAATACAACCACCAAGGCCTTTTTCTACTGCACCTAATAAAATGCTCTGAGAAGCAATACCATTATCACTAAAAAAGTTTGATGAAATAGAAGTATCATTCACCATAATAATATATGCTGATGGGCGCTCTCCTTCCTCCGGACCATTCCAGCTCTGAAGATACCCAGCCCACGACAAATGCTTAAATACAACATTATTCATCTCTGGGGTATTGGATAAGATGTATTTTAATGGCTGTGCATTTCTTGCAGAAGGAGACAATCGGGCTAAATCAACCAATTCAGATAATTCATCCAAACTAATTTCTTTATCCTGATAAAACCTTCTATAACTTCGATTTTTTAAGATTAGATCTTTAAGCATCATAAAAAGGGATTTTTCAATTATTAACTTAGTATCGTTCCGAAACCACACTCCAGTCAATTAACTTCCAGAAGTTGGCAATATAATCAGGACGTACATTTTGATAATCTAAATAATAAGCATGTTCCCACACATCGCAAGTTAAAACAGGAGTTAACCCTTCTGTCATTGGATTAGCGGCATTGCTTGTTTGAACAATTTTTAATTCACCAGAGGCATCTTTTACTAACCAAGCCCATCCGGAACCAAATAATGTAGCAGCAGCTTTATTAAACGCCTCCTTAAAAGCATCAAAGCTTCCAAAAGCCTTTGTAATTGTATCAGCTAAAGCACCTGTTGGCTCTCCTCCTCCATTTGGAGAGAATGATGTGAAATAAAAGGTATGATTCCATACCTGAGCAGCATTATTAAAAATACCACCTTCAGACTTTTTAATAATTGTTTCAAGATCTGCATTTTCAAATTCAGTTCCCGCAATCAAATTATTAAGATTGTTTACATAAGCCTGATGGTGCTTTCCATAATGATATTCTATAGTTTTTTTGCTAATAACTGGTTCTAATGCATCTGATGCATAAGGTAATGTTGGTAATTCAAATTTCATGTTTGTCACTTTTCTTGTTTGTATATAAATCCGTCCTAACAAATTTAAAAAATAGTAAGAGATTTCCTAGGGAAACTGTAGGTTGTTTTTGCATATAATTTGCCTTTTTGGGCACTCGATTACTTTAATACCTATCCAACAAGTATTTATAATCATCATATATTTGAAAACTAAACCCTATACATTCAAAACTACAACAATAGAGAAATATGGCTACACTTCTGAGTCCATAATGACATAGAAAACCATAATGATTCTTAGTATAAAAACAATCTAAATAGATTGTATATCAAAAAAGCAACCGATAATAAGCCCAGCGAATTTTACATGATTAAAAAAAAAAACAAGAACACAGAACGGCTCTTGAGGTATTGAAGTCAGATAATGATATTTCCTCCAGTGTGGCACCGCCGGAGTCAATTCATTTTATAAAACACAATACTATAAACATGTGACACCTCTGGCATCATTTTAAACCGCAATATGCTTTAGAAAATCTATCACACATGTATTAGCCTCAGTGTAAAAGAGAAGAATTATTTGGAGGATACATCATCATTATTACGATTATAAACGATAACATTCCTCTTATTCGTTGGCTTATTTTTCCTATAATATGTCTACAATGCCTCTTATCAACTAACTCAATAATTCACAATAAAAAAGCCAATGCGATAAATGCATTGGCTTTAATATATATTTAAGATACAAAGTATCTCTAATCAGTAATCCTTGATTACATCATTCCAGGCATACCTCCGCCCATTCCGCCCATTGGAGCAGATGGCATTGGAGTTTCCTCTTCCACATCAACAATCACACACTCTGTTGTTAAGAACATACCAGCAATAGAAGCTGCATTCTCAAGTGCAATACGAGTTACTTTAGCAGGATCAATTACACCTGTTGCAAAGAAATTTTGGTATTCATCAATACGAGCATTATAACCAAAATCATCTTTACCTTCTTTTACTTTTTGTACAATTACTGCACCTTCTTTTCCTGCATTAGCAACAATCTGACGTAATGGTTCTTCAATTGCTCTTTTTACAATTTCAATTCCGGTATTCTCGTCTTCAGTTTCACCTTTTAATCCTTCTAATACTTCGATAGCGCGAACTAAAGCAACACCACCTCCAGGAACAATACCTTCTTCAACCGCAGCACGAGTTGCACTTAAAGCATCATCAACACGATCTTTTTTCTCTTTCATTTCAATTTCTGAAGCAGCTCCTACGTAAAGAACAGCAACACCACCGGATAATTTAGCTAAACGCTCCTGAAGCTTTTCTTTATCATAATCAGAAGTTGTATTTGCTATTTGCGACTTGATTTGATCAACTCTTGCATCAATAACTTCTTTTGATCCAGCTCCGTTAACTATTGTTGTATTTTCTTTATCTAAAGTAGCTTTTTCAGCTTCCCCTAACATTTCTAAAGTAGCTTGCTCAAGTGTTAAGCCAACTTCCTCAGTAATTAAAGTACCATTAGTTAAAGTTGCGATATCCTGCAACATTTCTTTTCTTCTGTCACCAAATCCAGGAGCTTTAACTGCTGCAACTTTTAATGACCCACGAAGACGGTTAACAACTAAAGTAGCTAAAGCCTCACCATCAACATCTTCTGCAATAATCAATAAAGGACGACCTGTTTGAGCAGTAGCTTCTAATACAGGAAGAAGATCCTTCATTGTAGAGATTTTCTTGTCGTGGATTAAAATATATGGGTTATCCAACTCTGCAGCCATTTTTTCAGTATTGGTTACAAAGTATGGAGAAATATATCCTCTGTCGAATTGCATACCTTCCACTACTTCAACAGTAGTTTCAATACCTTTAGCTTCTTCAACAGTTATAACACCCTCTTTACCTACTTTTTCCATTGCCTCAGCAATTAAGCGACCAATTTCAGCATCGTTATTAGCTGAGATTTTAGCTACTTGCTCAATTTTTTCATTGTGATCACCAATTTCTTGTGATTGAGCGGCAATACTTTCTTTTACTGCTTTAACCGCTTTGTCGATACCCGACTTAAGCTCCATTGGGTTAGCCCCTGCAGTAACATTTTTTAAACCTACATTTACAATTGACTGAGCCAATACAGTTGCCGTTGTTGTTCCATCACCAGCATTATCACCAGTTCTTGAAGCCACTTCTTTAACCATTTGAGCACCCATATTTGCATAAGGATCTTTTAACTCTATTTCTTTTGCTACCGAAACACCATCTTTAGTAATTGCTGGTGCTCCGAATTTTTTGTCCATAATAACATTTCTACCTTTAGGACCTAAGGTTACTTTTACTGCATTAGCAAGCTCATCAATACCTTGTTTTAATAAATCACGAGCTTCAATATTGAATTTAATTTCTTTAGCCATTTTACTATTACTTAATAAGTTTCGTTAAATTATTTAATAAACAATACGTCTGATTGAGAAATCAATAAATAGTCAGTTCCTTCAATGTTTAATTCTGTTCCGGCATACTTTCCGTAAAGAACCACATCACCCACAGCTACTTCCATTTTCTCATCTTTCTTTTCAGCCCCAATTAAAACAACTTCACCCTGAAGAGGTTTTTCTTTTGCTGAATCAGGAATAATGATTCCACTTGCAGTTTTTGTTTCTGCTGCCTGTGGCTTAACCAAAATCTTACCGGCAAGAATCTTTCCTTGTAATTGTGACATATTTTTAATTTTTTAAAGTTAAACGATAATATAATTTTCGGCTTTGGTTTGTCATAAACTGTGCCAATAACAAAAACGGAATTTTTTACAGTAGAAAACTGACAATATTGCACAGCGGTCTGCTTTAAGCTGAAAACTATTGTCACATTTAACAGGCTTCTAAGATTTTGATTACAAAATAAAAATGAAACCTCACGGCAGGACAAAAAAAATGCCAGTATGAATGACATACTGGCATTGTTATAATGGTTGTATTTTATTTATTTCTGAGTTTCAGAAGCAGGTTCTTCACTACCTTGTGTCTCATCACCTGTTGCAGATGGGAATGCTGGTAATGCATTTTGTGGCTGTTCTATTTGTTGTAGTTTTTCATCAAGAACTGAACTATCACCAGAACCAGGCTTTTCAAGTACCATTACAGTAACTAATGATAACACTAATAAGCCTCCTGCTAAATACCAGGTAGCTTTACCTAAGAAATCTGTTGTTTTTCTTACGCCCATAATTTGGTTTTGAGAAGAAAAGTTAGATGCTAAACCACCACCTTTTGAATCTTGAACCAAAACAATAAGTATTAAAAGAATACTTACAATAATTACTAGTACAGATACTACTTGAAACATATCTTTTAAATATTTAATTTTTAATTTTCCTTTAACTCATTAATTCGACGTGCAAAGTAAGCATTTTTTTCAGGATATTTCAAGCGCAATTTCTCGAAAATTGAAATCGCTTTACTTTTATGGCCTTGTTTTATATATATCGCAGCTAATGTTTCAGACAATATATCGTCGCTACTATCTTCTTTTTGCTCTGATAAATCTATGTTTTTATGTTTTTTAGCTGCACTTGGTATTATTTTTGGATCCTGACTTAAGAAGCTATCAATCAAGTCCATCCCTTTCTTTTTCTTCTTACTATCTTTAGGTTCCTCAGGAGTGGTATAATGCATAATATGCAACCAATCAGAAAATGATCTATTTTCGTTTGGATCTACTTTGGAAACCTGATCTAAATCCGGCAATGCATAAATTGTTGAACTTGTTGACTCATAATCCAACAAATCTGCTGCAGGCAATACAATATCCTCAAATTCATCCTGCTTTTTAGTACCCCTACTATTGGGATTAGTAAATGTAAAACGATGTGCACTTCCGGGTTCATCGATATAATCATCTGATGCATTCAGATAATTATCAGTAATCGTAACATTTGTTTTTGCAAACACCTCGGAAGTCTTTTCTTTTTCGGGTACTATTTCTGGTTCCTTTGATACTTCTAGTTCAATTGGCTCAACCTGTTGAACAACATCAGGTTTCCTATCTATCAGAAGTTTATTTTCCTTAAACTCCTGTTGTTCTTTACCTATATCATTTAACAGAAAAAATAGTTTTGTTCTATCGGCTATATAAACTGCAGAATGCTTTAATTCACTATTATATCGAATATGATCCAACTCATGCATATTTTTCAATAGCAACATTCTTCCTGCCTGAAAAAAAGGATACTCGTCTACAATTTCCTTAAGCCATGCTAATGTTTCCTCCGAAACTAAATCAGGATTTGATAATATTTTAGTGAAACTACCTTTATTCATTCTACCAGTCGGAAAAAGCTTTATTGAAAATATCCTGTGTGATTTTTTCTATGATCAATTCTGTTAATTCATTCTCAACCTCATTAATATCGCGATCACTTGAATAATCTTCGTAACCACTAAATGATGACTCCCAATTTTGCTTTGGATCTTTGAAGTTCCGATACTTAACTTTTACAGTAATGGTCAACCGTGTTTCTGCAGAAATTGCATCTGCCTGAATAGCCATAGGCTTAACCGAATAGCCAGTAATTTGACCTGAAAAATCAATATCTGCATTTCTTTCTTCCAAAACCAGTTTCGACTCATTAATCACCCGGTCTTTAAGTGCCTCAGTAAATTCCTGGCTTAAAGTAGGATTAATTAACGGAGCCCTGTTTTCAAAATACTGCACCGAAAACGACTTCCATTCAGCCGGAACCGACGCCCCTTTTAAGGTAAATTCTATTTTACATGCCACTAATGATAAAACCATAAGGGCACTAAGCAAAATACCTTTACTTATTTTAGTTTTTGATATCATATTCTTTAATCTTTCTATATAAAGTTCGCTCTGAAATACCTAAATCTTTAGCAGCATATTTTCTTTTGCCATTATATTTATCCAATGCTTTTTTTATCAATTCAATCTCCTTCTCTTCTAAAGACAATGATTCTTCAACAAACTCCTCAGTGTCTTCAATTCCATCATGAATTTCACTATTTCGTGATGGAGAATTTTTAATAATTACAGGTGGCGTACTACCCGATTCGTCCCTGTGGTTTAATACATCTACATCCTTATCATATAATTTTTGAATAATTTGAGCATGTTCACTACCAATATTAATAGAGCCATCCTGTTGTATCATCTCTAACACAAGCTTTTTTAAATCACCCATATCCTTTTTCATATCAAAAAGCACCTTATACAGAATTTCTCTTTCGTTTGAAAAAGAACTTTCCTTTTGTGATGAATTATCCATCAACGCAGGTAAATTACCTCCTGTATGATATGGAATATAGTGTTGTAGTGTTGTTGCTGAAATATTTCTTTCTTCTTCAATTACTGAAATTTGCTCCGTAATATTTTTTAATTGACGAATATTTCCTGGCCACCGATACTGCGCTAACAAATCTACTGCTTCCGGTTGAAGCTTTATGGAAGGCATTCTATATCGTTCCGAAAAATCATGTGCAAACTTTCTAAACAACAAGTGAATATCTTCTGTACGCTCTCTAAGCGGTGGTATTGTAATTGGTACACTACTCAACCTGTAGAACAGATCCTCTCGAAACTTTCCTTCTTTAGTTGCCTCTTCCATTTGTACATTTGTAGCTGCCACTACACGTACATTGGTTTTTAACACCTCCGAAGAACCTACCTTTATAAATTCACCAGCTTCTAAAACCCTTAAAAGACGAACCTGAGTTGATAAAGGCAATTCACCTATCTCATCAAGAAAAATGGTTCCATTATCCGCCTCTTCAAAATATCCCTTTCTATCAGACAAAGCACCTGTAAAAGCACCTTTTTTATGTCCAAACAACTCTGAATCAATCGTTCCTTCCGGAATCGCCCCGCAGTTTACTGCAATATACGGACCATGTTTTCTTGAGCTGAACTGATGTATTATTTTAGGAAATGTTTCTTTACCTACCCCACTTTCACCTGTAATAAGTACAGACAAATCAGTAGGTGCAACCTGAACTGCAATATCAATGGCACGGTTTAATCCAAAAGAATTTCCAATTATCCCAAATCGTTGTTTTATATTTTGAATCTCCATAACACAAATTATATTTTGTCCGATATTATTAACTTCAATATCCTATTTCACTACTGGTCTTTAATTAGTTAACGCCTAACTTACCTGAATGAACATTATAGTCAAATAATCAAAACTGCAATTTTAACAGTAAATACTGACAAAGTTACAATTCTATCTAAGAATAAATATTTAAATCTTTATCAATTTTATGATTTGAATAAAAATAGTGTTGGTATCTTAGTATTGCAATTATAACATACAAAGCCTAATTTTTATGGATACACCCGTTTTTGTGAAAAATGACCCCTGGTTAAAACCTTTCGAATCGTCAATAACAGAAAGAATAAAACACTACAGTAACAAACTTGACTACCTGAGAGATATTTTTGGTGACCTTGACCAAATGTCGAATGGTTATGATTACTATGGTTTAAAAGATATAGGAAATGAAATATTATTAAGAGAATGGGCACCCAATGCCAAAGAAGTTTTCTTAATCGGAGACTTTAGTGATTGGAAGCCTGATCAAAATTTTAAGTTTACAAAACTAGACAATGGAAACTGGGAAATTAAAATACCCAAATCCACTTTAAAACATGGAGACCTTTTTAAGCTACATCTATTTTGGGAAGGAGGAGATGGGCTTCGCTTACCTTCATATATAAACAGAGTAGTTCAAGATGAAGAAACCAAAATATTTAGTGCTCAGGTTTGGGCTCCGCAAGAGGATTTTAAGTGGGAAGACCAAGACTTTAAACCATCGGTGGATCCAATATTGATATATGAGGCTCATATTGGAATGTCTTCAGAAGAAGAAAAAGTGAATTCATTTACTGAATTTAAAACCAATGTACTTCCCCGAATCATTAAAGCAGGATACAACACCATACAATTAATGGCCATACAGGAACATCCTTATTATGGTAGTTTTGGTTATCATGTATCAAACTTTTTCGCCGTTTCTTCACGTTTTGGTACTCCCGAAGAACTTAAAGATTTAATTAACGAAGCGCATAAAAATGGAATTTCAGTAATAATGGATATTGTTCATTCGCATGCCGTTAAAAACGAAGTGGAAGGTTTAGGTAGATTTGATGGCACATCATATCAATATTTTCATGACGGAGGCAGAGGTGAACATCCGGCATGGGATAGTAAATGTTTCAATTATGGCAAAGATCAGGTTCTTCAGTTTTTATTATCTAACTGTAAATATTGGCTCGAAGAATTTCATTTTGATGGATACCGTTTTGACGGAGTTACCAGTATGTTATACTTACACCATGGCTTAGAATATGCATTTTCTTCGTATGCCGACTATTTTAATGATACTGAAGACATTGATGCTCTAACGTACTTAACATTAGCAAATCACCTTATTCACAAAACCAATAATAATGCAATTACTATTGCTGAGGATATGAGTGGTTATCCAGGCTTATCTGAAACCATAGAAAATGGAGGTGTTGGTTTTGACTATAGGCTATCCATGGGAGTTCCTGATTTTTGGATTAAAATGATTAAGGAAAATAGTGATGAGAATTGGAATGTGGGACAAATTTTTCATGAGTTAAGTCAACATCGGGTCGGCGAAAAAGTTATTTCGTATACTGAATCACACGACCAAGCTTTAGTAGGTGATAAAACCATCATCTTTAGATTGGTGGACAAAGAAATGTATGACAAGATGGATTTAAAATCTGAAAGTTTAATTATTGATAGAGGGATTGCCTTACACAAAATGATTAGACTAGCCACTATAACAACATCATACGGCGGTTACCTCAATTTTATGGGGAACGAATTTGGCCACCCTGAATGGATTGATTTCCCAAGAGAAGGAAATGGCTGGTCGTACAAATACGCCCGACGCCAGTGGAGTTTAATGGATCATCAGGATTTAAAATTTAAATTCCTTTCAACATTTGATAAAGCGATGATTGATTTGGCTAAAGATGGCTATTTGGCTTCCAAAGATTCTTGTTATGGCGTTGCCATCAATGAAAGCGATCAAATAATGTGCTTTAAAAGAGGAAACTATTTAATGATTTTTAATTTCTCTCCAACGAATTCATATACTGATTATGGCATTTTTATAGAACCAGGTAAATATAGCATCGTTTTAAATACAGACAACAAAGAATTTGGAGGCTTTGGATTACTTGATGAATCGTACATTTATTTTCCGGAAAGAATGCCTTACGACAGAAATCAGTATCAATTAAAAATATACATACCTGCACGAACAGCTATTATCTTAAAAAGAATTCCACCTAAAAGTGTTTATTAACCACTGTTCGATTAAAATTAAAGAGCTCAGATTTTATTAAAATGCTGATATACAAGGCAAATTCTTTTTGCATAGCGAGCTATGGTAGAAGAATTTAACGAAGTAGATTAGTATTTTAATAGAAAGCCACATATAAACAACGATTTTCTTCTTCATATTTGTTTGACATAGCCCGCTATGACTTCACAAATATTCATTGAAACTCATTATTTATAAGCGCTCTGAGCCAATAATTTTATATCGAACTCGGGTTATTAAATAATATCTGAATTAGACAAAATAAAACGGCCAGAAAAATACATTAAGCATTTCCTGGTCGTTTTATTTACTTACAAATACTATTTAAAATAGTTTCTTTAGTCGTTAATTATATCCATCTAATACAACACAACTCATGCTGAGCTTGCACTGACAGATTTTTTGGATACATTCTGATGCCAAAATTATATACCCCCGGAATGTTTAACAGATGATTTAAGGTACAGTACAATTTACTACCTTCTTTTTTATCAATTTTAAATTCCTCAACACTTAACATCTTTGCTGTTCCATCTTCATCAACATCCGCAAAAATAGCCTGAACCGAAATATCAACATTAGCCAATGATTTCAGATCAATCACCACACTAATATGATACGTTTCTCCAATACCCAATTGATGCGCATATATATCCGGCATTTCAATATTTACTACTTCTACATCATTCCAATTCGACTTTACCCATCGTTTCCACGATGAAATTTCTCGAACTAATGAACAGTCATTACTCTTCAATTCTTTCAGGTAATGATCCATCTTACTATAAAACCTGGACATATAATCATCCATCATTCTTTTAGTAGTATAGTTAGGCGCAATTTCAGAAATAGAGTTTTTAATATATTTAATCCACTCATGTGATAAGCCTTCATCATTTGTCTGATAGAACAATGGAACAATTTCATTTTCCAACATGCTATAAATTGTAGCAGCATCTAATTCATCCTGCAACTGCTGATCGTGATACGTTCTTTTATCTGTCAGACTCCAACCGGCACCTTTCTGGTAACCTTCAAACCACCATCCATCTAGAACACTAAAATTAAGTACTCCATTAAGTTCCGCCTTTTCGCCACTAGTACCAGAGGCTTCAAGAGGTCGAGTTGGTGTATTTAACCAAATATCCACACCACTCACCAATCTTTTGGCTAATTCCATATCATAGTTTTCAAGGAAAATAATTTTACCCAGAAACTGTGGTTTCTTTGATATTTCAACAATATGCTTGATTAAGGCCTGTCCTCCTCCATCTGCAGGGTGGGCCTTACCGGCAAAGATAAACTGCACTGGTCGCTCCGGATTATTTACGATCTCTGAAAGTCGCTCTTCATCCGTAAATAACAAATGAGCTCTTTTATAAGTAGCAAATCGTCGTGCAAAGCCAATTGTTAAAGCTTTGTCATCAATCTGATCTATAACTTCAATAATTTGAGATGGGTCAGAGTGACTATTCACCATATTAGATGCCATCCTGTTTTTAACAAAATCAATTAGCTTTTTACGTAGAGCCAACCTTACTTGCCAAATGTCATAATCACTTACATCGTGTATTTTTCTCCAGTAATCTTTATTGGAAAGGTCATTCTTAAATGCAGGATCAAATTCTTTCTCATACAAACGCTGAAAATCACTAGATGTCCAGGTTCCATAATGAACTCCATTGGTTACATAGCCGATTGGTACTTCTTCGGTAAATAAACCTTTCCATAATCCCTGAAACATATTTCTGGAGACCTCTCCATGTAACCAACTCACGCCATTTACTTCCATAGACGTTTTAACTGCCAGCACACTCATTGAGAATTTTTCATGATGATCATTTACGTTTTCACGTCCTAATCCCATAAACTCATCCCATGTAACCTGAAGTCTTTCAGGTATATGTCGAAAGTAAACCCTTATTAAGTCCTCATCAAATTTATCATGACCTGCAGGTACTGGTGTATGTGTTGTAAATAATGAAGATGCCCTGACTAACTCCATGGCTTCCGCAAAATTATACTGACCTTCCACGTACTTTATCAACCTCGACACATTAATCAATGCTGCATGTCCCTCGTTACAATGAAATAAATTCGCTTCTATATTTAATTCATCCAGCAACTGAATTCCTCCCATACCAAGAAGAATCTCCTGTTTTAAACGATTTTCCCAATCACCGCCATATAAACTATGAGTAATTTGCCTGTCCCCTTCTGTATTTAATTCATGGTCTGTATCCATTAAGTATAAAGTAACCCTACCCACATCTGCTCGCCATATTTTTACATGAACAATTCGACCTGGCGCACTCATTTGCAACACCATAGGTGTCCCATCATTATTCTTCACCTCCTTAATGGGTAGTGTTGAAAACTCCTGACGATCAAAATTTGATTGCTGATCTCCGCTAATTGTAACAGACTGTCTGAAATACCCATACTTGTATAGTAAACCAATGGCTGTCATATTAACATTAGAGTCACTGGCTTCTTTTAAATAGTCACCAGCAAGAACACCTAAACCTCCAGAATATATTTTTAGCACATCGTTAATACCATACTCCATACTAAAATAAGCTATGGATGGATCCTGATTTGGTTCTCGATCCATATATTCACGGAACATGGAATATACTTTATCCAACTGTTCAATAAACTCTGTTTTCTGAGACAATTCTACTAAATAATCATAACTAACACGTTCTAATAATTTAATAGGATCTCTTCCTGTATTTACCCATGTATCTGGATCAATATATTCAAACAATTCAGCTGCCTGGTAATTCCATGTCCACCAAAGATTATGAGTCAAATCGCTTAAATGCGATATCCTTTCCGGAAGTTTTGATTTTACAAACAACTTTTTCCAAACCGGCATCGGTGACTTTTCTGCCTTAACATGAATTCTTTTTTCTCTTTTAACCACATCAATTTGAGTCCTCCTACGTTCAACTGCTTTCAAAGCAATATCGTATGCCTCATAATAATGTTTAATAAGTTCACCCCAATCAACTCTTGTTGAAATTTCGTGCGCTTTCCTGCGTATTTTTAATACTTCACTTTCTGATTTTAATAAATATTCCTGTATTGTATTAGAGATACTAAGAGACACTTCTGCATTATTATGATCATTGCGCTCAATAACTCCCAATCCATCAGAAATTCCATTTGAGAATTGCCTTCCCCAAATTCCAAAACCGGCCAAACTAGTTGTAATTGTAGGAATATAGAACGCTAAACTTTCAAGCGGAGTATAACCCCATGGCTCGTAATAAGAAGGAAAGACCGTTAGATCCATACCTATCAGGATATCATAGTATGGAAGGTTAAATATTCCATCATCTCCTTTAAGATAAGCTGGAACAAAAATTAATTTTACAGTGTCATCCTCGTCATTATTCAGATGGATATCCTGTATTTTATTTATTATAGGATCATAACCCAGATCGTTTAAACCATGAGTTAAGAAAGGATTTTCAAGTTCTAAGTCTGATTCTCCATTTAATTTTGCAATTAAATCTTTTCTTGCTCCAAAATTATTTCCAGGAATTAATACAAAAACAATTGTTTCCCTTTTATAATTCTCATCTTCGTTAAGATGCTTCAAACTATCAAGGAATACATCAATCCCTTTATTTCTATATTCATACCTACCACTGTTGGCAATAAACAGTGCATCTTCAGATATTTTATAGCCCAATAAACATTCTGAAACCGCACGTAATTTTTCTCGTGCATTTTTCCTCTTTTTACCAAATTCTTCAGTTTGAGGAACAAAATCATTTTCAAAGCCATTGGGTGTAACCACATCAACCTGTCGCTCCATAAATTGAGCACATTCTTTAGCGGTTATATCCGAAACTGTGGTAAAGCAATCTGCATTTAAGGCAGCTTGTTTTTCTAATGAATGTTTTGCTACTACACCTAAATCATGCGATCTCAAATCTGCATTAAACTTTGGCAAATCATCATATAAAGGCTCTCCATTTCCTGCTAAACTACGCCCAACTACTGTTGCATGTGTAGTAAAAACAGTTGCGATCTGAGGAAGTGTATTTTTAAGATAAAGCGCACCACTACCTGTCATCCATTCATTAAATTGCGCTATAATTTTATGATTCGCATTCAGAAAACACTTACAATAGCTCTCAATCACTTTTCCTGTTGCATATCCAAAAATAACGGATTCAATATAATCCCATTGTCCGGATAAAGAGTCTACTTTATACAATTCCCAGAAACGAGATAGTATTTCATTTTTTTGAGGAACAAGTGTACTAAAGTCAATTAATAAAGCAATAGGTCTTCCTACAACATTCCAACGTCCGGTTCTTACACGAAGACCTTCTTTATTTAAGATATCTTTCCATCCAGGGAAAAGGTTATCATCCTGCTCAAATTCACTTATTTTATTTGCACCTGAATAAATATCAGGACCAATAAATATTATATTATCTCCAAAATTTTCAACGAGAGTTAATGCTTTTGTTGATAAAACGGTATGGATACCGCCCATTTTATTACATACTTCCCAACTAGCCTCAAAAACATAATCAGGCTTTAAATAATTTTGCATCATTTTTTCTTTGAATAATAAATTGTATTTGCGGTATCTCACCGTTTAAAGAGAGTCGTAATTTGATTAACGAAAGCTTGGGTTAAAGTTGTAGTACTCCATTTTTTTCAGAGGTACCCATTCCGTTATCAATAAAAGTATCAGCTTCATCATCATTTACCCAAGTACGATCATTAATCAAATACCTGAACTGAAATTCAGAACCGCTACTTAAATTAATTGTTTGAGTAAAATCACCAGATTTTAAAGGTTTCATAGGTTCAACCGTAGTATCCCAATTATTGAAATCTCCGATTACCTTAACTGACTGAGGTTCTTCACCATCTTTTTTTGTAAATTTGAAAGTAACCTTACATTCAGGTTTACTTTTTAAAAACTGCTTTTTAATGCTCATAATTTTCTCTGTTTATTTAATAAGAAATATATAGGCTTAATTAAACTCTGACTCTTGGTTAAGAGCCAGAGTTACTTGAAATTATATGATTTTTTCCTTTGATTTAGATTTTTTCCTTTTATCCTTATCTCTCATTTTCTTAATACTTGCTTCCAGTTCGGCAATTCTAGCCTCTTTCTGATCTAACATTTGTGTTAAATTAGATAGGTTTTCATCTTCTGCACTTTCCGGAACTGCTGCATTTAATCGAAGTGTAAAATCACTTAAGATATTCATGTAGTTAATAAATGCCTGATAAGGTGACTCGTACGGATTAAAGTATGCATGTACATCTCCATCTGAAAAGTATTTAGTACACATATAGTAAAAATGATCGCTGGCCTGTAGGTATGTCCAGTCATCATTTAATTTAGGATCATCACACTTTTGCATCTTAGGTAATAGTGCATACAATTTATTAAACGCTTCTTCCTGCATTTCATTTCCTAGCCAGGCTGTAAGATCTCTTTCTTCATCTGCCCACGAAATAGGATAAGGAACATTAACTGAAGAAATAGGTTGTAAATTGTCTGCTACCTCAGAAGGTGTTGAAAAAGAAAACTCCTTGTGCTTCAGAATCTCTGCAGGGAGACCTTCCAGGAATTCAAAGATTCCGGTTTCTTTCCATTGATGTTCTCCGAAAGTTTCATAATCCATAAATAAATTGATCACCTCAGATTTTGGATCCAGATCCTTAATCCATTGTGCATATTTTGCTGGTGTTAATGGATATTCATTCCACCCTTGGTTACTAAAACGAAAGGCAATGTCATCACTTAATTCAAAGTTTTTAAGCAGTACTTTTAATTTAGGGTTGATACTGTTGCAATACAGGTAATTTGGACTCTTCCATCCCAACACATGTTTCGCACCCTCTGTTAACATAGCTTTATAACCCATTTTATAAACCATGTCACCCATTTCATCCGAATATATTAATTCAGTATTTCTAAAAACCTTTGGTTCCTGATTAAACAATTCTTTCACCAAGTCCACCTGCATGTTAACTTGACGTTCAAACTCAGTTTTATCTTTAAGTGAAACTAAAGAATGACAATACGTTTCTGCTAAAAATTCAACTTGTCCCGTAGCAGCAAGTTCCTGAAAACTTTCAATTACTTCCGGAGCATAAATCTGAAATTGCTTGATTGCTATACCCGAAATCGAAAATGCAAGCTTAAACTTACCTTTATTTGCTTGAATTAATTTTAATAACAATTTATTTGTTGGAAGATAACACTTCTGTGAAATCTTCATCAATAGACTTTCATTGGTATAGTCATCATAGTAATAATGATTATTCCCTATATCAAAAAAGCGATATCGTCGAAAACGAAATGGTTGATGAACTTGAAAATATAAACATATGGTTTTCATAATATTAAAAAGATTTTAAGGTTAGAGTTATAAGTTGGGTACTACAGAATCATAAACATGCTTCACTTTAACTGCAGAATCTTCCCATTTTAGTGCTTCTACTTCACTTTTTCCATGCTTAATAAACATAGAAGGAAGAGATGGGTATTTAAGCACACCGTAAATAGCATCAGCCATTGCATCAATATCCCAAAAATTGGTTTTAATCGCATGATTAAGAATTTCAGCAACTCCTGATTGATAAGAGATTAATACTGGTACATTACTTTGCATGGCCTCTAACGGTGAAATACCAAAGGGTTCTGAAACAGAAGGCATAACATACAAATCACTCATGCGCAACATTGTAAACACTTCCTCACCCTTTAAGAATCCTGTAAAATGAAATTTATCTGTAATCTTAAGTTCAGCAGCTCTACGAATCATTTTCTCCATCATATCACCACTTCCTGCCATAACAAACCTTACATTGTCCATTTTTTGCAAAACACGATACGCTGCCTCAATGAAATATTCAGGCCCTTTTTGCATCGTGATTCTACCTAAAAATGTAACAATTTTCTCATCTTTATTCTTTTTAATTGGATTATCAACCGACATTTCTTTAGGTTCTACTGCATTATAAACAGTAACAACTTTATCTGGGTCGACACCATATTTTTCAACAACAATATTTCTTGTTAAATTACTTACTGTAATTACTTTGTCCGCTGCATCAAGTCCTCTTTTCTCAATCTCAAAAACGGCAGGATTTACACTACCTCCGCTTCGATCAAAATCGGTTGCATGCACGTGAACAACTAATGGTTTTCCACTTGCTTCTTTAGCTGCAATTCCAGCTGGATAAGCTAACCAATCGTGCGCATGAATCACATCAAATTCGTTATCCTGAGCAATTACTCCTGCCACAAGAGCATAATTAGATATTTCTTGTAATAGATTAGCACCATACTTTCCTGAGAAATCAATCTTACCTTCCTCATTAGTATGAACAATCTTTTTTTCTCCGTCAACTTTTACTTTGGTTAATTTGTAATAATCATCAGGATCCACGTATGGTATTATATGAGTATCCACCTCAATATAATCCATTTCTTTTTGAAACTTTTTAAAGTCTATCTTTCTCTGACGAACAGAGATATTATTTGCTCCAACAAGTTGAATTGAAGTTTGATCTTCATCTCCATAAGCTTTTGGCACAACAAATAGTACATCAAGATCCTCTACATGCGACAATCCTCTTGTTAAGCCATAACATGCTGTTCCGAGCCCACCTGTAATATGAGGAGGAAACTCCCAGCCAAACATTAATACCCTCATATTAACTATATTTTTCGATTAGTTTAAGAATTTTAAGAACACCAGCTACATTCCACGCCATACTTACAGCACCTTTACCTCTTTGAGGTGGATTTCCATTATAATACTCTGACAGGGTACCAATACAATGTTCTGTCATTTCTTCTTCAAAATTATCTGCAATTCGCTTTATGTGACTGATACCACTTTGCTTATGAAGTTTTAGGTAACCTTCTGCATAAAAGGATATTAACCAAGGCCAAACAGCACCCTGATGCAAACCAAATTCTCTTTTATGCGCAATCCCCTCCATTGATCCCTGATATTGAGGATTTTTAGGAGATAGTGTTCTTAGCCCCTTAGGAGTTAATAACTCTTCTTTTGCAACATCAATAATACCTTTCTTTTGCTCATTGCTTAAAGGTGAATAATCAAATGCAGTAGCAAATATTTGATTCGGTCTTATTACAGCATCTTTAAAATCTCCATCAACCAAGTCATACAAACATTGTTGATCTTCATTCCAAAAAGTATCTATAAACGAAACATCTAATTTTTCTAATGTGATCTTGATTTCTTTAATCAAGCTGGCATCTTTCTTTTGTTCTTTAGCTAAATCTAAAAATAAGTTTAATGCATTATACCAAAGCGCATTTATTTCTACACATGCACCATTTCTTGGTGTTACCGGTTTACCATCAACCATTCCGTTCATCCATGTTAATGGTACATCCTCATCGGAAATAACAACCAAGCCCTTATCATCAATTTTTACATTTTCAAACCGTCCGGATAAATAAGCCTTGATAACCAGTTTTAGGAAATCGTAATATTTGGTCCAAAACTTATCTACACAAGATTTATCCCAACATTGCTGAATTGTCCAGAAAAACCATAGCGGTGTATCTGCCTCTGTTAAGCTCCGGGTTTCCTTGTCCTTTATTGTTTTCGTTAGTTTTTTTACGATAGTGTCTAAAACTTCAATAAAGAGATCAGCATCTCCTAAAGCATCTGTTAATTGTGGAACAGAAATCAATGTATCTCTAAGTCGCTCACTATACCAATGATAGCCAGCCACCATAGTAATTCCTTTTCCATTCTGTACAAAAAATTGCTGTGCTGAATTCAACAGGTTATTATAAACACTATCTCTTGGAATTCGTTTTTCCACTTCCTTCTCAAATCTTAAATCAAAATTTCCTGGTTTATGACTTGTAAGTGAAGCTGAAAAAATAACGCTCTCACCTTTCTTTATATCTATCTCAAAATATCCAGGTACATATAAATCTTCTTTATAGTGATAACCTCTGTGCTGTTCTTTAAAATATTCAATTCCTTTATACCAACACGGATTAGCTACAAATTCATTTTCTTTTGACAGTTGCATATAAAGTTTAGGCAATTTCGGATACATTTGAATACCTATTCCATTTTTTATGCGAGAATATTTGGTATTAACAGACATATTCTCGTGTGTCAATTCATGAACACTCCTGTTTGCTAAAAAGGGTTTTAATTTTAATTTGGTGTCGGAATTAGCTTCTAATAAGGTATATTTAAGTAAAACTCTTTCTTGTTTTTCAACCAATACTTCTTCAACAGCCAACAAAACTCCACCTACTCGATAAATTTTACGAGGGATTACATCAAATTCCAGTTCTCTGATATATTTATGCCCTTTAGGTTCATAATGGTTTTTATTATACTTATGTATACCAAGATTAAACTCCTTATCGTGCTGAATTACGGTAACATCAAGAGAACTTAAAAACACATGACGCATCATGTTAAAATCGGCTAACGGACATACCAGTAAACCATGATATTTCCGTGTATTACAACCTATAATACTTGAACTCGAATATGAGCCTGCCCGATTGGTTCGAAGAATCTCTTTGTACAGAGATTGTTCCAGGTTGATTAATTTGGATTTTTCAAAAGTTAGATAGGACATTTACAAATTATTTGTTTATTTCATGTTATATTTTATTTTTAATATCACCTAATATATGAAGTAAAAAATTACCTAAACCCTCAAATAGAGATTGTCATTTCACTTAAGATACTTCACTCATACAAAATATTTAATCCGGGGTGTTTTAGATCAACTTAGGTTTTAAAATAACCCTTAACCTAGTCACGAAAACTCAATTATGATATTTAAAGGTTCAACAATAATTAATTAACTCTCTAGATATTTACATCTCTAAATCATCCTAAATTTATTATAAATAATAATCAAAATCCATTATTTAATATCAATTTGTAATTATTTAAGAATAAATAACAAGGATTCAAATTATTTTACTTTTGAAATAACTTAAATCCGAACTTAAATCCACTTCGGGATATTTATTTTTAAGATAATTTATTTTCTCAATCTGTTTATTAAGAAAAATTTGATGCGATTCTGAAGATGAATCATAGGGTCTGTGCCCTAATGCGTTTACTAATTTATGCATCTCCTTAATATAATCCAATGTTTTAGTGGAAAAAAAGCAACTTTCTAACTTTCGCCAAATATAGTCTATTGCAAGACTATTAGGATGCACCATATCTATATCATAGAACCGATAATCTCGTAAATCATCTAATAATAGCTCATAAGCAGGAAAATAATCGCAACTTTCAAATTGCTCAACAATACTATCAACCGCTAACAACAAAGTAGATTTACTAATCTGATTTGCATGTGCGCCATCCTTAAAATGCCGCACTGGACTAACCGTAAATACTATTTTAAGCTTTGGATTAAAAACCAACAACTTGGTTAATAACTTTTTATAGGCCGTTACTATCTCATCCACATTTAAAATGTATCGATTAAAGCTTTTAGATGGATATTTATGACAATTAGAAACGATTTCTTCATCTTCTATCCATTGATATACCCATGCAGTTCCAAATGTGATAAATAAATACTTACAACTTTTTAAATAATTGTGAGCTAATGCATTATTTTCATTCATCTTTTGCAGACACTTTTCCTTATCTCTATCGGAGAATGAACTATGATGGGAAAAACTATGCCAATGATCACCAAAAAAATGCAAGTCTTCACTCACAAAGGTTCTATTATTTACTATTGCCTTTAGCGTTTTATCAACACTCATAGGATTATAAATAACCCCATAAGGATTAACCATACTATTTAATCGTGCATTTTTAAACTTTTCTCCTATATTAGTTGCAAAGCACGATCCTAAAAACATTATTTTAGAGTCATATTCTATTTTATCAGCAATATTTTTAGGATGTATTTCTGTTCTAAAACTACTCATTATATTATTCTATACAGGCTAGTTTAATTTTGTGACTCGTTTGGTGATTGATGCTCTCATTACTATCAATCCACGTTACAATTTTATTTAAAACGTTTTCACTTTCAGGCTCAACATGAATTTCATGTTTTGTGTTAGGTAATAAAACAAACTCTACATTTTCTACATTATTTTCTTTATACCTTATTGAAGACTTATAATCAGTAACTTTATCAGTATTTCCATGAAATATAATTATAGGTAAACTAAAATCATCGGATTTATTCAATATCAAATCCAAACCTAAATCATATATAAAGCAAAACAACCTGGCTGAAATATATTTATGAGCTAACAAATCTGTCCTTGCTGCTTTTTGCATTCTGGGATCTGACCGAAATTCGTCAGATTTCACTCCTGAAGAAAAAGTTGCACATGGGAAAAGCTTACTAATTATCCTTAAAATAGTAAGCTTAATACCCTGTGGTTGTTTAAACAACTTAAACCAAGGTGCAGCAAGAATCACACCTTTAAAAACAGCTTTATTTTCCATGGCAAATTTTAAAGCAACCGGACCTCCCATACTATTACCATAAATATATAAAGGTGTATTTTCTTGTACAATCTGAAGCAAATACTTTAACGAAGATTTAATATCTTCATAAAAAATATTTAAAGCTTTTATATCACCTCTTTTTCCCTGAGATTTACCATGCCCCCTTAAATCAATTCCAATTATACCAATATTCTTTTTACAGAATTCTTCAGCAAAATTTGAAAATCTGGCAATATGTCCACCAAGTCCATGAACCAGGTAAATTACAGCCTTTATATTACTAGTGGGAAGCCAATACATTCCATGTAATAATGTTTTATCTTTTGAATAAATATAAAAAGGAGAATGATTATAGTTCTTCATTGCACTAATATTAAATTCAACATCTGCCCTAATACATCTTAATTTTGGTGCAAATGCACTATAAAAAGAACAGATTCTTTTAAATTTAATAACAATATTTTGTTTTTAAATAGTTCTCAATAAATTATTCCTCTAAAAAATCAATATTCCTCTTTAAACCTGCGTATTTTGTTCTTTTTACCGGGGAGTTTTTAAAGAGTTCTGAAAACCTTTCCTGAGTTAATTCTAGCCAATCACTTTTTGTCATTTCTAATACCTTTGAGTTAGGTTTAAAACGATCCTCTTGATGTGGTCTGGATCTCCATGTCCAGGGACAAGCCTCCTGACAAATATCACATCCATACATCCGGTTTCCCATTTTCCCTTTAAAAACATCAGGTATCTCTCCCCTATTTTCAATTGTTAAATAAGAAATGCATTTATTAGAATCAATTATTTTTGGGGAAACAATTGCTTCTGTAGGACAAGCATCGATACACCTCGTACATCCACCGCAAGCCTCCTTAATTTGCGTTCCATAATCCAATTCCAAATTAACTATCAGTTCCGAAATAAACACATAACTCCCCAATCGTTTATGTATTAAATTACTATTCTTTCCTATCCAGCCTAAACCAGCCTTTACAGCATAAGCTCTTTCTAAAACAGGAGCAGAATCTACAAAACACCGACCTTCTAACAATGGGTAAATTTCAGATTTAATAAAATCAAGTAATTCTTTCATCTTGTCTTTAAGAACAAAATGATAATCTTCGCCATATGCATAACGAGAAATAACTGGAGCATTCTCAGTTTGTGTTTCTTTAGGAAAGTAATTTTTCAATAAAACAATAACACTTTTGGCACCTTCAACCAAATGACTCGCATCAATTCGCTTCTCAAAATGATTCTCCATATAATGCATTTCTCCATGCATTTTATTTCCCAACCATTTTTTCAGATACACTTTATCTTTATTAAGCTCTTCAGCCTTAGTAAAACCACAGTCATCAAATCCTAACGATTTTGCTTTGTCTTTTATTAAGTCAGTATATATATTTTGCACCAAATTCATCCTTCCCATTTTTTGTTAAAATAATCAAATTCGTACTATTATCCATAGTTGAAACAAAATACCACGGAATCATTGCGTAGTTTTAATCGACATCAGACTAAAGTCCGATGAATTAAAGGACTGTCTGAAAACAGTGGTTTTCTTTTTACTTTGTAAAAATTCATCCGACAATTGAGACCAATAAAGAATTAATCGATTTCAGCATAGAAAACTAATGGCCGTAATTTTAAAATTCATCAATTAATTTATGACAAAAAAAATCCTTATTCAAATCATTGAATAAGGACCTTTTAATATTTTAATTGACAAACTCTAAAGCAACCCAAGCTCTAGCAAAGCTTCATCTGACAGCATATCCTTTGTCCATGGAGGATCAAAAGTCAGGTTCACATCAACGTGTGAAACCCCCTCCACTGCGCTCACTTTATCAAACACTTCTTCCGGCATTGATTCAGCAACAGGACAGTTTGGTGATGTCAATGTCATCACAATTCTGGCCTTACCTTCTTCATCAACATTTACTTCATAAATTAATCCTAAATCATAAATATTGACAGGAATCTCCGGATCAAAAATAGTTTTTAATGTATTTACTATTTCTTCTTCTATTGATAAAAATTCGTTTGTCATAATAATTAGTATCTGATGTGTTGAGATTTAAAATACTTTAATTTGTTATCTAACACTCAATTTTACATAAAGTTTATGCCTGTTTGGCTTTAAATGCCAAAGCAAATAATCGCATTTGCTTAATCATGGCAACTAATCCATTTGAACGTGTAGGTGAAAGATGCTCTTTCAAACCTATTTGATCAACAAAAGACAACTCATTATTTAATATATCTTCAGGTTTTTGACCTGATAACGCTCTTATCATCAATGCCACAATACCCTTTACAATAATTGCATCGCTATCACCCATATAATAAATTTTGCCATCTTCTTCCCAAGCATGTAACCACACTTTAGACTGGCATCCATCTAATAAATTCTGATCTAATCTATATTGATCATCAAAAGGTTCCAGATCATTACCTAATTCAATCAAGTAAGCATATTTATCCATCCATTCATCAAATGAAGTAAACTCCTCAACTATTTCCTCTTGAATTTCTTGTATTGTCATTTCTTATATTATTTCTAAATATCAAATTTTTAGTCAACAAAGATGATAATTTTTAAAGCTTTACCCAAACAACATAGCCACCTTTGCTATTCCTTCTACTAGCCTATCAATTTCCTCTTTCGTATTATAAACTGCAAAAGAAGCTCTTAAGGTTCCAGGGATTCCGAAATAATCCATAATTGGTTGTGCACAATGATGACCTGTTCTTACTGCCAATCCCATCTTATCTAACATTGTCCCCATATCAAAAGGATGAATCTCCTTAACTAGAAACGAAATCACACTTGACTTATGCTCTGAAGTACCAAATATTCTCATACCGTCAATTGTATTTAACTTTTCTGTAGCATAAGTAAGTAATTCGTGCTCGTATTCAGCAATATTTTCGATACCTATTTCAGAAACAAAATCAATGGCCTCTCCTAAACCTATAGCTCCTGCTATATTAGGGGTTCCTGCTTCAAATTTAAACGGAAGTTCATTAAAAGTTGTCTCTTCAAAAGTGACTGTTTTTATCATTTCACCTCCACCTTGCCAAGGTTCCATTTCATTTAATAACTTTTCCCTTCCATATAGGGCACCCGTACCTGTTGGTCCATATATTTTATGACCTGAGAACACCAAAAAGTCCACATCCAATTCCTGTACATCAACTTTAAGATGCTGAACTGCCTGTGAAGCATCAACCATAATTAATGAATTATTTTGATGCGTACGTTTGATTATTTCCTGAACAGGATTCTCTGTCCCTAATGCATTTGAAACATAAGTAACAGCAACAAGTTTTGTTTTATCAGACAATAGTGCATCAAAAGCTTCTAAATCCAGTTCTCCCTTTTGATTGATTGGAATTACTTTTAAAACTGCTTTTTTTCTTTTACACATCATTTGCCATGGCACAATATTAGAGTGATGCTCCATTGTTGAAAGGATGATTTCATCACCTTCTTCTATATAAGTGTCGCCAAATGAAGTAGCCAGTAAATTGATTGCAGCTGTTGCTCCTGAAGTAAAAATAACCTCATACGACTGACTTGCATTTAAAAAGTGTTGTACTTTATTTCTAGCCTCTTCATATGCAAGTGTTGCCTGATTACTTAGGTAATGCACACCCCTATGTATATTACTATTTAAAGTATAATATACCTCATTCACTTTATTTACAACTCGCTCTGGTTTATGCGTAGTTGCTGCATTATCAAAATATGCTAAAGGTTTTCCATGAACTTCACTATCAAGAATAGGAAACTGAGCTCTTATTTTTTTTATATCTATTGCCATAGCATTACATACAAGTATATCCTTGTCCTGAAGCATCTTGTCCACACAATGCACAGGAGTTACATTTATTTAACTCACCTCTGAACACTTGCTCTACCAATCCTCTTATTTGTTCTCTAACAGCCTCTACTCTAATTTTTTCAACCACCTCATATGCAAAAGCATACATCAATAAGATTCTTGCTTCATCCTTACCAATACCTCGTGAACGAAGATAAAACATTGACTTTTCATCCAATTGACCAACCGTTGCTCCATGAGAACATTTTACATCATCTGCATAAATCTCAAGCATTGGTTTTGTGTTCATTTTTGCTGTATCAGTCAATAACAGGTTGTCATTTTTCTGAAAAGCATTTGTTTTTTGAGCATCTGGACGAACCATAATTTTACCCGCAAAAGCACCTGTAGCCGTATCATCTAATACACCTTTAAATAACTCTTCACTGTAACAATTTGGCTTAGCATGATCAATAAAAGAGAAATTATCCACATGCTGACTCTTATCCGACACAAACAACCCATAAACTTTTGATTCACAATACTCTTCATCCATATGAACATAAACATTGTTTCTGGTTACTCCTGTATGCAAAGTAAGATTGTGAGTAAGTATACTTGAATGCTGCTTTTGTTTAATAAAAACAGATGAAATATTTGTTGTTAAATTATGTTGATTTTGAATAGAATAAAGATCAAAAACGGCATTTTTATCTACATATGCTTCTGTTACACCGTTTACCAAAAACTTATTATCAGAAAGTGTATGTTCACAAACCATAATTTTAGCCTGAGCATTTTCTTCTACCACTAATAAGTTTCGAGGGAATGCCATAAAGTCTTCACTCGATTTCATGATATTAACAATCTGAATTGGCTTTTCAATCACCACTCCTTTAGGAATATAAAGAAAGAATCCATCTTGAGCAAAAGCTGTATTTAATGCTACAAAACTATCTTCTTCATTTTTAGCATATTTATTATAGTGTGTTTTAAAAATTTCAGGATGTGATTTTGAAAACTCAGCAAAGCTTCCCATCAATACACCTTTGGGTAATGATTCTGGAACTTGGTTTTTTCTATAATACCACCCATTAATTAAATATACCGTAATTGCATCAAGATCTTCAACATTACAATTGAAAACTTCGCTCAGGTTTTGATTAAACACCTCATGCTCAAAATCGCAAGCATAATCTCTTTCAAACTGAGGGTTTAAGTTTGTATATTTATAATTTTCAACCTTACGGTTAGGAATTCCTTTTTCTTCAAAAATACTTATTGCAGCTTCTCTTTCATTGGCAACTTCCTCTGAAGTAATAACATTTAAATGCCCCAAATTTTCTTTATAAAGAGAAATGTATTTTTCTTCTGTTTTTATATCTGTACCCGCTATACTCATCTTTAAAACATTTTAATAGTTAAACTTGTAGTTTACGGGTTAATCCTCAAACTGCTTTTTAATCCAGTCGTAACCTTTTTCTTCGAGTTCAAGAGCAAGCTCTTTTCCTGCCGACATTACAATGCGTCCTTTATAAAGAACATGTACGAAATCAGGCACTATATAGTCTAACAAACGCTGATAGTGCGTAATCACTACTGTTGCATTATCTTTTGTCTTCAATTTATTTACACCATTAGCAACAATTCGTAATGCATCAATATCCAAACCTGAATCTGTTTCATCCAAAATAGATACTTTGGGTTGTAACATTGCCATCTGAAAAATTTCATTTTTCTTCTTCTCTCCTCCTGAAAATCCTTCATTAACAGAACGATTTGTTAAATTAGAATCAATCTCAACCAACTTCTTTTTTTCGCGCATTAATTTTAAAAATTCACTTGCCGAAAAAGGTTTTTCATTATTATACTTACGATGTTCATTTACAGCTGTTCGCATAAAATTTACCATACTAACACCTGGTATTTCAACTGGATATTGGAAACTATAAAATAATCCTTCACGAGCCCTATCTTCAGCTGGCATCTCCAACAAATTCTTACCATAAAAAGTAGCAGAACCTTCAGAAACTTCAAAAACTTCACTTCCGGCTAGTACAGAAGATAAAGTACTCTTTCCTGAACCATTAGGTCCCATAATGGCATGAACTTCCCCTGGTTTAATAGTTAAGTTTATACCTCTTAATATCTCTTTTTCATCTATTTTGGCATGTAAATTTTTTACCTCTAGCATAATCCTTTTGTTTTTGTATCAAGCATCAAGACACAAGTATTAAGACTTTTAAGAATCCTGATTTTGATTGTTATTAAATATATAATAAAGCTTAGCAAGATAATTTTTGTCTTTCGACTTGATACTTGCTACTTGTGTCTGTTATCCAACACTACCCTCTAAACTAATTTGTAATAATTTCTGCGCTTCAACAGCAAACTCCATTGGTAATTGGTTAATTACTTCCTTCACATATCCATTTACAATTAAACCAATTGCATCTTCTGTTGAAAGACCGCGTGTATTACAGTAAAAGATTTGATCTTCACCAATTTTTGAAGTAGTAGCCTCGTGTTCAACTACCGCTGAACTATTATTAATCTCAAGGTATGGAAATGTATGTGCACCACATTTATCTCCCATTAATAATGAATCACACTGTGAAAAATTACGTGCATTCTCTGCTTTTTTATTCACTCTCACTAATCCTCTGTAGCTATTCTGACTTTTTCCTGCAGAAACACCTTTTGAAACAATCAAACTTCGTGTATTTTTACCAATGTGAATCATTTTTGTTCCAGTATCAGCCTGTTGATAATTATTAGTTACAGCTACAGAATAAAACTCTCCAACTGAATGATTCCCCATCAATACACAGCTTGGATATTTCCAAGTAATAGCTGAACCAGTTTCAACCTGTGTCCACATTACTTTAGAGTAATCTCCCTTACAAAGTGCTCGCTTTGTAACAAAGTTATAAATACCACCTTTCCCCTCTTTATCTCCCGGATACCAGTTCTGAACTGTAGAGTACTTCACTTCTGCTCTATCCATTGTAACAATCTCAACAATTGCAGCATGCAACTGATTTTCATCTCTTTGAGGAGCTGTACAACCTTCAAGATAACTTACATAACTATCGTCATCAGCAACAATTAATGTTCTTTCAAACTGTCCTGTATTTGTTGCGTTAATTCTAAAGTATGTGGAAAGTTCAATAGGACAACGAACTCCTTTAGGTATATAAACAAAGGAACCATCGCTAAAAACCGCATTATTTAATGCCGCAAAAAAATTATCGGTATAAGGAACTACCGATCCCATATATTTTTTAATTAAATCAGGATATTCCTGAACAGCTTCACTAAAACTGCAAAATATAATACCTTTTTCAGCTAATGTTTCCTTAAACGTGGTTTTAACAGAAACACTATCCATTACTGCATCTACTGCTACACCAGACAATACCTTTTGCTCTTCTAAAGGAATACCCAATTTATCGAAAGTTGCTTTTAATTCCGGATCCACATCATCCATACTGTCGAGCTTTGGCTTCTGCTTTGGTGCTGCATAATAAATAATATCCTGAAAGTCTATCTCCGGTATATTTAGTTTTGCCCAATTTGGTTGCTCCATTTTTAACCAATGGCTAAAAGCTTTCAACCGATATTCTAACATCCATTCTGGTTCATTCTTTTTTTGAGAAATCAATCGAACCACATCCTCATTCAACCCTTTGGGAATTACCTCAGTTTCAATATCGGTAGTAAAACCATATTTATATTCACCTCCGGTAACCTCTTCTAATATTTTATCCTGATCTTCTGCCATAATTACTTTGTTATCAATCATCTTAAAACAATCATTTTGCAATAGTGTTTATTGATTTCTTTAAAATGACCTGAATTACATGCTTTGAATGCGCAAAATTAGCAAACTATTTAGATTAAATAAAATTAAGCCATTCTAAATAAGCAACATTTTTTCTATTCACCTATTATTTGATTATCAGATTAAAAACTCCAAATCGTCATAAATCTGATTTCGCAATTATAAACTAATGACTAGCATTTGCCATAGAGATGGTTGGTTAATTCTAAGTCATCAACATCTTAATTTCACAAAATAATTTGGGCAAAATTATTTATTTACAACTCTAACAATAAAACAGGTGGCATTTTTCATTGTTTAAACTGTAAAAGTAACATTTATCATATTTATTTCCTCAATTTTTAGGGGTATCACTAATTTTTTATGATTTTTTTAGTATTGTTTACTGTTTTTTTGTCCACTTCAGCTTTCATACTACTTTATTATAATATTTTGAAAATGCTTAATAATATTTATACATTTAGCAACACTTATTATGATACATGAGGCTATTTCAATTTAACAAAAAAAATAAGTCAGATGCAGAGCTACTTCACCTGTACCAGAAATCACACGACCTTGATATTCTTGGCGAATTATACAGCAGATACATGGATCTTGTTTTTGGAGTTTGTCTCAAATATCTAAAAAATGATACTGATGCTCAAGATGCAGTTATTCAGATGTTTATAAAAATTTCATTATCGATAAAAACTTCCACTATAGATCATTTTAGGCCTTGGCTCTATGTAGTTACCAAAAACTATTGCTTAATGGAATTAAGAAAAGTAAAGCACCACACCATTTCTTTGGATGATGAAAAAAGTTTTATCGGAAATTTTATGGAATCTGAGTATGAAACGCATCCTATTGACGAAGAGTATCATAAACAAAATGAAGAAGCACTAAAAAACTGTATTAACAAATTAAAATTTCAACAAAAAGAGAGTATTGAACTCTTTTATTTTAAAGAAATGACCTATCAACAGATCTCCATAAAAATGGAAACTGATATAAATAAAGTAAAGAGTTACATACAAAACGCAAAAAGAAACTTAAAAATCTGTCTGGAAAAAAGTAATGCCCTATAATAATAAAAACATATCAAGAATATTAAAGTATCTGAACAACGAGTTGTCAGACAAGGAAAGGTATGCTTTTGAAAGAGAGATGGAAGCGGATCCTTTTTTAATGGAAGCCATGGAGGGCTATGAAAAAACCGATCTGCAACAACTTATCTATAACCTCACGACATTAGAAAACAAAATATCTAATCAAAAAAATAAAAACCCAATTCCTATATGGATGAAAGTAGCTGCTTCATTGCTTTTTATCATTGGAATTACATCCCTTTTCTTTATTTCAAACAAAAATACAAATCAACCATTATTGAGTAAACAACAAAAAATTGTTGATTCTGATTCGTTAATTGTAAACAACTTTGACGAAAATAAATCAGAACCTTTAATAATTGAGGAAGAAAAAGAAGAAATTAAAACAATTGAAACAATAGAAGAAAAACAATCCACTTATAAAGCAACGGCAAACAAACGCAACAAAAAGGAAAACAATACGCCTCAAATAAAAATAACAGCAGTTCAACCTATTATAGAGGATAACATAGAGATTGCTGATACAGATCTCATTATGGACGAAGAGTTAGAGTTTGAACTAGCTTCTGACACCCAAAAAAATGTTATTACCGGAACGCTTGAAGGAAATAAAATTGATTCAAACAGTAGTCTTCTCTCTGCCAATAAAAATATCGATCAATCTCTTTCAAAAGATTTTTTCTTTCAATTTAATGGTAAAGTTATTGACGAAGAAGGAACTCCAATACCTGGCGTCACTATTATTGAAGCAGGAAAACCCAATGGTACAATAACTGATCTAAAAGGTAATTTTTCTATACAAACACGTGACAAAGAGAGCCTGCTCACTTTTGATTTCATAGGTTACAAGCAAAAATCTCTTCTTGTAAAAAACGACTCAATAGGTGAAATAACATTGGAAGATGATGCTATGGCTTTAGATGAAGTTATAACCTTAGGTTACGGAACTCAACATAAGAAAAGGACTATGCAGAGAAATACTCAGGAAACAAAGAGTTCTGAGGATAAAATCGAAAATAACTTAATTCCTTATCCTGAAATTGGATATAAAAAGTTTAAACGCAAAATTGAACGTAGTCTTGAATTGCCAACCAATAGTTCAAACACAAAAATTCATGTAAACATATTTATTTCAGACTCAGGTGAAATCTCAAATATTAAAATCATTACTCCTGTTGAGGATACTTTTGCAACTACGTTAAAAAAGGAAATAAAAAAGTTAGGACTATGGAAACCTGCAATAGTTAACAATAAACCAACTAAGGGATCACGATTGGTTATTTTTGAATTTTAGGCAAAAAAAAGGTGAACAACACCGTCATTCACCTTTTTAATCTATTCTTTTTTTACTCCTCTACAGAATAACCAAACTCTTTAATATGATCCCAATATTTTGGGTATGATTTAGATACCACAGCCGGGTCATCAATATCCACATTGCCTACAACTGATACTGAGGGAGCAAAAGCCATAGCCATACGATGATCTTTATATGTAGCAATACATGGCACCTCTTTTTTATCACAAGTTGTTCCATTCCAAATAAGGTCATCAACCTGATTTGATGTTAATACAAACCCCATCTTTTTCAACTCATCAATTAATGCATTGATACGATCTGTCTCCTTAATTTTTAAGGTTTGAAGACCCGAAAATTTAAAAGGAACTCCTAAGCAACAGCATGTAACAGCAAAAGTTTGAGCTAAATCAGGTTGCTCAATAAAATTATAATTGAACTGCTTACCAACATTTCCGGTATTTTTAAGTACCAAACCATTTTTTGAAAACTTATACTCTACACCTAACTGGGTAAAAAGCTCAGCAACCTTAGAATCGCCCTGTTCACTATATCTTTTTACACCCTTCAAAATCAACTCACTTCCTTTATTTAAAGCTGCAATCTGAAACCAATAAGATGCCGCACTCCAGTCTGCCTCCACAGTAAAATCAGTGGGCTGATATTGTCCCTCTGGTACAGTAATCACATTTTCTTTCCAATGACTCTTTACTCCAAAAGTTTCCATCATTTTCAGAGTTAGTAAAATATATGGACGAGAAATAATCTCACCAGTAAGCGTTAAACGAAGTCCACTTTTCATGGTAGGTCCGATCATCAAAAGTGCTGAAATATACTGACTACTAACATCACCAGCTAATTCCAAATCTCCACCTTCAAGAGCACTTCCAAATATTTTCAAAGGAGGATAACCTTCTTTTTCAACATATTCAATCTTAGCCCCTAATTTATTTAATGCTTCAACCAAAATTTTAATTGGTCTCTGTTTCATTCTTTCCGAACCTGTAATAGTCCATTCTCCAACAATTTTAGATAAAAATGCTGTTAAAAATCGCATTGTAGTGCCTGCTGCACCCACATCAAACTTACTTCCCTCTGACTGAAGTGCTTTTATTAATAACTGTGTATCATCACTATCCGACAAGTTTTTAATAGGCCTAGCACTATATGCCAATGCATTTAATATTAACGCTCTATTACTAATACTTTTTGACGTTGGCAGATTCACGGTATACGGTGACACCTTCCCTGGTGCAGAAACTTTATATTGCATTTTTTTATTATTATCTAATTTACTACGATGACCTAAAATAAGGATTAATGATCCCTATAGAAGTTTAAGGCTTCATAAATTAATTCTTTTGTACAGGTTTGATTAATTTCTATTTCACCAATATCTTTTAACAAAGTGAAATTAATCTTATTTTGCTCATTCTTTTTATCATGTGTCATTAAGAAAAATAATTCTTCAAAATCATCCTGATTAAATTCAAACTTACCGTAGATTGACTTAATGATACCACTAATTTCTTCTATTTTCTCTATAGGGAATCCACATATCTTATTCCCTAAATAAAGCTCAGCTACCATACCAAAAGCAACTGCGTAGCCATGTAAAACAGGACGCCCTTTTTTCATAGCAAAACTTTCAAATGCATGCCCTATTGTATGACCAAAATTCAAAGATTTACGAACATTTTTTTCAGTAGGATCCGCTTTTACAAAATGCTCTTTAATATGAATTGAATTAACTACTAACTTTTTTAACTCTTCAATATCCGCATTTTTAATATCAAATACCTTAATAACTTCCCAGTCCTTTTCTGAGAATATTAAAACATGTTTAATCATCTCGGCAAACCCTGAACATATATTTTCCAGATCCTGTGTTTCAACAAAATCAGTATCTACCAAAACTGCTGATGCATGTTTAAAAACACCTATTTCATTTTTAAAACCATGAAAATTGATTCCGGTTTTTCCACCTACACTGGCATCTACCTGACTTAGTAAAGTAGTTGGTATATTTATAAAATTGATTCCTCGTTTAAATGTTGCCGCAGCAAAACCTCCTAAATCACAAGGCATTCCCCCGGCTAGATTAATTAACATCGATTTTCTATCGGCACCATGAGTACTAAGAAACTCCCAAACTTTTGAAATAGTTTCGATATTTTTATTTTGATCACCCTGATCAATAACAATAATATTATCCTCATCGATCTCTGCCATCCCTTTTATTTTAGGATAACAATATTCATAAGAACCAGTATCTACAAGCAAAAAAACCTTTCCGTTATTATATTTCTTAATTAATTCAGACAGGTCTTGTTTTATATTTTCCGCTCCATAAACATGTGATTCACTCTCTTCTATAACTTGCATTAAATTTTATATTTAGATCTTCTCAACACAGAAAAATTATGCGCCAAAAATAAATAAAAAAGGGGTTCTAAACACTAAATAGTTATTAAAATAATGGCATATTATTACAATATAAAATTATCACAACCCATTTTCACTTCAAAATGTAATTTTAGACTATTTGATTTTATAAATTTAAAGAAGGAAAATGTTTAAATTTTATGCATTTTTACAAAAAATGCATAAAACAAGGCATCATGAACAACAGAAAAACAGCAGGAAGCATACAATTACTTCTTACCTTATTGACACTCCTTTTTTTTGCTGCTTTTATATGCAGCCAAATTGTAACAGTTATGATGATGCCAGAAATTCAATGGGGAAGTGGCATATTAACCATATTAACACTTTTCTATTTTATGACTGGCGGGTTTTATTACTTTGAACTTGAGAAGGCTGATGATCAGGTTGAAGTGAAATTTTACAACTCATTTCCCTTTAATCGCTCATTTAAAATGTATAAAATTCCTGTATCTGCTTTTATTAAGTTCGAAACAACAGGAGCTAAACTTTACAAAAAGAGACTTTTCCTATACCAAATGTCTGCCAATCAAATGGCCAAGTATCCTCCTATATATATTTCTTCATTAAGTAAAAAAGATGAAGAAAATATGACATTATTTTTCAAACAACTAAAGAATAAATAATATTATTCGTCTCTTAAATCTAGTATTTCCTGAGTGACCTGAATTGAATCCACCGATACTGAGTAAACTCTAAAAAAACCTTTGCCTCCATTACTAACATTAGAAGGAACATTAGCCGGAGGTCCACTAAACAAAGGAACCTGAAGTCCGGTTTCTTCATGTACTGCATTAATAAAATGATAATAATCTTCGTTAATTGTTTGCATCTCCAACTTAACCCAATCGCCTAATTGTATTGGCATTTCTGTCTCTTTGCCATCCGAATCTTCTTCTAAAATTGACTGAACAGTAACTCCAGAAACATCGTTACCATTAAAGAAACGATCCCATGCATATTCCAGTTCTGATATCTGATCACTATACAACTTACCATTGACATATACAGCAAAGGCATAAAAATCTTCACGATCAGGATTATCTTTTGAATATAATTGAATAGTCCATCTTTTTTCATTACGACTGGTATCCCAGTTCATACCTAGTTTTATAATCGGACTAGGTTCATATAATGTATTTGACGCAATATAGTTTTCGTCTATTCCATCTTCATCAATATCAACTCCAGAAATAGATAATGTATAAACCTGATTATATTCACCTTTAAAGGTTCGTGGTATTATGTATGTACCTGGATTAGATAAATCCTCCACAAGCTCAACTTCCTTATGTTCATCCGACAATAAAACTGTAGCTCCGGATACATAAGGACTAATACTATTACTGAAATAATCTGAAGAAATGCTCAACCTAACAAAGTGATCCATATCTTGATCTGTAAAAAATGCATCTACCACAAATTGGGGTTCTGATGAATTAAGATCCATTTCTATTTCTTCAGTACAAGAAACCACAGAAAAAACAACTACTAGTAATAGATATTTAATTATGTAATTTATCATCATCAAAATTTAAAATTATAAGTAACTGAAGGAACGAATTTAAACAAGTATGTTTTTTGAGCCGTTGCTTTATAAGGGTCTTTGTCATCCTGTTCAAAAAAGATAGACCATGCGTTTTTCCTTCCATAAAGATTATACACAGAGAAGTTCCATTCTCCTTCCCATCGCCTCCCTTCTTTCTTTTTATTTTTAATTGTAAAAGATACATCCATCCTATGATAATCTGGCATTCTTTCTTCATTACGCGCAGAATAAATCGGCACAATATCTCCACCCACAAATATTCTTCCATTAGGTGCGGTAAATGGTGATCCTGTAAAATACACCCAATTTAAACCAACCTGACAACGATTATTAATTTTATGATTTAACACAAATGAAATATCATGATCATGACTATATGGCGACAAATATTTTAGACCTTTATTCACCTCTGGAATCTTACGCCATGATTTACTCCATGTATACCCAACCCAACCATTAAATTTTTCCAGATTAAACTTTAATAAAAATTCAGCTCCATAAGCCCATGACTTTCCGGTTCTAATTTCCCCTTCCATTTTATCATTCAGCAACAAGTCAGGGTGATCCTTAAAATCAATAGTATTCTTCATATCCTTGTAAAACAACTCAATGGAGGATTCTATCGTATGATCAGAAAAATTCTTGAATAAACCTGCCGAAAATTGATCACATATCTGAGGTTTAACATTTGGCGACGACATAAACCACACATCTAATGGTGTTGTTGATGTAGAATTGGAGGCCAAGTGAATATATTGCCGTGTTTTAGAATAACTAGATTTTATTGATGTTGTAGAATTTAAAATATATGACATCCCTATCCGGGGTTCCCATCCCCAATACGAATTAAATATATCTCCGCTTTTATAATTTAGTTGATTTATAGCTTCATAACTATTATCAAACTCATAAACTGTACCTTCTCCAATATTTTGCAAGCCAGAAAATCGCAAGCCATACTTTATATTTAACCGGGCACCTATTTTTTGATTATTTGAAACATATATACCATGTTCTAAACCTCTTGAGTCCGGTACTTCAACTTTACTAAACATAGAATCCTCACCTTTACCCTGTGCTGTCCCCGGATTAATTTTATGACTAATACTTTGAAAACCAAAAGAAATTGTATTATTAGGATTCAAATAATAATTGTAATCCAACTTTAAACTAAAATCACGAAGCCTGCTTTCCCATGTAAATACAGAAGTCTCTTCACTAGTTCCAAGCTCATAATCATATTTACTACCTACAAAGGTTAAGTTTGAAAATAACTTTGGATTATAAACATGATTCCACCGTAATGTAAAGGTTTGATTACCATAATCGATTTGAGAATTCACATCTTTAAAAACATCTCGCCCCATATAAGTACTAAAATAGAGTCGGTTATGATTATTTATAACATGCTTTATTTTTACATTTAAATCATAAAAATGCAATCTACTATCTTGTGCTTCTTCATCTGAAACTAAAGGTAAAAATATATCTGCATAAGTTCTTCTCCCACTAATAATAAAGGAGGTTTTGTCTTTGATTATTGGTCCCTCCAGTGTTAATCTAGAAGAAATTAGTCCTATCCCTCCTTTACCTTCAATCTTTTTATTATTACCATCATTCATCCTAACATCAACCAATGACGACAATCTTCCTCCTGATGACGCTGGAATATCGCCTTTATATAATTTTACGTCTTTAATTGCATCATTGTTAAAAACAGAGAAGAAGCCCAGCATGTGACCTGCATTATAAACTATCGCTTCATCTAACAATACTAAATTCTGATCCGGATTACCTCCACGTACACTAAACCCACTGGCTCCTTCACTGGTTGCCTGCACTCCCGGCATCAATTGTAAAACCTTTATTACATCTACTTCGCCCATTAATGCTGGAACTGCTTTTACATCTTTACTCTGCAATTTTTGAACACTCATTTGGGGATCCCTTACATTGGCATCAAGTTTTTTACTTAAAACCACTACCTCCTCAATATTTTCAGTCTCCTCCTCCAATTCAATATCCAGGTCTATATCCTGAGTAATTTCTAATCGTTTACTAATGGTTTTATATCCCATGTAAACAAAATTAACCTGATAAACTCCCGGATCAACACTAAAAGAATAAAAGCCATACAAATTGGAGATGGTACCTGTTTTTAATTCCTTAAAATAGATGTTAGCACCAATAAGCAATTCACCATTGCTGCTATCCTTAATATATCCACTCAGCACAACCTTGTCATTTAAATTTTCAAAATTTGCATAAATGTCAACAAAAAAGAATAGTTTAAATATTATGATAAACAATATGTTTTTCTGCATCGTAATTTTACTCTTTGTTTAAAGATAGGACAATTGATATTTTAAAAGGTTGCAAAGTAGCAAAAAAAAACCTGTCTCAAAATGAGACAGGTTCATCCTAATTATAGAATTAGATTTTTAAGAATGGGAATGGTACTCAATGTTTACATATGGGTTTGAGATTGAAAGCACACTTGTTTATAATGAAACCTTCTTTTCTTTTGGTATTGTCAAAGAAACGAATCATTATACAAATACAAGAATTTCTGACGTGACAAATACGTGACAAAACATTAATAACTGTTATTCTGCACTTTAAAAAAATAATTTTTATTTTGATTTAACACTATTTCCTCATGTAATTTAAGAGTTCAAAATACTGAATACTCTCAAATCCAAAATTTCCCTCTATTTTTTTACCCAATTTAATCCTCGTTAAACTTACTTTGAAGAATTCTCATTATTCTATCCTTGTTACTTTTTAGAAGTTTTTATGGATTCATCAGAAAGTATCTCTGAAATCTTCATTAATCGAATTAACTCAGAAAAATATCCAATTTCATCAACACACTCTGATTTTTGAGCCATATTAATAATATCTTCAATAGTTATATTGTTAACATAATTTTCATTTTTAAATTTCATTCCCCAAGCTGCAACACTAGCTGCCATGATAAAATCAGCACTAGCATCATCGTAATCTTTCACCTGATTTTTTATTGGTATTACCATTAAATTACTTTTGTTTTCATCTGGGAATTTATACCTAAGCTTAACAGTCAACAATTCATCTAAAAACTCTTTATTGGTTTTAATTTTTTCTTGTTTTTTCTCCTTCTGATATTTTAAGGGGTCAGCTGTATGAAGATAATTTGCTGTATCCTCTGCTCCCACTGGTATAATTTCATACAACGCAGTAACTGTATGGCCGGATCCTATTTCACCTGCATCAATTTTATCATTATTAAAATCTTCTTTATTTAATAATCTATTTTCATAACCTATTAAACGATATCCTGCCACATGCTCTGGATTAAACTCCAATTGAAGTTTTACATCTTTAGCAATTGTATAAAGCGTTCCTCCAAATTCTTCTACCAATGCTTTTTTTGCTTCAAGAAAATTATCTATGTAAAAGTAATTCCCATTGCCTTTATCAGCAATAAGCTCCATTTTAGAGTCCTTATAATTACCCATACCAAACCCCATAACTGTCATATAAATACCTTTATCGCGCTGAGTCTCAATTAAATTTTCCATATCCAGATTAGTACTCAACCCCACATTAAAATCACCATCCGTAGCTAATACAATCCTATTATTACCCTCTTTTATAAAATTCTCAGCAGCGAGTTTATATGCTAATTTTAAGCCTGCTCCACCCGCGGTAGAACCTCCTGCCGACAACTTATCTAAAGCATCCATTATTTTAATCTTCTCTCTTCCGGAAGTAGGCTCCAAAACAATTCCTGCTGCTCCCGCATAAACCACAATTGATACTCTATCTTCATCCCTTAGTTCATTAACCAACATTTTCAAAGCAGATTTTAGCAATGGTAATTTCTGAGGTGCATTCATAGATCCTGAAACATCCAACAAAAACACAATATTTGACGGAGGTAGGTTTTCTTTATCAATCTTTTTGCCTTGCAAAGCTATTTTCATTAAATAATGCGTTCTATTCCAAGGACAATCTACAACTTCATGATGAACCACGAACGGACGTTTATCTCTAGGTCCTTTGTAATTATAATTAAAATAGTTTACCATCTCTTCAATACGAACTGCATCTTTCGGAGGTAGAGTTCCACCATTTAAAAAGCGACGAATATTAGAGTATGAAGCTCTGTCAACATCAACAGAAAATGTTGATAAGGGATCAATTTTCGGATCTAGAAAAACATTGGCTTTTACACTAGCATAGTCTTCTTGCATTTGAAGTAATCGGGGGTGATTGTATTGAGGTTCTCTTCCGGGTAAAACATATGAACTAACTGCTCCTGTCACTGTAGATTTCTTTTGAACGCCATATCCAACGACAACAATTTCTTCTTCTAATTCACAATCTTCAGCAACTATCGAAACCTCATTTAGTGAATTTAAATCAGGTTCCATTACTACATTAGAACTTAGTTTCTTATTAATTTCAACTTCTTGTGTTTTCATCCCAACAAAAGAAAACACAAGAAATTTAGCATCATCAGAGACCTTTATCTTATACTCTCCTTTAAAATCAGTTACGGTTCCATTTCGGGTTCCTTTCTCCATAACTGAAACACCTGGCAATACTTGTTGTTTATGATCATAAACAATTCCCGAAACAACCTTAATTGCTCCAACATTCTGTGTAATGAAAGCACTCATTATGGTACACAATATTATTAAACTTAAATTTTTCATGACATCTTTATTTTTATTAATAATCTATAGAAAGGATGCACGAAAAAATAAAATCCATAAAAAAAGCCGAAAAGTTTTTTTCAACTTTCCGGCTTTATATCTTTAAACGCTCTGGTAAATTATCTATCAGAGGTTGACGTATAACCTTTTATAATTCCACGCTGAGAATTCTTAACGAATAAAATAATCTCATCTCTTTCTTTAGAGGCAGGTAATTCAGCCTCTATTTTCTCAATAGCGTCTGTATTATTTAATCCACTTTGATATAGAACTCTATAAATATTCTGGATTCCTGTAATTTGATCATTGGTAAAGTTTCTCCTTCGTAATCCGATAGAGTTTATTCCTCCGTAAGACATTTTTGCATTACCAACTTTTACATATGGTGGAACATCCTTACTCAACAATGAACCACCCTGAATCATTACATGAGATCCTACATGAACAAACTGGTGTATTGCTGAAGTACCACCAATGATAGCAAAATCATCAATTCGAACTTCACCTGCCACCTGTGTAGCATTAGCAATAATTACATTATCACCAACAATAGTATCATGTGCAATATGAGTATAGGCCATTAAAAGGCAATTCTTTCCTACTACAGTCTTGCCCCTTGAAGCTGTACCTCTATTAACGGTAACACATTCACGAATTGTTGTATTGTCGCCAATAATAGCAACAGTATCTTCACCTTCGAACTTTAAATCTTGAGGAACACCTGCGATTACAGCTCCTGGGAAAATATTACAATTTTTACCAATCCTGGCGCCTTCCATAATTGTTACATTTGATCCTATCCTTGTTCCCTCTTCAATCACTACATTCTTATCAATAGTAACAAATGGCTCAATAACTACATTCGGAGCTATTTTTGCTTCTGGATGAATATATGCCAAAGGTTGTTTCATATTTTCTTCTTTAGTTTTTCCTGTATCTACAGGTTCTATTTGAATTGTTTGTACCTCTTCCAAATCAAAAAAAATTACTTTTATAGGTATTTGTCTACGTAATTATCTGAAGAATAACTTCATGACAAATACCCTCAAATTTTTCCGGTGCGAAAATAGTCTAACTATCTTAATAAAAAAAATAAATTATAATTTATAAGATTCAAGTGCACATAAATACAGTTGAACTTAACATTACAACAGTTAGACAGAAGCTTTTATGCTTTATTCTTAGTTACATTAGCCATAAATTCACCTTCAGCAACAACAGCATCTCCAACATAGGCAACTCCTTTCATATTGGCCACACCTCTTCTTATTGGAGCAAGTAAGTCTAATTTAAAAATAACTGTATCACCAGGTATTACTTTTCTACGAAACTTTATGTTATCCATTTTCATAAAGTAAGTTGAATAACACTCTGGATCTTCTACCTGGTTTAATACAAAAATTCCTCCACACTGAGCCATTGCTTCCACTAATAATACACCCGGCATTACAGGTTCTGTTGGAAAATGACCTTGAAAAAAGTTTTCATTATGTGTTACATTCTTTATTCCAACCACATATTTCTCTTGAAGGTCAATAATTTTATCAATTAGTAAAAATGGGTATCTATGAGGCAACAATCCTTTTATCTGATTAATATCAAAAACTGGTTGCTTTGTAGGATCATATTCTGGAACCACTGGCTTATTAGAACACTTCTTAATTTCGCAACGAAGAATTTTAGCAAACTCAACATTTGCTTGATGTCCTGGACGTGTTGCTATAATTTTTCCTTTTATAGGTAAACCTGCCAAGCACAAATCTCCGATTACATCTAACAACTTATGTCTTGCTGGCTCATTCTGGTGTACTAAATCCAAATTATTAAGAATTCCGATAGGTTTCACTTCAACATGAGGCTGATTAAACAAGTCTGCTAATCTATCCAACTCATCTTGTGAAACCTCCTTATCTATTATAATAATGGCATTATCCAAATCGCCTCCCTTAATTAGGTTGTGTTCCATCAACATTTCAACCTCATGAAGAAAAACAAACGTACGACATGCACTGATTTCTTTATCAAAATCACTCAAAGAATCCAGGGATGCAAACTGACTTCCTAAAAACATCGAGTTGTTAAATGAAATATGAGTATCAATGCTAAAAGAGTCATCAGGTAAAGCAATTAACTTAACACCTTTCTCCTTATCTTCAAATACCATTTTCTCTTTAACCACAAAATATTTACGCTCTTCATCCTGCTCTTGAAGGCCTACACTTTTAATCGCTTCAACATAATATTTTGAACTACCATCTAAAATTGGAACTTCTGGTCCGTCAACTTCAATTAAACAGTTATCCACTCCCATTCCTCTTAGTGCTGCCAAACAATGCTCAATAGTACTAATAGAAGCTTCTTTTTTCTGTAAAACGGTTCCTCTTTCTGTAAACGCCACATTTTCTGCAACCGCATCAATTATAGGTTGCCCATCAAGGTCAACTCTTTTAAATTTAAAGCCAAAATTGACTGCAGCTGGATTTAATACTAAATTCACAACTGCTCCTGTATGCAATCCTTTTCCATTAAAAGTTACAGGACTTGCTAAAGTATTTTGATTTTCAATCATAATAAAGACATATGCACTTTTCGTATCAAATAAGAAAAGCTTTTATTCTCCTTTAAGTTTTTTAATTTCTTCTTTCAATTCTTTAAGCTGTGCAGCGATATCAGGTAATTGTTTAAAGTTCACAAAAGAACGCCCATACAGTCGAGCATCCTGTGCAGGAATACCTCTCATAAACAAATCTTTTTGCGTAACATTTTTACTAACACCTGTAAATGCACCTAGTTTAACTCCATCAGCAATATTTAAGTGACCTGCAACACCTGCATGCCCTCCGAACATACAGTTTTTACCAACTTTTGAAGAACCTGCAATTCCTGTTATAGCGGCAATTACGGTATTATCACCTACTTCAACATTATGAGCTATCTGAACTAAATTATCAAGTTTAACTCCTTTATGAATAATTGTAGACCCCATAGTGGCCCTATCAATGGTGGTATTAGCGCCTATTTCCACGTTATCCTCAAGTACTACATTTCCTAATTGCGGAATTTTAGTATACTCACCATCTTCACCTGGAGCAAAACCAAAACCATCTGAACCAACCACACTACCTGCATGAAGCACACAATTGGAACCAATTTTACACCCCTGGTAAACTTTAACCCCAGCATATAAAATTGTATGATCTCCAATTGTTACATTATCGCCAATATACACATTGGGGTATATACTAACATTATCGCCAATAGTTACATTATCGCCTACATAGGCAAATGCTCCTACATAAGGAAACTCGCCTAAACTCGCCGATTCTGATATAAAAGAAGGTTGTTCTATACCCGATTTTTTAGGCATAGATTCTGCATACATTTGCATTAATTTTGCAACTGCTACATATGCATCATCAACCTTTATTAAGGTAGCTGATATTTCTTTTTCCGGCTCGAATGATTTATTCACCAATACTATACTAGCTTTGGTTTCGTAGATGAATTTTGTATATTTTGGATTGGATAGAAATGAGATTGTTCCGGGTTTACCCTCCTCTATTTTTGATACATTATTTATAGTTGCATCCGGGTTCCCAACAATAACCCCATCAATTAATTCTGCAATTTGCCTCGCTGAAAATTCCATTGTAAAAAATTTGCTGCAAATCTAATAATATTATCCTCTATATAAAAACCTAACTTATTTCACTAACCCATTTCCTTAATGATTTGGGATAACAAAGTACGTTTTTTTTAACATTTTTACCTAGAACAGAAAGATTTAAGATATCTGAAGCTATGGATATATCTCTGATTTCATTTCCCGAATACAAAATATTTATTTTTTCATCGGTTATACTATAGGCATGATTTTCTATTACATCTGTATATAAAAAATAAGATACTTCATCTGCATTTTGTAAGTTATATAATGTCTTTACTTTCTTTCCGATTTGTTTAATCAGATTTTTATCAAAACTTTCCTTCTGTAGTTCTATATGCAATAAATCCCTATCATATAAAGCTTTTGCCAATGTTGAAAGAATATAATCCTCATGATGAATCCATGATTTAATGGCAGTCATTATATCTCCATCATCAAGAAATGCAAAATTCTCAATAACCATTTCATTATGATCAAAATCCTCTTTTACTATAGCATTTTTCAGAAAATACAATAATTGCAATGGTGCATGCAAATCTATTTCCTGTGCACATAAAAACCTTGCCCGTTGTAATACTTTCATCAACATCTTTTCTGCAACCAAAGCAGTCTTATGCAAATATACCTGCCAGTACATTAACCTTCTGGCAATTAAAAATTTTTCTATAGAGTATATGCCTTTTGATTCAACCACCAACTGATCCTCATGAACATGGAGCATTTTAATAATACGGTCTGATCCTATAACCCCTTCTGTTACTCCCGAGAAAAAACTATCCCTTTTTAAATAATCAAGCCTATCCATATCAAGCTGACTACTTACCAGTTGATGTAAAAATTTCTTATGATATTTATCCTGAAAAACATCTAGCGCCATTGAAAGCGCACCTTTAAATTCTTTATTTAATGAATGCATAAATGCCAAAGAAACATCTTCATGAGAAACGCCTTCCACAACAGAATATTCTAGTGCGTGAGAAAAAGGACCATGTCCAATATCATGAAGCAATATTGCAATATGCACAGCAATGGATTCCTCCTGCGTTATTTCTATCCCTTTGTTTTGCAATACTGAAACCGCAGAACTCATAAGATGCATGGCACCTACAGCATGTTGAAAACGATTATGCATGGCCCCCGGATAAACTAATGAAGTTAATCCTAACTGCTTAATTCCCCTAAGTCGTTGAAAATACCTATGCTCAAGAAGATCATAGATTATTGGAAATGGAACTTTAACGAATCCATGTACAGGATCATTTATAATTTTTAATTTATTTAATACGTATTCGTTACTCACTATCAATTATTTTTAGATACCGCAATATAGTAATTGATTCATAGCTATCCCCCTTATGTTCCAATCAAATTAATAGAATTATAAAACATTAGTAAATCACATTTACTTTCTTGCTTGCATTTTAGCGTCTTATTAATTATCTTTGCACCGGATTTTAATTAAATGTCTTAAAGATAGGGGGCGATAGTCCCCTATTTTATTACCATTAGACTATGATTACAAAGGAGCAGATTAATACATTAATTCAAGAAAAACTAGTGGCTGATGATTGCTTTCTGGTAGATTTAAAAATTTCAACAGGAAATAAAATTACTGTATTAATAGATAGTTTGAGCGGCATTAATATAGATTACTGCATACAAATCAGCAGGTTGATTGAAGGTTCTCTCGACCGTGAAGTTGAAGATTTTGAATTAGAAGTTTCAACTCCAGGCTTGGGACAAGCATTAAAGGTACATCAACAATATGTTAAAAATATTGGACGAGAAGTTGAAGTAACACCATTAAATGCAGCACCGCACAAAGGTATTTTAACTGAAGTATCTGAAAATGGTTTTACCGTTGAAGAAGAAAAAAAGGTTAAGATTGAAGGAAAAAAGAAAAAAGAATTAAAAATTTTTAGTCACAACTATACGTTCGACGAAATTAAATCGGTAAAAGTCGTTATTTCGTTTTAACAAGCTGGCAAATAAAACGTCATGGAAAACATTAATTTAATTGATACCTTTTCAGAGTTTAAAGAACTAAAGAGCATCGATCGTGCTACTATGATCAGGGTGCTTGAAGACTCTTTTAGAAGCGTTTTAATCAAACGTTTTGGGACAGATGAAAATTTCGATGTTATTATTAACACCGACAAAGGAGACTTTGAGATTTGGAGAAACAGAGAGATTGTAGATGATGATGAGTTAGAAGATGAAAATCTTCAAATTTCACTTAGTGACGCAAAAAAAATTGACGCTGACTACGAGGTTGGAGAAGAAGTTACTGATGAAGTAAAATTCCTTGACTTTGGACGAAGAGCAATCTTAAGTTTAAGACAAAATCTATCAGCAAGAATTTTAGAATTAGAAAAAGACAATATCTATCACAAATACAAGGATAGAATTGGAGATATTATAACCGGTGAAGTTTACCAAATCTGGAAAAGAGAAATCCTGATTCAAGATGATGAAGGAAACGAATTAATATTACCTAAGGCAGAACAAATCCCTTCTGATTTTTTTAGAAAAGGTGATAACGTTAGAGCCGTAGTAGTTAAGGTTGAAATTCGAAACAATAATCCATTAATTATTGTTTCTCGTACATCTCCAGTATTCCTTGAAAGATTATTTGAGTTAGAAGTACCTGAAATTTTTGATGGCTTAATTACTATTAAAAAGATTGTACGTGTTCCTGGAGAGAGAGCAAAAGTAGCTGTAGAATCATACGATGAGCGTATTGACCCTGTAGGTGCTTGTGTTGGAATGAAAGGTAGCCGTATTCATGGTATTGTTAGGGAATTACGCAATGAAAACATTGATGTAATTAACTACACAACAAATGTTCAGCTGTTTATACAAAGGGCACTTAACCCTGCGAAAATTAACAGTATTAAATTATTTGAAGACGACAAACGAGCTCAGGTCTATTTACGTCCTGAAGAAGTTAGCCTTGCCATTGGTAAAGGTGGTTTAAACATTAAACTAGCCAGCCAGTTATCGGGATACGAATTAGACGTATATCGTGAAATGGAAGAGGATGACGAAGATGTAAGCTTAGATGAATTTGCAGATGAAATTGAATCTTGGATCTTAGATGAAATCAAGTCCATTGGATGCGACACTGCAAAATCAGTTTTAGACTTAAGCGTTGAGGATCTTGTGAAAAGAACTGATTTAGAACAAGAAACTATTGAAGAAGTAATAAGGATATTAAGTGCAGAATTTGAATAAAACTACTATTTTTGTCTGCACTGATTTTATTAAGCATTAATTAGAGAAAACTTTAATTCCCAATATGGCAGTTGGTAAAACAAATAGATTAAGTAAAGTTGCACGAGAGTTTAATGTAGGGATTCATACTATTGTTGAGTTTTTACAGAAAAAAGGCTTTGATGTTGAGTTAAATCCTAACACAAAGTTAACAGGAGAGATGTACAACCACCTTGAAAACGAATACAGTACAGACTTGAATGTTCGTAAAAAATCAGAAGCTCTTAGTAAGCAAAAACCACAAAAAGAGACAATCTCAATTGAGGACATCAGAAAAGATTTAGATAATACTCCGGTACAAGATAAATCTAAGAAAGAAGACGTTAAAGTTGAGAAGGTGGAAATTCCTCAAAAGGAAGCACCAAAAGTTCTTGGAAAAATTGATTTAGATAACTTATCTAAAAAGAAAAAGCAAGAAGAAAAACCTTCTAACGAAGTTCCTGAAGCGAAAAAGCCTGAGGAAAAGCCTAAAAAAGAAGAAAAGCCTATTGAGGTTAAAGAAGAAAAGCCTACTCCTGAGGAATCTCAAAAACCAGCTGCCAAAAAGAATATTGAGGAGCCAAAGGTTGTTGGAAAAATTGATATCGAATCTTTAAAGAAACCCAAGAAGCAACATAAACAGGAAAAGAAAGAAGCAATCCATAATAAAGAAGTGGTTTCAGAAGACAAAACAAACGCGCAACAAGAGGCTAAGCCTAAAACAGAAAAGGTAAGTCCAGAGAAAAAAGCAGAAAAGCCAAGCGTTTCTGCAGACTCAACTCAAAACGAGAAGAAAAATTCTCCCCAAGAGAAAAAAGAAGAAAAATCTGATAGTTTATTTAAACCTACTCAGGTAAAAAAATTATCAGGGCCTACTGTTGTTGGAAAAATAGAATTACCTACTACTCCAACAAAATCAGACAGCAATGCTGATAAAAATAAAAAGAAGAAAAGAAAGCGCATCCGTAAAGATAAAGAGCGCGTTAATATAAATGAAAAGTCAGCTCAACAAGGAGGTGGAAACCAACAACAAGGCGGACATAAGCAAAAAAGTCAGCAGGGCGGTGGTCAACGCAGTCAAAATCAGCGTAATAACGACAAGCCAAATCGCAGACAAAAAAATCAACCTCGCCGTCCGGTTAAAGCTGAAATCAGCGAGGAAGATGTACAAAAGCAAATTAAGGACACCTTAGCCAGGTTAACAGCCAACAAAGGTAAGTCTAAAGCTTCTCGTCACCGTAGAGATAAACGTGATGCTGTCAGCCAAAAACACATGGCTGAAATGGAAAAAGCAAACCAGGAAAAGAATATCATTCAAGTTGCTGAGTTTGTTACAGTAGCAGAATTAGCTACGATGATGAGTGTACAAGTGAACCAAATTATTGCTTCATGTATGAGCCTAGGTTTATTTGTATCCATCAACCAGCGTTTAGATGCAGAAACAATTACGTTAGTAGCTGAAGAATTTGATCACAAGGTTGAATTTATTAGTGTTGAAGTTGCTGCAGCAATTGACGAAGAAGAAGAAATTGATGAATCATTACTAGAAGAACGTTCTCCTATTGTAACTGTAATGGGACACGTTGACCACGGTAAAACATCATTACTTGACCATATTCGTAATGCCAATGTAATACAAGGTGAAGCCGGAGGTATTACACAGCACATTGGTGCATACTCTGTAACTCTTGATTCAGGTAGAAAGATTACATTCTTAGATACACCGGGTCACGAAGCCTTTACAGCTATGCGTGCTAGAGGGGCCCAGGTAACCGATATCGCAATTATTATTGTAGCTGCTGATGATAACGTGATGCCACAAACCATTGAGGCAATTAATCACGCTTCCGCTGCAGGAGTGCCAATTGTATTTGCAATCAATAAAATTGATAAACCAGGAGCAAATCCTGATAGAATCAAGGAAGAACTTGCTAATATGAACTACCTTGTTGAAGATTGGGGTGGTAAATATCAATGTCAGGAAATTTCGGCTAAAAACGGAATTAACATTGAAGATCTTCTTGAAAAAGTATTGTTAGAAGCTGATTTACTTGAGCTTAAAGCTGTAAAAGATAAAAAAGCAGTTGGTTCAGTTATTGAATCATCATTAGATAAAGGTAGAGGTTATGTTACTACCGTTCTTGTACAATCAGGAACATTAAAAATTGGCGACATTATTGTTTCTGGTAACTATATGGGCCACGTTAAAGCTATGTTTAACGAAAGGAACAAAAAGATAATCGAGGCAGGACCATCTGAACCAGTATTATTACTTGGATTAAATGGTGCACCACAAGCGGGTGAAAAGTTTAATGTACTTGAAAGTGAACGTGAAGCAAAAGAGATTACAAACAAACGTACTCAACTTCAACGTGAGCAAGGAATGAGAACTAAAAAGCATATCACACTTGATGAAATCGGACGTCGTATTGCAATTGGTAACTTCCAGGAACTTAATGTCATTGTTAAAGGTGACGTAGATGGTTCTATTGAAGCTCTTTCTGACTCATTAATCAAGTTGTCAACTGATGAAATCCAGGTTAATGTAATTCATAAAGCAGTAGGACAGATTTCTGAATCAGATATCATGTTAGCAGCTGCTTCAAATGCAATTGTTATTGGATTCCAGGTTCGTCCTTCAATGGCTGCACGTAAGATTGCCGAAAAAGAAGAAATTGATATCAGACTTTACTCCATCATCTACGATGCTATTGAAGAATTAAAATCGGCAATGGAAGGTATGCTTTCTCCGGAAATCAAAGAACAAGTAATTTCAACTCTTGAAGTTCGTGAAACGTTTAAGATTTCTAAGGTTGGTACAATTGCCGGATGTATGGTTAAAGAAGGTAAGATTAAGCGTAATTCTAAGGTTCGTTTAATTAGAGATGGAATTGTTATCTATACAGGAGATTTAGCCGCTCTTAAACGCTTTAAAGATGACGTTAAGGAAGTTGCTTCAGGTTACGAGTGTGGTGTTAGTATAACTAACTATAACGACATAAAAGTAGATGACTTAATTGAAGCCTTTGAAGAAGTAGAAGTAAGCAGAAAGTTATAATTAAAAAATAGATTATAAATCTTTAAAATATTAATCCTCGTTCTATTTTGAGCGAGGATTTTTTTGTTATAAAATTGCTAATAACCCGAGTTCGATTAAAATTAAAGAGCTCAGATTTTATTAAAATGCTGATATACAAGGCAAATTCTTTTTGCATAGCGAGCTATGGTAGAAGAATTTAACGAAGTAGATTAGTATTTTAATAGAAAGCCACATATAAACAACGATTTTCTGCTTCATATTTGTTTGACATAGCCCGCTATGACTTCACAAATATTCATTGAAACTCATTATTTATTAGCGGTCTGAGCCAATAATTTTATATCGAACTCGGGTTAATAAAAAAGCCTGAAGGTTATTTTACCTTCAGGCTCCTTATATATTAAAAAGACAATAATTAACCTATTAATTCTTTGTATTGCTCTGCTGTTAATAGTTGATCAAACTGAGCAACATCTTTTGCTTCAATTTTAACCATCCAACCACCTTCATAAGGCTCTTTATTTACTAGTTCTGGATTATCTTCTAAGTTAGGATTTACTTCAAGAACTTTAGCATCAACAGGCATATATAGATCAGATACTGTTTTAACCGCTTCAATGGTTCCAAATACTTCTTCTTTATCAAGCTCTTCACCTTCAGTTTCAATCTCAACAAACACGATATCTCCTAATTCACTTTGGGCAAAATCAGTGATACCTACAGTCGCTTTGTCTCCATCTATTAAAACCCACTCATGGTCTTTTGTATACTTCAAATTTTCAGGAATATTCATTTTGTATGCAATTATAGTTTATTTAATCAAAAGTAAAACAAAATCATTTTAGAATTTATGGTAAAAGTCAGCTTTTACGTTTTCTAAATATAGCAAATCCCTTTAATTAATCTCTTCGAAATTGTAAGGAGTTTCCTGATATACATAATAATTTAGCCAATTTGTAAATAATAGGCTAGCATGACTACGCCATCTTACAATTGGATCATTAGATGTATCATCCTCCGGAAAATAATTCTTTGGAATAGAAATATGATCTCCTTTCTCTAAATCACGATAATATTCTTCTTTTAAGGTATAAGGATCATACTCTGCATGTCCTGTAACAAAAATAAGACGCTTATCTGGTGAAATAGCAATATATACTCCAGCCTCTTCTGAATCTGCAAGAGTTATTAATCCGGGAACTTTATCTATATCTTTTTGTCTAACACCAGTAAAACGGGAATGTGGAGCGAAAAATCGATCATCAAATCCTCGCATTAGTGGTTCTTTTTTATCCCTAACTTTATGATCGAATACACCAAATAATTTTTCACCAAGATGATGTTTTGGAATACCATAGTGATAATACAAGCCAGCCTGAGCTCCCCAACAAATATGCAATGTGCTCGTAACATTTCTTCGAGTCCACTCCATAATTTCTTTTAGCTCATCCCAATAGGTAACTTCATCAAATTCAAGGTGCTCTACAGGAGCTCCTGTAATAATCATGCCATCATACTTTTTCTTTTTAACTTCCTCAAAAGTTTTATAGAATTCTAGTAAATGCTCCCTGGGCGTTGTTTTAGGTGCATGACTTCTCGTCATTAACAGATCTACTTCTACTTGCAAAGGCGTATTTGATAATACGCGCATTATTTGTGCTTCCGTAGTTATTTTTAAAGGCATTAAGTTAAAAACAACAATCTTCAAAGGTCTAATGTCCTGATGATTAGCTCTGCTCTCATCCATTACAAAGACATTTTCACCTTCTAAGACGCCACGAGCAGGTAGTTGATCCGGAATTTTTATGGGCATAATAAATCTTTTTAAAACAACAAAGGCCGTAAATTACGGCCTATTTTTCTTTAGAACAATGATATTTTACCGTTTTATTAATCCAAAGAAAAGAATGTTCATCACATTTTGAACATGTTCTATCACATCTTCAAATTTATTGGTTGAATTAAACATTGGTACTTCAAGACCTTTCATCGCTAATGCTAAAGCGGTAGCTCCCATCAATGTATTTTTTAATTGAAATATATCTGAAGCTATTCCTTCCTCAAGAATCTTCTTAACCATTTCAATTTCTTCTTTTTCACTACTTTCTTTTACTTTTCTAACAAATTCAAGTCCTCCCGACTTTTCATCTGTTAAAGCTTTAAAGTAATTATCAAGCTCACTAATTGTTTTCATTCTTACAAGAACGTAATTATTTAATTTATCCTGTGGTTCTTGCTCTGACTCCACAATTTCATGTAGCCTATTTAATAGAACACTTTGTTCCCAATCGATTACTGCCTGGAATATTTCTTCTTTATTTTTAAAATAATAATACAAAGAACTTTTGCCTTTATGCAATTCCTGTGCAATATCTTCCATGGTTGTCTTCTTGTACCCAAACTTGGAAAAAAGACCCTGTGCGGCTTCCAATATAGAAATCCTCACGCTTTCATTGTAATTTAGATTTTCGTTTGTCATAAGTTGGTAGAAAATAATATCTGTATAGCCTACAAAGCTACAGAAATGTATTTGTAAATAAAAGTTGAAATCATTCTAAATGTGTCAACTAGACAATTCGGTCGAATATTCTTATGCCCCAAAATACTTTTATATTACAATAGAAAATTAACACGAATTTATTAGTCAATAATTCAATATTAATATTACGAATTATTTGAACAAATGTCAATATTTTTCAACCCAAAACATTTAGATAACTAAATATTTTCTGACCACTTAATCTTTTAAATCGCCTATCAATTCAAAATCCAACTGCTTTTTAATAAGGTTTGCTTTTGCTACTAATACTTTTACAGGATCTCCTAATTGATATTTTTTCTTAAATTTTCTACCTATGATACAATAATTATCTTCATCAAACCTATAAAAATCATCATCCAAATTTCTGATTGAAACCATTCCTTCGCATTTATTTTCATCAAGCTCAACATAAAATCCCCATTCAGTTACTCCTGAAATAACACCTGCAAACTCTTTACCTACATGTTCCTTCATAAATTCAACCTGTTTAAATTTAATGGATGCTCTTTCTGCCTCTGATGCCACCAACTCCATTTTAGAACAATGCTTACAATCTTCTTCAATTTTAGTTGAGTTTGCAGATCTTCCTCCTTCAAGGTAAGATTCCAGTAAACGATGTACCATCATATCCGGATAACGACGAATAGGAGATGTAAAATGAGTATAATGCTTAAATGCTAAACCATAATGCCCCACATTATTAGCAGAATAGGAAGCCTTAGCCATTGTTCTGATAGCTAATGTTTCAATAATATTTTGTTCTTTCTTCCCTTCTACCTGTTTTAACAATCGATTTATCGAACTACTGATTTTTTCTTCTCCTACAGGCATGGCCTCATATCCAAAACGACGCACAAAACGGGCAAAGTTTTCGAATTTTTCAGGATCAGGATTATCATGAACCCTGTATACAAAGGTTTTTGGCTTAGCTCCTTTTCCTTGTGTAATTTCTTTTTTACCAATAAACTCAGCAACTCTCTTATTTGCAAGTAGCATAAATTCCTCTATTAATTTATTGGCATCCTTTGACTCTTTAAAAAACACGCTCAGAGGTTTCCCTTTTTCATCTATATCAAATTTTACTTCAATTCTCTCGAACGAAATTGCCCCGTGATCAAACCTATTTTTTCTTAGATTCTTAGCCAATCGATCAAGACCCAAAACTTCATCTTTATAATCCCCTTCACCTGTTTCTATGATTTCCTGAGCTTCTTCGTAGGTAAATCTTCTATCACTGTAAATAACCGTTTTACCATACCATGTATCTAAAAGATTGGCCTCATCATCCAATTCAAACACTACTGAAAAACACAATTTTTCTTCATTGGGACGAAGAGAACAGATTCCATTACTCAACCTTTCCGGAAGCATAGGAACAACCCTATCAACTAAATATACTGAAGTTGCCCTATCAAAACCTTCTTTATCTATAATTGATTTCGGTGTAACATAGTGAGTAACATCCGCAATATGCACACCAACTTCCCAATTTCCATTCTCAAGTTTCTGAATGGACAAGGCATCATCAAAATCTTTAGCATCTTTAGGATCAATGGTAAAAGTAGTTACATCTCTAAAGTCTCTTCGTTTTTTAATTTCTTCTGCAGAAATCTTCTCTGGAATTTCTTCTGCAGCTTCAATTACATGATGTGGATATTCGTATGGAAGGTCAAATTCTGCTAAAATTGCATGAATCTCCGCATTGTTTTCACCTACGTCTCCTAACACATCAACAATCTCCCCAAAAGGATTTTTAGTATAGTCATGCCAATCTGTAATTTTACCTACAGCTAACTGACCATTTTCAGCTCCATTCAACTTTTCCAGTGGAATAAATAAATCGCGAAACATCACCTTTTTATCAGTAACTAAAAAGGCAAAATTCTTAGACATTTCAATCCTTCCCACAAAGGTTTCACGCTTTCTTTCCAGCACCTCTACAACCTCTCCTTCAAGTGAACGACCTCTCTTTTTTGCAAATATTAATGTCTTAACCAAATCACCATTTAAGGCATTTTTAAGATTTTGTTGACTTACAAATACATCATCTCCATTACCATCTGCGGGTACAATATATGCCGCCCCTGATGATGTAGCATCAACTGTTCCTTCCATATAGGCGCCCCGTGAAAGCAGTTTGAATTTTCCTTTGGAAACCTCAGTTAAAAACCCACTTTCAAGAAATTCATATAATATTTCAACTACGGTTTGTTTTAACGCATTTTTTCTTAATCCAAGCAAATCAGAAATTTGCTTATAATTGTATGTTCGTTTGGGATTGTTTGAAAAGACACCTTGGACTAGTCCTGCTATTTGATGCTTTTTTAGTCCTCTACTTCTTTTCTTTGATTTATTTTTCTTTTCAGACATGTTTTCCATTTTATTAGGTGCAAAGTACAAAAATTACTTTGGCATTTTATTAATTTTATGTTTTGTGAAAACCATTTTTATATAAAAACATTAAAATCCAGTTAATCAGTATAACCTTAACAAAAAAATCAGGTATATTATGCTAATAAGATTTTCTATAACTATGACTCAATTACGAAGATATTTTTTCTTAATCAGCATATTTACATTCCTTTCAACTTTCCATTCTAAAGGAAACAGCCTTCCTTTTTTTCAAAGTTCAGATACAATAAATATTACGGATTCTCATAACTTAAAACAAGGATGGTGGAAAACTGTTTTTGAAAGCAATAAAATAAAGGAGGAAGGTAAATATGTAAATGACAAAAAACATGGTGTTTGGATTTCTTATTACGAATCTGGCAGTAAAAAATCAGAGATTACTTATATAAATGGAGAAGCTAAAGGCTTGGCTACTTTTTTTTATGATAATGGACAAATAAGAGAAAAAGGAATCTGGCAAACAGATCATTGGACTGGTAATTATAAATACTATTATGAAAATGGTCAATTATCATATAATTGGAATTACAATAATGATGGCAAAAGAGAAGGTGAACAGCTCTATTACCATGAAAATGGTAATATGATGTACCATGGAACTTGGAATAATGGTAAAACAGAAGGCAACTTATTAGTTTACAACAAAGATGGACAGTTAATTCAAAAAAAGAATTTTACTGATGGAAAAATATCTACGACAGAAGATATTGCAATCAATACGACTAATAAAAGGACTGAAACACAACAAAGTAGCAATAATGACACCAGTGGTATTCCCCGATTAAAGTTTGAAGGCACAGGAAATCATACCATTATTAATGATAATGGAAAAATATCTGTTAAAGGTTTTTTTGTGAAAGGAAGATTGTTTAATGGAGAAAAGTTTAATTACGACAACAACAAACAATTGATATCCATTACCTATTATAAAAATGGTAAAAAGGCTGAAACTATACCTATTTCAGACATTCGTCTTTAATCAACCGGAACAACTAAAGTTGGAATATTAACATGTTCAATTAAAGAAACATCTGTTCTTCCGAAAAAAGCCTTGTGAAAAACGCCATGTTTATGGTGGCCAACAATTAAAAGCTCTACATGTAACTTTTCAATTTCAGCAGATAACATCTCAACAGTTCCTCCTTCAATCATGATGCTTTCTGCTGCTACTCCTGTAAAGCTCAAATCATCGGCATATTTTTTCAGTTGCTTATGCTCTTCCTTTAATTCTATTTCCCTCATATCGGAAATATACTGAGGCCCTACTTCATAACCTACAAAATCCGGTTCGGGTGCAGCCACATGAATAATCCATACTTTCGCTAAATAAAATTGTCCAAACTGCTTAGCAAAATTTAATACTTTTTCTGTTCCTTCTCTAAAATCAACTGCAACTAAAATATTCTTCATAGCTCCCTCTAATTAAGAATTATATACACATCTTTTCTATCCACGAAAAACAATAACAGTATCCGCATATCTTAAGTTACGACTAAAATCATTTTTTATCAACTATACAAAATAAAAAAGGGCTGACAACATAAATGCTATCAGCCCACAAATATTTATTTTTCAAGAATCTATTTTGAATCGTCTTTATTTTCTTTTTTATCTTGGTTAGGTTCATCTTTAGCCTTCTTAAACTCCTTCATTCCCTGTCCTAAACCTTTCATTAGTTCAGGAATTTTTCGTCCTCCAAACAAAAGAACGATTACTAATATAATTACAATCCATTCATAACCACCCATGAATCCGCATATATATACTGAACTAAACAACATAACTTTAATATATTAATTCAATCAAATGTAACAATTAAAAATAACTTTTTATCAATCTAAATATATCATTACCATTAGCAAATAACAATAGGCTAAGTAACAAAATCATTCCTGCTACCTGAGCATATTCCAAAAACTTCTCACTTGGCTTACGACCTGAAACTATTTCGTAAAGTAAGAATAATACATGACCTCCATCTAGAGCTGGTATTGGAAGTATATTCATAAAAGCCAAAACAATTGATAGGAAACCTGTTAATGACCAAAATGAAGCCCAATCCCATGATGCAGGAAATAGATTTCCGATTGCTCCAAAACCTCCAATTTGTTTTACTCCAGCTTTTGTAAATACTAATTTAAATTGTTTTACATAGCTTACTAAAGTTTCAATACCTTTATTCACACCTGCAGGAAGTGCTTCCCAAAAACCATATTTTACATGTGTAATATTAAAAATATCTAGTTTCCACCCCAAGCCAACTTTTCCTTTTTCAGTAACATTGCAACTTAATTCTATATTCTGTCCATCTCTTATCAAATCAACAACAACCCGCTTACCCGCATTTTCCTGTAATATTTTAGTTACTGCACGAGCAAAATTGGCATCTATACCATTAACTTTTGTAATAATGTCACCTTTTTTTATTCCTGCTTGAAATGCATTATTATCAATTAGAATAGAATCTACAACAGAAGGAATTCTTTCAATTGCTAATGATTTTACTTCATTCTCTAAGAATTTTTCAGAAAAATCAGCAGGTATGGCTAACTTAAATGTTGAATCGTTTCTTTGAACCGTAAGCTCTTTTGCTCCTTCTAATAAAATAAAAGATTGAATATCTGAGGCCGTTTGAACCTTAAAAGTATCAACTGCTGTAACAATATCTCCATCCTGAAGACCTATTTCATGAGCAATTGGATGATAAGCCAATCCATAAGTTGCATCTTTAACATCAATATATCCTTCTCCCCATTTAAAAAGAATCATCCAAAAGATAAAAAATGCTAACAGAAAATTAACCAACACACCACCTACCATAATTAACAATCGTTGATAGGCTGGCTTTGCTCTAAATTCATATGGTTTTGGTTCTTCTTTAAGGGCCTCTTTATCCATCGACTCATCAATCATTCCGGATATTTTCACATATCCACCAAGAGGCAACCATCCTACACCATATTCTGTATCCCCTTTTTTAAATTTTAAAAGAGAAAACCATGGGTCAAAAAACAAATAAAACTTTTCAACTCTGGTTTTAAATAATTTTGCAAAAAAGAAGTGACCAAACTCATGCAAGATCACTAATATTGAAAGACTTAAAATTAACTGTCCCGCCTTTATTAAAAATTCCATTTATTTCAAATTCAAAAATTAAGCTACAAATATATCCTTTTTTTAATCTTACCCTAGTTTTATATAATCTAAATAAGATTACACATACTTACCAAACCCTAATTATATAATGTGCAATAAATCAATTCAATTTACCTAAAAAGATCGTCGATTAATATCCAATAATAGATTGTGCAATTCGACGAGCCTCTTTATCTGAATCCAGATAATTTTCAAAACTTGGCTTTTCAATAAAACTAGCTTTAACCATTGTTTCTTCAATTACATCACTCATCTTTAAAAAGCCTATTTTATTTTGAAGAAAAGCCTCGACAACAACTTCATTGGCGGCATTAATAATACATGGCATATTTCCTCCTTTTTTCATTGCTTTAAAGGCTATATCCAAATTTCGAAATGATTTTAAATCTGGTTTTTCAAAAGTCAGACTTGGATAATCCATAAAATTAAACCGCTCAAAATCAGACTCCGTGCGTGCAGGGTAGGTTAATGCATACTGAATTGGTAAACGCATATCCGGCAAACCCATTTGTGCTTTCATAGAGTTATCCTTAAACTGAACCAGACTATGAATAATACTCTGAGGATGAACAATTACATCAATTTGTTCAGCCTCCAGCCCAAATAACCAATGCGCTTCAATAACCTCAAGTCCCTTGTTCATTAAACTGGCTGAATCAATGGTTATTTTATTACCCATATCCCAGTTTGGATGATTTAAAGCCTGCTCTGGAGTTACTGATTCCAGAAAATCTTTATTTTTTCCTCTAAATGGACCACCTGATGCGGTTAAGTAAATTTTTTCAATTGGGTTATGAAACTCTCCTACCAAACATTGAAATATGGCAGAATGTTCAGAATCAACAGGTAATATTGGAACATTATTCTGTGAAGCTAGTTTAGTAATTATATCACCAGCAACCACTAAAGTTTCCTTATTTGCTAAAGCAATGGGCTTTTTAGCCTTAATGGCATTTATTGTAGGTAACAAACCTGCAAAACCAACCATTGCAGTAAGTACAATATCAACAGTACTCATTTCTACAACCTGAGCAATTGCTTCGCTGCCTGCATATACTTTAATAGGCAAGTCTTCCAGCGCTTCCTTTAATTGGTTATATTTATTTTTGTTGGCTATAACCACAACATTAGGCTGAAATTGTCGACATTGCTCAACCAATCTGCCAATACTATTATTGGCGGTTAATACTTCAACTTCAAATTTATCTGTATTTTTGGAAATCACTTCCAGGGTTTGTGTTCCGATGGATCCTGTTGATCCCAGCACTGCTACCCGTTTCTTCATATTGTACTGGTAAAAAATGTTATTCAAATAAAATGTATTCTTCAGGATCAACAGCTTTGCCCTGATACCATAATTCAAAATGCAAATGCGGACCAGTTGTTAACTCTCCTGAATTACCAACATTAGCAATAGCTTCTCCTGCCTGAACTTTATCCCCAGCTTTCTTTAATAATTTTGAATTATGCTTATATGCAGAAATAATATCGTTTCCATGTTGAATCATTAATACATAGCCTGTCTCAACGGTCCAACCTGAGAAAATAACAGTTCCACTCAATATTGACAACACAGTTTCACCTGGTTTTGAAACGATATCAACACCAAAGTGATTTTCTCCTTCTATATACTTCTTAACAACAAAACCTTTTAATGGCGTATAGAAGTACACCTGACTTAATTCTGGAATTTTATCATTTGCTGCTAATACTGAAAGATTATATTTTTCTTCTTTCTCTACTTTTTCTCTGAATGCTTCATCGGCTTCACTCTTATTGAAAGAAACCGGAGCAAGATTTCTGTTTTTATTTGAGTCTGATTCAACCTCATCATAAGGAGGAACTTCTCCCTGAACTACAGCTTTAATTGATTTAAAGAACTCGTCCCGCTTTTGAATTTCCTGAATCAAGGAATCAACTCTATTCACATTACGAACCATTAATATACGCTCATTTCCATCTGGAAAACCGGGAATATATTCTTTTAAACCCGTGTAAGCAATCAATAAAGAAACCAGAACGATTAATATTACAACAGCGGTACCGAGAACCGTAAATACATTTAACCTAGACAGGCGCATGGCCCATAACTCTTCGTATGTTTGTTCATTAAAAATGGCCAGGCGATACTTATTACGTATCTTTTGAATAAAATTTTTTTTCTCTTTGGAACTATCCATAAATATTATTACTCCTAGAATTTAGTGTAGACAAAGTTAAAAAATAAAACCAGTAAGCCGGAAATTTACAACAAAACAAAAACATAAAGAATGTAAAACCCTAATACGATAAACACCTTTAAAGAAAGATTAACTACTTGATTATTTGGGGAGCCTCTAAATGCGAAGACATAAATTGATACATTACCTTTAAGTCTTCGCCTTTTTGTGGTATTTAATGTCCTTTTCCATAATCCTTACTAAGGGAGGTTTCAACTCCCAATAAATCAAGCTTTCCTTTTTAATGAATCACCTGATCATGATAGTTGGTACTATCATCACTATTATAGAAAAATAACACTGGTTCACTTCCTGAACTTTCCACCAAATAAGAAGACCCCATTGTTTCCCATAATTTGCAATTATCATTCACTTCTCCCCACACCCAAGGACAACGACCTTCTAAAATTCTTATCTCCATCATCGATTCCCTGATATACTCTTGTAAAATCAGATATTCCAGGTCCTAATACTGCAACTTATACTTTATCTGATAGTCCTTTGTTAAAACCTATATTTTCAAATTCGGGTACAATTTTATATCCAATTGCAATGGAGCCAACATCTAATCCTCGGGAAAACCCAAATACTCCAACCTTACAGTAAACTCCCTGATTCTCAAACCTCTTACGCAAGGTTGGTGTAGCGAATTTTATTTTTACAACTAAAAAGAACTAATGAAATCAATAGATTGATTAAACCAAATTTCAAAAAATTACAAAGCTGTTTCATAGGATCACATTTTTCAACCAGACAACCTGATTTTTTGAAAGCAAAAATTTTGTAGCGAACAAGATATTATCAAAACGTTTGTTTTGAGTCCTTTTTATGCCAGTTCTAATTTTTTAGAAATAAAAAAAGGTTGATAATTTAAATTACCAACCTTTACTAGTAGCGGGGGCCAGACTCGAACTGACGGCCTTTGGGTTATGAGCCCAACGAGCTACCAACTGCTCCACCCCGCAGTATATCTTTAACTGCGCTATTGCACAAAATGTTTTCATTTAAAACCAAAAGAACTTTTCTTTTGGTGTAGTAGCGGGGGCCAGACTCGAACTGACGACCTTTGGGTTATGAGCCCAACGAGCTACCAACTGCTCCACCCCGCAATATATCTTAAACAATAGTTGTTTTCTTTTTTGCGGTTGCAAATATAGGAGGTTTATTTGCCACTACCAAATAGATTTTGATATTTCTTTTAGAAACAAACCTAAACAAAAGATCAACTAACTGATTATAAACACCTCAAACAATCATATTTTTTTTCATAAAATTTCACTCAACTCTTTATCTTCATTTTTCATAGACGAATTAAGTTCTCTTTTTATAAAACCCAAACACACTAAACCTACAATAATACATCCTCCAATAACAAGAATTGCATTTATAACACCTCCGTATGCCTCTACCAAAGACATATCTATTTGCTCTTCCGCCCCTTCCATCATAGATAATAAAAAGGCAAATCCATTATTAACAAAATGAATAATAATACAAAACAACAAGTTTTTCGTTTTATAATATATATATCCGGAAAATGCCCCAATTGCCATTGCTGCAATAAACTGCCACGGATTTAAATGAAGAAATGCAAATAAAAAGCTTGAAATAAAAATAGCTTTTTGTGGAGTATATTTTTTCAACAAGCCATCCAATATCACACCTCTAAAAATTAATTCTTCTAAGATTGGAGCTGCTATAGCTATTGTTGCAAATGAGAAAATACTTTTTTCTCCCATCATTTGTTCAAAAGCCTCTCTGAAAAAATCTGGCATAGGAATAAGGCTTGCTATCGGAGTTGTTACTCCTATAGCTAGAGCTATTGTAAATATGGAGACTAATAAAATTAATCTGCCAGATCCTTTTGAAACTGGATAATTATCCACACCCGTTTCTCTTTTACGTATGTAATGCGCATATGCAAAAGCACCTCCAATAGTTAATATATAATAAATCAAGAGTGCCAAATCTTTACCCATTAAGGATATTACACCTACATAAACAGGTGCTAGTATTAACTGAGCCAAAATTGCTACACCAACAATACCCCAGCTTTGACCTACACTTGGATATAATTTCTGTTTAATATTTTCCATTTTTCTAAATTTTCTGTCGCAAATATAACAATTGACCGTTAATAAAAAATTATTAATCATTGAACTATAAAAATATACATCGTAACTTTCATTATAGTATTTATCAAACTCTTACTATTATGAAAAACATTTTGTATTTATCTTCAGTAATCCTAGTCGGATTTCTTTTTTCATGTAAGACTCCCACTCCTGAACCTCATCCTCAAACTACATTAGGAGCTTACACCCCATACTACGTATTTAGTGAAACATTAAATGGTCAATTAAAATCAGTGGAAGAAATTAACTATTGGGCCATAAAAACGAATGATGGATTAACCAAAGGCTTTATAATTACAAGCAATGAACGAGACAGTTTACAATGGTCGAACGATTTTGTAGCAACATTTAATGAAAATGGAATGATTACTCAAAACACCTACAGTAATGGCGATGATTTAATAAGCAAATGGGTGGTAGAAATTGATAATGAGAAAATTTCAAAAGCCTTTTATTACAAAAATGATACTCTGTGGCGCTATGACACATATAATTTTGATGAATCAGGATTTCCACAATCTCAAATTCTCAATTATCCTGTAGACAGCACAAAAAGAACACTCAAATTTGTAAATGATTCTCTAGGCAATTGGCACAAAATAACATATTTCGACGCTGAAGACAACCTAAAAAGAATATATACATGCATCAGAGACACTAAACATAGAATCACTAAAGAATACATGTTTGATCAGAACGACTCCTTATTAATGACTATGGAATCTTCATATAACGAATATGGATTTTACGATTTATCACGTTCATCCTATGGTTTAAATGAAGATTCAATGGTTGTAATAGTAGATTACACGGCCTACGATCATATGAAAAACTGGACTAGTGCCAATATTACTATTAACGACTCAATATTATTGATATGTGAAAGAAAATATGAATATTATTAAATAAATATGTTTTTCTCAATGGAATAGCCACAAAAAGGAGTCTAGCACACTCCTTTTTTGTTCATTATTATTTATAAGTATCCTGGATAAAATGCAACTGTTTTTCGATTGTACAAGTAACTTTCATATCGTATCCTGCTTCTTTAGCCTCCTGTACAGGATTGGAATATATAGCTTCTATCTCCATGGGACGCTTAAAGTCATAATCGAGTTTCATACTTGGAGCATAGGGCTTCATTTTTAACGTTGATTCAATCATCTCATCAACAGCATTTGTTTCAAGTGGAGCCCCACAATATTTTGCAGCTTCAATTACCTCGTTCATCAAATCTCTGACCAACTTACGTGATTCTTCATTACTCACCAACTCTTTAGTTTTAGCATTCAAAACAACGCACACACCATTAAATGGAATATTCCAAAGTAATTTTTTCCAACGTGCCATATTTAAATCATCTACACAAGAACATTCAACTCCTGCATTATTTAAATCGATGCTAACCTGATTTAAAACCGCATCATTGGCTTTCTGATAAAAACCTAATGTTAATGCGCCATAATCATAATGTGCAATATGTCCTTTATCTATTTTTGATGAAGCAACAAACGCTAATCCTCCAGCTATAGAAATGTCAGGAAATTCCTTTGCTAATTTTTTTTCAACACCCAAACCATTTTGAATCATAATGATAACAGAGTCTTTATGCAAAACAGAAGGAAGCAAATCCTTTAAGATATGATTTGTTGTTGTTTTTAAACATACAAAAACGACATCGCATTTAGGCATATCTTCAGATTTACTGAAAGCATTTACCTGTTTTAAATGGAAATTACCTTTTGTGGAATCTATTTTTAATCCATTTTCTTTTACATGTTGAAAATCAGAATTAAATAGAAAATTCACATCTTTTCCGGACTTAGCCAAAAAACCACCATAAAAACCACCAATAGCACCAGTACCAATAATCCCGTATTTTAGCTCCATTTTACGCTTGCTTCATTTATTAATTTACCGAAGTAAAATTACTCAATAGTGTTTAAAACAACAGGTGATTTAATAAAGCAAAAAAGTTAATAATTATTAAGCCACACAGACACCAACACCAAAATTACAGCTATTAAACTATAGATCAACACTATATATTTAAAATTATTATTTTTATAAGTTCGTACTTTTTATATTTTTGTTTAAAATATTTATACCACCACATATTTAGTTAACTCAACACAACAAAAAAATAACGCAGTTAATTAAACACCCCGTAATCTATGAAAATTGAAATGCACAAATATTGTTTGTTGATAACCTTAACGCTATGGTTTTCTGCACCAGATTACTGTCAATCAAAAAATACTGAAACCTACCATTTATATTGGGCAGAAGTATATAAAAAGGCGAAAGCATCATTCAACAAAAGAGATCTTGACAAGGCTATAAATCTCGCGTTAAAATCGGATTCCATTTATCAAGATTATAACCATAAGCCTTATTCTTTAGCAAATTCACTCTTGGCAATTTGCTATAAAGACCAAGGCAATTGGATAAAGGCTCATAAACATTATGTAACAGCCTTATCACAAGAAACTAAACCTAATGCAAAAGTAATATTAGCACTAAATATGGCTGAATTAGGTATAGAAGCAGGTGATACCTTAATTGCCATCAACCTGTTTCTTGAAAATATTGCAACTGTAAGAAATCAGTTTTCTGACTTTGATAAAGCCTATTGCTACCATGGTTTTGCCAATTTATTAAGACAATCCAATTACATCAATTCAACCGTTCCGATTAAAGAATTATATGATTCAGCTTTTTACCTGTTTCGAAAAAACATGCAGTATGAGGGGGCCGGATTTACTGCCCTAAATTTCAGTCATTACTATGCCTCTATAAACAAACAGGACAGTATTTCATATTGGGTTCATAAAGCATACCAAATGCAGTTGAAGTCAAATGGCTCCTTGGGTTTGGCAGATGCACTTTTAGGACTGGCCAAATTTCATATGAACTACCAACGGGTTGATTCCGGACTTTTCTATTATCAAAAGGCACTACCATTTGCATTAAAATCAAACTACCTACCATTTATTGAAGATAGCTACAAAGGCCTTGCATACGCCTATGAACAACAAGCCCAATACGACCTGAGCAGCAAATATCTTAAACAATATTATGCTATTGAAGATTCTTTGCAAAAGAATAAATGGAGAACAGAATTAAGTAAAATGCAAATTGAATATGATGTAAAAAATAAGAACAAGAAAATTAGTGAATTGGCAAAATCTTTAAACTTCTTTAAATACAAGTTTCTTTCAATTTCTATTGGCTTAATTTTAGTGGTTGTAATTATAACAAGCATTTATTTAAAACGGAATCATAAAACTGAAAAATCCACCATCACTACAAATTCCCGCAAAGCAGTAAAACCTAAAATTAAACAGCTTAGTTCAGAAAAATTAAAAATTTGGGATGATCTGGAAAAGCTAATCAAACAAGATAAAATCTACCTTGATCAAAATATAACGCTTAATTTATTGGCAAAAAAACTTGATACAAACCGCTCATCGCTATCTGAAGTTATTAATGAGAAATCAGGAAAAACATTCAACTTATATATTAATCAATATAGAATTGAGGAAGCCTCTCGTCTGTTAAAAGATCCAAAATCTGATTGTTTAACCATTGAAGGTATAGCTCAGGAAACCGGATTTAAATCCAGATCGTCTTTTTACACCGCTTTTGTGAATGAAAAGGGAATCACTCCTTCAAACTTCAGAAAACAAGTAAACACAGGACCTTTGGTAGAATAGTTCATTTTTTCTTTTCATCTAAAGATGTCCGAATTGATCAATTCAGACAACAAAAAGTTTGTAATTCAATCTATTGACTACATTTTTGAATCATCGATCGATAACATTAATTATTCAAACATCATTTAGTCAACTGTAAAAAATAACAAACTAGATTTAACTAATTATGAAGAAGAAAATTATTCTTGTCATCACATTGGTACTTTTTTGTATCAATATTTGCGTCAATATAAGTTTAGTTGCTCAGAAAGTCACAGCGCCAAATACTAACCCTAAAACTACCGAAGAAACCATTACTCAGAATCAATCCACTGACAAAGCATCAACAACAAAACCAGTGAAGCCATCAAAAGAAAAAAGCACAGATTGGTTTTCAATTATCATTGCCAGTACTTTTATGCTTGGATTATTTGCACTTTTTCCTCTAGTAATATTTACGAATATCAAAGAAAAATTAAGTCTAACTCCTAAAAGCAATGCTGAAATTGAAGATTTCATAAGCTCCCTATCCATGGAAGAAAGAAATCAGAGAGCTTATGAGATTTTAGAAAGCATTGAAAATAAACTAAGTACTGTACCTGGAGAGGATGGATCTGATTTACTCACCATCACAAAGGGAAGTCAGGCCAGATATGTACGAAACGGATTAGAATACATCGCCACTTATCTTCAACCAGACAATCAGGAACTGAATGAACAGATGAATGCCATCCAAGAAGTTTATGACAACAGAACTAAAAGGTATTTTGCAGGATCAAAATGGATTTTAGGATGCGCTATAGCTATTCCTGTAGTAGCTGCATTTATAGACTTTAGCTCATTATGGTCGAGCTTAATGCTATTACATTTTTGTGGTATTTCTTTTTACTATTTAGCCAGTAGAGTTCCGGCTTATATCTTAGAAAAACGATTACGCATTTTTGGATCCAAAGGAAAAGGATTGGTAGGAGTAATTATGACATCACTTTTTGCCGGATCAGCAACCAAACATTACGTTAGCATCAATGGAGGTCCATGGAAAAGAGACTATGATGAAGAGTTTAGTAGTAACATGACCTTTTTAATGGTTGCTACAATTATTGCACTTCTGATTGGAGTATTTGTTGCCATTTTTGGAGTAATCAACTTTATACTAAACTATTCAACAAACTTTATTTTACCATTTAAATCATGTAAACAATGGTACAATAAAACGTTTATTGAACAACCAATTGCCATTACGGCTTAATCATTCAAATACATAAAAGCCTTGGAGAATCGGTTTTCTCCAAGGCTTTTTAACTTGAATTGCCATCTGAATTACATGTATACCAATTCAAACGACACACAAAATGCAAATTTTGGTATTCATCTATATTTTAAAGTAAGATACTACATTTAATAAAGTTGCTACTTGTGAAGCTAACTCATCAGCACTAGCAGACAATTCTTCTGAAGCAAATGCATTTTGTTGCCTGATCGCATTTAACTGCTGAAAACATCTAGAGCCTTAAATAAAGGTCTGGCAATACTGCGAGTTTTAATGATTGCGCCTGCAACTAAAATAAGTATTACTATTAAGATAATAATGATTGAATTATATAAAATTTCATTACTGACATCTATACTATTTTCGTAAAATAAATCTGCTGCTTTTTGAGTAATGCCAATAAATGTATCCATGGCACCTCTCATTTCTCCAAAATATAAATCTTGTGCTCCAATAAAATCATCAGAAAAAATCAGCGACCCTATTTCTCTTTCTAATATTGCTACTTTTTCAAAAGATCAATAAAACTGATTTACCAATGCTTCTTTATCTTTATGCTTTGCAGCCTCTGACGTTTCTATAAACTCATCAAAGCGTTGTTTCACCTGATCCATATTTTCTTTGGCATCAGACAAATACCTTTCTTCAACCTCTTTTTCATGATCCTCATTCATAGAAACAAAAACCAATAACTGACTAATCGCTAAACTGGATTGATATACATCTCTGTCGGCTTCTAACAAAAATCATCTACCCAAATAGTCGGCTACTCCATGTTTTCATTTTAGTGATAACTTAAAATGTAGCTATTAAGAAAACCTTAAATTGGAATTACTCTGGACTTAATCTTCTTAATTTGATAAGTAAAGTGCGGTATTGTTGCAATTAGTAACATAACAAATCCAATTAAAAAAGACATATACAAATAGTAATCCTTTATAAACAAAAGATTTTCCTGGTAAGAAACTGCTTTACCTAATAGTTTCATCGCTCCGGCATTACTTTCATGAGCTGATGCACCTCTATTTAATAAAGCATGCGTATACCCATTAATCCGATCCACTGCTATGAGGTTTGCTCTAGAAATATCACCACTAAAACTCTGATGGTGTATTTTTTGAAAACGCAGCCCCATCATACTTGTTAGCGCCATACTGGCCACAAAAGTACAAGATCTGTAAGCCACTCCACTTACCGAAGCAGAAAAACCAATAGCCGGAGGAACTGCTGTTACATAAAATATAACTATTGAAATAATCAGAATCCCATTACCAAAACCGCATAAAAACAATGGCATAATGAGTTCTGTTATAGTAGCCTGATAACTCAGCACGGAAATAGCAAATAAATGATATGCCAGTAGAGAACCAAATCCTATTAACCAGATGATACGAATTCGCATACCTGCCAAAATATACCTTGCACCCAATAATGCCCCCAAAACAATGCCCGCACAATTTATAAGCATTACATAACTATAATGATAAATATCTAAGTTTATACTATGCGTCATAAAATTATTGAGCAAATTCAAATCACCTTTACCCAGGTAGAAAACCACCAACAAGGCCATTCCAATTCTGAAGTTACGGGTTTTATAAACTCTCAAATCAATATAAGGTTCCTTTAAGGCTTTTTGTCGTAGTACAAAAGTGATTAACAGAAAAACTATGGCACAAAATACGAGTACAATACGCAAACTTGAAAACCAATGATAATATTGACCATACAAGAGAAAGTATGCTATAGAAAGTAATAACGATGCGTAAATTACAAAGCTTACCCAATCTACATTTTTTAGAGGCACCTTACCATTTCTGCGTAAATCAATATAGTTTCTTAAAATAATCACCATTAAAATGGCTCCTGGAATGATAGAAATAATGTAAAATAAAAAGACACTATTAAAACCGTAATGAGTAAACACATATGCATTCATAATATAACCCAATGCACCTGAACCAAACAATGCAGAATACATGGTTGCATATCCCAACACCCTGCTCCGCTGTTCATGAAATTGCTTAAAAACCAATGTAAAAACAATACCAATCACCCCATGAGATAATGCTCCACCTACAAAACGTAATACAAATAATACGGTATAACTATGAGTTCTGTATAAAATATAATTAAGCGTGAGAAACAGAATTAAACACGCAATCAAGTATCGTTTTGATGAGAAAAAGTTAAAGAATCTGGCCTCCAGTGGAAAAAAACTTGCAATAGCAAGATAGTAAACAACCATTGAATAACTAATATCCATGGTATCCACTCCATAAAAACTAGCTGCTGTTGATATTCCCCCGGCATACAAACCCAACCCGGGCGCTATAGGTAGCAAAAAGACAAACAGAGCAACAAAAATCAACCAGTTAGGAACCCAGCTTTTAAATATTTGTATATTACTATTTGTCATTCATTAATCTTTTAAAACAGATACTTCAGCATTCATACCTGCTTTTAGCTTTTTAATCATGGCATTGCTTTTATCTGTAAATTCTATTTTTACTGGAAAACGCTGTACTACTTTTACATAATTTCCGGTGGCGTTATCAGTTGGTAATAAAGAAAACTCAGAGCCTGTAGCTGGAGAAAAAGAAGAAATAACACCTTCAAAAGTTTCATCAGGATATGCATCCACTAATATTTTAGCTTTTTGCCCTTCGTGCATATCTGCAATTTGAGTTTCCTGAAAATTAGCTACAATCCATTTCCCTTGCTTTTTATCTACCATAAAACCAATTACCTGTCCGGTTTGCACATACTGTCCTGGCTGAATGGATTTATTTCCCATATAACCATCCGATGGAGCAAGAATTACGGTATACTTTAAATTAAGCTTAACTTTTTCGAGCAATACTCTTTTTTGTTCCAATTTAGCCTTGGCAACAGTCAGCTTTGCTTCTTCATCGGCAATTTTATCTTTTGAATTGACCACAGTACTTAACATGGCTTCATAATCCGACTGAGCTATATCAAGTCTTGTTTTAACACTCTCAAATTGTTGTTGGGTAACAGCTTCTCTCTCTAACAACTTCGCATATCTATCAAAATCCTGTTGCTGCTTCCACAAATGCGCTTTGGCAGCATTAATCTTAGCTTTATAAATATTGGTATTACTCAAGGCAATCTTTATTGCATTTTGCAATACTTTAATTTGTGCTTCGGCTCCAGCTATCTCAGCTTGTACTTCATGTAATCGTACTATAGCTTCATTTTTATCCAAAACAACCAGAGTATCTCCCATTAAAACATGTTCGTGATCAGTATATCTGATTTCCTGAACAAAACCACTGGTTCGGGTTAAAATAGGATTAATATATTCTTTTACCTGCGCGTCATTGGTTTCTTCGTAAATACAGAAATCATAAACCTTTACTCCACCCCATACAGCTAATGCCAAAAGAATACACATGGCTGTTATATATGATATTTTTAATACCGTATGATCTGCCTTTTGATATTTTTGTAATTTATCGCTCATTATAATTGCCCTGTTATTTTTAATAATTGATAATAATGTAATCTGGCTGAAACATAATTATTCACCAAATCAAATTGCGCCTGTAATAGCTGAGCATCTGCTTCTAATAAATCGGTTAATAAAGCCAACTGATTAAAGTAGGTTTGATTTACTATTCTGTAATTTTCCTGAGCTTGCTCAATATTTATTAATCCCACTTCAATATTTTCCTTATCCTCTAAAAATCGTTTGTATGCAGTTTTGATACGACTCCTTAATACCTCCTTGGTATTTTCTTTGGCTACGATTTGTTGCTGAATATCAAGTTTTGCAGCAGAGGCCTTGTGCTTATTTAAATATAAGGATGAGATGTTATACGACATACGCACTCCAGCCACACCTAACATATACCCGGCTGGAGCATATGGATACCACCTGTTTTGGGGATATGAATAACTATACTCACCAAACAATGATATTTTAGGAAGCTTATCGGCATGAACATCTTTTTCTTGTAGTTCAGATAATTCAATTTCTGATTCTGCCATCTTATTTAATGGTGATTGCTGCATAGCTAACACAACATAATCAGTATATTTTTCATCTAATTCGGAAAGATTAAAACCAATACTATCAGAGAGTTTTAATGGTTGATCATCTTCAAATCCCAATAACATATTCAGTTTTTGAGATGCAATCTCAATATTGTTCTTCATACTGTGCAGGTTGATTTTTTGCTGCGACAGTTGAAGCTGAGCTCTCAACAAGTCGCTTTTTAAAACTACTCCATGCTCATACAACTCACTAACCTGCTCTAAACGTTCATTATTACGAGTAATATTTTTTTCAATAATCTTTACAAACTCCTTAGATCGTAAAATATCGAGATAATACTCCGCTACTTTATAATGTACTTGTGAATAGGTTGCCTGACTAACATATTGTAATAAAAGCGCTCGGTTTTCAGCCTTTTTTACAGCATTTTTAACCTTACCTCCATCGTAAATATTAAAATTGGCATGCACTCCTGCCCCATAACTATTATGGTTGGCCAATGGAATGTATTCCGGATCTTCTGATAACCCATCTGCAAAAATGGGGATGTTTGTTAGCTTTCCGAACCGGGCTTCGGCTTCAATTGTGGGGGCCCACTTTCGTTTTGCATCTAAAGTATTTGTATTACCAATTTGTTGCTGAATATTGGCCTGCTTTATTTCTTTACTAAAAGCATCTGATCGTTCCCATGCTTGCTGTATATTTATTGAAACACTATCAAGAACGTTTTCCTGAGCATACAACAAACTAAAACCAAAACAAAAGAAGAGCGTAAAAATAATGTTCTTCATTCAGTATAAATTTTTCCTATTATCACTTCCTTAAATACGTATTAAGGATTCTCTTTTTACTCACAAAAAAAATTTGATTGCAAAGATCTTACTTTTAAATTAGTCGTCTTTTAGAAATAAAGACAATGTATTTGTAATTTAGGCCAAAACATATCCTTGGAACAGGGAGAAAGGATACAAGGAGAAAGGTTGAATAGTTGAGTAGCAAAGGTCGCATTATATAATATTTAAGGGTACGAGTTACAAACTCGCACCAGCAATTTTGTAATAATTAAAGCTTGCAGCAGCACTGCAACAGAATAAGAATAATCACAGTAGTACTAAATCAATGGATCAATGTCAAAAACCAGCTTTTTACGAAAGGTAAATACCAATAAGGATTTATTTTATGTGGCTCATGAAGGTATTGAAAAAAACTTTCCTATTCACAGTCATAATAAACACCAATTATATTACCTGGAAGGAGGTGCTGCATTTTTTAATACGCCCCGTAAATCTTTTTTTGTTCCGGCCAATCACTTCTTATGGATACCTGCTGAACTGGATCATAATATTATATTCAGAACCAAGGCTAAAATGGTACATAACATATACATACCCACATTTTTAAAAACTACAAACCCATCCCTTGAAACCAATGCAGGGATCTATCCTGTTACCAACTTATTGGCTGAAATGATAAACTACACTTTAAGCTGGAGAGGTGAAATTGGTGAGGAAAACCAGGAAAAATTCCAGTTCCTTATTACCTTAAATAATGTAATTGCCAATGCGGCAAACATACCATTGCCTATTGCATTACCTACCACAAACAACGAAAGTTTAAGTGAAATACTAAAGTATATTCACCGTAATATAGATCAGCCTTTATCACTGGATCTTATTGCTGAAAAATTTAGTTATAGCACACGCACCCTGTCGCGTTTATTTCAGAATAATTTAAATACTTCTTTTTTGCAATATGTAAAGTTAACTCGCATTATAAAAGCTATGGAGTTACTACTGCAAACAGGTCTATCCATTAGCGAAATTACCTTTAAATGCGGGTACAACAATCTTTCCTCGTTTAGTTATGTATTTCATAAAACCGTAAATATTTCTCCTGCTGATTTTAGAAAGAAAACAAAAAGTAAGTAACGGTTCAAAAGCAACACGGATTTCAGGATAAAAAAGGTAGAAAGGTATTTTAATATAAGGTACAAGATACAATCTTGCACCAGCGATTGGATATTTAACCGTTTATAAAACGGTTAATATGAGAAATTGTAGGTAGTTTGCAAATAAAAATCATGAATGACAGACCTGTTATTTATTTAATCAAAATTCAAAAGGAAAATACAGAATTGTGCGCCCTGCATTTTTAAAAGAATGATTCCATACTCAAGCGGATATTACAGAATGACTGGATTAAATGGGATGTGTCGGAAAGTAAATTCATAGTGAGTACAGCTCCGAATACAATTGGTCTGTTGGTTGATATATTTGAAGATATACCTGAAATTAATGGAGTTTTGCCAAAGTTGTAAATACGGATTAATAACGAATTAAAAATTAAAAATTAAAGATTATCATATACTTCAATTGTTGTATGAGCAGGCGTACAACAAGGATTATCTTTTTAAAAGTTGTCCGGTGGAGTTTATAAAGTTTATGCAATTAAAGGGCTATAGTGAAAATACAGTTAATACCTACTACTATTTTGTATTGCGTTTTATCAACAACTATAAAAGAAACTCATTAAGTCAAATTGACAACTTCTCACCTCAACAAAATAACGAGTATCATCAGTACATGTTGGGCTCAAAAACATATTCGTATAAAACTTTCAATCAGTGAGTGCCATCAAATTATACTATAAAGGATTCTTAAACAAAAGAGATTGAATTGCAAGGCGTAATCAGACCCAAGGTAGGAAGCAAGCAAGAAGTATCAACAATATTGCGAAGCATTGATAACTTGAAACATAAGGCATTATTGAGTCTTTTGTACGGGAGTGGTTTAAGAATTGGAGAGACACTTTGGGGAATGTTCAAAATTCTGTGTCATAGTTTGTTTATATGTTCATTTATTTTTTGGAATCAATATCAAAAGCCTTAAAGGTTAAATAAAGATTCATACAAGAGCAACCGAGGTACGAGGTTGTTTATATACTCTTGTTTGATTCTATATTTAACCTACCTTTGCTTTTTTATATTGATAGCTAGTGATTTATTCCACATCTATCTTCAAACTTTATTATTAATTGTTGTTGAACTTCTCCCCAATAAGGAGGCTTTGAAATCCAATTTTCGCTTATTGTTTTGGAGGCCATAAATAATAGTTTCAAGAGTGCTTTATCACCTGAAAATGCACCCTTTGTTTTAGTATATTTTCGTAGTTGTCTATTAAAACCTTCAATTATATTTGTTGTATACATGATTCGCCTAATGTCTTTTGAATAGTCAAAAAAACGGGTTAAATGCAACCAGTTTGTCCTCCATGATTTAATAATTAAGGGGTATTTTGTGTTCCATTGTGCCTCAAACTCATCCATCGCAATTTCGGCTGCATCAATATTAGGTGCTTGATACACCTTTTTGAGCCCATTAATTACTAATTGATTATTCTTGTGCGAGACGTACTTTAAACTATTTCTAAGCTGGTGAATGATGCATAATTGAACATCTGTCATTGGAAAAATAGACTCTATAGCTTGTGTAAAACCAGAAAGATTGTCCATACACGCAATTAGTATATCATTAACCCCTCTGCTTTGTATGTCTTCTAATACTGATAACCAAAAACGGGCACTCTCCTTCTGCCCAATGTACAAGCCAAGGATATCTTTCTTACCATACATATCATAGCCAAGAATAATATATACAGCCTTTTTTACAGTCACATTATCTTCTCGTACGCTAAAATGTAAGGCATCCAACCATATGATTGAATAAATAGATTCCAGTTGCCTGTTCTTCCAACGCTCAAGATCAGGCATGATACGGTCTGTAATCTCACTTATTTTACCTTTTGATATAGATGTCCCGTATAAGTCTTCCAGATAATCCTGAATATCTTTGTAGCTCATACCTTTACTATACAAGGAAATAATTTTTTCTTGTAAAGCATCTCCTAAAAAGGTTTGTTGCTTTTCAACTATTTGGGGGGTAAATGTGCCATTGCGGTCCCTTGGAGTATTTAGCTCAAAGGAACCTTGTTCACTCTTCATTTTCTTGGGAGTGGTCCCGTTCTTACGGTTTACTTTTGACTGATTATCATTTGAGCGCTCTTCATGTATATGAATGTCTAGTTCTGCTTTCATTGCACTCTCTAAGAGATCCTTTATCATGGGAAGCATTACATTATCTGCCCCACTTAAACCTTTACCCTCTCGAATCCCTTGTATCGCTGCTTCTTTAAACTTTTCGTAATCAAATTCTTTTGTCATGATGCAAAGTTATTGTCTTTTTAATTTCTCATGACACAGAGTTATGAACACTCTCACACTTTGACCCTCCAGACGACACTTTGGCTAGTTCTTTTGCGTATTTATGCAATCCTTTAACCATAATTACCCTCCAGAAGCCCAAAATATAGCTCCAGAAGCCAAAAAATGCTCTCCATTTGACCTTATGACCCTCCAGACGACACTTTTGGTGGTCCTTTTGCATATTTTATGCAATCATTTTACCATTATTACCCTCCAGAAGCCAAAATATGGCTCCAGGAGCAAAAAAATGCTCTCCATTTGACACTATGACCCTCCAGAAGACACTTTGGGTAGTCCTTTTGCATATTTATGCAATCATTTTACCATTATTACCCTCCAGAAGCCAAAATATGGCTCTAGGAGCAAAAAAATGCTCTCCATTTGACACTATGACCCTCCAGAAGACACTTTGGGTAGTCCTTTTGCATATTTATGCAATCATTTTACCATTATTACCCTCCAGAAGCCAAAATATGGCTCCAGGAGCAAAAAAACGCTCTCCATTTGACACTATGACCCTTCAGAAGACATATTTATGGATATAATTTTATAAACTTTTGCAATAGGATATTTATGTATAGGAGCAAAAATAAATCTAATATTCTATTACAAATTTCTATAATTGGCAACCAAGAAATATCCGTTATATGACATTTGTGTTTAAATAATAACTACATTAGCAATTTATTAAACGAAATACAAAGGTGATATATACGCAATAGTATCACGGTTACTGAAGAGTTAGGCACAAGGCTCACATCAAACAACTCTTAATGAATTGAATAATTGATTTTTATAAATAGTAATTTCAGGATAATGACGTGAAATGTCATTTAAATGGCACAATAAATTCGAGAATAAATAACCCTTATTTTTTTAAAAATTACAATATTGCTTAACAATTTTATAATTATGAAACAACCCGAGTTAGGATTAAAAATTATTTTTTTAAGACAAAGTAAAGGATTGACTCAAGAGGAGTTAGTTAAGCAATGCAATATTAGTATTAGGACATTACAGCGAATAGAATCTGGTGAAGTAGTACCAAGAGGATATACTTTAAGACTAATTTCTAAAGTGCTTGATTTTGATTTTTTTAGCCTTTCAGAAGATATTCCAGATCAGAGTTTGCCTAAAAATAATTCGTCAAAATCAGAGCCTATGAGCAATTTAGACAAAGCAATAGACATTTTAATTAAGCGATATGCTTATTTAAGTATGACCTCTGTAGAAAAAGCAAAAGTGAAACTACAAGACAATACTATTGACGAAACAATTAAAAAACAGAGTAAAACGATTATCTTGTTTACCGTGTTGATCATTTTAAATATCTTTTATGTAGCAACTTTACTGATGGCAACCTACCTGAAAAATAATACTCCAAATGCAATTATAATGATTTATAATTTGGTAACACTAGTGTGTTGGACAATCATACTTCAATGGAATCATGAAATAAGAAATATCTTAAAAGTCCTTAAAAAACTAGATTAAAATATGACACTAAGTCATATTAACTGAACAAGCTATAATCAATAGATAAAAGCCCAGTGCACAATCGAGTAGATGGCTGACGGTCAAATGACCGCCAGTGCACCTCTCACACCATAGGAATCGCAGATCGACGTAGTCTAATAATGTATTCTTAGCAGTAGCCAATGAAGAATGCAACTGATTGTATATCCTCGTTTTTGAAGGCGTTGTACTGTTATGGTTGTTTGTTCCTAAAATAGGACTTTGCCAACATTAAACTAATTATATTTGGCGTTGGCGATTTCCACTTTGTTTAAATTGAGCAATGGCCCAACCACCCATTATTCATAAACTGTTTATTAGGTATTCTTGATTTCGTACCTCAGTTCGGGACTTTCACACTATGGATAAATTAATGCCCTACCCCTGATGTTTAATCGAAATGATTTGTATTTTTAAACTTTTTCAAGAACTTCTGGGTGTATTGCATATTGAGGAACCTTAACTCAGTGTGCAATTTGTAAATAATTAGTTATGCAAATCATCAATAGATTTTTCAAAAAGGATTCCTGCTTTATACATTCCTTTAAGGACAGGATGAATTTTTTTACCCAGTTCAGTTAAGCTGTATTCAACTCGTGGAGGGACTTCTGGATAAATGGTTCTATTAATTAATCCATCTGCTTCTAGTTCTTTTAATTGTTTAGTAAGCATTCGTTCACTAATATCAGTTAATAGTTTAACGAATTCACTATATCTTTTATCCCCTTGAAAAAGGTGTAAAATGATCGTTCCTTTTCGTTTTCCTTTAACAACATTTATAAATGTATCAATCGGACAATAACTTTTTTTCATTTTTTTTCTTCCCCCTAAGTCTCTAAAATGTTAAAACAGAAATAAATGTTCGTATGCCAACCATTTGTAAGTTCTTGACAGGTAAAATATTTATCCCGACATTTGTACAAAAATAAGTAAAATTATAAGACAAAAGATGGCACAGAATAGTTCTACATTTAAAGCATTTCGAATTGAAGAGATTGATGGAAATTTTCAAGGCTCAATTAAAGAAATGGAATTTGGTACATTAAACAACAACGAGGTTTTAGTAAAAGTGCATTACAGCTCATTGAATTATAAAGATGCATTATCGGCTTCGGGGAACAAAGGGGTAACGAGAAATTATCCACACACACCAGGAATTGACGCAGTTGGAACAATAGAAAAATCGAACAGTGATTTATATACTATTGGAGAAAAAGTAATTGTAACAAGTTATGATTTGGGTATGAATACTGACGGGGGATTTGCTGAGTATATTCAAGTTCCATCTGATTGGGTTGTAAAATTGCCTGAAAAAATGACTATGAAAGAGGCAATGATATATGGTACAGCTGGATTAACAGCAGGGATGTCTGTTTTAAGACTTACGGAACTGATAAAGCCAAATGATGGAAAAATTGTGGTTTCAGGTGCAACTGGTGGAGTTGGTGCATTGAGTGTTTCTATTTTAAGTAAATTGGGTTATTCAGTAGTTGCAATAACAGGTAAGGAAACAGAAAGGGACTATTTAATTAATCTTGGAGCTGAGGAAGTACTATTACGTAGCGAAATTGAAAATTTTGATAAAAAACCATTGTTAAAACCCTTGTTTGCAGGAGCTATTGATACTGTTGGAGGTGTAATACTTGAGAATATAATTAAGTCTACTGGGCCAATAGGTGCTGTAACTTGTTGTGGAAACGTTGCATCTCCAAAACTTGATTTGACAGTTTTTCCCTTTATTCTGAGAGGTGTTACTCTTATTGGAATTGATTCTCAAAACTATCCAATGAAATACAGAAAAATAGTTTGGAATAAATTAGCTCACGAATGGAAACCTAAACAATTAGACAATACTTGCAATGAAATTAAATTGGAGGATGTAGCTAAAAAAATTGAATTAATGCTAAAGGGAAAATTAAAAGGAAGAACTGTCTTGACTCTGGCAGAATAAATATGCAACAAAAGGAGAAGCCAGCCACTAGGCTAAAAGCCTAGTGGAGAAGCTCTCTCACCATCGTACGTATGGGTCGAGTATACGGTGCAATTCATCTGGTATACTATAGAAGCTCTTTTCAACCTCTAAAGCTTTTCAATACTTTTACAAAGGGCTAGAAAGGCTCGAATCAGGTTCCTGTTCATCAGTACCAGATTTTATTCATGTAAATATATTTTTATATGGTATTCATGATAGCTACACTATTGCCGTTTGACTTCCTACATTGCTGTCATCACCAGCAACCTCTGCACTTTTTAAAACGGGAAAAGTAACAAATTAGAGTTTATGAAATACATAGCCTCAACACCCGAAGATTACATTAACCAACACCCAGAAGAACGACAAGAAATAATAGAAAAGTTACGAAGTACCATAATAAAAATTATACCAGAAGGGTTTATTAGGAGGTATTAATTACACCATGATTGAATATTATGTACCGCATTCCATTTATCACTGTGGTTATCACTGAACCTTGAATTACCTCTACCTTTTTTGAGTATTGCTTCGCAAAAACTCTATAAACACCTATCATAGTGGAAATTTTGCAAATAAGGATCTATACCGTTGGATTGTTGGTGAATATTACAAAACACGCTAAAAGAAAATTAGATATAGAAAAGAGTTGTATTCGATTAAAAAAAACAGAGAACATTCCATATAAATTAATCGGTGAATTATGCCATAAAATATCAGTTGATCAATGGATAAAAATCTACGAATCAAACATTAAGAAATAAATTTATTATCATTTCATACCATTACACAAAACACAGATTATATATGGGGCAGTTCATACTAACGCTTCAAATAGCATACAATTCTATTTATAACTAACCCAATGATTATAGTTTACTGGCTCTTCGCCAAAATACCGCTTAATGTCTTGTATTAATTTTTAAATACTTTTTTTTAAGCGTGATGTAAAACTCATTAATAAAAGGACTTAAGAACTGTTAGATTTTTAGACTGCTACATTCAAAATATTATATTTTTACATCTATATAACTCTGTACTCGTACCATCGTATATGCCATTTTTAAAACTATAAACCGCATACATGAAGCATTTTATACTATTAGGAGTATTAGTTGTGAATTTAGTTTGTATAAATGCACAACCTTTTTCACAAACAACCATTGCAAGCAATGTTATTGAACCAGTAAATTTAACAAGAGTTGATTTGGATAAAGATGGAGATCTTGATTTTATTTGTTTTGAAGGAGATACTGATTTAGAGTTCTTCTCAAATAATGGAGATGGTACATATACTCAAACCAACATCTATTCAGGACTAGATGGTCCAGGACATTTTGAGGTTGCAGATATGGACAATGATGGTGAACTGGATATCATTGCCTCTGATATGGTAACCGAACTATTTGTTTTCCTGAAGAATGATGGCAATGAAAATTTTACTGCAAATATTATTACTCAAGATGCGGGAGATATTAACAATCCATTTCATTTTGTTGTTGATAATTTTGATGGTGATAATTACAAAGACATCGTTGTTTGTGCACAACATGCATTTGATGCTTATGGGGTTTTCTTTGTGAAAAATAATGGAGATGGAACTTTTGCGACACCTGATCAAATTGAAGAAGACGATTTTGTAAATATGATTGCTGCAGGCGATATTGATGGAGATACAGATATTGATATCATTGTTTCCAAAAATGGAATGTTTACCAATGGAGGTTTATACAAAGGTATTAATAATGGATCTGGTTCCTTTACCTATTCTGCTATTACCACCACTGCAAAATTTAATTATTTAAAGATGGCTGATATGGATGGAGATACAGATCTTGATTTAATCGTTCTATCTAATGACTTTATTGTTTATTGGTACGAAAATGATGGTTCAGCTTCTTATACCTCTCATGCAATAACAACACCTTATGAATCCATTGATGAATTTATCGAATTTGAACCAATAAACATTGGAAATGATTCAGATATGGACCTTTTCTTCTTTACTAAAATTAGTGGTGATACCAATATGGATCGATTTAAGGTTGGTTATCTAGAGAATGATGGAAGCCAGAACTTCTCGATTCAACTTTTACTTGAAGAGCAACCCGAGGTTCAAAGTGTAGTTCCGTTTGATTTAGCTTCTGATGGTGATGTAGATTTTTATTTAGGTTCAGAAGACAATTCAGATATTGTACTATACGAAAATCTTGGGGTAGATAATCCAACGCGTATAGATGGATACAACCAGGTTGATATCCTATTATATCCAAACCCTGTTACTGATATCATAACAATTGAAAGTTCAGAATTGATTTCATCAGTAGAAGTAAGAGATTTAAGTGGAAATATAGCAACAGTTGTTCCTATAGAAAGTATGAAAACAACATTTGATATTTCATCATTAAATTCTGGTATTTACAATGTTATAATTACTTCGAACAATCAAAGTATTGTAAAAAAAGTAGTAAAAAAATAAAATACAACATACAACTTACTTAAGCGCAGTTCAAATAATGAACTGCGCTTTTTTTTTACAATCAAGACATATGATTTGTTTTTTAAATATACCTTTTAGCTGCCACTACCTTAATTAATCTTTATTTAATAAAAAAGTATTAGTTTTAAAATTCAAACTATTCAAAACTATAATAAACAAAAAGAATAACATGAATTTTAAATCTATAGGCTTACTGCTAATATCATTTGTCACGATATCTGCAGTATCTTTTGCCCAAAAATCGAAAAAAGACACCATTAAAGTTTTCTTATTAGCAGGTCAGTCGAATATGGATGGCTACGGCTATGTTAAAGAATTACCTAAGAACTTAAGCAAAACACAAAAAGACATCTGGATTTTTCATGGAAACTCAGCAGCCGATGATGATACTCTTAATGGTAGCAAAGGTATTTGGGAACAATTAAAACCTGGTCATGGTGTTGGTTTTAATACAGATGGCAAAAAAAACAACCTTGGTGATCGCTTTGGTGTTGAATTATCGTTTGCACAACGTATACAAGAATTATATCCCAATGATAAAATTGCCATCATTAAATACTCCAGAGGAGGAACTGCTATTGATACTCTTGTTGGCAGTGGTGCTGGATGCTGGGAGCCTGATTTTAATGGTAAAACAGGCATCAATCAATACGATCATTGTTTAAAAACGGTACAAAATGCATTTAGTGTGAACGACATCAATAATGATGGTAAAGAAGATATATTGGTTCCAATGGGTATTGTTTGGATGCAAGGCGAATCTGATGCGCATTCAGAAGAAACAGGTTTAAGATATTATTATAACTTAAAACGTTTAATGAACCTGTTAAGAGCAAGTTTACGTGTAGATGATCTTCCTGTTGTGGTTGGTAAAATATCTGACTCATGGAACGATACTGATGGAAAAGTTTGGGATTGGGGGGAATTGGTTCAGTACGCTGAAGAAAAATTTGCTAAAACAGATGCCAAAGCTGGAATTGTTAGAACTACGAGATATTATAAATATTCTGACAAATGGCATTATGATAGTCCTGGATTTATTGATTTAGGAAAACAATTTGCCAATAAAGCTTATGAGCTAAATGAAGGCAAAGCACCTGAAGCTAAGTAAAGATTGAATGGATAAATAAACAAGAAGTCTGTAGCAAATACTACAGACTTCTTGCTTATTCAATAATATTAATAACCTCCCCTGTAGAAGAAAAGTATGGTATATAGTAGTGCTGGGAATTGAGGGTTGGACTACCCAAATAATAGGTATTACCTGTAGAATAAATAGATACTTGCAAACTTTGCGTAGAACTAACAATACAGTCTTTAACAGACCGATGGTTTATCTTTACATTATCACAAATAAAATTTTCAGCATCAATACTAACGCATCCCTCAAGTAAAAACGATGCTTTTTTTGAACTACCTTCTACATAATAGTTACCTACATTTCCCGTTCCGTAAACATGTAATAATAAAGAGTTAGTTTCAATCTTAAGGTTTGCATTCGAAAACTTTCCCACTCCATTAATTACTATATTAAGATAATCAGGAGTTATTGCATCTTCCGTTTCCAATTCACAAACTGCAAAGGTTCTGATTAAATGTAAATTGTTAGCTGGAATACGTAGCGTAATTAATTTACTTTTCTGCAAATACTCTTTATTTTTATGGTTTATTGTCAACGAATCTTCTCCAAAACTAAGCTGCAAACCATCCACCAAATGTTTATACCCCTCAATTGTAATTTTATCTGAAGACTCAGGCAACAACTCAATTTTGCATGCCGAATTAACAATTATATTTTTTATGCTTCCACATTTCAACTCCCTTGATACTTCCTCTCCATCTGTAGCTAAATTAGTAATATACTCACAAGATGTAGTAACCATAGCTAATAATAGTAGAATATATATTCTCATAATTTCCTATATTATTTATTCATTAAATGCTCTATTCCTATTGGACAAATTAAATCTATATCCAATACCAAACTCCAAAAACTCAGACCGTACAAAACCAGCTTTTATTCCCAAACTAGCTAATAGGTGCTTTGTAATGTAATGTCTGACACCTACTCGTGGATATACTGGTTGTAACGGCTTAGTTCCTGTTGAAAGGTATGCTCCCAGGTTTATAAAAATGATAGATTTACCAAGATACACCTCATAAGCAGCAAAAACTGCATTAAAAAGGTAATCTTTGGTTGAATAAGATTTTTCTACATAGCGATGATCATAATCATTCCAGATATAGGGAGCTCCTTCTGAATAAAATTGATCAAAACCGATACCTATAGCCTTTTTGGTATTGAACCGATACAGATAGCATAGATTTAAACTCCCATTCCAATAGTAATGAGAATCAAATGGAGCACACTGACTTGGTCCTACACTTCCTACTATTTGTAATTCGTGTAGATTCATTTTTGCCGGTTTTTGACGTATATACATAGGAGTAGGATTCGTATTGAAATGGTATTTTGTACCCAAACTGGTATTCAAAATATTAATTCCGCTATTGGGTCTTCGAAAAGCACCGTTCGACATATGATCAATATCTGCTGAAAGATTAATCGAAACCCGACTTGATACTCTATAATCAAAGTGTAATCCTAAACTAATAAATACATTCACTAACGAACCTGAAACATCATTATAAATATTAGTATCTGATGTTTCCCAAGTATGTTAAAACATTGTAAATCAAACAAAAAGAAGCATGATTAATTTTATTAATCCACTAATATTCAGTATTTTAGTGGTGCGATATCAATAAAAAACCATGCTTCATGAGTAAAAGTACAAAAGTTTTTTCGGAGACAAACAGCTTTTTCACCTCAAGTGAAAAAGGAATTAATAGAATAATGGAATTATATCAGTCATTGCATCTGAATAGGTTGAATCTGGGAGTTGATAATATGCCTCAATGTACTTTCCAAAAAGGTGATTTATTGCTGGCTTTGTTGTTGTTTCCACTATACTCACTCTCGAACGTATACCGGTACACCAAACATCCTTTATCACACAGCATAGAAGCTAGTAAGAATACTTTTTATAGGCTAAAAAATGATAGCAATATCAATTGGAGAAGCCTCTTAACCAAATGTAATATCAAATTGCTAAAGCGGACCACAAGCACAAGCACAAGCGCAACAAATAAGGAGTTTAACAAATGTTTAATAATAGACGATACTGATTTTGAAAAATCAACCTATAAAACAGAGCATATTGGTAAGATATGGTCACATGTGAAAAATTGTAGGTTCTGGGGATATAAAGCATTATTTCTTGGCTATTGGGACGGCAAAAGTTTCTTCTCATTAGATTTTAGCCTACACAAAGAAAAAGGCAAAAACGAGAAAACTCCATTTGGACTGATGGTTAAACAAAGAAAAGCTCAATATTCAAAAAAAAGAGAAAAAGATTCATGCGGTTATTTGCGCGAACAAGAATTGATTGATGATAAAATATCTACAGCTATATCTATGATTAAAAGAGCTGTCAAACAAAAGTTTGAAGTACACTATGTACTTATGGATAGTTGGTTTTTCTGTGAATCCATATTGAAAGCCGTTTTGTCATTAAATAAAGGAATACATATAGTTGGTATGGTAAAAATGGCAAAAGCAAAATATAGCTTCAATGGCGAATTGTATACAGCTAAAGAGCTTACCCAATTAGTAAAGCGCAGAAAAAAGGTAAAGAAAGAAAAAGCATTAAACCTATTTTGTGCCGAGGTTATTGTTGAGTACAAATCAATACCACTAAAGCTATTTTTCTGCAAAACAAGTAAGCATGGCAAGTGGCACCTGTTGGCGACTACCAATACTAAGCTGGGCATACTGAGTGCTTATGAAATATATAGTATCAGGTGGAGCATAGAAGTTTTCTTTAAAGAATCAAAACAATACTTTTCCTTGGGCAAATCACAATCCCAAGACTTTGATGCGCAAATAGCTGATGTATCACTAGCTATGATTGAATACAATGTATTTAGTTTGGCAAAGAGGTTCGATGCATATGAAACAATGGGCGGTTTATTTGAAAAGGTATGCGATAATACTACAGAACTTACTATATCCATGAGAATATGGGGATTTATTCTGGAACTATTACATATGATTGCTGAGATTATTGATAGTGATTTTAATGAACTAATTACCAATCTGATAAAAAATAAGCCTGAGGACAATAAAATCTTCAGGCTAATAGAAATGCAGCTTTCAAATGCAGCTTAAATAACATGGGAAACATCAGTTAGTATTTACATCAAATGGCTTGCTCATAACCCCTAGTCCGGCGGCAACTCTATTTTCTACAAAAAACTTTTTTGTTCTGAATATATTGTAATTGACTGATGTTTCCCAAGTGTGTTAAAACATTGTAAATCAAACAAAAAGAAGCATGATTAATTTTATTAATCCACTAATATTCAGTATTTTAGTGGTGCGATATCAATAAAAAACCATGCTTCATGAGTAAAAGTACAAAAGTTTTTTCGGAGACAAACAGCTTTTTCACCTCAAGTGAAAAAGGAATTAATAGAATAATGGAATTATATCAGTCATTGCATCTGAATAGGTTGAATCTGGGAGTTGATAATATGCCTCAATGTACTTTCCAAAAAGGTGATTTATTGCTGGCTTTGTTGTTGTTTCCACTATACTCACTCTCGAACGTATACCGGTACACCAAACATCCTTTATCACGCAGCATAGAAGCTAGTAAGAATACTTTTTATAGGCTAAAAAATGATAGCAATATCAATTGGAGAAGCCTCTTAACCAAATGTAATATCAAATTACTAAAGCGGACCACAAGCACAAGCACAAGCGCAACAAATAAGGAGTTTAACAAATGTTTAATAATAGACGATACTGATTTTGAAAAATCAACCTATAAAACAGAGCATATTGGTAAGATATGGTCACATGTGAAAAATTGTAGGTTCTGGGGATATAAAGCATTATTTCTTGGCTATTGGGACGGCAAAAGTTTCTTCTCATTAGATTTTAGCCTACACAAAGAAAAAGGCAAAAACGAGAAAACTCCATTTGGACTGATGGCTAAACAAAGAAAAGCTCAATATTCAAAAAAAAGAGAAAAAGATTCATGCGGTTATTTGCGCGAACAAGAATTGATTGATGATAAAATATCTACAGCTATATCTATGATTAAAAGAGCTGTCAAACAAAAGTTTGAAGTACACTATGTACTTATGGATAGTTGGTTTTTCTGTGAATCCATATTGAAAGCCGTTTTGTCATTAAATAAAGGAATACATATAGTTGGTATGGTAAAAATGGCAAAAGCAAAATATAGCTTCAATGGCGAATTGTATACAGCTAAAGAGCTTACCCAATTAGTAAAGCGCAGAAAAAAGGTAAAGAAAGAAAAAGCATTAAACCTATTTTGTGCCGAGGTTATTGTTGAGTACAAATCAATACCACTAAAGCTATTTTTCTGCAAAACAAGTAAGCATGGCAAGTGGCACCTGTTGGCGACTACCAATACTAAGTTGGGCATACTGAGTGCTTATGAAATATATAGTATCAGGTGGAGCATAGAAGTTTTCTTTAAAGAATCAAAACAATACTTTTCCTTGGGCAAATCACAATCCCAAGACTTTGATGCGCAAATAGCTGATGTATCACTAGCTATGATTGAATACAATGTATTTAGTTTGGCAAAGAGGTTCGATGCATATGAAACAATGGGCGGTTTATTTGAAAAGGTATGCGATAATACTACAGAACTTACTATATCCATGAGAATATGGGGATTTATTCTGGAACTATTACATATGATTGCTGAGATTATCGATAGTGATTTTAATGAACTAATTACCAATCTGATAAAAAATAAGCCTGAGGACAATAAAATCTTCAGGCTAATAGAAATGCAGCTTTCAAATGCAGCTTAAATAACATGGGAAACATCAGTAATTGATATAATGAAAAGCTGCTGCACCTTTTCCATAAACATCCTTATTTCCTAAGGTTCCGTAAAAAAAGCCGAAACCAACCTCCGGGTAATTAAATAAAGAAGTCCAGTGATCCTGATTAAAATACCGCTTACCAACCGTAATTTCAAATCCTCTTGAAAAATCATCAATCAGATAAATCATTGAATTATGATGAGGAATAATAAGTCCATTATTAATTCTGGTAGTTATATAGGTATGAGTATCAAAATGTACCGATGAATTGACAAACTCCTGTCCAAAGGTTAGCATTTGATGCAAAAGAATAAGAATGGTAATAAAGGTGTGCTTTTTCAATTAGTTCGTGTTAAGTATTAAGTGCGTAAAAGTAGAAAAAAGCTCATGTTTTGCATCATTATAATTTGAAAAAGATGTTTCCTGATATTCTATAAAAAAAGGAACGAGTGGGATCTCGTTCCTAAATATAAACTCTTTGTAACTATAAAACCATTAAGATAAATTACAAATGCTCTTTAACCATAGGTTGTTTTACATTTAACATACCTTCGTTTCCAAAGGCTGAATATAATGAATACACCATTTTATCATACTTTTCGTTATACTCTTCAACATAATTACCCATTTCCATATAATCAATAACTTTCCGTATTGGTTTATCACCGAAAGGCATACCTAAAATGTTTGCCACGGCAATAGCAACATTTTCCGGACGTTGTTCTTCGTAATGCGTCAAGGCTTCCTGAAATCCTTCAAAAGTTGCATTTACAGAACGCATAAAAGTACCGTAAGATTTATTACGACTCCGGTCATGTGGTTTAACTAAGTTTTCTTTAAAAGTAGTTGGAAAACCACCTGGTTCTACAATACAACATTCTATACCAAAACGAGACAATTCAACTCTGTAATTCTCTGCCATCGCTTCCAAGGCCCATTTTGATGCATTGTAAATTCCATAGAAAGGCATTGCCACTCTTCCTAACAAGCTTGAAACAAATAGAATTGTACCTTTTTGTTGTTCTCTTAAATAAGGCAATGCAGCACGGGTTACGCGTTGAACTCCAAACACATTCACATCAAAAACCTTTTTCATGTCTTCCGGAGTAAAATGTTCTTGCATTCCTAAAGCGCCAACACCTGCATTATTAATCAGAATATCCAAGCCATCCATTTCTTCAATGGCCTGATTAACTCCATTATTCACACTACTTTCATCAGTTACATCCATTTCTATCATATGGATGCCCATTCGTTTCAGGTCATTAATAATAACCTCATTCTTACTCAAATCTCGTGTGGTTCCAGCAACTTCATAACCTCTTGCCGTTAATTCTTTACATATTAAAAAGCCAAAACCGCCACTAGCTCCTGTAATCAGTACTTTATTTTTCATGACTTTTAAATTTTATATGTTTTATCTATAAAGTTACAACGAAATCAAGGTTTTGGCCAGAACATTTGCAATAAATCAAACTCTTAACACTATAATAGTCAAACAAATACCACACTTCAGGAGTCAATATGAAATGATAATGGTAATCTACAAAATACAGATGAACAAAAATCTGATAAATTTATGCAAGTATAGTTCTTAAATTGAGGCTACATTAGAGATAAAATTGATTTTAAGGCAGCTAATCCCTACTAAAAAAAACCTTTATTCAGAAACTTAATTTTTTAAATGATTTGTAACACGCCCTAATAAATTATTCTCAATGATAAGGACATGTTTATTTGGAGAATCCATTTATATAAAAAAAATTAAAGCGTATATGAAAACATTCTACACCTTGTCAACTGCTATTTTAGTGAATCTATATGTTAGGCATTATAATGATGGAATTGCCCTGAGAGATGGTTTTGCGGAACAGGAGTAGTTAAAAGAATTTGAATTGAGTCATGAAAGAACTGAATTTGTGACAGAAGGTGAATCAAAAAATCACTCCCCTATGGTTCAATCAACCAGATGTCATCAATTAGCCATGCCGGTTGTTTACAAAAGCGCATTTACCGTATTCTGCGATTCTCCTGACAATTACAAAACGGGAATTGGTCTTGAGTTTTTAAAAGCTGTACTAACCAACAGGGATGAAAGTAAAGTAGTAAACGCACTAGTTGGCGATTACATTACCATCGTACGTAAATCAGAAAGTTCCTGGTTTATTGGCGGCATGACAGACTCAACTGAACGTGAATTAAATATTGACCTTTCATTTTAAGACAAAGGACAATACAAACTAATACTTTTTATGGATGCAGAAGATGCCAACGAGAATCCTGCTCATGCGCAAAAAAAGGAAATGACTGTTACGAATAAAGATCAAATCAGCATTAAAATGCTAAAGGCGACGGTTTTGCAGGTATCTTTGAAAAATTATAAAACCGGATCAGACTTATATGCATTATTATTTAAAACTTCTGTTTGTAGAATAATTTACTATACAAACATACAGAAGTTTTTAATTGCAAATTTTCACCATGATAGAAATTAAATAGAAAGGTTAATTTTGCCAACGGAATAGATTTATCGCTATGCCATAAAATTATCCTAATTATGAAGATTATTAACTTGGAAACCTGGAACAGAAAAGAGCATTTTGAATTCTTCTCAGCATTTAAAAGTCCTTATTTTGGTTTTACGGCAAATATTAATTGTACTAAAGCTTATAAAATAGCAACGGAGAATAACATCTCATTTTTCGCCTGGTATTTTCATAAGTCAATTATTGCTGCAAATCGCGTAAGAGAATTTAAATTGCGTATTATTGATGACAAAGTTTATGAATTAGATCAAAATCATGCCGGAGCAACCATTGCCCGGGATGACCATACTTTTGCCTTTTCGTATATTGAATTTGATAAAGATTTTGAAACATTTAACAACAGAATTCAAAACGAAATTTTAGAAGTAAAAAACTCTACCGGTTTAAGATTAGATTCAGATAAAAACGATATCGATTATATTAGATACACCACAATTCCATGGGTAAGTTTTACTCAAATTATACATCCCACAAATGACCAAAATAAAGATTCTGTTCCAAGAATTTCCTTTGGTAAGTTTTATGAGGAAAATGGAGAACTCTTTATGCCTGTTTCTGTTGAGGGCCATCATGGACTAATGGACGGTTATCATATCTCTGAATTTTTCAGGATTTTTGAATCATTGATGAACGAATCTCTATAAAATAATATAGGAGCCTATCGGCTCCTATCTCTAATCGTATTTATGTTTATTACATTTCAACAATAGTTACCTCACTCCTTCTGTTGGCCTGATGTTCTGCTTCTGAACATTCAACACCATCAGCACATTTATTTTTTAATCGAGTTTCACCATAACCTTTAGCAATAACACGGCTCTTATCAATACCTCTGTTTACCATATAAGCCACAGCTGATTCTGCTCTTTTCTGCGATAAACGTAGGTTATACTGGGCTGATCCTCTTGAATCGGTATGTGACGCCAACTCAATTTTCACACCCGGATTATCCTTTAAAAACAGAATCATATCATCCAACTCTGTTGCGGCATCCTCTCTAATATTCCATTTACCTAAGTCATATAAAATCTCAATCTCAATACTTGCGCCCACTTCTGCCTTTTGCATTTCAAGCTCTAAAAATTCATTCACATTTACATAACCCGAATCTCTTTTAACCGTTGAATATTGAGTACGCTTTGTAAAATATCCTTTTTTAGTAAACACCAAACTATAATCAGTTTCCGGTTTTAACTCTGCTTTAAATTGGCCATTAACGCCACTAACTACAGTATAGGCATCGGCATCAACAGGCTCTACCTGTAGGGTTACTTCCGGAATAGCTTTCATATCTGGTAATAAATAAACACTACCGTATATTCCCCAAGATGGACGAGGTATTAGTTCTATTTCAAAATCCTCACTAGCATCTGATAATTGAATAGTTTCCTGATATGGGAAAAACTCCGGAAGATCTACTTCTACAATTAGAGATTCCTGATCTTCAAACTCAGCTTTAATTACACCTTCATTATCTGAATTTACCTGAGCTATTAAACCTCCATTTAAATCTTTGAATTGAACAGGGCTATTTGAGATAATTGCTTTTGTATTTTTATTGATGAGTTTACCCAGTAATCCCTTTTGAAACAATACATCTTTCAAAACAGTAAATCGATAAATATCATCATCTCCTTTTCCTCCTTCACGATTTGAAGAAAGGTAACCATGTTTTCCTTCTGCATCTAAATACACACCAAAATCATCCTTTTCAGTATTTACTGGATAGCCCATATTTTTAACCTGATATCCCTGATCTTTTTTTTCTGCAATAAAAATATCCAGTCCGCCAACACCAACATGTCCATTGGAAGCAAAATACAATCTACCACTCTGGTGAATAAACGGAAACATCTCATCTCCTTCTGTATTGATATCCTCTCCCAGGTTTACTGGTTTACCCCATGAGTCACCTTCTCTGTTCACGTAATAAATATCCGTTCCACCAATACTTCCTGGCATGTTCGAGGTAAAATAAAGTCGATTACCATCGTAAGACAAACAAGCATGTCCACAGGAATACGCACTGCTGTTAAATGGAAGTTCTTCTGGCTTTGACCATGAACCATCTGCTTGTTTTACCGATTTCAGAATAATCAGGTTATTATATCCTTTCTTCTTCTTAAAATTTGCATCGATAAAATCGTTGTTGATATTTCTGGTGATATACAGCTCTTTTCCATCCTTACTGAAACATACCGGGCCATCATGGAACATGCTTCGCATCTCAGTTGAAAATAATTTTGGATTAGAAAACAAGCCCTCCTTTTCTGAAGTTTTTAAAACATTTAAATATGGCGCTTCTTTCCATGCATATTCTCTTTTAATGATATAATCCAAATCTCGTGCTGACACAAAATAAACATCACCATTGTACACTACTGGTCCAAAATCTGATTGCTGCGAATTAAAATCGACTTCTTCAATTAAATATCTTTCTTCAGCTAAAATTTTTTCAATCTTAGGTAACGAATTTAATAATTCAGTAGCTCTGCCATCTTCCGGATTTCGTTGCTTATAAATTGCAATAATACGATCGGCCTCAGCATATTTACCATTATACTTAAGCGATTGTGCATACATAAACAACTGATCGTTGCTTAAATGATCCATTGGTACAGAAGCAAATATATTTTCACTTTTTACGGTTTCACTTACTTTTAAATAGGCCACAGCCAACTGTCCTTTAATTGAATCCGATAGATAACTGGCTTCATTTAATTTTTCGTACTTATTAATAGCTTTTATATAAGCCAGGTTATCAAAGGATTTGTTCGCCTGGTTTACTCTGTATGTAGCCACTAAACTATCCAGCTTATTTTTATAAGATTGAGCATAAACACCAATCGCTAAGCTCATTAATAATATAAGTATTGAATATTTTCTCATTTTGTTTCTTTTTCTCTGTTCTTAACAATTAAAAATACCTTGGTGAAATCACCTTATTCTTAAGAAATCCATCAAAATCATAACTAATAATAATCTCATGTGAACCATTATTATAGGTTGCTAAATTTGATACAGAGAAATCGTATGAATAACCAACCATTAGCTGTTTGTTTAACTGAACATTCGCTATCAATGCAACTGCATCACCTATACGATATGAAGCTCCCAGCCAATAAGCATTTTTATATAAAAACTGACCTGTAATGTCGGTTGATGGTGGTGCACCTTCAACAACTTTATTAATAAATGAAGGTTTAAATTTCAGATCATTATTAATATCAAATACATAACCTGCCATTACAAAGTAGTGGCGTCTAAGGTCAGACACATTACTGGTAGTCATCTGATCACCCGATAAATCTGTTTGTATTAGTTTTGGAATAGAGAAACCTGCATACCATTTTTTACTATACAAATAAAGTCCCATACCCGCATTGGGTTGTAATTTTTTATCGTAATTACCACTAAAAGAAGCATCGCTGCCATTTTGTACAAACACATCGTTTAATCCAACATAGTAGTTATAGATTCCTCCTTTAATACCCATAGATAAAATGGTTTTTTTAGACACATTTACACGATAGGCATAGTTGAAATTGAAGTATGTATTATCAACAGGGCCATAGGTATCTTTAACTATTGAAAACCCTAATCCCATTTTGTAATTATTTAATGGAGTATGCATTGTTAAATTATACGTACGAGGAGCTCCATCTAATCCTGCCCATTGTAATCGGGATAACAATAAAACATTCATTGCATTTCGAGTACCAGCATATGCCGGGTTCACAGAAACAGTATTAAACATATATTGTGTATACAGAGGTTCTTGCTGTGCCTTGACCTCTGCTTGTGACAATCCCCAAATAAGCAGTGCAACCAGCACGACTCTTTTTATTGATATGATTGGAAATATTTTTTGCATCACTATTATTTATTGTTTTGAAGACTCAGGAAAAGAGAACTGGATCAGCTCCTTTTCCTGAATCAATATTATTTATCGATTTAAGTAAATATATCCGGTGATTTTTCTGTCGATATCACGAACATAGATGATGTAATAATATGTACCTACCGGAAGTTCTTTACCAACACTGAATCCTACATTTGATTCACCATTCCAGTTGTTATCATACTTAGTTTGCTTATAAACCACATTACCCCATCTGTTAAAAATCTCAATACTTACCTGGTTAAATTGATACAACCAAGGAATGTTATAAGTATCGTTATCACCATCATTATTTGGTGAGAAACCTTCATAAAGAATCAATTCATCTTCTCCATAACATTTATCCTCATCAATTCTGTCAGGCACTCCGTCATTATCACAGTCTCCAGTACTTTCTTCACTATCTAAAGTTCCATCATTATCTGAGTCGGTATCCTGATAGTCCGGAGTTCCATCATTATCAGAGTCAATATTTCCTTCTTCTGAATCCGGAATGCCATCATCATCTGAATCTAAATCTAAATAGTTACCATCGCCATCGTTATCCACATCATCTGATCCTTCTACCACATCTGGAATACCATCGCCATCTGAATCAGTGTCGGTATAATCAGGTGTGCCATCATTGTCAGAATCAAAACTTCCTTCAACTGAATCCAAAATTCCATCATTATCGGAATCTGTATCCTGATAGTCTGCTGTTCCATCGTTATCTGAATCCACATTACCCTCCTCTGAATCTGGAATACCATCATCATCTGAATCTAAATCTAAATAGTTACCATCGCCATCACCATCAATATCATCAAAACCTTCTTCTGCATCCGAAATGCCATCACCATCTGAATCTGAATCTTTGTAATTTGGAATGCCATCACCATCTTTATCATCGGTTCCTTCAACTGAATCCAAAATTCCATCATTATCTGAATCGGTATCCTTGTAGTCTGGTGTTCCATCGCTATCTGAATCCATATTGCCTTCTTCTGAATCTGGAATACCGTCACCATCTGAATCTAAATCCAAATAATTACCTACACCATCACCATCAATATCATCAGAGCCTTCTTCTACGTCCGGAATGCCATCCCCATCAGAATCTGAATCTTTGTAATTTGGAATGCCATCGCCATCTGCATCTCCTGTTCCTTCTTCTGCATCTAAAATTCTATCATTATCCGAATCAGGATCGTTCTTATCTAATATTCCGTCTCTGTCAGTATCCCCATCTCCCTCATCAATGTTTAAAATACCATCACCATCATTATCAGTTTCTTCAACAGTAACGGTAACAGTTGATATTGAACAATCACCTTCGCCATCACAAACCTGATAGTTAAAAGTTATATCTCCGACAAAATCATCATTTGGAGTGATTGTAATTGTATTGTCTTCATTAACAATTACAACTCCATCTGCAGGCTGAACAGGAATTGAAACGACAAGGTTACCATCTTCCAAACCTGTATCATTACTTAAAACGTCAATAATAGAAACAGCTCCTTTGTCAGAATCTACCTCATCAGCAAACGCTACAGGCAGACTGTCATTCTCATTTGTAACTGTTACAATAATTGCTTCTGAATCTCTATTACCTGCTCCATCAGAAACAATAATTGTTAACTCATAAACATTATCAGTATTACTATCCGAAGGGTTCTCATAATCCGGTGCTACTTTAAATGTTAACTCACCTGTTGAAGCATTGATATTAAACAATGTAGCATCATCTCCAGACAATGAGTAGGTCTCTATGTCATTTACATCCAAATCAGATGAAGATGCATCAATAACCACTCCTATATAATTTTCAGGAACTGTTGTATTAGATACATTGATAACCGGATCATTATCATTTACATCTGTTACCGTTACATTAATGGTTTTCATATCAGTATGACTTGATCCATCGGTTACGGTTACATCCAATACATAAATGTTATTCTTATCCGCATCTGCTGCGTTTTCATAATCTGGTGCACTGGCAAATGTTAATACTCCTGAAGATTCTCCAATACTAAAGAAACTTGCATCGGTTCCACTTATTGAGAATGTTTTGCTATCACCGGCATCGGCATCTGTAGCGCTTACAGTCTCTACGGCTGTTGTTCCTTCTGATACGCTTTTATCTGATGCGCTTAGTATTGGACTATTGTCATTTACATCTGTTACCGTTACATTAATGGTTTTGGTATCGGTATGACTTGATCCATCGGTTACGGTTACATCCAATACATAGATATTATTCTTATCCGCATCTGCTGCATTTTCATAATCTGGTGCACTGGCAAATGTTAATACTCCTGTACTTGAGCCAATACTAAAGAAACTTGCATCGGTTCCACTTATTGAGAATGTTTTGCTATCACCGGCATCGGCATCTGTAGCGCTTACAGTCTCTACGGCTGTTGTTCCTTCTGATACGCTTTTATCTGATGCGCTTAGTTCTGGACTATTGTCATTTACATCTGTTACCGTTACATTAATGGTTTTCGTATCGGTATGACTTGATCCATCTGTTACAGTTACATCCAATACATAAATGTTATTCTTATCCGCATCTGCTGCATTTTCATAATCTGGTGCACTGGCAAATGTTAATACTCCTGTACTTGAGCCAATACTAAAGAAACTTGCATCGGTTCCACTTATTGAAAATGTTTTGCTATCACCGGCATCGGCATCTGTAGCGCTTACAGTCTCTACGGCTGTTGTTCCTTCTGATACGCTTTTATCTGATGCGCTTAGTTCTGGACTATTGTCATTTACATCTGTTACCGTTACATTAATGGTTTTCGTATCGGTATGACTTGATCCATCGGTTACGGTTACATCCAATACATAAATGTTATTCTTATCCGCATCTGCTGCATTTTCATAATCTGGTGCACTGGCAAATGTTAATACTCCTGTACTTGAGTCAATACTAAAGAAACTTGCATCGGTTCCACTTATTGAGAATGTTTTGCTATCTCCGGCATCTACATCTGTTGCACTTACAGTCTCTACGGCTGTTGTTCCTTCTGATACGCTTTTATCTGATGCGCTTAGTATTGGACTATTGTCATTTACATCTGTTACCATTACATTAATGGTTTTGGTATCGGTATGACTTGATCCATCGGTTACGGTTACATCCAATACATAAATGTTATTCTTATCCGCATCTGCTGCGTTTTCGTAATCTGGTGCACTGGCAAATGTTAATACTCCTGTACTTGAGTCAATACTAAAGAAACTTGCATCGGTTCCACTTATTGAGAATGTTTTGCTATCACCGGCATCGGCATCTGTAGCGCTTACAGTCTCTACGGCTGTTGTTCCTTCTGATACGCTTTTATCTGATGCGCTTAGTTCTGGACTATTGTCATTTACATCTGTTACCGTTACATTAATGGTTTTCGTATCGGTATGACTTGATCCATCGGTTACAGTTACATCCAATACATAAATGTTATTCTTATCCGCATCTGCTGCGTTTTCGTAATCTGGTGCACTGGCAAATGTTAATACTCCTGTACTTGAGTCAATACTAAAGAAACTTGCATCGGTTCCACTTATTGAGAATGTTTTGCTATCTCCTGCATCGGCATCTGTAGCGCTTACAGTCTCTACGGCGGTTGTTCCTTCTGATACGCTTTTATCTGATGCGCTTAGTTCTGGACTATTGTCATTTACATCTGTTACCGTTACATTAATGGTTTTCGTATCGGTATGACTTGATCCATCGGTTACAGTTACATCCAATACATAAATGTTATTCTTATCCGCATCTGCTGCGTTTTCATAATCTGGTGCACTGGCAAATGTTAATACTCCTGAAGATTCTCCAATACTAAAGAAACTGGCATCGGTTCCACTTATTGAGAATGTTTTGCTATCACCGGCATCGGCATCTGTAGCGCTTACAGTCTCTACGGCTGTTGTTCCTTCTGATACGCTTTTATCTGATGCGCTTAGTATTGGACTATTGTCATTTACATCTGTTACCGTTACATTAATGGTTTTCGTATCAGTATGACTTGATCCATCGGTTACGGTTACATCCAATACATAGATATTATTCTTATCCGCATCTGCTGCATTTTCGTAATCTGGTGCACTGGCAAATGTTAATACTCCTGTACTTGAGTCAATACTAAAGAAACTGGCATCAGTTCCGCTGATTGAGTATGTTTTGCTATCTCCTGCATCTACATCTGTTGCACTTACAGTCTCTACGGCTGTTGTTCCTTCTGATATACTTTTATCTGATGCGCTTAGTATTGGACTATTGTCATTTACATCTGTTACCGTTACATTAATGGTTTTCGTATCAGTATGACTTGATCCATCGGTTACGGTTACATCCAATACATAAATGTTATTCTTATCAGCATCTGCTGCGTTTTCGTAATCTGGTGCACTGGCAAATGTTAATACTCCTGTACTTGAGTCAATACTAAAGAAACTGGCATCAGTTCCGCTGATTGAGTATGTTTTGCTATCTCCTGCATCTACATCTGTTGCACTTACAGTCTCTACGGCTGTTGTTCCTTCTGATATACTTTTATCTGATGCGCTTAGTATTGGACTATTGTCATTTACATCTGTTACCGTTACATTAATGGTTTTGGTATCAGTATGACTTGAGCCATCGGTTACGGTTACATCCAATACATAGATATTATTCTTATCCGCATCTACTGCGTTTTCATAATCTGGTGCACTGGCAAATGTTAATACACCTGTACTTGAGCCAATACTAAAGAAGCTTGCATCGGTTCCACTTATTGAGTATGTTTTGCTATCTCCTGCATCGGCATCTGTAGCGCTTACAGTCTCTACGGCTGTTGTTCCTTCTGATACGCTTTTATCTGATGCGCTTAGTTCTGGACTATTGTCATTTACATCTGTTACCGTTACATTAATGGTTTTCGTATCAGTATGACTTGATCCATCGGTTACGGTTACATCCAATACATAGATATTATTCTTATCCGCATCTACTGCTTTTTCATAATCTGGTGCACTGGCAAATGTTAATACTCCTGAAGATACTCCGATACTAAAGAAGCTTGCATCGGTTCCGCTGATTGAAAATGTTTTGCTATCACCGGCATCGGCATCTGTAGCGCTTACAGTCTCTACGGCTGTTGTTCCTTCTGATACGCTTTTATCTGATGCGCTTACTATTGGACTATTATCATTTACATCTGTTACTGTTACATTAATGGTTTTCGTATCAGTATTTGATCCGCCATCGGTTACGGTTACATCCAATACATAAATGTTATTCTTATCAGCATCTGCTGCGTTTTCGTAATCTGGTGCACTGGCAAATGTTAATACTCCTGTACTTGAGTCAATACTAAAGAAACTTGCATCGGTTCCACTTATTGAGAATGTTTTGCTATCTCCTGCATCTACATCTGTAGCGCTTACAGTCTCTACGGCTGTTGTTCCTTCTGATACGCTTTTATCTGATGCGCTTAGTATTGGACTATTGTCATTTACATCTGTTACCGTTACATTAATGGTTTTCGTATCGGTATTTGATCCGCCATCTGTTACGGTTACATCTAATATATAAATGTTATTCTTATCAGCATCTGCTGCGTTTTCGTAATCTGGTGCACTGGCAAATGTTAATACACCTGTACTTGAGCCAATACTAAAGAAGCTTGCATCGGTTCCGCTTATTGAAAATGTTTTGCTATCACCTGCATCGGCATCTGTAGCGCTTACAGTTTCTACGGCTGTTGTTCCTTCTGATACGCTTTTATCTGATGCGCTTAGTATTGGACTATTATCATTTACATCTGTTACTGTTACATTAATGGTTTTCGTATCAGTATGACTTGATCCATCGGTTACGGTTACATCCAATACATAAATGTTATTCTTATCAGCATCTGCTACGTTTTCGTAATCTGGTGCACTGGCAAATGTTAATACACCTGTACTTGAGTCAATACTAAAGAAACTGGCATCTGTTCCGCTTACTGAAAATATTTTGCTATCACCGGCATCGGCATCTGTAGCGCTTACAGTCTCTACGGCTGTTGTTCCTTCTGATACGCTTTTATCTGATGCGCTTAGTATTGGACTATTGTCATTTACATCTGTTACCGTTACATTAATGGTTTTCGTATCGGTATTTGATCCGCCATCTGTTACAGTTACATCCAATACATAAACATTATTTTTATCCGCATCTGCCGCATTTTCATAATCTGGTGCACTTGCAAATGTTAATACACCTGTACTTGAGTCAATACTAAAGTAACTTGCATCGGTTCCGCTTATTGAAAATGTTTTGCTATCACCGGCATCGGCATCTGTAGCGCTTACAGTCTCTACGGCTGTTGTTCCTTCTGATACGCTTTTATCTGATGCGCTTAGTATTGGACTATTGTCATTTACATCTGTTACCGTTACATTAATGGTTTTCGTATCGGTATTTGATCCGCCATCTGTTACGGTTACATCTAATATATAAATGTTATTCTTATCAGCATCTGCTGCGTTTTCGTAATCTGGTGCACTGGCAAATGTTAATACACCTGTACTTGAGCCAATACTAAAGAAGCTTGCATCGGTTCCGCTTATTGAAAATGTTTTGCTATCACCTGCATCGGCATCTGTAGCGCTTACAGTTTCTACGGCTGTTGTTCCTTCTGATACGCTTTTATCTGATGCGCTTAGTATTGGACTATTATCATTTACATCTGTTACTGTTACATTAATGGTTTTCGTATCAGTATGACTTGATCCATCGGTTACGGTTACATCCAATACATAAATGTTATTCTTATCCGCATCTGCTGCATTTTCATAATCTGGTGCACTGGCAAATGTTAATACTCCTGTACTTGAGTCAATACTAAAGAAACTGGCATCTGTTCCGCTTACTGAAAATATTTTGCTATCACCGGCATCGGCATCTGTAGCGCTTACAGTCTCTACGGCTGTTGTTCCTTCTGATACGCTTTTATCTGATGCGCTTAGTATTGGACTATTGTCATTTACATCTGTTACCGTTACATTAATGGTTTTCGTATCGGTATTTGATCCGCCATCTGTTACAGTTACATCCAATACATAAACATTATTTTTATCCGCATCTGCCGCATTTTCATAATCTGGTGCACTTGCAAATGTTAATACACCTGTACTTGAGTCAATACTAAAGTAACTTGCATCGGTTCCGCTTATTGAAAATGTTTTGCTATCACCGGCATCGGCATCTGTAGCGCTTACAGTCTCTACGGCTGTTGTTCCTTCTGATACGCTTTTATCTGATGCGCTTAGTATTGGACTATTGTCATTTACATCTGTTACCGTTACATAAATGGTTTTCGTATCGGTATGACTTGATCCATCGGTTACAGTTACATCCAATACATAAATGTTATTCTTATCCGCATCTGCTGCGTTTTCGTAATCTGGTGCACTGGCAAATGTTAATACTCCTGTACTTGAGTCAATACTAAAGAAACTTGCATCGGTTCCACTTATTGAGAATGTTTTGCTATCTCCTGCATCGGCATCTGTAGCGCTTACAGTCTCTACGGCGGTTGTTCCTTCTGATACGCTTTTATCTGATGCGCTTAGTTCTGGACTATTGTCATTTACATCTGTTACCGTTACATTAATGGTTTTCGTATCGGTATGACTTGATCCATCGGTTACAGTTACATCCAATACATAAATGTTATTCTTATCCGCATCTGCTGCGTTTTCATAATCTGGTGCACTGGCAAATGTTAATACTCCTGAAGATTCTCCAATACTAAAGAAACTGGCATCGGTTCCACTTATTGAGAATGTTTTGCTATCACCGGCATCGGCATCTGTAGCGCTTACAGTCTCTACGGCTGTTGTTCCTTCTGATACGCTTTTATCTGATGCGCTTAGTATTGGACTATTGTCATTTACATCTGTTACCGTTACATTAATGGTTTTCGTATCAGTATGACTTGATCCATCGGTTACGGTTACATCCAATACATAGATATTATTCTTATCCGCATCTGCTGCATTTTCGTAATCTGGTGCACTGGCAAATGTTAATACTCCTGTACTTGAGTCAATACTAAAGAAACTGGCATCAGTTCCGCTGATTGAGTATGTTTTGCTATCTCCTGCATCTACATCTGTTGCACTTACAGTCTCTACGGCTGTTGTTCCTTCTGATATACTTTTATCTGATGCGCTTAGTATTGGACTATTGTCATTTACATCTGTTACCGTTACATTAATGGTTTTCGTATCAGTATGACTTGATCCATCGGTTACGGTTACATCCAATACATAAATGTTATTCTTATCAGCATCTGCTGCGTTTTCGTAATCTGGTGCACTGGCAAATGTTAATACTCCTGTACTTGAGTCAATACTAAAGAAACTGGCATCAGTTCCGCTGATTGAGTATGTTTTGCTATCTCCTGCATCTACATCTGTTGCACTTACAGTCTCTACGGCTGTTGTTCCTTCTGATATACTTTTATCTGATGCGCTTAGTATTGGACTATTGTCATTTACATCTGTTACCGTTACATTAATGGTTTTGGTATCAGTATGACTTGAGCCATCGGTTACGGTTACATCCAATACATAGATATTATTCTTATCCGCATCTACTGCGTTTTCATAATCTGGTGCACTGGCAAATGTTAATACACCTGTACTTGAGCCAATACTAAAGAAGCTTGCATCGGTTCCACTTATTGAGTATGTTTTGCTATCTCCTGCATCGGCATCTGTAGCGCTTACAGTCTCTACGGCTGTTGTTCCTTCTGATACGCTTTTATCTGATGCGCTTAGTTCTGGACTATTGTCATTTACATCTGTTACCGTTACATTAATGGTTTTCGTATCAGTATGACTTGATCCATCGGTTACGGTTACATCCAATACATAGATATTATTCTTATCCGCATCTACTGCTTTTTCATAATCTGGTGCACTGGCAAATGTTAATACTCCTGAAGATACTCCGATACTAAAGAAGCTTGCATCGGTTCCGCTGATTGAAAATGTTTTGCTATCACCGGCATCGGCATCTGTAGCGCTTACAGTCTCTACGGCTGTTGTTCCTTCTGATACGCTTTTATCTGATGCGCTTACTATTGGACTATTATCATTTACATCTGTTACTGTTACATTAATGGTTTTCGTATCAGTATTTGATCCGCCATCGGTTACGGTTACATCCAATACATAAATGTTATTCTTATCAGCATCTGCTGCGTTTTCGTAATCTGGTGCACTGGCAAATGTTAATACTCCTGTACTTGAGTCAATACTAAAGAAACTTGCATCGGTTCCACTTATTGAGAATGTTTTGCTATCTCCTGCATCTACATCTGTAGCGCTTACAGTCTCTACGGCTGTTGTTCCTTCTGATACGCTTTTATCTGATGCGCTTAGTATTGGACTATTGTCATTTACATCTGTTACCGTTACATTAATGGTTTTCGTATCGGTATTTGATCCGCCATCTGTTACGGTTACATCTAATATATAAATGTTATTCTTATCAGCATCTGCTGCGTTTTCGTAATCTGGTGCACTGGCAAATGTTAATACACCTGTACTTGAGCCAATACTAAAGAAGCTTGCATCGGTTCCGCTTATTGAAAATGTTTTGCTATCACCTGCATCGGCATCTGTAGCGCTTACAGTTTCTACGGCTGTTGTTCCTTCTGATACGCTTTTATCTGATGCTATTAAAACGGGTGCATTATCATCATTACTTATTGTACCAACGCCCTGAGCATCGTCAATTACAGCATTGACCGCATTCGTTAAATTTAAATATAAAGCTTCATCGAGTTCGGCTTTTTTATCACCGTTTACCGTAACATTGATAGTTTTAGATGTTTCTCCTGATTCAAATGTAATTGTACCTGAAGTTAATGACTGGTAATCTACATCAGCAACAGTTGCAGAATTATCATGAGTACTATAATCCACAGTAATATCACTTTGGCTGTAATAACTTAGCGATACAACAAACTGCATATTTTTAGTTCCTGTATTTCCTTCATTAACAGAAACATCATTAATTGATATCTTTGGTTGATTTACTGTAATTGTAACATTAGAAAGAGTTGTTTCACAACCTCCTTCACTAGCAATTAATTCAACGGTGTTTGCACCAATTAATAATCTACTTGGTAAAATATTGATAGAAATATCATTCCCATCTCCAATATTACTTCCTACTTCAGTTCCTTTAATATAAGCTTTATATACAATATTACTTTCACTTGATATTATTGTTACCACACCATTTTCACCTGCTTCAACGGTACTTCCTGTTGTTGTTTTTACTGCAGGTGCATTATTTGCTAAAATTTCAAACGGGGCAGAAGTGTTTGTACAGCCTTCTTTGGTAATCTTCAAAGTCCAATTGCTGGATACCAATGTACTTACATCATCATTTAATATTTTAGTATTATATGTAAGAGATCCATTGGTCCATGTATAAGATGTTGCTACAGTTTCTTTTGCACTCAGTGTAATATCATCTCCTGCACAGGCACTTGTTTCTCCCGTAAAGGACACTAAAGGAGATTGTGAAACCTCAAAATCATTTGAGTGTACACATCCACCTTTAGATACTGTTAAAGAATACGTTCCATAACTAACACTACCACTGGCAATATTTAAGTCCTGTGTTACATATGTTGCTCCATTAGGATCTGTCCATAAATATGTAGCTCCAGGTTCCTCTGCTGACAAATTCAAATCATTACCACTACAGATTGTTGTATCACCCATCACTTCAATTGAAGGCCCAATATAAAGTGTGAAACTTTTAATAACCTCAGAATAACCATCATCAGCTTTAACATATACAATTGCAGATCCTGCAGTATCTGTATTTGGCGTAATAGAAATTGTTCGGTTTGAACCAGAACCACCAACTGTTATTTTCTTATTTGATACAATATCTGTATTATGAGAATATGCAATCACCTCAATATCATCCACATCAGTTTCTGCATCATTAACTGTAAAGGGTAAATTTATTAATTCTGTATTCGCACAGATAGATTGATCTTCAATATCAGAAATAACTGGATCTGTGTTAACCTTAATATATACAAAGTCTGAATCATCTGCATAATAAGTTCCATTACTGGCATTATATTCAAAAGTTGTTTCTCCACCCCAATCTGTGGTTGGAATAAATATGAGATTAGAAATATCTGATTGTAAAATCTCGTCATTTACAGCTACATCAACTCCTGACAATCTTAATACTCCATGTGCTGGATCTGGCAATGATAGAATTTGAATTTTATTAAGAGATTGTGAGATGTCAAAAAATTTATTTTCAAAATCAGATGCTGAAAATGTCAAACTTGCATTAATTGGGGTCTCTTTATAAATATCTGCAATAATTGGAGCATTACCATTTTCACATTTTGAGGCATTTGTGGAAATATTAATAGGAATACTGGGCATGCCCAGGTCAATGGCATTAAACCATGAGTTCATCGTATTTCCATTTCCATTTTGGAAGTTGCCATTGTTTCCATAATAGGTCCAAATTCTTTCGATTCCTGCATTAATTTTAAGCTGAGTAACAACCGTTTCATCCATTTTACCGGTATTATCACCCCACTCACCTACTGCCGAAATCTTTGAATCATCCCAATATAAAGTAGGTCCTAATTTATTAAATGGCCTTATGGATGCCGTCTCGATTCCACTTAAGGCCTCTGCATCATAAATGGGGAAGTGAGCTGGTCCACGACCTAAAAAAGTAGCCGATGCACTAATGACACCATCACTAACAGCATTCCCTGAATCATCTTTAAAATCCCATATTACATAGTTTGTACCCACATTTAAATCAACGTTAAGATACCTATCCACACTACCAGATGTATAAACACCATCGTTATTTAAATCTAAAAGTATCGTAGTAAATCCGGAAATATTTGTTTCAATTTTAAACAGCGTTTTACTTCCATAGGTACAAGCAGCACCATTCTTTTCTAAAGTCACTGTTCCTGCATTAATATTTAATAACTGTGGTTCTCTATCATAATCATAATCATAGATTTTTGTATCCTCTAACCATACTTTTAACATTGGAGGTGGTAGTGATGTTCCTGTAAAAGCCTCATGATCCGGATCATTTAAGAAAATCTTATATTCTCCAGTATTACTTTTGTTACCATTATAACTTTGTGCTTTTTCAATTGGATTTGATTTAGTATCATCAATTCCATAAGAATTTACCGCAAAAGAAAAAATGTAGGGATACATTTTATACTTTACTTTATTTACAAACTCATCCGATGTAAACACATAAAAATCAGCATTTACAGGATATTGTGTAAAACTTGTAGTATTAAAGTTCCACTTATATGACCATACTCTCCCTGCAGATTTGTTGGGCTGATCTGGATTTACGATAATATTGCCAGAGGTATCAGTTACAGTAATATCAAAATAATCAAGATAAATTTGACTACCAAAACTTATATAGTGGTTTCCTGTAGTTGTTGCAGTATATACAATAGGTGTATAACCATCAGCTGTTGATGTCTGCACTCCGTTTAAGTAAACTCCTTCCGGACCACTAATTGCTTCTTGATACGTAGAAATATAACCAGCTCCGGAAGTAGGCATTGGCGTAGATGGAATTACGATATTATCAGAAGGGTCATTCAACTGATAGTTTGTTGATCCACTAGTGGGATTCATTCCTAAATACATCTTTTCACCAGCTCTCAAATAGATGTAAATCCTACTTTCTGTATCATTGGTATCAGGAACCCGAATTTGTAATTTGTCCGTTTCATTGGGCATTAACTGCTTTGTTCCCTCCTGAGCTTTCACAAGAAAACTTAAAAGCGCAAAGGTTAATAGTAAAATTTTTCGCATATTATATTTGTTTTTATTTTTTTACGAATTGATTACAGAACCTATTTTTATATTAATAGGCTAATACATAGGAGTTATTACATGCAATGTATTTTTCACTTTTTTTTTAAATGAAGAGTTATCTATATAAAACCATCCGTGACGATTACTATAGTCTATTATCTCCTCAATATTATTACCTTCTCCTAAAAATGTAAACAGAGAACCCAAACACACCAGTTGAGTATATGTTCTTGTCATTTTTTTAAAATTCATTTATTGTATTCTTCTAATTATCCTGTATTATTAATTACATAAAAGAGTTTAACATCTTTAGGTTACGCTGATTAAATTTCATAGTTTAACATGACAGATTGATTATTAGAACTGATAAACATGACGTTTATCTTGACTAATGGAGCTTAGAACGTTTTATGTCGAAGATTATACGGGTAGATAACACTAATAATAAGTGTCAATTTTCCTCCATATTCATTTTACTCAGTTCAGTTATTACCAAGTATTTTAACTAAATACTAATTCGTTTGCGAATATAATGAGGCTATTAGAATGGGTAATATTTTTACAGTAAGCAAAAAGTAAACATAGGAGGTTGAATAAGGATAGAATTACCTGATTAAAAGGAGCTATGATCTGCGTTTCCTTATTAAAATCGTGTTAAGTAGGTTTCGAGATTAACACCTTCCAGATTTAGTTTTTTACGCAAACGGTATCTCGAAGTTTTTATACTATCTGCAGTCTGATTTAAAACTGAAGCAATCTCTTTATTGGCCATTCCCATTTTAACGAATGTGCATAACTTCAATTCTGCAGGAGTAATATTAGGATGCTCCTCTGTAATTTTTTTATGAAAGTTAGCATGAACTTGCGAAAAGGAAATATTAAATCGATACCAACCTTCTTCTTCAACTTCTTGGAGGAGTTCTGATTTAATATATTCTAGTTTTTCAACAGCTTTACCTGGCTGTGATACAACAATTTCCTTTAATCTTTCAATTTCTGAAACAAAAGTACGATTAAAACGCTGGGCTTTTATCAGATGTAAAGAACTCTCCGCCAAATCTTTGTTTTTTTGTTCAACCAACATAGTATAATATGACGAAATAAGCAGGGCAGACTTGCAGCGAGCAATTAATTCAACCGGATCCAATGGCTTTCTAATGTAATCAGTAGCTCCTGCAGTAAGAGCTGTTTGTAAATCTTCTGAGGAAAGCATTACTCCAGTGGCCATAATTATTGGAGTGTCTTTAAGTATTGACTCTTTTTTTAAGATTTTTATTAGTTCTATTCCTGAAATGGATGGCATATTCCAATCTGTAATAATCAAATCAGGCTGCACCTTAATTGAAATGGATAGTGCCATTTGAGGATTATTTGTTTGATATACCTTATACTCAGGTTCATATTTTTCAAATATTGAAACCATGAGTTTTAAATTCCCTATAGTATCATCTACAATAAGTATTTTATAATTAGACATCTCCCTTTTTCTTTCAAATGTAATATTTTATTGTCTTAATTTAGACTCTAAAAGGTATATCCTCATTATGTGTTTTGATCTATAAACACAGTATTTTATTAATTGTTTCTATATAGCGTTCTTGATTACATAAAAATACAGCTTCATTTATTCGTGCAATTAAACATTGGCTCTCTTCCAAATTTAAAGACTCAATTTCACCTAGTATCTTATTGATATCTGTAACTTCAAATACTTCTTTCTTCTTTAGTAAAATCATATATGGTGCAATTAACGTTTGAGTTTGCAAACTCATTTTTTCACACTTAACAACATTAATGTCATTATTTTCAATAACAGGTTTTTGCTCTTCTAAAAAACAAGATTCTATTGGAATTTGTATTTGAAACACTGCTCCCTCTCCCGATTTTGAATGAACGCCAATATTTCCTCCGTGCGCTTCTATTGCCATTTTACAAAATGCTAAACCTAAACCTGTAGATCGTAAACTTTGATTGGCCTGATCTCCACTTTTATATCTGTCAAAAATTTTATCCTGCATATCTCTTTTTATACCGGGACCTTGATCCTTAATATTACAGCTGAGTAAATGCGCTCCGCTTTTTTCTAGAGTAATAGTAATTTTACCATTGATTGGAGAAAATCGAATAGCATTAATCAGAATATTTACCAATATTCTCTTTATTATATCAAAATCACCCAATGTATTATATTGAGCTGGTTCAATTCGCTCAATACAAATACCTTTAAGCATAACATTTACACGAACATCATGAACTGCAGCAGTTATAGTATCATTTATATTCAAAAATTGACGATCAATTGTAAATCCAACTTCTTCTGCCTTATTTACATCTAAAATATTTAATACCATATTATGCATTTCAACCCCAGCCTGCCATATCATCTTATCCTTATCTGGCATATCATCCATTTGTGAAAGGTTGATAATAGCGTTTAATGGATTTTTTAAATCATGAACAATCATTCCGGTCATTCCATCTCTAAACCGATTTAATTCCATCAGTTTTTCATTAACTTTTTCAAGATCAACAGCCTGTTTTTCAATCGATTCTTTTTGATCGCGAATCTCTTGTGTTCGTACATTCACTTCTTGCTCCAATTGCATCGAATGCTTTTTCAAAGCTGTACTTAATAAATCCACCTCTAAAAAGGAATAAGTTAATTTTTTTGCCATTACAAAAGAAAAGGAAAAGAAAATAAAGAATAATCCATAAGGCAACAAAAAATCAGAATCAATCATCTTATTATAGTACAGCAAGTCATTGATAAATGACGCATAAAAAAAGAATATCCCAACAAAAAACACTCCTGAAAACTCTATCTTTTTAATTAATGCTATCAATACACCATATAACATATAACTACTAACTAAAAAGGCAAATATTTGATAATAAACAGGTATATAAGTAAATATAAAAGGAGACATAAATAGCACCGGCACAATACTTATTGCAATGACCAGCCAAACAGCAAATTCCATTTTTTTTGTAAATATTATAGAATAGAAAGTCCTTAAAAAACTAAAAAACAAACCAGTAAGAACAATAAAAGCCACATATTCAATGCGTAAAGCTAACTCCCAATTTAAAGATGGAAAAACCCAAAGCAAAACCTTCTCTCCTGTTGTAGCTAATCGGAAAATTCCAAAAATAGAAATCAAACTGAATAATAAAATAGAAACATCCCGCCTCCCTACTATATAAATATGCAAAAAATACCCTGCCAGCGCACAGAAAATCGCAAGTAAAAAAATTGAAAACCCAAATTGTCTAAATACGTATGATCGTACATATTGAGCTTTACCTAAAAGCATTACATCTTCAGGACCTCCTTTTCGATGATGAAAATTTGCGATTTGCAATACAACATCAATCTTTTTATTATGTGAGTAAAAATAAATCTCTTTTCGCTGCCATGAAGGGATTGTGGATATTTTTGAAGTTCCAACTTCTCCTACTTCAATGCTTTCTCCATTTACCATTAGTTTATATGCACAATCCATTTCCTTTACTCTTATGCCATAAATCGCTTCATCAGGCACACTAATGCTTAAATGATACGTTGCTACCCCCTGAGCTCTAACTCTATCTGAATATATACTTTTATCGTTCCAAACGGATGGTAAATCAACATAAACCGGCTTTTCTGTAAGAGTATCAAGATCATCTATTGTATAAAGCTTATTCCAATAAAAAGAAAATTCACCTTTTAATTGAAAAAGATCTGCATATTCAAAATCTCTGTCTTCAATTACCAACTCCCCCTTAATTGCTTTTGGTGCATCATTACCAGAACGCCAATCTTTATTAAAGCCATATTCGTATGTTATAGCCAGGGCAAAGAACACAAAAAATGCATATAAAATATTCTGTAAGTATTTTGATTTAAAATACTTCTGGAGTTGTTGACGAAGACCTTGCATTGTGAATAGGTAATATTTTGATTTTATATTAAACCGACCAACAAATAAAAGGTTCTTGAAGAAAAGAATACATATTAATAGTATTAAAAAAATAAAAAAAATAGAATAAATTCTTTCAACAAAATTTATAGGAGTACCCATCTAAAACCGACTTTTTATTATCTTAATGCAAAAATCTACTATTATGGAACAAAATTCTAACATGCCTCCTATTTATGTTGTATCCGGAGGTAAAGGAGTGGCAGGACATACACTTGTTGAATCAATGCTAATCCAGTATCCAAATCATAAAATCCCTGTAATCATTGAACCTGAAGTTTCAACTCAGGAACAAATTGACACAATTACTGATAAAGTTGTGACCAACAATGGTGTTATTGCTCATACAATGGTAGATCACATTGCCCGCAGAAAATTAGTTGATGCTTGTGAGAAAAAAGAAATCAGACATTTTGATCTAGTTGGTAATATGTCGGATTACCTTGATACAGTTTTAGATATGAAACCTGTAGAACAACCAGGGTTGCACCGATTACGAGATATGGAATACTACAGAAGAGTAAGAGCGATTGAGTTTACGATGCAACATGATGATGGTCAACATGCTGAAAAGATTGCCACTGCAGATATTGTACTAGCTGGTGTTTCGAGAACCGGAAAAACGCCTTTAAGTATTTATCTGGCAATGTTTGGTTGGAAAGTAGCAAATGTACCTATTGTTCCTGGCACACCTGTCCCCGACACGCTTTTCCAGATTGATCCCAACCGCGTTTTTGGATTAACTATTTCAATGGCTTATTTAATTGCACAACGAAGTAGTAGAGTTTCAAGAATTCATATGGATCCAAATACGGATTATATTGACAGGAGGAAAGTTAGACTGGAATTGGATTTTGCAGCCAACCTGTTTAAAAAAGGTGGTTTTAAAGTTTTAAACATCACAAATAAACCCATAGAATATTCGGCTAATGAAATTATTACGATCCTAACATCCCGATTTGGTAAAGAAAAATGGAAAGCTCATGAAGATTAATAAGTATAAATATTTCTAATTATAAGTTGCAGCAGGTATTTTTTATAAGTACCTGCTTTTTATTTATGCAAAATAAAAACTATACTTTACACCTTCAATTTAACCGGAAAACATACTTCACATATCCACATATAATCCTAGACACCTACTATATTTAAAGGATAATTATCTCACCTATGTTTAATTTATAACATCAATAACTTAACAATACTTCGTTAAACTTTTAAGCAGCAATGGTGCCATAATATAATAGTTCCCTTGCCTTGTGTTTATTTTTAGGCAAGTTTGGGTTAATACCGAACTTGTCAAAAAATAAATTCAACTGTAAGGCATTGTTATTTATTGTTTTGATATCTGTCATCGAAAATGATTTTCGTTGTTCTTTGGGTATGCTCAACCAATGGATAACCTTGGCGAGATTAATGGATGTCAGCGAAGCGTTAAAGTGAAAATCCAATTTGTTTTTGCTTCTGGCCTGACAATCATTTAGGCCTGTATGCTGTTTGCCATCACGGTAAAGAAATTCAATTTGGAAACGGCTTTGATAAAATTTCAGGATATCAGAAGCATCCATGTTGATATCTGTTGAGAAATACAGTTTGTAAACCTGCTTACCCTTCCGGTTATAATAAAGAGCATGCACAACCTTTATGTTTCGCTTCAGGGATATGGAATAGACAATAGCGCTGTGGATTAAAGCCTGATCACCTTTTGACACAAGCTTAAAGTGTCTCAAGTCGATATTTTTGTTATCAACTTTCCCATCATATTTTTTTGGTCTTCCAGGCTTGCCTGTTGGCTCATCTTGATATAGGTACCTCAAATTGGCATCATCCCTTAGCCTGCTAATTAAGTGCATATCGGCATTAATTACCTGGTCAACAAACGTACGTTTTGCAAACCATCCATCGGCCACTAAATATGAAGATAGCTCTAGCAGCTGTGTTTTGCGCTCAGTAATAATATCAGCATACCAGTCCGAAAGCGACTGATCCTTACCTGCTATTGTCTGGACCGCCTCTAAATGAAAGGCTGTATGGTTGTCAATATCGATTGCGGCCAAGCCTCCAATTTCAAGCCCCCATTTAGCACGGTTGGCACAACCAGACCAAAAATAGTCAGCACCAGGTGTATGTTTACCTGATTTACTAATGTAGGAAGGATCAAAAGCAATTACATACCGGCCGCTTCCCTGAGAAAGTGTTAATTCTTTGTTGAAAGTTAGAAAGTCAAATGGTTTTTCAAATTGTTGTCGGTATCTTTGCTCCATATGCTTACCAAAGCGACCCAACTGTAAAAAGTTGATACGACCTTTTATGCATAAAAATAGGATAAGAGTCTCTGTTACAAACTCTTTTCTCCAACTATTGATATTTGACATTTTTGATAACACGCTCTCTATGTGTGTTTTATAAATATTATTTCCCTTGATAGTCACCCTTAATGAAGTTGTCAGAATTCTCCATTAAGATACTGATTATCAAGGGTTTAAACAAGTAAATCATTGACTTATTTTGTTGACATTCAGTATTTTACACTATACCTTAACGGACTATTGACTTAAACAATATCAGTTAATAGTATGTTGTACTACAACAATGCATAAAACAGAAGATTATGAAGGATGTAGATATAAATATTGCAATCAAAAAAAATAAAAGATTAGCGGACACATATAAATATTATGGTTGTAAACCAGAGGTTGAAGGTCCTTTCGATTACTTAAAAGATTTTGTTAGAGATAAATTTAATAAGCAATATCCAATGAAGAATTTTTTAGTCTATTGGAATGAATATAACAACCTAAAGGATTTTAAAATATCAGATAATGTTGAGCATGTTGGTGGCATTTCGGAAGAAGCCCACTATATTATGCGCACCATAACGGAGTATCATTTTGTTCAGGCTTTTAAGGCTATGAAAGTTGACATGGATGATCCAAACGTTGGTGGGGATAAAGGCACTCCGTATCGAATAACAAAAATGTACACCGGTAGTAGTCTGGATGATGATTCTGAATTATTATCAGGCAGATGGTCAAACAGACCAGCTATTGCTAATTTTCCAAATGAGCAGAAGCAACGTTTTCCTATTACAAAACGAATTGATATTGTATCTGTTTGTTCTCATCATTTAGCACCTTTCAGTACTCTATTCAGAGATGGCGCTTATGCTCTAGTAAGTTATATTCCAGACGAAAAGGTTTTAGGGATTTCTAAATTACAAAGAATTGTTGACTGGGTTTCCAGACGAGGTCACTTACAGGAAAACCTCACTAAAATGATTTACGATGAGATCAGTAAAGCGGCAGAAACAGGTTCTGTTTATGTTAAGTTGTCTGGTTTAGTTCATACCTGCGAATCATTAAGAGGTACACAAAGTAACGAGGGTTCTTTCTCAAGCGAATACTATGGTGGTGATTTTAAAGACATTTACTTACGTAGGGAAGTTAGAGGTATGTAACGTTTGTACCTTATCTGCCTACTATACCAATACCCAAAGCTTAAAACAAAAAAGATAAAGAAAAATAAACAATGATAATAAGAAAAAAATTTAAATTTGAAGGAGCTCATATTGTAAGAGATTGTTCAAGCGATAGATGCAAAAAATCGTTACATGGCCATAGTTATGTAGTTGAAGTATTTCTGACTTCGGATCAACTGGATTTTGGTCAGATGATATATGATTTTGGACTAACCAAAGGAACCATAAAAGATATCATAGATAGTTTTGACCATGCGTATGCCATGTGGAATAAAGAAAGTGATGAATTCAAAAAATTTATAAAAAGCAACAGTGAAAGATATGTTGAGATGCCAGTATCTCCATCAGCAGAATGCTTTTCATTAACCATTTTATTTTTAATTAATAAAATATTGGCGGCTACGCAATTTAATAACGGTGAGGGAAAGGTCAGTGTTAAATCAGTTAGAGTTCATGAAACAGACACTGGTTATGCAGAAGCCTTTATTGAAGATTTAAAATGGTTTAATTATGATTTAAAAGACATACACTTTAGTGATGCCATAAAAGGTGAATGGGGAGATTCAAAAATGTATGATAAACTTATTGAGTTTTATACTGAAAATAAGAATGACAAACCTTTTATCAATCCTTTCATAGAAAGGAAATTCAAATAATAAAATTGTACAAAAATAATTCAAGGGTAAACGAAATCGTTTACCCTTTTTATTTATAATATACTCTTCCTACAATTAAGCAACCTTATACCTGTTTATCTAACAATTTTGTGTGTATATTTATAGTTAAACACTGACAAACAACAAACTATACAACATGGCTTATTATTTGAAATCCCAAAATCAAATTTAAAACATACAATGATGAGCCAGAAAGAAATACTAGAATTAGAAAAGGAAGTAAACAAATTAAAGTTTAAAGCAGGTCTGCAAGCCAGTGAATTACATGATTTAGTTGAAGACCGACTTTTAATGGATTTTGAGGACATACCTTCTGTTGCAAAAGCTACATATGAAGCTTGTAAAAAGTGGAACGATAAAAACAAGGAGCTATTAGAAGCTAAAAACCAACGTAATTAGTTTACCCTTAAAAATGGAATAGGTTGTTGATAACCAGTTCATAAGCATTTGTACTTAAGTTTATAAATCTGCAAGCAAATGTGTATTTTAGTCATAAAGCTTGCAGATATGGTTGGAAAACAAGACAATACCCCACAGTTGAGTATTTTTGATACACCTCTAGAAAAGTTTATTAATCTAAAGCACGAACTATGTGTTTTGTCTAAACACATTGATTGGGATAAGATTGAATCCGATTTCTCAGTTTATTATTCAGACTTTGGACGACCATCGGTTCCCATCCGTAGAGTAATCGGTTTGCTTTTACTAAAGCATATCTATAACCTTAGCGATGAAGCGATTATTGATAGGTGGATCGAAAATCCTTATTGGCAATATTTTAGTGGGGAGAAAGTTTTTCAGACCGAAAAACCTTTTGATCCAACTGAATTTATTCATTTTAGAAAGCGCATAGGAGAAGAAGGCGCTGAAAAATTGCTAAAAATTTCAGTTCAACTTTTTGGCAAAGAGGCTCAAGAGAAAGAGGTGTTAATAGACAGTACAGTTCAAGAAAAGAATATCACTTACCCAACAGATGCAAAGTTACATAAGCGCATCATAGAAAAAGTTAATACGATAGCTAAACAAGAGGGAATAACATTACGTCAGAGTTATACTCGAACTTTAAAACAGTTAATGATAGATCAGCGTTTCCACAGCCATCCCAAACGAAGAAAGAAAGCTAAAGCAGCCTTACGAAGAATAAAGACCATAGCAGGTCGCCAGGTCAGGGATATTGAAAGACAATTTAATTCGGCACAAAAAATAAAATATGAAGGACTCTTTGTTATTCTCAACAAAATCTTAATGCAGAAAAAAGGGGATCAGAATAAAATATACAGTATCCATGAACCAGAAGTTAATTGTATTGCAAAAGGAAAAGAAGCAAAGAAATTTGAGTTCGGAAATAAATCAGGAATTGTACTAACCAAAACTTCAAAAATAGTAGTCGGTGCTATCGCCTTTGAAAGCAACCCATACGATGGACATACCCTTGAAGCCCATCTTAAGCAAACAGAATATTTGACAGAGAGCATTCCCAAAGTTGGAATTGTAGACAGGGGGTACAGAGGAAAGAAAAATATTAACGGCGTTGAGATAATATCGCCTACAGCTCCTAAAAAGGGAGCTACTCAATATGAAAAGCAAAAAGCACGAAAACGATTTAGGGCAAGGGCTGGTATAGAACCAGTTATTGGTCATATAAAACATGACCACAGAATGTTAAGGAATTATTTAAAAGGGGTCAATGGAGATAAAATAAATACCATTTTAGCTGGTACTGGATTTAATTTAAAGAAAATGCTCAATAGAATTAAAGAGCAATTTCTTTTTGTCTTATTTAAAACCTTATTTTTAGAAAACTACTATTCTCTGAAAACAAATTAAATCTCAAAGAATAGTACTTTTTCAGGTATGACTAATTAAGTTCAATTAGATTCATATAAAAAGGTTTGTATAAGTAATCCTACAAACCTTTATATCTATAATACACAATACATTCAAACTTACTCAATATACGAATCTACACTATTTATAATCATTAATTTTTTCTTTTAATTTTTTTACATCTTTCACATTAAAATCTCCAAAAAACGATAACAAAACACCATTTTGCTCCCCTTGAAATATGATATGGCATTCATATATTTTTTTACCTTTTCTATGAATCCACACTTCAGTATCCTCTTCATTATCATCCTCTTCAACTAAATCATAATCTCCTTTATTTAAGTATTTTAACACCTGTTCTCTAAATGGCTTTTCAGGCTTAAAATCGGGTTTATAAATAACAACTTTAATTTCATTTAAGTCACCTGTTATTTTTTTTGCTGAGTCATCACTATCTGAATCAATATCCAAATCAACAATATCAATTAAATTTTTTGAAAACGAAAAGTAAGTAACCTCGTCCAAATCTCTTAGGTTGTTATACATTTTATTAGAGATGTTTTCCTGTGAAAATATTGAAGTTTGAACAAATCCTATTAAAACAACCAATATACTATATCGCACAAAAGTTTTCATATCTATTTGATTTTTATGGTTTAACACTTACTTAATTATTTAAATAATTATTTACCTCCCATTCCAACTCTTCATCAATATCTACGTTATAATTTTCAGGAACTGTAAAAACTACCTGAATTTTTTGATCTCGCATTTTTGTACCTTCTGTTAAGGTAAAAATAGGATCAATGTATATAACAGAGTCTTTTTGTATCCAGAAATACTCTATATAATCGCAATTTTCCCGGGCTTCTTTATTACTTGATCCTCTTGCCGATTTTTTAATGGTTACTTGAAATTCAGGGCCTCGCTTAATTTCAATTTTAGGATCTCCCTCTACATATACTTTATCTTCCGAAGCATAAATATCTAAGTGATTTATTTCAAATAAACGCTCCTTAGATTCAGGAGTAAAGGCACTTTCATTTGATTTAAAATAAATGGTTTGTGATCTAGGTTCTTCCAATAGTACTTTCGAGTATTTAGCCTCAATATCAGAATAATTTTTTGCTACTTTAGCAGAAGTATAAGCTAACATTACCCATCCTCCAATCCAGATCACAACAGAAATTAAAGCAATTATACTTACTCTTGTTTTAAATTTAAATACCAATTTAAACCCTATTAAAAAAAGTATCAATAGTGGTACACCTGTTATAATTAAAACTGATATAGTTCCCAGCGTAACCTCCTGTGGATATAAAAAGTAACTTGGAATTGAAGTATATAAATCTCCAACATTAGAGAAATCAAACAATGTATACCCTACAGTAAAAGCTAAAATAAGGGCAACCAAAGATGCTAAAGTACCTACCATTATTACTATTCCTATAGCACCTCCTATGATACTAATAAACTTCCGTAGAGCATAACCCATCTTATCTGTAGTTTCAGAAACATCTTTATTAAAAGTTTGATAGGTTTTGGACTTGGTAAATCTTTCACTGATATCTTTATATTCATTTTTTAAATTTTGCTCCCACTTTTCATAGCCGGCAGGTCCTTTCATCTCAAGTTTTTGTTTGATTGTAACTGCTTTGGGCATTACAATCCACAAAATAATATAAGGCAAAAGTGAAGAACCATATATAATAAAAGCAACTAAAAATATAGCTCTAAATACAATGGGATCTACATTAAAATATGCTCCTAATCCACCACAAACTCCTCCAATTATCCTATTATCCGGATCGCGATACAACCTTTTACTATAGCCTGAATTAGAATCTTGACTCGATTCTCTCTTTGACTGACTTCCAACCTCTTCCTCATCAACAATATCCTGAGGCTCGCCCATTGTTTTTATCACCTCCTCAACATTGGCTAACGTTATAACTTCATCAGCAGAAGGATGACTACTTCTAAAAATTTCGGCTATCCGGGATTCTATGTCTGCAATAATTTCCTTAGCCTCATCGGTATCTGAAAAACTTCGCTCTATTCTATCAAGATATTGACTCAATCTGTCGTAAGCATCCTCTTCAATATGAAAGGCATATCCGTTTAAATTTATATAAATTGTCTTTTTCATTTTATCCTATTTTCTGTGATCGTTTTTATAGAACACATCAAAAACCAGTTAATTAAGTATAAGGTTTATCGTATAAATTGGCTTAAGTTATTGTATCCTATGTCATTTATCAGCAAAGCATAATAACACTTCCCATTACAAAACCTATTATTTTAATAGCGAGTACCCCTATAAATAAAAATGCGATTAAATAAATTACAATTTTAAATATTGAGCGAAAAATTAATCCTATGATTAATAATATAATAGCTAATCCCATTACGCCACCTCCATGAAAGATATTAAAAAAAAATCCGTTATGGTAATTTGTTGTATAAACAAAGTTGTCGTTAAAAACATTGATTTGAAATATATTAGCCAATAATGCAGCTCCAACAACTACAGCTATCACAATTACAATATTTCGATCCTTTTTTGTAAGTCTATTCCACCACGACTCACCTTTACGATACATTTTGGATTCTCTTACCTTTGAAAAGTGCTCTTTTACATCTTCATACTCGTTACGAATTGCCTTTTCAATATTTTTAATCGTAACATTCTCCCCTCTCATTTCTAGCTTTTGCGCAGTGGTAATGGCAGCTGGAATAATAATCCACAACACAATGTACACAGGTATTATAATACCGAAACTCAAGAAAGGAAGTATAGAAAACAGAACTCGCACAAATACAGGATCTGTATTAAAATAAGCTGCAATACCACCACAAACACCACCTAAAACTCTATTATCTATATCCCTGTATAATCGTTTCTTTTGTTTATAATATTTTTCTCCTTTATACGATCCGGTTTGTTGCTCTTCAGAAGCCTCTTCGTCAAAGTCTTCTGGTTGCCCCATTTTAGAAATCACGTCTTCTACCATTGCTATATTAACAACTGCACCCTTGTTGTTTAACTTTTCGTTAAACAATTCCGCTATACGACTTTCAATATCAATAATGATTTCTTTTCCCTCTTCTTGATTACCAAAATAGTTTTCTAATTTATCAAGATATTGCCTTAACAAAGCATACGCATCATCATCAATGTAGAAAACACTACCGCTCAAATTTATGTTAACTGTTTTTTGCATGATATTGACTTTTGCTAATTATTATTTATAAATTTTACCGCATCAACGAGTTCTTGCCATGATGCATCCAACTCTATTAAAAAGGCCTTACCGCTATCGGTAAGTTCGTAGTATTTTCGAGGAGGACCTTGTGTTGACTCCTCCCATCTGTATCCAAGTAACCCAGCATTTTTTAATCTGGTTAACAACGGATATAAAGTACCCTCAACTACAATCATTTTTGCCTCTTTTAACTCGGCTATAATATCTGAGGCATACTTATCGCTTCTTGACAAAATAGATAAGATGCAATATTCTAATACACCTTTTCGCATTTGTGCTTTTGTATTTTCAACCTTCATTATCTTCTCCCTCCTATTTTATAATCTTACCCAAAATTGATTCCCAACTGATAATCCCACATTTTTTGATGTTATGATAGGATGATTTTCATTGTGCTCTTCCATATCGTATGAAATAGATTCATCCGATTTATTGATATCACAAATATTAATTGGAGCAATTGCCATAATAACAGTAACAATTACAACCGACAGTGATACAACCAAACAATTCTTTTTAATTAAAAACTTCATAACACAATACCTTTTTTAACACTGTTGTTTGTATTACAAATATATAGCTTTTATTAGGTACTATGCAATACATACTACTATATTTTTTAAAATTATTTTTTAGACATCAACTCAACATGCTGTTTTATTGCATATTAAACCTAACCCATTCAATAGAATTATTTAAGTGCGATGAAAGCATTAACTTTAGTTGAATTGTTCAAAATATAGATTTCACCAATATAGTTATCCCCCCTATAGATTATTTAGATGAGAAAGTGACTCTATTGGGAGGCCTGATTTTGATGAAAATTTTAATTGATTCAATAGCTCTAAGTCTAAGTGACTATTTATCGACATTGGATCTTCCAAATAAGGGATCAAACAGGAGTCATGAAGCAAGTCATATTATAGAGCCTTGGGGTTAAGTATTTGGACTAGGGCCTCTAGATAAATTTACGCCAACTGGTTACGTTATGACATCACTCTACAAGATATTTTTGGTTGTGACAAGATGCCATCTCAAAGTACCAATAGTAGCTTCTTAGGTAAGTTTTCACAACAACGTAACACCGCAGTTTTTCCAACTTTACAGAACTGGTTCTTTTCGTAAATACAAGTTAATGATTTTACTTTAGATATAGGCATTACAATCATTACGAAATCTGGCAATCAGGAAGAAATTGCCAAAGATTATAATTCTTAAAAATGAGGTCGAAATACGCAGCACTCTATAATGACATTCATAAGTCAAACACGTATGAATACCAACGCACTGCTTCGACCTTTAAATACAGCATATAGTAGTAATTGCAAAGCATTTCTTCAAGAAACTATAAAGAAATATTATCAGCAATAAGGATTAGTTTGGTTCGTGCTGACAGTGATTTTTATACCAAAGAAATATTAAGTTATCTCTAACAACAATGCCATGTTAGCAACACTGAAAGTCTATTGCTTTGCATTAGGAGCTTGGAGCGTAAATCACACAAACAATAAGGCATTAAAGATTGCTTTAAATGCAAAACGTAGACTCTGGCTGGATGATTTTTTTTGCTAAAGCTGAAAACTTAAGTAATACCAATTATATTTCATAATACGCCTTATATTTTGTAACAGTAAAGCATAGGAAGACCTTCAAAGATTAAGATTAAAGAAACCGTTGAATCTCTCCAAGAATTATATGGTAAAGAAAAAGATTACCGCATTCGCGCTCGTCTTAAATGTTTAATATTAACAAAGACTCAAAAGTTTTCTAGTCAAAGAAAATTGGTTAATCATCTTAATGTCGATTATGCTACTGTTAAGCGATGGTCGTCCAAAGTCTGAGTAATACCAATTAAATTACAAGATGATTGACAAAGGTATCATTGTAATTTAATTGGTATTAGCTCTTTTTTAGAATCGAACTCGGGTTATTACGATTCCCACACAAACAAAAAAGAAGGTGCCTAATCAGACACCTTCTTCTCAAATATTATATATATAAAATAAAATTAGAACTTCTTTATTCCAATAATCTCTCTTACTTCTTTAAGTGTTTTGGCCGCACTAGCCTGAGCTTTTTCTCTTCCCATTTTAACAACCTTACTTAAATAAGCTTCATCGGCTTTAATTTCATTTACTTTTTCGCGAATAGGAGCTGTAAATTTGACAATATCTTCTGCCAATTGCTTTTTCAAATCACCATAACGAATTTCACAAGTAGCAAATTTATCTTTAAAATACTCAATTGTATCTGGAGTAGACACCACATCCATTAAGGTAAATAAGTTTTGAATTGGCTCAGTCATCACAGAATTTTGTTCTGTTGGACCACTATCTGTTACTGCACGCATTACTTTTTTAGTAATAGACTTTGGTTCTTCAACTAAAAATATACCATTATTATCAGACTTACCCATTTTTCCGGAACCATCTAACCCAGGAATCTTAATCAAAGCTTCACCATAATTAAACGATTGAGGAATTTTAAAATATTCCTGCTTATACATATGGTTAAAACGAGTAGCAAATTTACGAGCCATTTCCATATTTTGCTCCTGATCTTTACCAACAGGTACTTTATCTGCCTGATGAATAATAATATCTGAAGCCATCAACACAGGATAAGTTAACAATCCTGCATTTACATTATTTGGCTGCTGACGCGCTTTATCTTTAAATGAAGTAGTTCTTTCTAGTTCTCCTAAATACGCATTCATACTTAATAATAAACTCAACTCTGCTATTTCAGGAACATCACTTTGTATATAAATAGTTGATTTTTCAGGATCCAAGCCACAAGCTAAGTATTCTGCTAAAACCTGACGAACACTATTATGCAAATCTCCCGGGGTTGGATGCGTTGTTAAAGAATGATAATCTGCTATAAAGAAATAACAATTGTATTCATCCTGCATTCTTAAAAAATTCTTTACTGCTCCAAAATAATTTCCCAGGTGTAAATTTCCTGTAGGTCGTATTCCGCTTACTACCGTTTGCATAATATATTACTCTTTTATATGTATCTTAAAATTTTGACGTACAAAAATGCCACTTTTTTTCTTAAAAATTGATTTAAAACAGAACTAATTTGTAGGAATATAAAATCAACTGAAGAATAAAATTTTATAGGTTGAAACTACTATCATAAGATAGAAATCAAAAAAAAGAAGCTATCCTTATGAAATGAATAGCTTCTGAAAACTCACATCTGGAACTTCTTTTAAAATTTAAATCCCAGTTTTAATATAGGTTGTGCAAGAAAAGATGTTACATGAGACACTCCACTCTGTGCCTCCATTCCTTGCTGATGAAAAATACTCTTTGCGTTATACATATATGAAGCAGCTTTTATCTCCACTCCAAGAAAAAACCCTTCTGCCAGATAATAATCTACTCCGGCAACTATACTTCCCCCAAAAGCATACGCTTCTCCTCTTCTTACATCATAAGAAGAAATAACTTCTCCTGAATTATCTAATCCTCTATATCCATCAAATATTTCCATCTGGGCATATACAGAATTACCTTGAACTCCTATAAAAGGAAATAAACGAGCTACTTTGGTTTCAAAATAATAATCCACTCCTAAGTCTGCATAAAACTGCTTAGTTGTTTTTCCATCCTGATAGGCAAAGTTTGGAATTGATGTTCCAGGAAAAGTGGCATCAATATTTACTCCAGTAATATAATCCTGCGAAGGTGTACTTGTTATCATTCCACTACCGTCTAATCGCAATGCTAATTTTGACGACAGAAAATATTTGAATTCAAAACCTATTGCATTAACAATATCATTGTTACTTGAATTTCCATTCATTGAGTAAATATAAACTGGTTGTGACATTGAGGTTGTCTCAGAAACGGTCCCCTGATTTACTTCATAACTTGTTAATGTACCGTAATCTACAGCCTTCCCCAAACGAAGCGAGATTTGCTTATCTCCTCTTTCTGGACCAAAACTCTGGGCTAAAGAATGATGGAAGAAACTACCAGATATGGTCATTATTATAAATGTTATTAATATTCTCTTCATATTATTAGGCTTATTATTTTAGGATACAACATTTAAACATTGCCGGAGAAAACTCCGGCATTTTAACTTCCTAAATTTTACTCGCCTAACTCGGCATCAAGATGAGCTTTTAAATCATCAACAATAGCCTGAGCTTCAGTTTCTGATTCCTCTGCCGTTGCTAATTGTTTTTGCAAATACTCTAGATATGCTGCTGCATTAGTCAATGCAAGATCATATTGTACTGATTCATCGGATAATTCAGCAATAGATTCATTAATATCTTCTAATGCTTCCACTAAATCTTCAACAATACCTGTTGTATCATCTTGTAATAAAATTTCAAGGATGTTTCCAGCTTCGTCTAACTGAACTTCTAACACTTCTAACTCATCCAAAATTGCATTATAAGCATCTTTTGCTGCAACCCAACTATTTTTAGCTGTAAAATAAGGAACCTTTAAAGCTTCTACCTCAGTAAGTGTTCCTTTTCTCTCTGTTTCTAAATACAAGATATAAGCTTCTACGATTGTGATCTCAATTTTATAATTTTCAATCTCAGCTTCGTAATCAGCTTTATCACCTTCAAGTTCGGTCATTAAAGCTTGAATGTCACCACCTACTATTTCAGCTTCATTGGTAGTAATAACACCTCCATAAATATTATTTAAAACAGAACCATCAATGGCTTCAGTTGCATTTACAATATCAGCAAGGTTAATGTTATCATTGATAAAATCACTGTAAGCTTTCCATGCATCATTACGTGCATCCACAGCATCTTCATAAGCTTGTTCCGCAGCATCTGTTGCATCTGATAATTGTCCTTCTTCCGTTACGTCACCTCCAGTATAAGTTTCTTCCTCAAGTTTGGCAATATTCCATGCTTGTAATAGATCTACTAAAGGTTCTTCTGAATCAAGATAAGCCTCATACAAATCATCTAATTGATTTTTATACACATTGTATAAATCCTCAACTCTGTCATATGCTTGATCAATATCATCAATTAAATCCTCATTTTCAGCAACTTTTTGCTCATAATAAGGGATCGAGTAATAAGATCCATCATTTACATAAGCTGCTAGGTCTGTTAATGAAATTGATGAACCATCAAAAATTTCTACATAAGAAGGATCATTAATAATATCCTCAATATAAAAACCATCAATTACTTTTGTACCAACAGAAGCTTCATCGGTAAACCATGATGCAGAAGTATAAGTTATTAAGGCATCATTATAAGCTTCATAAGCTTCTTGCATTTCCTCATAAGCAATTTCATAGGTACTTTTTTGATTTACTCTCTCAATTCTTTTAGTCTCAATTTCATCTTCTAAAGTTGAAACCTGAGTGGTAGCAGTTACAATGGCTTCAGCATTGTCACCTTTCGCCTGATCAATAAGCGTATTAACAGTTGTTGCATAAGTAGTCATCCATGTAATTTGCTTTTCTAGCAAATCTTTTTTGTCAGAAATATATTCTACAAAATTATCATTGATACCATCTCCATCTTCATCATTGAAAACAACACCATTTTCAACATCACCAACATAATAAGTTGCTTCTGCAATTTTAGTACTCCAGCCTAAAACAGTTTCCTGAATTTGACTCAATTGACCTAACGCCTTAACATATTGCTCATAATAAATTTGAGCCACAGACGAAACATCTTCACCTGAACCAACAGTTTGAGATGCTAACTCCTGAAGTGCTGCTTCTAGTTTCTTTTTTTGATTAGCAAGAAGAGTTTCTGCATCTGCAATAGCTATCTGCAAGTCATATTCTGCAGTTGCTTGAATTTGTGCTATTGCAGCTTCATTTTGAGCAATAACTACATCATTGTTGGATTCTGCTAATTCATTTTGCAATTCAATAGCTCTGGCTTGAGCTTCATTCCATGCTGCTGTTGCTTGATCAATTAATATCTGGGCTTGAGCTAGTGCTGCACGATTGGCAGCGTCGGAAGTTTCTGCATTTGCTTGAGCTAGGATTAGTTTGGCTTGAGCTTCACGTAAGGCCTTAATACCATCAGCTTCTTCATTTTTAATACAGCCTGTAAAGGCTACCGCTGACGCAAGAGATAGCGCCATGAAAACTTTAGTAATTTTCATTTTAAGTTGATTAAAGATTAAAAAATTGCAATTCTATTTTGTAATTGCTTTACGGCCGGCAAATATAGGAGCAACTTTTTTATGTTAACCTTTTCTTTGACAAACAACCGTATTTGTTTGATAAATATCCAAATATAAAACAGGAACATACTTTAATCAACTCATAAAATAAAATATTTCCAAATCACAAATCCAACATTAAGCATTGATTATCACACATTTAATAACAACAACTCATTATTGATACAAAAAACAGATTAACAAAGCAATATTATTATGACGTATTAATTACATTTTTCTATATAACATATTACTACATAATCACATAAATTATTTTATATATTAAAATATCTAAATGTTATATAAACAAAAAAAGAGCAATTAAAACTGCCTTTCAGATCAAATTGCTCATATCACAAAAACACTATACTAAAATTTTATACAAGTTAATGGATTTCATCAACCTCAATACTTCGCGACATATCATCCTGCACTGTAACAGTAACATCATATCTTCTTTGCGGCAATAGAGATGATATTTTTTCAGGCCATTCTACAAAGCAATAACTATCAGAGTAGAAGTAATCTTCATAACCCAAGTCAAATGCCTCTTCTTCTTCTTTTAAACGATAGAAATCAAAATGATACACTACATCTCCTACATCTGTATTATACTCATTTACAATAGCAAAACTAGGACTATTAACAACATCAACCACTTTTAGCTGTTCGCACAATGCCTGTATAAAAGTGGTTTTACCAGCACCCATAGATCCATAAAAACAAAAAACTCCCGGCTCAGGAAAAGCTTGTAAAAACTCATCTGCAACCTCACTCAATTGCTCTATTGTTGGTAATATAAAATTCTTTTTCATTTTAATTTTAATAAAATCAATTACCTTTTGGTGACAAAATTACATATGGAATCAGCATTTCCTCAAGAGAAATTCCTCCATGTTGAAATGTATCTTTATAATAGCTTACATAATAATTGTAATTATTAGGGTAAGCAAAAAAATCTTCATTTGTTGCAAATACATAACTGGTAGAAACATTGACCTTGGGTAACATTAATTCCTCGGGCTTTGTACCTTCGTACACTTCTTTACGATTATACGCCAGATTTTTACCTTGCTTATATCTTAAATTGGTAGTTGTTTTTTTATCACCAACCACCTTTACTGGATTTTTAACACGAATGGTTCCATGATCTGTTGTGATCAACACTTTTACCTTTTCAGCTTCCAACTTAATCAGCAATTCGTTCATAACAGAATGTAAAAACCATGATTTACACAATGACCTGTATGCTGATTCATTATTTGCCAACTCTTTGATCATCTTACTTTCAGTACGTGCATGTGAAAGCATATCTACAAAATTAAAAACCACAACTGACAAGTCATCATTTAGCAACTGATTGTAGTTATCAATCAACTGCTTACCTGTATCCATATTACTAACTTTTTGATAGGAATACTTTACTTTCTTTCTGAATCGATCAAAAAAAGTTCCGATCAACTCCTCTTCAAATTGATTTTTACTCCCTTCATCCTGATCATCAAGCCAGTACTGAGGATAAAGTTCTTTTATTTGTGAAGGCATTAATCCGGAGAATAAGCTATTACGAGCATACTGAGTTGCTGTAGGAAGAATACTGCTATACAACTTTTCTTCTTCTACGCGATAATCTTTTAACACTTCCTGCTTAATCATCAACCACTGATCATACCTAAAATTATCAATGACAAGCATTACAACTTTGTCTCCCTTATCTAACATAGGAAGAACAACATTTCTCATTATTTGATTGGATAGCATGGGAGCCTCTTCATCTTCACCAATTATCCAATTGGTATAATTATTCTTTACAAACTTTGTAAATGCATGATTGGCTTCTGTTTTTTGCATTTTAAGCACCTCATCCATTTCACCTTTTGTGTCTTCCAATTCAATTTCCCAATGAACCAATTGTTTGTAAACCTCTGCCCAGTCTTCAAATGAATAAGAATCATTTATCTTTATTCCAATTTTACCAAACTCAGTTTGATATTTACTTGTTGTTTTTTCGGCCACCAGACGATGTTGATCCACATGCTTTTTTATGGACAACAATATTTGATTAGGATTAACCGGTTTAATCAGGTAATCTGAAATCTTACTTCCTATAGCCTGATCCATAATATCCTCTTCTTCACTTTTGGTAATCATTACCACCGGGACCTCAGGCATCATGTTTTTCAATTGACTTAATACTTCCAAGCCACTCAAACCAGGCATATTTTCATCTAAAAAGATTAAGTCGAAATGTGATTCTCTAACCATATCCAAAGCATCTTGTCCATTAGTTGCTGTTTGAACAAAAAAACCTTTTTCGTTTAAATACAAGACATGAGCTTTTAACAAGTCTATTTCATCATCAATCCAAAGAATATTTGCTTTCTTCACATCCATTATTGCTCAAATTCTAGTAATTTAATTTATAAAAATCCTCATACTTTTCGTATGATTCCTCATTCGTAAGGCGCTGATAATTATTTTCAGTAATAACCCAGGTATAATATTTCATCCGGGAAATCTCTCGCATTAAATAACTATCCAATCTTACTTTGTCAACAAATTGCTTAGCCTCATCTGCCGAAATAAAGCCATCTACTTTTATATAAAACCAAGCTGTTCCTTTAGGACCGAATTCAGTTTCCAGATGACTTCCCAAATTAGCTTTTGAGTAATTTTTAAATATAGTACCTGTTCTTTGAATATTTATACGTCCCTTTTTAAATAGGATCAATGCGCTATGAGCTCCTTCCTCAAATACAAAACTAATACCTTCCTGTTTTTCTATGATCTGAGGTTCTGTTTTTTCCGCTATTGCTTTTGATTCTTCTCCAGTACTTGGTTTTTCTACCTCTTTAACATCAGGAACAGTCTGTTGCTTGGCAACTTCATTACTTTCTTTAACAACTTCAGTAGATTTTTCTACTTTTTGAACTGTTTCTGTTGTTTCTTCTGCTGGTGTTAATGCTTCCTTAGTTGGTTCTACTGCCAATTTTTTATCTTCCGTCTTTTCCTTTAACTTTTGTGCTGCTTCCAGAACCTGCTCCTTAGTGACCTTGGTTTCTTGCCCATTACCTTGCTCAAGATCTTTAAATGCCTCTGCTGATAAATAATTTTCATCAAAGAATGGAAGGTAGCCATTTACATCACCTGATGACAACAAATATTTTAAATTATCCTGAGTGATTACAAATAGCTGATACGTTTCAATATTTTCAACTTCAAAAATATCTTTTCTCTCACGAATTGAATAATAATAATCCAGTGCTTCCAAACGATTATTAAATCCTGTGATGGCAAAAATAGGCGTTCCATCAGGTAACTTTAGGTTGCTCATTTCATAATCATTCAACAAGAATTTAGAGAAATTATAATCCGCTATATTAAATCTCAATCTATTAATATCCGCCTCCGGATTAACAATTAAAATCAGATTATGCATAGCCTTATGATCTGCAACAAATGCATTGGCTGCTTTTTCTGAGGCATCCAAAACTCCACGCTGTTGCTTTTCTAATTCAAATTCTTTGTTTCTAAGCTCATTTAGACTTGAATTTACCGGACCTTGAACCGGAGTTCTTCCTTTATCATATAGCGCCAGCATTTCCTTAGCTAATGGAGTTACTTCTGCATCAGGATATTGTTCAACAACAGACTTCAACTCGCTACTAAAACCTGTTAAATTACCCATTTTTGCATAAGACAAGCCTGTTAAAAATTTAAATTTAGGTAATAACTTATTCTCATCATCCAACGCAATAGCCTTATTAAGGTTTTCAACAGTAATCTCAAATTGATTAAACAAGTAGGCAGAATATGCCTCCTCATACAAATCCTCAATTTTTCGTAATCGTTCTTTTCTCTTTCTAAAATAATCCGGATCATCCAGAAATGCGGTAAACTCACCATCAGGATATTGATCCACAATCTGTTTTCTGATTTGAGCCATATTTAATTGATCGCCTTGAAGCTCATAACATAAATACAAATTCATTAAAGCATCTTCCAGATAAGCACTATGCGGAAATCTTCTAATCAGTTCTTTAAAAGCATCAATTGCATAAGGAATATTTTCTATTTGATCTTTATAAATCACCCCAATCATAATTAAAGCTTCTTCAATTTTTTGATTTGACAGATTTATTTTTTCATCCGTTAACGGTAGGTCTTTTATATAAGTATTCCTACTTAAAAGATCCGCATTTTCTGATTTTGCCTGAGCTGAGTCAATTACTGCTTCTAGATTATTTTCTCCCACAGCAAAAGGTTCTCCAAACATATCATCAGGATTTCCCGGGTCTGAAATTTCATTCACAACAACTTCTTTGTTAGCTCTTCGCCAGTTGTCTTCTAGTTTTCTGCGTCCCCATTTTCTTTCAAATTCACTTTTACCTAAAGCAACCGAATTTGGATTGTAGAAATACCACTTTCCACTTTTATTAGAAACGGAAGTGCTACGTTGCACATTCGTAAAGTATAAATCTTCATCTCCCTGCTGTTCTTTCTGCTTTAATTCTTCCTGTCGTTCTTTTTCTTTCGCTATCAAATCATCAATAAAAGCCATTCGTTGAGATTCACTCATTCGGGCAACCATTTGCAAGCTGTCTTCTCGCTCAACAATATTAAGTCTGGTAACCAAGCCTTCCAAATCACTATGCAATTCTGAGATGTTTTTATAATCATAAAATGTCTCATCTAAACTATATAAAGCAGAATCGAGATAAGCATAGGCCGGCTTATATTTTGGCTTTTGATAATTTATATCTGCTAATTGATAAAACGAAAGTCCTTTTTGATATTCATTAGAAACACTTTTATTAACAGAGAGCAATAAATTATCCACAGCTTCCTCTTCCTGCTTTTCTGCAAGATATGCCATAGCTAATGCATAATAAATCTGATCTTCATATTCCACATTTCGTTTATCCCTAAGTAGCTTGGCAATCTCTTTTTGAACAGCAGGTAATCCTCCTTCGCCAAACATTACACTTGCTCTGTTTACTTTGGCATTAAAAGCCATTTTATAAGGGGGATTCATTCTGATTACAGTTTTATAAGCTCGGTTTGCATCATTGTACCGTTGTAATTTATGGTAAGTCTGAGCCAAAATAAAATTTAATCTCAACTTGTAATAGCGCGACCATGCTCCTACAATGGCTTTCTCAAGATAAGGCACTGCATCTCCATACATTTGCTGACGCAAGAAATAATCAGCATAAACCGCGGCAAAAAGACCATATAATCTATCAGGGGCTTTTCCTTCAATATCGTAATTATCTAAAATGATTTTAGCTTTTGCAAAATCTCTTAATTCAATAGCTGCTCTGGCATTATATATCTCTGCTTCATACCATTCCGGTCCTGTTCTGAATTCCCTGAACATATACTCAAAACTTTGTTGAGCCATTTGGTAATCGTGCTTATAAAAGTGTGACTTACCAATTAGTAAATAAGCATTATCAACCCATTTATTAAATTCATTCTGACTAATAAACCTTTGATATTTTATTGTATTGTCACCATCCCGACGTTTGGGCTTTTTTGTGATGGAATGCTTTTTTATCAGTTTTGTTCCTTTTTCAATCGCCCTATCCATTTCACTCATGGCAACATCTTTACTTGCCTCCTTCGAATCTGGAAATACAGCCAATACCTGAGTATAATCATCTTCATTAGCATCTTCAATAGCCTCAACCCCTTGTTTAAAACTCTCATTACCATTAAAATAAACATTGTAATGAGCCGTAAGACTATGGTAATTACGACTTAACCAAGTATTTTTCTTAGTAGAACAGCCCCAAATTAACATTAGGACCAATAAAAAATATATCTTATTTAATTTCATTATATCTTTTTTCGCAAGTAGCCATAACAAATAAAACTACCTTTCTGTAAAAATATTATATATACACCACAAAATCGACATTCTACCAAAAACATATGCCTTTTATTGTGGTTTATTTACAAAAAGCAAATATATTTGAATTATAAGTGTTTTAAAAATTAGTTATCAATGAAAATTCAAATTGTAGAAGACGATCGCGTTTTTAATAAACTCATAGAGCGTTCGCTTGCCTTAAATCCTGATTTTGAAATTGATACTTATTTTGATGGAGCCACTTTTTTTAAACATTTACCCGATAATCCTGATATTGTTACTTTGGACCTTGGCTTACCAGATTACACTGGTGAAGAAATTCTGAAGCAAATAAAGAAATACAACCCAGACATTGAAGTTATTATTATTTCAGGCCAGGATTCTATAACCACTGCTGTTAACTTATTAAAAGAAGGAGCTTACGATTATATTACAAAAGATGAAAACATTAAAGACCGTCTTTTAAATAGTGTAAACAATATCCGAAATAAAAAGAAATTATTGGATGAAATTTCGTTATTAAAAAATGAGATTGCAACTAAATACAATTTTGGAAATGCTATAATTGGAGATAGTCCTGTAATGAAAGATGTTTTTGCTCTTCTTCAAAAAGCAGTGAAAGTACCCAATATAAATGTTTCGATATATGGTGATACGGGAACAGGAAAAGAATTGGTAGCTAAAACCATACACTACAATTCCATTAGAAAGAACAAGGCTTTTATTGCAGTAAACATGGGAGCAATCCCCCGCGATTTAATTGAAAGTGAATTATTTGGCCATGAGAAAGGTGCCTTTACCGGAGCCATTTTAACTAAAAAAGGAAAATTTGAAGAAGCCGAAGGAGGAACTATATTTTTAGATGAGATTGGTGAAATGGACGTCAACCTCCAGGTGAAGTTGCTGCGTGTACTTCAGGAGCGTGAGATTACAAGAGTTGGTGGTAATGAAGTGATTAAGGTAAACTGCAGAATAATTACAGCAACGAATAAAGACTTATTGGAAGAAGTAAAAGATGGAAACTTTAGGGAAGATTTATACTATCGCTTGTTAGGACTTCCAATTCATCTGCCACCATTAAAAGACCGACAAAACGATATCATCACGCTAAGCCAGTTTTTCCTTAATCAGTTTTGTGAAGACAATGGAATGGATGCCATGATTTTTACATCCAGAGCCAAAAAGAAACTCTTAAGCTATACATTCCCCGGTAATGTACGCGAATTAAAAGCTATTATTGAGTTAAGTGCAGTAATGGCCAGCGATCATAAAATTGATGAAGAAAATATTTTATTAAACTCTACCTCGGCTGAATTGGATATTCTTGCTGAAGAAATGACCTTAAAGGAATACACCGAAAGAATTATACGTCATTATCTTCGCCAGTATGATAACAATGTATTAAAAGTAGCTAAAAAACTTGACATCGGTAAATCTACCATTTACAACATGATAAAACGAGAAAAACAAAATGAAATAAAAGAAGAGAACTAAGAAAAACAATCTCTTCCAACCTTAAAACTTGCCATCGTTTTTAACCATCTATTCTATATTCTAATTCTGTACTTTAAAATCCTGAACTAACGCTATCGTGTGATTTAACAACTGAACACCACCATACATTCCATGTCCTGGTATAACATAATTTATATCCTTATAAGCATCTCGTAATTTCACAACACTACCATCCCAATCTTCAACAACCGCATCTGCAAGATTACCTAATCCTCTTGAACTTTCATTTTTTATTAAACAACCACCAAACAAGACTTTACTTTCGGGCAACCATACCGTAATATTATCAAAAGAGTGCCCTCCACCCCAAAAGTGGCACTCAACAGCTTCTCCATTAAAGTCAATATACTTTTTTGTTTTAAAAGATTCCTTAGGAACCTCTAATCCGAGTTCTTTACATTTTTGAATAGTTAATAAATTAGCAATAGAATTTACTCCTACAGAATGAAGAAAAGAAATTCCTCCCATGCAATCATTATGAAAATGTCCGGGAATTAACATTGCGACCTCAATATTCATTTTATCTTTAAGATAATAATACAGTCGCTCTGTTTTGTTGTTATCCATTGGTGTATCAACCATTATTGCCTTACCTTCTTTGGCTATGATTAATCCATTGGAAGGAAAACGACCGTACGCTTCAGATTCGGACCAACTGATATGAACGAAAATGGAATCTTTTAAATGAACCAACTGCAAATCATTATCGATAAAAATATTTTCTTCAGAACTTAAATTTCTGTTAGAATACAGATCAATAACCTCTAAATATTTTTTTGCTCCATTTAATGTAATATCCCTCTCAAAACCTTTGAGCTTAGGACCATTCAAGTTTATCCAGTCAACCAAGTCTTTTAATCTACCATTCCACTTTTTTACATCAAAATATTTGTATTCATTTATAATTTGCTTGCAGATCTTGCCATTTTTAAATTCAAACGAAACATTCGAAATCATAGGGTCATCGTGCAGATAAGCTACTCGAGTATCAATTTTTGACACCTGGACTTCAATCCCATTTTCAACTTGAACCATATTCAAAACTTCATACTTTGGAAGAAACACAGAATCCCATTTAAATACGGTTTCCAAATCATTAACAGAAGCACAAATTTTAAAATCACCTTCCACCATTACATAATCATCATTTACAAACTTTTTTATTTGATTAAAATCAGATTGATTAAAAGCTTCAAAATATTTTTGAATAATAGCATCTTGATTGTGATGCGAACAACCTATTAATAATACGGTGAGTAATATTGTGACAAACGACCTCATAATTTAGAATTAAAATGGATTCCCTAATTTACAACATAAAAGGTTATCATAAAACATCTTACACTAATTGATCTTAAATTGTATTGAATAAATACATTTACAAGCTACATCTATGATTCTTTTTACTGCTATTTTAAAAGGTCGTGTTTATGCGTTTACTTCTTCTTGATTTACTTTTAAATAGTCCATTAGTGTTTTAGGCAAACGCTTTTTCCAGGCCAGAACAAATAATCCCACTGCGTACAGTCCTATATTAAATATTCCGATGGAGAAAATTCCAATAGAGAAGATCCCAACCGAAAAAATACCAATGGCAAATTTACCTGAAGCAAAAACACCTAAAGCATAATCTCCGGAAGAGAAATAATTAAAACTGAAGTTTCCAACACTACAAACACCTCCATTGGTATACTCTAAAATTACTCCAAAAATAAATAGAACTACTGCTGTTAAAATAATCCAAACTTTCTTTTTCATTGCTCAATTTTTAAATGTTTAAAACTAAATTTATTGATACAATGATAATTTCAATTAACTGAATTACAATACAATTGGGATATACAGCAAGTATTTGGGATAACTTGCACAATTGTAATTACAACATGTAATAAAATATGATCAGTTACATGGTTTTTTCTAATTCAACCATTCTCTTTTTAAAGTCTTTGGTGTAGGTTCTGGACACTGGAATCGATTTATCGAGCTTCAACAAATCCACATTAAAGCCCTGTGAATTTCCTGATACATTTTCAACATAAGACAGATTAATGATAAATGCCCTGTGACATTTAAAAAATGAAAGTCTGCTACTAAGCTGATCTTCTAAGTTTTTAATAGTATTTCTAATCAATTCACTTTTAACCTCATCATCTTCAACTGTCAGTACCTTGATATAGTTACCTTCTGATTCTATTGCGATGATATGATCCGCATTGATATTGACGATTTGTTTACCTGATTCAACAGCTATAATATCTTCTTGTTTTTCAATCTTTTTATGAATGGTGGCGTTTATTTCCTGAGAATGAGCCATATTCTTTTTTAACATGGCATTTTGAGAAATAAAAGTTATTAACACTATTGGAATTATTCCTATAGCTACTGTAAATGCTATGAATATCAATAATCCATAAAACCCACTCCATGGAATTACAGTGAATAAAACAGCATAAAGATAATTCCCCAGACTTATTGAAAACAAAAGCCATATTAACCATAAAATTTGCTTCTTTATTGTCCACATATCTTCTTGAAATACAGTTGGAATAACTAACGGTAGCATTATCTTATTCGTTAATAAGACCATAAAAGTTACTAATCCATATCCTATTAAAACCAATCCTTTATAGTCATGCTGTAACAACTGTAATCCAAAAGGTTGAAACACGTATAGAAACAAAGAAATAAACAAACTAATAAAAATTGCAGACTTCCAGATATTTTGTGTTTGAGGATAGGATTTATTAAGTATACTAAGTAATGGTCTCATAATAATAAAAAGCTTATACCAAAATAAAGATTCAAGTATAAGCTTTTTATTATTTACAAAAAATTCATACCCTCAGTTTATGGCGATCACAATTTTAAGTGTAAACTGTCTTTTATTTTTTAATATCTACTCTATAAATCTGACTCACGCCTTCAAAATTAGTTCTAAATATGATTCTTTTTCCATCAGGCGTAAAATGTACATTAGGTTCAAGATCATAATCATGGTGTTTCATATTAACCAGCTATTCAATCTATAGCTTTAGCTTTTGCATTTCATCGTCAGTGTAAAATAAATAAATCCAACGTCCATTTTTCGCTTTTGCCATCTGGGTTTCATTACCACCATCGCCTGCAAACATATTCAGATTAGGTGAAATATTGAAATGAATAGACCATTAATCTCTTTCCATTTGATAAGCAACTTCTTTTCCTGTTTTTATGCTTGTTCCTGCTAAAAAGAAAGTTTCGCCTAGAGATTTTTGCAAATCAAAACAAACCGTTTGCCCATCAACACTAAAAAACACATGCCCGGCAATTTCTCGATGCATGGTTCTTTTATGCACTAACACTGGTTATTTCTCGCCCATTTTCATTGTCTAAATACGATTTACGTTATGCCAAGGACCTTCGTAGCAAAACATGAGCACTTCTGGATCTATAGGTAAAAACTGAACATGATTTGAACAGGCGTCAACGCTTTAGTCTCTGTATTTATCGTAAAAATAGTATGAGGTAGTTTTGCTTCATATATCAATTGAAAAAAATCTGACTTTTGGGGATGATACTATAATATTGAATCTTTTTCAGGTAAACGGAATACTCAGGCCAGTAAAGTTTCATTCGCATTTAATATTATAATACCTGTGCGTTTTAATGAATCTGGAAAAACATACTGTACTCTTGTTGCCTGATTATCAATATATGTTGCACAAACAGTATCTCTACTTTGAAAAATCACTTCTCTATGCTTTTTTGCCACAATTTCACCATGTTTGGTAAAGTATTATTAACCCGTGTTCGATTAAAATTAAAGAGCTCAGATTTTATTAAAATACTGATATACAAGGCAAATTATTTTTTTTGCATAGCGAGCTATGGTAGAAGAATTTAACGAAGTAGATTAGTATTTTAATAGAAAGCCACATATAAACAACGATTTTCTGCTTCATATTTGTTTGACATAGCCCGCTATGACTTCACAAATATTCATTGAAACTCATTATTTATTAGAGGTCTGAGCCAATAATTTTATATCGAACTCAGGTTATTAGTAAGCTTTTGAGTTTCTAATGTTTCAAGATTTAATACATACAACTGTCTAACTTGTTGTCCGCCATAATAATGATCTGATACTCCTTCTTGTTTACTTCCATAATATATCATTAATGTACCTTTTCCATCGGCCGTTGGTAAAAAGACAACTGGTTTTGAACTTAGATTTTTCATAGATTATGTATTTAAATTTAACCTATTAATTTTACCTAATGCTCAATGTTTATATATGTGTGTTTGTATTATAAACTGTTGTTTTGTAAACCTTACAATTACTACAACAAAAGATAAGTACTATTATTCTACTGTTGCCGAATATAATATTTTTCAATGATCATGGCTCTATTCTCTTCATCCAAAAGAAAATAGGTTTTCCTGAGTTTGGGCAGACTTAAATCCCATACACAACAAATACACCATTTTTTTTACAATCAACTTCATTCTAACTGCTTTATTGATTGATTAACAGTACAATTTTAAAATTATTTGTTACCTGTATCAATTTAATTAGACAGCTGATCTATTTCTTTAGAAGTATGGTTAATTTTTGCCGATAAATAAAATTAAAGAATAATGAATAAATATGATTATTAGGAAATAAATTAAAGACTTTGGAGGTTACTAATAGCTTAAAAACAAAAAGTAACCTCCATAATTAGATTAAAAAACTATTTAGTTTTTATCGATGATTTTTTGAATTGAAACTTCTAGCTCTTCTGAAATAATAAGTTCTAGAGTGCTTGTATTATAGGTATATTTTCTAATAAAGTTTGGTTCAAATGCACTTTCAAATAACTGGTTTTGATTTCTATCATAACCAAAATTCACTAAAATATCCTTTTGATTTTCAACAAATTCATAGGATACAACCGTAGCCTTATCCAAACTAATTTTCTTCAACTCTTTGTTTTTTAAAGAATACACAAATAAAGAATTAAAGTCATTATCATTTACTTTATGATCCTTATTGGTATCTTTTTCTGCCCCAGTAAATACCAATAATATTTCATCATCAAAATAATGAAAAGTAAGATCCGATCCATAAAGTCTATACTCACTTACTTTTTGAGACTGATTATTCTTATAATCATAAACAATCAAATTATTAAATGAACCATAATAATAACTTCTTCTTTTGAATGTTGACTTCCTTGATCCTATTTCAAAATCTCCATCTAATAATCCTAATACACCTTCCCCCATATCTTCAGCTTTTTCAAGAGTTTTAACATGTACGGGTAATATATAAATCAAGTTTAATGTATCTACTAACCTTGGAGAATCATAGGAAATAATCTGCTGGCGTAAACTGTCTTTCTTTAATTCTTCTATTTTATCATCCGAAAGTAAAGCATTGTTATCAGTACTTGAGTTAGGAATCATGTCAGAAATAATAAATACCAATAGAGAGATCAGACCAATAACTGCTGTTATTACAACTACTGTTATTAATACAGCAAGCATTCGTTGATTATAGTTTTTAATTTTTTCGATTTTCATTGTGATGATAGCTTAGGTTAGCACTTTTTATAATTACTGTTCAAGATATTGATCTGAACTAACTGAAATTTTAGTGATATAAGTACCGTCTTTATCTTTATAGTTATAGGCTAAAGTTACTTTATGATCTCTAAATGATTTCATGTCTGGATTGGTCTTTACCGTATTTAATATTTGTGGCTGCATATTTTGCTCAAATATTTCAACATCAAGAGAATCTTTAACCCAATTAACTAATGTATAATTATATTGAAATACATTATCAGGCATAGCAATTACATTATCTAGTCTGGTTTCCTGATCAACCATGATAGGGCAAGTTTCGTTTAATTTACTGGCCACTTGCATCATTGCTTTATCAAAAGATGGTGTAGAAAACAAGAAGTACTTTATCAGGTAAAATACAACAAGTCCAACAACTGTTCCTATTACAGTTGAAACCTTTTTTCCTTTTTTCGTGTTATTTTCTTCCATGGGATAAGTGTTTATTAAAAATTTATTATTCGATTTTTATCGGAATCCAAAATTCTTCTTTCGAATCTGGTACTTCTCCTTTATATTCTTCCCCCATTAAGGCAAAATGAGGTCTGCTATCTAATTTATAATGCGAAGATGGAAGCCATGAATTGAATATATATTCATAAAACATATAGGCCTCACTGGGTTTACCTACATATGTAAAAACCGCATATAACCCCTCTGAAAGAACTAATGGACTCATACCTTCTGTTATATTTTCAAGGTAATTTACTTTAACAGCTGCCCATTTAGTAAATTCAGCATCAGGATTAAAAGCATTAAAGTATGAGATGCTATCAAATATCTGCACAGAATATAAATCCTGATTTGATTTATTTTGAATTTCTTTTATTCTTGGAGAGAAGTGACTCCATAATTTGAAAGTGTTATCACATTCATAAGACATACGAACTTTCATACCTATTAAAAGAGTTTCTTTAGATATTTCTATTCTTGGTTCTTCTCCATAAGATTTAGTTTTCATCAACAATGCTTTAGAAAAATCGAATGGTAAGATACTAATATTCTAATTTTTCTCTTACATAGTTTCAACAAATAAAATCCATCATAACCGTACTACTAAAATTGGATTACAGTTTGGTTACTAGAGGTGTTACCATAAGTTGTTCTTTTGATTTCTGTCGTCTGACTAAAATAGATACAATAAATATGGCTACAATTAAATATCCCATACCTATAATTGAAGCAAAGTTTACACCTATATTATTATCAATCGGTAAGCCTCCACTATACGATCCTAATGCATTTCCTAAATTAAATGCAATTTGAATCATGGCAGCTCCCATCATTTCGCCACCTCGTGAATTTTGTAATACTAACAACTGGTTTGGTGCTCCCACCATAAACAAACAACTGGTACATATGCACATCATTGCAATGGCAAGAAATGATGCTGAAGGTAAAAGAAACAGCACAATTAAAGCCATTGCTGCTATTGAATAAGCAAAACCAACAACCGAAGCACTTCGAAAACGATCAGAAAGTTTGCCACCAATAATATTACCTAGTACCATACTCACTCCACTTAACACCATAATCCATGTCATATCTGCGGCAGAAAATCCTGACATACCAGTTAAATAAGGAGATACATAGCAATAGAAACAAAAAATCCCACAATTACCCAGCCCCGTAGCCAACAATATTAGCCAAGGCTCCATCTTTTTAAGAAAGTTAAACTGACCTCGTAAACCATTATTTGGAAGTGGGGCAATTGAAGGCATCCACTTTAAAAGGAAGAATAAATTAAAAGCTCCCCAAACTCCTGTTACATAAAAAATAAACCGCCATGAAAAATGATTACAAATATAAGCACCAAGAGGTACACCTATTAAATTGGCAATAGTCATACCTGAAACCATAAAAGCCAATGCACTTGAGCTTTTACCTTCATCCGCAAGTTTTTCAGCAACAATTGATCCAACTCCGAAAAAGGCTCCATGGGGTAAGCCGGAAATAAAACGCATGCCCAGCATAAACCAATAATTATGAGAAAGTCCTGCCAGTGTATTACCTATAGCATAAATTAATATTAGTAAAAAGAGTACTTTTTTTAATGGGAATTTACGTGCACTTAATAACATTACCGGAGCTCCAACACAAACCCCTAATGCATATGCTGAAATTAAATGACCTGCAGCAGGAATGCTTACATTCATATCCTGAGCAACATAAGGCAAAATACTCATCATCACAAATTCAGCCATTCCTAAGCCAAATGTTCCTAATGCCAATGGCACCAAACTCTTCTTCATGCTATTACTTTTAACTTTCAGTCGCAAAAGTAATTAGGAGACGCATGGTGTACAATGAGTAGTTTGTTAATTAAAGCTAAATAAAACCCTTGTATAATAATAGTTGCAGCGTTTTAGTTTCTCTAATGTAAAAAATAATATTAGTAAGTTGCTAATTTCTATTTAGTGGTATTTGGTATATCTCTTTATTCCTGTTTCAATTCAGTCTTCCTCTCATTAAATGCTTTTTTTGCATCAATAAAACCTATTTTCATGATATCATCAACCTGATTCATAGCAGCCATATTGTATTCTGCCAGATTTGGTTCTATTAGTAATTCAGCATCCAATGTTTGATACTTTACAGAATGCTTCATGATAATGTGGAAGCTATTTAGCAATACATCAATAATATTGTCGGGCTTTTTATAGGAATGTTTTGCATTTAAATCAACACCAATTACAAAATCAGCTCCCATATTTTTAACCGTATTTATAGGTACATTTTCAACGATACCTCCATCCACAAGCATTTTACCATTAATTTCAACTGGTTTAAATATACCGGGAATACATGTACTAGCCATTGCTGCATCTGCAACAGACCCTTTATCTAAAATTACTTTTTCACCGGTTTCAATATCTGTTGCAATCATTGCCAATGGAATTTCAGCATCTTCAATGTTTTTATCTCCAATATGTTTGATAATTAGGTTACCCAATTTTTCATTGGAGAGCAATCCATACTTAGATAAAGTAACTCCGGTAATATCCATCCACTTTAGTTCAGATGCAATCTCTTCTATCTCATACCATTTTTTACCAAATGCAACAAATGCAGCAATAAAAGCACCTATACTGGTTCCTGTTATATAATTGATTTTAATATCCAATTCTTCCATTGCTCTTAGCACACCAACATGAGCTGCCCCCAATACAGCTCCCCCTCCCAATGCTAAACCTATTTTTGAACTATTTTTCATCTGCTACAATTTATCTTATTTACTTGAATCGTATCATATTTCCAAAACCACATAATCCTATGGTTAAATTAATGGAATACCCCTTTAAATCATCATAGTAATTAACTCTTGTTACATAAAGTCTTGCTCTTAATGATGTTTCTACCTTTTCTTTCATTCCTAAAGATGAAGTAGATGCCAGATTGAGTCGTGTTCGTAATTTATAATCGGCATTGAGTCCCATTATCATATTATAATCTACCAAACTTAAGTTATCTTCATCTTCAACATCGCTTTTTGCTGTAAGTTCGGTTATTCCCAATCCAACAAACGGACTTAATTTTATTTTATGATTATCCAACAAGGCATAGCCATAAGATACATCTATAATTGCAAGATTTGCATTTTGTCCTTTATTCCAATTTTGGTCCGAAACATAATCTCTCTTCACCTTACAAGATGCTAATGTTCCATTCAAATAAAGAATTGATTTTTTATAAGCTAAGTCAAAACCAAAAATAAAATTAAAAGATGGGCTAAAATACTCCCCAAGCGTACCAGCAAAACTACCTGTTCCCAAACCAGCATGTAAAGCATAACCAAAATTTCTATTTTCAAACTCCGGAATATTATCATCATTCAAAGCCTTCAATTCAGTCACAACTTTTTGTTCCCAATGTGTTATAATATCCGGATTCTGTCCAGCTTCAGACTCTTTATAAAACTGATCTATTTCATTATTGCATAAGTAATAAATATGGTTAAACTTATCACCGATAGCATAAGGTGATATCCTATCCATCTCATATTGCAATTTTCGCCTATATATTTCAACAATATCAAATATTACCTGGTTATATCTTAAATATTGATTGGTTTTATACTCGGGCTTTATATAGGATAAACTTTTATCAATGTAGCATTGGGCTACATTTCTAATAACAGTTGTGTCACCGTATTTTTTCTTTTGGGTATTATATCCGAGAAAATACCTTAATTCAGAAACATCTTTACCACTTGGTTTTTCTGTAAAATCCTGCCAGGTTAATTTTCCTTCCGACCATTCTTTTTTAAACTTCTGGGCAGTTAATCCTGAGGTAAGGAAAAATCCTATTACGATAAGTATTTTATTCATTATTGTAAGGTCTGTTTTTTATAAACTATCGGCAAAATAGGTCTTTTATCTAGCTACGAACAATGATACAGACCTTCTTTTGAAAAAGAAACCTTCAAATATAGCTATAGTTATTTAAAAGTTAAATAAAACAAACTTTTATTCAGTGAAGGGATGCTTAGATCAGACGTAAAAAAACAATGGCTATCTATCTTTGAATTTTAGAAGTAAGGACCATATTTCCTTCATCATCGAGGTTATATAATTCATAATAGTTATTATTATACTTAAGAACAATGTGTTTTGTACGTTCAGCATAAGATAATTTGATAACATCTTTACTGATATTATCATATGAACTCACCAAATTCATATTACCCAAATTATCAATACTATATATTTCTATATAACCAGCTGTTTTATCATAAAATAAAATTGCAGTTTCGGAAAGTGAATTATGTAAACACCCCACGATATAAACATTGTCCCATGTTTTTCTCCAACCACAGTGCTTTTTTAATGGAGCATAATATTTTGTTAGCTGTCCACAGCCCTTATTTTTATCGTACTTCACACTAACAGGACTTTGTTTTAATCTAATTTTAGGATCAATAGTATTAGTATTCCATACTATACTAAAACAGCTATCATATATAACCAGGTTTCCATCATCCTGTAGCACTATAATATCTCCGCTTTTATCATGACAGTTGGCAGCCCATAATACTTCCTTATCCTTATATACAACAAAGTTACCATCAGATTGATATACCAGTTTTGTTGCTCCCTTATTTTGACAATTGGCAGACCACACCATTTTATGCTCATCTTTATACAAAACAAGATTGCCATCCTCCTGAAATATTAACGAAAATCTTTTATTAAAGGATTCTAATACAATTTCATTGGGAGTCCATGTTTTACCATTCTCTTTGTGAAGAGCTACTGCTCCGGTTCCTGGAGGACGTAATGGATTTATGTACAACTGCCATTTAGTGCCATCAACATATTTAGAAATTCCCAGGTTTTCCTGATGATCACATCTGACACTATCTTTTAATCCATCCAAATAAGTACCTTTCCAACGGTTTTTAATACGTACACTGTTTTCTCCAGTAATAGGCTCCAACTCCCACATGGCACTATGCCATCCGGGTTGAATTTCACTACATTGCAAGCTTCCATTCTCCACATTTAAATAAGTACCTTCTTTACGGTTTTTTATTTTGATGTAATTGGTTCCATTTACTTTTTCTATGATCCAATTGGATCTTTGGTCGTTAAAACCTGTTTTGTGATACTTTATTTCACCTTTATCAATATATATACTTTTAAATTTTGAATAAATATTACGTATTTGTACATATTTACCATGTTCATTAATATTACTGCCAACAATACTCTGAGAATAAACACCACTCATGTGAACTGCTATTACAGCTATTATTAATATTATTACTTTGTTCTTCATTCAAGAATATTTTTTATCATGTGGTACTTATCTTATATACTTAATAACCTAAGACTGAAATATAGTTTTATATCTATCTTAAGTTAATACCTATTTCATATACCATCTGGCACTATGCCACCCTGGCTCAATATCAGTACATTTTAAACTTCCAGATTCAACATTTAAATAGGTACCTTTCCATCGATTTTTGATTCTCACCAAATCTGTTCCTTCAATAGGCTCTATTTTCCACATAGAACTATGCCACCCTGGCTGAATTTCAGAGCAACGTAAACTTCCGTTTTCAACATTTAGATATGTACCTTTCCACCGATTTTTAATTTTTACATGACCATCCTCTGAAGGCTCAATAATCCACATGGCACTATGCCATCCCGGAGCAATATCTCCACAGGTTAAACCTGATTCAATATTTATAAAGGTATTTTTCCAATAGTTTTGGATTTTAACGTATGAGGTAGTATTTGTTGAATTAAACAACTGATATGTTCTACCCGGCTTTTCAGAATAATTCTGATTTGAAACCAAATCTTTAATGACTAAACTATTTCCTTCTTGCTTAATAGCAACTAATTTATCTTCTTTTTTAAGGTAAGTGGGTGCACCATAATTTCCATCCATCACATTTCCATCCACAATTAAGCTCCAATTCAAATGAACACATCCATTGGATGTATGGTATCCTAATGGCGAATTAGCAGGCCACTGTTCAGGATAATTACATGCTAAAACTGCATAATGCGCTCCTGTTGAGTTGATGGCCACACGATCAAATAGTTTCCAAGTTTGACCTAACACATCACGGCCATTCTTACACAATTTTTTCTGTCTGATATCTTTACCTGAGGCAGCGTGAACACTATAAACTACCGGAGCATTATCAGCTATTTGCATGCTTCCGTTTACATAAGCTCCTTTAAAATCTGTAAAGTCTTTTCCTATCTGAATTCGCATGTCATTATTATACCCCAATTGCGCTGACTTAACAGTAGACATTAAAACCAACTCATCCGTTGAAGGCAAAAACCTTTTATTTATAATTTGATAAACATTTCCATAAAAAGGGTAAGGCTCTCCATTTTTAGTAATAGAAAAAGTTCTTCCTTCATCTTTAATGATATAGATATCTCCTTTAGGTGAAATTCGCATATAAGCATTATCAAGCGTATTCTTTTCTCTATACTTCTCTATTAATTCTCCTCCCTTATCTATAAAATAATGTGTATGGACAAATTTTCCATTCTCTTTGGTTTGATGAAAGATATGATAGGCCAATTTATTGTGATAAACAGTATAATCTGTTTGACCATACGCACCATGTTTATTCATCTTTCCGGTTTGTAAATTATATTCATACCAGAACACTTTTTTATTTTCCGGATTCCAATCAAAAAAAACAAGATAACCTTCACTAAAATCAGGTTTACTTACAACATGCTCTTCATCAAAGTCAAACACATTATCGCCAACAACCAATCGATACTTATTACTGGGTAACAATGCCAGATAATAATATTTATTTGAGCCATTAATAAAACCATAATCCTTTACAGCCTTCACAGTTGGTGTAATTTTGTTATGATTCAGATATAGACCAAATTCTTTTGTTGCTTTATCCTTACCCAAGTATAACATATTACCACTATTGGCATGTTTAATACCACTAAAATGCATTAACTGAGTTTGTTTTTGCACCCCATTGATGTACATTCGAAAATCACCTTTGGTGTAGGACAATCCAAAAATATCTTCGTTATACGTTGGATCAATGGTCAAAGCCTGACTTGGCGTCCAAAACATGGAGCGTTCTGTATTATGTACTACACCCATAAATTTGTTTCCTTTTTGACCGCAAAAACTGATTGATTTACCATCACGACTCACCCACTTATCAACATCTAAATCTTCAAAATTCATGGCATATATTTCATCGTATGGACCAAACTTTTTACCATTAAAAATTAACCAATAGTCGTATTTTTGAGCTTCTTTGGGATTTGGCTGAGGTTTCAAATTTCCACTTCCTTGAATAATATTTGGGCGATATGGACGAAATGCCATATAATAAAATGCTTTATTGGCATTGGGTTTTCTAACGATAGCCAATGTGTATTTAATGCTGCCATCATCAAATGTTCCTATCTTACCATAAACAAATTCCTCTCCTGGAGCAAGAGAATAGACAGTATTTGCAAGAAGTTGTATGGATTGAAAAATTATTCCAAGAGAAAGTAGAATAAAAAGAAGGCCCTTCTTTTTCATGATATTTAAAATTTAGCTAAACTTTGATAACCAAGACAAATTACAATCTGACTCAAATTCTCCCAACAATTTGTACTGGCTATGACCGTTTTTTAATGTTAATTTTTTTATTCTATAAAACGAATTAACCTGAGTTCGCAACCATTAATGAATTCCGAACTCAGGTAATTATACAATTTCGTTAAACCGGCAACCTATGGTATTATTTTGCCTTTATATTTTTCCATTTTGCACTGGCCCAACCCGGCTGAATATTAGTACAATTTAACTTACCTGATTCAACATTCAAATATGTACCTTTCCATCTGTTTTTGATTCTTACTTCATTTGTTCCTTCTATAGGTTCAATCATCCACATAGCACTGTGCCATCCCGGCTGTATTTCAGAACATTGCAGACTTCCTGATTCTAAATTTAAATATGTGCCTTTCCATCGATTTTTGATTTTCACATGACCATCCTCAGAAGGCTCAAGAATCCACATTGCACTATGCCATCCCGGAGCAATTTGGCTACATGTGATGCCATGCTCTATATTTATATATGTATTTTTCCATACATTCTGAATCTTAGTATAAAGCAGATTGTTATTTGACCGTTTTTCAACAGCTAGTTTTACATTATTTAGCTTAGTATCATCTTTTTCTGAAGCTATAACATCTTTAGGCAAAGAAATTTTAATGTAATCTCCGTTAGATCCACGTAACATTAATTTACCATTATAAACTTTACCCTTATTAAGGTAATCTCCCATCCACCATTTATACAAACCATCTTTAAACTCTATTTGATTTTTAATTGTTTTAGGATTTTGTTTTTTAAAGTAATCAGGTCCCATTGAATAATAGGTAACTTCAAGTGATATTAAATACCCGGAGATCTCACCTACTTTTACAGTTCCCTTAGCTCCAATGTCCATTGCTCCACTTTCATATTCAAATACAACATCTTTATGTTGACTGAAAAATGTTTCTGCATTATTAGCATTTTGACTATAGTTGGTACTTACATTAATAAACAATGCAGTTATTATAAAAAGAATTATTTTTTTCATATGATAATAATTTGATTTTAATTGCCACATGCAACTCGCCAAATTTAATCATTCCTCTTTGGGAGAAAGATTTCTCATAGCTCGATTCACGGTTATTTATTTTTGTAGATATGATTGAACTTTCTATAAAATGCTACGATAGTTTTCGTAAGCTTGTTTTTGAGTTTTATACACAAGGCTCATCCCATTAATCTAATATTTGGATTAACACAAAAACGATTATAAAGCTATCTCATAATACTCTTTTTATGAGATAGCTTTTATTTCGTTTAAAAGTTACTTATTGAACTACTTCAATTAACCAAAGAGCACTAGCCCACCCAGGCTGAATATCAGTACATTGCAAACCTCCTGATTCAATATTTAAATAAGTACCTTTCCAACGATTTTTGATTCTTACGTGATTTGATCCTTCAATAGGCTCAATTTTCCACATGGCACTATGCCAACCCTGTTGAATATCTGAACATTGAACAGTCATTCCGCCTTCAATATTCAGATAAGTATTTTTCCACACATTTTTTATTTTTACATAACCGTCACCTGCCGACTCAATAATCCATCTGGCACTATACCAACCAGGAGCAATATTTCCACAAGTAATTCCATTTTCAATATTAATAGCTGTGTATTTCCATGCATTCTTGATCTTCAAGTTTGATCCATACATATTCTCTACTCTATTTACAGTATTATCAATTGTATTTGATGCCCATACCACATTTGAACCAGGAGCATGAATTACCATATTTCCATCATCTTGCACAAATAATGTTTCACCACCTTTACCATAACTATTTGATGCCCATAATACCTGATTATTATTATTGTATATAACTAAATTACCATCTTTTTGAACCTTAAAGGTAGAAGCTCCCTTATTATATGTATTACTTGACCATAAAGGAAGATTTCCATATTTATAAAGAACAAGATTTCCATCTATCTGGAATACAAGCTCATATTTACGGTTATTTGAAACAGCAACTATACTATTTAATCCAAATTTTTGATCCCCATTTGTACTCCATACTCTGCAATCATATTTCTTCTCTGGAGTATAAGAAACTTTATTAAGTTCCCACATTGCGCTATGCCAACCTGGCTTTATAGTTGAACACTCTAATTTTTCACCCTCCTGATGCAGATATAAATTAGTTTTCCATCTGTTTCTAATTTGTTTAAAGTGGGTATCTCCAACTGGAATTAATTCCCACATAGCACTATAAGCACCAATTCCCATAGGATTTGAATCCAATTTTCCTTGTTCAATATTTAAATAAGTACCTTTCAATCGATTTTTGAATCGAACAAAGTTAGTTCCGTGAATTTCTTCTATTATCCAGTTATCACTAAATGATTCAGAAACTATTTTATTAGCATCCACAGAGCCATTTTCAATATTTATTCTGGTTTTTCGGTATCTATTTTTAATTTCAACACACTTAGGATCTGAAACTAAACGAGCAGAAATCAAACTATTGTAGAGTTTATCTTTTAAATTATTGTATTCTTTTTTTCGTTCATCAATTACTCCTCTAAATTGATTACCTCCGTTTTCTGCCCATTTTTGTTCCACAAAAAATCCAATATATTCTTTATCCTCACGAATCTCATTCCATTGTCCATCTGTAGAATTAACAAGATTATTCCACTCTGCTAAAAATAGATCTTCACGCAGTATCTTTGTTTGCTGATCGTTTCCACCTTCAATTTCAACCAAATCATCTATAACCCTGTCATAAAATAATTGTAACGCTTTCGTAGTTGAAGGTAATACCTGGTTAGCTAAATTATTAGCTCTGTCTGGAATACAATGTGCACGACAATATTTTTCACCTCCATCAAATGGGTGAATATGATGAGCTTTTGTTGAACCCAATTTAATGTATTTTGTCGCAATATTAGATGTTGAACTTATGGCTGATCTTGCAAGCTTTCCTGCTTCCTGAACACCTTGACCTACTTTTTCTACTGCTACGACCACCCCAGGTGCTTCTTCTTTAATTTTATTAAGTACATCATTCGCAATACTTTTTGCATCTAAAGTACCTGAAAGTTCAACCGTGTGGCTATTGCCAAATACTTCAAATCGACACATTCCATTTCCTTTCATCTGTAGGTCTGTTTTGTTTCCATACATATCTACATATAATTCATGAACCTGAAATGTGTTCAGAATATTGTCTGCCACCTTATTTAAACCTGGAACTTTATGCACCTCATTCATAATAAATTTCTTAATATCTAAGTCCAGATCCATATGCAAAATGAACTCATTCTCCATATCAAAGTAAAAATGAATAGGTCCTTCAATAGCATCTCCTATCTTAATGTTACCATCTAAACATATTCCTTTTTCAATCTCCACTTCACCAACGCTTCCTCCATTAGGCGCAAACTTAACATAGGGCTGATCTATATAATAAATATCAGGAAGCACATCGGGTATAGTTAAACCAAATCCTTCTCTTAAAAAAGTTGTAAAATCATTGGCATTCATTTTAGTACGTTCTGCTAAAAATGCCACTTTTTTATCCACTGGATCGATAGATGCCACTACACCAAAATCTAATGTAAATAACTTTCCTCTTTCCATGGCAAAACCAAGGTTAACAGGAGCCAGCGTAGCCATGTTAATTCCAAGTTCAACCGCTGCATTACTAAATACAATAGAGTTTTCTTTTAAAAACTTTGAAGAACCTAAAGGATTTGACCATTCAGTCATCATAGAACCTGCACCGGTAAGCGTTTGACTTATTATATCATACGAAAAAGAATAAATACTTTCCAATTCAGGATCGGATTCTGTTGGTTTAATTAATAACTCAGTTGTTATACCTAACTCTGCAGAACCGGGTTCAAGTGTTGTGGAAATACTTGCAGCACTAAATTTTACACTTGTTCCTAATTGATCAATATGCATTAATTCTACTGCTCCATCAGTAAATTCTAACGCACCTTCCAGTTCAATGCTTTTAGGAGAAATAGCTGCCGAAATTCCAATATACGGCGTAGTAATTTTAAAAAGCTTACATATTTTATCAAGACTACTTTTTGTATCAGCTTGTGCAGACAATAACACTGCACCATCACCGTATATACCCAAAGAAACGTCTTTTAACCCAAGGTTAGACAGCACTTTAAATCCGGGTAATTTATTTAGTTGTTCTATAGTAACAGAAGATTTCAGTTCCAATGGATTTAGACTTCCTTGAAAGGCAAATTCTCCATAACTGCCTATACTAATTAAATAACTGTCTCCTTGTTTTGAAACAGGTATTTCACCAAATCCTTTAATATTGATATTTTCGGCTTGTGAATATCCTATGACCATAAAGGCTAGAATAATTAGAAAGTGTAATCGTTTCATTAAATGTAGTTTGTTTTATTTGTGTTATTTTGTTTTGATAATCTGGTTTATCAAAACCATTATATTTATTAACCCGAGTTCGATTAAAATTAAAGAGCTCAGATTTTATTAAAATACTGATATACAAGGCAAATTCCTTTTGCATAGCGAGCTATGGTAGAAGAATTTAACGAAGTAGATTAGTATTTTAATAGAAAGCCACATATAAACAACCATTTTCTTCTTCATATTTGTTTGACATAGCCCGCTATGACTTCACAAATATTCATTGAAACTCATTATTTATAAACGGTCTGAGCCAATAATTTTATGTCGAACTCGAGTTATTAGTCTGATAAAATAAATAATATCTATTATTTTGTAATGATCCATTACAAATCAATATACATTACGACTTTATAGTTTAAATGTTTTGATATTAATAAAACGATTAAGACAATTCATCAAAAGATATATGCCATTGAAGTAATGTACTTTTTGATTTTTATTATTGTGCTCCTAAATTTTGCACAATTATAATTACACCTTATAATAGGAATTCTTGATAATAAAAATCCCCTTCACAAAATGTAAAGGGGATTATAAGTATTAAAGTATTCTATGTCTTTCTATTTACTTGCTATATCCAGCAAATCTAAATCTTCCTGATCCAGTTTTAATTTTGGCGCAGCAAATAACGTTTCTAACTGCGAAGCACTTGTAGAACTAACAATTGGAGCTCCAATATGGGATTGAGCAATTAGCCATGCTAATGCAACAGTTGCAGGTTTTGAATTGTGCTTAGCAGAAACAGCATCTAATGCATTAATAACTGCTAGTCCCTTTTCATTTAAATATTTTCGAACACCTTCACCTCTTACACTTTTACCTAAATCTTCTTCTGATCGATATTTACCAGTTAAAAAACCTGCTGCCAACGACCAATAAGGGAATACGGTTAAATTATACTCTTCTACAATTGGCAAATATTCCGTTTCGTATTTAGCTCTTTCTAACAAATTATAGTGTGGTTGCAAAGCCACATATTTTGGAAATCCGTTTTTCTCTGAAACCTCAAAAGATTCAATCAATCTTTGTGGAGAAATATTTGATGCAGCAATATAACGAACTTTGCCTGCCTTTACTATCTCATCATAGGCCGCCAATGTTTCTTCAAGTGGAGTTTTTTCATCATCGAAATGGGTATAATACAAATCGATATAATCAGTTTGTAAGCGTTGTAAAGATTCATCAACCGATTTAAGAATATGTTTCCTGCTTACATCAAAGCTATGTTCTTTTGTTTCGGAACCAACTTTAGTGGCAATCACCAAATCTTTGCGGTTCCCTCTTTGCTTCATCCAATTACCGAGTATGGTTTCCGATGTTCCTCCTTTTCCATTTACCCACCACGTATAGGTGTCGGCTGTATCAATAAAATTTAATCCTTCGGCAACAAAGGCATCCAAAATTTCAAATGATTTTGCCTCATCCAATGTCCACCCGAAAACATTACCTCCAAAATTAATTCTACTAACTTCCAGATCTGTGTTACTTATTTTTATTCTATCACTCATAATGTAAATATTTTATATGTTGATTGTAGATAATTATACATGTCTGAATTATCACAATATAAAGGCATCGATATAAAAACCATTTATTTTATGGCTTGTTCAATCAACATAAAAACACGTTTAATTAGTCTGAGATAGCAATTCTATTCATTGACATAGAGCATGAAATAGTTAAAGTATAGCGGGATAGTGTATTTTATTTATTGTTGATGTCTAATCAAATACAATATGTTTAGGTTCTAGTTAAATATAGCGTTATAAATTGGGACCTTGTCCCAAACCCAACTTACTTTTTGTCATTGCCACAAAAAGGTAAGCAAAAAAGTCTAGTCGAGGAGAATGCCTTCACTCTCTATCCAATTGTTTATAATTCTACAGAAGTAAGTGTTTGAAAACACGAGGACAAGCCCCTTCTGTGAATTATATAACAATTGGAAATTCACGCCCACATTGGCATTCTGCTCCTCGACTGGCCATCCCGCTTTGATTTACAGCTCCATAAATTAGTGCAATAATGCAACGCTTAATTAAACTTGAGCCTATGTTTATTACCATAAAATCGGCATCATCATACCATAAATTTGGGTTGACAGCTTATATTTTTCTATTCAAAATAGAAACATTTCTATTTTAAACATCAATGTTTATTGAAAAAGCATGAAGGTTGAACGAAAAAACACGGAGCTTGTCATAAAAACTGACAAGCTTATGGGTTAAAGTAGGAACGTTGTCTGTTTTTATCTGAATTTTTCTTGTTTTAAGTAAGAACGTTCTTACTTAAAACAAGAAGTTTCGATAAAAAAGTAAGAACATTGAACCTTTAAACATCAACATTCTAATATTTACTAACAAGTTTCATGGTTGAAAGTAAGAATGTTGTCAGTTTTACCCAGAACGTTACGGGTTAAAGTAAGAATGTTGAACGTTTAAACAGCAACATTCTTATTTATACTATCAAGCTTAGGGTTAAAAGTAGGAATGTTGTCTGTTTTACCTGAATTGTTCTGTATTTTAGTAGGAATGTTCCTAAATTTGAATAGCTGGCTGTTATTTATAACAAAACAGAAGTATGCTTTAAATTCAAAAAAGCATTTTAAACCACCTACCCCTCATACTTCGGGTACTCCTCCTTGGTAAGGAGGAGAGTTGATTGGAATCAGACAGAAATCTTAATCCAGGTAAAAGAATTTTCCTCATTACCCCAACTATAAATCATCATACAACACTGACTCTTATCTTCTTTTTTTTGAGTTTACTGTTGTTTGTTTTTGCTATTAATTGTTCTGCAACTTCTGCATGTACACTTACATAGGTGCAATTTTGTTTGAGTTCAATCACTCCCAATTGGTCTTTATGTATCTGACCTTGTTTCATGAATAAACCAGCCACATCACCTTTTGATATTTTGTCTTGTCGGCCGCCGGAAATATATAAGGTTTTCCATTGTACAGGCAAAGGAAGCTCTGATTTTGGCAATTCTTCCACATTCAGTTTTTCAGGGGCCATCTCCTGAATAAACTCTGGCGGCTCTTCATCTTTCCATTGTAAAATATAAGCTATACCATCACGATTCATTCGGGCAGTTCGTCCGTTTCGGTGTGTAAATTCTTTTTTGTGTAATGGAAGGTTATAATGAATAATAAACTTTATTTCAGGAATATCCAGCCCCCGGGCTGCCAAATCGGTTGCCAACAGAAGCTGAATGCTTCCATTACGGAATTTAACAAGAGAGCGTTCTCGGTCTGTTTGCTCCATTCCCCCATGAAAACACTCATGCGAAATTTGATTTTCAGTTAAAAAATCACTGACTCTTTGCAGCGCATCCTTAAAATTGAAAAACACAATACCCGGTTGATGACCAACAAACGAAAGTGATTTCTGTAAAGCGTTTAATTTATCTTTTTCTTCAGACAGAAGCGTTTTTATTACAAGTTGAGAAGTTCCTTCTTTCAGGTAATTAATAAAAACAGGCTTTTTTAATCCTACAAATCCAGGAATTTTAGCCTCACTGGTTGCTGAAGTTAAAATACGTTGTTTTACATTGGGAAGCTGGTCAATAATCTCTATCATTTCGTTTTCAAAGCCTACTTCAAGCGACTTATCAAACTCATCTAACACCAGGGTTTTAATATGATCTAACGAAATTTCATCCCTTCTGATTCTATCGGCTATTCTTCCGGGTGTTCCAATAAGAATGGCAGGTCGGTGTTTTATATCAATACGGTCAAGTGCTCCTGCCCTGCCGCCATACAGTGCATTTACCTTAAAACCCGATCCCATATTACGTGCCACTTGTTCAATTTGCTGCGCCAATTCGCGTGCAGGAACTAAAATTAAGATCTGAATCTCAGCACAATTCTTATCTAATCTTTCGATTAAGGGCAACAGAAAAGCCAATGTTTTACCTGTTCCGGTTGGAGAAAGTAATACCACATCCGACTTGGATTGAACAGTAGTAAACATCTCCTCCTGCATAGGATTTAATGATTCAATTTCAAACTTATTAAGAATCGAGCTTATTAGCTTATCTCCGGCAATCTCTTTGGGATCGTTTATGTTTTTAGACATTGAGTAAATGTTCTGTTTATGAAAAACTCTATAATTATGATGCGAATTTATCACTTTTTATTCCCAATCAGGTATTTTAGTGAGGATTACCGTTGAAAAAGATTCTATCTGATTACTTATTATTTTATGTGTAAAATATTTAGTTTGAAATCCTATTATTCAGATTTATTTTAACATCCTACTTATATTTCACCTTCAAGTAAACCCTTAACGATCCATCTCGTATTTTTCTTTTCTAACAGATAGGTCATAGAAAAATCACCATATCCCAAATTACTACCTGTTTCAACACTAAATTTAACGATAGCTACAGATTTATCTTTTGAAAACAAAACCTGATTAAAGACGCATAGTTCTCTATCGAATATTTCATATACCAATTGCTGATAATTAGATTCTGATAATGCATCTATAATACTATCGCATTTGTTTAGCTTGTGTGATATTTTATCTAAAACAATCAATGCACTCTGACGAACCAGACGAACGTTTAAGTCTCCAAACTTCAGATATTTTATGTCTTCTTTGATTACTCCTCCATAGTTATCCTGCATCAAACCGATATAAACAGAATCGTTAAATTCCTGCAATAACTCACAAACCACAATATTCTTTTCGGACATATCGTTATCGTAGTTAATAACTGCCTGAATAACCTTTACCGATTCATTTTGACTTTGTGCTTTTAATGAAATTGTACAGAACAATAAGGTAAATAAGAGAAATAATTTATTCATTATTACGATTGAGTTATTCGTTTTCTTCATGCTTACATTTACGAACATAAGGCAAACGTACAGGTAATATAAACGATGATGAAACATTTCTATCACATATTTCTGCTGGAGTCCACATTGGCGACATATTTAAAATTCTTTTATATTCTTCATTTAGTCTTTCATCAATTGTTCGATGGGTTCTTAGATATTGACATATTCCAGTAGAGTCAATACCAAATTCAACATAAAAGGAACCAACAGAATCTACACTATTCATTAAATCCCAATTCAGATTATCCTCTATAAAGCACAATAATGCATCATTTCCTCCTGGAAAAATAGCATGTATTTCAATTGGATCAACAATTGGAACATCTTCAACACAACTATCGGGTAATAATGGTTCATCAAGTTGACAAAAAGCATTTACAGAAATCAAAAGCAGAAATAATAAACATGGTATTTTATTCATAAAACTGGAAATGTGAATGATATTTGAGTTTTGATTAGATTAAATCCCAAGTTACTTCTTTACATATTTCCATTCTCTATTACAATCAAAACACTTGTAATTCCTTTTAAATATTGGAAATAAAATACTCAGAACAACATAAACAATTATAGCCACAACATTAAGTTCTTTTTTGCGACCTATGTTTTCTGAATTACAAAAAGGACATACTTTTTTATTGGTTTTTGCTGTAAGATATACCGTTTCAACTGGAATATTATCTTGTTCATTACCGTCAGATATATATCCCCCTCTTTGCAAAACATTTAATCCTGTACTATAATCACATTCGTTAACCAACAGCTTAACGCCACCTATTGCGTTTGAATAAAAATTATTAACCTGCGCAGTAAGTTCATCTATTATCTCACTATGGATACCTTCTGACTGAAGATAAGCTTTAACCATATGTGCTTCATGAGGATAGGTTGCTCTGTAAATAATTTTTTGATTGTCCATTGTTTTGTTTTTGTTATAGGTTATTTTTCAATATGATTTTTCTATCTGCACCTACTTTAGTTTCTGAGAGGGGGATTGAAACCAGATTTTATGCAGATCATTAAAAAAAGAAGAACTTTTTACTTCCTTTCAAATATAACCAATAGTTAATACCAACAGTTGAAATTTAGAACCATTTTTACCATTTGTATAAAATCAAATTAAACTATCCATTTACGAAGCATATTTTTATTCATTGAAGATCAAAAAACTACAATTACATTATTTAAGTCAGAGGATTTAAAAATAAAAAATCCCCTTGATAGAGTCACAAGAGGATTAAATCATTATTGTAATGTAAGCGTCTCCACAATGGCGTATAGTTTTATGTGATAAAACTTTGAAGCTTTGTATCCATATTTCTCACATCAAAGGATACATTATGATTTTTAATTTCACAGAGGATACACGTTTTTACTTTTTTTGCGAGCCAGTCGACATGCGAAAAGGAATTCATTCACTTTATCACCTGGTAAAAATATCAGGAAATATGAATGCGCTCAATGGCGATGGGTATGTCTTCATTGGCAAGACACGTAAATCTATCAAGGTACTACGATGGCAAAGGGAAGGATTTGTTCTTTATAACAAAAAGCTGGAATTAGGATGTTATACGCTACCACAACAACTAAGAAAAGGTGCTTTTATTGAGCTTGAACATGATATTTTAGACAAAATGGTTAATGCCATAAAACACAAAAGTAGCTCTAACGAATTACGGATAAAAGCCCAGTTAACTCTTTGATATAGAGAGATTAAAGATGGAAGATAGTATGATTTTCTTATGGTAAAACCGCACTTTTTTTGTATCTTTATGTCATGACAGACAAGGAGTTAGTGGCTTTTTTTAAGGAGCAAAATGCAAAGTTAATGAGTACCGTAGAAGAACTTACTAAAGAGTTGACTGCATTAAAAGCAGCGATTCTGGAGAAGGATAAAGGTGCTGAAAAGCTGAAGCGCTTTGCACAGATTAACCTTCCTAAAAATACCGAAAAACGCAAGAATACAACATCTGTACCTGCGAATACACCTAAGGCTCCTACTCCCAAACAAAGAGGTAATAATGGAGCCAAAAGAAAAGTATATGATAATATCGAAGAGCTTGTAGAAGATGTTATGCCTTCCGATGCTAGCTTTGACGAAAAGGCTGCCGTTTACCTGTTTTATCGCGATGTGATAAGGTATGAGTATATTCCACCCCGTCTTATCAAACATATTTACCACTGTAAAAAATATAGAATGGGCGATGATTTTTTCGAAGGCAAAGCCCCTATGACACCTTTCATGAATTCTAATTTTGACAGTTCATTGCTGGCACACCTGATTCAACAAAGATATGTGTACGGCTTACCAGTTGAACGCATCATGAAATACCTAAATGAGATGGGCATTGACATTCCAAAGGCAACCACTCATGGATTAATTGAAAAATCAGCAGGGTTACTTGATAGATTAATGCCAGTACTCAAAAATGCTATTTTAGCTGATTCCTACATTCATTTTGATGAAACCTACCACACTATATTAGGTGGTGATAAAGGAAGTCGCAAGGGTTATTTTTGGAGTGCTTTTTCTCACCAAAACAATTTAATACAGTTCATTTATGAAAGTGGTTCACGAAGTAAGACGGTCTTCACTAATTATCTACCGAAGGATTATAAAGGTGTTGTACAGACTGATGGATATAGTTCATACAAAGTTTTAGAAGGATGGGATTATCCCAAAGCAATACGCTTAGGTTGTGTTCAACATTGCAAAAGAAAATTTATAGAGATCGGGGAACAACCCGAAGCTCTCGAAGTTATTAACCTATACAATCAATTTTATAGTATCCGAAAGAAAAAACCAAAAGAAAAATGGAAAGAAGCTTCGCTAAAAGTATATATGAAGTTAGAAAAGAAACTCAGGGATATAGAAAAAGATCCTGAGATATTGCCGAACCACATATTAGCTAAAGCTACAGCTTACTGTCTGAATGAATTAGAGTCCATTTACAACATTATCATATCTACCGAATACGATCTGGACAATAATATAATTGAACGACCTATGCGCTATATCAGCATTAGTCGTCGTAATTCGCTTTTTTGTGGTTCTAATGCTGGTGCCAGTAGAACTGCTATTCTTTATTCTCTAGCTATTTCATGCAGATTGAATAATATAAATACATTTTCCTATTTCAAGGATGTAATGCAGCGTTTGGCAGAAAGTCCAAAGATGACAAGTGAACAAATCCGAAACCTACTTCCAGATAGATGGGCTGAATAAAAGTAAAAAACGCCCCATCAAATTAATAAATCTGATGGGGCATTTTTTTGAAGGGGGGGTATGCGGAGACGGTTACATTGTAATACTTGTGTCGTATATGGGATAATTTGAGTTTAGTGAAATACTATTTATTTTTTTTACATATATGATACAATCAAAAAGGAGCACCTATAGTAGGTGCTCCTTAGTATACAGATATCGAGTCGAAACAAACAAAAGTTTACTTTAAGTTAAAACTTCCACTTAATCCTTTCTGAGAACTCGTTCCTACCATAACATCAAAAGCACCTGGTTCTACTAAATAGTTTCCTTCACCATCATAAAAACCCAGCTCTGCCTCTGTTAATACAAATTCTACTGTTTTAGCTTCGTGGGCTTTTAAGTTAATCTTTTCAAAGCCCTTTAATTCTTTAACAGGACGTACAACAGCTGCAGCTATATCTCGAATATACAACTGAACCACTTCTTCACCATCCACATCACTCGTATTGGTAACTTTTACTGATACTTTAATATTAGTTTGATCTGCATCATCAACGATTAAATCACTATACTCAAAATCAGAATAACTTAAACCATACCCAAATGGGAAAACCGGTGTATTTTTCTCATCTGTATAGTGCGACCAGAATACATTCTTTTCTGCATTTACCGGACGACCAGTATTAAAATGATTGTAATAAATAGGACACTGACCAACACTACGTGGGAATGTCATTGGTAATTTACCGGATGGATTATATGCACCAAATAAAACATCAGCGATTGCGTTTCCAGACTGAGTTCCTAACTGCCAGGCTTCTACAATTGCAGGAATATTTTCTGCAGCCCAAGGAATAGCTAAAGGACGACCATTCATTAATACCAATACAATATTTTTATTAACCTTATAAACTTCTTCTAAAAGTTCCTGCTGTAATCCTGGTAGCCCAATTTTAGTTCTGCTTCGGGACTCTCCAGAATGGAATCCATGCTCACCTAATACCATAACTACTACTTCTGATTTTTTAGCGAGGTTGATCGCCTCTTTAAAATCGCTTTTATCCGTAGTATTAATATCTAATTCCATTACAAAGTTTACAGGTTCGGTAACTAAATCAACACCATTGGCATAAATAAAATCTGAACTGTACTTTTTGATACCCTCAATAACTGAAACTGCAGTACCATCATCAGAACTCACTCGCCAGCTTCCTAAAGGACTTGTTTTATCATCAGCTAAATCACCTATTACTGCTATCTTCTTTTGAGATTTTTTTAATGGTAAAATCTTTCCTTCATTTTTCAATAGCACTATAGATTTACGGGCCATATCTAATACTGCTTCTTGATGATCCCGGTGATATAACATTTCTTTTTCTCTTGTTTCATCACAATACTTATATGGATCATCGAAAAGTCCTAACTCAAATTTCACGCTTAAAATTCTTCGGACCGCATCATCTATAACTTCTTCTTTAACTTTTCCTTCGTGTACCAAATTAATTAAATGATCAACATAAGCATATGATTCCATATCCATATCAGAACCTGCATTAGCGGCATACATAGCTGCTTCTTTTAGGTTTTTAGCAAAACCATGATTAACCATTTCTGCACCACTTGCCCAATCTGAAATTACAAAACCTTTAAATCCCCATTTACCTTTTAAAATTTCCCTTTGTAAAAAACTATTTCCGGTTGAAGGTACTCCATTAACAATATTAAATGCATTCATCACCGTTTTTACATCAGCCTCTACAGCAGCTTTAAATGGAGGAAATATGACATTATATAAGGTTGAAGTACCTACATCAACTGTATTATATTCTTTACCAGCTTCTACAAAACCGTATGCAGCAAAATGTTTAGCACATGCAGCAATGGTATTATTTGCAGAAAGATCATCTCCCTGAAATCCTTTTACCCGGGCAACTCCGATTTTGGCTCCCAAATACGGATCTTCTCCGGCACCTTCCATCACTCTGCCCCATCGCGCATCACGATAAATATCAACCATTGGAGCAAAGGTCCATGTGATACCCATTGCGGAAGCTTCAACAGCTGCAATTCTGGCTGATTTTTTAATGACTTCTAAATCCCAGCTTGCAGCCTCACCTAAAGGAATTGGTGATAATGTTTTTTGACCATGAACAACATCTAATCCAAAAATTAAAGGAATACCTAAACGCGTTTCTTCAACAGCAATTTTTTGTAAAGCTTTTACTTGCTCAACTCCTTTCACATTTAAAAATGAGCCTACCATTCCTTTTTTTAAGTGCTCGTACTTTTTTTGAGCACCCCCGGAACTTGGAGCCGGACCTGTGGCATCGTAAAAACCATTATACTGAACCATCTGACCTACTTTTTCTTCCAGAGTCATTTTTACTAACAGATCTTCAACCTTCTGCCCAATTTCATCTTGTTGTCCTCCTGATTCCACAGGAGTGCAAGCGTTCCACAAAAAAACACTTAACATTGCAACAACTAATACTGTAACCTTTCTCATATCTCAAATTATTATTATTTCCAAAATCTAATTCGCAATACCCATTAAACCTGTCATGCACGATGTACTATGACAGGTTTACAAACAACAGAAATTTAAAAACTTACGTTTTCTTTTTCGGCAAATTGTTTATATGCCGGTTTATAGGTTATTGATTTACACTTATCAATTAATTCTTTTACTTGTTGTTTAGTTATTTCATTATTAGTAAAGTAAGGGTACTTTATTAACGGATGTTCAAGGAAAAATCCAGGAATATTTGCCTCATCTAATGTTTTTCCTGCAGGAACAAAATTGCCTATCCATTTAGGGATGTATTGTTTAATTAATTCTTTAGTTTGTGGGTTATCCCATAACTCTTTTACAAAAGTATATTCATTAACCATTAAAGGAATTTGTTGTTCTGATTTTAAGGTAATCGTTTGGCTTTGACGTATATCTCGGGAGGAAGCAGCAGCAGAAACGATAAATTCTCCACTTTCTGCTATCCACATTTCTCGTTTCCCATCATAATATGAAAAATCACGACTATTTAATGTAAATGTCAGTTCTTTAGACTCTCCTGGATTCAATTCAATTTTAGCAAATTTCTTTAATTCCTTTTCTGGTCGTTGTAATGTACTTTGCTTGTCAGATACATATAACTGCACAATTTCTTTACCAGTCACATCACCTGTATTTGTAATAGTTACCTTAACTTCCAATTCATCTCTATCACTGATTTGGTTGGATGAAACTTTCATATCTGAATACTCAAATTGTGTATATGACAATCCAAAACCAAATGGGAACAAGGGTTCTATTTGCTTTTTATCATAATAACGATAGCCTACAAAAATACGCTCTCCATATAATACATCACCTTGCTCTCCCGGAAAGTTAAATGCTGCAGGAGTATCTTCTAATTTCACAGGAAATGTTTCTCCTAATTTCCCTGACGGATTTACTTTTCCAAACAATACATCGGCAACTGCTCCAGCACCTGCTTGTCCTCCTAACCATGTTTCCAATACTGCATTAGTACCATTTATCCACGGCATAGCAACTGCACTACCATTTGTTAACACGGCCACTGTTTTACCTTGTACTTTTGCTATTTCATTAATTAATTTATTATGCGACAATGGCATATCAATATGTTTACGATCAATCCCTTCGGATTCATAAGACAATGGTAAACCTGCAAATACAAGAGCAATATCTGCATTTTTAGCTACTTCAACAGCTTCATCTATTAAGCTGATATCATTATCATCTTTTAAATTATAGCCCTGTGCATAGGTAATCTTAATTCCTCTTCCATATTCTTTTTCAATAATATCATAAATATTATCTAACTGAGTAGGTTTTACTTCTGAACTCCCATTACCCTGATAACGTGGATTTTTAGCAAATTCACCAATAACAGCGATCTTTTTATATTTATCTTTTGAAAGAGGCAAAATGTCTTTTTCATTCTTTAATAAAGTAGCAGCTTCTGAAGCTACTTTACGGGCAAATGCATGATGCTCTTTTTCTTTTAAGTCAGCATCGTCCTTTTGTAATGATTTAGCTTTAAGTACAATGGTTAAAATTTCTTTTACTGCCTTATCTAATACTGCCTCATCTAACTCACCATTCTTTAATGCCTGAAGTAAGTATTCATTATTAACATTACTTGGGTGAGGCATTTCAATATGCATACCTGATTGTAAAGCTTTTACTCTATCAACAACCGCAAACCAATCTGAAATAACAATACCTTCATAGCCCCAATCGTCTTTTAAAATTTTGGTTAACAGATACGGACTTTGGGTTCCATATTCACCCTGAACCCTATTATAACAAGCCATCACAGTCCATGGCTGAGATTTTTTTACTGCTATTTCAAAAGGAGTCAGATAAATTTCATGTAGTGTCCTGGTATCTACATTTGAGTTCATATACATACGCATTGTCTCAACGTTGTTAGCTACATAATGCTTCAATGATGTACCTACTCCCTGACTTTGCACCCCATTTATATAAGCAGCACCCAATTCACCGGAAAGAACCGGATCTTCTGAGAAAAACTCAAAATTTCTTCCTCCTAATACGGAACGTTTGATATTTACACCCGGACCCAATAAAATATTAACACCCAAGGCCTGACACTCTTCTCCTAAAGCCTGACCTACTTGATAAATCAAATCTGTATTCCATGTTGCTGAAAGTGCTGATGCTGTTGGGAAACAAGTAGCAGGATGCTGATCGCCATACCCTGCTTTATTTGTTACGGGTGCACGTCGAACACCATGTGGACCATCGGCCATCCATATCCATGGAATATCCAATCGTTCAATGGGCATTGTGCTCCAATCATCTCTTCCAGAACAAAGAGAGACTTTTTCTTCCAAAGTAAGCTGAGTGAGTAATTCGTCAACTTTATTCTGTATGCTACGATCTTGTGCATTCATAACAAAGCATGTTGAGATAAATGCGAATAATACTAGTAATGGTTTCATATTCTTTATTTTTGGGTAAAAGACTTTACTGATTTAAAAGTGTTTTTAGTGATATACTCCTTAGTTAATATTATTCTTCCCCTCTTCGAGCTTCCAAATCCTGTTGCATAATCTTAGAAGTTTTATGATCGATACTATAAAAGAATAATAAAATAGCACATGACATATATAACACACCAGGGAATACCGATATCATCATTTTAATTCCTGTAATGGCTGTTTCTGTTTGTTCTACATTGGGTTCAAATTTATATAATGCCAATAACCAGGCAGCTAAAGCACCACCAATTCCCCATCCAGCCTTTTGAGCAAAAGTTGCGGCAGAGAATGTTAAGCCTGTTGAACGACGGCCTGTTTTCCATTCTGAATAATCTGCTGTATCGCCTAACATAGTCCACAATAAAGGAACTGCAGGAGCATAAGCCATTTTTGCAAGAATATTAAACACATAAACCATTGTAATATCTTCTTTTCCTGGCAAATACAACAAAATAAAAAAGAAACCCGATAAAAGTGAGCTCACCAAAAACACATTTCTGTTACCAAATCTTTTTGCGAGAGGTTTTGAAATTGGGATAGTTACAATTAAAGCAATAGTACCTATTACATTAAATAACTGCACATTTTCTTCATTACCAATATAGTATTTAAAATAATAGGCAACAGCCAAATTTTGCATGGCAAACATGATGAAGGCAATAATGCCTACAAAGAATAAAATTACCCATGGCCTGTTTTTAAAAAGGTTTTTAATATCAGCCTTTAAATCTATTTCTTGCTCTTTTGGTGGTTGAACTCTTTCTTTTGTTGTTTTAAATGTAATCAGGAAAAGTACTAAGCTGATAATTGCAAATAATGTTAATGTATACTGATACCCCTTTGCACTATCGCCTCCTCCAAAATAATTAGCCAATGTTAAAGCTGTACCAGAAACTATTAACTGACCAACAAAAGCAAATATAAAACGATATGAGTTTAAGCCTGCACGTTCTGTGGTATCAGCAGTCATTACTGCACCTAATGACGAATAAGGTAAATTGATTGCAGTAAATACAGTCATCAATAATAAATAAGTAGCACCTGCATAAATTACCTTGCCCGTCTCTCCTAAATCAGGAGTAGTAAAAGTCATTACAGCCAAAATACTATATGGCAAAGCCATCCAAATGATATAAGGGCGAAACTTTCCCCATTTAGTTTTAGTTCTATCAGCAATAATACCCATTAGCGGATCATTTGCCATATCCCAAAAACGAGCTATTAACATGATGGTTCCTGCAGCTGCTGCCGAAATACCAAATGTATCGGTATAAAAAATAAGAATCCAAAAACCCACCATATCCCATACAAAATGGGAAGCAGTATCACCAAGGCTGTAGCCTATTTTTTCCTTTATGGATAATTTTGCTGATATATTAGTCATTTCTTAAAAGTATTATTTGAGATTTTTATTCGCCCTGATGATGCGATTTACCCCTACGATCAACAAGCTGTATTCTAATTTCATTGGCTTTCTCTTCTGTTAAATCATATCTCCACATAATGACAATTGCAATTAATGCTGTAATAATTGGTATAATAATATCTGCTAGCCTAAGGTTAGTCATCGCTTCTAATGATTGCGCATCTAAACTCTCATCAAAACCAACATAATGCAGTACAATGCCACTTGTAAGAATAGCTATGGCATTGCCTAGCTTAACCATCCACCAGTACACTGCTCCAAACATTGCCTCACGACGTTCACCAGTATTCAGTTCATCTAAATCACAGACATCTGCTGTCATAGACATCATTAGTGTAAATAATCCACCGATTCCAAATGATAAAAAAGGAATTGGAATAAACATTAACCAAGGATTTTCAGGATTAAAACCCCACCACTTTAAACCATATCCAATAATTGAAAGAAAAGTGGCTATAACAAAAGCATTTTTCTTACCCGTTTTTTCCGATATTCTGGTTACTATTGGAATTACCAGAAATGCAGTAGCAAATGCACTAATGGTTCCAAACCAGGCAGGCCATTGTCCTGCAGCACCCTTATCTCCGTTAAATAAATAATATACGATGATAAAAAAGGCAAACTGAGCAATAGTTTGAAATCCATTAAAAATCAAAAAGGTGGATCCACATAAACGGATAAAAGGCTTATTTTTTATAGTTAACTTAATTCCTTTGATAAACTCCTTTAAGTTTTGAGAAAATTCATCTCTTGATAAACGCTTCAATTTATCTTTATCTGGTACAATTAACTCCTTATTAAAAATAGCTGGAAGTACGCCCAAAATCATACAAAGTCCTCCCACCCATATGGCCAATATTCTGGCTCCATCCGGTGCTGAACCAAAAAGTGTTGGATTATAAATAATTACCCAAAACCAAGGCGCAATCATCCATGCTATTTGTCCCATAAATTGAGACACAGCCATTAAACGTGTTCTTTCATTATAATCAGGTGTCATTTCATAACCTAATCCAATTAAAGGGGTCGCAAAAATGGTATAGCCGATATAAAAGAATATGGACACTATTAAAAAGTAAAAGAAATTATATAATTCTGAATTTTCAGGATTTAGCTGCCACATAATCATAAACGACACTCCGGCAATAACACTTCCTAACAATATATACGGCTTCCTTCTTCCCCATTTAGATTTTGTATTATCCGATAAAAAGCCCATAATGGGATCCGTTAAGGCATCAATTAATCTGGGTAGTGCTCCCAATAAGCCCGCTAATATCGGATTCATTCCCAAAGACATGACCAAAACCACCATAAATACACCCAATGCTGCCGGGAATAATTGGTTTGTAAGATGCCCTGAACCAAATGCTATTTTCTGGCCAATAGGTACCTTATCTTCTTTTTTCACTATTGAGTGTGACATATTTATTGTTTCTAGATTTTAGGTTACTGACATTGTTTTTTAATTTCTACAATTCAGGGTAAGCCGCTTTCATTACTAGTTTAGGCTTTCTATCTACCGTAAAAATCCCCCAGTGCTTTTCTGCACCCAACGGATTGATAGTTTCTCCTTTCCAGTCCTCATCGAATGCCTCAAAAAAGAAGGTTGTAATATTCATAGAATCAGCCCAAGCCATTAATTCGTTGTAATATTTCAATTGTTTTTCTTCATTAGCTCTTTCACCAAATTCAGAAGCTACGGTTGCCCATCCCGCCTCAGTAATAACCATTTTACTATCTGGTAATGCCTTTTTTACCTCTTCAACATTAGCTATTGTATAAGCCATTCCTTCATCAATATCTTTACCTTCCCAAACCGGATACACATGAATTGAAATAAAATCAACAGCTTTGGATAATTCGGCTCCATGCTCTGCCCACCACTTATAGTTATCGGCTACTGTTACTGGTTGTTTAATGCTACTTTTTACATGATTTACGTAGCTTATTATTGTATCTGGAGAAACCTTATGATCATTCCACTCAACTAAAGACTCATTACCTACATTAACTGCACAAACAATATTTGGATACGCATTAGCCAATTCAATTCCTTTAGCTATCTGCTTTAAATTTATTTGCTTATTAGCATCCAGTTTTACTTGTGGGATGGGTTCTGTTAACCAAGCACAAGTTTCATGGGCACTTAATTCAGCATCAAGCCAAATTCCCTGTAGCACCTTGATATTGATATTGTGCTCTTTAATGATTTTTAAAACCATCTCAGAATTCTCTCCACTATCATAAAGTCTAATCATTTGAAACATATCATCCTTTGAAAGAATGTTTAAATCTTCCAATATCTCCTCATAGGAAGGATTTTTTGCTCCTTCACCTCGATCAGGATGTTGACCAGTTCTAAATCCGGAGTAACAAATTGCTTTTGACAACCCTTCTAATAAGACATCTTTAGTTTGATTTACTACTATAGAATCTGTTTGTTGTTCAGAATCTTTTTTTTGCTTTGGAGCTTGACAAGCTACCAAAGCAAAAAGGAATATGAATGATATTTTCCAAAGTTTCATTTACTTGTTTGTTTAAATCATTTACCTATAAAACACTAAGCTTTAACTATTACAACTTCCAATATTGCGATCTCACCATTGCGATTAAACACTTTTGAACTGATCTCTTTATCCAATGTATTACCTTCAATCACTGTTGAGTTTCCATTATTAAATGTGATAATAATCTGTGTTTGATTTCCTGAAGAATAAACCACTGGAACTTTACAAAATGTGAAAGCCAACTGACCTTTTTCCAGCTCAATTTCCTTTTTACTTCCTGATAGGTCATAATATTCAAAGGATGCTGCACTTGTTAAAACATCATTCTGATTTAGCAATGAAGTATTAAAACTGATTTCTCCGTTTTTAACCTGAACACCAAGTTCTGCAATACGTGAAATCACATCCTCTTTAACCTGACCAGTCATTCCTGGTTGCTTTGCTCCTGCTCCACCAGGTGTGTGTGAATATGCATCAGTAGGGAAAGCTCCATATAAATCAGGCGATTTATAAATCCCAATACCTGCTTTAATTTCGTAATAGTATTGCTTCATTCTACCTAAAAGATCCTCATTTGCGCCTTCTTCAATTGCAGAGAAATAACTCTCTTGAGCAGCAAGCAATAACTTTGATACCATGTGCCAGTATATACTTCCCAATCCTTCATATCCATAGAAAGTACCTGAACGACCAGTAAAAGACTGGTGATCGAACATTTCTTCATAGGTATCTAAAATGAATTGTTTTTCGGAACCAATTAAATCTTCATAGTGGGTTTTATCTAGTTTTTCAAGAGAAGCTTTTAATACATCTGCATTTCTAAAGGCTCCATTAAAGTGATAAGTTCCTGACTTATCTTGATTTAAAATATCTGTATTTCCATCTTTTAATAGTTGGTTTAACAATTTCGATTGAGTCACCTTGTCTGATGGAATATTATTCTTGTCTTGAAAACGTGTTAATTGTCTATCCGGATAAAGGATATAGCTATACTGGTCTTCGCGAAATAAGGCACTGGACTTTAGTGCATCAAGAACAGACAAACTCTGCTCTGCATTTAAATATCCTGAACTTAAAACAGCTACCTGACCTTCCAACATTTCATATAGGTAAGGAATTGAAGTTGTGTTTTTACCAAAAGAAATCAAGTTATAAGAATGAAACAAACCATCCACACGCTTATTAACTTTAATTGACTGGTCCATGTAAGCTAAAGCAGTATTTGTAAAATCAATTAACTGACTTACTTTAATACTTTTCTTCTCTCCGGAAAAACCATTATTGTAAATACTATTTCTGTAATTTTCACCTGCAAGACCAAGTACATCAGCAAAATTTCTTCTTTCCTCATCTGAGAATCCACTCTTAAGCACTTCTTTTTTAGTGGAGAACAATTGATGAATTGACTCCATAAAAATTGTAACTTCTTCTGACAATTTAACCTTATCCTCATTATAGTTGCTAAACTGTTGTGACCAAAACTTCAAGAAACGACGGATATAATATAGAGTAACCATTGAAACACCATTACCTACCAATGCATTATTGGCATCGTTCCACTCCGGACGTTGTGTATTTAACCAGATGCCAGCCTCGGGAATAAAGTTGCTCAATTTGGACAACAGAGTAACTAAAATTTTCTCTGTAAGATTAACTCTATACAGTTCACCATCTTTTCCAAACAACATACGGGCATCAGCACCCAATACCTCACCTTTTGCTTTTATTTTTTCATTCAGTTTTGCATCGAAACTAATGGTATCCTGAGGATTTGCGACAATATCCTGATATGATTTAATACGATAAGGAACATTGGCGTAAACATACATTTCCTTAGAAAAAAGGTTATCTAGTGTTCCGGGATGATATGCTTTTGACAGTTCTAAAAACTTCTGTAAATAAATAATTTGATGATCTCCCCAATAACCTATATATGCCCATGGATCATCTGGATCCGGACATTCCCAATCAATTCCTTCTCGAGTAATACGATAAGGATTATAGCCATCAGCAGTAGATGCATTCACAAATTTTCCAATCATTCCCTCAACAAACTCAGGATATGATACTGCCAACGCTTCCCAATTTTGAAAAATATCGCGCCAGTTACCCTGATAATTTAATTTAGGAGTCCCATCTTCATTTTTTGTTTCTATAGCAAACTGATTCCATGGACGACTTGGATCTCCATGCCTGCGACTAAATGTAAGCGGTAAATATTCGTTAGCTATTCTTAATAAATCAACATCACCATTATTTAATGCCCAGGTACATAATTCCTGATAAGTTATCTCTTCCGGCAGATTATCAATAGTATCTTTAGCACTTTCTGCCACTTTCTTATTGGTTTGATTTACATATAATTTAAAATCTGCTGTTTCAACCGTATAATTATTTGTAAAAATACCACCACGCATCACATTAAACATGGTATTAGAAAAATGACGCACAGACGACAACATATCATTACCAGTCTGAATTCCATCAGCATCAGCAACTATTTTAATTAGGTTAGTTGTTCCTAAACTGATATCTGCTTCAACTGCAGTTTCCAGATTATCTTCACGAATTGCAATATTAAGGTTTTCAACAGACGTACTATCCTGATTGATTTCAGCAACAAGCATCCATTCTTTTGATGTTTTAGCTTCTAATTTTAAAGAGGCATTTTGATAATACGCACCTCTGGCAGCTCTTACATCAATTTCAGTTTCAACTTCTAAACCTTTTTTAAAGTTAGCAACCTGTTTATCCGAAAGTAATATTTTTCTATTTTCTAACCCTTGCGACCAAACAGTAGTTGCTTTAAGTGATTCACTAGGCTCTGCACGATCAACAGGAATAGAACTCAACATAAAAATTCCAAGATTAGTTTCTTTGTTAAGCTCGTTCTTTTTATAAGCATCAAGAAGGTTGCTGTATGTATTCTGAAAATCAAAGTCTATTCCATATGGAAGAATATTTTTTATTCCGTCTAAAAAATCAACATTAACCACCTTATTAGAAAGATTTGTTAATGTTGATTTTTTAACGAAACCATATTTCTCAGAATTACACCAGATATATTTAAATGCTACCCCTAAATCATAATTGATCTCTTCAAAAAGAATTGTATTACCATATATATTTTTATATAAATTACGTTCAGTTTTATAAATGTTATATTCACTTATAAAAGGTTCCCATAAATATGTTCTTTCATCTTTCTCAACTAAAAAGATGGTGCTACTACCTGTTTTTCCCTTGTAATCATGAATCTTATCATCTGTGTAATATGGAAACAGAGCATTATTCCTGTTTTTTCTTCCTGCTGATAAAGAGCCATTACTTGAAATGAACATCCAGTGATCCGAATCACTTACAATGCTCATGAAAAAATCAGGCATTTTATCATAATTACTAATTTTATAGAATTTTTCATTATTTAATTCTACAAATTCCCCTTTCACTTTTTTTTCTGCAAAATTCAGGTTCGTATTTCCTAAAAAAACATTCATTCTTTATATATGATTTATTGTTATCTATGTTGATGAATTATTATTACTGTTTGGTCTATGCCTTATAATTATGAAGTATATCAACTACCCCTCATTTTAAAACTGAAAAGACATAGAATGAGCTGTTACATAGAAATCTCTTCTATATAATCCATATGTATTAAATAATGATTTCGCTATTTTTTTTGGTAAACTCTTACATAATCTACTTCCATCTTTTGAGGGAAAATATCATCGTTTACACCTTGTACGCCTCCCCAATTTCCACCAACGGCAACATTTAACAATAAATGAAATGCTTTATCAAAAGGCCATTCAGAAGAATTAGTGTATTTATTCTTTATTTTATAGACTTCTTTATCATCTACCATAAATGATAATTCCTTATCTGACCAATCCACTTCGTACGTAAAAAAACCATCCTCTGCTTCTGGCATATAAATGGCCTTTGATTTTTGAGTGTCATACATTCCATTAAAAGCTTCTGTATGTATGGTGAAGAAAACAGAATCCGGGTTATAACCAACATGTTCCATAATATCAATCTCTCCACTTTTAGGCCAGCCGCCATATGCATTTTCTGTTGGTAACATCCATATTGCCGGCCATATTCCTGTTCCATGACTAACTTTTGCTCTCACTTCAATACGTCCGTATAACCAATCAGCTTTACCTTTTGTAGTTAATCGAGCAGAAGTATATGCAGCAGGAAACCCATTTTCCTTGATTGCTGTAATGGTTAACATACCATTTTCAACCCATGAATTTTCTTTTCTCTTTGCTGTATAATATTGTAATTCGTTATTACCCCAACCATAACTATTACCAATAGTATCATAGTTCCACTTTAACTCATCTGGCAATCCTGTGTAATCAAATTCATCACTCCAAACCAGTTCATATTTATTTTTTGAGCTTCCACAGCTCAATAGTAAAACTGCTATAAATGCTATTATTAAATGCTTTCCCATGCTATTTGTTTTGCCTGGTTAATCCAAACTATAAACTCTCACGTAATCCACTTCCATTGTTTGTGGAAAAATGGCATTGTCAATTCCCTGAGCACCACCCCATGTTCCTCCTACTGCTATATTTAAAATGAAGAAACAAGGTTTATCGAAAGGCCAATTAGAACTGTTTTTAACAACAGGGGCATAAACATGCACTACATTATCTGGTGTATCAACATAAAAAGTTAAAGATGATTCTGACCAGATTAAACCATAGATATGAAAATCTTCTTCAGCCGTTTCCAATGTCATCCAACTTCCGTCTCCATCTCCTGCATATCCTGTTGGCGTATGTACTGTTGAATGGACAATATTTGGATCATAACCAACGTATTCCATAATATCAATTTCGCCACAAGCCGGCCATCCTACCGAAGTAATATTTGAACCTAACATCCATATTGCAGGCCAAATTCCAGTTCCTGATGGTAATTTAGCTCTTACTTCAATTCTACCATAAGTAAATTCTTGTTTCCCAAGAGTAACCATTCGACTTGAAGTATAAGCCCCTTCAGTTTTATTATCATTAACTTTTTTTGCTGTTATAATTAATTTTCCGCCTTCAATAGCAGCATTTTCACCATTTGTATAATATTGAAGTTCTTGATTTCCCCAACCACCTGAACCTGTTTCGAAAGTCCAGTTGTTTAAATCAATACTGCTTCCATCAAATTCGTCTGACCAAATTAAACCTTGTGGTTCTATATAATCAGGATCATCCTGATTAATAGTAATTGTTTTTGTAATTTTTTTTGTATCACTACTATTATTTAGGCTACCCCAAACAACCAAAGTTACTTCATAAGATCCTTTTAATGGGTAATAAATCGATCGCACAGATGTTTTATCTGATTCCTTTGAACCAACACCCTCATCTTTACCATAATCCCATTGTAAATACAAATATTCACCATCTGAGGTATTCGTAAACTCAATTATATTAGGATTATCATTTGATACTGCATATTCAAAATCTGCAGTATATTTCACTTTCGGTCCATCTTCACTATCTGAACACGCAGCAATAAAAACTGCAATAAATCCAACAATAATCAAACGACTAAAAATATTTGTAATACTCATTTTATCTTTTATTTCTTCCTAAAAATTTTATTCTTTCCAATACAATAGCAGGTTAAGAATATATAACCTTAACGTAAACACTGTTATAAAGAACCATTCGGAACTCGCTATTTATTGAAATAATTTGAGAATTTCCCGGAGTAATAAACTCCGGGAATAGTGAATCAATTAATCAAGTAATTTGAAATCATCCATATAAAAAATACCTGGATTACAATGTCCCTCCATACCAAACTGAACAACAACTTGATCAAAGTCTGTACGATCAGATACATCGCTATAGTCAAATGATAACTCAACCCATTTTCCTAACTGGTCTTCGCTTAACATATGACTTCTTACCTGCTGTGTTTCCCAAGCGTTACCTCCTTTTTTACTATCCTGTAACTTTAAATCAATTTGAGGTAGTAAATTATGTGTGGCTAACCATGGAGTGCCTGGATCACACTCTGTTACATAATCATTAAAACTTGGAATAAAAACTTTAATTGTAAATACATTTCTTGCAGAAAGATCTAATCTATAATCTAATACAGTAAATACATTGGTCCATTCAAAAGCACCTTTCTTATAAATTGCAATATTTGCTGAAGTATTAATTGGTACAGGGGCAAAATTATTTATTATCGAAAACTGTTCAATATCACCAGTTTGCCAATCTATATTACCATTACCTTCAAAGTCATCCATAAAATCATTAGCCTCTAAAGGTTTTTCAACTATTGGTCTAACATACCCTTTACGAATCAATTTATTATACCAACGATTACCATCTCCACCAATTGTACTCATGTAAATCTCGTTTTCATTGATAACATCAATACGGTATTCATAAGTACCTCCATAATCAAATCCAAAGAAAGCAGGTTTTGATGACGACAATACAAGATAATCTCCATCTGCTTTTGTTACCAAAGACCAAGTTGCAGTAGCAGTAGTATAATTAACTCTACAATCAGTACCATCAACTTCTACCGGATTAGAATAATTAACATTGTCCTTCTGGAAATCTTTTACATATGAATCTCCATTATTATTAAATTCAAGAACAAATTCAACTAACTTAAATGTAAATTCATCATCATATGCTCCACTTCCAGTTTTTTGCAATGGCTGTGCTGCCCACCATTCGGTACCAACACCATCTACAGGTCCGATACCAAAGTGACCAGCTTCTAAACTATCCACTACCCAAGTAATTCCATCTACATTAGAAGCCCCACCTGTAAGTGCATTAATAGTAGGACTATCCAGGAAAGAATAATCGGTTTCTGTTTGTTCAAACTCCATAATTTTTGAAATGGATTCGCCATTTGTAGAAACAATAGACAATGTTAAATCATAAACTCCTGGTAAAGGATAATACGCAGTTACTTCGTTTCCTTTTAAAACGGTACCATTACCTAAAGTCCAAACCACTGAATATATTCCTTCAAAAGGTGTATCATTGGTTAAGGTAAAATGAAAATCATCAGTACCTGGCGTAACGGTAAAACTAATATTCTCAGCACTTGGAGCGATTGTCATATCCAATGATGACTTATCAAATTCTTGAGGATCACAGGCAGAGAACAATAGCACAGCCATTGCAAATAAAAATCCTGTTTTAAATATATTTTTCATAATAATTTCTTTTAAAATTGATTAGTATCCAGTATTTTGAATCAATTTAAACTCACCCTCAGTATTATCAATTTCACTCTGAGGAATAGGTAGATACTTCATGTAATCAGACCAAGTTCTTTCTGAAAAATAATCAGGAATATTTTCTGTCAAAACCGAAGTATCACCCCATCTTAAAACATCCCAGAATCGCATTCCTTCGCCAACAAACTCACGACGTCGTTCCAATTTGATATTTTCTTCAGTTGCAGGAATTGATGCAACACCGGCTCTTGTTCTGATCATATCTAAGGCAGATTGAGCTGTTAAATCACCTACAGGAGCCACTCCATGAATAACCATTAATTCTGCTGCATTTAATAATACTTCAGCATAGCGGAAAATTCTAACATTATTTTCATAGTTAAGGTCTGCAGTATAAGGAGCTTCATTGTAATCTTTACGAGCAGCATACTTCGCTAAAAAATAACCTGTATTCTGGAAACGAGCAGTATAGGTTCCTGATTTAAATTTATTTATAGAACCTGCCAATCTTGTATCGCCATCTTCATAAATGTTTACAAGATCTGCACGAACAGGTGCAAATCCCCAACCGCCTTGGTAAACATCCAGTCCACTTAATTCATCAACACCAGTCAATTCATTTGGAGAAATAAAGGTGGGTAAATTGGTTCCAAAACCGGCCCATGCTTCTCCCCAATCTTTTCCTTTTGGTAATTGGTTAGCTTCAAATATTGATCCGGCACTAAATTCACCATCTCTGGACCAAATGCCAGCAAAATCAATTAAACTAAATTTACCTGAACTATAAATAGCATTCATATCAGCCAAAACTTCTGCATATTTGGTCTGATCCTTCTGGTGCAATACAATTCTTGCCTTAAGCATCATTGCTGCAGCCTTTGTTACTCTTCCATAGGTAGATGAGTTAACACTCATAGGAAGCTTATCTCCATTAATTGCAAAATCCACATCTTCTATTAATTCAGCATAAATTTCATCTGCTGTATACTGAGGCGCCATATAAGGCTCTTGTAGATCTTCTTCAAAATATGGGATGTTTCCCCAAAACTTCCATAACCAATGTACATAATAGGCCCTTAAAAAATGTGCTTCAGCCTTATACTGATTTAGATTAGCTTCAGGTACATCCACGGCATTTTCACAAGCATTAATTGCATTATTACATCGAGCTAATCCACTATAGTAAATATTCCATAATCCAGCAGGCGTACTTACAGATGTTGATTTAAACTGTGATAAGTTATATAATGCAGCCTGATCACCAGCATCTCCACCCCCTTTAAAGATATCATCAGAACGTAAATCTGATAATAGAGGAACACTGTTATAATTATAGTCGGCATAACTATCAAATAATAAAATTTGATAACAAGCTCCAAGATTGGCTAAAATGGCTCCTTCTGTGACATCCCCTCCAACCACTTGTGTATCGGTTGGTTGCACAGTTAGAAAATCCTCACTACATGAAGAAAAACTAACAATTACAGCTAGCAATAGAATTTTTATATATTTATTCATGATAAAATCTTTTTGTAATTAGAAAGTAATATTAGCTCCAACAGATATTGTTCTTGATTGTGGATAAATACCTCGATCAACTCCAATACTTGTAAAATCACCTGATGCAATTTCCGGATCAAAACCATCGTATCCTGTTAGCGTAAACAAGTTTTCTGCAGCGACAAATACTCTAACTCGATTTACATAAGAACTATTCAAAATTGAAGATGGAACTGTATATCCTAATTGGATATTTTTTAATCTTACATATGCTCCATCTTTAATATAAAGATCTGATGCAATCCAGTTTTTACTATAGTCAGTAGACGTTAATCTTGGTAACTCATTTGAAGTACCTTCTCCATGCCATCTATCCAAAGCAGACCCCGGTAAATTCATCATAGGAATATCACCTCTTCGAGAGATATCAAAAATATCGTTACCTAATGCTCCCTGGAAGAACATATTCAAATCAAAATTATTCCAGTCAGCACCAATATTTAAACCAAATGTCCAATCTGGAGTTCCTTTTCCTATTATAATTCGATCGTCTCCATCAATATCTCCATCCTTATCTGTGTCAACAAATCTCACATCTCCTGGTACAACATTTTTCCCATAAGTAGTATTATACTCTGTAGCTTCTGTTTCGTTTTGAATAATACCATCAGTCTTATATCCATAAAAATGTGGATAAGCAGCTCCATTTAATCCTCTAACAAAATTACTGCCTAATCCTGATGCACTTTCATAAAACTTTTCTCCTGATTCATTACCTAAAGTAACCAGTTTGTTTTTTAAATAGGATGCATTACCTGTAACGCTATAATTTAGTTTACCAATATTATTTTTATAGGTCACCTCAATTTCCACACCTGAGTTTTCCATATCACCTACATTGGCAATTGGAGCTGTAAAACCAACATATCTTGGTATTTGCTGTTCAATTAACATACCTCTGGTATCCTTTTTAAAGTAGTCGAAACCAATAGCCAAAGCACTATTAAAAAAGCGTGCGTCAAAACCAAGATCAAGCTGTTCTGATTCTTCCCATATTACATAAGGATTTGGTATTCTATCGGGAGCACTACCATATTGCAAATATTCATCATCTCCTTTTCCAAAATAATAATCCAGGTGTCCCGCCGCTCTACTAGTATATGCGAAAGCACCAATATTCTCATTACCGTTAGTACCCCAACTTGCTCTAAACTTTAAATATCCAAACCAATCAGGTCGGTTAAGCATAAAACTTTCATTAGTTACATTCCAACCCAAAGAAGCAGAAGTAAATGTTGCCCATTTATTTTCCGGTCCAAAATTTGATGATCCATCACGACGAACAGTACCTTGAATCATATACCTTTCTTTATAGTTATAATCAATTCTTCCAAAATAAGAAGCTAATGTTTTAGCAGTATAACCATCAGTTCCTCCTGCTAAGGCAGCATCCTCCGGTGGAGCTGTTGCATAATCAATCGTAGCTTTAACAGGATCATTCTCTACTAAATCATAATCATCACCCCACAAGTGACGAGATGTATACTCTCTGGCTGATTGTCCTGCTAATAATGTAAAATTATGATCATCTCCAATTGTTTTATTGTATGTCAGTGTATTTTCAACCTGCCATGTAAACCCTCTATGCATGTTAGAGAATACATGACTACGTGTATAATCTTTTCCTTGAACTGCTAAGAAATGTGGAAATTCATAACCATCAGCTCCCCAAAAAGCAAGATCAACACCATAAGAAGACTTAAATTTCAGTCCTTCATAAATTTCCAATTCACCCCATAATGTTGCAACAATCTTATCAGAATTATCAATACTACTAGTTGGAGCATTTAACATGGCAACCGGATTAGCAATTTCCTGAAATCCTGAAGGAGGTAAAGAAAATACACGTCCGTCTTTATCAGTTACTGCAGTTGGACGTTCAGTCAATACAGCGTCAGGATCTTCAGCATATACAGGAACATTAGGATTAAATGCTAATGCACTACCCAAAACAGATCCATATTCAGAATTCGTATCGATTCCTGAACTTTTAATTCTGGAATAAGCAGCGTTAACTCCAACTTTTAAATTCTTTAGTAAAGCACGATTTTCATCCCACACATTATATGTTGTATTGGTACGTATGCTGTAGCGCTCATAATTTGAACGATCAAAGTTACCACCAATAATACCTTCCTGATCAAAATAACTAAAAGAAACAAAATAGTTAATATCATCTTTTCCTCCGCTGATACTTACCTGATGACTTTGAACAGGGGCATCGTAGTTAAACGTTTCATCTTGCCAATCTGTTCCCTCTCCAGCTTCAGCAATTTGTTCCGGAGTATATAAATCTGATACATCTCTACCATCATTAAGCATAGTTTCATTCATCAAAACCATGTATTCTTCTCCATTCAACACAGACTTCTTTTTCCATGGATTCTGCCATCCATATGATACATCATAATTGATTTTCATTTTACCTGATTTGCCAGACTTGGTTGTAACCAGAATAACGCCATTTGCTGCACGAGCACCATATATAGCAGCAGAGGCTGCGTCTTTTAATACTTCAACAGATTCTATATCTGTAGGATTTAGGAAGTTGATTCCTCCATCAACTGCCATACCGTCAATAATAAATAAAGGATCACTGTTATTAATGGTTCCAATTCCACGAATACGGACTTTTGAGTCTGATCCAGGCTGTCCTGAGCTCTGTGTAATCTGAACTCCAGAAACACGCCCTTTCAATACATCCTCGATACGAGAAGGTGTTGACTTTTCAAGTTCCTGAGAAGAAACGCTACTAATTGCAGCAGTAACAACACTTTTCTTTTGAACACCATAACCTACAACAATCACTTCATCAAGATCCGAAACCTCAGCGGCCAATACAATATTTATTGTAGACTCACTACCAATTGTTAAAGTCTGAGTCTCCATACCAATAAAAGAAAAGATTAGCTTTTCACCTTGATTCGCATTTAGAGAATAATCTCCATCAAAGGTAGTAATGGTTCCATTGGTAGTACCCTCTACTATTACACTTACTCCTGGGATAGGAGCTCCGTCTTCTGCGGACGTAACTTTACCTGTAATTGTAACTTCTTGCGCCCATATAAATGTACTGCACAAAAACAGGATCATTGTTCCTAACAAATGTTTCATGTGTTTTAGAATTTAATTTTTCATTTTCCACTTAACTTTCCAGCAAGCGGAAGAACTTAAAACTTTTAATTTTTCAGTGTGCACAATTTGAATCATTAAATAGTCTATCGGTTCAATTGCTTTTTGGATTTAGAATTAACTTTTATTATCACAAAAATGCAATCATTTGTTAAATTAATATAATTTACCACATCACAAAAAACTCATTTACACTCATTATTCACCTCACAATAACCTCACAATCAAATTCACTTTACGCTGATTTTCTGCTATTTGAATATTTTAAATTCTTAAACAAACAACACACAACACACTCACTTTAACCAACCAATATAAAATCAATAATTATTAACATTTATTTACTTTTACATTTTTTATCATATATACATATTCTCATATATAATATTTGCATACTTTTCTTAGAAATGAAATAATTAAAAAAGTGAGTAGCTTAAATAGTATAAAATCTAAATCATCAATTTCTTCAAGCCTAAATTTGAATCCGAATATGCATGAAGACCAAATGAAAAGTCCTAATTATATATTTTCAATATACTCAAGTAAGTTTTCGCCCTGAGACAGGCCTAATTTTTGTCGTAGTTTATAGCGATTATTTTCAACCGCTCTTGTAGTAATATTCATTAAAGAAGCAATATCTTTACTCGCCATACCCATTTTAATATAGGCACATAACTTTTGTTCTCTACTCGATAGATCCGGGTGTTTTTCTTTCAAACTATTAAAAAAGGCTTCATGCACCTGGCCAAAATGAGTTTCAAATACTTGCCAATTATTTTCTGTATCAATATCGCGGTCAATCTTTTTTATTAGCAATCGAACTTTCTTCTCTAACTCAGTTTTCTCCTGAATTTTAACAATCTTCTTTAGCTGCTCTTTAATATCTGAAAGCAAGTCGTTTTTTTGAATAATATGAACAGTAGAATTCGCTAATTCCTTTTCTTTATAAACCATCTCATTTCTGAGTTTATCATTCCTTAAACGAATCATTTCCTTTTCCGAAACTAAAGCTGCCGTTTTAAGCTCTTCTTCCTTGATTCTAAAACGTTCTTGCTGTTTCGTTTTTTCCTTTTGTCTACTTAACTCAATTCGTTTGCTAATAAAATAATAGATTAATGCTACCAGAACTAAAAATAATATTACCCAAACAACTTTTGCCAATAAACTTCGATACCATGGAGGTAAGACAATAAACTTAAAGGATACAGGAGGAGCTTGTACTCCATATTGGTTTTTCGCTTTTATAACAATTTCATACTCCCCTTCAGTTAAATTTGAATAGCTTCGTTGATTCTCTTCTGTCCATTCTCCAAACCCAGAATCATAGTTTTGAAGCCATGTGGAGTACAACACATTACGTTGCTCATAAAAAGACGCAACAAATGAGATATTGAAGGTGTTTTTTCTAAAAGTAAATGAAGGAACTACATTTTGTTTGATAGAATCACCAACATAGTTTAACTGGTAAGTTGTTGAATCTGAACTCCCTTTAAAAGAACGCAGATGTACCTTAAATGGGATTTTATAATTTTTATAATCCTCGGTAGCATAGTGAGCAAATCCATCTTCAACACCAAAAAATACATTTTTTTCATCCTCTACATATACATATTCAAACGCACTCACCATCTTCCGATCCAACGGTAAAAAAGGATACCAGATATCTTTATATGTCCCATCTTCCAAAAATCTAAGCACACCTATTTTATCTCCATAAAAACACCACAAATTTCGGTATTGATCTTCTTTAATATCGCTAGGATAAAATCCATTCGAAAACATTGTTTCAAAATCATCTTTATGTACAAATTTGCCTACAGTATAATCATACTGATAGATTCCATCCTTACTTGAAAACAAACACTTTCCATTAATTTTTGTCAATGTTAATGGATTATGATTATTTGGAAATACTGTATTCTTAAAAATTAAAACTTCGGTTGCCTCAGTTATATCGTCATTTAATTTAATTCTAAAAACACCCCTATATCCATGTGACATCCACAGATATCCCTCATTATCCCATTCTATAAATCTAGCTGATTCATTAAAGTTCTTTATGGTATTTCTATATTGCCATTTACCCGATTTATATTCCAATACAATAAGTCCTGTATAAGTTCCTGATAACAAAAGATTATTATTTCCTTTAACAGTTTTAAAATTCCACACTCCATTAACATCTGCAGGAGTAATTTCATTGGCACCAGAGTCTTTAATTTCAAAAACTCCAAGATTATGTCCGCACAATAATGAACGTTCATCATGATACAAACTCCAAACCTGACCTCCAGTATTTTCAACCTTAATAAAGTCGTTACGATCTTTTAATGGATCTTTAAACTTTTGTTCTCCAATTTTAAATACAGCCTGATTGGTTCCGAAATAATATTCATTTTTAAATTTTTCCATAACATAACCCGTTCCCAGATTATAATATCCCTGCAGAAATGAAATTGTTGAATTGAAATTTACTTTCACTATACCATTATCTAATCCACCCCAAATATTTCCTTCTCGATCTACAAAAGCACTTAATACCGTATTATTTCTTAAACCTCTATCTTTATCTATTTGTAAATAAACTTCACCCTTATCATCAATTATCACAATCCCTCCCTGAATAGTTCCATAAACTAGTCGATCATCTGAATATTTACAACCACAGAATATATTTATCTTTTTTAAAAGATTATTTGCAGGTACTTTCCACTCTTCAAACATTTGCATATCCCACTTATACAAGCCTTTGTTCATGGTACCTATTATCATTATTGAATTTGATAACGACATGATGGATTTTATTTCTTTCCCGGCAAATAATTTTCCTCCGTTAATAGGATAAATATCGTTACCCCTAACTTCCATCAAACCTACCTGCTCATCTTGAACAAGAAATAACCCATTAACTACAAAAGCTGAAACAAAACGAGATTCAGGATAAATAATATGAGTTAATTGATCATCCTTATAAAAACACAATCCTTTTTGTGAGTGAAATACAACATACCCATTCCAGTTGTATATGTGCCAGAAATCTTCAAAGTTTCTCACATTAGGTCCTTGAAGCAAAGATTTATATTGTAATTTACTAGTTGAATCATAGTAAAAATACCCTAATTCGTTAAATGCTCCTGCATAAATCCGATCCCCAACAGCATGCGTACTTCTTACATTAAATTCACCTAAATCACTATACAAGCGCCATTGATCTCCATCAAATTCTAATACTCCATTGTTATTTCCAAAATATAAAAAACCGCTTTCTCCCTGAGTAATTCCCCAGTTTTGAGTTCCTCCATGATACGTACGTCTATTGAAATATTCAATATCTGGAATTCCAATCTTCTTTACCTGTGCAACTATTTCGTTTGACAAGAATAAACAAAACAATATGATAATATAAACGGGAAGCTTCATGCTTTATATTTAGATGAATTTAAACATATGTTATAATTTTTGTAAAATAATTAACATTTCTATTCCAAACAAAAAACACTGTAAAAAAGCTTACTTCTGCTACTATATATATGATCTAAAACCTATTTTTAACCTCTTTATAAAATTGATATTGAAAACATTAAATATTTTTATTAATTTCACCTAACCAATTCAAAAAGAAAAAATCTTTATCCAAAAACTAGTTAACGCCTTTAGCAAACAAATGAAAATAACAAAACCCCTAAACTTGATTCGAAAGAATCTATTTATATTAATAATGTGTAGTGCTACAATCAGCCTTGCTCAAAATCAGGAACTACAAATTGTTCCATTATCACCAGATACAACGTTAGAATATCATTGTCCCGAAGTCCCCAAAAACATTAGCAATAAATTGATTCAATCTTCAGTTTACTATGCAATGGGGAAATCATATAACGATAGAGGCAATTTCTCGAGAGCCCTCCTATGCTTTAACAAATCATTATTAATACTCGAAAAACAACAGGATTCATCTAAACTTATTCCAATTTATAATCAAATTGCTTTTTCGCTTAATCATGCACAACGATACGAAGAAGGTTACATGTATTCCACAAAAGCCGAACAACTGTTAAAAAGATATAAAAACGCTGATGAAAAAATAATATTACTGGTAAATAAAGGCTGTTATTTTCAAAGTAAGCATCAGTATAAAGAAGCGAAAAAATTGTATTTAGAAGCACTCAAGCATAATAAAATAATTAACGATTCATTAATAGAAATACACATATTACATCATCTTGGAAATTTAGAATTAAAAGTTGATGAGTTAATATCTGCAGGAAGATGTTTTAGAAAAGCACTATCAATTGCTCAAAGAACAAACAACAATTTAAGCTATCAGATTTCAAATCTTACCATCGATATTGGGAATTACTATTCCAGAGTAAATAATCTGGATTCTGCGCTATATTATTATAATAAAACATTAGCTAGAGCAGAATCTAACCATCATACAGACTTGACATCAAACTCATACAAAGCATTAAGCAACTTATATTTAAACAATAATGACACCAGTCAGGCCTTTAAATATTTACTAAAATACTCTGATATTAAAAACAAACTATTTCACTCCTCCATATCACAGCAAATTAGCGAATTATATGTACAGTTCAACTCAAAAACCAAGGACCAGAAGATAAAATTGCAAAATTCCGAAATTAAAAGTGAACGATTAACCAAAATCCTTCTGATTACATTTTTATTGTTTATAAGCATCATAACTGTAATTATTTTTATTAATTATTACAGACTTAAACTACTCAACAATACACTAAAAAAACAGAACCAAAAAATTATAAAACAAAATAAGAACATTAAAGAAAATGCTATAAGACTTGAGCTGGCAAACACTGAATTAATAAAAAGCAGAGCCCGATTAAGCAAACAAAAAGTAAAACTTCAGATTGCAAATAAAAAATATATTAAAGCCAATACTTCAAAAGACAAATTCTTTGACATCATAGCCCATGATTTAAAAAGTCCATTTCAATCTATTTTGGGATTTTCAACGCTTTTACGAGAAACCTATGACGAAATAGAAGATGAAAAAAAACGAAAATATATTAAACTAATTGACTCATCCACTCAACATGTAAGTTCATTAATTGATAATTTACTCAACTGGTCAAGAAGCCAGAATGAACGCATTAATCTGGTGAAAACTAAATTTGATTTACACCAACTTATCAATGAAAAAATCAATCTTTTTGAACTCACCTCACTAAAAAAGAAAATAAACATTGTTTCTACTATCTCAAAAGGAACAACTGTATATGGTGATATGAATATGATTAGCCTTGCACTTAGAAATATCGTTAGCAACGCTATAAAATTTTCATATGCCGGAAGTAAAGTTGAAATACTATCAACAACAGATAAACATAAAACCACTATTTACATTAGAGATTATGGAATAGGAATGCCACCCGAAATTATCAATGGTTTATTTAATATCGAAAATTCGAAAAGAAGCATTGGCACTTGCGGAGAAAATGGAACAGGATTAGGTTTAATAATCAGTAAAGATTATATTGAAAAAAACAATGGATGTATAAAAGTTATCAGTACGGTGGGAGAAGGTTCCACTTTTTGTATAACATTACCTTCTATAGAAAATTTCTCCTCTCTTAACTAAGAACATAAAACTCTATTATTCAATTATCCATTTATCTTACTATATTGCATATGAATTTATTGCTCAAGGTATGTATTTCAATATACAATGAAGGAAAGACTTTAATCGACATATGTTACATCAATTAAAATCACTTTATTCACAAGCTGTTAAACCAGAAATTAAAGCAATTATAATCTTATGAAGAAATCGTTATTATATCCCCTGGTAATTTTACTTATTCTTATTGTGGTTTTAATCATCGGGAAACAACTTGGTTGGATTGGAAATGAATTTAAATATAAAGTAACAACAGAGTCTGCTCAAAAAAGAACACTCACCGAAATTATTACAGCAAATGGAAAGATAAATCCAGAAGTAAAAGTCAAGGTAACTTCTGACGTATCCGGAGAAATACTGGAACTTCCGGTAAAGGAGGGAGAACAGGTAAACAAAGGACAAATGCTAGCAAAAATTCAACCGGACATTTACCAACGTAACCTTGAAAAGATGGAAGCTGCGGTGGTATCTTCTGAAGCAAACCTATCACAGGCATTAGCGCAATACAAACAAAAGGAATTAGATTATAATCGTAAAAAATTACTTTGGGAACAAAAAACCATTTCAGAAGCTGAATATGAATTGGCTCTTGCCGATTACAATGTTGCTAAATCAAGTGTAGATGCAGCTAAAGCTTCTTTAAAAAATGCAACAGCATCTAGAAATGAAGCTAAAGACAACCTTTCTAAAACAACAATATATGCCCCTATGGATGGAACCATTTCGAGTTTAAAAGTTGAAAAAGGAGAAAGAGTGGTAGGAACAGCACAGTTTGAAGGTACTGAAATAATGACCATAGCTAACTTGAATAATATGGAAGTAGTGGTTGATGTAAACGAGAATGATATAATCAGAGTGAATTTAAATGACACTGCAATTATTGAAGTTGATGCTTATTTAAAAGATAAGTTTAAGGGTATTGTTACGCAAATTGCAAATTCGGCAAATGTTGAAGGTAACAGTGCTGATCAAATTACAAATTTTGAGGTTGAAATTCTTATTTTGCCAGAATCTTATCAAAAACTAATTGATGAACACGGTGAAAATTTTCACCCATTCCGACCTGGAATGTCGGCAACCGTTGATATTCAAACCAACACAAGAACAGACGTTTTAACTGTACCAATACTGTCTGTTACTTCACGAAAAGATACAACCAATACGGATAATGCAGGAGATGATGAAAAAATTGAAGTGGTATTTTTAAACGAAAATGGCAAGGTGAAACAACAAGCTGTTTCAACTGGAATTCAGAATTTAAAGTACATAGAAATACTTTCAGGTATTTCAGACAGCTCTACGGTTGTTAGTGGTCCTTACAATGTCATTTCTAAAAAATTAAAAGACGGAGATTTAATCGAAGAAATTACGGATAAAAAATAAAGTACAAAAAAGGAGAAGGATTTAAATTCGACCTTCTCCTTTATACATAAAAATAATAGAGTACCTCACCCTTTCATTGCATAATATTCATCTATACTTTGAATATCACCACTTAATTTTAATTCCGAAAGCTCTTTCATTCCTTTTGTCATTTTCAGCTTATTGTTAGTGTTTTCACAATACCTGATAATTGAATCCAAGGCTTTTTCCTCAACAACCTGAACATCAGACTCATCTTGCTCTAATACAACCTTAAGATAACAGCCATAATATAATTGAATCAGTTCTTCTCTATTTTCAAATAAAAGCTTCACTTTATCACTAACCATTACAGAATATGATGGTGAACCTTTAACCCATCGTTGAATAAATTCATTTGCAGCTACTCTCTCCTCATCTTTTTTTGTAAATGGAGTTTGTACTAAATAATAACAGCAATCAAAAACCTGATCAATATATTCTTCATACATTTCTGTATCGACAAACTTTACTTCATTTAATGATGAAAAATTTTGTGCTGAAGCAGCATTTCCTAATCCAATAGCAATTAATAAAATAAAAATAAATCGTTTCATAATACCTTTCTTATTTCAACTTACAGATAACGCAAGTTTATTTATCTATGAAGTATTACGCAACTTACTGTGTTTGTATACATTACTTTGATAAGCAGAAGAAAACTCCTGACGAAATGATAATTTCTTTACATAAGTCAAAAATACAATAATCTTTATTTCAGCGCATTACAATATTAAACAAAGAACATTTAGTCATACAACAATATATACCTTACACATTCAATACCTGATGTATTTCAGAGATCGATTTTAATTCTGAAAAGTTATCTAAATCTCCTACATTTTCTACATGCTCATGAATCCAAGTAGTATGAAATGGAATATGTATGGCACTTCCTCCTATATTTAAAACAGGTAATACATCTGACTTTAATGAATTACCCACCATTAAGAAATCTTTGGGTTGAATATTTAAATGATTAAGAAGTTTCAGATAATTTTCTTCTTGCTTATCACTTACTATTTCAATGTGATGAAAGTATTTTTCTAAACCGGATCTCTTTAACTTCTTTTCCTGATCAAGCAAATCTCCTTTAGTAACAACAACCAATTGATACCCCCAGTATTTTAGTGACTCCAACACTTCTGCAATTCCATCAATCAAACACACGGGTTTATTTAACAACTCTTTACCCAAATTTACGATATTTTCAATTACTTCACCGGAAAGCTGACCTTCAGTAACCTCAATTCCGGTTTCTATCATAGACAGAATGAATCCCTTAATTCCATAACCATAGTATTTAATATTTTTGATTTCAATATCATATAATGCTTTAGTTAACTCCTCTGCTGTTGCATAATCTTTAAGCATTTTGCAAAATACCTCCTCTGCTTCTCTAAAGTACGATTCATTTTCCCATAAGGTATCATCCGCATCAAAACCGATCCATTTAAACTTTAAATTCATATGTTTAAGTTTTTCTTTTATTTGCCATATGAAACTTCTATTAATTTAATTACTGCTATAATAGAAGTTTAATACATTGATCATTCTTCACAAAATAACAATGTAATATAAGGCCAGAAAACAAAAAAGCCATGCATCAAAAAACACATGGCCTATTATTAAATAATATTGTTATTAGTTTTCTACCGTTATCACAGATTTCAACTCAGGCAACTCTTTCTTCAATACTTGCTCAACACCATTTTTCATGGTTTGATAACTCATTGGACATCCATTACAAGCACCTAATAATTTTACTTTCACAACAAAATCATCAGTAACTTCAATAAGCGAAATATCTCCACCATCAGCTTTTAAATATGGTCTGATAAGCTCAAGTGCATCTTCAACTATTTGATATTTAACTATGTCCATAATTACTTTATTTTAACATCAACAATCTGAGTTGGAGGAAGGTTTAAATTCCTCTTCTTTATGCATTCCACAACTTTTAATGCCACATTAGCAAATGCATTCCCTGTAACTGTATCTTCATTAAGGGCTGCAGGCTCTCCATTGTCACCCGCTTCTCTAATACTCTGAACAATAGGAACCTGACCAAGTAATGTAACTCCTAACTCTTCAGCCAGTTTTTTACCACCATCTTTACCAAAAATATAATATTTATTCTCAGGTAACTCTGCTGGTGTAAACCAAGCCATATTTTCGATTAACCCTAAAATAGGCACGTTAATATTCTTACTTTGAAACATACTAACTCCCTTAATGGCATCAGCCAAAGCCACATCTTGTGGCGTAGTTACCATAACAGCTCCTGTAATAGAAAGCGTTTGAACAATAGTTAAATGAATATCGCTGGTACCTGGAGGCAAATCAATTAGTAAGTAATCAAGGGCACCCCAATTTCCTTCCGTAATTAACTGCTTCAAAGCATTAGTTGCCATTGCTCCTCTCCAAATAGTTGCATCTTTAGGATTTACAAAATAACCGATTGAAAGCATTTTCACACCATATTTCTCAACTGGAATAATCTTATCCTTTCCATCCACTTTTTCTAAAACAGGACGAGCATCTTCTGTTTTAAACATTTTAGGAACAGAAGGTCCAAATATATCAGCATCCAACAAACCTACTTTACACCCTGCCTTAGCTAAGGCTACTGCTAAATTTGATGTTACAGTTGATTTACCAACTCCACCTTTTCCTGAAGCTACTGCAATTATATTTTTAACATCAGAAAGTGGTTTTTCAACCTCTACCTTAGGTTTATTCTTAACCTTTACATAGATATTACCTTTAATATCTGCATCCTCTCCTACATAAGATAAAATAGCATGAACACACGCTTTTTTAATTGAAGGAATCATAGGATCATTAGCTCTGTCAAACAATAAGCTAAAACTTATTCTTTTACCATCTATTCTAATATCATCCTCTACCATCTCCAATGAAACAATATCTTTCCCTTTTCCCGGATGACGAACATGCTTTAATGCATCTATAACTAATTGAGGATAAAAACTCATAATACCTACTTTTATAATTAAACTACATATATTAACATACAAGTTGCTGTATATTAATCATGTACTTCAAGTTTATTTAATTTGATTTAAAATATTTGCAAATATACAATACTCATTTGACAAATGAGCATATTCTCATTTATTAATACAGGAAGACTTTTACTCTATTTCTGATAATAAAACCTGAGGATCCCAAAATAATTTATCAAATTGTTTTACCTTATTATTTTCAATCCTAACCCCTTCACTTTCTAACAATTCTTCCATCACATTTTCACCAGAAAAAGCAGCCTTTCCTGTTAATAACCCCACTCTGTTTACAACTCTGTGAGCAGGAATATAATCTCCAATATAGCTACTTTTATTCAGAGCCCATCCTACCATTCGGCTTGATTTTGAAACTCCTAAAAAACTGGCAATGGCTCCATATGTAGTAACTCTTCCCAAAGGAATTTGTTTAACTACTTCCAAAACTTTTTCGTTAAAGTCTAACTCCATACCTAAATTCAATATCAGATTTTTTTCTCTGATGGCATTTTTGAACCTCTGTTATAACTTCTATAGCTATCATATTCAATCTCTATTTCAGGTTCTATTAATGCTCTATCTTTAGGTACAAAGAATCGAATATATTTTATTGGAATACCTTGCTCATAAAATTGTCCTTCATAAAAGGTCTTTATGCTAAGTATTTTATCAACAATATCACTATTGTATAAATCACTTGTATTTATTTCGCAAGGCAGCTTGTTTTCTTTAACAACAGCATCGGTATAGGTATATAAGAAATTACTATCCGTTTTAAGATGAAGGATACCATTGGGTTTTAAAATTTCTTTATAGAATTCTAAAAACCTTGTTGAAGTTAACCTTTTACGTGTTTTTTTCATTTGAGGGTCAGGAAATGTGATCCAAATCTCATCAATTTCACCTGCTGCAAAAAACGAAGTAATTAATTCAATTTTAGCTCTGATAAACGCCACGTTAGTCATCTCTTTATTCAAAGCCTGAGTTGCACCAGTATATAATCTGGCACCTTTAATATCCATCCCAATAAAATTCTTATCTGGATATAATTCTCCTAAACCAACAGTGTATTCTCCTTTTCCACATCCTAACTCCAGGACAAGAGGATTGTCATTTTTAAAAAATGTTTTCTTCCACTGTCCCTTCATATGAAAATCTTCACGATTAGGCTCATCAAATTTCACTTGAAATACATGAGGATAAGTTTCCAGCTTAGCAAACTTAAACAATTTGTTTTTTCCCACTTTATTAATCCAACTACCGTCTATTGTGTTTAATCTTCAATACCTTTAATTACGTAAATAACAACACATTAAGAGCACTAAGAATCACATTCGACTATTATTCAACTTCTATAATTTGTAATCCTACAGATTCAACATCTGTTAAAACTGTATCTCTCATGCCATGAATGACATAATATTTATAAACCCCCTTTTCAGGGAAACGGATATTTAATTTATAGGGATGAATACTTTCAATTAAATCATCCCCAATATTTTTGCCATACCAAGAACCATCATCGCTTGCCAAATAGCACTCAAGCGTATCTCTTACTATATGTCCTGATGGTGAAATAGCATCAATAAAAAACCAAATATTACTATACTTATAACTTTCTTTATTCGTTACCTGAATTAATAAATGGCATGATTTATCTAACTGATCAATCTTACTATTAAATACTGCCACTGTATCCTTATGCCATCCCGACGAAGGAATAGACACCTGATTATTGTACCACTCTGCTGGTCCACAAGCATACATTAGTAAAAGAAAAAGTACAGAAACTAAAAACCTCATATTACTTTTTATTTTTCGGATTTCGATTATTAGGTTTTCTTCGTCTCTTGTTTCTATTTCGATTCAGATTCTTTTTAGGCTCATCAAACCTTGAAATACTATCTTCTCCTACAACATTCTGATAATCCAATGCTTTAGTTTTATCAACTACCACATGCCTGTCATCTAATAAACCAGGCACTTTTTTACCTCGCTTGTTAATTCGGATTATCTCCTTAACACGATCAACTGGAACTTCTGTGATATTTGCCGGAATCATCTTATCGGTTGAATAACTCATGATTCCTTTGAAAATATCTGTTTTAAAATGATAATAAGTATTATCTTGAGTTTCAAGTGGAATATCTGTTTTAGGAAATCCTTTTTGCGCATCAATATATGCATCTAACTCAAAGTTTAAGCAACACTTAAGCTTTCCACACTGGCCAGCTAATTTCTGAGGATTCAATGATATTTCCTGATATCTGGCCGCATTTGTTGTTACAGATACAAAATTTGTTATCCATGAAGAACAGCATAATTCTCTACCACATGGACCAATACCTCCAATACGACCAGCTTCCTGACGTGCACCTATCTGACGCATCTCAATCCTCACCTTAAACTTATCTGCAAGAACCTTGATTAACTGTCTAAAATCTACACGTTCATCTGCAATATAATAAAAGATTGCTTTTGTGCGATCTCCCTGGTACTCAACATCACCAATCTTCATATTTAGATTCAAGTCAGCAGAAATCTGCCTACTTTTAATCATTGTTTCATGCTCCAGTGCTTTTGCTTCTTCCCATTTTTCGTAATCAACAGGTTTAGCATGGCGATATACGCGTTTAAATTCGTATTCATTAATATTTAACCTGTTTTTACGCATCTGCATTACAGCAATTTCTCCGGTACAGGAAACAGTTCCTATATCATGACCTGGAGAAGCTTCAACTGCAACAACATCTCCTTTTTTTAAGCGTAAACCATTGGTGTTTTTATAATAACTTTTACGAGTATTTTTGAATTGTATTTCAACTATATCGGAAACATTACAACTTTCTGGAACATCGGCCAGCCAGTCGTAAACATCTAATTTTCCACATCTATCAATACAAGTACTACATTTTGATTGTACTTCTTCTTCCATCTTTTTGTTTTTAAAGGCATTGTAGCCTGAATATATATTAATTACAGATGATTCGTTTTTAAGTTTATGATAATAGAATCAAAACATAAAACCCATTCTCTGTATGATATGCCACCTTAAAGTAGATTGGTTAAAAATAATCAAGCTTATTTAACTTTCCAAACTATCCTTCAACTCCAGTTTTTATCGAAATAATAAGCTTTAAAGCCAAATCAAACAATATTACTTTACTATTTCCATTCTGCCCGATATGCGAATCTGCCAAAGCAAAATCTTCCGAAATCATCAATGCATTTTTATCATTGATAAATGGCGAAAACTTTTTCGACCAATCATACTGTTCTGGAGTCAAGTAAACAATATCGGGCTGCTTAAAGTTCATGATATAATTTTCACGAATCATTTTAATAGCAAAGTTCAAAAAGTTACGCTGCTTTTCTCTTGGCTGGCGACTCATTTCCTCTACCCAAGTCAACATCTCCTTCACTTTTCTGGCATAACTATATCGCATCATCTGGATAAAACTTTCAAAAAAGAAATGATTATCCTCGCTCATATGAACCTGCTCAACTCCATCAATCAAACTACCATTAGCAACCTTTGCAGCACCTTGGGCCTCAGTTTCAGATAACTTATACTTCTCAATTAAATAACCTGCAATTTCAGAATCCGAAAGTGCTGGAATCTTTAATTGTTGTGTTCTCGATAAAATAGTGGAAATCATCTCATCCGGATGATTTGAAACCAAAATAAAAACAGTGTTTGGTGTTGGCTCTTCTAAAATCTTAAGAAGTTTATTAGCTGTTGCCTCGTTCATTTTTTCGGGCATCCATACTATCATTACCTTATACTTTCCTTCAAAAGTTTTAAGGCTTAATTTTCTGATAATCTCAGAACTTTCTGCTGTAAATATAGCTCCCTGTTTATTTTCACCTTCTTTACGAATTTGATTGAGCCATGTTGTTAAACTAAAATATGGATTTTCATTAACCAAGGTTCTCCATTCCGAAATATAAGTATCACTAACCGGATTCTTTTCAGAAGTAGTTTTAATAACAGGAAAAACAAAATGTAAATCAGGATGAACCAGTTTTTTATACTTTTTACATGAAGTACATTCTCCACAAGCATCACCTTCACTGGGATTTAAACAATTAAGATATTGAGCAAAAGCAATTGCCATTGCCAATTTCCCATTACCTTCAGGACCAGTAAACAATAATGAGTGACTTACTCTGTTTTCCTGTACCATTCGGACAAGTCTATCTTTAATATCCTGCTGACCAACAACTTGTTTAAATAACATTCAATTTAATCCTTAATTTACAATCTGTCAAAGATAATAATTTCTAAATATAATTGGCTTTCATAATTTTGAACTACTTTTGTAGATTCTTACACAATAAAAACTCGATACAATTTAAGTAAACAATGGCAACCTTTCTTTTTGAAGATATTATTTTTGGTCCTGTTAAAAGCAGAAGATTAGGCGTTTCATTAGGTGTAAACCTTTTACCTGTGAATAAGAAAATTTGTACATTCGATTGTATTTATTGCGAATGTGGTTTTAACAATCAAAATACAGAAATAAAAACTCAAATGCCATCTAAAGAAGAGGTTTTAAAAAATCTAAAATCTGTTCTTGAAGATATGAAAGCAAAAGCAACAGTTCCCAACGTAATTACATTTGCCGGAAATGGTGAACCAACGATCCACAAAGATTTTGAAGAAATAATTGATGGAACAATTGCCTTAAGAGATGCTTATTTTCCTGAAGCAAGAATTGCTGTACTTTCAAATGCAACACTAATCGACAGACCGTCTGTGTTTAGGGCTCTAAACAAAATTGATGACAATATTCTTAAATTAGATTCTGGTATTGAGGAGCGCATCAACATGTTGGATCAACCTGTTTCTAAATACTCAATAAAAGAAACCGTTGAAAATCTAAAGAAATTTGAAGGTAATCTGATTATTCAAACTATGTTTATTAAGGGTATTTATAATAACACACCAATTGATAATACTACACCAGAAGATATTGAAAGCTGGCTGGAATTATTAAAAAGTATTGCCCCTAAACAGGTGATGATTTACACGATTGAAAGAGATACTCCTGTTGATGGATTACAAAAAGTTTCAATTGAAAGGTTAAACGAAATTGCCCAGCTTGTAGAAGAATTAGGAATAAAAACCCAAGTATCTGGATAATTTTGTGGCTGTTCCTAAAACATATTTGATATGCCCCCTTAATTGGGGTTTGGGACATGCAACACGTTTGATGCCTATTATTCATGAGTTAAAAATTCAAGGCCATAACGTTATTCTTTGCGGAGATGGAGATGCATTAAAATGTTTAATCGCTGCTTTTCCTGAAATCAAAACAATCATCCTAAACGACATATCAATTCAATTTTACTCAGAAGGTTCAATTTTTAATTTAATAAAGATTATACCTCCACTAGCTTATCGCATTGTTTATGAGCATTGGAAAATTAAACGAATTCTTAAAGAAGAAAATATTGATGTAATCATTTCTGACAATAGGTATGGTTTGTGGAATAAAAAAGTACATTCTATATTTATTACACATCAACCGATGGTTAAACTACCCAAACCTTTTATTTTGTTTGAAGGAATGATACATACAATTATAAAAACATTTATCAACAAATACGATGAATGCTGGATTCCAGACTATGCTAATGAATCAAACAACCTTAGCGGAGATTTAAGCCATAAATACAAACACGAATCAAGTCTAAAATTTATTGGTCCCAAATCAAGATTTTCGTTTACAAACAGCAAGAATAGATCTTCAGAAAATTACGATATTGTAGTGGTTTTATCAGGACCAGAACCTGCTAGAACGGATTTTGAGACATGTATAATTAACATATTACAAAATAGTGAATATAAAACATTAATAGTACAAGGTAAACCAAACCAACTTAAAACACTCCTGAAGAACAACTTCAAAATAGTACCCCATCTACCTTCCTCTGAATTAAAGGAAGTATTATTAAACTCTAAACTAATCATCTGCAGATCGGGATATTCCTCAATAATGGACTTAGAGTACTTAAAAAAAAGAGCCTTACTTGTTCCAACTCCTGGCCAAACTGAACAAGAGTACCTTGCTAAATTTCATTCAAACAACCATATTTTTATCTCACAGGGGAATTTAAACTTAGACGTAATAAAAAAAGCATTTTACAAACTCCAGAAATAGCCTATAATTAAAAATTTAGTCATTAACTTTTCATCTGATTTTTAATTCTCTTAATGCTTTTCATTGTAACATTTTTACAATTCGTTTCGTTATAAGGTTAGTTCGTCAATTATTTAAAACCTTTTATCCAAGAACAGGGTAAACAGGAGTAAAAACACGAGGAAGAAGAAGAGTGATTATTGGAGATGTTGAATTTACAAAACAGGGAGAGATGACCTATATAATTATTGCATTAACTTTTTTATTTTTGCTATCATTAATCTATTTATATAAGCCGATCTTAAGATTAATTGCAGAAAAAAGAGCTATTCCCAAGATGGAGAAAATCTTGTTTAGCAATCCTAATGAAACAAAGGAGAATGTACTCGAAACCATTCATAATGTTACAAGTAAAAGACTAAGTGATGATATGATACTTGATTATTTCTATAAAATAAAAGGATTACAAGTATTAAACATTAACAAACCGATTAATTTTTGGCTTAAAATTTATTTAACCTCACCTACCAAGGTGAAGCTTAATTATTTTGAACAGGTTAAGTTTTACGAAACCTTTTTAAATTACCCAAAAATTAATGAATCTAATTCAAAGAAGGAATATAAAGGTAAAGAAGCAAAATCCTATAATTTAAGAAAAAACTTAAAATCACAATTAAGAGAAAAGTTAATCTCACAAAAATTGGCTTAGAACATTTTATATAGTTTCCAAAACCCCATCGATCTTTTTATCAATGGGGTTTTATTTTTTATAATAGCCAATTAGTTAATTTGATTTTTTATATTCGGCAAAAATCAAATTTCATGGTTCGATTCAATAGCATATCCAGTTTCAGTCAAATTATATTACTATTCATAGTAACTCTTACAACTTGGCTACTCCTTAGTATAACTGCAACATTCATCGGATCATTCATATGGGATACTGAAATTATTAACAACGCACATGAAATAGCAAATAATCCAGGATTTGCCAGATATTTTCAGATTATTCAAAGTCTTGCTCTATTTGTTATTCCCCCAATATTTTTTGCCGTAATTTCGCAAGACAAACCTTTTATTTGGCTTCGACTGATAAATCCTGGTTACAAGTTTATTGCACTGACCATTTTAATTATACTCATAGCTCAACCTTTTGTAAGCTTTTTAGGATATCTCAATTACAACATCCCATTTCCTTCATATTTACAACACATTGAAGAATGGATGAAAATGAAAGAAAACCAAGCTTTAGAGCTTACAAAAATATTTTTGGATACATCTGGTTGGATGCTAGTTGTATTAAACATCTTTATTATTGCAATTATTCCAGCAATAGGTGAGGAACTATTATTTAGAGGAGCCTTACAAAAATTAATAACTACGTTGACAAAAAATTATCATATTTCTATTTTGATTACCGCTTTTTTATTCAGCGCAATGCACATGCAATTCTTTGGGTTTTTACCACGCTTTTTTTTAGGTATTATTTTCGGATATCTGGTTGTTTATGGTAAAAGTATTTGGTTATCTATTACTGCTCACTTTATCAATAACTTTGTAGCCTTTATTCTATACAACTTATCTCAAAGCAACAATGAAATACATGGAAATCCCATGGAAGCGCAAACTGAATTACCTAATTTATTACTTGTATTATTAAGTATTCTGGGTGTGGGTATCATTTTATTTTACTTACGAAAAAAGCAGAATTTAATCCTTAATTAGGATTCCATTGGTTTTTCATCTTTTCGGTACATGTAAACTATGCCATAGTTTGAGCAGGCATTTCTTTTGTCATCACCGGAAAGATCATTGAAGTTTTCTTCAATACCATTCCATACTTTTAGAATCAAATTATCTACAACATCCCTCATGCTTGTAACCTTTTCATGCATTTTTTGAGTTGTATTTTGCAGGTTTTTATGATTATTGTAGTATTCTATAAATTTTTCATACTTAACTTTAACCATTGCGATTGATGGATTATAAATCCTTGTCCCACCTTTCATCATTCTCGACTCCTCACCTGTAATTACTTTTTTACCCCAATGTATTAATTGTTGCTCAGTCCCTAATTCAGGAACCGCTTTGTCTTCAATACTTAATCCAAATTCCTCTCGTACTTCAGGTTTTAATTCTTTTCTGATTATACAAAAGTTTAAAACCTGCACAAAGTGCGATACATAAATACGAGATTCTTTAAATTGATCAGATAATAACTTTCCGTACTTCGCCTGACGCTCCTTACTAAAATTATATTGAGATACAGCTTGTTCAAACTGAGGTAAAATTGATTGGATATCGTGGTATAGCTGTTGTGGATATGCCAAATCGTATGGATATTTTAATCTACCTTGATCCAGTGCTGCTTTCAATGCACGCAATCGAGCCTGATCTGTATTTGGAAGTCGTCTGTAGGGCATCAATAATATTTTTGAAGTAAAGCATTCGCATCGAAATTAGAAAAAATTATAACTAACTACAAACCAACAAATAACAATTTTACAAAATATTTAATAAAGTCTTCAAATCATCAAAAGCTCATTTTTATAACATCCTGAATAACATCCTGATAATCTGCAGAAACACAAAAAGCATATTTTTTTAACATTAAACGTAATGGATACAAAATTAAAAGACTGACCTAATATTTTACTAATTAAACCAGTCTCAACATAAGTATTAATTCTATTTTATGAAAATAAACTACTTTTTAAAATCAACTCTAATCAAACCATCATTTTCCCAATCTGAAAATTTAATTCCATTGTCTGACACAAGTCCTACTTTGTAATAACGAGCTTTACTTTTCAAAGAACCTTCATTTTGACTAATATTAACAATAACCTCGTTTGTTGCTGCCAAAATAGCACTAAACTCATCAATTGCATATTCACCTTTTTTATAGCTAAAACCATCTCCAGCATCCATATACAACTGTCCTTTTGCTTTACCTTCTTTATCAAGTGATACTAATATAGTTAAACTGTCAGTTCTATATTCTACTGTTGATTGCATCACTTTTGTTAATGGCAAAATAGATCCACCTCTTTGCTTTAATTCTGCTTGGTAACCATCATTTTCTCTATCCCCATCTAATAATTGAATGGTTTTCCAAATACCGTGGGGTAACGAAGGATTTTTAGCATATTGTGGTACTACTAACAAATCATCACCTAGCAAGAATGCTTCTTGTTCATCTCTTAAATTAGAATCTTTTGTATCAGCAAAAAATACAGGTCGCATAACAGGTAAACCATTTAAAGATGCTTCATGGAATAAGGTATACAAATATGGCATCAAACGATATCTTCTTTCCAAAGCTACTCTGGAAACAGCCTCAACTTTCTGTCCAAATGCCCATGGCTCCTGATCAATAGAATTATTTTCGGTATGATTACGACTAAACGGATAGAATGCTCCAACAGCCATCCAATTCGCAATAAGTTCTGGATTACCATCTCCCTTAAAACCACCTATATCCGGTCCTGAAAATGGCTGACCTGATAAACCAAGGTTTAAGATCATAGGTGTTGCCATTTTCATATGCTCCCACGTTGAGGCATTATCCCCAGTCCAGGTAGCAGCATAACGTTGTCCTCCTAAATAATTAGATCGAGAAAGTACAAAAGGTCGCTTATTTGGATTAACCTTTAAAATTCCTTCTCTACTTGCATTCACCATCATCATGCCATAAACATTATGATACCTTAAGTGCGAACCTGCAGGTAAGAAACCACCACCTCTATGCCAATTATCCTCAGGCATTGTTCCGTCAGGCCCATCAAAAACTGATGGTTCATTCATATCATTCCAAACCCCATCAACACCTGTTGCCATAAAATCTTTATATAAACTACCCCACCATTCACAGGTTTCAGGTCTTGTATAATCAGGGAATACACATGGGCCAGGCCAAACACTTCCCACAAAATCTTTTTGATCTGTTGATTTAACCCAATGATCACCTGCAGTTCCTTGGTCATAAACAGGATAACCCTCCTCTTTTTTCACTCCCGGATCAATCATCCATACAGATTTAAAATCCTGATCATGTAAATAATCATTAACATTTTGAGGATTCGAAAAAGCAACACTATCAAAAGTAAAAATTTTATAATTCTGCATATAATCAATATCCATCCATATTACGTCACAAGGAATTTCTCTATTACGATACTCATTTGCTATTTCTTTTACCCGGGTATCAGGAAAATACGAATAACGACATTGCTGAAAACCTAAAGCCCACAATGGAGGCATTTCCATGGTTCCTGTTAGTTGAGCCAAAGTTTTAATTACTTCCTGAGGTGATTCTTTTTCTATTACAATTACTCTTGGAGCCGGGCCTTCTGTAGTAATTTCAATTGGATTACTTAATTGAAAAAATTGCTTCCAAGTATTATCAACTAAAATACCAAATGATGTACCATCAGCCCTTACTCCTAAAATCCATGGATGAGATTGATATAACCTTTTGCCTTCATCTTTATTGTAAGCATAGTTATCCGTATTCCAAAGCGTAACTTCTTTATCGGTCCTATTTAAGTCCCCAAATACTTCTCCGGTTCCATACAAATCCACATTTTCATCAATTTGTATAGAGATCAAGTTCAAACTATCTTTAGTTATTGAATATTCTGGTATTATTTTCCAGGCATCAGTAATATTGTTTGAAACAACAGGTTCTTTTAACAGTGCAAAAGAAGGTAACAACTGCCCTGAATTAAAATTTTCGGGATAAAAAATTGCCGTTTCAGGACCTATTATTCCGTTTTTATTTTTTTGTTCACAAGAGGTTAATATTATCCCTATGAACAACATGCAAGTTAAAATCTGTTTCATATAATTGCTATTTGTAAATATGCTATTTACTAAATTTACGAATTTTATAATTTTTATACCAATAAGTCATTACACTTAAACTAAATCAAAAATATAGCTATAGCTATTATTTTGTTAACACTATATTTTCGAAAGCATGCAAGAATAATATTTCCCCTAGTTGAACTGTTTTATGAGATAAAAATCAGTCCATCCTTTATTTTAGAGCGATGAAGGAATTGAATAAGAAATGTTTGAATTTCTTGTATTTACAAAAACCAATACTTCTTCATTCTCCAGCGATCTTTTAATAGCTGCTAAATTACCTCTTAGCCCTTTAACTAAATCCTGAAGAGTAGTACCCCAGATGTGATCCTCGTCATTTGTAATCCATCATACTACATAACTACAATTAGGAAAATTATCATACTATGAAGCATTGCTATATGGAATTCCCAAACGCATTAAAGCAAAAATGCGCAAATCTGTATTTAAGCAGTTTTCTTACATAATTACAATCTGAAACCTTGTTTCTAACAGATTATTAAAACATTCTATGAAATCAGGAAATATCTTTAAAAAAGTTAGATCAAATGAGCTATACATTGCTTCTCTTTCATTTTTAACATTTAGTTTTTTTTACCACCTGTCCGATTCCATTAACTTTATTTGAATGTAATTTGTTTTCTATTGATTGCTTAAATTCTTCTAACTTATCAACATACTCAGTTGTAACGTTAAAAAAGTAACCAATATTCTCTTCTTTAATAAAATTTACTTCACGTAGTTGATTATTTGTAGTTGTCAAAGTCTCATTTGATGCGTTAGCTTCGTTACTAGCCGTTATAATTTTGTTAAACTGTCTGATCTTCACAAAAATAAAATCACAGCTATAACCAAAAATAATAAAGTAATTAATATAGCATAGCTTTTAATTTTAGTCTTCACACTCTATGCTAAATTAAGTTTTGCGGATTCTATAAATGGCTGCATTTGTGATATTAGAAATTTTCGCAGTATAACACCATACTCATCATCATCTTTTCATGTCAATTTCAAATAATCACTAGATCTTAGAATATCTCCATTTTCAAATAAAATATAGGCTAATTAATTAAGGCTACATGTTCTTTATTCGCTATCTTAATATCATCAATTGCAGCTTCTATTAAAAAATGAATAGATTCTTCTATTCGACCTTTTTTTCTAATACATATGCATATGCATCTGTACAAGTATCAATAGCTTTTTGCATTTACTTGAATTGGATAAAAGATCTGCATTCACAAATAATATGAGTAGATATCCATTAAAGAAGAAAAACAAACATAATGTTTCAAAAATATTTATGTGAAAAATAAAAATTACATTTACTACGTGTTTTTTTTGATTTCGATATTCATTTTATTAATACTAATGAATAATTATTTTTATATCGATTTGAATACTACTCACTTAAGCTAATTTTTAAAAACTTAGATAATTGCATCAAAAATAAATTAAATGGAAAAAAAAGTTTTTGTCTCAGGATGTTTTGATATGCTTCATAGTGGTCATGTTGCCTTTTTTAAAGAAGCTTCTAAATATGGCAATGTATATGTTGGTATTGGCTCTGATCAAACAATAGAAGAATTAAAAGGCAGAAAAACGATTAATTCGGAACAAGAGAGACTTTACATGTTAAACTCTTTAAAACACATTACTAAAGCTTTCGTAAATAAAGGTTCTGGTATTTTAGATTTTGAACAAGAGTTACACGAATTAAGACCTGACTATTTTGTTGTGAATGAAGATGGATATTCCCCTGCAAAAAAAGAGCTTTGCAAAGCTTTAAATATCGATCTGAAAATATTAAAGCGTATTCCTGATGCTGGTCTGCCTGAAAGATCAACTACGGCAATACGATCAAATGACAATTGCACATTACCTTATCGAATTGATTTAGCAGGAACTTGGATTGATCAACCTTATGTATCTAAATTTCATCCAGGATGGGCTATCACTGTGTCTCTTGAGCCAATAATTGAATACAATGAAAGATGTGGTATGTCTACTTCAACGCGTAATGCCGCAAAAAAAATATGGCCATATCATTTACCTTTAGGAAAGCCTGAGAAACTTGCAGAAATTCTATTTAAGTTTGAAAACACGCCTGGATCAAAAATTATTTCAGGAGCACAAGATGCTATAGGAATATGTATGCCAGGTGTTGTTCGCCACTATTACGATAATGAGTATTGGCCAAAAAGTTTTGAATCTGTACATTCTGAAGATATCCTCACTTGGTTAGAGGACCATATATACATGGTACTGTTATGGCCTCGTGAGAACCATTTAGATTTATTAAAAGAAACTTATATAACAAAAGAAAATGTCCAGCAATTATCTCAAGCATCAGAAAAGGTATGGGAAGCTATAAACGAAAAAGATCTTAAGAAATTTGCTGACGGATTTCTGGCTTCATTTCATGCACAAACTAAAATGTTTCCAGCAATGCTCAATGACAAAATCACTTCCGAAATTGATCAATATAAAGATAAGGCAATAGCTTGGAAACTTGCCGGAGCCGGAGGCGGTGGTTATTTAATTTTAGTATCAGAAGAACCTATTGAAGGAGCTATGAAGATTAAAATTCGCCGCAAGGACACTTTACAATAAACAATAAGGCTGTATACATTAATCAAGAATACTTCTTTAAAAATAAATAATAAACAAAAAAAAGAGGTTGTCTAATGACAACCTCTTTTTTTTTAGCAAGAATCAAAAACTTAGTCAGCTAATTTAGCTTTTAAGAATTCTCTATTTAATCGAGCGATGTTTGAAATAGACACTCCCTTAGGACACTCTACTTCACAAGCACCTGTATTAGTACAGTTACCAAAACCAAGCTCATCCATTTTACTTACCATTGCTTTTGCTCTGCGAGCAGCCTCAACTTTACCTTGTGGTAAAAGAGCTAAGTGACTCACTTTAGCAGAAACAAATAACATTGCAGAACCATTTTTACATGTTGCAACACAAGCTCCACAACCAATACAAGAAGCAGCATCCATAGCTTCGTCAGCATCAGGTTTTGGAATTGGAATCGCATTAGCATCAGGTACACCACCAGTACTTACTGAAGTATAACCACCTGCAGCAATAATTTGATCGAAAGCATTACGGTTTACAATTAAATCTTTAATTACAGGGAATCCTGCAGATCTCCAAGGTTCAATCGTAATAGTCTCTCCATTTTTAAACTTACGCATGTGTAACTGACAAGTAGTTACATCATCATCAGGCCCATGAGGACGACCATTAATATATAAAGAACACATACCACAAATACCTTCACGACAATCGTGATCAAATGCAACTGGCTCTTTACCTTCACCAATTAATTGCTCATTAAGAAGGTCCATCATTTCAAGAAATGAACTTTCTGTAGAAACACTATCAAGTTTGTATGTTTCAAAACGACCCTTGTCTTGTGGCCCGTTCTGACGCCAAACTTTAAGAGTCAAATTTATATTATTTTCCATTTTTCTCTGTTTAACTTATGAACATTAATGACCTACAAGATTATTTATAGTTACGTTGTGCAACTTTAACCACATCAAATTTAAGGTCTTCTTTATGCATGATAGGTGCTTTATCTTCACCTTGATATTCCCAACATCCAGTGTAAGTAAATTTATCATCCTGACGTTGTGCTTCACCTTCTTCAGTCTGATACTCTTCGCGGAAGTGACCACCACAAGACTCTTCACGGTGTAAAGCATCGCGAGCCATTAAGTCTCCAATAGTAATAAAGTCAGCTAAACGAGAAGCTTTTTCAAGCTCAACATTCATTCCTTCTCCTGATCCAGGAATCTTAACATTCGACCAGAATTCTTTTTTGATAGCAGCGATTTTTTCGATTGCCTCTTCAAGACCTTGCTTGTTACGAGCCATACCTACAAAATCCCACATTACTAATCCTAATTCTTTGTGGATACTATCAACTGAACGTTTTCCTTTAATAGCTAATAATTTTGTAAACTTATCTTTAGCAGCTTTTTCTGCCTCAACAAATTCTTTTTCTTCACCTGTCATACGTGGTGTTCGAATATCATCTGCAAGATAATTTTGGATAGTGTATGGTAATACGAAATAACCATCAGCTAAACCTTGCATTAAAGCAGATGCTCCAAGACGGTTAGCACCGTGATCAGAGAAGTTAGCCTCACCTGCTGCAAATAATCCGGGAACAGTTGTTTGTAATTCATAATCAACCCAGATACCACCCATTGTGTAGTGAATAGCAGGATAGATCATCATTGGTGTTTCATATGGATTGTCATCAACAATCTTTTCATACATTTGGAATAAGTTTCCGTAACGTGCACGGATAGTATCTTCTCCTAAACGCTCAATTGCTGATTTAAAATCAAGATATACAGCTAAACCTGTAGCTCCAACACCATAACCTGCATCGCATCTTTCTTTTGCTGCACGTGAAGCAACGTCACGAGGTACTAAGTTACCAAATGCAGGATATCTTCTTTCTAAGTAGTAATCTCTATCTTCATCTTTAATGTCAGTTGGCTTCTTCTTTCCTGCGCGGATCGCTTCTGCATCTTCTTTCTTTTTAGGAACCCAGATACGACCATCGTTACGTAAAGACTCAGACATCAAAGTTAATTTAGATTGGAATTCACCGTGAACTGGAATACAAGTTGGATGAATCTGAGCAAAACAAGGGTTTGCAAATACAGCTCCTTTTTCAAAAGCTTTAATTGCAGCAGAACCATTTGATCCCATTGCATTTGTTGAAAGGAAGAATGTATTTCCGTAACCTCCTGTTGCTAACACAACTGCATGACCAAAATGACGCGAAAATTCTCCTGTTACCAAGTCACGAGCAATAACTCCACGAGCTTTACCATCAACCATTACAATGTCAACAATTTCAGTACGTGTATACATATCAACAGTACCTGCATTTACCTGACGCATTAAAGCCTGGTAAGCACCAATTAATAACTGTTGTCCAGTTTGTCCTTTTGCATAAAAAGTACGACTAACCTGTGCTCCACCAAAAGAACGGTTATCTAATAAACCTCCGTATTCACGAGCAAAAGGTACGCCTTGAGCAACACATTGGTCGATAATATCGTTACTTACAGAAGCCAAACGATAAACATTAGCTTCACGAGCACGGTAGTCACCACCTTTTACTGTATCATAAAATAAACGATAGATTGAGTCTCCATCGTTAGGATAGTTTTTAGCAGCATTGATCCCCCCTTGTGCAGCAATAGAGTGAGCACGACGAGGTGAATCCTGAATAGTAAAGTTTTTTACTTTAAAACCCATTTCACCAAAAGAAGCAGCAGCAGAAGCTCCTGCCAAACCTGTTCCTACAACAATAATATCAAGGTTTCGCTTATTTGCTGGGTTCACCAATTTTTGGTGATTTTTATAATTGGTCCATTTTTCGGCCAATGGCCCTTCTGGAATCTTAGAATCTAACTTCATTTCTTAAAAAATTAAAGGATTAAGATAAAAACATTGTAATCGCGATGACACAAAAACCAAGGCTTACAACCCACGCGAAAATAGTTCCGATTACAGTCCAACGCTTACGCCAAATACTATTACTAGCACCTAAAGTTTGGAATGCTGACCAAAATCCATGAGTAAGGTGAAGCGCTAACCCTAAAGATCCGATAACATAAAGAATAACTTTAATCGGATTCTGTAGCGTTTCTTTCACTAAACTATAAGTATCGTGCATAGTAGCACCACCAATAGTTACTTCTTTTGCACCATGGGTAATTTGCAATGGCACAAAATAGTCAAGAATGTGTACAGCTAAAAAAGCAACAACAACAATACCTAAAACGAACATGTTCTTAGAAGCCCACATTACTTCTTTAGTACTGTTACCTGATGCATACTTGTTATGTCCACGTGCTTTATTATTTTGTGCTGTTAACATTGCTGCAAAAACAATGTGCACGATAAAACCTAAAGCAAGAACAGGCTGAAGACCGTACTTTATAACTGGCAGCGCCATAAAATTAGCTGCGATATTAAAAGTTTCTCCACCATCTGGAACTAATAACATTAAGTTAACTGAAAGATGGACTATCAAAAAGATAATCAAGAAAAGCCCTGACAAACTCATCACAAGCTTTCTTCCAATCGAGGAACAAAATAGATTACTCATAAAGTTAAATATTAAATCTCTAAATATATATTTTCAAAAAATTGAATTGCAAAGGTAGTGTGTTCACGGTGTTTTGCAATAAGAATAAAGAAAAAAATCTTTATTTAAAATCCGTCTAAGAAAAAGTACATACAATTCTAAATATCAACCAAATAAAAGAATGCAATATCAAGCAATTTGAATAAATAGATATGGGAAAATCGAATTTAAAAATATTGTTAATTATTTTAGAACAGTTTTTAACATTTGATAACTATTAAAAGAAGCTCTATAAGCCACACTTCGGAAAGTAAATAATAGTTAATTTTTAATAAAGGCTAAATAAAGTGGCGTAATAAAACTATTGCATTTTAATACATCAATTGAAACATAAAAAAGCATCAAATGATACTACTTTCATAATATAGTAAAGTTTTATACTTTTGCATGTGAAAATATGTTACCTTAACATAAGTTAAATTGCATTGAAATTCGTTTGTTATGACAGAGGAAATAGAAATATTACTTGAAATGGCTCAAGAAAAGATGGATAAAGCGATTACCCATCTTGAACATGAATTGATTAAAATCAGAGCAGGAAAGGCAAGCCCTGGTATGCTTGATGGAGTTATGGTTGATTACTATGGTTCAATGACTCCTTTACAACAAGTTGCTAATGTTAACACTCCTGATCCGAGAACCATTGCTATCCAGCCATGGGAAAAAGCTATGATTCAACCTATTGAAAAAGCTATTATGGTTGCAAACTTAGGTTTCAATCCTGAAAACAATGGTGAAATTGTTCGAATTAACGTTCCTCCTTTGACCGAAGAAAGACGTAAGGACCTTGTAAAACAAGCGAAAAAAGAAGCTGAAGATGCAAGAATTAGTATTCGCAACGTTAGAAGAGACAGCAACGAAGAACTGAAAAAGATGAAAAAAGATGGACTTGCTGAAGACATTGAAAAAGATGCTGAAACTGAAGTTCAAAAACTTACAGATAAATATTCTAATATAGTTGATGAACACATCGCTAAAAAAGAGAAAGATATCTTAACTATATAGAAAAATACATCCCTAAAAAACACAGAAGAGAGGTTAGCTATAAGATGCAACCTCTTTTTTATTGTCCATTTGTACCTGGTACATGCTTATGTATTACCTTAAGTAAGTCGCTATAATTTATAGGTTTAGCAATATAATCATCACAACCAGCCAATCGCGACTTTTCCTTTTCTTCACTCATAGCATAAGCTGTTTGAGCGATTACTGGCACATTGTTATTTTTTAATTTGATTTCTCTTGTTGCTGAGTACCCATCCATTTCAGGCATTTTGATATCCATTAAAACCAAGTCAATATCATTAATCCTGTTAAATATATCTACAGCCTCCGCCCCATTTCGAGCCCAGATTAAACTAGCATTTGAAATAGATAAAGCAACCTCAAGATATCTGAAATTATCCTCCTCATCTTCTGCTACCAAAAAGGTCTTTCCTTCCCAATTATACTTTGTCACTGGCATTTCATCCTCTGGCTTAATCGCTACATTAGATACTTTATGATAAGGGATTGTAAAATAGAATGTACTTCCAACTTTTTCTTCTGATTCTACCCATATTTTACCTCCCATCAATGATACAACATCTCTTGCTATTGATAACCCAATACCCGTTCCGCCGTATAACATTTTTTGTTTATCATTTGAAAACTTTGAAAAGCGTTCAAATACTTCCTGCTCTTTTCCTTTGGGAAGACCTATTCCAGTATCCTTAATATAAAACTGAAGTACCTCCTCATTTTTTAATTCGTAGCCAAACTCTACAAAACCTCTATCTGTAAACTTTATTCCATTTCCTACTAGATTTATCAATACTTGTCGTAAACGAAAGGCATCAGTCAGAATCATTGTTTTCTTATCAGAAATACCTTCATTTAAATAAAGTTTAATATTCAACTGACCTCTACGCTTTATATCATCCCAAAAAGAATTATAAACCTCTTTTAGGATTTCGTGCAAACAAACCGGACTGTTTTTAACCTGCAACTGTCCACTGTCAATCTTAGAAATATCTATGATATCCTCAACAAGAGTCAATAAGTTTTTACCATTGATCCTAATCAAGTTAACAAATTCTTCTTTTTCGCTACTACTAATTTCTTTATGCGATAATAAATTACTAAACCCCAGAATGGCATTCATAGGAGTTCGAATTTCGTGAGACATATTAGACAGAAATGATGTTTTCAGAACATCAGACTCCTCTGCCTTTATCTTTGCACGCATTAGTTTTTCACGTTCTTTACTTAAAATATTCTTATATCTAAGTTCCTTTTCAAAACTAAATGTCATTCCATTAATAAATGAAACTAACGGAAATAGCGTAATTATATTTGCAACAACAAAAAGAGCTATTAAATTCAAGTAAGTTCCAATATTTAAATTAATCAATAGCTCATTGGTTATAAGAGATGTGTAATGCAATACAAAAGCAATTCCTAGCAACAAAATGTTAAATACAACTGAATACACACTTGATTTGTAGCCCAACAAAATAGCCGACAATATTGAATATGCTAATAACAATACCAGACCTAACGAATCGGGACCTTTAATAACAAATAAATAACCACCCAATAAATAAATACAGGTTAACACCCAGGATGCTCTTATTTTTAAAGGCAAAGTACGTACTATAGAAACAAAAAGAGTTGATATAAATATAACGGAACTAAATATTGCAGAAATATATTTTTCATCTTGCAAAAAGGAAATGGTATAATATAAATAAGAAAGAAGACCTACAGAAATTAAAGCGATGATAAAACAATGAAAGATTCGCTCTCTCCAATAAAGGAAACCATTCCCGGAAGGTAAGGATGTAGGACCTAACCTTCTCCTTACACATATATCTATCTTTCGGAGTGTTCGACTTCGTTCTTTCTTAATCATACATTATAACAGGAAATTTTTATTCCTGCTGCTGTGAGGTTTATTCTAAAACCTAAAATTAGGATTTTCAACTTAAACTTCTTGATTTTTAGTCAAAAAAAACGTAAAATCTATCCAAAACTTATTAACAATTATGGCATTTTAAGCAATCATAATAAATAAAGTCTACTTTACTAACCCCTAGCCCCTACTTAAAGGACAATTATTGCACATATCAATACTTTTCTGTTGCTGCAAAATAGTTTTTCTAAAATTATTAAATCTGGTACTATTCCAAATAGAGTTCAATGAATCATCCTGAATATTCCCCATTTTAAAATGCGCATCCTTATCAAAACAACAAGGAACAACATCTCCATCCCAGGTAATAACCATTGAAGACCAATGTTTCCAACAGCTATTTTTTATTTTTCCTTTTAAACTTATTGAATTGTGATTATCATCACTATACCTTGTTAACATTTCAGATTGTGGCAATAGGTCTCTTTTATTATCAACATCATATATTTGAGCAGTTTTAACATCAGCAATGTCTACTCCTAAGTCATATGACTGTTTTTTGAAAGCACTAATTTGATGTTCATTAAAACTAAAAGCCAACATCTGGGTTCTTATAACAGGACGTTTAGAATTAAACTTTTGTTTTGCAGCTACTATATTCTTTATTCCACTAAGCACTTTATTCAAATCTCCACCAACCCGGTATTTTTCATAAACCGTCTGCGTAATACCATCCAATGAAACAATAATTTCATCTAATCCTGATTCAACAATTTTTTCAGCTACAGTTGGTGTTATATATTGCGCATTTGTAGAAGTTGAAACAACAAGACCTTTTTGTTTTGCATAAGCTATGAGAGAAAATAACTTTATATGCATTAAAGGTTCACCTTGAAAATAAAGATTTACCAAAAATGTATGCTTTGAAATTTGATCTATTATTTTTTGAAACAAATCAAGAGCGATACTTCCTTTGTTTCTTTTAATCTCTTTTAATCCAGTTGGACATTCTGGACAGGAAAGGTTACATATATTAATTGGTTCAATGCTAACCGCAAGCGGAAACCCTTTATTAGAGAACAATATTTTACTGAACCCACTAATGAAATAGTACAAATGTAAGTACAACAAATTCACGAGCTTATAAAAACTACAAGCTCCTAGATAAATTTGTACATATATAATAAATACCTTTAAACGCTTAATTGGTTTCGAGTATGTTGAAAATCTGATCAAGGTTAGGAGATAAAATAATTTCAGTTCTTCTATTTTTCTTTCTTGCTTCCGGAGTTTTTCCCTTTTGAATTGGAACATACTCACTTCTTCCTGCAGCTGTTATTCTAGAAGGTTCAATACTACCTCCATTTAATAAAATTCTGGTAACTGATGTAGCTCTTTTTACACTCAAATCCCAATTATCTAACAAAACAGAACTTTTATATGGAACGTCATCCGTATGTCCCTCAACTAATACATTAATATCTTTCTTTTCCTCTAAAACGCCTGCAATTTTATTCAATGCAGAAACTCCTGCAGCACTTACCTGATAACTTCCTGAGCTAAACAATAACTTCTCTTCCATGGAAACATAAACCTTTCCATTTTTAATATGAACTGCCAATTCATCATCATTAAAGCCGGTTAAAGCATCTGCAACAGTAGTTCTTAAAGCATTCATTAAAGAATCTTTCTCAGCCAAAGCACCTTCCAATTCATAGAGACGTTTATTTCTTTGTTCCAACTCCTTCTCCATTACCTGCAAATTACTCTTAGCTTGATCTAGCCCTACTCTTTTTGCTTCTAATTCTCTTTCGGCTGCAATTAAATCATCTTCTCTTTTTTGCAATTCCTCATGCAATGTTTGCAAGTGTTTTAACAGATCGCCTGAAGATTTATCCTGATTATTTTTTAACATCTCTTCAAGATAACTATTGTATGCCCCGGAAAGTTCCTTATTTCTATTCTGCAAAGACCATACTTTCCGTGCTAACCTTAATGTATCTTTTTCCAATTTTTCTATTGCATTTTTAAGTCGCTCAACTTCCGAAGACAATTCATTATTTGTTACTTCCAGCTCTTCATTATTCTGTTTCAGACTTCTTAATTCATTTTTATTAGAGTTATATCTATCCTCAAGTTCCTGAAACTGCTTTAATGGCACGCACGAAAACAAACCAGAAACAAGTCCTAAAAAAATTAATATTTTAAAATTACTCATGATTAATACTTGAATTAAAATGTGTTGATTACTTTAATAAGCCCAAAGATGCTTATATTTTTTAACTATAAAAACTCTTATTAGGTTTGTTTCGTGCTAATATATTATATTTGCACCCAACAAATTTTCACCCGAGGTAAAAAGAATGGAACACAAAGGGAACAGCTTTCTTCAAAAGGTTAATACTCCTGACGACTTAAAAAAAATTGACGAAAAAGACCTACCTATATTATGTCAGGAACTTAGGGACTTTATCATTGATGCTGTTTCGTGTAATCCAGCTCACTTCGGAGCAAGTCTTGGAGTTATTGAACTTACAGTTGCGCTTCATTATGTTTTTAATACCCCATACGACAAATTAATTTGGGATGTGGGTCATCAAGCCTACGGACATAAAATTCTTACAGGAAGAAAAGATCGTTTCCACACCAATAGAAAATACAAAGGAATTAGCGGTTTCCCTAACATCTTTGAAAGCGAATATGATGCTTTTGGGGTTGGTCACTCTTCTACTTCTATTTCTGCAGCGTTAGGAATTGCTATGGCTGCCAAGCACAACAATGAATCTAACAGGCAGACCGTAGCTATAATTGGAGATGGAAGTATGACTGCCGGTCAAGCGTTTGAAGGACTTAACAATCTTAGCAGCTCTAAGGCTAACATGCTCATTATTCTTAATGATAACAACATGGCCATCGATCCAAACGTTGGAGGATTAAGTGAGTACCTTGTGGATATTTCAACATCGCATACATATAATAAAATAAGGCACGAACTTATCAAAGGACTTGAAAAACTTAAAATAACAGGTCCTAACGCAAAAGATAAAATTACGGCTATAAATAATAGCATTAAATCACTACTCACTAAGCAAACCAATATATTTGAAGGATTAAACATCAGATATTTTGGTCCTGTAGATGGACACGACATCAACCACCTGATAAAAGTACTTAATGATTTAAAAAGTATTCCCGGACCAAAAGTTTTACACTGCATTACAAAAAAAGGAAAAGGTTTTAAGTATGCAGAGGAAAACCAAACAGCCTGGCATGCTACCGGAACCAGGTTTGACAAAGTTACCGGCGAAAAATTAGAGGCTCCTACCTCAAAACCAAAGCCTCCTAAATATCAGGAAGTTTTTGGCAATACTATTGTTGAACTTGCGGAAAATAATGATAAGATTGTCGGTATTACTCCTGCTATGCCAACAGGCTGTTCTCTAAATATTATGATGGAAAAAATGCCGGACAGGGCATTTGATGTAGGTATAGCAGAACAACATGCAGTAACATTTTCTGCGGGAATGGCTATCTCCGGTCTTGTTCCTTTTTGCAACATCTACTCATCATTTATGCAACGTGCGTATGATCAAGTTATACACGATGTGGCTATTCAAAAATTAAACGTTGTGTTTTGTCTTGACAGAGGAGGTCTTGTTGGTGCTGACGGAGCCACGCATCATGGAGTTTACGACCTTGCATTTTTCAGACTTATTCCTAACTTAATAATTGCCAGTCCTAGAAATGAGCATGAACTTAGAAACTTGATGTTTACGGCTCAACTTCCAAACCAAGGACCGTTTGTAATCAGATATCCAAGAGGAATAGGAACTACAACAGAATGGAAAAACCCAATGCTGCAGATTGAAATAGGAAAAGGAGAGTTATTATTAGATGGCGAAGATATTGCCATTTTAACATTAGGTCCTGTTTTCAACAAGGCATTACAAGTTTGTCACAAACTTAAGCATGAGAATATTTCTGCCGCACTATACGATTTACGATTCTGCAAACCTCTTGATAAAGATTTGTTACATCAGGTTTTTAGTAAGCATAAAAAAGTGATTACTATTGAAGATGGAACAATTATTGGAGGGATTGGGAGTGCTGTAATTGAGTTTATGGTAGAAAATAATTACAATGCTACCATTAAAAAATTAGGAGTTCCTGATCAATTTATTGATCATGGAACACAAACAGAATTACAGCATGAATGTGGCTTTGATAAAGAAGGTATTTACGAAGCTGCAAAAAGCTTAATGTCTGAGTAAATACATATAATGAAACAATATTTTTTTTTATTTATACTTCTATTATTCTACCTGTTTCCTTTTTTTTCCTTAAAATCACAGAACATAACTATTTATGATCGAGAAACACAACAACCGGTTTCCAATGTAGTTATTTTTGATGAAGCGGAACAAATATCCATATCGACTAATAATAATGGGATTGCCGATCTATCAATTTTCCCTAAGGAAACCAACCTATGGTTAAAACACCCGGCATATAATTTATTATTAATTTCAACTAAAAACAGAAACCAAGATCAATTCTATTTAGTCCCCAAAATATTTACACTTGACGAATTTGTTGTTTCTGCAAACAGAGTTGAAGAAAATAAAAAAAACATTCCGTACTTTCTACAAACCGTTGCCCCAAAAACTATACAGTACAACAATGCAAACACGGCTGCCGACATTTTAACATCAACCGGTTATGTGAGTATTCAAAAAAGCCAGGGAGGTGGAGGTAGTCCCAATTTGAGAGGTTTTGAAGCTAACCGTATACTTCTTGTTTTAGATGGAGTTAGAATGAATAATGCCATTTATAGAAGTGGACATTTACAAAACAGTATTACTATTGATCCTAATATTTTAGCCAACACTGAAATTCTTTTTGGCCCTTCATCGGTGATGTATGGGAGTGATGCTCTTGGTGGTGTTATTAGCTATATCACAAAAAATCCTGTATTTTCAACAAATAACAAAACTCTTATCAACAGCGGAGCTTTTGTTCAAAATCAAACTGCCATCAATACCCAAAAATCCAATTTACATTTAAATATTGGAGGAAAAAAGATTGCTTCATTTTCTAGTTTTTCCTACAGCGATTATGGCAATATAATAATGGGAAAAAACAGACGAAAAGATATTTTTCCTTACAATTGGGGAAAAATGTATCACTATAGTAAAAGAATTAATGGGGTTGATTATATGATTCCCAATAAAAATCCCAATAAACAGTTATTTACAAGGTATCACCAATATGATTTTATTCAAAAATTAAGCTTTCAACTCAATCCCAATCATCAAATCATTGTTAACGGACAATATTCAACCTCTTCTGACATCAGTCGCTTCGATCAACTTAACGACTACAAACATGACATTTTAAAATTCAGTGAATACTATTATGGTCCTCAGGAAAGATTATTTTTAGCCGCCAATAGTTATTATAATAAACAAACACACTTTTATAATTCTATACATACAACAATTGCGTATCAAAATACTGAAGAATCAAGACACAGCAGAAAGTTTAATTCTAATGAAAAGCTTAATCAGACAGAAAAAGTTGATGCATTCAGTATAAACATAGACTTTACTAAGAAAATTGGTAGTGAGGATCGATTAACATACGGCTTAGAATATCTATACAACTATGTTAACTCAACAGCATACTACAACAATCTACAATCTAACACTAAAGAGTCTGCTCCCACACGATATCCTAATGGAGGTACGGATGTACACACTTATGCCATTTATCTGAGCTATCAGTCAAGAATTAATTCTTTATTACAATTAAATGGTGGTTTAAGATTAGGCCACTATCACTACAATTCAAAATTCGAGGCAGATAAATATTTTGAACCTATAATTAACCAACTTGATAACAAAAACACTGCTCCGTCCGGAAGTTTTGGTCTTATTTTAACACCTACAAAACAATGGAAAATTAATGGCATTTTGACTACAGGCTATAGAGTTCCTAATGTTGATGATTATGGTAAAATCAGAGCCAAGAATAATGACATAAGCCTACCAAATCCAAATCTTAAACCTGAATTTGCTTATAACATTGAACTTTCCGTATCTAAAACATTTTTCGATGAATTGGGACTAATAAATATCTCGCTATATAAAACATGGTTGAAAGATGCAATTATTAGAAGTTACAACACTCCATATTCACAAGAAACCCTATTATATGATGGTGATATTTATACTATTGTAACAAATACTAATGCACAAAAGGCATCTATTAAAGGGTTTTCAGCAGGAATCAATATTTCACCATTTACAAATACATCAATTTATGCTACCATTAATTACACAAAGGGAGAAGTTACATCAATAAAAGAACCTTTAGGTCATATAACACCTGTATTTGGAAAAATATCAGGATCATACAACACAAAAAACTACAAAACAGAACTCTATTTATATTACCAGGGCAAAAAGGCACTCAAAGATATGTCCCCTTATGGTGAAGACAATGAAGATGAAGGAACAGAAAATGGTTTTCCATCATGGACTACTATAAATTGGGCGAACCAATTAAAAATCAGCGAAAATATTCAATTTCAATTTTCAGTAGAAAACATATTCGACCTACATTACAAAAACTTTGCCTCTGGAATTAGTGCTCCTGGCAGGAATTTCATCTTTTCAATTGTAGGAAAATTCTAAGAACACATATTAACACACTACTTATTTTAAATTACATTTTTAACAAACACACGCGCTTTATACACAAATTTGTTAAAAACAGAACCGTTTGTTAACACCTCCTTCTAATGTTAAGTTATTGTTAACTTTATATTTCTTATATGTTAGTTTTTGACTTCATTTTGAAAAACACTTAATAAAATTTAAAACAACACCTTCACACCCCCATATTTCACCCTCCTTTCTTCATTTATCCATATGTTTGCATTGTCAACCTATCAAAAGTTGACTACACAAATAACAAAAACATTTTTATTATGAAAACACGTAAATTTTTTAAAGGCATCGCATTGGGAGTAATGTTTGCTTTAGGGGTAACTGCTTTTGCAGGAGAAGGTGAAGGAAAAACTACTAGTCCAGCTATATCTATTTTTCCTTATTTAGATACTAACTATTCAGTTTTATCATTAAACAATTCAAGCGAAAAAAGTGCAGTTTTAATCATTAAAGGTACTGACGGAGAAGTTTTCCACAGAGAAGTAATTAATAAAGTTGGATTTACTCAAAAAGTATTAGATTTTTCTTATTTAGCTGACGGAAGTTATTCTGTAAACCTTAAAGCAAAAGGAACAGAGTATTTCTCAAAACCATTTATGATAAAAAACCACAAAGTTGTTTCTGATTCAGATCAAGCTTCTGTTGCTTCAAACTCAAACACTTCTTTTGCAAGCGTTGTTGAAAATACATTAATTGTAAGCTACATTCCTTTTGGAGTAAAATCTGTTGATGTAACAATTAGCTCTAGTACTGATGATATATTTACTAAAACCTTTACTGCTGACAAAACTTTCTCAAAGAAATTTGATATTTCAGCATTGCCAAGAGGAGAATATCAAGTATCTATTAATTCAGAAGACAAAAACTACAGTTATGCATTCAGTAAATAATGAGAATGAAAACAATGGAGAACAGGTAAATAATCCTATTCTTAGATTTTATAGATGTGTATCTCAATTAAATTAGAGATGCACATTTTTTTTGCATCATTTTTCTCCAACCTAAATCTTATTCTATATAAATAATAATCCTTTCTCTTACAATAGTTCGTTAAGGTATGATATAATATATTGATTATCAGTTAAATAAGTAGTTTTAAAAGTCGTTTAAATCCCTGATAATCAGTATCTTAATAAAGAATTCTGACAACTTTATTAAGGTGACTATCAGGGGAAATAATATTTATAAAACACACATAGAGAGCGTGTTATCAAAAATGTCAAATATCAATAGTTGGAGGAAAGAGTTTGTAACAGAGACTCTTATCCTATTTTTATGCATAAAAGGGCGCATTAACTTTTTACAGTTAGGTCGCTTTGGTAATCGTCAGGAACAAAGATACCGACAACAATTTGAAAAACCATTCGACTTTCTAACTTTCAACAAAGAATTAACACTTTCTCAGGGAAGCGGCCGATATGCTATTGCTTTTGACCCTTCATATATTAGTAAATCCGGAAAGCATACACCTGGCGCCGGTTATTTTTGGTCTGGATGTGCAAATCGTGCCAAATGGGGACTCGAAATTGGAGGTTTGGCTGCAATAGATATTGACAACCATACAGCATTTCATTTAGAAGCTGTCCAAACCATGGTTGATAAAGAACAATCTCTTTCAGACTGGTATGCAAATATAATTTCAGACCGAAAAACTGAATTACTTGAAATATCAACCTATTTAGTGGCAGACGCATGGTTTGCCAAGCATTCATTTGTTGACCAAGTAATACAGAACGACATGCATTTAATAAGTAGACTAAGTGATGATGCAAATTTACGATACCTACATCAAGGTGAACGCACGGGTAAACGTGGGAGACCAAAAAAGTATGATGGAAAAGTTGATAACACAAATATTGACATGAGCTATTTCAAGCTTGTGTCAAAGGGTGAGCAAACTGTAATCCATAGTGCTATTGTGTATTCTATATCTTTAAAACGAGATATAAAGGTTGTGCATGTTCTTTATTGCAATAAGAAAGGGAAACCGAAACATAAACTGTATTTTTCAACTGATATTAATATGAATGCCTCTGATATCTTAGAATTTTACCAAAGTCGTTTCCAGATCGAATTTCTTTACCGTGATGGAAAGCAACATACTGGTTTAAATGATTGCCAAGCCAGAAGTGAGAACAAATTAGATTTTCATTTTAATGCATCACTAACAGCTATTAATCTTGCTAAGATTGTTCATTGGTTGAGTATACCCAAAGAAAACAGAAAATCATTTTCAATGACAGACATAAAAACACTAAACCATAATGCTTTACAATTGAATTTATTTTTTGACAAGTTCGGTATTAACCCACACTTGCCTAAAAATCAAAAGAAAGCTAGGGAGCTATTATATTACGGCACTATTGCCGCTTAAACGTTAACGAAGTATTGTCTTAAGTAGAGAATAAAATTAAACTTCAAAGTCTTATTTTTTTTAAGACCAGATTTCTACACCATTTCTCTAAAGAATAAACAAACCACATTACAAAACAATAACACTTAGAATCACAATTTCTGGTAGGGATTTCATCTTTACAATCTGCACAAAATTCTAAAAACACATATTAACACACGTCTTATTTTTAATTACATTTTTAACAAACACACGCGCTTTATACACAAATTTGTTAAAAACAGAACCGTTTGTTAACACCTCCTTCTAATGTTAAGTTATTGTTAACTTTATATTTCTTGTGTGTTAGTTTTTGGCTTCATTTTGAAAAATACTTAATAAAATTTAAAACAACACCCTTATACCCCCATATTTTAACCACTATTTCTTCATTTATCCATATGTTTGCATTGTCAACCTATCAAAAGTTGACTACACAATCAACAAAAACATTTTTTATTATGAAAACAAGTAAATTTTTTAAAGGCATCGCATTAGGAGTAATGTTTACTGTAGGGGTATCGGCTTTTGCAGGAGAAGGTGAAGGAAAAACTGCAAGTCCAGCCGTATCAATTTTTCCTTATTTAGATACTAACTATTCTGTTTTATCATTAAACAACTCTAGCGAAAAAAGTGCAGTTTTAACTATTGAAGGTACCGATGGAGAAGTTTTCCACAGAGAAGTAATTAGCAAAGCTGGATTTACTCAAAAAGTATTAGATTTTTCATACTTAGCTGATGGTAGTTATTCTGTAAACCTTAAAGCTAAAGGAACTGAGTATTTCTCAAAACCATTTATCGTAAAAAACCACAAAGTTGTTTCTGATTCCGATCAAGCTGCTTCTGCCTCAAACGCAAACACATCTTTTGCTCGTGTTGTTAAAAACACATTAATTGTTAGCTACATTCCTTTTGAAGTAAAATCTGTTGATGTAACAATTAGCTCTAACACTGAAGAAATATTTAGTAAAACTTTTACTGCTGACAAAACATTCTCAAAGAAGTTTGATATCTCAGCATTACCAAGAGGTAAATATCAAGTATCTATTAATTCAGAAGACAAAAATTACAGTTATGCTTTCAGTAAATAACGAGAATGATGACAATGGTGAACAGGTAATCAATCCTATTCCTAGATTTTATAGATGTGTATCTCAATTAAATTAGAGATGCACATTTTTTATTTAGTATTATTTGCTTCTACCAAAAACTTATCCATAACCATTAATAATTCTTCCTTTTGAGTAGGTTTTGAAATGCAAGCATCAAATCCTTGGTTTAAAATCTCACTACACTTACCATTAATTGCCTTTTCCGAATGCGCAATAACAGAAATTGATTTATTCATTCTTTTTATTATCTGAACTAATTCCTGACCTGTTGAGTCCGGAAATTTTAAATCCATCAACACCAAATGAATATCTTTTCTATTCATTAGTAATTTACTTGCTCCTGCAGCAGTACGGGCAGAAACTAAAGTTAAACCTGTTTTCTCGATGAATTTTCTCATTTGTAGATGAGAACTACTATTTTCATCAACCAGCAATATTAATTTATTTGGCCAGTAATAATTTTTGGGTAAAACAGGGTTTGATATGGTTATTGTTTTATGTGAAACTACATTTCTTTCATCTTCTCCTTTTGTATTAACTATTGGATGAGTAAAAAAGAACTCCGAACCTTCACCTTTTTCTGAACTTAACCCAATTTCACCCCCTAAAGCCTTAATAATTTTTTCACAAATTGACAACCCGACTCCTGTACCGCCATAAATTTGATTATTCGACTCCACCTCTTTCCTAAACGGCTGAAATATAACCCTTTGCTTAGATTCTGATATACCAATACCAGTATCTTTTACAAAAAAGCGAACAAAATCCCCAGCCCTTACATATCCAAATTCAATAAAGCCCTTAATCGTAAATTTAATTGCATTACCAATTAAATTTACCAGCATTTGTCTTAATCTTATTGGATCTGAATTTAAAATACATTTTTCATTTTTAGGAATAGAAAGATATAGTTTTACTCTTCCCTTATGTTCTATTTCCACTTTAGTCGTAAAATCACTGTATAATGATTGCAGAATTTCATGTATATCAATCTCTTCTTTTTCAACAGATATTTTTCCGCTTTCAATTTTAGCTACATCAATAATATTATTGATCAAACTCATTAAACTATCTGAGTTTTTATGAATAACATCAACATAGTCTTCTTTTTCTTCTTCAGAAATTTCACTTCCCCTTAACAAAGCACTGAAACCAACAATTGCATTTAATGGAGTTCTTAATTCATGGCTCATATTTGCAAGAAACGAAGATTTTAATTTGTCCGATTCCTCAGCCTTAACCTTAGCCTCCATCAATTGTTTTTCGAACTTTTTACGCTCTGTCAAACTTCTACCTATTGCCAACAAGCAATCTACCTCACCTGCATCATTCAATTCAGGAGTTATAATCCAATCAAAATATAAATCGAGAGATTCGTCACTAAAGCCGAGCTCCATTGATATTTTTTCATTAAAATTAATCGCATCATCTACTTTGGTTTGCCAGGTAGCACCCACTAATTCATTGTATACATTCAATTCTGTAAGCGACTTTCCAATAACATCTTTATCCTTTAAAAAAGAAAAGTGATTAATAAGTGCTTCATTGTAAAATAATATTTTTCGCTCTCGATTCAATCGAAGAATAATATCTGGAGAATTTTGAGCCAAGCGTTTAAATTCCTCTTCACTTGCAACTAATGATGGATACTGACTTTGAGCATAAGAAATTTCATGAACCGTAAAATAATAATGCTCTTTATGATCAATCTGTATTTTATTAACACATAAATCAACATTTAAATTTTTCCCATCCTTATTTTTTAAACAGGTACACACTCGATAAAGGTTTCCGGAATTAAGAACCGCATGCATCTCATTAAAAAACACAGTAAATTCTTGCGACAACAACGACTCTAAATTCAAATGATTAGCTTCTACTAGATCGTATTTAAGTAATTCACGTGCCGATTTATTTATGAATTTTACATTAGCATTAACATCGGTAATTATTACTCCATCAATAGAGGTTTCTAATATTTTTTCGTACCGATCCTTAAGTTCACTATATTTTTGATCAATATTAAATTGAGAGGAAACATCTGAAACAAAAAGTATGTGCCCGCTATCTTTGTTGGACAAATCAATAGCACCTACTACCGATAGTACTTTAGTATAAAGGCCTACTTTTATTTCAAATACTTTATTAATTACTGTATTTTCTTTTTTTATCTGCTCTAATAAGTGCTGAGAACCTGAATTATTCAGCAGTTCTTGTAATGTTTTATTAACGATCTCTTCCGAACCTAATTCAAATATCTCACAAACCTTATCATTAATGAGCTTTACTGTACCATCTATCAACTTCAAAATACCTACTGGGGCATTTTTTAAAACTCCTTCTAAAAAGGACTCTTTTATGGCCAGTCCCCGGTTTGCTTCGAGCAGATACAAGCAACGAGTATTTAATTCACTCTCTAAATAAAGATCACAAAATAAACTTGATGCAATCTGAGCAATTGAATCAATAAAAGGTTTGTATCTGAAAATATCAATAAGTTTATTTTGCTTAAATTCCGTTACAAGCCATCCCTGATGATCATTATTGCACACAATAGTGTTTACTGAAACGCTACAATTACTTATTCCCTCAATATTTTCTTTTGATAGATCCTGAGCATTAAAAATAAACCCTGACTCTATAGAAGAATTCCCAATTAGTCTTTCAATATCCAAACCTATTAGTCCATTTTCATCTTCGTCAGGATCATTACTCCAATAAAACTCATGATGATTAGAAAAACTAGTTTTGGGAACAAAATACACTTTATTTAAGTGTAACCCTTTACCAATTAAATCAAAAGTTTTAAATATTGCTTTCTTGGTTTGTTTATCATTACCTATTACGTGGGTAGCCTTATTTAAAAGATCTCTGTAAAGAAGATCCTTTTCTTCATTTTTTTTGTGCCAATAAGTATTTAGATAGGAAAGAACTACTTTAAGATTAGCTATTTGCTCATGAATTTCAAAATCATACCACTCTCTATTAAAAGCACATGTTTCAAAAACAACAAAACCATTCTCTATTTCAGCACTACTATAAGAGAGTATTAATAAAGATTGAACTTGAAAAATTTCAAACTTAAGCGCTAATGATTTTTCTATATCCTGATTCAAAGAACATGTAGTAAAAGCATTTTCGTGAGTTGGATTTATTAGCGGATTTTCGTTATCCTGAATAATCAGATCAGAAGGATAGTATTCCTGATAACGATCATTACACCACTGATACTTTGCCAGATAGCCGTTTACGGTGTCATCATGATTATATATTGAAACCCGGTCAATATCAACACTCTGCCCAATTTCCTTTAAAATAGTGATTACAAGTTCTTCATAACTTAACTTTTTCTGTATTAACCCTTTTAATTTGAATTCAAGCCAATTATCTATACTTCCCTTACTATCTCTATGAGGCGCAGACACTTTTTTAAGCAACCCTTTCAAGTGCTTTACTTCTGCCTCTAATGCATGAAGCCTGGACGAGTTTCCCAAACTCTCTCTATTCATTTATCAATCCCGGTTTAAACTATTTCAATCTAGGTCCCCAAACTGTTGTATTGACACTATTCTGTTTTATCCAAAAATACAAATATTCAGCATTTTATATACTTAAATATATTTTTAATTATCAACACTAAATAAACACCCTTTTGTTATTTTTGGAAACTACATACAAACCTACCATTCTAAATTTCCAGGCGATTTTTTAGCATGATACCATGCATAAAAAATTACAACTAAAATAGTCACTATCAAATAATAAACGAAAGAAGGAACAGGAACTGGATCTCCTTTTGCATAGGAATGCATTCCTGCCAAATAATAATTAACACCTAGATATGTCATTAAGATTGAGAAAAATCCTAACACCGAGGCAATATTAAAAGTAACAACGTCTTTTAATGATGGAATAAACCTTAGATGTAATATAACCGCATAAACAATAATGGTAACTAAAGACCATGTTTCTTTTGGATCCCACCCCCAATATCTTCCCCATGATTCATTGGCCCACACTCCTCCTAAAAAAGATCCTATCGTCATTAAGTACAATCCAATGGTTAACCCCATTTCAATTATTGCACTTAATTCAATAATAGTTAGATCCAAATGCTTGCCTCCTGACTTTCGTAAACCTATTAAAATCAAATTGAAGAATGCCAAAAAGGCGCCTAAACCTAAAAAGCCATAACTTGCTACAATAACAGCCACATGAATAGTGAGCCAATATGATTTTAGAACCGGAACTAACGGCGTGATTTCTGGATTCATCCAGGTTAAATGGGAAACCAAAAGAACAATACCCGAAAAAACTGCTGCCACAGACAATACTATTGGTGATTTTTTTGCAAAGATTAATCCGGCCAACAACATGGACCAAGCTATATACAACATGGATTCATAGCTATTACTCCAAGGTGCATGACCTGAAATATACCACCTTATGGCCAAACCAACGGTACAAACAACAAATCCTAAACTCGTTAAAATCAATCCTGACTTATTAACAATCCTGGAAGATTTATGTGGTAAGAACAAATAAATAAATTGAAACAACATAAGAATTACACCTATCACAAAAAGGACTGGTGCTGCCATTAAAAATATATTACTCTTATTATATAAAATCTCAAGTTTCTTTATTGTTTTGCTTGGTAAAACTTCAGCTCCATAACGTTTTTGATAATTTTCAATTGCATTAATATATTTCGAAGCTTCTATATCCTCTCCATTTTTCAAAGCCCTTAGATATTCACCCAAAACACTTCTTACAAAAAGTACTTCTTCTTTCGAAAATAAATTGCTCTCCTCACCAGGTATGACCCATTCTGAATTTTTATCATCAGGAAGAGGGAATAATTGTAAAAACTTACCTGTTTTGGCCATATAGTAAACATTGACCTGCTCATCAATCTTAATTAAATCATTTTGCTCTTTCGTTCTATCTGAAGGCCGTGTTCTATAGGCAATATTCACCTCTTTACCTAACTTATAAGTACCCTCATTTGTAAAGAAATGGTTGAAAGCAGCTTTTTTTCCTTTATTCCCAATTATTTGTTTTATACTTTCAGCTTTAACCGTTATCATAGGCATATTATCCCACAATTCAGGATATACCAAGATATTTAATACCACCCAATCCGCAGAATAACCTTTAAACGTATTATGCTTCACTAATTTTCTAAGAATCTCACCATTCATTGAATTCATTGGCTTAATTCTACCTCCGTTATCCTGAACCCACAACTGTCCAAATTTTTCAGCTTGCTGCTGAGTTATCTTTGATACATCATTAATATCCTGGCCAAACATTAAAGTTCCGGTAAAAAATATCCCTATCAGTATTAAACTCTTTTTCTGTATTTGAATATCTTTAATTTTTCTGGCCAAAAATCTAAATCTGCTTTTCGATGCAACCAATGACAGCAACATAAAAATCGCCATTATCAAATATCCCAGATATGTAATTGTTGTCCCCCAGTAATCTTTATTTACAGATAAAAATGTACCTCTTTCATCTTTATCGTAATATGATTGATAAAAGCGATACCCTCTATAGCTTAAGATATTATTCATAAATATTCTAAAATCTTCTTTTTTACTTTCTTTTTCATCTAGCAACGTAACTTCACTTGCAAACGAAGAAGGACTCTCTGAACCAGGATATCTATCCAATTGAAAATCATTTAAGTGTAATTTAAACGGTGTTTTTAAAACTTTTGCCCCATAGGATGCAGTTATTTTAAAATTGCCGACTTCAACTTCTTTTACTTCACCTAAAGCTCCCCTATTGCCACTAATAAATAATTGCTCTTTCTCTCCATCCACATCCACATCTAAAACTACAGTTTCCATAAAATCACCTTGGGTTCCAGCCTGAGCTCTTACTGGTATAAGTTCGGCATGTTCCAGATACTTAGTCTGAACTATCAGAATACCATTGGTTGTATACAACACCCTGTCTTTAAAAACTTGCGGATTAGATAAATCTAACACCTCTTTTTGTTTAGATGCCATATTAGTAATAGACACATCATGCATTGAACTAAATTTCAACACTCCGTCTTTAGGATAAATACAAAAATCTGCAACAGAATCTTTACCAAAGGAAATTAAATAATCACCCACATTCACTTTTTCTCCTAAAAACAAACCTACATTCTTTCGTCCTAATTTCTTTTCTGAAATTACTAATGTAATGTAAGGTTTTCCTGATTCGCTTTCCTGTGGAATAAAGTTTGTTTGTTCAATATAATCAACACTCTTGATGGTTACGTTATGTTGAGATAAATTAGTTTTCACTGCAAAATAATCCTTGCTTTTTTCTGACATAAAAACTTCCTTTTCAAAGAAAACACTATCTCTTCCATTAATTATTTCTCCTGAAATATATGTTTTTGCAGATAAAAACTCATCTGTAGCTTGTCCCTCTCTAATATGCATAATACCCTCGTATCCAACATACCGAGTAAGTGCAGCACCTACCACTATAAATAAAAAAGATAAATGAAAAATAAGAATAGCTAGTTTACCTCTGGTATACATATATGGTTTTAAGACATTTAACAGCAAATTTATTCCTAAAAAAACAAACAAAAACTCAAACCACCACGTATTGTAGATCAATGCTTTTGCTGCATTTGTTCCAAAATCATTTTCTACAAATGTGGCAATTCCCATTGAAGCTGCTAAAATGATTAGTAATGAAATAAAAAGACAGGGAGCTGATAAGTATTTTAAAATTTTCTTCATGTATATTATTTTAGATACCTTTGCGGCCTTTAACGACTAATGTAACATAATTAAACAGAAAAATAAGACTTTGTTCAATCGAGTAATATTTTACCTTTTTAAAGAACCGATTTTATTTTTAAAACAAGAAACTATCAATCATTAAAAATGAAAAAAATACTATTTTGCTTTATTGTTTTGCTATCCCTAAATGCAAATGCACAGGAAGAACAGAAAATTACAATTAAGCCGTACGGATTTGTAGGTTTTGATGTGATGATGGATACACATGAAAGTGTTACATCTCGAAGAAATCATGTTTACTTATACCCTAAAGAAGTTAGTGATAGCAAAAAGTCATATGACTTTGGCGCAGGAATAACAAGGTTCGGTGCTAAAATTAAAGGACTGGATGCCTTTGGCGCTAAAACTTCAGCCAAAATTGAAGGAGACTTTATGGGTACATCTGGAAATGGAAGTGATTTTGTTGTAAGATTAAGACATGCTTTTATTAACCTGGATTGGGACAAATCAGCATTATTGATTGGAAAATCCTGGCATCCATTTTTTATTCCAGAAAATTTTCCCGGTATGGTTAACTTTGTTGTAGGTGCTCCAATACATCCACTTTGCAGAGCTCCGCAAATTAGATATACTTATAAAGCAGGTCAGGATTTATCTTTATCATTCATTGCTCTTTCACAAGCTGACTTTGCAAATTCAGGAGGTGCCAGACAAGTAGAAGAAGCTGATTTTCCTGAAATGAATTTACAATTAAAATATGGTGCTCAGAAAGACCTATTTGTAGCTGCAACTTTTGGAGTTAAAAATCAAAAACCTGCAGCAACAGGAAATACAACTACAAGTATGCAAGCAAATTTGTCGATACGCTATAAAACACCTACAGTAACTTTTAAAGCCGAAGGAATATATGGTGGTAGCATGACCAATATGGTGATGATTGGCGGTGTTGCAAGTAAAGCGAACAATGGTGTTGCTGTTGCAGGAGAATACCTCCCTATTTATATCAGCTCTTATTGGACAGACATCCACACTAATGGTAAAAAAGTTCAGATAGGAGCATTTGGCGGTATAACTAATAACTTAGGAACCAAAGAGGAATCTGTTTTAGAAGAAACTTCTTTTACAAGAGGTTCGAACATTGAAAAAGTAATTGCTTTTGCTCCACGTGTTGTATTTATTTCGGGTAAAATGACTGTTGGTTTAGAATTATTAAACACTATAGCTTCTTATGGAAGTGACTTTACCAGTAAATCAAAACCTATCGACACAAAAAACTATTCTAACAACAGAATAACACTTGGTGTAAGATATAATTTTTAAAAGATATTTTAAAGATATAAATTTGATGCTTGCAATTTATTGCAGGCATTTTTTTTGAACAAAAAGGATTTACAATACGTCTATTTTTCAATGAAACTTGAAGCAAATTAAAAAGAACATGAAAAAGAAACTTGGCATTGTTGCAGCTATTTGTATTGTATTAGGATTTGGTATGATTCACGGATCCTATCCAAATGCTGAGATATATGGAGGAAGTTTGATTGGACTAGGCAGCCTGTATCTACTTTTTGCATTATATAATTCTGGTAAAAAAGAAGAATAAAACACTATGTACTCAAAAGAAGAAAAAAAAGAATTAGTACTCGAATTTTGGAGAAAATTAGGAAATCGTACCAGAAAGATTCCTGGCCAAAGAGGCCGTGTAAAAGATTGGATTGGAGAAAAAACTGGCATTAAAGGTGTTGATCTAAGATTTGATGTTGGCAGAGAAAAAATTGTTGTTGCTCTTGAAATAAACATTAAATATGAATCCAGAAGATTAACCATCTATGAAAAGTTAGAGGCAACAAAAAAAATATTTGAAAATGAATTTGGCGAACCTCTAATTTGGGATTTTGCCTACGAAAAAGAACATGGTGAAGAAGTTTGTCGTGTTTACAAAGAAATGGAGGGAGACTATCTGGTGCCAGCGCAGTGGCCTGCTATTTTTAGTTTTATGATTGATAAAATGCTCAGAATGGAAAAGGCCTTTCTTGAAGTTCAGGATTTCTTAAAATACGATGAGTTAGGGCAGTAGATAGTATCCACAGTACTCAGTCTACAGTCCCAAGTTACTAAACCAAGAGACTGCAGACTGGAGACTTTTTATGCTGAATTACGACTTGCATTGATATTACCAAACATTGCCCTAATAACCATTTTTTCAAATACATCAATAGGCATATCTTTTTCTCCACCTTGAGCCTCATGAATTTTCATTAAGGCATACTGTTGTATAATCAACAATGGAAGTACAATCTTTTCTCGCAAACGTATACTTTGCTGACTTCGTGGATTATCATCCAATAAATCAGGCATACCTGACACTTTCAAAACCATTTCTTTTGTTAATAAGAACTCTTTATAAATGATTTTCCAGAATTCACCAAACTTCTCATGTTTCTCTAAATAGCGAGTTAACTCAAAGCTTGTTTTACTCATACTCTGCATACTGTTTGAAAGCAAAGTTTTAAAGAATATAGAATCTTTATACAAATCAACACAAGCTTGTAAATTACCTTTTTCTTCTTGTTCCTTTAAGGCAGATCCCAGACCATAAAATCCAGGAACATTTTGCTTCAATTGACTCCATGCTCCAACAAAAGGAATAGCTCTTAAATCCTCAAAGTTTATTTTATCACCACCTCCTCTTTTACTAGGTCTACTACCAATATTGGCTTTACCATAATATTTCAGTGTACTTATTTCCTCCAAATAAGGTACAAACAGAGGATGCTCCTTTAATGACAAATACTTTTTATAACTTGACTCTGCCATCTCAGCAATAAATTCATGTTGATATGAATCCATTTGATTTTGTGGCTTATTATAAATTCTGTTTGATAAGCCTGCTGTTAAAAGGTAACCCAGGTTGTGAGCAGCAGCTTCTTTTATACCGTAATGAGAACTGATTGTTTGCCCCTGAACAGTCATTTGAATTTGACGACTTTCGATATTTTTGCCCATTGCAGCATAAAAACGGTGCGCATTACCACCTCCTCTTGCCGGAGGTCCTCCACGACCATCAAAAAATACGACCTCAACATCACTTTCTCTGGATTTAAGCGTAATATCTTCTTTTGCTGAAAATATTGCCCAATTAGCCATCAAATATCCACCATCTTTTGTTCCATCAGAGAAACCTAACATAACAGTTTGTCTGTTACCTCTATTTGTAAGATGCTTACGATAAGTGGGATTGATATATAGCGTTTGCATGGCTTCCCCTGCAAACTTTAAATCATCTATAGTTTCAAATAAAGGAACGATATCAACAGTTAGCTCATCATATCCCCACCCACATATTCGAAACATAGCTAAAACACGTGCTACATCAACAGGTCCTCTACAGTTGCTGATGATATATCTATGCGCCCCTCTTTGTCCATTGGCTTTCTGAATATCTTTAATCACACCATAAGATGCTACAGTATCTTTTACCACCTCATCTTCAAACACATTTGGATCTGCTGCACCTTTAGCATTCATCAACAGCTGAATCTGTTCTGTATCACTCATCTCAAAAATTCCAGAAGGCAAAATATCAGGATAAGCTTTAATTACTTCTTTTAATGCTTTAGCAATGATCCTACTATCCTGACGAATATCAATACTCGCCATATAGAAACCAAAATTATTAACCTTACGCTTCAACGACTGTACTTTCTCTACAAAAAGGCCCTGATGCTTTTCTATAATTAACGATTCCACCTCGTCAATTCTTTTGATAAACTCACTTAAGTCGACATTTTCCTTTCCAGTTGCATTTTCAAGTTCTGACTTAAGCATGCTTTCTATTTCAACTACCTTGTCGTGTACTCCTGCAAAAGTTATACGTCTTTTAAGTTCTTTTACATCTCTGAAATAACAGTTTGTAACGGTATTTCTTAAACGAGCAGCAACCTGTTTGGTTGTATCAACTGTAACAAACGGATTACCATCCCTATCTCCTCCTGGCCAGAAGCCTAATGATACAAACTCGTTATTTTGCTCCAAGGCATCTTTATAATCTTCTGCTGTTTTATCTAAGATCTGTCCTATTGCAGGATAAAAAGTTTCGCGCAAATAAAAGGTCAAACGATTAGCTTCATCAAGCGGTGATGGCTTTTGCTTTTGAAAAAACGGGGTTTTCCCCAATTGTCCCAGCAAATCACGAATTACAGCAACTTCACCTTTTTTAATAGCTTCCATCAAATCTGTAATAATTCCCAATACCTGAGAAGGATAAAATTGGGTTGGATGTGCAGTAAGTACAACTCTCACTCCAAATTCTTTAATGACCTCTGCCATTTCTGTCATTAAATTTTCCTTTTTAACCCTATCGCTTATTGAAGCATAAGAATTTTCCCCATTAATTCTATGAATTTTATTATAGGCGGCATCCTCTAAAGCATCTATCAACACAATTTGTCGTTCAATATATTGTATTACTTTAAATAAAAAGTCATTTTGTTCTTCTTCAGATAATTTTCCCTGATGATTTGCAAAAAACTTTTTAATAATTGTAATCGGATCTTCACCATTCTGCAGACCTTGTATTGAAGACTGAAATAATAATGGAATTAAATTTCCAGCTTTTTCAACGGCCTCAAGCTGTAAGGATAAAAAGAGACTATTGTAGAGTTGATATTTTAACTCTATTTCCTCTTGATAAGATTTTACAATTTGACTGTTCATATTTTATGTATAAATGTAGATTTATTTCTTTTCCCGGACTAAAACTATATCACTCAATTACCAAGCCTGTCCTTCAATTGTAAATAACTTACAAATTATTAATATTCACTATATATCACAAAAAAGGGCGCCATTTAAGCACCCTTTCTGTACAATTTATTTAAAGATACTTACTTTTTCTTTGACCAACTATCTTTAAGAGCAACAGTTCTGTTGAAAATAAGTTTATCTGAAGATGAATCTTTATCTACACAAAAGTATCCAACTCTTTGAAATTGAAACTTATCCAATGACTTTACATCTTTTAAAGAAGGTTCAACTTTTGCTTTTATGACTTTTAATGAATCTGGATTAATAAAATCTAGGTGATCCATATCTTTTTGTGACGACGGAGCCTCATGATTATATAATCTATCATACATTCTTACCTCAGCATCAACCGCATGTTCAACCGATACCCAATGCAAGATACCTTTTATTTTACGGGTTACCGTTGTTGCTCCTGATTTTGTTTCAGGATCATAGGTACAATAGATTTCTTCTATTTCACCGGTTTCTTCATTTTTCTTGAAGTCAGTACAAGTTACTGCATAAGCTCCCTTTAAACGAACTTCACGACCAGGTCCCAAGCGGAAAAATTTCTTTGGAGGTTCCTCCATGAAATCATCTCTTTCAATATATACTTCTCTCGAAAATGGCAGTTGTCTGCTACCTTTTGACTCATCCTCAGGATTATTAACAACCTCTACCATCTCAACTTGACCTTCAGGATAATTGGTGACAATCAATTTAATTGGATCAACAACAGCATTAACACGAGAAGCTTTTTTATTTAAATCCTCTCGAATACAGCTTTCTAATAATGCCACATCAATTACACCATCTCTACGAGCAACACCAACCTTATCAGCAAAATTACGAATGGACTCAGGAGTATATCCCCTACGACGTAAACCAGAAACAGTTGGCATACGTGGATCATCCCAACCTGAAACAATTCCTTTTTGAACCAACTCAAGTAATTTTCGTTTACTCATTACAGTATAGTTCAGGTTTAAACGAGCAAATTCAATCTGACGTGTTCTTCTCTCCGGCACAGGCTCTCCTTCTAAAATCTGATCTAAAAACCAGTTATATAAAGGTCTATGCACTTCAAACTCCAAAGTACAAATAGAGTGTGTTATACCTTCAATAAAATCTTCCTGTCCATGTGCAAAATCATACATAGGATAAATACACCATTTATCCCCAGTACGATGATGTGACTGATGAATGATTCGATACATCAAAGGATCGCGCATATGCATATTTGAAGATGCCATATCAATTTTTGCACGTAATACCTTTTCGCCAGCAGCAAATTCACCATTCTTCATTCTCTCAAATAAATCAAGGTTTTCTTCTACACTTCTATTTCTGAATGGACTTTCAACGCCAGGTTCTGTAGGGGTCCCTTTTTGAGCTGCAATCTGTTCTGCACTTTGATCATCCACATAAGCTTTTCCGTTTTTAATTAACTTGACAGCCCACTCATAAAGTTGATCAAAATAATCAGAGGCAAACTTTACTTCACCTTCCCAGTTAAAACCTAACCATTTAACATCTTCCTGTATACTATCAACATATTCAACATCTTCCTTTACCGGATTTGTGTCATCAAATCTAAGGTTACATCCCCCACCGTATTTCTGCGCCAAACTAAAATTTAAACATATAGACTTGGCATGTCCTATGTGTAAGTATCCATTGGGTTCTGGAGGAAATCGTGTTAATACAGCTCCTCCATTTTTATTTTCAGCTAAATCTTTATCAATCTCTTGATGAATAAAGTTTGTTTTTACCGTTTCAGGCGCATTTTCATGATTGTCTTTGCTCATAGGTACATTTTATTAGATTATTAGATAATAAGATAAAAGACAAAAGACAACAAGTATTCCTGTTATCTTCCTCTAAATATCTACCCTAATTCACTGATGTAACCTTATAATAACTCAAATGAGTATTATTAAAATTACTTTATTTTCAATTTCAACTTGAAACCTACAAAAATAAGTGTTTTGAATATACAGAACTACATTTTATATGTTAATATGTTAAAATTTTAATACTAAATTGAAACATTTTATTGAATCTTTTGTCTTTAATCATTGGTGATATTCATAACTTAGCACCTTCAATTTATTTAAGCATGCAAAAAGGAATTATAGAACTGGAAGATATGGAATTTTATGCCTATCATGGTTGTTTTAAAGAAGAACAAGTGGTAGGGAATCGTTTTATTGTAAATATTGCCATTAAAGTTGATGTTGAAAAACCAAGTAAAACAGATAACATTCAGGATGCTCTGAACTACGTAACGGTTTATGAGCTTACCAAAAAAGAAATCCAAATCAATTCACATTTGGTAGAACATCTTACGGAACGAATTTTAAGTGCAATACATGATAAATTTGATGATGTAGATTGGGTTAGAGTTAAGGTTTCAAAAATGAATCCCCCTATGGGAGGACAAATGAAAGCCGTAAGTATTACAATGGAACGTTAATAGGGTTAAATTATTACAAGTCAAAAAATTAAAATGCCTTTTGGGAAAACATCAAGAGACTTGGCCCCTTTAGTTTAAATACAAACAAAAATGTTAATCGAATTAGGGAAATATAAAAATAACATTTAATATTTCATGCTAATTGATTGATTTTTCAAACGATATCATTTTATTACTAAATAAACTTTAAATTATTTACATTTTTATTTTGCGTATAAGGGATAAAATTACTTAATTTGCAACCCGAATCACAAATGGTTCCTTGGCCGAGTGGCTTAGGCACTGGTCTGCAAAACCAGGTACGGCGGTTCGAATCCGCCAGGAACCTCACCAAAGCTCCCGATTTTCATTAGAGAATCGGGAGCTTTTTTTGCTTTACACTGAAAAGTTAGTTTTAGCCCGATTTTTAGGGTACAGCCCGATTTTTTTCATTATATTATATAGTGAGCATTAGGAGTTTGTATAATTCGAACAACATTTGAATCAAATATTTAGAGCTAATAAAAATGGACGGAAGAGAAAGAAAGAACATTAAGAAAGGGACAAAGGTGGCAATTCTTATGAAACAAGATGAGCGCTCAGGTAATTTAACACATGGAGTTGTACAAGACATTATCACAGAACAATCATTTCACTTAAAAGGAATTGAGTGTAAACTAAAAACTGGTCAAGTAGGTCGTGTAAAACTGATTAAACTGTAATTTATTACAATCATATATTTCAAAGCTCTCCTCTAAATTTTAGGGGAGAGCTTTTTTTTATATAAAACATTATTTCTTGGTTTTTAATCCTAACACAAAAGGAATTGCACATAATGCCAATACCGATGAAATCAAGTATGTAGTTTCCAATCCTAACCAATCACCCAGGGCTCCTGCAAAAAATACAGCTAATGCTGACGAAACGAAACTAACGGTCATATAAATACTATTCATAAACACAGGAAAATCATTGGATCTATCCTGAACCAAAGCAATTAAAACAGGCCCCGGAGCAAAAACAAAGAATCCCAATAGCACCAGAAATACGAAAGAAAGATAACCTGTTGAATAAATAAACATAAACATCATTACCGGAGATACAATACTTATGATTAAAAGCGTTGCTTTACGACCAATTTTATCTGAGATACTTCCTGAAAATATGGTTCCTAATGCTCCTGCCAACTGAAAAACAGCTAATGCCGAATTGGCAAACCACAAACTTTCTCCCTTATCAGAATAGTAATAAGTTGGCAAAAACGCTGTTAATCCGGATTTCATAATCGCTCGAAATAATGTTATTCCTATTACCAACAAAAAGAATGGAATATACTTTTTAGTTGACAGAAGCACACTTTTATTCTCGGTAGCTTTCTTCTTTATATCATCGGATATTTTTATATCCTTTAATTTTAAATACAAGATAAAGGAGGCAATTAATCCTAAGGGAATCAACCTCCATGTACCTTCAAGTCCCCAATAAGAAACAGAAGCTGTAATAATTAATGGACCTGCCGTTCGGGCTAATTCACCTCCAAACATAAAAAAACTCATGCCTCTCCCCACCTTATCTCCAGATAAACGCCTCACCATAGTAGGTGCAGGAACATGAAATATCCCACTACTTATTCCCATAGTGAATAACAGAATAGAAATGATCGTAAAAGATGGTGCCAAACCCAACAAACTCATTACTGTTGCTGTAATTGCTGGTGTAATAATGATAAAATAACGAGCAGCTGTTTTTTCTGCAATTATTCCAATAAAGGGATTTAAAAACCAGGGAATTCGCATGATTAAATCCCACAAGGAAGCTAAGGTTAGCGAGATTCCTAACTTTTCTATCAGTAGCGGTCGTAAAGGGGCTAAGAAAGAAGAATAAATATCGTGCAACATATGTGTTGCTGCAACAATAATAACATTACCTGTTTGAAATCTTTTGCTTACTACTTCCTTATTCATGAAACATTATTTAAAAGATAATTAATTGGAATCTTAATTACTATAAGAACTGCAATTGAGCTACAAAAATAAGTCAATAGAATCAACAGCACATTTATCTAACACAGAATATCTCAATTGGATTAAAATAAGATTATTTTCACACTCCTAATCCAAACATATTCTTAATCCCTGACAATATCATATTAATACCAATTGCCCCAATAAAAAAACCATTTAAGCGTAACAACACTTCCATATTTTTATCATATGCAGTTTTTATTCTCTTCCCTTCAAGACAATCGCGTATTTTTTTTAACAGATAAATAGAAATGAAATTTATTGAAAATGAAGCAACCAAAACAAAGCTACCTACTAAAACTGAGTGTCTATATGAAGTTATAATACTTAATGATATCGTTCCGGCTCCAACCATAAAAGGAAGTGCAATCTCTGAAGCCAGATCATCCAGATTTTCTTTAATCATGATTAATGCCCGCTGTCCTTTTACAATAAAAAAGTAGGCAAATGAAAAAATGATTATACCACCAAAAATCCTAAAGGATTCAAAATCGATTAAAAACACCTTAACAAATAAAAACTCCCCTGATAAAAAGAACACATAACATATGGTTAGAGAAATTATACTTGCTTTGAAAATTACTGAAATAAATTGTTTATGATTCAGATCTTTTCTTATTGGTTCTAAATACAAAAACAATGCAAATGGATTTAACATTATCAATAATTCTATTAGTGATGCAAGCATTAATCAATATTTTTATTGGTTATTTATAATTATAAGTAAAGATCAAACTTAAAAAATTATTAATGGTATTAAAAACAATTTTCATTTAAACACAATACTTTTTAATAAAATTAAGAGGCTCTTTTTCTTAAATAATTTAACAGATAACATAACGAAAAATTAAAATGCCAAAACCTGATTCAAGATTTTGGCACTTATATTCCTCAAGCAAAATCAGAACCTATTTAACAAACATGTATTTATCTAATATTTGCTTTACTCTATCGTGTTGGTTAGGAAATAAACCTTTTATTTCTTCGATTGCACCTAATTTTTCAGAAACAATAAATCTTGTACAACTTGAATTATCGCCCAAACAAAATTTTCTTTTATAACCACCAGCTGTTGCTGGCATATTTTTCATATTTTCATTAGAAAATGGACATCCCTCCTATTTTTCACACTTCATTTCCATAAGTAAAATATAATTTTCCTCTTTAATTACGGGGGAGTCCCAAAATACAAACTTTAAAATTATTAAGTCAACTATTTTGACAAGCATACTGGATTGAATAATGATATATAAACCTTTGTTGATATTAAGAAATATTAATTCCCCTGAAACAATAATACATTAATGTACTTTTAATAACAATAGGTATTAAATTTCATATCCTTATGATATAAAAAAACAATCAAGAATTACATCTAATAATTAAAGATTTATATATTTGAATAACTCTGAAAATCCAAAATATGAACGATATTTTAATTATTGAAGAACTACAAAATCAAATATCTAAAAAATTAAAACAGCTAGACAAAACGGTTTGGTTTTTAAAAGGATTTCAGTGTAATTCTGCTGGAAAAATTACGCATCTCAGCATTCAAAAAACCAGACTAAGAGGACTATGGCCTGATGCTATTTTTAAATTAAAGCATCTTGAGTATTTAAATATTCAGGACAATGAATTAAAACATATTCCGGATAAGATAGCTGAGTTACAAAACTTAAAATGTTTAGATATCAGACTTAATCAACTTGATACATTGCCAAACTCAATTAAAGAACTGAAACTTTTAGAAAAGTTTTATTTAGGAAATAATGAGTTCAAATATATTCCTGAGTCCATTCAGTATTGTCCATCATTAAAACTTATAGACTTTACCGAAAATCAAATTACTGACGGTTGTGAACATATTTTAAGATCAAATTCAATTAAAAACATCTACCTAAAGAGTAATCAATTAAAAAGTTTCCCTTTTAACCAGATTAGGGACGGCCAGATTGATGAGTTAAATCTACAAGAGAATTTAATCAATTCAGACCATCCGAAACAGGTTAACGTAAAACGCTTTTATATTTAACCAGGGTTATTAATTAACAACCACAAGTTTGTCTTTTTTAGAAACAAGTTCTCCAAAACAAGAGGTTTCTATATCATTTTTATTCAATAAAAGTTCAACTGCCGGAGCATGTTCTGGTTCCACAGCAATCAAAAGTCCTCCACTTGTTTGTGGATCGCACAACAGAAGCTTCAATGATTCATCATCTAATTCTATTTTATGACCAAAACTATCCCAGTTTCGATGAGTTCCTCCCGGAATACAATCCTTTGCAATATATTCCTCCACAACTTCAAAACGTGGTATTTGACGGTAATTGATTTGAGCACTTAAGTTACTACCTTCACATAATTCGCATAAATGCCCCAATAAACCAAAACCTGTAACATCCGTCATCGCTTTTACTCCTGTTATTTCAGCAATATCAGCACCGATACTATTTAATCTACTCATCGAATCCGGTGCAATATTCTCGTGTGCACCTTCAAGTAATCCTTTCTTTTGAGCAGTGGTTAAAACCCCAACCCCTAATGGTTTTGTTAGATAAAGTTTACAACCTTCTGTTGCTGTATTATTTTGTTTTAACTTAGATAGTTCAACTTTTCCGGTTACAGCTAAACCAAAAATTGGTTCCGGACTATCAATACTATGTCCTCCGGCTAATAAGATACCAGCATCTTTACATGCTTCTCTACCACCATCTAAAACCTGTTGTGCAATTTCGGGCGCTAATTTATTTATAGGCCAGCCCAAAATAGCAATAGCCATTAATGGTTTTCCTCCCATTGCATACACATCACTAATTGCATTGGCTGCCGCAATACGACCAAACTTAAATGGATCATCAACAATGGGCATAAAAAAATCGGTAGTGCTTATTACAGCTGTTCCATCGCCCATATCATAAACAGCAGCATCGTCTCTGCTATCGTTTCCTACAATAAGATTATGATCTTGAATTGGATTGATATTGCTCACCAACATGGAATCTAACACCTTTGGTGATATTTTGCAGCCACAACCCGCTCCATGACTATATTGCGTTAATTTAATATCTTGCATCACAATAAATTATTTTTCCGAATATTCTTCTACTATATTTTTAATATAAGTCGCATTAACCTCCGGGTCTGCATCAGACAATTCTATTCTAAATACTTTATTTTTATCGCGTCGTAACATGCCTCTCATATAACTTTTATCGTAATAATTTAAAGTATACATTGCCACCTGGAAATAATCATTCTTATCCAAAGCCTCTAATGCTAAGTTTGTAACATAACCACCCAACCTCTTAGAGATATTTAAAATACCATTTCTTAGCAACTCATTATTAAACCCGGCATAATCTTTCACCAAAACTTTCGCTCTTATCTCTTTAGGAACTTCAAGAAAAAACAAATCTGCATTGCGAATTTGAGTATATAAATTCATAGGAAGTTTCACCTTACCTATATTATGACTTTCGTCCTCAATATAAATAGGCTTATTATAATCAAGCTTCCTCCACTTGTCGAACAACATATTCTCAAAGTGCTCAACCGAAGGCTGTTCTTTTTCTCCAATTGAACCAAATGCAGAACCCTTATGGTTGGCCAAACATTCTAAATCCACTACCTGACAACCAGCCTTTTCCAAACTCTTAAGAATATACGTTTTTCCGCTTCCGGTATACCCACCAACAACCTTAAGTGCAGCTTGTATATCAAACGAACTCAATACATAGTTTCTAAAACTCTTGTATCCTTTATCAATTACCAAAACATCATTAAATCCATTCTCTTCAAGATGCTTTGCAAATGAATGACTTCGCATCCCCCCTCTCCAACAATGTACCACAACTTTTTTATCAGGAGCCACTTTCAAAGCCTCTTCAATATACCATTGTAGTTTAGGCGTAACATACTTATACCCTAACTCAATTGCATCTTCCTTACCTTGTTGTTTGTATACCGTTCCAATGTGGGCACGTTCATCATTGTCAAATAAAGGAATACTATATGCCCCAGGAATATGTCCTTTAGTATATTCTCCAGGTGAACGGACATCAATAATAGGAAGGGCTTCATATTTTTGATAGTACGTTTGAATATTTATGTCTGTCATAGAACAAAAATAATATTTTTTAAGCCATAAGATTTCAGAATTCAAAGAATTATATCATACAATATAAATATTTAAATGATGTTACTAATTTTCCTATCGAAGTACTACAACCTATCCTATTTTAGTACCATTGGGTTTAAAAGAGTCTCAATGTATTTATACGCATTGTAGTCCTGTTATAAAACAATCCTACAAGATTATCAAAGCAGACAAGATATCCATATGAGTGTAGCAATTGCCGCATCTTTGGAAAAATTTCACAACAACCTAATACTGCATTATTCCCCACAATACAAAAACGGTTTTCTACTCTAGTACAAGTTGATGGTAATACCTTAGATTCCAAGCTGTTTTTGTAGTATAGTAATTCTGTTACTATATTAACATATAAATCATAATTAATACACATATAATTCATTTGAAAGTGTAAATATTATGAGTTTGAAGTGAGTTTGAAGTGAGTTTGAAGTGAGTTTAATACCAATTAAACAGGTTTTTGATTGCTTCACATCTCTCTGGTGACATTAATTAAACAACAATACCCATTAGAAAATCTACTACATATTGAAATTACCATAAAATAAACTCTTAAATACTTCAACTTCATGCTCCAGAACGAATCATAAACACATATCAATTAGGCACTCTTTTAATCGTTGTAGATTAATGCAATATTTAACAACACTCATAACGAATTACTACTAACCCGAGTTCGATTAAAATTAAAGAGCTCATATTTTATTAAAATGCTGATATACAAGGCAAATTCTTTTTGCATAGCGAGCTATGGTAGAAGAATTTAACGAAGTAGATTAGTATTTTAATAGAAAGCCACATATAAACAACGATTTTCTGCTTCATATTTGTTTGACATAGCCCGCTATGACTTCACAAATATTCATTGAAACTCATTATTTATTAGCGGTCTGAGCCGATAATTTTATATCGAACTCGGGTTAATACATAACAGTATACAACATAGCTCTATGCAAATCAACAACAAGCGCCTCTTAACCATCTTGAATATTTTTCGCCATAAACATAATTCCTTATTCAATTACCATTGAAAAACATAGGATAATGCCGTAACTTTAATTTATGGCTGATTTATCTGATATACAAACAAGGTTTTTCGAAACTATTAAGGAAAAGTTGGATTCGAATTTTTCTTTAGTTCATGAAGTTTCTGAAAAATTGGGTATCTCATACGATAGTGCTTACAGAAGATTACGAGGTGAAAAAAAACTATCTCTGGAAGAAGCTATTCGTCTTACGCAACATTTTGGAATTTCATTAAATGACTTAATAACTTCACAAAACAACACCTTTGTTTTTAAATCCTATCATGTTGAACCCGGTAAATTTAATGGCGTATCCTGGTTAAATTTTATATTATCAAATTTTCAAAAGATAAATCAGGCTTCTGAAAAACAGATTGTTTATACAGCTAAGGATCCTCCTATATTCCAGTATCTGCAATTTCCTGAAATTGTTTCTTTTAAATTTTTCTTCTGGGAGAAAACTTTATTTTATTCTCAACACTTAATAAACAAAAAATTTAAAGTGAATGGAATAAGTGAAGAAATGAGAAAGGTATGCAATTTAATTACATCACTGTCTCTAAAAATCCCAACCATCGAGATATGGAATGAAGATACTTTTAGAATTTTAATACGTCAGATTGAATATTATTGGGTATCAGGATATTTTGAATCTAAAGAAGATCTGGAAATATTACTTGATAAACTTGAGCAATGGTTAATCCATAATAAAAAAGAAGCTGAATTAGGGGTTAGATTTCCTTTTGATTCAGAACCTAAAGGTATTGAAGGATCATATATTTTATACGAAAACGAAATTGTTATTAATGATAACACTATACATGTAACTGTTGGCAATAAATGCTACACCTATTTCACATATAATGTACTCGGACTCTTGTGTTCTGACAGCAAGGTGTTTTGTGACGGGGTATCAAATTTTCACAAAACGATTATGTCTAAATCTAATTTAATCAGTTCGGTGGGCGAAAAAGAAAGAAATAGATTTTTCAATAAACTCCACCGAAATATTGAACTATTCAGAGAGACGCATAACCTTTAAAATTTAAAGTCATGGCACCATTAAACACATCTTATCTCGTTTTTTATATTGCAATTGCTTTTGCTTTAATTTTCGTTCTGTCCTTTTTTATCTTAAACAAGCCCAGGGATTTCGCTTTTAACGGTAATATTCGACATAGAGTAATTTGAGAAGAATTAGTATCTTTACAGTGTTCAAGCTAAAGTGTTAGCATGAAAAAAAATGCACAATTTTTCGGCCCCAAAAGCAGAACAAGAAAATCCCAATTTTAACAAGTACTTTCAATCCTTGAATGACCCACGCAGAACAAACAAAGGCAACTTCTTTTATCCATTAAATGAAATCCTATTTCTAACTATTTCGGCCGTAATTAGTGGTGCTGAAGGATGGACGATGATTCAGGAATTTGGAAATACAAAGCTGGATTGGTTACGAAAATTCTTTCCTTACAGCCAAGGTATTCCTTCTCATGATGTAATTGGGAAGCTTTTCGCAAAGCTTGATCATAAGGAGTTTTCCTGTTGTTTCACGAATTGGATAAATTCAATTTCCAGTTTCACCAATGGCGAAGTGGTAGCAATTGATGGAAAAACGATTCGTAAATCGAATAATCGAAATGATTCCAAAGCAGCATTACATGTTGTTTCTGCATATGCATCTGAGAACAGGTTGTGTATTGGGCAGGAAGTGGTTGATGAAAAGAGCAATGAAATAACAGCGATTCCTAAATTACTAAAGCTTCTGGAGATTAAAGGGTGCATTGTGACAATTGATGCAATGGGCTGCCAAAAACAAATAGCAGAAGATATTCTAAAACAAAAGGCAGACTATTTAATTATGGTGAAAGGAAATCAGCAAGAGTTAAAAGAACAAGTCGAGAAGTTATTTCAAAAAGGTGAAATTGCTGAAACCTATACAGATGTAGATAGTGGGCATGGCAGAATAGAAACACGAACTTGTCAAGTTATTACAAACCTTAAATTTTTAGATGATAAAAACCTGTGGGCTGGTTTAAAAAGCATTGTTTGTATAACTTCTGAAAGGTGTAACAAAAGCCTTGATAAAACATCAATAGAAACAAGGTATTATATAAGTTCATTACCAGGTAATGCCGAACAGATAAATAATGCCATAAGGCAACATTGGACTGTTGAAAACAACCTGCATTGGTCTCTGGACGTACTTTTCAAAGAAGATGCTTCTCTCAAAAAGAAAGGCTACTCTGCTGTTAATTATAATATCATTTTAAAGCTGGCATTGGCTATGTTAGAAAAAGAAAAATCACGGAAGATCTCTAAGCCTGCTAAGAGATTAACTGCTGCTTTGAATGACAAATATAGGGAGAGAATTCTTAATTGTTAAAAGCGATTTCCCTGTAAACAAGCCTGTTGACCATGATAAAATTAAAAAAATCATTTACAGCCGTTTTATAGGAGCATTACTTCTTGGTGCAATACCGTTTATTATAGTAAAACTTATTGGTAACCATGGAAATTTTTACATCACTTCTCAGTATTCTTTAAACAGAATGATTATTTCATTAATTGTTGTAGTTCCATTGATTTTGTTCTTTAACCACGCTTTATCCCAAAGATCTAGTCATCAAAGATTATATCCAATAATCAGAACCCACGATTGGAGTGTTAACTTATATATTATGAATTTGGCAAGTTGGTTTCTTTACTTGCTTGCTTACGAATCTCTTTTCAGAGGATTATTACTATTCTCAAGTCTTGAAATATACGGAGTACTGATTGCTATAGGCATTAACACTTTACTTTATGTTATTGCACATATACCCAAAGGAAAATTTGAAACTTTGGGTGCTATTCCTTTAGGAATTGCATTTTGTATTGTATCGATTTACACAGGAACATTTGTTACTGCATTTATTTTCCATTTCACTATGGCTGTTTCAAATGACATATTCTGTATAAACAGAAATCCAGACATCAAATTATTTTTCCATAAACACCAGCCTCTATAATACGATAAGAGATATAAAAGATGATACATATTTTTGTGAGCGGTGCAACAGGATTTGTCGGGTCAAAATTAACAATAAACCTCGCAAAAAAGGGCTTTATTGTTCATGCATTATATAGATGTATTGATAAAACAAAAATATTACATCATCCAAACATAAAACTTTTTAAAGGCTCTTTAAATAATGAGGAATCCCTTATACAGGCCATGAAAAACTGCCAGGGAATATTTCACACTGCAGCTTATGTTAGTTTGTGGACAAAAAACCCTCAAATATTTTACGAAACCAATATTAAAGGAACACAAACAGTAATAGATATAGCAAAATACTGCGGTATCAAAAGGGCAGTTTTTACTTCTTCCGCAGGAACTTTTGGGCCATCAAATCAATCATACGTCACAGAATCAAATGAAAATACGGAATCGTACATGAACGATTATGAGAAATCTAAACGAGAAGCAGACCAGATCATTTTAAAAGCTAATTCTAACCTTTTTGAAACCATTATTGTATATCCAACCAGAATATTTGGTCCTGGACCTATAGGACCAAGCAATAGCATTACTACAATGATAGAAAAATATATAAATGGCAGATGGCATTTTATTCCAGGTGATGGGAAATCGATAGCAAACTATGTATTTGTTGATGATATTGTTGATGGTCATATTAAAGCTTTTTTAAAAGGAAAAGCCGGTGAAAAATATATACTTGGAGGCTCCAATCTATCGTATAATGAATTATTTTCATTTATAAAAGGTATTTCAGGTAAATCTTATTTTCTCATAAAGATCCCAAAAGTTATAATGCAAATAATTGCATCATTAATGCTATTGCAAACTCACATAACAGGCAAGCCTCCTTTAGTAACAAACAATTTTATAAAAAAGGCATTGAGCAATCACATTGTAAGTTATCTAAAAGCGATCAACCAGTTAGACTATCATCCAACACCCATAAAGGAAGCACTTCTAAGAACCATTAATTGGATTAACCAACAATAAAACTATTACTTCCACTTGTATACAATACATGTTCAACCTTAAATTTAACTGGCACAATATGATAACGTTGCAACCTTATCAATCTCATTTTTCATTGCATTTGAAATTACTGGAATGGAAATACTTTTGGGCAAAATTTTAATTAACATCCAGTTAATTTTATTGATAATTCCGGGAATTACAACTCTTCTTTTTTGTAATAAAGCTCGAACCGAAATTTTTGCCAATTCTTCAGGAGTTAGCAATCCCACCTTTACCCACCATCCTTGATTTTCAATTCGATGAGTTACTTCACTATTAGTTTTTATTGGTCCAGGTAGTAAAACACAAACATGAATCCCAAAACATTTAAGTTCTTCGGCTAAACTCTTTGAAAAAGAATAAACAAAAGCTTTTGATGCAGGATAAACAGATTTATAGGCTATAGGACAACATGATGCCATACTGGCCACATTTAAAATATAAGATGTGGTTTGAGTCTTTAGTTTAGAAACTAACAATCTGGTTAACATTACTAACATTCTAATATTCACTTGTATGATAGAGTCTATCTGTTCTATCTTCGTCTGATCAAAATATATAGAACCTCCAATACCAGCATTATTAACCAAAATATTTATATTCAAATGCTCCAATTCTTTTGCAACCCTTGATAATGATTCTGGTTGAAGAAAATCTAGCTCAATACATTGAACCTTCACACCATATATATGTGTAAGAAACTTACCAAAATCAATAAGACCTTCTCCTTCTTTAGCTAAAAGAACTAAATTTTTATGTCTTTGTGCTAACTCTTGAGCAATTGCTTTACCAAGCCCCTTTCCTGCTCCAGTTACAATGGCATATGTTATTTTGGGTTTCATACTGCTTTGATTTAACAATTATCTATTTATTAAGCTACACAATATTCAGGATGAGGATGCTCTGGCATTTGTCTGTTTAAGATTTTATAGCTTAGAGTACGAGGTGCCATTTTCATTAATTTATACACCAACTTATTTACAAATCCAGGAATACAAATCACATTGTTTTTATTTAATGACTTAATACTATACGCTACAACAGTTTCCGGATTCATCCATAACAACTTTTCTTTTAACCCCTTTTTATTATTTTTAATACCCATTTTTGAATGAAATTCTGTATGAATAAAACCGGGACATAAAGCCTGAACCATAATATTAGAATGCAAAAAATCAATATGTAAACATTCTGTAAATGAAACCATAAATGCTTTTGATGAGCAGTAAAAATAATTTAATGGAGCAGGAATAAATGCCGACATGGATGCCACATTTATAATTGATCCTTTGTTTACTTTGAGCATTTTAGGAACTACTTCGTGCACAATTTTGGTTGCTGCAGAAACCAGAACATTTAACATATTTATCTGATTTTCATAATCCTCTTCAAAAAAACCATCACGACTACCATAACCTGCATTATTAACTAAAAGATCAATATGAGAACAGTTTCTTATGGTATCCAACAAATGATCAAACTGAATTTGATTATTAAAATCCGTAATGCATATTTGTACTTTAACATTACATTCTCGTTCTAACTGATTTTTTAATTGCTGAAGTATTTTCTCCCTACGTCCAGTAATTAATAAGTTCCATCCACTTTTGGCTAAGTATTTTGCATAAGCTCTACCTAAACCACTTGTGCCTCCTGTTATTATGGCAAATTTTGTTTTCATAATGTTTTTCTGTTTTTAGTTAAGGCAAAGTCAATTTATACAATAATAGACAGACTGATATTTTATGAACCACTTAATAATTGATCTTTCAACCGTATTAAATTCTTATAAAAGACTTTTTTCAATACCGGCTCTTGAATCCATTGAGGAAATAACGGTGGCTCCGCAGAAAAAACCCGAAACTCTATTTTAACTTTTCCACCTTCTAATTTAGTCAACTTCCAAGATGCATTATAATCTCGAATTCTAATATTTTTATCTGATTCAATGCCTCTGTAGTTATTACTACACATACGTATCTCACAATTATCAGGCCCCATTTTTATCAAAGAATATTTAGCAATCAAATCTCTATCTGAAAATGGCCAGGGTAGATTAATAACAAGGTATAACAATTCCTCATCATTATGAACAATAAGTTTAATTTCTTTAATTCCTTTCATCCACAGCTTCACTGTTTTGGGATTGTTTATGAATAAAATAACTTCATCCATCGTACCATTTACCACCATAACCCCTTTGCGTTCTCTAACAGTTAATGAATCATTAACCTTAACCCATCTTTCATGTAACGCAACACCATGATCATCTTTTACACATACCCATTCAGAAACATATAATGAAGAGGCATTTAATTCTTTTATCTTCATATTCATTGTATTATCTGATAAAAGAATTCGAAACAACATATAAACTAAAAGTACCATCTCATTAATTATTTGATTAAACAAAACAATCATATTTACATGTTAAAGTTATTTGCAAATACACTGTAAATGAAATGGATATAGAGCACCCCGACTTGAGAACAACTGCACAACACACCAAATTATATGCCTTTCTAATATCTACTTGCAATAAATACTTTATGCAAGTAGATCTATTTAATCTTCAAGTGATATTTGCAAATAAAGAATTATGCAGATAATATGTTTTAGTACAATTCCATATATTTTAATAGGATTTATTTTTCTTTTAATCTGAAATAAATTAAACTTACTGTTTATCTATATGTTTTTTTCAAGACAAGACTATAATATCAACTACTCCAAAAAACTTATAAATGAAAGTAAAAATTATTATAGCTGCTTTAATTCTTTTTTCATCATACGCAATTAATGCTCAAAGTGTAAAAGAGGTCAATTATGAGCAGTTTAAACCATATTTAAACAATCAATCAGATACGGTATATGTTATTAATTTTTGGGCAACCTGGTGTAAACCTTGTATAGAAGAACTACCTCATTTTATGACTGTTGCTCAGGACATGCGCCATAAACCAGTTAAGTTTATTTTCGTTAGTCTCGACTTTGCAAAATATAAAGAAAGTAAGTTGATTCCTTTTATAAAAGAAAATGTAATTGATGAAGAGGTATTGTTATTAAATGACCCAAATAGCAACTTTTGGATTAAGGATATTAACAAAGAATGGTCTGGAGCAATTCCTGCAACAATTATATACCGAAAAAATCAGAGAAGCTTTTTTGAAGGACAAGTTTCATACGAAGAGCTTACTGAAAATATTGAAGGTAAATTATAACAAAGGCATTTATTCAACATTTCATAAACAAAACATATAAAACAAGTCATGAGTTAGTTTCTTTGAAAGGGAATAACTATGGTGGCTAGTTTCAAATGGTAATTAAAAACTAAATATTAAACATATGAAAAAAGCAGCTGTATTATTTTTCGCATTTGTATTATGCATATCAGCATGGTCACAAGGTTATTCTCCTGGTGATGAAGCTATTGATTTCAAACTAAAAAATATTGATGACTCTTTTGTTTCATTAAAAGACTTTGATTCTGCCAAAGGTTTCATTGTTATTTTCACATGTAATCATTGTCCGTATGCTGTAGCATATGAAGATAGAATTATTGCACTTGACAAAAAATTTAAAAAGACAGGATATCCTGTAATCGCAATAAATCCTAACGATCCTGCTGCCTATCCATCAGACTCTTTTGAAATGATGAAAGAAAGAGCCAGTGAAAAAGGATTTACTTTTCCTTATTTATTTGATGAAACTCAGGAAATAGCTAAAACCTACGGAGCAACCAAAACTCCTCATGTTTTTCTTTTACAGAAAGAAAAATCGAAGCTGGTTGTAAAATACATTGGTGCTATCGACGATAATTATCAGGATAGTGAGGCTGTTAAAGAAAAATTTGTAGAAAATGCAATCTCTAGTATTTTTGACAATAAAGATGTTGCCGTGAATTCAACCAAAGCTATTGGATGTAGTATTAAATGGAAGAAATAATTTAGACACTTTACTATTTTTATAATTGTTTATACGAAAAAGCCCGTTTTCAGAATTTGAAAAACGGGCTTTCCACTTTCTATCAAACTACAGAGCTATTGGTATTCCTTTATAAAAGTCGAGTATTTTAATTCGAAGTATATATGAGTATTTTGCTTGTAGTAAATCTGATTGAGCTCGAATAAAATCTGTTTTAGCAACATTGTAGTCTACTGAATTAACAAGCCCTACATTAAATTTTTGTTCTGTATATCTAAACGATTCTTTGTATGATTCTACAGCTTCATTACTAGATAAATAATTATTGTATGCTGCTAATGCATCAGCATATGCTTGCTGTATTTCTTTTCTTAAATCAAGTTTTTGTTGTGCTAAAGAATATTGAGCATCCAATACACCTACCTTAGCTACTTTAACACGATTCCGGGTTTGAAATTTATTGAAAATAGGAATGCTCAAAGTAGCTCCCATATAAGTGTTTTTATTATCACTAAACTGATCAGAGAATGGTCGGTTATAATCGTATTTGTCATTTAAGTACCAGTTACCATTGCTTGTAAAGCTATAATTTAAGCTAAGGCTAGGCAAATAACCACTCTTTGCTATTTCCACATCCAACTCTTTACTTTCAAGACTATATTGAGAAGCTTTAATTTGAGGCATAATACCTATTGCTGTATTAAATACACTTTTGGGGTTTTCAAGATTTACTTGTTCAACAGCAGGTATCTCGGGGGAAACAATATCAAAATTCGAAACATCTTCAAGGTCTAGTAGCTGTGCCAGGTTTAATAACGAAAGTGCCAAACTATTTTCTTGCTGAGTTACATTTAAAGCTTCTTTTGCTGCTTGCGACTTTATCTCAAGATAACTACCCATGGCCTGGCTTCCGGCATCAACAAGCTTCTTTGTTCGATCTACCTGTTGCTTACTTACATCATATTGTTCTTTTGAAACATGAAGCAATTCTTTATCAAATAATACCTGCAAATAATAACTGGTAATCTGTAAAGAAATATCATTACGGATACGTTCTGTTTCAGCCTGTAAAGACAATAAATCCTTTTTACTTTTTTTTATGGTGTTTTTCTGAGAAAAACCATTAAATACAGGCACTGAACCTCCTACTCTTAAAGATAAACTATGAATTGGATCGGTAGTAAAAACGTAATCGTTTCCATCTCTAACACCTGTTTCACCGAAATTAAATCCATAATTTGAACTAGCATTTAATTCCGGAAGTCGGTTGAGTTTATTCTGCATTAACTCATTTTTCTGAACTTCAACACTTATCTCTTGTCTTTTTATGGTTAAATTATTGTCGAATGCATGAGTGATGCATTTCTCAAGGCTCCATACATCTTGTGCTTTTGCACTAACAAAGCTGATACTTAAAAGACATAAAATGATTGAAATATTTTTTCGTAACATTTGAATTTTATTAAGCATTATTATTTCCGCATTAAATTAACTAATTATCCTTAAGATTGTGGAACTTTTATTTTATCATCTTTAGTTAATCCTTGCTTAACTTCAATCTGAATTCCATCTGAAAGTCCAGTCTCAATATGTTTCTTTTCAAAAATCTGATCTGCAACTTCCACTTCGATAAATGCTGTATCATTACTAAATTGGAGCAATTTTTCATTTATTGCTAAAACACTATCTCTTTTATCTAAAACAATATCTGCATTTGCACTATATCCAGCTCTGATAAACTGACCATCTTTTAAGTTAACATCAGCTTTAATTTCAAACTGAATTGCTCCATTCTCCTCTACTCCTTTAGGTGAAATATATTCTAATTTTGCATCAAATTTTTCATTTTCGATTGCTCCAATAGACAAAACCAAATCCATTCCTTCCTTAATTTTACCCACCTCTGTTTCATCTACTTTTCCTTCAAAAATCATTTCACCCATATCTGCCAAAATAGCTACTGTAGTTCCATCATTAAAGGTATTACTTTTGATTACAGAATTACCAACTTCAACAGGAACATCAAGCACCATTCCATCAATTGTAGCTTTGATTATAGTATTTGTGTGAGCACCCATTTTTTTTGTAACACCTTCTTTAATTAGTTGAAGATTATTATCTGCAGCTTGTAAATCAACTTTTGCATTATCGTAAGCCATTTGTTCTTCAAGGTAAACAGACTCAGCAATTACACCACTTTTATACAATTCTTTCTTTCTATTAAACTCAAGCTCTGCATTTTTAAATCTGATCTGTGCTTTTTCTAATTGACTTTCTGCATTATTAACCTGAACCATCTCAGGAATAATTTGAATTTTGGCAATTAAATCACCTTTTTTCAAGTTATCTCCTGGTTCTGCATAGATCTCAGTAATAATTCCCGATTCCTGAGGCTTAATTTCAATTTCCTGACGAGGAACAACAGATCCTGTGGCAACTGTTTTCTTTACAATATCTGTAACTTTAGGTGATTCTGTTTGAAATATGACAGGAGACTTCTTACTCTGGTGATATAGATAAAATACTACCCATGCAAAAATTGCAACCATAAGTAGACCTAATACTATTTTAAAAAACTTCTTCATTTGTTTATTTTTTAGATTTTATCGTTAATGACTATTTCTTAAACACTTAATTATTCATGCCTTAAGGCTTCTATCGGTTTAATTTTAATTGCTTTTAGAGCAGGAATCAATCCAGCAATAAATCCAGCAACTAGGAGCATCAATAATGCAGAAACTGCGATCTGTAAACCAATCTCCGGATTTAGAAAAAAAGTGGCATCATCTGTTGTCGCTGTTGCTCGTGAGGCATCTACTGCCATATCTACCAGATAAAGAACAAATGTGCCTAAGGCCAATCCCAAAAACCCGGCAATTGTGGTTAAAAACACTGATTCTGTTAATATTTGACCTATTATAACTGTTGGTTTTGCACCTATGGCTCTTTGTACACCAATCTCTTTGGTACGTTCCCTAATAATAACCAGCATAATATTACTAATTCCTACTACTCCAGCAATCAATGTTCCTATACCCACAACCCATATTAGAATATTAATACCCAGAAAAACATAAAACATGGTTTTAATCTCATTTTCAATATCCACTTTTCCTAATGCCTCATGATCATCTGGTGAAATCTTGTGGTTTTTATGCAGAATCGGAACGATTTTATCTAGTACATTTTTTACTGGTACACCTTCTTTTGCAGTGAATCCAAAAAAGTGTACCTGGTCACCATAATTAAACGTTTGCTGCATACTTGTAAAAGGAAGATAAACTGTTTCTTTTTTATTACTTCCTATATTAATGTTAGGATTATTGGATTGGAAAACACCTACAACCATAAAGTATACTCCACATACTCTGATGTACTTACCAACAGGATCTTCATCCTTATCAAACATAACCTCATATACCTTCTCGCCAACAATACATACTTTCCTTCTATGCTTAATATCTTCGTCATTAATATATCGTCCCCACAACATCGTACAGGGATCTATTTTTCTGTAAGTTGGATAGTCTCCCATAACATTAAAAGCTCCGGATTTCTTTCCTCTTACAATATTTTCTCCATCTCGTAAATTCCATCCATTTAATCTGGGTGATATCACACCAATCTCTGGTACTTGATCTTTAATAGCCTGAATATCCTGATTATTAACATACCAGTATCTTCCTCTATTATAACCTTCGTAGGCAATTGTTGTCTTTTCTGACCACATGAAAGCACTATTCGTGGCAAAATCTTTCAGTCCATCGGTAATTCCATTTTTTAAACCATTACCTGCTCCTGTCATAACAACAAGCATAAATATGGCCCAAAAAACACCAAAAGCAGTTAAAATACTCCTTAGTTTGTTCTGTTTTATGGCATTGAATATTTCCTGCCATCTGTCTCTGTCAAACACTATAATATCATTTTAAATTCAACATTAATCATCATGTAATGCTTCGATTGGTCGTATAGCAGAAGCCTTTCTGGCAGGAACATAGCCAGCAATTAACCCTGCTATAATTAAAATAGCCAAAGCCCATAAGGCTACACCTAAATCAGCAGAAGGATTCCAGAATGCTCGTTCTACCTGCGAACCAGCCTGCTCTAACGCCATGGATACGATAGATAACAGTCCCATACCAGCTACAAGCCCAAAGAATCCGGAAAATGCAGTAATGAAAATAGATTCCGAAAGCACTAACCTAATCACAGATAACGGAGTTGCACCTATTGCCTTGCGTACACCAATTTCTTTAGTTCTTTCCTTAACTAATATTATCATGATGTTACTAACTCCTACAATACCGGCAATAATGGTCATTACACCAATTACCCAAATAAATATTCTGATGCCTGCAAATATACCCTGAGACTGCTTAAAATGTTCTAATGTATTCCATACTCCAAGTGCTTGCTTGTCTTCTGGTGAAACTTTGTGACGTTCAGCCAAAAGTAATCTGACATTCTCTTCTATCTTTTTATTTTCTTCAACAGTAAGTGCATTAGTTGCAATAGCAATTTCACTCAACTTATTATTCCCATTAAACACTCTTTGTGATGTACTTAGTGGTATATAGGCTTTTTTTCTTTCTTTATTTTCCAGATCTTCAAAAGTCCCAACAACTAAGAATGGAACTTTATTAATTTTCACATAATGACCAATTGAAGTAGAGTCTTTAAATAATGCTTTTTCAACGGGATCAGAAATTACTACTACTTTTCTGTATTCCTGAATATCTAAATCATTAATAAATCTACCATCTGTGTGGTTCATGATAGATATTTTTTTGAAAGTTGGGTTTACCCCTTCAACCCTAAATGTACCATATTCATTATCGTATGTAAAACTTGCTTCACCTCCTATACTGTATCTCCCTGTGATGTCATCAAAGTCATCAGAAAATTTCCTATCTAATGCTGTCACATCCTGATTATTAAATTGGATGCGCCTGCCAGCTTTCAAGCCATCATAAGCAACCTGAGTTCTTCTGCTCCATATCCATAAGGCATTTTTAGATGTTCCTCTAAAATTGTTTTCCATCCCATTTTGCAGACCATTCCCTGAACCAAGTAATAATATCAGCATAAAAATTCCCCAAGCTACACTAAATCCGGTCATAATTGCCCGTAATTTATTTTGCTTCAGCGTTGAAAATATCTCTTGAATATTATCGAACATAATAATTGTAATTATATTAGCTTTGAATAATTGGTTCGCTAATGGTATTATAATCAGCAACAAAGTTGTTTGATTCAATAAGACCATCTTTCAGACGGATAATTCGCTGGGTTCTTTCTGCAATATCATTTTCGTGCGTAACAATAACAACTGTGATTCCACTCTTATTTACATCCTGAAGTATGTCCATCACATCATATGAAGTTTGTGTATCAAGAGCTCCTGTTGGCTCATCGGCTAAAATTACTTTGGGATTAGAAATTAACGAACGAGCAATTGCCACACGTTGTTTTTGCCCTCCAGACATTTCACTTGGCAAATGCTCTGCCCACTCCTTTAATCCTAAGCGATCCAGATATTCGAGTGCAAGAGTATTTCTTTTTTTTCGACTTACACCCTGATAATATAAAGGTAAGGCCACATTTTCCATTGCATTCTTAAATGAGATCAAATTAAATGACTGGAAAATAAAACCGATATATTGATTACGGAAATGAGCTGCTTTTTTTTCACTCATCTTTTGAATCAAGATATCATTTAAATAGTAACTCCCTTTATCATAGTTATCTAATATTCCAAGAATATTTAACAATGTAGATTTCCCTGAACCGGAGCTTCCCATTATGGAGACCATTTCTCCCTGTTTAATCTCCATATCGACACCTTTAAGAACATGAAGGGAATTTGAACCTGTTCTGTATGATTTATGCAGAGTTTCTATTTTTAAGACACTTTTTCCCACCTATTTAGAATTTAAGGTTAATAATATATTGACAGAAGCAAACATTACAAGCGCCGTTCCAAAATACACATAATCTTAATTACCAATCCTTTATATAAAACAAATCGAAATCAAAGTGTTCATTATTGAAAAGTAAGCGTACGATAACGTACAATTATTCGGAGAGAAATGTAAAGAATAAGAAGAAACATCATTGATGATGATGCAAAATGCTTTTTTTGTTCATATACGTACAAAAAAACTTCTATAATAACACATAAAGTTGCTTTATTAAATTTTGGCAAGGTTTGAAACTTTCCAGTAATTAGAAATTATAGACAAGAAAGATAGGAATAGTGCACTTATAAAAAAGGATAGCAATGTAATATCAAATTCAACTTTAGGCAATGCATAACGTGTTAACATAAACTTATAACTCGCAGAAATAACAAATTCTACAAAATAGGCTCCTAAGAAAATGAATACGATAAAAAATATTATTCTACATATTATTTTTAGAATCATCATAAACATATTTAACTATTGATTTAACTATAACAATATTAAGTATTTTAAAACGTAGTTAAGATATATTTAACGTGACAAATGCGTGACAAGGACTTATGTCACTTGTCACACAAAGGATTTAGACCATATGTAAGAAATTGACATCCGACTTATACAAAAAAAGTAAACTGAAAATAATTGAATTCTAATTAACTAAAAATTCCATTTTAATCGCAGATAGGCTGCCACTGATTTATTATCATTGGCAAAAGAAAAATATTGCGAAACAACTGAAAAGTTAAGGTTATCTGATATAGAATACTCTACAGTTGGACCAACATAATAGTTTTTGAATACAGGAAAACCAAATCCCATATAGGCCATAGATATATTTAGCAAAGGATTTACAGGCCACGATAATGACAAAACGTACGAATTTTGATCTATACTAAGATTTTTTACGGATGATTGCATATAAAACAACAAATTATACTCCAAACCTTGAACGTTCTGATTGTCCGAATACAAATACTCAGTTGTAAACATCAATGAATTCTTGAACATATAATTTGCTCCAAATGAAGCCAACAATACATCATCATCCTGATTATCTATATTCATTAAATAAGAAATTTCGCCATAGAACCCTGCATTAAACAAGCTTCCACTATAACCGCCACCAAATACCCAATCATTCTGCTCTAATTCTCCGGCTATTAACTGCACATCATATCCCTTTATTGTTGTTGCATACTTGGCTGCTGCAGTTACATCTCTATTGCTATTGATTTTAACAACTGCTTCAATACTTGATGCAACACCTGTATAATACTGTATTCTTACACCATCCATCCCTGGACGCTCCGGATAGTCAAAATCAAAATAGGAATAAGAATTAAAAATATCATTGGGATTCCAAACCATTGTTTTACTCCAGTTGACTCGTTGCCTACCAATCTTCAACTGAAAGTTTCCACTTATATACTCCAGCCACAATCTATCCACATTAGTATTTAAAATATAATTACTTCTCGACTCCCAGTTAAAACTCATATCGAGCCACCCCGGATCATTTGAAATAATATATTTAAAGGTTGGCATCGACTTTATTGTTTCTCCCCAAAATATTCTATTCCGAAAACTGATTTTCGAATTAAACTTTTCACTAATCTGATAATTTAAGTTAATCCTGTTATGAATCAAATTATCAAATACAGTTTCTTTGGATTGATTATTATAATTCAAGGATGGCATTAATGAAACATAGCCTGAAAAATCCAATTCTTCCTGAGAATAAACATTACCACTAATCGTTAATATTAATAATATAAATATACTAAATTGCTTATTCAAAATTCTCATCTTTAATTACTTTTCCATCCTCAAATGTAATAACTCTCCTTGCCTTTTTAACCACGCGGGCATCATGAGTAGCAAAAATAAAAGTAATATTTTCCTTTTTATTTAATTGCAGCATAATATCTAACAAATTTTCTGTTGACTTAGAATCCAAGTTTGCTGTTGGTTCGTCTGCTAATACAAACTTAGGTTTAGAAGCCAAAGCTCTTGCTACTGCAACCCTTTGCTGCTGCCCTCCACTCAACTGCATTGGACGAATATTTGCTTTGTCTGAAATACCTACAGCATCTAAAAGTTCCTTACTTCGTTGTGCCCTTTGCTTTTTACTTATCCCCTGTAGTTCCATAATAAACTCTATATTCTCGGCTGCTGTTAATACCGGAATCAAGTTATATGCCTGAAATACAAATCCAATATTTCGTAACCTGAACTTTGTTTTTTCTGAAGCAGATAAATTATCAATTCTAATTCCATTAATTTCTATTGTTCCACTTGTTGGTTCATCTAATCCTCCCAGCATATTTAAAAATGTAGTTTTACCTGCTCCTGAAGGTGCAACCAAAGCTGTAAATTCACCTTCTTTAAAACTTATATCAATTCCATTTAATGCTTTAACAGGTATATGTTTAGGATTGTATATTTTTTCTAAATTTTTAATTTCAATTATAGCCATAACAAAATCATTTTACGTTTTAAACCGATTGAAGTGCTTGCGAAGGGTGTAATTTTAGAGCTTTCCAAGCAGGATAAATTGCAGATATAAGTCCAGTAACAATAACTAAAACTGATACAGATAATATCATTTGCAAATTATATTCTGGATAAATAATACTGGCATAGCCCATTTCTGAAAGTCCTTCTGCCCACATGGATAAATCGATTCCGGTTTGAGCTGTTAACCGCGTTGTAAACACTCCTATAGAAATACCTATAAAACCACCAAATAATGACAAAAATAAAGTTTCAAATACTATCATAGAAAATATTTGTTTGCTACTCATTCCTACGGCCATTAACATACCTAGTTCATGCACTCGTTCCATCACTACCATCAACATTGTGTTTACGATGCTAAATCCTAAAGCCAACAATATAACAGCCACAAAAACATACATGTAAGCATTCATGGTTTCGGTCAGATAACCCAACTCCGGCGATATTTCTTTCCACGATTCTACCTGAAGATCTTCCGCTAAAACTTTTATCTGGCTCTTAACATTATCAACAATTGTAGGGTCAGAACATCTGATAACAACTTCATGAATTGCTCCTTCTGGTAAATCAACCAATGACGAAAGATCATCCTTTTTTACAAACAAATTACCTTCGTCATAACCTGTATTGTTGGTTTTAAATATTCCTGCAATGCGAAAAGCTCCTCCTGTAAAATCACCATTACTATTCTGAAAACGCAAAATAATTTTGGACCGCAACTTTAGCTTTAATTGTTCTGCTAATTTTTGCCCAATTACTACAGGATTTCGTTTTATTCCATCAAACCACTTTCCTTCAATTATTTTTTTTGAAACATCAACCACCATAGAGTCCTTAACCGGATCAACACCAATCATTTGAATCCCTGTTGCTTTTTCAGCAGAAGCTGCCATTGCAGAAACTATAATCCTACCTGAAGCATTTTTAACATCAGGCAAATTTTCAATATCATCAATTAATCGATCTTGATTGAAATATTGATTTACATCTTCAGCCAACCGGAACCCGGGTTTGTGAATTTGAATGTGTGAAGTTTCTGTTTCAATACCAGCTCTTAGTCGTTGCATCATCCATCCATACATAAAAGTAGTTGAAAAGACTCCGGCATACATTCCAACAATTAATGCTCCAATAACAATCCAACTCCGAACAGGATTGCGCCAAATATTTCGCCATGCTATTTTTAATATCATCATAGCTTATCCTTTAAGTGCATTAATACCATTCATTTTTACTATTCTAACAAATGGAAATACTGAAATTATAATAGTAATAAAAAACACCACCAACATCTGATTAACAAACACCTGCGCATCCCAGGCAAAAAACATAAAAGGTTCAAAGCCTAAATCGCTCATCCACTCGGCAACTTTGCCGGTTAAAGGTATTGGATGATAATAAAAGTAACCAACCACAGGCATGCTCCCTAAAAAACCCAATACAACGCCCATAAATCCCATAAATAAAGTTTCTATCAACACTGTAATTGCTAATTTAAACTTTTGCATTCCCACCGCCATCATTACTCCAAATTCTCTTTTTCGCTCAGAGATCATCATCATTACAGTACCAAAAATTCCGAACATGATTACAATATAAAGAATCGCTTTCATCACCATTGCTGAAGACTTATCACTTTCTATCTGCTGTAAAAGAACGGGAAACATTTCATCCCAACTTTTTACATTATATGGAGATTTAACTTTGTCTTTTAATATTGGCAATAAGGCTTTAGCAACATTATTGTCTTTCACCATTACAACATAGGAGGTTAAAATCCTGTTTCCGCCATAAAACCGTTGTGCATTAGTAATCTCAAGATATATCAGTCTCCTGTTCAGATTCGGATTTGAAGATTTAAACAACCCTCGAACAGGATATTTACCAGCAGCTGTAACTCCATGATATCCTTGCCCAAGCATTACAATCGTATCCCCCACCTTAATTTTTAACTTCTCAGCTAACTTAAACCCAAGTAAAACACCATCGTCATTTTGCTTTAGATACTGTCCTGCTATAATCTTTTCTCCAATTGATGTTAATTGATCTTCCTTTTCAGGATCAACACCCATTACCATTGCACCTTTGGTTAATTCGCCACTCGATGCTAAAGCAAAACTTTCTAAACGAGGTAACATATATTCAACCTGATCCAATTGAGTAATGACTTTTACTAAGGAATCATTCTCTATAAACGAATTATTAATATTCTTATCTTCCCAGTAATTCTCATTATGAATTTGAATATAACCAGAGTAAAAATTAACCACATTTTCTATCATGTTATTATAGGACCCCTGTTGCATTGATCCCATAAGAGAACATAATATCACTCCAAAAAATATTGAAGAAACAGTAATTAATGTTCGTCTTTTATTTCGCCATAAATTTCGCCAAGCAATAACAATCAATTTCATTGTTTACTATTTTATTTGAAAAATTATCACTTTACTTAATTCGTTTCATATTCTGTATCGAGAAAAAGCTATCATTGATAGGCATGTCAAATTTCACATTAGTAAATTCCATAGTCGTTTTTTGCGCCTTCTTTTCCTCTGGAACAATTTCAAAATAAGTAGGCATTAAACGATCTCCAACTTGCTTAATTTCAGAAAGTGTTTCGGTATTTATTAAAAATCCATCCTCATCGTAGTACTCATTTCTTAAAGTCATATACCCTTTCTTTGTTACCCAGGAAACTATTTTACCCCAAACTACAACTGCGTCTTCATGGGGAATTAATTCAATTACATAACACTCGTATCCATTCAGGTTTTCTTCTTTAATAATTTGATGAGAATAATCTTCAACGATAGATGCACCTTTTACCAAATCATCATTTGTCATATCAGACCCCATCCACGACTGCATCATCATACTGGGTGGAATTTTTATCATTTTATCAATATCAGGTATATAATTCCACATTTCTTTCTGACGTTTCAAGAAAACCTGTCCTTTTTCTTTTGCAGGATATGTTATTAATATCAAAGAATAATCCGCTCCTTTTGACCAGGCTTTAAATTTTAAAGTACGCTCCCATTTGGCACGTGTAACTTTCATTTCCATTTCGGAATAGCTAGTCTTACCTCGCAATAATTCATTTGCATGATCTATAATTTCAGTGGCTGTTACTTGAGAAGAAACGATTATATTAGAAAATATAAACCAACTTAGAATCGTTATTTTAACTACATCAAATATTTTCATAATCATTAAATTTATGATGTTCTCGTTATTTTAGGTACATATTCAGAATTCGGGATTTTGCTTTGTTTAATGGATAATTTTCTGAATCCAATATAAAATTCATGTAAACACCATCTAAAATAGAAATGAAAAAACGCGTTTCAGAAAAAGGATCATTAAAACCTTTACTTTTAAAATACACAGCCATCGTTTCAAATACAGAATAGGCTTTGGTCATAATTTCTTTTTCAAATAATTTCATCACACTTGGTTGCATAAGTAATCCAAAATAGATCTGTAAAAATGGTCTATTTGTTTGCACCCATTTAAAATAATCATGAATCATTTTTTCAAATGATTCATCTGTTGGATTGCTACCCAAACTAACTTTAGCAATTCCAAACATTTCATCAATAGTATCCAGAATCAAGAACCTTAATAAATCCTCTTTACTTTCAAAATAGGTATATATTAAACCTTTTGACACTCCTGCTTCCTTAGCTATGTTTGAAATTGAAGTAGATTGAAATCCCACATCGGAAAACAACTTCATCGCTGCCTGAGTTATAACCTTGCGCTTTTGAGCCTTATGTTTTATTAATTGCTCTTCTGTTCTTGGCGACATTTTTGCTCTTTTTAAACTGACCGTTCAGTCAAAGTTAAAATCAATTTGACTAAATTCAAAATATTTTATAAACTTTTAGCTCGTTAGTTTTATAACTATCAGTTATTTTTATCATTTTTACACTCCTAAACAACACAAAAACATTAATAAACAATTAAACATTGAAAACAGGTATTGTATTTAGATCAACAGGCAGTAGATATTTAGTAAGAACTTCAGAGGGAGAGTTGATTAATTGTACTATAAAAGGCAAACTGCGACTCCACGACATCAAAAGTACAAACCCAATTGCTGTTGGCGATATCGTTACCTTTAATATTGATGAAGCAGACAACATGGGTGTTATTTCTGAAATTAAAGAAAGAAAAAACTACATCATCCGTAAAGCATCAAACTTATCAAAGCAATCACATATTATTGCCTCAAATATTGATCAGGCTTTATTATTGGTTACAGTAAACTACCCTATTACAACAAATGTATTTATCGACCGCTTTTTAGCATCAGCTGAAGCATATAACATACCTGTAAAAATAATTTTCAATAAAGTAGACCGATACGATACAAAACATTTAGCAACTCTGGATAACCTGAGAGCTATTTATGAGAAAATTGGATATGAAACATATACCATTTCTGCAAAAATGTATGACGATTTAAGTATTATTGTTGAATTGCTAAAAGATAAAGTAAGCGTCATTTCCGGTCATTCCGGCGTTGGAAAATCAACACTTATCAATAGAATACAACCTGGTTTAAACTTAAAAGTTGCTGAGATTTCGGACATCCACCAAAGTGGGAAACATACCACAACATTTGCAGAAATGCACGAGCTTAATTTTGGAGGATACATCATTGACACTCCGGGTATCAGAGGCTATGGCTTAATCAACATAGACAAAGATGAAATCTATCACTACTTTAAAGAAATTTTTAAACACTCTCACAATTGTCAGTATAGCAATTGCACACATATCCATGAACCTGGATGCGCAGTTAAAAAGGCCATTGAAGATGAAGAAATTTCATTACAGAGATACCAAAGTTATTTAAGTATTTATGAAACCAAGCAAGAAAAGTACAGATAGAACCTTTTATTCTTTTTTTTCGTAAATAACTTATTATGAAAAAGCCGCTTGCCATTGTAATATCCTGCATTGCATTTTTAATAATTTGTAACATATACTATTTCAGAGATACCTATTTATGGCAGATAGACACTCAAAAAACTATTTTAGAAAAACAAATCAACTCTTGCCATAAGGAAAGTAAGAATTTTATTGCTGAAATAGAGTCAAATTCTACGCTGTTGTTTCAGGAAAAAGATCTGGGAAGACTTTTCGATTTAGATCTTGAATCAAAAATAACAAAGGAACGCATTGAGCTTATATATAACAGGTATTACTCATTATTAAATAAACTCACCGTAATTGATGTAAAGGGCAATTCATACAACATATTAAAAGGAGCCAACCAATCTACTATCACCAAATTCAGCAAAACAAAAAGAAAAGAGAATTTTAAGCGTAATATTAGTATTGACACGAATACCAATAGTTTTATTATTAATCAACCACTTTACAATAGCACACACATATACGGGTATCTGATTTTCGATTTTGATTTAAACCAATACTTCAATAAAGCATTTAAAGGATTTAACATACAAGGTCATCAATTTGAATGGATCGCAGACCATCATTTCAATTTATTATTTTCAACAAATAAAAACATAGCTTCCATCCCAACATCAAAAATTAATATTATAAGCGATTCTACTACACTATATGCCATACACCCAATAAAAATCAATAATGTAAATACTAAAACATTAACGGTTTTTAAACAAAAAAAATTAAGCCCAAACCAAACAATCAACATGGCATTTTCAATGCCTATTAAACCGATAACTAATGCTATAATTAAGAATTCATTTATAGTAGCTTTTATAAGTTTCGCTATCATTTTAATGATTGTTTATGTTTTTTACCAATACATATCTAAAAATAAATTAAGCCAGGAACGACTATCTCAATCAGAAGACTCTCTACGAAAAATATTGTATTACACACCTGTAGGAATTGTTCTAGTTGATGCTGAAAATAAAATACAATTGGTAAACAGGTTTGCATTAAAATTATTTGAGTACGAAGACGAGGATATACTTCTTGACCGAGAAGCTTCAGAGAAAGTTTTATTTGAAAAGAAAAGAACTCTGGTTAGATCAGATATATCTGAGTCTACAAAAAAATATATATTCAATGATGCTACTCAAAACAAACAGGTTGTATTAAAGGATCGGATTCCTTTTTTCAACCAGAACAATAAGTATTATATTCTTCAATTTGTTGAATTAACACCATTTGAACTTCAACCTACAATACAGGAACATAATCAATCTGCACAAACCCGTTTTATCGCAAATATTAGTCATGAACTGCGTACTCCTTTGAACGCAATTATTGGGATGACGGATATGATTTTAACATCAACTACAATTAACAATACAGATAAAGATATGCTTAATGTTGTAAAACGTTCTGCAGATACTTTACTTGCGCTGATTAATGACATTTTAGATTTTTCGAAAATTGAGGCAGGTAAACTTGAAATAGAATCCATCCCCGTTAATCTTGAAAAAGAAATTAAACAATCAATTGATGACTTTAGTAATCTATCAAAAGAAAGATCAATTGATTTAAGTTGGAGTACTGACATTACATTACCAGATCATTTTTTAACTGATCCGCTGCGTTTTAGGCAAATACTTAACAATCTATTGGGTAATGCAATAAAATTTACACCTTACGGAAGAGTTCATCTTCATATTTCAGAATCCAAAACTATAAATGGAGGCAGTGCTTTGCTATTTAAGATTTCAGACACTGGTATTGGAATCAGAAAAGAAAAATTAAAAATTATTTTTAATTCGTTCTCCCAGGAAGACGAAAGTACAACTCGTAAATTTGGGGGAACCGGATTGGGAACTTCCATTTCTAAAAATCTGGTGAAATTAATGGGTGGTGAAATTTGGGCAGACAGCCCATCATCCATTTCAACAAATCCGGAATATCCTGGAGCTGAATTTACTTTTACAATACCATACAACAATAAACAAAAAGTAAAAAACTTAGATTATTCTTATATACTATCATATACTCAAATTAATGCCTTAATTATTACTGATGAAGCCCTATTTGTACAAAACATTATAAAAAACATTACAGCTTTAGGTATTAATTACAAAACAATGGCTCCTTCACAGGAAACCATTCAAATGCTAAGCAAAAGGAACAACATTCAGTTAATTATCATTGACCAAAGGCCTGATTTTAATGGCATTGATTTTTTACAACAACTATATAGTCATAATCTTTACAAAAACTTCTTAATACTACTACAAAGTTCTGATTATGAATTAATGAACAACAATTTAGGCAAAAAATTAGGCGCCGATGCATACTTAAGAAAACCTGTAAGTTTATCAACACTACAAAACTTATTGCTTAAGCATTTTAGTTCTGTTAAAAATGCAGTTAACACTATTGGAAAAGTTGTACCAAATAACATCCGAATCCTCGTTGCCGAGGATAACTTATTTAATCAAAAAGTAGCTCAAAATCTATTTAAGAAGGTTGGATACGAAATTGACTTAGCAAACAACGGAAAAGAAGCCATTCAAAAATTTAAAACCAATAAGTATCATATCATTTTTATGGATTTGTTAATGCCTGAATTAGATGGTTTTGATGCAACCAAGGAATTAAAATGTTACGATGAAAGCTGTCCTATTATTGCTATGACGGCTAACAACGATGACTCCCAAAGGCAAATGGCCTTTAAAGCCGGAATGGATGACTTTATAACCAAGCCTGCACATAAAGATGAAATTACCAGAATGATCATTAAATATTGTTCTCAATAATTAACAATATACAAAACTAATTCGTCTTATATTATAATTAAAAGTTCGCAAACAATAAATCTTATATCTCGTGCGTTGTATTACTCGTAGCAAATCAATTTATTTTCGAATGCAACATTACACTCACAAAAAAAGATATAAACTCATTATATTTTTAGGAACAATTATAATAGGTACTTTATCTTCAATATATACAAAATCTCTTGTTGACGAATTAAAAAATGAAGAAAGAAAAAAAGTAGAACTTTGGGCTGAAGCTACGAGACAACTTGTTGAACCTGGTGATAATGACAACAGCGTAAGTTTAACTCTTGAGGTACTCAAAAACAACACCACTGTTCCTGTTATTCTTGCTGATGCTAATAATAAGATTCAACATTACAGAAATATTAAAGTGCCGTCGAACAATGCTGAAATATTTCTACAAAAAAAATTAGATGAGTTAAAAGAAGGCGGCAAGTTTATTGAAATTAATCTTGGTGATGGTGAATTACAATATCTTTATTATCAAACCTCTACTTTATTAATTAAACTCACCTGGTTTCCTGTAATTCAGTTAATCATTGTTTCAATTTTTGTTTTTATTGCATACTTAGCCTTTAGTAGTTCAAGAAAAGCTGAGCAAGAACAGGTTTGGGTGGGAATGTCTAAAGAAACAGCTCATCAGCTAGGTACACCAATCACATCGTTAATGGGATGGGTCGATTTTTTAAACCTAAAAGACCCTAACTCTGAAGCGCTGAACGAAATTAAAAAAGACGTTAATCGATTACAAAATATTGCTGATCGTTTCTCTAAAATAGGATCAAAACCCATTTATAAAAATTTAAATTTACCCGAACTTACAACAAATAGTGTAAATTATTTAAGAACACGTTCATCTGATAAGGTAAAGTTCTCCATCAACATCGACCAAAATATTTCAATTGTTGCAAATCAAACATTACTTGAATGGGTATTTGAAAACCTAATAAAAAATGCAATAGATGCAATTAAAGGAGATGGACACATCCTTATCAACGCTAAAATTATAGAACATTCTATTGCAATTGACATTACTGATGATGGTAAAGGCATCTCCAGACAAAATATAAAAACCGTATTTGAACCTGGCTTTACTACTAAAGAAAGAGGATGGGGATTAGGTTTATCACTAACTAAAAGAATTGTAGAGGATTACCACAAAGGAAAAATATTTGTAAAAGAGTCAGAACCCTATAAAAAAACAACATTTAGAATCTTATTAAAACAATCCTAATTACCTATATCAAAACTTTTTAAAAAGATTAGAATATACAATCGATATATTCCTAAAATTATTTTCATTTTTTCTTCTCTTCTACTATTTATTTTTATACTTTTGCAAAGTTTTTATTTGAAGTGAGATGGATAAGCTAAAAGATTACAGCATAGCCTTTAAGGGTTTAAAAGAAGGTAAACATCATTTTCACTATAAATTAGACCAGTCTTTTTTTGAAGCTATTGATGATTCAATAATTGAAAATGGAGATTTTGAGGCTAATGTGGATCTGTTAAAAAGATCGCAAATGCTTCAATTGGATTTTAAAATCGCTGGAAATGTTGAAGCGATATGCGACAATTGCTTAGGTAAAATAACTTTACCTATTTCGTACGAAGGAACATTATATGTTAAATTTGGTATAATGTATGATGAACCAAGCGATGAAATTATCATTCTTCCACATGAAGAAAATGAGTTTAATGTCGCACAATTGATTTATGAATATATTGTGGTAAGCATGCCTCTAAGATCTGTCCATGAAGATCCGGAAGCTTGTGATCCGGAAATGATTAGCAAACTCGAAGAGTTTTCATCCGAACACCACGATCAAGATAAAAGATCAGAAGAAGCTATTGACCCTAGGTGGGAAGCTTTGAAAAAATTAAAAGATAATAGTTAATACATAAAGTTGTTATAAAATGGCACATCCTAAAAGAAAGATTTCTAAAACTAGAAGAGACAAGAGAAGGACCCATTACAAAGCTACTGCTCCAGCATTAGGAGTATGCTCAAACTGTGGTTCATCTGTAAAATTACATACTGTATGTGGAGAGTGTGGTTATTACAGAGGAAAACTTGCTGTTGAGAAAGAAATTACAGCATAACTTTTTATTTTTAAAAGTACTTTTTAAATTTGCCTTGCTTTGCAAGGCAAATTTTGCATTAGGGCATTTCTAAATCGAAAAGGGTAATGCCTGAATCTTCAGATTGATAGTAGTTCTATTTTTCAAATCAAGAATAATAAATATTCTTGATAACAGGGAAGATATAGCTATTTCTAACTTTTGACTGCCACAAATACAGTCGAGTAATTATTTTAACATGAAAAAGATTAACGCAGTAATCACTGGTGTAGGAGCCTATTTACCGGATTATATCTTAACAAACGAGGAACTCAGCACAATGGTCGATACCTCCGACGAATGGATCATGACCCGTGTAGGTATTAAAGAAAGACGCATTCTTAAAGGAGAAGGCAAAGGTGCATCTGACATGGGTGCCGAAGCTGTTAAGGAATTGTTGAAAAAGACTGGAACAAAACCGGAAGAGGTTGATTTGTTAATTTGCACCACTGTTACTCCTGACCATATGTTCCCAGGAACATCTGCTATTATTTGTGACAAAGTTGGAATTAAAAACATCCAGAGTTTTGATATGAATGCAGCTTGCTCTGGTTTCTTATTCGGACTAGACACTGCTACAAAATATGTTCAATCAGGAAGTCATAAGAAAGTAATCCTAGTTAGTGCTGAAAAGATGTCTTCAATTACAGACTATACAGACAGAACAACTTGCGTATTATTTGGAGATGCAGCTACTGCAGTCATGCTAGAACCAACGGAAGAGGAAATTGGAATTCAGGATACTATTTTAAGAACAAATGGTATAGGTAGACACCACCTTGTAATGAAAGCTGGAGGCTCTGTTAAACCTGCGTCTCACGAATCGGTTGATGCTAATGAACATACTGTTTACCAAGAAGGTCAAGCCGTTTTTAAACATGCTGTTTCAAATATGGCTGATGTTGCTGTTGAAATCATGGATAAAAACAACCTTACATCTGAAGATGTTAAATGGCTTGTTCCTCACCAGGCAAACTTGAGAATCATCGATGCAACAGCAAGACGCATGGGAATAAGCAAAGATCAGGTTATGATTAACATTGAAAAATACGGTAACACAACCTCTGCTACAATTCCATTATGCCTATGGGAGTGGGAAAAAGATCTTAAAAAAGGAGATAACATTGTATTAGCAGCATTTGGTGCTGGTTTTACATGGGGATCTATTTATCTTAAGTGGGGATACGATCCTAAGTAATTTTCTTTAATAACGATAAAAAAACGGGTGGTTTCAAATGATACCACCCGTTTTTTTTATCAATTAGCGAAGTCTTTAAAGACTCTCTACCGCCTTATTTATTCTTAAAATCACTTCCTCTTTTCCCAATAACTCAGCAATTAACATTAAGTCTGGTCCAAATCCACCACCAACTAACGCTAGCCTAAAGGCATTCATCACCAAACCAAAACCAAGTTCTTTTGCTTCAATTTGAGTCGAAATAACAGCTTTAATATCATCTGCCACCCATTTATCTACATTTTCTAAAACACTTACTAATTCTGTCATAAAAGCAGGCACATCACCTTTCCATCGCTTCTTAACAACCTTTGGATCATATTCCGTAGGCGCAACAAAAAAGAACGAGGATTGCTCCCACAAATCAGATACAAAATTAATGCGTTCTTTTACCAATCCAACAACCTTTACAATTAGATCTGAGTCTGCAACAACTCCTTTACCATCCAATTCCTTTTTAAAAGATTCAGCTAATTTCTCATCACTTGTATTTATTAAGTACTGATGATTAAACCATTTTGCTTTTTCAGGATCAAAACGAGCTCCTGATTTATTAACACGCTCAATAGAAAAAGCATTAACAAGCTCTTCCAATGAAAATATTTCTTGCTCAGTTCCTGGGTTCCATCCTAACAATGCCAATAAATTAACTACAGCTTCTGAAACATACCCTGATTCTCTATATCCCGAAGCAACATCTCCTTCTGGTAGTTTCCACTCCAACGGAAATACTGGAAATCCAGCCTTATCTCCATCTCGCTTACTCAACTTACCCTTTCCTGTTGGCTTAAGAATTAATGGTAAATGTGCAAATTCCGGGCGCACATCCTCCCATCCTAGAGCCCTATAAAGCATAATATGGAGCGGCATACTTGGCAACCATTCCTCACCTCTTATTACATGCGTAATTTTCATTAAATAATCATCTACCACATTTGCCAAATGATAAGTAGGCAAACCATCAGATTTAAAAATCACTTTATCATCTAATATGGCAGTATTAAATTTAACTTCCCCTCTAATCATATCAACTGCCAAAACCTCAACATCTTCAGGCATCTTAAATCTCACCACATAAGGAACCCCATCATTTTTCAGCTGCTGTACTTCTTCTGCAGATAATGACAATGAATTACGAAGTCCCATCCTGGTTTTCATATCATATGAAAACTTTGTTTTCTCCGCTTCAGCCTTTTCTCTTAGCGCTTCTAATTCTTCTGGCGTATCAAAAGCGTAATAAGCCCATCCATCCGAAATTAATTGATCCGCATATTTAACATAAATATCTCTACGTTCTGACTGCTTATATGGCCCATATTCACCACCTTGAATAACGCCCTCATCAACAGCTAATCCTAGCCATTCTAACGACTCATTAATATAGGTCTCTGCTCCATCCACAAAACGTGTTTGATCAGTATCTTCAATTCTAAGAATAAAATCACCACCATGTTTTTTTGCAAATAAATAATTAAACAAAGCAGTTCTTACCCCTCCTATATGCAAAGGTCCTGTAGGACTTGGGGCAAATCGCACCCTAACTTTTCTATCAGTCATTATTCAAATTTTTTCTGCAAAGATAATATATTAGACAATAGTTTATAATTTAAGAAACAAAAGACAAGACATAAAAAAAGCGAGCAAACCATTGGTTCACCCGCTTTGAAGTAAAAAAGTTATATAGGCAAAACTTTATCCACATTTTGAAGATCCACAATCAGGACAAATCAAACATCCTTCCTGATATGTTAGATTCTCTGAGCCGCACGATTCACAAACTCCTTTTTTTGCTTTTGTACCATTAGGAATATATTTCTTAAGTGCTCTTTCAACACCATTTTTCCATGTATTAATAGATTCACTATCCAACTGAAGTCCTGATACTAAATCGATAGCATCCGCAATTGCCATACCATGACGCAATACTCCTGAAATCAATTTGGCATAATTCCAGAATTCCTTATCGAATTTATGACTCAATCCTTCAATTGTAGTTTTATATCCACGCTTGTTTTTATATTGGAAATCATATCTTGACACACCATCCTCATCTCTATTCTTAATAATCACCCCTGTTTGAACTGATTTAGGTAATAAAATACCATCTTCATCATCAGCTAAACCTGTGAAAATTTCATAAGGACGTCCATCCATTAAACCAACAAATGCAATCCATTTTTCTTTATTATTTTGGAATCTTACAACATCTGCACTCAATTCATCAGGTCGTTTCTTAGAGAAAGTAGCCTTTGTCTCTTCTTCTTTCTTGCCATTATCTGCAACAAGAACTCCTGCTCGAGAACCATCCCTATAAACAGTTACTCCTTTACATCCACTTTTCCATGCTTCGATATACAATTCCCCAACTAACTCTTGAGATGCAGTAGACGGAAGATTAATCGTTACACTAATTGAGTGATCAACCCACTTTTGAACTCCACCTTGCATTCTCACTTTACTTACCCAATCTACATCATTAGATGTTGCTTTGTAATAAGGAGATTCTTCAATTAACTTATTTAATTCTTCCTGAGTATAATTTTTTGTAGTTGAATGTCCTTTCGCTTCCATCCATGTAACAAATTTATGGTGGAATACTGTATATTCTTCCCAGCTATCTCCAACCTCATCTACAAAATCAACACGAGTTTCAGGGTCATTTGGATTTACCTTTCTTCTTCTTTTATAAACAGGTAAAAATACAGGCTCAATACCAGAAGAAGTTTGTGTCATTAAACTTGTTGTTCCTGTTGGTGCAATTGTTAAAAGCGCAATATTTCTACGTCCATGCTTTTTCATATCGCTTGCTAAAGATGGATCTGCTTCGAACAATCTATTAATAAATGGGTTATTAATCTCTTTTTTATAATCAAATATTGGGAACGCACCTCTTTCCACAGCCATATCAACAGATGAACGATAAGCTGCCAAGGCAAGATTTTTGTGAACTTCAATTGAAAAATCAACAGCATTCTCACTACCATATCTAAGGTTTAATGCAGCTAACATATCACCTTCTGCAGTAATACCAACACCTGTCCTACGACCTTCCTCAGCTTTCTTACGAATATTTAACCATAGATTTTTTTCAACTAACTTCACTTCGTCAGTCTCAGGATCTTCCTCAATCTTATTTAAAATCCCATCAATCTTTTCCAATTCAAGATCAATAATATCATCCATGATACGTTGCGCATATCCAACATGTTCTCTAAATTTATTAAAATTAAATTTAGCTTTGTCTGTAAATGGATTTTCTACATAAGAATATAAATTAACAGCAATTAGTCTACAGCTATCATAAGGGCACAAAGGAATTTCTCCACAAGGATTTGTCGATACAGTTTCATATCCTAAATCTGCATATGAATCAGGTACCGATTCACGAATAATTGTATCCCAAAAAAGAATTCCCGGTTCTGCAGATTTCCATGCATTGTGAACAATCTTATCCCAAATTTGACTTGCATTAACCTCTTTTGTATACTGAGGATTATTTGATTTTACTGGATATTGTTGCTGGTAAGGAACTCCTTCTACAACTGATTTCATAAAATCATCATCTATTTTCACAGAAACATTTGCTCCCGTAATTTTACCCTGCTCTAATTTTGCATCAATAAACGACTCTGAATCAGGATGTTTAATAGAAACACTCAACATCAAAGCACCTCGTCTACCATCTTGAGCAACCTCCCTGGTTGAATTAGAGTAACGTTCCATAAAAGGAACAATACCTGTAGATGTTAAGGCTGAATTTTTCACAGGCGACCCCTTAGGGCGAATATGTGATAAATCATGACCAACACCACCTCTACGTTTCATCAATTGAACCTGTTCCTGGTCAATCTTCATAATTCCACCATAAGAATCAGAAGCTCCATTATTTCCAATTACAAAACAGTTAGACAATGATGCAATTTGAAATTGATTTCCAATACCTGCCATTGGACCTCCTTGTGGAACGATATATTTAAACTCTTTAAAAAGTTCATATAACTCATCTTCCGACATTGGATTTGGATACTTCGTCTCTACTCGAGCAATCTCTTTTGCCAACCTTCTATGCATATCATCCGGATTTAACTCATAGATGTTTCCATCCGAATCCTTCAGCGCATATTTATTTACCCAGACACGAGCAGCAAGCTCATCTCCATTAAAATATTTTAAAGCGGCATTATACGCCTCATCATTTGTGTAAATCTTCTTCAATTCCTCAACTTTTTGCTCGATTTGTGAAACTGCCATAGTCTTATAAAATTTTAAATACCTTAATACCTAGAGGTTATGATTTTTTGTGCTTTACTTTCTACGAATGTAAAATTAGAAAAGAGATCTATTTCAGACAAGAAATACTTATGAACACATATAAAAGTTGTCCATTTTAAAGATACTATCCACTGAATACCTGAATATTAACTTTTTCAAAAAACTTAAAAGTTGTCCAAAAAAGATTTTTTTATCAACAATTATATTTTTATAACGTCCATCAATTGGAATGTTCAAATCGCTTATTATATAGCAATATTTTAATCGATTTGTCAGCTAAAACCAATAAGTTCCTAATTATGGAAAGAGTTATTCAAAAAATGGAAAGCTAATGAACAACTAATTAACAATTAACAAAAGTAAGCCTTACTATTATTTATACAACTCACTGATTATAATAGCAGTTGCACCTCTCATCTTTTCAACATATTTATTTGAAGCAACAGAAGCATCATTATAAATTATTTCATTCTTAAATAGTTGATCCATCACTTTATTAAATTCAGATTGTTTACTTATTGCATATCCTCCTCCTGATATAATTAAATCACAAGCTTCCTTGTATTTTTTATAATTAGGACCAAAAACAACAGGTAGCCCAAAAGTTGAAGCCTCTATCGTATTATGAATGCCACTTCCAAACCCCCCCCCAATATAGGCCACATCACCATATCTATACATAGAAGATAACATTCCCATAGTATCCACAATCAAAACTCTTATTGTGCTTAAATCTACTCCATCAAGCTTGGTGTATCTAGCAGAAGAAATTGGTAAAATTTCTTCTATTTGCCTAATATGCTCTTCATGTATTTCATGAGGTGCAAGTAATAACTTGATATCTGTATTTAATTTTAAATACTCGGCAATAAGTTTTTCACCAGCAGGCCAGGAGCTTCCACCCACCAGAACTTTACATCCTTTTGAGAACTCTTCTAACACAGGATATTCTTTTGATGCTTGAGCGATTTCCCAAACCCTATCAAATCTAGTATCACCGGATACACAAAAGTTTGTAATTCCTATTTTCTTTAACAATTCTGCAGATTCCTCATCTTGAATAAATAATTTTGTAAAACAGGTCAATATATTTCTATAGAAACCTCCATACCTTTTAAAAAAGGCATGCTCCGGCCGAAAAATAGCAGAAATAATATAAGTCTTAATCTCAGATTTTTTAAGATAGTCTAAATAATGAAACCAAAATTCATACTTTACAAAAATGCTAACCTCTGGATTAATTGCGTCTACAAATTTTTTTACATTTCTTTTTCTATCTGATGGCAAATAAAATATAAAATCAGCATATTCATAATCTTTACGGACCTCATATCCAGATGGCGAAAAAAATGTTAGCACTATTTTCTTATTTGGATCTTGCTTCTTAACGGCTTCAATCAATGGCCTTCCCTGCTCAAATTCTCCCAACGAAGCACAATGTATCCAAATGGTCTTCTCTGATATATTAAGTTGCTTTATTGTAGCCATAGTCGCCTTTCTTCCTCTAAGCAACAATCGTCCTTTTTTATTAAACAACGAAAATAATCTGATAGCTAAGTTATAGAAAAATATACCTGTATTATATAAGTACAACATTATCCCATTTTAAAAATTCACGCAAAGATACAAGTTTAAGTAGAGCAATAAACAAATTATCAAATAGAAATTATTAGTTGTATAAAACAAAAAACCCGCAAGAAAAATCTTGCGGGTCAATTATATTATTAAGTAATATTACTATTCAGTAACAGCTTTTACTCCTGGTAATACTTTTCCTTCTAGGTACTCAAGAGAAGCACCTCCACCAGTAGAGATATGACTCATTTTGTCAGCTAATCCACTTTGATTAACTGCAGCAACTGAATCACCACCTCCAATAATAGAAATTGCATCAGAAGCAGCAACAGCTTCACAAACACCAAATGTACCTTTTGAGAAATTTGGCATTTCGAAACATCCCATAGGACCATTCCAAACTACAGTTTTAGCTTTAGCGATTTCAGCAGAATAAGCTTCAACAGTTTTAGGACCTACATCAAGCGCCATTCGTCCCTCTGGAATTTCAACACCTACAACTTGAATATCTGCATCATCAGCAAATTTGTCAGCAGCTAAGTTATCAACTGGCAACATAAAGTTTACTCCTTTAGCTTCAGCATCAACTAAAATTTGCTTAGCAGTGTCAATTAAATCATCCTCAACTAAAGAACCTCCAATTGAATGTCCTTGCGCTTTAAGGAAAGTATATGCCATACCACCACCAATTAAAATTGTATCAACTTTTTCAATTAATGACTTTAACACTTCTAATTTTCCTGAAACTTTAGCACCTCCTACAATAGCAACAAATGGCTTAACAGGATTAGCAACAGCTCCACCTAAAAACTTGATTTCTTTGTCTAATAAGAAACCAGCCATTTTTTCCTCGAAATATTGAGCAATAATAGTAGTAGAAGCATGTGCACGGTGAGCAGTTCCAAATGCATCATTAACATAAACATCAGCTAATTCAGCTAATTGCTTAGAAAAACCCTCGTCACCTTTAGTTTCTTCGTTGTGAAAACGTAAGTTTTCTAACAACATAACTTCACCCATTTTTAAGTCATCAGCCATTGCTTTAACTTCAGCACCTACACAGTCAGGAGCCATTTTTACATCCACACCTAATTTAGCAGATAAATGAGCAACAACGTGCTTTAATGAAAATTTATCTTGAGCTTCACCTTTTGGACGTCCTAAGTGAGACATTAAGATTACGGCACCACCATCAGCTAACACTTTTTTGATAGTTGGAAGTGCAGCAACAATACGAGTGTCGTCAGTAATTTCAAATTTATCATTTAAAGGCACGTTAAAATCCACACGGATAATCGCCTTTTTCCCTGAAAAATTGTAAGTATCAATTGCAGGCATGTCAATAAAATTATATGGTTTCTAAAAAATTTAATTCAATTATATCACATCATATAACCATCTGGTTATTTTTGCGACCACAAAGGTAAGAAAAAATTAAAAAATCAGTGGAATTAACAAGGTGTTATGCAACAAATTGTAATATTTTAATCCAATAAGGTAAATAAATAATAGTAAATCAGAAATTTGATTTAGAAATCAGCATAAGCAATTGTTCTTCAGAAACTTTTTCTCCAGCAACAATAAACCATTCATTCAATAACTCTTTTCTATTGTAATCAAATCTTGATTTTGTTTTCCAATTGATAAATTTCATTCCCGCTCCTTCAGCCACGGCTTGCCCAGCTGCAGTATCCCATTCCATAGTTGGTCCTAATCTAGGATAGACATCAGCACTTCCCTCTGCTACTTTACATATTTTAATAGAACTACCCACAGACATGATATCTGTTTTTCCATACTCATCTTTTAACATTGCTGCAAATTCTTTGGTTTCTTTGGATAGATGACTCACACTTGCAACTATTTTTAGAACATCTCCACTATTATTTAGAGGCAATTTTTGTGTGTCTTCCAACTCTATATTCTCAATATCTGTTGATCTCCATTCAACTTTCAATTGAACCTTATATGAAGAACATCCTTTACCTCCGTAATACAAAACTCCAGTGGCAGGGACAAAAACAACACCAAATACAGGATAATTATTTTCTATCAAGGCAATATTTACAGTAAACTCACCTGTTTTCTTAACAAATTCTTTTGTCCCATCTAATGGATCAACAATCCACAATTTATCCCATCCTTTTCTTATCTGAAAATCTTCATGTTTCCCTTCTTCACTTAAAATAGGCAGATTGGTATTAAGAAGATATCCTTCAATAATCTTGTGCGCTGCTTTATCCGCTAATGTCAATGGTGAATTATCAGCTTTTTTTTCAACTCCAAAATCACCGTTTTCATATATATCCATTATTGCTTTTCCAGCTTCAATAGAAGCATCAATAGCAACCTTTAATAATTTATCCATAATAACATCCAAATTTTGAGGTTTTACACAATCAACTTAATCTTAGCTGAATCTGTCAACCTCATTGTATCATAATCCATTCCTGAAATTGCAATAATACCTGGTCTTTTACCGACCTCAAGACTTCCAACTTGATCATTTATCTCCAGTATATTTGCATTTTCAATTGTATACTTCATCAACAGGTCTACTCCAGATTGATTAATTTTCAAAAAATCAAACAACGAATTAAAATTATTATGCAACAATGAGAATTCCTTAGTTGTTTTAGTAAAAGATATATCTTTTGTTCCATAGTCTATAATTTGAATATAATCAACTTCAGAAACCCCCAATACTTTTACTCCGGAAATTACCTGGCGATTTATATACTTTTGTATCTCTAATTTTTCTTTATCCAGAACTGAACTCTGAAAAAAATCAACGAATCCAGGACAAAGAAATCCATTTACTAATTCCAACGAAGGCTCTTCAATAAAATTTGATCTTTCTCTAATTTCGACTATAGTACCATCTTGGTCAAATACTATAACTGGAAATTTCCCAACAGAACCATCAGGATGTAAAATATAATGAGCTGCAATTTTTCTCATTATTTAGTTGATAGTTCTTGTGGTGAATCCATAGTTAGTGAATCGTCTTCAAGTGGAAGATATTCAAATTCTATATTTTTAATTCGAACGTTGACCACATCATCCGTGTCGTGCTTAAGTAAATAACCTTGAAGTTGCAATATTTTAAGCGAGTCTTTAGACTCCACATTCACCTCTGATTTACGACTTCCAAATGTAACCGGGATTTTATAACTAATCGTATCATAACTACTATCCTCATACATTGGAATTATTTCCAGATTTACTTCTTTCACCATATTCCCTTTTAAGAATTGGTAAAAAGCACTGATTCTATATCCTGACTCTTTAATTGTATCAACTCCAATTTTAAAAGGAATTCTTCTATCAAAAGTATCTATAGGATTGACAACAATAGATCGTTGTTCTTTCTCCCATACATTCCTTGCTTCTTTTAAAGCTCTTTGTCGCTCTATTTCTTCTTTTATCTCTTTTACCTCAAGCTGCCACTTTGCTTCCTTCTCTGTTAAAATAGCTACCACATCATCATAAACCTTTGAGTAAATTTCAGGATGTGAGGTATACCACGATACTATCGTATCAAATTTATCTTGTGTAAGATTATATTTAGAAAGAACAGCATGATAACAACCATTGGCTACATCATTCATACTTCTATGTTTTAAACGTATCTGTGAAATCACAGATTCTGTAAAATGTACATCTGCGAGAATTTGAGCAAACTCCTTTTCTTTTGGAAAATCCTTTGGTACACGATTATCAAAATTACAACCAATTAATATGATTAATAACAAAGACGTTAGAATCTTTTGATATCCATACAACTTATGTTGAAATATTTTTCCCTTCATATCAATCAATGCCCATCAGCTTTTATCATTGTCCTGATGGTTTTTAAGAAAATAACAAAATCTAACTTCAATGACCAATTGTCAATATATGCCAAATCCATTTTCATCCACTCTTCAAAAGGAATATCATTCCTACCGGAAACTTGCCATGTACATGTTATTCCTGGTTTCATCGACAATCGTCTTAATTGCCAACGTTCATACTCTTTAACTTCCTGTGGTACTGGAGGACGAGGCCCAACAACAGACATATCACCGGTCAACACATTAAAGAACTGCGGCAGTTCATCTAAACTGGTTTTACGTAAAAAACGCCCAATTTTTGTGATACGAGGATCATTCTTCATTTTAAACACAGGGCCATCCATCTCATTCTCTTCCATCAATGTAGCCTTCAATTCTTCAGCATTTACAACCATAGTACGAAATTTATAGGCATAAAATTTTCTACCTCGTAATCCGACTCTTTTCTGTTTAAAAAATATAGGTCCTTCTGATGTAAACTTCACTAACAACGAAAGCGTTATAAAAACAGGCGATGCCAAAACAATAACAAAAAATGAAAATATAAAATCAAAAATTGCTTTTACTTGTATTGCCAAATAATCTGTTGGGATATTTGCAATAGTTAGTAATGGCATGGTATTATAATGATGGATATGTGCCTTACTTTTTAGCATATTAAAAAATGGAGAATACATTCTAAAAATCACCCCAACTTCAGAACAGATATGAGTCAACTCCTCAATTTCTTCAACTTCCATATGTTCTTTAATAAAAATAACTTCATCAATTGTTTTATTCTCTATTAAGGAAGCCACATCATAATCAGGCTCCAATACAGGCGCAATACCTCCATATGTTTTAGATAATACTTCATCTCCAATAATGGATACAATTTTATAACCCCATTCTTTATATTTAATGACTTGCTCAATAAAAGCAGCTGCAGTATAATCTCCTATAATTACTATAGCCCTAGAGTTTCGCCCATGTATCCTAGCTCTTTTAAAAAATTCATATAGGCTCATTTTAAAGCCAAACATCAAAATCAAATTAATGACTGCAAAATAAACTAAGGGCTCAAAACCAATATAATACAAATTAAAGGCCAAAACCGACAATCCTAATATCGCTGTCCCTGAAAACACTAACGCCAGACAATTAAATAATATGGCAGAATAGGGGCGTGATCTGTGAACCTGTGCTAACCTAAAATACTTTCCTAACAGATACCAAAATAAGGCAATAATCAAATGTAGAATAATTGAATCTTTATACTTTACAAAGGAAAAATGACCAAAATAAAGGAATAACGACGCATTAAATGATAACCAGGCTATCGCAACCTCAACAAATGCCAAAAAGTTATTAACAACTTTCTCTTTTTCTCTTAACATGCTGTGCTAGTGTTTTTTTTTATTTAGAGTGGTACAAAGATAATTAATTTACCTGAACTGCTATTCCAAACATTATTCCAAAGGCATTATACAACTGTCCAAAATCATAGGACGCTGAGGTTTTAAACAAAAGGGTATTCCAATTTTTGTTTTTATAATTCAGACTTAAATTAGTGTACCATTGTTGTTTACCTCCTTTATAATAAAATTCAGGATCTTTTTCCCAACTATATCGCTTAACATACTCTTCTCCATAACTACCATAATTTTTACTATAAGTAGATTTAAATAAATAATTAATTCCATCAGCCAATTCACCTTCAAAACCTACATGAAAACCTTTTACTCTATTATTTACAAAAATCACAGAATTATTGAAGTCATTATTGGGCGCATATGCTTTGGCCCTATAGTAGGTGTGATATAATGGTATTCCCATCGGCTGACCAAAATAAGTCCATCCATTATAATACATCCCATTATTGTTATAATCATCTCTTTCACCATATCTATTTCCACTATTCCAATTATCCATTAAATAATCCTCAAACTCTTCATCTGTCCATCCATGCGTTTCAATACCGTAGGTATCCATCATAAAAGCATCATAATCTTTTATGCTTTTGATAAAAATAATATTTCCATCAGGATCTATTGGATCAGGCAGGCCACTTCCTGCTTGATAATTTGTTTTAAACAATTCTACAGATACATTTTTAACAAACGAAGAATTAAACAATTCTGCAAAAACGCCGATTTTATAGTCATGATTACGAAAACGATACAATTTTAATCCTGTTCTATCGGCGAATGGCTTTTGTAAATAGAATTGAAACTTACCAATTTTATTCTGATATGTAAATCCCAAATCCCAGAATCCATCATGGCCGCCAGCTACATTTGTTGCATCTCCTCCTCCTACTTTTTCTGATGGTTGCCCCAAAAATGTGGCCCAATAATCTACAGGTATTTTTTCTCCATTAGCTCTTTCTCCCCCTAATAAAGCAGCATGAAACAAACCAATGTATGGTTGATATTTATTTTTATTCAACTTAAGATATACCCATTTTTCATGAATCTGTACATTTTTAGCAGCATTACTCCTTCCTTCATCCAGTCTATTATCATTCAATAATCCATGTGATAGACCACCTTTAATTGCAAACATCTGATTAAAAAATGGTACTATTTTATAATCAAATATTCCTATCTGAGCTCTTGGTAGAGGCCGGGCATTTGCATTTCGCATAAATGTACCCACCATTAAATCTTCATATTTTGAGATTGGAGACCAAGCTTGTTTACCTATACTTAAATCTATTAAGTCAAAGAACTTCGCATTTAAATAACTTTCATGCAGAAAACTTTCTTCAGTCTTGTTTTTAAAAACACCAGAAACTCCAAATGATAATTCAATTCTTTTATTGGTTAAAAAATCATACTGAACACTTCCTAAAACTAATCCCTGTGCTCGTTCAATAGGATCAATAATTCCCCATTTATTTGAATACTGGTAATGTGGCTGCAGATTCTTATTAGAGGAAGTCAAAAATTGAGATTCAATATTAACATTTATTTTTTGTTGAGCCATTAAATTCACATTAAGCAAACAACACAGAACCAACAATATAATAATCAAACGGTAATTCATTCTATAAATAATTCTATTGGTATTAAATAAGTTCCGAAATATACACTGAAAATTTACAATCATAAAAAAAGCTCACTATGTAAAGTGAGCTTTCTTCCATTATATACTAAAAATATCTTATTGAACTGAAGTATACCACTGATACATTTTTTCAATTCCTTCTTCTATATCTATCTGATGTTGCCATCCCAGATCATGAATTTTTGAAGGATCAGTCAGTTTTCTCATTGTGCCATCAGGCTTATCTGCGTTAAAATACAATTCTCCTGAAAAACCAACTTTTTCTTTAATCGTTTCAGCTAATTGTTTAATAGAAACCTCTTTTCCTGTACCAATATTAATATGAGTATTTCTTATTTCCTTTTCTTCACTATAAGTATCTTTAAAATCGATCTTTTCCATTGCATAAACACATGCTGCAGCCATTTCTTCAGACCATAAGAACTCTCTCATTGGCTTTCCGGTACCCCATATTTCAATCTGAACCTTATCTTCAATATTTCTTACTCCATATTTTTCAAGAATACAAAGAATATCTTCTTCTGAGTTAGAACCACAAATACCTTCAATTGGATTTCTATTTAAATCTTTCTTAATTGATTCCCAATCATTTTGTTCTAAACATTTCCCCAAGTGATTTTTACGAATCAAAGCGGGCAATACATGTGATTTTTCCAAATCAAAATTATCATTCGGACCATATAAGTTTGTTGGCATCACAGAAATAAAGTTAGTGCCGTATTGAATATTATATGATTCACACATTTTAATACCTGCAATTTTTGCTATGGCATATGGCTCATTGGTATATTCCAAGGGAGAGGTTAACAAACAATTCTCCCCCATAGGTTGCGGTGCTTCTTTAGGATAAATACATGTTGATCCTAGAAACAACAACTTTTTCACTCCATTTTTATACGCCTGATGAATCACATTATTCTGAATCATCAGATTTTCGTATATAAACTCTCCACGATAAGTATTATTGGCAATAATACCTCCTACTTTTGCTGCTGCTAAAATTACATAATCAGGTTTTTCTTGCTCAAAAAAAGCTTCAACGGCCAAAGCATCTCTCAAATCTAATTCAGAACTACTTCTCCCGATTAAATTTGAGTATCCTTTTTCCGATAATATTTTCCAGAGTGCCGAACCAACAAGCCCCCTGTGTCCTGCCACGTATATTTTTGAATTTTTATCCATGATGTATATTGCTCGCAAATCACGCAAAGAATTACGCAAATAAAGCGAAATTTATAAACCATTCACTAAACGATGTATACCGTGTTTAAATAGTTTTGTGTTAAAATTAATCAACAAACCTAATTTTAGGTTTGACAATCGCAAATAAGTTAATGTTTGAGAAAAGTGAACTGGAGCCAATTGCTCAACGGATTTTATTTCAATAATAAGTTTATTTTCTATCAGCAAATCTAATCGATAGCCTACATAAAGTTTTATTCCTTTATATTCAAAAGGCATAGAAACTTGACTTTGAACATCTAATCCTCTTTCTTGAAGATCATATTTAAGTGCATGCTCATATGCTGATTCTAATAACCCAGGACCAACTTGTTTATGAAGATTAAAAGCTGTATCAACAACAATACTCGCTATTTCATTTTCATGCATTACTTTGCGATTTTATTTTACAAAATTTCTTCGCGACCTTTGCGTGAAAGTCTATTCGAAATAGTTTAGTGTCTTATAACCTCCGTCTCTCAAATACTTATCTTTCTTCATTAACTCAACATCAGAGGCCATCATATCCTTAACAAGGCCTTCCAAATCATATTCGGGTTCCCAACCTAACTTTTCTTTTGATTTTGTTGGATCACCTATAAGCAATTCTACTTCTGTAGGTCTGAAATATCTTGGATCAACTTTAACAACTTCAGTTCCCTTTTCTATATTGTAATCAGGATTACTACATTCCTTAACAACAGCTATTTCATCAACCCCTTCGCCTTTAAATTCAAGCTCAATACCAACTTCTTCAAATGCCATCTTCACAAAGTCTCTTACTGTAGTTGTTACACCAGTTGCAATAACAAAATCCTCCGGTTTTTCTTGCTGTAATATCAACCACATTGCCTTGATATAATCCTTTGCATGCCCCCAGTCTCTCTTTGAATCCATATTTCCAAGATAAAGACAATCCTGCATTCCCATTGCAATTTTAGCAACTGCCCTGGTAATTTTACGTGTTACAAATGTCTCTCCTCTTAAAGGACTTTCATGATTAAACAGAATTCCATTACAAGCGAACATATCGTATGCTTCACGGTAATTTACTGTAATCCAGTATGCATACATTTTAGCAACTGCATATGGACTCCTGGGATAAAATGGAGTTTTTTCTGATTGAGGAACCTCTTGAACAAGACCATACAACTCAGAAGTTGAGGCTTGATATACTCGTGTTTTTTTTGTCAAACCTAACAAACGAATTGCTTCAAGAATTCGTAATGTACCAACACCATCTGCATTGGCTGTGTACTCAGGTGTTTCGAAACTTACCTGAACGTGACTCATCGCAGCCAGATTATAAATTTCATCAGGTTGAACCTCTTGGATAATTCGTGTCAAGTTCATACTATCCGTCAAATCTCCGTAATGCAGAATGAAATTTCTATTTTCCACATGTGGATCCTGGTATAAATGATCGATTCTATCTGTATTAAATAGAGAAGATCGACGTTTTATTCCATGAACTTCATAACCTTTTTTTAGCAAAAATTCGGCTAGGTAGGCCCCATCCTGTCCGGTAACTCCTGTGATTAAAGCTTTTTTATTTCCCATATTTTTTCAAATACCAATCTATTGTCAGAATAATTCCTGTTTCAAAATTTTCTTGTGCCTTCCATCCCAATTCTTTTTCAATCTTAGTCGCATCAATAGCGTATCGACGGTCATGTCCAGCACGGTCTTTAACAAATGTAATTAAATTCTTATATGAACTTCCATCAACTCTTGGTGCTTTTACATCAAGTATAGAACATATTTGATTAACAATGAATAAATTGTCTTTTTCATTTCTGCCTCCAATATTATAGGTTTCTCCGGCTCTACCTTTATGATATACTAAATCAATTCCCGTACAATGGTCCAATACATATAACCAGTCGCGTATATTCTTTCCGTCACCATATATAGGAATATCCTCTCCTGTTAAAGCCTTTCTTATAATAGTAGGAATCAACTTTTCATCATGTTGCTTTGGTCCATAGTTGTTACTACAGTTACTCGTTGTCACATTCATACCATAGGTATGATAATATGCACGTACAATTAAATCTGAACCTGCTTTTGAAGAGGAATATGGGCTATTGGGTGCATAAGGCGTATCTTCTCTAAATAATCCCGTTTCCCCTAATGTACCATAAACTTCATCTGTAGAAATATGATGAAACCTACATCCTTTAAATCCATCTTTATATTTAAACGGGGCATCCATCCAATATTGTCTGGCAACATCTAACAGCGTAAAAGTTCCATTAACATTTGTTTTAATAAAAACTTCAGGTCCCTCTATTGAATTATCAACATGACTCTCTGCTGCAAAGTGGAACACACCCCTTATATCATATTTTTCAAACAAATATTGAACCAGCTCCCGGTTACAAATATCACCTTTTACCAATTCATACCTATCAGAATTTTCAACCTCCTTTAGGTTAATAATGTCTCCCGCATAAGTTAACTTATCAAGGTTGATTATTTTATATTCTTTATACTTCTCTAAGAAATAAGGAACAAAATTAGAGCCAATAAAACCTGCACCTCCTGTAACTAGTATTGATTTCATATGTGTAAATATTTCTTCAATTTGTCATATGAAACTCTCAAAATAAACTCAATCAATGAAATTATTGAATTTACATGTTCGTATCATATCTATTTAGTTTATTCTATTATTGTTTTAATTTTTCAATTTCACGAAGACAGCTACTCAAAGAATCACGCCAGTAAGGTATTGAAATATTAAAATCGCTTTTGATTTTCTGTTTATTAAGAACAGAATAATATGGTCTTTTTGCAGGTGTTGGATATTCTGATGATTCAATAGGATTTACAACACAATGAATTCCTGACAATTCAAAAATTGCTAAAGCAAAATCATACCAAGAAGCAACTCCTTCATTACTATAATGATATACCTTTCCTTTTTTATCCAATTTTTCATTACCACTAATAATACTCATTATAGCACCAGCTAAATCCGCTGCATAGGTTGGTGTACCTACCTGATCGAAAATAATACCTAAAGACTCTCTTTCAACACCTAATCTCATCATTGTTTTAACAAAATTATTACCAAAAGAAGAATATAGCCAAGATGTTCGAATGATAAGTCCCTCGATATAGGAAGCTACAACAAACTGTTCTCCCACCAATTTCGTATCCCCATATACACCTAATGGTGTTACTTGATCAGATTCTTTTAATGGACAAAATGTCTCTCCATTAAATACATAATCAGTAGATATATGAATTAACTTGGCAGAACATAATTCACAAGCTTTTACTAAATTTTCAACTGCTTTGGCATTTATCAACCTTGCTTTATCAACTTCTGATTCAGCCTTATCAACAGCTGTATATGCTGCGCAATTAATGATTAATTTAATATTATGCTCCTGAATATAACTAAGAATTTTATCTTTATTTATTATATTAAGTTCTTCAACGTCTGTAAATATTAAATCCAATTCAGGATATTGGAATGCAATTTGTTTCAACTCCGAACCTAATTGGCCGTTTCCTCCTGTAACTAAAACATTCATCGCAAATTCTTATTTTAGATAATCAGCCATTGTAAATTCTGAAGGCAATTCAATTTCAGCTAATGGTTTTAACTCTTTATCTTTTGCTGATAGAAGAACTGATTCTTCACTAATATTCCAATTGATAGCCAGTGCCGGATCGTTCCAAGCAACTCCAGAATCATGCTCTGGGGCATACCAATTATCTACCTTGTATGAAAAAATAGCAGACTTACTTAACACTACAAATCCATGCGCAAAACCCCTAGGAACAAAAAACTGCCTTTTGTTTTCGTCAGATAAAACTACAGAAACATGTTTCCCAAATGTAGGTGAATCTTTTCGTAAATCAACTGCCACATCAAGCACATCTCCTTCTATACACCTTACTAGTTTTGCCTGGTTAAATGGAGGCCTTTGAAAATGCAACCCTCGCAATACACCATAACTAGACCTGGATTCATTATCCTGAACAAAATTAACAGGACCTATATTCTCTTCAAATTGCCTTTGATTAAAGGATTCAAAAAAATATCCCCTACTATCACCAAAAACTTTAGGTTCTATTATAACTAAACCTCCAATATCTGTTTTAATAAAATTCATCTGATTAATTTATTTCAACGAACAGATGGAACTCTCAAATAAATTTGACTATCCTCTTGCTTCTAAAAATGATTTATAATTATAATGTTCGTTTACTATTATCTCTTTGCTAACGACAATAAATATTGTCCATATTGGTTCTTACTTAATTTCTCTCCAAGCTGAATTAGCTGTTCTTTATTTATCCATCCATTTAAATACGCAATCTCTTCTGGACATGAAACTTTTAAGCCAATCCTCTTTTCCAATGTTTCAACAAAATGGCTGGCTTCCAATAAAGACTCATGTGTCCCTGTATCCAACCAGGCAAATCCACGCCCCATTAATTCAACCTTTAAATCACTTTTATCCAAATACTCTTGATTAACAGTGGTAATTTCTAATTCTCCGCGAGGGCTTGGTTTAATTGTCTTGGCAATCTCAATAACACTATTAGGGTAGAAATACAATCCTACTACAGCATAATTCGATTTTGGCACTTCTGGTTTTTCCTCAATTGAAGTTACATTACCACCTTCATCAAAGGTACAAACACCATAACGCTCAGGATCATTAACCCAATAACCAAAAACTGAGGCTTTATTCTCCTCTTTAACAGTTTTTACGGCATCATTAAGTAATGAAATAAAGCCATGCCCGTAAAAAATATTATCACCTAGAACCAAACAGACATCATCATCGCCAATAAAATCTTCACCAAGAATAAATGCCTGAGCTAACCCATCTGGCGATGGTTGAACTATATATTCTAATTTTATCCCCCACTGGCTTCCATCTCCTAATAACCTAATAAAAGATGCTTGATCTTCTGGAGTCGTAATAATTAATATTTCTGTTATCCCTGCAAGCATTAAAACAGACAAAGGATAATATATCATTGGCTTATCAAAGACTGGTAATAACTGTTTTGATGTCGATAATGTAATTGGATGTAAACGTGTGCCGGAACCTCCGGCTAATATAATGCCTTTCATATAGTATTCCTTTTATATGTTATATAATAACTTTACGCTTATCTTGCCAGTGATAACACAAAACTGCTAAATAAGCAGCATTTGTTCCAGATGAAAAAAAATGCCCTGCTAATCCACCAATTATAATAAATTGTGAAACAAAAAACCATGCTAATTTATTATCTGAAGAGAAAGAAAAAATTGTTTTAAAGATTAATCGAAAATATAAAACAACACCAAGACCTCCATAAAAGATAAATAAATCAACAAGATCCATCTCTGCAATTGGAAGTTTAAAAAAATACCCCCCTATTATATAGTTATACCATTGCCAATTACTTATTGTATCTAAAACTCTACCAACTAATATTTCACTCCTCATTGAAGAAAGAGCATAAACTATACCTTTTGCATGATAAATTTCCTCAAAAAAAGAAAAAATTCCTGTCTTTATTAAAAAAATCATTAACAATCCAACAATAGATACAATAAAAAGCCATTTGTAAATAACTGCCACTTCAACAAGTCTAAATATACCCCATATACATAAAAATAAATAAAACAAAATTATGGCCTTTGTTCCTAAAAGAATACTTGCTACCACAATAAATAAAAGTGAGAACAAATTAAACAACGAAAACGTATTCCTTATTTTATCAATTTGGTAAACTACACCAATTATCCAAAAAAGAGTTACTTCATTGTGAGCTGCAATCATTGGTTTAAATCCAAACCGCTCTTGTCCATAAGTATAAAAAAAACTATTACCTGTGATAAAGGCAGATATAACCAAAACAGCAGAGGTTAAATAAAGAAATTCAAATATCTTTAAAAAATATTTACTCTGAGATAAACGAAATACCCAAAAGAGAATTATTGGAAACACATACTTGTTAGTTTCCTTTAAAATCTGAAAAACTTGAGAGATCGTTATATTATGGTTTTCATTATTTAAATACTCAATTGTTAACCAAAATATAGGAAATAGCAAAACTATTAAGAAATACAATGACTGCTTATTATATGCTCTTTTTAAATATATAACGATTAATAGTATCACCTCAATAAGGCCTCGAAAAAAAAAGGAAAACCTCTTTTCTACTTCCAAACCGATACTACTATCAATATAAAAGCTGTATGCATCTACAAAAAATAATACTATTAAAATTATCTCAATATAATACTTCTCTAGAAAGAATAATATTTCACTTAGTATTCCCTTCATACAAATGACATACAACTATTTTTTAGCTATTAGTAGATTCTAATAATTCTTAATAATTTTAGACATATTGAAATCCTAAAGTTTAAAAGAGCCCTTTTTCATCACAATCCTTAAACCAATCCTGAATGCCTCCTTTAAAACCATATTTATATGACTTTTCAACCTTATTGTTAAGCTTTTCACCACTAACATTTGTGGAAATCATTAATTTTTTGATTCGATCTGGATGTATACCTATTTTTTTACCCCCCATAATGCCAATCACCCCTGCTAATCCCTTTAACAACTTCCCATTTACCTTAATTTTAGCCTTTTTAACTCCAGTTATTTTCGCAATTGCTTCAACAATTTCCTTAATATTTATTTCCGGATAATATGTAAAATTATATAGCTGGACTCCTGCAGAAAAACCACTTAGCAAATTATATGTTATATCTACTAAATCTTTGACATAGATACAACCTTTAATAGTATCCGTACGCCCAGGGTAGAAAAATATTCCTTTTGACAGTGCTTTGTACAACCTTGTAAAATTGCCATTCTCTCCTTTGCCAAAAACAACACCAGGACGCAATATTAGCAACCTCCTATTATCCGCATCTTTTGCTTGCCATGTTTTATGTATATTTTCCGCAACTAATTTAGAAATACCATAAGGAGTGTTGGGAGTTGGCAATGTTGTTTCTTTTTTAACATTTTCGGATGCTCCATAGGGCGCAATTGAGCTTGTAAAAATGATTGTTTTTATCCCGTGCTCTTCTGCAAATTGACAAACATTTTCAGCTCCTTTAATATTTGTCTCAAAATATTCATAATCTGGGTGCCCAGGTGTTGTATGCACAGCTGCAAGATTTATAATTATATCATTCTCCGAAAACTTTTCTTCAAATGAAATTTCCTCTCTCACATCAAATGATTGTCCTTTCTTAATATCAAACTCTACGATATCTCCAAGACTATTTTCTTTTATGTAATTTCTAAAATGCGTTCCTATGAATCCTTCTGAACCAAATATTATATATTTCATATTAAAAAAGAAAAGGTTATTTCTAAATGTCTTATCACTATCTAATTTTACGCAACAAAAATAACTTGTTATGAAAATAAAACAAGAGAAAGATTGCAAAGTGTATGCACGCCTTTAACTTGTTTCCAGCATAAAAGTAATCAGAAATAACAGTGAAATTTGCCTTTATTAGCTTAAATTTATTTGAACTTAATGAATTTGAACTCTTTCTATAATATACATGCGGCTCTTCAACACAATATAAGAAATCGACTTTCTTCAAAATCTCCAGAAAGAAAATCCAATCCTGCCTTTTCCTCATTATTGGGAATCGAGTATCTCCTATAATTGCCCTCCTAACCATTAGTGAGGATGTTAAAATATAATTATTGTACTTCAATCGATTATAACTAATTTTTTTGGGTACAACAAAATAAGAATCACCCTTTTCATCTTCATCTACATTTTTATACCATGAAAAAGAACCAGCCCATTGATTTTCTTCAAGTATTTTTACTTGAACTTCTAACTTAACGTATTCCCAATAATCATCAGCATCTAAAAAAGCAACAAAATCACCCTCTGCACAGTCTATACCAATATTCCTTGCAACTCCTGCTCCTTGATTCTTTTGTTGCTCAACCAACTTAATACGGCTATCACTATCTGCATATTTTCTTACAATACTTACAGTATCATCTGTAGAATAATCATCAACAAGAATTAACTCCCAATTTTGATATGTTTGATTTAAAACTGACTTTATGGTGGTTCCAATAAATTTAGCTGAATTATACATTGGTGTTACTATACTCACCAATAACTGCTCATTCTCTTTTTCTCCTTGCGGCTTCATATATTATTTGCAAAAAATTACCAAATTATTTTTCATTTTTTAGGCTGCCTAGTAAAGCTTCCGTTTTTTCAACCATATACTCTACATTAAATTTATTCAACGTGAGTGTACGGGCAGTTGTTCCAAGCTTTTTATATAACTCTGAATTAGATATAAGTTCAGAAACAGAATCAACAATACTATTAACATCATCATTAATTAGAAAACCACTCTCTCCATTAATGATAACCTCTTTAGGCCCTGCATTATCTCCTCCAATTAAAGGTAAACCATAATATCCTGCTTCAGCAAACACCAAACCAAATCCTTCAAAATCTTTATCATCCTTCATGGTATTAATCATTACAAATAGGTCTGCAGCAGAATAATAATAATCTAACAATTCAGATTCAACATAACCTGCAAACGTAACAAAACTTTCTATTTCTAAATCAGAACAGATTGTTTGTAATCTTTCTTTTTCAGGCCCGTTACCAACAATTACATATCGAAAAAATGGGTATTTTTTTACAATATTTGGAATAGCATTTAGGACATGTTCATGGCCTTTTCTGCTATCAACTCTTGAAACAGTTAAAGCATAAAAGCAGCCTTCTTCGAAATTGATTTTTTTCCTTGCACTATCTTTAATGATAACATTCATCTTTGCTAAATCAACCCCATTAGGCACAACTGTTATTTTGTCACTTGGAACATTAGTATATTCAATGGCCTTTTCTTTTGTAAAGTTACTTACGGCTATTAATTGATCTGCACCTTTTAAAACGCCCCCCATTTGGTTCATAGTGTTAACAGAGTCTTTATGCCTGGTTATTTCAGCACCATGACATGTTATCACTAGTTTATATCTAAAGAACTTTTTTAAAATATTGGCAGGATAGCCTACTTTCCATGTTGTTGCAAATACAAAATCAGGTTTCAATAGAATAATGAAAAAAAACAGATAAATTAGCATGTACAAGCCTTTTATCTTCTCAGATACCTGCTTGCCTAAATTAAGCCTTTTAACCCGAACAGTATCTGGCCATGTATTTTCCGTGTCACGGCCTTTAAAAGTTAGTACATGAACGTTATTCTTTTTCCCTAACCCCTCTGCAATATAATAAGAGTAATTTTCAACGCCTCCAATAGTTGGCGGATAATCCTTAGCCAATAATAAAATTTTCATTCTAATGATAGTTATTTAAATGCTATTGCTTCTCTCCTATAAACTCCAATATTTTATTTAACCTTGACTCCCATGTATTCTGACTTGCAATCTCTTTTCTTAACCGCTTTTTCTCATCTGAGTCTTCCAACTGAACATTGAACATCATTTCCTTTAAGCAAGAATAATCATCATAAATATTTAAAAACTCTTCATACTCTTTTAAACTTGAAAGGTTTTTAGCGATTACAGGTTTTCCTGAGGCTAAATATTCAAATATCTTTAAAGGAAATACCCTTTCTGTATGAGAACTTTTTAAATATGGCAGCCATAAAATATCAGCTTTGGAAAGATATACAGGAACTTGATTATAATCTCTATAACCAAGCATTAAAATATTTTCACAATTTTGAATTTCCTCCTCCAATACTTTATCGCCTATCCTGTTAGGGCCTACAAAAACAAAAAGGTGCGAATCACTAGTATCTGAAGCTATTTTTAAAATTATCTCTAAATCGGTCTTATAGTTATCAATAACACCGGTAAATAAAACCTTACATCTTGAATCAGACACCCACTTTTCATCAATAATTATTGAACTATCGGGATTTGCAAAATGATTAAAATCACCAACATTGTGTATGCACTTGCACTGTGGATTAATCTGCTTCTTATCTTCGTAGATTGAAAAAGATGTAGCAGTAACATAATCAACCGATTTTACCAATTTTGGCTCTATTACTTCTAACTCTTTCCGCCTTTTGGGATAATTTTTAAAGAATGGTTGGGTTGCAAACTCATCAACACAGTCATATAGCAGTTTCCCTCGTTTTATATATTTCGTGAAATAATAAGCTTGAGGCTGATAAATCCAGTATATCACCTCGTTCTTACGAAAGATATAATTGAAAAGTTTTGCAATAAAAAACCAACTTATTTTCTTTATCATTCCTCCCTTTATTAATGGAAGAGGGAAAGAAACGGTTACTAAATTTTCATTTCTTTTCTGAATTACCTTGAAAAGGGCAAGAAAACGCTTTTGCCTTATTAGTTTCTTTATATAGCTTGTTGATAGGCCTTGGTCAACATATATAACGAAATACTCATTTAACTTCGCCAACCGGCTCATAAGATGCTGCTTATTGGTCCAAATATCAGCATCATAACTATCGTTAGAAATACAAACTACAATTTTCTTATTTTTAACTCCTTTATATTGCATTATTTCAATAATCTAAAAAACAACTTAGTTAACAATGCATACAACCTGCAATTAATACTATACTTTTGCTTAATCATATTTTCCACGCTTACACTATAAGCTTCATTATTTGTTAATTGGTGCATTACAAAAAGTTGCTGAACATGCAACATATGGTAATGAATACTCGCTATATTTTTCTTTTTACCTTTAAGATACGCTATATCATAATTGCTCCACCTCTTTCCATCCCAAAGCGAAATATAATTCGCCAATTCCAAAGCCAAATCATCAAACAGCTCTTCACTCTCTTCATGATATTGACCTAAATCATAAACTCCCCATAAAGCTGTAATATGGCCATTTAAAACTCCAGAAAGGCGTTCTGATGGATACTCCTCTAAAACCCTTAATACACTATTACTTTCAGGAACTGTAACTTTTCTTAAAACTCCTCCTTCTTCTACTTCAAGTTTAAAATTTTCAAATAATTTAACAGCATCTGTTAAATACTTATCCTCTCCCAATAACGCATACAACCTTGTCAATAATGATAATGCAACTCCAAGAGATAGGGCACTTGGCCATTCCTTTGACAAACCATATAATGCAACTGGGTAGTTATTTAAAACAGTAAATGATGCCTTTTTATATGACCTTGCAAGTGATAAATATTTATTTGTGTGTAATATACATTCGTCCAACCAATATTTATCATTAGTTTTTAAATAGGCTTGATAAGATGCCATAGCATATTGAATTAACTCTATTGAGGAATAATATATCCCCCCATCTTCTCCAATATATAGAGTTACTCCCTGTTCATCCCTTTGCAATTGACACTGAAAAGCTTTTTCTGACATATCCCAGTAATAATCTTGATTATTGGAATTTAAGGGGTATTTAATATGCCAATAATCAGTTGATTGAAGTGAGTAATATTGCTTAAACGTATTAAAAGATTTATATGATTTTGTTGCTGCCTTCATAAAAGTAAAAATTAATTACATCACTCACCAAAAATGAGAAATTTTCATAAAATAAAAGAAAGAAATTTCTTTTGAATTGGAATTATTATAAAACTTGAAACTAATAATGAGGTAAATAAAGAGAATAGAAATAAATTCATTCCAACCATTGAAATACTTTTTCCTATCGTTATAAATAATGGATGGATAAAAAAGATTGATGCCGAAATTTTTCCAATATCAATATTATCAAGTTTTAGCCTCATACTTTTAGCATTCTTCACATGTACAAAAATAATTGCTGATAATGGATACAGCGCTAAATGCATCTCTATGCCTCTTAAAGGAATCATATAGCAAATACATACCCCAACTTCAACCACAAACAGTACAAAACTAATAAGAAACCAATAATAAGGAATGCTTATAATATTATTCGACTTTACATAATAACCAAGACAAAAGAATGGGAATCCAAAAAACAACGCATTTCGATATATTAAATGAACCGAATTAGCATTGCTAATATTTAGGTCAAATAAATCAAATCTTAAAATATACTGTAATACTGCACCTAGTAGATATAAACTAAAGGAAATGATTAAAAGCCTATTGTCATTTAAATTAATAACATACTTACTAAAAAATAATAGAACCCCAGCTATTACCATAGCCTGTACATACCACAGATGATGATAACCGACCAGCGTATATATTAATATTTTTTTTATTTCAAAGGGCGAATTGGCTATATATACGAAAATGAAAAAAGCATTCCAGAAAAGGAACAAAGCTAATACTCTTTTGCTCCACATTATAATTTTGCCTTTAGTGTTATTTCTACTAAAATAGTACCCACTAATTAAAAAAAATACAGGAACAGCAATTCTAAATACTCCACTAGAAAACATATAGTTTATATTATCCCCATATTCCACAAATGCACCAGCATGCAAGCCTACAATCAAAAAAGATAAGATAAACTTAAGCAAATCAATATTTATATTTCTAGAGTTCATCTTTTAAATTTTACAGCCAATAATAGTACAACAAAAAACATCCAAACAGAAGGAAGGTTAAAACTATAAAAATCTACCACTGAATTCATAATAAAATAAAATTTGGAATTCTCCTAGAATTATTCTTAACGTCTTAAACAAAAAAAGCTGCACAACCAATAATTTTGAATTCTAATATTATTTGCCACTACATGTTCACACAAAATAATTACTCTTACAACTGTTTTAGTTTGTTCTTTAAATAAAAGAACAAACTTTAAAATAATTATTGTACAAATAATAAAATAGAAAATTATTTTCAGTTAAAATATAACTCCTTAAAGCTAAAGAAAGAAAAATCTATGGTAGCTATCCCCATCAAAAACACGTTGACTTCATAGACTATAATCAATTGGATTAACTTTCAATAAAGTGTTTTTATTTCATCTCTATAATTTGACAATACTATTTATATTTAAACGTTTAATACAGTTAAACGTATTAAAAAATCTATATAATTTAGTTATTGCTTTTATGATATTACATCCTAAGAAATTTAATTTTTTGATGAAATAAAGAGGCAAACATAAGTCCAAAAAAGAAATTTAAAATACTATTCTCAAGTGCAGAGCCAATAATTCCAATGCCCAAAAAGCATATTAGTATCATAGATATAAATATTTTATCTTGACTTTCTTTAATCGAAAACACTCCTATTTTGACACCTATATAAGATAAAATAAACAACGATAATAGACCTATTATTCCATACATATAAATAAACAAGTTATCTCCTGGATGATAGATATTCTTTTCAAAAAGAATTTGAGCAGCTCCAATCCCCCCAATTCCTCGTCCGAAAATTAAATTTCCATGCTTTTCTACTAAATCTAATCCTAAAGGCCATACTTCCTCAACTCGAACAGTAAATGAAGAAAAGATTATTCTCATATAAAGAGATGTATAATCTAATTTGTATACCCCACTCCAACTTAATAATGGTAAAACGATAACAACTGCCAGCAAAGATATGATACCAAGTTTCAAAATTATACTAGGAGTCCTTTCTTTTATAAAAGCAAAAATAGATATTAATACAAAAGCTCCAATTGCTCCTTTATTTGTGGTGATTAAAATCCCAACGAAAAAAAACAAAATTAATAATATGCTCTTCAACTTCCATTTACTTAAATAACTATAATTAAGCGCAGTAGCCACTAGTGCAAAATAGGCAGGATTAGACCAATTTCGTCCAAATCCTGCAATTCGTTTAAATCCACCAGCTGCAAAAGTTGTCCTTGAAGTATCAACCTCTATTCCCCCTACAGCCATTACTATTCCCTCCCATGGAAATCTGTATATGAGATTTAACACCAATCCAAGACAGCTAAAAAATGCTAACCAATTCATCATACTCATAAAACGTGTATTTAATACAGGTAAGAATCTATATCCTTGAATTCCGATAAAAAATATCAAATATATTTTATATGCAAATAGTACTTGACTAAACCTAACACCATTTAATATTGCTACTATTCCATAAAATAATAAAATCGAAAAAAAAATAATTGCTAATTTGTTTACAACAATAATTTCACCCCACCTAAACATTAACCCCGCAGCTATAAATAGCAATACAATATCTTTAGTGTAAATAATCATCCCCAAACCAACTTTTTCAGTATAAAATCGGATAGGTGCTTCGAAAGTATATAATAAAAAACAATAAACGATTCCATAGAAAAGTATATCTGCCAATTCTATTTTTAAGTTTATTCTACCAATATTTAGAGACATTAGTGTATTTTAGTTAATTATTGTACAATTAGGAGCATTTTTTTTTAGGTTTGAATTTATGAACCATATATATTCTAAATAAGACATATGTAGACCAAATTGAATGCCTAAACTTAAATCTCCGTCGAAGTTGATTATTTGATAAAACTGCATTTGAGGCTGCATCCTCTTTATGCAAAATCTTTAAGCCTGGCTCATATATTGCTAGCAAATTATCATTTTTAACCCTGGCATATAGGATATCTTCTTCCCCATACATAAAAGTCCTAGGATCAAATGCATTATTATATTTGTTATAGTAATGTTTTGAAAATATTATTGCAGCGCCATGCAGTTTGACACCTTGCAAACTTTTCTGGCTAACTAAAGCATCTAATTTACCATCACCTTTATCCACCCTCTTTCTGGATACAAATTTTATTAAGTCTGTATCTTTATTTATAAAATTTAAAAGAAACAACGAAATATTATAAATGAATGCTTTGAGGCTTTTTTTCAATGAATCAGTAGGAGATGGTATTGGGTTTTGATCAATATTATCTTGAATTGACCAAATACAAGGCCCTAGCATATCAAAATGAGTTTTGCTATGAACTTCAGATATTTTATCAACAAACAATTCATCTTCAATTACGGTATCATTGTTTATTACTATAAAAAAATCGGGATTATAATTTTGAAAAGCATATGCACAACCATAATTATTACCTTGAGCAAACCCCAAATTCCTATCTAGTTCAATAACAACTACTCTTGAATGCCCTTTGTACTTTTCTTGTAATAATTCTCCACTACGGTTTGGAGATTTATTATCAACAATTACGATATTATAATCTTGGCGCTTTATATTTTCAAATATTGAGTTGACACATTCAATTGTATCCTCATATACCTGATAATGAAGTATTATAAACGAGAAAATCATAACCTTATGCTTTTATAAATTTTTAATTGCGATAAAGCAAAATCAATAACAATAATTGATTTTTAAAAATAGAACTTTACAAATACCCTTTTTTCCTTTAGGAAGCTGCCATTAATAAAATCAACTATTGATTATGTTTTTTATTTGTAAAAACTGATCTTCTACGAGTTTAAACTGCTTTTCTTTTGAATCATTTAAAACACTAGCAGGGGTCACTATTGCAGACTTAGCTCTATTGAATACTTCATTTTCCTTGGCAATTGAATTTAATCCTTCAACGCCCCATGTATTTAAGTATTCATCAACTTTTCCTGCTCGTAATCCTAAATATGGAACACAAAAACTCATTGCAGTAATTACCCCATGCAAACTTGTACCAATATATAATTCAGAATAAGCTATATGAGCCATTATTTCCTCAATATCAGGCTCCTTAATTAAAATAGCATTACATTTTAATCTACTATTTAAGACATCAAGTGCAAAAGGATCTTCATGGCCTGCTGCAATTCCAATAGGACATAAAACCAATTTACATTTTAACTCTTCACTAAGTTTATCAAGTTCTGAAGTGAAAGTATCAATATCCTGCCCTAAATAACCTTTATTAATTTGAACAAAAATATATTTGCTAGCGCCAGAAGTTAACGCTGAGCTAAGATGTTTTTTTAAGCTAGCCTTAGGATAATATTTTGACATAATCACTGCAGTATCAGGCACTAACTTAACAGATTCGACCTTTTCATGCAAAATATCATATGCTGGTTTATTTCTAATAGAAAAATAATCAGATTCAGCCAAAAGGGATAACATTCTGTTACTATATGATTTTACTGAACTAGATCCACCAACAGAATTATAAATTACTTTTTTTATCTTCAATGCTTTCTTAGATAAAACAAAGGGATAATAGTTTTTAGGCCTTAAAACAATTAAGGAAATTAGCTTGTTAACCTTTTTACTATAATTCGGCAATAGTTTTTCAACAAAATTATAAACGTAATTTATCTTTGTCCCTAGAAAATAGTGTAACGTTGCCCAATTGGCTTGCAAAACCTCTCCACCAACAACAATAACAATACTGTCTCTTGTATTTCTGTAAAAATATTTTAAGCCTTTGGTAGTTTTTGCGCCAATATTAGTTAAATCGCTTTCTGAGATTGCACATGACGAGAAGGCTAATTCTTCATCACAAATATTGTGTAATTCCTTTTCTATAATAATTGGAAACAAAAGGTCTCCATAATTATTTCTATCAGTTGCTCCGTAGAGTAGAATTTTTTTATGCATTTTTATTTAAAAAACTTTTTGTATAATCAATCAAATTACTGGCTCCAAATATTAAAGCCTTTATCTGAATATCAAAAATGAACCGAAATGGCTTTATTACTATATGAATTAAAAAACCTGAAATAAAAAAAGAAATAATGGTGGCTACAGCCGCCCCTAAAATCCCAAATTTCGGAATTAACACCATATTAAGTGTCACATTAATCAATGCCCCTGCAAAATTCCTAATCAATGCAAGCTTCTGAAGATCCTCAATAATAATTAATTGCCCAGATGCACTAAGAAGAGAAGAAGCTAAACCTTTCCAAGATAGTATATATAATACAGGTATAGCAGCGATATATGCTTGTCCATAGAGTGCAGGGATAACGTAACTTGAAGATATGCACATAAGAGAGGATACGATTAATGCCCCCCATACAATGCAATCCATAAATTTTTGACTCATCTTATGGTATGAATCAGTATTCTCAGACTTTTTTCTTATTAGAATTGGGACAATAGTTTGTGCAATAACCTGTGGAACAAAAACAATTGTTCCAACAATCTTAACTGCTGCAGAATATACCCCTACAGATTTGCTATCTAAGTAATAGTTAATCATAACTTTATCAATCTCTGAATATATTACAATAGCAATACCAGAAATTAATAAAGGATAAGATTGGTTTAACAAATATCTTGCAAGTTTTTTATTAAACACTAAAGAAATTGAACCAGCTTTTCTTGTATAACTTAGAACTAAATATGAATTATACAAAAAGAAATCGAATGAAAACGCTATAACTATATATTGAAGCGGAGCTTTTACAATTATGAGTATAATTTTAATAATACCTCCAACAACAGCTTTATAAAGCTCTGCACGTACAATAAACTCATTTCTAAGTACTGCTGTAAAATAATTTTGTATTGGACTAAAAATATTTGACAATACTAAAGTACTGTATATAAGTATATAAAGTCTGGTTTCAGCATCTTCTTTAAAACTAATTATAGCTATAATCCCTATGGTTAGTATAGCCAATACTGTTCTTATATATATACCAGTACCTAATATCTCATGAATCGTAAATTTCTCCTTTGAAAATTCTTTTACAAAAATACTAGGTAAACCAAAATCAGAAAATATTTGACATATAGTAACTATACTTATAACATATTGGAGCAATCCATAGTCATCAGGGCCTAAGAATCTTGCCAAAAAAACACCTATAATAAGAGATGATAATATTCTTACGATCCTACCAATTACAGCAAAACTAATGTTTTTAAATATTAATTTTTTCTCGCTCATAATTTGCTATAATAATAAATGTAGACTAATACCATTCTGAAATTTACGGTGCTAATTGTATCAAAAACTAAAGTAAAATACTCCATTTAGTAATTATACGTAAGAAAAGCTGCTACAATATTTCATAGCATGCCCCTTCTTAGAAACGTATTTTTTAATTACAAATATTGCTAACAATTCAATTAAACTGAAAATTAGTGCCTACCTAAATTAAAATTCTTAAACCCGCACTCTTCTAATACTTCTTCATCAATAATATTTCTTCCATCAAAAATGAAAGCAGGCTTTTTCATTTTATTATAAACTTTTTGCCAATCATAAGCAGAAAATTCATCCCATTCTGTTAAAATAGCAACAGCATGAGCATCATCCATTGCTGCATAAGGATCATCAACAACTTCCACAAGTTGCCGATTGGCATCTTCGGATCTTGTATTTAAGTAATCAAGATCAGCATAGACTTGCTCCGCTTTAACTTTAGGATCATATACAAAGAGTTCTGCCTGCTCATTCAATAAGTAATCCGCCACGTAGATTGCTGCAGATTCACGGGTATCATTAGTATCTTTCTTAAATGCCCAACCTAAGATGGCAATTTTTTTACCTGAGACAGTATTAAACAATGTCTTTACAATTTTTTCAGCAAATCGCCTCTTTTGATAATCATTTAACTTTATTACTTGCTCCCAATATTCCGCTACCTCTTCAAGCCCATAACTTCTGGCAATATAAACAAGGTTTAAGATATCTTTCTGAAAACAAGACCCTCCAAACCCTACTGAAGCTTTAAGGAATTTATTTCCAATGCGGCTATCAGCACCTATAGCTTTGGCAATTTCATCTACATTTGCTTCCGTTTGTTCACACAGAGCAGAAATTGCATTAATGGAAGATACTCTTTGAGCCAAGAATGCATTGGCTGTTAATTTAGACAATTCAGAAGACCAAACGTTAGTAGTAAGTATATTTTCTTTGGGCAGCCAATGAGCATAAATATTAACCAAATAATCAATAGCCTTTTTTCCATCAGAATCCTGATCTCCACCTATCAGAACCCTATCAGCATAATGCAAATCATCTATTGCTGTACCCTCTGCCAAAAATTCAGGATTAGACAATACTTTAAACTTAACGCCATTTCCTTCTGCATCTAAAATTGTTTTAATAGATTCTGCAGTGCGAACCGGCAATGTTGACTTTTCAACAATTATCTTATCAGACTTAGCTACCTTTGCAATGTTTCTGGCACACAACTCAACATACTTTAAGTCTGCTGCCATTCCTTTTCCAATACCATAAGTTTTGGTTGGCGTATTAACTGAAATAAAAATCATTTCAGCCTCTTCAATTGCTTTATCGACTTCAGTAGAGAAGAATAAGTTGCGGTTTCGTGCTTGTTTAACAACCTCTTTTAGGCCTGGCTCATAAATAGGTAAATTGTCCAAGTTGGCATCGTTCCATGCATCTATTCTAGCCTGATTAATATCTACAACTGTAACTGTTATTTCTGGACATTTTTCAGCAATAACTGCCATAGTTGGGCCACCAACATATCCTGCACCGATACAGCAAACCTTAGTTATATTATTAGGAATTTTCATTTTAATTAAAGCTTATCTTTTATTTTACTCAATACCAACTTACCAATAACAATCACTACACCTATAAATCCACCGAAAAATACAAATACAATTAACATTAATTTTATTCTTGGACTACTCTTTTCAATAGGCACCTTAGCTGGCTCCAATACAGTAAACACAGGAGTTTCTTCTTTAACTGCAATCTTAGCTTGTTCAAGCTGTTGAGCCAATCCTTTATACACTGTTGATGCCATATCATAAGCATCACTCAACTGTTGTAATTCAGGATCCATTCGCTCTGAGATAATATTTCGGTGACTGTCTTTATAATCAAAAAAAGCTAGTTGAGCTTGCTCGTACTCCTTCTTCTTCTCATTATATCTTTCCTGCACAAAATTCAGGTTTTCCCGTGCTTGCTTGGTTTTATACTCGATAATATATTCTTGTAATAATTCAATCGCCTTTTGTACATATTGAGCAGCTAAAACCGGTTCTTCTACTTCTACAGAAACATTAACTAAGCCGGTCTTGTCATCTACATTAATTTGTATAACTTCAAACATGGAGCCTAGAGCCATTAACTCTTCTTCGGATAAACTAAGAACCCCAGGATCCTGCACTTTTGCAGATAACGCATTCACGTCTGAAAAAATAGCATTCTTCAATGTCCATGGTAGCTTTATAGTATATTTCGCAATTTGCGCTACTAAAGATGGAACACTATCAGCCACCACATAATTATAAATTGAAATAGGTTGCCCATACTCTTCAAAATTGAATTTTTCATGAATAAACTCATTCATAAAAGGGTAACTATTTACCACCTGGGGATATATCTCTGCAGGAATACCTTCAGACTGTCCCATCATAGAACCTAAGTTTATCCCTGCCATACCTGCTAAGGCACCTAAACCTCCCATACTTCTACTTTTACTCTCTGATGATGGTAATAGAGTTGCAGTTGCAGTATATTTTGCAGGACTTAAAAATGCAATTAACAAACCTATAAAAACACATATCCCAACAGAATAATATATTATTTTACGTCCATTCCAAATAGTTTTTATTAAAGCGATCAAATCAATTTCATCATCTTTTATAATTTGTGGAACTTTTTCTATTTGTTCATTTTGATTTTTACTCATAATCAACTAAGTAGTAAATGAATTATTTTATTAATATTCAGACATTACTTTCTTACAATCTATTCACTAATGTAACTATCGTTAATGAAAGCGAGGCTAGACCACTTCCTATTCCAATCCATGCCTGTGGGGTTAAACCTGCACGTTCTGGTTTCTTTGGTATAATAATCTCTGAACCAGGCATTACTTTTGGATAATTTCTAAAAAATAAAAAACCTTTTGTTGCTTCTGATGAACCATTAGCATGTAATACATACGTTTTACCCTTTTTAGCATTTAAAGAGAAGCCTCCACTTCCATTAATGTATTTCTTAACACTAAATGTTTTTTCAAATACTGTTGATGAAGGATTCAGTACCTCACCAGATACCTTTACTGTTTGTAATACGGATGGAATAGTTAAAAAATCACCGTTTCTCATATAGATATCATCTTTTGATCCTGGATTTTCGATAATCTTATCTAAATGTACACTTACAGTTTCAAAATTTAGTTCTGAAAATCTAATGGTTGAATCCATTTCCATCATTTCTTCCCTTTTGGCTTTATCTTGTTTTGATAAATAAACTTTTCTTGTCAAAGAAGCTCCTTCTGGATAGGCATTATCACTTAAACCTCCGGCTCTTTTTATTATGTCTGAAATTCGTTCTTTGTCAGATGTCAAATTATAAATTCCTCCATACATAATTTCACCTGCTATTGTAACAGACCCTGATGAAATGGCTCCTGGCATAAATCGAACAGCAATAGCATCATAGGGTTCTAAAATAAAAGAATTCGCCTCTTCATTTAATTCTAAATCACGCGTTACTTTAAAGTAAAATAATTCTGAGCTCTTATCTGTACTTTTATCTGCATTCTCATAAGATAATTTTCGTCTTACCTCTATGGTTGATTCAGAAGCAGTTTCCTTAAAACCTCCAGCCATAAAAACAAGATCAGCAATTGTTAAGTTCTCTGCAAAAGGATAAACTCCCATATTCTGCACTTCTCCCCAAATGGCAACAGTTCTGTCTTCTCTTATATTATCTATGGCCTTAATTGAAACCTTATCATTGGGTTTTAAAGGAATATTTGTTTCTCCATTTAAAACTTTACGGACATCAAAAGAAATATTTTCAGGCGTATAATCCTCTTTTAATCGAGTAATAAGCCCTCTATTTAAAAAAGCATTTTCAATTAATCCATCTGCTTTACCAATTAATTGTTTTAATGTTAAACCCTCTGAAAATTCAAAATCACCAGGATTAAAAACAGCTCCTTTAATACTAACTTTGTTATTATATCTATCTAATATTTTACCAACAGACAAACGATCCCCTGAGGCCATATATACATTTGACATATCTTCGGAAGCAACTTCTTTAAAAGTCCTTTCTTTTCCGTTATTTCTATATAATTTAACTGCGGATCTATAGGCATTTTCAGTAAATCCGCCTGCATATGAAAGTACATCTTTAACCGTTTCACCTTCTTTAGTTTCGAAGATTCCTGTTCTTTTAAATTCTCCATCAACTCTAATCCTATTTAAATAAGGAGGTATCAGAACCACATCATTATCCATCAAGGGCGCATTAACTAAAGAATTTCCATTAACAATGAAATCGTAAACATCCAGATTTGCTACAATTTTCCCATTTCTTATTAATCTGATATCCCTAAAGCTCCCTTGTTTATTTGGACCTCCAGATAAATACAACACATTAAATAAGGTAGCTGTACCTGGAACAGTATATGTACCCGGTGCAAATACTTCTCCCAACACATTTATTCTTATCGCTTTAATTTGCCCTATGGAAACAGATGCAAATGTTCTTGGATTTGCATTACTTAAATCAGAATATATGGTCGATAATTTATTTTTAATTTTTCCCGCTGCTGCTTTTAATGTTAATCCTCCAAGATAAACAGGTCCGATTAAAGGAATATTAATATCGCCATTTGTGTTTACAACTAATTGATAGGACTGTTGTGAAGCCCCCCATACTTCAATATCTATTTCATCTCCGGCTCCTATCACATAGCTATCAGATACCGCGACATTAACACTTGGTTCAAATGATAAATTGGTATTATTAAAAAAAGAAAAACCAAATATCTTTTCGTTAATCATCGTTCTATCTAAAACAGATTTTTGAGAAAGTTCAGAAACTGCAATTGCATTTTCACCACTTAAGCTATTTTCTTGTTTGTAATTAGAAGTTCCTCCGCTCTGTTTTACCTCCTTAATTCTCTTTTGCAATAAAGAGATTTGACTATTAGACATTCCCCTCAAACGAGCCATATTAATGGCTTCATTTTCGCTTAAGCCTCGTTTTTCCATTTCTGAAATGATCTTCATAATTTGATCATCGTTTAATGCACCTACATCAACTTTAGATGCATCTACATCTTGTGCCATAGCAACAGGCGTAGTTAAAACAAGGATTCCTATAAAAAAAATTAAAATTTTCTTAATCATTTTTGTTCATTTATGAGTACGCTTCGCTTCTTGAGTCACACAATTGGATCAAGAAGTTAAAAAAAACTATCAATCCGCTAGTATAACGGATATTTTTATGTTTTAGCGTCTCCTTTATTTAGAAAACAGCATGCAAAGTTCACACTTTTAAATACAATATCAAAATTCAAGACAATTGAACATAGATATTCCACTTATAGTCACTTTAATTTTATTATTTAAAATATTTACGATGAAAAATCAAAATAATGGCAATTCCTATTGTTATGGCAGAGTCTGCAACATTAAAAACAGGACGAAAAAAGATAAAATGCTCACCTCCCCATTTAGGTATCCATGAAGGAAAATTCCCTTCTATTATTGGGAAGTAAAACATATCCACTACTTTACCATGAAGAAAGGATGAATAACCTCCTTCAGCAGGAAATAAGGAGGCTACTTGAGGATAACTATCATTAAATATCATACCATAAAAGGCGCTATCTATGATATTACCAATTGCTCCTGCTAAAACTAATGAAATACTAAAGATCAGTCCGTAAGAAACATCCTTTTTAGACAACTGTTTTAAGTAGTAAGCAATTCCAACAACTGCAACTATTCGAAAAACACTTAAAATAATTTTACCAAATTTACCGGCTAGCTCCATTCCAAAAGCCATTCCGTTATTTTCAATAAAATGTATGATAAACCAATCTCCAATTATTTTATACTCCTGACCAATCATCATATGAGTCTTTACCCATATTTTTAGTGCCTGATCAATACACAGAACCAATAGAACAATTACAAATGGTTTTTTTAACAGTGAATGCATTCTGGAATGATTTTTTGCCATAAAATATCCTTAACCGAAAAATATTCTATAGCTAACTTTTTGGTATTAAATTATATGTATTGGATAAACTCCAATATTTATTTAGTTATTCTCCTCATAGTATCATCTACAAGGAGAGCAATAAGTGATTTATTTTTGGTTTCTTTTAGCATCTATACTTAATGTTGCATGTGGAACCGCTCTAAGTCGTTCTTTAGAGATTAATTTTCCAGTTTCTCTGCACACACCATAAGTTTTATTCTCAATACGAACCAATGCTGCTTGTAAATGTTGAATAAATTTCAACTGACGCTGAGCTAATTTACCAGCTTCTTCTTTTGAAAGCACTGCTGCTCCTTCTTCTAAAACTTTAAATGTTGGCGATGTATCCTGAGTATCATTTCCATCACCATGAGTTATAGTATTTCGAAGCAATTCGTAATCTTTCTTTGCTTTGTCAAGCTTTGCAACAATTATCTGTTTAAACTCTTGCAACTCTTCATCGGAATATCTAGTTTTCTCTGTCATAACAGTTAAATTTGAGTTTCATACTATGCTTTTTTACTCACACAGATGTAGGTCTCGACATTATTATCAATTTCTACGAGTTTACCTTCGGTTTCGTTACATGAATCTACAAGATTTAGCTCCTCGGCCAAGGTTTGAGACGCAATATAATCTTTATAGTTGATTACCGAGTCATTTATCGCCTCATTTTTCTGTATTTTCAGAATTATTTTATCTGTTACATCAAAACCTGAATCTTTTCTAAGGTTTTGAATTCTGTTTATAAATTCTCTGGCAATACCTTCTTGCTTTAACTCTTCTGTAACATTAATATCTAATGCGACTGTTAATTTACCTTCACTTGCTACCAACCAACCTGGTATATCTTCGGACATAATTTCAACATCTTCAATTGAAAGCTCAACAGTTTCTTCATTAATTGTTGCATTAATCTTACTATCTTTTTCAATTAAAGCAATATCTTCCTGAGTCATTTGGTTAACGAATGCAGCAATCTGCTTCATCATTTTCCCATATTTAGGACCCAGCGTTTTAAAATTTGGCTTTATCCTTTTAACCAATACTCCAGTGGTATCTGTTAAAAACTCCATTTCTTTAACATTTACTTCAGATAAAACCAAATCCTTTATTTTCTCAACCTGATCATGAAATTCCTTATCTAAAATAGGAATCATTATCTTTTGTAATGGCTGTCTTACTTTTAAGCTCTCCTTACGTCGCAATGCCAGAACCATTGAAGATATTCCTTGAGCATACAGCATTCGTTGCTCTAAGGCCTTATCAATTTTTGTTTCATCGGCTTTAGGGAACAATGTTAAATGCACTGACTCTAAAGCATTATTATCAGAAACCGAAGTCAAATCTTTATACAATTGATCCATATAGAAAGGAGCAATTGGTGCAGACAATATAGCTATTGTTTCTAAGCATGTATACAATGTCTGGTAAGCTGAAATTTTATCTTTGGAATACTCTCCACCCCAGAATCGTTTTCTGTTTAATCGAACATACCAGTTACTTAAATTTTCAGTAACAAAATTTTGGATAGCTCGACCTGCTTTTGTTGGCTCATACGCCTCAAAACTTTCAGTTACATCTTTAATTAAAGTATTCAATAAAGAAATAACCCATCGATCTATTTCTGGTCTTTCTTCAATAGCTACTTGCTCCTCTTTCCCGGTAAAACCATCCACATTTGCATACAATGCAAAGAATGAATATGTATTATAAAGTGTTCCGAAGAACTTACGCATCACTTCATCAATTCCATTTTGGTCAAACTTTAAATTATCCCAAGGCTGTGCATTGGTAATCATATACCAACGTAATGGATCTGACCCAAATTTTTCAATCGTTTCAAATGGATCCACAGCATTCCCTAAGCGCTTAGACATTTTATTTCCATTCTTATCTAAAACAAGACCATTGGAAATAATATTCTTAAATGCTACTGAATCAAACAACATGGTTCCCAATGCATGCAAAGTAAAGAACCACCCCCTTGTTTGATCTACTCCTTCTGCAATAAAATCAGCTGGGAATATTAAAGCCCCCCTCGATCCCCCCAAATGGGTGGAAGATTGAAACTCTTTATGGATTTGCTCCAATACTGATTCAAGGTCTCCTATTACCTGCTCATTGGTATATCTTATTACTTTATAACCTAATTCGTTTAGAATATTAGTTCTTAATACATCTGCTTCTTTAATTTCAGGTTTATTGTGGTACCCTCCATCAACTTCAACAACCAGTTTTTTACTCAAACAAACAAAATCAACAATAAACTCATCAATTACATGTTGACGTCTGAATTTATATCCCTCTAACTTTTTACCTCTTAATGCTTCCCACAATAACTGTTCAGCTTCTGTCTGATTTTTCCTTTTCTCCTCAGCTAACTCTTTCAAAACATCATACATCGAATTCCTTGCCGTCTGATATTTTGCAGAAACGGTTCCTTCCCCTTGGGGGAAGATAGATGGGGCTTCTGTTTCGAATGGATAATGCATTTGTGCATAAGGCATTGCACCCGAATCAAACCAAACATCAATTAAATCAGATTCTCTAAACATCTTTTCACCATCCTCACTTACTAATATAATATCATCAACATAAGGACGATGAAGATCTACTTTATCATAGTTATCTTTCGAAAAATCGCCAGCTTTAAAATCACCAAATGGATTTTTATCCATTACTCCAGCTGTTACAGCTTTTTCGATTTCAGCAACCAATTCTTCAACAGAACCAATACATTTTTCACTTTTCCCATCCTCCGTTCTCCAGATAGGAAGTGGAGTTCCCCAATAACGAGAACGAGATAAATTCCAGTCTACCAAATTCTCCAACCATTTACCAAAACGTCCTGTTCCGGTTGACTCTGGCTTCCAGTTGATGGTAATATTTAATTCCATCATACGCTCCTTAACAGCGGTTGTTTTGATAAACCACGAATCTAAAGGATAATACAATACAGGCTTATCTGTTCTCCAACAATGAGGGTAATTATGCGTATGCTTTTCTACTCGAAAAGCTTTATTTTCCAACTTCAACATTACAGAAATATCCACATCTAAAGTTGGATCTTTTTCTGTTAACTTTTCATCGTAATCATTTTTTACAAATCTTCCTGCATATTCCATGTATGCATCTAGATTCACAAAATTCTTCACAAAATCAGCATCTAAATCCTTAATCAAAAAGTACTTTCCAGTCTTATCAACCATAGGATTTTGCTTCCCGTCTTTGTCAATCAGGATCAATGGCGCAATTCCTGCTGCTTTAGCTACTCGATCATCATCTGCACCAAAAGTTGGTGCGATATGCACAATACCGGTACCATCTTCAGTTGTTACGTAATCTCCAACAATAACCTTAAATGCATCACCATCAGGTTTGATCCAAGGAATCAATTGTTCATAAGTAACTCCGGCTAAATCTTTGCCGGTGAATTCCTCTTCCATTATTTCAAAAGGAACTTTTTTATCTCCTGGTTGATACTCATCAAATGAAAGTTCTGCATTTTTCGAATTAAAATATGCCGAGACTAAATTCTTAGCCAAAACAACAACTATTGGCTTCCCTGTATATGGATTAAAAGTTTTTACTTTTTGATAAGTAACTTGTGGTCCAACAGCTAACGCCGTATTTGAAGGCAAAGTCCAAGGTGTAGTCGTCCATGCTAAAAAGAACAATTCGTTGTCTACTCCTTTATATAAAAATTCTGACGCTTCATTTTTAACCACTTTAAACTGAGCAGTACATGTGGTATCTTTAACATCACGATAGCAACCCGGTTGATTCAACTCATGGGTACTTAAACCTGTCCCTGCTGCTGGTGAATAAGGCTGAATAGTAAAGCCTTTATATAAAAATCCTTTATTGTATAATTCTTTTAATAAGTACCACAATGTTTCGATGTACTTATTATCATAGGTAATATATGGATCTTCCATATCAACCCAATATCCCATTTTATGAGTTAAATCTTTCCACTTACCTGTAAATTTCATCACATCTTTACGGCAAGCTGCATTATATTCTGCTACAGAAATCTTTTTACCAATATCTTCCTTGGTAATACCTAAAGATTTCTCAACACCTAACTCTACTGGAAGTCCGTGAGTATCCCAACCAGCTTTTCTTTTAACTTCGAAACCTTGTTGGGTTTTATAACGACAAACAATATCTTTTAATGAGCGTGAAATGACATGGTGAATTCCAGGCATTCCGTTAGCTGAAGGTGGCCCTTCATAGAAAACAAAAGTTGAATTTCCCTTTCTTGTAGTAACACTTTTCTCAAATGTTTGATTAGCTTCCCATTCTTTTAATACATCTTTATTTACCTGAGAAAGATCTAACCCCCTATATTCCTTAAACTTAGCACTCATTATATATGTAATTCACCTAGTTTTTAAAAAGTGTACAAATATAATAGTTCAATATATCAATGCCAATAGTAAAATCATATTATTAACAATTACACAACCATCCTTTCAACAATCAAGCCGTAAACCCTACATATCAACACTTTACACAATCCTTCTTTTAAGTAATGAAAAAGGATTTTATTTAAACTCATTTTTTAGTACTTACCAAACCTCAACATCTCGGCAAATGAAATACTAATTCTTTTGAAGTCAAGAAATAATAACATTATTACTTTCGAGTTTAAAAAAAAGACACAATAAATGTGACAATACAAATCACAAATTAATAGATGAAATGAGTCAAAAGAAGCGATTTCTCACACAAGAGGGTACTCATGTCTCTCTAACAATTTCCTTGTAACATTTATAATCAAATTTATAAACACATGAAATTTTATACATTATTAAAAATAAGTAGGAAAATTAAAAGTCAATCTTTGAAAGTAATTGGAATATATTAAATATTTTAGGCAAACGACATCTCTCCATAAGAATTGACCCTTCTTTTAATTGTAATTTATTTTGTAGAATGTGTTATTTCAGTTCTCCTTCATACAGAAAATCTAATAAAGGATTAATTCCAGAATCAGAATTTGAAGATATTGCACGTGTCTTATTCCCTTATGCCTTTCAGGTTTATGTTGGATGTGGTGCAGAACCTACAACCCACAGAGGTTTTATTAAATTAATAGAACTTGCACAAAAGCATAAAGTTCCTAATATTGGAATTGTCACAAATGGTCAATTATTATCAGAAGACCAAATAGAAAAATTAGTAGTTTCCGAAGTTGATAAAATAACTATTTCATGCCATGGTGTTTATATAGAAAATTACGAATACTTTATGAAGAATTCCAATTATCAGAGATTTATTAATTTACTAGACAATATCAATTCAACAAAATCCCAACATAAATTATCTAAACCTGAGTTAAGAATTAACTACACTGTAAACACAAAAAACTTATCTGAATTAAAAGACTTTTTCAAAGTATTTAAAACATATAACATATCAACATTGCAAATTCGTCCGGTCTTGAATATTGGAGGCTCATACTCAGCTGCAATAACAGATCATCAGATTAATGAATACAACAACATAATTGATCAAATTAAAAGTGAATGTTCAATAAATGGAGTTAGGTTACTAGCGAACAGAACTGATATAAAATATAAAAAGAAGAATACTAATAAAAAAGTTGCAGAAGCTGCTTATTGCTACATTGGACCTAACACAGCAAAAAAGTTAGATTTTGAATGGCAAAATCTCAATTACAAAGATTTTATAAAAAAGATTCAATGGAGAAGGAATACACTAAAGCTTATATTTGAAGATAAGGAAACTTCTATAAATAAAGCAGCAGGTAATTATGATGTTTTTGAATAACAACTTAATAAAAAATTACAACATCATAATCCCTCTCCCTTTTATGTAATTATTTACTTCCTTTAATATTCTTAGCAAAACTCAATAAAACTTCTTCTGTTTCATCCCAACCAATACATTCATCTGTTACTGACACTCCGTATTTAAGCGTTGATAAATCTGTAGGAATTTTTTGTTTACCGAAATTCAGATTACTCTCAATCATAACTCCCATAATAGAAGTATTCCCATTTAAGATTTGAGATTCTATATCTTTTAATACTTTAGCTTGATTTTCTGCTTTTTTGCAACTATTAGAATGACTACAATCAATCATAATACGAGCTGGTAAACCTGCTTTTTGCAACCTAGCCTCATATTCTGCAACACTTACTGCATCGTAATTAGGCTTTTTGCCTCCTCTTAAAATGATGTGTGTATTCGCATTTCCTTTTGTTCTTACAACAGCAACATGCCCATCCGGATCAATACTGATAAAGTTATGAGGTGAAGCAACTGACTCAAGAGCATTAATAGCAATCTCTAAATTGCCATCTGTACCATTTTTAAATCCTACAACAGAAGACAAACCACTTGCCATTTTTCTATGACTCTGCGATTCTGTAGTACGAGCACCGATAGCTGTCCACGAAATTAAATCCTGAATATACTGAGGAGTTACAATATCCAAAGCTTCTCCTGCAACTGGCATTCCAATTTCAGCAATATACGACAACAATTCCCGGGCTTGCTTCAAACCTTCTTCTAGCTCAAAACTATTATCTAACAAAGGGTCGTTTATCAAACCTTGCCATCCAACTGTTGTTCGCGGTTTTTCAAAATAAACACGCATAACTAAATAAAGAGAATCTTTAACTTGTTCTGAAAGTTGCTTTAATTTTTGAGCATATTCTTTTGCAGCTTTAATATCATGAATAGAACATGGACCTACAACTACCAAAATTCTTTTATCTTCTCCACTTAAGATATTTTTTATAGTAGCCTGACCTTCCTCTATTGTTTTTATAATATTTTCATTTAAAGGATAAAGATCCTTTAGTTCGTTAGGGGTTAATATTGCTTGCTCTTCGTTAATATTAATGTTCTCAATTCTCTTATCAGTCATTTTATTACAATGCTTGTTTTGCCAAATTTTTAATTGTTCGGCGAAAATAACTGATATTTCTCATAATTTCTAGCTTTTAATGATTTTTTAAGAAATACATGCTTGAGTTTAAGTTAAATTCTACTTCATTAGCAATAAGAAGACAACTAAACAGCCTTTAAAAGTATTAACCCAAAATTTCTATTTTGATTTTGCCTGACAATTAATATTGTCTTTGAATTTACGCTCACATTTCTAAGATAAACATACTCTGGTACGGCTTCTTCTTTCACTAACTGAGATGCAACCCACACAGCAAATCCACCATCACTATCATAACTTCCACAAATATGTTTATAGTAACAAATATTTGCATGACTGAATTCTTCACCCATCAAATCCTGATATACTTGCTTGTTTCTTATATCACCATCAATAGCTAACATCAACGTATCTACGTCCTTCAAATCAACATTTTGAGTCTTCACAAAACGACTTACTCTATCTAATAACGATTCATTTGATTTTAATGAATAAAATACATCCGTACCAATAAATTCCAACTCAGCATCTTTATCATCGCTTGAGATCGTCATGAAAGTGGCACCTTCTCCCGGAATTGTTCCTTCTGTTTCACTCGTTGAAAAATCCAGATTTGTTTCTTCTTTAGATTTCCACCAGTTTAACGAAGCTTTTAAATAATAATTCTCCTCAGAAATTTCATCAACAGCCCCTATCAATATATTATTTAATTTGCCTGTTTGTATTTTTATCGATGCATCAAGCAAGGCTGTTTCAAAGGCATTATTATCATGTGTATAAACCATATTATACCCATGACATTTATATGCCAAGGCCAAATTTGAACCTACTGCATTATGCGTAGATTGAATAAAACTAGTTGGAGTTAAGAGCATTTCTTTGTTATCAAGCATTTGATTCAGGAATTTCTCTGAATCTTCAACACACCCCATGCTTGTTGCTGTTATTATAGCATCTGGCTTGTCAATTCTTAAATTTGATAATGACTTAAATGCACTTACCGAACTTATCCTGCTAAAACGATTCATTCGTCTCAAAACTTTTACAGGAATATATTTTTTAAATTCAGGAGTAACACACTTCATCCATTTTGATACCGGATTAAGCTGTTGGGGTAACAAATTATTTTCAAATGTATCTTGTGCAGAAACTGCTATAATTGATTTTATATAAACACTCATGCTATTACTACAAAAAGTTTTTCTCAAATTAAAATTGTGACAAAATTACCGTTGTGTCATTACCTCCAAAACCAAATGAATTACTCATTACATGCGAAACTTTTGTTTTCATCAATTTCTCATTTGGCTTGGCTAATACTTGTAAAATTGGATTTTTCAGATTTAGACTCGGGTAAATCATTTGATTATTTATACACAATACACTAAAAATCGCTTCAATTCCTCCAGCAGCTCCTAACGTATGGCCAATAAATGGTTTTAATGATGAAAATGGTGGATATTGCTCCCCAAACACCCTTTCAATAGCAACACTCTCTGTAAAATCATTATTAGGAGTACCTGTACCATGAGCATTTATATAATTTATCTCTTCTGGCAATAGGCCTGCCATTTCTAGCGCCTCTCTCATACATAAAAATGGTCCTTCTCCTTTTTCAGATGTTGCTGTTTGATGAAAGGCATCATTTTTATTTGAATATCCAGATACAACAGCATACGTTTTCTTTTTGTTTTTGGCCACCATTGTCTGACTTTCCAATACCATAAATCCAGCTCCTTCACCCAACGTTAATCCCTTCCTATCTTCATCAAAAGGTTTACATGGGTCTTCGCTTAAAATCATTAACGTATTAAAGCCGTTTAATGTGTATTTACATAACGAATCTGCACCTCCAACAATTACCCTATCCAATTGATTATTTTTGATGAGTTCACTGCCAATCATTATGGCATTTGCACTTGATGAGCAAGCTGTTGTTATTGTGGTAACAAAATCATTTATTCCAAATTGTTCTGCAAGATAGTCTGCAGTATAACTTTTATTCTGACAAGCAATCCAATATTTTGGGTTATCACCTTCTTCCTTATAATTCTTTTCAGCAACATCCATTCCTCCAACAGTCGTTCCTAAAACTAACCCAGTTCTTACATTAGTATCATCTGAATAATTAGAGTCTTGCAACGCCTCCTTAACAGCAATACTTGCCAATAAAGTGGTTCTGGGGAAATGATCCATTTTCTGAATTCCAGCCAAATCATGTAATTCATCATTTGTGTATGGTACTTCTGCTACATGAAATTTATCTTTATGAACGGTATCCAGATATTGAATTTTTCTTATCCCTGATTTTTCAGCAAGAATTGAATCGAGATTTTCCTTAACATTTTTACCCAAAGCAGATATAATTCCAATACCCGTAATGTGTACTTTTTCTTGTTTAGGTAGATTCATAGGACTTTTTTTTCCTTTTTGTTGTGTAACTAACTCAGCTTCGATTAAATCTTCTTTTTAATTTAATCTATGTGTGAGTTTCTTTATTAATTAGATTATCCTTATCACAAACATAACAAAAAAAGCTTCTATAATTATTTTATAAAGAACAATATTTGAACATATTGAATATTTGTTAAATTAATATATTAAGGTATTTTTGCACCCAACTTAAACGCCTTTGATTATTACAACGTTGTTGAATTATTTTTCTTTAAGGAAAATTTCAAAACTGTAGTATATACCAATATTATGAAGAAAATTCTTGTTGTGTATTATTCTCAATCCGGACAATTAAAAAATGTCGTTCATTCTGTGGTTGATGAATTAGCACAAAACACTGATATAAATATCGATTATGAAATAATTAAACCTTCCAGGGAATATCCTTTTCCATGGGGGGAGTATTTTTTTGATGTGTTTCCTGACAGTGTTGAAGAAAGAGGGTGTGATTTAGAATCCTTCTCTTTTGATAAAAACAAAGATTATGATCTGGTTATTATTGGCTGTCAGTCCTGGTTTTTATCACCATCAGTTCCTGTTACAGCATTTTTTAAACATCCTGAAATAAAATCATTTTTAAAAAACAAAAATGTTTTAACCATCCATGGGGCAAGAAACATGTGTTATTCAGCACAAGAATCTATAAAGAAGTTTATTGTTGGTGCCAATGCAAAACTTGTTGGAAATATTGTACTAGGAGATACCAATCATAATTACATTTCAGCAATTACTATTATCAAATGGTTGGTATACGGAAATAAAGGTCCATATAAATTATTACCTAATGCAGGAATTAGCGACAAAACAATTACAGGAGCAAAACGTTTTGCTCCTGCTATAAATAGTTTCCTAACACATAAAAATAAAACTTTATTACAAAAGGAACTTATTAGCTTAAAAGCCGTAGATATAAAATTTTCGGTTTTAATGACTGAGCTAAATGCTAAAAAAATATTCAGAAAATTTAGTAAGTACGTATCTAAACCTAAAAAACATAGCAGGGAATGGCACAAACGAATAAAAGTTTTTAGAACCTACTTGCTGTTTGCTTTATTTGGATTATCACCAATAGCAATGCTTGTTTTTAATTTAATACATCTTTTATTTAGGTTTAGAACTAAAAAGATAATCGCGTACTATCAGGGGATTGAACTAAAATAACATTTAACTATGACATTCATTAATAAAATATCTAAATTCTTTCCTAATCAAGCGGTTAGCAATGATGAAATGGAAGATTATCTGGGGAAGATTAAAGGCTTAAGATCAAAAGCTAAAAATATTGTATTAAGAAACAATGGTATAAAAAACAGATATTACGCATTAGATAAAGAAGGAAACATTACTCACTCTGTTGAGGATATGGCTGTTGAAGCCATAAAAGCTCTTGAAAAACAAGGCGCAGATCTTCAGAAGATTGACTTATTAACAAGTGGTTCTGCTTCACCTGATATACAAATGCCATCTTTATCTTGTATGGTGCATGGCCAATTGGGTATTGGTGCAGTTGATGCCATGTCGGCAACAGGATCTTGTAACAGTACAATGTGGGCTCTAAACTATGCGCACATGTCGGTTCAAACAGGAAAATCAAAATATGCAGTATGTGTAGGATCTGAAAATATGTCAAGTTGGATGATGTCCAAAAATTTTGAGGAAGAATCAACACATCTTCAAGAACTTGGTGAGAATGGTTATGTTGCATTTGAAAAAGAGTTTTTACGTTGGATGCTATCCGATGGTGCAGCTGCAGTTTTATTAGAAGATAAACCCAACACTGATGGTATATCTTTAAAACTAGAATGGATAGAAATTAAATCATTTGCACATCTTGCTGAAACCTGCATGTATGCAGGTGGATTAAAAGATGAAACAGGTAGAGTACGTCCTTGGAGAAGTTTGGATCAAAAGGAATTACTTGAGAAATCTGTGTTTTCTTTAAAACAGGATTCTAAACTTCTTGAAAAATATATCACAAAGTTCGGAGGTAAATTTCTTTCTGAAATTTTAGAGAAAAATAACTTCTCTCTGGATGAGATTGATTATTTCATGCCTCACATTTCATCAATGTTCTTTAAAAAACATATCAACCAATCATTATTAGATGAAGGATTAGAGATTCCAGATGAAAAATGGTTCTTAAATCTTCCTAATGTAGGTAACGTGGCTTCTGCTTCAGGGTTTATTATGCTTGAAGAATTATTTAATTCTGGAAAATTAGTTAAAGGACAGAAAATTTTAATGATGATTCCTGAAAGTGCAAGATTTTCTTACACCTATGCTTTATTAACAGTGGTATAAAGCGCAAGAAATGCTGAAAACGGAATACTTATAACTAAATTTATAAGCCATGAAAATAAATGAAGTTCCTCAAGACCATTCTGATAAATTCAAAAAAGACTTTAGCGTTATTGAGTTTGCTGTTGACGATGATGGAAAATACAAAGCAGTAAAGAGTTCCGGATTTGAACCGAAGAATGTTGCCCTTGAGCAAGCCTGGGAGTTTGAAGAAGAGCAAATGGAAAAAGCCAGACAACTTTATCTCAGAAAAAAGAAAAGCTTCATCTATTATCATATGAAGAAAAATATGATGAGTATTAAAATACTATCTGGTTACACTGGTTATAGTTGGTACAGAGTATGGCGGGATTGTAGTTATAAAGTGGGATCAAAATTAACCGATGTACAATTAGAAACTTACAGATATGCTTTTGGTTACAAAAGAGTTGACGAAGTAAAAAAAATAGATTAGTGCTGTAATGAAGATTGAATTCGATCATAGAATGTCCTCACACTGTGAAAACGGTGTTACAAGAAATTTATTGAAACATCAGGGTGTTGACATTAGCGAGGCAATGGTTTTTGGGATTGGTGCAGGATTATTTTTTGCCTATTTACCGTTTATAAAATTACACGGCATGCCTGTATTTTCATTCAGGCCCATGCCCGGACATATATTCAACCATGCAACTAAAAACCTGGGTATTAAAGTTCAATCGCAAAAGTTTAGGTCGCCTGCGAAAGCTATGGCTAAGTTAGATGCAAATCTTAACAATGGTATACCTACAGGAATGGTTGTTGGTGTTTATCATTTGTCATATTTTCCTCCTCAGTATCGATTTCATTTTAATGCACACAACATTGTTGGTTTGGGTAAAGAAAATAATCAATATTTGATTAGTGATCCAATTATGGAGAATGTCGAAAAACTGACTTCTGAGGAATTAGTTAGAGTTAGATTTGCTAAAGGTACAGGAAGTCCTAAAGGCAAAATGTATAGCATTCAATGTAATAAAGGATTAACCGACATCAATACTGCCATAAAAAAGGGCATTAAAAAGAATGCAACTCAAATGCTTCATTACAAAGGCATTGTAGGTGTAGATGGAATTGAATATTTGAGTAAACGTATTAGAAAATGGCCTAAAAAATATGGAAGTAAAAAATCAGAACGATTTCTGGGGCAAATAGTCAGAATGCAAGAAGAAATTGGTACTGGTGGTGCTGGCTTCCGATTTTTATATGCCTCGTTCTTACAAGAAGCTGCTCAAAAATTCGAGAACACGCAACTTGATAAGTTATCTGCTGACATGACTGCAATTGGTGATATGTGGAGAGCTTTCGCAATAGATGCTTCAAGAATATATAAAAATCGTTCTGGAGAAATCGGATATAATGATGTTGCCAATAGTCTACATGAAATAGGACAACGAGAAAAAGTTTTATTTACACAATTAGGAAAAATAGTTAAATCACTAGAATAATATTAGAGATGAGTTCAACAACTATTCTGGAATTTCAATCCGTAACAAAATACTATAAAGGAAAAGCAGAACCGGCTGTTGATCATGTGTCATTCTCCATTAATCAAGGTGATTTTTTTGGTTTATTAGGACCTAATGGAGCAGGTAAAACCACTAGTATTTCTATAATAAGCAGTCTATTAAAACCCTGTTCAGGCTCTTGTTTAATCAACAATTTAGATTCGCATACCCACTTAAATAAAATAAAGCACTTTATTGGAGTTGTACCTCAGGATATAGCACTATATGACAGCCTATCTGCAAATGAAAATTTAATATATTTTGGAAGTCTTTATGGATTACCTCTAAAGAAGCTTAAATCTATTATTGATGAACTACTAACAGAACTAGGTTTGATTCACGTTAAAAACAAAAAAATTTCAACCTTCTCAGGTGGAATGAAACGAAGGATAAACCTAATTGCAGGGCTATTACATTCTCCTAAACTATTAATTCTAGATGAACCAATGGTTGGAATTGACGTACAATCAAAAAATGTTATTCGAAAATTTCTTCAAAAATTAAATACTGAGGGAACAACTATAATTTACACATCTCATATTATGGAAGATGTTCAAAAATTATGTAATCAAATAGGAATTATCGACAAAGGGAAATTAATTACCACATCTAGTCCGAATGTACTTTTAAATTTACATAAAGACTGCAATAATTTGGAAGATGTTTTTCTCAAGCTTACCGGAGAAAAGTTAAGAGATTAAAATCTTTCTTATAAGTAAATAAAAGATATACTTTATTTCGAATACTATTTGCACTAGATTTCATCTTTGATAAAGCTTAAACCAATGAAAAAGATATTTTTCTCAATATATAAAGAATCACTTATTCTTATTAGAGACATCCAAGGTGTAATGTTATTGTTTTTTATGCCGATGATTTTAGTTGTTGTTGTAGCCTTGTTACAACATAAAACTTTTCAAAATCTATCGGAAACAAGTATTTCTGTTATCATAGTTGATAACGATGGAGGTGAAGTTGGTGAATCTTTAAGAGAAGGGATCAAAAAACAGAATATATTTAAGGTTACAGAATTAATTGGTGACAGTATTCATTTTGAAGAAAGTGCTAAAAAACAAGTTGCAGAAGGAGATTTTCAGATTGGAATTATAATACCTAAAGGAGCAACAAAAGCAATAAAAAGAAGAGCATTACTTTTGGTAAAACAACAAGTTCCTTCTATAAAAGTAGATACCACTAGCACCAAGAATTCTACGGAAATTAATTTACTATTTGACCCTGTTACCAAAGAATCTTTTAAATTACTGGTTAAAAGCAGCTTTGCTGAATTCTCGGTAAAAAGCGAAATGTCTATTATATTCAAAACATATACCAAGGTTTTAGACGCCTTAATGAATACACGTCATGACATATCCTATCCAGATAAACCCGCATTTGAAATTAAGGAGCAGTTAGTATCTGAATATAACGATGGGATTCTTCCAAATTCAACTCAACACAATGTTCCTGCATGGACACTTTTCGGAATGTTTTTAATATGTATTCCTGTTGCAGGTAATGTTATAAAAGAAAGAACTGACGGTTGCTTAGCACGCATAAAAACTATACCTGTAAATTATTTTCAGATAATGAGTGGAAAGGTTGCTGTATATGTTATTATATGTGTTTTACAGGCTGTTGTTATATTATTAATGGGGATTTATATTTTACCGATGTTAGGCCTGCCAAAATTACAATTAGCAAATATTTCATCGTTCTTATTAATTTCTTTTACTTCAGCTTTTGCTGCAACTGGTTATGGAATAGTTATAGGAACTCTTGCAACAACACAAGTTCAAGCTTCTACTTTTGGATCCGTTTCTTCAGTGATTTTAGCAGCTTTAGGTGGCGTTTGGGTTCCTGTTAATATAATGGGACCAGTAATGCGAGAAATAAGCTCATTTTCTCCTTTAAATTGGGGAGTTCAAGGATTCTATGGAATCTTTTTAAGAAACGATGGAATATTTGATATTTTACCTTATGCGAATCGGTTATTTATCTTCTTTTTAGTATGCTTGATAATAAGTGTAACATTTAGAAAATACAATGTAAAGTTATAGTATCAACATTACTTTAAATGTTCTTTTAAACATCATGTAGTTAATAATTGCACTATTAACCCAAGTTCGATTAAAATTAAAGAGCTCAGATTATATTAAAAACTGATATACAATGCAAATTCTTTTTGCATAGCGAGCTATGGTAGAAGAATTTAACGAAGTAGATTAGTATTTTAATAGAAAGCCACATATAAACAACGATTTTCTGCTTCATATTTGTTTGACATAGCCCGCTATGACTTCACAAATATTCATTGAAACTCTTTATTTATTAGCGGTCTGAGCCAATAATTTTATATCCAACTCGGGTTATTAAATCATATTCTTGATTACAACGATAACAAATACAATTAGTGTCTTAGAAGCACAGTTATTTCTTAATAACTACATATAATCAATAAAGTATATTGGTTTTCAAGTGTTTTCATATGATTGCAAGTATTTTTTTGTAAAAGTTTATCAATACACTAAGAAAAAACAAGGTCTACTTTCTTCTAATCTTTTTCTGAATTAATCCTTCTTTACAACCATCTTATTCTTTATTTAATTGAATATTTCAATGATCAAACAACAGAGATGAATATAGAGTCTGACCAACTACAAATATGATCCCAAAGTAATCTTATTACAAAGTACTAAAGATGGGTACAGATAATCATCAAACTCACATTAAACTCACTTCAAACTCACATAATAGTCATATTATATTCACTAGGCAATGTATATAAACTGTGTTTAAAATGACTCGAATGTCACTATAATACCAATATAACTTTACTACAACACCAATTAATCCATTTGTATATTTTTGGACAAGGAAATGCAAATTTAGCACCTGAGCAAAAAGAGATTCATTGAGTAGGAAAAGAATTAAGGGAGGCCTAAATAGAACCAGATTTGTAAGGGCAACATATTTTCCAGAAATATATACTGTCTCTGGCCTCATAACGTATCCGTGTTGTAAAGTACACTATTGGAAAATTGAAAATACTGTGATTAGTTCTTAATGGTTTTCCAATTTTGAGGTAGAAGTTCTTTTAATTGAGATGTTTTATAATCTTGTATTCTTTCAAGTACAAAGGTTAACCATTCTAACGGATTTACATCATTAATTTTACATGTAGCAAAAAAAGAATACATCATGGCAGCTTTTTGTGCTGCACTATGTGAACCTGCAAACAAATAGTTTTTCCGACCTAAAGCTAATGGACGTATAGCATTTTCAATCTTATTATTATCGATTTCATATTTACCATTATCAATGTAGGCTTTTAATCTAGGCCAGAGATTGTATGTATAGGTAATTGCTTTTCCAATTGGACTCTGGGGTACCACTTTATTAATGTTGCTTTTTAGCCATTGTTCTATTTCAATTAGGATAGGTCTTGCATATATGTTTCTGTACCTTTGTAAGGTGTTATGATTTATCAAACGCTCTTTTGCTGTTCTTTCTATTTTATAAAGCTTCTGCATCTTTTTAAGCATATACTCTGCCATATCTTTGTCGTAGTTCAAAGCTTTATCAAAATAACGCCGGGCATGTGCCATGCAAGCTAAAAGCACAATATGTCCTTTGGTTTCCATGCTTTGATACGCAATATAACCATCAGTTTGCAATGATCCGTTAAAATTTTTCAGCGTCTCTTCTGGTGCATCTTTATTTCTACCCGGATGATATTTAAAAAGAACTAATCCTTGCTCGGGTGATCGATAAACCCATTGGTATCCGGAAAATAAAGCGCCTTTCTTTTGTGAATCCTGAACTCCAATTGGAGATTCATCAGCTTGTAAATAATCACAATTTAAGACTTCTTTTTCCATTAAGTGATACAAAGGATTCAATAGATCAGTTGCTTTGTTAAACCATCCATTCATTGTGGAATTGGTTAAATACAGCTTACTACGTTTGAAGATCTGTATTTGACGATAAAAAGGAAGATGATCAACATATTTTGCAACCAATATATAAGCTAATAAACTTGCTCCAGCATTTCCTTTAGGTATTGGCAAGGATGGCAATTCAGCAATAACAACGCCTTGATTGTTTGGTTTTGCATATTTTGGACGAATAATTTTCCTAACAAATATTTGAGCAGGATTATATTCTAATATTTCAGTTATCTCTTCACCAATTTTTCTTGAACCTGGCTCAATCAACTCTGGTTCAATTATTTCTTCTACTCGTGGAAAATGATCTGATATTTTTATGCGAATGGGAGTCTTCTTTTCTTTCTCTGGCTTTTTTCTGGTGTAATTAATCTGTTCAACTTCTGTTTCTGCTTCCTCTGTTTTTTCACCAAATAAATCTAATTGAGAAGCTTCTTGTGATGTGGGTACAAAACGTTCACTTTTACTGCCAAAAATTAGTCTTTGAAGCTCTTTTAACTGATGCTTTAAGTAATTATGTTCAGCCAAAAGCTTTTCATATTCTGCCTTAGAAACGACTTCTTCATGTATGTCTTTTGTTTTGATTTCCACGCTTAAAAATAATCAAAACCCTTGTGATATCAATGGATTTAATGCATTTTATCTTCTAGTGAAAACCTTTTTTTTCGTCTAAGGTTTGTGATACAAATACCATCTATCAACATAACTATTTGAGCATAACTTAAAACATAACTCCCTTCATTTATATCATATCTGGGATATTCAAAAGTGCCTTTTTCAAGCCTTTTATAATACAAAACAAATCCACTTCCTTTCCAATGTAAAAGTTTTATTTTGTTTCTATTTTTATTGATAAAAACATAGACATCGCCATTCAATGGTGATTCCCCAAGATTATTTTTAACAAGGTCACATAGCCCATCGAAACTTTTTCGCATATCCGTAGCTTGTCCGTATAATTGAAATTTTAGATCGGATGACAATGTAAACATATCAATACAATTTTATGAGTTCTTTAATTGTTTCTATTGAAAATCCTTGGCTATAACGAAATATTACTCCATTGGGAAATTCAATTTCTTGATAGGTTTGTTCTGCTGTATTTTCAACTTTGACAGGGATAAATCCGGTAGGGCATGGATCTGATTGTTTTGAGGCCTGCTCTTTATTAAACTTTGTTATCCAATATTTAAGTGAACCCACAGAAATTCCTTCTTTCTTACAAAAATCCGGCTGTCTTATGTGCCTCTTACTTTTATGCCACAGATCTACGATTCTTCGTGTTTCTGCATGACCTTCTATTACTCTTGTTTTCATGTTGGAAAGCTCACAAAATCCCTGGTAATATGCAATGTGTAAATAACAGTATGCTTACCTGCGGGCTGCCTACTGTAGGCTGCGGACTAAATAGGTATAAATGCAAAAAGAGCAACTGAAACTTGTTCAATTGCTCTTTCTTTTTAAAATCAGCGGCGACCTACTCTCCCACAATATGCAGTACCATCGGCGCTAATGGGCTTAACTTCTCTGTTCGGAATGGGAAGAGGTGGAACCCCATCGCTATAACCACCTGAATATCTTTATGAATAACATACCAGCTCAATCAAAATCACTTGTCGTGCTTTAACGCCCAACTAAAAGTTTCGGGTAATTAGTACTGCTCGGCTTTGACATTACTGCCTTTACACCTACAGCCTATCAACGTCATCGTCTCTAACGTCCCTGATAAGGATATCTCATCTTGAAGCAGGCTTCGTGCTTAGATGCTTTCAGCACTTATCCCTTCCAAACTTAGCTACCCAGCAATGCTCCTGGCGGAACAACTGGTGCACCAGAGGTTTGTCCATCACGGTCCTCTCGTACTAATGACAGGTCTTCTCAAATATCCTACGCCCACAACAGATAGGGACCGAACTGTCTCACGACGTTCTGAACCCAGCTCGCGTGCCACTTTAATGGGCGAACAGCCCAACCCTTGGGACCTTCTCCAGCCCCAGGATGTGACGAGCCGACATCGAGGTGCCAAACCGCTCCGTCGATATGAGCTCTTGGGAGCGATCAGCCTGTTATCCCCGGAGTACCTTTTATCCTTTGAGCGATGGCCCTTCCATGCGGAACCACCGGATCACTATGTCCTACTTTCGTACCTGGTCGACTTGTCGGTCTCACAGTCAAGCTTCCTTGTGCCATTACACTCTGCGGACGGTTACCAATCGTCCTGAGGAAACCTTTGAAAGCCTCCGTTACTCTTTTGGAGGCGACCACCCCAGTCAAACTACCCACCAAACAATGTCCGGTTAAAACCGTTAGGCCACAGATAAGCAAAGGGACGTATTTCAAGGGTGACTAACATACTCCTGGCGAAGCATGATCAACGTCTCCGTCCTATCCTACACATTACTTACCCACAACCAATGTTAAGTTGCAGTAAAGGTTCACGGGGTCTTTCCGTCCCGTTGCGGGTAATCGGCATCTTCACCGATACTACAATTTCACCGAGCTCATGGTTGAGACAGTGCGCACATCGTTACACCATTCGTGCAGGTCGGAACTTACCCGACAAGGAATTTCGCTACCTTAGGACCGTTATAGTTACGGCCGCCGTTTACTGGGGCTTCAATTCAAACCTTCGCCGAAGCTAAGCTCTCCTCTTAACCTTCCAGCACCGGGCAGGTGTCAGGCCTTATACGTCTTCTTTCGAATTTGCAAAGCCATGTGTTTTTGATAAACAGTCGCATGCGCCATTTCTCTGCGGCCTACCGAAGTAGGCGCCCCTTATCCCGAAGTTACGGGGCCAATTTGCCGAGTTCCTTAACCATGAATCACTCGAGCGCCTTAGTATACTCAACCCAACTACGTGTGTCCGTTTACAGTACGGGCTCCTATACTCGCTTTTCTTGGTACCGGCTGCTTTACTTCGCTTCGGCCGAAGCCTAGGCTCAACGTACTATTCCGTCAGTACGTAGTAATCTCACCAATACGTCACTTTCGTTGTATAGCAGGTGCAGAAATATTAATCTGCTTACCATCCACTACCCCTTTCGGGTTCGCGTTAGGTCCCGACTAACCCTGATCCGATTAGCGTTGATCAGGAAACCTGAGTCTTTCGGCGTGAGGGTTTCTCGCCCTCATTATCGTTACTTATGCCTACATTTGCTTTTCTAACCGCTCCACAGTTCATCACCAAACTGCTTCAAGGCCGTTAGAATGCTCCCCTACCACTTGTACTTCGTACAAATCCATAGCTTCGGTAGTATACTTATGCCCGATTATTATCCATGCTCGATCGCTCGACTAGTGAGCTGTTACGCACTCTTTAAATGAATGGCTGCTTCCAAGCCAACATCCTAGCTGTCTATGCAATCAAACCGCGTTTGTTCAACTTAGTATACATTTGGGGACCTTAGCCGATGGTCTGGGTTCTTTCCCTTTCGGACACGGACCTTAGCACCCATGCCCTCACTCCTATTCATCATCTTACAGCATTCGGAGTTTATCAGGAGTTGATAGGCGGTGAAGCCCTCTCGTCCAATCAGTAGCTCTACCTCTGTAAGATTAAAATAAGGCTGCACCTAAATGCATTTCGGGGAGTACGAGCTATTTCCAGGTTTGATTGGCCTTTCACCCCTACCCACAGTTCATCCAAAAACTTTTCAACGTTAACTGGTTCGGTCCTCCATTCCGTGTTACCGGAACTTCAACCTGACCATGGGTAGATCACCTGGTTTCGCGTCTAGCGCAGCTAACTTTTTCGCCCTATTCAGACTCGCTTTCGCTTCGGCTCCGTTGCTGAACAACTTAACCTTGCTAACTACGACTAACTCGTAGGCTCATTATGCAAAAGGCACGCCGTCACCATTAATTGGCTCCGACCGCTTGTAAGCGCACGGTTTCAGGTACTATTTCACTCCCCTGTTCGGGGTACTTTTCACCTTTCCCTCACGGTACTGGTTCACTATCGGTCTTTCAGGAGTATTTAGCCTTACCAGATGGGCCTGGCAGATTCACACAGGATTTCTCGTGTCCCGCGCTACTCAGGATACTGCTAAAATTTAAAACCTTACGTGTACGTGGCTGTCACACGCTACGGCCGTTCTTTCCAAAACGTTCCACTTCAATTTTAAACCTATATCGCAGTCCTACAACCCCAACGTTGCCTAAACAACATTGGTTTGGGCTAATCCCCGTTCGCTCGCCGCTACTTAGGGAATCACTATTGTTTTCTTCTCCTCCAGGTACTTAGATGTTTCAGTTCCCTGGGTTTGCCCCCCGAAGGGTGACTGGTCATCAACCAGCCGGGTTGCCCCATTCAGAAATCTGCGGATCAATAAATATTTGCTTCTCCCCGCAGCTTATCGCAGCTTATCACGTCTTTCTTCGCCTCTGAAAGCCTAGGCATCCACCGTACGCCCTTGCTTACTTTCTTGTTGGTATAGCTTTAAAGCTCCCGCATTAAAGCCAACCTATGATTTTGATTGTTTTGCCAATATGTCAATGTACGTTTTGTCTGTTTTAGACAATGTGAAATGCACTACTATAGAAAATAGTTTCTTTGTGAATTAATATTAATATTAATTCGTGTTGTAAACTCTCTCCAGAAAGGAGGTGTTCCAGCCACACCTTCCGGTACGGCTACCTTGTTACGACTTAACCCTAGTTATCAGTTTTACCCTAGGCCGCTCCTTACGGTAACAGACTTCAGGTACCCCCGACTTCCATGGTTTGACGGGCGGTGTGTACAAGGCCCGGGAACGTATTCACCGCGCCATGGCTGATGCGCGATTACTAGCGAATCCAGCTTCACGGAGTCGAGTTGCAGACTCCGATCCGAACTGAGACCGGTTTTCGAGATTAGCATCCTATCACTAGGTAGCTGCCCTTTGTACCGACCATTGTAACACGTGTGTAGCCCTGGACGTAAGGGCCGTGCTGATTTGACGTCATCCCCACCTTCCTCTCGGTTTACACCGGCAGTCTTGTTAGAGTCCCCACCTTTACGTGATGGTAACTAACAACAGGGGTTGCGCTCGTTATGGGACTTAACCCGACACCTCACGGCACGAGCTGACGACAACCATGCAGCACCTTGTAAGCAGTCCGAAGAAAAGACCATCTCTGATCTATGCAGCCTACATTTAAGTCCAGGTAAGGTTCCTCGCGTATCATCGAATTAAACCACATGTTCCTCCGCTTGTGCGGGCCCCCGTCAATTCCTTTGAGTTTCATTGTTGCCAACGTACTCCCCAGGTGGATTACTTAATGCTTTCGCTCAGTCGCTGACTATGTATCGCCAACAACGAGTAATCATCGTTTACGGCGTGGACTACCAGGGTATCTAATCCTGTTCGCTACCCACGCTTTCGTGCATCAGCGTCAATTATAGCTTAGTAAGCTGCCTTCGCAATCGGTGTTCTGTGTTATATCTATGCATTTCACCGCTACACAACACATTCCGCCTACCTCAACTAAATTCAAGACTATCAGTATCAATGGCAGTTTTACAGTTGAGCTGCAAGATTTCACCACTGACTTAATAGTCCGCCTACGCACCCTTTAAACCCAATAAATCCGGATAACGCTCGCATCCTCCGTATTACCGCGGCTGCTGGCACGGAGTTAGCCGATGCTTATTCATACGGTACCTTCAAAAAACTTCACGAAGTTCACATTATTCCCGTATAAAAGTAGTTTACAACCCATAGGGCAGTCTTCCTACACGCGACATGGCTGGTTCAGACTTGCGTCCATTGACCAATATTCCTCACTGCTGCCTCCCGTAGGAGTCTGGTCCGTGTCTCAGTACCAGTGTGGGGGACCTTCCTCTCAGAACCCCTAGACATCGTCGCCTTGGTGAGCCTTTACCTCACCAACTAGCTAATGTCACGCATGACCATCTTTTACCGCCGAAACTTTACTTTATAATCCATGCGAATCATAAAGACTATAGGGTATTAATCCAAATTTCTCTGGGCTATCCCCTTGTAAAAGGCAGGTTTCATACGCGTTACGCACCCGTGCGCCGGTCGTCATCTACTGCAAGCAGTAATGTTACCCCTCGACTTGCATGTGTTAGGCCTGTCGCTAGCGTTCATCCTGAGCCAGGATCAAACTCTTCGTTGTATAAAAATTATTATGACTGATTTAACAGCCTGTTATTCTTTACAAGAGTTTTAACTCAAAGAATCACTATTTTCCTTTATTAAGTGTGCATTTCAATATTTTCAAAGAACGTCTTCGCATCATTCAGCATCAAGGCATAAATAACTCGAAGTCTTTTATTTTGTAAACTCTACCAAAACTTCTTTTTAGTAAATGTTTATTTCAATCTTTTTAAACGCTCAACCTTCGTTGAACATTGCTCTAAAAGCGGATGCAAAGATAATAACTTTATTTCCTTTTCTCCAAATAAATTTTGAAATATTTTTATTAAATTTTCAAAGCTTATTTTTAATCCTAAAAAGTTATTTTTCAATAACTTAAACCCTTTTCAAAGTCTCATCATTTTAGCACTTTGCCCTTCCTTAAAAGCGGCTGCAAAGATAAGTGATTTTAATTCTTAAATCCAAATAGAAATTAAAAAATCATTTCTTTTTTTTCTTTCTTTTTTGAATGCCTTAAAACCGCCTCTGTACCAGGTTTTCTCTCCCTTATAAAGTCATCATTATGTCATCTTTTAATCGCGCCTTTCGTTCAAAGCGGCTGCAAAGAAACGGACTTTATTCTTACCATCCAAACAAAAAGTGATAATTTATTTTGCAGAAACAACAAGTTAAGTAGCAAACCTCTTTTTGTCAAGAGGTTAGTTGAGGAAAGTTTTTTTCCTATAAACTTTATTTCATCCTAAAATCAATATACAAAAATAAAAAGAGGAGCCTTTAACTAATCCCAACTCTTAAACTAACCTCAAACATCCGGCTCCTCTTTTATTTTTAAGCTATTTTTTATAATTTAATCAATATATAATAAACATGCTGAACTAAAAAAGGTTCACCGCCATCTTAAAAGAATATTTTATCACAAATTGTTTTAGAGAATTCTGGCGAAAAGTAATAATAAGAAACTAAAAAACTAATTGTAGCACAATGCCAGTTTAATTTAGACTGGCGATCTTTTATATATCTTTCGAATGCATCATTTCCAATTTCTTCAATATATTGACCGAAACAATAGAATAATAATCTAAAATGCTTAGCCGAAATATGTGTACTCTTATACATATCATAATTCCTATCAATAAAATCAATCAATTGCCCACTTGAATATTCTTCACCTAATTCATTTTTTAAGTATTTACCTATTGTTGATTCTTTTACTTTGGATTCATGCAGCCCCTTAATATCATCTTCATACATTTCATAAAAGTCTTCAAAACTATTAAAAGTTACATGTACTTCATTTCCTTTAATTATTCCTTTAATAATAAAATCTATAAACTGCAGATGGATTATTAAGGGAGAAATAGAATATGATTTTAATTTTAAAATACTATCAGCTTTAAATGGAATATGATACCTTTTTAATTTTATTTTATTAATAAAATTAGCTTTAAGATCAGTATTTATATATATCATCTTAAATCCGGTAGGAAAAATCTTCTTACATCGCAAAACGGCATTATATTGACGATGAATTTTTTCAATATCATCATTACAATAAGGAATATTTACAAAATCGATGTCAGAATCTTGTTCTGACTGCTTTAGAAGATTCATTAAATCATTGAAAATTTCATTCATAATTATGTGCCTTCTAATATTTCTTTACTCAAGATTTCTCAATTCTAGAATTATTAAACATTACTTTTAATTCTTTTAAACAATTCTGATGCAAAAACGAAATCATTCAGTTCTTTTTCCTTTGCAACTAAGATATCTTCTTTATTCCCTTCCCAAAGTTTTCTTCCCGAATGAATATAAATAATTTTCTCCCCAATAGCCATAACAGAATTCATGTCATGCGTATTTATAATGGTAGTGATTCCATATTCCTTTGTGATTTCATAAATCAAATTATCTATTACAATGGATGTTTTAGGATCTAACCCTGAGTTTGGTTCATCACAAAATAAGTATTTAGGATTAAGTGCTATAGCCCTGGCAATGGCAACTCTCTTTTGCATCCCCCCACTAATCTCTGATGGATAAAGTTGATTTACATTCTCTAAATTAACTCTATTTAAGCAGAAATTCACCCTATCAAGTTTTTCTTCCTCAGATTTGTTGGAGAACATATCCAATGGAAATTTAACATTTTCTTCTACCGTTAATGAATCAAATAAAGCAGAGCCTTGAAATAACATACCAATTTGTTGCCTTATCTCCTTTTGATTCACAAAAGACATATCTGAAAACACCTTATCTCCATATATTATTTCACCAGAATCTATAGAATGTAATCCTACAATAGATTTTAACAATACCGTTTTTCCATGCCCACTTTGGCCAATAATTAAATTTGTTTGACCAGCTTCAAATAAAGCAGAAACATCAAATAATATTTGTTTTTGGTTAAAAGTCTTATTCACATTCCGGACTTCAATCATGCTAAAAGTAACTGAGTTAATAATAAGTTAAACAAGATAATTTGAACACTACTAACAACCACGGCTTTTGTACTTGCAATACCTACTTCTAAGGACCCTCCTTCTACATAATAGCCTTGATATGATGATATGGAAGAAATAAGAAAACCAAAAACTGCTGACTTAATAATTGAGTAAACAATATAGAATGGATTAAAAGCATATTGGATTCCATAAATATAATCAGTAGAAGGAACCTCCCCTGAAACAAAACCAGCAATCCATCCTCCTGATATTCCTATACCCATACTTATCACTGTCAATAATGGCATCATAATAACCAATGCAAGAATTTTAGGCAAAACCAAAAACGATGAAGAATTTATTCCCATAATTTCAATCGCATCAATTTGTTCTGTAACTTTCATACTTCCTATTTCAGAAGCAATGTTGGATCCAACCTTACCAGCCATAATAAGGCCAACAATTGTCGAGGAAAACTCAAGAAGCACAGATTCCCGTGCTGCCAGACCAATTGTATATTTTGGTATAAAAGCCATATCTAAATTATATGCTGTTTGTAATGTAATTACGGCTCCCATAAAAACAGAAATTATGACCACAATACCTACAGAGTCAGTCCCAAGCTTTTCGGCCTCTTTAAAAAACTGTTGAACGAATATTTTAAATTTCTCAGGTCGCTTAAATACTCTACCTAAAAACATAAAATATCTTCCAGTATGAAATATAAATCTCATGAATACTATTTTGGCTAAAAATAGCAACTTAATTATCACTATAAAAATAATTCAAGACGAATGTCCTAAATTCATTATAGTATCATTACATCTTTCTTATAGAACATCAAGATCTACAAGACTAATTAGTAAATTAACAATGGGATTTAATGCTTTTCATTTTTATTCTAAACCATTTTAGGTAAATTCACCATCAAATTAAAACATACACTTATTTACATGAAAACTTCAAGCAGATATTGTGTCATTATGGCCGGAGGGATTGGTAGCAGATTCTGGCCTTTAAGCAGACAAGAAACCCCAAAACAATTCTTAGACATTTTAGGCACTGGACGTACTTTAATTCAACAAACATTCGATCGTTTTTCATCTATTTGTCCACCTGAAAATTTTTTAGTTGTGACAAGTGTGAATTATAAAGACATCGTTCTTGAACAATTACCTCTTCTAAAATCCAATCAAGTATTAACGGAACCATTTAGAAGAAATACAGCACCTTGTATTGCTTATGCAAACTCATGGATAAAAAAAAGAAATCCCCAGGCTTCCATAATTGTTACACCAGCAGACCATTTAATTCTAAAACAATCAGAATTTGAAGCAACTATTCTTAAAGGAGTCGACTTTGTTGAAAACCAAGACGCTCTTTTAACTCTAGGAATAAAACCACATCGTCCTGAAACCGGTTATGGATACATTCAAATTAATGAAGACTCATCCAAATCGTTAGGGCATATAGAACCTGTTAAAACTTTTACAGAAAAACCAAACTTAGAATTAGCCAAGGTATTTTTTGAGAGCGGCGAATTCTTTTGGAACTCTGGCATTTTCCTTTGGAAATTAAGTTCTATATCAGATGCATTTGACTGTCACTTATCAGAAATTCAACAACTATTTAATACCATTGAGGATAAAGTAGATACTGAAGAAGAACAAGAAGCAATAAAAAATATTTATATAGACTGCAAAAACATTTCTATAGATTATGGCATTATGGAGAAAGCTAATAATGTTTTTGTTCTTACGGCGGATGTAGGTTGGAGTGACTTAGGAACATGGTCATCCTTATATGAGCATTCTTCAAAAGATAATGATAATAATGCAATAAATACTGGAAAAGTTCTTACATATGACTCATCAAACTGCATTGTCAATCTACCTCAAAGCACAAAAGCTGTTATTCAAGGTTTAAATGACTACATTATTGCTGAAGCAAATAATTGTTTACTAATTTGTCCGAAATCAAACGAACAACTTATAAGGCAATTCACTGCAGATATTGCTAATCAATTTCCTGATGCGTAGTTACAAATTACATCAAATAAAAAAAGGAGTGCTAAAGCACTCCTTTTTTTATATAAATTATAAATAAGTTCTTCTTAAAACTCCCATAAATCATGTTCGAAACTGAAAATCTCAGATTTAATTCTATCTGATTCTAACATTGCTTCCATTCCAACAGCGTATTGATCAATACGACGGTTATTATACACGTTTGATTCTCTAACAATGTAGCTACCAAAATATCTTTTCATAAATATATCATCAAAAGTTCTGCGTTGAGCATCATTATGAGGGTTAAACACTTCATTACGAGCCAATACATCCCGTGCTTCAGGAAAATAAATCCAAAAAGCCTGTTTTCTAGCTACCTGTTCTTCTCCTCCTGTAGTTTTAGTGTATTCTCTAATTGGACATATACCAATGATTCTAACATCTAAACGAGAATAATTACGATCGAAAAACCAAACTTCCTTTAATAAAAATTGCTTAACTTCTTCTGGTCTCAATTCACCTGTGATGATCTGAGGTGAATAAGTTCCATCTTCTTGCATAACTTCTACAGTATCATTCACCGCACCCATTTCTTGCATTACCTGATCTACGCTCATAGCAACCTTAAACTCATCTTCATATTTTGTCGAGTAAGCTGTTAATCCTTCATATTGAATACCTTGCATCAACAGTTGTATCAAACTCAATCGACCATCCATTGTACTAATAGGATAATATAAAGGTAAATTAATTTTTTCTCGTAAATCAATAACTCTCCAAACCTTTTTTGCCCACATTACATCAGCTTCTCTTACATGTGTGTATGGAATAGGTTTACGATTTAAAACATGCTCTTTTGGATAAATACCATCCAAAACATTTTGTGCTTTAACAGTAGAATGACCACCTACTAATAACACAAATAGAATTAACAAGAAGAACAACTTTTTCATATGTATTTCTTTTATTGGAATACAAACTTAATAAAGTCTAACTACATTAAATAAGTTCGTAAATACAATTTTTATTTCAATATTTATATTTCTTTTATTTTAATCTAAAACAAATGTTATTGTTCCTAAACTTCTGGTTCTACCATCTGGACCTTTAGCTCTAATATCTTCTATAGAAACTTTTTGTCCCCTGTTCATATTTCCAATTAGCTCCTTTTGCGCATCAGTAAAAGAACTACTTTTAGAAATTTCATCCACTATATAGCCATTTTTTAAAACGGAAACATTAAATCTTGTTACTGTAAATTTAAGATCAAAATCAAAATCTTTCATATCAGCAAATACAGCAGATTGAGCTCTTAATAAGTTCTTGGCAATTTTACCTCCACTTAATCCAGCTACAACAGGCACAGGATCTGGCACTCTTTTAATACGAAATTCCTGACTTCCAATCCTCTGAACTTTTCCATCTAATTCTGCAGAAACAGTTATTAAACTTTTTTTACCTGCAGTTCCTGCTTTAGGTTTTACAATATATTCATTCCCTTTTTTCCTAGGAGTTACATTTGTCATTGAGACTTTCAAATCCGAAGAATTCACACCTGGGACAGAAATCTCAACCGGATTTTCAACTCCTTCATAAAAAACATTCATCTTCGTTGGTGAGATAACAGCATTAGGTTGATTAACTACATAATCACTCCCAATTTCATATTTTTTAGGAGTCCCATCAGGTTGTTTCATTAAAATATGACCAGTCCATTTTTTATCACCTACTGACGTTGCTGGTAATTCAAGTATTCCGTATCCACCTTCAACTAACAACTCTTTACCATTTACAGTAATCGTGGGTAATGCAGTCTCATCATACGCTGCCATTAATATTTTGGCTCGATATGTACCTCCTTTAACAACCGATTTATCTTCAGGAATTACTAACGGTTCAACTTTAGTAAATTTGTATGATGCTTGATCAATCTTATTGTACAAATACGCTACCATATCAGATTCTGCATTCCGAACATCTCCTTGAATTTTACTAAGCATTGCCATTGATGCCGAAAGAGGTACATGTTCAAATTTAGTACTCTCCCATGATTTCTTAACATCCTTTTCTCCTACAATAGGCTCTGTATTAAATACTTTATTGTAGGCATGAATAAAAGTTGTATCCTCAGGTTCATTTTCATCAAGATGGCTTAATAATAACTCTTTAAATTGATTTATTTTTTCCTTAAGAATTTTACTTCTTTCCCCATTCTGTTCTGTAATCATAACTTGGGGTGCTATATCTTGATTATCAATACCTGTATAATTTTCAGGAGTTGCTTCCGGACCACTGGACTTTTGTGCAAACTGCAATTTTAAGTCCTGCATGTGAGATACTAATGCTTCAGCTTCTTCTTTAATTTTATTAGCTCTTTCCCAGTATGCCCCAACTTTTTGTTCATTGGTTGTAAATGCATTTTCAAATTGAGCATATAAAACATTATTCTTTTTTTCAACAGTTTCTCTTGATTGAACAAAACCTTCATCCATTGTCACAAAGGCTTGCAATAACTCTCCTGATACATTCAATGCAAGCATTGCCGTAAGGAAGAGATACATCATCCCAATCATTTTCTGTCTGGGGGTTTCTGGACAATTTCCACCACTCATAATTCAATAATCTTTTTAGTAATTACTATTTCCATTAATCATTAGCGGTTACCCCCAACATTCATTGCACTAAGCATGTTACCATAAATAGTATTTAACTCACCTACCGTTTTATTTAGTGATGATATTTGATCACGATAATCTTTAGCCTGTTCTACAGACTGTTTCAGATAATCCTTAATTTCACCAATTCCAGATGTTAATTCTTCAGTAGCCTCAACTTGAGCTCTAGAACCTTTTAGCTGCAATTCATATAACGAATTAACTGCTGCAAGATTACCGTTCACTTCTTCTAACTTATTACTATAAGCTTTACTGCTTTCTGTAATTCCTTCAGCATTTGCACTAATACTATTGCTTAGAGAAGCATATGCTGCAGTAATTGCTTCACCTGAAGCGTTCATTCCTTGTAAAAGGTTATTTCCAGAATCAGACAATTGGCTTGCAGTTGTTGCATATGAATTAGCCAGTGCATTAGCACTTTCTTCAATCACCTGAGCTGTTTTAGCCTGAACATTTCCAAATTTACCAACAGACTCTGACGCATTTTGAATATTTTGCAAATAACTTTGAGTGGCTAATGAAGCATCACTCAAATCTGCTAATTGAGAAGATGTGGCTCCCAACTTTTTAATACCTTCAGATAACTTTGAAACCGTAGCTTCATCGAGATTTCCCGATTGTATTAAAGCTTGAAGTTCACTACCACCCCCAACTGATCCTTGACCTGCATTACGAGGCTCTAACCCAACTAACTCAGGATAAACTAAACTCCAATCCGGCATTTCATGTGGTGGTTCAAACGCCGATAAAAAGAAAATAATAGCTTCTGTTCCTAATCCCGCAATTAGCATAATTGATGCCCCTTGAAGGTGTAGGATCTTCCATAAAGCTCCAAGAATTACTACCGCGGCACCAATTCCATATACTTTACCCATTACTTTCTTATATCCAGGACTTTCTACAAATTCAGTAATACTCATAGTGTATTGTGTTAATTCAATTTTACTTTAAAAATTCTGCTAGAAAATTTAGTTTCCGATATAATCTCTTACACATCTAAATCCTATATAAGATTTAGCTGAATCTTGATATTCATATGTACGAGTTCCACATTGTAAATAAAACCCTATATCTTTCCAAGATCCCCCTCTAATTACTTTACGCTTCATTACATGTGGATCATCTGGTAATGCATTGTATTTATAAGTAGGGTTAAAATCATGAGTGAAACTATAAGCTGATTCGTCAAAAGCACTAGAGGTCCATTCTGCAACATTCCCTGACATATCAAATAATCCAAAATCATTTGGAGCATATGAACCAACTAATAAAGTTGATAAAGCGCCATCATCTCCATAACGACCTCTTAGAGGTTTAAAGTTTGCCAAGAAACAACCTTTGTCATTTCGCGTATACATCCCTCCCCAAGGATACATCGCATTTTCTAAACCTCCTCTAGATGCATATTCCCATTCAGCCTCCGTTGGTAAGCGGTAGTCCATTACCTCTGGTTGACCTTTACTTCTTAAATAATTATTCATAAGTCTGGATCTCCAGATCGTAAATGCAGTTGCTTGTTTATAAGATACTCCAACTACTGGATATTCATCAAATCCCGGGTGCCAAAAATATTTTTCTGTCCAAGGCTCATTAAAAGAGTAGGTAAAATCTGCAATCCAACATAAAGTATCAGGATATACATTAACTACATCATTCATAATAAATGCAGAGCGATCTCTAATAACTTCCTCTTCTCCCTTTTGGTTGTAAGCAACACCTTCGTACTGCTTAGTTTCAAAATTAAAACGATTTGTCTTTTTGGCAGCTTGTTGCATATCTACCCATTGATATTCGTAATTTAATTTACGTGTATCAATTTCTTTTCTTCTAAAAAACCTTTCATTTTCCGGAAGATACATCTCGTCAAGTATTTCAGCATATTCTTCATTTTCCCAATCAATCTCTTCATCCCAATTTAGGAATGGAGGATCTATTTCGTTACCATACATATCTTCAGCAATAACAAATTCTTCGAATTGGTCCCCCAACAATTTACGTGCAATTGAGTCTCTAACCCAATTTACAAACTGACGGTATTCTGTATTTGTAATTTCTGTTTCATCCATCCAGAATGAACGCACGGATACAGTTTTTGATTGAGCAGTAAGTGACCAAGCGGCATCCTGATCATTTGGTCCCATATTAAAGCTTCCCTGTGGAATAAATAACATTCCATATGGATCAGGCTCATAAAAGGTACCACGACGTTCAACGCCAATAAGTTCACCGCCGCCGGAATTACTACATCCGCTAAGAATAGTGACTATTATAACACTAAGAGCTAGTACTTTTTTCATAATGTTTCAGACTATCGGTATTTTAATTTCTAAACTTTTTCAACTATAAATATCTAACGCTTTTGTAGCGTTTTGTTCGTTTTTCAAAATTAATATCAAAATTATAACCAACCATTAATTCATGGCTTCCTCCGCTACCTGCTGTAGCAATAGCTGAAGTGGTTATATCATAACTATATCCAAACCGAACTCCATTCTTCAATTCTATCCCGGCTAACAAAACTACAGCATCTTGCAACCTATAGCTTAAACCGCCCCAAAATCGGCTTTTATATCTCAATAAAGTATTTACATCTACCTGAAAACTTCTTCCATCAGTTTTATAAAATATAGAAGGTAATATTTCATAAGATGTATCCTCAATTTTATGGTTATACCCACATGTTAGGAAAAAGGTTCTACTTATTGTAAAAAATTTTCCATCATTAAAGTCTATTTTAGGTTTGGTTAAATGCGATAATGATGCACCAGCATAGAAATTCTTTTCTTGGTAAAAAACTCCAAAACCTGCATCAAAAGATGATCCTGTAACTTCGGCATCTGTTAAAACAGGATCTTCACCAGCGCCTGTATATATTCCTCCATCTAGTGGTAAATCAAATTTTGATCCATCTAAACTTTGGTTGATTAAACCCAGACTTAATCCTAAACCTATTGTTCCTCTTTTAAGTTCAAACTTTGCTGAATAATTTAAAAGTATAGACAAATTTGTAAAGAAACCAATTTCATCATTCATAATGGATACCCCAATACCAGAATCCATTCCCAAAAGGTTTAGTGACATATCTCCACTAAACACTGTTGTTTTGATTCCATAATCTCCACTCCACTGATTTCTGTTTAATGCCAACAAATTAATTGATTCCGAAGAACCTGCATATCCAGGGTTGACAGCCAGCATGTTAAACATGTTTTGACTGAACTGTGGATCGTACTGCGCATTCATATTTGCGGCAATGCAAAATATAACAAAAATCAGAATTCTCCTAACCATTTACTTTAGATATAAAAAACTCAAAGAACTCTTATTTTTTCTCCATTTTACAATATCATCATTATCAATTAATTAATGTATTTATTGCAAAAACATTTGCGAAAAAAAACTGAATTCGTATACTTTAATTTATTTATAAAGGTTTCGTTTTTATGATTTAAACATGTTATTTTTTTACAAAAGACATTATTTAATCGACCCTTTTTGAAAAAACCGCCACCATTTATCAGGAAGGTTCCCCTTTTGAGTATCATCATAATCATCTTTACTACAAGATAACAATCTTATTGATTCTTTCCATGGAACCTCTATCCACCACCTACCATTTATCCTGTTAGTATAGAAACGTATATCTTCATTAAAATTGTGCAAATGAACAACTAATATTTTATAATTTTCAGATTCTATACTTGGAACTTCTGTAATCTTTAAAGATTCTCCCTCTAACAAATGCCAAATTATTTGAGCACATAACATAGCGCCTTTATTATCAGTATCTATTAATGGATTATATTCCTGAAGACAGAAAAACTTAAGTTTATCACTCAACCCAGAATACCAAGCTATTTGACAAGCCTCGTAACCTGTTAATCCGTTTACATTAATATTATTATAATATGGCATATATGAACTCTGGATTGCTCCTACATCAAATCCTACAACGTCGGCATCTCTTAAAAATGGTTCTGAATATTTAATGTTTTCATTTCTAATATCACCCAATCGAACCAATTCCCAGCACATCTCTCTCATTAATTCTTCCTGAGATGCTCCGATAAAGTATTTCTGAACTCCCAAAATGTTAAGCTCAAAAATTTCCTGTCCTAATTCCTTCATAATATGCGACAGATAAGATTTCGAAGAGTATTCCACTTCTTCAACCTCAAAATCCAACCTTGAATCGATTAGACTTACAGCTATTTCATCATCTACATTTGTTAGACTTTGTATTACTGGCAATAAATAATCCTGAGCTCCACCAAGCACCACTCCAATAACCTGATACTTTAAAAGTATACTACCAACCTCTCTTAAAGCAAAATACCGATCATCAAGAGTATTCCCCTTAATGTTTCCCAAATCAATAACCTTTAACTCCCTAGTTGTCTTTCTTAACTTACCAAAGTGTTCTCTAACAAAATTCGCAGCTAACTCAACTCCATTATTATCAACTGCATTTTTAGCATCTCCAATCCCAATAATTGCAACGTCATATTTACTAATTTCCTCATCTTGCTCACTAAAAAAACCGTATTCAATCTGACTGCACAACGCATCCTCTTTCTTCATATAGGAGAAATTAAAATCAGGCTTATTTACAGGCTCGAAGAAATCTTTAATTGTCACAGCTCAATTGTTATTTTTTAGTGCTTTTGGCTTTTGTAGACTTAGCTGCTTTAGTTTTCGTTGACTTTGTTGCAGCTTTCTTTTTTGTTGTTTTACTTCCCCCTTCCTTAATCAACTTCTGACAATCTTCAAATGTTAATTTTTTAGGGTCTGTATCTTTTGGTATTTTATAATTCTTCTTCTGATACGAAATATAAGGCCCCCATCTTCCGTTTAAAATTTGCAGTTCTGCATCCTCCTCAAAACTCTTAATAAATTTCTCTCTGTCCGCTTTTCTCTTTTCCTCAATCAGTTCAATTGCTCGATCCAATTCTATTGACAAAGGATCATCAACACCTTTTTTAAGGGATACAAACTTTCCATCATGGCGAACATATGGACCAAATCTACCTATTCCAACAACCACCTTCTTATTTTCATATAATCCCAAGTCTCTTGGCAAATCGAACAATTTCAATGCTTCTTCAAGTGTAATTGTTTCCAGATGTTGCCCCTTTTGTAGTGAAGCAAATTTTGGTTTTTCTACTTCGTTATCTTCACTACTAACACCTAACTGCGCCATTGGGCCATAACGACCAATTTTTACACTTACTGGCTTTCCTGTTTTTGGATCGTCTCCTAGAATTCGTTCACCTGTATTCCTTTCCGAATTCTCTAATGTATCCTCTACTTGTTTATGAAAACTCTTATAAAAAGAATCAATCGCATCATTCCATACAATTTTTCCTAATGAAATTTCATCAAACTCCATTTCTACCTTTGCCGTAAAATCATAACTTACAATATTTGGAAAATATTTCATAAGAAAATCATTCACAACCATTCCTATATCTGTTGGGAAAAGTTTATTTCTCTCAGCACCGGTAATCTCAGTCTTCACTTCAGAGAACAACTCCTTACTTTTCAACATCAGGTAATGATAATCTCTTTCTTTTCCTTCCCTTTCTTCTTTAACAACATACCCTCTGTTTTGAACTGTTGAGATTGTTGGCGCATAAGTTGATGGACGACCGATACCAAGATCTTCTAATTTTTTAACCAGAGAAGCCTCTGAATATCTTGCCGGCTTTTGACTCCACCTTTCTCTTGCTTCTATTATATTTACATCTAAACCATCACCCACACTCATTGGTGGTAACAATCCACTATCATCTTCAACTTCATGATCTCCTTCTTGTTCTGAGGATTGTATATAAACTTTTAAGAAACCATCAAATTTGATCACCTCTCCTGTTGCAACAAAATTTTCTTGAATTCCTTCTGCCGCTATATTAATAGTAGTTTTTTCTAATTCTGCATCACTCATTTGAGATGCAATGGTTCTTTTCCAAATCAATTCATACAGTTTCTGTTCTTGCTGTGAACCTGAAACTGTTGGTTTATCAAGATATGCAGGACGAATTGCTTCGTGAGCTTCTTGTGCTCCTTTACTTTTTGTTTGATATTTTCTAATCTTCAAGTACTTTTCGCCCATTTCTCCGTTAATCTGATCTGCAGCCATTTTTAAAGCTGCATCTGCTAAATTAACCGAGTCGGTACGCATATAAGTAATCTTACCTGCTTCATACAATTTTTGAGCAACAGACATCGTTTGAGAAACCGAAAAACCTAATTTTCTACTGGCTTCCTGCTGCAGTGTAGAAGTAGTAAAAGGTGCTGCCGGAGATTTTTTTAACGGTTTTTTTGTGATACCTGAAACGGACCAACTTGCATTTTTACATTGTTCTAAGAAATTCTTAGTCTCCTCTAATGTTTTAAACCTCTTAGACAGTTCTGCCTTCATTTCAGAAACTTTACCATCTTTATCTGTCACTATAAAAACTGCTGAGACACGATATGTTGAATCCGGTTTAAAATCAAATATTTCCCGTTCGCGCTCAACGATCAAACGTACCGTAACAGATTGAACTCTACCTGCTGACAAGGAAGGCTTAACTTTCTTCCATAATACGGGTGACAGTTCAAATCCTACCAATCTATCTAAAACACGCCTTGCTTGTTGCGCATTTACCAAATTAATATTAATATCTCTGGGATTTTCAACCGCATTTAATATTGCAGGTTTAGTAATCTCATGAAAAACAATTCTTTTAGTATTTTCTGGTGCCAATCCAAGTTCATCATACAAGTGCCATGCAATAGCCTCCCCTTCGCGGTCTTCATCGGAAGCGAGCCATACGGTTTTGACCTCCTTAGATAATTTCTTTAATTCCTTAACAATCTCCTTCTTATCATCGGAAACAATATAATGAGGTAAATAATTATTATCTATATCAATCCCAAAATCTTTTTTTGCCAAATCCCTAATGTGACCATAGCTCGACTTAACTAAAAAATCCTTACCCAAGAATTTTTCAATTGTTTTTGCTTTGGCCGGGGACTCTACAATTACAAGATTACCTTCACTTGCTACGCTCTTTTTTGCCATCTCAAATCTATATTTGACCCTTTTATGCAATGCATCTTAAAAAGACTACACTAAAGGGATAAAAAATTCGTTATTTTCATTAAAGGCGTCAAATTTAAAAAATTATCCCACAATACTAAATCAATTGCTTCAAGTTTTACATTTTGCAATAAAGTACTGTATATATTAATTCATTCAAATTGACTAATTATAATTAAATACTCACATCCTAACTTTATTCTGTAATAATTACGTAAAAATGCTAATTTTACGGCAAATTTTCAACAATACAACTTATGTCTACTAATAATCCTAAAATAAAAAAAGTACTTTATTGGTTTTGGGGAATCGTAACAACAGCTTTTATAATGGTTTTTTTACTGTTCTTTTTAATTGCACGAGGCTTTCTTGGAGTTATGCCTTCGTTTGAAGAACTTGAGAATCCTAAAAACAGCATTGCTACTGAAATCATCTCGGAAGATGGCAAAGTATTAGGAAACTTTGCTATTGAAAACAGAACTTTTATTGAGTACGATCAGCTATCTCCTTACATAGTAAACGCTCTTGTTGCAACTGAGGATGTTAGATTCTATGATCACTCAGGAATAGATCCAAGAGGATTACTCCGCGTTTTTGTTAGAACAGTGATTATGGGAGATAAAGGATCTGGAGGAGGAAGTACAATTACTCAACAATTAGCCAAACTATTATTTCATGATCCGGCTAAAAACATTTGGGAACGAGGATTGCAAAAACTTAACGAGTGGGTTATTTCAGTTAAACTAGAAAAAAGTTATACAAAAAATGAAATACTTACTATGTATCTTAACAAAGTAGGTTACATATACGATGCCTATGGTATAAAATCGGCAGCAAAGACCTTTTTTAACACATCTACAGATACAATAAAAATAGAAGAAGCAGCAACTTTAGTTGGAATGTTAAAAAACCCTGCTCTTTTTAATCCAGTAAGAAGAAAGGACACTACGGAGTTTAGACGGAATGTTGTTTTAAATCAAATGAGGAAAGCTCAATTTATTACAGATGCAGACTACGACTCTTTAAAGAATATTCCTTTAACACTTAAATTTAACAGACGCGACCATAAAGAAGGAGTTGCGCCATATTTAAGAGAACACTTAAGACTAACTCTTAATGCTCATAAACCAGAAAGAGAGAATTATCCATCATGGCTTCAGGATAAATTTGTATCTGATAGTATTGAATGGGAAAACAATCCTGCATATGGATTTATAAACAAAAACCTTAAACCTGATGGTACACATTATAACATGTACCGAGATGGATTAAAAATATTTACAACTGTAAATTATAAAATGCAGGTTTACGCCGAGCAAGCTGTAAAAGAACATCTATCAAATAATTTACAAAAAGCATTTTTTAGAGAAAAAAAGGGACGAACAAGAGCTCCTTTTACAAGTAAATTATCTGAAGAACAATATGAATCTATTATTAACAGAGCAATTAAAAACTCTGAAAGATATCGCGTTCTTAAGAAAGCAGGTCTCTCAGTAGATTCTATTATGACCTCCTTTAATACACCTACTGACATGCAAGTATTTACATGGGACGGTGAAAAAGATACTGTATTGACTCCTCTTGATTCCATAAAACATTTTAAATTTTACTTAAGAGCCAGTTTATTCTCTATTGATCCTTCTAACGGTTATGTAAAAGCCTATGTAGGAGGACCTAACTTTAAGTATTTTATGTATGACATGGCCACTCAAGGGAAAAGACAAGTTGGTTCTACAATTAAACCACTTATTTATACACTTGCAATGCAAGAAGGCCATACACCATGTGACTTAGTTCCTAACATTCCGCAAACATTTGTTTTACCAGATGGAAAAACATGGACTCCCAATGATGACGGAAGACGCAAAAAAGGAGAAATGGTAACTCTCAAGTGGGGATTGGCAAATTCAAACAACAATATTTCAGCATGGGTTATGAAACAATACAACCCGGAAGCTGTAAGGCATATGATTCACGAATTAGGAATTAGGAGCCCAATGCCAGCTGTTCCTTCATTATGTTTGGGTATCCCTGACTTTTCTTTACAAGAGATGGTTAGTGCATATTGTACCTATGCTAATAAAGGTGTACACATTGAGCCTTTAATGGTAACACGTATTCAAGATCGATATGGTAATGTCATTGCTCAATTTACACCTAACAAAAAAGAAGTGATCAGTGAACAGACTGCATATCTTATGCTAAACCTATTGCAAGGGGTAGTAAATCAAGGTACTGCAGTTAGACTGCGTTCCACTTATAATTTCACTGGACAAATTGGTGGAAAAACAGGAACAACCCAAAATCAATCAGATGGTTGGTTTATTGGTGTAACTCCAAATCTCGTTTCTGGAGTATGGGTAGGAGGAGAAGACCGAGATATCCACTTTGATGGAATCCATTTAGGACAAGGGGCAAATATGGCTCTACCAATTTGGGCCTTATACATGAAGAGTATCTATGAAGACGAATCGTTGCCTGTTACTCAAGAGGATATTTTTGAAGAACCAATAAATTTCAATCTAAACATTGATTGCGAAGGCGATAACAAACCTCAAAATGAAGATTCTGATACAGAAATAGAATATAATAATGGTGATGAATCAGAGTTCTTTTAGAACTCTACTTTACCGAGCATAAAATTAAAAGGAGGTCTTTAAGCGAATAAAAGTTTAAAGGCCTCTTCTAGTTTACTGACTTGCACAATTTGAATATCAAACTTTTTCAAATCCAGACCTTTATTAAATTTAGGAATAATAATTTGCTCAAAACCAAGTTTAGCAGCTTCACCTATTCGTTGCTCAATTCTAGTCACTGGTCTTATTTCTCCAGATAAACCAACCTCTCCTGCTACACATACATTTTGAGATAACGGAATATCGATATTTGAGGATAAAATGGCACAAACAACTGCCAAATCAATAGAAGGATCATTAACTTTAATTCCTCCTGCAATATTTAAAAATACATCTTTTACCGCCAACTTAAAACCTGCTCTCTTTTCCAAAACTGCCAATAGCATATTCAGTCTTCGCAAATCAAAACCCGTTGAAGACCTCTGAGGTGTTCCATAAGCAGCAGTACTTACTAAAGCTTGCACTTCTATTAAAAAAGGTCGCATACCCTCAATAGCTGCAGCTATAGACACTCCACTTAAATTTTGGTTATAATGGGATAACAGCAATTCTGATGGATTCACAACTTCTCTCAATCCATCTCCCAGCATTTCAAAAATTCCAATCTCAGCCGTTGAACCGAATCGATTTTTTATTGATCTTAAAATACGATACATATGATTACGATCTCCTTCAAATTGAAGAACAACATCCACCATATGCTCAAGTACTTTTGGCCCAGCCAAACTACCCTCTTTATTAATATGACCGATTAAAATAACTGGAAGATTTTTTTCTTTTGCCACTCTTAAAATAGACCCAGTACATTCTCTGATCTGCGAAACACTTCCTGGCAAAGAATCTATAGCTTCACTACTTATGGTTTGAATAGAATCAATAACCAATAAATCTGGAGATACATTTTTTATATGCCCCAAAATTTTCTCCATCGACGTTTCACTAACCACCATACAGTTTTCTCCTCCTTGATGAATTCTATCGGCACGTAATTTTATCTGTTGAGGGCTTTCCTCCCCAGATACATATAGAACCTTTCTTGATTCAACTTTCAGGGCCATCTGTAATACCAAAGTTGACTTTCCAATTCCAGGCTCTCCTCCTACAAGTATTAGCGAGCCTGGGACCATCCCTCCTCCCAGAACTCGATCCAGTTCTTTATTTGAAGTGTTTATTCGGGGAAGCTCTGATATTTCTATATTTTTTATGACCTCAGGCTTTGCTGTCTCTGTTTGAAAAAAAGTTTGTCCTCCAGAACTTTTCGATGACTTTACTACTAGCTCCTCAATAAACGTATTCCACTGCCCACATGAATTACACTTTCCAATCCATTTGGGAGATTCTGTTCCACAATTTTGACAAACAAAAACTGATTTTGACTTGGCCATATTAAATCATTTCAACGTTTAAAGATTTGCTTTAACTTCTTCTGAAATCTTTTCTATAATATTAGTAGTAGAAAACCCCTCTACAAATGTAATAGTTTCGACAGCCCCACCTCTTTCTGTTACCACATCATAACCCACAATATCCTCAGGATTATAATCTGCACCTTTCACCAACACATCAGGCTGAACAGCTTTTATAAGTTCATAAGGAGTATCCTCCTCAAATAATACTACCACATCTATAAACTCAAATGCAGCTAACAATACCGCCCTACTATCTTCATCCACAATTGGCCTTGACGGTCCTTTTAGGCGTTGAACAGAGGAATCAGAATTTAAACCTAAAATCAATCTACTTCCTTTTTCGGCAGCTTTAGCAAGATACTCCACATGGCCTCTATGAACCAAATCAAAACACCCATTGGTAAATACTACCTTTTCACCTTGACCTTGCCAGGTCGCCACCATCTCTCTGGCTTTTTTTGTCGTTACTATTTTTGATTTAAAATCACACTTCTGATTCATACAATCGATAGGATTAAAAAACAAACCCCGGCATTAACCAGGGTTTACACAATATTATTTTGCTTTTTCTCTTAAACCAACTTATTTGTTTCTGTATCGGGAAACACAAAAACAGGTTTATACTTTTTTGCTTCCTCAAGAGGCATGGATGCATATGTAATAATAATTATTACATCACCAACAGCAACCTTACGTGCTGCAGCTCCATTCAAACATATAACACCAGATCCTCGCTCTCCCTTAATAACATAGGTTTCTAGTCGCTCACCATTATTATTATTAACAACCTGAACCTTTTCGTTCTCAATAATCGTGGCAGCATCCATAAGATCTTCATCTATGGTAATACTTCCCACATAATTTAAATTTGCCTCTGTTACCGAGACATTGTGTAGTTTAGACTTTACAACTTCAACATTCATCCTGAAAGGTTTTGTAAATCAAATTATCTATTAATCTTACCTTATCTGCAAATACAGCTATACAACCTACAATATAATCACTCTTACTCCAATCGTCAACAGGTTGCAGAGTATTTCCATCCACTATATTAAAATATTCTACTTTTAAGAGAGCAGAGTCGTTAATTTTTTCAGTCACAAAATTAATAACTTCTTTTATATTTTTAGTGTCAATTAGCTTTTTAGATTCAAATAATGTTTTCGAAATAAGAACAGCTTCTTTTCTATATTCCTCATCCAACAGCGCATTCCTTGAACTCATGGCCAATCCATCACCTTCTCTTACAATACTACAAGGCACAATTTCAATGCCATAATTCAACATTTTTGTCATTCGTTTTATGATAGCCAACTGCTGAAAATCCTTTTCTCCAAAGAATGCCTTATCCGGTTGAACCAAATCAAAAAAACGACTAACTACCTGAGCCACTCCATTAAAATGTCCAGGGCGGAATTCTCCTTCCATTACTTTATCCAGAATTCCAAAATCAAAAATTCTCTCATCCTTCTCTGGATATACTTCCTCTACAGTTGGATGATATAAAATATTACATGCTGTGCCTTCTAGCTTTTTAATATCATCATCTAATGTGCGTGGATAATTTTTAAGATCATCCACGTTATTAAACTGATTGGGATTTACAAATACACTGACTACGATTATATCAGCCATTTGAGAAGCTTTATTCACCAGCGAAATATGACCTTGATGAAGTGCTCCCATTGTTGGAACAAATCCAATCGTCTTTCCGAGGGACTTACTTTGGTCAACTAAGCGTCTAAGTTCCTCTGCCTTAACAACAATATCCATATTTAATTTCAAAAAAACGCCCAAAGTAAATAATAATAACAATATAATAAAAGCACTACTGTCAAATATATTACAATATTGCTTCTCGCAATTTTAAATAACGGAAATTCAAACTCAATAAAATCCACATTAAACACTGTATATCACGCCATTAAAAAACTCACTAATATCTACCCCTTCCATTTAAACCATAGTGAGATTTAAGTTTTTTTAAACATCCAGAGGCCTATATGATAAGAATTTAAAAACAGACTACTTTGTTTGAGAACTTTATTTTTGTTAATTTTGCACCTTAATTATTTTCAATAGCAATATTTGACCACAATAAGATGGAAAAAACAAAGGTTTTATTTATTTCCCAAGAAATCACACCGTACCTTCCCGAATCGCACATGTCGAAAATTGGAAGATATTTACCTCAAGGAATACAAGAAAAAGGAAAAGAAATCAGAACTTTCATGCCTCGCTTTGGATGCATTAATGAAAGAAGAAACCAGCTTCATGAGGTAATTCGTTTGTCGGGAATGAATTTAATCATTGATGATACAGATCACCCCTTAATAATCAAGGTAGCTTCAATTCAATCAGCTCGTATGCAGGTATATTTTATCGACAATGAAGATTATTTTCATAGAAAATCTACTTTAGTTGATAAAGAAGGAAAAGAACATGAAGACAATGATGAAAGAGCGATATTTTTTGCACGTGGGGTTTTAGAAACGACTAAAAAATTAAGATGGACACCAGACATTATTCATTGTCATGGCTGGTTTACCGGATTGGTTCCATTGTATATTAAAAAAGCAATGAATGAGGATCCTCATTTTGCAAATTCAAAATTGGTATACTCTGTTTATAACGATGATTTCAAACAGGAATTCCCGGCATCCTTCCCTGAGAAATTCACTTTAGAAGGAGTTGAAAACCAAGACTACGAAGGACTTACCCCATTCAACCATAAAAACCTTAGCAAATTAGCTATGAATTTTAGTGATGGAGTTATTCAAGGACATCCTGATGCAAATAGTGAAATTATTCAATACGCTAAAGAATCTGGAAAACCATTTTTAGAGTATCACGATGAAGAAAGTTATATTGAAGCATTCAATAGTTTTTATGACAGCCTTCTTGACAAATAAGGAATTATAAATCATTAAAATAATTACAACTGCCATACGTTAAAACGTGTGGCAGTTTTTTTTGATCGTCATTTAAGATTACAATTTAATCTTATAATTATTTTAATCTTATAATTATTTACCTTCATCATATTTTACAGAACACTTAAATTCTTTTTAATATTTTAGTTCTATGATAAATCATTCAGATTCCATAAACTATCGAAATCTTAACTCCATAGAAATAAAAATTCTTGAACAACAAAACTGTACCTCAATAGATGGTTGGGAAAAGGTTTTTGTTGATGATAATTTTATTCCTGATCATATAAAATCCACTACATTTTCAGGAACAAATTATATTGGAGTACTAAAGAAAAAAATATCGAATCTCCACATACACGATTTCTCGGGTATATACAATGCACACATTAACAATTGTACCGTAGGCAATAATTCATATATAAAAAACATTGGTACCAGCATCAGTAACTACAATATTGAAGATAATTGCATATTAATAAACAATGATTCAATTCAAGTCAACCACGAAAGCTGTTTTGGTAATGGTGAAATTATTACCCCTATAAATGAAGCTGGTGGCCGAGATGTATATATCTATAATGAACTATCTGTACATACGGCTTACATGATGGCTTTTTATGCTTATAAACCAGAACTTCAAAAGCAATTGAAAAAACTTATTGGCAATTATGCCAACACTATAAAATCAGATAAAGGAATTATTGGCAAAAACTCCGTTATAAAGAATAGTGGAACAATACTTAATGTCAATTTTGGATGTTACACTATTATTGAAGGAATAACTAAACTGGAGGAAGGTACTGTTAACAGTTGCGAAGATGCTCCAAGTTATGTAGGCTTTAATGTTTCTGCTACTAAATTCATATTTTCAACTAGTTCAATTATAAGTGATGGAGCCCATCTACAACATTGTTTTGTAGGTCAAGGTTGTGAAATATCAAACCACTTTACAGCTGAAAACTCTGTATTTTTCAGCAACAGTCAATGTTTACAAGGAGAAGGTTGCGCAATCTTTGCTGGTCCTTATACCGTAACTCATCATAAATCAAGCCTTTTAATTGCAGGATACTACTCATTTTTTAATGCAGGAAGTGGTACAAACCAAAGTAACCATATGTATAAATTAGGCCCAGTACATCAGGGGCTTATTGAGAGAGGAAGTAAAACCGGGAGTGATTCATATATTTTATGGCCGGGCAAAATTGGAGCCTTCACAATGGTTTTAGGCCGACATTATGGTAACCCAGACACTTCTGATCTTCCATTCTCGTATCTTATTGAAGACAATGGGAAAAGTGTTCTAATGCCAGCACAAAACCTTTTTAGTGTTGGAACCACCAGAGATGTTGAAAAATGGCCACAAAGAGATAAGCGCAAAGGTTCAACTTTTTACGACCTAATTATTACTGAGGCACTGAACCCATATACAATCAACAAGATCATTCAGGGCATTGAAGTACTATTGAAGCTTCAAGAAAAAGCTTCTCCTCAGGCAAAACAAGTACTATATAAAAACACTCAAATTACATTAAGTTCCATCAACAGAGGATTAAAAATTTATGAACAGGCTCTTATTAAATACCTTGGTGATGAGTTAGTAAATTTATTACAAGAAAATTCAGATTTAAATTCTATTATTGAGGAGAAATACACATTAGATTCAGTAGATCAATGGATTGATTTGGGTGGTTTAATTTGTAAAGTAAGTGACATTCAGGATTTTGATTCTAGAATAGAATCAGAAGAAATAAACATTAACAACCTCAACCATTTCTTCTTAGAAAGTTTTAATCAATATGCTAATAATAAACGAGAACATATTTTTCAAGTGTTGAAAAGTTATTTTGATATTGATATAAACATTTGTTCTCAGGAACAGATTCACCACTTTATTGAGCTTTGGATAGAAAATAATACTAAAATAACTACTTCGATAAAAATGGATGCAAAAAAGGAATTCAATTTAAAAACCATGATTGGTTTTGGTCAGGATGGAGATGAATTGGCAACAAATAACGATTTTGCAGCTATAAGAGGAAACATTGAAGAAAACTCCTTTATTAAATCATTAAATAAAACACTTGAAAATAACATTAGTAGAGGTCAAAAAATATTAGATTCTTTAAATAATTAACTAACAGATACGTAATCACCCCTTAATAATTGTCATATTTGTTAGGAAAATAAAAAATCAAACTATGTGTGGAATTGTAGCTTATGTAGGTGATAAACCTGCTTATCCAATACTTATTAAAGGACTTCAAAGGCTTGAGTACAGAGGATATGACTCAGCTGGAGTTGCTCTTATCAATTCAGGCACCCATACCTATAAAAAAATGGGAAAGGTTAAAGATCTTGATAAGTATGCAAAAGATAAAAATATTATTGGGAACATTGGAATTGGTCATACTCGATGGGCAACTCATGGTGAACCCAATGACTCTAATGCTCACCCTCATACTTCTATGAATGGCAAATTTACTTTAGTACACAATGGTATTATTGAAAATTATGCCCACTTAAAAAAAGAATTAATCAACAGAGGATATAAGTTCGAAAGCGAAACCGACACTGAAGTTCTTGTTAACTTTATTGAAAGCATTTATCTTGAACAAAAAGTTGATGCCGAAATAGCTGTAAGAGTTGCTTTATCAAGAGTTATTGGTGCCTATGGATTGGTTATTTCATGTGAGGATGAAAAAGACCAATTGATTGCAGCAAGAAAAGGTAGTCCTTTGGTTATTGGAGTTGGCGAAAATGAATATTTTCTTGCTTCAGACGCATCTCCAATCATTGAATATACAGATCAAGTTATATACTTAAATGATGAAGATGTAGCTATACTTACGAAAAACGACCTTGTTTTAAAAAATATTCAGAACGACAAACAAAAACCCAAAATTCAAAAGGTTGAGCTAAGCATTGATGAAATTGACAAGAATGGATACGAACATTATATGCTTAAAGAAATTCACGAACAACCACATTCGATCGGTGATACTTTCAGAGGTAGAATTTCTATTGATAAAACAAAAATATTCTTAGGTGGTATTATTGATGTAATGCCAAAATTAACCCAAGCAAAACGAATTATTATTATTGCTTGTGGTACATCATGGCATGCTGGATTAGTTGGAGAATATCTATTTGAAGAATATGCCAGAATACCTGTAGAAGTAGAGTATGCTTCTGAATTCAGATATAGAAATCCTATAATCACTCCTGATGATGTAATTATTGCTATTTCACAAAGTGGCGAAACTGCTGATACATTAGCTGCCATTAAAATGGCAAAAAAACAAGGCGCTACTATAATAGGTATTTGCAACGTTGTTGGGTCTTCAATTCCTAGGGAAACACATGCTGGAGTATATACACATGCAGGTATTGAAATTGGAGTTGCATCTACCAAAGCATTTACTTCTCAAGTTACCGTGCTTACAATGATGGCCTTTATGATTGGTAGAAAAAGAGGTACTTTGTATGATGAATTATACAAACAACTAATTCACGAATTAACATTAGTTCCTGAAAAGATTGATATCATTCTAAAATCAGAAAACTACATCAAGGGAATTGCTGAAATGTTTAAAGATGTAAGCAATGCTTTGTATTTAGGCAGAGGCTGTTTATTCCCAGTTGCTCTGGAAGGTGCATTAAAACTTAAAGAGATTTCTTATATTCATGCAGAGGGATATCCTGCAGCCGAAATGAAACATGGCCCTATTGCATTAATTGATGAAAATATGCCAGTTTGTGTTATTGCAACTAAGGATAAATCTTACGAAAAAATTGTAAGTAATATACAGGAAGTAAAAGCCAGAAATGGAAATGTTATTGCGATTGTTTCTAAAGGCGATGAAACAATTAAGAATTTAGCAGACCACGTCATTGAAGTCCCTGATTGCCACGAATCTATTGCTCCACTTTTAACAGTTATTCCATTACAAATTATGTCATATTATATAGCTGTAATGAGAGGATGCAACGTAGATCAACCAAGAAATTTGGCAAAATCAGTAACTGTTGAATAAGTGTAAATATATTATATAAAGAAAAAGCCGGGCAAAACCCGGCTTTTTTATATTCTTTTTTTCGAAGTTTTAAATCAATTCTTTAAATAAGTTTTTCATACTTACTTTATCCTTTAAGATAGATTCTAACTCATCAACAGAAACTCTTTCTTGTTCCATTGTATCTCTATAACGAATAGTTACTGTATTATCCTCAAGCGTTTGATGATCCACCGTAATACAAAATGGAGTTCCAATTGCATCCTGACGACGATAACGTTTACCAATTGAATCCTTTTCGTCATACTGAAGGTTATAATCAAACTTCAATGCATCTACAATCTTACGCGCTTTTTCTGGTAATCCATCCTTCTTCAACAAAGGTAGAACAGCCATTTTAACAGGTGCAAGTACTGCTGGCAATTTCAATAGAACTCTGGTTTCTTTTTTGCCTTTAGCATCAACAACTTCATCTTCTTTGTATGCTCCGGCCATCATGCTTAAGAACATTCTATCCACACCAATAGATGTTTCAATTACATAAGGAACATAACTTTCATTAATTTCAGGGTCAAAATATTGGAGTTTCTTTCCTGAAAATTCCTGATGTTGTGACAAATCAAAATCAGTTCTTGAGTGAATACCTTCAACTTCTTTAAAACCAAAAGGCATTCTATATTCAATATCTGTAGCAGCATTAGCATAGTGTGCCAATTTTTCATGATCATGAAAACGATAATTTTCGTCACCCATTCCTAATGATTTATGCCACTTCATACGGAAGTCCTTCCAATATTGAAACCACTTCATTTCTTCACCAGGACGAACAAAAAATTGCATTTCCATTTGCTCAAACTCACGCATACGGAAAATAAACTGACGTGCCACTATCTCATTTCTAAAAGCTTTACCAATTTGGGCAATTCCAAAAGGAATTTTCATTCTTCCTGTTTTTTGAACATTAAGGAAGTTTACAAAAATACCTTGTGCTGTTTCTGGACGTAAATAAATTTTACTTGCACCATCAGCTGTTGACCCCATTTCAGTTCCAAACATTAGGTTAAACTGACGAACGTCAGTCCAGTTTTTAGTTCCAGAAATAGGACAAACAACTTCGTAATCAACAATTATTTGTTTTAAATCTTCAAGGTCATTATCATTTAACGCTTTTGAAAATCTTGTATGGATTTCATTTATCTTTTCCTGATTAGCTAAAACTCTTGGGTTAGTTTCCTTAAATTGAGCTTCATCAAACGAATCACCAAAGCGTTTTTTAGCTTTAGCAACTTCTTTCTCTATCTTACCCTCAATTTTTTGTATTAAATCTTCAATCAACACATCGGCACGGTAGCGTTTTTTACTGTCTTTATTATCAATCAAAGGATCATTGAAAGCGTCAACATGACCTGATGCTTTCCATGTTGTAGGATGCATGAAAATAGCAGAATCTAATCCAACTACATTTTCATTTAGTCTAACCATGGCATCGTACCAAAAAGTTTTAATGTTGTTTTTAAGCTCAACACCTAACTGACCATAGTCATACACTGCTCCCAATCCATCATAAATTTCACTAGATTGAAAAACAAACCCATACTCTTTACAATGGGCTACTAATTTTTTAAAAACATCTTCCTGAGCCATATTATTTTATATCGATATTAGATCACTCTCTTAAACAAAAGAGATACATATTATACTTCATTCTTTTCATCCTAAATTCGATTATTATCTATGAAGCTAATTAATTGAATAAAGGACATTTGCTTTAAGAGTGCAAAAATAAACCAAAAATCTTTTTTTCCGAATTATTATTGCCTTCTATACCGTTCTTTTTAATTCAAAAGGGATTTTTTTTAATATTATTGGGATAAGCACGCTCCGTTAATTGAATTAACTATATTTGTACTTCAGTTTAGATTATAAGCTTTTGGTTTTAATACAATGAGGAAAAAAGTTGATTTTTTGGTTATAGGATCGGGAATTGCCGGACTAAGTTATGCACTTAAAGTTGCTGATTATGGAAGCGTTTTAGTAATAAGCAAAACAAAATTAGGCGAAACCAACACTTCCTATGCCCAAGGTGGAATTGCCTCTGTAACCTACGAACCTGACAATTTTGAAAAACACATTGAAGATACAATGATTGCAGGCGATTACCTTTCAAATCCAGATGCGGTAAGAATGGTAGTTGAGAACGGTCCAGGACAAATAAAACAGCTCATAGAATGGGGCACTGAGTTTGATAAAAAAGAAGACAAACTCTATGATTTACACAAAGAAGGTGGTCACAGTGAATTTAGAATATTACATCACCTTGATAATACAGGTTTTGAAATCCAGAGAGCTTTAATCGAAAAAGCAAAAAAACATCCCAACATTGAACTAAGTGAGAATTATTATGCGGTTGACATTATCACGCAACACCATTTAGGAGAAATCACTTATCGATGGCGTACTGATGTTGAGTGTTATGGTGCGTATGTATTAAATGAAAAAACTCAAAAGGTTGATACAGTTCTGGCCAAAATAACCATGATGGCAAGTGGTGGTATTGGAAATATTTACCAAACCACAACAAATCCTACTATAGCTACTGGCGATGGGATTGCAATGGTTTATCGCGCAAAAGGAATCATTGAGAACATGGAATTTGTTCAGTTCCACCCTACATCATTATATAATCCTAAAGAACGACCTTCGTTTTTAATTACTGAAGCAATGAGAGGTTATGGTGCATTATTAAGAAGACGTGATGGTGCATTATTTATGGAAAAATATGATAAGAGAGGATGTTTAGCTCCGAGGGATATTGTAGCAAGAGCTATTGATAATGAAATGAAAAACACGGGAGATGAATTTGTTTATTTGGATGTAACACATAAGGATGCTGACGAAACAAAAAAACATTTTCCAACTATTTATAACAAATGCCTTGAGTTGAATGTTGACATTACTAAAGACATGATACCAGTAGTTCCTGCTGCACATTATTTATGCGGTGGAATTAAGGTAGATTTAAATGGTAGAAGTTCTATCCTTAATTTATATGCTGCTGGCGAATGTTCTTCAACAGGATTACATGGTGCCAATCGACTTGCCAGCAATTCTTTATTGGAAGCTATAGTATATGCAGACAAAGCTGCAACAGACTCCTTAACTAAGATTACTACAATTAAACACAATACAAGCATTCCTAGTTGGAATGATGATGGAACATCTCACAACGAGGAAATGGTACTAATTACTCAAACCAACAAAGAAGTTGAGCAAATATTAAGTAATTATGTAGGCATTGTTAGATCGAACTTAAGATTAAAAAGAGCATTGGACAGACTTGAATTAATCTACAAAGAAACAGAAAGTTTATTTGTAGATTCTATAGTTACAAAAGAATTATGTGAGCTAAGAAATAAAATAAACGTAGGGTACTTAATTATCAGGATGGCAATGAAGAGAAAAGAAAGTAAAGGTTTACACTACACTATAGATCAAAATAAAGTACGTACAAAATTATAAATCACTACTAACCAACGCACGAAATTATAAACTTAAAGATTGAAGGTATTAATCATTAATAAATCATCCACTTCTGGAGGTGCGGCAGTTGCAGCAAACAGGTTATTTAATGCCTTAAGAGAAAATAACACAGAGGTAAAAATGCTTATTGAGGATCAGATAGCTGATGATCATGAAGCTACTTCTTTAAGCAATAGTTACATAGCTCAAAAGAAGGCATTATTCAGATTTATTAAAGAACGATTATATTTTCTGCCATTTGAGAAGGATAAACAGATACGATATAAATTTTCACCTGCTGTTGCAGGGGTAGATATAAGCCAACATCCTTTAGTTAAAGAAGCCGATATTATCCATTTGCATTGGATTAATCATGGTTTCTTATCTTTAAAGAATTTGGAACAGCTCTTTAAGCTCAACAAACCTGTTGTATGGACCATGCATGACATGTGGCCATTTACAGGAGGATGTCATTACACTGATGATTGTAATCACTATATCAATAATTGTGGAAATTGTCCTTTTTTAAAAAAATCTAACAACAAAGATTTATCTTACAAAATCCATCAAAAAAAGATGGAAATATGGAATAAAGCAAACATCCATCCTGTTTCTTGCAGTAAATGGCTGGGTACTCTTGCTCAAACCAGTTCTTTACTGAAAAGCAAAACAGTATCTTCTATTCCTAATCCAATAAATACATCGCAATTTGCACCTAAAAACATGCAAGATTGCAGAAATAATTTTGGATTACCTTTGGATAAAAAACTTGTTTTATTCGGTGCAGCTGATATATCAGACCCCAGAAAAGGTGCCAATTATTTAATGGATGCGCTTCATATTATAAACAAAAAACATCCACAGCTATCTGATGATATTGAGCTTGTAATTTTTGGAAAAACTAAGGATTTAGACCTTTCTCAATATCCTTATAAGGTACATGCAATGAATTTTATATCAGGAATAAACGAAATGGTTCAACTATATAATTCGGCTGATGTATTTATACTTCCTTCATTACAGGATAATCTTCCGAATACTGTTATGGAAGCACAATCTTGTGGTATACCTGTAGTGAGTTTTAACGTTGGTGGAGTTCCAGAGATGATTGTTGACAATAAAACGGGATTTTTAACTACATTAAAGGATAGTGATGCCTTGGCGAACAATATCCACAAGGCATTATTTGAATGTGATACTCAATTGTTTAAGAAAAATGCCAGGGTCTTTGTTGTAGATCATTATTCAAACAAAACAATTGCAGAAAAATATAATAATCTTTACACGAGCCTATTATAGTCTTTTAAAATGAATTACAACACACCTAAAATATCTATAATAACTGTAGTTTATAATGGAAACCAAACCATTGAAGCCACTATTAAAAGCGTCTTAAATCAATCCTATAAAAATATTGAATACATTATTATTGATGGAGATTCAAACGATGGAACTCAGGATATTATCAAAAGTTACGAAAATGATATCTCAAAATGGATCAGTGAACCTGACAAAGGTATTTACGATGCAATGAATAAAGGTATAGAAATATCTACTGGAGATTATATTTGGTTTATGAATTCAGGTGATGAGATTGCAGACAACGCAGTTTTGGAAGAAATCATTTCATCCAATCCCAACTCCGATATTTATTATGGAGATACCATTATGATAGATTCTGATGGTAAAGAAATTGGGAACAGACGACTTACTCCTCCTGAATACTTAACCTGGAAAAGCTTTACAAGAGGAATGCTTGTTAGCCATCAATCTTTTATTGTTAAGAAAGATATTATTAAACCATACAACCTTAATTATCAATTTTCTGCTGATTTTGAATGGTGTTTATTGGCTATTAAAAATGCTAATCAAATAACCAATACTCAACGTACCCTAAGTAAATTTTTGGATGGCGGAATTACAAAACAAAATATTATTCCGGGATTGAAAGAACGATTCAAAATTATGAGTGAGCAGTACGGATTAATACCAACATGCTATAACCATATTTTCATCGGAATAAAATTCATTTACTTCTATATTAAAAACAAACGTTTTTAACGTTCTGCTATTTTATTTCCATTAATAACCCGAGTTCGATATAAATTTAACGAAGAATTTTCTTTTGATTGTCGTTATATTAAATATCACATTTATTTTATTTTTTATACAACATGAAGAAATTCCTATTATGTATGATGTCTATGCTTATATTTGGTGCTTTAATACAACTAAAAGCCCAACCTCATCATAAAGATTTTGACATTGAAAATATGAGTAAAATGCAAACTGAAAGAATGAAGAAAGACCTAATCCTTACCGACAAACAAACGGGTGAAGTTAGTGCCATCAATTTAAAGTTTGCAAAAAAATGGAAACGCAACTAAAAAATTCAGAAGGTGACAGAGAATCCATGCATGAAAAAATGATGACCATTCGAAAAGAAAAAAATTCAGCGCTAAAGAAAATTTTACCTGAAGATCAATACTAAAATATGCTTGAAATTGAGGCTAACAGAAGAAAAAATCATAAACGTGGCACTGGTAGACCCCAATAGAAATACGACTACCCATTAAAGTTGCGAGGATATAAAAACATTCTCATCGATTTATTCTGATTTACCATACTATCCTTGCTTCTAATCGCCTCTACCTATACATTCAATCCATTTATTCAAAACATTTCCTTGCTCATCTATTAATGTCAGATAGTGCTTTCCTTCCTTTGGTTTTATCTCCATATGATGAATAAATGATGTTTCTCCTAGGTATTCATCATCTATATGCCAATAAATAGTTGATGTTGACGAACGATGTGCCACTTTTAAAACTACTGGTTGAATTTTTCCATCTAGCCCTTTAGGTAAATATACTCTGTTATTATTTTGAGGATAAATAAACTGCATTGTTACTTCTTTCACACCTCCACAATTATGATCTACTTCTGGTAATTTTTGATATAAAGGGTGATTCCGTTTATAATACCATTCCATTACCGGAGGCAATACAAACCATGATTTATGAACCATTTGTGAAATTGGATAGCAAGCTGAATTCACTCGTTTTGTTTGTTCTTTATTCATGTGGATCAATTGATGATACGGACAAATTTCCACCTTTTGTTTATTTAGGGAAACATAAGCTGAATCAGTTTCGCAATACAATCCAGCTCTATAACCTGATTTTTTACAAACCGCTATCTTTTCCATATCATCATATGGGGGCTTAAACCATGTGGTTTGCGGGAGATGATGAAAAATATCGAACATAATTGGTCCTGCCGTAACACCTCCAATAATACCAGGCCTACCCTCCCCTGTTGCATTTCCAACCCAAACACCAACAACATATTCTGGTGTAACTCCAATTGCCCAGGCATCTCGATAACCAAAACTAGTACCAGTTTTCCATGCAATTTTTTTACTAGATGAAAAAGTCTGCCAGCCAGATTCTTCATATGGCCGAACTACATTTGTTAAAGCCTCAAATGTATGGTAAATGGCTCCAGCATTATAAACCTGAGGATATTCCGATAAGCTTCCTCTATTTACACTAGTTGCAGAAAAAATTGATGGAGCACTAAACTCATTATTGTAATAAGTTGAATTATTAGATGTATAATTATTTAACACTCCGGCCATGGAAGTGTAGGCTCCGGCCAGATCAAATAATGTGGCCTCAGCACCTCCCAAAATCAAACTCAAACCATAATAATCCGGATCTGACTTTATTGTTTTTAATCCCATTTTTTGCAATAAGTCACAAAACCTTCCTACATCGTATTCTTCGAGCATTTTAACCGCAGGCACATTTAACGACCTACTCAATGCCTCATCTGCAGGAACAGCTCCGTTATATGTTCGACTATAATTTTTAGGTGCAAAATTTTCGTAAAAGGTAGGTATATCCGGAATTAACATTTTAGGAAGAATTTGTCCATCTTGCAATGCAGCAGCATACAAAAAAGGTTTTAAAATACTTCCTGTACTTCTGGGAGCTTGTATAATATCAACATGCTTTTGAGGAACTTTTTGTCCATTTACATTTCCAAAATAAGCCAAAACCTTTTTTAATTGCACATCTACAACAATTGCACATGCATTATGAATTTCGTTGAGTCTTAACTTTTCGTAATGAAACTTAAGAACACTATTTAACTGTTGCTGCAACGAAGCATTAATAGACAATTTATATATTTCACCCTCTTTCTTTTTTCTACAATAATCCAATAAATGTGAAGCCATTTGAGGCAAAGCATAAGGATGCTCCGGGATAGGTTCATCGATTGCTAAAAAATATGAAGTAGAATCAATCTTATTTTTAGAAAGTAATTTCTTTAAAAGTCTGTTTCTTTTTAACAATAACGCTTTCCTGTTTTTACCCGTATGTATCAATCCAGGAGCATTTGGAAGTACAGCTAAGGTTGCTTGTTCTGCCCACGACAACATATAGGCCGGACGATGAAAATATCTCCATGCGGCTGCTTCCAACCCAACAACATTTCCTCCAAAAGGCGCATGGGTGGCATATAAACTTAAAATTTCATCTTTTGAAAATATTAACTCTATACGTAAAGACTGGAAGGCCTCTATAATTTTACTAAACAAATTCCGATTTCGCTGGGTAGCCATTCTTATCACTTGCATGGTAATGGTACTTCCACCACTTTTAACTTCACCACTTGAAATGTTCTGTTTCAGAGCTCTAATAATTGCAAAGGGATTAACTCCTGGATGATGATAAAAATGTTCGTCCTCAAACATAAGTAAACATGTTTTAAATTTATCTGGAACAGAATCTCCCTGAGGGAAACGCCATTGACCATCATTTGCAATATGAGCTCCTAATAATTTTTCATTTTGCGAATAAATAACTGTGGAATACGAAACCTTAAATAATGGAAATGAAACTGAATGCCAAAACAACAACAAAGCAACTATAGTTATAATTGCAGCAACAGTTTTGTATTTGTTTTTTGATGAAAATACTTTGCTTAAGTCCCAGTTCATTTCTAAAAGTTAAATCGCATGATAAAACTAAAGAAATTATCTTCTACAGTAAAAGAATAATAGGGCTGCAATACAAAAATATCTAATACATCAACCCACAATCCCACAGTTTGACTATTATGCCATTTATTTGAGTTCTCATCATCCAACCATACTCTACCTACATCAAAACCCGTAAGCATCCCAATATTCACAGGCAGATAAATATTCTCCCAATCAACCAAACTAAAACGAAAATCCAAATTTTCATAAAAAGCTGATTCTCCTCTAAATCGATTCTTACGAAAGCCTCTAAGATTGGTTAAATTACCAATATCAGGAGCTTGGTAAAATTCATAATCACCTTCTATTTTTTCATATCCAACATTATTTGCAAATACTATTTTAGGATAGTTACTTAATGTGATATATAATTGAGAATTGCTTTTAAATCTAAATAAATCACCATTGTCAGTAAGATTATGTTGATATTCAATTCCAACATAAAAAGAAAAACCATTGGTAGGATTTTCTTCTCTGTCTTTGATATTGATTGTATTACTAATTTCCCCTCCTAAAAAATGTTTACGTTCTAATTCTTCAGTCGTAAAACCTAGTAATACATCTTTCGAAACTCTTCCTTCTCGCTCTTGAATCTCTACTGTTTCATAAGTTGGGCCAAAATCAAAAGTGAAATGCTTATTTGATGTTCTGTATGAAATCAAAGGATTAACTCTTGCTCCGGTAATAGTAACCCAATTAAACTCTTTTTCTCGTTCATAATTAATTGATTCATTACCAATTCCAAAATAATTTTCAATACTTGGGAAATCAACATGAAAAGATGGCTTGAAATCAAACTTCCCAATTAAATCCGGGAAATGACCATCATAGCCAAACTTAAAAGCATCCTGATTACCTGGAGCAACTTCAAAATAGGCTCTTTGCTTTGCTTTATATGGATCTCGTCTCCACCCATTGGTTGTCCAATCATAAGATAACCCCACCCAAATACCGTCATCTTTAGTATAACCTAACCTTACAAATGGAAAGTTTTTATTGTAAACAAAACCCTTTCTATCGTATTCATTTACATAAATATCATCTTTTGATGTTTTATCGGTCACTGCACCACCCTTAAGCTTAATACCATCTGTTTCATCATAAACGTAAATGCCACCTCCTTTTGTTTCATTTATTACTTCATCTTTATCTTCTCCTCCAACAATTCTTATTCTAATTTTATGTACCTCTGCTCCTGAAATTGTAAATTCATCTTTTCCTCTTAATCCATAAAGTCTAATTTCTTTGGTTTCTGATGGATAAAAAGTTCTTTTATATTTTAACAAATCCCCTTTTTTATCTCTTTCGATAAAATATTTAACATTAACGCTACCATCAGCAAACCTTTCAATATCAAACTTTTCATCATTATCCGTTCCTGTAATCTCTACTTCTTTAGATAAAAATTCATATAACTTACGGCTTATTTTTAGCATATGATCTCTTCGGGATTTTAACAGCTCAGGGATCTCTTTATTTAATTCAACAACTTCAGGAGGTAAATCTTTTAAACATTCATTGATTACTTCATCAGTCATGTTTGCCTGAAGATCTTTAGTAATGCGATTCCAATCTTTCCACTCCAATTGATTTAAAAAGTACCTGTCGAAATATCGAGCATTGAATGATAGATTTTCAACATCTTTTACATCACCCTTCATTGTTTTAAACTTCTTTATAATAAAAGTCGAAACATACCAGGGAATCAATCCTTCGAACTTATAAAACACCTGGTCTCTATCTCGAGGAATTGGACGATAAACCGTACTGTCTCCTAATTCAAAAGAAGCCCACCTCCACTGATCATCATGCCTGTCCCAATCGTGTACTAACAAATCAAACAAACGAGACTTTAAAACCCACTCCTGATCAACAAACTGACTCTTTTTTTTCCTTAACCTCTCTAGAAGATCTGTATAACTGATGATATTATTTGAATAACCGAATTGTGATGCTTTTTGCCAGTCTCCACTTGGCCGTTGTTCTAATAAATAAAGTTCTTCTGGAAACAGTGTATTATAATTTCCCAATTGCTTTTGATGTTTAAGAAAAACCAATTCGGGACTGGTATAGTAAATGCCTGCTGCTCTGGATAAGGATGGTAGCATTAGTGCCCCATAGGGATGACTGGCACTATTCTGATCTTTCATAATATCCAATACTTTAAGATTACTATACTTTTTATCTACCATTTTAGTATAATCCTTATTTATTGACCGTAGTATATACTGTCGCCCATCAGAAGTTTCCATTCGCAGGGAATTTGAGGACATGCCCCCTCCTTTTTTAATTGGCGTAAGACCTCCAAATTTTGTATCAAGATCAATTATAGGCACTTTAACTTCCGTAGTCCACATCTCACGATATTGCTCACCCAATAAAAACTGCTTCAACTTTCCCGCTTCAAAAGATTTATTTGCTGCTACAATCGTATCTTTCTGAGTTAAAAATGGATATTCTTTTTCAATAGAAACAGTTCCTGCCTTGGGTTTACGAAGTTGTGTTCTATATTCTAAATGAGGAGTTGTATTTTTTTCTGAAACCGAGTAAAACTCTACCCATGCCTCCATATCTTCATAAAATAAAATCTTAGCAAATCCCCTGACTTCTCTTGAGAAATCTGCATCTCCACCAGCTAAAGCAAAAGAATGTTTACTTCCTGACCCACTTATAATATGCTTTGTATTTTCCTTATCAAAAAATTGTAAGTTATGTTCATGCCCGGAGGCAAAAATAACATCCACATCAAGGTCTTCAGCTATTTCGTATATTCCCTGACTAAATTCAATATTAAGCGAATTACTTAAGTCCTGCACAGAACCTATTGAAGTTCTTAAAATAGGATATAATGATCCAATAACTGGCAATGGAATCCATAACTTTTTATTTTGATGTAACGGAAAAACATGATCTAAAAAAGAAAAATACCCACCATGAATTCCTTGACTAAATATAGGATGGTGCATAAAAACAACTATTTGATCGTTCTTGTGCTCAACGAAAATTTCTTCAATTCGAGCTAAAAAATCATTCCTTGATTTTATCTCGCACCCCTTATTCATTTTCTTTTCACGATCCCAATTTTGCAGCCACCACTGACTATCGACAAATACAAAGTATAAATCCTTGTTTATCTTTTTAACTTTGGGATCACCGCACCCCTGACCCGGATACATTTTCACATCATGATCAAAATCCTTAGGGTAATAGGATTCAATATAATCTTCCTGCCTTTCAATAGCTTTTAAACCATTTTTATTGCCATTTTTCCAATCATGATTTCCGGCAATAAAATATGTGTTTCCATTCACATATTGAGCAAGATTTAACTGTGCGTTAATAATCTCCTCTTTATAGGCTCGTGACTTATTTTTCTTTGAAGGTAATCCGTAAGAATAAATATTGTCACCAAGATACACTAGAGTAGCTGGACCTTCTGTATTCTTAAGTTCGTTTTCAACAACATCTATAACAATATTATTCTGTAGTATTTTATTATCAAACTTGCCAGCATCCCCCACTAAAAATAAAGAATGAATTAACTGTTTATTTGATGTTTTATTCTTTTGACTCCAATCGAGATTTGCTTTTGAATAATATGGCGCCTTAAGTGTTCCACATGCACTAAATAATATTATCAGAATAATAAATAAAAATGATCTCATTCGCCCAGTTAATATCTTCTTAATTATTCTAAACACCTTACTTAATTTTGAATCTTTTGATAAAATAATAGTTTACCATCTTTTGACTTTCCCTCTGTTGATAAGTACAAATTCTCATCTTCATCAAAACAAATCCCCTCAGGTTGAGGTAAATATTTTGGATTTAAAAATATAACTTCCTTTATTTCAGAGCTTAATCCCACAATCATCAACATACTTCCCCTTGCTGACAAAACATACATGTCTCGATTTTTATTTATTGCAACCGCTGATGGAGAAAACACGTCTGCCCGATCAAAATAATTATCATCTACATCCACATCGGCTACTTCCTCAATAAATTTCTTAATTTTATTTGGATGAATCTTTATCAAAGGATCTTTTTCCAGTTTCTTATCTTTTAAACTAAAAGTGTAAACAGCTTTGGCTCGTGATTTATCTTTTTTGCTCAATGTTTTACCCTTACATCCCAAATAAAACAATCGCTTTTCATCATCGTAACACAATCCTTCCACATCATTTTCTGATGATAGCTCTGTTTCATATTCCTCCGTTTCCTTATTAATAGGATCAAACTGATACAACTTCCCATTGCTTTTTACCACCCATATATATTTTCCATCAAACTCAATACCTTCATAATCTCCGGTATTCCAAAACTCATTTCTACTAATAATCTCAAAATCATCTACTCCTATCTCATATATAAAACCTTTTTCATCATTAATTGCCAATAACGAGTTATTTATACCATTATAATCTAAACCAGATATCTCTCTTAACTCCACATCCATCTCCTTTACTTTATCCGGTACTTTATAATTATAACTAACAACACCTGTTTTTGAGAAAATTATCATTGCATAGTTTTTATGCTTCCCAACGGTGCTATTAATTACATCGCATTGACAAAAGGAAATAAAAAGTATAATTAATAAAAATAAAGGTCGTTTTAATAAAATAGCCATGAAATAAAAGATTAGTTCAATTCATAAATTTAAATATTAAATCAGCACAAATATAGTTTAAATAAGAGCTCTTGAATAAAACACATATTCAATTGCTCATACTTTATGAACACATGAATTATACCTAAGTTTTAAACATAGAACATCTGTTAATAAATAGTTAATAAATAACATTATAACAACCACTTAATAAAGCACTTAAAACATTAAATTACAAACAAAATAAATTTATGAGGCAATTTAAATTAAATATCATTCTATCTATACTAATTTTTTGCTTTGTTAATTGCTCAAATAAAAAGGAACCAGCACCTTTTGCTACTTCTGATATAAACCTATCCAAAACTGATTCTACAGTTGTTTCCAACCTGATTAATCAATCCATTACATTTTACAACCAAAATTTAATATCAGCCCCAGTATTTGATGATTACCTGATGCAAGCCCAGGAAATTGCCAAAAACAATAATTTCCAGGAACAACTTGCCCTAATATATAGTACATTGGGCGTTCGTTACAGAAACAGATCTGAGTTTAACAAAGCACTTGAAGTTCATGATAAAGCGGTTGAAATAGCCAGAACTTTAAACGACAAATCTTTAATTACAAAATATTTAAACCTTCTCGCTGTTGTCTATAGAAGGATGGACGAAAATAAAAATGCTCTTGACCTTCATTTGGAAGCTATGAATATAGCCGAATCCATTCATGATACGTTTCAAACTGCAGTTTCTTACAATGGATTAGGTAACGTATACACTAATTTAAAACGATATCATGTATCTATTGAATACTTTAAAAAATCACTGGAAATATCCAAGCAACAAAATAACAAACTGGGTCTTGCCATAAATTACAACAACATAGGAGAATCTGTAAAGGCTATTGGATTAGTTGATTCAGCACTTGTTTACTTTAACAAATCACTGGATTATAATACACAGATTAATTCAACAGGAGGTAAAGCAATTAATTACAATAGCATTGGAGATGCCTACAAACTAAAAAAACAATACAACACAGCAATTAATTACCTGGAACAAGCCCTGATCTTCAACAAACAATCCAGAGATAAAATAAACATCTCAGTAAGTTACGCTATATTAGGAGAAACCTACCTGCTCACAAAGAACTATTACAAAGGGATAAAAAACTTAGATAGCGGACTTAAAATTGCACAAGAAATTGGCTCTAAATACCAGATAGAATCCTGCAGTAGATTGCTCTCAACTGCATATGAGGCCTTAAATAATAACAAAAAAGCTCTTGAGTTCTTAAAAACTGCAAAAATTTATAAAGACAGTATTATTAATGAAGAAAACTTAAGACATCTTGTTGCTGTTGAAGCTTCGCAAAATCTAAAACAAACTCAAAACAAAATTCAACTATTAAATAATAAAACAGAACTTCAAAATAAACTCATATCCGTTCAAAAAAAGACACTATTGGGAACATTTATTTTGGCATTCGTATTAATTATCGTAGTTATTTTATCTTTTAGACAATTAAAACTAAGATCTAAATACAATAACATTTTAATGCAACAAAGGTTGCTGCGCACGCAAATGAACCCTCATTTCATTTTCAATGCACTTAGCGCTATCCAGGTATATATTCTAGAAAATGATATGCAAAAATCGTCGCAGTTTCTTTCTGACTTTGCTTCTCTAATGCGTCAGGTTTTAAGAAGTTCAGAATACGAATACGTTCCCTTAAAAGACGAAAACAAAATGCTCGGATATTATCTTGAATTACAAAGGCTAAGGTTTGCTTATCCATTTCAATACAATATTCACATAGATGAAAATATTAACGAAGATGACGTATTGATTCCTCCTATGTTGACCCAACCATTTGTTGAAAATGCAATTGAACACGGAATTAAAAGCATCGGAGAAAAAGGTGTAATTAACATTCGTTTTTTTAAACAAAACAACACAATAAAAATCGAGATAGAAGATAATGGTATTGGATGGAAAGCTTCTCAAAAAGCCAGATCTATTGGATCTAAACATGAATCCATGGCTATTAAAATCACCAATGAACGCTTAGATGTAATAAAAAAAATGACTCATAAAAAAGCCAAATTTAAAATATCAGATCTCCAAGATATAAAACCGGGTGAGAGTGGAGTATTAGTTCAATTTGAACTACCAATTATAAGTATTGAAGAAAAAAACAGACTAAATAAAAAGTAGTATTCATAATAAATCATACCTACTATGAAAAATATAAGTGTTTTATTAGCCGACGATGACCATCGAATTAGAAGCGCTATACAAACTATTCTAGTTCAAAATTTTAATTCAATACAAATAGTAGCAAAAACTGATTCTGTACAAAATACTATTGAAGCTCTAAATATCTACAAACCAGACATTGCTATTCTTGACATCCATTTAAATAATGGAACCGCCATTGAAATTCTTAAAAAAACCTCTCACTTGGGTTACAAAGTCATATTCATGTCTGCTTACCAAGAGTACGCCCTTGACGATATTAGATTTGCTTCTATTGATTTTATTTACAAACCCCTAGATATAAGTGAACTTTTAATTACAGTAGATAATGTAATTACCGAATTCGTTGAAGAAGGATATAAAAAGAAAATGCAAACTTTCTTTAACAACACAGATTATAGAAATGAAGAAAAGCAAATTATTTTTAAAACAAAAACTCAAATACTATCCATTCCTATCTCTACAATAATATATGGGGAATCTCACTATTCTCTTTCGTATTTTGTATTGAAAACAGGAAAACAGATTGAAATTAAGGAACCATTGCGTAGATACGAGTCCATGCTTCAATCCTATAACTTTTTCAGATGTCACCCTATTTTTATTGTCAACATTAACCACATTCAAGCCATAGATTATTCAACTAATTTATTAACATTAACAAACTACTTAACAATTCCTTTTGAAAAAAAGAGAATGGGAACTTTAACAAACAACTGGCGTAATCGCAATCAAAGTTTAGCTGAAATGAAAGCAAAATCTTACAAGTCTGCATAAAATCGAAACAACTTATTACCCCATATTTCACCAGCATACTCAACACCTATTCTTATGGATTTTTGAATTGGAAAATTTTGCTGAAGACCTTTCTCTAACCATATTCGTTTTGAATGAGATAAATCTTCACCATAAAAGCTTCTATCCAATTCTAACCGTTTACCTAATCTACCAGGACCATTAATTCCTTTAACTCCTCTTATCAATACAGCCTGCGCATCATTTTTATCTCCACAAACAATATTCAGCATCCAATACATTCCATATATCAAATAAACATAAACTTTGCCTCCTTGTGCAAACATCACCTCAGTACGTTGAGTTCGTCCCTTACTTGCATGGCAAGCCAAATCCTCCTTACCGCAATAAGCCTCCACTTCCGTAATAATAAATTCTTCTCTAAATCCTCCTTTAAATACTCTAACAATCTTTTTCCCTAAAAGATCAGGTGCAACCTCCAATGCGTTACGTAAAAAGAAAGAATGGTCTAATTTCATTAGTATTCTATTTTATCTTCTAAATCCTGCCATAACCTAAAAGCTCCCAATGCTTCTTCATTCATAATTTGCCTCGTAACTAACTTCCTGTCAGAAATGGGTTTATCAATTTCTTTATAAATAAAAGCATCGTCAAATCCAATATCTGCAGCATTCTGTTGGGTATTTCCATAATACATCTCTTTAATTCCAGACCAATATATAGCTCCCAAACACATTGGACAAGGTTCACACGAGGTATAAATAACACAACCAGATAAGTCATAAGTATTTAAATTAGATGCTGCAATTCTAATTGCTGTAACTTCAGCATGGGCAGTAGGATCATTATTTTTTGTAACCTGATTAAAACCTTCAGCAACTATTTTTCCATCTTTAACGATGACAGCACCAAATGGACCACCCCCATTTTTTACATTATTTTCAGATAATTCTATTGCCCTAGACATGAATATATTATGATTTTTCATCATTGAATTTTTTCTTTAAAAATTATTAGCTAACAAATATACATTTTTTTGATTTTTATTGGGTTATACGAAAAATAAACTGTACTTTTGCGCCCGATTATTATTCGTGCCGAACAGTTTAAGGCAATATAATTGAACAACTTAGCGCTATTTTGTTGATGGGAAGATAAAATGCATAAGATTGTTAGTTAGATTGTTATGACTGTTTGAATCTGTTTATTTTTTTAATTTATTAACAAAGGAAGACTGTGAATACTTTAAGTTACAAAACAGTATCGGCAAACAAGGCAACTGCTAATAAAGAGTGGGTTGTTGTAGATGCAACAGACATGATAGTTGGACGTTTGGCTTCTAAGGTAGCAAAATTGTTACGTGGAAAGTACAAGCCAAATTATACTCCTCATGTAGACTGTGGTGATAATGTAATCATTATTAACGCAGACAAAGTTCGTTTAACAGGAAACAAGTGGGAAGGAAGAGAATTCTTCTATCACTCAGGATTTCCAGGCGGACGTACAAATGTTACTCCTGCAGAATTGTTTGCAAAGAGTCCAGAGAGACTTGTTGAGAGAGCGGTAAAAGGTATGTTGCCAAAAACTCGTTTAGGACGTCAATTATTCAGCAACCTATTTGTGTATGCTGGAGCTGAGCATAAACAAGAGGCACAAAAGCCAAAAACTATTGATTTAAACTTATATAAGTAATGAGTATGGAAGTAATAAACGCAATAGGTAGAAGAAAAGCTGCTGTGGCTCGTATTTATTTGAGCGAGGGTAAAGGACAAATTACCATTAATAAGCGTGACCTTAAGGAATTCTTTCCATCACCAATTTTACAATATATAGTAACTCAGCCGTTAAACACTTTAGGAGTAGCTGAAAACTATGATATTAAAGTAAATGTTTACGGTGGCGGAATTAAAGGACAAGCAGAAGCTATTAGATTAGCTGTTGCTCGTGCACTAGTAAAAGTTAACGAAGAAAATAAACCTGCTTTAAAGGCTGAAGGATTTATGACTCGCGACGCTAGAGTTGTTGAGCGTAAAAAACCAGGTCAACCAAAAGCACGTAAGAAATTCCAATTTAGTAAACGTTAATATTTTTCGGGTGCGTTTAGTATCTAAACTTACAAGATCCTTATTAATACACTCTATTAACAAATGGCTACTTGTAAGTTGATATTTACAGAATGTAAACGACTTAAAAAAAAGTGAAATGGCAAGAACAAATTTCGATGAATTATTAGAGGCCGGCGTACATTTCGGTCACTTAAAAAGAAAGTGGAACCCAGCTATGGCTCCTTATATTTTTATGGAGCGTAACGGTATTCACATTATCGATCTACATAAAACAGCTGCTAAAATCGAAGAAGCAGCAAACGCATTAAAACAGATCGCAAGATCTGGACGAAAAGTTTTATTCGTTGCTACTAAAAAACAAGCAAAAGAAATTATTGCTGAAAAAATGAAAGGTATTAACATGCCTTACGTTGTAGAACGTTGGTCAGGAGGTATGCTTACTAACTTCCCAACAATTCGTAAAGCAGTTAAAAAAATGGGATCTATCGATAAAATGATGGCAGATCCAACAGCTTGGAAAAACCTTTCTAAAAGAGAGCGTCTTCAAATCACTCGTCAGAGAGCTAAGTTAGAAAAAACATTAGGAAGTATTGCTGACCTTACTCGTCTTCCTGCAGCTATGTTCGTTATTGATGTAATGAAAGAGCACATTGCCGTTCGTGAAGCAAAAAAACTTAACATTCCTGTGTTTGGAGTAGTAGATACTAACTCTAATCCAGCTGACTTGGATTATGTTATCCCAGCAAACGATGATGCTACTAAATCTATCGAATTAATCACTGACATCATGGTGAAAGCTATTGAAGAAGGATTAAGCGAAAGAAAAGCAGATCGTGAAAGTGAAGCTGCTGCTAAAAAAGACAAAGCGGCTAAAAAAGACGAGAAAAAAGCTGCTGCTAAAGCAGAAGCTCCAGAAGCAACTTCTAAAGAAGAAGGTGCAGCTGAATAATTCATTTTAATCATCTAAAAAAAGATAATATCATGGCGATTAAAGCTGCTGACGTAAAAAAACTTAGAGAGATGACTGGTGCCGGTATGATGGACTGTAAAAAGGCATTAACCGAAACTGATGGCGATTTTGACGCTGCTGTTGAAATCATCCGTAAAAAAGGTCAGGCAATGGCAAGTAAACGTGCTGATCGTGAAACAACTGAAGGTTGTACATTAGCAAAAGTTTCTGCTGACGCTAAAAAAGGTGCTGTTATCATTTTAAAATGTGAAACAGACTTTGTTGGTAAAAATGAAAGTTTCGTTGCTCTAGCTGATTCTATTCTTGAAGCTGCTCTTAACAGTGATGCTTCTACTAAAGAAGACATTTTAGATCTACAACTTAATGGTGTAGCTATCAAAGAAGTTATTACTGAGCAAATAGGTGTTATCGGCGAGAAAATTGAAATCGCTGATTATTCAGTTGTTACTGCTGAAACTGTTGTTCCTTACATTCACCCAGGAAATCAACTTTCTGTAGTTGTTGGCTTTAACCAAGCTGGCTTCGAAGAGCAAGTTGGTAAAGATGTAGCTATGCAAGTTGCAGCTATGGCTCCTGTAAGTGTTGATAAAGATTCTGTTCCTGCTGAAATCGTTGAGTCGGAATTAAGAATTGGTAAAGAAAAAGCACGTGAAGAAGGTAAACCAGAAGCTATGCTTGATAAAATTGCACAAGGACGTTTAGGTAAATTCTTTAAAGAATCTACTCTTCTTGAGCAAGCATTTGTTAAAGATAACAAACAATCTATTAAGCAATATCTTAACGGTGCTAGCAACGGTTTAACAGTTACTGAGTTTAAGCGTTTTTCTTTAAGCTAATAGTTTTACGCTGTTAAAATATTTTATCCCGGATATGCACGACATATTCGGGATTTTTTATTTATTAAAACATTCTTATAAGAATACCAAACACTGGTATTACTTTTATATCATCATGCAAAAAGCAGAAAAAAATTACTTGCGTAAAGTAATCAAACAAACTGGAAATGCTATTAATCATCACCAGATGATAACCGCTAACGACAAGATTCTTGTTGCAGTATCCGGAGGTAAAGATTCGCTTTCATTGTTAGATATCTTATCAGAAAGAAGAAAGTTCCTTCCTATTTCTTATGAATTGCATGCAATACATATTATTACGAAAGATGTTCCTTACGAGATAGACCAGAAATTCATAAAAACATTCTGTGAACAGCTTGATGTTCACCTACATATTATCAGAACCAATGCCGGCATAGAAGAAAAAACAAATAAAAAACCATGCTTTACTTGCTCATGGAATCGCCGCAAGGAGCTTTTTAATTTTGCACAGAAAAATCAATTTAAGAAAGTGGCTTTCGGACATCACCTGGACGACGCTATAGAAACGTTGCTGATGAATATGGTTATGCATGCCAACATATCATCAATCCCTCCTACTCTTTCAATGTTTGAAGGAAAGATTAATGTTATTCGCCCATTAATATATAATACTAATGCCGAAATGGCTGAATATGCCAGAATAAAACAATTTGTTTCTTTAAAAAAGGAATGTCCATACGAAGATCACACATATAGAAATCACGCCAGACAATGGATTGATCAGTTTGAGAGTTTAAACGTTCAAACAAGAATTAATCTCTTTAAATCCATGAGTCATATTGATACAGAATACTTACCTACGGTTTAAATCAGCCTCATACAACAATATATCACCTTTAATCATATCGTTCAAATATTTGAATATTTAAGGCAATTAATTATATTTGATTCATCAAAATAATTGAACATAAACTCTTTTTATTTAAGAGGTACAAACAATTATAACAACTACATTTTTAACCATATGAAATCAACTAAACTATTCACTACTTTAGCATCCCTCCTCTTCATCACAACATCTACAGACAATATTAATTCAATTTTATAATTAAAAATTTATCCAATGTTTAAACAAACTATAATCACCTTATTCTGTCTATTCTATATTAGTATTAATGCTAAAGAAATTCCTTCAGCTCTTAAAGTTGAAACATATACATTAGCAAATGGACTTACAATTTATCTAAACGAAGATCATAGTACCTCTTCTGTAATGGGAATGGTTGCAGTAAAAGGAGGAAGCAAAAGAGATCCTCATGATGCAACAGGTATTGCACACTACTTTGAGCATATTATGTTTAAAGGAACAAACAAAATCGGAACAACCGATTACGCTAAAGAAAAAATATATTTAGATAGTATTACAGCTCAATATGATAAGCTTGGTCAAACTTCAGATAGTAAAGAGAGAGAGGCAATACAATTAAAAATTAATCAGCTATCAATCAAGGCATCTGATTATGCCATACCAAATGAGTTTGATAGAATCATAAGTCAAATGGGAGGTCAGCATTTAAATGCTTTTACTGGTTATGAATATATCGGTTATCTTAACTCTTTTCCACAAACCGAAATGGAGAAATGGTTGGAAGTATACTCCCACCGTTTTGAAAATCCTGTATTTCGTTTGTTTCAATCAGAATTAGAAACCGTTTATGAAGAAAAGAATTTATATGCGGATAACATGTTTAGTTCATTTTTAGAAGCCCTTTTAAAAGAACTTTATAAGGACACACCATATGCAAATCCAGTAATTGGTTATGCAGATCATCTTAAAAATCCATCTTTAAGTAAAATGCGCGAGTACTATGAAAAATACTACGTCCCTAATAACATGGCATTAATTTTAACAGGAGATTTTGATGCAAAGGCTGTTAAACCAATGATTGAAGAGAAATTTGGAGATTGGAAAGCCAAAGAATTACCTATAGAAACAGAAATAAAAGCAACACAATTCAAAGGCAGAGAACAAGTCAATAAAAGATTACTTCCTATAAAAGTTGGTGTACTAGGCTTTAGAACTGTAGAGCAAGGACATCCTGATGAATTAAAAATAAATTTATGCAACCGGATATTATCTAATTACTCTTATACTGGATTATTAGACGATCTTGTTAATGATAATGAATTGATGGAAGCTCAAGTTGAAAACCTAAGTTTTGAGGAATTAGGCAGTACTCTAATAATAATGGTTCCTAAAATTTTCGGTCAATCATTAAAGAAATCAGAAAAATTGATTCTGGAAAAAATGAATAAACTTAAACAAGGCGATTTCAATGATGATTTAATTGATGCCGTTAAGCTTGAAATGATTTCTGAAAAAGAAAGAAATATTGAAGATAGTAGAAACCGATCTATTGCATTAATGGATGCATTTGTTTATAACAAAAACTGGGATGAAGAAATTAAATATGCTGAACGCTTAAACGCTATAACAAAAGATGAAATTACAGAAACAGCTAAAAAGTATTATGGTAAAGATTATTTAGCCTTCTACTCAAAAATGGGTTTCCCTAAAAAGGATAAGATTAAAAAGCCACCATACAAACCTGTTAAACCTAAAAATACAGAAGCTCAATCTGAATATGCAAAAATGATCAAAGAAATGCCGAGTGAAAAAGTAAAGCCTCATTTTACTGTGGAAGGTGTTGATTTTGAAAAAGGAGAATTAAACGATTGTGCAGCATTTTATATCTCAAAAAATCCTATTAACGACATTTTTTCTCTTAATATTAAGATTCATGCCGGCACAAACGAAAGTATTGAAAACGATTTAGCGAGCGATATTATAACCTATTGTGGTACAAAAGAATTTGCTTATGCTGATTTTAAAAAGGAATTACAAAAGCTTGGTGCAGACTTTTACGCTAACGCCAATGGTACAGGTTTCACGCTACATATTTCTGGATTAGATAAAAATTTAACTCCAACCTTAAAACTAATCAACGATCTTATTTCTGATCCTGTTATTAAAGATTCAGAAAAGACAAAATTAGTCAGAGAAAGGAAAATGAATAAAAAAATGATGCTCAAGGATGTTGACTATCAATCAGAGGCTCTTGATGAATATGCATTATACAATAAAAACTCCTTTTATCTACAGTTGTTAAATGCAAAACAAATCAAAAAAATTTCTTTAGATAGTTTAATTGCTATAACAAAAAATGTATTACAGAAAAGTTGTGAATTGCATTATTGTGGAAACTTAACTTCGGAAGAATTCAAAAATATTTCTGAAAAACAACTATCATTTACTTCTCAACTTCAAAAAGGAAATAAGTATTTTGCAAAGGATAAAATCAAACCAACTGAAAACGAAATATTTTTCATAAACGACAAAAATGCCATCCAATCCCATATCAGTTTATATGTAATAAGTGATGAAAATGATACATCCGATTATTGGAATCAAAAATTATTTAATGAATATTTTAGTGGAGACATGTCTTCATTGGTGTTTCAGGAAATCAGAGAATTCAAATCTTTAGCTTATAGCGCCTATGGATACAGTCAAACCCCTTTTGCAAAAGATCACCCTGCCTTTTTCAAGGGCGTAATGAGTACTCAGGCAGACAAAACCATTGAAGCTTTAGAAACTTATGTTGATTTAATTAACAAAATGCCTCAAAAGCCGGAAAGAATGGATATCATCAAAGAAAGCATTAAGCAGTCTATGAACAGCAAACGTCCAGGGTTCAGGTATATCACTAGCACCATTCCTTATTGGCAATTTATGGGTTGCAATGAAGATCCTAATAAAACACTATATTCCAACGTTGATGAGATGAACTTTGATAATGTATTAGACTACTACAACAAATACATAAAAGACAAAAAAATTATTATTACGATTGTTGGAGACAAAAACCGAATTGACTTTGAAAAGCTTCAGCAATTTGGCAATGTTAAAGAACTAAATAAGAAAGACATATTTAACTAAAAAACAAATTAAAACAAATAACCTATGATTACATTTCTTGGCTTTTTAATACTATTAGCTGGTTTCGCAGCATTTGTGTTTTCAAAAATTGAAAAAAGCAACAGCCGTCTTCCTGAATTGTTAAAAGGCATCAAAAAGGCACATGGCACAGCTCTCATTATCATTGGCATTATATTAATGCTTACTAAATCATTATTCTTTTTTGCCGATAGAGGATTTAATTATCTTTTAGTTTCGCCTACAGGAAACATGAGCGCAGTAATGGAGCAAGGTATCAAATGGAGAGGATTTGCAAAAATTGATAAATGGCAAAAATTTATCGATGTAAAAGTAATAGGAGAAGGTATTGAAATCGACGAGGAAGAAGTGGAAGGAATAATGAAACCTATACCTTTACGTTTTATCGATCAGGTAACTGCAAAAGGTTATGTTTCTACACGTTTCGAATTACCTCGCGATGGTGAGAGCTTTATTAACTTAGCTGTAAAATTCAGAACAATGAGTAACCTGGTAAACAACACAATAGTACCTACGGTAAAGGAACAGTTAGTTAATACAGCTTATATGTTTGCCGCACAGGATTATATTTCGGGGGAAGCTCAAAGTTTTAGACAAGCTTTCGAAGAACAATTGAAAGGAGGTGCATATGCAGTTGAAAAAATTGAACGACGAGATACGGTATATTCCGACATTCAAGATGATGATAGCCGTGTTATTAAAGAAGTTCAAACTTCATACGAAGTAAATAAAGTTTTAGAAAACGGTATTCCTAAGCGTATTAAGCATGAGTTAAGTGAGAATAATATAATTGTATCTCAGGTAATTGTTGATAATATTGAATTGGAAGCCACATTTAAACAACGTCTGGAAGCTCAGCGTGATGAATCTGCTAAACGTCAATTAGAACAACAAAAAGTTGAAACGGCAAAAGATGCTCAACAGCGTATTATTGCAGAAGGAGAAAGAGATAAAGCTGCCGAACGGGTAGCTCAGGAAAAAGAGCAAGTAAAAGCGCTTATTGCTATTGAAACAAAACTAAAGCAAGAAGAAACCAATAAAAAATTAGCTGCTATAGCTCTTGAAACTGAACGTTTAAATGCTCAAAAGAAAAAAGTAACTGCAGATGCAGAAGCTTACGAAATTTCGAAAAAAGTACATGCTGGTATTACACCTGAGGTTAAACTTCAAATGGAACTGGATCGTGATGTAAAAGTTGCAGCAGAAATTGCTAAAATTAACTTCCCACAAACTATGATTATCGGAGGAGATTCAAAAGGAGGTACGCCACTTGAAAGTTTAATTGGAGCCGCAATGGCAAAGCAATTACAGACTACCAAAAAATAATTTAGTTTTTAACTAAGTAAGGAGGGAAAATGATCACATTTTCCCTCTTTTTTTCATAACCACATATCGTAATACTCATTCCTTTCTTAAACTTAAGTCTTAATAACCCGAGTTCGATTAAAATTAAAGAGCTCAGATTTTATTAAAATGCTGATATACAAGGCAAATTCTTTTTTGCATAGCGAGCTATGCAAAAAGAATTTAACGAATTAGATTAGTATTTTAATAGAAAGCCACATATAAACAACGATTTTCTGCTTCATATTTGTTTGACATAGCCCGCTATGACTTCACAAATATTCATTGAAACTCATTATTTATAAGCGGTCTGAGCCAATAATTTTATATCCAACTCGGGTTAATAAGTAAAATTCTCATCACATTATTGTAAATCTGAAAAATATGAACAAGCTGTTTTTAGGCTTGTATCATTAAAAACGAATCAACATTTTGGTTAAAAACCCTTAAATCAACTCTTTTTGAAACTCTTTTTACATGAACTTAATCATATAAAGCAAAATAAACGCTACCTTTGCACCCTCATTTTTATTACGTTATGCAGGATATAAGAAATATTGCAATTATAGCGCACGTTGACCACGGTAAAACTACATTGGTTGACAAGATGTTATTGGCCGGAAAACTTTTTAAAGAACACCAGGAAGTTGGTGAATTAATTATGGACAATAACGATTTAGAAAGAGAAAGAGGTATTACTATTCTTTCTAAAAACGTTTCGGTAATGTACAAAGACACCAAAATTAACATTATCGACACCCCTGGTCACTCCGATTTCGGTGGAGAAGTTGAACGTGTTTTAAACATGGCTGATGGTGTACTACTTTTAGTAGATGCATTTGAAGGTCCAATGCCACAAACTCGTTTTGTTCTTCAAAAAGCTATTGACCTGGGTTTAAAACCAATTGTTGTAATCAATAAAGTTGATAAAGAAAACTGTCGACCTGAAGAAGTACAGGAATCAGTTTTTGATTTGATGTTTAACTTAGGTGCAACTGAGGAACAGTTAGACTTTGTAACTATCTATGGTTCTGCTAAAAACGGCTGGATGAGTACCGACTGGAACAAGCAAACAACTGATATTACAGCAGTTTTCGAAGCTGTTATCGACAATATTCCTGCTCCTGAAGTAAATGAAGGAACTCCTCAGATGTTAATTACTTCACTGGATCACTCACCTTACACAGGTCGTATTGCCATTGGTAGAGTTCATCGAGGTACACTTAAAACCAATCAACAAGTTTCTTTAGTTAGTCGTGATGGATCCATTACAAAAACTAAAATTAAAGAAATCAATGTATTCTCTGGTTTAGGGCGTACTAAAGTTGAAGAAGTACAGAATGGTGATCTTTGCGCCTTAATTGGCTTAGATAGTTTTGATATTGGAGATACAGTTGCTGACATTGAAAACCCAGAGGCATTAGACCCTATTTCTATTGATGAGCCAACTATGAGTATGTTATTTACCATTAACAACTCTCCATTTTTTGGACAAGAAGGTAAATTTGTTACATCTCGACATATCAAAGATAGATTAGATGCTGAGCTAGAAAAAAACCTTGCACTTCGTGTGGAAGACACAAATTCTGCAGATGCATGGAACGTATATGGTCGTGGAGTTCTTCACTTATCAGTATTGATTGAAACAATGCGTAGAGAAGGTTACGAACTTCAAGTAGGTCAGCCTAGAGTAATTATCAAAGAAATAGCTGCAATTAAACATGAACCTGTGGAAGAACTAACTATTGATTTACCTGATGAATATTCTGGTAAAGCAATTGAAATGGTAAGTCAGCGTAAAGGCGACATGTTGAGTATGGAACGCAAAGGAGAACGAGTTGTTATTGAATTCCATATTCCATCTCGTGGTATCATAGGATTACGTAATGCCATTTTAACCGCGACAGCTGGTGAAGCTATTATGGCACACCGTTTCGTTGAGTTCCAGCCTTATAAGGGAGAAATTAATAAACGTTTGAATGGTTCTCTTATTTCAATGGAGGATGGTGCAGCAATTCCGTATGCATTAGATAAACTTCAGGATAGAGGTAAGTTTTTTGTATCTCCACAGGAAAAAATATATAAAGGACAAGTAATTGGTGAAAATAATCGTGAAGGTGATTTAACAATTAATATTACCAAAACGAAAAAATTGACAAACATGCGTACACAAAGTTCGGATGAAAAAGTTAAATTAGCTCCACCAATTATATTCTCATTGGAAGAAGCATTAGAGTATATTCAGGGAGATGAGTATGTAGAGGTAACTCCTCAAGCCATACGAATTCGCAAAATATATCTTGAAGAACATGAACGGAAGCGTTTAGCAAAGCAATAAATAACTAAGAAATTATTTATTGATTTGCTGTTTTTCGAGTTAGCAGCGAGCCGCATCAAAAAAGATGCGGCTTTTTTTTAATCATTTAACTATTCAAACTTTTTTTAATAAAAAAGGATTCGGACATTTGTAAGAATATATCTAAAGTTGTGATTCATCATAGTTATATTGTGGAAAACATTTTAGATTTATACTGGTAAAAAATATTAGTTCATTTATTAATCATTGTTTCATGAGCAAAATTGATTGGGCAAACTTATCGTTCAGTTATATCAAAACTGATTATAACGTACGAAGCTACTACAAAGATGGCCAATGGAGCGAATTAGAAGAAACAACTTCTGAAGCGTTAACAATCCATATGGCAGCAACATGTGTTCATTACGGTCAGGAAGCTTTTGAAGGTCTGAAAGCATTTAAAGGTAAAGATGGCAAAATTAGAATCTTTAGAATGGATGAAAATGCAAAACGACTGCAAAAATCTGCCGAAGGAATCTTAATGCAACCTGTTCCTACAGAACTTTTTACTAAAGCTGTCGTCCGCGCTGTTGAGCTCAATCTTGATTATGTCCCTCCTTATGAGTCTGGAGCTGCATTATACATTCGTCCTCTATTAATTGGATCGGGTCCTAAAGTTGGCGTTTCTCCATCTGAGGAATATACTTTTATAGTATTTGTTACTCCTGTTGGTCCATATTTTAAAGAAGGATTTAAACCTACAAAACAAATGATCAGCAGAAAATTTGACAGGGCTGCTCCTCATGGTACAGGACACTTAAAAGTTGGTGGAAACTACGCTGCAAGTATGCGAGCAGGTAAGATTGCACACGAAGGTGGTTATTCTTCTGTTTTGTATTTAGATAGTAAGGATCATAAATATATTGATGAAGCTGGTCCTGCAAACTTTTTTGCAATTAAGGGTAATAAATACATTACACCTCTTTCTGAATCAATACTTCCAAGTATTACAAATATGAGTTTGATTCAATTAGCTGAAGGCATGGGTCTTGAAATAGAAAGACGTCGTGTTCAGTTGGAAGAACTAAGCGAATTTGATGAAGTAGGTGCATGCGGAACTGCAGCAGTTATTAGTCCTATTGGTGAGATTGATGATATTGATAAAAATATCTCTTACACATTTGGAGATCCTAATGTTGCTGGTCCTATCTGCCAAGAATTATATAATACACTTAGAAGTATACAATATGGTGACGAACCAGACACACATGGCTGGGTTACTATTATTGAATAGAATAAGCTATAATACAAAAAAAGGCGGAGCATACAATACTCCGCCTTTTTTATTTCTAATTTCGTCCTATTTAAACTCTTCTTTCTTCTACAATCATTAGAGCTTCTTCTCTGATTATTTCAGGCAATTGGACTTGCCGTAATTGTATACTCTTCATCCAACCTGCCACCTCCCTTTCTTTTAGAGTATATAAAATATCTCTAAATTCCTCGATAGCCTCATCAGAATACCCTTTAGGTGCAACTCCTCTATACCGATCCAGTTCTTCATCATTATAATATTCTATATTATCACTCGAACTTAAAAGACTATCTGCTTCACAAACTTCATGAGCTCCACAACAATCTGCAGGAACTTCTTTACCCTCTTCTTCAACTTCATCCTTATTTTTAGCCTTATTAGATACAAACCAAGCCACAATAAGAGCAACAAGAATTAAAACAACAATATAAATCATGCTGTAAAATTATAAAAAAAGCCATAAACAATAGAGTTGTTTTCTGTTAATATTTGTTAGATATAAACATGCTAAGCACCTGAAAAACTCCATGTTTAGTATATAATTGCATTCAAAACAACATAATTTTTCAATAAAACATAATGAGATATATCTCATTATTAAACACTTCATAATATCTACATATATTGGCCTTTGATAAAACGTCAATCAAAAACAATTCATTGATTTTCTACAACAAAAACAATATCTTAAACAGAAAAATGTGTTACGATATAAAATTTCTAACTCAAAAAAAATTAAAGTATGCAAAAAGGCTAGGCGAATCTGATGATGAAATAAATCGAATTGAAGCTGATTTAAATATCCTTACCAAGAACTACGTTCCCCAATATCATGCTTCGGGTTTTATGCATCCTGATATTTTATGCTTTACAAAGGATACTAAAATCAAGCCGAATTTGTTTCAGTGGGGTCTAATTCCTCACTGGACTAAAAGCGAAGACCAGTCTATACATATTCAAAATAAAACTATCAATGCCAGAATTGAAACCATTGAATCAAAACCAAGTTTTAAATCTTCAGCGAATAAACGAAGATGCATTGTTATGATTGATGGATTTTATGAACACCATCATCAAAACCAAAAGAATTATCCATTTTACATTCATAATAAGATAGATAAACCTATGCTTGTTGGCGGTTTATGGGACAGTTGGAATACAGGTAAAGGATATTCAATTAATACAGTTAGTATTATTACAACGAAAGCTCAAGGTATTATGAAAACCATTCATAATAACCCTAAACTTTCAGAAAGTCGCATGCCTCTTTTAATAACCGATACTCAAGTAAACAATTGGTTATCGCCTACTCCTATCACCGATATTTTAAATCTGATTATCAGAAACAATGATTATTTAGATTTAATATCTCATTCTGTTAAACCTCTACGAGGAAAAAACTACATTGGTAACCACATTGAAGTTTCAGCACCTTACGTATATCCGGAATTAAATATTACAGCTCTATTATCTTAAACTTACATAGATATTGGTTATATTCGAAACAAAAAATTATGAATTTACTTGGTAACATAATATGGCTTGTATTTGGTGGATTTATGATTGCCGTGGAATATCTGATAAGTAGTGTTTTACTAATGCTTACCATTATTGGCATTCCATTTGGTCTTCAATCTTTAAAACTTGCCAGTTTAGCTTTTTGGCCATTTGGAAGAGAAGCAGTGGTAACATCCCAGGCAGATGGATGTTTATCACTATTAATGAATATAATATGGTTACTTGTTGGGGGCATATGGATTGCCTTAACTCATATTTTCTGGGGTATTGTTTTAAGCATAACCATTATTGGTATTCCATTTGGGAAACAACATTTTAAGTTAGCAGGAGTTGCATTAGCTCCTTTTGGTAGAGATATCAGATATAAAAATTATTAAACCAAACACTTCCTACATCACATGAAAAATTTTTTAAGCAAACTCTTAAATAAAATTGGAACATTTATTCTGCGTTATGGGTTAGGCTTTATTATTATTTGGCTTGGCTTTTTAAAGTTTAAAAATTCAGAAGCTGACTATACACATCAGCTTATATCTGGAGGGCATATTTCATTTATCTTAAAATATTTAACACCATATGCTTTAAACCATATTGTGGCTTATTTACAGATCCTTATTGGTTTATTGATACTACTTAAGCCAATATCCAAAACACTTTCTTTTTGGGGAGGTATAGCTGCATGTTTAATGTTTATACTAAGTTTGTCACTTCTTTTTACATCGAATGTGGTTTGGCAAGTGGGCTATGGCTTTCCTGAACTCTCAAAAGCCGGGCAAACAATATTAAAAGATTTTGTATTATTTGGAGCATCGGCATGGTGCGTAAGCGATAGTTTATAAAATATTTGTATGAGAAAAATAGAAAAGGCATGTGTATTTTGTGCATCAAGCACAAAGGTTGATAGTGCATACATAAAAGACGCAGAAAAATTAGGTGTAATTTTATCTGACAACAATATAACAATGAATTATGGAGGTGGAGCAGTTGGATTAATGGGAGCTATTGCAAACTCCATGCTCCAATCAGATGGTAACATTACAGGTATCATACCTAAATTTATGGTGGAAGTTGAATGGGAACATAAAGACGTGAAAGATATGGTACACGTTGACACCATGGCAGAAAGAAAACAACTACTTGTAAAAGATGTTGATGCTGTTATTGCACTTCCTGGGGGAACAGGAACCCTGGAAGAATTATTTGAAGTACTTTCGAATAAAAAGCTTGGTCTTTTTACAAAACCAGTAATTTTATTAAACACCAAAGGCTTTTTTAACCCATTAATAGAAATGCTGCAAAAAACTATTGATGAACATTTTATGAGACCTGAACATAAAGATTTATGGACTGTTGTTGATAGACCAGAAGATGTGATTCCTGCCATTGAATCTGCAAGCTCATGGAGTTTAGATGCCTTTAAATTTGCGGCGGTATAGCATTCATAAATATTTCAAATTAAGAAACTACACTATTTTACTATTTTTGCAGAAAATTTTTAAGTATGAACCTAGTGGTAAATTGGGAATATATTGCATATCAGGATAGTACGAGCGATTCTAACAGTAAATCATCTGTTATAAATACGGATGCACAAAACCTGAAAGTTAATAAACCTCAATTACTTACTATTCCTGAAACTCCTAAAAGGTTTACAAAAGCAAGGCAAAAAACAAAAGTTATAACCAAACCTCAATCTTTTGTTCCAACACCAGAAGACTCTATAATTTTTAATCTGAAAACCAGAAAAACTGAATCGAATATTTTTAAGCAAACTATTGTTTATGACTATTTAAATCCAATTCCTTTAAGTGACAGAACCTGGTTAAATATTAATAATGAAGCGACACAAAATACTGTTGATACGTCTTTTATAGTAACAAACAGAATATCAGAAGACACTTTAGCTACAGATCAAGAAACAAAATTAGAAAGTATTGCTGAAACGAATCTATCAAATAAAGATACAATTGAAGATGGACATCAAGTAAGAGTAGATCCTAGTCATGTAAATGATATTGTCCAATATCATTTGCCAGAAAAAAAAGACTCAACTCAAACACAAATTGAAATATCTAAGATTCTTCCTTTTGAAGAAAATAAAAATCTGGACAAGGATATACTTTCTGGTTTATTACTACTTGCTGTAGCTATTACAGGCTTTCTTAGATTTACCAATTATAAATACTTAAGAGAACTGTTTTCTGCACTAATCTTTTCGCAGAATGCAAGGAAAATGCAAAAAACTGTCAATTTACATTATCGTACACCTGCTTTTATATTAAATGGTTTGTTTCTCTTCAACACTTCAATATTTCTTTATCAAATCATAAATTACTATCATCTTAAAACAATATTTAATCAGAGTTTACTACTCATTCCTGCTTTTATGCTGCTCATTATAGCTTTTGGAATGACTAAATTAGCTTTATATCGTTTTGTGAGCTATGTTTTCGAAACAAAACTCGATACTAAAAAATATCTTTTCTTTTATTTTCTTAATAATAAGATTTTTGCCATAGCAATCCTTCCAATTATCATAGTTGTTCCTTACATTGAATTAGAAATTGTGCCTATTTTATTCAAAATTGGAGGGGTAATTTTTGTTTCTTTATATTTTATGCAATTATTTAGGGGTTTAACAATTATTTTAAAAAATGTAGCTTCTTTATTTTACATGTTTTTGTATCTTTGTGCCCTAGAAATTTTGCCTTTAATTATTATTTACAACATTTTAATTAGATAGGCTTATTGCGATGTAAGAAACTAAAACAGATATCGTTTTGAAGATAAAGAGAATACTGGTTTCCCAACCAAAACCACAAACAGAAAAATCTCCTTACTTTGAATTGGCCGATAAGAACAATGTTAAAATTGATTTTCGTCCATTTATTCAAGTTGAGAGTGTACCTACGAAAGAATTTCGTGCACAGAAAGTTAATATTTTAGACCACTCGGCCGTTATTTTTACAAGCAGAACTGCAATCGACAACTTTTTTAGAGTTGCTGAAGAAATGCGAGTAACTGTGCCTGACACTATGAAGTATTTTTGTATCTCCGAAGCAACTGCTTATTACTTACAGAAATATATTGTTTACAGAAAACGCAAGATTTTTCATTCAACAGGAAAATTTCCGGATTTGGTTGAAATCATCAAGAAACATAAAGATGAAACATATCTTGTACCACTTTCAGATATCCACAAGCAAGAAATCCCAGATTTACTTGACAAAAATAAAATCAAATATTCTAAGGCTATTCTATACAGAACTGTTAGTAGTGATTTAAGTGACCTTAAAGATATTGATTACGATATTCTTGTATTTTTTAGCCCTTCAGGTATTGCAAGTTTGTTACAGAACTTTCCTGGTTGGGATCAAAAAGATACTAAAATTGCATCATTTGGTCCTGCTACCGCAAAAGCAGTTAAAGAAGCTGGTTATAGATTAGACATACAGGCTCCAATGCCTCAGGCTCCATCTATGACTATGGCCTTGGAACAATTCATTAAAAAACACAACAAGGCTAATAAATAGATTTTTATTATCTGATCATATATATTTAAAAGGGCATTTTTAAATGCCCTTTTTTTATCTCAGAACACACCTCTAAATAGCACTTATTTTATACCAATGGCACATTCGGATTATTCGTTTCCTAAATCAGATCGATTATGCAGCCATATATTAATAGAAACACTCTTTACAGAGGGAAGCTCTTTTATCTGCTATCCTTTTCGAGTAGTTTACCATACTACAGAATTACCTGCCGAAACCAACTCTCAGGTTCTATTTAGTGTATCAAAAAAGAGGTTCAAAAGAGCCGTACATCGTAATCTTTTAAAAAGAAGGTGCAGAGAAGCATACAGACTAAACCGCAATGAGTTTAATACTTTTCTAGAAGAAAGTAATCAACAAATCATCTTTGCCTGTGTTTATATTTCAGGAGAACAATTGAGTTATTCTTCTATTCAAAAAGGAATAAAAAAATCGCTGATTAAATTACAAAAAGCATTAAGCCAAGAATCTGAACATGCAACTGATTAAATGGTTATATAAAGTCATAATTGCTGGTATTGTTTTTATATTAATCATACCTATTAAAGTATATCAGCATGCTATTTCACCAATGCTTGGTGCCTCATGCAGATATACTCCAACCTGTTCAGCATATTCCATTGAAGCACTTAAAAAACATGGTCCTATTAAAGGAAGTTACCTGGCTATCAAAAGAATTTTAAGTTGTAATCCATGGGGTGGACACGGTCATGATCCTGTTCCATAGTTCAGGAAACAGTGAAATGCTAATAATTCAATTAAAAAGTATAATTTAGTACGTTAAAATAAAAACAAAAATATGGAGTCGACCAGACAAAAAAAGGTATCCAGATTATTACAGAAGGAAATGAGTGAGATTTTTATCAAAGAAGCTAAGAATTTTACATTAGGAGCTATGGTATCTGTAAGCAAGGTTCGCATATCTCCTGACTTAGGTAATGCTAAAATCTACATCAGTATATTTCCATCTGATAAAAAACAGGATATTTTCACTGAAATTAATAATCACAATTCCCTAATTCGAAGAAATTTAGGTTTAAGAGTTGGCAAACAATTAAGAGTTGTTCCGGAACTTCAATTTTATATTGATGATTCTCTTGACTATATTGATAACATTGACCGCTTGTTAAAAAAATAAGAATGCAATACGATCCGATCAAAAAAAGCTTAGGAAAGGTATTTAACCGAACTCCTTTTTTAAGAGTACTATTTTACAAACTACTTGATTTATTACTACTCAGAGCATGGCATATTCGTAAAGAAATTAAACTATGGTCAAAAAAAGTTGGGAACGACATCAATGTTTTAGATGCGGGTTCCGGATTTGGTCAATATGTTTATTTCTTATCATCGCTAAACAAAGAGTGGAACATTACAGGCTTAGATGTAAAAATGGAACAAATTGAGGATTGTAATCAATTTTTCGCCAAGTTAAATCGTGATGAAAAGGTTCGTTTTGAATATGCTGATTTAACAAAGTTTGAAGAAGAAGATAAATATGACCTGGTTATTTCTGTTGATGTAATGGAACACATTGAAGATGATGAAGGTGTATTTAAAAACATTCATAATGCAATGATCAGCGGAGGTTTGATGATTATTTCTACCCCTAGTGATCAAGGGGGATCAGATGCTCACCATCATGAAGTAGAACACGAAGATGGAGTAACCGGATTTATTGATGAACACGTTAGGGATGGTTATAATATTCAGGAAATTAAACAAAAGTTACAAAAGGCTGGTTTTAAAAATGTTGTAGCTCAATATACATATGGATGGCCAGGTAAAATTTCATGGAAACTATCTATGAAATTTCCGATAATGATGCTTAATCTATCAAAAGTATTTTTCATTATTTTACCTGTTTATTATATCATTACATTCCCTATTTCGTTTATTCTTAATTTTATAGATGTAAAAATTAAACATAAAACAGGGACCGGATTATTAGTAAAAGCCATAAAATAATTAATCGTCTATATGAAGCTTATTATTGAAATAGCATTAAAATTCTTATTTGGAAAAAAAACAAAAGGTATTATTAATGTAATTTCTACTATTTCAATAATTGGCGTTTCTGTTGGAACAATTGCTTTATTAGTTATCCTTTCTGTTTTTAACGGACTTCATGGATTAATTGGAAATTTATATGGATCCTTTGATCCTGCCATTAAGGTAACTGCAGTTGAAGGCAAATTCTTTTCTACTGACTCTCTTAAAATTAAAGATATTGAAGAACTGGAGGGTGTTATAAAAGTGAGTCCGGTTATTGAAGATAACGCTCTATTAAAGTATAACAACAGACAAGTTACTGCAATGGTAATGGGTGTTGATTCTACATTTACTGATGTTACACAACTTGATTCGATTATTGTTGAAGGGAAGTTTAACCTTAGGGATAAACAAGGATTTGGTGGTGCTATAGGTTATGTTTTAGCCGATCAGCTTAATGTTCGGGTTGCATTCTTAACTCCCCTATTAATTTATGTACCTCAGCGCAACAAAAAAATAAATTTAACCCGCCCAAACGAAGCTTTTAATACGCATTATATACATCCCAAAGGGATATTCCTGGTTAAACAAATGGAATACGATTCAAAGTTTCTTTTGGTAGATATTGACCTGGTTCGTAAACTTTTTGTTTATAAAGACAGCGAAGTAACTTCTCTTGCCATTGGATTAAAAGAAGGCAGTAATACAGACCAAATTCAACAAAAGATAGAAAGTATATTAGGCTCAGGACTGAAGGTTGAAAACAGACATCAGCAACATGCCAGTTTTTATAAGATGATGAGAGTGGAACGAATTATGGCTTACTTAATACTTTGCTTTATACTCATTATTGCTACTTTCAACTTAATTGGTACCATGTCAATGCTAATATTTGATAAAAAAGAAGGTATTCAAATATTAAAAAGCATTGGAGCCAATAAAAGAATGGTAACCAGAATTTTTTTGGTTGAAGGTTGGCTAATTTCATTAATCGGAGTGATTGCCGGACTTTTTATAGGCATAGTATTGGTATTACTACAACAACATTTTGGATTAATTAAATTTAGTGGTGGTAATAATTTTGTAGTTGATGCCTACCCCGTAGCTTTAGAACTTCCTGACATTTTTTATTCACTAATAACCGTTACTACAATTGGATTTTTTGCAGCTTTATATCCTGTAAAAATTATTGTTGAAAGATATTTTAACGAAAATTACTAATACAGAAGGTCAGTTTTTATTAATTTTGTTCGTTTGCTTTTAACACAACAAGATTTAATAAATGGAAATTAAATTTCAAATCATACCTGAACAAAACTTAATCGTCCATAAACTAACCGGAGATTTCGACATGGATTGTTACACTCAATACTCAGAAACGATTGTTCAATGTCCGGAATGGAATAAGGTTGACAAAATGCTTTCAGACATACGCGGCTTGAACACTATCAATGCTCCAAACTGTATTGATTTTATGGCTAAAATACGAAGAGAGGTATATAAAAGAGAATACATAAATATTCTACTTGTAGATACTCCCCTCACAACTGCTCATTCTCATATTTATAAAACCTGTATACAAACTGATAAATTCAGATATAAATACTGTTCTACTTTAAAACATGCTCTAACAATCTTAGATATTGAAATGACGGAAAAACAAGCTGAAGAATATCTGTTAAATCTGGAAAATGAATTTGTTTTTTCAGAAAAATGACCCTTGTGTAACATTAGACTCTAAGGCCAGTAACTTTTTCTTCGCTTCCAATCCACCTGCATATCCAACCATCTTGCCATTTAATCCTACAATTCTATGGCATGGAATAATAATCGATATTGCATTTGCACCATTAGCTGAAGCAACGGCTCTTACCGCCTTTTCATTACCAAGTTTTTTTGATAAATCAAGATATGTTAGGCGTTGTCCAAAAGAAATCTTTTGTAACTCTTGCCAAACTTGTTGTTGGAATTCCGTTCCTACTAACTTTAATGGTAAGTCGAATTCGGTCCGTTGTTTTACAAAGTATTCTTCAAGTTGTCGGATAGTCTCGTGAATTATTGCTGAATCACCGTACTGAAATCCAGTTTTCAATCCCTCTTTTAGCCTACGGTCTATCATATCACGTTTTTTACGATATCTCCAATCGCACAAACAAAGTTCTTCCATAAACGAACCAACCAGCAATACACCTGCTGGCGAATGATATTCCTTAACTAAAATATTCTCCTCCATCTATTTGTCCATGGTTTCAACAATAGAAACACAATCTGCATAGGTTTCTTTAATTTCATCGAGGCATTGATTAACCTCATCTGCTGTATTTGCACGAAGCATTTTAATTTTCAAGTCGCGAAAATCTCTTAAACCTTTAAATGTAATAGCCAGATGCCTCCTCATATGCAGAATTCCCCTTCTTTCACCAAGCCATTCAATACTATTATTTAAATGTTCTCTAATCATTTCAACATGCTCCGGAATTTTAGGCAATTCTAACAATTCACCTGTATCCAAATAATGACGAACTTCTTTAAAGATCCATGGACGACCGATGGATGGTCTCCCTATCATTAAGGCATCTACACCATATCTATCTAAATATAGTTTTGCTTTTTTAGGGTTTGTTAAATCGCCATTGCCAATAATGGGAATGTGCATACGCGGATTATTTTTTACTTCTCCAATTAAGGTCCAGTCTGCATCGCCATTGTACATTTGGGCGCGCGTTCTGCCATGAATGGTTAATGCTTTTATGCCAGTATCCTGAAGTTTTTCGGCTACATCAACAATAATTTTAGAACTATCATCCCAGCCTAAACGTGTTTTTACAGTAACCGGTAATTTAACAGCATCGACAATTTTACTGGTCATTTCAACCATTTTAGGAATATCCTGAAGCATACCTGAACCAGCACCTTTGGTGGCTATTTTTTTTACCGGACAACCAAAGTTGATGTCAATTAACTCTGGTTTGGCTTCTTCAGCAATCTTTGCAGCCTCAACCATCGCATCAATATCCTTTCCGTATAATTGTATCCCAACAGGACGTTCCTCTTCAAATATTTTAAGTTTTCGCTGCGTTTTCTCAATACTACGAATTAATGCATCGGCAGAAACAAATTCAGTATACATTAAGTCCGCTCCATATTTTTTACATAACAATCTGAACGAAGGATCTGTAACATCCTCCATAGGAGCTAATAAAAGAGGATTTTCTCTTAACTCTAAATTTCCAATCTTCACTACTCAGCAATTAATTTGTCTAACAAAGTTTTAAACTTATCACTATTCCAATCTGCAGCCCCATCTTTTTTAATCACAATTTCACCTGTTTTAGAAATAATTATCGTATGAGGATATTTATTTGAGCTTAATACTGAAGGAGCCCTCTCCACCATCTTATATACAGGAACTTCGTAGTTTTTATTATTTACAAAATTCTCTATTTTTTCTTTTGTTTCGTTACTCAATAAAACAAAGGCAACATCATTTTTATATTCCTGAAAAAGCTGGTTTATGGCGTCAAACTCAGCAACACAAGACGGACACCATGTTGCCCAATAGTTAAGAAATACTACTTTTCCCTTTAAATCGGAAAAAGAATGAATTTCGCCATTAAGATTTGAATATTCCCAATTATAGTCATTGTTATGCAAGATAACCTTGTTCGTTTCTTCTTTTGGCGACGACATGGTATAGCGTATTACAAAAGAGCTAATGGGTAATCTTGTTGATGGTATGATTAGTAAAACAAATAAAATGAGAAAAAGAAAGTCCAGCACTATTCCGCCTTTGGACTTTCTTTTAGTATATTTTTTCCATTGATCTTTTAAAAAAAACTTCATTGATCGTAATCTTTTTCTGTTTACAATTTTCTAAAAGCTAAAGAAGCCGGCCATTTAATACTTTTATAACATTTACCTGTATTGGTACATATTTGCATTGAAATAGTTTTGTACTCGTTTAGTCCATCAACATTATTATAAAACTTTTGCGCATCAATAGTAAATTTATGGCCAGTACCTGGCATTAATGTTAATGGAAAATAATTTTGACCGCCAATATTTTTAATAGCAAATTCTCTTTTGGAAGAACCTTTATAAAACTGAATACTGGGTGCATTAAAAGTAATGTCGCGCTTTGTTTGGTTGATGATAAAAACACGAAGTGCCAAATTTCCGTTGGATTTCACTTTATAATGACCTACTCTAAATATTACCAACTGTGGCATTATTTTCTGTAACCAACCTTTTCTTTTTGCTACATAAAATACTAAGGTTACGAATAACATCACCCACAATGAATTTAAATTAAAATTCTGTGGTTTTTTACTTACTTCTGGTTGTTGTATTGGTTGTTCAGCATATTGAGAAACTGAATGATCAGAATAAACAGCTTCCCCTTGTTCCGAAACAGGATTAGCAATGCTACAAACCTGCATGGTTAATGCTAAACCCAACATTACATAAATGATGATTCTATTTTTTTTTAAGAAATCCAAAAATCCTTTTAACTGTTGCATAAAGCGCTATTCTTTAGAATTTGTGTATGCAGAAGCATCTTTAGGGAAAGGTATTAAGCCTTGATAATTGATATAATACTCACCATCAACCACAGGTTTTGCCATTTCTTCTTCGGTAGTTCCATTTGCATTGGCAATGCCTACGCTGGCGTACCAACATTCTGAATTATGCTTTTTACCTAATTCTTTAACTTGTTCAATAACATCCGGAAGAATAATTCCCATTTCTGGATAGTAGCCCGTTTTTACTAATACCATGTGGAATTGATCCTCTTTTTTAGCAAGAATTTGAGGATTCACATCCAACTCTTTTCTCACATTTAAAACCTCGTAACCTTTATCTATTAAATCTTTATAAACTACCTTAATTCCAAGAAAATGTAACTCTTCCAGGTTCATAATTTTTCCCTCTGCCATATCATTTCAATATTTCAATTTTGAAATGGCAAAATTGGGAAAAATTGATGTAAATATTCAATAGAATGAAAGATAATAAGTTAAAATAATGTTTAGATTAATAAGTTAATTTTCCAAATCGAAAATAAATGTAGAATTAGGATATGCGGGTTTTATAAATTGATCTACCTCGGCTTTGATCTCCTCAATCTTCTGAAGAAAATCTGCTGAAGGTTTGCCTCCAAATTTGCTAATCTGAAGGTGAATTTTAAAATGACGGTTTTTATGTTTTTGAACGTTGTTGGCCGTTTCGTAAATCAATCGGTTGATATCAAACAACAATCGTTCTTCATTCATATTACCAATTAAAAATGCAATAGCCGGATTTTTTACTGTTGTTTCTTTGGTTTCAATAGCATTACATGAGCTTTCTTCAAAATTGGGACTCGTAACCTGATAAAAAATATTGTCTTCAATGTTACTAAAATCTAGTTTACCAATTGGAGCCAAAGTTTCTTTATTTACCAATTGAAAAAATACCAATCCCATATGAAACAACTGATGATAACCTTTATAAAGAAAATAGGTTAACTCCCTCCCTTCTTGCATTGTTGATACAAAATCGGTTACAACAAAGGCTTCAGATTCATATTGTCCCAATTGTTTTTTAACAAACTCATTGGTAAAAGCATCCATTTTAATTTCAACCTCTTTACCAAAATTAGTACGAATCATCATTAAGTTAGGCTCAACTATTTCTTTGTTATTAATTTGTAACAATTTATGATTAGTATGTGCGATTAATTTTTTTAATACAACTGCCGACTCCAGATAATTCATAATGACTATTTTTAAATTGAGCTTCAAAATTATTATTTTTTCAAATAACCTCATCTATTTTATACAAACTATTGCATTTTCATAAGCTTTTTTAAACCTCAACCCCAAAATATTCATAAATACAACTACTTTTTTGATACTATATAACAAATCAGATATAACCAATAATAAAATGGCGTCTTTTCTATGGAAAGAAAAAAACAACAATAGAAAACTTCAAGTTACCGAGGTAGAACTAAATGTTACGGAGGTATAACTGTATTTTACCGTCCGGAAATACATGTTACGGTGGTAAAACTGCATGTTACCATCCGGAAACCAATGTTACGGAGGTAAAACTGCATGTTACCGTCCGGAAATGCATGTTACGGTGGTAGAATTGTATGTTACCAACCGGAAATGCATGTTACGGTAGTAGAACCTGATGTTACCGTTGTAACAAGCAGTTTAAGGTATGGTTTAATCAAAACTCTTCAATAAACTTAGTCTCCGGCATTAGGTATTTAATGTAGGAGATTGTTTTTATGGAAACAACACGATAAAACTTACAATAATTGAAAGGTTTTGTACAATTCAGGCAATATAACATTGTATATCTTTGCTTCATAATAAAGATTACGATGAGTTTAAAACACTACGCTATAGAAGGGAACTCTCTTTCGATGAAAGGGAAATACATACAAAGTTTAATTAAGGGAGCCGGAGAAATTAAAGCACTGGAAGGAAAGCCAGGAATACTTTTTTCGAATATTACACTTGATAAATTGATTGATGAAGAGGTGACGCACGATCAATTTGTATTATCCGGTGACCCAAACAGAAGTATCAGAACTTTTAGTAGTGGTGAACAAAAAAAGGCATTATTAAAATACTTAATGAGTCTGAAGCCTGAATTCATTATTCTTGATAATCCTTTTGATTGCCTCGATATCCAATCGGTTGAAGCTTTAAAAAATGACCTGACACTTATCGCAGAACACACTCCTATAGTGCAGATTTTTAAGCGCCATAATGATATTATGCCATTTATTTCTGAAGTGTTATTTATTGAAAACGAAACACATTCAAAAATCTACACCAAAGAAGAATTTGAGCAGCTTCATCTTCATAAAGAAAAGGCGTTTTTACATAGCAGTATCCCTGCTCCACTAAAACCTTTTAAAAATATTCCTGAGGTTTTGGTTGAGTTTAATGGAGTAAGTGTTAGCTACGAAGAACGAAGCATTATAAAAGATATTTACTGGAAAGTTTGCCCTGGCGATTTTTGGCATTTAGTAGGTCCTAATGGATCTGGAAAAACAACGATGCTGAGTATGATTTTTGGCGATAATCCAAAGGCATTTGGTCAGCCCATTTATTTATTTGGAACTAAAAAAGGTACTGGCGAAAGTGTTTGGGACATCAAAGAAAAGATAGGCTATTTTACGCCTTCTATAACAGAGCGCTTTTATAGCAGTCAATCTGTTGAGCAAATGGTTATTTCTGGGTTAGTTGACAGTGTAGGCTTATATTTAAAACCTACCGATCTGCAAAAAAAATTAGCCAATAAATGGCTTCTTCTTTTAGGATTAGCCGACAAAGCTAACGAACGTTTTAATCGTTTATCTCAAGTTAACCAAAGACTGGTAATGATTGCCCGAGCCATGATTAAACATCCGCCCTTACTTATTTTAGATGAACCCTCAACCGGGTTAAATGACTATAGTGCATCAGTAATGGTTCAATTGATTCAAAAAATTGCAGCAGAGAGCAATACTGCCATTATTTATGTTTCACACAGGTATGAGGAAGGTCTTTATCCGAAAAGTATTTTTGAACTTAAAGATAGTGGAGATGGGTATGTGGGGGTGATTCAATAAGGGAACAAGGAGAAAGGAACAAGGTGGAAGGATTTTCAAAACCTGTTCAAAAACACCATAATAAATTTAAATCAACATTCTTTTTTATCGTAGTTTTGCAAACGATGAATCACAATAAATTAAATATCAAGCAAAACAGACTTCATTTTACGCAATGGAGTAACAAAGGCTACGCTGCGTTTTGTAGTATTGGTAAGGTGGTTCATATCGGGAGTTTGGCAATTTCGTTAACGCAATGGATTGGAAATGTAATTGAACACATTGACGATATTCTTCGTATATGTGATGAAAAAGAAGTCAAGGATGAAAATGAGGATTGCACGGAAGAAGAATTGTTGCAACTAATTCCTATTGTTACATCAACTCCTGGTGTTTATGGACAAAGTGTAATTTTTAGTATTAACAATATAACTGGCCGCTAATGGAATGTAAATTCTGTTAGCGGCTTTTTTTTTGCATTATGGTAGAGCTATTAAAACAAAAAGTACTAAACGGAGAATCAATTGACCAACTAGAGGCAAAAGCCTTACTGAACTGGCCTAATAAAGAGGAATTATATGCTGCTTCGAATGAAATAAGAATTCATAACCACGGCAATGCGATGGATATGTGTAGCATTTTAAATGCACGTTCGGGTAAATGTAGCGAAGATTGCAAATGGTGCTCTCAGTCGGCTTTTCATAAAACAAATATTGAAGAGTATGAATTGGTAGATTTAAAAGAAGCTGAAGAAATGGCCGAAAGCAATGCCGAAAAGGGAGTACATAAATTTTCGCTGGTTACAAGTGGACGTGCTATTTCAAATCATAATTTGGATAAATTATGTGGTGTATACAAAAGTATTAAAAGAAACACTTCTATTCGTCTGTGTGCTTCGATGGGATTGTTAAAGAAAGAACAACTTCAAAAACTTAAAGAATCAGGAGTTGAACACTATCATTGCAATATTGAAACAGCTCCCTCCTTTTTTTCTGAATTGGTAAGTTCTCATACCATGGAAGAAAAAATACAAACTATTAAACAGGCACAAGCTATTGGTATGGAGCTATGTTCCGGTGGCATCATTGGTATGGGAGAAACACCTGAGCAAAGAATTGAAATGGCATTTACATTAAGACAGTTGAATATTCTATCTATCCCAATTAATGTACTTACCCCAATAAAGGGTACACAATTAGAAGGGATGAAAAAATTAAGCGATGAAGAGATACTAACCACTTTTGCTTTATTCCGTTTTATCAATCCCAAAGCGAAAATAAGAATGGCTGCGGGTAGAAATCTTTTTGCCCACATTCAGGAAAAAGCGCTTGCCGCAGGGGTTAACGCAGCATTGGTAGGCGATTTTTTAACAACCATTGGTAGTAACATCAATCAGGATAAAGAAATTTTTACAAAGGCCGGTTTTTCCATAGTAAACGAAAATGTGAAAGATACCGCTAATATTTAGCACCATGCAAATCAACTCTTCTCTTTAACAAGGAGGAGTCCAGTGAGGTACGAAGCGGAAGGTGGTTTTAAACCAATTCTTATAAAATGCAAAAAACTTGTGCTGAAGTAATAAAAACCATCTCCCCTCTCCTCCTTTTAAAAAAATAGGAGAGTTGATTAACGTAACGCATATAAAATTTAAAAAATGAACACCCCTGAATTATTACAATACGACAAAGAACATATTTGGCATCCATATACATCAACCACAGATCCTCTACCCGTGTATATGGTTGATAAAGCAGAAAGATGCACCATACACTTATCCACAGGCGAAGTTTTAACTGATGGCATGTCATCGTGGTGGGCTGCGGTACATGGATACAACCATCCGGTATTAAACCATGCTATTGAAAAGCAGTTAAAAAACATGTCGCATATTATGTTTGGAGGATTCACACATAATCCGGCTGTTGAACTGGCTCAAAAACTAATTAACATTACTCCTGAACCATTGCAAAAAGTATTTTTTAGCGACAGTGGTTCGGTAGCTGTTGAAGTATCCATGAAAATGGCCTTACAATACTGGTATAGCAAAGACGAGCATCAAAAAGTAAAATTTGCCACCATCAGAAATGGCTACCATGGGGATACCTGGCATGCAATGTCGGTCTGTGATCCGGATACTGGGATGCATAATATTTTTAACGGACGATTGCCCATCCATTTTTTCATTGATCAACCAACCAGTCGTTTTAATGAAAATTTAAATCAGGATGATATAAAGGCATTAACCCATCTTTTTAAAAATCACCATAACGAATTGGCTGCTTTTATTCTTGAACCCATCGTACAGGGTGCAGGTGGCATGTGGTTTTATTCGTCACAATATTTAAAAGCTGTACGAGAGTTATGTAACGAATATAATGTACTTCTGATTGCAGACGAAATTGCTACGGGCTTCGGAAGAACGGGAGCGTTATTTGCATGTAATTATGCAAATATCTCTCCTGACATTATGTGTTTAGGAAAAGCCATTACCGGAGGATACATGAGTTTTGCTGCCACGCTAGCTACTAATGATGTGGCCAACACAATAAGCAATGGGAATCCGGGAGTATTTATGCATGGCCCTACATTTATGGGAAATCCATTAGCATGTGCAACGGCAAATGCCAGCATCGATTTATTACTTCAAAGTGAATGGCAAACGAAGGTTAAGCATATCGAATCAAAGTTGAGTGAGGGTTTAGCATTTTGTAAAGAACTTGAAGTTGTTAATGAGGTAAGATGTTTGGGTGCTATTGGTGTGGTTGAATTAACAAAGCCTGTTGATATGGCCATCATTCAAAAAGCATTTGTTGACAAAGGTGTATGGATTCGTCCCTTTGGAAAGCTGGTTTATCTAATGCCTCCTTTTATCATTACAGATAATGAATTAAACAAACTGTGCACGGCTATGTATCAGGTTATTTATGAAACCATGGAAGTTGTAACTGAAGTAAACCTCTAAAAAATGGATCGATTTAAAAACATCTTACATCATTTAAAAGAGCAGGATTTAACTCGCACTCTAAAATCGATAGAATATGACACGGATGGTTATTGTTGTTTTAAAGGACAAAAAATGCTCAATTTGTCATCCAATGATTACCTGGGTTTAGCAACTAACATCGAACTGCAAAAGGAATTTATGAATCATATGGTTTCAAATCCGCATTGGCTATCATTTGGAAGTGGCTCTTCCCGTTTACTTACAGGCAATACAAATCTTTACGAAGAAACGGAGGCATCCATAAAAAACTGGTATAAAAGTGAGTCGGGCCTTTTTTTTAATAGTGGCTATCATGCTAATACAGGCATTCTTCCTGCTCTAAGCGAAAAAACAGATTTAATACTATCTGATAAGCTTTGCCATGCCAGCATTATTGATGGTATTCGCTTAAGTAATGCAGATCATGTTCGCTATCGCCATGCTGATTATGAACATTTGGAAACGATTCTTGAAAAACGTCGTCATCAGTACGATAAAGTATTTATTGTCAGCGAATCGATATTCAGTATGGATGGCGATGCAATTAACCTAAAACGACTAATTAATCTAAAAGAAAAATACAATGCTATTTTGTATATCGATGAAGCTCATGGTGTAGGTGCTCTGGGCAAAACCGGATTAGGTTTATGCGAAGAGCAAGGTGTAGTCAATGGTATTGATATTATAATTGGAACCATGGGAAAGGCTATGGCTTCTGTTGGGGCTTTTGCTATTTTAAATAATACACTGGGACAGGTTTTAATCAATAAAGCTCGCACTTTGATATTTACAACCGCCTTACCATCGGTTAATATGGCATGGAGCAAATTTATTATTGATAAAATGCCAGATTTTTTTGCTTATAGACAACAATTAAAAAGTCTGTCTACGCAATGCAATCAAAACATTAATGATTTGGGGTTTAATGTATCACATAGTTATATTATTCCAATTATTGTTGGTGAAAATAAAATAGCAGTAACCTTAGCAGAACATCTTCAAGCCAAAGGATATTTAGTTTTCCCAATTCGTCCACCAACAGTACCCAAAGGCACTGCTCGCCTGAGGATTTCATTAACTGCTAATTTAAAACCTCATCTCTTAAAACAATTTATTGACGAGATTAAATCTTATTTAGTACATAAGCATCATTTATCATGAAATTCAAATGGATTAACCATCAGAACAACTACAATCTCATCCTGTTTTTTAATGGATGGGGATGCGACGAAAACCAATTCAAACATCTTGAGTCAGGTAACAACAACGTGCTAATGATTTATGATTACACAACCTTACATCTTGATAAAGAGGTTTTAGAAGAGCTGACGAAGTATGCACAAATTTCAATTATAGCATGGTCGTTTGGTGTATGGGTGGCACAATTTATATCAGAAAAATATGAGTTAAAAGTATATCAAGCCATTGCCATTAATGGAACGCCAAATCCAATACACGATCAGTTTGGAATTGATAAATCTATTGTTCAGGGAACTTACGATTATTTATCAGAACGCAATCTAATGAAGTTTCAGCGAAGAATGCTTGGTGGAAATGAAGCCTGGAAAAAATTTGAAATCAAAAAACCACAACGAGCATTTGAAAATCAAAAGGAAGAACTTGGTGCTTTGATTCAACATTTTAACTTAAATGTTTCAGATCATTTAATCTTTCAGAAAACCTTTATTGGCACAAACGATCTGATTTTTAACCCAGAAAACCAAAGATCGTATTGGAAAGATAAAATTGAAATTCAAGAAATTAACGAACCTCACTTTTGTTTCTACAAATGGAATAAGTGGAGTGATATTTTAAAATAGCATAACCATATATTTTATGATATATACAGAACTCGCAAAACAAACTTTTGACAAAAACCTTTTACAAAGAAGGTTTAGGTCAGCATCAAAAACTTATAATAATCATGCTATTGTTCAGCAACAAATGGCTCAAAAACTAGTATCTTTGGCTTTGCCAGAAATAAGTACTATTTGCCAAAATATACTTGAAATAGGTTGTGGAACCGGATTGTTAACTCGTGAAATAGTAAAGCACTTTTCCTTTTTAAATTATAATGCTAACGATTTAGTAAATGAAGTTGAGCCAATTATCAATAATATTATCTCCAAACAACAACAAGCTTCTTTTGAATTTATACAAGGAGATGCACAGCAATTGTCAATCAAAAACAAACAAGATGTGATTTGGTCTGGAGCAACAATTCAATGGATTCGGGATTTAGATCATTTCTTTGAACACACCTCATCTTTACTTAAATCTGATGGATATTTTGCTTTATCATCTTTCGGAACGGATAATTTTAATGAAATAAAAACTATAACCGGAAAAGGAATTGACTACCAAAGTATACAAGATGTGATTATTAAAGCCAGTAAATATTTTAAAATTATCAACCAAAAAAGTTGGTACAACAAACTTTGGTTTAACACACCTTTAGAAGTTCTAAAACATATGCGTCATACTGGTGTTAATGGAGTTTCGAGCACCAAGTGGACCAAAAAAGATTTAGAAACCTTTTCTACTGGCTATCAACAATACCAGAACGAAGAAGGCTTCCCACTAACCTATCACCCTTTTATTCTCATTCTTAAAAAAAAGTAAACCATGTCAACATATTTTATAACTGCTATTGATACAGATGCAGGTAAATCTGTAGTAACAGGACTTTTAGCAAAAACACTCAAAAACAGGGGCGAAAATATCATTACCATGAAGATGGCTCAAACCGGATGCTCTCAATATTCTGAAGATATTGAAACACACCGTAAAATAATGGAAATGCCTTTATTGCCCGAAGATAAAAATGGAGAGACTTGTCCGTATTTATTTAAATTCCCAGCCTCTCCTCACTTGGCCGCAAGTATGGAATGTGAGCGAATAGATGAAGACAAAATAATGCAGGCTGTCAGAGAAATTGAAATGCAATACAACACAGTTCTTTTAGAAGGTGTGGGTGGTCTAATGGTTCCTTTAAATGAAGATTCTATGGTTGTGGATTTTATTCAGCAAAATGACTTCCCTGTTGTTCTGGTAACTTCCGGCAAATTAGGATCAATCAATCACACAATTTTGTCTTTAGAAGTAATGCAAAAAAGAGGGGTAAATGTTTATGGAGTTATTTACAATCATTATCCAGTTACCGAACCTGAGATTACAGAAGACTCTGCTAAAACGATAAAAAAACTAATGAAAACATATTACCCTGATGCATTATGGGCTGAAGTACCTTACGTGAATATGGAAGAAAATGGAACTGTTATAGATTTATCAAATGAGTGGTTTGAACAAGGTTAAACCCGCAATATGCATAAGACCATCTATTACACATTGAAATTACTTCAAAACAAGACACTTCGTTATTTCACTTCAACTCACCAGAACGATGCTATGCCTCGTTTCAGTAAAGCCTTGTTTTATGGTACTTTCAATGTTCATTACGAAATTCTAATACATAATCCGGGTTAAAGGCAGAAAGGTGAAGGGTTAAAGTGTGTTTCCAAAATACTGAACATGTGTTGAAATTCATTTCTCTTTTTGAATCTCAATTTTAACATCAATAACTCCATCATTTATTCCATCAATTGCTTTCATGGCACTTTTTGAAAGGTCGATAATTCTGCCCTTGGAAAATGGACCACGGTCATTAATATGAACTACAACACTTTTATTGTTTTTTAAATTAGTGACCTTTACCATTGTTCCGAATGGTAATGTACGATGTGCTGCAGTTTTAAGGTTTGCATGATATGGTTCTCCACTGGCAGTTTTTCTTCCTTCGAATTTATCAGAATAATAGGAAGCTTTTCCTTTCTCTGTTTTCTGTGCTTGTACAGAAACAGATATTGATATAACAATACATAACAAAGAATAATATTTCAGCATATCAGATGGTTTTAAGTTAGCATACTACGTCACTTTTTGGTTTTATGATCACTCCCAAAAGTATATCCGAATTTAACACCTAATGATAAATTTACAAATACCGACTTTCCCTCATGATCATAAGATTCTCCAAACCAATCTTCACTAAACCAATTATCATCATAATCTTCAACCGGTTTAATTACATTACGATAAGAGATCACTCTTTGGGCGACACCCAGACCTCCATAAAAATCAAAATTAAATCTGTCGTAAGCAATAATGTTAATTCCGACTTTAAAGTGAACTCCATATTTTTGCTTACTAAACCTAGCCTTGTCATATGAAATCCATGTATTTGAATTTTCCAATTGATAGCTATCAGATTCAAGAACATCTTTCATATTGATATAAAAGCATTCTATTGAATTATAGAAATAAAAATACTTTCTGTTTTTAAACAGGTATTTAATTTCGGGTCTGACTTCAATCAACGAATAATCCTGTCCCCATTTAGTATCTTTTAATCTGTTGTGATTGATAATATTATTTCCTACCCCCAAATCAATACTAACAGCAATTCTATCATTTGAAACATACTCCCATCCCAATCTAAGGCGAGGATTATTATCAATCAATGAAAAAGGCATAATTTTAATTCCAGTCCTGTTTTGGGGTTCATAATACCCTTGTGAAAAACTATTTTGAAAAGAAAGGATTATTAAAGCAATGATAAATATTTGTCTCATAGTAAGGTTTTGGTAGTTAGCTTTTAGATTAATTTTAATTACTATTCCACTTTGATTAATTCACCTTTATCTCCTACCACATAAAAGACATAATACGGAATAAGTTGATTCATAACATCATCATAACGATGTTTCTGATGCTTATATATTTCACGTCCATTTTGCTTTTCTACCAAAAGCAAAAAGTGTTTCTTGTTTCTTTCTTTTAAAAGAAAGGTATTTGATTTTACTATAAACGATTTAAACTTGTATGGAACTCCTTTATAGGTAAATCCATATTCTTTTAACTCATCTGGTTTGTATATTTTATATAGTCCATGTCTTTCTTGTTTAAAAGGAGCTTCCACAAATGCCATCTCTGCATTAAATACCCTTTTGGTAAACGAAATTGTCAATGTTCTAACGGTAGTGTTATATATACTAAGATAACCTTGCAAAGTATCATTTTCATTGGTAATGATATATCCCCTTACTCTTTTTGCCTCGGCATCAAATGTACCAACAACAAATAAAGTAAAAACAAACAATGTTGTATATAAAATATTCTTCATAAGCTTAAAAAATTACAACCGGCTTACTATTCATAAACCGGTCGTAAAAGTATAATTATTTCTATTCTTTCTATCATTTATATGCGAATCAACTGTTGGATTTATCCAATATAAAAGACTCATTTATTTATATAGAAAATATGAGCCTATGGAATTTATTTATTGTTGGGCACTGGTATTTCTATTGACATTATAATATTTGAATTCTGTGTCATTGCTACATATACTCCCGCTCAGGAATCTAAAAAAGTTATTCCTTGGCAAGAGTTGATTATTTTACTTGTTGGTCATCCTCACGATCAATGCCCAAAATGTAAGTGTGGAACTATGCATCGCATTGCTTCTTATAAACCAACTATCAGGGGCAGTCCTATCACACAAAAAACTGTTAAAACACTCCTTACCTGCTCTATATAATAAATGCCCAGTAGGCATAATGGAAAAAGTATGTCTTATAACCAACAAAAAGAACCAGAAAAACTGTCGATTTATACATTGAGGTGGTTTTAACTCTTTATTTTAATGATTTTTTTACCCAAACTTTCTGTTTTAACTTTGGAGTTTTATGCTTACCAAGCATAAATAAAAGACCCATTTCATATCAATCCCCATACAATGGGCTCGCTTATCCCGGTTCCGTTCAACAACAAATATAATGAATCACCCTGATGGTTTGATGGGACAGTTTTTGGCCGTTCGTGATTAATTATATTCTAAGTGTTGTACGCTGGCCTTTATCTCAATATTCTTGTTTTTCCATCTCTATAAACAACTGTATCTCCAGATTCAATTTTTCCAACCAGTTTTTTATCTACATAAATCTTGTTGTTTCTCTCCTGCAATATATGGTCTGAAAAATGAAAGCTTTCAGTCCCTTCATTTAATGACATATTCTTTATTTGTTGTCCTTTCGGAAATAAATAGAACAAATCTTTCCTATAAGAAGAAGTCTGTAGAAAATAGGAATCAACTATTTCGAGGTTTCCTTCATTGTATTTTACAGTATCACCTTCTAATACCCGTCCCATAAAAGTGTTGTTTAGAAAGATACTTCCTTTGTATTCCTGAATCAAATCGTTTGCAACTCTCAGGTCAGCTGTGTCCTTCATATTTGAAAGAACAGTCTTTTGTCCCCGAGGTATTAGGTAAATAATCCCTCTACTATTTGTTTGTATGTAATCCTTTCTATCAAAACCTCTTACATCTTGAGCATTGGAGTCTGTAATAACACTAAATAAGCTAATTACTGTTATTATCATAATCGACGATAAAATTGTCACCTTTTTCATTGTATTAGTTTTTAAATTAAACAAATCAGTTATGTGCCAAAGTATATATTTTAACACGTTAAAATCTGAATGCCGAATCTTTGTTTTACTGTCTCCGGAGTTTTCTAGTATTTCAAAAAAATCCAATCCAATAATTTCAGAAAGTTGCTTTACCGTAAAAGCTCTAGGATTAACTTGTCCAGATTCAACTCGTTGAATAGTCCTTAGTGAGATATGCGACTTTTCAGCTAAATCCATTTGAGTCCATCCTTTTGCCTGTCTGGCTTGAATCAACTTATTTCCAAAATCATTTTCTTTCATTCAAATTTTATTAGTGACAATTTTAAAGGTTTTATATATCAAATCTATTCAAATCTTTACGTCATTTTTACGTCAATCTATTATGTCATAATGTGTCATTATAGCAAGTGTTGTCCTTACTTGCGTACAATCGGGATAGAATAGTGGATTACTCCACCTATCCCCCCGCAGATCCGGACGTACAGAATTCCCGTATCCGGCTCCTCAGTTAATATGTTTAATTATCTGGTGCATGAATTTAAACATTATAATGAATTATTCTAGGTTTCGGGAGCTTAAAATATTTCAATAACTCCCAGTACCCTTTCCACGTGTAGCTTTTGCGTTGACTCCTTCGGTTAAGCCATTTAAACCAAGCATATAGTGTTATTTGATATATTCGCTTTAGACTAACGAAGTTACCTCTGATGCCAAAATATTGATACAATCCCCGAAGTTTAGATCTTAGTATTTTACTCTGATCTTTTAGCTTCTCGTGTTTAGGTATCCTGCAAGTATCCTTTATGTTTTGAAGGATGGCCTGCATTTTCTTTTGACGTGTTTTTCGCTTCACTACCCAATTGCCTCTTTGGCTTTTGCTCCAATAATGTGTAAATCCTAGAAAATCAAAGGTGGGTGGTTTAGTTTTTCCTTCTGGTGAAAATCTAATGAGCTTACTCTTTTCTGCATGAATGGTTAATCCATATTTATTCATTCGCTTGGGTAGTGTGTTATTTACCCGCTGAGCATCTTCTGCATACTCAAATCCAATGATAAAATCATCGGCATAACGTATCAAAAATATTTCGCCTTTAAGCAAGGGACGTACTATTTCATGTAACCATTTATCCAATGCATAATGCATATATACATTACAAAGCAATGGTGAAATAATATTTCCTTGCGGCGTGCCACGTTTGCTTATTTGCAAGCTTTTAGCCATCTACAACACCTGCTTTTAGCCATCTTTCAATCAATTGTAGAATACGTTTATCAAATAAATATACTTTATTCACAAAGGTTCTACTTCAAAGGCAGTCATGAACTCCCATTCGGTCGATTCGGGGCTGAATAACACGGCCTATATACTCGCTTGCCGACTACTCTTCTGCTATCCTCACGGAATCACCCAATCGGTTCGCTTTCATCCTGCTTACGGGCTTTGGATGAGATGGACTTGCACCTTCTGAAAAGATTTATCTTCATGAATACTTTAATGATTAAACCCTAATGAATAAATCATTAGCAAATTTCGTTAGCTTGACTACTTCCCAATGCTTTCGGCTTACAAAGAAGTTACCTTACAAATGGCCTTCTTCTCTTAGCATACACGTTGAGTGTATGATTTAGTAAGGGATTGCGGGCTTCAAAACTTTCAAGTTACCACCCAAATTTGATGCAGGTGAAAACGCTTGCTTACCTCTGAAACCCTTATGAATTATACACATTGTTAGGTTTTAGTTGCTTTCTATCAGTCTATCTTTTTAAATTGTTCGGGTAATATTATTTGAACTTCAATTATCTCTTTAGGTAATTGAAATGGTATGAATCCGCTCTCCATCAGAGGTATTATTGCATCATATGTATATTTTCGATTTATTTCTGTTGTATAAGGAACAAATTGGGACATTGTATTTTCAGATGTTGCAGATTGAATATCCAATATGATAGATTGCGTTTTATTGTTAAAGTCAAAATCGCTCATATCCAATGAAATAATCTCTTTTCTTTCTTGATTCTTGAAATATATCAAACCGTTTGTGATATCAAAAACAGTGCTCCACTTTGTATGGCTGCCTAATGTAACTGATTTAAGAACTTCAAATCCACTTTCTATTAAATCTGAATTACCTGAAACGGATTTCATCTTTTGGGCTGCTGTAGCAAAAAGCTGGTTGATTGGTAAAGTATTATCATGTGACCATGATGTTATATCATTGGCATTATTCCATGTAATTTCTTCATTACCCCCCATAATGTCAAATTGTTTTAAGTATGATATTGATTCCTCATAACTATTATTATTCATTAAAGGGATTGGCAATTCCTCACCCTTCCAACACACCATTTCGCCATCGATAAAAGCTATTGAAGCTGCTTTTCCATTAGAATCACATACTAAAACGTGAATTCCAACAGGCATTTCATTCGAAATACGGAGAATACTATCACTGGCAATTATTTCGTCAACGGAACCAGAAACATCAAGCTGATATTGAATCCATTGCAGTACCGAAATTTCTTTGCGATGATCTTTTGAAGGGTACTGAGATTTGCCATAATACATTTGTGCTATTACTAATCCACTTTCATTCATACCTCCGTAGGGTAACTCCATACCCACCTGATTAAAAGTAATACTTCCATATTTAGATGTCCATTTCATCGCATTACTTCCATCTTGTACAAAGGCACTTTTTTGAATTCCTCGTTTGTTATTTACAATAAATCCGCTTCCAATATCAAAATCAAAGCTCCTACCGTAAATGATTTGGTCATGATTTTTCAGGACAAAAGTTGTACACGCACTTACAGATGTAATTGTAGTAACCTGCAGAATTATTAATGCTAAAACTAATCTTGTTTTCATTTTATTCGTTTATTAAAATTAATGATGTACAAGAATAATGGTCATTTTGCCAGGCAACAAATATTAGGTGTGAATTGAAAGAAATTGGTATGAACTACAAACTTTAGTTAATTAAGGTGTTTAGGATTTCTTTGCTCCATTTTCTCGAAACAGGAATTTGTTTACCATAGTCGGTTAATTTCAACTTATATCCAGCCGCATTTCCAAGTATTGATTCGATTTTGTTTTTATTTACTATATAGCTTTTATGACAACGAAATAATTCATCTATTTTCATATTCTCCTGTTCCACTCTCATTAAGGAATATCTTACAAGCTTTTTGTTTAAGCTACCATTTTCAGATAGATTAACTTCAATGTAATTATCCACTGAGACAATAAAAAGTAGTGAATCAAGTGAAACTATTAAGCTTTCATTTTTATTGTCTGAATTAATTTCTACAACTTTTTCAATGGATGTTTGAGTATTGTTCACTTGCTTTAAAGCAGTATTTACCTTAACAGCAAGTCTTAAATGTTTCTTTAGTGACCAGTTATAATGAATTAATATAAATATAGTCATTGGTATAACTTGAATTGATGGAATGACCCATAAAAAGAATAGGATGCTAAAAATGATATATTTGCCATCATTGAATAACATTGAATTTACTATTCCTCCTGAAATACTAAGTAAGATAGAAGATAAAAGTATCCAAAGAACAGTATTTAATATTGTATACCTTTTTATAATGATATCCTGAAAAACATAAAATTGAAGTATCATTGGTATTAATCCCGCACCAAAATAAAATCCAATTGCTCTCAGTTTTTCGTGAATTGAAAGATTATATAAGCCATATGGTTCAAATATCAAAATAAATATCATGCCGAAAATACTCCCTCCAAATACCAAAATGAATCGAAAGGTTTTATTCTCAATTAAGTCGTATGGTCTATTTAATTTCTGTTTCATTACTTGTAGAATGTTCGCTAGCAATAAAATCTACCGTGTGCCCATATGCAGTGGCCCGATTGGCGTGTGGCATATTCGCTTTCCAAGTTTTGCTGCTGGCACGGCATCTGAACTACCAAATCTCACCAAAGCTAGGACAACTTTATGATGGCTTTTTGGCAGCTGGCATTTTTATTCAGTATGAAATTGAATATCTTCCCCTTTAGCTCTAGCTTCTTTTACCATTACTTGCAAATCTTCTGGTATCGTATCTATAGGTACTATAAAACCATTTACCATAACCATATTACTAAATGGATTAGATTCTGTCATTCCTTGTGTTGAAAATTCAGAATTAAAATGTCCTAGTTTTAATATGTCCTTAATTTGTTTAGCTTTATTATTAACTGTTGAGCACTTTGTACCAAAATACTCACATATCTGATCTGATGAAACATAAGGCTCAAAAGATTTATCAAATAGAAAGTTAATTGATCCTAATGCATGTATTACTGATGCTGCCCAGATTTCTAATTTACCTCGCTGAAATGGAACATCTCTTTTTCTTCCCAACTTCTTGATTAACTTTTCACTCAATTTATGATATTCATCATCAAGATATTGATTACAAAATTCTGCTGTTATTTTTAAGAGATGCTTTTCTTTTTCATTTATTACTTCTTTAGAACTCATAATGCCTTTTTTCAACTGGGATTTTATTTAACTCACCTATATTTTTCAATACTTCGTTAAACTTTTAAGCAGCAATGGTGCCATAATATAATAGTTCCCTTGCCTTGTGTTTATTTTTAGGCAAGTTTGGGTTAATACCGAACTTGTCAAAAAATAAATTCAACTGTAAGGCATTGTTATTTATTGTTTTGATATCTGTCATCGAAAATGATTTTCGTTGTTCTTTGGGTATGCTCAACCAATGGATAACCTTGGCGAGATTAATGGATGTCAGCGAAGCGTTAAAGTGAAAATCCAATTTGTTTTTGCTTCTGGCCTGACAATCATTTAGGCCTGTATGCTGTTTGCCATCACGGTAAAGAAATTCAATTTGGAAACGGCTTTGATAAAATTGCAGGATATCAGAAGCATCCATGTTGATATCTGTTGAGAAATACAGTTTGTAAACCTGCTTACCCTTCCGGTTACAATAAAGAGCATGCACAACCTTTATGTTTCGCTTCAGGGATATGGAATAGACAATAGCGCTGTGGATTACAGCCTGATCACCTTTTGACACAAGCTTAAAGTGTCTCAAGTCGATATTTTTGTTATCAACTTTCCCATCATATTTTTTTGGTCTTCCAGGCTTGCCTGTTGGCTCATCTTGATATAGGTACCTCAAATTGGCATCATCCCTTAGCCTGCTAATTAAGTGCATATCGGCATTAATTACCTGGTCAACAAACGTACGTTTTGCAAACCATCCATCGGCCACTAAATATGAAGATAGCTCTAGCAGCTGTGTTTTGCGCTCAGTAATAATATCAGCATACCAGTCCGAAAGCGACTGATCCTTACCTGCTATTGTCTGGACCGCCTCTAAATGAAAGGCTGTATGGTTGTCAATATCGATTGCGGCCAAGCCTCCAATTTCAAGCCCCCATTTAGCACGGTTGGCACAACCAGACCAAAAATAGCCAGCACCAGGTGTATGTTTACCTGATTTACTAATGTAGGAAGGATCAAAAGCAATTACATACCGGCCGCTTCCCTGAGAAAGTGTTAATTCTTTGTTGAAAGTTAGAAAGTCAAATGGTTTTTCAAATTGTTGTCGGTATCTTTGCTCCATATGCTTACCAAAGCGACCCAACTGTAAAAAGTTGATACGACCTTTTATGCATAAAAATAGGATAAGAGTCTCTGTTACAAACTCTTTTCTCCAACTATTGATATTTGACATTTTTGATAACACGCTCTCTATGTGTGTTTTATAAATATTATTTCCCTTGATAGTCACCCTTAATGAAGTTGTCAGAATTCTCCATTAAGATACTGATTATCAAGGGTTTAAACAAGTAAGTTATTGACTTATTTTGCTGACATTCAGTATTTTACACTATACTTTAACGGACTATTGTTTTTGATAATTTAATTCAATGTCGATTCTAATTTATCCTTTTCTGGCATATTACCCAAAAGTAAATCTTCCAATTCGTCATTATCAAGCTCTTTAATCTCTTGTGCAAGTTGCTTTGACTTTCTTAAATATTCTGTTTCGTCCTTACAGCTAGAAGCTAATACCCCAAACTGTATAGTCAGATCATGAACAAGTTTTTCTGCTTCAACAATGACTGCTTTATATGCTTCTGTTGACAAATTATCAGTATCCATAATGTTTAGCTTTTTTTTAACTTGTCGCCAATGGCTTAACATATAAGACTTGTAGGGATTGAAATTGTCACCCTTTCCTTCATCGCTCCAAGACCAATGCTTTTCAAACGACTAATTTAATAATCAAAAGTTGATTTAAAAGCATTGGGCGAACAAATTGAAATCACCACTCCTCGCAAATCACCTTCCCCCCCGCATGGTTTATGCCGTGCTGTAGCACGTTATTTTTCTATTTTCCAAATAACGTTAATGGTCTTTTCTATTCTAACTTTCTTTGGATTTATATCCATTTTTAAACTTTCAACGTCTTCAGCTTCTTCCTCTTCAATCATAAAAATTTCTGCATCATTCTCAGGTGTCAAAATGTCAAAAATGCCAGATGAATAACCAAAATTAACTTCATATATTTCAGAAAGTTTTACATTTAATTTATTGGAAATTATTTCTGCCTTTTTTTCTGCGTCATCTATTGCACATTCAAGTACATTTTCAAGAGTCTTTAGTTTCTGTTCTTCACTAAGTCTAAAATCTACATTGTAGCCGAAATTAAATGAATTATTTTTTAGGGTATTAATGATTTTATTCAACATATCAGACGAATACTTCATCTCTATTTTTACAGAAACAGAACCGAGAAAACCATCTGGGATTCGACCTTCTTTAGTCCACTTTGTTTTTTCTCCTACATTCAAATCATCCGTTTTTATAGTACTTGCTTCGACTCCACCTGCAATTAATGCATCTTTAAGTTCCTTATGTACTTTAGTAAGTTTTATCGAACAGTTTTCATATAAAGAATCTGTTACATGCATTGGTATATTAACATACATCATTTCAGGAACTTGATATAAAACTGCATTTCCTTTAATCTTTAATAAATTATCTTGCTTTTGAGCAAACAAGATAATGCCTGAAAATAGAATTGTTAGAAGTAAAATTATCTTTTTCATTAAATATATTTTTAAAATTATGGTTGGATAATGTGCTACAACGTTGGTGGTATGGCCAGTAAGGGAGTGCGAGTGATTCCCTGTCAAGTTACACGAAAAGTTGAAACGGATTACAAACCTTCGCAAACCACTGAAACCCTTATTGGCTATTACCGCGTGTTGAACTAAACCTCCTACGTCGGTAGACAAGGAGGTTTTGACGGTAAAATACCGCATCTTTGTATTTCAATTTTAATAAACTGATTAAAGATGAAAAAAAAGTTTAACAACACCAAAGAGTGTTGAGGCATTATTGCACAATCTGCATGTAAGAATGGAAGTAGCGCATTTTTCTAATAGCTCAATTGCTAATTATATGCGTTCTACTAAGCTACTCTGCTTATTTTCCGGTAAGCTACCTGATGAGCTTTCGGAAATGGAAATATATGAGTTTCTGCTGTATCTTAAAAACGATCAAAAGCTGAGTCGGTCTACCATCAGAAATTACTTACAAGGGCTGCGTTTTATGTATAAAAGCGTGTATAAGCGCATTGATATTATTTCTGATGTACCTTACCCTAAAGCCACAAAGTATCTACCCTTGATCCCTACCGGGAAAGAACTGCTGCAATTATTTAATGCTGCCATAAGTCCAAAGCACAGACTATTACTAAAAGTTATTTATTCGGCTGGTTTGCGCAAAAGTGAGATTATCAACCTTAAAATTGAGCATCTCGATTTTAAAAACCATCGTATTTATATTAAAGACAGTAAAGGCAATAAAGACAGATACGCTGTTTTGGCCCAATCGCTTATTCCTGAAATAAAGCACTATTTACATCAATTTAAACCGCAGGTATATTTATTTAATGGCAGGTATAAAGGTAAACCTTATAGCGACGAGGCTGTAAAGTGGGGTTTTCAATATGCTCTGGATAGGTCTGGCATTGAAAAGCACTTTACACCTCACTCTTTGAGACATGCTTTTGCTTCACACTTGTTGGCAATTGGCGTTGACATTGTGTCTATACAAAAAATGATGGGGCACGATGATATCAGAACCACCATGGTATACCTGCAAATTAACAACAACCTAAAATCAAACCCTATGATTTCGCCTTTAGACAGGCTGCAACGATGAGTTATAGTAAACCCATATTTGATATTGGTGCTATTATCAGGGATCATAAACACAGTGTGATTGAGGCCGGACATTTAAATGCGCATAAGAAAAAGGTGTTTACAAACCTGGGAAATTGCAGAACGGCTGCTCTAGGCTATCATCAGGATAAATGTAACAACTCAGAATGTGGTCATGAGCAATATTCATACAATAGTTGCAGAGACAGGCACTGCCCTAAATGTAATGGTCTGAAAAAGGAAAGGTGGCTGATAGATTGAGAATCGGATCTTTTACCCATCAAATATTTTCATGTGGTATTTACCGTTCCCGAACAGCTAAATCCTTTGTTTATAGATCATCCCAGAGATATGTACAATGTACTCTTTAGGGCAGCATGGGATACCATTAAACAGTTTGCTCTGGATTATAAACATTTGGGCGCTCAAACCGGTATGATTGCCATTTTGCATACCTGGGGACAAAACCTGGTTTTTCATCCACAGGTACATTGCATTGTGCCGGGCGGTGGTTTAACCCCTCAAAACAAATGGAAAAATACAAAAAGTAAAGGTAAGTTTTTATATCCTGTTAAAGCCTTAAGTGCTGTTTTTAGAGGTAAGTTTTGCGATTACCTGATGGACTTACACAATAAGGGAACCATTACTTTAAAAACTACTTTTGAACCAGAGCGTAAATACCTGCATCCTTTTTATAAAAATAAATGGGTGGTATATGCTAAATTACCCATGCACAATTCTAAGCAAGTGCTGGAATACTTGGCTAGGTATACTCATAGAGTTGCGATTAGTAACCAGCGTATTAAAAGCCTGGATGATAATAATGTGTATTTTTCGTGGCTCAACTACAAAAACGATAAAGTGGATGTGATGCATCTTTCTTATTTTGAGTTTCTGCGAAGACTTTCCATGCATATACTTCCGCCCGCTTTGTATCCCCACTGCTAAGTAGGTCATAGTTTTTTGACGAAGATGTGTGATATTTGTTTAGCGCTTGGGAGCTATAGTTTTAAATTCTGAGGTAAAAGATCTGCAAGTTTGTTCACCTTATAGGTAGGGATTATTTCAAGCACCTTTTTCAGCCATTCAAAGGGGTTTACATTGTTCTTTTTACATGTAGCAAAGAACGAATAGAACATAGCTGCCCGTTCTGCACCTCGGTTAGATCCAGCGAACAGATAATTCTTCCTGCCGAGTGTGATTGGGCGAATAGCATTTTCGGCAAGGTTATTATCTATTTCCAAATTGCCATCGTTAAGATAAGCCAATAAATTATTCCAACGTTCAATGCAATATGCGGTGGCCGTGCCCAACGGAGATTTGGGATTGGTAGATTTATAGGTTTCCACCATCCATTTCCCCAGTTCGTTTATCAATGGCAACGATTCATCAAGCCTCAGAGCGTGACGTTCCTTGGGAGGCATGTTCTGTTCCCGGGCTTTTCGCTCCACGGCATAGAGTTTTTGGAACATTCCCATGGCATATTCTGCTTGTTTTTGATCATATGGCAAGGCTTTCTCAAAATATCGGCGTGCGTGGGCCATGCAATTGACCAGGGTTATATCCGGATTCTTTGCTGCAATCAGATCATATACTTGGTAGCCATCGGTCTGAAGATAGCCTTTGAAGTTTCCAAGAAGTTTTTTCGGGCCTTCCCTGGATCTTCCGGTGTTATAATCGAAGAACACCATTTTTTCTAAAGGGCTGTGATAAATCCAATAATATCCCCGGTGCGTTTTCCCTTTCTTCTGTTTATCCAGAACGGGAATTGGGGTTTCATCGGCCTGTATATAACCTTGCGCGAGTACCCTGTGCTTTAAAACATCGTATAGTGGTTCAAGTAAATTGCTGATGCTTTCCTGCCAACCGTTGAGTGTAGATGAAGAAAGTTTTATGTTCTCCCTTTTGAAACGCTCTATTTGACGGTAAACAGGCAAGTGATCCACAAACTTGTCGACGATGACCTGAGATAGTAGACCGGGACCGGCGATACCTTTTTCGATTGGAAAAACAGGGAGTTCCGCCATTACGCCTTTGTAATCGACATTGTTATCGTCTATTGACTTGATGTATTTGGGACGGATATAACGCTTGATGAACAGCTTCGCCGGAACCAGTTCCAGTTGGTCGGTCACTTCTTTTCCGATGCATTTCATCCCGAAAGTGTCCTCCTTCGGTTCCAATATAATTTCTTCTACCGGTAAGTGTGATGGCAAAGGTAAGCGCCCGGGATGCTGCCTCTTTTCTTTTGTACGCACATAGTTTATTGTCTGCTGTTCTTTTTCAGGTGCTGCCTCCTCGGGCACGTCAAAAGGTAAAGAAAGCTGCTTGTCATCAGCATCGTGAACGAAACGTTCACGTTTTGTTCCATAAAGCAAGCGGTTCATTTGATCAATCTGGAACTGCATTTTCTCCATTCTGGATTGCATCTGTCCCATCGCCGACTCCATGGAGTTGATGAGCCCTTTCAGCTTTTGATTTTCTTTTTCCAGCTCGGAAGCCTTGTTTCCCAGTTCCTTTGACATATTTCGAAACTACGCAAACACGGGCATTTACCAAAGAAAAACCAACCGTTGTTATCAACAAAATTAAGGTTTGGAGTTGATAAATATTTTTGTTGGAATACCTTATTTTACAGGTGTTTCGGGAGGCAGATATCGCTTTCTTTGTTGTAGGTTTTTAATAGATAATCCGTCTACTATCATTACAATTTGGGCATAGCTCAGAGTAATACTTCCCACTGAAGTGTCATATCTGGGAAGCTCAAATGTTCCTTTCTCCAGGCGCTTGTAATAAAGTAAGAACCCGGAGCCCTGCCAATGCAGCAACTTAATCTTATCTCGACACTTATTGATGAAGATAAAAACGTCTCCATTCTGGGGGTTGCTGTCCAGATGGTTGCGAATCAGTCCCGACAATGCATCAAAGCTTTTGCGCATATCAGTGGGCTGGCTGTAAAGGTGAAATGTGTTTTCTGTTGATAGTGCGAACATAGTTTATAGGCTTATCAGTTTTTTCAAAAAATCAGGACTAACAGTTTCCGGACACTGCAACTGGATACCGTTGGGAAATAATAAGCACAGCTGGTTTACCGCTTCTTTTTCTTCAGATTCTGGAACTGACTTTATATTTACCGGAATAAAACCCGAATCAGATTTAACTTGAGATTTACTTTCTTTGAGCCTTTTACCCCACGCCTGAAATGTGGAATAAGCTAATCCATGTTCTTTACAATATTGTTTTTGTGGAGCATCACCTTGTTGCCATGCTTCGTAATGAGCAAACATCTCTTTGGCTGTATGTCTTCTTGAGTTTTTCATGCACCAAATATATCCTCTTCAAATATCTAATAGAAGACGAGCTTAGTAGTGCGGATACCCCGCTTTTATGAAAATAAGGCATTATGGGTTTCTAGGTTCCTCTAAAAAGAAACTGTGCTTAGAGATCATCCGGAAAATATTTAATGCTTGCTCCCCGGAATCTAAAAAAGGGATCCCTTGGCAGGAATTATTTGTGCTGCTTTTTGGCCATCCTCACGATCAATGCCCAAAATGTAAACAAGGCACCATGCAACGTATAGCTTCTTTTAAGCCGGCTATCAGAGGTAGTCCCAACTCAATAAAAAATACAAAATCAACTCAATCTGCCTCTATATCATAAACGCCGCCTTTGGTGTAATGGGAAAGGTATGTCTTATAACCAACAAAAAGAGCTAAATCAACTGTCGATTTATACATTGAGGTGGTTTTAACTCTTTATTTTAATGATTTTTATACCCAAACTTTCTGTTTTAACTTTGGAGTTTTATGCTTACCAAGCATAAATGAAAGACCCATTTCATATCAATCCCCATACAATGGGCTCGCTTATCCCGGTTCCGTTCAACAACAAATATAATGAATCACCCTGATGGTTTGATGGGACTTTTTTGGGCAGTTCGTGATTAATTATATTCTAAGTGTTGTGTGTAGTTATTATCTAAAATACTCTTCTATTAATTTTGATGGAGCTCCCTTTTTATTTATCCATTTAAAATCTGAATTTTCATAACCTAAATCAATAACTTCTCTAAATGGATCTATAAAAACTTTTTGTTTTTTTACATAAACACGGAACATCTCAACCTCTTCCAACCTTAAATAATTATCAACAGTTTCTGGGGTAATCGCAATATTTGATCCAAGATGATCTGTACGCACACTAGGATAAATCACACCATTTATTCCATCAATTTTAAGAGCCATATTTGTATAAGCTGCCGATATTAAATAATCTTTATCGGATGATATATCTTTTTTGGAAAATTCTTCAGAAAAGAATGTAAGCAAAAATTCAATTTGCTTTATTGCATGTGGAATAGAGTCTAAAAAATATTTAAGTTGTTGCTCATAAGCTCTTCTAATATCAGGAACACTATCTATTAAACTCTTCAAGAATACTATTTCAATAACATCAAAATCTTCAATGACTCTCCATTTGCCTACTGTAATAAGAAAATCAGTTTCTATGTCATTTTTATTCTTTGATCGAAGTACATCTTGAATTTCAGCGCAGTTTACAATCCTAGGCAATGGAACCATATCACTACAAACAGAACCGTAAAACATGGATTGATTTGGTTTATTAGCTCTTCCATATTGTTTTATTATACTAGGATCTTTTATATAGGAGATTGATGATTCATCATTGAATATTTCATTGTTATTATTTATTCTTGCACGTTCGATATAATGACCTGCATGAATTCTTGCAATTGTATAAGGTACGTATTCTATTTTCTTTTGAAGGTAATTATATACTTCAGAATAAGACATAGTTTTTAAATCTAAACTAGCTAGACTTTCAATATGCTTTTTAAATACCTTTAATTTTGGAATGTTCATGTTACTTAAAGACAGTGTTGCCCTTTTCTAATTTGGCAATTACACACAACGTGAAGGCTATGCGTAGATTGCTTGTGTTGCGCCTGCGGCAAGCAAATTACGTATTAGCCATTGTTGGGCGTTCGTTATTATTAAATCGTACAAAAGTCTATCTCAATATTATTAAAGTCCTTAGGGCTATATCCTTCTATACCTTTTATATGACTAGCTTTAAGTATAATTTTATAGTTTTGGTCAGATTGTAAATTAACCTTTAGGATAATAGATTTGTTATTATTTGAAATTGTTATATTTTCTATTTCCGGAGTATTGCAACTTTTTGATTTCTCAACAATCAGTTTATCTTTATTATCGACTTTAATCTCTTTATTAAAATTTATCTGTATTTCTTTAGTTAAATGATTAACATTTTTATCTCCATTATTGAAAGGGAAAACACCTACTAAAGAAGGTCTTTTATCATTATTTTTTTGAATAGAATCCTCAATATTTTCCGCTACTTGATTAAAGAAATCTGCTAGTTCTGGCATAAAGTCTTTAAATGACGGATATTTATTTCTATTGATACTGTATTTATCTAATTCATCCACTAATTCTTTAGTCCAAACAAATCCGTTATTAATCTCACTTGTCAATTGTTCACTTACAATTTTTTTGTCATAATGATGGTCTTTTAAATATTTTATAACAGCTGCTCTTACTAATGTTTCATAGTACATAACTTTCCATTCACCATATGCTTGTTTTTTTAATATATCTTTTAAATACGGATAAATTATTGTTCCACTTGATGATAATATGTCTAAACATTCATCAACGTTATGGTTAATAAATGAATGATTAAATTCATGTATAATTATTGGGAAATAATCATTTGTCTTATATATAGGTACTCCTAACGAATCGGTCGTCCAAGTCCCCATTATTGCATATACAAGTTCTTTGGAATCAATATCTTTCATTTTTACGCCATAATTACAACCTCCATTGCCTAATGCGTTAACAATAATAAACTCTTGGTTGATAATATCACCATAGAATTCTTTGTACCAATTAATATCTATATCATTATATATATCAATAAACCTTTGTGATGCAGCATGGTATAATTCCTCATTTTCATTGAAGAACAATTCACAATCAGTATCAATATAAAATTTGTTTAGAAGTTTTAGAAACTTCGTTTCACTTTCATTTCCCCATTTCACCTCTGGGATATTTTCTGTAAACGAAACTATTGACTTTATTACTGGCGGTTGCGTAATATTTATTGCCATAGACATTACTGTTCCAAAGGAAACGCCTTTTGTTCTAATACTATCTTTTATATATTCAATTAATTCATGATTCTTATGTTTTTCAAAGTGGCTTTCAATTTTTTCGGTATAAAGCGGAAAAGCCTTTGAACTATATTCATGACTATCTGCTAATCTAAACACAATACTTAGCAATTCTACTCGTCTATCAACTCTTGGTTCTTTTAGAATTTTAGAGTCGTTGTTTTTACAACTAATAAAGATTAAAAAGATAACGGTAATTGATAAAATTCTATTCATGATTATTTAGGTATATTTTTTAATGACGCCCAACGTTTTGAATAAGGGGTCGTAGGCTGATTTGAAAAACCAAACCTTCAAAATCCCACTTAGCCGAAGCTTTTGTTTTGGTTATAAATTTATTCTTTTCACTAGCCGAAGCAAAAGCTTCGGCGGATTTATTAAAAGAGCAAAACTTACAAATTTATACTCCCAGCCTATGCCCTTTATTTATTGTTGGTAGCCGTACTTTTTTATGATTTTTTTCAAGTCAAACAACCTAGCATAACAAGGCTCAAGTCCGAAAAAAAGGACTTCATTGTTGTCTTTGTAATTTAACTCACATTCCATTGTTCTATATTCTCTGCCTTTCCAGCCATAATCAGTATAAGCATAATCAAAGTCTACAAATCGAATACAAGTTGTACTATATTCCGGCAATTTTTTTTCCATATAAGGACTTATTCCATTTACAAGCTCTTTATATCGCAATTCATTTTCTTGTCTCGTAGCAGTCATTATTATTACTTCACTGCTATAACCACCGAACCAACCACCTTTAACAAGTCCCTTTAGTCTTATTGTTTTCGACAAAGTATCCACACTTAAGTCTGTTATTTTAAGGTCTAATTTCAAGGTATCATCTTTGTCTACATAATGAGAGTCATGCCTTACAATATGTGGATTAGGTACAAAACCTGGGTTAAACAGAGTGTCATTATGAGTTTTAAACGCATTCCATTCATTGGACTCAATCTCAAATTCACAAAGATCAATAAAATTATTTTTCGTAATTCCTGATATTGAACTTATTAAAACTATTCCTATTACTAAATATTTCATTACGATATTGCTTAGGTATGGCTACCAACGTCTCGCAAATGAGGCTGTGTGGGGGTTGAAATTATCTACCCTTCCAAAACCGCACTGAGCCTAATGCTTTTACAAGGGACTAATTTAACAAATAAAGTGACTTTAAAAGCATTGGGCGGACAAATAGAAATCACCACCACTCGAGAATCACTGCACCCCACATGCCTTATAATGCATTGTTGGGCACTGTAATTTCTTTATCTATCATGAATTTATTTTCTCTTTATATGAGGTAATAATCTTCCTATTACTTGTTTTGTATAAGTATATATTATTCTATGGCGCAATAAATTGTTTAAGGTCAATAAGAATATTCCAAATCCAATTAATATCACAGTCGATAAACTCAATATTTTAACTCTAATAATATTATTAAGTTTCTCTTTACTTGGCTCTTTCTCTGTAATTTGAATTCTTCCATTGCTAACTTGTATAACTATCCGTTTCGAGTTTAGTGTCTCAATGCATAATAATGTAGAGTCTGTATATACTTCTGGTTCTAAATAAAAATCCTTTCTCCACAATATATTAGAAGAAGAACAGGGTAAATCATCTATTAAAAGATTAAAATCATCTGCAGAATAATATATAGTAGTATCTTCAGTCTGAATTGTTACTAATATAGATAATTCAGAATTCATGAAAAATTCAGCGTTTACATATAGTTTTCCATCATTAGATAAAATTCCTCCGCCATAGCCACCGTGTAGAAAAGAAGATTCCCACTTAGCATTATTACTTTTGCTATCAAATACTTTAATTTGCCATCTCTTCTCACTTGGAGTTTTTATAGAGTCTTCTTTAGGAAATGTAATATCTGCTCGATAAGCTGAGTCTAAAGAATATATAGAATACTCAAGCCAACATGGCGGCAAATCCGCTTTTACTTGGAAACAGGAAAGAATTAATGCTAATAGTATAGTTAATTTAGTATTCATCTATTATATCTAGGTCTATATTATTGTGCCCAACGTATGGCGCTATGAATAGTTGCCGATTGCGGGTTGCTTCCCTGTCCAGTTACACCAAACTTAATGCGGGCTACTAACCTTGAATAACCTACTAAACGGCAATTATTTATGAGCACGTGTTGGCAACTGCCTTTTTTCATTTTATCGAATTTATTTTTCGTTCTAATATGATTACTGAATCAGGCTTTTTAAATAAGTAAGTTAGACTTAAGAATTCAAGTGGTAGAAATTTAATTTTCTTAATATTTCCATCCTTTTCAAGAAAGATACGGTAATGAAAAAAGAACCATCTTTTCACTTTAATGATTGTCTTGAGTTCATATTCTTTTTCCGAAAAATAATTAGAACAATAAATCTTCTTTGAATCGATGTGAATTTCTTTGATATTTGACATTGGCAAATACCCTATTGTCAGCAAGAACAAACATAAACCGTTTATTACAAGTATATCTGTCCTATTAGCGACTTCTTTAATTGCGAGATTCAAAGCAATCAAAATTCCAATCAAAATAATGGGTAAAATAAACTTATAAACAATGGTCAGCCTTGTGGTTATTCTTTTCTTATTCTTCTTATTTGTAGTCATACAATTATTTATTTTCCTTAGGCAGGTTTTGTGCATAAGGTTGTTGCCAACGTTCCGCATATGAGACTGTGTGGGGATTGAAATTGACTGCCTTTCCAAAACCGCACTGAGCCTAATGCTTTTACAAGGGACTAATTTAACAAATAAAGTGACTTTAAAAGCATTAGGCGGACAAATAGAAATCACCACCTCTCGCGAACTACTGCACCCCACATGCCTTATAATGCATTGTTGCCAACAGTACGTTTTTCTATATCCAAATAATCTGTATTTGTTAACCTAATTTTGTAATATATTGTATCAGGCAAAACCTCAGGATCATCAGGTTCAGATTCTTCAAATGATTTCCTCACATAACTTTTGCCAACAGCAGTTACTAAACTATCTGATTCAAATTTAAAATCGCCTAACCATGTCCCCAATTCATATGTAGTCTTAAAATTACCATCTTTGTCATATTCCCTTATTAAATATACATCGGGGCAATCATCACAACCATAAAAAGCTCTATATATAATGAATATCTTATCATTTGAGTTTTCAAAAATAACTTTTTCAGGCTCATAAGCTCCTGCTCTAGATAAAATTAAGGAAGCTTCTCCGAATTTTGCAGCTAAAGATATTGACAGCCCTGAAAAGTCTTGTTTCTTTATCATGGAAACATAAACCATGAATTGTTCTTTCTGACTAATTTCTTGATTACTCTTTTCACAATCTAGTAAAGTGGCGATATTTTCCTTCTCAATTTCAGTAAGTAAATGATTAACATTTGAGTAAAATGGTCTATACCAATACTGGTTATTGAAATATGTTTTTAAATCTTCACTTTTGAAGATATATCCATGCCTTGCGAATATTTCATTTCTTATTAATCTTAATTCACTTGGAGATATGAAACCAAAGTCGTCAGTTGAAAAAGAATACTCCGAAATATATTGATATTCCCCCTCAGATTTGTTTCTCTCAAGAATCGCCAATGTGTCAATATATACTTTGGCTTTTAATGAAATCGAATCCTTTTTCTGTTTCTTTCTAAAAACAGTTTGATTCGGACTACTTTCATTACTTTTTACTTTTTCATTATTGCTACATCCGATTATTGTCAATACTAAAATTAGTGCTATATATAAGAAATAGTTCTGCTTCATTATTCGTGTTTTGTATTGTTGGCAACGATACGCATATGAGGCGTGTGGGGATTGAAATAGGCCGACCTCTCAAAACCGCACTTAGCTCATTGCTTTTCAATAGGCTAAATTAATAAGAAAGTGCCGATTTAAAAGCAATGGGCGGACATATTGAAATCACACCCCTACGCGAATCACCTGCACCCCACATGACTTATATGCATTGTTAGCAAAAGTTTTTATATCAAAATCTCGTGTCAGTAGGAATTCAAAACTGAAGTCTTGCTTTATAATTTCTTCTTAATCACCATAAGTCTATCCAAATTATTGCCAAATTTCTTTTTTTACTAATAGCATAACCTTTTGAATAACCATGAGTCCAACAATCAGGCATTTTTGTATCTCTAAATAATAATTGTTTGTCTAAAAAGATTCCACTCTCGGCTTTAATATAATATTCAAAATCTTTTGGTAACCTTAAATCATCTAATTTTGCGTTCTCTAAATCGAAATTATCACCCAATAAATTAAACTTGTCAAGTTGTACAATAAAAATCGGAATCGGTATTGAGCTGCAAAAACAACTATCCGTAAATGAATCTGCTTTATCCCTTGATAAGATTATTTGACATGAATCTTTAATCTTATATTGGCTTAATTCAGTTTCATTTTTTTTGAGAAAATCATTTATAATTTCATATTTAAAAGCAGCAATAAGATAATTACCATTATGATTTATAATTGAATTAGTATCAGCAACAAAAGAAGTAAGACTTAGTAATCCTTTACTACTTTTAGGAAAATGATTTGTTAATTCCTGGTCTAATTTCTTTAAATCATTAGTATATGGAGTGCTTCCCTCAAAACCACATCCGGCCAAAATTAAAATCAAAAAAATATTCAAATACTTCATAAATAAAGGTTTTAAGTTAATGCAGGCGTTTTTTCTAAATTTTTGCTAACGATTGATGTATGGTTTCGTAGCGGACTTAAAAGCACTAATATTCAAGTTACGCACTGAGCCAAATTTGCCACCTTTAAAAAGATAGTCAAATCGGCAGATTTGGCGGAGAACAATAAAAGCTATACCGCTTGAATTTACCACTAACCCGCTATGAACTATACATTTTGTTAGCAAAAGTTTTTTTTACTTTTTCTTCTTTGGAGGCGGTGGTGGTGGATTTTTAAGGCTTGGAACTTTACTTTCATTTAGTCCTTCTCTAGTCCCTTTTTGAGGATTCGATTTAGGTGGTGGTGGCGGATTTTTTCTGATTTTCTCTCCCATTTCTCTAATATTTAATATTCAACATTATAATTATTTTTTACATATGATTTCATCTTTAGTTCTGCTATTTTATAAATACTATCGTCTTCAAAAACTAAAGTGTCATCATTAAGCCTCAAATTAGTTATACCCTTACTTTTTAAATCAAAAAACTTCTCGGTAGCAATGTCTTCATTTACTTGGTCATTATCAAACTTATACCAAAGTCTCTCATAATCAAGATGAAGATTCTGCATTGACAAAGCTCTTTCATTTAGTTCTTTAATATATTTAGAGTAAGGAAAATATGGTTTAATAATATTCACCACATTTGCGGCTGCAATTATTATAGCCCAAATAATTTGATATTCATTCCAAATTGCCCAAGCCCCAATACTACTCGAAGAAGCAAGAGCTAAGAATATATTGATATTTCTGTCATACTTTTGATACTTAGACACCTGATAATCTAGATACAGGGATTGAAATTTACTATCCAGCATATAATACCATATTTTTTCTCTCATATCTGTTTCTTTAAATTTTTGCTAACGGCTAGGCTATGAAGCGTTGGCTTGTGTTGCGCCTGCGGCAAGCCTATGCTTTATGAGCCATTGTTACCAGCTGTTATTTTTCTATTATTTCAAATCGGTCAATTGAAATATGCTCATCTCGTTCATACCCATCTATTCTTATTAGTCTACCGTTAGAATCATATTTATATTTTTTTGTATCTCCCCAAACCAAATCTAATGAATATCCAAATCCATTATAGCCATTATGTTTTACTCTAGTCTCGCTCTGTAATAACTTTTGCGAACTATAACATTTAATAAAATAAGATAGCGTATCATTTTTTGCATTAAACACCAATTCTTCTAATTTCAAGCCATTATTGCTGTATTTATCAATTTCATAACCAGTATAAATACCATTCACATAATATTTGATTTCTGTTGAATCATTATAGTATTTATATCTTTTTTCACGAATTGTTCCAGTTATCACTCTTAATGAGTCGTCTAACTCACTAGTACTTGGCTTGAATGCCTGAAATTCAAATACATTTGGATGTTTAATATCAACCCACTTCTTCCTCGCTAACTTATTATTACTATCATAAAAGAAATATACTTTTTCATCTAAATACCTTTCTTCATTGAAGTCATCATATAACTCTATTAAAGAATCTAGTCCGAGTTTATTTTTATGTATGATAACTCCCGGAAGTTTATCATTTAAATCCCATTCCAATTTTTCTGGATTTACAACCTCATACATTGAAGCGTATTTTTTGTATAACTCATTATAAGTATTGTTGTCACGTTTCCCATTTTTGTATGATTCTTCATATGCTTTGTAAAACATTTTAGTAATACTATCATTTTTAGGACTAGTATATGAATCTCCTTTTATTCTCGATATATCATTTAGGTTTTTATATTCAAACAATGTTACTTGTTGCCTATCATCTTCATATCCTGAATATGTTATGTAATGCTTTCCTAAATCATTGAACCAAAAAGAACTGATTAACTTCTCATCTTTATCATTATAATGGAAATAATGATTCACATGACTAATTCCCTTGCCATAGGCAACAGTGTCAATTCTTGGATAATCTTGTCCTAAAAGAATTACTGGAAAGAAGACTAATATTAAATGTGAAATCTTTTTCATAATTGCCGGTAACGTTAAATGTATGTTGCGTAAGGGATTGCGGAGTTCAAACCTATCAATTTACTACCATAAATTAATGCGAGCGAAAACGCTCGAAAACCGATGAACCCCTTATGCAATATACATATTGTTGTGTGCCGTATTTCCCTCATTATTAATAACATTGAAGAGTGAATTCAGTCCGTTTAGTTTCTTTGTCAAAAAATACGTAAATAAGTCCAGAGTCACCCCACATAATATCAGCATTTTCTTCTGAATCAATCTGAAACAATAAATCCATTGACTCACCGTCTGGTTTATTTGGTGTACTTTCTCCTTGAACCCACTTAGGGTATCCACCAATCTGACTTTGATAATCCAATTCACCAATCAATTCTTCGCAAACCTTTCTGTAATTTTCCCATGGTTCATCCTCATTTAATACGCAAGAAAGTTTGCTTGCATTGAAACTATGAACCTCAATTCCTCCCCAATCAGGTAGTGAATCAATTTGTTGGAATGTTAAGTCACAATATTTTGATTTTTCAAGTTCTGATGGTCGAGAAATCATTTTGATGTTATCTTCATTTATTGCACCATAAGTCTTTACCAACCAACCATCAGAGTCGGAATCCCAAGGAAATTCCTCAAAGTCATAATAAAATTAAACTAATTTAAGACTATCAGGAAGACTATTGTCTCCAGTATTAATAACTTGAAAAATAAAATCCAAATGCTTTCCTAATTTATTCTTTGGCCATTCTTCATTTTTTTCAAAGTATGGTTGTCCTCCAAAATGTGATTTCAATTGCGAATTCTCTGGAGGTCTTGAAGGTTTCTCAACAATCAGCTTTGTTGCTTTCTTAATCAATGGTTCTACCAATCCAATTAAATCGTCGTATGTCGATAAGTTTTCAGTTCTCAATTCTTCTCGATACTTATCAAAATGAGATTCAGATTTTTTCTTTCCTTTTCCTCCAAATAGGTTCTTAAATATATTACTCATGATTTATTATTTGCAGTATCGTTTCTTCATATGGCACACAATCGGGATAGAATAGTGGATTACTCCACCTATCCCCCCGCAGATCCGGACGTACAGAATTCCCGTATCCGGCTCCTCAGTTAATATGTTTAATTATCTGGTGCATGAATTTAAACATTATAATGAATTATTCTAGGTTTCGGGAGCTTAAAATATTTCAATAACTCCCAGTACCCTTTCCACGTGTAGCTTTTGCGTTGACTCCTTCGGTTAAGCCATTTAAACCAAGCATATAGTGTTATTTGATATATTCGGTTTAGACTAACGAAGTTACCTCTGATGCCAAAATATTGATACAATCCCCGAAGTTTAGATTTTAGTATTTTACTCTGATCTTTTAGCTTCTCATGTTTATGTATCCTGCAAGTATCCTTTATGTTTTGAAGGATGGCCTGCATTTTCTTTTGACGTGTTTTTCGCTTCACTACCCAATTGCCTCTTTGGCTTTTGCTCCAATAATGTGTAAATCCTAGAAAATCAAAGGTGGGTGGTTTAGTTTTTCCTTCTGGTGAAAATCTAATGAGCTTACTCTTTTCTGCATGAATGGTTAATCCATATTTATTCATTCGCTTGGGAAGTGTGTTATTTACCCGCTGAGCATCTTCTGCATACTCAAATCCAATGATAAAATCATCGGCATAGCGTATCAAAAATATTTCGCCTTTAAGCAAGGGACGTACTATTTCATGTAACCATTTATCCAATGCATAATGCATATATACATTACAAAGCAATGGTGAAATAATATTTCCTTGCGGCGTGCCACGTTTGCTTATTTGCAAGCTTTTACCATCTACAACACCTGCTTTTAGCCATCTTTCAATCAATTGCAAAATACACTTATCTTTAATCCGTTGACTTATAAGTGATAATAATGTACTATGTTCAAAGTTGTCGAAACAGCCCTGAATATCACAGTCCAGTATCCAATTAATATTGCGCTTCATACATTGATTGCGAAGGTTATTTAGTGCCTGATGGGCACTACGTTTGGCTCGGAATCCATAGGAAAAATCGTAAAAGTCTTGTTCAAATATCAAATTAAGTATATCTGTTACTGCTCTTTGTACAATCTTATCCTCGGTAGTACTTATCCCTAATGGGCGTTGCTTCCCATTGCCCTTGTCTATCCATACTCTGCGGATGTTTGGGGCAAAGTAAGATTTACTCTTTAACCTTGCTTGGAGATTTTCTATACGCAGTTGTAAGTTCAACTCATATTCTTCTGCATTAACTTCATCTATTCCACTCGCTGCTGTTTTCCGCAGTTTACGGAAACTACTTAGCAAATATTCTTCCGTTAGATGATGCGCTAGTGAGGTAAAAACTTCGGTTGGACTTTCCTGCGCCTTGCGTTTTATACAACCAAATTTTGTTTGCCTGTTGGCGATTTCTCCGAGTAAATCCATGCTTTCTGTTTAGTTGAACCATATTAACTGACAATCCCCCTTCCCTCCTTCGGGTCGCTCAGATGGTACTTCCCCGATTTCATTGGTACTATGAGGCTGCTCTGACTTCTGTATGCCTTCTCTTTGACTCCGGTTGTCCCTTGTCGCTGATACCTGGTACACCATGTCATTTTCCTTGACTCTGTTAACATTGACATGGTTACGTTAACAGACTGGTGTTTCTTTTTGATGGTACACCCAAACCCCTTCTTGTCAGGAGCAATACAGATCTCCTAAGTTCCGAAGACTTCCCTTTGTATTCATGCCCTGCGCTTTGACCACGGTAGTTCTACAGCAGTAACCGTAAATATGCCACTGTAATTGCTGCCTTCCGGTAACCGTACACCGTCGGCTTAACTACAAATAAATACACTTTTTCGAGGCTGAATAACACGGCCTAAATACTCGCTTGCCGACTACTCTTCTGCTATCCTCACGGAATCACCCAGTCGGTTCGCTTTCATCCTGCTTACGGGCTTTGGATGAGATGGACTTGCACCATCTGGAAATCATTAGCAAATTTCAGTAAATTGACTACTTCCCAATGCTTTCGGCTTACGAAGAAGTTTCCCTACAAATGGCCTTCTTCTCTTAGCGTACACGGTAAATTGTATGAGTAGTGGCAGATTGCGTGGTAGTTTCCTGTCAAACCGCTATGCAGTTTGAGCGGGATACAAACCTTGATATTTAGCACTTTGACTGCCATTACTTATACAAAATGTTACCACACGTTTTTATTTTTCGTCAACATAATATCTAAATGTCTTTCCCATTTTCACAGCTCTAAAAGGATAATTTTTCTTAAGTAACTTTTCAAATTCTTCGTTGTATTTCCAGTTAGATTTGGAATAGCACCAATTTACGTCAAAATATTTTTCTATTGGATGCTGATAAACAATCATACCGATACATTTATCCAGTTTTTGGTCATACTTATGAGCCTCAGTCAAATTAATTATTGCATTCTGCCAAAATTCCCTGCGGTCATATTCCAATGGAACAAAAACAAATCCACATTTACTATTCAAACTCGTAATACGATATGGCAACGTAAAATCTTGTTCTTTAGATTTTTCGATTGCAAGTAAAAATCGTTTCTTAAATTCTCGTAAGTCTGCTCTATTAAGCTTAGCCAATTCTTTAATTATTGCATAATAATCAAGACTGTCTGGTTCAATTCTTATTTTCCCTTTAAAATTCTCAATGATAAATGAGATATCAAATTCTTTTTCATCGTGAACTAACTTTTTCAAGTTATCAATATACCTGAAATCTAATTTAGAAGTATCTAATGTTTCCAGATAATGTCCTAAGACATATTGTTCAGGAAGATTATTTAATTCTTTTTCGTGATTTACAAAAAGTCGTTCTCTAAAATCCAAATATTCTCCAATCTCAAAAGGAGTTATTAAATATTTACAAATCCACAGATAGTCTTCAATGTGGAAAAGGTGCACATTTCCAATTTCTTTACTTTTATAAAATTTCTGAAACCTAAGGTTCTCAGGGAATTGAAATTTTGGTGCATAAATAATTAATTTGATTGGTTTAACTTTTCTTGCTTCACTGATATTCAATACATGTCCTCTTTCATTGGGGATTGAAATGTCCTTATAAATTTCAAAATATGAAATCGTATCCTTTATCTGTTTAACTGCTTTGCGAAGCACTTTACTTTTAAACCAGTTTTCAATATTCGATTTTCCAGAATCATTCCTTTCTTTTATTTGAGAAATTAATAGAAAATTATCTAACCAAACTACATTATCAGCAAGTTCAAGTTCTTGTCCTTTTTGGTCAAATTTAAACTTAGTCGAGCTATATGTAAATTCTTTAAAAAAGAAATTAGAATTCAATTCTGATATATATTTCTCTGATTCTGTCATTTCTTAAATGTGTGGTAACGGTTGGCATAACCGCAGTTGCGTTGTTTCGGCTTTGCTCCTATTAAATTGACTGATAAACATAATCATATTTTACTACCGTTGCAAATTGCAAAAAAGCTATTGCGGTTGATGCTGTGTTACAAACCGTTTTAGTTCTATCTCTTAATAATCATTTATACAAACATAATGGTGACCCATTATTAGTTATTTGTAAATAATAGTATAATCCATAATAGCAATTGTATCTTTTATGCTCATATCTTCAAGTTCAGATAGGTTTAATTCTTCAAGTATATAATCTACCTTTGTTGGTTCTACTGATGTAGTAGAAAAACTACTTGCACTATTTTCAATATAGTGTATGCCGTATAAAAGACAATTTGAATATGTTGATATCTTATCTGAGTTCCCTGTTCCTATAAAATAATTTCCACTTGTATTTATAAGAAATATACTGTCGTTTTTTATTAAGCAATCACCCTCAATATCTGAATGACTATTAATAACTACAAGGTCATCATTATTCCTATATTTAAAAGTCATATTTTTTAATCCTTTTTGAAAATCCTCTGTCCACTGAAATAATTCTTCTTTAAAAATATCCTCTGGAATTATGCTGGGATTATTAACTTTAACACCACCAATCCAAATTTTCAAGTCTGTTTGTACTTCTGAAAACTTTAATTCTTTAGGATACGTTGATTCCTCTTTCTTTTCACAACCTAGTATCAAAAATTGACAGGTTAGAACGCTTAAAATTATTACTTTTCTCATATGCTTTTGCATTATATTAATCTCCAAATATTGAATTTATCTTTAGTAGTATCTGATTACAAATTAACTGTATTTTTGTCGAATTTATCGGTTTTATAACATTCTTGTTATCCATATTTAAGTCAAACATAATTACTAATCAGCACAATAAGATTAGAAAATTAACCTATCAATCTAACTGACCCAATGTGATGAATGGATTGTAACGATACGCATATGAGGCGTGTGGGGATTGAAATAGTCCAACCTCTCAAAACCTCACTTAGCTCATTGCTTTTCAATAAGCTAAATTAATAAGAAAGTGTCGATTTAAAAGCAATGGGCGGACAAATTGAAAGCACCACTCTTCGCGAATCACCTGCACCCCACATGACTTATATGTATTGTTAGCCATAGTTTTTATTTATCTTTTTTTTTATCTTTTCTTTCAGACTCATCATTTAAAGTCAAAATATTAATCGCAATTATAAATTTGACTCTAATGTCATTCAAATCAATTTTTTCGTTAATTAAAAGGTGCTGTAACATATAAAACTGCATCACATCTCCTAAATTTTCAACAGTTTTACAATATTCATTAAGTGCTTCATTTTCTTTTCCAACTTCCTTTAAGAATTTCAAATATTTTCCTTTGGGATTAATATATACTGTTTGGAAAGTATAATTTGGAAAATCTCTGAATCTGGAAATACCAAAACTCCAAATTTCTTTAAATGTTGATTTAGAAATTTCATTGTAAACTTCTCTTTGTTTTTCAAAAGGAATTTTAAAGGGAAATTCTCCGGTTTCTTTTGCTTTATCAATTTTTATGCAAAAAGATTTATAGCAGTCAGTTAATTCTCTATTGTCTATTGTTTCACAAACATATTCATTAAAAAAATCAAATAATTTCTGTAAGTCTACAATTTCTTTTGCATTAAATATTCCCCTAAAAGTAAAATTATCAGATAATTTATTCGACTTTGCATTGAAAGTTGTAAGAATAATAAAAAATAAAATTAAACTATTGATTTTCATTGCTATTAACTTAAATTATGGCTAACGGCTTTGCATATGAGGCGTGTGGGGATTGAAATTGTCGCCCTTTCCAAAACCTCGCTGAGCCTAATGCTTTTACAAGGGACTAATTTATTAAAAAAAGTGACTTTAAAAGCATTAGGCGGACAAATAGAAATCACCACCGCTCGCGAATCACTTGCCCCCACATGCCTTATAATGCATTGTTGGCAAGCGTTATTTTCTATTTTTTTTTAAAAGCTCCTGTATAATTTAATAAAAACTCCATTCCATACCCTTTGGGTAAATTAACTATAGTAATCGTATTATCTTGTTTTAACCGAAAATCATTAAATACATTATCTATTAAATCTTTTGATATATAGTAAACAATAATATATCCTTTTAATAGTATGGTATAAAAGTATTTTCCATTTTTATGATGCCTCACAGGTTGACCAATAACATCTGTTGCCATTTTGCTATCATTAGTCCAAGAAAGTATATTTATTTCAATATTCTTATCATGAGAGGGAGCACCTTCCAATAATTGTTTTCTAATTTTCTCCTCATATGGACCAAGTTTTACATTTTGAAAAGTCTTTCTACTGGAAATACCTGAACGCCATAATATTGTAAGTAAGGCAAGTTTGAATAAAGTATAATCAATATTATCTAATTGCATTAATTCTACTCCATTTTCATTCGTTATTTTCTTACAAAGTACTTTTTGATCTTTAGGTATTTGATCATTTACAAGTATCTTTGCTAGATAACTCTCATACTGACTTAATAACTCTCCATCACACGCTTTGCATAATAAATTACCTTCATACTCACCTGATGGCAATTTCGATACTTTAGTTTTATCGATTGAAAAACCAATTGCATTGAACTTCTTTAATCGATGTTTACTATCATACAGTTCTTTATGAAGAAACTCAGGAATAATATGAGATTTCTTAATTAAAGGTTTTTCTTTCTTACATAATTTACAAATAGGCATGGATCAAAAATTAAGTATAAACCTTCGAAAATAATTAATATTTACTTATTACAGCTTTTCAGTATCGGTTAATGCTTGCCAACGGTGGTGCTATGAATAGTTGCCGATTGCGGGTTGCTTCCCTGTCCAGTTACACCGAACTTAATGCGGGCTACAAACCTTTAATAACCTACTAAACGGCAATTATTTATGAGCACGTGTTAGTAGCTGTTTTTAATTCAGTAGTTCATTACATTTAGTTGAAATAACAGCCATAATATCTTTTTCAATATACTTTCTTGTTTCATCAGATTCTTCCGAAAATGCACATAAATGTGTTGCTCCATTCTTACTTATGCAGTCAGCTTTATGATGGTCATCAAACCTTTCTGATAAATCTTTAGTTATTCCAAGGTAAATATATTGATATTGCCCATCATCAAGAAGTTTAGTAAATAAATATACTCCTCCCATAGCTTTAAAATTAACAGGTAACTTATGAATATAGAATGTATAAACTTTTCCAGATTTTCCAGTTATTGTAAATGTTGGTGTATTACTCATGATAATTAGTTTTAAGGTTAATTTTTATTTTTTCTTTACAGGAGGAGGTGGTGGATTTTCCATTTTAGGTACACTCCCATTGATTTGTGCTTTTGAACCTCCTGGGTTGTTTTTGGGAACAGCCTGAGGTCTAGTCGATGTCTTTTTTGCCATAATATGTAATTTTAAAAATATGTGCTTAGGTAATTTCTTGATTCCTTATCTGCTCTTTCTTTCAATTTTTTAAATTCTGGAATGCCTAATTTGTTGTCCATTTTTTCAATAACCTCCCAATAATCTTTCCTTAATTGATAAAACTGGTCTTTCCCAACCTGTTTAGATATTTCTTCACTTTCTAAATCACTCCAAAGCTTTTCTAGTCTATTAAAATATTGCGTATATAAATTTCTTAGTTCTGCTATTTCAATCAAATCTTTATCATTGCGTCCAATTTCATTTTTTAATAAGTTGACAATCTGAATTAACGATATAATAATTAAAGCAAACCAAGCTATAGGTTTCCAAACTTCCCAACCAAATATTCCTGCTCCTGAAAAAAGAATAGTAAGAATTTTAATAACTTTTTGAATTTTATACTGCTTCATTAAATAAAGAGCTAAATATGTTTCTCCATATTTAATTTGCACTAATTCATACCAGATTTTTTTCTCCATGTATTCTGTTTAAATAGCTACTAATCGGGATAGAATAGTGGATTACTCCACCTATCCCCCCGCAGATCCGGACGTACAGAATTCCCGTATCCGGCTCCTCAGTTAATATGTTTAATTATCTGGTGCATGAATTTAAACATTATAATGAATTATTCTAGGTTTCGGGAGCTTAAAATATTTCAATAACTCCCAGTACCCTTTCCACGTGTAGCTTTTGCGTTGACTCCTTCGGTTAAGCCATTTAAACCAAGCATATAGTGTTATTTGATATATTCGGTTTAGACTAACGAAGTTACCTCTGATGCCAAAATATTGATACAATCCCCGAAGTTTTGATTTTAGTATTTTACTCTGATCTTTTAGCTTCTCGTGTTTATGTATCCTGCAAGTATCCTTTATGTTTTGAAGGATGGCCTGCATTTTCTTCTGACGTGTTTTTCGCTTCACTACCCAATTGCCTCTTTGGCTTTTGCTCCAATAATGTGTAAATCCTAGAAAATCAAAGGTGGGTGGTTTAGTTTTTCCTTCTGGTGAAAATCTAATGAGCTTACTCTTTTCTGCATGAATGGTTAATCCATATTTATTCATTCGCTTGGGTAGCGTGTTATTTACCCGGTGAGCATCTTCTGCATACTCAAATCCAATGATAAAATCATCGGCATAGCGTATCAAAAACATTTCACCTTTAAGCAAGGGTCGTACTATTTCATGTAACCATTTGTCCAATGCATAATGCATATATACATTACAAAGCAATGGTGAAATAATATTTCCTTGCGGCGTTCCACGTTCGCTTATTTGCAAGCTTTTACCATCTACAACACCTACTTTTAGCCATCTTTCAATCAATTGCAAAATACACTTATCTTTAATCCGTTGACTTATAAGTGATAATAATGTACTATGTTCAAAGTTGTCGAAACAGCCCTGAATATCACAGTCCAGTATCCAATTAATATTGCGCTTCATACATTGATTGCGAAGGTTATTTAGTGCCTGATGGGCACTACGTTTGGCTCGGAATCCATAGGAAAAATCGTAAAAGTCTTGTTCAAATATCAAATTAAGTATATCTGTTACTGCTCTTTGTACAATCTTATCCTCGGTAGTACTTATCCCTAATGGGCGTTGCTTCCCATTGCCCTTGTCTATCCATACTCTGCGGATGTTTGGGGCAAAGTAAGATTTACTCTTTAACCTTGCTTGGAGATTTTCTATACGCAGTTGTAAGTTCAACTCATATTCTTCTGCATTAACTTCATCTATTCCACTCGCTGCTGTTTTACGCAGTTTACGGAAACTACTTAGCAAATATTCTTCCGTTAGATGATGCGCTAGTGAGGTAAAAACTTCGGTTGGACTTTCCTGCGCCTTGCGTTTTATACAACCAAATTTTGTTTGCCTGTTGGCGATTTCTCCGAGTAAATCCATGCTTTCTGTTTAGTTGAACCATATTAACTGACAATCCCCCTTCCCTCCTTCGGGTCGCTCAGATGGTACTTCCCCGATTTCATTGGTACTATGAGGCTGTTCTGACTTCTGTATGCCTTCTCTTTGACTCCGGTTGTCCCTTGTCGCTGATACCTGGTACACCATGTCATTTCCCTTGACTCTGTTAACATTGACATGGTTACGTTAACAGACTGGTGTTTCTTTTTTGATGGTACACCCAAACCCCTTCTTGTCAGGAGCTATACAGATCTCCTAAGTTCCGAAGACTTCCCTTTGTATTCATGCCCTGCGCTTTGACCACGGTAGTTCTACAGCAGTAACCGTAAATATGCCACTGTAATTGCTGCCTTCCGGTAACCGTACACCGTCGGCTTAACTACAAATAAATACACTTTTTATGGATGTAAGCTTGTCTTTTATGGAATCCATGATTTCCCTTTGGTCAATTCGAGGCTGAATAACACGGCCTAAATACTCGCTTGCCGACTACTCTTCTGCTATCCTCACGGAATCACCCAGTCGGTTCGCTTTCATCCTGCTTACGGGCTTTGGATGAGATGGACTTGCACCATCTGGAATTCATTAGCAAATTTCTGTAGCTTAACTACTTCCCAATGCTTTCGGCTTACGAAGAAGTTTCCCTACAAATGGCCTTCTTCTCTTAGCGTACACGGTAAATTGTATGAGTAGTGGCAGATTGCGGGCTTCTTTCCTGTCAAACCGCTATGCCGTTTGAGCGGGCTACAAACCTTGATGTTTACCTTTTTGCCTGCCATTACTTATACAAAATGTTAGGTGTAGTTTTTATAATTTTGATTGTAAAACCTCAATATTAATATTGTATTTTTTGATAATATTTTTAATAATATCTAAGTACCAGTTCGGTGCATATGGAGAAATAAGTATTTTTTTTATGAGTAATTGAGGATTCACCTTGCACTTAACAACGGGATGTGTTAAATATAGTTTTTTACGTTGTCTTGTGATTGAATCTACATCTCCATCTAAAATAATTTTATCTTCTATTTCTCTTGGATATGCTAGCATAAGTCTGAATTCATTTTCAGATTTATATTCTTTTCGTTTAATGGAGTATGTTATAAGAGAATTCGATTTCCAATCAACATATTCATTTTCAAAGTCTATATATTTTATTTGAGAAGGATAAATAATCTCATTCGTTTCAAAGGATTCTTTTAATGTAGAATAGTCAGTCTGAATTGCCAGTCCGTTTTCCTTTGAATAAATTTTCCACATATGAACCATTTCGTGATTTTCATTACACCAGCAGTTTATATATACACCACCATTATTCTCATTCAATATTTTTGAGAAGTTCCAATATGATTTATCTGTAATTCCGTTCTCAATTTCTTGTCTAGTTATCTCATCAATGTGCAATGCCGTTTTAATTGGCAATTTCCCTTCATACTTATCTTCAAACAAATCTGCCCGAACAAAAGTCAATGACCTTTCTGTAATCAAAGAGAGGAACGAAGGAATATCCATATATCTCCAAATTACAATATTTTCTGTCGATATATTTACTGCAGGATGTGATTCATCAAATGCCATTGTAGTTATTTATTTTGTTAAACTAAATTACACCTAACGTTTGCGATAAATTTACGGGTGGCGTTAGAAACTGCATTACTTTCTGCTGATACTTACTCCATAGAAATAGCGTAACATACTAATTATAAACACTGCCACTTGAAATTTATTGCGTGTTAGGGGTAGTTCTTAATGTACTTCTATTTCTAAAGTTGATGTATCTTTATATTTCGTAGATTTTAGATAATTAAGTTGTTTATTAAGTATTATAGATTCTGAAATATGTAAATCATATTCAATAAAATGTCTATAATCGGAATTATCAAGTTGGTATTTAAGTTTTATGGTTTCAGTGTCAGGTGTGACAATCATCTCTTTTAATTTGATTTTTGTAATTTTGTCTGGTTTGATTGTGCTTGAATTTGGTAAGACTTTCTCAAAATCTTTTTGCTTTAATGTGTCGATAATATCTTTTTGAAAACCATAAATCTTGATATAAACAGAATAAATATTCATGATATTTGCTAGCGAGTCTTTATGTAATTCAGACACATAAGTTGACTCTGTCGTGTATTGGTCGCCATATTTTTGAGAATTTATTTTATCCGTAGATGTTGTTTTGATACTAAAATCTGATCCGTTCACTTCAATCTTACGATTCGACTTATTCATTTGGCAACTCAATCCAAGTATTATCGTTAAAATCAAAGTAATTAATGATATTGTCCTCATAACTATATTTTACTTACTGATTATATTATTTTTTGCGAAATTCTGACTAACGTAAAGAATAGTCACTAATATTCAGTTGTTTATAATTTTCTCTCAATTGTCATTTTTCAGCTAATTCCAGCTGGCCTGTTTTACGTTAGCTTCAGAAATCAATTAGCCTTAAAAAGATTGATTACCTTTATTTTAAATCAATCCTATAGGTTTATAGGGGGAATTACCCCTTACGTTGGCGGTATGGATAGTTTGGCACTTGAACGCTCATCCTCTACCTAATTATGTGAACATAATTAAAAGAACAAAACTTCGCAAATCACTAACTGCCAAATTATTTATTACCGCGTGTTGTGTTTCGTTTTTATTCTATTTCTTTCAATTTAACATCTTCCCACACATCCTCATATCCCTTATTATCAATTAAAAATCGATAACCTGCAGGTAATGCCAAATATTTTATTATTTCTGGTTTCAATCTAATCAAATGTTTAATACAGTACGGTTTGAAAAAATCATCTGCTTCAGAAAAAGTCTCACCAGACCATATAAACCAACCAGTAGTTTCGCCTTTTGGGATATGTCGCAATCCATTAATCGGAATATTATCTGTGAATACATTATCAGCAACTCCAATTTTGAAATCAAAATCTATATTATTCCAAGAAGTATTATACTTTTTACAAATATCCTGTTGCGCTTTTACAAAATCTGTCATTTATAAAGTCTTATTTTCCCACTTGCTTTTTTAATTTTTTCCTTGTAGTATAATTCCAATAGATATCATAGTAACCCCGAGATAAAATAGAATTAAACAAACAATGATGAATTTCTTCAATCTTGTCACTTTCTTTAAATCACCTAACTCCGATTCTTTTCTATTTTTAATAAAGAACGGCAAAAATGCACAAAGATTATCTCTGAAATATGAAAACATACTATTTTTAAAGCTCCAAAATGATAGTTCTTTGGGATACCCTTTTACAATCTTAAAATACATGAAGTGGAGATAATATTTTATTCCCAAAGCCAACAAACCAATCGTAAGAATTGCTGGCATAAGTCTATGAATCATTATATCCATATATACGTTTTATTATTAAATTCTTGCTATAATGAAAGTTATTGACAGTTTGGTAAATGAAACACAACGTTGGCGGTATGAGTAGTCTGGCACTTTACCATACCAACCTTGATTAATTGCTCCAAACCTAATTAAAAGCGCCAACCTACGCAAATCACTTACCGCCAAATTACTTATTTACCGCGTGTTGGCAGTAGTGGTTTCCTTATGGAGTCGGTGCACTTGGCATATTTCTATATAGTAACAGAATAAATACACCAATCCACCCAACAGCCTTTATTGTTAAAGATTTCTGAAGTGTCCAATTTATATTTACAGTTCCTTCGATTAAAGCAGAGCCTATTAATGTTATTCCTGTTACCAACCCAATACGACAAAACATATATTGCATACCTGTCAAAGTGTTATACTTGAATATTAAAATTCCAGTAACAATCGTAAATATTAATCCAATTGTAATTTGTGTGATAGTCAAATTTCGGCTTCCAATTTTCCAGCCACTGAATGTTTCTTTGCTATCAAATCCGTTGGTTGGTAGATTTGAGTTCATAAATTTATCTTTAATTTCTATTATGCTTTGGTGTTGGAAATGTTTTAATAGTCGTTGAATACTTGAATAAGATTTTGTAGACGGAGATGGGCATACTATATCATATTTTTCAGAAATCATTCTTAACGTTGTCCAATGATTTATAATCACATCAACAATACCTTCAGCATCTTCAATTTTTCTATTTTTTGTATCCTGATTCAATTCAAAGTAGGGTAAACCATATTCATCTATTGAGCGTTCAAATAGATTGAAATAATTAACTCCCTTACTGTGCAAAGATGTCATTTCTTTTTGCACTATATCATATGAGGGATTTTTATTCAATAGAGTAAAAGTGTCCTGTAAACAAGAAAAATATTCGCTCCTTTTTTTCTCCAGCGAATCCTCAAAATCTGTTATGTTAGTTTTAGCCATCTACTTTTTAGCCAATAAGTTTTGAATCTGTTGATGTACATAGTTTATGTCACTAAAGTCTTTTGACTCAAAAATCTTAAATAGTGAAGCTCCACTATTCTTTTTTATAACTTCGTGCCATAAACCTCTACTTCGTTGACTCTCTGGATATTTTTCTATTTCATTAAAAATAGCTACTAACTCAGTGTCAGAAAACTCATATTCAATTACATCCGCAGCTTGGGCAAATTGTTTTTTTAATTGTTCAAGCTTATCTAATTCATCAAATTTTAACATATTCTATAGTTTTAAATTATAAATTCATAATGCTACTTCTCGGTCACGCCATTACTGCCAACGATTTGGCTATGAGCAGGCGGGCCTTAGAAGCTACTTTCCTGTCAGCCTAGACCATAGTTTGTTAATAGTATTATCGTTTCGTTTACCACTATCCGCCCGCTTGCTTATAGCCGTTGTTGTGGCTAGTTTTTTTTATTTCTTCTCCGTTAAAGTCGATCTCGTATTGGTCAGAGTTGAAGTCAATAAGTTTGATTGACTTTTCATTTATTTCTACTTCAGGTTGACCTTCAATATTCACCCAAATGTCAGTCGCTGAAAAAGTCCATATTACTTGTCCTGTTTTGTCGATTCTGTGAATTCCGACTTCTCCGCGAAGTAGATAATTGTCTTCCAAATCGTAGAACTCAAAAACTTCTGCCATATCTGGTTCAAGTTTCCAATTCAGCTTGAGTTTATCAAGGTCAATAGAGACGAAATTCAGTCCCAAACTTAAAATTAGATTGTCGTTGTCAATTTTTACAGACTGACCATTTTCCTTGTCACTTTTCTTATGCAGGTAAGATCCACCCTTAATTCCTGTAATAATTAAAGTGCGTGTTGATTCTTTGTCCGTCAGGTCAATTTTTAATGTCGAGTCCCATTCTCCTTTTTCAGATAATTCAATTATGAAATTGTTTTCAGTTTTTTCAATTGTTTTTGTCTCTGAATACCAACTTTCATAATACAAGTCAACTTTCCACTTGTCGTCAGAAAGAGTCAAATCTTGTATGTCTCTGGATTTCGTCATTTTTTCAAATTAGCCACAACGGATGGCGGTATGAAACGTTGCGCATTTTAAAACACAAACTTAACAACCCACTAAACCGTTGATTATTTGTTATTTCGTTCAAATATAGCACTATCCGCGCAATGTTTTATGACCGCGTGTTGGCAAATCGTTATTTATTAATGACTTAAAGTGTCAATCTTAATATTCAATGTATCTAAAATATTAAATTTATCAAGCTTTATATTCAAAGTTGTCTTTACGTTTGAATCATTTTCATAACTCAATCCTTGGTATTTATATATTTCAAAAATCGAATCATTTAAAAATCTATATTCCTGTCTAAACAAGTCCCAATGCATTTCATAATCCACAGATAGCGATTTTAATAGAGACCAGTTGTAATCAAATATGTGTAAATCAACGTATTCTTTTACTCTATCAGATTCAACTGTCTTAAACGCAATTATAACAGGAATCATTGAGTCAATCGGCACTTTAATTTCTCTAATAAAGGCTTTGTCTATATCAGATAATTCCTGATTAAATATACTTTTATATAAATCAGGTGGAATATTGGTTTTTTGATTCAGATAATAGTTTAAGGTATCTGCAATCCTGCTCTTTGGTAATTTAATCTGCTTTTTGTCAACTATTTTATTCTGTTGAATATCTGATTCTTGGATTATATTTTCTATTTTATTCGTATCAGTTTTGGTATTGCTATTTTTTTTGTCTGATGTGCTATTAGATTTTGTTCCACATCCAAATAGAAATGTTATTATAATCAAATTTAATATTGTTCTCATCATAGTCATTTTATTAAGATGCTTTTAAAGTTTCAGGTTGTTTCTTTATAATGTTTGCCAACGTTGGCGGTATGAGTAGTCTGGCACTTTACCATACCAACCTTGATTAATTGCTCCAAACCTAATTAAAAGCGCCAACCTACGCAAATCACTTACCGCCAAATTACTTATTTACCGCGTGTTGGCAGTAGTGGTTTCCTTATGGAGTCGGTGCACTTGGCATATTTCTATATAGTAACAGAATAAATACACCAATCCACCCAACAGCCTTTATTGTTAAAGATTTCTGAAGTGTCCAATTTATATTTACAGTTCCTTCGATTAAAGCAGAGCCTATTAATGTTATTCCTGTTACCAACCCAATACGACAAAACATATATTGCATACCTGTCAAAGTGTTATACTTGAATATTAAAATTCCAGTAACAATCGTAAATATTAATCCAATTGTAATTTGTGTGATAGTCAAATTTCGGCTTCCAATTTTCCAGCCACTGAATGTTTCTTTGCTATCAAATCCGTTGGTTGGTAGATTTGAGTTCATAAATTTATCTTTAATTTCTATTATGCTTTGGTGTTGGAAATGTTTTAATAGTCGTTGAATACTTGAATAAGATTTTGTAGACGGAGATGGGCATACTATATCATATTTTTCAGAAATCATTCTTAACGTTGTCCAATGATTTATAATCACATCAACAATACCTTCAGCATCTTCAATTTTTCTATTTTTTGTATCCTGATTCAATTCAAAGTAGGGTAAACCATATTCATCTATTGAGCGTTCAAATAGATTGAAATAATTAACTCCCTTACTGTGCAAAGATGTCATTTCTTTTTGCACTATATCATATGAGGGATTTTTATTCAATAGAGTAAAAGTGTCCTGTAAACAAGAAAAATATTCGCTCCTTTTTTTCTCCAGCGAATCCTCAAAATCTGTTATGTTAGTTTTAGCCATCTACTTTTTAGCCAATAAGTTTTGAATCTGTTGATGTACATAGTTTATGTCACTAAAGTCTTTTGACTCAAAAATCTTAAATAGTGAAGCTCCACTATTCTTTTTTATAACTTCGTGCCATAAACCTCTACTTCGTTGACTCTCTGGATATTTTTCTATTTCATTAAAAATAGCTACTAACTCAGTGTCAGAAAACTCATATTCAATTACATCCGCAGCTTGGGCAAATTGTTTTTTTAATTGTTCAAGCTTATCTAATTCATCAAATTTTAACATATTCTATAGTTTTAAATTATAAATTCATAATGCTACTTCTCGGTCACGCCATTACTGCCAATCGGGATAGAATAGTGGATTACTCCACCTATCCCCCCGCAGATCCGGACGTACAGAATTCCCGTATCCGGCTCCTCAGTTAATATGTTTAATTATCTGGTGCATGAATTTAAACATTATAATGAATTATTCTAGGTTTCGGGAGCTTAAAATATTTCAATAACTCCCAGTACCCTTTCCACGTGTAGCTTTTGCGTTGACTCCTTCGGTTAAGCCATTTAAACCAAGCATATAGTGTTATTTGATATATTCGGTTTAGACTAACGAAGTTACCTCTGATGCCAAAATATTGATACAATCCCCGAAGTTTAGATTTTAGTATTTTACTCTGATCTTTTAGCTTCTCATGTTTATGTATCCTGCAAGTATCCTTTATGTTTTGAAGGATGGCCTGCATTTTCTTTTGACGTGTTTTTCGCTTCACTACCCAATTGCCTCTTTGGCTTTTGCTCCAATAATGTGTAAATCCTAGAAAATCAAAGGTGGGTGGTTTAGTTTTTCCTTCTGGTGAAAATCTAATGAGCTTACTCTTTTCTGCATGAATGGTTAATCCATATTTATTCATTCGCTTGGGAAGTGTGTTATTTACCCGCTGAGCATCTTCTGCATACTCAAATCCAATGATAAAATCATCGGCATAGCGTATCAAAAATATTTTGCCTTTAAGCAAGGGACGTACTATTTCATGTAACCATTTATCCAATGCATAATGCATATATACATTACAAAGCAATGGTGAAATAATATTTCCTTGCGGCGTGCCACGTTTGCTTATTTGCAAGCTTTTACCATCTACAACACCTGCTTTTAGCCATCTTTCAATCAATTGCAAAATACACTTATCTTTAATCCGTTGACTTATAAGTGATAATAATGTACTATGTTCAAAGTTGTCGAAACAGCCCTGAATATCACAGTCCAGTATCCAATTAATATTGCGCTTCATACATTGATTGCGAAGGTTATTTAGTGCCTGATGGGCACTACGTTTGGCTCGGAATCCATAGGAAAAATCGTAAAAGTCTTGTTCAAATATCAAATTAAGTATATCTGTTACTGCTCTTTGTACAATCTTATCCTCGGTAGTACTTATCCCTAATGGGCGTTGCTTCCCATTGCCCTTGTCTATCCATACTCTGCGGATGTTTGGGGCAAAGTAAGATTTACTCTTTAACCTTGCTTGGAGATTTTCTATACGCAGTTGTAAGTTCAACTCATATTCTTCTGCATTAACTTCATCTATTCCACTCGCTGCTGTTTTCCGCAGTTTACGGAAACTACTTAGCAAATATTCTTCCGTTAGATGATGCGCTAGTGAGGTAAAAACTTCGGTTGGACTTTCCTGCGCCTTGCGTTTTATACAACCAAATTTTGTTTGCCTGTTGGCGATTTCTCCGAGTAAATCCATGCTTTCTGTTTAGTTGAACCATATTAACTGACAATCCCCCTTCCCTCCTTCGGGTCGCTCAGATGGTACTTCCCCGATTTCATTGGTACTATGAGGCTGCTCTGACTTCTGTATGCCTTCTCTTTGACTCCGGTTGTCCCTTGTCGCTGATACCTGGTACACCATGTCATTTTCCTTGACTCTGTTAACATTGACATGGTTACGTTAACAGACTGGTGTTTCTTTTTGATGGTACACCCAAACCCCTTCTTGTCAGGAGCAATACAGATCTCCTAAGTTCCGAAGACTTCCCTTTGTATTCATGCCCTGCGCTTTGACCACGGTAGTTCTACAGCAGTAACCGTAAATATGCCACTGTAATTGCTGCCTTCCGGTAACCGTACACCGTCGGCTTAACTACAAATAAATACACTTTTTCGAGGCTGAATAACACGGCCTAAATACTCGCTTGCCGACTACTCTTCTGCTATCCTCACGGAATCACCCAGTCGGTTCGCTTTCATCCTGCTTACGGGCTTTGGATGAGATGGACTTGCACCATCTGGAAATCATTAGCAAATTTCAGTAAATTGACTACTTCCCAATGCTTTCGGCTTACGAAGAAGTTTCCCTACAAATGGCCTTCTTCTCTTAGCGTACACGGCTCGAATATGCGTAGTGCGGGATTTCAAGGCACTTCACTATCCAACCGCTACGCTGTTTATTAAATGCATTAATGTTCAAATTTACCCAATCGCCCCGCATTACGTATATTTATTGTTACCTGCTGTTTTTTATTCGTTCAAATTCAATTATTTCCTTACCTGAGCTAGAAAATTTATTATTTCGTTCAATTTTAAGTTCATCACCGTCAATTTCTAGAATTCTCCAAGCACAATCTTTTGTCAATAAATCCCAGGGAAAATAAATGAATTCCTTAGTCGAATTAAGCATCCATTTCTTAGAGTTAGTTCGACCAAACTGCTCAATCTCTAAAGAGTCTTTTTTAATTCTTAAATATAGTTTTGTGTCAACATTCTCTGAATAATTTGGAGGTGGTGGAGGTATAGGTAAATCAGTATTGTTTTTAAATGGACTAACCCAGTTTCCAACTATTCTATTTGTATCCATTAAATTGTCAATTCTGGTCATTTTAAAGTCCTTAATTGTTGTGGAATACAATTTCAAGGATACTTCATTATCAAAACATTTATCAATCAATAAAGGTGGCGATTCTATTTGGTCAAAAACTAAAAAATCAAGTGATTTATAACTATTAATTGCCCATTTTCTCAAACGATAATTAGTATTAAAGACATTTCCAATATGCAAAATCAATGAATCATTTATGAAATCAATTGAATCAGCATAATTTGGTCCAATTAAAGAGAAAGCATTATTCTGAATATCAATATTTTGTTTTTTAATTTTCTCAGGAAGCTTTTTTAAAACAAAATCAAGTTCATAATCAGATTTAATACTCAATATCAAACTATCTTCCGCTATTCCTTTTATTAAAAAAGTGTCAGAATCAAAAATCAGGTTATTCTTATTAATCGAATATTTTGATTTTCTTATTGAATCTTTCTCTTCGAACATTGGATAGTCAAATGTTTTCAAAACTATCTCATTCTTTGAAATATCCAGTAATAATCTCATTGATGAATAAGACGGTGTATCTCCATAATTATGAGATTTATATGCTCCAATCCAAATTCCTTCTAATTGATTTCCTGTATTACAAGAAGTCAAAAGCACTAAGACTAATAATATGTAGTATGTTCTCTTCATAAATAGCAGGTAATCGGGATAGAATAGTGGATTACTCCACCTATCCCCCCGCAGATCCGGACGTACAGAATTCCCGTATCCGGCTCCTCAGTTAATATGTTTAATTATCTGGTGCATGAATTTAAACATTATAATGAATTATTCTAGGTTTCGGGAGCTTAAAATATTTCAATAACTCCCAGTACCCTTTCCACGTGTAGCTTTTGCGTTGACTCCTTCGGTTAAGCCATTTAAACCAAGCATATAGTGTTATTTGATATATTCGGTTTAGACTAACGAAGTTACCTCTGATGCCAAAATATTGATACAATCCCCGAAGTTTAGATTTTAGTATTTTACTCTGATCTTTTAGCTTCTCATGTTTATGTATCCTGCAAGTATCCTTTATGTTTTGAAGGATGGCCTGCATTTTCTTTTGACGTGTTTTTCGCTTCACTACCCAATTGCCTCTTTGGCTTTTGCTCCAATAATGTGTAAATCCTAGAAAATCAAAGGTGGGTGGTTTAGTTTTTCCTTCTGGTGAAAATCTAATGAGCTTACTCTTTTCTGCATGAATGGTTAATCCATATTTATTCATTCGCTTGGGAAGTGTGTTATTTACCCGCTGAGCATCTTCTGCATACTCAAATCCAATGATAAAATCATCGGCATAGCGTATCAAAAATATTTCGCCTTTAAGCAAGGGACGTACTATTTCATGTAACCATTTATCCAATGCATAATGCATATATACATTACAAAGCAATGGTGAAATAATATTTCCTTGCGGCGTGCCACGTTTGCTTATTTGCAAGCTTTTACCATCTACAACACCTGCTTTTAGCCATCTTTCAATCAATTGCAAAATACACTTATCTTTAATCCGTTGACTTATAAGTGATAATAATGTACTATGTTCAAAGTTGTCGAAACAGCCCTGAATATCACAGTCCAGTATCCAATTAATATTGCGCTTCATACATTGATTGCGAAGGTTATTTAGTGCCTGATGGGCACTACGTTTGGCTCGGAATCCATAGGAAAAATCGTAAAAGTCTTGTTCAAATATCAAATTAAGTATATCTGTTACTGCTCTTTGTACAATCTTATCCTCGGTAGTACTTATCCCTAATGGGCGTTGCTTCCCATTGCCCTTGTCTATCCATACTCTGCGGATGTTTGGGGCAAAGTAAGATTTACTCTTTAACCTTGCTTGGAGATTTTCTATACGCAGTTGTAAGTTCAACTCATATTCTTCTGCATTAACTTCATCTATTCCACTCGCTGCTGTTTTCCGCAGTTTACGGAAACTACTTAGCAAATATTCTTCCGTTAGATGATGCGCTAGTGAGGTAAAAACTTCGGTTGGACTTTCCTGCGCCTTGCGTTTTATACAACCAAATTTTGTTTGCCTGTTGGCGATTTCTCCGAGTAAATCCATGCTTTCTGTTTAGTTGAACCATATTAACTGACAATCCCCCTTCCCTCCTTCGGGTCGCTCAGATGGTACTTCCCCGATTTCATTGGTACTATGAGGCTGCTCTGACTTCTGTATGCCTTCTCTTTGACTCCGGTTGTCCCTTGTCGCTGATACCTGGTACACCATGTCATTTTCCTTGACTCTGTTAACATTGACATGGTTACGTTAACAGACTGGTGTTTCTTTTTGATGGTACACCCAAACCCCTTCTTGTCAGGAGCAATACAGATCTCCTAAGTTCCGAAGACTTCCCTTTGTATTCATGCCCTGCGCTTTGACCACGGTAGTTCTACAGCAGTAACCGTAAATATGCCACTGTAATTGCTGCCTTCCGGTAACCGTACACCGTCGGCTTAACTACAAATAAATACACTTTTTCGAGGCTGAATAACACGGCCTAAATACTCGCTTGCCGACTACTCTTCTGCTATCCTCACGGAATCACCCAGTCGGTTCGCTTTCATCCTGCTTACGGGCTTTGGATGAGATGGACTTGCACCATCTGGAAATCATTAGCAAATTTCAGTAAATTGACTACTTCCCAATGCTTTCGGCTTACGAAGAAGTTTCCCTACAAATGGCCTTCTTCTCTTAGCGTACACGGCTCGCATATGAGGCTGTGTGGGGATTTAAATTGTCTGCCTTTCCAAAACCTCACTGAGCCTAATGCTTTTAAAAGGGACTAATTTAACAAATAAAGTGGCTTTAAAAGCATTAGGCGGACAAATAGAAATCACCACCGATCGCGAAGCACTGCTCCCCACATGCCTTATTATGCATTGTTGTGCTTAGTTATTATTTAGCTTAGTTATTATCTCTCTTCCAAAAATCTGCGTATTTTTTGCCTTTCCTGTCGAATGTAATAAGTCGATATCAAATTCATATATTGTGTTTATTTGCCTTAAAATCGGTTTAACATCAATTTCTAACAAATCATCATTTTCATTAAACAGTCTAATCATATTGTTGGAAAATCTCTTAATTGTATATACTTCTTTTCCTATCGATGCTTGAGCAATTCCAACAACATTAAATCCTTTGAAACTATAATTTTTCTTTCCATTCTCTTTTTGAGCAAATTCTGTAGAAAGGTAATCAACAAATGACTTTATAATAAACTGAGTATTAGGATCGATAGGCTCTATATCAGCATTATGTTCATGCTTTATCAAATCTCTAAGAATCGCCTCAATAGAAGTATCATTGTTTGAATGACTTAACCATTTCAACCACAAAGTCCGAATATTCTTTGAAATAGCAGGTTTATACAATTTTTCAAATGCAATATCATCAGGTGAAATTAATATTGAATAAACAGGCTTATCCTTATCATATTCATCAGTCAAAGTAAAATAATCATACTGTTTCTCAATTTGACCGTTTTTAATAGCTGCTTTATTAATCTTATTCTCAATGATAATAAACGCAATATCTTCTTCCGTCTGTTTTGAATTTATTCTCAATAATATATCTGGGATCTGTTTACTCCCATCAGTACCTTTAATAGCATACTCAGGTTCAGAAGAAACGGTATAATTTTCAGTGAATCGTAAAATCTGTTGTCTAATTGATTTTTGTTTTATATCGAGAAGTGTACAAATCTTGTCTGTTTCTATTTGTGTATCTATTAAGTGTGCAAACAGAACAAAAAATGAATTATTTAGTTCATTTGAACTATCTAGTAGATAATTCATGAATGACGTAATATTCGTTTCTGAAATACGACCATTTCCTTCTGATAAAGCTTTAAATATATTCATTTGTTTCAGTCTTGATTAATTAAGCACAACGGTTTGGCTATGAGCAGGCGGGCCTTAGAAGCTACTTTCCTGTCAGCCTAGACCATAGTTTGTTAATAGTATTATCGTTTCGTTTACCACTATCCGCCCGCTTGCTTATAGCCGTTGTTGTGGCTAGTTTTTTTTATTTCTTCTCCGTTAAAGTCGATCTCGTATTGGTCAGAGTTGAAGTCAATAAGTTTGATTGACTTTTCATTTATTTCTACTTCAGGTTGACCTTCAATATTCACCCAAATGTCAGTCGCTGAAAAAGTCCATATTACTTGTCCTGTTTTGTCGATTCTGTGAATTCCGACTTCTCCGCGAAGTAGATAATTGTCTTCCAAATCGTAGAACTCAAAAACTTCTGCCATATCTGGTTCAAGTTTCCAATTCAGCTTGAGTTTATCAAGGTCAATAGAGACGAAATTCAGTCCCAAACTTAAAATTAGATTGTCGTTGTCAATTTTTACAGACTGACCATTTTCCTTGTCACTTTTCTTATGCAGGTAAGATCCACCCTTAATTCCTGTAATAATTAAAGTGCGTGTTGATTCTTTGTCCGTCAGGTCAATTTTTAATGTCGAGTCCCATTCTCCTTTTTCAGATAATTCAATTATGAAATTGTTTTCAGTTTTTTCAATTGTTTTTGTCTCTGAATACCAACTTTCATAATACAAGTCAACTTTCCACTTGTCGTCAGAAAGAGTCAAATCTTGTATGTCTCTGGATTTCGTCATTTTTTCAAATTAGCCACAACGGACAAGTATATGCAAATGTGGGCGATTGCGGGCTTCAAACCTATCAAACCGTGAAAATTTAAAGCGGGCGACAGCCCTTGAATTTACTACAATATAGCCCATTTTGTATATACAGTGTTGTGTTTTCGTTTTTTATTCTAGTCTTAATTTAAAAGGTTGATTCTTTTCTGCTTGTTCATAAAAGGGAATATTCGACACATCTAATATCAACTGTTTGTTTTGTTCAAAAAACCATGAATGAAAATTCATTAGCTGAGTTTTTTGAGTATAAATGGGCCATGCTACAATATGATAGGTCATATCATTAAAATCATTCAAGTTTGTTTTATCAAAAGTATGCAAACCTCGTTGCGCTCTAAAGATAAAATCCACCAAATAGTTCTCCAAGTCCATTCCTTCAATTCCTAGAATCTGACTTAAATTTGGATTTACTTGATATTTAAATTCCGCAGTTGCACTTAAAATCGTATGATTTATACTTTCATTCAAGTTATCGTTGTCCTCAATTATCTGCGGAAGTCTTCCACCTCCAGAAGCAAAATGAAGTATATTTCCGATTCTTAGATTCCCAATATACCAATCTATATCTCTAGTTTGCTGTTCTATTAATGAATAAGCCATTAGTTAAATGTTTTCAAACAGTTATCACATGTATTTATCTTTTGTTTTGTCCTTGGTCTAATTGGGTCTGAAAAACGAATCCTATTTAACGGAACACTATCATCAACATCTAAGACTTTATGGGCAACATTTATTTCAGCACACTTTCCGATAATATTTATTCCATTGTCTGAATATAAATTCCCTAATTCTTTTAATTTCTTTCTCAACTTCTTTGGAATACACGGGTCACAAGGTCTACTATGGTCAGAATAATAATTTTCGTCCAAGACTGCTGTTATGGAAACAGCTGGATAGTTCTTCTTTAATGACAACTTATCCGTATATTCTTTATTTTTATCTTCAAGGCTCATATCTATTTTGCTGGGGTTGTTCTAAAATGAAACACAATCGGGATAGAATAGTGGATTACTCCACCTATCCCCCCGCAGATCCGGACGTACAGAATTCCCGTATCCGGCTCCTCAGTTAATATGTTTAATTATCTGGTGCATGAATTTAAACATTATAATGAATTATTCTAGGTTTCGGGAGCTTAAAAAATTTCAATAACTCCCAGTACCCTTTCCACGTGTAGCTTTTGCGTTGACTCCTTCGGTTAAGCCATTTAAACCAAGCATATAGTGTTATTTGATATATTCGGTTTAGACTAACGAAGTTACCTCTGATGCCAAAATATTGATACAATCCCCGAAGTTTAGATTTTAGTATTTTACTCTGATCTTTTAGCTTCTCGTGTTTATGTATCCTGCAAGTATCCTTTATGTTTTGAAGGATGGCCTGCATTTTCTTTTGACGTGTTTTTCGCTTCACTACCCAATTGCCTCTTTGGCTTTTGCTCCAATAATGTGTAAATCCTAGAAAATCAAAGGTGGGTGGTTTAGTTTTTCCTTCTGGTGAAAATCTAATGAGCTTACTCTTTTCTGCATGAATGGTTAATCCATATTTATTCATTCGCTTGGGTAGCGTGTTATTTACCCGCTGAGCATCTTCTGCATACTCAAATCCAATGATAAAATCATCGGCATAGCGTATCAAAAATATTTCGCCTTTAAGCAAGGGACGTACTATTTCATGTAACCATTTATCCAATGCATAATGCATATATACATTACAAAGCAATGGTGAAATAATATTTCCTTGCGGCGTGCCACGTTTGCTTATTTGCAAGCTTTTACCATCTACAACACCTGCTTTTAGCCATCTTTCAATCAATTGCAAAATACACTTATCTTTAATCCGTTGACTTATAAGTGATAATAATGTACTATGTTCAAAGTTGTCGAAACAGCCCTGAATATCACAGTCCAGTATCCAATTAATATTGCGCTTCATACATTGATTGCGAAGGTTATTTAGTGCCTGATGGGCACTACGTTTGGCTCGGAATCCATAGGAAAAATCGTAAAAGTCTTGTTCAAATATCAAATTAAGTATATCTGTTACTGCTCTTTGTACAATCTTATCCTCGGTAGTACTTATCCCTAATGGGCGTTGCTTCCCATTGCCCTTGTCTATCCATACTCTGCGGATGTTTGGGGCAAAGTAAGATTTACTCTTTAACCTTGCTTGGAGATTTTCTATACGCAGTTGTAAGTTCAACTCATATTCTTCTGCATTAACTTCATCTATTCCACTCGCTGCTGTTTTCCGCAGTTTACGGAAACTACTTAGCAAATATTCTTGTGTTAGATGATGCGCTAGTGAGGTGAAAACTTCTGTTGGACTTTCCTGCGCTTTGCGTTTTATACAACCAAATTTTGTTTGCCTGTTGGCGATTTCTCCGAGTAAATCCATGCTTTCTGTTTAGTTGAACCATATTAACTGACAATCCCCCTTCCCTCCTTCGGGTCGCTCAGATGGTACTTCCCCGATTTCATTGGTACTATGAGGCTGCTCTGACTTCTGTATGCCTTCTCTTTGACTCCGGTTGTCCCTTGTCGCTGATACCTGGTACACCATGTCATTTCCCTTGACTCTGTTAACATTGACATGGTTACGTTAACTGACTGGTGTTTCTTTTTGATGGTACACCCAAACCCCTTCTTGTCAGGAGCAATACAGATCTCCTAAGTTCCGAAGACTTCCCTTTGTATTCATGCCCTGCGCTTTGACCACGGTAGTTCTACAGCAGTAACCGTAAATATGCCACTGTAATTGCTGCCTTCCGGTAAACGTACACCGTCGGCTTAACTACAAATAAATACACTTTTTCGAGGCTGAATAACACGGCCTAAATACTCGCTTGCCGACTACTCTTCTGCTATCCTCACGGAATCACCCAGTCGGTTCGCTTTCATCCTGCTTACGGGCTTTGGATGAGATGGACTTGCACCATCTGGAAATCATTAGCAAATTTCAGTAGATTGACTACTTCCCAATGCTTTCGGCTTACGAAGAAGTTTCCCTACAAATGGCCTTCTTCTCTTAGCGTACACGTTGAGTATAAGAATAGTAGCCGATTACGTGGCACTTTCCTGTCAAGTTACAAGAAAGTGGAAGCGGGCTACAACTCTTGATTTCACTACTGTTACGGCTATTATTTTTATACATTGTTGGCGGTAGTTTTTATTCCACTTCTCCAAACAAAAAGTAATTGAAAGTCTCATAAATCATTCGTTTATAAGGTTCATTCCCTTTAAGTCTATTTGCAATTTTATTTTCTGTTCTATATTCATGTTTCAATACAGGGAATTCTGAAATATAAAATGCAATTCCAACTTTAAAGTCGTTTAATGAGTATTTCCAACCGCAAACTTCTTGTCCAAAATAGTCACGTTTTAAGCAACCACTTTTTGAATCCCAATATATGTCCTCATAAATTATTGAGTCATTTTGTATTAAAAGTTCCCCTTCATTCCCAGCCCCCATTGAAATCCATTTTTTTTTCTTCTTATGCTGAAGTAGAAATACAATTTCTTTTTGTCCTACCTCATATTTTATAATCCTATTTGCACAAGTCCAGTCTTCAAATTTTTCAATCGTAATATTTCTTGAAGTCGAGTCTCCTTTAATCCAATCTATTATTCTTAAAGTGAAGGTCAATGAATCTTGGTCAATAATTTCACCTTCTAAAATCAAATCGGATTCAAGAATCAATTGAGGAAGTGGAGTAGGCTCATAATCTGCATATGCCGTTGCACACACTAAAGAAAAAACCACTATTATTAATATATTTCTCATATTGGCTTTAAAACTTTTCTTTCCATTCGTCTTTTAAACGGTATATTTTGGGAAAATCTCTCAAGTAGATAATTTCAATTTCATCGCCTAAGTCATATTGATTTAAAGAATCTTTCTCAAAGCTTGTATGAAACAACTTGCCGTTTACTTTATATGAACCTTTTATTAACCAAGAGTTTGTCCTGTGAGAACTATATTTCTTTTCAACGACCCTGCATTGAGTCCAAATGCCATTTTCAAGTAATTGTTGTTTTTCTCTGTATCCATGATAAATTCCAAAACTAGGTCCAAATACCAGAGGCGTTAAAAAAGCTAGTAAGATTGCTAATGGTCCAAATGGTTTATAATGTTTTACTGCCTTATAAACAGAAACTGGAAGCAAAAAGAATATTAATACAAACATTAACCAACCTAAATATTTCCAGTCAGGATACATTATTTGTCTTGGTGTAAAAACCAAGAACAAGATTAAAACAATCGTTATATAAGTCCAATATTTACTTTTCATAATGTGGTTACTGCGTCTTTAAATTACCGCCAACGTTGGCGGTATGGATAGTTTGGCACTTTGACGCTCATCGTTTTCTTAATAGCATGAACATAATTAACAGAACAAAACTTCGCAAATCACTGACTGCCAAATTATTTATTACCGCGTGTTATGTGGCGTTTTTCTTTTTTATTAGTATTATAATCATATCAATAATTATCAAAATCAGAGCTATTCCCAATAATTTGCTATCATTAATCGCTTTTATTGATTGCTTTAATCTATCTTGTTTTCTAAAATCCATTTGCTTCTCAATCTCAAGATATAGCGAATCAACATTTTTGATTTCATGCACTTTAATTAAATACTCACGTTGCAATGCATTATTTTTTGTTTGGGCTATATCAATTGACAATAAACTATCCTTTAGAACAAATCCTACAAGGGTTATGACAATTAAAAATATTAATGAAGTCAATATTCTCATGTTCTAATCCAGTTAATTTGAAGAGTTAAATCTATAGATATCTATATCAGTTTTTGTCTTAGTCCGGTAAAGAAATTCAATCGTATTTAAATCATGTCCTATTGCAGGAGTTGATTGGTCAGGGTTTGTATCAATATATAAAACAATCTCAATTACAGAATCAAGTTGAAATTCGTCCTTTAGTTGATTAATAATATCAATTTTATCATTTAATCTTGATATTATCTCCTCTACTAATTTATCAACTTCAATGTATTCTTTTCCTCTATCAGTCGATAATTGCCAACATGAATTATATAAACTTGGATTATATTTTCCATTGTCTCCTTTTCTCCATGAATCAGTCGGCTCAATTCCAATCCTATCGGTGATAATCTTTGGGTCAAAATTATCACCAGTCAAAGCAAAATAAACATATGTTTCACTTGTCTTCATGCTGTCTTTTAAAATGCCACATAACGTTGGCGGTATGGTTAGTAAGGGATTGCGGGCTTTTCACCTATCAAGTCACAACAAAATTTGGAGCGGGTTACTACACTCCAAAAACTACTGAAACCCTTATTAACTATACCGCGTGTTGGGCGGTCGTTCATTATTTTTCTTCTAATAAAAACTCAAAATCATTGAAATCTGACTGTTTTGTAAATTGTCTCTGTTTATCTTTTTTATCAGTAAATCCAATAACTACAAAATCCTTAAAAATCAACATTCTGAAATCATCTCCAATCACTGAAATTGAAGCTTGAGCAAAGGAAGCAATTGAGCTTTTCCAATCAGTTTTATTATTATCTATCCAGTTGCGAAGTTCTTTAGCTTTAGGAGAATCCATTCTTAAATCAACTGAATTATCAATAAAAACAGAATCAGTTTGATGAATATTTAATTTTAAAACAGTCTCATTTTTGAATAACTCATTTGAATCAAAAATCTGAGCACATGAAATTGTCATAATCATCAGGAATAAACCCAAAGTTGAAATTCTCATTGTGGTTTTATTAAATGAAATCATTATCTATCCAAATTATCCAATTATTATTAATTCCTATGATGTCAATATTTCCCCTTTTCTCATGTGTATCAGGTTCTGGAAATTCCGAATCAGGACAAGAATCATACTCCAAATGAGTGTTACCTAAAATAAATTCAACATTGATTCCTTTACAACCATTCTTTTTATCAATCACAATGTAGTTAACCTTACCTTTTAATCTTGTCTTATTCAGTGCAGTATTTAAGGAGTCTGGAAATTTGTCAACGCTTATAAATTTTCCATATAAGTCAGTCGAATAATGGCATTTATCAACAGTCTCTATTAAATCTATATATTTTTCAGAATCAGATTTTACTTCATTAACAATTTGTGATTCATAATCAGTACATGCTGAGAATGACAAAATGATAAATAATCCGAATATTTTTTTAATCAATTTATCCATTAAGTTTCAATTTTGCACTGTTTCCCTGAATGCCGCCCAACGGACCGCATATGAGGCGTGTGGGGAATGAAATAGTCCGACCTCTCAAAAAACTCACTTAGCCCATTGCTTTTCAATAGGCTAAATTAATAAGAAAGTGTCGATTTAAAAGCAATGGGCGGACAAATAGAAATCACCACTCTTAGCAAATTACGCACCCCCACATGACTTATATGCATTGTTATAGGGCGTTTTTTATTTAGTTTTTGCATTTAAAACTGCTGCTAAAATAAAAGTTATTATACTTAATGCCGTCAAAACAATCGCAATAATATCATTAGTCAAAGATTGATTTTGTCTAAATTGTGTCATCAATCTCATTTGTCGTTTTTTCGGTAGAAATATTATTGAGTTTATCAAATGAATCCCAACTGCTCCACCTATAATAGGTATAGGATTACTAAATAAAACACTCTGGAATCCAGAAGTTATCATAATCAATGCGGAAATTCCAAAAATCAGAAGGCTCACAATTACACTAAACAATCCTACAGCTAATATATCAAAATGGAAATCTTTGCTGAAACTGTAATAAAATCCGTGTACAATATAAAACCAGTAATAATAAAAATTCATATTTATATTTTTTAATCAATTCACTTTATTTATCCCACTCATAAATATTGACACTTTTAACTATTGAATCACTATTTAAAGTGAAAATTAGATGTTTTGTATAAACAGGGTCAATGTCACTCCCGTAATCGTTTTTAATCAAGTAATAAATTTCATTATTCTTTCTTGGTTGTACATTATCAGGTATCCCAAGAGAATCAATCAATTGATTATACTCAAATCCAATGAACAAATTGTTGTCAATAATATCTTGAATCATTAAATCTCGGTACGGATAATACTCCAAATCCTTTTCAATCAACCATTGTTGACTATTAAAATCAGTCTCTCTCTTTGTATCACATGAGTAAGAAATAATGAATAATCCAATCAATATTTTAGTAATCAGTTTCATGTTTGCAGGTCTCAAAATGCCCTATAACTACTTTCTAACCGAAGTACTATGTCAATTATTTCAATAATCGACATAGTATTTCGGTTATTTTTATTATGTCTTATGTATTTTTGCTAGCTAATATAATTTATTTTTTAAACATTTAAGTCGTCTAGTGGACTTTTAATCTGTTGTAAATATTTATTGCTCACGTGAGTATATATTTCAGTGGTTTTTGAGGAATTATGTCCTAATAGTTCTTGTATATAGCGCAAATCCGTGCCTGATTCCAATAAATGTGTGGCAAAGCTATGACGTAATGAATGTAAACCTCCTCGTTGCTGTACGCCGCTCTTAGCTATAGCCCTTTTTAATACTTTTCCGGCACTTCCTGCTGAATAAGGACCTCCAATCTGTCCCTCAAACAGATAGTTCTTTGGTTTATACTCCTTATAATATTGACGTAATATAGATAATTGTGATTCTCCCAAAATGGAGTACCGATCTTTTTTACCTTTGCCCTCAAAAATACTAATCCTCATTCGTTTGGAATCAATATCGCTCACTTTTAAACTGAGGGCCTCCCCAATTCTTAAACCACTCCCGTACAATAGACTCAATAATGCCTTATGTTTCAAGTTATCAATGCTTCGCAATATTGTTGATACTTCTTGCTTGCTCCATACCTTGGGCAATTGCCTTCCTACCTTGGGTCTGATTACGCCTTGCAATTCAATCTCTTTTTTTAAGAATCCTTTATAATATAATTTGATGGCACTTACTGATTGATTGATAGTTTTATACGAATATGCTTTTTCGCCCAACATGTACTGATGATACTCGTTAATTTGTTGAGATAAGAAGTTGTCTATTTGACTTAATGAGTTTCTTTTATAGCTGTTGATAAAACGCAATACAAAATAGTAGTAGGTATTAACTGTATTTTCACTATAGCCCTTTAATTGCATAAACTTTATAAACTCCACCGGACAACTTTTAAAAAGATAATCCTTGTTGTACGCCTGCTCATACAACAATTGAAGTATATGATAATCTTTAATTTTTAATGCGTTATTAATCCGTATTTGCAACTTTGGCAAAACTTCATTAATTAATGCTTTTAAATACTGCAACTTAGGTTGAATAACAAACATTTTTAGCTCCTGATTCCAATGCGAATTCTTACAGTTAACCAGAATCTTGTTTACATTTTTCGAATACCTATATTTTACTACGATAAACCTATTATTAGCATCTTTATACGGAACCAAAGTAATAGCTCCCAATTTCTCAATAGGTTGTAAAACTCCATTAAAATAAGAACAATCTCCAATTATAGTTTCTTCTGCCTTTCCTTTTAATTGAGCTTCATAATAATGCGTATTAATTTCAGCTATATCTTCAAATATATCAACCAACAGACCAATTGTATTCGGAGCTGTACTCACTATGAATTTACTTTCCGACACATCCCATTTAATCCAGTCATTCTGTAATATCCGCTTGAGTATGGAATCATTCTTTTTAAAATGCAGGGCGCACAATTCTGTATTTTCCTTTTGAATTCTGTTTAAATAAATAACAGGTCTGTCATTCATGATTTTTATTTGCAAACTACCTACAATTTTTTATCTTAACCGTTTTATAAACGGCTAAATACGTCTATTAACGTTTAATAATACTACTATGAGTACTCAAATATGTTTGTATTGTAAAGAAACCTTGAAAGGCAGAAGTGATAAAAAGTTTTGTAACGCACAATGTAAAAGTGCCTACCATAACCAGGCAGAAAGTACTTCTGAAGCATTTATCAGAAGTGTTAACAAACAACTTAGAAGCAACCGCAAAGCACTTCGAATTGCTTGCCCACAAGGTAAAGCTACGGTTCGTAAGGATTTTTTGAAAACACTGGGCATGGACTTTAAACATTTAACCCGGATTATGTATTAGAATTTCGTAATGAACATTGAAAGTACCATAAAACAAGGCTTTACTGAAACGAGGCATAGCATCGTTCTGGTGAGTTGAAGTGAAGTAACGAAGTGTCTTGTTTTGAAGTAATTTCAATGTGTAATAGATGGTCTAATGCATATTGCGGGTTTAACACATACCTGGAAAAGTAAGGGTGGTAATCTTTATTATTTTTGTTACGATTATGGTTATACACCTTCTGTTGATTCTGAAAAAGTAGTTGTAATTCAGCAACAAAACTATATGAACAACAACCCAATTCATTAATTTTTTTCATAAAAAGCTTATGTGCTTTTGTTTAGTACCACTTTGTCAATGCCACTTTTTAGCCTGCTCCGATAAAGAAAAAAAAAGAACTCAGGCAATGATTAATACTCATTTTAGCGTGGCACAGAAAAAAAATGATTCTATGCGCTTCATTATCAGGAATACAAAAAGACACTTATCGCAGCAAAAAAACAAAAATGATGCAGTTATCCATTTAATCCATAATGCATATGAAATATTCAAAGCTCATCAACATTCTGTATTTTCTTGTAATTTGCTTTACGCTCCTATGGTATGACTAGGATATGACGTCGTACTGACTATGTTTTGTTCAAGCATATTTTATGATCTTTCTTTGCTTCCTTAGAAGCAATGCCTATGCATAGAAAAATCAAAGAATATGCATACACAACACAACCACAATACAAGCACAATACAACGAAATAGCATTGACTATGCATACAACTAGCAATGCCTATGCATAGGATTAGCAAAGCCGTAGCATAGAAATGTAAATATTAACTAGGAAGTAGACCACCTATTAATTGAAAAGTATACCACTTATTAACAACGAAATTATTTATGGTTTCGTTACAAACGAATGATAAGTATGTATACAAAACAAGAAATAATAATAAAAAGCTATCGAGAAGGGAAAAGTCAACGTTCTATATCTCGCACCTTACAGATAAGCAGAAAAACCGTAAAGAAGTACATAACAGAGTATGAAAAAAAGCTTTCAGAATCAGAGGATAAAGAAACAGTAAGTGCCAATTATCTATCGACAGTACCAAAATATAAAAGCCGCTCTCTACACAGGAGAAAACTAACCCAAGAAGTACAAGACGAAATAGATAAACTACTTGAAGTCAACCGGGAGAAAAAGCTTCAAGGTTTACGAAAGCAGGTACTTAAAAAGGCAGATATATTTCAGCAATTGCAATTACAGGGTTTTGAGATTGGCTATACAACTGTTTGCAACTATATCCGCTCAAAAGAAAAATCATCTTCTCCCAAAGAAGCTTTTATTCGACAAGTATATAGTCCGGGCAGTATTTGTGAATTTGATTGGGGCGAAATAAAACTTCGTATCAACGGCAAACAAGAGCGCTTCCAATTAGCAGTTTTCACCAGTGCTTACAGCAACTATCGTCATGCCGTGCTATATTATCGTCAAGATACACTTGCGTTTATGGAAGCCCACGTATCTTTTTTCAATAAAACAAACGGCGTTTATGAGCAAATGGTTTATGACAACATGCGGGTTGCCGTGGCAAAATTTATTGGTCCTCACGAAAAAGAACCAACACGGGCTTTGCTTCAATTACGAGGTCATTACCAGTTTACTCATCGTTTTTGTAATGCTTACCGAGGCAACGAAAAAGGGCATGTGGAAAGAAGTGTCGAATACATCCGACGGAAAGCTTTTGGTGTAAAGGATGATTTCAACAGGCTTTCAGAAGCCGCAGAATATTTAAACACCATTCTGGAACGATTAAATAATACCAAACAAAAACAAAGTGGCAAAACAGCTTTAGAACTGTTTGAAGATGAGAAAGCGGTATTAGGGAAATTACCGGCTGTACCGCTTGTCTGTTCAGACCAAATACAATTGCGCGCCGACAAATATGCAACAATCAGTCATAAAACCAATAGGTATTCGGTACCGGACCATCTGGTAGGTCAATTTCTAGATGTTCATTTATTGAGTCACGAAATACATGTTTATCATGAAAATAAAAAGATAGCCATACACACCAGAAATTACGGCAAGCACCAATGGATAATCTCTATAGAGCATTATTTGAACACTTTCAAGCAAAAGCCGGGAGCTTTGCCAGGTAGTTTGGCATTAGCAAGCAACGTATATTTAAAACAGCTCTTTTTAGACCATTTTCAAGAAGAACCACGAAACTTTATTGACCTGTTAGATTATTGTCGTAAGTACCGCATAAGCGGCGAAAAACTGGAGAAATCGGTATTTCGATTACTGAGTACCGGTTCCGGTGGTATTACTGTAGAAAAACTAAAAGCTGTATTGGGCAATAATGAATCATTTATTACACCCGAACAAAACTGTTCCATTGCTCAATTAGCAAAAAATCAATTGTCGGAAATAAGTGCATTAATGAATTAAAAAATAAGATGATGAATACCATAAATGAAGATATAATCAAATACAGTAAAGAGTTACGGCTACCTGTTTTCAGAAGAGATTTTAAAGAGTTAGCCACAGAAGCAGCAAGCGGACAGCTGGATTATGAAGAGTACTTGTTAAAGCTGATGGAGCGAGAGTATGAATTGCGTATAGAAAATCGAAAAAAGACGCAAATACGTCTAGCTGGCTTTCCATCCAAGATGTACCTGAATCAACTGGAACGAGAACAGTTGCCCGATGATGCTCGCGCAAAACTCCCGGTATTAGAACGACTTGATTTTATAAACTCTGCTCAAAATATCATACTGGCCGGTAATCCTGGCACCGGGAAAACTCACATCGCTATTGGTTTGGGCTTAAAAGCATGCCTTCAGGGATACCGTGTCCTCTTCACCTCTGTTCATCGGATGTTGACCCAATTAAGAGAATCTCAATCAGAAAGGACTTTGCGTCAATTAGAGCTCCGTTTTGAAAAGTATGATTTAGTAATCTGTGATGAATTTGGCTATGTATCATTTGATAAAACTGGAGCCGAATTACTATTCAATCATTTATCACTAAGAGCAGGTAGAAAGTCTACCATAATAACAACAAACTTGGGCTTTGACCGCTGGGAAGAAATCTTTGGAGATGCCGTTTTAACAGCTGCACTAGTCGATAGATTAACTCACAAAGCCCATTTGGTAAACATGAACGGCGAATCATACCGATTAAAAGAAACAAAAAAAATCTTAGCTAAGTAAAAATGAAACTTATAAAAAATCGTTCCCCGGTTCCTCTCCTGATTGGGGTACCCCAATCAGGAGAGAAATACCTTTGTCTTTTAAATCAAATGGTATACTTTTGAACTGAAATACTGGTATACTTTTCAATTGAAAAAAACAGCATAGAAATGCAAAGACCTAGCAAAGAAAAGTCATAAAAACACCGAAAAACACCAAAACTTGGAATATTTGTGGCCAAAAACGTGATTTTGCGGAATATTTTTATCGTTTTTTGCCATTTTCCGGAATATTGGCCCTTTTTTAGCTCTTTTCGACTCAAAACTGATTTTACTCAAATTTCTTTATCACTATTAATCAATCAATTACAAGCGAAAAAAGTTACAGTAAAATTACTGTAATTTTTTCGATACACTTTTCAATATACTTTAGTACTAAGAAAAATGGTAGGAAGGAAAAGGGAGAAGGGAACAAGGAACAGGGAGAAAGGTGATTTACAGCTCTGAAAAATAACAAATCATCAAATTAACGAATAAGCGAATAAACGAATTAACAATAAAAACGTCGGCCGATATTTGTTTAACCCGGGCTCTGTTACAACCTGGTCAGTTATACCAGAGCTTACTAAAACAAAAAGTCATGGGAACATATAACAAAGGAATCAACGGAAGATTCACAGGAAAAGTAGGAAGCACAGTAGGTAGTCAATGGAAAGGTATTTCTGTTATGAAATCACTACCAGATTTTAGTAATCACAAAGCCAGCCAAAAACAATTGGCACACAGAGAAAAATTCAGACTTGCCACAAAGTTCTTGCAGCCATTGTATCCGGTGATACAATTAGGATTCAAAAACCAGGATAGCTTAAACCCGGATTATGTATTTAAACATCGTAATGAGCATTGAAAATGCAATAAAACAAACACTTACTGAAATGATACATAGCACCGCTATGGTGAATTGAAGTAAGTGAGTGAAACGACTTGTTTTGAAGTAGTTTCAATGTGTAATAGTTGGTTAAATGCATATTGCGGGTTAAAGTCGCCGTATAATGCAGCCATGTCTGAGTTAATGAAATATACCATTGAAGGTGAATATCCTGGTTATAAGGTTAACCTTGAAAATTTGGTATTATCCGTAGGATCATTAAAAGCTGCTACCAGACCAACTGTTGAAGTAAATGGTGAGGAAGTGATTTTTAATTGGAAGTACAGAGATGCAAATGACGATAAGTTTGCAGACAATGGGGGTAATTCTTGTTGTTATTGCTGAGGGTTATTACCCGGAATATTCTATTTGCGAAAGTATACGTTCTGAAGGTACAGCCAGTTTGTATCTGCCAGATGCTCCCCCGGGAACTGTGGTACATTGTTACATAGCTTTTGCCGCTATGGATGATACAAACCGCGTTAGCAATAGCGTTCACGCAGGAACTGTTATTATTACGGAATAGAATAATAGATGATAAACTAAATCAATGCTTGCATTAAGGTCGTTTCTTTAAGAGAAACGGCCTTTTTAATTTGGTATAATACAAGGGGCATTACATGAGCATATACCCTACAGACTAAGCTTTTAGATACAGAACTTTCAGCCCGAGGAGTCTCATCTAAAGGGAAGTCATTCTGTCTTTAAAAATAGGCAGAAATGATTCTTAAATCTACATATTAACCATTATTGAATTGGAATGTTTCAAATTTCAATTGAGCTGTCCTTACTGGACGATAAATAACACTTACTAATCAAACATTAACTCTGCTGAGTTAACATGTATACTTCAATCATAATACTATTTTTATGCTCTATGCACTTTGGCATTCGAAAGCTCCCTGATAGGTGGAATTGATTTCAATACATTATTCAAGCTGTAAATCAATGTAAAAGATGCAACATTTTAATATCAACACTATTAACCCGAGTTCGATATAAAATTATTGGCTCAGACCGCTTTTAAATAATGAGTTTCAATGAATATTTGTGAAGTCATAGCGGGCTATGTCAAACAAATATGAAGAAGAAAATCGTTGTTTATATGTGGCTTTCTATTAAAATACTAATCTACTTCGTTAAATTCTTCTACCATAGCTCGCTATGCAAAAAGAATTGGCCTTATATATCAGCATTTTAATAAATTCTGAGCTCTTTAATTTTAATCGAACTCGGGTTATTACTTTTAGATGATACTACGGGCTGGAGGCCCAAATCAGTTCAGCCCCAGGAAACTCCTGGGGTATTTTATAATCATTTAAAGGTGCGTCCTGAAAGGACAACTCAGTTCTTTAATTACACTTTAACTAATGCATAGCCCTTACTGATATGCTAATTGAAACCAGACTCTCAGCCTTGATTGACATACTTATTCTTCACTTATTACCTCAACCCATCTCCCTGCTCGTCGTGCAGTAATTTGATTATTATACATAGCCTCACATGAAACAGATGGCAGGTAATATCTACCTTGATAAGTAGCATTAAGCAATACAATAAAAGTTTTACTCTTTCCTCTGGCTAAATCAAAATAAGAATAAACTCTATCATCGCGAATATCTCTATAATCAGGAGCATCAATTTCATAAGGAGAGTTCACATCTTCCATTCTTGTATTTCTGATTTCCCATCCAGAAGGGAAAATCTGAGTTAATGCCAAATCGGAATATGATGACAACTGCCCCGGATGACTTACACTAACCACAGCCATAAAATCAGTTCCTTGTTGAATTTTAGTAACATCCAGAGGTGCCCCATTTAAAAGAGTATACTTTACACTCATTTTTATATTGGAACTTTCATTTACGGTATCACCTTTAAAAGGCGTTCCTTCTAAAATCAAACGTGCAAATAATATACCTTCTGCATTATTTTTTATTTCAACTTCACCTCTGGTGCTCTTACTTTCAGGAATCTCAATTTGATGTATTGGTTTATCGGAAGAAATCTTAGTTCCGTTAATAACACAAGTTAGTTTTGAACTACCTGAATTTTGAGCCAATTGACTCATGGCAATCAACGAATAGGCCGTTGTTTGAGTACTTAACCAACTTTGGCTACTTAATTTTTCAGCAACTTCTTTCATTAATGGAGCCGCTTTATCCAAATCACCTAATAAAGATAAAGTTTCAAGTATCATGGCCTGATCTCGGGTAACAGAGCCATACGAATAATACTTTTGCTTTTCTGTAATCTGAACACTTGAAGTTTCTATCATTTCTTCAGCTACTTCCTTTTGACCGATAAGAGCATAAGCTGCGGCCAACCTAAAGCGAGCCTGAGTTGATAAAGTATTTATATGCCTCATCCTGTTCATGGCACTCTTATCCGGTTTTCCGGCAAGTGCTAAGGTATACAATCTATAGGCCTGATTTAAATCTCTGTAATGTCCAAAGTTATCAGGAGTCCAGGTACTTGATACCCTCTTTTGATACTGAACCCATTTTGTTTTAAAGTTTAACGGTAAACTATATCCTTTTTTCTCTGCTTCCAATAAAAAGTGACCCGCATAAGAGGTTCCCCAATCATTCGATTCTGAATTTCCCGGCCAATAACTAAAGCCACCATCGCTTGTTATAAAAGTTGACAAACGACTAATGCCTGCTTTAATATTTCTTTCAATAGTTTGCTTTGTTTCGTCACTTACCTCCATTACATTTTCTAAATAGAGTTGAGGAAATACAGAACTGGTTGTTTGTTCAACACATCCATGAGGGTATCTTAATAAGTATTTTAACCTACCACCAAAATCAACAGGAGGTATTGACGAAACTTCAACAACAGATTTATTGGTTCCTTCCATTCCAAACAGTTCATACGGAATAGTCTCTGTTTGACCTGCCTTAACAACTTTACTAATTGATGTTATTCTTTCGGGGTTAGGATTCCGAACCTGAATCTCAATTACATCTTCAGCACTTTCTGAACCTGATTTTGCAATTACTTTTACTTTGCCAACACCTAATTTTTGAGGGATGTTAATAGTAAAAGGTACGACCTGATCTCCTGTCTGGTTAAAGGTTATTTTCTGTTTATTACTTCCTTCAACTTTTATCAGATCATTTGTTTCAAGAGAAAGCTCCACGTTTTTAATATCATCACTCATAGCAAAAACAGTAACTGGTAGTTTTACGGTTTCTCCCGGACCTAATACACGAGGAAGTGTAGCTAAAACCATCAATGGCTTTTTAACTGGTGTAGCTTTTTCTGCATTACCATACATCCTTTCATTTCGCGCAACAACCATTGTACGAACTGAGCCAATATACTGAGGCATTTTAAATTCATGAGTTTTTGAATCGCCTTTGCCTAAAGTAAAAGGTCCAAACACTTTTACAACTGGCTTAAATCGATTGGCACTAGGATCCTTTTGTTTATTATTTAGCTCTCCATCTCCTCCAATACTAAACACTCTTTCAATTTGTCCGCCATAGGCACCAATCACCTGATTGTAAATATCCCATGTTCTAACCCCCAAAGCTTCCCTTGCATAAAAATGATTCCAAGGCTGAGGCGTTTTAAAGCGAGTTAAATCTAACAAACCCTCCTCCACAACTGCTAAAGTATATGTCATCGGTTTACCATTTTCTTCACTAACCTTTATTTTAACAGTTTGCTCAGGAACCAAAGTATCAGGCATATCAATCACTGGTTTCAGATGAGTTTCGGCATCTTCAACTAATAATGGTGTTACTCCATACATACGGATCGGTAAATTATTTGCCGTTTGTGCATGAGGTTGAAGCAATGTTACATGCACAAAAATATTCGGAGTCATTTCTTTTGTAATTTCAAATTGAAATGAAGTATACTCCTTTTCTGTTTTTGCCCAATATTCTTTAATTACTTTAGTGCCGTTTTCAATAGTAACTAAAGCTCTTCCTCCTTCTGACGAAGCAAAATTAACCTGTGCGTTTTCTCCAACATTGTATTTGTCTTTTTCTGTTGATAAAGTTAGCATGGATGCAGCTTCAGGATTATCACCCACAGGTTTTGCAGCGTAACCAGGCCAGTCAACATAAACTGTTTTTCCGCAAACATGACCACTTGAAGTATCAAAAACCCTAACCAAATAACGTCCCCAATCCGGGTATTTGATTTTTAAATCAAAACTACCTATTCCCTCTTTTGTACTAAAAGTTCCTTTATCAATAATCTGCTGCGAAGAAGATGAAATATATCTGGCTAAGTTATCTTCGCCTGATTCCCACCACCAACGCCAGTTCACTTTATAAACAATGTACTCGAGATTGCTTTTTGAAACGGGGTTTCCATTTGCATCAACTGAAACAACATCAATTTTATGCTCCTTATCAGTAACTAACATTCCTCTTTTATCTCCCACTGGTATGCGTACTCCTACATAGGACTTGTAAGGACTGTAAGGAATTGAAAAACGATCTATACTATAATCTCCACTTTCTTCAAAAACTCTGGTTCTAAAAGATGCTTTCAACATCCCGGGAGCTTGATCACTCACTTCCATATTACCCTGAACCATGGCCACTCCTTCCGAATCTGTTTTTCCTTCGTAAAGCGTTACTTCTTCACTGGAGAATTTGCATGTAGGATCATCAAAACTATACTCACTATATTTCGGAAATTTTGTAGGAATTGAAGTTAAGGTAGCTGTTACATTTGCTTTAAGATTTTTGGCCACAGCTCCATGAAGCCACTTCACCTCCATTTTTGCTTTAACATACGGCTGTAATACAGATAACTTATCTGTTCCAAAGTCCATTTTAATTTTTAAGCGGTTGGGTTTAACCGTTTCAATTCGCAATGATTTTGTGAATGATGTACCTCCTACTAAAAAGCGAGCCATCCAATTACCTGTAGGCGCATCTTCATTGGTTGGCACCTTAAATAAATATACGTTATTAACACCTGATGTGCTGGCAACTCTTTTAACCAACTGACCATGAGGATTACTTAACTCAAAAACAACTGGATGTTTTTCTGGCAACAGATGCTCCCTGTCTTCTAAAATAAAAGACACAAACAATGTATCACCCGGGCGCCAAACACCTCTTTCTCCATAAATATATCCCTTCAATCCTTTGCGAATAGTTTGTCCTGCCACATCAAATCGACTTAATGATAATGAAGATCCTTCATCCAAACGCAAGTAACCTCTTTGATTCTCAAATTTTGCAATAAGTAAATAAGGCTTCTTGGTTACATCTAACTTTACCAGTCCTTCCCCATTACTCTTAGATGATGTAATCAACTGATTTTGATAATTATAAATTTCCACATCTACATTAGCAACTGGTTCTGTAGTTCTTAAATCTGTTACAGCAACAACCATTTCTTTATCACTACCTTTTTTAGCAATAATTCCAAGATTTGAAGCCAGAACATTTCTTCGTGCAAATCGATTACTACGATAATAGGCTTTTTTACAAGGATTATCTCTGTCGCGATAACTGTAATAGTAATAATCATTATCCCAATAGCTATAATCTTCTTCCGGACTATCATAATAAGCTATTTCCCGATCTGTTACTTCATCAGGATCTGCAACTAAATCTTCATCCTCATAATTATCCTCTCCAGCACATGGATAGATAGCATTTCTTCGGAAAAATTGAATTTCGATACGATAAAGGGCTCCCCTGTCCACTTTTATTAAATCATCCAACTTAAGCGAAAAAGTATTCCACTTATTTAAATTAATCGTTCTGTCTGCATTTAAAGGTATCGTCTTTTTCAACACTAATCGCCCGGCTCTTTTTAACTGATATGCCCCATCCAGTTTATTAACCTGAAGAAAAGAAGCCACATTGTTTTCAAATATTTTAATAACATGCACCTGAACTTCTTTTAAACTAACAGCCTTAAAAGGAATATTTAAACCTTCAGATTCAGGTAAAATAGTTCCTTCACCAATAAATTCGACCTGTGGTTTTAAGCTTGTAAATGTCAATACAAAATTTTCATTATCTTTCGTTTTTACACCTAATACATTTTCAATCCCTTCACTAACCATTAATTTAACACTTCCTGTAATTGAATGTTGCGGAGTTACTTTAATTACATTATTCTCAATTGAAGTAGAAAAGCCCACAGGAGAATCCCAGGAAATAAGACCATCTAAATTCTGGCTGCTATTCAACGGATCTGTAAAAGTAATTTCTATGGCCTGACTAGGTAAAAACACCTCTTTTGCATCCATCAAGTCAAAATCATTAATTCCGGGAATGCTTACATTTCTTACATCTTCTTGGTCTACATTAATAGGCTTTCCATTTAGCTCAATTTTTACTTTACCTTCCGAATCTTTACGTCGAATATGGTGCAATACAAATTCGTAGTGATTTTGTTTCTCCACATTTAACCATTCTACTTCAAGATTTTCATTGTCCTGAGTAGCGCTTAATATTTTATAAACATTAGTTGTATCAGCAAAATCAGAAAGAATAAGCGTTCCTGTCAGTTTATTATCTGTAAGGTTTGAATTATCATATGGAGTTACATCTCCAAGTTCAACTCTATAATTTTGAGTAATGGTTTGGAACAAGAACTCAAAATCATCTTTGGCATCGGTAAATACCTGACTTAAATCTACTTTAACTGTATAAACCGTTGCTTGCTTTAATTTTTCTGCCGGTTTAAAAACTAATGATTGCTTATCTAGCCAATAAAATTCACCTTTAACCGATGGTGATATTTTCATAATACTTGAGGATGCAGTATTCCCCGCCTCTGCAGAAGGAACGTTATCAGAGAAACGAACCATAATCTCTGCCTGATTTGAAACCATTCCAGAGGTAAAGGCTGCCACTTTAGGATTGTATTTGACTTCAGCTAATTTTTGTGAAACTTTTGGAGTATTATTACATGAGGTAATTAAAAACAAACTCCAAATTAGAGTTAGGATAAAAGTATTTTTTGTTTGCATCTTGTTAGTTAAACAGGTTTATCTATAATATTCCACTCTAAACTACTAATTACTTTGGTATCTGACTTATAAAAGCAATTAAATAATTCTACTAATAATGTTAAATAATTTAATAATCTATAAAACATGACAAAATTCACCCTTATTAAATCGCAAAAAAATATAATTTTGTTAACTATTTCATAATCAAAAAAAGGGGCAAGGGTAATAATTTTAGTGTTTTATTCAACTTTAATTATGATTTTTAAAGGGGATACATTAAAAAACATTAAAATCAAAACCTTTTTCTTTCATTATAGTAGATTTATTAACGATTTTAAATTTGATTGTGATATTGGATTAGGGGACACTTTATCACTATTTATAGTTGTCTAAAGTTTTTTGTATGAGTCGATTTAATTTCCGCTTAAAAGGCAGGTTACTAGTTAATGTATTGGTGTCATCCAGTGTTATATTTGCTATTGTACTGGGATATATTACGTTTAATATGAGAAGTGATGCAATAGACACTTCTGAAGAAATAATTAATTCAAAAGTATTAGAATACAGAAACCTAATTCAGGGGGAGCTAAATACAGTGCATGAAGGAGCTGTTGTTCTTGCCAATACTTACGAAGAATATCTTGATTTAAAAGACAAACCACAAGATTCTTTTTATAACACCATGTTGCTTAGCTGGCTTAAAAACAATCCTAGCTTTTTATCAACATGGCAAATCTGGGAACTAAATGCACTTGATCCAAATTATTCATTTAAAAATGGTAGAATACGGAATGTATTTTTCCGTTTAAATGGACAAATAGATCAGGCTCTTACTACCGTTGATATGAATAACGATGATTTAAACAGTTTATATTACATTGCACGAAGAGAAAATAAGTCTGACATTTGGGATCCATATTATGACGTTGTCACTAAAGAACTTGCAGGAATATTAATGACATCCATTGTTGTTCCTATTCAAAAAGATGGAGATTTTAAGGGAATTGTTGGAGTAGATATCAAATTGGATAACATGGAACAAATCGTTTCTGATATCCAACCTTTTGATGAGGCCATCTCATTTTTATTATCCGACAATAAGAGTATTGTAGGACACACACATAAAGATTTAATTGGACAATCGATTTATGGTAATTGTGACCTGGATTCAATTCAAATCAATGATAAAATTCAGGACGTTCAAATCAACGGGCTCTCTTATTTTGAATACAATCACAACGGGCAAGACTGGTATATGTCTCTAGCGAGCATTGAGGTAAAAGATTCGCAAAAAAAATGGACCCTCGGAATTAAGGTTCCCCAAAGCGTTGTATTAAAAAGCGTAAATAAGATTATGTACCGAAGCATAATTATTGGATCAATTGGATTACTTTTATTTTGCCTGATTATTTATTATTTGGCTAACGGTATGGTAAAACCACTTACTGATAGTGCCAGATTTACTAAATTAATTTCTGAGGGTAACCTAACGGCTAAAATAAATGTTTCCAGACATGATGAAATCGGAGATATAGTTACCTCATTAAAGGGTATGACTCAAAATATTAAAGGCATTGTTGAAAATATTAAATCAAGCTCAGATAAAATAAATACTTCCAGCAATTCGTTAAAATCATCGGCACTTAAACTAAACGAAGGCGCTACAAATCAGGCTGCCTCATCTGAAGAAATCAGTTCTTCGATGGAAGAAATGGTGGCAACCATACATCAGAACACAGAAAATGCAAAAGAAACCGAGAACATAGCCAGAAGAGCTTCTGACAAAATGAAAAAAGGTTACGAGTCCATTAAAATTACTGAAGAGTCAATGTCTAACATTGCTAAGAAAATATTAATTATTGATGAAATAGCTCAACAAACCAATATCTTGTCACTAAATGCAGCAGTTGAAGCCGCCAGAGCAGGAGAACATGGCAAAGGTTTCTCTGTGGTAGCCATCGAAGTGAAAAAACTAGCTGAGCGTTCACAAACTGCAGCAAAAGAAATTATAGAATTAACGAAAAATGGAGTTGTTGTTTCTGAAGAATCTGGCAAGCAAATTAAGAGCATTATTCCTGACATAGAGGAAACAGCTCAATTAGTAGGCGAGATTTCTGCATCTAGCATTGAACAGCAAAGTGGCGCACAACAAGTAAACAATGCTATTCAAGAATTAAATGAAGTAACACAACAAAACTCTGTTACGGCAAACATGTTTACTGAAAGTTCACAGGAACTTTCTTTATTAGCAGATAAATTAAACGAAGTTATAAGATACTTTAAAATATAAATTAATCCTAAATAGGTGTTGGAATAGCTATTTCATATTAATATTCTAAAGCTTGTTCCGGGTTGGTTTTTACCCAATCAATTTGCATCATCAACAAAAAAAGCAGCGATCCTTAATTGAGTCGCTGCTTTTTGTAATTTATTGCTATAGCATAAAAATCTAACCTTTTACATCTTCATAATCTACATACTCACCAACATCTGACGAAGTCATTTTTTTGTGAGGTGCAGTTTGTTTAATTGTCACTTTCCCCTCATCATCTTTTACTCCTCCTGAATATTGTTGCTTTTGAAAATTAGGATTCGTCATTTTATTAACATATTTCGATAATAATACAGGCAATACTAACCTACCTATAAATCGAAACAAATAATAAATAATAATTAAAATAAGAACTGTTCTAAATAAACTAATAATCATATTCTTGTAATCTTATAATATTCTTTATAATTACTTATGCATAGTTACAGTTTTTGTGCCACAATTTCAAATGCGCCATTCTGACACCCAATATTTAACATTATTAAATAAACAAAAAAAATAAGCCCTGAACTAAAAAGATCAGGGCTTAAAAATATTTTAGGCTATAGTTTGTAATAGCGTGTTATTGCGTACACTACCTTTGTTGTTAATATAAGGTTTGAAGCAAGAAGCCAGGAGTCAGAAGTAATTTACGGCATTGTTTAGTATAATGCAAATCACTTCAATCTTCATGCTTCTGACTTCGAGTATTCTAAGTCTATTAACCCGAGTTCGATATAAAATTACCCTCCATTTAACAAGACCAAAATACACAAGAGCCATATTTTATTGTAACTATACTTTTCTACTCTGAAAGTTTATCTACTGCCACGTCTAATAACTCATCTATTTCTCCAATGATTGGATAGAACCCTTCATTATCCATAATATTTCTGGCAATATAAGCCTTTAATTCAACATCAATAATATTCTTAGAAATATTGAATTCTTTACGATTCATTTTCACGCCTTCCTTTGTTGCATATTTAATAAACTGATCTAACACAGGATGATTTCCCAAATAAGTTTTTATTTCACCAACTGTTTTTAGGCCTTCAATTTTAGATCTGTTGTTATCAGAATATTCAAGCGCAAATCTATATATTAAACCACTCTCTCTTACTTTATAATAGTAGTTTGTTAAATTAGTTGTATCGCGAGGAACAAAAATATCAGGCATAATACCTCCTCCTCCATATACAACACGTCCTTTTTTAGTTTGATATTGTAATGAGTCATTTACATCAATACTATCCTGACTGAAAAATTCTCCATGCTGATAGCGCTCAACAATATCTTTATAATACTCTTCAATCCCATTATCATAAGGTTTTTGAATACATCTTCCTGCTGGAGTATAATATCTGGCAATTGTTAATCTTAAGGCTGATCCATCTGGAAGTGGAATTTGATTTTGTACTAAACCTTTTCCAAAAGAACGTCGCCCCATAATGATACCCCTATCATTATCCTGAATAGCACCCGCAAAAATTTCACTTGCAGAAGCAGAAAATTCGTCAATTAAAACGGCCACCTCAGTATCCTGACAAGTCCCTTTTCCATTTGCATGAATTTCTTGTCGAGGATTTGCTTTACCTTCAGTATAAACAATCATATCCTTATCGTGTAAAAATTCATTACACAAATTGATTGCCACGTCTAAATATCCTCCTGAATTTCCTCTAAAATCAACTATGAGCTTTTTACAACTATGAGCTTTTAATTTTGCCAACGCTGTTAAAAATTCTGCGTATGTATTCATAGCAAATCGGCTCACTTTAATATAACCAATTTCATCAGTAACCATATATGAAACATCTACACTTTCAATTGGAATTTTACCCCTGGTGATTTCAAACTTTAAAGGTTCCTTTAAATTTCGTCTGATAACTCCAATATTTACATTAGTGCCCATCTCACCTCTAAGTAATTTAAGCACTATAGAATTTTGAATTCCATTACCTGCAATTATACTGTCATTGACACTTACAATTCTATCTCCAGGTAAAACACCTACTTTTTCAGATGGACCTCCGGAAACAACAGCAACAACCATCACTGTATCTTTTTGAATACTAAATTGTACTCCTATACCACCAAAATTACTCGAAAGCTCTTCATTCACATTTTGTAAATCCTTGGCAGGTATATAAACGGTATGAGGATCCAGTTTTTTAAGTAATTCCGGGATCATCTCTTCCTGCATCTTTTTAGTATCTACAGTATCTACATATTCTTCATTAATTAAATTCAGAATTGCATCTATTTTATTAGTTTGTGGATAAATTACCAGCGACTTATTATTTCCAATTTTACCGGGTAAAACCACATACCCTATATAAATCCCAGCAATTAATATGATGGATAGAATAAGCGGTTGAAAAATCTGTCTTTTATTATTTCTATAACTCATTTATATTGTATTTTCATCTGTTTAAAAATTTACATGTTCGCTTCATTATTCATCCAATTCAATATGAATAATTTCAATACCGGCTCGTTTCAATAAATTAATACCGTCTTCAACTCGATATTTTTCACTAAAAACAACACGGCCAATACCTGCCTGCACAATTAATTTTGCACATTCAATACACGGAGATGAAGTAACATAAAGTGTGGCTCCTTCTGAGCTATTATTAGAACGTGCTACTTTTGTTATTGCATTAGCTTCTGCATGTAAAACATAAGGTTTGGTAATATTGTTCTCATCCTCACAATTATTCTCAAATCCGGATGGCGTTCCATTGTAACCATCACTAATAATCATCTTTTCTTTTACTATTAACGCACCTACTTGTCGTCGCTTGCAATATGAATTTTCAGCCCAGATATAGGCCATTCGCAGATATCTTTTATCTAGTAGAAATTTCTTTTCTTCAGTTGGCAAATCTTTTTCGTTCATTTATTTGCTATTTATGTCATATAGAATAACAAAAGTAACAAATTATCATAATCAAAAAAGTTCCTGATTAAATCAATATAGCTACAGTCTAATTCTGAATATTTTCGACAAATGTTAAAATATTCTTGATTAAAGTAACATTTTCTTTGAGCTAGCGTAATAAATCATAACAACACAACATGCTTAAGCCAAATAGACGTTTACTTAAAAAAGTAAAAGCAAATAGTATGCTCCTATTTTTTGGTGTACTATTTACCTTTTCATTCTCAACAAACACATTTGCACAGTCTGACAATAACACACTTAAAGGTCAGGACTGTGTAAATTGTTTCTACACAGAAGTAATAAATCAGGAAATAACTGATAACTGTATTACTATAAAACTGGAAGTTTCCGCTGGTGATTCCTGTTCCTCTGCCCTATCGCACATTACAATTGCAGTCCCTTGTGGAAACATTAGTGATGTATACAACTCTGAAGGATGGGATATTGAAAAACCAACTACAGATCCAACATCAGGTTTGTCTGGTTTTAAAATTGACAATATTTCAAATTTTGGAGAAAACAAAACTTCAGGATCATTCATTATTGAATATACTGTTTGTTCTAGCAACGAAACCTGCTTAAAAGAAATTGCAGATAATATAACAATTGGTTACAAAGCCGGAACATGTATTTCTTATCAGGAAATAGAAAATAAAAATACATTAACAGCATCACTAACCAAAGATGACATATCATGTTACGGAGGTAACAATGGGGCTATATATACTGAAGTTAATGGAGGAACTCCTCCTTATAACTATATTTGGAGCAATGGCAGTACTTTGCAAAACATTTCAGGCTTACGTATTGGGGAATACCAGGTAACCATTACAGATAGTATAGGTGAAACATTGGTTCTGAAAGAAGTTCTTACCCAACCAGAAACTCCAATTATAATTGAAGGAAGTGTAACTCCAGCCTCTTGCAATAATAACAACGGAGCTATTGATGTTTCTGTTTCAGGAGGAACACCTCCATATACTTATGTTTGGACAGGTAATAAAACATCTGAAGATTTAAATGGCTTATATGCCGGAACCTATTTACTACGAGTTTTTGATGCAGCAGGTTGTACTATGTCAGCCTCATATATTGTAACTGAAAATACAAATCTTGACCTAGCATTGACCCCTAATTACTTACAATGTCATCAAGAAGGTGAAGGTGAAATAACCAGCGTTATTTCCGGGGGAGTAGAACCATATCAATATATATGGTCAAATAATGATACGACAGCTAACATTTCAGGTGTAAACTCGGGTTCATATAGTTTAACTGTAACTGATGCCATGGGATGTTCTGTTACCAATTCAACTTACATTGGAATTTCGTCTTTATCATTATCAACGTCTGTAGTAAATCCTACTTGTAATGGTGGAGATGATGGAACAATATCAGTATCAAATGTATATTACGGAACCGCTCCTTATACATACCAATGGGATACTGGAGATACTAGTGCTACCTTGTCGGATATTACCTCCGGTAGATATCGCGTAACAGTTACCGATGCCAATGGCTGTGAAGTTTCACGCTCTGTAAATTTAGCAGATAGACAAGCATTAAATATCAATTATTCTATATCTCCAAGAAAATGTGATTCTGATGATGATTATGAAATCAATTTATCTGGATCTGGAGGTTTAGATCCATACCAATATTACTTTAATGAAAATGAGATATCTTCAGCGTTCGTGGTGAACACAGATGGAGCGTATGAAATTACAATGAAAGATGCTCTTGGATGTGAAACTACTGAAATCATTGTTATTTCTTCATCAGAAACACCCCTTGAAGTAAATGCTAATATCTCACAGCCGGCTTGTGGAGGTGCTTCTACCGGAGCAGCAGAAATTATTGTTTCTGGAGGAAGTGAACCATACCAATTCAACTGGTTAGATGGATCTACAGAGAAAAACAGATATGATTTAGCTCCGGGAGAATATCAAGTTGAAGTAATTGATGCCAATGGTTGTTATAGCTCAACCAATTTTACTATTCAAGAAACAAATATTGTTGAAGCTTCTATCATACCTCCAACAACAGAAATTAATTGCGAAACAGGAGGTTTAAAAGTATATGCAAACTGGAAAGGTTCGGATACCTATACATGGGAAATCATTGAAGAATCAAATTCATGGTACATTGAAGAATCATCAATTGATAGTATTTCTGTATATGTTGGAACAGGAACCGCCAAATTAATCTATTCCGTAATGGATGCTGAAGGCTGCCTTGCTACAGATTCAATCACTTTATCATGTACTATTGATAACGATGATACTAGCGATAACGATGATAATAATGATGGAATTGACAGCTCAGATAACAATGGTTATGATACTCCGGATAACAGTGATTTTACAGACTGTTTTTATAGTAAATTAACCTCAATCACAGCAACTGATATTGACGGTTGCTATGCCTTTGAAATGTGGGTTTATACAGATGGAACTTGTGATCATGAATTATCACATATAACTATCGGACTAGAAAACGCTATGATTAATTCTGTTTCAAATTCAGAAGGCTATCCTACTGAAAGTAATTTTACTGATCCTACAACAGGTTTAAATGGGTTAAAAATAGACAACATTAGCGATTTTGGACAAAGCGGAGCTGATCATTTCAAAATCGAGTTTGAAGCTTGCTTTAGCTCTGGTATTTTACCGGAATACATACAAGTTGCTTATAAATCAGCAAACGGTTACTCCATGCAGTTAATCAATCTTTTTTCAGAGGGAAATTCAGATCTCGGTATAGAAATTAAAGCTTACCCTAATCCATTTAAAGACAACATAAACTTTACTATAATTAGTAAAGAAACTGCAGATGGAGAGTTAGCAATTTATAATACATATGGAGAAAAAATTAATTCAATATTTTATGGAACCTTTTTGGCTAATATTGAGTATACATTTACATATCAAGGAGATAATATTAACGATAGATTAATGTTTTACAAATTAACCTCAAACAAAGGAGTCGTTCAGGGCAAACTATTAAAAATTAAATAATAGTTTAACGAAGGAGGTTAGTGTTGATTTTTTCATATAGTTAGGTTTGGGTTAGAGAAAAGGGGTTTACTTGAAAAAGTGCCCCTTTTTCTTTTTTTTAATAGCAATGGTAAAATTCATTGAAAAAACTATTTTTGCATTTTAATAAACTGTATACAATGGCATTAATACTTTCAATTGAAACATCAACAAAAGTTTGTTCTGTTTGTCTCTCTGAGAATGACAATATCATTATCAAAAAAGAACTTTTTGAAGCAAATTCTCATGCCACACACCTAACTGTGTTTATCCAGGATTTATTTAATGATATTAAAGAATATAAAATTAGTGATATTGATGCAGTTGCTGTAAGCAGTGGACCTGGATCATACACTGGTTTAAGGATAGGCGTTTCAGTTGCAAAAGGAATTTGTTATGCGCTTGGCAAACCATTGATTGCAATAACTTCTCTTGAGGCCCTTGCCTATGCTGCTATTGACAACGAAAACCTTAAGGAAAACACTTTAATCTGTCCTATGATTGATGCACGCAGAATGGAAGTTTATACTACATTATATAATGCCAAGTTTGAAAAAGTAAAAGAAATTAGTGCTGAAATTATTGATGAAAACAGCTTTGCTGAAACATTAATACAACAACCAATTCTTTTTTTAGGAGATGGAGCTGCCAAATGTAAAGATGTAATAAAAAATGAGAATGCCATTTTTATTGAAAACAAAGCTCCTTTAGCATCAAATATGATTAAAACAGCTTATCATAAATTTCAGGATAAGAAATTTGAAGATGTTGCTTATTTTGAACCCTTTTACTTAAAGGATTTTGTTGCAACCACACCAAAAAATAAAGTTTTATAACCTTCTACGAGCATCAATCTAATACAGCCTGAATTCTGTTAATAATAGAGAAAATTGTCCAGTTCGTACGGCTTATCCTTGTTCATGGTTTTAATAGCAGTTTTTTGTGTATTGAAGCAAGTTCGTGATTAACAATAGACATGGCCTCGGTTAGTATAGGTAGCATTGATTCAAGGCCTTCGAATGTTTTTATTTGGATATCCTCCAGTTTGTAACAGGTCTTGATATGTCGGTGACACTCTTTAATTTTCCACCTGAAGCCATAAGCTGTAAAGGCCTTTTGTATTATCCCGGATTATGTATTAGAACTTCGTAATGAACATTGAAAATACCATAAAACAAGGCTTTACTAAAACGAGGCATAGCATCGTTCTGGTGAGTTGAAGTGAAGTAACGAAGTGTCTTGTTTTGAAGTAATTTCAATGTGTAATAGATGGTCTAATGCATATTGCGGGATTATTTCATCTACTGCATCCGATGAAGAATCTGTCAACAAGTAGCAATATCCACCCCCTTCATTTTTAGTGACCACTAACCAAAGGTCAATTATGCCCCGTCCAATTTTGTATTGTACTTTAATAGCGCCACAATTAAATACCTTGACCACCTTTTTGTTTTTCTTGATTTTCACAGCTGTCATCTCTTTGTTAAGCGATACACCTTCTGCGATCTGGTCAGCCCTCAGTTCTTCTCCATTATGGACAAGTTTACTGTTTTTCTTTAGCCTAAGGATAAACTTGTTGTACTGCCCGATGATGAAATCTTTGAGGATATCCCTGTCCATTCCCCTGTCAAAACATACTTCACTTCCTTTTGTAAGTTCTCTTTTATCATCTTTATGGCTTCGATTATTTCAAGATTCCCGCTTTTTGCCCCATGATCAAAACTGTTCAGTTTATTGTAAAATGGAGTCAATTCCCCATCTTTGTTAAATTGGACGTATCCGCACTACTAAGCTCGTCTTCTATTAGATATTTGAAGAGGATATATTTGGTGCATGAAAAACTCAAGAAGACATACAGCCAAAGAGATGTTTGCTCATTACGAAGCATGGCAACAAGGTGATGCTCCACAAAAACAATATTGTAAAGAACATGGATTAGCTTATTCCACATTTCAGGCGTGGGGTAAAAGGCTCAAAGAAAGTAAATCTCAAGTTAAATCTGATTCGGGTTTTATTCCGGTAAATATAAAGTCAGTTCCAGAATCTGAAGAAAAAGAAGCGGTAAACCAGCTGTGCTTATTATTTCCCAACGGTATCCAGTTGCAGTGTCCGGAAACTGTTAGTCCTGATTTTTTGAAAAAACTGATAAGCCTATAAACTATGTTCGCACTATCAACAGAAAACACATTTCACCTTTACAGCCAGCCCACTGATATGCGCAAAAGCTTTGATGCATTGTCGGGACTGATTCGCAACCATCTGGACAGCAACCCCCAGAATGGAGACGTTTTTATCTTCATCAATAAGTGTCGAGATAAGATTAAGTTGCTGCATTGGCAGGGCTCCGGGTTCTTACTTTATTACAAGCGCCTGGAGAAAGGAACATTTGAGCTTCCCAGATATGACACTTCAGTGGGAAGTATTACTCTGAGCTATGCCCAAATTGTAATGATAGTAGACGGATTATCTATTAAAAACCTACAACAAAGAAAGCGATATCTGCCTCCCGAAACACCTGTAAAATAAGGTATTCCAACAAAAATATTTATCAACTCCAAACCTTAATTTTGTTGATAACAACGGTTGGTTTTTCTTTGGTAAATGCCCGTGTTTGCGTAGTTTCGAAATATGTCAAAGGAACTGGGAAACAAGGCTTCCGAGCTGGAAAAAGAAAATCAAAAGCTGAAAGGGCTCATCAACTCCATGGAGTCGGCGATGGGACAGATGCAATCCAGAATGGAGAAAATGCAGTTCCAGATTGATCAAATGAACCGCTTGCTTTATGGAACAAAACGTGAACGTTTCGTTCACGATGCTGATGACAAGCAGCTTTCTTTACCTTTTGACGTGCCCGAGGAGGCAGCACCTGAAAAAGAACAGCAGACAATAAACTATGTGCGTACAAAAGAAAAGAGGCAGCATCCCGGGCGCTTACCTTTGCCATCACACTTACCGGTAGAAGAAATTATATTGGAACCGAAGGAGGACACTTTCGGGATGAAATGCATCGGAAAAGAAGTGACCGACCAACTGGAACTGGTTCCGGCGAAGCTGTTCATCAAGCGTTATATCCGTCCCAAATACATCAAGTCAATAGACGATAACAATGTCGATTACAAAGGCGTAATGGCGGAACTCCCTGTTTTTCCAATCGAAAAAGGTATCGCCGGTCCCGGTCTACTATCTCAGGTCATCGTCGACAAGTTTGTGGATCACTTGCCTGTTTACCGTCAAATAGAGCGTTTCAAAAGGGAGAACATAAAACTTTCTTCATCTACACTCAACGGTTGGCAGGAAAGCATCAGCAATTTACTTGAACCACTATACGATGTTTTAAAGCACAGGGTACTCGCGCAAGGTTATATACAGGCCGATGAAACCCCAATTCCCGTTCTGGATAAACAGAAGAAAGGGAAAACGCACCGGGGATATTATTGGATTTATCACAGCCCTTTAGAAAAAATGGTGTTCTTCGATTATAACACCGGAAGATCCAGGGAAGGCCCGAAAAAACTTCTTGGAAACTTCAAAGGCTATCTTCAGACCGATGGCTACCAAGTATATGATCTGATTGCAGCAAAGAATCCGGATATAACCCTGGTCAATTGCATGGCCCACGCACGCCGATATTTTGAGAAAGCCTTGCCATATGATCAAAAACAAGCAGAATATGCCATGGGAATGTTCCAAAAACTCTATGCCGTGGAGCGAAAAGCCCGGGAACAGAACATGCCTCCCAAGGAACGTCACGCTCTGAGGCTTGATGAATCGTTGCCATTGATAAACGAACTGGGGAAATGGATGGTGGAAACCTATAAATCTACCAATCCCAAATCTCCGTTGGGCACGGCCACCGCATATTGCATTGAACGTTGGAATAATTTATTGGCTTATCTTAACGATGGCAATTTGGAAATAGATAATAACCTTGCCGAAAATGCTATTCGCCCAATCACACTCGGCAGGAAGAATTATCTGTTCGCTGGATCTAACCGAGGTGCAGAACGGGCAGCTATGTTCTATTCGTTCTTTGCTACATGTAAAAAGAACAATGTAAACCCCTTTGAATGGCTGAAAAAGGTGCTTGAAATAATCCCTACCTATAAGGTGAACAAACTTGCAGATCTTTTACCTCAGAATTTAAAACTATAGCTCCCAAGCGCTAAACAAATATCACACATCTTCGTCAAAAAACTATGACCTACTTAGCAGTGGGGATACAATTGGACAATGTTCATTAGCCAATAACCTAAACCTAGACCTCCCTTGTCGCCATCTTTGACCCAGTCTATCCCCTCCATCATTTTAGCATACTTTTTCTGGATGTCGGAACCATCTACCAAGATGTAATCATTATGGTTGATCTTGCCTTTTACACTATCCTGGTGCCCTTTAAATAGCTTTGCAAAGAAGCATTCCTTATTGTAATGTGTCCTAAACCGTTTTGTTGTCCGGCTTAAAGCAATACTATCATTTATACCGCTTGCTATTTGGTTAACCCAAACGCTTCCGTTTTTCAATATACCAGTTGACATTTCTCATACACAACAAGCTTCTGGCTTAGACAAATGCATTGACAATTTTGAAAAATAGCGGCTAATATTGTTCTGTATCTGTTTTGTTAATACTTTTGACATGAGCTGGTTCTTGGGGTTATGTTTATTTGTTTGTACTAAAAAAATAATGCTTTAGAACCAGCTTTCCTCAACTTTGAATCAATTGCATCCCCACTGAAATAAGACCTTCTCCCATTTTATGTGTATATTTTAGGGAGATGGTCAATTTTACTTTAAACAACTCAATAATTAATTTATTATTTTATTGGCTCAATAATTGTTATTTTACAAAAACAGTTTAATGCCGAAACTATATGACTAATTATAAGAAAACATTCTTCTTTGCCCTATGCTTTGTGATCACGCTAAACTCTTTTTCACAAAGCACACCACCCTCGTATTCAGAAGCTTATAAACCTGGAGAACATTTAAAGTACAGTATCAGATATAGTTTTATTACAGGTGGTTATGTTACATTCACAGTAAAAGATACGAGCTTTAACAATACTTCATGTAACTATGTTGAACTTAAAGCAAAAGCCACTGGTATTGTTGATGCCTTATATAAAATAAGAGATCGTTATATTAGTTTTATTGAAAAAGAAACGGACCAACCTGTAAAATCTATCAGAGATATTAACGAAGGAAGCTATAAATATTATAATGAAGTTACCTATAATTATAATAGTTTATCTGAAGACTCGATAACGATTAACAGCAAAAAATCTGGCGAAGTAAAAGTTCCTTCTAACATCCAGGATATTCTATCTGCATTTTACTTTGCCAGAAAATATGATTTTAACGACGACCTGAAAAAAGGTGATGTTTTATTTTATAAAACTTACTTCAGCGATGAACTTTTTCCATTACGCATTAAATATATTCGAACAGAAACTATTAATACGGGATATGGCAAAATGGAGTGCTATCTTTTTCATCCTGTTACTGAAGTTGGCCGAGCTTTCAAAACGGAAGAAGATATGAAAATATGGATTTCGAGAGATAATAACAGAATTCCAATCAGAGTTAAAGTTAATTTAAGAGTTGGTTCATTTATCTGTGATTTAATAGAATTCAAGGGACTAAACAATTCATTTAGTTGTATAAGAAATTAAATTTATACAAAAAAAGTAAACGATTCACAACATTAATTACGCCTTATAAACTAGCTATTTAAAGTATTTGATTATTTTTGCAAAACTTTTATATACACAAAGATAATTTTAATACTTTTTTAAATACTATGGCAACAACAGCTGATATTAGAAACGGGATGTGCATTTCATTTAAAAATGATTTATATGCAGTTGTGCAGTTTCAGCATGTGAAACCTGGGAAAGGACCTGCTTTTGTGAGAACTAAATTAAAAAGTATCTCTACAGGAAAAGTAATTGATAACACCTTTTCAGCAGGACATAAAATTGATGAGCAACGTGTAGAACGCAGATCTTATCAATACTTATACAAAGACGATATGGGTTATGTATTCATGAATAATGAAACATATGAACAAGTACCTATTGAAGAAAAGTTAATTGAAAACTACGACTTCTTAAAAGACGGTTTAAATTGCGAAGTTGTTTATCACGCAGACACGGAAACTCCGTTATTAGTGGATCTACCAATGCATATTGAGTTCGAGATAACATACACTGAGCCTGGTGTAAGAGGAGATACTTCTTCTACTAACTCATTAAAACCTGCTACTATCGATACCGGATCAACAATAATGGTTCCGTTATTCGTAAATACTGGTGACTGGATTAAAGTTGACACTCGTGACAGATCGTATGTTGAAAGGGTAAAAAAATAAAACTTAAAATATACATGAAGCCCTGTTTATGCGAACAGGGCTTTTTTATTCGCAAACAAACTGTTTTCGCATTAAAAATTTTAATAACTTACCAAATAAACAACATTAATTGTAGCTAATGGTTACCCAACTTCAGAAAAAAAGGCTAAGGCTTTTTAAAGACAGGTTAAATATTTTGTTGGATATTGCTCAAACCATAAATGAGGATCACAGCATAGACGACCTTCTTTCTGAGTTTGAAATACTTCTAAGAGAAGAATTGGAGGTTGGGAAAGTACTGGTATTCACTCAAATTAATGGCAAATGGAAAAATCTTTTAAATTCAGGAGTGAATAAAAATGAAGTTATACACATTAATGTTGAGAAAGACCTGATCCAATACAAAAACATCGAAAACATTACCATATCACACCCTCCTCAACTTAAAGGGTTTGATGCGGTCATTCCTCTATTTCACAGATTTAAGGCCATTGGTTTTGTTTTAATTGGGGATGTTGACGAAGAACATCAGGGAATTAGTCCAACCATTAAACATCTTAAGTTAATCCAAATCATTTCAAACCTGATTATTGTATTCATTGAAAATAAGCGAATGCAAGAAGAGTTACTTGAACAAGAGGTGATGCGTAAAGAGATGGAGCTGGCCTCCAGAATTCAAACACAATTGGTTCCAGCCGACAATCATCTACCAATCAGCACTAAATATAGCATACATACTTTTTATCATCCTCAATTTGAAGTTGGAGGTGATTATTATGATTTTATTAAGCTGTCTAAAAATGTTTTAGGCTTTTGTATTGCAGATGTATCAGGAAAAGGAATTTCTGCAGCTATGCTAATGTCAAATTTTCAAGCTGTATTTAGAGCACTTTTTACTCCCGGTATTAACCTTAAAAAGTTAGCTCATATGCTAAATCAAAAGGTTAATCAGAGTGCCAATAGCGAAAAATTTATCACTATGTTTTTGGGTAAATACAATACAATTACCCGCAAGTTATCATACATTAATGCAGGTCACCTTCCTCCAATGCTTTTTGATCCTAAAAAAAGACAACTGGTTAACCTTGATAAAGGATGTATAGGACTAGGTATGCTTGATGAAATCCCGGCCGTAGAAATCGGCAAGATAAAAATTCCTCACGAAGCTAAATTTTTAGCTTTTACTGATGGGTTAGTAGAACTTGAAACCGGAGGTGAAGTTGAATCGGGAATGCATGCTATTGAAGAGATCATTTCAAATAAATATGATGTTGAAAAGAACATGCAACAACTTAAAAATTTAATTAACGAACAACTGGAAATAGGTTCAGTTTTTGACGATATCTCTATTACTGCCATTCAATTTAAATAAAAAAAAGGAAGCTGAATAAATCAACTTCCTTATCAAAATTCTACAATACTAAAATTTACCTTAACTGGTAAAAAGTATTTATTATAATTTATTTTCCTTCCAATATTTAAATCCTGCAAAAGCTACAAGTAATAATACTATTAACGAGCTTATTAAAGCTAATATTTGGCCCATTTGATATGATTTTGGCTCAAACTTAAATATTAACTCATGTTTACCAGCTGGAAGTTTAACTGCTCTTAAAATGTAATTTGCTCTGCAAATATCTACTAGCTTACCATCTAAATAGGCATTCCACCCTTTAGGATAATATATCTGAGAGAACACTGCTACCTGGCTTTGAGGTGATTCATATTGATATTTTAAACGATTAGGTTCATATTCTATTAGTTTAATACTACCCTGAATTGAATCTACACTATAATCATTTAAAGCTGAAAATTCAGAAACATTTATAATTGCCTTTTCCTTTAAATCAACATAACCAATGGCATCTATTGCTGCATCTGGTGATTCTACCGAATAAATTTCTTTTACAAACCAAACATCTCCCCAAGTATTTGTGTTAACAATAGGTTCAGCATTTGGATTATAAACAATAAACTTACCATTGAGCATATTTAAAGCTGGCATTTCAGATAGCTTTTGCTGAATGGTTTGCTCATCTCCATGCGTTTGAAGTGTCGAAGTAAGTATTTGCCAATCATTAGCTAAATAATAGTCAATCACATCCTGATATCTTCTTAATTTGGCACCATGGAAACCTCCAATAGATTGATGGTGATAAGAAGTATTTACCTCAGTAAAAGGATTTCTATAAATGGTAAAAACTCGATCACCATCATTTTTAGCTGCATTTATCGCAATATCAGAAGGTGTTAACTCGAACGTTTTATTAAGCTTTCTTGCACTTTGAAAATGGTCGTTATTTAAATATCTTTTATCTACACTCCATAGATCGATAATAATCAATAAACCTAATCCCCAAATAACATACTTACGTGGCAATTTATTCGTAGCAAACAACCATAAAGATCCTGAAGCGATTAATATAAAAGCAAAACTTCTAAATGCATCAGCCTTTAGCAAAGCCATACGCGCAGTTTTTAAATTAAAAAGTAATCCATTAAAGTATTCCGTTACTTGTGCTGCCTGCGCAGCATTTTGTTGAATATATTGTTGCTTCTGTTGCAATATGGCACTCAATTCCATGTCGCTGATAAAATTAAAAAATGCAGCAGGAAAAAGATAAAACAACAAACTAACTCCGCCAGTTAATCCAAATGCAGCTAAAAACTTCCAACTTTTTTCTTTTATCAGTTTAGGATTATTATATACTTCTCTTAAACCTAAAAATCCCAATGTAGGAATTGTAAAGGAAGCAATAACCATAGCCATCTCAACTGTTCTAAATTTATTGTATAATGGAAAGTGGTAAAACATAAAGTCTGTAAATCCTGAAAAATGCTTCCCCCATGCTAAAAAGAATGAAAATATCGTACCGGCTATTAACCACCATTTATCTGGTCCCCTGAAAAAGAAAACACCAATAAAGAATAAGAAACAAATTATAGCACCAGCATACACTGGACCAGAAGTAAAAGTTCTTCCTCCCCAATACTGACTTTGTCCGGCAATTGTTTCTCTAAACTGACTATCAACCTTTTCTAGAATCTGTTTATTATTACCAATAGCTTCAGAAGCTCCTCCTACAGCATTAGGAACTAACAATGTCCATGTTCCGACAGGTTCTAAACTCCAGTCTAATGCATAATCTTTATTCAAACCACTATGGGCTTTATCACCCTCTTTTGCTTCCAAATCAGACTTTCCTCTAATACTGTATTTTCCATATTCATAGGTTGTCCATAAATTTGAAATATTTGGTAGTATAGCTAAAAAGGCAGCAATAACTAGTACTGCTGTAGATTTAGCAAACTTTGGCAATGATTTTTCTATCAGAGCATAAATAAATCTGGATATCACAATTATTCCTACCAATAAAGCCAGGTAATAAGTAATTTGAACATGATTATAGGCAATCTGTAATCCTAGAGCTATGGCCGTAAACAATCCTCCTATCCATCTATTTCTATTATATGTAAAAAGAACTCCGGCAACTACGGGGGCCATTAGGCCTATGGTATAAGCCTTTGTTATATGTCCCGCTATTATAATGATGAGATTATAAGATCCAAAAGCAAAGGCTATAGCACCTACGAGGCTCATCCATTTATCAACCTTGCAACTCAGTAAAAAAATATAAAAGCCTAACAGATACACAAACAATATGGCTACCGTTTTATACGGTAATCCTAATCGGGATATTCTATTTATATATGAATAAATATTTTTTGATGAATCGCCCTTTATTTGGTAAGCAGGCATACCTCCAAACATACTGTTTGTCCATTGCGATTTTTCGCCAGTTTTTGCTTCATAGGATTTAAGCTCCTGTGCCATACCTATTGCATGGCTTTGGTCCAACTGGGGTAGTTCCTTATTTTCCAATACAGGACTAAAATAAGCAAAACTCAATACCACAAATAATACAACCGAACCAATATAAGGAAGTAGTGATTTAAACTTGTCTATCATGATTTTACATTTTTGAAGTGCTAAAAATATACAAAAACCCAATACTCTGCAATTATTGCAGAATTCTATTCTTTAACTACTTGCTTTGTATATAGAAGATGTTAAAATTAGATTTTAAAGAACATAAATCCATCTATCAACTGATGTTAAATGCATTTATTTCATGTTTTTTGGCATGCGCTTTGCAATATTCTAAAGTGAAAGGCTAAAGCGTTTTTCACACATTAGGTTAGGGTTTAAGTTTATTAGCCGAAATGAAATTCATTTCGGCTAATTATAAACAACATTATTTTTGATCATACTTTTTTAATGATAGATTACACATAGTTAAGTTAACAAAAAAAAGAGGGATTATTCATCCCTCTTTTTTACTATCTCTTCTCATATTGACTTTCGTAATACTTTTCATATGAACCATCAGTAATACGATTCATCCATTCTTCATTGTCCAGATACCACTCAATTGTTTTTTCAATTCCTTCTTCAAACTGAAGAGAAGGTTTCCACCCTAAATCTTTCATGAGTTTTGAGGAATCAATAGCATAACGCATATCATGCCCTGCTCTATCTTTTACAAAAGTGATTAATGAAGCTGAGGTTCCTGGCACTCTTTCTAATTTCCTATCTAACACCTCACACATCTTTTTAATTAAATCGATGTTTGTCCATTCATTTATTCCTCCAATATTATATGTTTCGCCAATTGTACCTTTGTGAAAGATCATATCTATAGCATTAGCATGGTCTACTACATATAGCCAATCCCTAATATTTTCACCTTTCCCATAAATAGGAATAGATTTCATCTTTTTAATATTATTTATCGCAAGGGGTATCAACTTTTCTGGAAACTGATTAGGTCCATAATTATTTGAACAATTTGATATGACAACTGGCATACCATAGGTATGATAATAAGCCCTGACCAAATGATCACTACTGGCTTTTGAAGAAGAATACGGACTTCTTGGATCGTATGCTGTTGTTTCTGTAAATAAACCCTCTTCACCTAAAGATCCATATACCTCATCTGTTGAAATATGGTAGAATAGTTTATCTTCAAAATTTCCATTCCAAACAGCCCGGGCAGCATTTAAAAGATTTACCGTTCCTAAGATATTTGTTTTTATAAACGATAATGGATCTGAAATGGATCTGTCAACATGCGATTCTGCAGCTAAATGAATAACTCCATCAAATTGATGCTCTTGAAATAGCTTTGTCATCAATTCCTCATTAACAATATCTCCCTTAATAAAATTATAATTTGGTTCAGTCTCTACATCTTTCAAATTTTCTAAATTACCGGCATAGGTTAATGCATCTAAATTAAATATTTGATAATTAGGATAATTCTTTAGAAATAATCGTACTACGTGAGATCCAATAAAACCAGCACCTCCGGTAATTAAAATCTTCTTCATCAGTTTTTTTTAATAGGATTTTAAATTACCTGCAAGATATGACTATTGAGAATAAAAAAAAAGGTTGTTTTGAAATAGAACAACCTTTAAATAATTATTTGAAGAATCTTAATTTAACCCCCTTACATTTTTTTCCCATTTCCAGGCTGAAGCTAAAGTCTCTTCAATAGATTTTTCAGACTTCCAACCTAGTTCTGTGTTTCCATAAGAAGTATCAGCCCAAATTTTTTCAATATCACCATCTCGTCTTCCAACAATCTTGTATTTTAAATCAACCCCAGTTACTTCAATAAAAGTCTTTACCAACTGCATTACAGAATAACCTTCACCAGTTCCTACATTGAAAAACTCGAAATTATTTTTCTTTTTATCTGCAACTAGTCTGTTAATTGCAACAACATGTGCTTTTGCTAAATCAACCACATTAATATAATCACGAATTGCAGTACCATCAGGAGTATCATAGTCATCACCAAAAATACTTAACTCATCTCTCAACCCAGCTGCTGTTTGTGTAATAAATGGTACAAGATTATTGGGTACACCTACTGGTAATTCACCAATCAATCCTGATTCATGAGCTCCAATTGGATTAAAGTAACGAAGTGCAATACAATTTAAATCTACATTTGTTTTACAGAAATCACGCATAATATCTTCACAAATAGCCTTTGTGTTGCCATAAGGTGATTCAGCTTCTTTTCTTGGAGTAGCTTCTGTTACTGGCAATTTATCTGGTTGCCCATATACTGTACAAGATGAAGAAAATACCATATGTTTTACACCATATTTCTTCATTCCCGATAATAAATTAAGCAAGGAATTAATATTATTTCTGTAATACTCTAATGGTTTTTGAACAGACTCACCAACTGCTTTGAATGCTGCAAAATGAATAATTGCTTCTATATCTGTATACTTATTAAAAAATTGATCGGTTAAAGTACTATCCGACAAATCAAATTTTTCAAATGTTGGACGGATACCTGTAATCTTTTCAATGTTATCCAAAACCTCAATTTGAGAATTTGAAAGGTCATCAACAATTACAACATCAAAACCAGAATTTTGTAATTCAACTACAGTATGTGAACCAATATAACCTGTTCCTCCAGTAACTAATATTTGCTTGCTCATATTATTTTTTAAAATTAAAACTTCTTGTTATTGTGATTGTAAAAGTAATAAAATACTTGTCATAACAAACATGTTTTGTAGAATATATTTTCATAACACCCTGTTTATAAATATCATAAACTAGTAGGTACTGGTCGACAATATCGAGTTTTCAACATATTATCAACAGATGTTAAAAAGAGGTCTGTACATTCAGCTATAATTTTATTATTTTTGCAATATGCTTAATCTTGAAAAACACATATCAGAATTATTATATCAGTACGACTGTGTTATTGTTCCAAATCTTGGAGGATTTGTTGCAAATAATATTTCAGCACAGTTTAATGAGAAAACAGGGATTTTTAATCCTCCCAGTAGAGAAATAGGTTTTAATAAAAGCTTGTCGTATAACGACGGACTTTTAATAAATTACATTGCAAAGTGCGAGAAATTGCCCTATGAGGAAGTACAAGATAAATTATTAAAGCATATTAGCGTACTTAAATATCAACTTGTTAAAGGAGAAACACTTCAATTTGCCAATATTGGTAATTTAAAAGCTGATAATCTAGGCAATCCATACTTTATTGCAAAGAAAGAAAACTCTTTTGCAACTGAAAGTTTTGGTTTAAGCACCTTCCACTTTAATACTCTTGAACAGGAAAAAGAACTTAACGATAGATCAAGACATTTAGTAAGAAAGACATTACAATCAAGAAGTGTTCGACAAATTGCAGCTAGCATTACATTACTTTTAGGTTTAATGTTTATTTCTCCTGAAATTGAAAATCCATCTCAGTTAAGTTCATTTTCTAATATGATTCCTCAGTTGGAAACAACTACAACAAATACTTCATTAATCGGATATGAAGCGATTCCTGTTGCAGATCAAACAACATTAATTGAGGAGGAAGTTGCAAGCAAACCAATTGAGAAAACAATAATACCAGAAAATAAGTATTTTATTATTGGAGGTAGTTTTAAGTATGAAAAACCTGCTTTGGATTATATCAATAAACTAAATAAGAGAGGCATTAATACTGCTGAAATTTTAAATAGTGACAAAGGTAGATTCAGAGTATCACTTGAAGCATTTACAAATAAAGACGAAGCTAGTATGGCTTTAAACAAATACCGAAAAAATAATGGATATAGCTCAGCCTGGTTATTTACTAAGAATTAAAATACCAATTAGTTTATAATATACAACAAAGGCTGCTAAATTTAGCAGCCTTTCTTTTTACATACTATTCTGTAATATTTTTATCTTACTTCTGAACCTGGTTTAATATCTTTAGATGGTTGAACAAATACCAACTCTCCATTAGCATCCTCTCCCATTAAAATCATCCCTTGCGATTCTATACCTTTAATTTTTCGTGGGGCAAGGTTTACCAAAATACTTACTTGTTTCCCAATAATATCTTCAGGTTTATAATATTCGGCAATACCAGAAACAACTGTTCTCCTATCAATACCCGTATCAATTAATAACTTTAAAAGCTTTTTGGTTTTAGCAACTTTTTCTGCTTCCAAAATTGTTCCAATTCGAATATCCATTTTTGTAAAATCATCAAACGAAATATTCTCTTTTGCCGGAGCTGCTGTTTTTGCAGCTACTTCATTGGCAGTTTTTGTGGCTTCCAATCTATCTAATTGCTTTTGAATTGTCGCATCTTCAATTTTAGCAAATAACAATTCAGGTTTATTCACCATATGACCTGGTTGTAATAAATCTGTTTTACCCAAACTAGACCAATTAACATCAGTTAGATTAATCATATTTTGTAATTTAACTGCGCTAAATGGCAAGAATGGTTCCATTAGAACAGATAGATTTGCAGTAATTTGTAACGACACATACATAATTGTCTTTACTCTTTCCTCATCTGTTTTAATCAATTTCCAAGGCTCTGTATCTGCCAAATATTTGTTTCCTAAACGAGCTAAATTCATCATTTCTTTGATCGCTTCACGGAAACGATATTGATCTAAGCTAGACTGAACTTTGTTTACAATAACCGAAATTTCTTCTAGACTCTGTTTGTCAAAATCCTCAACTACAGAACCCATTTCTGGTGTTTTGCCATCATAATACTTATGAGTTAAAACAATAGCTCTGTTCACAAAATTTCCTAAAATAGCAACAAGCTCATTATTATTGCGTGCCTGAAAATCTTTCCAGGTAAAATCATTATCTTTTGTTTCTGGAGCATTTGCTGCCAATACATAACGTAACACATCTTGCTGATCTTTAAAATCTTCAAGATACTCATGCAACCACACCGCCCAGTTTCGAGAAGTTGAAATTTTATCTCCTTCAAGATTTAGGAACTCATTAGCTGGAACATTTTCAGGAAGATTAAACGATCCTTCGGCTTTTAACATGGATGGAAATACAATACAGTGAAATACAATATTATCTTTCCCGATAAAGTGAAGTAATTTGGTTTCTTTATCTTTCCAATACGTTTCCCATTCCGGAGTTAATTCTTTTGTAGCAGAAATATATCCAATTGGGGCATCAAACCACACATAAAGAACTTTACCTTCAGCACCATCAACAGGAACTGGTACACCCCAATCTAAATCGCGGCTTACAGCTCTAGGTTGCAGTCCTTGGTCAATCCATGACTTACACTGTCCGTATACATTGGCTTTCCATTCTTTATGATCCTCTAAAATCCATTTCTTCAAAAATGGTTCATGTTTATCTAAAGGCAAATACCAATGCTTGGTTTTTTTAATAATCGGTACACTACCTGAAATAACTGAAACCGGATTTTTTAAGTCTGTTGCATTTAATGAGGTTCCACAGCTTTCACATTGATCTCCATATGCACCATCATTTCCACAATGCGGACACGTTCCTGTAATATATCTGTCAGCTAAAAATTGCTTTGCTTCTTCATCGTAATATTGATCAGATTCTTTTTCAATAAACTCACCTTTTTCATAAAGCGTTTTAAAGAATTCTGAAGCCGTTTCATAATGAGTTTCTGTTGTCGTTCTTGAATAAATGTCAAAGGTAATACCAAACTCTTGAAATGATTTTTTTATAATTCCATGATATCTATCTACAATATCCTGAGGGGTTACACCTTCATTTTTAGCTTTTAAAGTGATAGGAACACCATGTTCATCAGACCCTCCAATTAGCAAAACATCCTCTCCCTTCATTCTAAGATATCTTACATAAATATCTGCAGGTACATAAACCCCTGCAAGGTGACCTATATGAACCGGTCCATTTGCATATGGAAGAGCGGTGGTAACAAGTGTTCTTTTAAAATTATCCATTTGTACGATTAATTAACGCATGACAAAAACAAAATCCGGCCATAAAGAGCCCGGATTATAAAATAACATTCTGTTATTGGCGCAAAGATAAGGAAAATGAGAATATTTTGTAGTTTTGATTTTTATTAAAAAAGAGAAGTTATGATATATCCCCCATCATTGGTTAAAGGAGATACGATTGGTATTGTTGCCCCGGCAGGCAGAATGGATAAAAATATTATTGACCAGGCGGCTCAAAGAATAGAAAAATTAGGATACAAAGTAAAATATGCCGACCATATCAACCAACATCATTATAATTTTTCTTCTACTGATGAAAACAGGAGAAACGATCTTCAATGCATGCTCGATAATCAAAACATCAAAGCCATACTATGTACAAGGGGGGGATATGGTGTAATTAGAATTATTAATCAACTAGATTTTACTCAATTCAAAGCTAATCCTAAATGGATAATTGGTTTTAGTGACATTACTGTATTACATGCTGCCATACAAAAACAAGGTATCGCCAGCATTCACGGCCCTATGTGCAAGAGTTTTTTAAACTATACTGACACAGGAATTGACATTGATATACTTTTCTCATTTTTGGAAGGAGAATCGCCTGAATATATTATTAACCCTTATCCTACAAACAGAATTGGTAAAGCTAGTGGAGAACTGATTGGAGGAAACTTATCCTTATTACATGCGCTAAGAGGAACAAAATTCGATTTAAACGCTAAAGGAAAAATATTATTCATTGAAGATCTATCTGAATATCTTTATCATTTAGATAGGGTGATGTATAATTTAAAACTCGGTGGTGTTCTGGAGAATCTCTCCGGGTTGGTTGTTGGACAATTTACGGATATGAAAGACAACGAAACCCCATTTGGAGAAACTGTAGAACAAATCATTTACAAAAGTGTGGCGGAATATAACTACCCTGTTGCCTTCAATTTTCCATCAGGACATATTGAAACAAATTTCCCTCTAATTCTTGGTGATAAAATCAATCTTCATGTTGAAGAAGATCAAGTAAGTCTAATCTCCATATAATCCGTATAATTTACTCTTTGTTGTTTTGGAAATATAATTGTATTTTAAAAAGAAAAATGGCCAAACACAACGAACTTGGGAAATTAGGAGAACAAAAAGCTGCTGAATATTTAATATCAAAAGGTTATCAAATTCTTGAACAAAACTGGAGTTATAACCATAAAGAAATAGATTTAATAGCTTTAAAAAATGACACATTAATTATTACTGAAATAAAAACCCGCAGTAATGAAAATTGGGAACATCCCCAAGAGGCTATTACTAACAAAAAAATACGCTTTTTAGTAGATGCCACCGAAGCCTATATCATGACCAATGATATTGAATTAGAAGTTCGATTTGATGTAATTGCTATTATACAAGAACATCAAAATTGGAAGATTGAACATATTGAAGAAGCTTTTTATCCCCCTGTGAATTGAATTTAATGCTAACTTTGAATCCATTATTATCCTATTAAGAACATTATGAATATTGAAGAACTAAGAGAATATTGCTTAAGTAAAAACGGAACTACAGAAGAATTTCCTTTTGATGATGTTACCTTAGTTTTTAAAGTATCAGGTAAAATGTTTGCCCTGACCAGCCTGGATGGAGCCCTTTCTGTTAATTTAAAATGTGATCCGGAAAAAGCCATTGAATTAAGAGAAACATACGATGCCATTAAACCTGGATGGCATATGAATAAAAAACATTGGAATACTGTTGAAATGGATGGGAGCTTAAAACCTGAACTTATTAAAAGTTTAATAGATCATTCTTATGATCTTGTGGTTTCAAAGCTTACAAAAAAACAAAAAGAGAGCCTGTTACAATGAAAAAGTTAATGCGATTTTTCTTTCAAGGATTACTTTATGTAGTTCCTATTGCGGTTACTATATATGTAATTGCTGTTGCTATTATTTGGACTGATGGTTTAATTATGGATAGGGAATTTTTCCATACTGGATTCCTCGCTCAGTATAATTTCCCCGGACTTGGACTCGTGATCATATTAGTTTTAATTACACTTATTGGGTTTATTGGTCAAAAACTAATCTCATCACCAATCTCTGAGGCATATGATAAAATAATTAAAAAAGCACCTCTCATAAAAATGATTTATAGTTCGGTTAAAGATTTAATGTCGGCATTTGTTGGTGGAGAGAAAAAATTTAAAACTCCGGTAATTGTTAAAATGGACGAATCTGGAACTTTAAATCGTTTAGGTTTTATTACTTCATCATCACTTGAAGATTTAGGTTTAAAAGATATGGTTGGTGTATATTTTCCTAGTTCTTATGGCATGCTAGGTGAATTATTCTTAATCCCAAGTAAAAACATTACTAAACTTGAGGCAAACTCTGCAGATGTAATGAAATATATTGTATCTGGGGGAATTTCTAAAATTAATGGTTAGTCTTCAGAAAATACTCTGCGGTTTCTTTTACTGTATCTTCTATTGGTCGATATTTAAAACTTATAGTATCAGAAATTAATTTACCAGAATACTGGGTTGTTTTTAAAGAAGTTCTGGCTGAATCTTTGGTAATCAATGGATCTGACCCAAACAAAATATTTTTTAATTTTTCAAAACGCCAGGCCATACCTGTTAATACTTTTCCCGCCTCCATTGTAGGAGCTTTTACTTCAAGCGCACTTGCAATACTATTAAAAAGTGATTGATATGATAAATTAGCTCCATTTAGTAAGAAACGTTGGTTTACAATGTTGTTATCACATAACTGGACTAAACCGTCAACCACATCACGAACATCAACAAACCCAGTTCCTCCAGGAGTATAAAACTTCAATCCTTTATATATTGTTTTAATAATTTTTGCACTTCCTAAATCCCAGTCACCCGAACCAATAATTACAGATGGATTAACAATTACGGCATCAAGACCTTCTTTTGTTGCTCTCCAAACCTGCATTTCTGCTCGAAATTTACTAATGCTATACGCAGAGTGATTACGCCCTCCTTGCCAATACGACATTTCATCGATAACCTCACCGTTTTTGGAATTTCCCAAAGTAGCTATTGAACTGATATAACAGAATTTCTTTATTTTTCTTTCTACGCAAATATTCACCAAATTGGCGGTACCCTCTTCATTTACATTTAACATTTCATCTTTAAGAGAAGGATTAAATGAAACTAAAGCACCTGTATGATAAACTACTTCAACATCCTGAACAGCTCTTTCTAAGGATTCGTAATCCAATAAATCACCATCCACCCATTGAATTTCTTCAAACAACTGACCTGCAGCTTTCCCGTAAAAATTAAAAACAAATTTTGTTTTGTTAATATCTGATGTTTCACGTTTTAATGCTCTTACCTCTTTACCGTCTTTCAATAATCGATATAATAAATGAGCACCAACCAGCCCTGTTCCTCCTGTAACTAAAACCATAAATCTTTACTACCAATTAAAAATAATGGTCTGTTTTAAATTTTCATGAACACTTAAAGGAACTGGACTTACCCCGGCAACACTCTCTATCATTTGTTTTTCTTCTTGAGAATAACCTTTATCCGGAAAATTAAATTCCATAACAACTTCAGCCACTCTTCGAGGATCACTGGCCATTATCTTTGTAATGTTTAACTCCGTGCCACTGATATCTATATTGTTATCCATCGCTTTAATACCCATAATTGTCATGATACAATTTCCCAACGAGGTAGCCAATAAATCTGTTGGAGAAAATGCTTGCCCCTTACCTCTGTTATCCGTTGGTGCATCTGTAATTATTTTACTTCCCGACTGTAAATGAATATTTTCAGTTCTAAGGTCTCCAAGGTAGGTTGTTTTTACTGTTATTCCCATAACTAAATGCTTTAAACATTGTATGCTCAAAGAAACAAAAAAATGTGCTCTCATGAAACGAGCTGCCGAAAGTTTTTCGCACAATGGAAATTATTATAATTTTGTTACCGAATTATTTATACAGAAAATCATTTAAAAGTTTGGATATGTTTTCAGGAATAGTGGAAGAGGCAGCTGTTATTACAGGCCTTGAAAAAGACAAAAGTAATCTTCATATTACTATGGAATGTTCTTTTGTTGATGAATTAAAAATTGACCAAAGTATTGCGCACAATGGCGTTTGCTTAACTGTTGTAAAAAAAACAGATAAAACATATACAGTTACAGCTATTCAGGAAACACTAGATAAATCGAATCTTGGCGTATTAAAAGTTGGTGACAAAGTGAACCTGGAAAGAAGCATGGTAATGAACGGCCGTTTAGATGGTCATATTGTTCAGGGACACGTAGATCAAACAGCTAAATGCATTGAAGTAAAAGAAGCTGACGGAAGTTGGTATTATACTTTTCAATATGATATTGATAAAGAAAAAGCGTCGCAAGGCTACATGACTGTTGAAAAAGGTTCAGTTACGGTAAATGGTGTTAGCTTAACTGTTGTAAATAGTAAAGATGATCGTTTTTCTGTAGCTATCATTCCTTATACTCATGATTTCACAAACTTTCATCAAATAGAAGAAGGAAGTATCATTAACATTGAATTTGATATTTTAGGCAAATATATCAGCCGAATTATGGCTCTTAAATAGTAATATTTAAGGTTAAAAGAGAAAAAAGATTAAAGATTAAAAGAATATTTACAGACTAATTAGTAAATATTTATTAGAACTTTCAACTACTAAAAGATAAAAAACAAGGGGCTGCTATATTAACTATAACAGCCCCTTGTTGCATTTATGAAAAAAAGATCTACTGTGCAGGATTAACGCCTTCGGTGGTCATCACTACTCGTTTTAATGATCCATCAGAATTATATTTTAGGTAATCAATACAAACAGATCTTCTAAAACTCATTCCGTCTGTTTGAATTCCTCCATTATGATAGATAAAATAATCTTTACCTTTAAATTCAATGATTGCCTGATGATTGGTGTTACAGTTACCTGCCAACTCATTTAAAATACCTTTAAATTCCCAAGGTCCATCAATGCTCTTGCTCATAGCATAAGCTATTTTTTCAGGGAACTGATAAGCATAACTTAAATAATACCATTCCCCTTTTTTATGTACCCAAGGAGCCTCTGTATAATTTGGAAGTTCAATCTTTTTAATCGGGCCATCTAATTCAATCATATTATCTTTTAACTTGGCATAATGACATTGTGTATTTCCCCAAAAAACATACGTTTGCCCATCATCATCAGTAAATAAAGCAGGGTCAATATCATCCCAATCCATATCTCTTTGTCCACCTTGACCATCAGGAATTTGAAATGGAGCCGAAGTCATATCATTAGTAATTAAAGCCTCACCTATAGCATCTTTCCATGGTCCTACAGGATGATCAGCAACAGCTACACCAATGGCCTTACCCGGTTTTGTGGCATGCGTTACTGTAACAAACCAGTAAAACTTACCATTTTTTTCAATTACATGAGCAGCCCAAGCATCTCCTCTGGCCCATTTAAATGCTGACACTGGAAATGAGGCTCGTTCTTCCCAATTTACCATATCATTTGATGAATAAATCAACCAATCATTCATTTCATAGAAATTTCTATTTGGAGGACAAACGTCATGACCTGCATATAAATATACCGTATCATTATACACCAAAGCTGCTGGATCTGCAGTATATTTATCTTTAATAATTGGATTTCCTTCTCTAAACGGATCTGTTGCTACAATTTGTTCTTCTTCAGTTGTAGATTTTAAATTGCTCGTGTTATTGCACGAACACAAAATAGAAGTGGTTAATAAAATACCAAATACCTTTGTAATACCAAATTTCAATTTGTTCATGAGATTTTAGATTAAATACTGTTATATGTTGTGATACCAATTCTTTGAGATTCAATCTCACAAAAATCAAAAATAACAGTATTATACAGGAGGATATATCAATTTTTAGAGCGGAGAATTAGATACAAAACATCCTGTTTAACCAATTTCTTATAATGCGGATTTGTAAACACTTTGTCATCATGTCCGTTTTGAATATATACAACCTCATCATTTTTAACCCTATGAATCCATGCTGCATAAGGCATATTTTGAGAATCGTCACAAACAAGCAAGGAAGTGTCTCCTGTTATAATTTCACAATTAAAGTAAGCTTCTCCTACTATAGAAAATGAATTTAAACCTATTGATACCGGATGATTTACATCTGACACAGCCAGATTTAGTTTATAACCATGAATAAACCCAGAGGGACCTAATATTGGATGTTGTTTATTATACCTCCCTCCTATAATATTTATAAAATTCGGCCATTAAAAATCAATAATATAGATGCCATTTTTTTTATATTTTACATTAATCTGTCCATAAGCAAGAAACAATCCCTTTATCAGAAACATTATAACATTGTTCCCAAAGCTGAAAGTCTCTTTGATATTTGATTTTATAATCTTCAGGAAACCACTCAATTGCATCAATTTTTTCAGGTTCTGACTCAAAACTATTATGATAAAAATAATCGCCTGCAACGGTTAATGGTGGAATCTTGGAATTGTGTACTAAGAATTGAAAGGGAAAATCAGACGAATGATCCTTCCACTTAATAAACCCATCTTCCATATAGATAACCATAACAGGGTAATCTCCATGAGATACATATTTTATAAATGCGGATAATTTGGATACGTTATAATAATGACTCACATCATTAATCAATTCAAAACTCATTTTTTTCCCTTTAACCTTCTCTAAAAATTGGTCAGAAGGCATTAATAATTCAGAAGCAAATGAATTAGCTTCTTCTTCTTGAGGACCTTTTTTATGCCAGTCTGAAAGTGTTTTGCTTGTATCCGAACAGATCATCAAATCTTTATGCAACAGGAAATGTCCAATCTCATGAGCAATTATAAAGTTTTTACTTGGTTGGTACTCAATATTTGAGTTTATTGAAATTATACCATTTTCTCCAATTCTTGAAATACGCCCTTCTGAGCCATTCATTTTAACTTCTTTTATACTTATACCAAGGCATGCAGCAACTTCCTTTAAGGTAAAGTCTGAAGGTGAAACCCATCCTATTGATTTTCTCAATTCAATTGCCTCACTCTTTGGATTTTTATTTTGAATCATCATCTGTTTTCTTGTTCAATAATTCAAGCATTTTAAGAAATTCTTGATCTTCCATAATAGATTCTTGATCCTCTGTTGTTAGCTTTTCAAACTTTCTAAAAAGTGGCATGTATTGAACTCGTTCCTCAGGCGATATTAGCTTTTGGATTTCTTCCACACCTCTTTGTTTAAGTATTGATATTTGTTCTTTTGCTCTGGCAAAACGAGCAAGATTAGCTTTAGCTTTCAACTGTGCAGATATTTGTTTTATCCGTACTAAATGCTTATCAACTTGCTTATCAGGATTCTCATTTAATTCTTTTAATACTTCTTCATCTTCAAGATGGAAATTGATTTCCATCATCAATCCGTAAAGATCACTTAATATCTGTTTTGTATTTCGAGTTCCCATTTTACTTCTGTGATGAATTATATTTTTGTACTTTTCTAATTAATCGTTCTCTTACTTTATCTAGCTGTCTTGGTGTAAGGTCAAGCATTTCTGCTACATCAGATCGTTTTAATCCTTCTCTTACAGATTCCATAAACAATTCTAGTTGGTAGTCACCATTTATAGCATGATTAATAATTTCAAGCTTACCTGCAAAAATAGCTTCCTCTTTCAAAGAATCAGGAGGATCCGTAAGGTCATAAAAATCATTTTCGATGTCTTTATAGATAATTTTTGTTGATTTCTCTTTCCTTGTTTTACTTTTTTCTACCTCTGTATCAAGGTAGCTATTCACAATTCGGATCATTTGCTCAACAAGTGAATAACTTTCTTTCCACTCCCATTCTCCTGAAATAATTTTCTCATAGGCTAGCCCAAGGTAATGATCAACTGGATCAGCTCCCAACCTTGAGGCTGAATGTGCTCCTGAAAGCGTTTTCTGTTTTAATTTCCATTTTAAGTGTTCCTTGCACTTTTTCAATGCGACCTTCCATTCTCGCTCTTTTACTTTTGCGATTCGGTCTTGATTCTGATAATAATATTCTCCTAACTCCATAATAACCGTAAAAATATTTTTTTACACCTATGGTGTATTTTTTTAAAGGTTCGGTAAATGTATTAATAGAGGGCCTCATAAGTAATATGTATTTGAGGTGTCCTGATAAATGTAGTAAAAATAAAAAATTAAGTTATGGCAACAAATCCACCAACAGATGGAAGTAGAAAAGGAGCTGTAAGACAGCGATCCCAAGTGAAGAATTCTAAAACTGGTTTTTGGACTAAGCGAGATGCTGAAACAGGAAGGTTTATGGATGTTAAGACATCAAGTAATAACCCATTTATGGGGGTTAGAAAGGAAAAATGACTCTAATTTATGGAAAAAGAAAGACTTAAGTTTTGTATCGAGAGATTTGATCAGTATTATGATAATATTAATAACAAAAGCAATATCTTTTTAGGCCTTAGTATTTTTATTATTGGAGGTTTGGTTACGGGGTATCAGAAGTTAATGTCGATTGTATGTCCAAATCTGACCATCCAAGTTTTGTACCTATTAATTCTTTGTATAGCTATTGTGTGTGCATTACTTATGATTTTGGCTTCAACCCCGTACTTATCAAAAGAAACTAATTCAGTTTATTATTTTGGTTCAATTTCAAAAATGAACAATGGAGATTTTATGGTAAAATCTTATTCTTTATCAAAAGAAGATGATTTAGATGATCTAAGATTACAAACCCATTCTCTAGCAACAGGTTTGAAGAGAAAGTTTAAAAGATTACGATTGGCTAGTATGCTAATTGCATTGCAAATTCTTCTTTGCATTCCACTAATTATTTTGATTGTATGTAATTTAAAACAGTAAAACATGGAAATATATAGCGATTATATAAAAACAATAAAGTCCGCAATAAAAACTAGCGATAGATTAAGAAAAGGATCATTGGGGTCAATAGAAGCATACTCTTCACTTGATAATTTAGAAAATGATTTTGACTTCCAAAATTATCTTAATGAATCTAAAAAAAGTGAGTTATTACCTAGTTTAGGATCTTTTGCTAAAAAAATAGGAATGAAACCGGACTATGAACAAAGCCTTGGTGCTCATCCAGATTTTACTCATCTAAAGATTTCTGAATCTATCGAGAGGCATTATATAGTGTCAATGTTTATTGATATTAAAGGATCAACCAATTTATTTAAGAGATATTCTCCAGAAACAGTCTTTGTAATTTCAAATACTATACAAAAGGCTGCCATACACACCTGTTTAATTTTTGGCGGCTATATTCATCGTCTTCAAGGGGATGGTCTTTTTGTTTATTTCGGAGGTAAGAATATTACTGAAAAAAGCGCTGTTTTAAACTCATTAAATGCAGCAAGCATATTCTCTTATTTTGTAAAACATGACATAAGAGAGTTATTTAATCAAGAAGGAATTGAAAATATTTACACAAGAATTGGAATAGACTTAGGGACAGATTCTGATGTAGTTTGGGCTTTGGCCGGTATTGGTTCGATTAGTGAAATTACAACTTGCAGTCTACATACTAGTTTGGCTAGTAAAATGCAAGGTAGTGCAGAAAGTAATGGAATTGTTGTAGGAGACAATATTAAGTCACATTCAGAAAAAACATACTATTCTTCTGTATCTAAAAGAACAGGCAAAGAATCTGACCGTTATATTTTTAGAGATAGTGATAAAGGTTTCTTCTACAGCCAATATGACTTTAATTGGCCTGCTTATGTGGAAAGTTTAGATTTTATATATGCAGATCAATACGGAAAACTTAGTGCATCCCAATCTATGAGCATTGGAAAGGGGTCTCAAGATGACACCATTAGACTTCAGCAGTTAAATAGAACTGCAAACTTGATTAATTCAGAAAAGGCCTATACTGATAGAAATGGAAATGTTGGAGAATCATCTAATGGAGTACCAAACCAACCACATAAATTTCATTATGGCGAGTAATCTTAGAAAACTTTTAGGTACAGGATACAATAAATATTCTCATTTACTATATCAAAAAAAATTAATTGAGAAAAAGTATGACTTTTTAAAATGCGATGTTAAGAATAAAGTCTTAATATGTGTAGGGTACGTATCTCCAGACTATTGTATGAATACATATAAAATTAAAATTGAATATGTAGCTGGTCATGAACCCAAAAGTACCATACTAATGCCAGATATTGAGCCTTCAACTGAAATTCATATGTATAAGGATCATAGTGTATGTTTACATTATCCTCCTGATATGAAATGGACCATACATAAAGAAGTTGCAAATTATACTATCCCTTGGCTTTGTGAATGGATTATTTTTTATGAACTGTATCTTATAAATGGAAATATTTGGAAAGGAAGAGAGTCTCCAAGTCATATTAAGGAATGTGAAAAAAACATTAATCAGGATTATGATTAACTTACTACTTCTTCTCCTTTTCCTTCTTAACCCAATTAATATATCTATAAAAAGTAGCCTTACTTACATTTACGATAGTCAATATTTCTGAAACTGATTTTGACTTATCTAACCATAGCTGATAACAAGCATATGCTGTTCGTTGTGCCGTTTTTGACAATCCCTTTTTTCTTCCTCCAATACGACCTCTTTCCCTGGCAGCTTGTAGTCCAGCCTGTGTGCGCTCTCGGATCAGTTCTCTTTCAAATTCCGCAAAGCTTGCAAATATATTAAAGGTTAACCTTCCTTGTGCCGTTGTGGTGTCAATACTATCATTCAAACTAATAATACCAATTAAATTACAAGATGATTGACAAAGGCATCGTTGTATAATTCATTATGAGTGATTGACATTATTGTTTCTGGTTTTAATTCATTCTTGACAAAGTCATGTAACCATTTTTTGACATTTGATAGTTTTTCAAACACTTTGTTTTTAAATTTTTGTTTTATGTAATGCCATATCTTTTCAGATGGATTAAGTTCGGGACTGTATGGTGGTATGCGTATTAGTTTTATATTTTCAGGAATATCATATTGCTGTAAAGAGTGGAATCCTGCATTGTCAATAATGATGACCTTGAGTTCTTTAGGTTTATGTTTTGAGAATTCAACCAAATATTTGTAAAATATTTCGCTTGTGGTTCCTTCTATTTCATAAACAAAAGCATCACCGTCTATAGGGGAGAAACTACCATATAAGTAAGTGTTTTTAAAGGCATGTTGATAACGAACAATTGGCTTAACTCCCTTTGCTGTTAAACACCTGCCTGTGTGCGTCATTAATCCAAATCTACTTTCATCCTGAAAGTATAAATTCACACTATCATACTTATCTTTAATTAGACTGATTCTAATGTCGGTTAAAAGATTAGGTAGTTTTTTTAAAGGCCTGTATGGCCTGTTCATCTTTTTTGTAATGTGATTTTCGGGGTTCTTTCAATTTGGTTTTGAAGTGACGGATTAAGTAGGTTCTTAATGTATTGTATTTTAATTCAATACCGTAGTTTTCTTTGACCCATACGACAGCATCCCAGTAACCCAAAAGTGGATTGTCTGAATCGTATACTTTTTTTGCCAAGCCGTCATGAACATCCTTGGGAACGCTACTTCTTCTGGCTCCTCCATTTGAGATACTTAGCATAGCTTCAAGTCCTGACTCTTTGTATACTCTTGTCCACCTATCCAGACTGGCAATTCCTACTCCTAAGTGGTTAGCTAAATCTATTCGACGTTTAAACTTTTCTTCCTTGGTAAGTATTAGACTCTGAATACGAGTTTTTAACCTATGGTTATTTTCCTTTTTTCGAAGGTTTCTCAAATATTTAATGTCCTCTTTTATATTTATTTCTGCTTGTTTTGGCATACTATAAAGATAATAATTATATCAATCAAATGGAAATATATTTGGTATAAATTCAATTCCATTTTCCCTAAATCCAGAAACTAAGTCAATCAAATGCTTCAATGATCTTCCAAGTCGATCCAACTTCCAAACCACAACAACATCACCTTCTCGTAGATGGTTGAGCATTTTATCTAGTTCCGGACGCTCTTTTACTGCACTTTTAGATTCCTTAAATATCTTTTCGCAACCAGCTTTTAGCAAAGCTTCAGTTTGCATATCTAATTTTTGGTCTTTTGTAGAAACCCTTGCATAACCTATTTTCATGTGTTAAATTCTAATTTTAATTGTCACATGGAACTCACAATAAAAATCCATGATGAAATAAACAATATTCATAATTGATTTTTTATGCTCGTTTCATACTTGTTTAAAATAACGTAAAACAGAGAAACATATTAAAGATACTAATTTATGAGACTCGCCCTATATATAATGTTTACACGTTTATGAAGAGTTTAATTAAACCGGAGTTTTGTGAGATTGTTTTAATATTTCTATTTTAGTAATTCTTAAACCAAAATCAAAAGACGGAATATATAAATTTATATGAGTTAAAATAAATCACATGAAGACTACCTTAAAAGTAATATTTGGAGATTTAAGTTTAAAGGAATTTTCAATTGAAAATCCTTGTCATATTCCTTCTCATGGTGAAATATTCCATTGCAAATGGGATGATTTTATCAAAGATAAAGACCAGATAAAAATGTTAGAAAAAATTGAAGAGGATGAATGTTGGATGGTTGAAAGGTTTCGTAGTGATTATTCCAAAGAAGAAACCGAGTGTCTTATCATTTTACATCTATCAAAAGATTTCTCAGATAATATTCGTTAAAAAACTAATAGCTTAGGATTTATAAAATCCTTAATATATGAGAATTAAAATTTCATTAACATACTTAATGATTATAAATAATCTATTTAATTAAAATGTTATCAAAGAATAGTAATACTCGTAAACCATTAAGTAAAACAATAATACACTCACAAACAACACATTAAATACTAGAGTTTACATGTTTACACGTTTACACGTTTACGCAAAAAGTATTAAGATTATAGCTAAAATTCAAAGAATTAAATTTAGAAGATACACCTACAAGAAAATAAATCAATATTTACTATCAATTTACTACTCATAAAAAACAAAACCTCTTGATTATCAACTAATCAAGAGGTTTATCTGTACCCAGAGCCGGGATCGAACCGGCACGGGTTGCCCCACTGGTGTTTGAGACCAGCGCGTCTACCAATTCCGCCATCTGGGCAAATGTTATCACTAACATTTTTGCGGATGCAAATATAGATAAAAGAAAAACATATACAAACCTTTTATGTCAATTTATTGAATTTTGATTTTGTATTAATCATTATATTCGCAGTAAATTAATTCATTAAGCAACGTATGCCACGTCAAAAATTCTTTATTATAACAATCTTTTTGCAGTTTATTCTTCTTAATTCGTATGCTCAGGAAAAATTAATGTGGGGAGGTGGAATTGGTGCAGTTGTTCCGGATAATGGTTTTGGAAAAATTGTTTCGAAGAAAAATCCTACTATCGAAGACTTTGGTTTTGCAACAGTTGCTAATCCCGGCATTAATTTAAATGTGGGTACCTTATGGATGTTTAACCCTCGTCTCTCTTTATTATCAGAACTTGCTTACTCCTATTTTCCTAAGGATAAAAAAACATGGAATCCGCAACAGTATGGAGATATAAAAGTGAACTACCAAATGGTTAATTTAAGTGCTCAGGGTAATTACTATTTTTCAGACCAGGAGATTAAACCTTATTTAGGCGCCATCTTTGGATTGTATTATTTACGTAATTATCGGGACTTTAATTCTTCTTATGCCAGCAATGAATCAGTTTCTATAACTACAAACACTTTACATGCCGGATATGGTGCTGAATTTGGATTCTTATTCGAACTATCAAAAGTAAACTACCTGCAGGTTGGAATCCGATTCTCTTTAATTCCCGATATTGAGGCTGAATATATTCCTGAAAAAGATATAACAATAAACCCCCACGATAAACAAAATCACTGGGGGCTTTCTGCTAAATTATTTTTTAAGTAACACTGATTTAAAATAACCCATTAACATGAGCGTCAACTCTATCGATAATAGTACTTAAATCTGATTTATTTTTTATGAAATTATACTCATCAACATTTACAATAAGCAATTTACCTTTGTCGTATTGTTCAATCCAGGCTTCGTATCTTTCATTTAACCTCTTGAGATAATCCAAACGAATATTATTTTCATATTCGCGTCCTCTGTTTTGTATTTGTTCAACCAGTTTTGGTACTGAAGCTCGCAGATAAATTAATAAATCCGGAGCCTGAACCAAACTACTCATTAATTCAAATAATGAAGCATAGTTATCAAAGTCACGCTTACTCATCAATCCCATATCATAAAGGTTTGGAGCAAATATATAAGCATCTTCATAAATGGTTCGATCCTGAATAACTGTTTTTCCCATTTTACGAATTTCGTTAACCTGAGAAAAACGGCTATTCAAAAAAAACACCTGAAGATTAAATGCCCACCTTTGCATATCTTCATAAAAATCAGCTAAATAAGGGTTATCATCTACTTCTTCATAGTGCGAATCCCATCCATAATGATTGGCTAAAAGGGTAGTTAGCGTTGTTTTACCGGAACCAATATTACCGGCTATTGCTATATGCATATTATCAAATATTTTGTAATTAAATTCAACTCAAAAGTATAAAAACATCCATCAACAATTTAACTTATTTGATTAATGGCCAGTAACTCTTCCATTAAATCTCTATTGTTGGATAAGCGTGGCACTTTATTTTGTCCACCTAATTTATTATGCTTTTTAAGCCAATCAAAAAACAAGTCCTTCCTTGCAATTTCAATTTTGGGTTCAGCTAATGTAATATCCTTATATCTTTTTGCTTCATAATCTGAATTTACATTTTGAAGTTCCTTATCCAGATAATGAGTAAAGGCATTTAAATCATCAGGTTCCTTCTCAAACTCAATAATCCATTGATGTCGTCCCTGTACCTCTGTACTCATATACATTGGTGCAGCAGTGTACTCTTTAATTACGGCTCCTGTTTGTTCACATGCATAATTTATAGCCTGATTAGAGTTATCTACAATTACTTCTTCCCCAAAAGCATTAATAAAATGCTTAGTTCTTCCAGTAATCTTTATTTTAAATGGATATTTCGATGTAAACTTAATGGTATCACCAACTACATATCGCCATAAACCTCCATTTGTAGAGATAATCATAGCATAATTGGTTTCTAGTTCAACCTGATCTAAAGTTAACGCAATTGGATGTTCTTTTCCGTACTCACTAATTGGAACAAACTCATAGAAAATACCATAGTCTAACATCAGTAACATAGATGAATCTTGCGGATCATCCTGAATTGCAAAAAAGCCTTCAGAAGCGTTATACGTTTCCATATAATGCATTTTATCCGATGGTATGATCTTTTTATACTGATCCCTATAAGGTTCAAAGTTGATACCCCCATGTATAAAGAGCTCCAAATTTGGCCATATATCTAATAAATTATCTGTGCCTTTAGTTTTTAAAATATGCTTGATTAAAACCAAAAACCAGGATGGTACACCAGATAACGAAGTTACATTCTCATTAATTGTAGCTTCAGTCATTTTAACTAGTTTCTCTTCCCATTTATCCAACAAAGCAATGCTTTGATCAGGAGTACGAATAAAATTTACCCAAAAAGGCAGATTACCAATTAAAATGGCAGAAAGGTCTCCATAAAATGACTCTTTACTATACTTACTCAGCTTCTGACTACCACCAAGTGTTAATCCCTTACCACTAAACAAATCATTTTCCGGATACAACTCATTATAAAGAGCCAATACATCCTTCCCTCCTCTAAAATGACAATCTTCCAATGCCTCCTTCGACACAGGGATGAATTTACTTTTTGAGGATGTTGTACCAGACGATTTTGCAAACCACCTAATCTCACCAGGCCATAAAACATTCTTATCTCCGTGCCTGATATTATCAATTACTGATTCCATTTGTTCATACTTTTGAACTGGTACACGTTCTTGAAACTGAGAAATTGTTTTTATTGAAGCAAAATCATAATGCTTACCATGATGTGTATCTTTTGATCTTTTGATCAAATCAAAAAGTTGTTCCTGTTGAACTTCTTCTGGATTTTCTTTAAAGTGATTTATTTGTGATAATCGGCGTGTATTTACTAATGATATAATCGAATTAAGTATAGGCATACATATTATTTTAAGACTTTAAATATAAAAATTTTCTTAATAGAACTGTTATGATGACAATCATAAAAAACGCAGTTCTGTTCATTATTTTTTCTTGTTCAAAAAGTCAACCAACCATATAAATTTAATTATTTTAGCATAAATTTTTTCGACAATGAACTATTTTGACATCGTAGCAGGTATCATTTTAATTATTGCTCTTGTAAGAGGTTACAAAAATGGGCTGGTCATTGAATTGGCATCTTTAACAGCTCTTGTACTTGGCGTATTGGGAGCCATTAAATTTTCCGGATTAACTGAAGAATGGTTAATGCAACATATCTCTGTAAGTTATATTGGGCTCATTGCTTTTATCATCACTTTTGCAGGTATTGTTATTGCTGTGCATCTTATTGCCAAAGCTATAGACAAACTCATAACTGCAGTGGCTCTTGGCTTTATAAACCGGGTATTTGGTGCACTCTTTTCATTTGTCAAGTATGCTTTTGTATTAAGCATTATAATGGCCATTTTTGCATCATTTGATCGTACATTCAATCTAATACCAGAAGATACCAGAGATAGTTCTATTTTATATGAACCCTTATCTGAATTTGCACCAAGAGTATTCCCGTATTTAAATTTTGACAAGGACAATGCGAAAAACAAGGTTCAAGAAGTTATGGATGTAAGTATTTAATCTCATTAATTCACAATCTTTTCTATTATCTTTGGCACCACATAAAAAAAAGAAAAATCATAAGTTAAAAATATAACCATGAATTTTGTTGAGGAATTGAAATGGCGTGGCATGATTCACGATATGATGCCCGGAACGGAAGAACAACTACAAAAAGAATTGACAACTGCATATGTGGGAATTGATCCTACTGCAGACTCTTTACATATTGGTCACCTAGTTTCTGTAATGATGTTAAAACATTTACAAGTTGCAGGTCACCGCCCAGTTGTATTAGTCGGTGGAGCTACCGGAATGATTGGAGATCCATCTGGAAAATCAGCAGAAAGAAACTTATTAGATGAAACAACACTTCGTCATAATCAGGATTGCTTAAAAGCTCAATTAAGTCGTTTCTTAGATTTTAATAGCGGCGCTGAAAACCAGGCGCTAATGGTGAATAACTACGACTGGATGAAGGAATTTTCATTTCTTGAGTTTATCCGTGATATTGGAAAACACCTTACTGTAAATTATATGATGGCCAAAGATTCTGTAAAGAAAAGAATCAGTGGCGAAGGAAATACTGGATTATCTTTTACTGAATTTACCTATCAGTTAGTTCAGGGAACTGATTTTTACCATTTATATAAAACACACAATTGTAAACTTCAAATGGGAGGGTCTGATCAGTGGGGAAATATTACTACCGGAACAGAACTTATCCGTAGAAAATTAGGAGGAGAAGCATTTGCCATGACCTGTCCTTTAATCACTAAAGCTGATGGTGGTAAGTTTGGTAAAACAGAATCTGGAAATATTTGGTTAGATCCAAAGAGAACCAGTCCTTATAAATTTTACCAATTCTGGTTAAACACTTCTGATGCTGATGCTGAGAAGTATATTAAGATATTTACACTTTTATCGCAAGAAGAAGTTGAAAGTTTGGCAAAAGAGCATGCAGAAGCTCCTCATGCCAGAGCGCTTCAGAAAAAACTTGCTGAGGAAGTTACTGTAATGATTCATGGAAGAGAAGCATACGAAACAGCTGTAGAAGCCAGCCAAATTTTATTTGGAAAATCAACAATGGATGCGCTAAAAAAGATTGATGAAGATACTTTCTTATCGGTTTTTGAAGGTGTTCCAACATTTAATATCGCAAAAAGTGACCTTACTGAAGGACTCGATATTTTAGAATTAATTGCTGTTCAAACGGAAATTTTCCCATCGAAAGGAGAAGCTAGAAAAACCATTAAAGGTGGTGGTGTAAGTTTAAACAAGGAAAAAATTACAGCACAAGACATGCTCGTTAAGGAAGATTACTTATTAAATGATAAGTACTTACTGTTCCAAAAAGGAAAGAAAAATTACTTTGTTGTAGTTGCAGAGTAAACTATAAAATATTTTAATACAAAGGCCTTCATCAGAATTATCTGGTAAAGGCCTTTTTTTATTTTGACTAACTACAAAATATTTTTAGACAAATAGGGTATATACTATTATAAATATATTAGAATATATAACCAATATCGTCCAGTGTACAATTCCTCTAATTCTATTTTTAATATATTCGCATCCGAAATTTCAAATCAAACGTAAAAATGAAAAAATCATTATTTATACCCATTCTAGTTCTTTGCTTTCAATTATCATCAATTGCTCAAACTAAAAAAGGCACTTATCTATTTTCTGGATCTACTAACCTATCTTCCTTTAGTCAACTAACCACACGAATAGAATATGATGGAAATGATACAGGAGATCATCAAAAAACAACCAGTTTTAATCTGGAACCATCCATCGCTTATTTTTTTATTGATAACCTGGCGGTTGGTTTTACAATGGAGTATTCCTATCAAAATCATGAAGGACTAAAAGAAAATGGGTTCATATTCGGACCAATGGCAAGGTATTATATCGGTAATTCTAAGTTTAAACCTTTTATTCAGTCTGCTTTAGGATTTGGCAGAAATAAAACTACTGATGACGATTATGAAATATCTTTCAACACAACAGGTCTTGATTTAAATGCCGGAATCGCTGTTTTTGCCAACAAATATGTTTCACTAGACCTCGCACTAGGATATTTATATATGTCAACCACTTACAATGAAGATATTGATCTTAAAATAATTGCAGAAGGTTTCTCTGTAAACTTTGGGTTCTCTCTTAACCTTTAACCAACGGAATAAAAAAGTTCGGTAAAATTTATAAATACTAAAGGTGTATAATTATTCAATGCAAAATAATTAAACACCTTTTTTTGTTTCCCCCAATTCATTTTCTTTGTAAAAAAGAGTTAACTCATGCGATATATATTAATGTTCATACTATTTATAAGCTTAGGTAACCTCAAAGCACAAAAAAAAATACTCGTTTTTCTGAATGAAACAGAGCAACAAGCTGTTCAAATTCAAACTGGTGGCTTAGTTTTACTGGAGTACAGTGGTTATTTAAAACAAAAGGAATTAACCATGAATTACATATTATCAGTTAATGATAGTTCTGTAGTACTTGGAAAATCAAGATTATTTAGAGGTCCTTTAGAAAGAAGAGAAATTAGATTGCAGGATATTACAGGCGTAAGAAAAGTAAGTGTAGGATCGCAGCTTTTAAAGTTTGCATTAACATCTGTAGCCACTATAGGCTCGTATTATGCGCTCAGTGATATGAATGACATTAACACTACTGAAAGATTACTATATTCAACAGGAATTGGATTAACGACCAATTTTGCCATTAAACTGGCTTTCCCAACTAAAAAAGTAAAGTATAAACTCAATAAAAACTGGAAAGTATTTACGTTATAGCCTTTGCAGCTTACCATTTAAAACCACAGCATCGAGTTTCATGTTTTTAGCGGAATTAATGGAGTCTTCGTGTGTATGCACAATTGGCTCTCCTCTTTTATTAAAAGATGTATTAATTAAGGCCCTAACTCCATACTTTTCATGTAAACAAGTAAGCAAATGAAACATAAAATAATTTTGTGCTTCATTACGTATCGTTTGTACTCTAGCAGTTCCATCAACATGTACAACACCTTCTATTTCGTGTACTTTATCCTTATCAATATCAAAATCTAACAACATCAAATCGCTCAGATGATGAACCTCTTTTAATCCCGTATAATATTTTGCATTTTCTTCAAGCATAATCGGAGCAACCGGACGATACCATTCTCTGCCCTTATGCTGCATGCTAACGCGATTTGCTAATTCCTTGTCATTAGCCAAAGCTACAATACTCCTATTACCTAAAGCTCTTGGACCAGCCTCTCCGTAACCATTACAAACACCAACAACCTTACCCTGAAAAATAAAAGCTGCAATATCCTTAATATCCTCTAATGAGATATCCTGATATGTTTCAATTTGCCAGTTGTTTAAATATGGAGAATGAATCTCTAACTTCCCATGTTTCTGCCATTCCACAAAAGCTGCTGCCCCCAATGACAATCCACTATCTTCGGTACAAGGAGGTATAAATACATCTTTAAATAAACCAGAGTTAAGAATAGTTGTATTAGCAACAATATTTAGTGCCGCTCCCCCACTGTAGTATAAATAATCAGCATTAGTTTGTGTTTGTAATCTTTCCAGCACATTTAAAAAGTCACGAATAAAGATATGCTGAAGTGTCGCCACAATATTGTGTAAAAATGGATCATGGGTATCTAATTTTCCTTCCTTCCAATTGAAGGATTGTTTTGCCTTAGCATAAAACTCCCCTTTCTTCCCCCACAGTTCTGAAAAATAATTATTAGCTACCAACCATGCTTCTATATCTTTAGAATAACTACCATAAGAAGCCAAACCCATCATTTTTCCGGGAACGGAATTTTGCTGATCATATTTCGCTCCTATGATTCCAAAAACAAGAGCATTCGCATTAAAAAATGATGAGAGAAACTTATAATCCCAATGAAACTCAAGGTTGCTAAGTTGGCCATTAGTATATTTCCAGGCAGAAAAATTAGATAAACTTCCTCCTCCATCGAAGTGAATTAATAGGCTGTTTTCTTTAAAATCACCATAAAAAGGAAGACAACTACTAATGTGCGCTAATTCATGATTAATTGAACAACCTGATCTTTCATGATCTAACCACCAACACCGTCCCTTTTCAACGGTTGACAACAACATATCATTTAAAGGCCCTTCGTAACGAAGCTTTCCGCATAAAGATATCATTGCTCTACCTACAACATTATCAGGAAAAACCAAATCAAAATCATCCGGAGCTAAAAGCTTTTCTTCTTTCAAAACCTGATACAATGATTCGTGTAATTTATTGTCGTGCTTATTACGACTTTTTCTTTCAAAGGTAAGATGCTTTAAAACTCTTCCTTCATGCATTAATGTAATTGCATGGTCGTGCACAAAATAAGGAGTATCACTATTCAGTCGATCTTGAATAGCATATATAGCCAACGTTGGTTTTAAAACATTCATAGTTACAAGAACAATTGTCCAATAATTGTTAATGCTACAACACTAAAAAAGAATATGTTTTGCCAAAGCCAGGAAGTCAGGCTACCAATAAGATATGAAATCAATAGAGAAATAAAGATTGCTATTAAGGGCATAATCTCTTTACTACCTCCTGTAATAATTACAACAACAACAATATATAACGTAGTTAATATAATCGAATTATATTGCTTTCGTGTGAATATTTTCCTTTTCCCTAATTCATTAATTACCTTAGCAATAGAAATAAATAACAGTAATAATAATGTTCCAAAATAAATTAAAGTAATAGATGAAAAATCATAGGGCCAAATTAACTTTTGCTTGGTTGGTTCAATATAAAAAAGAAAATCATCTATACTCCCCAAAGCCAACTCATATCCTAAAACAAAAATCCAAGGTAGAATAAAACCGATGATTGTTGCAAGAAAAGACTTAAATGACAATATCCTTAAAACGAACATTACCAGCAATATTAAGGGAAATAACAGAACTATTTTATACGAAAACAAACTACCAACGGCAATCCAAAAAGAAGCTAAAAAGCACTCTTTCATCGTTTTTCTATAATTATAAGCCTCGAACAAATAACCAAAACTTAGAATTATAAAAATTGCAGATAACCAGATGGGACTTAAGTGCTGTATAGATGGAATACTACCAGCAAGTAGTATAAAGATAAAGCCTGGCAAAGCAGACTGCGATTGAAGCAAACTATACCTGGTATTATATCGGGTGATTCCTAAAACAATAAAAAGTGCGCAGAAGAAACTCGATAAAAGTGATACCCAGTTATTCTTTACCAATGGAGACAGTAGATTCCATAAAGGCATTTTAGAATGTATAGAAGCTGAAACAACATCACTTTTTAATACAGGTATAACCCATAATACAATTAAAACAAGGAGCATAAATGCATATGCTCCTATTTTATTGTTATGAACTTGCTTTAAAATCATAAATCAAATCCAATATCTTTTCTGAAATACTTATCTTCAAAATTAATTACCTCTGTGTTTTTATACGATTTTTCAAGCGCTTCTTTAAAAGAATTTCCGTATGAACTTAAAGCAATAACACGACCTCCGTTTGTAACAACCTTACCATCTTGTAATTTTGTACCAGCATGAAAAGCAATACCATCAGTTACTTTGTCAAAACCTGTCATTTCTTTACCTTTTTCATAATCACCAGGATATCCTCCAGCAACCATCATAACAGTTGTAACCGCTTGTTCTTCGATTTCAATAACGTGTTCTTTTAATGTTTTTGATGCTGTAGCTTCAAAAAGCGTTAACAAGTCACTTTTAATACGAGGCATAACCACTTCAGTTTCTGGGTCGCCCATTCGTACATTGTACTCAATTACGTAAGGCTCATCACCCACTTTAATTAATCCAATGAATATAAACCCTTTATATGGAATCTCTTCTGATTGTAATCCTTGAACGGTTGGGAAAATAATCCTTTTATGAACTTTCTTCATAAATTCATCATCGGCAAATGGAACCGGACTAACAGCTCCCATTCCTCCTGTGTTCAATCCTGTATCTCCTTCACCAATTCTTTTATAGTCTTTGGCTTCAGGGAATACCACATAAGCAGAACCGTCTGTCAATACAAATACTGACAATTCAATACCACTTAAAAACTCTTCAATTACAACTTTTTTACTGGCATCACCAAACTTACCATCCAACATGGTACTCAATTCAGTTTTTGCCTGCAATAAGTCATCTATAATTAAAACACCTTTTCCGGCAGCTAATCCGTCAGCTTTTAAAACGTATGGAGATTTCATTTCATCAAGAAATGATAAACCTTCCTGAAGTGTTTCAGGAGTTACAGTCTTATATTTCGCAGTAGGAATTCCATAAGTAGCCATAAATTCTTTAGCAAACTCTTTACTCCCTTCTAATTTAGCGCCTCTTTTACCTGGACCAATTACTGGAATACTTGCTAATTCAGGATCATTTAAAAAGAAATCTTTAACACCTCGTACTAATGGCTCTTCAGGTCCTACAACCAACATATCTATTTGATATTCGAGTGCCACTTTCTTTACTGCCTCAAAATCGTTTGGATTAATATCTACATTTGTACCCAATTCTGCTGTTCCAGCATTTCCGGGAGCAATGATTAGTTCGGTAAGTTTTGGACTTTGTCTCAATTTCCAGGCCATGGCATGTTCTCTACCACCAGACCCCAATAATAATACCTTCATACGTTTGCTATTAAATTAGCGAATAAGATTTCTGACTATATTGATTAATTAACTGCATTTTAAATCCTCAAATTTAAAGTCTTCCGTTTAATTAACCATCAAATAAGGTCAATATCTATTAATTTATTTTATAGTACTTGTAATATAACCTTTCTTATTTATCAACTCCAGTGTTTTTGGGAAGGCATACTTCATGTTTTTTTCGGCTTTTAACGAATCATGAAACACAATTATAGAACCGGGTTTAACATAACCTTCAACATTTTTAAACACGGCTTTTCCGCTTAATTTTCTGTTATAATCACGACTCAGTACATTCCACATAATTACTTTGTCAAACTTTTCTTTTAAAAGTTTAATGTATGATGGATATAACATGCCATGTGGGGGTCTGAATAACTTTGAGTCAATAAACTGTGATGCCTTTTCTATATTATCAAAATAATCCTTTTTATTATACGACCAGGCTTTAATATGATTGTAGGTATGATTACCAACAGCGTGTCCTCTTCTTAACACTTCCTCATAAACATCCGGATGCTTAAACACATTCTCTCCCACACAAAAAAATGTAAGCTTGGCATTCCATTTATCAGCCTCATCTAATACCCAAGGTGTAACCTCAGGTATTGGCCCATCATCAAAGGTAACAAACACTTCATTTTTATCCGTTTTTTCAGACCATGTTGCGCCTTTGAAAATACCAGATAAAAGGAACGATGGTTGTATCATTAGTCCCATAATTATTTCTCCAACTCGTTAAAATTCAACCAGCATTCCATTTATTGTTTCTAAAATCTTACTTCGATAAAAACTTCATTTCTGCACCAGTAGCATCTCCGTTTAGTTTTGCAGATAATTCATCTCTATCATATTTATCTAATATCTTTTGAATCTCCATCATATAAATTAAGCCCTGACGATATTGATAATCAAAATCACCTCTTTGTTTAGCAGGAATTTGATTATAATATGCGATGATTTGGCTTGCCGATTTATACATTCCCTCAATAATCTGGTCAGCAACCTGATTATCACCTTTGATATAATAACCTTCTGCCAAGAAGATACTCAAAATATTCTCAGGTAAAGTTCCAATTGGAAGCTCTGTTAATTTAGCATTTAAGTCTTCTCTTAATTTTTCACTACTGTATTGTGAGGCCATTTTAACGATTTCGCCATATAGCAAATAACTATTATTAGCATCACCACTTACCGTATTTAATTTTGAGGCATCCAGAGAGGAATAAAATTTCATTTCCTGTAAGGTTTGCGCTCCAAAATCTTTTAAAATCTCTTCGGCCTTAGCTCTTTGATCCGCTTTATAATAACCTTCAGCAAGGAATATTGAGAAATAATTATGTGGAACTTTATCAACAGGAAGCTTAGTTAAAGCCATATCTAAAACATCAACAGCTTTATCTATTTTTCCTTCATCAATAAGCGAAGTAGCCAAACGAGACATATTGTTTCGAATATTCATTGCCATTCGCTGATGATTCTCATCTAAATATACTCTAGGATCATCAAATCCACCCCAACGGAACTTATGCATGAACTTATCATACATTTTTTCAGTATCCACTCTACCGATGTTACCATCACTATTCTTAGTTCTGATTGGAACCACTTTATAAGCAAAACCTTCTAATTGGAAATAATCCTCAAGACTAGCGTAATTATCACGTCCTACAGTTACTGCAAAATAAATTGGACGCTTCCAATCATTATTGGCTAATAAATCCAGTATCATGATTTCATTTTTCAAAACCCTAGGTTTATTGATATCAATATTCAACTGAGGTACAATTAAATCTGCTGCATCTTTACTTACAACACCTGTTTGAATCATTTGTAAACTATCAACAGGTACTTTAAAATGCTTTGCAGGTAAGAATTCAAATGTTCCCTTATAACCAGGAATCTGTTTTGTTTTTGGGTTATCACTTGCCAAGAAGTTAATTGCTTCCTTTAAATCAACCCTGTCATCAATAAGTTCTACAACATGAGCAACATCTCTGGTACCTGTTACATATTGATCATGTTCCAATGAGAATGGTAACGGATCTGAATCATAAGCCTTACGCTTCATTTGGTCAATATACCAATCTGTTTGTAAATAACTTAAGTTACATACCCTCACATCTAATCTATAACCTTCTACCTCCTGAGCATACCAAAGAGGGAAAGTATCATTATCGCCATTGGTAAATATAATAGCATCTTTATCACAGGTATCCAGATAATTAAAAGCCAAATCCCTGGCCACTTTACGATGTGATCTGTCATGATCATCCCAGGTTTGAGATGCCATTAATACAGGAACACATAGCAAACATAAAACAGTTGCCACAACAGCAGCTCCTTTACCAGACATAAATTTATTAAGCGTATCAACAATGGCTAGTACACCTAATCCAATCCAAATTGCAAATGCATAAAACGAACCAGCATATGCATAATCACGCTCACGCGGCTGAAGTGGAGTTTGATTTAGATATAATACAATAGCCAAACCTGTTAAGAAAAATAACAACATCACAATCCAGAAACCTTCTTTTCCTTTTTTACCTGACTGATATTGAAATAACAATCCTAATAAACCTAATATAAGAGGAAGGAAATAGTATTTGTTTCTACCTTTATTGTTTTTATATGTATCTGGTAACTTAGATTGATCACCTAATCGTGCATTATCAATAAACGGAATACCACTAATCCAGTTTCCTTTTGTTACCTCGCCATTACCTTGAATATCATTCTGTCTTCCGGCAAAATTCCACATAAAATACCTGAAATACATATAGCCTACCTGATACCTAAGGAAGAAGGCAAGATTATCACCAAAAGTAGGCAATGTTATTGTTTTTGTTTCACCAGTTTCCTGATCTACAACCTGAACATCCTTGCCTTTTGATGGCCCTGCCCAGCTTTTATACTGCTCAATATGTCTGCCATCACGACTATACATTCTAGGGAAAATCGTTAATGTTTTGCCATTAAACACATATTCTGGTTTATGATCAACTGTTTTATATTTTCCATCTTTTTTAATTCTGATTGGATCGCCTTGCTTCTCCTGCGAGGCTTTAAAATCTATTTCAGAGTTATAGTATTCACCATAAAACAATGGTCTGTCGCCATATTGCTCACGGTTCAGGTAACCCATCATCGAGAATACATCTTCAGGAGAGTTCTGATCCATCGTTGGATTTGCCGAAGATCGGATTACAATCATGGCAAAAGATGAGTAACCAATTAAAATTACCGTAATACCTAGGATAATTGTATTTAAAATAACTTTTTGATGTTTATGTGTGTACCAAATTCCAAAAATAATTCCGGCAAACAATAACAAAAAGTATACAGCAACACCTGTATTAAATGGCATTCCAAAATCATTCACAAATAAAAGTTCGAACCAACTGGCGATTTTTACTGTGTAAGGGATAATTCCGTACAATATTCCTAACAATAGAACTGCAGAAATACCTAATGCCGCTATTAATCCGTTTCTGTTTACTTCAAATTTTTTAAAGTAATACACCAACACAATTGCCGGGATTGCTAACAAATTTAATAAGTGAACTCCAATTGAAAGCCCCATTAAGTAGGCAATTAATATCAACCATCGGTTAGCATAAGGCTCATCTGCAACATTTTCCCATTTTAAAATGGCCCAAAACACCATCGCTGTAAACAACGATGACATAGCATAAACCTCACCTTCAACAGCAGAAAACCAGAAAGTATCAGAAAAAGTATAAGCTAAAGCTCCTACTAAACCAGCCCCAATTACAGCCCATGATCTCCACTCCTCGGCTTTTTCTGTAATAAATATTTTGGCTGCTAAGTGGGTAATGGTCCAGAATAAGAACATAATTGTAAATGCACTTGAAAGGGCACTCATGATATTAATCATTACAGCCACAGATCCACCATCAGGTGCAAATAAAGAAAAGAATCTTCCTATTATCATGAAAAAAGGAGCACCAGGAGGGTGTCCTACCAATAATTTATATGCGGTTGAAATAAATTCTCCACAGTCCCAGAAGCTGGCCGTAGGTTCAATGGTCATTGTATAAGTTACCGCAGCGATAAAAAATGACAACCATCCAAATACATTATTGAGTAGTTTATAATTATTTCTCATGATATAATATTATAATTCTCTGTTTATATGAGGTTTGAATACAAATTTGAGTAACCCCTATTTTTTCCACGATGCCAAAAATAAGTAATTTTTATTAAACCCTTTTTTAAAGCACATAGTTAGTTTTGTATTTAACTCTATTTTAACTTCGTGGTATCAAAAAATTCAGTATAAGAAAACTTGTTGGCGCTCCTTTTCTTATTTCAGAAGAAAAAGGATAATATCTTTTTCAATTCGCATAAAAAAATCAATATTTATTTTACTGAATATCTTAACATTAAAATAAACACCAATAAAACCAAGGATATTTTCACGAAAAAAGTTGCAAAAAAATTTTGCACGAATCAAAAAAAGATCTACTTTTGCATCGCTTTCAAAAAGAAAGACATGAGGATTGTCCCATGGTGTAATTGGCAACACGTCTGATTTTGGTTCAGAAGAGTCCAGGTTCGAGCCCTGGTGGGACAACAAAAAAAAGCTTGAAATCTTACGATTTCAAGCTTTTTTTTTGCTTTTATAACATTCCTTACTTGTTCTCTTTAATCCTCATTTTGCACAAAAACATATAAGTCTTATATAAGAGAAAAATTTCGGATGAAATAAGATTGTCTTTAAGAAATAGATCCCAATTTTCTTCTTTAATCAGAAGAACTTTTTAAGATAGTACTTCATACCAGAACAATAAAGTCGTTCTATATAATATTGAAATAAAACTTGTTTATAACGCATTTGAAAATAGAGTTCCTTTCTATTTTTAACGTATAATATCCTAATGTTAAAAAATAATTTAAATAAAGTTACAAAAGACTTGTATTAATCACAAACTCACATTAAACTCACTTCATACTCACTTATTAGTCACATTTCACTCATGATTCAATGAATATAAATTGCATTTAACGTGAATTTAATATGTCTATATTTTCTTAATGTCATAGATGCACCCATATTGAATAGCTTAATATATCTATATCTCAACAAGGTTCCACATTTAACACCAGTTTTAAAGTACTATATCATTGCAACCTGAATTATGAATCAATCCAAATAAAAGAAAGTAACCTGTAGATTGAAAGACTATTTAAAATAAAAAGGACAGATCGTTTTCCCCATGATCTGTTCATACTCAATCAACTAAACCTTTAATTTATTTGTTTCTCAACGGAGTAATTGTTTTTTATCTATTTTATTATTAACCTAAATTTTAAGTTAAACCCTCCAGAAAATCCGGAGAGTCATATCTCCCCCCCCAAAAAAATAAAATGTATAGTTTCCTGCAGCATCTCAAACGAATTAGTTGCATAATGCTTGCATTCTTTAAAATCTAATTTGTTCTAAGGCATCTATTGATGGAGCCTGAGTTCTAACATTATTCTCACCACCATAAATAGCTACATTCACTCTTTCAAGAAAAGTAATATCTGCAGAACCTTTACTATTTGACAGATTTGCACGATTTCTTGTGATCATATTGTAGTTCCAGCACTTAATACAATTTTATACTCGCCATTACGTAGAATTACAATTGTAATATAAACCAAGGAATTTCGCTGGTACTTTTTTTTTGCAAATATGATGATTCAAAACGAACACTCTTCTGAAGATATGGTACAGGAGACCTTAATTAGTTTCTGGCAAAAGAAACGTTTTACCAATGTTAAAATAAACCTTGATTATTATCTTTTTAGATCTGTAAAGAATATGACACTTGATGATCTTAAATCGAAGGATAAGCTACAAGAAGTTTGAATGTCAACTAATGAAGATTACTCTAAGACTGACTTATTAACCCGAGTTCGATTAAAATTAAAGAGCTCAGATTTTATTAAAATGCTGATATACAAGGCAAATTCTTTTTGCATAGCGAGCTATGGTAGAAGAATTTAACGAAGTAGATTAGTATTTTAATAGAAAGCCACATATAAACAACCATTTTCTTCTTCATATTTGTTTGACATAGCCCGCTATGACTTCACAAATATTCATTGAAACTCATTATTTATAAGCGGTCTGAGCCAATAATTTTATATCGAACTCGGGTTATTAAATACTGAGGATATAGATAATTATGTAAAAATGTAAAAACCATTGAACTACTTTAGCAATAACCACGAAGAGTTTTTAAACTCGTTTTTTTTGACGAGTACAAATACAAAGACGTTGCTGAAGAGTAAAGAATAAGTGTAAATACTATACAAACCCAACTTCACCCTTCGCTTCAGCTTTTGCGTAAAAAGCTAACTACAATAGATGATAGTGACGATAATTAAAGAATTGCAATTACCATCACTCTCAAATACTACTCAGATTTGAGTTAAAGTTATTTTTATAGTTAAAAAACATTGCTTAATGGTATTTTATAAAAAAATAACTCCGTACCCTCGTGTTAACCAAATTACCATGTCATTTCATCTTTTTCTATTATGAGATATGTATCAAATATTGTAAATTGATTTTGTCTTAAATAATCATATAAATCTTAAAATCTATGGCTATATACAAATGTCAGGCTTGTGGATATGAATACGATGAAGAAACAGAAGGAACGTTATGGAATGAACTTGAGGAAGATTGGTATTGCCCAATATGTGGTATAAACAAAACTATGTTTGCTCAAAAGGAAGAAGGCGAAACTAACGATAGTGAGCCTAATTTAAACCTTAATGATGTAGAAATCTCTATGGGTTCATATTTGAAAGAATGGTCCAAATCTTCAGATCCTAACGAAAATCACCTCAGTGAAATACATCAAATGGCACAGTTCGGAGAATCTATCGCTGAACCAATGAAAACCAAGATACCTATTATTTCATGGGACCATATTATTATTAAAGGAGCTCAACTTAATAAAATACCTCTAAACCCAGGTGATGAAGTTTCTACCCAAACCATAATTGGTCAAAAATCAAAAAGTCCATTAATACTTGAAACACCTATTTATATTAGCCACATGTCCTTTGGTGCCATATCTAAAGAGTTTAAAACCGCAATGGCCAAAGGGAGTGCTGCAGCAAAAACTTGTATCTGCTCAGGAGAAGGTGGTATTTTAGATGATGAGTTAAACAACGCTTATAAATACATTTTTGAGTATGTACCTAATGAATATAGTGTATCAGATGAATATCTCAAAAAAGTGGATGCCATAGAAATTAAAATTGGCCAATCGGTTAAGCCTGGTATGGGTGGTCATTTACCCGGAGATAAAGTTACCGAAGAAATTGCTCAAATAAGAAATAAACCCGTTGGAAAGGATATTCACAGCCCATCTTCATTTAAAGATATTAAAAACAAGGAGGATTTAAAAAAGAAGGTAGATTGGTTAAGAGATAAATCAAATGGAAAACCAATTGGAATTAAAATTGCTGCAGGAAATATTGAAAAAGACCTGGACGAGATTATTTATGCCAATCCTGATTTTGTAACCATAGACGGTAGAGGTGGAGCAACCGGATCTGCCCCAAAATATGTTAAGGATAACACCTCCATACCTACTCTTTTTGCACTATTCAGAGCAAAAAAACATTTAGAACATCAAAATCGAGAAGACATTGCCATTGTAATAACTGGCGGACTTAGAGTGTCTCCTGATTTTGCAAAAGCCATTGCTCTTGGAGCTACTGCTGTAGCTATTGCCACTTCAGCAATGATAGCCGGAGGATGTCAGCAATATAGAATTTGTAACACCGGAAATTGTCCGGTGGGAATAGCCACACAAGACCCGGAACTAAGAAAACGTATCAATGTTGACCTATCTGCAAAACGAATAGAAAACTTTTTAAAGGTAAGTACTGAAGAGCTGAAAACATTTGCCAGACTAACCGGAAACTGTAATATACACGATTTAAGTATTACTGACTTAGGCACTGGAAATTCCGAAATATCTACACACACAGACATCTCACATTATTAACCACAGTTCGACATAAAATTTTAATCGAACTGACGTTATTAATTACAAAAAAAGAAAAGCTGCATCTAACATTTAATGTGTTAACATGCAGCTTCCATTTAATATTATTGATGCTTAATCTGCGTCATCTTGTCTAAAATCCGGCATTCCATTTTCATCCCAGGCAATGGTTCTTGCTCTGGTATGCCTGTTAAAATCAAATAAAGAGTTTCCTCTGATTTTTTCATAAACCCTCGCATGATAAATCAACACATCTGTTTTGCCATCTTCAGCTACTGTAAAGCAGCTATGCCCTGGACCAAACCTTCTTGCTTCTTTATTTGTAGAAAAAACGGGTTCTTGTGATTTGTGCCATGCTTTAGGATCTAATAAATCTGCATTCTCATCCGCCCATAACATTCCAATACAGTAATTGGCATCAGTTGCACTCGCTGAGTATGTAACAAAAATTTTTCCGTTTTTCTTTAATACAGCTGGCCCTTCATTTACTTTATAACCACGTCTCTCCCAATCTAACGTTGGATCACAAATAATCACTTCCTCTCCCTTCAATTTAGTTGGAGATTCCATTTTCGATATTAACAATGATGTGTTTTCACCTTCTCTTACACCTTGGGCCCATATATAATATAGTTCTCCATTATTTTGAAAGGTGGTTGCATCTAACGAAAAGGAGTCTTTTTCGGTGAATATTCTTCCTTCCTCAACCCATTCTCCTGTTGTTGGATCATCTGAAGCATTAGATAATACATACATACGAATATGCCAAACATTATCTGCATCACCTGCGGCAAAATAAACATACCATTTACCATCAATTTTATGCAATTCAGGTGCCCAAATGTAACCACCCATTACACCTTCTTCATGTTTTGTCCAAACAACTACGGGTTCTGCTGTACCAATACCATTTATTGTGTTTGATTTCCTTATCTCAATTCTATCATATTCAGGAGCTGTTGCTATAAAATAATAGGCTCCATCATCATTTTTATAAACCCAAGGATCTGCTCGTTGCGCTGCAATAGGGTTTACATATTCAATCTTTTTTTCACAACAGCCAAAATTAAAAATGGCCACAGCTACTAGTACAATCATTCTTAATCCCATGTATTTTTTCTTCATTGCTTTTGTTTTTTCTCCTGTATATAACTTTTAATAATAAAATATCTCAATGACAAAAATAGCATTTGCTCATTGGGATAAGTTTATAAATTAATCAAAAAAAGATATTAAATAAGTCAACCCAAGTATATTTTTATCAGATGTAACTATGAGTTAGACTGTATGATCTTTTTACCCCAGAATCCATGACCGTTTGGTAAAATACCTGAAAATAATATTGTTTTATTTTCATTTTCCCAATCCCATCCTGAAAACAACTTAGCCTCAAATTCTTTTCCATCTTCGTCTGTAAATACAACTACATCTCCATTAACTTGAATTTCTGTAATTTTAAAATTGTCATTTTCAAGAGTTACATTACCAGATGATACTACCATTTCATTGGAGGTATTAAATGCTTTAGGCGTATATTTCCATTCTTCTACAGGTATCTGAAGCTGTCCCTTGTCTGAAAGTTCCAACAAGTCTTTTAATTCTATAATCTCCCAGCTACCCTCGATATCTGAATCTATAAAATCCGATTTTTCATCAACAACATTATATCTTTCAGGAGAAAATACAGGCCAACCATCACTTAACCACTTTACCTCACGACATTGTAACTGCAGCATTAAGTTGATTGGAGCTAAGCGTCCCTGATGAAATGCAAAATACTTACCCTCATCTTCTATAACTGCGCAATGTGCATTACCTGCCCATCCCTGTTGATTGTTGAACATGTAGGTATAAGTCAGAATTGGATAGTTGTTTGTAGTATCACTTAAATTATTTCCAAAATAATCAAGAAATGGACCTGTTGGTGATTTTGATCGCCCCACTCTGACATTGTAATAAGAAAATAACGAATCATAAGAAACAAATAAATAGTACATATCTTGTTCGTCGTTATACACAATTTCCGGAGCTTCAATTACACGCGTTTTTCCATCTGCTCTTCGTGCCACAACAGTTCCCTGATCACCTTTTGTTTTTGCCAGACCAGTTTCCGGATTCAACTCCAAACAAAATAATCCTCCAAAATAAGAACCATAAATCATCCACTCTTTTCCAGTTTTTGGATCAGAGAGAACTGTTGGATCAATAGCATTCATTTCACTATCACGGAAAGTTTTTACTACCTCACCTTTATCCTTCCAAGGACCTAATGGTGATTTTGAAGTTGCCATACCAATAAAAGATCCATTGGATCCAAAATAAGAAAGCGAATAATATAATCTGAATTCATCTCCTTTCTGATGGATATATGGAGCCCAAATTCCATCTGGATATTTACCTTGATTTGTTTCTTTTACATGCGCCAAAGCTTCTGCTGGAAAATCATCAAATACCCAACCTTCAAATTCCCAATGAACCAAATCTTTTGAACTGCGAATAGGCGTATGACCTATTTCTACAGTAGGATCATCTTTAAAATTAATATTCGGCGGAATATAATAGGCATCCGTAGAATACAAATAGTAAGTATCTCCCACTTTGATGCATGTTGGATCATGAACATTTGCCCCATTCCATTTATCCCTGTTTTTTAAAGATGCTATTTTAGTATAGTCATCCTCATACGGATTTCCCTTATTTTTATCATTGGAGGTATTCGTACACATTTGCATAAGCATACCAACAGCAATAAGTAGAATAATTTTCATTCGGTTATATAACATAATCAAAAATTACTTTTGCTTTAAAACCATTTTAACACAAACTGATACAAACAAAAGTAATCTGAGTTATGCATTTTTATGAGGACAAAAGTTTTTATTAAGAGGATAGATCGATATTTAAACTCCCCCAATAATGGCTCTATACCAGCATTACATAAAAAATTATACGAATTGACTAACCATTTGTACACCTCTAAATCTGAACTTATTCTACATAGGCCGATGGAGAAGAATCGTAATACTTTTTAAATACACGACTAAAGTATTTTGGATCGTTAAAACCTACCATAAAAGCAACTTCTGAAACCTGATGCTTTTTACTTTTTAATAATGCTATTGATTTCTTTAAACGATATATGGTAATATACTCATTGGGAGAAACATCTGTTAACGCTTTTAATTTTTTATACAATAAACTACGACTCACATATAACTTTGACGAAAAAGTGTCAATATCAAAAGTTGAATCAGTATAAGATTCTTCAATAACCTGATTTACCTTACTCATAAACTCTTCATCAAGAATTGACATTGAAGCCACTGATGGTTTAGATTCCATTTTCTCAGGCTTTCGTATTCTTTCCATCAATTTTTTCCTATTCATAATCAGGCTATCCATTTTAGCCTGCAGTACAGTTAAATTAAATGGCTTAGATATATAATCATCAACTCCATATTGAAAACCTTCAACAAAGTCTTCCTCCTGATTTTTGGCCGTAAGTAAAACTATGGGTATATGGCTTGTTTCCAAGTTATTTTTAAGCATCTTACATAATTCCAATCCATCAACTTTAGGCATCATAATATCACTCACAATCAAGTCAAAGTCCTTTTCACAAGCTATTTTATAGCCTACTTCTCCATCTTCAGCTGTGGAAACATTATAATTAACCGATAAAGCTTCAGCCAAAAAATTACGTAAATCACTATTATCCTCAACAATAAGAATATTTGTTTTATCAGTATATCCATGTTGCTTTGAAGGCAATTCACTTATTGCTGTTATATGCAAATCAGTCATTAACCTTACGCGTTTCTGCAATGGTATTTGTTCTTCTATTTCACTACTAATAATCTCATGATTTGGGAAATCGTCTTTCTCTAACGGTAACATTACTTTAAATGAAGAACCTTTATTCAATTCACTTTCTAAAGTTATCTTTCCATTCTGAATTTCAACCATTTGCTTAGTTAACGAAAGACCGATCCCTGTTCCGTACGAACTATTCTTATTATCTGAATCATCGCGATAAAAACGATCAAATACTTTTGCCTGTGCATCTTCACCAATACCTATGCCTGTATCCTGAATATTAATTAAAACATAAGGTTTATTTTCAGAATTATCTATCCTTGTTGCAGCTAAAGAAACGGTCCCTTTTTCCGGAGTATATTTTATAGCATTAGATAAAAGATTTGATAAAATATTTTCGAGTTTTTCTCTATCAAACCAAATATTTTCAAGATTAAAATCAATGGCAATATTGAAAACAATATTTTTCTGCTCTGTAAGAATTTTAAAGGCATTCGCGATACTCTGAATCAATTCTGATAAATTACCTTGCGATAAAGAAACCTTAATTTTACCCGCTTCAAATTTTCTGAAGGCTAGTATTTCATTAGTCAACATCAACAAACGCTCTGCATTTCTTTTAACGTAACTAATTGTATGCTTTACATTTTCTTTAGAAAAAGCAAAACTGTCGCTAAGCATTTTTTCTATTGGTGATATTATTAAGGTTAAAGGCGTACGAAATTCGTGTGATATATTAGTAAAAAACTGCATCCTGCTTTGATGAATTGTCTCCACCTCTTCATGAAGTTGAATTAATTGATCACGTTGAGATACGATTTCTTTGTTTTGCTTTTCTAGTAAATTCTTTTGATTTTCAATTTCTTCCTGACGTAGTGCCAATTGCTCATTACGGGCAATCAACATTTTCGAATTCTGTTCAAGTTGTTCATTCTTAACCTTTATTTCATCAGTTCGCTTTTCCACAATCTTTTCTAACCTTCTTTTTTGCACAATAATTCTAATGGAACGATATCTGACATAAAGAGTAGCCAATAAAACCAATGTTAATAAAAGCACAATTTTAAACCATGATGTGCGCCAATATGGAGGGTCAATAATAAGTAATACTGAAGAATAATTTTTATTCCAAATTCCATCAATATTTGTTGATCGAACTTTAAACAAATACTCTCCGCCATTCAAATTTGTATACGAGGCAATCCTCCTGTCGCTTCCTACTTCCACCCAATCCTGATCAACCCCCTCTAACTGGTACTCATAATTTATTTTACTAGACAAAAAGTAGGGAAGCGCTGAAAATTCAAAACTAAAAACATTGTCTTTATAACAAAGGTGAATCGTATCTGCACTAAATACCGATTTAGTTAGAGGAATAACACCCTTCCTTTCATCCCCTGCTCTAACTTTCTCGTTTTCAACACTCAGGCTTGTAATAAAAGTTTTAGAACCCACCGGATAATCTTTAATACTATCCGGATTAAAAAAATTCAATCCATTTAAACCTCCAAAATACAAATTACCAGAAGCATCTTTATAGCCCGCTGTCCAATAATACTGATCGTTCCTCAACCCATCTTTTTTATAATAATTTACAAATAAAGAATCCTTAACTTTATAATGAGATAATCCATTTTCAGTACTAATCCAAAGGTCATTATTTGAATCTACTAAAACTTTATATACTACATTATTAGTCAGGCCTTCTTCTTCAGTAAAATTATCAAAAACAATTGATCCATCTGATTGTGTAACACATTTAGCAATTCCATTTCCATATGTACCTATCCAAACATTTCCATTACTATCCTCATCAATACTTGTTACATAATCATTGGGCAAGCTCCCCTCTTGATTAGTCTTTTTAAAGGTGACAACATCATACTTACTTAACTTTTTCGATCTATCAGGACTAATTAATTCTGCTTTAAATCTATATAATCCATCAGTGGTTCCTACCCACAAATAACCTTTACTATCTTCAAGAATACATCCAACTCTCAACTTACGATATCCATTAGTGATATTTACTGGCACAAAAACATCATTCTTCCCATCATAAACAGTTAACCCACTATCAGTTCCTACAATGAATTTTCCTTTTGAATCTATATAAAAACAAGATATAAAAGTTGATGGCAAACCGTTTTCTAATACATATGATTTAAATATACTCTTGCCATCTTTCCAATTAAGTTTTTGTATCCCTGTACCCCAGGCTCCAATCCACTTGTTACCTTTTTGATCTTCTATAAAAGCAGAAATAAAGTCACTTGTTAAACCACCAGTACTTCCCGAACCAAATTGGAAGTGTTTAATCGATTCACTTTCTCTTTCATAACAATATAATCCATCTCCTGCAGTACCAACCCACAATTCTTTGTTAGATACATAAATAGAATTTACAATATTATAATTAAATGGTTTATACCTTTCATCTTCTTTAAAAGAGTAAAATTTCTTGTTAAATACATTATAGTGTACTACACCTGTTTTCTCTGATCCAATCCACACATTTCCCTCCCCATCAGTAAAAATCTTACTCACAAACACATAACTAGGTCTACCATCATAAGAAGGAAATAAACTTATTCTTGAAAAGTCATTTGTTTCGGAATTATAAACACATAATCCACCAAGTGTACCAACTAGTAGCTTGCCGGTTGCATCTTTTATCATGGATTTCACATGTGAATGAGAAATAGTTCTGTCGTTCGAAATATCATGCCCATACCATACTAATTTCTTATGATTAGTATAATATCGGAATATTCCATTACTGGTACCAATCCACAAACAATCTCCTTCCTGATATAATACATACACATCAAAAGATATACGAATATTAAGTTCTATTAGCTCAAATTTGCCAAACTCGTTATTCAACACATATACATCTCTATTTGTACCTAAATATAAGTTATTATCCTCACCAAGCGTAATACATGAAACAGAGTCATCATTGTCTTTTAACAAATAATGAGCATGAACTACAATATTATCGTTCCCATTTGTTAGATCCAACTCATAGACTCCGTCATTTATAGTTGCAATCCATATATGCGAATTATACTCAATAACCTGAACTATTTCTTTACTTAAAATATCCTGGACTTCACTACTCAAAACTTCTACAAACTTATCCGTTGTTGAATTTAAGATCTGAACTCCTCTTTGTGTAACTATCCATATCAAACCCTTTGAATCAGCAAGAATATCAACAATTTTATTGTCTTTTAACGACAATGAACTATCTGATACTTTATAATACTCAAAATCATAACCATCATAACGACATAGTCCATAATCCGTACCAATCCATATGAAACCATAATTATCTTTTTCAAAGCATCGAACAGTATTTTGAGGTAATCCATTTGAAATATCAATATACTCATACATCCTGGAAACATCGAAAGGATTACCTTTTAGATAAGAAAACCCAGACAACAAGCACAACAATAAAATACTCCTAAAAAAAACAATCCTATTAATTAACAAATACATTAATTTCCCTCCTTCTCCAATTATTAAATATATTCCATTTCAAAATCAAATCATTATTATAAATTTTCTCTCTAACGAATATCTATTTGTGAAAATTCCATAAAGAAAATACATAGCAAGAAAATATCTTTGGGGAGGTAGATTAAAAAAAGAATACAATCTAAGTCAATTAAATGAGTATAAAATGTAGTAAAGCACTTTTACTAAATCGCCACTACTTTCATCTTTATTTATTCTTAACATCTATCAATGCTAATTATAAACAAAAATAATACTCTTAGGTTGTTTTCTACCTTTAACTAGATGTTAAATTTAACTTCTTTTAGCATAATATCTAAAAATACGATGTCAGATATTAAAACAAAGCACTCTTGAAGTGGATATTTAGTTCTATATAGTCGATAATTAATTCACCCCTACTATATCTCGCACCACTACCTCACAACTGTAACTACTCTATTTCAGCACTTTAACTGCCACCAACAATTTTCAACTCCTCTTAATAAACACTCTAAGCTTTTCTGTAAATAGGATTCATTTGTGTAATCAATTATCCACTTCAAAGAAGTAATTATGAACCTCTAAGTGAGAAAGCCAGAGTACATTTGATTAACATTTTAAAACACTTTAACACAAAACTTAAAAATTTCTTAAAAACCATGACGCCACCGCTTGTAGTGGCCTAATTGTATAGAAAATTATAAATTTTTAGAATATGAGTTGGTGAAAATTACAGTCCTCAACAAAATAATAATAGTTGAGGCTGTTTGATGTGATTATTAGTCATAAAGAAACATCATAAAAAATTCTTTATGCAAAAAAAAGCAACGTAATATTAATGTTAACAAAGACTATGAAAATGAAACTAACAAACAAGTTATTGCTAATATTAGCAATGTTCGGTTTGCTGGGGACCTGGTCCTGTTCAGATTGGGGACAGATGGACCCCGAGGCAGGGAATCAAGTTTACCCAAAGCTGGTTTTGAAGGGGGAATTAAAGTTTGGGTCAGAATTTCCCGAGGAAGTTACATTAGGTGCATTTGAAGGTGGTGTAAATCCTTCAATAATTGTAGATGATGTTATTGGATATGTTCCTGAATTAAATACAGGTTACATTAAAACAAACAGTTCTCTTTACGAAGCATCTTTACAAAAAGGTATTTCTCTAACAATGTGGGTTAAAGTTTCAGAAACTAATCCAAACAATGCTGCTGTCTTTTCTTTTTCTAACGATGAAGGAACAACTTTGTATATGACAGAAAATGGTTCAGTAACTTTTGAAACACCAGAAGGAGCAACTTCTAACAATGTTTCTGAAGATATATTTACTGCTAACGAATGGCACTACTTAGCTATTGTAATTAATACTGAAGGCTACATTATTAATGTAGACGGTGTTGAAACACTTAACGTTTCTACTTCAGATATTGATTTCCAAAAAGTAATTGATGCAATTCCATCATTACAGTATTTTTATTTAGGATATGGTTCCGGAACTGCTCCTGGTTCAATATGGGTGGACAATATCAGTATGTTTAGGAACCTAATTACTGCCAATTATTTTGAAGTCCCTACAATTGAAAAAGATGCAGGAGTTGAGCTTCCTACACCGATTTATTACCAAAACTTTGAATTTGGTTTATCAACAGAACAGATTGTTGGTTCAGGTTCTGTCGTAACTGATGACACTGAAGAAAATCAATACTTTGGAAAAGTATTTTACAACGTAGGTGCAGATGGAACAGAAGCACAAAGAACTAACTACTTACTATTACCAAGCAATATTTTCTCTGATATTACCAATGCTCAAACTAATGAAATGACTATTTCTTTCTGGGCAAATCAAGGTACTGCTGATGTAGGCTTTAATTGGTATCCATTATTTTCTGCATATGGTGCAGCACCAGTAAACAATACCAACACAAGACCAATGATGATGTTACAATCAAGACTTGTGGCACAGGTAAATTGTCCTTCTGATGAATGGTGCGACTTTACTGATGAACAAAACGACGAAGGTAAAAATTACACTATTAATGATTGGTTACATGATGGAGCTTGGCATTTTTATAGTGCCGTTTGGACTTCTACAACTCTAAAAATTTATGTGGATGGTGTTGTTAGAAATAGTTGGACTGTGGATGGTGTAACTAAAGGTGGCCAATACATTTCTGGTCCTTTTACTCAAGGAAATCTTCTCAACTATATTTGTTTAGGAGGTAATCAGGCATGGAACTGGGGCGACAATGACCCTTCATACAAATTTGATGATGTAGCTATTTATTCTAAAGCTTTATCTGTAACTCAAATTGAAGAAATCATCAATCAGAAATATACTAACCCAGATGTAATTCCAACACCTGTATATGCACAGGATTTTGAAAATGGTTTAAATTCAGAACAAATTATTGGTTCAGGAGAAATTGTTGCTGACGACTCTGATGATAGCCAACATTTTGGACAAGTATTTTACAATGTAGGTGAAAGTGGAACAGAAGCACAAAGAACTAACTACTTACTATTACCAAGCAATATTTTCTCTGACATTACCAACGCTCAAACTAATGAAATGACTATTTCTTTTTGGGCAAATCAAGGTACTGCTGATGTAGGCTTTAATTGGTATCCATTATTTTCTGCATATGGTGCAGCACCAGTAAACAATACCAACACAAAACCAATGATGATGTTACAATCAAGACTTGTGGCACAGGTAAATTGTCCTTCTGATGAATGGTGCGACTTTACTGATGAACAAAACGACGAAGGTAAAAATTACACTATTAATGATTGGTTACATGATGGAGCTTGGCATTTCTATTCGGCAGTATGGACATCTACTACTCTAAAAATTTATGTGGATGGTGTTGTTAGAAATAGTTGGACTGTGGATGGTGTGACTAAAGGTGGCCAATATATTTCTGGTCCTTTAACTCAAGGAAATCTTCTTAACTATATTTGTTTAGGAGGTAATCAGGCGTGGAATTGGGGCGACAATGACCCTTCATACAAATTTGATGATGTAGCTATTTATTCTGCAGCTCTCTCTGAAAGCCAAATAGCGAATATAATGGCTGCAAAATATGCAACCAATTAATTTAAGTCAAGATAATTAATTATGAAAAAAATAATAAGTAATATAACATCATCTTACCGATTGGTAGGTATGATGATAATACTGATGTTTTTTCTGGCCGGGCAAAATATTTTTGCACAGTCGGTGAATATTAGTGGTACAATAAAAGATGATACTGGAGAAACTATTATTGGGGCTACTATTGTTGAAAAAGGTACCACAAATGGTACTGTTACTGATTTCAACGGAGAGTTTCGTCTTACTGTAAGCAGTGGTCAATCATCAATCATTGTAAGTTTTATTGGTTTTGCAAGCCAGGAAATTGCTTTAAATGGTCAAACATCTTTTGATGTTACTTTACGTAAAGATGATCAGGAGTTAGAAGAAGTTGTTGTAGTTGGATACGGTGCTCAGAAAAAAGAGAGTGTTGTAGGAGCCATTTCGCAATTATCTTCAAAGGAAATTTTAAAATCACCTGCAGCTAACATTACTCAGGCTATTTCGGGTAAAATTCCAGGTGTGGTAACATCTCAGTCTTCTGGTGCTCCGGGTGCTGATGATTCACAAATCTTTATTCGTGGTCGTGCAACATTTGCTGGCGACGGACAACCGCTTATCCTTGTTGATGGTGTTGAGCGTTCTTTTTCTCAAATTGCTCCTGACGATATTGAAGCTATTTCTGTGTTAAAAGATGCCTCTGCAACTGCGGTATATGGTGTGCGTGGTGCAAACGGAGTGATCCTTGTAACAACAAAAAGAGGTCGTGACCAAAAACCAGTTGTAAGTTTAACTGCAAACTGGCAATCACAAAGTCCTACAAGAGAAAATACGTACTTAGATTCTTACAATTCAGTTGTATTATTAGAGGAAGCATTAACTAATGATGGTTTACCATCTCAATTCTCAGCTTCTGATATAGATATGTATCGTCAGTCTTCTGCCGGTCAGTTAGACGGTTTAAACGAAATGTTATATCCTAATGTGGATTGGTATGATGAAATTTTACGTTCTTCAGCTCCAGCTCAACGTTATAATGTAAACGTTCAGGGTGGAACAAAAAGAATGAGATATTTTGCTTCTGGTGAATATTACGACCAACAAGGTTTATATAAAAACTTAAGTTTAGATAAATATGGAAACAAATCAAATACAAGTTTCCGTAGATACGCATTCCGTGCTAACCTTGACTTTTTATTATCAAAAGACCTTACTGCTTCTATCAACTTCGGTACTCGTTTCGAAGAACGTAACGGACCAAATACTTCTGAAAGCTCAACTTTTAGCGAAGTATTTTACGAAATAAACCACACTCCGGGATGGTTATTCCCTGTTAATTATACTATTCCTGAAGGAGACAATGAAAGAGTTTTATATGGAGGTAGTTCGCAATACCAAAACAACATTGCAGCACGATTAGCTAAAGCTGGTTTTTACCGAGCAACCAATACGATTAGTGAAACCAACTTTATTGCTGATTACAAAATGGATTGGCTTACAGAAGGTTTAAAAGCTAAAGCTATGATGTCGTTTGACTATGATGCATACTACAACAGAAGATTTACAGCTAACTTTGCTACATACGAGTTGAATGATAGAAATAACTACGAGTCAATTGATGCCTACAACCAATTTAATACCGATTCGGAATTAGGTTATGCAGGTAACAATCAAACAACTACTTTAAAGCTTTATTTCGAATATCAATTAAGCTATGCTCGTAAATTCGGTAAAAACGATGTTACTGCAATGGTACTTTACAACCAAAACGACTATCGTCATCAGGCCGATTTAGCTCAAAGATATCAAGGTTTAGTTGGTCGTGTAACTTACGGATATGATGATCGTTATTTATTGGAGGTGAATGCTGGATATAACGGTTCTGAAAACTTTATGGAAGGAAAGAGGTTCGGATTTTTCCCTTCATTCTCTCTTGGATGGAGATTAAACAACGAGGCATTTATGAGCAATACTAAGGATTGGCTTAACAACTTAAAATTAAGAGCATCATACGGACAAGTAGGTAACGATATCTATAAAGTTAATGGTGTACGTCAGCGTTTCTTATATGAGCAAAAATGGTCTCAATTAGGTGGTGCTTACCGTTTCGGTACATCAGGCTATACTGGAATTTACGAAGGTCAATATCCTAACTACGGTGTAACCTGGGAGCGTGCTAACAAATACAACGTAGGTCTTGAATTTGGAGTATGGAACGGTTTATTAAGTGGTAATATTGATGTATTTAATGAAGAACGTAATAACATTCTAACTCAATTTCTTACTCGTCCTGAGTGGGTTGGTGTAACAATGGCTGCTGGTAACCTTGGTAAAACTAAAAATAGTGGTTTTGAAATTGAATTGAAACATGCCAACAGTATTGGTGAGAATTTTACATACAATGTAGGCGTAACTTTTGCTCATGCTAAGAATGAGATTAAAGATATGGATGAGCCTGATTTAAAAACTGATTACAGAAAACGTGAAGGTAATCCTATCGGTCAGTACTTTGGTTTAATTAGTGACGGTTTTGTTACTGCTGCTGATTTAGCAAATCCTGATATGCCAATATCTACATTTGGAAATGTTCAGGTTGGAGATTTGAAATATCGTGACATCAACAATGATGGTTTTATCGATGAACGCGATGAAACGGTTATTGGTTTTAGTAATGTACCTGAAAACACTTATGCTTTATCATTAGGATGTAACTACAAAGGATGGGGTTTCAGTGTAATGTTCCAGGGTGTTGATCATGTAAGTAGATATTACGACGCTGAAGCTATGTATTCTTTTGTTGGAGGTGGTAAAGTAAAAGAACATCACCTTGACCGATGGGATCCATCTCAAAGCGAGGAATACAACTTAGCTAACGCTAAATATCCTTTATTACACTATGATAGTAACGGTGACCACAATCAACGTCTAAACTCTTATTTCTTAAAGAATGGTGCTTTTGTTAGATTGAAAAACATTGAGTTAAGTTATACGCTTCCTACCAGATGGATTAAAACAGTTAGTATTAGCGATTGCAGACTATATGTAAATGCTAACAATTTAGTTACATGGGATCATATTGATGGTATTGCAGACCCTGAAAGTAATGGTTCAAACCGCTATCCTATTATGAAAACAATTAATTGTGGAGTTAATTTAAAATTCTAACAAGTCATGAATAAAGTATTATTATATATAATTGGCGTATTAGGAATGTCAGCCATTACATTAACTTCATGCGAAGATATGTTTGGAGACTTTCTTGATAAACAGCCGAGTAATGAGTTAACAGAAGAGCAGGTTTTTAGTGACTGGGAAACTACAAAACAGTTTCACTTTGACACTTATAATTTCCTACGTCACGGAGCCAGAAGAATTAATCGTTCCTGGTTAGATGCAGCTACTGATATAGCAGAGACTAGTTATGCCAATGCTGGTGTTCGTACATCTTTTAATATTGGTAACTATTATGGCGGTGGCGGACACAGTGAGTTGGTAGCTACCTGGGAGCATTATTACAGAGGCATTCGTAAATGTAATATGTTACTTAACCGCATCGAAAATGTTCCTCAACCTGTTGATCTAAGCGCTGAAAAATATGCTACAGACAAACTAAACTATAGTTCTGAAGCTAGATTTCTGCGTGCTTATTTTTATTGGGAAATGTTTTTACGTTACGGACCTATTCCTATTGTAAAAGAAGTACTTGACCCTGAAGGTGATCTTTTAACAGGCTACACTACTCGTCCAACAACTAAAGAATATGTTGTAGATTTTGTTTTAACAGAGTTAAGTGAATGTGAAGCTGGGTTATTATCATACGATGATGGTTTTAAATCTGCCAATGCAGGTAGAATTAGTATGCCAATGGCCAGAGCGTTATATTCAAGAATCATGTTATATATGGCCAGTGAACGTTATAGCAGTGAATCTGGTATTACCTGGGAAGAGGCTGCTTATGCTGCAAAAAGTTTTATGGATGATTACGGAGATAACTACAGTCTTTTCGAGGATGCTGATGGAAAAACAGCTTATACTAACAGTATCTTAAGAACTCCTTACAGTGGACAAAATAACGAAGTTATTTTCTACAGAAATGATGGAACAATTGGTTGGGGATCTATTTATGACGACACTCCTGTTGGAGAAGGTGGTAGCGGAGGGTTATGTCCTTCTCAAAACCTAATCGACATGTACGACATGGTAGATGGCTCATCTCCTTTTACTGAGTATGACGAAACAGGAGCTCCTGTTTATAATGGAACTGCAACTCCTACAGTAAATGCCGAAAGCAACTACGATGACACAAATCTTTGGACTAACAGAGACCCTCGTCTTGCGGCTTCTGTTTTATACCAAGGTGTTGAGTGGGGTGATGAAGGAATCATTAATGTAATTTTAGGACAACGTGATAATCCTATTGGAAACGCCAATGCAACTCCAACAGGATATTATGTACGTAAATATATTCCTGAAACTATTTTAGGTAATAATCATTCAGGATCAAGCTACCGTAACTGGATTTTCATTCGTTATGCCGAAATTCTTTTAAACTACGCAGAAGCAATGAATGAAGTAAATGGTCCTTCAACTGAAGTATATGAAGCTTTAAATGCCATTCGTCACCGCGCCGGAATTACCGGAAATGTTGAAGATCGAGCAGAATTAACTTCATCTCAGACCAACATGAGAAATTTTATTAGAAAAGAAAGAACTGTAGAGTTTGCATTTGAAGAACACAGATTCTGGGATGTTCGTCGTTGGAATGTAGCAACTAAAGCACTCTCACGCAACATTTATGGCGTTAACGTTGCTGCTGATGGTACTATTTCACGAAAAGTTGCGCAAGAGCGTATATTTAAAGATAAAATGTATCTATATCCTATTCCTGAAGCTGAAGTTTGGAAAACAGAGATTGAAAACAATCCAGGATGGTAATCCTTTAATTGAGTTATACTATGTGGAATATAATGAAAAACATAAATAATTATTCAGCACAAGCTTTGAAGCTTTTGCTGATAGGAATATTTTTCCTGACTGCGATGACAACATTTGCGCAAGAGGAAAAAGCTTTAAATGGACGAATAGTTGATCCAGAAGGGAATCCTGTATCAGGAGTTGTTGTTAATATAGCAGAATCAAGTAAAATTGTATTGTCTGACAAAGACGGTAACTTTAGTTTGAAAACTGTTAAGCCAAACGATGAGATCATTTTTACATTAATTGGATATAAAAACACATCTGCTAAAGCTGTATTTAACGACAAATTTGAAGTTGTATTGGAGCCTGATACTGATGAATATGCGCACACAACTCCTGTTGCTTTTGGTAGAAAGCAAAAGAAGTTTGTAACTGAAGCTACATCGGTTGTTACTGGTGAAGAGTTGGAAAAATACCCTATTACGGTATTACAAAATGCTTTTACTTCTACAGTTAGTGGTGTTGCTACTTACGAATGGGCAAGTGAGCCAGGATGGTCAGAAACAGCGATCTATATTCGTGGTCTTAGAACAATGAACAGAAATGCTCGTGCTCCTCTAGTAATTGTTGATGATGTGGAAAGGGATTTATCTTTCTTAGATGCCTATCCTATTGAAAAAATAACCATCTTAAAAGATGCTGCCTCTACTGCTATTTATGGTATGAGAGGTGCCAACGGAGCTATTGTTGTGAGTACTAAACGTGGTGAAGCTGGTCGTACTAAAATTACACTTAACCAGGAAGTAGGTATTCAAACACTTACTGGAAAAATGGAAACTCAGAACTCGTATAACATGGCCTTAACCCGTAACCAGGTAAGATATTTGGACGGGAAAGACCCCCTTTATACAGATGATCAAATTGAAATGTACCGTCGCGTAAGTAATGGCGAAAAATTAGAAGGTATGGATCGATATAAATATTTTAATACCAACTGGTATGATGAATTATATAGAGATGCTGCACCTCAAACTAAAACAAACTTAACGATTAGTGGTGGTAATAAAACGGCTCGTTATTTTGTTTCTATGTCTCATATGTATCAATCTGGTATGTGGAACGACAAGTGGACTGAGTATAACAGTAACTTTAGTACTCAACATAAATTAAATCGTTACAACTTACGATCAAACATTGATATTGATGTAACAAAACGATTGAATGTATCTTTAGATTTAGGTGGTCGTATCGACAATATCTCTCAGCCTTTAACAGGAGTATTTAGTATTGTAACTTTTGGTGCTGTTGAAGCAAATCCAATGGAGCCTGTTTACAACCCTGATGGTAGTATTTATGCTTCAAGTACAGCTGCCAATGCAGGACGTTTATTAGCATCTTCTGGTGTTGATAAAAACCGTCGTAGAAATGTTTATAGTACTGTTAATATTACAGGTGATTTAAGCGACGTAATAGATGGTTTAAAAGCAAATGCCATTGTTAGTTTTGACTCTTATGAGACTTTTAACTCAAGACAGTCGAACAACGTTAACTCGTTTAATTATGATTACAATGCTGACGTAACTGATATATCAGAGTATGAATATACTCGTTTCTCTACTTATTCAGCATTATCTAATCCCTCTACTTCTCCAAGAGATTACTATTATAACATCAACTTTAGAACAGGTTTGAGTTATGATAAAACTTTTGGAAAACACGCTGTAAATGCACAGGCTTTTGTTCGTACATATAAAAATGTATCGCACGGTTCTACATCTTCAAATCGTTACTTATCTTACAACGGTCAGGCTACTTATATCTACAATAACAGATATATTTTATCTGGTAATGTATCGTATATGGGTTGTGATAACTTTGCTGAAGGTGAACGTTTTGATATTTTCCCTGGAGGTTCTGTAGGTTGGGTTCTTTCTGAGGAGTCTTTCTTACAAAATAAAAACATCGATCTTTTAAAAATAAGAGCTTCATACGGTCGCTCAGGACAGGCAAATACCGGAGCCGGGAGATATCCATTCCAAGGAACCTATGCTTCTGGTGGTGGTTATACCTTTGGTAACGAAGGTGGATCAAATGTTGGTGGATTTTACGAGAGTAAAGCCGGGAACTTAAACAGTAAATGGGAATTATCTGATATGGTAAACTTAGGTTTAGACTTTGATGTTTACAATAAGAAGCTTTTCGGGTCTATTGATGTATTTAAAGAATGGCGTTCTAATATTTTAGTAACTCGTTCAACAGTACCTGCTTTATTAGGGGTTTCTGCTCCTGATGATTCATACGGTAAAGTTGAAAGTAGAGGTTTTGAGGTTTCTTTAGGACATCAAAACCACATTGGAGACTTTAAGTATTACTTAAAAGGCATGGTAACCTGGAATACCAACAAAATTACTGAAATGGATGAGTTGGCTCCCAATGTACCATGGCAACGTAAAACAGGTAACAGAATTTATGATAACACGTCTGTTGCTTCGTTATATGAAAATGCTTTTAACAACTCTATTGGAGGATGGAACATTTATAAATTTGTAAAATGGGCTGATGATCCATCAAAAGTGGCTACAAGTCACCAAGATGCTATTGATAACCCAGAAAAATATCCATATCATACGGCATCAGGAACTGGACAGGCTTTAGGTACAGCTGTATTTAAAGATTTAGACGGAGACCGTAAGATTGATTCTAACGATATGACTCCTGATTCTTATACTATCATTCCTGAATTAATTCCTTCATTAAACTTTGGTTTTGAGTGGAAAGGTTTTGATGCTCGTGTTTTAATGACTGCTTATTTAAATCGTTCAGTATTCTTATCACCAGCTATTAGTTTCTCTGGTTGGAGTAACATGGGTACCCATGAGGTAACTAAAGCCTGGGGATATTACAATGATGACCCAACAGACTCTCGAAATATTAACGCGCTTTATCCACGTCCTACTTATGGAGGTTATAACACGATTGATAGTGATAGAGGTTCTGGTACATACCAAAATGATATTTGGGTTAGAAACGGTAATTTCTTGTCTCTTCGTAATGTTGAAATAGGATATTCATTACCAAAAACACTAATCTCTAAAGTTAATATGACTCAATGTAGAATCTACTTAAGTGGTTATAACTTACATACTTTTAGTGATTTGCCAGATGATGTTGATCCAGAAAAACCAATGAGTTTTGTTTGGTGGTATCCAAAAACTCGTTCTTTCTCTGTGGGTGTGAAAATAGGATTCTAATTTGATAAACAGTATTAAAATGAATAAGTTAACAACATATATAACAAGCGCATTATTTGCTTTTGCCTTGTTTTCATGTAGCGATTATCTTGATAAAGAATACGACCTTTCCATGTCGGAAGAACAAGTATTCTCCAATAAAGATAATACGCGAGGTTTTTTGGCTAATATATATACTAATCTGCCAGATGGATTTAGTGGCTATACCAATGCTCAGTTTTTAGGAGCTTCGCGCGATTGTATGACTGATAATGCCATTTCTTATTGGAACGTGCATTATTATCATGGTGTATTAACTGATAGCTACGATGCAACAAACCATCCTCTACTAAATTTTTGGAATAGTAATGTAAGTGCTATCAGAAAAACAAATCAATTCCTAAAAAATGCAAGAGAAACTGTAGTTGGTAATGCAAGTAAGGATGGTGATGACAACAGACTTTTTGATAGATATACAGCTGAAGCCCAATTACTTCGTGCCATTTTTCATTTTGAATTAGTTCGTTGGTTTGGTGATGCTCCAATCATTGGCGAAAATGAAGAAGGAACTCCAATTGTATTTGATTTAGGAAATCCTGGAGCAATGAACATGGAGCGTACAAATGCTGCCGATGCTTTAAAATGGATTGCTAATCAATGTGACTTAATTAAAGACGAACTTCCATTCAGATACTCTAATGAGGTGGTAAATTGGGGGCGTGTAAATGGTGCTGCTGCATATGCTCTAAAGTCAAGAGCATTACTTTATCGTGCATCAGCATTAAACAACCCAAATAACGATGCTTCATACTGGGCCGAAGCAGCTCAGGCAGCAAAAGATTTTATTACAGCAAATAATCAGTCAAGCAATCCATACCATCTTTACAACACTGGAAATCCTGACAATGATTATTATGAATGTTTCGCATCTGACGCTCCAAGATTAAATGATGAATTTATTTTAGCACGTTCAGCTTGGCGTACAAATGCAATTGAATCATTCCTTGCACCTTGTGGTTTTAGTGGATCTCTTAATGCTGTAGGTCGTACTAACCCAACGCAAAATTTAGTTGATTGTTATGAAACTACCAATGGTTTACCTATTGATGAGGATCCTTCATATGATCCACAAGATCCATATGTAAATCGTGACCCTCGTCTTGAGCAAACAATTCTTCATCATGGATCTATGTGGGGTGATATCGAGAACGAAGAATACCGTGCAGTAGATGTTTCTACTCCTGATGGAGTGGATTATCAGGAATTACATGGTGGTACCTTAACTGGCTATTACACTAAAAAATTCCTTCATAACATTTCATTTAAATTGGGTACTGCAACAGACCACGTTTTCCCTATATTCAGATTTGGAGAGATTTTATTAAACGCTGCTGAAGCTATTAATGAATCTGAAGGTCCTGGTGCTGCATACGAGTACATCAATCAACTAAGAGCTCGTGTTGGAATGCCTGCTTATTCAGATATGACTAAAGCTGAGTTACGTGAAAGAATCAGAAATGAAAGACGTATTGAACTTTGTTTTGAAGATCATAGATTCTTTGATGAGCGTAGATGGATGATTTTTGAAGATCAATCAGTAACTTCTGAAACAGGAAATCCATATTATAAGCAATATTATAATCTTTATGGAGTAACTGTTACAAACCCAGAAAATCCTTCATACGAATACAGAACGGCAGAAGCACACCCTACTCGTTCTTTTACAAGTCCAAAAAACTATCGTTTTCCTTTACCAGATAGCGAAGTTAAAAGAGCACCTAACTTAGGTCAAAACCCAGGTTGGGAATTAGGTCAAAGCTCAGAAAATTAATACTAGATAGCTTTTTTTATATTAAAACCGCAAAGGATATTTTTTCCTTCGCGGTTTTTTTTTACCATTAATATTTTGATTAGTACCTCTATTACTAATCCCCCTTATAAATAGTTGTAATTAGTTCAATTAAACACAACTAAATAAGTGCAGATAAAATCGAAGTGTCTTTTAAGTTCTAATATTATCTATATCTCTACATGAAATAAAATATAGTCCACCTAAAACACCTAATTATTAGCTTATTTTGAAATTGTGAAATAATTAAAGATAGTATAATCAATCACAACAAAGTAGATCTATCCGAAGGCGAAAATGAAGTGTTTAGCGGGTTGTTGTGGTATTTAAAAACAAAATTTATATATGAATAAAAATCTATTTTTAATCTTATTTGCATTCATTTTTATTGCATACGGATGTTCAAAAGATAGCGATAAACCAGACGATTCGAAAAAAACTGGAGAAAAAGAAGAAGAGGAGATGTTTCCTGATTATGTTGCACCAACTTATGCCGATGATTATTCATCCATTGCATCATGGGATTTACGAAGTGGCTGGAATTTAGCTAATGTACATGATCCTTCTGTTGTTTATGATGGTAAGTACTATTATATGTATGGAACAGATGCCTCTTATGGTAACACTCATGACGGACACGGACACTTTTTATATAGAAAATCGGAAGATTTAGTGAATTGGAAATTCGAAGGTATGGCCATGTCTCAAACTCCGGATTGGGTTACAGATACACTTAACAACCAACGTTCCAGAGTTGGTTTAGACCCAATTGCAAATCCCGTTTTTGGTCACTGGGCCCCTTCTGTTCGTAAAGTCGGCGATAAATATAGAATGTATTATAGTATTGTAGTTGACAACTATATTGGGAATGGACTCCCTAATACTGCTGAGAACTTTGACTACACCTGGACCGAAAGAGCCTATATCGGAATGATGGAGTCTACAAGTTTATTAATGAATACCTGGGAAGATAAGGGAATGGTAGTTTGCTCCGTTTCGGACAGAGGGACTGATTGGTCGAGAGACTCAAGGAATAACTGGAGTGGTTATTTTAAGTTTAATGCCATTGACCCATCTTATATTGTTACACCAGAAGGAGAACACTGGTTGATTTATGGATCATGGCATAGTGGTATAGCTGCCATTCAGCTAGATGCAGAAACAGGACTTCCTCTAAACGAATTTGATATCAATAATGAATCAACTTGGGGAAAACCACTTTATACCAGATTTACAGGTTCAAGATGGCAAGCTTCAGAAGGACCTGAAGTTATTTACAATGAGAATACAAACTATTATTATATGTTTTTAGCTTACGATGAACTTTCCGTAGCATACAACACCAGAGTTTGTAGATCAAGAAATGTAGATGGACCTTACTACAGCTATGATGGAAGTGATATTACCAATGGTGGCGAAATTTATCCTATCATTACTCATCCATATAAATTCGATAATCATTCCGGATGGGTTGGATTTTCTCACTGCGGAGTATTTAAAAATAAAAATACAGGAGAATGGTTTTACACTTCGCAAGGTCGTTTGCCTGCAAATACAGGAGGTAACACCTACAGTAATGCAATTATGTTAGGTCATGTACGTAAAATCAGATGGACAGAAGACGGATGGCCTGTTGTAATGCCTGAACGTTATGCAGACGCTCCGAAAAAAGAAATAAGTGAAGATGAATTATTGGGTTCTTGGGAGCATATAACGCTTAACTATGAATTCAAAACTCAACAAACTTCTGTTCCCTTAAATTTATCGTCTGACCACAAAGCTTCTGGCGCTTTAACAGGAACATGGTCATTTGATGTAACAACTAAAATCCTTACCATTGGTTCAACTAAATTATGTGTCGAAAGGGAATTGGATTGGGAAGCAAATCCTAGAGAACTTACAATTGTGTATTCAGGTTTATCTGGTAATGGAATATCTTTATGGGGTAAAAAAGTGTACTAACCCGAGTTTGATATAAAATTATTGGCTCAGACCGCTTATAAATAATGAGTTTCAATGAATATTTGTGAAGTCATAGCGGGCTATGTCAAACAAATATGAAGCAGAAAATCGTTGTTTATATGTGGCTTTCTATTAAAATACTAATCTACTTCGTTAAATTCTTCTACCATAGCTCGCTATGCAAAAAGAATTTGCCTTGTATATCAGCATTTTAATAAATTCTGAGCTCTTTAATTTTAATCGAACTCGGGTTAATAACAAAACAACGTTTTTATTATATCAAAGAGGATAACGTTAGGGCTATCCTCTTTATTTATACTTTAGATTATTACACCCTATAACATACTATTACCTAATCTAAATAAGATGATGGTGAAACATTAAAAAACTTTTTAAATACGCGTCCAAAATATTTAGGATCATTAAAACCTACCATAAATGCAATTTCAGACACCTGATGCTTTTTACTCTTTAATAAAATTACCGATTTCTTAAGTCTGTACATATTCACATATTCGGTTGGTGACACATTAGTTAACGCCTTCAATTTTTTATAAAGTAAGCTTCTGCTCATAAACATTTTTGAAGAAAATGTTTCAATATCAAAAGCCGGATTGGTATAATTTTCAGATATTACTTGATTTAATTTATTCATAAACTCATCATCTAGTGAGTTTGTTTTAATCTCCGTTTGATCCTCTTTATACTCAATTTGATGATAACGCTGAGCTAGTTTCTTTCTATTTTCTATTAAGCTGCTAATTTTGGCCTGTAAAACATTTAAATTAAAAGGCTTAGAGATATAATCATCAGCTCCATATTCTAATCCTTCTACAAAATCCTCTTCCTGACCCTTTGCAGTTAATAAAATTACAGGAATATGACTTGTATGAATGTTATTTTTCAATTGCTTGCACATTTCAAACCCACTTACTTTAGGCATCATTACATCACTTACAATCAAATCAAAATCTTTTTCTAATGCCATTTTATAGCCCACTTCTCCATCCATTGCTGTCTGTACATGATAACTACCACTAAGTGATTCTGCCAAAAACTCTCTTAGATCACGGTTATCGTCAACGACCAATAGACGAGGTTTATTTCCAACCAGACTATCGTCGGTTACTTCTTTAAAAAATGACTGTTCGTTTGGTTTTGGATCTTTTAATAGCTCAATTCTTTCTTTTAATAGTAACTGATCCGAACGCTCACCTGTTTGCACCACATGTTCAGGAAAATCAGACTGCTCAATAGGTAATATTACTTTAAAAGAAGATCCTTTATCAACCTCACTGTCTAAACTAATTGTACCATTCAAAACCTCAATCATTTGCTTGGTAAGCGAAAGCCCTATTCCGGTTCCATAGGTGGTATTACTATCATTGGATGTATCCCTATAAAAACGTTCAAAAACTTTATCTAGCTTTTCTTTATTGATTCCTATTCCACTATCCTGAATGTTAATCAACAATTGCGCTTTATTAAATTCATTCTTGATTTTTGTTACTAAAATTGATACCACACCGCCTTCTTTGGTATATTTAATAGCATTAGAAATAAGATTAAACAGGATATTTTCTAACTTACTGATATCGTACCATGTATCTTCTAGATTATAATCTACAGACACATTGAATTTGATTTTATTTGATTCTGCCAGTTCCCTAAATGAATCTGCAATCTCAGCAATAAAGTCACCAACATTGCCATGTGTTAAGGTGATTTTCACCTTGTCAGCCTCATACTTTCTAAAAGTTGTAATCTCATTAGTTAACATCAATAACCTTTCAGCATTTCGCTTAATGTACTTTACGGCATTAACTACATTATCTTTAGTAAATGAAAAGTTATTACTCAAAATTCTTTCTATTGGCGAAATAATTAAAGTAAGAGGTGTTCGAAATTCGTGAGATATATTTGTAAAAAACTGCATCCTCATCTGATGAATCGATTCCACTTCTTTATTTAAGGTGATTAGTTGATCGCGTTGAGAAATTATCTCACCGTTTTGTTGCTCTAATTGAGATTTTTGAATTTCAAGCTGTGTTTTTTGCTCTTCAATTTCTTCTTGTCGTACCGCCAATTGTTTATTGTTAGCTCTTAGGGTCAAAGCATTCTTTTCTAACTGATCATTTTTCTCTTTAATCTCAAGCGTTCTCTTTTTAACAATCTGCTCCAGCCTTTTCTTTTGTTGAGAAATTCTAAAGGAACGGTATCTAATATATGCCGAAATAAGAATCGCAAATAAAAGAATTAATAAAAACTGAAACCATGTTGTTTTCCAGATTGGTGGTTCAACCCGAATAAGAACCTTTGTTGGCTCACCCATCCATTGTCCATCCAGATCTGTTGACTTTACCTTAAAGGTATACTCTCCCCCATTTAAATTTGTATAAGATGCAATCCTTCTATCAGCATCTACATACACCCAATCTTTATCAACACCTTCTAATAAATATGCATATTTTACTTTAGATGATAGATAATAGGGTAAAGCGGAGAATTCAATGCTAAATACATTGTCTTTATATGACAGCTGAATAGAATCTGTATTAAAGGCTGCCGTTTTTAAAGGCATAATTCCATGAAGCTTTTGACCTGCAGTAACATCGGAATTATATACTTTAAGTTTCGTAATATATGTTTTTGAACTATACGGGTAATTCTCTATACTATCCGGATGGAAATAATTCAAGCCATTTAGACCTCCAAAATAGATATAATCATTTTGTGCTTCATAACCTGCTGACCAGTAATACTGATCATTTCGTAATCCATCTTTTGCATAATAATTGAGGAACTTTAATGAATCCTGATTAAATCGTGAAAGACCATTTTCTGTACTAATCCATAAATCATTATTTTTATCAGATATAATCTTGTAAACCACATTATTTGCTAATCCATCCTTTTCAGTATAATTCTTAAAAGAAAAAGTACCATTAATTTCAGGTATAGCCTTTGCAATTCCTTTACCATAAGTTCCAATCCAAATATTTCCATCATTATCTAAATCTATACATGTTGTATAGTTGTTCGGTAAAGTTCCAAAATCATTTGATTCTTCAAAAGCAATTATATCATATACACTTAATTGTATTTCTTTCCTATAATTAATTAATTCTGATTTAAAGCGGAATAAACCATTGGTTGTTCCAATCCAAAGAAATCCTTCATTATCTTCCTGAATACTTCCCACCTGCCAGGCATCTTCCTTATTTCTACAAGTTGGTTCAATAGGTACAAATACATCTTTTATAGGATTATAGATAGCTAATCCACCTTGAGTTCCTACAACTAAAGTTCCATTTTTACATAAAAAAAAACAGGCAATATTTTCATTTGGAAGACCTTTATCGCTACGATAATTCACAAAAGTTTTACTGTCAATATTTAATAGCTTCTGCACACCCATACCCCATGTTCCAATCCAATATTCCTCCTTTGTATCTTCCAAAATATAGGTTACAAAATTACTTTGAATTGCATTATCATTATTTAAATCGGTTTTGTAACTAGTTACTTTGTCGTTTATCTGATCATATCTAATTAAACCTTCTCCTGCTGTTCCAATCCATAAGTTATTATCTCTAAACAAAATAGAATTAATAATATTATGATTGTAATTCGTAAACCTGCTATTTTGGGGTAAAGCCAGAAATTTCTTTGTAAATGTATAGAAATGAACTAAGCCTGTTTTTTCAGTTCCAACCCATATATTTCCTATATTATCAGTATAAATTGAACTAATAAAAACATCATGATTTTTATTTAAAGATGATGGAAATAATTCAATCTCCCGGAAAGAATCTATGTTTTTATCGTAAACACATAGTCCTCCCAAAGTTCCTATCAAAATGTATCCTTCTATACTTTCAACAATACTAGTTATGCTCATATGAGGTATTGATGTAGCCTTCAATGGATCATAAACATAATGCTTCACTTGATTAGTTTGTCTGTCTAAAACATAAAGCCCTTGTTCTGTTCCTACCCAAATCTCAGAAATTGCACTATAGATGGTTTGAACATCAACATTATTAAAATCAAAATCTTCACTATCTAACTTTGTAAAAGTGCTAGTTGCATCATTAAATACATAAACTCCATTATTGGTCCCTATATATACTTCCTTATTCTTTCCAATCTCAACATATGAAGCTTTTATATTCAAATCATCACTAAAATATTGCTTCTTAATTCGTATTTTTTCTGCTTTACTATTGTTATTTAACTCATAAACGCCATTATTTTGGGATACTACCCATATGGAATGATCAGAAACTTCAAGATGTAATATTTTTGAACTGAATAGTTCCTTTACATTATGATCAAAAATCATTTCGAACTTATTGGTTACAGTAAAAAAACACTAGCTATTGAAGGTCAACTATCAATTAATGTCCAATTAACAGCTGATATATTTGGATTAGATGAAGTTGTTGCTATTGGTTATGGTACTCAAAAGAAATCTGATTTAACAGGATCTATTTCAATAGTTGATGCTGAAGAAATGGCAAAAACAGCAACTAACGATGTTGGTAAAGCACTGCAGGGAAAAGTTTCAGGAATATCTATTCAAGGATCCGGAGATCCGGGATCAGCTCCTAAAATTAAAATTCGAGGTATCACATCATTTGGAAATAATGATCCTCTTTATGTAATTGATGGTGTATTTGCTCCTGCAAATGATGTACCCACTGAAGCTATTGAATCAATACAAGTTTTAAAAGATGCTTCTGCAGCAGCTATTTACGGTTCTCGTGCAGCTAATGGTGTAATTATTATTACAACAAAACGCGGTAAGAAAGGAGCCATGGATGTATCTTATAGTGGATATTATGGGATTCAGGATATTACAAAAAGAATGGATGTACTTAATCGTGAGCAATATCAAACTTTATTAAACGAGGCTACTAACAATGCCAAAGCTTACGAAGCCTATCAGGATTTAACAATATTCCCTGCCAATGATCCATCAAATGCAAACTACGTTGATGATGTTGATACAGATTGGCAAGATGAACTATTTAAAACAGGACACATTAACAACCATACAGTTTCTGTTAGCGGTGGTAATGAAGTATCTAACTTTAGTATTAACTTAAATTATTTTGACCAAACAGGTACAGTAGAAGGAAAAGGTCCAGACTATACAAGATATGGTATTGTTGTAAATTCCGACCATAAATTAGGGAAGTTAAAAGTAGGTGAGTCAATACATTACACTTTTGCCGATAAATCTTTAATGACCTTTCTACACGATGGAACTATGTTAGGATATACAGCTTCAGCTATTCCTACTCTACCTGTAATTGATCCTACTACTGGAACCTATTCTGCTGCAAGTGCTGATCTACATGGCGCCTATTCTGCTAATGTGGTTGGAATGAACAACACTATAGATAGCAATACCAAAAGATATCGTTTTATTGGAAATGTTTATGGCGAATATGAAATTATTCCTGATTTAAAATACAAACTGAGTTTAAGTTACGAACGCACAGACTGGAAAGATTTCCATTTTGAACCTACATACGAACTTGGTTGGTTTGCCGGATTCAGAAATTCCATTGCTAAAATGGATGACAATAGAGGTTACGGATATACTACCACACTTGAACAAACCTTATCATATAATAAACAATTTGAAAAATTATCTATAAATGCTTTATTAGGTCAAAGTGCTCTTAATTCATTACAATCAAGAATTTTTGGACATGCAGAAGGTTTTACTGAGCCTTATTTTAAACAATTAAGCAACGCAGAGGATAAAACAAGTTCCAGCGATGAATACCAATCGAGATTAGCCTCATATTTTGGTAGACTAATCTTATCGTATGATGATAAATATATGGTTACAGGTACAATTCGCCGTGATGGTTCATCCAGATTTAGTCCTAAAAACAAATGGGGTAACTTTCCTTCTATAGCAGTAGCATGGAAAGCGCACAATGAATCATTTATGCAATCAATAGACTTTATTAGTCAATTAAAACTGCGCCTTAGCTATGGTATTTTAGGTAACCAAAATATAGGTGATTATCGTTACCAGGGATATATTAACCCTTATGCAAGTTATCCATTTAATGGAAATTTAGTTTCTGGTGCCGCTCAATATATCCCAGCTTCAACAAGTGTAAAATGGGAGCAATCAAAAACCACTAATATTGGATTAGATTTTGGTTTCTTAAGTAATAAAATATTATTTACTGCCGAATATTATATTAAAAAGGTTGACGACTTATTAGGAACTGTTCCTACTCCAACTCATTTAGGTTGGTACGATTGGGAGTCTCCTGTTAGAAATGCCTTATCGGTTGAAAACCGTGGTGTAGAACTAAACTTAACCTACCGTAATGCAGAAGGTAGTTTCCACTACAGTGTTAATGCAAATGTATCTACACTTAAAAATGAAGTGTTATCACTTGGTGAAGGAATTAATCCTATTGATGGAAACTGGAGTAGAACAAATGTTGGCAGAGAAGTTGGTGAACTTTATGGTTATGTAGTTGAAAAAGTATTTCAAGATAAATCAGAAGTTGATGCATTAAATGCAAATGCTCCAGATGGTTATTATCAAGAATTACAAACAGATGCAGGAGACTTTATGTTTAAAGACCTTAATGGAGATAAAGAAATCACTGAAGATGATCGTACGTATATTGGAAGTGCCATTCCAAACCTTTATTACGGATTAAATTTTTCAGCAGATTATAAGAATTTTGATTTTACACTATCTACACAAGGTTCTAGCGGAAATATGGTTGTTAACTCAATTGGAAACTCACTTCGTAATGGTGGAGGATTAGAAAATATGAGTACTGATTTATTAGATAGATGGACTCCAACCAACAAAACTACAACTAGAACTCGTATCATTAGAGATGATCCAAATAAAAACGGAAGAGCATCTGATTATTGGCTTGAAAAAGGTGATTACCTAAAATTCTCAAACATAGAATTAGGTTATACCCTTCCTCAACCAGCACTTGATATATTAAGATTATCATCAGTTCGTATTTATGCTTCAATTCAAAATGCATTAACAATTACTAACTATTCTGGTTACGACCCTGAGTTTGATAACGACGGTTTATTTGATCGTGCAACAGACAATGGTGTAGAAGCAAACAAAGCGTTTACTGATTTTGCAGGAGGTCTGCCAACTCCAAGAACAATCCTATTTGGTGTTAAAGTAAGATTTTAATAAACAATAAATAGCTTATATATGAAATTTAAATATATTATAATTCCTATATTAATCTTATTAGTAGGATGTAAAGATGAGTGGTTGGAATTAAGTAATCCTAATTTGCAAACCACTGAAACCTTCGGAAATAAGGAAGCTGACATAAAGGCTGGTGTTACTGCTACATATGCAGGTCTATTATATGATGGTACTTGGTTACGTTTTGCCCCTTTTGCATTAAGTTTAAAAGGTGATGATATAAAAAGTTTTAGCCCATGGCCTGTATTAAGTTTAACAGGTAAATTTAATATTGCTGATGACCCTATCATGGCACAATGGCCTTGGACATCATTTTATGGAGTTATCAACAGAGCCAATCAAGTATTAGAAAATATTGATAATGTAGAATTTACATCACAAGATACTTATAACCAATACAAAGGGGAAGTATTGTTTTTGAGGGGTCTTTCCTACTACTATCTTGTTTAATTCTATAATAACATCCCTCTTGTAATGCGTACATATCAGGATGATAGCGACTTATACCCAACACAAGCCACTCCTGAAGAATCTTGGGCTGCTGTAATCGCAGACTTTACTGAAGCCTCAAAATTACTACCTGTTTCATACGACGAACTTAATCTTGGTCGTGCAACCAAAGGTGCTGCGTTAGCTTTCGCTGGAAAATCATATCTTATGAACCATGACTATGATAACGCTTCAAAATTATTGAAACAAGTAATTGGTCTTGGTATTTATGATTTAGCACCAAATTATGCAGATAACTTTACAACAGTTAATGAAAATAATATTGAATCTATATTTGAAATACAATTAGATAGAAGTGTTGGGGGTACTGTTCTTGGATGGGTAAGTGAACCTGGTCCTGATTGGTCTAAAACTACAGCGCATGCTGTTACCTTTGCTCCAACTCCGTATGGATTTGGTGATGCAGAAGCTACTCAATGGATTTATGATGAATATATGATTGAACCTGATATTGATGGTCAAGTTGATAGTCGTGCAACTATTAGTATGAGTTACGATGACCCTAGTTGTACCATGTATGGAAAACAATTTCGTGATGCTTTTGACGAAAGCAGATGGGGCAAATTCTTTATTAGAAAATATACTAATGCCTATAGTTCGGAAAAACCAGACGAAACAGATTGGCGCTCGGACATTAATGAAAGAGTAATGCGCTATGCTGAAGTTTTAATGATGTATGCAGAATGTCAATACGAATTAGGAAATGCAGATATTGCCGGAGATTATATTCAGTTTGTACGAAATAGATCAAATTTGCCAGATATAAGCGATGATATTGCAGAAATGAGCAAAGAGGAATTTTACGGCCAACTATCTCATGAAAAAGCTTTAGAATTTGCTTTTGAAGGTATTCGTTTTGAAGATATAGTGCGTTGGGGATGGCTTTACGACGCCAACAGACTAGCTGAACTAAAAGAGCACGATGCTGAATTCTCAGGGTATATACAAGGGCGTGAATATTTTCCAATACCTCCTGCTGAATTAGATAAAAATCCAAATTACGACCAGAATACGGGTTGGTAGTGGTAAAGATTAATTAAATAAAGGTAAGCACAGTTAACATGCTTACCTTTATTTTTATAATTCTACTGGTAGAAATTCTATCGCAAATATTCTAAATCAAGACTCATGAAAAGCTTAGCATATATACTAATTCTTAACTTCATGCTATTATCAATAGTATTTTCACAAGATATTATTGTACATGATCCTGTAATGATTCAGGAAAATGACACCTACTATTTGTATTGTACAGGTTGGGGAATTAGTGTATGGTCATCACCAGATATGAAAAACTGGTCTAAAGAAAAACCTGTATTTAAGGAAGCTCCACAATGGGCTAAAGATGCAGTTAATGGGTTTAAAGGTCATATCTGGGCTCCGGATATTGCTTATTTTAACAATCAGTATTATTTGTACTACTCAGTTTCTACTTTTGGTAAAAACACATCTTGTATTGGACTAGCCACCAATAAAACCTTAGATCCTAAAGATCCTGAATTCAAATGGGTAGATCATGGAAAAGTAATACAATCATTCCCCGGTATAACCAATTGGAACGCCATCGATCCAAACTTAATTGTATCTGAGGATAACACTCCATATATGACATTTGGATCCTTTTGGGATGGACTCAAAATAGTTCAACTTTCCTCCGAAGCCACAAATGTGGTTGGTGATTTAGATGATATAACAACAATAGCATCCCGCAAAAAATCAACTGACGATCCTAATCCACCAGCAGTTGATAATAATCCAGTTGATGCAGGAGCAAATGCAATTGAAGCACCTTTTATCTTTAAAAAAGGAAATTACTACTACCTTTTTGCTTCAATTGATTATTGCTGCAAGGGAATTAACAGTACGTACAAAATGATTATTGGTCGCTCTAAAAACATCAAAGGTCCATTTATAGACAAGATGGGAAAAGACATGGCAAAAGGAGGTGGTTCTATAGTTTTACAAGGAGATGAAAACTGGTACGGAGTAGGACATAATTCTGCTTATACATTTAATGGCAAAGATTATCTGGTATTTCATGGTTATGATGCTAAGGATGAAGGAAAACCCAAACTAATCATTTTGGATATGCAATGGGATAAAGAAGGTTGGCCCATTGTATGCAAAGAGAACTTATAATAACTAGTGCTAATTCGTTTAAAATAATTATGCAGAAATTTTATATAAATATCTATCTTTAGGTTTTTCAAAACATACATTTCTAAAAACGACAAAATTATTTAAACCTATGAAGAATTTAATTTATGCGTTAATTTTTGTTTTTGCGATTAGCTGTACAAGTGAAAAAAAGCAAGACATTCAATTAATGGACGCAAAAAACTTTTCAAAAACAATTAACGGTAAAGAAGTTAATCTATTTACCCTTAAAAATAAAAACGGACTGGTAACTCAAATTACAAACTATGGAGGACGTATTGTCTCTCTTTGGGTACCTGACAAAAATGGAACATTTGCTGATGTGAGTATTGGGTACAACAATATTGATGCATATATCAACAATACAGAAACGTATTTTGGTGCTTTAATAGGCCGCTATGGAAACCGTATTGGTAAAGGTCAGTTTGTAATTGAAGAAGATACTTTTAAGTTAGATATTAACGATGGAGAGAACTCTCTACACGGTGGTTCTCTAGGTTTTCATAAACAAGTTTGGGATGCAAAACAAGTAGGTGAAAACAAACTTGAGCTAACTTATACTTCAGCTGATGGTGAGCAAGGATATCCTGGCACTGCAGAGATTAAAGTTGTATATGAATTAACAGATGCTGATGAATTAAAAATAGAGTATTTTGCTACAACTGATAAACCTACACATATTAACTTAACAAACCATACTTATTTTAATCTTGCAGGAGAAGGTTCTGGAACAATTAACGATCATTTATTAATGATTAATGCCGATGGATATACTCCTGTTGATGCAGGATTAATCCCAACAGGAGAGATTGCTACAGTAGAAGGTACTCCTTTTGATTTCAGAACTCCAACTGTTATTGGTGCAAGAGTTAATGATGATAATGGACAATTAAAACTTGGTGGTGGTTATGATCACAACTGGGTATTAAATACTAATAATGAAGCATTTACTTTAGCTGCAACATTAAAAGATCCTGTTTCAGGAAGAACAATGGATGTATTAACTACAGAACCAGGAATTCAATTCTATGGAGGAAACTTTATTTCAGGAGAATTTGATGGTAAATATGGTAAGAAATTAAATTACCGTGAAAGTCTTTGTCTTGAAACTCAACACTTCCCAAATTCTCCAAATCAGGAAAATTTTCCATCTACTTTAGTTCAACCTGGAGAAGAGTATCATACAACAACAATTTATAAGTTTAAAGCAGAGTAAACTTATATTACTTATAAAAACACAAAAAGCGTTTCGGATTGCTCCTTAACGCTTTTTTTATAAACTAAAAGTTATATTAAATGATAGATATTAGATTTTAAAATAAAAAACCAAATCTTTTAATTTACCAGCATGATTTGACATTTCCTCTGACTGAGCAGCTAATTCTTCACGGGTGGCAGCATTTTGTTGCGTTACACAATTTAATTGTTGTATGGCGTTATTTACCTGATCAGCCAGCTCCTTGTGTTTGCTCCATACTGGCTGCAGCAATTTCTTATACTAAATCAAACGCCAATGCAATATCCGGAAGTATACTCACCATTCAACCCCTGCAATCTCACACATTTTTAGGCCATTCAGCACATCACTTTCTATTTGCTATGTAGCCTCTTTTCTTCTTTCTGCGTAAGCGTCTCCACAATGGCGTATAGTTTTATGTGATAAAACTTTGAAGCTTTGTATCCATATTTCTCACATCAAAGGATACATTATGATTTTTAATTTCACAGAGGATACACGTTTTTACTTTTTTTGCGAGCCAGTCGACATGCGAAAAGGAATTCATTCACTTTATCACCTGGTAAAAATATCAGGAAATATGAATGCGCTCAATGGCGATGGGTATGTCTTCATTGGCAAGACACGTAAATCTATCAAGGTACTACGATGGCAAAGGGAAGGATTTGTTCTTTATAACAAAAAGCTGGAATTAGGATGTTATACGCTACCACAACAACTAAGAAAAGGTGCTTTTATTGAGCTTGAACATGATATTTTAGACAAAATGGTTAATGCCATAAAACACAAAAGTAGCTCTAACGAATTACGGATAAAAGCCCAGTTAACTCTTTGATATAGAGAGATTAAAGATGGAAGATAGTATGATTTTCTTATGGTAAAACCGCACTTTTTTTGTATCTTTATGTCATGACAGACAAGGAGTTAGTGGCTTTTTTTAAGGAGCAAAATGCAAAGTTAATGAGTACCGTAGAAGAACTTACTAAAGAGTTGACTGCATTAAAAGCAGCGATTCTGGAGAAGGATAAAGGTGCTGAAAAGCTGAAGCGCTTTGCACAGATTAACCTTCCTAAAAATACCGAAAAACGCAAGAATACAACATCTGTACCTGCGAATACACCTAAGGCTCCTACTCCCAAACAAAGAGGTAATAATGGAGCCAAAAGAAAAGTATATGATAATATCGAAGAGCTTGTAGAAGATGTTATGCCTTCCGATGCTAGCTTTGACGAAAAGGCTGCCGTTTACCTGTTTTATCGCGATGTGATAAGGTATGAGTATATTCCACCCCGTCTTATCAAACATATTTACCACTGTAAAAAATATAGAATGGGCGATGATTTTTTCGAAGGCAAAGCCCCTATGACACCTTTCATGAATTCTAATTTTGACAGTTCATTGCTGGCACACCTGATTCAACAAAGATATGTGTACGGCTTACCAGTTGAACGCATCATGAAATACCTAAATGAGATGGGCATTGACATTCCAAAGGCAACCACTCATGGATTAATTGAAAAATCAGCAGGGTTACTTGATAGATTAATGCCAGTACTCAAAAATGCTATTTTAGCTGATTCCTACATTCATTTTGATGAAACCTACCACACTATATTAGGTGGTGATAAAGGAAGTCGCAAGGGTTATTTTTGGAGTGCTTTTTCTCACCAAAACAATTTAATACAGTTCATTTATGAAAGTGGTTCACGAAGTAAGACGGTCTTCACTAATTATCTACCGAAGGATTATAAAGGTGTTGTACAGACTGATGGATATAGTTCATACAAAGTTTTAGAAGGATGGGATTATCCCAAAGCAATACGCTTAGGTTGTGTTCAACATTGCAAAAGAAAATTTATAGAGATCGGGGAACAACCCGAAGCTCTCGAAGTTATTAACCTATACAATCAATTTTATAGTATCCGAAAGAAAAAACCAAAAGAAAAATGGAAAGAAGCTTCGCTAAAAGTATATATGAAGTTAGAAAAGAAACTCAGGGATATAGAAAAAGATCCTGAGATATTGCCGAACCACATATTAGCTAAAGCTACAGCTTACTGTCTGAATGAATTAGAGTCCATTTACAACATTATCATATCTACCGAATACGATCTGGACAATAATATAATTGAACGACCTATGCGCTATATCAGCATTAGTCGTCGTAATTCGCTTTTTTGTGGTTCTAATGCTGGTGCCAGTAGAACTGCTATTCTTTATTCTCTAGCTATTTCATGCAGATTGAATAATATAAATACATTTTCCTATTTCAAGGATGTAATGCAGCGTTTGGCAGAAAGTCCAAAGATGACAAGTGAACAAATCCGAAACCTACTTCCAGATAGATGGGCTGAATAAAAGTAAAAAACGCCCCATCAAATTAATAAATCTGATGGGGCATTTTTTTGAAGGGGGGGTATGCGGAGACGGTTACCTTTCTGCCAATTTTCTTACTTCATTTGCGACTACCGCAAAACCTTTACCTTGTTCACCTGAATTTGCAGCTTCTATAGCAACATTAAAAGCTAGTAACCCGAGTTTGATTCTAAAATAAGGCTAATTGATTAGACTTAATTTCATCAACTTTAATTGCGGGTTTCTTTGGAAAAAATGAATAGACTATGAATCCAGAAATCATATTTGTAATGAAATTTCCAAAGGAACTGTGGCTCGAATGTTCAATTGAACAAATATTTTAAGCTCATCGTTAATAGTCTCAATAACAGATCTTTTTCGAAGTAATAATTTATCCTTCATTTCCAAGATAACATTCCTCATATTATTTCTTAAGTAGGTAATAAGGTGGAGTCAATCTACAAAAAAAATTTCAGCTAACTTCTGAGAAAAACATCCTTTATCAGCGTAAAGTTTACCTTTAATTTTATCAATAAACTTTTAGTTTTTAAGAGGTTCTCTATCGTCTGTATTCCCTGATGTAATTATAAAGTTTAGGATTTCACCCTATTCGTTGATAATAAAATGAAGTTTAAAACCATAGAAGTAACCCATAGTGGACTTACCACGCTGTGCTATACCATCAAAAACCTTATGTCTTGGTATTCATTTATTCTTACATACACGAATAGGAGTTGAGTCAACATAAGATATTCCAGTACAATTGCCTAGGCAACATGTCTCTAGAAATAAGGTCATTGGGAGTGCTGTTTTTTGCATCAATTCCACGAATCTACTGTATGAAACTGTATGTGGAAATGCTATTTTACATAGTACAAATAAAAATGTTTAAGATTCTTGAAAGCGCCAAAATGAAATAATACCAATATTGTAATCACTTCACTATGGTTCATTTTAGGCTTTTTCTTTGGCTTATTTCCCAAACTATGTTTGAGATTGTCCTATCAAATTCAATGCAGAATTCATCGACTAAAACAAAAATTTCTGTAATTTTATCTTTACTTACATACATAAATTTTGCTTCTAATTATCTGTTTATCAAACTTATAAATTAACAAAATCCATTTTTATTTCAAAATATTACATGATTTTATTTTAAGTTATTTTATTGATATAGTGCGATTTAAGAATCAAATTGAGGTTATCCGAAAGTTTTACTAAGTGGACGAATGGGAAGAGCATTGAAATATACGTATTCCCTTTTTTACCTATTATCACGCTATCATTTAGATGGTCGATATAAATTGGATAACAACTTGGCAGAAAATGCCATTAGACCTTTGGCTATAGGAAGAAAAAATTATTTGTTTTGCGGTAACCATGAAGCTTCCGAAAACGCTGCTGTCATTTATTCTTTAGTAGGCTGTTGTAATGCAGGTGATGTTGATGTTCGAGAATGGTTAATCGACGTATTAACAAAGATACCAAGCTATAATAATGATTACTCTAAAGATTTAGCAGATCTTTTACCTCACAATTGGAAAAATTCTAATAAAACAGAGATTATTCCAACAGATTCCAATAATTATTAGATTTTCTACATTGTTGCTATAAAATGACTTAGCTTCTTGAACTCATTTAATTTTTTCATAGGTACGAGACCGCATGACTACGTTTTATTAACTTGATTTTCAGTAACCGTCTCCGCATACCCCCCCTTCAAAAAAATGCCCCATCAGATTTATTAATTTGATGGGGCGTTTTTTACTTTTATTCAGCCCATCTATCTGGAAGTAGGTTTCGGATTTGTTCACTTGTCATCTTTGGACTTTCTGCCAAACGCTGCATTACATCCTTGAAATAGGAAAATGTATTTATATTATTCAATCTGCATGAAATAGCTAGAGAATAAAGAATAGCAGTTCTACTGGCACCAGCATTAGAACCACAAAAAAGCGAATTACGACGACTAATGCTGATATAGCGCATAGGTCGTTCAATTATATTATTGTCCAGATCGTATTCGGTAGATATGATAATGTTGTAAATGGACTCTAATTCATTCAGACAGTAAGCTGTAGCTTTAGCTAATATGTGGTTCGGCAATATCTCAGGATCTTTTTCTATATCCCTGAGTTTCTTTTCTAACTTCATATATACTTTTAGCGAAGCTTCTTTCCATTTTTCTTTTGGTTTTTTCTTTCGGATACTATAAAATTGATTGTATAGGTTAATAACTTCGAGAGCTTCGGGTTGTTCCCCGATCTCTATAAATTTTCTTTTGCAATGTTGAACACAACCTAAGCGTATTGCTTTGGGATAATCCCATCCTTCTAAAACTTTGTATGAACTATATCCATCAGTCTGTACAACACCTTTATAATCCTTCGGTAGATAATTAGTGAAGACCGTCTTACTTCGTGAACCACTTTCATAAATGAACTGTATTAAATTGTTTTGGTGAGAAAAAGCACTCCAAAAATAACCCTTGCGACTTCCTTTATCACCACCTAATATAGTGTGGTAGGTTTCATCAAAATGAATGTAGGAATCAGCTAAAATAGCATTTTTGAGTACTGGCATTAATCTATCAAGTAACCCTGCTGATTTTTCAATTAATCCATGAGTGGTTGCCTTTGGAATGTCAATGCCCATCTCATTTAGGTATTTCATGATGCGTTCAACTGGTAAGCCGTACACATATCTTTGTTGAATCAGGTGTGCCAGCAATGAACTGTCAAAATTAGAATTCATGAAAGGTGTCATAGGGGCTTTGCCTTCGAAAAAATCATCGCCCATTCTATATTTTTTACAGTGGTAAATATGTTTGATAAGACGGGGTGGAATATACTCATACCTTATCACATCGCGATAAAACAGGTAAACGGCAGCCTTTTCGTCAAAGCTAGCATCGGAAGGCATAACATCTTCTACAAGCTCTTCGATATTATCATATACTTTTCTTTTGGCTCCATTATTACCTCTTTGTTTGGGAGTAGGAGCCTTAGGTGTATTCGCAGGTACAGATGTTGTATTCTTGCGTTTTTCGGTATTTTTAGGAAGGTTAATCTGTGCAAAGCGCTTCAGCTTTTCAGCACCTTTATCCTTCTCCAGAATCGCTGCTTTTAATGCAGTCAACTCTTTAGTAAGTTCTTCTACGGTACTCATTAACTTTGCATTTTGCTCCTTAAAAAAAGCCACTAACTCCTTGTCTGTCATGACATAAAGATACAAAAAAAGTGCGGTTTTACCATAAGAAAATCATACTATCTTCCATCTTTAATCTCTCTATATCAAAGAGTTAACTGGGCTTTTATCCGTAATTCGTTAGAGCTACTTTTGTGTTTTATGGCATTAACCATTTTGTCTAAAATATCATGTTCAAGCTCAATAAAAGCACCTTTTCTTAGTTGTTGTGGTAGCGTATAACATCCTAATTCCAGCTTTTTGTTATAAAGAACAAATCCTTCCCTTTGCCATCGTAGTACCTTGATAGATTTACGTGTCTTGCCAATGAAGACATACCCATCGCCATTGAGCGCATTCATATTTCCTGATATTTTTACCAGGTGATAAAGTGAATGAATTCCTTTTCGCATGTCGACTGGCTCGCAAAAAAAGTAAAAACGTGTATCCTCTGTGAAATTAAAAATCATAATGTATCCTTTGATGTGAGAAATATGGATACAAAGCTTCAAAGTTTTATCACATAAAACTATACGCCATTGTGGAGACGCTTACGATTTTCATTATTTTTACAGTTTTAATATATAATAACAGAAAAGGCCATCTCATATTGAGACAGCCTTCAAATATTTAAATAGTATAAAAAAATAAATTCTTTTTAATAGGTCGTTTTAATTATAAACCAAACATCAGGATTACTAACACTTGTAAATTTTACCTCTGATGGATCTGCTTCATTATCAATTTTAGTTATATATGGTGCATTATCAGCAATCTCATTTATAAATACTTCAAGGTGGGGATACCATGTCCAGTTAAAACCACCATCAATCTTTTTAAAATCAAGATAATCAGAATGACCAGGGACTCCTACAAAATTCATATTATAATGTGCTCTATACGGTCCAGGATAAGAATAAAACGAAATACCATAATCTCCATAAACAGCACTAACTTCACCAAAAGTCATTACGTTATATAAGTCTTCACCCCAGGTATTGGAATTAGCATTATAAGCAGAAAACCAGGAATTAAAGACTTCACTTGATCGATTTGATTCAACACTTACATCTAAATACCATGTCGTAGAGTTTAAATCTATTGGTGGAATTACAATATCAAAAAAGACATTTCCAACAGATGACTCAAGTATATTATTTTCACTATTATAAACAAAATCTTGATACATAACCCCAGCAATATCAATCGGCTCATAGAAATGTATTCCATCTGGCGAAATAATATATGGTATTTTATATGAGTTTCCATTCTCCGAATCCACGTCTTCAAGATCAAAAACTATATTCCTAGCTGTATTTTGCGTTGCTGCATAAACACCACCAACATTTACAGCTAATGTTACACCCGATATACGATTAACCATATCTGCAATTTCATTTAAATAACTTTCTGCCGGCTTCTCAAGCTTAATCAAGTGCATTTCATTACCAGTTTTTGTCCCCTTTAAAGTAACAACTCCATCTTCATAAGAGATTAATCTAAACTCATAATCTCCACCTTTAGCATCATATTCATCAACTGACGGAGTAGCAAAATAATGCATAAAATTATTATAAGTATTAAAGGTAAGTACTGGACCTCCATAACTGATAACATCATAATAAGATTCTACAGATTCTGACATATCCATTGCTATTTCTGTCCAAACAGATACTTTTTTATCCTCGCCGAACTTAACTACAAAATTATACCCTCCATAACTTAACTCCTTATTAGGAAAATATTGAAAAGCCCATCCATATTCCGAATCTTGCAAGGTATCTAAATATTTCTCAACTGCAGAATTTTTCCGCTCTGATGCAGTTTGATCAAATATCTCCTCTGAATCGTTATCGCATGAAACTGCAATTACCGACAAGAAAGAGAATAGTATTAAATATATAATATTCTTCATTTCATTACAATTTTAACTTTCAAAACTCATTTTACTATTCTATAGTAATATTATCAAGATCGATTTGATCTAAAGCAGCAGCCCTCGTTTGAATAGCATTCCTCAATTCATCTATATCTATATCCCATGATTGCTCTAAATATGAGGTTACAATAGCTATTTTCTCGTTTAGAATGGCTTTCCCTTCTTCTCCTGCATCTTCTAACTTAGCATTCCAAGTTTCTTCTGAATTAGTTATATAATGTGCTATTAGTTCAACAAAGTCTTCATTAGCTTCCTTACTTGAATAATCACTTATAAAACCATTCTGTAAAGATTCCCCTTCAGCCCACGCTTCATTCCATTCTCCACCTACATACTCAGTAGCTGATATCTTATCAAAATCGGTTGTATAATCTATCGTTTGATGTAAAATATGCGAAAATTCGTGAAAAATAGTTCTGAAATAATATTTATATAGATACTCTATATTAGAAGCATCCAGTTCATTAATCTTATACAAGGTAATTTTTAAGCCTCCTTCTGCGGTACCCAAAACAAATGTTCCATTGTTATTATAAGCTGCAGATCCAACAAACATGATCATTTTAGGAAAGTATTTTTGTAGAAATCCTTCAGGAGCAACCTGATCATACGCATCCAAACATAAATATTTGACCAGATTAGCTGTTTTTATAGAATTTTCATACAAAGCAGGTACTAATTGGTAATCCATATTTGATTCGATATCTTCCATCTTATATAATACTTGGATATTATATGGTTCTGTAAAGAACTTTTCGATGTACTTATCAAAATCATTTTTTTCTGAATTATCAATAGAAATAACAGTTTTACTTGTATCAGGCTCTTCGTCTTCAGAACAAGCTCCAAGTACAAATACAAGAGCTAATATTACAAGCCATTTTATTGATTTACTAACATTTACCATTTTGCTTTATTTTATTAGTTACGAGGATTAGGTTCAATACCTGCGGTAATAACATCCACAGGGATTTGTAATGCTCTTCGTGGATCATTCTTTGTTAAAACATCAATTACATCCATCCCTCCGTTAGATTGAATCTGGTAACGAGGAACCTCAATACCATAACGTTTTATATCAAACCATCTAAGTCCCTCATGTATATTAAGTATTCTTCTGCACTGTAAAACATACTGTATAAGATTTTCTTGTGTTCCATCGGCAATAGCGAAACCTGGATTTAAGACTTTTTTTGAACCAGGATGATCTTCTGTTGAATAAGATAACGCTGAGTAAAAACTATTTACATCCTCTAATGTAGTTTCTGCTCCTGTTATAAAGAAGTTACCTGTCCAATAATTTAAATCACTTACAGCATTAGAATACTTTTCAAGCATTACGGCTGCCTCAGCTCTAACTAACAATGTTTCATCATAATGAAAAGGAATCATTACCGTTTTATAATAACCTATACCTGCCACTGCATCTGTATACTCAAATAAATATGGTATTTTATACGACAATGTTTTATCTAAATTTGTTCCTGAATAAACAAAAGGCCTAAAATTATAATCTGCTGATGAAATACCATCTGGAGACCAAGGTACTCCAGTAAACAAAGTTTCAGCATGAGCTAATGTATTTGTATGACTATACCTAGATCCTCTATAATAGCCTCCAAAATACAATCCCATACCTGAATTAAAAGGTAGTGCCAATAAATTAGACACATCGCTGATATATGCATTCGTTACCGGACTTGGACTACGAGGTAACTCTCCCATTGCACCCCAGTTTCTAAGTTTTCCTGTTGGATTTTCCCCCAAAACTTCGGTAGCATAATCATATGCTTTTTGCCAATTCTCATAATACAAATTAAATCGAGCAGCGAATGCATAAGCCGCTTTTCTGGTAAAATGATATAAGCCTACTTGATAAATATCATCACTTATCAAAGGTAAAGCTGCCTCAATATCTGTATTTATTTTCTCATACACCTCTTTTACAGTTCCCCTATCATATTTGGGATCTAAAGTAGTTTCTGATTTTTCCATATAAGGAATACCCAAATCACTTCCGCTAGTGGCTGAATTATAGTTATTACAAAATATATTAACTAATAAAAAATGAGAATAAGCTCTTGTTATAAGCGCCTCGCCCTTTTCAGCTAACAAATCAGCTTCTCCTATTTCTTCTATAGCCGATAATGCTAAATTTGAATTTGCAATAGCTCCATAGGCTCCTGACCATATCGTTTCAAGATCTTCATTATCTTCTTCCGTTACATCTTCCCAATTAGCATATTGCTCAAGAATACGAGAAGTATTCGGATTAGATTCACCAGTGTCATATATATTGTCTGACGACAATTCACAAGCCAAAGCATAATTACCTGTTGGATACGCGGAAACCAACAGCTTCTGAATTTTTTCTTTACTGTCTATCTGAGCTCTGTTATCAGGAGTTTCATCGAGAAAATCATTACACGACGAGAAGACAATGGCAAAAATTACTATATATATAATATTGAGTTTTTTCATTAAAAAAATATTATTCAATTATAAAATAATCATATATACACATTACATAAAATAAAATATTCTCTACAATCCCAATTTAAGAGTAAAAGTGTATTGTTTTGGAACCGGTACAGCAACACCTCCTGCATTAAAGAACTCAGGGTCTTGACCATTAAGCTTATCATCCGAATACAACAAAAACAAATTTGTAGCTTGTAATCGAGCAGATAAATTATTTATTTTTAAAGCACTACATACTTTTTTTGAAAAATCATACGAAAGTGATATTTCTTTCATACGAACAAAATCTCCTTTAGCAATTCGTGACGATGAATAATTGTATGCATTATAAGCGGTTGCCAGATCAGACTTTCCAATATTATCTTGCTGTCTTTTTGTTGCAATGACAGGCACATCTGTATACTGCTCATCCCCAGGAGATACCCATCTATTTTTAAACTCACGAGGCAAGGCATCTAAATCGGAATATGAGCTTTTAAACACAGGATCTAAACGAATAACATTTCCGAAAGAGTAGGTTACAAACACGTTTAAACTCAAACCTTTGTATTTAAAAGTATTGCTCAAACTACCTATATCAGTAGGATCTGCAGAACCTGAATATTCTAGAAAATCTAAATTATCTCGTTCCTGAAAGTATATATCATAAGTAGTTGTTTCTCCATTTTGATTTAAGAAAGTAGGTAATCCCTCATCATTTAAACCTTCAAACGGTATAGAAAAAATGGAACGAACAGCATACCCTTCTCTGGCAAATCCATTACCTGTAACTAAATCTATAACTCTTGATGTTGTTTCTAATTCAGTAACTTCATTTTTTACTTTTGAATACACAAAATTAGTATGCCACGTAAAATTTTGCGTTTTAACATTAGTAGAAGATATTGACAATTCATATCCATTTGATTCCATTGAGGCAACGTTTCCATACTTAGCTACTTCTCCTCCTAATCCTTGAGTATTCACAACACCTATTAAGTCAAAATTGTTTCTTTTATAAATATCGAATGTAGTATTTAAACGATTATTCAGAAATCCCATTTCTAAACCAAAATTAAGTTCGTGCTTTTTCTCATAGGTCAATTCACTATTTTCAAGTGATTTAATATATAATGAACTTTCTTTTACTCCTGCAGAAGGCCTCCAAGGAGTTTGGCTATCAATATATACTAATGAATTTGTCACATTATAAGGGCCCCTATCTGCAGTTAAACTATAAGATGCTTTTAGTGTTAAATGAGATATTGTTGGGCTTAAACTTTCAAAAAAGTTTTCTTCATCAACATTCCATGCTCCTGAAACATTCCATGTAGGTAACCATCTGGCACTACGAGATTTCCCTAATTTATTTGAACCTTCATAACGAATTGTTCCATTCAATGTATATTTTGAATTAAAAGAATATGTTCCGTTGGCAAAAAAGGCTACATTACGGTATCTCGTATTCGACAGGCCATAATACAAATTATTATCTTCTATACCTTTTTTAAATAATTCATAAGTATAAAAGGGTATCTCCCCCATAGAATATTGCATTCCCCATCCAGTAAAGTTATTCTGTTCTCGATCTGCGTAATTGACCTCTGTACCTCCATAGAAATTGACAATATGTAAATTCTTAAAAACATTTTTATACGAAGCAGTAGCCCTAAAGTCATAACCTAACATTGAATAATTTGTTCGTTTGTAAATACCACCTTGTGGTAAAACGGTAACAGGCAATGCATAAGGGTCATCAGGATCTGTATACAAAAACGGATTCTTGTCTCTAATCGTTGTATTTCCCATTGCCCTGTAGGCTTCTGCCTGATTAGAAAATTCCGTGATATTATGTTCTTGAGAAGTTGACTGATATTTTAATGCTCCCAATGCAGATAATTCTAACTTAGAAAAAGGTTTCCACTTTAGTTCTGATTGAAATTTAACATTCACAACATTCAGGTCTATACTATTTTCCTTCAATTCCTTTTTAATATTAAAAGGAGCATAATTCCTAATATAGCTCACGTTCGGATCTAAAGTTCGTGATGAATTTAAAGCAAAAGAATAAGGATTTATATCAAAATCACGTTTGACCTCACCAGTTACAACATCTTTATTTTGAGACAACGTACCAGGTGCCTTTTGTTTACGATATGATCCATTAGTAATAATACTTAACTTAAGGTTATCCCTAATATCAAAATTTGAATTCAAATTTGCTGTATAACGATTTACCTTACTATCTAATGTCCAACCTGGATCAACCAAGGCACTCAATGATGCATAATAAGTTGACCTTTCATTTCCCGAAGAAATACTAACTGAATGGTTATGCATCACATTTTGCTTAAACAATTCATCAAACCAATCTGTATTCCGGTACTCTGCATTTCTCAAAAAAGCTGCTATTGACTCCGGCGTATTGGGTAATACAAAGTTACCATTCTTGTCCAATTGATTCAATTGATTGTACATCTGACCATATATTCCGCTCTCGCTAGCATTGGGTACATCAGCGTAGTTTAACCAACCGGCCTCACGCATCTCTTCATAAACAGACATCTGCTCCTGAGAATTCATAATATTAAAATCGCCATAAGAAGGCGTTAAACGGTATGTATACTCTCCTGTATAACTAATCTTACTAACTCCTGCTCTACCTTTTTTTGTTGTAATTACAATTACGCCAGCCATAGCTCGGGCACCATAAATAGAAGTTGCAGAACCGTCTTTTAATATTTCATAGCTCTCAATATCCTCTGAGTTTAATCCAGCAATAGCTGAACTAATAAGTGTTTTTACATCTCCTGATGATAAGTCATCTGAGCTCATTTCAACAACATCATCCATTATAACACCATCTACAACCCACAAGGGCTTAGAGTTTCCATATATTGATGTTGCACCCCTAACTCTAATTTTAGGAGCAGTACCAAAGGTACCTGATACATTTTGTACAGAAACCCCTGCTGCTCTACCTTCTAATCCTCGGCTCACATCTGCAAGACCTGCCAGTTTTACATCCTGGGCAGCTATCTTTTGACTTGCTCCAGTAAAAAGTCTCTTGTCTGTTGAAACCATTCCTGTTACTACTACTTCATCAAGGTCTGTAGCATCTGGCTCCAATATTACTTTTATAACGGTACCTCCTTTTACTGAAACTTCTTTTGGTTGCAAACCTATAAATGAAACAACCAGAGTTGCTTTTCCATCTGGTAAGGTTAAATTAAAATGTCCCTCTATGTCAGTTGCTGTTCCAATTTGAGTTCCTTTCACAATAACAGCAACTCCAGGTAACGGTTCACCTGCATCATCAACTACAATACCACTTATATTTTCTTCTTTTTGTTGTACTGCATTTGAAATAACAATAGGTTCAGGTTTCACTATTATGTAATCACTATTAATTTCATAACTCAAACCCTCATCCTTTAACACACAGTACATTAAAGCATTAATTTCCATTTTATTATCAGGTAAATTAATTACTTTGTCCTTATTCAATTTATCATTGTTGTATATTACAGTTAAGCCGGTTTGACTGTTAATTTCTTCAAAAATTGCTTCGACTTTTTGTTGGCGATCTACAATGTAAATATTTTGCTGTTCCATGGCTAATACCCCATCATACATACTGGATATCAACAAAATAAAAACTACAACAATCATTCTCAAAAGAATGTACTTTCCCCGATACCTGAACTTATCTAGTCCAGGTAGAAATGTTTCGAATTTCTTCATTGGCTATTTTCTAATTAGTTAAATATTGATTGGATTAATGATTTTTTACAATTACTATATTTTCCTTTATTTCAAATTTTAAGTTTGTTGTTTTCTGTAATACGCTGATAAAATAATCGATTGACCTATTCTTTTTTATCATACCGGTAAATCTATGATCTGATACACTTATATCTTCGAAATCAAATTTTATATTATACCATTTCTCGATTCGCAATGAAATTTCTTTTAGAGATAGATTATTAAACTCAAATACTCCGTCTTTCCATGATGTAAATTTAAGTGCATCAACTTTAACAATCTTGGCTATATTATTTGTACATAGCAATTGTTCTCCAGGTTTTATTAAAAATTTATTTTCAGAAGTTTCAACTGTAACCTTACCTTCTACAAGAGTAACTGCATTTTGTACCTCGCATAAATAATGATATATATTAAATTTAGTACCTGTTACTATAACCTGAGAGTCTCCTGTTTTTACAAAAAATGGATTGGAAATGTCTGACACAACTTCAAAATATGCCTCCCCATTTAATTCTACAATTCTCTTTCTATTAGAAAAATAATCAGGAAACTTAAACTCACTACATGCATTCAACCAAACTTTTGTTCCATCTGATAATTCTACAAAATAGTCTTTTCCAATAGGGACTTTTAATGTACTCCACATTTGTTGTTTTAGTGTATCTACCTTAATAGAGCTCATTTTTAATTTTTTATTGTCCCCTTTTAAGCTAACTAAATTGTCATTTATATTAATTGAACTATCTGATAAATTATAAACTTGTTGATCATGTTGTAAAATAACCTCTTTTAATTCATTGAAATTTTCAACTTCAACTGCAGCGATTTCATTGGTTTTCAATTCATTACCTCCAACATAATTAATTACATATAATATACCTGCTACTATTGCAGCTATACTAACAATTTTAATAACAGCCCCTTTAATTAAAGTTAATTTTTCATTCTTAAGGTTCTCATCAAATAAATTATTTGACTTATTCCATATGTTCCTAAGCCATCTATCTATTTCCTTATCAGATTCAAATTGATCTAAAAATTTTTCCAAATCTTTAATTCTATCAGACTTTATTCTTTTCTGACTTAATATTTGCTCAATTTTATCTTTATAGGTCATTTATTTATATGTTATATATTATAATACGATTGAACTTTGAAGTTCCGTGATCGAACATTTACTTTTTTTTACAACTCACCCCCAATTATTCACAAAAGAAAAACTTCAAATCAAACTTTTCTTCTTTCTACCCCTTCAAAAATACGATCAGGAGTTAAAAAGCAAATATTGATCAATGCAATATTTGGAAGAAATTATAGTTAATAAACTTATCGTGGATTATTTTAATAAAGAATTTAAAAGAACAAAAATGATGATAAATCTACCAGTCCTTTCCTAAGCCATGTCAAAGATTTTCGAATATGTGTGTCTACGGTATTCTCGGAGATATTCATGATACTTGATATTTCACGATAAGTTTTTCCCTTAAATCGACTTAGTTCAAATGCCTCTCTTCTTTTAGGGGGAAGTTTATCAATTAGTAGTTTTATTACTTTTTCTGTTTCTCGATAATTTACAATATCCTCCAATTGATTATCTATCAATGAAAACTCTGAAATTAGTTCTTCAATATATTTTTTACTTCTTAAAACACGCCTTAAATAATCATTAATACAATTTTTGGAAATCGTATAGATATATGAATTAAATGATTTATTTGGATCAACTTCAGATTTCTTATCCCAAATTTTAATAAAAACTTCTTGAACAATTTCTTCAGTATCTTCTCTATTGGAAATTGTTTGATAAACAAAACGAAAAATACGATCATAATAATCGCCATAAATACGATTAAAAGAATTGACATCTCCTTTTGATAAGGAAAAAAGAAGTTTTTTCTTATCCATTATAAACTCTCATAATTAATTATTCATCAACTTACTTATAGTAAAAGTAAATTTCAAATTTACTTTTACAGGTTCATTCAATATGACTTTTTCTAAAACTTAGAGATTAGCTGCGAACCAACAACTATACACCTGCTTGAAGTTTTAATTTAACACAAATATAAGCTATTTATATTGCAATTTATAACATTCAAATGCTTTTACATAATACTTTCATACGATAAATAACCAGACCAAACTTTAGCTGCGTTTACCCTAATTAGTAAAAAAACTGAATACCTAAACTTTATACGTCAATAATTCAATTAATGTATAAAATTCTGATTTTCAAAATAAATAAACTATATATTTTTTTATAATTATCAGTCAATACCAATTATACCTTATAATAAGCGTTTAATATTTCTAAATATCTTTTGTTATAAGTTATTGATTTTACAGTGCTATGCTTAAGGTTATATTTAACAAAATCACATAGCCATTTTTTTACGCTGGAAACGAATCAAAGTAATGATTCTTATAGTATTGTTTTATATATGCCCATATTTTCTCAGATGGATTTAGTTACGGTGAATATGTTAGAATTCATAAAACAAAGCTACAAGAACAAAGTGTTTGATACAATGAGTCAGTTAAAGGATTGGTTAAATATTTTTATTGTAAAGAAAATTTATACAGAGCTTGGTATGTCAATTACACACCATCCAATATACATGAAGAATATTAAGGCGCATTTATATGTTTCAATAGTCCGTTAAAGTATAGTGTAAAATACTGAATGTCAACAAAATAAGTCAATGATTTACTTGTTTAAACCCTTGATAATCAGTATCTTAATGGAGAATTCTGACAACTTCATTAAGGGTGACTATCAAGGGAAATAATATTTATAAAACACACATAGAGAGCGTGTTATCAAAAATGTCAAATATCAATAGTTGGAGAAAAGAGTTTGTAACAGAGACTCTTATCCTATTTTTATGCATAAAAGGTCGTATCAACTTTTTACAGTTGGGTCGCTTTGGTAAGCATATGGAGCAAAGATACCGACAACAATTTGAAAAACCATTTGACTTTCTAACTTTCAACAAAGAATTAACACTTTCTCAGGGAAGCGGCCGGTATGTAATTGCTTTTGATCCTTCCTACATTAGTAAATCAGGTAAACATACACCTGGTGCCGGCTATTTTTGGTCTGGTTGTGCCAACCGTGCTAAATGGGGGCTTGAAATTGGAGGCTTGGCCGCAATCGATATTGACAACCATACAGTCTTTCATTTAGAGGCGGTCCAGACAATAGCAGGTAAGGATCAGTCGCTTTCGGACTGGTATGCTGATATTATTACTGAGCGCAAAACACAGCTGCTAGAGCTATCTTCATATTTAGTGGCCGATGGATGGTTTGCAAAACGTACGTTTGTTGACCAGGTAATTAATGCCGATATGCACTTAATTAGCAGGCTAAGGGATGATGCCAATTTGAGGTACCTATATCAAGATGAGCCAACAGGCAAGCCTGGAAGACCAAAAAAATATGATGGGAAAGTTGATAACAAAAATATCGACTTGAGACACTTTAAGCTTGTGTCAAAAGGTGATCAGGCTGTAATCCACAGCGCTATTGTCTATTCCATATCCCTGAAGCGAAACATAAAGGTTGTGCATGCTCTTTATTATAACCGGAAGGGTAAGCAGGTTTACAAACTGTATTTCTCAACAGATATCAACATGGATGCTTCTGATATCCTGAAATTTTATCAAAGCCGTTTCCAGATTGAATTTCTTTACCGTGATGGCAAACAGCATACAGGCCTAAATGATTGTCAGGCCAGAAGCAAAAACAAATTGGATTTTCACTTTAACGCTTCGCTGACATCCATTAATCTCGCCAAGGTTATCCATTGGTTGAGCATACCCAAAGAACAACGAAAATCATTTTCGATGACAGATATCAAAACAATAAATAACAATGCCTTACAGTTGAATTTATTTTTTGACAAGTTCGGTATTAACCCAAACTTGCCTAAAAATAAACACAAGGCAAGGGAACTATTATATTATGGCACCATTGCTGCTTAAATGTTTAACGAAGTATTGATGTTTAATTGGTATAACATAAAAGTTATTCATATAAATCACTCATCTGATAAAAAAAGGCCAACTTCCTAATCGGAATTGACCTTCAGTTATAAATTTACACCGAAATAAATACAACCACATACTATTTTTGTTTGTTATTATATTATTTCATCAATCGCACTTCAAACACCCCTCCGGCAATAGAACCTGCTGCAGCCTCAAATTTTACAACCAGCGTACCATTAGATGATTTTACCAATTGCTCCGGTAAATTATAATCTAAAGAATAAAATACCTCATCCTTCGCCTCCAAAACAACATCCTTAAACTTCTGTCCATTAATATATATAGCAAATTTCCTTCCTCCATCATTACCACAATACATTACTCTTAAAACTTTTGCCTGCTTTTTAGAGTCTTTTAAATCATAACTAAACCATCCTGTAGCATCACGCCAATGTTTTCCATTAAACACACCTATATTAGATTTTTCGCTTTTAACAAAGTGATCTGATTCAGGTTGTTGTTCTCCTGGATAAACCAAATCGATTGTTCTGGCTTCTAATGCCTGCTTTTCTTTCTCCTCTTGTTCAATCTTCTTTTTAATCTCAGCTAAACCATCTTTTGTTTCACTTTGCCAGTACACAATATATCTTGACTCATGCAGGTTATAAAATGGCATAAGTTCTAAATCTTTATAACGATCAGAAACTAATGAATCCACTGTAAACGTTAGAGGTTTTCCTTCTATCTTATGAACTTTACTTTGAATTGTACCCGGATCACTCATAATAATTGGCATTTCCTGCAATGGTACTTTAGGTCCTGCAGCAATATGACCACCTCGACTATCATCAGCAAACATACCATCCATAGATATTGTATCCGTTTTAGCAGCTAAAACAACAGGCCCATATTTAAATGAATAAAAATGTTCTTGATCAGGAATCTGTTCAACTTGAATGTGCATTGGTAAAGTGATCTTCACCTGATCTCCTTTATTCCACTTTCTACTTATAGATAAATAACGTTTATCCGAAACTTCAAAATCAACAGAAGCACCATTAATTTCCATTTTTAAGTCTCCTTTTTTTACCCATGATGGATAACGCACTTTTAAGGTAAATGAAGTTTGTTTTTCAGGATTTATTTTTAACGTTACAACTTCACTATCAGGAAAATTTGTTTGTTGAATGATCTCCGTATTTTTCTCTTTCCATGATAACTTAGAAGGAATAAATAAGTTGACTAATAATTCACCTCCCTGATGTGCATAAATCATTTCGCCATATTTGGCATGATTTTCAAGACCAGAACCCACACAACACCAAAAACTGGTTTGTGGCTGCGAATAAACTCTATAATGTCCAGGTCGCATAGGCGTAAAATACACAAAACCTCCTTTATCAGGATTTTGAGTTGATAGTATATGGTTATACAAAGCCCTTTCGTAATAATCCATGTATTTTGCTTGAGGATCCGACATAAATAAAAGCTTAGTCAATTTAAGCATATTGTATGTATTACAGGTTTCAGGACCTTGTTCACTATCCAACATACTTGAATAATCATCAACGGGATGAAAATGCTCTCTAACACTATTTCCTCCAATAGAAATAGATCGTCTTGTAACTACATTCTCCCAAAAATAACGAGCAGCATCACTCCACTCCTGATTATTTTCTTCTTCAGCTATTCTTTTATATCCAATTACTTTTGGAATTTGAGTATTGGCATGCATTCCTGTTAGCTTATCTTCTTTATTTAACAGTGGATTCAAAACACTAAGATCTGAAAACTGCTCTGCTAATTTTAAGTACTTTGAATCGCCTGTGATATGAGCCACATCTGCAAAAACTTCATTTAAACCACCATGCTCGCTTCTTAACATATCCTGTATTTGCGCTTCACTCAAATTAGCAACCAACTGAATAGCCCAATCTGATAGCTTAATAAGCATATCCCTTGCTACAGTACTTCCTCCATATAGGTATGCATCTCTTAAACCAGCATATATTTTATGGATGTTATAAAGTGGCACCCATTTTTTATTTAATGAAAAAGAACCAGCATCAATATCACCTTTTGCAATTTCTTTCCACATTTCATATCCCCCAGGAATTCCTCCAAGATATCCATCACCAAAAGTATCCTGACATTTTTTTAATTCAGAAATCATGTATTCCATGCGTTCTTTCATTCTAACGTCTCCTGTTGATGCATACATTAAAGAAAGTGCCGTTAAATAATGACCTCCAATATGTCCATCTAAACCTGTATTTTCCCAATTGGTATAACTTTCAGCTTTAGGTTCTAATCCAGCTTCTCTTAAATATGGAGCTAATAAACGATCTACATCCATCTCTAAGATATAATTCATATCTGTTAGTTCTGCCTGTTTAAAAGGACTATCTAACAATTCCACATCATTTAGCTGGAAAGGTTCTAATTTAGAATTTTCTTGCTTGCAATTGGTAAAAAGAACTACCACTGCAACCAAATAAAAAAGTACTGTATTTTTCTTCATAACCTGGATTTAAATATATTACACAACATACTGGTTTATAGAAAGAAATAAAAGTTAATAAAAAAAAGCCGATCAGAAAATTTCATAATCGGCTTTTCGTCCTAAAATAATTAACTAATTAACTAAGCAATTTCGTTACTTGTTCGTATACATTATCGGCAGTAAAACCGAATTTTTCATCTAATACAGTGTATGGCCCAGAATATCCAAAATGATCTAATCCCCAAACAGTACCATTAGCACCTACAAGACCTTCTAATGTCACAGGTAAACCTGCTGTCATACCAAATCTTGGAACATCAGCTGGCAATACTTCTGCCTGATAAGCCTCATCCTGATTACGGAATACTCCTTCAGAAATAACAGATACAATCTGAATTTTTAATCCTTTTTCAGCCCTAAGTTTTTCAGCTCCTGCAACTAATGTTGCTACTTCTGATCCACTAGCTAATAACACTACATCGGGAGTGTCTGCATCTTTTTCAACAACATAAGCTCCTTTTTTAGCTTTTAAAGCTTGCTCGTAGTTACTACCTGGTAGGTTAACAATATTTTGACGAGAAAGAATTAAAGCAGATGGAGTTGTAGTATTTTCCAATGCCATTTCCCATGCTACAGTTGTTTCTTCAGCATCAGCAGGACGAAGTACCAACATAGAGTTTGCTCCGTGATGGTTTTTCAACTTCTCCATTAAACGAATTTGAGCCTCTTGCTCAATTGGCTGGTGAGTTGGTCCATCCTCTCCTACACGAAATGCATCGTGAGTCCAAACATACTTAACTGGCAATTGCTGTAACGCAGCTAAACGTGCAGCTGGTTTCATGTAATCAGAGAATACAAAGAAAGTACCCACTACAGGGATAACTCCACCATGTAATGCCATACCATTCGCAATTGTAGCCATTGTTAATTCAGCTACACCTGATTGTAAGAATTGACCTGTGAAATCTCCTTTTTCAAAAGCCTTGGTTTTCTTTAAGAAACCATCTGTTTTATCTGAGTTTGCTAAATCAGCAGAAGAAACAATCATGTTTTCGACCTGATCAGCAAAAGCAGCTAATACTGTAGCTGAAGCTGCACGAGTTGCAGATCCTGCTTTTTGCTCAATAGCACTATAATCAATTTCCGGAGCCTCTCCTGAGAAGAATTTTGCAAATTTAGCTGCTAGTTCTGGGTTTGCTTTTTCCCACTCTGCTTGTTCTGCTTTTTTAGCTGCTACATACTCCGCTTTTTTAGCTTGAGATTCAGCATACATTGCGGCAACATCATCAAAAATCTGGAATGGATTTTCAGCGTCGCCACCTAATGCTTTAATAGTACTTGCAAAACAAGCACCTGCAGCAGATAAAGGTTGTCCGTGAGTAGAAACTTGTTTTTCGAATGATGAACCATCTTCTTTAACAGCACCTTTACCCATAATTGTTTTACCAATAATTAAGAAAGGTTTTTCTGTTTCAGCTTTGGCAGCATCAAGGGCTTTACGGATTTCATCAGCGTTATTACCATCAATAGTCATAACTGCCCATCCCCAAGCTTCATATTTTTTAGCAGTATCTTCTACTGTTACTGCATCTGTTTTTGTAGATAACTGAATGTCATTAGAATCGTAGAACATAATAAGGTTATTCAAACCTAAATAACCTGCAATACGACCAGCTCCCTGAGAAATTTCTTCCTGAACACCACCATCAGAAATGAATGTATAAATATCATGAGACATCCAATCTCCAAATCTTGCTTTTAAGAATTTCTCAGTAATAGCAGCACCAACAGCCATTGTATGACCTTGACCTAGTGGACCTGAAGTATTTTCAACACCTCTTGCAAAATCCACTTCTGGGTGTCCGGGAGTTGGGCTATCCCATTGGCGAAACTTAGAAATTTCATCCATGCTGTAAGTACCTGTTAAAGCCAACTGAGCATATAGCATTGGTGACATGTGACCTGGATCAAGGAAGAAACGGTCTCTGTTTACCCAAGTTCTGTCTTTGGGATCATAGTTAAGGTATTCAGAAAAGAGGATATTTATAAAGTCTGCTCCTCCCATTGCACCACCTGGGTGTCCTGAATTTGCTTTTTCAACCATTGCAGCAGCTAATATTCTAATATTATCTGCTGCTCTGTCTGTTACACTAATAGATGCCATAACAATGTCTTTGTTTACTTATTATTTTTATTTTAATTCTATTTTTTCAATTCGCTTTTGATGTCTGCCGCCTTCAAACTCTGTAGCCAGGAATACATCAATAATTTTAAAGGCGTCTTCCTCCTCTATAAATCGAGCCGGAATAGTACAAATATTGGCATCATTATGCTGACGAGCAAGTGCAGCAATCTCTGTTTGCCAACAATAAGCTGATCTAACTTCTTTATGACGGTTAAGCGTAATATTTATTCCATTACCACTACCGCAAAAAGCCAAACCTACTTTAAGTTCTTTTGTTTCAATAGCTGCAGCTAATTGATGCGCATAATCTGCATAATCACAACTATCAGCAGAATAAGTTCCGTAATCTTTAACTTCTAAACCTTTAGAAGTCAAATACGCTATAACCTTTACTTTTAGGTCGTAACCAGCATGATCAGAAGCTAATCCGATAATCATTCTATATTGTTTTACGATAGATAAAAGGGGAAATGAAGCTTATTTCCCCCATAATAAACATAAAAATTGACTATAATTCTTTTTCCGTGAAAGCACCTAACTTAAGATACTTATCATAGATTGCCTTGTAAGCTTCAACATTAGATGCAATAGGATCATATTCTTTCTCGAAACCTTGTCCCATAGCCTTTTGAGCTTCAGCAATATTTTTATGTGCTCCAGAAGCCACTGCTGCAAACATAGCAGCTCCTAACGCAACACTTTGCTCAGAACGAGCTACTTTAATTGGCATACCTAGTACATCGGCCAAAGTTTGCATTACAAAATCTGATTTTTTTGCAACACCACCAATCGCAACAACCTGATCTACTTTTACGCCATTATCTAAGAAACGTTGAACAATAGCTTTTGAACCAAAAGCGGTAGCTTCTACCAATGCACGGAAAATACGTGGAGCAGAAGAACCTAGGTTCAATCCAGTAATTGTTCCTTTAACATTTTGAGTAGCATCTGGTGTTCTACGTCCATTTAACCAGTCAGTAGCTAAAACAGTTGATTCTTCAACTGGAATTTTAGTGGCTTCCTCTGATAAAGCAGGAATAATTTTATCTTCAATAGCTTTAGCCTGATCTTTATCCTCAATGAATTGTAATGGCCATGCTAATACATTTTTAAACCAAGCGTATACATCACCAAAAGCTGACTGACCAGCTTCAAGTCCAACCATTCCTGGAATTACAGAACCATCAACCTGCCCACAAATACCAGGAATTAATTTATTTCCAAGTTCTTCTTCTGGAGATACCATGATATCACAAGTAGATGTACCCATGATACGAACAAAAGTATTTGCTTCAATCTCTGCACCAACAGCACCCATGTGTGCATCGAATGCACTTACACCAATAACTACATCTGTAGATAGGCCTAATTTTTCAGCCCACTCTGCAGTTAAAGTTCCAAATGCCTCATCACTGGTATATGTATCTTCAAATAAGTTCTCACGTAAACCTTTTAATTCAGGTCCTAGTTCAACTAAAAACTCTTCTGGTGGAAGACCATTCCAGTCTGTATGCCATAAAGCTTTATGACCAGCAGCACAACGACTTCTTTTTACTTCATTAAGCGCAGTTTTTCCTGTTAATACAGCTGGTAACCAGTCACAATATTCAATCCAGGATACAGCTGCACCTTTAACAGCCTCATCTTTACGTAATGTATGAAGCACTTTAGCCCATACCCATTCTGAAGAATAGATACCTCCTTCGTATTTAGTAAAGTCTACATCCCACTTACGTGCTAGTTCATTTATTTCATCTGCTTCTTTAACAGCAGTATGGTCTTTCCATAGAATAAACATTGCATTAGGATTTTCTTCAAACTCTGGTAACATCGCTAATGGAGTTCCGTTAGCATCTGTTAACGCAGGTGTACTACCTGTAGTGTCAAAAGAAATTCCAACTACATTTTGAGCTACTGAAGCATCACATTTAGCTAACGCCTCTATAATAGTAGCTTCCATTACTTCCAAATAATCTTTAGGATGCTGACGGTATTGATTTTGTGCAGGAACATAATATTTCCCATCCATCCAACGTGGATAATATTTCACTGATGAAGCCATTTCTTCACCTGTATTCACATCAACGATTAAGGCTCTTGCTGAATCTGAACCATAATCTAATCCAATTACATATTGATTTTCCATTGATCTATCTTTGTCAAGAAGTATTATATATCCTGATTACGTACTTATCTCATATAAGAGATTGTTTACAGGATCTTTATAAAATATTTTTTTGCCTTTTTGAGCATATAATCAAAGGCAATAACGAGAATATTTTCAATTGATTTAAAAGGGATTTTCTGATTAATTACTTAAAAAGAAAATCCCATCCCTATTCATCAATTATTTACCTTGTCCATAATATGCATTTGCACCGTGCTTACGATTAAAATGCTTCTCTGTAAGGTGATTATTCATATCTGCATTAGGATTTACCTGAAATGCAATGAAATCCATTTTAGCAATTTGCTCTAACACAACTGCGTTATGCACTGCGTCATCGGCATTTTTACCCCATGAAAACGGACCATGATTTTTAACTACTACACCCGGAACATGAGAAGGATTACGTCCTTCGAATGCTTCGATAATTACAGTACCAGTATCTTTTTCATAGTTACCTGCAATTTCCTCTTCAGTCATAGACCTTGTACAAGGAACATCTCCATAGAAATAATCTGCCTGTGTAGTTCCTAAGATAGGAATACTTTTTCCTGCCTGAGCCCACGCAGTTGCATAGGTAGAGTGTGTATGTACAACACCTCCAATTTCATGAAAAGCTTTATATAATTCAAGATGTGTAGGTGTATCTGACGAAGGTTTTAAATCTCCATCAATCACGTTTCCATCTAAATCAACCACAACCATATCAGAAGCTTTCATTACTTCGTAATCAACTCCACTAGGTTTTATTACAACTAAACCTTTTTCTCTGTCAATAGCACTTACATTTCCCCAAGTGAAAATAACTAGTCCATGTTTTACTAAATCAAGATTTGCTTTAAAAACGTCTTCTTTTAATTGCTCTAACATATTCTATTTTTTTACCAGAAATAAATATAGAAGCTAACGGTTAGACTTAAAATGATAACCGTATTAACAACGTCCCAAACATTCCAACTTGCTCTAGTAGCTGCTTTTTGTTCCGGAGTTGAAGTTCCAAATACCAATCCTTGGATTTTTTCTGCAGAAGGTGCTTTTGTATTTAAACTTACAATTACAACAACCGCAATACAAATTAATAACATATATCCACAGAAGAATAACCAATTTGTGTCAAAGAAAACAGTTTTAAACAGGCTATCTCCAGCATCAGGGAATGAATTATAAAACACTTTAGCTCCTAAACGAGTAATACCAATTATAAAACCAGACATTAGTCCCCAGTAACCTCCTTTAGCAGATGCTCGTTTCCATGTAATACCCATTAAGAAAGCAGCAGCAATACCCGGAGCTAATACAGACTGAACATCTTGTAAATACTCATACAATACATCACCGATACTTCTCATAATTGGAATCCAAAGGATACCTAATGTAACGATAACAACGGTTGCAATCTGTCCGATTTTAACCAATTTCTTTTCAGGAGTTTCTGGCTTAAATCTTTTATAGAAGTCAATAGTAAATAACATTGCTGATGAGTTAAACAATGAAGCTAACGAACTCATTAGTGCTGCAAGAATACCACAAACTACAAGACCTTTAACACCAGCAGGCAACAATTGAGCAACTAATGAAGGGAAAGCTGCATCGGCACTTGGCAATACATATAGTTGTCCATTTAACATTACATCACCCTTTGCACTCATAGCATATGCAATCATACCTGGAATTAAGAAAAGGAATACAGGTAATAATTTTAAGTATGCTCCAAAGATTGTACCTCTACGAGCATGAGTTTCGTTTTTACCGGAAAGAACCCTTTGAACAATGAACTGGTCAGTACACCAATACCAAAAACCAATAACAGCAGAACCAATTAAAGCTCCTAACCATGGAAAATCAGGGTCACCATTATCACGAATAAGGTTAATCATACTATCACCGTATTCGTTAACTTTTGTAGCACCACAAATTTCAAGAACATTTTCCCAACCTCCTACTGCTTTTAATCCAAGCACTAAAATAATTAAAGATCCTCCTAAAAGAATTGGTGTTTGTAATACCGATGTATACAATACAGATTTCATACCTCCGAATATGGTATAAAGAGCTGTTAAAATTACTAAACCAATAGCAGATATCCAGAAAAAGTCAATACCCCAAAGTTCTTCAATACCAAAAACTTGTTGAAACACCAATCCTCCTGCATAAACAGTAACTGCAACTTTAGTAAGTACATAGCTAACTAAGGAAATTAAAGATAATACCGTTCTGGATTCTTTATTATATCTACGCTCCAAAAATTCAGGCATTGTTAATACCATACTACGAGAATAAAAAGGCACAAAAACCCATCCTAATATCAATATCATCCATCCTTGGATTTCCCAATGCGCCATTGCCATACCACTAGAGGCACCAGCTCCGGCTAGTCCAATTAAGTGTTCGGATCCAATATTAGAAGCAAAAATAGATGCTCCAATTGCAATCCAGGAAGCATCACGCCCCCCCAAAAAGTAATCTTCGGAATTCGAATTTTTTTGACTAACTACCCATACAATAATAGCAATTAGCAAAACAAAAAAGACTCCAATTACAATCCAATCTAAAGTAACCATGTTTTGATTTTTTCAGGCGTATGATACCTCATACGCCATATTTTAAATAAATATTAAATTCCTTTTGCTAAGTGATAATAAAGGTCGTTCCACTGAAGTTCTTTTTTGAACGCCGGAATAGTTGTGTCATTATCAATTACTACAGCTTCAATACCAGCTATTTCAGCATAATCCAATAAATCTTCAACCGTTAAATCATATGAGAAACTAGTGTGATGAGTTCCACCAGCAAGAATCCATGCCGCAGCACCAACTTCAAAGTTTGGCTGTGGAATCCAAAGTGCACTAGCTACAGGAAGTTTAGGTAACTTTTTAGATTCAATACAATCAACTGCATTAATGATCATACGAAAACGGCTTCCCATATCAACAATAGTTGCGGCAACACCTGGCCCTGTTTTACTTGTAAATACTAAACGAGCTGGATCGTTTTTACCACCAATTCCTAATGGGTGTACTTCTAATTTAGGTTTGTGGTCTGCAATTAAAGGACAAACCTCTAACATGTGAGCCTGAAGAATTGAGCTATTTTCACCATCAAAGTTTAATGTGTAATCTTCTAAGAAAGAACATCCATTAGGTAAACCTTGTCCCATGTACCACATTGTACGACATAAAGCAGCAGTTTTCCAGTCTCCTTCAGCACCAAAACCATAACCATCAGCCATTAAACGCTGAGAAGCTAATCCAGGTAACTGATCTACTCCTTCTAAATCATCGAAGTTAGTAGTAAATGCTTTTGCACCTTTAGCCTCAAGGTATCTGCGTAATCCTATTTCAATGCGAGCAGCTTTTACAACTTGTTCACGATCTTTTCCTCCTTCCTTACAGTTCTCAGCAAGATCGTATTCTTCTTCGTAAACTTTTACTAAAGCAGCAACATCTTCGTCACTAACATTATCCTGAACTTTTACAAAGTCAGCAATAGGGCTATAATCAACATGGTAACCAAATACTCTTTCAGCATCTACTTTATCACCATCTGTTACAGCTACATTATTCATTTGATCTCCAAAACGAATGATTAACATATCTTGAGAATCAGCCCAACCAGCAGCTACTCTTGTCCAACCAGCTACTTTAGCAACTGTTTTAGGATCTTGCCAGTGACCAACTACAACTTTGCGATTCAAACGCATGCGCGCTGTAATATGACCAAATTCTCTATCTCCATGGGCACTTTGGTTTAAGTTCATAAAATCCATATCGATTTCATCCCAAGGAATCTCTTTATTATACTGAGTGTGTAAGTGAAGTAATGGCTTGTTTAATTCTTTAAGTCCATGAATCCACATTTTAGCAGGTGAGAAAGTGTGCATCCAGGTAATAATACCGATACAATTTTCTGCACTATTAGCTTCTTTACAAATTGTATGTATCTCAGCAGAACCTGTACCTGTAGGTTTACAAACAACTTTAACAGGAATTTCTGAAGATGCATCAAATGCGGCTGCAATTTCTTTTGAATGTTCAGCAACCTGATCTAAGGTTTTTTGTCCATACAAATGCTGGCTTCCTGTTACAAACCAAACTTCTAATTGATCTATAGTTTTCATAATTACACTGATTTTACCACAACCGCTAAAATTCAAAATAATATATTGTATATTTCTGATTTTCGGGTCGTATCATTTCTATATTAAAATTTCTTTTATTTTATATAGTACTTTATACTATCATACAGTTAAAAAAAAGTCAAATTTTCACAATCCTATCAAAAGGACGAACCTTTGCTCCCTCGATAAATTTGAAATAATAAGCACCGCGTCTGGACTCTGTTGTATTTTTTTCATCTAAACGCTGTAAAACTTTTAACGACAATACTTTTTTTCGAAAATTTCCTGTATCAAGCTCTATTTGAAATATTGCTTCATACAATCTTCTTAATTGCAACAAAGTAAATTTATCTGGTAACAATTCACTTCCAACTAATTCCATTTCTGCTTTAACCTGCAGTTTTTCTAGCGCCTTCATCACCATCTCCTGATGGTCGAAAACCAGATGAGGCAAGGACTTCATAGACCACCAGTGGGCTCCATTTTCCCTAACTTTATCCGAATTATGCTGATCAATTCTAATCAAGGCATAATATGTAATACTAACCACCCTATCTTCCGAATCCCTTTGAGGTTCAGAAAATGCTTGAACTTGTTCAAGGAAAATATCATCCAAACCAGTAATATTGTGAAGTATGCGACGGGCAGCTGTATCCGACGATTCTTCTTCTCCAACAAATCCTCCCATAAGCGACCACTTACCTTTAGCTGGTTCAAAACCACGATGATAGAGCAATAACTTTAAATCTCCATCTTCATAACCAAAAATTACACAGTCAACAGCTACAAAATACCTTGAGTGTCTGTTGTATTTATCTCCCACATAATACATATACGTTGCAAATATAATAATAGTATTATATACTATTATAAGGTTATAAACTTTTTTTTGGTTTTTATAACAATTCTAAATAAATCATTTATTAAATACCTGTATTACTGCGTTTTAAAAATTAACATTTGATTATTTTTCTTTTATTTGATATTGAAATTCCCTGATATTTTTTGATGCTAAAAATTGATATTTCAGACCCTTAGAGACTATCTACAACTAGGTAAATTCAGAATAATACTAAGGTATTTAAAGCATAACAACTCATTTATGAGTATGAGTGCTATCAAGTAGCGTAGAAAAATAAGTAAGGATATAATGACAAAAGTTACCAAAATCAAATAAGGTAACTTATAATCCCCATATATAATAAAGTTGGTTTCTTCAGGTAACGTTCAATAACGAATATATTTAATCACTCTCTTCCTTATTGAGACAATCTTCCTTTCTTCGTGATTGATTATATTCTAAGTGTTGGCAGCTGTACTTTTTATTCAAGTTTGATGAACATTTTATCGAAATTGAGAATCAATGTATCAAATTTCTTTATTAAATCTTGTCCGATATTTCCATAACCAGTTTCATCATCATTAATTTTTTCTTTCAATAAATTAATATTTTCGATGAATACTTCATTTTCTCCAATCTTAAAAGTATAATCAATTTCATAACCCTTAAATTCTTTTTTACCACCAGCTCCTCCAAAACTAATATTCTCTGATTGATATTTTTTGTCAATACTTTCTTTATTTTCTAAATAGAATTTTTCATATAAAATTGTGTGGTCAGCACCTGTGTCAAATGTGAAATGTTTATTATTTATATATATTAATGGAATTAATCCATTCATTGCCATATTGGAATTCTCAGAAAAAGTTGATCTATTTTTAGGGACTATAAAATAACCATTTTTGGTTATTTTGATTTCTTTTAATATTTCAATTACAGGAAAACCTAAAATTCCATTTATCTGATATTCCATCTGTGGAAATGATAACGCCTCGTCTGATAATACTAAAAATACAACATTATATAGATTAATATTCCCCAACTTAAGTTTATCACAGATGCCTAATTCTGCCTTGACTTTAGAGCCTGTAATAGTTCCTACTTCTATATCAACTGGAATTATTTTCATTTTTAATTGTTTTGCAACTGATTGAATAGTAGTTGATAAATTTGCTCCTGTATCGAAAATAAAATTGGTCGAATCTTTACCTACTGAAATTTCCAAAGTATTCAATCCTGCAATATCTTTTTTCATTTTGATAGTTGTCTTATCCTGGACATCCACTTTCTGAGGTGGTGTATTTTCAAGCGCAGTCCATATTTTTAAACTATTTTCAAAATCGGATATTTTCTCAGGTTCAAGAATTTTTTTATAACATCCCAAAAGTGTTTGCAGCGCATTTTTCGCTTCTTTATATTTGTATTTTTTAACTGCATTATCATATTTTATCTCATACAATTTAACTTGTAATGATTCTGGAATACTATTTTTTTGATTAATCAGTGAATTAATTTTTTCATCCGATTTTTCTAATTCATTGAAAGCATTATCTAAAACCGCTTCAATAAATTGTTGATCTTGGTTAGTAAGATTCCCCTTATTTTTATAATAAACTTCTTTTGCTTTAAAGAAATTATCTTGTTCAATAAGGCTATAGATTTGATTAGAATCGATATTAGAATTTGTAATACACGAATTCGAAATTGCCAAAATTCCTAAAAATAATATCAATCGATTTACAAGCTTCATTCTGTCTAAATTTTTATTCATATTTCTACTAATCAGGATCGAATATGCGTAGTGCAGGATTTCAAGGCAATTCATTTTTAAACCACAACATTGTTTATTAATTACTCCAATGTTCAAATTTACCAAATCGCCTCGCCATTACGTATGACACATTGTTGAACTAACCCCCTTAAGTTGGTAGAACAAAGATAGCACCCTTACCGCAACTTTTCAATTCATGCTAAATTGAATTTTTATTATCATCATTATATCGAGCTTCGCCTAAAACGAATCTAGCCCCACCCCAATAAGAGAAAGAAGAACCTTTTGATTTTAATTGGTATGCTCTAAACCGAGTGTGTTTGGCTAATATTTCCATATAATTACCTTTTTATACTATTTACTAGCCATAATGGCTCATCGTTAAATTTATTCCAGAACTCCATAAGTTGGTCTTCAAGGTTTAATAATTCCGAATGCTTTTCATTCGTATTTTCAGAATCATTTTTGATTTTCTGAAGATATTCTAAAAGGTTCCAACACATCGTAAATTGACCACAGGCTATAATTGAATTCAACATATCTTTTTCTTCTAATTCTTCCTTGGTAAACCACAATGTTGTTCCCATGGCTGACGCTGTTGAAGCAACTCTTTGGATGGAAGGTGAAGGTATAAGCTCTTTACTAAGTTTGCCAGACTTGATTCTAGTTTTCAGTTTTTCTTCCTCAGTCCTTAGTTCATATACAGCATTCATGATTCGTCTATTTTTCCAAGAACTATCTTGATAGATTCTGTTGTAATTAAGTCGCCTGATGTGCTTTAAGAAAACCTCACTAGTCATCATTAACAATGAATTAGAACGATTAAGAATCATGTTCTCGTACACTGAGAACTTAACTTTTAAAAGTTTTTGAAATGGTTTCAGAAATGCTTCAGGAACTTGAAAACTAAGGGGGAGCTTTCTAATAAAAACTAATACAAAATATAGCAAAAGATTTACTGTAATTATTGCTGTAAATAGTACACTCAATATCTCTATATTTGTATTTATAGAATATACTAAGCCAGCCAATGAGCTTAGTAGTATAAGTAAATTTGAGATTATTAATCTTTTAAGATTTAATCTTCTCCAAAAATTTAGTTTACTTTCATTACTTTTTTTAAACCCTTGCATATAGGGGCTTGTAACATCCGATATTACTAGTAAGTCAAATTCATTTTCGTCAGTGTTTTCTCTATCAGGATTATCTTTCTTCATCCTTTGCTCCGCTAACAAAAGAGGCTCTATTCCCTGATTATCGACAATTCCACCATCCATTAAACCAACAGGAAATTTATTTTTAGTAAAATAATCTGATAGTTGTATTTTTTCACTTAGAACAAAGTCATTTGGGAAGTTTATGGGCTCAAACCCACCAGGAAAACAAGATGATGCGGCCAGAATATCAGCCAACCTAATTTCTTTAGCTATTTCTTCAGGTATTCTATAATAGTAGTTACCAATAATGCCCTTATCTGGCTCTACATCTTTCGTATTATCAATCCTTTCTGTCTTTTGAAATCTGAATTGTAAAGCATTGTCAAATTCTGTTGCATTGAAAGAAATATGTTTTAAATGAATTGGATTCGAATCAGATAGAATCGTGCCAAATTTTCCCTTATCAAATAAACAATTATCGTACACATCTGCAAAGGCTGTAATTAAACTCTTAGTTCTAGAATCATTATCCTCCCTTTTAGATATTAAATTATTTAAACTGAAATTGACAATATCCGTTTCTGACATAAAATCATAAATTGACCAATAAATATGATTAAATGATTCTTTATTTTTAATGCCTAAAGCATAACGAGCACCTGTGATAGTCCCACCAGAAATAGTAGAAAGGGCATAGACTTTTGAAAGTAAATTTGAATCTCCAATCCTTATCTCATTTAGAAATGATAAAACTCCTAAACCAAAAGATGAAGCCCTAAATCCTCCACCTGAAAAGGCTAATCCAATTTTTAAATCTTTATTTTTCAAAATAATTTAATTTAATGGTAGAACTCTTTTTTGCATGAATACCAACATCGGGATAACGATCATAATCCCGCTTTTGTTTTTTATTCATAACGGCCAATATAACCATTTTTCTATAAACACAAGTCATCCAATGGACTTTTTAAAAGTTGTAAATATTTATTACTTATATGAGTATATAATTCTGTGGTTTTGGATGAACTTTGACCTAATAATTCCTGAATATACCTCTAATAGGTTACTGATTCAAGTAAATGAGTGGCAAAGCTATTTCATAATTTATAGGTATTTATTTTACTTAAAAAATAATACATACAACCTATTTAACTAATTATAATCAAGGATTTTTATTTATTATGGCAGATACTTAAAGGCTTATTATGCGTTTAATAAGTACTTATCAAAAACACTATTGTCCGGAGAAAAATATACTTTCTCATTTACAACTCTCTTATATCTCAAGCCAACGGATTTTACTTTTTTTTGCAACAGCTCAAAAAAGTAAACAATTAACGTTGCCACTGACATAAATTAGCTTAAAGTCTAATCCCTACGCTAAAAGAAAAAAACTCACTCCGTTCAAACAGTTTTTTCTTCAACGCTTATTGGAGAAAGAAATATTAGACATTCACAGGCCTATTATACAGCAATAACAATATCCGTTATTTTATTTAACTACTTACATATTGCGTTCTAAAAAAAATAATGTTATATTCACAACACTTTAATTGAGATAACCCTCCGGCTGGTCATATTTCCGGATAAAATAAACTACTTCGCTAATGAGGGCATGGAGGGGTCTTTTATTTTTAACTAAATTTTTAAGCTATGCCGTTAAGATACGGATTGATCCCAAACCATTTAACCGACAACCCTAACGACTACATGGGCGTTGTAACCGAAAACGAAACCATTAACACTGAACAAATTGTAGAACAAATGATTGGCAAAGGTTCTACTGTTACCAAAGCCGAGGCACTTTCTGTAATTGAAGAGTTTAACTATGCTATTGTTGAAGCTATTTCTAACGGAAATAATGTAAACACCGAACTTTTTAAGGTACAGCCTAGTGTAACTGGAATTTTTGAAAACTCAAGCGACAGTTTTGACAAAAACCGACACGCTATTCGTTTAAATCTGAATGCCGGAAGCAGACTTGCTGAAGCCATTAATAACATTGATTTACGTAAGATTGAAATTACTTCACCACAACCTGTTTTACAAAAGTTTACTGATTTAAAAAACAGCATAGTAAACGAGAGCTTTACTCCAGGTCAGGTAGCATCTATAAAAGGAAGTCTGCTAAAATTTAACGAAGAGGATGCTCAGCAAGGAATCTTTTTTATATCGCAAGATGGTACCGAGACAAAAGCTAAGCAAATTATTAAAAACAAACCTTCGGAATTAATGTTTTTTGCCCCCGAAGGACTCAAAGGTACTTTTTCTGTTGAAGTAAGAATGATTCCTTATAAAAACAAAACCCTTAAAAAGTATCCGCACTACTAAGCTCGTCTTCTATTAGATATTTGAAGAGGATATATTTGGTGCATGAAAAACTCAAGAAGACATACAGCCAAAGAGATGTTTGCTCATTACGAAGCATGGCAACAAGGTGATGCTCCACAAAAACAATATTGTAAAGAACATGGATTAGCTTATTCCACATTTCAGGCGTGGGGTAAAAGGCTCAAAGAAAGTAAATCTCAAGTTAAATCTGATTCGGGTTTTATTCCGGTAAATATAAAGTCAGTTCCAGAATCTGAAGAAAAAGAAGCGGTAAACCAGCTGTGCTTATTATTTCCCAACGGTATCCAGTTGCAGTGTCCGGAAACTGTTAGTCCTGATTTTTTGAAAAAACTGATAAGCCTATAAACTATGTTCGCACTATCAACAGAAAACACATTTCACCTTTACAGCCAGCCCACTGATATGCGCAAAAGCTTTGATGCATTGTCGGGACTGATTCGCAACCATCTGGACAGCAACCCCCAGAATGGAGACGTTTTTATCTTCATCAATAAGTGTCGAGATAAGATTAAGTTGCTGCATTGGCAGGGCTCCGGGTTCTTACTTTATTACAAGCGCCTGGAGAAAGGAACATTTGAGCTTCCCAGATATGACACTTCAGTGGGAAGTATTACTCTGAGCTATGCCCAAATTGTAATGATAGTAGACGGATTATCTATTAAAAACCTACAACAAAGAAAGCGATATCTGCCTCCCGAAACACCTGTAAAATAAGGTATTCCAACAAAAATATTTATCAACTCCAAACCTTAATTTTGTTGATAACAACGGTTGGTTTTTCTTTGGTAAATGCCCGTGTTTGCGTAGTTTCGAAATATGTCAAAGGAACTGGGAAACAAGGCTTCCGAGCTGGAAAAAGAAAATCAAAAGCTGAAAGGGCTCATCAACTCCATGGAGTCGGCGATGGGACAGATGCAATCCAGAATGGAGAAAATGCAGTTCCAGATTGATCAAATGAACCGCTTGCTTTATGGAACAAAACGTGAACGTTTCGTTCACGATGCTGATGACAAGCAGCTTTCTTTACCTTTTGACGTGCCCGAGGAGGCAGCACCTGAAAAAGAACAGCAGACAATAAACTATGTGCGTACAAAAGAAAAGAGGCAGCATCCCGGGCGCTTACCTTTGCCATCACACTTACCGGTAGAAGAAATTATATTGGAACCGAAGGAGGACACTTTCGGGATGAAATGCATCGGAAAAGAAGTGACCGACCAACTGGAACTGGTTCCGGCGAAGCTGTTCATCAAGCGTTATATCCGTCCCAAATACATCAAGTCAATAGACGATAACAATGTCGATTACAAAGGCGTAATGGCGGAACTCCCTGTTTTTCCAATCGAAAAAGGTATCGCCGGTCCCGGTCTACTATCTCAGGTCATCGTCGACAAGTTTGTGGATCACTTGCCTGTTTACCGTCAAATAGAGCGTTTCAAAAGGGAGAACATAAAACTTTCTTCATCTACACTCAACGGTTGGCAGGAAAGCATCAGCAATTTACTTGAACCACTATACGATGTTTTAAAGCACAGGGTACTCGCGCAAGGTTATATACAGGCCGATGAAACCCCAATTCCCGTTCTGGATAAACAGAAGAAAGGGAAAACGCACCGGGGATATTATTGGATTTATCACAGCCCTTTAGAAAAAATGGTGTTCTTCGATTATAACACCGGAAGATCCAGGGAAGGCCCGAAAAAACTTCTTGGAAACTTCAAAGGCTATCTTCAGACCGATGGCTACCAAGTATATGATCTGATTGCAGCAAAGAATCCGGATATAACCCTGGTCAATTGCATGGCCCACGCACGCCGATATTTTGAGAAAGCCTTGCCATATGATCAAAAACAAGCAGAATATGCCATGGGAATGTTCCAAAAACTCTATGCCGTGGAGCGAAAAGCCCGGGAACAGAACATGCCTCCCAAGGAACGTCACGCTCTGAGGCTTGATGAATCGTTGCCATTGATAAACGAACTGGGGAAATGGATGGTGGAAACCTATAAATCTACCAATCCCAAATCTCCGTTGGGCACGGCCACCGCATATTGCATTGAACGTTGGAATAATTTATTGGCTTATCTTAACGATGGCAATTTGGAAATAGATAATAACCTTGCCGAAAATGCTATTCGCCCAATCACACTCGGCAGGAAGAATTATCTGTTCGCTGGATCTAACCGAGGTGCAGAACGGGCAGCTATGTTCTATTCGTTCTTTGCTACATGTAAAAAGAACAATGTAAACCCCTTTGAATGGCTGAAAAAGGTGCTTGAAATAATCCCTACCTATAAGGTGAACAAACTTGCAGATCTTTTACCTCAGAATTTAAAACTATAGCTCCCAAGCGCTAAACAAATATCACACATCTTCGTCAAAAAACTATGACCTACTTAGCAGTGGGGATACCTTAAAAAAGGTAGTTTACTGGTTGAATTAACTGCTACAGTATAAGAGATTGCTGCTCTATAATTAGCCGATGTTTACATCGGCTTTTTTATGGGATTACCCTCCTATACCGTTTGGGATTACCCTCCTGTACTGTGTGGGATTACCCTCCTATACTGTTTGGGATTACCCTCCTACGTTGGTCTGATTTAATCTCCTTAATAACCGCTACTGTCTCTTTTATCTAATTCTCTTTTTGATTACACGAGTTCACAATTAGAATTGCGATTAATAAAAAGAGATTCTTTTTCGTTTGATGTGAGTAATAATGTGAGTTCGACCTATAATTTAATCGAACTCACGTTAAATAAGCTTTGGGAGCTTTATTAAGACAAAGGACCACACTACCTCAAAAATCAAAAACTTAATTCCAAAGAGAAATAATTTGTAGATTTTTTTGATTCATATTATCAAGTTAATTATATTTTATTATCTCTATTTAGCTTGATAAGCTCCAATATACATCGGATTTTTACTATCTCCCTTTTTCGTATAGTCTTTTATATAAACAGGCAGCTTCATTCCCCTGACTTTCGTATTAAAATCTGAATTCAAATGAAAATCACCTAATTCTATACATTTAAATAATGGTCCCTGATATTTCGTTAACACCCTACTATTTTTACCATACTTTGGATATACTTTCTCCACATCGTCCAAGGATTTATATGCAGAGTTTGTTTCTACATAATTTTCATCTAGTACATAAAATTCCTGATTTTCTGTTGATGTACTAATCCACAAATTATTTGACATTCTTAAAATAGCCGGTTCTTTTAATTTTTTACATAAACTTTCAGGCTGAGAAACAAATAACATAGGTCTGCTATATTGATCTGAATTTACCACAATATTATTTACAAACTCATGCCCCGTTCGTTCATCCACATCCGGACCCGTGCTCGGATGCCATCCAAAATGATCCCCCTGCGCACTTCGTCCATCTCTACCGATAACCGGCAAACTATTTACAAAAGTATTATTGAAGACTTTAACATTGTTACTGTTTAATATTAAGGTGCCATGATCACAATTATTAAAAACATTGCCTGTACAAATAGCACCTTTTGATATTTCAAAAAAGAATGCATTTCGACTTGGATAAACACTATTGATTGTAAATTTATTACTTGGTGTTCCTATTCCCTGAAGGTAATTGTTAATAAAAACACCATCCACATTACCTACATCATACCACACGCCGTTTGACTGAGGTAAATCAATAACCAAATTATCTCTGAATGTAGCTCTATAGCATTGGTTAAATATTTTTACTGCAGCAGGATAATAACCTTCTAAATTTTCTATATTATTTCTGGTAAAGATGTTTTTTTCAATGAGTATATCATCCGAACTCACCACATATAATCCCTCAGTGCTAGTATCCGAAACTTTACAACGTTTAAAAACCAAACTATCTCCAATAATATTAACTCCTATTCTGGCACAATAAGACATGCTGCAATCTTCAAAAGTAGTTCCTACTACATCATTACCATGCTCTGAATCACTTGAAATACCTTCGGGATAATAACCTTCCACCTCAATAATTCGAAATGGATATTGTGTAAATTCAATACCTCGCACAATCGGACCTTTCCCATCTGATTTTTTACCGTAAACCTCCTTTGTTGTTCGTACCAAACCTCTTGAAAAAGCAGTTATTTCAACCTGCTTATCAGTAGGGTCAGTTCCTATGTAAATATGCTTATTCTTATAATCTATATAAAAGGTATTTTCATCAACATCACCTTCCCATCCAGCAGATTGCAAAAATTTACCATCCACAAAAACCATATCATCATTAAACCTATGCATAGGAATATCTCTCCCATGCCGATATCGACGCCACCACGACTGAGGTTCTGAAGGAAACAAATATTCCCACGATGTACGCCACAAGCCATGTTCCAGCTTTTCCCAATTGGTGGCAACTTTAGTTCCTTTAACAACAGGATTTTCATCTTTATAGGCCTGAATGATCACACCCTGATTAAAAATTAAATTACCTGTTCGATAAATTCCTCCCCTCATGATTATAGCATCCCCTGTAACAGCCCTTTTCAAAGCACTTTTAAATAGTGTTGGCGTTGCTAATTCCAAACCATCTGCCTCAGCTTTCCCATTGGGAGCTACATAAAACAATCTTCCCGAAATCGTTGGAGTTTCATAGCTTTTGCGAACTGGACCATAAGGACCTCCGGAAGGTTGAGCCCATAAAAAAATGGGACTCAACAGGAAAACAACAAAAATAAAATAAGATAACCTATACATTAGACAATTATTGATAGATATATGATTTACATTGTATTATTAAAATATGATCGCCTTTTACAATAAACAACATATTATATCACCCCAACTTTATTACTCATTTTAAGAAGAAACAACAAATCCGGGGCGAGGAGATCGTATATATCCCAAAAAACTATTTAACTATACCCTCTATAGTTTTAATTGAGCCATCCTCATTATATTCTAATTCAACCACTTTTAAGCTTCGCAACCAGGTTTTTCCTTCTGACGGAACGCAGTCATGATGAAACAAATACCATTTACCTTTAAACTCACAAATAGAGTGATGAGTAGTCCAACCCACTACCGGTGTTAATATAACTCCCTGATAGGTAAATGGACCATAAGGGCTATCACCCGTTGCATAACATAGCTTATGGGTATCACCTGTTGAATAGGAAAAATAATATTTATTGTTGTATTTGTGCATCCATGAAGCCTCAAAAAATCTACGATCATTGTCGCCGGATTTTAAAGGTTCACCGTTTTCATCCAATATAACCAGGTCTTTAGGCTCTTCAGCAAATTCTAACATATCGTCAGAAATTTTAACCACTTTAGGACACAACGCATCGGCATCATCTGCAGGAAAAGCGCCTGACTCCTGAGCCTTATTATTTCTATATCGTTGTAACTGGCCACCCCATAATCCACCAAAATACATGTAGTAATTTCCATCTTCTTCAAACACACAAGGATCAATAGAATAACTTCCCTTCATTGGAGCTTCCTGAGGAATAAAAGGACCTTCCGGCTTATCACTAATCGCTACTCCAATTCGGAATATATCGGTTTGATCTTTTAAAGGAAAATACAAATAATACTTTCCATCTTTACATGCAGCATCACAATCCCATAATTGACGACCTGCCCATGGAATGTCTTTTACATCCAGAACTACGCCATGATCAATAACTTCTCCATCCATTGATTCCATTGAGAACACATGATAATCGCGCATATCAAAATGATCACCATTATCATTTTCTGGAATTCCGGATTCTACATCGTGAGATGGATAAATATATAATTTACCATTAAACACATGTACTGCAGGATCTGCAGTATATAAATGATCTACTAAATATCTTGGTTCTTTCATATGTAATAAATTTTTAACTATATGTGATTTATAATACATTCAAAAAAAATTCTTGTGCGTAAATCTATTTCTACTGAGGTAGAATACTTTACTTAAACAACAATCTCGTTCTCTAACATTTTTGTCAATTTGTCAGATCTTAGCATTCCTCTTTAAGTGAAAAATAATTGTTCACTAATTAATTTTTTACAACAGGTTTAGCCTAACAAGCTCTATTAAATAACAATGGGTAATCGGTTCTACCATGTATTGCCTAATTATTCATCCATGACTGAACATCATTTACTCCCCATAGCATAGCTCTACTTATCTTATCTCTATTCTTTTCAAACATCTTAAAAAGATCATCATATTTATCGTTCAGTTTTGCACTTACAGATTCAGTATCGGTTGTAGACTCCATTTAAACCTAACCTAATAAAAGCAAGGATAGTAAGGCATAAAAAACATAACTTTAAGTTTCATTCGATCTCTGATTTAATGAATTGATTTTCTTCTATTATTTAATTCGTTTTCAATTTCTATCTCTTTCCCTTTATTTATCTCGTAAAAAATCAAACACAATACACCTAACATAAATATAACAGCAGGATATATACTCACTGACATTTTTATCACAGTATTTATTTCTGAATTTTGAGAGATCAAAACTTCCTGATACCCATAACGAGCCAACAAAGTGGTCACCAAAGCTCCGCCAATACTTAAACCAACTTTTAATCCAAATATCATTATAGAAAAACTAAACGCAGTGGCGCGTCGATTATGTTTCCACTCAGAAAAATCAGCTACATCAGCAATCATTGCCCATAACAAGGGAATTGTTATTCCATAAGAAAATCCATGTAATATTTGAGTGAAAAAGACTAAACCTACGGACTCCGAATCGTAAAACACATAAAGAAAAAGTGTGAACGCAGACAATAACAAACCTGTGGAAAACACATCCTTTTTTCCATATTTATTTGCAAGTTTCTTTGAATTCACAACTCCAACTAACATTAAAATAATGCCCACTGCATTATAAAGGCCAAAAGCAGATGCTGCGGTATCCTCAGGCCATTCAAATCCAATTAGTCCCACCCCTTTAAAAAACGAATTTAATCCTTCAACATAAGTATTAAAACCTATATCGTTTAAAAACTTAGCCATATGGGGCTCACTCAGGTAATGTTTAAAATAATATACATACATACCTGTTTTCAGAGCCAATGAAATAAACACAAAAATCGTTACAATAAATAGAATAATTCCAGGTCTGTTATGCAAAAGGGCTTTAAAATCGGATACCAAATTTACATTTTGATTATCAATGGGTTTTATACGTTCTTTAGTAGTGTAGAAAGTAATAACAAATAAAACAACTCCAATAAGTGCAAAAATTGCAATAGCACTCTCAAACCCCTTGATTTTATCTCCATCACCTAATATCATAACCAATGGTAACAGTAACGTTTGAACGATAAACTGAGCTATTAAAACCGCAACAAATCGATAAGAAAACAAACTATTACGCTGGTCCATATCACCACTAATAACTGCCCCCAACGCTGAATAGGGAACATTATTAGCTGAATACACTACCGCAAGTAGAGTATAAGATATTAATGCATAAATAACTTTATCTTCGAAATTTAACTGGGGGGTAACAAATGCTAAAATAGCCATCACTCCAAATGGTATCGATGTCCATAAAACCCACGGTCTGTATTTTCCCCATTTAGATTTTGTTCTATCAGCAATAAGACCTACTATAGGATTTACCAAAGCACCAATCATACCTCCGATAAAAATTATTTTTGAAGCCGCCGTGGGTTCTATTTTATATACATCAGTATAAAAATACGCCAAAAACGTCATCAGTGTCTGAAAGATCAAGTTCGCGGCTAGATCTCCTAAACTGAATCCTATTTTTTCTTTGACAGATATTTTATTTGATGTCAATTTCATTCTTATCTATTGCATCTAATCATTTACTATTATGGATTCCGGGGCGCCTAAATAAGACACTTTTAAACCACCATTATCAATAACTAACTTTTGAAGTATTACTCCTCCATCTATCATGTAATAATTTAATGTGTGTGGTCCTTGTTTATTAACCTTCAACTTAACTTTCTTTATTATAACATTATTACCCACTGCACTATTAAACCAATACGGATATTTCCAATCAGGAACATCCATCCCTTTATGCATATTAATCACTATGGGGCTCTGATCATCTACAGAAACTGCAAAATGTAAGCCGTCCATTCCTTTAAAATTGAGTGTAGGAGATAAATATAACGACAACTCTACTTCTTCATTTTCCGGATCATGCAATAAATAGAAATCGTAATTTAAGGTAGGCATAGATGTTACTTCTGTGTTTAATGATTTTGTAACAGGAAAAGTAGAAACTCCGGATTCCGTTCTGCTTAATCCCGGGATTACTTTCCACTCAATACCATGATTATCTAGTTTTGAAGTGTAGTGATTGGCCTCCATACTCACATAACCATTTCGCTCTACAAATCCTCTTACAACTTGATTTTTATCAACTTTCATAGCATTGATTAAAATCTCAACATCCGGCTGATTGTCTGATTTTATAATGAGTTTAGAATAATGACTACCTTTCTTTAATTTTGACCAATCAATATTCACAACTATCCTCTTTTGATCTTCAATTATTCCATTATTTTCAGAGACTTTTATCCAGCTATCTTTTGCTAATATTTCAAATTCGAAGTTCTTTTTTCCCCTATTAAATATCTCGAAATAAAAATGCTGATCATTGATATTATCAAATTCAGGTAAATTTAGTTCTTGTTGATTATTAAAAGACCAATAGACATCTGATCCTTCAACCCACACTCCCATTGATCCTTTATCCGGTAATTCAATTTGAGATGTTTTAGGCATACTATTTATGTCAGGTTGTTGCCAGTAGGTGTATCCAATATGGGTTTGAGCCATCATATGATTCCATTTACCATCAGCTAATTCATTATGGAAATAATTGGTCAGCTCTGCATCCCGTGTAAAAAGTTCTTCTACTTTAAGAGCTAGTTTGTTTGTTTGCTTCCTTCCTTGCTCAGCGTACTGTATATTTAACGCATGTGTGTAATATAATTCATACAAATTTGAACAGGCTAATACAGGGAAATGAACCAATTGGTAATATGCTGCCTTTTGTTGATTTGGTAATGAATTATATAACTCTTCAGATTTTTGAGCTAAACTTTTGTAGTCATTTGACACCCTTTCAAACTCTCGGTAGTTCGTTAAACTATAGGTATTTGAATAAAGCATTTCAGGTGTCTTCCGAGAGTTATATTTTGTATACAAGTTTAAAATATTGGCTATCTGTTCAGCATTCTCCTCCCCAAACTGTTCCTGAGCCCATTTAGTAGTATATTGATGCATTTCATTAATTCCCATTTTTTCAGGATTCCATGCATAGTCAAGAAAAAATGAAATAGGTAGTTCCATGGGTTTTAAATCTCCCACATTTACAATCCATATTTGATCAACACCATATTTATAACTCAAATGCATTTGTTCCCAAACTCGTGGAATAATTTTGGTATTTAACCATTTGTAATTTCTTGGACCTCCTACATAATCAAAATGGTAATACATGCCATAACCTCCTGATCTTTCAGGCTGATCTATGTCTGGAAGTCTTCTTACATTTCCCCAGTTATCATCACAAAGTAACAAGGTTACATCATCTGGAACACGCATTCCTTTATCGTAGTATTCCTGAACTTCTTTGTACAACGCCCATAATTGAGGTGTTTTTTCTGCGGGTTCACCGGTAACCTCCTCAATAATTTTTCTCTGATTGGCAACAATACGTTCAAGTAATTCTGTATTGGTTTCTTCACTCATACTTTCATCCCCATCCCCACGCATGCCAACAGTTACAATTTTATCCCAATCCTTCATGCGTTGCATTCCCTCTTTCCAGAATTTATCAAGAGTTTCTTTGTTTTTAGAATAGTCCCATGATCCAGAACCATACCGCTTCCACTCCGCATGAGCTCTACCTAAAGGTTCATGATGCGAAGTCCCCATTACAATACCGTATTCATTTGCCAATTCACCATTTTTTGGGTCATCATCATAAAAAGCAGATCCCCACATGGCAGGCCACAAATAATTCCCTTTTAATCGTAGAATTAGTTCAAAAACCTTATCATAGAACTGATGATTATATCCTCCAAACTTTTCGTCAGCCCAACCGGTTAACGCAGGAGCCTCATCATTTAAAAATATTCCTCTGTATTTTACTTTGGGTTCACCAAAGTTATATCTTCCCTTTTTTATAAAAATTTGCTTGTGTTTTTTTATTGGCACATCAGCCCACCAGTACCAAGGTGACACCCCCATTTTTCTTGAAATATCAAACATTCCGTAAATGACACCTCTTTTGTCACTACCGGTAATAACTAATGCCTTTTTAATGTTTGGAAATGGATTATCTAAAACTTTTATGACTGAAGTTTCCCATTTCCCCATAATTTCATTTCTATTGATTTTACCTCTATCTGCCAATTGTTTGATGTAAGAATTCTTTTCAATTGACCCTATAAGAATAATCTGATTCACATCAGGAAGCGAATCGATAAGTAACTGAGGTTTTTGGTTGGTAACCTGGAGAATATCGTTTTGAAATAATGCTGCAACTTTATTTACTCCAGAATAATCCGATTCTGAAATAATAATTGGAGCCACCTGTTGCAAATCAGCTACGGTAAAGCATTCTGTCTCCTTTGAAAATGTCAGATATTCAACATTTTTAGCTATATGTTCCTTATTTTCGGTAACTATAGTACATCCGTGTATAAAAACAAACAAAATAGCTAAAAAAGGATATCTTAATAAACTTCTTTGGGATAAAATATTTTCTACGAGGAATTTCATTATATAAACTTTCTTTTAATGATTAAGTATCGAGCTAAAAACGCATTCAACCCGATACATAAAGCAAATCTAAACCAATATTATCTTTCTAATTTTGATGAAACCTATTGTTAACCGTTTTCATAAAGTAACCAATTAAAATCAGCGAAAGACTTGGATGGCATCTTATTTAAACTCTGATACATGCCAATATATGTTACGGTAAAACCTTTATTAAAAGAAATATTTAACAAAGAAGCTTTCAAACCTAGTTTAATAGGAACAATTTCCGAATCTAAATATCCATAATAGAAATCATATGCTGTTTCACTGACTGTTATACCAAAATAAATTACTTTTTTACTTCAATTCATATTTTTCATGCTCCGTCTGTTATTATCTTAATAACCTGAGTTCGATATAAAATTAATGGCTCAAATCGCTTATAAATATTGAGTTTCAAGGAATATTTGCTAAAGCATAGCGGGCTATTTTGAATAATTTACAGGAAGAAAATCGCTGTTTATGGTTTGGACAGCTTTCCTCTTTTTGTATTAAAAATATTACTAGATCATATTCAAAAATTAATTTAATTTAGAATTAATCTTTGCATTTCTTCTTTTTGTTAATTCATTTTCTATCTCAACTTCTTTCTTCTTATCTATTTCATAGAAAAACAAAAGTCCCACTGAAAAAAAGAATGTTAATGCAGGTATCACGCTCATTGATAGCTTAATTCCAAGTATTGTTATATCAGCTTGAACAGCTAACGTTTCGGCATAACCAAACCAGCCCAAAATCGCAGCTACTAATGCGCCCCCAATACTCAACCCTACTTTTAATCCAAATATCATTGCTGAAAATATGATAGCTGTAGCTCGCCTGTTATTTTTTAATTCTGAGAAATCTGCCACGTCTGCAATCATAGCCCATAATAATGGAATTGTAACTCCATAACTTAATCCGTGAAGTATTTGGATAATAAAAATGGCTCCAACGGCATGTGGACTACAGAAAATAAATGACAATTGAAATAATGCTGAAACAAAAACACCATACTTAAATACATCACGCTTCCCGTATTTATCTGCCATTTTTTTAGAGAACCCAATTCCTATAATCATAAAAATGGTAGCCAGAGCATTGAATAAACTAAATCCTGAAGTGGCAACTTCTTTAGGCCACTGGAAACCATGTAGGCCCATGCTAACAAACATGCTATTTAAACCATCAATAAAACTATAAAACCCTGTTTCACTTAAAAAATTATTCAAATCTTGATTATTCACAAAATTTTCAAAATAATAGACATACATCCCCCCTTTTAATGAAACAGTAATGAAAATTAATATGACAACCCCACACATTATAATCCAAGGTCTATTTTTAAACAAATCTGACAAATCCTGTTTTACAGAAGAAGATTGTTCAACAGTTGGAACCACACGCTCTTTGGTGGTTAAAAAAGTTATGATAAAAAAGACGGTACCTATAATTGCAAATGTGGTCATTACCTTTTCAAAACCAAGAGCTTTATCACCATCTCCCATAATCAAAGCCAATGGTAACAAGATCACCTGAATAATAAACTGTGCAATCATAACCGCAGTAAATCGATAGGAAGAAATACTATTACGTTCTCCCATATCTCCAGTCATTACGCCACTAAGCGAAGCATAAGGTAAATTGTTTGCTGAATACACCAATATAAGCACAATATAGGTTACTAAAGCATATATAATTTTACCTGTCATACTAAAATTTGGTGTAGTAAATGCCAATATAGCAGAAACTCCAAAAGGAATGGCTGTCCACAATACCCAAGGTCGAAATTTCCCCCATCTGGTATTGGTTCTGTCTGCAATCATTCCCATTATCGGATTAAAAAAAGCTCCAAACATACCTCCAAAAAAGATAATTGCTGAAGCTGTTGCCGGAGGAATCTTATACAAATCAGTATAAAAGAAGGCAATAAAAGCCATTAAGGTTTGAAAAATCAGGTTTGCAGCAAGGTCTCCCAAACTATATCCAATTTTTTCAACAATTGAAATTTTTTCTGAAGAATCTGACATTTTGTTTATTTTATCTTATTAACTTTTTACTATAATAACCAAGTAAATACATTTATTAATTATCATTCATACATCAGTGGATTAATACTTTTTGCTTTTTAAGAACCCCATATTCTCTTTATTCCTTATTCCACTATAAATAATGTGATATGTGTGTTTTTATAATGTATTAAAATCAGGTTAGCACGAATAAATTTTTCAATAGGTTGAGTAACTAGTATTAACAGTTATAATTTCTTTTAAAAAAGAACTATATCATATAATTATTTATTCAGATGAGATTTAGTTTTGAACTTAAAAGGAGCAGCTACATTTGTGTTGTAGCTACTCCATAATATTTAGTTAGTTAAAGAACTTTATTCTAATATCCAGGATTCTGAAGCGCATCCTTTTCTGCTTGAGTCATTTCCATTTTATCTAATTCACCTTGAGGAATTGGTCTCAGATAGTAATACTTCTCAATAGTTCTATTAAAAGTTTCTATTTCATGATCACCTCTACCTCTTCCACAAATTTGATAAGTTGAAGCAACTTGTTCCCACTTTTGAGTTCTTATCAGGTCAAACCATCTGTAACCTTCTCCAAAATATTCACGAGAACGCTCTTCCAAGATATAATCAATAGTAATAGTTTCAGGTGTAGCATCCTTCATTGCTTGACTGTTATCTTGTATTTTTTCTGTACGATTATGATTATCATAACGCCATTTACCGGCACGACCTCTGATTTCGTTAATTAATTGTCTAGCTGTCATTCCATTTGCTGTTGACGCACCTTTTACAGCAGCCTCTGCAGCTATAAAATATAACTCAGAAAATTTAGCAATGTTAAACGGACGAGTACTTGCTCCATTAGGCGATCCTAAACCATCACCATTATCTGTACGGTAAGTTCCAAGTTTCCATAAACCAGGATATCTCAATCTGCTAATTGCGCTAGGAGCAATTACATAATCTGATCTTCCAGCAATAATACCTGCACCACAACCACTAATATCCTCAGCATTTGTATTTGGATAGGTAATCCCATCTATATCTTCAGGTAAAAATGTAAGAATAGGTTGATTCATCCCTACAGATAGATCATTTGCATTATAAACTTCTTCAACATCTTTAGAATCAGGATTCTTTTGCCAATTAGAAGTATAAGTTGTAACAAATGTTCCATCGTATCTAGAGTCATTTGTTTTATCTGAAAAAGTATTTTTAATAGCTCCAATTGTTGGTGCCATACGAGTCCATGGACGGCCATATTCCTGTACGGCCTCTCGCTGTACCGAAGAAAAGGTGTAATCCCCACCAGAGGTAGTTGTACTTCTAATATTAGTGTAATTCCATGTAACCATCCACACGGCACAATTATCTCCAGTACCCGCACCACTATATGTTAAACTAGATCCATTATACTCTTCGCTTGACTCATCTCGATCAGCATAAAACATAACTTCAGCATTTCTGTCATTACTACCTAAATGAACGTCATAATAAGTTTCCATTAAATGAAAATCCCCAGGCTCCGCAATTCCCTTGGATGCAACTTCATAGGCTTGTTGATAATACCACGCTGCATCATGACCATCTGGATCTACTCTATCTGTTTCCGGATAAGTTGCAATATTATTTGGATTTTCTAACCACCACGCATAAGTAAGATATGCTTTAGATAAAATTAAACGAGCCAAAGTTTGCGTAACACCTCCTTTTACACGTCCAACAGTAGGTAAATTTTCTACAGCTGTTTTTAATCCAGGAAAAATAGCTCTTGTGTATACTTCTGGAACTGTATTACGAGTTGTTACAGAAACTGGATTTGAATTAAATTTCAATTCTCCTGAACCTAAATCCAAAGGCACTCCACCAAATGTTTGAACCAATTGAAAATAATCAAATGCCCTAAAAAATCTGGCCTCAGAAATAAGTGCTTCTGATAAGGAACCTGCTGCCTCAGCATTCTCAATTATTCCGTTTGCAGTATTAATATTCTTTAAACAAGCGCCCCAAAGCACATCCGATCTACTTTCATCACCATTAAGTTCAACTAATCCAGTCATATCCATAACCTTAAAGTTATCATCAGCACTTTCTGCGTAAGTATATTCATCAGTTCCTGTCTCTAAGGTATTATAGTAATAAGCCTGACCATAAATATCTCTTAGGTTCTCGTATAATGAAATAAGACCTGCCTGAACACCTGCATTTGTTCTAAAATAACTGGGTTCATATTTACTTCGAGGCTGCTCATCTAAAATATCAGAGCAAGACAATAGGAATGCGGCCATTAAAACCGTTCCAATAGCTGCTTTTATATTAAATTTTTTCATCTCTATTATCATTAAAATGTTAAGTTAAGTCCTATTAAAAAGTTTTTTGTTGTTGGAGTGTTAGTACCTACAGTTAAAATACGCTTTTTGTACATGTCTGTTGTGGCACTATTCTCATCTCCATAAGAGTTTGGTTCAGGATCTAGGCCTGTTTCCTTTTTAAAAGGAGAAAACATTACTAAAGGATTTGTAACTGTTGCATAAACTCTCAACTTACTAATTCCTGCATTTTTCACCCAGTTACCACCTGTAAAGTTATATCCTAACGTAAGCGTTCTAATTTTTACATATGAAGCGTCAAAATAACCTAACGTAGTACCATATTTTGGATTATCACCACTCTTAATTCCTTCTGGATTTGGATATCTGGCATTTGTGTTCTCTGGCGTCCAATAATCAACGTCAACATTATTTCTACGTCCACTCAACATATTCAAATAACCTACAGATGAGTGTAATGTACTGATCAATTTACCTCCGCTTCTAAAGGAACCAACTAATGACAGGTCAAAATCCTTGTATGCTACTCTCGTATTGAAACCTCCAGCAAAACTTGGCTCCATGTTGATAATTTGTCTATCAGACTCGTTAATAGCTCTGGTAGGAGTTCCGTCTTCCTTATAATCTCCGGTATACTTAACTCTTATATCACCTAGTTGAGTATCGCTACCCTGAAGTTCTTCCCTATATGGATCACCTTCTTGCCATAAACCTATTCTTTCATAGTCATAGATAACATCTATTGGATGTCCAACAAACCACCAGTTATTTGTATTCTCAGTCATTCCTGACGCTAATTTTACTAACTTATTACGATTTGCATATAGGTTAATTCCAGCATCCCAAGACCAACCATTTTTATTATCGATTATAGTACCGTTTAAAGAAAGTTCAAAACCTTTATTTTGTGTTTCACCAACGTTGGTAGTTACCGTAGAAACTCCAGAAGTAGAAGGTAATGGCTTATCTAACAATACATCTTTAGTATTGGTAACATAATACTCCATTGTACCTGATAACCTTCCATTTAACAAAGTAAAATCAACACCATAGTTCATAGTTTTAGAATACTCCCATCCTAAACTTGGGTTTGGAATTTCAGACACATTATAACCTGTTACACGCTCTCCTCCGAAGCTATACAATTGTTCCGATAATTTACCTAAGGTTTTATAAGGATCAATTGCCTGGTTAGAAGTTTCTCCATAACCAACACGTAGTTTTAATGCATCAATAGCTGTAAATGATTGCATAAAGGATTCATTTTTTATATTCCATCCAACACTTACTGCAGGATATGTATGCCATTGGTGTCCCGGAGCCAAAACGGAGGCAGCATCTGAACGTAATGTCGCTGATATCATATACTTATTATCATATGAATACATAACACGACCCATATATGAAATCAATCCTTTTTTATAGTAATCCTGATCATCAGACTTGATAGTTTTTTCACCTAAAGCTACACCCAAATTGTAAAACTGAAAGTGATCAGCAGGAATGTCTTTCACACTAGCTGCTGATTTATTATACATGGTTTCCTCTGCAGAATACAGACCAACAACGTTGATATTGTGCTTACCAAATGATTTGTCATAAGTAAGAATATTTTCAATAGCCCAATTTGTTTTTAATGAATTATTAATAGATGCTTCAGACACCTTATCTACGTTATCTGAAAAAACACCCATTCCAGTATATTCACCAAGATTTTCTGTTCGTAAATTTAAGCCCAGGTTAACTCTATATTTTAATCCTTCTACGCCTGGAATCTTAACTTCTCCATATATATTATTGTATGTTCCAAATTCTCTTTTCTGATGTATATATTTATCGTCAAGAGCATTTAGAGTTTCTTCTGTATACATCCATGTGTTATCTAAAGGCATGGATATAATATTATCTATACTACCATCGTCTTTATACTTATCAGCTAAAGGAGACATCGATAATGTATTATACAAACCTAAATTTCCACCATTGGTAGTAGAATAATTACTAGTGGTAGTTAATCCAACACGAAAATATTTACCAATCTCCTGATCAATAGATGCACGTAAAGAAATTCGTTCGTAATCTTGTAATGGAATTGGTGATTCATCTTTAAAATATCCTATTCCTCCACTATATGTCCCTTTTTCACTACCTCCTGAAACTGAAACATCATGACTGGTTACAGCTGAAGGTCTATATAATTCATCTTGCCAATCAGTATTGGTTCCTTCCTTTTCATCAGTTCCTAAAACACTATATTTATTAGCAGCAACTCTTAGTGCTGATAATTGATCCCCATTCATCATATCATACTTAATAACAGACTTTACACCATAGTATCCGTTATAAGAAATAGTTGCTTTTTGTCCTTTATAACCTTTATTAGTGGTGATTAAAAGCACACCATTTGCACCACGCGATCCATAAATAGCTGTGGCAGAAGCATCTTTTAATATATCCACATTTTTTATGTCACTTGGATTAATATCTGCAATAGAACCTGCAAATGGAATTCCATCTAATACAACCAAAGGATCATTATCTGCAGTTAACGAACGAGTACCTCGAATACGAATTTGCATCACTGAACCTGGTTTTGAAGATGTTTGTTGCATTTGGACCCCTGCAACTCTACCTTGTAATGACTGAGAAACATTGGCTGCTGGGACACTTCGCAAATCTTCACCTTTCATATTTGCTACAGAACCAGTAACTGCTTCCTTTCTTTGTGTTCCATAACCAACTACAACTACTTCATCAATACCAACCACATCTTCTTCCATGGTTATATTTAGTGTTGTTTGACCATTTACGGGAACAACCTGACTGTTAAAACCAATAAATTGAAAAGTCAGTTGTGCATCTGAAGGAACTTCAATTGTATATTGTCCATCAAAATTTGTAATTGTTCCTTGTGTTGTACCTGTTAAAACAATACTCACACCTGGTAGTGGTTCACCCTTAACATCGCTAACCGTTCCCTGCACTGTCACATTTTGGGCCATAGCTGCAAAATGTATCGACAGAAAGAAAAATAATGTAGTTATTATTTCTTTCCAATGTATACTTCTTTTTTTCATAAAAATAATTTGATATTTAATTAAACTAATTATGGTGTTGTAAATTAAATTTTATTTTTTTTAAGTCATCAAGTTTATGAACTGGTGTAAACAGTTCATGTGGAATAGGTCTTTTCGAAAAGGTTTGAAAGTAAAGAACACAGGCGTCTCTCCACCATATAGCCTCCCGAACTTGCGTCGCAAGTTTTTGTTGTACATCCTTAAATCTATCCATATCAACCTTATTTTGTAATGAATTCCATGTTTTTTCAAATTGTTGAGCTTGCTCAACTCCCAAATTATAGCGATAACACAATTCCGTCCATAAATCCCTACCATTATTCAATTCATAATTCCATGGTAAATGATGGAACCATAACAACAATTCCTTAGGACAAAGTTTAGGATCATCATAAACAGATTTTAGTGGTTCAGCATATTGCGCGACGGCATTTGTTCCTGTAGAAGATCTGTTGAATCCAAGTCCAACACTATCTGCTTTGTGATAATAAGTTGGTAACCAATCCGGGCGAGCACCTTCAATTACACACCATGGCTCTGGTCCATAATGGTGTCCCCAACCCATTAAATGATGAAGTCCTAATGGGGTCATATAATTTACAACAGCTTCTCTTGATTGCATCATCACACGACTCATAGAAGACACAAATTCTTCATCATGAGAAAAGGTTTGTTTTAGCCATTCTTTAGCAACATCTCTTACCGATAACTGATTGTTCCATGCTAATCTTCCGAAAACATACCAATTTGCTTGAGCAAAATGATGACCACACCAATTTGTATCTAAACCTATATTAGCAACACCAGCAATCGCCGTAACAGAATCATTAAATACACTTCCATCTGTAACTCTGCCAACTGTTGTATTTCTGCCTTCTGTATAAGTATCTGTATCTAAAAATTCTTTAAACAACGTTCCCAAATAACTTAAGTGATCCGAAAATCCTAAGTACTCTTTTGTTATTTGAAGTTCAGGCATTAAGGTAGTATGCTTCATTTGTCCAAACAAAGAACTAATAGGTTCACGAGGCTGAAAATCAACTGGACCATTTTTAACTTGCACAATAACATTACTTCTGAACTGACCATCCAATGGCATAAACTCATCATAGGATTGCTTAGCTCTGTCATTACCTTTGGGATTATATACAAAAGCTCTCCACATAACAATGCCTCCAAAAGGTTGCAAGGCATCTGCTAACATATTAGCTCCATCAGCATGCGTACAACCATAATCATTAGGACCAGGCTGACCCTCAGAATTGGCTTTCACCAAAAAGCCTCCAAAATCAGGTATTAACGTGTAAACCTCTTTTGCTTTATTTTTCCACCATTGAATTACTTCTTCTCTTTTTGGATTCGCATCAACTAAACCTCCAATTACACTAGGTGAGGCGAAGTTAACAGACAGATAAACTCTGATTCCATATGGTCTAAACACTTTTGCTATAGCTGAAACTTTATTTAAGTATTCTGTTTTTAATATATCAGGGCTTGCATTAACATTGTTAAGCACAGATCCGTTTATCCCTATCGAAGCATTTGCTCTGGCATAATCTTCATACCTGGTGCTAATTGTTCCTGGAAGTTCATCCCATTGCCATAATGAATGCCCAGCATACCCTCTTTCAACAGTTCCATTTAAATTATCCCAGTGATTCAATAATCTTCTGTCATATGAAGGAACTTCCACAATATTTATATTATCTAATTCGCAATTTGAAGTCTGAAGTAATCTTATATAATGATAAGTTCCGTATAAAGCCCCAATTTCCGTATTGGCAATAATGATTATATTGTTATTTTTTACTGTTCTGATAATAAAACCATCATTCCCTAATTCCTTTAACTCAGTTTCATTGAAGTAAGTTGTAAGCTTATTTTGTGATGTTGTTCCAACACACAAAGTCCCCGATTTCATTTTTTTAGTAACCTTCACATTTTTACTAAATAATGTATTTAGGTTATCCTGTAATTCCTTTTTTATAATATTGTAAGTCGCTGAATTTTTCGGTAAGTAGATATAGTCTGGACAAGGAATATTATGATCTGCACTTAACTTTGTATTTGAAAACCATAATTTGGAACCATCAATTTTTGACTGAGCAAAGATTAGATTTCCAAAGCTTGTTGAAATCAAAAGGAATACTATAAGAAATTTACTATACATGACTAAATTTTATTATTTAACAAGCTAAAATTAACACTAGACCATTAACAATATTTTCACTTAATTATATTTATTATTAAAATGTGTTCAAATACGTTAATTTATACAAACAAATATAAAACAGATCTAAAAAACTCTGTAGTCTGCTAGTTACAATGGTTTTTCTTTTCGTTACCGTGATTATCCTATTTGTAACATTTCCTTTTCCATTAGTTACATTATTGCTTTAATGAGCCGAACAGACCAAAATTTTAACATTTTTATCTACTTTAGGACTTGCGAAAAAAATGTGAAAACATGTCTCTTAAAATATATCTTATCATACTCTCTTTTGTTTTACCAATAATGGTATTCTCACAAAAGAAAAAGCTCTTTGATTCGAACGATGGTTTATCTAACAGTTTAATCAATGAACTATATCAGGATCATCAGGGATTTATTTGGGTTGCAACAGAAGATGGGTTAAACCGATTTGATGGAATCAACTTTAAAGCCTATGCAAAATCGAATTTGCAAAATTCACTGAGAAACAATTTTATCACTGCTATTACTGAAGATAAAAAGGGTAACCTATGGGTTGCACAGATAAATGCACTTCAGATATATAGTCATGAAACAGAATCTCTTACAGAAATCAAACTTCCTGTAATTGATCCAACCATTCATATTAATATATCATGTATATTAGAAGCGTCGAGTGGAGATCTTTGGCTAACAACTTCAGATAATGGATTAATTCACATTGATAAAGACACTTACAAAGCAAATATTCCACTTAATATCAATAATCGTTTAAATGCTGATCTTCTGGAATACATTTATGAAGATTCTGATCATATTTTATGGATTGGCTCAAAAGATAATGGTTTAATTGCTTATAATCCTGAAACGGATGAGATAACTCATTATACAGAAGACTCAAACTCTAATAATTCTCTGCCAAGCAATGAAGTTTCTTGCATTTGTGGAGACGAAAAAGGATTTATTTATGTCGGATTTTTAAACGGTGGACTTGCCCGACTTAATACAAACAACGGTACTATTGAAAAAATTTATTCCGCCAATAAAGATGAAAAAGCACTACCTGTTAAGCATATTCTACTCGATTCCAAAAATCGATTATGGGTGGGTACTGATGGCTTTGGATTAAAAATATTAAACAGAAAAACAAACCTTTTGGAAAGTTATATCTCTTCAAATGTATCTTTTGACTTTCTGAAAAGTAAAGTACATAATATTATTGAAGATAACGCAGGTAATATTTGGTTAGGCATTTATCAAAAAGGTGTTTACTTAATTCCTGAATCACCAGAAATATTTGTAAACTATGGATATAGTACTATTAAAGAAAATAGTATCGGATCGAGTTCTATTACAAGCATAGATGCCAGTAAAAAGGATATCTGGATTGGCACAGATGGAGATGGTTTATATCACATAAACCGTATTACAAATAAAATTAAACACATGCCATTAAAAGATCATGCAGGTAATCTTTTAGGCCAGAATATATTAACCATCTACAACGATTCAAATAATTATTTATGGGCTGGGAGGTACATAAATGGCTTAATTGTTTACAATAAATCTACTGATCATTTTAAAACATACAATGATAAATTTGACAGACCTAAAGATAACTTGTTCAATAATATTACTGCCATTCAAAAACTAAATAATGAGCAATTAATTTTGGCTACTTTAGGAAATGGAATTGGACGATTTGATATAAAAAAAGAAGTATTTTATCCGGGTTTAGCTATTCCTGATTCATTAAATAATCAAATTCCACAATGGGTTATTTCCTTATTTATTGACAAAGATGAGAAAATCTGGTTTGGAACATATGTTGGACTATACTGTATCAATATAAAAGAAAAAAAACTCACCCATTTTTGCGAAGAAAACGGACTTCTAAAAAATAATACGGTTAATTGTATTCAATCTGATAGTGAAAATAATATTTGGATTGGTACTTACGATGGCTTAGTTAAACTAGATCCAAAAACTTTAGAAACCAAATTATACAATACCGTCAATGGCTTATGCAATAACTCAATTTGTGCAATAGCAGAAGATGAATATAAACAATTATGGATAAGTACACATTATGGTCTATCGAGATTTAATCCTGAAGATGAATCTTTTACAAATTATTATTCACACGATGGAATTCAAGCCAATGAATTTTCTCGTATGGCGGTTTCCAAAACCAAGGATAATGAGTTGTTTTTTGGTGGAATAAATGGAATAACACAAATAAAAAGAGATTATCTAAATTATACTCATCAATTGGATGATGTTGTACTAACTGAATTTATTTTATCCAATAAGAACATAAAGATTGGTGATAAAACAGGTAAACATACCATTTTAAATAAATCTATAGTGTTGGCTGATACCATTCGTATTAGAGAAGAAGACAACGTATTTACTCTAGGCTTTACATCTACAGAAATAGCAACACAAGCAAGGGTAAATTACGAATACACAATGAAAGGTTTTGATTTGGAATGGCATAAAACAGATGCTCAAAATCGAAGAGCCACATATACTAACCTTAATCATGGCATTTATAAATTTTATGTCAGAGGGGTTTATAAAGAGCAGCATTCAACTCCAAGAGAACTTACTATTATTATATATCCACCCTGGTATAAAACCTTTTGGGCAAAAGTAATGTGGACTGTTTTAGTTGGCTTGTTCTTTTATGCCATTGTACTTTTTTATATGGAAAAAGTAAGACATCAACAGTCTGAAAAAGTAAATGAAATGAAGATGCAGTTCTTCATCAATATTTCTCATGAAATTAAAACGCCTTTATCATTAATTATTGATCCCCTGGAAAAATTATTACAAACTGCTCCTGATGCAAAAACAGCGAGGTTATATAAGCTCATGCAACAAAATGCATATCGTTTGCTTAGGTTAGTGGGTCAAATGATGGATATTAGAAAGATTGACAAAGGTCAAATATTAATGAAATATCAATCTACAAATATTTATAATTTCATTAACCAATTGGCCAATTCATATGAAACGTTTGCTCAACATAAAAATATAAAACTATCAGTTGATACTGTAGATCCTGATATAGAAGTTTGGATTGATACACTTAATTTCGAAAAAGTTATCTTTAATCTATTATCGAATGCTTTTAAGTTTACGCCTGCAGGTGGTTCCATCAACATTAATATTTCTAAACTAACCCAATCTAATAAAAAATCGCCAATTCATGAATACATTAAAATTGACGTAAGTGATACTGGTATTGGTATAAAAGAGAGTGATCAGCAACGTATATTTGACCGTTTTTATCAGACAAACAGCGAAGAGACTCGTCATGCAGGAGGAACCGGCATTGGTTTACACTTATCAAAATCGTTGGTTAGTTTGCACAAAGGTGAATTAAGTGTTGCTAGTAGAAAAGATCAACAAGGAAGTATCTTTACTATCTTGCTTCCTCTGGGAAATAAACACTTACACAAAGATGATTTGCTTACACAAAGTAATGTTTTACCTACTCCTGGTAAGGTAATTCCATATGAATCTCAAAGTAAAAAAACAGATAAAGAGAATAAAACAAAACCTAAAACTCATTTTAAAATTATGGTAGTTGATGATGAAGTTGACATCCGAAACTATCTTGTGGCTGAATTATCTCCTTATTATAAAATTGTGGCATGCGAAGATGGACAAAAAGCCCATTCAATTGTAATTGATGAAAAACCTGATTTAATTATAAGCGACATCATGATGCCACAAATGGATGGGATTACTTTCTGTAAAAGAATTAAATCAAATATTTTAACCAATCATATTCCTGTTATTCTACTAACTGCATTATCGAAAGAAGAAGATAAAAATGAAGGTATTGAAACTGGTGCCGACATGTATTTAATAAAACCTTTTAACACTGAGTTTTTAAAGAAAATTATTGATAACATGCTTGAAAACAGGAATAGAATTTATCAAAAATTAAAACCTAAAGCAGAGCTGGAAATTGATAATATTGAGCAAGAATCGCACAATGAGGTTTTATTGCAAAAAGTAATGACTGTTATTAAAAACAAGATTGGAGACAGTGATTTAAATGTTGAAGTTTTAGCTGATGAAATTGGAATTAGCCGAGTACATATGCACCGTAAGTTAAAAGAACTCACCAACCAATCTGCTCGCGATCTAATTAAAAACATACGAATGAAACAGGCTGCTTATTTGTTAACAACTCAAAAAACAAATATTAGTGAAGTGGCTTATGCTGTAGGCTTTACAAACCTATCGCACTTTTCTAAATCATTCAAAGTTTATTATGGAGTATCACCTAAAGAATACATTATAAAACAACATAAAAATATTGAACAGACCGACATGGACATTGAAGGAAAAGACAATTAAATAATAAATTTGCATTAAGCAATCCGTTAGGATCAAAAAGGGTGAAATTATTCAGTTTAATAAGAATTATTACCTTTGCTGCGTGAACGCAAAAAAAATGACGAAAACAAGTACTTCTACAAAATCAAATTGGTTGTGGAAAATGTTTATCTGGTTAAATAAACACATCAATTTCCTGATGGGTAGTTTATCCGGTATTGTAACAGGATCAATTGTTTTTTTTATTAACTACGAACATGGGTTTAATCCTGCTCTATACAGTTTTTTCAAACAGTTTTCTTTCAATTTATTAATGGGTGGTTTTAACATCAGAGTTTGTGAAAAAATAACCCAGTTAATACAAAACAGAAATACAGCGATAATGATGGCAACCATCATCCCATCTATACAAGCGTTTATTATATTGTATTCTATCCACTATTTTGGTCAAACACCAAAACCTGGGGCCTCTACTTATTGGCAGTTTGGCGTTAATATGGTCGTATTTTTCTTCATGGCTCTTTTCTATCGTGATAAAATTGAAAGTAAAGAACAGGTAAAATCAATACTACAAAAGATATATTTAAAATTTAAACTCAAGTTTTAATTGTTGCAGCATTTATGCAGCTATACTAATTCTGTCATCCTTTTTTCTGACGTAGAAAATAGACTTTTAACACACCACATTTAAGATTTCTGTTTAAAAGAGAAAGGCTTCTTGAAATCTTTGCAAATCATTTGCGCTAAATGATTTCCCATAACAATTACTAAATTTAATCCTCCCGAAACTCCAGCCCATTGTCCTGTCATATAAAAGTTTTTTAAGCCTTTAATCTTCCATACATTAGGCTTTTTAGCAGTTTCTTTTTTTGCTTTCCAGCTATTTTGTCCTCCTGTCCAATTATTTGTATACCTAATATAAGTTGCAGGTGTAGCCACGTCAATCATTTCAACATGATTTTTAAAATCTCCTAGATGTTCATCCAAAGCTTTAATTAAGCGATCTGCAACAATTTGTTTCTGTTTATAATATGCTTCTTTACTTTGCTTTCTAAGATTAACCCAATATTCCCAATCTAAAGACTCTGGCATCATTGTAATTAAACTCTTACCTACAGGGGCAGCATTCTCATCGTAGCAATAATGAGTAAATTCAAGATGATCCAGTGTTGTTTTTTGATCTATTTCTATAGGATCTTTAAGCAGAAAATAGGTTTTATGAGGTTCATTTGAGAGATCTTTATTAACGCCTATCGATACATATAACGTTTTATCAATTGTTTCAAATGTTGAGGTTTCATATCGCTCAATAATATGATCATCTTTATATTTACCCCCCAACATATTATAAATAGTTGACTTACCATCGGCTGCAGAAATGATGATATCTGCTTGATGTACATCTCCATTTTCTAGTTCAACAGCTGTAGCTTTATTACTATTTGTATGAATTTTAGAAACGCCCTGCCTATATGCAATCTTACCTCCTAATTCAATATAATTTTTTGCAATTAAAGAAGAAAAATGTATTGCGCCTCCTTTAGGATATCCCATCTGTTGGTTATGTCTCCAAACTAACATTAACATAGTTGAAAAGACAGGCAGTTCATCAACAAAACCAAATTGGAAAGCCTTTTTTAGATGAGGATTTTTGAGTTTTTCTGTAAATTGTTTATTACTTACTCTAAAACTACTAATCATCTTTATTACATAGGGTAGCATCATTTTTCCTACCCTCATTTTATCAAACACATCCATTATTTCAATGGGTTTTGATACCGGCAATTTAATAGATAAAAACTTACGTATTCCTTTAATTAACCATAGTATTTGGTCTTTATCTTCAGGTGCTTTTTTTAATAGTTCCTTTTCTAGTAAATCAACATTGCTATAAAAAGTAATGGATTTTTGGCCAATATCCATTCTGAAATGACTATCATGATATACACAATCAAGTTTTTGCATATCTATTAGTCCATTTAAAAAAGGATAGGTAGATTCTCCTTTTCTTGTGCCTACCAAAAAATGAATACAGCCATCTATTAAATAACCATTTCTATTCCATGATGTACACAAACCTCCTGGCTGATTATGTTTTTCAAAAACCTGAGTTTCAAAACCATTCATTTGTAAATAAGATGCTACAGATAGTCCTCCTAAACCTGCACCTATAATAATTGCCTTTTTTGGGGCCATAATTTGAAACTCTGGATTTCTAGTTAAAAAATCTTATTTGATACAAGAATACCTTATTTTATCGATATATCTATACTATAAACAGAAAAATAATGGAAGTAAATCAACCATAGAGAATAAAACCCTTTTCCATATATTTTGTATTACTGAAAAACACATTGAACTTGATTATTAGATAAGTAATCCAACTCTAAAAAATAATCAATACTGATATCTCGCTGAGCTAAAATACTAGCAGTAAAAAACTGAAATAAAAAACGATTCATATTCCAAAACAGATTTGCGACTCATACCTCTTCTTAATTCTATTGCAAGCTAACTTAGTAAATTTAAATATTATACTTTTTAACTAAGAGAATGCATACAATTCCAATTGCATTATTAACTGTTTCGAAATCAACTACCCTTCAACTTCACATTTTACTTTAAGATAACTTTCAACTGGAGCTGCATACATTTTTAGCAGTCCGTCTTTTTGTTTTTTTATTCGGATTTGATCTGTTTCTTCAAAAACTTTTTGCTCTAATAAATCATAGAAACGATCAATATCCTGCTCTGAATATTGAGTGCCAAAATATTGCTGACTTGTATTTAAAATATCAAATGCCACATAATTAAATGCATTTAGCTGATAGTTCAACCAGATTTGCTTATCCATTTCATCGCATACTTTTTGATGAATATTACTGTTGTCAAGTTCCTTTATATTCTCATCAATAAAGCAATTAATGGGTTTACCAAAGGCTATATGAACCCTGCCTTTTGTCCCTACTATTCCATTAAGGATACTATTGAAGTCTTCATCTTTTTCTTTTACGTACTCCTCTTCTACTGCAGCAAGTCGTTCTCTTACCTTATAAATATCACAAGGTTCAAGCTCATATGAAATAGAAACAGGACAGATATTAAACTTTTTTAAAGCTGAAATGTGATCCTTTTCTTTTATGGTAAGCATCTTTAACAATGATATCTGTGTTTTATCGTACCCATCCTTTGTTCTACCATCACGCTGAGCAATCCATGCAGACTCTTTTTCTTCGGTCAATACCTTTTTAATATACGCAGAATGAATCAGTGCATTACGATATATGTCCACTCTGGATCCTCCCCGATAAAATGTAAACATCTTATTTACTTTACCTATATCTATAATAAACTGACTGCTCATTAAATTACTTCCGAATGTAATTTGGGTAGTTCTATGTCCGTTATTTAATAATACACATTGTAAAATAGCACTATCCAGAACAATATCTCTGTGATTTGAGATAAATAAATACGAGGTTTCTTTATCCAGATTTTCTACACCAGAATATGAAAATTTTGTTGCTGTTTTATTTAAAACTTCTTCTACCGCAATTTTACTAAATTTGGATTGAAAGTCATAAATACTATTAATCGAACTCATATCCATAAGGGACTCTTCAAGAGAGCGATTGGGGAATACATATTGCAGCACGGGATAAAAAGTTTGCTCTTTTAATATTCTACTCATCGCACCACCTATCTCCTCATCTCTGTAAGGCCTCATCTCCTCGTAAACATTCTCAAAATCAATCATAATCTAGTTTCTGTTATCAACAAAAGTTATTGGTTTTCTACTCATTTCAGGAAACTGCATTTTTAAAATTTCTGCAGGGGTATAAAAGGTCACATCTGGAGCTACTCTTAGCTTAGCTCTAAAGCAATCTTTCACTTCTTTTTTAAGAACATCACCCGGTTTTGTTGTTCCTACCTTAATTTCGATATCATCTGTACCAATGGTATTTTTACTAATACAAACCATGTAGTTTTCCACATTCTCAATATCGTTTAAAACATCATACAAAGCAGGTGGATAAAGTGTTGTTCCTTTATATTTTATCATCTGATTTTTACGTCCGATAACTGAACCTAAACGAGTGGTAGTTCTACCACATTTACATTTATCAACAAAGTGATTACATATATCTCCTGTTTTAAAACGTAACAAAGGCATACCTTCAACACCAAGTGTTGTAATAGTAACTTCTCCAGGAGTTCCTGGAGGAACCGGATTCTCATCATCATCTAAAAATTCAACGATTATCATTTCTGGGTGATGGTGTCCTCCCATACCATACTCACAATCAGTAAATGCTGTGCCCATCTCAGTTGATGCATAAGTTGAATAGAGTTCTATATCCCACTTTTCTTTGATTCGCTGACCCAAAGTATTCAACGAAAAATCTTCGTTTCTTAAACTTTCTCCAATACAAACGGCCTTTTTTATACTCGAATTTTGGTAATCAATATGGTGTTGCTCGGCATATTCAATTAATTTTAAAAGAAATGATGGTACTGTTACCAATGCTGTTGGTTTAATTCTTTCTATAGTATCAAACTGTAATCCCGGATTACCAGGCCCCACGCGAACAACTCCCGCACCTAATTTTCTAATCCCTTCGTAATAGGCCATACCTGCCATGAATCTACGATCAAGGGTAACCATTAATTGAAAAATATCATCAGGTTTTGCAGTTGCACAAATAAATGAAATATATTCGTTATAAGCCAATCGCTGCAAATCATTTTCGGTTTCGGCAAATACTACCGGATCACCTGCCGTACCTGATGTTGTTAGGTAATCAATGATTTTATTCTGCGGTACACATAAAAAATCTTGATTGTAATTTTGAAGATCATCTTTTGTTGTAGTTGGTATTCTTTGAAGATCTTCCAGGGTTTTTATTTTAGTAATATCAACCTGATGTATTTTGAAAAAACGTTGATAATATGCAGAATTTTCACTTAGATATTGTAATAACTCGTGTAACTTTTCCTCTTGAAAGCGTTTTATGTCAGACTGTGGTTTTAGTTCTATTTCAGGTATATACATTTGTTTGATTTTTGATACAAAATTTCGTCGTTATCAATACGCTCAATCATATGAGCTTTGTCGCCATTTTTTAGTCCCTTTTCAAAAAAGGATAAAATTATAGAATTCATCCATTCGATAGCCTTTTGTCCATCAACTTCTCCTATAAGTTCATCTAATTTATCTTCATCAAGAATTACATTATAATAAGGTAAGTCGGTAAATAAGAAGTGTTTTCCTCCCTTCATCCGAGCATATTCAAGATGATCATAGTCCTTATATATATACTCATTAGCAATTCTCCATTTTATTTGCTGCTCACTCTCAATTAACATTAAAGGCTTGTTGGTATAAGTATTTGCTACTTCACCAAACTGAAAGCAATCTAAATTAACTCCGGCCTTAATAAAATCGTATGATACACATAAATGGTTTGCCAGAGCTCCACCAAAAGATTGTCCCATTGCACCTATTTCATCAAGATTCATGCGCGCATACAGCTCACTTTTGTGATTGGCTTTAGCTGTTCTTAAATAATCAATAAAAAATAAAGTACTGCTTTCCCATGCTCTCAGAACTCTATTGAAACGTTTCAACCTTTTAAGAAAATACTTACTCATAGAAACCTGATTTTTAGATTTCATATGATCTTTAAAATTGATTTTATCAACCCACCACCATTGTAAAAATGGTAGAGAAGACCTGGCTGTGTACAAGGCATTATTTTGATTATCTGCAGCCTTTATCGAGATCTGTTGATTAATGTGGGTAATGGCACAAACAATATATCCATTGCTAGCCAAGTTTTCGATATAGGCAGAATAAATATCATTTAATCCAAAATAATATCCAGGGGTAAAGATAATAACAGGAAAAGCTTCCTGATCAGTAGAAACTTTTAATCCTTGTTCTGAAAAAGTGGAATAATTAGCAAGGTTCTCAATATCTTGCTTTGTTACTCCCTTTGATTTAAATAGACTGTATATTTCATTCAGATCATATCCATCAAGATATTTGTTATAGTTCTGATGGTTTTCTGAAGCTCTTGCAGGATACCAAATTTTAATAGAAATTCTACTTTGCTTTTTCTTTTTTATTCCGGTGGTATCTTTAAGGATAAAAGATTCTGTTCCTACACTATACTTTCCGGTAGGTACAGGTAAAAAACTTTTCTTTGCTGAATTATTCTGAGCAAAATTGAATTGCCAGATAAAACTTAATAAGATAATTATAATGTAATGCTTTGATATGATCATAAAACAATCTTCTAATTTTCGGCTAAAATATCAGACACCTCTTGTATCTTACTTTTTACTTGTTCTTTATCCACAACACGAGGAAACTGTAACTCTAAAGCCTTATTAAAATAACTCAAGGCTTTTTTATACTCTCCTCTTTCTTTATAATACAATCCTACTACATAGTATCCATAATAAAAATCAGGATTTTTATAAATGAGTTGATCAATATATCCGGTTCCAAGAATCACCGATTCATCAGGAATAATAATGTTTTTTATGGAGTCAATACGATTTCTGTATTTCCATATTTCATCAACTCCATGACGTGTATAAAAATCAGTAGCCTCAATTTTTAAACTATCTACGGTAATCTTATTTGTTTTAGAGTTAAAATCATCATCAAATAGTTTATTCAGATCGTATGCTATAAATTCATTTTCCTGATAAGGAAACTCCGACACCCACATCAATCTTTTTTCAGGATTAAAAACCACAGAATGATGACATATCAATTGGTTAACAGCTGATTCATTACCTATGCCTATAGACGCATCGTTTAATCCGTTTTTATCTCTCAGGATATCTGCAACTTTTTGATAATTATATAAAGAGTCTCTGTCTAATAGCTCATGGGTTCTTTTTAATCGATACAAAGAACATCCTTCTTCAATGGATTCAATATTCAACTCTGTATTAGCCAGCTCCTTACTTTGAAAGTGATTGGTCAATACTAATTTTGATTCACCTGATTCATAAATGGCTGTGTTTTCCTGAGATTTTTCAATAACAACAACTTTATGATCGACAGCTGAACTCACTAAAAATGATTCCGAAACAAACGTTTCATATCCACTAATAATTTGGTAAGCTTCCTCAATATTTTTAGCATGCTGTAATACATCTCTGGATACAATACATACAGGTGATTTTGCTGACATTGGAATTCCTGATTTTGCAGAGTTTAAACTAATAGTTAAACCATGCTCATTCATCCCGGATAATACCCCCATCATACCTCCCCAGGAAATATATGCAAATTTGTACCCCTGATCTGGCTTACAAAAAACCACTATTTTATTACGAGCAAAATTATCACCTGCAGAAAAATCAAGGTTACGACCAACATAAATCGTACTATCTTCAGTCAACTCATCTTGCACACTAAATGCGGTACAGGCTACTAAGTTCATATTTTGAATAGTATGCCCAATATCATGTGCTGCATGATAATTTAATACCCGATGGTATTTATCTCCAATAAAATCATAATCATCAGATGCAAACAACGAGATTCCATAAATCTCTTCTAAATATTCCTGATGGATGTACTCATCTAGATCTTTATTGAAATAAGTAATAAAATACTTCAGATAATTTAATGTGGTTTCTGATGGAATAAGTGTTTTAATGAAATCGATAAAATACTCCTCTTGTTTGGCTGCTAATTCCTGAGTTAACTTTCCATTTTTCACACCTAGCTCAAATGGTTTACCACTAATCATCAATTCATAAATTCCCCCATTATTCTGATGCAACCAGCTATCTCCGCATACAGAAAGACTATCAGATAATTGTTGAACCTCTAATGACAAAACTGATTGATCTTCAATTTCGGGTGGAGATAAAATCATGGATTTAAACCAAACATAGAGTCCAGCTATTAACACCAAAAATATTATGAGTATATATTTTAATTTCTTCATTGTTTCTTCTTTTAATTTTTCACAACGTGTGTTCGAACTTGCGCCATAATGTTATTCATTCCCAAAATTTCTCCACAGGTTAATAACGCAGCTACTGATACTCCGAGCACACCATGCATATTCACATTCTGTCCTGTAAGAAATAAATTCTTCATCCTGGTTTTAGGCATTATTTGAGAATCATATGGATTTCGACTATCTGTTAAAACTCCGTACATGGCTCCCTTTCTAACACCTGTGTAATCTCGAAATGTTAATGGAGATGAAGTATACATTTCTTCAATGCACAACCTGATTTCTGGATACGTTTTTTCAACCATTTGAATTAACAACTCAGCTTTATCCTGTTTCATCTCCAAATATGATGCTCCCCTGTTTTCAACACTTGTATTTTCCCAATGCTCCATTTCTGCAAAATCCATTGGCGAAATAATGGTTATACTTTCAGCAAAACCTTTATAATTTTTACTCTCGTTGGAGTAAATCATATATCCCAGTGGCCATTTTTCAACAGAATAGGAATCCAGCGCCCAAACATTTTTTTCGTCGTAATAATAATAATTTGCATTTAAATATTCGAAAGTCTTTTCTTTCAATTTGATATAAACTGAAAAGCAAGAAGTAGTTTGCTCCTGTTCTCGCAATCTTTTAAGGAAAACCTTTCTGATATTTGCGCCTTCCAACATTTCCATTGTTGACAATGGATCTATATTAGAAATATATTGTTTGGCTTTTATTTCTTCTCCCGAGGTTAGTATCAAACTCTTTACCTCTCCATCATCACATTTTAAAACTTTAGCCTTGGCTTTTGTTCTTATAATCCCTCTATTATTTTCTATAACAGATTTAAAAGCTTTGGCAATCTGCCCTCCACCTCCATCAAGTTTATAAGCACTTTGTAAGTAGAAAATTGTAATAATGGAATGAATAAACAAAGAGGCAGATTCTTTCTTACCGGCATAAAGAGAATTTAATCCACACAAAATATTCTGTAAATCCAAATTCTTAGTAATAGATGACACAAAATCAAATACATTTTCATCCAACCCATTTTTATGAGGCAAATCATCTGTAGGAATATCTCTCAGGTTAATTACATCAATTGAATCGTAAATTTCCTGAAGCTTATTAAAATAAATTTTAATTGCTTCATCTTCTTCAGGAAATTGCTCAACCAATTTCTTTTTAAAATTAGTTATCCCTTGAGGTATACCAAACTTTTTACCTGCAATATTTATTACATCAAATCCGTCTTCATTTAATCTGGAAGCATTTATTTTATCATAGATTCCAAAGTATCGAAAAAGTGTATTCAGAATTTGTCCATTTTCAAAACTACCGATATAATGCATACCCGTATCGAACAAGGCTCCTTGTCGCTTAAAATTTTGAAGGCAGCCTCCTATTTGATAATGTTGTTCAAGAATACATACTTTATAACCTTGTTGACTCAGAATACTGCCACAAGCTAGTCCTCCCAAGCCACTACCAATAATTGCTATATCAAAAGTATGCAAACTACTCATATCTTAAACTCGGATTAACTTATTATACAAATGCTCCTCGCCTAAAAAGCTTGAGCAGGTTAAAACGGAGCTTATTGAAACACCTAAAATGCCATGCATATTCAAATTCTGACCAGTAAAATACAAGTTCTTCAACCTGGTTTTAGGAACCAAAATTGAATATGTTGGATTTTTATAATTCTTTATTAATCCATATGCAGAACCATTGGCAGAACCCGTATAATCACGATATGTTAAAGGGGTTGATGTATAATATGACTTAATATTTTGCTTCAACCCAGGAATTTTTCTTTCAGCCATATCCAACAATTGCTGAGCCTTTTCTTCCTTAAATCTTAAATAAGAATCTCCCCTATCTTCAATACTGGTATTACTCCATTTTTCAACTTCGCTATAGCTCATGTATGCGATTATTGTCAAACCATCAGCATATTCACTCGTTTTTTTATTAAACTGGGTGTACAATAAGAAATTCTCTGGCCAATCCTTACTCTCTGTTGTCCAAACATTATTTGTTCTAAAATAATGATGATTATAATTCTGATATTTTATAGTTCCCTTTTTAAGCACCACATAAACAGAGAACATTCCAATAGAATCTTCAAGTGATAAGATTCTCTTTTTAAACACTTTTTTAAATCCCCCTTCCTCAACAAGAGGAATTAATGTTTTAGGGTGTATACTCGAAACAAAATTACTTCCTTCAACTACTTCACCATTTCTAAGTTCCAGCCTTGTTATTTGTCCATCTGATACTTTAAACTTGGTAACTTCTGCATTTCGCATTACTGAGCCACCGTTATTACGTATACCATTCGCTAAAACATTAGCTATTCCGCTACCTCCTTCTTGCACTCGCCATGAACTTTTTATAAAGGAATAACTAATTAAAGAATGTGTATATAATGGGGTCAGATCTTTTTGTCCTGCATATAAAATATTGGTTCCGGCCAATAAACCTCTTAAGTCAGGATCCTGAACCATATCTTGTATAAAACCAGATGCTGACATAGCCATATATGGACTATCCATTGCAAATCCTGTATATTGATCTTCTAACTTATATAATGGAAATGAATTACAAACTTCTGCCAGCTTGTTCATGTAAGCTTCAATTCCCTTTGTTTCCTGAGGAAAATAGGATTTTAGCTTTTCCACATAATTTTCATGTCCCTGAGGAATGGTATATTCATTTTGACCCAAAGTAATCACATCGGACTGCTCTTTATCTAATTGCTTTAAGGTTATATTTCCTATTAATCCAAACAACTTAAAATACCTATATAGCACCTCTCCATCACCCAGGCTTTCTGTATAATTAAGACCTGTATTAAACACAACACCATCCCGTGCAAATGACTGCATCATTCCTCCAATACGATCATTTTGGTCAACCACACAAACATGATATCCTTCTTTACTTAATAGATAAGCACACTGCAAACCTGCTAATCCACTACCAATTACAACAATATCATATTTTGCCATCCCTACTCAGCCTTTTTTAATATGTAAGTTAGATTAGAAGTATATTTTGCATTATCAACCTTGGTAAAATGCATTTGATGATCCTTAGCAAACTGTTCGATACTTTTTGATGAAAAAAAAGATAGTTCGTATTCCATTTTATTAAAGCCCAACAACTTAATAGAGAAAAACTCAGTTAACAGAGTAAACTTAGTTCTTTCTTTTAACTCAGTGTCTGCATCTCTGATGACAATAGATCCGCCATTGTTCAAATGATGATAAGCTTTATTTAAAACCGCTAACTGATGCTCTTGCGAAAAGTAGTGTAGCACATCATTGAAAACAAAAACATCTGCAGATTCAAAATCCTGAGTTACAATATCCTTTTCGGCAAATGAAACCTGCTTTAAATCCGTTGCAACTTCTTTTGCCACCGAAATCTTTTCACTATCGTAATCCCATCCTACAATTTCCCTTTTCTCTGCTGTGTAACTTAGCATATTTGATAAAAATCCGTACCCACAACCTACATCCACAATCTTTCCTGTTTTAGGCAATAACTCATCGTAGAATCGATAATTTTTTTCCAATGATATTTTCACTCTTAAGTACCATTCTAAAACCGGACCTTTAAAAACATATTGATTAATGAGTTTTCGTGCAAAGAAATCTACAGTCTCTTTTTCCTTCCTAAGTAAGGCATATTGTTTACGATAAAAAGCAGTCATTTTTTTAGCCTGAGGACGATAAGTGATACCTTTTTCTATGTCAACTGGTTCTACTTTAATTCTATCAAAGAACTTTAAAGTTACATGCCCCGCCCTTAAAAAGAATTCGGTTTTAGGCATACAGTTATATGCTCCATGTAACAGAATTGGTAAAATATCTAATCCTAAATAATCGGCCAGACTAAATGCACCCTGATGAAAGCGCAAGATATTTCCATCTTTTGTACGTGTTCCTTCCGGAAAGATAAGAACTGAATATCCTTTATCCACTTTTGCTTTTATCTTCTCGTATCCATTATCAATACCTGTATAAATCGGATAAAAATCAATATATCTAATAATCAATCCATAAAAAGGATTTTTCCAAACCCATTCATTGGTAAGTACAAATATTTTAGGACTCAACAAGAGTATTAATGCAATATCTAAATGCGACTGATGATTACAAACCAACACAGCCGGTTTATCGAGGTTAAGTTTATATTTATCGATGTATTCCTTTTTAAATAAGAAATTTATACCTACTACTAATTTACAATTGAGGAAAAGCAAGTAATGAATCACTTTCTTTTTACCATCTGTAAATAAAGGAGTGTATTTAAATAGTAAAACTAAAACCGATAGAAATATAACTCCTGCAAGAAATACTACAAATGAAACAAATGAAACAACTATATCAAGCAATATGATAGGGAATTGACGTTTTTTATCCTTAGTATGCGTCAACCAATTAAATAAAAACGGTAATATGGTAAAGGTGATAATGATAACTGAAAAGATACCAAATATAGTTACCAATGCAATAGATTTTAAAGCCGGATGTTTTGCAAATATAAGTACTCCCACTCCTATCAATGTTGTGGACACACTTAAAATAATAGAAACTTTGTAGGGTAAAATACTTCGGTCTCCATATTTATAATTGTTCATTAATCCCTGCATCACAAAAATGGAGTAGTCAATTCCCAATCCAAAAATAAAGGTACAGATGATGATATTGAATATATTAAAATCGACATTAAATAACCCCATTAAACCAATGGTCCACTGCCAACTTAAAGCAATTGGAATAAAAGTAATTAAAGCCAGTTCGAACCTTCCCCAAAATATCAGTACAATTAAAAATACTACAAGCATAGAGTAGTTAATCAACTTATTAAAATCGTCTCTTAACAACTCGAAAAACTGATTGGTAAAAAATTGTTTATCTAATACCAACAGATCATCTGCACCATTTAAAGCGCTAAAAAAAGCTTCCTTTTGAGATTGATCAACTTTACAAATAGATACTAATGAAACCTTAGAATCATGCTCACTGATTAAATTTGAAAGAAACAGCTTTCTGATTAAGGAAATATCATTATCACTTATTGTAGTATATTGTTTATTCAGGACTTTAAAGAACGATTTAAATGCTCCTGTTTTAAAATGATTATTAGTTCCAGCCTCATTAATACTTTCTATGGTTGACGCCAACCCCTTTTTCTCCCAAAAATAATTCCATTTCTCAATTTTAGCCTTCTGTTTACTTTCTGAAACCAATAATGAATTCACACTACTTAACGAGGCAATAACTCCTTTTTTCTCCAAACTTCTGAAAAGCGCTGTATGTTGCTCCAATTTTTCAAGTGCCCCATTCATTGATGCATCATCCGTAACTACGTAAATAGCACTTGCTGCTGCTGAACTAATACTTTTTAGATTCGTTTCTGCTTTACTTAATTCTTTAGGAAGGTAATTCAGATTGGCAATATCAGCATCAAATGTAATATCCCGTCCAAGTATTGAGAATACGATAGTTAGAACAATAACTCCTGTAATCCAATATTTATTTTTATGAAAATCGTATCCGGCAAATTTATCAATAATAGTAGAGTACTGCTTTGGTTGTACTTTTACCTTTTTCCTGAATAACAAAGGAAGCAATATCAGAACCAAAACAGACGATGCCAAAACACTCATTCCTGCAAATAATCCGAGTTGATTTAAAGCTTGCGAGTTTACTACATTTAAGCACAAAAATGCACTTGCTGTAGTTAAACTACTCATAATAACCGGATCGGAAATATCTTTGATAATACTTTGGGCACTATGTCCATATCTTACATGTGAGAAATAATGCAATGAGAAATCAATAGAAATTCCAATTAAAATAGCTCCAACACCTAATGCTATGGCCGAAATTGTTGAATACATAAAAGACAACAAAACAATTGAAATCCCTACTCCCAAAACAACTGGTAAAAACAAATAAGCCAGTACTTTGATATTTTTAAATACGGCTACAAAAAGCAACAACAATAATACAACAGCAATACTTATGGTTGTTATAATGTCTTTTTGAACTCTATTGGCATTAGCTACTGCAACAGCAGTTCCTCCATAATATTCAACATGAACATCTTCAGGTATAGCACTTGCTAAATACTGATCAATGTTTTCTATTAAAAGACGGTTCTGCTTTGTGTTTTTTGATGAATATTTGGGATCTAAAAAAGCTAATGTATGCTTTCGATCTTTAGTAAAGATATGTGATTTATATAAACCGAAATTTTTATCCAGTTGAAATGATTCTAATTTCTTTAAAAACCTTGGGACAAGACTTAATGGATCTTTTAAGATATATTTACTGGTACCAAAACCTGTAGGAGCAATAATACTTCGATAATTCTTTTTCATTAAAGCATTGAGATGCTCTGCAGAAACAATGGTATCCAGATATGCATAATCAGCATCCGTCATGTAAATGGGCAGATTACGGTAGAAATAATCATACACTTTGGCAGTGGCAGCTTCATCAACTGTGTTTCTAATTTCTTTTACCAGAGCCGTATCTTGCCTTAAGAAATGGCTCAATGAATCCACTACTTCAATTAATTTTCTTTCGTCAACAGTATTGGTATCCTTTAATGAAACTGTAAATATCAGTTGATCGGCAAATTTTGAATTGGCAAAAGTCTGGCTCATTTCTGAAATCCTATCATCCATAGGAATTAAGGAAGTAATATCTTCTTCGAGCTTAACCTGATAAATAAAATAAGTTAGTACGCCTATTAAAACCAAAATAGATGAAAACATCCATCTACTTTTATTTGCCAAACCCGAATATATCAGTGAAAAAAACTTATGCATTTTGTCTGTTCGACGATTTAAAAAGTGAAAGAATTAAATAAGAAAAGAAGTAAAACAAACCACCCATTATAATTGACAAGCCAATGGCACCATAAATATATTGCCTAATATTGGTGGAGATTGATTCTATATTTAAATCAGTATCAACGTTCCAACTACCTTGCCCAATTAAATAACTACCGGTAACATAACTTAAATAGAGTATAAACGGAATCATTGGTGGTAAACTAATATTGGCAGCAATAAAAAAAATGGCCTTATTTAGTTTAAACCAATGTGCTAATAAAAAACCTATTAACAACTGATATCCCCAAACCGGGAAAATACCCATAAACACTCCAAATCCTATTGCTGCAGCTATTTTGCCCTTGGTTTCGTTTGAATTTCGAACATGGGTATTATAAATTTCTTTTAAGCTTTTCCCTTTAAACTCGCGGAAAATTAATTTAGGTCGATAAATTAAAAAAGCCAATGTTACTAATATGGTATTTAATACACTTATTCTAAAGAAATCTTTAAATGGTCTGAAATGCGTAATGCGCTCCTCCTGACTGGGATAATACACATCAATAGGTACACAATCCACATTAATACCTTTCCAGGCAGCACGCACAATTACTTCAATTTCGAACTCATATTTATTACAAAACCATTTTTTCTTTTCCATGGCTTTGACCGGATATAAGCGATATCCAGATTGCGTATCTGGAAGACTAATTCCTGTTTCAACACGAAACCAAAAATTGGAAAATTTATTTGCAAACCCACTGGATTTAGGCTGATCTTTGTCCTCCATAAAACGAGAACCAATCAATAAACTATCAGGGTTCTCCTTAATGTTTGAAATAAATACAGGAAGGTCTTTGGCATAATGCTGCCCATCAGAATCGAGTGTTATAGCATAATGAAATCCCAGATCCAGAGCTCTTTTAAAACCCTGACGGATGGCATAACCCTTTCCTTTATTATTGAAATAACTAACTACATCAACATCCTCAAATCCTTCAATTATCTGACTTGTAGAGTCTGTACTTCCATCATTAACTACAATAACATTCGAAGTGAAAGCTTTTACATCATTAACCACACCTGCCAATGTTTGCTCATTATTATATGTTGGAATAATAACACAACACTTTAACAAATCAAACTCCTCTACCCAATTGATATTTTTTACTTCCCCACTCATTTTTACTTAGAAAATGTAGAACGCATTTTTAAGAAGTTAACTCCCTCATTTACCATTAAAGCAGTAACAGAAAGAACTTCTTCCTCTTTTTCTTTAACAGTTAATTCTAAATTTAATTTTGGTGTTTTCTGAGGATCAATAAAATTCAAAAATTTAATATCTCTGGCACCTCTCAAACTATATTTTTGATCTAAAATATCACTAACCACTTCTTGAACAATTTGTACCTGACAAACACCAGGTGTAACAGGCAAACCAGGGAAGTGACCTTTATAAATATCGTGTTCAGCATTAAATTCAATCTGACAATTCCATTTACCTTCTTCCTTGTCGATTACTTTATATGTAAAAAACTCGTTCAATAACATATTAGCTTACTTTTAACAGAGACAGTTCCATATTGAACTTAATTCCCCTGTGTTTAAATTTTATATTAGAAGGAACACCTTGTTTATAATTTTCAAGATCAACTATAATTCCATTGATTAACCTTCTTTTTCTTATCCTCTCAACCTTGTTTTCTGCTCCTAAGGTATACTTTATTTTATCTGCATTTTTATAAACTCCTTCTGTAACTTCTTTTACAGCTCCTAGTTCATATAATAAATAACCAAAATCCTCAGCCAGAGTTTTTTGTGCCATTTTACTCTGAAATAAACTACTTGCTTTTCTTACTTCTATCTGATTATCGACACAATAAAATTCGCACAAAGTTAATCCAACTTCTGTAAGTAAAACCACATTGTAATCATTATTCTTTTTGTTGTATTTGAAAAGAACCAGGCCTGAAAAAAAATTCCCAAATACTTTCATCTTTGCTTTATATAAAGCAGATTTATTTCCTCCTGTTAAGGGTTGTTCAATATCCTTATTACCAGAAACAAGATCCTTTGCAGATGAACATGAAGAAAATGTTAAACTACTTAACAGTAAAAATATCGTCAGAAAAACTCTCATTAAACTTCTTATTTATAAAACTAATCTCCGTATAATTATCATCCATCTCGTACATCGTAACTTTATCTACAGAGAAATCTTTTTTAGCAATACGCATTTTTATCTTATTCAAAACCTCTTTTAATTCAGCAATATTAGGTTCCAGATAAATAACATATTGATTTTCGCCATCAAATGCTTTCACATCAAAATTAGCATCCGTGAAAATAGTTCCATTAACCGAACTAATAATTAACTCGCTAATTTTTGAAAACATTTGATTAGATTCTATATCATAGTTATTGGTTTCGCCATCTGTACTTATCGAAAACTGACCATTATTAATAGTAATTAAATATTCAAATGGCTCTTTATACTCCCATCGTAAACGATTCTTTGTATCAAAAAATAATTTCCCTTTTGATGTAATTATGGTTTCAAGATACTCCATATGTTTGTCCTGAATGAAATCACAACTTATGGTATTTACACCAGCTGTTTTTTCTTTCATTATTCTTTGAAGTTCTTCAATACTGATAAGTTTCCCATCTTCCTGAGCTATTGCCAATCCTGAGAAAAACAATACGAAAAATCCTAAAACAAAACTCTTTATCATGATACCGTTATAAAATTCTATATTTCTTGTTCAATATTATTCAAAGCTACCGGAGTATAATTATTCTTTTTACAATACTCCAAAATCTCTCTTAATTCTACTAGAATATTGGGATTTGTGTCATGTAATAAAATGATATCACCAGATTTCAGTTTCTTTTTTACTTTATTCACAACATCAGTTACTGATTTACAAGTATCCTTAGTTCTGATACTCCAGCCTACACATTGTTTATTATTTTGCGTTATTGCTGTTGCAATTAAATTATTTGTAACACCAAATGGAGGCCTAAACATAACAGGTGTTTGAATACCTGCTTTATTTAAAGCTCTATCGGCGTTCACAATAGATTCTTCAATTTTTTTTATGCTCCACCAAGGAAATGAATTAGCATGTTCAAAGGTATGATTACCTATGGCATGCCCATCTTCTATCATTCGTTTTAGAATAGCTTCCTGTCCTTTTACCTTACTCCCAATACAAAAAAAGGTTGCCTTAGCATTAAATTCTTTTAAAAGATCTAAAATTTTTGGAGTAAATTTCTGGTCAGGACCATCGTCAAATGTAAGTGCAATATCTTTTTTTTCTGTATAAATTTTAGAGCGTGACTGTACAAAGAAATTCAATCGCATTACAGAAACACCTAATGCGACAATACCACTAAAAAACAAGGTAGTAAGTGCCACCCATATTAGTTTTGTATGAAATGCTACATTCAACAATAGTATGCCCAATACAACACCTATATATATGAATAAAAGCACTCTAAATTTCATCTCTTTAAAATTTATATTTTAAATGGTATTCGATGGAACTCTCTAGATTAGGTTATTCATGCATGAGAATAATCTACATCAAAGATCTGTCGATTCACAAGATATAACTCACACATCATATTTTAGTTTGAAATTAATTATTTGTACTTATAAGCATTAAGCTATGTTCATTTCCCACACTATTAATAACTAAAACATTAGAAATTCTATTAGGTTGAACTTTATTTTTAATCCAACAATCGGGAATTTGCTTTTCCTCAAGCACTTTGGTTGCCATCCATAAGGCAATAGCAGATACTGTACCAAACTCACCGATAAATGGCTTATACCATAAATATGGTTTATTGCTAAATAAAACATTAGCGTTAGTATAATAAGCTTTATCTTCAGTAAAGTTATCTCCACCAATTACTACATCAACATCTTCAGGTGTAATACCTAATTGCTTTAATTCCTTTTTGAAATCAATAGTAGGTCCGTTTATGATTTTAACACCTTCGAACTTTACTGATGATTCTTCATTACTTAAAATGAAAAATCCAGCACCTTCACCTGGTTTTGTATTTTGGTAGCAATCCAAATCTTTAATCAGATTAAAGGTGGTTTCTGACATCTCATCAACTCCACCTACCAAAACATTATTGGCCTTTTCATCCAGCATTAACATTTGAGCATCTAATAAAGCTGTTTCAAATGAATTATGCATCTGAGAAAAAGTGAAATTATAACTATGGCAAGACAACAACAAGGCTATCTGTCCAGCTATAGTATTATGAGTGGATTGAATAAAATAAGTTGGATTGGGTAATTCCTCGTTCTCCTCAATTAACTGAGTTAAAAAACTGGTTGTATCTCTTAAGCAACCTAATGCTGTTCCAACAATTATTGCATCCGGGTGCTCTAAATTAGCTTTATCTAATACCGATAAACTACAAGCTACTCCATTGCGAATTATTGGACTCATACGTCGCAATAACTTTGGACTAATATACTTTTTGTACTCTGGCTTTATACAATTCAAAAATGCGGCTTCCGTGGTTTCCTGTGTTAAGGGAAGTCCACTTTCAAAACTCAATTGCGCACTAATAGAATCCGATGATTTTATATAAATATCCATACTATTCAGAAAAAATCACAGTTGAGTTATTACCTCCAAACCCAAATGAATTTGACAATACATTTTTAACTTTCTTATCTTTTACAACTTCTGTTAATGGAACTAAATTCAAATCCTTGATTGGAGTTTTAAAGTTTAGATTAGGATACATCACATTTTTTACAATAGCTAATACTGAAAAAACAGATTCAATACCTGCAGCTCCAGCTAAAGTGTGTCCTGTATATGACTTTGTCGATGAAAAAGAAGGTACACTACCTTTTCCAAACACACGATTCAAAGCAGTTCCTTCTGAAAAATCGTTGTTATCTGTTCCAGTACCATGAACATTGATATAATCAATATCCTCCGTTTTTAACCCACTCATCTCCAAAGCTTCAGTCATAGAAAGATAGGCTCCCTTTCCGTCTGGTGACGAGGCTGTCTGATGATGTGCATCATTTGCATTTGCAAAGCCACTTACATTACAAAAAGATTTTGCTGCATCTGATTCTCTTTCCAAAACAATATAACCTGCACCTTCAGCTAAATTTAATCCTTTACGTTCAGCATCAAACGGTTTACAAAAATCTGTATCCAGAATTTTTAATGAATTAAAACCGTTTAAGGTAAACATGGTTAATGCATCGACTCCACCCACAACCACCCTATCCAGAATACCGTGTTTTAAGAGTCTTGCTCCATGAATTAAAGCATTAGTCCCTGAAGAGCACGCTGTATTTAATGTGGTGTAGTAGGTTGTTGCATCAATATACTCTGCAACTTTTTTAGTCGAATCACCACAAGAATGGGTATATAAATACGAATAATCAGTTATTTCCTTTAAATATTTATTTTCTGTAACATCCATACCTCCAACAGTAGTCGAAGAAACAACTCCTGTCTTCTCTTTGGTACCATTTAACTGATTTGCCATAGCAATTGCTTCTTTAGCCGCTACCATAGCCAACAAAGTTGTACGACTGTTCAAATCTGATGAAGGTAAACCAAGTTGATCAGCTAATTCCTGATTACTCATTTTTACTTCACCTAACTTAAAAGAATCTTTGTGAACCGTTTTTAAATATTTAATACGATCTATTCCGGAACGTTTATTTAATAACGAATCCAAACATTCATCAGCATTTGTGCCAATGGAACAGATTACTCCAAAACCGGTTACTACAATACCTTTTGACATAGATTATTCGTATTTCCCACTACAATTACTTTCTGTTCTTTTCGATGAAATCAGCTAACGTTTGAACTGACTGCATAATATCTTTTCCTTTTTTAGGATCATCAAGCTTAATGCCATATTCTTTTTCAAGCAAAACGATAATCTCTAAAGCATCAATTGAATCTAAAGCTAATCCTTCATCATCAAATAGTGGATCGTTATCATCAATATCTGAAACTTCGAAATCTTCTAGGTTTAACTGCTCTATTAATTTTGCTTTTAGCTCTTCTTTTAATTCACTCATGGTTCAAAATTTTACAAAATTATTTAGAACACAACATCAGTTGTGCATTATATTCATTGTTCATATTCACTTCTAGCCAGCCTACAATAGCAAATCTAGTATTTGTTTCGGTAAACAGACTTTCTGTATATTTTAATAATTCTTCTTTTTTATATTCTTTTTGAATAAAGAACATATGCTCCCCATAAAACTTATGACGAATACTTATTTCTCCAATAACAATATTGGGTAGCGTATAAACAAAAACAGCTGGACTTGGAATATCTGCAATACTCTCCTGATAGTTAGCATCCGTATTTAATGAAGATGATGCATTGGCAAACACCAATGCCACTTCATCCGTTTCGGGAGTAATTTCACTTACCCCATCAATTAGTATTTCTGCGGCCAGAAACCCTAATTTACTAAGCAAGTCCATTTTAAAATATTTCCCGTATTTTAGGTCCAGATGCTTATACAATGATTTTAGAAATGGGCCTATTTCAGAAGATTCACCCTTAAAAAACGTTTCGCCATTTAATTGAACAGCTCCCTGTTCTATAACAAGCTCCTTAATTATTTTACTCATGTTTTTTAAAGTAAACAGCAGCATTACAGCCACCAAAGCCCGACATCAATTTTAATAACTCTCTTGTGGATGTTGCTATATTTTTGTTAGCAACAGTTATGGGTTGAACAACACCTTGTTGTTGAATTCCTTTTGTTGCAATTACAACATTTTCTTTAAGTGCTCGGGTTGATATTATAGACTCAATAATTCCAGCAGCCCCTAAAGTATGTCCAAAATACCCTTTCAATCCACTTACAGGCACATCCGACAATCCGCTTCTACTAATAGCGTGCGATTCCATATCGTCGTTGTATGGAGTTGCTGTTCCATGCGATGAAATCACATCAATATCTGCATTATTTCCTGTGGCTTGAAGAATAGCTCTATATAGTCCTTCTCCTGTTCTTGATGGTCCTGAAATATGGTTAGCATCGTTACTGATGGCGCCATTAACAACTTCAATTTTGCCTGAGATATCTTCACCTTCCTTTTTATAAAGGATGATAGAACCAACAGCCTCACCTAATGATAAACCATCCCGGTTTGCATCATACGGTTTGCAAGGTTCAGCACTCAGTGATTGAAAGGACTGAAATCCGGAAACTATAAATTTAGATAACACATCTGCTCCTAGTAAAACAACATGATCATAAACTCCTGAAGAAATCATTCGCTTAGCAAATACAATAGCTGCTAAACCTGAAATACATGCATTTGAAATTACATGAGGCGAGTTTTGAAATCCAAAATAATCAGCAATTGTTTGAGCTGTATTAGCAAGATAAACCTTATTGTTAATTTTCTCTTCTTTCAAAAAGTCAATATTACCTTTTGTAGTACTTAAAACAAATCCTGTTTTTGAATCCTTAACATCAACATGATCAACAATTTGTTTTAAAGATAGAATGCACAACTGCTCTAACCTGGAATATCCTGTAACATCCGGAAATTGTTCCATCCGTTTTTGAATCTCACTCTCATTAATCCTAGCGACGGGGAAAGGCACATCTGACAATTCCTTACCTTCTTGAATTACAAGTCCGGTTTTACCTGCTAAAATATTTTTAAAGTTTTCCTCACTGGTCCACCCTAATGGTGAGATAATATTATTTGCTCCAAATACTATCATTTATATCAATCCCCATCTTTCTTTCCAGGAAGTATAAAATGGAGGATTGGTTAGTTGTAACTCACCCTCCGTATCTAAAAACACCTGAATGGTTTTCCCTTTAGCTACTAATATCTTATCTGACACTTTTAAAATTTCGTATCTAAAACAGATTTTAGCTGCATCAACACTCTCAAATATGGTTTTTACTTCAAGTTCTTCACCATATCTTACCTGGTTTTTATAGTCAACATCCACCTTAACGATTGGTGTCATATAGCCTTCCTCATAAACATCGTAATAACCAAGGCCATATTGTGATCCAAAAGCCTCACGACCATCTTCCAAAAACTTCACATAATTACCATGCCACACAATATGCATAGAATCTACTTCACTAAATCGGACCTTAACTTTTGTTATATTGACTAATTCTTTCACGATTACTTATATTGTTTTTTCCAGGCTTTATATCTCTTAGACGAAACATCCTTAAATATATAATACAATGATCCTGCCCAATAATTTCTGACTCCAAAACCTGCAGGTTTAGTTACGAAACGCTCCTCTATAAGTTTTTCTCTTGTTGCAATATTAAAAATTTCAAGAACATAGGAAGCTTCTGTAAATGATTTATCCAGATATTCAGCAATAATAACTACTCCAATTCCATCGCTGTAATTATGGTTATATTTATTTATAGAATTAGTAAGGACTTCTTCACTTAAGGGCATCGCCTTATCCGCCTCTAAACTCTCGTAGGCTCCAGTTTGATTCAGGGTTTCCATCATTTCAATATCATAAATAACCTCATCTTTTTTTAGCATGTTTTCAACACTAAATTTTCTTCTCTCATTTTTAATGAGCTCATTCCATGCTTTGAAATAATTATCTTTAATAAACTGCTTAGGCTCTTCTCCACCCATATTGGTAGCATAAAAATCACCTATCAACTTCACATTAGAATAGTCTACACCAAACCAAACGTACTGGTAATCATTGTCTGTAAAAAGGTCACTTGTTTTTTGTGCTTTTGCATTAAGGAGCAAAACACAAAACATTCCCAATAAAAAAATCTTTTTCATCATATAAGTTTTTTTGGTTATAAACAAATTAAAGGTGATTTATCATCAATGGATCACAAAATACCTTTAATCCTCTTTTAAAAAAATATTAAGCACACACTTTGCTACGATTTCATCAGAAGTCTTTACAATACCTTCTGCAACATTTACTCCCATTGCATTGGTTAAAATATTAACCTGTGTCTCCAATATCTCCCCAACCTTTGGCGACCTACTTATCTCTAATTTTTTAACTGAACCAATAAAGCCTACTTTAACCTCACAATTGTTGCTCCTTGCATTACAACCTTCTAATGCAGCTGCAGATTGTGCAATATTTTCGATTAAACCAGCCTGCTGCATACAACCATCAAATACCAAAGTAGCATCCTGCTTAATTTCAAAAGTTGTTGTGACTGATTCTTCTGAAAAATTCATCACTTTATCTACAAATACAAAAGGAGGTCGCTGAGGTATTAACTCTTCAATGGTCCACTGCATATCTTATTGTTTTGGTTCTGCTTCGAAATTACTTCTTTTTACAAATTAATAAGGTGTGACTCACTCCAATATTTCGAACAGTTTCCTCAACTTCTAATCCAGCCTTATCAACTAATTTCAACATATCTTCTGAATGATACATCTGACTGCAACCATTTGCAATATTTGTGAAATATAATGAAGTTGCATGTAAGCTATAAGTCGATGCTGGGAATTCCTGATCATCCCAATATGTTTCAAGGATATAAACTCTTCCGTTTTTATCAAGCGCATTATATGATCTCGTTAAAAGCTGAAGAATATCTTCTTGAGAAAAACAATCCAGGAATTGACTCATCCAAATGATATCTGCTCCTTTAGGAAATGGATTCGAGTGATCCAATAAGTTTAATGGGTGTCCATTAACTCTATCACTAAAGCCATTTTCTTCAATATTTTTATAGGCAACATTTAACTGCCCTGGTAAATCTAGTATTGTAACTTTTACATCCTCATTATATTTTGCACACTGAATAGAGAATTTACCAGTATTACCACCAACATCTAAAATCTGCTTTGGATTATTTTTAAATACCAAAGGCATAATTTCCGGGAAAGCATAATCTGAATAGTAATGATCAAATGCAAACCAGCTTTCTTTAGCTTTTTCTGGTAAATGAGCCAATCCCTCATATACTGTTGGCCAATCACCAAATACTTTTAAACCTGTTGGTTTCCCTTCTTTAATGGAATCTTCAAGTGTAAAAACACCTTCATAATTCACATCTTGAGTAAAATCCATATTTACTCTGGTTAAATCATCACACTGAATATACCATCCGGTTTTTGTGATTTTATACAAATCTTCTTCAACAGTAACCAATTCAAGACTTAATCCAGCTTCTAATAAAACTTTAACTCCATATACTGAAAGCTTAAGTTCTGAAGCAATATCTTCAATTGTGATTCCTTTTCTTTTTTTCTTGATCAATTCTAGGATTCCAAGGTTTCGAAGAGAAAGTGCTGCTTGAAACATGATCGGTGCGAATGCTATCTTTTGAGCATCGTACTTTGCCTGAAGGGCAGTTTTGTTATCTTTTCCGTAGGTAACAGACATTAGGATTATTTTTTTTCGTTTTCCCAAAAAGGGTGATAATTAAACCATTGCAAAGGATATTTTTCAACTTTCGATTGCAATTGATTTACATAATCGGTTAACATTACTTTAATTGACTCATCTCTTAAGGCCGGTTTCCGTTCCTTAGGATAAACTTTACCTTTTGTGGCAAAGAAATGATAGTGTGTATTGGTTTCTTTTACACTAAAAACAAAAGTTACTGGTATAGAATATTTACTTGCCAACACCATAGGTCCGATTGGAAATTCTGCCATCTCACCTAAAAAAGGTATTTTAATAGTTTGGTTTCCATCTACAAACCTATCACCGTGCATAGCTACCAGTTCTTTATTTTTAAATGCTTCAATAACACTAAAAATATGCGACATATCATCCTTTATTGGGATAACATTAACTTTTTTGTCTCCTATGGCTTCTTGTAAAACATCTTTTAATTTTTCATGCTCTGCTTCCACCATTAAGATATTAATTACTGAATCTACTCTTTCCAATAATTCTCCTGCCACTTCCCAGTTACCCATATGAGCCCCAAGCAGTAATCCACCTTTTTTATCCTTTACCATATGGTGTAAATGTTCCTCACCATCAAAGTTAAAGGTATATTGATCCTTTTGCCCGGAAAGAATAGCAATCTTATCAATCAGAACTTTACCTAAAAACACATAGTTTTTATAAATACTAATAATGCTTTTAAGTTTACCATAATTTAATCGTTCTCTATAGAAATAGCTTATGGATTCTTTATTCGAAAAGATTAAGTAAAAAAACGAAACGGGTTTTAGTAACATATAGGCTAAACGAACATCGACCTTTATCAGGCCGATAAATATTCGATAACCTAAGGGAGTTCCCTTTGACTTACCCGTCCATCTACTCATTTTAAATTATTTTCGATATAAGTATACAAATCATTTAAAACACGGATATCTTTCATCTCTTCACGCTTCACTTTAAATCCAAATTCCTTTTCAATGATTACAACTATATCCACAAAATCAAGACTTTCTAATCCAAGATCGTCAATTAGATGCGCCTCATCATTGATCACATCCTCATCAATTTCAAACTCATCTATTAAAAACTCTACAACGATATCTTTAATCTTGCCTCTTTCCATTTTTCCCTATTTACTATATTTAGATAATATGATTGTTGAATTTGTACCTCCAAATCCAAACGAATTTGAAAGTATAGTATTTAATTCTTTTTCTGTTGTTTTATTAACTATATTCAATTTTGCCGATTGCTCATCCGGATTTTCAAAGTTAATATTTGGAGCAATAAATGAATTGTGCATCATAAGAGAGCTATAAATTAATTCACTTCCTCCACCCATCCACATTTCATGGCCTGTCATTGATTTAGTTGAGCTGATTGGCGTGTTACATTCCCCAAATACTGTATTTAAAGCTCTAGCTTCCATAGCATCTCCAACTGGTGTTGAAGTAGCGTGAGCATTTACATAATCAATATCCCTGGCAGCCATTTTAGCATCTTTTAAACATCGCTTTAATGATTCTGTAGGACCTGTTTCATTAGGAACAGAAATATGATCACCATTTGAAGAGAATCCGTAGCCTTTAATTTCGGCTACAATATTGGCACCTCTTTTTAATGCTGATTCAAGACTTTCTACAACCAAAGAAGCACCACCTCCACTTGGGATTAATCCATCACGATCCTTGTCAAATGGTCTGGATGCTTTTTCCGGAGCGTCATGACGTACTGAAAATGCTGATAATCCATCAAAACTTCCCATTGATTCAGGATTGATTTCCTGACCTCCACCACATAAAACAATATCCTGATAGCCATGCTTAATTAAGAAGTATGCCATACCTACAGCATGCGAACTACTTGCACAAGCACCGCTAACTGTAAAGTTGATTCCTTTTAGTTTAAATATAACCGACAGATTCATTGAGATGGTCGAGTTCATACTTTGAAAAATAGAACCTGAACCTAATAGTGTCGTATCTTTTGTTTCCCTAACTCTATCAATAGATTCAATTACAGGAATTGATGAACTATCGTTACCATACAAAATTCCTACTTCATTCTTTTCTAAGAAATCCATATCAATTTTTGCATTTTCAAATGCTTCAAGAGTTGCCATGTATGCATATTCTCCCTGTTCCGGAATACCAACACGCTGACGTCGGTTTAATAGCTTTTTTAAATTTGGACGCTCAAGAACACCTGTAAGCATTGATCTGAATCCTAATTCCTTACGACTTAAATCAAGACCAATACCTGACTTTCCATTATATAATGATGAAGTTACTTCTTCTAAACTTTTACCCAGTACCGAATAAATACCCATACCGGAAATAACAACTCTTCTTTCCATTTTACAAAAGTCTCATTAGCTATACATTCCACCATTCACCGCAATCGTTTCTCCTGTAATATAAGCAGCTCCATCCGACGCTAAAAAGCCAACCACACTGGCCACTTCTTCTGCTTTACCAAAACGATTTAACGGAATATGACGCTTCCATTCTTTTTCATTAATATCTTCTGTCATCTCTGTTTTAATAAAACCTGGAGCAACACAGTTTACAGTAACCTTCTTTTTACCAACTTCCATTGATAATGATTTAGTGGCAGCAATAACCGCTCCTTTAGAAGCAGAATAATTTACTTGACCTGGATGTCCTTTTTGTCCTGAAAGAGAAACTATATTAATGATTCTCCCCCATTTATTAACAACCATCCCTTCAAGCACTTGACGTGTAATAAAAAAGAAACTATTTTGGTTCGTTGATATTACTTTATTCCATTCACTATCAGTCATAAAAACCATCAGGTTATCACTAGTAATACCTGCATTGTTAACTAATACATCAATATGTGTATCATTTTCCTTCATCCAGCCTCCAAGTACTTCTTCAACTTTTTGAGAATCAGAAACATCAAAGGGCAACAACTCTGCTTTACCTCCGGCTTCCTCAATTTCGGCTTTTACTTTCTGGGCCTCTTCATGTGCTGACCTATAATTAATAAGAACGTAGAATCCTTGCTGAGCCAATTGAATAGAAATAGCCTTCCCAATTCCTCTTGATCCTCCTGTAACTAATGCTTTTTTCATAGACTTCAATGTGTTAAGTGCACGAAAATAAGATCTTCAGATTAAGAATAAACTTTAATCTGAAATTATTCTTGTGGTATTTCTACGTTAGTATTAAACAGATAATCAACAACTTTAGCTAAATCCTCATACAATGGTCTATCCTCAATATAAACTGGGAAGATAGCACGAAGATTATCGTAAACTTTTTTAGTCGCAGAAGATAATCTTGATGATACTTGCAGATAATCAACAGCTTGCAATAACGCCATCATTTCAACAGCCTGAACCTGATATGCATTATCAATAACACGTTTTGTAATTAACGCACTATTGGTTCCCATACTAACAATATCCTGATTATCATTATTTGTTGTAATACTATGAACATACATTGAGTTCGATAGCATTTGATTTTCAGCAGCAGTAGATGTCGCTGTAAACTGCATTCCTTGTAATCCTAAGTTAAGACCTAAGGTTCCTAAATTAACAAAAGGAGGTAATATCTCGTTTATTTTGCTATTAAAAAGAAACGCTGTTTGTCGCTCTGAAAGCATTGAAACACGAGTAACAGCAAGTTTAAGTTTGTCCATTTCAATTGAGATATAATCTCCATGAAAGTTACCTCCATGATAGACGTTTTTATTTTCAACATCAACGATTGGATTATCACTTACTGAGTTTGCTTCGTTAACCACTACTTTTTTAGCAGATTCAACAGCTTCGTATACCGGACCTAAAATTTGAGGCACACATCGTAACGAATAATACTCTTGTACTTTACGCTTAAATATGCGCTCATCAACTTCTCCTGAAAAGAAATGCTCTTCGCGACGAGCAATTAAGTCACTATCTTTAAGCAATATTCGCATTCCTTCAGCAATTTTCTGCTGCCCATCGTGTTTTTTAACTGAATTTAATGTAACAGAAAAGTGATCATCAAAAGACATCACAATCTCATTCATCATTACAGATGCTATTAATGACCAATTTAATAACTGCTTTGATTTAATTACATTAACCAAACCCACACCAGTCATCACTGAGGTACCGTTAATTAAAGAAAGTCCTTCGCGAAGTTTTACTTCAATTGGATCAATTCCCAACTCAGCAAATACTTCTTTTGTTAATTTGAACTCTCCTTTATATGTTACATGTCCTTCTCCGATCAATACCAAAGCAAGATGAGCTAACTGAACAAGATCGCCACTAGCTCCTACTCCTCCATGTTCAGGGATAAAAGGGTATACATCTGAATTGATAAGTGTTTCTAATAGTTCTAAACAAGAAGTATGAATACCTGAGTAACCTTGCATAATAGCTCTCATCCGAACCAACATTGAGGCCTTGGCATAAACATCCGGTATCTTTTGTCCGGCTCCTGCAGAGTGACTACGAATTAAATTATATTGTAAATCAACAAGTTTATCATCTTCAATACGATACTGAGCCATTGGCCCTAAACCAGTATTAATACCGTAAATCACCTTGTTTTTAGCGAATTTCTCTAGAAACTCATAGCTCTCTTTTACTTTTTGTTTGGTATCAGAATCAATTTTAATTTCTTGATTCCCAAAAAGAATTTCCTCAACAACTTCAATTGTCAAGTCTTTCTCAACGCTCAGGTTAATCATATTTTAAACTATTACACACTTAGGTTATTTTATCGAAATGCAAAGAAAACAAATTCTAATTATTTCTTAATAATTATTAACAATAAACCTAAATCGAATGTTTATTTAGAACAATTTTAAACTATGTTCGAATAACTTTCAACCAAACCTACATTTGAAGCGCTACATAATCTAGCTTATCAAACTCTTTACCTGTAAGAATTACTGAGTACATATGTTTTACAGGACCTAGTTCATTCAAAATATCTCCTGTAAAAAACGAATGGGTATCTCGAACAGGGAACCGAAACCCGATTGCGTCAGATAAGTCAATGTAATTTACAGTAGGTATTCTATATCGATTGGTTCTATTGCCCAATTGTCGTTTTGCCCTTGTAAAAAGTTGCAATCCTTTAAGCAAGAAATCATGATTATTATAGAGCACATAAGTACGTTTTTGAAAATTCAGTTTTGACAACCATACACCATGCTTTCTATCATTTACTGCTGCACTATTCAGTACTAAATTATCAAACACAAGTTCATCATGTACTTCTTTTTCCAGAGCGTATAACTTAAGAAAGTAATTTCCAAGACTATGCGCCATCAAGGATATATTTATATGATTGTTTCTATGCCTTAATTCTTTGGCTAAATCAACATATCCATCAAACTTGGGCAAACTATTTTCTATATTGTTATGAGACTGAAACAAATTTGATGGCTTACCTTTTTCTGTTTTATATGGCCAAAAGAAAAATACCACTTTTACATCATATTCATCTTGAATAAGCAATGCTCTCCTATACACTTCTTCTATTTCCTTTCCATAACCATGTACATAAAACAAAACATTATGAACACCAAAATCCATGTATTCCTTAAACAGCTCTTGCTTATCAGATAGTCTTATTTTCATTGTATCATCAACAGACGAAGCAACATAAATATTGGTGAAATTAATACTTGAATTTGTATAGCCAATAGTATATCCATCTTGCTCAAAATCAACATCTGCACTTGTCATAAAAAACACTTCATTTATATTTGCATTTACATACTCGAATACTAAGTTTAAAATAATGATATAAAATAACGACCTTCTCATAACCTATTCATTTATTGATTAATGTTTTTATAAATAACATAAACAAACAAAAAAGGTTGACCCAACTTAAGGCCAACCTCCTAATATGATGTATTTTAATAAATTACACCTTTATATTCAAACATTCATTTGTTTATTAGTTTGCAAAAACTTCATCCTGAATACCTTTGTTTACTAATACTTCATCCACATTAATAGCTATGGATTGCGGCCCTACTGTTTGACTCATCACTACCGGAAACTTAACACCATCTATATCTTTATACTCAGAATATAAAGTCACACTAGACCCTTGACCTTGTGGTAAATTAGCTACTTCCTTAACTTTAAGACCCGATTTCACATCAAAGTAAACAGTAGTTTCTTTTTTAACCGGATTCGTAATGATTAGTTTATAAACATCCTTTCCTTCTAACTTATCTTTACTTAACAATTTTAAATCGTAACCCAATTCGTTGTATTGTAGCTCCGGAAAAATCATAGCCTGATACTCCATTTCTTTTAGCATATCACCTTGAAGTTCTTGCTTTTGTCCTTGCATAAACATAGAACCTTTTTCTCCGTCGTAAACTTGCTTACTCAATACATTATCTCCCATTAAGGTTTCTACACTTATTTTATTGGGTGCTTTTTGATATGTATTCATTGCTAGATTCATTCCCTGAATTGACATTGTACATTTCATCGACAGATCATTTATAGATTTTAGCTGATCCTCACCTCCAAGAGCTTTAATATAACTATCAATAACCTTTTGAGCGGTTAATCCTTTAGGCAACCCGGTTCTTACTACTTTATTTGCATAATAATCATACTCAACAACCTTTGCATCTCCAGCAATATTTTCCATTAGAGATTCAATATTATTCACATCTCCAACAGCAAGGTAAATGGCTTTATTAGGCTTTAAATATTTTTTAGCCATTTCTTTTACATCATTTACTGTTACTGCAGCAAGACGCTCCATATATGTTTCATAATAATCAACTGGCAAGCCATATTTATCAATATTTAATGCAAAGCGAGCCAATGTTGCAGGATCTTCTAAAGATCGCCCAAAACTACCTGCCATAGCATTTTTTACTAAAGTAAGGTCGTCCTCATCTACATCTTCATTAATTAGTCGATCCATTTCCATTTGAGTTTCAACAAATGCACTATCGGTAATACTGCCTCTTACATTTGATGCCATACGAAAATATCCCATATGCTCATCTGCATTTAGTGATGAATAAGCACCGTAAGTCCATGCTTTATCTTCTCTCAGGTTTTTCATCAAACGACCACTAAAACCATGACCTCCAAGAATCTGATTCATTACTCTGGCTTTAATATAATTATCAGAACCAGGTTTTAAATCAACAGGATAAGAAATTGAAATATACGATTGAGGGGCACCATCTTTATTACTCATAGCAAATATAGGCTTATCTAACTCAGCAGGCTTTTTAAACTCATGCTTTGGCACATCACCTGATTCCCAAGAACCAAAATACTTCTTCACTGTTTTCTTAGCCTCTTTAACGGTTACATCTCCAACAATTACTAAATAGGCCACATTAGGTTTAAAGTAGCTATTATAGTATGCCATACAATCGTCAATAGTAACATTTTGAATGGTTTCTTCTGATGAAATTTCACCATAAGCAGACTCTTTTCCAAACATTAAAGCGGAGGTAATATTTGAAGTAATAGCTCGTGGCTCATCTTTTTGAACTTTTAGGCCAGATAAAGCTTGTTTAACTTGCTTATCCAACTCTTCCTGAGGAAACAATGGATGATATAAAACATCTGTCATTAAATCTAATAACTCATCTTGATGTTTTTTTAGTGATCGGGCATAAATTCCACTTGCCGTAGTATTTAAAGACGCTCCAATAAAATCAATCTCTTCATCAATTTGAGATTTTGTTCTACTTTTAGTTCCTGCTCTTAATAAATCTCCCGTAAAACTCGAATACCCAGCTTTGTCTCCTTCATAAATTGGATCAATATCTAACGTTAATGAAAATGAAACTACCGGATGCTTATGGTTTTCAACCACAATAACTTTTAATCCGTTTTTTAGTTCAAACTTAGTATAATCTCCCAAATTTATTTTTGTAGCAGGTCCTGCCTTGGGAGCTTTCGATCTGTCAAGTTGTGCAAAACCAGTAACTACTGTCAATGCAAATAATATAATGAATGAAATTCTTTTCATTTTACTTTAGTTTATGATTTAGTTTGCTTTTTGTGAATTTGGCAGATAATAAAGAACCACTCTGTTTTCTTTAGTATAATATTTTTTTGCTACTCGTTGAATATCTTCACGTGTCACAGCTAAATATTTATCTAATTCTTTATTAACAGCACTTGCATCTTTAAAATAGGTATAATCTGTAGCTAAATTTTCAGCAACAGTAGCCAATCTTCTACTGCCATTAACCATATCATTCTCAACCTGATTTTTCAACTTCTGAAATTCTCTTTCACTGATTAATTCATTCTGAAGCTTTTCAACTTCGGCATACATTGCTTTTTCAACCTCACCATTATCAACATCTGAATTTGGAATTGCAAAAGCTAATGTAACACCAGGTTGTTGTAAGCCTAATGAAAAAGAACTTACTTGAATCGCCTTTTGCTGTTTATCCACTAACTCTTTATACAAACGGGAGCTTTGACCTTTTGATAATACATTATTTAGTAAATCCACTGCATAATAATCATCATCTCCCAAGGCTGGAATTTTATATGCCTGAAGAATCATAGGCAATTGAACATTACGATAAACAGTATCTCTTACTTCTGCCAATTGTGCTTTCTCCACAATATTAGGTCTTGTAATTTTCTTGCTTCCTCTTGGAATATCAGAGAAATATTTTTTCACCATTTCTTTGGCTTTTGCTTTATCAATATCCCCTGCAAGTACCAAGCAAGCATTATTTGGAACATAAAAAGTATTGTAAAAATCTACAAAGTCCTGATCTTTTGCACTTCTAATATGGTCCGGATTTCCTAATATAGCTGTTCTGTAAGGATGTTCTTTATACACTCTCTCGAATGTTAACTCCAAAATATCACCATAGGGTGTATTTTCTGTTCTTTCCTTTTTTTCTTCAATCACTACTTTTTTCTGTGTAGCTATACCTATTGAGTCAACTTTGGCATGAAGCATTCTCTCTGACTCTAACCACAAACCTAATTCTAGTTGGTTCGAGGGAAGTACTTCATAATAATACGTACGATCAAAACTTGTATTTGCATTTAAAGTTCCCCCTGCTTTTTCAACGTAGTTGCTATATTCATGGCGGGGGATATTGTCGGATCCTTCAAACATTAAATGCTCAAAAAAGTGGGCAAATCCTGTAAGATTGGGATTCTCATTTTTTGATCCAACATTGTACATAACAGAAACATTGACAATTGGTGTAGAATTATCCTGATGCAAAATAACATGCAGGCCATTGTCTAAATCAAACTCCTCAAAATTGATAGGTTTCATTTGAGCAGTAATACCAAAACTCACTAAAAGAAAAGCAAGGATTAGTTGGTTCTTAATTTTACTCATTTACTACTTGTTTTAAAGTTTATACAAAAAGATTTGAGTATTTTTTTAATCAATACATGTGCCTAAAATCTTTTTCCACTTATTTTCAAATAGTTAACACTTTTTGCCATTTCGTACAAATGTTCTATATCGAACAACGCAACATCTAAAAGTGTGCGATTATGAACACTCTATTTAGAACTTCACAAACTTAAAAGTTTAATTGCACTTTAATTATTGGCTAGTATTCCTGATACACAACAAGATCGCCTCCTGAAATTTCTAAATGAAAGAATTCATCTATACATTCATTTAATGTGCCTTGCCACAACATAGGGAGACATTTACTTTTTAGAGGATATTTTAAATTTGTAGTTGTTATTTGAACCTGAGGGTGCGTTGCAAATATAGAAACCTGCTGACCTTTGTAACTGTCAAATTGTTGCGGTTCTGATATTGAAGTAAAAATGCCGTGGTCTGTATACATTTTCACATTAATAAACTGAGAGTATTGAGGTAATAAAAATACATTCCCTATCATATGATCATCCCGAAGACCTGTTGCCCCAACAATAGAAACTTCTTTAAAAGAATGATCTTTACACCAATTTACAGCCTTAGTTAAGTCGTTGGTTTCTTGATCTGAATAATGATGAAGTATATCATTATATTTCCGTTTCATATCATCATTTAGAGAATCCAAATCACCCACAATAGCATTTGGAACAAAAGAAGTGCCTTTTAACTTATTGACAGCACCATCGCAACAAACAATAAATTTGGCCTTTTCTAACTGCTCTAAAGCTAATGGACTTGTTGGGAATGCTCCGTTAGCAACAATAACTGCTTTTTTAATCATTTACAAATTCTCTTTTGCAATAAAAAATAAGGATTAATTGGCAACTACAACATCTGATGTTTCTATCACTAAATCTTTCTTCCACTGCAAGTATCCAACTAATGAAAGTGACATATAAAAGAAGTATAAAATGGAAGTTGGATATAATCCCTTATAAATATACAATCCTAAGGAAACTCCATTAACAATAACCCAAACCAACCATTGCTCAATTATTTTTCTAGCCAACATCCATGTAGCCACAATACTTAAAGCCGTTGTAAAAGCATCCCAGTATGGTAAAGCTCCATCCGTAAAATTAACCAACACGTATGATATTAGCGCATAAATGATAATACTTATAAAAAACAATGTAAAAAATAACTTTCGCCCAATACTAACTACCGGAAGTTCTTCTTTGGAATTACCTTTTCCTTGCGACCACAAAAGCCATCCATAAATACTAATTACCACATAATAAGCTTGCAAAGACATGTCGGCATAAAGCTTTGCCGCCCAAAAAACATAGATATACATCAAAGAAGTTAACAAACCAACAGGCCATAACCATTTAATCTGCTTTATTTCAAGATATAAAAACAATAATCCTGAAATAGTTCCCGCAACCTCAATTATATGATCCAATATCCAATCCATGCCACCAAAAATATATTTGATTTACAAATATAACACGATAAAAATCCCCGGAATGATCGCCGGGGATTTTATCTATTTTAAAATTTTAATATTACTCCACCTAAACAGTTAATTCCTGCCTGAGGGTAATCATATCTCCATGTTTTTTCATCACCTTGCTTATACCAGTTTCCGCCATAGGCATTGTTTTCATACTCAGCATCAAAAACATTATTTACCTGAAAATGGAAAGCAATCTCTTTTATCCATGCAGGATGAATTGCATAATTTAAACGCAAATTATGAACATGATAGGCTTCAAGCATTCTGTCTGAACTCGACGTATTATCAAAATACTGTTCGCCAACGTATTTACTTATAAAACTAACACCAAAACCTTTTAACGGATTAAAAGCAATAATACTGCTACCAATTATGTTTGGAGAGTAACTGATGTCTGAATCACCAAGTTCTTTACCCTTATATTCTTCATTCCAATTTTCATCATAGTAAGTAGAATACTCCACAAAATCCTTAATCTTATTTTGACTTAAGGTCAGGTTTGCATCCCACTTTAACTTAGGTAAAATCTGAATACCCCAAATCAATTCAATTCCGGTTCTATAACTCTTGTCTACATTAGTCATAATATCATAACCCACACTATTCTTTTCGCCAGTAGGCACCAACTGATCTCTGTAATACATGTAATAGATATTGGCTCCAAAGGTTGCTTTAGTAGATTTAAACTCATATCCCAATTCATAATCAAATAATGATTCATCAACAGGTAAAGATGAAGGATCTAACTTAGCATCCTTAAAGTTTGCCCGTGTTGGTTCCCGATGAGCGACACCAAAAGATGCATAAATATTCTGGTTTGGATTTATTGTATAATAGATTCCCAGCTTTGGATTAAAGAAATCAAATTTATGTGACTGAACAAGATCCTCTAAATCATCATCTATTCCGTCCATATCATAATTAATATGACGATATTGAACATCACCATATGCATTTAACTTTTCGGTTAAATCGTAATAAATTTTGGCAAAAACATTAAAATCTTTTTTTTCAGAATTATTAAGATACCATTGATAATCATTATCAACGCCTCCATTTTGTGCCCAAAGAATTTTTCCAAAGTGATCACCTTCATACTTATTCCAAGCAGCACCAAAAGAAGCATTTACTCTACTCTTTTTATAATTTAAAGAATAGGTAAATCCATAAAAATCATTCTCCAACCACTTCTGACGTGTTAAATCGGTTTGGGTAACTTCTAAACCATTAAACACAGGGTTCATGATGCCATAATCTAGATAAGTATCATCTTCCTTGTATTGCTCATAATATCCATGCCCCTGAGTATAATGCAATGCTGCATTCATATTTAAACTTCCAGATAACTCTTGTGAGTAAAACAACTGATAATGTGTTTGCTTATAATTATCCGTTTGATTTTTATAATAATGTGCATTCCCCTTTTCATCAAAATATTCTCCAGCAGGATTGTATGTTCTTGGTAAGCGATCCGCCTCATCTTTAACCACAATTCCTGGATTTCCCCACCAACTAATACCGGTTTGCTGATCTCCATTAATTACGTTTGCTTTGATCATTCCTTTAGCAGTATAATAAGTCCCACTAACAAAGAATGATTCGTGATCAGAGAATGCTCTATCCACAAATCCATCTGATTTTAACTTTGAATAACGCGCATCAAAGCTAAATTTTCCATTTATCAGACCTGTCCCAGCCTTGTATGTATTTCTAAAAGTATTAAAAGAACCAGCAACACTTTGAAGCTCAGCATAAGGTTTTGCATTTACCGTTTGCGTTTGAAAATTTATCGTAGCACCAAATGCTGCAGCTCCGTTTGTTGATGTACCTACACCTCTTTGTATCTGAATATTATCAACCGACGAAGAAAAATCAGGCATATTTACCCAATACACTCCTTGCGATTCAGAATCGTTTAATGGAATACCATTAATGGTAACATTAATTCGGGATGCGTCTGTTCCTCGTATTCTTAATGCTGAGTAACCAATTCCATTGCCTGCTTCAGATGATTCAACAAGCGATGGAGACAGACTCAATTGATAAGGAATATCCTGACCTGTATTTTCTTTACTAATTTCATCTTTAGAAAAATTAGTCACAGCCACAGGTGCTTTATTTCCCGCCCTGGTTGCTGAAACCAAAATTTCATCTTTAAAAATAATTGAAGGCTTTAAAATAAAATCAATTGTAGCAGAGCCATCTACGGAAACTTTTTTATGAATGGATTCATAACCGATGTACGTCACCACAAAAACATAATCGCCACTTTTAAGATTGGTAAACTGATAGTGCCCTTCTAAATTTGTTACTGTTCCCAAATAACTATTTTCAATTACTACTGAAGCTCCAATTAATTGCTCTCCATCCTGATCTGTTACTTTACCTTTTACTACACTCTGAGATGAAGCAGTAAAACTGCCTAATAAAATTCCACACAATACTAAAACTCCGTAAAGCACAGAGTTTTTCCATCTTTTAATCATTTTAAAAAAGTTAAAATTAAACAATAATAAAATGAGGTATTAATTAAGATCAAAAGGCGAAAAGTTAGTTCGCAAATTTCCTACGCCGGTATTATCCGGATCAGGTTCATTACCAACCGCCATAATTGGTAAAAGGGTATGATCTCAGCCCGAAATATTAAGGCACCCCAAAAAATCGAGTCCAAAGATAAGTGGAATTATGCTAAATCTCTAGTTTATTAGCATTTTTAATTTTTATCCTTAGAAAAATAAACATACAAACTATATTCAATACAATCTGAAATACAAAATTTATGACTGAACAAAGGTTTTTTATTAAAACCACAACTTAAACTTATTGAATGGTTCTATTTTTGTTAATATTGCAGTTTAAATATAAATGTTAGTTTAGATGTTTAAAGAGCCTATTTTGTGTGTATCTCTTAATTGCTAATGCATTTTCTAACAACGAAAGAATATATATAAGAATGAAAATAATTTTTCAGGTAGTAGCCATCTTGGCCTTAGTTATTATCATATCCTGTAATAATGACGATTTTTGTTTGTCCAATCAACAATCGGTTCAAGCCTCTTTTTATTCATCAATCACTTTCAAAGATTCAACCGTTAGTGACGTAACTATTAGAGCCATTGAGTCTGTTGCAGATGATGACACTATTTATAACTCTGAAGTTGTATCGGAGTCCTTTCTTCCACTATCAATGATGAATGACACTTCTCGATTTTTAATACAAATACTCAATCAAAAAGACACTGTATCGTTTGTACACTCAAAGGAATTAAGTTTTATATCGGAAGAATGTGGATTTATTTTTGAATTTGAGTTAGACACCGTTTTACACAGTAACATTTCTTTTATTGACTCTGTTTCAATAGAATACCCATCAATTGTTTATAATGAAAGTACCGAAAATGTTAAGATATATCTTTACTAACCTAGTCATTTTAGGGTTCACAACCCTAATCAACGCTCAAAATTATTCAGACGAGGGCAGATATTCTCAAAGTTCGCAAAATCAGGAACAAGAAGAAGGAACCCCTAAAAAGAAGAAAGAAAAATTACCATATCCCAACAAAAAAAGAGGAACAGCTATTGGTATTGATGTGAGTCGATTTTTTGTGCCTTTGCTCGATAATGACAGATATGCCTTTGAAGCTAACATTAAAACTAACTTTAAAAAGAGGACGTTTTTGGTTGGATCGTTAGGTTTCGAAAACGTTTCCTTTGATGATAAATCCTACGAATACAAATCGGATGGCTTATATGGTAGAGTTGGTTTTGACTACGATATTTTTATAGTTGACGAACCCAATAATAATGATAATATTTTATTTGGCTTACGATATGGTTTTGCAATACAAGATCACGGATCAGATAAAATAACTATCGGAGATAATTATTGGGGAGATTATACTACTTCTATCAGTTCATATACTGTAAATTCGCACTGGATTGAATTAGTAGCAGGACTTAGAACAGAGCTATTTAGTAACTTTTATTTAAGTTTCTATGCCAGACTAAAATCAAAAATCGCCTCTAACAATTCAGAAGTATTGGAACCATACAGAATTCCCGGATTTGGCCGAGGAAGCAAAACTATTAGTTTAGGCTTTTCATACATCGCCGAATATCAAATTCCATGGGGTAACAAACGACTTAAAAATAAAAGTCAATCAAATTAAGTTTAGTACCTTAATTTGATTAGCTTATTTTCAAGAGATTTAAAAATATACAATGCATCTGCTGCAACATTTTTAAGATTGCAGCAGATTTTTATCACTTCCATTGCCATCATACTACCAATAATTCCTGGCAATGCCCCTATTACACCAACAACATGGTCTTGTGGCAATTCGGGTTGCGATGGAAAAACATCAGAATATGAGATCTTATTTTTATAATTAAACACTGAATACTGGCCTTCAAAACCTTCTACGGAACCATGTATAAATGGAATACCCACCTTTTTTGAATACTCATCAATCAAATAGCGAGATTCAAAATTATCTGTAGCTCCTAGTACTATGTCATACGAAGAAATAATATCCATTATATTCTCTTGATTTAAGAAAGTATTATAAACCTGAATATGTGCTTCATTATTGTTTTTCTGTAATTTATTCTTTGCAATATAAGCTTTTGATTCACTAAGTTCTTCTTCGCCATACAATATTTGTCTTTGAAGATTAGATAAACTAACCACATCATTATCTACAATTCCTATTTTACCTATTCCTGCTGCCACCAAATACTGTAAAACAGGACACCCCAATCCACCAGCTCCTACAACCAAAACCTTTGCAGCCATCAATTTTAACTGCCCCACTTCTCCTACCTCATTTAGTATTAATTGTCGATTATATCTTTCCTTATTTTCTTTACTCAAAAAACTCATAAAAACCTTTTCAAAATTCAATTAAACAACCAAACATTGATCCCAATCTTTCCAAACTGCCTCAAAACCTTTATTTCTAATCTCCCGTTCTATTTCATCAGAAGTTCTGTCATCTGAAACATCAAATTGTTTTAATTCTTTATCTGGATTAGCATATCCTCCTGGTTCTGTTTTACTACCAGCACTCATACTAGTAACTCCAATCCCCATCATATGGTTCCGAAAATTGGCATTTTCTCTTGTACTTAATGAAATCTCTAACTCCTGATTGAAAATTCGGTAAGCACATATTAACTGCACCAGCTGACGATCATTGATTGGATGATTTGGCTGAAAACTACCTACGTGAGGTCGTAATCTAGGAAATGAAATACTGTATTTTGTTTTCCAATACTTTTGCTCAAGATAATCTAAGTGCAAAGCGGTAAAAAAGCTATCTGTTCGCCAATCTTCTAACCCCAATAAACACCCTAACCCAATACGATGAATTTCAGCCTGCCCAATTCGATCAGGAGTTTCCAGTCTATATCTAAAATCTGCTTTTTTACCTTTAGGATGGTAATCTGGATATTTGTCTTTATTATACGTTTCCTGATAGACATAAACCGTATTTAATCCATGCTTTTTAAGCTGAATATAATCATTCAAGTCCATAGGTGCTATTTCTATAGATAAGTTTGCAAACTCAGACTTCAGTAAAGCCAATATACTCTCAATATAGTCCACGCCACATTTTTTAGGATGCTCACCAGTTACCAGAAGTAAATGCTCAAACCCCATTGATTTAATATGTTTCACCTCTTCCAGCACCTGCTCTTTAGTAAGTGTACATCTATTAATCTGGTTTTTACAATTAAATCCACAATAAATACATCCATTCGCACATTCATTTGAAAGATACAAAGGAATATACATCTGAATGGTTTTACCAAATCGTGTTTGTGTTAACTGATAACTCTTTTGCGCCATCTGCTCCAGATAAGGTTCTGCTGCAGGAGAAATTAAAGCTTTGAAATCCTCTAATCCGGGATGAACTGCATTTAAAGCTTGCTCAACATCAAACGCAGTTTTTGACTGAATAGAAGCTGACACTTCATCCCAGTTGTATTGTTCATGTATATGATAAAAGCTCATTTGAATATTTTGAGATAAAATCTAACTTAAAAAACTTGTAAGTGGGCTACTCGCTATTGCATAGGAACTTACTTTCCCTAATCCTGACAGATAGGCAATCCGACCTGCTTTCACGCTCATTTTAAACGCCTTGCCCATCTGCACTGGATCTTTAGCTACAGCAATTGCAGTATTCACTAAAACAGCATCTGCCCCAAGCTCCATAGCTTCAGCTGCATGAGATGGTGATCCAATGCCTGCATCAACAACAACAGGCAGATTAGATTGCTCTATAATAATCTTTAAAAACTCACGCGTTTTAAGTCCCTGATTTGTTCCAATTGGCGAACCTAAAGGCATCACTGCAGAAGCTCCTGCATCCTCCAGCTTTTTACATAAAACAGGATCTGCATGAATGTATGGAAGAATCACAAAACCATCTTTCGCTAATTCATAACAAGCTTTTAAAGTCTCCTCACCATCCGGCAACAAATATTTTGGATCCGGATGAATTTCGAGCTTCAACCAATGAGTACCCAAGGCCTCGCGAGCTAATTGAGCTGCAAAAATAGCTTCTTTTGCATTTCGTACACCACTAGTGTTGGGTAACAAGTTTAATCCTGGAATATTTAAATGATCAATCAAAGCATCATTATTCCCTTTCATATCCACTCGTTTTAATGCTACCGTTACCAGTTCTGAACCTGAAGATTGAATGGCTTCTGCCATCATTTCATTTGAATTAAATTTTCCTGTTCCTGTGAAAAGTCTGGACTTAAATTCCTTATCTGCAATTCTTAATATATCCATTGCTTATATTTTATTGAACTCCAGCTCCACAAGCTGAAGTTTGATTTTCTATTTTATCTCTTACTTCTCTGTTTGCTCGCATAGAACAGAAATGTTCGCCACACATTGAGCAAAAATGCGATACTCTATCTTCCTCATCAGGAAGGGTTTCATCATGATCTGAAATAGCTTTTTCAGGATCCAAAGCCAAAGCAAACTGGTCGCGCCACCTAAAATCAAAACGAGCTTTACTCATTGCATTATCTCTAATGTCGGCACCTGGAAATCCTTTCGCTAAATCAGCGGCATGAGCAGCTAATTTGTATGTAACAACTCCAGTTCTCACATCATCCTTATTAGGCAAACCTAAATGTTCTTTTGGAGTAACATAACACAACATAGATGTCCCATACCATCCAATCATACCAGCCCCAATTGCACTTGTAATATGGTCGTAACCAGGTGCAACATCAGTCACTAAGGGTCCTAATGTATAAAATGGAGCCTCATGACAAAGACGCAATTGTTCTTCCATGTTCTTTTTTACTAAATGCATTGGCACATGTCCTGGACCTTCAATAATTACCTGAACATGATGTTTCCACGCAACTTTTGTTAGCTCACCAAGTACTTTTAGCTCACCAAACTGAGCTTCATCATTCGCATCATAAATACTTCCTGGTCGCATTGCATCACCTAGTGAAACAGCTACATCATACTGAGCTAGTATGTCACAAATTTCTTCAAAATGAGTATAAGTAAAGTTTTCTTCTCCATGAGTCATACACCATTTAGCCATTATACTCCCCCCTCTGGAAACAATTCCTGTTTTACGTGTCTTTGTTTTCTCAACCAAATCTTTTAGCATACCGGCATGAATAGTAAAATAATCTACGCCTTGCTCACATTGTTCAATCAAGGTATCTTTGTAAATTTCCCAGGTTAACTCTTCTGCTTTCCCATTTACTTTTTCCAAAGCCTGATATAAAGGAACCGTTCCAACCGGAACCGGAGAATTTCTGATAATCCATTCTCGAGTTTCATGAATGTTAGCACCAGTTGATAAATCCATTATGGTGTCAGCTCCCCACCTAAAAGCCCATACAGCTTTTTCAACCTCTTCTTCGATGCTCGACGTTGTTGGTGAATTACCTATATTGGCATTAATTTTAACCAGAAAATTACGACCTATAATCATTGGCTCTGCCTCTGGGTGATTAATGTTGCCGGGAATTATTGCTCTTCCTGCAGCAATTTCATCTCTTACTAATTCTGGAGTGATAAAAGGAATATTCTCCACCTGATCTGAACTTAATCCAATTGCCTTATAATACACTTCTGCATTTTGGTTTTCTCGAATTGCCACATACTCCATTTCAGGAGTAATTATTCCTTTTTTTGCATAATAGTATTGGGTAACTATATTTCCTTTTTTTGCTTTAAATGGCTTTATACGTTGATGCTGATGTCTGATAGAATCTAAAGATTTATCCTCCAATCTTTTCTTTCCATATTCTGAACTTTTTTCAGAAAGTTCTTCAACATCATTCCTTTCTACTACCCAGGATTCTTTGATCTTTGGTAGACCTTTCGTTAAGTCTACTGTATAATTTGGATCTGTATATGGACCTGAAGTATCATAAACAGTTATGGGTTCATTTTTTTCAACTGTACCCTTCAATTGTTGAATAGTATCCGATAGCTTAATCTGTCGCATGGGAACGCTTATATCAAAGAGTTTTCCTTTAACATATATTTTTCTTGACTTAGGAAAAGATCCTGTTGTAATTTGTGCAGTTTTCTTTTGGTTCATATTTATTTAGTATTGGATTTTTAGAATAGAGTGAACACACTTACTACATCGACTTCATATTTTTAATTAATCCGTAAAAACAGAACTTCAAAATATTATTCGATACGACTTCTTATTGCTTTGAAAATAAAAGGCTAAACAAAATTGAACACAGTTATTCTAAAAGAATAAATACAACAGTCCCATTCTTGCTTTAAACAAAATAAATTTAGACTGTTTAATTATTCATTTTCAAGAACAATAGACGATTTGAACATATTTAATTTTGTAGTACATCTGATAAAGTTATCCTCCTTTTGTTGCAGAAATAATTAATACTTTATCTTTTTCAGTAAGAATGGTAACATTCCATTTGCTTTGCATTACTATTCGATCATTTATTGCAATAGCAAGGCCTCTTGTTTTTGAATTAATTCCTATTTCCCGGAGAAGGTTAGAAAGAACGAGACTGTCTTCGACCGTTCTTTTTTCATCATTAACATAAATTACCATACAATTTAATTTTACTCAAACGAGATATAATTTAAAGTATATGGTGCCGATAAACATCGTGTAGAAATCACAGAATCCCTTTACAGCATTATCTGTACAGGTTCAATGGGTATGATCTCAGCCTGAATTTTTAGGCACCCCTTATTAAAAGTTAGTTACAAAGATAAATAAATATTTCTAACACTATAATAGAAATATTTATTTCATGGATATATAATATACTCTTTATGGTCAGATGGAACGCGCAAAAAATTTAGACCATCCTACTTCGTATAAATTTTGACTATCAAATCCTGCTCGTATTTCCTTATTATTTTGATTAAAGCCACTTATCCATTAATTGGGCTAAATCATCTAATTTAACTGGCTTTCCAATATAATCATTCATACCAGCTTCAATACAAACTTCCCGATCTCCTTTCATAGCATTAGCTGTCATAGCCACAATAGGAATATCAATATGATTCGACCTAAGTTCCTGAGTTGCATCCAATCCATTCATAATAGGCATTTGTACATCCATCAGTATTAAATTAAAGGTAACATCACCACTTAATACCATATTAACGGCCTCTTTACCATTACTTGCAATGGCAATTTTAAGCCCAATTTTATCAAGCATTTTTTCAGCAATTTTTTGATTAATGATATTATCCTCCACCAATAAAATAATCTTATTTTTAATCTTTTCTTCAAATGGAATTTTCTTAGCTCCACTAGCCATATCAACCATATGTGAATCCAGAAACATTTCTTTTATGGTTTCAAATAGTTGATTATGCTTTATTGGTTTATGCAATACATTATCAATTGATTTGAATCCATATTTTTGGTTCCACTGAAGGTCTGAAGTAAACAATACCACCTTTAATTCATTATTGATCTCCTTCAATTTTGATACAAAATCATCATCAATCTTACTAAATACATGAGCATCAATAATCACCAATTCCAGGTCTTTTTTTCCCTTTACAATCTCCATTGCAGACTTTTCATCAGCACAACTCTGCGAAACAATACCCCAATTATTAAGCGTTTTCTTAAGTAATAAAAGGTTTGTTTTGTGATTGTCGATAACTAAGGTTTTGATCCCTTTAAACCTACCTTCCTGTAGTTCATTTGACTCTTGATTTTTATCAATATCAAACGGCAAAATAAAATGAAATATCGAACCTGGATTTTCAGTACTCCAAACAAAATTAGGATTTGGACTTTCAACCCATATTTTTCCACCCATGAGCTCAATAAGCATTTTTGAAATACTAGTTCCCAATCCCGTTCCTCCAAACTTTCGGGTAGTGGATCCATCAGCTTGAGTAAACGATTCAAATATTTTTTCCAGCTTATCTTTAGGAATTCCAATTCCTGAATCCTCTACAGCAAAGTGTAATGTTATCTGAGAGCCAATTTGTTTACTAACTTCAACTTTTAATACAACTTCACCTTCCGAAGTAAACTTCACAGAATTACCTAACAAATTGATCAACACTTGTATAAGTCTACTTTCATCTCCAATTAAAATATTTGGAATAGTTTGCTCTACATTACTAATAAGCTCAATTCCTTTTTCATTGGTTTTAAACGACATCTGATCCATCAAATAATCAATAGTAGATCTGAAATTAAATGGATACGGCTCAATATTCATTTTACCAGCCTCAATTTTAGAAAAGTCGAGAATATCGTTTATAATATTTAAAAGGTTTTCGCAAGAACGACCAATTATAGAAACTACATTACTTTGTTCTTTTGATAATTTAGTATTGCCAAGTAACTCCGTAGCTCCAATAATACCATTCATTGGTGTTCGAATTTCATGACTCATGTTAGCAAGAAATTCAGATTTTGCTTTATTTGAATCAGCTTCTCTTTGTTGTACCTCTTTCTGAGCACTAATATCCATAAAAGCCTCCAGGTAAACATCTTCATTATTTAACCTTATAGGAATAATATTTTTAAGTATGGATCTTGATATATTATTTTGTTTTACAATTAGCTGTTCTTCCAAAACTGAAATAACAATCCTTGTTGACGGATCTGAAACATGCTCTTCCTTTTGAGTAATAAAAACCTCTCCATACTCTTGCTTTTTACTTGCCTCAATAACTTCTTTAGTGTTTTTATAACCCATTATTGTAGCAGCAGTATCATTTGCCTGGATGATTTCTTTATTACTATTTACAATTAAAATACCTACCGGAAGATTTTCAATAATAGTTTTCATTGATTCTATTGATTCTTCCAGAGATAATGTAAGATTTCGTTTTTCTGTGATATCTTCCTTAATAGCAATAAACGACGATATTGCTTTGGATTTGCTTAAAACAGGAGATATTAATACTTTCTCCCAATACAATTCTCCATTCTTATTTTTATTATTTATTTCACCTGTCCAGATTTTTCCCGCCTGAATTGTACTCCAAAAGGCAGGTGAATTATTTTTATCTGTTACATGAAAAGCATCAATATTTCTACTTAAAACCTCTTCTTTACTAAATCCAGATATTTCCTCAAACCCTTTATTTACATATTCAATATTACCTTTAGTATCTGTAATCATTATTGAAATAGGACTTTGTTCTACTGCCTGTAACAATTTTTCATTACTTTCTTCAGCCCTCTTTCTGTTTAGAATTACTTTTTTAATCTGAACAATAATATAATAAGTAACAATTATTGCTAATAAATTAAATATGAACAAAATTGAGTATTTAATATTATTGTATTTATTAATAATATTAATACTAGCATTATTCAACGAAACCACATTTTTATTGATGTCGTAAGAAATTTTGTTTTCAATTTCGTTTACTCTTGAAAATAAAGATTCTGACTGTTTAATATAGAAATTGATTGTTTGAAGGTAATTTTCCCTATCTAGTATAGGATTATCAAGGTTCGAAGAAATGATAGCCACAATTTTACCCGACAATAATTCAAGATCTCCTATTTTAGGAGCTAGTTCTCTTATTTCAGGTATACTACCTGTAAATTCATCTATTTCATGAACAATAACTTCTGTAATCTGCTCTTTATCTTGTAAGTTAACAGGCTTCACTTCATTTAATGTTCCACCTTTATCTAATATCTCAACAATATCCAAGCATTCTGAAATTAAAGACTCTATATCATTTTGTGTATTTTTAAGCTGCTGAGGATGATCAATACCTGTAAATCCCTTAAATAGTAGATTTAGTTTAAGTATATTTTTCTGAAGTACTTTATCAATTTTTTGTTTTTGCTCCTGATTATGAATTATTTTCTGATAGCGAAGTATATATGCCTGATCAAAATAATTTTCAATAACCATTATTGCCGTTATTGTTAGCAAAAATATTGCTAATAACAGATACAGCTTAACAACAATAGATTCATCGAAAACTTTTACTGACCTATTTCTATTCTTTAATTTTACCACTAGTCACCAATTTTATAAATCGAGTATAAATTTAAAAAATTAATGACTTTCTCCTATTAATTCCATACTTTCTAAATACAGAAATTCCTTCTTCACCCGTGGCATAATTTAGAAAATCTCTTGCCAGGTCGGTATTATTACTTGTGGAAAGAATTCCGGCATAGATTTCTGATGGAGAATTTTCGTCTTCGGAAATAGGGAAAACAGCTACTTCATCGGAATTGCCATTATGATAAAGATCACTTTGCCAATTAATTACCAATTGAGCTTCGTTATTTGCCAAACTTTTCACTAATCCTCTTGAATCTGTTGTTAAAGCAACCACATTCAATAACAAGTCTTCATAAAGTTTCTCTCTACCTAAAAGTTTGCGAGTTTCATATCCCAAAGAAGAAGTTTCAGGATTCGCAATAATTAAAGCATATTTTCGCTCAGTAAGCGATTTTATATCTCCTGAATATTTTGATGGATTTCCTTTAAGCGCCATTACTACTAATGGATTGAAACCAATAAATACCGAATCGACAATAAACGATTTGGAGACCCCTTGTAATTTCTTAAACCCTTCTCTAGAAGCTGGCAAATAAATATCACCTTTTAATGAATATTGTATCAAGCTAGCCAGATTTTGTGAGCAATCATTATGAAGTTTTATTTCACAATTTTCTTTTAATTCAAATTCACTTTTCAACTCCATGAGAGCTGGTACCATTACATTCTCACAGTATATTAAAATTTCCTTTTTATGATTTTGTTCTTCAACTAAGGCATTATTGTCTTTATTGCAGTTAGTACATGAACCAACAATCACAACTAAAACAATTAATATTAAATATTTCACGATATAAATTTATAGAATAACAATCTGTATTACCTGTAGCAAAAAAACAGCTAAACGTAAAAATGAAAACTCAGTTTCGTGTATGAAACTATTTGATAAGCAAGTTAAGGATAAACACGCAATCACAAATACTAATTAGTCACATAATTCTTATGATTAATCAAATATAACTAACGCTTTATAAAGTGTTTACGTATCCAGCGCGGCACAATTAAAATTCCAATAAACAAATAAGGATAATAACTTAATAGGCGCCATATAAAAGCTAAAGTTACTCCTGTTCCAACTGGAACCACTCCATTTAAAAACTCCTTGAATACATATTCTGCAAATCCACTTCCTCCTGGAGTTGGACTAACTAACATCATAATCCACATTACAAGCTGCTTGCCAAACACAAGCAAATTATCATCAAAATTCAAAAACTGAAATCCAAAAAACGAAATAATAATTGTATTAACAACCCAATACCGACTTGTCCAACTTAAGGCTGTTGCAAAAAAAGCTTTAATCCAATTAACAAACGACCAACTTTTAAACTCTCGGGAAGCTGTTATCAAATCAGATCCAGATTCATTTGCATCAGGTCGCCATTTTCTAATAATTGGTAATTTAAAAATCCAAAGAAGAAGAAATTTTAAGCCCCTAGGATTTATGAATAAACCATAAGTTAATATGAGAGTATATAAAAATTTAAGTCCGTAGCCCGTCAATGCAAATACTAAAAACTGATTTTTATACCATGGTATCTTATCCAAACCTTCAACTCCAAATCCGAATATATCACTTCTTCCAATAATCAATAAAATAATAGGAAATGCTATGATAAAATATAATTCATCTAAAAAGGAAGTCACCATAACAATAGCTGTACTTCTTCCTATCCTAATTCCTTCTTTATTTAAAAAGAAAATAGCTACGCTTGTTCCTCCAATTGCAGAGGGGGTTATTGCTGATGTAAATTCCCATAACATTACAATTGAGAATGCCTTTCTCCAAGTGAGCTGATTATGTGACAATAACCGTATTCTGATTATATATCCAAAATCACGAATTGCCATTAATAAAAGAGAAACAAACAGCCAAACAAAGGTAGATCCTGATAATTGAACGGCATCAAAACTCCCAGGGGTATATTCTTTATAAAGCATATAACCAGATATACCAATACCTATTAATATAGGAAGTATTATCCTGGATGGCCTTATACTTTTAACTATTTTACCTGAGTTATCAAAAGATGTCATACAATCATATATTTGTATAGAAACAATAAAGTTAAGGATACGATATTCAATAAGAAATGATATGAAGAAAAAAATGGAAAGATTTTAGGAGTGAGAAGTAGAAATAACAGATATAAAAAAAGGATAGATGGAAACATCTATCCTTTACCCTTAAAATCAGCTTTGTTAACCAAATCTAAATCTATGAAAAAAAATCTACATTACAAATGTAAGTGATTCTTTAGTGAACGCGTACAAAAAAAAGTTAAAGCGTGTTAATCTTGATGTTTATTACAAAAAACAAGAGCTATTTTCTTAGAGAAATAGCTCTTGTGATAAGTATGTATTTAATTATAAACCAAAGGCTGCTTTAATTTGATCAGTGTAATCTAATTTTTCCCAGGTAAAGAATTCAACTTCTTTTTCAACATCAACTCCATTTTCTTTCACTATCACTTTATCTGTATAAGGGGCTCTTCCTACGTGTCCATATGCAGCAGTTGGTTCAAAAATAGGATTCTTCAATCCAAATCGCTTAACAATTGCAGCCGGACGCATATCAAATATTTTATTGATTTTAGCTGCAATTTCACCATCAGTTAAATTTACTTTAGCTGAACCATACGTATTTATAAATAACCCTACAGGTTCTGCAACACCAATTGCATAAGCTACCTGAACTAAAACTTCTTCAGCAATACCTGCTGCAACCATATTTTTAGCAATATGTCTTGAGGCATAAGCTGCAGACCTATCAACTTTAGAACTATCTTTTCCTGAAAAAGCTCCTCCTCCGTGAGCACCTTTACCTCCGTAGGTATCAACAATAATCTTTCTACCTGTTAATCCGGTATCTCCATGTGGACCACCAATAACAAATTTCCCCGTTGGATTAACATGTAATATGTAATTATCATCAATTAATGAAGCTTCCTCTTCACTCAATTTAGCTTTTACTCTAGGAATTAGAATATTTTTTACATCAGCCTTAATTTTCTCTAACATTATAACTTCTTCATCAAACTCATCATGCTGAGTAGATATTACAATTGTATGAACTCGAACAGGCTTGTTATCATCACCATACTCCATTGTTACTTGCGATTTAGAATCAGGTCGCAAATAAGTCATATCTTTTTGCTCTCTTCTGATAGCAGCTAACTCTACTAATAAAAGATGTGAAAAATGTAAAGGGAAAGGCATAAATTCAGCGGTTTCAGTACAAGCATAACCAAACATCATCCCTTGGTCACCTGCACCCTGACTATCCTCATCTTCTCTCTCTACTCCTCTATTAATATCTTCACTCTGTTCATGAATAGCAGAAATAACACCACATGATCCAGAATCAAACATATATTCAGACTTAGTATAACCAATTCTATCAATTACTTTACGAGCAATTTTCTGAACCGGAACATAACCATTGGTCTTTACTTCCCCACTTAAAACAACTAAACCTGTTGTTACTAATGTTTCTGCTGCTACTTTTGATTCTTTATCCTGACGAAGAAACTCATCTAATAGAGCATCTGAAATTTGGTCAGCTACTTTATCTGGATGACCTTCTGATACGGATTCTGATGTAAATAAATATCCCATTACTATTAAAATATATTAATGAATAAAATAATGAGGATAGTTAAACAGGAAAGAAATATGCATTTTAGCACTTTTTTTGAGTGGTTGCAATCAGTCAAATCCATCCACTATCCTTTAAGATTTCGACTACAAAATTATAAAAAGAAAAATATTTATATCAATTACTTTGATTTTTTTTCACCTAATTAAGGTAGGATATCGCTAATATTAGAAAAAAGTAAATTTTATTTATCTGACTATATGCACATTAGATTTTTTTTGAATATTTTTCTTCAAAAAAATTTGGAGTAAATGTAATTTGCTATATCTTTGCATCCGCATTTGAAACGGTAACGATGTTATCAAAACAAAATGCTCCGTTCGTCTAGGGGTTAGGACGCCAGGTTTTCATCCTGGTAACAGGGGTTCGATTCCCCTACGGAGTACTAAGTAAAAAGGTTGATATAATAACGAAAGTAAGATGGCAAATCATAAATCGGCGTTAAAAAGAATTCGTCAAGCAGAAAAAAGAAGAGTACACAATAAGTATTACGCAAAAACAACTCGTAATGCAGTTAAAAAATTACGTGGTACTAGCGAAAAAGAAGCTGCTGCAGAAATGTTTCCAAAAGTTGCTGCTATGCTTGATAAACTAGCTAAAAGAAACGTTATTCATAAAAATAAAGCTTCTAACTTAAAATCAAAGTTAGCTAAGCATATTAACAAGCTTTAATAGCTTTACAAGTTGCTCCGTTCGTCTAGGGGTTAGGACGCCAGGTTTTCATCCTGGTAACAGGGGTTCGATTCCCCTACGGAGTACAACAGAAAGCCTTCATGGAAAACATGAAGGCTTTTTTGTTTGCATAATGTTTGGCAAAGTTAAATAAGATGTTTAATTTACATAGAAATTAATAATATACTTTGACCAATAACTATGTCCTACCAAAAATTAAGTATAAAAAATTGGGCTGTAGAAGATCGCCCTAGAGAAAAATTACTATCCAAAGGAATTACCAGTTTATCTAATGCAGAATTAATTGCCATATTAATAGGATCTGGCAATCGGGATGAATCTGCCGTTGATTTGTCAAAGAGAATTCTGCACGATACAAATAATAATCTTAATGAGTTAGGTAAAACTACCATAGAAAGTCTCCAAAAAAACTACAGAGGTATTGGTGAAGCTAAAGCTATTTCAATTGTAGCCGCACTTGAACTTGGTAAAAGAAGAAAATTGAGTGACATTCAAGAGAAAAGTCAAATAAAAAGTAGTCATGATGTTTTTGAACTTATGCACCCCGTATTGTCTGATCTACCTCATGAAGAATTCTGGATTATCTTTTTAAACAGAGCAAATAAGGTAATTTCTAGTCGTAAAATAAGTCAAGGAGGCTTATCCGGAACTGTTATCGACACACGAATAATTATGAAATCTGCTTTGGAACAATTAGCCTCTTCAATAATTCTTTGTCACAATCACCCTTCTGGAAACAAACTTCCGAGTCAACATGATAAATCAATAACAATAAAACTAAAAGAAGCAGGTAAAATAATGGATATACCTGTATTGGATCATCTTATTGTTACTGATGGAGGGTACTTTAGTTTTGCTGATGAGGGAGAATTATCTATATAAACAGCTCCTCATATTTGCTAATTGTCGCCTGACATTCAAAATCTAAGGCCCTTTTCCCTAAGATTGTCTTACTTAAAGGCTCTGAGATTGCTTTTATCATTAAAGATGAAAATTCTTGTGGATCATCATAGCTTTTAGATATAAAACCATATCGCCCATTTTCTAAAATCTCAACAGAACCCTTATTGGGTGTTGAAACTACATTTTTTCCAAGTAAAAGAGCCTCCACAACAATTCCTGGCAAAGCTTCTGAAAATGAAGTAATAGCAACTAGACTTGCATTTCTAATCAGATAATAACAATTGGGTAAATTACCTGTAAAAACAACTTTTGATGACAGTCCGTATTTTTTTACTAACTCTATAAGCATTTGCTTTTGGTCACCATCTCCGGATATCACTAAATTATATTCAGGATAATGTTTGTGGAAAATAATATATGAATCAATTAATAACCTGAGATTTTTAATTTCCACTAACCTAACACCAACAAAAATATATTTTTCAGGAATCAATTCTTGATTATATGTTGAAACAAAAGACTTTCTTTCGATATCTTCCTTATCAAACGAATTATATATTCGTAATATATTCTTTTTAGGTATAACCTCTTCCAATAGCGACTTTATCCCTTCAGAAACTGCAATAACCTTATATGCTTTTGGATAAAACAATTTCATAAACCTCTTATAATATCTACCGTAAATAAATTTACTCTTTAGTTCTATGTCAAAATAGTTTCCTTGGGTAGCAATCACTCTAGTCATACCGCCTGAAATCATATTTGCCAATACAACAAACTCGTTGTATATATTTGATCCAGTAATAATATAATTAGGCTTAGTCTTCTTTATATATTTAATTAAATAGAAAAACGACTGAGTAATTCTTCGATGTCCGAAATTAATTAAGTTTATTCCACCATTAATTTCTTTCAAAAGTTCACCTGTATTATTACATATGACAAAATCAACTTCATACCCACGCTTATGTAATTCATTTGCCTGATTAACAAACACTCTTGTAACTCCACCTATATTTAACGAATGCGTAAAAAACGTAATTTTCATAATGTGTTCAAATTCTCTAAATCCATTAATCGCCTATAAACAATATTTAATACTAAGAAATAAATTAATGTATTTAAAAAGTAAATAAAAGCACTTCCCTTTACGCCCATTATGGGAATAAATACAACGGCGTTTATAACAGAAACTACACCTATAAACAACTCTAGAAAAATATATGTTTTAATTTTTTCTTTAAACATTATGGTAATTGCAAAAAACCAATTAATTACACGGATAACATCACCAATACACTGAAAAGCGAACAAACTTTTCATACCTCTAAATTCATGTGTAAATAAGATGTTAATTATTATTTCTTTAAAAAGAAATATTATTCCACTACCAATAACAAGAATCGGCAAAATAATTTTTATAGATTTAAAAATTTCAGTTCTTAAATATCTAAAATTCTGGATTGATGATATACGAGGAAGAAAATATAAACTTAATGTTGAGATAGTTAAATTTACATATGTATCCGATATTCTTTTTATGCCATCCCACCAACCTGCTTCTATCAAAGAACAATTTTCTATAATAATATTTCTTATAATAATTTTTAAAATTGGCGTAATACTTGACGCTACCAAAAGAGTTAATCCAAAAACTAATAACCTAAAGATAATTTTCCTGGATAAACGAAACTTCTTCTTTGTAAAAAAACTTCTGATTGATAATATTACTCCATAACACAAACAGATGAAACTATTTATATACAAAGCCCATACAGCACCCTTAAGGTTATATAAATAAGTTAGAGGAATTAATACAAGAAAACTTACAATACTGATAAACAGATTATAATTAATATATTTCTTATAATTCTCTATACCTTGAATAAAGGCTAATATCACATTAGAAAATGAATAACAAAACATAAAAAAACCGGAAGACCTTATTATGGTTTGAAACGATTCATCAATAAAAAGTATATTACAAATCTTCTTTGCCGAAAAAAAAATTATCCCAGAAACTATCAGACTAAAAAAGATCGTTATAAACAAGGCATTCGAAAAAACTAATCTTTGTCGCAAGAGTGAAAATTTATATTGAGAAGATAACTTTGTAACTCCATGATTTATTCCACCATTTGCAATATTTGTTCCTATTTGAATAAAGTTTGATATTTGCGTAAATATAGCCATACCTGGGGCTCCGAGCCACAAAGAAATTATCTTAATATTTACTATACCTATAATAAACTTAACTAAAACCTGCTTCGAATTGCTCCATGATATTTTTACAAGATCACTTGATAAAAAGATATTTATATATTTTGCAATAAAAGATCTCAAAACTTTAATTTAGTTAGATAAATTTCTTCCAATAATCAATATATTGTTTAGCGACTTTAACACAATCATGGTGTTTTACTGCAAACTCTCTACTTTTCATTGCTCGATCATACAACGATCTTTTATTTGTAATTATCTTTTCCAACTTAAAATACATCATTTCATCAGAAGTATTCAAATCTATTATTGGTTTATTATCGTATTCTCCTAATGTAGCATAAAAACGTTCACCTCCACAACTACCAGTGATTAAACCTTTTGCCATTGCAATAATGGCATTCATTCCTAAACCATTTGCATATATTTGATCGCATAAGATATGTGAGTTATTTAGTGTTTTTGTATATACATTTAAAGGAACGGAATTAACAACTTCTACCTCGACTTCATCAGGATAGTTCATTTCTAACCTTCTTAATACTTTTAGAATTCTGTCTAGTCCTTTGACAACAATTCTATCTTTCATTAGACCAACAAAGAATTTAATTTTTTCTGTATCTGGTTTTATTGTATTTACAAAAGAATACTCGGAGGTATCTATAGGTAGAGGAATATACGTAGTTTTATTCGAATACGAATTCTTATATGCATCATAATATCCATTTGAAGTGGCAATTATTCCCTTACAATACGTTGATATCTTTTTCTCCAATTTTGCAAGCGGAATATTACTTACTAATTGCTTCATACTATTAATATAAGGATCATCCTTAATATCTGTATTATAAAACACTGAATAATCTAATTGTCCTGATAATGCATACTTTACATAAGTATAATCCATACCTGTTGCACAGGTAAAAAAATTACCATTTTTTCTCTTTAAAAAATCAAAATATACGCTTGACAAATAAGGAGAGGACATTAAAAAATTTGGTGAAATCAATTGTACAATATCAAAGCCTATCAATTTATGATAATTTTGATATAGCTTATATAGAAATGTAATTCGTTTTTGATTATCAGGGCGCTTAATATCAATATCTCTAGTGATGTTTTTCCAACCATCACCTTCTGAGGCTAAAGTAACATTCACTCCTAATTTCTTTAATCCTTTTGCTAAATTATAATGAAATCCGCTATAATCACCCAATAAAAGTACTTTCATATATTCGTAATATTAACATCTAATATTAACATACTAATTCTATAATTATTATGTTACCATCCTCAAAAGTCTATATTAATAACGGCATGCTAATTACATAGGACAAATATTAAAGGTAATTAGAATATATAAAAATCAACATAAAAAGACTTTACAAAGTTACCATATTGTTATCCAATAACAACATTCTATCATTTCAATAACCTGATATAGAAACATTAATAAATTCAACCAATATGAAAGTAAACATAAAAAAAGTATTATTAAAAAAGAACTAATTATTCATTTCTTTTGTCGCCAAATGGTAACTTTACCATTTGAACTCACAAAGTCTACAACCAATAGAAATTCTGGATGAAACTTTAATAATTTTTCTTTAAATGTCTCATTATAGGTCACTATTGCATCATACTTCTTATCCATGATCTCATTATAATATTCAAATGTATTACCTCCAATACGGTAAACATCACGTGGCCACCCCACCTGAGGTATGTTCCTACCTGATTCACAAATAATCAAAACTTTTTTGTCTTCTGATAATATATTATCTAAATAAAACCTACTATCCTTAAAGGTCTTAATAATTTTATCCTCTCCTCCATTTAATACATTTGAAAACACTGAATCATACCGCTTATACTGACTTCGTGAAGCTATAAATAAACCAGACAAAAATAAAACTGAGATAAAAAGAACAACCTTACTCTTTTTAAGAGTAGTCAAATCAAGGGTAAATAATAAATATATAAGTAACGATGTTAAAACAGGAAGCCAGACATCTATGGAATAATATTCATGAACAGAAACATTTTCTAACGTTATAATAGTGAATAATAGTGCCCCAATTGCATTTAACAATATCCATAAAAAAAGAGGTTTCATTAACTTATCAATTGTAATTTCTTTAAAATACAAAACTATTAAAACTATAAGTACAATAAAATGAGGAGGAGGAAGCACCAATCTTGGATAAACCAGAAGCATTTGCTTCATATAAGAATAAGCTTCATTGAGGTTTTTAACAAAATCCGGAGCATTCATAAATACTGAACCATACTTTCTTGCAAGAATTTGATTGTATATAAAATAGCTTAACACACAGAACAGAGATATAAAACATGTCAAAATTTTCATTTCAAACTTCCTGTTTCTAATACTCAGAACTATAAAGGTGCAAAGTATTGCAATAACTGGAATTATCTGAATAAAACGCATTAATGCAGCTAGTGTTAGGAAGATTATTCCTAGATAAAACTTTTTTTTATAACTGTTATTATTTAAATAATACAAAAGAAATGATAACCCTAAAACAAAAGTATTGTATGCAGTAGCACAAACATGAAAATTATCTTGATAAAAGCTGTAGCAGGGTTGTAAAAACACAAAAGAACATATAAAAAAAGCATAGATCTTTCCTTTTAAATAAAGTATAGATCTATACAGCATAAAAAAGCAGACAAAACTCCATAATAATACAATTATTCTATATATAGTAGGCGATACTATACCTGTAAGTTTAAACATAATTGCTACAACATAGTGTAACAATGGAAAATCACTTGCAGTAACTCCCTGAGGATCTAACAATTCATTTTCTGGAGGTAGTCCAGGATTTAGCGAAAATGTTTTGGGATGAAAGAAATCAAACCCATTATCAAGAAACCCTTGGGCTAAAGCATAATGGTCAGCATGAGCCCAGGCAAATGCGCTCATTGGCATTTTATCAATACTCATGCTATGTAAAAAGATTGATATTATAATTAGAAATCCAAAAGGAATATAATTTTTCACTATTGAAGATGGTATTTATTTATGTACAAGATGTTAAGCTAAACAACTTAAATCAATTTAATATTTGACTAAACTTTACATTGAAACTTTAAATGATTCATTACTGATGTATTTATTTGCACAATAAATACTTGCTCCAAATCTCTGTTTTAAATATAGTAAACTTAAGTTCACTTCATCATTAATCATACAGGTTCCCATATCAATAAATTCTTTACTCGTCTTGTATTTATCAATGATCAAATAGTACAATGCATGTATAGCTCTATTGCTTCTACCGTTTCTAGAAGTTGCTATATATTGCATTTTTAATACGTCTCCATTATCGAATAAAACAGCACCTGCATCTATTTCATTTGTAATATTATTTCTAACAGCATTTACATAGATATTTTTGGGAAATAATTCTTGCAAATATTTTATTTCTTCAATTGTATGAATAGGTATTGTTTGATGTTGCTCTTTCAAATTACTTTCTAAAACCGGCCAGAATTCTTCTAAAGAGGCTTGTTCTTCAAAAGTAAATAAATCTAACCGTAACTTTCTTCGCTCAATTGATGATTTAGGGAATTCATGATTTCTACAATAAATATATGCACCTAAATCTTGATATCTCGAATAAATCCCTTTTTTTTCGAAATAAAAATCCTGTGATTGACATAGTGAAGAATGATAGAAGTGAGGTATTGTTTTAACTGTATAAGCTTGAAAACCGATTTCTTTAATGTAACATATAAATTCATCGTAATACAATGCTATTTTTTCAAAACCAATATTTTTTTTGCATACCATCCCTCCATAAGTAAGGCCTTGATGACTATAAAAATGATTAGCTGTTATATTGGCAGGGAGCAATGCCTTTAACTTATTCTTTTCATATAGCAATAAAGAACAATCATTAAACCGTGATTGATGATATTCAATATAATCTCGGTAAAATAAGATTGAAAAACTAACTGCTCTTTTAACAAAGTCATCCCATTCTTTTTTATGTTCAGGAGTATATCTTATAATTTCAATCATTTTCTACTTTGAACTGGTTATAATTTCTAATGTAATCCGCCTCATCATATTGTCCTGAATTCATAACCAAAACAACACTTCCTGAACTAAAATCATTCAACTCCCTCCAGATACCAGAAACAATATGCAAGGCTTTATGAGGACTATTTAAAAATACGGTCTTTTTTTCCTTTCCATCATCAATAATAATACTAAAACTCCCACTTGCAGCAATTATAACTTCATGTTGCTCCTTGTGCGCATGCCCTCCCCTCTCTGCTCCCGACGGAATATCATATGTGAAATAAACCCTCTTTATGTCAAATGGAATTAAATTATTTGACTCCAAGAAAGAAAGAGCACCTTTATCTGAGGATAACTTCGGTATATCTATTATTTTACAATTATGTATACTATTCATAAATATCTATAAAAGAAGAATTATTCTACAATTTTATAGTGAAAACAACCTCTTAAAACCTGTAGAATATACATTAAAATCTCTCATATACTCACACTCTTCATATTTTGTGTCAGCAACTACTAAACAAATACTGTTTGATAAAAATCCACCTATCTTACGCCATGTATATGGTGGAATAAGAATCCCTTTATTTGTTGAACAAAGATTATAGGTTTGTTTTTCTTCTCCTCTGATGGTTTCAATGCAAACAGCACCTGACAAAGGTAAAATAAACTCGGTGGTATTTTTAAAAGCATGTCCTCCTCGTTCCTCACCTCCTGGAACATCGTAAATCCAATAAACTCTTTGAATTTTAAAGGGAATCTGGTGGCTATCTTCTAAAAAACTTAAATTGCCACGTAAATCCTTTATTTTTGGAAGTTCAATAAACCTAACCTCGTTATCCATAACAGAATTCTTATCTTTGATTCAAATATAAGTATTATAACGTACGACCTTTTTTTTTAGTATTAGTAAAATTCATAATGCAAATACCTTTTCTAAATCTCAAACGCCAAAATATTCAATATAAAGATGAAATGATGGTAGCATTTGAGTCTGTTATAGATTCAGGATGGTATATTCTTGGTAAACAAGTTGAGAAATTTGAAAAATCACTGGCCGAATATATTGGTACTCAATATGCCATTGGAGTGGGAAATGGATTAGATGCATTAACTATAATTTTAAGAGGATATAAAGAGTTAGGAATACTAAAAGAAGGTGATGAAATCATTGTGCCGGCCAATACTTATATTGCAACTATACTTGCTATTATCACAAATCGGTTAGTTCCCGTTCTTGTTGAACCCGATTTATCCACCTATAATATTAATCCAACCGAGGTTGAAAAAGCCATTAATTCCAAAACAAAAGCCATATTAACTGTACATTTATATGGCCAGGTTACAGCAATAGATGAGTTAAAAAAAATCACTAAGTTACATAAACTTCTGCTGATAGAAGACAATGCTCAAGCCATTGGTGCCGAATACAATGGTATTAAAACTGGGGCTATTGGTGATGCTGCGGCTTTTAGCTTTTACCCTGGAAAAAATTTAGGTGCTTTGGGTGATGCTGGTGCAATTACAACAAATGATACCAAGCTTACAGAAGTTGTAAAGTCAATAAGAAACTACGGCTCTGCTGAAAAATATAAAAATAAATATATTGGCGTAAATTCTAGACTAGATGAAGCACAAGCCGCGATTCTAAATGTTAAATTAAATCACCTTGAAAAAGAAACTAATAAAAGAAAAGAAATTTCTGACATTTATCTTTCTAGAATTAAAAATGATAACCTAGTTTTGCCAAAAATTACAGATGAAAAATCCCATGTTTGGCATTTGTTTGTAATTCGTACAAGTTTTCAGGAAAAGTTTATGGATTATATGTCGTCTTTAGGAATAGGAACTATGTGTCATTATCCTATTCCTCCTCATAAGCAAGAGGCACTTAAGGATTTTTCGACATTATCATTGCCTATTACTGAAACTTTGCACAATGAAGTAGTGAGTATTCCACTATATTCAACATTAAATGATAATGAAATAGACTATATCATAGAAGCTATAAATAAGTTTTAATTATAATTTTATTAAAATGGATATCCATATTTTCAACAAAAAAAATTCACTTTTCAATCAGTTTATTGCAGAGATCAGAGATAAAGAAATTCAGCAAGATCCTTTACGTTTTAGACGAAACATTGAACGCATGGGCGAAATTTTAGCCTATGAAATCAGTAAAGAATTAAGTTATACAAGTATTGATGTAAATACTCCATTGGGTACTTCTCACGAGTTTGTTTATGAAGAAAACGTTGTTATTGCCACAATATTAAGAGCTGGACTTCCTCTACACCAAGGTGTTTTAAACTATTTTGACAGCGCTGAAAATTGTTTTGTTTCTGCCTACCGTAAATATAATGAAAAAGGAGAATTTGATATTCATATTGAATACATTTCATCACCATCTCTTGAAGGAAAAACTGTTATTCTTACAGATCCAATGCTAGCAAGTGGTGCTTCCATGGAATTAGCCTATAAAGCCATTTTAACTAAAGGTAATCCAAAACACATTCACATTGCTTCAATAATTGGAAGCGAAGAAGGTTTGGAATATATTAAGGAAAATATGGCTGCTGAAAACATTACGCTTTGGATTGGAGCTGTAGATAAAACACTTAACGATAAAAAATATATTGTGCCAGGATTAGGTGATGCTGGAGACTTGGCCTTTGGAACAAAATTATAATTTATTAAAACTTCTTAACCAATCCTTCATCGTTGCACTCAAACAATAACTCTTTCATGGTTTTATTTAGTGTGGGATGAAGGAAATTATCCCATTTTTCAACAAGAGGAAGTAATGTAAATTTTCTTTTGTGCAAATGTGGATGAGGAATTACTAATCGCTCTGTGTTAACAATCAGATCTTCATAAAAAAGAATATCTATATCCATTGTTCTTCCCTCGTAACCATCTGTAGTTTTTACTCGGCGCCCTAGTTCTTTTTCAATACCCTGAGATATTGCTAATATAACCATAGCACCCTTATTACATTGAACTTCTATAACCTGGTTCAAAAAATTCTGTGCATGTTCAAATCCCCAGGGCTCACTTTCGTAAATCCCGGATTGACTTGTTATAAGACCAATTCTCTCCTCAATTAATACCTTTGACTGTTTAATATTATCAATTCTATCTCCTTCATTCCCTCCTATCAATAACAACACTTTACTCATAAACTTAAAAATACATAGTTAAACCCTCTCAAAAACTCCTTTTTCTCAAAAAATTGGCTGGCAATTTAAAACTTTTAATACATTTGTTAGTAATTCGAACATCATAATTTAACCTTATATTTTATGGCAAAATTTTTCAGATCGTTACTATTTACAGTATTAGGCTCAATTTTCACAGCTCTTTTTATTCTTCTAATTTTCTTTATGGTTATTGCCGGTATCACATCCAGTAATAAAAAGCAAGTAAAATTAAAACAAAACACATTACTCACTATCAACTTAAACAAGGTTATTAAAGACCGTACTGTTTTCAATCCATTAGAGGAATTAGTAGGAGACTCTCCGTTTAAAGAATCTGCAATAGGTTTAAATCAAATATTAAAAAATATTGAAAAAGCATCCAAAGATGAAAATATCAATGGAATATTTTTAGAATGCGGAAGCCCTGCAACTGGATACGCAACACTTAGCGAAATCAGAAATGCTTTAATTAAATTTAAAGAATCAGGAAAATTCATTACTGCGTTTTCTCCTGACTATTCTCAAAAAGGCTATTACCTGGCTTCTGTAGCAAATAATATATACCTACCTCCTCAAGGAATGCTTGAACTAAAAGGATTAAACTCGCAACGTACATATTACAAAGGTGCGCTCGAAAAATTAGGCATTGAAGTTCAAATTTTTAAACATGGTAAATTTAAGTCTGCAGTAGAACCTTTTATTTTAGATAAGATGAGTGAACCTGCTAAAGAACAAACTATTGCATATACTTCATCAATATGGGAGAATGTAGTTAATGATATAGCTGAAACCAGAAGCATTAGTTCAGATAAAATAAATGAAATTGCCGACAATGGAACTATGTTTTTAAACAACCAATTATTTGTTGATGCAGGACTTTTAAACGGCTTAAAATATAAAGATGAAGTTATTGCTGAATTAAAAGAAGTAACTAACACAAAAGAATCAGATGATATTGAACAAGTTAGTTTATCTGAGTACGACTACGTATACCTTCCTAAAGAAACTAAAGGTTTAATAAAAAATAAGATTGCAGTTATTTATGCAGAAGGTGAAATTGATGGAACTAGTGATGATGGCATTAAATCGGATGACTTAAGTAAAACCATTCGTAAAGCCAGACGAGACAGCTCCATTAAAGCGGTTGTACTTCGAATCAATTCTCCGGGAGGTTCTGGTAGCGGATCTGATATTATTTGGCGAGAAGTAAAACTTTGTCAGAAAACAAAACCAGTTATTGTTTCAATGGGAGATGTAGCTGCATCGGGTGGATACTATATAGCATGTGCTGCAGATACAATTGTTGCTACACCAACAACTATTACCGGATCAATTGGGGTTTTTGGAATGATACCTAACACCAAAAAGTTAATGAACAAAACATTAGGAATTACTTTTGATGGTGTAAAAACAAACAAATTCTCTGACGTACCTAACATTACCCGTCCATTTACATCAGACGAGAAAGATATATTTCAAAACTATGTGAATAAGTTTTACCAAGTATTTATTGGCAGATGTGCTGAAGGAAGGAATACAACCACTGATAAAATTGACAAAATTGGACAAGGGCGTGTTTGGAGTGGAGAAAATGCAACTAATATTAATTTAGTTGACGTAATGGGTGGACTAAACACCGCTATTGAAATAGCTAAAGAAAAGGCTGGATTAGACACTTATAGAATCAAAGAAATGCCAGAAATTGAACTAACCCCATTTGAACAAGTTATTAAAGATATGAGTGCTGAAGCTAAAGCCTATGCAGCAAAAGCATTTTTAGGTGTTAACCTTGACGAAATTGAGTTCCTGAATAAAATTAAAGAAATTGAGCCAATTCAGGCACGTATGCCTTACAATATTGAAATAAACTAAGTTTTATTACTTTTGTATACCTAAGGCTACTCAAAAAAGAGTAGCCTTTTTTTTCCGTTTATGAAAATACTAAAATACATACGTTTCACTCTTTTCCCGATATCGATCTTCTACGGTATCATAATACGTATTCGTAATTTTCTTTTTGATATTGGTAAACTTCCTTCAAAAGAATATCCTTTACCCATAATATCAGTTGGCAACATTACTGTTGGTGGAACTGGCAAGACTCCGTTAACAGAGTTCTTAATCAAAAGACTTGTTACAGATTATAAACTGGCTTTATTAAGCCGTGGTTATAAACGTAAAACTATTGGTGTAATTATTTCAGATGAGAAGAGTACTGCATTAGACATTGGAGACGAACCATTTCAAATCAAGTCTAAATTTCCTGAATTACTAGTTACGGTTGCCGAAAAGAGAGTTGATGGTATAGATGAAATACTAAGGCTTAAAAATAAACCTGATGTTATTATTATGGACGATGCATACCAACACAGGTATGTAAAACCGGGTTTTAGTATTTTAGTTACGGACTACAATAGACCTCTTTGGAAAGACATGATGTTACCAGCTGGTGAACTGCGCGAACCTATATCCGGAAAAAAAAGAGCAGATATTATTTTAGTAAATAAATGTCCCGAAAAGCTTAGTACAGCAGAACAAACCTATATTATTAAAAAGTTAAATATTACCACCGACCAGTCGGTTTATTTCTCAACTATTGGATATCAGAATTGTATTTCGTTATTTTGCAAAAACAAAGTGCTCACTGAATTTGATCTAAAAGATCAAAACATACTGTTGGTAACAGGTATTGCAAATCCAAAACCATTACTACATTATGTAAACTCTTTTACTAACAATATTGATTTAATTCAGTTTGCAGATCATTATCAATTTAAAGAAGTTGATTTACAAAAAATTAAAAAGCGATTTAATCATCTTAATGGGAAACAAAAAATCATCCTAACTACAGAAAAGGATGCCGTGCGACTAAGAGAAATTCTAAAAGTCGATGATTCAATTTCTGGGTATGTATGGTATATCCCCATTGAAATTAAATTACTAAATAATCAACAAAAGGAATTTTTAGACAAAATTGTTAAATATGTTAAGCAAAATAAAAGAAACCGCTGATTTCATTATTGAAAAATCAAATACAAAAGCTAATATTGGTATTATCCTAGGAACTGGATTAGGCGGTTTGGTAGAGGAGATTGATATTAAATTCACTTTAAATTATGATGACATTCCTAACTTTCCTGTTTCTACAGTTGAAGGTCATCATGGAAGATTAATATTTGGAATCCTTGGAGGAAAAGAAGTTGTAGCCATGCAAGGTCGTTTCCATTATTATGAAGGATACAACATGCAGGAAGTAACATTCCCCGTTAGAGTGATGAAAATGATGGGTATAGAAACTCTGCTTGTAAGCAATGCCAGTGGTGGTTTAAATCCTGATTTTGCTGTTGGTGATGTAATGATTATTGATGATCACATCAATATGTTTGGTACAAATCCATTAATTGGTAAAAACTTTAATGAGTTAGGTCCTCGTTTCCCTGATATGAGCGAGCCTTATTCAAAAGAATTAGTAAATAAAGCATTTGAAATTGCTTATAAAAACAATATAAAACTGAAAAGAGGTATTTATGTTGGAACCTCAGGTCCTACATTCGAAACTCCTGCAGAATATAAAATGTTCCGCATTTTAGGTGCTGATGTTGTTGGAATGTCAACAGTACCTGAAGTAATAGTAGCTAGACATATGAATATGACTTGCTTTGGTGTTTCTATTGTTACTGACTCAGGAGTTCCTGGTGAAATTGTAGAAATATCTCACGAAGAAGTTCAGGAAATTGCAGCAAAAGCTGAACCTACAATGACTTTCGTTATTAAGGAGTTGGTAGCGTCCTTATAATATCTTGTAAATATTTAGGGTTCCTATTAAGGAATCCTTTATTTTACATACCGTTCCGAACTCTTAGATAACATCACTTCACTCTCCCCACCCCTCAAATTTTCACAGAATACTATCCTAAACTTAGTCATTATTATTTTTTCCCTTTCATTTTCTATATTTCTCACATTTTTTTTACATTTTTTAAAGAGCTTATATTTAAGTAATTTATAACTTGCAAATTCCCTTGTTAAAATAAGAATTCATTACTCAATAACAAATCAATTCAATATGAAACAATTTAAAGTATCTCATGTTTACTTGTTTTTGCTAATCATTGCATTAACAAGTTGTCAATCATCAAATCAAAAAGAAAGTGAATTGGAAAACAATTATCTATTAAAGGAAAGTACTCTTCCTTATGGTGTACCTGACTTTTCAAAAATCAAAAGCAGTGATTTTCTTCCTGCAATGGAATATGGAATTAAAGAAAAACTTGCCGAATTAAAAGATGTAGCCACTGATCCATCTGCTCCAACTTTTGAGAATGTATTTATTCCTATTGAAAAATCAGGAAGAACACTGGCCCGTGTAAGTGGAGTATTCAACATGTTAAGTGGTGCATATACAAATGATACTATTCAAAATGCAGAAGAAGAATTAGCGCCAAAATTATCAGCCTTAGCTGATGCACTATTTTTAAATGATACTTTATTTAAAAAGGTTGAAACCATCTACAATCAATTAGCTGAATTAAATTTAGATAGAGAATCTAAAAAGCTTGTTGAAGAGTATTATCAACGCTTTATATTATCAGGAGCCAATTTATCACAAGAGGATAAAGAGCAACTAAAAAGTATAAATGGTGAAATTGCACAGCTATCCACGAAATTTGCAAACCAATTAATTAGCGCAGCAAAAAATGCTGCTCTTGTTGTTGACAGCGCAAAAGAACTTGACGGATTATCTGATAGCGAAATCAAAGCAGCGCAAAATAATGCAACTAAAAATAATCTTGAAGGAAAATACCAACTACCACTTCAAAACACAACTCAACAGCCTTATCTAACATATCTTAAAAACAGAGATACTAGAGAAAAATTATTCAAGCTTTCATGGTCGAGAGCAGAACAAGGAGATGACAATGACACTCGTTCAATCATTGTTAAAATTGCACAATTAAGAGCTAAAAAAGCAAACATTTTAGGTTGTGCGAACTATGCTGAATGGGCACTAAAAGATCAGATGGCAAAAACTCCTAAGGCTGCATTGGATTTCTTAGACCAATTAGTGGATACATCAATTAAAAATGGAAAAACAGAGGCTAAAGAATTACAAAAATTAATTGATCGTGAAAAAGGTGGATTTAAACTAGCACCCTGGGACTGGAATTATTACGCAGAAAAACTACGTAAAGAAAAGTACGATTTAAATGAAGATGAAATTAAACCCTATTTTGAATTATTTACAGTGGTAGAAAAAGGTGTTTTTTATGCTGCTGAAAAATTATACGGAATTTCGTTTAAACCTCGTACTGACATTCCTGTTTACAGCGACGATGTTAAGGTATATGAGTTATTCAACGAAGATGGCTCAACAATCGGTTTATTCTACTGTGATTATTTTAAACGTGACAATAAATCTGGTGGTGCTTGGATGAGTAACTTGGTTGAACAATCGTCTCTTTTAGGAACAAAGCCTGTCATTTATAATGTGTGTAACTTCACAAAACCAGCAGCCGGAGAACCTGCTTTAATCAGTTATGATGATGTAACTACTTTATTCCATGAATTTGGACATGCCTTACATGGTTTCTTTGCAAATCAAAAATATGTAACTCTTTCAGGAACCAATGTTTCAAGAGACTTTGTTGAATTACCTTCTCAATTTAATGAGCATTGGGCGCTTTATCCTGAGGTCTTTAAAAATTATGCAATTCACTATAAAACAGGCGAACCAATGCCTGAGAGCCTAATTACAAAGATTAAAAATGCATCAACTTTTAACCAAGGTTATATGCTGACTGAATTACTTGCTGCTGCAGAATTAGATTTACAATGGCATACTATCTCAGCAAATACTAAAATTAATGATGCAACTCAGTTTGAAACTCAAGCACTAATAAATACCCATTTAAATATTCCAGAAATACCTCCACGCTATCGTTCAACTTATTTTCTACACATTTGGGGTAATGGCTACGCTGCAGGATATTATGCTTACCTATGGGCTGAAATGCTGGATAACGATGCATTTGAATGGTTTAATGAAAATGGCGGTTTAAACCGAACAAATGGTGATAGATTTAGAGATATGATTTTATCTAAAGGAAATACTGAAGATTTTGATCAAATGTATCAGAATTTCACAGGTCGTAAACCCAATATTACTCCGATGTTGAAACATAGAGGGATCTTAAAGTAAACATTCAGAACTCTACATATGAAGCTGTGCATTTCCTGCACAGCTTTTTTTTATTCCATAAATTTACCTTTTTGAATTTCCTGTAACAACACAAACCACCTTCGCTTGTAAAACATCACCTTTGGGAGAAAATATTTCTGCAAAAATGATATAAATCCCCATGGGAGCTTTTACATGGTCTGACTGAACACCATCCCATTGAATAAATCCCTTTCTACTCAACAATGCATTATTAACTAATGTTTTTATTGGAATTCCATTTTTATTAAAAACTTTAACTGTGCCTGTATAACCAACATCAGGAGTATTATATTCAATTCTAAGATAATCTTGATACCCATCAGAATCAGGACTAAAAGACTCTTCCTCTACCCAAATCCAATTTGATTTTTCTATGATTTCAGAACTCAAATACTGGGAATTTTCAAGTGTTGGTGTTGCATAAAATGCATCTGTAGATGCAGAATGCCAATTATTACTATTATTTGTTGAAGCATTATAATCTAAACGCTCCAATGAAACACCTTCCTGACTACTTAATAACTCATAATGCATATCGTCGGTATACTCAAAATAATCAATCACCAATCCATTTTTATTTACAATTGCAAGATTCCCTTTATCATCACTGAGACTTGGTATTGCACATTCAATGACCTGCTCTTTTATAACATTACCATAATAACCTATAAGCTTTGACTTATCTTCACAAACCACCCAAAAGTCACCTGGAAAAATCAACTGATGATTTGAACTTAAGGCATATAACTTTTCAAGTTGGTTTTTCTCAATACTCGACAGATAAATATCATTGATATTAATTATTTTATCTGAAAGATTATAGATTTCAACAAAATCAACACCATCACTAAAAGGATTAAATAAAACTTCGTTAATGCATAAATCAAAAGAATCCAATGTTTCCGACATCCCAATCCTCCAATTATATTGATTACTGATTGCATTACCAGCATAATCACTAATATCATTAGATACTACCACACCATATTCTTTCTGTACATTAAGTTCATCATCCAACGAAATATAAACCTCCTTTTGAAATACAGTATCAATGTACACATTTTCAACATTAGCAGATTCTATATTAAGGTTAGATTTATTGATAGTAGAAAGATCCAATGCTTCGTTAAATTGTATTTTAATATTTTGTGCATCGATTAAAGAAATATATTGCATTTCGGGCGGACTAACATCAATATTAATTGTGTTAAGTGAATTTTCTAATCCTGGAGTTCCTCCTCTTAAGCTTAAGGAATAATCCCAATTATAAGAACTCAAATCCTGATTGTTAATATCAATTTTCTCTAAAGACCAACCTCCTTCATCTTTAAAATTTGGAGTTAAATTCACAAATGGATATCGAATTGCATCAGAAACTGTATTCTCATCATTCACCAGTACAATCTCGCATTCTTGATTAGTTAATGCTCCCATATTAGAAACGTAAACACAATTCTCACCTTTAAAAACATCATTATATGAATCAGAAACTAAAACAAGGTATTGCCTTGGTTTAAAAATATATTCAGATAAAACACTTTCTTTTTTATTCACAATTATCCTGTATTGATCCAGATTAATACTTCGTTCTGTGTTATTATATATTTCAATAAATTCACATTCTGGCAACTCTACCACAGGACTTGGATCAATCATTATTTCAGAAATTACGACATCATATCTCTCAGGGGCAAAGTAAGTGTAATAAATTGTAGTGTCACGAATTGCATTTCCATATAAATCTGCAATTCCTGATAAGCTAATCGCTCCATTAGTTACATTAGGAACCTTATCCCTAAGGCCTATTTCAATATTGCTTTCATTTATTTTAATCTCTGCAATATCAACATTTGGATCATCAAACTTTATATTTTCAGTAATTATCGATTCATTAAGTATTGATTCACTCATGTTTAAAATCAATCTTTCGCCTCTAATAAATTGATGACTGACAATTTTAGGAGCTATTTGATCTGTATATGTTTCTCCGGCAACCTCAATATATCCAAAATGAAATTTATCTATTCGTGTTTTTGTGTAATGACAATACAATCCAAAATAATTACTTTGTTTTATTTCATCATCAAAAACCTTTCCCTCCAACATGTATTCAGCATCCTCAAGTTCTGAAAACAATTTCCAATTCCCAGCTTCATCTCGTGTAACTTTTACTGAAATATTGCAAGAGGACAGATCTAATTTCTTATCTCTTCCATCAATAATTTTTGTTTGTTTTCCACCACTACTTTTCCATAAAGAAACATCGTCTGAGGTATCTCCTATTTTAACAAAATAGCCCTGAAGGTCATCACTCCATCCATTGTTGTTACACACTAAATAAACAATACAATAATTAGATGACGAAGGATTAAAATCCATATGTATAGAAAAACTCCACTCTGCATTATTTATAGCTTCAGAATGCGTAAAAAGATATGATGATGAACTTTCGGGATCTGCATTTAAATCTAGAGTTTGTGCATCTCTATTGATAAAAAACTGATCAATATTTCCGGTCCATTCCGGAGATGAAGTTAATGAATTACGATTCCAGTTTTCAGAAATTTGAGCACTTAAGGAGATAGGAAATAACAAAATGAATAAAAAATATCGGATCATTGCGTTTGGTTAATTATAAAAACTATATTTTTGTATGATAATTATCATCATCACCAACTTAAGACAAGTAAAAACATTGTCTTATTACACAATAAATTTATAATAATATTTTAATTTTTATTGTTATATCAGTTATTAATATCATATAAAACAAACAATTAGCTTTGCGATAAAATAAATAGCTGAATAATAACAACACAAAAAGAAAACAAAGACGTATGAAAGTAGCAATTGTTGGTGCTAGTGGCGCTGTAGGACAAGAGTTTTTTAAAGTTCTGGAAGAGCGTAATTTTCCTTTGGATGAATTGGTTTTATTTGGTTCAGCCAGAAGTGCGGGAAATAAATACACCTTCAAAGGAAAAGAATTAGTAGTTAAAGAACTTTGCCACAATGATGATTTTAAAGATATTGATATCGCTTTAACTTCTGCAGGAGGAGGTACATCAAAAGAATTTGCTGAAACGATCACAAAACACGGTGCCATCATGATTGACAATTCAAGTGCTTTCAGAATGGATAATGATGTACCATTGGTTGTACCTGAGGTTAATGCAGAAGATTGCAAAAACACACCACGAAATATTATTGCCAATCCAAACTGTACTACAATTCAGATGGTTGTGGCCTTAAAAGCATTAGAAAACATTTCTCACATTAAAAGAGTTCATGTTTCTACTTACCAGTCTGCAAGTGGAGCTGGCGCAATGGGTATGGCTGAACTTGAGCAACAAGTAAAAGAATTTGCAGCTAACAATGATTTGACGGTTGAAAAATTTGCGCATCAATTACTTTTAAACGTAATTCCTCATATTGATGTATTTACTGACAATGGTTATACTAAAGAGGAAATGAAGATGTATAATGAAACCAAAAAAATTATGCATTCTGATATTGAAGTAAGTGCAACAACTGTTAGAGTGCCTGTAATGAGGGCTCACTCTGAATCCGTATGGGCAGAAACTGAAAAACCAGTTACTCCTGAAGAATACAGAGCTGAATGTGAAAAAACAAAGGGAATTACTGTAATTGATACTCCTGAGAAGAATGAATACCCAATGCCTTTTAAACTTGCCGGAGAAGATGATGTTTTTGTAGGTAGAATCCGCAAAGATTTATCAAATCCTAAAGGAATTACTTTCTGGTGTGTGAGTGATCAGATAAAAAAAGGAGCAGCATTAAATGCTGTTCAAATTGCAGAATACATGATCGAACAAAAGCTTGTTTAATAAATGAGAATTATTAGTTAAAAGTCATATCACATAAAAGGCTACCATTGGTAGCCTTTTTTTATTCGGTAATATCGTCTTCTTCAAAAGAAATATTGGGGTAAAGAAAATCATTATATGGAAATCGAGCTGTATGAATCTTTCTAACTTCATTATATATCAACTCCTTAAAATCATTCAGATTATCTTTATTCTTTGCTGATATAAATACGGTATCTAAATCCTTAGCCATCCAGGTTTTCTTCAGGTCCTCCAACGAATAGTTTTCTTGTTGTATTGGAGTAAGATCATCAGCATCTTTAGGTATATATTTAAAGGCATCAATCTTGTTAAATACCATAATCATCTTTTTCTCGGTATTATCAATCTCCTGTAAAGTCTGATTCACAATCTCAATTTGTTGTTCAAATCCAGCATGTGAAATATCTACAACATGAACCAAAATATCAGCTTCACGTACCTCATCTAATGTTGATTTAAAAGAATCCACGAGATGATGAGGCAACTTTCTAATAAAACCAACTGTATCGGCCGTTAAAAAAGGAAGATTACCGATAACAACCTTACGCACCGTAGTGTCTAAGGTAGCAAACAGTTTATTCTCTGCTAAAACACTCGATTTACTTAATGTATTCATCAAAGTTGACTTTCCTACATTAGTATACCCAACAAGAGCTACTCGAACCATTTTCCCACGATTCTTCCTTTGAGTCGTTTTTTGTTTATCAATCTTATCGAGATCTTGTTTTAGCTTGGTAATTTTATCTCTAATAATCCTTCGGTCAGTTTCAATTTCTTTCTCACCAGGACCACGCATACCAATACCTCCACGCTGACGTTCAAGGTGAGTCCACATTCGGGTTAGTCTTGGTAATAAATACTGATATTGCGCCAACTCTACTTGTGTTTTGGCAGCTGCAGTTTTCGCATTTTTAGCAAAGATATCTAATATTAAGTTGGTTCTGTCAAGTATTCTAACTTTCAATACTCGCTCAAGGTTTCTTAATTGAGAAGGGCTTAGTTCATCATCAAATATCACCGACTGCACTTCATGAACCTTAACCCCTTCTAAAACTTCTTCCAATTTACCACTACCAACGTAATACTTATTATCCGGCATTGGTAAATTTTGTGTATACCTTGCCACAGGAATAGCCCCTGCTGTTTCAGCTAAAAAGGCTAATTCATCTAAATATTCATTTAATAATGGATCTGTAATACCTGGCGTCTTAATTCCAACCAATATTACCTTTTCTAGTTCTTTCTTTGTTGATATTTGTTCTATCATTTATAATAATTAAGCGCATAAAGATACAAAAAAAGGGGCATCTAAAAAGATGCCCCTTAATATGATAACATAAATTTGTTACTGCAATACAAAGTTGATTGGTACAGTATATGATACCTTTACAGCTTTACCGCGTTGTTTTCCTGGTTTCCACTTAGGCATTGATTGTACCACTCGGATAGCCTCTTTGTCTAAGTTCGGATCAACTCCACGTGCAACTTTTACTTGCTCAACAGCACCAGTTGTACTTACAACAAACTGAACATAAACACGTCCTTGAATACCATTTTCCTGAGCAATTACAGGATATTTTACAGATTGAGCAATAAATTTTCTCAATTCAGTATCCCCACCTGGGAATTGTGGCATTTCTTCTACAATAAAAAATACAGGAGCATCATCAGTCTCTTCTTCTTCCAAAGCTACTTCAAACTCAACCTCAGTATCTTCATCGATCTCAGTATCTTCAATATCAAGCTCTTCATCAAGCTCAACATCATCATCCACAATGTTTAACACATCTGTAACTTGTGGTGGTGGTGGTGGTGGTGGTGGTTTAACTTCTTCCTGTCTTGTGATAGGAACAATTTCCTCCTCAGCCGCTACGTCTTCAACCATTTCAAACTGATCACTGCTAACATCTGTAGTTGACCATTCAAAAGCAGCAAAAACAAGAGCCAAAACCACTACTAAACCGATCTGCATGAAAACTCTTTTCTTGTTTTCTAGATCTGCCTTTGGCGACTTTTTTACTTCCATAATAAAATTAATTTTGATGCCTAAAGTTAGCCATTAAAAAATGACTTATCAATTTATTTACTTGTAATAATGCTTTAATAAAATTTGAGTGCATAAAAATAGAACTTTATTATAAAAAACGTATGTATTTGAACTTTTTTTTCAATTTTAACTTTCATTTTAGATTGATTTTATGAAAGGAAAATAATGCTGTATGTTATGGAACAGAAATTAAATGATAAATATCTGTTTTTAGATTTCGATATATTAAAAAATAATTTAAATTTGCATCGCCAAAATTCAAATTGGGGGATTAGCTCAGTTGGCTAGAGCGTTTGACTGGCAGTCAAGAGGTCATCGGTTCGATTCCGATATTCTCCACATTGAAAACTAAGGCGTTCGGAAGCTTCCACTCTGGGCGCTTTTTTTGTTTGTGCATAAAATGTGCACACCAAATAAGCCCATTTTATTTAATTATGCTTCATGCTATTTTGGTGTGGAAGATTCTTATCATTAGTTGCTATCTCTTCTAATTTCTCAGGATCAATTGATAAGCCCAGAGCTTATGCCCAACAGAAAAAGTTATATGAAGTAGGTGAATGATCATATGGTTAATTGGGGCTCTGCCTACTATTCGATAATTCACTATAATATAGTTTAAAAAGAGGTAAACAAAATTCTTCTCGTCCAACAACTATCTTTGCCATGAAGTAAAACATGATTGTGTTTTATCTGTTGTAACCTTACATGCTCTTACGGGAATGAGGCGGGTACCTGTGTTTAAAATTTACTCATGAACAATCGTCTTCATTACTCAATTAAGCATTTTAATCAACGAAATAATACACACAAGTAAAGTATTAAAATCCTTTATAATTACAATTTATTCGCTCATCTAAAAAAAATAATCAATACTTATAGAAATTACATAGTTTGGATTAAAAATACCTCTCAAATCATAGATGTCATTTGCTTAAAAATAAACTAATAGACTAATTGAAATCCTGCCCAAGAATTTGGGTTGTTAGGGTATTTGTTCCTCATTTCTTTTTTCGCATATATAAATGCCTCCATTACCTCAAGTTTTTTGACAATCCAGTTGTGGTAAAACAGCGTCATTAATTCAGATGTTTGACTATTGGGGACTTGCCATTGACTAACAATCAGGTAGTCAACCCCGGCAAGCTTGAACGCTGTTCTCAATCCCTGGACTCCTTCGTATGATATATTTTCACCGAGACCTGTATCACAAGCAGCAAGAACAGCTAGGCGCGTTTGAGATAAGTCCAAGTTAGATATTTCGTAAGCTGTTAATTTACCATCGTTAAAATGATCATTGAGTAATTGCTCCTCGTTGTTGGCTCCACTCATAACAAGAAAACTTCTTAACATCGGATCTGGAGATGATTGATACCAGATAGAATCAGTGATGCTAGATTGGTATTTGACCAAACTGTTGTAACAAGCATGGGTGCTTAAATGAAGGATATCCGGAGCGTTTGAATCAAGTAATAAAAAGTTCTCTTCCGTTGCCTTTGTCCCAGTGAATAGTTTTACATTAGTGCTGTTTTCTTTAAAAAGGTCAGCAACAACTATAATTTCAGTATGTTCGCCAAGAGAATGCCAATTATTATTACTGGAGCTACGAAATTTAGGCTGATAGTTGTTCGAATTAAGTGCATTGGTTTCATTATCATTACCGGAATACAAGTCATAATTCATTTCTCCAAATAATGTAACTGATGTATTTGTATTATAGTACAGTTCCTCTGGTCGATTGATTATTTGCCAGGCACTGTTTACGTATTCAATGTTATACTTGTCTATCAGGCATTTATTGCCGATGGGTATTGCATCAAATGCTATGTAGTTTAATTCATCAACAGGACTTATATATATGTGATCAACATGATCAAGGTAGGGCGAAATAGTTTTCCATAAAGCAAGATACAAACCATGCGATTCTGTATTAGAATACAGGTAATTGACTATATCTTGGTCATCAGGTGTTGATAAAAAAGAATGTTCCCTGGCCCAGGTAAATGCTTCGTGACGGATATTGAGAAGCTCTTGCTTAGATGAGAGCTTAACCGCTATTGGATATTCAAGGTTTGATTTGCAAATTATCGCTCCATAATGATCTTTACCGTCTTTTTGATATGTAATTAACGATATAACGGCCTCATTTTTTTTAATGTGCTTTTTAAAGTCGCTGTATGAGCTTGAGCTAATTACAGATAAAAAAGTTGTGTCGATATGCTTATCTGTTAGTTCTAGTTCAAGCGTTGACAACTTGTTTTTATAGAAGTTGACGATTTCGCCCGTTGCTTGTTTTGATTGAGTATTAAGGGCAATCTTTTTCCTTAAATCAATATACTCGCTTAATAGCTTTCGGGATACTGCATTATCAACCAGAGACTCTGACGAAATTGCTCTGTATTTCAATAGTGATTTTATAGTTTCAACTGCATGAAATACATTAGCAGATATTTGCTTATCAACAGAATCTTCAAATATTAAGCTACTCAATTCTTTTAGTAACAATTCATTTTTTAAAATCTGGCTCTGTCTGATATAATAGGTTTCAGAAAATATTGCTGAAAGAAGCGAATGGGTATAGTACTTAATGCCTTTACATAGCTGATTGTTTGAAATCATCTGTTTATCAACCTTATAACAGAGCAATATTAACTTCAGCATGTCTTCATGATGAAATTCTGTTTGCTTTTGCATAGTAAAATCTAAAGCACTTTCGAGTTGCTGTTTGGCTTCTACCATGTTTTTGTGATCATAGAGTTGTTCCGCAATCGTCAACATTAGATTTAATACTAGTTTTGGATTTTCATTTTCTTCAATATTAATGGCTTGTAACGTTTTATTCATTCGGTTCAACCCGGCTTCAACGTTACCTGTTGCAATTTCAATGTTGGCTGTATGGAATTGATAGGAAATAAAAAAATAGTTTGATTCAGCTACTGTTTTTCCAATGAGAATCTCATTTGCATTCGTAATGTTTTCAAGCGCAAGCTTATACTCACCTCTTGTGTAGTGGTATTTTGAAAGATAGTAGTATATGTCAGCAAGAACATTTGTATCGAACATCTCACATTCGATATATATGTTTTTGGCTTTAGTTAAGTGTTCATATGCTAATTGCATATCGTATAAATCATAATAAGAATTGCCAATCTTGTAATGTATCTCTCCTTCCTTTAAACGGTTGCTTGTTTTTTGACTTTCAACTAGCTCAAGTAGTTTTAGATTCTCATTTAACGCTGCGGTGTATTCACCTTCTTGAGTAAATATATCAGTACATGACATTTTAAGACTGATGTAGATAGAACTATTGGTATGGCCAATAGAGTCGAGTATGGCTAACCCTTTATTATAATAACGAAGTGCATCAAGGTGTTCACCTTGGAGGCTGTGAACCAAACCAATATTTCGCAATATAAGGGAATAATTAACAGTGAACATAAGGTCGCTATTTTCAAACGTAATCAGGGAACGATTAAAATACTCCATTGCCTTCTCATATTGACCTCGTATTCTATAAATAAGGCCTATATTGTTGAGTGTTGTTGCATATGCATTTGTATTTGTCTCATTTAATTCTTCAAACAGATTAATGGCTTTGGTGTGGCATGCTATGGCTTCATCATATTTACCTAAATAACCATTCATGCCACCCATGGCATTACAAATGCTGGCATATTCAGAAGTCTGGGCGTCGAGTTCTGTATATATCGAATCTGCTTTTAATAACAATTGCAAACCTTTAGCTGGTGCGCCACCATAGTAGTGACATACGGCTGCATGAAAAAGTATCCTGGTTACAAAAGCGGTGTCGTTACGGCCATATTGTTTCGCGTATATAGGTAAACATTTTTCCAATTCACCAAGCGATTCTTGATATTGGCCCTTGTTATACAGTTTTATAGCATCTTCATAAGTTTGCCCCTGTATGTCAAACGAAAAAGTTAAGAGCAACAAACATACAAAGCAAGATAGGTGAAGGTTAATTTTTTGATTCATAATATTTTATAACTGTTTTTTCTATTCAACATTAAGTCTCCTGACCAGTATTGGTTCTTTTAGCTTACCATGGTAAATACCCCAATAATAGATGCCAGGTATTTTGGGTGTCCAGCGAGAAATAATCTTATCATCGGGCGTTATTGATTTGCTTGTTGATACCAGTGTGTCAACACCTATTGTATATGGGAGAAAGCCGACAACTTCAATTTTGTATTTGCCAGGTTTAAATTGAGAGAGTTCAAACGAAACCGGATTATTTACATGAGCGTATCCATCATTGGCTGGAATACAAATATCATTGCTTCTGGTTGCTCTTGATGCTTTACTAACAAGGTGATCCATATTCGCATCCGCAATATATGTTTTTGCAATAATATCGCCCGATACCGAAAAGTATTCCTTTTTAGGCAGGTAGACCGTATCTGTTTCAGTGATTAAAACAGTGTTGGTATCAGGTGACCTGTATTGGTCAGCAAAAAACAAGGTAATAAACGCAACAGCTATTATTGCAGCTGCATATTTAATTGAAGAAATTACATATTTGTTAAATTTTCGCTTGCTTCTTTTATCAGTGTCCTCTTCACCAGTTATACCCTTGTTTGAGTGCCAAGCTGCAATTTGGGCATAAGTACTTACGCATTCATCTACTTGCAAAGCAAATTCCACATCGTATTTATACAACTTATTAAATTGCTCTAGATCTGATCCTGTTAGGGTATCAGATAAATAATCAATAATAAGTTCTTTTTTTTGCTGTTGAGATTCCATTTCTGTATTAGAGACAAGGTTAGTTTAATCGACTTCTGAATTCCTTAATAAGTTCCTTTAAGGTCATGGATTGACCCGCCCTTGAAAAAAACTCAATTGCATTCTGGTAAATACTGTACTCCCGAATTATTTCCCGATAATTTGCAGGCCTTAGTTCTTCGTTTCGTTCATAAAGCTCATATTTCTTTTTAATGGCATGTATGTCGTAAACCATAGCTCCAATGGCCCTGTTCGCCTGCACCCCTTTGATACAATCAATCAACCCGCCTTTATTTAATTCTGTTTGATATAATTTACTTAAATCCTGTTGATGGATATACCCCATATTAAATAGCGCTTGTCCGGCCGTTCTGTACCGTTCTATATCAACATCGTAAACCTTTTTGGCTTTCCTGTAATCAATAAAGTTATAATTATTGTCAAAAAGGTGTAGCATATACAATATGGCCACGGCTTTATGGTCCTTATTAAAGTTAAAGCCCTTCCCTTTCATGTTTTGGTCTATATGCTTTTGTATATGTTTAGGGAAAGTACGTTTGCCGGTGTCGGATTGCTCTTTATTGTTAAGGGCACCAACAGTTTGGTTAATCAACTTACCCATATTAGGGTTATCGAAAACCTGATTGATGCACTTTGCACATTTGGTTCGTGATACAGGATACATGCTTACATCAATTTTGTTTATTGAATCAGATGCATTGTGTTTTGGGTATCTAACCTTGTTATTGTTAAAGAATTTAATTGGACAAGTAATGTTCTTGCACTTATGCATGATAATGTGCTTTTCGTTTTTTGCCCGCAACGAATAGGTGCTGCTCTTAAACAGCATTTCTATAAAACTTTCTTTATCTTTTATTGTAGAAACATCACCATGCGACATTCGCAAATAAACTTGCTTCGCTTTTTGTGTAATGGCCTTTTTTAGCCCGGATGCATTCTTATACAACTTAGAATCACTGCTTATATCCGAAAGCACTTCCTCTCTAATATCTTCAACATCTACGTTAAAAACCTTGTTGTTTTCCGGCACAAAAGTCTGTTCTATGTGTTCCTTGATTAGGGAATTCAAGTTTCGTCCCATAATTATGTTAAACTAATCATTTTGTTCACTCAAACAAATATTGTAATAGCAAATGTAATAAATTTCACATAATAAAAGTGTAAAGTATGTTGCAATGTCAGGATTTAGCTTTTTACAAAACTACAAGCATCAATACAAATACCTATTTAACTGTACATTACAATAATACACCCATTCAAGACTTTATATTTCAAACACCTTTTTTAGCATATCTATTTACAGAAAAGCATTCATGTATTTCTTTTGAAGTTAGTGTTTTTATGTAGGGTTTGAACATAGTCAAACAAAATTCAATCAACATAAAATCACAAAATGCAATAGCTCATTTAACTAAAATTGTATGAATAAAAAAATTATCCTGCTTATAGTTTACATGGCATTAGCTATGAGCTTTACCGGACTGAAAGCACAGTATACTATCACGCTAGACGATGTAGAGTTTGATGCCACCACAGGTACCATAAGCGATTATACCAATACTACTCAAAAAAACCTGAAAATACCAGCCAGTTTTAATGTGGATGGCATTGATGTGGAAGTAATCAATATTGGGGATTATGCATTTTATAATAATGAATTAACCGGCATTACTATCCCAAGTAGTATTACAACTATTGGAAGAAGTGCATTTTATAATAATGAATTAACCAGCATTACAATCCCAAGTAGTATTACAATTATTGAGTATAGTACTTTTTATGGAAATTCACTGACTTCTGTTACTATTCCCAATAGCGTTACAACAATTGGGGCAAGTTCTTTTTCTAATAACCAATTGATTAGTGTCACAATTCCCAATAGCGTTATAACAATTGGAGGAGATGCTTTTTCCTATAACCAATTAACAAATGTAAAATTTGAGGAATATAGTAAAATCAGGTTAATAAAAGAGAGAGCTTTTGTTGGCAATGCTGATTTGGGAAATATAGAATTGCCTGTGTCTGACTGGACAGGTTTTTCGGGTTGGGTTAAACATTACTACGACTATAACGAATACGAGTATAAAGCATCAACAACCACTAAAATCGATGATATAGAAAGCATAAGAACTGCATATATAGCAAAAGTTCCTTACGAGTTAACCTGCAATGATGTAACAATTGATGAAAACGGCTATATAACTGATGCATTGTTTCCATATGGAGGAATTGTTATAATACCAGAGAAACTGTGTAACGACACTATTAAAGGAATAACAAGTGGATTTTCAGACAAGTATGTAGTTGGAGTTGAACTCCCAGCTACAATTGAATATATTGGCAGTGCTTTTGACGATAATGGTATTTCGTCTCTAACAATACCTTCGTCAGTAAAAAAAATAGATGGGGGGGCATTTTTCTTTAATCCAATAACCAATGTTGTGTTCGAAGAAAACAGTAGTCTGTTACATGTAAGTTCATATGCCTTTTCGTGGGACAGCAGTATTGAAGGTATAACCTTACCCACTGATCAGGATGGTTTTGAAGGATGGATAAACGGCAAAGGGGAAGAAATGACAACAAGTTTATTGAGCGATTCCCTTACATGGTATGCTGCCAAGATACCTTATACTTTAAAAAAGGAAGATGTTACATTAGATGAGAATGGTTACATAAGTGCTTGCAACAATATTGATGGAACATACTTAACGATACCCTCTGATATAGAAGGTTCTGAGGTTATAGGAATCGCAGACGGTGATTATTCCAATTCAGTATTTAAAAATCATTTCTTTTTGAATGTGGAATTACCCTCTACGATTGAGCATATTGGTGCTTATGCGTTTTATGATGCTGGTTTAAGCTCAATTGTATTGCCTTATAATTTAAGAACTATTGGTCATTCAGCTTTTGAAAGTAACCAACTTAAAGAAGTTACCTTTGAAAGTAACAGTAATGTAGTACAAATTGGAGAAAGGGCTTTTTATAATAATCAACTTTCTGCCATTCACATCCCGCAAAGTGTTACAAAAATTGAGAATTATGCATTTTACGATAATGTCTTAACCTCCTTTAGTTTACCGTTAAATCCTGCATATGAGAATTATGGCTGGTTAGATGATGATGGAAAAACTTATACAGGTGGAGATGTTGTAAGTGATTTAACAGCAAGCTATGAAATTCCTTTACCCACACTTACTATTGATGATGTAGAATTTGATGCTACAACCGGCACCATTACTGATTATATTAACACCCTTAAGAAGGGTATTGTTATACCGGAAAGCTTTTATGTGAACGGGAAGGATGTAGCAATCGTAGCTATTGGAAATTATGCGTTTGCAAATAAATCGCTGGTTTCCGTTACTATTCCTAACAGCGTAACAACAATTGAAGATGCAGCATTCAACAATAATGCGATAACAGAAATCAATGGGCAGCCATCTAATGGTACTGTTTATGCCCGTAACAATGATGGTACCGAGGACAAAACACAAATTGTATCATACGGTGGAACTGAAAAAGAAATTGACTTTATCCCAAGTGAAGTTAAAGTAATTGGTAATAGTGCGTTTAGTAATGATTCCTTAACTTCTATCATTATTCCTAATAGCGTAACGACCATTGGCACTAGTGCATTTTATGGTAATTATCTGGTTTCTGTCTCTATTCCTAATAGTGTAACAGCCATTGGAGATGCAGCATTTTATTACAATTCTCTAACTGCAGTCTCTATTCCTAATAGTGTAACAACTATTGGAACGGGTGCATTTACATCTAACTCATTGAGTTCAATCACTATTCCTAATAGCGTCACTTACATTGGTCAATCTGCATTTAGCAACAACGAACTTTCTAATGTAATGTTTAATAGTCAATCCAATTTAATAAAGATTGAAACAAAGGCTTTCGATGGAAACAATAATTTAAGCCTTACCTTGCCAAAGCCGGTAAAAAAAGGATGTGACTTTAAATATTGGGAAGATAATGACGGTAATCAGTTTACAACAAACCTTGAAACTGACAACCTATACAATTCTTACACTGCCGTTTTTACCCCCATAGAGTCATCCGTAATGTTTACACTATTGGATGAAAACGGGAATCCGATACCCAATGTTCCGGTTGTTATAAGTCCGGAGTCAACGTCTTTAAAATCAACATCCGGTAATTTAGAGACAGCGGTAACAGCCGTATCTGATGCCAATGGGGTTGTGGTTATAACCGGATTAGATCCTTTAATAAACTATACGGCTATGGTTGAAGCACAAGGGTATGAAGATATTCAGGTACAGTTACCATCTGGCGAAAATACCAATGTTAACCTTAAAGCATTAGAAGAAAATGCTCACATGGTTACATTTGTTGTTAGCGATAAAAACAACGAAGTGTTGGCTGGGGTAGAAATAAAAATTAATAATAACACCTATAGTACAAATGAGCTTGGTATAGTTAGAGTAGTAAATGTACCTGATGGAACATATAACTATGTATTAATCGGTAAGGAAGCAACAGAAATGACAGGAAGCATTATTGTCTCGGGAGCAGACGCTGTAGAACCAATAAGCTTGTTAACTACGGACATTGCAAAAAAGGAAACCAATAATGTAATGGTGTTTCCTAACCCGGCAAGTAATTTTATAAATCTTGACAATCTAGCAGGCAAATATGTTGCCGGATCACTATACAACACTAGTGGTACTGCAGTTAACCAATTCGAATTAGGCAATTCATTTAACCAATACCAATTAAACATCAGCTCCTTACACAAAGGAGTGTACCTGCTAAAATTAACAGCGGCAAACGGCACCGTTGGAGTTTATAAAATATACAAGAAATAGATTTTTTTCAGAGGTGATGTCCAAACAATGGATATCACCTCTTCCACTTATAACACATACACATTTCCATTTGACAAGAGTATGAAGTCAACTCAGATTTAATCATTTGATGAACTTAATTAATTTAAAATAAAATCAATGAAACAATTATTTTTACTTCTAGCATTCTTTATACTGCCAATAGGCATTATGCATGCCCAATATTCCGGAGGTTCGGGAACAGCAGCAGATCCCTATAAAATTTCAACAAAAGCTGACCTAAAAGCATTGTCGGAAAACAGTGACGATTGGTGGAGAAGTTTTATTCTTACCAATGATATATCATTTGAACAAAGCGACTTTGAATATGGAGGAGACTTTTATAACTCGGCAAAAGGGTTTAAACCGATAGGTTATTATAAAGATTCCAATGACAATGCCACTTTTTATGGAGTTTTCGATGGGCAAGGACATACGATAGATGAACTTTACATCAATCGTTCCGACGAAGATTATGTCGGGATGTTTGGTTATGTTGGAGGAGGTTCCAATACCAGGATCGAGAACTTAAAGCTAAGCAATGTAAATATTACTGCTAAAAACTATGTGGCAGGACTAACAGGATATTCCTTCGGTAACATTTTAAACTGTGAGGTTGCAGGTAATGTGGACGGAGTTAGTTATGTTGGTGTTCTTGTCGGAAAACAAAACAATAGTACAAGCTATCAAGGAGGAACAATAACAAATTGTGGAAGTAAAGGTAAAGTTACCGGCAGTGGCAGCTATGTAGGTGGATTAATAGGTGCAATACAAAACAATTCCGTAAGCATAAGTAAATGTTTTTCTACAGCAACGGTAAATGGAAATGGAGAATATGTTGGTGGTTTAATAGGGTATGCTTATACAAACAAAATAGCAAACTGTTATGCTACCGGTAATGTTGAAGGTGTTAGTCACGTAGGAGGATTAGTAGGGTATGGAAGAGATATTTATAATTGTTATGCCAAAGGACAAGTCAGTGGTAATAACAAAATAGGTGGACTTGTTGGAACAGCGTATAGCATAGTGAAAAATTGCTATGCTACAGGGGAGATATTTCCTGTAGGAGGTTACGCCGGCGGATTAGTTGGATATGGTAATCCAGAAATTACAAGTTGTTACTATGTGTCGGGTACGGGAGATAATGATTACGGAACAGCATTAAGGTTCAACAAATTTTCGGATGAATCACAGTTTAAAGATTGGGATTTTTCAAAGAGTTGGACTATGGCCACTGTCGAAGATATTGAAAGTGGAATGACATTTCCATATTTGAATTGGCAAACGCAACCGCAGACTAACATTATTTTAACATTTAAGGATGCGGTAAGCGATTTAGTTGTTTCAAATGTTGAAATATATACTAAGGATGAAGAGTTTGTTATAAACAGATCAGATAAAAATGGTATTGCTGAATTTAAGTTAGCAACAGGAAAATATACTTTTAAATTTACCGTAGATGAGTACCTGGCAAGAGAGTTTGAATTAACAATTCCTTCTAACGACGAAGTCAATCAGGAGGTTATCATGACTCCATCTACCAAAGCTGCCGACAGCTATGCGGGAGGTGATGGTACAGAAGATAACCCGTATCAAATTACGAACCTATCCCACTTACGCCTTTTGTCGGAAACACAGGCTAACTGGGGAAGCTACTTTGTTCAACTGGCAGATATCGACGCTAGCGAAACCTTGTATTGGAATCATAAAAAAGGTTTTTCACCTATTGGTATCAATTATCATGATAACTTCTACGGAAAATATGATGGTTTAGGTAAAAAAATTACAGGTCTTTATGTAAATAGACCATCCGAAAATTATACAGGCTTGTTTGGTAGTGTTGGAAAATATGATGGCCATCCTAATGCAGTTATAAATACAAATGTAATAGATGCCAATATTAATGGGAACAACTACAGCGGAGGAATAACAGGTAGATGTAGGTTTGCAACAATCAATAACTGTAGTTATTCAGGTAATGTAGATGGTGGTGATGAATATATAGGAGCTATCACGGGATATCAGGGGTCTTCGAGTGTTCTAGGGTGCAAAGCGGAAGGAAATATCAGTGGAGGAGATTATACAGGAGGATTAATTGGCTATTCTAACAATACTTCAAATAGTTCAATTCTCAATTCTAGTTTTTCCGGTTTAGTTATGGCTATAGGGCATGATTATGTTGGTGGTTTAGCTGGTGAAGCACATGGTAGCATAGAGAATTGCCATACAAATTGCGAAGTACATGGAAGTAATCGTGTTGGAGCTTTAATTGGCAGTAATAGTGCCATAATAAAGAACTGTTCTGCAAAAGGTTCTGTTTTGGGCAATGGAGATTATGTTGGTGGTTTAGTCGGAGCACATTGGGCCAACAATATCAGATATTGCTATGTAGAGGTGGAAGTAAATAATTCATCAAGTGATAATAGTTCCAGAACAGGAGGAATCGCAGGTTATAGCAGCAAATTAATAGAAGATTGTTTTACAACAGGAAATGTAAGCAGCGTTGCGGGTTATTGTGGAGGCATAGTTGGTGATAATGCAGAATTGATTAATTGTTATGCTGCAGGAGAAGTCAACAGTACAGGAAAATACATTGGCCGTATAGTTGGAAGAGGTTCAAGTGTGTCAAGTTGTTATTATTTAAACAACCAAAGTAACAGTAATACTTATGGCGCACCAATCTCAAAAGAAGAATTTACCGTACAAAGCAACTTCTCAGGATGGAATTTCAACACCGTCTGGTCAATGGGCGAATTGCCAGATATAGCAGATGGCGTGCGTCCTTATTTGCAATGGCAATATGCAGGGCGTAAAAAACTGAGTCTGACGGCAGAAGATGAAGAATATAACGATTTTACTTCTAATGTAAGCTTTACAGGAGGTGGATGGAGTTTACCCGGAGATGAGCTAAATATAGAAGCAAAAGCAGATGGATATGACTTTTTAGGATGGTACGACAATAGAGGTAAGCTGATCTCCGAAGATAATCCATATACTTTCACCATGGGTGACAACCATCTAAACATGGTTGCTATGTTTAAAAACATTTTCACAGATGTATCAGAAAATGAATTATCCAGAATTCATCTTTACCCTAACCCGGCAAGTGATTTTATGAACCTTGACAATCTAGCTGGCAAATATGTTGCCGGATCGCTATACAACATTAGTGGTACATCAATTAACCAATTCGAATTAGGCAATTCTATTAACCAATACCAATTAAACATTAGCTCCTTACACAAAGGAGTGTACCTGTTAAAATTAACAGCGGCAAACGGCACCGTTGAAGTTTATAAAATATACAAAAAATAGATTTTTTCAGAGGTGATATCCAAACAATGGATATCACCTATTCTACTATAACATATACACACTTCCGTTTGACAAGAATATTAAGTCAACACAGATTTAATCGTTTGATGAACTTAATTAATTTAAAATAAAATCAATGAATTCTAATTGTTTAAAAATTTTAGGAATATTCCTTGTGCTTTGTATATCATTATCTTCTGTAGCACAAGAAAAAAAGAAGAAAAAAGGTTTTTTTAATAAGGTTGGAGGACTAATAAAAGGTTATCCGGGAGCATTTGACGCCCTTAGTGCTGATAAATACTGGGCAATATTTGAGAATCCGGAATTAGCAGATGAAGAAAAAACAAAGCTTATTGCCGATTCATTACTAAAGGTAACCTTTAAAACAAAATTATCGGCTTACGACGAACACTTCAAAGGCTTTTACATAGCTAATCCACGCAGAGAAGCTGTTAGGATTAAATCAACAAGGACAAATCAAAAATACCTAGTGTATTTAAAAGGTATCTCTAAGCATCGTTTTCTATCAATGACGAATAAGGATATTAAGGAAAAATTTGAGCCCTCTTTGTTTACTACAAACTCAAATGTTGATATAAAAAAAGAAAAAGAAGGGAATCAAGATATAGGTGTTAGTATGTATTTTAAACCAGATACTTTTTTTGTGGATCGTGAAGGAAACAGGGTTGTTGTTGCAGCTATATCTAAAGCAAAGGTTAAAGTATTAACAGAACCAAATCCTTTAGAACTCGGAGAAACTTCTACAAACCTTCCTTTTGCAGACCGAACTATAGAAGATACTGAGATATACCAGATATTTAAAAGCAAACCATTTGATAAGAATACCGCATGGCCAAGAGTTTGCATTACCATAACCCACTTACCTGAAAATTACCAAAAATTTTTCTTTAAGGATGACAATGGTCAAGAGAAACGCTACAAAAGAGCAATTGCCACTGCTACAGCTACGATATGGTACTCTGAAAATGAGAAAAAAGAAATATCAGAATTTACATACTTCCCTTGCGATTTTGCCGCTTATAAAGTGATCATGGCAGACGTAGGAAGGTTATGGGCACATGGCTTAAATGGTTATGTAGGAACAAAAAATAATGGCTACAACAGAGAAGGCCCCTTACATCCAAGTAATCCAATTCCAATAGATCAATCAGACGTGAAAATGTGCTTTACCAGCGGATATGGAAATTGGTTCTTTGGAGACCTTTTATATAAAATGGATTATAACTGGAACCAAGATGATACCAGAGTATGGTTTAATGTAGTAGATAAAAGTGAGGATCACAGGTCTGTTTGGTAAAAATAATTTAGAACATTAACATCCAACAATATGAATTTTAAAGAAATAAACTATGGTAAAGCAGCGCTAAGAGTGCTTGTATTATTGATTGTAAAACCGTTAAGTTTGCCATTGCGCATTTATTATAATGCATTAACAAACTTATCAAGTGCATCTGATGAGAGTTCAGATGAAAATAAATTGGCCAGCGACTTTCCGCTTTATGTATGGATAACAAGCCTATATGATGCCATAATTGCATTGGCATATCCCATTGGCATTATTGTAGCCATTATAGCAAGCACCAATAAATATACCGGAGGGTTCGGGACTTTTGTGGGAGCAATTGTGGCCACATATTTTTTACCTCTTTGCATTGGGATAATGAGAGAATTATTATTGTTCTCTTTAAAAATAGTGTTGTACCTTAAAATAATTGCAGGTAGATAATATATATAACCACTATAAATTTTTTAAAAAAACAATTATGATTTTTAAAAAAGTAACCTTTATTCTTGCAAGCCTTTTTATAGTACTAAATACTAATGCTCAGATTCAAGAAGCATGGAATACAGATTTCGATGATGATTTTTCAGAACGTAGTTTAGAAGAAATTGGCATCGCTCAACTTGATAATGAAGATGGCATAGAAATACTTATGTTTGACTCTGAATCGGATTATAGTAATGGCAGTGACGTTATGATATATCATTTTTACGCTATTGATTTAATAACAGGAAAACTAAAGTATAAATTTGAAACAACTCCGGATAATAGTGTAGAAAATATTAGTCTATTGGATGTTAACGAAGATGGTATATCTGAGATCTTAATACGTCACGAAGGTTATTATGGCGAAGATATCGGAGGCCTTACTTTATACAGCTTCGGTTCCTTAAGTGCAACCGCCATTGAATCGGTACATTTTGAAAATGAAATGAACCTAAAGGCCTATCCGAACCCTGCCAAAGATGAATTTACTCTAGAATATAACCTCCTGCAACGTTCTAAATTACAGCTTAAGTTTTATAACGAAGCCGGAACTTTATTAAAGATTATCGATAGAGGTTTTGAGGCAGAAGGTGTGCATTCTTTAAGCATGAACATGTCGGAACTGACCAGAAACAATGCAACAGGCGGGTTTTATTTTTGTCAGGCAATAGCAGGAAAAAATACTTCAACTTGTAAACTGGTAAAAGCACAATAAAACATATTTTTTTGCTGCGATGCTTAAAAGCAAATTCCGGAACACAAAACAAATTTTATTAATAAAAGAAAAGCATGAGAAATATTTATTCAATTTTATCAATTAGTTTGATGTTATTATTTATCAGATGTAGCAAAGACGATGATACAACAGCATACAACACTGGTAATAATAACATAGAAATCATTGATATACACTATGAACAAACAGAAGGTGAGGAAGGGTTTGATGAAAAAGAAGTTATCAGTGAAGGTATAGCATGCATGGAAACAAAGACACTTGAGTCTTTTAAGGAAGGACTTAGTCTTCCCTTTGATGATAACCTATTAACCTGAATTCGATTTTTATCACTTTGAATATCAATTAGATATTGACAGAATATATGTTTAAATAATTGTAAAATAAAATGGATTTTGCTAATTTATACGTCTGATAGATGAATAGTTAGAAGCAAAATCCATTTGTTTAAGTAAAGATACAAAATATATAAACCTGTAGATAATAACAACTAAAATACATCATAGGTAATAAAACCATTTATGTAATCTCTGAAATATAAAAACAATAAAATTCAATTATTTAAAATTTGCAGTATTATTCCTTGTCATATGTTTATCCTTTTCAGCAGAAGCACAAGAAAAAAAGAAGAAAAAGGTTTTTTTATTAAGATTGGAGGACTAATAAATGGTTATCCGGGAGCATTTGACGCACTTAGTGCTGATAAATACTAGGCAATATTTGAGAATCCGGAATTAGCAGATGAAGAAAAAACAAAGCTTATTGCTGATTCATTACTAAAGGTAACCTTTAAAACAAAATTATCGGCTTATGACAAACTCTTCAAAGGCTTTTACATAGCTAATCCACGCGAAGAACCTGTTAGGATTAAATTAACAAGGACAAATCAAAAATGCCCGGTGTATTTAAAAGGTATCTCTAAGCATCGTTTTCTATCAATGTCGAATAAGGATATTAAGGAAAAATTTGAACCCTCTTTGTTTACTACAAACTCAAATGTTGATATAAAAAAAGAAAAAGAAGGGAATCAAGATATAGGTGTTAGTATGTATTTTAAACCAGATACTTTTTTTGTTGATCGTGAAAGAAACAGGGTTGTTGTTGCAGCTACATCTAAAGCAAAGGTTAAAGTATTAACAGAACCAAAGCCTTTAGAACTCGGAGAAACATCTACAAACCTTCCTTTTGCTGACCGAACTATAGAAGATACTGAGATATACCGGATATTTAAAAGTAAACCGTTTGATAAGAATAACGCATGGCCAAGAGTTTGCATTACCATAACTCACTTACCTGAAAATTACTAAAAATTTTTCTTCAAGGATGACAATGGTCAAGAGGAACGCCACAAAAGAGCAATTGCCACTGCTACAGCTACGATATGGTACTCTGAAAATGAGAAAAAAGAAATATCAGAATTTACATACTTCCCTTGCGATTTTGCCGCTTATAAAGTTATCATGGCAAACGTAGGAAGGTTATGGGAACATGGCTTAAATGGTTATTTAAGTACAAATAACAATGACTATAACAGAGAAGGCCCCTTATATCCAAGTAATCTTATTCCTATAGATCAATCCGACGTAAACATGTGCTTTACCAGCGGATATGGAAATTGCTTCTTTGGAGACCTTTTATATAAAATGGATCACAACTGGAACCAAAATGATACAAGGATATGGTTCAATGTAGTAGATAATAGTGAGGATCACAGGTCTGTTTGGTAAAAAAACTAAAGGGCTAAATAAAATATTATTTCATCCCAAGGCTCTTTGGCATAAAGTACAAATCAACACAAGTACATCACAATATTAATTTATATGGTAACAAATTACATATTCTTGAAACTGATAAAAGAACTTGCACTGAACAATGTTTATGCAGTGATTTATAATAAAACCACAAGGAGCATGTTCAATGCAAGCAAAAAAAACACTCGGTAAGTAACTGGTTCCCACATATCAAGCGTTTGTTATTCTAGGTTTCATTCTTTCACATATATTTGGTGCAGCAGGTATTGGCCTTGGGAATCCACCTCTTATTTTTCTATTTCTAATTGGGTTAACTCTTTTGCTAATAGGAATTAAGAGATATAGTGAACAACAAAAAAAAGTTAAGGACTGGCTTAAAAATACCGACTTTAAAATTTGCTAGTATTATTAGGTAATTGATTTTAGTACAACACCTGAACTACAAGCACCTATATAACAGCCGTCAAACCCACTCTTTTTTATTTAGCTTAATGGGTTGTTATTGCAGATAGTGGCAAAGTTTAACGTCTTAAAAGCTGGACGAAAAACGATGTAAACGATCTGTGTGCGTACAGCATTTTAACCCGCATTATTCATGAGGTTAATTTTGAAGACAAAGCCAATCGTTTCACTACGAAATCCCTGGTGATTTTTAATACTGCCTAATTTTTCACTAATTAAAAAACAAAATAAGTAGCCAAATTTGTGGTTATTTTGGATATTAATACCTGATTTTTATGAAAAAGGCATACTAATCCCATATAAGGGAAAATTTAGTTTTTATTGAAATGCTAGATCCGGTAGTAATTCTTTGTATATAAAGGCCTTTGAAATCTGAATGTATATTCTTTTTACCGTTATTTTGATTGTTCCACCAGCTTTTAAAAGATATAATCTGATGTTATCAACTTGCCATTTATATGCTTTTTTATGTTTGGTTTTCTTTATCATCTGCTTTATAAACAAGAACATTTCATAAACGATACTGCTGATTATTAAACGTATAAAATTTGCCCAGAACGAATGGTTTGACAATCTATCTGAAAAACACATATTCTTCAATTCCTTGATTCTGTTTTCACTGGCATCACCTCTTTTTACGTAAAAGTCAAAATAGATTTCCCTGACCCTCATTTCTGGTATGTTGCTTACAAAATGCCTGATATTCATTCCAATTCCAGTGCTTTCTGTTTTAGAGTAGCATTGTTGTGGGGCATGCCAAGAACCAGCTTGATATTGAAAGCTTATAAAGTGCTGATGTTTCTATTTTGCTGATAGATGCAAAAGTCTGACGGCTTTTTCGGCCTTCTGAACTCTCCTTTTCAGTCGGTCATTTGTGGCTAAACCTACTGCATAAAATAAAGATTCATCTTCTGCTAGTTGATAGAAAGGTGCATTGCTAGAACCGCTGTCTGCTCTTATGTAAATATACATGAATGGATAGGTCGTTCTTATGGCTCGTATAACTCTTTTTAAGATAGATACATACCACTTATTAGAGTGACTATTGCCAGAACGAAGTACCGGCAATATTATTTGACCAGTTTCTCCATCATGGAACAACAGTTCATTATACATAAATTGTCCATAATAACCATTATACATAGATAGTTGTTGTGCTCCAAGAGTAGGGTCGTCGGTGGCATCTATATCAAAAACAACATGTGTTCTACCCGACAAACTCACTACGTAACGGTTAAGCCAGCCATTTAGGATACTAAATATAGTTTGTTTATCAATGTGATTTTCAAATCGGGAAATGGTAGGTTGTGATGCCAAACCTCCTTCGATGATTGTATTTATAACAGGATCGTTCTTTAGATGGTGTACATCGTTTGCATCTTCATAACCTTGCATCATCAGGTAAACTCTCTGTTTTAGAATCTTTTCAAAAGAATGAGTTATGCTTTGGGGATCTCTGGAATCCGGTATTAGTTTGCTGATATACTTGATTAAACCATGCTTGCGCTCAATTTTATCTACTAAGAATATAGATGAATCTGAACTAATAGAACTAGCTGAAAAATCCAACAAATAGGCTTGGTTATGTTTGTAATAGACTGTATTTTTAATGTTCATATTTGAGTGGGTGTTGTTTTACTATATTATTTTGTAACTAATTTAAATATAATAAACTACACCCAATTTTCTTATGCTACACGTGAATATTTCGGGTTAAGCAAACGTCATAAAATCCTCTTATGAAATTTTTCAAGGAGGATTGTTTTATGTCTCAAAATTACTATCAATTATATGAAATTAGTCCAATAAAAGGGATGCTTAAAATCACAAAAAACTAGATTAGAGAAACAAAAAAGCCTTTGAAGCTAACTTCAAAGGCCTTAATATAATTTTTCAATAGTATTCTTAAGCAAGAGATTCTGCATATACTTTTGCATTCTCTTCAATAAATTCATCTGTAATACCATGGTTTGCACCGTACAATCTATGTGTTGGTAATAATTCACATCCACAATATTGGAACGAAACATATACAGGCTTCAATAAGTCCTCAAGAGAAACCATAGTTTCGTATGTTTCCTGCGAACCTCCAGTAGAAACAGCAAAACCAACTTTCTTTCCTTTCATTTTATCTCCTTCAGGACCAAAAGCCCATCCATAAGTTAAAACTTGATCCATATATTGCTTTAACGCATAAGGAACTCCAAACCAATGCAATGGAAATTGGAAAATGATTTCATCATACTGCGATAATAATTCCTGCTCAGCAACTACATCAATATTTAAATCCGGATATTTTGCATATAAAGAATGTACTTTAATTCGATCCGAATACTTTTCTAACTCAGTCACCCACTTACTATTAACCACAGATCCTTCAATATTAGGGTGTGTTACAATTACTAATTTTGACATCTTTTTATCTTTTATTATTTTTTTCATCAAAAATATCTTGTTTCAAACTTTCAACTCTTATCATTATGCATCAATCCTTATCATTTTGAAATTTTTTCCTATAATCTACTGGAGAAATTCCTTCTACCTCTTTAAAAAAACGTGTGAAATTAGATGGCGCAGAAAAATTAAATTTATAGGATATTTCAGCCACTGTACTGCACGATGCCAGCAACTCTGTTTTACAAGCTAAAAGAAGTTCATGCTTAATGATTGAACTGGCATTTTTACCTAACAAATCAATACATATTTTGTTGAGGTGATTACGGGTAACCCCCATTAAATCAGCATAACCATTAACTGTTTGTATGGAATAAATATTTTTCTTTAAAAGCGTTTTAAATTTTATTACTTCAGAATTAGTATTTAACGCCTCTTTTATCTGAAAGCAGCTGACATAATTACGATTAATTTCTAGTAACAACTGATACAAATACGCATTTAATAAATAGTTACTGTCATCTTTTATATCAGCTATTTCTTTCATTATTTTCTCAATAAGAAAATAATAGCCACTACACTCCCTTTCATTTAGAGGTAATATAGGATGTATACTATTAAAATTAAAACACTGCAGCCTGTATAAAAAGAAGGCATCTTTTAAGGTATACTCAAAAATCTCTTCTTCAAAAAACACGACATATGAACCTTTATTGAAAGAGATATCCCACTGACGAGCCACCAAAGGAGGTAGGAGTATAATACAAGCCCCATTTATCTCGTGCTTTTTATTATCTATCAATACAGCACCCTGAACATCTCTAAAAAAATATACTTCATAGAAAGAAGTAGTATGCATTTCTTTTAAAGAAGTACTTAAGGCTGAGATTTTTTTAATACTTAAACAATCAATTAATAATTCCTTGCCATACTTACTTCTATTAAATTCGAAAGTTCGCATTTTTCAATCCGGTATTTTTTCTGAAAGTAATACTAAAAAACAAAAGATAATTAATATCGAAGATATTTTGGAACATTCATAAACAAAAAAAGAGACCTGAAATAAATCAGATCTCTTTCTGCTCCCCCTCTAGGACTTGAACCTAGGACCCCCTGATTAACAGTCAGGTGCTCTAACCAGCTGAGCTAAGGAGGAATAAGTGTTACTTTTGTAACTAGTGTTTTAAAATGCTCCCCCTCTAGGACTTGAACCTAGGACCCCCTGATTAACAGTCAGGTGCTCTAACCAGCTGAGCTAAGGAGGAATGAGAGTCACTTTAGTAACTTATATTTTAAAAATGCTCCCCCTCTAGGACTTGAACCTAGGACCCCCTGATTAACAGTCAGGTGCTCTAACCAGCTGAGCTAAGGAGGAGTATTAATTTATTCCTTTTACAAAATTTTCATCTGTTTCACCGTGTCGTTTCAAGATGTGTTTTTCACAAATGCGCTGCGAAAGTAAGAGGAAATTTAAAAATATGCAATATCTTTGTGAAAAAAATATTAAAAAAAATTCACTAAAAACATTAAATAGCTGATTATGAGTAAAGTTCTAGGAATGGGGAATGCGCTTGTTGATATACTAACAAGAATGGATGATGATGAATTGTTGAAAAGATTAAATTTCCCAAAGGGAAGTATGCAATTAGTAGATGCAGAAACCTCATCTAAAGTATTAGAACAAATTTCACATTTAAAAACAGAACAAGCTTCTGGAGGTTCTGCTGCAAACACTATTCATGGATTATCATGTCTTGGTGTTCAAACCGGTTTTTTAGGAAAAGTTGGAAACGATGATCTGGGTGAATTCTTTAAAAAAGATATGAGTTCAAATAATATCGAACCAAAATTATTAACCAGTGAAAACCAATCAGGGAAAGCAATCGCATTAATTAGTCCAGACTCAGAAAGAACTTTTGCTACCTTTTTAGGTGCTGCTGTTGAATTAAGTCCTGATGATATTGTTGAAGATTTATTTCATGGTTATACACACTTTCATATCGAAGGATACTTGGTATATAACCAACCTTTAATTGAAAAGGCCTTAAAATGCGCCAAAGAGGCCAAATTAATTGTTTCTTTAGACCTAGCTAGCTTTAATGTGGTAGAAGATAACCATGCCTTTTTAAAAGACATGGTAGCTAAATACGTGGATATTTTATTCGCAAACGAAGAAGAAGCCAAAGCTTTTACCAAAAAAGAAGAAAAAGAAGCCTTAGAAGTTATGGCTAAAGACTGTAACATTGCGGTTCTGAAACTTGGAAGTAAAGGTTCAATCATCAAACACTTTGAAACTACATTCGAAGTTGGTGTAATTCCTGCTAATAGCATTGATACAACAGGTGCTGGTGATTTGTATGCTGCCGGTTTTTTATATGGATTAGTAAACTTTTTGCCTATAGATAAGTGCGGACAAATTGGAGCGCTACTTTCTGGTAATGTTATTGAAGTTGTTGGACCAAAAATGGAAGATGACAGATGGAACAGAATCCACAGTGAACTTGAAAAGCTTAAGAACTAGAAGACACTAACATATTAAGAAGAAGGAGCTATTTGTTAATAAAAATAGTTCCTTCTATATTTTATCCGATTAAGATTACAAAATCCGAATCCTACTTTATATTAAAAACATTAACCAAAAAGGGATCATACCCAAAGAGACTATATGGCTTATTAAAACCGTTCCGCTTAACAAGTTTTGATCTCCCCCATACAGTTCCCCCAGAACCAGGCTTGCAATGGCATTAGGCATCACACAAACAATTAACATTACATTTTGATACGGATGGTCAGAAAATAGCATTTTAATCATTAAAATGGCCGCAAATGGAATAATAACCATCCTGAACAATGTAACAATCCAAATATCCTTTGATTTTAGGTCTCCAAACTTAATTTTCCCCATTCTCCCTCCTGTCATAATTAATGACAATGGAATCGTTGCCTGTCCTAAATCGTAAATAGTTGAATTAATATATTTTATTGTAGAATACTTTTCAATCAAAGCACCTATCGATGTATGAAACTGAGAAAATACAATCATTACAATTAATGAAAAATAGATACTCATTAGGGGTGCCGATAACAAATGCTTTAAATTCTTAATATTAAATCCTTTTTCCCTTTTATTTAAGATAGCCATACCTAAGGTCCACACAGTAATTTCTGATCCCAAAGTAGAAAGGATAAGCGCAGCCATATGTTGCTCATCATAAATTTTTGCAATAATGGCTAGTGGAAGAAAGGAGTAGTTATTGATGGTAAATTGATACAACATACTCTTTTTATGCTCGACATCACCCTTGCCAAGAAAACCATTATATATTAATCCGATAAGGTAGCCAACAAAAAGAATAAAAAAAGCTGCTACAGGTAATTGCCACGAGTCCATTACTTGCCCAAGTGAATAATTTCTGGTCATTGAACTAAAAATCAGACAAGGGTAAAACACCTTTACAATAACCTGGCTAAAATCTTTTAATGCGCCTGCACTAAGTATGTTTTTACGAATCAGGATGTATCCTGGCAACATCATTAAAAACAAACTACCAACATTAATGAACAATGTGTAAAACATCTTTTTTTAAATTTACATGAACTAAAAAAGGTGTGCCCAAAGACACACCTCTATCATTATTTTCAATATTTATTGCAAAAAACTATAAATCGCTCGAATAAAAACCTTTTGGCAGCGCTCTTAAGTTGTATTGATTTGCCATGATCTCACCATATGCACCAGCAGAACGGATACATATTAAATCACCTCGCTGAGTAGTAGGAAGAGCCACTGCTTTACCAAAGCAATCTGAAGATTCACAAATAGGACCAACAACATCATATTTTTCTTCTTTTCCGTTGGATGTGAGATTTTGTATTTTATGGTATGCCTGATACAATGCCGGACGAATTAAATCGCTCATGCCTGCATCAACAATTGCAAAATTTGTATTCACACCTTCTTTTACATAAATCACTCTTGAAATCAATGATCCACACTGGCATACAACTGAACGACCTAATTCAAAGTGAACTTCTTGTCCTTCTTTTAATTCCAAAAATTCATCGAATATTTTAAAGAAAGCTTTAAAGTCAGGCATTGGATTTTCATCCGGATTTTCATAATCAATACCTAATCCACCACCAACATTCACAATTTGAGGTATTGCTCTTCTTTTTTCAAACAACTCCTGTAACTCATTAACTCTGGTACAAAGCTGTTTGAATGAATCCAGATCATTAATCTGAGAACCAATATGAAAATGAATACCTTTAAAATTTACATTATTTAGTTCTTCAATTTTATCCATTACCTTTTCAAGGTCCCAGATATAAATTCCAAACTTATTTTCTTCAAGTCCTGTAGTAATATAATGATGGGTGTTAGCCTTAACATTAGGATTAATTCTTAATGCAACATCAGCGATTACACCTTCTTTATCAGCAAGTTCATCAATAACCTCCAGCTCGGGAATTGATTCGACATTAAAACAACCTATATTGTTTTTTAAGCCTGTAATAATTTCTTTATCCGATTTCCCAACACCTGCAAAAACCACTTTTTCAGCAGGAAAACCTGCATCCAGCGATGCTGAAACCTCATTCCCACTTACACAATCAGCACCTAAGCCAAAAGAATTAATAGTTTCAAGTATTCTTTTATTAGCATTAGCCTTTACTGCGTAATGAACATGATAACCATACTTTGACGTCTCTTCTTTAATTACCTGAAGCGTTTGTTCAAGTAACTCCATATTATAATAATAAAACGGAGTTTCTATAATTTGTAGTTTCTCAACCGGAAAATGATTTGTCATTATAATCTAATCCTTAAAACAATTTATCACTTAACGCATTAAGCGCATCTTTTTTATACTCTTTATCTACCAAAATAGATACATTATAATTACTTCCTCCGTACGAAATCATACGAATAGGAATACCTTTTAAAGCTTCAAATATTTTGTTGGCATAACCAATATTATCAGCAACTAAATCACCAACAACACAAATAATTACTTGTTCACCATCTACATCTACGGTTCCAAACTTTTTCAAGTCATCGACTATATCATCCAAATGCTTGCTATTGTCAATTGTAACAGAAACACCAACCTCTGAAGTTGAGATCATATCGATAGGCGTTTTATAGGTTTCGAAAATTTCAAAAACCTTACGTAAAAAACCATATGCTAAAAGCATTCTGCCCGACTTAATCTTAATCGCTGTAATATCATCTTTAGCAGCAACCGCTGCTATCCTTTCTTTTTCCTGTGCTGACGAAATTAATGTTCCAGGCGCCTTAGGCTCCATTGTATTTAATAATCTTACCGGAACATTTGAAAGCTTAGCTGGTAGTACACTTGTAGGATGTAAGATTTTAGCTCCAAAATATGCCAACTCGGCTGCTTCATCAAATGATAAATTAGCTACAGAATGCGTATTTTCTACAAATCGAGGATCGTTATTGTGCATTCCATCAATGTCTGTCCATATTTGAATTTCATCAGCATTTATGGCCGCACCAATTAAACTTGCTGTAAAATCACTACCTCCACGCTGTAAGTTATCCACTTCGCCAAAGGCATTTCTACAAATATATCCCTGAGTAACATATATATCGAACCCAGAATTGTCAGCTAATACTTTTAAGCTGTTTTCTTTGATATAAATAGTATCTGGCTCATTATGTTTATCAATTCGCATAAAATCTAATGCAGCAATCAATGTAGAATTTTTACCTATTTCTTCAAGATAAAACTGAAACATTGCTGTAGAAATTAATTCACCTTGCGCAAGAATAGCTTTTTCTTCAAAATTGGTAAATACATCTATTGTAAAAGATTTAATATAGTCAAAATGCGACTCAATCAATTCTTTACCCTTCTGTTTATATTCTTCAGAGGAGTAAAGCGTATCTACTTCTTCGTAGTATTTTTGTTCTAATTCATTGATTAGCTCATTTGCACCATCATTATTTTTCTTATACAAATAGTTTGCTATCTCTATTAAACAATTTGTTGTTCCTGACATAGCAGATAATACAACAATTTTTTGTTCTCCATCACAAACTAAACCTGCGACTTCTTTCATTCGCTCAGCGGTTCCTACAGATGTTCCACCAAATTTTAATACTTTCATAAAGAAAAGATTTTTAATAAATCCTTATATAAACCAATATTATATGCGTTAAGCGATACAAAATTAAGACAATATTTTTATAATCTGAAGAAAGCTAACAATTAAAACACAAATATCACATTTTGTTATTTTCTTAACATTTTGTGGATTTTTACATGTTTTTTTGAGTAATATACTAACCTTATTATTGTTTAGTATTTACTTTTACAGCAAACAAAATCAATATACAAACAATGTTAATTAAAAGGTAGTCCTCGTAAAAACGGCAACAAAATGGGTTTGCTTAAAGTTACGGCTCAGGTATTTGAAAAACAAAGTATTAATACCGAAATTGTAAATATAGGTGGAGAACTAATTAGAGGATGTACTGCATGCAGAATGTGCAGTCAGTTCAAAAATAATTAATGATGTATTGACTCCGGCAATTGAAAAAATGCTGGAAGCAGATGTCATAATTATGAGTTCTCCAACTTACTTTTCTGACCTAATTCACGAGTTTAAAACTATAATTGACAGATGTGTTGTAGTGCTCATGCCAATGATTTGGCTTTATCCAAAAAAAATGGAGCGGCAGATACTGTGGCAAGAAGAGCAGGTGCTTTAAATACCTTTGACTCTATCACCCATTTCTATTTTATGAGTGATATGATCGTTCCAGGATCAACATACTGGAATGTATCAAAATCTGCAGATATTAATGACTATCAGAAAGACGAGAAGCTCAACGAACATTTAGTAACCCAACCCAAAATATTGCATGGCTCCTCAAGAAAATACATGATTAAAACAAAACAAGCTGTCATTTTCAGACGGCTTGTTTTGTTTATTATCTATTGCTCTTTATCATCAACTAAATCCCGGATCACTTTACTTGCAATAAAGCAACCAAATATTGGAGGCATGTACGATATTGTTCCTACAGTAGTTTTTTTATTGCGCTCTCCTTCTGTTTTAATAACATATTCCTTAGCAACTTTCTCACTTGAATATACTACAGGAATGCATTTTCTAATACCATATTTATATAATCGCTTACGTACCATTCGAGCTAGGTTGCAATATTTCGATTTACTGATATCAGATATTTCAATCATAGAGGGATCAAATTTACCACCTGCACCCATTGAAGAAACAATTGGAATTTGATTTTCAAAAGCCTCTTTAATTAATGCCACTTTTGGCGCTAAAGTATCTATTGCATCAACTACATAATCAAATGAATTTGATAATAGAGTTTTAAAACCTTCTTCATCCATGAAACTGTCAATGACTTTAACCTGCAAATTGCTGTTTATATCCTTCAACCTTTGCCCCATCACTTCAGCTTTTGATTTTCCCAAAGTACTAATCAATGCAGGTAGCTGACGGTTTCTATTACTTTCATTTATAATATCACCATCAACAATTGTCATTTTACCTACTCCCGACCTGGCGATTAATTCAGCTGCATAAGCACCAACCCCCCCTAATCCTACTACCAAAACATGCTTATTCGAAAGTTCTTCTAATTTTTCCTTTCCTAAAAGCAATTCCGTACGTTCTAGCCAATCCATCCTTCCTTAAAAATCCTTTTAAAATTCAACATTAGTTTATTCTCTAACTCATTTTCAGAAATACCCAGCAAATCCTTAGCTTTTAGATATATATCTTTTATATCCATGTCAGTATCATCTGTTTCCAACAAAACAAAATTTATATTGATTCTGTTTATTAACTGTTTTGCCTTTTCCATACTCCTGAATAAATTAGGCCCCAAAGAAAGAAAAATATTTTGTTTTATATATTGTTCTGCCATTTCAAACGATCCACTGAATCCATGTATGATCCATGGTTGTTTTGCTTTTGTTTTTTTTCGATCGTTTAATATTAAATGATGACTTTTTACTGAATGAATAATAAGTGGCAACTGATAATATTCAGATAATTCAATTTGTTGCAGAAAAATAACTTCCTGCTTTGGAATATCCTCAACATATTTATCCAATCCACATTCTCCTATCGCACTTATCAACTGTTTTTCACAAAGATTTCTCAATTGAGCAAAAGCTTTCTCTAATTGAATATTATTAATATGCCAGGGGTGAATACCACAGGATAACAAATGCTGTTTTGACAAAGCAGGCAATTGATCCCAGGGATATATATTAATAACAGAAGATTCTTCAGGATTTAAAATATGCGTATGTGCATTAACAAACATCTAGTCAAAATATCTATTCATTAAACATTGATACAAATTAATAATAAAATTTTTATTCCCATTTGCACATTTTAACCCATCATATTTCCACATTCTGAAGCCACATTGCGTGTAAATAATTCCACACTTATGATTGATTCATTTATTGAAACATCCACACAAACACCATACACATCTATTATTGAACCACTTACAAAACCCAGCGCTCCAACAATAAAATGTGGCACAATTTTGCCAATAACAAGAGCGTAACAAGTAATAAATAAAATGAATTCTACAGTTTGCAACAGGTTAATGGCATTAATGATTACATCTCTATTTCTATTAATTGGGATTGTTTTATTAAAGGGTGCTTCAATTCACTCTTCACACCTTAAGCATAAAGAATTAAAAAGTTACACAATATATGACAAATAAGTAAAAGTTTCTCATATCACATACGGTTAAGGTATCAACAACACACAACACAACACAACACAACACACAACACACAACACAAATGATACCACTAACTCTAGACTATTGTTACCATATATAGTTAAATGTAGTTCTAGGCTGCGGGTCAAAACGTTGACCCGCTTTTTTTATGCTTTTTTACATATAAAAATTGATTACCAATATTCATTTTGACTTTAATGACATATCTTTGAACAATAATGACTATTGAGTATTTATAAACTTTATATTCTTTTAAGCAAAATTGAGCTTGTCTTATGTTTAACATATTAATTGTTGATGACGATACTTCTTTTGGACTAATGATTGAAGGTTTTTTGAAAAGAAAAGGCTTCAATACTACTTATGCCAGTACATTTCGCAATGCACAAAACCTTATTTCTGATCAAGAGTTTGATCTTGTTTTAACTGACTATCGTTTAGATAATGCTACAGGACTAGAACTTTTACCAATAGTTAAAAAGAAAAACAGAAATACTCCGGTTGTATTAATCACTGCTTATTCTGATATTCGAGTGGCTGTTAATGCCATAAAATTAGGTGCCTTTGAATACGTAACAAAACCTATAAATCCTGATGAACTACTTCATGTAATTAATAGGGCCTTTGAAAAAATTAGTCCTAAACCCAAAACAATAAGACAAAGCTCAAAAAGAGAATACATAAAAGGAATAAGTCGGTATTCTTTAGAAACGGATCAACAAATAGAACTAATTGCACCTACTGAACTTTCGGTTTTAATACTTGGAGAAAGTGGTGTTGGTAAAGAATTTGTTGCCCAGCGAATACACGAACTTAGTACTAGAAACAAAGAGCCTTTTATTGCGGTGGATTGTGGTGCGCTACATTCAGACATTGCATCCAGCGAATTATTTGGCCATAAAAAAGGATCCTTTACTGGCGCCCTGGAAGATAAGATTGGTCATTTTGAAATGGTAAAAAAAGGAACCATCTTTTTAGATGAAATAGGTAATTTGAGTTATGATGTTCAGGTTAAACTTTTACGAGCTATTCAGGAGCGAAAAGCACGCAGACTTGGTGCCAACGAAGAATATCCTATCTCTTGCAGAATAATAGCTGCAACAAATGAAAATTTAAGAGACACTTCTTTTAATGGTAAATTCAGAGAAGATCTTTACCATAGATTGAATGAGTTTTCGATTCAAATATTGCCATTAAGAAATCGCAAAGAAGATATTTTATTTTATGGCTACAAGTTTTTGGATTTTGCTCTGATCGAATTTAATAAACAAAATATTGTAATTAGTAGCAAAGTAAAAGATATTTTCCAAAACTATGAATGGCCGGGTAATTTACGTGAACTTCGTAACGTAATCAGAAGGGCTGTTCTTTTATGCAAAGGCGATGAAATTACAATTAGTAATTTACCAAATGAAATTCAACAACCAATACAATCAACTGCAGCATCAGATCCTGTACAACTGAAGGAGGTTAAAGAAAAATCAGAAAAAGAACTGATCATAGAAACTTTGGAAAAAACCAGATACAACAAGGCTAAGACGGCTCGCATTCTGGGAATTGATAGAAAAACACTTTACAATAAAATTTATCGATACAAAATTGATTTATAAATATTTTGTATTGATATTAATCCAACATCTTCTGAAGTTCGCTTTTTATAGGCTCCCATAAAGTTTTTAAATCAGACAACAAGTTTTTCAATTCTTCCTGTTCAAGTTTTGTATTTCTGGTACTTTCTATTTGTGATAATATCTGAATTCCTTGTTCTATTTTAAATTGCCTGAAACCAGTCAACATTTTATGTGCTTTTTCGGCAATTTGATGATGATCAAAGTTAGCAATGGCATCTTCTGTCTCCTGAATACCAACATCCGCATTTTCAATAAATGTTTGAATTATCGAATCTAAAAATGCCTTATCATCTCCAGTGAACGACTTTACACCATCAAGATCAAATTGTTGATTGACTTCTTTACTTTTCATTTCGTCTACAATATTATCTGGTAATGATTCTACTTTAAATTCTTCGGCTTGAGTATTATTATCTATGAAACTAAATATTTCAGCTAACTTTTCCATAAGCTGATTATGCGTAAAAGGCTTTGCCATAATCCATACACTTTTGTTATCATGCGCTTTCTTTAACTCAGCATTTACCATATCGGCAGTTAAAAATAAAATTGGGGTATCAATATTTTTTTCTTCACGGATAATCTTCATTAATTGCAGGCCATCTATTTGAGGCATATGTAAATCAACCATCAACAGGTTATATTCATTATGATCTAATGCCTTTAAGGCCATTTCCGCTGAAGAATTAACATCTAGTTTCTTACACTTATGGTGTAATATTCCATCTATTACCTGACATATCATTTCATCATCATCGACAGCCAAAATACTCTTATCATTAAAACTATAAGCAAGTTCATTTTTAGATAATTTAGGAAGTTGTCTTCCCTGAACATAAGGAATGTCGAATTTAAATGTACTGCCCTCATCCATTTTACTTTGTATACTTATAGAACCTCCCATAGCTTCAATAATTTGCCTGCTAATAGACAACCCCAATCCAGTACCTGTATATTTTCTTGAGAGACTAATATTCACCTGGTTAAACATTTTAAAAATACTCTTTTGCTTTTCCTTAGGTACTCCAATACCAGAATCAGAAACAGTAAACACAAGTTTATCCTTTTTAAGTTCTACTCCATACTTTACGTACCCTTCGTGTGTAAACTTTAATGCATTCCCAATTAAATTAATCAGCACTTGCTTTAGTCTTAAAGAATCTGATTCAAAGGCAATTATTTGATCATCCACTTCGTAACAAAACTCAATACCTTTTTCATGGGCCTTTAAGTCGAACAAATGGTGTAATTCTTCCATCATTATTTTAGCATCTATCTGATCTTTAAAAAACGCAACTTTTCCAGATTCCAAACTAGAAAAATCAAGAATATTATTGATTAAACCGATCAGATGCTCCGCTGACAATTTAATTCTTTCTAAAATATCTTTTTGCTTCCCGCCTAATTTCAGCATTGATAATTGTTCAGAAAATCCAATAATTGCAGTTAAGGGAGTTCTGATTTCATGACTCATGTGAGCAACAAACTGTTCTTTTACTTTTAGCAATCTATCCACTCTTTCTTTAGCCCTGATAATGTCATTATTCATTTTTTGACTCTTAGTAATATCCCGACTAATCCAGTAAATAAAAATCAACATTAACGAAATTGCAGAACTAACCAACAACAAAACCCTATCTAAAAAACTACTGCGCAAGGATTCCATTTCAGCCCTCCTCCTTACATTTTTCTGAACAGAAATATTCTGAAGATTATTAACAATAGATTTGATTTGCTCTGTTAAAATTCCATCCAATTGAATCAAATCATTTTCATGTCGTTGAAGCTTTCGGTTAAATAATTCATCTTGCTCACTAGCCTTTTGTAGTTGAGTTTTAATCAGTTTAATATTTTGATCTGTACGAACCCGCTTTTGAACTGTTGAATCAACCTGGTGACTAATTGTTGGCGTTATCTCCTGAGCTATTTCTTTTTTCTTTTTGCCACTTAAAAAATCACTCATTCGTTTCAAAAAACCTTTTCGCCGTTCCTCTTCGGGCTCTTCATCATCAGCTAAATTTGAATTTTCTAGTAATGAATCCACCTTAATCGTTGTATAGGTGTACTCGGTAATCTGGTAGTTCAGTGAATCCGGAATTGACTCCAATAAACTCTCTGCTGAAGTACGATGAAGGTTGATGATATTAATTTGCACCAATTGATCCATCAACTCCTTCTTCTTTAAATACGATCGTTTTACTTCGGCAATGCTATTAACCGAACTCGTATCCGTAAACAGCTTAGGCAAATAAGAAATAATGCTAAGCACAGAGTCATGATGTTGCTCATATTGTGTTTTATATTCTTTATTCCCGGTTACACCATATACCCTGCTTACTCCCTCGGTCTCAATTATTTCAAAAATGAGCTGATTCAGGTAAGTAAATTCCTCCTCATTGGTTACATTCTCGTTTTGAACTTTAATTATGGATGCTACAGAAAAATAACCAATGGTAAAAATTACAATGGCAATAGCTATGATGATAATAAACCCGAGCGTAACTTTGGTTTGAATCCATTTTTCAGGAACAATCTTATTCATAAAATGCAGTGTTGTATTTAAAAAATAAAAATAAGGATATTTTTGTCGATGTAAAATTCAATCAACTGATTTAAAAATATGATTATAAAAGTTACCTGTGCTATTATAGTTAACAACACAAAAATTCTTGCAGCAAAGCGGAGCAATACCATGCCTCACAGTGGTTATTGGGAATTTCCCGGAGGCAAAATAGAAGATGATGAGTCACCTCAAGATTGTTTAATTCGTGAAATACAAGAAGAATTGGATTGTAGGATAGAAATTAATCAGCAGTTACCCAGTTTTTCACATCAGTTTTCTGACAAACAAATAGAATTACTACCTTTCGTGTGCTCTATAAAATCAGGCATTCCAAAGGCTATGGAGCACTCAACTATTGAATGGTTTTCAAAACCGGACTTATTAAAACTACAATGGCTTCCTGCTGACGTTGATATTGCAAAATTTTTACAATCATTTTAGCTAAAATCCTTTTATTAAACCTCTCTAAACTGTAAATTGTAGGGTAAAATGTTTAGCTATGAGAAGGGTGAAAATGATTGTAAGCGGAAGAGTTCAGGGAGTGGGATATAGATATTATGTACAAGACCAAGCCAAACAACACGGGATTAAAGGATACGTAAGAAATTTACCGGGAGGCGAAGTTGAAATTGATGCAGAAGGCGAAAGAAGCAGCTTGGGAATTTTTATTACTGATTGTAAAAAAGGGCCAAGATTTTCAGATATTATTGACTGCATGATTCAAGAAATAACACCATACGGATTTGATCAATTCTCCATAAAACATTGAAAAACCACAACAGAATATAAAACATGATTAACAATATTTATACTGATTATTACAAGAAGCAATAAAATTTTCATTTATTTTGCCTTCTTAGTTTTATTTCCACGCATTTTCAGTATGAACATCAAAAAAAGACATTATATCATAGGCGGGCTAAGCTTTGTAATTTTTTTAGCATTATTTTTTCTTTCAACTATCATTAAAAACTATCTGGTAAAAAATAGTGAAGAATTGGTTGGTCGTAAACTTGATTTGAAAGAACTTCATATCAACTACTTTAAAGTTCAAATAACTGCCCGCGACTTTACCTTATTTGAGGAAAACAAAAAAGATACATTTGTCTATTTCAAAGAATTATTGATCAACTATGATCCCTGGAAAATGCTATCTAATGAATATGCCGTTTCTCAAATCAGATTGGTTAATCCCTATATTTTTATAAAACAAAATGGAGCTCAATTTAATTTTGATGATTTAATTCCACCAGCAGACACAACTCTTATTGAAGAAAAAACAGATACACTTCAACTTGCAGAAAATGAAAACGTAAAATTTTCCATCAGAAATATCGATTTACAAAAAGGGGAGTTTCATTATTACGATCAACAAATCGATAACCTTTTAAACTTTGATGACCTGAATTTAAATTTACCACTGATTGCATGGGATAGTAAAAGCAGTGAAATGGGAGTTCAGTTTTCAATTGGAAAGAATGGTCGTGTAAAGGTAGATGCCGAAATAAACCAACAAAAAGCAGAATATAATGTAAACTTTGGAACCTCAAATATTCAACTTAATGCCTTTACCAATTACTTAAAGGATTACATGAATATTGATTCATTCAATGGATTACTTCAGACTGACATTAAAATAAAAGGAAGCATTGAACAAACGGACAAAATATTAGTAAGTGGCACCGTTGCTGTTGATAGTTTTAGTATGATTGATAATAATGGGGCAAGTATATTTAGCGCCCATCAGTTATTTACAAAGCTAGACTCAATTGATTTAGAAAAATCACGATATATCATCAACAATATTACTGTAGATAAACCAGAAATTTCTGCCATCTTAAATAAAGATAAAAGTAATTGGGAATACTTTTTTAATCCTGTTCTTTCTGATACTATAGAAACAGCTCAAGAAGATTCTACAACTACGCCAGTGGCCAATCCATCCTCATTATTTTACCGTATTGACACAGTATCAGTAACCAATGGTTTAATTGCTTTTACAGACAACACACTAAACAGGGCTTTCAGTTATAACATTAAAAATATTGATGTTAACCTAAATACTATAACAGAACAAAACGATGCCATTCCTGTAAATTGGAGCATGAAGTTCAATAATGAAGGTCAGTTTTCAGGCGAATCACATTTTAGTATACAAAACCCACAGAATTTCTTTTACGATGGTGCCATTACTAATTTAGATTTGCATAGTTTTTCTCCTTATACAGAATACTACCTGGCCTATCCTATTGTTTCAGGTTTATTTAATTATGATGCTGATATTAAAATGAATCCGCAAAAGCTTGCTAATAACAATCACCTGTTGGTTAAACAGATGGAATTTGGTAAAAGAACAAAGGATTCAACTGCATCTAAGCTGCCGGTAAAACTGGCTCTATATTTAATCAAAGATGCTCAGAACAATGTGGAATTTGAGTTACCTGTAACAGGAAATCCATCAGAACCAGGATTTAAAGCTGGTCCGGTAATTTGGAAAACATTTAGCAAGTTTATTACTAAAACAGCCACGCAGCCATTTAGTAGCCTGGCCCGTTTGGTAGGAACACAACCTGAAGAGTTAGAAATGGTTCCATTTGAATATACACAGGACTCGATATCTGATAATCAGAGAAAAGTATTGGATAAAATTGCAGAAATACTTACCAAGAAAGAAGAGCTCATCTTTTCTTTCCGCCAGGAAGTAGTTATGAAAGAAGAAATGGAACAACTGGCTCTTAAAAAAGTTAAATCGCAATACATCACTGAAAAACCATCTTTAAAAATAACGAACTGGCAAAAAGTTCAGGATAAAGATGAGAAATTCAAACTCTACTTAGCAAAACTTTTACCTGATGGAACATCATTATCAGTAAAGGAACAGTGTTTAAAAATAGTACCCAAAGAAGAACTTCAGTTGGCTTTTAATGATTTATACACCAAACGTAACAACTTATTAAAAGCTTATATGTTCGAAACTAAAGCATGTAACCCTACATCGATTAAACTACTCAATGTAGACTTTAACAACATGCCGGCAGAATTGAATAATCCTGAATTTAGAGTAGAAGTTTCGGTAAAGTAACCTCTATCCCATCTGTTTTTATATAACCATAAAATTCATTTAATATTATCTGGGCATAAAACATTTTACTGGACAGGGAAAACCGAATGCTTTTATTGCAATACCGTAGCCCTCAGAAGCGATTTCGCTTATTTCATGAAATTGTAGAACGATCGAACTGGATTTTGGATGGAACACCGGATAAATATATTGCAAGCTATTTAAACATGACTCCTCAACAGTATAGTAAAGAAAAACGATTATTTAAATTGTAATTTTTCTAAATATATTAACTCAACTTATCTCAGGATAACTTTAGTAATAAATTTATTGTTTTGCTTTGTCAATGAATAAATAATTGATAGCGCAAAATGGCAAAAAAAGTTATTATCACACTCTTGTTTGTGCTTTTATGCACTTTTCTTAAATCGCAAGATATTAATAACCCGAGTTCGATATAATACCATACTGATAATAATCTCTATTACACATAATTTCATTCTAATTATCATCAAGTTATAAGCATATTCAGTTGTTATATGCTTTATAAACGAAACCATTATGTAAAACATCCGTAGTATGATCTGCATTTAACCATTAATCAACTTATTCTATAAAGCATAAATGAATATAAACTTGATATAATAACAATTACACACAATTTTTTAATGATGAAAAAACTTAACCGTCTTTTTTTGATTACACTTTGTTTATTAGTGGTTACTTCAGTAAAAGCAATTGATGGATACCATATGTTAGGATATGGAACTGTTAGCAAAGGAATGGGTGGTGTAGGTGCCGCATATTACAGAGCATCTATTGTTGGTAACAACCCTGCTGGTAGAGCCTTTTTAGATAAACAATACACAGCATCTTTAACCTTCTTGTTTCCTTCAACAAGCTATACGGTAACCGGAGCTCCAAGTGGACAAGGAGTACTTCCTTTAGTTCCGGGTAAAGTAGAGAGTGATGTAGATTTAAAACTAGTCCCAAATTTAGGTGCAAACTGGAGATTAAGTGAAAATGCTGCTTTTGGTCTTTCAGTATATGGAACTGGTATTGCTGCCGATTTTCCTACACAAACTTTTCACGATCCTACAAGCGAAAACACTTCTGTTACATTTAATCAGTTATACCTTGAACCATCATACGCTTTAAAAATTGGCGAAAAACATGCTTTTGGTATATCTGCTTTATTAATGTGCCAGACTTTTGAGGTAACCGGAATATATTCATTTGGAGGCATGTCACAAGATCCGGAACACCTTAGCAACAACGGAACCGACTACAACTATGGTGCGGGTTTTAAAATTGGTTACATGGGTGAAATACTAAAAGGGTTAAACTTTGGTGTAAGCTACCAGTCGCGAACTTTTGCCGGAAAACTATCGGAATATGCTGGTCTATTGGCAGAGGGTGGCAAAATGGATGCTCCATCAATAATTACAGCAGGTTTAAATTACCAGGTATCCGATAAATTCAAAGTTTTGTTCGATGTTCAAAAAATCAACTTCAGTGAAGTAAAATCTTTAGGTAACAGCATCACAAAATTAACTGAACCATATATTGGAGCTAATAAACTAGGTGAGGATAACGGACCTGGTTTTGGATGGGAAGATATGACTGTATTTAAATTTGGTACCGAATATAATGTCTCTGAATCACTTACATTAAGAGCTGGTTACGCTTATGGTGATGAACCAATTCAAGAATCAGAAGTATTATTTAATATTTTAGCTTCAGTTGTAAATAATCAACATATTACTTTAGGAGCTACAAAAAAAATAGGTGCTAAAGGTAAAGACTTAAACTTAGCATTAGTCTATGCTCCTGCTAATAATGTTAAAGGTCCTAATTCTCTTGATCCGGGTCAGCAAATTGATCTTGAATTAAGCGTATTTGAAATTGAATTAGGTATTACTTTCTAGTTCTTGTTACTCAAAATGTTAAAAAGTTTACAACTTCAATAATAAAAAAAGAGACGATCTTAATTTAAGATCGTCTCTTTTCTATTTATAGCTATAATTAACAGATTCATTACTTATAAACTCAGAACATCCAGAATTTAAATTGATCTCCTACTCATAATAAATAAAAGATGTTCCATCATCATTTCTGATTGGATAACCAAACTCGTTATATTCAAAACTTAATTCATAACTCCCTATTTCATCGCCATACGATGACATCACAACATTTCGTGAAATACAATTATTTGCGCTTGCATACATTTCATACCCCATATTTATTAAGGCTAATGATATGCCCATTTCGGCATAAGGATTTTTATTATCGTCGTGGGTATAAGTTACTTTTTCCAACAAGGATAAACCTCCAGTTCTGAAATTATAACCATACTCTCTAAATTCAGAAATATTATCTCCAATATAATCGAATTCTGTTTTTGACATTAAAACCGTACCTCTGCTAAAAATTATATTATCATATGCTTTCACACATACTAATTTTTCATTCTCATACTCATATTTAAATTCAGCCATATCATTATCACTATGAGCCGAAACTAACATTCCTTCATCATCATATATAAACGATATGGAATTGCTATCATCACCATCTTCAACTAACAAGTCTGATATATGTCCATCAGATCCATACGTGAATGTCATGCTCATTGTTTCTGGCGATGATGTAATTTTTATTAATCGATTATCATCATCATAAAAGAAAGATTCAGACTCACCTCTGGATTCTACTACTTGCTTTAAATAACATACTTTTGATCCACTATCTGTCTCATCTTTTATTGTTTCATCCTTTGTGCAACTATTAAATAGCACAGCAAAACAAATAGCAATGATTGAGCATATATATTTGATATGATTATAAATTTTGATCATTATAAATTTTTAAATTATTGCGGATTATTTTCATTCACAAACCCCGAAACTACAAAAGGAACGGCCCCTGCTACAATTGCTCCCTCATCTGTAAAATCAAATAAATTATAGCAAGTAACATTAAATTCTATCTTTTTTTTGTTTACTATTTTTACAGTTCCCGACTCAGCAACATAATAAATCATTTCTTCATTATCTGTATCCGGGTTTTTGACTAACATTCCCGACACAAACGCTGTTGTATTTGAATCATCTAAAGGTCCGGCTATTAAAACTTCTCCTTTATTATAATGTTTTTTTTCAAACAATATAGACAACGTAACAGCCAAACCCGCAACCATTGAATTATCGTTTGAAACATCCTCAGAAATACCCGCAAACATGCTCTTTCCTTCATCGAACACGTTCCCATCAACTTTTATTTGGTACTCATTATTACCAAAAAAATCATCAACAACATCTTCCTCTTTACCACAAGACGATAACGAAAGCAAAACAACAACAATAGCTATAATTTGAAATGTTAAATTTTTCATAATAGTATAATTTAAACTAATTTATTTAATGATACTTGCAGCTAATCAATCATCTACAAAATAATGTGATTAACCATTTTTCAATGCAAACATATGATAGTATACAATAACATGAATACCTATACTTGAATTCGCGCTGTACACACTTGAATTTGCTCTATTTAAACCGAATTATGCATATTGGATATACATAAACTTGCAATAAAGTACTATGAAAAATATTGGTGTTTTATTTAGGAAGATTATTCATTGGTTTTGACAATCTGCAAAACAAGGTATTGATTTGTTTATACATCACATAAACTTGCATTTTGCTTTACCCAAGTTAATATCTAGGGATGAATTAATCAGACCTGTCAACCCGAAATAGGTGGCCCTATTCCATAATAGCTCTGATTATGCAAAGCGCAATCCATGATAATTACATCAATCAAAAACAAACTATTAACCTGATTTCAACATGTTTTTTTGAATCCCGAGCGCTTATTAACAGTGAGGTTCAACTTAAAATTATGAAAGAACAGCGGGCTACTTTAAAGAATTTTTAGGAAAAAGATTGCTATTTATAAGCGAAATTATGATGCTTTACCATAAAAAACTAATCTACTGCCTTAAATTTCTCGAGCTCGCTAGCCCTACAAAATTCACCTTGTAAATCAACTTGTTATGGTAATATAAATCCAAAAATTTTAATCGAACTCGGATTATTATTAATTCATTCTCACGCTGGTGCGAGTTTGTAACTCGTACCAATTTCTATTCAAAGAGTTACATCGATATTTTTCTTCATAATCTCAGTAAAAAAGCATAGCATCTATTCGCTCTCTGTAGTTTATTGAATCAAACATTTACTGCAAAATAGTTTTCAATAACCTCATTTAAATCATCCATATTTTTGGTTAGCATTAAACCCTCTCGTAAAGCTGCTGCACCTCTCAATCCGGATGTATAAATCTTAAAGAATCGTTTTAAAATATTCCAGGGCTTTTCAGTCTGCCAGGTTTCATTGTATAAATGTGCGTGACGCATTAAAGTTTTCAACCTCATCTCGGCATCCTCAGGAGCTTCTGAATGATTATAGAACCATGGATTATGAAAAATGCCCCGACCAATCATAATACCATCCAAATCATATTTATCAACGTAATCATGCCCTTGTTGCAATGATAGCACATCTCCATTGCCTATGATTTTTATATCGCTATTTATTTGTTTGGCTAATTGTTTAGCTTTTGCTATTTCATTCCAATCGGCTTTACCTGTTGATAACATTTTCTGAACACGTCCATGAACTGTCAGTCCGTGAATATTGGTGGTCAGCAAATGCGAAATCCATTTTTCTGTCACCACTTCTTTAACTCCAATACGTGTTTTTACACTTACCGGAAGCGATGATCCTTCAATCGTGGCTTCAATGATTTCTTTGGCTAAATCAGGCTGATCAATCAATGCAGAGCAGGCTCCTTTTTTAATAATGTTTTTCATGGGACAGCCCATGTTGATATCTATGCCGTCAAATGTGGTATTCTCGCTAATATATTTTGCTGTTTGATAGAAATTTTCAGGATTGGTTCCCCAAATTTGAGCAACTAATGCAGTATTGGTTTTGTTTAATAGTTCTTGCTCACTGTCGTTGATTCTTAATCGTTGCGCAACTCGTTCTCTGCCTTCCGGATGACAAAAACCATCTGTATTCATAAACTCACAAAACAATACATGCAAATGCTCAGGATCACTAATCTCCAACACCGTTTGACGAAAAGAAGTATCCGTCACATCTTCCATGGGAGCCAACATAAACAATGGCCCCTTATTATCCTTCCAAAAATTACTTGTCATTTATTTAAAGTTCTGTTTTTCAAATTCCATTAACTAACGTAAAATGAGATAAAAAGTTTATTAAGAGCCCCTTATTTACAGCACCTATTACTATCGCACATTTCCTCTGGTGTGATACTTAATAAAGATACTATTCCTCTTCAATCACATTTTTTACTCTACCTACTTCACCTGTTTCAAGCTGAACTTTGATTCCATGAGGATGGTTGGCCGACTTGGTTAATATTCTTGAAACAAAACCTTCGGTTAACTCTCCTGTTCGCTGATGATGCTTTTGTACAATTTCCACCTCACAGCCAATGCTAATATTGCTGCGTTTTCTCCCATCAAGTATATTTCGATCCATAATTATTGTATGTATTAAAAAGTGGTGAAAGTAAGATTTATAATCTATGAATGAAAATGGATGCCGATTACTTATATTATTGGAGTAAACGCTATTATTTGAAACGCTATTCTTCTCAATTAAACATAACGTATTTTTCATGACAAAGAGGGGAATGTTCAAAATTCTGTGTCATAGTTTGTTTATATGTTCATTTATTTTTTGGAATCAATATCAAAAGCCTTAAAGGTTAAATAAAGATTCATACAAGAGCAACCGAGGTACGAGGTTGTTTATATACTCTTGTTTGATTCTATATTTAACCTACCTTTGCTTTTTTATATTGATAGCTAGTGATTTATTCCACATCTATCTTCAAACTTTATTATTAATTGTTGTTGAACTTCTCCCCAATAAGGAGGCTTTGAAATCCAATTTTCGCTTATTGTTTTGGAGGCCATAAATAATAGTTTCAAGAGTGCTTTATCACCTGAAAATGCACCCTTTGTTTTAGTATATTTTCGTAGTTGTCTATTAAAACCTTCAATTATATTTGTTGTATACATGATTCGCCTAATGTCTTTTGAATAGTCAAAAAAACGGGTTAAATGCAACCAGTTTGTCCTCCATGATTTAATAATTAAGGGGTATTTTGTGTTCCATTGTGCCTCAAACTCATCCATCGCAATTTCGGCTGCATCAATATTAGGTGCTTGATACACCTTTTTGAGCCCATTAATTACTAATTGATTATTCTTGTGCGAGACGTACTTTAAACTATTTCTAAGCTGGTGAATGATGCATAATTGAACATCTGTCATTGGAAAAATAGACTCTATAGCTTGTGTAAAACCAGAAAGATTGTCCATACACGCAATTAGTATATCATTAACCCCTCTGCTTTGTATGTCTTCTAATACTGATAACCAAAAACGGGCACTCTCCTTCTGCCCAATGTACAAGCCAAGGATATCTTTCTTACCATACATATCATAGCCAAGAATAATATATACAGCCTTTTTTACAGTCACATTATCTTCTCGTACGCTAAAATGTAAGGCATCCAACCATATGATTGAATAAATAGATTCCAGTTGCCTGTTCTTCCAACGCTCAAGATCAGGCATGATACGGTCTGTAATCTCACTTATTTTACCTTTTGATATAGATGTCCCGTATAAGTCTTCCAGATAATCCTGAATATCTTTGTAGCTCATACCTTTACTATACAAGGAAATAATTTTTTCTTGTAAAGCATCTCCTAAAAAGGTTTGTTGCTTTTCAACTATTTGGGGGGTAAATGTGCCATTGCGGTCCCTTGGAGTATTTAGCTCAAAGGAACCTTGTTCACTCTTCATTTTCTTGGGAGTGGTCCCGTTCTTACGGTTTACTTTTGACTGATTATCATTTGAGCGCTCTTCATGTATATGAATGTCTAGTTCTGCTTTCATTGCACTCTCTAAGAGATCCTTTATCATGGGAAGCATTACATTATCTGCCCCACTTAAACCTTTACCCTCTCGAATCCCTTGTATCGCTGCTTCTTTAAACTTTTCGTAATCAAATTCTTTTGTCATGATGCAAAGTTATTGTCTTTTTAATTTCTCATGACACAGAGTTATGAACACTCTCACAAAGAGTCACTTTTATGTGTCCCAGACCCGTTAAGATGTGTTCCAGAGTCGTTTTTGTGTCTTGCAGACCCCTTTTTGTATGACAAAGAGTCACTTTTGTGTATTCCAGAGCCGTTAAGATGTATCCCAGAGTCGTTTTTATGCCTTTCAGCCCTCTTTTTGTATATCAAAGAGGCGCTTTGGTGGTGCTGAGAGGCGTTTTTGTGAGTTTGGAAAGCATTTTTATATTCCGTACAAACCTTTGGTAAATGATTGACTCCATGTTCCCCCGTTCGCTCAGATTTAGTGCAACGTAATTCGTGAAATTTACATCATGTAAATATTATAATTTATTTCAATTAAAAACTATCTATCTTTTTTGATTAGTTGCCAGGATTTTCAATCCGGTCCGTAATACTAATAATAATTAACCACGGTCGCGCGGATTTAGCGCAGCGTAATCCGTGAAATTTACATCATATAAATATGATAAATTATCTCTACTTAAAACAATATAACTCTTTGGAATAGTTGGTAGGATTTTTAATCCGGCATTATATACTACTTATAAGTAACTAACTCCTGTGTTTCCAAAATAACATCAAGCAAATATGGCAACTCTGCATAATTTCTTGCTGAGCTAAATAGATAATCTTCAGCATTTGCTACAATCATTTCTTCAACAGGATTTTGATGTATATAATTAAGTTTCTGATCAAAAAATCGATTGCTATATATTACCTCTGCATGATTACCGTCCTGCCAGACTTTATAAGTTTGATCCCTTTTTAAATGTTCACAATACTTTTGAAATAAATCAAGCATCCACTCTCGTCTGCTTTCTGGTTCTTCTTTAATCTGTTTTATTATCTTTTTAGATGTATGCTTTTTAAAATCTCTAAGTATATCTGTTAACGCAAATCCTTCTGCTGCAGAACAAATCATATGTAAATGATTACTCATCAAAACCCAACCATAAATTTCTAAACCTTTATTATGCTGACAATATTTTAGCGAATTTACAATAAGCATTTTATGGTTCTTGCGAGTAAAAACATCAATCCAACCTACTGTTGTCATAGTTATAAAGTAAGCTGCTTGATTATCGTATATTTTGTATTTATCGGACATAGGCTGTAGATTTGGTGAATAATGTGCATGCTAAAAATAATAAAAATATTACTGTTAATTATCCGGATTACAAATCCTGGCATTATACAAACAGAGCCACAATCAAATTAAATTGCAGCTCTATTATATGATTTACAGCAAGCTTATTGCACGGATTGAGCTTCGCTAAATCCGCGCTAACAACCGTGACATATCCGTGCCTACGGGGGGTCAACTTAAAGCATTTTAGAACTGAAAAAGGTTTTTCGCAGGAAGTTTTTGCTGCAAAAATTGGGGTACATGTCACCAACCTTTCAAAATACGAAAGGAATAAATCTATTCCATCTTTAGAAATTGCCGAGAAAATGGCAAATGCTCTTGATATGTCATTGGATGAGATGGTATACGGACAGCAAAATGAAAAAGCCCGTGTCCGCATTGCAGACAACGAGCTTTTAAATCTTTTTAATAAAACACAAGAACTACCAGACGACCAAAAGAAAACGGTTAAAGATTTGCTTTCTGCTCCACGGTCGCGCGGATTTAGCGCAGCGTAATCCGTGAAATTTGCATCATGTAAATATGACAAATTATCTCAACTTAAAACAATATTATTCTTTTGAATAGTTGGTAGGATTTTCAATCCGGGATTATCTATGAATTATAAGTTACTAACTCTTGTGTTTCTAAAATAACATCCATCCTATTTTGATAGATCAGACCTTAAAAACTTGACATTTCTTCAGTTAATTAATTCCCGTAACAATTTATTTTTACCAAAACCGTTTAAAATAAATATCTTTGATTGCAAATAAACAGGATAGTCCTATTATGAAGATAATTTATAACTACATCATACCCCCCGTTCGCTCAGATTTAGTGCAACGTAATTCGTGAAATTTACATCATGTAAATATTATAATTTATTTCAATTAAAAACTATCTATCTTTTTTGATTAGTTGCCAGGATTTTCAATCCGGTCCGTAATACTAATAATAATTAACCACGGTCGCACGGATTTAGCGCAGCGTAATCCGTGAAATTTACATCATATAAATATGATAAATTATCTCTACTTAAAACAATATAACTCTTTGGAATAGTTGGTAGGATTTTTAATCCGGCATTATATACTACTTATAAGTAACTAACTCCTGTGTTTCCAAAATAACATCAAGCAAATATGGCAACTCTGCATAATTTCTTGCTGAGCTAAATAGATAATCTTCAGCATTTGCTACAATCATTTCTTCAACAGGATTTTGATGTATATAATTTAGTTTCTGATCAAAAAATCGATTGCTATATATTACCTCTGCATGATTACCGTCCTGCCAGACTTTATAAGTCTGATCCCTTTTTAAATGCTCACAATACTTTTGGAATAAATCAAGCATCCACTCTCGTCTGCTTTCTGGTTCTACTTTAATCTGTTTTATTATCTTTTTAGATGTATGCTTTTTAAAATCTCTAAGTATATCTGTTAACGCAAATCCTTCTGCTGCAGAACAAATCATATGTAAATGATTACTCATCAAAACCCAACCATAAATTTCTAAACCTTTATTATGCTGACAATATTTTAGCGAATCAACAATGAGCTTTTTATGGTTCTTGCGAGTAAAAACATCAATCCAACCTACTGTAGTCATGGTAATAAAGTAAGCTGCTTGATTATCGTATATTTTGTATTTATCGGACATAGGTTATTGGTTTGATTGTTATATCTGATAAAAATAGCAAAATATATTTTCATTAATTGACCGGATTATAAATCCTTACCCTTTTGCTTAAGAGATAGAATCATTCATTCCAAAATCCCTGTATATGATTTATAGCTTGCTTATTGCACGGATTGAGCTTCGCTAAATCTGCGCTAACAACCGTGACATATCCGTGCCTACGGGGTTTTAATGTATGTAATTTAATTTCTGATCGAAGAACTTGTTTGTATAAATCATTTCTGCATGATTACCATCTTGCCAGACTTTATAAGTTTGGTCTGCCAAAAATAAAAAAGAAGGATAGGCTACAGCGGAGGCGTATGCGATAGATTAAAGATTAACCTTTCATCTTATCTGGATCTTGTCTGGAATCAAAAATATCTGTGATATATATAATTTCTTCTATAACTCTGTAAATTATCTTATAATGACCCTCTATTAAACGACGATAACCTAAATTTAAATGTTCCAAATAGGGTTCGCTTTGACCTTGATTTGGTTGCAACAGTAAAGTGTCTGCTTTATCCAAAATCCTATTTCTGATTTCAAGTAATTTCTCCTGCGTTACTTTGAGTGCAATAAAATTTAATGCTTCTTCAAGTCCAATAAAAGCTTGCTCTGTATATATAAGCTTCATTAACGACCTAAATTTGCTGTTCGTTTTTCTATTTCTTCTCTTGAAAAAACCCGACCTGATTGAATATCTGATTCGGATTTACTTGCCCTACTTTCTAATTTTGCTCTTAATGCTTCTTCTTTTCGAAGCCTTTCGTAAAACTCATTCAACATACTCTCATTTGCAATATGTAAATGACTATGAATAAAATCTCTCTTTTCTACAGCATTCATAATTTCCATTGGTTTATCTTCTACAAAGTTAACGTAAAATTAAAGATTTAGTTTCTAAGTTTAAAGGATGATATTTTCTAACTCTTTTGCAGGTCTTCAAAATTACATCATGTAATTACTTTAAACAAAAAAAACTGTATATGATCTACAGCACACTTATTGCACTGAAAGAATTTCCGCGCTAACAGCAGTAATGGCTATGCATATCCGGGTTTTGATGTATATAATTAAGTTTCTGATCAAAAAATCTATTGCTATATATTACCTGTGCATGATTACCGTCCTGCCAGACTTTATAAGTCTGATCCCTTTTTAAATGCTCACAATACTTTTTAAATAAAAAAAGCATCCACTCTCGTCTGCTTTCTGGTTCTTCTTTAATCTGTTTTATTATATTTTTAGATGTATGCTTTTTAAAATCTCTAAGTATATCTGTTAACGCAAATCCTTCTGCTGCAGAACAAATCATATGTAAATGATTACTCATCAAAACCCAACCATAAATTTCTAAACCTTTATTATGCTGACAATATTTTAGCGAATCAACAATGAGCTTTTTATGGTTCTTGCGAGTAAAAACATCAATCCAACCTACTGTAGTCATGGTAATAAAGTAAGCTGCTTGATTATCGTATATTTTGTATTTATCGGACATAGGCTGTAGATTTGGTGAATAATGTGCATGCTAAAAATAATAAAAATATTACTGTTAATTATCCGGATTACAAATCCTGGCATTATACAAACAGAGCCACAATCAAATTAAATTGCAGCTCTATTATATGATTTACAGCAAGCTTATTGCACGGATTGAGCTTCGCTAAATCTGCGCTAACAACCGTGACATATCCGTGCCTACGGGAGATCCCCGTTCGCGCATTCTATGGCAAAAGTCAAATAAATGTGCTAACAACTGTGATATATCCGAACCTACGGGAGTAAATTACACTGTGCGGGTATCCTAAGCTCAATTTCAGAATCGATAAGTGATAATAAAAATAAACATTTCAAAGGCTCTGTGTCCTTAGATATATTTTTTGTAATATACCATTCCCACAAAATTTCCTCATTTGATATTGAATCACCTTCTGACAAAAACATATTAGTAGGAACATAAACACTAACCTCATATTTATCATACACCATAACCACCCTATAACAATCTACTACATTTGGAATACTACCAATATCAACGAATTCCCCTTTAATAGGTGGCTTAAAGCTTTGACCAAATGAATCAACCATACTTATTGAAAAAGCATTAATTATTTGCTCTTTTTCTCCATTAATATACAAGATATTCTTAATGAGAAATTTTGAACATGAATGTGAAGTATGATTTTGACTAAAACCCACATTTGATACAAAAAAGATTAATATAATAATCCTAACTACCATAAACTATTTACTAGCGATCGCGCGGATTTAGCGCAGCGTAATCCGTGAAATTTGCATCATGTAAATATGACAAATTATCTCAACTTAAAACAATATTATTCTTTTGAATAGTTGGTAGGATTTTCAATCCGGGATTATCTATGAATTATAAGTTACTAACTCTTGTGTTTCTAAAATAACATCCATCCTATTTTGATAGATCAGACCTTAAAAACTTGACATTTCTTCAGTTAATTAATTCCCGTAACAATTTATTTTTACCAAAACCGTTTAAAATAAATATCTTTGATTGCAAATAAACAGGATAGTCCTATTATGAAGATAATTTATAACTACATCATACTATTTTTATTGAGTGTTATTACTATTAATACAAATGCTCAACAAATTATTGCAAATGGTAATAATGATGAAACAACATCAAACACCAATGATCCGATATTTTTATTTTCTGATATATCAATTGGTACTTTAAGTGCTCCATCTGCACCAGGAAGCACCTATACATGGTACACTTACTCTGGTTCTGGCTGGAACCAGATACAAAGCGGAAGTGATGCCGCTTTGTCTGTTGCATTACAAGAAACTGGATACAGAGTAAACAGAAATGATGGAACAACTTCGGAAGACTTTTACTGCTGGGTTTTTCAGCCTGAGATTACTTCGGCAGAGATAGAAACAACGCTTTTTACTTGCGATTATCTTCACCTATCTGTAAATCCTCAAGTTAAAACGCTTACGTATTATAATTTCACTAATGGATCCCCCATTACATTAGATTATTCATACTCGTATCAATGGGAATCATTGCCAACCGGCGACATCGATGGCTCAACAGAAGCCATTCCTGAAATTAGCTCTCCATATGAAAATACAAGCTATACAGTTAATCTAAGTGCATTTAATGGAGCTGCAACAACAACTGCAACAATAGATATTGAAGCTATAGCTGTTTCAGCTGCATTCTCATTTACACCAACGGACAGAGAAAACTACAACGAACTTCAAGAGCTTAATTATAAAGGATCAGCCCCTATGTCGGTTACCTTTGAAAGTGAATCATTAGGTACTATTACTGATTACGAATGGAACTTTATTAAAAATGCATCCGGAGATGATGAAGCTTACACCTACGCTCCACATTTAGAGCCCAACACCAACTTTACATTTGAAGAAATTGGAACTTACAATATTACACTCACTGTTTCTAACATTTATAGTGGATGTTCTAGTATAAAAGAAATTGATACACCCTTAGAAATTATAAAAATAAAACTTGAGGCTCCAAACGTATTTACACCTAATGGGGATGGCATCAATGATGAATTTGTAGTAGTTTATCAATCTATTAAAAGCTTTAAAATGGTAATCGTAAATCGTTGGGGAAGAAAGGTTTTTACTACCACAAATCCGGCTGAAGGTTGGGATGGTAAAATTAATGGAAAAGATGCTTCCGAAGGCGTATATTTTTACTACATAGAAGCCAAAGGATTTAATGAAGGTGAAACATTAGAGAAAAAGGGACCATTACATTTAATCAGAGGAAAAAAATAACCCATAAAAAATCCGGTATCAGAAAACCAATACCGGATTAATCATCAACAATTCACTAAAAAAACATTAAACCTCGGCTAATTCTTTTTGATAATCAGCCAGAAGTTGTTCTTGTACATCATGTGGTACAATATCGTATTTTGCAAATTTTAAAGTAAACATTGCCCTACCTCCGGTTATAGAACTTAATGACGTAGAATATTTATCCATCTCTTTTAATGGAACTTTGGCCTTAATTACTTCAAATCCTTTTTCACTATTCATTCCCTCAATTAAGGCACGGCGTCCTTGCAAGTCGCTCATTACATCCCCCATTCTATCCGAAGGAACTTTTACTTCAACATCATAAACAGGTTCAAGAATTTTTGGTCCGGCCTCTCTAAAGGCAGCACTAAAGGCATTTCTTCCTGCCAGTTTAAATGAAATTTCATTTGAATCCACAGCGTGCATTTTTCCATCATAAACACATACTCTGATATCACGAGCATATGAACCTGTTAGTGGACCTTCTTCCATTTTTTCCATAATACCTTTTAAAATGGCTGGTAAAAAGCGTGCATCAATAGCTCCACCCACAATACAATTATGAAAAATAAGTTTACCTCCCCAAGGAAGTTTCACTGTTTCAGTCCCCCGAATATTCATCTTAAATTCCTGACCGTTGAATTTATATGACGTTGGATCTGGCATCCCTTCTTCGTATGGTTCAATAACCATATGCACTTCTCCAAACTGACCGGAACCTCCCGATTGCTTTTTATGTCGGTAGTCAGCTTTGGCAGCTCTGGTTATGGTTTCACGATAAGGAATTTTGGGTCGATCAAAAACAACAGCAAGCTTATCATTATTTTCAATACGCCATTTCATCGTATTTAAATGGAATTCACCCTGTCCATAAATAATAATTTGCTTTAACTCCTTAGAGTATTCAACAACAAGAGTTGGATCTTCCTCATGCATCCGTTGCAATATTTCACCTAATTTTTCGTCATCATGTTCGTTTATAGGTCTAATGGCAGTTCTGAACTTATAGTCTGGATAATGAATAGGCTCAAATACATAATTACATCCCTTGTCATTAAGGGTATCGTTTGTTTTTGTTTCTTTTAACTTTACTGTAGCACCAATATCTCCTGCAACCAATTCACTAGTTTTTGTTCTGTTGCTTCCTGCTACACAATAAAGCTGCGATAATCTTTCTTTAGCACCTTTAGTCATATTAACAAGATCCATTCCTTCTGCCACTTTACCCGACATCACTTTAAAAAAGGATACTTCACCTAAGTGAGGTTCAATACTTGTTTTAAAAACGAAGATAGAGGCAGGACCTTCAGCAGAACAGGTAACTTCTTCTGCGTCTTTAGTGATTGGTTTTGGCATTTCAGACACAAATGGAACTATATTTCCTAAGAATTCCATTAAACGTCTAACTCCCATATCTTTTATTGCAGAAACACAAAATACCGGAAATAAATCTCGGGCAATCAATCCCTTTTTCATTCCTGATCTCATCTGATCTTCATCTAATGTTCCTTTGTCAAAGAAAAGTTCCATCAAATCTTCATCATTTTCTGCAGCTGCTTCAACCAATGCGTTATGCAACTCATCAGCTCTTTCCTTCTGATCTGCAGGGATATCTAAAATTTCAGGTTTACCTCCATCTGGTCCCCACTGATACATTTTCATTTTTAACACGTCAACAAGCGCATTAAAACCTTCGCCAACACTTACTGGGTATTGTACAATTACCACTTTACTTCCAAAGCTTTCAACAGCTTGTTCAATGGTCTGTTCAAAATTTGACTTTTCGTGATCGAGCTGGTTTGCTATAAAAATAACTGGCTTCTTATATTGTTCGGTATATCTAAAAAGATTTTGCGTTCCTACTTCAACGCCTTGAGTTGTATTTAATAACATCAAAGCTGTATCTGTTACATTTAAAGAAGTTACAGCTCCTGTAATAAAGTCGTCAGAACCTGGACAATCAATAAAATTGATTTTCTTTTCCAGCCATTCGGTATACATAACTGATGAAAAAACGGAGTAACCATACTCGTGTTCCACCTTGTGATAATCAGACACTGTACTATTGTTGTCGATATTGCCTCTACGGTCAATAACACCACCCTCAAGTAACATAGCCTCGGCGAGGGTGGTTTTACCCGAGCCAGCACTACCAAGTAGGGCTATGTTCTTAATTTGATTTGCTTGATATACCTTCATAAAACTTAAATTTGCGGTCCTCTACACAATCAAATTTCAACTTTATAGCATAACCCAACGTTCCAGGCTTTATAATCACTGTAAATGCATGAATATTTGAATTTCGGAGATGACCATGTTAATAAATTAAGGGATGAAGAGATCAATATTTGTTACCAAGTATTAATCTCCAGGGATTGTCTTCAAAATTAGCAATATTTAGATAAGAACCAAGTAATCTGACGTTAAAGTTCATTGGTTCAGCAAAGTTTTTCAACCTAAATCAAAATTTCATCTATTCTTCAGTTTTTTGATTAGCCTTATTGATAGTGTCCGTATTAAGTCGTAATTTGAACCTTGATGTATTAATTGCATTATGGTGTTTTCATATGCCTTGTTTTAAAGAATTTTTAGCGTGACAGATTGCCGAAGAAACACATGGTATTATATGAATCACCGCTTATAACCTTAACACAACACATTATGAATATAGAGGGAAAAGGGAAGAAACTGAAGATTATTATACCAGAGGCAGATAAAGTATATCAACGTTCATTATATGAGGCCATAGTATTTGCAGCTAAAAAATACACTCTGGCAGGAACCACAGTTACCAAAGGATTTATGGGTTACGGAGCAAACGGACTGGCCGATTCTTCAAAAGCTTTTGACATTTCGCATGAGCCACCAATTATTATTGAAATAGTAGATAAACAAGAACGCATTGAAGATTTTTCAAAAGTAGTTGCAGGACTATTAGAAAAGGCTGATGGAGCAGGAATTATTTACATTGAAGATGTTGATATTGTGGTTTATCGTAAGCACGAAAAAGTAAAAGTGTATTAGCCATTAAGATATATCAGTTTTATTTGGAGAAGTTATTAAATGCTATTTATTTTGGCATTATGAAACAATTATGCCGAAAATTTATAGCTCTTGCAACTCTTATACTTGCCCTGCTACCTGTTTATTCACAAAATATTATCAAAACTAAAGTTCCTAAACTGGTTGTTTTTGTTAATATCGATGAACTACAAACAGAGCATCTCCTAAAATTCAAAAATAAATTTACTAAACACGGCTTTAATCAGATTATTGAAAGAGGTACATTCTTCCACAATTCTGATTACGAAACTTCCACTACATATAAAGGAACCAAGCTTACTAATTTTTATACGGGCACATATCCAGGCATGCATGGTATTATCAACAACAAGTGGTATACCTTAAACCAAACGGATATTTCTAGCGCATATTCTTTTCATGCCGTTGATGCTGCTAATCATCCGGATTCAGGTTATATCAGCACTTCTGAAATTCTTTCGAGTACAGTTGCAGATGAACTCTTAATCATGACCAGAGGAAAATCAAAAGTTGCTTCTGTTGGTATTAATCCGGAGGACATAGCTTTCTTTTCACACTCTAAACAAACATCTCAGTACTGGTTCGACAGAACAACTGGAAACATGGTTTGCTCTTCAAAAGATTCATTACAACAATGGGTTCACAAGTTTAACTCTATGAAGTTTGCTGATATGTATATCAATCGTCAATGGGGACCTGCTTTTGACCTTAGAAACTACAATGAATTTATTACTGGAGGCGATAAGGAAATGAGGCATTTTATGTATGATTTAAAAGCTCCTGATAATACCTTAGCACCCTATAGTAAATTACCAGGAACTCCCTTTGAAAATTATTTAATAAGAGATTTTGCTGCTTCACTTGTTATTAACGAAAACCTGGGTAAAGATGATTTTACAGATATTCTATCGATTAATTTCACATGCAAACCATTTATTGAAGATGAGATAGAGCTATTTGATGCTGAAGTTGAGGACATGTTATTAAGATTAGACGAGCAAATAGAATCGTTTATTCAAGTTATTAAAGATAACGTTGGGTTAGAACAAACGTTGTTTATCTTTACATCTACTCCTACCATTAATTGGGGCTTAAAAACATTGCAAAGCAACAATATTAGTACAGGTTACTTTAACGGACAAAAAACATCCGCACTGCTTAATTTATATTTAATGGCTATTTATGGTCAGGGGAAATGGGTTAAAGGATACGAAAACAAGCAGTTTTATTTAAATCACGAACTCATCAAAGAAAAAAATATTTCATTTGAAGAAATTCAAGATAAAGCTGCCAGATTTTTACTGGAAGTTTCAGGTGTACAAAACACAATAACCGGCATTAACTTAAGAACCAATAATTATACAAACGGAGTATATGGTCTGATGCAAAAATCATATTATTTTGGTCGTTCAGGCGATTTATTTGTATCTCTTAAGCCAGGTTGGATTGAAGAAGTCAATGAAAATCAAAAATACTCATTTAAATCAAACAGATGCACTATTCCTATGATATTTTTTGGTTGGAATATTAATCCTACTCAGATCATCGACAAAGTAAAGATGATTGATGTTGCACCTACTATTTCAACAATTCTTGAAATACCAAAACCCAATGGTGCCATAGGAAAGCCTATTAAAGAAATTATAAAACAAATAGACTTTAAAAACTAAGATACAACCCCTGAGTTCAATATATTGAATTCAGGGTTAATATGAGGATATTACTTCTTTAAACTCTTTTAACAAGGATAAATCCTTTTCGAAAGCATTACCAACAACAATAACATCTGCACCAGCATCACATGCTGCCTTTACTTTTTCTTTGGTATTTAATCCCCCTCCAACAATAAGTGGAATAGAGATATTTTGTTTTACGGCTTGGATCATTTCAACTGGAACTGGATTTAAAGCACCGCTTCCCCCCTCAAGATAAATTAATTTTTGTCCCAACATCTCCCCTGCCATAGCTGTAGCAATAGCAATATCCGTTTTAAGAGCCGGAATTGGTTTAGTTTGGCTCATATACTCAACAGATGTAGTTGTGCCGCCATCTATTAAAATATAACCAGTAGAAATTACTTCCATACCTGAACTTTTAATAACCGGGGCTGAAGCCACATGATTGCCGATAAGAAGTTCAGGATTACGACCTGATATTAATGAAATAAATAATATTCCATCGGCATTAGTAGTTAGCTGCAAAAGACTTCCTGGGAAAAGAAGTACCGGAATTGATAAATGCTTTTTTAAAACGTCGACAGTACTTTCTGTTTTTTTTGTGACCAAACTCCCTCCTACCAAAATAAGATCTGGAGCGGCAGTTTCCATTGCTGTAATAATTTTAAGAATGTTCTCTTCTGGAAACTTGTCCGGATCAATAAGAACACAATATACTTTTTTGTTCGCCTTTTTTTTATCTAATACAGATTCTAAAATCATAAAAATACCTTAACAATGGTAAACCAAATAAAAATCTTTGGAAGTAATATATTTATAGGTCAATTCAACCTCTTTATTCAAACAAAACAAGGCCTTTATTTCTCCCTCACAACTTAATTCAAAAGGATAACACTTTAAATCCCGATTAAAAATAACACTCTTTTCATCAAAGATTTTATACATCGCCTCCTTTAAACTCCATAATAAAGTAAAATATTCAAGTTGCTTCGATTCCGGAATAAAAGCTTTTTCTTCAGCACTCACAAACCTGTCGTACACTTTAATAACTCTTTCACTAGGATGCTCTATATCAATACCAGAATACTCTCCTTTTGATAAGGCAACTGCTGCAAACCCTTTTGTATGACTGATACTTAAATTGAATGTTGAATTTTCTAAAACCGGTCTTCCTGTATCCATATAGTTGATAACAGGATCTTTTTGAATTAATTCTTTTATTAAACAACGCGTTGCCAAAAACTCTAATTTTCGTTTATCTAACCTAAAAGAATTTAGCCTTTCGATTTCTGTATCACTCAAATTTAGCAGCTTCAACAATTCATCAACTGATTCGGTAATCTCCCATACTGCTAAAATGCCACCATTAGCTTCTTCTTTTTTAAAAAATACAGACATTACTTCGTTATTGGTAAAGATTTCCACTCAAAGGTTTCCATCATATGCATGATATCCTCTTTAACAAAATCAACTACTGGAGCTAAAGAATCTTTATTGGGAATGGTATTGAAATATAATGATCCACGAAGAAAATTACGAACACTATCTGTTAAAAAAAATTGAACTGAAGATGCTGCATCTCCTTTTATATCATACAAAATTCCATATACTTTTTTTTCCGGAGCCATATAAAGCCTCTCTCCTATTGCATCTGCTTTAATAGAATGTTTGTATGCTAACTTTCTATTGTCTTCTAACATTTCAGCTAAATTATCTTTAACAACCTTATAACTTATATGAATTTTTCCATTATAAGCAGGATAGTCAATATTTATCCAATAAGGTTCAGCATTTGCAGCTTTATCCTGTATGATTCTTGTATATTCAGGATATTCGAAGAAGTATGGATATTTATTTTCTAATGAATCGTATTTATGCTCAGGAAACGAAATTCTAAAATAAGCTCTTGGCTTAGGTGTAGGTACATTTTTACATCCCCAAACCAAAAACATAAGTATAGCTAACGATATACCACTTTTTATGAATACTTTAAATTGCATAGCTTACTTATGATTTTTGTTTTTTATGTTCGTATTTTACTTTTTTAATTCTTCTTGAATCCACAGAAGTAACGGTAAATGAATGCGTTCCAAAACTGATTTTTTCATTTTTATCAGGAATCTCACCTTTCATCTCTAAAAGTAATCCAGCCAATGTTTCAGCTTCTCCTTTTACACCATCAAAAACATTTTCACTGATCTCAGTCACTTTATAAAAGTCATTCAGCAAGGTCTTCCCTTCAAATATTATGCTTCCATCAGGCTGCAAGGCATAAAGTGATTCTTCATCATCCATCTCGTCGCTAATTTCCCCAACAATCTCCTCCAAAATATCTTCCAGAGAAACGATTCCAGATGTTCCTCCATACTCATCAACCACAATTGCCAGATGAACTTTATTCAACTGAAATTCCTCTAATAAATCATCAATCTTTTTGGTTTCAGGTATAAAATATGGTGCGCGCATTAATTTTTGCCAATCAAAATCCTCATCTTCATTTACGTAGGCTAATAAGTCTTTTACATAAAGTACGCCTTTAACATTATCCGGGGTATTCTCAAAAATCGGAATTCTACTATAACCGGAATCAATTATAACCGATAGAACTTTATTATAAGTGCTTGTGATTTCTATGTCAATAACATCAATTCTTGGAGTCATTATTTCTGCTGCACTGATATTCCCAAACTTCACAATTCCTTCAAGAATTTCTTTTTCATCAGTTATTTCATCGCTGGTTAATTCAAGCGCCTGAGAGATGTCATCCAACGAAATCATAGTTGACTTTTTTGCAATTCTTCTGTTTACAAAATTCGAAGAGCTGACTAAAAGCAAGCTTAAAGGACTAAACACTCCTTTTATTACCATGATGGGATAAGCCATCACTTCAGCAAAACGTTTTGAAAATTTGGAGGCATAAACTTTTGGGAGTATCTCCCCAAAAAATAAAATTATTGCAGTTATACCTATAACTTCTACAACAAATTTAACCCATTCAGGCTTACCAAAATGCACTAAAGAATTGGTGATAAATGCAGATAAAATTACCACTCCTACATTTACAAAATTATTGCCAATCAGAATAGTCGCTAGTAGCTGTTCCGGATTTTTTAAATGCTGCAATATTTTGTTACTGGTCTTATTATTCATCTCTTCAATTTCACTAATATCCTGAGGACTTAATGAAAAGTATGCAACTTCTGATCCTGATAACAATGCAGAAAAGCATAAAAGAATAAACAAGGCAAATATTGCCATCGAGGTTCCTATTGTTAATGGCAAAAATTCAATAGCCATAAGTGATGGCAATATATTTGAAATAATCAGGTCCGTTTCCAAGAATAAAATGATTAAGTGAATATTTAGAATGGTAAATCATCCTGATCTGAAGCTTCTCCAAGAATATCATCATTACCCATTGTATTTGGCATAGGGTTTTGATTCATCGGTGAATTCTGACTTGGTGCCTGTTGCCCCATAGTATTTGATGGTCCGTTACTTCCCGGATTATCAGATTTACGACCTAATAATTGAATATTATCAGCATAAACTTCGGTTGTATATCTCTTGTTTCCATCTTTATCATCCCATGATCTGGTACGAATTTTACCCTCAATATACATTTGGGTTCCTTTTTTCACATAGCTTTCAACAACTTTTGCCAAACCACCCCAAACTACCACATTGTGCCATTCTGTTCGCTCAGGGATTTGTTGTCCCGAACTTGTCGTAAAACCACGCTCTGTTGTAGCCAATGGAAAGTTAGCCACAGCTCTATCGTTTTCAAAATATCTTATTTCAGGATCCTTTCCTACGTTTCCTATTAAAATTACTTTATTTACTGACATATGTTTTTTACTATTTTTATTAAGAATGATAAAAATACAAAACTTAAATTCGTTTACAAATATACCATGAATAAGTATTATTGCTCATTAAAAAGTATATTATAATATATGCATACAAAAATTCTCAAGCGGTTTAGGTAGTGCATATTCTCCAATATCACTTAAATCTATTAACTGGTAGTCTGCTGGTAAATTATTATTCTCCATCTCCACCTGTAGACTAATAATGCGAATATATAATGTTTGGTGAGTAAGTTTATGCTTACTGTTTTTAACAGAAGTAATACTAGCTCCTTTGACAAATGAAAATTTCAAATTGCTTAAAACAGTCTTTTCCGATTCTTCACTAGTAGTTTCAACAAGAGGAAATTGATATAAACTCTTCCAAATATCATTTTGATTACGTTTTTGAATAATAGTTTGATTGTTACGATCTCTAACAAATAAAAAATTCAGGAACCGCTGTTTTATTTTAAGCTTTTTCTCTTTAACAGGAAGTTTATCAACAAGATTTTTTTTTATCGCAACACATTCCAATTCAAACATACATCCATTACATTTCGGAAGTTTTGGTGTACAATAAATGGCTCCAAACTCCATAAGCGCTTGATTAAATGTACCATGTTCACAACCATCATTTAATTCATGCGCTAAAGTTTCCACTTCTTTTTTTCCTTTTGATGTATTAATAGGTGTATCAATACCAAAAATACGTGTCAATACTCTAAAAACATTTCCATCTACAACCGTTCTATGCTCATTAAAACAAATGGAACTGATTGCAGCAGCAGTATAAGGACCAATTCCTTTTAATTGTATCAGCTGATCATAGGTTTTCGGAAATTTACCTTTCAAATTGTAAGCAACCTCTTTTGAAGCCTCATGCATATTTCTAGCTCTGGAATAATACCCCAGACCTTCCCACTGTTTAAGTACATCATCTTCAGACGCATTTGCCAAATCTTGAATGGTTGGAAAACGGTTTATAAAGTTGATATAATAATTTAATCCTTGATTTACACGGGTTTGCTGAAGTATAATTTCCGATACCCAAACCCTATACGGATCACTAGTTTTACGCCATGGGAGATCACGTTCATTCTGTTTATACCACACAATCAGGCCTCTACTGAATCTTGACATTGTATTAATTTTTATCAAAAATAACCTTTTTGTTTTTTTTTATTTCGAAATCGTTATATCTTTGCAGTCTGAATTTTTAGAAAATTAATGTAATTAGTTGATATAAATAATTTTAAAGAGATATGACAAAGGCTGATATCGTAAACGAGATTTCTAAGAATACTGGAATAGAAAAAGTTACAGTACAAAAGACTATTGAAGCTTTTATGGATACTATAAAAGGTTCATTAGTAAAAGGAAAGAATGTTTATTTGCGTGGATTTGGAAGTTTTATCGTTAAGGAAAGAGCAGAAAAAACTGCTCGTAACATTTCTAAAAACACAACAATCATCATTCCTAAACACTATATTCCAGCATTTAAGCCTTCTAAAACTTTTGTAACAAAAGTTAAGAACAACGTTAAGTAACTGGATATTAATTAAGTAAAAAAGTTAGATTATGCCAAGCGGAAAGAAAAGAAAAAGACATAAGATGGCAACGCATAAGCGTAAAAAAAGGCTTAGAAAAAATAGGCACAAAAAGAAGAAGTAATCTTCACCATTTTATTTAGAAAAGATTATAAAGAACAAACATTCGAAGTTATTTCTTCTTGTTTGTTCTTTGTTTTATGTACATGTTTGAAACCTAATATAAATGTATATTAGGTGAACTAGAATTTATTGTAAATACCTACTATAGTGAGTGCAGAACTATTTGTTGATGTATCTCCCGACGAGCTTTCAATTGCATTGCTCGAAGACAGAAGGTTAGTTGAGTTAAGACGTGAACGAAGCAATGTTCAATTTACAGTGGGTGATATTTATCTCGGAAGAGTTAAAAAAATCATGCCTGGATTAAATGCTGCTTTTGTTGACGTTGGTTACGAAAAAGATGCTTTTTTGCATTACTTAGATCTTGGACCCCAGTTTCGTACACTTAAAAAATTCCTCAACATGACCAAAACTGCCAAAAAGGGAGGAGTTGCCTTACACAAAATGAAATCTGATCCGGATATCGATAAAAACGGTACCATTTCAGAAGTTCTCTCCGTAGGTCAGGAAGTTTTGGTGCAAATAGCTAAAGAACCCATTTCAACAAAAGGGCCTAGGCTAACTTCCGAATTGTCAATTGCAGGACGTAACTTAGTATTAATGCCTTTTTCAGATAAAGTTTCTGTTAGTCAAAAGATAAAATCTGCTGAAGAAAGAAACAGACTGAAAAAATTATTACAAAGCATTAAACCCAAAAATTTTGGAGTTATTGTTCGAACTGTAGCCGAAGGCAAGAGGGTTGCCGAACTAGATAAAGAACTCAGAACACTTTGTCGACGTTGGGATGATTCAACAGCTAAGCTGTTCAACCTTAAACCTAGAGCATTGGTCATTGGTGAGATTGGACGTACCTCAGCCATTCTCAGGGACATTATGAGTCCCTCTTTTAATAGTATTTATATTTCTGATAAAGAAATGTGTAAAGAGGTAAAAGAGTACGTGGGTTTAATTTCACCCGATCGAGAAAAAATTGTAAAAGAATTTAAAGGAGACGTTCCTTTATTTGATCAATTTGGTATTGAAAAACAAATTAAATCGCTTTTTGGAAAGACCGTATCATTCAAAAGCGGTGCCTATCTTATTATTGAACACACTGAGGCACTCCATGTAATTGATGTGAACAGTGGCAACAGAGCAAAATCTGCAGCAAATCAAGAAAACAACGCCTTAGAGGTAAACCTTGCAGCTGCTGATGAAATTGCTCGCCAATTGCGACTTAGAGACATGGGTGGCATCATCGTTGTTGATTTTATTGATATGCAAAAAGCTGAACACCGACAAAAGGTGCATGAACGAATGAAGGAAGCTATGAACTCGGATAGAACCAAACATAACATTCTTCCTCTTAGCAAATTCGGATTGATGCAAATCACTCGTCAGCGTGTTCGACCAGAATTAGCCATTGAGACCAATGAAACGTGCCCAACTTGTTTTGGTACTGGCAAAATTGCACCAGCCATCCTGCTGGAAGAGAAATTGGAAGACAGCATTAGAAAAGCTGTTAAAGGACAAAAGAAAAGAAAATTGACCCTGAAGGTTCACCCATATTTGGGAGCATATTTGAAAAAAGGTTTTCCATCCATATTTTTAAAGTGGAAACTGAAATATTCATTTGGGCTTAAATTGATTCCTTCTGCCTCTTTAAGCTTTTTGGAGTTCAAGATCTTAGATAAATAGAAAAAGGGTTGTTCTTACGAACAACCCTTTTCTATTACTATTAAAATATATATTTAATTAAGAGATACATCTCCTAAATTTTTCGTTTTTTCATCTTCCTGTTCTTCCTGAAATTTACCTCCTAAAAAAGCTAAAAAATTACTAAAAGACTTGATGGCTTCCTGAGTACCTTTTGACACCTCTTTCCCTTGTAATCTTAACAGAAACTGACTGTAAATACCAGTAAGACATAATTCTATTTCGTTACTTAAAGTCTTTCCTGTTTTCTCGTCAAATTCTTTAATAAATGGCATCGTTGCATTGTAAATATGACGATAAGCTATTTCTGTTGATTCATTAAGCAATTGTATATGTAATCTATTTAAGTCATTAACCAGATTCGAAATCACCTGTAAATGGCCTTTTTCCTGGATTTGCTCCAGCTTCATCATTTCAATAAGGTTATCATACCAATCAAGTGTTTCCTGCAGCAAATCACCCGACATATTATACTGAGGAATAATACCGGTTTTAATAGCTTCAATATCGAACTTATAAGCTCTTATTAAATCCTCAATTTGCCACATATATAATATGTATTCAACAATATTACTTTGCCTCTTTTCTCTTGCTACAATCATTCTATCTTAATTATCTTTTAAATTATACTGTTATACATTCAGTAAAGACTAGAAGTCCCAGTCATCAACTTCATCTAATTTATCAAGCTCTCTACGCTCTTTTTTCGTAGGTCTTCCTAACCCCTTACGTCTACCCATTGCATTAGCCATGCGGGTTAGTTCCATAAGTTCTATCTGATCATCCGTAGTGACTTCTTTCATAAAGTCAGGCACTAATTTAGCACCCATTCTTTTACCACTGATAGCTAATACTTTAAATGAACGTGTAATTGGAGGAAACTTTACATCAATAGTCATACCTACTTTTACAACCCTTGAGTTTTTTACAGGTTGACCACTAATTATAACCCGACCTTTTTTTATAGCCTCAGCAGCAATACTCCGGGTTTTAAAAACTCTAATTGCCCATAAATACTTATCTATACGAACGCCATCATCCATAGAGCTTATTTTTTATTGTATTGATTCATTGTTTTGGATGCTCCAATCGTAACAAAACCTTTAATCATTTTAATGGCATGATCCATTAACAAAGGCAATTCAGCAAATTCACCATCTGACCATCTACCAAGCACATAATCAATTTGCTTTCCCCTGGAGTAATTATCACCTATGCCAAACCTGATTCTACTATAATTATTATGGCCAAAAATATCCTGAATATTCTTTAATCCATTATGTCCGGCATCACTTCCCTTCTGACGCATACGAATTGATCCAAAAGGTAATGCCAAATCATCTACGATGACCAATAGATTTTCAGGTAAGATTTTCTCCTGCTGCATCCAATATCTAATTGCTTTTCCACTTAGGTTCATATAAGTACTAGGCTTTAACAAGATTAAATTCTTTCCTTTAAACTTATAATTAGTAACAGCACCATACCTAAGGTTTTCAAATTTTAGATTTTCTTGTTTAGCAAGCTCATCTAAAACACTAAAACCTATGTTATGCCTTGTATCTACATACTCACTCCCTATGTTACCTAATCCCACAACTAAATATTTCATTTCGCTTGGTATGTTTTTCTTTTTATTCTTAAATAAAAAACTAAAAATCATTGCTTCCGCATTATTAGATTACGGATAAAATACAAAAGCCTCCATATTAAAAATATGGAGGCCCCTATATGTAATAAAATTACAATTAGCTTTGTTGCTGTGCTGCTGCACGAGCTGCTCTTGTAAGCTTAACTGCAGCAACAGTAGAGTTCTTAGCATTTAATAATTCTAAGTTATCAAAAGCTAAAGCTCCAACTTGTACTGACTCACCTAACTTAAGTGAAGAAATATTTACATTTAACGCATCTGGCAAATTAGCTGGTAAACCTTTAACACGTAATTTACGTTGTTCAAGAGTTAATCTACCCCCTGCTTTAACACCTTCAGCAAAACCTTCAAGTTTAACTGGAATTTCGATAACAACAGGCTTGTCTTCAAATATTTGTAGGAAATCAATGTGAAGAATTCTATCACTCACTGGGTGAAATTGAATATCTTGTAAAATAGCTTCTACTTCAACTCCATCAACAGTTAACTTAACGATGTATACATTTGGTGTGTATACCAAACCTTTGAGTTGTTTTTCTTCAATAGCAAAATGAATTACTTCATTTCCACCATAAAGTACACCAGGTACTTTTTCTTCTTTACGAAGTTCTTTGGTAGCTTTTTTACCAATAACTTCTCTTTTTGAACCTTTTAATTCAATCTTTTGCATTTTCTTAATTTTATGTGCTACTCAAAATAAATCATTAGTAATGAAACATTTACTTCCCATCACACGATCTGCCCTTAGGCGGCTGCAAAGATAATCAAATTATATTAAAAATTGATTACTAATTGACTTATAATAATAAACTTTTTCTATCGTATCTGCCAATAACTCAGCAATTGAAAGAACTTTAATCTTTTTAGATTCCTTCTTTAATGGAATAGAATCAGTAACAAATAATTCTTCTAAAGATGAGTTTTCAATATTTTCATATGCAGAACCTGAAAGAACAGGGTGTGTAGCAATTGCCCTTACACTTCTGGCTCCGTCAGCTTTCATCATATCGGCAGCTTTTGTTAAGGTTCCTGCTGTGTCAATCATATCATCTACAATAATCACATTTTTATCCTTAACATCACCAATAATTCTCATTTCACTGACCACATTAGCTTTTGCCCTTGATTTATGACAAATTACCATTGGTGTTCCAAGAAATTTTGAATATGTACTGGCTCTTTTACTACCTCCCACATCAGGTGAAGCAATAACCAAATTATCAAGATTCATACTCTTGATATGAGGTAAGAAAATAGAAGACGCATACAGATGATCCACAGGAAGATTAAAAAATCCCTGAATTTGATCTGCGTGAAGATCCATAGTAATTAACCTATCAATTCCTGCAGCGGTAAGCATATCAGCAGCTAACTTAGCTCCAATAGATACACGAGGCTGGTCCTTTCTATCCTGACGAGCAAGACCAAAATACGGTATCACGGCAACAATTTTATATGCCGAAGCCCTTTTGGCTGCATCAATCATCATTAATAACTCCAACAAATTATCAGCTGGTGGAAACGTTGATTGAATCAGGAAAACATGAGACCCCCTAATTGTCTCTTGAAAACCTACGGCAAACTCGCCGTCACTAAAGTTCAACTTTTTAATATTTCCCAAATCCCTACCGGAATAATGACTTATTTTCTCGGTTAAGTAACGGGTAGAAGTTCCCGAAAAAATTTTAATGGGTGCTTTTGGTGGCATCGCAAATTGTTGTTTTTCTATTAATTATTTTTAAGACGCTGCAAAGATATAAAAATCATTATTGTTATAACTGCCACAGCTCGCTATTTAAATTGGTTCCTTATTGTTACAAATTAATCTAATGAAGATTTTACGCTTACCAACTTTTATTTACTTCATCAATAAAAGACAAAATCTCATCCTGCCCCTCTTTTTTTACTGCTGATGACACAAAATAATCTGGTAATTCATCCCAATCCTCTAAAAGAGCATTTTTATAATCAGTGGTATATTTTTCAATTTCCTCAGGCTTAAGTTTATCCGACTTTGTAAATACAATGACAAAAGGAATACCCCAGTTTCCCATTTGATACATAAACTCTAAATCTACCTTTTGGGGTTTATGTCTTATATCAATCAAAATAAACAAGCACATCAGGTTAGACCTATGCCTTAAATAACCATCAATAATTAGTTTAAATTCTTTTCTCTGAGTTTTCGATACTTTTGCATAACCATATCCTGGTAAGTCAACCAAATACCAATCATCATTAATCACAAAATGATTTATTAACTGTGTTTTCCCAGGTGTTGAAGATGTTTTAGCCAGAGAATTTCGATTACACAACATATTAATCAAAGAAGATTTTCCAACATTTGAACGACCAATAAACGCATATTCAGGTTTATCAGGTTTAGGACATTGAGCAGGCTTTGCACTTGACGTAAGAAATTCTGCTTGTTTAATTTCCATCATTTTTTTTACAAAGTTAAACTTTGTTATAATAATATCACCAAATTACTCCTTCAATGTAAGATTAAACTTTATGATTTTATAACTTTATCGATTCAAATATAAAAATTGGAAAAATATGAATACAGCATTATACCCCCTAAAATTTAAACCCATTTTAAAAAGTAAAATATGGGGAGGCAAAAAACTCAAAACTATCTTAAACAAAGATAGTAAAGAAGATAACATTGGTGAATCTTGGGAACTATCTGCAGTGCAGGGGGATATTTCAGTTATTTCCAATGGGTTCCTTGCAGGAAATTCTCTGGAAGAAATTATTGAAATCTACATGGGGGATATTGTTGGAGATCCTGTCTTCAATAAATTTGATAAAGAATTTCCTTTACTATTTAAGTTTATCGATGCAAATCAGGATTTATCAATTCAAGTACATCCTAATGATGAGATATCAAAAGAAAGACATAATGCTTTTGGAAAGACAGAAATGTGGTATGTTATTAATGCGGATCCTGAAAGTAAAATAATAGCTGGTTTTGTTAAGCCTACGAATAAGGAAGAATATCTTCTTGCCATCAAAAACAACAATATCGAATCCCTTTTAAAATCACACCCTGTTGTACCTGGAGATGTGTTTTATATTCCTGCAGGAGATGTACATACTACCGGAGCAGGTATTCTTTTTGCGGAAATACAACAAACATCAGATGTAACATACCGAATTTATGATTACAATAGAAAAGACGACGCAGGAAATCTAAGAGAATTACATACTGATTTAGCCGTTGATGCAATTGATTACAAAAGAATAAATGACAAAATAAAATACGACCAAAATAAACTTAATGAAACAGTAAACATTGCTGCCAACAATTATTTTATTACAAATGTGCTAAATCTTACTGCGATAATAAAAAGAGACGTATACCTTTTAAACTCATTTATAGTCTATATGTGTGTGGAAGGAAACGCCAAAATTATATGTGATAACGGATCTGAAGAAACCATAGATAAAGGCGAAACCGTTTTAATTCCGGCAAGCATTCCATCCATTGAAATTCTTCCTGATCAAAAGTGTAAACTATTGGAAGTTTATATTAAATCATAAAAATAAAAGATCAATTCGTCAATATATAGTTGATGAATTGATCTTACTATTCTATGAGATAATCTATCTCTAAATTATCATTGAATTCCGTTTTGTCTACTATCCCATCTTTACAAATGAATATGTTCCACCTCAATATTTTCATTGAGGAAATATCCTGCAGTTTGTTTAAATTTTTCAACATTCTCTGTAGTAAAAAACGTTGTTTTGCCTGTTTTACTGCATCTAATATCCATTTCCGGATGCCGGAATAAATAATTTTTAAGACTACCAGCAACGATATCCCCTTGAGCAATTACATTTATATCCTTACCTGAATATCTATTGATTTTATTCATTAACAATGGATAATGTGTACACCCTAATATAATCGTATCAATAGCCGAATTTTGACGAATCAATTCATCAATATTCTTCTTAATAAAATAATCAGCTCCTTCACTATCTCCCTCGCCATTTTCTACCAATGGCACCCACATAGGACAAGCCTCTTGAAATACTTCAAACTCTTCACTCTGTTTTTTTATTTCAAGAGGGTATGATAATGACTGAACCGTTCCAACAGTTCCTAAAATACCCACTTTTTTTGTTTTGCTATATTGAATTACGGCCTCTACACTAGGCCTAATTACACCTAAAACACGTTTTTCGGGGGCTAGTAATGGAAGATCCTTTTGCTGAATAGTTCGAAGAGCTTTAGCTGAAGCTGTATTACATGCTAAAATAATCAAATGACATCCCATTGAAAATAATTTCTTGACTGCCTGCAATGTATATTCATAAACAATATCAAATGATCTGGTTCCATATGGAGTTCTGGCATTATCACCGAGGTATAAAAAATCATACTCAGGCATTTGCTTTCTTAGTTTATTCAACACAGTTAAACCACCATACCCTGAATCAAAAACTGCTATAGGTCCAATATTATCGCTCATAATAAAAACAAAAAAGGATGACTATGAATAGTCATCCTCAAATATAATAAGTTTGTTGTTATCTATTAAAGTGTAGCTAATTTTGCTTTAACTAATTCTTCAACATCTACACTTTTTTCTGAATGATAAACAACCACTCTTGAACTTACATCAAAAATATAGATAAAACCATTTTCAGCACCTACCTCATCAATTGCTTTTTGTACTGACTCAATAATTGGTTGTAATAGAGTTTGTTCCTTTTTTTGTAAATCCTGAGAAGCCATTGCCTGGAAATTTTGTAATCTGCTATTAATTTCCTGTAGCTCTTTTTCTTTTGTAGCACGAATTAATTCAGGTAAAGTATCTCTCTTTTCCATATAATCCGTATACTTTGCCTCAAGTTCTTCGTTCATTACTTTAAGGTTTGAGTCTAATTTTTGAGCCTCTTGCTGTAATGTTTTATCTGCCTCTAGTTTTGCAGGTAATTCTGCAACTAATTTCTGAATATTTACGTGACCAAACTTTAATTCCTGAGCAAATGCACTTGAACTAACTAAAATGGTAACAACAACTAATAATAACTTTATAGATTTCATTATAATTCAATTTTTAATTATTCCTACTTTTATTGGATTCCTAATTTAGCTTTTACAAGAGGTGCAACATCAACACTTTTTTGAGATTTATATACTGTTAAACCACCTACTTCTTCAAATATATATAAAAATCCATTTTCAGCACCCACTTCCTTAATTGCATTTGTCACTTTCTCAAATACAGGAGTTTTTAACTGTTGTTCTTTTGCTTGCAATGACTGTTGCGACTGTTTGTAGAAAGTCTGCACTTTATTATTCATTTCCTGAATTTGAGTTTCTAACGAACTTCTTTCCTCAGGCGCTAGTGTATTAGCTTGCATTTTCTGTACATACTCTTGCTGTAACCCTTTTAATGTTTCTTGCATATCTGTAAGCTGAGTTTCTAACTGAGAATACTCAGATTGCAACTGCTCATCTATGGTTTTCAATTCAGGCATTACACTTAGTATTTCTTGAGTGTTCACATGACCAAATTTTAACCCGGATTGGGCAGAAGCAACAGATGCTGTCATAAGTACCAATCCAACAATAAGATTTTTAATTAAATTCATAATTTTTCTTCAAATTTCAAATGATTCTTACCTGACTTCTCTATCATATGACAAAACATCAAGCATACATAAGTATTAAATTGACTTAAATTGAACCAATTTGGCTAATAAATACTTTACTTTTTATATCCTAGTTTTTCTAAAACTAAATCACTCATATCATATTTTGAATCAGAAAAAAGAACCACACCACCTGATGCTTTATCAAATATTGCAGCATAACCTTCTTCATCAACTAACTCTCTTATGGCATTGTAAATATCATCCTGAATAGGTTTTATTAAAGCTTCTCTTTTTTTACCTAATTCACCTTCAGGACCAAAATATTGAGTTTGTAACTGACGTGCTTCTTTCTCCTTCTGAACAATCTCTTCCTCCTTTTTAATTTTCATTTCATTGGATAAGAATACACTCTCCGTCTGATAATTCTGGTACATTGTTTCCACCTCTGCATAAACTGCTTCAATTTCCTTTTGCCAGTTTAACGATGCCTGATTTAATTGCTCATTTGCTGCTTCATAAGCAGGAATATTTTTTAGAATATACTCTGTGTCGACAAAAGCATACTTTTGAGCATTTGCAAAAAATCCCAACCCTAGTACAAGTGATAAAATCAATAATTTCTTCATCTTCATTCCTTTTAGGTATACATTAATCTTTGTCGACAACTCAATCACAAAAATTAAACCATATTAAAATTGCTGTCCGATAACAAAGTGGAATTGACTTCCATTAGCTCCTGGTTGATTGGCAATTTCATCAAATCCATATCCCCAGTCAATTCCCATTAATCCAAAGATAGGTAGGAAAATTCTAACACCAACTCCAGCGGATCTTTTTAAACTATATGGATTAAACTCTTTAAACTCAGCCCATGCATTACCAGCTTCAAGAAATGCTAAGGCATAAACTTGTGCTGATGGTTGTAATGTTAATGGATATCTCATTTCAAAAGTCAACTTACTATACAAGTTACCATTTTGGCTTCCTCTTGAGTAAGGAGTTAACGAAGAGTTTTCGTACCCTCTTAATCCTACAGTCTGGCTACCGTACATACTATATCCTGACATTCCATCACCACCAACAACAAATTTTTCAAATGGCGAACGAACAAATTCATTATAATAACCAAGGAATCCCATTTCATATTTACCCATCAACACAAGCTTCTCTGCTTTATCTAGTGGTGAATAAACAGTTCCTGAAGTTGTCCATTTATGATACTCAATTAATGAATACAATTCTTCTTCCGCTTTTTCCTGAGCATCAGCATTTTCAGCACTATAGTTAATAGAAGATTCATACAAATCTTCATAATTCTTATTTGTAAAAGAAGAATATGGAGGAGTAAATTCTAGTCCGATTGAGAAATTAGATCCTCTACGTGGATAAAGTGGATTATTAATAGAATTACGAGAGAAGATAAATTTGAAATTTAAGTTCTGAGAAACTCCATTTTGCATAATAAAATAGTTCCAGTCACTCAAATGGTAATACTGATAACTCAACTCACTATAGAATGAGAAAAAGTCATCCGGCCAATTCAATCTCTTACCAAAACCTACTGACATACCAGTAATTTTCATAAACTGTTTTGTGTTAACCCTGCCATAACCTCCGTAGCCACCATAGCCTCCGTAACCACCATAGCCCCCGTAGCCACCATAACCATAACCTGAACTATATGGATTATATCCATAGTTTCTTGAAACTCCAGTTTGAACAGATCTGTATAGTGAGAAGGTAAATGAATTTGGTTTTTTTCCTCCTAACCAAGGTTCTGTAAATGATAAACTATACGACTGATAAAATTTACCATTCGTTTGTGCTCTTAAAGATAAGGTTTGTCCATCTCCTGTTGGTAATGGTCTCCAAGCCTCTTTATTAAAAATGTTCCTTACTGAAAAGTTTGAGAATTTAAGACCAAGAGAACCAACAAACATACCAGCTCCCCAACCTCCTGATAATTCAATTTGATCATTGGCCTTCTCTGTAAGGTTATATACTAAATCTACAGTTCCGTCTTCTGGATTAGGATTAACATCCGGAGAAATATTTTCAGGATCAAAATGTCCAAGTTGAGAAAGCTCTCGTATTGTACGTATTAATTCTGATTTACTAAACAATTCACCTGGCTTAGTACGAATCTCTCTACGAACAACATGTTCGTGTGTTTTAGTATTTCCTTTAATTACAATATTATTAATTGTTGCTTGTTTTCCTTCAAAAATACGCATTTCAAGATCAATGGTATCTCCGTATACATTTAGCTCAACAGGTGTGATGTTGGAGAATAAATATCCATTATCCATATATAAGTTGTGTACCGCATCATCATCCTGAAACAATCTTTCATCTAATTGCTTTTGATTAAATACATCTCCTTTTCCAACTCTTAATACTGCACTTAAATAATCTGAAGGATAAATACTATTACCAATCCAGGTAATATTACCGAAGTAATATTTTCGACCTTCATCAATTTTAATCTTTACATCTACGGTATTATTATCATTTTTTGATATTGAATCATATTCAATAATCATATCTCGATAACCCTTTTCGTTATACTTGTCAATTACCGCCTGTAAATCCTCCTGATAAGTTTCTTCAATAAATTTCTTAGTTCTGAAAAAGTTTAAGATTTTTCCCTTTGCATTGGTTTTTTTCATTGTTCTATTCAGTTTTTGATCTGAAAGAACCACGTTTCCAAGAAAATCTAAAGAGTTAACTTTTACTTTTTCTTTTTTATCAACTGTAATATCTAAATAAACATGATTGTTTTTTGTAGTATCATCTTTTTGTACAACCCTAACTTCCGTATTGTAAAATCCTTTATCTACAAAGTATTTAGCAATATATTTTTCTGCTCTTGTAATAAAGTAAGGTGTAACCTGACTACCTTTCATCATGGCTACCTTTTCCTCAACAGTTTCAATCTCAGATTTCTTTAATCCATAATAATTGATCTCAGATAATCGAGGTCGTTCCTGAAGTAAAATCTCAATCCAAATTTTACCATTTTCAATTTTCTTGGCTTCAACTTTAACATCTGAAAAAAGTCCATGCTGCCAATATTTTCTAATTGCCTCAGATATTTCGTCACCCGGAACATTAATTCTTTGACCAACTCTTAACCCTGATAAATTAACAAGAATTTTTGGATCGTAATTTTGAATACCAGAAACTTCAATATCTGCTATTTCGTAATTTCTAGGTGAGCCTGTATAACTAATTGTTGGGACGTCAGAATTTGACTGTGCAATAACAAAAGTAGGTAATAGGGTAATTAGGATTATATAAAAGGTAAACTTTTTTAGCATGCTATATTTTAATATATAAGTTTTATTTCTTTAACTGTTCACTGGTCTTTCCAAACCTTCTTTCTCTATTTTGATAATCAAATAGAGCTAAATAAAAATCTTCCTTACTAAAGTCTGGCCAAAGTGTATCACAGAAATAAAATTCTGCATAAGCCAATTGCCAAAGTAAGAAATTACTAATTCTTAATTCGCCACTGGTTCTGATCATTAATTCCGGATCAGGCATGCCGGCGGTAGTAAGATTGTCTGAAATCATCTCAGGTGAAATATCATCTGGTTCAATTTCATTATTTTTTATTGATAATGCTATTTTCTTAACAGCCTCAGTCATTTCCCAACGAGAACTGTAACTCAAAGCCAAATTTAATGTAAGTCCGGAATTATTAGACGTTTCATCGATGCATTGCATTAATTTTCTTCTTACGTCTTTAGGTAGATTATCAACACAACCTATTACTCCTAATCTAACATTATTCTCCATTAAGGTTTTAGTCTCAGAACTAATTGTGGAAACCAACAACGACATTAAAGCATCCACTTCAAGCTTTGGACGATTCCAGTTTTCTGTTGAGAATGCATACAAGGTTACATAGCCAATCTGCAATTCAGCCGCAGCTTCAGTTACAGCACGTACCGCTTTAACTCCATTCCTATGTCCAAATACTCTTGAATTCCCACGTTTTTTAGCCCATCGTCCATTACCATCCATGATAATGGCTATGTGCTGTGGTAATTTATCTTTTATCAGTTGGTCTTTTACTGACATATTAATTTGTCTTTGCCTATTTAATATCCACTTTTACATTCGGTTTTTCTCCTAAACATACTAAAGGTAACCATCACTCCTGCAAAAGAATATAAATCATTATTATGAATTGTAGTCCCTCCTTCAAATCCATATGGATCTTCAGTTCCTTCGAACGGGATATTACGTCTTATTCTCATGTCAAGATCATCCACAAAAGTTTTTCTAAAACTCCACTCCGCTCCTACCCTTATCCAATTGTTTATTTTATACTTAAAACCTACACCGATTGGCAAAGATAATATAAAAACCATTTGTTCAGAGTTATTTTCTAAATCAGATGAAATTCTTTGATAAATTGCAGTTCCCACACCAAATGAAACATATGGTGTAAAGTTTGTTGTTTTTATAAAAGGATGATCATAAGATCTAAAATTAAACTCCATTTGCAGCGCTACATCACCAATATTTCTTTTAAAAAAATAATTTCCATCACCATTAGGAAAAGATGCACCACCATAAGATTCTTCGCCTTTAATTTTCATTAAAGTAGCTGAACCTTTCACTGCAAACCTATCTGTTAAAACATATCTTGCAATACCCCCATACGCCAACGAAGGTTGATAAAATTGCCTATGCGGATTTAAATCTCCTAAATAATAGGAAGTTCCTGCCATCAATCCAATTTCAAGTCTATCTTGAGCCTTTATTTTGTAGAATGAAAACAAAAACAACAATAATATAAATCCACATTTTGTAAATGTAAATCCAAATAATTTTAATCCACTTTTTTTCTTCATTCTGAAAGCCCCTAAATTAATTTCTATTCAAATCAGGCAGCCACAAAAGTAACATTTATATGCAAAATGCAATAATATATCATTTTAGCGCCGTAAATATAACCCTGAATTTTAATATTTATTGCCGATTTATAGTTAAAATCGAGTTAAAGTTATTAGGAAACAAACCTTGTCAAAATCATTTTTTTAATTGAATTAGCTTACTAATTTTGGGTAAACAAAAAATCATCAATAAATATGTACGGAGATTTTAAAGATTACCTCGCTACTGAACTCGATAACATTAAAGAGTCGGGACTATATAAAACAGAACGAATTATTACCACACCCCAAGGTGCAAACATCAAAGTTAGTACAGGTGAAGATGTACTAAACTTTTGTGCCAATAACTATTTAGGACTATCATCACATCCAAGAGTTATTAAAGCAGCGCAAGACATTATGAATTCGCATGGATACGGAATGTCATCTGTTAGATTTATTTGTGGAACTCAGGATATTCATAAAAACTTAGAAAAGAAAATTGCAGATTTTCTAGGCACTGAAGATACCATATTATATGCTGCGGCTTTTGATGCAAATGGAGGTGTTTTTGAACCTCTATTTTCAGCTGAGGATGCTATTATTTCTGATGAACTAAATCACGCCTCTATTATTGATGGGGTTAGACTTTGTAAAGCGGTTAGATATAGATATAAGCATGCTGACATGGCTGATCTTGAAGAACAACTCGTAAAATCCCAAGAACAACGATATCGAATTATTGTAACAGATGGTGTTTTTTCAATGGATGGAGATATTGCTAAATTGGATCAAATATGTGATTTAGCTGAAAAATACAATGCTTTGGTAATGGTTGACGATAGTCACGCTTCGGGTTTTATTGGCAAAACCGGAAGAGGTACTCATGAATATCATAATGTTATGAACCGGGTTGATATTATCACAAGTACACTAGGAAAAGCTTTAGGTGGTGCTTTGGGTGGATTTACGACAGGTAAAAAAGAAATTATTGATATGCTTCGACAAAGATCTCGTCCTTATCTATTTTCAAACTCATTGGCCCCAGCTATTGTTGGTGCCGCTTCAGAAGTTTTTGACATGTTGAGCTCATCGACAGAGTACAGAGACAAGGTAATTGAAAATGCAGACTATTTTAAATCAAAAATAAAAGAAGCTGGATTTGATATTAAACCTACTAACTCAGCTATTATTGCACTTATGCTATACGATGCAAAATTATCGCAACAATTTGCCGATAAATTACTGCAAGAAGGTATATATGTTATCGGTTTTTATTATCCAGTAGTTCCTAAAGGACAGGCAAGAATCAGAATACAAATTTCAGCAGCTCATTCTAAAGAACATCTAGACAGAGCTATTAAAGCCTTTACAAAAATTGGTAAAGAACTCAAAGTGATTGAGTAACTTAAACTTTTTATAAAAAACAAAGGTCGGTAATATTAGCCGACCTCTATTTTTTTATATCCTGAATGACATAACGAATACCATTCAAATTATTTTATCAAATACGCCTATTCAAACATATTTTTCATTCTGCTAAAAAAACCTTTTTCCTGCGAACTTGGTTTAGGGGCAAAATTATCAGACTCAGCCATTTTCTCCATAGCTTTCTTCTCGTCTTTTGAAATATCCTTAGGAATCCAAACATTAATTTTCACCAATAGATCTCCTCGTCCATAGCTATTAACTTCTGGCAATCCTTTTCCTCTAAGTCTTAAAACCTTTCCTGGCTGAGTACCTGCTTCAATCTTCACTTTTACTTTACCTTCAAGTGTTGGTATTTCCACAGGTGCACCCAATGTTGCATCTGGAACACTAACAAAAAGATTGTACAGTAAGTCACGACCATCACGAACTAATTCTGCATGCTCTTCTTCATGAATTAGAACAAGTAAATCTCCATTAATCCCACCTCTTCTGGCCGCATTGCCTTTACCAGAAACTGAAAGTTGCATACCTTCTTCAACTCCAGCTGGGATATTAATTGAAATTACTTCTTCATCACGAACAACACCTTCGCCAGAACAATGCTTACACTTATTGGTAATAATTTTACCTTCACCTCCACATGTTGGACATGTTGAAGCCGTTTGCATTTGTCCTAATATGGTATTCGAAATACGTGTTACCTGACCTGAGCCATTACATGTTGTACAAGTACTATGTGAAGCTCCGCCATCAGCTCCTGATCCACTACAGTGGCTACAAGGAACATATTTTTTTACTCGAATTTTCTTTTCTACACCGTTCAAAATTTCATTAAGCGTCAATGTTACTTTAACCCTTAAATTTGAACCTTTATTGACTCTTTGTCGACTTCGTCCTCCGCCACCAAAGCCGCCAAAACCACTAAAGCCGCCAAAACCGCCTCCACCGAAAATATCGCCAAAATGAGAGAATATATCATCCATAGACATACCTCCACCAAAGCCACCTCCGGAAGATGCACCTCCAACACCAGCATGGCCAAACTGATCATAACGCGAACGTTTATTTTGATCACTTAATACTTCATAGGCCTCTGCTGCTTCTTTAAACTTTTCTTCCGCAGCTTTATCTCCAGGGTTTTTATCCGGGTGGAATTTAATAGCCTTCTTACGATAAGCCTTTTTAATCTCCTCTGGAGTTGCATTTTTCGAAACTTCTAGAACCTCGTAATAATCTCTTTTAGACATAATGATAACTTCTGTTTCTTAACTATTCTCCAACTACAACTTTTGAGAAACGCATTACTTTATCATTAAGCATATATCCTTTCTCTATACAATCAATTACTTTACCTTTTAAATCCTCAGTTGGAGCAGGTATTTTAGTTATTGCTTCGTGTAAGTCAGTATCAAACTCCTTTTCCTTAGCTTCAATTTCACTTACACCATTCTGTTTAAGAAATTCCTGAAACTTATTATAAATTAAATCAATCCCTTCTTTAACAGCTTTTAAGTCTGAGGCTTCTCCCAAATGAGATATTGCTCTGTCAAAATCATCAACAACAGGCAGTATACCCTTTAAAAGCCCCTCTCCAGCACTTTTAGTCAACTCCATTCTTTCCTTAAGAGTTCTTTTTCTGTAGTTGTCATACTCTGCAGACAAACGCAAATATCTGTCATTTAATTCAGATACCTTACCTGTTAACTCTTCAATCTTTTTTTCTTCAGGACTTAAGCCATCTTCTTCAACTTCAGTTTCAATTTCATCTACAACCGGCTCTTCAGACTCGTCATTTAGAGTTTCCTCAACATTTTCGTTAGTTGTTACTTGTTCGTCAACTACTTCCTCCTGTTTTTCTTTTTTTGAAGTTTTCTTTGTCATTATAATAATTTCTTACATTTTCTTATTTACAGCTCAACGCTTAACAATTATTTTGCCACTCAACAAAAGAGGGACAAATTGACAGCGTTTTATAATAAAATCGAAAATCTTGTCACCGCTAAATAAAAAAATGGCAGAATACTATTCCATACTCTGCCATTTTAATTATCAGTTATTACTATACGAAAGTCGTTTTATTTTAAAAAGCTCTTTAGCACTTCCTCTAAAGCCGGACCTCTTAATCGCTTTGCTATAATTATACCGTCTTTATCGATTAAAAAATTATCAGGGATTCCTCTTACACCATAAACTTCAGCACCTAAAGAATTCCAACCTTTTAAATCGCTTACATGATGTGGCCATTCCAATTTATCTTGCTCAATTGCCTTCTTCCACATTTCTTTGCTTTTATCTAATGAAACACTATATACAGTAAAGCCTTTACCATTTTTAAACTTTTCGTCTTTAAACTGCTTATATGCATTTACCAGATTAGGATTTTCTCGACGGCAAGGTCCACACCATGAGGCCCAAAAATCAATAAGAACCAACTGTCCTTTCAAAGAGGAAAGCGAAATAACTTCTCCATCCGGAGAGAGTAACTTTAATTCAGGAGCTTTATTTCCTATTCCTAATCCAACCTTTTGTGCTTCTCCAGAAAAAGTAATTCCCATTAGAAACAGAACTACTATTAAAATCTTATTTTTCATACATAAAAGTTTTATTACTAATGATTTTGTTATTGTGACTTATTATCTTTTACAATTAAATTTACAAATTGTTCAGATACATAAATCGCACAAAAATGCCAATACATTATCAATAATACATTATGTTTTTATAAAAAAAGGAAATAATTTTAATTTCTGCGAAGGTATTCAAGTGACGAAGCCACTTTATCAATACTTGTGCTGCTGGCAATCAATCTGCCATCACCATCAACAAGGTAGTTTGTAGGTTTTTCTACACTGTAGGCTTTTGCAATAGACGATTCTGCTCCTAAATAGTCGCAGATGTGCAGGGCTTTTGTCATACCGTCTTCTTCAATTGCCTTTTTTAAAGGAGATTTAAATCGATCAAGGGAAATTGCCACAACAACAAAACCTTCACCATTATAAAACTTGCAATTTGCAAATTCTTTTTGGAGTCTCATCTTTTGATGATTATCAACTCTGGACTCCCCATCATATGATGCCCAAAAATCAACAAGAACCATTTTACCTCGTAAAGATTTCAAGTCGAAATCAGCCCCATTGATCAGGGTAGTTTTAAATTCAGGAACTTTATCTCCAATTCCAAGACCTACCTTTGGCTCAGGTACGCCATTGATAAAAGAAATAAACCCTGGCCCTGCTAAAACAACTAAAATAATTAGTTTTAGCTTTCTCATACACACACAATTTTGGTTTATAATCACATCGCAAAGTTTATTATTTTTGCGATACGGCGGGTCTTAATTTAGACCAACGCTTCCGTTTTCATGACAAATGTTAGGAAAACGATGAGCAAAAATATGTCACAAAACAGTAAAAAACAAAACTATATTTTTTGAAAAGTCGAAAATGATTATTATTTTAGTCGATTCTGGCCAAATGTTAACAGAAAATAAAAGCTCCAATACCCATCTGTATCCTTTATAGAATATGCAAAAATAAAAAAAGGCCATTGTACGTTTTAACTTGCACAATAGCCCCTTTGTTAATATTTATTAATTTTACTATTTAGAATTTACTCTTTTTATTTTCGCACCAAGTTTCTGTAGTCGAATATCAATATTTTCGTAACCCCTGTCAATCTGATTAATATTCTGTATAACACTCTTACCTTTAGCGGATAACGCAGCAATTAACAAAGCTACTCCAGCACGAATATCTGGGGATGTTAAGGTTGTACCTCTTAACATAGTCTCTTTATTTAAGCCAATAACGGTTGCCCTATGCGGATCACATAATATAATACGAGCTCCCATATCAATTAACTTATCAACAAAAAACAAGCGACTTTCAAACATCTTCTGATGAATTAAAACACTTCCTTTAGCCTGCGTTGCAATAACTAAAAAAACACTTAGTAAATCGGGTGTTAAACCTGGCCACGGGGCATCCGAAATAGTCATTATAGACCCATCAATAAAAGTTTCTATCTCATAAGTATCCTGTTCTGGAATATAAATATCGTCACCCCTTCTTTCAAGTTTTATACCCATTCTCCTGAATGAATCAGGAATAATACCTAATTCATCATAAGCCGTATCTTTTATGGTTATTTCTGATCCTGTCATAGCAGCCATACCTATAAAACTACCTATTTCTATCATATCCGGCAGAATTCGATGACTGCAACCCCCAAGACTTTCAACACCTTCAATATGTAGCAGATTTGAGCCTATTCCATCGATCTTTGCCCCCATGCTAACCATCATTTTACACAATTGTTGTATATAGGGTTCACAGGCGGCATTATAAATACTTGTTTTTCCAGGAGTTAAAACTGCGGCCATCACAATATTTGCAGTTCCTGTAACAGAAGCCTCATCTAAAAGCATATAACAACCTTTAAGTTGATCAGCCTCAACACTGTAAAATATTTCTTGTGGATTAAAATGAAACTTTGCCCCTAACTTTTCAAATCCTATAAAATGAGTATCAAGTCTTCTCCTTCCTATTTTATCACCTCCAGGCTTTGGAAAATAAGCTTTACCAAACCTTGCCAACAAAGGTCCCATTATCATAATTGAACCTCGTAATGAAGATGCTTTTTTTCGAAAGTCTTTTGATTGAAGATATTCCAGATCAATATTTTTAGCTTTAAAAGTACATTGATCTTTTGATATCCTATTTACTGCTACACCTATATCAGATAAAAGATTGATTAGGTTATTAACATCTACAATATCCGGAATATTAGTAATGGTAATTTCTTCTTTTGATAACAATGTCGCACAAATTACCTGAAGTGCTTCGTTTTTCGCCCCTTGTGGAGTTATTTCGCCAGAAAGCTTATGACCCCCTTCAATTTCAAAACAATACATTTTTGTATGTAGATTATTTCTATTTGACCCTATTTTCTATCGTCGTACCTCTTAAACTGACGCTTCTTTCTATTTCTATTTTGATTCTGATTTTGGTTATAATTCTGATGTTCGCGTTGCTCAGGAATTTTTAAATCTGAAGGAATTTCCAATTTGTTACCTGAAAGCTCAACCATATCAGAGAATACTCTCTCATCACCTGGGAAATCTTTATTCCACTGCAATAGAGACTTTTTCATATTGTTAGCTATTAATAACAGAAGATGTTGCTTTAACTCCCCTTCTTCCATATCTACAGCTTTGTCAATCATTTTTTCTATGGTGCGACCATAATGACGATATTTGATTCGTTCATTATTATATGCTAATTTTTTAGGACGTTGATAAAGTGTCTCCTTCTCTGGAAGGTCAAAAGGAGTTTCAATATCAAGTTTAAAATCCGACATAATGGCCAGGTGATCCCAAAGTTTGTGTTTAAAATCATTTACATCACGTAAATGTGGAAACATATTTCCCATATTACCAATAATAGATTGGGCACACCTTGTTCTTTCTTCCTTGTCTTCAATTGTAACACAATAATCTACCATCTTCTGAATATGTCGTCCATATTCAGGTAGAAGCAACTTCTTCCTATTTGAGTTATAATCCATACTTAATTATAAAATCCTACTTCTTTAATATTAGTTTAAGAAATTCAGCTGAACAGCATGTGAAGTATACCAATGCTTTCAGAAATGGGGATAACGTTTGTTAAAAAAGTGCAGTAAACATGTGAAAAGTTCATGCAGTGCTATCGACACAAATCTAACCCAAAATTTTAAGTTTGGCAAATTTTAGTAATAATTGTTTAACTCCTGCATTATCAAAGTCTACCGTAGCTTTTGCATTAGGCAATTGACCTTCAATGTTTACAATTTTCCCTCGTCCAAAACGTATATGCTCAACAGTTACTCCTGGTTTTAAATTACCTGTAGATCCGCCTCTAAATGAAGTTGGTTTACTTTGAACAGAATTACTACTAACTTTTTTGAAGTTATATCCTGGCTTAGAAGGACTACCTGAAGATCCAAAGGAGCGCTTAGGTGAGGATGACGCAGAAAATCGACCTTGCGATGCTGGTATTTTTATTTGGTCACCAGAGAACTCAATAAACTCACTATCAATTTCATTTATAAATCTGGAAGGTCTGCAAAAAGAAGATTCTCCATATTTATATCTAGTTCGAGCAAAAGAAACTGTTGCATTGTCCTCAGCTCGTGTAATTGCAACATAAAACAATCGTCGTTCTTCCTCAACACCCTGCTCACTCTCAATAGTCATATTTGATGGAAATAAACCTTCCTCAACACCTACTACATAAACATTTTTAAACTCCAATCCTTTACTAGAGTGAATCGTCATAAGTGTAATTTTATTTATATCGTCCTCCGATTCATTATCCTGATCTGTTAGCAGAGAAACTTCCTCCAGGAAGTTTACTAAACCTGTTTCGCCACCTTCTTCTGTTTTATTAATTGTAAACTCCTGAATACCATTTAATAATTCCTGAACGTTTTCTTGTCTCGCTACACTTTCGGGAGTTCTGTCCTGATATAACTCTTTCATCATACCACTTTGAGTTGCAATTTCAGTAACCAACTCATAAGCAGATAACTGATTAATACCGGCTCTAAAACCAGATATTAATCCCACAAACGAATTTAGTTTCTTCTGTGTTCCTGCATTAAACAACTTACCTGTATTTTCAACAGAAACCAAAACATCCCACATGCTTTTTCCTGATGCACTGGCAGCTGCCTCAATTTTGTCAAGAGTGGTTTTTCCAATTCCTCTTGCCGGATAATTAATAATTCGTTTCAAAGCCTCCTGATCGGATGGATTTACAGTAATTCTACAATAGGCCAACAAGTCTTTAATTTCCTTTCGCTGATAGAAGCTTAGTCCACCATAAATTTTATATGGCATTGAAGCTTTCCTTAAAGCCTCCTCAAAAATACGCGATTGCGCATTTGTTCGATACAATATTGCAAAATCCTGATAATCATAGTTTTGTTTTAGAGCCTTTTCCTTAATATCATTTATAACAATATATCCTTCTTCAATGTCGGAAATTGCATTGTGTATTTTAATCTTATTACCAGCATCCTTTTCTGAAAAAACATCCTTTTTAATTTGCTTGGAATTTTTTGCAATAATACTGTTTGCGGCATTTACGATAGTTTGTGTGGACCTATAATTTTGTTCAAGCTTATATAGTTTATATCCTGGATAATCATTTCTAAAGTTGAGTATATTCTCAATTTTTGCTCCCCTAAAACTATATATACTTTGAGCATCATCTCCTACAACACATATATTACTATGCTTTTCTGCCAATTTTTTTATAATAATATATTGTGAGTAATTGGTATCCTGGTACTCATCAACCATTATGTATTGAAAAATATTCTGATATTTCTGCAAAGCTTCAGGATGATCACGAAACAATATATTAGTATTCAACAGCAAATCATCAAAATCCATCACACCTGATTTATAACAGTATCGCATATAGCGTGCATAAATTTCGTAAATCATTCCTTTTTTTGTGGCCTGATCTTCCATCATTCTATGCTGGTCTTTGGCATAAGATGCGGGAGTAACCAAATCGTTTTTAGCAGCTGAAATTCTTCCTAACACTGCACCTGGCTTATATTCTTTATCGTTTAGCTTCATCTCTTTAACAATAGACTTTACCAAACTTTTAGAATCAGCAGTATCATAAATTGTAAATGACGAAGGATAACCTATCCTCTCTGCTTCTGTACGTAATATACGGGCAAATATGGAGTGGAAAGTCCCCATCCAGAGATTACGGGCAATATCATTACCAACAATAGTAGCAATACGTTCTTTCATTTCTCTGGCAGCTTTATTGGTAAAAGTAAGCGCCAAAATTCGATGTGGAGGAACACCTTGTGTTAAAAGGTGAGCAATTCTAAATGTTAAAACTCTTGTTTTTCCGGAACCAGCTCCTGCTATAACCAACGATGGCCCTGAAGTGTTTACTACGGCTTCTTTCTGCGAACTATTTAACTGATCAAGATACTTTTGCACGAATATTTTTTGTTTTTAGATTGACAAAGATAATTTAAATCTGCGTTCTGCCATAGTGATTTAATTCATTACTCTAAATATGTTTTTAACACAAATCACTCACTCCTATCACAATGCAGATTCTGAATTTACTCAAATTTGAGTATAGACTACAGATTATTTTGAAGTTAACTTAGTGATGTTGTTTTAAAAATCTAATACAACTCAATATCACGATTAATAAATCTTACCATCAACCCAATAATTAAAGTCGTGAATTCATTATGCATGACGCATACGGTCAACTTACTAGAAATCTGATTGGGCAAAAAGGTTTCTTTTATTTATCCAGGAGACTAAAACTAACGGAGCCTCCAATTTTAAAAACTATAAACCAAATATTATGAAAAGGGTTTTATTATTTACAGTGTTGGTTGTGTTCTCACTATTAAGCGTAGCGCAGGTATACAATTATGAAGAAGTTATTGTTAGAGCACCTAAATATTCTGGTCCTGTTTATGGAATAGAAAATAACAAGGACATGATTAATCCAATTAGTAAATTTTTATATCAGGATTTATCAGATAAGGTTCAAGCAGCTTACGTAGAATTTCAAGAAGGAACTGTTATCATTGATTTTACAGTAAATGAAGATGGATCCTTAGATAATTTTATTGTTAGAAATTCAGTTTCACATACAAATGACACTGAGGTAATAGAAAGTATTAAATCAACCTCTGGCGAATGGATTCCCGGTTCAAAAGATGGTGTTCCTGTTCAGATGGAAAAAAGAGTTGTGATTGCTTTTTCAGATGAAAACAGTCCTGCATTAGAAGAACAAGCAATTTATTTCTCTAATAGAGGTATTAGAAAATTCTATAAGGCTGAGCAATATGAAAATGATCCATTTTTAACTGACGAGGTCCGCTTTAAAAGGTCTGACAGAAAATACCACACTGCTTTAAACAGGTTTAACAAAGCAGAGTCACTGCGACCAGAAGAAGCTCAGGTAATTTTTTGGCAAGCCAAAACTTATGAAAAACTTGGTGATGATTTAATGATGGATTTAAAATTATTAGAATTTGACGAATTGATACAGAGTGCTAAATATGTAACTACTGAAGTAATTAATGTTTACATATAATGCTTTTGTGTTTAAATATTTTTAGTAAAAATCCGGTGCTCCTCCGGATTTTTTCATTTCTATACATTATGAAAATTACCCTACAAATAATTGACATCCATATCTCACTTAAGTAACTTTAGTATTTTAATGTTGGTTTAAGATGTCAGAATATGAATTTTCATTTAATGATTTAGTACATTTAGTTAAAAAACTATCCGGTACAACTGATGGCAACCATTTGTTAAATAAACCACAGCCTGATTTTAAAGAACTTCAGAATTTAATTTGTTTAGATAACCAGTTTTATCATATCATACAATTTCCTCAATTTAAACTCTTTTTTACTTCTCATAACATCGTTGAAATATTAGGTTATCATCCTGAAGAATTAACATTAAAAAGACTATACAGCTATATCCATCCTGAAGACTACCCTGTAGTATTATTAGCAACAAAAAAAATGTGTGAATTTGTCATTCAGGACATTAACAAACTAAAGCCCTTCAGAAGTATCACATCTATGGATTTTAGAATAAGGCACAAAGATGGGCATTACATTAGGCTATTAAATCAAAATTGTTTATTTAAAAAACAAGAAAACCAAAATAGCTTTCAAACATTATCGTTTAATACAGATATATCGCACATTAAAGAAAGTTTAAATATAGAATTTAATTACACTAACAATGGCGACGAAACTCATTTCTGCTTCCCCGATGAAGAACTTACGGAACTATCATCTGTATTTACAAAAAGAGAAAAGGAAATTTTGGCATTGCTTGCGATGGGTAAAAGTAGCAGCGAAATAGGTAACATTCTAAATATTAGCAAACACACGGTAGATACCCATCGAAGGAAAATGCTTTCAAAATCTCACTTATGCAATACTGCTGAATTAATTGCTTATTCAATATCAAACCATCTCATTAAAGAATAACATACTGTTAAACAAAAATGTATAATTTGTTAATTTATGTTAATTGCGCTAATATTAACTTTAGTAGTTTATTGATATGATGCATCTTAAAAAAACATACTCATATATAAGTATAGACGAGTTTAGGATCTGTATTTACTTTTATATAGAAATTATTAATTAAATCACATAACCAAACCATTTTAAATATTTCTGTACAAACTTTTAATACTTATATGTCATGAAAAATTATGGATTATTACTCACCGTTTTATTGATTTCAGTATTTACTTTTTCTCAAAACAGACAATTAACTGAAACTGTTGTTACTTCACCTTATTTTTTAGGAGCTCAAAATGAAAACTACGATGAAAACAGCTCTAAAATGAATCAATATATTAATATGCACATTAATAACGAAAACCTTGAAGCAGGAGTGGTTGTTGCTTTATTTACAATCAATGATGACGGATCTGTTTCTAATATTAGCATTTTAAACTCGGTTTCTACGAAAACGGACAAAGAAGTAATTGCTTGTCTTGAAAAATCTTCCGGATTATGGAAACCTGGTCATGTAGACGGGAAAACGGTTAGTATGGAAAAAGAGGTTCATGTAAACTTTACCGATCCTGATATGCCATCTCTTCAAGAATTAGCCAATACGAATTTAGAACGCGGTATTATGAAGCTTCAATTAGCTGAATATAATAGTATAAAATATAATTTAACTCAGGAACAAGCCAAGCGTAAATCTGCCAGACAGTTCAAAAAAGCGATAAAGTATTTAGAGACTGCCAACAAATATCAACCACAAGAGCCTTCTATTATTTTTTGGCAGGCTCAAGTTTATGAAAAAGCTGGATATGAAATGCAGAGTTTGGAAAAAAGAAATCGATTTAACGAAATGACAAGCTTGTCATATGTAGCAAATACGGAAACAATTAATATTGAACTTCAATAAATACAATAATTAAGTAACCACCTGAGTTCAATTAGATTTTCTATTTAAAGACACATTTCGACATGGTAGTTTTAATGAAAACAACTATGATGTGGAATTTGCCCATTTAAAATTTTAATTGTACTCAGGTTAATATTATTTATGAAAATGCTTCATCAAAATTCAGAAATTAAAATTAAGGAACAGGAATTAACTATCATTTGGTATGGATAATAAATATTCCCAAACAAATTCATTTACAATATGAACATCTCAATAAAGAGTTACAGCGATCTGAATAATTATCTTAATCAAATCTGGACTAAAATTGATTATTCGAATTTCCCTCCACTAAATAGTTACAAACTCATTAATTACAATGAGCTAATGTGCTTAAGCAAGCAATTTTTTTGTTTTGTAAAAGTACCCCTACTTAATCACACTTCTTTTTCACAAAATATCTCATCTATTCTTGGAGTAGAATATGAGAATATGTTATTCGAAGATTTTTTTAGAAACATACATTCAAAGGATCAAATAAAAGTAATCAAATCATATTGTAGAGCTTTTCACTACTTAAGTCAAAACAATCATGATCTCAAACCATTAAAATGTCTATCTCTAATAGATTTTTATATTAAAAAGACTACTGGAGAATATGCTAAGTTATTACAACAAACTTGCATTCATAGAATCAACAAAAACAAAAAAGAATTATATCTTCTTTTTGTTTTTACTGATATTACCGATCTAAATCCACATTTTTGTATTAATCGATCAACTGTATCATCTGCTAATAATAAAGCCGTTGATTTATTTACCAAAAGAGAGCTGGAAATTCTCGATTTATTAAGTAATGGAAAAAGCAGCCATGAAATTGCCAACAACTTAAGCATTAGTAAACACACCGTAGATACTCATAGAAGGAAGATGCTGTCAAAATCAAAATTAGGTAACACTGCTGAACTAATTGCCTATACTTATTCAAAAGATTTTGTTCAATAAAACACCCATTATGTTAATATATGTTAATAATATTATAAAACCGTACATATTTTACTCCTGACTCACAGCACTTAAACATCTATTGTTCAATATCGTATATGGACAAAATTAAAATCATATTGTAATTTTATACTGTCTTTAATTTTTTCCTCAACATAAATACTGTTGTCATTAATTTAAACGTAGTCATACAAAACAAAAGACCTGTTTGTGTAAATGCAATTTGAAAACAAAATTGATGTTTTACTTAAAATGAATACGTTATGAAAAAGTTAGGTTTATTAACTGGATTATTACTTGCTGTAGGATTAACCTTTGCTCAAGTTACAGAGTTAAAAGAAACTACTGTTGAACCTCCAAAATTTATTGGTCAACAAATCATCGATACAGATGAAGAAATGATGTCCTCTCCAATTTGTTTTTACTTAAAGAACAATTTACAAAATCTGAATTATACAGAAGAAGGTGTTGTTAACGTGTTATTTATTATAAATCCTGATGGAACTTTATCTAACTTTACCGTTAAAAACTCTGTTGACGCAACCAATGACAATGCAGTTTTAAACTGCTTAAAAAGTACTTCAGGACTTTGGCAAGCTGGTCGAGTAAATGGAACGCCTGTTGAAATGGAAAAGGAAATTTATGTTCACTTTGTAAATTCGGGAACTACTTCTCTAGAAGAATTAGCACAAGAAAATATTATGGCTGCCATCAATAAATTTGAAAATGCCAAGAATATCAAAAACTCCGTAAAACTGTCGTTGGATAAAGCCAACAGAAAGGCTACCAGGAAACTACATTCTGCTCTTTACTATTTAGATAAAGCCACTAAGTACCAGCCTGAAGAAGCCTCAATAATATTTTGGCAAGCCTGTGCTTACGAGGAGCTTGGCAATGAAAACAAAAAAACTGAAAAGCTAAGTCATTTTATGGATATGGTGGACTTACAATATCAAGCTCAAGTTGAATCTGTAAGTATCTTCTTAAACTAAAAAGATATTTTATTAATTATGGACTATTATAATCCCCTAATTGTTTTTATAATCAGGGGATTTTTTGTGTTATATGAGAAAAATTATATGTTGTTGATCACAGTTCCTGAAGTAAGTACTCCGTTTGCAATTCTTGATTTAACGAAGCCAAATAATCCTGAATCTTACTTGGTGTTAAATATATTTCTTGCTTTAATTTTTTGTACTTATGACAAACATTTGAATCATACAATACCGTATGAGCCCAATCATGCAACTGCCAGCCAAGCCCTCTGTCAATAGTCATTTGATCTATTTCTTTCTCAAACTTAGCTTTGCTTCTTTTATTGGTATAACTTACCAAACGTTTAAATATTCCCCAAATTCCTTTTTCTGAATAATCAATAAAGTGAGAAAATTCATGCGCCAATACGCCAATTTGAGCATTATATGAAACTGATGATAGTTGAATACTACTATCCTTTTTTGCACTATTAATTCTAACCACATATCTTCTATTTTCCCTTTTCTTAAAAAGAAGTGAAAATATAGTTGGTCTTGCATTTAATGTAGTATTGATATTCTCATATTTGAATTTAATATGAGTCTTTTGCAATTCAGGGAAATATGCTAGAGCATGATAAATTGTCTTCTCAAACTCGGGTAAAACATTTTTGTTTTCTCCCATTTGTTCCTCAATCAACTTAACGTCCTTTTGTGTTAATGGCTTAAATTCCCGTTCTATCTTTTGCTGTCCTAAAACTATTCCTGCATTTAACCCCTCTAAAATCATAATCAACCTGCACATAAAATTAAACATCTCTGCTGTAGTGATCTATTTAACTATAAAGTGCCTCCTATAGTTACATTTTTAATTTTATTTAACAAATATTGTAACTATCCTTTCTGTATTTCTTTTGCATCCCAAACAAGAATTTACGCAATACCTGATCTTTACAAATTCTAAACTGATTTTGATCTGGTTTTCTAAAAAAAGCACTTAACTCGTGCTTACTAATTTTCATATCAACCAAAGCCAAAATTTCAAGCATATCTTCATCTTTCAATGAAAGGGCAATTTTCAACTTTCGTAAAACCTGATTATTATTCAGTTTTTTTTCGTTGATAACTTCTTTTCCCTCCTGCTTACCTCTTTTTAAAGCAATCAATCCATTTAAAAATGCAGACAAGTATGAATCAATGATTGTTTTAAAATTCTCGTCTGTATCTTTTTTAAGCCAATCACTTACTTGTGCTCTGGTAACCTTTTCATTGCCCAATGAAAAAACTTTAATCATCTTTTCATCATTAAAATCAAAAGTAAAACGCAGACTTCTTAATATATTATTGTTATTCATAACTCTTCTCTCATTAATTTCAGAGTTGCAAACTTACAAAACCTTATATCAAATACCTGTATTTTAATTTATTTATCGACAGAAAATACTTTTTACTATCTTTACACCGATTACGCACCTATAAAAAAATGGGATATATTGTTTAATCATTGCATCAGTTGAGTATTATGGGAAAAAAAGATAGCCAACAAACAAAAAGACAACTACGAAATTCATACCTAACTACTGTAATAAGCATAGCGTTAGTATTATTTTTACTGGGAGCTGTTAGTTACCTGATGTTAAATGCCCAACGACTTTCAAACTACGTAAAAGAAAATATTGGTTTCAATATTGTTTTAAAAGATAACGTTAGAGATGCAGAAGTTAGAAGACTTCAAAAATATCTTGATGTGTCGTCATTCGTAAAATCCACAGAATACATCGATAAAGAAAGAGCTGCAGAAGAATTAAAAGAGCAGTTAGGCGAAGATTTTGTTGATTTTCTTGGTTACAATCCATTACTCTCTTCTATAGAAGTTAAGCTGTTTGCCGAATTTGCAAATCCGGATAGTATTAAAAAGGTTGAAGAAGTATTCGTATCGTTTCCACAAGTGAAGGAAGTTTTTTATCAAAAAAACCTGATTCAAAAGGTTAACGATAATGTAAATAAAATAAGCTTAGTTCTGCTAGGATTCAGCGCCCTCTTATTATTGATCGCTATAGCTTTAATAAATAACACTATCCGATTATCAGTTTACTCAAAACGATTTTTAATAAACACCATGCAACTAGTTGGTGCCACTAAAGGATTTATAAGACAACCTTTTATTAGCACAAGTTTACTACATGGTTTTATTGGTGCTGTATTAGCTAATGGATTGCTGGCCGGAGGAGTTTACATCCTACATAAAGAATTAGGTGGTTTCATAGGATTTGACAACATCGAACTTATTGGTATTTTATTTGTAATAGTAATCATTATTGGTATGTTACTTTCATTTGTATCTACCTTTTTTGCGGTAAACAAGTATCTAAGATTAAAAACCGATCAATTATATTTTTAATAATTAATTATGTCGAGCAATAAACAAGAAAAGAAATTTGAATTTGCACTTTCAAAACAAAACTATATGCTGATGGCTGTAGGATTTGCTATAGTTATTTTAGGTTTTATTTTAATGATTGGTGGAGGAAGTGATGATCCTAATGTATTTAACAAAGACATTTACGGTTTTCAAAGAACGACTCTGGCTCCTATGGTTGTTTTATTAGGATTCATTTTCGAAATATATGCCATTATGAAAAAACCAAAACAATAGTTTTATTATATCTTACAATTTAATTTCCACAATATTATATGACTTGGTTCGAAGCTTTAATCCTTGGTATTATTCAGGGATTAACGGAGTTTTTGCCCGTAAGCAGTAGCGGGCATCTTGAAATTGGTAAGCAAATATTAGGCGTTGAAGCCCCGGATAACCTTACCTTTACTGTTGTTGTTCATGGTGCAACTGTACTTAGTACCATATTTATTTTCAGAAAAGATTTAGCCAACTTAATTAAAGGCTTATTCAACTTTTCTTGGAACGAGGAAACGCAATACATATTTAAAATTTCTGTTAGTATGATACCAATTGGTATTGTAGGTGTTTTCTTCAAAGATTATGTTGAAGAACTTTTTAATACTGATAAAATCTTATTACTGGTTGGCATTATGTTGCTAATTACAGCTACTTTACTAGCCTTTACTTTTTATGCAAAAGCCAAAGAAAAGGATATTTCATTTAAAGATGCTTTTATAATAGGTATTGCACAAACCATTGCGGTATTACCAGGTATTTCAAGATCTGGATCAACCATTGCTACAGGTTTATTGTTGGGCAATAAACGAGAAGCTGTAGCACGTTTTTCATTTTTAATGGTTCTAATTCCAATCTTGGGTGAGAATGTTTTAAGCGTACTTAAAGACGATGTAGCATCTACAAGCACCATTGGAGCACTACCTTTAATAATTGGTTTTATAAGTGCATTTATTTCGGGCTTACTGGCGTGTAAGGCCATGATTAATCTGGTAAAAAAAGGTAAACTAATATATTTTGCAATATACTGCGCTGCCGTTGGTGCTATTGCAATCATTTGGGGATTATAATAGATGGAAGATAAAATTATTGAAGGATATAATTTTAAAGAGGGAGAGGTTTTATTATTTGACAAACCATACGAATGGACCTCATTTAATTTAGTAAGCAAGGTAAGAAAACTAATATGTAACGCACTTGGTGTAAAAAAGTTAAAGGTAGGACATGCCGGAACTTTAGATCCATTGGCAACAGGCCTTCTGATCGTCTGCACAGGGAAAGCAACTAAAACAATTGACAGCTATCAGGCTGAAGAAAAAGAATATATTACCACTTTAAAACTGGGAGCTACAACGCCCTCTTTTGATTTGGAAACAGAAATAGACGAGACGTTTCCTACAGAACATATCACGAGAGAATTAATTGACCAAACTCTAAAAAACTTTATTGGAGAGTTGGATCAAATTCCGCCAGCATACTCAGCTGTTAAGGTAAAAGGGAAACGTGCCTATGAATATGCTCGCGATGGAAAAGATCCGGAATTAAAACCCAAAAAGCTTATTATTAAAGAAATTGAAGTTGTTAATTTTGAATCTACAGAACTCATTTTACGTATTGTTTGTAGCAAAGGAACCTACATCAGAGGATTAGCACGAGATATTGGTAAAGCACTTAATAGTGGAGCCCATCTAACAGCTTTAAAAAGAACCCGTATAGGTAAATATCTTAACTCCGATGCTATGCCTATTGAGGCTCTTGAAAAAATATTAAAATAAAATGCAACCTTTACTAAAATGCTACGTATAAGGTTGCTTTGTGCATTTTTTGCTTTACATTTGCAAAAAGTATTTGATATCAATCACTTTATAGGTGTTTTGATATGATTTGAAAATAAAATATAATCTGAATTAATTATAAACGGATTTCCATATGAAGTTATCAAAGTTTAAGTACAACTTACCTGAGGAATTAATTGCCCTACACCCGACTCAAAACCGTGATGAATCAAGAATGATGGTTATTGACAAAAAAACAGGAGCCATTGAACACAAACTTTTTAAAGATCTTATTGAGTATTTTGACGAGAAAGACGTGATGGTATTCAATAACACAAAAGTTTTTCCTGCTAGACTTTATGGAAACAAAGAAAAAACCGGAGCTGAAATTGAAGTATTTTTATTACGTGAATTAAATCGCGAACAAAAACTTTGGGATGTTTTAGTTGATCCGGCAAGAAAAATAAGAATTGGTAACAAACTTTACTTTGGCGAAGATGACGAAATGGTTGCTGAGGTAATTGACAACACAACATCAAGAGGTCGTACTTTACGTTTTTTGCATGATGGACCATACGATGAGTTTAAAGAGACTTTATTTGGTCTTGGAGAAACTCCGCTTCCAAAAACAATTAACCGTAAGGTTGAACCAGAAGACAGAGATAGATATCAAACGATTTATGCAAAACATGAGGGTGCTGTTGCTGCTCCAACTGCAGGAATGCATTTTAGTCGTGAATTAATGAAACGTCTTGAGATTATTGGTGTTGACTTTGCTGAAATTACACTTCATGTAGGCTTAGGCAATTTCCGTTCTGTTGATGTTGAAGATTTAACTAAGCATAAAATGGATTCTGAGCAAATTTTTATTACAGAAAAAGCCTGTGATATTATTAACTCAGGTAAAGATGCCAAGAAGAGAATTTGTGCAGTAGGAACTACGGTTATGAGAACGATTGAAAGTTCTGTTTCTACATTTGGACACGTTAAACCATTTGAAGGATGGACAAACAAATTTATTTTCCCTCCTTATGAATTTAGTGTGGCTAATTGTATGATTTCAAACTTCCATTTACCATTATCTACATTGATGATGATGACAGCCGCATTTGCAGGTTATGATCATTTAATGGAAGCTTATAGAGTAGCTGTTAAAGAGAAATACAGATTTGGTCCTTACGGTGATGCAATGCTAATCATCTAAGCATACCTAAAAATATACAGAAGCCACATCTTAACCGAATGTGGCTTTTTTATTTTACAGCACTTTTATATGCCTCTAAGACTCTTTTCCTGGCAAAATCATGCTCAATAATTGGTGGTTCATAAGCCAATGTGCCATATTCAGGAACCCATTTAATAATATAAGCCGACTTTGAATCAAACTTTTTATGCTGAGTCATTGGATTAAAAACCCGAAAATAAGGAGCAGCATCACAACCAGATCCGGCAACCCATTGCCAATTTCCGTTATTTGCAGCCAACTCATAATCACATAACTTCGATGCAAAATAAGCCTCACCCCATCTCCAGTCAATTAAAAGATGTTTACATAAAAAACTGGCAGCTACCATCCTTACTCTATTGTGCATATAGCCTGTTGTATTAAGCTCTCTCATACCAGCATCAACCATTGGATATCCGGTTTTACCATCCTGCCATTTTTTAAATAAAACCTCATTATTATCCCATTTTATAAAATCATATTTCTTCTTAAAACTACCTTCTACTACATATGGGAAATGATATAAAATCTGAACAAAGAATTCTCTCCAAATCAATGCACTTAAAAACACAGGGTCTGCATTTTTAACCTGATGAACTAATTTTCGAATACTGATGGTTCCATGTCGTAGATGTGGCCCAAGATAACTTCCTTTATCAACATGAGGAAAATCTCTGGTTGAACCAAATTCATAAATATGATCAAGCGTAAAATCTTTCACCGCATAATCACTGTCTGTAATTCCTAACAACTTCTTTGAAGGCATCTCAATACGAACTTGAAAAAAGTTATCTGCTGGTGCACTGATCTCAATTTGCCCCAACTCAAATTGCTGCAGCCATTTTTTTTTGTAGGAAGTGAAAACCTGATAAGGAGTACCATCAGCTTTTAAAACTTCATTCGGTTCAAAAATTACATGATCTTTGAACAGCTTAAATTCCACTTGTTTTTGAGCACAAAACTCTACTATTTTACGGTCTCTGATTAAAGTATATGGCTCATATTCCTTATTTGCAAAAATACCTTTTATACTGTATTCCTCTATAATATCAGTAAATACATCAACAGGATTTCCTGCTTTAACAAGTACAGAGCTACCTTCTTTATTTAATTTACCATTAAGCTTTTGCAGTTGCTGATATACAAAGTTTAATCCCGGATTAAAAATCGATTTATTTTTAACTAATTCTTCATCGAAGATATACAATAATAAAATCGGATAACTACCTTTTGAGGCCACTTGAATGGCATTATTATCATCTAATCTTATATCTCTGCGTAACCATACGACATTTACTGCCTGATTTTTTTCTATCATAACCTAAATTAAAATGCCTTTCTGCAAACTAAATGTAATAATTAGTTTACTATGGCTCATATTTTATTTAAATTTATAAACATAACAACTTCAAGTTTTCAGTTTTGTTTAATCATAATTGAAGCTCACACAGGGTTAAAAACATCTATTATTCATCAAAAGAAGATGCAACATGTATATTCGATTTTTAATTCCCATAAATTTTGAACCTTATACCTTGAATGCCATTAACTATAGTTCTCTACTTGCTGAAAAATTTCAGGGAGAGATTACTTTGCTACATGTCTATACACCTTATTTTGATGAAAATGCAGAGAAAGACGAAAACCACAAACAAATATCTTCAATTGAGGATACTTACACTGAATTAGAAAACATAAAAGATCAGACAGTAAAGGATTTTAACAATCTAAACATCACAATAAAAACTAAAGTAATAGAAGGTTATCCTGAGGATGCTATTCCTGCTTTTTGCAAAGATTATAGCCCAGATTTAATCGTTATGGGTACTAAAAGTAAGGGCGAAACTATTAAAGAACTTTTAGGAAGTGTAACCCTGGATATCATCAGAAATGTAAACTTTCCGGTACTCGCTGTTCCTACAGATTACGATCTGAATCTAAATAAATTAAATAACATACTCTTTTTAACTGACTTTTGTAAAGGAGAATACACTTCTTTACATAAACTAGTGCGGTTAACCATGTCATTTAATACAATTATTCATAGTGTGCAATACAATTCGGAAGGCAAAGAAAAAGCAGATGTTGATTTACTTAATGAGTACCTGGAGTATTGCGCAACCACATATAGAAACCAAAAAATGGAAGCTGAATATATTTATGGAGAAGATGTACTTGAAGCTGCAAATGAATATATTAAAAACACTGATATTGATTTATTGGCAATTACACGAAAAAAAAGAAATGTAATATCAAAGTTACTACATCCCAGCATTACAAAAACAATGCTTTTTAACATTGATATACCCATGTTATTCTTTCATCAGTAGATGTTTTCTTTCTTTAAACATATTTTTCAATTAAATTTACGCATTCAATTAAATCACAATAATCATGACTGATAAAAAAACAAAAATAGGAATTCTATCCGCAGGTGGCGACTGTCCTGGTATCAATGCTGCAATTCGAGGGGTAGGAAAAACTGCTATTGTTCAATATGGTATGGAAGTAATTGGTATCTCGAATGGATTTAGTGGATTAATTGACCGAGAATACGAACCATTAACTGAAGACAAACTATCAGGCATCTTAACTTTAGGTGGCACAATTCTTGGAACATCAAGAATGAAACCATTTAAGCCTCAAGCTGGAGACACTGTTGAAGATAAACCCCAGGTAATTAAAGAAAATTACGAACTATTAGGTTTAGACGCCTTGGTATGTATTGGTGGAAATGGCACTCAAAAAACGGCTAACCTTCTTTCAAAAGAAGGACTTAATATTGTTGGAATACCCAAAACTATCGATAATGATGTATGGGGAACAGACGTTACATTTGGGTTTGATTCTGCTGTAAATATTGCTGCAGATGCAATCGACCGACTTCATACTACGGCCAACTCTCATAAACGAGTTATGGTTATTGAAGTTATGGGGCACAATGCAGGTTGGATTGCGTTGCATTCTGGTTTAGCTGCAGGTGGTGACGTAATTTTATTACCAGAAATGGAGTATGATATGGATGTTGTAGCACAAACGCTACTTAACCGAGCAGAAAAAGGAAAACCTTACTCAATTGTTGTAGTAGGTGAAGGCATTGAAACACCTGGTAAAAAAAGTGCAGCCAGATATATCAGTAAAGAGATTATGGAAAAAACTGGATTGGAAACAAGAGAAACAATATTAGGTTATATTCAACGCGGCGGAAGTCCTTCTCCTGCTGACAGAATATTAGCAACTCGATATGGAGCTTATGCTGCCAGTTTAATACACGAACAAAAATTCGGCACTATGGTTTCTATCAAAGGAGGAGAAATAACATCTGTTCCTTTAGAAGAAGTGGGTGGAAAAACAAGATTAATTGAACCAGGAAATCACCTTGTTGAAAAAGCAATTAACATGGGTGTTTGCTTTGGAAAATAAAAAATAGAAACACAAAGAAACTAATTGCGGCTATTTTTGATGTAATACAAACTTAGCCGCTTTTTAAGCATTATACAATAAATGACAAAAGAAGAAATTTTAGAGCTGAACCAAAAATTTTCAGATGCCGATCCGATAGAATTATTGACATACTTCCTGGATCGATATCAAGACAAGATTGCTTTATCTTCAAGTCTTGGTGCTGAGGACCAGGTTCTGACTCAAATGGTAACATCCATTAATAAAGACGCCCGAATTTTCACCTTAGATACAGGTAGATTATTTTCTGAAACTTATGAGTTAATAGACCGTACTTGTAAGAAGTATAAAACAAAAATTGAGGTTTTTTTCCCAAAGTCTGAACCTGTTCAAAAAATGGTTCAAGCCAAAGGAATCAATCTTTTTTACGACAGTATCGAGAACCGTAAAGAATGTTGTTACAACAGAAAACTTGAGCCTTTAAAAAGAGCTTTTGAAGGTTTAGATGTTTGGATATGCGGTTTAAGAGCGGATCAATCCATTACAAGAACAGATATTCAAGTTGTAGAATGGGATAAAAACAATAATCTGGTCAAGATTAATCCATTGGCAAATTGGACCGAGAAGGATGTATGGGATTATATCAAAGAAAAAGGTATTCCTTATAATCCTCTTCACGACAAAGGATATCCAAGTATTGGTTGCCAACCTTGTACAAGAGCTATATTACCAGGTGAGGATATAAGAGCTGGAAGATGGTTCTGGGAAAATCCAGACACTAAAGAATGTGGATTACATAAAAAATAATTAGAAAGAAACGAACTAGTAAATTCTAATCTTAATCATTAAATATTGAATTATGATTAGAATTGATTGAGAGTTTCGCATAATAAGTAAATGAAAATTTAAACACATGAAAATATTCAAAAAAAACAGCCGAATAAAATGGATCAGTAGTATACTGGTTGTATTGGTGATTTCGGTTGGACTGGCTGGCTTTGCTAACAATGACGAAAGAAACTTTAGCATCGTTAAAAACCTTGATATCTTTTATACTCTTTTCAGAGAATTAAATACATACTACGTTGACGAAACCAATCCTGAAAAGTTGATTAAAACAGGGATTGACAACATGCTTGAGTCTTTAGATCCATATACTACTTATATTCCGGAAGATGATATGGAGGACTTTAAATTCATGACTACTGGAGAATACGGAGGTATGGGTTCACTAATTTCGAAGAATGGAGATTACATTGTAATTGCAGAACCATACGAAGGTTTTCCTGCCCAAAAAGCTGGTTTAAAAGCCGGAGATAAGTTGCTTGAAGTTAATGGAGTGAATGCTGTTGGTAAATCAAGTTCTGAAGTAAGTGAAATGTTAAAGGGAGCCCCCAATACTCCTTTAAAACTTAAAGTTGATCGTCCTGGTACCAACAAGCCTTTAACAATAGAGCTGATCAGAGAAAAAATTGCAATCAACCCAGTGCCTTACTATAGCATGGTAAACGATAAAACAGGAATCATCATCCTAAACAGCTTTACTCAAAATTGTTCAAAAGAAGTTGAGAAAGCTTTGGTAGACCTTAAAGAAAACCAAGGTGCAGAAAGCATTATTCTTGACCTAAGAGGTAATCCTGGTGGTTTATTAGACGATGCTGTAAAAATTGTAAACCTGTTTGTTAAAAAAGGTGTTGAAGTGGTTTCAACACGAGGTAAAATTAAACAATGGGACAAGGTTTACAGAGCTACATCAGAACCAGTTGATACTATTATTCCTCTTGCGGTTTTAATCAGTAGAGGATCTGCTTCTGCATCAGAAATTGTTGCAGGTAGCATTCAGGATATGGACAGAGGTGTTTTAATTGGACAAAGATCTTTTGGAAAAGGATTAGTACAAACAACCCGTAACTTATCATATAGCAGTAAATTAAAAGTTACAACTGCCAAGTATTACATTCCAAGTGGAAGATGTATTCAGGCTGTTGATTACTCTCATAGAAACGAAGATGGTAGTGTTGGTTTAGTTCCTGATTCATTAATCAGAGAGTTTAAAACTTTTGGTGGTCGTTCAGTTTTTGATGGTGGTGGTGTTTCTCCTGATATTAAAGTTGACATAGATAAATTCGGTAATATCTCATTTGCTTTAGTTGCTCAGAATATGTTCTTTAATTTTGCCACTGATTTTTGTGTCAGAAACAGTGAAATCCCTGCTCCAACAGATTTTAAAATTACAGATGAGATCTTTAAAGAATTTACCGACTACGTATTGGCAAAAGATGATTTTAAATACAAATCTGCAACTCAGGATGCATTAAAAAAACTTAAAGATGTTGCTCAAAAAGAAGATTATTACGAAAAATCAAAACCTGAATTTGAGAAATTGGAAGAAATTCTTAAGCTTGATGTTAAAAAAGATCTGAATATTTTCAGAAAAGAAATTTCTGAACTATTAGGGGCTGAGATTATTAAAAGATATTATTATCAAAAAGGAGCTATTAAATACAGCCTTCAGGATGATAAAGAATTAAAACAAGCAATGGATATATTAAATGATCCTACACAATATAATGGATTATTAAATGGTAGTGTGATTAGTCATGCCGGAGATAAAAGAAGCATGAAATAGTTTAGAGATCATAGAAAACTATAAAATTAAGAGGCAGTCTCCAATAAGATTGCCTCTTTTTTTAATCTATAATGCAAACACTGGAAACGCACTATTTATTCAGGCTATTCCAATTTTGAAAATTAATTAGTCATACCTGAAAAAGTACTATTCTTTGAGATTTAATTTGTTTTCAGAGAATAGTAGTTTTCTAAAAATAAGGTTTTAAATAAGACAAAAAGAAATTGCTCTTTAATTCTATTGAGCATTTTCTTTAAATTAAATCCAGTACCAGCTAAAATGGTATTTATTTTATCTCCATTGACCCCTTTTAAATAATTCCTTAACATTCTGTGGTCATGTTTTATATGACCAATAACTGGTTCTATACCAGCCCTTGCCCTAAATCGTTTTCGTGCTTTTTGCTTTTCATATTGAGTAGCTCCCTTTTTAGGAGCTGTAGGCGATATTATCTCAACGCCGTTAATATTTTTCTTTCCTCTGTACCCCCTGTCTACAATTCCAACTTTGGGAATGCTCTCTGTCAAATATTCTGTTTGCTTAAGATGGGCTTCAAGGGTATGTCCATCGTATGGGTTGCTTTCAAAGGCGATAGCACCGACTACTATTTTTGAAGTTTTGGTTAGTACAATTCCTGATTTATTTCCGAACTCAAATTTCTTTGCTTCTTTTCCTTTTGCAATACAATTAACTTCTGGTTCATGGATACTGTATATTTTATTCTGATCCCCTTTTTTCTGCATTAAGATTTTGTTGAGAATAACAAAGAGTCCTTCATATTTTATTTTTTGTGCCGAATTAAATTGTCTTTCAATATCCCTGACCTGGCGACCTGCTATGGTCTTTATTCTTCGTAAGGCTGCTTTAGCTTTCTTTCTTCGTTTGGGATGGCTGTGGAAACGCTGATCTATCATTAACTGTTTTAAAGTTCGAGTATAACTCTGACGTAATGTTATTCCCTCTTGTTTAGCTATCGTATTAACTTTTTCTATGATGCGCTTATGTAACTTTGCATCTGTTGGGTAAGTGATATTCTTTTCTTGAACTGTACTGTCTATTAACACCTCTTTCTCTTGAGCCTCTTTGCCAAAAAGTTGAACTGAAATTTTTAGCAGTTTTTCAGCGCCTTCTTCTCCTATGCGTTTTCTAAAATGAATAAATTCAGTTGGATCAAAAGGTTTTTCGGTCTGAAAAACTTTCTCCCCACTAAAATATTGCCAATAAGGATTTTCGATCCACCTATCAATAATCACTTCATCGCTAAGGTTATAGATATGCTTTAGTAAAAGTAAACCTATTACGCTACGGATGGGAACCGATGGCCGTCCAAAGTCTGAATAATAAACTGAGAAATCGGATTCAATCTTATCCCAATCAATGTGTTTAGACAAAACACATAGTTCGTGCTTTAGATTAATAAACTTTTCTAGAGGTGTATCAAAAATACTCAACTGTGGGGTATTGTCTTGTTTTCCAACCATATCTGCAAGCTTTATGACTAAAATACACATTTGCTTGCAGATTTATAAACTTAAGTACAAATGCTTATGAACTGGTTATCAACAACCTATTCCATTTTTAAGGGTAAACTAATTATTAATTCATAATCACATTTTAATTTTATACAGGCTGTCAAGAAAATTGACTCACATAATAATTTACTTTTGATAAAAAATTATCAATAGATCCCAAATATCATTAAGATTTAAATACCTACAGATAATATTTTGAATTTTTGAACTATATATTTAATTGTAATTTTGTATATTCACAACATAATTTCAAAGTATTCCAATAAAATAATAGAAAACGAATTCCCCCTCCAATTTACTATTACTGTGTATTAACCAATTATATACAATTGTAACACATCAACTTTCTCATTGCGTTAATCGCATTGTGAAATGCTATGTTAATATATGGTTATGTAAAAAACTTTTTATGTATTTTATTGGATTACAACTGTATTTAATCAAAAAAATCAAACATGACTGTTAAAACAATTAAAAAACTACAACAATTAGATGAATTATTAAAACGAAATGCGACAGGAAATGCAAAAGAATTAAGCTATAAACTAGGAGTTAGTAGAAAGCATGTATACAATTATATAAATACACTAAAAGATTTAGGTGTCGACATTAAGTATTCCAGAATAAAAAGATCTTTTTTCTATTGCGAACCTTACGAAATAACTTTTGATATAAAAATAAAGAAATTAACTACTAATGAGATGATTAATATCTTTGGTGGAAATCAACAAAAAAACAATAATAAAAGTGTAATGAAAGTGTAATGAAATTACACAAACACAATTTAAATTTACACCTGTCAAATAACAAATAAACCTAATGCGCATAAGTTTTAAGTATTATTTGCATGGCAATAGTGCCAGAATAATTTAAAAACGAATATTATGAAAACTTTAGAAGTTAAAGAAATGGAGAAGATTCAAGGAGGAAATCAATATCGAAAAGATCGTCGTCGACAAAGAAAACAAAATAAAAAAAATGGGAGACCATAAAATAATTAATATTGAGGGTGTTTTTTAACACCCTTGTATGTTTAATGTTTTAACCACTTTATATGAATTCAAATATTAATTCTTTTTTCTTTAATTTTTTTTCCTTACTCGCAATATTCTTTATAACGCAAAACATTAATGCAATTCAACTTCATGATAAATTAACAAGTGCTAAGGATGACTTCAAGTGCAAAGTTGATTTTGAAACACATAATGGATCAATCTATTTAAAAAATATTAAAATAAAAAAATCTAATATAAATTGTAAATTTTTATTAGACAATGGATGCTCTGAAACATTTATTTCAGAAAGCTTAGCTGAACAATTAAACATTAAAACGCTAGGAAAAAAGGTTATATACGACTTTACCGGAACAAAAAGGAAACTCCCTTACGGACGAACTGACTATATAATAAGTAACGTTATTTTTAAAAATATAAAAACAATTATTTTGCCTGATGATAGTTTTCAAAGTGACGGATGCAATGTAAATGGAATAATTGGTCGTAATCTAATGAAACAATGCGTTTGGAATATCTCTTATGATAAAGGTATATTTATTTCAAATAATATTGAATCTTATTCTTTAAATAACTATAACAAACAACATTTATATCTTACGGAGGGAGTAAGATGTTCTTTTGCTGGAGGAGACTCCTCTGTTTTAGCAATGTTAGATTTGGGTAGTCAATCTTTACTTGTTGTTAATCCAAACTTTTTAAATCAAGTTGGGAAGATTCAAAAAAATAAAATTCTATCATATTCGACTGTATTCGAAGGAATTTTTACTGACACACTATGTAAAAATCAAGAAGTAAAATTATCAACCGATGAAGCTCTGATCGAAGGTTTTTCTTTTTCTCAAGGTACAGATCTATTAAAAAAACCGATAATTACCATCGACAAAAATGGTCTTAATACACCAACAGTAGGAAATATGATACTAAATTACTATGATATAGTACTAGATATTAAAAACAGAATGTTTTACTTTCATAATATTAAATCGGATTATACTTACAAAAAACAACTAGGGCTGGGATTTAGCCTAAAAGACAATATCATAACGATAGACTACCTAGTAAAAAATTCTCCTGCGGATAAAGCCGGAATTTTAATCGATGATGAAATTACTGAAATTAATCACAAATCAATACGTAATATAATTAACGAAGGACAAAAGTGTCAATACTACGATCTAATTTGGAAGGAACTTGATAAAAACAAAGGCGTATTCCTTAAAATTAAAAATAATAAGGAGACTATTTATATTAATAGAGCCTACCTTTTTTCTAAAATGAATTAATGCAAAAAGTGTAATGAAATTACACAAACACAATTTAAATTTACACCTGTCAAATAACAAATCAACCTAATGTGCATAAGTTTTAAGTATTATTTGCATGGCAATAGTGCCAGAATAATATAAAAACGAATATTATGAAAACTTTAGAAGTTAAAGAAATGGAGAAGATTCAAGGAGGTGATACTGCAGATCTAAGAAGAAAAAGACAAAATAAAAAAATAAAGACAGATTAAAATCAAAATGTTAAATGAAAAGGGTGCGATTGCACCCTTTTTCTTACTCTATTACAATGATTAATCAAATAATAAAATATGTTTTAGTATCCTTTACTTTAATATTTGGATGCAAAGTTATAGAAGGACAACCTACTTCAAACAACACATCAACACAAGACGTTGATTATGTGAACCATAAAGGCAGAATATATGTGATTGATATTAACATTGAAGGCATCAACACTAAGAGTAATTTTTTACTGGATAACGGATGTCGAGAATCTTTTATCTCAGAAAGTTTAGCAAAAAAACTTAATTTGAAAAAAGTTAAAACTAAAAATATACTTGATGCGTACGGAGAAAAAAAGAAATTACCATATGGTCGTTTAGATTATTCCATTAGTGGTATTGAATTTCATAAAATAAAAACCTCGATTTTACCAGATCAAAGTTTTGAAATGGATGGATGTAATGTACAGGGGATAATCGGTAGAAACTTAATGGAAAAATGTATCTGGAATATATCACTAAAAAATGGCATATATATAACTGACAATATTCAAAATATAAACACGAATAATTACAGGCAACAAGAACTTATATTTGGAACAGGAATTGATTTAGGCTTTATAAATGGAGATTCAATAGTTAAATCCATTATTGACCTAGGATGCTCTTCATTATTAAGTGTTACACCAAACACCCTCTCCGAAAAAAACATTGGAATAATCTCGCAAAGACAATCCATTTCAAATTCAGTTTTATACAACACAATATTTTCATATGATGATACCATTCCAAAACAATTAAATACTAATACTGATGAAGCATTAATAGAAGGTTTTTACTTAATTGGAGAAAAAAAATCAATTAATCAACCTGTTGTTAGTATTGATTGGGGAGACGATAATTATATTCCTCAAATTGGGAGTGAAATATTGTTATACTATGATATAATCCTTGATGGTATTAATAAACAATTTTATTTTAAAAATATTAATACAGAATATTACAAAACTAAAGAATTTGGTTTTTCATTTAATATTATAAACTCTTCACTTTATATAACTCGTCTAAGTATAGATTCGCCAGCTTATAAAAGTGGGCTAAGAGTAGAAGATCAAATTACTGAAATTAACCACAGATCGATCAACGATATTATAAAAGAAGGACAAGAGTGCCAATATTATGATCTGATTTTGAATGAAATTAATAAAAACGAAGGTGTATACCTTAAACTTAAAAACAATAAGGAGCATATTTATATTAATAAAGCCTACCCCTATACAGAAATGAATTAATGCAAAAAGTATTTCCCTACTATCAACAACTTGATGCTATGGATTGTGGAGCTACTTGCTTGCGTATGGTAGCAAAGCACTATGGTAGATCTTACACTCCACAAACACTTAGAGAACGATCTCATATTACAAAAGAAGGTGCATCTTTAGCAGGACTAAGTAACGCCGCAGAAAGCATAGGATTTCGAACCACAGGAGTTCAAGCCAGTTACGATGAATTGCTAAATGAGAGAGTAACACCTTTTATTGCTCATTGGAGACAAAAGCATTATGTTGTAGTCTACAATATAACGGGGACTAAGGTTTCTGTTGCTGATCCTGCAAATGGTAAATTGGACTACTCAAAGGATGAATTTATAAAATATTGGGCTAGCGCACAAAATGAAAAATCTAATACAGGAATAGCATTACTGCTAAATCCATCTCCTACATTCTATGAATATGAAGGAGAAATAAACAATACTACTAAGATAACATACTTACTAAAATACCTTTTACCTTATAAAAAATTACTTATACAGTTAGTTATAGGAGTAATTGTAGGGAGTGTTATACAACTTATTTTTCCTTTCCTGACACAAAGCATTGTTGATTTTGGTATTGACACTTCAAATATTAGTTTTATTTATGTAGTGCTTATTGCTCAAATGGTGCTATTTATTAGCAAAATGGCCGCAGAATTTATGCGATCCTGGATTTTGTTACATATTAGTGCTCGAATAAACATCTCTCTTATATCAGATTTCTTAATAAAATTAATGAAACTTCCAATAGGGTTTTTCGACACTAAAATGACAGGTGATATTTTACAAAGAATAGATGACCATGATAGGATTGAAGAATTCCTGACTGCAGAAACGCTAAATACTTTATTTTCATTTCTTACATTTATCGTTTTCGGAATAGTTTTGATTTATTACTCTTTAAAAGTTTTTATAATATTTTTCGTCGGTTCTATATTATACGTACTATGGGTAATTCTTTTTATGAAGCGTAGACGAGAAATTGACCATAAAGAATTTCAAGAAGCTTCAGCTGAACAAGGCAATCTAATTGAGCTTATTCATGGTATGCAGGAAATTAAACTTCAAAACGCCGAAAAAGAAAAGCGTTGGACATGGGAGCATATACAAGCGCGATTATTTAAAGTCCATATTAAAGGATTGGCATTAAGTCAATATCAACAAATAGGTACAGTTTTTATTAATGAAACAAAAAATATTCTAATTACATTTTTTTCTGCTTACTCTGTTATAAATGGAAATATTACAATTGGTATTATGTTAGCGATTCAATATATAATTGGTCAGTTAAATGTACCCATTGACCAATTTATTGGCTTTATGCATTCGTTACAAGATGCAAAAATTAGCTTAGAACGCTTAGGTGAAATACATAACAAAGAAGATGAAGAATATTTTGACAATCATAAAATTAATTTATTACCGCAAAATAGAACTATTACACTAGAAAATGTTGATTTTAGATACACTGAAAATGGGGAACAGATTCTTAAGAATATAAATATGTCCATTTTAAAAAATAAAGTTACTGCGATTGTCGGTACTAGCGGAAGTGGAAAAACAACATTACTAAAATTATTACTCGGATTTTATCAGCAACAACATGGAAGTATTAAAATTGGGGATAATGAACTTTTAAATTATTCACAGCAATTCTGGAGGTCACAAATTGGTGCGGTAATGCAAGATGGCTATATTTTTAATGATACGATTGTAAAAAATATTGCAGTTGGATTTGAAACTATAGATAAAACCAAACTTTTAAATGCAGTATCAGTAGCTAACATCCGAGATTTTATTGAAAAATTACCATTGAGTTACAATACAAAAATTGGAAGTGAAGGGCATGGACTAAGTCAAGGTCAAAAGCAAAGAATATTAATAGCAAGAGCAGTATATAAAAACCCACAATATATATTTCTTGATGAAGCAACAAATGCTTTGGATGCAAATAACGAAAAATCGATTATAGATAATCTAAATTCCTTTTTTAAAGGACGTACAGTTATTATTGTGGCTCATAGACTTAGTACTGTTAAAAATGCAGATAAAATAATTGTAATAAATAATGGAGAAATTGCAGAAAATGGAACTCATCATGAGTTAACACATATGCGTGGGATATATTATAATTTAGTCAAAAATCAGTTGGAATTAGGAGGGTAAGGCTATTTATGAATAATGATGATAGAATAGAATTAAAAAGTGAGTATGTAAAAGATATACTTGGAACTCCTCCTCATTGGCTTTTAGCTACCGGAAGTACTATTCTATTATTACATTAATATTTTTATTTACCGGAAGTGTTTTATTTAAATATCCCACTATTATAGAATCTCCAGTAGAAATTGTCACAAGTAAACCTGTAGCTTCAATAGTTGCAGCAAATACAGGAATAATTTCAGAGCTATTTGTAGCTGATTCGCAACATGTTGACAAAGGACAGTTTATTGCAGCAATTCAAAATTCGGCCAATTATAAGGATATAATCTCACTTAATAAATTGCTGCCAAAATATGACAGCCTAATTAACAATAAACAATTTTTATTTGAATTACCTCCTAAACTTCAACTTGGTGAAATTCAATCAGATTATTCATTGCTTGATAGTAAATTACAAAATTACAGACACCACATTCGTGATGATTATCATCATAAAGAAATTAAAGCAGCCAATAAAAAATTAAATTATCTCATTGATTACAAAGTCATTTTACAAAATAAACTCAAACTTAAGAAAGAAGAAGGTAAACTTATTTATAGCAGATTCATTAAAAATAAAAAAATGTATGCTCTTGGTGGCATTTCCCAAGTTGAATATGAGACAGGTCAACAAAATCTAATTGAAAGCAAAAGTAGTATTGAAGATATTAAAGTACTTATCATTGAAAATCAAATTGCAATTGACGATATTCAGCAACATATAGAAGAACTAAATTCCTTATTTTTAAAACAAAAGGAAAAATTTGAAGTAAGCATAAATGAATTATTGAAAAACCTAGAGAGCCGCATAAAGTGGTGGTTTAATAATTACATGTTGATTTCTCCAATTGATGGCACAATAGCTTTTAATAAATTATGGAGTAAAAATCAATTAGCAATAAATGAAAATCAAATATTTACAGTAATCCCAAATGAAAAAAGTCAACTTATTGGCAGAGTTACTCTCAATAATAAGGGAGCAGGCAGGGTGAAATTAGGCCAAATTGTAATTATTAAGTTTGATAGTTATCCATATAGAGAATTTGGCTGCGTTATAGCAGAAGTTTATTCTAAAACCTTAGTATCTATAAATGGTGAATATATTGTTGAATTAAAATTTAATAATGGATTACACACAAATTACAATAGAGAAATACCATTTTGCCAAAAAATGACAGGTACGGCTGAAATAATCACGGAAAATATAAGTTTGCTGGAACGTTTATTTAATCCTCTAAGAGCAATTATAAAAAACAATCAAATATCACAAAATTAAATCTATCAAATTGATTAAATAAATCACCTTTAATTTTAATCACAAAAGAGGCTATAAAAATAGCCTCTCAATATCATTCTACTTATACCAGCTAGAGTACATCAAATAATTGTTGGCTATTTTTTCAATCATTTCTTTGGTTTGCTCAGGCTCAATATCCTTTACTTTTTTAGCAGGTACCCCGGCATACACACTATTGGGTTCTACAATAGTATTACTCAACACTAATGAATTTGCTGCAATAATAGAGTTGCTTCCAATTACAGCATTATCCAAGATTGTTGCTCCCATACCTACAAGAACATCATTTTCAATTTTAGCTCCGTGTATGGTAACATTATGTCCAATGGATACATTATCTCCAATTTCAATAGTTGATTTTTGATAAAGGGTATGTAATACCGAGCCATCCTGAATATTTACTTTATTCCCTATCTTAATCGTATTTACATCACCTCTTAAAACTGCATTAAACCAAACACTACAATCATTTCCTATTTCCACATCTCCTACTACTGTAGCATTTTCAGCTAAAAAAACATTTTCGCCTATTTTAGGAGTAAAACCTCTTACTTCTTTGATTAAAGCCATATTAATTAAATTTATTTTCTGCAAAAATAAGCTTTTTAATACTTTTTCTTGCGCTCATTTACATAGCTATAAAGCATTGTTTATAGCTGATTGTTCATTTTTATTCACTTTTTACTATTTGTAAATATTTTTAATAAGAAAACAGAACAATACTTATCATACTAATAATCTTAACATAACACACTTTGGATTAAATTTTGCTTAAAGCTCAATATTATTAATATATTGATATTCAACGCTAAAAACTGATTTTAGTCAAGCATTTATAACTTATTCATGTATTACCTTTACTTTAATATTTAAAGACACATTTACTTTAAGTTTATCAAAAAACTGAAACAAGATCTATTGCTTTTAATTTGGGAATGCAGTAAATCTTGTCTTTTTATATTAACTTAAAAGTGATATGAAAAATCCAGATATTTAAAAGATACAAAATTATTATGGGCAGAAGTTCAAAAGTAATCGAACGCGATGAAGTAGTTGTTCGATTCTCAGGCGACTCCGGTGATGGAATGCAGCTAACTGGTACCTTATTTTCAAAAACCTCAGCTATCTTTGGAAACGATATTTCAACATTTCCTGATTATCCGGCAGAAATTAGAGCTCCTCAAGGAACTATTGGTGGGGTTTCAGGTTTTCAAGTTCATATCGGACACACGGAAGTGTATACACCAGGTGATTATGCAGATGTATTGGTTGCGATGAATCCAGCTGCATTAAAAGCCAACTCCAAATGGGTTAAAGCTGGTGGTACAATAATTATGGATGTGGATAGTTTTGACGAAAGAAACCTAGAAAAAGCAGGTTTCAAAACTGATGATCCTATTGCAGAAGACAAACTTGGTGACTTTAACATTATTAAAGCTCCTATTACAACTCTTACAAAAGAGAGTTTAAAGGATATGGGCTTGGATAACAAAAGCATACTGCGTAGTAAAAATATGTATGCTTTAGGATTGGTTTATTGGTTATTCGACCGTTCTTTGGAACATACTGAAGCATATATCCGTAAAAAATTTGCTAAAAAACCCCTTGTTGTTGAGGCCAATTTAAAAGTTTTAAAAGAAGGTTATAACTATGGTGTAATTATTCAGGCAGTAGCACCTTCATATCATATTAACCCTGCATCTATTGAAAGAGGTAGATACCGTAACTTGAATGGTAATACTGCTGTAGCATGGGGATTAATTGCTGCTGCCCAAAAGGCTGGACTAGAGTTATTTTTAGGCTCCTACCCTATTACGCCAGCTACAGAAATTCTTCAGGAACTTTCTGCTCGAAAAGACCTCGGTGTAAAAGTATTTCAGGCAGAGGATGAAATTGCTGGTATTTGTACTGCCATTGGAGCCAGTTTTGCCGGTGACTTAGCTGTAACATCCACTTCAGGGCCAGGATTGGCATTAAAAGGTGAAGCCATTGGTTTAGCCATTATTGCTGAGCTTCCATTAGTTATTGTAAATGTTCAGCGTGGTGGACCATCGACTGGTTTACCCACTAAAACAGAGCAAAGTGATTTAATGCAAGCTCTATATGGACGTAATGGTGAAAGCCCATGTGTTGTTGTAGCTGCATCATCTCCTATTAATTGCTTTGAATACGCTTTTTACGCCGCTAAAATTGCAGTTGAACATATGACTCCGGTTGTATTATTAACTGATGGATTTTTAGCTAATGGTACGCAACCCTGGAAAATTCCTGATTTAAAAGATTACCCCGAAATTAAACCTAAAAGAGTTACTTCAGATCATGATGATTGGTTGCCTTACAAACGCAGAACCGACACACTTGTGAGGTGTTGGGCCAAACCCGGAACTCCAAAATTAATGCATCAGATTGGAGGTTTGGAAAAAGATGAACTTACCGGAGGTGTTTCATACGATGGTTTAAACCACCAGAAGATGGTAAATACCAGAGCCCAGAAAATCAAAAAAATTGAAGACTATATTCCGGAACAAGATATTTTGGGATGCGAAGACAGTGATTTATTAGTTGTTGGCTGGGGTGGTACTTTTGGTCATTTATTTACTGCAGTTGATGAGTTAATTCACGAAGGCGTAAATGTTGCGCTTGCACACTTTAACTACATCAACCCTCTTCCTAAAAACACATACGAGGTTCTTAAAAAATATAAGAAAGTTATTGTATGTGAATTAAACATGGGACAGTTTGCTAATTATTTACGCATGAATTTCCCTGATATACCATATCAACAATTCAACAAAGTACAGGGATTACCTTTTACAATAGTTGAATTAAAAGAGAAGTTTAAAAATTTATTGGAGGAGTAAATAATGAGTGAAAATTGCGAATTTAAATATACCGATTATAAAAGTAAATTAAATGTTAGATGGTGTCCCGGATGTGGTGACCATGCTATCTTAAATTCGGTTCAGAAAGCTATGGCCGAATTAAAAGTTGAACCTCACAACATTGCTGTTATATCAGGAATTGGATGTTCTTCTCGTTTTCCTTATTATATGAATACCTATGGTTTCCATACCATCCATGGACGTGGTGCAGCTATAGCTTCAGGTGTTAAGGTGGCTAATCCAAACTTACATGTTTGGCAAATTACAGGTGATGGAGATGCCCTGGCTATTGGAGGAAACCATTTTATCCATTTAATACGCCGTAATATTGATATGAATGTGATCCTTTTTAACAACCAAATTTATGGTTTAACAAAAGGACAGTATTCACCAACATCTAAAAGAGGTTTTATTTCTAAATCGTCACCTTTCGGAACCGTAGAAGATCCTTTCCGTCCGGGCCAGCTTGCCATTGGTGCCGGAGGTCAGTTTTTTGCCAGAACCATAGACAAGGAGTTGAAGCTTTCGGTTGAAATTATGACTGAAGCTGCTAAGCATAAAGGAACCTCGATAATAGAAGTACTTCAAAACTGTGTGATTTATAACGACAAAACACATGAGGCTATTACGGATAAAAAATACAAAGCCGACAGAACCATTCTTTTACGTCATGGGGAAAAGATGATTTTTGGAGCCAATAATGATAAAGGTCTTGTTCTTGGTGATGATATGAAAATTAAGGCTGTAACCATCGGACAAGAAGGCTATACATTAGAAGACATTTTGGTTCATGATGCATATGCTGAATTCCCTAATGTTCATTTAAAACTGATTGCCATGGAATACCCTGAATTACCGGTAGCCCTTGGTGTTATCCGATCTGTGGACAGAAGTACTTACGATCAGGAAGTAACAAATCAGGTTGAAGAAATACAAAACACTACAAAAATTTCAAGCTTTGAAGATCTGGTAAATTCCGGTGAAACGTGGGAAGTGAAATAACTTTACTTGATTTATATTATTAACCCGAGTTCGATTAAAATTAAAGAGCTCAGATTTTACTAAAATGTTGATATACAAGGCAAATTCTTATTGCATAGCGAGCTATGGTAGAAGAATTTAACAAAGTAAATTAGTATTTTAATAGAAAGCCACATATAAACAACGATTTTCTGCTTCATATTTGTTTGACATAGCCCGCTATGACTTCACAAATATTCATTGAAACTCAGTATTTATAAGCGGTCTGAGCCAATAATTTTATATCGAACTCGGGTTATTAAAAAAGGTGCAATTTGGATGAATTTCTGATTGCACCTTTTTTTATTCTGCTCAATACTACTTCTTACCCTTTAAACACCCATGTAACAAATTGCTGGCTCATCAATTTGAAAATATTCCCTATATATTGTAACTTCTCATCATAGTAAAGCGTCACACACATGCAATTACAATCGATAGATATAATTCATTAAAATAAACTATGATAAAACAACCATGTAATTCAATATCTTAAATTACTTTCTGTATTATGATTGAATTTATATGGGAGTTCTTGAAACTTAAAATTGAACATATGAAACTTAGATTATTAACCCTTTGCATTGCTGTATTAACAGCCACTTCTATCTTTGCTCAAATTAAGGAAGTTAGAGACACAAAATCATTTAGTTCTATTTCTGTAAGCTCAGGTATTGACGCTTTTCTAGTACAAGGAGAACCTACGAAAGTTGAAGTTGAAGCCAATAAAAATTCAATACATCGAATTATCACCGAAGTAAAAGGCGAAACTCTTCACATTTATGTAAAAGGTAACTTCAGATGGAGTGCCAAGGATACCAAAAAAGTATATATTACCGCTCCTTCATTCAAAAAAATTAATGCTTCAGGTGGTGCTGATGTTAAAAGTAACAGTACAATTTCTGAAGATAATATGGTAGTTATTTCTTCCGGAGGTGGCGATGTTTACTTAACTTCTGAAACACAATCATTAAAATTAATTTGTAGCGGAGGTGCTGATATTTCAGTTAAAGGACGTACGAATACTTTAGATGCTAATAGTTCTGGAGGTTCAGATATTGATGCTAAAAAGTTAATGGCAAAATTTGCGGATGTGGTTGCTTCTGGGGGTTCTGATATTTATGTAAATGTTTCGGAGGAATTAAAAGCCAATGCCAGTGGTGGTGGGGATGTTCATTATACAGGTTCACCAAAAAATAAAAACTTCAATGAAAGTGGTGGTGGCGACATCTCCCGATTTTAATCATAAAACAAAAGTGTATAAGTTTGATAAGGCATTGCTTTATCAAACTTTTTTTATTCTATTAATGGACATACATTCTTCATAAAGCAGCGGCTGGTTTCCACATTAACATAAGGTTCGTAATTAGGAATCAGCTGATAATTATTTTTCTCATAAAGCCTGATGGCTTCCGGTTGTTTAATTCCGGTTTCTAAAATACACTTTTGATATCCCAACTCGAAAGTCCATTTTTCCAATTCTGATAGTACTTTTGAAGCAAATCCTTTTCCTCTGTAATCCGGAAGTGTATACATTCTTTTAACCTCCATGATATTATTGTCAAACTCCTTAATGGCACCACATGAAACAGGAATATTGTGTTCAAAAGCCACTACAACATATTGTATCAAATCAACTTTATTGTACTGTGCAAAAAAGGCATGATCCTCACCATCCCTCCTAGCCAAATCAGCATCTAAATATCTGACTAATACCAAATATATTTCCATTTGATTGATATAATTATTATCTTTATAGTATGCCAAAACAAGCAGAAATAAATATAAAAGAGGACATTAAATATTTGAGAAACCTTCGAAAAAAGGAAAATAACCATAGGTTAAAAACTCGTATTCAGAGTCTAATACTCACCAAGGAAGAAAAGTTTAAACGTCGAATAGATTTAGCTAACCACTTAGGAGTAGGAATTGCCAGTCTGGATAGGTGGACAAGAGTTTACAAAGAGTCAGGACTTGAAGCTATGCTAAGTATCTCAAATGGAGGAGCCAGAAGAAGTAGCGTTCCCAAAGATGTCCATGACGGCTTGGCAAAAAAAGTATACGATTCAGACAATCCACTTTTGGGTTACTGGGATGCTGTCGTATGGGTCAAAGAAAACTACGGTATTGAATTAAAATACAATACATTAAGAACATACTTAATCCGTCACTTCAAAACCAAATTGAAAGAACCCCGAAAATCACATTACAAAAAAGATGAACAGGCCATACAGGCCTTTAAAAAAACTACCTAATCTTTTAACCAACATTAGAATCAGTCTAATTAAAGATAAGTATGATAGTGTGAATTTATACTTTCAGGATGAAAGTAGATTTGGATTAATGACGCACACAGGCAGGTGTTTAACAGCAAAGGGAGTTAAGCCAATTGTTCGTTATCAACATGCCTTTAAAAACACTTACTTATATGGTAGTTTCTCCCCTATAGACGGTGATGCTTTTGTTTATGAAATAGAAGGAACCACAAGCGAAATATTTTACAAATATTTGGTTGAATTCTCAAAACATAAACCTAAAGAACTCAAGGTCATCATTATTGACAATGCAGGATTCCACTCTTTACAGCAATATGATATTCCTGAAAATATAAAACTAATACGCATACCACCATACAGTCCCGAACTTAATCCATCTGAAAAGATATGGCATTACATAAAACAAAAATTTAAAAACAAAGTGTTTGAAAAACTATCAAATGTCAAAAAATGGTTACATGACTTTGTCCAGAATGAATTAAAACCAGAAACAATAATGTCAATCACTCATAATGAATTATACAATGATGCCTTTGTCAATCATCTTGTAATTTAATTGGTATAATTCAATAAAATCTTTATTTTCAGAATTGGTTCTTAATATGGAAATCATCTTTATTCTAGGTTCTAGTTAATTTTAGCGTTATTAAATGGACGGTAATTATAGAGTCTTAGAGAGTTCGAAGTCAGAAGCATGAAGAGTGAAGTGATTTACATTATACTTGATAAAACTGCAAATTTCTTCTGATTCCCAACTTCTTGCATCAAACCTAATATTAACAACTGATGTTTCCCAAGTGTGTTAAAACATTGTAAATCAAACAAAAAGAAGCATGATTAATTTTATTAATCCACTAATATTCAGTATTTTAGTGGTGCGATATCAATAAAAAACCATGCTTCATGAGTAAAAGTACAAAAGTTTTTTCGGAGACAAACAGCTTTTTCACCTCAAGTGAAAAAGGAATTAATAGAATAATGGAATTATATCAGTCATTGCATCTGAATAGGTTGAATCTGGGAGTTGATAATATGCCTCAATGTACTTTCCAAAAAGGTGATTTATTGCTGGCTTTGTTGTTGTTTCCACTATACTCACTCTCGAACGTATACCGGTACACCAAACATCCTTTATCACGCAGCATAGAAGCTAGTAAGAATACTTTTTATAGGCTAAAAAATGATAGCAATATCAATTGGAGAAGCCTCTTAACCAAATGTAATATCAAATTACTAAAGCGGACCACAAGCACAAGCGCAACAAATAAGGAGTTTAACAAATGTTTAATAATAGACGATACTGATTTTGAAAAATCAACCTATAAAACAGAGCATATTGGTAAGATATGGTCACATGTGAAAAATTGTAGGTTCTGGGGATATAAAGCATTATTTCTTGGCTATTGGGACGGCAAAAGTTTCTTCTCATTAGATTTTAGCCTACACAAAGAAAAAGGCAAAAACGAGAAAACTCCATTTGGACTGATGGTTAAACAAAGAAAAGCTCAATATTCAAAAAAAAGAGAAAAAGATTCATGCGGTTATTTGCGCGAACAAGAATTGATTGATGATAAAATATCTACAGCTATATCTATGATTAAAAGAGCTGTCAAACAAAAGTTTGATGTACACTATGTACTTATGGATAGTTGGTTTTTCTGTGAATCCATATTGAAAGCCGTTTTGTCATTAAATAAAGGAATACATATAGTTGGTATGGTAAAAATGGCAAAAGCAAAATATAGCTTCAATGGCGAATTGTATACAGCTAAAGAGCTTACCCAATTAGTAAAGCGCAGAAAAAAGGTAAAGAAAGAAAAAGCATTAAACCTATTTTGTGCCGAGGTTATTGTTGAGTACAAATCAATACCACTAAAGCTATTTTTCTGCAAAACAAGTAAGCATGGCAAGTGGCACCTGTTGGCGACTACCAATACTAAGCTGGGCATACTGAGTGCTTATGAAATATATAGTATCAGGTGGAGCATAGAAGTTTTCTTTAAAGAATCAAAACAATACTTTTCCTTGGGCAAATCACAATCCCAAGACTTTGATGCGCAAATAGCTGATGTATCACTAGCTATGATTGAATACAATGTATTTAGTTTGGCAAAGAGGTTCGATGCATATGAAACAATGGGCGGTTTATTTGAAAAGGTATGCGATAATACTACAGAACTTACTATATCCATGAGAATATGGGGATTTATTCTGGAACTATTACATATGATTGCTGAAATTATCGATAGTGATTTTAATGAACTAATTACCAATCTGATAAAAAATAAGCCTGAGGACAATAAAATCTTCAGGCTAATAGAAATGCAGCTTTCAAATGCAGCTTAAATAACATGGGAAACATCAGTTAACAACATAGGTTGTGTACATTCTAAAATGCAATTATAAACGGCATCTTTATTCTACTTTAAAATATCGTTTGATAACCTTACTCTTTTGATTTTTTCGTGATGCCTGACTAACCATTCTCCGAAGCTTTTACATTAACATTAAAGCCTGGTGTTTTGTAATCTTCAGGCAAATAATCTTTCGGAATAGTTATTTTATTACCATCTCTGGCAGCTCTATAATGTGGTGAAAGAATTTCAATACCCCTCTCATTACATATATCCTGTATATTCTGGTGTAGTTGGCTATAAATGAGCGCCTGTTTACTAGCTTCTCGCACATAGGCATTTACTTGATAGCTCACATAAAAATCATCCAAACTGGTTTGTAAAACAAACGGCAGTGGCTCTTTCATAACCATATCAGTTCGCAAGGCCGCGTCAATTAATGCCTGATGCATATCTTTCCAGGGCACATCATATCCAATGGTTACCGAAGTATGTATAATTAATCCAGTGTCTTTTGCTCCAATACTATAATTGATGGTATTACCAGTTAATACGGATGAATTAGGGATAGTTATAATCTCGTTTTTAATGGTTTTTATGCGAGTTACCAGAAGTGTTTTTTCAATAACATCACCTGTTGCTTCACCTATTTTAATTCTGTCACCAATTTGAAACGGTCGCATATAGGTAATCACCAACCCAGCTACCATATTGGCAATGGCCGATGATGATCCTAATGAAAACAGTATACCAATAAAAACAGATACCCCCTTAAAAACTGTAGAATCTGATCCTGGCAAATAAGGAAATATCAACACAAACATAAAAGCATAAAGAAGGAATCGAACGATGCTATAGGTAGGCATAGCCCAATCGGCATGGAAACCTGATATAACCAGCTTTTCGGTTTTAATTTCATGAAAGATATATTTCACAAACTTGATGACATACTTCATTACAAAGTAAATAACCAGGATACTGAAAAGATTAGGAAGATAGTCCCAAACAGCAAATAACACACTTTTAAAAGGAGACCAAATTAAATGAAACAAAGTATCTGCCCAATCTCTTGAAAAAGGAAAAATACTAAATATTATGGGTAGTGTAATATAAAGCAGGAGTATGTAAATAAACCACTTGATGGCACGCACAAAAAGCAATAGAACTTGTAATTCCTGGTCGGCTTTTATAAAAGTATAATCCTTAAATGATAAATCTTTAAGCCATATATCTTTCTTAACATCAATGTATTTTAATAGAATTGAATAACCTTTACCTATTAACCAGATGATAATACGGGCAATTACTATTACAAACAGAACCAATCCGATGCGACTTAAGATTACAAGCAGACTGTTTTCTTCTTTTGCCTTAATAATGGATTCTTTAATCGTTTCTTTAAAGTCCTCGGCTAAAATCGATGTGCTTTTTCCATACCATAATCCATCATTTTCGGATACACTCATTATAATGATATCGCCATAAACAATATCAAAGGTATTTTCGGATTTGGTTATGGAAATTGAATCTGCATTAAGAAAATCATCATCGTACAGTTTTTCTATTTTGCGAGAAATATTTAAGGCTCTTTCGGCCGGTGTTGAAGCGCCGATTTTTGAATAAACCACAAACAACGTGTCTTCAAGAACTCCGATTACAGGATAGCCTTTTGCTGTGTTTCGTAATGAATTGATTTGTTTTTTCTTATCTGTAATTCTCTTTTGTTCGTTTTCCTCAATGGTTTTAAGCTGATTTATTAATTCATCTTTTTGTAGGTTATCGGTAGTTTTTAGCTTTATCAACTGCGATTCAAGTTCTGATTTTTTAATAGAATCAACCAAACGCTGCTTTTCACCCTCCAAAAGTTTCTCCTGGTATTCTTTTAAAACAGCAATGTTAATGGAATCATTTTTTTGGACCAGACTATCTGCTTGTCCGTAAGTAATTGAAGTGATATGGAATAGTATAAAAGATACTATTATTATATATATGTTCTTCATGATGCCTATCAATAGATTAATTGCAATATCTTTTAAATTTGAAATTAAATCAAATCTAATTTAATTTTTCATTTAATTGACCGGTAATAGTTGGCTTTGTATAACAGACAGGATTAACAGATATATATGTCTTTGATTTACAGCTTGACTTTTTTTGACAGGATTTACGGGATTGACAGGAATAAATTTACTGCTTATAAATTTCGATGACGCAATAACATCATGCAAAGTGTTCGGAGTAAGTGTTCGGAGTAAGCCTCCGGCTACGTCGGTATAAAACAACAAAGTGAGACGCCTCGCTGAACTTAGAACCATACCCTATGCTCTATCATAGCTCGTTCGGATTTATTATTCATGCGCCAGTTACTCTATTCTCTCTGCCCCTAGCCCTAAGCTCCTCTTATATCAAATACGAAAACAAATCATGATTTTTATTGATGTATTCACCTAAAAAGTTTCTTGCTTTCATGCGATTTAACAAAGGTTCAAAGTCTGCTTTGTCTTTTAACTCTATACCAACTAAAGCAGGACCTTTTTCGCGATTGATCTTTTTAGCGTATTCAAACATTACAATGTTATCATTGGGTCCTAAAATATCATTTACAAACTCTTTTAGTGCGCCAGCTCTTTGTGGGAATCGAACAATAAAATAGTGCTTTAATCCTTCATATAATAAAGAACGTTCTTTAATTTCTTCAGTTCGGGTAATATCGTTGTTACCTCCACTGATAACACAAACCACCTTTTTACCTTTAATCTGATCTGCATATTGTTCTAACGCTGCCACCGACAATGCACCTGCTGGCTCTGCAACAATGGCTTCGTTATTATACATTTCTAAAATTTTAGTACACACCTTACCTTCTGGTACCAAAAGCATATCATCAATGTATTTCTGACAAACCGGGAAAGCATACTCACCAACTCTTTGTACGGCAGCACCATCTACAAATTTATCTATCTCATCAAGGGTTATCACCTTTCCTTCTTTTAAAGACTGATACATGGAAGGAGCTCCTTGTGGCTCTACTCCAATTACTTTAACTTCCGGGTTAACGTTTTTAATATACGTACTCACACCAGCACTTAGTCCACCTCCACCCACAGGAATAAATATATAATTTAAATCAGGCAGATCTTCCATTATTTCAATACCAACAGTTCCTTGTCCTTCAATAATTTTAGGATCATCAAAGGGAGGAATAAAAGGAAGTTTATTTTCCTGGCTAAACTGAATCGCCGCATCATTAGCATCATCAAAGGTATCACCCGTTAATACCACTTCAACCCACTCTTTACCCAAGGTATTTACCCTGTTTATTTTTTGGGCAGGAGTTGTACTTGGCATATAAATGGTTCCTTTAACCTTAAGCATAAAACACGACAATGCCACTCCCTGAGCATGATTACCGGCACTGGCACAAACTACTCCATTATGAATTTCATCAGATGATAATGAGGCCATTTTGTTATATGCTCCCCTAATTTTATAAGAGCGTACTGTTTGCTGATCTTCTCTTTTAAAATAAATTTCAGCTTGATATTTTTCGGAGTAAGTCTGATTGTATTCCAGCGACGTTTTACGAATTACGGTTTTTAAACGTTCGGCAGCAGCTTTTATATCTTCTATTTTGGGTATATAGCTCATTTATATTATCTGTTTACAACGAGTTGTTAACTCGTAATTTTTACTTTTCATTGGTATTAATGCTCTTGATTTTTGCTTTTTTATTGTAGCGTAATAATAAGTTGTAATATATTCTTACATAATAAAATATTGAAGCAAACAAGAAACCATAAAGGTAGGGTTTAATGGTTTTTATAAACAAGTACAAATATCATAATAATAGAGATACTCTTTGGTACAACAAGCTTGTATCCTTATTAATTACCTATAAAACACACCATAAAACACGCTCCGTAATGCACTACATTATTTGTAATTAACATATAATAAACATACGTTTATCACTTAATACTACTCGTTCGTCATAATGCATTATCCGGTTAAAATATTAAATATTAACTTCCCGTTAATTAAAATGCGGACCACTCCTGACCCCAAATGCTTGCCGGCGAAAGTTGTCATTAGTGTGTCCGCTAATGTATAATTTTCAAAATTAATCATTTTTATGAAGAATCTTCATCAATCAAGCATCCCGCAAGAGGTGCTTACCGAAGCACTAAACAAGTTAAATGAGGTAAACAGTATGCTCTCTCCGTATCTTTTATCCATATCGAAAGAAGAAAAGAAGGGATTAGCAAAAATGGGTAACAAATCATTGGCATTTGTTACAGAAGCCCATGAATACAGTAAACAATATCCTAATCTCCGTCCTGCTTTTACTTCCCAAGAGGATTTTGACGTTGACGTTGCAGATGCCACAGGTCTTTTGCCGATTACCGGTAATTTAGAAAAACTTTTAAGTCAAGTTGAAGATACCTCTGTTGTTGCAGGTAGTGAGGCATATAATCATGCCTTAATGTTTTATAACAACACAAAACTTGCGGCTAAAAACGGTGTTGCCGGAGCACAAACAGTACTTAATGATTTAAGTGATCGTTTTCCTCGAAGAAGGAAAAGAGCAGAGTCGGTTGAAGAATAGCCAAACGCTCTGTAGTAAATTAATAATCCGGTAGGTAATCTTATCGGATTTTTATTTGCCAATAGGCATCATTCTTGTTTTTACCCAGAATGATCTGGCAAATAATGACAACGTTCTAATAAAAACTGACAACATTCTCACTTTTTCCCAGAAAGTTCTGGCTCAGCTTAAGAACGTTCTTACTTTTTTATAAAACATCCTAACATTTTTAGAGAAGCTTCTCACTTAAAATAGGAACGTCCTTATTTTTTGTTAGACTGTTCTCTCTTTTTATTAGGATGTTCTGGCATTTACCCAGAATGTTCTAATAATTTTATAGACGCTTGTCAGGTTTTATGACAGCGTTCCTATTTTAACTCAGAATGTTGTCATAAAAAGTAAGAACGTTCTAGGATCTATTCATGAAACTGTGTCACCAGTATTTTTTCTTGCTACAATAAATTGAAACGTTGATGTTTTATATTAAAGTGTTTATGGAATAAATATGAAATACGTTGAAAACAATTTGATTTTACCCACTAAAACTATATTTTTGATAACGCTTAACAAAAGATATTTTTTAGATATTGATTTTATACTATGTTCTTAGGCCATATTTTTTTTGAATATGATATATAAAAGAAACTAGAAAACAATAATATATCAACTTGTTACTGCAATAAAACAATTGACATATAATAACTTTTTGTTAAAGTAGTTAGCCACTTATAAATGAATAATTATATGTTAATGTTGATAATTAAATAGTTAAGAGCAACCAAAATATTAGTGGCTTTATGAACTAGTTGGGTACAAGCATGAAATCCTAACCGTCAAAAAATGATAGAATGGAAAAAGATATAGAAGGTTATTTAAGAGAAAGAATGCAATTGTTGGAAAAAATTAGACAAATGGAAGCTAGTAATAATCTAAACTCAAGAGAGCAGATTATTCTTGAAGAAGTTTATAATAGACTGTCATTTGTAGAAAACAAGATTTTAAAATTTTCAGGAAAGTAAGACTTATTTGCTATAACGTATAATTTTAAAAATATTCATGCTGACTATTAAAAAACTCGAACAAGAATACCCTTTATGTTTCGACGAATTTATGAAACTAAAGGGAAATGAATTTAGAAATGTTAATTCTGCGATAGACAATCTTTTAGTTTCTTTTGGAGTTGGTGTAATTACTGTTCCTGTAGTTTCAGATAATGAGAAGCTATTAGGGTATAAAACAATGATTAGAATTTATCCTGCTAACAGTCTAGAATTGAAATCTGAAGATATTGATTTTATTGAGGATTTTAAAAAGTTTAAATCATCCAAGAGAGCGGAAGAAGTTACAGTAAAAGAGGCATTGAAAATGTTAGAGCGTAATTTAATTACTAGGAGGTAAAAATGCCAGTAGCCAACAATAAATAAAGGACATGATAAGTTTGGGATTTTTGCTCGTTTAATAAGGTCGTCGAAGCTTTTGCTATGGCTAAAAAAAGACAAATTTATAACCAAAACAAAAGCTCTAGCTTTCTTGTACCTTGACAGGAAAGTGCCATGCAATCGGCTACTATTCTTATATTCAACATTGGCGGCTATTAAAAACACCCCACAATTAACGACAGTAAATGATAGAAAAACTTAAACAAAAATACACCAAAGCCATTCGAACAACTCTTTTAGCTCAAGACAAGTTAACTAGAAAATGGTATCATTTATTTTCTGTAATTGAACTACAAACTGACGATGAATATTCTTATAGTATTCCAAACGACAAATGGGAAAATGGTTGTGCTAGAACCAAACAATCCAAACTTGACGAATATTCATTTTATCTTTCTATTGACGAAATAGCCTCTGTTGAAGATGCTTTAAAGACTTTTGACAAACCATTTGAAAATTTCGTCATTGATGGACACAAAATATCTTTCATTAACATATCATTTGTCAAAGAACCATCCGGAAATTATCCTTTAGTTTTCGCTTCTAATTTCTATACAGACAAAGGCGTTGCTTCAATCCTTCCAAAAAGGAAGTCAGGTTTATTGGTTTGGTGTCAAATTGACAACGAACGAAAAACAAACAATAAATTTATTTCTGCAAGTGTAACAAAGGAAATGTCAGCAATGCAAGAGCTAACTATGGAGTGGTTAGGTTTTGACATTTTACAAAAAAGAGAGCACATTGGGAACATTTATCTGTCAGCTCCAAATCCATATTTTAGAGAAGTTGAAATATCTCTTTCAACTGATCCAATAGGTGTGTTTTACAAAATACTAACGCGCAAAAATAATTTTGAACCACTAAAATTCAGATTTATAGATAAACATGGAGATGCTATAGCATTTGATAAAACATTTGAAATTAAAAAGCAAGCAGACCTTATAGAACTGCCACACGAACCACATTTATTTGAACTGAGAATTTATAATCAAGATTACGACTTGATTGCCAATCATGAACCAGCAACGTTTGTTACGAGTATCCACTCTGATATGTCAATGAAACAAGCAGATTTTCATGTAAAAATTGAAACTGAAAAGGGGAACAAAGAGTTTGTAGTAGAGAAATTTTCTAAAGATAGACCGTCTATTGTAGGCAAAACAAAAGATTTCAATCCCGAATACTATTTCAAAGACGCTGACAAAGAAAAACAACATATAGAACTTGCAGAACGCAAAGAATTCATTTTTTATTCGGGAGCAAAAGACGAATCGGAAAAAAACAAAAAGAAAGAAAATGCAAAATCTATCATTAGAGAAATAATCAACAATGCTAAAGATACTTGTTATTTATGCGACCCATATTTCAGCAGTTTGGACATTGTTGAATTTGCATTTCAAATTAAAAATTCAGGAGTTAAAATAAATATACTTAATAGCAAAGAGGCTGTTTCAAAAGAAGAAGCTAAAAAAATAACGACTGTAATAACCGAATACAACAGCAAACCCTTCGGTAAAATTGATGTACGGATTCTTAGGGGGAACAGCATTCTTCATGACAGATTTATTGTTACAGATAAAAATGTTTGGTTCATTGGAAGTTCCTTTAATGAATTTGGGAATAGAGCAACATGTATTGCAAAAATTCCTGAATCTTCTGGCAAAATAATAATCAAAGAAATTGAAAAATGGTATAGTTCTGATGTGTTTTCTCAAAACATAACGGACTTTGCAAATGAGATAGAAAATGGCTAATATTTTTTTGACGAATCCTGTTAATGCTACACTAAGAATGCACGAATGTGGGCAAAGTGAATATTGGTTTTACCATAAAGACACTTACCCTAGTGACAATCCATTAATGTATCAAGATTTGATTGATAAAGCTACTGATGAAATAATTATTTGGGATCCTTATTTCAATGTAAAACCACCCAATGCTGACCAAAATGTATTTACAAACATCAAAAATGACATTACCATTAAAATATTAACATTAAAAGGTTTAGACGGTACTTTATCATATTTAACGGATGTTCATAACGCGGTAAAAACAATAATATCACCTGCAAAAGATTGTAGATTTGGTTTGAGAGTTATCAATAAAGGAGACGTGGCGAATCAAGGTGGAAGATTTTTTCACGACAGATTCTTAATTATTGATAGCACCAATGTGTTTTTAATAGGTAGTTCTTTAGGTTATCATTTAAAATCAGAACAATCCACAGGAATTCTTAAAGTATCCAATCCTGACACAAGAGATTTTATACTTTCAATTTTCCAAGAGTATTGGAATAGTTCCAGTCAACACGAAGTACCATTAGCTTATTTACACACTTAGATCTATGAATAGAGAAAACTTTTTTCAATACGATTTATATACTCTTGAAAGAAAATACCCCGAGTTTGAATTTATTGAACTTTTAAATTCTATAAATTCATTGAGTAAATCTATAGAAGCATTTATTGATGATGTTACAAATTTGCTTTATGATTCAATTGTAGAAGGAAAAATTATTGAAATTAAAGATATTGTATTACCGAATATTGCAGATGAATTTGAAAAATGTTTATCTAATAATCCTTTATATAAATCATATAAATCGATTTCAAAAAAGAGTTTGACTGAGATTGTTGTGAGAAAATTTCTCCAAAGGCTTTTTAGTAAAGACGGATGCAATGATGAAAAACATATTATACAGGATTATACTCATTCTTGGTTAGAAATAAAATTGGCTCAACATATCGTTCATGATTCTCGATTTTGCACAATAGATTTATTAAAATCATTAATAGATAAAACGGAAATGCTATTTAGTTTTTACCATGAATTAGTTGAAAATATACCAATTAATTGGGTTCTTGAAAAGAAACATGAATGGGTGGAAGTGAAAGTTAAACCGGAGAATATACTTGATTCTATAAGAACATATGACAAAGATTATCTAGATTATTATGTAAATTCATTAAAAAATCAGTCACAAGAAAATCCATGGGATAATGTTAAAGAAATATCGCGTAGTTCAAATTACATATCGTTAAATAGTGAGTTTAGTTTTATTTCTTCAGTTCTTATTCGGCTAGATATTTCTCTTTGGATTGAATTTTGGGATAATTTGAACCTTCCAATAATTCAAGATTGTGTATTTCATGGCTTTAACTTCAAACCTAAACAATATGTGCAATTGGTTGCAGAATTGGTTAAAGAAGAAACGATTGTAAAATCAGACTTGAAAATACTTTTGCTTATTGTCGCTCAAAATTATTTTGATTCTTCGTTTAAGCTTTCTGAGCGGTTGTCATTATATGAAGAACAAGACAGAAGAAATGATAAGAATAAATATCTTTTTGACGAAGTAACTGAATTGCAGAAAGACTGGATTGACGAAAAAAAAATTAATTATGAAATAATAATTAAATCTTTGAAGAAAAAGCTATCTGATTCAGATATTGAAGACTGGATTTTTAGCTATAAACCAAGAAATAATAGTCGTCATTATAAATCAAATGCATTATATAATTCCGAAATAGAATTATTGTCTGAAACATATAAGAAGGCAACTATCGAACTGTTGAATTCAAATATGCAAAAGTTCAATTTTCAGAAGTTTAACTTTTATGTAGAAGTACTCAGAGATAAGGGAGATAGAACCTTTGCTTCAACTTTACTTGACGCTATAATTGGTTTTGTCTCTTCAAACAAATTCTTTTGGGATAAAACTTATGCAGAACCCTATTGGTCAGCTTTAAAAGGTTTAGGATTTATACTAAGTATGCAAGATACTCCTATTCAAAAGGCAAAAGAATTAATTGATAAATTCAAGAGTAATCACCAAGGTTGGAATCCAATAAAAATAGAATATTCTCTGATAATGAAAGAATCTTTTATTTACTCAGGAATTTCGTTGATGTTTGAAAATGAATCTGCATTTACCAAAGAGTCTGGTAAAGAAGAATTCTTTAAGTTTTTAGTGGATCATATTTTAGTACAAAATAGATATTCACAGATAGACAATTCCAAATACTATCAAATTCCATTGCATATATTGTTTTTAGTTGCGAATCAAATATTTTCGGATGTCAAAGAATATTATGAACGAGAACTAATTGATAATTATGATGACTTGTATTCTCTTTTGTCGATTATTACTAGCGATAAAGAACCAATTTTGGATAATTCAAAAACACTAATTAATAATAGACTTGATAATGAATTTCTGTTATTAAAAAAACAGTATAGTAATCGTAAACAGAAAGATAAAGTTCAAGAATTAGAAAAAATGATAGGAATATTGAACACTGAAAATAAAAACAGCCGCTAATAACTAAGCGTCCTGCCTGTTTGTAAAACAGAGGCTGGATGCGGTATTGACCAAAACAGGAAAGAGCGAACTGATATATTATGGGGATTGATATGCTTTGGGAAGGTATTTTATTGGTTATATAGATGGTTTAGTAATGGAAAACTATTGTTTTTCTATGTTTACAATTACAATTATATTCAAAGATGTTATTTTCAAAATAGATTATAGTAATACCATTCCTCTCCGTTCTCGAACGATTGCATCGTGTGACTTTAATAATAAGTATTTTACAGAACGGGATGCAAGCGTGAACTAGCGAAGGGAAATAAGTCATATGTAGTTTGTAATTTCCCAGAAATAATGAACGATAACATTGTAAAAATCACAATTTGAAGTTAAATAATGGGTAATCTGCCTCTACAATTTCAAATTACCATCCAACTTACACTTCATATCACACACTAAATCAACATAAAATTATTAATTTAGCATCCAGTTATAGAAAAGAACAAACAATTATTGAAAATAACATTAATCACAACTAACTTAAACAATGAAAAAGCATAAAGGACTAAAAATCTTTCTGATCATTGTATTGATCATTATCACACCTATAGTGGGCGTAAAAACTTACTTTGAAATAGACTCCGCTATTTACGAGCACAAGATTAACGAGATTAACTCCTCTCCTGTAAAAACTTCGATAGAGCATAAAACACTGAAACTGGATGGTTATGATGTTCATTATTTTGTATCTGGTAAAGAAAATATGGATGCCATAGTATTTTTGCATCCTGCCTGTTCTGATCACAGCGCATTTGATCAACATATCGATTACTTTTCAAAAAAACATTGCGTAATAACCATCGACTTAATTGGTCATGGCTTGTCAAAAGTTAATGAGTCAACAGATAAAATTGATGCTTCCTCAATGCACATTGAAAAAATTCTTGAAAATGAAGGGATTGATAAAGCCCATTTGGTTGGCGTTTCTATGGGAGCATTGATTGCGCAATACTTTGCACTTAACCATCCTGATAAGGTAAAATCATTAACTTCATTAGGCGGATATAATATCAATGAAAAAAGCAAAGTGTTTGCTAACGCTAAAGAATCAATCAATTTTGGTTTGTTATTCAGAGCCCTCTTTTCAATGAATGCCTATAAAAAGGAAACCGCAAAAGCAACCTGCAATACAGAAAAAGGCCAGGCTAAATTTTACAAAACAGCCAGTCTGTACGGAAGAAAATCGTTAATGGTAATGCCCGGTATTCCAACAATGATTCAGGACAGGGAAACGCTTCAACCCTCCTACCCTACATTAATTTTAACAGGTGAGTTTGAAGCTGAAGCCACAAAACAAATGGAGGAAGCTTGGCATTCAAAAATCAAAAACAGTGAATTCGTTGTATTAAAAAATGCCGGCCATTGTGCCAATTTTGATTCGCCACAGGAATTTAATGAATTGGTAAATGATTTTATTGAAAAAACGGAGTAAATTTGAAGCTATTACCCTCCTTAAAATACAATACAAAAAACGCCTACAACATTTGTAATATGTAACAATTTATTTTTTTTGAAGTATAATGACTATTTATATTATATTTGCAACTTTATTAATAATATTCGTTTTTATTAATCTGTAATTACCCTCCGTTATTGATGTTGTTTAGTAAACAATATAATAAACTTTACTAAGGCATTTAAATCACTCTATATCTTATGCATATTGAAAATGATTTATATTTTTAAATCTTTTTGAAATTTAAGGATTGATGTACAAACCACTATACAATAGTCTTTGTATTAAAAATAATTGAATGGAGTCATGTAACCATTAAAAAAACGGGGCGAAACCGAAAAGCCAGATGAGTAGGGAGATTTATTTAATTAATAATAAAAATGGAAGCGCAAAAAGTTGACATGTTTATCATGACAAATGGAAAGTTCTTTGAAAGTCATCAAGTAGCTCAACTAAGAGACAGATTGTTGAAGGTTGATGAATCTAAATGGGCTCTAATTCAAACACTACAATTTAAAGATCCAACAGTAAGTCTTATTGTTTCATTATTTGCAGGAGGTTTAGGCATTGATCGCTTTTTTATTGGTGATACAGGCCTTGGTGTTGGTAAACTATTAACATGTGGTGGATTCGGTATTTGGACAATCGTTGACTGGTTTATGATTATGGGTGCTACTAGAGAGAAAAACATAGCTAAACTTCAGCAAGTTTTATACTAATGGCACTTAACAGTAATAAGTTATATACATTATTACTAGTTGCTTGCATGGCAGGGTATATTTGGCTTTATTATGGTATAAACTCCTATCAACTGGGAAAAGAATCTTTTGAAGCCTGTTTGATAAAGCATGTAACAAATATCCCTTGTCCATCTTGCGGTTCTACACGTTCAGTAATGTCTTTAATAAAAGGCAACTTTAAAAATGCCTTACTAATAAACCCCTTGGGTTATGTTGTTACATTTATTATGGTTCTGTGTCCTGTTTGGATATTAATGGATATTATTAGTAAAAAGAAAACCTTGTTTATGTTTTATCAAAAGATAGAACTGTATCTGAAAAAACCTCAAATTGCAATACCATTAATTACACTGATAACAATAAACTGGATTTGGAATATTATTAAAGGACTATGATAAATGTAACAAAGTTTATATATAAACCAGGAGAGCACGAAGCCGAAAAAGCCTCCAACAGCTATCTTATGTCATTAATTGCTATTATAGCCGGTTTACCTCTACCTATTATCAACCTTTTTGCCACCTTGTTTTTTTATATTGGAAACAGAAAAGGAACTTACTTTGTAAGATGGCATTGCACTCAGGCCTTACTTTCGCAAGTATCAATGCTCTTTATAAATAGTTATGCTTTTTGGTGGACTATATCAATAATATTCACCGATCAAACGATTACCAATACTTATATTGCCTACTTAATTGTTGTGATCATCACTAATATTGCAGAGTTTATTGCCACAATTTATACTGCCATTCAAACCAGAAAAGGAATTCATGTTGAATGGTGGTTTTATGGTGATTTATGTAATGCGATATGTAAATCGCAATAATCATTAGCTTAATTCGCTAATATCATTCCTCAGAAGGAAGGCTAAACTGGAGTTTTCTTTTCTTTTATTATAGTAAAGAGTCGTGTGAAGTGTTTCACACGCAAACATGATTAAATTTGGCGAATTCTATATGACTTACAAAAACAAATTACAATCATATGAAAAAGGCTTTTAATCAGGGATTAATATTAGTAGTTCTGTTTTTCTCAACTTGGTTTGTTCTAAAACAAGTTGACTGGGTAACCCTTTTTAAAGTAAAAAAAGTAACTAATAAAACCGAAGAGAAACTTGGAGAACTCTTTTGGCATATTTATCAGAACTCAGAAAAAGAAAATACTGACCTATACATTAATACTTCAATAGATAGTATTATAAATAAGATTTGTATAAATAACAGAATTGACAGACGAAAAATAAAGCTTCATATACTTGAAATGGATGAAGTAAATGCCTTTGCTTTACCTAATGGGCACCTTTTAATTTATAGTGGATTAATAAAAGCATCTTATAACCAAGAAGAACTAAGTGGTGTTATCTGTCATGAGATTGCTCATATTGAGAATAAACATGTGATGCAAAAACTGGTTAAAGAAGTTGGACTGTCTGTGTTAATCTCAATGGCAACTGGTAACGAAGGTTCAAGCATGATTAAGGGAGCAGCAAGGTTGCTATCATCAACAGCCTTTGACAGACGATTAGAAAAAGAAGCAGATATCATAGCAGTTGATTATCTAATAAATGCAAAAATAAATCCAGAACCATTTGCTGAATTTCTATATAAACTATCTCTTACTGACCCCAATAACCTAGAGTATTTCTCATGGGTAAGAACTCATCCTGACGCAAAGAAAAGGGCTGAATATATTATTGAATATAGTTTAGATAAATTATCAAATCCCGAGTTGGTAATTTCAAAAAGAACATGGCAAAATATACTGGCAAAATTTAATAATTAAAAAACGAATCTGTTAAACAATAATACTATCTATCGCAAAATAGTTTTATTGTTTTAGACTTTTGTTTTGCAGAAATTTTGCCTGTATACTTAAACACTTTAACTGAATACAACATCTGTTTGCCCTTTGCCATATACCCCTTTAACCCTTATCCTTGTTCCTTCCAACTTGATTCCCTGATCTTTTTTCGCTCAAGCCGCTGAGCATTTCCATTTTTATTCGCATATAAAACATATAAGGTGCTCATGATACGCTTCGCTTAATTCTACAGTCAAAAACTACGATGCATTCGAGATTGAGAGTTGATTTACAGCATGCTTAATTTTCCTCTAATAACAAAAAACTTTCTCCATCGATAGTATCTTTCTATACTCTTTGCTCCTAGCCCTGTGCACCATTATCCTTGTTCCTTTCTCCCTGTTCCCTTTGTTCATAATTTTTAAAATCATCTGGAATTTTGATCATCAATGATTACATTTGATCAAGAATAAAATACCTACACTTATAAACAGGCTTAACTATTAAATTACTATGAAGACAAAGCTCATTCAACAAAAAGGATTTCTTCTTACACTATTGGCATCTATCTTATTGATATTTATCTCTGAAATACAGCACTACGCAAAAGATTATTTTGTAACAGAAACTGGTAACTTCAAAATATTAGGTGGATTCGGTTTAATACTAGCCATTGGTTTATTACTAAAATGGAGATATTTCAGACAAATCAGTGCGGTTATATCCGGATTTTTAATGGGTGTTGTGGTAATCTTTGGAATCCTTGTAGGAAGTCAGTTTCTTATTTCATACATTTTTTTAGCTACTGCCTTATTGCTATTATTTGTATTATTGTTATCGAAACCGGTCGTACTTTATTCAAAATCTAACAGGTAAATTTATTAAAAAGAACTGGAGGGAAATAAATGGGTTTACTGTGATTATCAAAGATTATAGAGCATCTGCAACAGAAAGTAATCACAGTATTATTGAATTGAATTATAACCCTGCGATTCATATCATTGCTATCCATTCTCTGGAAAAAACAGAATGGCTCAGGCAAAAGTATTGGATGCCATGGGATTTTAACTTTTTCCCCTACACTAACTCCAACGGGTTACATGTTTATAAAATAACAAATAGGTATAAAAGGACTTTATCGGAGTCGAATCTATATTCGTATATTATTAACCTGAATTCAATTAAAATCTGAGCCAATAATTTTATATCGAACTCGGGTTAGAACACATTGAAATTACTTCAAAACAAGACACTTCGCTACTTCATTTGAGGCAGTTTTTTTATGATAAAATTCATGGAAAATCATCAACCCAACGCCCATTATAAATGTGCTACATTACACAATCGTTAGTATATTAGTCGCAGTATTTTTTAGGTAGAATAATAACCATGGATAAGACAAAAATTGCCGTAGTTACTGGTGGAGCTCAAGGTATTGGTAAAGCAATATGCAATGCATTTAAGGAGCTGGGTGTTAAAGTTTGTACTATTGATATAGAGCATAACGATTATTTTGTGGGTGATATTGCGGAGGAAAAAACGTTGATTCAATTTGCAAACAAAGTGATTTCTGAATATGGTAAGATTGATTATCTGATTAACAATGCCTGTATTAGTAAAGGAGGAATTAATTCATGTACATACGATGACTTTAATTATGTATTACGAGTTGGAGTTTCTGCACCGTTTTTATTGACAAAGTTGTTTAAAGATCACTTTAACAGCCAGGCTAGCATCGTAAATATTTCTTCTACCCGAAGTATGATGAGTCAAGCGGATACTGAAAGCTATTCGGCAGCCAAAGGCGGAATAAGTGCGCTTACCCATGCTATGGCAGTTACACTTTCTGGAATAGCCCGGGTAAATTCTATTTCGCCGGGTTGGATTGATACTACAGACTCCACATTGGTTGGATCTGATGCCAGCCAACATCCAGTAGGCAGAGTGGGTAAACCTGACGATATTGTTAACACCGTAATGTTTTTATGCGATCCGAAAAGTGGTTTCATCACCGGACAAGATATTACCGTAGATGGTGGTATGACCAAACAAATGGTATATCACGACGATCAGGGATGGCGCTATAACTCTAATTTTTAAACCATATAGTAAAGGAATAGGGAGAAAGGATAAAAGGTAAAGGCCTTTAGTCTAGCACTTAGACTAAAGATAAAATTAGATATTGAAGTTGAATAAATGTTTTCATGTTGATCTCACAATATTTGAAATGATGTTCGACTCCGCTGGAGTCGTTTTATTCCAATTTGTTATTCTACAAACATATAATCCCCTCTGGGGTTAATATGGTAAATGGTCAAAATATAAATTTTATCTCCTTTTTAAAGAAGATCTATATTGTGAATTATAATTATGGAATAAATCCTAAATAGTTATCACCTTGCTGTAATTTTCAGGCACTTTCATAAATAGTAATTGAATCTTTAAATATACTCCTATTAAAGTATTTAACTGCTGTTGGGAAATTTCTCCCTGTAGAATTCAAAATAATCAGTTCTTCTTTTGTTTCTATTCTAAGTGTAAATCTTTCGTACACAAACATCCTTCTGAATATCCAGTGCTCTTCTAAATATTTTCTACTAACTCCAACTAAATTCATGATTATTCCCAACCACGACAAACTGATAGTTTTCATTCCTTCAAATATATCCACACGAATATTTTGATTAGAAGTAAGTGCTATAACATAAAACCTTTGAACATCATTAATTCTTAGCACGAGACCATTCTCAAACAATTCAAAATTACAGCGCGCATTATCTTTTATAGAAATATTATTTGATTTGGATTTTATCTGTTTTAAACTATACAAACAACTACCTATTTCTTTTAATCCAAATAATTTTGAATCTGATAAACTATTACCTAGATTCCTTAAAATCTTTCTGTCTAAACAATAAGGATTATCTATTTCGTATATCATAAAAACAAGTCATTATATTAAAGCATACAATTCCCTAACTTTATTAAAATCAGATGACATATCAATTCTGAAAAAATAATTCAATTGCCATTGCTGGGTATTCTGAGCTTGCTTACTTTTTGTTATATCCCATTTTGGATAAACCCGAAATGCCCTCTTGCCTTCTTTTTTAGGAGTTGATAGTATTCCCTTTTGGATGAGTACAGTCTTTGGAAATACAAACTGCCCAATCTCAGTTCCTGTTTTAACGTTTACCACAAAAAAATCAAACAGATCATTTTCATTGAAAGGTTCAATCGGTTGATTCTCTTTACGCTTCCAGAAGGTGACAAACTGACCTGCTTTTTTGGGTGTTATTTTGGCATTCCGACAAATGATATTTCTTCCACTTAAATTAAACCTGCATGCATCGTATTCTGCACTCTCCATCTCTTGCTCCAGATTTTCTATATCATAACCCAATTGATCATAAACTTCAGTTTTAATATGCTTTAGAAAATTATTCATTGTTTTCTGGATTTATAGTTTGATTGAAAAATATAATAGTACCTATACTAATTAGTCTTTAACAATTTGGTAGTTCCTTAATTCACCATAAGGTTTAAATCCAAGCTTAGTATATATTGGTTCACCCATTGCCGAAGCATTCAGAACACAGTACCTACTATTATTTTGTTTAGCTACATGTAATAACCATTCTGTCATACTTTTACCTATACCCTTTCCTCTTCCCTTTTCAATGGTGCCTATCATGTGTAAACCTGCATTATTGTTTGCATCAAAATAAACAATACCACAACCTAGGCATTCATCGTCATCTTTATAAATAAACAATTCTGTGCTTTGGGACTTTGATGCAATAATTGAAACTACATCAGGATCAACCTTATATCCAAACGCATTTGAAGCCGTGTTGGCAAAATTAACGGCATCTTCTTCCGTTTGCACCCTGGTAATTTGAGAGTTTACGATTTCTCCTTCTGCCATTAAACTCATATCCAAAGCCATATTTCTTTGAGCAAAGCGAAATTCAAAGTCTGCTCTATCCATAAAATCATCAGTATAAGAAATAGTGATCATTTTAGGAAGTTGATTCGCATTACTAAGCTTAACTACTTCGTCAATTAGCTTGGTACTGCATTTTACGTCAAAAATTCTATTAGGCCAATCAGACCCATCCATTGAAACCGCAACATATTCTGTTGTTTCTGTTAACCTGCCTGTTAAGGAGCCAATATGCTTCCATAACTCAAACAGGTTTTGTACAATAACATTGTTCATAATTATTTTCTACTAATTTTTGTTTCGCAATATAACAGAATAACAACTAAAACCTGTTCATTTTTGCCTTACCTGCAATGGCTGTAATTAATCCTGCTGCAATAGGACCATATGCTATTAAGAATCTGTTGCCAATATTTATTATTCCGGTATAAGTACCAATCGTTAATAACGTTCCTGCCAATGCCAAAAATAAACCTCCATAAAACAGGTTTTTACCCAATGCATAGGAAGCACGAAGTTCTTCAGCCTTAATTAACTGTTTATCAACCTGACGTACAATAGTATTAACCCGAGTTCGATTAAAATTAAAGAGCTCAGATTTTATTAAAATGCTGATATACAAGGCAAATTCTTTTTGCATAGCAAGCTATGGTAGAAGAATTTAACGAAGTAGATTAGTATTTTAATAGAAAGCCACATATAAACAACGATTTTCTGCTTCATATTTGTTTGACATAGCCCGCTATGACTTCACAAATATTCATTGAAACTCATTATTTATAAGCGGTCTGAGCCAATAATTTTATATCGAACTCGGGTTATTAATATCATCCTTATCAAAACCATCACATTCCAAAGTTTTTCTTACTGCCGAAAACTCCATTTCTTTAGCATTAATTTTATTGAAAAAATAATCTATCGCTGTAGCTTTTGTGTATTCCATTTAAGTGTTTAGTTATGTATAATGCTTATTATTCAATTTCGTTTTCTATAATTTTGAATCAATAGAAACATCAGCATTAGCAGCTATTCTATTTAAAAAGCCGAAGACTTTATGCTTATACTCCATTCCTCCTACTTGCCACAAATTAACATGATTGGCATCTTTCACCTCTACAAATACCTTATCGTGACTGTTAACATTCTCAAAATTCAGTTTTCCATAGGCAATATTAATCCTGTCATCTTTATCTCCATGCGCCATAAAAACAGGTTGCATGATATGCTGACATGATTTGTATGGAACTACCTCATCAGGATTAAAATCTGCCACAGACTTTGCTCTGTAAATCAGATAATCTGATAGAATGGGAATATCAAATCCAAAATAAAGGGTTGAATAATCATGAACAATATTTTTAAAATCGGAGAAGGTACTTTCAATAACACCAAACTTAATCTCGGGGCAAATTTCCATAGATTGCAGGGCTATTGCAGCTCCTAATGAATGTCCCCAGATTCCTATATTCTGATTGATATCCTCTCTTTCTTTCAGGTAATCAACAATCTTCTTGATATCGTATTTTTCTTTGTATCCATAGGTGCAAAATTCACCACCACTTTGTCCATGAGCCCTTAAATCAACCAAAACAGAATGATAACTGCTATCGGCTAGTTGTTTCGCCAAATGATAAAAATGCTCCTTACGCCCCCTGATACCATGAAGTAATATTACAGTTCCTTTCGGATGTTTTGAGTTTGATTTTACAAGTATACATTGTATTGAAATATCTTCTTCAGCTTGTACAGAGAAAGCTTCGTTTCTCAATCCCATATTGGTTAACACATTGTCTGGATTACTTCTACTCGTATTTTTTAAATGATAAATCCCTCCATTAACATCAACAATAAGCCTTGTTCCAACATAATCAAAAGCTATAAAAGCTATAGCCATAAGAACCGTAATAATTACTAATGTTATTTTAAGTTTGGTTTTCTTCATTTTATGTTTTTTAGAAAATTTGTATTATAGTATCATGTTCTCTTCATTTTCAAAACTCTATGAAATAATTGATTATTTGATTCTAATTATATTCTTTCCAAGACTTTGATTTTATCTTTGATTTTCGTTCGTTAAGTTTTTCCAGATAAAAAGTAAACCCCACACGCTAGTGCGCGATTTCATCGCGTTCTAAATTAAAAAAGTCCAGCAATGGCAGAGAGGTAATATCACACGATGCAATTGTGCGACAGCAAAGAGTAGTAATCCGTTTCCATCTACAACAATTTCTTATTTATCTAATTAAATAAGAAACTCCTTTACTTTGTAATACACAATAATTGTGGTACTGCTTGCTTATTACTATATTAACTATCTCATAATTTTTTCAGCTTTTATGATTTCAATGTTAGGATTAATATGATATACTAGTTCTTTCACAAATCCGAAATCATAATTACTCATTGCCCTACCTGTTATTATAGTCTTAGGAATTACATTAATGTAGTACTTACCCCGAATAAAAACTCTTTCTTCTTGTTCATAGTTCCAAACTTCTAATTTGTGACAAAGTATTTCTATGGCTGTTTGATCTGTAAAATCTTCGTTTTTAAGTGACGCAACTCCATCATAGCTTATAGGTTTAACAATATATTTACTTTTATCAATTTCAACTCCTATAGCTATACCTCGTTGACCATTTGTATAATGGTAACCACATCAATTCATTACTATTCGTTCTTGACAGTGAACATATTCTTAATTCCTTTTTATCGTTCTGTAACTTTTCTCTAAAATTATTTGATAGTTGACCATGGGGATAATAATATGCCCCTTCCATCGGGTCATTTAAGTCTTTATATCTTGCAGCATAAAGCCTGTTTTTCATAATAATATCAACGAAATTCTTGAAATTATCTAAACTTCGATATTATATAAAAGTTTGTTTTCCATTGGCATTTCTTTTAACAAAACATTCTCCACCGTCCCTCGACTTCATTGTGCAATAATTATTTATTTATATTTTTTATTCTTTCAATTGGAAAATTACTTCTTTTAAATTCAGCAGCAATTATAGATTCATTTCTACCACCAAACAGTTCTTTATCTTTTTGGATTAGTCCATAATACAAATCGTACCACATAATTTTTTCTTGTTTCTTTTCATCATTATCCAAATTATAAAATCCTAATCGCTTAGTCATGTAGTGGTTCAGATTCAAGATTGTTTCGGCCACTAGTTTATCTGTTACTTCCTGTCCAATTTGTTCTCGAATACGCCATAATGTGCTTGTATATAAAAATCCTCCTCTATGATTATCAACATGTGTATCCAAAACTTTATCATATTGTATCAAAGACAGTTTACTGTATTTGCTAATAAACGAATTTGTGTCAGCCATCTCTATCGGAAAGGATTCCTCTAATAATTCAAAGGTTCTGCGCAATTTCATTGAATCAGGCTGAGGATATGTATACAGATGTGAAGCATTTCTTTCGGCCTTCTTTAAAATTAGTTCACCAACAATTGGATAATTAAATAAAGAAACTGTAAAATATTCCATTAATCCTACATGTAACGGACTTAAGCCTTTAAACTTTATTCCTAATTGATCCTCTAATGACCAAAAGGCAATATGCCCAATCTCATGATAAAAAATAGAAGGCGAAAACAATTGTTTATCTTCCAGTACATATTGATTAGGCTGGCTTAAAAGCGCATAATTACCCAGTAACACTTTAATTGATCTGTAATCCTCCCAGTTATTAAAGTCAATTTTATGATTAAATACATAGGTGTAATAGTTAATTGCTTTATCAATATAAAAAACGGTGGCTAGTGAGTAATATTCTGGAGAGTATTCTTTAATCTGTTTCGTAAAATCTAATTCGACGGGCTTTGAATAAAAACGAACCTTATCTGGATTATTATTTAAAAAATAAAATGAATCAATACGCTCAAAAGATACTTGTCTTAAAAACTCCGTCTGTAATTTTCCTTCTGCATTAATTAAATGGTCTACAATAATTGTATCGGAATAGCTCTGTCCGCCCTTAACATATATTAATTTTAAAGACTCATTGGAACTTGAGCATCCTAAAAAAAAGATGATTAGGATTAAAGAAAATAGATTTTTCATAGTTTATTGATTTACTGCCTGCTTATTACACGGAAGTAATTTCCAAATTAACGTGGTATTTAAATAGTTTAAAATCAGTCATAGAAAAATAGTAATCTTATTCCATTGCGATGTTTTATCAAAATAAAATATCTTTTTTCCCACTTATGATTTCACTTGTTTCTTGGCTAACATTGAACATTTTTAATTAATGTGCTTAATACATTTGTGTTACCTATAATTAAACTCTCGAATATACCACTTTAATACACTAATCCTTCAGCCGAGGATCAAAAAGTTATTTGTAATAATAAAAAAGAAATATAAAAGGAGAAGTAAAATGTAAATGAATAGATGCCATGTTCAAGTTGAGTCACGTTGGTGTGCGATTTCATCGCGTATTAAAATATAAAGTCTTGTAGTGGCAGAGTAGTGGAGTCACACGATACAATCGTGCGTCAGCAAGAGAAGAAAGAAAAAGGGAACAGGGAGCAAGGAACAGATAAATAAAGTAGACTTTTATAATAAAATCCCTTAACTTGAGTGGTGTATTACGCAAAAGTGTGATTTTATCAACTCGTTTCAACCAATACTAATAACAATAAAAGGGGACACTGGTATCAATTACATAGCATTAAGAGGCTACCTTAATTTAAGATAGCCTCTTTTATTTGGTATCGAAATCTTATTTGTTTTAAGAAGGAATACATTACTTCTTTTGCATGCTCTTTTCTGTTAAATTATTAAAGTCTGTTTTTCCCAGTTCTTCAACCTCAGAAATCCAGGCTTGTCTGTCTTCATGCGTTGATCCTTTTATTGGTCTGAAAACCGTATAATCAACAGGTTTAATACCACAGTAATTCATAACAGCAATTGACAATGAATTTTTTGCCGGACTTTGATATACATCTTCATAAAACCACATGGGTGCATCCATTGATTCAATAATACGACCAGAACGACCCTTTAATAACTTAATCCAATGCACAGAATTTTCAATGCTTTTAAATGCAAATCCCGGCATAAATACCCTGTCAATAAATCCTTTTAAAAGTGCAGGATACGTACCCCACCATACGGGATAAATAAAAACCAGGTGTGCACAATCCTTAATAGCTTGTTGCGCCATCTCCAAGTCGGGTTCAAAAGGAATTCTTTTTCTGAATCCATAATGCAAAATAGGATCAAATTTCAGCTCATGTAAATGTATCATATTACAGGTACCTCCTACTTTTTCAACTCCTTGTTTATAGGCCCTTGCCATTGCTCCCGATAAACTTTCCGGATCAGGATTTCCGTTTATAACCAATACTTTTTGCATACACCATTAATTATTCTGAAACAAAACAAGATTGGTGTATTATTGTTCGGTAGAAAATTACGGCATGTGATCTCTGTCTTATTCATTTCTTGAATGATGTTTCTTTGAAACAGTTTCCGCAGCTTCAACAATATCTATTCCTGATAAATCTGCTTTACAAGCCTTTTCGACAGACAGATGTAAACCTGCTTTTTTTGCAGCTATCAACCCCTGAATTACATTAGTAACATCTCCTCCTGCAAGAAAATGAGCTTGTAAAATATGCTTATCAATGTCTGAAATACCTGCTTCTTTTGCTGTGATTAATGATTTTACGATAAGTGCAGGAGGAACTTTTCTTAAGCGCATTAATACCAATTCTATGAGTCCAAATTTTACTCCCGAAGATTTTGTGGCTAACCATAACAGGAATGGTACATAATAAAGAAACAGCAGAATTAATATAAGAATAGAAGTTGTTATTAAAGTAGATGACATGTTATTTATTGATTTTTATAATTCGGTACGAAACTAAACACAAAATGAAGAAATAATCGCGTATAATCAAGATGAATTTTATGACATTTTTCCAATTAATAAGGCTTATAAGCAATAAGCAACTAGAATGCTGTACATTAACTTAAAACAGATACATCTGGTTATATCATTGGTGTTTTTGATAAAACTTGTCTGGCTGGTTATAAATAAAAAACGGAGTAAAGACATTGTAAACAATACCTGTTACTCCGGTAACCTAACTATGTGTGCTTTGTATATGTGTTTCTATTTAATCATTACTTCATCCATAAACATCCACGAATTTGTTCCTTTAAAAAGATAGCCTTTCGGAATTTTTCCGAATGTTTTGATTACGAATCTCACAAATCAAGCTTTTTTATGGCAGTCTATTGGCATTGATACCAAATAAGGTTCACCCCTTTTTGAAACAGATTTATTGGTATATGTTGTTACTGTTGTATAATGATCTCCATCATCAGAAATCAGAACACTCACCTCACGAGGTAAAAATATTCCACTATTGGCATCACTTAAAAAATGCGGTATAATACTATTCATCTCCATAGCCAAGCCTAGGTCTATAGTAAAAGTAACATCAGTTGCTGTAAAACCTAACCAGTTCCCCTCCTATTAACCCGAGTTCGATTAAAATTAAAGAGCTCAGATTTTATTAAAATGCTGATATACAAGGCAAATTCTTTTTGCATAGCGAGCTATGGTAGAAGAATTTAACGAAGTAGATTAGTATTTTATTAATAGAAAGCCACATATAAACAACGATTTTCTTCTTCATATTTGTTTGACATAGCCCGCTATGACTTCACAAATATTCATTGAAACTCATTATTTATAAGCGGTCTGGGCCAATAATTTTATATCGAACTCGGGTTATTAATCCATTTACTCCATATTGAACCTTAATGCCTAACTCCGCACATCGATCCATATAAGCTCTACGCTCAGGTAATCCATCGGGCATATTACTCTGGTAAGGACCTATCAAATTAAATCCACCGGCAACCTCCTGCTCTGGTAAGTTTCCAACGGTACCACAATAAAAACCAAAAGGGAAAAATGGTAAACCATCAACAATTAAACTTCCTGTTTCCAGATTCATTTTTACTTCGTTGGCCTTAGGTTCAAGCTTTATAACAACAATAGAAGTATCTTTAGCTGAATCTTTTGAAAGAAGTTGAATTTTAAGAGAGGTGTTTCCTAAAGGAACATTAGTTGACGAGAAAGAGGCTTTGCATTTAGAACCAGTTATACTCTGCTGAACCAATTCTTCAGATTTGTTAAATATCTTAAGGCTTGAATAAATTGAATTTGATGCAAAATCAAAATTTACGGTGATTTTTTCTTCTGTAGTATAATAATTTAGCTGGCTGTATATTTCTATTTTTTCACCCTTAAGTAGGCAATTATTAAAAAGTAAACCAACCAATAAAATAAAAAATACGCCTGTCTTCTTCATATAAATCAAACCCTTAATTACAAAGCTTTTGTTAGCTTCTTAACATAAGGCTAAAATGAAGAAATTTGAACGGCTTGGAAAATCTAATCGTTCTGCAAAAACGTGAATATATTACGTTTAACAGACCTGACAGGCATTCTAAACCTGTCAGGTTATAAAATTATTAATTTGTTAATCGATCATCGATTTGTTTTTATTTCCATGCTTGCCTAAAACAAAGTTGACTCCAAGCATCAAAGAAAAAGACTCTGATTTGGTTGGCACTGTGAATTCGTCTCCATCTGATTCAATTTTATCATAATAGAAAGGAATATGATTTGCCATTAAATATACCTGAAAAGGACCTCCTCTTAAAGCTAATCCTAAACCTAAATCTGAGGAGCCTTTGATTTCATAATTATATCCAAAATTTGCACTTAAAGCTTTATATAAATTAAAGTTTGTTGTTACTACAAACTCCTGTCGGAAGTTATATTTTGCAAATGTACTCTTAGAAAGAAAACCCAAATCAATTACATGATTAACATGATAAGCAGCACCAAGCATTAATTCAGGAGCTAATCCAGTTTTAAAGCTTTTACCTTCTTTCTTCACCTCCATTACATCCTTAATTTCATCCAGAATATCCTCATAAGCTTCATCCATATTCTCAACTTCAGTAACAGCTACATCCGGACCTTCAAAATCATAGATTCCATTTGCAGAAACAGAATTCAGATTCTTTTTCCAGCTAATGTATCCCAAATTATTTAAGGCTGCCGAAAAGGTAAAAGATGAATTAAAATCATACACGGCTCCAAGATCAAAAGCTAAACCGAAATTAGAAAAATCGGGAGTTATTTGAGAAGCAATATCAGATCCTTCCAGATCATCCTGCATTTCAACTTCATCAGGATATCCATCCTCATCTGTTGTAACCGATAAAAATGGTACCGAAGAATAAATATCTCCATCAACTTTTAAGTTATATGAGGTTCCATGATTTTTAATGGACAAGCTATTATATTTCATCTTCGATGCTGCGATTCCAAACAAAGGTTTAAAATGAACTCCTACTGTTAGCTTTTCATCTATTTGTCGCGCATATCCTATTGAAATCTCATGATAGGCCATCAATTTAGCATCTAAAGATTTTAAATCAAGTACATCTCCATTTTCAAATCCTTTTTCTGCAATTTTAAACATATCCTTAGGAAAGGAAATTTTAGCATTTATCTTTTCCTGCATCGAGAAAGTAAAATATCCTTTTTTTGTTCTGAATCCGAAATAAATTGGTGCATAAGCAAGACCTGCATTAATTGAGGCCGACTTACCAAATGATTTATAAAACTTAGAGTAATCAAAAGCTGCATCTAAAGGTTGAACCCATATTCCGTTATGTTTTTGTAAAAGATCCTTAGCAGCAATATCGGATTTAAAGTCAACGGCAATACTACTTAATCCCGGCAAACTAAAAAAAGTATTTGCTCTTGGCAACATTGCAGGGTTTGTATAATTTGTTTGCGGAACATTTTCGAAATAATACAACAAGTTCGAGTTCTGAGAAAAGACCGTATTATATGTTGTCAAAAACAAAACAACAATATATAGTACTTTTATATTTTTTAATTTATTTATCATGATATCTAATCGTTTGAATATTATTCTCCTAGTTTACCTACAGCATTAAACGACATGGTGAGATTGATAAAATTATCTTCACCAAGCTTTACATAATCCTCATCATCAGTAGCTGCCATAATTCTTACAATGGCATACTTAACATCACTTTCACTCCAGGTTTCTAGTTTTTGATTATCTATTTCTGCTTTGAAAGAAGAAATTGTACTTTCAGTTAATCGATCCAGATCATCTAATTTTGCAGATTCAATAAATGGTAATTCTTCATCAGAAGAAAAAAGCTGATCTACAATAGAATAATCTTTATCTGTTAAATAAATCTGAAATCTGATATCAAAAGGCAGTCCGTTTTCTACATTAAAATTCGCAGTTAGGGTTTCCAGTTTGTCCGATAATGGCTCGTCCTCCTTGTCATCAATATCTGCATTATAATCAAATTCAATTGTATCAGACCTGCTGTAATTACTAGATTTAAACCATAATGGAACATTCATTCTTATGGTTGTTTTTACTTTACTTGTATCTGTTAAAAAGTAATTCAAATCAGCATCATCCGGATTGGCTATAATCTGAATGTGTGAACCTACTTTATTGGGTGCGAACTCATTAATATTTAATAAATCCTCCAAATTAGAATTATCTGTGTTAATCTCAATCTTTTCTGTTGGTATCACAGACGATCCATCTATATAATTATCAAGATCAATAATATTATTTCCATCTTCAATAATGATATCTACATCTTCATTAGTATCGGTATTAGTAAAAACAATATTACCTGAATTAATTTCCATAGGAATACCAAAAGTATTTTCAGCAATTACTTCTAACCTTAAATCTTTTAGCACAACATTGGTAGAAAGAAAATTATTATCAAAAGCATCAAAATCTAAAGTCTTCTCATCATCTGAGATAGTCCTTGAACCAAAATACCCGATTGCTTTTTCTAATCCCATATCTTTCATTTCATAAGACATGGATAAAGTAGCGGTAGAGTATAAACTGGCATCTTCTGCAAAAATTACATCTGTAATTAGGTTGATACTATTTACATCGCCGCTATACTTAGTAAAATCCATATAAGTATCCGTCAAATCGATGGAATAATTACTATTAAGATTAGCCCCTACAATGGTATCAGTATATATCTCTTCATTAATATACAATTGAGGAATGGTAATAATTACAGAATCAATAGCTGGTGAAGAAGTTTCAAAAGTAAAATTAAATGCTCCGGATTTCCACATAACGGTATCTAATCTTACGTTTTCTTCATCTGTTAAAACAATACTTTCTTCATTTGTTAATCTTACAGATGGTCCTGGCAAAACGCCCCCCAAATATGAAGACATATCGTAATAGAAACTATTTGAAATTTCATTCAGAGCTAGCATATTATTCCAATCCTGAACAAATTCTTCATCATAATAAAACCAAAACAAACCAGATTCATCTACTTCAATAATTGAATCGACATCCAATTCCTCAAATATTTCCATGGCTGTACCTTGAATTCGCATTCCCGGAACATCGATGGTATAAGACCTATTGGCCTCATCAGGAACATCATCGAGATTGATGGTATCAGATACGCATCGTTCAAACAAGATTACACTTAAAAAGGTAATCAGTATAAAACCAATTCTAAATAACTTCATATTATATACTTTTTTATTGTTTCTTAATCCATAAGTGTTTATTGAACCTCGTTTATTAAAACCAACAGTTCTAAACTTCTCACTCCAGTATCTAACTATTGATAATTAGTACATCAGGTTCATACCTATCCTATACAAGACGATCTTTTACTTACCGTTTGTAGCTGAATTATTTGATCCCTAAATACTTTGGCTTTTATTTTTTTTTATTCATCTCACTAGATCCAACATAATCATTATCACAAATACCTCTAATTTAATTTCCCCATTAAATACCTTGCTAAGCCTTAATTGCGGCGAAGATATATTATTTTTTAAGTTTCTATATTTGTAATTTTAAGACATTTGAAAGAATTAATAATTATTTTACATAAGTCGATCAATTCTAATCTCTAACTGATAAATCAAAAAAAAGGTTTCAGAAAAATCACAAAAAAGAAAAACAATAAAGCATCATAAAGTATAATTCTGAGAATATTAATCTGGTGCTACAATAACTTAATGTATGAATTGTACGAAAAAAAGCCTTATGAATTTGTAACACATAAATTCATAAGGCTTTTTAAGTATTAAGGTGATATTATCTTACCACTCTATGTTTTCATCAATAAACTGAATCAAACTATTTGCCATTTTTTTATTATCCTCCACTCTTGGATGTCCTCCTTTCTCAATAAAAGGAAAGAAATGCGTATAGATATTAGAATCATCTAACAAAGCAACTGCTTCCTCAATATATCCGGGCCATTCCGATCCTTCCTGAGTAGCATCCATACTGCCTAATGCACATATAATTGCTGTTTCAGGATATTGATCTCTGATCCCTTTAACAAAGTGAGCATAGGCATTCACAATAAAGTCTTTGTCTGGAGTAGTGTCTCCAAAACGATATTGATATTCCCCATTATCCGGAAGGTTAACAATCCATTTATCATTTTGCATCAGGTTCACTACAACAATATCTGGTATGGCTAGTGAAAAGTCCCACTTACTTGTTGAATCAGCAGGGTTTAAACGATCCCATATTTCTGGCATAATCGGACGATCCCAACTTACGTTAATACCAATACCTGAGCGTACAATACAATGTATGTCTGCATTAAAATGACGCGCCGTTAATGCCGCATAAGTTTTGTAATTATTGGTATAGGTACTATCAGGACTATCTCCTCCTGTTAAGTTTTCAATAGCATATCCGGCAGTAATACTGTTTCCATAAAACTCCATTAGTCGGCCACTCTTCTCTGGCAAGCTTTCTAATTTTCCGGCAATGGTAAAACCTAAAAATCCGGTTTGTCCTGTAATCCACTCATTACGTTTTACCAATGAAATGGTATGTGTTTTTTCCGGTTCCAATCCCTTTGCCAGATTATACTTCAGAACACCCTGCTTTAATTTTAGAGGATAAACAGAATCCTGATCAATAACCACATTAAAGTAGTTTAACCCATGTTCATCATTTAAAGTGGCAGCAATGTCACTACCCTTAAACTGAACAGTAATTGCAGAACCACTCCAGTAAACTACAGGTTCTGAGACATTATCAAAGTTAATACGACCTACATAATCAATATTTTCATTATCAGGTTTTACTTCAATAATTTTAGGAGCACAGCCTATAAAAACAAGGCAAAGAACAATTAATGAATATTTAGCAAGTGTCATTTCTGATATTTTATAAGATTAGATTTCATAATCCACACATGCTCTTTTCTCCAATACTGCTCTCAAAATAGCACCTGCCGCCACATGATCTGGATGCTTAGCATAAATATCTAATTCCTCCAAATTATTAAAAGTCGCTTCCAATATAATATCATATTGCTCATCTGGATTAGCATTTAAACCTACCGTTAAACTTTTGATTTCCTTAATTTTTGGAGGTAAGGCCTCAAGTGCAGATTTAATTTCATTTAACTTGGCATTTTTTGCTTCAGCCGATTCAAATTCTTGCAGTTGAAATAATACAACGTGTTTAATCATTACTTATTTATTAAAGGTTATACTGTAAATTATATTTTTGAATGATTATTATAGATTTTCTTATCTATATGTTACATACATCAAATAATCAATTCTTATCTTTACAAAGATAAAAATAAAGTGGGCACATGTTAATAATTGGTATTGCCGGAGGAACAGGCTCCGGAAAAACAACTGTTGTTAGAAAAATTATTGAACAACTTCCGGAAGGCGAAGTTACTGTTCTTCCGCAGGATTCGTATTACAAAGACAATAGTAATATTTCGTTGGAAGAAAGAAAGAAATTAAATTTTGATCACCCCGAAAGTATCGAATGGGAATTGTTGATTGATCACCTTAAGAGGTTAAAGAATAATGAGAGCATTGAAATGCCTTCGTACTCCTATTTAACTTGTACCCGAAGTGAGGACACCACTACTATTAATCCCAGAGATGTAGTTATTGTTGAAGGTATCTTAATTTTAGGTCATAAAAAACTAAGGGAATTAATGAATTTAAAGGTATTTGTTGATGCCGAAGCCGATGACCGTTTGTCGCGTGTTATTCTTCGTGATATTATTGAACGTGGAAGAGATGTAAAACAAGTTCTTGATCGTTACGAAGAAACAGTAAAACCCAGTCACCTACAATTTATTGAACCAACCAAAAGATATGCTGATTTAATCGTTCCTCAGGGTGGGAATAATAAAGTAGCTATAAATCTATTGAAACAACATATTGAACAAAATCTTAATCTAACCAATTAATTATGCTTGAACAGTTAGCTCCCGAAAACATTCTTTTTATTGATATTGAAACCGTTCCTCAGTATGAAAATTATGCCGATCAGGATGAGATGATGCAGCAATTGTGGAATAAAAAGGCAGCTTACTTCTTAAAAGACAAAGAAACACCTGCAGACATTTATGAACGTGCCGGCATTTATGCTGAGTTCGGGAAAATAGTTTGTATTTCTGCAGGTATTATTCATCATGTGAAAGGTGAAATGCACTTTAAAGTAAAAAGCTTTGCCAACGATGATGAAAAGCGATTGTTGATGGAGTTTTCAGATATGCTGGATCATTTTATGAGCAAAAGTCCTAACCATAACCTGTGCGGACATAACGCCAAAGAATTTGATTTCCCATACATTGCTCGTCGAATGTTAATTAATGGCTTAAAGCTTCCTCAATGTTTGAATATTGCGGGTAAAAAACCTTGGGAAATTAAATTTATAGATACTCTGGACTTATGGAAGTTTGGAGATTATAAACACTATACTTCACTTAATTTGTTAACTACAATATTCAATATTCCTTCTCCCAAAGATGATATTGACGGTAGCCAGGTTGCTGAAGTATATTACAAAGAGAAAGATCTTGAACGAATTGCCATATACTGTGAAAAAGATGTTCTGGCTACAGCTCAATTGCTCTTACGATTTATGGGAAAACCGTTGATTGAACCAGAGTATTTTGAAAGAGTGATATAGGCACTGGAACAAGAATATAGGATTAGGACACAAGGAAGAACATCTCCAATAAAACATTGACCATAGAGAGCAAGAAGTCACTTCGCTTCACATAGATACAGCAAAGAATAAAACTCCGTATCACTCTATGAAATACCTCTGTGTACTCTATGGTAAAAGAACTGTTTAATTTGCAATAAAGTAACGTACTGTCTTTACAAATAACTCCGTTTGTTCAGCATGAAGCCAATGCCCGGCATCAGGTATTGTAGTTAATTGAGCTGAAGGGAAAAAACGACGTACCTGCTGCAGGTCTTCCTCCTGAACATAGGGAGAGTTTGCTCCTTTGATTAAATAGACATCTTTTGACTCTGGAAAAACAAGCTTATCTCCAATATCAGAAAAGCCATCCATAATCTGATGCAAATTTTCGGATATGACTTTAATATTTAATTTCCAATACAATGATTTATCCTCAGCTCTACCTATATTTTTAAGCAGAAATGAACGAACCATATTATTAGGAATCTTATCCTTAAGAAATTTGTCTATTTCACTTCTGGATTTATAATCCTTTGGCTCCACAGATAGTAGTGCTTTAACAATGCTCTCATGATCATTGGTTATTTTAGCATAATTACTAAAACCTCCATATGATTTAGGTGCAATATCCAAAATCAAAAGTTTATCTACTTTATCTGGGTATTTTAAAGCAAAACGCATTGCTGTTTTACCACCCATAGAATGCCCCATGATAATTGCAGATTGTAAATTGGCATCCTGCATAAATATATTTAAATCATCAGCCATCACCTCATAATTCATTTCTGTAGAATGAGGTGAACGCCCGTGATTTCTTTGGTCGATAATATAGATATTACAAATATCTTCAAGATATTTTGAAATAGTTAACCAATTATCTGATGAACCATAAAGTCCATGTATAATAATCAGGTTTCTATCACCATTTCCAATATGTTTACTAAACAACTCCATCGTCATTTATAAACAACACATTATCGTTTGAGTTGTTCTTTATAAAGCTGGACTGCTCTTTCAAGGCCAATATAAAGTGCATCACAAATTAAAGCATGACCAATTGAAACTTCAGCTAGGAAAGGAATTCTTTCTGAGAAAAACTTCAGGTTCTCCAAGCTTAAGTCATGACCCGCGTTAATTTTTAATCCTACTTTTTTAGCCATTTCAGCAGCCGCAACAAACGGAGCAATAGCTGTTTCTCTGTCTTTTGCAAACATAGCAGCATAAGGCTCTGTATATAACTCTACCCTATCGGTACCTGTGGCTGCAGCATTTGAAATATTATCTATATCACTATCAATAAATATAGATGTACGAATTCCATATTCACTAAACTCTGAAATAATTTCCTGTAAGAATGATTTATTTTTGATTGTATCCCATCCTGCATTAGAAGTTATAGCTTCTGGTGGATCAGGTACAAGGGTTACCTGGTGAGGCTTTACCTTTTTCACCAAATCAATAAAGTTTCTTGATGGATACCCTTCAATGTTAAACTCTGTTTTAATAATTGGTTTAATATCCATAACATCCTGGTAAGTAATATGTCTTTCATCAGGACGAGGATGTACTGTAACTCCATCTGCACCAAACAACTGTACATCAACAGCAGATTTTACAACATTTGGCATATCACCACCTCTTGAGTTTCTTAGGGTGGCCACTTTATTAATATTTACACTCAGTTTTGTCATTAAAACCTTATTTTAGTCAACATTCTTTGCTTTTTAATCCAAAATATAAAAATAAACTTATCAATTACTTGATTGTTTACTTATATGCAACTAAATTTAAGCAAAGTCGTAATAAAAAAATGGGGCGAACATAGTAGTTCATCCCGCAGCAAAGTTAAGAGTATTTCTTGAAACACATTGTATGTTAGCACAAGATTTGATATCAGATATAGTTCCTGCACTGAAAACCTCTGATTCTGGGCTAGATGCCCTAAACTGGATGGAGGTTTTTAGAGTGTCTCATTTGCCTATTGTAAACAATAAAGAATTTTTAGGTTTAATAACTGATACTGATATTTTTGATTTAAATAAACCAGAAGAACCTCTTGGTAATCATAAACTTTCGCTTACTGCACCATATGTTTTTTATAACCAACATATTTATACCGTAATTGAAATTGCGTCCAGACTGCAACTTACTGTAATTCCAGTTTTATCAGAAAATAAAGAATATTTGGGTATGATTACTCAAACTGATTTATTAAAAAATTATGCTGAATTAATTGCTGTGCATACTCCGGGAGGAATTATTGAAATTGAAATGCCTGCCCATGAATATTCAATTTCTGAGATAGCTCAAATTATTGAAGATGCAGATACAAAGGTGCTTAGTTTCTATGTAAACCAAAAAGATGCTAATTCACCTTTAACAATTACAATTAAATTAAACAGAGAAGATATTCGTCCTGTTTTAAGGGCATTTGACAGATATGATTATACAGTAACAGCATCCTATTCGGAGCACAATACTGTTGACGAAGTTGTTAAGAAAAATTACGACGCACTAATCAGGTATTTAGATGTTTAGATTGTCTTTGTAAACCGCAAAATATTACGTTTTTCAAAATTGGAGATCCTACTTCAATACGAATCACTCTTTTAATGCTTTTCAAAGACATTAATAAGGTGTGTTTTTGAAAAAGGTTAGCTTTTGAAGGTGTTTGGTTTACATATCATATTTTGGATACTCTTGTCATGTTTATACACTGGCAATAAAGGATATTCTAATAACAGTCCCTCTGCAGATCTTTCTGAAATAAATGATACTATTCTTGTTAGAACGATTAAGGTATCAGGTGATAAAAAAACAAGATCAAGAATCATTCGTAATGAGCTTTTATTTAAAACGGGTAAAAGAATTGCAAAATCTGATTTTTATGACCTTATCGGAAAAAGCCGACAAAACTTATTAAACACGTCTCTTTTTAACTTCGTATATATCAACTACAACTTTCCTAATAATCAAGAAGTTGATTTTGTAGTTAAGGTAGATGAACGCTGGTACACCTGGGTACTGCCATTATTAGAACATGCCGACAGAAACTTTAGCGCATTCCTGGATAATAGTGATTGGAGCAGAATAAACTACGGAATATATCTGAAGCAAGAAAACTTCAGGGGAATGAATGAAATTCTGAAACTTAAATTAAGAGTTGGCTATTTAAACGAAGTTGAAATCTTATTCTCGTCGGCTAAAAGAAACAATAAACTGGGATGGGGAACTTCATTTAATTATGCTGCACAAAACCAGGTTTCTTATGGTATACTTGATAATAAAGCAATATATTTCAAAACAAATAACTCGTTCATAGAACAACAAGTTGCCTCAGAATTATATTTACACTATCGTCATGGTTTCTTTAACCGTCACAGACTTACCTTAGGCTATAATTCTTACAATATTAAAGATACACTTGCCTTGCTAAATCCTAATTATCTGGCCAATAGCAGTAACTTTTTAAACTACCTATCCATAGCATATAAGTACAATTTAGATTTAAGGGATTCGAAAACTTATCCCTTAAAAGGAAATATGTTTGAAGGTAGTATTGCCCGAAACGGATTAGGCATTATAAACAACGACATCAACAACTTTTCTTTAAAATTACATTTTCAGCAATACGGCAAAATCAGTAAACGACTATATTATGGTGCCAGTTTGGGCGGAATTGCCAATTCAAACAGCAACAACCCTTTTGTAATTAGCAACGGACTAGGTTATAAAGAATTTTTAAATGGGTTTGAATACAATGTCATCGAAAGCGATAATTACGGCTATGTAAAAAACAAAATTTTATTTGAACTCATACCAACAAAAACTGCCTATATCAACTTTATTAATCTAAATCAGTTTTCAAAACTACACTATGCTGTTTACGTAAAACCATTTTTTGATGCAGGATATGTACACAAACAACACCCTAATATTACTAATTCATTGAGCAACTCCTTTTTATACAGCTATGGTATTGGCGTTGATTTAGTAACTTATTACGACAAGGTTTTATCGGTAAATTACGCAATTAACAGTATCGGCATTAAAGGTTTTTATATACACCTTAACCTAGCCATGTAGTTTTTTAATATTTTATTTTGTTGCACTAAATTACCTGATTACTTTTGAGCACATAAATTAAAACAACATCACCTAAAACAATTTATTACTAATAAATCACTTATGCGAATAGCAATATTTGGCAAACAATTTTCAGACTTATTTAAAGATAGTTGTATCAGCCTATTTAAAAAACTCAAAGATCATCAGGCTGACATTATTATCTATAAGCCTTTTTATGATTTTCTATTTCAGAAATTTGATATTGAAGCCTTTGAATTTAAAGTATTTGCAAACAGCGATGAACTAAAAGGAATTGACTTGTTTCTAAGCATTGGTGGCGATGGCACTATTCTAAATGCCATTACTCTGGTTAAAGATTCCAATATTCCGATTGTTGGTATAAACAGTGGAAGACTTGGTTTTTTAGCCGATATTTCAGAAGAGGATATTAATAATGCGATAAACCACATCTTTTCTGGAAATTATAAGATCAATGAAGTTGAGCTCCTACAATTAAAAACCGAGAACAATCTTTTTGGAGATCTTAATATAGGACTAAATGAATTGGCGGTTCAGAAAAGAGATTCTGCTTCAATGATTAGTATTCATACATATTTAGATGGCCAGTTTTTAAATTCTTATTGGGCAGATGGATTAATTGTTGCAACTGCTATTGGTTCAACAGCCTATTCGTTAAGTGTAGGGGGACCTATTATTCACCCCAAAGCCCAATGCCATGTTATCACACCAATAGCTCCTCACAACTTAACTGTGCGACCTATGGTTGTTCCAAATCATTTAAATATTACTCTTAAAGTTGAAGGTCGCTCTGATACTTACTTAGCAACATTGGATTCGAGAAGTGAAATTTTTGACCAGTCATTGGAATTAAACATCCAAAAAGCACCTTTTTCTATTAGATTAATAGACTTACCTGGAATTAATTATTATGCAACCTTACGCAACAAATTAATGTGGGGAGCAGACAAAAGAAATTATTAAAAAGAAAAAACCACGAATCTCTTAGATATGTCTTGAAATTCGTGGTTTAACATTAATAATCTGGGATTACAAAATGTAATACCTAGCAAAAATTTAACTTATATAAATCTAAAAATCAGTCAAATATTAGATGAATAGATTTAAGTTTGACTGTTCAGCTTCTTCAAGGTAGTTAGCAACTCCACCAATATTTACACCATCAATCAATTCTTCCTTCTGAACTCCCATAATATCCATACTCATCTGACAAGCAATCATATTAATTCCGCTTTCTTTTGCTTGTTGAATCATGGTTTCCAGAGCATCTACATTTTTATCTTTCATACGTAGCTTCATCATCCTACGTCCCATACCTCCCATATTCATATTCGAAAGTTTCAGTTTTCCGGCATGTCCAGGCATCATCTTATCAAACATATTACCCATCATATCCTTTTTAACTTTTGGTCGGTTTACATCTTTAATCACATTTAATCCCCAGAAAGTAAAAAACATAGTTACCTTTTTGCCCATACTTGCTGCACCATTTGCAATGACAAAAGAAGCCAAGGCTCTATCCATATCATCACTGAAAACAACCATTGTTTTATGGTCAGCATTAGATTTTGGAAGGGTACTATTATCCACATCTTTCTTAAACTTCTCAATAATAGCAGTAATTTCTCCTGCATTATTTTCGCGCTTTACCAAACGATTTCCTGTTACCTTACACCACGAGGCTACATCATTATAAAAACCTGGGTCAGTTGCTGTAACTTCTAAACGATCTCCATAATCTATAGCATCAATACTTTCCTTTAATTTCAATATCGGACCCGGACACTGTAATCCACAAGCATCAACAGCCATGGCCTTTACATTTATATTTGGCATTTCCACTTCTTCCTTTTTATCTTGTTCTACATCTGAAAAGAATATGGCATTTGATTGCTCAGACATTGCCTGCTTGTAAACCTTTAAACCCCCTGAAAGATTGTATACATCTTCAAAGCCATTTTGTTTTAAAATACGAGCCGCAACATACCCACGCAAACCAACACCGCAATAGATCATTATCTTCTTATCTTTCGGAATACGATCTAAGTTCTCTCTAAGCTTATCTAACTCAATGTTTATTGCATCATCAATAGCTTCAATAGATACCTCCTCCGGAGTTCGAATATCTAATACAAAACACTCTTTTTTAATTCGCTTATGAAATTTGAACGGTGATAATGGCTTAAATAATCCTTTGATAATATTTTCGGCATTGTATCCGGCTTGATTTACAGGATCTTTTGCAGAGCTAAATGGCGGAGCATAAGCATGCTCAATTTCTTGTAAATCATAAATAGTACCTTCATTTTTAATTACGGTAGCTAAAAGATCTAAACGTTTATCTACACCTTTGTAGCCAATCACTTGTCCTCCATAAAGTTTACCCGATTTAGGATCAAAGCTTATCTTAAGCATCATTTGCATAGATCCCGGATAATAGCCTGCATGTGAACCAGCATGAACGATGGTACAATCGTGTTTAATACCGGCGGCTTTCAATCCACGATGAGTCATTCCTGTGATACCTGCAGTCATATCAAATACCTTGGCAATTGCAGTTCCAATAGATCCTTTATACTTACGGTTATGCCCGTAAACCATATTATCAGCTAAAATTCTTCCCTGACGGTTTGCCGGCCCGGCTAAAAATGCAATAGTAGGCTTCTTTGTAATTGGATGTGGAAACTCAATACTATCACCAACTGCATAAATATCTTTTTCAGATGTTTGAAGGTAATCATCCACCCAAACACCACCGGTTTCTCCAATTTTTAAACCTGCGTCTTTAGCTAAAGTAGTATCAGGACGAACTCCGATTGAAAGAATAATAAAATCAGCCTGAATAATTCTTCCGCTGGATAAAGAAACCTCAATTAAATCACCTACTTGCTTAAACTCTTTAACTGCATCTTCTAAAAATAAACCAACTTCTTTTTCTTTAAAATGATGATGCAAAGGAGCGGCGACCTCGCTATCCATCATATTCATCACTTGCGGAGCTGCTTCTACAACTGAAACTTTAACACCTCTGTGATGCAAGTTCTCAGCCATTTCAAGTCCGATAAAACCTGCACCTACAACAACTGCTGAACGTGGCGTTTTATCATCAACAAATGATTTAATTTTATCTGTATCCTCTACATTTCTTAATGTAAAGATATTAGATAACTCAATTCCTGGAATGGGTGGTTTTACAGGTGATGCACCAGGAGAAAGTACTAATTTATCATACGACTCAGTATAAACATCTCCTGTTTTAATAGATTTAACTATTACCTCCTTCTTTTGAGGATCAACAGAAGTTACCTGTGAAAAAACTCGGATATCAATATTAAATCGAGCACTAAATGATTCAGGAGTTTGAACCAATAGCTTTTCACGCTCTTTAATTACTCCTCCAATGTAATAAGGAAGACCACAATTGGCATATGAAATATGTGGTCCTTTTTCAAACATGATGATTTCAGCCTTCTCATCAATTCTTCTCAACCTGGCTGCAGTAGTAGCTCCTCCCGCAACACCGCCAACAATTAAGTACTTCATTTTGATTTATATATTATAGTTATTTTTTTATCTCAATAATGGGAAAATTTAAAGCTGCAAATATAATTATATTTCTATATCTATTTATTTGTATATTTATGTTATTGAACACTTAGATGTGATTTAACTATATATTAACAATAACATATAACTTGAAATAGCTAACAAAATAAAATGCTATTATTTATTAATCAATGGTTTGGTTTATTGCAAAGCCAGCGATAAAAGCACATCTCTAATGTTTTAAAATCATTATTAATTCACTTTCTTTGCATGCATGGAGTTAGTAGAAATAAAAGGAGTTGGACCAGTGTTTTTTCAATTGAGTAAGAAAGCAAAACGGCTGTCCATTAAACTCAAACCTTTTGAACCCATAAAAGTTGTTGTACCCGCAACAACACACCCCAGAGAAGCACTTTCTTTTGTGAATGCTAACAGAAGATGGATTTTAGAGAACCTGGCTAAGATTAAAGAAAAAGAAAATGACCTGACCATATTTGATGAATCCACAGCGTTTAAAACCCGCTCCTTTGCTTTAAAAATTCAGAAAGCTCCTATTCAAAATGTAAGAATTCATTTACAACAAGGCATATTATCTGTGGAGTATCCACACCAGCATGATGTAAAATCAACAACCATTCAGGAGCATATTCGTTATGGTATTGAAGAAGCTTTGAGAGTTTCTGCAAAAAACTACCTACCACATCGATTACATCAACTTGCTAAAATTCATGGTTTCCATTACAACAGGGTGTTTATTAAAAACTTAAAATCGCGCTGGGGTAGCTGTTCTCATGTAAATAACATCAATTTAAATTTACATTTAATGCGTCTTCCTGATCATTTAATAGATAGTGTATTATTACACGAACTCTGTCATACCGTAGAAAAAAATCATGGAGCAGGGTTTTGGGAACTGATGAATAAGGTAACAAATGGGAAAGCTAAAATGCTTGATAAAGAAATGAAAAACTATCGAACTGTAATATATTAATTATGAACTGGAACCAATTGCTATCTGTTAAAAGAACAGGTCAGGAAGATAGAAAAAACGACACTAAACATCATAGAACTCAATTTCAAAGAGATTATGACCGATTAATATTTTCTTCACCATTTAGAAGATTGCAAGATAAAACGCAGGTCTTTCCACTTCCTGGAAGTATTTTTGTACATAACAGACTAACGCATAGTCTTGAAGTTGCCAGTGTTGGCCGATCACTCGGACATAATATAACAGAATTTTTGATCTCAAAAAAAGGACTTGAAAACGAATTGATACATGAGATTGGTTCCATTGTAGCAACAGCCTGTTTAGCCCACGATATGGGAAATCCACCCTTTGGCCATTCTGGCGAAACTGCTTTATCTCATTATTTTAAAGATGGCGAAGGCAAAAAACTAAGAGGTCAGTATTATTTTACAGATGAAGAATGGAATGATCTTACCGAATTTGAAGGTAATGCCAATGCATTTAGATTACTTACTCATCAGTTTAACGGTAGAAGGAAAGGTGGTTTTTCGCTTACCTATTCATCTGTAGCTTCCATTCTAAAATATCCATATGCATCTGGACAAACAACCAAAAAGAAGTATGGATATTTTCAGTCGGAAAAGGAAATGTTTAATCGTGTTGTTCAGGAACTTGGTTTAATTGAAAAAGAACCCGGAGTTTATTGCCGACACCCCTTGGTTTACCTTGTAGAGGCTGCCGATGATATTTGCTATCAGATAATGGATGTTGAAGATGCTCATAAACTTAAAATATTAGATACTCAACAAACCAAAGATATTTTAATGTCCTTTTTGGCAGATGATACAGACAAAGTAACCCGTGAAAGAATTGAAACTGTAAGCGAAGAAGTAACAGATATTAATGAACAGATTGCCTTTATAAGAGCCTCGGTAATTGGAAAACTGGTGGCACAATGCACTCAGGTTTTTATCAGTAATTATGATAAGATCATGGCTGGAGAATTTGAAGGTAGTCTTACTAAATATTTGGATGGAACAACTAATAAAGCCATGAAAGACTGCGCTAAATTATCTTTTCAAAAAATATACAGACATCCTTCAGTGGTAGAAATTGAAATTTCGGGATTTAAGATACTCGGATCGTTATTACATGAGTATTCAAGAGCCATTCTAAATCCTAACGATAAATATTCAGAAATGCTTCTGCCCTTTATTCCGGAACAATACAAAGTATCACAGCAAGCTAGTGCATACGAAAAGCTGCAATCTGTTTTAGATTACATCAGTGGCATGACCGATATTTACGCCTTAGACCTGTACCGAAAAATTAACGGAATTGGCCTGGCTGACAAAAGATTTTAAGAAAGAGATGGATATAGCACATATATACTATATCCATCAACCTTTCCCCATTATCTAATTCAAAAAAATCAACTCCAATTCTTCTTTAGCCTCATCCTTTTGTTGGATTTTGTACTTACCAGAATTAATAAACTGAAATCCCTTATCTACTGCAGCATCCATTAATATTAATTCAATTTCTTTAGCAACCTTACCATCTAAATCATTATTAAAATACAATAGAAGTTGCTTTTCATTAGCATCATTAAATTGCACCAATAACGAATTATTTTCTACGAACACTAAATCTTCATAACTATATGAAACTGGTAATCCTACTGATTCCAAAATCTCCATCACATGTCCAAGTGGTCTAAATCCTAAGCTCATAATGATTCCATTTAAATGTTTATTATCTATTATCTGCAACTATTAATTTAATCAGGTTCACAACGTTTTCTAGTTCGTCATGATCCTTTTCTAACTGACATTGAAGCACCATCATATTATATGCATCTTCAAATTCATTCTCATCAAAAGTCAAATCCTTTTCAGCCATAAATATGTTGAATCCCTCCACACCTTTTACCTGATACATTTCTTTTCTGAATACAGCATCAGTTTGTACTTTTTTTATGAAATTTTTTGCATTTTGAACAGACATAGCTCCTCCTTTTTTTAAAATCCTACATTTTTGTATTTTTTCACCCCATTAATTACCATTTTGTAATTAACCATTTCCTCAAAACCCAAGTTTATATAAGCAATACCATACTTTTTGAAATGCTTTCTTATAATATTGCAACATCCATACCTAAATTGAACAAAGGCACTATATACAGATAATGTGAAATTTTTACTTTTATATTTCATTCGTCCATTTTTCATATATATATAATATGCATCCAAATAATAAATACGTTACTTTCTATTTATCAATTTGTTATAATCAAAAAAAAATAATCAAAAAAAAAATGATGTTTTTTGAAATTTATATTTGATATCCAACTTTTAATGATACATTTGTACCATAGTATTTATTTAATTTTATTATGAAAGAAGGAAAAGTAAAATTCTTTAATGATTCAAAAGGTTTTGGATTTATTAAAGACAACGACTCAAACAACGAGTATTTTGTACATGTAACTGGTCTTATTGATGAAATCAAGGAAGACGACGACGTTACCTTTGAATTAAAAGAAGGTAGAAAAGGATTAAATGCGGTTAATGTAAAGTTGGCATAACGATATTTCACTATAATTAGTACGCAAGAGTCCAAACCCCGCTTTATCAGCGGGGTTTTTTGGTTTATACCATTTTCTAGGGCTAGATTTCCACTTTTTTTTTATATTTGCACCCACATTAAGGGATGGCCCCATAGTTCAAGGGATAGAATAGTTGTTTCCTAAACAATAGATACTGGTTCGAGTCCAGTTGGGGCTACAGATAAAATGCTGATTTCTTTTAGAAATTCAGCATTTTTTTATTTCTACTCCCTCCTTTTTCAATAAACATCTTAAAAAAAATGAATTCTTAGGCATTTTCATAAATAAAGCTTTCCTTTGTTTTTTATATGGAAGCATTATTAAATCCTTTACATACAGATTGGACCACATGGTGGATAACTATTTTTTGCGCACTTGTTGCAGGATTAAGTAAAAGTGGATTAAAAGGATTTGCAATGATAAACATTCCTATTTTAGCCCATTTATATGGTGGAATGGCTTCTGTGGGAATACTTCTACCCTTTTTAATATTTGGCGATACCTTTGCTGTAATTTATTACAGAAGAAGTGCCGAATGGAAATACATAAAGAAACTTCTTCCCTGGGCCATTATTGGAATTGCCTTAGCTGTTTTTGTTGGTAAATATGTAAACGATGATGAATTTAGAACCTCCATTGCTGTTGCTATCCTTATTTGTTTGGCTATTCTAGTATACAGAGATGTAATTAATGGATCCGTTGACTTAACGAAAAAACGATGGTTCTCCTCTTCATTAGGTCTATCTGGTGGTTTTGCTACTATGATAGGTAATGCTGCAGGTCCTATTTTTAATTTATACCTGATGAGTATGCGCTTACCAAAGGAGACTTTTATTGGAACTGGAGCCTACTTTTACTTAATACTTAACCTCATCAAGGTGCCTATTCATGTTGTTTATTGGAAATCTATTACGCAAGAAACCTTTCAACTAAACCTAGTTTGTTTGCCGGTTTTAATTATTGGAGCCTTTATTGGTAAAAGATTGGTAAAATTAATTCCTGAAAAAGCATATAGAATCTTTGTTATGGGTGTGATTTCTATTTCTGCGATCATGTTATTTTTCAAATAGCAGAGCACACAGAAAAAAAACAAACCCACAACAGAATATCTAAAAAGACAAACTGATGTGGGTTAACGTCAATAAATTATATAATCAAAATTGGCTTACAGCTTTTTTTCCGGAAACATATCATTCCATTGGCCAGACTGATCTTTTAGTACTTTATCAAACCAGGCAATAATGGTATCATTCCATTTAATGCGTTTTTTATAATCCAAAATGTGATGATTTTCTCCATCAATTAATATCATTTCCACATCTTTTCCTAATATTTTCAACGCTGCATAATATTGTAAACTCTCACCTACCGGAACATTTGTATCGCTTGTACCATGCAATAACAAAATTGAATTCTGGAATTTATCGGCATTAAAAAGCGGACTATTTTCTACATAAATATCTTTTCTGTTCCAAGGATAACTACCTGTAGCTGCTGATGAACTATAGGAATAACCCCAATAGCCTTCTCCCCAGTAACTTGAAATATCACTAATACCAGCATGAGCAATAGCTGTTTTAAAAATATCTGTACGTGTTTGCAACATCATAGTAGTAAAACCACCATACGAAGCTCCAATACAACCAACATTTTCAGCATCTGCTGTTAGATGACTCTTCAAGAACGCTTTTGTACCATCAATAATGTCATCAATTGCATCTCTCCCCCATCCATTGACATGTAATGCCGAAAAATTTTGTCCGTAACCAGTTGCTCCACTTGGTTGTAAAACATAAACCATATAACCATTGGCTGCCCAAATGTTTTTAGGATATCTACCTCCAAAACTTCTACTTGTTGGCGAAGTCCCTCCATAATAATATACAATCAAAGGGTATTTTTTCGATGGATTATAATTTACCGGATAATAAACTCTTCCATCTATAGTTAAACCATTTTTATTTTCAAACGTCCACTTTTCTGACTCTCCAAAAGCTACATCTCTATACGTTTCTTCTTTGGGGAATTCTAATTCTGTACTTTTTCTGTTTTCTAGGTTTACAGTGTAAACTTTCTCTGGAGTTGAAATGCTTGTACCTTTGAAAATTGCAACCTGCTTATCAATAGCAAAATCAAGCTGAGTTAATACTTCTACAGGAAGATCAATCCTGCTAAAAGTATTTTTTGCAACATCACAGGCATATAAATTCACACAATCTCCTTCTGTAACCTGAGTATAAATAGTATTATTATCCATCCATTTAGCATCATTTATGGACGGTTTAAAATCTTTAGTTAATACTGTGGCTTTTTTCTTTACCAAATCATATATGTACAACTGATTATCAAAGCTATTGGACAAATGTTCATTGGTAATTTTAAGCCCCAAGTCTCCGTATGCTTTTGCTGATCCAATAGCTAATAGTTTTTGTCCATTTGGAGCATATTTACAAGAACATCCATAAAGTTCATCTTTCCACAATGTATCCAACTTAAACGTTTTCAGATTCAGCTCATACATATTCTGACGATAGAAAGGTGTGGATTGATAATCCATCTTAGTTGTAGAAAATAAAATTTTACTGCCATCTGGTTTAATATCATTTAAATCTGCAGAAAGATTTCCTGCGGTTAAAGCTTGTATCAGGCCATTTTCAATATTAAGCAAATACAGATTTATTCGATTTCTGAAGTAAGGCAGACGATCATCATTTCCAAAAATACGCTTTAAATCCCCTGTAATATCAGCTTTTATTGTCTTTGATAAAACAACAAAATCTTCATTGGGTGACCATTGAGAAACATACATTCCCTTTACATTTTCGGAAATACATTCTTCTTTTCCCGACTTTAAATCATAAACATAAAGACATGTAGTGTTATCTTTTTTTATTAGATAAGACAGACGGTCTGATTTTGGTAACCAACTTAGATTATAAGCTAAATCTCTTACATTTAATATCACCTTTTTCTCAGATAAATTGATAATTTGGGTGATTGTATGTTTTTTTCCAGTCCCTTTAATTACGTCAGTCATCTGAACAAGAGCATAATTACCAGAGTGAGATATTTTTAAATTCTGAACCCTGGTTCCATCCAATATATCATGAATGTTCATGGTTCTTTGTGCATCAACCGACCAACTTATTGCCCCACTCAATTGTTCTTCAACGGCATAAGATGCGTGAAAAGTAAGCGTATCATCAATACTTAAAGCTTTTATTGTAATTTGATGTTTCCCAGTTTGAAGCTTTAGATAAATACTAGTTTCTTCATTAGGTTTAGAAACCGTTTTGCTTTTTTCTTCATCTATATAAACTTCATAAATTCCATTGGACTGTATTGTAATTTTTGCTTCAACCCACTGCGATACTGAAATATATCCATTCAGTTCAACCAATTGGTTTTTTGAGTTTACTCCTGGAATTGTAAATGAATCATCTTGTTTAATAGGTGATATAGCGCCAGTATTAGTTACTTTAGTATTTGTAAGCAATCCCACACGATCAAACACTCTTCCATCAACAGAACCTTTTTCTGCAAAAACAGGCAATTGAAGTGTTATTGGGCTCGATACTTTCCAGTCCTTACAATCCGTCACACTTTGTGCGTGAATAAACATGGATGAAACTAAAACCATGAATAAAATAAAATATCTTATCATTCTTTTTTTTAAGCGTATTTAATGTAGATAAAAATATAAATTTTAGATCTACCCCATGGTTACAAATGTCATGTATTGAAATTCTAAGCAATTTTTCAATAGTCACCTTTACAAATCATCTTATTATTGATAATATCTCAAGACCTCAGAATCATATTTTACAACATTTCATTCTCATTTATATGAGATTTTTCTCATTTGATAGTGTATAATTATTGCATTTAAACTTTAAACAATTACTTTTACAGCCGAAATAAGTAATATATAATCCGCACGATTATATATGAGAGGGAATCCAGTGTAAACCTGGAGCTGTACCCGCAGCTGTAAGTTCTGATAAAGGTTTTGTACTTCAACACCACTATTCTTTTGAATGGGAAGGTAAACAAAACAAGAACGAGCCAGAAGACCTGCTTAATAAAAACTGATACAGTAATGAATTTCGGGTAAAGATTCGTATTGTAAAATTTTGATACACATATTTTATGAATTTAAAGTTTGCGCTTGTAGCATTATTGCTATATGCCTGCTCGTGCATTGTATATACTCAGGGAATTAATCTATCCGGAGTAGTAAAAGATACAATAAGTAAAGCACCGATTGAATTTGCTAATATATATTTGGCAAATACATCTGATTTTACCTATAGCCAAAAGGATGGTTTATTTGAGATAAAGCAAATTAAGTCAGGAACCTATGAGTTATGTGCCTCTTGTATTGGTTATGCTCCTTTTAAAAAGGAAATAATATTAAATACAACTGACACCGTTTTAAATATAGAATTAACTCCAATAAGCGAGCAATTATCGCCCATCGTAATAACCGGAACCGGCACTAAATACAAGTTAGAAAATGCTCCTGTTCAAACGGAAATTATTTCAGGGAAAACGATAAGCGAGTTATCAGGAAGAGGCATTGAAGAAATCATCAGTAACATTTCTTCCTCTCTGGATTTTAACACTTCATCTATGGGCTCATCAATAAAAATCAACGGACTTGGAGATGACTATGTACTTATATTAGTAAATGGTAAACGATTAACGGGAAGTGTCGGTGGCCGCTTTGACTTGACCAGAATTGATCCTGAAAATATTGAACAAATAGAAGTTGTTAAAGGTGCAGCTTCTACACTTTATGGCTCTGACGCAATATCTGGAGTGATTAATATAATTACCAAAAAATCGAAACAGGATATTAAAATCACTATTAGCTCAAAACTGGGAGCTTACAATGAATGGAAACAGCTCAACTCACTATATATTAACAAAGGGAAGATATCGTCAAAAACATCTCTCTCCCGTAGTCAGATTGACGGTTGGCAACTAAACGGTTTGGAATACAACAGCAAATGGAAGAATAATCACGACCTCCCCTTCTTAGTTCAAACATACGATAAGCCTGTCAATAAAAAGCATTCCTACACTTTAATACAATCTTTTACCTATAAAGCCAATAAAAACTTAAGTCTGGATAGTGAATTATCATGGTATGAAAAAAGACTCTTTTTCCCTTTCAAAGGAAGAATGTATAACTACTATTATAACAACAAAACTGCAATTTTAGGAGGTAAATACGCTTTATCAAAAAACAACTATATCAACTTTAGTGCTGAGTATGGTAACTTTTTGTACTACAACGAATATCCATACAAATATAATGAACACTATACTACACCTAATGGAGTGATTCAGGTTACTTACTATCCGGGAGACCGTTTTAAAAATTCAGACCAGACCAATCTAAGCTTTTCTGCAAAAGGAGTATTTAAATATAAATCAAAACACACATTAAGTATTGGTACTGAAATTCTGGGTGATTATCTAAAATCAAAATATCGATTGATCAAAAGTGACGTAAATAGCTACACTTATGCCTTGTATGCCCAGAACGAACTTAGACTAAATAAAAGTTTAAATATAGTGGGTGGTTTACGCACTATTTACCACAGTCAGTTTGGTTTTATATGTACTCCTAAACTATCAGCAATGTACAAGGTTGGTCAGTTTACAAATCGTATTTCCTATGCCAATGGTTTTAAAAGTCCCACATTAAAAGAGCTTTATTACTACTATGAAAGCGAGAGAATGGGAACATACACCCTTTATTTAGGTAATGAAGATTTAAAACCTCAAAAATCAAATTATTACTCAATTTCATCGGTTTATAAAAACAAAAATATAAAAGCAGAAATCAATTTATATACAAATATTATAAAAGATATGATTGATTATAAGATTATTGAAACCGATTATGATGCTGCAAGAAGAGGTGTTGAAGAAACCAAAATGAGATATAACATTAATGATGCAAACTTGTCAGGCATTGACTTTTCTCTGAACGTAAACATTACTTCAGCACTAAAAATGCAGGGAAGCTACAGCTATGTTGATGCCCGAAATAAAACACTTGACATCAGGTTAGACGGAACTTCTGAACACAGTGCTGCCTTTAAAACATCATGGACTAGAAAGTGGAATAACTATATGCTGAAACTAAATCTTACAGGTACCTATAAATCTGATAAATTTTATTTGGAAGAAGAACCTGAGAAAATGTATGCAGATCCTTATTGTCTGTGGAAATTTACAACAAACCATACCATTAAGAGATATGCAAATTTCGACATTAATATTTCTGCAGGCATCGACAACATCTTTAATTATGTGGATGACAGACCTTATGGTTCACATTACGGCACCTTAAATCCAGGCAGAACATTCTTTACATCAATAAACATTAGCTATAATAAAAACCATTCAAAATAAATTTAAACTAAATATTAAACATTATGAATTTACTAAAAAAAGCACTTGTGTGCCTGGCAACAGGATCACTTCTTTTTACATCATGTAATGATGATAACGATGATGTAAAATTTGAATTAGGTGATAAAGAAGGTACCGTATTGGTAACATTTGGATCTTCATACCCTGATCCTCAGACAACTTTTGCAACAATTGATGCAGCAGCCAAAGTTCAATTTCCGGATGATGAAATCAGATGGGGATATACATCTGACTTGATTTTAAACAAACTACGCCAAGGAAATGGCGAAGGTGAATTAAATGGAACTGTAATTGACAACGACACGCCTAACGAAGCAATTGTTCAAATGATTAAAGAGGGCTATTCAAAATTTACTGTTCAGTCTTTACACGTTATTCCCGGAGAAGAATTTGATGAAATGGTTGAAACAACAGAAGCTATTGAAAAAGAATATCCTGGTGTTGAATTTTCTATCGGACGCCCATTGTTGGATTCTGATACTGATTTAAACGCTGTTGCGACTGTACTTAACACTAAATTTGCTACCCAGTTATCAGAAGGCCCTGTATTATTAATGGGACACGGAACACCACATGCAGCCGATGGTCAGTATGTTAAATTTGAAGCGAAACTAAAAGCTTTGAATTCAAACTTTTTTGTTGGAACTGTTGAAGGAACTGCTTTTGATGCCGATAAAAGTTCAATTGGTGCAATTATTACAAAATTAAATGCACTACCTGTAAAACCAACTTCTGTGACTATTTCTCCACTAATGTCAATTGCAGGTGATCATGCTAACAATGACATGAATGGAAACACTGGTGAAACAAATCCTGAAGAACAATCTTGGAGAGAAAGATTAGTTGATGCAGGCTACACTGTAAATTGCGTTATGAAAGGTTTAGGAGACTATCCAGAGATTGATGCAATTTGGATGAGTCACCTTGAAACAGCAATGGCTAATTAACCTGTTTCATCAATTACATTATAAGATCACCATCCCACCTAACACATTGTAATAAAAAGTGTTAGATGGGATTTTTTATTACTACGCCATACCTGTTCATTTCTTTTTCATAACTATTCCTATTTCTAAATTTATTCTTCTATTAATACCATTATTTTTATAATACTAAAAATGATGTAAGGGAATACTGTGTAAATCAGTAGCTGTACCCGCAGCCGTAAGTTGTTTTTTAAGCTTTAGTTCTACAAAGCCACTGTTCTATATAGAATGGGAAGGCAAACTAAAGTGCAACAAGCCGGAAGACCTATTTTTTTTAGTTCTATAAATCGTAGCTTTCGGGAAAAAAGGCTAAGAGAGTATGGGTATATTGGATTCGAACAAACCTGACGAATGAGAATTTTATAAAACCTTTACCTTTCTTATTATTTTACCACTGCTACCATTGATTATTAATACTAAATTAAGTTACTATGAAAATTAATGGTGCTATTACAACAGTACAAAAGCGTGACGGACGCTTGGTCCCTTTCGAATCGGATAAAATAACTTTTGCAGTTTTTAAAGCATTACGAGCAGTGGGTGAACCCAACAGAAAACTAGCACAAAAAATTACAAATTTGGTAGTTGAACAAATTGATTCACAAATTCCTTGTGTTGAAGATATTCAGGATTTAGTTGAAATAGAGCTATTTAAACAAAATCAATTTAAAGCAGCAAAGGCGTATATTATTTATCGAAAACAACATGATGGTATTCGAAATGTAAAAGAACTCTTTTCTAATGTTAATATCATTGATGATTATATCAATAACAATGACTGGAGAATAAAAGAAAGTGCTAACTCTACCTATTCCCTACAAGGTATGAATCAACATGTTTCTACTATAATTAGTTCTCAATATTGGCTCAACAAAATATATCCTAAAGAAATTGGTGATGCACATACGCAAGGTAAATTTCACATTCATGACTTGGGATTTGTAAGCGTATATTGCGTAGGCTGGGATTTATACGAACTTATAATGACTGGTTTTAAAGGTGTTCCGGGAAAAGTAGAAAGTAAACCAGCAAACCATTTCAGAACACTATTGGGCCAAATAGTTAATTTTTTTTACACCATGCAGGGAGAAGCTGCAGGAGCCCAGGCTTTTTCAAATTTTGATACTTACCTGGCCCCATTTATTCGCCACGACAACTTAACTTATAAAGAAGTAAAACAGGCACTTCAGGAATTTATGTTTAACATGAATATTCCAACCAGAGTCGGATTTCAGACTCCTTTTACAAATATAACTTTAGACTTAGAAGTGCCTAACAACATGAAGGACACTGCTATAGTGATTGGAGGGAAAATTCAAGATTCAACGTACGGAGAATATCAACATGAAATGGACATTTTTAACAAAGCCTTTGCTGAAGTTATGACGGAAGGTGATGCAAACGGAAGAATATTCTCTTTCCCTATCCCAACATATAATATCACCAAAGATTTTGACTGGGATAATGAGTACCGCCAACCTATCTGGGAAATGACTGCAAAATATGGGATTCCTTATTTTTCAAACTTTGTCAATTCAGATATGTCTCCTGATGATGTTCGATCAATGTGTTGTCGTCTGCGTATAGACACTAGCGAATTAAAATCAAGAGGGGGCGGTTTGTTCGGAGCCAACCCTTTAACTGGATCAGTTGGAGTTGTTACACTAAATATGCCTCGCATTGCCTACGAAGCAAAAACTGAAAAAGAACTATTTCAACGTATTTCAAAATTAATGCAAATGGCAAAAGAAAGTTTAGAGATTAAACGTAAAGTCATTGAGCAATTAACAGAAAATGGACTTTACCCTTATTCGAAATTCTATTTACGTCATCTTAAAGCTAAAAACGGTGCTTACTGGGATAATCACTTTTCTACCATCGGATTAGTTGGAATGAATGAATTGTTACTTAATTTTTATGGATACGATATCACAACCAAAGAAGGTAACAAACAAGCTCAGAACATCATGACTTTCATGAGGCAAAAACTGCAGGAATTTCAAGAAGAAACCGGACATATCTATAATCTTGAAGCCACTCCGGCAGAAGGAACTACATACCGATTAGCAAAAATTGATAAAGCAGAATTCCCTGACATTATTGTAGCCAACGAAAAACAAGTACAAGACAATAACGCCGCCCCATACTATACCAATTCTAGCCAATTACCTGTTGGATATACTGATGATATATTTGAAGCATTGGAACTTCAGGATGAACTACAAACCAAGTATACTGGAGGAACTGTTTTCCATACATTTGTAGGAGAAAACAAATTACCTCCGGAATCTGTAAAAGCGCTTGCGAAAACAATTTGCAACAACTTTAGGCTTCCATACTTTTCATTGTCGCCTACATTTAGTATTTGCCCTGAACATGGATATATCTATGGAGAACATCACCTATGTCCTAAATGCGCTGAGATTGGCAAACAAAACAACTGTGAGGTTTATTCGCGAATTGTAGGTTATTTACGACCGGTTGAGCAATGGAACAATGGCAAACGAGCTGAATTTGACGACAGAAAATTATTTGACAAAAAAATAAAAGTTGAGGTCAAAGCTACCATTGAATGTTAAGTGACTTTTTAATCAAAAATATTGATAATGCTAATTGCCGGTTTTCAAAAACAAAGTTTAATTGATTACCCAGGAAACATCAGCTCTGTGTTATTTACACAGGGCTGTAATTTCCGTTGTGGTTATTGTCATAACCCAAACCTGGTTTTACCTGAGTACTTTGAAAAAGTTTATCAAAATGAAGAAATATTCAATTATCTGAACAAATACAAAAATCTATTATCTGCAGTTGTAATAACAGGAGGAGAACCTACTATTCAAAAAGATTTGCCTTATTTTATTGAAAAATTAAAAAAATTAGGCTTAAAGGTTAAATTAGATAGCAATGGAACCAACCCTCAAATGATTACCATGCTAACTACTCAAAAGTTAATTGACTGTATCGCTATGGACATCAAACACATACTTGACTACCAAAAATACAATTTAGCCGTTGGAAATGTATTAAATAAAAGTATCTATCATAAAATTCTTGAATCCATTGAGATTATTAAAAACTCAGGTATTGACTATGAATTCCGTACAACAATAGTAAAAGGTCTACATACAATTGAGGAAATAAAAACACTCAAAAAACAATTTACACAACATCACAAAATACAAAATTTCAGATCAGCTAAAATTATCAATCAAAATTCAAATTTCATTGGCTTTTCTTCAGGTGAATTACAACATATACAATAAAAATACCCAACTCAAATAAACACCTACTTTAACTTTAATTAGCGAACAATTTCTTTAATTAAAAGTTACTTAGTTTTAATTGTAACACAGACAACATTAAGTAGGATGAGTAATAGTTTCAATTTGCCAAACAACGGTAAAAAAAGAGTTGTAATAATAGGTGCAGGATTTGCAGGATTAAAATTGGCAAGGAAGCTCGCCAATACACCATTTCAGGTGGTTATGATTGACAAAAGAAATTTCCATCAATTTCAACCGCTATTTTACCAGGTAGCTACTTCAGGTTTGGAGCCTAGCAACATTTCATTCCCTGTTCGAAAAGTATTTCACAAAAACACAAACTTACACTTCAGAAATACAGAACTGCTTGAAGTTTTTCCGGAAGAAAAAAAAATTCTTACCAAAGCAGGAGAACTGACTTACGATAAATTAGTTATTGCAACTGGGGTGGACACCAATTACTTTGGTAACAAAAACATTGAAAAGTATAGCATTTCAATGAAATCAACAGCCCAGGCTATTAACCTTCGAAATCGTATTTTGGAGAGTTTTGAAGCGGCTATCTTAACAGATGATCGTAAAGAACACTCTAAACTATTGTCAATGGTTATTGTTGGTGGTGGCCCAACCGGAGTTGAATTATCGGGAGCTATTGCTGAATTAAAAAATTATGTTCTACCTAAAGATTATCCCGAACTTGACTTTAGTAGAATGAAGATCAGGCTTTACGAAGCAGCACCTCGTCTTTTAAACGGAATGAGTGATAAAGCTGGAAAAGATGCACTAAAATTCCTGGAAAAACTTGGAGTGGAAGTACATCTAAACACCATGATCAAAGATTATGATGGTGAAAACATGACGCTTCAGGATGGTACGCAATATAAAGTCCAAAACTTTGTTTGGACCGCAGGTGTTGGTGGGAAACGTATCAATGGAATTTCTGACAATCATTATGTTCGAGGAAATCGTTTGGCTGTTGACAGATCCAACAAAATCAAGGGAGCTAATGATATTTATGCTCTCGGCGATACTGCTTATATGGAAATAGACATATATCCAAACGGTCATCCCCAGGTTGCACAAGTGGCTATTCAACAAGCCGTATTATTGGCTAAAAACCTTAAAGATGATAAAGCACTACCGTTCGAATACAAGAACAAAGGAGCTATGGCTACCATTGGAAGAAACATGGCTGTTGTGGATTTACCCGGATTGAGTTTCTCTGGTGTAATTGCATGGTTTTTATGGCTTATGGTTCACCTAATGGCTATTGTTGGTGTTAAAAACCGATTGTTTATTTTCATCAACTGGGCCCAAAGTTACTTCTCTCGAGATCAATCTTTAAGAGTACTTATCCGACCTTTTAAAAAGAAGTAATCAATAAAAGTAGCTGTTACAAAATCAAATTAAACAAGGGCAAAATAGAAGAAGAATCCTTTTATTTTGCCCTTGTTTAAATTATTTAGCCTACTAATATGAAGCTATATTATACTTTTATTAATGATTTAAAACGCTTGTTGGTTCGAAGGTTATCGAAATGTTTTTCGTTTTCTACTTCATCTTTTAAGGTCTCTGATAATTCAATGGCCTTTCCAATATCTCGGATTGCTTCAGTTTGTTTATCCAATTGTGAGTAAGCGCATGCTCTTTGCCAATAAGCTAACGAGTATTCACTATCGAGTTCAAGAGCCGTATTGGTTAAATTTAAAGCCCACCGCACCTCACCAATTTCTAGCAAGGCATCAGCTTTATAGGTCATGGCTTCAATATCATTGGGTTTTATTTCCAATATTTCGTCATATATTGAAATTTTATCCTCTTCACTCTTTTCTAAACCGGCACGCATCCATAACGAGTGAATAGAATTAGTATTCGTGATTTCTTGCTGCGTTTCGATAAGAATTTTTGATCGATCCATCATTTTCTGCTCAATCTGTTGTAAACGACTCTCATAGTCGCCTGTTAATCCTTGAATACGCTTAGCTGTATCACTTTTTATACTCTTTTTGATATCATTTAGTGATCGCCAACCTAATAACACCAATAAAGATGCTGCTGCTGTGATGATATAAAATATGTTGTTTACGGTGCTTGTAGTATATTGAATTGCTCTATCTGAAGAATCGAGTTTTGCTTCAGCAATTTGTTTTGTTACTAAAGCCCGCAATCGTTGATTTTCTTCGCGCAAATTCTTAATCTCATCAAGAATATAACGCTCAATAAATGGTTTATACAGTGGTTTCTCAATCGAATCTTGTGCAACATCAGTATTGTTAGAGAATATTTGTAAGGATATACCCAGGAAAATAAGTAGTAATAAAAATCTTGACATGCTTTTATATACGCTTTTATGATGACTAACAGCCTTGCAATCTTTCAATAATAATTTAGAATGACAAGTTTATAACTACTAAATTTTATAGAGGTGTTTGATTTGCCACAAAATAACAATTCCTTGGGTGTTATAAACAATAAATTGAAAATCAAACGCCTCCCCACTATTTGGTAATTTACGACACAGTTCAATTTATTCACTTTCTAATTCAATTATTTTATTACTTTTGCAGCGATTTGGTGGATTTCTCCTTTGCAGGAGAAACCTTAAAATGGGAATCCGGTGCTTCATACCAGTGAAAATTCCGGAGCTGTACCCGCAGCTGTAAGTCCTTAAAAATGTTTTAAGATCACTAATGCCACTGTCCAATATTGGATGGGAAGGCCTTAAAACAGGATGAGCCAGAAGACCTGCCAGGTTATTTTAATCAATAAAGATTAAACTTCCGGGGATAGAAGTTGATTGTAAAGAACTCATCGCGCGAAGGTTCAATTATCACTTAATCTATCTTTTTAATTTATTAGCATTTGATATTTATCTGATGCACATTATTAATTATTAAAGAATTAGTCATGCAAAAGATAGGCACTGCCTTGACTTTTGTGATGCTTTGCTTTACGTGTATTGCAAGCGCACAAACAACAATTATTAAAGGAAACATTACCCAAGAAAACTCGAAAGGTGTACTACCCGGAGTAAATGTTTATTTTGCAGGTACCACAATTGGTTCTGCAACAAATAACAATGGAGATTATCAGTTTAAAATCAACAAACCAGGAACTTACGATTTAATTGTTTCTTATTCAGGTTTTAAACGCATTAGAGAAACAGTAACCATAAATGCCGGTGATAATGTATTCGATTTTGAAATGTCAGAATCAGATAACAAGTTAGGAGAAGTGGTTGTTACAGGAACAGGAACTCCGCATCATTTAAAATCAGCTCCGGTGCCAACGGAGATAATCTCAAAAAAAACCATCGAAAGTATTGGAGCTTCAGACTTTGAACACTTAATGATGACTTTAAGTCCTTCGTTTGATTTCAATCCGGGTTCTATGGGATCAATGATGAAACTAAATGGCTTAGGTAATGATTTTATTCTGGTATTAATCAACGGCAAACGCATTTATGGCGATGTAGGAGGAAACCTGGATTTAAACCGAATTAATCCCGATGATATTGAAAGAATTGAAATTGTAAAAGGCGCTTCATCGTTACTTTATGGTACTGATGCCATTGCCGGAGTTATCAATATCATTACAAAAAAGTCAAATCAAAAAGTACATATCAGCAATGCTTCAAGAATTAGAAGTTTTAATACCTGGCAACAAAACAATGCCTTAGATTTAAACATTGGTAAGTTATCTTCACGTACTTCGTTTACTAAAAAACATTCTGATGGATGGCAGTTAAGTGAATATGAGTTAGACGATGATGAGTTAGTTGAAACTGAAGCTCAGGCACAAATTGAATATGATGATTACACAATAAGTCAGCATTTAGACTATGATATTACCAAAAAACTATCCGTTTATGCTGAAGGAAGTTACTATGAAAAAGATAGATTTCGTCCACAATCTGTTAGTAGATATGGATATTATTTTGAAGATGTAACATTTGGAGCTGGAGCTAAATATTTAATCAATAAAAAGGATTTTATTACTCTTGATTATCATAACGATCACAACAAATATTACTACAGATATAATCAGGGGTACAGAGATTATGCTAAGGGCGATTTATCTATTAATAACGATCAACAGTTATCCAATGCTCAGTTAAAATATATCAAGGCTTTCTCCAAAAACAATAAGTTATCATTAGGTGCCGATTACCTGAACGAAAAAATGGTTTCGGACAGAGTTATTAATGGAGAGGCTAATGTAAACACTTATGCATTTTTAGCTCAGGAAGAATTAAAATTCTTCGACAACCTGAATATTGTTGTTGGGGCACGGCTTGTAAAACATGAGGAGTTTGGTACCGCATTTATACCTAAAGTTTCAGCGCTGTATCGTTGGAATAAAATTAACCTGAGAGGTACTTACGGTTTAGGTTACAAAGCACCTACACTTAAAGAATTGTATTACGAATATCAAAAAGGTTCTACTGTTTACATGGGTAATACGGATCTTGATCCTCAAAAATCTCAATACTGCTCGTTGGGTTTTGAATACAATACTCAAAAAACATCGTTTAGCGTGTCTGCCTACTGCAATAATGTAGATGATTTAATTGATTATAAATCAGAAGATCTACAAACTGGTGATGATGAAAACGGTATTAGTCGCAGAAGAAAACATTATAATATCGAAGAAACGCGATCTCAAGGAATTGATGTATTGTTCAATACTGTATTAGGTGCAGGTTTTTCTTTAGGTGGTGGATACAGCTACGTTGATGCTAAAGACCTGACAAATGACGTTAAACTTGAAGGTGTTGCTGAAAATTATGGGAACATTCATCTGGATTATAATCATGTAGGGGAAGACTATACATTTGGAGCATCACTTACTGGACGTTTTCAGGATGAGAAGTTTTATGATGATGGTAATGCCAAAGGGTTTCAATTGGTAAATTTTTCAACACGACAAAAATTTACTGCTGTTAAAAATATGAATATAGAATTTACTGCTGGAATAGATAATATTTTTGATTTTGTTGACGATAGTCCTTATGGTTCACACTACGGAACATTATCTCCGGGCAGAACATTCTTTATGGGAGTAACTATAAATTTTTCTAAATAATAACTGTTTGTTTTTCAATTAAAACCACAGAGTATCGTTTTTAATATTACTGTTTTTTCTGCTTACAATACTCTGTGGTTTAATTAAATAAAATATGAAGAAGCTATTTTTTCAGTTACACAAAATAACAGGGGCTACAATGAGCCTGATGTGTTTGATCTGGTTTTTAACTGGAATCATTCTTATTTTTACAGGCTATCCTCATGCTTCTCGCGAAAAACGCTTTCTTCATCTTGAAACATTTACAGCCAACGATCTTCAAAACCTTCAGGCACCATCCCCTACTTTTAAAGGAACTGTTGAACTGGAAAAACACTTGGAACAACCAGTTTACAGAGTTTCCTCAGGCAGAAAGACTCAAAAAGTATACAACGCCCATACCCTAGAACCCATAAAAGCATTTACCTATGATATGGCGGACCGTCTAGCTTCATCATACGCTCAATCAACTACACAAAAAATTTTAATCAGCAACAAACTTGACCAATGGGTTCCCTGGAGCTACTACAAATCACTCCTACCCTTTTATAAATGTTATATGAAGAATGATGCACATACTGTAATCTATATTTCACAAAAAACAGGAAGCATCATTCAAAAAACAACCCGCAAAGAAAGATGGATCGCTTATTTTAGCGCCATTCCTCATTGGGTTTATTTTGTTAGTCTGCGCAACCAAATAGGATTATGGAAAACCATTATGATCATTCTATCTGTATTGGGAATATTAGCAAGCATATCCGGAATTGCAGTAGGTATATATCGTAAAAAGAAAAAATGTATTACCCCATATAAAAAGTTTAATTATAAGTGGCACCATATCTTTGGATACTTTTTCGGAGTGTTTGTGTTTACCTTTATTTTAAGTGGTTTAATATCTGTAACCAATATTCCTGATTGGATGGTTGGTGTATCTAAAAAAGAAAAAATTGTCTGGAATCAAAAACTCGATTTAATAAAGAATAATAGTATTACTCCTATTGATCTTTATAAGGCAATTAAAAACAAAAATGGTATACGAAGAATAGAGTGGAAAACCATTTTTAATACACCATATTATTTAGTGTATTACAATAATTATCAATCCCCACAAGCTTATTATCTAAAAAACGGATATGTTCAACCGGCAAAAGCATACGAACTTTCTGAGATTAAAAAACATGCTCAGACTAAGTTTGGTAAATTCTCTCCAGAAGTAACCATTCAAAACGGATTTGATAATTATTACAGCTCAAATGCCATGCGCTATTTTCCCCAAATGGCATACAAAATAGTTTTAAACGATGATGCTAAAACATGGTTGTATATCAACCCCAAAACAGGAGAAGAAGTATTACGTTACAATAAAAATAAGCGACTAAGAAGGTGGTTATACCGTGCCTTACATACTTTTAATTTTCAGTTTTTAAAAGAAGTGGATTGGTTAAGAAAAACCTTACTTATTATCGTTTCTATTGCAGGGATTATCATCTGTTATACCGGCTTGATTCTTTCTAAAAAGTTTTTTAAACAAATTCTTAATATAAAGTCTTAATGTAATGACAAAAAGAATAGTTTTTTTATCGATGTTTGCACTGCTATTGGCAATGGTTCATCATAATATGGAGGCTCAAAAAATGAATACAAAAGGCATATTATTAGTTTCATTCGGAAGCAGTTATCCTGAAGCTCAGGCAGCTTTTAAAAATATTGAAGAGGAAACTTTAAAAAGTTTTCCTGACACAAAAATATATTGGGCTTATACTTCTAAATTTATAAGACGTAAGCTGGCCAGAAATGGTAAACACATTGACTCTCCGGCACAGGCTTTGGCTAAAATGACCGAAGATGGCATTACACATATTGCTGTTCAATCACTACATGTTATCCCGGGAAGTGAATATCATGATTTGCAAACTACAGTTGATGCCTTTACTGTGATTCCTAAAGGTCCGCAAAAAATTATTTTGGGCGATCCGTTACTATATAACAATCAGGATAACAAGGAACTTGCTGAGGCATTAAAAGTTATTTTTTCATCACAACTTCATAAACATGAAGCCTTATTATTTATGGGGCATGGAACAAGCCACTTTAGCAACATCTATTATCCGGGATTTGAGTACTATCTTCAAAAACAGATGCCTCAAGCCTATATGGGAACAGTTGAAGGTTATCCTGAATTAAATGATGTGATTGAATCATTGCGAAAAGAAAAAATCAAGAATGTGGTTCTAGCGCCATTTATGACGGTTTGTGGAGATCATGTTCAAAACGATATGGTTGGAGATGAAAAGGAAAGCTGGAAATCTATGTTGGAAGCAGAAGGGTTTAACGTAACGCCAAGTTTAAAAGGATTGGCTGAATACGATAACATTGTTGCCATATACATCAAACATTTAAAAAAGAGCTGGAATGAGTTGGATCAATAAGGCTGGCATATTATTGATGATTGTTTTCTGTAGTTGTAACTCAGGAAATAAAACGGTTAAACAGAACATAGCTTCTCTTGAGAAAAAACCACTTGATTATGCCAAGGAGTTTTCAATTGAACAGAATGATGAAGTAAAGCAACTCACCATATACACAAGTGCCGACGACCGGGAACATAAAGAAATTTATAATCTGGTTAACGATGATGCTTTAAAATCGAAGTATTCCAATAGTATCAAAGTGCCTTGCAAAAAGATCATTTGTCTTTCTTCTACTCAACTATCCTATTTCTTTGAGTTGGATGATATTGATAATATTGCAGCCATCAACAGCAGCAGATATCTAAAACACAAAGGCATGCGCCAAAAAATAAAGGAAGGATCTGTTAAAAAGATTGGTAAAGAGGGAAGTTTTAACCTTGAAGTGATTGCAGCTATTAATCCTGATGTGATTTTTGTATCTCCATTTAAAGTTGGAGGTTTTGATGCATTGAGAAATATGAACATTCCATTGGTTCCAGTTGCTGCCTACAATGAAAAAACACCTTTAGGAAGAGCCGAATGGATTAAAATGATCTCTTTATTTATTGACAAAGAACAAAAGGCGGATTCAATCTTTAATAAAATTGAAAGTAATTATACCCATCTTAAATCATTGACAGATTCGGTAAAATACAGACCGACTGTTTTTAGCGGAAAGATGAGATCTGGCAGTTGGTATGTACCTGGCGGTGAAAGCTTTTATGCACATTATTTTAGAGATGCTGGTGCTGATTATGTTATTAAAGATGATCATCAGGGTGCTTATCCTTTGGATTTTGAAACCATGTATAAAAAAGCTTTTGATTGCGATTATTGGAGAATCATTCATCCCGAAAAAGATGGATTTACTTTAACTGATCTGGCAGCACAAGATAGCCGATATAAAGATTTTAAAGCATATCAAAACGGGAATGTATTGTTTTGTAATATTCGACAAAAGCCATACTATGAGCAAGCTGCTGTTAAGCCTGATGTATTACTAGCGGATTACATCCATTTTTTCCATCCTAATTTATTACCTGATTATTCACCTGAATTTTACAAACAGTTAAATGACAAGTAATAAACAAACATCATTAATTATAATTCTTTGCATTGTATTGCTTTTGGTTTTAATGGTTCTCAATTTAACATTGGGTTCTATTAATATTCCAATCCATGAGTTTAAAGCAATCTTTTTAAGTTCTGATAATGCCAATACGGTGTATTCGAACATTGTATTTAAAACCCGCTTACCTCAAACAATTGTAAGCATAGGTGCTGGTATGGCTTTGGGCATATCAGGGCTATTAATGCAAACCTTATTTCGTAATCCATTGGCAGGTCCATCTATCCTTGGAATTTCATCTGGTTCGAGCCTGGGGGTTGCATTTGCCATGTTATTTACTGGCAATATACTTGGATTATCTTTTACAAATATGGGTGCATGGGGCGATTTTGGAGCTATTGTTTCTTCCTTATTAGGTGCCGCTGCAGTCATGTTTCTGATTATGTTTATCAGTAACCATATTGGAGGAACTTTAAGTGTATTGATCATTGGAGTGATGATTGGATATCTTTCAAGCTCATTGGTAAGCTTGTTGAAATATTACAGTCCCGAAGAAGATGTGCATAATTACGTAATCTGGGGCTTGGGAAGCTTTAGCAGAATGGCTCCTGCACGCGCATGGGTATTTTTTATAGTGACGGTTGTACTCTCCTTTTCTTCGATATTTTTAAACAAACCTTTAAACTTATTGGCTTTAGGCGACAGATATGCTGCCAACCTGGGGTTAAAAATAAAAAGTGCACGATTAGCTATTATTGCATGGTCGGGAATATTAGTTGCTATTGTAACTTCATTTTGCGGACCCATCATTTTTATAGGTGTCGCGGTTCCTCATCTGGCCAAATTATTATCAAAAACATCAAATCATCTTTTACTTGTAATCAATACTTGTCTCATTGGCGGAGCTACTGCTCTACTCTGTAATTTGATGGCTCGCTTGCCTGGAGTAGAAAATGAATTACCCATAAATTCGGTCACAGCGTTTATTGGTGCTCCGGTGGTTATTTGGGTGATTTGGAATAGAAGAAAAACGAACCGGTAAAAGTAGGAAAAAGGAACAGGCAGAAAGGAACAAGAAAAAAAGAAGTATTTCATATATCACCCCACCTTCGGCATCCCTCCTAAAATTCAGAAGGGGATTGACTTACAGCACTCTCCTCCTTCAAAAGGAGGAGTACACGAGGAATGAGGGGGAAGTGGTTTTGTTTTAAGAATATAATTATCAGTAAAATAGTTAGATATAACAAGAAACCGTGAAGCAAAGTATTTTAAATATAAACGAACTCAGCATTGGCTACAAACGAAAGAACGGACATTTGCATGTGTGCGATCATTTGAATGCTGAAATTGGTTCTGGTGAATTGATTTGTTTGCTAGGGGAAAATGGTTCCGGGAAAAGTACATTGATAAGGACTTTATCTGGTTTTCAGCCGGCTATTTCGGGTGAAGGAACCATTTTAGGTAAAAACATGTTCTCCATCAAAGAGAAAGAAATGGCTTTGCTTACAGCGGTGGTTTTAACTGATCGTATTGATGTTCCCAATGCCACAGTTGAGGAGTTGGTAAGTTTAGGCCGAAGTCCATTTACCAATTTGATGGGTCGCCTTTCTAAAAATGATAAAAAAGTTGTGGCTGATGCTATTGAAAAATGTGGAATCAAACATAAAACCAATGAGCAACTAAGCAACTTAAGCGATGGTGAGAAACAAAAGGTTTTTATTGCAAAAGCGTTGGCTCAGGATACACCTTTGATTATCCTGGATGAACCAACTGCCTTTTTAGATTTACCAGCTCGTGTTGAAATCATTCAGCTTTTAAGAGAAATTGCCATGACATCTTCAAAGTCCATATTAATGTCTACGCATGATTTGGATTTGGCCATTCAAATGGCTGATAAACTTTGGCTATTACCTAAAGGTGGCCCTTTGATTACTGGTACACCGGAAGATTTATTGCTTCAAAATGCTTTTGAAAAGCTATTTGTGGAACGAGGTGTTGAGTTTGATAATAAAACCGGACTATTTAAAGTAAAACATAAGCACGACAGAGAGCTTGCTGTAAAAGGACATGGTTTTGAGTATGTTTTACTCCGTAGAGCTTTTGCCCGCAGAGGAATAAAGTTAACGCAGGCAAAAGATCAAAAAGATATTTGGATTGAAATTCCTCAAAAAGGAATTGCCAATTTCAACCTTCATAAAGAAGGTAAGATGGTGGCATCAGAAACTACTGTTGAAAAAATTGTTGAACAAACATTATCATTATTAAACTAAAATGAAAGGATTCATTATTGCCGGCACAAATAGCGGATGTGGAAAAACCACCACTACCATTGGATTAATGGCTTTACTAAAATCCTTGAATTATAATATTACTCCTTTTAAAACAGGGCCCGATTATATTGACCCTTTATTTCACAGTAAGGTTCTGGGAGTGCCCTCATACAATCTGGATAGCTTTATGCTTACAGAATCTGCCATAAAGCATCTGTATAAAAAACACGCTAAAAATGCCGACTTATCAATTGTAGAAGGTGTAATGGGTATGTATGATGGAATGGGTCAACAATCAAAAGGAAGCACTTACGAACTGAGTAGGATCTTAAATATTCCGGTAATACTAGTTGTAAATTGTAAAGGACTATACCAATCAGTTGCTGCAATTATTAAAGGTTTTGCCCAATTTAAAGAGGATACAAAAGTACGTGGAGTCATACTGAATCATGTTTCAAGTAAAGATCATTTCAAATTCCTTCAATCTATTATTGAAAAAGAGTGTGGAATTAAATGTATTGGATACATACCCAACAACAAAGATTTTGCACTTGAGAGTCGCCATTTAGGCTTGATTCAAGCAGAAGAAGTGGATGAGTTAGATCAAAAAATAGAATTACTCAAAGAGACTTTTAATCAAACCATCGATTTTAGAAGATTAATGAGTATTGCCAACAATAATGATATTAATGAGAGTTCATTTGAATTACCAAAACTGGATCTCTCATCTTTACATATCGGTGTGGCTTACGATAGGGCATTTCGCTTTTATTATAAAGATAACCTGGAACTACTTGAAGAATTGGGTGCAAACTTACATTACTTTAGTCCTATTGAGGATTCACAATTACATGATGAATGTAATTGCTTATATCTGGGAGGTGGTTACCCGGAAGTTTTCGTCAAAGAATTATCACAAAATAGAACGCTACTTAATGAGATAAAAAATAAGATTGACAATGGAATGCCAGCTTATGCTGAATGCGGAGGCTTAATGTACCTGACTGAAAAGATCATTACTCAGGATCAGGAAGAATATGAGATGACCGGTGTTTTTGAAGCTTCGGTACAAATGACCAAACGACTGCAACGATTTGGTTATGCCATTGCCCAATATGAAGGTGAATCAACCGCTTGTCATGAGTTTCACAGGTCACAGATCATTCCAAATCAAACAAATGTTAATTACGAATTAAAATATCAACTAAAAAAACCTGAAAAGGAGAAAGAATGGCAATGCGGTTTACAATATAAAAACTGCTTGGGAGCCTATGCTCATGTGCATTTTTATGCTGACTTAAATTTTTTTGAAAAGATTACAGAATTATGGAAAAGAGCAATTATATAAATCTTAATCCAATGGGAATTGAAAACGACAGTATGAAAATTATTTCAGCAGAACTGTCGCATCTAAATATTCCTGCAGAGTTGGATAGCATCATAAAAAGAGTGATTCACACCACGGCCGACTTTGAGTACGGTCATTTATTTGAAGCACACCCTGATGCTGTTGCTAATGCAAAAAAGGCTTTGTTAGCATCCTGTAATATTTATGCAGATACTACCATGATTACAGCCGGTGTAAGCAAACCTTCTTTATCAAAATTAGGATGTGAAATCAACTGTTTTGTTCATAATCCTGATGTTATTGAAACTGCAAAAGCAAAAGGCATTACCCGTTCAATTTGTGGTATTGATAAAGCTTCTGAAGATGAATCATATAAAATATTTGTCATTGGAAATGCTCCTACCGCTTTAGTTCGCATCTGCGAATTAGCCAAAGAAGGTAAAATAAAGCCTGATTTAGTAATTGGTGTTCCTGTGGGTTTTGTAGGAGCCGCCGAATCCAAACAAATGCTTAAAGAATCTGGTCTGCCCTACATGATTATTCGTGGTCGAAAAGGTGGCAGCACAGTTGGTGTGGCCATTTTAAATGCATTGCTGTATGATGTAACAAATCGTAAGATTTAGGAAAAATAAATATAATATACCCCCTCTTCGGCTCCCCTCCTAAAATCCAGGAGGTAAATGTGCTACGACACTCTCCTCCTTCTAAAGGAGGAGTACCCGAGGAACGAGGGGGAGGTGGTTTTATTAAAAAATAATTTAAGAAGGTGATTTCTAAAGAAAAAGAACATAAAGAACTCAAAAACGGATTAACAACAGGAACCTGTGCTTCTGCTGTTGCCAAGGCTGCGGTGTGCATGTTAGTGAATCAAGAAATGATTAAACATGTTACCGTTACACTGCCATCTGGCTCTGAAGTTATTTTAGAAATCAACGATAGCTCCATCAATAATAACCAGGCACAATGCGCCACCATTAAAGATGCCGGTGATGATCCGGATATTACGCATGGTGCAACTATTTGTGCTTCGGCGAAGTTTATCGATGGCGATGAAATCAAAATCATTGGAGGAAAAGGAATAGGTAAAGTTACAAAACCAGGTTTAGCTGTCGAAGTGGGTCAACCAGCCATTAATCCGGTTCCTCTAAAAATGATTAAGCAGTCCATTGCAGATGTACTTCCGCAAGGAAAAGGAGTAGAAGTTAAAATAAGTATTCCCGAAGGAGAAAAACTGGCTAAAAAAACATTCAATCCTCAACTGGGAATTGTTAGTGGTTTATCGGTTTTAGGTACTACCGGAATTGTAAAACCCATGTCAGAAGAGGCACTGAAAGATTCATTGGTAGTTAAGCTAAATCAAATTGAAGCATACGGATTTAAGGAAGCCATTTTCTCACCAGGAAATTACAGCACTTCTTTTTCTAAAGAAAACCTAAATATCAACGAGGAATGGGTGGTGCTGACCTCCAATTACATTGGATTTATGCTGGAACAGGCCATCATCCGAAACTTCAATAAAGTGGTAATTGTTGGTCACCTGGGCAAACTCATAAAAATTGCCGGGGGTATTTTTCACACCCATAGCAGAATTGCTGATGCACGTAATGAAATTATGGCTTCGCATTATTTTAAGTTCAGTAAAGATGTAGTAGGATTTGATCAGATTATGCAATCCAATACAACTGAAGAGGCCATTTCTTTTGTGAAAGATTCTGAGTTCTGGAATAATCTGGCTAATACTATGAAGCAAAGAGCTGAATTGTATGCTCATGGCGATTTAGAAGTAGAAATAGTGTTGCTATCGCAAAAAGCAGGTTTGCTTGCTACAACCAGCCAAGCTTTATCCATCATTAACAATATTCATCATGGAAAATAATCATAACCAAATATATATCTGCGGTATTGGTCCTGGTCATCCGGATTACATTTCTCCTGTTGTTTATAAAAAGGTAGAAAACGCTGATATCCTTATTGGAGGTAGCCGCCATCTGGAAATTTTCAGTAATTATAACAAGGAAAGTTTTGTTTTTTCCGGAAGTCTATCTGCCTTAAAAGAGAAGATGGCATCCTTAAATAAAAAAAACATTGTGGTGTTGGTTTCAGGCGATACAGGATTTTATTCCCTCCGTCGATATATTCAAAGTGCTTTTCCTGAAGCTGCCATTGAATTAATCCCCGGATTAAGTTCCTATCAATATTTGTATGCAAAGGTTGGTTTAGGCTACGAAAATGCATTGAAAGCTTCGTTACATGGCAAAGAATTAGATTTTTTACAAGCTGTTGAAACCTATGATTCTGTATTTCTCCTTACCGACAAAAAGCAAAACTGGAAATGGATTGCAGAAAAATTAGCAAACGCAGGTTATGGTGATTACAACTATTACATAGGCATACACCTCACCTACCCTGATGAAAAAATTATTTGCACCACAGCTAAAGAAGCACTGAATTTAAATGAAGACTTTGACTTAAGTTGTGTAATTGTTGAAAAGGTTAAGGGTTAAAGAGTAAATAGATCATTAGGTGAATAGGTTATTAGATTGGTAGATCATTATTAAATATAAAGATTAAATATAGGCCTGAAGGGTCTGCTTCAAACAGCCCTGGGTGTTAGCCCTGGGAAATAGAATTTGATGTATTGAAGTATTAAAATAATACAAAACCATGAAAGAAGAAGGTTTTGAGTAAAGCGCATTATAGATTATCAATTAAATAGATTGATAGGGAAAATTAAACAAATCTGTAAATCAACTTTTGACTTTTAACTTTCTACTTGATACTAATAAATATGAAAGATTCAGCATTTATACGTGGTAATGTTCCCATGACAAAGGAAGAAATAAGAACATTGGTTTTGAGTAAACTGGAGCTTCAGGCTACAGATCATATGATGGATATTGGTGCTGGAACGGGTTCTGTTTCAATTGAAGCTGCACTATTTCTAAAAGAAGGAAAAGTAATTGGCATTGAACACAAGGAAGAGGCTGTAGATCTAATACATCAGAATATAGCAAAGTTCAAGATCAATAACCTTTCTGTAGTGCATCATAAAGCACCGGAAGGAATGGATAAAGTCACTTCATGCAATAAATTTTTCATAGGTGGAAGTGGTGGTAACCTAACTGAAATACTAGATATTATAAAAATAAAGGCTCAAAAAAACAGCATAGTTGTAGTTACTGCCATTGTTTTGGATACGATGATTAAAGCCTATGAATATTTTAAAACCAATGAGATTGATTTTGAACTGATACAGGTTGGCGTAAACAAAATTGATACTTCACGAAAGGTAGCCATGCTAACAGCTCAAAACCCAATTTTTATTCTAACTGCAAAGTTTTAAACGGAATGAACAAACAAAACAAAGGTAAATTATATGGCGTTGGTATTGGTCCGGGCGATCCGGATTTATTAACGCTCAAAGCAGTAAAAGCAATTGGTAAAGCTGACATTATTTGTGTACCTAAATCCAAAGAACAGGCAAGTACAGCATTAGCTATTGTCAATGCGTTTGTCGATGAAAATGCTTTTATTGAATACATGACCTTCCCCATGTCGAAGGATGTTAACGTACGTATTGAAGCACGCAAACAAAATGCGTTGCTCATTGAAAAGCATCTTGATGAAGGTAAAAACATTGCCTTCTTAACATTAGGAGATCCAATGCTTTATAGTACCTACAGCTATATTCTGGAGTATCTCAATACCGATTTTGAAGTTGAAACCATACCGGGTATTTATTCCTTTGCTGCTATTAGTAGCTTACTCAACTTGCCATTATGTAAGGATAATGATCAATTAAGCGTGATTGGCTCCTTTGATAAAAATGCATCAGGAGTGCTTGAATTATCTGACACTACTGTTTGCATGAAAATATCAAGATACAAAACCCAATTATACGATTTCCTTGCTAATCATCCTCAATACAACTTTGTAATGATTACAGAAGCCGGAAAAGAAAAGCAGCAGGTTTATAAAAGTATTGAGGTTTTAAAAGAGGAAGTACCTTATTTTTCAACAGCCATTATTCAAAAAAACAAAAACTAAAAATATGATAACATTTATTGGAGCCGGACCTGGTGATCCGGAATTAATTACAGTAAAAGGATTAAAAGCGATTCAACAGGCTGATGTCATTATTTATGCCGGATCTCTTGTACCAAAAGCTGTGATTGAGGATCACAAACCAAATGCTCAAATTCACAATAGTGCCACTATGGATTTGGAGTCTATTATAGATACCATGAAAACGGCTTATGAGCAAGGAAAATCTGTAGCGCGTGTTCATACCGGCGATCCATCTATTTACGGATCAATCCGTGAGCAAATTGAAGAACTGGATAAGCTAAATATTCCACATACAGTTATTCCGGGTGTAAGCTCTTTTGTGGCAACTGCCGCAGCTTTACAGCGCGAATTTACGGTGCCTGGTATTTCGCAAACGGTGATTTGTACACGTATGGAAGGCCGTACTCCGGTTCCTGAATTGGAAAAAATCGAATTACTGGCTTCGCATAAAACTTCCATGGCTATTTTCCTAACAGTAGGTATGATTGATAAGCTGGTTGAAAAACTGACGACTCATTATGCAGAAACTACACCAATAGCTGTTGTTCAAAGAGCTAGCTGGCCCGATCAAATCATTGTAAAAGGTACTTTGAATACAATTGCTGCAAAAGTTAAAGAAGCTGATATTACCAAAACAGCCATGATTTTGGTGGGTGATTTTCTGGGCGATCAGTTTGAGAATTCATTACTATATGCTTCTCATTTTACACATGAGTATAGAAAGGGGAAATAAGGATAAAGGATACAAGCTTAATGGTCAAAAGTTAAAGGGAAAAAGGAACACAGTAGTAATATATAAGAATTAGAGTTTTTCTATTCTTTATGGTATAGGTATAATAACTTACAAAAATCTTACTCCTACGAAAACTCAGGCTTCAGCAACGTAGCTTGGAACCCATTCATTGAAGAAAATGATAAGACAGAGAGCTGTTTGAGCGATAGCGAGTTCTCTACGTCTCATTTTCAAAATGTAAATGGGTAAGCGAGTGGTGCCGTCTGCGGACTTTTTGCCTACTTTTTTGACTGTAGAAAAAAGTAGGAGCAATAATCATTTGAGAAAGATTCTTTTTATATAAAACAATTAACACTATTAATACTTGTATTTTGATCTATAATACAATTAAAACAACATGAACACAGCCATTATATCAATTAGCAAACAAGGGAATCAATTGGCTTCCAGAATAGGAAATCAATTGGATCATTCAGCATGCTATACGCTGGCCAAATGGGAACAGGAAGGTTTTCTTCCCATTGAAGGAAAACTGGGTGATTTTTGCGAAACCTTGTTTAACAAATACGATGCACTGGTATTTATCATGGCCTCAGGGATTGTAGTTAGAAGTATTGCGCCCTGGATCAAAAGCAAAACAAGCGATCCTGCCGTAGTGGTTATTGACGACAGAGGACAACATGTTATCAGTTTGTTGAGTGGACATTTAGGTGGTGCCAATGCACTTACTTTAAAAATTGCAGCCGCTATCAATGCACATCCTGTTATAACTACAGCTTCCGATGTAAACAATCTACCATCTGTGGATATGCTGGCAAAAGAGCATGGATTAATAATTGATTCCATGAAAGATGCCACCACAATTACAGCTATGATTGTAAACGGGGAAAATGTTGTTTTAGAAGATCCTTATCATATCCTTAAAAATGATATTCTACCTATAAAACAAGGTGATAAAAGTGGATCCGTTATCGTTTCAAACCATCTGTTGATTAATACCAAAAAACCTTTTGTAAAGTTGATTCCACAAAATATCATATTGGGCATTGGTTGTAAAAAAGATACAGGTAGTCTCTCTTTATGGGAATTCATCATTGAAAACCTGAAGGAATTAAACATCGACTTACAAAGTATAAAAGCCATTGCATCCATTGATGTTAAATCTGACGAAAAAGCAATTTTAGATGCTGCATTAAGGTTGGAATGTAACACTACCTTTTTTGCTGCCGAACAGCTTCAAGAGGTAGATCATTTGTTTGAAGGATCAGCCTTTGTAAAATCAACGGTAGGTGTAGCATCTGTTAGCACAACAGCAGCCTATACATCAGGAAACAAAAACGGAAGGTTTTTATTGGAAAAGAAGAAAAGAGATGGCATGACGCTTTCTGTATTTGAGCAATTTACTGGTACGGGTTTGTAACGTTTTTTAGTACGCTGGTGCGAGTTTGTAACTCGTACCGTATCATAAGTAAAAAAAGAAAACAATAAATAATGAACGGAAAAATATACGTAGTTGGAATGGGACCGGGAGGTCAGGACCACATCACACCCAAAGCAATGGCTGCTATGCAAAGCAGCGATATTATTGCCGGGTATAAAACATACATCGACTTAGTAAAACCATTTTTAGGTGATAAAGAGTTTGCTTCTTCAGGAATGAAAAAAGAAGTAGCTCGCTGTGAAGAAGTGTTGGAGCTGGCAAAAAAAGGAAAAACAGTAAGCCTAATCAGTAGTGGTGATGCCGGAATATATGGGATGGCTGGTATTATGATTGAAATTGTAGAAGCTCAGAATTCAGATATTGAAGTGGAAGTTATTCCCGGTATCAGTGCATCTATTGCCTCAGCATCTTTATTGGGTGCACCATTAATGAATGATTTTGCGACCATTAGTTTGAGCGATCTATTGACTCCCTGGGAAGTCATCATTAAAAGACTTCATGCTGCAGGAAATGGTGACTTTGTGGTTAGTTTGTACAATCCAAGAAGTAAAACGCGTGTAAAACATCTGGATACGGCTATTGACATTTTGTTAGAATATCAAAAACCAGAAACTCCGGTTGGAATTGTAAAACATGCCATGCGCGAACTTCAGGAAACTCAAATTACAACATTGGGCAACTTAAAAAACTGCGACATTGATATGTTTACAACTGTTATCATAGGTAACTCTCAAACCAATGTGGTAAATAATAAAATGGTTACAACAAGAGGATATCATATATGATTTGGGTTATTGGAGGAACAAGCGATGCCAATAAAATAGTGGAAAAGTTACTTGTTTCAGATAGTGAAATATTGGTAAGCACCACAACCATTTATGGTTCGCAATTGGCACAAAAAAAGGGAGTAACTGTTATTCAGAAACAATTGAATAAAGAAGAAATGCAGCATCTGATCATGGATTATACCATTTCAAAAATCATTGATGCCAGTCATCCCTTTGCCCAGGTTGTATCAGAAAACGCCATTGAGGTATGCAAAAATAATAAAATACCTTACGTTCGTTTTGAGCGTAAGGTAAAACATTATCCTGATGCAATGTATTACCAGAGTTATGAAGAGATGGTTAAAGTCTTAAAACAAACCAAAGGTAAAATATTACTTACCATTGGATCAAAAAACGTGGGTCTTTTTAGTGAAATAAACGATCGAATCATTGCAAGAGTATTACCAGTTCATGAAAGCATCTTATTATGCGAAAATGCAGGCCTAAAAGCTCATCAAATACTTGCCATGAAAGGTAGAGTTGAAACAGCTACTAATATTGCTCTAATAAAGGAATATGGCATTCAACACCTGGTAACAAAGGATTCGGGAGAAGCTGGTGGTATGGAAGAAAAGATTAATGCTGCAAAAGCATGCAACATCAAAGTTCATATTTTAGGCAGACCTAAAGTCAATTACCCTGAGATTGTTCAGGATATGGAGAAATTTGAATAAACTGAGAAAACGCATAAATATGTTAGTTTTTCTCAATAACTTACTAACTGGCAATATAGCAAAACGCGACACTAAACATAGTAGTAATATTTAATGATATAGGCATTTGCCAAATATCTGGTATACTGAATTTAATGTTTTCTGTATTTGTTTCTTAGTTAATTTTATTGAGAATCATTTTCAGATTTCAACAACCAATCTGTTTTGACTTCCTTCCAATCTTTCTTTAAAAGATAAACTAACCATACAGTGGCTACTAAATAAATTGAAAGATGAATTATTGAAGTGGTAGAATTTAAATCAATATATTCATATTTTAAGAAAACTGAAATATTCCAAAAAATATGAGCTAATATAGTGACATTCAAAAATTTCGTTTTATAAAACAATATTCCGAATAATATTCCCATGAAAATATAGGAACCAATATTAAAAGGATTTTGAGCATGAACTCCTATAAATTTACCATAATGATGAAGCGCAAATAACAAACTTGAAAGAAGTATAGCATATGCTGGTGAATACCTTTTTAAGAAACTATTTAAAACTATTCCTCTAAAAAAGAATTCCTCTATAATTGGCCAAAATAACACATTAGTTAGTTTACCCTTAAAAATGGAATAGGTTGTTGATAACCAGTTCATAAGCATTTGTACTTAAGTTTATAAATCTGCAAGCAAATGTGTATTTTAGTCATAAAGCTTGCAGATATGGTTGGAAAACAAGACAATACCCCACAGTTGAGTATTTTTGATACACCTCTAGAAAAGTTTATTAATCTAAAGCACGAACTATGTGTTTTGTCTAAACACATTGATTGGGATAAGATTGAATCCGATTTCTCAGTTTATTATTCAGACTTTGGACGACCATCGGTTCCCATCCGTAGAGTAATCGGTTTGCTTTTACTAAAGCATATCTATAACCTTAGCGATGAAGCGATTATTGATAGGTGGATCGAAAATCCTTATTGGCAATATTTTAGTGGGGAGAAAGTTTTTCAGACCGAAAAACCTTTTGATCCAACTGAATTTATTCATTTTAGAAAGCGCATAGGAGAAGAAGGCGCTGAAAAATTGCTAAAAATTTTAGTTCAACTTTTTGGCAAAGAGGCTCAAGAGAAAGAGGTGTTAATAGACAGTACAGTTCAAGAAAAGAATATCACTTACCCAACAGATGCAAAGTTACATAAGCGCATCATAGAAAAAGTTAATACGATAGCTAAACAAGAGGGAATAACATTACGTCAGAGTTATACTCGAACTTTAAAACAGTTAATGATAGATCAGCGTTTCCACAGCCATCCCAAACGAAGAAAGAAAGCTAAAGCAGCCTTACGAAGAATAAAGACCATAGCAGGTCGCCAGGTCAGGGATATTGAAAGACAATTTAATTCGGCACAAAAAATAAAATATGAAGGACTCTTTGTTATTCTCAACAAAATCTTAATGCAGAAAAAAGGGGATCAGAATAAAATATACAGTATCCATGAACCAGAAGTTAATTGTATTGCAAAAGGAAAAGAAGCAAAGAAATTTGAGTTCGGAAATAAATCAGGAATTGTACTAACCAAAACTTCAAAAATAGTAGTCGGTGCTATCGCCTTTGAAAGCAACCCATACGATGGACATACCCTTGAAGCCCATCTTAAGCAAACAGAATATTTGACAGAGAGCATTCCCAAAGTTGGAATTGTAGACAGGGGGTACAGAGGAAAGAAAAATATTAACGGCGTTGAGATAATATCGCCTACAGCTCCTAAAAAGGGAGCTACTCAATATGAAAAGCAAAAAGCACGAAAACGATTTAGGGCAAGGGCTGGTATAGAACCAGTTATTGGTCATATAAAACATGACCACAGAATGTTAAGGAATTATTTAAAAGGGGTCAATGGAGATAAAATAAATACCATTTTAGCTGGTACTGGATTTAATTTAAAGAAAATGCTCAATAGAATTAAAGAGCAATTTCTTTTTGTCTTATTTAAAACCTTATTTTTAGAAAACTACTATTCTCTGAAAACAAATTAAATCTCAAAGAATAGTACTTTTTCAGGTATGACTAGTTAAACTTATCCAGGGTATCCAATGGTTTAATGTTCCTCCTGTAATTCTTAGTTTATGATTCATTAAGTTCCCAAAAAAAACATTCGTATCGAATAAAGGATTGAAAACAACAATCGTTAAAATTATTATGATTATCATACGTGTGACAGTCAATAAATCTGGCAGATACAAAAATTCCTTAAACCTAATATTAGTTTTTTTTGCAATCCAGTATAAAAAGGGCACAAATGTTATAAAATACAAATATGTGGATAATACAAAAAAAAGGTTAGTCTTAAGATCTACTTTAAATATCAATATTGCTATCATGCCACAAAATACATACACAAGATTAATGCTGATTAACAACAAAAGTGCACGCCAAAAATTTAACTCAAATTGCTTCTTCATTTTTTAATTCATTTTAATTCTATCCAATTGTCTATATTTTGTTTTTTGCAAGAAAACGTTAAATTACTCGTAAAAGCATAATAAAGATGCAATTGTGAGATAAAGGTCAGCTTTACATGAGTTGTAGAAAACGTCATTTACAACAGTAAAATCTTTGTTTTCTACAACTCCGAAGGCCTTATTTTACCACTTTATTATCAAATAGGCTAGATTTATTGCAGGTACTAAAAACCCTACCCTCAAAATAACATTTTAACATCTGTAATTATTTGTCTTGAACAAAGGCTTGGTAATACTGCAAAATAGTTTCCATAATAGTATAACCAGGATTTGGAGAATAACTAGGATGATTTTCACTATAATTTATCCATTGGTCGTAAATACCCGGTGTTGTTTGCGTATTAGTTGTATCACCTTGGCAGAAGTAATATTCTGGCTGATAATTAGTACTTGATGAACCACTTGAAGAATTATCAAATCCATAAAAATCAGGTTTTGGAGGTGCTACATAGGTATTATCATTTACACAAGTGTAATATGAACCGTAAGGATCTCCACCTCCTTTCAGTTGACGGTATTCATCTTGTTTTCCTTGGTTTTTCACATAATTAGCAATCATATTTTCCGTTCCATGTTGACCTACAGTATTAGTATAATAGCCTTTGCCAAAGAATTCACCTCCCCATAGCTTCTTTTTCACCTCTGGGCATTGACGAAATACTTCTCGTGCCAAAATACTTTTTACAGTCCTTACTATTTTTGTAACACTATAATCCGGAACTGATTGGATTAGAAAATGAATATGATCTAAATCTGTTCCTATTTCAAGAAAATGAATATCATAACGCAACTCTATTTCTTCACAAACTTCTCTAATCACCTTATCTACATCCGCGTCAATAACAATTCGTCGATATTTTATCGCACAAACTATATGGTAAAGCAAAACTGTTACATTATGACTCTTATGTATTTCTTTACTATCTCTAGACATCGAGTCTAAAGATAGTAATTACGAGGCAAGCCTCGAGGAATTTAACCTCTGTTAGATTAAAAACATGATTGCTATAATAATATTTTTTTTCATCTATTTTTTTTAATCACCTTTTCAGATATTAGAGTTAAAATTATTTTTCGTTATTTACACCCTTTTTATATTAAAAAAGTATTTTACAAACTTTTTTTATACTCTTCAATTGCTTCTATAAGCTCTTCTCTTGTTAACAGACTTGAAAATTCAGGAGAGTAATAAAGTTTAAAAAGCTTCATATAGAATTCTTTTAGCTTTAGCTCACCGTCTTCAATATTAAAAACATAATCATTAGGAATAAACGTATATGATAACGCCAAATTATAAATACACTGTCCTAAAATTTGTAATTTATTTATTGTATCTACCTCTGAATATGTTAGTGGTAAAAATGCTGATGTCATCATTTTACATGCATTATAACGTTGAATTTTTAATGCTATTCTAGAAGCAGAATCTATCTTCGCCTGATAATTATTTTTATCAAAAAATAAATTTATGTTTGAAGAATAAGAATTTGATGATAAGTCTGATAATTGATGAATTTTTAAATTGAAATTTGGAGACAAATTATTTAGTGTTTTTAATGACATACCAATAATATCTTCGATTTCATTAGGAAAATCATTACATAACACAACATTAATATTTTTTGGAATTTTTGAAAAAATCACTTGTTCATCAGTAGCTAAATTTTGTAACATAAAATTTAGCATTGTACTTTCAATATTCATCTTTTTAAAAAGACCCATTAGTTTATTTACCCTATTTATATGATATAATCTATCTGCAAAATCTTCCTCAAAATCCTTTCTTGTATATCCAGAGGGCCAATTTATTTCATATATTAATTGAATTATTCTTATTTCTTCTTTTGAAATAGTTTTCATCCTACAACCATTCAATCCATACATTAATTTGTCCGCATCGTATTTTATATGGTCTATTCCCCCAACTAAATGAATAATTTCGTGTAAAAAATTATTCAAAATTTCATCCTTTTCCACATCGATTGCTAATTCTATTTTTCCATTTTTTATACTTCCGTTCTTATCATTTGTTGTACACCGGCCTGAGCAATTCAAATATTTTTGCTGTAAACGATTTAGAGTTGAAAACTCAATTAAAACATTGGCTTTATGGAAAATATTAGCTTTATAAAATTCTAGATATTTTATATTATGCAACGTTAATAAAACACTATCGAATTGCTGCTCCAATTTTTTATATTTACGCCCTGTATATTTATAGTAAATTGGATCTTCCCATCTAATTAAACACTCATTAGTAGTATCCTTTGAAATTTCCGAATTATCCCAAAATACTAATTCATAAAAATGATTTATTTCTTGTGTTGTACAGTTGTCTAATACTTTTTCCTTATAATTATTATTTTGTGCTATCAAGCTATTTGTAAGAAAAAACAGTATTATAATTACATTTATTTTCATTATTCCTTTTCATATGTATATATATTCCCAACCCCTAAAGTTCGGGAATAATAGTTTTAGATTCTGTTATTTTGGCTTATAAACATACTTTTCCCCGTCTATAAAAATATATGCACTATCACAAGGCATCGTATTATAATTATTAACTGTAGTATTTTTGTATTTATCACCAGTGTTCACATCATAAATGGTATTGCCACTATTGTTTGTACTGTTGCCATTAATTGAACCCGTATTACTGCTACTGCTACCTCCAGAACCGGATACCTGTTTATAAACCCATTTAACTCCATTCCAAATAGCTTTTAATGGGTTACCACCTCCCATCACTAAAGCTAATTCTCCTTCACTCGGCTGGATAGCGAAGCTTTCGACTTCTAAGTCTTCTAAGTCTTCTAAACTTAATTTTTTCATATTTTTTTAATTCAATACTTCGTTAAACTTTTAAATGGCAATAGTGCCATGATATAATAGTTCCCTTGCCTTGTGTTTATTTTTAGGCAAATTTGGGTTAATACCGAACTTGTCAAAAAATAAATTCAACTGTAAGGCATTGTTATTTATTGTTTTGATATCTGTCATTGGAAATGATTTTCTTAGCTCTTTTGGAATACTCAACCAATGAGTAACTTTAGCAAGATTAATGGCTGTCAGAGAAGCGTTAAAGTGAAAATCCAATTTATTTTCGCTTCTTGCTTGACAATCATTTAAGCCCGTATGCTGCTTTCCGTCTCGATAAAGAAATTCAATCTGGAAACGACTTCGATAAAAATGCAGGATCTCCGACGCATCCATATTGATGTCTGTTGAGAAATACAGTTTATAAGTCTGCTTACCCTTCTCATTGCAATAAAGGACATGCACAACCTTTAAACTTCGTTTTAAAGATATGGAATGCACTATGACACTATAGATTACGGCCTGCTCACCCTTTGATACAAGCTTAAAGTGTCTCCCATCAATATTGTTGTTGTCAACTTTACCATCGTATTTTTTGGGTCTTCCATGTTTCCCTGTTGGCTCACCTTGATGCAGATATCGCAAATTGGCATCATCCCTTAGTCTGCTAATTAAATGCAAATCGGCATTTATTGCCTGATCAACAAACGTACGTTTTGCAAACCATGCATCAGCCACTAAATATGATGATAGCTCAAGTAGCTGGGTCTTGCGCTCAGTAATAACATCAGCATACCAGTCTGAAAGTGACTGTTCCTTATTGACCATGGTTTGGACAGCTTCTAAATGAAAGGCCGTATGGTTGTTAATATCAATTGTAGCCAAACCTCCAATTTCAAGCCCCCATTTCGCACGATTGGCACACCCAGACCCAAAATAACCGGCTCCAGATGTATGCTTACCTGATTTGTTAATATATGAAGGGTCAAAAGCAATCACATATCGACTGCTTCCCTGAGAAAGAGTTAATCCTTTAAAGAAAGTTAGAAAGTCAAATGGCTTTTCAAATTGTTGTCGGTATCTTTGTTCCTTATGCTTACCAAAGCGCCTAAACTGTAAAAAGTTGATGTGCCCTTTAATGCATAAAAACAGGATAAGAGTCTCTGTTACAAACTCTTTCCTCCAATTATTGATATTTGATATTTTTGATAACACGCTCTCTATGTGTGTTTTATAAATATTATTTACCTTGATAGTCACCCCTTAATAAAGTTGTCGCAATTCTTTATTAAGATACTAACTATCAAGAATTTGCACAAATAATCCAATTGCTTATTTTATTGATATTCAGCATCTTATGTTGTTATTTAACGGACTATTATATATAAATTGATATAATAATACTTAAAAAACAAACCCATTTACAGGAAACCATTATCTTAACATAGCAAAAGTCAATTACCCCGAGATTGTTCAGGATATGGAGACTATTAGGTAAGCACTAGAAAATGAAAATATTACACTGAGCTCTTGTATTTTATAGCCCTCTTTCGTGGATCGGTGGATAAACAAAACACCTTGACATTTAAAAATAATAAAGGTTTATAAATTTATATGAGTATAATGGCATCAATACCAACTATTTATTTTTTTAAAACCTTATATTTTTCTCCATCAATGTCAACAACATAAGTTCCTGCCTTTAAATTCGACATATCGACTTTATCACATTTTTGACTAAATAAAAGTACCCCTTTAATAGAATAAATATTTACAGTGGGTTCATCTTTACCTTTAATAATAAGCCAATTGGTAGTTGGGTTAGGGTATACTTTTACCTCTCTATCTTTACCTAATTCCACACCTGTAGGATTATTATTTTTTTTATAGAAATATGCTGAGCCATAATCGTTATCTGCGCCAGGAGCTCCAACAACTATATTATCTCCAGATATGGCAACGAAGGAGAAACAATCACCTTCTTGCTGATCACTTGAAACTAGTTTATTTGTTTCAGTCATATCACTCCACCCTTCTGCTTCTTTCTTGTAAATATAGATAAATCCCGTTTCTGTTTCATAAGTAGAAGCACCTACTACCACATAATCGCCAGAAATACTCACTGAAACACCAAAGCAATCTCCGCTAGTATAATCACTAGCCGTCAATTTAGCTGTTTGACTCATATCCTCCCAACCAGTTATTGGCTTTTCAAATATATATGCTGAACCCATAACTCCTACATCACACGGATTTGCTCCAACCACCACGCAATCGCCTGATACGCTAACTGAAAATCCAAAGTTATCTGTTTCTTTAACATCTGAACCGTTCAATCTTGCGGTTTCAGTCATATCTTCCCATCCAGTTATTGGTTTTTCAAAAACATAGGCAGTTTTAAGCGGATAATCGGAATATGCTGTTCCTACAACAATACAATCACCAGATATACAGACAGCAGATCCAAAACTATCAAAATCAACTTCATCCGTAATTGAAAGTTTGGCAGTTGGAGTCATATCTACCCAACCCTCAATAGGTTTTTCAAAAACATATACCGAACCTCTATATCCATGATTAGCTCCAACAACAACACAATCATCAGATATACTAACACATTCAATAAATGAACCTTCATTTTCTTCTGAAAGTGATAATTTAGCTGTTTCATTCATATCCTCCCATCCATCAAATGGTTTTTTAAAAATATAAACAGATTCTTTTCCTCCTACTCCAATAGCAATATAATCACCTGAAATACTAACTGATTCTGCAAAATTATCCTCTTCCTCTACATTTTGAGGCGTCAATACTGCTACAGTTGACCAACTTGAACCATTATTATACAAAACATAAGCACATCCACTATAGTTATTATAACCACAACATCCCACAACAGCATAATTTCCATCTATATCTACAGAAAATCCATACATCGAATATTCTTGGGATATACTTAGCGATTGCGTCGTTTTGGTATCCATTGTCCAACTTTGTGCTTTCAGTGGTTGCATAAATAATGACAATAACATAATTTGAACTAAGTAGAAAACTCTCATTTATATTTTATTTTAACTGTTATATTTGGTATTACAGAAAACCCAAATTTTCTGTACTTAGAAACAAATATAGATTTTTTCTAATTAACTTTATATATATTTTTCATTTGATATAATACTTCCTCTAATTCGTGCTGAGATATATTACCAGGAAGTTTTGGCGAATTGTAAAAATTGTAGTAGTTCTTATAAAACTGTTTAATTTTATATGAATCCCTGCTATCGTCAAATATATTTAAAGATATAATGGCTGCTTTTCTTTTTCTGACAATAACGGAGTATAAAATACTTTCTAAATTCTTTAACGGAATAATAGACTTTGAATTTGCCTTTATCGATATCGTAGCATTAACAATACTATTGGTTATATATCCGGATTCGGTGTGATATTCTATATTGTCGATGAAATACAAACCCATAGGCATATTGTTATCTTCAAGCAGTGAGAGTTCAATACCATTTCTTATTTTTTTCTGAAAATTTAAGTTGAAAATAATTATTGACCATCTCCCTAAAATATACTCATAAAATGGGAGAAGGTCAAAATATACTTAATTTAAATGAAGGCAGTTTTTACAAATGAGTTGGCAATATCATTAACTACATTTCTTAACTACTCTAGCATAAATATTACGCTTTCATCATTCAATTAAAACGACAACTAACCTTATTAATCGACAAAATACTTTTGTTACCCCAAAGAACATTCCTGCCCTATACCACAAACGGATCAGTAATATACCAAAGAGCATATAGATACGGATTAGATACGGATTAGTTACGGATGGTTTACGGCATCTCTGCGGGTGCTATAGACCAATGCTCACCCGCAGCATGTTCGCAGCAGGTATATTGCAGGTCCGTTTACAATCCGTTCATGCAAAGTAAAATGTCGCTTTTACCTCTTTTGTGGACAATTTTTTGCCGTTTTTGATAAATCTTGCACAATTAGCCTTAAAATGGACATCTAAAAAATAATATGCGAAAATATTCGCATATTATCACATTCATATCTTTCAGTATATCAACACTTAAAAAACCTTAAAAAGTAACGGTAAAATTACCGTTATTTTATCTTTCCAAGGTTCATGCTAATTTGGTTCTATCAATAAAAATAAAGGTAAAAGGAAGTATGGACCAGTACTAAATATGAGGAGTTAATATTGAACAAAAAACCGCGACTTGCTCCCAAAACGCGATAAGCTTTTTCTTTAGTACAATAAAATATTTTTCCATACTCTCATTAATCAATATACAAACAACTGATTTATATGCATTATTCCGATTTATGTTGAATTGTGATCATCCCTCCACTTTTGACCTTATACTTAGTTTTTCTTAAATCATCATTAATTTCTAATTTATTGTCTTTTACTAAAATTCTGGATTGAAAAGGCTTTTGCGCTCCAGCCTCATAACATTGCAGGCAAATTACATCTACATCTTTTGCTTCCTGACTAATTTGTGACTGAAAATAAGCCATGTCATTTTCATACAATTCCTTTCCATCTCTTTGGCTGTAAATAATATCTGCACTAATTTTTCGCCTTCCATTTGCAGTTGTATCACGCCATTGCCGTTGTAATTCACCAATTGGAGTATAATTTTTGGGTGCTTTTACTTTATTATTTAACGTGGTTGAAATTACAGCATAGCCTAAACATTCATTTTTATATAAGCTATATATATCACCATCTGGCGTAAGTACCGGATACTTTTTGAAAAACAATAAACTGTCACTCACCAAGTAATTAGATGACATTTTTTTAATTGTATTTATATTTTCTGTGCTCTGCCAGTCAGTATTGGCATAACATATTAACTGGAACTTCATGTTACTGGTTAACTTTTCCTCATTTACATACACTGCTGAAAACTTTCCTTTTTTAACAACTACTGAAGAATCCTGGGATGATAATTCGTTATCCTTCAGTAATTGTCCCAGCATTTTAGTTCCTTCCGGAAGATTGGTTTCTCCCTCAACATATAAATTCCCGTCATCTCTGGCTGCAAATTTGTTAAAACTTACATTGACTAGGTTTTTGTCTGTATTGCAACTTACAATAAGGGTTAACGCCACAAGGGCAATGATGATTTTCTTCATGTGATTTAAGATTTACTTAAGGTTGTTTTTTTTATAAGGTACATGCAATACACCAGTAAATATTTATCTAATTTCCTTTGGCCATGAGGTCCTTTTTAATCCAATCAACAGCCTTATCCAAGGATAAAGAATCCTGGCAAAACACATCGGGTTCTATCACTTCTTTAATATTCTGTCCTTTATAAGAACAAAAATAAGATGACGCCAAAAAAAGGTTTGCATCAGTTTGAGTAAAACCAACGGACATACTAAAAATAGTTGGACTGTATTTTCCATCGCCAAAAACCTGATAATTATTACTTTGCGATTTCAATGCCAACAAAAGATAATCTGAATAACCTATGGTTTCCTGGTTTTGTAATATGGCTACTTTAATATCCAAATTTCGTAATGGAATATAGGTACTTAATGAACCAGCTTTATCTGAGCCATACCTAAGTACATTTGTACAATAAACAGGTCTATATTCTTTTGTATTATCAAATGTATATCCAATAATTGAATCCTTAAACAATGGCGAAAGTCCCAATAAAGTAGAGGAAGTTCTACCCCGATGTTTATCTCTTAAATCAACAACTAATCCTTTTAAAACAGCACTTGAATCAAGATTTAATAGGGTATTTCGTATGCTATTGGCAAATAGGTTACTCAAACTATCATTACCTATAAAATCAGGTATCTTAATATAGGCAATATCCTCAGCCAACATTTTATTGGGTATGAGTGGTAATTCAACTTGATGATTAGCTAAAGGATTAGTAGAGTCGTTGGGATAGTAAAACCGACTACTACTGTCATTCATCAACTTAACGGTATAATCAAGTGCTTTATAAACATCTATATTAAAACGAAACTTATGTATAGAATCAGTTACCAATGTTTTTATTGAATCCCAATCCAACTCATTTTTTTTAATAGAATGTTTCTGCACTAAATTAAAAGTCTGCTCAAAAAATTGTTTTGATGTAAATACATCCTTTTTAAAATTATATTGTTGTTCACTAAACCTTTCAGCAGTGTATGGGCAAGATTTATCCTTTCTTCTTGAAATAAAGTAAACCTTTTGATTTAAATAATCTAAAACAACCCTTTCAAACGACCACACCAATGATATTCCTGCCAGATTAACCTTGGTATTTTCAGTACATTTTATCTTCTCAAAACGATGATTTCCTAGTTCAACGTTAACAAAATCATAGTTATAAGCATGAATTTCATCTTCCAGATGTGATAAATATCCAAAACTCAGTTCATAAAACTCCTTGGTTTTAAAATATTTTTGCTCTGAAGGTATTGAATCTGTTATTTGTAAAGTTCCGGCACATCCAAAATCAAGCATTAACTTTTTTACTTGATCGTTAATTAGTATTGGAAAATACATACTTTTATTTAGTCTTTCAAGTGATATCGCAATTGTATCTGCCAGCATTTTACAATAGCTACTATCACTTGATAAAGTAACATGCTTATTGTTTAAATCAAAATCCCAAATAAATTTAGAAATGACATTATCTCCTATAATACCATATATACTGTCCTGGTGATAAAAACAACCTCTGGGATGAATCCAGGTAGTTGAATCAGCTGCTACAACCTTACAATGTACATCTACAGCCCCTAAAGCCAAATGCTTTAATCGATGTATAGTTTCCTCTCGCTTATTTTGATTAACATCAGTGGTTGTTGTTGTACCTATTGTTTTATCCTTTTTGGTAATATATTTTTCATTGATTGATGTTTTGGATGCACCGGTATCGAACATAAACAATCCAGTATTATCATGAATGATTGCTTCAATATAAATACAACCATTATCATCTGTTTTAAATGGCAATGTAAAGCTAGTGATATTATTATACTCCTTTAAACTTTTACCATGCTTAGGAGGGTTATTTATGAAACTACTCACAAGTAGACTACACACTATAATACATAAGCTAATAGCTAATTTTTCAAGAGATTTCATTGTTTAATTGATTTTAGTTTAGAAAAACTTATGATCTGTGTTAAAAACTTTTATCACACAAATATGTCTTTTTACTCTCTATGTTATGAGGATAATTAAATAAAACAGGATGATAATTTCATATTTCGCTCAAATGTATATAATATTTTTAAAATAACCTTCAAAGAATAATATCGTAACAGTTATTATAAATCAACTCACAAAGTTGATCAATTCCCGGTTTCATATATCAAACATTTTTTTAAATATTGATAATACAATTGTTTATCATATATTTGCTTGCGTAATATTTAGGGATATTACAAACCACCCCCGTAATAAAGTATTTGCAATACGCTAATATCTTATAGTTTAACATTCTTTTAATATTAATGGTGAAACTAATTTGAGGTATTAACGTTTATTTAAGTATTTCAGATGTGTTAATCTTTAATACATTAACAATTCCTAATTAATTATAAAACACTAGATTATAGTGAACTATGAAGTAGAACATAAGCTCAATTTACATTGGGTAAATACTATTGATGCGCTAAATAGTTATAGAAAAGTAAATTACAGTATAGAAAAATGAAATATAAAGGTATTTTAAAATTCAGAGGTAAGCTCATTCTAATAATAGTGATACCTCTTCTTATTTCTACAATAACGGCAGTAATGGTCTCCTCTTCCAAATTAAGAGAACAGGGATTACAGACTTTGGAGCGCAAAACAAAAGCCATTTTAACCAGAATGGAAGCAATTAGAACTTATGTTGCTACTCAGTTTGATCTTGAAAAAGAAATTGAAGAAATAAAAGAAGAACATCCCGACGGTGTTTTAAATGAAAAAGAGAAAAGTAACATTCTAAAAATGGTTCCTATTTTTGCTTCAATGGAAGTAGGTGCTATGAATGCAGAAAAGGACAGCTATTCATTCAGAGTGGCTTCTCATAGAGCCAGAAACCCTAGAAATCTGGCATCAGAACAAGAAGAAGAGTTTATTCAGATGTTTGAAAAAGATGCTTCCATTGAAGATATATCGCACATTAATAAAGAAACCAATGAATTATGGGTCATTCGTCCTGTACGATTATCAGAAAAAGATGGTTGCCTTACCTGTCATGGTAAACCTTCAACTAGTCCATGGGGCAATAATAAAGATATTTTAGGATACGAAATGGAGAATTATAAGGATGGAGATATTGAAGGTATTTTCATCTTAAAATCGAGTCTTGATGCCAATAACAACGAAGTACAGGCTAACATTAAACATGCCATTACCAATATTATTGTAATCATGTCTATCATCTTTGTAATTACCATCATTATTAGCTCTTTATTTATAAAAAGAACCAATGGTAAATTGCAAACCATTGTAAAGGCCAATAACCGTATTTCACAAGGTCAGCTAAATGAGAGAGTTGAAATTAAGGGTACTGATGAATTTTCGGAACTGGGTATTCATACCAATGCAATGATTGACTCTTTAACAAATGTTATTGATGCTTTAAACAAAACATCAAACATGCTTATTGAGGAAAGTAATCGTACTACTGATCTGTCTGAAAAACTAGCCAACCATTCTTCGGAACAGGCTGCAGCTGTTGAAGAGATTTCAGTATCGATGGAAGAAATGACCGCATCAATACAACAAAATCATAGCAATGCAAAAAGTACTGAAAAAATTTCTAAATCTTCTGTTGAAGAAATAAAGAATGGTAATTCTACATCAGAAACAGCTGTTTCGTCAATGCTCAACATTGGTAAAGAGTTAAAGGTGATTGAAGATATCGCCAATCAAACCAATATTTTAGCTCTTAATGCTTCGGTAGAAGCTGCCAGAGCAGGTAAGGCTGGAAGTGGCTTTGCTGTTGTGGCCGGAGAAGTACGTAAGCTTGCAGAATTAAGCCGTGTATCAGCCGATAAAATTAAGACTTCATTTACTGATGGAGTTAACACAGTTTCAGTTACTAAGGATAAGCTTGCTGAGATAGTTCCTGATATTGAAAAAACGTCAGTTTTACTAAGTGAAATTGCATCATCAAGTATGGAACAAAGTTTAAGTGGTAATGAGATTAATAATGCCATTCAGAGTTTAAATGAAGCTACTCAAGAAAATGCAAATATTGCAGAAGGCATGAGTGCCAGAGCTAAACTGCTTTCTAAAGCGGCAAATGACTTAAAAGAAAAGATCTCATTCTTTAGAATAAGCTAATAATCTGAGTCCTAATACTCTTATTAGAAAAAATAATTGGAAATAAATAATCAATGAACGCTCCGAAATTACCGGAGCGTTCATTGTTTTTATTGATGGGGTAAAAAAATCCTATTTAATAATTACTTTTTTTATTACTATCTCTCCCGCCTCAAGCTCAATCTTCACAAAGTATAATCCCGATTTTAAGGTACCAATATCAATCGGTAGGTTGTTTTCAACAACCGAATGATGAAGTTTCAAATTCCCAGCCTGACTATATATTGCAACATCAGCTCCTTGATTATTAGGAATTCCTGATATAAAAAATTGATTATGTGCCGGATTAGGGTATAAAAACATATTCAAATTTGAAACTTCATTTATTGCGGTTGATTTTAATCCTTTTACAATAATATCATCAACGTTCCATGTATTACTACCTGTTGATGTACAATTAAATTTAAAAGCTATATAAATACGCTTACCAGCCCAATCCGACAAGTCAATATCTCCTGAATGAACAGCTGTAAATGCATTAGTAGATAATGCAGCCTGAGAGGTAATATCGGTCCAATTAAAAGTTCCTGGATCAGAAGTTCCATCGTAATCAGAAGAAACAAGCACAGTAAAATTTGTCTCCCCCTGATAAATTTTCATCATGGTAGTAAATGATAATGAAAGATCTTTATAACCACTCAAATTAATTGCCTGGGCATTGATCAACCAATCTTCATTTTGATGATGCGTTCCATTATCATAACCCGACATCTTAGCATAAAGGTTACCTGATCCTGAAGCATACCAAATTTGATTGTCTCCAAAAACAGAGTATTCTGTCATATTATTTAACTCACCACTCTGAAAATCTTCGCTGAATATAATGGTATAATCTTCCGTGTCACCACTACCAGAACCGCCTCCAGAACCAACACCACTTCCGTCTCCCCAAATTAGCTCTACATATTCAGGATGATCAATAAATGGATTTCTGTTATTCTGAATATTATATATTTTCTCATTCCGAGTCAATTCCCACTCATCTACTGGATCTTCTTCATGCCATTTTAATAAAGTAGAAAGCTTTCCATGCAATCCGCTGGTTGATGAGTATTCAGCAAGCTCTAAATCATATCCATCTTCACTTTCGTATCTGGTTGCCATATAAAACAGCATCCTAGCCACATCTCCTTTTACTTCGTCTCTTGGCTCCCAACTATCTCCATCTCTATAACAACCGGTAGCTCCACTGCCTGAATCATATCTGGTACCATCTACATACTCAGAACCTCCTTCATCAAAAAATAAATTACCTCTGGCACTATTTACGGTTACATCTGTTGGTCGCAAATGATGAATATCTGTACCGGGCCCGTTACTTGTTCCAAAGTTACCCATTGATTTTGCCCACGTATGTTCCCTATTCCAGTCAGCAGCATCTCCCCCATTTATATTTTTAGGATACGACCAACCAGTGTATAATAAAATGACATTATTGCTATTATTGGGATCCTCATCTGTAGTTTTTAAAGCATCCCATACCTGCGAGTAACTTAATACTACCTGACCATTGCTAATGATATTATGTAATTCAGTTTTTAATGCATCTCCACTTTTACCCTCTGCACTTGCATAATAATCTTCAACACTTACAGCCTTAATGGCGAGTGTACTAAATATAAATATCAGGAATAAAAAAGTAGTCCTCATAAATCAAATTAAAAAAGTTTGGGTAAAAATACAACAAAATATAATTATAGACCAATTGGTCGATTTATATTTTTTACCTATCCCTTCATTTACAAAGGTTTTAAGAAAATAGATTAAGAATTAATTAATATTGACACTGGTAATTTTGAAGAATTAAACTTAAAAATGAGCATATTTGTATTTTAGTTACTGAAAAAATAAAGCCCTTGTATTATGACAATAGAAGAAGCACAAGAAAAAGTAGATCATTGGATTAAAACAATTGGTGTTAAATATTTTAGCGAGTTAACCAATATGGCCATTCTTACAGAAGAAGTTGGGGAATTAGCCAGAGTTATAGCTCGCAAATATGGCGAACAATCATTTAAGGAAGGTGAAAAAGAAAACCTGGCTGATGAAATGGCAGATGTATTATGGGTATTAATATGTTTAGCAAACCAAACTGGAGTAAATCTAACAGAGGCCTTACAAAACAATTTTGATAAGAAAACTAAACGAGATCATAAAAGACACATTAACAATAAAAAGTTACAATAATGATTGAAGCAGAAAATATTTTAGAAGAATATAAAGTCCCATTTCAGTTTAATGAAGTTAAGTCAAAAGTGGATGAAATTATTAATTCAAATCAGGAATTAATTGAAGATTCGGAGGTTTTAAAAAGCATCTTTAACTGCATCGACTTAACCACCCTAAAAGAAACTGATTCTGCAGATTCTGTAACTGCATTTATTCAAAAAGTAAACGATTTCGCAAAACAATATCCATCAATTCCTTCAGTTGGAGGAATATGTGTTTTCCCTGTTTTTGCTCCTGTATTAAAACAATACCTGAAAGTTGAAGGTGTTAATAAAGCTGTAGTGTCTGCAGGATTTCCATCTTCACAAACTTTTTTAGATTTAAAAGTACTTGAAACAAAAAAGGCCGTTGATTTTGGCGCAAACGAAATTGACGTGGTAATTTCTGTAGGTGAATTTTTAGAAGGTAACTATGAGTTTGTGTATGAAGAAATTCGTCAGCTTAAAGAAGCATGTGGTAATGCTCATTTAAAAGTGATTTTAGAAACCGGAGCTTTAAAGGATCCTGAACTCATTTGGAATGCTTCTATCATAGCAATGGATGCAGGAGCTGACTTTATAAAAACAAGTACTGGTAAAATTCCTGTAGCTGCTACACTAGAAGCTGCCTACGTAATGTGTCAGGCTATTAAAGCATTTAATGCAAAACATAAACGTAAAGTGGGTTTTAAACCTGCCGGAGGTATTTCAGAAACTAAAGAAGCCATAAATTACTATGCGGTGGTTAAAACCATATTGGGAAATGACTGGTTAAATAATAAGTTATTTAGAATTGGCGCTAGTCGTTTAGCAAATCATTTAATTTCGAATATTTTGAAACATAATTCGAATGAAGATAGTATACAATATTTTTAGTATTAAACATTTTTAACCTTAAAAAGATTATGAACAAACATTTATTGATTTTATTAACATTCTTAAGCCTGTCAGCAATTAGTTCTTATGGTCAGTATTGGGATATTAAAACAAATGACACAATTTATTACCAATCTCCTATTATCATTGGTAATAATGTTGGGGAAAACTCAATGTTATCATTAGTTAGTAGTTTTAATGGATATAATGGTGGTGGCTACGGTTTAATATCTAAACATTCAACAAACACGAGTTATTTATCTTTTCACTCTCGAACAAGATTAGGTTACTCCAGTAACTGGTACGAACAATCTCAAGGAGCATCAATTGCAGGCGCTCTTTACCTATCAAAAGATAATGCATCAAGTATTTCTTCTAAAAGTGCTGGTGGATTGTTTATTTTAGAGTTTGATGATTATATGCCATATGATTATTCAAGCAATATACATTACCTGGGTGGTTCATATAATGCTATTAGAGGTACAATCTCTCAATATCCAACAAATAGCATAATCTCAGGAATAATTGCTGAAGATAAAATAAGTACAGATAATACTTATGCCGGATATTTTTTAGGTAAAAGTTACTTCTCAGAAAATGTTGGAATCGGAACAGAAAGCCCTCAAGCTAAACTAGAAATCGCAGATGGAGATATTTATATCAGCGATATTAATAAAGGGATCATTATGAAATCTCCAGATGGAAACTGCTGGAGAGGTGTTTTAGATAACTCTGGCAACTTAACTTTTACACAAATTACTTGTCCTGAAGAATCAACGGTATCTACTGCTGTCGGTGAGAAAAAATTAAAATCAAGCAGTTATAACGTACAAGTATATCCAAATCCTGTAGATGATCAAATTACGTTATTTGTTGACGCTTATGATGATGAAGAATTAGTGTATAGTATTATTAATATATCTGGTTCTGTTGTTTTATCAAACACAGTTAGAAACTCAAATGACATTGATGTTTCTTCATTAAATTCAGGAGCCTACATTTTAAAAGTTAGCGATTCAAATAATAACATGATCGGTAATACAAAGTTTATAGTGAACTAAACAATACAAAACTTTAACAAAGAGGCTATTTTAATACAGATAGCCTCTTTTTATTTTATACAAAGCTTGCCTTATTTTAAACCAATTAATAGCTCGTCGGTATAACGATGTGTTATAAAAAGATTTAAAACAACAGGCAATTTTTAAATTAACATTGTTATTTGGCGAAAATAGTTGCACATTAACCTTATTTTTAGATAGTTGAGTTTTATACCTTTCACTTTTCTTCATATTTGTTCCAGATCCATCAACTCCAATATTTCGTACAAATGAATTAGTTGGATATACAGTGGGTAAATTATACTTATATCCAGCATAATTAAAGCGAATAGACCAAGAATTGATCTGATTATTCATTTGCTTTAATAGCATAATTGATAAATCATTTCCACCTTTTTCAAAACTATTTCTATTCTCTTTATTAATAAAAAATTCATTAAAATCCTTTACATCCCAGTCTGTAACATTCCAGTTTTGTTTCCATGTTGCCCAACCCCAACTGCAATTTCTAAATGCTAAAAATGTTTCATAAACATATGATTCTGGAATTTGAATAGTTGGTGAATACCCTGCAATAGACCAAACATTGTCAGGAGAGTAATTTTGTAATGTCAAATTCATGTAATCTAAGAAGAATGGAGAGGTCTCAAGATCATCTTCTAAAACAATAATAGAACCATATCTATTAATAATCTCTGATACACCAGTAATTATAGATTGCGCTAATCCCAAATTACTACTTTTTTTCACAATATTTACTTTTTTAAATCCATTAATACAAGATATATAATCCCTTACTTTCTGAACTTCAAGCATATCACTCTCGCTCTTCGCTCCATCAGAGAAAATAAATATCTCACTTTCTTTTGCTAAATAGTTTCTTTGTAAAGCTTCTATTGTTCTCTTTAAGTGAGAATACCTGTTATAGGTAAAAATGGCAATTGGAGCTAGTTTCATTGAATGCAATATATAAGATGAAATCAGTGGTAAAATTACTTTCTTTGTCTAAATTTAAAAACATTAAACTTATAATAAATGGGAATTGTCTTAAAGCAAACAATAAAAGGAAGTATTTATTCCTATATGGGTATTATCCTTGGAGGTATAAATGTTGCTATTTTATTCCCTATAATTTTTTCGGAAGAACAAATTGGTTTAATAAATATTTTAATTACAGTATCTGCAATTAGTGCACAATTTGCGTCAATTGGCAGCAATGGTATAATAAATTATTTCTTCCCAACATTTAATAATAAAGCAAATGCTCACCATAGTTTCTTTTTTGTTATCAGTATAATTTCCATAATTGGTTTTTCCCTCTTTTCAATTTTTTATTTTATTTGGCCAGAATACTTCTTCTTCTCAAAAAACAACGACTCAATACTTATAGAACAATATGGATATTTATTATATCCTTTAACGTTTCTTACCCTTGCCTACACAGTTATAGATACTTTTAGTGCATCTACATTAAATGCTGTAATTGGTAATCTTTATAAAGAGGTTATTTTAAGAGTCAACATTCTATTATTATGCTTATTATATTTTTATAATATTATACAATTTCAGTTCTTTATAATTGCCTATATAATCAATATGGCAGTCCCTGTTATAGCAGTATTTATATATCTTTTAAAAAATAAACATATTGGTAATAAAATACCTTCATTCGTAAAATATCAGCCCTACCTAAGGAAAATGATCTCAGTTGGAATATATTACATCTTAACTGGTTTAAGTAACATTTTGGCTACGTATATTGATAAGTTTATGATTAATGCTTTTATTGGACTTAAAGATACTGGTATTTATTCTATTACAAACTATTTTGGAGCGTTAGTACGTATTCCTAGAAGCTCAATGGGAAAAATTGCAACACCGTTAATAGCAGAAGCAATTAAAAATAACGATCATAAAAAGCTATCATATTTATTCGAAAAAAGCACTATTTCTCAAATTTTAGTAGGGTCAGTAATTTTTCTTTTAATTTGGAGTAATATAAATACCTTTCTCAATCTACTACCTCCAAGTTACTTACAAGGCAAATGGGTTGTTTTTTATATTTCTTTATCACACTTATTTACTTGTTTTTTAGGTGTAGGAGGACTTATTGTCAACGTTTCTAAATATTACAAATATTCAACGTATTCTACCATTGTTCTAGGTGCATTAGTTGTTCTATTTAATTTTATATTAATTCCTTTATTAGGAATTGTGGGAGCAGCTCTAGCTACAGCCGTAGCTAAACTCTTTTTTGTGTTGATATATTTGTCTTTTATTCAAAAAAAAATGAAAATTAAGGTTTTTAATATAAATTCGTTAAGAATAATCCCTTCAGCTGTTATTGCCTACTTTATATGTTCATATTTTCAAGATTATATTTGGATTAGTAACAAATGGATTAATGCGTTTTTCATTATTTCTTTACGTTCACTTATTGCTTTAGGAATATTTAGTATAGGCTTGAAGATATTTGGTTTTAAGTTTAGTGTACAAAACTTAAATAAAATGTTCTAACAAAATTTGCACCTTTAAAAATGAAAAATTCAAAAATAATAGGTTTTATCTTATCAAAACAAAAAATACAATATCTTCCAAAACTAAATGAGGATATTAAAATATTAGATATTTCACTAGACTTTGGCCATTTATCGCTTTACTATTATGGTGATATTGAGGAATGCACTACAAAATCCGGGAAATATTCGATGGGATATCCTCCTTCTGAAAATATCAGAGATTATAATGTTCTAATAAGTGTTGGTGATAATTTTGTTGAAATTCAAAACGATTGGTTAGGAGCAATACCTGTTTTTTATAATAAAAAATCTTTAATTGTCTCTACTTTTCCAATTACATGCTTATCTAAAAATAGTGAAATAGATACTGATGGATTAAAAACATATCTTAAATATGGATTTTCAGCTTTTAGTTCCACACCCTTTAAGCAAATAAAATTCTTATATTTTTCCAGTTCATTATCCTATACTGAAAATAATATTCATGTTACTGATCTACCTGATCCTGTCAAAGAAATAGATAATTATAAAGACGTTTCAGAAGAAAATATATGGGCTGAGATAAAAGAATATATTCAATACCGTGAGAATTATTCTAAAGGAAAAATTATACTCCCTATTTCTGGTGGCCTGGATTCCAGAATCATTAGTTATTTCATTAAAGATCCCCAAAATGTATATTCATACTCCTATGGAATTTCAAACAAGCAACACGACAGTTTTGAAGTCTGTTTAGGGAAGGAAATTGCAAAAAGACTAAACTTTAATTGGAAACAGTTATCACTAGGTAACGCTTATAATTATTATGATGACTGGTTTGATCTTTATGCATATTCTACTCATTTACATGGAATGATTCATGTAGAAATGTACAATAATATATTAAAAGAATTTCCCAACGAACCATTAAGCATGATTAGTGGAATTTGTGGAGGTGTATTTACAGGAGCAAGTAAATATAAAAAGATACATAATGCTAAGGAACTATATCAAATTGCATTTACTCATGGATTAAATTATGGAGAAGTTGATTCATACAACTATGAATTCGAACAGCATTTTATTGAAAAATATAATTACATGATCGATGATTTACGATTGTATCCCATCATTACAATGAGAATTAAGTTAATGTTATTAAGTTATTTAATGACAGTCCCAAGTGTCATGGGTATTCCTTCATGGACACCATTTCTGAACTTTGATATTGTTATGAAAATGCTAAATCTTCCTGAAGACAGACGAAAAGATAGAAAATGGGTTAGAGAGTTCTTTCAAAAAAATAATATGGATTTAAAAAAGAGTATGTTATTTCACAATACTCGAAACACATTAAACTACCAACTACATCATAATCACAAGTTTGCCCCATTATCGATAAATCTTAATTTATCACTTATTTCTCAAACCGAAATTGAGGAAATAAATAAATATTTAACAAAGTACAATTTAAAAGTACAATTGAAATATAAATTAACGACAACCAGAGTTGTAAAGGAAATCATTAAAAAAATTGGTATTAATAATGATTTTAATAAAAACCTATCTCAATACCAATGTCTAAAATGTATAGAATACTGTTTAAAAAGAATTAACAGCCCAAATTTAAATTGAAAACACCTGGTATGTCTCATATAGTGGTACATCAAGTTGGACTAAAAATTGTAATTCTTCAACTGTTAAAGAAAACGCTTTAATTGGAGATTTTAATAGTGATGGTCATGCAGACATACTTAGACCTCAAAAAGAATCAAATGTTATTATGATTCATTATAATTGTAATAATGGTTGGGTAGAAAGAACTGTTAATCCACCTTCAGCATCTTAGTGTTTAGTTGGCAATGTAAATAAAGATGGGAAAGATAATTTATTATAGCTAACCTGGTAATGGTTGGTATGATTCTATTCTGGCACTTCCAACTGGAGTAAAATATGTAATTCTGGTACAATTAAAGAAAATGTATTAACCCGAGTTCGATTCTAAAAAAAGAGCTAATTGGTCTGATTGAATTTCTTCAAATTTAATAGCAGGATTCTTCGGAAAGAAACAATGCGCAATTGAACCAGATATCATATTTGTTATAAAGTTTTCAAAAGACCGATGCCTTGAATGCTCAATGGAACAGATGTTTTTAAGTTCATCGTTAATAGTTTCAATAACAGAACGTTTTCTAAGTAGAATTTTATCTTTCATTTCCATTAATATATTCTTCATGTTGTTGCGGATATGAGTGATTAGGTGCAGTCAATCAACGAAAAGAATTTCAGTTAGTTTGTTTGATACATAACCTTTATATGCATATAGCTTACCTTTGATCTTCTCCACAAATTTTTGATCTTTTAAAGGAGCTCTATCATCAGTATTCCCAGGCGTAATAACGAAGTTTAGTATCTCACCTTTATCGTTAATTATGAAATGAAGTTTGAAGTCAAAGAAATATCCCATTGTCGATTTACCACGTTGTGCAATTCCATCAAATACTTTGTGCCTAGGTATGCGCTTATTCTTACAAACTCTTATAGGAGTTGAATCAATGAATGAAATTCCTGTGCAACTACCTAAGCAACATGTCTTAAGGAATAAAGTCATAGGAAGTGCGGATATTTGAAGTAGTTCAACAAAACGGTTGTAAGAGACTGTGCTTGGAAATTCTTGATTCAAATGTTCTTGGACATAATATAAATAGAAATGTTTGAAATTTTTAAAAGCACCAAAATGAAATAATACCATAATAGTGATTACTTCACTTTGGCTCATTTTAGGCTTTTTTTTAGGTGCATTTCCTATAGAATGTTTTGTAATAGTTTTGTTAAATTCTTTACAGAATTCATCTGTTAAAACGAAAATTTCAGTAATTTCATCTTTACTTAATTGCATAGATTTCACTTCTAATTATTTGTTTGTCAGACTTTTAAATTAGTGAAATCCATTTTTAATTCCAAGCAAAAGTTTAATTAAATATTCTCTATTGAACTGACTATCTTATTGTTAAGAATCGAACTGAGGCTGTATGTTTGTAAAAGCATAAATCTTCTTGAATTAGTAAATTGAAAAAGTTAACATCAAACAATACTAAAAAAGAAGACTTATGAAACGTGAGTTTAAGACAATTAGCTTTAAAGGACAAAGTATTTATTGTGGTATTGATGTTCATTTAAAAAGTTGGACAGTAACTGTAATCGTAGGAGAAGTATTGTACAAAACATTTTCGCAAGATCCATATGCAAAAACATTATTAAATTATTTGCAAAAGCACTTTCCAGGAGGGACTTATTACTCGGTTTATGAAGCCGGTTTCTGTGGTTTTAGTGTACATAAGGCCTTGGAAAGTCATGGCATATGCAATATAATTGTGAATCCGGCAGATGTACCGACAACCAACAAATATCGTTGTCAAAAGGAAGATAAGCGTGATAGTAAGAAATTAGCCAGAGGTCTAAAAAATGGAGAATTAGAAGGTATTTATATAATGAGTACAGAAATGGAAGATCTTAGGAGTCTGGTTCGTTACAGAAAAACAATAATTAAAGAATTATGTAGAAGTAAAAACCGAGTTAAATCATTTTTAAACCTTCAAGGTATAAAAATCCCTAAGGAGTTAAATATCTCCTCTAAATATTGGTCTGCACCATTTATAAAGTGGCTAAGGACCGTGGAGACAACCACTAATTTAGGCATCTGTGTTTTGCAGGATACAATTGATATTGCGGAATTCCTAAGAAAAAAATTACTGGGAATAAATCGTCAATTTCAATCGTTGAGTAAAAACTCAAAATATTCAGAAATGATACAATTATTAAGGAGTATACCTGGTATTGGACTAGTTGTAGCATTTACCTTTTTGTCAGAAATAGAAAAGATAAGTCGTTTTAAGAGCTTAGATAAATTATGTTCTTACGTTGGCTTAATTCCTTCAACATTTTCTTCAGGGGAGAAAGAGGTTGTTGGTAATATAACAAGGCGCTCCAATAAACCACTTCGTTCTTCAATTGTTGAATCTGCATGGGTTGCAATAAGGCACGATCCTGCCTTAGCATTAAAATATATTGAATTGAGATCTAGAATGGAACCCAATGAATCAATAATAAGAATAGCAAAAAAATTACATAATAGAATTAGATATGTACTAAAAAACAAAAAAATATATGTTAGTTCTGTTGTTGCATGAAAAAATAAACAGATTTGAAGATAAAAACATTCAAGGTAATCAAGAGACTGTAATATTAACCTTGCAGCCCGCAAAAGTGTCTGTTTAACTGAGGCTACAGCTCTTACCTATAAAAATTAAAAACAGGAATGCGGCTTATTTTTAAAGTCCGTTGATAGAAGGGTGTTTTTATAGATCAAATTTGTCAAGCCAAGGAAGAAACCGATGGCGATAGTTTTATACCGACGCAAAGGATTCTTTTTTAAAGTTATAACAGGTATCGAACCTGTTATAACTTTGCCAAGGAAAGAATACCTTCCGGCTCCATATTGCCCGATGAAAAAGAAGGCAAAAACGTAGTGTTTTGATTTTTAGGTAAAAAGAAACTAATAAATTTGGATTACAACATAGAAGGTTATTAAATTAAATGAATAGCGATTATTGACAAGAATGTAGTTAAATGACTCTATAATTTACAAGTATTATTCAATTGGTTGAATGATAGATGCATGAAGTCCAAAGTAAACTCATCTTTAATGATAGCGCAATGAGGCTTTAGATTAAATCTACTTTATCAAAAAAAGTTAATTGAAGAAAGAAAACAATTAAACTAACAACATTAGGCTACTTATTTAAATAGACTCTGCTGAATTTCTATATATGATATATTGATAACTACCAAGATATATCGATATTCATTATTGCATTAAACACCATAAGTACATCGATATGATTATATTATATTCAAAAGGCTTGCAGATATAATAATCTATACGCCGTAAAATCAATTACGCCTAGTACTTTTTAAGGCAGAAAGAGTATTGATGTTCGATCCGTTATAGCAGCCCTGAACATTATATATAATTTGTGTTTAAATGATCGGGATACAATTGAAATGTTAGGTGACAAGTAAAGGTTTGTATCTATAACATTCTTATGGACTAAACAGGCTTGGATTTGTCCTATTCTTAATTCCAACATATCTATTGAGAATCGTTAAATAAAGGGCGGTTCAAGAGTTAAAAAGCATAAATATGGTCAATCACTGACCAACGAAAGATTATGATCAACTAAAAAATAATATATTAAAACAATATTTATAATACAATATTTGCACAAACTAAAATTATATATATAGTCAACCGTTACTCTGCACATCCCAGTAACCAACTAACTCTTAAACATAATATAAATCAATTATTAAACGAACCCTAGATATTCATATTGAATTCATACTCTCATAAAATTTTTAAAAATTCAAATTACTCAACAATAAGTTAGAAAAGTGTATGCCGAAAAACTTTATAAAAAGAGTAGGCAAAATTTTATTAATAAAATATGAAAAATAAATTTTTAATTCTAACCTTAACGATTATAGGTTGTTACTCTTGTAATAATAATCTTGAATCACCAACTAACGATTCAGAAGCTAACGACACCCTTAAAAGCCGTTCAATTCCTGCGGAGAATTATCTCTGTGGGGATATAAATGGTGATTCAAAAGACGACTTGTTATTATTAACTGGAACTGCTGGATGGTATGTTTCCTATAACGGAACTTCAAAATGGACAAAAATATGTAATTCTGCAGCTGTTAAAGAAAATACATTAATTGGAGATTTTAATGGTGATGGAGAAGCTGATATAGCTCGTCCTAAAAAAGAAAACAATATAATTATGATTGATTATAGCTGTAATAATGGTTGGGTCGAGAGATCAACTACTTCACCTTCTGCTGCTGAATGTCTTGTTGGCGATGTAAATAATGATGGAAAAGATGATTTAATTTGGTTAAAAGGAACTGCTGGATGGTATGTGTCATATAGTGGGACTTCAAATTGGACTAAAATTTGTAATTCTGCAACTGTTAAAGAAAATGCATTAATACCAATTACATTTCCATTTGATTGATATAATTATTATCTTTATAGTATGCCAAAACAAGCAGAAATAAATATAAAAGAGGACATTAAATATTTGAGAAACCTTCGAAAAAAGGAAAATAACCATAGGTTAAAAACTCGCATTCAGAGTCTAATACTCACCAAGGAAGAAAAGTTTAAACGTCGAATAGATTTAGCTAACCACTTAGGAGTAGGAATTGCCAGCCTGGATAGGTGGACAAGAGTATACAAAGAGTCAGGACTTGAAGCTATGCTAAGCATCTCAAATGGAGGAGCCAGAAGAAGTAGCGTTCCCAAAGATGTCCATGACGGCTTGGCAAAAAAAGTATACGATTCAGACAATCCACTTTTGGGTTACTGGGATGCTGTCGTATGGGTCAAAGAAAACTACGGTATTGAATTAAAATACAACACATTAAGAACCTACTTAATCCATCACTTCAAAACCAAATTGAAAGAACCTGTTTTTTTCAATTGAAAAGTATACCAGTATTTCAGTTCAAAAGTATACCATTTGATTTAAAAGACAAAGGTATTCCTCTCCTGATTGGGGTACCCCAATCAGGAGAGGAACCGGGGAACGATTTTTTATAAGTTTCATTTTTACTTAGCTAAGATTTTTTTTGTTTCTTTTAATCGATATGATTCGCCGTTCATGTTTACCAAATGGGCTTTGTGAGTTAATCTATCGACTAGTGCAGCTGTTAAAACGGCATCTCCAAAGATTTCTTCCCAGCGGTCAAAGCCCAAGTTTGTTGTTATTATGGTAGACTTTCTACCTGCTCTTAGTGATAAATGATTGAATAGTAATTCGGCTCCAGTTTTATCAAATGATACATAGCCAAATTCATCACAGATTACTAAATCATACTTTTCAAAACGGAGCTCTAATTGACGCAAAGTCCTTTCTGATTGAGATTCTCTTAATTGGGTCAACATCCGATGAACAGAGGTGAAGAGGACACGGTATCCCTGAAGGCATGCTTTTAAGCCCAAACCAATAGCGATGTGAGTTTTCCCGGTGCCAGGATTACCGGCCAGTATGATATTTTGAGCAGAGTTTATAAAATCAAGTCGTTCTAATACCGGGAGTTTTGCGCGAGCATCATCGGGCAACTGTTCTCGTTCCAGTTGATTCAGGTACATCTTGGATGGAAAGCCAGCTAGACGTATTTGCGTCTTTTTTCGATTTTCTATACGCAATTCATACTCTCGCTCCATCAGCTTTAACAAGTACTCTTCATAATCCAGCTGTCCGCTTGCTGCTTCTCCGGCTAACTCTTTAAAATCTCTTCTGAAAACAGGTAGCCGTAACTCTTTACTGTATTTGATTATATCTTCATTTATGGTATTCATCATCTTATTTTTTAATTCATTAATGCACTTATTTCCGACAATTGATTTTTTGCTAATTGAGCAATGGAACAGTTTTGTTCGGGTGTAATAAATGATTCATTATTGCCCAATACAGCTTTTAGTTTTTCTACAGTAATACCACCGGAACCGGTACTCAGTAATCGAAATACCGATTTCTCCAGTTTTTCGCCGCTTATGCGGTACTTACGACAATAATCTAACAGGTCAATAAAGTTTCGTGGTTCTTCTTGAAAATGGTCTAAAAAGAGCTGTTTTAAATATACGTTGCTTGCTAATGCCAAACTACCCGGCAAAGCTCCCGGCTTTTGCTTGAAAGTGTTCAAATAATGCTCTATAGAGATTATCCATTGGTGCTTGCCGTAATTTCTGGTGTGTATGGCTATCTTTTTATTTTCATGATAAACATGTATTTCGTGACTCAATAAATGAACATCTAGAAATTGACCTACCAGATGGTCCGGTACCGAATACCTATTGGTTTTATGACTGATTGTTGCATATTTGTCGGCGCGCAATTGTATTTGGTCTGAACAGACAAGCGGTACAGCCGGTAATTTCCCTAATACCACTTTCTCATCTTCAAACAGTTCTAAAGCTGTTTTGCCACTTTGTTTTTGTTTGGTATTATTTAATCGTTCCAGAATGGTGTTTAAATATTCTGCGGCTTCTGAAAGCCTGTTGAAATCATCCTTTACACCAAAAGCTTTCCGTCGGATGTATTCAACACTTCTTTCCACATGCCCTTTTTCGTTGCCTCGGTAAGCATTACAAAAACGATGAGTAAACTGGTAATGACCTCGTAATTGAAGCAAAGCCCGTGTTGGTTCTTTTTCGTGAGGACCAATAAATTTTGCCACGGCAACCCGCATGTTGTCATAAACCATTTGCTCATAAACGCCGTTTGTTTTATTGAAAAAAGATACGTGGGCTTCCATAAACGCAAGTGTATCTTGACGATAATATAGCACGGCATGACGATAGTTGCTGTAAGCACTGGTGAAAACTGCTAATTGGAAGCGCTCTTGTTTGCCGTTGATACGAAGTTTTATTTCGCCCCAATCAAATTCACAAATACTGCCCGGACTATATACTTGTCGAATAAAAGCTTCTTTGGGAGAAGATGATTTTTCTTTTGAGCGGATATAGTTGCAAACAGTTGTATAGCCAATCTCAAAACCCTGTAATTGCAATTGCTGAAATATATCTGCCTTTTTAAGTACCTGCTTTCGTAAACCTTGAAGCTTTTTCTCCCGGTTGACTTCAAGTAGTTTATCTATTTCGTCTTGTACTTCTTGGGTTAGTTTTCTCCTGTGTAGAGAGCGGCTTTTATATTTTGGTACTGTCGATAGATAATTGGCACTTACTGTTTCTTTATCCTCTGATTCTGAAAGCTTTTTTTCATACTCTGTTATGTACTTCTTTACGGTTTTTCTGCTTATCTGTAAGGTGCGAGATATAGAACGTTGACTTTTCCCTTCTCGATAGCTTTTTATTATTATTTCTTGTTTTGTATACATACTTATCATTCGTTTGTAACGAAACCATAAATAATTTCGTTGTTAATAAGTGGTATACTTTTCAATTAATAGGTGGTCTACTTCCTAGTTAATATTTACAAAGAACCCCGAAAATCACATTACAAAAAAGATGAACAGGCCATACAGGCCTTTAAAAAAACTACCTAATCTTTTAACCGACATTAGAATCAGTCTAATTAAAGATAAGTATGATAGTGTGAATTTATACTTTCAGGATGAAAGTAGATTTGGATTAATGACGCACACAGGCAGGTGTTTAACAGCAAAGGGAGTTAAGCCAATTGTTCGTTATCAACATGCCTTTAAAAACACTTACTTATATGGTAGTTTTTCCCCTATAGACGGTGATGCTTTTGTTTATGAAATAGAAGGAACCACAAGCGAAATATTTTACAAATATTTGGTTGAATTCTCAAAACATAAACCTAAAGAACTCAAGGTCATCATTATTGACAATGCAGGATTCCACTCTTTACAGCAATATGATATTCCTGAAAATATAAAACTAATACGCATACCACCATACAGTCCCGAACTTAATCCATCTGAAAAGATATGGCATTACATAAAACAAAAATTTAAAAACAAAGTGTTTGAAAAACTATCAAATGTCAAAAAATGGTTACATGACTTTGTCCAGAATGCATTAAAACCAGAAACAATAATGTCAATCACTCATAATGAATTATACAATAATGCCTTTGTCAATCATCTTGTAATTTAATCGGTATAATTGGAGATTTTAATGGTGATGGAGAAGCTGATATAGCTCGTCCTAAAAAAGAAAGCAATATAATTATGATTGATTATAGCTGTAATAATGGTTGGGTCGAGAGATCAACTACTTCACCTTCTGCTGCTGAATGTCTTGTTGGCGATGTAAACAATGATGGAAAGGACGATTTAATTTGGTTAAAAGGAACTGCTGGATGGTATGTTTCATATAGCGGTACTTCAAGTTGGACTAAAATTTGTAATTCTGCAACTGTTAAAGAAAATGCATTAATTGGAGACTTTAATGGTGATGGAAAAGCTGATATTGTTCGTCCTAAGAATGATAGTCATATAATGATTGACTACAGCTGTGACAATGGTTGGGTAGATTATTACCTCTAATAAAAATCCCAATTTAAAAAAATGAACATAACGCGCACAGAAACAACATCTGCATTCTTTCTGTGCGCTAATTGGCTTTAAATTTTAAAAGCCTGATCATTTATTTTATTATCAAATCTATTTCAAAAATTGACTTACTTTAATCAAATATTTTTTATAAAAATTTAATGTTAAACTGCTTAATTTTAAATATAACACTAGTTACCAACCCAATATCTATCCTTTTTAAAATAAAAAGAGTTGAGATTTATATGATAATTCAAAAAGTTTTATGAACTTGTATAGAACTGCTTTTGAATAATAACCCTAAATCACCTGCTATGGATCTAAAAATTGACACACCTAATTTTTGTATTCGTCTTGAAAAGGAAGTGGGTTACCTAAAGGTTAAAGGCTACCAAAATGAAGAATCCTCCCTGTTTTTCTCAGATACGATTGATGAATTATTGACACACTATCCTTACAAGAGCTTTGCCTCACTATGTGATTTGCAAGAATTGATTTTAGATAAACCCAAAAATGCTAAAATTGTTAATCTTGCTATAAAACGCATTGCTAATCAACTCGATTTTAAATACAATGCCATTGTTATTAGCCCAAAATTTCTGAATATTGTAGAAGCTTACATATTTTCCTTCTATCTTAGTAATGCTAACATTAAATCAAAAATATTCTTTAACCATAAAAGTGCAGTAGAATGGCTAGAGAAAAATGGTTTTCAGCTCGATAAAATTAAATCTCATCTTAGAGCAATGCACGTTATTTAATGTTTTTCACATCAAACACCCCCTATTTTAAGTTTATAATTTATAATTAATATTAATTATAAGCCATCACACCCTAATTTTAAGTTACAAAACCTACAAATTATAAGATATCACAATTCACCCTACTCTTTCTTAAAAACCTGATTTTTATCATATTAAACTTATGTAACAATTCCTCTTTTGTGTAACTACATAGATATACTACACCTTTAACATTAACGCTTATTAACAGTTCATAATCAGCACTTTTAAATGAGTATTTATAATATGCTTATATTTGCATGCCTAATCTAATATATTATGGAATTCTTACAACTTAGCTATTTTGCACTATTCGTCATTATTTGTTTGGGATATATTATAGGAAATGCAAAATTTAAAGGTATTTCACTGGATATATCTGCAATCATCTTTGTAGCCCTGGTTTTTGGTCACTATGGAGTGGTCATGCCTCCCATCATTGAAAAAATAGGGCTTATTTTATTTGTTTACACCATCGGTATTCAGGCAGGTCCCGGATTTTTTGATTCCTTCAAAAAACAAGGAAGAACACTTGTTGTTATGGCTGCTGTAGTTATTATTTCTGCCTCAGCATTAACATACCTTGCTATCATTTTATATGATATTGAAGTTCCTGTAGCCATTGGATTGCTAACCGGAGCACTTACAAGTACACCTGGTTTAGCAGCTGCCATCGAAAGCACTGGTTCTACCGGAGTATCCATTGGTTATGGTATTGCATACCCCTTTGGTGTGATTGGAGTAATCTTATTTGTACGTCTGTATCCAAAGATCACAAGAATCAACTTAAAGAAAGCTGAAGAAGATTATGAAGAATCAACAGTTGAGAGCTTTCCTGAAATTTCATTCAAACATTTTATTGTTGAAAATGAAAATGTAGCTGGTAAAACCATTGGTGAATTAAGAGTTAGAACTATGACTCAAGGTGTTATCAGCCGTGTTATGTCAAAAGGCAAACCTACTGTCCCTTCACCTTCTACCAGATTGAATCAAGGAGATATTATTAAAGCTGTTGGTACGGAAGACGCACTTAAAAAAGTAGGCGTATTAATTGGTAGAGAAACAGATCAGACGGTTCCTTTAAAAGAAGGTTATGAGGTTCAATCTATTTTAGTATCCAATACAGAGGTGGTAAATAAACCCCTTAAAGAAATTAACCAGTGGACCTCAACATACAATGTTACAATTACAAGAATCAGACGTTCTGGTATTGATATTACACCTTCATCAAATCTGAAACTTCAGATGGGAGATAAAATTAAGGTTTCATGTAGTAAAGACCACATGGAACTGGTAACTAAAATATTTGGTGGCAATAGTAAAAAATTATCTGATACAAACTTCTTCCCTATTGCTACAGGAATTGTTTTAGGATTCTTTTTAGGTAAGTTCTCCTTAAATTTTGGTAACTCATTTACCTTCTCACTGGGTTTAACTGGCGGTGTATTAACTGTTTCAATGTTATTAAGTAGAATCGGTAAAACAGGTCCTATTATTTGGTCCATGACAGGTTCTGCCAATCAATTGTTGCGAACTTTAGGTTTAATGTTTTTTCTTGCAGGTGTTGGAACAAAAGCAGGTGCTCAAATTGTTGAAACTTACAATGAATACGGTTTTAATTTGTTTTTAATCGGTGGAGCATTAACATTATTTCCAATGATATTCGGAGCCATTGTTGCCCGTGTAATATTTAAAGTAAATGTACTTTCTATGTTGGGGGCTCTTACAGGTTCAATGACAAGTACTCCAGGACTTGCAGCAGTGGATCCTATGACTGAAACCAATGCACCTTCAATTGCTTACGCTACTGTTTATCCGGTTGCTATGGTTTTATTAATTATATGTGTGCAAATACTTGCCTCTTTAGGCTGATATATAACAACATTAAAATAAAAGGGGTTGCAAAATTTTGCAACCCCTTTTATTTTATATGCTCTTTAATAACTGATTCGCTTTAATAAGTTCTTCGTCTGATAAAGAGAAGTTTATACGGACATATTTTAATTTTGTTTTTTGATGATAGTAATAACTTAACGGTACGCCTGCAATACCTATTTCTTTCATTAAAAAGTGAGCAAAATACACATCTGTTTCATCTGTTTTCCCATTTCTTGAAATGAGTTGATAATAGGATGATTTTGCCGGCACAAAAGCTATCGATGACTCCTCTAAACCATCTAATAATAAATCTCTTTTACGTTGATATACGTTCGAAAGGCCCTTAAAATTATTATTCTCTTTTAAATATTCTACTAAGGCCATCTGATAAGGCAAACCGGTACCCTCTCCTAATAATGAAATAACTCTACGAATTGATGTCATGATTTTTGAAGATGCCATACAATAACCTATATGCCAATTGTTTATATGGAACACTTCATTAAATGATGAAACAATAATACTCCTTTCTCTTAATTTAGGATAAAGTGCAAAACTTTGATGCATTTCTTGATCATACACCAAATGCTCAAATGATTCATCACTCAAAATCAAGATATTAGTTCCATTAATAATCTTTTGCAAACGCAATACATCAAGCTCTGATAACGTTGATCCTGTTGGGAAATGAGGACTATTAATAATCATCATTCGGGTTTTAGGATTCACCACTTTCTGTACATCTTCCCAATTAAAAAGAAACTCTGGTCCATTTAATTCTACATAAACAACTTTAGCTCCAGTAATATTAATGGCAGCATCATAACTCTTATGTGCAGGTTCAAAAATAATCACCTCATCTCCCTCCTTTAGCATGGCCAGCATTATTGCAAAAATACATGGTTTAACACCATGTGTTATGGTTATTTCCCGTTCCGGATCATATCTATAATCATAATATTGCTGTGTTTTTTGAGCAATTGCACTACGGAGTTCTAATAAACCAAACTTAGACGAAGTTTTATTTGCATAAGGTTTAATATACTTTTCCAACAAACCGGTTAAATCAGGTTGGCAACTTTCCATCGAAAAGTTTTCGGCCATATTTAACAATCCTGTTCCTCGTGCATATTCAGCTATTGCTGAAGGAGTAGAAAGATTTTCTATATCATTTACAATCATAATAGTAAGTTCTAATAAAATAGTTTGGTAAAATCCCACTTAATAGCAACAACAATATTCACAACACACTATCATTTGCGTCTGTTACTAAAGGTATCGTTAATACAATTTACAAAGTTTTTTTTTATTGTTGTGGATTAAATAAGGTTATTATATTTTTTTAAGCATTAACCTCTAAAAAACCCAACTATTAAATAACAGTTAACTATTAACCTACTTAAATAGTTCTTTTAAAACTTGAAATGATTTAATATTTGAAAATCCTGAAAGATGCATTTGATAATACTCCAATAGCTTTTCAACAAAATCAGCCCTTTGTCTTCCTGTTAAACTTAGTACATCCAGATCATAAACAACCACATCCTTTAATTGAAGTAATAGTTCTGTTTGCCAAACATTCATATAATTGGAATGTACTGGTTCTGTCATTTGAAACATTCCTGTTCTTAAATCAAAATACCTGGGATTTAGCAGTTGTTCAAAATGCGGATAAAACCCCAGAGGCTTGGTTAAGCTTAATAATAAAAACAAATGAAAATTATGTATCCCATCAATAGAACTATCCATTACAGAAATACTATTGTGTAAAAACTCAAATAAATCATCCCCTAACTTATCCTCATGTTTTAAAGCTTTATTCAGTACCTCGGCAATAAAAAAAGCCAGACTTTGTCGTACTGGCTCAAATGGAATTTGAGAAAACGGAGTGTTTACTCTAAAATCTTTTATTCTATGAATGGTCTTTTTATCAGAATGATATACTTCAAGATCTAAGAGTGTTAAAGGTTGTAGAAATACAGTTTTACCTTTGCTCTTTCGGCTTCGAACCTGATTGACCATATATGATTGAAGCCCAAACTTCTCTGTATATATATGAGAAATCACACTAGTTTCCTGATATTTGGTATGTGTTAAAACAATTCCTCTGGTTGAATCAATCATCTGATAAATTTTATATCTGCAAAGATATAATAACCTGAGTCTGTTTTAAATATAAAAATTCATATCATTTATTGTTACAAACTAAACATTGAAATAGTCAGCTCATCAAAATCCTGATAATCAATATTCATAACAACCCGAGTTCGATATAAAATTATTGGCTCAGACCGCTAATTAATAATGAGTTTCAATGAATATTTGTGAAGTCATAGCGGGCTATGTCAAACAAATATGAAGAAGAAAATCGTTGTTTATATGTGGCTTTCTATTAAAATCTGAGCTCTTTAATTTTAATCGAACTCGGGTTAATAGGTGTAAATAAATTACTATCGAGAGATGAATTTTCTTTAAACTCAAGAGCTATTTCATTAGCCTCAACACCCATCATTTTGACAGTTGGTTTAAGTACTACCCCTTTATAAATCCACGACTTGGCGTCTATCACCACAAATACATCACAAGATTTACTTCGAAAGTCATTCTTACCTAACTTTTGTCCATAAAGGGCACTCATCACTTCTTCTTCAAGCTTTTTTACCTCAGCATCAGACATATTCTCGGTCATTTATTTACCCATCAATATTGACAATGAAACAATTTTACCAGATGGTCTATTATTCTTCTTTTCAAAGACAATTACCCTAACAAAAACACTATCTTATTCTACTATATAGAAAATGCTATATTTTATGACATTTATCTTTTTGTAATTGGCAATGTATTGTTATCTATACCTTTTCAAAAGGAATTAGAATAAAATATAATATGATAGGGCTTTTTAAGAGATTTTCTGCGGCATTTTGGACCGCAAACTTTGCTGAATTATTGGAACGTGCAGCATATTACGGTGTTTTTATTGTTATAACACTTTATTTATCAAGAATATTAGCATTCTCCGATATTGAAGCAGCTTCTATTGCTGGTGTATTTTCAGGGTTACTTTATTTTTTACCCACATTTGCTGGAGCTTATGCTGATAAAATTGGGTTTAAAAAATCTTTATTGATTGCATTTTCGTTTTTAACTCTTGGCTATTTAGGGCTAGGGTTATTGCCAACCTTTATCGAAAACTCAGGATTAGCAGAATATGGTAAGGAAACTACATTTAGTGGATTACGTGAAAGTAATTTCAAGTATGCCATATTACCTGTAATGTCGCTTATTATTATTGGAGGTAGTTTTATTAAATCAGTAATAACAGGAACGGTATCTCTTGAAACCAGTCCCCAAAACAGAGCTACTGGATTCTCTATATTCTATACAATCGTAAACATTGGAGCTTTCTCTGGAAAAACAGTTGTAAAACCATTGCGTGATGCTATGGGTAACGTTGGACTTATTAACATCAGCTTTTTTTCGGCGATAATGACTGCATTAGCTTTAATAGCTGTTTTCTTCTTTTTTAAACCATCAACGCAACAACGAGAAGGTAAATCATTTGGCGAAATATGGACTGCTTTTATTAAGGTTTTAACGAACGTACGCTTAATTGTACTAATCGTTATAATTACCGGTTTTTGGATGGTTCAACATCAGCTTTATGCCACAATGCCTAAATATGTTTTACGTATGGCGGGCGAAAGTGCCTCTCCTAGTTGGTATGCCAACGTTAATCCTTTGGTTGTATTTTTGACTGTTGGATTTATCACCTCTTTAATGAAAAAAAGGAGTGCTCTATTTTCAATGACAGTAGGAATGTTTATCATGCCAGTTTCAGCATTTTGTATGGCTGCAGGGAATATGTTTCACGGAGAAACAAATTTTCTTGGCTTGCACCCTATTGCCTTTATGATGATTGTTGGTATTGCTTTTCAAGGATTAGCAGAATCTTTTATCTCCCCAAGATTTTTAGAGTATTTTTCATTTCAGGCTCCCAAAGGTGAGGAAGGTTTGTATTTAGGTTTTAGTCACCTACATTCCTTTTTATCTAGTATATTTGGATTTATAATGTCAGGAGTACTCTTGGATAAATATTGTCCGGACCCATTAAAATTTGGAGGAAGAACTGCAGAATGGCACGAAGCCAGCGCCAATGCACATTATATTTGGTATTACTTTGGTGCTATTGCCTTATTATCAGCAATTTCTTTGGTAATTTACGGAAAAGTGGCAAAATCAAAAGAATAGTATTACCTTAAATAGCTAAAATCACTCACACAACCCTAAAAAGCCGGAAAACAACCCACCGTTTTCCGGCTTTTATTTTTTCTACTCCCTCTTTTTAAGGCGATCTTATTCATTATCTTCGGCAAACCACTCTGCAAATGAGTTTGCTGTTTCGTTTAACCGTAAACTGTGTAGCTTAACTTCTGTGGGTAATCTTGATGAAATACGTTGAGCCATTTCTACAATCATATTTTCGCATGTTGGCTGATAATCGGTTAATACCACACGCTCTCCCATTTGTGGAATATTAGTAAACTCCTGATGTTCGGCATTTTTGTTTATCACAACACTATGATCCAAACGGTCCACTACTTCCTCGTTAACAATAGCCTTTAATTGTCCAAAATCCATAACCATACCATATTTAGGACTATTACTATCATTATTTGGACTACCAATAACCGTAACCCTTAAAATATACGAGTGTCCATGAAAGTGTTTACACAACCCATCGTAATTCCACAAGGCATGCGCCATTTCAAATCGAAACTCTTTCGTTAATCTTATTTTATGCATATTCCCAGAAAAGTGATTAGAGACATATATCCAGGCGTAACTTTACCCCTTTGTTAATGCCCATAAAAAAACACACCTTAAACATTTACATATGGTAAAAGTTTAAGGTGCATATATTTTTTGTAAATAAATTACAGCTTAACAGTACATTTGCTTACACAGTCTACAATATTCTGCAAACTATTATGCTTTAATGAATAGTAGGTATTTTTTCCTTCACGTTGAGAATTCAACACACCTTTATCTTTTAAAATACCTAAATGATGAGAAGTTGTAGACTGCTCAATATCCAATAACTTATGAATTTCAGTAACTGTTAATCTCTTACCTTCTTCCAAATGACTTAAAATAGCAATCCTCATTGGGTGTGCAATCGCCTTAAGCATACTGGCAGCACGCTCCAATTGCTCTGAATCTAAATCTTTAATCTTCATTTTTGTAACAAATTCTTTCATAGTAGATCAATCTAGTTTGATTGATAAAATCATAACAAATGCAAATATATAAATATGTTGTCAGAAAGTAAACTCATATTAACATTATTTATATATTTAGATGTAATCAATACGATACTAAAACACAAACGCTTAAAAAAAATAGCAGATAATAGGTCTTAATTACTAAATTTGGGCTTTTATTATAGTGAATCATATTAAAACCACGCATGGCAATATCAAATATTATTAAAAAGCCCATTAAAGAAGAAATGTCTCAGTTTGAGCCTTTTTTTAAGGAGCAACTAAAGTCAAAAATTCCTCTTTTGGGTATTATTACCAATTACATTTTGCGCAGAAAAGGAAAGCAAATGCGTCCCATGTTGGTTTTTTTAAGTGCAAAACTTACTGGTACTTCATCCGAATCTACATACGTTGCTGCAACACTAATTGAGTTACTACATACTGCCACTTTAATTCACGATGACGTGGTTGATGAGACCTATCAACGCAGAGGTTTCTTTTCGGTAAATGCCTTGTGGAAATCGAAGATTGCAGTATTAGTGGGTGATTATTTCTTATCCAGAGGTCTTTCATTAGCATTAGAAAAAGATCAAATAGGTGTATTAAAAGCGGTTTCAGAAGCTGTTACTTCTATGGCCGAAGGTGAGTTATTACAAATTGAAAAAAGTCGCAAGCTTGATATTACCGAAGAGGTTTATTATGATATCATTACAAAAAAAACTGCAACACTAATTGCTGCGTGTACAACAGCCGGCCCCTTATCAGTTAATGCCGATCAGGATAAGATTGACCTACTAAAACAATTTGGTGTTTACCTTGGTATTGCGTTTCAAATTAAAGACGACCTTTTTGATTATGAAAAAACGGATTTAATAGGTAAACCAACTGGTAATGATATTCGCGAAAAGAAAATGACCTTACCCTTGATTTACGTTTTAAATACTTGTGATAAAAAAGATAAAAAACGTATTCTTGCAACCATAAGAAAGCATCATAAGAATGATAAAAAGGTTGCTGAAGTTCTTGATTTCGTACGCAAAAGTGGCGGAATTGAGTACACTTTTGATAAAATGATTCATTACCGTGATAAAGCTCTTGAGGTATTAAACCAGTTTGAAGCATCAGAGGCTAAAGAAGCGATGATTGCATTGGTTCACTATACCACCGAAAGAAAAAAATAGATTAAGACATCCCATCATTGAGGCTATCCGGATTAAACAATTTGTTTGCAATAAATCTTTTACCTCAAATTAAAACGCAAAAATCATGTCCGAAAAGAAAACATTATTTTTACTAGACGCCTACGCTTTAATATATCGTGCTTACTATGCATTTATCCGTGCACCCCGGGTTAATTCAAAAAAATTAAATACTTCAGCTATATATGGATTTACCAACTCATTACTGGAAGTACTTCAAAAGGAAAATCCTACTCATTTAGCCGTAGCGTTTGATCCTGCAGGGCCTACTTTCAGACATGAGATGTATGAACCCTACAAAGCTCAACGTGAGGCAACACCTGAAGACATAAAATTGGCTGTTCCCTATATCAAACAACTATTAAACGCTTTAAATATTCCTGTTTTAGAAGTAATGGGTTTCGAAGCAGATGATGTAGTTGGAACGGTATCCTTAATGGCGGAAAAGGCTGGTTTTGAAGTTTACATGATGACACCAGATAAAGATTATGCGCAATTGGTATCGGATCATGTAAAAATGTATAAACCACGAAGCAAAGGTGGTGGTATGGACATCTTAGGTATTCCTGAAGTACAGGAAAAGTTTGGTGTCGAAGAGCCTATTCAGGTTATTGATATACTTGCCTTACAAGGTGATGCTTCTGATAATATTCCTGGCTGCCCCGGCATTGGCGAAAAAGGAGCTAAAGACATCATTGGAAAATACAAAAGCATTAAGGGTATATACGAAAAGATTGACGAGTTCAAGGGAAAACGTAAAGAAAACCTTGTTAATTTTAAAGATCAAATTGAATTATCGTATACACTAGCTACGATTAGCAGAGAAGTTCCGATTGAGTTTAATGAGGAAGATCTTAAGGTGTGTGAACCGGACAAAGATAAATTATTCCCATTGCTTGAAGAGCTAGAGTTTAAAAGTATGATGCCTCGTTTTGGCGCCCCTGCTCCTACCTCTCAAGCTGCACCTGCAATGCAAGGTGATTTATTTGGTCAGCCACAAGTTACTGAAACACCAGGAATTACTTCAACTTTTAAAACCATTAATGATGTAGATCACACCTATTATTTGGTTGATAATGAACAAGCTTATGCTTCTTTGGCTGCAGAACTAAGTGTTCAAAAGGAATATTGCTTTGATACAGAGACAACTGGGTTGGATGCGATTTCTGCTGAATTAGTAGGAATTTCATTCTCCTGGAAAGAACACGAATCTTACTATGTTCCAATTCCTGAAGGCAAAGATAAAGCACAAGAAATCATTAATCGTTTTAAACTGGTTTTAGAAGATGAAAAAATTCTAAAAATTGGTCAGAACCTCAAGTATGATATTCTGGTTTTAAAGAAATACGATATCAATATAAAAGGACAGATCTTTGATACTATGGTTGCGCATCACCTGGCTTTACCAGGTTTAAAAAGCAGCATGGACTTTATGGCTGAAACTTACCTTGGTTATTCTCCTGTAAAAATTGAAGAGTTAATTGGTAAGAAAGGAAAGAATCAGCTTTCGTTCAGACAAGTTGAAATAGAAAAAGCCAAAGAATATGCCGCTGAAGATGCAGATATTACTTTACAGTTAAAAAAGTTTCTGGAACCCAAATTAAAAGAATCAGGATTAGAGGATCTTTTTTATCAAACTGAGATGCCTTTACTTCTGGTTTTAGCAGAAATGGAAGCAACAGGCGTTAAGTTAGATGTGGATGAATTAAATGCATTTGCAGTAAAGCTTAAAGAACGTATTGCAACACTCGAAACTGATATTATTGAAATCGCTGGTAAAGAATTTAATATTGCCAGCCCAAAACAAGTTGGTGAAATTTTATTTGAACACCTGAAAATTGATGCTAAAGCCAAGAAAACAAAATCGGGTCAATACAGCACCAATGAGGAAACACTTAATAAGCTAAAAGGTAAACACGAAATAGTTAATAAGATACTTGATTACAGAGGATTGAAAAAACTATTAAGTACCTATGTCGAAGCACTACCTGCTTTGGTAAATCCGCAAACTGGCAGAATTCATACCACCTACAACCAGGCTATGGTGGTTACCGGCCGACTAAGTAGTACCAATCCCAACCTTCAGAACATTCCAATTCGTGATGAAGATGGCAGAGAAATCAGAAAAGCATTTATTACCAGTGATGCGGAGCACGTATTTTTATCTGCCGACTACTCCCAGGTTGAGTTACGTTTAATGGCACACTTAAGTCAGGATGAGCATTTATTAAATGCCTTTAATAATGGCGAAGACATTCATGCGGCAACTGCAGCTAAAATATACAAGGTGCCTTTGGAAGAAGTTTCCGCTGATATGAGGCGTAAAGCAAAAACAGCCAATTTTGGTATCATTTACGGCATTTCAGCCTTTGGTTTGGCAGAAAGGTTGAACATATCCAGAAGCGAGGCAAAAGAGCTTATTGACGGCTATTTTGAAAACTTTCCTCAGGTTAAGGAATATATGGACAAGAGCATCGAAATAGCGCGTGATAAAGGCTATGTTCAAACTGTATTTGGCCGAAAAAGAAACTTACCTGACATTAATTCCAGAAACGGTGTAGTCAGAGGGATGGCCGAACGAAACGCCATCAATGCTCCTATACAAGGAACTGCTGCTGATATTATTAAAATGGCCATGGTTCATATTCAGAAAGAACTGGACCAACAACAGTTAAAATCAAAAATGATTCTTCAGGTACATGATGAATTGAACTTTGATGTAGATAAGAATGAGTTGGAACAATTAAAAGATATTGTGAAAAAAGGTATGGAAAATGCCTGTGAGCTTTCAGTGCCTTTGTCTGTAGATATGGGTGTCGGATCAAACTGGCATGAAGCACACTAATTTTACTTTGCGATAAAAATATTGAAGAGCCATTTTCTATTTACTTAGAAATGGCTCTTTTTCTTTGATCAACTTTAACGTTGCTCTTTGCTCCTTACTACGTTTATCATAGGTGTTTTTATTAACCCGGATTATGTATTAGTATTTCGTAATGAACATTGAAAGTACCATAAAACAAGGCTTTACTGAAACGAGGCATAGCATCGTTCTGGTGAGTTGAAGTGAAGTAACGAAGTGTCTTGTTTTGAAGTAATTTCAATGTGTAATAGATGGTCTAATGCATATTGCGGGATTAACCACAAAGTTCATTGAGATACTTCATTGATAAACATGGAGATTTGTCAAACTGGTAATCAATAAAAAAGGTGGTATTCATGCTATTAGAACCCAAATAAATACTAATCACATTCCTTGCTACTTACTCCTTTCTCTTTACGCATTGCTACCTTTTCTCTGTCTTAACATCGTATTAACACTGTTTTCGATCAATTCTATTAAACTTTACGGGGTGTATTTCACTTTTATACTAAAGGACATTTTTACCGAAGGATTAAAAATTCTTTGACGTCTGATAAAACAAAAAGAACCAGAAACAATGAAGATAAAATTATCCATGATTTTAATGGGGGTGCTCCTGGCACTTTCCAGTGTATATGCCAGCGATCCTGAAAATGCAGGAGAAGAAAAAGTTGTAAAGGGAAAAGTTTCCGATAGAAAAACAAAGAAACCTGTAGAGTATGCTACTGTTGCGGTTTATAAAAAAGCAGATGACTCTGTTGTTACAGGTACAATCAGTGACGAAAACGGTGAGTTTAAGATTAAAGATCTTGAACCTGGTGAGTTTTACATTGTGGTTTCCTTTTTAGGTTACGATGATAAAAGGTACAACGATATCGTAGTTGATAAAAAACGAAGTGTAGTTGACCTGGGCGATATCATTATGGGATCCAACTCCAAGAACCTTGATGAAGTTGATGTAGTAGCTGAGCGACAATCTGTGGAATTTAAAATAGACAAGAAGGTTGTGAGCGTAGGAAAACAAATGACATCGGCTTCACTCTCTGCTGTTGAAGTTTTAGAAAATGTGCCCTCAATTCGAGTGGATATCGAAGGCAATGTTTCTCTTAGAGGAAGTACTGGTTTTACAGTACTTATCGATGGTAAACCTACTGTTTTAGATCCTTCAGACGCTTTAAGACAAACGCCTGCATCTACCATTGAAAATATTGAAATCATTACCAATCCATCAGCAAAATATCAACCCGACGGAACCGGCGGAATCATTAATATCATTACCAAAAAGAATCGTATGCAAGGTGTTCAGGGTTTAATTAACCTAAAAGCTGGTAAATTTGGACAATATGGTGGTGATGTATTGCTAAACTGGCGCAAAAAAGAGGTTAACTTTTATGTGGGTGGTGACTATAATGAACGTCCATTCCCTGGGGAGTCTTATTCTGAACGTCAGACAACCTCAGAGGGTAAAACAACCATCCAAAAATCGTATGGAGACAACGACCGTAGTTTTAACGGAGGAAGTCTTCGTGCAGGATTGGATTGGGATATCTCAGAAAGTGACTATTTTTCATTTGGCGTAAGAACAGGGAAATATGATATGGAAGGCGAATCCAGCCAGTTGTATACTACAACCACCATACCTGAGTCTGACATCACCAAGGAAGATAACGAAAGTGAATCAGGCAGAGGCGGTTCATACTATTCTTTAACTGGTAATTACCAAAAAAAGTTTGAACAAGAAGGTCATGAATTATCTGCCCAATTAAACTATCGTTATCGTAATGGTGAAGAAGACAATAAAAACTGGCTATATGAAAACAATAGTGCTACAGCATCATCCGGAACATATACCACTGAGGATGGACCTTCAAAACGCTATGAACTTAAAATTGATTATACCAAACCTATCGGAGCTAAAGATCGATTTGAAGCTGGTTTTCAGGGAAGATCAAGCAACAGTGATGACATCACTACCCTATCACTTTTCGATACCGATATCAACGATTTCCAGCTTCAGGCTGACAGAAATAATGCGATTAATTACAAGCGTAATATTTATGCGCTTTATTCGATTTATAGCGGTGAATACGCAAAGCTTGGATATCAAATTGGTTTGAGAGGTGAATAGACAAAAAGAGACATCACAAATAAGCAGGACAACCAGGAATTTACAATTGACAGATGGGACTACTTCCCTACCGTTCATTTGTCATATCAATTACCTGCTAACAATCAGATAATGGCCAGTTACTCCCGACGTATTGACCGACCACGAGGATACTTCCTTGAGCCATTTATTACCTGGGAAGACATGTATAATGTTCGAATGGGTGATCCTGATATTGATCCTGAATATATTGATGCCATGGAGTTGGGATTCTTAAAAAAATGGGATAAATCTCAATTATCATTAGAAGGTTATTATCGTATCACACATAACAAGGTTGAACGTATTCAAAGCGTATATCAGAAGGGTATTTTAATGACTTCATTTGCAAATGTAGGTACTGATTACTCATTAGGGATGGATGCAACTTATAATGTACCATTATTTAAATGGTGGGAAGTAAATTTAATGGGTAACCTTTACAACTACAAGGTTGAAGGAACAATGAATGGGAGGTCTTATAACAATACATCATTTAACTGGAGTTCTCGATTAAACAATACTTTCAAAATTATTAAAAAGATACAGCTACAGTTAAACGGTGATTACAACAGCCCTACGGTAACTTCGCAAGGAGAAACCAAAGAATATTATGCACTTAACGGTGCGGTAAGGATGGATTTTCTGGATCGTAAGATGTCAGCAGTGGTTCAGGTAAGAGATATCTTTGGAACTGCAAACAGAGTATCTATTACTGAAGATGATAATTTTTATAACTATCAAAAATGGGAAAGAAAGTCTCCATTTATTTCATTTACACTAAGCTATCGCCTAAACAACTTCATGCAAAAACGCAGAAATGGCGGCAACGAAGGTAGTGCTATGGATGATGAAGGATTTTAGTAAGAAATAATTTCAATATAGGAAAAGAGGCCGTTTCAAAGTAGATTGAAATGGCCTCTTTTATGCCTTGTAAATTTCTTTCTCTTAGTATTTTCGCTAGTGCGAGCTTGTAACTCGTACTTTACAAAAAAGTAGTCAATTAATTCCTAACCAAAGTACCAATTTTCTCCCCTTTGATTACTCTAATCAAATTACCTGGAGTATCCATATCAAAAACAATAATTGGCAAGTCGTTTTCTTTACACATCGTTGTGGCTGTTAAATCCATCACCTTTAAACCTCTGTTATAGATTTCATCGTAGGTAATTTCATCAAACTTAGTAGCTGTAGGGTCTTTCTCAGGGTCAGCAGTGTAAACACCATCCACACGAGTACCTTTAAGCATTACATCAGCTTTAATTTCAATACCCCTTAACGAAGAACCTGTATCTGTAGTAAAATAAGGATTACCTGTTCCTGCTGATAAAATAACTACTTCACCATTTTCAAGGCATTCAATAGCTTTTGGTTGAGAATAAAATTCACCAACTGGCTCCATTTTTATTGCTGTTAACACACGAGCTTTAACACCATTGTTATTCAACGATGACTTAAGGGCTAAACTATTAATTACGGTAGCCAACATTCCCATTTGGTCGCCTTGGTAACGATCAAAACCTTTGGCAGCACCACTTAAACCTCTAAATATATTTCCACCACCAATCACTATTCCAACCTGTACGCCCAACTCTACAATTTCTTTAATTTGCTGAGCATATTCTTCCAAACGTTCATTATCTATTCCATAACTTTGATCACCCATTAGTGATTCGCCACTTAGTTTAAGTAAAACTCTTTTATACATGATGTTTATTTTAATCGAAAATATTTAATATCCACAAATCTAAGGAAAAAGCCACATTTCAAAAATTAATTGTTTTTAATTTAACCCTTCTTGCGTTAATCGCAATTATTTTAGATTCATTGCTTGTATATTAATCATGCACTTTTAAAGACATACTTCATAGTATACAATCAAAAAATTATTTGAAACTTAGGAAATTAGTAAGATTCCATAAAAAAACGCATTGTAAAAACAGCTGCCCAGACCTTTTATTTGATTCAGAAAAACGCCGTGTTGGCAGCATTGCAAAAGCCTTTTATGGTGTAACGCTATATCAAGACTAGACAACAGTGAAAATCCGACCATTATACCAGATGCAACAGGTGAAGAATGGAGAGTTGGAAATCTGATTTAATGCTTTGAACAGATATAACAACATATACTATCAATAATTAATCAGGATAGTGTTTTAACCAATAGTCTCTACCATTTTCCTATTAACCATAGTTCGATTAAAATATCATTTAGTAACTTGTCCACCAAAACAATACAAGTTGAAATCCTATCGTTTTTCCATAAACATTACAGCTGTACAGGAATCATATTTTAAATGCTTGGTTTCAGATGGTATTGAAAGCAATGAATTATCTTATTACTACGATAACAAATCCATTGTTTTCTGTCATAGAAATAACTTATCTGATGCCATCCTTAACAATACTTTTCAATTTAATAAAGTAATTAGTTCTGCGCTTAAAGGATCATTAACTGTGAAACACACGATACATTGTGTTTTTATTGATGGTTTTCCGTTTATTAAGGAAGCTGACTTTTCTGGCATTATTCAAGTGGACAGAAGACATGATGATCTTATCATAACTCCCATACAAACAGAATCGAAAGGGTTTTACAGGCTATATACCGATGGATCGTTTCACAGCCCTTCAGGTCATTCTGGTATTGGAGGTATTATTGAAGATACCAATGGAGTTCAGACTACCTTTAGTTATACTTTTAAAGAAGGCAGTAGTAATTTAATGGAACTACTTGCTGTAAAAAAAGGATTGGAGCAACTCCATAATGTCGACAAAATACAGCTTTATACCGACAGTAGATATGTTATTAGAGGGTTGGTGCAATGGATTCACTTTTGGAAACTCAATGACTGGCAAACAGCCCATGGTAAAAAAGTAAAGTTTGCAAAACTATGGAAAGAAACTGACGAACTATGCAATGGAAAAGTCATGCAATTTAAGTGGGTCAAAGGCCATAATGGTCATAAGGAACAAAGTCACTGTCATAATCTGGCAAAAGAATCTGCTCGAGGTATTAAAAAATAATTACCTAACAGGATTTATATGTTAGGGGTCTGCTGAGAAACAGAATCCTGACAGCTGAGCTTATCACTCACGATTCATTCACTATTCATTCACTATTCATTCACTATTCATTCACTAATAAGTGAATCGGAAGTGTATAATATGTGAATTATACGTATATATTACCAGTATTATACCCTCTTATGCTATTGGCCAGATACCAACCCTGTCTATTCCAGATACTAAGTAACGCAAACCTGTTCACTATATTTGCAGTAATAATCTTGCTTATATGTGATGTATAAACATGAATAATATCTGCAACATTTTGAATAAATATGATTACTCCAAAGGTGGTTTATGGTGCAGGATTAGAAAATAAACGAATAAAAAAGCGGATGATGATCATTTCTGATCATCATCCGCTTTTTTTATATTGCAAGATTTTACTTAGTCAAGTAATTCAGCAATCTTAGCTCTTAACTCCTCTCCTCTTAAGTTTTTAGCAATAATCTTACCTTCTTTATCCAGTAAAATTGTATGAGGAATACTTGATACTCCATAAAGTTGAGCGACTTCATTACCCCAACCTTTAAGGTCAGATACATGATTCCAGGCAAGTTGATCTTCTTCAATAGCTTTTAACCAGGCATCTTTCTTTTGATCTAAAGAAACACCTAAAATATCAAACCCTTTGTCTTTATAATCTGCATATAACTTAACCACATTAGGATTTTCGCCACGACAAGGACCACACCAGCTAGCCCAGAAATCAACTAGTAAATACTTTCCTTTAAATGAAGATAAAGAAACAGCATTTCCATCAGCATCATTTTGAGTAAATTCAGGAGCTTCTTTACCCACAGCAACAGTTTCAAGTACAGTAACACGCTCCATTAAAGCTTTATAGTAGGCATTTGAAACTAATGATGAATCTAATTGAGCCAAACCTTCTTTCATCTCTTCAAGTGATCCATGACGGTACATATTGTACACCACAAAAGCTGATACTGGTGAAGTTGGATTAGCTTTTACCATCTCTGATTTAATATCATCCACTTTTTGTGCCTCAGCCATATATTCTTCGTAAATAGCATTAGCTTTTGCGGTATCTCCAGCTTGATTTGCAGCTGCAAATTTTGGTCTAAGTTCACGACTTATTTCTGCAATACGTTTTTCTGAGTCGGTGATTCCTTTATATAAGTCGTAAGCTGCACCACCAGTAATTGAAGCCACATTTAAGCTATCCACATTACCACTGATTGTATATGCTGAATTATCAGCGAAAAAACTAATTGAATTTCTGGTTTTATCCTCACCAATTACCATTAGTATTGGAGATTCAAGAGTAGTTGAGTAGTTGATAACACCATCTGTTATTACCAAAGTATCTAATGCATTAAAATCTTTACCATCTAAAACATTAACTACCAATGTTTTTTCTCCATTACTATTTAATTTTCCGGTTATCGTAAAGGCCGGTTTTTGTTCCTGACAAGAAGCCAGAATTAAAATCGCCACAAGGGCACTTAAAATTATCTTCTTCATTTGAGTGTTTTTGTTATTGGAGAAAATCCTCCTTTTGAGTTTAATTATTCAATAAAGATAATTATTTCTTTGTTATGCATGTAGCAAACACCCTTATTAATAAAATATCTTCAATATACTTATATGCATAGTTATTCTAAGAAGGGTAGATACAAAAATAGCTCCTATTTAATTACTTTAATTGCATATGTTGCTATTAAAAACAAGATTTTATTAAGCTATAGTAATTATTGCAAATAATGTTGAATACAGAATGATTTTTTGTAATTATAAATTTATTTAATCTCACCTATCTGCATATATCACCACAATTAAAGTCAATATCACATTGTTTCAACTTAGTTTTCTTCATAAATTTAGAATATAAAATACCGAAGCGATGAAAACAACATTGTGCATTATTTTTCTAGCCTTTATTTTTGGTTTTACTTATAGTCAGGAGCAAAAGCAAGATTCTACGATAACACACATAGAAACAATAGAAGGCAATGAGTTTTTTGGAAAAGTTATTGAAGAAGATGAGTTTACCATTATGTTGATGAGCAACACTTACGGTGAAATAACTATTCAGAAAAAGGATATTAAGAAAAGAGAAACAATAGTTACTGAACGCATAAAAGAAGGAAAATACTGGTTTCCAAATCCTCAATCATCACGCTATTTTTGGGCACCCAACGGATACGGATTAAAAAAAGGAGAAGGATATTATCAAAATATCTATGTTTTTTGGAATCACTTTTCTGCGGGTATTACGGATCAATTTTCTTTGGGCATCACAGTAATACCAATGTTTATGTTCGATGGGGCTCCTACACCTGTTATGGTTGCTCCTAAATTATCAATTCCAATTAAAAAGGATAAATTTAATATTGGGGTCGGTGCACTATTAGGAACCATATTATTTGAAGAATCTAATAAATATGGCTTATTATACGGAACATCAACCATCGGATCTCGTGATAATAATATATCAATTGGACTATCCTATGGATTTTCAGCAAACAGATGGTCTAAATCACCGGTTTATAACTTTAGCGGAATGAAACGAGTTACGAATCGTGGATACTTTATTTCTGAAAACTATATATTTCCTCATGGAGATGTATTGATGTCTTTTGGTGGCAGAATCGTCTGGAAACGCATTTCTATGGATTACATGTTCTTGATTCCTGTTAGGTCAGACTCTAATGCAGCCTTGGTTTTTCCAATAATTGGCATGGTAATTCCATTTGGCAAATAGGGTTGTAATAACCCGAGTTCGATTAAAATTAAAGAGCTCAGATTTTATTAAAATACTGATATACAAGGCAAATTCTTTTTGCATAGCGAGCTATGGTAGAAGAATTTAACGAAGCAGATTAGTATTTTAATAGAAAGCCACATATAAACAACGATTTTCTTCTTCATATTTGTTTGACATAGCCCGCTATGACTTCACAAATATTCATTGAAACTCATTATTTATAAGCAGTCTGAGCCAATAATTTTATATCGAACTCGGGTTAATAGAATTGAAAGTTTTTTAAGTCGGTTGTTGAGTTATATCACAACCGACTCCTCATTCCTCAGGTAATCCTCCTTAAACAGGAGGAGAGTTTATTGACAGCTTGTATATTTGTTGCTCTCTGAAGATAAATGGACGGTTTTGATAGAAGGCAAAAAAATTGGTGTAGGTTTCTGGAAAGCCGTAAACCCACACCAATTAATATAACTTAATATGGATCTTTTTATTCCTTTTCAGGAATCATAATCACTTCTACAGAGTCGTAACCTTTAAATAATTTTTTAGCGAATTTTTGAACGCTTTTAGGGCTTAATTCATTCACTATTTTATTAAACCCTTCGGTATCTGTGATAGGCTCATTATTAACCAATGATCCTTGAATAACACTTAACCAAAAACCATTTTTATTTTCAGACTCTTCTCTGCTCTTTAAATAGTTTTGTTTGATTTCTTTAAGGTCATCAACATTAACACCATTCTTCACCAAATTATCAATCTCATTTTTCATGATCTCAATAAGTTTGTCTTTCTTCTCAGGATCACAATCGAAGCTCATGGTAATACTTGCATGCTCGTATGCTCGTTTTGAAATTGAAGGACGAACTCCAACACCATAACTACCACCTTCTTCTTCTCGGATTGTATCTAAGTATCTTTTGCTTAATAATTCAGAAATAACCCTAACATATGTTCTGGTTTCAAGACTATAATTCACATCATTTACTAATGAATAATACACCGTAGCCTTAGGAACTTCCATTTCTCTTTCAACTATTCTTTTTGTATATCCTTTTGCTGGTTTAATATTGTGATTCACCCAGTTTTCGGTACGATTAGTTGATTTCAGACTACCAATATATTTAGTGATCAACGGAAGGTCTTTATCTAAGTCAATATTTCCAACAAAGATAAAAGTAAAGTCATCTGCATCTTGAAAACGATCTTGGTAAATAGCTTTAGCTTTTTCAAAGTCTACACGATCCACAAAATCTTTATTGAATAAGATGTTTCGTGGGTTGTAATTACTTTCTAACATACCAATTGTATCCTGAAAAGCTTTATTGTTATCAGCTGCAATGAAAGACAATTGATTAGTCATAGAAGCTTTGATTGTTTGGAAAGTTTCTTGCTCAAAACGAGGATGAGTAAATTTCATGTATAATAACTGTAACATCGTTTCTAAATCCTGAGGAGAAGCTGAACCACTAAAACCTTCGGTATATGTACTTAAAGTTGGTGATACACTTGCCAATTTGCCTGTCAGTTTTTTCTTTAATTGAACCGCACTAAATTCACCCACACCAGACATACCTGCAATAGTTGTTGCAAGATTACCTGATTCCAGTTGATCCTGACTCAATAAAGACATCCCTCCAAAACTATAAGCACTGAATAAAATTTCATCCTTGCTTAATTCAGTAGGATAAACCACCACTTTTGCACCATTTTCAAGTGTATATAGTTTTGCATCTGTGCCTGAAACTGTAGATTCTTTAACAATCTTTTTATCGGTTAATTCATCTGTAACTAGAGGATTATCATTAGCCTCATCTTCGTAAGCTGAAAGATCTGATTCTGTAACAGTTTTAATTTCTGCTAACAATTCGTCTTTTGTTGGATATACGACATCCTCTTTATCAGGTCCAGTAATTGTAATTACACTATTGTTGATATTTGTAAAATTGCCCAATAATGCAGTAACCTCTTCTAAAGTAATTGCCGGAATCGTTTTTTTGGCAAAATTCATTTCCCAATCAAGAGATGGGAACGGACTTGCGTCTAAAAAGTTATCCGCTAGTTGTTGTGCCCAAGTTTCATTATCTACTTTTTCATATTCTTTTTCGTACGATTCATATCTACGCAGTAATGAAGTTTTTACACGCTCTAACTCTGATTCATTAAAACCAAATCTCTTAGCTCTTTCAAATTCTGTAACTAATAAATTAAAAGCCTCTTTTTCTTTTTGCTCTTTAGGACTAACATACATATATGAACCATCTTTAGTACGAGTCATTGAAAAGAATCCAATACCCATACCTAAGGCAGGACAATCAGGCTTACGAGTTAATTCCCCTAGCCTGTTATTTAACATAGAGCTTAGCATAGTTTCTGCTAAATCATTACGCTGGTATGCTTCATCCTTTACTGTTACTGGATCATGTCTGAAAATCCAGTTGATAGAAACACCTTGAGCTTCTTTATCTTTTGCAACAACAAAGCCTAATTCTTTTGTATCTTCTATCTGATAGAAAACACGCTCTGCAGCATTTTCTTTAGCAGGAATAGAAGAAAACATTTCTTTTACGGTTTGCTCCACTTTTTCAGCATCTACATCTCCTACTACAACTACAGCCTGCAAGTCTGGACGATACCATTTGTGGTAATAATCTCTTAATTCCTGGTATTCAAAATTGTTAATTACATCCAATGATCCAATAACATCCCTCTCAGCGTACTTAGAGAAGTTTAACATATATGGACGAGTTTGTGACATTAAACGAAAACGTGAATTTCTTCTGGTTCTCCATTCCTCACGAATAACACCTCTTTCTGCATCAATTTCTTCCGGTTCCAAAAGTAAACTTCCCGACCAATCATGTAAAACCAATAAAGCAGAATCTAAAAGATTTTGGTTTGTTGAAGGGATATTACTTAGGTTATATACAGTTTGATCTTGTGCTGTATAGGCATTAATATCCCGACCAAACTTAATTCCATTAGCCTCAAGGTAGTTAAGCATATTTTTCCCCGGATAATGCTCTAATCCATTAAAAGCCATATGCTCTAAAAAGTGTGCTAATCCATCCTGAGAATCCTCTTCAAGAATAGCACCTACATTTTGTACAAAGTATAAACTAACCCTTTCTTTGGGTTCTTCATTATGCATAATGTAGTAAGTCATTCCGTTTGATAACTTACCGTATCTAACCCTCGAATCAAGAGGGATTGTTGTTGTATTTTGTGCAGAAACAAATACTCCTTGTAAAAGAAGAATTCCTGACAAAACTAATTTCATCGTTTTTCTCATCTCTTTTTTTAAAATTTACTTTTAGTGGGCATCTGTTATTTTACAAATAAAATCAATTACACTTCAATTACTGATTGGGTAGTTATGTATACTTGCAAACTACATCTGTGCCCGTATAACGTTATTATTTTGGTTATAAACTAAAGACTTTAATATTTTTGATTACTCCATAAGAACTAAAAGGGCAGAATAATATTTTATCCTGCCCTGATAATATCTATTTATTATGGAAGTTCGTTTTACCTTCTTCTAGAAAATCTACAAATGCATTTACATCCAAATCATATGCACGTGGCGTAACTAAATCATTTCCATCTGTATCTAATAAACAATAATATGGTTGAGCATTTACCTCATAACGCGTAATTTGAAAATCTGCGTTCTTCTTACCTAAGGTCTTTTTTGTTTTACCGTCACGCTCTGACACGATCCATTCATCTTTTGGTAATTCTGTTTTATCATCTACATATAATGCTATGATGACATAATCTTCTTTTAGTCGTTTTAACACAGCAGGATCAGACCAAACATTAGCTTCCATCTGTCGGCAGTTTACGCATCCATGACCTGTAAAATCAATAAAAACTGGCTTATTTAATTTTTTTGCTGCGGCCAAACCTTCTTCGTAATCGAAATACCCGTTTAATCCATGTGGTAAATGAAGAAAATCAGAATACTTGGCAGTATGTGCTTCAACATTAGCAGAACCTGAAATAACAGCATTTTCGCGAACTATTTTATTGATATCGAAATCCTGAGTTGCCTGTGGTGGAATATAACCTGAAAGCGCCTTTAAAGGAGCTCCAAATAATCCAGGTACCATATACACTACAAAAGCAAATGTCACAATCGATAAACCTAACCTTGGAACACTAACATGATCTACGTCGCTATCGTGAGAGAATTTTAATTTACCTAGTAAGTAAAATCCTAACATGGCAAAAGTCACAATCCAGATAGCCAAATATACCTCACGGTCAAGAATTCCCCAGTGATAAGTTTGATCAGCAATACTTAAAAATTTCAAACCTAGCGCTACCTCAATAAAACCAAGTACCACTTTTACCGAGTTCAACCATCCTCCTGATTTTGGTAAATTATTTAACCATGATGGGAATATTGCAAACAAAGTAAAAGGCAGTGCAAAGGCTATTGAGAAACCTAACATACCAACAATTGGCATTAATACTTCACCACCCGCTGAAGCTACCAAAATTGCACCTACAATTGGTCCTGTACATGAAAATGAAACCAACACTAAGGTAAATGCCATAAAGAAAGAACCTAAAATACCCCCTTTATCTTCGTTCGAAACACTTTTATTAACCAACCAGTTTGGCATTGTAATTTCAAACATTCCAAAGAATGATGCTGCAAAAACCATAAATATCAAAAAGAAAAAGATATTAGGAATCCAGTGCGTACTTAAGAAATTGGCAAAGTTGGCTCCTAAAGTAACGGCAACCACAGTTCCAATAACAGTATAAATAGCAATAATTGAGAACCCGTAAAAGAAAGCTTTAAATCTGGCTTTTGCTTTGTTTTCATCGCTATGCATAAAGAAACTTACAGTCATAGGAATCATTGGGAAAACACAAGGAGTAAAGATCGCAGCCAATCCGCTCAAAAAGCTAACGATAAATAACATCCATAAAGAATCTGATACTTGCACTTGATTTTCTTTTGATACTACAGTCTTGCTTGTTGAAACAGTTGCAGCTTCTTTTGTTTCAACAACACTAACAGGTTTATCTTCAACAACAGGAGTCGTTTCTACTTTAGCAACTGTGGTAGTATTTCCTTCTGGAACTGATTTTGCAGTGCCTTTAATGCTTAAGTTAAATTCATCATCGCCTAATACACACATTCCTGTTTTATCAGAACACGACTGGAATTCAAATGTACCAGCAACATTCAATGGCAAAGACTTTACTTCAATAGTCTGACGTAATTCAGCTGTATTTTCAAAATAGCTTACTTCGCCTTGCCATATCTCATCATATTCTTTATGTGCATTAATAGGTTTTACCTCTCCTATCCTTGCATATGAATCATTATCTTCAAACTGAAATGTAATTAAGATTGGTCCTAAATCCGGATCAAAGTCATTTGAATATAAATGCCAAGTTGGATCAATAGAAGCTTTGAATACCACATCTATTTTATCGCCAACAGAAGCTCTTGTTTCTGATAAACTCACTTTCCACTTTGCCGGCTGTTGAATCTGTCCCCAAGCACTTCCCTGTAGAATAATCATCAGGGATAAAGCAATAAATGCTATTTTCCTTTTCATTGTAAATCGGTTTATGCTATATATTTTCTATTATTTCTTTCTTTAATCCTGTGCTTTAAGATTAAGGTTTAGTCCCCTTTTATTTATAACAATATTTTTTGCTTAATGGGTGACTTGAAGTTATAAATAATTTGTTAATGTTTGTTAACCAAAGGGGCAATCCCTCTAAATATCAATGAGATCATGACTTATATCATAAAAACAGCATATTTTCAGGTAAAACTTAAAATAATGGCACTAATTAATAAAAGACATTTGAAAATCTTAGTTAAATATTTGTTAATGTAAATAAAATAAAGCAACACCCATATTTGAACAGGGGCAAAATATAGAGCATAAAAAAAACCGCTTAACCATCTAACGATGATCAAGCGGTTTGTATATTTATTAAACGAAACGCTTATTTATATCAACTCTACAGTTTGAACAAATACAACAGATCCTTTTACAAAAATTTCAATTTCTAATTTTACAGTACTGTTTTCTGGTGAGGTATTTCCTGATACCTTTAAATCAATATCATCAGTTAAAACACCATCTACAACAATATTATTCAATCTGGCTTTTAATAAAGCTATACCATTTTTATCTAAATATTCAGGAAAGTAATAAGTTGTTTCAACAGCAGGTATCGCAACCACATAGTTTTTCAATAAAGGTTTATAATCCTGATCACCTGATTTAATAGTTACATTAACAGTTGCTGATTCAGCTGTATTTCCTGCAAGTGGTTTCACAACCATCCAAATACCTTCAACTGCAACACTTTCAATCTCGCCATCTTCTTCCAATTCTAAATCATTAACTGCATCATTAATCTGACTGGCATAAATGGTTGCATATTCTTCAAATTCACCTGTTGTATTTACATTTACTATGGAGCTTTCTTCAAACGAAGGATATAACTTTATATCTTTCTCTTCGCAGGCAGTAAACAATACTGCTAACAATAAAACGATACTATATTTTTTCATAATTTATCTTTATTATTTTATTTCTGATTAATTCCAATACCTAAACCAACTGCAAAAGTATTTTGTTTTGCCAAATTATAATCTCCGTGTAGTTTCACCGGTCCAAGGTTAAAGCAAAGACCAACTGTAGCTCTTACTGTTCCTTCCGATTCAAGATCAAACGTAATTTTATCACCATTATTTTCTCCGGAACCTTCGTAGGTATATTCCACATCCACATTACCACCTTCAAATCCTAAACCACCATAAAAAGTAATTACCGGAATATTGTAACTAGCCTGAATATTGAAAACATTGGTTTTGGCATCAATATACTCACCTACCTTAAACGATTGATGATAGTACCCAACTGCAACACTTAAAGGAAGAACTTTAAGGTATTGATCTACACTGTGTCTGATACCCCATCCAAACAATTCCACATCACCTAAGTCATCAACAGGAACAGAAATATAACGGGCACTCAAGTCTGTTCCGAAAAGTGAACCTAAAGTTATTTGTGGCATAGCAAGCGGTAAATAATCCATTTCTAAACCACCGGGAAGATATTGTCCTAATCCAGTTTCGCTATTTTCTACATAAGGACCTTCGCTTGCTCCAAATATGGTTGGTGCTCCTTCTACCGTAATAGGAGTACTACTAAAAGATGGATCGTCGATAGTAGCAGTAAAAGTTTTTGCTTTACCAGGTATTACTGCCACTTGCGACACCAAACCTATGTATAACTGAAAACCTTTCTTCTTGATCTTTGCATTGTGAAATAATCCACTATTTAAATCTGCTGTAAATGCATTTGCAAATGGCTGTAAATACAGCTGTCCATTATCAGATGTATATTTTGATAAATAATCTTCTAAATCTTGCCCTTTCATAATCAATGGACATAGCAAAAGCATTAAAAAAATAAATTTTCTCATTTAAAAATGATTGTTTTTAGTTAAAATAATAAAGTTACAAGTTATAACAGTTTTAAAAGAAACTCAATACAAACTTGATTATTGCTACTATTTTCTGGTCTAATACCAGATATTTTATGATATAAAGGTATTTTTATATTGAAATAGGACACAAACAATATTTGCCAGAATGTTGCTTATTCAATCAAATTGCTCCAATTTGCTTAAAACATCAGCCTTGTAACTACGACTTACAGGTATTGTCTTATTGTCAATTTCAACATATTCGTTGGTAAATGAAGTTATCTTATTTAACGCAACAATAAATGATCGATGTGTTCTGATAAAGGCATTAGCTGGAAGTTTTGATTCAATGTTTGAGATGGTTTCCCGGGTTATAACAGACTGTTGTTGAAGATGTATTTTAATATAATCGCTAATGCTTTCGATATAAAGGATATCAGCAAAGTTAATTCTTACCATTTTTCGATCTGATCTTACAAAGATAAAATCGGCTTTCTCCTCTTCATATTCTATTAGCTCCTGATGTATAATGGCTACATTTTCTTCAAAATACTTGTTTAAGGCCTGAAGTAAACGATCGAAAGCAATTGGTTTTAATAAGTAATCCACAGCTCTTAAATCAAATCCTTCAACTGCATATTCGCGATAAGCTGTAGTAAAAATAACCTTCACGTCACTATTAATGGTTTTAGCAAAGTCAAGTCCTGATATTTCCGGCATATTGATATCAAGAAATATTAAATCAATTTTATTTGAGCTCAATTGTTTAAAGGCCTCCAATGCATTTTTACAGTATGCTAGAACCTGAACACCATCTATTTTAGAAAGGTGGGCTTTTAATATATCCCGGGCTTCCGGTTCATCGTCAATAACCAAACAAGAAATTTCTTTACTCATGCTTATAGTTTTTCAGATTAAAAATAGTGAGGTTTACCTGGTACCAATTATCCTTGAAGTCAACATCAATATGATAGTTTTGATTGTAGTAGATATCCAGTCTTTTTTTTATATTTTCCAATCCTAAACCGTGATTACCTTTTATCGGATTCAATTCTTTTACTGAATTACCAATGCTAAAACAAAGTTGATCTTGTTGCAGCATTACATCCAACTTAATTTTTAGGAAACCATTAACCAATTGCCCATGCTTAAATGCATTTTCAACAAATGGAATTAGCAACATTGGCGGTATTTTATATTGGTTACTTACATCAACATCAGGAAATTCAACTTTTAAGGTATCTCGAAAACGCATTTTCTCCAGCCCCACATATTCTTTAATGTGTAACAGTTCTTCACGTAAACTTACTTCCGGTTTATTGATCTGATACAAAATATAGTCGAGTAAATTCGATAGCTTAAGAATGATATCTGGTGTGTATTTGGATTGCTTAATAGCTAAACCATAAATGGTGTTTAATGTATTGAATAAAAAATGAGGATGAATTTGTCTTTTAAGATAATGCAGTTCCTGTTCTTTTAGCTGAAGTTGAGTGGCCAGTATTTTATTTTGTAGTTCCTTGTTTTTTGAATCTGTTTTAAAGTTTTGATTCAGAATACTTACAAAGGAAATACTGCCAACAACAAGATAAACCAAAACAAGAATAAACAAAAAGTTTTTACTCATAGGCGGCATTACTGACACATTGAATTGGAGTAAAAATATTAGGCAGGCATAAATAGCTAAAACTATAATATAGGAGGATACCACAAAGGTATAAAAGCTATAAAGCGCAAAAATCTTGTACTTACGAGTTAACAAATAGCGAGGTATTAAATACCGATCAACAAAATATGCCATAAACATGGTTATGGGCAACAAACTACTTGAAAACCACAGATTATAAGTGGTATTATCCGAATTGTAACTAAAGAAATAGAAATAAAAGAACCATACTGCTATCCAAAATAACAGATGTAATAAAATTGTTTTAATATTAGTGTAAACAGAAGTTACCATTCATACAATATTAGTGTTTTTCTATTTTATATGATAAATTAATAGACAAATAACCAATTTAATAGGGTATATTACAATTTGCATCTTAAAACAACAGCTAAAAGTTATAAATGAGTAAATTACCTATTTAATTATTAAACTCATCGCATTAAAAAAAATGATACTAAAACCATCAATAACTTTGGTTTATTAATCATTTAAAACAATAATATTATGTCTGCACTACTCGACAAATTTAACGATGGAGGTCCTATCTTTTCTTACCCAATTCTGATATTACTTTTTGTGATCGTGTTCTTAATCATAAAAGGCTTTATACAAGATGGAAGTAAAGGTAAAACAATCGCTCTGCTAAAATTATTAAGTTGGTTTACACTTGCATGGGGCTTTTTAGGACGTACTTTTGGTTTAATTGTGGCCTTTGACAAGGTAGCTTCAAGTGGCGAGTTAACTCCTTCCCTACTTGCCGAAGGATTAAAAATGGCTATTCTGGGCCCTCTCTTTGCTATTTTGGTTTTTATAATAGCTCGAATTGGTATATTAATTTTCATTTGGACTGCCTCAAAAGAAGACTTTAATTCGAAAGGTGAATTGAAATAACGGCCTATTTAAAGCGGGTTTGACTTGTTGTAGTCCACAATTAGTCAAACCTAACCCACCCTAAAGTACTATTTTTTCAACTTTTTGACCTGTTCTTTACTTTTTTAACTTATCTGCTATTGACTTTTAACTAATGAAGTTCTAATTTTAATTGAAACTTAAAAATGACACACAATCCTAATATAGATAAGCATGAGAAAATTTTTAATCATTCCCTTGAGTACCATACTATTTTATGCCTGCACTTTAACGAACCACAACATCGAAAACTCAGAGTCGAAAGATTTTAGTACCTCCATTGAATTAAAATCTGCAAATTCTGACGATACTCCTCCCGGACTTAAAATTACTTCTGCTCTAAATCTGCTACATAATATTAAAGTTGAAGAATTTGATGTTGTAGCACTTAATGGTATATGGATCGTTATTGAAAATGAAAAAGATGTACCTCAAAGTATTGATCTTGATATTCTGATTAACAATGAAGATAAGGGTATACAAATCAATAATGATCGATTAACCGTATATATACCCTCCGGATCAAAAACCTTGTTTTTGCCTGAAGTAGTAGATGACAGCATTACTGATTATGATCATTCCACTTTTGTAGTTGAAGGAAATACACCTATTGAAAACGCTGTTGAAAGTACTGTTCAATTAGAAATATTGATTAAAGACTCAGTAGTTACAAAACAAAATATAACGCTTAAGAAGTAAAGGAATAATGCCATTCTTTTATAGAATTGGCCAAACACAAGTCCTTTTCAGGACCTAAACTGGCAACACGAAAATAATTTTCATTCAATCCCCTGAAATTTGAAGCATCACGAATTAAAAGACCGTACTCCTTTATTAAAAAGTCCTTTAGTTCTGATGCTTTTCCTTTATGCATCTCAATAAGAAAATAATTGCATGTTGATTCGTTTACTTTAAAACCTTGCAATTGGCTGATTTCATGCTGCAATTTTTGAGAATTACTCAATAATTCAACTACCTGATTTTCTGTTTGAGAAAAATGATCGAGAATATAAGCTCCGGCTTTTTGTGCCAAAACATTAACAGCCCATGGCATATGTAGTTTTTTCAATGCTGAAATACGCTTGGCATTTGTAACAATAAAACCTAATCGAATACCTGGTATTGCATATAATTTTGTAAAGGATTTTATCACTATAAGATTATCAAATATCGATACCAAATCAGCAATAGTTTCACCTTCAGAACACAAATCAATATAGGCCTCATCTACAACAAAAGTGGTTGACGGATGATTTGCAATGAAATCCTTTAAAAAAGAACGGGAATAATATTTTGAATCAGGATTATTCGGATTTCCAATCCAAACCAGTTTGTTGTCAATATCAATTTCTTCTACTGATTGTTGATTGGAAACAAACTCTATTTGATGATTATACAATTGACAAGCATCTTCATACTCAGAAAATGATGGCGTAAAAATTACAGAGGTATGATTTTTAAACAAATGCGCAACCAGATAAAAAGCTTCCGTTGAACCATTACAAACCATAATATCCTCAAACTGAACCTGATAAAATGAAGCAAATCGAGTTCGTAAATCAACACAATTACAATCCGGATAATTTCTTACTTCATCCACCAGCTCTTTCAGGTAATCAATAATCTGTTGGGTTGCCGGATTATTAAACACATTGGTACTAAAATCAGCAATTACCTTACTCTTATATTGATGAATATCATTACCATGACCATTTATCATGCCTCTAAATCTTTATAAATCTGATCCATATTCAGATTAGCTCTTACAAAATTGGCCAGTTTATCGTACTCATTATTTTTAAATTCCTTATAATTACCAATATCCAGTGATTTATTAATAAAGGGCTCCAACACCGATTTTAAAACTACCGCATTATCAAAAATTCCATGAATATATGTTCCCCAGGCTTTATCACTTTTATAAAACCCATCCTTAACTCCATTACTTAAATGAGCAACAGGCTTTTGTAGCTCTAAAAATGAGGTTTCTCCCATATGAATTTCATAGCCCTCACATTCTTCATTATTATTTGAAAACTTAAATGAAGTTTGAGTACTATTTTTTTCATTGGATATAACTGTAACCACAGGTAAAATACCTAAACCTTTAACGCTGTCGGCTTTACTTTCAATATGCATAGGATCAAAGATCTCTTCACCCATAATCTGATATCCACCACAAATTCCATATATATTTTTACCCGACTGATGCCAATCCTTTAAATATTGAGCCAATCCGGTTTCTTCAAGATAGTTCATATCCGAAATTGTATTTTTTGATCCCGGAATAATTAAAATATCAGCTTTGCTCAATTCCTGCACAGAATCGGTAAAATATAAGTTCACTTCTTCTACCTCTGCAAATCGGTTAAAATCGGTAAAGTTCGACATATGTCTTAATGGAACTACAGCGACATTAATTTTACCATGAACCGCTGTTTTATTCATCTTTAAAAGACTTACAGAATCCTCTTCTTCAATGGTAATGCCTCTAAAATAAGGAATTACACCTACAACAGGAACTCCGGTAATATCTTCAAGTATTTTTCGTCCTTCGGTAAATAAATCGATATCGCCTCTGAACTTATTAATCACCACGCCTTTCACCAACTGGCGTTCGTCTTCGGGCAACAGTTTTATGGAACCATAAACCGAAGCAAAAACCCCTCCTCTATCAATGTCGGCAACCAGATAAGTACAAGCACCTACAGCCTTAGCCATGGGCATATTTACAATATCTCTGTTTCTTAAGTTCAGTTCTGAGATACTCCCAGCCCCTTCCAATACAATAGGATTATATTTTTGTTCCAATCGATGAAAAGCCTGTTGAGCTTCTTTAAACAAGTTTAATTTATTATCATTTAAAAAATACTCCTTTGCCGATTGATTACCGATGGGTTTACCATGCAAAACCACCTGCGAATTTTTATCACCAGTTGGTTTTAAAAGAACCGGATTCATCTCAACCTCACACTCTAAACCACAAGCCTCAGCCTGAACAGCCTGCGCCCTTCCAATTTCTAATCCATCGGGTGTGGCATAACTATTCAACGACATATTTTGTGCCTTAAATGGAGCCGGTTGGTATCCATCTTGTAAAAAAATACGACATAAGGCTGTATTGATAATACTTTTACCAACATCAGAACCTGTGCCTACAAACATGATTGGCTTTAACTTTTTCATGAAATGAAATATTATTAAACTTCATGAATTCAGATAGAACCTAAAACATGAAGCTACTTCGGTGTAACAGTTTTGATTTATTTTTCGATACCGGTGCGCGAACCTATTTTCTGTTGAAACGGATGTTTATGCATTTTCATTTCGGTAACTAAATCGGCTCTTTCCATTAACCAATCTGGTGCATTTCTGCCAGTAAAAATCACTTCAGTATTTTTAGCCTGCTCCAGAATATCCAGTACCTCCTCCTTTGATATGTAACCTCTATTCAAGACATGGTTGGCTTCATCTAACACAATCAAATCATAAGATTTACTTTGAATGAGATCCACAAAAATTTTCCACCCCTCTATAGTATCTTCTATTAACTGATGTTCTTCTGTTTCATTCATTGTCCAGCTTGGTTTGTCCTGATGGTTATGAATAGAAACTTCTGCTCCCATTGTTTCCAACGGTTTTACTTCGCCTGATAATTCTGATTTAAAAAATTGTAGAAAACGAACTTTGAATTGATTTCCTAAAGCTCTAACAGCCAATCCTACTGCTGCTGTTGTTTTTCCTTTACCATCACCGGTATAAACCTGCACTAAAGCATTTTCCATTATTATATTTATTATTTAATAATGGGATACAATTGATGAAATGAGTTTCCCTAAACTCTAATTCGCCTTTATCCCGAAAGCATTTAACTTTTTTGGCAGGTCTTCTGGCTCGTCTTTGTTTTGAGGCCTTCCCATTTTTCCGTTGTAGCACTAGCGTAAACGGATTGTCTTTCTATTTAAATAGACTCAGACACCTACCAATGCAAAAGCTATGGCAGGTAATAGTGGCAATAAGTGTATCAAAACATTGTAAGACTTACAGCTGCGGGTACAGCTTCGGAATTTTCTGATTAATCAGAAGCACCGAATTCTCATATTAAGGTTTCCCCGAAAGGAGAAATCCACCAAACAAGCTGCAAAAGTAATAAATTATTCAATGTTGAATGATTCTTTTTTTTGTGGAAACCTTGTCGCAAGATTGCGTGAACAAATAAAAATCTCAGGAATCCATCTCGCAACTCGGCGTGAGACTTTCCACGTTCTGGAAACCGTCTCGCAAAATTGCAGGACCATTTTCTAAACCCGGGAAACCATCTCGCGGAACTGCAGGGCCATATTCTAAACTCGGGAAAGCTTGTCGCGGAACTGCGGGGCGTTTTCCAGAAATTAGGAAACCATCTCGCACGTTTGCGGGGAGATATCATTATCAATATGTTAGATTCTTTTATCTCCTAATACAAATAACATAATTCCGTTATTTATCTATCTTGAAATACAATAATATTCCTAGAGGGAATACGCATATTGTGTTTAATTTATTGAAATATGGATTGAAGAAGTTAAACCACCCCGTCAGATTCTCGTACCTCAAATCTGCCACCCCTCCTTAAAAAGTTGGGGAGTTTTAATGAGAAACATTTCTCTTAAGAGCTACAATTATGCATGCTGCAAATAAACTCTCATCCTTGCCAAGGAGGAGTATCCGAAGAAAGAGGGCGAGGTGTTTTTTAGACCTGCAACTTTAATCATCCAAAATAAAAAATCGCCATTAATCCTATTACCAAAAACAAAATACTGGCTTTTAAATTAATACCACAAGAATACTTCACATGTTTTGAGTTTAGCTCCAGCTTATTTTCACCGATATATGGTTTGTCTACTACTTTACCAAAATATTCTGATGGTCCTCCAAAACGACAATCTAAAGCACCAGCTAAAGCAGATTCGGGATATCCGGCATTTGGACTGCTATGTTGATTTCCGTATTTAAAAATAAAGGCAAAGGACTTTGATTTAAAACTCACCACAGCAATTAGTATAGCAGTTATTCTGGCAGGAATAAAATTAAATACATCGTCAACTTTAGCTGCAAAACAACCAAAATCTTTATACCGCTCATTTTTATAACCAATCATAGAATCTAAAGTATTTACCATTTTATAGGCAAACATTAACGGAATACCTCCAATAAAAAGGTAAAAAAGCGGAGCAATTACACCATCACTTAAATTCTCCGACAGCGTTTCTAATGCTGCTTTACGAATCTCTTGAGCATTTAATTTATCAGTTTGACGACCTACAATAAAACTCAATTGCTTTCTTCCGGCTTCCAATCCGTTTTTACTCAGCTCTCTTTCCACCTTTAAAACTTCGTTTATTAAAGTTCGATTAGCCAATCCATAAAAAACAAATATGGAACCTACTATTATAGATGCATAATAATTTAAAGAAGCAAAATGTTCAATGGCATAAAAACATAAAAAAGCAAGAACAATACAACAAGTTGCCATAATTGTGCCTTTAAATTTTCTACAATTATTTTTATTCAGAAACCGCTCACCCAGCGAAATCATATTTCCAAAAACCTTGATTGGATGGGGCATTGAATAAGGATCACCAATTAATAAATCAAGTATAAATCCTATTGCAATTGATATAAATAATTCTGACATCATAAAAATTTTCACTTTTTTTTCTAAAACCGCTGTAACTTTAGCCATGCTTAGTCGTCACAAACATAGAAATTAGAAACAAAAGTATGATAACAATCGTCCTTTTTTAAACCGTTTAATGTAAATCCTAACTGAGCCGGATGACAGTTAAAGAGTATAATAAAAGTGTGGAATCGTATTCTGACAATATTTATCGATTTGTATTAAAAAACATAAAAGATACAGATCGTGCTAAAGATATTGTGCAGGACACATTTGAAAAAGTATGGAAAAACCATGCAGATATTTCTTATGCGAAAGCTAAGAGTTACCTGTTTTCAACGGCTTACCATACATTAATAGATTCGATAAGAAGAGATAAGTACAAGACCAGTTGGGAAGATGCTGACGCCAACAAATACGTAACTAACGAAAGTTACAGCGATGTAAACGAAGTTTTGCACCAAGCGCTTGAACAACTTCCTCCAGACCAAAAAAACGTGATATTATTACGCGACTATGAGGGATACAATTACAAGGAGATTGCAGAGATTACAAATCTAAGTGAATCGCAAGTGAAGGTTTACATTTTCAGAGGACGACAGTTTCTGAAAAATTATATTGGTAAAATTGAAGTTTTAGTTTGAATGATGATGATTACAATAGATAATTACGAAGAATGGATGGTGGACTACCTTGATGGCACGTTATCTGATGCTAATCAGAAAAACTTTGAGCTGTTCTTAATTCAACATCCTCAAATACAAAAAGAGATTGAAGGTATCAATGATATGGTACTTGAACCTGAAAGTATATCGTTTGCAGATAAAACTTCGTTACTCAAAAATAACGCCAGTGATATTGATATTCCTTACGAAGAGTATATTGCCATTAAGGATATTGAAACAGGTTTAGACGAAATAGAAAAACAATGGAAAGAAGATTTTATTAATGCTTCAGAAGAAAATAACAAACTTTTTATAGCTTATCAAAACACAAAATTAAAAAGTAATAACGCAATAAAATTTAGGCACAAAGCTATTTTAAAAAGAGTAACACTAATACCATTTTTAAATATTGCAACCTTACGTAAGGTTAGTACAGCTGCAGTTATTGCCATCTTAATCAGCATAAGTACTTTTCCTTATTTAAAAAAATCAGGAAAAAACATACAATCTATTGTTGTTAATGATACCCCATCATTAATTGTACTTCCTAAAAATTCACAAACACAAAAAAAACAAGATAATCAAGAACCTAAACATAATACTACTAATACAAATGCAAGTACCACGGCAAACCAAACTATTACCGAAATAAAAACAACAGATCATCCAAAAGAAGAGCAACCAGTAATAGAAGAAATATTTATTGAACCTATGGTTAACAAATCGATAGACCTTGAAAAGCAGAATAAACCTTTAAATGCCTACGAAATTGGATTAAATGCCATGATGCCAATTATGATTGCCAATAATTTAAGGCAAACCGAAGTAAATGAGTTGGCAATGGAAAATCATGTTCAGGCTGAAAGTCAAAAGTTATCACGTTCTGTTAAAGCATTAGGTACTGGTATCCGATTTATCAATTACATATCAGGTAATCCATCTACAGTTAAAAAATATATTAATGAAGATGGAGAAATGGTTGCCTATCAGTTAGAATCAGAAAATATTTCATTTTCAAGAAAAATAAAAAGTATGCCTGTAACAAATTAGTTGTTCAGGCGTCCTAAACTTAGAAGCGCATTCTAAAATACAAATCATTTTAAAATTAAAAGTCATGCAAAAAATATATTTACTAGTCATTTTATGTACCTTATTTTCAACGGCTTTATTGAGAGCCCAACAAAATGAGACCACCACCAAAGAAAAGAAAACAACAACACCTGTTGATATAGTAGTTATTGATGAAAAACAAGAAAAAGCCATTGTAGGATTTCCTCGTGCTAAAGTTGAAGTTCAAGAACATAACGATACCATTACCAAAATAACTATAGGACATAAAAGATGGGAGTTTATTGAAGAAGACGATAAAACCAATGTAAGAATGGTTCATATTCCACGTGAAAAGTTTAAAGGTCATTACTCAGGTGTTTTACTTGGATTCTGTAATTATTCAGGTAAGGACTTTGATACTTCGATACCTGCCGATGGTGATTTTATGGAAATAAACTCAGGTAAATCAATGGCTTTTACCATTAATTTTCTTCAGTATGATATTGGTTTACAAAGCCATAAGAAAAATATCGGATTGGTTACCGGTTTAGGATGGACCGTTTACAATTATCGTCAGGATAACCAGTTTGCAATTCAAAAGAACAATGCTGGTATCACATACGGTGAGCCTATTCCAGCTACAAATCCTGTTGAAAAAAGTAAAATTGTAGCGTCATATTTAAATGTTCCACTATTATTCGAAGCTCAAATTCCTTCTGACAATAACCGTTGTACTGCTTTTATTTCTGCAGGAGTTTTTGGTGGATTTAAAATAGGATCGCATACTAAAGTGGTTTATACAGATGGTGATACTGACAAGTCGAGAGATGATATCAATATCAACCCATTTCAGTATGGAGCAATGGTTCAGGTAGGTTATAAAATCATAAAACTTTATGCTACTTATAACTTTTCTACACTGTACGAAAAAGATAAAGGTCCGGAATTGTACCCTTACAGTATTGGTATTACATTAGCAAACTTTTAAAAGGCAGTTGTAAAAAAGCACCAGAAGCTTTGTTATACGTAGTTTTTTATTCGTTCATCAGAGAATCAATTTAATTACAAATCAGTTATGAAACGTATTGTCATCATATTATTGTCATTATACCTCATCTTACCAACCTATGCACAGGAAAATAAATCTTTTTTAGATTCCTACCAGAAAGTCTGGGAAATTGAGGACGGATATTACCGTGTAATGCTAAATGGTAAAATGGGGCTTATTGATGGTAACGGAAACGTAATTATTCCATGCGAAAACGAGCAAATTTGGGATCTACAGGATAATGGAAATATCAAGGTGATTAAAAACGGAAAGATTGGTATATACAACATCAACGGCAATTTAATTATTCCAACATCATATGACATGGTATGGGATTTTGAAGATGGCAGAGCTAAGGTGCTTAAAAATGGGAAAATGGGTTTTGTTGATATCAGCGGGTATGAGTTTATCCCTTGTAAATACGACCAAATATGGGATTTTGAAGATGGTAAAGCTCGTGTTTACAGAGATGGTGGTATTGGCTATATCAACATAGCAGGCTTTGAAATTATTCCTGCACAATATCAAAAAATTTGGGATTTTGAAGATGGTCGTGCTCTGGTTTTAAAACATGGCAAAATGGGCATGATTAATGAAGCTGGGGTTGAAATTATTCCTGCACAATATCAGAAAATATGGGACTTTGAAGACGGTATGGCCAAAGTATTGAAAAATGGTAAAATGGGTTACATCAACAAAGTTGGAACTGAAGTTATTCCCTGTCAATACCAATACATTAGCGATTTTGAAGATGGCATTGCCAAAGTTGTAAACAATAGCAAAGTTTCTTACATCAATAAAAATGGTAATCCAATGCAAAACCCTAATGATTACGATTTTGATGATGAAGAATTTGATGTTTCTGAATATTCAGAAAATATAAATCACGATGATCATAAAGTTATAACATCCAATAGCGACACTACTAAAATACATCTTTTTGGATCAGGCATGGATGTTATTGCTGAAGATAATTCAACCAAGATTAGTTTTCAAAAAAGATCAGACGATGAACCTAATCAATTCTTAAAACATAAAAAGAAAGATAAAAGAAACTTTGACGGTCATTATTGGGGTATTGATTTAGGTTTTAATAATTACCTGAATGCTGATGGAGATCTATCTCTTCCAACAGAAGCTGATTATCTTTCATTAAATACAGGAAAATCAGTTGAAGTATCATTAAACCTATGGGAACAAGACATCTCTTTGAGTCGTAGAGGAAATGTTGGTTTTGTTACTGGATTAGGATTAACATTTAATAATTATCGTTTTGATAATCCATACACCTTAACCAAAGATGACATGGGCTATTTATCATACACAGTCATTGATGGTAATTTAGATAAAACAAAACTAACCACTCTATACCTAACTGCCCCTATTTTGTTTGAGCTCCAGTTCAACAGTAAAAACAGAGATGGATTTTATATTTCTGCAGGTGGTATTATGGGATACAAATTAAAATCACACACCAAAGTAGTTACTAAAGAAGATGGTGAGAAATCGAAAGAAAAAGATAGAGGAAACTTTAACTTAAATGATTTTAGATATGGTGCACAGGTTCGTATTGGCTATAGAGCCATAAACCTATACGGAACCTATTATTTATCGCCAATGTTTGATAAAAATAAAGCTCCTGAATTATATCCTGTTTCTATTGGTGTTTCTATTTATCCGGAGTGGTAAAAGACAAATTATTCATTATCATACAATGCAGCAAATCTAGTATAGCTACGATAGCTACCAAAACCAGCTCGCTCTGCTAATTCTGCATTCGATTTATCATTATGTTTATCATTAGCACGTAAGCGTTTATATTCATGTAATCGTAAGCTGTTTATATACACACTAAAATTCATACCATACTCTGTATTAATAAATGACGATAAATAGGTGCGGTTCACGCCAATCCGTTCTGCTAAATCAGTTATTTTGAGATTGGGTTCGAGATAGAATTTATGCAACTCCATATTATCAGTGAACAGTGCTCTATCTAATAAATTCTTTTTAAGTTGAGCACCTACCTCATGTACAATTGTTTCTGAAAAATCATTAATATTATCTTTTAATGGTTCAGGTAAAACATAATGACGCTTTACCACATGATAGACTAAATATGCATGTTGAACAATTAGAATAATCTCCTGAAAATGTACTCCATATGAAGATGCCAAAGCTGATCGGGACATAAAAAGTCCAAATAAGGGGAAAATAATCAAACTACACATAAAAAAAAGAAACACATTAAGCCATCTTAAGGAGCTTTTACTTTCATTCGATGAATAACTCACTACATATTTTCTATAAGCCGGAATTCGTTTAAAGCTCAAAACAACATAAAAAACACTAAACAATAATCTGAAGAATAGCTTATTTGAGAAGATAAAAAACATCATAGACCCACCGGCATAAGACCCATCTGCCTTTATAATACTTAATTGTTCATTAATAGGAGTTGTCAATGAAAGTGTTATCATTATTATCGTTAATAATCCCGGAACTACATAATGATAATTTGAGAAGCGGTCGTTTGCATCAATAGTTGTGATTTTATATACAAACGCATATAAAAACACGGGAACTAATAGCATGCTTAACATCAGCAATCCATTTGTCCATACAAATATATTTGGAGCGTAAAAATAAAAGATAAAACAAAGCTCCATAACTATCTGACTAATAAAATATAATACAAGCTTAAATTTTAATCTACGATGTTGTTTCCCCTCATTAACTACATCAAATAGTATAATTAACAAAGCTGATAATGCACTAAAAAGTATTGAACTTAAGGATAGTAATCTGAAATCAATTTTAATCATATAATAATCGTCAAAACACCACACAAAACTCTCAAATAAATAACAAAATGACATCTGGTTTTAATGATGGATTTATATTATTTATGGTGACAAATGTATTTATTAATTATTTAATGGCATTTTGAAATGAATAGTATTTCATTTTATAAAATATGATTTTTCGGCTTATGCAGACAAATTGTAAAACGATTTTTACGATTTGTCCTACACTATTATTAGTTGAAACCTACTTTCGCACCATATAATAAATAAGGTTTCACTTGATTATAAATAAGAAATACAATAAAAGGCAACATTCAATCATATTTTAATTTTTTGAACGGATATTATATATCGAATGTTATTATTTCATCTGATATTTTGGCATAGGAAATAGAGTCTGTGTTTTTGAATTTGGTTATTTGATTTAAAGTTATCCCATATTTAACAGTTGGACTTTAGACACTAACCCATTTATTTTATGCACCATACAACCGTTAATTCAATTCCTTTCCTATTCACTTCATAATCTATTTAACCTGTATTTGACGATAACAATAAATAACTAACAAAATGAAACAAATTTTACTCTTGGGGGTCTTCTGGCTCATGTGTTTTTTCACAACATCCGCACAAACAGCCTCTGCGCCAACTACAGGAGATGGCTCCGATAGTAGTCCGTATGAAATTACCTCACTCGAAAACCTGTATTGGCTTTCGCAAAACAGTGCTTATTGGAATAAACATTTTATCCAAACTGCCGATATTGATGCTTCGGGAACGGCCACTTGGAATAGCGGTGAGGGATTTTCACCCATTGGCGTGGATTTATCAAGCGCATTTACAGGTTATTACAACGGACAAGGGCATATTATAAGAAGTTTAACCGTAGCCGGTTCTGCAAATGCCAATTCTCAAAACGGATTGTTTGGTGTTATAAGCGATGCCACGGTAGAAAACCTAGGACTGTTGGATGTATCTATTTCCGGAGGTATGATTAACGGAGGTATGATTGGCATTGTTTATCGGGGTTCAACTGTGCGTAACTGTTATATTAAAGGTGGTTCTGTTTCCGGAACATATGCAGGAGGGCTATCAGGAATTAATTCAGGAATTATATCAGACTGTTATGTTTCTGTAGGACTTTCAGGCACTACTCTTGGTGGTGTGGTAGCATCTAACAACTCTGATTACGGCCAAATAAACGACTGTTATTACAATTCGGGAACTACCGGACTAAGCAGTACAGACATGGGAACACCGCTTTCCGTGGCCCAAATGCAAACACCATCAAATTTTGAAGGCTTCGATTTTGCCGGCCTTAATACGGACGGCACAGAAGATATTTGGGCTATAGTTACCGGATTACAAGATGGTTATCCCGTATTTCTATCACAACTAAATTTATCTGATCCTGAACTGGGCACAACAACAATTTCGGTAAGTGGAACAACCGCTACATTAACCGGTAGCTTTAGTTCATTAGGCGTTGCTAATCCGGTAGCCTACGGATTTTGCTACAGCAGCATCAATGAAAATCCGGATATCAACAATAGTATCCTATCCATAACAAATGAGATAACCGGAACTATGGATGTGGAAGCAGCAAACTCCTTATTTACTAGAACACTCAATATTGATAAGAGTTATTACATACGTGCTTTTGCAACCAATGCGAGTGGAACGGTGTATAGCAACAGTGTTATTGCGCTTACTCCTCCCGAAGGAGACGGAAGTGTAGACAGCCCATTTAAAATCTCTTCTTTAGTCGATCTTCGCTGGTTATCACAAAGCAGCGATTACTGGGATCAAGGCTACTATTTTAAACAAACTGCTGATATTGATGCTTCATCAATAAGCAACTTTTCACCTATTGGTACTACTACAGCATTTACTGGAACCTATGATGGACAGAGCCATGTCATAACAAATTTGACTAATACGTCAGGTGATGCAAGCATTGGTTTATTTAGTACCATTTCCGGGTCAACTATTTCAAACCTTGGATTAACTGATGTTAACTTATCAGGAGGAGAAGGAGTTGCTGCTCTTGTAAATTATGCTTATAATTCAACCATATCGCAATGTTACAGTACTGGTGGCATTAATGCATCGGCCAGTACGGCTGGTGGTTTGGTGGGATACACCAATAGTTCTACAAGCATTTCAAACTGCTACAGCAGCTGTACTGTTTCTGGTCAGAACAAAGTAGGAGGTCTGGTTGGCCTAAATAAAGGAGCGGCAACAATAAAATATTGCTATAGTTTTGGAGCGGTTACATCAACAACCACTTCTGCTTCAGCCGGTGACTTTTTGGGTGAGAACAGGGTGACAAATGGCGTTATTTCCTGCTACTACAACACAGATACTGCTTCACAAGGAACACTAAATAAACTTATTGGAACCAACAGTGGTTCTGTTGATGCTAATTCAACCGGGCTTTCTTCAAGTGAAATGCAAAGCCTATCATCCTTTACCGGTTGGGATTTTGCCGGACTTACAACCGATGGAGAAGAAGAAATATGGACGATCAATACTTTTGCAAATAGCGGCTATCCTATCTTAATGAAGCAAGCAGGTAATACTTCAGCTCCTGAATTAGGTGAAACAACCGTAACAATACAAGAGGATGAGACGACAGTGTTAATGGAAAGTAGTTTCACCACATTGGGAACACCAAATCCGGTAGCTTTTGGTTTTTGTTACAGCACAAGCCAAGCTAATCCAATTATCAGCACTGGTACTCTCGTTAAAATTGATGCTGTAAACGGGTATCAAACCAAAGCCAATGTTGATTTTACTTCGCAAATTACCATCGAAAGTGGAAATAATTATTACATACGAGCTTATTCAACGAACCCAAACAGCACTGTTTACAGTAATGTGGTTACAGTAATAAGCACAAGCCTGTCGGGCAAGGGAACCAACGATGATCCCTATTTAATAACATCTCTTGATGATTTACAAACCTTATCGGAAAATACTATTTTGTGGGGTTCTTACTTTCAGCAAACAGCAGATATCAATGCTACAGGGACTGAGGGCTGGAATGATGGTTTGGGTTTCTCTCCCATCGGTGATGACCCGAATTATGGCTCTCGTCAACAAGTAGCTTTTAGCGGTCATTACGATGGTAACGGGTATAGCATTTCTAATTTATCTGTTCTTCGTCCTGATGAAAGATACATCGGATTGTTTGGTTATAATACAACTTCCTCTGTACTTACAGATATTATGCTGATAAATAGCTCGATTGATGGTTACGAATATGTTGGAGGTGTTCTTGGACAAAATAGCGGGACCATAAATGACTGTTACTACTCAGGTACCATTCAAGGGGATAGATACACTGGAGGACTTACCGGGCACAATAGTGGAAATATCGCTCACTCCCATACTTCCGGTGACATAAATGCAACTAATTACACAGGTGGTCTGGTGGGTTTCCACTATCGTGGATACATCAGGTATTGTTATTCGAATATGGCTGTTAGTGGCGATGAACATATTGGAGGTCTGGTTGGAAGTATCGTCTCTTCCTCAAGTGAGGTAACGAATTGTTATGCTACAGGATCTGTGACCGGTGAGCAATATATTGGGGGCTTCACCGGTGGCAACGCCGGACCAATAAACACATGTTATTCCACCGGTTATGTATCCGGAACAAGCAACACCGGAGCATTTGTGGGTTACAATAGTTATACCATAAGAAACAGTTTCTATAACAGTGAAAGCACCCTACAAACAGTAGGCATTGGAGATAACAACGTTATTGCCTCTGCCATTAGCCTGAACGCACTGACAACAACTGCCATGAAACAAGGGGGTAGTTTCAAAGCCTACGACTGGAATTTTGATTCAAATTGGGAAATTTCGGAAGGCATATCCTTTCCTCGTTTACAAAATGTTGCTGATGCCCCGGTTATCTTGCAAAATTTTCAGAATCAGTTTGGTGTCAACACAACAACAGAGGTCTCCATCGAGATAATACCTATGGATGAAACGGATGTATCGGTAGATTTTATTCAAAAGCCAGACGCAGCAGTAATAAGCAACACCTCCATATTAACCTGGGCTCCCGTAGAAACCGGTGTCTTTACGCTTGAACTGGATGCTGTGGATGCTGCTGCCTATCACCAATGGTATAAAACAACTCTTCAGGTTAACCTGCAAGGAAGTGGCAAAGAAGATGATCCTTTTCTGATTACCTCTTTATCCGATTTAAAATATTTGTCTGAGACACCATCGTATTGGGATGCCAACCCCAACGATTACGATAATGTTGACGAAGGCTATCATTTTAAACAAACAGCTAATATTGATGCTACAGACACTAAAAACTGGAATAGTGATGACGGAACAGCGCTTGGCTTTATTCCTATTGGTAATATTGATACTTTCTTTACCGGCCACTATCACGGAAACGGGTTTGTGATAAAGAATCTGTATATAAACAGACCTCAGGATAATATCACTGGATTATTTGGATATATGGATATGGGTTCTGTGGATCACCTGGGAGTAGTAAACTGTACAGTCACTGGTGCTTATTATTCTGGCGGACTAATCGGTGAACTGGGAGAGAATTCAACTGTAAACAACTGCTATACAACCGGAACAATAAATATTTCCAAACCTTCCAGTAATGCTGGAGGTCTGGTTGGTTGGAACGAGGGATCAATAGAAAACTGTTATAGCACAGCCTCTGTATATGGGTCTACATACTTAGGAGGTCTAGTTGGTCGTAATTCGTCAATCATAAATCATTCCTATTCTACAGCAGAAGTTCAACCTACTACTGCTTCCGGTGGTTTAATTGGAGTAAATACGGCATACGGCACTTTTAATGCATGTTACTTTAACACCGAAGAAAGCGGTCTGTCGACAGGCATTGGAACGAATAATAATTCCGATACAGAATCCCCATCAAGTCTAACCATTGAAGAAATGCGCATAGCTTCTCAATTTAGCAACTGGGATTTTACAGATACTTGGGAGATAGAGGAAGGATATACCTATCCGCATATACAAAACCTTGAAGAAGCTCCGGTTTTAACAGAGGTGGACGATGATTTAAGTATTGCCGGCGGTCAGTCTATAACCCTAAGTCCTGATAATGGGAATGTAATAGATTTTGATGCCAATGATGAAATCAGTCTGATAGTGCAAACGGGCGAACACTATTCTGTCAATGGAAACACCATTACTCCCGAGAAAGATTACTATGGAGAATTAACCGTTCCGGTATATGTAACCGACGGATTTCTGAACTCTGAAGTGTTAAATGTAAAAATAACTGTTAAAAGTGCTACTGTAATTACCTGGGAAACCCCAATAAATATTACCTACGGAACTGCTTTAAGCGAGACACTGCTTAATGCCACAGCTAACGTGGCGGGCCATTTTACTTATTCGCAGGAAGCGGGAACAGTGTTAGATACCGGTACACAGACTTTGCAGGTTACTTTTACGCCTACGGATGAAGACAATTATACCAGTACTACAGAAAGTGTTTCCATTACTGTGAATAAGGCTACCTTGAGCATTACTACTACTGATGCCAATCGAACATATGGAGAAGCAAATCCTGAGTTTTCTTATGTTTCTGATGGTTTAGTTAATGGTGAGAGCATAGCAAGTGTGGATTTAACAACAATAGCTACAGCAACATCGACAACTGGTACTTATGCAATTACTCCATCTAATGCAACTCTAGCCAATGATGCAGATTTATCCAACTATAATGTTACTTATAATGCTGGTGAATTAACTGTCAATAAAGCTACATTAACAGTTACTGCAGATAATAAATCCATGAAACAAGGTGAAGATTTTCCTGACTTTACAGTGACCTATAGCGGTTTTGTAAACAGCGATGATGAAGGGGATATCGTAACACCTCCAACTGCAACCACAAATGCTACAAGCACAAGCTCAGTTGGAACATACGACATTATCGTTACTGGTGGTTCAGATACCAATTACAATTTCTCATACGTACCAGGAACCTTAACCATCACCGTACCAACAGGTATTACTGACGTAACAGAGGATTCATTAAAGGTATACCCTAACCCTGCAAGCGATATCATATTTATTGATGGAGCAGAAGGTATGGTAATTCTTTACAACATCTCCGGTAAAAAAGTCCTTACCCATGATTTGAGCAATGGCAATAGCATTGATATCTCTAACCTGGATAAAGGTATTTATATCCTGAATGTGAATGGTAATAATGTAAAAATTATAATAAGTCGATAGAGACGTCCATTTATGGCGTCATATTAGACCAGTAAGTCGATAGACCATTAGATTCCCAAACCTGACAGGTTTTCAAAAACCTGTCAGGTCTTTTTTTTATGGAACACTGATGCCACTGATCAAACATGATCATCACTAATCTCAAGATCTCCATAAATCTGTTCAATCCTTAAAATCTGTATTCTATTTGAAGCTGTAAATATTCTTTGCAAGAAAACGCCAAATACTTCGAAAGCCTTGTCTTTAATGTTTTCTTATCAAAGACCGGAAATTCAGTAATTTTCTTGCAGCTACTAAATAAAATTCGTGGACAAAAAATACGTTATGTAAATCATCTATCGCCTTAATAAGGCGCCATAAATGGACGCCTCTACAGACAACATCCTTTATAAAAAAAGTAAATTTAATCATCTTTTGTATATTATTTTGTTTACTATATACCACCAAATACAAAACCCTTTTTCAAATCAATCAAATTTCAAGTTCAAACATACTCCAATTTACTTTTATTAACATCAAAGGGGTAAAAATATGCGAAAAGTCGAAAATTACAGACATATCGTACACAATTTTGTACGATCTATCCACTCAGTTATCCGAACACTTTACATATTGCATATTCATAAATGATCAAAACAGTCTTCATCAAATCACTTTTTTATTATACATAATATATGTACTTGAGCTCATATTTTATGTTTATATCAACACTTCTCTATGATATAATCAAACAATAAATACATAGAGATATTACGTTGTCATGTCTCTAAATTTAGTGCCTGAAAAATGAAAAAATTAGATATCGAAACAACAAATACAATAAGCAAAGCACAAGAACTCCTTAAACAAGGAGATCTCAAAGCAGCATTGCAATTATGCAAATCGGTTTTAACACATATTCCACAGCAACCGGACTGTCTGTATTTAATGGGAAACATATACAATAAAGTCAGGCAGTTTGCAGAGGCCAAAAAAATCTTACTCCTGTGTTTACATATTCATCCTCAGAAGAATATCATTCTCACAGAACTTGCAATAACCCTACGAAACCTAAAAAGATTAGAGGAAGCAGAAAAATGTATAAACACATCTTTCAAACTCGACAGAAGTTATGAAAAGACATATATACAAAAAGCTCTCCTGCTGAAATTACGTCATCAATTCACGGAGGCTGAAAATGTTCTGATTCAACTAATAGATATGAATCATAGATCTATATCTGCATTAAACAACCTGGGAAACCTATATATTGAAACAAAACGTATAGACCAGGGAATAGAACAACTGGAAAAAGCAATATCCATAAAACCGCAAGGGTTAACTCTAAAAAACATTGCTCTTGCAGAATTACAAAAAGGAGACCCTCGCAAGGCCTTACATTATTTTTCAGAAGCGCACAAATATCTCCCTAAAGACTTTTCTATATTATTTGAAATGGGAATGATTCACCTTAAGAATACAAACTTTCTAAAAGCACTTTTCTGTTTTGAGAAGGTACTAAAACTGAATCCTAAACACACCTTGGCACTAATGAATGCAGGAGCCATCCTTAGTTTAAATGGGGACTTCTCCAAAGCAAAGCTGTTTTTTGAAAAGGTACTACAACAAAATTCGCATCACACAGAGGCTTTATGCGAATTGGCGCAGTGCAAAAACAACCTGGCAGACTGGAAAGAACGGGACATAATGCGTGATAATCTGATCCGCTTTTTAAATACTGATCTGGCAGCTAATAAACAAATTGTTTGTTCTCCCTTTAATATGCATTATTACAATATTCATAACGAATTGCAATATCGTTTAATGCAGAGCATGAGTAACCGCTATAAGTTAATCGATACAAATGCTTATTCCTTCGAAAAACGTACGCATTCCAAAATACGGATCGGGTATATGTCTCCCGACTTTAAATCTCACGCCCTAGGTATGAGCGTTTACCAGATGTTTAAACATCACAATCGAGAAGAGTTTGAAGTATATGCATTTTCAGTATATCCTACAGATATAAAAGACCAGTTCAACGAAACCATCCGCTCCGGGGTGGATCATTATTTCGATCTCGGTAAACTAACGCCTAAAAAGGCAGCTCAATTTATTTACGAGCAAGAGATTGATATTCTGGTTGACTTTGGAGGCTACACCCGTTTTACCAAACCGGAAATCCTCGCTATAAAGCCCGCTCCCATTCAAATTCTTATGTTTGGTCAGCCTGATACAACAGCCATGCCACAAGTAGATTACTTTATTTCGGATGATATACTTATTGACCAGGTGAACAGAAAATACTACACCGAAAGCATCCTGTATCTGCCCTACGGTTTTATCTGCTCACCTATTGAGCCTTCTGAAAATAAAATATTTCGTCAGGATCTGGGTATAGAAAAAAACACCTTCCTGTTTTGCTCCTTCTGCAGTCCGTATAAATACAACCCTGAACTATTTGCCATATGGATGGAAATCCTTAAACAAGTAGAGAATAGTGTTTTGTGGCTAATGACCAACCAGAACCCAACATTTGAGAAAAACATCAAAAAGGAAGCGCAAAAATCAGGCATCGATCCTGCAAGGATTCTATTTGCAGAGCCACTTCCTATTCACGATCATCTTAGCCGTATGCAGATCTGTGATCTCTTTTTGGATACACAATATTATTCCTCCTGTTCTTCCGGATCCCATGCTCTTATGTCGGGACTTCCGGTGCTAACAGTAAAAGGAGATACCAATGCCAATCGTCAGGGAGCATCAGTATGTCGTGCAGCCGGGTTAACTGAGACTATTTGTGAAACATTGGAAGAATACCGGGATAAGGGAATAGGATTAGCCCTTGCCCCAGAAAAGCTAAATCTGTTAAAAAGAAAACTCACACAAAACAAAGAAGAAATACCCCATTTTAACCTGCCACTCAATGTATCATATATCGAAAAAGGCTATAAGTCAATATGGCATACATACAAAAACGCATGTAAGCCCTCCGATATTACTATTGAAAAAGAACCACAAACAAAATAATTTTTAAAACTCAATTGATTTAAACAAATGAAACGAGCCATGAGAGGACTTTCTCTCACAGGGAAATGATTAAGATTGGCGAGTTCCATGTGGCCTAAAAAATAAATTATAAACACATGAAAAAAAGAATTTTACACTTTACAAAAACATCTGACAACTATTATTCCTTAGTAGTTAAATTTAAAAATCTGCTAAAAAGAGTAGAATTATTATTTAAAACAGGCTTATCGGAGGAGTATAGCACAAAACGCCAGAACCGTTTACTAACCAAACTCCGTAATTACTATCAAAAGCTTTCAACTTTCAACCCTTCGTATGCATTAAAGCTGGCAGGAGCAACAATTTGCTTTGCCCTTATAGCCGGGACTGCACAAGCAGCAACCCCTAAATTTGATACATGGGCTGACAGTCCGCTTTCTTTTACAACTATAAACGGAAGGGATACTTATACTATCGTTGATGTTGCCTTTGCCGATTTAGACGGGGATGACGATTTGGATGCTGCTGTTTTGTACAACGATGATGATGCGGGTGTATACGGTGGTATTGCCTTTATGGAAAACGTAGATGGGGATTATGTTGAAAATATAGATTCCAAAATATTTAGTAATTTCGGTTCGCACGAATTGGCTTTTATAGATATTGCTGATTATGACAACGACGGTTACCCGGAAATTCTTTTAAGAGAAAACGATGGAAGTGGATTTTTGTATTTCTATAAGCAAAATTCGGCAGATGGAATTTTCACCTATTCCTCCGGAAGTTATTCCTATCAGTATACAGGCGCAAAGTTTATGGATGTGGATGAAGATGGAGACTTAGACGTAATCACGATTGCTGTGACTTGGGGTGAATTTGCTACAATAGTGCTAGAGAACGATAATGGTACACTAAGAAATTCCGGCTCCTCACCTTTTACTCTTCCTACTAATTACGACCCTTCCTACTCCCAAATTGCGGTTGCAGACATAGATAACGACGGCGACGATGACTTTTTCATATTTTCTACTACCGGAACATTCAGTACCTATTATGAAAACGAAGGAAATGGATCTTTCTCAAATGGAATAATAAACACATCTAAACTTCCTTTAGAAAATATGTCAACCAGTTTGCTAACCTTCCTTGCAGACCTGGACGGTGACGGTGATACTGATGTCTTCCAAACAGGAAGTGCCTCCAGTGAAACACAAATTGCTTTTGAAAATATAACAGGTAAATATAATATCTCATGGGAAAATCCAAGCAATATCACCTATGGTACTGCTTTATGCGCTACTCAATTAAATGCAAGCGCTGACATTGAGGGTACTTTTACATATGAACCGGCATTAGAGACTGTTTTAAATGCAGGAGAGCAATCTATTACAGCAACTTTTACTCCAGATGATACCGAAACATATAAAAGTACAACACAAACGGTAAGTATAATTGTAAACAAAGCTCTTTTAACCGCTACTGCTGATAATCAAACCATAGAACAAAATGGTGTATTACCTGTATTTACTATTAGCTATAGCGGATTTGTAAACAGTGAAGAATATGAATTGGATACACCACCAACTGCTTCTGTTTCGATAACAAACACAAGCACAGTTGGAACATTTGCGATTACTGCGACAGGTGGTTCAGATAGCAATTACGATTTTTCGCACATACCAGGCACCTTAACTATCACATTACCAACAGGCATTACAGATATAACTAAAGATGAACTTAAGGTATACCCTAACCCTGCAAACGATATCATTAATATAGATGGTACACAAGGATTAGCTACACTTTACAACTTTGCAGGTAAAATAGTCCTTACCCACGATTTGAGTAATGGCAACAGTATTGACATTTCAAGTATTGCAAAAGGAATTTATATTTTATGTTTCAATGGTAAAAATGTGAAAATAATTAAACAGTAATCATATTGATAAACAATTGAATTTAATATTCAATAAATACAAAATGGCTTTGGAAATTCCAAAGCCATTTTATGTAATATTTTTTGATCATAAGATAAATATACTCTAATTCAACTACTTAATAAACATGATTCGAATTTTAGGAATAAAAACAAAACACCCTACAATAAAAGCAGTAATTGCACCTCCTAAAACAGCTACTGCCGCTAAATCTTTAATCTTTTTAATCACCTGATTTTTTGGGACGATATAAAGTCGGCTATATTTTCAATAGAAGAATTAATGATTTCAAGAATAAATACCAGTCCAATTACTATAACAATTGCAATCCATTCAACAGGTGATATTTCAAATATAAAACCAGCAATAATCGCACATAAAGCAGCCAACAAATGAATTCGTGGGTATTTATTATTCAAGGATGCAAATGTATTTATTAATTATTTAATGGCATATTGAAATGAATAGTATTTCATTTTATAAAATATGATTTTTCGAGTTAAAAAGACACATCGTAAAATGATTTTTACGATTTGTCTTATCATCCTCATCCTTTTAAACGAGATTTATGGCCGCAAAAAAACATTTTATTGAAGGAAAAATAAGTTCCTCAGTGGGATTTTTGCGAATCTATCTATATGTGTGTTTTTAACAATAACTGATACAATTTTGTCACGAAAAAGAAGTAGAAGAAATATTTAAAAATATTCCTTATTAAAAAATGGCAAATCAAATTTAGAGCACTTACTAATGATACAACAAAAACGATTAAATATATATCTATTGCGGGGCATTAATAAAACAACACTATATATAATATCTAGTGCAATTGCAATTGGACTTACTTACAAATATTTTATATTTCCTCTTGCATGGATCGCCATTGTTCCTTTTCTGTTGGCTTTACAGGGAAAAACACCTAAACAAGCCTTTTTTATTGGAGCATCCATTGGAGGTATTGCAGGGTTATATTTATTTTTTTGGATGTATAAGGTTACTCAACATTATACTGGCAGTCAAACACTGTTAGGTCTTATTTTTGTTTTTTTATCTGCCTTATATTTTTCATTGCAGTTTGGCGTCTTCGCCTTCTTATACAGCTGGCTTTTTAATAAAAAAGATATCACAAAAACTAAAAAACAGACAAAAGAAAAACATAAGTTTATTCTACTAGCTATTTCGGTAGCATTACTATGGGTACTTATAGAATGGGGAAGCTCCCTGATACTACATGGACTTCCTTGGTTAGGCTACAATTTGGTGCACAGCCAGACTACCGATCTTTACATGATACAAACTGCATCATGGGGAAGCCAATGGATTATTAGTTTCTGGGTAATGCTCATTAATTACACTTTTTTTTATACCATCATTACTCGAAACATCAAGTTTACACTTTATGCATCTGGCTTACTATTGGTTCTGCACACACAGGGTTATGCTGCAATTAAAATAATAGATGCCCAACAAGCACAAAGAAAAACAAAAGTCACCTACATAACAGGTAACCTAAAACCGGAGCTTAAATACAGTAAACAACACACAGATTCGCTACAGAACCTTTATTACAGGCTAAATAAAGAAGCTACAAAACATAAACCTGAATTAATTTTGTGGACAGAAAGTTCATCACCCTGGGCTTTCTCTCTTGATAATGGTTTTTTGGAGAATGTGTTGAATATTACTTACGCTTCGAAAGCTTATCACTTATTTGGAATAAATATACCCGACGAAAAGGATACGACAAAATTCTACAATTCAGCTACTTTTTTTACTTATGATGGCGCCATGCGTGCGCGATACGATAAGTTTCAGCTATTGAGTTTGATAGAAGAACCGTTAAGTAACGCCTTTTTGTCGTTGCGGGGCACTAAATCTGAAAGGTTCCGGAAAAGCAAGTTTAATAAACCCTTAAAAACACCCTTGGGTGTAATAGGCTCGCTTATTTGCAATGAGAGCCTTTTCCCGAATATTGCCCGCTTACATACTAGACAAGGAGCAGCGTTTCTGACTCTTATGAGCAACGACAGTTGGTTTACTGAAACTCAGTTGGCCTTTCATCATTTTTTTATTTCGCGCTTACGGGCAGTGGAGAACAGGCGTGATCTTCTTATTAACAGTAACGGCGGGTATTCCGGAATGGTTGCGGCAAGCGGTCGCATTACTAATTTCAGACCTCCCGGAGATGCTTGTGTCATCAATGAGGAAGTTAAGAGTTTTAAGGACTTGAGTTTTTATACACGGAACGGTAATTGGCTCGTTTGGCTCGCTTTTTTAGTTGTCGGGTTCTCTGTTTTTAACAGATACAAACAATAGGATTAACACCGGAGAGCGGTCAATTGTCTGCAAAGAATAATTAAGAAAGATATTAATACGTAGATATCTAATTTTAAACTTTAATAATATGAACAAACTGCTTTACTCATTATTTATTCTAACGGTCGTCTTGGGAGTTCAGGATGCTGTTGCTAACACGATTGATTCCTACCAAGTCATGTGGCGTGCCGATGATGGCGACGAAACTAATGCAACAAATCAAGATGTCGGAAGGCTAAAGGTATCCGGCCAAAATGTTCGTTTAAGAATAGAGCTTCTGGCAAATGCACAGGACGGTGAAATATCGGACACAGAGTTAACCTTGCAGTACAGACAAGGGACTTCCGGCGATTGGACCAATGTGGGTACTACTGATGCACATTTTAAAATGGGAGAATCTTCTTACATTACAGACGGCGAAGAAGGCAGTTCGATACTAAGCAGCTCTTCTTTTCTAGGGGCACAACTCTTTGACCAAACTTCTGTATTAACTTTTGCAAGTAGTAGCAGGGGATACTACGAATATGAATTTTCAATTCAGGCAACTGATCAAGCTGTGTCCGGTGTTTATTATTTCAGGCTCAACGGCTGTGACAATTATAATGAGGATGCCATTTTAGTTTATGGCGAAAGTCTGCCTTTTGAAGGTGAAGGGACAGAAGAGGAGCCTTTTGTAATTTCAACTCTTGATGACTTACGTACACTCAGTGAATCTTCGGAATATTATTCCTTCTATTTCGAACAGACAGCTGATATAGATGCTTCGGACACACAAACATGGAACTCCGGTAATCATGACGGTGATGAGACAACGGATGATGAAGCTATGGGCTTTTTACCTATTGGAAGAAGTTCGTATTATTTTACCGGAACATATAACGGAAACGGTTTTGCCATAAGTGGTCTTTATATCAATCGTCCTACCTCTAGCTATGTTGGCCTGTTTGGTTATGTGTCCTATGGTGAAATCTCTGATTTGAAAGTCTCTGATAGCGAAATTTCCGGTAATGGTTATGTTGGCGGTCTTGTCGGTTATAATTATTACTCGACAGTTACCAATTGTTCTTATACAGGAACAATTACCGGTGCCGGAAGTAAAGTGGGCGGTCTTACCGGACAAAGCTATCATTCTTCAGTTACAGACTGTTACAGTTCCGGAACTGTAACCGGATCAGGTGACTATACCGGCGGTCTTGTCGGTTATAATTACATCTCGTCAACTATATCCGAATGTTACAGTACGTGCGAGGTTACCGGTTCCGGACAATATACAGGTGGTTTATCTGGTAACAGCTACCAGGGTTCGAACATAGAGAACTGCTATTGTACAGGTAGTGTTTCCGGATCAGGTAATACAGGTGGTTTTGTAGGTATCAACTACACTTCAACCATTAGCAACTGTTACAATACAGGAGCGGTTACCGGATCAGGTTACACCGGCGGCTTTGCAGGACAAAATGTCGGAACCATAGAAAACAGTTTCTATAACACTGAAACTTCAGGACAAACGACAGCTATTGGTCTTAACAGTAAATCATATACCGCTACTGGTCTCACCTCTGATGAAATGACAAGCAATCTTTGTCAATATATACAAGCATCATGGGTATTCCCGGATACCTGGACTATGGACATTAACGATAATGACGGCTATCCTGCATTGACTTGGCAAGATTTTGCTCATTCCGCGATTTGCTCTGTACCGACTATTGTAGACGGTGTTTACCAAATTGAGACCAAAGACAATTTACTATGGCTTTCGCAATCAGATGAGGCTGACTGGAGTGCCGATTATGTTCAAACAGCTAACATTGCTTTTGATGCTGCGGACTTTGAGGAAGATGGAATCTGTTACAATGAAGGAGCCGGCTTTTCACCGATAGGAAATTACGATACTAAATTTACTGGATCATACAACGGTAAAGGATATACTATTTCAAATCTAACAATTAAAGGTTCCAACCGTACTGCCATGTTCGGGTATGCATCAGGTGCTACTCTGGACAGTATAAATCTGGTTGATGTAACTGTTTCCGGAGCAAAATATACTGCCGCTTTGGCTGCCTGTGCGGTGAATACCAGTATTTCAGCATGTACCTCTTCCGGATCGGTTGAAAGTTCAGGAAATACGTTTACCGGCGGACTTATTGCCAACTTTTACGGTGGTGGGTCAATAATAAACTGTTCAAACAGTGCCTCTGTAACGGCCACCGAAAAATACATAGGCGGTATTGCCTGTTTGGTTAATGATGACTCCCAAGTTTCGGGATGTTATAATACCGGAGACATAACCCTTACCTTGTCAAATACGGGAACTGCCGATGCAGGCGGGCTTATCGGAGCAGTTGAAAGTTCAAACTCAACAGTTGTTATAACCAACTGCTACAATACCGGTAACGTTACTGCAACAAACGGAAACTCGGCAGGTGGTGTTGTCGGAACTGCGAAAGGAGCTTCCGTTACCAATTGCTACAGCACGGGAACGGTAACGTCCGCTACACAAGCCGGAGGAATTGCAGGATATTGCGGGTTTTATACAAATATTTTTACAAACTGCTATACACAGCAATCTACTATTTTTGGTGAAGAAGCTATGAATTCACCAACTAACGTTACAACCAAAACAACTACTGAACTACAAACACTTAGTACATATACAAGTTGGGATTTTGCAGGTCTTTCACCTGACGGAACAGAAGATATTTGGGCAATATCCACAGGCATGAACAACGGTTACCCCGTTTTAATGTGGCAAATTGAAGAAACTTCGGCTCCCGAATTAGGAACTGCTTCTGTTTCTTTAGACGGTGCAATCGCAACGCTTTCTTGTAGTTTTACTTCGTTAGGAATAGCTAATTCGGTAACTTACGGTTTTTGCTATAGTACTAAAGAAACCTCTCCAAACATCAGCAATAGTGACATTACTAATCTTGGAGCTGTTAACGGTAATGAAGCAGCCGATTCTTTTATCGATGAAATCAACCTGTCAGAGGAAGGAATTTACTATTATTGTGCCTATGCGACTAATGCAACCGGAACAGTTTACAGTGCAACTAAAACATTCGCTTATGGAATCAATTCTACTATTTCATGGAGCAGTCCTGATGCAATAACTTACGGAACAGCATTAAGCAGTACTCAGTTAAATGCTTCGGCGACTTTTAATGATTCAGAAGTAAGTGGAACCTTTACTTACACTCTGGATGATGAAACCGAATTAACAAATGGAACAGTACTAAATGCAGGAACATATAATGTAACCTTAAGTTTTGTTCCCGATATAGATGGATATAATTCAGTAATACAAACAGACGCAGGTACTATAACGGTAGATAAAGCAGATCCTGTAATTACATGGGATACGCCAACATCAATCACTTACGGTACTGCTTTGGATGATAGCCAGCTAAATGCTTCGGCAGACGTGAATGGTACATTTACTTATAATCCCACTGCTGGTGAGAATTTAAATGCTGGAGAGAATCAGACTTTAAGTGTTTCATTTGCTCCTTCAGATAATGCTAACTACAATACTGTATTACAAACTGTATCAATTGACGTAGCCAAAACAAGTCAAACCATTACTTTTGAGGCATTAGTGTCTAAAACTTATGGCGATGATGATTTTGTCCTTACTGCAAATTCCGACTCAGAATTAGGAGTGAGTTATAGCAGCTCTGAAAACTCGGTAGCTACAATTTCCGGTAATACTGTAACGATAGTTGGTTCTGGGGAAACTGTCATTACAGCGACACAATCCGGTGATAGTAACTATAATGCTGCAACAGAAGTAACACAAACGCTTATTGTTAATAAAAAAACGATAACAGCTACTGCAAACAACGTAACCATAATAAAAGGTGACGCTATTCCAACTGAATTTACTATTACATACAGTGGTTTTGAATACGAAGATTCTGAAAATGATATCGAAGAATTGCCATCGGCTACTACCGATGCAGATGCTTCTAGTCCAGCCGGAAATTACGCTATAAGCGTCAGTGGTGGTTCCGATAATAACTATATTTTTAAGTCTATACCTGGAACATTAACAATATTGGTTCCTACTGTTATTGACGATGACAAGATCAGCGACTTAAAAGTGTATCCAAATCCGGCTTCTGAATTTATTTATATCGATGGAGCCCAAGGTGCAGTGTCACTTTACAATTTAGCAGGTAATAAAGTCATTACTCATGATTTAAATAATGGTAACTGTATTACTATTTCTGGCCTTGCTAAAGGTATTTACATTTTAAATGTGGATAATAATTATGTGAAAATAATTAAAAAATAGACTTTGAGATATCTATAAACCCGAGTTCGATTAAAATTAAAGAGCTCAGATTTTATTAAAAGCTGATATACAAGGCAAATTCTTTTTTGCATAGCGAGCTATGGTAGAAGAATTTAACAAAGTAGATTAGTATTTTAATAGAAAGCCACATATAAACAACGATTTTCTTCTTCATATTTATTTGACATAGCCCGCTATGACTTCACAAATATTCATTGAAACTCTTTATTTATAAGCGGTCTGAGCCAATAATTTTATATCGAACTCGGGTTATAACTAAGAATTACAAAGCCGTTCGTCATTAAACTGACGGGCGGCTTTTTTATGCATACCTATCTCATTTGTTAGATTAGCAGACTATTGTTGGATATACGATGTCTTGATTTCTGATGTATGATTAACTTTTAAAACGAAAAAATATTTTTCAACTTTTTACTTAAGACTCTATACTGTTTTGAGGATTATCTGCTTTGATAGAACCCATTGCAATAAGAGCAAGTCCAACTAATCCGACCAAAGCTATATATGAATATGAACCCAGGTAATTATAAGACATACTAAACATAAACGGCCCTAACGCACTTGAGAATACAATCATTTGCATACTTACACCAGATATCGCTCCAAGGTGTTTTCTTCCAAAAAAACGAGGCCAAACAACTGAAGACAATACAGCAAACATCCCTCCCATTATTCCTACTCCACCAATCAACAAATAAAAACCTACGGTATATTTTAAAACTGCCAAACCAACAGAACATGTTGCGGATCCAAAAATCATGATATACAATAAGTATTTAAGCTTTGTTTTATCACTGATGGCATTACCTAATACAGATACAGTAAGAGATACAATAGACATAGGTAAGAAAAACGATAAAGCATCATCTTTAGAGTAACCCACGTCACCAAATATCGATATAATGTGAAAAGTAAGTCCTGTAATAAAGTAACCGTTAAAAGCCAGCATTAATCCATACATCCAAAAACTTCTTGTTTTTAATGCCTGGCCACGAGTAAACTCCTGAACTGGTTTTACCTGTTTCTTTTTAGTATGATGCGAACCGATAAGACCATCAGGAACCAATCCATATTTTTCAGGAGAGTCACGAAACGATATATAAATGATAATACCCACTACAACTAGTCCGTCGGCCATCCAAAACCAGGCATCTTGCCAGCCATATCCTTCAATTAAAAAATTAATCCACAATGGTGAAATAGAAAAGCCCAACGAAACGGCAATGGAGCTTATGGCATTTACTCTACCTCTGTATTGATCAAACCATATCATAATCATGTTTCGTGATGAGAGAGTAAGTACTCCCTGTCCTGTAAATCGAATCAAGAAGAAACAGATCATGATTACAATAAACGAAACCATCCAGTTTTGAATGCCTAATGCAGATTGTATAGAATCTGAAATACCTGCACTCTGCGAACCAATAAACAACGCAATAGCCAATCCTATAGCAGCCCCAAAAGCAACAAGTCTAGCTCCATATTTATCGAACCATTTACCTGCAATACCTAACAAAAATGAACTACCTATGGTTCCTAATGCGTAAGCTAAACTAATTTGTGGACGATCCAATCCCAAAGCATCCTTTACCGGGTCAGTAAACGTGCTCACTCCCACTGTTTGCCCCGGAACACTGGCAAAAACACCTAATGTTCCAACAACTGCTATTACTAAACCGTAAAAAAATGGCCACTTATTTATTGAGCTAGAAATCTTCATGCTAATCATTATTATTAGCGCGTAAAGGTAGCCAAAGGATACGAAACCAAAATCTTAAATAATTATAATAAGCTATTTTAACCACAGAGTGCACGGAGGTATTTCACAGAGTTTTTCGGTTTACATCTTTTATCAAAACAATGTACTTTGTCACTTTCCCCATTCACCTTATCACTTACTTTTTCTCCATGTTCTCTGTAATGAAGCATAGCGTCTCTGTGATCGCTATGGTTATCTTTTATCAATAAACCACTACTTAACATAAGACGAGTTAAAAACAGGTTAAAGTGGCTTAACACCGATCCACTTTTTTTCATCTTGTTATAATTTTGGGAGACTTTAAAGCATATTAACTTATGCTTCTCGGTTTACTAATGATTGAGTTACTCAACACAACTTCTCTACTCATATCATTTTAAAACCAACTTTGAATCAACGGTTATTATTAAAATATAAGAAATGGACATTAACGTAAACGAGATTACTAAATTGTACGGTCCGCAAAAAGCTTTAGACAATTTATCTTTTAAGGTAAAAACGGGCGAAATATTAGGTTTTCTTGGACCAAACGGGGCAGGTAAAACAACGACAATGAAAGCCATTACCTGCTTTATATCTCCTAACAGTGGAGATATTACTGTAGGCGGAGTTTCGGTACTTGAGCAACCCGACAAAGTAAAAAGTAACATCGGGTATTTACCAGAAAATAATCCACTCTATCTGGATATGCCAATAATGGACTACCTAAAATTTATTGGTGAATTACAGGGTGTAAAAAAATCAGATCTGGATAGCAGGGTTAAAGAAATGGTGCTAAAATGTGGATTAAACGATGAAAAGCACAAGAAAATAGGAGAACTCTCCAAAGGTTATCGCCAGAGAGTTGGTCTGGCTCAGGCTTTGATTCATAATCCAGAAGTACTGATTTTAGATGAACCCACCACAGGTTTAGATCCCAACCAAATTATTGAAATCCGCGAACTGATTAAAGAAATTGGTAAAGAGAAAACCGTCATTCTTAGTTCGCATATATTGGCAGAGGTTGAAGCCACTTGCGACAGAGTTTTAATCATTAATAAAGGAAAAATTGTTGCTGATGGCACGCCTAGTGAATTAAGAAATAAAGCACAAGGCAATGAAGTATTAAAAGTAGCGATTTGTGGTGGCGAAAGAAACAATGTTTATGAAGCTTTAAAACAGCTCCATGAAGTTAATGTAGTATCATTTACAAACGATGAAATGACATCCTATGAGGTTGAAAGTAGACCTCAAACCTCATCGTGCGAAGCTATATTTAAAATGTGCGCTGCCAATGGTTGGTATTTAACGCAGTTAACTCCTATTGAGAAAAACCTTGAAGATATTTTCCGTGAATTAACAGGGGGTACAAGTGCTAACTAGGCATACTAATTACAACTAAAAATTTATCAATTAACAAAGTTTAATGACAACTGAGATTAATAAACTTATGTCATAATCATATAATATGAAACAAATCTGGATCATAACGAAAAAAGAGCTCAAAGGATATTTTGATTCTTTGATGGCTTATATCATGATTGTTGTTTTTCTGGGCTTGAGTGGATTTTTTACCTGGCTCTATGGAAACAATGATGTGTTTTTTATCAACCGGGCTACTATGCAACCATTTTTTAGCATTGCCTACTGGACACTATTTATTTTTATTCCGGCCTTAACTATGAAACAAATGGCCGAAGAATATAAAACCGGAACTATTGAGTTATTGCTAACAAAACCCATATCGGATTGGCAAGTTGTAACAGGAAAATTCCTTTCAACCTTTTTACTTATTGTTATTTCGCTGGCATTAACATTACCATATTACATTTCAATAGCATCAATTGGACCAATTGATCACGGATCTGTATTAACCGGATACTTAGGGCTATTATTAATGAGTGCTGCCTATATTTCATTAGGAATTTTTGCCAGTAGCATTACATCAAACCAAATAGTAGCTTTCTTGTTGGCTCTAATCATTGGTATTTTCTTTCAAATTTTATTTGGTATTACCTCAACGGCCTTTTCAGGTATCACAGGTGATGTATTATCGTATTTAGATATGCAATACCACTACAGTAGCATAACAAGAGGAGTTATTGATAGCAAAAATCTGGTTTATTTCGGATCTATTATTCTTATTGGTCTAATGGCTTCTGAGCTATCATTGGTAAAACGAAACATCAACTAATTAATCAGTATCATGTTTAAAAAGAGTCAGTTAAAATACTACATACTATTATCGTTGGGAATTATCATTCTCATCAATATTTTAGCCAACAGATTCTTTTTTCGCTTAGATTTTACAGAAGATCAACGATACACGCTAAGCGAAACCACAAAAGATATTCTGGAAGGCATTACAGAACCAATTACAGTTACTGCATATTTTTCTGAAGGCTTACAACCTCAATTTGATAAAGCCCGTCAGGATTTTAGAGATATGCTTGCCGACTATAGTACATTAACAGGTCGTCAGTTGGTTTACGAGTTTATAAATCCCAATGAAGATCCTGCAACAGAACAAAAAGCTGTCGAAGCAGGAATACAAACTTTAATGATTAAAGACCGGGAAAAAGATCAGGAAACCACAAAGAAAGCATTCATGGGTGCAGTGGTTCAAATAGGTGAAGAAACCGAAACCATTCCATTTATTCAACCAAGTGCTCAAATGGAATATGCTTTAACTACTGCCATCAAAAAACTAACAATTCCTGAAAAAGCAGCCATTGGTTTTATTACTGGTCATGGAGAAGCTGGTTTAGATCAACTCGCTCAAGTATCTCAAGGTTTAGATATTCTTTACGTTCCTGAAAGTGTAACTCTTTCGGATAGTGTAAACCTCAGTAAATATAAATCTATAGCCTGGATCAACCCACAAGATACTATACCTGAAGAAGATTTTGCCATCATTGATCAATACTTGAACCAAGGTGGTAATTTGTTTATCTCTTTTAATAAAGTTGATGCCCAATTACAGCAAGGAATGGGCTTCTCTAAAACAACTGGTTTGGGGAAATGGTTAGAAAGCAAAGGATTAAAGGTAAATGACAACTTTGTGTTAGATGCTACTTGCGGTTCTATTAACGTTCAGCAACGTCAGGGAATTTTTACAGTTAATCGTCCTATACAATTTCCTTATTTACCAGTATTATCCAATTTTGCAGAACATCCAATTACCGAGGGGTTAGGAACGATGATTATGCAATTTGGTAGTACTTTAAATTTTACAGGTGACAGTACTCAAACATTTACACCGCTGGTTTTCACCTCTGAAAAATCAGCTACTCAACCAACACCGGTATATTTTAATGTTGAAAAACAATGGACAGAGACTGATTTTCCAAATTCAAAAATGCCTGTTGCAGGATTACTAGAAAAGGACAACCATAAAATTGTAGTTATCACCGATGGTGATTTAGCAATTAATGGTTCAGGTGAACAAGCACATCAAGTACAACCCGACAATGTAAATTTTGTAGTAAATGCCATTGATTATATGAGCGATGATACAGGATTAATACAATTACGTTCAAAGCAAGTTAAAATGCGTCCTTTGGATCAAATTGATGATGCCAATAAGCAATTCTTAAAAATTTTCAACTTCGCATTACCTATTGTTATCATCATTTTAATCGGTATTTATCGAAATCAAAAGAAAAAATTGATCCGTCTAAAAAGAAAGGGGGAAAACTATGTTTAGAAAATCTAGTCTTAAAACATTAAGTATTGTTTTTAGTGCTTTATTGGTACTTGTGGTTATAACACATATTGTTGACAATTCAACGGGTACAAACACATTAAAAAGTGCGGTTTTTGATGTAAATACCGATGAGATCAGTTCGGTGATGATATATCCTAAAATGCTTAAGGGGGATAAAATTGAACTAAAAAAAGAAGGTGATGATTGGAAAGTGATTCAGGCAGGAAAAACATATAATGGAGATGCTGCTGCCATACAAAGATTAATATCACAGGTAAATCAATTAAAACCTCTTCGTCTGGCTGCACGAAAAACGGATCAATGGGAAAAATATGAATTAACAGATTCTCTTTGCTCTAAAGTTCAGCTAATGAAAGGAAATGATGAACTGGCATCGTTATATATTGGAAAATTCTCTTATCGTCAGCCTAAGCAAAATCCAGCAATGATGCAGCAACAGAATCCATATTATCAACAACCTCGTGGCACCATGACAACCTATGTACGCTCCGGTGATGATGATGAAGTTTATGCTGTAGAAGGTTTTTTAGGAAGCATGATAAATCGTGATGCCAATGCTTTTAGAAATAAGCAATTGGTTAAAGTGAATAAAACAAATTTGAATAAAGTCACTTTTAATTATCCTGCTGATAGCTCATTTACAATGGTTTTAAATGAGGACAAGTGGATGAGTGATGGTATAACATTAGATTCAGCATCAGTTGCTCAATACTTAAACAAGATTCAAAATTTAAAAGCTTCCGGATTTGCAGATAATGCTGAAAAAAACTATACGCATTCAATACAAATTCAGGATAATCAAATGAATATTACAGAAGTAAAAGCGTATGTTAATGGTGAAGATGCTATTATGGTTTCAAACCAAAATGACGGCACTGTATTCAAGGAGAAAAAAGATTTGAATTTTAATAAGCTTTTTACTACTAAAAGTGCTTTTATAAAATAAGGAACTAGTTATCTCCTTTTCATAATAATTTCATTCCAATAAGTTATGGGTCATCAATTTATGGTGGCCCATTTTTATTTGCTTTTAATAAAGCCTTTTTTTAACCTTGGAATACACTGAAGTGTTTCACAGAGCTACACAGAGATTTTTATTCCTTTAACCCGGATTATGTATTAGAATTTCGTAATGAACATTGAAAGTACCATAAAACAAGGCTTTACTGAAACGAGGCATAGCATCGTTCTGGTGAGTTGAAGTGAAGTAACGAAGTGTCTTGTTTTGAAGTAATTTCAATGTGTAATAGATGGTCTAATGCATATTGCGGGTTTAATTAATAAAGCTCACCAACTACTTGATCCTTGTTCCATTTTATTTATTCCATTTTATGCGCCATGTTCTCTGTGATAAAGCATAGGGCCTCTATTTTCTCTGCGGTAAATATTCTTATTTGAACAAAATCTAAATAAGATGGTTTCTAACCCATTAATTAGAAAGATTGTGAAGAATGGAATTATTAGATAAATTAAAATGGCGCTATGCTACAAAAGCAATGAATGGCAAAAAAGTGCCTCAGGAAAAGATTGATAATATTATTGAAGCCATATCTCTTTCACCTACTTCAAGTGGTTTACAACCATTTGAAGTATTGGTGATTAAAAATCAGGATTTAAAAGACAAGATTAAAGACATTTCTTTTAATCAATCAGTTGTTACGGATTGCTCACACTTATTGGTATTTGCAGCCTGGGATAATTACACTCCGGAAAGAATCAATAAAATGTTTGATTTAACTAACGAAATACGTGGATTTAAAAGTGAAGGATGGGAAAACTACCGCCAGATGCTTTTAAATATCTACCCACAACGTGATCCTGAAGAAAACTTTCATCATGCAGCAAAACAAGCTTACATAGCCTTTTCAAACGCAATTACTGCAGCAGCTTTTGAAGGTGTAGATTGTACTCCAATTGAAGGTTTTGAGCCAGAAAAACTAGATAAAATTTTAGGTTTAGAACAAAAAAGACTTCGCAGTTGTTTATTATTACCTGTAGGCTACCGTGATGAATCGAACGATTGGCTTGTAAAGCTTAAAAAAGTAAGAAAAAACACGGATGATTTGATTACCATTTTTGATTAACATTTATTGATTTAGTTTGTAAGAAAACGGATTTGTTTAAGCTGATCCGTTTTTTTATTGCCTCTCCTCTATCAATTAACCTAGATAGATTATTACAACAACACATTTAACTATATATAAACACATTAACAACATCTACGATATCATAACACAATACACCAAATCATTAAATGAAATATATTACTTTTATTTGCTGAAAATTTTATATTTTTTCAGCAGCTGATGAAGTAATTAATCATTAAATCTAACCTATGACTCAAAATCCAATCAAATTAAAAAGCATTTATCTTCTATTAATTCTATTTTCAACACTCTTAAGTTCATGTTATTTCAGACATTCTACAGAACCAGAACCCATCAATTTAAAAAAGGATAAAGAAGAATTAGCTCTTGCTAAAAAATCATTACGCTTTATTGCTGAAGGTAAAATAGATAGTTTAGAACTCATCTTATCAAAAGAAGCTAAAGAAAGTTCACTGCCTGAACATTTACAATGGTTGTACAAAACAGGCAAAAAAGTTTTAACCACAAGCCAATACCCTAAAAATTCAAAAATTAAGGTCACATATATTTCACGTATAGGTAGGTATGGATACGATATTGTTAAATTATTTGATTTTCCATTCTATAACCCCAAAGAGCCAAATTCTACAATGAATTTTCAAATTGCAGTTGCAAGAGATGAAATACATACAATATTTCTGTATTATCCCAATTGGAAAAATAATGCTGTTAGGAAAAATTACGATAATAATTCAACTGGCTCTGATTATATAAATGACTCAACAAAAGTAATCCGGAACTACCATAGTAATGGTCAAATGGAAAGTCGTACTGTATACGTAAATGGAAAAGTATCTGGTAAGTTTAAACAATGGTATAAGAATGGCAAATTAAAATCTAAAATAGAATATAAAAACGGAGTAAGAGACGGACTTACAATCAATTGGTACTCAAACGGTAAAAAGCAAGAAGAACTTTTATATAAAAATAACGTTTTTGTAAAATACTTAAACCGTTGGGATCAAGAAGGAAATAAACTATCATTAGAAGATGAATAATAAAACATAAAAAACTCGATTTAAAATCGAGTTTTTTTTATGATAATACTAAACAAAAATCAAAATTAAATATTTGTCATAGCATTGACGTTTGCATCATATCGCTGCTTTCTATCTTCAAGGAAACCTTTAAGATAATCAGCATGTTCTAATACTTTATTCTTAGTATTCAAACTCTTCACTTTTTCTATTAAACTAAAGGCTTTATCAAAATCATTCAACCAAATAGAACATTCTATAATATCAAAATAAAATCCATTTGCAATATCTGCGCTGATTCTGGCATTTTTTTCTGTATAGTCGGCTTCCTTTAAAGCTTCTTGCCAAACTTCAATTGATTCTCTAAGTAATTGAAGATTTGGATTATCTGATTTTAATGATTCTTCAAGAAAAGCTTTAACCTTTTCATATGTTTGTACAAAGGATTCATAATCATATTTTTTTCCTTTAGGAAAGCTTAATTTAGTGTAATGTGTTAATATTGGGTATGCATATTTTTCAGCTAAGAAATCACGAGCATCACGAAGACCTTCTGTTGCTGTCGTTTGTTCAAATTCCTTTTTTGTTGCAGAAATTTCTTTAGAATGATCTGAATCTGTACTATACGATTTCTCTCTCCATTTATCTGTACCAGGAACCATACCTTCATCTAATAAAGTTTGGCTCTCATCATACACCTTATAACTAATGATACGTCTACACTTTAGTACATCATTAACTTTTCCATTTAACGACTTTTTTTGTTTAATTTTAGATTCAAATTCAGCCATATAAATTTCAAAAATATTTTTATTTGAACCTTCAACATCTCTTTCTAATCCCCTAATATTCATAAGTTCTGCAACTTGCCCATTGGGTATGCTATATTTCTTTACAACTGCATGTTTTATTAAAACGGGCTTACTAGGCTGTGTCTCTTGAATAATAGAACGGATTTGTTCTTTAAAAAATAGATTTAATCCACTATTATTCAATGAATCTATTCGACCATCATATAATTTTCTTTCAATTATATAGAGTTCCATTTCATCTTCATACTTAAGTTTTGGTCGTTTGGGGTGTTCTGGAGACGAATTATTAATTTCCCCCATCTTCAATTGCTTTTTTATACCACTTAATTCTTCAGAATTACCAATTTCATACATTTTCTGGTCAATTTCAGATAGTCTCTCATAATAATAATTGATATCCATTTTAAAAGCTTCTTTTATTGATTCACCCTCACCATCAGAAACTTCCGGCTCACCTGTTTCTCCATTTTGGTAAACAATATAATCGTATTTATTAGTATTAAGAGGGTGTGATGGAAGTTGTATAAATTTACAATATACACTCCTATCTGCTGATTTCTGAGCATCAAGATCAGTAATAGAGAATGATAAGCTTAGGACAGTTAAAAGACTGTAAACAATAGTTTTTTTCATAAAAGTAAATTTTAGGGTTATAATTAACTGAAACTTACATAATACATATTTTTGAATAAAATGTTTCAAATTTCGATGTTTTTTTTAACCTTTCTTAAAGAACAATTGATTGACATTTAAATATTAAAAAGAACTACACTTCATAATAATATTGACATAGAAACAGTATCATCGTAACTTTAATCTGCTTTTTGAAAGTTATTTTCTTTACGATATAGGAGGTTTAGTTATGAGAAAAGAAGAAGTAATTAAGTTTGCCAACGATAACCCGATTTGTTATATGGCGACTATTGAAGATGAAAGACCTCATGTTAGAATCATGAAACTTTGGTTTGCCGACAATTCTGGCTTCTATTTTGAAGCGCTCTCTCCTAAAGATTTAAGTAGACAAATTCATAAGAATCCTAATGTAGAAGTATGCTTTTTTAACAATCCGGCAAACTTAAAAAAAGGTCGTGAAATGCGTATTTCCGGAAATATTGAGTTTGTGCATGATGCTGCAATGATTCATAAAGCAAGAAAAGAACATCAATATCTTGAAGATTTAGGTGACCAATCATCAGATCCATATGTTGAGGTATTTAAATTGGCTCATGGTGATGCCAAATTCTGGTACTTAAAAACCAACATTCTTTATGAAAATGTTGCTGATCATTTGGTTTTCTAAAATAGGTGCAATTAAATAGCAGGTAGGCCTATTTTTGTGTAATCATCTGGCTATCTCACTTATAACGAGATAGCCTTTTTTAATAAACTACAGCTTAAATTTTAATCTAATTTAAACTTAATAATATTCTTTTATCGGAGCATTTTCTTTACCCTTAATTAAAGCTTTAACTCCAACAATAAATAATCCTGTTAATAAAAGATTTAAGGCTAATGACAGCATGGAAACAGTAACAATAATACCACCTATTCCATACGACATAGAAATGATTAAAACCCCTGCCCCTACTTCACCTCGTGGAAACATAGCTAAAGCAACGGCTAACCTTTCTTTCCTCGTAGCTTCCTTTCGATACACAAAAGCCGGAACTAATTTTCCTATATTACTGAGAAGGGTTACAATGAGTACATGAATCAGAACTGTACTTAATTCAAACGACTCTTTAATATCTCCTTTAAAAACAGAAGTTTCACTGCCTTTTAAATAAGAATCCACAATATCTTTATCAATTTGTTGAGTAACAAAGAAATCTGAAACTCCTTCTAACAAAGGCATTGAAAGTCCAACTAAAACCATAAATATGGCAGAAATATAAAATGATATTTTCTGTTCATCTTTTAACTCGAGTATATCTTCCTTAAGGCCGTTGTGTAGTTTTACTTTATTATACTTTTTAGATATGATGGTTCCTAAAACAAAGGCCGGCAATAATACTTCAATATGAACACTAACTGTTTCATCAATAATTTTGCTGGCAAAATAAAAGAATTCTGCAGCCAAAGTAATCACAACGGAATACAGCAATACATACTTCCAACGAACAGAAAGTCGAATTCTTCCCATAAATTTCCAGGCAATGCCAATTAAAATAACCATGATTAATAAAACAATAATCAACTGAATTTTAAATCCTATAATCAGCATTTGTAGGGGAACCATTAATATAACAGTATCCAGATCATCAAATATGGCTAAAACACGTGTTTTTTTAAACATCCATGTTGTAGCTAAACCAGCCGCCGCTAACATTGAAAATAAAACCCCGGCAGAAGTTGGTGCTGCAAATCGGGCTGCTAACAATGATTCTACCCAGGTTTGACCGTTTCGCATTTCATCAGGTGTTAAAACAAAAATGAAATAAATGGCAACAAATATCCAGGGTAAAGTTGCTGAAGTAAAAGCTATTAAATAATCGTATCCATATTGTTTTAACCTGTCTTTTTTAATTTCAAATTCATAACCAACATGAATCATAATAAAAGCCAGGCAAATCATCGTTCCCAGCTTTATTACATGACTTAAATAACTATAAGTACTTATTATTAATGGTAGAATCTGTGATGAAACTAAACCCAGAAGCAGTAATAAAGACAATATGTATACTTTCTTCATATATCTTCAAATTTTTAGATGTTATTAAAAGTTACTTTAATCGTTTTCTTATTTCATTTTCAACATCTTTATCCCATAGTCTGTTCACTATTTCATCCATTTTTTCGCTATAGGTTTCAGCCGTTTTTTCATCTCCTATTTTTTTATAAAGTTTTACTAATGCATTTAAGGTAGGAAAATGAAGATCATTAATTTGCAAGCAGGCATTTAATTTTTCTATTGCCTGATCCAATAAACCTTCTGCTTCATACTTCATGGCATCTGCATAATGTTTTTCAATACCTGAAATATCAGAATCTATTTTTAAATTAATGATATTTTCAGATTTGGTAACTACTGTTGAGCAAGGAAGGTATCGTACCATTAATTCTGTAACACTCCCCAATAGAACCCTTTGAAAAAACTTTTTTCCTGTAGCTCCGATAAACAACAATCTAACATTATTTAGTAAAATAAACTCCTTTAGTTGTTTGTATATGGTTCCTTTTAAAATAGTGGTTTCAACCTCTATATCTGCAAAATTAAACTGCTTTAAAAATTCTTCAAAACGAGTAGCATTATCATTTTCTAATATTTTATTCTCTTTGTCATAATCTATTTCAAAGCGAGGAGAATAAAACTCTTCTAATGGTTCCAATACGTTTACAATATGTAGTTTTGATTTAAAATGTCGCGCCATTCTAATGGCATTATGCAATGCTCTTTCTGAAGCATCAGAATAATCCACAGAACAAACAATATCCCCGGGAAAAGGTCTGCCTTCTGTATCAACAACCCATACGGGTTTATGACACTTCCGAACAAGCTTTTCAACCACAACACCTACTTTATGGTCTTCTTCAGCAGGTCCAAATTTTTCTGGAACCAATATTACATTCACATTTTCTTTTTCCGATTCTGTAATAATTTGCTCCAGAATACTTCCATACTCCAGTTTTTTTTCAACAGTTATACCCGATTTTTTTAAATCTGATTCTATTTCATTTAATTCTTTTTCTACCAAACGGGTAATGATACTATTTACTGACGATTTTTGAGCATCAGAGGGCAACACTCCCATTAAAATTAAATTTGAGTTAAACTTTAAGGCGAGCTCTTTTGCCACATTTAATAACACAGGATTCGATTTATTTACATTTATCGCTACTAATATTTTTTCCAATAACTTCATATCATCAGGTTTTAATCAACATACATCAATACTTTATTTCTAACAATTTACAAGATTATTTTGTTTTAATAAAGACTTCTGTTGCTGTATTATACATAGTTTAATTACAATGTTTTTGAAGAAAAAAGTAAAATAATTGAAAAGAAAATGTAACTATTCAATATTTTGCTGTCTAATGTTCAAAAACAATAGCGAAAAAGTTCAATGAAAGAAGATAAGTTTAACAAAATAGTTCAAGAAAACTCAGAACGAATCAGGCGTATTTGCAGCTATTATAACTCAAATGAGCAGGATCAGGATGATATGTTTCAGGAGATTCTGATTAACATATGGAAGAGTCTGGATAACTTTAGAGGTGATGCATCCATAAGTACCTGGATTTATCGTATTGCTGTAAACACTGCACTTACCTACACAGGTAAAGCATATAAAAATATGAAGCTAACGATTAACTTCAATGATGTCAACCAGTTAAACATCCTGGATTTCGATAATGATATTGAATCAAAGGAAAAAGTAGAAGCTCAATTTGAAGCGCTTCAGAATGAATTAAATACACTTTCTGTAATTGATAAATCGCTAATATCCCTCACACTTGAAGGCCTGAGTATGAAAGAAATTGCACAAGTTATTGGAATTACAGAGCCCAATGTAAAAGTAAAAATTCATCGAATTAAACAACAATTAAAAGACAATTTAACAGCAAGCAACTATGAAACCAAATAAAGAAAACATCACATTAAATAACTTGGGAGAATTCACTTCAAAGCTCCAGATAAAAGATAAAAAATATGCCAACCAAAGTAAGAGATTACAATACGTTTATTGGTTTTTGATTCCTTTTTACATTATTCTTGGAGCCTATGAATATATTTTTGATGGAGCCACTATAAACGAGTTTCTATCTCAAATCTCTTTTGCTATTGGAATGCTAATTTTTGCTTTAACATTCAGGAAGTTGTCTAAAGAATACAACTTTGTTGATTATTCAGAACCCACATTAACGATGCTGAAAAAAGTAGTTAAAAGATACACTCCTTTCCATGGTAACTCTCGATGGGTTTTTCTGGCTCTTATATTTTTGGATGCTGGATTATGCTTAAAACGACATTTTGATAAAGATTTGTTATACATGCAAATAGTTTTTGTAAGTGCTATAATTATTAGCATTGGTGTTGGTTTAATTTTATGGATAAATAAATACAAACCAATACGTGACGCTGCAAAACAATTAATTGATGAAATTGAAGAAACAAACTAAATATATCTATGAAAAAACGCCCAAAACTATTAGCAGCCATTCTTTTATTAAATGGTTCAGTAATATTAGCTCTTAAAAATCTATTAGTATCACAATTCATTCTTAGCGATTCTATCAAAGGATTTATGGATGGTTTAGCTATATGTTCTTCTGCAATAGGGATGATTTATTTAATTTATAAATTAGCTCACTGATGTTTCCCATGTTATTTAAGCTGCATTTGAAAGCTGCATTTCTATTAGCCTGAAGATTTTATTGTCCTCAGGCTTATTTTTTATCAGATTGGTAATTAGTTCATTAAAATCACTATCGATAATCTCAGCAATCATATGTAATAGTTCCAGAATAAATCCCCATATTCTCATGGATATAGTAAGTTCTGTAGTATTATCGCATACCTTTTCAAATAAACCGCCCATTGTTTCATATGCATCGAACCTCTTTGCCAAACTAAATACATTGTATTCAATCATAGCTAGTGATACATCAGCTATTTGCGCATCAAAGTCTTGGGATTGTGATTTGCCCAAGGAAAAGTATTGTTTTGATTCTTTAAAGAAAACTTCTATGCTCCACCTGATACTATATATTTCATAAGCACTCAGTATGCCCAGCTTAGTATTGGTAGTCGCCAACAGGTGCCACTTGCCATGCTTACTTGTTTTGCAGAAAAATAGCTTTAGTGGTATTGATTTGTACTCAACAATAACCTCGGCACAAAATAGGTTTAATGCTTTTTCTTTCTTTACCTTTTTTCTGCGCTTTACTAATTGGGTAAGCTCTTTAGCTGTATACAATTCGCCATTGAAGCTATATTTTGCTTTTGCCATTTTTACCATACCAACTATATGTATTCCTTTATTTAATGACAAAACGGCTTTCAATATGGATTCACAGAAAAACCAACTATCCATAAGTACATAGTGTACTTCAAACTTTTGTTTGACAGCTCTTTTAATCATAGATATAGCTGTAGATATTTTATCATCAATCAATTCTTGTTCGCGCAAATAACCGCATGAATCTTTTTCTCTTTTTTTTGAATATTGAGCTTTTCTATGTTTAGCCATCAGTCCAAATGGAGTTTTCTCGTTTTTGCCTTTTTCTTTGTGTAGGCTAAAATCTAATGAGAAGAAACTTTTGCCGTCCCAATAGCCAAGAAATAATGCTTTATATCCCCAGAACCTACAATTTTTCACATGTGACCATATCTTACCAATATGCTCTGTTTTATAGGTTGATTTTTCAAAATCAGTATCGTCTATTATTAAACATTTGTTAAACTCCTTATTTGTTGCGCTTGTGCTTGTGGTCCGCTTTAGCAATTTGATATTACATTTGGTTAAGAGGCTTCTCCAATTGATATTGCTATCATTTTTTAGCCTATAAAAAGTATTCTTACTAGCTTCTATGCTGCGTGATAAAGGATGTTTGGTGTACCGGTATACGTTCGAGAGTGAGTATAGTGGAAACAACAACAAAGCCAGCAATAAATCACCTTTTTGGAAAGTACATTGAGGCATATTATCAACTCCCAGATTCAACCTATTCAGATGCAATGACTGATATAATTCCATTATTCTATTAATTCCTTTTTCACTTGAGGTGAAAAAGCTGTTTGTCTCCGAAAAAACTTTTGTACTTTTACTCATGAAGCATGGTTTTTTATTGATATCGCACCACTAAAATACTGAATATTAGTGGATTAATAAAATTAATCATGCTTCTTTTTGTTTGATTTACAATGTTTTAACACACTTGGGAAACATCAGTTAGCTCATAATAAAAAACTAAAATTCAGATCTTTTAAATTTTAGAATGATATGTATTAACTAATAGATTTAACAATTGAATTATTGTAACTTACAAATCCATTATTAAATATTCGATCATGGAATAATATTTGACCTTATATTAATCAATATTACATCTATTTTGTTTCATCACATAAAGTCTAAAGGATGCAGAAATCATTATTTAAGATATCTCAAATGGATTGTCCTTCAGAGGAAAATCTGATTAGAATGAAACTCAATGATATTAATGGTATAAAAAAACTTGAGTTTGATATTCCTAATCGTTATTTAACAGTCTATCATTATGATCAGACAGACCAAATTAACAATGCCATAGAATCACTAAATTTAGGAGGAAAAAAGATCTCAACAGAAGAAACTGCAGACGTAAATATGGAGGAGGATTTGAATCAAAAACGAGTTCTTTGGTACGTTTTAATTATCAATTTTCTGTTTTTCTTAATTGAGTTATCTTCTGGTATCCTCTCCAAATCAATGGGTTTAGTGGCCGATAGTTTAGATATGCTGGCAGACTCCTTTGTTTATGCATTAAGTCTCATTGCTGTTGGAGGTTCGTTAATAAAGAAAAAACGAGTGGCATCTTTAGCTGGTTATTTTCAAATTACTTTGGCCTTATTGGGTTTTATAGAGGTAGTAAGAAGGTTTACCGGAGCTGAAAAATTTCCTGATTTTAGAACCATGATTCTGGTTTCAGTTTTTGCGTTAATTGCTAACGGAATATGTCTATACTTGCTTCAAAAATCAAAGAGCAAACACGAAGCTCATATGAAAGCAAGTATGATCTTTACCTCGAATGATGTGATTATTAATATTGGTGTGATCATCGCCGGAATTTTGGTTCATTATTTAAACTCTGATATTCCAGATTTAGCGATAGGCACTATTGTATTTTTAATTGTAATTCAAGGAGCCAGAAGAATATTAAAACTTGGGAAGTAATCAAATATAAAAGGAGAGATCAATACAAACCTCTCCTTTTTTCTATGATGCTTGACTACTCTTCAAAGTTCATACAAATACTAAGATGAACTAAAATTTGATGTATAGGTACAAATAGTCACTTAATTTATTGTATTCAATCCATGATTTTTAAATTAAAGTCCTCATATTTAATGGATCAAACTAAATTTGATTCTATTACAATCTGTATTTGTTTTTTATAATAAAATATAAAATTCTATATAAGAATAAATAACAAAGTTTAAATGAATAAAAGGTTCACTTTTATATCTACATTATTATTAATTACATGCTTTGTGCATGGAAACAACTTAAAGAAGAAGACAGAAGCTTCTCTTGATAAAGGAATTACATATTTTCACAGCCTCAATACACATGAAGGTTATGTATATCATGTAACCCCTGATTTGTCTTTACGTTGGGGAGAAGGCCCTAAAGACAATGAAACCATAGAGGTTCAACCTCCAGGGACTCCAGCTGTAGGAATATCGTTTCTTAAAGCTTTCCAGGTTACTGGAAATAAAGCATACTTAAACGATGCCAAAGAGGCTGCCTATGCTTTAATTCAAGGTCAAAATAAATATGGCGGATGGGATCATACCATTAATTTTAAGCATTTAGAATCTGATCATGTTAGTTTCGACGATAACCAAAGTCAGTCGGCAGTAAGGTTTTTAATGGCTTTAGATCAGGAAATGGATGACAGCACACTCTCAGCTGCAACGCAACGCGCCATTAACATGATGATTGAAACACAATTGAGCAATGGAGGCTGGCATCATTACTATCCCACACAAGGTAATTACCATGATTATGCCACCTTTAATGATGGCGGAATAAATGACTGCAGTCAGGTTATGATTGAGGCTTATCAATATTACAAGTACAATGAAGTGATAAAAACAAGTTTACGCAAGGTGGCCCGTTTTTTAAATATATCACAACTCCCTCCTCCTCAACCTGATTGGGCACAGCAATACAATGAATATTTACAACCAGCTTGGGCACGCACATTTGAACCACTGGCAATTTGTACATCAGTAACTATAAAAAATATCAATTCTCTGATTGATATATATCTTGCACTACACGAAAAAACAATATTAGAGCCTATACCTGATGCCTTAAAATATTTAGGTGAAATCAGGATGGAAAATGGTAAATGGGCACGCTTTGTTGAATTGGGTACAAACAAGCCATTATACTACGATCGTGGAAGAATCAGAGTTGAGAAATTGGAAGATTTGCATCCTGAACGCAAAAAAGGATATGCGTACGAAATTAACAATCGGTTGAAGGAGTTAGCACCATTGGTGCAGAACATTATTGATGATCAGGATACATCCAGAGCTTGGATTACTAAAAATGATAAATTTAAAAAGACCATGCCCAAAGGCGAAAGATGGAATAATCAATATGAAGTAATGGATCGTATTAGTAGTAGAGTTTTAGTAGAAATGTGGACATACTGTGTGAATATATCAAACTGACTAATGAGTTGAAGCAAACAAAGTAAAAGTATATCGATGAAAACATGATATATAATTGAATTGAAAAGACATTTATATATTGATTATCAATAAACAAAACCAACCTTATGAAAAAAAGAAAACAAAAATTAGCATTTGGAAAATTTAAAGAAGATTTTTTTGATTTTAAATTAATTGAAAAATATTTTCGAAATAGAGATCACACAGAGGTTTTTCAAGTCATATCAGATAAAACCGTTAACGACTTAGATTTACACGAAGTATTTATATATCTGGATCGAACAAACTCAAAGGTTGGACAACAATTTCTTTATAATCAGTTCAGAACAATTCCAAAACATTCAGGAAAAAACGAATTATTTGAAAAAATCATTCAACGATTTTGCTGTGACGAAGAATTTCGAATACAAACACAAAAACAACTTTCAAAATTAAGTAGCGATGAAGCCTTCTATATTTCTTCCTTATTTCAGGAAGAACATATAAAACCTCCCAAATGGTATTTCATTATTCCAATTCTATCATTTACTAGTTTACTTTCGCTTTTACTATTACCTTTTAACACTATACTTATATTCGTAGTACTTACAACATTTATCATCAATCTTATTGTACATTTTTGGAATAAAAAGAATCTAAATAATTATACAAGTTCTATACCTCAATTATTAAAACTGAAAAACATTGCCGATCTTCTATTTAAAGAACATTTCTTGAAATCTATTAATCCTCAATTACCAGATTCAATAAAAATCTTAAATCAAATTAGAAATCGAATGTCATTTATTCAGTTAGAGGCCAAACTTCAAGGTGATTTACAAGCCGCATTTTGGTCAATATTAGAGTTATTTAAAATTCTATTTTTATTAGAACCATTATTATTATTTGGTGTATTAAAACGGTTAGACACAAAACGAAAAGCTATTGAAACCGTATTTGCCTTTGTTGGACAAATTGATACACTGTACTCAATTGCTTCGTTAAGAGCGGGTACAGAAACTTTCTGCATTCCAAAAATTGAAGATGATAAAATTCAGGTTAAAAATATTTATCATCCATTAATAAACCATTGTATTACTAACAGTTTAGATACTTTAAATAAATCAGTACTTCTAACTGGTTCAAACATGTCGGGTAAAACTACATTTATAAGATCTGTTGGAATCAATATGATTACAGGGCTAACTTTAAACACTTGTTTTGCTGAATCAATGCAAATACCCAAGTGCAAAATTTACTCTGCAATTCGTATAAGCGACGATCTACTAAATGATAAAAGTTACTATTTCGAAGAAGTATTAACCATTAAAAAAATGATTGACAAAAGTGCTAATGACGCTCCGTGCTTGTTTTTATTGGATGAAATATTTAAAGGAACCAACACTGTAGAAAGAATATCTGCCGGTAAAGCAATTTTATCATCTCTTGCTACAAATAATAATATTGTTTTTGTAGCAACTCACGATATTGAACTAACTGATATGCTAACAGATACATACAACCTCTATCATTTCAGCGAAATCGTAAGTAATAACAATGTGGGTTTTGATTACAAGATAAAAGAAGGTCGATTAAAAAAACGGAATGCAATTCGCATTCTTCAATTAAATCATTATCCCCAAAGCATTATTAATGAAGCTATAGCTATTGCACAAAAATTAGACTCTCAAAAAGAAGTAAGTTCCTCTTTTGTATAATTATAATTTACCATTCTTTGATTATCCTGATAGTATAAGTACCTTCATTCATTAAATCAATAACATTCTATCACTATGAAATATTATCTACTCCTTATTTTGGTATTTATTACATCTTCAACAATCAAATGCCAAAATATAACCGGTCAATGGAATGGGAAATTAAAAATACAAGGAATTCAATTAAGGGTTGTATTTCATATAAATGCTATAGATACTTCTTATACAGCCGCAATGGATAGTCCTGACCAAGGTACAAAAGGTATACCTGTTGACAAGGTGACGTATAAAAATCAGGTTTTAAGACTTGAAATCAAACAACCTGGTATTCGTTATGAAGGAACTTACAAAAGCGATAAAAACACCATAGAAGGCACATTTATGCAAAGTGGCCTTTCGTTTCCTTTAAGCCTTACTAAAGAGAAACTTGAAAAAACACAGGTAAATAACAGACCACAGGAGCCACAAAAACCATATCCTTACATCTCAGAAGAAGTGAAATTTGAAAATATAAAAGACCAGATTGTTTTAGCCGGAACGCTTACAATCCCAAAGAAAGACGGAACTTTTCCTGCTGTTGTATTAATTACCGGAAGTGGTCCACAGAATAGAGACGAGGAAGTTTTTGGACATAAACCTTTTTTAGTTTTATCTGACTATTTAACCAGAAATAATATTGCCGTATTACGATATGACGACCGAGGTATAGCCCAATCGACTGGTGATTTTACAACCGCAACAACACTTGATCTTTCAAGAGATGTAGAAGCCGCAGTTGAATACCTTAAAACAAGAAAAGAAATTGATAAAATAGGTTTAATAGGCCATAGTGAAGGTGGTGTAATTGCGCCTATAGTAGCTTCAAATTTAAAAGATATTGATTTTATTGTATTACTGGCAGGACTTGGAATACCTGGTGATGAATTGCTTCAATTACAGAATGAATTAATAAGCAAGGCTTATGGTGTTAGTGATTCTGTATTAAATATCTCAAGAACAATAAATAAAGAACTATTCAACATTGTAAAACAAAACAATAAACCCGAAACAACAAAACTGAAATTAACTTCATACTTAAATAACGTCTTTAAGGAAAATCCTGACTCTCCTATACCTGGAGGCATGAATAAAGACACCTATATCAAAATGCAAATAGAAACCCTTTCATCACCTTGGATGAATTATTTTCTAAATATCAATCCTGAACTACTATTTAAAAGAGTAAAGTGCCCGGTATTAGCCATTAATGGAGAAAAAGATTTACAGGTTCCACCAAACGAGAATTTAGAAGGAATTAGACGCGCTTTGGAAAAGGGGGGAAATAAAAATGTTACTACAAAGGTTTTACCGCAATTAAATCACTTATTTCAGGAATGCCAAAAAGGACTACCTTTGGAATACAGTTCTATTGAACAAACTTTTTCTCCTGAAGCTTTATCTTTAATTTACAAATGGATAAAAAATCAAACTAAATAATTCATTTAATTATAAAACAGCGCTATCTAACGATTTTATCGTGAGATTTAATTACCGATTATATATTTTTGAACGCTATAAAATCGCACACAAGCCTATGTCCATTGAATAGGCTCAAAATCTAGCAGCAGCGTGCAATATAACTATAATAATACAACTATAATTTAACTGATATTACACGTATTAGGTTAGTTTTTATATATATGTTTTTGCGCAGCACGTAAATTCATATATATTTGACGCATGAGCCTATTAGCCACATTTTTCTTTTACTTATTACTACTAATAATCACCTTAATACCATTTAAGGCACTTTACGTATTTTCAGACTTTATGCGTTTTATAATGCGCAATATTATTAAATACAGAGTAAAAGTTATACATCAGAATATAAAACTTGCCTTTCCTGAAAAATCTGCCAGTGAAATAAAAGATATTGAAAGAAAAGCCTATAAACACCTGATTGACTATATAGTAGAAGGCATAAAAGCTTTTACCATGCCTAAAAAAGTAATTATTAAAAGGCATAAACTTTTAAATCCCGAAGTTATAGAACCTTTTTTTAAAGAAAACAAAAGTATTATTGCGGTTACAGCTCATTACAACAATTGGGAGTGGGGTAGTTTATCAGCTAGCTTACAAACTGATTATAAAGCTATCGCATTTTATAAACGACTTCGAAATAAATATATTGATAAATTTTTACGTAAAAGTAGATCTCGCTGTGGAACTACATTATCTTCTATTTACGAAACCTCTAAAACTTTTGAAGAAAACAGAAACCAACCTTTTATCTATTTAATGGCAGCTGATCAAAGTCCTTCAAAAAGACTATTGCCTAAGGCTTTATGGATTGATTTTTTAGGAATAAAAACACCATTTTTACAAGGTCCGGAAAAACATGCCCGAATAAACAATTACCCAGTGGTTTACGTAGATATAAATCAAAAGAAAAGAGGATACTACGAATTGTATTTAACAGTTTTAACAGATAAACCTATCAGTTTAAAAGAAGGAGAGTTAACAAAATTGTACGCAAAAAAATTAGAACAAAATATAATCAATAAACCAGAATGCTGGTTATGGTCGCACAAACGTTGGAAACATATTTCAGCATAGTATCACACAAAGAAGTCGAATAAAAATATATGAAAGAATCTCATTTAGCCGTTATTATACGTAATCGTATTAAAAAATATGGTAACAAAACAGCTGTAAAATTTAAAAAAGGAAATACATACAAAGAATTATCATGGAATGATTTAGGTATTCGTATTGAAAGTATTTCTAAATATCTTATTAGTGAAGGAATAAATGCAAATTCCAATATTGGAATCTATAGTCACAATTGTCCGGAGTGGTCAATTACCGACTTTGGAATATTAAGTACCAGAGGGGTTGTGGTACCCATATTTCCTACTTCCACCTACGATCAACTAGAATACATAGTTAAGGAAACAGAAATGGAAGTACTTTTTGTAGGAGATGAAATACAACTTTTAAATGCACTAAAAGCACTTAAAAACTGCAATTCTCTAAAATTAATTGTCACTTTAAATTGTCCTCCTTCTGATCACGAAAAAGTAATTTCTTTTCAAGATATACTTGATTCCAATTTTGATAGCTCCACTAAAGAAACTCTAAATAACAGATTATTTGAAGCCCAAACGAGCGATTTAGCCACCATTATTTATACTTCAGGAACTACAGGGGAGCCTAAAGGTGTAATGCTTCATCATAGTAATTTTATAAAACTTCTTGAAATTCACAGTATTAGACTCGAACTAGATGAAAATGATGTTTCATTAGCCTTTCTTCCATTGAGTCATGTATTTGAACGAGGATGGTCATACTTCGTCTTTTACAAAGGAGCTACAAATGTATTTAATGCAAATCCTAAAGATATTATTCATGAACTGCCTAAAGTAAAACCTACTGTAATGTGCGCTGTACCACGATTTTTTGAAAAATCGTATGACATTATTTTAAAAACTACAGAAAAATGGAGTAAGCCTAAGAGCTTTATATTCAACTGGGCCTTAAGCACAGGAATGCAATATATTGAATATGAAAAAGATTCATTAACTCCTCCATTCGTATTACAACTAAAACATAAAATAGCCAACATACTGGTTATGAAAAACTTTAAAAAAGTTTTTGGCGGACATATTAAGTATATGCCTTGTGCTGGTGCTGCTTTAAACCTTGATATTTTAAAATTCTTTCATGCATTGGGTATTAAAATAAACTACGGCTATGGAGCAACAGAAACTACAGCCACAGTATCATGCATGAAAAAAGATAAATACGATTTTGTGAACACTGGCAGTATTATGCCTCACGTTCAGGTGAAAATTAAAGGAGATGATGGGCAAATATTAGTAAAAGGAGATACTGTATTTAGCGGGTATTATAAAAAACCCGAAGCAACAGCAGAGGTTTTAAAAGATGGTTGGTATTATACAGGAGATCAGGGTGAGATACCAGAACCAGGTATTTTATTAATGAAAGAACGTATTAAAGATATTATGAAAACATCTACTGGTAAATACGTATCACCCCAGAAAATTGAACTTCAGTTATCTCAATGTCAACAGATAGAACAGCTCTGTGTTATTGGAGATAACCGAAGATATTTAACAGCTTTAATTGTTCCTTGTTTTACCTACTTAAAATCGCTTTGTAAAAAGGATGACGACTCTATTGAAAATTATAAACTAGTTAATAATCCAGTAGCAATTCAAGAGTTTCAGAAAAAAATAGATGTCTTACAAGAAAGCCTTGCTCCATACGAAAAGGTTGTGAAATTTAGACTTTTACCAAAACCTTTCACTATTGAAAATAACCTGATGACAAACTCTTTAAAAGTTCGTAGAAAACAAGTTAATATTGAATACAAAGAAATAATTGAAGAAATGTATAGATAAATTTACACTTACTTATATATCTGATTTAGTATATTTTAATTTATTTTAAGTATACTTATTATTTAACTGAAAAGTATTTTAAATAAACTATGAATCGAACACAATCCCCAAAATGGTGTTTTTTTTGTTATAGTATAAAATTGTAATAAGTTTTGATGTATCATAAATGGTAAAAGCAAACACATACAGAAAGTATATTTCTTTGGCAATATTGCTTGTTTTTTTCAGTCCTATTCTGATAAAAACTTTACACTATTTGTATATTCATCACGATCATGATACTCAACAATTATCGCATCAGAAACATATAACAAAACAGCACAAAAAGTGTCCTATCTGTGCTTTTGAATTTGTTCAATTTATAAACAATAACAAAGTACAAATTGATGTCATTCCAGAGTTTATTAAGGATATATATACTTCAACTATTCAACGTATATATGTCCTAAAAAACATTTACTCATTTAATTTACGAGCTCCTCCTTTCTGCTAATTTATCTACATACAAATACCTTTTGGTATAATTTACTTAAATTAACAAATAACTAATAATGAGTGTATTTAATACACTCCTATTGATATAATTCCAATGAAAGGATTAAAACTTTTTTGGTTGCTAGCATTGTTATGCATAGCTATGAACCAAATTACAACTGCTCAAAACAGCATTAAAGGAAGAGTAACAGATGGTAATTTCAATGAGGGACTACCCAATGCAACAGTTTATCTGCCTGAACAAAATACAGGAACATTGACCAATGAAAACGGAGCTTACACATTAAATGATCTACCTAAAGGTAGAATTAAGATTCAGTTTTCGTTTATTGGATATAAAACCATCATTAAAACCATTGAGTTAAACAACAACGAACTTGAATTAAACATAAAAATGGAACCTGCAATGCTTCAGCCAGAGGAGGTTGTTGTGTCAGGAGGAACCTACTCTACACAACACGAAAATGCCATAAAAATTGATCTGATTAAGAGTAAAGATATCAGTTCTGTGGGCAGTCCTACATTTATGGAAGCTCTGGCTGCACAACCTGGTGTTGATATGATATCCAATGGAACCGGTGTTGCAAAGCCTGTTATCAGAGGTTTATCCATGACCAATATTTTAATGTTGAATAATGGTATTAAGCTCGAAAACTTTCAATTCTCGGAACACCACCCTTTTGTAATTGATGAATTTGGTATCGACCGTATTGAAGTGGTTAAAGGGCCGGCTTCATTACTGTTTGGATCAGACGCTGTTGGAGGTGTACTCAATATTATTAAAGAAAAACCAGCGCCTGCAAATAAAATAATAGGAGATTATAACCTTCAATACCATTCAAACACAAATGGTATGGTATCTGACCTGGGAATTAAAGGTGCTTCAAATGATTTTAACTGGGGTTTTAGAGCAGGCATAAAAAGTCATAAAGATTATAAAGATGGTGATGATAATTACATACCAAATACACGTTTTAACGAACATAGCTTTAAAGCAAACTTAGGGTTAAATAAATCATTTGGAATTTTTAGATTGTACTATGATTACAACCGACCAAAACTGGGTATGAGTAACGATGAATCTGTTGACTTAATAACTAAAAACGAAAGAGAAAATAAAATTTGGTATCAGGACTTAACCAACCATATTATCTCGTCCAAAAACACACTGTTTTTAAATAATTTTAAAGTTGATATAAATGCATCTTACCAGTTAAATAACAGGCGACTGCAAACCGACAATAGTATGTCAGAATTTGAAATGGTAAATATGGATTTAAATACATTTTCGTACGAATTAAAAACCTATCTACCATCAAATACAAATGCAGATTATATAATTGGTTTACAAGGTGCTAATAAAACCAATAGAAATAATAAAGCACCCAACCATGTTATTCCTAATGCTGATGTTGATGATTTTTCGGTATTTGGATTGGCCAAACATAGCCTCTTCAATAAACTGGAAACTCAATTAGGTATGCGCTTTGATTACAGAAACATATCAACAGAAGCAGAAGTGGATAAAGAGGCAATTGATAAAAACTATTCAAATATTAGTATTTCGGCAGGTGCTACCTACGATGCTACAGATAATATTTTAATACGCGCAAATTTTGCATCAGCATACAGAACTCCAAATATTGCAGAATTAACGCAAAATGGTGTTCACGAAGCAAGATATGAGCAAGGAAATAGCACTTTAAAAACTCAAAGAAATTATGAATTTGATTTGAGTGCACATTATCATACTCAGCATTTCATGCTGGATGTTTCCGGATTTCATAATACCATTAAAGATTATATATTTCTAGCTCCAACAAATCAAGTTTCAAATGAAGGATACGATATATTTAAATATGCCCAATCTAATTCTGAGCTATATGGAGGAGAAATAGCACTTAATTCATTTATAACAAATTGGTTAAATATCACTTCGAACTATTCTTATTTAATTGGAAAGCAAGAAAATGGAACCTATTTACCTTTTATTCCTCAAAATAAATTAAGATGTGATATTAAATTTCAAAAAAATGAAATTGGAATTTTAAAAGAAAACTATTTTAAGATTGGCGGATTGTGGGCTGACAAGCAAAATAAACCAGCTATGTTCGAAACCCAAACGGATAGTTATTTTGTTTTAAACAGCGCTATAGGAACTAGTATTAAATATCAAAACCAAACCATTGAATTCGCGATTCATGTAAATAATATTTTGAATGAAAAATATATGGATCACTTGTCAACACTAAAGGAAATAGGTTTTAATAATATAGGCCGTAACATCAGCTTTAGCATTAAATTACCTTTTGGCATTAAGTAATAACTTTCTTTCTGTATTAACTATAACGATTGGAACTGGTCGATATAATAAGGATCAGTTCCTTTTTTTTAATCCAATATCACATTTCCATAGTACTTACAATATGTAAGCAATATATCGAGTAATCACCTTTTCAGATTATTTTACAGCTTTATATTGCGTGAATTTGAAAATCATAATTAATTATAAACCATTTCTGTAGGAGTAAATTTGAAATATAATCCTCAAATCAAAGATTTTTTACAAAATAAAACTACTTTTGCAACCTATAATTAAAAATTAACAAAACGATGGACGAAGACCCATATCCAAGTAGATTAAATGTTGTAGAACTTCTGTAAGGGCTTCGTGTTTCCTTACAGTTAAAATTGTGAGGAGACTTATCATGATCAAAATTTTTAAAACCTTTGGTGGTTATGTAGAAATAGACAAACCCCAAAAAGGATGCTGGATTAATGTGACCAATCCAACAGAGACACAACTATATAAACTAACCGACGAATTTGGATTACCTAGTGATCTTATTAATGACATTTTAGACCAGGACGAGAGGCCTCGTATAGAGTTTGATCATCACTGGACTTTAATTATCTTGAGGATTCCTGTTATTGTAGAAAATAATGGTGTGCCTTTTAACACCATCCCATTAGGTATTTTTATTACCGATAGCTTTACATTAACATTATGCTCAAAAAATAACGAGATATTACCGATTGATAAACCGTCTCCATTCAGAGATCAATATCATGAAATCACAGATAACATCAACTTTATACTTCGATTATTTTTGAGATCTGGAAGTCTGTATTTAAGTTACTTAAAGCAAATCAATAAAATGACTTCTTTAATTGAACAAGATCTTGAAAAATCAATCAAAAACAAGGAGTTAAACAAGTTGCTAAAAATGGAAAAATGTTTGGTATATTTTATCACTTCCATTAAGGCAAACGAAATCGTATTGGCTAAGCTTCGTAACTCAAAAAAGATTACCACAGAGATCAATACCGATTTACTCGAAGATGCTTTTATTGAGAATAAACAAGCCCTTGAAATGGCTCAAATATATTCTGATATCCAAAGTGGTATGATGGATGCTTTTGCTTCGGTAATATCCAATAATTTAAATGTGGTAATGAAGCAATTAACCTTAATTTCGATTATACTGATGATACCAACTTTAATTGCCAGTATGTTTGGAATGAATGTGCCTAACTTTATGGAAAATTCATTATGGGCCATGCCTTCTATTATTGCAGGATCATTAGCCTTATCATTTTTAGGCGTAATTATATTTAGAAAAAGACAATGGTTTTAGTAATAAAGCACCATTAAAACATAACTTAAAGTTTAATTGTATATAAACATCATTAATAATCATTTTTTAAATTAATTATACATTAAAATAATATCATCATTATAAACCTGAGGTCTGTTACAAAATACTTATCTGGGAGTTAGTAATGCCGAGTAAAAAAAACGATACGTAACATCCCCAATTTGAACACTTATATTACAAAGTATTTCGTTACTAACTTATCCCAACACCAACCTATAAATATCTGACTGTAAATACTATTATTGTAGCTTCTTTTTTTCTGAAATAAATAAAATCATATAAAAACAAATATCATGAAAAAGTTATTGATACTAGTCGGAATGACTTTGTCTTTATCTGCTATGGCTCAAAGCGTAGATCAAAACGATTTGAAAAAGATACGTGAGGGTTTTGTAAAAGATAATTATACAAAGGCGATGGAAAATGCACTTTATTCAAATCCAATTAAAAACATTGCCTGGAATCGTGAAAACGAGGGTACAACTGATCATTACTTTACTTATCGTGTGGATGTATCAGGCATTACCAATCAAAATAAATCAGGACGATGCTGGTTATTTACTTCATTAAATGTTTTTCGTCCTGTAGCAATGAAGCATTTTAATGTAAGTTCGTTTGAATTTTCACAAAACTATCTGTATTTCTGGGATTTATTTGAAAAATCAAATTTGTTTTTAAATAATATTTTAAACACTTCAGATCGTGGTTTTGACGATGAAAAAGTAAGTTGGTACTTTAAATATCCGGTTGATGACGGTGGACAGTGGATTAACTTTGTAAATCTTGCTGAAAAATACGGTATGGTGCCAAAAGAGGCCATGGAAGAAACGTATTCAAGCAATAATACAAGCTGGTTAACTCGTTTGCTAAATCGAAAACTTAGAGAACAGGCATTGGAGCTCCGAAACATGAAAAATGATGGTAAAAACGACAAGCAAATCCATGATCGTAAAGTGGAAATGCTAGGTACCGTTTATCGCATGCTGGTTTTAAATTTAGGAGAACCACCGGTAAACTTTGAATACCGATTTAAAGATAAAGAAGGTACTGTTTCTGAAAGTAAAGCTTATACACCACAATCTTTTATGAAAGATGTTTTAGGTGACATAAAACTAAGTGATTATGTAATGTTAATGAATGATCCTTCACGTGATTACTGGAAACATTATGAAATAGAAAACTATCGTAATATAGAAGAAGGTGAAAATTGGCATTACGTAAATCTTCCCAATGAAGTAATTAAACAGTTTTGCGTTGAATCTATCAAAAACAATGAAGCAATGTATGCTTCGTGTGATGTAGGTAAACAATTACGCAGAGATTTTGGTATTTTAGATGTGGATAATTACGACTTTGAGGCTGTTTATAATATTCCTTTTGCAATGAATAAAAAGGAGCGCATTCAAACGCATGATAGTGGTTCATCTCATGGTATGGCACTAATTGCTGTGGAATTAGATAAACATGAAAAACCTGTTAAATGGCAGTTTGAAAACAGTTGGGGGGCCAATTCCGGAGAAAATGGATACCTTACTTTTACAGATAAATGGTTTAACGAATATATGTTTCGCATTGTAGTAAATAAAAAATTTATCAGTAAAAAGGTAATAGATATCTACAAAGAAAAAACAGAGATGTTACCCCCATGGGATCCAATGTTTTAAATTAAGTGTATATAAAATAAACAAAGAGGCTATCCAACAAGTAAATTGGACAGCCTCTTGACTAAAACCTCCTGAATTTATTAAAAGAGATAATGTTCTAAATATTTTATTGGACATTAATACTCCTAAAACTTATAACATACTCTAAACTAATAAAAAAACCTTTCTAATAATGATTTAGAAGAATATACTATAAGAAGAATAAATCATTTCATTGCTCATAAAGCTGAGTAAACCAAAACCCTATTAATTAAATATCGAGATAAACTAATTTTATTATTCCAAAGTGCAAATAATTTATTTTACATAAATTATAATAGATTCAAAAAACAATCTTGAATATCAGGATTAAGGCTTGTAGAATCATCATTAATAATTCTAATGTCAAAATTAAATTCTAGTGTTAGGGCCAAAAGGCAAAATGTTATATCGTATAACACTGTTAAAGATATAATTGTTTGTTATCGATAAACTTAATAGTCAAACAAAAAACGCATCTTTAAAAGTAAAGCAAGATTATATGTTTAAAAAAAGGCTGATCAGTAATTAATATTGAATTGTATTAAATCTTCGTAATGAACATTGAAAGAGTAATAAAATAAGGCTTCATATAAACTAATAATAGCATCATCCTTGTGAGTTGATGTAAAGCAACTAAATGTCATATTTTAAATCAATTTCAATGTAAAATTGATTTTCTTATATATTTTGCAGTTAAACAGTATCAAGGATTGATTTTATATATTCATCTTTATATAGGGGATAAATTGCAGCTCCTTTTTATACTTTAATACTTAGATAACTTACTTCAAATAGCAATAATACCCACGATACAATAATGTAATTTAAGTAGATATTATCCTACAAAAATGTAGAGTTTAACATTTTTGTAAATCCTTCCAATTTTTTTTATGTATTTGATTTACTTTAATTAAGCCCATAATAAGAATATTCTCTTTTCGTAATGGCACGTTATCTGAATTAAGATAACGTAATAAATCTAATTTGAAATATTAACAACTAAATACAACCATTATGAAAAAGTACTTTTTACTGCTTATTCTAGCAACTTACATTTTTACTGCTTGCGAAAATGAAAATGAAATTAAAACTATAATACAAGGTGATTATCCTGTAAAAGAGTATTATTTACAACGAGATCCCAGAGTAAACACATGGGGGGCAGGAATGGACTTTGTCCACTGTGAATGTAAATCAACGGAGACTGACCTGGATTATAAATATTTAGAGGAAACATCAGATTTTCCTTATGATATTAAATTTTATATCGTTAAAGCCTATTACTATGATGATTATGGTGATCTGCAAAATGAAGGCTGTCCTGCCATGTTACTTTCATCTGAAACTCAAGGTTGTCAAATAGGTGTTGGACTGGATTTTTTTAATTCACTGACGACTGTTACAGAAGAAATGATGGATCGATTAACCACAGAACCCACTATTGACTATTCGTTATACAAAGATGAAGCTACAGGATTTTACGAAAGAGAATCATTATTTGCTGCAATTGATCAATGTATAATAGGAAGGAGTTTTAGAAGTAATGTACTTGAAGTACCTGATGGCATGACTGAAGAGGAATTACAACCTGTTTACCTAATAAAAACAGCTGAAGATGCTTATGTAAAGTTTATGATAAAAACCTATAAACCTGCGAAACCTAACGAAAAACAAACCTTAGTTCACTGGCAAATTATAAGCGAATAAACTCATTAAAACCATGTTTAAATACCTGATAGCTACATATTGCTTTATGTTGTGTATTTATGAAATAAATGCACAACAGTCCATTCAAGGTACGGTACTTAACAAAAATGGAAAAGCCATTTCATTTGCATCGGTATCTACTTTAAATGGTGCAGGAACAACATGTGACTCATTAGGAAATTTTAATATAACATTACACGACAATACAAACAATGACAAACTATTTGTTAGGTCATTAGGATATGTAACTGATACATTCCTTTTGGCAGAAAATAAAACTAATCTAAAGTTTTATTTAAATCCCAATCGATTTAATATTAATGAGGTTGCAGTGGTGTCCCACCAAAACATCAAAAGCAAGAGTGCTGTTTCTGCTTTTTCTACAAGTAAAAAAGAAATAACACAATTAAATCCTCAAAACGTAAATCAGGTACTTCAAACAAAAGCCGGATTTACAAATAGATTCGGTTACCAGGCTCCTCTTACATTAAGAGGCATGTCTGGTAACCGAGTTTTAATACTACGCAACGGAAACAGACGTTTTAGTTCCTATCCTGCCGGTGTTATGTCGCATACTATTAATGTTTATGATTTGGAGCGTATAGAAGTAGAAAAAGGAGCTGCTTCCGTTATTTATGGAGCTGGTGCAATGGCTGGAATTATTAATTTGATAGATAAATCCCCCTTTAAACAAAATAAAATCAATGGTAAAATAACCACGGGATATGGTGCTGTAAACAACGAAAAAAACTTATTGGCATGTGGTGGTTGGAGTGATGGAAAGTATGCCATAAAAGCCGGTTTTAGATATCGTAACGCTGATAATTTTACCTATTCCGATGGTACTATTGCTGAAAATAGTTTTTATACAGATAAAGACCTGTTTCTGACTACAGGATATCAATTTTCGGAACTAAACAAAATCATATTAACAATTGATATTCATTATGGTGGACCATGGGGCAAACCTGTTGGTTTTAATGGTACAGAATACATGCGTGTTCAAACAAAAAAAGAAAACTCAAATAACTATTCCATCAAATATAAAAATGGGAAATGGGGTATTTTTAGTAACACAGAAATCAGCGCTTTTTATTCAAATGAATACAGAAGTATGGTAAAAAATTATTATACTGCTGCAGGTTACCATTTATCCTACGTTGAAACAACTAATTTTTCTGATTACTACTTTGGTGGCTTACTAAAGAGTAACATCAAAATAAACAGTAAATATATTATTACAACCGGTGCCGAAGTTTATAGCTTTCATATTTCTACACCTACTGATTTTGTTGATTATATCGAAGAAATATCTTATAAAAATAGGGTAAGTCATAACGCTCATTCTATTACATCTGGAATTTTTATTCATAATGTATTCAAATTCAATAACAAACTGAATGGATCCTTTGGTATTAGATATAATTATGCTTCTGTATATGAAGGAGATGTACACAGTTATGAATCAAGCGAAGGACGAAATGATAAAAAGAATGCACTTAGTGGAAATATTTCATTAATGTATCTGGTTAACCCAAAATCTAAATTAAAAATTAATCTTGCCCGATCTTTCAGAATGCCCGAAACAACTGAAATGTACACGGATAATTACACTTCAAATGGTGTATTATATGGCAATCCTGATTTAGAAGCTGAATTCTGTAACAGTCTGGATTTAAGCTATCAGTTTACCTCTAAAATCATCGATTTCGAAGTCAGTCCATTTCTATGGGTGATGAATGATATGATTACTAAGGAAGAAAAAAGAGGTCTTCCCGGCACTAATTATACATACGTAAATATTGGTAAAACCCGCATGTATGGAGGAGAATTCAATATAAAACTAAAATACAATGATCTGCTCTTAAAAAATGACAAAATTGTAGCCCGACTAGGATTATCCTACTTAAATGGAACTGATTTAACAGAAACAAAGGATTTACTTAAATCAGGTTCCCCACTTGACTATGTTCCCCCATTTAACCTAAAATCTGATATTAATTATAATTGGTCCATTCGTAAAAAACTTAACCTACATGCAACAATTAGATCGGTTTATTACGCTGAACAAAAACGTCTTGGTGAAGATTCTTTTGCAACACCCAAATATTTCTTATTAGGATGTAATTTAGGCATCAGCCATATAGGTATGAAAACTAAACCATCGCTCAATATTGCAATCAACAACCTTTTAAATAAAGAATACTATTGCTACCAATCCTATATACCAAGCGAAGGACGTGATATAAGAATTTTTTTAACCTTTAATTTTTAACATATGGATTTAAGGACTGATACAAATATAAAAAAGCTATTAAAAAGCATTCCAGAATGCAAAGAACAGCTTTATTCTTATAAAAATATGATTAAAGATAACACCACTCTTCAATCACTAGCCATTAACGCGAATATTCCTTTAAACGCACTAACATATGGATTGGAACGCAACATAAAACGTGCCACTCAAAACCCATGTAATTACGATGCAATGCGTAATAGACTGATAAAACGCAATGCCGTAAATATAGCAGGTTACGTAAATTTTTTATGGCAAAATGATTTTATTAGCGAATTAAAAAAGAAAGCTAAAAAAGAAGGTATTGAATTAAATATCAATATTTTCCCTAAACATTCAAAAAAGGAATTTCAAAACTATTTAGCAGTGTGTAAAACATCTGAAGATTTACCAGAAATACTCATTGGTAAAGGATTTAGCTCCTTAATGACTCAACAGTTTGTAGAGCAGTTTGTAACTAATGGTGATTACCAAAATGCGAATTTTCACGTTCAAAAAGGTCTAATTTTTAACAATACCAATATTGATGATACAGAAAATCAATATCATCCTTTTGCAGTAGAAGAAATGGTAATGGTACATGATTTAACATCAACTGTATATACAGATAAACCAACAAAATGGTCGGATTTATTAACCCCAAAGTTTGCAGGTACAATAATGCAAATGGGTAAAAATCAACGCGATCATTTTGGCTTTAATATCATGTTACACTGGTATTCTAAATATGGAGAAGAAGCTATTGCCAAATACGCAGAAAATGTAAAAGATAAGCAGCACTTCGCCTATATTATTAAGAATATGGCTACTCACGATAGACAAACCTCCCCGATTAACATAGTGCATCAATTTGCCAGTTTATTTATCAGAAGTGATGCCCGAAATAAGGTTGAAGTAATACAAACTAAAGATGGAAATCCTATTACATGCCATTTCTTTTTAGCTAAAAAAAATGCAAATGAAAATGCTCTAAAGATAGCTAATTACCTGTACTCTGATAATATAAAAGCTATTATAGAAAAATATGGTACTACACATATTTCCTCAGAGCAGCTTTTTTCAGGAAATAAAATTTTTCAATGGGTTGGATGGGACAAACTGAAAACACTTCCTCTACCCTATTTAAAAGAATATTTGAGTGAAATTGCCTATCAAAATTATAAAGTTTCCTAGTTATATACCTTACAATAAATAATTCAAAATGAAACACTTAATTTCCATCATATTAATTATACTAACAACCTCCTTGTCGGCAAAAAACATCACTGATATGGCTGGAAGAACTGTTAATATTCCGGAGCATATTGAACGTATTTTACCATACGATTCAAAAACTTCTATACTGTTATTTTCTGTTGCAGAAAATGTTATGGCAGCCAAATCCAAAATCCCAGGAAGTAAAAAATATCAATATATACATGATGCATATAATCAGCTGCCAGAAGTTGACGTCAAAAACATTGAGTCTGTCCTAATGTATAATCCACAACTTATAATAGCCGGAACTTATATTGGCTCAGATAATTACGATCGTTTTAATAAACTACAAAAACGCACTCATATTCCTGTTGTAATTATTGATTTATCCATATCTGAGCTAGGAAATACCTACGAATTATTAGGTAATATTCTTCCAAAAAAAGAGTCTTGTATAGCTTGTATTTCATATCTAAAATCCTTTTATAAGCAAACACAATCTCTAATGCAAAGTAACACAACTCCTACTAACGGAATATATTATACCATAGGAGGTTCCGGATTAATGACCGATCCTTCAGGATCAAAGCATACAGAGGTTTTCGATTACCTGAAATTGAATAACATAGCTAAAATATCAATTCCTAACGGGGGACATGCGAATGTTAATATGGAACAAATTTTAGAATGGAATCCTGACTATATATTTACTGCCGGATTTAAAGCAGATAAAAATGCATATGAAAATATAAAATCCAGTACAGTATGGAAATCTATTTCAGCTGTTCAAAACAATCGAATTTATAAAGTTCCATCTAAACCTTTTGGTTGGTTCGATCATCCTCCAACTGTTAACAGAATAACCGGAATAATATGGCTTAGTCATATATTTTACAAATTACCTGAAGACGAAATGAAAAAACAAATTAAAAGTTTTTATAAACTGTTTTACAAATACAATTTAACAGAAGAGCAATACAACTCATTATTTTAATTAAATGCGAAATAAATCGAACATATCCATGTTTATATTACTCACAATCTTGAGTGTTATACTGATATTTTTCTCTTTAATGCTAGGAAGATATAGTATTTCAATTAATGATATGTGGCTATTTCTGAAATCATTAATTTATACAAATACTACAGTATCTCCACAAATAAAAATTGTGTTGGTGGAGATACGATTACCTCGAATTATAGCTGCTTTTATGGTTGGCGGAACCCTTTCTATAACAGGTGCCACTTACCAGGGAATGTTCCGAAATCCAATGGTTTCACCTTCTATTTTAGGTGTTTCTGCCGGAGCTGGTTTTGGTGCTGCACTGGCTATTATTTTAGGTCTGAGTGTTGTTATGCTTCAAGTATCATCTTTTATATTTGGAATTGGTGCGGTACTGGCTGTTTATGTCATTAGCATAAGCACAGGTAAAAAGCATGAAAAATGCCTTACTTTAATCCTCTCAGGAATGATAGTTGCAACTGTATTTACGGCTCTAATTTCAATGTTAAAATACATTGCCGATCCTGACGATACACTACCATCCATAGTATATTGGCTAATGGGCGGACTATCAGATATCGAAATGCATGATCTCTATTTTATTGGAATTATAGCCATAATTGGATTAGTCATTTTAACTCTATCTGGTTGGAAACTGGATATGCTTTCATTTGGAGATGAAGAAGCCAAAACAATGGGTATTAATGTAGATAGAGTACGATTTATTGTGATTAGTATCGCCACTCTAATGACGGCCTCAGCTGTAAGTATAAGTGGTATTATTGGTTGGGTTGGATTAGTTATTCCTCATATTGCCCGCATGCTCACAGGTTCTAAAAATATGATGTTATTGCCTGCATCCTTTTTCATAGGAGGAATTTTTCTTTTGATAGTCGACGATTTTAGTCGCTCCATATCTAGCATGGAAATACCATTAGGTATAACAACCTCGTTAATTGGAGCACCTTTCTTTATATTTATTTTAATGAAATCATCTAAAAAAAATTGATATGATAAAGCTGGAAAATTTAAGTTGTGGATATGGAAATAAAATTGTGCTTTCTGATATTAACATGATGATTAAAGAAGGCGAACTAACATGTATTTTAGGAAAAAACGGAACAGGTAAAACAACACTGTTTAAAACCATTTTAGGACTATTACCGTCTATGAACGGAAAGATATTTTATCAGAATAATCAAATAAAAAACATTACAAATAAAAAAATTGCAAGCTATATCAGTTATGTTCCTCAAGCACATGGAACCCCTTTCCCATATTCCGTTTTAGAAGTAGTATTGATGGGACAATATATTCATACAAATGGATTTATTGGAAAACCTAACAAAAGAAATAAAGAAATTGCCATAAACTGTATTACAACCCTTGGTATAGAAAATTTAATACATAAAGATTTTTCAAAAATTAGCGGTGGAGAAAAACAAATGGTTTTAATTGCCCGCGCCATGGCACAGCAACCCAAATTTATAGCAATGGATGAACCAACAGCAAATTTGGATATGGGTAACAGTCTTCATGTAATGAAAGTGGCACACATATTGAAAAAGCAAGGTTATGGAGTTATTATGAATACTCATTCACCAGAGCAGGCATTACATTTTGCCGACAAAGTAATCATGCTTAAAAATGGTTCAGTTTCATCTATTGGCAATGCAGAAGATGTACTAAAAGCTGAAACCTTATCAGATTTATATAATACTCCTATCGAACTGGTTGAAGCTTCAACTTCATCTGGTGAAAAAAGAAAATTATTAGTCGCATTATAACCCAAACTATTATTTATTATGATTACAGGTAACGAAAACTTATTACAGATAGCAGAATTAAACAAGGAGTTTATTACTGTATTTGAACAACATGGATTAGGTAATTATTTTACGACTGAAAACCTGAGTAAAACAGGAAGGTTTATTCGTTTAAATACATTATTAACTACCAACAATATCAATGCAGATCATTTTATCGATAAAATGAATCAATCACTTTCTGGGAAACAAGAAGTAAAAAAAGATGACAACGAAACGCTTCATTTTTCAGCCATGTTACCTTGCGGTTTACGTAATCCCTTTAAAGAGTTAACAGAATCATATATTGAGGAAAATAAAACCCTTTTTAAAGATTTAAATTACATGATGGAAGGTAATGTAAATCATGAATTATCATATTATCCATTACTTGATAATATTACCAATGAAAATGAATTACCAGATGTAATCATGGCATCTGATGTAAATAACTTTTTCCATCGACCTTTTATCCATCGCTTTATTGAAAATGATGTATTTGAAGCAGTTGAACCTTTTGTTCCTAATCATTATCTACAAAAAGAAGGATATGCTGATCCGAAAAAAAACTATACGATGTACACAGCCAATATGTTGGTTATGGTATTGGATAAAAAGAAATTAGGAGATCGTAAAATACCTCAAAAATGGAGTGATATTCTCCAACCTGAATTTGAAAATAGTATTATCATGAGAGGTGAAAATGATTTCTTTTGTAATGCTGTTATGCTCCCATTTTATAAAGACCATGGTTTTGAAGCGATTAAAGTTCTTGCTAAAAATATAAAAAGCGGAATGCATCCTGCTGAAATGGTAAAACTAGCCGGAAAAGAGGACGAAAAAGGCGCTGCTATATATATTATGCCATACTTCTTTTCAAAACGTATTAAAGTTAAAGATGTAGAAGTAATATGGCCTGAAGATGGAGCTATTGCCAGTCCTGTTTTTTTATTAGTCAAAAAGGAGAAAAAAGAACAACATAAAGAACTACTAAACTACCTATTTAGTAAAGAATTGGCTGAATTACTTAAACAACGTCATTTCCCTGTTATTCATCCTGAAATAGATCATAACGATTTACCCGATACGGTAAAATGGCTGGGATGGGACTTCTTGAACAACCATTATATCGGAAAATTAAAAGAAGACATACAGGATACATTTATGGAAGTATGGAATAAAAAATAGTGCTCATGATAAATTTAATTACAATAGCAGGTCCTCCTTCATCTGGCAAAACATCAGTTATTATTAAAATGATTGACAGTATTGATGATTTTAAAAAACAATGTGGTGTTATAAAATTTGATTGTTTGAGTGCTCTTGATGAAGAGCAATATGCTAAACATGGGATAACAGCAAAAACAGGATTAGCAGGAAACTTGTGTCCTGATCATTATTTTGTATCAAATATTGAAGAGTGCATAACCTGGGCCAAAGAAAAGGGATTTTCGAACTTAATTACCGAAAGTGCAGGTTTATGTAATCGATGTGCTCCTCACTTAAAAAACGTGCCTGCAATTTGTGTTCTCGATAATTTAAGTGGTATCAATACCCCTTTAAAAACCGGACCAATGGTAAAACTGGCTGATGTTGTTGTGGTAACTAAAAGCGATCTGGTTTCACAAGCAGAAAAAGAAGTTTTCAGATATAAAATACAACAGGTCAATCCCAAGTGTAAAGTTTTATTTATTAACGGAATAACAGGACAAGGTGCTGATAAACTAGCCAGAATTGTAATATCTAAAAATACAAAAAAAGAGAATGAACAAATGAAACTTCGTTTCTCTATGCCAACAGCCTTATGTTCTTATTGTCTGGGCGAAACTCGTGTAGGTGAAGATTTTCAGATAGGATTAAACAGAAAGATAAAGCTTTAACACATGGAAACAGAGATTATACTAAACAGACCATTAAAAGAAATTGTTAATGAAAACCCTTTGTTTAATGATTTCTTTTCTTCATTTCAAATAAAGGCCGAAAATGAGCAAAAATCTTTTACAGAATACCTACATACTCAACCCGATTCTTTTTGGGAAGAAAATGCCAGTTCAAAAGACGAAATAACCAATTTATTTGTGGATTATGTAAGCGGTATTGAGGCAGCAGAACATAAAACAACCATTGAAACACTTGATGTACTTAGTGGTATTGATAAAAGTAAGAAACCCGAAAATTGTAATCTTCATTTAAAACCTGGTGAAATTACTTGTATTGTTGGTCCTACAGGTTCAGGTAAAAGCCGATTATTAGCAGATATTGAATGGTTGGCCAATGGAGACACACCAACGAAACGAAAAGTACTTATTAATGGCGAAATTGCTGATGAAGATACAGCCTCACTATTTGGAGGAAAATTGATAGCTCAAATCACTCAAAATATGAATTTTGTGTTAGATATGGATGTTGAGAGTTTTCTATTTCTTCATGCGCAAAGCCGTTTATTTATGAATGCGGAAACAACCGTTAAAGAAGTGATAGAATTGGCGAATGAACTTTCTGGTGAACCCTTTGATCCTAATACACCAGTAACTTTTTTAAGTGGTGGTCAATCCCGTGCTCTTATGATTGCAGATGTAGCATGCATTGGTCAAGCTCCCATCGTGCTAATTGATGAAATTGAAAATGCAGGTGTAAACAAGAAAAAAGCCCTTGATTTACTGGTTAGTAAGGATAAAATTGTATTAATGGCTACACATGATCCTCTGCTAATTTTACTGGCAGATAAACGTGTTGTAATTAAAAATGGGGGAATGGATAAAATTATAGTCACTAATATACATGAGAAAAATTATTATGCTGAATTAGAAAAAATGGATAAAGCCCTTCAAGAAGCGAAAGACTTTTTTAGATATGGAAATGAGTTAGAAAAATAACATATCATTATATTATTCGTATTTTTGTCATAAAAATTCAATAATATGAATAAAAAAGTTGGACTTGTTCTTGAAGGTGGTGGTTTTAGAGGTATCTACAGTGCAGGAATAATTGACTTCTTGTTAGAAAAAAATATTGAATTACCATACGTTATTGGTGTTTCAATGGGAGCCTGTAACGGAGTTAATTATATTTCAAAACAAATAGGCAGAAACCTGAACATTCCATATTCATATGTTAATGATAAGCGCTATATGAGTTACTCACGCTTATTTACTAAAGGCGAATTATTTGGTATGGATTTTATATTTAATGAAATACCTAAAAAAATTATCCCATTCGATTTTGAAACCTATTCAAAATCGGCGCAAGATTTTGTGATTGGTACTACAGATTGCATTACTGGAAAACCATTCTACATAAAAACTTCAGACTACGATAATTTACTTACTTCATTAAAAGCATCAGCAAGCTTACCATTTGCTTCTAAAATGGTAAATTTTAATGATAAAAAACTATTAGATGGAGGCATTAGTGATCCAATACCTTTTAAAAAAGCGTTTAAAGACGGTTGCGAAAAGGTATTAATAGTACTTACTCAACCTATTGAATTTGAGAAGAAACCAACAAAATTTTCCACTATTGGTAAAATAATGTACCGTAAATATCCTCAGTTACTGAATGTTTTATCTAACAGATACAATTTTTACAACCAACAACTCGAAGATATTAAGCAGTTAGAAAAAGAGGGAAAAGCTTATGTTATTCGACCTGTAAATAAGATTCCTGTTAGTAGAACAGAAAGAAACAAAGAAAAACTTAAGGAAGCTTTTAATATGGGATATATACACTGTGAAAAGATATTTAATGATTTAAATAATTGGATAAATAGCTAAATTACAATCTTTTATATTTACATAATTTGCCATTATTATTTAAAATAAGATTATTCTTTGTCATTTCATCAATTGACCATAAAAAAGGGTTAAATATAAGATTTAGTCCTGTTGGTATAAATTCAATAAACTGATAAACACCTACAACCGTATTTACAATTCCTACAAAAATATCACTTACTGTAGTCCCGTAAACTGTGGGTTCAGCATATATTATAGCAGCTTCTTTTTCACCTTTAAAATTGGCTGATAAAAAAGAAATTTGATTGCCTAAATAAGCGTAATCTCCTGTAATATAAACGGTATCAACTTCTGAACCAATAGAATTTTCCAATTGACTGGGAAAGGATATTATTTCATAAGTCATATCATCTGTAAACGAAATAATCTCTGTAGTAGTATTATTAGTAGATTCTAACATCCAGGAACCTTTAATTGTAGGTATTTCAAGAATATCTTCAGTACAAGAGGTTCCGAAAATGATCATCAATAGTAATACACTAAAAGAAACTTTCATTTACAATAGTTTTAAATTAATAATGATTGATTTATTATACAGACAATTAAATCAACTGTTACACATATAATTCATCATAAAATTTAAATTAACCTATACAATTAGAGCGTTAATTTAATTATCCTAAATTCTGCAAATGATTACATTTGCATATGCTTAGAAAGGGATTATACATGGGTTTAATAATATTATCAATGGCTTGTAAAACAAAACAAGTTACTATTGATAAACCGTTGATTAAGGAAGAAATAGCAGATGTATTTCCAGAACTGGAAATAGCTAAAAATATCAAAACTAACCTTTCCAATTTATCAGATTCATTACTAAAATCAGTCTATCTATCTAATAACTATACTCCCATTTGGAAATCTGATACATTGATAATCAATGGTATTCAATGGATTAAAAAAGTAAAATTTCATGGTTTAAATCCTGATAATTATAATATTTTAAAAATAGAACAACTTTATAATCAAATACATAATGATACATGCATCAATGCCTTCACATACGCTAAGTTGGATATTCTTTTAACAGCATCTATAAAAAAATGCGGAAAAGATATAAGATTCTCTCAATTGGATCCCAATCAATTTCATTCAGGCTGGAATTACCCTAAACCGCAATTATTACCTACTGATTCTATTTGGATTAACGCTATTAAAATCAATAATTTTGACCAATTGAATACCTTCTTTGAGCCTAAAAATCAACTATATAACAAGCTAACTGCAGAACTAAAAAAACTTTATGCAGAGCAAAATATTGAAACCTATTATCAAATAACAGATCCTGGATTTCTATTACAAATAGGTGATTCCAATAAATACGTTCTTCCTTTAAAAAGAAAGCTTCTAAAAATCCCCAATGATTCAAATATTTCGATGGATTTTAATCAGGAATTATCAGATGCTGTAAAAAGGTTTCAAATTAAGCACGGACTTCTACCAGATGGAATTGTAGGTAAACAAACTTATCATTATTTAAACTGGAATAAAAAGACTTATATTAACCTTATAAAGGCAAATTTAGAACGATTAAGATGGTTTTCTGATGATCAGTTTTCAAACGGTATAACGATAAATATTGCTTCTCAATTACTTGATTTTACTGACAATAATAATAACGTATTAAAGTCGAAAGTAATTGTAGGTAAGTATAAAAATCAAACACCTGTATTTCAATCCTCTATCGATTACCTGGTGTTTAATCCATGCTGGACTATACCAAAATCCATTGCTACTACGCAAATTCTTAATGGCGCCATACGAGATTCAATGTATCTACAAAAGCGAAAAATGTTTGCATGTATCAATGGAATTGAAATACCAACAGATAGTATAGATTTTTCGCAATATACAGCCTCAAATTTTCCATTTACAGTATTTCAACATACATCACCCTCAAACGCTTTGGGAAAGGTAAAATTTATGTTTAAAAACCATTATTCTATTTACCTACATGATACTCCACAACAAAGCTTGTTTAAAAAGCCTACTAGAACCTATAGTCATGGGTGTATTAGAGTAGAGAATGCATTACAACTGGCAGATTTTACGCTAAATCAAATAGATCATCAAAATATTAAAAAAGAAAAATATTTAGCAAAAGGCTATCCTGTTAAAGTTTATTTAAATACTGAAATTCCAATAAATATAGTGTATTTTACCTGTTGGTTTGATGACAAATATGGCGAAGTTGTTTATGGTAAAGATGTTTACTTAAAAGATCATTTGATATATAAACAACTATAATAAAACTATATAATATTAAGATTACCAATAAAATAACACAAAGAGAATTGTAATACTCTATTTCGCTGTTGTATAGCATCTACTTCTATGTTAGTTATTCCATATTGATAATTCACCAATATTTGAAACTTCTTAAATAATTATAAACCTAAACTTAAATCTAAACTTGTATCAAATAACCTATGGTCCTTTCCATCAAATTTAATTTTAGATTCATTTCCACAACCTAAAGTTTCCTTTCCTTTAATTCCCAAAGAAAAAACAGGACCGATTTTTCCTAAAAGTGTCACCGTATTAAAACTATGTTTATAACCAATAAGTAAAGGAATATCAATGTAAGTCAACTTCTTTTTAATTTGACCATCATCGTTTATAATAACGTTATATCTATAAATTTAGCCTCCATCTTTAGGATATGTATACTTTGAATTATATCCTAGATAATACCCTTCTTTAAAACCAGAGCCTTTTTGAAACAGAATAAAACATGTTTGTGTAAATATATCTTCTACAAAAACTGGTTGTTCAACGTAAACACCTATATGTTTACGCACTAACCTTGTATAATCATGAACGGAAGGTTTGTATGATAAAGTTGAAAGATTAAGACCTCCAACTATTCCTATTTTTTAAGATTTAACATTACAAACGAGAAGCAGGAGCACAAACGTTATAGTTAACTTTACAATTTTCATATAATAATGTTTAGGATTGATTATTAGTTAAAATTTGAGTTTTTAATATTATTCTTTATTTTTTGAATCAATAATAATAGTAACAGGACCATCATTTACCAAAGAAACTTCCATATGAGCCCCAAATTGGCCTGTTTGTACTTCTTTACCTATCATAGACTCCAAACAAGCTACAAACTGTTTATATAGGGGTATAGAAACTTCTGGTTTAGCTGCATCAATATACGATGGTCTGTTACCTTTTTTAGTTTTAGCATGCAAAGTAAATTGACTAACCACAATCACATCTCCATTCACATCGAGCAATGATTTATTCATTACTCCATTTTCATCGTCAAAAATTCGAAGGTTGGCAATTTTTTTACATAACCACTCTACATCATTTTTATCATCTTCATTTACGATTCCAACTAAAACTAATAATCCTAAATTAATGTATGATTTAATATTTTGTTCAATAGTAACCGAAGCCTGAGACACTCTTTGAATAACAACTCGCATTTAAATATTTTTTGAATTTTGAAAACCTTAGAATAACTTTTTTTGTTGAAATGGATAAAAATATGATAATTTCAACAAATCATAGCTAGATTGAAATTTTAAAACAGAATGAATATTTGAATATAAAACACTTATATTAACTTATTATTCTGTATTTTATATACTTTACATAGACTAATACTTTAATTAATAAGCTACTTAGATTTTAATATTTTTTTTAACACAATAGATTATACAGGGATATGCTCATTATTTTAAGTCAAACAAACGATCCATTTCAAAATATTGCCACCGAAGAATATTTACTAAAAAATTCTAACGAGGATGTATTTTTTCTTTACATCAATTCAAAAAGTATTATCGTAGGTAAACATCAAAATACTCTTGCTGAAATAAATTATTCTTTTGTTAATGAAAATAAAATTCCAGTGATTCGAAGATTATCTGGAGGTGGAACCGTTTTTCATGATCCTGGCAATATAAATTTTTGTTTTATTACATCTGGCGATAAAGGAGAGTTGGTGAATTTTAAAAAACATACAACACCAATTGTAAACTTTTTAAATGCTTTAAATGTAAACGCTGCTCACGGAGGAAGAAATGACATTCTAATCGAAGGAAGTAAAATTAGCGGTAATGCATGCCATGTATTTAAAAATAGAGTGATGCACCACGGGACTCTACTTTTTAATAGTAAATTAAAATCATTGACCAATGCGCTTAAAAATGATCCATTAAAATTTACAGATAAGGCCGTAAAATCGGTTAGAAGTAAAGTAACCAATATATATGAACATATATTATATAAAATAGATGTACAGGATTTTGTACAACAATTAAATCAATACATCATTAATAATTATGATTGTACTTCGTATACTTTAGGTGAAAATGATTATAAAACGATTAATAAGCTCGTAAAAGAAAAATTTAATACATGGGAGTGGAACTATGGATATAGTCCCAAATACGAGTTTAAAAAACGACTAAAATCAAGTTCTGGAAAGCGTTTTGAAATTACTATGCAAATAAAAAAAGGAGAAATACTAGATGCTAAAATAAAATCTAATACCACTCAAAAAGAAAAATTATCAATGTTAGAACAAACTTTAAATTCATGCCTACACCATTACAACGATATCAAAACAAAAACAGAAACCATATTCAATGACTTCGAAGAATTAAAGCAAAATGAGTTTTTAGAAGCATTGTTTTAATTAAAATAATCCCAAACAACTTTACCTTTAGCCATACCTATTACCTCCTGAATTTCTTTTAAATCTAACTTTTTAATTTGCTCTACTGACTTAAATACAGATAATAATTTTTGAGCTGTCTTCTCTCCTATCCCATTTATTTGATCTAATTCAGAAGCTACAAAATTCTTTGATCTTTGATTTCTATGAAAAGTTATCCCAAAACGATGGGCTTCATTTCGGGCATGTTGTATAATTTTTAAAGTTTCAGAATTTTTATCAAGATATAATGGCACAGGATCACCCGGAAAAAAAATTTCTTCCAAGCGCTTAGCAATTCCAATTACTGATACTTTATCATCAATTTTTAAACGTCTGAAAATTCTCATAGCAGCTCCTAACTGGCCTTTTCCCCCATCAATAATAACCAAGTTAGGTAACGATTCATTTTCATTAATTAAACGTCTATATCGTCGTTCTATGATCTCTTCCATGCTGGCAAAATCATCAGGTCCAACTACTGTTTTTACATTAAAATGTCGGTAATCTTTTTTACTAGGTTTAGAATTTTTAAATACAACACATGCTGCTACAGGAAAATTTCCTTGAATATTTGAGTTATCAAAACACTCAATATGCACAGGTTTTTCCTTTAATCTTAAATCTTTTTGCATCGTATTTAATATACGATCCTCCCTTGTTTCCTTTTTTCGTATTGATTGTTGCTTTAATTTCTCCAATCTATAATACTTTACATTTCGTTCAGAGAGTTCTAATAATTGCTTCTTTTCTCCTTTTTTAGGAATAACAAATCGAACATTTTCAAATTCTGTATCAGGTTTAAATGGAACAATAAGTTCCCTTGAATTACTATGTAATCTTTCTCTAATTTCGGTAATTGCCAATGACAATAATTCAGGTAAGGATTCATTTAATCGCTTTTTCATTTCAATTGTATGCGCTTGAATGATGGATCCATTTACCACTTTTAAGAAGTTTACATAGGCAGAATTTTCATCTTCTATTATAGAATATACATCTACATTATTAATGCTTGCACTTACTATTGTAGACTTACTTTGATAAGAATTTAGCTGTTTAAGTTTTTGCTTTACGTCCTCTGCTTCTTCAAATTTATAATCAGAAGCATAAAAATGCATCATTTCCTTTAAGTATTTAATAACAGAATTAATATTTCCTCTAAGAATATTTTTGATAGATTCTATATTTTCACAATAGGTTTCTTCATCATATTCTCCAATACAAGGACCTTTACAATTACCAATATGATACTCTAAACATACTTTATATTTACCCTGAGCTACGTTATTTTTAGATAAATTAAGCTTACAATTACGAAGGGGATATGTAGATTTAAATAGATCTAGTAAGGTTCTAACCATCCCTACAGAAGTATAAGGACCAAAATATAAACTACCATCTTTAATTACATTTCGAGTTGAAAAAACTCTTGGATAAGCTTCGTTTTTTACAACAATCCATGGGTAGGATTTATCATCTTTTAATAGTACATTGTATCTGGGTTGATACTTTTTAATGAGGTTATTTTCGAGCAACAAAGCATCCTCTTCTGAGTTAACTACAATATGTTCTAAGTTGGCAATATTACGAACTAATAAGGCAGTTTTACCATTATCATGTTTACCTACAAAATAAGATGAAACTCGTTTTTTAAGGTTTTTAGCTTTACCTACATATATAATTTTTCCATCCTTATTAAAGTATTGATATACTCCAGGATCAGATGGAAGTACTGCTATTTTTTCTTTTAAATAATCAATTCTAGGATTTGATATTCCACTCATTAAACAAATAAATTAGTAAAAGAAAAAGTGCTTACATCAAATAAACCCTTATCCCCTATTTTTACTTTAGGAATTACTAATAGCGACATAAACGATAAAGTCATAAAAGGAGCCTTCAATGGGGATCCAAATGCTTTTACTTTTTCATTTAATAGTAAATATTTTTTAGCTACTTTGCCACCATCTTCATCTGTCATTAGTCCTCCAATTTCTAAAGGAAGTGTATCAATTTCATTGTTATTTACACAAGTAATACCTCCTTTACACGAAATAATTTCATTTAAGGCTTTAACTATTTCTTGATCAGAAACACCAACTGCAATCAAATTATGACTATCATGTGCAACACTACATGCTATAGCTCCCTTTTTTAAACCTATATTTTTAATAAATCCCACAACAGGAGGAGCTGTTTTATAGCGATTAACAACAACTATTTTTAGTATATCTTCATCAATACTTGATTCAATATATCCATCAATTACCTTAGGATTCCATACAAATTCATCTGTAATCAAATCACCATCTACAGCTTCAATAACTCGAATTTTCTTGCCTTCTTGATGCGGAATAATGATATCTTCTTCTTTAATAGATGAAATATTAAAGTTATTTATAACTTCAGATTTTTTCAGATTAAAAGTAATTTTACTATTTGAATATACATTTTCACCGTTAATATAAGTCTCTATTATATTGAAATCTTTCAAATTATCTACAACAATAAAGTCTGCACTATCTCCTTCTCTAAGCAATCCTACAGGTAAATTATAATGCTCTACGGGCTTAATAGTTGCAGCTCTTAATAATTTAAAAATATCTATTCCTTTAGCTATTCCTAGTCTGATAATTTTATCTATATGTCCTTTTTGGATAATTTCATCTGGGTGAGAGTCGTCAGTACACAACATGATATCATCAGGATAATTATCAAACAATGGTGCCAAATTATTGAAATTTTTAGCAGCACTTCCTTCTCTTATTTGAACTACTATACCTTGATTAATTTTATCTATAGCTTCCTCTGTATTTACACATTCATGATCTGTTGTAATACCAGCTTGGGCATATTTTTTTAAATCATTACCAACTAACCCAGGTGCATGTCCATCAATTCTTTTTCCATATTTATGCGCAAGTTTTATCTTTTTAAAAACTTCTTCGTCTTCATAAATAACACCAGGAAAATTCATCATTTCTGACAAGGCGTACACTTCATCTTTTTGTAATAGTATCTCAATATCTTCAGAACTAATTACAGCACCAGAAGTTTCAAAAGAAGTAGCAGGAACACAAGAGGGTGCTCCAAAAAAACATTTCAAAGGGGTATCTTTCGAATTTTGAATCATATATTCTACACCTTCCACTCCCATTACATTTGCTATTTCATGAGGATCTGTCACCACAGCAACCGTTCCACGTGGAACAACTAATTTTGAAAATTGTCGAGGAGTAAGCATCGAACTTTCAATATGGACATGACTATCAACAAGTCCTGGAATGATATAATTTGAAAATTCTTTTTCTATTTTAGTAATAGAAATAATTGATTTTTTATCATATTTAATAGTCCCATTATATATGGTACGATTAAATAAATCAACAATTTTACCTGATATAGTCATATGTAAAAAAATTACGTTCCACGTGGAACATTAATATCATCTTCCCATCATTACTAACAACACATTGATATCACTTGGACTAACTCCTGATATCCGACTAGCTTGACCTATAGTATCAGGATCTATTTTAGTTAACTTCTGTCGCGCTTCCGTAGATAATGATTTTAATTCAGAATAATTAAAACGTCCTTTAATTGTTAAACTCTCTAGTCGTTTTAGTTTATCAGCCATTATTTTTTCTCTATTAATATATCCTTGATATTTAATAAATATCTCAGCCGATTCTAATATTTCCTCTCTCCTATTAGTTGGTAGAACAGAAATATGATTTTTAAATGGTTCAATATTTTCAACCAAGTCATATATATTAACTTGAGGACGTAATAATATATCCTTAAGCTTTACAGTTTGCCTTAAAGGAGTTGTTTTTATATTTTCCAGATAATCGTTAATATATTTAGGTTTTATACTAAAATTATTGACAAAGTCTATAATTAAATCTCTTAATTTTATTTTTTGATTTAACAATTCTAACCTGTGCTCTTCAGCTAAACCAATTTCATATGATTTTTTAGTTAATCTAACATCCGCATCATCCTGACGTAATAATATTCGATACTCAGCACGTGAAGTAAACATTCTATATGGTTCATCAACCCCCTTAGTTACAAGATCATCAATTAGCACACCTATATAAGCTTCATCCCTACTTAATATAAATGGCTCTCTATTAGTTAGCATCAAATGAGCATTAATACCTGCCATTAATCCTTGCGCTCCGGCTTCTTCATAACCTGTAGTGCCATTAATTTGACCAGCAAAAAAAAGATTAGAAACTAATTTAGTTTGTAATGTATGGTTTAATTGAGTTGGGTCAAAGAAGTCATATTCAATAGCATAACCCGGACGAAAAATACTTGCATTTTCTAAACCAGGTATTTGTTTCAATGCCTCTAGTTGTACATTTAGTGGTAAGGAACTGCTAAAGCCATTTAAGTAATATTCGATGGTAGATTCACCTTCAGGCTCAAGATGAAGCTGATGTTTATCTTTATCTGCGAATGTTACAATTTTAGTTTCTATACTTGGACAATAACGTGGACCAATACTTTGAATAGTTCCATCATACAAAGGAGAATCTTTTAAACCATCTCTTAAAGAAGTATGAACTTCTTCATTAGTATAAGTTAACCAACAACTTTTTTGTTCAAGATTAGATTTAACTTCAGGAAGATAACTAAACTTATAAAAGGTATCATCTCCCTTTTGCTCAATACATTTAGAAAAGTCTACGGTCCTTCCATCAATTCTTACAGGGGTACCAGTTTTCATTCTATCTGTCTTAAATCCAAAGTTAAAGAGCTTTTCTGTAATACCTGATGATGACGGTTCACTAATCCTCCCTCCCTTCATTTGAACTTTTCCAATATGCATTAAGCCATTAAGAAAAGTTCCATTAGTTAAAATAAGAGCTTTACATTTAAATACAACTCCTTGTTCTGTAATAATGGAATTAACTGTATTGCCTTCAAAATTAACATCAACAACTTTATCCTGCCAAAAATATAAATTATCAGTATTTTCTAAAATATGACGCCATTCACTAGAAAATACCATTCTATCACATTGTGATCTGGGACTCCACATAGCAGGTCCTTTGGATCTATTTAATAAACGAAATTGGATAGAGCTTTTATCTGTAACAATACCACAAAAACCTCCTAAAGCATCTATTTCGCGCACAATTTGACCTTTTGCAATACCTCCGATAGCAGGATTACAACTCATTTGTGCAATTTTATTCATATCCATAGTCACCAATAAGGTTTTTGAACCTAAATTGGCAGCAGCAGCAGCAGCCTCACAACCTGCGTGTCCGGCTCCAACTACAATAACATCGTAATTAAAATCCATAATAAACTAATAAGGATGCAAAGGTACATGTATCCAGTTATTTAACCATCAAAATAATAACAGAAAAACTAAGAAAATGTTTCTAGAAGTGAAAGAGCTAAATTTTCTTTATCTCGCATAGTTAGTGCTTCCTCTTCAGTTTTATCTTTAAAACCTAATAGGTGAAGTATACCATGAATGATAACTCTATACAATTCTTCTTTAAAGGGGGTATTAAACTTTTGTGAATTAGATAATACTGTATCAATACTAATAAATAAATCTCCAGCAATCGTATTATTTTCACAATAATCAAATGTAATAATATCAGTATAATAATTATGATTAAGATATTGTCTATTAATATCTAAAATATAGTCATCATCACAAAATATATAAGTTAGAGAACCTAAAAAAGAGTTGTAACTAGTAATTACTTTACTAATCCAACTCTTTACAATATCTTCATCTATCTGATATTCAGATACTTTTTCGTAATAAAAATTGATCACTTATAAATCAAAGATTAATTTTACGGTGCTACCGTTGTTTTCAAACTCAATTTCATCTGCTAGATGATTCATTAAAAATATACCTCTTCCATGTGTTTTTTCCACATTTTCAGGTAAAGTAGGATCAGGAATTTGGGAATAATCAAAACCATTACCCTCATCCTCTATTATAAACTCTAAAGTTTTTTCGGTTATAGTATATTCTAAACAAACTTTTTTATTAATATCAAGCTTATTACCATGTACAATGGCATTATTAACACCCTCAACGATAGCTAATAACAACTTTCCATAAATATCAGAATGTATGTCATACTGATTAGAAATATCATCAATTAGTTTCTCTATAAGAGTTATATTTTTAATATCTGAATCAATTACAATTTTTTCCACAATCAGATCCATTTAGCTTCCGAATTACATACGTTTAAAACCGTATACTAAAATTTAAATAAATAGTTACTAAATTCAATAAATATTTTTAAACATTTAATTAAAATTAGTCAACCAATCTGCAGGGTTAATTTTTTTATTTTCTTCCCATATTTCAAAATGCAATATACCACTCTTATCGTCACTATCCGTATATATTTGACCAATATCTTGATTACTATGAATAGTCTCTCCACTTTTTACATAAACATTAACCAGATTAGCATAAACGGTTAAATATTTTCCATGCCTAATAATAACAGCTTTATTATACCCTGGTATAGCAATAACACGGCTTACAGTACCTTCGTATACACATTTGACTGCATTTTCTTTTAAGGCTGTAATGTCAATACCATTATTCTTTACTTTCACGCCCTTTAAAACGGCGTGATTATGTTCACCAAACTTACTTGTGACTATTCCATCTTTAACTGGCCAAATTAATTGTCCTTTAGCCTTACTAAAATTACTAAACATATATTTTGAAGGACTTGCTAAAGATTCTTTAATTAATTTTTCTATCGTTTCTTCAAGTTCTCTTGCGGCCTTTTGCTTTTTCTTAATTTCACGTTTTAACCAAGATTCATCTTTTTGCAATTGGGCAATATAATTTTCCTTTTTAGAAGTAGCCAATTTTAACGACTCAAGTTCTGTATTTAATAAATTATAAACTTTCTGCTTTTCTTTTAGACTGTAAATATTTTGTACTTGTATACTATCTTGTTTTGCTTTGGTATTTTCTAAAATAACTCCCTGCTTTTTTCTATAGGAACTATACTGTTTTAATAAACTAAATCTTCTATATGCCTCAGAAAAACTATTAGCACTAAATATGAGCATTAGTTCATTTAAATTACTACTAAGTTGCTTGTTAGCTTGAATTACTAAAGTAGCATAACCTTTTTTTAATGATTGTATCTCAGTGGTCAATTCATTAATAAAGGCCTTATTACGTTGTATTTCGTTAGTAATTACAACAATTTCAGCTTGGTAAGTAGAAATAATACTTTGTTGGGAATTAATTTTAGAATTTAAAACCTTTAATTCATTTAAATTATTTGCCTTTGAGACACCTTTTTTTTCTAGTAACTTTTGAGCATTAACTATTTCGCTTTGATACTTTTTACAAAGAGTTTTTAATTTTTCAACCTCAGAATTTTGAGAATAGCCCAAAAAAGAAACTATAAAAAAAAAGAATATTATACTATATCTTTTTAATTTGATACGAAGAAGGTATTTTAAAATGCAGACTTCCACCATCATTAATTTCTAAATAATTTATTTTTAATGAAACTTGAAATTTCTTTATGCCTTGAGAAGCTAATATTTCATAGGTTTCAGGGAATAAAATTTTATCAAATTCTTTAAAATCATCATACTTTACTGTCAAGGTCTGACCACTACCAAAATCTTTTATAAAAACATCAAATATTTTATAAATATCCGGATGAATTTTTATTTCATGGATAACTAAATCAGTATTTTCTCTTCGAACGATTCTATTAATACGTTTATCACGAATAGATTTAAATGAATAATAATCACTTTCAGGGTGATTTTTATACTTTTTTAAACCATCATAAAAATCTATTTCACTAGGATATAAAAACAACTGATTAGATATAAGTGCTTGTAAAATATCAAAACTTATATCCACACCAAAACCTTTACTAAAATAAGAATAATCAGTTTTAAAAACTTGTTTATTATGCTTATCGACTATAATTACACTATCTTTTGTTAACTGTGTTCTAACTACTTCAATGCCCATAGGAGCATAAATTGAAACAATAATAACACTATCTTTTTTAATCACAAAACTACCTTTAAATGACCTTTTTTGGTTACCATCATTAAAAGTAAAATTTGCTTTTTTTATATATAACTTCTGATAAGTTAATTCATGATCTTTAAGTTGTTTTCTTAATTTAACATCAGAAATACTAGTTACTTTACCAATTACCACATTTTCTGTGCTTTTACAGGAGATAAATATAAAAAAAATAAACCCTAGCCACACCAAATTATTCTTCCACATATTTCTTTTGATCAATTTTCTTCAACAATAAAGAAGATTTATTTCCTGATTTTTTTGATAGTTTCCACTGTACAACTGCACCTTCAACATCTCCATTTTTAAACAAAATATCCCCATAATGTTCAACAATAACATTACTTGATTTACCTCCATTATCAAGAGCTCGTTCAATGATATATTTTGCTTCAAAAAAACGTCCTCTTTTAAATAAAACCCAAGCATAAGTATCGAGATAAGTCGAATTTGTTGGCTCTAGTTCTATACACTTTGAAATCATAGATTCAGCTTTATCTAAATCCTTGTTTTCCAGCGATAAGTAATAACTATAGTTATTAAGAACTACTAAGTTATTTTCATCTAATTTAAGTGCTTTATCGTAATAGGTAAATGATTCAAAATTTCTATTAAGCGTATATAATACATCACCTAAATTAGCGTAAAATTGAACTTCAAGTTGAGTATTGTCACCAACATATTCCAATCCTTTAATAAAACTATCATAAGCTTCTTCACTCAATTGAGTTTGCGTACTAGCAATACCATGAAAGAAATAGAATAAAGGTTCATCTGTAAAAAATACCAGAGCTTCTTTGGTATCTTGATATAGTAAATTAAAATCACCAACATTTATTTCAAGCATAAATAAATCTTGCCATACAGAAGAATCAGTATTATCTAATTTTAATCCCTTTTTATATAATACTATTGACTCTTGATTTCGAGATCTATTTTGTAAATAATTAGCATAGAAAACATAAGCTTTTGAATTATCTTTATGTGTGGATATCAATTCAGTGAATAAGTTTTCAACCGATGCAGTATCACTATAATTTTTAAAATCTTGTCCTACCAAAAATGGCAATAATCGCTGAATTTTAATTTCTATGCCTAAATTTTTATCCTTTACGGCTTTTGTATAATTTGTTAAAAATAAGGAAGTATCTTGTTCATTTATAGCAACATTACCAAGCGAAAAATAGCCTAATCCATTACCAGGATCTAATGTAAAAATCTTATTATAAGCTTCCTTTGCTTTATCATATTCCTTATTATAAAAATAAAGATCACCTAAAAATCCATAATACTTAGGTTCATAAGGATTATCTTTAATAAGATTTTGAACTTCTTTATAAGCCATCGATTCCTTACCTAATTGAAGATACAACTTTTCTTTTGATAATGTTATAACTTCATTAATACCTATTTTACCTTCTAAGGTATTGTATGTATTTATTGCATTCTGATATTCATTGTTTTGAGCGTATAATTGAGCTAATACATATAAATACTCCTCATTATCAGTAAATTGCTGTGTTAAAGATTTATACATTACAATAGAGCTAGGTATATCTTTTGTTTGCTGATATAAATCGCCAAGTAACATTTTATACCATTTATTTTTAGGGGCCAATCGAACCGCATTTTTAAGTAAATCCTGCGCTCCTTTATAATTTTTATATCCTATTTCTATATTAGAAAGTTCGTAATAACAAGTACTACTTAAACTATCAATTTTAAGACACTCTATTAAATACAATTTGGCCTTATCTATTTGGCCTTGCATTTTTAATCTTTGAGATTCATAAAAGAAATAATTAAATTTTCGTTGCTCTATAGAGTTTAAGGAAGATTCCTTAAATACAGTATCGATAGTTTTGATATTTGTTGTGGTATTATTTTTTAATGTTTTACAGCTAAATAAAACAATACTAAATAAACCTATAGCTAAATAATATTTCATTTATATTAATGTGTAAATCTTATATTTTTAATGTTTTCCTGTATGTCCAAAACCACCTTCACCCCTATCTGTAGATTCTAGAGAATCAACTACAAGGAAAGAAGCTGTTTCATGTTTTGCAATAACCATTTGACAAATTCTTTCTCCAGATTTTATAACAAAATCATCATTACTTAAGTTTACTAGAATTACTTTTATTTCACCTCTATAATCAGCATCAATTGTTCCAGGTGAATTTAATACAGTAATTCCATGCTTATAAGCTAATCCACTTCGAGGACGAATTTGAGCTTCATATCCTTCAGGCAATTCAATAAATAATCCAGTTGGTACAAGAACTCTTTGCAATGGTTTAAGAATAATATCATCCTGTAAATAAGCTCTTAAATCTAATCCTGCAGATAATACGGTACTGTACTCTGGTAATTGATTATTACTCTTGTTTATAATGTTAATTAGTAGAGACATTTTTTATTTTTAGTATTTTTTTTAAATCAAAAACGTAAATAGTCCATAAAAATACAACTATTAAGCCAAAGCGTAATATAAATAAACTAATTTTAAGTATCGTATGGTTTAATGCAGTAATAAATGAAAGTAAAGCAGGTATAATATAAATTCCTAAAACATACAAGAAGGCTGTAAATACAATATACTTAGTAATTTTAGACCAATCATAATTTATTTTATAATATTTATTACTCCACATAATACTAAAAACCACCATACTTGCAAAGCATAATATTCCACTAATAGCACATCCGTAATAACCTAAAATTGGTATTAATATTAAATTTGAAATAAGAGTTATACTAGTTCCTATAATTCCAATATAGGCGCCATAAATTGTTTTATCAGAAACTTTATACCATACAGATAAAGTAAAATAAATACCGCTTAATAATTGAGCAATCAAAACCAAAGGTATAACACCATTTGCTTCTTTATACTCTGGGACTAAAATCAAATTAATAATATCTATAAAGAAAGTAACTCCAATAAAAATTAAGAGTCCAAAAAGAACAAAATAATTTAATATTGTTGAATAAATACTTTTATCTTGAGAGGATTGACTATACTTAAAGAAAAATGGTTCAAATGCCATTCTAAACGACTGAGTAAACATAGCCATTAAAACACCAATTTTGAAGTTGGCCCCATATAAAGCTACCATTCTATACCCTTCATCTCCACCTATTAAACGGGGTAATAGCGTTTTATCAATACTTTGATTAATCATACCTGTGATTCCAACAATTAATATTGGAAAAGAATATTTATACATTCTTTTTAGTAAGGAGAAATCAAAATCTATTATTATTCCTTTGATATCTTTAAGTAAGATAATTAAAACACAAATTGAAGCGATTAAATTGGAAAATAAAACATAATAAGCTTCTTGATTTTCTTTATAAAAACCAGTAATAAAACGAGAAATAAAATGATCAGAATGCGTTTTTAATAAATAAGGACAAATTAAAAGAAAGAATAGATTAAAAAAAATTAAAATAAGGACATTTAAGAGCCTTATTAATGCAAACCGTACACTTTTACCACAATATCTCAATTTTGCAAAAATTAGAGCTGAAACAGCATCAAATGCAACTATTAATGCAGCTAACCAGACTAATTCATTATAGGAAGCATAATGATTAGATAACTGTACATTTTTTAAAAGGAAAAAAAGAAAAACTAAAAATACAGTACTTGTAAAAATAATACTTAAAAAGCCTGTAGTGAAAACACCCTTATAGTTATCATTTTTTGAAAACCTAAAAAACGTGGTCTCAAAACCATAGGTAAGTATGACAAGAAAAATTGCTATATAACCATATATTTCAGTAATATATCCATATTGTATTTCACTCATAGTTCGAATATAATAAGGCATTAAAAGCCAATTTAATAAACGAACTAAAATAGTTCCTCCACCGTAAACTACTGTTTCACCAGCAAGAGATTTTAAGCTTCCCAAAATATACTTGAATTAAAATAACGAAAATTGTTCCTGATTTAGATTGTCTTTACCTAAATGACTATATGCCAACGGTGTAACCATTCTACCTCTTGGTGTCCTTTTTATAAACCCTTCTTTGATTAAAAAAGGCTCATAGACTTCTTCTATTGTACCAGCATCTTCACCAATAGCAGTAGCAATAGTACTAATTCCAACTGGACCTCCTTGAAATTTATCAATTAGAGTTAATAATATTTTATGATCCATTTCATCTAGACCATGCTGATCAATGTTCAATGCCTCAAGAGAATATTGAGAAATTTTTAAATCAATATTTCCATTTCCTTTTACTTGAGCAAAGTCCCGAACCCTTCTTAATAATGCATTGGCTATACGAGGTGTGCCTCTGCTTCTACCTGCAATTTCATAACTGGCTTCATCTGTTATAGGCGTATCTAAAATATACGATGATCGCTTTACTATACCTGATAAAATATCAGTATCGTAATACTCAAGATGGCAATTTATACCAAACCTTGCTCTCAACGGACTAGTAAGCAATCCACTTCGGGTAGTTGCACCAACTAAGGTAAAAGGATTTAAATCTATTTGTATACTTCGAGCACCGGGACCTTTATCAATGACAATATCAATACGATAGTCTTCCATTGCCGAATAAAGATATTCTTCAACAATAGGACTTAATCGATGAATTTCATCAATAAATAAAACATCATTTGGTTCCAAATTTGTTAAAATACCAGCTAAATCACCTGGTTTATCTAATACTGGACCACTGGTTATCTTAAATCCAACGTTTAGTTCATTTGCTACAATATTTGATAAAGTAGTCTTTCCTAATCCAGGAGGTCCATGTAACAGTACATGATCAAGAGCCTCCTGTCGCATACTTGCAGCCTGAACGAATATTTTAAGATTTTCTACAATTTTACTCTGTCCTTGAAAATCATTAAAATTGAGTGGGCGTAGTCTATTTTCTACTTCACTCTCAACAGACTGATATCCTTCCTCTCGTATATCAAAATTATCCTGCATGAATAAATTAGTCCTTAATTAGGTTTAGCTTATGTAGTATTTCATCAAAAAGAATTAAATCAAATGGTTTAGCCATATATTCATCCATACCATGGTTTAAACACTTTTCTCTATCCGCATCAAAGGTATTAGCCGTTAAACCAATTATATAGGTGTAAACACCCTTAATTTGCTCAAATTTTCTTATTTCTGTTGTAGCTTCCAAACCATCCATGACTGGCATCATTAAATCCATTATAATTAAATCAAATTTATTTTCTTTAACTAAAGTAAGGGCCTCTTGGCCATTATTAGCTATTTCAATATGGTAATTAAACTTAGTTAAATTCAAATAAATTAATTTTTGATTTAATACGTTATCTTCTACAAGTAAGATATTTAGTGGATTCTTATTCGTCATACTACTAGATAAATATCAATTTTTATATAACTATAAACCTAATTTATTAGAAATATCAAGCATCTTTTCAATAGGTTGAACAGCTTTTATCCTAACATTCTCTTCTATTTCAATAGTTGGCCATGTATATTTTAAAGTATTATACAATTTAGTCATTGTATTAAGCCTCATGAAATTACAATCATTACATGCACAAGTGGAATCATTAGGTGGTGCTGGAATAAAAGTTTTCTCAGGACTTCTTAGTTTCATTTGATGTAAGATACCTGATTCTGTTGCAACAATATATTTATTTCCTGAATCCTGACTTGAGAAATTAAGCAAAGCTGCAGTAGAACCAACATGATCAGCTACCATTAATAAAGGCTTTTTACATTCAGGATGAGCTAGGATCTTTGCATCGGGATTTTCCTTTTTAAGATCTAAAATCTTTTCTAATGAGAACTTTTCATGTACATGACAAGCTCCATCCCATAAAATCATGTCTCTTCCAGTAATACCATTTATATAATTACCTAAGTTTCTATCCGGACCAAAAATTAATTTCTCATCATCATCAAAACTATCAACAATAACTTTAGCATTAGTTGATGTTACCACGATATCAGACAAAGCCTTAATTTCGGCAGAAGTGTTTACATAGGTAATAACTTTATGATCTGGGTACTGTTTAATGAACTCTGCAAACTCATCTGGAGGACAACTATCAGCTAAACTACATCCTGCATTTAAATCGGGTACTAACACTATTTTATCAGGTGATAATATCTTAGCGGTTTCTCCCATGAAGTGAACACCTGCAACAATAATGATATCTGCCTCAGTTTTACTGGCAAATTGAGCAAGCGCTAAACTATCACCAACAAAATCTGCGATATCTTGTATATCATCTTCCTGATAATAATGCGCCATTAGAACGGCATTCTTTTCTTTTTTCAATTTTAAAAATTCATTTTGAATATTCTCTATACCTTCTATAGGTTCATCAACGAATCCTTTTTTCAACCAACTTTCTTTTACTTCCATTATAATATATATATAAAATAGAGAAATTTAAAAAACTATAGTAATTATAATATCCTGTTAGTAACGTTAATAAAAATATTGCAATTTTATTGTTTGATATTGTCTTAAACATTAGTCGTTCAGATATTAAAACTTAATTAACAATAATTTTATAATATTTTTACTTTGTAATCAGATATTTAACTAGTCTTATTAACATGCTGTTAATAGTTGGCAAATTTAATAAGATTATCTGTTTAAAGAAGATTTACGCTGTTAAAATACTGTTTGAAATTGAGGTTAAAATCCTATAAAAATAACTTGATTAATAAAAAACGAGTGTTGATTGAATTATAATTTGAGATTTCCAAATTTATTTTTTCCAATGTTTTAATTTTGGATTCACAGCTTATTAACACTTATTAATCTGTTATTCACAGTTTATTAATAAACTGATTTTCTACGCTATTAACATTCGTATTGTACTGATAATTAATAATAAAGGTTACATTATCCACATTGTGATATACTAGAATATTATAAGATACTCCGTTTTCTTATTATCTTTGAAACAAAAACATGAAATTTTCAAAAGTTGGTCTAGCTGCAGATCATGCAGGATATGAATTAAAAGAATTATTAAAAGGTTATTTAACTAATTTGGGTTTAGAAGTTTTTGATTTTGGAACTCATTCAACAGAGAGTACTGATTATGCAGATTGGGCTCATCCAATGGCATCTGCTGTTGAAAAAGATGACGTTGATTTTGGTATTTCAGTTTGTGGTAGTGGAAACGGAATTAACATGACTGTTAATAAACATCAAGGAATTAGAGCCGCCTTATGCTGGAATAAAGAAATATCAGAATTAGCAAGATCACATAATAATGCTAATATTTGTTCATTACCTGCCAGGTTTATATCTACTGATGAAGCAAAAGATATTGTTTCAGCTTTTATAAATACACCTTTTGAAGGAGGTAGACATATAAAAAGGATTGAAAAAATTCCATATCAACAATAATTTATCACTAGGTTGTTAACACACTATATTTCCTTAAGTTATTTAAATATAGTGTGTTAAATTATTAGGTAAAATGTTTGCTTAAATTTTTATTGATTGTTAATAAAATAATGTAATTTAGCATATAAAAATCTTTTATTATGTTATCAAACACCTGCAAGTATGCTGTCAGATCTGTAATTTATCTAGCATTGAATAATGAAGAAGATAAAAAAATAGGAATTAAAAAGATTTCAGAGGATTTAGATATACCTACTCCATTTTTGGGTAAAATTCTGCAGCAACTGGTGAAACAAAAAATGTTATTATCTACAAAAGGACCTCACGGAGGTTTCTCTATTGGAAAAAATCCTGCAGATATAACATTATTGGATATCGTAAAAATTATTGACGGAATGGATATGTTTGAAATGTGCTTAATTGGTATGAACTCATGTAAGTCTGCACATGCCAAGCAACTCCCTTGTCCTGTTCATGAAAAATTTTGTGAAGTAAGAGCTGAACTGCTAAAATTATTTAAAACAGAGACTATAGAAAATATAATAAAAAGAGTTGATCATAAATTGGACTATTATCTTTTATAATCCAATTTAAAAAGTAAAATTTTGTAAATAAAATTTTGGTCTTTTAGTATAATAAACAAAATACTTCCAGCCAAAACACCAATAGTATTAAAAACAGCATCGTAAAAATTACCGCTTCTATAATTCGTTAATAAGAATTGTAAAAATTCAATTGAAATCCCTAATAATATTGTATCAATAATAATCCAATATTTTCTGATAGAGTTTTTGTTTATATAATTTTCAATAAAGAAAATAAAACTCAATCCAAAATACATTAGAAAATGTACCAATTTATCAAAATGTTTGAAAAAGTGTACTTCACCTGGAAGTACTTTATTAAAGTTCATTAAACTTAAAAAAAGTATAATACAAATTACTAAAATTGTACGCCAATATGTTTTTAATGTATACATTATGAGTGTGTTATAAGTATATTGTGTGTTTATAATTTTTTTTTAGATTGAGTTATAAAAAAGATATCAACAAATATTCGCAATATAGTATAAAACAATGTTTCACGTGAAACGTTGATGTTAAAAATTTTTAATCTTATATTTTTAAATGGCTGGAATATATTTACACATACCATTTTGTATAAAAAAATGTGGATATTGTGATTTCTATAGTATAACTGATTTGTCGCTGAAAGACAAGTTTATAACAAGTTTGATTAAGGAAATTAATTCGAGAAAAACAGAATTAATTGACCAACAAATTACAACGATTTATTTTGGAGGAGGAACTCCTAGTTTATTAAGCAAGCAAGATCTTATTTTAATACTTGAAACTTTATATGATAACATCTCTAATAATACAGTTAAAGAATTAACTATTGAAGTAAATCCAGATGATATTACAGAAAAATATTTGGAGGATCTTATGGAAGTAGGTTTTAATAGACTAAGTATAGGTACTCAAAGTTTTAATGACGATATTTTAAAATTTATGAATAGACGTCATGATTCTAACCAAGCTATTAAAAGCATTCAAAGTGCTCAAAAAATAGGTTTTTCAAATATAAGTATTGATTTAATTTACGGCATACCCAAAATGAGTGTGAATGAATGGGATTCTTCCTTGCAATTGGCTATGAGTTTGAATGTTCAACATATTTCGGCTTATCATTTAACTTTTGAAAAAGAAACCCCTTTTTATACTAAACTTAAAAAAGGTGAATTTAATGAAATATCTGATTCAGAGAGTGTAGAGCAATATCAAACACTTTTAAAAATTTTAAATGGATCTGGGTTTTATGATTATGAGATTTCTAATTTTGCAAAAAAAGGTTTTGAATCCCAACATAATTCAGGATATTGGAGTGGTAAATATTATTTTGGTTATGGTCCGGGAGCTCACTCTTTTAAAAACAATATAAGAAGATGGAATATAAGTAATTTATTGATATATATTGATAATGTGTGTTCAGATAAGAACTATTTTTCAAACGAAAATCTTTCTGATGATGATAGATTTAATGAGTTAATAATGCTTGGATTAAGAACAAGAAAAGGAGTAGAATTGAAATTGTTGCACAAAAATTTTCCTTCAGAAATACAAAGTTTTTTTGAAAATGAATATGAAGTTCAAAATAGTAAAAACAATGTTTTCATTGAAAACGGATTTTTAAAAGTGTGTGATGATAAGCGTTTTATAACCGATCAAATAATATCTGATTTTTTTAAGATTTAGAATTCATGATAAAACAGAAAATCATTATTATTTTTATATTAATGAGCCTGATACAAGTAGTTAAAGGTCAAGAAATAAGTACTAATGAGTTAGAATGTGATACTTTCTTTAAAGAAGTATATGAAAAAGGAAAAAGTCAATTATTTGATCTAAGAGTTCCTGAAGAATACAACAAAGCAAGATTAGTAGATGCTATTTTAGTAGATACTAAAGAAAAGTTTGAGAAATATTTAAATGATATAAATAAAGATGACAAGATATTTGTGTATTGCGAAAAAGGAAAAAGATCTAAAGAATGCTTGCAATGGCTTAGTAATTTAGGCTATAATAATGTATTTGAATTAAAAGGTGGTTTTAGCAATTGGAAAAAGAGTGGATTTCCAATTGATTCTGAAAAGATAAAATTATAAGTAAAATGGAAAAATATAAACTAGGAGTTATTGTTTCCTGGACTTCAATATTATTAAATATTGTTTTGTTTGTAATAAAATTCTGGGCCGGTATTTTATTTCATTCTGTTGCACTTATAGCAGATGCATGGCATACTTTAACGGATTCAATATCATCAGTAGCTGTTTTAATAGGTATTAAAATTTCATCAAAACCAGCAGATGAAACACACCCTTTTGGTCATGGAAGAGCTGAATTAATGTCAACAATATTTGTTGGTATTTTACTTGCATTAGTAGGTGCTAATTTTACTTATGAATCTGTTTTAAAACTTCGAATGCATGAATCTGTAGAATATGGTAGTTTTGCTGTAATTGTTACAATAATTTCTATTGTAGTTAAAGAAATTATGGCTCAATATTCAATATTTTATGGAAAAGAAATTAAGGCAAAATCATTAATTGCAGATGGCTGGCATCATAGAAGCGATGCATTTTCCAGTGTTATAATACTAGGCGGAATATTTTTAGGAAAATATTTTTGGTGGGTTGATGGAGTTTTGGGTCTATTAGTATCGTTATTAATTTTTTATACAACCTATAAAATTTTGAAGGAGTCATTATCCATCTTTTTAGGTGAAAAGATTGAAGAAGATTTGAAAGTAAGTATCCAACAAATTGGAATACAGAATTTTAATAGCGATTTAGATCCGCATCATTTTTTAATTCATCAATACGGAAACCACGCAGAACTTACTTTTCATATTTCATTACCAGGTAATATGAGTTTAACAGATGCGCATTATATAGCAACAAAATATGAAAATGCAATTAAGGATGTTCATAATATCGGAGTTACCATTCATATAGATTCTTTAGATGAATACAATAATGTAAGAATTAAGTAGAAATATCAAGATAATAGTGCATCTAATGTAAAAAATACTTATTGCGTTTATTTTGGTTTTATATTGATATAAAATTAATTAGATGCAGCGAATTATAACTTTTATATTACTATTAATATGTTTTGGTTGTTATCATAATACAAATATACTGTCGTTTGCATCATTAAATCTTGCCGAAGAAACACTTCAAAATACAGATTCAATAAATATATTTTTATCTAAATTAAACACTGATTTAATTGAAATAAAAACTTCTATTCACGATAGCATGGAGCATAATCAATCCTTAAAAGATGATTATATTATTATATCAAATTATAATAAAACTCAACCATCGAAAACAAATTCGGTATTATATGCAAACAAAAAATTAATTGAACTTTTAGTTTCTTCCACACAGTCAATAGATCATGATACATTAAAAAATCACTTGAATTCCATATCTTGGTATAAATTGAAATACTTAAAGTCTGGTTATATATTTTATGTTTTTAAAATAGATACCCAAGATGCACTAAATAGCAGTCAGATTAAATTAATCACCTACCATTTATTAAAAAAGATTGATGAAATTTCCGCTGGTGCTCCTGTTATTGTTTTAAGTAATATTATTTCTAAATCACTCTTAATGAGTGATATATTAACTAATCAATGGGTTGATAACTATAATTTTAATGCTATTAAGAGCATGAGTAATAGTTGTATTAAATTTTATGTAAATGATTTTTTTAAAGTTATCAATCTAAATAAAGATACTGTTAATACATTGTCAAATTGTAATATACAAATTAAGTTTTCCTTAAATACTAGCAATGTTGAAAGAAATATTGTGGGAGATCAATTAAATGATTTACTGATTAAATAATAATCTTCACGAAGTATCCTCTATGCTTTCTAATATTTAATACTCTGGAATGATCAAAAATTAAATATTGACCTTTAATACCAGTTAAAACTCCTTCTACATTCTGCATTTTGTCAAAACTCTCACTTTTAATCTTTGTTGGATAGTTTTCAATAGGGAATTTTATAGTTGTTAAGTTGTTAGATTTAGAATAGTATTGAAGTAATTCAGTAGGTAATAAATCTTTTACTTTGGCTTTTTCTTTGTATAAATCTATATGGTTTGATATTCCTTTAAGCATTGATTGCCAGCTGGTTTTATCTGAATAATACTGCATTAAGTACTTTTCTATTATCCCAGCAATATGTCTGTTTGGTGTTTCTGCAATAATAATTGCTTCAGTAGCTCCCTGATCTATCCAACGAGTTGGTATTTGAGTTTTACGTGTAATACCAACTTTTAAATTGGATGAATTGGCTAAATAAACAATGTGTGGTGTTAGACAATGGTTAATAGACCATTGCATATTTCGGCTTATACCTAAATGGGCCTGACATTTATCTGGATGCAATATACATTCACTAGCTTCTGGCGCCGAACTAAAACAATTAAAACAAAAGCCTTGAGCAAAAGATTTATTTGTTTTTTTACCGCAGGCAACACAGTTTATTTGATTTTGAAATTGTAATGAAATTGTTTTACCAATAAATTGATTCATTTCAATCTGCTCCTCCCCTATTGGTAAAATGTATTTTACATTATCATCTAATTGTGTTAACATTTTTTCTATGTTGCCTATGTATTCCATTTTTTTCGTTTTCTTGTTTATGTTTATTATTTTATTGATCTAATGATGGATGAGCTGGAATCATCTTATATAATTTATCTGACCGTCTTATTTTTTCAGGTACTGGCATTGAAAAACGTTCTCCTTTAACTGTTTGTTCAACTTCTTTTAAATCTACTCTAATTTCAGGAACTATCATTTTTACAATACCAGTGGTTGGTCCTGTAATTAAAATTTCATCACCTACTTTAAGATCTTTAGTTTCCATTAAAAACTCAGCAACTCCAATTTTTGGGAAGTAGTTGGTACCTTTACCAATATACATTTTTCGTTTGGTAGCTCTGTTTCCGTATTTATGACTCCACTCTCCTAGCTTTTGGCCTAAATAATAACCATCCCAAAAACCACGATTAAAAACCGTACTTAATTCCTCATTCCATTCATTAATTTTATCTTCATCAAAAGATCCATCAAGTATTGTATTTAGAGCTTCATTATAGGCTTTTACTACAGTATGAACATATTCAGGCCCCCTGGCTCTACCTTCAATTTTGAATACACGTACACCAGCATCAACCATTTTATTTAAGAAATGTATGGTTTTTAAATCTTTAGGTGACATGATGTATTCGTTATCAATTTCAAGCTCCTGACCTGTATCTTTATCAGTAACAATATAACTTCTTCTACAAGTTTGAAGGCATGCACCTCTGTTTGCAGAATGATCTGTATTATGAAGACTCATGTAACATTTACCAGAAACAGCCATACATAAAGCACCGTGGCTAAACATTTCAATTTGAATCAATTTACCATTGGGGCCTTTAATTTGTTGTAGTTCTATTTCATGATATATTTGAGCTACCTGATCTAAATTTAATTCTCGGGCTAAAACTACAACATCAGCAAACTTGGCATAAAATTTTAAAGCTTCAATATTCGAAATATTTAATTGAGTACTTAAATGTACTTCCACACCAATTTGTTTAGCAAATGAAATAGCTGCAACATCAGATGCAATAACAGCACTTAATTCTGCTTCTTTTGCTGCTATTATTACTTTTTTCATCAGGTTTAAATCCTGATCATAAAGTACTGTATTTACCGTTAAATAAGTTCTTACATTATTTTCCTTAGAAATTCTCACAATCTCATGTAAATCATCAACTGTAAAGTTATTTGATGATCTGGATCTCATATTTAATCCCTCAATACCAAAGTAAACTGAATTTGCTCCACCTTTAATAGCTGCTCGTAATGATTCATAGGATCCTACAGGAGCCATTATTTCAAAATCTTCTCTTTTCATTTATAATGTTTTAACAGTGCAAAAATATATAATTAAATTGTTCACTTTTAAGTTTATAATAACTTTACTTAATTTAATAGGTTTAATAGATATTTAAATAACAAAATTTCTTTCCTTTGTATTTAATACTAATATTCATTTATTTTGATCTTTAGGTTTATAATAACCTGAGTTCGATTAATACTAAAGAGCTAAAAAATTATTTCAATGCTGGTATACAAAGTAAATTTTTTTGCATGGTTAGTTATGCAAAAATAATTTAACAAAGTGGATTATTATTTTATTAAAAGTCACCTTAAAATATGGATTTTCTGCGTTATATTTGTTTGAAAATCATTATTTATAGGTGGTTTAAGTCAATAATTTAATATTGTATTTAGGTTAATAGTATTAACAAACTGTTTTATTAATATATGATTTCAAGAGCAAGATTAAAAGATAAGTATCGAAAGATATTATTAACAAGAGTTAGTACATCAAAAAATTTATTTTACATCAAAAACTTTATTTTATATTCTGTTCCACAATCTTTTTATAAAAGAAGATTGGTTTCTATTATAAATAGTAAGAGTACATCTGATAGTGATTATATATATAAAAGAGTTAACTATTATAATAAACTAGAGGATTCTTTTACACTTAGAAATGGTACATTAATTAGAGATTTTAAATTTCGACATAAATTTTCTGTCTATTACTTTGATACTTATAATTTAACTAAATATTTTAATGTTAATAATAAGTTTTCATATGTATTTGGAGATGTTGTAGATATACCAAGTGAACCATCATTTGTTAAAAGTCGCCCAATTAAATCTAATAGTGAAAATAATAATTCTGTATTATTAAAATTAAATAAGATTAGACATTATGGTTTTATCAAGGATAAAATTAAATTTTCTGATAAACTTGATAGAGCCGTGTGGAGAGGTGATGTTACGGATACTAAAATTAAAAGGATTAGTTTATTAGAATACCATTTTAATAATCCCTTATGCGATATTGGAGTAACATCAAGAAAATTTAAGCGAAAAGAATGGTTTAAAGATAAGATTACTATTAAAGAACAGTTAAAATATAAGTTTATTTTAAGTATAGAAGGTCATGATGTAGCAACTAATTTAAAATGGATTATGTCTTCTAACTCTGTCGCAGTAATGCCTAAACCTGAATATGAAACCTGGTTTATGGAAGGAACTTTAATACCGGATGTTCATTATATATGTATAAAAAATGATTATTCTGATTTGAATGAAAAGTTGAACTACTATATGCAAAATCCTGATAAAACACTTCAAATAATTAAAAATGCTAATGAATATGCAAATCAATTTAAGAATAAAAAACATGAAAAATTTATATCTTTATTAGTGATTAAGAAGTATTTTGAGTTGGTAAAATAAAATAACTTTATTTTTTATTATAGTATTATGGCACTCTTGTATTTTAAGGTATCTGAAAAAGTATTAAAACATAGAGATAAAGGATTTTTTCACCGTCACATAATGTCGATTCCATGGAAGGTTTTGAAAGAGTTTAGTAAATTTATTTTTATTAATAAAAATATATATTCTAATAAAATAATAAAAAGTATTAAATTTCAATCTGATATTATAGTTTCTATTACAAGTTATCCTAAGCGTATTAGTAAATTACATATTACAATTAGATCTATTTTAAATCAATCTTTTCCTCCTAAAAAAATATTAATATGGTTATCAAAGGAAGAGTTTCCAGACGAATTAGATTCCCTTCCTGCTAGCTTAAAAAAAATGCTTCGTTATAATGTTGAAATAAGATTTGTAGAAGAAAATTTGAAATCACATAAGAAATACTTTTATGCATTTAAAGAATACCCAGAAGAAATAATTGTAACTATGGATGATGATATTATTTACTATCCCAATACAATTGAAAGGTTGTTATCTATACATAAAAGATTTCCTAATGCTATATGTGCTAATATTATTAAAAAAATTGAAGTTGATAAGGATCAATTTTTATCATATGTTAAATGGACAAACATTAAGAGTAAAGAATTTATTCATTCCAAGCAATTTTTAGCTGTTGGAATTGGCGGAGTTTTATATCCGCCTAAACTTATAAATACAGATGTGTTATTTGATGTTGAAAAAATTTTTAAGTTATGTTTAGGTGCTGATGATTTATGGTTGAAAGCTTGTTCCTTTATGGTAAATACTGAAGTTGCCACAGGTGGAAGTTTTTATCCTAATCCCATAACTATACCAAATACTCAAAAGGATGGACTTAGGGTCATAAATGTTAATAATAATATGAATGATATACAATGGAAAAAAATATGTGATTATTTAACTCTTAAACCTAACTATTTTCGGTAATAGTTATTTTGTCAACTAGTTGTTTTAATTCATTATTTAAGTTTTTATATAAGTAATTATAATCTTGCATTGATTTATTATGAGCATCTCCAATAAACTGCTTAACTCTTTTTTTAAAGGAATTTTGATAGGTTGAATATTTATTAGTTTTATTAAGGTAGTTAAATATATTATTTAAAATAAATGCGTGATTTTTGAAAAAATCATCCGGTTTACTACAACTCATAAAAGAGTTTACTCTTTGTCTGTATAGATATAATTTTTTTCTTATAACATATGCTTTAGGATAGTTAACAAAACATTTCCAATAGAAATCAATATCTTCATGATATACATTTTCAATAAATCGTATATCAGGATTATCAAAAATACTTCTCCTGTATAGTTTATTCCAAATTACTCTATTTAATGCTTCGAAGTTTTTATCTTTTAATTTATTCCATCTATATCTGCGCTTATGTCTTACTTTAAATTTTGTTTTTGAATCATCCTCCCACCACATCAAAACATTACAACACGTTATAAATGATTTTTTTTGTTTTGCAGTACTGTATAGAATATCTAAACAATTAGAAAGAATTACGTCATCAGGATCAATAAAAAATATATATTCTCCAGTGGCATTTTCAATTCCAATATTTCTGCTTGCCCCAACACCTTTATTGTATGAATTTTCAATAAGCTTAAACCTGTTATCGATTTGAACGTATTTTTTAATTATACTTTTAGAATTATCGGTAGAACAATCTTCAATGCATAAAACTTCAAAGTCTTTTAATGTTTGATTTTGAATGCTTTTAAAGCATTCATCAAGATATTTTTCAATGTTATATACTGGCGCGATTATAGATATTTTACACATAGTTATCTTTTTTGAAATTACAATTTAATATCAACACCAATCTGCCATCCAAAAGAATGATACAAATCTCCTGCATCATAAGCAAAGGATGTATTGAGTGTAAGATATTTCCATTTTTTACTTATATAGTTCAAGTTAAGGTACGTATATATTTCATTCTTGCCTCCTTTATAGTAGAAGTTAGGATCTTCCTTCCAACTGTATCGTCTTACAAATTCCTCTCCATACGTACCTAAATTTTGAGTATAAGTTGATTTTAGTAAATATTTTAATCCATAAAGTAATTCTCCTTCAAGTCCTATATGTATTCCCTTAATTCTGTTATTTGAAAAAACTACATAATCATTTGATTCCCAATTTTGAGCATATTTTTTCGATTGCCATTGTGTATGGTATAGAGGAAGTCCCATTGTTAATCCATCATAAGTCCATGCATTATAATATGTACCATTATTATTATAATCATCACGTTCCCCATATCTGTGACCATGGTTATAGTTTTGCTCTAAATATGTTTTAGTTTTATAATAATCATAACCTTGCGTTACTTCTCCAAAAACATCTAACATAAACGCATCATAATCATTGTTATATTTTTTTACATCGTTTCTCAACCAAATAATTGTGTTTGAGTTAGGGTATAGAGGGTCAGGTAGTCCATAACCTGATTGTACATCTGTTTTAATAAGTTCTATTGAAAATTTATTTATTAGTTTACTGTCTTTTATATTGGCTAATATTCCTATTTTGTAATCTTTATTTCTTAAATTGTATAACATTAATCCGGTTTTATCAGCATAGGGTTTTTGTATATAAAAATGAATATCCGCTTTTTCATTGATATAATTAATCCCAAAGTCCCAAAATCCATCATGTGCACCAGCTGCATTAGTTGCCTCTCCTCCACCCAATTTATTTGATCCACTTCCTAAAAATGTTGCCCAATAGTCTATTAGTATTTTAGTTCCGTTTGAGCGTTTTCCTCCTAATAATGCTGCATGAAATAATCCTAGATAAGGTTTTATAGCTTTCTCTCCTCCTAAACGAACATAAAACCATTTTTCATGTACTTGAACATTATCAGCACTATTATATTTTCCTGTTTCAGTTCTATTGTCATTTAAAATTCCATGTGAAAGACCACCTTTTATTTCAATAGCATTATTTAATATTTTAACTGGTACATATTTAAACATACCAATTTGAACTCTTGGTATAGGACGTGCATTAGCGTTTCTCATAAAGCCTCCAGTAGTTAAATTATCATTATATGAAATGGGCGAGAAAGCTTGTTTACCTATACAAATATTGATTATATTATAAATATTGGTGTTAATATATGCTTCATGTAAAAAGCTGTCATTTTTTTGATCTTTTAGCACACCTGAAATACCTGTATTTATCTGAATATTTTTTTTTGTAAGTAAGTTGTACTTTGTATTTGCTAATAGTAATACTTGAGATTGCTCAAATGGATCAATAATACCCCATTTATTTGAATACTGATATAATGGAAGTAAATTACTTTTTGAAGAAAAATTATATTGTGATTGAATATTAAAATTCAATTTATATTGTGCAGATATGAATAACAAGTTACTGTTTATTATAATTAAAACAAATAGCACTTTTTTATATAAAGTCATAAGTAAATAATGCTTGATTAAAGTTTATATAAATTGCTTAATAACCTTTTTCAGATAGAATCCGTTTTTAAGTTTTTCTCCAATTATTATTGAATTTTTTTGCATTTCATAATATTTTTCTGAATTAATATCAGCTAATTTTTCTTTTAGTTCTTTTAATGATGATACTGCTATTCCTATATTATGTTTTATAATAAAGTCTGATAATGCTGCTTTATCCCAAATTATAACTGGTAGTCCAGCACGCAAATATAAAGATGTTTTATGTGGATTATTTATTTTTAAGTAATTACCAAAATTTCCACTACATTCATTATATGAATCACCATCCCATACTAAACCAAAATGACCTTTTAATTCATCTATAATTTTATCAGCTGTAAATGAACCTTTATAGTTAAGATTTGAGCTTGGTTTTAATCTATTTTTGTCAAATCCGACACCATATAAATTGAAACAAAAGTTTGAAGAATCTAATGCTGACAAATCGTAAATAAAACCATTTTTTGATTGAGCTAAAACACCAGCATAAACAATTTCAAACACCTTATTTGAAGGATATTTTCGAACTATTTGTTTATTAGAACCTAAGTAATCAAATATCTCTAAATTTATTATTTGAGTTTTTAATCCATTGTTACATAGCCATTTGGTCATTTTGTGGTTGTGAGATATAATTAAGTTGTTTTTATTAAATAATGAAATTTCATCTTTAATACTGATTTTTCTTTTTCTTGATGACCTTAAATCATGAATAATTGTAATAATCTTACATTTTTTAAGTTTAGCGATTATTACTATAAAATGATAATACTTTTTTAATGGATATTGTATACAAATAGTACTATTTTTTTTTATTCTTACAATACCGATAATAGTTCCTGTTAATGTTAGTATAAAGCTGGTAATTGAATTAGGAATAATTGTTCTTGGAAGACCAATGTTTTTAAAACTATTTTGTTTTAAAATATCTTCACAATCAATCTTTGCTTTACTCGCTGCACTTCTCGGGGATTGGTAATTTTTTGTTATATAACAGTAGTTAGTTTTCATCAAAATAAATTGCATTTTAGATTATGGTCGTAAAGATAATCAGCGTTAATAAATAAAAGGTATTTTGAAATTAATAATTATATATTTGTATCAATCACTTAGATTAAAAGTAATGGTTTTTTAGTAATTACTTTTTGTTTTATTTATTTAATAAAGAATGGGTTTGAAACAATATGATTATCTTGTAGTTGGGGCCGGTTTATTTGGTGCTATATTTGCTTATGAGGCAATGAAAAAAGGGTTTAAAGTTTTAGTAATAGATAAAAGAAATCATCTAGGAGGTAATTTATATTGCGAAGAGGTTGAAGGTATTAATGTTCATAAATATGGAGCTCATATTTTTCATACAAGTAATAAAGAGGTGTGGAATTATGTAAATCAATTTGTTGAATTTAATAGATATACTAATTCTCCAATTGCAAATTATAATGGTAAATTATATAACTTACCTTTTAATATGAATACTTTTTATCAACTTTGGGGCGTAATTACACCTGAAGAGGCAAAAGAGAAGATTGAAGAACAAAGAAGTGAATTTGCTAATATTGAGCCAAATAATCTTGAGGAACAGGCATTATATCTTGGAGGAAGAGATATATATGAAAAATTGATTAAAGGCTATACAGAAAAACAATGGGGAAGATCGGCAAATCAAATTCCAGCCTTTATTATTAAACGCTTACCTTTTCGATTTAATTTTGATAATAATTATTTTGATGATTTATATCAAGGAATACCAATAGGAGGTTATAATAAGCTTATAAGTAAATTATTAGATGGTATTGAATATAAAACTGATACAAATTATTTTACTGATAGAGATAACTTAAATCAAATTGCTGATAAAGTTTTATTTACTGGTAAAATTGATGAATTTTTTAATTTTGAATATGGAAAATTAGAATATAGAAGCTTACATTTTGAAAATGAAATAATTAATAATGATAACTATCAAGGAAATGCAGTTGTTAATTATACAGATAAAGAAACTCCATATACTAGAATTATTGAACATAAACATTTTGAATTTGGTAAGCAGTTAAAGACTGTAATAACAAGAGAATATCCTCACGAATTTAGTAAAGATAATGAACCATATTATCCTTTAAATAACGATCATAATAACTCTTTATATTTTTCATATAAAGAGTTGGCTAATAAAATCAGTGATAAATATTTATTTGGAGGTAGATTAGCTGAGTATAAATACTATGACATGGATGATACAGTTGAAGCAGCTTTAAAGCTATGTCAGTATGAACTAAATAAATGATTTTAAATATTATTCAAAATCATTTATCTAGTTAGCTTTATAGCATTACTTATAGCTGTTTTTAAATAATATCCTTTTGATATTTTATTTTTAATATTAGAAACGTTATTTTTCATTGTATTGAAATCCTCTTTTGATAGAGATGTTAGTATTTCTTTAAGTTCATCTAAAGAACTTATTGTAATTCCTATGTTATTTTCAATTACAAAATTAGCCATTCCTGCTTTATTCCAAATTATAATTGGCATTTCGCATTGAATATATAGTGATAGTTTATGTGGATTATTATATTTTAAATATTGTCCTGCTGATCCATCACATGAGTCAAGAGAATCCCCATACCAAACAAGACCAAAATCACCATCTATATAATCAATAACCTCGTTAGATTTAAAGAAACCTTTATAATCAAGTATGGTATTATTTGGATCTTTAATTAAATCCTTGTTGAAACCGATTCCATATAAATCAAATTTATAATTTCCTCGTTCTAAATGATCTAACATATAAACAAATTTTCCCATATTACCAGCAAATACTATTCTGTACTTACTAGGATCTACTTCATTTTTTTGGATATTAATTGTTGGTGTATGCAGGTAATCAAAAATATCTAATTCAATTAGGTTTGCTTTAATGTTTTGTTGTTCAAACCAATTACACATTGTTTTATTATGCAATATAAGACTATCAGATTTTGATAGTAATTGTAATTCATGAGGACTTTTATACAGCTTTCCTTTTAAATTATATACATCATGAACAATTGTAATAATGGTACATTTTTTTAATGTTGCACCCCATAATATATATTTATAAAATTTATTTAATGGATATTGCAAACATAATAAGCTTTTAGGTTTTAGTCTGATTAAAGCTAATGTTATTCCAATAGCACTTATAAGAGTACCAAGAACAGCGTTTGATACCCAAGTTTGTCTAAAGCCAATATTTTTCCAACCACTTTCTTTTAAAATGTTCTCACAGTCCATTTTTGCTTTACCTGCAGCGTTAAATTTTGACCTATAATTTCGTGCTATATAATACATTACTAATTGGTTTTTCAAGTTTATAAGAAAAAAGTGAAATTAAATATTCTTTAAAAATTTAATCTTTTTCTTGAATTGAGCCTTTTTGTTTATTTTCTCTTTATGTTTTTTATCAAAATGAATTAATAAATTACATGCTTCCTGTTCATTTTCACCATTTAATTTGGCATACTCTCTTGCCACTATTTCTAATTCTTCTTCACTTGCCCATATTTGACGAAAATTCTTTAATCCTTTTAAGTAAGGCATTTTTTCAAATTTCATTCTGTTTATATCAACAACACTAAAACTATATTTATTATTAATAAGTTTTTTTATTAAGATATTACCTCTTGAATAGTCTAAATGATGTATTTTATTTTTGTGAAGTTTCTCATAAGTGTACTGTGCAAATTGTCTGAGAATATTATCCTTGTCCTCAAATTCAAAGCCAATTAAATCTCTAATAGTGAAATCGTAATTATGGTGAACACTGATATAATAACTTTTATTAAATAATCCTTTTTTTAATACTTCAACATAACCTATTGGTTCAGGTGTTTCTGCACCTACTTTGCGCATTTTTAGTGCATATTCATACGAATGTCTGGCTTTCGATCCTCTGATCCAAGCATATGCAACTTTGTTTATAAAATGAGGTATTTTAAAAGATTTTACATTGATTTTGTATCCCTTATAATTAAAAACTTTAATTTCATTTCGTCCACTATAAATAGACTCTCCTGTAGTATAAAAATCTTTAGGTAAGGAAATTAAGAAATCTTCTAATTCTTTAAATTTTGGGTTTATTTGAAATCTCATTAATCTTCTATATGTTTTTGTATGACAAATATAGATTAAATACTTGTTCTTTTTTAGTAATAAATAATGTTGTCAATTAAAATTGTAATTATTTAATCATATCAAAATACTTATTTAGAACCAGTAATGATATTAATTTTTCTCTTTTTTTATTTTTAAACTGATTAATGTAGATATTTGAATTATTAATAATTTCTGCAGTTTTTTCTGGATTTTTTGTATAGTATTCTAACTTTTCATTTAGATCAGAAAAGTCGTCTTTTATACATATATAATGAAAATCAGGAATTAAAGTCCCTTCCATAAACCAAGTTTCGTATTTGGGTTTTGGCATTACGGCTACAGAATTAGATGACATAATCCATTTTAAATTTGTTGCTACATCATTTCCTTCTAAGGATAATATAAATTTATATTGGAGTTGTTCATCTATTGTTAATCTTGGTTTTATCCAAATTTTAGGGTTTACATTGCTATTTACAGCGCCTATATCGCATTTATTATTTTCAAAATGAGTTTGGAAAAACTGATATCTTTGTGGCATTCTGTTAGCAATTACTTTACCTCTCCAAATTAAGAGGTCTTTTTTATTTATATATGGAATTTGATCGTTTACAAAAACAAAATGTCTGACTTTATTTAAATTAAGAAGAATAGAATTTGTATTGTCTCCTTTTATGGGTCGACTTTTTACAATTGTTGGTTGTTCTGGTATGTGTGTAACATCTCCAAATACGTATGATAATTTTTCTTTTGGATTAAAATATTTTATGAATTTAAATGTGTCTAAATAATATGTTTTAAATTCTCCAGTATATTTAAAATTGCCTAATTGGATATAGTTTTTTAATGTAGTTTTATTTGATAATTTATTATAATAATTAAGTCTGTCAGAAATATAATTTTTATCAAACCTATTTAATAATTTTAATTCTTTATCTAATTTTCTGGCTTTGTATGCAGAATTAAACCACATTACAAAGTAACCATGTAAATAATAGAGTAATTTATTGTTTTTATGTTTTCCTATTATTCTTTTTGAAAATAATGCTGCCATTTTAAATCCTATTACAAATTAAAATATTTTTCATTAGCTTTAATTTCATTAACTATTTGTTCTGGAGTAATATCTACCAAACACTTTTTTATTTCACTCAATTTGCATTTAGTATTTCCATGTTTACTGCATGGTTGACAAGGTAAATTCCTTTCAAATATTTTCATATTTACTCCAGTAGGATATCCAAAGGCAGTTGGTCCAATAATAGCACAACCAGGAATGTTAAATAGATCCGCAGCATGTAAAAAACCGGTATCACCACTTACCACATATTTAGATTTTGCTGTAACACAGAAACTTTCTAATAATGAGGTTTTACCTGCTAAATTAAGTACACGATTCGGATCTGCTGAAACAATTTCTTCACAAAAAGAATCTGTAGGTCCTGCAAGAATAGTAAAATGATAATCAGGCAACAGTGATACAAGTTTTTTCCAATATTCAACAGGCCATCTTTTTAATTCCCATGCTGCTGAAGGAACTAAAGTAATTGTTTTTAATGGTTGATCTTTTAATAATTCAGTACAATTTTTTTCTGTTTCTTTTGGGAAAACCCAATTATCATGTAGCGTAAAGAAATTTAATATTCCCCATTTTTTCAATGGTAATCTAAATGACTCAAATGCCCTAAAAGGTTTTGGTAAGAGATTGATTCTGAATTTAAATAGTAAAAAACGTTTAAGTCTATTTTTTCTTCGGGTTATCAATTTAGGTCCTATTGTAAAAGGACGAAGAATTATTTTCAAAATGTTAGATCGGATATTGCTATGGGCATCATAAACGTGTGTAAAACCTACTTTTCTTAGTTTAAAAGCAAGCTTAATTAAGCCCATCATACCAAGTTTTCGATCAAATTCAATTAACTCGTCTATTCTGGGATCAATTTTAAGTAATGAAGCCAAGTCTTTACGAACAATCCAATGTATTTCACAATCGGGATAATGATTTTTGAAACCACCTGTAATTGACATACATTGAATAATATCACCAATTGAACTTAAACGTATAATAAGAACCTTTTTCACAATAACCTTTATTAATGCAAAAAACCGATATCATAAATGATAACGGTTTTTCTGTTTATTTATTAAATATTCTTAGTCTCTAATTGAACCAATAAGTATAGTTGCTTTGTTGTCTTTACATTCGAAAATGCCAGAATCACAATTAAAAATACTTTCCTTACCATCTTTACCTATAACTCTTATTTTTCCTTTAACCAATTTAGAAATAATGGCTGCGTGATTTTTGAGAACGGTAAAGTTTCCATTTATTCCGGGTAATGAAACAAGTCCAATATCAGCCGAATAAAGTATCTTTTGAGGTGTAATAATTTCTAAATTTAAATCCATAATTATTTAGCTTCAGCAAGTAATTTTTCACCTTTCTCAATAGCTTCTTCTATTGTACCAACTAGGTTAAAAGCGGCTTCAGGATATTTATCAACTTCACCATCAATAATCATATTAAATCCTTTGATAGTATCTTCAATACTAACAAAAGTACCTTTTAAACCAGTAAATTGCTCGGCAACATGGAAAGGTTGAGATAAGAATCTTTGTACCCTTCTGGCTCTATGTACAACAAGTTTGTCTTCTTCAGATAATTCTTCCATACCAAGAATGGCAATAATATCTTGAAGTTCTTTATATCGCTGTAAAATTTCTTTTACTCTTTGTGCAGTTTTATAGTGTTTTTCTCCAACAATTTCTGGAGTCAGAATCCTTGATGTTGAATCCAATGGATCTACTGCAGGATAAATACCTAACTCAGCTATTTTACGGCTTAATACAGTTGTGGCATCTAAGTGAGTAAATGTTGTAGCCGGAGCAGGGTCTGTTAAATCATCTGCTGGTACATATACTGCTTGAACAGAAGTAATAGAACCATTTTTAGTAGAAGTAATTCTTTCTTGTAATTCACCCATTTCCGAAGATAGAGTAGGCTGGTATCCTACTGCAGATGGCATACGACCTAAAAGGGCAGAAACTTCTGAACCTGCTTGGGTAAAACGGAAAATATTATCAACGAATAATAAAATATCTTTACCGGCACCCGAACCATCACCATCTCTAAAACTTTCAGCAATACTTAATCCTGATAAAGCAACTCTGGCACGTGCACCAGGTGGTTCATTCATTTGACCGAAAACCATAGTTACCTGTGATTCATCTAAAGCTTTTTTATCTACTTTGGATAAATCCCAGCTACCTTCTTCCATACTCTTTTTAAATTCTTCGCCGTAGTTTACAATTCCTGCTTCGATCATTTCTCGTAAAAGGTCATTTCCTTCACGAGTTCGTTCACCCACGCCTGCAAATACAGATAAACCATCATAACCTTTAGCAATATTATTGATTAATTCTTGAATTAAAACTGTTTTTCCAACACCGGCTCCACCAAATAAACCAATTTTACCTCCTTTTGCGTAAGGTTCAATTAAATCAACTACTTTAATACCTGTAAAAAGAATTTCACTTTCAGTTGATAAATCTTCAAATTTTGGAGGTTCTCTATGAATAGGAACACCATTAGTTTTATCAACATTTCCTATACCATCAATGGCTGCTCCTGTAACACTTAAAAGTCGTCCGCGTACTGAGTTCCCAGGGGGCATCATTATTGGTTGACCAGTAGGAATTACCTTCATACCTCTAACTAAACCATCAGTTGCATCCATTGAGATACATCTAATTGTGTTTTCTCCAATATGTTGTTGGCATTCTATTGTAATTATCTCTCCATTGTCACGTGTAATTTCCAGAGCGTCTAAAATATTAGGAAGTTCCTGGTCTTTTAAGACAAAACTTACGTCGATTACAGGTCCAACAACCTGTATAATTTTCCCTTCTAATTGTTCCATGAGATATCGAAAATATTTTGAATTGGGCAAAAAGTTACAAATTATTTTAGTAATAATTAGTTAATTCTTTGCATAAGATTTTTTGCAAAATCTATTAATTCGTTTTTAATTTTTTCATTACCGTTTATTTGGCTGATGTTGTTCATAGCATGATTGTAATACTCTTCCATTAATTTTTGGGAAGATTCATCTACCAAATTTTTGATGAAGATTGCTTTGACTGCGTCTATTTTTTCTTGTTCGTCAAAGTCTTTTGCATCAATCCAACTTTTTAACGTTTGTTTGTCCTCAAAGGTTGCATTATTAAGGGCAGTAATTAGTAAAAATGTTTTTTTATTGGCAATAATATCGCCTCCTATCCTTTTTCCAAAGGTTTTTTGGTCTCCAAAACTATCTAAATAATCATCCTGAAGTTGAAATGCAATACCTATATTAATACCGAATTGGTATATTAAATCTGCATCTTTTTCAGTGGCTTTTGCAAGTATCGCACCAGCCTTTAAACTTCCAGCTAATAATATAGCAGTTTTAAGCCTAATCATTTCAATGTATTCATCAACAGTAACATCTTCCCTATCTTCATAGTCCATGTCATATTGTTGTCCTTCACAAACGCCTAATGCAACATCATTAAATAGTTTTAATAAGTCAGGTAATACATCGTTTTCACTTTGAGTGATGTATTGATAGGCATTAATCAGCATAGCATCACCTGAAAGAATGCCTACATTTTCGTTCCATTTTTTATGAACTGTTGGTTTGTTACGTCTCACATCAGCATTATCCATAATATCATCATGAAGCAATGTGAAGTTGTGAAATATTTCAAGTCCAAGAGCAGGTTTTAAAGCTTTTTGAATGTCTCCATTAAAAAGTTGTGTGGCCATTAAACACATCAAGGGCCTAATTCTTTTACCACCCATTTCCATTGTATACTCAATAGGTTCGTATAAATTAGTAGGTGTTTTAATGAAGTTTGTTTGTTCTATTTCACTTTTAATAAGTTCTTGAACCTGATTTATCGATAACATTTATTTTTGATCTTTTGATTTCTTTTCAATTTTTAACTCCTCTAACTCAATATCTTCATCTTCATTATAAATATGTAATAATGGTTCTTTAAACGATTTATTGGTAATTAGTTTTTCAAGCGTTAGTAAAATTGAAGGTAATAAAATTAAATTAGAGAAAAGCGCTATTAACAATGTAACAGCAACTAATACACCTAAGGCGACAGTTCCTCCAAATTCTGAAAAACCAAAAATACCAAAACCAAAGAATAATATTATTGAGGTATAAATCATACTTACTCCAGTTTCTTTTAAAGCTAAAACAACCGCAGCTTTAATACTCCAGTTAGTTTCGCTTAATTCCTGTCGGTATTTAGCTAAATAGTGAATAGTATCATCTACTGAGATCCCAAAGGCAATACTAAAAACCAATATGGTTGACGGCTTAATCGGTATTGAAAAATATCCCATTAAAGCCGCAGTCATGATTAATGGAATTAGGTTAGGAATAAGTGAAACAAGAACCATTCTTTTAGATGAAAACATCCATGCCATAAAAGATGCAATTAAAATAATGGCCAGAAATAAACTTACAAACAAGTTATGTATTAAGTACTTTGTTCCTTTAAAAAACAAAACACTTGCTCCAGTAACATATGTATAATATTTTTCATTAGGGAAATATTCGCCTAAACTTTTAACCACATGATCATAAAGTTCCGTCATTCTGGTTGTACCAATGTCTTTTAACCTAAAACTAAGTCGTGTTTTCGCTTTTGTTGAATCAATAAAAGTACTTATTATTTGTTGTTGGTCGCCTTTACTATTAGCAACATAAGAAAGTAAAAAATTCCTTTCTTGATTACTTGGAATACCAAAATACTTTTTATTACCATTGTAGAAACCCTGACGTGCAAATTTAACAACTTCAGATAGTGATATGGCTTTAGATATTTCAGGATGACTAGCCAATTCCTGATGGAATTTATCCATTTTCTTCAGATTGCTAGATTTTAGTACTCCGTTAGGTTTTTGAGTATCAATCATGATCTCAAGAGGCATTAATCCATCAAAGTTTTCTTCAAAATATTTTAAATCGATATAAAGAGGATCTTCATGTGGTATGTCATCCAACATAAAACCTGTTGTTTTTATCATTGATATACCAATAAATCCCAAAACAATCATTACGCCTCCTATGATATATACTTTAGTTCTATGGTTTAATGAGATATGAACAAGCTTATCAACTATTTTATTAACTGCCTTGCTTTCTAAATGGTTAAGGTGTCTTTCTTTTGGTTCAGATAGAAAGCTAAAAATAATAGGAATTAAAAGTAGCGAAAGAAAAAATACACCAATAATGTTAATGGCTGCAATGATTCCAAATTCAACAAGAATTTTACTACTGGTAAAAATAAATGTTGCAAAACCAGATGCTGTAGTTAAATTGGTTAAAAAAGTAGCATTACCAATTTTACATATAACTCTTTGAAGTGCTTTAATTTTATTACCATGCTTTTTATATTCCTGATGATATTTATTCAGCAAGAATACTGAGTTTGGAATGCCGATTACAATAATTAAAGGAGGAATCATTCCAGTAAGAATAGTAATTTTATATCCAAACAAAGCCTGTGTTCCTAAAGCCCAAATTACGGCAATACCAACAACAAGCATTGAAAACATAACAACCTTAAATGATCTGAAAAACAAAAACATAATTACTGCAGTAACTCCAAGAGCAAGGAAAATAAACATATTAAGTTCCTTTTTAATCATTTCTGCTGTTGTTACTCTAATATATGGTAATCCTGAGTAATGTAATTCATTATTTGATTTCGAAGAATAGTCTTCCCCAGCTTTTTTAATGTTATTAATTAACTCCACTCGCTCTGGGCTTTGAAGAATCTCAGGAGTTAAAGTAATTGCCATTAAATATGTATTCGTCTTTTTATTATATAATGTACTCTCATAAAATGGCAAATTGTAGAAACAAGATTTAAGTGAATCTAATTCATATTGAGAGTTGATGTTAGTATTAAAAACTTGCTCAATTTTAAATTGCTTCTCGTCTTTATTCTTTATTAAATTATATGCCTCTGTGGCAGATAGAACGGAGGTTACTCCATTAATTTCTGATACTTTCTTAGAAAAGCTAGTCCAGTGTTTAAAATGATTAAGCTTAAAAAAATCTTGGTCAGTTACACCAATCACCATTAAATTACCTTCGTTACCAAATTGTTTTTCAAAAGCTTCATATTCCAAATATGCCGGATCATCTTCCGGAAGTAATGGAGCATATTGATATGACATTTGTACATCACCAGCCTTGTAGGCCATAAAAGAAGTGATGACCAATAAAAGACTTAAAAAGAAAATTCTATTTTTTAATATTGTGCGCGCTACCAGAATCCACATTATCAATCTGTATTAAATAATAAAAATGAGTTGCGAAGTTATTATAAATTGAAAAACCTACTCAAGAAATAAATAATATTAACTTATTTTAAAAATTACAGTGTAGTAAATGATTCAATCTCAATAAGTTTGTTTTTGTTGTAGAATTCTGTATTTATAATAACACACTCCGCACTGGGTAGTACGGAATGTATCATATCCTTCACCTTTGTATTATAAGATTCATGTCTTACATATGCTTTAATTAATTTAAAGCCATCTTTAAAACTATATGGTTCAGGGATATTAATGTTTAATTCATTCATGTACTTATTATCTATTAACTTAAAAGTTTCTTCAAGAGCTTTTAAAGTCTGCTTTTCAATATCCTTAGAAGTATCATAGTTTAGGCATGATCCGGAAATCCAAATCTCACTGTTTTCTATATTTAAATATTTGGCTTGATCAGAGAATGGTAAATAGTAATCAGAATCTATATTAATAGATGAAAATGAGTTATAGTTATTAAATGCCATAAAATCAATCACAATACCTCCTAGGTAAACTCCATTATCAGATACAGAAGGATACCCATTTTTATATAATGATTCTTCAAGGAAGAATGATTTTACTTCATTAAAGATTTCCAAATTATTTTTGAGTGTTCCATCATAATCAGAATTTTCATTGATAGCAGGAATGTAGTCCCATTGTCTAATGATGTGTCCAAAATTCATATCTTCAGCCATTAATAGCTGTTCTGCAAAATCAAAAGCTCTTTGCATGTTTAATAATATAGAGTTTTCATTAAAATGTATTCCACCCGATATTAATTCAACACCATTTTTATGTTCAATAGTAACATAATGATGGTCAAGTATTTTTTTGAAATTGATTTTTTCATTTTGGTCTGAATAGTATTGACATGAAATTAGTACATCTTCATTATTTGCCGGATTATTTGAAATAAAAGTAGTAGCTGGAATTTTATTTTTAAATGATTCTTTTATTATTACATTTAATAATTTACACTCTTCGCGAAAAGAATCAGTATTATCTGAATGAATATGTATTTCTAATTTAGTGACTGTTTTATTCGCTAATTGTGTTTGAATTTCAAGAAAAGTTGATTTAACTCTTGTCGCAAATGATGCTCCCTCCTGTAAATAGAAAATTTTATAATTCCTCATTGATTAATCAAGTATTTATAAGTACCGACAAAGTTATGGTAATAATGTTTCATTACCATTTATAAGTGAGTAATTATTTTTAGGATATGGACTTTTCAACATTTTATAAACAAAAAAGGTAACCTAATATTTTATTAACCGTAGTAATGCTTAGGGAAACAATAAAAACATATTTATAGAGTGTTATGAGGAAACAAATTTTAATTTTATTCTTTTTAGTGCTTATACCATTGACTGGTTTTAGTCAAGTAGAGAAATATAAGTCGGTATTTACTTTAAATTTCATACGTTATATTGGTTGGGCTGAAGAAGCAAAACAAGGAGATTTTGTAATTGGTGTATTAAAAAACTCTAAAATTGCAAATTGGTTGACTCAGCAATCTGCAGGCAAAAAGTTTGGTTATCAAAATGTAGTTATTAAGCAATTTAGTAACGTTGATGAAGTTACAGATTGTCAGGTATTATATGTATCATCATATATCAATTTTTCACGTCATGCGGATACCTTAAAAGATAAGTTAGGGAAAAATTCCTTAATAATAACAGAATCTGAGGGAGCAACAGATCATGGAGCAGTAATTAATTTTGTAGTCAGAGATAATAACCTTAAGTTTGAGGTTGACGAAGCCAATGCGCAGTCTTTAGGCTTAAGTATTAGTTCAAAATTAGCAAATATGGCAGCTGCCATAAAAAAGTAAAAATTACAGTATGAAGTTTAAATTGAATATAGCCCAAAAACTATTTGCAGGTTTTGGGCTAATTTTAATAGCAATTATCTTTAATGGCGTTTCTACCTACGTAACCTTGCATAATAGTAGAGATTTAAGTGAAGAAATTACAGGTATCTATAATCCTTCAGAGCAAAAACTGCAGCAGTTTAGGGATATGGTAAATAATTCCAAATCTTTAATTAAAAGTTGGGTTTTTGTAGATAGACAACCAGGCACCTCAGACAAGCAAAGATTAGAAACTTTGATAAAAGACGATTATCCTAATCTTGTAAATGATTTAAAAATACTTACCCCAAAATGGAGTCAAGAATATCAAGATAATTTTGCTCAAATAGTACATAAAACAGATTCATTATTTGAAAAGCAAAAATATGTGATGTCAAGTTTAAATAGTTTTGAATCTTACGATGATGTAATGGTTATTTTTGAAGTTGAACCTATGGTTCAGGAAGATGGAGAAATAATCAATTTAGGTTCTGAAATTATTAAAGATCTTGAAGTTATAGAAAATAATTTTCATAGTTTAAATGAATCTTCATTAAAGGATATGGATGATTCTTTTGCTGGCTTTGGTTTTTTTGTAATTATCATGATCTTTGTTCTTGCTGCAGTAGCTGTATTTAGTGCCTATGTTTTGTATACTAGTATTGTAAAACCATTAAATAAAGGTTTGACTTTTGCACAAACAATTGGTCAAGGTGATTTAACTGCCGAACTTGAAATTGATCAGCAAGACGAAATAGGACTATTAGCAGATGCTTTAAATAAGATGGCATCAAACTTAAAAGGTATTGTACTTTCAATTAAGGAAAATGCTAATGATTTAGTGGTTAGTGGTCGTAATGTTAAGGATAGTTCATTACAATTATCCAAAGGATCTGCAGATCAGGCTGCCTCAGCAGAAGAAGTATCCACATCTATTGAAGAGATGGTAGCAAATATTGATCAAAATACAGAAAATGCTGTGGAAACTGAAAAAATTACAGTTGAAACAGCTAAGGATGTAAACGTTGCTGATAAGCTCTCATCAGAAGCTGCTGCATCAATGAAGAGTGTGGCAGAAAAAATTACAATAATTGGAGATATTGCATTTCAAACTAATATTTTGGCATTAAATGCTGCTGTAGAAGCTGCCAGAGCTGGAGAGCATGGCAGAGGTTTTTCAGTAGTAGCTGCCGAAGTACGTAAATTGGCCGAACGTAGTAAATTTGCTGCTGATGAAATACATAATTTAGTAAATGGTGGTTTGAAAGTTTCTCAAGAAGCTGGAGAAAAATCAAGATTATTAGTTCCAGATATTGAAAAGACAACACAATTAATTAAAGAAATTTCAGCTGCCAGTTTAGAGCAAAAAACCGGAGCTGAGCAAATTAATATGGCAATGCAAAACCTGAATCTTATTACTCAGGAAAATGCATCATCATCTGATGAGTTAACACAAAGTGCCGAGCAACTTGCTGTATTAGCTGATAGTTTAAAAGAAGCAGTTAGTTTCTTTACTATTGGTGAGGAAGAAGAACATGTAGTTGTTAAGCAGGAAAAGATTGAAACAGAAGTAACTTTTGAAGAAACAGAAGTAACTCCTAAAAATAATCATGAAAAGAAAGCTAATGTATCAACCAAAGGTGATATTATTAACTTGGATAAAGATTTTGATAACTACGAGAAATTTTAAATTTATAATAAAATATTATTATGGATACAGCATTCTCAGTTGATGTTAAACACGATAAAAATCAGAGTAAAATGTTAATCTCTGGTGAGCTTATAATAAATCATATTGGTAAAATCAGAGAAAGTATTTTGAATGCTGTTGATTTTTCAAATAATTTAGATATTCATATTACAAATCCATCATCAATCGATATTACCTTTATTCAATTGATTAGTTCATTAAAAAAATCAATTGAAAATAAAGGTAAAGAATGTACAATTGAGGGGATGTTTAGTGAAGAGATTCATGGATTAATATTAAATGCTGGATTTAACAATCTATTTAAACTATAGAAATTAATTTTAACTAATTATGGCTAAGACAGTTCTTATTGTTGATGACTCAGAAAGTATTAGGGAAGTTGTTAACTTTACTCTACAAAACGAAGGTTATGATGTATTGGTTGGTGTTGATGGTGAAGATGCCTTACAATTCTTGGATGGAAGAACCATTGATATTATAATTACAGACCTACATATGCCAAACCTTGATGGTTTAGGTTTAATTCGTAAAGTTAGAGAAATAGATGCATATAAGCATATTCCGATTTTGTTCTTAACAACAGAATCACAAGCAGCAAAAAAAATGGAAGCTAAACAAGCTGGTGCTACTGGTTGGATTATTAAGCCATTTGTTCCTGCCAAATTACTTAGTGCGATATCAAGAGTATTACGATGATTGAGAAAATTAAGGAGACCTTTATAAAGGATTCTGTTAAGGATTTAGAAATAATAGAAAACCTTGTCAAAGAGAAAAAGGGGGAATTAGAAGATTGTATTATCGAAAAGGTATTTGCTATTACTCACAATATAAAAGGTACTGCTCCAATGTTAGGAATTGAGAGTGTAGATCATATTGTTAAACCAATGGAGTTAGTATTCAGTGGTTTAAGGGATGGTAGTATTGCTTCTTCAAGTGAAATTATTTCAAATACGCAAAAATTAATACCCGTTATAAAATCGGAGCTCCTACAAACTCAACAACATCAAATAAATAAGAATGACGTAAATGATACTTTACGTTTTTTTGATTCTTTAATTACAAAAAATGCATAGGCATGATTGATAAGTTCAGAGCAAAATTTGTTGAAGAATCACTGGATAATGTTCATGATCTTGAAGAAGCATTATTGTTACTTGAGAATGATAAAGGTGATAAAGAAATAATAGAGAGGATATTTAGAGCCATGCACTCCTTAAAAGGTGGAGGTGCAATGTTTGGCTTTAATGATTTAAGTGAGTTTACTCATCATTTAGAGACAGTATTTGATTGGGTTCGAAATGGGAAATTATCTGTTACTGATGATCTAATTTCATTAACGTTTAATGCAATTGATCAAATTAAACATTTTCTTGATGTTGGTGATCTAACAGACTCTGAAGATAAAAAGGAGCTTGCCGTTTTAACTACAAGGGTTCAACAATTTGTTAATTTACCTGGAGAAAAGGCAGTTGAAGAAACTGTAGCTGAAACTGTTGAAGATGTTGAAGATGACGACTCTAAGACATTTTTAATAAAAATTATACCTCACAGCAATATTTTACAAAATGGAACCAATCCATTGTTTTTGCTTGACGATCTCCATGCATTAGGTGAAGCAATAGTAGTTGCTTATGATGATAATATTCCTGAAATTGAGGATTTAAATCCTGAGGATTGTTTTGTAGCTTGGGATGTTATCTTAAACACAACCGAGCCTGAAAATGAAATTCAGGATGTATTTATCTTTGTGGAAGATGAATGTGATTTGGTGGTTACTGAAATCACTAAAGGAAATATCTTAAAACGTCCGGAATTAGAGAATTTTGTTGAACGAGCACAGTCTGGTGAGGAGAAACTAACAGGTGAGCTGTTGAAGAGTGTATCCTGGGTCCAAGAAAAACAAGAAGTTGAGCAGGCCGAAAAAAAGAAAGTTCAACTAAAAGAACACAAAATATCAAGTATTCGTGTGTCATCTGCAAAAATAGATGAACTTGTTAATTTAGTTAGTGAATTAGTTACGATACAAGCACAACTTAATTTGCATGCCGAAAATAGTGGTGATGCTCATTTAATGGGGCTTTCAGAAAATATTCAAAAGTTAACACGACAACTTAGAGATAATGCCTTTGAAATTAGTCTTATTCCAATTCAAAATGATTTAATGCGCTTCCAGCGATTGGTACGTGATTTATCTAAGGAATTGAATAAAGATATTGATTTTATAATTGAAGGAGGTGATATTGAGTTAGATAAAAATATCATAGAACACCTTACTGATCCATTATTACACATGATTAGAAATTGTGTGGATCATGGTATTGAATTACCAGATGAGCGTATTAAAAAAGGTAAATCACCTAAAGGTACAATCATCTTTAAAGCATATTATGAAGGTGCAAGCGTTATCATCAAAGTAATTGACGATGGTAAAGGTATTAATCCTGATTATATACTTCAAAAAGCCATTAATAAAGGTTTAGTAGATGAAGGTATTGAATTAACAGAAAAGGAAATCTTCGATCTAGTATTCATGAGTGGATTCTCTACTAAAGATAATGTTTCAGACATATCTGGTAGAGGTGTGGGCATGGATGTTGTGAAAAGAAAAATTGGAGAAATTAGAGGTGAAGTATCAATTAGTTCCGAACCAGATAAAGGTACAACTGTTACACTTGATTTACCATTGACTTTATCAATAATTGATGGATTACTGGTTACTGTGGCAGATACACAATATGTGATTCCAATCTCATTAATTGAAAAAATATTCCCTCTTGAACTTGAGGAACAAAAGAAAATTTTTAATAATGTAATTACCCTTAATGGAGAGCAGTTTCCAACTATAGATATGAGAAACATATTTAGGGAACCTACTCGTGAAGGTAAAAAGCATATTATTCAAGTTAAATTCGAAAACAAAAAGATTGGTTTAGTAGTTGACGAAGTGATTGGTGAATTTCAAACCGTAGTTAAGCCATTTGGAAGATTGTTGAAAGATCAGGAAGTAATTTCTGGAGCTTCTATTATGGGAGATGGTACTATTTCTATGGTAATAGATACGAATAGATTGATACATTATCATTGGGTTCAAAAACTACATAAATAATTAGTTATGGAGAGCGATTTTAAAACATTAATATCATTTAATTTGGGTAACCAGATTTTTGCTTTCGATAGCCTTAAGGTTAGAAATATTCTACCCTATGAAGAAGGTAATGTTACAAAAGTTCCCAATACAAAAGATTTTATTCTTGGTGTAATAAACTTACATGGAAATATTGTTCCGGTAACCGATTTAAGAGTTATTATGCAAATTGAAAACTGGAAAAATACCAGAGATACTTCTATAATTGTGGTATCACCTGAGGATAAACTTGAATCTCAATTTGGTATTGTTGTAGATTTTGTAAAAGAAGTTTTTGAGGTTGGAAATGATAAAATCATGCCTGCAGCTTTTCAAAATGGAATGGGATTAATCGAAACATTTGAAGGGACAGTTCAGGAAAAGGATGAATTTGTTCATGTGATTGATTTAATGCATGTTATTAATCAAATTGAAAGTAAAAACGTATAATAATGGAAGACATTAACAATTCATATCTTTCGTTTAAAATAGGCACTGAATCGTTTGCAATTCATGTGAGTAGGGTTAATGAAATTCGTGAGTATGAACAACCACGAAAAATGCCTGAAACAGTTTCTTTTATGAAGGGTGTTATAGATCATAGAGAAGAAGTTGTGCCGGTAATTGATACAGGAGTTAAATTTGGTATGGGTCCTGTTCAGATTTCACCGCAAACATGTATCGTAATTATTGATGTAACCAGAGAGGATACTAATGCCTCTTTCCGGGTAGGAATTCTTACGGATGCAGTGACTGATGTTTTTGAAGTTGAAGAGACTGAATTTAAACAGATAGATACTGATTATAGTCCCAATTATATTAAAGCAACTTGTACTGTTAATGATAATTTTTATTTAGTACTAAACTCTGATAAAGTGTTTAGTGTTAATGAAATTATTGGTATGGGAGATATGATTAAACAAATAAGTAAATAGTGGATAATCAAAAGTCATACTCAAAGGATTTAGATTGCTTTAAAGCTGAATTATCAACAAAAGATTTTGAAGCTTTTAGTCAATTTATATATACTGAGTTTGGTATTAAAATGCCTCCTGTAAAAAGAATTATGTTACAGGGAAGGCTTTTAAAACGAATTCGTGAATTAAACATGAATTCATATACAGAGTATAAAGACTATTTGTTTAGTAAGGATGGACAGCGTGAAGAAATTTTTAACTTTTTAAACGTTGTTACAACTAATAAAACTGATTTTTTTAGAGAACCAATACATTTTGATTTTTTAAAAACTACAGTTTTGCCTGAATTTGTTAACGATCAGAATAGACAACCATTTAAAATTTGGAGTGCTGGATGTTCAAGTGGTGAAGAACTTTATACATTAGCAATAACTTTAAATGAATTTAAAAGTTCACATACAGGTTTTGAATATAATATGCTGGGAACAGATATATCACAAAATGTATTAACTAAGGCTGCAAAAGGAATATATCCATTAAATAAAGTAGATATTATTCCTATTGACTTAAAAAAGAAGTATTTATTAAAGAGTAAGGATAAAATTAATCCCACGGTTAAAGTAAGACCTGAACTGCAAAGAAATTTGTCATTAAAGTATTTGAATTTGATGGATACAACATATTCAAATATAAATGAAACTTTTGATGTAATTTTTTGTAGAAATGTATTAATATATTTTGATAGGAAAACACAAGAAAGTGTAATAAATAAGCTAAGTTCTCATGTAAAATCAGGCGGCTACTTTTTTATTGGTCATTCAGAATCATTAACAGGAATGGATGTTCCATTAGAACATATTAAGCCTACTATTTTTAGAAAAAAATAAAGCACAAAATAAGAACCATGAATAATTTATCAGACAGACAATTACTTAAGGAGCTAAGACAACGGCTAGATGCTGGTAAAAATAGTGAAAAGGAAATTAAGGATTTAACACTTGAGTTACAAAGTGTATCAAAAAAACTTAAGGATTCGGAAGCACTTAAAAGTCATTTTATTTCAAATATTTCCAATGAAATTGTAAATCCATTTACTTCGATATTAGGATTATCAAAAGCAATATTATCTGTTGAAAAGCATGATTGGAAAAAGGTGGTTTCAATGGTAGCATTAATCCATTCGGAAGCCTTTAACCTTGATTTTCAGTTAAAGAATATTTTTGTTGCTGCAAAAATTGAAGCTGGTGAAATAGCACCAAATATTGCAAAAGTTAATATCAGAAGTTTACTACAGACTGTGGTAGATTCATTCAATATTATTTCCCGTAAAATGGGAATTAGTTTTGATATTCAATTTAATATAGAACATGGGTTTGGTAAAAACTTTTACTTTAAAACTGATTCTGAGAAGTTAAAACTAATTTTAAGTAACCTTATTAACAATGCATTAAAGTATAGTTATAAGGATAGTAAAGTGGTTATTTCAGTTTGGTTAGATGAAGATGATGTTCTTAAAATTTCGGTTCAGGATTTTGGAACTGGAATCTCAGAGAAGAATCAGCAAACTATTTTTGAAAGATTTAAAAGATTAGATACAGGTATTAATTCAATCAATAGAGGGCATGGTTTAGGCTTATCAATAACCAAAGCTTTATTGGATGTATTAAGTGGTGATATTGAAATTTCAAGCCAAAAAGGAGAAGGATCTACATTTACAATTAGTGTTCCTGAAGCTAAAAATATAGTAGATGGATTTAGTGGTGAAGGTAATGATATCTTCTTTGATGAAGAGGACGAGATTTTTTAATGGTGAATAAATGAGTCAATATTTACAACATTTTTTATATCCATCCTCTCTTTTTGTAAGCAAGGAACCCTTTTTGGTTAAGACTATTTTAGGTTCGTGTGTTGCAATTTGTTTGTGGGACTCTCGTTTAAAAATAGGAGGGATAAATCATTATATGCTGCCCCATTGGAGTGGTAATGATTTGGCTTCACCTAAATACGGAAATATTGCCATCGATAAATTAATTGATAAACTGCTTTTTCATGGTTCTAGAATTGAAGATTTGCAGGCTAAAATTTTTGGTGGTGGAGAGTTAATGCAATCAGGTGGTTCTCGAATTCAGATAGGTGAACGTAATATACGAGTTGCACGTATTATGCTTGAAGAAAGGAAGATTCCAATTGTTGCTTCAAGTACAGGAGGAAAAAGAGGTAGAAAGATTATCTTTTTTACGGATACTGGTGAGGTCAGGCATAAATTGCTTGATAAAAAAAATCTTTAAAGGAATATTTACATCTTTTATCTATTTGGATTGAATATTTTTATATTTAAGGTAAAAATAAAAGATTTATAGATAACCTTGTGCTATGCGGAATAATAAGTTACGGGTATTAGTTGTTGATGATTCAGCTGTTGTAAGACAAAGTCTTTCTTCAATATTGGGTTCTGATCCAGATATTGAAGTAATGGGAACAGCTGCTGACCCTATAATTGCTGTTAAAAAAATAATGAAAGAAGTTCCAGATGTTATTACTCTGGACATTGAAATGCCTCGAATGGATGGTCTTACGTTTCTTCGAAAGATCATGTCACAACATCCTATACCTGTAGTTATCATTTCTTCATTAACAACTGAAGGTACAGAAACTGCGATGAAAGCTCTAGAATATGGAGCTTCAGAAATTATTGGTAAACCTGCAATGAATGCTGCAAAGTTTATCAATGAATCAAAAATAATGATTTGCGATGCTGTTAAAGCAGCTTCACAAGCAAAACTTTCAAGGAAGAAAATAGTTAATAATGCTCCTACTTTACCCCCTCCTAAGTTAGAAGTAAAACCTAAATATAGTGCAGATGTTATTTTGCAGAGAGGATCAGCTTCAGACAGAATTACATTAACGGAAAAAGTTATTGTATTGGGAGCATCTACAGGAGGAACTGAAGCTATTAGGACTTTTCTAAGAAATTTACCACCTAAAATGCCTGGAATTGCTATAGTGCAGCATATGCCAGAGGGATTTACTAAATCATTTGCAAATAGTTTAAATAATATTTGTGATTTGGAAGTAAAAGAAGCTGAAAATGGTGATAAATTATATCAGGGACGTGTATTAATTGCCGCTGGTAATTATCATATGTTATTAAAGAGAGTTGGAAAAGAGTACTTTGTTGAAGTAAAAGAAGGACCTTTAGTTAACAGACATCGACCATCGGTTGATGTTTTATTTAGAAGTGCGTCAAGATATGCTGGTAAAAATGCTATAGGTATTTTGCTAACAGGAATGGGTAATGATGGTGCTAAAGGACTTTTAGAACTTAAAGAAAGTGGAGCCAACACTATTGCTCAGGATGAACAAAGTTCTGTAGTTTATGGTATGCCTAAAGAGGCAGTAAAATTAGGTGCAGCCAATCATATTTTAAGTTTAGACCAGATTGCTCCATATTTATTAAAATCCCTATAAACACTAGGTTTTTATAATATGGTGATTAAAAAGTCTTATCTTCACCTGGTTCTTAAAAAGACTATTTACAAAAAATTAAAAACTCAAAATTGTGAAAAAGGTAGAATTATCTAATATATTAAGAAAATTTACTTTCAGAGGATTTTTATTAGGTTTTATTGTTGCATTGTTGGTTTTTCTTTTCAATCTGAACTCAAATGTTTTTTTGCAGTCCAATAGAACAATTGCCGATATGTTGATGCTATTTCCAGGGATGTGGATTATGATTGTTTTGCCTTTTATAACAACAGCCGTTGGGTATTATTTTGCATTAAAGTTTATTAAGATAATAAGAAAACAACACAAATCTTTAAAATTTGAAGCAAGAAGATCAGAAAGAGTTTTAAGATTTGTAAATAACTTACGTGAAGGTAATTTAAATAACACAGAACTTGTAACGGATAAGCGAGATCAGTTAAGTAGATCATTATTAAAACTGCACGATTATCTTGTAAAAAGTAAAAAAGAACAAGAACAAAATAGAATAGAAGAAGAACAACGTACATGGGTTACTCATGGATTAGCCCAGTTTGGAGAAATTCTTAGACGTAATAATGATAATCTGGAAGAGCTTGCTTTTAATATAATCAGCTATCAGGTTAATTATTTAAAAATAAATCAAGGAGGATTCTATTTATTGAATAAAAATGCAAAGGGAGATAAGTTCTTCGAACTAACTTCTTGTATTGCTTTTGACAGAAAGAAATTCGCAGATAAAGTTATTCAATGGGAAGAAGGTTTAATTGGCCGATGCGCATTAGAAAAAGATACGATCTACTTAACAGATGTGCCAAATAATTATATATCGATCACTTCTGGTCTGGGAGAGACAAACCCTTCAGCAATTTTAATTGTTCCGTTAAAGGCAAATGATGAAGTTTATGGGGTAATTGAATTAGCTTCATTTAGAGAATTTCAGCCTTTTGAAATTGAATTTGTTGAAAAAACAGCAGAAAGCATTGCTTCAACAATTTCTGCTGTACAAATTAATATTCAAACAACAAAACTTCTTCATGAAACTCAAATTCAAGCTGAGAGAATGTCGCAGCAAGAAGAGGAGTTGCGTCAAAACCTTGAAGAAATGCAGGCTACACAAGAAGAGTCTGATCGTAGAGCTGTAGAAATGAAAGGTATATTAGAAGCTATTGATAACTCAGCTATTAGTTGTGAATTTGGTGTGGATGGATCATTAATTTCAGTTAATCAGTTGTTTTTAGAAACCTTCAAATACTTACCAGAAGAAATAGAAGGACAGAATTTAAAGATCTTTACATTTCAGGAAGATGCGGATGATTTAAATAAAATATTATCAGATCTTCAAAATGGTAAAAACTTTAAAGGTAGAGTTAGAAGAAGAACGAAACTTGGAGAAGAAATATTTTTACTTACCACCTATACTCCAGTAATTGATAATTACGGCGACATTGTTAAAATTCTAAGTCTTGAAAATGATGTTACTGATCAAGTTCGTATGGAAGAGCAAATGCAACGTTCAAAAGATGAGCTTGGAATTATGTTAGAGCAAGCCAGAGATGAAATGAAGGAACAGTTTAAAGAAATTGAAGCTGTTAAAATTAGAAATGAAAAGACTTTAGAGGGCGCATTAGATGCCATCATCACAACAAATAAAGAAGGTATTCTTGAGTTCTTTAATGTCGCAGCTGAAAAACTTTGGGGGTTTGAAAGATCTGAAGTACTAGGGCAACATGTATCTATGTTATTCTCAACAGAAACAGCTAAAAATGATCTGTTTGTTAAAGCGTATGTAAATACAGATGAGCAAAAAGTAATAGGAGAAAGAAAAGAAGTTCCAATTAAAAATAAATTTGGAGATGATATTCCAGTTTTATTCCTACTTTCTGAAGCTCAGGTTGGAGAGGATCAGTCGTTTACAGCATTTATTCAAAATGTTGAAGTAGAGTTATTCTAAAATTTAATTATTCTGTGGGGAGTATAACATTTAAAACGTATTTAGAAGAGCTTAAAAAGCATACACCATATAATTTTTGTGAGTATTCAGATAATTCTATTCAAAGAAGAATAGAAAAAGTATTGAATGATCATAAAATTAATATGGAGGAGCTGTTATATTTAACAAAAACTGATGAATCATTTGTTGAAAATTTAGTTGATGAGATTACAGTAAATACTACCGAATTATTCCGTAATCCTGAAACATGGGAGTATTTATATTCCAAAATATTACCATCGTTAAAAAGTAAAAAAACAATTAATATTTGGCATGCAGGATGTTCTACCGGTCAAGAAGTATACTCTAATTTAATTCTTTTAAATGAATTAGGATTACTTGATAAAGCCAGAGTTGTCGCGTCAGATATTAATCAGAAAGTATTACGTAGTTCTAAAAAAGCGGAGTATAGTTATAGCAATAACACAACTTATATAGAAGCGTATCAAGACTTAATGAAGAAGGTCAAGCCTGATGCTAATGATTTTGAATATTACTGCAAGATAGATAAAAACTATGATACTTTTAAGTTTAAGGACTTTCTTACCGAGAAAGTAATATTTCGTAGACATGACCTGGTTACAGAAGAAATTCCTTTTTATCAGAAATTTGATATTATTTTTTGTAGAAATGTTTTGATATATTTTAATCAGGATTTACAAATGAAAATAATTAAAAAGTTTTTTGATAAACTTTTTGATGGCGGTGTTTTGGTGTTAGGTAACCACGAGGCTTTACATGGTTTTTTTAAAACACGATTTATTAAGCATGGAATGGTATATACTAAAAGTTCAACATTTCAATTTAAATATAAATAGAAAATGGCTGTTGTACCTTCATTAAACGATATAAGATTAATAACTCCAGTTTTAGAAGATATTTTAATGTTGGATGTTTATAATTATGCATTATCATTTCTACGTCGCCGTTTTGCTTATGTATTTAATCAGCTTAATGTAAAGTCTGTTGATGCTTTTATAGAAGATATTAGAAAAGGAAATTTGATTGATGATTTTTTATTTCATTTTCAGGTAAGTGATACTGAAATGTTTCGTGATCCTTCTTTTTGGAGAACATTAAAGAATAAAATATTACCTAAATATAGTTCTGAAGATCTTATTATTTGGATTCCAGATTTAGCATCATCACACGAGTTATGTTCATTATTAGTAATTCTAAAAGAAGATAAACTAATTGAATCTACAAAGATATTTTGTAGTTCTCCCTCTTTAAAACTTATAGAAGAGGTACAAAAAGGTTGTATGCTAACAAAAACTCTTGAAGTTAGTAGACAAAATTTTAAAAGGCTCGAATTACAAACTACATTTGATGATTATTTTGTATCAGAGTTAGGTGTAACAAAAATAGATGCATCTTTATTTAATAATGTTAAGTTTATCAATAGCAGTTTTTTTCATGAAGGACCTGAAGGAAATGCTGATATTGTTTTATTCAGAAATCGAATGATATATTATAATTCAAAACTTCAAAATAAAGCAGAAGATGAAATTTTAAAGTATATTAAAAAGAATGGCTTTTTAGCTATAGGAATAAAAGAACGAATTTGTAATAATAATATCGATTTATGTCATGCATATGATCATAACGAACAAATTTATCAAGTTTGATAGTATAAATGAATACAAGTATAACAAAATATTATAAGGGTATTGTTATTGGTGGTTCAGCAGGGAGCTTTTCTATTGTATCTAAAATTTTGGCTCATATTAAACCAGATTTTAAATATCCGATAATTGTATGTTTACATCGTCTTAAACATATCAGATCAGGTTTGTTAGAAGGATTGAATTTAAAATCGAATTTAGAAGTTATTGAACCTTTTGATAAGGATTCCATAGAAGGAGGAAAAGTTTATTTAGCCCCTTCTAATTATCATTTATTTGTTGAATTTGATTCAACAATTTCATTATCAACAGAGGACGTTAATAATCATAGTAGGCCATCGATTGATTATACATTTTCCTCTGCATCAATGTCTTATCGAGAAAAGATGATTGGTATTATATTGACCGGAGCTAATAAAGACGGTGCAAAGGGCATGTTCGATGTGCATAAAAAGAATGGTTATACAATAGTTCAGGATCCTGTTACATGTGATGTGGATACAATGCCCAAATCGGCTTTACAGTTATTTACGCCTGACGAAATATTATCACCAGAAGGAATAATTGACTTTTTGAATAAACTTTAAAACGTCTGAAATGAAACAAAAAACTGTATTAATATTATATCTTCTTGCTATTGCGGCTTTTATTTTTGCTCTATTAAAGTACATTTTTATTGGTAACTCAGTTTCTGCAAATTTTCTTGTTTTCGAAATATTTTCATTCATTGGATTTATTGGAATCATCTATTTTACAGATAGACTAATAAGGCAGAATAAAAGGGATACCATAGATGCAGAGATTGTATTTAAAGAGAAAGTAGACGATTTACTAAAAAAGATTGATCATTATAAAAAGTCTGTTGAAAACCTAAAAAAGGAATTTAACGCCGACACTAAGAGTACCGATGAAATTGACATTATAAAAAAAGACTTTAAGGAAATTGTTACAAATTCAAGCAATATTAAAACCTTAGGATCTGAGATATTAAAAAAAATAGCCCATTTCTATGAAATTGGCCTTGGAGTTTGCTATTTTAAGATAGAACCTTCAATTAAATTTAGCGTACAAGGAGTTTATGGTTTAAATGAAGATGAAATTCTTGATGAAATCGATGAGAAAAGTGGTATAAGTGGCGAATGTATTGTTAATAAAAAAGCTATTTTAGTTAGTGATGTAGATGAAGACTATTTTAAAATAGAATCATGTTCGGGATCGTCTAAGCCTAAACATTTATATTTTTTGCCTATTGTTGTTAACAATGAAACAATTGGATTAATAGAGTTAGCTACTTTTAAGTTGATTAATATTGATAGTCATTGGGATAATTTAAATGAGGGTATAAAGGATTTAAAAGTTATATAATTTTTGAAATGCATATAAAGAAGCTTGTTAAAAATATTAGGAAGTATCTGTCTGTTTCATTTATAAATGAAGGTGATAGATTCTTTATGTCATTATTTATTATACTAATTTATTTGTTTGTATGGGTTGGTTTTATTGATTTATCAGGTGAGAAATTATCTATGAATTCAATAATAAAAATTCATGCTTCATTTTTAGTTTGGTTTGTGGATATACTTATAATTGGCTTACCGCTTTCATTTGTATACTTCTACAATTTAAACAGAATTAATAAACAAAGTTTAAGTAAGGAAGTAAACCACTTGAAAAGTAATCTGGATTCAAATATTCAAATTGCAAATTATATACGTCAAGGAGACTTTTCTTCTGTTTTTCAATATAAAAATGGTGATTCTTCATCGCTAGTTAGTTTGGCAAGGAATTTATTGGAAACGAATAAGAAAGAAGAAGAACAGAGGTGGATTACTAAAGGTAAAGAATTAGTAAATGATATACTACGAACTCATAGAAATATCGATAAACTTGCTATTGAGTTGCTAAAAGGTATTATTGGATATTCAGATGGAGTTCAGGGGGCGTTTTATATTCTTGAGAATAATAAATTAGTAAATATAGCAACTTATGCTTATAACAGACAACGTTACATTAATCACGAATATGAAATTGGACGAGGTTTGGTTGGTCAGGTTGCTTATGAAAAGGCTATGATTTACAGAACCGAAATTCCCGATGATTATTTTACAGTAACATCTGGTATTATCGGTGATAACAAGCCTAAAAGTATAATTATTCTTCCATTAATGCAGGAAGAGGAACTACAAGGTATTGTGGAGTTAGGATTTCTGTATGATCATATTCCAACATATAAATTAAGCTTTGCCGAAGAGCTTAGTTCTATGATTGGAAGAACTATCTACGCGCAAAAAATTAATGCTAAAACAGAATACTTGCTAAAGGAATCACAGGAGATGACTGTTACTCTAAAGCAAAATGAAGAAAAACTAAAAGAAAATGCTCGTGAGATGATGATAGCTCAAGAAGATTTAGAAAAATCAAATGAGTTATTGGAATCTAAAATTCAAGAAGTAGAAAATGGGCAGAAAAGATTAGTAGCTCTGTTAACAAATGCTTCTGAGTTTATTTCAATTTATGATGAGAATCAAAGATTAGTTTTTGAAAGTCCATCTGTTAAACGAATTTTAGGTTATAATGATGGAGATGAAGTTAAGGGTATGGATCCTGAAATGATGACTCCACGTGGTTATAAAACTATAAATAATCTATTTTCTTATTTGAAACAGACACCTGGAGGTGAGAGTGTGGCACAATATGCCTATTTAAAAAAGAATGGAGAAAAGTTATTTCTAGAAACCAAAGGTAAGAACTTGCTTCACGATCCTGCTATTAAAGGAATCATCTTTAATACACAGGATATAACAGAAAGGATTAGAGCAGAAAAAGAAGAACGGATGAAGAGTAGAATGCAATCGCTTTCTGAAAACTCTCCGGATATGATTCTTCGTATCAATACTTCTGGAAAAATTGTTTATGCTAACCCGGCAGTAGCTGGTTTTATTGGTTTACCAATAAATGAGATTACGAAAAAACGTATTTCTGAATTATATATTGATGAAAGATTTATTGAGTTTGTAAACGATGTTTTATTAAAAGTTAAAAAAGAAACCCTCCAAATTAATGAAGAGATAGAACTTAACTCAAGTGTTGGAACTCAAATTATGCAAATAAAAGCTATTCCAGAGCTTAATGAAGAGAAAGTTTTAGAATCAGTGTTGTTTGTGGCTCATGATATGACAGAGGTTAAAAAGATTGAGCAAGAAATTAAAGAAAAGAATAAGAAGATCTCTGATAGTATCAATTATGCTCAAAGAATTCAGACTTCTATATTACCTGATACTAATTTTATCCAACGCCATTTCCCAAGGTCATTTATTTTTTATCGACCTAAAGATGTCGTTAGTGGAGATTTTCCTTGGTTTGTCAAAAAAGATGAAACTTTTTATGTGGCAGCCGTAGATTGTACAGGACATGGTGTACCTGGAGCGTTATTATCATTTATTGGATACTTTTTGTTAAATAATATCGTTAATATTGATAATGGTTTTGATGCTGCGAATATTCTGGAGTTATTGCATCAGGGAGTCCGTACAACTCTAAAACAGAACGAAGAAGGTAATAATGGTAGAGATGGAATGGACCTTGCATTGTGTAAAATTGATAAAGAAAAAAAGACAATACAATTTGCAGGTGCTCATAATCCACTATATTTGCTACGAAAAGGTGAATTAATCGAGTATAAGGGCTCCAGAAAAGGTATTGGAGGAAAGCCACTTCTTAAAAAGAAAGAAAAGGACTTTGAAAATCATGAAATCACTTATGAAGATGGTGATAAAATATTTATTTTTTCTGATGGACTTCCAGATCAGCTTGGAGGTGAGCGAAGAAGAAAATATCAAACCAAACGAATTAAGGAAGCACTGGTTGAAAGTCCGGATTTGACTATGGCACATTTTGCACGTCATTTTTCATCTGATTTTTATGATTGGATGGGAGATGAAAAGCAAGTTGACGATGTTTTATTAATAGGTATAGAATTGTAAAGTATACAAACTAAATATTTAATTACTATGGAAAATTCTCAAGAGAATCATAGTTTTCTAGATTTTGCTTATCAGCTTTATCGAACTATGAAAACCAATGAAATTAGCTTGGTTTACGAAGGAGAAGTAACACAGGAAATCACTAAAACTTTTACTTCATTAACTGAAAAAAGTTTAGCTAAAAGTGAAGAATCTAATGCTGTTCAGCGTAAGGTCTTTAACGTAATGGTTGAATGTTTACAAAATATTAGCAAACATGCGGATTCTCTTTCCAATGAAGATGAAAAAGAAAGAAGAGGAATTGTTATGGTTAGCAGAGGTGATGATTGTTATCATATTATTACAGGTAACGTAATTAAAAACGAAAAAGTACCCGGTTTAAGAGAAAACCTTGAGCAAGTAAATTCCTTAGATAAAAAAGGACTATCCGAATTATATAAATCACAAATGCGTGATGGACGTATTTCAGATAAAGGAGGTGCAGGATTAGGACTTATTGATATTGCGAAAAAAACAGGAAGTGAATTGACTTATCAATTTAAAAAGATTAGTGAAGAAGTTTCATTCTTTATCCTGACATCAACAATTAGACGAAATAATTAAAAAACAATTAAAATAATAAACCATGGAAGTTATCAATATTCAGGGAACCGATGATACTCCTAATGTAATTTTAGATAAAGACAACAATAAGTTTGAGATTTCTGGCAGATCATTACCGGAAGATGTTAATATGTTTTATGAGCCAATAATGAATTGGATAGATGGTTACTCAGAGGCTCCTAATGAAAAAACAGAATTTAATTTTAAACTAGAATATTTTAATACAGCATCTTCTAAAATTATTTTAGACATTTTATTAAAATTTGAAGAAATAGTTGAGAATGGAAATGATGTAACCATAAAATGGCATTATCACGAGGAAGAAGAAGATATGCTTGAAGCGGGTGAAGAATATGCTGATATTGTTGAAATTCCATTCGAATACGAAGCTTATACTGACTAAAGTATAATTATTGCAAATAACATCTTATGAGTGAAGAAATATTAAAAGCACTGATGCAATTGTTTGGTTTAATAGCTAAACAAGATGATGGAGTGCAGGAAAGTGAAATAGAATTTGTTAAAAACTTTTTAACTCAGCAGCTTACTTCTGAAGCTGTTGATGAATATTTTGCTTTATTTCAGAAGCATTCAAAGGATAAAAGAAGCAATGGTAATAATGATGGTAAGGTTCAACTTACCTCAATGAAAGATTCAGTTCGAATAATTGGAATTTGTAAAAAAATTAACAAACAACTTAATAAGGAACAAAAAGTTGTTGTGTTGGTGCGTATGTATGAATTGGTGAATGCTGATCGTAAATTTACAGACCAACGGATGGCTATTATTAACACTGCCGCAGATGTATTTAAATTTTCAACAGATGAAAAGAAAAGCATAGAAGCATTTGTTGTTAATGATGACCTTTTAAAGCTTGATTATGAAAATGTTTTGGCCATTAATTCAGAAGTTAATAATGGTAAATATAGAGAACATATTCAAGCTCATAAATTACACGGTAATATTTTAATTTTAAGAGTTAAAAGTGCCGATTTGTATTTTCTAAGATATACTGGTGATCAGGATGTCTTTTTAAATGGTATGTTATTATCAAACCGACGAATTTATCTTTTCCCTAAAGGTAGTTTCTTAAAGTTACCAGCTAGAGCTCCAATTTATTATACAGATGTTGTAAGTAATTTTATGACAGATGCATCTACTCCTAAGATTTCTTATGTGGTTGAAAACTTAGGTTTTCAGTTTAAAAATGGAGGTATAGGTTTAAGAGATGTAAATTTGGCTGAAGAACACGGGCGATTGGTAGGAATTATGGGTGCCAGTGGTGCTGGTAAAACTACATTGTTAAATGTTTTGTCGGGTATTGAAAGTCCTAGTGCCGGTGAAGTTAGGATTAATGGAATTAATTTACACGAAGAAAGAGAAAAGATAGAAGGTGTAATCGGTTTAATTCCTCAGGATGATCTTTTAATTGAGGAATTAACTGTTTTTGAAAACCTTTATTATAATGCCAAACTTTGTTTTAAAGATAAAAATGAAGATGAATTAACGCAACTGGTTAATGATACTTTACAAAGTCTTGGTTTATTTGAAAGGAGAAATCTGAAGGTTGGATCTCCACTTAATAAAATGATTAGTGGAGGACAACGTAAAAGACTAAATATTGCTTTAGAACTTATCAGAGAACCTTCAATTTTGTTTGTAGATGAGCCTACTTCAGGTCTTTCTTCACGAGATTCTGAAAATGTTATGAACCTTTTAAGAGAATTAACATTAAAGGGAAAGTTGATTTTTGTAGTAATTCATCAACCATCATCAGACATCTATAAGATGTTTGATAAAATGTTTATTCTTGATACAGGGGGTTATCCTGTTTATTATGGTAACCCGAGTGAATCATTAATTTATTTTAAACGTTTAGATGCTCAAATAAATAGTGAGCAAGGAGAATGTCCTCAATGTGGTAATCTTAATCCGGAGTTAGTATTTAACATCATTGATGCTAATGTAATCGATGAATATGGTAATTATACTAATAAACGTAAAACGAGTCCAAAAGAATGGAATGAACATTATATAAAAAATATTGAGATTCCAAAAGTTACTGATGTTGATACAGCACCTCCAAGGTCTTTAAATATACCAGCTTGGTTTAATCAGTTTAAAATATATACATTAAGAGATTTCTTTTCAAAGATATCTAATACACAGTATATCTTATTAAATATTTTAGAAGCGCCTATTTTGGGACTTATTCTTTCTTTCTTAATAAGATATATTGTTGATCCAGACTCTAATGTTTATATTTTTAGGGATAATGAAAATATTCCACCATATATCTTTATGGGTATTGTAGTATCACTATTTTTTGGTTTAATAGTTAGTGCTGAAGAAATATTTAAGGATGCTAAAATACTAAAAAGGGAAGCATTTTTAAATCTATCGCGATCAAGTTATCTTGTTTCTAAGGTTCTTATTCTTTTTACGATCTCTGCCATTCAGATGGGATTATTTGTAGGAGTTGCCAATACTGTTTTGGGAATTAAGGATATGTATTTAGAATTTTGGTTAGCATTGTTCTCTGTATCAGCTTTTGCTAATATTTTAGGTCTAATTTTATCTGCATCTTTTAATTCCATTGTTACGATATACATTTTAATACCATTGGTAATGATTCCACAAATGGTTTTGGGTGGAGCTATGTTTACTTTTGATAAGCTAAACAGGGATATTTCTAGTGCAGATAAAGTACCAATTATTGCTGAATTTATGCCATCAAGATGGATTTATGAAGGCTTAATGGTAGAACAGTATAAGGATAATAAGTTTAAGAAAGTATTTTTTGATGTGGAACAAGAAGAAAGTTCTACGGATTTTAAAGTTGTGTATTATATTCAAGAGTTACAGGATATTTTAGATAACTGTAATAATTTCCTATCTAACACTAATGAAACTGAAGAAGATAAAGATAGTTTTGTTAATGATTTAGCGTTACTAAAAAACGAAGTAAGTAAGGAAAATAATAGAATCAAGGATATTCATTTTTCAAGTTTAGATAAGTTAAATGTTGAAAGCTTTAATGCATCAGTTTATGAAGAGTTGAGTAGTTATTTTGAAGAGCTAAAAAAATCATATTCAAGAAGGTTTGTTGCTGCATCAAACAAAAAGGAAAAGATGATTAACTATGCAATGTCTACTTATGGAAAAGATAAATTTAATGGCTTAAAAGATAAATATTTAAACGAAAGTATATCTGATATTGTACGTAAGGTATTTGAAAAAAATAAAATTTTAAGAGAAGGTGATAAACTGATACAAAATGTAGATCCAATATATTTGTTGCCAGAACCTTCTTATGCTTTGGATTTTAGATCGCATTTTTTTGCACCTAAAAAGCATTTTGCTGGATATTATTTTGATACGTTATGGTTTAATATTACCATGGTGTGGCTATTTACTATATTATTATATATTGTATTATATTATGATCTATTACGTAAATCATTCAAGGCCTTTAGCGAATTTAAATACCTTAAAAAGTAACCTTTTTTAAAGGTTTACTGTATAACCTAATTATTTTGAAAATTTAAAATAAACCTATCATGTTAAAGAAATTATTGTACACTACGGCTATATTAAGTGGAATACTTATTATGTTTTCTGCTTGTTCTGGTAATTCAGGGCAAAAGCAAGCTGATTCAGATGATTTTTCAATTGCTGATTCTGCGTTAACAAATGACGCACCATTAGAGTTGTCTGAAGAAATTATTGGTGATGTGATTCAGAATATTTCATCTCCTGTTGAAATGGCAGCTTTAATTAAAAAGTCTGGAGTTGATTTTTCTCAAAAAATATTGAATAAACCAGAAAAGATTAATGATTATAATACAAGTTTTAAAAGAGCATTAAATTTAGGTGTATTAAGTGCTGATTTGGGTTATATTAATACTTTTGATAAAAATACTATTGTTGTTTCTTATCTATTAGCTATTAAAGAACTGTCAGAAGGTATTAAAGTAGGTCAGTTTTTTGATTTTAATTCATTAAAACAATTAGCAACAAACAGCAATAACCTTGATTCATTAATGGAAATCTCTGTTAATAGTTTCAATAAGATGGATTCATATTTAAGAGAACAAAAGAGAAGTAATGTTAGTACTCTTATTGTTACAGGAGCATGGATTGAAGGTTTATATATTGCAGGAAATGTAATTCAGGCAACTAAAAATGAAGAGTTAATTAATAGAATTGGAGAGCAAAAAGATATTATAGATATTTTATTAATTATCTTAAATAATTATAGTAAAGATCCTAATTTTGCTGAAATGGTAACTCGTATGGAGCAAATTAAACAAGCTTATGCCGATGTTAAAATTACTACAGAATTTGGGGAGCCTAAGAGAATAGAAAAGAATGGTACTTTAATCATTGTTCAGGATGAAATTAGTCATGTTGAAATTACTCAAGAACAAATTGATTCTATTGTTGCTGAAATCAAAAATCTTAGAGATTTTATTGTGTCCTAGATAATTTCAATTAATAAATTATCTTTGCTACAGTTTTATTAAGAAATAAAATTTTATGAATATGAAGAAGGTCTTAATATTATCAATATTGTTCATTTCACTATTTACTGTTAAAAGTCACGCACAATGTGGTGATGATTTATTAAAGCAGGCATTAAAGGAAATGGGTGATACTCAATACATGAAAGATTTTACAATCGATCTAAAACAAGAAAAGAAAGATACAAAAACAGGTTATGTAAAGTTTAGTGTAATTTTAAATAGCCGAAGTCAATATAAGTTTAATTCAGTTAATGGACTTGGTAATCCAGAAAAAGTTATCATGCAGCTTTATGATGGAGATAGACTTTTAGTTAGTAATTTTGAAGGAGGAAAAATGTATAGTGCATTTGAATTTCTTTGTTTGAAGACAAAAGTTTATAGTTTAGTTTTCTCTTTTAAGGGTGGAGCTGAAGGATGTGCAAAAGGAGTAATGTCTCTTGTTAAACAATATTCTGCAGCAGAAATTAGTTCTATGTAAAAACTTACAAATAAAATATTTATAAAAGCGGTGCAATAGCACCGCTTTTTTTATATCTGTACCCAGGATTTACTTTCACTTGATTTTACTAGCGCATCTATTACTTTCATATTATTTATGGTGTCTTGTACTTCTGTATTATCTAATTTGTTTTCAATTATTCTGTTACAAAAGTTTTCAAACATTAGACCATAATGATCACAGACATCAAAATCTATACCTCTTGAACCTTGTGCTGTCGAAATAGTAATTTTAGATTTTGTATCCACATATGTATTAAATGGTACATGTATTTTTATAATGCCATCGGTAGCAACAATTTCAACAGATTGGTTTGCTTCTGCAAGTGTAGATACAGTAAATAAAGAATGAATACCATTAAAATCTAGAATTGCAGTGGATAGTACGTCCGTTTTAAAACTATTATCCTGCTCCATTAAGGCTATTACTTGAGTTGGTTCTTGCTGTATAATAAATCTTGAAAGTGATATTGCGTAACACCCTATATCCATTAAGGCACCTCCCCCATATTCTTTAATATTTCTAATGTTTTTGGGATTTGGGTTATTATAAGCAAAAGATGTTCTGATATATTTAACTTGTCCTATTTGGTTTGTTCTTACTATGTTAAAAGCATGAATCCATTGTGGATGGTGTTTATACATAAATGCTTCCTGAAGCAATACGTTATTGCTATTTGCATAGTTTAATGCTTTTACTGCCTCTGAAGCATCTAATGTAATTGGTTTTTCACATATGATATGTTTACCTCTTAATGCAGCTTCTTTTATCCAATTTAGGTGTAAATGATTTGGTAAAGGTATATAGACTGCGTTAATATCAGGATCATCTAATAGTGCATCATATGATCCATAGAATTTTGGTATACCAAATTGTTTAGCAAATTGTTCTGAATTTTCTTCGTTTCTTGAAGCAATAGCATATATACAACCATTGGCTATGTTATTTAATGGTAAAATAATGCGTTTTAAAAGATGATTTGAAACACCAAGTACTCCTATTTTGATTTTCTCCATAACTATTTATTTTACTATTCTATTCGATAATTGTATAGGTAATTGTTATCTCCTCCAACTATTAGGTTAAATTGGCTACTTGTAGAGCTTAAAAAACCTATACTAAACCTTGATTTTCCTCTTAAAGGAAAATTTTTGTATAGACTCCCATTGCTGTTAAATAAGTATATCTTTTGATTTTTTTCGTCGTAAACACCTATTTTTTTATTAGAAGAAGAAAAATAATAAATATCGGCAACAAGTGAGATATTACCTTCAATTTCTTCGGTAAATATTTTTTCACCCTTATTGGTATATAAATTGAGATGATCATGTGTAAGCACTAAAAGTTCATTACCTGAATGATTTGTAATATCACTAGATATAAAGTAATGTTCTTCATCAGAATTTCTTAATTTTATTTGTGAGGTTCCCCCATTATCTAAATTAATAATTCTTGCATTACCCATATTATCAGATGTAATTATAGAGTTATTATTATATTCATAGAAAAGGCTATTTTTATTGCGAATAAAATCATTTTGGATTGTTACCCTGGTTTTACCTCTTCTATTCAGTATATAATTCCTTTTTTCATCAGAAAATACAATGTAGTCCTTATTGTTAATTCTAAAATGTTGTATTTGGTTACTGACAGTGCCTTCTGTTTGTGCTGCTTTCCATCCTCTTTTTTGCTTACCTGATTTATCGTATACGTAGGTTTCTTTGTTAGTGCAAGCAATAAAAATTCTATAATCTCTATTATTATCGTAATCAAATAAAGCCAAGCCATTTGTAGCTTCATGACTCAAATTTATGGGATATTTTTCAACGTAATTTCCATTTCGATCCAATAAATAAATTCTGTCTTTTGTATTAAATAAATACTGTAGTTTATTGTTTCTATAAAAATCAATTTGATATACTTCTCCTAGAATAGGGTTATTAAGCTTTTTTTGCCATAAAATTTTGCCATTATTCGCTATTAAGTATAAAATGTTGGATCTATCTTGAACTAATATTTCTTTTTCTTTTGTGTAATGGTTAAGTACTAAACTAGGTTTTGAAAAAATGGTACTATCCAACCCACTTTGCCATACAGTTCTTGGTTCATTCTCTCTAATGGGTAGATATTCAATACATGTATTACTATATAGTAGTTGATTTGCATTAGACACTTGTATACCTATTCCGTAAAACTTAGAAAGGGCATCTTCTTGTTCTTTATTTGGGTTTAGAATACTATTTGAGGATTTATTAGGCAATATTGATGCTATTTTTGAAAGATCACAGTACATAAATAGATTCTCCTTGTATGAAAAATTCTCATTAAATTGTTGGTAATATTTACTGTGGTATAAAGTTTTTTTAAGCTCAAATGAATATATGATAGCTTTAAGAGAATTAATACTATTGGCAAATACAAGATAGTTGTCAATAAAAGTGTAAAACTTAGATGGAGGATTTGGAACAAATTGATTAAAAATAAATGGTATTCCTTCTAGACCTTTAGCATTATAAATTGGAAATTCAGTTTCTTTATCTAAGTTATAATTATAGACAGGATTAATTGTAGTATTGGTTAATTTACTAATTGTTTTAATTGTTTTTGACTTACTGATCGTTTCAATAATTAAATATTTACCTTCATTTTGCATTGATGTATTATTGGGTGTAAAAACTAGTGCAAATTCATCGTCAACAAAATCAAAGACTAATTTTTTATATTCTTCAACCTTCAATGAATATATATACGAGCCAAGTTTGTCATTAAAAGAAGATAGATTACCTGTTGATTCAAGATAGGCATCTAAATTTTTAGCTAAAATTTCACTTTCATCTATATTATAATTTAGATAAAAGGTTGAATTAGCAGGAATGCATTTATTTATTTTTGAAATTGAAGGGTCCATTCCTTTAAGGAGAATATTTAGTTTTTCATGATCGCTAGAAGGGTAGATAAATCCATTTACACTAACTATATCACTATTCAGATTTATATCTAGTTCTCCCCAATATCCGAGTTTACTAATAAAAGAAAGCGAATTATTTATGTCTTGTTTGAATTGATTATTTATTAAGTCACTAGAGTTTTGAAAATTAATAAATAAGTTGATATCACTATTGTCTCCAGCAGTTTTAAAAAGTTGAGTAAAAGTATTTTCTTTTTCTAGGGAATACTCTGTATCTAATTGTCTAAGAGATTTTTCTATAATTAATGAAGAGGGGCTGATAAGTAATAATCCATTTTTAAAAGATATATAAGCTTCAAATACTTCATTATTATCTATTATTTTATAAATAGAGTTCGTATTGTATTTTCTTTCTGTGACATTCCAATCTACTGGTTTGTTATCGGTAAGTAAGGTGCTAAGCTGTTTTTTTTCAGCCTTATTATTGACTTCGTAAATAAATAAAGGACTTATAGTGTTTCTTCCTTCCTGATGTAGAGAGATTGTTAATGGTTTGTTTTTGAGATCATTAAAAACTTTGTTGTTAAAAAATTCAGAACTATCTATTTTGGAAATAATATTGTAGAATGAATCAAACCACTTAAAGGTTTTTAAGTCATTACTGTAATCATGTTTTTCTTGTATAAACTCAATGATATTATTGGGATTATCTATTCTAAAGATAAAAGAAACATCAGTCGGGATTCCTTTTGTTGCATTATTATTTTTATAATTCTTGAAATCGTGTAAAAAAAAGTATGCGTATAATAATACACCACCTAAAATGACACAAGCAGATATAGTAACGATCCGTTTAAGCATGTAATTTTAACTTTTGGTTCTCACAAAAATAGTCCGCTTAAATGTAAAATAAAAATGTGTTATGTTATCTGACAATCATAATTTTAGTAGCAAGCGTTTTTTCTCCTTCTTCGTTTGTTGCAAAAACTAGGTATATACCACTAGAAACTTCTTTATTATTTAAATTGCGGCCATTCCAAACAACTTGTCCACCTGTAGATATTGATTGATATACAAGTTTACCACTAATATCAGTTATAAGTGTTGTTGAGTTTTCAATTAAACCGGAAATAGTAATTACATCATTATAACCAGGTTTTACTGGATTAGGGAACACTAATACTGAGTTATATGTTTCTTTTCCTTCTGTTGCAGTACCTAAATATGATACAATACCTTTATCAGTTCCAATAAATACTTCGCCATTTTCAGGATTAATACTTATACTAGTAATAATATTTGAAATAATAGGACTGTTTTCTGTGGTGAAATGATGTATTGTTTCTGTGCCATCCTCCGATATTAAATACACGCCATTTTGTGTTCCAAACCACTTTCTATTAGCTCCATCTACAACTATCGTTGTAATATTTTCATTTTCTAATAGATAGTCTGCTAATCCACTCCCATCATTTCTAGGAACAAGAATTCTTGAAGCCTGAGGTTTTTCTTCATCAAAAATAGCCTGAGGTCTGTAATATACAATTGGTCCTTCATCAGTTCCAACCCATATATAACCGTTTTTATCTTCTACTAAACACTGAAGTCTTGATGATATACTGTTACCATCCTCATCCCATATACTTAGTGTAGAATTTCTGGAATCATTAAAAGTTACTGAAGTTTGCGGACTCCTATAAAAATCATCATCTGAATTGTAAGGAGTACCATTAGTATTCATTATAAACAAACCAAAGGCTTGATCCGTTGTTGTTCCCCATATTTCTCCCCAACTTGTGTAAATCATTTTTCTAATCCAAAATTGATCACCTGGATTATTATAAGGTAAGTAATCGTATTGTATCCATTTTTCTTTGTTGTCAGTTATACCAACCGGTTTAACTACTATAGGGTAAGTTACTTCCTGATTATTTGCATATAAGTTACCATCATTGTCAAGTACAATTGAAGCAACAAGTTCCCAAATGTATACTTTTTGTAAGCCACTATTTTGATCGTTATATTGATAAACAGCTTTATCATCTTCAAGTTCTAAAATTCCATTATTATAACTTGCCAAATAAACATGAGATTCATTTTTAGGATCAATTAGAATATCCGTAATGTTGTTGTAATTTTTAAATAAAGGATCTGTTGAAGGAGTGATATGTTTCCATTTATGATCTCTTAAAATAGAAACCTCTGCAGGAATACGTCGAGTATGGTTGTAATCTCCGGCTGCAGACCATAATGCATTTGCTGTGGCAATTATTTTAAAGCTTCGATTTGAATAGGGGCCATCCGGTAATATTTGAAAATCAGCAGACTCACCCATTTTTATTAATCCATTAATGTTATCTCCAATCCATTTTGTTTTGTCATCAATTAATATACTAGTACATGCAATGTTTAATTCTTGATTTTCAACCTGATATGAAGATATTGTGTTTTGATGTATTAGGTTGTTATAAAATAATTCAATTTTGTTATTAAGAATGATGGCAAAGTTGTCTGTAAATGATTGAAGTTTAACAAAATTATTTGCTGTATTTATGTTATTCCAGATATTGTTTGAATAAGAAAATGTTTGGTATGAATATGTATGTTTGGTTGTGACTATAATATCATTTATAGATATTACTCCATTGAATTCACTATGATCATTTGATGTGTATTCCCAAGTTTTGTAATATGCTAATGAACTACTATTAATATGCGCTTTTCTTAATCCTTCTTCTGTTGCTGCAAAAATAGAATCGGACGTATGAGCAATTTGATTAATTATTAATGGGGTTGCATCATTTCCTAGATAATAAAAATCAGCTATTTCTAATTTATTATAGTCAACAACTAAAATTCCAAAGTCTGTAGCGCAATAAGCTAGATTATTAATAAAATCTACATTGTTTATTTTCTTGCTATTTGATATCGATTTTATTTTTAAATCAGGTATGTTTTCAATATTACCATTTTCAAAAATATCAATATTACCATTTTCATAACCAATAAATAGTTTTGACGAATTAGGTATTTTTTTTATTGTTGAAATATCTACATCACTCAGTCCATTAATCTTAGTATACTTTTGGACTATATAGTCATTTGTATCATAAGTAAAGATACCAATATCACTTGCTGCATATATTATATGATCTATTTTTTCAACACTATGAACATTTGAGAAACTTAAATATTCCTGCCAATTACCAATTGTGGTTTGCGTAAAAGTTTTATCAGGAAGTATTATAGCTAAAAAAAAAATTAAAATATATCTCATGTAAGAAGTGATTAATTGAGTTTTAAATGGATGATAACTAGTTGTTTTCGGTATAGTTAGAGTTAAGAAATTCTACGAGTTTTTTAACTGCGTTGCCACGATGACTAATTTTATTCTTTTCACTTAAAGGTAATTCTGCAAATGTTTTAGTGTATCCATCAGGCATAAAAATGGGATCATATCCAAAACCTTCTCTACCAGATTCAAATTCTGTTATTTGACCGTTTACTATTCCTTCAAATTGATATTCCTTACCATCAATAATTAAAGAAATAACAGTTCGAAACCTTGCTCTTCTATTTTGTATTCCTTTAAGTTCTTGTAGTACTTTATCCATATTTTTTTTTGCGTCTTTATCTTCTCCTGAATATCTGGCGCTGTATACCCCAGGAGCCCCATTTAAAGCTTCTATTTCTAATCCAGTGTCATCCGAAAAACAATTGATTTTATATTTGGAGTATATATATGTAGATTTTTGTGATGCATTTGATTCTAAAGTATCTCCTGTTTCCGGAATTTCTTCATTGCAATCAATATCTGAAAGACTTTTAAGAATAATAGAATCACTTATTATTTTTTGTAATTCAACTAGTTTGTTTAAATTGTTTGTAGCAAATACTAATTCCATATATGATATAGTTTATAATAGAAACGAATTTATTGTGGTAAAATTATTTATCATTAAAAAAAAACAACGACCATGGGCCGTTGTTTAATGTTATATCGAAATTATCTATTTTATCAACCAAAACCTCCGTATCCATACTTCATTAAGTCTGTACGAGGATTAATAACAAGAACAGGAACTTTTGAGTCGTTGGCAATTATTTGTTGTTCATTGGCACCCAATACATAATCATGAAATGCAATGTCTCTTGTAGTCATTATAATAATACCACTAGCCTCTATTTTCTTAGCGTAGTTAAGTGTTTCATGAGAAAAAGAACCACCACCTTCAGAAAGACTAAGCTCATAATCAATCCCTTTTTCTGTCAAAAAGTTCTTGCAGAAAACCAAATTCGCCTTTGTTCTAGGTTCAACAGCTCCGCCTTTTGTTGATGAACTAAATAAATAGATCTTTGTGTTTAAGAAACGTGAGATAAATTCAGCCCAATGTAATTTTTCCTTGTTTTCAGTTCTAAAATCAACGGGAAAAACCATTTTTCTAACAAGCGTATTGGATGGAGAATCCTGGACAACAAAATAAGGTATTTTTGAGCCTACTATAACTTTTAATGCCCAGCTTCCTGTTAATTTTTGTAATCCTTTAATTCCATGAGTTCCCATTACAATAAGAATAGCCTCAAGTTCTTCTGCTACTTGATTTATTGTTTTGAAAATAGTTCCTTCTTTAACGAGGAAATTAGGTTTCACACCAAACTTTTCATGAATACTATTGGTTACAGCGGATAGTTTTTCTGTAAGATCACCTATTTCGCTTTCTTTTTTTACAATATTTAATAATGTAATTCCAATATCTTTACCTTTTGAAAGATCAATGGCGTGTTCTACTGCATACGTTGCCATATCAGTAAAATCGTAAGGTACGATTATTGTCCTTTCAGAATTTTCCATATAAACTATTTAAAAAACTTAGGTTCATTTTGCGAAATAAATATACTACTTTTGAAATAAAATCAATAATTTAAATATAAAAAACAAAATCTGGTGATTGTAAACGTTAGAGATGTGTACAGGTGTAAGTTTTGGTTATTTTTATTTTTATACCAGATTATAAATTTCAGCCATAGTGTTTATGCTTCTCCTAATTTAAATTATAGTGAAAATTTATTGCAAAGGATCATTGTTTCTGGGGATACATTACATATAGATCCTGCTGTTAATAATATTTTTATTGAAATTGCTAATGATGATTACATTGTTTTTGATTTCAATAATATTTCTGATTTTAAAGAAGAATATAAATTTTATTTAGAAGGCCTGGACAAACAGCCCCAAAATTGGACCTATAAAAATAGCTGTAGTTATTATAATCTAGATGCAGGAGATTATATTTTCAAGGTTCAAACCAAAAACAATAATCAATCAATTCGTATTCATGTAAAGAGTGGGGTTAATAGGTATTTGGTTTCCAGTGTAATACTTATTGTTTTTGTTCTAATATTTTTTGTTATTATAAAAATAGGAGTTGTTGATTTATTAAATAAAAAAGTTAATGATTGGCATCAGGATTCTATTGCACCGCTTTTTAGTAAGTATTTAAAACCAAAAGTAGATGCGAGTGAGGAGGAAAGTAGAAAACTTACGCATAAAGCTACAGTTAAATATGAAAAAGCTACCGTTTTGTTTGCGGATATACAGGGTTTTACAAAAATTGTTGAGCATTTGAATCCAGAAACTCTTATTGATGAATTAGATCGTTTTTTCGTGTATTTTGATGAAGTTGCAGAAAAACATCAGATAGAAAAAATTAAAACAATTGGGGATGCGTATATGTGCGCAGGCGGTTTGCCCGAAAAAAATAGTACCAATCCAGTTGAAGTAGTCTTGGCAGCGCTTGAAATGCAGCGATATATGCAAAAATCTAAGCATAGTTCAAATGCGAGATCTGATGAATTTTGGCAGTTGCGAATAGGTATTCACACTGGCCCGGTAATATCAGGCGTAATAGGAAGAAAAAAACTTTCCTTTGATATTTGGGGAGATACTGTTAATATTGCAAGCCGAATGGAATCTTCAGGTGTGGCAGGTAAAATTAATGTCTCCGGTATTACTTATCAACTGATTAAAGACTTTTTTACTTGCGAATACAGAGGTAAAATGCCTATAAAATATAAGGGAGAAACGGATATGTATTTTGTGACAGGAATAGTTCCTCAGCTATCCGTAGATGAGGAAGGGCTTATACCAAACGATGCTTTTAAAACTAAATTACAGTGGATTAGATATAATGATCTGGAAGAATTGGTCCTGACACAATTGCGTCAAGAGTTATCTTCTTCATTAAAGTATCATAATGTAAAACATACAATAGACGTTTGTACTCAAGTCGAGGTTATTGGAAGGGCAGAAGGGTTAAATAGTAAAGAATTACTTCTAGTAAAAACAGCCGCATTATTTCATGATACTGGGTACATGGTAAATCCTGTAAAACACGAGGTGCAAAGTGCTAGGATAGCACGCGAAATATTACCAAAGTTTAACTACAGTAGTAGTGAGATTGAAGCAATAAACCAATTAGTAATGGCAACAGAAATGAATGTTGAACCAAAATTATTAATGGAAAAAATTATTAAAGATGCAGACTTAGATTATTTAGGTAGGGCTGACTTTATTCCATTATCAGAAAAATTATGGGAAGAAGTGTGTTATTTTAATGGAAAAATGACACAGAGAGATTGGAATAAAAAACAATATGATTTTATTTCTAAACATGTTTATTATACCAATACAGCCAAAAACTTAAGGCAAGTAAATAAGGAAATTCAGTTGAAAAAAATCAAAGAATTTTTAGTCTGATATTTTCAAACTTTGTTTTTATAAATGAATTCCCCTAAATTAGATTTGTTTATTTTTTTGTTTTCTTTGAAACCTCAATTAATAATAATCGTAATAGATAAATAATTTAAAAGATGGCTAAATCATACGAACCGGAAAATAAGTTACCTAACATGATTGGTTCAGGAACAAAAATATCTGGAAACATTGAAACTAATGGAGATATCAGAATCGATGGTGAAATTGAAGGTAACATACTTTCAAAAGGAAAAGTCGTTATTGGACCGAACGGAAGAGTTAAAGGAGAAATTAATTGTGCAAATTCTGAAGTTTCTGGTGGTATTGAAGGTAAGATTTTAGTAAGTGAGCTTTTATCACTTAAAGCTACTTCAAAATTAATTGGAGATATAATAACGGCTAAATTAACCATTGAACCAGGAGCTATATTTACCGGGAAATGTGAGATGGGAGGAAAAGCTGAAAATTCCCAACCAACATCAAGTCCAAAAAAGTAATAAGTGATTAATAAAAAATTATTTATTGAAATAAGAAAGTTTGTAACTTTTGCACTTATAGTATATTTGTTTAATTTTCTATTGGCTAAATATTTTCACGAAAATTTATTTGCTGAAGTAAATATTATTCAAATTTTTTGTGTACTTCTGTTCGGTGGAATTATTTTTATTTCTAAGTACCTGGTAGAATTAATCCCTGATTATGTAGTTTTTATAATCATGGGATTTATTGGAATAAAAATGATTGTGGCAGCATTATTTATTCTTCTTTTAGTTGATTATTCAGATGACCATGAGCATCACGTATTAATCGTTTTTATGACTAACTATTTTATGCATTTGATTTACTCTACAAAAAAAGTAGTTGGTTATATTCAAAAATGAAGTTGATTTTACATTTATGAAACGTGTATTAGGAATTATATTATTTTCATTAATTTCCTTATCACCTTTGGTTGCATCTGAACATTCAGAAATCAAAGCAGAGGATGAAAATAATACAGCAAAGTTTGATCCAACAGTTGTTATTGAGCATCATATATCCAACGCTCATGTGTGGCATGTTGTTTCTTGGGGTGAAGGAGAGGAAAAAGTTGATATTGAAATACCTTTACCAATTATATTAATAAATCAAGGTAAATTTCATTTCTTTCTGTATTCGCGTTTTGATCATCGTACCAAAGTTGCAGAAGATAAAGGTAGTTATTTCCTTTATCAACATGGAACCATTTATAATACAGATGCTAAAGGTACTATTACTGAAGATGAGAATGGACATATTAGCAATTCGAAACCATGGGATTTTTCATTGACAAAAAATGTATGGTCAATGTGGTTATCAATTGTTTTACTGCTATGGCTTTTTATTTATATTGCTAAAAAATATAATGGTACACCAAAGCGTCCTAAGGGTGTGCAATCATTTTTTGAACCAATAATATTATTTATAAAAGATGATATTATTATTGATCAGATTGGTAAAGAAAAAGCTAATAAATTTGTGCCATATCTATTAACGTTATTTTTCTTTATTTGGATTAATAACATGATCGGTTTGATTCCGTTTTTTCCTGGAGGAAGCAACTTTACAGGTAATATTTCGGTTACCATGGTGTTAGCCATAATAACATTTTTAGTAACAAATATTAATGGAAGTAGAAGTTACTGGAAGCATACTTTATTGGCTCCAGGAATTCCTTCTGTTGTAAAAATTATATTAATACCTGTTGAAATTATTGGGTTATTTACTAAACCTTTTGCTTTAATGATTCGTTTAATGGCTAATATTACAGCTGGACATATCATTATTATTAGTTTAGTATCTCTTATCTTTATTTTGCAAAATGTTTGGGTTTCTCCGGCATCTATTGCATTATCTGTGGTCATGTCAATTCTTGAATTGTTTGTGGCTCTTTTACAGGCTTATATTTTTACATTATTATCTGCCTTATTTATTGGTATGGCTGTACAAAGTGAAGAACATTAATAAAATACTAGTTTAATTAAAAAATAAAATATTATGACAACTACTGCTTTAGGTTTAGGACTTATAGTTATTGGAGCTGGTTTAGGTATTGGACTTTTAGGTAAAGGTGCAATGGAAGCTATGGCTCGACAACCAGAAATATTGTCAAAATTACAAACTGCAATGCTTATTGCTGCTGCTTTGATTGAAGGTGTAGCTTTATTTGCTATTGTAATTGCAATGATTAACGGTTAAACATTTGGAGTAATTAAAGTTTAAAGGATGGATTTTTTATTACAACCAGATCCTGGATTAGTCTTTTGGACTACACTCTCTTTTGGTATACTTGTTTTTTTGCTAAGAAAGTATGCATGGGGACCTATTCTGCATGCACTTAAAGTTAGAGAAGAAACAATTGAGGCTTCATTGCAAGCAGCAGAGAGAGCCAAAACAGAAGTAGAAGACCTAGTTAAAGTGCGTCAGGAAATGATGGATTCTACAAAGAATGAGCGTGATGAGATTATTAAAGAAACACGAGAGTTAAAAGATAAGATCCTAAGTGATGCACGGACTACCGCTCAAAATGAAGCTAACCGACTTATTGATTCAGCTCGTAAACAAATTCAGGCGGAAAAAAATGCCGCTATTAAAGAATTAAAAACACAAGTTGCTGAAATTTCTATTGATATTGCAAGTCTTATTCTGGAATCAGAATTGAAACCTAATATTAAGCAGAAAGAAATTATCGATAGGTATTTAGAAAATGTAAATTTTAATTAATCACGGGAGATAGGATGGATCATAGTTTAATTTCTGTTAGGTACGCAAAAGCTATATTCGGACTTAGTCAGGAGAAAAATTTGGTAGAACAAATATATCATGATATGGTTTTATTGGGCAGTCAATGTTCAAATGTACCGTCATTTACTGAAATATTAAAAAGTCCGGTCATTTCTCCTAATGAAAAGAAAAAAGTTTTTCAATCCATCTTTGAAAAATACATCAGTGAAATAACGATGAATTTTCTAAATGTTCTTATAGATAATAAACGTGAAGAATTTTTGTCGGATATTGCCCGTAATTTTGTTGATTTTTATAAAAAACAAACAGGATTAAAAACAGTTACTCTTTTTACAGCATTCCAATTATCAGATGAATATATTGATAACATCAAAATATTGCTTGAAAAAGAATTAAATGCAAAAATTGAGTTGAATGTAAACATTAGAGAATATCTTATTGGAGGATTTATCTTGATGGTAGATGGTAAAATGTTAGATGTTAGTATATTCAACAAATTAAAAGCATTAAAGCGTAAGCTGTTAAGTTAGTTACTACTGGTTAAAAATGTACCAATGGAAAATATAAAACCTGCCGAAGTTTCGGAATTATTAAAAAAGCAGATTGAAGGTTATACAAGCAATACAAACTTAGAAGAAGTAGGTACTGTTCTTCAAGTTGGTGATGGTATTGCTAGAATTTACGGACTGCAGAATGTTAGGGCTAATGAGCTCGTTGAGTTTGAGTCTTGTAAAGGAATTGTTCTAAATTTAGAACAGGATAATGTTGGTGTTGTTTTACTGGGTGCCACTCATAATATTAAGGAAGGCGATGTGGTTAAAAGGACTGGACGTATTGCCTCTGTTAATGTAGGTGAAGGAATGCTTGGTAGGGTGATAAATACTAATGGAGATCCAATTGATGGAAAAGGTAGTATAGAGGGTGAATTATTTGAGGTGCCATTAGAAAGAAAAGCACCAGGAGTGATTTTTCGTCAGCCGGTTAAAGAACCTATGCAAACAGGTTTAAAAGCGGTAGATTCGATGATTCCAATAGGTAGAGGTCAGAGAGAATTAATTATTGGTGACCGTCAGACAGGGAAAACAGCTATTGCCATAGATACCATAATCAATCAAAAAGAAAATTACGAAAAAGGTAATCCTGTATATTGTATATATGTTGCAGTCGGTCAAAAGGGATCAACAGTGGCTCAAATTGTTAATACTCTTGAAAAGTATGGAGCCATGAAATATACAACAGTAGTTTCTTCTACTGCTGCTGATCCTGCCGCAATGCAATTTTATGCACCTTTTACAGGTACTGCATTGGGTGAGTATTTTAGAGATACCGGACGTGCTGCATTAATTGTTTATGATGATTTATCAAAGCAGGCTGTATCTTATCGTGAGGTGTCGTTATTATTGCGTCGCCCACCAGGAAGGGAAGCTTATCCTGGAGATGTATTTTATCTTCACTCACGCTTATTAGAAAGAGCAGCTAAGGTGATAGATTCTGATGAAATTGCAGCGACAATGAATGATCTTCCTGAATCAATAAAAGGAAAGGTTAAAGGAGGTGGTTCACTTACTGCCTTACCAATTATTGAAACGCAGGCTGGTGACGTATCTGCATATATACCTACAAATGTAATTTCTATTACAGATGGACAAATTTTCCTTGAAGGTAATTTGTTTAATTCCGGTATCAGACCTGCCATTAATGTTGGTATTTCTGTATCTAGGGTAGGGGGTAGCGCGCAGATTAAGTCAATGAAAAAAGTGGCTGGTACTTTAAAATTAGACCAGGCACAATATAGAGAATTAGAGGCCTTTTCTAAATTTGGATCAGATTTAGACCCAGCAACAAAAGCTGTTTTGGATAAAGGTAGAAAAAACGTTGAATTACTGAAGCAACCTCAATATTCTCCGGTGAACGTGGCTCATCAAGTGGCTTTAATTTATTGTGGAACGCAAGGTTTATTATCCGATGTTCCTGTTGATAAGATTAAAGAGTTTGAAAAGAGCTTTATTGATGATTTGGAGATGCGATATATGGATATTTTTGATACACTAGGTAAAGGAAATATATCTGATAAAGAAACTGCAATATTAAAAGAAGTTGCTGCTGATGTAGCTCGTAGATTTGCAGTGGTTGATGACGAAAATTAGAAAGTACAATGCCAAGTTTAAAAGACATAAAAACCCGCATTGATTCGGTTAAAACAACTCGACAAGTGACCAGTGCTATGAAAATGGTTTCTGCTGCTAAATTAAAAAAAGCACAGGATGACATTGTTCAGATCAGGCCATATGCTGAAAAGATGAGTGATATCATTTTTGAATTATTTAATGCAAGGGAAAGCGGTCAGTTTATCCCCTTAGCAGAAAAACGTGAGGCTGATAGAGTTTTAGTTGTAATGGTTACTTCGAATAGGGGGTTGTGTGGAGCTTTTAATTCAAGTATTGTCAAAGAAGTAAATAGAATTGTCAGGCATGAATACTCTTCTCATTTTAAAAATGGATTTATTGATGTTATTTCTATTGGTAAACAAGGAGAAAAACTATTAAAATCAACAGGAATAAATTGTGTAAAAGAATTTAATGATATTTATAATGACATACATTTTAATTCTGTAGAGAAAATTTCTGATGAGTTGATTTCTGATTTTTTGGAACATAAATACGATAGAGTCATATTGGTATATAATGAGTTTATTAACGCTGCAGTACAAAATGTAAGTGTTTCTCAGTTTTTACCATTGGTGTTTCCTGAAATAGAAAATTCTTACTCAACTGATTATATTTATGAACCAGAACAGGAGGTAATCATGAATGAAATGGTTCCTTTAAGTTTGAAAACAATGTTTTTCAGAACCATTCTTGATTCTATTGCTTCGGAACATGGGGCCAGGATGACATCAATGCATAAAGCTACGGACAATGCAACTGAATTAATCGGAGATCTGGAATTGAGTTATAATAAAGCTCGTCAGACTGCAATAACAAATGAAATTCTTGAAATTGTTGGTGGAGCTGAGGCTCTTTCTAAATAGAATTATTTATTAAATTTAATATACGAGGATGTTCTAGTAGGACATCCTTTTTTTATCTTCTTTTAGAGCTTTTAACTGCGTTATATGGGTCACCAAAGCATGGTAATGAACCGTTACCACGAGATTGTCTTTCTTTGCATCCATTTAAGAAACTAATACCAAATCTTACATTTACATTTCGAGCATTTGCAAGATTTAAAAAGGTTGGAATATTATCACTCAAGGCATGTAGATGAACAGGACCTAATTTTATGCCTAGTCCAATCCCCAAATTATTTATTTGCTTATTTTGTAAGGTATATGAAACTCCTGTAGAAAGTATCTTACCAAATTGCTTATTTGCAGAGATAGTTAATGATGGGTGCCACCTCTTTTTATAAAATTCAGTATGAAAAATAGCACCAACATCTAATGTGTTGGGTATTATTCTTTCAATACCTGCATAGAAAGTTGGAACAAGGGGAGAAGCATATGCAGATGTGTATAAATAAGGGTTAAAAGCGTTATAAAGAGTGTCTTTAATAGTTTCAAAGTCGTCTAAACCTTCATTGTAAGTCTCTCCTGTAATATCAATTTGTCCTGTAGAATGGAATTGGTTTGCATCAGAATTCCATTTTATATAACCAATATCTAATATACTTGCAGAAATAGTAGTTAATTCATCTAATTTATATGTCATACCCAAATCGATACCAAAACCCTTATTTTGTTTATTGAAAAGATAATCTTTAATATCTATATCTTTAATATCTATATCTTCTATATCATCAACATAACCTTCCTCATTAGGAGTAACATCTATTGGGAATGAACTGTATAATTCACCTGAAGCAACCATATTTAGAGCGTAGCTTATTGGGTTGGTATATAAGTTCATGTTGGAATATTTTGTGTACAGATTTGCTTTACCAAATAGTAGTTTAGCCCTAATACCAATATCTAAATCTTCGTTAATCTCTCTGGCCCAACCTAAAGCATATTCTCTATAGTGTACAGCATTAATTCTTGTGCCATCCATTTGAGTATTTTGTCCAATAAACTGACTGTTACCTTCATTGGCCAATAGTAGAGCGTTTTTTGAAAGTGTATGATAGGTGTTTATTTTTTCATTGATATAAAAAGTAAAATAGTTTTGTTTATACGTATAGCCTAATGAAATAAGAGATATGTGAAATTCAGTAGCTAAAAGTTCAAGCTTATTAAATTTATGTAGGGTTTGATCTGGATTAAAACTTAATGAATCGCCATTAAATTCATCAAATAAATCATTAAATGAAAAGCCCGAAGAATATGCATTGATATGAGTGGAGCCAAAAATTGGCATTCCAATAAACCATTTACAATTAATAGGTACAGATGGATTTACAAAGTTTGCTTGAGGCAGTTCGTGCATTAAAAATAAAGTATTGTTCTGTTGAGTCCTAGCTTTAGTAAGGACAAATATTAATAGTATTAGAACAATAAATTTAAGCATTTATAAATTATTAGTTTATTGGAACTTCTAGTTCTGCTTTAATACCAATAGTGCAGTCGCAATAATAATTATTTAAGTTTGCTATAATAGCATCAGATATTTCTCGATCAGTTATTCTTATTACTAAACGAATAAAATCAGTATTTAGAATAATATTATCATCGTTAATATCAATTGGGATTAGTTGTGAAAATAAATGACTATTGGTTACTATTCCTTCATTATTTATTAATGCTGCTGGTATAATGATTTCAGGATCTATTTCAAGAGTTTTTATATACTCATTAGGATTTTTCATGAAATCTATATGCACATGAATTTCAGCAGGAAAATAATTTTTCACACCAAGATTAAAACTTAAATTACGTATATACTCTGTATCTTCAAATAGATTATTAAAATTTAAGTCAAAGTTTTTATAAAATGTGATGTCCCTGTTAATATCAGGATAATAGGAAGTAAATGGTTCTGGAAGGTTTGAATCGGATAAAAAATAACTGTCTTCAAAAATGGGAACAGATACATCTGGTTCCCATGTATATTCATTAGAAATTTTACTTATGTCTTCTTTAAAACAGGAAGTTAAAAAGAATAAAGTACATAATATGATACAATATTTATTAATATATAACCACATCTATTTTGTAATACATAGATTTATTATTTAAAATATTCAAGTTCAATATAATGAATTAGTGAATGAATGATCTGAATATGTATTTCCTGAATTCTGTCAGAATATCCATTGTGTGTTATCCTTAATTCTATATCACTAATTTCTTTTAATTTTCCACCACTTTTCCCAGTAAGAGCAATTATCTTAATGCCTTTTTCTTTAGCAACTTCAGCTGCTTTTAAAACATTTGCTGAATTTCCACTTGTACTTATTGCCAAAAGAACATCACCAGTATTACCGACTGCTTCAACATATCTTGAAAAAATATAATCAAATCCATAATCATTACCTACACAAGTAATATGTGAGGGGTCAGAAATTGAGATTGCTGACAGACCTTTTCTTTCATCTCTAAAGCGTCCGGTAAGTTCTTCAGCAAAATGCATTGCATCACTCATTGATCCTCCATTTCCGCATGAAATAATCTTTCCTCCATTTTTAAGAGCTGCAACCATAATATCTCCAGCTTCTTTTAATAATGCAAAGTTGTTATCATTAGTAATAAAATCGTTTAAAACTCTTTGAGCTTCAAGGAAATTATTCTTAATAGTATTAATACTCATAATTGTTTCTAATTTTGAGTAAATATACGATGCGATTTATTAACAAGAAATTTTTAATTGAATTATAATACAATTTATGAAGGATAGACTTCGAATCCAAAAGAAATTATATGATATCATATTTGAAGCTGATACTAGAGCCGGTAAAATCTTTGATATAGCGCTCATTTTTCTTATTGTTTTTAGTATTACAATAGTAATGTTAGAAAGCTTACCCGGGAGGTCAGAGGTGTTTTATTCGAATCTTTATTTTATGGAATGGATCGTAACTTATGCATTCTTATTAGAGTATTTGGTTCGATTATGGGTGGTTAGACGTTCTTTAAAGTATGCATTAAGTTTTTTCGGAGTCATTGATTTGTTGGCCATAATTCCTTCTTTTCTTGGATTAATTTTTACAGGTACTCATGTGTTAGTTGTATTCCGATCTTTAAGATTATTAAGGGTGTTTAGAGTACTTAAATTGACCAGATATATTAATGAAGCTTCTCATTTATGGAAAGCATTAATCGCCAGTAGAAATAAAATCAGTGTATTTTTATTTACAGTTTTAATCCTTGTTACCATACTTGGTACATTAATGTACATTGTTGAGTCAAACGAAACCAGTGGTTTTACCAGTATACCAATTAGCATTTATTGGGCTGTGGTAACATTAACAACTGTGGGTTATGGAGATATTGCTCCGGTTTCAGCTTTGGGTCAGTTTTTAGCTGGGTTGGTTATGATTTTGGGTTATGCAATTATTGCTGTTCCTACAGGAATTGTTACTTCGGAATTAACAAAAGTTTCAAAAGATACAACTACTCAGGTATGTCCATCGTGTTTGCAAGAAGGTCATGACAGAGATGCTGAGTATTGTAAATTTTGTGGGGAAAAGTTAAATGCTTAAGCTTGCTTTTTTCGTTTTAAATCAAGAAAGGTATAGCTAAAATCATTTTGCTCATCGTCAATAACATCTTCTCTGTATGTCTCGTCCCACTGATCATAATTTATATCCGGGAAAAAAGTGTCAACTTCATTAAAAAACTGATCTATTAACGTAAGATATAGTCTGTTTGTATAAGGTAAAAAAGCCTCGTAAATAGTTGCTCCACCAATAATAAAAACTTCACCATCTTCCTTACATAGTTCTATGGCCTCTTCTGGAGAATTAACAACTTCGGCACCTTCAAATTTAAGTTCTGTGTTGCGAGTTATTACAATATTTCTTCTGTTTGGAAGCGCACCATTAGGAAGAGATTCAAAGGTTTTTCTTCCCATGATAATAGTATGTCTGCTTGTTAATGCTTTAAATCGCTTAAGATCTTTTGATATATGTGCAAGCAGGTCGTTATTTTGGCCGATAGCATTCATTTTAGCAATGGCCACAATAATTGAAAATTCTGACATGTTTATTTTTTAATTGTTGATTGATTATATAAATGAACAATTTAAACCGAAATGGCACCCTTGATGTGTGGATGAGATTCGTAATTACTTAATGTAAAATCTTCATATTTAAAGTCATCAATTTCTTTAACATTCGGATTAATGTTCATTGTTGGTAATGAATAAGGCGTTCTGGTCAATTGTAATTTTACTTGATCAATATGATTTTTGTAAATATGAACATCGCCTAAAGTATGCACAAAATCGCCTAATTCTAACTCTGTTGCTTGTGCTACCATCATGGTTAATAAAGCATACGAAGCAATATTAAATGGTACACCTAAAAATAAATCGGCACTTCTTTGGTATAATTGACAAGATAGTTTTCCGTTAGCAACATAAAACTGAAATAAGATGTGGCAGGGAGGAAGCTGCATTTCTTCAAGTTGTCCTACATTCCAGGCACTTACAATGTGTCTGCGAGAATCGGGATTGTTTTTAATAGCATCAATTACTTGTTTAATCTGATCAATATATTCACCATTAGCCGTTGGCCATGATCGCCATTGGTATCCGTAAATTGGCCCAAGCTCGCCATCTTCTTTAGCCCACTCATTCCAAATTCTAACACCATTATCTTGAAGGTACTTCACATTTGTACTTCCCTTTAAAAACCAAATAAGCTCATGAATGATTGATTTTAAATGAAGTTTTTTTGTGGTTACTAAGGGAAATCCTTCTTTCAGATTAAATCGCATTTGATGTCCAAATACACTAATTGTTCCGGTTCCAGTTCTGTCTTCTTTTAAAACGCCTTCATCCAACACACGTTGGCACAATTCAAGATATTGATGCATAGGTTTTTATTCAAATAATTAAATGATTCACAAAAATAGAAAAATATAGCACTCATTTGATAAAATAATGATAAGCTATTGTAATATTTTATAAAGGTAGTTTTAGCGTTGTTTTAATAGGGTAATGGTCGCTATAGTTTACTTTAATTCTTTGGTGGTTAAATGACTCAAACGATTTATCATGAAAGATAAAATCGATTCTAAAAGATGGTAAATTACCATTGTATGTACCTCCAAAACCACTTCCTGATTCGATAAACGAATCTTTCAGATCTCCTTTTACCGTTCTGTAAACATATGAAATCGGTGTATCATTAAAATCACCACATACAATAGCAGGGAAGGGTGAATTTTTAATATGTCTGCCAATAGTTTGAGCCTGATATGAACGATTAGCAAAAGCATGTTTAAGTTTACTAAAGATATCGTAAATACCTTTTCTTCGTTCTTTGTCATTTTTAAATTCAAGGCTATCGATAAAATTATAATTTTCTTTTTGTAAACGAATCGACTCTAAATGGTTGTTAAAAATACGAACATGCTTGCCATTAATATCAATATCTGTTTGAGTACTAAAGTTGGTTGTGTTTTCAAAGTGCAGAGGTTTTGTGCTGGTAATTGGATATTTTGAAAAGGTTGCTAAACCATACTTTCTTCCCGACTTTGTTTTGATATTGTATTCCAGATGTTTGTATTTGTATTGCTTAAATTTCGATAATATGTTATTTTCTGAATATTGATTCTTTTTATTATTAATATAAAATTCCTGTATGCAAAGTATATCAGGATTTTGATCTTTAATAAATTGATAGATCTTTTTAGGTGTTTCTTTATCTTTTGTCCATACATACTTATCAAACATTCTTACGTTGTATGACATAAATGTAATGGTTTGTACCTTATCAATATTAGTAGGAAGATCTTTATTACTTAATTGAAATACAGCATTCCATTGCGACCATGTTAATATTACCAGTGAAAGAGAAATAATAAGTCGTTTACGTTTTTTAAACATCCAGAAAATGGCAAACGCAACATTGGAAATCCATAAAAAAGGAAAGATGAATCCTAGAAAGGATAAAAAATTAATATGAACAGGACTAATGTAGGCACCCAAAGATGACAGCATTAGAAGAAATGCTACAGATAGATTAAAAAAAAGTATGATAGACCTGGTTATTCTGTTCAAAATGCAATCTTTTTAATTGTTACTAGCGTTAAAAAGGTCTTCTTTTTCTTGTTTGGTTAAACTATCGTAACCACTTGCCTTAATTTTTTCTAAGATATGGTCAATATTACTTTGTTTCTTTCTTTTTTGAGCATTATATTCCATATCGTTCATTGGTCTTTTATTTTGGGTATGAGTAACCTTCATTTTTGGTTTTCGGGAGAAGATGCTCACAAGATTATCCATAAAATGGTTAAATTTCATAGTAATATCTTTCCCTTTAATAACTTGCGAAGCAAATAGTAAACCAAACAAAGCCCCACCAATATGTGCCAGATGACCTCCTGTATTCTTCATTGCACCGATACCAATAATATCCATAATTAACAGACCAATAGCAAGGTGTATTAATTTTACAGGTCCTATTAATAAGAGATGAACTTTAAAATTAGGAGAATATTTAGCTGATGCAAAAATAATAGCCATTACAGATGCCGATGCTCCCATCATAATTGCACTTGGTGCAAAATTTTGAAGTGCAGGAAACAAATTATATGATAGAATATATAATAATGCACCTGAAATACCTCCCATAAAGTAAACCCCAAGTAATTGTCGAGGATTAAAATACTGAAGGAATATTCTTCCAAACCAAAATAGAGTTAGCATATTAAAAAGGATATGCATAAACTCAAAATGTAAAAACATATAGGTTATTAAACTCCAGGGCTGAAAAATCAAATTTTCAGGACTGGCAGGAACGGATAACCAGGAAGTTAAAGGAAAATATGGATTGTTAAATGACAGTGTATAAACAGCATATAATATTCGAACTACTAAAAATACACCAATATTAATGTAAATAAGGCGAGTAACAACTCCACCCATTTTAAATGATTGTTTTATTTCGTCAGCTATAGGCATAACAGTTCTGTTTGATACTTAAAAACTAAATTTATTTAAAAATGTTTTTTCTGCCAAAAACGAATAAGAATAAAACCAACTAACATACCTCCTAAATGTGCGAGGTGAGCCACATTATCTCCGGGGTTATTGGCAATAGTGGAAAATAATTCAATAGCACCATAACCTAAAACAAACCATTTTGCCTTAACAGGAAGTACCATATAAAGATATATACGTTCCTCAGGGAATAACATACCGAATGCTAAAAGCAAACCAAAAATTGCTCCGGATGCACCAACCATTGGTACATTTATTATTCTATTTAAAGAAGCAGCAGTAGCATCAACATAATTTTTATTTTGGGATAGAACGGAAAAGCCCTCATTGTATACTCTTTGTACAGCTTCAGGTGGTAAACCACTTGCAATCATTTTTGATCGGATAAAGGCAACTAAAACGTAAAGTAAAGCAGCTCCAATACCTGTAGCAAAATAATAGAATAAAAACTTTTGAGGTCCCCATATTTTTTCAAGTATTCTACCAAACATAAACAGCGCAAACATATTTAAAAAAATATGCTCAATACTGCCATGCATAAACATATATGTGATGTATTGAAAGAAGTAAAATTGATGGCTACCAGGAGTGTATAATCCTAGTAATTCATCAAGATGAATTCTTGTATAACCAATGCCAGGAATACTAATTCCTTTTGATAATAGATAAGTTGCAAAAAACATCAGACCATTTATGATCAATAAGTTTTTTACAATGGGAGGTATGTTACTAAAAAAGGATTGTCGTTGTTGATACATATTTTAATTCTTTTGCTTTTGTTTATTAGAGCTTAAGATAACAAGATTCAGACCAAACATAATCCAGACAATCTGTCACTTAAATCGACTCTCTATTTCATCATTTGATAAAATAGATATAATTGGTTTACCATCTGGTGAATAATTTGGAACCTGACAAGTGAAAAGCTGACCAATTAATTCATCCATCTCTTCAGTTGATAAATATTGTCCATGTCGTATTGATGATTGACGAGAAATGGTGCGAGCAATTCTTTCTTTAAGGTCTGTTTCAAGATTTACTTCACCGGATTTGTAGGCCCCAATAATTTCATCAATAAGTTCTTTAGGATTCATTTTCTCCATATTTACAGGCATACCACGAACTTCAAAACTATTATCTGCAATTGGATTTAGGTCTAAACCAAATATTTGAAAATCAGCTAATAGTTCGTTGACAATAATTGTGTCTTCAGCATTAAACTCAAGTTGTTCCGGAAATAAATTTTGCTGGGTCATACTCTGTTGTGTAGAAATAGATTGCATCAAGCGTTCGAATAGAATTCTTTCATGTGCTCTCTTTTGGTCTACCATCATTAAACCGGATTTTCCAGATGTTAAAATATATCTGTTTTTAAATTGAAAACACGAAGCGCCCTGATTTGTTTCCTCATTCATTCCTTTTGACATAAAAGTTTGTTGAACAGGAGCTTGTTCTGGTTCAACATCATTGTATGTTTCGCTTGATTCAGGATCTGTTTCAAATGGCATACTTCCTTTTTCAGATTCGAAATCGTTGTACAACTGATCCCAATTTTTTGGAGTTGATTTAGGAGTGTAAGAGCCTCCTGAATATCCATTACCCGAACTACTTTCTGGTCCACCAAAACTTGATATATCCGGAGTTGGAGTTTCAAAAGGATTGAAAAATGGGTTTACCTCAATTGTAGGAGCTTCATTTTCCTGCTTATTGTTACTTACAGGAATATCTACCATATCAGCTGTATCAAAATCAATAGTTGGAATCATATTATGTTTTCCCAGACTTTCTCTGATACAGGCGTTGGTTATATGCCAAATTGTTCTTTCATCTTCAAACTTAATTTCTGTTTTTGTAGGATGAATGTTGATGTCGATAATTTTTGGATCAACTTCAAAAAACAAAAAGTAAGCAGGAACTGTATTTGGTAAGATTAAATTTGAATAAGCTTCTGTAATTGCTTTGTGTAAATAAGGATGACGCATATATCTTTGATTCACAAAGAAGAATTGATCTCCTGATGATTTACGAGCAGATTCTGGTTTGCCAATAAAACCTGATATTTTAATCAATGTGGTTTCTGTTTCAACCGGAACTAATTGTTGATTCATATTCTTACCAAGCATATTTACTATACGTTGTCGCAAACTTGATACTGGCAGCTGAAATAATGGCATGTTATTGTGATCCAAACTAAAACTAATGTCTGGATTTGCTAATGCGATTCTTTGAAATTCATTGATAATATGACGAAGTTCAGTAGAATCTTTTTTTAAGAATTTACGACGGGCAGGTACGTTATAAAATAAATTTTTGATCATAAAGTTACTTCCAGAAGCACAAGAAACAACTTCCTGCTTTTCAACTTTTGAACCTGCAATTTCAATTTGAGTTCCTAATTCATCGCCTGTCTTTTTTGTTTTTAATTCAACTTGAGCAACGGCAGCTATCGAGGCGAGGGCTTCACCTCTAAAACCCATTGTACGTATTGCAAAAAGGTCGTTAACATTGTTAATTTTAGAAGTTGCATGTCTTTCAAATGCCATTCTAGCATCTGTTGCCGACATACCACAACCATTGTCAATGACTTGAACTAATGTTCTTCCTGCATCTTTTACAATTACTTTAATATCAGTACTACCTGCATCAATAGCATTTTCTACTAACTCCTTAATCATGGACGCTGGTCGTTGAATAACTTCTCCTGCAGCTATTTGGTTGGCTACGGAATCAGGTAATAATTGTATAATATCAGACATAAACTAATTTGATATAAATAACAAAACATCTGTATACAGATGTTTTTAAAAATTTTAGATAAAAGATTAAAATTTTGTGATTAGGATTACATGAAATGCATAATCCATTCCTTACTTGTAGAAAAGAGGTAATAAAATGCGATCATTAACCCAATAAGTATTACTATAAGTCTTAAGTTTGATTTACGCTTTTCTTTTCTGGCAACGTCAAAATGAGTAGCAATTTTTCTTCTCATTTTACCCCTGATTCTATCTTCGGTTGATCGAGTATCTTCCTCTTGTTCTATTCCTAATTCATCTTTAATTCTTCGGGCACGTTCCTCACGCTCTTCCTTTGCTTCATCATAATAAATTGGTGTATGATGAAATGTTCTGTGCCTTGTTGTTTTAACAAATGTAAATTTCATTTTTATTATTTACGTTTAATTGTCATAAAAACTATCATTGGGCATGAATGCAAGCTTCAAGTTAACCTGATAAAATAGTTTTATGTAAAAATAATTAGGTGTAATTTCAAAAACCAACTACAAAGATACAAGGAAAATTAAGATATTAATAGTTCTGGTAAAATTACCGTAATTATGTTATCAACAATCGTAGTATTGAGTTTTAAAACAGAGTGTTGTAATAATTGATGTTGTTCTTTTATTCAAAATGTGTTTTTGATGAATCAGAGACTAATCTGTTTATTTCATTTAATTCTTTGGCAGTTAAATTTCGCCATTTACCAACAGGAACATCCAGTTTTACATTCATGATACGAATACGCTTTAGCTGTTTAACTTCATAACCTAAATATTCGCTCATTCTTCTGATTTGGCGGTTTAAACCTTGCGTAAGAATAATGTTAAATTCATATTTCCCGGTTTTAACAACTTTGCATTTTTTTGTTACTGTATCTAAAATTGGGACTCCATTCCCCATCTTTTTTATGAATTCGCTAGTGACAGGCTTATTTACTCTTACAATATATTCTTTTTCATGATTGTTTCGGGCACGAAGTATTTTATTAACAATATCACCATCGTTTGTCAGAAAAATTAACCCCTCGCTGGGTTTATCTAATCGTCCGATAGGAAAGATACGTTTAGGATGGTTGATATAATCAATGATATTGTTTTTTTCTACTCGAGTATCGGTAGTGCAAACAATACCAACTGGTTTATTAAATGCAATATATACAGGTTTATCTTTAGGTTCTGATACTAATTTACCTTTTACCTTAACAATATCATCGGGTTTAACTTTAGTGCCCATTTCTGGAGTTTTTCCATTGATGGTTACTTTACCTGATAATATAAGTTTGTCCGCCTCTCTTCTTGAGCAATACCCAACCTCACTTAAATACTTATTAATCCTTACAGACTCCTTTTCTTCCATTATATCTTTGAATATGGTGCGAAATTAGAAAAATTAAGGTTATAAATGTACCTTATTTTTTAATAATTATATTGTTGATAAGTTAATGTGTTTGATTGTAAGAGGTATTAAAACAGCTCTTTATGATGTTTAGAACTGATTTAGAACAAGGGAGGTTATTTGTTTGATGTTTTCAGATCAGTGATACGTTTTACTTCCTTTAATAATAAAGGGAAAGCTGGCTCTGTCATTCCATGTCCATATTCATCGAGCTCGTAAAGTTTCCTATCTTTATTACCAACAAATTTCATTATTCTCATCATATAAGCGTTTTCTTCATATCTCTCAAGCATTTCGAATTCTTTATCTCCTGTAATTAGCAATAAAGGTGAGGCATTCGCTCTTACATGAAATAATGGAGCACGGTCATAAATGATTGGTTGTGTACCTTTAACCCGCAATATGCATTAGACCATCTATTACACATTGAAATTACTTCAAAACAAGACACTTCGTTACTTCACTTCAACTCACCAGAACGATGCTATGCCTCGTTTCAGTAAAGCCTTGTTTTATGGTACTTTCAATGTTCATTACGAAATTCTAATACATAATCCGGGTTTAATTCCTCTTTCTTCACGATCGGAAAAGTGTGTAATTGTATGTCCACTAAAAGGAATTAAACCTGCAATATTATTGGCATCTAATTGATAATTACCTAAATATTTATTGTCAAGTCCAATTATGCTGGTAAGATATTGACCTGCAGAATGGCTTGAAATAAAAATTAAAGATGTGTCACCGCAAAACTCTTAAATATGATTAAAAATCCAGGCTACATCTGCTGCAGCATCTTCAATGTATTTTAGAGCTCCTACTTTTGGGTAAAGTCTGTAGTTAACACCAACAATAGCCAGATTTTTGTTTTTAAGAGTTTCTGGAATTTATTTTGATCCAATACGTAAGCCGCCACCATGAAACAAAACAATAGTTGAAAAAATCTTAACATTAGTAGATTAATACTGATCCAACATACATTTTTTATTAATGTCGTTGTCTGTTTTGTTTGCAGAATCGTTATAGTGAGATATTCTGTTTTTTGAGCATTTAAGGCAAGTGTTATAAAAAAAACACATGAAAAATTTATTTTCATGTGTTTAGATATTTTTTTAGAGTGATCTTCCAAGTATTAATAATGTTTTCTCGTATTCAATTTAAGGATCTGCAATAGATGTAAATTATTAATTTGTGTTCAAAATTTATTTAAATAGCATCAGGTAATGGATAAAGTATTAAGGTCTAAATAAAAAAATACACACGGGTTTAATAGGTAATCGTTATTGTCAGTATATCAGTTAAAAATATTTATATTTATAAATGTTACTAATATGTTGTAGAATACATTTTTCTGCTCTTTACTTTAATCAAAATATTGTAATTTCGCACATCATTTTAAGATTAAAGAAAAATATCTCTAAATAAGAAAACATGCAGTATAAAAGTGTAAGTGCAGAAGAAGCAGTTAAGGTTATTAAATCAGGAGACAGAGTACATTTAAGTAGTGTTGCGGTAACTCCTCATATTTTAATTAAAGCGATGGTTGAACGTGGTCGCAGAAAAGAATTCAGTGATGTAAAAGTTCAACATATTCATATTGAAAATAAAGTTGATTTTGCAGATCCAGAGTTTGAAGGAACTTTTGTTTCTGAGCAATTTTTCGTAGGAGCAAATCTTCGTAAACAAACTCAAGCTGGTTATGCTGATTATATTCCTGTTTTCTTGAGTGAAACTCAAAAGTTAATTCGTGAAGGTTACTTGAAAGTAAATGTGGCTATGGTAATGGTTTCAACACCAGATAAACATGGTTTTGTTTCTTTAGGTACTTCAGTTGATGCTACACTTGCTGCAATTGAAAGTGCTGATGTTGTAATTGCTGCTGTTAATCCTAATGTACCACGTGCGTGGGGAGATGCTATGATTTCAATGAGTGAGATTGATTACTTTGTTGAGGATGATAGTCCACTGTACGTTCACGAAATGGGTGAATTATGTGATACAGATATTCAAATTGGTAAGAACGTTGCTGAGTTAATTGAAGATGGTGCGTGTCTTCAAATGGGTATTGGAGGTATTCCAAATGCTGTATTAGCTCAATTAGGAAACCACAAAGATTTAGGTGTTCATACTGAAATGTTTGCTGATGGTATTCTTCCTTTGGTTGAAAAAGGAGTTGTAAACGGAAAACGTAAGCAAATTGATAAAGGAAAGATGGTAGCATCTTTCTTAATGGGTTCTAAAAAATTGTATGAATTCGTTGATGATAACCCAATGGTTGCTATGATGGATGTGAAACACACCAATAGTGTTGAGGTTATCCGTAAAAACCATAAAGTAACAGCTATTAACTCTGCATTATCTATTGATATTACAGGTCAGGTTTGTGCTGATTCTATAGGAACTAAGTTTTATTCTGGAGTAGGTGGTCAAATTGACTTTATCCGTGGAGCTGGATATTCTGAAGGGGGTAAGCCAATTATTGCAATGCCTTCAATAACAGCTAAAGGATTATCAAAAATTTCTCCAATCTTATTACCAGGATCTGGTGTTGTTACCACTCGTTCAAATATGCACTGGTTTGTTACTGAGTTTGGAGCAGTTAATTTATATGGTAAATCATTACAAGAGAGAGCTAAATTAATCATCTCTGTTGCTCATCCAGATCATCAAGAGACTCTTGATAAGGCTGCATTTGAGCGTTATGGTTCTCACTTTCACTTTGTGAAATAATAAAACATTACGTTTTATATCCCAATAATATTTGAGAGGCTATCTTTTGGGTAGCCTCTTTTTTTATGGTGCCAATCGTTCTTTAAACCATTGTTGATCTGTGAATTTGAATCTGATTCGATCGTGTAGCCTGCCAGCTCGTCCTTGCCAAAATTCTATTTCATCTGGTTGTAAAGCATAACCTCCCCAATGTTCAGGTCTAACAATTTTTGTGTTGGAATTCTTAAGTCTGTTATATCTATCAAGTAGATCTTGTCTTTGTGATATTACTTTACTTTGTGGAGAAATAACAGCACTTATCTGACTATCAACTGGGCGTGAATAAAAATATTCGTTGTTTTCTTCCGAGCTTAATTTTTTAATATATCCTTCTATTCGAATTTGGCGTTCTAAACCGGGCCAAAAGAAATTTAAAGCTGCAAATGAATTTTTATTCAGGTGCAACCCTTTTTTACTTGAGTAATTCGTGTAAAAATAAAAACCATTATTATCATCAATATTCTTAAGTAATACAATTCTACTCGATGGTCTGCCATCTGGAGAAACCGTGGAAAGGGTCATTGCTGTTGGCTCTGGTACATTTTCTTCAATAGCCTCATTTAGCCATTCTTTAAAATGAATGATTGGATTCTTATTAAAGTCACTTTCGGAGAGTGATTTTTTAATATAGTCGCTTCTTATTTTTGATAGGTCTCTGTTCATTTATTGTCTTTTGAATCAAAACAGAACAAAAAGAAAAAAGTTTAAAAAGGGAAGCCTGCTGTAAAGTACCATCTGTTTTTATTGTGAATAGAGTTTCTTCCATAACCAACTTCAATTGGACCAATAATAGATTGATAAGAAACAGAGATTCCACCACCTATTACAACATCATCAGAGCCTAAATTATTTAAAGCTCCAAAACTTAAGTCATCATAATTCGTTTTATAGTCTATAATATTTCCACTTAGTTTAAGATAAAGGTTGTTTAGTACTTCATATCTAAAATTTAAACTTCCCATAATAAATTGTTGAGCGGATATTTCTCTGGTGGTTAATCCAATAAAAGGAGTGTCTTGATATCTTTTGATTGATTCCAGTCCTCCGAACGTAAAATATTGAGTACTAATCATATCCTTTGTTGCACCCCCAATAGAGGCATAGTATGAAAAGTTAAGTTTAGAAGATAGAGGTAAATGATGTTTAAACGAGATTAAAAGCTTCAAGTAACTTTCATTTGGTGATTCAATATAATCTGCTAAAAGCTCTTTTGATTCCTGAGAACCTTTGTAAATAGATCTAAATCCTAAAGGATATTCAATGTCAACATTAAAAGTATTTCCCATTGTTGGAAAGAATTGTTTATTCAATGAATTTTTAATGTATTTAAGGTTTAAACCCCAAAATTGATTACCAACCTTGTCTACGTCTTCAATTAAGATATCAATGATGCCTCCTGCAGAATTGCTGGTTAGTCTTTTATAGAAAGCCCCAAATTTTATCATCCGTTTTTCATTTGGAGAAACTAGTAATCCTCCTTCAAATATAGTTGTATGTTGATTAAAGTTTCCTACTTCTTCACCATTATCTTTAATATAGGGTATTGGACTTAGCTCCCAGTGAGCATTGATGTAGCCTCCTGTTTTTTGTTTATGACCTATATAATCGATGTATTCACTGTTAATTTGTGGATATTCAGAAACCTCACTTGAGAATTTAAAGCTCGATCCTCTGATGATATAATTTCGCATGGCGATATTAAAAATAGCACTTGCTTTATAAACATTGTCATAATGTATTGAGAAGTTGTATTTACTAGGAAAAGCTTCGGTTGGTTTTAATGTAATGATGTAGCCATGATTACCAAGTTCTAATTCATAGTTTACATTGTCGATATACCTTGTTCCCATTAATAAATGTAATCCTTCTTCGATATCTTTTTTTGTATAAGAGTGCCTTTTTTCTAATCCAAATTTTCCTAAGATAAATTGCTTATTTAATCGTTTTAAACCTTCAACTTTAATGTCTTCAATATAAAGTTGTTGTAGGTTAGTTGGTATTTTTATGTTTTCTTTTTTTGGAAATTGATTTATAAAATCTGCTAAGTTGCTAAGCTCTACATATTTTTCTCTTGCGGCAATTTCTCCTAATTCAATAATTTCATTACCGTTAAGAAAACTGGCACTACTATAATCATCTAATGCCGGTTCAATCATAATGTCAATTAAATCAGCCGATTGTTTGGTTTCGTAGTTAGATCGAATCATCGCTGATCCCATTAGAATATCACCAATGGTTTTAAAGTCTTCAATTTTGGGATGTTCTTTTGTGCCAACATTCACAGCAATAATAATATCAGCTCCCATATCTTTACATGCTTTAATAGGCATGTTATTTAATACCCCTCCGTCAACCAATAACATGCTATCAAGCAGCACTGGTGAAAAAGCAGAAGGTATTGCCATACTGGCACGCATGGCTGTAGATAAATTACCAGAATCAAAGATGTAAGGTTCGCCAGAAATTAGATCAGAAGCTACACATCTAAATGGTATAGGATAATCATCAAATTTATTTACACCAGCAATATGCCAGGTGAGGTAATTCATTTCTTCTGATATTCCTTGTCCAATAACTACTCCGGCCGGAAGAACTGGTCCCCTTTTAGTCAAGTCAAATTTAAATAGGTATCTGCGATAGTAGTATTTTTCTTCAGGAACCACATTTGATAGGGGGATTTGGTCACTTAGCATTTTACTCCAGTCAATAATTCTAACAATAGAATCAAGTTCGTTTGCTTTGTAACCAATGGAATACAGTCCTCCCATAATGCTCCCCATACTTGTACCAGTTATATAATCGGGTCTTATACCGAGTTCTTCAATAACTTTAAGTGCTCCAATGTGCGCCATGCCTTTAGCTCCACCACCACTCAAAACAAGTCCGATTTTAGGACGGTAGTTGTTGTTGGGTACAGAATCCTGAGCCGATAATAATACCGGAAAAATGATTAGACAGAAAAGGGTAGGAAGAAATTTACTCATTATACTAATTGATTTAGCTAGGTTTATTTTTAATTAAAAGAACCGAACCATACATATCCATTAGGTGTGAAAATTGTTCTGGAATTGTTTTCTCAAACTCGTCAACTGCTTTTTTTACTCCATCCCAATTGTGGTTGTAATCATGAATTAATATCGATCCCCCTGGGGATAATTTAGGATAAAAGAAGTTTAGGCCATCAATAGTGGATTGGTATAAATCTGCATCCAGGTGAACAAAGGCAAATGTGTTATTAAGGTCTTTGGCTGTTTCAGGGAAAATACCTTCCATAATTTTTATGTTATTGTTTCCTTGTATATATTTTTCGACTTCGTTTTTACTTGTAGAACCAAAATTTACTGTTTGAGGGCGAACTGTTCCATCACAATCTTCGCGAATAACTTGTTTAGGTAAACCAGTAAAACTATCGAAAAGAAAGAGTTGTCTTTCTGGCAATAAATGATGAATTACTGTGGCTGTTTCTCCTTTATATACACCTACTTCAGCAAGATCACCTTCAATTTGTTGAGAACTTATTCTGTTTAACTCAAACCATATAGTATAAAAACGATTTCTATCTTTAAAAATACGTTCGAGCTTTAATATTTTATTGGGTATAGCTTTTTGCTTTTTGGCTTCAAGCCAATTAAACGGTTTAAAGATTTTGAAATTCCACTGACTCCAAAAGTAACTAAGTATCAGCCAAATAACAATATTTAAAATAAGAAGGTTTAAATATAAGAATATGGACATTGTAAAAGAATATTTTCGATTTGCTGATTCTATCATTCAAATATAGTATTAAATAATTTGTTTTTGTAATGGCTTAAGTTGTACTTTAGTTATTAAAATAATTAGATATGCTTAATGTACTTATTGTATATGCAGTAGAAGAGGAGCGTGTTCAGGTTAATATGCCCAACTGTAATTTTCATTATTGTAAAACCGGAGTAGGTAAGGTAGCTGCCTCAATTGCGGTTAGCAGAGCCATAGATATACATCATCCGGATGTGGTTTTAAATATTGGTACTGCAGGATCTGTAGAGTATGAGATTGGTTCGGTTCACTTATGTTGTAAGTTTGTTGATAGAGATATGGAAAAACTTCAAAATTTTGGAGTGCCATTTTATGTTGAATTTACAGATGAAGTAGAACGTTCAGGACTTTTTGAAGGTTGGGCTTTTGATAGTGTATGTAATTCCGGAGATACTTTTTTAACTACTGCTGATGGAACAGGAGATGTTTTTGAGATGGAATCCTTTGCTGTGGCAAGAATCTGTGAAGCGCATCAAATACCTTTTGTTGCAATAAAGTGTGTAACTGACATTATTGGGCAGAACTCCATACAGCATTGGGAAGATAAATTGGCTGAAGCACAAGCTATTTTGCAGGTTTTTATCAATGAAAATAAATTAAGTGTTCCCCAGAATTATATTGGAAGAGTTGCTACTGATATTATAAAAAAGTTAGATCTTAAAGCCCATCCAGAAGGAGGATGGTATAACGAGATTTATCGTTCAGATATGAAGTTACTATCAAAAGGATTGCCAACTGATTTTTCTGAAGATAGATCAGCTCTTACTTCAATTTATTATCTGCTGTGTGATAATCATGTTTCAAAATTTCACAGAATCAAATCACCTGAAGTATGGTATTTTCATAAAGGGATGCCTCTTTTAATTCATATTATTAATTCTATAGGTGAATATCTTAAAGTGGAATTATCAGAATCGGCTAATGGGTGTTTGCAATATACTGTTGAACCTAATAGTTGGTTCGGAGCAGAAATAAAAGGAAGTAGTGGTTTTTGTTTGGTTAGTTGTGCGGTTAGTCCTGGATTTGAATTCGATGATTTTGAAATTGCAGATAGAGAAAGTCTTCTTGAAAAATATTCAAGCCGTAGCGATGTAATTCATCGTTTAACTTAAATCTTATAAGCTCATAGAAATAAGTGGGATTCTATGAGCTGAGTTTTTTTATAATTATTCTTCAGTAATTTTTATTTCAGAAGTTAAAGGGATTGCCATTTTATAAAGTGCAGAAACACCGCAGTATTGCTCATCAGATAATTCAACAGCCCTTTCTATTTTTTTTACAGGTAAGTCTTTACCTACAAAATGATAAATAATTTTCATTTCATCATAATATTTTGGATGCTCCTCACGCATATTTGCTTCAACTGAGATGGTCAGTTTATCATATTCAACGCGCATTTTTTTTAAAATTGATACAACATCCATACCAGTACAACCAGCTAAAGCTACTAGCATTAAGGGCTTTGGTCTGGCCCCGGAATCATCTCCTCCATTTTCAGTTCCTGCATCAACCCTGATGGAATGACCATTAACGTCAGCTTCAAAGGACATATTTTCTAACCACTTCAGATCAATTGTTGTCTTCATATTTAAACATTTAGATTCGACGACTTGTAACAAATATACATCTTTATTTATATCTTTGGCCTGTCATTTCAAATACATATGGTTATTAGTAAAAAATTGAGTAAATTATTCTAATAATGCTTAGAAGAATAATTGAAAACATTATTTTTACTGTGTGTTAACATTGATTTTATAAAGATTTTAAAAAAATAAAGGGAATGAAGAACATTCAAAGTGTTCCTTATAATGAACCAATAGATCTACGTTCGTTTGATATCTTTAAAGGATTAACGGAAGAGGAGATTGAATCGGTTAATCAATCTATTAATTGCACGTTACACAAACGCGGTAATACAATATATCATGAGGGGAGCCGAATAAATGGTACTTATTTGGTAGTTGAGGGGATATTAAAAATTTTTAAAACCGGTTTTGATGGTAAAGAGCAAATTATAAGGTTTGCTAAGCCTGGTGATTTGATCGGTTTTAGATCTGTTATTAGCGATGAGTTAGCTTGTAGTACTACTAAAGTAATTCAGGAAACGGTTCTTTGTTACTTACCAGGTGATATACTTGAACGTCTTTTAAAGGAGAATCCAACTTTTTCAATGACTTTGATGAAGTTGACATGTAAAGAATTAGGTGAATCAAATAAATTCTTAACAGATATTGCTCAAAAAACAGTTCGAGAAAGGTTAGCAGAAGTGTTGTTACTATTAATGGATACTTTTGAGTTGGATCAGGATCATACCTTACAGATTTCGTTAACACGTGAAGAGTTGGCTAATATGGTTGGTACAGCCACAGAATCTGTAATTCGATTGTTGTCTGAGTTTAAAACAGATAAGCTGATCGAATTAAATGGGAGAAAAATAAAACTTTTAAATATTCCTAAGTTGATAAAAATAGGAAATGTTTATGTTTAATAAATAAGAAATTTTATAGATAGGGCTACTTAAGAGTAGCCCTTTTTTGTTTATTTCAGGTAAATCCCTAAAGGAGGAATATCTAAATCTTTACTACCTCTTGAAAATCCCTTTGTTGCTATTTTATCAGCATTAAAGTCAGAAGCTACTATGTTGACTTCAAGAGCCGCCAATATTGCAGCACCTGTAGGTGTACATAACTCAATATTGATTGGACCTGTTTGTGCAGGAATGTTTTTTTTGTCAATTAGTATTTTAGTTGCAGGTGCAGGAGCGGTCATTTCACCATGCGAAAACTTAATTTTACCTCCACCAAGCGAAACCGGCTCTAAAAGTTTTGCTTTAACAGGTGCATTTAGTAGCTGTAATCCTTTTGCTGCACCAATAATGTCGATAATAATATCCTGAGCTTCATGAAGCCAGGCTTCTTCGTGAGTGTGATGGTGATGATGCAGATTATTGTGTGAATGATGATGATCTGTTAAGAATGTATTTTCTGCATGAGCCTGTTTTTCTGCTCTAATTAAATGTTCAAGTATTTGATTTGCAAATACGGAGTAGCTATTCTTAATATTTAGTTTATTCATTAATTCGGTTAGAATTTTTCTTGCTTTTGAAGCTGCTAAATGTCCATGATTATGATTAATTTCCATAATTAATCTGGTTGCATTATCATGTGTCTTAACTGTTGAAATTTTTGATTTGCCTATTTTGTTGGCTGCTACGGTCATCACATTAATCATTTCTGATTCGTTGGCTCCGGCAGAGATTAGTGCTGCGGCAAACATATCACCAGCAAATCCTCCTCGAGGGTCTATAATTAATTCCATTGATAATACTTATTAGTAATAATAAATTTAGTGTTTAGTTGCTATTTTTACAGATTAGGGCAGCTACAACTGCAGCCCTTAATCCACCATCGATATTAACAACAGTAAGATTGGGTGCACAAGAAGCTAACATGGAAGTTAATGCGGCCTCACTGGCTCTAAAACCATATCCTACAGAAGTTGGAACACCAATAACCGGTAATGATACCATAGATGCAACAAAAGGTGCAAGTGCGCCTTCCATGCCTGCAACTACTATAATGGCTTTTACATTATGATTTATTCCATGCTGAATGGCTTCAATAACTCTGGTTGGATGTGATATTCCCCGATCTTCAAATACAATTGGTTGTACGCCAACTGATTTTAAAATAATCTCACACTCTTCTGTAACCGGATGATCAGCAGATCCTGCACTAACTACAAGAATTGCACCTTTAGGTTCTGGTATGTCACCAATTACAATAGCATTTTCACCTGTCAACAATTGATGAACAGAACAAAATTCTTGAGACAATTCGTGATTAAATTTACTTCTTGAAACAACAACTCTGGGGTGTTCTTGTAATAGGTGTTTTACCAACTCAATTGTTTGTTCCAGTGTTTTATATTCTCCATAAATAATTTCAGGAATATTAGTTCGCATACCTCGGTTTACATCCAGAATGTACCGACTCGCAGTTTCCATCCATTCAAGCGAGAAGTGTTTATGAGCTTCTTCTTTTGAAATCACACCAGATTTTATTTTATCGTATATTTCTTCAAACGTCATTTGTAATTCTGTTGTCGTATGCGTTAGGTCGTGAAGGTTTAAGGTCTAATGTAGTGAATAAAGCTAACTTTTCACCTAGGGCAATAACAGAATTTCTAAAATTCAGATCGTTAAAAGCAATAAAGCTATTACAGTCAGAAAGTTCAATTCTTATATGGTCATTGTCGTCTAAACGACAGCGTACATTATAGTCGTTTGTTTTATCAATAATAAGATGTTCAATCTCCTTAAGTACTTTGATGCGTTCCTCGACTAGTGGTTGTAAGTAGTTGAAACGAGTAGCAATGCAACTTTCCAGATCTGCAATTTTTTTGCTTGCTCCCATACTCAGCGCAATTTCTTTAGCTTGTAACGAAGAAATATTTAATTCTGCTAAAGGTGAAATCACTTCTTTTTCGTTTAAAGCTTTTCTACCTGGTCTATAACCATTGTCACTTCCTGTAGTTCCATCCATTATTACAGCATCTTTTTTAAGATGTTTAATGGCTTCAATGATTTGATTTTTGCAGAAGTAACATCTGTTATTGGGATTTGAAATCACAGACTCGGTTGGAGTAATATGGATTATCTGCAAGTTATTTGCCCCCATAATGTGAGCCTGTTTGCGAATTTCTTCTTCAGAAGCTCGCCCAAAGCCATTGTTAATCCATACTGGTATAATGTGAATGCCTGCTTTTATAGCCGTACCTAATATTGCACAACTATCTAGCCCACCAGAAAACATGAGATAACTATCTCCAATTTGCTTTAATCGCTTTTCTAATTTTGTAATGATATCCATATTAAATAGTTAATTCTATTTCGGAACAATTTGTTTAACAAACAGTTCAAAATTAACTATTTTATGGAATGTTGAAGAATGAAAATATTTAAGATAGTTAGAGAATGTGATGTTTTAGAGTTCAGTAGATCCTTTTTCAGCTGAGCTTATTTTATCTCGCCATTCTTGATTAATTTGAATAGAACTTTGCATTTTATGATCAAAACCTACCATAACCGAATGACTGACCGCTTTTAATATTCCATCAGCATCCGTAATGTGTTGAATCAGATTCATACTTTTGGTGCCAATTTTTGTGATTTTGGTTTTAACCAGAAGCTTATTGTTAATAAAAACAGGTGAAACAAAGTCTGTTTTAATTGAAGCAATAATTGCAGGGAAAATTTTCCAGTTAATATCTGGTGTAAATACAGATTTAAAATAATGCATTCTACCTAAATCAAAGTACTCCTGTATAATTGTGTTGTTTACATGTCCAAGACTATCAATATCGTTAAATCGAATTTGTATTGGTGTTTCGAAAAAAAACTGAATTTCTTGATGCTCCATTATTTGAAATTTATTCCCTGATAATATTAATTTCTCCTCCTATGCCTAGTTTCATAATGCTAGAAGGAGCTGGATTAGCTGTTTCTTCTTGTCTGTAAGTTACAATATAATCAACGCCATTTTTAACATTTTCAGAAATATCGTTAAAACAAGAAGGTGAAAGCTGACCGCTTATGTTTGCAGATGTAGATACAATTGGCTTTTTAAATCTTTGACATAATTTAAAACTAAATTCTTCTTTTGTAATTCTAATGCCAATGCTTTTGTCTTCCGCCAGAAGGTTAGGAGCCAGGTTTTTTGCATCTGGGTAGATGATTGTTAGTGGCTTGGTTGAAAATTCAATTAAATCCCATGCCATATCAGGAACCTGATTCATATATGAATTTAATTTTGCCTCATTATCTAACAAAATCAACATGCTTTTGCTGTCTTCTCTTTGTTTGAGCTTGTATATTCTGCTAACAGCTTCCGGGTTTGTAGCATCACATCCAATTCCCCAAATTGTATCTGTTGGATAAAGAATTAAACCTCCATTATGAAGAACCTTAAGGGCTTTTGCAATGTCTTCGTTCATATATTGTATTTAGTAAAAAGATAAAAGTAAAAAGATAAGATTCATCAAATTACTTTTATCAATGAGCTTTATTTTTAATTAAACAGCAACGTTATTTTCTCTTAACGCATCGTTTAAAGAAGTTTTCTTGTCAGTAGACTCTTTTCGTTTACCAATAATTAATGCAGCAGGTACTTGAAAATCTCCAGCTGGGAATTTTTTAGTATAACTACCAGGAATTACAACTGAACGAGGAGGAACATAACCTTTGTATTCCACAGGCTCATCTCCTGTAACATCAATAATTTTAGTAGAACCTGTTAACACTACGTTTGCACCTAGTACAGCTTCTTTACCTACGCGACAGCCTTCAACTACAATACAACGAGAACCAATAAAAGCATTGTCCTCAATAATTACAGGAGCAGCTTGAATAGGTTCAAGAACACCACCAATACCAACACCACCACTAAGGTGAACATTTTTACCGATTTGAGCACAGCTTCCAACAGTAGCCCAAGTGTCAACCATTGTACCGCTTTCTACGTATGCACCAATGTTTACGTATGATGGCATTAATACAACACCACTTGAAATATAAGCTCCATATCGTGCTACAGCGTGAGGAACAACTCTAATACCTAATTCAGCATAGTTCTTTTTAAGAGCCATTTTATCATGAAATTCCATTGGGCCAGCCTCAATAGTTTCCATTTTTTGAATAGGAAAATAAAGAATTACTGCTTTTTTAACCCATTCGTTAACTTTCCAATCATCTCCCTTTGGCTCTGCAACTCTAATTTCACCTTTGTCAAGTTTTTCCATTAAAGTGCGAATAACATCTTGAGTTTCCGTTTTGTTTAGTAAATCCCTGTTTTCCCAGGCTTGCTCAACAACTTCTTTGTATTGCTCTAACATGATAGTATTAAATTTATATTTTTTGCGAAAATACAATGAAACAAACCTAATTGCAAATTCATTTGTTATATATGTAAGAATTTGAAACTAATATGGTTTGTTCAGGTATCAATTTCATTTTTAACATATATAGGTAACACAATAAAAAGGTTAAAGTTTGGTTAATCGTAAAAAAAAGTGTTTCTATGTGCGTATTAGTTTATATTTTTCAGCTTTAATAATTGTATGCGATTACTAGGAATTATATTTATATTATTGGTGTGTTCTTTACATACCTATGCACAGGATACTGCTTCAGATCAGGTTTGGGTTAAGTTAATTGTAAAAGATAGTGTTGACAATAAGTTAATTGAAAACGCTCAAATTGTTAGTTATGAATCCATGATCATTTATGCTACAGATGAAAAAGGAGAGTTTAGAAATACCTTCAGTAAAAGTGATTCATTAAAAGTATTTGGATTGGGTTATAGTCCTCAGGTAATAAGAGTAAGTGAATTTAACGACTCTGTACAACAAAAAGTAGTACACCTTGGCCGAAAAATTTATATGATTGGAACTGTTGATGTTGCGTCTGATAAAGAGTTACATTTAAATCTTCCAAAAGACATTAACTTAGGCGGAGAAGATGATTTGCCAGCAGCTCTTAAAGGTGACTCTTACAATAAAAAACCGCCTGTAATGGCTGCTGTGGTTAATCCATTGAGTTATGTAAATTATTATACGAGTAAAAGAGAGCGTGAAAAAAGAGATATGAGACGCGTACTTGTTCAGAATGAGGAACAGGAAAAAATCAAAGAATTTTATAATCGCGATATTGTTAAAGAAGTTTCTGGTTACGAAGGGGAAATGTTAGATAAATTTATGATTTATTGCAATATCAATATTAAACTTACTCCGGATAGTAATCCCATTTTAATTAGAATGAAGATTGCAGAGTTACTTGAGAAATTTGAAAAAGAGAATAAGAAATGAGAGTCATAGTTTCCATATTATTGTTTAGTTTATGTTTTAGCTCTTTTTCTCAAGTTTTAGAGGATGAAATATTTACTTTTAATGGAGTAGTTAAAGAAGCAAAAACACAAAAGCCAATAGAATTTGGAGCTATTAAAAATATGTCAACAGGAGAAGTTATACTTTCTGATAATACAGGTAGTTTTGAAATTAATGGATCTGTTGGTGATACTTTGAGATTTCATAGCATGGGTTACGTAGATACGACCTGGGTAGTACCAACTATTTGGACTACTATGGAAGACCAATTAACATTAGTGGTTCCTACAAATACATATGCAATTACAGAAGTTGAAGTTCTTCGCTTTTATTCATATGCTCATTTTCGCCAAGCTTTCAAAGATTTAGAACTTCCTAAGGATGAGAATGCAGAAGTTAAGGAGATGGTTAGTAGTTGGGATTTTGAGGAGGCCATAGCATGGGGTAAGGCAGATAAAAAGTTTAATCAAGGAACTTTTGGTGCTGGAATTTCTATTGGAAGTGGAAAAACCAGATTTGATAAGCAGAAAGAGGAGGTCAAAAGGCTAGAAAAAATTGAACTTGAAAGTGCAAAATTTAATTATTTCACTTCTCGTGAAAATTTAGCTGATTTAACAGGGTATAAGGGAACCTGCTTAGATTCTTTTATGGTTTTCCTAAACTCTAATTATTCTATCCATTATAAGATGCCAGAATATGAATTGCTATCATCTATCCTTGGAGCATATGAAGATTTTAATGAGTTGAAAAGTCAAGAAGAATGGTACCATATTGAAGGTGATTCCATTCATATTCAGTAGTTAATCAGTTATTCGTAATTTTGATTTCCCAGTAAGTAATAGCAGAACAACATTATAAAAAAGTTTAAATAAAATATGATGTTGTTATTTACGTTAAAAAACTGATATATTTGTCCATTCAAATATAGTAGTTAAGCATTTGCTAATTAGCAAAAATGGAGTTGCAGCAATCGGGTAAAAAAATATATTTTGCTTCTGATGTTCATTTAGGAGCACCATCAATACAAGACCATAAAGCACATGAAAAGTACTTTGTGGATTGGTTGGATTATATCAAACCAACAACTGCTGCATTATATTTAATGGGCGACATTTTTGATTTTTGGTATGAATATCATCATGTTGTACCCAGAGGATTTACTCGCTTTTTAGGAAAAATTGCTGAATTTACAGATAGTGGTATCCCTGTTTATTTTTTTACAGGTAATCATGATATTTGGGTTTTTGATTATCTCCCAAAAGAAATTGGAGTTGTAGTATATACAAAGCCTGTTTCGGTAGAATTAAATGGCAAAAAGTTTTTTCTGGCTCATGGAGACGGATTAGGACCATACGATAAAGGTTATAATGTTTTGAAGAAAATATTTACAAATCGGGTTCTCCAATGGTTTTTCTCTCGTTTACATCCTAACTTTGCAGTTGAATTAGCAAAAAGATGGTCGAGTCATAGCAGATTAAAGAATGAGAGTTCAGAAGGAGCCAAATATTTGGGAGAAGATAAAGAGTTTTTAATGCTTTATGCCAAAGATGTTTTAAGGAATGAACATTATGATTATTTCATTTTTGGTCATCGACATATAGACTTACATCAACCAATTGGGCAAAATAGTCAGTTCATATATTTGGGAGATTGGGTAAAGCTCAGATCGTATGGAGTTTGGGATGGTGACAAGTTTGAGTTAAAGTATTATAAGAAGTAGTAGTTACATAAATTGATTGGAGTGTTTCCATAAAAGAAACACAAATGTTAGCAAAATCGAATACAATGGGAATTTATGCTGTTGCCACTGGTACAGGTAGTTATTTGCCTGAAGTAGTGGTAAAAAACATTGATTTTGCCAATCGACTATTCTTAAATAGTGATGGCAGTAAAATAGAAACTCCGGCAGAGGAGATTGTACAAAAGTTTGAAGAAATAACAGACATTAGAGAGAGAAGATGTGCCGGCGAAGATCTTGTTACTTCTGATATTGCTGCAATAGCAGGACAGCGTGCTCTTGAAGCTGCAAATTTTGATAAGGAAAAGTTAGATTACATTATTGTTGCTCATAATTTAGGCGATGTGAAGCATGGTAGCTTGTATCCTGATATTCTACCTACATTATCTTCCAGAGTAAAGCAAAAATTAGATATCAAAAATCCACGTACTATAGCTTATGATATCACTTTTGGATGTCCGGGATGGACTCAGGCAATGATTCAGGCGAGTTATTATATCAAGTCTGGAGATGCAAAAAGTGCATTGGTAATTGGTGCAGACACTTTAAGTAGGGTAATGGATCCTCACGACAGAGATTCTATGATTTTTGCAGACGGAGCAGGTGCAGCAGTTGTTGAAGCTGTTGAAAGCGAAAAGCCTGTAGGCATACTTAAACATGTAGCCAGAACCGATTCTGAAGAGCATTTGGATATATTGCAAATGGGTGATTCTTTTAATCCAGATCTAAAAAGTGATCACATGTACCTGAAAATGTTAGGACGAAGAGTATACAACTATGCGTTAACTAATGTTCCTTTATTGGCTAAAGAGTGTTTGGATGTAAATGGACTTACTTTAAGTGATGTTAAAAAAGTTCTTATTCATCAGGCTAATGCAAAAATGGACGAGGCGATTTTAAAACGAATTTTTAGATTGTACGGCATTCGCGATGTGGATTATAGTGTTATGCCTATGACAATAAAAACATTAGGTAATAGTTCGGTAGCAACGGTTCCTACTCTTTTTGATTTGGTTGTAAAAAATCAGTTGGAAGGACATTCTTTAGAACCTGGAGATTATGCAATGATGACTTCAGTAGGAGCTGGTATGAATATTAATGCATTTATGTACAAAATGCCATAAGGCTATTAGTAGGATTTAAATTTCTTAATAAAATAAATGGGGATATTCAAAAAATGAGTATCCCCATTTTTATGTTTGAACTAAAATCTGTTATATTGTTGCAACTCAAAAACGAATTAAATGATGGAACTGGCACTTGCTTTTTTTATAGGATTAATTGTTTCAGCTATAATTGTTTATTTACTATTTACTCTTAGAGGTAATCAGTTGAAACACCAGAATATTATTTTAGAAAATGATAAAAAGAATTTAAACGAAGAGGTTTTTAAGTTAACGAATAAGCTAGGAAAGCTTGAAAATGAATTGGTACAGTTAAAAATGCATATTGCCGCTATAGATACTGAAAATGCTCATTTAATAAATACGAATAATGAGAAGCAGAAAGAAATCGAAAATCTTCATCAAACACTATCGAAGGAATTCGAATCGATTGCTAATCGTATTTTAGTAAACAGATCAAAAGAAATTAGCGAACACAATAATCAAAAATTGTCAGATATTTTATCTCCTTTAAAAGAACGAATCACTCAGTTTGAGAAGAAAGTGGAAGATGCTTATGATAAGGAAGTAAGGGACAAATTAAGTTTAAAAGCAGAAGTAAAGCGACTATTTGATCTGAATCATAAAATTAGTGAAGAAGCAGGTAATCTGACACGTGCATTGAAAGGAAGTACTAAAAAGTTGGGTAATTGGGGTGAGGTAATTCTTGAAAGGGTATTAGAACAGTCTGGCCTAACAAAAGGACGAGAGTATAGGCGCGAAGTAGTTGATGAAAATATTAATGGAAATCAGATTAGGCCTGACGTTATTGTAGATTTGCCTGATGGAAAGCATTTAATTATTGACTCTAAACTATCCTTGTATTCATATGAAGAATATGTGAACTCTAAGGATGAATCAGTGAAAGCTGAAGCTCTTAAAAGCCATAAAGAAAGACTTAGGCAACATGTAAAAGATCTTTTTGAAAAAAATTATATTTCAGCAAAAAACTTAAATACGCCTGATTTTGTATTGATGTTTATTCCTGTAGAGGCCTCTTTTGCTGCGGCTGTAGAAAATGATGATGAATTATTTGCATTTGCCTGGGAAAAGAAAGTAGTACCAGTAAGTCCATCTACATTGTTGGCCACTTTAAAAACAGTTAGCTCTATTTGGCGTCAGGAGAATCAAAATAAAAACGCTCAGGAGATTGCAAGGCAAAGTGGAGCATTGTATGATAAATTTGTTGGATTTTTAGCAGATTTGGAAAAGATAGGTGGTAGCTTAAATCAGGTACAAAATAATTACGACAATGCCTTAACTAAGCTTCAGACTGGTAAAGGAAATTTAATATCGAGGGCTGAAAAGATTAAAGAGTTAGGAGCAAAGTCAAGTAAATCTATATCTGATAAATTTATTGATAATTAGTCCGAAATAAGTTTTAAAGGATTTGTGTTTTAGTATATAATTTTACTTGACTTAATACTGGATTTTTTAGATTTTGAAACGTCTGAATTTTCCAATTGAGGCACCGTGAAATTTATACTGAAGAAAAAGCCAGATCCTTTTTGAGGCATAGATTCTACCATATTGTTCCATTTATTTGATCAATTAAAGCTTTACAAATTGAAATTCATAAATCTGTACCATCGGTGGTTTTCGTGTTTGTTTCATCAACTTGTCTGAATGGATCAAATATATTTTGGTGTTCCTCTTCTGGGATACCAATACCACTGTCTTTAACAAAAAATATGATTCGTGTTTTTAGTAAAGTATGTCCGATTTCGATTGTACCTGATTCAGTAAATTTTATAGCATTTTCGCATAAGCATGTAAGTATTTCAACTACTTTATTTTTATCAATAACAGTATTTCTCAGCGAGTTATTAGATCCTTTGAAGTAGTGTATTTTCAAATGCTCCTTGTTTAGTATTTCAGATTTCTTTTTAGCATTGGTCATAGTCCTGTCCTTAAGTAATTTTAAATCTGTCACTTGCATTTGGGGTGGATTGTTATTAGTTTCTATTCGTGAAACAGATATGATATCATCAAAAGAACTTAATAAATCTTGACTTCTCTTAACGATTACATCGTAGTATTGCAGTTTTTCTTCTTCTGAAAAATTTTTGTTTTTAAGTAAAGTACTAAATTCCATTATAACATTTACTGGAGTTCTTATTTCATGAGAAATATTTGCCAAAAATGCGGTTTTAAGTCGGTCCGATTCCCAAACTTTTCGTCTTTTCTCTTTCCTTTTTACGACTTTTTAGCTGATATTTCATTTGGCTAAATTCCCGGTAAAGAATATTTGTTTCTCTGGTCGCATTTATTAGATTTATTGGTCTCAATTGGCGGATGAATTTTTACAAAAAAAAGAAAACCACTGTCTTCAGACAGTCATCTAATTCACCGGACTTTAGTCTGATGCCGATTAAAACTACGGAATTGATTCCGTAATATTTTATTTAATAAGGCTTTTGATTATTGTCTTCTATTAAAAACGGACTATGAGTTGTTTTAAAATAATTGTTGCTACGCGTTTCTAGTAAAAAGAAGTTATTAGATATATTATTAAGTTTAAGTATGCTTAGATATTTAGAGCTAATATTAACTGATAGTTGTTGGGCAAAAATAACTTCAATTAATCTAGGTAGATAAACTGACTATGTATATTGATAATACATAAAACCAAACGATTAGTGTGATACTAAATTTCGCTTTTAATATTTTTTGATTTTGTGTGAAATTATGATAACAATAGCAGCTCAAAATTTTTTTAGATCATCTAATTTTTAAGACTACTTTAATCTTGGATTAACTTTTACCAACAATAATATTTCTGTCTTTCCATTTTACATTTCCCAGTGAAGCATAAAAAACTGTAAAAACAATGTAAAATGGATAGATAAGTTGCGATTTTATAAAGTTTAGAGTACTAAATGGTTTCTGCATAAAATCTGCACCATATTTCAATATTCTATAATCAATTATAGCTTTAAGTATAAACATTACCATTACTATATAAAAAATGTCTTTTGAATAGAAAAATAGGATGGGAATAATAGCACTAACTGTGTTTGTTAAAAATACGATCCATGCCACTACAATGGTAAATTTATCCTTATAGCCTTTGCTTTTCGAAGCCCACCTTACTCTTTGAAATACAAATGACTTTAAAGAATGAACAGGGTTCGTATAAACAATAGCATCTTTGTTTTTTAGAAACAGTATTTTAGCTTTTACTGATTTAGCGTATTGAAGTAAGAAAATATCGTCACCAGATGCATATTCGTTTATTATCTGTGATAAGGCATTCGTATATAAAATTTTACTAAAAATAAGGTTAGCACCATTGCACATTATTGGTTTATTGATTCCGGTAGCACCAGCTCCGGATGTAATAAGACTTAAAAAATCAATATCCTGAAATTGCTCGAAGAAGTTTTTAATTGGATGTAATGCAACAGGTGCAATTACTAGGTCAGGTTTATTTTCTGAAATAAATACACTTATTGTATATAGCCAGTTTTTATGATGGGTACAATCTGCATCAGTGGTAATAATATATGCATTTTTTGCTGATTCAATACCCAGTTTAATCGCATTCTTTTTTCCTGGTTTATTATTTCTAATAACATGGAAATTTACTCTATTATCTACTAATTTTTGTAGTTCTTTATACGAATTATCAGTACTGTAATCATCAATAAAAATAATTTCAAAATAATCTGTTGGTATAGTTTGGTTTACTAATCCCAGAACAAGTTCTTTAATATTTTCTTCTTCATTTCTAAATGGTATAATGCAGCTTATTTTTTCATAATGGCTTAATCCTTTGGTACAAAAATTATTAATTTGTGTAAAACCTTTATGGAATTGCTTAATTAAATAAATGTAGTATATAAAAACTACTATAATAAAAACGGTTAAAATAACTTCAATCATAAAAGTGCAAACAAAGTAAAGGGGCTCACATAATGTGATCCCCCCTTAATAATGACGATATTTTTAATAGAAATCTTTATTGTATTTTATATAGCCAACTTTCTAATCTGTCTTTTTCAAGAATTTCTTGTTGACGTGCTTCAATAACTCTATATGATGGATTAGAATCTGCACTAACTAAAAACATGTTGCCTTTTGGAATGATTTCAGCATGTGTAAATCCTAAACTCTTTAGTTTACTAACATAATTTTCAGCATTATCTTGCTTTTTAAAACTACCTACAATAATATAGAAATCCTTACTTTTTGAAATCTCTGGTTTTTCAGAAGTTTCTTTTGTATCTGCCTGAATAACATGTTCTGGTATAACCTCCTTAACCGTATCAATAATTGCCGGTTTTTCTTGTATTGGTTTTTCAACTTTTATTGGAGTAGTTTTTACTTTTTCTTTTTTTGAATTATTAAAAAATACAAAATATACAGCAATACATAATGCAACAAGTAAAGCAATAACTATAAATGTTGTAATGTCTCTGCGTTTTTTCTCTTTTATAGCTTTTTGAGCATATTTATTAACTACTGTTTTATTTGAAGTTGTCGATTTCACCTTTGGTTCACCTTTGGGTGGAGGAGGTGTGTGTGTTGTAATAGGTGTTTTTTCTTGCTTAATAGGTTTATCGTCCTCTTCTTCTTTGTCAATAGTCAAAACAGGTTCCTTTTCTTCCTCTTCCTCTTTATCTGTAAAAGTATCTTTTTTTATTTTTTCCTCTTCTGGAGCGTCTGTAATTTCTGAGTTGTTGTCTATATCTAGTAATATAGTTTCTTTTTTAACCTCAACGGTGTCTTCATTTACAAAATCAGAAGGTTCTTCTTTTGTTGAGTCACCACTATCAAGGTTTTCTTCAAAATCATCAGCTTGTTGAAATCTTAAAATGCCGTTTTCATCTTTTTTAAATACTCCTAGTTTGTCTATGGAATAAATACCTTTTTCGTCTAATTCTTTTTTTAAGTTATCCACGTAATTAAAAACCTGGTCTGTTGCAACTATGGTATCAATGCCTTTTTGCTCTGCCACATAGTTAACTAATAGACCATCGTTAAAACTTAAAAAGTTATTAAAGAGGATACTAATACCATTTTCCTTGGATATAATGAAAGCTCCAAAGTTTGGAATAATTACTCTGTTATTTTCTTTAATGAGTTCTGATATATATTTTTCCATTGTTTTTGAGTTATGTTTTAGGTTAATAAAATGGAAAAAGCGTACTAAAGATAATGAGTTTTTAATGATTTGAAATAATATTGTTTAAAAGTTTGATAGATAGACTGTGTAGATGTTAAATTATCTGCTTTTTTTTAACATAAAAAATGATCCTATTATTGCAGGAAATACTTGGTTTATAATCCATAAGGTGCTAACCGCAAGCATAATTGTGGTTTCATTGGTGAAATGACTGGAGAATAAAAATAATGCAACTGAATTTCGTACTCCTAAATCAGCTAAAAGGAATGAAGGAATTATAGTTATGCACATAAAATAAATAGGTACAAGTAAGATTATACTTATGCTAAATTGAAAATCGGAAAAAATATATAGTAATAAAATGAGTTGGGTACTGTAAATGCAATACCTAAGTGTACTTACAAAAAATAGTTTTATATATTTTTTAAGTTTAATCTTTCGTAATTCTAAAAAGGATTTGGCAACACTATTTAGAATTTTATATCTGGAAATGTATGTATATAACTTATACCTAAAAACATATAATAAGTAAAATATTAATACTGAAATTATTAGTATAACTATTGCGTATTTTAGTAATAAGAAGTGTTGAAAATTCTCAGTACTTAGGGAGTAATAAGTAAATGCAATACCAATGAGGCAAATAATCATATTCTGAAGAAATCCTCCAAAATAATTTAAAGCTGTTCCCTTACTCCATAATTTTCTTGGAAGATAGATAATTCTACCATAGGGTTCTCCAATTTTTGCAGGAGTAAATATGCCTGAAGAAAAACCTGCAAAAACCATTTTTACAGAATCAAGGAATTTTATATGAATGATGTCGGAAAGAAGTAGTTTCCATTTTATAGATTCAGTGATAATATTTAATATCGTTAGAATAATAAAAAATAGAGAATATAAAATTACGCTGTAATTAAAGTTTATTGAATATAGACTGAAATTTATATTTGAAAGTCTGTATGCAATGTATACATATGACAATACAAGAATTAAAATCCCTATAAACTTTTGCTTATATTTTAAATAGCGCATTAGGCCATTTTACGATTAATAACAGGTAATAAAATTAGTGAAACTATACCTGTAATTACTATCATTGCATTTAAGGCACTCCATACCACTAATGCAAAAGCAGCTCCTTCAGTTTGAGATATTCCATACATTTGTAATGTTGCTATAACCATAAAGTGCCATGGTCCCATACCTCCCTGTACAGGAGCAACCATGCCTAAACTTCCTAATACAAATGCTGCTAGTCCTGCTAATGGCGAAAGGTGTGAAGTAAAATTAAATCCAAAAAAGCATACGTAAATCATTAAGAAGTACATACACCATATAAATAGGGTATGGAAAATAAATAACCATTTGTTTTTGAGATTTTTAATAGCAAAAAAACCTTCGGCAAATTTACTCCATAATCCTTTAAGTTTCATGTAAGGTGATGTTCTGGCAAAGCGTTTTTGAAATATTTTGAATAATAAAACTAATGAAGCAATAAATGCATAAGTCCAAACTGAATAAAAAATACTTGAGAATTTAGTTAAATCAGTATTCTTTAATAAGAAATCACTCACTATGTTAAACTGAATGGCTAATACTAAGAGTAAGCAAAAGAATAACATGATAACATCGATAAGTCTTTCTACTACAACCGTTCCAATAAGTCTTGTAACCGAAATCTTCTCATAACGACTTAATACGCCGCATCTTGAAATCTCTCCCATTCTTGGTATTAATAGGTTAGCAAAGTAACCTACCATCACCGCAAAAAACGTGTTAGATAATTTCGTTTTTTTTTCAATGGGCTCAATTAACATCTGCCATCTTATAGTTCTGCTAAAATGACTAGCAAGTCCTGCAATCATTGATAATAGTATCCACCAATAATTTACACCGTTTTTTAGTGTTCTTTGTATTTCCTGCATATCGTAATTGCGGTAAACGTACCACATTAAAAATCCACCAATGGAAAGATAGATAAGAAATTTAATTACATCAATGATATGTTTTTTCAATGTACTGATCTTTGATTTGTATTTGCCTAAAAAATTAATCTAAGAATTTTTAGTAATAATATTTTACCTTTGCCGCAGGATTAGCTAGTGCAATTTTAAAAAAGATTATTTGTTTGTGCAAAATCACGACAGTGATATGTTAACAATAATTAAAACTTATTTTGTGTATCAGTTTTAGATTGATGATTGTCGGCTACTGCTAAAATTATGCCAATGAAGAACGTAAAAGCAAAAAAACACCTGGGCCAACACTTTCTTACAGATGAAAAAATAGCTCAAAACATTGTTGATAGTCTTACAGACTTAAATACAAAGGTATTGGAAATCGGTCCTGGTATGGGGGTTCTTACAAAATACCTTGTTGAGAAAGATGGTTTGGATGTTGAACTTGTTGAGTTGGACTCCGAATCGGTGGAATATCTTAATGAACATTTTCCTATGTTACAGGGAAAGATTATTTCAGGTGATTTTTTAAAGATGGATCTTAATACTATTAGTGAGAGTAGTTTTAATATCATAGGCAATTTTCCATATAATATTTCAAGTCAGATATTTTTTAAAGTATTAGATTATAAAGATAAAATTCCACAAGTAGTGGGGATGCTTCAAAAGGAAGTTGCAGAAAGATTGGCTTCACCTCCAGGAAGTAAAGTATACGGAATTTTGAGTGTTTTTTTACAAGCCTACTATACTGTAGAGTATTTATTTACAGTGCCAGAACATGTTTTTAATCCACCTCCTAGAGTCAAGTCAGGAGTTATCAGGTTAATTAGAAATGATGTAAAAAAGTTGGATTGTGATGAGAAATTATTTTTTCGAGTTGTAAAAACAGGCTTTAATCAGCGAAGAAAAACCTTGAGTAATTCCTTAAAGGCTATTCCTTTTAATAGAGATACAATTAGCGAATGCACATTATTTTCAAAGCGTCCCGAACAACTTTCTGTTAGTGAATTTGTTGAATTGACGAAGTTTATAGAAAGTAATTTATAGCATTATGAAAATATAAGAATACTATATTCTTAAAAAATTATTAGCAATTATGGCAGAATTCAAACTAACACGTGAATTTGTTGACCACATTAAGCAAAAAATTGAAATACAGGATGAAATTAGGATTCTTGAAGATATTCAGGATCTGCATCCCGCTGATATTGCTGATTTATACCGTGAACTGGATCTGGAAGAAGCCAAGTATCTTTACTTGATTGCTGATGATGAAACAGCTGCAGACGTTATTACCGAATTAGATGAGGATGAGCGAAGACGTTTGTTAAGTGCCTTACCAAGTGAAGTGATTGCTAAACGATACATTGATAAAATGGAATCGGATGATGCGGCTGATGTTCTTGGTGAAATGGAGGAAAATCGTCAGCAAGAGGTACTTTCTCACATGGATGATGTTAAGTCTGCCGGTGATATTGCCGACCTGCTTAATTACGATGAAGATACTGCGGGGGGATTAATGGGTAAAGAGCTCATTAAAGTTAAGGAATCCTGGAATGTGACCATTTGTTTACGTAGTATGCGTCGTCAGGGTGAAGAACTTGATGAGGTTTATTATGTATATGTAGTTGATAATGATGGAGTTTTAAAAGGTACATTATCCTTAAAAAGGTTGTTGCTTAGTCCCACAACCCGAACTGTTAAAGATATTTATAATGACAATGTGATTTCTGTGAATGCAAATGTACCTGCAGAAGAGGTAAGTGCAATTATGGAAAGGTACGACCTTGTTGCATTGCCTGTTGTTGATAGTATAGGAAGATTACTTGGACGAATAACAATTGATGATGTTGTGGACGTTATTCGTGAAGAGGCTGAAAAAGATTATCAGTTAGCTTCTGGTATTACCGACGATGTTGAATCTTCAGATAATGTTTGGAGTCATACAAAAGCACGTATGCCATGGCTTTTTATTGGATTAATGGGAGGTATTTTATCTTCAATGGTTGTAAGTCAGTATGAGGGCCTAATAGGTTTAAATCCCCAAATTTCATTTTTTATGGGATTAATTGCTGCGATGGGGGGTAATACAGGAATGCAATCCTCTGCTATTATAGTTCAGTCCTTAGCTTCAGGTAGCAGTGGATTAGATTCAACTTCGGGAAAGTTATTGAAAGAATTAGCTGTAGGTATAGTTAACGCAGCTGTTTTATCATCTGTTATTTTTATCTATAATCTTTTAAAAGGTTCAGATCAGGCGTTAACATACACTGTTTCCATAGCAATGTTTTCTGTAATTTTGATTGCGTCCTTATTTGGGACCTTTATTCCGTTAGCTTTAAAACGTGTCAAAATAGATCCTGCTGTAGCTACAGGGCCGTTTGTTACCACTTTGAATGATATATTAGGGATGTTAATTTACTTTACAATTGGCACATTCTGTTATTCTATATTCTTGTAGTTACCTTGATTTAATTATTCTGTTTAATTCAGGTAAAAAATATTTGAATTGGATGTTTTGATGAAGTCCTTACGTTCCATGTGGAACTAAAATCATTGAAATAACTAATTTCCTAGGTAACTAATGTCAAAAAATGCTCCGTATATGGTTTGTATGTTTTGATTTTCATCATATCGGATATTACCCTTAATTTGAAGGGTTCTTATCTGGTTTTTTGAATCAACCAATCTTATCTGAATAATATGAGATGTATCGCCATTTAACCATTTATCAAAATGATTAATAAAAACAGGAACATCAACTCCAACAATTAAGGACTTAATATTAGATAGATAGCAGGTTTCTGTACAATTTAAACCTAACAATTGCTTCATATTTAATGATAGCTGAATAGAATCATCGGAGATTCTATATATAAAAAAGTCTACAGTACTACCTGTTTCTTTCGATTCATTAATCATGTTAAAATCAAAGGATTCTTGCATTATAAATTCATTGTTCCCTTTACTACGCAAAAACCTACTTAAATGTTATATGTTTTATATCGCTTTTGAGTATAAATTTTGATTTATAGAATTTGTATCTAATAGAAATGCTACTTCACCGTTGCCTAATACACTTGCTGCAGATATTTCTTCATGACTTTTAACAAGTTCACCCATAGGTTTTAATACTGCCTGATGTTGCCCCAAAATTTCATCTGCAAATATGGCAAACTTGTTATTGTTTTTCTTAATCATAATCATTTTTGCCATTTTATTTTGTTCTTCATTTATGTCGAATAGATTTCTTAGCGAAACAAAAGGAATGAGTTCTTCTTCGAAATCAACTGTAGCATGTTTAAGTCTTTTTTCAACATTTTCATATTGCATTTGGGCACATATTTCAACATCCGATAAGGGTAAAAGGAATTTCATCTTTCCTGAACGGACTAATAGTGTATCTAAGATTGCAATGGATTGTTGAAGTTTAATTGTAAATGTAGTGCCCTTACCAGAAATGCTTGAAATCTCTAACTCACCACGCATTTCAGCTATTTTTTGTTTTACAACATCCATTCCAACACCTCTTCCGGATATGGATGTTACTTCTGATGCTGTTGAAAAACCTGGTTCACATATTAATTTATAAATATCTTTATCAGATAGATTGTCTCCCTTATTTATTAAACCTTGTGAAATTGCCTTTTTTATAATTGAGTCACGATTTAAGCCTTTACCATCATCAGATATTTCAATAAAGATGTTGTTTCCTGAATTGTAGGCTTTTAGTTTAATAGTTCCTTTGGCATCTTTACCAGCAGCAATTCTATCTTCAGGAAGTTCAATGCCATGGTCAAGTGCATTTCTAAGCATGTGTACCATTGGTTCTGCAACTAAGTCAATAGAGCTTTTGTCAAGTTCAGTTTCCATCCCTTCTGTGGCAAATTCAATTTCTTTACCCAAATTATTAGAAATATCTCTAACCAATCTGTTAAATTTAGGTACCATGTCTCTCATTGGAATTAGCCTTATTTCCAATGCATTATTTCTGAATTGTTTCGAAAGACGATCAAGTTTTTCAATCTGTGGTCTGATGGATTCGAAACCATTTTCTTTACTAGATAAATTCAATTGTGATGAGGTTGTAATAAATTCACTAACCAAATACATTAAATAATCTAGTTTTTCAGAATCAACAGATATTCTGTTCATGTTTTGCCTTATTGAGGCAATCATAGATTCTGTATTATTAATTTTTGGTTCAGTTTTTACTTTAGGTTTATTGTTGCTATTTGTTTCTTCTGTATTTGTATTGGATAGATGGATTTCTTCTTCCAGAAGTAATTCCTTCTGTATTTTGGCCATTTCTTCAGTATTAAATACATCAAAATCTGCCACTTTTCGAATAATACAATATTCATACACAAACATTAATGCATCTTCAATATCCATCTGGTTAAAATTTCCAACTACAAAAATGCTCCAACGTTCTTCATCTTCTCCATCTACAGGAAGTGCATTTATTGATCGTATTTCACCTATCTCAGCTAAATCTTTTATCGTATAAAACACATTAATTCGCCTATCTATAATACTTTGGTGGGTATGGAAGATAACATTGTAAGTAACCAAATTGTCTTTGCTCACTAATTTTTTTAACTGAAATTTCTTTGTTTTATTTTTACTCTGTGTAATAATTTGGTTGCACCAATTATGAAGTTCTGTTTGCTTTTGTTGATTTTCTTTTTTCTCAAAGTGTTCATCTTTGATTAATGCAAATAGTTGATCGACTATAATTAAGGTTTGATCTAAAATTTCCTGGGTTAGTTCAATAGTACCGTTTCTGATTAGGTCGTAAATGTTTTCTGCATTATGAGTTAATTCACTCATTGCATTATAACCATACATTCCACTTACACCTTTAATTGTGTGCATTACTCTAAATACCTCTTGAATTAAATCCATGTTTCTAGGATTTTCTTCAAGTTGAAGAATAATACTTTCCATAGAATTTAATAGTGTAGTTGCTTCTTCTATGAAAAGAGTTTTGAATTTTGATATATCATTTACGCTCATACCCAGATTCTTTAAGCTTAAAAGTTTTTATTAGCAGAGAGATGCTTCGTTAAGCATCTCTCTGAAAGGAAAACTAAGTAATAGTGTTTGAGGAAAAAATTGTTATATAGTCATTACATTGCTTCGTATCCTGTAAGGTCAGATTCAAAGTTTTCAAAGCTGATGTTTGGAATTATATTGCTTGCATCTTTGCTCGATCCATTACCATTATGGTTTCCATTGGTTGGAGCCATCGGATTGTTAAAGGATGGCTTCTTTTTTCTCCAGGAATGATGGTTTGAGTTTTCTATCGTGAAGAACCTGGTGATATTCTCAAGATCTGCTGCTTGAGCTGCCATTTCTTCTGAACTACTTGCCATTTCTTCTGAAGATGATGCGTTTTGTTGTGTTACCTGGCTTAATTGTTGAATAGCCATGTTTACTTGATTGACACCAGATTCTTGTTCTCTACTAGCAGATGCAATCTCTTCTACTAATCTGGATGTTTCCTGAATATCGGGAACTATCGATTTTAGCATTGTATTGGATTCTTCTGTCATTTTAAGTCCGGTTTCGGCTAGTGCAACAATTTCACTTGCTGCCACCTGGCTTCTTTCTGCAAGTTTTCTAACCTCAGCAGCAACAACAGCAAAACCTCTTCCCTGATCGCCTGCTCGTGCAGCTTCTACTGCAGCATTGATAGCTAATAGGTCAGTTTTTTCTGCGATTTCAACAACCACATTAATTTTTGCAAAAATATCTCTAACTGCCTGCATGCTATCTTCTGAAGCTACTGCAACTTGTTCTGCAGAATTGGAGGACTTACCAGAAATATCCATAGTTTTAACTGCGTTTTCTGTATTTTGCTGAATGTTTGCTGCCATTTCCTCCATAGACGAAGATACCTCTTCTGCTGCTGCAGCTTGTTCACTTACACCAGATGATATTTGTTGAGCTCCTGAACTTAGTTGCTGACTGGCCCCGGCAATATTATCTGCCCCACTTTTAATATCTCCAATAATATCTTTCAGTCTATTAACCATTTGTTTTAGAGATAGAGCAAGGTTTCCTATTTCATCTTTCTGATTTACGTCAATGTTGGTGGTTAAATCTCCCTTAGCAACTTGATTAGCAAATTTTACTGACTTATTAATAGGTGTCAAAAGACTTCTTGTAATAAAAACAGATAAACCAATGGCTAAAAGAGCAGCAATAATAATAAAGGTTATCACACCTGCTTTTGTTTTTTGCGCCTCATCAATCATTACATCGTCTGTTAAAATATGATTTTTAGAAGTTTTAATAATCTCATCAAAAAGATTACCAACATCATTAAGGTGAACCATAGTTTCAGACTGGAATATTTGGTTGGCTTTTGCCATACCTTGAACTTCATTTTCAACCCATTGAGATAAGGCTTCAAGTTTAGATTGAACCGACTGAGCCTTAATACTCAAGTTATTTGAGAAATATCTTTTGGCAGCAGCTCTATTGTCATTTTGTAAATAGTTTTCAATATCCTGAATACTAAGATGTAATTCGTCATGAGCTTTTTCAATTTCAGAGAAATAAGTGTTTGTTTCCGGGTGAGCAGCTTTTAAATTAATAACTTCATCAGATTTTAACCATTTTCCAAATTTACATAATGATGGATCTTTAATCACATTAATAGAATTTTTTGATGATATATATATAGCATCTTTAACTTTGCCTAGCCAGTTACTATGGTCAATTTCGGCTTGTTTTAATTTTAATGCAATTTTATAATCTATCTGAGTGAAGGTGTCGTTTATTTTGATTGCTGATTGATGTAATTTTTTATGTGGATCAGCTATTTGTTCAAAAAGAGGTTTTAATGCAGGAGCTAAACGTTCTGCTTCTTTTCTTCCGTCCCCATAATACCATTTTCCAAAGGCACATTTATGATGATCGGTTTGTATATTTAATTCAGTTACATCTTCGTCAGTTAAAAGTTTATTTATATCATTCACCCATAGTAAATGATCAACATATTTGGTTTCAAGTTCAGCTCTTAATTTGTTTCCATCAATAACTTCCTCTGCGTTAGTTAAAATGTCTCCAATTCCTAAAAGTCCCCATGTGGCTGTTAGTATCATAACTATAATTATGGCACCAAAAGCTATCCCAAACTTCTTGCTAAGTTTTAAATCATTCCATTTCATAATATAAGTTGTTATGTTTATTTATGAGGGTTGAATTTCAGTTTCAATGTTTTCTTGTACCTCAGACGATAGTTTTTTTAATTCAATAATCTCTTGTGTAGCCATTACATCTTCAAGGTTGAGAAGCATAATGAATTTTCCATTTCTATGAATTACTCCTTGTATGTAGTCTGAATTATAACTCTGACTCACTTCAGGAACTGGTTTAATCTCTTCTTCAACAATTTCAATTACATCTACTACTTTATCGGACTGAGCTCCGATTATTTGTTCTTGATTGTTGATATTTAGACTCATAACAATGACAACAAATTTTTCACCTTCCTTGTAATCTTCTAAATCAAATTTTAAACGTGTATTAACTACGGGGATTACATTTCCTCTAAAGTTAACTACGCCCGATATTGATTCAGGAGCTTTAGGTAAATTGGTTATGCTGTGTTCTTCCCCTGTTTCAATGATCTCTAGTACTTTGTGAACGCTTACAGCAAACAATTCTTCATGAAGACGAAATAGTAAGTATGATTCTTTTGATTTAGTATCCATAATTTGATTATTTGATAATTCATTGTGAATGAAATCAAAAGTATATATTGAGAATTTTATTTACGAGATGTATAAGGACTGTTTATTTATATATAATGATGGGTTGCATATGATACAAAATTACTGTAATTTCAAAAATGTAATTTGATAATTCAATGTATCTATACTGTATAGTCTAAGGTTGATATTTGATCAAATTCAATAAACATAAGGCGATTTTAAAGTTAAACTAATATTGGTTAGTCAGATAAAGGGGTGGTATTTGATACCACTTTAGGGTTGGTGTCTTTAGAAAAAGTGCCTTTTTATAGTTGTGAACATTAGAGATAGAAACAATTGTAAAATTCTTTCGTATGGTTGCTATCTTTATTACTATTGTTAAGATACGCTGATATATATGCAAAATACAACCAAAGATATAATTCTAATTATTGAGAAAGATCCGGATAATACCAAATTATTTTCGTTTATTTTTAAGAATCAGGATTTTCATGTATTATATATTAAAAAAATTACAGATGCACAAAGGCTTATCAATCGATTTGAAATTAAGTTAATTATCTCTGATTTAATTAATATAGATGGAGATATTATAGACTTTTTTGAATACGTAGAAAGTTTATATCCACATGTTAAAAGATTGTTAATTACAGATTATATTGATAATGAAAAGCTCTCTGACGCAATTAACCGAGGCCGGATTTTTAATTATTTACAAAAACCAATTGATCCTAAAAAGTTAATTGTAGTAATTAAAAATGGTCTTGAACAATATAATTTGACAAAAAGTAATGAGGATTTACTGGTTAATTTGAAAACAAAAAATATTGAGTTAAAAGAACTGCTCCTAGAACTTAAAAATGAAGAAGAGAAATTTAGAAATATTTTTAATTCTAGCCCAGATGCAAGTTACATCATAAAAAATGATGGGAGTATACTGTTATCAAATCTAAGTGCAAAACAGATTTGTCGTAGCAATAGTACTAATTGTCGTTCAGTGAGTATTTTTGACTTGATTCATTCTGATAATCCTCTTGAGTTAAAAAAATACCTTGCAGGGATAAATAAAAACACCTCGTCAACAATAGAGGTTTATATAGAGTTTCCTGATCAGAAAAGGATAAGCTATTATGAGTTGAAAGGTTATGTTTTAAATTATAAAGGAGAAGATTGTATCAGAATAACTTTAAGAGATATTTCCGTAAAAAAAGAAATGGAGAAAAAAGTAATTCAAACCATTATTCAAACTGAAGAAAAAGAAAGAAAGCGTTTTGCTCAGGAGTTACATGATGGTATTGGTCCTTTATTAAGTACAACCAAACTTTATTTGCAATGGTTTAATAAACCTGAATCAAAAATGGATAAGGGAATTATTATATCAAAAATGGAAGAGACCCTTGAAGAAACGGTTACCAGTATCAGAGAAATATCAAATAATCTTAGTCCTAATACGCTTAATAGTTTTGGTTTAGGTGCCGCATTGAAAACATTTATTAATCGAATTCGGAATGTTTCAGACATTGACTTCATTTACATAAATAAGCTCAACAAAAGATTAAACGACCAACTTGAAATTACAATTTATAGATTGGTTTGCGAATTGATAAATAACTCCATTAAGCATTCCGAAGCGCAGAAAGTTAATATCCAAATTGAAGAAAATGATGAAATTAATATTTCTTACAGTGATGATGGAAAGGGGTTTAATGTATCAGAAAAGATTAAAGAACACAAAGGTGCTGGCTTGATTAATCTAAGTACCAGAATACAGTCGCTTGGAGGAGTGTATAAAATTGACTCATATCCCGGAAAAGGAACAAAAGTACATATAAAGTTAAGTGCAAATTAAATACTCATATATATTATTTTTTTAGTTATGGCTAAATCGAAATTATACCTAGTTGACGATCATCAAATATTTAGAGAAGGATTAAGAAACTTAATTGAAATAGAGGGTATTGGAGAGGTTGTGGGAGAATCTAACAATGGAAAGGATTTTATAGATAAAATTGAAAATATTGATGTAGATCTGGTTTTAATGGATATTTCGATGCCCATAATGAATGGTATTGAAGCTACAAAACTTGCCATTGAGAAAAAGCCAGAGCTTAAAGTGATAGCTTTATCTATGAATGGAGATGAGGATTATTATTATAAAATGATTGAAGCAGGAGTAAAAGGGTTTCTATTAAAAGATAGTGGGATTAAAGAAATTGAACGTGCTATATTTACAGTTATTGATGGTGATTCTTATTTTTCCAATGAATTATTGCGCAGAATTATTTCAAACCTAGCTAAACCATCCGATAAAAAGAATGAATCAGATAGTCTTTTAAGTGGTAGAGAGAAAGAAGTGTTGATAGAGATTTGCAATGGGTTAACAAATGATGAAATTGCAGAAAAATTATTTATAAGCGCACAAACAGTAAAAGGCCATAGAAGTAACTTATTAAGTAAAACAAACTGTAGAAATAGCGCCAGTTTAGTAATGTATGCGATTAAAAATAAAATTGTAGAGTTATAGTACCAACCTTTAACTTTAAGCTATGAAGGAGAAAATGCAGATTGTATGGACCCGCCAAATGCAGCAAATAAAAAAGCTTACAAATAGTTCTGTTGTTTTTATGGTAGAACTGATGGATGCAGAGGCGGGCATTGTTGCATCAACAGATCATAGTGGCTACGAATATGATGTAAATAGATTAATTAATTTAAATGAGTTTGGTTTACAAAAAATATCAGAGGAGGGGACACTAGCCAATTTTGAAGATGATTTAAAGTTTAATCTTAAATCATCGTTAACAGTTGCAATAAAAAGTGGAAAAGATAATGTTTGGGGAGCCATTGTTTTGTTAAGTGATCAAGACAAAGCATATACCTATGAAATAATACAAGATGTAATTGTTTTTGCTCAATCTATTTCTGATTCTATTATGTTATATGGAATAGAGAGCTCATCAGGAGACAACTTAGATTCGCATGCAAAATCTTCCTTAAATTTCTTTCTTAAATCTATTAGTGGGATTCCCTGGCGTATTGATTTTAAAAGCCGAAAGTTTATGCATATCGGTGCTCAGGCCAAAAATGTTATCGGTTTTGATATAGAAGATTGGCCATCGGTCAAAGAATGGAGTAGTTCGATACACGAGGAAGATAGAGATAAAGTACTCCAGTATTGTTATAATATGAGCCTGAAAGGTATTGATCATACGCTTGAATATCGAATTCCCCAAAAAAGTGGAGACAATATATGGGTAAAAAATATTGTAAAGGTTATAAAGGATAATAATGACAAACCGATTGAGCTCTTTGGTGTAATGATGAACATTACTCACACAAAGCAAAGTGAACTAAATTTATCAGCGCTAAATAATCAGTTAAAATATATACTTAATGCAACAAATACAGTACTTAGTATTATAGATGAAAACTGTAAAATTGTATTTCATAGTGATGAGGATAGCGCTTTAATTAGTATGTCCTGCTATGAATATTTTGCCGGTAGGAGTAGTGTGTGTCCCAAATGTCCTATTTTTAGTAAGAAGAAACAAAAAAGGACCTATGTTAAAACTATTGATGACCGTACTTATCAAATAACATCTTTCCCATTTGAAGTAAATATTGATACCTGGAATGTTGCAGAAATACGAATAGATATAACAGATAGGGTTTCTCAAGAAAATGAAATTATAGCACTTAAGGATACATTAGAGTTTGCTATGGCTGCCGGTAATATTGGTTTTTTTCAATACGATATTGTTAGTAAGAAGTTTAACTCAAATAAAGTAGTTAAAGAATTAACCGGATATGATCTTAGCGGAAATAATATTGACTTAGAATGGATTATCTCAAGATTCCATCCTGATGATCAGATGAATATATTGGAGGTTTTGAAAGTTGGGGCTAATGAGCATCTTGATTTTGAATGCAGGATTTTGAATGTTAAAAATGAATATATCTGGATTAGTTTTTCAGGACAAGTTTTAGAGTATGATGAAATACAAAGACCAATAATAATATCTGGAGTAATTAAAGACATTACAGATACAAAAGATCTACTTTATGATTTAATGCTTGAAAGGAATAGGAGTTTAAGGGCAAGTGCTGCTAAATCTACATTCCTTGCTAACATGTCGCACGAAATCCGTACTCCAATGAATGCAATAATTGGTTTTACAGAGTTACTTGGAAAGCATGTTATTGAACCTCCTTTTGATGGTTACCTAAAATCAATAAAGTCAAGTGGAAAAGTATTGTTGGATTTGATTAACGATTTACTTGATTTTGAAAAGATTGAAGCAGGTAAAATGGTAATGCATGATGAGGATGTGGATTTTAGATTGTTAGTAAATGAAATAAAGCAAACTTTTCTTGTACTCGCAAAAGAAAAGAATGTTGAGCTTATTGTAAAAGGTGTTGACTATTTTCCAAAATCAATTTTTATTGATGGATTAAAGCTTCGACAGATTCTTTTAAACCTAGTAAATAATGCATTGAAATTTACGGATGAAGGAAGTGTTATCATTCAATACGATTTTTCGATTCATGAAAGTAGTGGTGGAGGTATCTTATCTTTTGCAGTTACTGATACTGGAATAGGAGTACCAAGTGACAAAAAGAAGAAAATTTTTGAGCCCTTTATTCAGGAAAAAAATCAAAATGAAAATAAGTATCAAGGCACTGGTCTTGGCTTATCAATAGTGCAAAATATTGTTCATAAAATGGGTGGAAGTATTTCTTTAATCAGTGAAATAGGTAAGGGTAGTAGTTTTTCAGTTTCAATACCAGACATAAAGTCTTCAGCTATTCATGAAGATGAAATTGATTTAGAGTATACTGAAAGTCAGAATTATTTATTTAACAATGAACTAATTCTTGTTGCGGATCCAATTGATTCAAATAGGGAAGTACTAAGTGCCATGTGCAAAAGTTTAGGATTCAGATGTATTTCTGCCTCTAATGGAGTAAAGGTATTGAATGATTTGTCTGAAGATGTAGATATGGTAATTATGGATCTTGAAATTAATGAAAAGTTTCAATTCCATACGATCAATTCTATTAGAGAAAGAAAATCTCTTTCTATGTTACCTGTTATTGCAATATCAGCCAGAAACAAAGAAATATACGAGGATAAAGCTTTAAAAGCGGGATTTTCAGGCTATGTATCAAAACCCATAGTTGAAAAAGATCTTGTTAAAGAACTGTCGAAGTATTTTACACCGGTTAGCACAAGTACAGAAAACTACGAAGAATACAATGACACTAATGATTTTAAGGAAGAGGATTTAAAAGTAGTAAAAAGTCAATTCAAGGATAAAATAATTCCTATTTGGCAAGAATTAAATGAAATGCTTTCATCGGAAAAGTTAAATTTATTTGTTAAAGAATTACAAGAATTGCAAGAAAAAGTATCATGGACAGATTTAAATGAATTTAATAAAAAAATGGATTCATCAATAAAGTCGTTTGATTTTGAGACAATTCAAAAGTTAATTCGTAATTTCAATACTTTTATTCAAAATCTTGATCATAATTAATGCTATAATTCTAGCTAGAAGAAATTTTTAAATATGAGTAACAAAGTTCTTGTCGTTGATGATAATCCTAAAAATTTGCAGGTAGTAGCTGCTTTACTTACAGAAAATAATTATGCTGTAGAAGTTGCTTTAAATGGAAAGACAGCGATTAAGTGGTTAGAAAACACACTTTTTGATGCCATTTTACTTGATGTAATGATGCCTGATATGGATGGTTTTGCAACTTGTGCACTAATAAAAAAGAATAATGCTTGTGTAAATATTCCTATTATTTTCTTAACAGCACGACATGATATTGAGAGTATAACAGATGGTTTCTCAAAAGGGGGTGTTGATTATATTACTAAACCATTTAATCAACAAGAGTTGTTAGTGCGATTGAAAACTCATATTGAATTGAAGGAATCCAGAGAGAAGCTTTTGGATTTAAATGGTTGGCTTCAATCAGAAGTACAAAAAAAGACAGAAGAGTTAATTGTTGCGAATAAAAATCTAATAAAAGCCTACGAAGAGCTAAAAATGTTAGATACTGCAAAAAATGATTTTTTAAATACGATTAGTCATGAATTAAGAACCCCATTAAATGGTATTGTTGGCTCAATAAATTTATTGAATTCCTTTGAACATGATGCCCAGGTTAGTGAAATACTAAACTTATTGGAAACTTCGGTAAATAATCTTGAGAAATATTCCTATGCGGCCTTACAAATTTCTAATCTCCAGCTTAAGGGAGAATCGCAACTGAGTAGTAGTGAACTTGATTTAATTCCTTTTGTAAAATCACAAGTAAATACTATACATTCTAAGTGCAAAAAGAAGAACCTAGATTTAACATTTAAAAATACTATTCCTGAAGCTAATGTGAAAATTGATCAGGCATTAATGAGTACTGCTATCGTTTCATTATTAGAAAGTACGCTGATTTATACAAACGAAGGCGAAATAAATGTTGAGATATCAGTTATTAATGATCATGCATTTATTGAAATTGTTGATACAGGTAGTTTATATGCTGGAACAGAGTTGAAACACTTTTTTAATTCTGTAAAGAATCAGAACTATCAGTTTGAACGTAATCATGCAATCGAATTGTATCTGGCACGAATTATAATTTTACTTCATAATGGAGAATTGGAACTGAGTAATCGTTCTGATTCCAAAGGTGCTATTACAATAATAAAATTACCATTAGTGAACTAAAGAGGATTATAATAGTAAGATTCTGTTTTGTTGAATTTATTTGATGTAAATGATAAAAGAAATTTTCAGAAATAAACTTGTTTGGATTGTAATTCTTCTTCAATTTACTTTTACATATCAGGTATGGGCTTCAAATACTGATAGAATATTATTGATAAGTTCCTATAATTCAAGTTTTCCAACATATTTTCAGCAGATTGAAGGTTTAAAATCAGTTCTTGATTCTCTTGAGATTCAATTAGATATAGAGTCGTTGGATTCGAAGCGTTTTAATGATTCCATCGTATATAACCTGAATAGTCAGTTATTATCTCATAAGTTAAGTAAGGGGGTAAAATATAGGGCAATAGTAGTTAGTGATGATAATGCTTTAGATTTTGTTTTACAAAGACAGCAGCGGTTATTTAATGGAATACCCATTGTTTTTTTAGGAATTAACGATATTAATAAGGCAATTATTCAAAACCAAAATCCAATGATAACTGGAGTTGGTGAAATGGTATCTATGGAAGAAACCATAAATGTAATGCTAAAGCTATTCCCTGATAAAAAGCAAATTTATGTGATATCAGACGCAACAAATACAGGTAAGGTTGATTTAAGTAATTTTACGGAGGTTGTTAAAGAATTTGAAGACATTGAGGTGTTTATCCTTTCTTTAGAGAATTTTTCATTTGAAGAGTTGAAACATGTATTGCAGCTAATAGATAAGGATGTCCCGGTATTATTACTTTCGGCTTTACAAGACAAGAATGGTAATACATTGGACTTTTTTTCTAGCTTAAAATTGATAAATACTAATTTAAAATCGCCCATATTTCATCTATTTCAGCATGGTATGGGGCATGGAATTTTTGGAGGAAAATTAGTTTCTCATTATGAACAAGGAAAAAGAGCTGCTATTATTGTTTCAAGGTTATTAAATGGTGAGGATATCAATAATATCAAAGTTCAATATGAGAGTCTTAATCATTACGAATTTGATTATAATGAATTAGAAAAGTATGGCATTGATAAAAGTTTACTTCCTGCCACTAGTGTTATTATTAATATTCCTGATAATGTCTTTTATAAATATCGCAGAACAATTATACTAATCTTAGTTTTTCTATTGGTGCAAATAGTAAGTATAATTGTATTATTTGTTAATGTACAGACGAAAAGAAAAGCGCAGAAAGGTTTAGTGGATCAGATTCAGGAGTATCACTCTCTTAATGAAGAGTATGTGAGATTAAACGAACAGTATGAAACAATAAATGGAGAGTTAAATACTAAAAATAATGATTTACTAGCTGCCGAAGAAGAACTGAGAGCAAATCTAGAGGAATTAGCAGAAAAAAATAAGGCATTTGAAATTAGTGAAGAACGGTTTAAACTTGCTGCAGAAGCATCTAATAATGGAGTTTGGGATTGGAACTTAATTACTAATACGGTTTATTTCTCTCCTGTATGGAAAAAAATACTTGGATATGAAAATGATGAACTACCAAACGTTTTTGAATCTTGGAAAGAAAACCTTTATGAGGAGGATGTTGATGAAGTACTGGACCATATAAATAAGTTTATAAAAGGCGAAAGTACCGTTTATCGAATTGAATTTAGAATGAAGCATAAAAGTGGAAAACTAAAAAATATTCTATCTCAGGGATTAATGATGCGTGATGGTAATGGAAAGGCTTATCGTGTTATTGGTTCGCATGAAGATTTGACTACCAGGTATCATTATGAAGAAAATCTCAAAGCTCAGATTGAAGAGAATTTATCTCTTTATGAAGAATATAAAACGATTAGTGAAGAGTTAATTCTTAAAAACGAAGCCTTATTAAAATCCGAAGAAATAATAAAAAGGAATTATAATTCTTTGGAAGAGAAAACGCAGCAATTGATGGAGAGTGAAGAAAAGTATCGTTTATTATTTAATAATATTAACGAAGCATTTGCACTTCACGAAATCATTACAGATGAAGAAGATAATCCGGTAGATTTTATCTATAGAGACGTAAATCCTGTTTTTCTGAATAATGTAGATCTTAAATATGATGATTTAATAGGTAAAAAGGCTACAGAACTTTTTCCTGGAATTAAATTGAATTGGATAGACCGTTATGGAAAGGTTGCCTTAACTGGTCAATCAGATTACTTTCTTGATCATTCTTCAATGTTAGGTAGATCTTTTGATGTACATGTATTTTGTCCTAAAACAGGATTCTTCGGTGCCATTTTTAAAGATGTAACAGAAACCTTAAAGGCAGAGAAGGAGTTGATGACTGAACGTGAAAGAATCAATTATGTACTTGAGGGAACCAAGGCTGGAACCTGGGATTGGGATATTGAAAAAGATGAAATTGTAATTAATGAAAGATGGGCCAATATTATCGGTTATAAAAAAGATGAAATTGGAAACTTGTCTTATCGTGAATGGATGAAATCATTACATGAAGATGATATTATTAGAATAAGCTCAACATTAGGTAAAGTTTTCAGTAGAGAGATAGATTACTATGATGTAGAGTATAGGCAAAAACATAAAAATGGAAATTATTTATGGTTACATGCTCGTGGTGATATTATGGAGTGGACTGGTTTGGGTAAGCCATTAAGGATGTGTGGTATACATCTTGATATTACTTCGCGTAAAGAAGCAGAATTAAAGGTCCTTGAAAGTGAAAAACGCTTTAAAACTATTTTTGATAAGAGTAGAACCATTATGTTTTTGGTTAATCCTGCAACCATGGAAATTGTTGATGTGAATGATTCTGCCATTTTATTTTATGGTTATACAAAAGAAGAGTTTTTAAAATTGACAGGACTTGATATTGCTGTATTGAGTTTTGATGAACTAAGGTTAAAAATAAGAGTAGCTCTTGAGGAAGGGAAAAATTACTTTAGTACAAGACATAAATTAAAGTCAGGAGAAATCAGAAATGTTGATATTTATCTTAGCTTAATCGACGTAGATCACAAAAAAATGCTTCATGTGATTATAATTGATACAACAAAAGCTGTTGCAGCAGAATATCAGTTACGAAAGGTAAATCAAAGGTTTATTGGATTAGAAAATATTATACATTATTCAGCTAGTTCTATTAACGATTTACTCGACTTTACATTAAAGCAAGTGATTGATTATACTCAAAGTGACACCGGTGCTGTTTATCATTATGATGAAGATAAAAATTTATTTCTTCTTAATAATTTTTCTAGTGATGTACGGTTGTCATTGACTTTCGATAATGGTAATGATATAAATAATTTGGACTGTTTAAGTAGAGCTGTACAGTTAAAGGAAGCTGTTATTATTAATGATCCAAAGTCGAATTATCCTTTTGTAAAAGATGAAACAATAGATAAATTAGGTGAATATAAATCAATTTCGATTCCAGTTTTAGATAATGAAAAAGTAGTTTCGATCTTTTGGTTAGGAAGTAAAACAAATAAATATTCTAAGTTTCATGTAGAGCAGGTAATGTTACTTCTTGAAACTGCATGGATTTTAGTTGAACGCCAGCGATTACAAGATCAGGATAAGTTAGTGTAATCCGTAAGTTCTGTTATTCTTCTTCCTGTAATACCAATACAACTTTATTAAAGTCGGCAGCAGCATTAATCACATTTTTAAAACCTTCAAATTCATCGGGATCAACCATGATGTTTTTATAGTATTCGTTTATCTTAACAGCATATATATCTCCTACATAATTATAGTCTGAAGTAAAACCATAAATACTATCTTGAACAATACTCATTTTTGTGACTTCAGGATTAATAATTTTATATCCTTCTGGTACATGAAATGTGATTTCTCGAATATACATTCTGTTCCAGTCGTTTTCTGCTTCAGAAGTCCTGTTTTCTTCAAAATACATTTCCGTTTGAGGACCTATACTTTCTCCAATATTAAATAATAATTTATTTCCTGCATTTTCAATATATCCCTCTGTAGTTAAATCGGAATAGATAATAAAATCAGAATTATTAATGGATTCGTTATCACTTGTTTCTCTTATTTCTAATGTATTATATATAGGGTTAGGGGCTTTGGTTGATGTAATTTGCTTTAAAGTGTTTTGTTTTTGTTCTGCATCCATCAAACCAATAAAATTATTTATATATCCACCACTTAGTCCATTTAACCCTCTTTCTGTTATAATTTTAGTAGTATTGTTATCAATATCAAGTTGAATTTCTATAACCATATTATCATAATTCATGGTATCTGGAGTTGGTTCAATATATTTTATTTTTCCTATGGCAGATTCAAAATCTCCAATTTTTACAGGTATAATAAAAAGTCCGTAAGTTGCAGTAAGAGCACTATTAACCGTACCTAATCTATATGCATGAATAGTTGGATCTAGGTATTTGTTGATAGTAGGAAAATAAATAAGGTATTTATCCAAGTAATTCCAACTCTGAAAATCAGCATCAAATTTAATATTATCTCTTTCCGAAGTAAGTACGAGGTTATGCTTAATGTCTAATTTCTTAAGCATATTAGCGTATAGCTTAACGATACCTCTATTCCCAGTAACCTTAGTTTCATATATAAATTCAAGATCAGACAGTTCTGGTGCATTGAAATCTTCAACGTAAATATTTGTTTTAATAAACTGTTCCAGCGATTTAATTTTATCTATTTCAGAAGAGTCATTAATGTTGGCCAATTCAAACCATTTTTCCATTATTTGGTCATAATTGCCCAGATACATTGTCTCGTATACACGAATAGCTGCATCATCCCAAGTTAGTCGCTGTGCCTTATTAATTGCAGTATTATAATTTAATCGGTATTCTATGCGTTGTCTTCTTGGGTCTAAATATGAGAATTTTTCATTTTTTATGGTAGGAATGTCTCTTTGTTCACATTTAAATGAATTATGTTTTTCATCCAGTTGAGAAAAAGTAGCATTTGGAAATCCATTATAACCCTTAACATCGTAGATTAAATTTTTAGGACAGGTAATTTCAAAGGTGGCAGATTGAAGAGGGTATGAATATTGAAAAAATGTACGACCAAAATTATTGCCTTCCATTTTTCTTATTACCATATATTCAACATCATCGCCTTTTTCAATACCATCAATGGCAAATATCTTATAACTATTCTGGCTATCTTCATCCTTAATCTCTTTGATGTTGTTTTTATCAAATTCAATGGTTTTTCCGTTTGGTTTAATAGTTCTTGCCTTTATATCAATTATCTCGACTACATCATTTAAACTCACAGATATTTTATTGAATTGATCTATGGCATCATCATTATTTAATCGGAATTTTTTATGGAGTGTGTGAGTCATTTGTAATTTGCCATCTTCAGCATACTCGTACTCATACTTTTCATTGAAGAAAATGCCAATTACATTTTCATCTTCATTTTCTGCTGTGATAGCGGAAAATGTAGGTTTTTCAGACCATGAATTGTTAGTCTGTGAATGTATATTTACAGAGAATAAAATGGTAATAAGTATGATTATATTTTTCATTATTATATAATTTCCTGATTGTTATTATATCGAGTGTACTCATTTTGTTATTAATGTTAAAGACTTTTAGTAGACTCGTTTCATCTTTTTATTTCGAACTAGATTAGAGCGTCACTCTTTATTATTCATCAATTTTTTTAAAACAATTGTTCTTCTATAATTTTTATTTAAAGCTTTAATCATTTTATTCCATTCCGGAATTTGATCTTCCAGTAAAGTAAAGAAGTTTAAAATGTACTCTTTTTCTAGTATTACAGTATCTTGTTCTTTGCGATAATTGATCTTAAAGCTAAATTTTTCATTATAGAATGTGTCATCCTTTGGAATGTATGTGACTTCGTATCCCTTTGGAATTATTAATTTGGTAACATATCTTTTTGTGCAATAAAAGTCGTTTTGAACTGGGGTAATAGTACTTAGCGTATCTATTAACATGCCCTGATATATTTTATCAAGATTTAGGTTAATGTAGAGTTCGTCTTTATAGGAGTTGTAATAATCGTTTATCTCAAAATTATAATCAACATACGCAGGGGTATCATAATCAAATAAATGGGTCGTGTTTTGCTTGGTTACTTTATATTTATTGTTACCCTTATTTAGTATTCGTGAATATGTTTTTATATAGTTGTCAGGTTTAATTCTATCCATGGTATATGCAAGTTCCACTTTATTAAAACCTATGTATTTTACTTTTCCTGCTCCTAATATTTGGTTATCTTTCATTTGTATGATAACAGAGTCAGTGATAACACTATATGATGCAGGAGAAATAGCTACATCCATTATTTTAAAATCATCGGGGCCTTTACCTATTAATATTTGTTTTCCCTGGATATGATATGGGTATACACCGTAATCAAGATATTTAAAAGTACCATCAAGAATGATCAAAGAATCATTTATAAATTGAGTAGCGATCATATGGTTGTCGACAGAGGGAAGAGGTAGTTCATCATATTTATAAGGAATATGTCGTGTTCCTACCCAGGTTAAATAAGTGGGAATGCCAGCTATGTTCATCATTGTTTGTATCAGACTCGACATACCTTTACAATCTCCATATCGTTTGTTAAATACCTCAGTCGCTTCTGCAGGAATAAAACCTGCATAACCCTGCTCATAAGCTACATATTTAATGTTTTTATGAATCCAGTAATAAATGGCTTTAGCTTTATCCACCTGACAATTTAAACCCTTAGTTATTTCATTAACTTTGTTAATTAACTCTTTAGGTAATTTCTTGTTGATATCTTTTATAAAGTCATAATAAAAGTTATATAGTAATTCTGGAGTACCAAAATACTTTGTAATATTCTTATTTATATTGGTTTGCTTAATAAATAATTCAACATGAGGGCTAAAGTAATTTATGCCAAAATAATTGCCTGAAGCATAATGATAAGGAGCAACATCTTTAGTTTCCCATTCATGATAATAGTACTTTCCCTTTTTATAGTTTTTATAGGAGATAGGTGTAACATCTTCGTTAAATAGCTTAAAACCGAGTTCAACATCTTTATGAACTTTTATTACAACTTTAGCATTTGCAACCGGCAAGAAAGATTGAAAATAGCAACTTCGGATGAACCGAGGATTTTTATAGTTTATAGTATATTTTAAAAATGTTTTAGCGCCTTTTTGTAGAGATGGATATGCAAATTGTATTGTTTTTGAATCATCATAAAATATACTACCGTCAGTACTATTTGTTTCCTGAAATTGTTCAACTTTATATTTTTCATAACTATTTTTTTTAGGAATCATGGAATAAGCTTCAATGTCTGATATTGAAGTAAATCCACTAAAAAAAATATAATCTTTTGTAAAACCCTTTGAATTTTGATTGGTTATTTCAACTTCTTTTGTGTTTGTTTGAGTTATTACTAATGAGTCGTCTATTATATCAATAACATAATTATAATTTAATTGAGAAATTACACCATGGTAATTGCTATATTTTTCGTTTGATTTAGAGCATACATAGTTACATGAGAATATAAAAAAGGTGAGTAGACAATTTATTTTAGATATGGAATAGTTATAACTCATTTATGAACTTTTTATTTTTATTTGAAGTATATGATATTGTAATAAGCTGAGAAGGTTATTTCTTTATTAACTTACCCTTTTTATACAATTCTTCTTTAGTAAGAACCCCATTATCATTATAATACTTCCATACACCTGATTTCTTTCCATCAAGATAAATACCTTCTTCTTTTTTCTCTGCATTTCGATAGAAATAACACCATTCACCATCATTTTTCCCATCCTTATTTTTATTGCCTATTGAATAAACTTTTCCATTATCATAGTAATCAAAAATATAATTCTTCGGTTCTCCAATGATATTGGCTGTACGCCTTCTTTTAATATTGACTAATCTGCTTCCTGTTTCATAAAAAGCATCGAGTTCTTTTTCACTTTTTTCATTATATGTTGTTACTATTTCCTGTCCCGTTGATCTCAATAAAGTATATAAGAATGGGGTAAGATGTTCGCCTTCATATATTGCTTTAAAAAATGGAAAGTACATTTGTACCCAGAAATCTTCCTGTTGAGTTTTATATGGAAGGACCTGCATAAGCATTTCTGTTTGCTTAACTAATGAAGCATTAAATTCTATAGGGAGTGGGAATCTGGATGTTAAAACAATTTTAGCTCTAATGTAGTGATCAATTTCTTCAAAAAGACTATTGTCTACAATAGGTTCTATAAAACTTCCTTGAGTTGTATCAATATAATTGTTTGATAGATTTTCAATATAGATTAAAATTGGATTACTTCTGTCGCTTGCTGGCTCAAGAGCTAAAAATGTTTCTAGAGATAGCATAGCTCTTGTATATTGTTTTTGTCGGGCTGCCAGTTTACCTAACTGCATATGGCTTGATGCATGGTATGGATTACACCTTAGTGCCTCCTGAAAACAGCTTTGTGCATTACTAAACTGTTCTGTATGTAAATATGAGATGCCTAGATTATAATATAAAAGATATTCATATGGATATTCTTTTATTGCTTTCTGGTATGTTTCAATGGATTTTTGAGTATTACCTGTATACTCGTAAATAGTTCCTTTAGTTCTTAATAAATGACATCGCATATTACTTTTTTCAGCAAGTCCTTTTTCTACTGCAATGGAAGCACTATCATATTTTTCCATTGCAAGGTAAGTTATTGCTAATTCAGCAATCATCCAATGGTAGTTAGAATCATTTTCAGCAACCATTTTATATGATTCTACGGCCTCTGCAAATTTTTGGTCATCGTAAAGATCATTACCTTTTTTTATGTATTCCTGAGAAGTTGTTTGAGAAAAGATTGAGGTCGTAAATAATACAACCAGGTTTAATAGGACTAGATATCTATATTGCATTATATATGGTTTGAGCGTAATTCTGTGTTTGAAAAATAGTAACAATTTGGGGCTTTAGCAAAATCAGAAGATACAAACTGTTTCAGATACTATTCTAATTATTGAATTACGAACCATATAAAACAAAATATAAAGAACTTAGTTTTTGATTATTGTATACGTAATGCTACGCTATAGTAAACTACATTTCATTACAATATTCATTTGTAATTATCCGGTAGAAAATAAAATGTTTTAATGTAGTAGTTGTTTATTCTCTTTTCTTTCTGGCTAGCTGAATACCTCCAAAACCTGAAATGATAGAAATATAAAAACCAAAATCGTACCACCATCCAGTATTGTTTATTTCATAAATAGAGATAGATTTATTAAAGAGGCTAAGTATTAATGAGAATGGAGCAATCCATCCGTGCCATATTCCAGAAAAGAAACCTGCTGGTTCTACAGGATTGTATGACCCGCCTCCTGGTAAACAAGATGTAAAAACAATAGAAATGAAAATGATAAAGCAAACAATTTTAAAATTTTTCATATCAGGTGGTGTTTGTTTGATAAAATATTTTGAACTAGTAAATTATAAAAAAAAAGGATGACTTTACGCAAAGCCATCCTTTTAAATAAATTTTATTATGCTGATTATAAATTATCCAGCAATATATTTTGCAATCCAATCACCAACTTCTGATGTTTTGTACGCTTTTTCTTTACTGATATCTTCAGTTACAACACCTTCTTCAAGTGATTTGTCAACTGCTTCACGAATTAACTTAGCTTCTTCTAGTAGATCAAGAGATTCTAATAACATTGCAGCAGAAAGCACTGTAGCTACCGGGTTAGCAATATCTTTACCTGCAGCCTGAGGATATGATCCGTGAATAGGTTCAAATACTGAAGTGTGAATACCAACAGATGCTGAAGGTAATAATCCTAAAGAACCTGTAATAACAGAAGCTTCATCACTAATAATATCTCCAAACATATTTTCTGTAACCATTACATCAAATTTCTTTGGCCATTGAATCAACTGCATTGCAGCATTATCAACAAACATGTAATCAACTTCGATGTCTTTATAATCTGGTTCCATAGCTTGTGCTGTTTCTCTCCACAAACGAGAAGTAGCTAATACGTTTGCTTTATCAACAACCGTTAAGCGTTTATCTCTTTTCCCAGCATAAGAAAAAGCTAACTTAAGGATTCTTTCAATTTCGTCTTTTGTGTAAACACAATTGTCAAAAGCTTTTGTTAAATCTTCAGAGCGACCTTTATCACCAAAGTAGATACCACCAGTTAATTCTCTAACAACTACTAAATCTGCTCCTTCAACAATATCTAAACGTAAAGGACTTTTATCTAATAATGAAGGGAAAGTTGTAACAGGACGGATATTAGCATAAAGACCTAATTTTTTACGCATTGCTAATAGTCCTTGTTCCGGACGAACTTTTGCTTTTGGATCATTGTCGAATTTAGGGTCACCTATTGCACCAAATAATACAGCATCTGATTTCATACAGATTTCGTGTGTTTCTTCTGGATATGGATTTCCAACTTTATCAATTGCACAGGCTCCAACTAAAGCAGATGTGTATTCAACTTCATGGTTAAATTTAGTAGCAACAGCATCAATTGCTTTTTGTGCTTGAGCTACGATTTCCGGACCAATTCCGTCTCCGGCTAATACAGCAATATTCAATTTCATTTTATTTCGTTTTAGATAAAAGATTTAGAGAAGCGATAAAAACTTAACTATACTCTCTATTTCTATTTATACTATTTACTTACAATTATGTGATTAGATGAAAATATGTTTAATAACGATAATATCATCTCATTATTTATTATACTGTTCAAATTTCTCTTTCCAGTTTGCCTGACGTGTTAAAGTACCTTCCTCAATAACATTAAGTACCTTTATTGTAGCTTCAATAGCTGCTTGTGTTTGGTCGGCAGCTAAACCTCTGGTTTTAATTTCAATTCCTTTATAATCCCATGTGATCATTGTTTCTACAAAGGCATCCGTTTTTCCTCCAGGAGGAATACTTACCCAATAATCACTTAATATTGGATGAACTTTATCAAGTTTCTTATATATTCTCCAAAGGGCTCTCATAAAGGCATCGTACTGACCATCTCCAACAGCTGTTTCGTCATAACGATTACCGTTTATTTCCATGCTAATAGACGCTAACGGTCTCAGATCGTGTGCCAAAGATAAGTTATAATTCCTTATTTTGATCGCATCTTTAACAGATGAACTCTTTAAAACATCAGCAATAATAAAAGGTAAATCCTCAATAGTAACTGTTTTCTTTTTATCTCCAAGTTCAATAACCCTTTGAGTAATTTTTCTCATTTCTTCAGAGTCCAGCTCAATACCTAACTCTTCCAAGTTCTTTTTTATGTTGGCTTTACCAGAGGTTTTACCTAATGCGTAACGTCGGTTTCTACCAAATCGTTCTGGCATTAAATTATTGAAGTAGAGGTTGTCTTTGCTATCACCATCGGCATGTACACCGCTACATTGCGTAAATACATTGTACCCTGTAATGGGTTGATTTTCTGGGATTCGAAGTCCTGAAAATTGTTCTACAACCTTGCTTACTGTGGTGATTTTTGATTCATCCAGATTATTTTCAAGATTAAGATGATCGTTAAGAATTCCAATTACACTAGCTAGAGGCGCATTCCCTGCACGTTCTCCAAGTCCATTAATGGTAGTGTGTATACCTGATATTCCTGTTTTCAGAGCAGAAAATACATTAGCTACAGCCATATCGTAATCGTTGTGCGCATGAAAATCAAAATGTATATCAGGAAAGCGATCTACCATATCTGCACAAAATCCAAATGTTTGATCCGGATTTAAAACGCCTAGTGTATCTGGTAACATAATGCGCTTTATTTTCATTTTTTTGAGTTCTCCAACCACGTAAAATACGTAATCGGGAGATGTAAGCATGCCATTACTCCAATCCTCTAAATAAACATTTACATCAATGCCCATTTCTTCGGCTTTGTCAACCAATTGTGCAACGTCATTCATGTGTTCTTCAGGGGTTTTACGTAATTGGCCCTGAACGTGTTTAAGAGAACCTTTTGTGAGTAGGTTAATTACTTTTCCACCAGCATCCTGAATCCACTTTAGTGAAGTGTCTCCATCTACAAAACCAAGAACTTCTATTTTATCCAGAAAGTTATTTTTCCTGGCCCACTCTGTAATTCGTTTTACTGCATCAAATTCACCTTCAGAAACCCGGGCAGAAGCTACCTCAATACGGTCAACTTTAAGTTCTTCCAATAATAATCTGGCCATAGCCAGCTTTTCTCCAACGTTAAAAGATACTCCAGTGGTTTGTTCACCATCTCGGAGTGTGGTATCCATTACTTCTATTTTCATGCTTCTAGAGTGTATCGGGGTGTAAGTGATACATCATAAGATTATTGGTTCTTATGAATTATAGATGAGGTAATTAAATTACCCAATAATACAACGGCATAAACCATAATTAGTTTATGCCGCTATTCAATTTATTTTTTAAGCTCTATTGTTTTCGTAAGCTTCAATCTCTTCTTTTGCACTGATTAAGTAATCAATGTCATCATAACCATTTAATAAACAGTTTTTCTTATATCCATTAATTTCAAATGATTCTGATTTACCTGTAGCTTTGTTGGTAATTGTTTGTTCTTCAAGATTAACAATCACTTCATTTTTTTCATCAGCAGCAAATAAGTCTGATAAAAATTCTTCTGAAACAACAACTGGTAAAACACCGTTATTTAATGAGTTATTCTTAAAAATATCAGCAAAGAAACTAGAAACAACCACTTTAAAACCGTAACCATGAACAGCCCAAGCAGCATGCTCTCGCGATGATCCGGATCCAAAGTTTTTCCCAGCTACAAGTACAGATCCTGTATACTTAGGATCGTTTAGTACAAAGTCAGCTTTTGCAGAACCATCTTTGTTATATCTCCAGTCTGCAAATAAATTATCACCAAAACCTTCTTTGGTCGTAGCCTTTAAAAATCGAGCTGGTATAATTTGGTCAGTATCCACGTTCTCAATAGGAAGTGGTACATAAGTTGACTCTAATGTAGCAAATTTATCTATTGGCATTTTTTTAATTTTTATGATTATAAAGTACGTGGATCAGTTATAACACCTGTTACAGCACAAGCAGCAGCAGTCAAAGGACTAGCTAATAACGTTCTTGCTCCCGGACCTTGACGTCCTTCGAAGTTACGGTTACTTGTAGATACTGAATATTTTCCTGCAGGAACTTTGTCATCATTCATTGCCAAACATGCAGAACATCCAGGTTGACGCAATTCAAAACCAGCTTCCTCAAGAATATCTTTTAATCCTTCAGCAATAGCCTGATCTTCTACCTGGTGAGATCCTGGAACAATCCAAGCAGTAACACCATCTGCTTTTTTCTTACCTTTAACAGCATTTGCAAATGTTCTGATATCTTCAATACGTCCGTTTGTACAGCTACCAACAAAAATCCAATCAATTTTTTTACCAAGCATAGCTTCACCTGGAGCATATCCCATGTATTCTAATGATTTTAAATACGTTTTTTGAGAACCTGCATCAATAGTATCTAAAGTAGGAATATTTTGAGTGATACCAACTCCCATTCCAGGGTTTGTACCATAAGTAATCATTGGTTCAATATAAGAAGCTTTAAAGTCATAAACTTTATCAAATTCAGCATCTTCATCAGTATATAACTCGTTCCATTTAGCAACTGCTGCATCCCAATCAGCACCTTTAGGAGCATACTCTCTGCCTTTAACGTATTCAATTGTTTTCTCGTCAGGAGCAATTAAACCTCCACGAGCACCCATTTCAATACTCATGTTACAAACAGTCATACGTCCTTCCATACTTAAGCTACGAATTGCAGAACCTGCAAACTCAACAAAGTATCCAGTTCCTCCTCCAGTAGTAAGTTTTGAAATAACATATAAAACTAAATCTTTAGCAGTTACACCTTCTTCTAACTCACCTTCAATGTTAATTTTCATTGTTTTTGGGCGAGGTTGCATGATACATTGTGTTGAAAGTACCATTTCAACTTCTGATGTACCAATACCAAAGGCAATACTTCCAAAGGCTCCGTGAGTAGAAGTATGGCTATCTCCACAAACAATTGTCATTCCTGGTTGAGTAATACCATTTTCAGGACCAACAACATGAACGACTCCGTTTTTAGGATGACCTAATCCGAAAAGTGTTACATTGTTATCTTCGCAGTTTTTAGTTAATGTATCAACTTGAAAACGAGAAATTTCGTCTGCGATAGGAAGATGTTGGTTGATTGTTGGAATGTTATGATCAGGAGTTGCAAATGTGTTTTGCGGTCTGAATACTGTGATTCCACGAGCTTTTAAACCTGCAAATGCTTGTGGACTGGTCACTTCGTGTACTAAGTGACGGTCGATATACAATACTGAAGGACCATCCTCGATGGTCTTCACCTCGTGCATATCCCAAATCTTGTCAAAAAGCGTTTTCCCTGCCAATTTTCTAATATTTATAAGTTATTAATTCATTTTTTAGATAAGATATTAGATCAGAGATAGGAGACCTGTTTGTCTGAAAGTCTCTTGCCTAATATCTAAAAGTCTCTTACATTATTTTAGACAATGCATCTAAATATGCCCAAACTGAAGCTGTAAGAATATCAACGTTAGCACCAAAACCATGCACGGTTCTTTCATTTAATGATAGCTGAACGTGTACTTTACCAATATCATCAGATCCTCTTGTAACTGCCTGTACTAAATATTCCTCAAGAATGGCTTCTGTAGGAATCATTTTTCTAATCGCTTTAAAAGCAGCATCAACAGGACCGTCACCAATGGCATTTTTTGTCATGATTTTACCATTATAATTCAGCGTTACAGTTGCTGAAGGTATACATGACTTACCACAAATAACCTGAAGGTTATCTAATTTAAGAACTCTTTCTTCTTTCTTTTCATGACCTACTAAAACTTCAAGATCTTCGTCAGCGATATCTTTTTTAGAGTCAGCAAGAATTAAGAAGTTTTTGTATACCTGGTCTAATTTTTCCTGATCAAGTTTGTATCCAAGAACTTCTAATCTATGTTTAAGAGCAGCACGTCCACTTCGAGCAGTAAGTACAATGCTAGATTCTTTTACCCCAACGTCAGCAGGATCAATAATTTCGTAAGTTTCACGATTTTTTAATACACCATCCTGGTGAATACCTGATGAGTGAGCAAAAGCATTACGTCCTACAATTGATTTGTTTGCTTGAACAGGCATACGCATCAAAGTAGAAACTAACTTACTTGTTTTTATAATTTGTTTTGCATCAATTTCTGTAATAAAATCAAGGTCTTTATGTGCTTTAATTGCCATAACAACTTCTTCTAAAGCTGTATTTCCTGCACGTTCACCTAATCCATTTAAAGTAACTTCTACCTGACGTGCACCATTAATAACTCCAGAAAGCGTATTGGCAGTTGCCATACCTAAGTCGTTGTGACAGTGTGTAGAAATTATTGCCTTATCAATGTTAGGAACGTTGTTTACTAAATATGCTATTTTTTCACCATATTCTGCGGGTAAACAGTATCCTGTAGTATCGGGTATGTTTACTACGGTAGCTCCTGCTGCAATTACAGCTTCAATTACTCGAGCTAAATATTCATTATCACTTCTACCGGCATCTTCTGCGTAGAACTCAACATCATCAACAAACTGACGTGCATACTTAACCGCGGCTACACCACGCTCAATAATTTCATCAGGATTTGAATTTAATTTTTGATAAATATGATATGGTGATGTTCCAATTCCAGTATGGATTCTTCCTCTTTTAGCAAATTTTAATGCATCCGCAGCAACTTCAATATCTTTTTTTACTGCACGAGTTAGTGCACAAATTGTAGGATTTGATACTGCTTTGGAAATTTCAACGACCGAATTAAAATCCCCAGGACTTGAGATGGGAAACCCGGCCTCAATAATATCAACACCGAGTTTTTCCAGTTGCTTTGCTACTTCTATTTTTTCAATAGTGTTCAACTGGCAACCAGGAACCTGCTCTCCGTCCCTCAATGTGGTGTCAAAAATATAAACTTTATTATCCATAACTTAATTAAATAAATCATTTTGTGGAAGAAGCCGGGAAAGACCTCATTCCTGTTTATTGGGTTTTATTAAAAAGATTCTATTCCTCTAATTTTAGCTTCAGTTCTTAATTTCTTGAGGTATTTTTCAAGAAGTTCAGTTCTGAGTTTTGTAATTGCAATTCTTCCTGAACGAATGAATTGAAGTACTCCGTATTTATCCAATTTCACAAAGAGCTCTTGTGTTTCTGACTTATGACCTGTTTTTTGAATTACAGTGTATTCTGGAGTTACTTCCATAATTTGAGCGCCAAATTGACGAACAATTTGCTCTATCTCGTTTCCGTTCAGTAATGCTTCTGTAGGTACCTTGTATAAGGCTAATTCCTGATGAATGATTTCATCAGTTGTGAATACAAATACTTTCAGAACATCCAATTTCTTTTCTAACTGACCTACAAGTTTTTCAATGATTTCTCTTGTAGAGAAAACAACAATGGTAAATTTATGAATTCCTTCTAATGAAGATTCGGATACATTTAAACTCTCAATATTGATGCTTCTTCTTGTAAATGCAGTTGTAACCTGGTTTAAGAGGCCAACGTGATTTTCTGAAAATATGGTTAAGGTGAATTCTTGCTGCATGATTTCAATTTTAATAATGAAAAAAATACTAATCTAAACGGATCTCTGAAACCGAACACCCAGTTGGAACCATAGGAAAAACATTTCCTTCTTTTTCAACTCTTACTTCTAGCAAGAAGGAACCCTTACTCTTAACCATTTGTTCAATAGCATCGTCAAGATTGTCTCTTGAAGTAACCAATTTAGATTCAATACCATAACCTTTTGCTATAGTTTGAAAATCAGGATTATCAAGTTCTGTAGAAGCATATCTTCTATCAAAGAATAACTCCTGCCATTGACGTACCATTCCTAAAAAGTTATTATTCAATAGGATGATCTTTACTGCAGCTTTTGTTTGAAAGATAGTTCCAAGTTCCTGAATTGTCATTTGGAAACCTCCATCTCCAACAAATAAGCAAACCTCACGATCAGGCATTCCTAATTTAGCACCTAGTGAAGCTGGTAAACCAAATCCCATTGTACCTAAACCTCCTGAAGTAACAACACTTCGGGTTTGTTTAAAGTTAAAGTATCTTGATCCCATCATTTGATGCTGACCTACATCTGTAACCATGATTGCGTCATCATGAAAAGCGTTTGATACTTTACGAACAACTTCACCCATTGTCATACCCTCTTTAGAAGGCATTACTTCTTCAGAAATTACTTTTTTATTTTCAAGATCTTCACATTCTTTAAATTCATTGATCCATTCAGGATATGATTTTTCTTGAATAATTTCTGTTAATTTAGGAAGCACCTCTTTTACATCTCCTAAAACAGGCACATCTGCCGGAATAATTTTATTGATTTCGGCAGGATCAATTTCCAGGTGAATGATTTTAGCTTGTGTTGCATATCTGCTAGTATCCCCGGTAACCCTGTCGTCAAATCGCATTCCAATAGCAATAAGTACATCGCACTCATTGGTTTTAATATTAGGTCCAATATTACCATGCATTCCAAGCATACCTATATTTAGTTTGTAATCAGTTGGCATAGCTGATAGACCCAATAAAGTCCATGCGGCAGGTATTCCTGATTTATCTAAGAATGTTTTTAATTCTTTTTCCGCATTTCCAAGAATAACACCTTGTCCAACAAGTACAAGAGGTTTTTTTGCCGAGTTAATAACTGTAGCAGCCTCAATAATTGATTCTTGTTTTGTTAAAGGAGCTGGTGTATAGCTTCGAATATGATTAACTTTTTTGTATTCAAAATCAAATTGACCAACCTGAGCGTCTTTTGCAATATCAATTACTACAGGACCCGGTCTGCCTGTTGATGCAATGTAAAATGCTTTGGCAATAGCTTCAGGAATATCCTCAGCATTTTTTACCAGGTAATTCCATTTTGTAATTGGTTGGGTAATACCCACTACATCTATTTCTTGAAAAGCATCTGATCCTAATAATGGAGATGCAACCTGACCAGTAATAACAACTAATGGTGTTGAATCAATCATAGCATCAGCTATTCCAGTTACCGTATTTGTTGCCCCCGGACCTGAAGTTGCAAAACAGACACCCACTTTACCAGTAACTCTAGCGTATCCTTGTGCAGCATGAACAGCACCCTGTTCATGTCGTGTGAGTACATGGTGTAATTTATCCTGGTAATCGTATAATGCATCATAAACTGGCATGATGGCACCTCCCGGATACCCGAATATTAAATCCACTCCCTCACACAATAGCGATCGAAGCAATGCTTCTGAACCGGAAATTCTCTCTTTCCCTTTTTTGTTCTTTTCCATGAGTATTTGGCTTTGTGGTTCCATATAATTTGTTTTTACTGAAAACCTTATCTATATAGTGTAATAACACAAATTTTTTGATGATTTGTTAATTAAATATGTTATGACACTTTAGTTTGCTTTTGCAATTAAATTATTCTAACAGCTCCTTTATCTGCGGAGCTAACTAAGCTGGCGTATGCTTTTAATGCTTTAGAAACAGCTCTTTTTCGAGGTTCTGGTAAAAATGCCTCTTCATCTTTTGCTTCTTCAACTTTTCTTCTTTCTGCCAACACTTCATCAGAGACCAATACATTAATTGATCTTTCAGGAATATTAATTTCAATTTGATCACCAGTTTGTACTAACCCGATATTTCCTCCGGCAGCTGCTTCTGGTGAGATGTGACCGATAGATAAACCTGAAGTTCCTCCGGAGAATCTTCCATCAGTAATTAAAGCACATTTTTCGCCTAAATGACGAGATTTTATATAAGAAGTAGGGTATAACATTTCTTGCATTCCAGGTCCACCTTTTGGCCCTTCGTATGTAATCACAACAACTTCTCCTGCTTCAACTTCTCCAGATAAAATACCGTCACATGCGGCATCTTGTGATTGATATACTCTTGCTTTACCTTTAAAAACAAAAATAGATTCATCCACACCTGCAGTTTTAACAACGCATCCATCAAAAGCAATATTTCCTTTTAGAACAGCTAAACCACCATCTTTGTTGTAAGCTTTTTTAACAGATCTGATACATCCTTTATCTCTATCCAGATCTAACTCGGCATATTGTGCGTTTTGTGAGCCCATTGTAAGGTTTCTGATTCCGGCAGGAGCACTTGAATAAATCTCTTTAGCTTCTTCAGATACCGAAGAACTAGTTACATCATATTTTTCAATAGCTTCTTTAAGCGTTAAACCGTCAGCTCTTTTTACAGTGTTATCTAACAAGTCAGCTCTGTTTAATTCTGAAAGAATACCTAAAATACCACCTGCACGATTTACATCTTCAATATGGTAATGAGAATTTGGTGCTACTTTAGATAATACAGGAGTGTATCTCGAAATTTGATCAATATCATCCATTGTAAAGTTTACTCCAGCTTCATGCGCAATAGCTAAGATGTGCAGAACGGTATTGGTTGAACCACCCATTGCAACATCTAAAGTCATGGCATTTTTAAATGCATTAAATGTAGCAATCGAACGCGGAAGCACTGAATCATCACCGTCTCTATAATACTTATACGTATTTTCTACTATTGTTTTTGCAGCTTTTTCAAATAAAGCTTTCCTGTTTTTATGTGTTGCTACAATAGTTCCGTTTCCAGGAAGAGCAAGACCAATTGCTTCATTTAAACAGTTCATGGAGTTTGCAGTAAACATACCAGAACATGAACCACATGTAGGACATGCATTTGCTTCAACTGCACTTACTTCTTCATCAGAAACTGAATCATCAGCAGCCATGACCATTGCATCAACAAGGTCAAGTGCTCTTTGCCCCACTTTACCAGCTTCCATTGGTCCTCCTGAAACAAAAATAGCCGGAATATTTAAGCGCATGGCAGCCATTAACATTCCAGGTGTAATTTTATCACAGTTACTAATGCATACCATGGCATCAGCTCTGTGTGCATTACACATATATTCTACACTGTCAGCAATAACATCTCTTGATGGCAAAGAATATAACATCCCATCATGCCCCATTGCAATACCATCGTCAATAGCAATAGTATTGAACTCTGCTGCAAAACAGCCTTGAGCTTCGATCATTTTTTTTACTTCCTGACCAATTTCATGTAAATGAACATGTCCTGGGACAAACTGGGTAAAAGAATTTACTATTGCGATCATTGGTTTACCAAACTGTTCTTCCTTAACTCCGTTTGCTCTCCAAAGACTTCTTGCACCTGCCATTCTACGGCCTTCAGTAGTTGTTGCGCTTCTTAGTTTATTCTTCATTGTATATTTATAATCTTACAGTTACAGATAAAAAAAAACCTTTCATCACGATTGTGAGAAAGGCCTTTTGAAAAAATATAATATTTTCAAATTTCACATACCATTCTCACTTCTGCTTGGTAATGACCAAGAGAATAATGTTAATGAGAATGAGTGAAAAATTATTTGTCATTTCGTTTTGCGTAGTTGATTAACAACGATTACAAATGTATAGCTTTTTTTTAATTCGCAAAAAAAATTATGAAAAAAATCATGTATATATTTTCGCTTCAACTATCAGAATGTCAGTAAAATTGCATTAATTATTGTATATTATTACCAATTAATGTAGAATTAGTGAATTATTATGCATGATTAATCTGCAATAAATAGAGCATAAATGAATTGCTGACAAACGTCATTTGTATATTAAAACAAAATGTTTGAAATATTATGTTTTTAATAAGAAAGCCCACTTTATAAAATAAAGCAGGCTTCAAGGTCTTTCTATATATGGAAAGGCAATTAGATAATTGCTTTCATTGCAGTCATAGCATCTCGTAATTCAGCTCCTACCATTTCTATATCATGGAAACGAATTTCTTCATTTACGTCAACTAACTCTTTATTACTAACACTTGCATCAACTCCTTCGTTGAAGTTTTTACCAATAATATTAGTTTCAACTTTAGTCATAAAGTCAGCTAATAAAGGCTTACAAGCATGATCGAATAAATAACATCCATACTCAGCTGTATCTGAAATTACACGGTTCATTTCGAATAATTTTTTACGAGCAATGGTGTTTGCAATTAATGGAGTTTCGTGTAGTGACTCGTAATAAGCACTTTCTGCTTTAATTCCTGCTTCAGTCATTGTTTCAAATGCTAACTCTACACCAGACTTAACAAATGCAACCATTAATAATGCATTGTCAAAATATTCTTGTTCTGGAATTTCAACGTCACCAGCTGGAGTCTTTTCAAATGCTGTTTCTCCTGTTGCAGCTCTCCATCCTAATAAGTTTTTATCATCATTAGCCCAGTCTTCCATCATAGTTGAAGAGAACTCTCCACTCATGATATCGTCCATGTGTTTTTGGAATAATGGACGCATAATAACTTTTAATTCCTCAGAAATTTTGAATGCTTCAATTTTAGCTGGGTTTGATAAACGATCCATCATGTTTGTAATACCACCAATTTTTAAAGCTTCAGTGATAACTTCCCATCCGTATTGAATTAATTTTGAAGCATATCCCTTGTCAATTCCTTTTTCAACCATTTTGTCGAAGCAAAGGATAGAACCAGTTTGTAATAAACCACAAAGAATAGTTTGCTCTCCCATTAAGTCAGATTTAACCTCTGCAACAAAAGAAGAACGTAAAACACCTGCTCTGTGACCACCAGTTGCGGCAGCATAAGCTTTAGCGATTTCTAATCCGTCTCCGTTTGGATCATTTTCAGGGTGAACAGCAATAAGAGTTGGAACACCAAATCCTCTTTTATACTCTTCACGAACCTCAGAACCCGGAGATTTAGGTGCAACCATTACAACAGTAAGGTCTTTACGAATTTGCATTCCTTCTTCTACAATATTAAAACCATGTGAATATGAAAGAGTAGCTCCTTTTTTCATTAATGGCATTACTTCAGATACTACATTTGAGTGTTGTTTATCTGGAGTAAGGTTTACTACCATATCAGCAGAAGGAATCATTTCCTCATATGTACCAACAGCAAAATTATTTTCTGTAGCATTTTTCCATGATTGACGCTTATCAGCAATAGCTGCAGGACGTAGCGTATAAGATACATCTAAACCAGAGTCTCTCATGTTTAATCCCTGGTTAAGCCCTTGAGCTCCACAACCAACGATTACAATTTTTTTACCTTTTAATTTTTCAACTCCATCAGCAAATTCAGAGTTATCCATGAATTCGCAAACGCCTAATTGGTTAAGTTGCTCACGTAACGGTAAAGTGTTAAAATAATTAGCCATTGTAATGATTTTAAAATATTTGATAATTTTCTTTATTATTTGACTCACATATACAAACTATAAAAAGCCTGTAATGTTTAATGTCATGATTTTTTGCAATATGCAAGGTACACATCATGACGATACAAATCAACATCTAATTTTTTAAAATAATTATTTACAAAAGCACAATATTTAGGTATTTTTCATGGATTGTGATTTTACTTTCTTTTTAAGAGTTGTTTTTGTGAATTAGTTTATATGCAGTATTGTAGTGAGTTATGAGTGTTTTGTTCTGAATTTGCCAGGTGTTGTGCCTGTTACTTTTTTAAAGAACTTTGTAAAGTAGGATTGATCGTTGAATTTAAGTTCATCAGAAATTTGAGTTACTGATAGATTGGTGTGAATTAATAATCTTTTTATCTCAAGTATCTGTTTACTTTGCAGAATTTCGTTTGAGGTTCTGCCAGTTAATTGTTTAATTGTTTGCGTAAGATGGTTGGGAGTAATTGCCAACATTTCGGCATACTGATTTACACTTAAGTTATTCTGATAATTTTCTTCTACCAATTGAAAGAAACGCTTAACGAGTAAATGGCCTTTACCTTTTTCAATTTTTTGTTCCTCAATTTTGTATAACGAAGATGCGTAGTTTAAAATGGTATCTAATAGAGATCGCGTTAAGTCTGTATTAATGGTATCCCTTTCAACCTCATTAATCGCTTTAATGAAAAGTTGTTTGAAAAATTGAGCGTCAGTTGCATTGGTTAGCTGAAGTGGAGGATTATCCTGGTTGATGGTAAAGAAAAAAGGGAATTCGAGAAGTCGGTTTTGATTGTTTTTATCGTATAAATAGTATTCGGCTGCAAAAATATAAAGGTAACCATCTATATCACTTGATAATTCTAATTTGTGTGCCTGACCTGGTGACATGAAAAATACACATGGTGGTTCAATTTTATATTCTGAACTGTCAATAACATGAATGCCAGATCCTTTTTGCAAAAACAAAACTTCAAAAAAGTCATGACGATGGGGGTAGCTAACCTGAAAGTGACGGTTTGCATCAAAAACTTCAACCTGAAATTGTCTTCCTGCATATTGAGGATGACTAAATGACTGAAGTCCGTATGTTGGAATATTTTGTTTATGCTTTGTCACTAATGGATTTACTAAATAATGTTTAAAGATATAAAAACAACTAATTTATCAATTAGTATCTTTTGACATATGTGCCACTACTAATTTAATTTCGCCATAGGTTACCTTGCTTCCTAACTTCTCCTTTAGTGGATTGAGAGCAAAAGTATCTTGTTTATGAATTTCTTTCTCAATCATATTCAATTTTTCACTGTCAAGGAAGTCATAAATATCTAGTTGCCCTAATTGAATGTAATGAGCTAAATGACCTTCAATAGTGCCAGAAGTTAAAGAACGTTCCTTGGCAATTTCGTCAATCGATTTTCCTGTGTTATATAATTCGAAAGTGACTTGTTTTGTGTCAGTTTTCTTTTCTTTAGGTTGTTTTGTCGATGCTTTCTTTCGTTTTTGGGGCTCTTCTTTTCTGGTTTCCCCAAACTCAGGATTTTTAATCAGGTTTTTACTGAAGTTTGTTCCATCAATTGAGGATTTTAGCAGAGTTTGCGCCTTATATATTAATTGTAATTGCCCGTAGTATAGATTTGATAAATCTACTAATTCATTGTAATATGCTTTTGTTCCTTTTGATCCTCTAAGTTCGTTACAGGTTGAGCGAATTTGGTCATGCAGGTTCTTAATCAGGGGTTCAAAATACTCGCAGGCTTTATTAACTCGCTCTAATAAGGTTTGTAAATAATTTTCTTCTTTCGAAGAAATGATTTTGTATAATTGAGCTCTAAAAGAATCTCCAACCGATTTTAAAGGTATTGTTTCGTTTAATATTTTTTGTGCCCAATCTTTATATTTTTGTTTTGCCGATCGTTTTTCGCTTTTGGTATAGCCTCCTAGATGAATACTTAATTCTTGTGTTAAGTCAGAAAAGTCAAAAGCTTTTAAAACAAAGTCATTGAAGTACTTTTTAGAAGACATATCTAATACAGGTATTAAATCTGTTGTTGATTTTTTCTGTTTCGAAAAATCATCTAATGAACTATCTATTTGTATGCCGTTTTTTGGAATTGGTGAAGTTAAAATCAATCCATCTAGAGTGCTTAGTCTGGAAAGTGCTACATATATTTGACCAGGAGCAAATGCATTTTGTACATCGATAATGGCCTTGCTAAATGTAAGTCCCTGACTTTTATGTACAGTAATAGCCCAGGCAAGTTTTAATGGATATTGCTTAAAGGTTCCAACAGTTTCTTCTTCAATTTCGTTAGTTTCTTTATTTACAGAAAACTTTTTATTTTCCCATATATAAGGTTCAACCATAGCTGGCTCAGATTTGTCCGGAAAGCTAACTTCAATTTCTTCTTTGTTCAGTTTGGTTATTATTCCGATTTTACCGTTGAAATATCGTTGTTCTCCGGAGTAGTCATTTTTAGTAAACATTACTTGAGCCCCAAGTTTTAGCTCTAGTTTGTCATCTGTAGGATAATTAAATTCATTAAAATCTCCTGTAACCTCAGCATTAAAAAATACAGATTTAGATGTAATTTCATTTAGAGCTTTCTGATTTTTTTCGTTAGCCAATCTGTTATGAGTTGTCAATAATATTACTCCATTATCATGCTTCTGAATATACTCAGGTTTGTAATATTTGTTTAAGAGATTAATATCATCATTGGTAATTTTATTATCTCGCAAGTTATTTAACAATTCAACAAAACGTTGATCAGATTGGCGATATATTTTTTCCAGTTCAATGTAAATGGGGGGATTGTTTCTTAATACCTGAGCATTAAAGAAAAATGCGTTAGGATAATATGGGGATAAAATATTCCATTCCTGATCCTTTACAACTGGAGGTAATTGTAGCATATCGCCAATAAACATTACCTGAACACCACCAAAAGGAATATCTCTTTTTCGTCGTACAGATCGAAGAATCAGATCAATGGAATCGAGAATATCTGCCCTGAGCATACTGACTTCATCAATAATTAAGAGTTCCATTTTTTTAAGCATGTTACGTTTGTTCTTATGTAACTTAATATTGCTTAATAAACTTCGTGGTGTATTAATAAGTGTATGTACAGATGCATTATTTAGCGCATTGTTGTCTGGCACAAATGCTCCGAATGGGAGCTGAAACAAGGAATGAAGTGTTACACCCTCTGCATTTATTGCTGCAATCCCAGTGGGTGCTGCAACAATAACACTTTTGTGAGTGTTTTTCTTAATTTCTCTCAGTAATGTAGTTTTACCAGTGCCGGCTTTACCTGTTAAAAATATATTTTGATTGGTGTTGTTTATAAATCTGGTTGTGATTTGAGCTTGGTCGGTAGTTTGATACATATGGCATACCTTTTTAGAGTAGAATCAGTAATTAAAGATAGAAGTAAATATAATACTTAATTATGCAATAATTTAAACTTCGATCTTTTTATTGTTATAGTTATAACGAAAAAAGGTTGGATATAGCTCATATCCAACCTTAGTTTTATATTTGTGAAATTAATTATTTTACAATAGTCATTTCATTAATTAGATTCTTTGCACCTGCATATTTATCTATAATAAACAGAACATATCTAATGTCAACGTTGATACATTTTTGAAGTTCAGTTTCAAAAGCGATATCACCACTCATGGCTTCCCAGTTTCCGTCAAATGCCAAACCAAACAATTCTCCGTTTGCATTAATTACCGGACTACCAGAGTTACCTCCTGTTATGTCGTTATTGGTAGTAAAACAAACTCTTAACGAACCATCCTTATCTGCATACTGGCCATAGTCTTTATCATTATATAGTTCTTTAAGTTTTGCAGGAACCTCAAATTCGTAATTACCTGGTTGTTCTTTCTCCATTACCCCAGCTAATGTAGTGTAGTATTTATAAATAACAGCATCTTTAGGTGCATAATTACCTACTTTACCATAGCTTAATCGCATGGTGAAGTTTGCATCCGGATAAAATACTTTATCAGGATTCATCTCCATTAATCCTTTTAAGAATAGACGGTTGTTTTCCGATTCTAATTTGTCGTAAGCCTTTAAGCTTAAGTATAAGCCTCTGTAAGTATCAATAGTTGATTCAGCAGCAATCATTACAGGATCTTTCTCAAGAGTTTTTAGCTTAGGATTAGCAAGGAATGCTTCCAGTTTTTCTTGATTAACAAAGATGGATTTTTTAAATACGTAATCAGCGTATTTGTTAAAATCGCCTTTAAATTTCTTAACAACAACATCTTCTAAAAATGAAGGATGGTATTTTTTATCAATTTTGTCAAAGTAAAGCTTAAGCATTGTTGCATAAACTTTATGATCTGTTGATACGCTATAGTCTTTGTAGAAACCACCCATACTAGCTTTAATGCTTTCAATGGCAGCATTGATTTTCTCCTGATCTTCAGAAGCTAATTCTCTTTTAAGTTTAAATGCACCAGTTCCAAAATTAATTATTTCAGTACCTCTTAACATACACTCAACAAGGTAACTGTATGCTTTCTTTTCTCCTGCTCTTTTTGTATATGTAGTTTCAAGGTTAGTTAAAACATCGCCATATTGTTTCTTTCTGCTTTCAGAAGCATTTACCCATTTTGAGAATTCATCTTCTATGGCCTGTTTTTTACTAATTACATGTAATTTTTCAAGACCACGGTTCATTCCAATACTGTTTTTCCAGTAGTTTGAGCTACGGCTAAACTTGGATGCGTACTGAATGTTTACTTTTTCACTGGCCATCATACCTTCATGCCATATATCTTGTTTAATGCCACGAGGTATAATTCTTGAGTCGTTAACAATACTCATGCGTTCTTTAATCCCCCATGAAGTAAGATAACGACTTGTACTTCCAGGAAAGCCGATAGTCATAGCAAAGTCTTCCTTTTCAACACCTTTTATCGATATAGGAAGGTGATATTTAGGTTTTAATGGTACATTGTCTGTTGAGTATTCAGCAGGTTTTCCATCCTTATCTGCATAAACTCTAAACATACTAAAATCTCCAGTATGACGTGGCCACATCCAGTTATCTGTATCAAAACCAAACTTTCCTATTGATGATGGTGGTGCACCCACAAATCTTATATCAGTATATTTTTCATATACAATTAAGAAGTATTGGTTACCTTCAAAATAATCTTTAACTCTTACTGTGTAATTGTTATTTTCAGAAGCCTTTTTGATAATTTCAGAAGTGTTTTCTGCTATTAATTTATCTCTATCTTCTATTGACAAGTCGTTTGATACACCATTTAGAACCTGATCGGTAACGTCATCCATTCTTTTCAAGAAAGTCACAGATAAACCCTCTGCAGGTAGCTCTTCTTCTAATGATTTTGCCCAGAAACCATCTTTAAGATAATTGTGATCTACAGAACTTAATTTTTGGATACTTTCATATCCACAGTGGTGGTTGGTAAGTATTAAACCTTGATCAGAGATTAATTCACCAGTACACCCTCCTCCAAAAATAACAACTGCATCTTTTAAGCTGGAGTTATTAATGCTATAGATGTCTTCAGCAGAAAGCTTAAGACCCATCTCTTTCATCTGATTAACATTTAGCTTCGATATCAATGGTAGAAGCCACATCCCTTCATCAGCCCTGGCTGTATTACCAAGACTCATTACTATTGCAATGAATAGTACAACTAATTTTCTCATTTACTTAAATCTTTTAAAAATCCCGACAAGACAAAAATCCCCATTATATGGAAAGCTAGTAAAATAACAAAGTTTCTAATATAAAAACAATGATAATTAGTTTTTTAATACGAAAAACATAGCTTAAAGTTCCAACTTTAACTGGGTATCCAATAATTTAAATGTTTGTCGGTGAAGTGGTGTAATTCCTAGTTTTTTGATAGCTGCTCTGTGTGCTTTTGTAGGATAACCTTTATTCTTCTCCCAATCATATCCTGGAAATTTAGTAGCGTAATTTTCCATTAACTCATCTCTGTGAGTTTTAGCAAGGATACTTGCAGCAGCTATATTCATAAACTTTGCATCTCCTTTAACGATACATGTGTGCGGTATGTCTTTGTATGGTTTAAATTTATTTCCGTCAATTAATAAATGTTCCGGCTTTGAGTTAAGGTTTTCTACTGCTCTTTGCATACCAGTAATAGAAGCATTTAAAACGTTTATTTCATCAACTTCAGTATTATCAACAATAGAAACAGCCCAGGCAATAGCTGTCTGTTCAATTATAGGTCGCAATTTCTGACGTTGCTTTTCTGTAAGTTGTTTGGAATCGTTTAATAAAGGGTGTTTGAATCCTCTTGGCAGTATTACTGCAGCAGCCACAACTGGGCCAGCCAAACAGCCTCTTCCTGCTTCGTCACATCCAGCTTCAACTTTTTCTTGATGTAGGTATTCTTGTAATTTAAACTTCATGTTTATTCATTGTAAATTACATGTAGCAATGTTTGGCCAACAGCTTTCATTGTATTTTTATCAATAACATTCATATTGTCATTATGCGTGTGCCAATAACTGCCAAAGCTCGAATTTGTAGTAGGATCAAATTGAATAATATCAATACAAGGAATACCTAGGATGTTGTTTACATAAACATGATCATCAGTTATGGCTCCACCTTTATCATATACAAAGTGATTTCCAAAGCCTATATCATTGGCAGTATTCCAAACTTTTTTAACTATACGAGGTGCAAATTGTAAAGATTGTTGTTCCTGGAAAAAAGTTGCTTGCGGTGCAGCGACCATATCCAATAAAATTCCATATTGAGCATAGTAATTGGGAGTATGAGGATTTTTACTCCAATACTGTGATCCTAAACACCATGTATCTGGCTTCCATTGTACATCAAGATGATCTGGAATACCATAGTCTTCAGCATCAAAAAAGATGATATCGATACCTATTGGCAAAGTGTCATTTTTTAAACATCTTGCTACTTCAAGCAAAACACCAACACCACTAGCTCCATCATTAGCACCTAAGATAGGTTCGTTTCTTCTTGCAGGATCTTCGCAATGATCAGCAAATGGTCTTGAATCCCAATGTGCAAATAGCAATACTCTGTTTTTTAATTCAGGGTTGTATTGTCCGATGATGTTTTTAGCATTTAATACCTTATTGTCAAATGCAATTAACTGAGCTTCCTGAACGATTACATCAGCACCAAATTCTTCAAGTTTTGAAGACAGATAATTTGCACATTTAGTATGAGCATCGGTATTTGGAACACGAGGACCAAATGCAACTTGTTCATCTACATACTGGTACGCTGAATCTGCATTAAATGAAGGTATTTTAATTGTTTTTTGTTTTTTGGATTTTTCGCCAGCTATATTTGTTTTTGCATTGTTTGAGTTACATCCCAAAATAATTGTAAGCGTAACAAGCGTTATATATTTCCACATAATGTTTATTTTAATTCCCAACTGGCGCCATCTGCACCATCTTTAACAACAAAACCCAGGTTCTGAAGTTCATTTCTAATTTTATCGGCTGTTTCCCAATCTTTGTTTGCTTTAGCATCAGATCTTAATTGAAGCAGTAAATGCATTACCTCATCAAGTTTACTATCAGTACCGCTATCTGCTTTTTCCTCTTGGGTTAAACCCAAAATGTCATTAACAAATAGTTTCATTAGATTTTTAAAGTATTCAAGGTCTTGAGCAGATATTTTTAGATTACCAGCAAGTAAGTTATTGATATGCTTAACGCCTTCAAGCAAATGAGCAATTAAACTTGGAGTGTTTAAATCATCACATATCGCTGTATAACATTTGTTTTCAAATTTGTCAATAGAAAAAGTAGTTTCAGTTGAAGCTGTAATCTTGTCAAGATTTAACATAGCTTCTTTTAATCTTGTTAAACTTTTTTCTGCGGCTAATAGCGCTTCGTTACTAAAATCTAATTGACTTCTGTAATGGGTTTTAATAATGAAAAAGCGAATAGTCATCGGGCTATAAGCTTTATCCAATTTTTCATGGTTACCTGTGAAAAATTGCTCAAGAGTAATAAAATTACCTAACGATTTGCCCATTTTTTGCCCCTCGATGGTAATCATATTGTTGTGCATCCAGTATTTGGCAGGATCTTTTTTATTAGCTGCACGACTTTGTGCAATTTCACATTCATGGTGAGGAAACATTAAATCAAGTCCACCGCCGTGTATGTCAAACTGCTCACCAAGATATTTTTTGCTCATGGCAGAACATTCTAAATGCCATCCTGGAAAACCTTCCTCCCAATTTTTTACATTGGGATTCCATCTCATAATATGTTCAGGAGCTGCTTTTTTCCATAAGGCAAAATCCTCTGGGTTTTTTTTCTCTGATTGGTTTTTTAATTCACGAGTATTTGTTAGTGTGTCATCTAGATTACGGCCACTTAAAATTCCATATTTGAATGTTTTGTAGTTATATTTTCTGACATCAAAATATACAGAACCGTTTATAACGTACTTATATGTACTAGGTATTTTTTTTATGAATTCAATTTGCTCTATAATATGACCAGATGCTCTTGGTTCAATGCTTGGACTTTTTACATTTAGCATTTGCATGTAATCATGGTACCTATCGGTGTAATATTGTACCACTTCCATAGGTTCCAGTTCATCCAGCTTTGCTTTTTTTGCTATTTTATCTTCTCCTTCATCCGCATCGTTTTCAAGATGACCAACATCTGTAATGTTTCTTACATACCTAACCTTATAATCTAAATGTCGAAGTAAACGCGAAAGTAAATCAAATGTAATAGCAGGCCTTGCATGTCCAAGGTGTGGATCACCGTAAACAGTGGGTCCACAAACGTATAATCCTACTTTACCAGGAGTTAAACTTTCAAATTTTTCTTTTGATCTGGATAAGGTATTATATATAAATATTTCTTTACTCATTTCACATTACATTTTATAAGGATGTCAAAATTACAAAAATCTATTCATTTAACTATTAAATATGGATGCTTGTCAAAAAAATAGTGTAATTAGGGAACCTTTTTTTTTCTTCGTAGTAGGTTATAGTAACAGAGGAATAAATTCCATTTTTATTAAAAGAAATAAAAAGAATTGTTTTGAGAAGCCAGAATAAAATATTGAAGAAGAGTAAGATAGAGTTTGATGATGATTTGCATTCGTGCATTGAAGATTTGTTTAGTCCTGAAAAACAAAGTGTTGGTGAGGAGTTCTTTAACTCTACCATTCTGAAATTAAACAAACACTTGTGTGCAGACTATGTCTTCATTGCCAGAGTCAATGAGGTTGAAAATCTATTAGAAAGTGTGGCTTTTTGTGACAGGAATGATATACTATCGCCTATTAGCTTTCCTATGGAAGGGAGTTTATGTCAGAAAGTTATAGAGCAAAAATGTTCTACTTTTTTGCAAAATATTAAGAGTAGTGATAAACTAAATAAGCATTTTCAAGGGAAAGATATAAAATCGTACCTGGCAGTTCCTTTATATGGTTCAAATATGCAATCTATCGGTGTGTTAACTGCATTATTTGTTGAACCTATAATCAATGAAAAAAGACAAGAATCCTTAATGTATATGTTTTCTTCCAGAATTGGATCAGAGTTAGAACATATGGAAAGTGAGCGTGAACTTAAACGAAGAAATCTTGAGTTGTTAGTGTTTAAAGAAGAGTTGATTAGGAAGAATATGGAGCTTGATCAAATGAATAGCGAACTTAAGGATGCTAAGCTAAAAGCAGAAGAAAGTAACATGCTTAAGTCATCGTTTTTGGCAAACTTAAGTCATGAAATTCGTACTCCGATGAATGCAATTATTGGTTTCACAGAATTATTAAGATCCAATAATTTGAGTGGTGAAGAAAAATCAGAATATTTAAATATTGTTCATCAAAACGGAAATCAGTTAATGAGAGTAATGGATGCTATCATTGATATTTCTAAGTTACAGGCAAAGGCCTACGTTGAACCTAAACAAGTGGTGGCAATTAATGAAGTATTTAACGCTGTATATGATAATTTTTCTACAGAAATTAGTGCATGTAAAAAGCCAATTTCATTAAAATTATTTTTAGATGCCAATGATGGTAGTGATAAATTGTACACGCATAAAGAAGCACTTACTAAAGTATTTGAACATTTGTTAGATAATTCAATAAAGTTTACTCGTGAAGGGGAGATCGTGATTGGTTATTTGATTTATGACGATTATTATGAATTCTTTATTAAAGATACAGGTATAGGTATTCCATCAGGAGATGAGGAAGTTATATTTGACTTATTCCGACAAGCTGATACTAACAATACCCGGGAGTTTGAAGGTAATGGTATTGGGTTAAGTATTGTAAAAAAGTATGTTGAGATTATGAAAGGTAAGGTTTGGGCTGAACCAAATCAAACCGAAGGCGCTTTGTTTAAACTACAAATACCTAAATTCGCAGATTAATCAGAAGGCAGCCATTAGTAAGCCAATGTCTTTAGATGGGAGCGAAAAGGTTTCTCCAATATAGTGGTTGGTTAAAATACCTTTATAAATATACACACCATTACTAAAACCTGCATCCTCTTTTATAAGAGAATCAATGCTACCAGAATCAGCTATTTGTAATAGCATTTCTGCAAAAATATTGCTTAAAGCTATAGTTGCTGTACGTGAAACGTGCGATGCTACATTTGGTACACAGTAATGAATTACATTGTGTTTTCTGAATACAGGATGAGCAAAATCTGTACATATTGAAGATTCGAAGCAGCCTCCCTGACCAATACTCAGGTCAATAATTATAGAGCCTGGTTTCATTTGTTTTATCTGATCTTCGGTAACAAAATAGCTTAATCCTGATTGTAAATATCTTAAGTTTCCAATTACTGCATCAGCCGATTTTAGTGCTTTGGTAAGAGCTTTGGGATGAAGGACTGATGTAAAAACACGCTGACCAATACTGTCTTGTAGGTCTTTTAGGTTTTTAAATGAATTATCAAAAACTTTAACTGTAGCGCCTAAACCTATGGCTGCACGTGCTGCACTTTCTCCAGCTGTTCCTGCACCTAATATAACAACCTCAGCAGGAGATATACCTGTAATGCCCCCAAGAAGAACACCTTTGCCATTATGAGCCTTACTTAAATATTCACTGGCAATCATAATTGCTGCTGCACCTTCTATTTCACTCATGCTGCGTAATATGGGGTAGCAGTCATTGTTATCTTTTATTAATTCAAATGCCAAAGCGTTAACACGCTTATTCATCAATTTTTGAATTAATTCGCGAGATTGTTGTTTGAGTTGAATTAAAGAGATGATGGTTTGTTGTGAACTTAGCAGGTTAATCTCATCATCAGTAAAAGGTGAGATTTTAAGTATAATTTCAGCTTTAAATACTTCATTGCTAGATTGTACAATGGTAGCTCCACATTCAGAAAAGTCATTGTCAAAATAGTTTGCAGGTTCACCGGCACCAGTTTCAAATAAAACTACATGTCCTTTTTCAGCCAACAATTCAACACCTTGAGGCGTTAAAGCGATTCTATTTTCAAATTTTGATTTTTCTTTTGGAATTCCAATTACTAATTTTTTTTGGGTTCTTTTTACTTCCAACATCTCTTCTCTTGGCAGTAACCCTGTGTTAATTAAAGGAAAACCAGTTTTATTTTTAATGCCAGCCATTTACACCATTTAAATCAATCAACAAATAAGGTGAAAGTTAATAAATATTTTAATACAATCACCTTATAAAATTGTAATCAAATGTCAAATTAGATTGTTATAATGCCCCTTTTGTACTAGGTAACGTGTCATTAAATACATCTTTTTTAATGGCCATTTTAATTGCTCTTGCTAGAGCTTTAAAGATACCTTCTATTTTATGATGTTCATTTGCTCCGTCAGCCTGTATTCGTAAATTACTTAATGAAGCATCAGAAAAGCTTTTGAAAAAGTGCATAAACATTTCCGTTGGCATATCTCCAACCATCTCTCTTTTAAAGTCGGTTTCCCAAACTAGCCAAGGTCTGCCACCAAAGTCTAAAGCAACTAAAGCCATACATTCGTCCATAGGAAGACAATAACCATATCTTTCAATACTTCGTTTATCGCCTAAAGCTTCTTTAAAAGCTTGTCCTAAAGCTAATGCTGTATCTTCAATTGTGTGATGTTCGTCAACGTGAAGATCACCATTTACTTTTATTGTTAAATCGCATCCGGAGTGTTTGCCAATTTGCTCAAGCATATGGTCAAAGAAATTTAATCCTGTGTTAATGTCACATTTTCCTGAACCATCAAGATTTAATTGAATTGAGATATCTGTTTCTGATGTTTTGCGTACTACACTTGAAGTTCGTTCTTTAGAAAACAAATATCTGCATACTTCATCCCAATTTGTAGTAATGAGCTTGCATGTATCTGTTAACTCATTTTTGCTGATTTCATCCTCAGCAGTTTTGTCTGCAAGAAAAATAGCACTACAACCTAGATTTTTAGCCAATTGAACATCAGTAATTCGATCTCCAATAACAAATGAATTCTTTAAATCATACGTTTCACCAAAATACTTTTTTAGCATTGCAGTACCTGGTTTTCTCGCTGGAGAATTGTCACAAGGGAATGATGGATCTATAAATATATCATCAAAAACAATTCCTTCTCCTTCAAGTGTTTTAAGCATTTTGTTTTGTGCAGGCCAAAAGGTATCTTCGGGGAAAGAGTCCGTTCCTAAACCATCCTGATTAGTGACCATTGCTAATTCAAAGTCAAGCTTTGATGCAATTTGATTTAGGTTTGAAATTGCTCCGGGATAGAATTCAAGTTTTTCAAGACTATCAACCTGAAAATCAACAGGTGGCTCATTTATTATGGTTCCATCACGATCAATAAAAAGTACTCTTTTCATGCATTAAGTTATTAACAATTAATAGTCTTTGAATATTTATCTAGTCCAGCGTACAACCCGTTGTTTTCTTCGGTTGAACCAATTGTGATTCTTAAGCAGCCTTCACATAGAGCAACTGATGATCTATCTCTTATCACCACTCCTTGCTCAACCAGATAATTATATATTCCTTTTGCATTATCGGTTTTTACTAATAGATAATTGGCATCAGAGGGATAAATTTTGTGTATGAATGAATACGCTTTGAGTTTATCTTTCATAATAGCTTTTGCTTCAAGAATTTCTTTTACCCATTTAGTCATATCATCCTCATTTTGTAACAAGTCTAAAGCTGTTTTTTGTGTAAGGATATTGACATTATAAGGATATTTAATTTTATTGAAAATACTTATGATTTCTGGAGATGCAAATGCCATACCTAGTCTGATTCCAGCCATACCCCATGCTTTACTAAAGGTTTGAAGAATGACAAGGTTTGCATAAGATTTTAATTTAGGGATAAAACTTTTTTCAGGAACAAAATCAATATAAGCTTCATCCAACACTACGATACCTTCAAATTTTTCTATGATTGAGATAATATCCTCAGCATTAAAACTATTTCCCGTTGGATTATTGGGTGAACAGATAAATAATAGTTTTGTATTTGCATCAGTTGCATTTAAAATAGCATCAATATTAAGTTCAAATTCTGTAGTAAGCTTTACTTTTCGAGTTTCAATATTATTGATATCAGCAGCTACCAAATACATACCATAAGTTGGGTCAATAGCAACTACATTATCTACACCCGGCTCACAAAATGCTCTGTAAGCTAAATCTATTGCTTCATCACTACCATTACCAAGAAATATATAATTAGATGGAATATTCTTAATTTTGGCAATTTGTTCTTTTAATTTTCTTTGGTACGGGTCCGGATATCTGTTGTATGGAGGATTGAAAGGATTTTCATTGGCGTCAAGAAAAATAGCTTCCTCTCCTGAAAATTCATCTCTTGCAGAAGAGTATGGCTTTAGAGCCTTAATATTTGGTCTAATTAATTGATCTATTGATTTCATGTTTATATTAAAAGCAATTATTGACAGTTGAAATGAATTATGATAATGTAATCTTTCATTCTCTGATGTTTGGTAGTACAGAGAATGAAGGATTAAGAATATTTTAAATCTATTCCAGAGATTTTAATCGAATGGTAACCGCATTTTTATGAGCATGCAACTGTTCTTCTCCAGCCATTTGCTCTATCGAAGGACCGATTTCCTTAAGACCTTTAGGTGAGATTTTTTGGAAGGTTATTTTCTTTAAATAACTATCCAAATTAACTCCACTATAAGCTTTGGCATAACCATGAGTTGGAAGTGTGTGGTTGGTGCCGGATGCATAATCTCCTGCACTTTCCGGAGTGTAATTTCCAACGAAAACACTACCCGCATTGGTTATTTTATCGGCCACGGCATCTTCATCTTTCATTGCAATAATTAAATGCTCTGGAGCATAACTGTTCGTCATTTCAATCATTTCAGCTGTATCATTCAATAAAATAATACGACTGTTGACCAAGGCCTTTGTTGCAATCTCTTTACGAGGAAGAAGGTCGAGCTGTTTGCTCAATTCAATTTCAACCTCAGTAATAAGTTTTTTGCTATTCGTAATTAAAATTACCTGACTATCAGCGCCATGTTCAGCTTGGCTCAGTAAGTCGGAAGCAATAAAGGCTGGATTTGCGGACTCATCTGCTAATACTTCAACTTCCGATGGACCTGCAGGCATATCAATAGCTACATCTTTAAGGCTTACAAGTTGCTTAGCCGCAGTTACAAAACTATTTCCCGGACCAAAAATCTTATCCACTTTAGGTACCGTTTCTGTACCGTAGGCCATTGTACCAATTGCCTGAACACCACCAATTTTATAAATTTTAGTTACGCCCACTAATGAAGCAGTATATAAAATTGCAGGATTAATTTTTCCATCTTTTCCTGGAGGCGTACAAAGTACTATTTCTTTACATTTAGCAATTTTTGCCGGTATAGCAAGCATTAGAACAGTGGAAAACAAAGGAGCAGTACCTCCAGGGATATACAAACCAACCTTTTCAATAGGAACACATTTCTGGCGACAAATAACTCCTGGCATAGTTTCAACTACTCTTTCTGGAACGATTTGTGCCTCATGAAATTTTTCTACATTAAGTTTTGCTTTATATATAGCCTCTTTAAGTTGAGATGATACATTTATACACGCATCATCAATTTCGGATTTTGATACTGATATCTCTTTTGCTGCATATCCATCAAACATTTCTGAATACTTAACAACTGCAGTATCTCCATCTTTCTTTATCTCATCAAGTATGGTTTGTACCTTGTCAAACAAACCGCTTAAATCATTATCCGGGCGTTTTAAAAGGTCTGCCCATTCCTCTTTTTGTGGATATTCAAATACCTGCATGATGATTTATTATAGAATCATTTTTTCAATAGGGAAGGTTAATATTCCTTCTGCACCGTTTTCTTTAAGTTTACCAATGATTTCCCAGAATTTTTTTTCTGAAATTACAGAGTGAATTGAACTCCATCCTTTTTCTGCCAAAGGTAAAACTGTTGGACTCTTCATTCCTGGTAAGATGCTAACGATCTCGTCTACTTTGTCGTTTGGAGCATTTAACAAGATGTATTTATTTGAATTCGCTGCCATTACTGAGTTGATGCGGAATAAAAGTTCTTCTAACAGAGCCTTTTTTTCATCAGAAAGACCATCAGCTTCAACTAATAAAGCTTCCGATTTCATAACAACTTCAACCTCTTTTAATCTATTGGCAACAAGTGTACTTCCAGAGCTTACAATGTCGAAAATACCATCAGCTAATCCTATTCCTGGTGCAATCTCAACAGAACCTGCTATTTCATGAATTTCAGCATTGATATTCATTTTGTTGAAATATTTTTTTAAGATTACCGGGTAAGAAGTTGCTATTTTTTTTCCTTCAAAATACTCTGGTCCATTATAATCATCTGCTTTAGGAATTGCTAAAGAAACACGGCATTTACTAAAACCTAATCTTTTTGCAATAGTAAGTTTAAAGTGTTTTTCTTCAACTTCGTTTTCGCCAACAATACCTATGTCTGCTACATTATCAGCAATAGTTTGAGGAATATCATCATCTCTTAAAAACAATACTTCAATTGGGAAACTTGGTGATTGTGCAACTAATGATCTGCTTCCCGTATTAAATTTTATTCCAGCTTCTTTTAATAGCTGCATTGAATCATCGTGTAGTCTTCCTTTTTTTTGTAATGCAATTCTTAGTTTTTCCATTTCTCAATTACTTAAATATTGTTTTAAAGTTTTGCCTAAATAAAAAAAGAGGGCTTCCATAATGGCAAGCCCTCTTTATATATTTTATAACATACAACAATCCCGGCCCACCTATGGTAGATTATAATGATGTCCGTGATGATGTACTAAATTTCTCATGTTGTTTATTTTCGAATACAAATGTAGGTGTATTTTTTAAAACTGCAAATTATCATTGTTAATTTGTTGTAATTTTTACTATAGAGCAGTTTGCAGTCCCTAATTTGAAAGGGGGAATAAAAAAAGCCGGATTTGTAATTAAACAATCCGGCTTTGTTATATTGATTTCCGTTAAGAATCTGTATTAATGCCTAGTTGATGTATCTCTTTTTTAGATACGGCAGGAGGCATTTCTTTCTTCTTTATTTTTTCAATAATCAATTTAGCAACCTTTTCCGCATCTTCTTTGCTATTAAAAGGAATTGATTTGTTAATGGCTGGAATAACATCTTGATGAATAAAGGTTTTTTGATTTATCTTAATGTCGTAACCCCAACCATTTTCTACCTCAAAGGTAAGGTATTCAATATTTGAATCTTTCTGTTTGGGTTTGCAACTAAATATGCAAACAGACAAAAGAAAGAATAATAAGGTCTTAGTCTTTGTTTTCATATTCTTCATATGGCTCAAAGTACCACATGTCATCAAATGAAGAGCTTGCATCTCCTCCTGTAATAACATAACCAATGTCGTTTAAAGTAAATGCTAAAGCTCCTGTACGACCTGGCCCTTCAAAGTCAGTTTTTTGTTTCCATCGGTCTGTCATTGGATCCCATTCCCATGTAGTGTTGTTTCCTTGACCAGTAGTGAAGTAAGCTTTTCCACCCATTGTAAAGGCTACTGCATCATATCTTTGGATTTTATTATCATAATTATCGTCAAAGCTTGAGTCTGTGAAGTTAGATATTCTGTTTAATTCCACCCATTTATTGTTGGTTGCATCGTAACGGTAAAAGTCGTCTTCAGCTTTACTATTATCTAATCCGCTGATAAGATATGCTTCATCATTTAACACAAACGTAGCAGCCCCGGTTCTTTTTGATTTGATTGAGCTGATTGTATTCCAAGTATTAGTGCTAGGGTCGTATGAATAGAAGTCGTTTAAGTTACCGTTGGCATCATCCTCACCAGTTCCTACATAACCTTTATTGTTTACATAGAAAGCAACTGCGTCTCTACGAGCGTTTCCTGGAAATTCAGCCGTAACTTCAGTCCAACCAGTACCTGGGGTAAATGCCCAAAAATCTTTTAGTTTATTACCGTGTTCGTCGCTTCCTAAACCAACATAACCTTTAGAATTAGAAGCGAAAGCAACTGCTCTGTTTCTAGCAACACCTGGAAGTTCTTGAACTTGTGTCCAATTGAAAGATGGTACATCATTAGTATTATCAATAGTTAACTCCCAAAAATCTTTGAACTTGTCACGTCCTTTACGGTCATATCCCGTACCTACATATACTTTATCACCAATAGTAAAAGTAACAGCATGGGATCTAACTTTACCACTAAAATCACCCATTTCAACCCAGTTTCCTAGGTAATCGTCATCATCATCAGAACAACCTGTAAAACATAAGCTGCTTATAAATAGCGCTGTGATAAAAAATATTAACTGCTTGATCATTGTTTTTTGTTTCAAATTATTATTTTAAAATTTTCTCCATGCGATACTACAATTAATAAACCATAAATTGTTTCTGAAAAAAAAACTTTAACTTGAAATTAACTTTTAAATTAAAGAACATAAAACAATTGCTTATTAACCTGTAAAAATCTGCGCTAATATAGACATATTATCTTAAACTAATAAAAATCCGCTTAAATTAATTGAAGGTTTGCTTGTAATGAATCGTGACGATTGTTGGAGGATACAATTTTTTTTGCACCTTTGTCGTTATTTTTTTAAGATTCACTAAAATACGGTATAATCATCGTGTTTTGGGTAAATAAAATATCTATTAAAGATGCATAAGTACTTATTTATATTTAGTGTTTTAATTGTCGCAATGTGTTTTTCATGTGGCGATCAAAGTTTGGATGAAATATCTACCCCCATGGGAGAAGAATATATAGATGGGGAAGCGGGTATTATGATGATTGATACCTTTTCAGTAAAGTTAAGTACGGTAATTATGGATTCAGTTAGAACCTCTCAATCAGGCGAAGCATTGGTTGGAAGTTTTAATCATCCGGATTTCGGTCAAATACATTCAGATGCTGTTTTTAGAATATCTTCGCCAGGTAGAACGAATTTGGATGAAGATGATGTTTTTGATGGTATACAGTTTTGTATTAAGTATAGTGATTATTATTTAGGTGATACAACTGTAACACATTCTTTTACTATTGAAGAGGTTGTTTCTGACTTAAAAATGATGAAGGATAATCAAAAGACGAATAATTTCTTTTATAATACAACCAGAGTTTCTACAGGAAGAGTGTTAGGTGAATATACAGCAATACCTGAAGTAACAAATTCAGATACTATAAAAATTCCATTGGATGAGGAATTTGGAAAGGAACTTTTTGAGATGCTACGAAATAATGAAGATGATATCACATTAAGTTCCAAGTTTTATGATTACTTCAAAGGTATTATGCTAAAAGGTAATAGAGAAGTTAATCAATCTATAATTGGTTTTAATGTAAGTAATTCATGTTGTATAAAATTACTGTATCATACTACACTTGATCAAAGAATAGATAAGGAAATTATATTTGATGTTGAAGGAAGTTCAAATTATCAATATAATAGTATTGAAACAGACAGGACCGGGTCTTTATTAAATGAATTAGTGGATCAGGAACATAATATTTCCAGTTCGGAAACAGATGATAAATGTTTCCTTCAAGGAGGAACAGGTTTATATGCAAAAATTGATTTTCCTGGTTTAAAAAGAGCTGAACAATTACCTGCTCTAAATCAGATAATTAAAGCAGAAATAGTTTTTGTGCCTTTGGACTATACGGAGGATTTATATAATGACTTTCCAGGTAAATTAAGTGTTTATAATTCAGATAGAAGAAATAAGTTGGGCCCTGCTATTCTTGCAAGTAATAATTCGGAATCATATATGTATTTGTTTGATAATGCTGTTGATGAAGAAGAAGATGAGTATTATAAAGTCGATATTACTAATCAATTTGTAGTGGAGTTTTTAGATGGTATTTATGATGAAGATTTTTCATTTTTAATAGGGTTATCATCTACAGAAATGGCTTCAACAGTGACAAGTGTTTCGTTTGGAGGACATAATAATGCAGACTTTCAACCTAAATTAAGATTATATACATATTATTATTAAGATGATAATTATGACTAAAACAATTCAATATATTTCTCTAGTAATTTTATTTTTTCTGCTACCCCTGACTTTGTCAGCCCAAACTGGAGCTCCTTCAGCATATACGACCTTTGGTGTTGGAACTATTAATAATTCAGGTTTGGTTAAAAATCAAGGCATGGGAGGAACAGGACTTGCCATCAAATCTGATAATTTTATTAATACTTTAAATCCGGCATCATTAACAGGCATTGATAGTTTAAATATGCTTATAGATTTAGGATTGAGAATTAATAAGACTTTTTATGATACTAATGAAGGTAGTGGAAATGCAATTTCAGGAGGATTACATAATATCTCTTTAGCTTTTCGTTCTTCTAATAGAGTGTTTACTAACTTTGGGTTATCACAGTTTTCTTCGGTTGGATATAATGTTGCGACAACAACGAATATACAAGGTTCAAATACCTCTGTGGCAAAAGAATTTAAAGGAACAGGTGGTGTTAATGAGGTGTATTTGTCAAATGCATATGCATTTACAAAGAACTTTGCTTTAGGTTTGAAAATATCTTATCTATTTGGAAGTATAGATAAAACGGAAGTTTTTTCTTCTCCAGAAATTGGTTCGTTAAGTGTTAACTATTCTGATTACGTTCAGCAATTTGCTTTTGAACCAGGTTTTCAATATCAATTTAAAGTAAAGGATAATACGTTTACTTTAGGAGCAACTTATCGACCACAAATTGATTTAGCAAATTCCAGAACGGTGGAAGCAAATTCTTCAAGTGGTGCTGGAATCAGTGAAGAGTTGGATGATAAAAATGATTATGAAGTTCCTGCTAATATGGCAGGAGGTATTGCATGGGCAAATTCGCGTGGTTTAAAATTAGCTTGTGATTATAGATTCCAGGAATGGAGTAATGTTATATACTCAAGCAAGGCTGCTGATTTAAAGGATAGTCATCGTTTTAGTTTTGGTGGAGAATATAGAAACAGAGAAACAAAAAATGCGAACCCTTTCTTATACCAAGTAGGTGGTTATATTGAAGATTCATATATAAAAGTAGAAGGTAATTCGATTATTGATGCCGGAGTAAATGTGGGTGTTGGTATTCCAATGCGTAATAGTAAATCGTATTTTAATATTAACTTAAATTACGGTAGAAGAGGTACTCGAGGTGGAGATATTATTACGGAAAATTATTTTGGTGTGAATTTGAGTTTATCATTAGTTGAATTCTGGTTTATGAAACGTCAGTTTGATTAATTGTATGATTAGTTAAATTAACGCGAATAAAATATTGAAATCGCATTTAGGATTAATATTTCTTAAATGCGATTTTTTTTCAGCTCAAACTTTTCTAATTTCGTTTTCTAAAGTTGATAACAATGTCAGTAAAAAATCATATTCCTAATTTTATTACGAGTTTAAATCTTTTATGCGGTGCATTAGCTGCCTTTTTTGCTTTGAATGGTAAGCTTGATACTGCTGCATTACTTATTTTTTTAGGTGCTCTTTTTGATTTTACAGATGGCTTTGCTGCTAGGATGTTGAAAGCCTATTCTCCAATGGGTAAAGAGCTAGATTCTTTAGCAGATATGATTAGTTTTGGTTTTGCTCCTATGGCAATCTTACATATGATGCTTAAACAAACCATACTTGGAGATTTAAATGCTGATTTTTTTCATGCTGATATACTTAATCAAGGTTTTATTTTGGCGCCTTTTGTAATTACGGTATTTTCTGGATTGCGTTTAGCTAAATTTAATGTGGATACCAGACAAAGTGAAAGTTTTATAGGTTTAACCACAACTGCAACCGGACTGTTCATCGCTTCACTTGGATATGTATTTGTTCATGACGAAAATTGGTTAAGTAATCTAATACTCAATCACTGGCTATTGATTGCATTTGTGCCTGTTTTCTCATTTTTGCTTGTGTCTGAAATACCTATGTTTTCTTTAAAGTTTAAAAATTTTAAATTACTACAGAATCTTGATAAATATACCTTGTTATTAACTGGTTTAGTAATGATAGTATGGCTTGGAATAGGAGGAATTGCTGTTGTTATTGCTTTGTATGTTTTCTTCTCAGTTATTAAGCCTGTATTTATTCATAGGTCATAATTCCATAGAAATTATAAGCATAAAAAAACCCTTGAATAACTTCAAGGGCTTCTATTAATGAATTAGCAATATTTAGTGTTCTATAGCTCTGAATTATTGTTTGAGTCAATAAGTTCAGTTTCCTTTTTTTCGTATATATTAATTAACCATTTTACAGATTGGTAACTAATAACAATCAACAAAGGCCAGCTTAGGTAGAAAAGAATTTCACTTATATATTTCATATACTCTAATTTTTTCTATTTGTTTTATTAATAGATGTGAATATCATCTTTTTCAATTTCTTCCTGATCAATTTTGTTAACATTAATTGCTCTCCAAGCATACCAGATATAAGCTAGTACAAAAGGAATCATTAACGAAACGTAGCTCATTGCTGTTAAGGTAAAATGGCTTGAGCTTGCATTCTCAATAGTTAATGAGCTTTGTAGATTTGATACTGACGGATAGAAGGAAGTATTATTATATCCCGCAATTAGTAATAGCATTAATACCGTAATAATTGTACCAGGACCAGTAAACCAAATACCTTTTGAGCTTGGATTTAAGTAGCTCGAAATAATTCCCCAAAGTACCAAAACAACTCCAGCTAAAAATCCAATTAAAGCGACAGGCATTTCAATTAAGTTATTAAAGTATTTGAATGGTTCCATGTAAACCTCTTTAGTGCTAGGATCTATCGCAAAACCATCTCTTAATAATAACCATATTGTAAATGTAAGGAACAACACAACAAATGGAATTCCATTTATCATTAAATGCTTTTTGGCTCTTTCTAAAATTACTTTATGGTCTACAGAGTTCATAAAGTAAAGGATAGCTAAAACCCTGGCTAAAAAGAATACTGTTAATCCAAGACTTAGGTTGTGAAGGTTTAATGCAGCTTCTAAACCATGAAATGGAGTATCCCACTTGGATTGATTAAGTTCATTTACAGAAAAATTAGAACCGGTAAAGAATGTTGCTACGGCAGTTCCTATAAATATGGTACCAATTAAACCATTGATAAATAAAAATGTTTCGTAGGTTTTGGGTCCATATACGTTGCTTGGTCTGTTTCTGAATTCATAGGAGATTGCCTGAATAACAAAAGCAAATAATATAATCATCCATACCCAATATGCTCCTCCAAAACTTGTACTGTAAAATAAAGGAAATGATGCAAAAAATGCACCTCCAAAGGTTACTAGTGTTGTAAAAGTAAACTCCCATTTTCTTCCAAGAGCATTAACTAGTATTGTTTTTTCATCTTTGGTTTTTCCAAGTGTAGATATCAAAGTTTGTCCACCTTGTACAAACATTAAAAACACTAAAATAGCTCCAAGAAGTGATACCAGGAACCACCAATAGTGTTGTAGTGCTAAATGTGATAAATCTCCAAACATTATTGCTTTCCTCCTTCTTTTTTAGGTCCTATTTTAATTTGTTTTGTTAAAATTTTTACTTCTGCTATCAATAAAGATGTAAAAGTGATGGCAAATAACCAGAATGTTATCATAACCGATCCTGTATCAATTTGAGAAACCGCTTTGGATGTTGTCATTAAATCCTGAATTACCCAAGGTTGTCTGCCAACTTCAGCTACGATCCAACCTGCTTGTGAGGCAATATAAACTAAAGGTATAGTCCATACTGACGCCCAAAGAATAACTTTATTTTCGGCCAGTTTATTTTTATAAATTAAGAATAGTATAATAATAAACAGTAATAAGAACCACATTCCTAGTGCTACCATAATATGGAAAGAATAGAATGTTAACGAAATTGGAGGAACCATTTTAAAAGCGTTAGCTTCCAATGTTTCCGGATCATCGTCGTAGTAAGCACCATAACCAAAGTACTTAAAGTAATTATCCATCCACGTATCATCATTGAATTTTGCTTTTAATGCTGCAAACTCAGGACTTTTCGCTTTCTGTGCCTTTTTGTATGCCATTAAAGTTTGTTGGGCTTCATATCCTCTCTTGATTTTTTCTTTATATGACATGATACCATGTTCTTCATTTCCAAGAACCAAATCTTTAACACCAGGAACAAAAGCATCAAAATCGCCATAAGCTAAAAATGAAAGTGCAGATGGAATTTCAATTTTCATTGCAAACTCTGCCTGTGATTCTTTTGTTAGTGGTTTGTCTTGTGCATCTGTAATTAATGCCATTCCAATAAGAGGTGCATTGGTAGTTCCTTCATATAAACCCTCCATTGCCGCTAATTTCATAGGTTGTGCGCTTGCCACTGTTTTTGCTGATGAATCACCACTTCCAATAAGCATAATTGAAGACAGTATACCAAAAGCTGAAGCAACAATCATACTCTTTGTAGCAAAAGCAACCTCCCTTTTCTTAAGTAAATACCAGGCACTTACTCCAACAACGAAAATGGCTGCTAACACAAAACCAGAAGTGGAAGTGTGTAGAAACTTACTTACGGCACTTGGAGATAGAAATACATCCCAAAAGTTTACCATTTCATTTCGTGCAGTATCAGGGTTAAATCGCATTCCAACTGGATCTTGCATCCATGCATTTGCTACAAGAATCCAAACTGCGGAGAGGTTTGCGCCTATGGCAGTTAACCATGTGGACATCAGGTGAAACTTTTTACTTACTTTTCCCCAACCGAAAAACATAACGGCGATAAAGGTACTTTCCATAAAAAATGCCATAATACCTTCAATGGCTAAGGGTGCTCCAAAAATGTCACCAACAAACCAGGAATAGTTACTCCAGTTTGTACCAAATTCAAACTCAAGGATGATACCGGTAGCTACCCCAATGGCAAAGTTAATTCCGAATAGTTTCATCCAAAATTTTGTAATTCTTTTCCATTCGGGGTTACCCGTCCTGACATAAATAGTTTCCATAAAGGCTATAATAAAGCCTAAGCCAAGTGTTAATGGCACAAATATCCAGTGATACATTGCAGTTAAGGCAAATTGAGCCCGTGACCAGTTCACTAGAGCTAAATCAATAGATTCAAACATTTATCTGTTATTTTTGAGGGTTTGTTAATTGTTCAATAACGTGTGAGGCTCTTTCCTCATCTGAATTGAATTCTTTCTTTAATTTATTCTGAAAGAAGAATATCTTAAAAATGAAAAAGAAAATAAAAAGTTTTAATAGCACAATAAACCATATGGATCTGGCCCAATTGGGTAAATTGTTAAATCCGTTTAAATAAAAATCAATAATCTTTCTCAATGTATGTCCCTTTATTTGCTAATGAATCAGTATATTATAAATACAGTTTCAAAATATGCTTTGTTTATTATTTTATTAGGCTACCTCGTAAACAATATTAAGGTAATAATGTTTCATGACAAATCAAATTTAAAAAATAAATTCAGTAAACAACTACCTAATTGGGTCTTTTTATAGTATATACAACATTTCTTTGTTTTAGCTCTCGTTTCATTTCTGTAATCTATTTGTATCTTTGTGCTTCTTGTTTTTAACAATTTGTAAATGATTGATCAGAGTACTGTAGATAGGATAGTTGAAACATCGCAAGCCCAAATTATTGACGTAGTGTCAGAGTTTGTTTCATTGCGAAGAAGAGGGATTAATTACATCGGTAATTGTCCTTTTCATAATGAGAAGACACCTTCGTTTACAGTTTCACCTCATAAAGGAATATACAAGTGTTTTGGTTGTGGTAAAGGTGGGAATGCGGTTAACTTTTTAATGGATGTTGAGCAAATTTCGTTTATTGATGCGATAAAGTATCTGGGTAAGAAATTCCATATTCATGTTGAGGACGTAGAACTTAGTCCGCAACAGCAGCAGGTAAAGAATGACCGTGAAAGTATGATGGCAGTTTCGGTTTTCGCTCAAAAATATTTTAGCGATATTCTGCATAAATCAGATGAAGGTCGTTCTGTGGGGCTTTCCTATTTAAGAGAACGTGGATTCAGAGATGATATTATTAATAAGTTTGATCTTGGATATTCTCCTGATTCAAAGTCTGCATTTACCGATGAAGCCTTAAAAAATAGCTTTAAACTTGAGTTTCTTGAAAAAACAGGGTTAACTATTGTAAGAGATAATTATAAAGCTGATCGATTCAGAGGGAGAGTTATTTTCCCTATACATAGTATATCCGGAAAACCTACTGCTTTTGGTGGAAGGGTTTTAAAAACGGATGCCAAAACCGCTAAATATTTAAATTCTCCGGAATCCGAGATATATCATAAAAGTAAAATCCTTTATGGAATATTTCAGGCTAAGCAGGAAATTACACGTAAGGACCGTTGCTTTTTGGTTGAAGGATATACAGATGTAATTTCATTTCACCAGGCAGGTATTCATAATGTTGTTGCATCTTCAGGAACTGCATTAACGGTGGATCAAATCCGGTTAATAGCTCGTTTTACACCTAATATTACCATTATATATGATGGTGACCCTGCCGGAATTAAAGCTTCGTTGCGAGGAATTGATTTGGTTTTAGAACAAGGAATGAACGTTAAAGTATTGTTATTACCAGAGGGTGAAGATCCGGATTCCTTTTCAAAAAACAGAAATGCGGAGCAATTGCAGCAATATATCGACAAAAATGAAGGTGACTTTATAAAATTTAAAACTGGAATTCTTCTTAAGGATGCAAAAAATGATCCGGTAAAAAGAGCTCAGTTATTGCAAGATATTGTTCGATCAATATCAGTAATTCCAGAAGCATTTATAAGAGGCGAATATATAAAAGAGTGTAGTACTTTATTGCAGGTAAGAGAGCAGGTTTTATATGATGAAATTGGCAAAATAACCCGAAAAAAGAGAGAGGAAGGTTACAAGCAAAAATTTGAAGCTCCGGTTCAAGCTCCTGTTGCTGTAAATAGTCCAATATCAAATTCTGCTTTTACTTCACAAAATCCATTTGAAGTGGAGGAACTTGAAATTGTGAGGTATTTGATCAAATACGGAGAAAGACCTCTATTTAGTAAGAGTGAAGATGTTGTTGGTGAGAATGTTACTGTAGGAGATTATATTATCAGTCAATTGAAAGAAGATGAATTAGAGAGTTTGAATCCGGTTTATAATAAAATATTTCAGCTGTATGAAGACAATAAAACAAAGGACGGCTTTGAGTCGGCTAAGTTTTATGTAAGTTATATGGATCCTGATGTGAATCAAATCGCATCTGATTTATTGTCAAAAGAGCATGCCTTGAGTAAAATTCACAGTAAATTTGGGCAAGGTAATTGGAATGAAGAAGATTTGTTGCATGCTATTGTACCAAAATTACTTAATGAATTAAAGCTTAAAAAAGTAAAGCGTTTATTAGAGGAAAAAAGAAACGAGTTAAAGGTAGTTGAGCAATCTAAAGACTTAGAAAAGCTAATGGAATTAATGAAGACAATTAGTAGATTGCAACAACTGCAGACTTTGTTTTCGAAAGAGTTAGGTAACAGGGCCATCGTTTAATTAAGAAAATCAAAAAAGTATATACAATGAAAACAGTAGAGCATTTAAACAATGAACGTATAGAAAGTATAATAAGGAAATGTGATGTGTGTTTTGTGGGAGTTATAGATGGTGTGGTGCCTTATGTATTGCCAATGAATTTTGGGTTTAAAGACAATGTAATTTATCTTCATTCTGCTCCAGAAGGTAGAGTTATTGATGCAATAAATCAGAATAATAACATCTGTGTGACTTTTAGTACAGACCATGAATTGGCTTTTCAACATCCTGAAGTAGCCTGTAGTTACCGTATGAAATCAAAAAGTGTGGTAGCCTGGGGAAAAGTAGTTTTTCAGGAAGATATGGCTAAAAAGGAAGAGGCCTTAAATATTATCATGGAACAATATTCAGATAAAAAGTTTACCTATTCTGAGCCTGCAATACGTAACGTAAAGATTTGGGAAGTCTCTATAGATACCGTTTCTTGTAAAGAATTTGGAGCACCTCATGAAAAGTATCAGGGTGATGATTCAGTAAAAAGAACCTTTTAAAAACAATACTTATAATCAATTATATATTCTTATAGATGCCAATTATTCCCAGATAATTGGCATTTGAGAAATATATAAGTAATCCGTCTATTGTCTAAAATCTAACGATCTATAATCATATGGTTCTGAATTATATCTGGATAGCGTTTTTTATTATATCGTTTATTGTAGCTTTAGTGCGTCTCATCTTTTTTGGTGATATGGAGATATTTCCGGATCTGATGAGTTCAACCTTTAGTAATGCTAAAACTGGATTCGAAATCTCATTAGGTCTTACAGGAGTACTTTCTCTTTGGTTAGGATTTATGAAGATTGGAGAACAAGGTGGAGTTGTTAAAGTGCTTTCCAGATTGATAGGACCATTATTTAATAGATTATTTCCTTCTTTACCTAAGAATCATCCGGTTTTTGGGACAATCATGATGAACCTGTCTGCCAATATGCTTGGGCTTGACAATGCGGCTACTCCAATGGGGCTTAAAGCAATGGGGCAATTGCAAGATGAAAATCAATCAAAAGATACTGCCAGTAATGCCCAAATCATGTTCCTGGTATTAAATACATCAGGATTAACGATTATTCCTGTAAGTATAATGGTTTATCGGGCACAATTTGGAGCTGCTAATCCCGCTGATATTTTTATCCCAATATTGTTAGCAACTTTTTTTTCCACATTAGCAGGAATTATAGCAGTTGCTTTTGTTCAAAAGATTAGACTATGGGATAAAGTAATTTTATCATATTTAGGAGGTTTAACTGCTTTTGTTTGTGGTTTGATTTATTGGCTATCAACTCTTCCGAAAGATCAAATTAAAACCATTTCATTAGTTGGGTCTAATGTGATTTTATTTTCTATCATCATTGTTTTTTTATTGGCAGCAATCCGTAAGAAAGTTAATGTTTATGATGCATTTATTGATGGGGCGAAAGAAGGATTTCAGATTGCTATAAAAATTATACCTTACTTGGTTGCAATATTAGTTGCTATTGGTCTGTTCAGAACCTCAGGAGCTATGGATTTTATTATTGATGGGATTAAGTCATTATTTGTATTTTTAAATTTAGATACTCGATTTGTAGATGCCTTACCTACAGCACTGATGAAGCCACTTAGTGGGAGTGGAGCCCGAGGTATGATGCTGGAACTTTTTAGTAATCCGAATTTTGGGGTAGACTCATTTGCTGCAAAAATTGCATCAACAGTGCAGGGAGCAACGGATACTACGTTTTATATTATTGCAGTTTATTTTGGCTCAGTAGGAATTAAAAAAACACGTCATGCTATTGGGTGTGGATTGATTGCAGATTTAGCTGGAATTATTGCAGCAATAGTTATTGGATATATGTTTTTTGGTTAACGATATTCTCATATAGCAGATGTTTGTGTTGCAAATAAAATGTTATGAAGATTTTAATGTTATTTATACTTGGAATTATTTGTGGTACATCTGTTTTGTCTCAAGATAAAACAGATGACATCAACATTAAATTCTCGTCTTTTGCTGCAGGAATAGATTATACTTCAAATAATAGTTTAAATGGAACAACGAGTATCTATAGTAAACAACCCATCAGTTCTGTTTTTGTAAGTTATTATCATAAATCTGGTTTCAACCTTTCTTTATATCTTTCTAACATAGCAAACGCCGATGAAAGTAATACTGCATCCACACAGGAATACGGTATGTCTTTAGGTTATGATCTGGATATTACCTCATGGTTAATGGGATCTGTCAACTATACGCATTACGAATTCAGTGAAAATTCCAATGCATTGAAGTCTAATTATAGTGAACTGTTTAATCTAAATACTTATAGTCAGATCAAATGGTGGAACGCCAGTTTGGATTTTGGATATTATTCTGGCAATGCAAATGATTTATACGCTTCATTTCAAACAGGTTTTGATATTGATATAGATGATGTATTAATAAAAGACAATACTTTGAGTATTCAACCTTCATTTATATTGTTTGCCAATAGCATTGATTATTATAATGATGAAGCATATAGTAATTGCTATTTTTTATATGAGTATTCGCAGAATAATCCGGAGGAAACTGTTGGTGATTTGCTTGAATCTATTGAAAACCCACAGGATATGCAAGATCGATTGATTAGTAGAATCATAAGTCATCGACCTTATTATTACAGAAAAATATCCAAACTGGATACTGATCTGGTGATATCCGATTTATTTAAAGAGCAGCGTTCTTTCAGTATTAGTAGTGTAGGATTTTCATTGCCCATTTATTATCAGTGGTGTAACTTTATGCTAAATGTTGGGTTTTCGCTGTATAAACCATTAAACCAACCTACTTATGTAAATGAGGACTGGACCTCATTTACAAATGTTGGATTGACTTATTTTTTATCTTGGTAAAATATTAGTTGCAAAACTCCATTAAATACATATCAACATCTTCATCTCCTAATTCTGCAGCTTTATTTAGGTCGGCACATCCAGAATCTCTATCGTCCATATTAAAGTAAGCAACTCCACGGTTAAAATAAAAATCTGAAATTTTATTGTTGAGCTCAATAGCTTCTGTATAATCAAGAATTGCATCAGAATAATTTCCCAATTGAAACCAGGCATTGGCTCTGTCGTAATAGGCAAATTCATAATCAGGATTTATTTTAATGCCTGCATTAAATGTTTCTATGGCGTCTTTATATAACTCTAATTCATAAAGTGCATTTCCTTTGTCGAAATAAGCATCGTAATAGTCAGGATCCATTTCAATAATTGTATTAAAAATGGTGATAGATTTTGAGTATTCTTTTAATTCAAACCATGCATTGGCTTTATTGTAGAAGGCATCTTTATAAGAGTTATCATTCTGAATGCATAAATTATAATTGTCAATAGCTTTTGGGTAATCACCATTATCGAAATAGCTATTCGCTAAATAAAAATATAAATCAGGATTTTTCTTGTCAAGTTTAATGGCCTCAGAAAAAGAGTTAATAGCTTTTTCATATTCACCATTATCAAGCCAGTTATTACCTTCTTTAATCAATTGGGTCATGTTAGATTGAGCAAAAGATACTATAGAAATCCAAAGCCCAAAGAATACTAATTTAAATTTTATAGTGGTCATGTTGTAGACTTTATCGGGTTCTGTTTCTTAATTGCTTTTGACGTTCAAGCCTTCTCTTTTGAATGGCATTTCTGCGTTTTTGTACGGAAGTATTCTGTCTTTTTATGTTTTCTCGTTTTTTTAGTTGAGCATTTTTAATCTGAGAATTATGATAAGAAATCATTTTTTTCTTATTCATTCTCATCTTCTTATTCATTTTGATGTAACGTAAATCCCTCCTTCGATGATAATTATCACGTGTAACAGCTATTTGAGATCTGCTATTAGCCTTAATTTCAATCTTAGGTGGTGTAGCTTCCTGCTTTTTTTTGTTTACCTGTTGTCCCATAGTATTTCCTATGATACAAAGCCAAAGGCATATAATTAAATAATAAATCTTCATATTATTAATCTTTATTTATCGAACTTATCTATATCTCACAGTTGATATGCTATAATCTTTGATAGTAAAAATAGTAAAAGGTTTAATGTATTTCTTTTTTTAATAAATCAAACCTATGTAAATGGTTATTTTATGGAGGAAAATGAATTATTCACGTAATATTTTTATTAGAAATGAAAATAATTATTAAAAACATGTTAAAAAATACAAAAATATACTATATTAGCAGTCGGAAAATAAACCCTTTTCCCTTAAATCAGATAAAAAAATCCAAAAGAAAATGAAAGACTTGTTGCCCACAAGTCTTTTCTTTTTTTATACCCCTTTAAAACAAAACCACATATTCTCTGTTGGTTAATTTAATAGTAACAATTTATTAGTATGAAAGAATTTTGGAACGATAGGTTTTCGACTGATAACTACGTATATGGGGTAGAACCTAATGAGTTATTGAAAGACTATATTGATAGAAATAAGGCTGGTGTTATTTTATTTCCCGGAGAAGGCGAAGGTAGAAATATGGTGTATGCAGCTCAAAAAGGATGGGATGCAAAAGCAATTGATCAAAGTGATATAGGAATGGATAAAGCCATTAAATTGGCCGAAAAAAGTAATGTTAAAATAGATTATTCAATAGGAGATATATTAACATTTGATTACAAATCAGAATCATTTGATTCTATTGCCATGGTGTTTTTTCATTTGCCTGAAATGCTAAGAAAAAAAATACACAAACATTTAATATCGCTATTAAAACCCAAAGGCAAAATTTTTATAGTTGCATTTACAAAAGAACAATTGAAATACTCAAGCGGTGGACCTAAAGATGTTAATATGCTGTATTCCGAAGAATTGTTAAACGAAGACTTTAGTGGTTTGGAAGTAATTAAATGCAGAACTAAGGAGATGGAGTTAGATGAAGGACCGGGACATCAGGGTGTGGGGTCTGTAATTGAGTTTGAAGCTGTGAAGAATTAATATTTTAATGGCTTGCTTTAGGATATAAAAAAGGCCCACGAGGATAATATTGTGAGCCTGTTATAATTTGAAATTAAAATGCTTTTTTCAACAAATATTTAGCTAGTTCTTTACCGCATTTTGCGTAAGCTTCTTGAATTCTAACGCCAGTATCGTAATCATATCCACCGAATGAATTTCCTGGATTTTTGATTGATTTTAGTTCAAAAAGAACGTTGCTTGGATTAGCTGTTTCAACTAATTGAAATAATACGTTAATCATTGCTGGTCTTCTGGTGATATGGATGTTAAATCCTGGTTCAATGAAAGTGGTTTTTAGAATGAAAGTGTACTTGGCATCTGTGTTTTCATCACTTACAGTAATGCCTTCATCTTCTAAATATTTATTCATTAGTTTTTCAAAGCTAACTTTGTATCTGGCATCTCTATCAGTAAGCCAAGATTCTTTCCATTGGTCACCTCTTCCAGGCTCTTTTGCATTATAATCTGTCACCTTTTTATTGATATAATCATCCTCAGATTTAAATTTTCCTACTGAAACTTCGCTGTAATCGTAGGCTATGTTAAAAGATTTTTCAGATTTTAAGGCATCAAGAGAACCTGATTCAAGTGTGATTTTTTGAGCTTGTGCAATACCGCAACTTATTAAGAAAAAGGTAAGGTAAATAAAAATGTTTTTCATAATTAAGATTATTTTTTGTGTTTAAGAATTTGTATCACATAAATAAACATTTTTTTTTACTTAAGTGCTATAATTTTATTAACAGGATAAAAATGTTAGTGAATTAAGGAGTTAAATAGTATGAGAGTGTTAAATTTGATTTTTTATTTTTTATGCTTAAAAAAATGAGCATATCCATTAATTGGTAAAAGTGTATGAGTGAAACAAATAACTGGGAAGAGTTACTACTAAAAGTAAGTAAAAGATTTAAGGTGCTTGCTGATTTTGACTTTCTTTTATTTTTAATTGGAATTCAGGAGTTAGGTAAGGGCTATATGAAATATTCAAAGGAGGAAAAGATGGATATGATTAATTTAGCCAGATGCAAAATGTTTGAGCAAAAAGGTTTTTATGAGCAAACTGGACTTGATGATGAAGGATGGCCTCAATTTAAAGTATTGCAAAATATGGAAGAACTTTTGCCTTCAAATCGAGAAGCAATTTTAAAAGAAGCCATGATTTCTTACTTTGAGGAAAAGTTGTAAGTAGATTTAATTCAAATAAAATAATTAGTAATAACCTGAGTTCGATTAAAATTAAAGAGCTCAGGTTAATACCATTCAAGGAATAAGATTAATCACCTAAGCATAGATTTTATTTAATATTTTATAAATACGATGAGCAGAAATATATTATTGTCTATTATAACTTTAATAGTTATTACATTCTCTTCATGTTCGCCTAAGTCAGCAGGTACAATTGTACTGGTACAAACCGATCTTGGAGATATAAAAATCAAGCTTTATGATGAAACGCCACAGCACCGCGATAATTTTATCAAATTGGCAAAAGAAGGGTATTTAGATAGTACATTGTTTCATCGGGTAATCAAGGAATTTATGATACAAGGAGGAGATCCTGATTCGAAAAATGCTGAAGCTGGTGCTGCCCTGGGTGAAGGTGGTCCGAATTATACTATTCCTGCTGAATTTAATTTCCCAAAGTATTTTCATAAAAAAGGAGCATTGGCAGCAGCACGCATGGGTGATCAAGTCAATCCAGAAAAAGCATCCTCAGGATCTCAGTTCTATATTGTTCAGGGAAAAGTGTTTGATGATAACGATTTAGTTAAAGCTGAAAACAGAATAAGAGATAGTAAAAGACGTGCTATTTTTAATGATGTTCTGCAGCAATATAATGACACTTTAAATATGCTTCAAATGCAAGGAGATGAGGAGGCCATTATGCACCTACAGCAAAAGATTATGGCTATTGTAAATCAAAAATATTCAGAGCAACCCGAATTTGAGTTTCCGGAAGATGTAAAAGAAGTTTATAAAACTATAGGAGGAGTTCCACACCTGGATACCAATTACACGGTTTTTGGAGAGGTTATTGAAGAAAAAAACTGGATTGAAAAGATTAAATCAGTTTTTGGTAAAAAATATGGTCTGGAAGTAGTGGATGCAATTGCCTATCAGGAAACTGATGCAAGGGATAGACCGTTGAAGGATATTAGAATGAGAGTGAAAATTATAAAGGAATAAAAAGGTATGCGTATTAGTTTAATACTATTTGTTTTATTGTTGTTTTTTGTAAAATCAGAGAGTCAAACTAAAAAAGTTATTATTTCAACCAACTTGGGCGATATTAAAATCATGCTCTATGATGACACGCCTAAACACAGAGATAGTTTTGTTAAGTTAGCTAATGAAGGCCATTTTGATGGAACATTATTTTATCGTGTTATTAAAAACTTTGTGATTCAGGGGGGCTCATCAGATTCAAGGAATGCCGCACCTGGCCGAATGATCGGGTACGGAAGTTCAAAACTGGTGATTGACTCAGAATTTAGAGAAAATAGATTTCATAAAAAAGGAGCTATTTGTGCGCCTCGTCAGCCTGAGGATATCAATCATTTTAAAATGTCTGATATCAGCCAGTTTTATATAGTTCAGGGAAAAAAGTATACTAATGAGGAGTTGGATCTAATTGAAAAATCAGTTAATAATCCAATTAAAATAAAACTTAAAAAGAAGTTTTATGTGCCCTATAAAGAAGAACTTCAGAAATTAAAGAAAGAAGATCCTAAAGCATTTAATACTAGGTTAAGAGCTATAAAAGAAAAAATAGCATTTGAATATGCGTTATCGAATAAGCTCGAATTTACAGCAAAACAGCGGGAGGTTTACACTACTTTAGGAGGTTTGCCAGAGTTGGATGATGATTATACGGTTTTTGGAGAAGTGGTAAGTGGCTTTGATGTTATTAATAAAATAGCATCTTTAAAAACGGATAAAAATAACAGGCCATTAACTGATGTAAAACTCGTTGTTAGAGTACTTTAAATCTATATTCATGCGAAACCTTATTATAATCTTCTTTGTTTCTTTAGTTATATTGAGCATTGGATGTAAAACCGAATCAGAAAAATCAAATATCTCGCAAGAAGAGTATTCCAGACCTAAAGGATCTTACCAGTCAAATATAAAGGGAATTGTTTCAATTGAAACGTACGATCATTACTCTCGAATTCAGAATAAAGGTTATGGATTTTATATTAGTCCGAAAGAGTTAGTAACAAACCTGGATTTGATTAAAGGAAGTTATAAAGTAAAAGTTGCTCCAGTAGGAACTGAAGACTTTAATGATATTGCTGGTTATACCGCATATAGTATAGAAAAGAACTTAGTGATTCTAAAATCATGGATGGAGAATTTAAACTATATCCATCTGGATAGAGCGATCACTGAAATCCCTGATTCCATTGCAGGTTTGTATCGAAAATCAAAAAAGATTTATGCTCCTAAATTTGATGTTGGTGAAAAAGTAAGTTCAGATTCATTAGAATATTACTCTTTAGATAGATTGAGCTTTTCAGGAATGCCTGCTTTCACTTTCATGCATCATGTTGTTGGTATGGTTCAAACAAAAACAGCCAATGGGGAGGAGTCTTCTATTTTAATTCCTGCTTCTGAAATTGTGGAATTAAGTAAAAAACAACAACGTCAGGCAACATCGGTTTATGAACTGAGAACCAAAAGCAACAAAGTATATCCATCTTATAAAACTATAAATGGTTTTAAGATGGTTACCACAATGGGAGATATTGAATTTAAGTTGTATAATGAAACACCAGTATTCAGAGACAATTTTATAAAACTTGTTAGCGATCAGTTTTATGATAGTTTGTTGGTGCATAGGGTATTAACTAATTTCTTAATTCAGACTGGTGCTGCCGATAGTAAATATGCCGATAAAGATGATGTAGTAGGCTGGCAGGGACCTGGATATATGTTAGATACTAAAATTGTTCCCGGTAAATTTCATAAAAGAGGTGCCATTGCAATGTCCAAACTACCTGAATCGAGAAATCCTAAAAATATGACGGATGGTTCACAATTCTATATTGTTTCAGGACGGGTTTTTAAAGAAGGTGAACTCGATAAAATCGAAAAGGAAAAAGGAATAAAATTTTCAGCCAAACAGAGGAATGTCTATACTTCGCAAGGTGGTGCTCCTCATTTAGATGGGGATTATGTTGTTTTTGGAGAAGTAACCAAAGGGATGGATGTTGTTGATAAAATTGCAGCTCTTAAAACATATGGTGAAGATCGCCCTGTAACTGATGTTAGAGTTTTACATATTCAAATAGTAAAAAACTAATCATAAGCTGGGTTTGTAGGTTAATATCCATTTTCTTGTATCTTTTACTCAATTCCTATTAATCTATAGTTTCCTTTTATTAAATTTGCCAATTCAAAAAATTAAACAAAAATACATCAACAATGCTTGATAAGATAAAGGCTTTACAACAAGAAATTAAACAACTTACAGCTTCAAGTGCTGAAGAGGCAGAGCATTTAAGAATTAAATACCTAAGTAAAAAGGGAATCATTTCTGAATTATTTAATGATTTTAAAACGATTCCTAATGAGCAAAAGCGAGAAGTTGGGCAGGTAATCAATGTTTTAAAGAAGGAAGCTACTGAGTTTATAAATAATTTAAAAGAACAGTTTTCTAATGATCAGGTAAAAGAAAGTGGTGTTGATTTAACACTTCCTGGTACAATCATGAAACTGGGAAGTCGTCATCCTTTATCAATTGTTAGAAATGAGATTGTTGATATTTTTGCACGATTAGGTTTTAATGTAGCTGAAGGACCAGAAATTGAAGATGATTTTCACGTGTTTACAGCATTAAACTTCCCAGAAGAGCATCCTGCAAGAGATATGCAAGATACCTTCTTTATTGAGAAAGATCCTGATGTATTATTACGTACGCATACTTCTTCTGTTCAGGTTCGTGTAATGGAAAAAAATGAACCACCAATTCGTTCAATATTTCCTGGTAGAGTTTTTCGTAATGAAGCTATTTCTGCTCGTGCTCACTGTATCTTTCACCAGGTAGAAGGTTTGTATATTGACGAGAATGTTTCTTTTGCAGATTTAAAACAAACACTTTTATATTTTGCTAAGGAAATGTTTGGTGAGAAAACTCAAATACGTTTACGTCCTTCTTATTTCCCATTTACAGAGCCTTCTGCAGAGATGGATATTTCATGTTCATTATGTGGAGGTAAAGGTTGTAATGTATGTAAATATACAGGATGGGTTGAGATTTTAGGTTGTGGTATGGTTGATCCTGCTGTTTTGGAATATTCAAATATTGATAGTGAAAAATATACAGGATTTGCTTTTGGTATGGGTATTGAGCGTATTACTATGCTAAAATATCAAATTAAAGATATCAGGCTTTTCTTTGAGAATGATGTTAGATTCCTGGAGCAGTTTAAGTCTACTATATAAGATAATAAGAGACAAAATATATATAAGTGCCATTCGTAATTATTATGAATGGCACTTTTTATTTTAATCGAACTCGGGTTAATAGACTATAGAATCAAAAAACGCTTCCATTTCAGATGCGTAATAAACTCCATATTTGTAAAAAGTATCTTTAGTTTTTTGATCCGACTTCCAGTCAAAAAAAGCATGACCAGCACCACCAACCTGTACATACTGAACTCTTTGTCCTGCTTCAACTAATGCATTCACATAATCTGTAACTTCGGCATCTTTTATTAAAAAATCTTTAGTTCCTCTGGTAAGGTAATGAGGAATTTTTCTTTCAGAGGCATTGGGGATGTTAGTTAGTGGCGCTATCTCATATCCCCAGTGATTTCCTAGTGTTGAGTCATTATAAAATTGCATTAAGCGATCTCCATTAAAAACACCATAACTTGGCGCTACAGCCTTAATTGAAGCTACAAGTTCTTTTTTTATGTCTTCAACAGTTTTATTATTGGGAATGTATGTTGGGTTGAATTCATATACACCTTCAGTCAATCCAAAACCACCATCTCCAATTTTATTAGGCATGTCAGCAGCTGCAGCTGATAAATGTCCGCCAGCGCTGTCTCCGGTTAAACAAATACGAGTAGGATCAGCACCATATTCATCCGCATGTTCAATAATATGAGCAATAGCACCGTAAACGTCCTCTATTAATACATTCATGGTGTTGGCTGTTTCATCTCCATCTAATTTCTTAACCCACCTGTAATCAATACTAAATACCACATATTTGCCGTCCTTGGCAAGTTCTCTGGCTAATCCTCTCATTACATCCTCATTATTCGATGACCATCCACCTCCATGAATAATGACAATGCAAGGTAATTCCTTTGCTCCTTTAGGTGAAAATACATCGTATTTTAAAGGCTTTTTTCCTGGTTGAGCATAAACTACATTCTGAATCATATTGATGTTACTGATTTCTTTTGATTCAATAAATGATGCTCCAATATGAAGATCCCGATTCACCTCTACTTCAAAGCTTTTTGTAAAGAATTCAGAATATGTCTGTCCCCACATTCCTGGAATGGAATAATAGCCTGCATCTAATGCAAATCCTTTGTTTGGATTAGTGGTTACTTTAATAAGTGTACCGGCTTTTACATACCCATCTGCAGGGATCTGTGGCTCGAACTGAATAGTTCCGTTTACCGGTTTGTCAATTGTAACTTTAAAGTTCTGTGATTTTGCTATAGTGTTTGTTACAAAAAGCAATAAAGAAATAATAAGGATAGTTTTTTGATTTGTCTTCATAAGATATAGAATAATTAAACAAGATGATTTAAGAGTCTTAAATATAAGTATTACATCTTAAATAATAGAATTTAAATTACTGTACATATTAACCCGAGTTCGATATAAAAGGTATGGAACAGAGATGTAAAGAAAATAGGATTAAAAGGAATTATCAAGGGACTTTCTTCGGAGTTTCTTCGGTTTTTCTTCGGTTATTTGCGAAGATAATACCTTTAAAAAATGAATAATTTAAGTTTAAAAATCATTTAAGTGTACTCTTCTTTCCAAGTTTGGTATATAGTTAATAACCCGAGTTTGATATAAAAGGTATGGAACAGACCGCTAATAAATAATGAGTTTCAATGAATATTTGTGAAGTCATAGTGGGCTATGTCAAACAAATATGAAGCAGAAAATCGTTGTCTATATGTGGCTTTCTATTAAAATACTAATCTACTTCGTTAAATTCATCTACCATAGCTCGCTATGCAAAAAGAATTTGCCTTGTATATCAGCATTTTAATAAAATCTGAGCTCTTTAATTTAATAGAACTCGGGTTAATAGGTGTAGTTGTGAATAGAACTTTGGATTAGAAACAAAAAAGGCCCGAATAATATTATTCGAGCCTCCTGTTTATATAGTTTGAAATTATATTCTTGCTTTAATAGCTGCTGATTCAGCTTCAAAACCAGGTTTGTCAAGTAGAGCAAACATGTTTTTCTTATAAGCTTCAACTCCTGGTTGGTCAAATGGATTTACATCCAATATATAACCACTCATACCACAGGCAATTTCAAAGAAATATAGTAATTGACCAAGGTAGTATGCATTTAATTCAGGAATTTCAACTTTAATGTTTGGTACTCCACCGTCAACGTGAGCAATTAAAGTTCCTAATTCAGCCATTTTGTTTACTTCATCAACTCTTTTTCCAGCCAAAAAGTTTAATCCGTCAAGATTTGCTTCATCAGTAGGAATAACCACTTTTCTGTTTGGTTTTGTAATAGTGATGATTGTTTCAAAAATGTTACGAACACCTTCTTGAATCCACTGACCCATAGAGTGTAAGTCTGTTGAAAAATCAACAGCTGCAGGGAAAATACCTTTGTTCTCTTTACCTTCACTTTCACCGTATAATTGTTTCCACCATTCAGCAACAAAGTGAAGTTTAGGTTGGTAGTTCACTAAAATTTCAGTTCCCTTACCGTTTTTATATAGCTCGTTACGAACTGCTGCATATATAGCTGCTGCACTATTTTCAGCTTCTTCTGCAGTAGTTTTTTCCATATCCTGTGCTCCTTTTACAAGAGCTTTAATATCAACTCCGGCAATAGCAATTGGTAATAAACCAACAGGCGTTAATACAGAAAAACGTCCACCAACATCATCAGGAATAACATAAGTTTTATATCCTTCTTGAGTTGCTAGTGTTCTTAATGCTCCTTTAGCAGCATCAGTAATAGCTACAATGCGTTCTTTAGCTTCTTCTTTAGAATATTTACTTTCTAAAAGCTCTTTTAATAAACGGAATGCAAGTGCAGGCTCTGTAGTTGTACCTGATTTAGAGATCACAACTAATGCAAATGATTTATCTTTTAATAAATCAAGAAGTTCAGCTGTGTAATCTTCGCCAATATTTTGACCAGCGTAAACTACTACTGGATTTTCTCTGTCGGTAATTAATTGATCAAAACTATTTGATAATGCATCAATTACAGCTCTTGCTCCAAGGTAGCTACCTCCAATACCAATAACAACAACTACATCAGCTTTTGCTTTAAGTTTTGCAGCAGTTGCTTCAATATCAGAAAGCTGGGCATCGTCAATGCTTGAAGGAAGGTTTACCCAACCTAAAAAGTCATTTCCTCTGCCTGTTTTTTCCTGTAAAGCTTTAAGGTGAGATGCAATCTCGCTTTTGTATTCTGCAACTTTTTCTTCAGAAACGAAATCAAAAGTTTTAGAGATATCAATTTTTAAGTTTTCCATCGTAAATAGAATTTTATGAATAAGGATTTTGAATTATCTTAAATTCTCTGTTAACAAACGAATTTCAATGCTAGGTGATATTTTTTCATAAATGATATTATATACCGCATCTGTTATTGGCATGTTAACTTTATACTTTTCATTAATCTCCTTAATGCTTTTAACAGCATAATATCCTTCTGCTATCATTAACATCTCCATCTGCGCATATTTTACAGAATATCCTTTGCCTATCATGGTACCAAAAGTACGGTTACGGCTAAATTGTGAATATCCGGTAACTAATAAATCTCCCAGGTAGGCAGAACTCTTAATATCTCGTGTTATAGGGTGAACTGTATCAACAAAGCGTTTTATTTCCTGAATTCCGTTTGACATGAGTACAGCCTGAAAATTGTCGCCATATCCCATTCCATGGCAAATTCCAGACGCAACAGCCATGATGTTCTTGAGTACTGCAGAAAATTCAGTACCATATATATCGTCTGAAACACTTGTTTTTATATATCCACATTGTAAGAATGAAGCAAATGCTCTTGCTTTTTTAACATCCTGACATGCAATAGTAAGATATGATAATCTCTCTAATGCAACTTCTTCTGCATGACATGGACCTGATATAACAGCAATGTTTTCTAATGGAACATTATAGAACGTATTCAAAAATGTTCCAATGATCATGTTTTCATCAGGTATTAAGCCCTTTACTGCAGAAATAACAATTTTATCTTTTAAAGGAACGGATAGTTCACTTAACGCATTTTTTAAAAATGCAGAAGGAATAGCTAATATTAATACATCGCTTTCCTCAACTATTTGGTTGATATCTGAGTAAAAGTGTATTTTATCAGTAATAAAATCAACACTAGTCAGGTAATTGGGATTGTGTCCGTGTTTTCTAAACTTTTTGATGTGTTTAGGATTTCGGAAATACCAATTCATCTCAAGAACATTGTTCATGAGCATTTTGGCGATAGCTGTTGCCCAGCTACCACTTCCAATTATTCCTACTCTAGATGATTCGTCCATAATTAGTTTTTATCCGCAACTAAAATGTGATTCTGTGTTAAAATATTAAGCTAACCAGTTTTTTACTTCGTCCTGGCTTGGGTTTTTATATCCCAATTTGTTTTTCTTATTATAACCGCACATTTCCTGATGCAGCTTTGTAGGTTTTAACTCTTTAAGCTGATCAACCTTTTTGTATCCTAATTTTTGAATGACTTCAACCCATTCTTTTGGAATACCTAATTCAATATATTTTTCTTCACTATCATTTTCAACTTTCTTCTCAGGTCTCATTTGAGGGAAGAAGAGTACTTCCTGAATGGATTGTTGATCAGTCATTAACATCGCTAAACGGTCAACACCAATACCCATTCCTGATGTAGGAGGCATACCATATTCAAGAGAACGAACAAAATCCATGTCAATAAACATTGCTTCGTCATCTCCTTTTTCAGAAAGTTTTAATTGATCCTGGAAACGCTCAAGCTGGTCAATAGGATCATTAAGTTCTGAGTATGCATTTGCTAACTCTTTACCATTCACCATTAATTCAAAACGTTCTGTTAATTCAGGATTCTCTCTGTGTTTTTTACACAATGGAGACATCTCAACAGGATAATCAGTGATAAAAGTTGGCTGAATGTAGTTACCTTCACATTTTTCACCAAAGATTTCATCAATTAATTTTCCTTTACCCATTGAAGGATCAGTTTCAACACCAAGATCCTCACAAACCTTAAATAATTGCTCTTCGTTCATTCCGTTAATATCAATTCCGGTATGTTCTTTAATAGAGTCAATCATCGAAATACGTTTGAACGGACGTTTAAAGTCGATTTCTTTATCTCCTAATTTTACTTTTGTTGTTCCATGCAATGCAAGAGCAACTCTTTCAATCATTTCTTCAGTAAAGTCCATCATCCACTTATAATCTTTATAAGCAACATAAATTTCCATTACTGTAAACTCAGGATTATGAGTTCTATCCATACCTTCGTTACGGAAGTCTTTGGCAAATTCATAAACACCATCAAATCCTCCAACGATCAGTCTTTTTAAATAAAGCTCGTTTGCAATACGTAAGTATAAAGGAATGTTTAATGCGTTATGATGCGTGATAAAAGGACGAGCTGCTGCTCCTCCTGGTATCGATTGTAATATTGGGGTTTCAACCTCCAGGTAACCTTTTTCATTAAAGAAGTTACGCATGGTGTTGATGATTTTTGTTCTTTTAAGAAAGGTATCTTTAACCTGATCATTAACAATCAAATCCACGTAACGCTGACGATATCTTTGTTCTGCATCGCTAAAGGCATCATATACTTTTCCGTCTTTTTCTTTTACGATAGGAAGTGGTTTTAAAGATTTTGTAAGTATTTTAAACTCTTTTACATAAACAGAAGTTTCTCCCATTTGAGTTTTAAATACATATCCTTTAATACCAATAATATCACCTATGTCCAATAGCTTTTTAAATACTGTATTGTACATGGTTTTATCATCGCCTTCACAGATGTCATCACGTCTGAAATATACTTGAATTCGTCCTTGTTGATCCTTCAATTCTGCAAACGATGCATTACCCATAATACGACGACTCATGATTCGCCCTGCTATAGATACTTCTTTTAAAGCTTCATCTTCTTCGTTTTCAGCAAAAATCTTCTTTATATCTTCAGCGTAATGAGTTATTTTATACTCTTCTGCAGGGAATGCATTAATTCCTAATTTGTTTAATTCTTCAAGACTATTACGTCTTATTAACTCCTGTTCGCTTAGTTCAACGGTGCTCATTCTTATATTTTCAATATGAATTTTTAAATATTCTCCTTGTAAATTGAATGCCTCAAAATCATGTAATCAAGGAGATAGCAATAATGATTTTCTGAAAAAAATATAGAAAAATCGATGCAAAGATAATCATTAACAATTAATAATGAAGTTATAAAAAGAAGAGGTTAGTGAACTTTAACTTATTTTTTATTGTTCTTACCAATTAAACAATGAGTTATTAATGTAAATACTAATAAAATTCATAGCTGAGTTATAATAAAATGATTAAGATTGTATTTCGTAATTATTAAGATTATTTGTTTAATAAAGAGCATTTTGATAATTTTTAATACTTACAGCATACAATTTTTGGTATAAAAGAGAGAGAAGAGAGATATGCAAATTAAAACAAGAAAACCAGATTGGTTAAAAATACAATTACCAAATACGTCCGATTATAAATGGATGCATCAAACCATTAGAGATAATAAATTACATACTATATGTACCAGTGGAAAATGTCCTAATTCGGCAGAATGTTGGGCTGCGGGTACTGCAACTTTTATGATATTGGGCGATATTTGTACACGTGCATGTAAGTTTTGTAATGTAAAAACAGGAAAACCACTGCCGGTTGATGTTAAAGAACCTATAAGAATAGCCCGATCAATACAGATTATGAAATTGAAACATGCTGTAATTACTTCTGTTGATAGAGATGATCTGGAAGATGGTGGTTCTGACATATGGAAGAAAACGATATTAAAGGTTAAGGAAATGAATCCTGGAATTACGCAGGAAGTTCTAATTCCCGATTTTAATGGTTTACGTCCTTTAATAAAAAATATTATTGATGCTGAACCAGAAGTAATTTCTCATAACCTTGAAACTGTTAGAAGAATTACTCCAATTATTCGTACACGTGCAAAATATGATTTAAGTTTAGAAGTATTAAAATATATCGCAGATAATGGTGTAGTTGCCAAAACTGGGATTATGCTTGGATTGGGAGAAAAAGAAGATGAGGTGATAGAAACCATGCATGATGCTTATAAAGCAGGCGTAAAGGTTTTTACAATTGGACAGTATCTACAACCAAGTAAAGAGCATCTTCCAGTTCAAGAGTATGTAACTCCGGAGCAATTTGCTAAATATGAAAAGATTGGACTGGAAATAGGATTTAAATATGTTGAAAGTGGGCCAATGGTTCGTTCTTCATATCATGCTGAAAAGCATATTAATGCATTGAAATAGAGGTTTTTTTATGTTTATTATTATTTCTTAGGGCAGTTCGCTAAATAACCAATGAATATGGATACAAAAACAATATATGAAGATTTAGGTCTTATTGAATATAAAAAAGCCTGGGATTATCAGGAATCAAAATTTAATACGATTATTGATGCTAAATTACATAATCGTGAAAATACTGAAAATAAGAAAGAAATTACGCATCAGCTTTTGTTTTGTGAACATCCACATGTTTATACCTTAGGAAAAAGTGGAGTTGAGAATAATTTATTGATCAATGATGCGTTTTTAAAACAAATCAATGCAACTTATTACAAAAGCAATCGTGGTGGTGATATTACCTATCATGGGCCAGGACAAATTGTAGGTTACCCGATATTTGATTTAGAAGAAATGGATTTAACTGTAAAAAGTTATATTCATAAATTGGAAGAAGCCATCATAAACTGTATTGCTGATTATGGAATTCAGGGTGATAGATTGGATGGCGCTACAGGAGTTTGGATTGATAAAGATGTTCCGGGTAAGGCGCGCAAAATATGTGCAATTGGTGTAAAGGCAAGTCGATATGTTAGTATGCATGGTTTTGCATTAAATGTAAATACAGATTTAACCTATTTTAACCATATTAATCCATGTGGATTTGTTGATAAAGGAGTAACATCTATTCAAAAGGAGTTAGGCAAACCTCAGGATTTTAAAGCAGTTAAGGAAAATTTAAAGGGACATTTAAAAAAAGTGTTTAAATTAAATATGCCTTAAAAATTATACCTAAACCGTTGATATTTACTTTTGTTTATAATATTTAACCCTGTTTTTAAACTCTGTTTTTGAATTTATTAGGGGTTGAGGTTTTGAAAATCCATTTTTTTTAGGAAAATTTATCCTCGCAAATTTGGGCTCATAGTACACATGGAGAAAACTTGGAACATAAAAGAAAGTGGCGAAGAAGAAAAGATAGAGCACCTGTCGAGCGTTTTAAATATTGACAGGTTTTTATCTAATCTTTTGGTACAAAGAGGAGTTCAGACTTTTGATGAGGCTAAAGCATTTTTTCGCCCCGATTATGAGCATTTGCACGATCCTTTTCTAATGAAAGATATGGATAGGGCCATTGATCGTTTAGATAAAGCTATAGAAAATAATGAAAAGGTATTTGTCTATGGTGATTATGACGTTGATGGAACAACTTCAGTTTCTTTAGTATATTCTTTTCTATCAGAATATTTTGATAATCTTCAGTTTTATATTCCTAACAGGTATGAAGAAGGTTATGGTATTTCATATAAAGGTATTGATTTCTTTGCCGAAGAAAAATGTTCTTTGGTAGTAGCACTTGATTGCGGTATTAAAGCTGTAGAGAAAATTGAGTACGCAAAAGAAAAAGGTATTGATTTTATCATTTGTGATCATCATACTCCTGGTGATACCTTACCTGATGCTGCTGCTTGTCTTGATCCTAAAAGAAAGGATTGTAACTATCCGGATGAACATCTTTCAGGATGTGGAGTGGGATTTAAATTTATTCAGGCTTATTGTAAGCGACATAAAATAGATTACCACAAAGCTTATGAATATTTAGACTTAGTGGCTGTAAGTATTGCCTCTGATATTGTTCCCATTATTGGAGAAAATAGAGTTTTAGCCTATTATGGTCTTCAAAAATTAAATACTAATCCAAGTGTAGGATTAAAGCATATTATTAAAGTGGCAGGAATGCAAGGTCGCGAGATTACAATTAGCGATATAGTGTTTAAAATTGGCCCAAGAATTAATGCTGCAGGAAGAATTGACTCGGGTGGAGATGCTGTGAATTTGCTTATTACAGAAGATGAAGGTCTCGCTAATAGCATGAGTATAGATATTGACAAGTGCAATGATACCAGAAAAGGATTTGATAGAGATATTACACAGCAAGCTCTTGAATTAATAGCAGGCAATAAAGAACTTCAAGATAGAAAATCTACCGTTTTATACCAACCGGAGTGGCACAAAGGAGTTATTGGAATTGTTGCTTCACGATTAACGGAGTATTATTATCGACCCACTGTAATTTTAACAGAATCAAAAGGTTTTGCTACTGGTTCAGCTCGCTCTGTTGAAGGTTTCGACCTGTACAAAGCAATAGATCATTGTAGTGATTTATTAGAAAATTTTGGGGGGCATATGTATGCTGCCGGATTAACTCTAAAGATTGAAAATATTGAGGAGTTTAAACGTAGATTTGAAGACTATGTAGATACTCATATTACACCAGATCAGATGATTCCTCAAATTGAAGTTGATGAAGAAATTGGTTTAAGGGATATTAATGATAAATTTTTTAGAATTCTGAAGCAATTTCGTCCCTTTGGTCCAGGAAATCTTAAGCCTGTTTTTGTTACCAAAAGAGTGTTTGATTATGGTACCAGTAAAAAAGTGGGCAAAGATCAAGATCATTTAAAAGTTGAATTAATTGAAGAGAAGTCTGGTTCAATAAAACAAGGTATAGGTTTCTCCATGGGAAATGATCTGGAAAAGCTACAAACAGGTAATCCTTTTGATGTTTGTTATACTATTGAAGAAAATGTTTACAATGGTCGTTCAAGTATTCAAATGATGCTAAAAGATATGAAATTCCCGTATAAGGACTAAAATATCAGCAGGAATATTACTCATATAATCATTTTATTTACAATTTGTAGCAAAAATAACCTCCAATAAATAAATTTATTTTTTAAATAAATTATATTTGTAGCAAATCATAAATTCTGATTTTACATAAAAACTAATACACAGATGAGAAAAAGTACTACAATATGGGGAGTAGCCTCATTATTAATTTCAGTGGTTTTTGTATTTGCATCTTGTAATTCCGGAGCAAAGCAAAACCAAAAATCAGATGCTGTTCAAATAGAAAAAACAGAAGTAGAAAATGGAGTGAGAGAATTTGTATATCCACTTCCTACATCTTATGAAATTGTTGAGATGCTTAATAAAATTGAAGCAGCTTACATTTTCGATTTATCAAATAGCCCTGAAAATGCATCTAAATATATCACTGAAAAACAACAAGCGTTAAACCTTGGCGTATATGGTGGTGATTTGAGTTATGCAAGCACATACAATCAAAAGCAAGAAACAATCGAATTTATCGATGCTTCTAGAAAGCTTTTAGAAGGATTAGATCTTCAGGGTGCAGTTAGTGAGGATTTACCTGAGCAAATTGAAGCTAACGAAGATAATAAAGAAGCATTGGTAGAATTAATCACTGATTCATTTTACGATACGTACGATTTCTTACAAAGAAATAATCGTGCACCGGTTTCTGCTTTAGTAATGACAGGAGCTTGGGTTGAAGGCCTTTATATCGCAACTCACATCTCTGAAGAAACTTTTAACAGTAAAGAAATGATCGAGATTGTACTTAAACAAAAAGAGCCATTGGTTAAATTAATGGAGATTCTTGCTGAATATAAGGATGATCAAGCTGTTTCGGAAACAATTGAAGATCTATCAACTATGGCAAGTATATATGCCGAGATTGAAAGTACTGCAATTACTCAGGAGCAAATAATAAAAATTGCAGAGGAGTCGTTAGTGTTAAGAAAGAAGTTTGTTACAGTAGAATAGTATTGTAATAAATAAAGATATGATTAAGCGATCATTTTTTTTGATCGCTTTTTTTTTGTTGTAAACTGACATATTGTAAAAAAAAATAGATATTCTTAAAAAGTAATGATGATTTCATTATTTTTAATCGTTTTCTGAAATTTTGAGTTTGATGTTAGTTTTATTAACTCTTACTACATTATCTAATATTAAATAAAGAATATCACCCTGTTATGAGTGAAACACTTTTAGATGCCCTGATGAAATTATATGCTTTGCTTACTAATGTAAGGAAAGAGAGTAGGGTGGATAGTGCTCGTAAATTGATAGAGCAAGAATTGCTTCATAATTTTAATAGAGAATATGTTGATCAATATCTGGGAAGGTTTGATTTCTATATAAAACAGTTTCATAAGTATTCCTATAGTCCTATACAGTCAGAGGTAGAGCGCCAATCTTCAGATAATTATAGTCAGATTGATACTATATGCGATGAATTAAATAAAGAATTGGAGCAGGAATCAAAAATATGGGTTTTTGTTCAGCTATTTGAATTTATTCGACAGGAAGAAAAAATTAGTGATATTGGCGAGGAAGTAGTTGATAAATTAGCTCATGGGATGTTGATAAATCCTGAGGATTATCAATTACTGAAAGCTTTCATTTTAAAGGGGCCAATGGAGGTTGATACTCCTGAGAAAGTTCTTGTAATTTCAGGACAGGAAAATGCTCCACTACCACGGTTCAAGCATCTTTATAATCCAAAACAGCAAATTTATGTCTGGGTTTTATATGTAGAAAGCACTCATACTTTTATATTTAGATATTCGGGTGATCGTAACCTTTATCTGAATGGTCATAAAGTTGATAGAAATAATGCCTACATTTTATCTGTTGGTTCTGTGATTAAAACTTCCAGAATGGCTCCTGTCTACTATGGTAAAGTGGCTGAGTTGTTTGTGCAGAAGGTAGATAAGGGTAGGATTCTTCTTAAAGCCAAAGACGTTGAATATAAGTTTAATGACAGGCAGGTAGGTATTCATCCTTTTAGTTTTTCAGGTCGTTCCGGGCAGCTTGTTGGAATTATGGGTGGTAGTGGTACAGGAAAGTCCACACTTCTCAATGTTTTAAACGGAAGTTATAAGCTTTCTGGAGGTTCTATTCATATCAATGGGTTAAATATTCAGGAACATAAAGAAGCCTTAAAAGGGGTTATTGGCTATGTGCCTCAGGAAGATTTATTGATAGAGGAACTTACCGTTTTTGAAAACTTGTTTTTTAATGCCCGATTGTGTTTTAGTGATAAAACAATAGAAGAAATTGAAGAATTGGTTGATAATGCTATTAAAGATTTTGATTTGGTGGAAGCTCGAAACCTTGTAGTGGGTAATCCATTAAATAAAATCTTAAGCGGAGGTCAACGTAAACGTTTAAATATTGCTTTAGAGCTTATACGGGAACCATCTATTCTTTTTGTGGATGAACCCACTTCTGGATTATCCTCAATGGATTCAGAGAAAGTAATGGTTCTTTTAAAAAGGCAGACGCTAAAGGGTAAGTTGGTGATCATCAATATTCATCAGCCTTCATCAGATTTGTATAAGTTGTTAGATAAACTTCTGATTATTGATAAAGGAGGATATATCATTTTCAATGGTAATCCAATGGATGCTATTGTATATTTTAAACAAAAAGCCAGCTATGTAAATCCTGAAGATAGTGAGTGTTACCTTTGTGGTAATGTTAAGGTTGAGCAACCTCTTCGCATTATTGAAGCACGTATGGTAGATGCTACCGGTAAATTGATTAGGGAACGAAAGATTAAGCCAATTGAATGGTATGAAAACTACCAAAATGATATTGAAAGTAAGTTTGATTGGAAGAAATCAAAAGGTCCTGAAAAAATTGAAGAATTACCTCATAACCTTTATAATATTCCGGGACGTTTACAGCAGTTTTTGATTTATACATACAGAGATGGATTTGCAAAATGGAAAGATAGGCAGTATATGCTGATCAACTTTTTAGAAGCTCCAATTTTGGCAATCATTTTAGGATATTTTACCAAATATATAAGCGGAACAGCTGCAGATCCTACTAAATATGTATTTTCCGAAAATGATAATATTCCAGCTTACTTATTTATGGCAGTTGTTGTAGCATTGTTTTTGGGGTTGAATGTAAGTGCTGAGGAAATTATTAAAGATCGCAAATTATTACAAAGGGAAAAGTTTCTAGACCTGAGTCGTTTTGGATATTTGAATAGCAAGATTGTTATTATGTTTGCTATTTCTGCTGTTCAAACCTTAAGTTTAGTTCTTATTGGAAATAGTATACTAGAGATAAAGGGATTAAACTTTAGTTATTGGATGATTCTGTTTAGTACGGCTTGTTTCTCAAACATGTTAGGACTTAATATTAGTAGTGGATTAAAGTCCGTAGTGGCCATTTATATCTTAATTCCGTTAATATTAGTTCCGCAATTATTATTTAGTGGTGTTATTGTTGACTTTAATAAGCTCCACAAAACTATGCTAACGTCTGAATATGTTCCACGCATTGGAGATATGATGACTTCAAGATGGGCATATGAAGCTTTGGCCGTAAATCAATTTGAGAACAATGAATATGAGAAACACTTTTTTGCGGACGAACAAAAAATAAGTGAAGCATCCTATTATTATTCATTACTGTTACCGCGCTTAAAACAGCATAATCACAAAAGTGAAAAATCATATTTAGAAGGTGATTTGGATGTTGCGAAAGCCAATTATGACTTGGTTAAAAAGGAAATAGAAAAGATGAACCTTCTCGGAGATGCAGAAGTTTCTAAATTAATCTCAAAAGGAGTTGTTAAATATTCAGAAGTAGGCTTTAAGCAAATTGATCTTTTATTAGATAAGCTAGTTAAATACTATCAGGATCAGTATAAAATTTATAAAAAACATAAAGATAGTACTTATAGGGAATTAGTTGCTTCTTTGGGTTCTACTGAAGCTGTTTTTAATCTTAAGCAAAAGTATCATAATGATAAATTATCAAGTTTACTACACAATAAAGCAGAGTTGAAGCAGCTGGTTTTTACACCATCTAATGGATACGTATCGCAAAAAGATCCGGTTTTAAGAAATGGCGCATCCAAATGGGGAAGATCTCACTTTTTTGCACCAGCCAAACAATTTGCTGGTTTTGTAATACCTACTCCATTCTTTAATGTGATGGCTATTTGGTTGTCAACCATATTGTTGTATGTTACTTTGTATTTTGATTTATTACGTCATATAATTCGCTATTTCGAAAAATTCAGATTGCGAAAAGCATTCTCTCGTCAGATAAATAAAATATAGGCAGATAGAGAAAAGAACCGTTTACCGATAAAATAGATTCGTTTACCGATTATTGATTTTAATATTGACTTTACTCATATAATTTTGGTTATAGATTTAAAAACATAAAATTATTTGATATGAGAAAGTCTGTTCATAATGGCAAAGCTGTTCTAGGTATTTTATTATTTATAGTAGGTTCGTTTTTATTAGCCGGGAATCTAGGATTTATATCTGATGATATTTATTATACATTTTTTCGTTGGCCAAGTATTCTGATATTAATAGGGATATTTCAAATGGTAAGAAAAGATGTCAGTTCTGGATTAATTGTATTTTCAATAGGCGTATTTTTCCTACTTCCACGTATTATTGAAGGATTTCATATTGGTGACCTTTTCAGGTATTGGCCTGTTCTGTTAATCATTGCAGGTTTGGTCTTTATTTTTGGGAAAAAGAATTTTAAGAATGGAAAATTTGGTTCCAAAGATAGAAATGAAGATGTTTTAGATATCGTTTCAATATTTGGAGGTGGTGTTACAAAGGTAAATTCTGATAGTTTTCAAGGAGGTGAAATTACTTGCGTTTTTGGAGGAGCAGAGGTGAATCTTCAAAGTGTTGAAATACATCCGGATGGAGCAGTAATAGATTTAACCACGCTATTTGGCGGTACTAAAATATCAATACCAAGAGATTGGAGTGTAAAGGTAGATATAATATCTATTTTTGGCGGTTTTACAGATAAAAGAATGTATGAATCAAGTAGCGATTCTGATAGTAAAGTTTTGACAATAAAAGGAGTGGCTATATTTGGTGGTGGAGAATTAAGAAACTTTTAATCTTAATAACTTGTAGATGCAACATCCTATTTTTAGCAATAAGATTACTATTAGTAGCTTTCTTTTTATAGGTGCTGTTTTTATAGGTATCGATTTCCTTTTGATACATTACGGATATAAATGTACTATAAATACGGCCTTATTTTATGCTATAGTTTATGATGTAATTATTCTGGTTTTAGGAGGATCGCTTTGGTATCCTGTTTATTTTCTGGATAGAAATAAAGGTTCCATATTCAATATATTGCAGTTGGTGTTTGTTGGCATCTGTTTTCTTGGAATTTGGGCTGTTTCGGTTTGGGGAGTTTTATCTATAGTGAAAGGTTATTTTTCCTTCACAATAACTCTTGTTCATGATTTTTTATTGATAAGGTTGTTGATTGGAGTTCTGATTTACATGCTCTTTGTTTCAGTATATTTTCTTATGATTCGAACACAAAATGAAGAGGAATATTTGAAGGAAAAATTAGAACTGAAAAATTTATTAAAGGATACAGAACTTAATTTGTTAAAGTCGCAACTAAATCCTCACTTCCTTTTCAACAGCCTTAATTCAATTAGTTCACTGACTCTATATGATACTGAAGGAGCACGAGAGATGATTAGTAAATTGTCGGACTTTTTAAGATACTCTTTACGTAATAATCAACAGAAATTACTGCCTTTAAAAGAAGAATTAGAAAATCTAAGAAGGTATATGGATATTGAACGGATTCGATTTGGGGATAAAATTAATTTTATTGAGCATATACAAATTGAATGTCAGGATAAGTTGCTGCCGGCTTTAATTATACAACCATTAATAGAAAATGCAATTAAATATGGAGTATATAATTCAATTCATACAACCAATATTGAATTTCGTGGTTATCTTAAAAATGGAGATTTGATCCTGTCATTACAAAATGACTATGAAAATGATATGATGGAGAGAGCTGGAGAAGGATTGGGATTATCAAATACAAAGGCAAGAATGTGGAAAATTTATGGAACTAAAGATTTGGTTTGGATACATAAGAGTGAACAAACCTTTCTTGTAGAATTAACAATACCTCAATTTATACAACGATGAGTAACAAAGTAAATGTGGTTATTATTGATGATGAAAAACCTGCCAGAGAATTAATTAAAGCTTACTTAAAGACTTTTTCTGAAGTTGAAGTTTTAGCAGAAGGAACTAATGGTTTTGAAGGGGTTAAGCTCATTCAACAATATGCACCAGATTTGATTTTTCTGGATATCCAAATGCCTAAAGTCTCCGGTTTGGAAATGCTCGAAGTTGTTGAAAATCTTCCTAAAGTTATTTTTACAACAGCTTATGATCAATTCGCAATAAAGGCTTTTGAGTTAAACGCCATTGATTATTTGTTAAAACCTTTCAGTAAAGATCGTTTTGAACAGGCAGTAAAAAAGGTTTTGAACTCTCAAAATGCCTTACCTAAGTATTCATTAAATAATATGATTGAGGGGAGAAGTGGTAACGAAGAATCTAAACTATCACGAATCGTTGTAAAGAAGGGTAGTAACCTTGAAATGATTCCTGTTGATGAGGTTGTTTTTATTGAAGCTTCTGACGACTTTGTTTTTATTCATACAAATGAAAATAGATATATAAAGTCCAGGACTATGAAGTATTTTCAGTCGCATTTAAATGAATGTCAATTTGTAAGAATTCATAGATCATATATTGTTAATATATCGAGTATTCATAAAATAGAGCAATACGAAAAAGATAATCATATTGTAGTATTAAAAAATAATACGAAAATAAAAGCAAGCAAGAATGGTTATAAAGTCCTTAAAGACGTATTGGGAATGTAAATCTATGTTTTTTATTAATTCTCAATTTTTAAAGTAATTTTGTAGCCAAATTTAGAAAGTGAAATGAAGGTATATTCAAATCCGGAATCGTATAGTGGTGCAGATACAGTAGTGACTTTAGGAATGTTTGATGGAGTTCATGCAGGACATAAGAAATTACTTAGTCATGTAATGGATGTATCGAAAGAAAAATCACTTACTCCTACTGTTTTAACTTTTTGGCCACATCCTAGAATGGTCTTGAAAAAAGAAGTTGACTCGTTACAGTTCATTACCACTTTGGATGAGAAAACGGTTATCATTAGTCAGCAGGGCATTGAGCAATTGTTTCTTTTACCTTTTGATAAGGAACTGGCATCAAAAACAGCCGAAGAGTTTATTATTGAGATTTTGATTGAAAAAATTAAAATGAAACATTTGGTTGTAGGATACAATCATAGATTTGGAAGAGATCGGGTTCATGATTTCAAAGTATATCAACAATTAGCCGAAAAATATAATTTCACAATATCCAGGGTGGATGCTGTTTATGAGGGCGAAGTGGCTGTAAGTTCAACGGCAGTTCGTAATTTATTAAACGAAGGTAGAGTATTTGAGGCCAATCGAATATTAGGTTATGATTATTCTATTTTTGGAACAGTAACAGGGGGTAAAAAATTAGGAAGAAAATTAGGATATCCAACGGCTAATATTAAACCAAATGAACATTATAAACTTATTCCAGGTAAGGGAGTTTATGCATGTTTGGTTAATGTAATTGGAAAACAATATGGAGGAATGCTTAATGTTGGAGTTCGTCCCACAATAAATTCAAATGAATTTGAACTTAGCATTGAGGTTCATATTCTGGATTTTAATCAAGATATTTATTCAGAAGAAGTGACTGTTTCGTTTATTCAAAAAGTTCGTGAAGAACAAAAATTTGATGGGCTTGAAGCGTTGGTTGCTCAATTAAAGAATGATGAGTTAACTATTCGTAATCTACTGAAGGATTACATCGGCTAATTTTATAATTATCTGATAGTTTGCTCTTTTTTTACTACTTTTGCAGTCTATAACAAAAATACTTAAATATGTCTGAAATTTTAACAGATACTCTTCCATACAAAGTTAAGGATATGGCAGAGGCTGAGTTTGGAAGAAAAGAAATTGAGATAGCAGAAAAAGAAATGCCAGGATTAATGGCATTGAGAGATAAATATGGAGAATCTAAACCTTTGAAAGGTGCTAAAATTATGGGTTCTCTTCATATGACTGTACAGACTGCAGTTTTAATTGAAACTTTAGTTGCTTTAGGTGCTGAGGTAAGATGGTGTAGCTGTAACATTTATAGTACACAGGATCATGCAGCAGCAGCTATTGCAGAATCTGGTGTACCTGTATTTGCATGGAAAGGCGAAACACTTGAAGAATATTGGTGGTGTACAGAGAGAGCTTTGGATTTTGGTAATGGTGAAGGACCAGATTTAATTGTAGATGATGGTGGTGATGCAACAATGATGATTCACCTTGGATGCGAGGCTGAAAAAGATAGCTCAATTTTAGATAAAGATCTATCAGGAGAAGGTGAAGATTTTCGTGAGCTTGTTGCTAAATTAAAGGAAGTATTAGCAAAAAATCCTACTCGTTGGACAAAAGCTGCAGTAAAATGTCAAGGTGTAAGTGAAGAAACAACAACTGGTGTTCACCGTTTATACCACATGATGGAAAAAGGAGAATTGTTGTTCCCTGCCATTAATGTGAATGACTCTGTAACAAAGTCTAAGTTTGACAACTTATACGGATGTCGAGAAAGTTTAGCTGATGGGATTAAGCGTGGTACAGATGTTATGGTAGCAGGTAAAACTGTGCTTGTTTGTGGTTATGGTGATGTAGGTAAAGGATGTGCCCAAAGTATGCGTGGATTTGGTGCCAGAGTATTGGTTACTGAAATTGATCCAATTTGTGCATTACAAGCAGCAATGGAAGGTTTTGAGGTTACTACTACTGAAGAGGCTTTAGTTGAAGCTGATATTTATGTTACAACAACCGGTAATAAGGATATTATTACTATTGATCACATGGCTAAAATGAAAGATCAAGCTATTGTTTGTAATATTGGACACTTTGATAATGAAATTCAAGTTGAGAAACTTGAAAAATTCCCTGGAATTAAAGAAAAGAACATCAAACCTCAGGTGGATATGTTTGAATTCCCTGATGGTCATGCAATTATTCTTCTTTCCAGAGGTCGTTTGGTAAATCTTGGTAATGCAACTGGTCACCCAAGTTTTGTGATGAGTAACTCATTCACAAACCAAACATTAGCTCAATTAGAATTGTGGGAAAAAGATTATAAAGTTGGTGTATATACATTACCTAAGAAATTAGATGAGGAAGTGGCACGTTTACACTTAGCAAAGCTAGGCGTAAAATTAACTCAATTATCTAAAGAGCAAGCTGATTATATTGGAGTTCCTCAAGAGGGACCATATAAGCCAGAGCATTATAGATATTAAGAAGGTATTTTCGATATAAATATGAAGGGGTTTGCAAACATGCAAACCCCTTTTTTTATAGTGATTCAAAAAATCATTTTAATTTGGCAATATGTTTTTGGCAAATGTGTTATTAGGATATTTCCTTTGATTTTCGTTTGAATGAACTTTAGAAATCCACCTTTCAGCTGCCTCTGGAGTAGTAAAGACTTTAAATTGATATCGTTCTAATTGAATTAAACGCGTGAAGATCATCGCTAGTGCAGTATCAACAGGATTTGTTATAATTACAGCTACCTTAAGTGTGTTAAAGCGGCTAAACATTTTTACATTGACCTCAATAATGTTATACAAGTCTGCAGGGTGAAATATAAAGGATGCATTTCTGGCATCAATTATTCCCTTTAGGTTATCCGGTAAATGATTCTCTTTCATTAAAGAGTTGATATAATTTACGATTTCCCCTTGATTGATTTTGTCTTTAAATACAGCTTCTATGTATTCTTCCCTCTCGTTGTAATTGTATGTTACCATAGCCCTTAAAATGTGTTAGAAATAGGTGAAATATTTAATTATTCTTCTCGATTTACTATAGTTTATGCTGTTTGAATCGCTTTGTGTTTTAATGAATGATGTACTAATATGACTTCTGCTCGTTTGTACAAATATAACTTTACAATATTTGTAGGGCAGTATCAAGCAATGAACCAAATGCGGCGTTTAGCTCCTCGCTTGAAGCAGCATTTTCCTGAACAGACTTAGTACGTTCTTGTATGGAAGCATTTATTTGTCCTGCCCCAATATTCATTTCTTCTATAGAAGTAGATATTTCTTCAATGCCGATGGACTGCTTACTAGCACTATTACATATAGCACTGGTACTAGAGTTAATTTGAGAAATTGAATTAAGTAATTCAGTTATACTTATATCCAAATCGTACATGAATTCTCTTGTAGACGTAATAAGTTGCTGAACAGATTCTACAATATCTTTAATCTCGTATTTCTCATACTTAAATTTCTCATCGATATTAGCAGTAATGTCCTTATTACTTATTTTTTTAACAACTTTGGTAGAGTGCTGAATGGGAGCTTTTACTTTTTTAGCAAGAAAATAGTAACTAGCTATAATCATAACAATAGCAAAGGGAACAGTCCAAATTAAATGTATCAGACCTTTTTGTGCTACAGTAAAGCCAATGCATGCAATGGCAACCATGACCAATAAAAATGCAGATCCAATAAAGAATACAAATGTGTTTTTAAACGTGATTCTTAAAGTTCCCCAGCACAATTCCCCAGCGAAGATTATTAATGAAATTCTCAAAATGAAGATACTCATAGTATTTTGTTTGATTAAACACGTCATAAGTTCTTATCAAATTACGAAAAAATATAAATAATTTCAAGACTCCAGATTTCAATATTCTGAATTAGATCATTTTTTATTTTATTATTACGCTTTAGGTCATGTAAATGTTTATTTTTTGGCGTGACAAAAATGTGACATTTTGTAATGTTCAGATAATCAGTTAGTGCAAGTGTTTGGAAAGTAATCTTTTTTCAGGTTATAGGTAAGGAAGTGGTGTAGAATCAAAATTATTAAGGGGATTTGTAAGGTGAAATTACCACTTGTATCCCCTTAAGAGTATGAATATTAGATCAACTCGTTAGAAAAGGTGTTGAAGTTAATGCCTGAAAAGTTTCCGGAGCTCATTAGTAACAGATTCTTATTTCTCCATTCAATATCTTTAAGTTCTTTCTGTAATAATTCAGTATTGTCAAATACTTTAACATTATCCGAACCAAAAGCAGCTGAAACTTCATCAATAGTTATTCTGGGTAATTTTTTATGCTCAACTACTTTAGGATTAAAATATACAAAGGCTATATCAGCCTTGTTCATTGTGCCTTTGTATTGTGGCAGAAAGTCTTTATTTAAACTGCTAAAAGTATGTAGTTCCATACAGGCCACTAATGTTCTTTCTATATTTTGATTTTTTACTGCGTCAACTGTTGCCTTGAGTTTTGATGGAGAATGTGCAAAATCTAGGTATATAGTAGATTGATCTGTTTGCTTTAGTGTTTGTAATCTTTTGGCAGCTCCTTTAAAAGAAGAGATGGCTTTGAGAAAAGCTTCATCGTCTATACCTAATTCTGCACATGCAAGTCTTGCCCCATTAAGGTTTTGTAGGTTATGGCCTCCAAAAATTGACAGAAAATATTTTTTACCATTAAAAGTTATGGTAGTTTGTCCATCTTCTACACAAGATTCAATTTCATCGTATGCTAATGACTTGATATCCTTGCGTAATGTTTTGGAAATTTTTTGTAATTCTTCATCTAAAAGGTACCAAACAAGGGTACCGTCTTTCTCAAGAGAGTCTGAAAAGATCTTGAACTGCTCAACATAATTATTCCAGGTTGGGAAAACATTGATGTGATCCCAGGCAACACCAGTTAACAGAGCAATATGAGGTTTGTACCAATGGAATTTAGGGCGTAGATTTATAGGTGAAGATAAATATTCATCTCCTTCAAAGATTGCAATAGGAGCATCATGCGATAGGCTGACCATGGTATCAAACCCTTCAATTTGGGCGCCTACCATGTAGTCAAATTTGTAATTCAAGGTTTTTAATACATGCATCACCATCGAAGTAATCGTTGTTTTACCATGACTTCCTCCAATAACTACTCTCTTTTTATCTTTACATTGTTCATATAAATACTCTGGATAAGAATATACTTTTAAATTTAGTTCCTGTGCTCTTATAAGTTCAGGATTATCTTTTCGTGCGTGCATTCCTAAAATGATAACATCAATTTGATCATTTATTTTTTCAGGAAACCACCCATACTCTTCAGGCAATAAGCCATGTTTTTGGAGTCTGCTTTTTGATGGATCAAATATTTCATCGTCTGATCCTGTAACTTTATATCCTTTTGAATGAAGTGCAATGGCTAAGTTGTGCATAGCTGCACCGCCAATAGCTATAAAATGAATATGCATAACATAAATTAAATCAACAGTTAAAAATTGGCTTACAAATTAGCATTATATTTGTTGCCTTAGCGAAAGTAATAAGAATACCTTTCAAATCCATACAATGCTTTACTTCAAAAAATATTTCAAACCATCTATTCCTTTTTTATTAGCATTATTCACTTACATTACTTTTGTTGTTTTTAAGAATAATGCGGCTTTAACAGAACGTATCTATGCCCGGTCGATATATCCTTTAATTGCTTATGTTCTATCTCATTTTTCAAGTGTATTTCCATTTTCGTTAGACGATGCATTTTATGTTACATTGGTTTTAATAATAATGTTAGGAGTAGGTCTGGTAATTTTTAGGATAAGATCCTTAAAATGGTTTTTCCTCAGATTTGCCCAGATGTTAGCCATTGTATATTTTTTATTTTATTGGTTCTGGGGATTTAATTATTTAAGGCAGGATGCTCACGATCGTATAGGAATTGAAAAATCTGATGCTAATAAAGAAACATTAATTGAGGTTTTAAATTTGGTAATTGAGAACACAAACAAATCGTACCTTTCATTTGTTGGTAAAGATAGTATCAATTATCAATCAGTACTAGAACCTTCAATAGAGCAACTACAAAGTACTTTAAATTATAATTATCCTAATGGGCAAAGACGTGTTAAGCATATTTTGTTTAGTGATTTTTTTGCTAAGGCTTCCATATTAGGTTATTATGGTCCTTTTTTTAATGAAGTGCACGTTAATGCTTATTTATCAGTTTGGGATAAGCCAATAGTAACAGCCCACGAAATGAGTCATCAGCTAGGAATTACAAGTGAGGCTGAAGCTAATTTTTATGCATGGATGATAACTGTTCATTCAGATGATCAATTTACCAATTATAGTGGGTGGCTTTATGCTTTGGGGTTCTTTTTGTATCAATCAAGAGCCGTAACAGATCAAAAGGAAATTATAAAAAAAATAAGACCTGAAGTAGTTTCGGACTTTAGAGCGCGAAGAGAATATTGGAAACATTTAAGGAGTGAAAAAATAGATGAGGCAGCACGAAAAGTAAATGATGCCTATTTGAAATCAAATCAAGTGGAAAAAGGTATTAGAGATTATGGAGGTGTGGTCCAGCTGATTATTGATTACTATCTATCAAACACGAATAATGAAATATTTAAAAAGTAACTATATGATAAAATTAATTGTATCGGATATGGATGGAACCTTGTTGAATGATGAGAAGGAGCTTTCTCCGAAGTTTAAGCAAGTGTATACTAAACTACAGGAGAAGGGAATAAAGTTTGCTGTTGCGAGTGGTAGGCCATCATATTCTCTTGTGCCTCAGTTTAATTTTTTCAACCATAATATTCTTTTTATTTGTGATAATGGTGCTTTTATTAATATGGATGAGGAGCCTATTGTTGTAAAGCCTCTTGATATGTCTTTTGTACAATCAATTATTAAAGATGCTCGAGCTACAGAAGGCGTTTATATTACGGTTTGTGGTATGCATACTTCATACATAGAGAAGAGTCAGGAAGAATTCTTGCCGGAAGCAAGTAAGTATTATAAAGGTCTTGAAATTGTTGATGATTTAATGAGTTTGGATGAAACTATTTTGAAAATAGCATTATTCGACAGTAAAACATGGAAAAATAATAGTTGGGAAATTTGGCAAAAGTATAACGAGCATTTAGCAATAGCTCCATCCAGTGATCAATGGATTGATATAATGCCAATAGAAGTTAATAAAGGAATGGCGCTAAAAATTGTACAGGAAAAACTTGGTGTTTCAAATGATGAAACAATGGCGTTTGGTGATTATCTGAATGATTTAGAGATGTTGAAAATGGCCAAATATAGTTATGCAATGGAAAATGCACATCCTGATATAAAAAATATTGCTTCGTTTCTGGCTCCAGATAATAATAAGGATGGTGTTTTAAATACCATTGAAAAAGTAGTATTGGGTTAACTTATGATGTAATTATTTTACTTCAAATGAGTTGCATTGAAAAATAATTGCTATCTTTGCGGCCGCAAAACAGAGTTTTTGCAACATTTGTAAAACAAATAAAATTTAAACACATGCCAGTAAAAATTAGATTAGCTAGGCACGGGCGTAAAAGAAACGCTTTCTACCACATTGTGGTAGCAGATAGCAGATCACCACGTGATGGTAAATACATTGAGCGTATTGGATCTTACAATCCAAACACAAATCCTGCTACAGTCGATTTAAATTTCGATAAAGCATTAACTTGGTTAAGCAACGGAGCACAACCAACTGATACAGCAAGAGCAATTTTGTCGTATAAAGGTGTTTTGATGAAAAAACACTTATTAGATGGTGTTAAAAAAGGTGCTTTTGATGAGGCTGAAGCTGAAAAAAGATTTAATGCTTGGTTAACAGAAAAGCAAGCAAAAGTTCAAGCTAAGATTGACGGTCTTGAAGGTAAAGCTGCTGAAGCTGCAAAAGCAAATCTTGAACGTGAAGCTAAAATTAACAGCGAAAGAGCTGAAGCTATCGCTAAAAGGAACGCTGAATTAGCTGCTGAAGCTGAGGCTGCAACTGCTGAGGCTGCTGCTGAAGAAACAACAGAAGCTGAAGAAGCTACTGATGAGCCAGAAGCTCCTGCTGCTGAGTAATTCAGAAAGAATTTGAGCATTTAATATAAATGCGAAGAAATAAAAACCCTCATTTTATAATGAGGGTTTTTTTGTATCTAATATTTTATAATTTTATCAGTCCTAAATAATTGATATTATGATTCAAAAAGAGCAGTGTGTAAAAGTGGGGTATATAGGTAAACCACATGGAGTTAAAGGAGAAATATCCGTTTCGTTATTTGATGGATTTTATAGCGAAGATTTCGATTCTGAGTTTCTTTTATTGGATATTGATAATGGATTGGTTCCGTTTTTTATTGAATCATGGCGTGTTAAAGGAAGTAAAACATTATTGATCAAATTAGAGGATGTTGAAACTGAAGATAAAGCACGTGAACTTTCAGGATCAGAAGTGTATACAGAGTCTGTAAATTCAAGTACTGAGGATGACTTTCAAACTGCAGCTTTTGTTGGATTTAAAGTAGTTGATCAAACAAAAGGAAATATTGGTGTTATCACCGGTATTAATGAGATCTCAAATAATCCGCTATTTATAATTGATTATGAGGGTGATGAAATACTAATACCAATTAACCCAGATTTTATTATTGCAGTTGTTGAACAAGAAAAGACCATAGAAGTTAATCTACCAGAAGGCTTAGTTGATTTATATATCAATGATGATGATAATGAAGAGGATGATTTCTAACCTTGATAAAACACCTTAACTTATATTATAAATTACCTTCCCCTTTTCTATTCGTTGTGTGATTCTTACTATTTATAATGATATCAGTGACAAAATGAGTCTTTGGTACTAAAAATGATTAGGTGAATCCAGATGAATAGCATTTAAATATTTAAGTATGGATAGCAATGGATTTATTGGCATGATCAAACATGCCTTACTTACTTATAAAGATCAGCCTGCATTTACCGATTATGAAGGGGATACTTATTCTTATCAACAAGTATCTGAACGTATTTATTGGATGCATCAGTTATTTGAAACTTGCGCAATTAAAAAAGGGGATAGAATTGCCTTAATAGGTCGTAATTTGAGCAACTATGCTGTAACATATCTGGCCACAGTTACTTATGGGGCTGTTGTTGTTCCTGTGTTACCAGATTTTGGAAGTAGTGAAATACATCATATTGTAAATCATTCTGAGTCGAAACTTTTATTTTCAACAGATAATATTTTTAATAAGATAGATGAAAGTAAGATGAAGGGATTAAAAGGTATTATTAGTATTGATACTTTTAAACCCTTAGTAAATTGTTCTATTAATCTAAAACACCAAGTTGATAGAATTTCTTTGAAACAAGGGGTTACCATAGAGCAAATAAATTTTGCAAATATAGGAGCAGATGAGTTAATGGTGTTGTCTTATACATCAGGAACATCAGGTTTTTCAAAAGGCGTCATGCTTCCACACAGAAGTATTTGGTCAAATGTGTTTTTTGCTCAGGAAAATTTAAAGTTAGAACCAGGAAACAGAATTGTATCATTTCTTCCTTTAGCACATGCTTATGGTTGTTTGTTTGAATTTTTATGGCCATTTACGGTAGGATGCGATATTACTTTTTTGAGTCGCACACCTTCTCCTAAAATAATAACAGAAGCATTTCAAAAAGTTAAACCACATCTGATATTATCGGTACCATTAATACTGGAAAAGATATTTAAAAAGAGAATAGCACCTGTACTGGAAAAAACAGCTGTAAAAACAATTAGCAAAATACCACTGTTAAATCAGGTAGTATATCAAAAGGTTAGAAAGCAATTGTTGCAAGTTTTTGGTGGAACATTTCAACAGATTGTAATTGGAGGTGCAGCTTTAAATAAAGATGTTGAAGAATTTTTACGTAAGATTGGATTTCCATTTACCATAGGGTACGGTATGACAGAATGCGGACCACTTATTAGTTATGAAGTATTCAATAAAACAATGCCTCGCTCAGCTGGTAAATTGGTAGATAGGATGGAAGTCAAAATTGATTCTGAAGATCCGTTTAAACAAGTAGGTGAGATTCTTGTTAAAGGCACAAATCTCATGTTAGGATATTATAAAAATAAGGATTCAACAGATGCGGTTTTTGATAATGAGGGATGGTTGCATACAGGAGATTTAGGTGTAATAGATGAAAATAATTTCATATATATCAAAGGCCGCAGTAAAAATATGATATTAAGTGGTTCAGGCCAGAATATATATCCGGAAGAAATAGAGACAAGGTTGAATAATATGGATTATGTGCAGGAATGTTTGGTGCGAGATATGGGAGAAGGAAAACTTGAGGCGCTAATTTATCCAGATTTTGAGTTGGCTGATTCAGAAGGTATTGATGAAACAGAGTTGATAGATAAAATTCAGCAATTAAAATCATTGGCTAATAAAGAATTACCTGCCTATATGAATCTGGCAAAGGTTACTTATTATCCTGAAGAGTTTGATAAAACCCCCAAAAAGAGTATTAAAAGATACAAGTACATTAAGTAAATATACATGCTTAAAATTATTGCAGATGATAAAATCCCCTTTTTACAAGGGGTGTTAGAACCTTATGCAAAATTGTTTTATGTTGCAGGTTCTGAAACTACAAGTGATTTAGTTAAGGATGCAGATGCCTTAATTACCAGAACACGTACAAAGTGTAATGAATCATTGTTAGATGGAAGTCAAGTAAAGATGATTGCCACAGCCACAATTGGATTTGATCATATTGATACGAATTACTGTGCTAATAATAATATTCAATGGATAAATGCACCAGGTTGTAATTCAGGTTCTGTGAAGCAATATATTGCATCTGCACTTGCGATATTAGCTAACAAAAGGAATTACAATTTTAAGGATATAACAATAGGTATAGTAGGAGTTGGTAACGTTGGCTCCAAAGTAAAAGAATTGTCTGAAGCTTTGGGCTTAAATGTATTGCTAAATGATCCACCAAGGGCTAAGTCTGAGAACTCAGATGATTTTGTTGATCTGAATACAATTCAGAAAGAAGCTGATATCATTACCTTTCATGTTCCATTACAACAAGAAGGTGAGTATAAAACTTACCACATAGCTGACGATACATTTTTTAAATCATGTAAGAATAATGTTGTAATTATTAACTCTTCGAGAGGTGAGGTGGTGGATAATCAAGCTTTATTAAATGCCTTAAATAACAAAACAATAGGTGATGCAGTTCTTGATGTATGGGAAAATGAGCCAGATTTTGATCATGAACTGTTAAATAAAACAATCATTGCTACGCCACATATTGCCGGATATTCTGTTGATGGAAAGGCTAATGGAACAGCAATGAGTGTTCAGGCTATTAGCGAAAAATTTAATTTACCCTTAACAGAGTGGTATCCTGCTGAGCTACCATTGCCAGAGAACGATTTGATACAAATAGATGGTGCAGATAAAATGGATCAGGAAATTTTGATTGAGGCAATATTGCATACATACAATATACTAAATGATGATAATAGGATGAGGAGAGATCCAGAAGAATTTGAAAAGCAAAGAGGATCATATCCTATGCGTCGTGAATTTGGTGCATATAGTGTAGAATTAAGAAACAGTTCAAAATTTATAGTAGAAACATTGAACAAAATAGGTTTTAACACTGTTGAATTAATCTAATAGGAATAGATATTGCTATTGATATTAAAGTATCTTTATGATGATTTTCATTTAAAGGAAAAGGATTTTTAATAAAGTAAAAATGGATAAAAAAGCAAACATAGGATTAATTGGTTTAGCTGTTATGGGCGAAAACCTTGTATTAAATATGGAAAGTAAAGGCTACACGGTAGCTGTTTATAATAGAACCACTGAAAAAGTAGATAAATTTATTAACGGAAGAGGTGCAGGGAAAAATTTTATTGGTACGCATTCCATTCAGGAACTTGTAGAATCGTTAGAACGACCAAGAAAAGTAATGATGCTTGTAAAAGCAGGAACTGCAGTTGATGCGTTAATTGATCAGATTATTCCTTATCTTGAAGAAGGTGACATTATTATTGATGGAGGAAACTCTCATTATCCAGATTCAATCAGAAGAACAAAATATGTCGAAGAAAAAGGCTTTTTGTATGTTGGTTCTGGAGTTTCAGGAGGTGAAGAAGGTGCACTTACTGGTCCATCATTAATGCCCGGTGGTTCAGATAAGGCATGGCCATTTATTAAGGATATTTTCCAAAATATTAGTGCTAAAGTTGAAAATGATGTTCCTTGTTGTGATTGGGTTGGGCAAGATGGTGCTGGCCATTTTGTAAAAATGGTGCATAATGGAATAGAGTATGGAGATATGCAGTTGATTAGTGAGGCTTACCATATTATGAAAGACTATGTGGGGCTATCTCATGATGAAATGTATGAGATATTCGATGAGTGGAATAAAGGTGATTTGGATAGCTATCTGATTGAAATTACTCGAGATATTATGGGTTATAAGGAAGAAGGAAAGCCTTTAGTTGAAAATATTCTGGATGCAGCTGGTCAAAAAGGAACAGGTAAATGGACTGGTATCTCAGCCTTGGATTTAGGTGTACCTTTGACTTTAATCGGAGAGTCTGTTTTTGCACGCTGTTTGTCAGCTCAAAAAGAAGAGCGAGTTGAGGCTTCAAAAATATTAGGGTCACCAATTAAGCAATATGATGGAGATAAGAAGCAGTTTGTAAAATACATTAAGGATGCCTTATTTGCTTCAAAAATTGTTTCTTATGCTCAAGGTTACGTTTTAATGCGTGAAGCTGCTAAAGAAAATAATTGGGATTTAAATTATGGTGGTATTGCTTTAATGTGGCGAGGTGGATGTATTATAAGATCTGTATTTTTGGGAAAAATTAAAGAAGCATTTGATAACAATCCAGAATTGCCAAATCTACTTTTAGATCCTTATTTTAAAGAAAAGATAAATGATGCAATTGAAGGATGGCGTCAAGTTGTAGCTCATTCTGTATTAGGTGGTATTCCTGTTCCAACATTTTCAAGTGCATTGAGTTACTTTGATGGTTACAGAGCAGAAAAACTACCAGCAAATCTTTTGCAGGCTCAGAGAGATTATTTTGGTGCGCATACTTATGAAAGAGTGGATAAGCCAAGAGGTGAATATTTTCATACAAACTGGACAGGAAGAGGTGGAGATACTGCTTCTACTACATATGATGTGTAAGAACTATTCGGTAAGGTATTAAATAAGAAAAGCTGCATATATTTGCAGCTTTTCTCGTTTAAAGACATTTCTGATATTGCAATCAGATTTAATAATTTAATGTTTTCCTTGTTACGGCAATAAAAATATCCATACTTCTTAATTCATCTTTTAAAGCCATTAAATCTTTTATTTTAATAAGACCTATCTTGTAATTATACTCAGGTCCATTATACTCTTCTGAAATAGAGTCGAATTTAAATTTCTTTAGATCCTCATCCTTTTTATAACGTAGATAAATTTCAATAATTACATCTTTTTCATATTCAAAAGAACTGTAATAATTCATTTTTTTATACTCATATCTATAATCATGAGCAATGGCAGTAATATCTGATAAAACAGCTGAACCAGTAGGATGACCACCAGCTCCTTTTCCAAACATAAATTGTTTGTCGTAAGCTAAACCTTTAATTACTACTCCATTAAATTCGTCTTCTACATTGTAAATGTACTTGTCTCTTTTAACCAATCGAGGTAATACAAATAAGGATATTTTGTTTTTCTCAAGTTTTTCAACTTGTCCAACTAACTTAATTTTGTAGTCTTTTTCTTTTGCATATTGAATATCAAAATCAGAAATATTTGAGATTCCATAATGAAGTACATCTTTAGGATTTACTATCGTCCCAAAACTATGTGCAGTTAATATGATTAACTTAAATAAGGAGTCAAATCCATCCACATCAAAGCTTGGGTCAGCCTCTGCAAATCCTAATTCCTGAGCTTCTTTAAGTGCAGAATTATAATCTTTATTGTGGTCAAATATTTTAGAGAGGATGTAATTAGAAGAACCGTTTAAGATTCCTGTTACAGAAAGAAGCAGGTCATTATCGTAGTATTCCTCCAGGTTTCGGATTACAGGAATGCTACCACAAGCCGAAGCTTCGTATAGTAAAGATACATTCTTTTCTTTCTGAATTTTAATTAATTCTTCAAGATTTTCTGCTATCATTTTTTTATTAGCAGAAACAACATCTTTGCCTTTTATTAGTGATTTTTTTACAATGTGGTAAGCCTCGTCAGCATCGGATATTAATTCTACTACAAGGTTAATTTCGTTATTGTTTAAAATTTCCTCAGGAGTATAGCAAAATAGTTCATCAGGAAGACTACGTTTCTTTTTGTTTTTAACACAAATACTTAAGATCTCTGCATCCAGAGCCGGACTTTTTTGAAGTACGTCATATAATCCTTGTCCTACTACTCCAAAACCAATTAGTCCTATTTTTAATTTTTTCTTCATCATCGTTGTTGATTGTTTGCCAGGCAATAAAAATCCTGTTTTAACAATGCTATTTAAGTGAAGCAATGTAAAACAGGATTATTAATATTTTATTTTGATTTGCTAAAACCTTGTGTCAGGTCAGCTTTGATATCATCTACGTGTTCTATTCCAACAGATAATCTTAATAATCCAGGTTCAACACCTGATGCTTTCTGTTCCTCAATACTTAATTGTTCATGAGTAGTTGTACTTGGATGTATGATCAGCGTTTTTGCATCACCAATGTTTGCAAGGTGACTGATCAAATCTAAACTTCCGATAAACTTATCAGCTCTTTTGTTACCTCCTTTAATCTTAAAAGTTAGTACACCTCCAAATCCTTTTGTTAAGTATTTTTTAGCTAATGAATGATAAGGCGAGCTGTCTAATCCCGGGTAGTTTACATATTCCACTTCAGGATGTTGTTCTAACCATTGAGCTACTTTTAAGGTATTTTCCACAGTTCTGTCAACTCTTAACGATAAAGTTTCAAGTCCCTGAAGTAATAAAAATGAATTAAATGGGCTTAATGAAGGACCAAAATCTCGTAAACCTTCAACTCTACATCTGATAGCAAAAGCTATGTTCCCGAAAGGACCACCTTCACCAAATACTTCCCAAAAATTTAATCCATGATAACTTTCACTAGGTTCAGAGATAGAAGGGAATTTACCATTGCCCCAATTAAAATTACCACCATCCACAATTACTCCACCAATAGAAGTCCCATGACCACCAATCCATTTTGTTGCAGATTCAACAACCACATTTGCTCCATGCTCCAATGGACGGAACAAATAACCACCAGCACCAAAAGTATTGTCAACAATTAATGGAATGTCGTGTTTTTTAGCAATTGCAGCAATCTTTTCAAAGTCAGGAATGTTGAATCGTGGGTTTCCAATTGTTTCGAGATAAATAGCTTTAGTTTTTTCATCAATTTTTGATTCAAAATCTGCGGGGTTATCTCCTTCAACAAATTTAACTTCAATACCAAGACGTTTGAACTGAACTTTAAATTGGTTGTATGTTCCACCATATAAATACGATGTAGATACAAAGTTATCACCCGCTTCAAGGATATTGTTTATTGCAATAAATTGAGCTGCTTGTCCTGATGCTACTGCTAAAGCAGCTGCTCCACCTTCGAGTGCTGCAATTCGTTTTTCAAAAACATCAGTAGTTGGATTTTGAATACGAGTATAAATGTTTCCAAACTCTTTTAAACCAAATAAATTGGCTGCGTGATCTGCATCATTAAATACATACGATGAGGTTTGATAAATAGGAACTGCTCTTGAGTTTGTGTCGGAATCAACCTGTTGACCAGCGTGTAACTGAAGTGTTTCAAATTTTAAGTCTGACATGGTATAAAAGTTTAATTGAATAATCTACATTTCTTTCCTTAACAATGCCTGGCGCATTATAATCGGTGAATGAAATGAAATTATTCTGATACAATGCGCCGTGACACTATAATGTCATCATCATCATGCGACACATCATACCTGTATAACCAAATAAGTTTTTGGAGGTAACAACAATGTTGTTCAAAAGGAAAGATAATATGTAATTGTTGTTTTTCACTTGTAATTAAAATGTTGTTACAAATTAAGCGAATCTGACATTATAAAAAAAGAGTTTATGTTCTTTTTTTTGAGATATGAACTTTTAAAATCCTACTAAAACAAAATATTTTCATTTTTTTTTCGTTTTAAAAGCAACCTTAAAGTTTTTTTTTAGTCTAAGCAAGAGTAACTAATAACCAAAATACTTTATTTATGAAAGCTCAAATTCTGTCTCTTGTCAAGTGTTTAAAAAAGATTGAAATACCTGTTCGTTTCTTAATACTTCAGGTAATAGTTCTGATTTCAATTGTGTTATTTTTTACAATTTAAGTTACAACATATTGGGAAGGGGAATTTACATTCTTCCTTTCCCAAATAAGCCCTTTTCTCTTATTTCACGTGTTCCAAAGTAATAGGTTAAATCAATTATAGGAAGAATCATTGTGCCATCTCCTTTCCCAAAATTCATCCAGTATCCACCACTAACAGCAAACTTTGGTGAAAGCTTATATCGAACTAAAGAATTTTGCTCTATAGTATTTCCAAATGTATTACCAGCAAACAACCCACGTGCTGCAACCGTTAGAAAAAGATTCTGATTCAGATAAAAATCACCCTGAAGTCGTGCAGAGAAGAAGCCGTTATCACCTAATATTACTCCACTTCTTGAGCGTACAAACTTATAATCAATTAGCTTAACGTCTGTTCCAGAGATTTTTATTCCATAGTCGTAAGATAGGCCTGCGGTTAAAATGATATAAGGTTGTTTTACACTACCACACTTTAAATCTTTTAAAAAGGGTTTACTGACTATGAATTCATTTTTTATTGCAATGACTTGTGGAATAGCTGAGTTTTCAGGTATAAACTGGAAATGATTATTATTATGCATAATCTGTAATCCAGGTAAAAAAGAGTAAATCTGATGACGAGTAGCAATATAAAATTTGTCTTCTGACCACCTACGTTTATAGTAAATCATGGGAATAAACGCTGCAGACCCAATAGAAGTACCAATTTCTACTCCTCGTCTAAAACTAAGTCTGGTTGGGTGAATTAAGCTAATATCACCACCATCTAAAGGAACTGTATTTGCTGTTTCGTAACTCCATATATAATCATTTCGGGCAATGGAAGCTGAACTACCCATTGGAACTAATTCGTTGAATTTATTATAGTTGCTTTTTTTATTGGCTTCATTTTGTCGCTTACGGATTTCTCTTTTACTGGTGCCTTTGTTTCTACGTGATTTACGTTGAGCCTCAAGGTTTACCGGTAATAACAGTATCAATAAAACAATGATGGTTATAGAATTACTTAGATAATAATTTTTGTATTGAATGGTGGCCATATGAGACTAATGATATGTTATTTTAAGTTTAAACGAAAATCAAATGTAATTATTATAAGTTTTTAAAACAGAAACTATTGACATTAAAATAGTTTCTATATTAATTTAGTTTTTTATTTTTATCAATAGATCAAAATCTGATTACTGATGAAATTCATGTAGTTTTATTTTGCATGCGCATTTACCGACTAAAAAATACTATTTACCGAATTGATTTTTGAAATAGGTATATACTTATGTAGATTTGACTTAACCTAAATATTGTAATTTATAAAATATTGAAAAACAGTAATTGTAGCTATGGCAGTTCATTAATATGAATTGTTTTATTACATCTCTAAGAACATGAAACTTATATGAAGAATAAAAGAAAACACTATGTCATTGTACTATTTTTGTTATTTCCATTTATAGCTAGAGCTCAAACAGATACACTGGAGGTTACTTTGAGTCAGGCAATGGCTTATGCTACGGAATATGGGTATCAAAGCATAAATGCAAGATATGATATTGATATAGCCAGAAAAAAAGTGAATGAAACGATTGCTATTGGTTTACCTCAAATTAATGGAAGTGGATCAATTGCAAATAACTTAAAACTTCAGGAAAATCAAATTCAATTTGGTGATACAACTATTACTACAGTTTTTGGTACAAAGTATAATAATTCAATTGGAGGAAGGGTTGATCAGCTGCTTTTTGATGGCTCTTATTTTGTAGGACTTCAGGCAAGTAAAGTTTATGTTCGATTATCGGAGAATGTAGAACAAAAAACAAATATTGAATTAAAGCAAGCGGTAGCAGAAGCTTATTTTTTAACCCTCGTTGCAAAGCAAAATATTCAGGATTTTAAAGCCACACTTGAGACAAATAAAAATACTTTAAAACAGATTGAAGCCTATTTTGAAAAAGGTTTTAGGGAAGATATTGAAGTTGATCAGGTTAAATTGATGGTTAATGAGTCGCAACGAATGTATGATGATTCAGAGAATCAATATAGAATAGCTTTGTCCATATTAAAATTTGCGATGGGTTATGATATTGATAAACCGTTAAAATTATCGGAGACAATAAATGATGTTTTACTAACTATACCAGCAACTCCAACGGTTGTAAATGATATTCAAACTCATATTGATTACAAAACAATTCAAACTCAAATAGATATTAAAGGATTGGATATAAAAAATCAACGAGCTTTGGCCATGCCAAGATTAAGTGCTTTTTTAACTTATGATTATGCTTATTTTGGACAGAATTGGTCTGATCTGGTAAAAACAGAGGGTTCTATGCTTGGAGTTGCTTTGTCTATACCAATTTTCTCTAGTGGACAGAGGTCTGCTCAACTAAAACAAAAGAAATTAGAACTCACAAAATTAAATGTTGAAAGACAAATGGTTGAGCAAAGTTTAAAGCGTGATTTATTTGTTGCCAAAGCAAATCTGGGAAATGCACAGAAGCAATTTTTGAATGCTAGAGAATCCAAAACAATTTCAGAAAGGATTTATAAAAAGTCACTGGTTAAATTTAAAAATGGCTTGCTAAATAGTCTCGAATTATCCCAAAATGAAGGGAATATGACTGAGGCTGTTATTAATTATAATAATGCAGCTATGAATTACTTTAACTTATATATCGTTTATAAAAAGGCAAATTCTCAATTGTAGAATTCGAGTGGATTCAATTATTTAATTATGAATCAATAACTATAATTTATGACAATGAAAAAACTTATTACTTATATTATATTGTTGGCTCTAGTAGTTGCATGTTCTTCTTCTGAAAAAGAGGAAATAAAAGCTAAAATTGCAGAAAATAGGAAGGCTATTAAAGGCTTAAAAAAGGAAAATACAAAGCTTGAAAAGAAACTAAAGGCACTCTCTCTGGATAGTGTAAAGTTTAAATTACCTGTTGTAGCAAAAGAAGTAAATTCCAGAATCTTTAAGCATTATATTAATGCAAGTGGATTACTTGAAGCTGTTCAAAGTGCAAATATTAGTCCTGAAGTTCCAGCTCAAATTAAGGAGATACATGTTGAAGAAGGACAACATGTACAAAAGGGGCAATTGTTGGTTTCGTTGAATTCAAATGTGATTGCCAATGCTATTAAAGAAATCAAAACAAACCTTGATCTGGCTATTGATGTTTATAAAAAGCAAAAGAGCCTATGGGATCAGAATATAGGTTCGGAAATAGAATATCTTCAGGCTAAAACAAATAAAGAAGCTCTAGAAAGTGCACTAGAAACTCAACAAGCTCAATTCGATTTGTATCAAATCAAAGCTCCTTTTAATGGTATTGTTGATAATATTATTTCAAAAGAAGGAGAATTATCTTCTCCAGGAGCTGTAATTCTTCAGTTTGTAAATTTAAGTAAAATGAAAATTAATTCAGATGTTTCTGAATCATTTTTGCCATTTATACATGCAGGAGATACTCTTGAGTTGTCTTTTTCAACCTATCCTGATTTAGTGATTAAAGAACCTATTGTAAGAACAGGAAATATTATCCATCCAGAAAATAGAACATTTAATGTTCAGGTAGTATTGAACAATCGTGAAAATAAATTAAAGCCTAATATGATGGCTTCGTTAAAGATTAATGATTATAAGCTTGATAGTGCACTTATTGTTCCTTCAGCAATAATTAAAAATGATATAAATGGTCAGTTTTTATTTGTTGTTGAAAATAATAAGGCAAAAAAAGTGTATGTGGAATCGGGACGTTCCTATAAGGATGAAACTGTTGTTGTTAAAGGGTTGAACGAAGGAGATCAGATTATTGTAGAAGGGTTTAATACTGTTTCTAATGGAACATTTGTTGAATTAAGATAAAGTATTAATCAATATTGAAATGCAAGAAAATCAAAATATAAATAGAGACGGAATTAAGGACAAAATTGTTAGAGAGTTTAAACTAACAAGTCTTGCCTTGCGAAATAAAACCACGGTTTTACTCTTAACATTTTCGTTGGCAATTTTCGGGTTGGTTTCATATAATACTTTACCAAAAGAACTATTTCCGGAAGTTAAACTGCCCTGGATTATGGTGATGACTCCCTATCCGGGAAATGCTCCTCTTGATATTGAAAACCTGGTTACCCGTCCCATCGAAAAGGAATTGGAAACGATTAACGGAATTAAAGATATCAAATCTACATCATCACAAGGACTATCTTATGTATTAGTTGTATTTAATAGTGGCATTGATAATAAAGTGGCATTGCAGGATTGTAAAGATGCTATTGATGATGCCATGGATGAATTGCCAGATGACTTACCTTCAGATCCTGTAGTACAAGATATTGATGCTTCAGAATTTCCGGTAGTGAATATCAATTTATCAGGAGACTATAGTATTGATGAGTTGAAAAAATATGGTGAGATTCTTGAGGATAGAATAGAAGCACTTACCGAAATATCTAAAGTTGAGATTCAAGGGATTAACGAAAAGGAGATTAAAGTAAATGCAGATCCTTTAAAAATGGCAGCTCATAAAGTTAGCTTCAATGATATTGAAAATGCCATTGCTTATGAAAACATGAGTATTTCAAGCGGAGAAATTAAACTTGGAAATACAAGGAGATCCATTAGGGCTTTAGGCGAATTTACTTCGGTTAATGAAATCGAAAACATTATTGTAAAAAGTGAAGAGGGTAAAATTGTATACTTATATGATGTTGCCGAAGTAGTAGATGGCTATGAAGAACCTTCGAGTATTACAAGACTAGATGAGCAACCTGTTATTTCATTGCAGGTGATAAAAAAGGGTGGAGAAAATCTTTTAAATGCAACTGCACAAATTGAAGATATTCTTGAAGAAGTTAAATCGGCTCATGTTTTTCCGGAGGCGTTGCAAATCACTATTACTAATGATCAATCCGATATGGTAAAGGCTCAGCTGAATAGCCTTGAAAATAGTATGATTATGAGTATGCTTTTTGTGGTATTGGTATTGTTCTTCTTTTTAGGTACCCGCAATGCTCTTTTTGTTGGTTTAGCTATTCCTCTATCCATGTTTTTATCTTTTGTGGTATTGCAGGTTATTGGTTATACCATCAACATGATGGTTCTGTTTGGATTAATATTAGCTTTAGGAATGCTTGTGGATAATGCCATTGTAGTCGTTGAAAATATTTATCGGTTTATTGATAAAGGTTTTCGACCTATTGAGGCTGCACGAAGAGCTGTTGGAGAAATTGCAGTTGCGATCATAGCATCAACATTAACTACGCTTGCTGCATTTTTTCCTTTGGTGTTTTGGGATTCAGTAATGGGTGAGTTTATGAAATACCTGCCCATAACCTTAATTATCGTACTTTCATCTTCACTTTTTGTGGCATTGGTTATTATTCCTGTTTTTTCTTCAATGTTCATTAAACATTCTGATGAGGATAAAATTCCTGATAAATATATTGTAATACGAATTGTTAGTATTCTTCTTATTCTAGGAATACTTTCTTATGTAGTAGGATGGAATATTTTAGGAAGCCTTTTGTTCATAGCTGCATTTGTTTCATTAATGAATTACCTGGTTTTTGCCAAAATAGGAATTTGGTTTAAAACAACATTTCTAGATACACTGGAACGTATTTATGTGAAGTTCCTGTCTGGAGCATTGTCAGGTAAACGACCACGAAATTTACTTATAGGAACTGTACTGTTGTTGTTTTTAACTATTACATTTTATTTTATGAGTTCTCCTAATATGGTATTTTTTCCATCAGGAGATCCCAATTTTATTAATGTATTTGTTGAATTACCTGCAGGTACACATATAACAGCAACAGATAAATTTGCCAAAAAATTAGAGAAAGATATTATTGAATTGATTGAGCCTTATAAAGGTGCAGTTAAATCAGTATTGACTAATGTTGGCGATGGTGCCAGATTAGAGGATGATCTGGATTTTTCAACAAGAGATAATAAATGTTTGGTGACGGTTTCTTTTGTTGATTATGAAGATCGAGAAGGTGTTAATACAGCAAAGATTTTGAAGTTATTTAATGATAAACTCACCTATAATTATCCGGGAGCAATATTTACTATTGACAGGGATAGTGGTGGACCCCCAACAGGAAAACCAATTAATTTAGAGATCTCAGGTTACGATTTTGACAAATTGGTATATCTGGCAGATACTATAGAAGGTATTATTGAAAGAGAGCAGATTGAAGGAATTGAAGGTTTAAAGATGGATCTTAATGTTAATAAACCTGAGATGATTGTTTCTATTGATCGTGAAAAAGTCCGACGATTTGGAATGAGTACCGCTCAAGTATCAAGTGCTTTGCGAACAGCCTTGTTTGGAAAAGAAGTCTCAGATTATAAAATTGGTGAGGATAAATATCCGATTCAGTTACGTTTAAAAGAAGAGTTTAGAAATAGTATACCGGCATTAATGAATCAGAAGATTGTTTTTAGAGACAATATGGGAAAACTCATGCAAATTCCTATTTCTTCAGTAGCTACATTTACTTACACAACTACTTATGATGCTGTAAAACGAATTGACTTAGATCGGGTAGTAACTTTGTATTCAAATGTATTAGAGGGCTATAATGCCAATAATGTGAATAATGAGATAAAAGCAGTACTTGAGGACTTTGAAATGCCTATGGGGTATGAATATAAATTTACAGGAGAGCAGGAAGAACAAGCCGAATCAATGGAATTTTTATCCTTTGCACTTGGATTAGCCATTGTATTAATACTTATTATTTTGGTGTCACAATTTAACTCTATAGTAAAGCCATTTATTATTATTGCAAGTGTGTTGTTTAGTACAATAGGTGTGTTCGGTGGATTGGCTACGTTCAGTATGGATTTTGTTGTTATTATGACTGGTATTGGAATTGTGTCTTTAGCCGGTGTCGTTGTTAATAATGCCATTGTATTAATTGATTATATAGAGCTTTTAAAGAATCAGAAACGAGCAGAATTAGGCCTTGGCGAAAAAGTGTTCTTACCAGTAGATGTCGCTACAGAATGTATTGTTTTAGCTGGTAAAACCAGATTGCGTCCTGTACTACTAACTGCTATTACAACTATTTTAGGATTATTTCCTATGGCCATTGGTATTGATATTGATTTTTGGGGATTGTTACAAAGCTTTGAACCGAATATTAGTTTTGGAGGAGATATGGCAGCCATGTGGTCACCGATGTCATGGACTGTGATTTTCGGTCTTACATTTGCCACATTTTTAACCTTAATTATTGTACCAGTTATGTATAGAATTGCAATTCTAACCAAGAAAAAAATGTTACATATTATGGGTAAGATGTAGTTTTAATTTACAGTAGATATTCTAGTAAGGGGGAATCTGAAAATTTCCCCTTTTTTCGTGATAATTGAATAATCGTAATGAAAATTAAATGTTAAAGACTAACTTTACGCTTGACTGAGCAAAGTATCAGATTAAAATATAGGGTGTTTTAATATATGATGCTGAAAATAAGTATTATGTCATTAGTATAAAGAAATCAACGCAATTTATTAATGAGGAATTTCTTACATTTTTTAATTAAGCATCATATAGGATTATTATTTATCTTTTTAGAGTTAGTTGCTTTTGTTTTAATTGTAACATATAATCAAAATCAAAGAGCCATATATTTAAGTTCGTCATCAAAAATGAGTGGTGGATTATTTGAAACGATTAGTAATATTGAGCAGTACTTTGTGCTTAAAAAGGTGAACCAGGAACTCGCTGAAGAAAATGCCTATTTAAGAAGCCAATTACCAACCTCGTTTGTTCAGGCAAGAGATTATTTTGCACTAGTTGGTGATTCTAGTACATCTACACAATATAAATATCGAACATGTAGGGTTGTGAATAATACAATCCGGAAGCACTTTAATTATATTACACTTAATAAAGGACGGTTAGATGGTATTAAACCGGATATGGGAATAATCTCTGGATTGGGAGTAGTAGGAATTGTAATTAAATGTACTGACAATTATAGTACGGCATTATCCATACTTAATCCTCGCCTAAAAATATCTGCAAAACTCAAAGGTTCTGATTTTTTTGGTTCTGTAAGCTGGGATAATAAGTCAATTCATCATGTCATTCTTGATGAAATACCAAAACATGCTGATGTTCAACTCGGTGAACAGGTAATTACAAGCGGATATTCGTCTACTTTTCCTGAAGGTGTTTTAATCGGAACGGTTGAAAGTGTAGAACATCCTGAGGGCGAAAGCTTCTATAAAATTAAGGTGAAACTTAGTGTTGATTTTTCAAGGTTGAATTATGTTGAGGTGGTTGAAAATATTTTTCAGGATCAACAATTACAATTAGAGGAGGAGAGTGTACAATGATTAGTTTAATACCAAGATATATATTCAATTTTTTCTTTTTTATTTTTCTACAGGTTTTAATTCTGAATAAAATAGAATTTTCTGGTTATATAAATCCGTACTTGTACGTGTTGTTTATTTTAACATTACCATTTGAAACTCCAGGGTGGCTTTTGCTTGTTTTAGCATCTATTTTAGGTTTGAGTATTGATATGTTTTCAAATACACCAGGCATGCACATGGCAGCGATTTTATTAATGGCATATTTGCGCAAGTATGTATTAATGCGTATTGCACCTCGCGATGGATATGAAGTAGGTACCTTACCTATTCCCTCCTATTATGGATTTCCATGGTTTTTTAAATATGCTGGTATATTGGTGGTTATTCATCATCTTTTTTATTTTATTATAGAATCCTTTTCGTTTACTAATATTATTGAGGTTTTGGCCAGAACTATTTTTAGCTCGGTTTTTACCTTAATTATTATGGCGATTACCCTTTTGTTTACTTATCAAAAACGTAATAGAATTTAAAAGAGAGCAACGTGGAAAATTTAAACAGACGAACATTAGTTGTTGCCTTAATTTTTATTTCAATAGGGATTGCCTTTGTCATAAAACTGTTTATTCTTCAGGTTTATGATCCTTCATATAAGTTTTCTGCAGAAAGTAATACCCGAAGAGAAATAATTAATTATCCTTCCCGGGGATTGGTTTATGATAGAAATGGTACTTTGGTGGTTTCGAATCAGGCTAATTATGATTTGATGGTTGTGCCAAGGGAGCTAAAACCAATGGATACCTTATCTTTTTGCCAAGCATTAAATATTTCAAAAGGTGACTTGAAAGATTTGTTTAATGATATGAGGGTAAAACTTCGTAATAGAAAGATATCATCCATTAAACCTTCTATTTTTTATAAACAATTATCAGCCGAACAATATGGTTACTTACAAGAGAAACTATATAAGTTTGATGGATTTTTTGTACAGCGTAGAACACTAAGAAAATATGAATATCCAAATGCTGCGCATATACTTGGATATATTGGTGAGGCCAGCCCAAGTACTATTAAAAAGGATAATTATTATATAAATGGTGACTATCATGGAATTAATGGAATAGAGTCAACCTATGAGAAGTTTCTTCGAGGTAAAAAGGGGTATGAATATGTTTTAGTAGATGTTCATGGTAGAGAAAAAGGTGCTTTTCGTGATGGACGTTTTGATATTCCTGCAGAAGCGGGAAAAGATATAAAGCTTACGATTGATATTGATCTGCAAAAATACGGAGAAGAGTTAATGGCTAATAAAATTGGTTCTATTGTAGCCATTGAACCAGAAAGTGGAGAAATTCTTAGTATGGTTTCAGCGCCAAGTTATGATCCATCATTATTTGTAGGTAAAAAACGAGCTGGGAATTTTGCTGAGTTGAGTACAGACTCTCTGAAACCACTATTTAACAGACCTATAATGGCGCTGTATCCTCCGGGTTCTACATTTAAACCTTTAAATGCTTTGATTGGATTGCAGGAGGGGGTGATAACTCCTCAATCTAAGTTTGAGTGCTATATGGGATATTCTGTAGGAAGTTTTCATCTTGGATGTCATAATCATGCAAGCCCTTTGGATTTAAGGCAATCTATTGCAGGTTCATGTAATGCATATTATTGTCATGTATTCCGAGATATTATTGATAATCCGAAAAATGAGACTGTCCAGGATGGCTTTGAGTTATGGAAGAATTATTTGGTGCGATTTGGATTTGGATATAAATTAGGTGTTGATTTTGCTAATGAAAAGAGGGGGTTTGTGCCAAATCATAAAACTTACGATAAGATTTATAATAAAAGCTGGTCTTCTTTAACGGTTGTTTCTTTAGCTATTGGTCAGGGTGAGCTATTAACAACTCCGTTACAAATTGCTAATATGGCTGCTATTATATCAAATAAAGGACACTATTATACCCCTCATGTTATTAAGGAAATTGAAAATGATACGATTCCTTCAAAGTTTACTCAGGTTCATGAAACAGGAGTGGATACAGTAAATTTTAGGCCGGTAATTGAGGGAATGGAATTAGCAGTATGGGGTACAGGTGGAAATACAGCAGGTATTGCTCGTATACCAGGAATCAGAATTTGTGGAAAAACGGGTACCGCTGAAAATCCTCATGGAGAAGATCACTCAGTATTTGTTGCTTTTGCACCTAAAGAAAATCCAAAGATAGCCATAGCGGTGTATGTTGAAAACGGAGGATTTGGTTCAACTTATGCTGCTCCAATAGCTAGTTTGATGGTTGAAAAGTATTTGAAAAAAGAAATAGATCCATCACGTAAATGGATTGAAAAAAGAATGTTAGAAGGAGACTTGATTCATGCCACAAAATAATAGTTACATAAAATCTATTGATTGGTTAACCGTATTTACCTATATACTGTTAGTTGCTTTTGGTTGGTTTAATATTTATGCAGCTAATTATAACCCTGACAATCCAGTATTTTTTGATACAGGAAGAGAATATGCTAAACAATTGATGTGGATCGTATTATCCTTGGTTATTATCTGGGTAATATTTATGACTGATAGTAAGTTTTATGTAGCATTTTCATATTTTCTATATGGATTGTCTGTCTTTCTTTTGTTTACAGTAATATTTTTGGGTAAAGAAATTAATGGAGCTAAATCGTGGTTTGAATTAGGACCAGTTCGTTTTCAGCCAGTAGAGTTAGCAAAGGTAGCCACAGCTCTCACCCTGTCACGGTTAATGAGTAGGTATGATTTTTCCTTTAAAAAAAGATCGAATGTATTAAGAGTAGGTTTAGTTTGGATTTTACCAATAATTTGTATCCTCTTGCAAAATGATACCGGTTCAGCTCTTGTTTTCTTTATTTTAGTATTACCGCTCTATCGAGAAGGACTTTCTGGAAGTATATTAGTGTTTGCATTTATTGGTGCTGTAGTTTCTGTATTGACATTAGTGTATCCTAATGTTTTGATATTGTGGTTGATTATAGTAGGGATTTACATATTTCTAAGTGTTAAGATAAATATTAAACTAGTAGGTTATACTGCCCTAATAGGTTTTATTGGTTTTGGATTGGGATATTTAGTATTTCGTATTATTGTTAAAGAGCCAAGGTGGGATTTATTTACCCTTCTTGCAGCTGTTTTTATCTCTGTATTTTTATCGGTAAAAGGCTTTAGTAAAAGACTAAAACCTATTTTGCCTGCCTTGTTATTTATGTGGGGAGGGATCGCATTTACCATATCAACAGATTATTTTGTAGAAGAAATATTATCAGAGTACCAACGAAATAGGATTAATGTACTACTTGGTTTTAAAGATGATCCATTAGGAGCTGGTTATAATGTTAATCAATCCAAAATTGCAATTGGATCTGGGGGTGTACTCGGAAAAGGTTATTTAGATGGAACACAGACCAAGTTCGATTTTGTACCTGAACAAAGTACTGACTTTATCTTCTGTACGGTAGGTGAAGAATGGGGGTTTCTTGGAACTTCGATGGTAGTGTTGTTATTTATGTTTTTAATGATCAGGCTGATCATATTAGCAGAAAAGCAGCATTCTGTTTTTAGTAGAATCTATGGTTATTGTGTAGCTTCAATATTTTTCTTTCATTTTTCTATTAATATCGGAATGACAATTGGCTTGGCTCCTGTTATTGGAATCCCGCTTCCATTCTTTAGTTATGGAGGTTCTTCATTGTGGGGGTTTACCACTTTGTTGTTTATATTTCTTAAACTCGATACCAACAGGGGAGAACTTATCAGGTGATTTCTTACAATTTTTTACTATTTTTGTCGCGTTTTTGTGTTTTAGGCAACTAATTAACTTTAAATCAATTGATTGTGCGTTTTGCTAATTGTAAGTGGCGTATTTGACTTATGTCAATATTATTCGTAACTTAAGATAAACCATGAGCTATATCGGGGCAAAATTACCACGTAATTAAAGGGAGAATAAACTTCTTATTTTTTAAGAAGAAATTTTTTCTGAACTAAAGTGTTGTTTGCCGAGAACCGATATATGGTAATAACTTTTAAAAGAAAGCATGATTATGATGAAGTATCAAACGTATACATTGCATAATTTTAAAAATATCCCGCAAATCTCTTTGTTGTCGGATGAAGATATTCTTAATATTGAGGTAGTAGGCCATGTTCTTCCTTTTAAAACGAACAATTATGTGGTAAATGAACTAATCAATTGGGAAAATTTTCAAGAGGATTCTATGTTTATTTTGAATTTTCCACAAAAGGGAATGTTGCATCCAGAGGATTTTAATCATATGGCAACATTAATCAAATCAGGGGCAACAAGCGCTATTTTGAAAGAGGAAGCGAATATTATTCGTGAGAGAATGAACCCTCATCCAGCCGGTCAGCTTGAATATAATGTTCCTGAATTGGATGGAGAAAAGTTACATGGTGTACAGCATAAATACCGTGAAACAATGTTGTTTTTCCCTTCTCAAGGACAAACTTGTCATGCATATTGTACGTTTTGCTTTAGGTGGCCACAATTTACAAATATGCACGATCTCAAATTCTCTATGAAAGAGATTGATTTAATCATTAAGTACATTAAGGAACATACTGAAATAACTGATTTACTGATTACTGGCGGTGATCCAATGGTAATGAAGGCTAGTATTTTTGATGCTTACATAACTAAAATACTGGATGCTAAAATTGAACATTTACAAACAATCAGAATAGGATCAAAATCACTCAGCTTTTGGCCATATAGGTATTTAACAGATTCTGATGCAGATGGAATGATTTCTGTCTTTGAAAAAATAACAAAGTCAGGAATGAATTTATCATTTATGGCTCATTTTAATCATCCCAGAGAATTAGAAACAGAAGCTGTTAAAAAAGCTGTTAAAAGAATCATAGAAACTGGTGCCATCATCAGAACTCAATCTCCAGTATTAAATCATATTAATGCTCATGGTAATATTTGGGCAGATATGTGGCAAAAGCAAGTTAATTTGGGTATGATACCATACTATATGTTTATTGCCAGAGATACGGGAGCACAAGAATATTTTGGTATTCCAATTGTAAGAGCTTGGAGTATATTTAAAACAGCGTATACACAAGTAAGTGGTATAGCTAGAACCGTTAGAGGACCTAGCATGTCTTGTACTCCTGGAAAAATCAGAGTTGCGGGTGTTACTGAAATTAAAGGTGAAAAGATAATTACACTTGAATTTATTCAAGGTAGAAATAGTGATTGGGTAGCCCGACCATTTTTTGCTAAGTTTGATTGTCATGCACAGTGGATTGATGATTTAGAACCTGCATTTGATATGGAAAATTTCTTTTATGAGGAAGAATTGGCAGAAATGTTATTAAAATAAAAATATCTATTGTAAAAAGATAAAGCATTAACAATCATATATTATCTGTTTTAAGGTAATGTATGGTTGTTTGTTTTTTTATATAAATAATAAACTATTTTTGTGCCTTATAAATTTTTTAATTTTAAGCATCTTGCATTTCTTTCAAAAATACTCCAAAGCTTTAAAACTTATTGCTAAAATAGTCTTATCTGTCGCAGCATTATATTACGTTTTTCGTAAAATTGATTTTCAGGAAACCATTAGTGCGGTTGTTGGTATTAATGTTTGGTTGTTGTTGTTAGCCGTAATTTTATATGCTTTTTCACAGGTGATTAGCTCCTATCGCTTAAATACGTTCTATAGATATGTTCCAGTTAAAATTAGTGTTATAGCAAACATAAAGCTTTATTGGCTGGGAATGTTTTATAATATGTTTTTACCTGGCGGAGTTGGAGGAGATGGTTATAAAATTTTCCTTTTAAATAAGTATTATAAAACATCAGTAAAACGTTTAATAGGGACCATATTTGCCGATAGATTAAGTGGTTTGGTAGTTATTATAATTTATATGTGTGCACTGGTGTACTTTATAGATTACGATTTAGGTAAATCAGGAGTGCCTGAAGGTGGTTTAAAATTAGTGCATAATATATTAGTCTGGATTAATCCATTCTTAAATTATTTTGTGGTTTTTATTCCAATCATAGCTGTTGGATATTATATTTATCTCAGACTATTTAGTTCACATTTAACACCTGCAACCTGGAAGGTATTTACTTTGTCTTTAACTATTCAGGCACTGCAAATGTTTTCTGCTATATTAATTTTAAAATCGATGGGCACAGAATTGTCTGGTATGGAAGATGATTATTTGTTTTTGTTTTTCTTATCCAGTATAATGTCTGCGATACCTATTTCATTGGGAGGTCTAGGTTTAAGAGAGGTTACCTTTATGTTTGGTTCTCAATATCTAGGTCTTAATGAAGATCATGCTGTTGCACTAAGTTTAATATTCTATTTGATTTCACTATTTATCTCATTGTTTGGTGGCTATTATGCATATAAACCATCTGTTATTTTTGAAAAAGAAGATCTTAATTAATTCATATTCTTTAATACGGATTAACAGAATACTTCATTATTTTTGCCTGTAATGAAGACTGTTTATTTTGCAGATATTATTTTACCGGTTCCACTTCCCAGATTGTTCACTTATGAAATTCCGGAAGAATGGATTTCTAATGTAGAAATTGGTTCTAGAGTAATTGTTCCTTTTGGTAAAAAGAAAATTTATTCAGGAATTATTTATTCACTTCATGATACTAAACCAGAAGATTATGAAATCAAAGAAATTATCTCAGTTTTAGATGAAAAGCCTGTTGTAAATGAAATTCAGCTAAACTTTTGGAATTGGATTGCACAATATTATATGTGTACACTGGGTGAGGTGTATAAAGCAGCTCTACCATCAGGTTTAAAACTGGAAAGTGAAACCAAGGTTCATTACAATACAGAATGGGCTGCAGAAGAGAAATTGTCTCTAAAAGAAAATCTTGTGTTAGATTATTTGTCAGTAAATAAAACTGCAACCATTCAGGATCTAAATAATCTTACGGATTTAAAGAATTCTCTACCCATTGTAAAATCCTTGTTGGAGCGAGAGGCTGTATTTATAAGTGAGAGATTAAAAGATGGATATAAGCCAAAAACTAAGAAAGTAATCCGATTGTCGGAAGATTATTATAAAGAGCAGAAAATTCAAAATGCTTTTTCTGATTTAGGAAATGCCAAAAAGCAACTTGAAGTTTTTATGACTTTCTTTACATTAATAGGAGGTGCAAATCCAACTAATTTTTCAAAATCTGTTGATAAAAATGAATTAAGAGATAAAAGTAATGCATCTTCTACTCAAATAAAGGAATTGATTAAAAAGGGCTATCTGCTTGAAGAGGAGGAGCAGATTTCCAGGTTAACGAAATCCAATGATTCTTTAAGAGGAGTGCATGATTTGAGTGAATCACAGCAGAATGCTTATAATCAGATTAAAGCTCATTTTGTAGAGAAGAATGCCGTTCTGCTTCATGGTGTTACATCTAGTGGAAAAACTGAAATTTATATACACCTAATTAAAGAGCAATTAGAGCAGGGAAAGAAAATACTTTATTTGCTACCTGAAATTGCTCTAACTACTCAAATAACGGCACGATTAAAGAAAGTTTTTGGAAATGAATTAGGTATATATCATTCAAAATATACCGATGCTGAGCGAGTTGAAGTTTACGATGATATTTTAAAGAATAATAATTATAAGGTTGTAGTTGGTGTTCGTTCCTCAGTGTTTTTACCCTTTGATAATCTCGGATTAATTATCATAGATGAGGAGCATGAGAATACATATAAGCAATTTGATCCGGCTCCCAGATATCATGCTCGTGATGCAGCAATGGTTCTAGCACATTATCATGGAGCAAAGGTTTTACTGGGTACTGCAACACCATCGTTAGAATCTTATCAAAATGCTCAATTAGGTAAATATGGCTTGGTTGAGTTGTTTGAACGTTATGAGGGAATTAAAATGCCTAATATTATTACGGTTAATGTTCGTGAAGAACGACGTAAAAAGAAGATGAATTCCCATTTTTCGCCGGTTCTGGTTCAGCATATAAATGAAGCGCTTGAAAATAATGAGAAGATTATTTTATTCCAGAATAGAAGAGGCTTTTCACCCTATTTAGAGTGTAATCAATGTGGTTGGGTTCCCAAGTGTGATTATTGTGACGTGAGTATGACCTATCATAAACATATCAATCAATTGACCTGCCATTACTGTGGAAATTCATATAGTCTTCCAAGAGTATGTAAGGCTTGTGGTTCACCATCGTTACAAACTAAAGGATTTGGAACGGAAAAGATTGAGGAAGATATCAAGTTGATTTTTCCTGAAGTAAAAGTTGCCCGAATGGATTTGGATACATCCAGAACCAGAAAATCACATGAAACCATTATTGGTAATTTTGAAAGGGGTGAAATTGACATATTAATTGGAACCCAAATGATTTCTAAAGGATTGGATTTTGATCATGTTAGTGTTGTTGGAATTTTAAATGCAGATAGTATGCTTAATTATCCAGATTTCAGGGCATTTGAGCGTAGTTTTCAATTGATGTCGCAGGTAAGTGGACGTGCAGGGCGTAAAAAGAAACAGGGTACTGTAATTCTGCAAACCTCTAATCCGGATAATCCTGTAATTATAGATGTGATTAATAATAATTTTAATCAACATTTTCATGCTCAAATGGAAGAGCGAAAAGAATATAAGTACCCTCCATATTACAGACTGATTTATTTAACTGTTAAACATCGTAATCAAAATACAGCAAATCAGGCTTCGGATTATTTAGGAGCGTATTTAAGAAGTATTTTTAGTCATCGTGTAGTAGGTCCTCAAGCACCAACAATTAGTAAAATTCAGAACTGGCATTTACGTAAAATTATGCTTAAGATTGAAGGTGGTGTTTCGTTGGTTAAAGTGAAAGAGCTAATTAATGAGGCTATTATTACTATGGTAGCACATCCTGGATTTAAAGCAACAGTTGTTCTGGCAGATGTTGATCCAATGTAGAAAGATTATATTTTTTATATAAGATGATTGGTGGTTTTGCGTAGGTTTGTTTTAATATTAAGCATTTTTCATTAGAACTTTTGTTGTTTTAGTGGGGGGTGTCAAAAATTATTTATTTTTATTATTGCTATTGTAAATGTTTTTCTATTTTTGGCTAGTAAGGAAAATGGATATTTGTGGTGAAAATAGAGGATAAACATATAATTCAGATAGCAAAAGGGGAAATACATGTATTTAAATCCTTTTTTGATCAGTTTTATCCCGCCTTATGTAACTTTTGCTATCAAATTTTAAAATCCGAAGATGTCGCTACGGATATTGCTCAGGAAGCAATGGTTGAGTTTTGGATCAATAGACGTACACAGTCAAGTGTTAGGCAGTCAAAAGTCTATCTTTATACTATAGCAAAAAATAAAAGTCTTAATAATCTTCGGAAAAGAAGGATAGAAGATAGCTATGCTTTGACTAAGCAAGAAGAAAGTAGTGATGATATAATAAATATTGCCTATATCGAGGATGAAGTTTATTCTATACTCTCAAAAGCAATAAATAACTTACCTAAGCAAAGTCAAAAAATTATTCAGTTGACATTAAAAGATTATAGAAATAATGAAATCGCTGAAGAATTGAATATTTCAATTAATACGGTTAAAACATTGAAAAAACGAGCCTATAAAAAATTACGCGAATTATTAAAAGATCATATGGTTATTTTAATGTTTATATATTGTAAGCTGTTTTTTTAAAGCTGTTTTTATCGATATCTACTTTACTTTATTACAATATGAAATTTTTATTGTAATAAATATATTTTTTTTATTATATCCGTTCACCCCATTTTACATTTCGTTTGTACTAATTGAGAAAAGCATTTTTGAATTTTAATGTAATTCTAATCTCAGATTTTAGTTATTAGTAAACTAACTACAGAATAAGAGTTAACCTAGAATTTTAATAGATTTAATTTTGCTTATTATATAGTGTTATAACTAATAAGGATACAGTGAGTAAACAAAAAGATCATACAGATTTAATTATAGAATTAATTATCAAAAAATCGACTTTAGGTTTAGATGATAATGAATTAAGTGTTTTCAATGCATGGCTAAATCACTCTGAGAAAAACCAGAATTTGTATAAGCAATTAACAGCTAGTGATTTTGTTCAAAATAGAACTAAAGATTTAGCTCGATTTAATTCCGAAAAAGGTTGGACAGACGTTTATCGTATTATCGAAGGTAAGAACAAACCTGTAATAAGGTTACAACCTGTATGGTATAAACTATCAGGCGTTGCAGCCGTTTTAGTGATTTTAATTGGGGTATTTTTCATTATTAGAAGCAATATAGTTTCAGATGCTGAACCAGAATATAAGGTTGCATTTGAAGATATTCAACCAGGTACAAACAAAGCTTTATTAACACTTTCAAATGGAAGTAAAATAGAGCTTGCTGATTTAGATACAGTTTTAAGTTTTAATGAATCTCAAATTTTTATTGATTCGACTACTGTGAGTTATAGAAATTCCTTAAGTATTAATAATGAGATTCGCTATAATACTTTAACAACTCCTCGTGGTGGTACATATAAAATACATTTATCTGATGGTACTTGTGTTTGGCTTAATGCGCAATCTGAATTACGTTATCCTGAAACATTTAGTGGAGATAATAGAACTGTTTATGTAAAAGGTGAAGTTTATTTTGAAGTTGCAAAAGATAAGAGTAAGCCTTTTTTTGTTTTTTATAATAACAATAGAATAAAAGTATTAGGCACCGCTTTTAATGTTAAAGCATACGAAAAAAGCAAAGAAAGTCTTGTGACGCTTTGTGAAGGTAGTATTCAATTATCATCTAATGGACAGAGTAATATCTTAGAACCAAACCAGCAGGCTGTTATTTCTGAGGATAAGACAACTATAATTAGTGTGAAGGCTCAAAATTTTACTGCGTGGAAAAACAATATGTTTTTATACAGAAGTGCTAGTTTGGGCTTAATATTAGATGACTTATCGAGATGGTACAATACTGAAATATTTTATACAAATCCTAAGCTTAAAGAACTTCAGTTTTCAATGTATATAAAACGGTATGAGAGTATAGCGAACATTATTAATATGATTGAAACAACTGGTGAAGTTAAATTTAAACTCGATAACAATAATATTATTGTAAGTTCAAAATAAAAAAGGGAGTGCTGGTAACACTCCCTCATAATAAATGCTGTTGGAACACAGCAAAATATTAATCGTAAATATAAAAGTATGAAAAAATTCATTCATCTATTGTCACTACGGAGTGGTAAATGGAAAAAATGTGTTAGGATTATGAAATTGACTACTGTTTTGTTACTAGCAACGTTTTTGCAACTTAACGCAAATGTATTTTCACAGAATGGCCGGGTTGCCATTAATGAATCAGGAATTAGTTTGGAAGAATTATTATGGAAGATTCAAAGTGAAACAGAATTTGTTTTTGTTTTTAGTGAAAACCAGGTTAGTGAGTTTAAAAACCTGAGCGTAAATTTAGAAGGTGATCTGGAAGATGTTTTGGAACTAATTTTAAAGGATAAGGGATTAACCTTTGAAAAAAAGGATGATGTTTTTATTCTTAAAAAGATGCCTCAGCCAATAATTCAAACAACACCTAAATCTGAGAATGTTATTATTACCGGAAAGGTGGTTGATGATGATAATTTGGGAATTCCTGGAGCAAATGTATTGTTGCAGGGTAGTGTGCGAGGAACTATTACGGATATGGACGGTAATTATAGTTTATCTATACCAAAAGGAGGAGGTACTATTGTAGTTTCTTTTATCGGAATGGAAACTGCAATAGTTCCTTTTACCAACGAAACGGTTATAAATATTACTTTAACATCTGCCATTAATAACCTTGATGATATTGTAGTTACTGGTTATCAAAGTATTTCCAGGGAGAGAGCTACCGGTTCTTTTTCAAAGTTAAATACAGAAACTATTGAAACAACTCGTCTGGTTGATATAGGTAAAGTAATTGAAGGAAGAATACCTGGTTTACAGGGTGGAATTTTAAGGGGTGCTACTTCTATGAATGGGATGACAACTCCTTTGTATGTTATCGATGGTTTTCCGGTTGAAAATACTCGTTTTAATTCATCTGGTGGAATTGAGGAGAATTTACCTGATTTAAATATTGAAGACATTGAGAGTATTACAGTGCTGAAAGATGCTGCAGCCACTTCTATTTATGGGGCAAGAGCAGCTAATGGTGTTGTTGTTATTGTAACTAAAAAGGCATCAAAGGGCAAGGCAAGTATTTCTTTTTCATCGAATTTTACTGTTTCGCCGTTTAATTATTATACCGGGAATTTTACTAATTCGGATGATATTGTTGAACTGGAACGCGAATGGGCAAGCGGCAATCCTAAACTGCAGGCTACTGACGGAAGTGCTACCGATTATTCTTCTTCATTGCTTTCGAATGGCGTTTTCACCAGTTTGGGAATGAAAGCGTTATTAAATAGTTATGCTGGGAATATTTCTGAATCAGAAATGAATAGTCAGCTTGATAAGTTATCAGGAATGGGATACAAGTATTATAACGACGTTGAGAAGTATGCTAAACAGAATCCCTTTTATCAACAATATAACCTTAATATTGGTAGTGGCACTGATAAAAACTCTTTTAATGCTTCTGTAACCTATAAGAATAATCGTTTTGAGGATATTAATACTAAAGATCAGTCTGTTGGTATTAATCTACGCAACTCAACAAAAGTTTCTGAATGGTTGACCGTAGATTTAGGAACTTACATGATGTATAAAAAAGGAAACACTCAAACTTATAGTGCATTAAGCCCGGGATTCACTTATCAGCCCTACAATAGCCTTGTTGATGAGGATGGTAATCCATATGTTTCAACTGCAGAATCACGATTGAGTGAATCAACTTTAAATACTATCGATACTTATGGATTATATAATATGGATATAACTCCCTTAGATGAGCTTGATTACAGCATAAAAAAGAGTAAGAATTTTTCTAATCGTGCTTATGCTAAACTAAAGTTAAATTTTACCGAGTGGTTAAAGTATTATGCTATGTTTCAGTATGAGTACGCTACCGATAGGATGCATCAATTAAAGGATGAAGAATCTTATACTGTACGTTCGTTAGTCAATAACATGGCTTCTGTTTCATCAAGCGGAGCAACTGTGTTTAATCTGCCATATGGTAATATTTACACAACTGCAAATCAGTTTTCTAATTCTTATAACTTCCGTCAACAGGTTGATATTCATAAGATCTTTCAGGAAAAGCATGATTTAACCATCATTGCCGGTACAGAAATTCGTCATGCAAAACTTGAATACACCGATAATACACTATATAATTATGATCCTGATATGTTGACTTTTTCTCCGGTTGATCAAAAAACATTAATTAGTGGTGGGGGAAGTATTTTAGGAGGATATATGTATGCTAGTAATTTTGCTCAGCAGCGAGAATTGGTGAATCGTTTTGTATCGGTGTACGGTAACGCTGGTTATACCTTTAATGACCGTTATACTGCAACGGGTAGTTTAAGATGGGATCGTTCAAACCTTTGGGGAACCGATAAAAAGTATCAAAATAAACCTACGTGGTCGGCTGGGGCAAGCTGGAATATTAATAAAGAAAATTTTTTCAACCTTGATTGGATTAATATGTTAAAGCTTAGATTTTCGTATGGTATTGGAGGTAATATTGCTAAAGACTCGGCTCCTTATATGACGGCAGTTTATTACTCAAATACAAATGTTGGCGGTACTTTTGGTTATGTTTCGTCTCGCCCTAATCCACAATTGTCATGGGAAAAAACAGCCACAACAAATATTGGAATTGATTTTTCTGTGCTAAACCAACGTTTAAACGGAACTATTGAAGTCTATAAAAAGAAAGGAAGTGATTTATTAGCTAATTCACAGGGGGTTCCTACAGAAGGTTGGGGTTACTCAACCTATACTATCAATAATGGAGGTATGACTAATAAAGGTGTTGAACTTTCGTTGAGTGGTGCAATTATAAAACACAAAGATTTTGGATGGAATGCAGGGATTGTATATGCTTATAATAAAAATGAAGTAACTTATGTGAATGTAGAAGCTCCTGTTTATTTTTTACAATTAGACTATCCGGGTTCATTCCCTCGTATTGGCACACCTTATAGTTCTATTTACGGTTATAAATGGGCTGGTTTAAGTGAAACTGGTTTGCCACAGGTTTATGATGCCGAGGGAAACAAAGTTTCAACAAATCCAACAACGCTCGAAGCAATTGAAAACCTTGGGTCTACCGTACCTAAACATAGCGGATCTTTTAATACTTCGTTTACTTATAAGAATTTTGATTTATCCGCATTGTTTATCTTCGAATTAGGACACAAACTTCGTAATACAAATCTGCCAATGTTAAGCAACTCATACAATAGTGCTTTACGTGGATATGTGACAAATATTTCAGCAACTAATAAACGGATTGCTAATCGTTGGAAAAATCCCGGCGACGAGTTAAAAACAGATGTTCCTCGTGCTGTTTTTGAGTACGATAGTGATTTTAGTTATGGATTGTACTCGGCTTATTCTTATGCCAGTGTAAACGTTATAAATGCTTCAAATATTAGATTAAGCAATATATCATTGGCATATCATATTCCTACAAAGTTATGTTCGAAATTGAAAATACAAAATGCGCGTTTAAACTTTAATGTGGAAAATGTATTTACTATGGCAAAAAGTAAAGATGCTAAGTATATGCTTAATGGATATAAATCTCCTAATTATGTGTTTGGTATCAATGTTAATTTTTAACTGTAAGAAATTTAGTATATGAAGCTTTTATATAAATTATTGATATTTCCTGCCTTGCTGGTTACTTTTGGTTTGACATCGTGCGATGAGTATTTAGACATTGTACCTAAAGGCGAAAAAATTCCCGAAACTTTAGCCGATTTTGAAGCTATGCTTCGTTATGAATATGGATGTCATAGAGTTGATGTAAATCAAGCCCTTATTTTATTAAATGATAAATATATATCAGGATCGAGTCTTTCGTATTATCCTTTATATAAAGCCAATTATTTATGGGACGAAAGCGCCGACAGAGTTGAATTAAACAATAGTGATGAAACCACATATTATGCGAGTTATTCTGCGATTAATTCATTTAACCTGGTGATTGAAAATGCTCTTTCAGCCTCTGAAGCAACTGATGATGAAAGACATGAAGTATGGGCGCAGGCTAAAGTATTAAGAGCAATGACTTACTTTAACTTACTAAACTACTATGCCGATACGTATGATGAAGCCACAGCCAATAGTAAACTTTCAGTGCCTTTAATTACAAGTGCCGATGTAAATGCACCGTATACTCAGGTAACCATTCAAAAGATGTATGATTTTATCTTAAGTGATTTGGACGAAGCACTGCCTAATCTTCCTAAAGAGGCGGCTACTGTTTTGCATCCGGATTTAGCAACATGTTATGCATTTTATGCCAGGGTGTATTTACAGATGAAAGATTATTCAAACGCTCTTATTTATGCAAATAAAGCGCTTGCTGAAAATGATCATTTATATGATTGGACGACTTATTACCAGACATATCAATCTCAAATTGAAAATGCAGATTCTTATGTTAGAACAACATCTCCGATGGGCTTTGATTATGTTGAAAATTATAATTACAGGCATGGAAGTACCTATTATTCATCTAACGAACAACCCTTGTTGATTGATAGAGCAAAGCAATTTGAAGCTGGAGACGCCAGATTTCTTTCAAGATGGAAATTACGTACTGTAGGATCAGATGCTTACTATTATGCTACGCTTCAAGGGTATTTTAATTATGGTGGAATAACTACTGTGGAAGTATTATTAATAAAAGCCGAATGTTTAGCCCGAAATGGTGAATCTGGAAATGCCATGAAAATTGTTAATGACATTCGTAAAACACGCATTTTAGCATCGTATTATAAAGATTTGTCAGCCGATACTGAATCTCAGGCAATGAATTATATCATTCAATTAAAACGAAATGAGTTGATTTTAACTTTGATTCCATTTTGTGATATCCGTCGTTTGAATAATGAAGGTACTTATACAACAACTCTAACAAAAGAGTATGACGGACAAACTCTTACTTTATTGCCAAATTCACATATGTGGACAATGCCTTTTCCTCAGGGAGCAATTGATAACCCGGGAAATGGAAGTATAATACAAAATGTTGAAAAATAAGCAATTGTATATTGCATAATAGTCATCGTAGTATTTTTATTGATGACTATTATCTTTTCTCTATTAATCAATTAAGGTTATGAAACAAGCCAAGAGAATCGTTAGATGGACGAAGTCAAAGAGTTCTCACATACGAGGATGACAAAATTGGCGAGTTCTATGTGAACAATGAAAATAAATTATAATTATATGAAAAAAATAAAGCACAATTTTGCGTTAGCAGTTTATTCAATCTTTTTATTTGTTATCTGTTTTTCGTGTAAGCAAGCTGATTCCGGATTTAGTATTGAGGGATCAATAACCGGGCTAGAAGACGGAACTAAACTAGAACTTAAACCGGCAGCTACTCACACCGATGAAAAAGCCTTGGCCGAATGTATTGTCAAAGATGGGCATTTCTTATTTAAAGAGAAGCTTGATGAACCCAGATTATTTAATATACAAGTTAGTAGTTCGTATAGTATAATTACAGTGATGGCAGAAAATACCAAAATAGAGGTTAATGCCACAGCCTCCATTTCTAAACGAGGCGAGGATACTGTATATAATTTTTCTGATGTTTTGGTTAAAGGTTCGGATTTACATAAGATGTATTTACATAAAATGGCTTTTAAAGATTCTTTAAATGATGAATATGAGGCTTATTTTAAAAAATATGATGATGTTTTAAAGAGGCTTAATAATGCTAGAGCAGATAAAGATGAAGCAGGAATTGCTTCTATTAGAAATAGTGACGAATATAAAGCATTTGAAAAGGCAGAGCATGATTTTTTTACTGGTGTAGAACGTTCAACTAATAATGCTATATTAAAAAATAAGGATTCATTTTGGGGCCCCCTGATTATGTTGCAATCTATGAATTATTTTACTCCTGAACAAAAACCTTTATATGATGCATTTTCACAAGAGGCTAAAGATAGTTACTATGGAAAAATTGTTTATAAAGAATTATTTCCTCCCAGACTTGTTGATAAAGAAGTACCTGCTTTTGAGTTACCAGATAAAAATGGAGAAATGCATTCTTTTTCTCAGTTAAAAGAGAATAAGAAATATGTATTAATAGACTTTTGGGCGTCGTGGTGTTCTCCTTGCCGAAAAGAAATCCCAAATTTAAAACGAATCTATAGTGAGTTTTCCGGCAAAGGTTTACAGATTGTTAGTGTGTCCATAGATCAAAAACAAGCCCCATGGTTAAAAGCTCTTGATCAGGAAGGTATGGTATGGCCTAACTTGTGGGATAATAATAATGTTGATAATTTGTTTTTGGTGAAAGCTATTCCTGCATTATTTTTAGTTAATGAAAAAGGTATTGTTATTTCAGATGATCTTAGAGGGGAAGCTTTATATGAAGAGTTAAATGAACTTTTAAAATAAATCGCTGATCCAATATTCCATAAGTCTTATGCTTATATTTTTAAAATACTATAAGCATAGGACTTATTTTATAAACATAAAAATTTGAAGCTTATAATATACCCCTGGATTTTACTTCCAGATACTTATTTAAAGTATTTACAGTTAATTCACCCGGAGAAGTTAAAACGGTTTGAATACCATGTTGCTTTAATTCCTTTACAATTAATTTTTTATCGTAAATAAATTTCTCGGCTATTGTTTTAATATAAATATCTTCTACACTATGTATCGGTTTTTCGGTAATTTTTGAAACTTCAGTGTTCTTAAAAAATACAACAACCAACAAATGAGTTTTTGCAATGGCTTGTAAAAAAGGGATTTGTCTTCGGGCAGAACTCAAACTTTCAAAATTTGTGTATAGTACTAGTAAACTCCTATGCGTTATTTTTCTTCGAATTTGCGCATATAAAAACTCCAGGTTTTGTTCTCTGAAGTTTGTTTGCTGATTGTATAATACTTCCATGATGGCCTGCATATGTCTGCCATTTCTTGCAGCAGGAATCATTGAATGTATTTTATTGCTAAATGTAATTAGTCCGGCTTTGTCATGCTTAAGCATAGATATATTAGAAAGCACTAAAGATGTGTTGATGGCATAGTCAAGCAGCGTCATTCCTTCAAATGGCATTTGCATATTGCGTCCCATGTCAATCAGGCTATATACCTGTTGAGATTTTTCATCTTGGTATTGATTCACCATTAAATGGCCTTTTCGGGCAGTGGCCTTCCAGTTAATTGTTCTGTAATCGTCGCCAGTTATGTAGTCTCTAATTTGGTCAAACTCCATTTGGTGACCAATCTTTCTAATTTTCTTTATCCCTATTTCTGTCAAACGATTTGAAATAGCTAATAATTCAAACTTACGCATTTCTATAAATGATGGATATACTTTTACCATTGCATCCTCATCAAATATATATCGTTTGGAAAGTAACGATAATGGCGTGTTGATTATGATGTTTAGTGCGCCAAAATGATATTCTCCCCTAGTAACAGGGCGTACTTCATAACTAAAGCTTTTTTCTTCGTATGCTTTTAGATGAAAAACTTCAAGAAAATCTCGTTTTTGAAATTGTATAGGTAGTTCATCAATGACTTTAATTTTAATCTTAAATCCAAAATAATTATTAAATGAAAGTTGAACATTATTTAAGTCACCGTTTGAAAAACGCTCAGGTAATTGTCTTTTCCCTTGAATTTTATTTTGGCTTCCCTTGTGGTAAAGCAATATAAAATCAACGGCAAAAAGTGCAATAAACAGAGCAAATAGTAATTGCGTTAATATAAAAATGGACTGAAAATATTGCCCTAATATCATTAGAACAACGATTATTGCTAAACCTGCAAAAAAACGATGAGTTAAAAAAAGTGATCTCCAGAAATTACGCATATACGATTCAGGTTTTATCTTGGAATTTCAACCGAGTCAATAATTTGTTGAATAACTTGTTGTGTACTTACTCCTTCCATTTCTTTCTCAGGTGTTAAAATTACACGATGAATTAAAACCGGAGTTAATACAAATTTAATGTCCTCAGGTGTCACAAAATCCCTTCCTTCAATAGCAGCAAATGCCTTAGCTGCATTTAATATAGCTAATGATGCCCTTGGACTTCCGCCTAGGAATATACTGTTTGATTTTCTTGTTTTATCTACAATTTGAGCGATGTATCTGATCAAATCCTGTTCAACAATTACCTCTTTAACCAGTGCCTGATATTTAACAATTTCTTCAGCTTTTATTACAGCATTAACCAGCTCTAATTCCTTTTGGGTTTTTCTGGTTTGTGCATTCGTAATGATTTGAATTTCCTCTTCAAGATTTGGGTAATCCAATTCAATCTTAAATAAAAAACGATCTAATTGGGCTTCGGGTAATCTGTAAGTACCTTCATGTTCAACAGGATTCTGTGTTGCAAATACTATAAATGGAGGTTTCATTTCTCTACATTCTCCATCAATGGTCACCTGACGCTCCTCCATTACTTCGAATAAAGCCGATTGTGTTTTGGCTGGAGAACGATTGATTTCATCTATCAAAACAAGATTAGAAAATATAGGTCCTTGATTAAATTCAAATGATGAAGTGCCGGAATTAAATATTGTTGTACCTAATACATCCGAAGGCATTAAATCAGGTGTAAACTGAATTCTGGAAAAGTCTGTTGAGATAGTTTTAGCTAATAATTTAGAAAGCATAGTTTTAGCTATTCCTGGTACTCCCTCTAAAAGAACATGACCATTTGCTAAAAGTGCAGTTAACATTAGGTCAATAATCTTTTCCTGTCCTACAATAACTTTAGTTATTTCATTTTTTATCTGATAAACAGCTTTATTTAATTCATCTAAATTCAGTCTGCTTTCAAAAGGTGTATTATTTTCCATTTGATTGATGTTTCTTTATGATCAGTTTGATTTATTACACTTTTGATAAATAAACTCAATGTTTCTACTGAGTTGTTCAAGGTCCTCTTCTGTATATGAAATATTCATTCTTAATCGTTCGGCCTGTGAAAAAAGTTTTCTAATAATTTTTTCTGGTAGATCCAGCTTATTAGATATTTCTGTTATTAAATCATCATTAATAGCAGATGTATTTATAAAATATTTTGTACGAAGAAATTCCAGGAAATAGTTAAATTTTTTTTGAGCCAGATCTAAATGGTTTTTCCTTTTAAAATAGAGTCTTCCTATGGTTTCAATAAAAGTTAATGTGGTATTTTTTGGCGGTTCAACAATTGGTATTCGTCGTTGAACTCTTTTTGCTCCAAATATTAAATACATAGTTATGGCAAATAATAATACATACCATGCGTATTTTAATGCTTTTTGCGAAAGAATGTACCTTACTAATGAACTTGAAGGTTTGGGTTTACCTTTGTAGTATTCATCCCAAATTACTTTTGTATTTCGAGGTAAATAGGATAGGGATTTAAATACATACTCGTAATTATCATCCAGAAGAGCATTAAAATTTGTAAAAACAAGTGGATTTAAGTTTATAAAGAAATAGCCGTCTCCATATTTCACTTTAATAAAGTTGGTTCCCTTGTTTTTTACTTCTCCCAGAATTGTAGACTTTAATGTGTCTATTTTTGTATAAAAGTTTTTTGAGTAGGCTCTTCTGTATGTATAACCAGTTTCGTTTTTAAGTTTTGAGTTTACAAAGTTTAAGTTAATGGAGTCATTTATACCCGTATATATATTAATATTGGATTCTACTTTGAAATTAAGTGAATCCATTATGTTTTTTGAAAATGATGAGGCAGCAACAAAAATGTTACTTCCATTTTTTACACAATCTAATAATTTATTAAAATCAATATCAGCAGGTGTAAAAGCTGTATTTATAAAAATAAAAGATGCATCATCATACTCATCAAATCTATCATTATCAATGTAATTATACATTGGAGAATGGCAAGTGTAAATATCAGAAGAGTCAAAGACTGTTTCTAATTCATTAAACAGAATCTTACTTCCATATGGAATATCATCATCTTTAGAAAAACTTAAACTCCAATCAACTGGTTTGGGGTTTAAAATTAGTATTACCAGATAAAGGATGAAACCAGCAACTATTCCCCAAAGTAGATATTTGTTTTTATTATTTGCCATATCCTATTTGTGTTTGTCAAAGGACATAAAAGACTCAAACTGATTCTGAATTTCAGTAAATAAGCTAGTATCTACAGGAAACTGTCCATACCAAACATATTCATAGTTGGTTACAAGTTGCCTAAAATCCTTGTTGTGTTTTTTATCTGTTATTTCGTAATAATAATCATGATTTGTTTTCCAGGGTTTCCAGTCAATTTTCTTGGTTTGATCCAAATGTCTAAGACATATTAAATATTGGAGTCTTACAGCCTCTCTATAAGCCTTGTTTCTTATGCTTAGGAGAAGTACTTTATCCAAATCCTGATTGTAGATATCTTCGTCGCTTTGTTTAAAATTAAGCTGAGTTACTTTAGTATCGTGTTTAAAAATAAATAATCCAGAGGGTTTTATTCCCAATAGTTTTAGTACAATAAATACCAATATTAAAACACCAATACCAATAAGAGAATATTTAACTACATTGGGCTCAATACCAATATCTTTAAATAAACCCAAAAACCATTTTAACACTTTGTCCCACAGGGATTCAGGAGCTTCAAACCTGTCATATTTATACTCACTCATCTGTTTGTATGCGTCAATTTTTTCAGCAGATGGGTGTCTGTAAACAACTTCTGATGTATCAATTATGGCTTCCCTTTGTCCAAAAAATGTGAAACCAGAAATCAGGAATAGTGTTAAAAGTAATATGCGGTAGTGTTTTAGCATTTATTCTTCTGAACTTTGGTTGATGTTTTTTATTCTATCAATTAGAGATGAATTATCCTTATGATCGCATAAACTAAAATATTGGAATGATAGTATTAAAGGTAGAATAGGTGTAGAAATAATTGTTGTTATCGTTGATGCAACAGAAACAATTATGGCGGGAACCATGTCAATATTTTTAGAATCAGAAAGGAATCCTTTGGCCGTAACATAAGTTGTTAGCGGAATGGTAAGTGCTAAACTTAATGCCCATCCAATAATTGCTGCAATTAGTACTAAACCAAATGTTTCCCACCAATGTCCTTTTACTAAATAAAAGCATCTTCTCACAGACTCAAGGTAAGGTTCATCTTCATTTACTTTTACAATTAAAATAAATGAAAATACAATCATAACATACATTAAAACCAAAAAGGTTATGAAACCTACAATTCCAGTTATAATAGGGTTGCCTATAGCTCCAATAAATAGCACTATGATTCCGTATCCAAATCCAACCATTAGTATTGTTAATAATGAGTAGCCCAATAATGCACCAAATTTATGAGTGAATAAGGACCATACGCTGTGTAAGGAATCTACTTTTTTATCATTGTTTGTATATTGCACAATGTACGCATAGGTGAGTCCATAAAAAAATAAATACATTACAATTGAAAGTATGTATATTAATATTATTTCTCCAGATAGGTTTTGACCATATTGTTGAGCCTGCTGTGGGTTGGAAAATATTTTTATAATCTGATTGAAGGTGTTTCTGAAATATACGGTGCTAAAAATGGAGTAAATTAGAACAGGAATACCTGCATATAAAAAAATCATTTTCCAGAATAATCTATACTCCTGTTTAATAAATACAAATGTAGCATTCAATACATCACTAAAAGTACGTTTCTTTTTAAGTTCAATTCTTTCCTGGTTCATTATAAATTATGCTTTTGAATCTGTAATTACATTTAATTTTTTATGTACTGTTATTGGAAAAATGAAAAAATACCAAACAATAAAAGATAATGAACAAAGTATTATTGCAAGGTTCAGTATTGTAGGCATTGTTTCATAGTGTCTTGTTACAAAACTTTCTAAAAATCCCGCTACGATAAAAACAGGAACTAAGGCTAACATAATTTTTAAACCTCTTTTAACTCCTTTTTGTAACGAAACAATTCTTGGATATGTTCCAGGGAACAAATAACTGTTACCTAAAATTATTCCGGCACCACCAGCAAGAACTATCCCTGGTATTTCAAGAGCACCGTGTATATAAATAGTAAGGGTTGATATGGCAAATAGGTTTTTTAAATAGAAGAATGTTTGAAATGATCCTAACATTACTCCATTGTGAAAAAGGATAAATCCAACAGCAATTGGTGTTAAAATTCCAAATATGAAAGCTATAAATGATACTTTGATATTATTAAACGTGATCCTAAAAAACATTTCAAATTCCCCGGTACTGTTATAAATTCCCATGGGATCACCTTTTTCAATATTGTCAAGTGTGGTGTTTACATATTCGTCACTGGTAACTAATCTGATAAATCCATCGTCGTTAATTGCAGACACAACTCCCAGAGCAAACGAAATTAAGAATATGATAATGGATATATAGAAATATTTCCTGGCTTGGAAAAGTTCTAGTGGGAGTTCCTTTTTCCAAAATGTACTAAAGCGATTCGATTTTTCCTTTTTATTCTTATAAACCTGTTGATGAGTTTGAATAGTTAAAGAATTAAGGTACGAGATTGTAGGTGATTTTGGGAAAAAGGTTTTTGCGTACGATAAATCATCAGTTAACTGAATAAATTGATCTGCCAGATCGTCAGGATTTATGCTGGAGGGTGATTTAATATTTGTTTCAAAATTCTTCCAACGATCTTTATTTCTATTAATAAAAGTAATCTCTTTCATAATTCAGTTAGGCAAAATACACATATTTCAGCTATCCCATCAATATTTAATGCAATTAATAAAATTTTTTGTTTGGAAATTCAAATATAGTTAATCACATCAAATTTGTTACATTTGAGAAACTTTATTTTAAAATCTCGTGATCAAAAATCAGCATGGAATACCTAAACATTGAAACTACTCAGAATATAGATCTTGAATTTAAATCAGCTAGTGTTGGTGATAGAATACTCGCTTATGGATTTGACTTGCTAATTATGTTACTATGGAATTTAACCTGGTTTTTAATTTTAGGACGAGCAGGTGGTTTAGAGGTGTGGCATATAGTTTTTACATTGCCAATTGTATTTTACAGTTTAATTTGTGAGTTATTTTTAAATGGACAGTCGTTTGGGAAGATGATATTTAAAATAAAAGTAGCTAAACTTGATGGAAGCGAATTGACATTAGGGACTTGTATAATAAGATGGTTGTTTCGTATTGTTGATAATTGGTTATTATTAGGTAGCGTTGCCATATTAACCGTTATATTAACAAATAAATCTCAGCGTTTAGGTGATTTAACTGCTGGAACAACTGTTGTTAAATTAAGTAAAGCCAATTTATTTACTGATACCAGTTATCTCGAAGTTCCTCAAGATTACGAAGTAAGATATCCACAAGTAAACATGTTAAATGATGATGATGCCAATACCCTTAAAGAAGTATTGAAACTAACATCGTTAAAAAATAATGCTGATTCTGAAAGCATAGAAATTATTGTAAACAAAACTCGAAGAGCTATTCAAAAGAAATTGAATATTGATGTGGTGGATAAGTCTTCAAATGATTTTTTGAAGACTGTATTGTTGGATTATAATTGCTTAAATAAATAGGAAATGAGATACTATTTGCTTGGAATACTTTCAATGTTTGTTCTTTTTTCTTGCAAAGAATCAATAGAGCAAAAAGTTCCGGTAGTTGATGGAGTTTTGTTGAATCATACCAATTCTGAAATTCTTTTTTATAAACAAAGTGATAGAGCATTATTGTTAGATACTATTGTAATTAATGAGGAGGGAAATTTTAGAATTTATCAGGAAAGTGTAGATGTTCCTGCATTTTATTCTTTAGTATTTCATGATGGATCAAAAATAAATCTGTTTTTGGAACCGAATGATTTTATTCAATTGCAAATTGATGCAAAGAATATTAGAGAATCTTGCCACAGTAAGAATTCAAAAGTAATGAACGCATTTTGGCAAATTGAAAGTAATGAAATTCAATTTCAGGAGGAAATAAATAATATTACTGGAGAATTTAAATCCTTAATTGGGACAGATGATACCGATTCTCTCTATCAAGACCTGCTAAAAAGAAAAGATAGTATTATTAATGTATATAGAGTCGCCAGTTTTGATATTATAAAAGATGTGAACAATGAGGTTGTTATATGGAAGATGTTAAATCAAAAAACAAGTAATATTACCATTTTCTCCCTTGAAAAAGATTTAAAATTGTTTCTTGAAAATGCTGAAAATTTGACAAAAGATAAAAATCTGGAACCTTTGTTTAGAGATTATGATAAAAGTTTAACGAAAGCATATGCCGCAATACGAGCCAAGGAACGATATTCCGAAGGAGAGCGTTTAATTGGGTTAAAAGCTCGAACAAATTGGAATGATAGTTTGCCTCTGCAAAAGATCAATGCAAAACTCATTCACATTGTATTTTGGAATGATAGCCTGAATCAAAAGAATGAGATGAGGTTTAATGATGTGAGTATGATACAAAAGAGATATGGGGCAAGAGGATTAAAAACTTTAATGGTTGCTTATGAAAAGGATATGGATCAGTGGCGTGATAACATTAGTAAATTAAAAAGCAATTATTGGCATTTAATTGATACAGTTGGAATAGCGTCTGCTGATTTACAGGAGTTAGGAGTAAGATCGTTGCCATTTAATTTTTTAGTAAATTCAGATGGAAAAATTATTGCCAGGGATGTATGGAGTACTGAGTTGGAAAAAAGAGTCAGTAATTTTCTTAAAAATTATTAATATATTTGGGCGCCCAAGAAAATAGGCAAAAATTAATAATTATTAAGCTCGAATCACACAAAATATAACAAATGAATACGAACCGCATTATTTTATTTTTAGGAATTATATTCTTCTTTTCAGCTTGTTCTAATAAAGATAATCTTAGAATTAGTGGGAAAATATCAAATGGTACTGATCAGATTTTATATTTGAATCAATTAAATTTAAATGGTGAGGTAGCTATTGATTCTGTTAAGCTTAATGATAAGGGAAAGTTTAAATTCTCTCTTCCCAAATTAGAATATCCAACATTCTATTTATTGAAATTTTCTGATAATAATTTTGTGACGCTGTTAGCTGATACTACAGAGAGAGTTGAAATAGTGGGTGATGCAGAAAATTTAGCGAAAAATTATACAGTTAAAAATTCTCTTGGTTCAAAATATATTAAGGTTTTAAATACTAAACTTGAAAAAACTAAGGTTGTTTTAGATAGTTTGGTGAATGTATATCAGGGGATTGCTAAAGATGATAAGTCCGCGTTAGATCGAGTTCGTCATAAAATTGAGGATGTAGCTAATAATCAGAAAGATTTTGTAAATGATTTTGTAATGGCAAATCCAAAGTCTTTTGCTAGTTATTATGCTGTATTTCAAAGATATGATGATGGTACTTTGGTTTTAAATCCATATAACAAAAAGGACCTGAACTTATTTTCAACAGTAGCAACAAGTTTGGATGTCTATTATCCGGAATGTGCGAGATCCCAACAATTAAAGAATTTTGTATTGGGAATACATAAAGAAAAGAAGCTGGAGCAAATGCAAAAACAATTTGAAACGCAAGCTTCTTCGTTTCCTGATATTGAGGAGGAAAATATCTATGGTAAAAAAGTAAAATTATCTTCACTAAAAGGGAAGATGGTATTGCTTTCGTTTTGGGCTTCATGGGATGACAAGTCTCGTAATGAGAATAAGAATTTGTTAAAGATATATAGCAAGTATAAATCAAAAGGTTTTGAGATATATCAGGTTTCATTAGATAGAAGTAAGATTTTGTGGGAGGGTGCTATTGAAAATGATAAATTACCATGGATTAATGTCAGTGATCTTCAGTTTACAGATTCATATGCTGCAAGAATCTATAATGTTCAGCAATTGCCAGCAAACTATTTGATTAGTAAAAAAGGTGAAATAATTGGTAAGGACTTATTTGGTAGAATTTTGGATGAGAAATTAAATGATTTGTTAAATTAAGCAAATTCATTACGAAATATTAAGAGTTAAGACGAAATAGTCTTAACTCTTTTTTTTTTGCTCGTAGATTTAGGTTAAACTGCCTTTTTCGGATGATTTATGGGGTGGTTTTGTAAGGTAAGTGAGGTGAGTTGTAATACCAAATATATTTCCATTTGATTGATATAATTATTATCTTTATAGTATGCCAAAACAAGCAGAAATAAATATAAAAGAGGACATTAAATATTTGAGAAACCTTCGAAAAAAGGAAAATAACCATAGGTTAAAAACTCGTATTCAGAGTCTAATACTCACCAAGGAAGAAAAGTTTAAACGTCGAATAGATTTAGCTAACCACTTAGGAGTAGGAATTGCCAGTCTGGATAGGTGGACAAGAGTATACAAAGAGTCAGGACTTGAAGCTATGCTAAGCATCTCAAACGGAGGAGCCAGAAGAAGTAGCGTTCCCAAATATGTCCATGACGGCTTGGCAAAAAAAGTATACGATTCAGACAATCCACTTTTGGGTTACTGGGATGCTGTCGTATGGGTCAAAGAAAACTATGGTATTGAATTGAAATACAACACATTAAGAACATACTTAATCCGTCACTTCAAAACCAAATTGAAAGAACCCCGAAAATCACATTACAAAAAAGATGAACAGGCCATACAGGCCTTTAAAAAAACTACCTAATCTTTTAACCAACATTAGAATCAGTCTAATTAAAGATAAGTATGATAGTGTGAATTTATACTTTCAGGATGAAAGTAGATTTGGATTAATGACGCACACAGGCAGGTGTTTAACAGCAAAGGGAGTTAAGCCAATTGTTCGTTATCAACATGCCTTTAAAAACACTTACTTATATGGTAGTTTCTCCCCTATAGACGGTGATGCTTTTGTTTATGAAATAGAAGGAACCACAAGCGAAATATTTTACAAATATTTGGTTGAATTCTCAAAACATAAACCTAAAGAACTCAAGGTCATCATTATTGACAATGCAGGATTCCACTCTTTACAGCAATATGATATTCCTGAAAATATAAAACTAATACGCATACCACCATACAGTCCCGAACTTAATCCATCTGAAAAGATATGGCATTACATAAAACAAAAATTTAAAAACAAAGTGTTTGAAAAACTATCAAATGTCAAAAAATGGTTACATGACTTTGTCCAGAATGAATTAAAACCAGAAACAATAATGTCAATCACTCATAATGAATTATACAACGATGCCTTTGTCAATCATCTTGTAATTTAATTGGTATAAGTCTATTTATCCAATTGTAAATGAATAGATTACTGTATTTTTATTGAAAGATTTTTGTGATCTGTATAAAACGTAGTATTAATTTTTCACAATAGTGCTTAATACGTTGGGATATAAAAAAAGTCGGGAAAAACCCGACTTTTTGATATAATATCATTTTATTTCTTTACATCTTAAATAAAAGCTACTGTAGTTTGAGTTCCGGTAACCTTATCTCCAATTTTAACTTTGATATCTGCGTCAAGAGGTAGATATAAATCAAGTCTGGAACCAAATTTAATAAAACCCATTTGAGCACCTTGTTTAGCTTTCATTCCATCTTTGGCATAGCAAACAATTCTACGAGCCATAGCACCAGCAACCTGTCTAACTAAGATTTCTTTCCCATCTTCTGTTTTTATAACAACCGATGTTCTTTCGTTTTCAGTGGATGATTTGGGAAGGTATGCTCCCATAAATCTTCCGCTGTGGTGTTTTGAATATAAAACCTGTCCACTAACAGGAAACCAGTTAACATGTACGTTAAAAGGAGACATGAAAATAGAAACCTGTTTGCATTTTGCTTTAAAATACTCGGGTTCGTCAACTTCTTCAATTACAACCACCTCACCATCTGCGGGAGTGATAACTGCGTTGTCAATTGGTTTGCAAATTCTTTCAGGACTTCTGAAGAAATTCACAATAAGAATAAAAAGCAATCCTGCTACTCCGTCAATGGAATTTCTAATGATGCTATTATCAATTGTATAATAACATGTGGCAATAATAGCAATTGCAATAATAAAGGCAACTAAAATAGTTTTATAGCCTTCTTTGTGAATTGTCATAATTTTTATCTTACAAATAGTTCTATATAAAATACAGCCATTGGTATGGCAAATAATACGGCATCAAATCTATCTAAAATTCCTCCGTGTCCCGGAAGGATAGTACCTGAGTCTTTTACTCCAATACTTCTTTTAAACATCGATTCAGCTAAATCCCCTAAAACAGCCATTGTTGAAGTAATAGCTCCAAAGAATAGCCATTGAACAAGATTCATATCATTCCAAAATAATGATAAAATATAAGATGCTCCTATTGTTAAAACAAAGCCTCCAATTGTTCCTTCCCATGTTTTTTTTGGACTGATTCTTTCAAAAAATTTATGCTTTCCTAAGGTAATTCCAGATAAGTAGGCTCCTGTATCATTAATCCACACTAAAATAAATATTGCCAATGGAAGATGAAAGTTGTATTGACCATTCTGAAATGCCAATATATTAATTAAGGCAAAAGGTAGTGCAATGTAACAAGCGGTAAGTAGGCTTAGTGCTATATTAGTTAATGGAGCTTTATTTTGCAGGAATAATTCTTTTATAAAAATATATGCTACAATGGGTATTATGGCTAAATAGGCTGATGAATCGAATATTTTTGCCTGAATTAGATAAGTAGATATAAAAATATAAATACCTAAAAAAGAAGTTGTAAATAAGTCAACTTTATTTTCTGATTTTGAAAAAAGAATTGACATTTCATGAATGCCTGCAACTACTATAAGAAGAAAGATTGTAGCAAAAGATAATTGATGGTAATATATACCTCCTGCTAAAACAATTACAAAAAGAATTCCAGTTAAAGTGCGTTGCCAAAAATTATTCATTTGCCTTTTTTAATATCGGTGCAAAAATAAGTAGTTTACTTAATTTACAATCTTTTTTTTTATAAAAACTAAAATTTCTTTTATTGTTTATTTAGAAGTAGCGTTTGAATGGTTGATCTGGAGTGGCAGTATTTAACTTTTAATACTGTTTTATTGATAATTAGAGATTGGTTGGTTGATACTAAAGTATAAAAAAAGAGGAAAAGTTAAAAGCTTTTCCTCTTTATATGAATTGAATTATTCTTGAGATTCTTTTTCTGGAGAATTATCTTCCTCTGAAGTTTTAATGTCTTCAGTTTTAACTTCAGCTTTAGGCTCTTTTATCTCTTCTTGTGAGTCTTCCAACTGAACAAGATGTTTACTAACTTTTCTTTTACCAAAAATAGTTTCTAAATCTTCACTAAATATAACTTCTCTTTCAAGAAGCAGATTTGCTAGTTCAGCATGTTTTTCTCTATTTTCAATAAGGATGTTTCTTGCTCTTTGATATTGTTCCTCAATAATTTTTGAAACTTCCTCATCAATCGACTTAGCGGTTTCTTCACTATATGGTTTTGTAAAACCGTATTCATTCTGTCCGCTTGAATCAAAGTAACTTATATTACCCATCTTTTTACTCATACCATAATAAGTAACCATGGCATAGGCTTGTTTTGTTACTTTCTCTAAGTCATTTAATGCTCCTGTTGAAATTTTGCCAAACTCAATTTCTTCGGCAGCTCTACCTGCTAAAGTAGAACACATTTCGTCAAGCATCTGTTCTGTTGTAGTAAGTTGTCTTTCTTCAGGTAAATACCAGGCTGCCCCTAGTGCTTTACCTCTAGGAACAATAGTTACTTTTACCAATGGGTGTGCATACTCAAGTAACCAGCTGGTTGCTGCATGACCTGCTTCGTGATATGCAATGGCTTTTTTCTCATCAGTAGAAATGATCTTGTTTTTCTTCTCTAAACCTCCAACAATTCTATCTACAGCACTTAAAAAGTCATCTTTCTCAACAATTTTTTTATCTCCTCTGGCTGCAATTAAGGCAGCTTCGTTACATACATTGGCAATGTCAGCTCCAGAAAATCCAGGTGTTTGTTTCGCTAAGAAATCTGATTTAACATCATCACTTAGTTTTAGTGGACGAAGATGTACATCAAATATTTGTTTACGTTCCTTGATGTCTGGTAATTCAACAAGAATCTGGCGATCAAATCTACCTGCTCTCATCAATGCTCTATCAAGAATATCTGCACGGTTTGTTGCTGCAAGTATAATTACCCCAGAGTTTGTCCCAAAACCATCCATTTCTGTTAATAGTTGGTTTAGGGTATTTTCTCTTTCGTCATTTGCTCCCATGCTAGGACTTTTTCCTCTTGCACGACCAATTGCATCTATTTCATCAATAAACACTATACAAGGAGCTTTTTCTTTCGCCTTCTTAAATAAATCTCTAACTCTTGAAGCACCAACACCTACAAACATTTCAACAAAATCAGAACCCGACATGCTAAAGAAAGGTACATTAGCTTCACCTGCTACAGCTTTTGCAAGTAATGTTTTACCTGTTCCCGGAGGGCCTACAAGAAGTGCGCCTTTAGGGATTTTACCACCAAGATTAGTGTATTTTTCCGGTTTTTTTAAGAATTCAACAATTTCTTCCAATTCTTGTTTGGCCTCGGCTAAACCAGCAACATCTAAAAAGTTAACGTTAATATTTGATTCCTTGTCAAATACTTTAGCTCTGGATTTACCAACGTTAAAAATGTTTCCGGCTCCACCACCACCACCTTGTCCACCCATTCTTCTGAAAACCAGAATCCAAATGATAAGAACAAGAATTAATGGCCATAAAAAGCCTATAATTTCGGTAAAGTAATTAGAACGTTGCTCAATTGTTATTGGAATAGAAATTCCTTTATCAACTTCTATTTTTCTTAAATCTGCGTAAAATGTATCTATAGAAAGAATTTCAGTTGCAAAATGAGGCCCTCTTTCAATTATTGCCTGATAGCTGTCACCAAACTCTGTTTCATATTTTTTGATGGCATCTTTCTTTAGTGTAATTTCAACTAGGCCAGTATTTTTAACAACTGTAATTAACTCTATATCACCTGATGGTAAAATTGTGTCTTTAAATTTACTATAAGGAATAGTTTTAACAGCTTCATTCTGGTTCATTAAAAAGAATGACAGAAATAGCAATAAAAGAATCCCATAAATCCAATAGCCGTTAAACTTTGGTATTTTGGGCGTATTGCTGCTGTTCCCACCTCCTGTATTGGTAGGTTCTTTTTTTGGATTGTTATTTTCGCTCATTAGATAAATGAAATTTATTAGAACTAGAAAAGGTTCTCAATATCAGTACGTTTTGCATCGGCCCATAAATCTTCAAGATTGTAAAAGCTTCTGATTGGTTTCTGAAAAATATGTACTACAACATCTACATAATCTACAAGAATCCATTCAGCATTTTCTCTACCTTCAATATGGAATGGTTTATCATTGATTTTTTTTCTCACATAATCTTCCACAGAATTACCAATTGCATCAACATGCGTGTTACTGTCCCCGTCACAAATAATGAAAAATTGACAAATACTACCATCAATTTTTCTCATGTCTAAAATTGCAATATTTGTGCCTTTTTTTTCCTGAATACCTTCAACAATGGTATCAACCAATTGTTCAGTTGAAGTATTTTCTTGATCTATCATTAATATAATTCTCTTTTATATGATTTATTTAGTTTGTATTTTTTGCTAAAGTACTAGAAAAATACAAAGATACTACTTTTTTGTTTTTACAATTAGTAACTACTTTTACGCAATAATGTTGCCGTATAATTTTTAGTGCCAAAATGTCTTGTTTAATATAGAGGTATGACAAAGAATGCTAATTTTAATGTGGAAAGGTATGCTAATTTGCCTTCTACAAATGAAAAGATGAAATCTTTACTTTCAGGGGGCCTCTCTGAGTATCATGTTATTATTGCAAATCATCAATCTGCTGGGAAAGGACAGAAGGGAAATTCCTGGGAGAGTGAAGTGGGTAAAAATTTAACCTTTAGTCTGTTGTTGACCCCGGATTTTATATTAGCGCAAGACCAATTTGTTATTTCTAAAATTGTTTGTTTGGGTATTTTAAAGGTTTTATCAGCTTATTCTGATGATTTTGCCATTAAATGGCCAAATGATATTTATTATAAAGATTTAAAGATTGGCGGTATATTGATTGAAAATGCGCTTTATACCAATGCTATCGGTACTTCAGTAGTTGGAATTGGCTTAAATATTAATCAGGAAGTATTTTATAGTGATGCCCCCAATCCTGTGTCTTTAAAAAATATTACAAAAAAAGAATTTGATTTGGACAAGATGTTCGATGACATATTAACGTGTATCTATAATTTATACTCAGAAGTTAAAAATGAGGGATATAGTGCTATAAATACTCAATATCTTGATTGTTTATTTTGGAAAGAAGGTTTTCATGCCTTTAAGGATGAGAAAGGACAATTTAATGCCCGTATTGAGGGTATATCTGAATACGGGCAATTAATATTATCAAAAGAGGATGGTCAAAAGTTTACTTACTCGTTTAAAGAAGTTGAGTTTTTAATTTAATTGTTTGGGTAGTGATAGTTTGCAATAGCATCACCCAACATGTTTAAAAACTTTTTGACATGCTTGCTAACCATCATTTTCATCATAGGATTTAAATCTGCCTTGATGGTTAGTTTTATTCTGGTATCATTTTCGGCTACTTGTTTTAATTGCACCCACAAGTAAAAATTAAAAGGAACTTTACCATCTGTTGAATATTTAACAGTGGTGAAAGGTTCTTTGTCAATTATTTTTAATCCTGCATCTCCAATACCATCAACCTTAAACCTACATGAATCCTCAGTACTTTGCCAATCTGTAATTTTATCCTGAGGAATCAGGTTTTGAAAATTATTGAAGTTTGAAATAAAGGAAAATACAGTTTCGTCCTTTTGGGATGTTTTTTTTATGTCGCTTTCAAATTTTGTCATAACCTACTCATAAAAAAGCTCATAAAGATGAAAATCCAAATGAGCCAATATATATTATTTTTTATAAACTTTATTAAACACCCCAATTTGCAGGATCTGTTCTCCAATTGCCAAGTGTTTTAATGTCATCAGCAGAAACATAACCAGATTCAACAGCTACTTCAATTAAAGTCTGATAATTACTTAAAGTATCTATTTTAACTTCTTTTGCTGTAAAGTTATCCACTGCAGTTTGAAACCCATAGCTAAAAATTGCCACCATACCAAGAACTTCGCAACCCGCAGCTCTTAATGCTTCAACAGCTTTTAAACTACTACCTCCGGTTGAAATTAAATCTTCAACAACAACAACCTTTTTACCTGGTTGAATATCACCTTCAATTAGATTCTCCATACCATGACCTTTGGGAGAGGAACGAACATATACAAAAGGTTTTTTTAATTCATCGGCAACAAGTGCTCCTTGTGCGATGGCACCAGTAGCAACACCGGCAATTACTTCTGCCTCTGGGTACAATTCATTAACAAGTGAAACAAAACTAGATTTTATGTAATCCCTAACTTCAGGATATGATAAAGTTTTTCTATTATCACAATAAATTGGCGATTTCCATCCTGAAGCCCATGTAAATGGGTTTGCTGGTTGCAATTTAATTGCCTTAATTTGCAACAATTGTTTTGCTATAGTTTCTGATACTTTTTCCATGCGACAAATGTATAAAGTTTTTTTCAAGGATAGAATTGTTTTTTTAACTAACAATATTGAACGTGACTTAAATAGCAATTTTGGTGCTATTTTTAAGTATTCTAATAAAAAGGAATTAAAAGATTTTATTAATCATTTTGAGAGTAAAGAAGAGATAAAGAGTGCTTTTATTTATCATCATGATTTAAATGAATTATTAGAATTGTTCTCTGAATGTTTTAAGGTGATACATGCTGCCGGAGGAGTTGTAAAAAACAATCAAGGCGAATTATTATTTATTCATAGGCTTGGGGTTTGGGATTTACCAAAAGGAAAAGCTGAAAAAGGCGAGTCTATTGAAGAAACTGCAATAAGAGAAGTTGAAGAAGAGTGTTCAATTACTCCACTTAAGATTGTAAAACCACTTTCTCCTACATATCATACTTATTGGTTAAAATCAAAGTTAATTTTGAAGAAGACGTTTTGGTATGAGATGACTTTTGATGGTGATACTATTCCAAAACCGCAATTAGAAGAGGATATTCAGATTGCAGAATGGAGAGGTCTCAATCAATTGGGTCCTATTTATCAAAATACCTATCCTAGTATATTAGAAGTGTTAAATGAAGTTATTCAATAGTAAAAGAAAGTAAAATACATGATTTTTGCATTGATTTCTATTTAATGTCAATGCAATAGTAAGATTTTTCTTAATTTTAAGGGATTTTTTAACATAACATAATAATTTACATGACTCCTCAGGAATTTGAATTTGAAAATAGAAAGCACCAACTACGGCAAGAAGCTTCAGATAAGGAAGTTCAGCGACTTAGGAAAGTGAATAGAAATCAATCGCATAAAATTACAAAGCTTAGAAAAGCTATGTATTTTCAGTTGTTTTTCTTTGTTTCTCTATTTTTAGTTTTTTTGATAAGAGGGATGATTGTGTTTTCAGGAGCATCATCAAATGAGGAGTTTAAGGCTTATCAGTTGAAATATGCTGATTTACAAAAAGCGAATAGTGTTTTGGAAGATTCTTTGATTGTTTATAAAACTAATCTACAGAATATAATAGATCAAAATGTTACAACACGCAACGAAAAAGGCTTAAGATTCAGAGTGCAAATTGGGGCATTCAAAGAAATTAATTTAAAAGATTATACTGCTAATTTAGTGGCCATCAATCAGGAAACTTATGATAGTATTAATCAGTATACTATTGGGGTTTTTAAGGATTACCAAAAGGCAAGAGTATTTTTAGAGGATATTAAAAAAATGGGTTTTGATGATTCATTTATTATTTCAACTAAAAACGGACGTAGAATTCCTGTTGAAAAACTTACGGATGAAGAATTGTATCCTCATGGAAAAGATTCATTAAGTGTTCAATCCTTGTAGATTATTGATCTAGATTACCAGTTAATTTTCTTACCAGGTTATATTTTGAGAAGAATTCCTTTGCTATAACCCTAATAATAGTAAAAATAGGTATGGCTAGAAACATTCCTGGCATTCCTGCTATGTATCCTGCCATAATAATAACTAAAAATATTTCGAGAGGATGTGCCTTTACACTTGTTGAAAATATCATTGGCTGAAATAATATATTGTCGAGAAGTTGTACTATTATGTATAGTATTATTATTGCACCAAAAAAGATCATTAATGGAGGTGGCGTGTCTGTTTGTAAATAGACTACCATTGATACAATTAAACCAAAAGACGCACCAATGATCGGTCCAAGATAAGGTATGATATTTATAAAACCAGAAAAAAGTCCAATTATTAATGCATGTCTAAATTCTAGTCCAATTATCATTAATCCTATAATAATTAATATAGATATTAATGAAATTTGAATTATAATACCTGTAAAATACCTTCTTAATAGTCGATTTATAGACCAAAGCATATGGTCTACTCCCACATAATAAGCTTCGGGTACTACCAATTTGATGCTTTCTAATAGTAGGTCTTCTTCTTTTAATAGAAAAAAAGTTATAAAAGAAACGGAGAATAAAGCAATAAATGTACTTCCTAAAAAGTCAATAAATGAAGATAATACATCCTGTATCTTAGAAAAATTGAATATAGAGCCAAAGAACTCATGGATCTGTGCTTTTATCATAGGCAATCCGCTGTCACCAATATATGTTTCTTTAAGAGGAAGCAAAAATGATTTGGTAGCATCGTCGAACTTATCTAACATTAAATAAAAGTCAACTTTTGATAAAAATTGAATTTCCTCTATTATGAAGGGTACTGTGAAACTCATTATTAATATGATAATGGACCATATAGATAAAACTGTAGCAAGGGCACTTAGTGATCTAGATAATTTTATCTTTTTATTTGTTTTACCTCTAAAAAAATAGAAAATAGGACGAGCAACTAGAGAAAGGATAGCTGACAGTACAATAAAAAATACAATTGCTCTAAAATACCACAGTAAATAAACTCCTATGATAAAGGACATAAAGCCTATGATATATTTTAAATTATCTTTCATTTATCTTAGGTGTTTCTATCTGAAATGTGTGTGTTAAGTTTGATAATGTTTTTGCCTTTTTATAAATGTATTAAAAAACATTTTTATCATCAATTTTTATATTAAGGTATTTTAAATAATGTCGATATGCGTTAAATGTATTAATGCGACCTATTACCTCTAAAATTCAAAACGTTCAATATGTTAATAATTGTTTAATATAGTTTATGTATATTGATGTTATATTAAATAATAATTCTATTTTTATAACATTATTTATAACTAACTTTTATATAACCCCGTAAACCCCAATATATGAAAGGAGCGATTATAGGAGATATTATCGGATCGGCTTTTGTTAATGATAATAGATCTACTACTAATTTTCAACTTTTTAAACCAATCTCTTCTTTTACAGAAGATACGGTTTTAACCCTTGCAACAGCTGATGCTGTTATACACAATCAAGATTTCAGAGAAAGTATGAGGGCCTGGATTCAAAAGTATCCATATGCCGGATATACAGAGAAGTTTAAACGATGGGCAATGTCCGATAGCGATATTCCATTTAACAGTAAAGGAAATGGCTCTGCCAGAAGAGTAGGTTCAATTGGTATGGTGGCAGCAGGTCTTGAGGAAGCTTTGGTTTTAACAGAACAAACTTCTAAAATTACTCATGTTAGCTATGATAAGATTAATGCATCTAAAGCTGTTAGCGCCGCAATTTATTTAGCTAAAAATGGTGAAAACAAAGCATATATTAAGGAGTATATTACAAATGAGTTTGGATACGACCTTGATAAAGATGTACATGAACTGCATTTTGATGTTACGAGTCCTGATTTAGTTACTCCTGTACCAGCAGCTATTACGATGTTTTTAAATTCAAATAATTTTGAAGATGCTATTCGAAAGGCTGTTTCGTTGGGAGGACATAGTAATACAATAGGAAGTATTACAGGTGCAATTGCTTATGCATACTATAAGCATATACCCAAAAGTATTATTAAACGTGCCTTAAATAGATTGACTCCGGAGATGGAGCGGTTTATTAATGATTTTGAAGATAAATACCTTCATTATAGAAAGGAAAATAAAGAGATACTTATATCTATTCATTGAAAAAAAAGGGAGCATTTAGCTCCCTTTTTTTATTTCTCAATTGCAATTGAAAGTACTTCTTTTATTTCGTTGACATAATGGAATTCTAATCCATCAATGTAGATATCTTTGATTTCAGAAACATCTTTTAAATTTTCTTTCGAAAGTATTATTTCTTTAATTCCGGCTCTTTTGGCAGCCAATATTTTTTCCTTAATACCTCCTACTGGCAAAACTTTTCCTCTTAAGGTAATTTCACCAGTCATAGCAATGCGTTTTTTCACTTTTTTACCAGTAAAAATGGATGCTAATGCTGTGGCCATTGTGATACCAGCAGAAGGCCCGTCTTTCGGAATTGCTCCTTCCGGAACGTGAACATGAATGTTGTTTTCTTCAATTGATTTGGTATCAATCTTTAATTCCTTACAATGTGATTTAATATATTCAAGAGCTAATATCGCAGACTCTTTCATTACATCACCCAGATTACCTGTTAAGGTTAATTTACCATTTCCTTTTGAAAGGCTCGATTCCACATAAAGAATCTCACCACCAACAGCAGTCCATGCTAATCCGGTGACAACTCCGGGAACATGAGTATCCTGGTATTTTTCTTTTGAAAATCTTTCTACTCCAAGGTTTGCTTTAATGTCATCTATTGAGATGGTTTTTTTAAATTCTTTATTAGTAGCAATTTTTAAAGCATATTTTCTGGCTAATTTTGCCAATACTTTATTTAGCTCCCTAACACCTGATTCACGTGTATAGTTTTCAATAATAAAGGTCATTGTTGTTTTTGAAATCGAAACTTTACTTTTGGGTATACCGTGATTTTCAAGTTGAGTTGGCCATAAATGACGCTTCGCAATCTCGTATTTTTCTTCTAATATATAACCACTAACTTCTATCATTTCCATTCTGTCAAGCAAAGGTTGAGAGATGGTACTTAGTGTATTTGCAGTAGCAATGAAAATTACTTTAGATAAATCAAAATCAACTTCCAGAAAGTTATCGTGAAAATTTTCATTTTGTTCAGGATCTAAAACTTCTAATAACGCTGCTGCTGGATCTCCGTGAGCACTACTGCCAATTTTATCAATCTCATCTAAGATGAATACAGGATTGGCGCTTTCTGCTTTTTTAATATTTTGGATTATTCTTCCAGGCATTGCACCAATATATGTTTTTCTGTGTCCTCGGATTTCAGCTTCATCATGAACTCCGCCAAGTGACATTCTGGCATATTTTCTACCTAATGCATCAGCTACAGATTTACCCAGAGATGTTTTACCAACTCCCGGAGGTCCGTATAAACAGATGATCGGAGATTTTAAATCGCCTTTTAACTTTAATACAGCTAAGTGTTCTAAGATGCGTTCTTTTACACCATCCAAACCAAAATGATCTCTGTTTAAAACATCTTCAGCAGATTCCATATCGAACTTATCTTCAGTATATTCGTTCCATGGAATATCTAATAGTGTTTGGAGGTAATTATGCTGAACAGAGTATTCTCCTGTAGCAGGATTTAATCTTTCAAGTTTGTCAATTTCTTTATAGAATAATTCTGCAACTTCCTTACCCCATTTTTTTGTTTCAGCTTGCTCTTTTAGATCTCTGATTTCCTGTTCAATAGGACTTGAACCTAATTCATCCTGAATGTGCTTCATTTGTTGATGAAGCATATATTCACGTTGTTGTTGATCTATATCGAGTTTAACCTTACTTTGAATATCGTTTTTTAACTCTAAAAGCTGTACTTCTCTGGCAAGAAATTCAAGCAACTTCATACCTCTATCTGTAAGATCATCGATTTTTAGCAGTGCTTGTTTCTCTTTAACAGAGATGTCTGTGTTAGAGCAAATAAAGTTTATTAAGAAAGTTGAATTTTCAATATTTTTAACTGCAAACGAAGCTTCGGGAGGAATATTTGATGAGTTCTTAATGATGCGTAAAGAAAGATCTTTTAAAGAACTTACTAATGCCTCGAAATCTCTTGTTTTGTCCTCCTCTGGTTTAATATCAGTAAGCTGTTTAACTTTTGCCTTAAAATAGGGTTCCGATTCAATAAATTCTTCAACCTCAAACCTGGTTTTACCCTGTATAATTGCAGAAGTAGAACCATCTGGCATTTCAAGTAACTTAATTACTTTAGCAATGGTTCCAACTTGATATAAGTCTTCTACTTTAGGATCCTCAACATCAGCTTCTTTTTGAGCTAAAGCACCAAATAAACCACCATTTCGTTGAACTTCACGAACTAACTTAAGCGATTTATCTCGCCCTAATGAAATAGGAACAATTACGCCCGGGAATAGTACTGTATTTCTTAATGGTAAAATAGGTAACAGCTCAGGTATGTCAATTTCTGTAATGTCAGCTTCGTCATCATCCGAAACAATTGGAATGAATTCTGCTTCTGATTCGTATTCGTCACTCAGGCCTGCCTGATTTATAGAGATTTTATAATTATCCATATTTTTTTTTCTATCAAGAAAATTGTCAAATTGTCACTTGTTGTATAAAATATTCTTGAATTATTACTAGGGCAATTGGTGTGCCAAAAAATATTTTATTATACGGTGGTAGACTTGATAATTTGTAGGTATTGATTACTATGGGATAAAAAAAAAGCTTCGGTAATTCCGAAGCTTTTATAAGACTTAAGCGTCTAAGCTTATTTTTTTTTGCTATCCATGTGTTTTTGATATCTGCTTCTAAACTTATCAACACGTCCTGCAGTATCAACAAGTTTCATCTTACCGGTATAAAAAGGGTGAGATGTATTAGAGATTTCAAGTTTCACTAACGGATACTCTACTCCGTCTATCTCAATTGTATCTTTGGTATTTACAGTTGAACGAGAGATAAATGTCTCTTCGTTTGACATATCTTTGAAAGCTACCAAGCGATAATTATCCGGATGAATTTCCTTTTTCATGTTCTTACCTCTTTAATATTCAAATTTCTTAACGGACTGCAAAGGTAAATATTAAAATTTAACCTGCAAAAGAAATTTTATTTATTTGCCTAATATTTAATTCATTTGTGTTTATAATCACTAATTATTTGATTTGTTTTCCATTTTGGCTTTTTGTTTCGTATCTGTTGGTATGTATCCTGCTCTAATATTTTTACGTCTTGATGGGTCAAATATTAGTCTGTAAGTAATGTGCCTTTTTGAAAATTCAGCGCCCATGGAGTCTTGTAATGTTCTCATCTTGGGGTTGAAATCTCCAACCCAACTTAGTTCCATTTCATTAAACCAGTCTCGTTTATAAACAGGCGTTCTTAAATTATAAAATAATCCGGATTCGATACCTGATTTCTGAAATTTCGGTTTTACACCTAAAACAACAACTCTTAATCGAGTCATAGTTTTCTTGTGCTTCAACCATACAAATCTTAGCTTGTTAAAAAAGTTTAGTTTACCATTGAAATGTTTAAATATTTGATTTACATCAGGGTATAAAAGAATGAATCCAATAGGCTCATCATTATGATATGCAAACCATAAAAGTTCTTCAATAGCAATTGGCTTTGCCTGTAAAAATATTGGTTTTACTTTTTCAGGCACCATTGTTGTAAAATTCTCATGAAATCTCCAGGCTTCATTGTATATCTCACAAAAATCGTCAATAAATTGATCAAATTTCGACCATTTAAAATGTTTGAATTTGTAATCAGGTTTTTTACCTACCCATTCGGCAATTTTCCAGAATCTTTCGGGGAATGGTTTTTTTAAGTCGAGACGATTTGTAACCTGCTCAAAATAGGTTTGAAAGCCATATTCTTCAAATAGTGTTTTATAGTAGGGAGGATTGTATTGCATACCGTAAGCTGGTTCAGAGAAACCCTCAACAAGTAAGCCCCAAAAGCTGTCATTTTCTCCAAAATTTATAGGGCCATCTACAGCTTCCATTCCTTTATTTTTAAGCCATTCTACGGCCTTGTCAAATAGTGTGAAAGCTGCTTTTTTATCATGAATACATTCAAAAAATCCAACACCGCCTGTTGGTTGATCAAAACCATAGGCCTTTTTTTCGTTTATAAATGCAGCAATTCTTCCAATTGTTTTATTCTTATCGTCTGTTAAGATGTAGCGTACTGCGGTTCCATGGTTGAAAAAAGGATTTTCCTGAGGTGAAAAAATGTGTTCAATATCTTTATCAAGTGGTCTTATGTATGATTTGTCGTTGGTGTATATTGAGTTTACAACATTGACGAATTCTTTTTGATGTGCTTTATTCTTAACCTCTACTACTTCCATACTTACGTTACTTTTTTATCTGTATCAATGAAATTATACGATGTAAAGCTATAAAATTTGAAGGCGAATAGAAGGATTTGGTTAAAAGAAAGCCGTTATTTATGAATAAAATATGGCTATGCTTAATAAAAACCTTAAAAATTAAACCAATCATTATAATCAATAGGAGTGTTAAAATGAATATTTTTATGATGGTATTCGTTTTTTAATGCATTATACTCGTAGTCTTTTTGCCATTCTGTTGCTTTTGTGGCAACTTGTTTTATAGCATCAATAATATAATCAATTTCTTTATTTGTTGTTGTAGGATGAATAGATAAACGCACCCAACCTGGTTTTTCAGATAGATCGCCTTTGTTTATTTTACTTGTTATTTTGTTTGATGTATAATAATCTACATGTAAAAGATAGTGGCCATAGGTTCCTGCACAGCTACACCCTCCTCTGACTTGGATTCCAAAATGATCATTTAGTAATCGTACAGCTAAATTGAAGTGGATGTCATCGAGATAAAATGAAATGGCTGCAAGACGATCCTCAACATTATCTGCTAAGATATTCATGCCTTGGATTTTTTTTAGCTCAGATAGGATTTTAGAGACTTGCTCTTTTTCACGTTCCCTCATTTTTCCAGGATCCATCTGTTCTTTTAGTTTGATACATAGGGCAGCTCTTATTGATTGAAGAAACCCAGGGGTACCGCCATCCTCTCTGGCTTCAATGTCATCAATGTACCTGTATTTCCCCCATCTGTTTGTCCAGTCCACAGTTCCGCCTCCAGAATTGTCCGGAGCATGATTATGATATATGGCACTGTTGAACACAATCACTCCACTACTTCCCGGACCACCCAAAAATTTATGAGGGGAGAAAAATATAGCATCTAAACTTTCAAGAGGATCTTTGGGATGCATATTGATGTTTACGTATGGAGCTGATGCTGCAAAGTCAATAAAGCAGAAACCTCCGTTTTTATGCATTATTTTTGCCAGTTCATAATATGGAGTTTCTATTCCTGTAACATTTGAACAAGCAGAGAATGATCCTATTTTTAAAGTACGATTCTTATATTTTTTGATCTCTTTAGTTAGGGAATCTGGGTTTACAAGTAAATCCTCCGTGGGTTCAAGAACAACCACATCAGCATTTGACTCTAACCATGATGTATGATTAGAGTGGTGTTCCATATGTGTGATAAACACAACGGGTTTATGTTCCGGAGGGATATGATAATATCTTTGGGCCTGCTCCGGAACTCTCATTCCAAGTATTCGCTGTAGTTTATTTATAACTGATGTCATACCTGTTCCTGCAGTAATGATAATGTCATCTTTATCTGCATTTACATGGTTTTTAATAATTTGGTGTGATTGTTTATAAATATTTGTCATTATCATTCCTGTGTCGCTGGACTCGGAATGAGTGTTAGCCACCATAGGGCCAATTTTATTTTTTATAATATCTTCTATCGGGCCATAGAGTCTTCCGCTTGCTATCCAATCTGCATAAACTAAAGGTTTTTCTCCCATTGGAGTTTCAATCATTGAATCAAATCCTATGGTGTTCATCCTGAATTTGTTAAAATGTTGTTCTAGCATGGTATGCAAGTTTTAGGATTACTTATAATTAGGATAAATATAGATATTGGAGTTTAAAAAAATAGTGACATATATTATTGTTAGGATTTATTTTTCCTTTAAAAATGATATTTCTGTTTTTACATCTTCTGTTAACCAGGCTGCTATATTATTTGATTGTAAATCGTTAATAATGCATTCAACTTTATTCATATGGGATTCTGAAAACCTGCAGAGTTGACGTAAAAATCTCCCTTTTACTCGTAACATAAATTGGGAGTCATTTTTTAAATCAGAGATGATTTGATTTAGGAGCTGTTCAATTTCCAGATGGGTTAATTGATTTCCTCTTTGTAAATATGTTGCTACAGCTACCCATGCAGCAGCCTTTTGAAAATTATTTTCTGACTGAAGTAACAAAGAGCAGATCCTATAAATATCATCTACTTTCCATAAAGTATTTGCACCAAGCTGTTCTGCTATTTCGTTGGTAGGTATCATTTGCAACCACTCCTTTATTATGAGGTCTGAACCTGTTTGTGGATCTATAATTAATGTGGCTAAAATCATTGTTTCTCTAATTTCCCTATGCCACAACCTGTTTGCCAATTCGTTGTTTCCAATGAATTTTTTCGATAGTTGTCGAAGCCATAAAATACTAGCACCATAATTGAGTTTATATTCCAGGCCTTTTTCTTTCATTTGATGAGAAACATCGCCATCCATTAGTTTATTCAGCGACTTTAAAATAGAATCAATATATTCGCTGTTGCTATCATGTAAGAAAAACTTCATCGTTTTTATTTTTGTAACGTATTTTATTACAGCAATTAAGCTGATTAATGATATTTTTTTTAAACTTTTTTTATTGAAAAGTATTGCAAATGTAGTTTTTTTAATGTTATCTTTGCATCGCTTTTAGCAGAAATGGTGGTTGTAGCTCAGTTGGTTAGAGCGCCGGATTGTGGTTCCGGAGGTCGCCGGTTCGAGACCGGTCTTCCACCCAAAAAAAAGGTAGGTGTCTGACAATAAGATACTTACCTTTTTTTATTTAACACCCTGACACGGTTTTGACACGGTTTTATACTTAAAAAAACCTCTGTATCCCTTTATTTTACTGGCTTTCTAGCTGACACGTTTTTATAAAATTTAAAATCGTTGTTAAATAGAAATAAATACCCCTACAAACTTGCTGTTTTAAAAGATAGAAAAGGAGACTTAACAAAGCGTTGGATCATTACTTTCGGTGTATTTAATATATCTAAAAACTGTCTTCAAACTAAATATGATTATGAAGTAAATAATCAACCTGATACTTCATTCAGGAGAAGATTTGTACGAAATTTCATTAAAGAAATAAATGCAGTGCTTGAGGAGGTTATGTTGTAGGTGCAGAAAAGTCTAAAGAATATAAAATACCCACTCTAAACGACGCAATCAATAACTTATTAGAGATTAAAAAGAGTGAATACAGCTTGGCAACTTATAACAGTTACTCCAGTAAAGTATCTATTTTTCTAGGTTGGGAAAAAAGCACCTATCATTATACTTTACTTTTAACAGAAGTCACAAAAAAGGATGTAACTCATTATTTAGATGATAAGGCAATAGAAGGGAAAAGCCCTACGACATTAAATAATTATAGAGAGACTTTGTGTGCTGTTTTTAATGATATAATTCTTTAAGGAGGAGTTTTGTTTCTGCTTCCGTTAAATCTGAATGCTTAATATCTTGAAGTGATTTTGGAATGCAATTAAGTTCGTGGCATAATTCAGGTTGGTCTTTATTTTTTAGGATTAGCCTTTGTAGCTGTTTTTGATATATATCGTTTGGTGTTTATCAAGTATCAGATCATAATATTATTGTAAATGCAATATTTAATAGGTTTTATAGAATTATGACTATTATGTATTGACGAAAATATCCATTTATTTGAATGAATATTTAACGTTAAAAATTGTAAATTGAGTAACTTTGGAAGTCGTATTCTCAATGGGAAATTAAATAATGCAAAATAAAATTATAATGAGGAAAATATTTTTATTAGTAAATCTCTTGTCAATAATTACAGTATTGAATGCTCAAAAGTACTGGCAGGATCCTAATGTAAATGAAATAAACCGTGCACCTATGCACAGTTCATTTTTTGCATACGAATCAGTTGATGCTGCTCAGATGGGTGAGATGGTTCAATCTACTAATTTTTTAAGTTTAAACGGAAGTTGGAACTTTAATTGGGTTGAACATGCATGGGAAAGACCAACTGATTTTTACAAGGTAGATTATAATGATAAAGATTGGGGAAATATGCCTGTTCCTGGTGTTTGGGAATTAAATGGGTATGGAGATCCTCAATATGTAAATATAGGTTATTCGTGGAGAAGCCAGTATAAACACAATCCTCCTATTGTTCCTGAAGAAAATAATCATGTGGGAACTTATCGTAAGGAAATTACTTTACCAAAGACATGGAGCGGTAAAGATATTGTGGCTCACTTTGGATCAGTAACTTCAAATATTTCACTTTATGTCAACGGAAAATTTGTTGGTTATAGTGAAGATAGCAAGTTAGAAGCAGAGTTTAACCTTACAAAATACCTTAAGCCAGGAAAAAATATTATTGCTTTCCAGGTTTTCCGCTGGTGCGATGGTTCATATCTTGAAGATCAGGATTTTTGGAGATTTAGTGGAGTAGGCAGAGATTGTTATTTATATGCTCGTAATAAAACACATGTTAAAGATTTAAAAGTTATTCCTGATTTAGATAAGGATTATAAAGATGGTGCTTTAAGAGTGAATCTAGATATTAGGGGTAAGGCAAATGTAAAACTTACGCTTAGTGATGCAAAGGGAAATACAGTTGCAGAAAAAGCTGTTTCAGGTGCAGGAAAATTTAGTGCAGATATTAAAGTTTCAAATCCTTTAAAGTGGACTGCGGAAACTCCAAACTTGTACAAGTTAACTGCTGAAGTAAAGCAGGGAAGTAAAGTTTTAGAAGTAATTCCTGTTAAAGTAGGATTCCGTAAGGTTGAAAAAATCAACAATCAATTATGTATTAATGGTCAGCCAATTTTAATAAAAGGAGTTAACAGACATGAGTTAGACCCAGATGGAGGATATGTTGTGTCTAAAGAACGTATGATTCAGGATATCCTGATGATGAAAAAGTTCAATGTTAATGCTGTTAGAACATGTCACTATCCAAACAACAGTACATGGTACGATCTGTGTGATGAGTATGGACTTTATGTTGTAGCTGAAGCAAATATTGAGTCGCATGGTATGGGATATGGCGATGCCACTTTAGCTAAAAATACAAAATATGCCAAGGCACATATGCAACGCAACCAACGTAATGTTTTACGTAACTTCAATCATCCTGCTGTAATTATCTGGTCAATGGGTAACGAAGCCGGTTTTGGACAAAACTTTGAAGCTTGTTACAAATGGATTAAAGGTTATGATTCTTCTCGTTTAGTACAATATGAGCAAGCTCGTCAGAATGATTTTACAGATATATTCTGTCCTATGTATTATGGTTATAAAAGTAGTGAAGAGTATGGGCAAGCTACAGATAAAACAAAACCATTAATTCAATGTGAATATGCTCATGCAATGGGTAATTCTGAAGGTGGTTTTAAAGAATACTGGGATTTAATTCGTAAATATCCAATGTACCAGGGAGGATTTATTTGGGACTTTGTTGATCAATCTATTCACTGGAAAGATGAGGATGGAAAATTAATTTATGGGTATGGAGGAGACTTTAATCCTTACGATGCTTCAGACAATAATTTCCTTGATAATGGATTAATTAGTCCAGATCGTAAACCAAATCCTCACTACTACGAAGTTGGATATTACTATCAGTCTATCTGGACTACACCTGTTGATTTAACAAAAGGAACTATTGAAATTTATAATGAGTATTTCTTTAGGGATTTGGCCGATTTTTATTTAGAGTGGGAATTAGTAGCAGATGGAAAAGTAGTTAAAACCGGTGTTGTAAAAGATTTAAATGTTGCTCCTCAGCAAAAAGCTAATCTTAATTTAGATCTTCAATTACCAGAAGAGTGCACTGCTAAAGAAGTTTTTGTTAATGTAGCTTATAAATTGAAGTCAGGTGAGCAATTAATGTGCGCAGGCACAACTTTAGCTCGTCAGCAATTAGTGGTTAAAGATTACGAATTTAAAGCCTTACAATTAGCCAATAAAAAATGCGTTAACCAGGAAGTTAAGGCTCCTAATCTTGTAGAAAGAGATTTTAATTTCATTATTGTTAAAGGAGAAAATTTTCAGGTTGATTTCAACAGATATTCAGGTTTCTTATGTCGTTACATTGTTGATGGAAAAGCGGTGTTAAAAGAAGGTGCTGAATTAAAACCTAATTTCTGGAGAGCACCAACAGATAATGATTTTGGAGCAAAACTTCAGGAGAAATATTCTGTTTGGAAAAATCCTAAAATGGATTTAAAATCAATTAAAGCCGAAATTAATAAAGAAGGATTAGCCGAGATTATTGCTGCTTATGATATGCCAGAAGTTTCTGCTCAGTTAGAATTAACATACGTAGTTAATAACGAGGGAGCTGTAAAGGTCAAACAACAGCTAAAAGCTTCAAAAGATGCTGAGGTTTCGGAAATGTTTAGATTTGGAATGAAGCTTGAAATGCCAGAAGATTATGACTTTATCAAGTATTACGGAAGAGGTCCAGGTGAGAATTATATTGATAGAAAAGATTCTGAATTTATTGGATTATATCAACAAAAAGTTGAATGCCAACCATATTCATATATCAGACCGCAAGAAACCGGAACTAAATCTGATATCAGATGGTGGAATCAGGTGGATTATTCTGGAGCAGGAGTTTGCTTTAAATCAGACGCGGCATTTTCAATGTCAGCTTTAAACTATACCATAGAATCGTTAGATGACGGTAAAGTTAAAGATCAAAGACATATGCCTCAGGTTGAAAAAAGTGATTTTGTTACTGTTTGTATTGATCAAAAACAAATGGGATTAGGATGTGTAACCAGTTGGGGTGCGTTACCTCGACCAGAATACAGAATGCCATATCAGGATTATGAATTTGAATTTGTTATTACTCCTGTACATCATGTGTTCAATATTTACTAAGTTTTTAATATTATGTTAAGGTTTAAATAAATATCAAAGGTTGTTTTTCAAGTTGAAAGCAACCTTTGTTTTTATTCCGCAATAAGAATAAATTATGGTAAAGAAAATTTCATTATTATTACTTTTCTCGCTTATATGTAATTGTTTTTATCTGGTTGCGCAGTCAGATCTTAAATTATGGTATGATGAGCCAGCCAATTATTTTGAGGAAGCCTTGGTTATAGGTAATGGTAAAATGGGAGCTACGGTTTTTGGTGGTGTTCATTCAGATAAAATTTATTTAAATGATGCAACATTATGGTCGGGTGAACCTTTTAATGCTAATAATAATCCAGAAGCATATATATATGTTGAAAAAGTAAGAGAAGCATTGCGTAACGAAGATTATGCCCTGGCAGATTCTTTAAATCACTTTTTACAAGGTGCGTATTCGCAATCATTTGCTCCTTTGGGTACTATATTTATTGATTTTGATAATCAAAAGAACTTTTCGAATTACAAAAGAGAATTGGATATTAGTAATGCAGTTTCAAAGGTGAGTTATAATGTTGATGGAACAACCTATCAACGTGAATACTTTGTATCCTATCCAGATCAAATCATGGCGATCAAATTAAGCAGCAGTAAAAAGAAATCGCTGAATTGTACAATCCGTTTTGAGAGCCTCTTGAAGTTTAAGACGAAAGTTGACCATGAAACATTAATTGTGAATGGTTATGCTCCTTATCATGCCGAACCTAGTTATAGAGGAAATATGCCTAATGCTGTACGCTTTGATGAAAATAGAGGTACTCATTTTACATCCTTATTTAATGTTGATCATAAGGATGGTAAAATTTCGTCTACGGATAGCACACTTGTTTTATGTCACTGTAGTGAAGCAACCATCTATGTTTCTATAGCCACAAGTTTTAATGGTTTTGATAAAGATCCGGTAAAAGAAGGTTTGGATAACCAATCTATAGCCTCTACACAACTGAAAAATGGGTTAAAGAAATCGTATAAGGTTTTAAAACAAAAACATATTTCTGACTATCAGTCTTTATTTAACAGGGTTAGCTTTAACCTTGAAGGTGCAAATGAAAAAGAAATACCAACTGATGAAAGATTGTTGAAGTATCAAACGGGTGTTGAGGATAAGGGTTTGGAGGCATTGTACTTTCAATTTGGTCGGTATTTATTGATTTCTTCATCACGAACAAAAGGCGTACCTGCAAACTTACAGGGAATTTGGAATCCTTATATGCGACCTCCATGGAGTAGTAATTATACTGTAAATATTAATGTTGAGGAGAATTACTGGCTGGCAGAAATTGCTAATCTATCGGAGTTACATCAACCATTATTAGGCTTTATTAAAAATGTAGCTAAAACTGGTGAAGTGATTGCTAAAACCTATTACGGAGTAAATGGTTGGACTGTATGTCAGAATTCAGATATTTGGGCATTGAGTAATCCGGTAGGTGATTTTGGTGAAGGAGACCCCAATTGGGCTAACTGGAATATGGGTGGACCATGGTTGGCTACACACTTATGGGAACATTATACTTTTACTCAGGATACTACTTATCTTAAAGAATTTGCTTATGATTTATTAAAAGGAGCCGCTATTTTTTCCTTAGAATGGATGATTAAAGATAAAGATGGTTATTGGATAACCTCGCCTTGTACTTCTCCCGAAAATAAATACATTACTTCTACAGGGTATCATGGATCTACATTGTATGGCGGTAGTGCAGATTTGGCCATGATTCGTGAACTTTTAATTTGTTTTCGGAAAGCTTCACAAGTCTTAAATATTAATGGAGAATTGCAGAAAAGAGCTAATGACGTTCTTGCAAATATCCTACCTTATAAAATTGGAGCAAAAGGAAATCTTCAGGAGTGGTATTACGATTGGGAAGATGAAGATCCTCAACATCGTCATCAATCGCATTTATTTGGTTTATACCCAGGGCATCATATTACACCATCAGAAACGCCAGACATAGCAAATGCATGTAAAACAACTTTAGAAATTAAAGGCGATGAAACAACAGGATGGTCGAAAGGATGGCGTATTAATCTTTGGGCTAGGTTAAAAGACGGAAATCATGCCTATAAAATGTATCGTGAACTTTTAAGATATGTAAAACCGGATTCTTTGCATGTTACTCCAGAAGATCATCATGGCGGAACTTATCCAAATTTATTGGATGCGCATCCACCATTTCAAATCGATGGTAATTTTGGAGGATCAGCTGCTGTAATCGAAATGTTAATGCAGTCGGATGAGGCAAATATTTACTTATTGCCAGCTTTGCCTGATGCATGGAATACCGGTAATATAAGTGGTATTTGTGCAAGGGGAGGATTTGAATTATCAATGGAATGGAAAGATATGAAGTTGGTAAAAACGATTATCAAGGCAAAGGTTGATGGTAAAACAACTTTAGTTTATGGGCATAAGCAAAAGGTTATTGAGCTAAAGGCGGGGCAGCAGATCGAGGTGAGTTGGTAAATGATTTTTTTGTAGATAGTTGTCAGGAGTTTGTTATTATAAAACAGCTCCTGATTGTAAAACCAAGTGATATTTTGTAATCTGAGTTCGATTAAAATAAATACAATATAGTTGATGAAACGAATTTTTTCCAGAGTATTGGTTGCTTTGTTGTTGTTAACCAGTGTTATTGCGTGTAAGCAACAACAATCTGATGTAAATAAAATTCAAATTGCATTTCTCGCAGATGTACATTTGAGTGATATTTACGGAAAATTTGAAGCCTGTAATTATAAAGGAGTACTTAATCCTTATAATCAAAAGTATGTGAATATTCGTACTATGAAATCACAGCTTCATTCAACACGTATTTTTAACGAAAACTATTTTGCATTTAGAGCGGCTTTAGATGATATAGTAAAAAGAAACATTAAAATAGTTGCGCTACCTGGTGATTTTAGTGATGATGGGCAACCCTACAATATACGAGGGTTGAAGGCTATTCTTGAGGCCTACTCAAAAGCTTATGGTATACAGTTTTTTGCTATCAACGGAAATCATGACCCAGTTGGACCTTTTGCTATGGATGCAGGTAAAGTTGATTTTCTTGGAAAAGATGGTAAAAATCAAGCTGTGATGAGTAAAGAGGGAATGTATATTCCAAAATTGTTAAATGAAAATTCAGTTGTGATAACACCAGATATCCGTAAGTTGGGATATGAGCAGATTATAGTACAGTTAGGTAATAATGGATTTCAGCCTCAAAAAAACTATATATATTGGGAAACCCCTTTTTCTGATTATAAATATGAAGACTATGATTTTAATAAAGCTTTAGTACAATCCTCTTTTAATAATAGAAGTTATACTATTGATTCTTTGTCAAAGAAGTTACCCGATGTAAGTTATTTGGTGGAGCCCATTGAAGGTTTGTGGTTATTGGCCATTGATGGAAATGTATTTTTACCTTCAAAGGAGGGAGATGATTTTGCTAAAGCAAAGCTTAATAGTGGAGGTGAGTATTCAAACATTATTTTTTATAAGAAACATTTGCTTACATGGGTTCAAAAAGTTGTAAAAGAATCTCAACGACTCAATAAAACGCTGGTAACTTTTAGTCATTACCCAATGATTGATTTTTATGATGGTGCTGCAGAGGAAATGAAAGTACTGTTTGGTGAACGAAAAATGCAGTTGCATAGATTGCCTGATGAGGAAGTATCTCGCTTTTTTGCCAATGCGGGAATTAAACTTCATTTTGGTGGACATATGCACTTGAATGATACCGGTATTAGAAAATATGAAGATGGAACATTTCTGGTTAATATTCAGGTTCCATCGTTGGCCAGTTATCCGGCTGCCTACAAAATATTAACAGTACAAAATCCTAATGAAATGGAAATTGAAACTGTGAAACTTGATTCTGTAGCTGGGTTCAATGAATTATTTCCACTCTACCAACAAGAATATTCATATCTACAGAGTATTCATGATAAAGATATTTGGAATATGGACATTCTCAATTCTGAAAATTATGCCAGTTTGATTAAATGGCATTTAAAGGAATTGGTTCGATTACGTTTTTTAAAGAGAGATTGGCCAGAAGATTTTGCCCAATTTATGTTAAACTCTGATGGGAATTCGTTGCTTAGTTATGCAACAAAACATGATGTAAACGAAAAAACCAATTATAACTGGTCTGGGTTTGATATGATTTTTGATTTTTACAGACTCATTTATGGAGATCAATTGGCCATAGATGAAATAGGACAAGATAGAATTTCTGAGTATAAAACTATTATAAATGCTGAATTAGGAAAAAGGGATTTAAGTTCTTCAGATTCTAATAAAATAGAAAGTCAGTTTCGTCATTTCATAAAAGCATTTAAATACTTGCTTTATAGTGAACCCTCAAATCACTTTAAAATAGATATGGAAAAAGTAAAATTAACAGAGATAACAGAATAATACTTTTTACTAAGTCTGTTTTGCGCAGGAAAAAGGCATTGGTCTGGTTTTAATTTAAATAATACAAACAGAAAGAAGACTATTGTCAGAGTTTATTGAAGAGACCCCACAGATATTTAGAAAACTTTCCCAGAATTGCATGTTGCAAGCGTAACACGCATTTCCGGATGGTAACATGCATTTTTACCTCGGTAACATGCTGTTCTACCTTGGTAACATGCGTTTGCGGATGGTAACATGCTGTTCTACCTCGGTAACATGCATTTCCGGACGGTAACATGCTGTTCTACCTCCGTAACATGTATTTCCGGATGGTAACATGTAATTCTACCTTGGTAACATTCAATTTCGGATGGTAACTAGCGTTATTACTTTGGTAACATGCAGTTTTACCCAGTTATATGGTAATGCCAGATTAAAGGAAGGGTTATATTACAAAAAATCAACAATCGGTTAACTGTATTTTAAAATAAACTTACCAATGTTTGGTTGCTATATGGGTATTTTGTAATTAGACAAAATATGCTTAACAGATAGTTAATTTATGATCCCTTTCTTTGGCTCCTAAATATTACATGATTTATGAATTCTAAATAATAATACGTATTTTATATTTTTTATCTATTTGAAATACTGTTGTTTATGCGCAATGAATTGTTTGTCCATGTGATTGGATGAATAATCTAGGTTAAAAAATGTTATAGAATGTAAATTAGCTGTAAGTATTTCGAATTAGAAACCTAAAATAATTTATATGAAACAATTCACTTTAAAGTTTGTAATGATAGCCTTTATATTAGGTTATTCATTTAATACTTGGGCACAAAATTTTGATTTGTCTGGTACAGTGTTAGATGATCAGGGGTACTCAATGCCCGGTGTTTCTGTGGCAGTAAAAGGTACAACTAATGGTACAATTACTGATATGGATGGTAATTTTGTATTAAGTGTACCATCGGATGTAAAAACTTTAGTTTTTTCTTTTATTGGTTTTGAAACGCAAGAAGTTGCTGTTGACGCTAATAATACTAAAATTAAGGTAGTGTTACAATCAAGTATGATTGGGCTTGATGAAGTTGTAGCTGTTGGTTATGGCAAAATGACAAGAAAGGATGTTACCAGTTCAATTACTACAATTAAGTCTGAGGATATGAACAGTGGGGTATATAGTGATCCTTCTCAGTTGTTACAAGGAAAAGTTCCGGGATTAACCATTACTCAAACTTCAGATCCAAATGGTAGCTCATCTATTACTTTACGTGGTGCTTCTACTTTGCGTACAGGCGAAGCGCAGGAACCATATTACGTAATTGATGGAGTTCCAGGAGTGTCACTTTCTCTAGTTGCACCTGAAGATATTGAAAGTATGGATGTATTGCGTGATGCATCAGCTACAGCTATTTATGGATCTAAGGCCGCTAACGGGGTAATTATCGTTACAACTAAAAGAGGTAATAAAGATGGAAAAACCAACGTGAACTATAGCACTTACGTTGCTTTTGATAACATATTAAATAATTTGGATATGATGTCGGCAAGTGAACTTCGTGCTTATGCTAGTGCAAATGGTATTTCTCTTCCAAACGACGAAGGTGGAAATACTGACTGGCAAAAAGAAGTTCAGCGTACAGGTATGAGTCATAATCATAACGTTTCAATTAATGGAGGTGACGAAAAGACCAGTTATAACGCAAGTATTAACTATTTGAGCAAACAGGGAGTTATTAAAGAAACTGATAAAGATCGACTTGTAGCCAGATCTTTCTTACAAACAAAAACCTTAAATGATCATTTAACATTATCATTTAGTCTTAATGGAAGTATTACTAATAATCATAATGTACCAATGGGTTCAGAGGGAACAAGTGTTCTTGATGCAATGAACTATTACTCTCCTTTGACTTCGGTAAAAAATGAAGATGGTAGTTGGTATCAATCTTCAGGTATCTCTCAAAATTATAACCCAATGTCAATGGTTAAAGAAGATGAGTATAATACCGAGAGTAAAAGATTACAAGGTATAACAAAAGCTTCAGTAAATATTGTGGATGGATTAGTATATAATTTGAGTCTTTCATATCAAAACGAACAATATATCTATAGTAATTACAATTCTTCAGCTTCTCAGATTTATTCTTCTCAAAATGGACAAGCTAGTCGCACTTCTGTAGAAAATAAGAAAACAGTATTTGAAACCTATTTAAATTATGACAAAACTTTTAATAATGTTCATAAACTAGGTTTAATGGCTGGTTATTCATGGGAACAAAGTGATAATAATGATGGTTTCGGATTAACTGTATATAATTTTTATGATGATGCATTAAAGTATTATAATTTGGGATATGCCAATAGTATGGACATTTCAGGTATTAATAGTGGTTACACACTTTCTACTTTAAGAATGATATCATTTTATGGACGTTTAAATTACAGCTACAATAGCAAATATTTATTTCAGGCCACAATGCGTCGTGATGGTAGTTCTGCTTTTGGTGAAAACAATCAATGGGCAACATTCCCTTCTGCTTCTGCTTCATGGCGTTTAAGTGAAGAGAGTTTTATTAAAAATTTAAACTTATTTGATGATTTAAAATTCCGTGTTGGTTATGGAGTTAGTGGTAACTCGTTAGGATTTAATGCATTTACAGCTATCCAAACTTATGGAGCTTCTGGTTGGTTCTCTTATACTGATGCAAATGGTAACACTTCAGACTATCGTACTTTAGCTGCCACAAGTAATGCTAACCCGGATTTAAAGTGGGAACGTACGAGCATGTTTAACATCGGAATTGATTTCGGATTCCTTAAAAATCGCGTAACAGGTACTTTAGAATACTACAATAAAAGTACAGATGATTTAATTTACAGTTATGCTGTATCTACAAACCGTTACCCATATGGAAGTATGCTTGCTAATGTTGGTGAGATTGGCAATAAGGGAGTTGAGTTTTCTTTGAACATCATTCCAATTCAAAAAGAAAATCTACGTTGGGAAACCTCAATCAATGTTTCTCACAATAAAAATGAAGTGATCAGCCTTTCTAATCAAACCTATTCTGTAGATTATATCAATGCTGGTAATCCAAACATCGGAGGTTTTTCAACGTCTAATGTTCAACGCATTATGGAAGGTGAAGCTATAGGAACTTTCTATATGTGGGAGTGGGCTGGATATAATGATAGTGGAGTATCTCAATTTTATGTGCATGACTCAGAAACAGGAGAGCGTACAGGTGAATTAACTACAAGTCCACAAGAAACTGACCGTACAAAGGTAGGTTGTGCTCAACCAGATTTAACCTATGGTTGGAACAATACATTGACATACAAAAACTGGTCGCTTACAGCATTCTTACAAGGTGTAATGGGGGGAGATGTATTAAATTCAACTCGTGCGCAATATAATTATGTGGCATTAGTTTCAACAGGGAAAAATGTGTTGAGCGAGGTGGCTACCAATCAGAAATTTACTGATGTAAATGCACAGGCTCCTTCAGATAGATATTTAGAAAATGGTAACTATTTGCGTTTATCTACTTTGTCGTTGAAATATAACTTTGGCAAAATGGGCGAATATATTAATGGATTAAGTGTTTATGCGACATGTAACAATTTAATGACTATTAGTGGTTATAAAGGACTTGATCCTGAAGTTTCTTTAGGTGGGTTAACTCCAGGTATTGATAGTCGTGAATCATTTTATCCTCGCACCAGAACTTTTATGCTAGGTCTTAATATCAACTTCTAATACTGATTTATTATAAAACAACACCTGACAAGGTCTATCTTAATCAAGAAATGACCATGATGGTGAGTTTGATGTGGTAAAAAAAAAATAATTATAAAAAGATGAAGAAACTAAATATAAAACTTTTTATACCAGCTGTATTTATAGCATTTTCTATTAGCAGTTGTACGGATTTGGATGTGGATATAAAATCTCAATATACTTCTTACCCAGATTCAGATATAGCCATTGATGCAAAAACTTCTGATGTTTATTATGCATTTAGAGGAGCGTTAGGTCGTAGTTATAATGAAGCGATGACCCTCTCATCTGATGAGTGTATGGGGGTTAGTTTTGATGGTGATTATTACGATTCAGGTAATTACGCGCATTTAAGTTTACATGATTTTAAAGCAGATGATGGCTCTTTGGGATATTGGTCTGATTTGGCTAGCGGTATAACAAAATGTAACCAGGTTATCGTAGATCTTGGAGGTGAAGAGGAAGATGTTACAGCTCCTATTCGTGCTGTTCGTGCCTTCTACCATTTTATTTTAATGGATAGCTATGGTGCTGTTCCAATATTAGATCATGTTCTAGATGCAGATGAAGTTTTAGTTCGTAGTTCTCGTGCAGATGTTGCAGAGTGGATTGAATCAGAACTGTTAGCTATTCGTGATAAAACAACAAAAACTGTTGATGCTTCTACTTATGGAAGGCCTACTTATTGGATGGTTGAAGCGTTATTGGCAAAATTATATATCAACTGGAATGTATATACAAATGATGTTACTAGTTCTAGTTGGTCAGCAAATGTTACAAATAGTAAATTAGATGATTGTGTTTCTGTATGTGATGAAATAATAAAGTCTGGTCTTTTTGATCTTAATGATGACTATTTAGAAAAGTTTTATCCTACTAATGGTCATAATATTGCTGATTTCATTTATGCAATGCCATATACGGCAGCAAACAAAGATGGATTAACCTATGGTCGTTTTAGAACCTGGCGTAAGGGAGATTCTGATGGTGATGGAGGTGCGGGTCTTTATGGAATAAAACTAGCCAAGTCTTGTGCTGGGAATTTTGCAATGAATCCGGAATTTGCAGACTTGTTCACTTTGGATGGTGATCGTCGTAACGATGCTATTTTTAAGGGTAAATTGAACCAGTATGACCCATCTACTTATAAAGTTACATCAACTCCGTTTATTTATAAGGGTGAAGAAGTTATCTTAACAAAAGAGATAACACTAACAGCTGTGGATGAATACTTAAATGTTGGTAATTCTGCAACAGGTTTTTCTCAAGGATATCGTTTCAATAAGTTTATTATGGATCCTAATGATTATGGATTATACGGTCGTAATCAGGATAATGATGTGCCAATTTTCCGTTATACAGACATTCTACTTACTAAATGTGAGGCTATTCTTAGAGGTGCTACTGCTACTAATGGAGATACTCCTATGAGTTTGTTCAATCAAATACGATCTTATGTTAATGCTCCTACTATTGGTTCAATACCAACATTAGATGAATTGTTAGAAGAACGTGGTCGAGAGTTTTTTGATGAAAACTGGCGTCGTAATGATTTAATTCGTTTCGGACACTTTGAGGATAATTGGGGCTATAAGAATACAATTAATCCTGATGCTGCTACTGATTATACAAAACGTTTATTCCCTGTTCCAACAGGTGTTTTGAATGAGAATACCAACTGGTCGCAAAATGACGGATATTAATTAAAATTGGATTGTTGAAAAATAAACAACAAACCATTGAATTTTAAGGTTAAAAAAGGGGGTGTTCCCCGGAACACCCCCTTTTGCTTTTTCATTAATATTTTTGATAAACAAAGATTTTTTTGCTTAAGAAATATTAAGTTAAAACGATATCTAATCGTTTTTGGAGCTGAGAAGTAAGGATTTGTTTTTTCTAAATCAGTGTCCTGAGATGTAGACGATAAATAAGGTTATGGTATGTATGCATAAGTATTCTTTAATCCGGATTACAGGGATTCTGTTTTATGTTTTTTTTGCGGTATCATGTGAGAATATCAGGATTGTAAAATCATCTGAAGGACTGGTGGTAAATAAAGTTTGGCCTTTACTTGATACTAATAATTCCCGATGGTTTTTCTTTACATCAGCTTCACGACCATTTGGAATGGTTAATTTAAGTCCGGATACAGAAGTGGATGGTGCCTGGGGAAGTGGATATTGTTATAACACGGATACTGTAAAAGGTTTTAGTCATGTTCATGCCTGGCAATTGGCAGGGCCTTCTATCATGCCAATAAATCCTGATTTATTGGATCAAAACAGATTATTTCAGGATTATTATTCAAGCTTTAATCATCAAACCGAAAAAATCTTTCCTGGATATCATCAATTGATGTTAAACAGGTATCAAATCAAAGCAGAGCTTACATCAACAAAACGAGTGGGTTTTCATCGTTATACTTATGGTGAAAATATTGCTTTGCTATTTAATTTAAATGGACAAAAAGGTCCAAGCTTCATGTCTCATGGAGAAATTCAACAAACAGAAAATACAAATCTGATTACAGGTCAGGTAACCAATCAACCTACATTTCGCCGACCAAAACCAAGTACTGTATATTTTGCAGCAAAATTCAATATGCCTGTACAAAAAGTAGAGCAAGATCCTACTTCAGGTGATTATATCGTTTATTTCGAAAAAAATACAGCTAAGCCATTATTGGTAAAATTAGCTATATCATATACTTCTGCAGCTAATGCTCAAATTAACATGCAAAAAGAATTACCTGATTGGGATTTTGATCAGGTAGTTAAAGATTCAGAACAGGAATGGAATAGTTTACTATCAAGAATACAAATTGAAGGAGGAACTACAGAACAACAACAAAGATTCTATACAGACTTGTGGCATGCACTTCAAGGCCGCAGAATAATAAGTGATGTAAATGGAGCTTATCCAGATCATACAGGAGATGAGTTCAGAATCGGTCAATTACCAGTTGATAGTAAAGGAAAACCCTTGTTTAATCATTATAATTCAGATTCGTTTTGGGGAGCTCAATGGACCATTAATACACTTTGGGGATTGGTTTATCCAGAAGTAATGGATGAATTTTGCCATTCATTAATGCAGTATTATAAAGATGGGGGCCTAATACCTAGAGGGCCTTCAGGAGGTAATTATACTTATGTAATGACAGGTGCTTTATCAAATCCATTTATTATTAGTGCTATTCAAAAGAGAATTATAAATGATGATCTGGAAGAAATATATCAGGCACTTAAAAAAAATCATATGCCTGGAGGTATCATGGAAAAAATTGGCTACGAACACAAAACAAATATAGGCGGTGGTTTAAATTTTTATATCGAAAAAGGCTATGTTCCTTACCCATTATCTGATGTTATTTATGGATCACACCAGGATGGAGCCAGTCAAACCTTAGAGTATGCCTATCAGGATTGGACACTTGCTCAGTTAGCCAAGAAATTAGGACACAAAGAAGATGCTGATTATTTCTTAAAACGTAGTACCAATTATAAAAATGTTTATGATTCTGTAAGTGGTTGGATGCGCCCTAAAAATAAAGAAGGAGAATGGAAAGCTGATTATGATCCATATGTTTTAGAGAATGGTTTTATTGAAGCAAATGGTGCGCAAAATACCTGGTTTGTTCCTCATGATTTGCAAGGATTGGCCAGACTAATGGGTGGAAATGATGCCGCATCAGAGAAATTGAATACCGCGTTTACTGCAGCAGAAAAACTAGGATTTACTGCTGGAACATCTCACGATAGAGAAACGCATCCAGAGTATAGTCGTATTCCTGTTAATTACGGAAATCAGCCATCTATGCAAACTGCATTTGTATTTAACTATTTAAATAAACCTTGGTTAACGCAGTATTGGTCGCGTAAAGTGGTTAAAGATGTGTATGAAGGAATTAGTTCTAAACGAGGATATAATGGTGATGAGGATCAGGGATTAATGAGTTCTTTGTCTGTGTTAATGAAAATGGGACTGTTTTCAATGAAAGGTGGTTGTTCATTAGAGCCACAGATTGAATTAGGAAGTCCTGTTTTTGATAAAATAACCTTAAAATTAAATCCTGATTATTATGTAGGTAAAGAGTTTATAATTGAAACTCATAATAATTCTGATCAGAACGTTTATATACAGTCAGCTAATTTGAATGGAAACGAACTAGTAGATTGGCATATTTCACAAAATAATATAGTAAATGGGGGTAAGCTTATCTTACAAATGGCTGAAAAGCCAAATAAGCAATGGGCTGTAAAATGAATTAAGCGGCAAAGGTTTTTAGATCATCAGATTGATAGAATCATTTTCTAAAACTTAAAGCTATGAATAATAGGTCCAAAGGCAGTTATCTTTGAGGTCTGGGATGTGAGCCCCAGGAATTTGAAACCAATGGTTACCGTGCGTGTCCTCACGCGTGGTGAATATAATATAATTAAAAACAACAGAAACATAGGCGCAATGAATCAAAGTTTTAAATATTTATTTTTCTTTCTGGCAGTTATAACTGCCTGTTCTTCTCCACAAAAGAAGGTAAAAACAGCTAAAGAAAAGAAATTAATCAGCAATCCAATAATGGAAGGTTATTTTGCAGATCCTTGCATTGTAAAAGAGGCTGATACCTTTTATATATATGCTACTATTGATCCTTGGGGAGGAGAGGAGTTGGCTGTTTTCTCAACAACAGATTTTTTAAATTTTACACGTCATCATATTAATTGGCCTACCAAAGAGGCTTGCACCAGTAAAACATCCAATGGTTCTATGGTTTGGGCTCCCGCAGTGCGTAAAGCTCCAAACGGAAAGTATTATATGTACGTTTCTGTAGGTAGTGAAGTGTGGGCTGGTGTAGCAGAAAGTCCATTGGGTCCATGGGAAAATGCCAAAAGTGATCATACACCTTTAGTGGCCAAAGAAGATTTTCCAAAGGTTCATAATATTGATGCAGATTGTTTTATTGATGCAGATGGACAGGCTTATCTATACTGGGGGTCTGGTTTTGATTGGGTAAACGGAATATGTATGGCGGTTAAGCTAAAATCGGATATGGTAACTTTTGATGGTGAACCTATAGATGTTACGCCAGCTCATTATTTTGAAGCCCCTCACATGATCAAGCGTTTCGGAAAATACTACTTAATGTTTTCTGATGGAAAAGCAATTGATGCAACTTATAAAATAGGTTATGCTGTTGGAGATTCTCCAATGGGACCTTTTACTGAGGGTGTAAATAGTCCAATATTAACAACTACTGCTGATAGTACCACTTATGGTCCTGGGCACCATACGGTATTCTCTGAAAAAGGTCAGGACTATCTTTTATATCACCGCATCTTTCCACAGGGGGAAGAATATGTGTTAAGACAGTTATGTTTGGATAGTTTAAAATTTGACGCCAATCATAACATTGAAAAGGTAATACCTAAAGGGGTTATAAGCTTTATGGAGTAACGATGATTTGCTGTCACGTGTATTCTTGCACGTGGTATATTATAATTGATTTACAGCTTAATTAACATTTACCACAGAGGCTCAAATTCACAGAGTTTGATACATATTGTTTATTGAAAATTCTTTGTGATATTTTGTGCCTCAGAGTCTCTGTGGTAAAAAAGATTTTAATCAGAAAAGTAGCTATATATAAAAATGACAAACAGGTTTATACATATCAGCATCTTTTGGGCAGTTATTCTGTTTTTACCCATAACTCTTTATTCTCAAAATCATAAATACGTTAATCCTTTAATTGGATCTGAAGGATTAGGTAATGTTTTTATTGGTCCTTCTGCACCTTATGGAATGGTAAAGCCAGGGCCGGATAATGATGTTGCTTCCAATAGCGGATATACGGCAGATGTAAATAAGGAGATTTATGGCTTTAGTCAGGTTCATGTTAGTGGTACAGGAGGCGGACCAAAGTATGGTAATATCTCTGTAATGCCTTTTTCTTCAGAAGAAAGTTCAGTATCCATCCATCAATCTTCTTTGCGAAGTGATGAGCAAGTAAGCCTTGGGTATTACAGTGTGATGCTTGATAGGTGGAATATTCAAACTCAAATCACTACTTCTGATCGAGCGGCCTTCTATCATTTTTCTTATCCGGAAGGGGCAAAACGTATTATAAAGATTGATTTAGGGAAATATCTGGGAGCATCGGCTATTCCCAATCCTGATGCACGTGAAGCACAGCAGTTTGTAGGTTCTGAAATAGAAATAATCTCAGATACAGAAGTGCGTGGTTATAGTCGCATTAGAGGTGGATGGAATAATGGTGAAGCTTATACAGTTTACTTTTCAGCGGTATTTGATCAACCCATTGCTAGTTTCTCTACCTGGAAGGGAGATAAGTTATATGCTGATAAAAAGATTCAAATTGATACCGGGGACAAAACTGGTGCAGTATTAACATTTGATGGAGCCAGTGATGATGTTCAAATGAAAATAGGCATCTCCTACTTGAGTCCACTCAAGGCTAGAGCTAATGTTGATGAGGAAATTCCACACTGGGATTTTGAGCAAACATTACATCAAACCCAACAAAAGTGGGAAACTATTTTTAAGCGGGTTGAGGTAAGTGATGAGGCTACAGAAGAGCTTAAAACCATGTTTTATACCGGGTTGTATCACACCATGTTAATGCCTGTGGATAGGACTGGCGAAAATCCGCTTTGGGAAAATGGAAGTCCTTATTATGATGATTTCTATGCAATTTGGGATACCTACAGATCTTCTAGTCCATTAATAACTTTATTAACACCATCGCGTCAGGTGGATATTATCAATGCCATGCTTCAGATTTATAAGCGTGATGGTTATATGCCTGATGCCCGAAGTGGTAACTCAAATGGAAGAACACAAGGTGGTTCAAATGGAGAGGTAGTTATTGCTGATGCTTTTGTAAAAGGTTTGCAGGGTATTCGTTATAAGCTGGCTTTGGATGCTATGCTTAAAGATGCAACGATACCTCCTGGTGGCAATGAAGAAAAAGAAGGACGAGGTGGATTAACAGATTATAATCGTTTGGGTTATGTTTCTACTGACTTTGTGCGTGCCGGAAATAGAACCTTGGAGTATGCTTATAATGATTATTGCCTGGCAATAGTGGCCAAAGCGATTAAGCGTAGAGGAGAATACTGGCGTTTCATCAGGCAAGCTGATAACTGGCAAAACCTTTGGCGTGATATTGAAGATCATGGATCAAGAGGTTTTATAATGCCCAAAGATGCTCACGGTAATTGGGTAGATAGTATTCAGTGTAATGCTAAGTATGGACGAGTTTCTTATGTTCCATATACGCCAGTAATGCAGGACTGGCCCATTTGCGTATGCTGGTGGTGTGGTTTCTTCTATGAAGCTAGTTCTTGGGAGTATTCCTTGTCTGTTCCTCATGATGTGGCTAAACTAATTGAATTAACAGGAGGTAAAGAGGCTTTTGAAAAACGACTAAATACACTCTTTGATAAAGGTTTGTATAATGTTGCTAATGAACCTTCTTTTTTAAGCCCAAACTTGTACCATTGGATTGGAAGACCTGATTTAAGTAACGAACGTATTCATGCCATTATTGACGATAATTACAACAGTAGCCATATTGGAATTCCAGGGAATGATGATTCCGGAGCAATGTCTTCGTGGCTGGCTTTTCATATGATGGGATTGTATCCAAATGCAGGACAATCATATTATTTAATTAATGCACCGTATTTTAAAAAAATAACTATTCATCAGGAGAATGGAAATAATTTTATAATTCAGGCTCCGAACTTATCATCGCAAAACAAATATATTCAGTCTGCAGAACTCAATGGTATTGATTATCCCAAAGCCTGGATAGAACACAAGGATATTGTTAATGGTGGTACATTGATTTTAAAAATGGGATCAACTCCTTCAGAAAAATGGGGAACTAAGATTTTACCTCCTTCATTGTCTGATAAAGAATTGTAATAAGAAACAGCACTAGAAAATATTAAGTATGAAGTGGAATTATCTAAACAAGGTATTTACGGCATTCATTATCTTTTTGATGATGGCTTGCTCAGGAAAGAAAGGTGCAACAAATAATAATGAAGTTGTCAACATTGTACAAAGAATTATTCCTGATAATTCGGATCAATTTGTAATAGAAGTTATACCTTCTGATTCACTTGATTGGTTCGAAATAGAATCTGTTAAGAATAAAATTGTATTGAGAGGAAACAATGGCGTTTCGGTTGCTTCTGCATTGTATTATTATTTAAAAGAATACTGTAATTGCCAGATAACATGGAATGGAACAAACTTAAATTTACCTGAAACACTTCCTCTTGTTAAAGATAAAATCCGTAAAGATAGTCCTTACGAATACCGATACTATCTCAATTATTGTACGTTTAATTACAGTATGAGCTGGTGGGACTGGGAAAGATGGGAAAAAGAAATTGATTGGATGGCACTGCATGGAATTAACATGCCTTTAGCCATTACCGGAGAAGAATATATTTGGGATCAGGTTTATCGTTCGTACGGTTTTACCGATGAAGATTTAGATCCATTTTTTAGTGGACCGGCATATTTTAGTTGGTTTTGGATGGGTAATCTGGATGGCTGGGGAGGTCCTCTTCCTCAAAGTTGGAAAGAAAGCCACAGAGATCTTCAACTAAAAATACTAAAGCGTGAGCGAGAATTGGGAATGAAGCCTGTATTACCTGCTTTTACCGGTCATGTACCTGCATCTTTTAAAAAGTACTTTCCAGATGCAAAATTGAAACAAACCAATTGGGGTAACGATTTTGATGACACTTATATACTTGATGCTGATGATCCTTTATTTGCAGAGATAGGTAAAAAATTTCTTGAAGTTCAGTCTAAAGTTTATGGAACAGATCATTTGTATTCGGCTGATACATTTAACGAGAACGAACCTCCTACTGATGATCCTGAATATTTGTCAGAATTGAGTAAAAAAGTATTCGAAGGAATGAAATCTGCAGATCCTGAAGCTGTTTGGGTAATGCAAGGATGGTTGTTTTATAGTCATCGTGATTTCTGGAAAGCACCTCAAATCAAAGGTTTGCTAGATGCTATACCTAACGATAGAATGATTATTCTGGATTTGGCTGCCGAAATAGAACCTGTTTGGAAGAGAACGGAGGCTTTCTATGGCAAGCAATGGATCTGGAATATGCTTCATAACTTTGGTGGAAACATCAGTATGTTTGGTCGTATTGAAAATGTTGCTAATAATCCGGCTGAAGATTTAAACGATATAAATTCAGGACAGTTAAAAGGTATTGGTTTAACCATGGAAGCCATAGAGCAAAATCCGGTATTATATGAGTTAATGACTGATCATACATGGCGCGACACTCCAATTAATTTAAATCTTTGGTTAAAGCAGTATATTAAAAACAGATACGGAAATACGTCTAAAGATATTGAGGATGCATGGAGTATTTTGGTTAAAACGGTATATAATGGAAAAGTAATCAGAGATGGTGCTGAATCTATTATTGTATCTCGTCCAACATTTGAAGGATACCGTAGGTGGGCTCGTACCAAGCTGAATTACGCTCCTGAAGATTTATTACCTGCATGGGATCTATTTATTAAATCTATTAGTACTAGTAAACAATATGATGGATATCTGTATGACCTGGTAGATCTTACACGTCAGGTATTAGCCAATTATGCATTGCCTCTTCAACAGCAAATTACGGTTGCCTATAATAACAACAATAAAGAAATGTTTGAGCAATACAGTTCAGAGTTTATTACGCTTATTGAAGATATGGATCGTTTATTGGCTACTCAAAAAGATTTTATGTTAGGTCCTTGGATAGCGGATGCTCGCTCATGTGGATTTACTCCAGAAGAAAAAGACTTATACGAGCAAAATGCTCGTGATTTAATAACGCTTTGGGGTGATGCGAATAATAGATTGCATGAATATAGTTGTCGTCAATGGAGTGGATTGTTCAATGATTTTTATAAACCACGTTGGGAGCAGTTCTTCGCTCAGGTTCGTAAAGACTGGCATCAATTTGATCAGAAAGCATTTGATGAAAAGATTAAACAATGGGAGTGGCAATGGGTCGTTTCAAATAACGAATTCCCTGTTGAACCAACTGGAAATCCAACTGAAATAGCGATTGAATTATATAAAAAATACAGGGATAAGATTATTCCATTAACCAATGTACAACCAATAATCAATTATAATTATTAATATGGAAGGGGTGATTAAGAAACAGCGAGAACGTTTTCTTTCGTTAGATGTGTTTAGAGGGCTGACTGTAGCACTAATGATTTTAGTAAATACACCTGGGACCGGAGCTAAAATATATGGATTTTTAATACATACCCAATGGTTTGGATTTACCTTAGCTGATCTTGTATTTCCTTCGTTTTTATTTGCGGTGGGAAATTCGATGAGTTTTTCAATGACAAAAATGAGGTTGGCACCGGCCAAGGATGTTTGGTTTAAGATTATAAAAAGAACCGTAATTATCTTTTTGTTAGGTTATTTAATGTATTGGTTTCCATTTTTTAAGATAACTGAGGGCGGTGGGTTAATGCTTAAACCAATAGCAGATACAAGAATTATGGGAGTGCTACAAAGAATTGCACTTTGTTACTTTTTTGCTTCTGTTATCTTTTATTATTTATCCGAAAAAATGGCTCTAATTATCTCAGGAGTTATATTATTAGGATATTGGGCAATACTTTATTTGTTTGGAGAACCTGGTGCCGTGTTAGAAATGGCTACAAATGCAGCATCTAAATTTGATTTATCCATATTAGGATTAGGTCATATATATAAAAAAGATAGCATTCCTTTTGATCCGGAAGGAATATTGAGTACACTTCCTGCCATTGTTAATGTGGTTTTAGGGTACATAGCCGGAATGTTTATTCAAAAGAAAGGAAAATCGTTTGAAGGTATTGCTAAACTTTTAATGTTTGGTTTTGCCTTAACATCTTTAGCCTTATGGTGGGATTTAATTTTTCCAATCAGTAAAAAACTATGGACAAGTCCATTTGTGCTTTACACTGTAGGTTTGGATCTATCCATCATGGCAGTACTTATTTATCTTATCGAGTTAAGGAAAGTAAAAGCTGGGATTGCATTTTTTGATGTGTTTGGCAAAAATCCATTGTTCATTTACCTTTTTTCAGAGCTGTTCTATATAGTGTTAAGGCTAACTCCAGTGGGTAATGGATTGGATGCATTTGAATGGGTAAGTCAAAAAATATTTCAAAATATTGCTCCGGGGGCCTTTGGTTCGTTGTTAACTGCTTTGGCCTTTATGTTAATATGTTGGTTATTAGGTTATGTGCTTCATAAAAAACGAATATACATTAAAATATAAGAGGATTCTATCAGAATCCTCTATGTAAATAAAAATGTGGTGAAATGTAACTTGATTATTAATTTCAAAGTCGTAGTCTTTATTTTATATTCAATACTTTTAAGGTTGAATAGAAAATAAAACCAATTTCGCATGAAGATCATCATCAGAATTATACTATGTACACTATTGTTACCTGCTAATATCTTTGGTGAGGATATTAAACTGGAGCATTATAACAGAGAGAACGGTCTTTCTCATAATTCTGTAAGACATATAGTTCAGGACAAAAAAGGGATGCTTTGGTTGGGAACGTTTAAGGGATTAAATCGTTTTGATGGCCAGGTGTTTACACCATACTTGAGTAGTAGTAAAAAGCTAAATAAGCTTCAGGATGATGATATTACCGCTCTGGTGATAGATGAAGATACGGATTTAATGTGGATCGGTACCAGAGGCGGATTAACCTGTTTTAATTTACGAACCCATCATTTTACTACTTTTCTTCACGATAAGAATAATCCAAATTCTCTTCCTGATTCTGAAATTAGGGCTGTTTATATTGATAAGTTTAAACGTATTTGGGTTGGAACCAAAGATTCTGGTTTGTGCATCTTTGATCAAAGCAAAAATGTGTTTTCAAGAATAAAGATCGATGGTTTTAATTATGTAAAATCAATATTTGAGGATATCAACGGACATATTTGGGTTGGGAGTTACGCTACTGGTGGAGTTTCTAGAATTACATTAAACAGTAAAGGTGATATTGATAAAATAAAAAAATACACCTTGAATATTGCTGATTCAGATGAGGTAAATCCGTATTTGAATTTTATATTCCAGGATGATAAATCTGATATTTTTATTGGAACCAGAGAAGGTTTATTTAAATGGAATAAACAAGAAGATATATTTGAACAACAAATTATACATGACGCTACTTTTAGAGAAACTATAGGGCCGTATTTTGTATGCATTACAAAAGATCCGGATGGAAAGTATTGGATAGGTACTATTGGAGGTATTATAGTCTGCGATCGTTTAGAAGATATTGAAAAAGGTAATTTCCAGTGGTATTACTCTAAAAGATCAGAAAAAACTTCTTTGGTTGATAATGCTGTTTCTTCTTTGTTTTTTGATAAATCCGGTGTACTATGGATTGGAACAGATAATGGTTTAGATAAATATGATCCGTTTAAAAATCAGTTTAAGAGTATCAATACTTTTTCGTTGGTTGTAGATGGAAAAATACCCCGGATATCTGATTATGGACAAACTTATGATAATCATTTAGTTGTGTCTACCCATAATAGTGGGCTTTTTATAAAAAAAGGAACTCAGTTTCAACATGTAAATAATGTCCCCAATGAAATTTCCTGTATTTATACTATAGATGGTAAAACGTTTTATTGTGGTTTATGGACCGGGCAAGTATTAGTTTATAATTATCCTTTAAATTTAACAAAAGTTATTGATCTGGGATTTAGGAATGTGCCAATTGCTGACTTTTACAAGCTGTCTGCAAGCCAATTAATGATCGGTTCTCATGGAAATGGGGCTGTAATACTAAATATGAAAACTGGCATTGTTGATAATTCTTTTCAGGAACAATTCCCAAATATTGAGATCAATCAGATTGTATCCACAAAGGACGGTGTTATATGGATCAGTACTGAAAACGGTGTGATTTCTTATCGTAAAAAAAACAAGCAGGTTAAAGTTTATAGAGCAAAAGATGGAGAGATCGAAGGGTTGACAAATAATAGTGCTAAAGCAATTTGTATTGATAATTCGGGGAGAATATGGGTGTCAACTCAGATTGGGTTGAATTACTATTCTCCTGAAGTTGGTGATTTTGAACAGGTTAAATCTATAAGGGAGTTGAGGGAAAGCTGGATTACAGATATCGTTAAAGATAGCAGGGGTAATTTATGGATGAATTTTAATAATGGACAAGTTGGAAAGTTTAATCCTGAGGAGCATATTTTAAACACCTATGATGTGGGTAGTGGTAATCGTTTGGATATTTTTAGTAATAAAGGGTTTTTACTTTTTAGTGACTCAGTGGTATATATTACAGGTAAAGATGAGATTATTTATTTTACCATTGATGATCTTAAAGATAATTTAAAATCTGATCCTCCTTTTATTAGTGATGTTAAAGTTCAGAATAAATCCGTTTCTCCTGGCGATGTCATTAAAGGTCAGGTTGTATTGGTTGAGGATATTAATTATTCACGCGAACTGGATCTTGAATATGTTAACAGAAATTTCTCACTTTCGTTTTCGTCCCCTTCATATTCTAATGCTCGATTGAATAAATACGAATATATGTTAGAGGGGTTTGATGAAGAGTGGATTACAGTGGATAATAACGCTACAAACATTCAATACACTAATTTATATCCTAGAGAATATAACTTTAAGATAAAAGCAGCCAATAGCAGTGGATATTGGAGCGAAGTATCATCGTATAAAATAAAGATAAATCCTCCATTTTGGTTAACCTACAAAGCTATTTTACTAGTGCTGACTTTTTTGGGGGTAACAATTTATTTGGTTTATCGGCAACTTAAAAATAGCTTAATGTTAAAACAGGAGCTTTTAATAGAGAAAGTTAATCGCGAAAGAGAAGATAAATTAAACCATGAGAAGTTACGCTTTTTTACCAGTATATCGCATGAAATCAGAACTCCGATATCTTTAATAATTGGTCCGGCAAAACAATTGGCCGAAGAGGGTTTGAATACCGAATATCAAAAAAGTCGTATTGCGTTGATATTACAAAACTCCAACCGATTATATAATCTGGTTAATCAATTGCTTGATTTCAGAAAAGTACAAAATGGAGAACTTGAACTAAAGGTTGCTAAAACAGATATTATCGTATACTCGCAAAATATTTTTCATTCATTTGATGGTTTGGTAAAAGAAAAGAAAATAAACTATCATTTTATTTGTGAACATGATGAGGTTATTGGATGGATTGATGTGGATAAATACGATAAGATTTTATACAACCTCTTATCCAATGCCATTAAGTTTACACACAAGTTTGGCAGTGTTGACTTGTTTTTAGGTATTAAGCAAGATGAGAATAACATTAGAAAATTAGTTGTTGAAGTTTGTGATGATGGAATTGGGATTCCTTTTGAAAGTCAGCAGAAAATTTTCAAAAGGTTTTATCAGGTTGAAGAAACAAAAGAAGACCATACCGGTAGTGGTATCGGATTGTCGTTGGTAAACTCTTTAGCAAAAATACATAAAGCTAAAATTAAGCTCGATAGTACTCCTGAAAAGGGGAGTGTATTTACTATTGAAATTCCTATTGATAAGGATTTTTACAATAGTGAGGAAATCTTTGATTACGAAATCAAATCCACAGATTCAATTTTCCCGGTTGCAACCGAAGCTAAAAAAACAACCCGTTCCACTGAGCTTAAAGAAAAAGTTCTTGTTATTGAAGATAATCAGGAGTTAAGGGATTATATCGCAGATTATCTTTCGGATTATTATAAAGTTTATAAGGCTGAAAATGGAGAAGAGGGATTACAAATTTGTCGTCAGATAAAACCCATTATTTGTATTGCAGATGTAATGATGCCTGTGATGGATGGTTTTGATTTCTGCAAAAACTTAAAAAATGATGAACGAATCAGTCATATACCTGTGGTTCTGTTAACTGCTCTTTCTGATAATGACAATCAAATTAAAGGATATAAGCTTGGTGCCGACGGATATTTAACAAAACCTTTTGATCCTTCGTTGTTAAAAACCAGAATTGAAAATATTATAAAAGCAAGAGTTGATTTAAAAGAAAAATTTTCAGATGATGTGGAAAGTAGTGTGGATGTATTAACCCATTCACCTATTGATGAGGAATTCATGAATAAATTAACCAGCATTATTGAGGAAAATATTAGTGATACTACCCTATCAGGTAATTTATTGTGTTCCGAGTTGGGAATAAGCTCATCAACATTATACAGGAGGCTTAAGGAGCTTACAGATTTATCACCTAATGAATTTATCCGAACCATACGATTGAAGAAAGCTTTCCAGTTGCTGAAAACGAAGCGCAATAACGTTTCTGAGGTTTCTGATTTGGTTGGATTTAATGACCCATATTATTTCAGCAGATGTTTTAAAAAACAATTTGGATATCCTCCAAGTAATTTATTGTAAAAAACAAATTGGGAAATGGTAAAATGGTTCTAGGGTATTAAGATCAATATGGATACAGGTGTATAAAAAGAATTAAATAAAGAGATTAATAAATATGAATGGAATGAAGAATCTAAGAACTGTTTTACTATCACTCACAGTTTTGTGGTTGACGAGTTGTCAGGTAAAAACTAATACCGAGAAGGTATTTAATATTGTTGATTTTGGAGCTGTAGCAGATGGAGTTACGGATAATGCCTCAGCCATAAAAAAAACTATTAAAGCTTGTGCCCAGGCAGGTGGAGGGAAAGTATTGGTGCCTGGTGAAGGAGTATTTTTAACAGGTCCTTTTGATTTAACATCAAAAATGGAATTACATGTTGAGGGTGGTGCAACCTTGTTAGCCAATCCGGATACTGCCATATATACTCAAAGTGCTTTTAGAGAAAATCCTGGTGAAGGAACAATTTGGATTGGAGGTAAAGATCTTAATGATGTTTCTATTACTGGTATAGGAGTAATTGATGGAAATGGATTTGAATTTATGGGAGAAGAACAAGGTGATGCTTATGAACTACTACCTTTTCATATTAAAGACCCTCGTCCACATGTTTTAACGCTTGTTAATGTAAAGAAACTAAGAATTGAAAATGTAACTTTCAGACATTCTGCATATTGGACAGTACATTTAATTGGATGTGATGATGGAGTTATTACTGGTGTTACTATTGATAACAGTTTGCAAATTAGGAATAGTGACGGAATTGACCTGGATCACAGTAAAAATATCAGAATCAGTGATTGTCACATTCAAAGTGGTGACGATAGTATTTGTTTAAAAAACAGAAGAGAATTTGAAGAATATGGTAATTGCGAAAATATTGTGGTTACAAACTGCTTGATGAGTTCAAGATCATGTGCCTTAAAAATTGGTTCAGAAAACATGGATACCATTCAAAATGTTACAGTAAGTAACTGTACGATTCTGGCAAGTAATAGAGGTATAGGCATTCAGAATAGAGATGAAGGCGTGGTACAACATGTACTTTTTACAAATATGATAGTAGAAAGTAAGTTTTTTAGTGATGTATGGTGGGGTAAATCAGAGCCTATTTATGTTACTGCATATCGTAGAGCAAATATTAATCATAAAGATGCCAGTTGGAGATTCCCAGAGGGTGCTAAAGAAGGTAGAGTAGGACAGGTAAACGATATTATATTCAGAAATATTCAATGTCGTTCAGAAAATGGAGTATACGTAAGCGCAGAATCTAAAGATAAAATTAATAACATTCTTTTTGATGGAGTTTCGGTAGTATTAAACCGGGTAACAGATTACGAAGGGGGTGTTTATGATCGCAGACCTTGTGAGGGTGTTGGCTTAGTAAAGGCTAAAACATCTGCTTTTTACATTGATAATGCTACTAACGTTCAGGTAAGGGATTGTGATATCAGATTAGGGAGTAGTGCACCTTTAAATATGGGTGAATTGATTCATAGAACAAACTAGGTTACAACTAAAACGTCGGAAGCCCGAAATCTAACTGTTGATTTCGGGCTTTTATGTTTTTAAGCTAGAGCAATTTTTAACCCGGATTATGTATTAGAATTTCGTAATGAACATTGAAAGTACCATAAAACAAGGCTTTACTGAAACGAGGCATAGCATCGTTCTGGTGAGTTGAAGTGAAGTAACGAAGTGTCTTGTTTTGAAGTAATTTCAATGTGTAATAGATGGTCTAATGCATATTGCGGGTTTAATGCATATTGTGGGTTTATCAGCATTAAACCCCATTCTTGCGTTCAGGGAAGCGTCTCGCTTCGCTGTTTTATAATAGGTCTCTGGCCGTTAAAATCTATTTGCTACCATTACAAAACATACTATAGCCCTTTATTAAACTGCATTCGGCTGGAAACCTGATATAAAACAACTTAGTGAGACCTATGACGCACTGAGCTGTTTTGAACTTACATACTAATAACCCGAGTTCGATATAAAATTATTGACTCAGACCGCTTATAAATAATGAGTTTCAATGAATATTTGTGAAGTCATAGCGGGCTATGTCAAACAAATATGAAGCAGAAAATCGTTGTTTATATGTGGCTTTCTATTAAAATACTAATCTACTTCGTTAAATTCTTCTACCATAGCTCGCTATGCAAAAAGAATTTGCCTTGTATATCAGCATTTTAATAAAATCTGAGCTCTTTAATTTTAATCGAACTCGGGTTAATACTTAAACATTGGTTCTGACGTTTATTTACGATAAATAAATCAACTGGTCGTAATATTAACAATGCACCTGCTTCGTATTGTGTAGGTAAGAGCGATAACACAAAAACATATTTACGACATATATTCAACATATAAAAGCCATACTAAACTCATTAATTAATGAGTTTAGTATGGCTTTTATATATGTTTTATATGAGTGATATCTGTTTTTGAATCAACCCCTTCCTATAGCAATCCCGACTACTTCTCTTTACAGATAGCTAGTTGTTATCCGGATTATGTATTAGAATTTCGTAATGAACATTGAAAGTGCCATAATACAAGGCTTTATTGAAACAAACCATAGCATCGTTTGGGTGAGTTGAAGTAAAGATGCAAAGAGGCTTGTTTTGAATTGATTTTCAATCTGTAATATACTTAATCATATTGCAGGTTGTATTGTTTAAACCAGCATTATAAATGCTGGTTTATTATGGATAGAAGATTTACTTTATCCACAACGCCGGATTGTTTCCAAACCGTTTGTCCATTTTTAAATATGGCAAGTGTAGGAACACCTCTTATTTGAAAACGGCTTGCAATCTCAGGATTTTTATCCACATCTATCTTTATAATTTTTGCTTTGCCCCCTAGCTCCTGAGCCACATCCTTTAGTATTGGAGCCTGAACTTTACAAGGTCCACACCATTCCGCAAAAAAATCAACCAACACAGGTTGATTTGAATTAATTATGTTATTGAAATTTCCTTTCATATGCTTATCATCTATTGGTGAATAACCATTCGTTTATATAATTTGTTATTTTAGAATAATAATTTCAAATGATATACCATTTTTTATTTATTAGTAAGAGATAATTTGGTAATGTGTTGTTATATAGATTTATAGGAGTGTTTGGGTTATGCTATGTCAATATTGATTGAACTAACATATGATGTCAGAATGACTTTGTAAGTAGTTTAATGGGTGACAATCCAGCATTCCCTTTAGTGTACTTTTTATGTTTTGTGGATTTGTTTAAAATATAGTAAAAACAAAAAAAAATAGCCTCTAACTGATTGATTGAAAGTGGATATGTGTTGTGTTTAAACCAGCAGTTATTATCCATTTGGTATGGTAATGACAAAAAAAACTACAACACATCGGGTCCCAATTACCAACAAAATAAATATTTTTATAACGGTAAAGAACTCCAGGATGACGAACTTGGAGGGGTTAGTTTGGATTGGTATGATTACGGCGCACGATTTTATGATGCTAGTCTGGGGAGGTTTACAACTATAGATCCTTGGGCAGAAACTTATAGTTACCAGTCTCCATATCTTTACGCTGGAAATAATCCTATTCGTTATACTGATTATTTAGGTTTAGGAAAGGAAGATGAAGTTGAAAAACATTATACATCAATAAGTGAAACTTCTTATTCGGTTAATGATGATGGTAGTCAAACAGTCAAAACAGTACAAGCTAATATAGTTCAAACTTCAAAAACATTAGAAAATGGAGATACTGAGACAACTTTTGAAACTGTTACAAAAACGAGTGAATATACTGTTTCTGCATCAGTAGATGAAAATGGCAATATTAAATTAGATGAATCATCTACACAAACAGTAAGTTCGCAAAGGTCAGTTATTGTTCAAGATTCTGAAACCGGTGAAATTGCGGTTAAAGAGAAATCTAAGAATATTTCAGGAGTAGATGGCACAAAGAATGTATCGTTGAATAAACAAGAGAATTTGGTTAAACATTATGGGCAGCAAGTAAGGGAAGGATTAAAAAGTAATGTGAATTTTGTAGGTTTAAAATGGACTATAAATAATTTCGTAGCTGCTGGTGGAGGATTAGCTGGTTTAGCTTCAAAATTGTCAACCCCAGTAACAGTGGGGGGAGCATTAGGAGGAATGTATAGAGCTTATGTTGAAAAAAATAACTTTAAAGGAAAAAGTGTTACGCTTAATAAAGAAAAAAGGCATTTCGTTAGGTAGTTTTAATATGTTTTATCTAAACTCTCTTTTATTTCTTATAACTATAGGTTATAAGCAGTATTTAGATGATTATTTACCTTTAATTATACAAGTGATATTTATAATCATATTTGTTACATCGATTATCTTTGAGTTTAATAAGTGCAAAAGAACAAAGGATAGCTTTTTGTTTCATAAGTATAAAGTAGTTAATGTTCCTAGGTTGTTATTTGGGATCACAATTGGCTTTTTATATATTAATTCGGTGAAAGATAATAATGTTTTTTTTAGTGTGTCGGTATATAGTTATGTGTTGTATCTTTTTTCTGGATTTCGAATTATTAAACAATTGTAACCAACATGGCGCCCTAGCTAACTCCCGTAAGCGCGGAAATGCAAATTAACCATCACGGCTGTTAGCGCGGTTTTTTAAACCGTGCAATAAGCAAGCTGGGAATAAAAATAAAAGAGCTGCAAATGTAAAAGTTTGCAGCTCTTTTGTTTTATGAGGTAGGGTTTGTAACCCGATTATTTACAATGCAGCAATATTTTTATTAAAGAAGTCTTTGAATTTACCCCCCCGCTACCGCTAGAATAGCTAATAAAAATAAGGCTGGTGCGCGATTGCATCGCATTCGCACAAGCTGTAAATAATAACAATAGCCGCACTTTAAAAAGGTTGTGGCTATTGTAGTTTTATTAATTTTATAAATAGTATAATTGAGATGTTTTGTTAACCACACGATACAACCTCCACCTCCACCTGCGGATTCTAGGTACAATCGTGCGGCAGCTTTTGGGCAAACTAACATAACTTTTTAATCAAACCCAAAAATATCGGGAAATCCCAAAGATTGTACGCATAAATAGAATAATATTAAAAACAAAAAAGCCACTAACAGATTGACTGATAGTGGCTTTGTGTTGTGGGCCCACCAGGGCTTGAACCTGGGACTCCCTGATTATGAGTCAGGTGCTCTAACCAACTGAGCTATAGGCCCGGCATTGTTATACAAAAATCATTTTGTATATTGCGGATGCAAAAATAATAAGTTATATCAATTTATCAAATAGTAGATTGAAAAAAATATGACAAAATTAAAAGATAAGAAGAGTGTCATCTTTGATTTGGGTAATGTAGTTGTTGATATTGATCTGAATATCACCTTTCAACGCTTTAAGGAGCTAGGCTTTTATATTGATGAAGATTTTTTAAAAAAATATCATCAAACACCAATTTTTAAAGATTTCGAAGAGGGAAGAGTTACTCCAAATGAATTTACTGCTGAATTATTGCAAAAGATGAAGCAAGGTGTCACTACAGAAGAAGTAATTGCTGCATGGAATTCTCTTTTGGGAGATTATAAAGAAGAAAGAATTTCAACGATATTGGAGTTACGAAAAACCCATCAGGTTTATTTATTAAGTAATACCAATCGTTTACATATTGATTCGTGCTCTAATCGGGTTCCAATTGTAGGCTCGTTAGATAAGCTGTTTGATAAGATTTATTACAGTCATGAAATGGGTATGAGTAAACCCAATGATATTATTTTTGAAACGGTATTAAAAGATGCCGTTTTAAAAGCTGAAGAAACACTCTATTTAGATGATTCGTTGGCTAACGTTGAAGCTGCAAGAAATTTAGGAATAGAATCGTGGTTGGTTGAATTTCCGGATCAATGGGTTCCAAAAATGAATCAATTATTAAAGGAAACAGTTAAGTAAATTTTAATGAGATGATAAAAAAAAGCCAACAGCTAAATTGCACTGTTGGCTCTTTATATTTTTATTTCTTTATTAACAACCAAACATCTTCGTTATTAGGTTGTTTTCGTTCCATTGCTAATGCGTTAAAAGCTTCATCTTTATCGTAGAAACCTTTGTAAGAAACTTTATAGAAGTCTTGATTTTTACCTGTTTTTCTTAAGATCACTTCTGAATCATACCCCTGTTGTATCAACTCATTTTTAAAAGTCTCTGCGTTTTTCTGACTAGAGAAACTACCCGCAATTAAAAAGAATTTGTTTTCTGGTGGCGCAACCACTTCTGGTTCTGGTGGTGGAGGTGGAGGAACTACTGTATCTTTTTTTTCTACAGGTGGTTTAACCACTTCTCTTTTAACTTGTTTAACTTCATTTTTTTTCTTGTCTCCACAAGAAAATAATATGAAGGATATTAATAAAAATGGTATTAGCTTTTTTATCATGACTTTTCAAAATTATCTGTCTAAAATAGAAATAATATTTTAATAATAAAGTATTTGTTGACGAATGCACGTTTGGTGCAAAGTTAAGGGAATAAAAAAAGCTGCCAAACACTTTTTTGTCTGACAGCTTTGTGAGTATTTTTTAATTAAGATGTTATTCAACATATTTATATCCAACACCTTTGATCGTTTTGATATGGCTGGAACCAATTTTTTCGCGTACTTTTCTTACATGAACATCAATGGTTCTGTCTCCTACAATAATACTATCGCCCCAAACAGCGTTATAAATTTCATCGCGAGTAAATACTTTATCGGGTTTTGAAGCCAATAGCATTAGTAGTTCAAATTCTTTCTTAGGTAATATAAGTTCAGTGCCTTTACTGATAATAATGTATTTTTCTCTATCAATAGTTAAATCACCTATTGTTATAATATTCGATTTTTTCTCAGAAGAAGAACCATTGTCTGATTTATAGCGTTTTAGTAATGCCTTTACTCTCGATATTAATACCTTTGGTTTAATAGGTTTTGAAATATAATCATCAGCACCAGCGTCAAATCCAGCAATTTGAGAATAGTCTTCCCCTCTGGCAGTTAAAAATGCAACAATGGAATTCTTTAATTCAGGTATTCTTTTTATTTCCTCACACGTTTCAATACCATCCATTTCAGGCATCATTACGTCCAGTACAATTAAATGAGGAAGTTCTTTTTTTGCAATTGAAATTGCTTCAACTCCATTGCTAGATGTTAATACCTGAAATCCTTCCTTTTTCAGGTTGTATCCTACGAACTCAATAATATCTGGTTCGTCATCTACTAATAAAATCTTAAAATTATTTGCTTCTATCATTTTTTAAAGCGTTTGAATTGTTTACTTCACAATTCATTTTTTTCCTGTGTGTTATAGAATTATGAAGATAAATTTTATGGTGTGAAGGTACATAATTGGTTATTTTGTATGTATATACACCGTTATCATTATGTGAATATATTGTTAAGATACAATAATAATTTTACATTAAGCTTTATCAAGTGTTACTGTAAAGCTGGTTCCTTTACCATAGGTACTTGTAACATTAATGGTTTGATTATGCGCCTCAATAATATGTTTCACAATAGCTAAACCAAGTCCGGTACCACCTTGTTCGCGCGAACGACTTTTATCGGCACGATAAAACCTTTCAAAAATACGGGGCAGATCATTTCCACTGATACCGATACCATTATCTTTTACTTCTATTAAGTATCTGTTGTCCATATCGTAGGTGCTAATCATTGTTTTTCCACCTTTTTTACCATAATTAATGGAGTTTACAACAAGATTACTAAATACCTGAAATAATTTTTGCTTATCACCTTTAACCATTAAGTTTTTATTTCCCTCTTTATTCAGTTTTAACTCAATATTTTTTTCTTGAGCTCTAATTTCCTGAAGGTCATATACATCCTCAATTAATTGATATAGGTTAAAATCTTCAATGTTTATTTCAAGTTCTCCGGATTCCAGTTTCGATATTGCTTCCAGATCTTCAATAATTGAAATCATTCTATCAATACTCTTTTCAGTTCTGTTTAAATACAACATATTAATATCCGGATCGTCAATACCTCCGTCTAATAAGGTTAAAATATATCCCTGTATGTTGAATACCGGCGTTTTTAACTCGTGCGATACATTCCCAAGAAATTCTTTGCGGTATTTTTCCATTTGTTTAAGCTGCTGTATTTCCATTGTTTTGCCCTTCATCCAATCAGCCACCTCTTTGTTAACCTCTATAAAAGGGTCTTTCTCTTTTGAATCTACCATTTCGTTAGAAGAAGGTTTAAAGTGATGTATGGTTTTATAAATTGGCTTTACCTTTGATTTTATAAAGCTATTGATGAAAATACCTGAATATATACCGTATATAGTTATTGTAATAGGAATGGTAATCAGCAGTGATGTAATAATATCAGAGGCAAAATAGTTTACCAAAAAAAAGGAAATAGTTAAAAAGAAATAGATTCCTGTGGATATGATTATGATCTTTTTTGAAGTTATGTTCTTCATAAGGTATTGAATATTATTCTATTATGTATGGTAATGATAATTTAATATTATAATAGCATTAAACATTTGCACCCAGTAGAGCAATATACTATATTTCGGCCATTATTTTTTTAAGGTACACACTGGCATATCTCTTTTATGAATATTGGCAGCCTCAAATGTATAGTATTTGTATGGTAGTTGGTATGTTAGATTTTGAAAATAGCGAAAACTTTACAATAATATAATGTAGGCATACTTCATTATAAGGTGAAATATGCAAACTTTATTTATTAAATAATTTTGTGGATGGACTATTTATATTTAATCATATTTGCTTTAGTAGTATTAGGAATTATTGACTTGGTAGTTGGAGTTACTAATGATGCCGTTAATTTCCTGATATCAGCAATTGGTTCAAAAGTTGCTAAACGCAAATATATATATATGATTGCCGGAGCGGGTATTGTTATAGGCAGTATGTTTAGCGGCAGTATGATGGAAGTGGCTCGTAAAGGAATTTTTAATCCGGAGTTTTTTTATTTAGATCAGCTGCTGATCATTTTTGTTGCCGTAATGTTTACGGATATTGTATTAATTGACCTTTTTAATACTTTTGGATATCCTACCTCAACAACGGTGGCTATTGTTTTTGAGTTATTAGGAGGAGCGTTGGCTCTGGGCTTAATTATAATTGGAGGAGAAAATCCGGATTCCTTAAAAATCAGTAATTTGATCAACACTCAAAGTGCCATTACTATATTGGCAGGTATTGTTTTGAGTATCATCATAGCATTCTTTTCAGGAGCTATTATTCAGTTTTTATCAAGGTTGGTTTTTACTTTTCGATATAAAAATAGATTCACCTTACTTTTTTCTTTTGCCGGGGCAATAGCTATCACAGCTATTTGTTTTTTGATATTGAAAAAAGACATTGCGTTTGCTAACATTATTTCTGGGTCTTTTGCTGATTTTGTGCAAATGAATTTATTGCTTGTTTTACTCGGAATATTTGGCGTAGCATTTATTACATTTATAACCCTATCATATTTCTTTAAGATTGATATTCCTCGTATTGTTGTTTTTGCAGGAACATTTACCATTGCCCTATCATTTGCCTCCAATGATTTAATTAATTTTATAGGAATACCTCTTTCTGGAATTGAAGGAATCAGATCTTTTATGGAAAGTGGAGATGGTAGTTCTGCATCATTTCTAATGAATATTTGGGACGATGGTGTTCTTCATAATTCAGGTATATATAATTTGGTTTATCTTCTCTCAGCTGTTATTATGATCATAACCTTATTTACATCTCGTAAATTGAGATCTGTAACAGAAACCGAAATGTATTTGGGAAGGCAGGATTCTGGATATGAATCATTTGAGCCATCACAATTATCGAGGTATGTAGTTCATCAATTTTTAAGTTTTCATAGTAAACTAATAAATGTATTACCAGCTAAAGTGGTTAATCGTATTAGTAAAAGATACGAAAGAAATGAAGAAAATGTGGATGATGAAGTTGGGATGTATTTTGATACGGTTAGAGCTAGTGTAAATTTGGTAGTAGCTAGTTTTTTGGTAGCTATAGGAACCTATTTTACTATTCCCTTATCAACAACTTTTGTTGTGTTTATGGTTGTAATGGGCACCTCGTTGGCTGATCAGGCATGGGGTAGAGATAGTGCTGTATTTAGATTGTCTGGTGTGTTTTCTATTCTTGGAGGATGGTTTATAACCGCTATAATGGCTTTTGTGGGAGCCTTTGTTCTGGCCATATTTATATGGTGGGCTGAAATGTATGCTATTATTATATTATTAGTTATAGCTGTATTTGTATTATACCATACTAAAAAATACCACAAGAAAATTTATCATCAACAACAAGAGCTAAATATAGATGCAGATCATCAGTATATTACAGATATTAATCCTGTAAAAGAATTGGGGAGTGAAAAAATCAGAAAGCACATTCTCGAAACTTCAAAAATATATATGCTATTGATTCAAGGATTTGTGGATGAAAACATAAAGCAATTAAAAGAAACTTGCGAAAAAATTGAGTTTCTGGGTAAAGTGGCTCGGAATACTAAAGAAGAACTGTTTGCTAATTTCTCAAATCTAGGTACAAAATCCTTCGATGCAGGACATTATTTTGTACAGGCCCTGGATTATTTAGGAGAATTATCCAATACCTTACGTCAAATAGCTACTCCGGTATATAATCATATCGAAAACCAACGCAAAGGTTTATCAAACTCTCAAAAAGAAGATGCACTTATATTGCTCGAAGAGATGACGAGTTTCTTTAACTTTTTAGTTCATATTGAAAAAGAAAGCAAGTTTGATTCTGTACCGGAAATGGTTGATAAACAAAAATATATTGTTGATTTGATTGAAGATCTTCGTAAAAAGCAAATCAAACGAATTTTGGATGGAGCAAGCAGAAAGAGATCCAGTATTTTATTATTAGAGTGCTATGCAGAATCTAAAAATCTGGTTCTTTATACTATTAACCTTCTTAAATCACATCGTGATTTTTATAATTATTCCCGATAAAAAACATTTTTTAATGTATTGATATGTAATATTATATGTTATTATTTGTTACTTGTGAATAAGCGAATGCTTAGATGCGTGTAAAAAACAAGCGTCTTTTTTTTAAAAACACGTGTGTTTTTTGAAAAATCACACGTGTTTTTCTCTAAAATGTAGCGTGTTTTTTTTCATCGAAAAGCCATACCCTGAAAATTCCCTTATAAAGCGAAATTATTTGCTTTACTATTCTTCATAATATATCTACCTAAATGTGGGCATATTGTAAAATATAAAAACATTTGGTCATCGTTTTTATCTCTCTCTATAGTTTTTGTTACTCATAAGTTAAATGAGTGTTAACTGGCATTGTAATTAACATACCTTCAGAAGAAGGTTGTGTTTTTAAGTTGCATAATATCAATGTTATATGATTTAAGTGCGTATAACAGATACTTCATATACCCTTAATATTTACTTATCGAACAGCACATTATTCCGATATATTTTTGCTCATGAAAATTTAATGAAAGTCACATTAAACTCATTAAGATCCCAAAACACACACAGGAGGAAAATTAATGAGGTTTTGTAAAGAATGAATAAAGAAAATAATGGATCAAATGAGACAAAAGCTTTTTGTTGTTTTACTGATGTTGTTTGTTAGTTTGGGAACAACGATAGCACAACAGGGATTTTTAAAAGGAAAAATTACCGACAAAAAAACAGGAGAGGAACTTGTTGGTGCTGCAGTTGTAGTTGATGGTACTACAATAGGAACAATTACTGACTTTATGGGAGATTATACGATGCCTCCTTTAGAAGCAGGTACTTACACAATTCGAGTTCAGTATATTTCTTACGACCCACAGGTTTTTAATAATATAGTTATAAAAGCTGGCCATGAAACCGCTTTAAATGTTCAACTTAATTATGCCACTATGGATATTGAAGAGGTTCAGGTTAAAGCAAAAGCAAACCGCGAATCTGAAAATATGCTTTTAATGGATCAAAAGAAAGCTGTAGTTGCAACCCAGGCTATTGGTGCTCAGGAGTTATCGCGAAAAGGAGTTAGCGATGCGGAAGGTGCTGTGACTAAAGTTTCTGGAATTTCAAAGCAGGAAGGTGTTAAAAATGTATTTGTTAGAGGATTAGGTGATAGATTTAACTCAACTACTTTAAATGGTTTTCCTGTTCCTTCAGAGGATCCTGAATACAAAAATATATCACTTGATTTCTTTGAATCTGACATAATTAAATCTGTTGATGTTAAAAAAGTATTTAATGGAGGTATGAATGGTGATGTTGGTGGAGCTCAAATTAACATTAACTCAAAAGAATTAGTTGGCGATTCAGAATTTAATATTGACTTGTCGACTTCAATAAACTCAGAAACATATGATAAAGATTTTTTTGTTACTGATGGAGTAAATAGTTTGGGTTTTGCTCAGAATACCAATAGTCCTAAAAGTGGCGCTACTTATGCCTTTAAAAACTCTTTAGATCCTGCTTCTCAGAGTTCTCAGATTGGAAAAGGTATAGGTTTATCAGGTGGTAAACGTTTTGAGATAGGTAAAAATAATAATCCTTTAAGTTTATATCTTATCGGTAAATATTCAAATGATTTTGATTATAGAAAGGGTGTTACACGTCAAACTACCACAAATGGAACTGTTTACCGTGATCAGAATACTGAGGAATATACTAAAACATGGTTGCATTTTGCAACCGCAAATGTGAACTACACATTTAAAAAGTATAATCTATCTTATAATTTCCTATCAATTCATACTGCAAAACAAGAATTAAGAGATGACTTTGGTAAAGACGGTAATCCATTTAACAACAATGAAGAGAATGATAATTTTGGATTGGTAAGACGCCAGCAAAATAATGACAATTTGTTATTGGTAAATCAACTTCTTATCAATAGGAATTTCAGCAGTCGTATTTCAGCAGAAGCAGGAGTTGCTTACAATTATATTAATGGTAAAGAGCCGGACAGGCGAGTTAACTATTTAACCTACTTAGGTGGGGATATGCTTGAACCTTTAAGAGGAACAGGTAATCAACATAGATATTTCGGTGATTTAAAAGAGAAAGATATTAACGCGATAGCAAAAGTTAACTATAAACTTACTGATGATAACGAAGATATTTCATCTATTGAATTTGGTTATAGAGGACGTTTTTTAAAGGATGATTATATTGCAAGTTCCTGGGATAATAGCTGGCTTAAACAAGATATGCCTGTTTTAAGTTTAGAAAACTTATCTCTTGATGAAATTTTTAACCAGGAAGGACTTGCTGCAGGGAATTTCTCAAATAATAATTACAAAACTTATCAGTATACTGTTGATAAAACAATCCATATTTTATATGCAGAATTCAATTATCAATTCTCAGATAAATTGATATTGAATTTAGGACTAAAAGCTGATGATGTACATATTGGTTTGGATTATGATCTTGATCTATCTGATCAGAATCCAGCAAAATCAAATGCTATAGATGAACTATTTGTATTACCAAGCCTTAATTTAAAATATAGTTTAAATCAAAAACATGCAATTCGATTAGGAGCTAGTAAAACCTACACACTACCTCAGTCAAAAGAAATTTCACCAATGCTTTACGAAGGATCTCAGTGGAGTTCACAAGGTAATGTTGGTATCGTTCCTTCTACTAATTATAATGTTGATATAAAATGGGATTTTTATTTAACTTCTGGAGAGTTAATTTCAGCAACAGCCTTTGTAAAGTTAATTGAAGATCCTATATCTAAAGTTGAAATTCCTGCTGCAAATGGATATCAGTCATATGCAAATATTGCTAAAGAAGCTACAATAGGAGGAGTTGAGATAGAGATTAGAAAAAAACTTTTAACATTAGGAGCTGATTTACAAAATAAGCTAACTACCGGAATCAACTTTTCATATATAAAAACCGGAATCAATTTAAGTGAAAAAAGTGGCAATTTACCATTGGAGTTCACAAATGATAAATCAGAATTAGAAGGAGCTTCTCCAATTCTGATTAATGCAGATCTATCATACCGATATATAAAAAATGATTTTGAGATTAATTCAGCTCTTGTGATGAATTACTTCAGTGATCGTATTTATTCTATTGGTGTAGGAGGTGACTATGGATATAATGATGTTGAGGAAAATGGTTTAGCTACACTTGATTTTGTATCATCTTTTAAACTTAAAAAACACTGGAAATTAGGAGTAAAAGCAAAGAATTTACTTGATCCGGAATTTAAATTAACTCGTAAGCCAAGCAATGCAGATTCAGATCCGGTTGTTTTGAAGAGTTTTGAAAAGGGCATATCATTAAGCTTAGGATTAACATATCAATTCTAAAATAAATTAAATAACAATACTTCTTAATAATTTAATTAAAACGAAAAATGAAAAAGTTTTTATTTATTCTTTCAATTGTTGCAGTACTATTTACTGGGTGTAACGATGATGATGAAAATGGTCCAAAGCCATTAGAAGGAAATACATTATCTGGAGATATTACTGGTGATGTTGAATTAGATGCTTCTATTGCTTATACTTTAACTGGTACAGTTAGTATTAAGAACGGAGCTACTTTAACTATTCCTGCTGGTACTACTATTAAAGCTACAAAAGGATTTAGTTCTTATATTATAGTTGAGCAGGGAGGTATGATCAATGCCGAAGGTACAGCAACTGCTCCTATTACTTTTACTTCAGCTGAGTCTTCTCCTGCTGCTGGTGACTGGGGTGGTATTTGGATTAATGGATATGCTCCTATTTCAGGTGGTGGCACTGGTACTTCAGAGGTTGATGCTACATTACCATATGGAGGAACTGATGCAACTGATAATTCAGGTGTTTTAAAATATGTAATCATTGCTTATTCTGGAGCTCAATCAAGTGAGAGCGTTGAACACAATGGTTTAACTTTAGATGGTGTAGGTAGTGGTACTACAATTGACAATATATACATCTACGATGGAGCAGATGATGCTGTAGAATTTTTTGGGGGTACTGTTAATGTTTCAAACTTATTAGCAGTTAACTGTGATGACGACATGTTTGATGTAACTCAAGGATGGACTGGTACTTTAACAAATGCATATGGTATTTGGGAAGATGGATATGTAAGTACAGAATCAGATCCTCGTGGTATTGAGTCAGATGGTAACTTAGATGGTAACTTTCCTGATCAATCGGGTCAATCAAACTTTACTGTAGCTAATGTTACAATTAAAAATGCATCAGGATATTTAATGGAAGATGGAATTAAAGTTCGTCGTGGTGCTACTGCTACTATTACTAATGCATTATTAATTGGTGGTACAGCTAAAGATTTTATTGATATTACTGATAGTAAGGGAGATGCCACTACAGCTACTTCTATTAGCCTTACTGTTCAAAATTCAGCTTATTCATCAAACGAAATTCATTCAAATGAAACTTATAGTAATGTTTCAATTGTAGAAGGTAATACTGGAGCTGATGAGGCTGCTTTTGGATGGACTAATTATATTTTCTCAACAACAGAATCAGCTACTATCAGCGGTGATGTTACTGAAGATATGAGATTAAATGCTCTTTATACTTATACTTTAAATGGAACTTTAAGTGTTAAGAGTGGTGCAACATTATATATTCCTGCAGGAACAACGATTGAAGCTACAAAAGGATTTAGCTCATATTTAATTGTTGAGCAAGGTGGTAAGATTATGGCCGAAGGTACAGCTGAGGCACCAATTACATTTACTTCTGCAGAGTCAACTCCGGCAGCAGCTGATTGGGGTGGTATTTGGATTAATGGATATGCTCCTATTTCAGGTGGTGGTACTGGTACATCAGAAGTAGATGCAACTCTTCCTTATGGTGGATCTGATGCTGCTGATAATTCAGGTGTAATGACATATGTTAATATCTTTTACTCTGGAGCTCAATCAAGTGAGTCTGTAGAGCATAATGCATTAACTCTTGATGCAGTTGGTAATGGAACTGTAATTGAAAACATATTTGTAAAAGATGGAGCAGATGATGCTGTAGAATTCTTTGGAGGTACAGTTAGTGTTTCAAACCTTTTGGCAGTTAACTGTGATGATGATATGTTTGATGTAACTCAAGGATGGAGTGGTACTTTAGATAATGCCTATGGTGTTTGGGAAGCTGGATATACAAGTACTGAATCGGATCCTCGTGGAGTGGAAGCTGATGGTAACCTAGATGGTAACTTCCCTGATCAAAATGGTCAATCTAATTTTATAATGAGTAATATTACTATTAAAAATAGCTCTTCTTATGTAATGGAAGATGGAATTAAAATTCGTCGCGGTGCTACAGCTACAATTACAAATGCTATTCTTATTGGAGGTGAAGCTAAAAATTTAATTGACCTTACAGATAGTAAAAGTGATGCTAATATTGCTACTGCTATTAGTCTTACTGTTGATGGAGCTACAACTCCTGCAGGAAATGATGACATTAAAGCAAATGAAACTTATAGTAATGTAACTATTGAGGCTGGAAATACTGGAGCCGACGTTGCTGAGTTCGGATGGACTAGTTATTCTTTCTAAGAATTATTAAAAGCTAATATAATATATATGTTAAACCCACATCGTTTTTGGTGTGGGTTTTTTTATTATCTAATAACCCGAGTTCGATATAAAATTATTGGCTCAGACGTAACCGTCTCCGCATACCCCCCCTTCAAAAAAATGCCCCATCAGATTTATTAATTTGATGGGGCGTTTTTTACTTTTATTCAGCCCATCTATCTGGAAGTAGGTTTCGGATTTGTTCACTTGTCATCTTTGGACTTTCTGCCAAACGCTGCATTACATCCTTGAAATAGGAAAATGTATTTATATTATTCAATCTGCATGAAATAGCTAGAGAATAAAGAATAGCAGTTCTACTGGCACCAGCATTAGAACCACAAAAAAGCGAATTACGACGACTAATGCTGATATAGCGCATAGGTCGTTCAATTATATTATTGTCCAGATCGTATTCGGTAGATATGATAATGTTGTAAATGGACTCTAATTCATTCAGACAGTAAGCTGTAGCTTTAGCTAATATGTGGTTCGGCAATATCTCAGGATCTTTTTCTATATCCCTGAGTTTCTTTTCTAACTTCATATATACTTTTAGCGAAGCTTCTTTCCATTTTTCTTTTGGTTTTTTCTTTCGGATACTATAAAATTGATTGTATAGGTTAATAACTTCGAGAGCTTCGGGTTGTTCCCCGATCTCTATAAATTTTCTTTTGCAATGTTGAACACAACCTAAGCGTATTGCTTTGGGATAATCCCATCCTTCTAAAACTTTGTATGAACTATATCCATCAGTCTGTACAACACCTTTATAATCCTTCGGTAGATAATTAGTGAAGACCGTCTTACTTCGTGAACCACTTTCATAAATGAACTGTATTAAATTGTTTTGGTGAGAAAAAGCACTCCAAAAATAACCCTTGCGACTTCCTTTATCACCACCTAATATAGTGTGGTAGGTTTCATCAAAATGAATGTAGGAATCAGCTAAAATAGCATTTTTGAGTACTGGCATTAATCTATCAAGTAACCCTGCTGATTTTTCAATTAATCCATGAGTGGTTGCCTTTGGAATGTCAATGCCCATCTCATTTAGGTATTTCATGATGCGTTCAACTGGTAAGCCGTACACATATCTTTGTTGAATCAGGTGTGCCAGCAATGAACTGTCAAAATTAGAATTCATGAAAGGTGTCATAGGGGCTTTGCCTTCGAAAAAATCATCGCCCATTCTATATTTTTTACAGTGGTAAATATGTTTGATAAGACGGGGTGGAATATACTCATACCTTATCACATCGCGATAAAACAGGTAAACGGCAGCCTTTTCGTCAAAGCTAGCATCGGAAGGCATAACATCTTCTACAAGCTCTTCGATATTATCATATACTTTTCTTTTGGCTCCATTATTACCTCTTTGTTTGGGAGTAGGAGCCTTAGGTGTATTCGCAGGTACAGATGTTGTATTCTTGCGTTTTTCGGTATTTTTAGGAAGGTTAATCTGTGCAAAGCGCTTCAGCTTTTCAGCACCTTTATCCTTCTCCAGAATCGCTGCTTTTAATGCAGTCAACTCTTTAGTAAGTTCTTCTACGGTACTCATTAACTTTGCATTTTGCTCCTTAAAAAAAGCCACTAACTCCTTGTCTGTCATGACATAAAGATACAAAAAAAGTGCGGTTTTACCATAAGAAAATCATACTATCTTCCATCTTTAATCTCTCTATATCAAAGAGTTAACTGGGCTTTTATCCGTAATTCGTTAGAGCTACTTTTGTGTTTTATGGCATTAACCATTTTGTCTAAAATATCATGTTCAAGCTCAATAAAAGCACCTTTTCTTAGTTGTTGTGGTAGCGTATAACATCCTAATTCCAGCTTTTTGTTATAAAGAACAAATCCTTCCCTTTGCCATCGTAGTACCTTGATAGATTTACGTGTCTTGCCAATGAAGACATACCCATCGCCATTGAGCGCATTCATATTTCCTGATATTTTTACCAGGTGATAAAGTGAATGAATTCCTTTTCGCATGTCGACTGGCTCGCAAAAAAAGTAAAAACGTGTATCCTCTGTGAAATTAAAAATCATAATGTATCCTTTGATGTGAGAAATATGGATACAAAGCTTCAAAGTTTTATCACATAAAACTATACGCCATTGTGGAGACGCTTACGCTCAGACCGCTAATAAATAATGAGTTTCAATGAATATTTGTGAAGTCATAGCGGGCTATGTCAAACAAATATGAAGCAAAAAATCGTTGTTTATATGTGGCTTTCTATTAAAATACTAATCTACTTCGTTAAATTCTTCTACCATAGCTCGCTATGCAAAAAGAATTTGCCTTGTATATCAGCATTTTAATAAAATCTGAGCTCTTTAATTTTATATCGAACTCGGGTTAATAAGTCTTAATGCCTCACGCTTGCTTAATCCACTTAATTCTGTTTTGTCAACAAACTCTTCTACCCAACCAGGGTTAGTCCTGCTGTATTGACGCAATATCCAGCCGATAGCTTTGTTTATAAAAAACTCTTTTGATTCTAATAGTTGATTAATGGCATGCTCCAGAAATAACGTATCTAAATCTTCTTTATAAAACAACTGAAAAATCAGGCTAGATCGTTGTAGCCATATGTTACCAGAATTCAACCATTTACTTGTATATGTTTCTCTTTGCTGCGGAAACTTTTTAAAATATTCAGCAACTAATTTTGGAGCCACACCATCTACAGTATCCCACCACGATTTATTTAAAATCATATACTCAAATAATTCAATATCATCTTCCTCTATCTGCTTTAAGTATTTGTACGACAAGTCCAATGCAAAATGCTGAAACTCACGCTCTGGCTTTTGCCATAATTCAATAATGATATTTTTTAATTTAGATTTTGAGGGTAAGTATTCTTTTTGTAAAAAAGGTTTCTGAATTGATCTTCGTTGCGGTGTTGTTAGTCCAAAAAACTCAAATTTATTTTTTAAGTATCTCTTTTGTTTTACTGCATTTTCAGGATTGCCTTGATTTTGGAATTCTGTTTCCAGAGTAATTATATAATCTTCAATCATATGGTGTAGACTCTAAAATATGATAAATAAACAATTAAGGTGATAAATTTTTATCATTACATCATCTGAAAGTAAGCAAAATATTTTTTTGATTCGATGTTTAATAATGGTTTTGCATGCCTGATTCTCAAAACTAGAGTCTCTGATTCTCTTGGATAATATAAAGTTTCTAACATTATTTTATTTCAAATATCTGATTAATAAGGATGAAAATTTATTATATTAGAAGACCTTAAATCTCAAAATCAGAATTTTAACTCAATGAATCAAACAAATTAATCTACGTATTATGGTATCACAATTATTTTGGATCATTCCAGTTGCTTCTCTAATAGCTCTGGTGTTCGCTTGGTTTTTCTTTAAGAGTATGATGAAAAACTCTGAAGGAACAGATAAAATGAAAGAAATTGCTCAACATGTGCGAGATGGGGCGATGGCTTATCTGACCCGACAGTATAAAGTAGTAGGAATGGTATTTGTCATACTCCTTGTTATATTAACAATTTTAGCATATATGGGGGTTCAAAACCCATTTGTACCTATAGCTTTTCTTACTGGAGGATTCTTTTCAGGACTTTGCGGTTTCCTTGGAATGAAAACTGCCACTTATGCTTCTGCTCGTACAACACAAGGGGCTTCAGAATCATTAAATAAAGGACTTAAAGTTGCATTTCGTTCAGGAGCCGTTATGGGTCTTGTGGTTGTTGGTTTTGGTCTGCTTGATATTTCTCTTTGGTATATAATTCTTACCAAATTTGTATATACTGCAGAGCACATGGCTAATGGTTTCCATTTTATAGGTCTTGATTTTGTTCATGCAGGGATGGATGAGTCGCAAAAATTAATGGAAGTTACTGCTACAATGCTAACATTTGGTATGGGAGCATCTACTCAGGCTTTATTTGCTCGAGTTGGGGGTGGTATCTACACTAAGGCTGCTGATGTTGGTGCTGATTTAGTAGGAAAAGTTGAAGCTGGTATTCCTGAAGATGATCCTCGAAATCCAGCTACAATTGCGGATAATGTAGGTGATAATGTAGGTGATGTGGCAGGAATGGGAGCTGATCTTTATGAATCTTATTGTGGTTCTATTCTTGCAACAGCTGCTTTAGGAGCAGCATTAACTGCTAGTAATGGTGAAGAATTATCTGGAAAAGTAATTGCACCTATGTTAGTAGCAGCAATAGGAATTATACTTTCTATTGTTGGAATATTTATGGTTCGTACAAAGGAAGATGCAACTGCAAAAAGTCTTTTAAATTCATTACTGATAGGAACCGGAGGTAGTTCTCTATTGATATTGGCAGCTATTGCAGGTATGGCTGCTTTAGATTGGATTTCATGGGGTATTTTTGGTTCTGTTGTGTCTGGATTAATAGCTGGTGTAATTATAGGTCAGGCCACAGAGTTTTATACTTCTGATGGATACAATCCAACTAAAGGAATTGCAAAACAAGCTCAACAAGGTCCGGCTACAACTATCATTGATGGTGTTGCTGTTGGTATGTATTCAACCTGGGTTCCTGTAGTAACAATTGTTGCAGGTATTATTGGAGCCTTTGGCTTTGCCGGTGGCTTTGATAATTTTGCTGAAGGTGTATATGGTATAGGTTTTGCCGCAGTAGGTATGCTATCTACTTTAGGTATTACTTTAGCAACAGATGCATTTGGTCCTATTGCCGATAATGCTGGAGGGAATGCAGAAATGAGTGAATTGCCCAAAGAGGTTCGTGAAAGAACTGATGCTTTAGATATGCTGGGAAATACAACAGCCGCCACAGGTAAAGGTTTTGCAATTGGTTCTGCCGCCCTTACCGCAATGGCATTAATGGCTGCTTATATGGAAGAGGTTAAAATATGGTTGAAAAGAGCTTTGGTTGATGGGGATACTGTTATACAAAATTCAATACAATTTGTTTTAGATTCTTCTCATAGTGCTGCAGAGGGAGCTAAAGCTGTTGTGATATCAGAAGCCTCACTTCGAGATTTTTCCACTTTCTATGACCTATCTTTATTTAATCCAATGCTTTTAGCTGGACTGTTTATTGGAGCTATGATGGCTTTTGTATTCTGTGCAATGACAATGAAAGCTGTAGGTCGCGCAGCTGGTTCAATGGTGGATGAAGTTCGTCGACAGTTTAAAGAAATTCCAGGAATTCTTGAAGGAACAGGAACTCCAGAATATGCAAAATGTGTTGCTATTTCTACAAAAGGTGCTCAGCGCGAAATGCTATTACCTTCATTATTAGCCATTATTGTTCCTGTAGTTGTAGGTATTGTGTTTGGTGTAGCAGGAGTTGTAGGTTTATTAATGGGTGGTTTAACTACAGGATTTACCTTGGCAATATTTTTAAACAATGCTGGTGGTGCCTGGGATAATGCAAAAAAATACATAGAAAAAGGAAATTATGGTGGTAAAGGAAGTGAGGCTCATAAGGCTGCGGTTGTTGGTGATACAGTTGGAGATCCATTTAAAGATACTTCTGGTCCATCATTAAATATCTTAATTAAGCTAATGACTATGGTAAGTGTTGTAATGAGTGGACTAACTGTAGCTTTTGCTATTTTTTAATGTAGAAATAGGATTTGAAAAACTAAAATAATTATTTTAAGGCTCGGAAATAATTCCGGGCCTTTTTATTTAAATAATATGGATATACCAAATTTTTCTGATATTGAAGATGCCTACATGCGTATAGAGAAGTACATTTACTTAACTCCAGTTTTAACAAGTACTGCAATTAATGAAATTGCCGGGTGCAATGTATTTTTTAAATGCGAAAATTTTCAGAAAGTAGGAGCATTTAAATATAGAGGTGCTTGTAATGCCGTATTTTCTCTTTCTGACGAGGTTGCCAAAAATGGAGTGGGTACACATTCATCAGGGAACCATGCTGCTGCTTTGGCCTTGGCTGCTCAACAAAGAGGCATTGATGCATATATTGTAATGCCTGAAAATGCACCTGATATTAAAAAGAAAGCTGTTAAAAGTTATGGCGGACAAATTACATTCTGCAAGCCAACTTTGCAGGCTCGTGAAGACACTTTAAGTGAGGTATTGTTAAAGACTGGTGCCACAATGATTCATCCATATAACCAGAAAGAAATTATTGCCGGACAAGGAACTTGCGCCCTGGAATTTATGCAGCAGCAAGATGATCTTGATATTATGATTACGCCTGTTGGTGGAGGAGGTTTATTGAGTGGCACTAGTATTACTGCTAAATACTTGAATCCGGAGATTAAAGTGTATGCTGCTGAACCTAAGGGTGCAGATGATGCTTATAGATCGTTTAAAAGTCAGGAATTAATACCAGTACAAACTACAGATACAATTGCCGATGGCTTGTTAACTTCACTTGGAGAACTGACATTTAATGTAATCATGAAAAATGTAGATGAAATCTTTACTGCTTCAGACGAGGAAATTATTGAAGCGATGAGATTAATCTGGGAACGAATGAAGATTATAGTTGAGCCTTCATCTGCTGTTGCACTAGCAATAATACTTAATAATAAAGCATTATATCAAGATAAAAATGTGGGTATTATTTTAAGTGGTGGCAATGTAGATTTAAATAAACTACCATTTTAGTGTACTGTCAACAGCCAACTTTTATACTCTTATAAAAGAGGACTTAATAATCTGGCAAATGATTCTTTGGCTTTTTGCTTTAAAGGTCGTTTTCTCCATTCTGCTAAAATGACTCTTTGACTATCCGCAAAATCGTCTACAAAGGTTTCTTTAACCTCTTTGGCAAAATCTTCATCATATACAAATGCGGTCACTTCAAAGTTTTGTTCAAAACTTCTAAAGTCCATATTTGCCGAACCAACAGAAGATACAATATCATCAGATACAATAACCTTACTATGTATAAATCCTTTCTGATAAAAATAGATTTTAACATTAGAAAGCATTAATTCCTTTAAATACGACATAGTGGAAAGATTAGTAATATAAGCATCAGATTTTTCAGGTATCAATACCCTTACATCAACACCTCCCATTGCTGCAGTTTTTAAGGCCATTAGCATACTTTCATTGGGCATTAAATATGGGGTGGCTATATAAACATATTTTTTTGCTGTCGTAATAATCTTAAAAAATCCCATCATAATACCTGGCCAGTCTGTGTCTGGACCACTTGGTGTGATTTGTACCAATTTATTGCCTGCAGGTTTTTTATCAGGAAAATATTTACTGTCAGCTAATTCTTTTTGACTAACAAAGTACCAATCTAACGAAAAGATATATTGTAAGCTATTTACAGCATCACCTTCAACCTTCATATGTGTATCTCGCCATATTCCGTATGTAGTACCCCCTGTAATATATCTATCTGCTACATTTATACCCCCTAAGAATCCAACCAAGCCATCGATAACCACTATCTTACGGTGATTGCGATAATTTACTTTACTTGTAAGAATAGGGAATCGTACTTCCAAAAAGGAGTAGATTTCAATTCCTTTTGATCGTAATTCATTAAAATAGTTTTTCTTTAATTCCCAGGAACCAACATCATCAACAATCATCCTAACTTTTACGCCTTCTTTAGCTTTTTGAATGAGAATGTTTTTAATCGTATTTCCAATTTTATCCTGAGAAAAGATATAGTATTGAAGATGTATAAATTCTTTAGCTTTTTGAAGTTCTTCAATCAGGCAATCAAATTTTTCTTCTCCGTTGTTTAGTAGTGTGACCTTGTTACCATAAGTAATTACTGAGTCGCTATTATTAAGTTGTAATTGGATGAGGTGTTCCATCTCCTTAATAACGTCATCATTTGACCAAATACTTTCGCTTAACGCTTTGGTTTGAGAATGAGCAATATTGCTAATATATTCATGATTTTTAAGACCTTTTCTGTTAATGATTTTTTCCTTCCTAAAGTTTTGACCAAAGAAAACATACAGAATAATTCCTAAACCAGGCAATAACAGTAATACCAGAATCCATGATAATGATTTTAACGGATTTCTGTTTTCCATTATCATTACACCAATTACCATTAACATGGAAATTAAATGAGCTGATAATAAAACGGTATATATTATTGATTCAAGGTTGTTACTCCACCACATATGGTATGTGTTATTTAGGTTGTTGAACTAAAATTAGAATTATTTTACTACAAAGCATCATTATTTCGGTAGAAAAATAGTCTGCTGTTTCCAATAGAATCCTCTGAAATTGGAGCAATATTTATTTTAGGTGCATAAGTTCCTTTCTTAAACCATTTATCACCAATAAAACGTCTGGCTTCATCCCAATAATTTGAATCTATATAAAGCTGTAAAATTTCTCTGCCACCTTCAATAATAATTGATTGTATGTTTTGTTCATATAAGTATTCATTGATTTGAGGAATAATATTTTTGTCAAAGGAAATCTTACAGTAATCTGTATATGCTGTGTTTTCCTTATACATACTGGTGAATACAATCGTTTTTGTGGAATTATCAAGAATATGATGTGTTTGAGGGACTCTACCCGTTCTGTCAATTAAAACTCGTACCGGATCATTTCCTTCCCACTCTCTTACCGTTAAGGATGGATTATCTTTAATGGCAGTATTGGTTCCTACTAAAATACTTTGTTCCTGTCGACGCCATTTATGAACCAATTTCTTTGCCAGAGTATTTGTAATCCAGGTAGGTTGCCCGTAATTTTCTTCTGTTCTGTCAATGTCAATTAAACCATCTTCTGTTTCAGCCCATTTTAAAATGATATAAGGGCGTTTCTTTTCATGAAAAGTAAAAAAACGTTTGTTTAACTCTCTGCTTTCTTTTTCTAATACACCAACAGTAACATCCACACCAGCATCTTGTAGAATCTGAATACCTTTTCCAGAAACCTCAGAAAACGAATCAGTGCAACCAATAACAACTTTAGGAATATTCATCTCTTTTATAAGCAGTGAGCAAGGTGGTGTTTTACCAAAGTGAGCACACGGCTCAAGGTTAACATATATGGTAGATTCTTTTAGTAATTCTTTATCAACAACCGAATGAATAGCATTTACTTCTGCATGTGGCTGACCTGCTTTATGGTGATATCCTTCGCCAATAATTTTGTTGTTGTGTACTACTACAGATCCAACCATAGGATTGGGATAAGTATTTCCTAAACCATTTTGAGCTATCTCAAGACAGCGTTGCATATATAATTGATCATTATTCATAAAGTCAGAATATTATCAGAAATTATATTCCTGAGTTTTTGTAGTTAGAATACCTAATTAATAATGCACTAATAATTAACCGATTCAAATTTGCACTTGGTATTATAGCGAGAAATAATTGTAGTTTTTAAAACAACTTAATTTATCGCTATGTTCATTAACAAATCGGTATAAAGCACAAAAATGGTTATTTTTGCCGCACAACAAAAATAATATGAGCTTTAAAAACATTCGTCAGTTAACAACATTATTTCAAACCCAGCTTAAAGAAATTTATGCTCAGGAAGAAATTCGCAATTTTATTGCCTTAATATTTGACTACAAATTGAATTATTCAAAAGTAGATCAGCTGATGAAACAAGACGACGATTTGACTGCTGATGTAATTTTGTTTTGTGAAGAAACGCTTGAAAAGTTGAAACATCATATTCCTATTCAATATATTTTAGGTGAAACAGAGTTTTATGGTTTAAAATTTAATGTGAATCCTGCAGTACTTATTCCTCGTCCTGAAACGGAAGAATTAGTACATTGGATTATTGAAGATTGTACATTTCCCAAACCTAAAATTCTGGATATTGGAACAGGTAGTGGTTGTATTCCAATAACTTTAAAAAAGAATATTCCTCAAGCAAAAGTAAAAGGTTGGGATATTTCAGAAGATGCCTTATCTACAGCTCGGAATAATGCATCTTTGAACGAAGTTGTGGTTGACTTTATTAAGCAAAATGCTTTAGATTTAGAAGAGGTTAAAGATGCTTTTGATATCATAGTAAGCAATCCTCCATACGTGCTGGAAAAGGAGAAAGATTTAATGCATGATAATGTATTAAATAATGAGCCACATTTGGCACTTTTTGTTCCCGATAAAGAGCCACTACTTTTTTATCGTGCTATTGCTGAGTTTGCAAAATCAAATTTAAAGCAAAACGGTAAACTTTATTTTGAAATTAACGAAGCATTTGGCGCAGAAACTGTGGAGATGATGCAGCAGTTGGGTTTCGAAAATATTGTATTAAAAAAGGATTTATTTGGAAAAGACCGTATGGTTAAAGGAGAGGTGAATTAGAATGCGTTTATTTCTTTTAGAACAACTTCTATGAGTTCATTAAAGTAGCTTTCGAATTCACTTTGTAATTCATCGTATTGTTCTGTAAGCACCTTAATCCCACATGTGGTTTTGTCTGGTAGCGAACTATAATTAGCCATAATGCTAAGCGATTTCTCAATTCCCCACAAATGCTGATAGTTTTCCAGGCGCCTGCTTTTAATTAAGAAAGGTAAAAATCCTTTTACTCGGTTTGGAAGTGTAAAATAATTCTTCAGTAAATAAGCATGTACTTTATCCACATAATTGTCTAACGTAATGTCGGAATACTGATCCCACTTTTTTGCTAAGTAATGATCATAGATTACATCAATAACAACTGATGCATATCTGTTATAACATGGCTTAAAGCGTGCAGTGCTTTGTTTTACTATAGGGTGCGAATCTGTGTAGGCATCTATTTTACGGTGTAAAATAATTCCCTTTTGAATTTCAGGCGAGTAAGATTCGTATTTTTTTCCTTTTACATAATCAGCTATAAAATTTCCAATCATCAATTGGTTAATTCCTTGCGATAAGTATAGGTGTGCTAAAAAATTCATTTCTAAAGTTATAAATACGCCCGTAAATTATAATAATTTCAGCTATCTTTAAAACATAAATCTTAACTCAAAAATTAAATTAACCTAAGAAAATTCTTAATGTGTGAAAATAGATATTTCGATTTTTATGATTGATTAAGATAGGAATTGATTGATTTTCACTGGGTTTAATCCACAGCTTTGTGGAATAATTACTCGAAGAATTGTAAGCAAATATTAAACTTATGAAGAACGTAGTAATTTTAGGAGCAGCAGGTAGAGACTTCCATAACTTCAATGTTTATTTTAAAAATAATTTCGATTATAAAGTAGTAGCATTTACTGCTACTCAAATTCCCGATATCGAAGGTCGTAATTATCCAATTCAGTTAACAGGAAAGCATTATCCATATGGTATTCCTATTTTACCCGAAGAGGATTTAACTTATATCATCAAAAAATATAATGTTGATGAATGTGTTTTTTCATACAGCGATACATCTTATCAAAAGCTAATGAGTCTGGCTTCTATAGTTCAGGCTGCCGGAGCTGATTTTAAATTACTGAGTCCTGAACATACAATGCTTAAAAGTTTAAAGCCGGTAATTGCTGTTTGTGCTACTCGCACAGGTTGTGGTAAAAGCCAAACTTCACGTAAGGTTATTGATTATTTAATGGGAAAAGGTAAGAAGGTGGTTGCAATCAGACATCCAATGCCATATGGTGATTTGCGTCAGCAGACAGTACAGCGATTCTCAACCTTAGCAGATTTGACTTTACACAAATGTACCATTGAAGAAATGGAAGAATATGAACCACATATTATGAGGGGAAATGTAATATATTCAGGAGTTGATTATCATGATATTTTACGAGAGGCAGAAGATGATGAAAAAGGTTGCGATTTTATTGTGTGGGATGGTGGAAATAATGATATGCCCTTCTATAATCCAGATTTGATGATTACAGTTACTGATCCACACAGAGTAGGTCATGAGAGTAGTTATTATCCTAGTGAAGTAAATATTCGTAAATCAGATGTGGTTATTATCAATAAAATCGATAGTGCCAATGGAGCAGATGTGATGGAACTTAGAAAGAATATCCAAACGTTGAATCCAAATGTTGTTGTTGTTGATGCGGTTTCGCCTATCAGGGTAGATCATCCAGAAGTAATTAAAGGTAAAAAAGTATTGGTGGTAGAGGATGGACCTACTTTAACTCATGGCGAAATGAAGTTTGGAGCAGCTTATTTGGCAGCTCAAAAATATGGTGCATCAGAAATTGTTGATCCTCGGGAATATGCTGTAGGAAGTATTAGAGCTGCCTTTGAAAAGTATCCGCATATCTCAAATGTGCTTCCTGCAATTGGTTATGGAGCCCAGCAAATAAAAGATTTAGAGCAGACCATTAAAAATATACCATGCGATTCAATTATAATAGGTACGCCAATTGATTTATCGCGTGTTGTAAATCTACATAAATCGTTTACAAGAGTTCATTATGATTTACAGGAAATCGGAATGCCTGACTTACCAGAAATTCTTGACAAATTTTTAGACGGACATTAATTGAATATACGCCCATTTCAGTTATTCTGATATGGGCGTTACCCTCCTTGCTACTCCATCTTTCAAAGTGAAAGTTATAAACTCGGGTCAGGCTATCCACTTTTTACTCCTCGTTTCTTATTCACAAGAAAAACACATTGCGCAATTCAAAATAACGGGTTTCAAGAAAACATTTATATAACTGCCTGGTAACCGCTACTATCCTTAACGCAAAAAGCCACACTCCAATAAAGAATGTGGCTTTATATCTTATCTGCAATATTTTATCGCTAACTAGCTTTTAATCTTGCTAAACTTTCTTTATCAATTTTCGACTTAGCATATTCAAGAGTAATAACCAATTCTTTATCTTCTTTTGATGGAGCTTCAAACATCATATCCATCATAATAGTTTCACAAATTGATCTCAATCCACGAGCTCCTAACTTAAACTCTACAGCTTTATCAACAATGTAGTTTAATACGTCATCAGTAAATGTTAATTTGATATCATCAATACCAAAAAGCTTTTCGTATTGTTTGATAATAGAGTTTTTAGGTTCTTCTAAAATTCTTCTTAGAATTTCTTTATCCAGTGGATTTAAATAGGTTAGAACCGGTAAACGTCCGATGATCTCAGGTATTAAACCAAATGATTTTAAATCTTGAGGAGCAACGTATTGTAATAAGTTGTTCTGGTCAATTTTGTCCTTTGCTTTGCTGGCAGTATAACCAACTATTTTAGTGTTTAATCGTTGACCAATTTTTCTTTCAATACCATCAAATGCACCACCGCAAACAAATAAAATGTTCTTAGTATCTACAGGAATCATTTTTTGTTCAGGGTGTTTTCTTCCTCCTTGCGGAGGAACGTTTACAATTGATCCCTCAAGAAGTTTTAATAAACCTTGCTGAACACCTTCTCCAGATACATCCCTGGTAATGCTTGGATTATCGCTTTTTCGAGCAATTTTATCTATTTCATCAATAAAAACAATTCCTTTTTCAGCGGCTTCCACATTGTAATCAGCAGCTTGTAAAAGTCTTGTTAATATACTCTCAATATCTTCACCTACGTATCCAGCCTCTGTTAAAACTGTCGCATCAACAATAGTAAAAGGAACATGAAGCATTCTTGCAATTGTTCTTGCTAAAAGTGTTTTCCCGGTTCCTGTTTCTCCTACAAGAATAATGTTTGATTTTTCTATTTCAACATCATCAGAGGTGTTACTTTGTTGTAATCTCTTGTAGTGATTATAAACTGCTACCGAAAGAAATCTTTTAGCTTCATCTTGTCCAATTACATATTGATCAAGAAATAGTTTGATTTCTTTTGGTTTTAATAAAGTAATTTCATCAACATTGAATCCACCCTTTTTCTTAAACTCTTCTTCTAAGATGCCATGAGCTTGTTCAATACAGCTATCGCAAATGTGTCCAGAAACCCCAGCAATTAATAAGTTGGTGTCTTTCCTTTCCCTACCACAAAATGAACACTTATCCATAAAACAATTGTTGAATATATATAACAACAATGCAGAATACCTCTTTTAAAGAAGTATTCTGCATTAATTTATATCAAATTAATTTTATTTTTCTCTTACCAAGACTTCGTCTATCATACCATATTCTTTAGCTTCAGTAGCTGTCATCCAGTAGTCACGGTCAGAATCTTTTTCAACTTTTTTATAAGTATTTCCTGAGTGATCTGCAATGATGGTATAAAGTTCTTTTTTCAATTTTTGAATTTCTCTTGCAGTAATTTCAATATCACTTGCTTGTCCTTGAGCTCCACCCATTGGTTGGTGAATCATAACTCTGGAGTGCGTAAGTGCTGAACGTTTACCTTTAGTTCCTGCTGTTAATAAAACTGCAGCCATTGATGCAGCCATCCCTGTACAAATTGTAGCTACATCGGAAGAAATATATTGCATGGTGTCGTAAATACCTAAACCTGCATATACAGAACCTCCAGGAGAATTAAAATAAATTGAGATATCTTTTTGAGGATCTGCTGATTCAAGATACAATAATTGTGCTTGAATAATGTTAGCAACAGTATCATCAATTGGTAACCCTAAGAAAATGATACGATCCATCATTAATCTTGAAAATACATCCATTGAAGCTACGTTCAATTGGCGTTCTTCAATAATTGTTGGCGAAATGTATCCGCTTGAGATGGAAGTATATTTATCTAGAGCAAGGCTATTAATGCCAATATGCTTTGTTGCATACTTTTGAAAATCTTTTGGATCTATCATGACTATAATTTTTTACTATCTTATGAAAAGCTAAATTAAAAAAAATAACCTTGCACTAAATGATTAGCTTAGTTTTTTTCAAATAGTTTATTGAAATCCTCTCTGCTAATTGCTTTTTCTTCAACTTTAACAGCTTCTTTAATGAAGTCTAAAGCTTTTTCCTGAGCAGCTGTTTCAGCCATGTTTCTTCTTTGCTCTTGTTGGTTCATCATATCCTTAGCATAGTTTTCTAAGTGCTCATCAGGAATATTAGTTAAACCATATTGCATAAATTGCATTTTAGCAGACTTCTTAGCTACTTCTAATACGTCAGCTTCTTCAATCTTAATCTCGTTAACTTTAAGAATTTCGTTCTTAATTAACTGCCATTTAAGATCTTCAATGTATTTAGGCATGTCATTTTCAAGAGACTCTTCAGTGATATTCTCGTTATCGTGGTTGGTTGTTAAAATCCAACGTTTTAAGAATGCTTCAGGAAGATCAATGTTAATTTTGTTCATTAACTTCTCTTTTGCATCAATTGAGAATTTGTAATCACTTTCAAACGCTAAAGTTTTTTCAAGATCTTCCTTGATTTGAGCAATAAATTCTTCTTCATTACTGGCTTTACCTTCTCCTAATACCTGATCAAATAATTCTTGATTTAACTCAGCAGGAACGTAGTTGGTAATTTCTTTAATAGTAAATTGGAAGTCTCCGTCAATTTGCTCAGCTTCTTCAGCAGTTACTTTTAACATATATGATGTTTGTGTAGCATCAGTAAATGTGTTTTTTGGATTTAAAGTAACAACTGCATCTGATTTAATTCCGATTAAAGATGCTTTCGCTTCTTCTTTAATGGTTTTTGGAGAAAGAACAACGTCTTCAACTTTAATTCCATCTTCTAAAGCGTTACCATCCTGATCAAGTTGAACAAAGTCACCTTTGATCATTGATTCTTCACCAGCTTCTTCAGCTGTTTCTGAAGTTGCAAATCGACCAGTAGCTTGTTTCACTTGTTGATCAAGCATTTCGTCAGAAACTTCAATGGTGTAATATGGTAATTTTTCTCTTTTCGAAAGTTTTACTTCAAATTCCGGAGCAATAGCAATATCAAAATTAAAAGAGAAGCTATCCATAGTTTCAAAATCAATAGTTTCTTGATTTTCGCTAGGAAGTGGCTCTCCTAAGATGTTAAGCTTGCTTTCTGCCAGGTATTTTGAAATTTCTTCAGAAACAATTTTATTTACTTCGTCAGCTAACACGTGTTTGCCGTACATTTTCTTAATCATTCCGAATGGCACTTTTCCAGGGCGGAAACCAGGCATATTTGCTTTCTTACGGTAATCCTTTAATACCGCATCAACGCGTGTTTCGTAATCATCTTTCTCAACAGTAAGTTTTATTACTGCGTTTAAATCATCAATGTTTTCTTTTGAGATGTTCATCTGATAAAATTGTTAGTGAACTTTCAAGTGCTTGAAAGCCTGACGTTAAATTATTGTACCAAGATTTCTAAAAATCAATCTTAAACCTGCTAAACTTAAAAAAACCGTCAAACTGCCGATTTAGATCGTAAGTAAGACGGTTTTTCATAACTTCTTTTTTGTGCGGATGAAGGGACTCGAACCCCCACGCCTCTCGGCACTAGATCCTAAGTCTAGCGCGGCTACCAATTACGCCACATCCGCGTTATTTTTTTGCGATGCAAAGATAACTACTTTTTGTTTTGAATTGCAAATTAATTTTGAAATATTTTTTAAAAAAAATACAAAGTGCACTTTATCAGGGCTTTATGTCAAAGGTTCTTCTTTTGAGTTCAAAATCGTTTCCTAAATACAAACGTCTAACCTCAGAATCTTCGGCCAATTCTTCTGCAGTTCCTGCTTTTAGTATGTTGCCTTCAAATAATAAATAGGCCCTATCTGTAATCGAAAGTGTTTCGTGAACGTTATGGTCTGTAATTAAGATTCCAATATTTTTATATTTCAGTTTAGCTACAATTTCCTGTATATCTTGTACTGCAATAGGGTCTACACCAGCAAATGGTTCATCAAGCAAAATAAACTTAGGATTAATTGCCAATGCTCGGGCTATTTCACATCGTCTTCTTTCTCCGCCAGAAAGCTGAATACCTAAACTTTTTCTGATATGACCTAAACTAAATTCCTCAATAAGCTCTTCCAGTCTTTGCTTTTGATACTCTTTTGAGAATTTTGTCATCTCAAGAACCGCCTTAATATTGTCTTCAATGCTTAATTTTCTAAAGACCGATGCTTCTTGTGCCAAATATCCAATTCCTCTCTGTGCTCTTTTATATACTGGCTCTTTTGTTATGACCTGGTCATTAAGGTATATTTCTCCTGAATTTGGAGTAACCAAACCTACAGTCATGTAAAACGTGGTTGTTTTTCCGGCTCCATTAGGACCAAGTAATCCCACAATTTCTCCTTGTTCCACTTTTACAGAAACTCCTTTAACTACAGTTCTGTTTTTGTATTTCTTTACTAGGTTATCGGTATGTAATACTAGATTGTTTTCAGACATGATACTTATGTTAATATCCTTGTGTTTTTCTTCTTTTTCTCTCAATATTGGCAGCTATTATTATTCCACCTTCGTATAAAAATATTAATGGTACGCATACCAATATTTGACTAATTACATCCGGAGGTGTTATGATAGCAGCAAGCAATAAACTAGCCACAATAGCATGGCGTCTGTATTTTTTTAATGATGTTGTGGATATTAATCCCACTTTGGCCAGGAAATATATCAAAATTGGTAATTCAAAAATAATACCACCAGCCAATACAATAGAACTTACAGTTGATATGTAAGAACCTAAATTTAAAATATTCTCCACCTTTTCACTTACATGGTAATTAGCTAAAAAATGAATAGAAAGTGGACATATTATATAGTAAGCAAATAAAACACCTACCGAAAACAGGATTGATGTGAAAAATATGGCACCTCTGGAGTGCTTAACTTCTTCCTGATACAATGCTGGTTTAATAAAGCGCCAAAATTCCCAGAAAATATATGGAAATGCTACAATTAGCCCCGCAATAAATGATATTTTTAAGTGTGTGGTAAATTGTCCTGCCATCAGTATGTTCTGAAACAATATCTTATCTTGATTAATGCAAAGGGCAGGCATATCCAGTTTATGTGCAAGTGAACAAAGAACTGAATTTGTGAAAAAATCAGGAGAACTTGGGCCAAAGATGATAACATCAAATAAGATTTCCTTATTTACAAATGCTACAATAGCAACTACTGCTACGGAAATAAATGACCGTACAATATGCCACCGGAGTTCTTCCAGATGTTCTAAGAATGTCATTTCTTCGTTAGCCATGAAATCTGTATTTTCAATTATTAATTTTCTTTTCTTAAAATTTCGAATTAAAACCCGAGATTATAGATGACCTATAATCTTTGCGAAGATAGTATAGTAAATCCAATATGCCAATTGTTGATTTTGATCGAATATTTAGCTAAATTCAAATATACCATTTTGTTGAGAATTTATTTTTTGAATATATTTAATAACCATTGATGTGTCTGGCCTGTATAGAATTATTATATGAGAATAATTGATAAGCGGTCATTTTTTTCAGGTAAAAGTGTGTTTTTGTTTGAATAAAAATTAATTTTGTTTGAAGTGATTGTTTGGGAAAAATGAAACTTTTACCTCAATGGGTGTTATAACTTACTGAGGATAATAATATTGATATGGGAAAAAAGGTAGATCTTGTCGCTCATCTAAAAAAACATTTTGGATTTGATACATTTAAAGGGAATCAAGAAGAGGTAATCCAAAATATTTTAAAGGGAAACGATACTTTTGTTTTAATGCCTACAGGTGGAGGTAAATCCTTATGTTATCAGTTGCCTGCTTTAATCTTACCAGGAACGGCAATTATTATATCTCCATTAATAGCTCTGATGAAAAATCAGGTTGATGCTATGAGAGGTTTTAGTGAAGATGATGGTATAGCACATTTTTTAAATTCCTCATTAACAAAAGCTGCTATTACTAAGGTTAAAGAAGATATGCTTTCAGGAAAAACAAAACTATTGTATGTTGCTCCTGAATCACTTACTAAAGAAGAAAATATAGAGTTTTTAAAGCAGGTTGAAATTTCATTTTATGCGGTAGATGAGGCTCATTGTATTTCTGAATGGGGACACGATTTTCGTCCTGAATACCGACGTATCAGACCTATCATAGAAGAGATTGGTGAGAAACCTTTAATGGCTTTAACAGCAACTGCAACGCCTAAAGTGCAGAGTGATATTCAAAAAAGTTTAGGAATGAGTAAATCGATGGTTTTTAAGTCGTCATTTAATCGTCCTAACTTATATTATGAAGTACGAGCCAAGAAACATGCAACCAAACAAATTATTAAAATTCTCAAGGAAAATGTTGGGAAGTCTGCAATTATTTACTGTTTAAGTAGAAAGAAAGTTGAAGAGCTAGCGGAAAACCTTGTTGTAAATGGAATTAATGCTCGTGCTTATCATGCAGGTATGGATGCTGCAACAAGGGCAGGTAATCAGGATGCCTTTTTGATGGAGGAAACTGATGTAATTGTGGCCACCATAGCATTTGGAATGGGGATTGATAAACCGGATGTTCGAATTGTAATTCACTATGATATACCCAAAAGTTTAGAGGGATATTATCAGGAAACAGGACGTGCCGGCCGTGATGGAGGAGAAGGAAAATGTATTACTTTTTATAGTTATAAAGATATTCAGAAGCTGGAAAAATTTATGCAAGGCAAACCAATTGCTGAGCAGGAAATAGGTAAGCAGCTTTTGTTGGAAACTGTGTCCTATGCAGAATCGTCAATCTGTAGAAGGAAAATCCTACTTCATTATTTTGGTGAAAAATATTCAGAAGAAAATTGTGATACATGTGATAACTGCGTTCATCCTAAAGAACAGAGTGAAGGTAAGGAGAATGTGGCTTTAATGATTAAAACAATTCTGGCTTTAAAAGAAAGATTTAAAGCAGATTATATAGTGCCTTTCCTTGCAGGTAATGCTAATTCGGCAATTAAAGCATATAAGCATCATGAACATGAGCTTTTTGGTGAAGGAAATGAGAAAGAAGAAAAATATTGGAATGCTGTAATCAGACAGTTGCTGGTAGCGGGTTTCTTAGTTAAAGAAATTGAGAATTATGGAATTCTTAAAGTAAGTGAGGCGGGTAAAGCTTATCTAGAAAGACCTGTTTCATTTATGATTACTCAGGAGCATGATTTTGAAATGGATGATGTGGAAGAAAAGTCAGCAGGAGGGACTGCAGCTGTTGATCCGCAGTTGTTTAATATGCTCAAAGATTTAAGAAAAAGAATTTCGAAGAGAAAAAACTTACCCCCATTTGTAATTTTTCAGGATCCATCACTTGAAGCAATGGCTATTCATTACCCAATAAGCATTGAGGAGTTAATGAATATTCCAGGCGTAGGATCGGGAAAGGCCAATAGGTTTGGGAAGGAGTTTGTTGAATTGATTAAGTCACACGTAGAAGAAAATGAGATTGATCGACCAGTAGATATGGTTGTTAAGTCGGTGGCAAATAAATCTAAAAACAAAATTGCCATTATACAGAGTATTGATAGAAAAGTACCTTTAAATGATATTGCGGAATCCAGAGGTTTAGAAATGGGTGAGCTTTTGTCAGAGATTGAATCAATTGTATATTCAGGAACCAGGGTTAATATAGATTATTATATTGATCAGATTATGGATGAAGATCATCGTGATGACATTTTTTATTATTATAAAGAAGATGCCGAAACGGATGATATAGGAAGTGCTCTAGATGAGTTAGGGGAAGATGAGTATTCGGAGGAGAATGTGAGGTTGGTTCGAATTAAGTTTTTGTCGGAAGTAGGAAATTAGATAAGTTATATTTTTACTTGTAACTGAATCTTGAAATTGGTTTTGGTGTTGCCCTTTATAGTTTGCAACCCGGAACCAATTTCTTTTTTATTGCTATACCAAGTTTGAGCTGTTTTAAACCATAGGGTTATGTTTTTGCTTGGTTTCCATTGGGTTAATAAGTAGGTTCTTGAACCTTTATCCTGAAATGAAGGAACACTGAAGTTATATAATAAGTCATTTTCGTAGGTATAAATTCTGGAATTGTAATCATCAATATCAAATACTCCATATCTTAGGCTGCATGAAAATTTTTTATTGTTTAGGTTGTATTTGATGTTTACATATGCTAAAGTTCCATCTGACTTTTGATCTAAAGAGTTGTAATAAGATTTTTCAACCCTACATTGAATATCCCAGTTTTGGTTGGCTTCAAATTGAATGTTTGCTCTGATTTTTTTTTGGTTGTATTTTTCTATGATGTAGTTTGTTGTATTTGTATCTACAATGTTTCTGTCTTTTTCTTTCTCTTTGTATTGTAGGTATATTACTGAGTTGCTTGTAGTGTGATATTGAGCTTTAAAAGATATTTCGTATCCATCAGATGGTTTGTTGGTATTGTACTTAAGCCATCTAAATTTAAATAGGTCTAAGTAGCTTTGAATTTCTAGGTTATTAATGGGTAAGATCCTGATACCTAAATATACACCTGTTTCTCCATTGGCATTGCTACTTTCTGTGATAGAATTCAACCAAGGTGAATAGTATTTTTTAGAAATGTTTCGGTAAAGTATTGATGTTGATATGTTAGACGTAGGGCGCAGAAGTACGCCATTTACAAATGCCAAATCTCCATTGTCATTCGTTGCTAATTCTCCAAAAAGAATATAATTTCTGTTTCCATAGTTGTAAGATAGCCAGGTGTTTTTGTTTTGTGTTGTAGGAGGATTGAGTTTTTTATACAATTCTTTTGTTTCAATAGAATCAATGTTTAATGTTTGGTAATAACTACCTGTTGAGATGGTTACGTTTCGGTATTGATATGATAAGTTTAGGCCAAATGTGTTTTGTTTTATTGTATTTTTAGAAGCTAATTCATTAAGAGTTCTGTGGTATCCTGTAGAAGGAAGTGAAGTGGCTATGTTGTTTTTTGAAATATTGTCGTAATAGTTATTTGCATCAATACTTTTGGAAGATAAAAATGTACTTATTTCTATAGATTTCCAATTTAAAGTTGTTGCTACACCTCGAAGGAAATTTGTTTCACCAGCAGAGGTGTTTCTTTTAATTCCATTATTTCGTTTCCTAATTAGGAATATATCTCCGGCTTTTCCCATATTGGTACCTGTAGAAATAGCTAAACCTTGACCAAAAGTGACATGGTAGTCTCCTATGATGATGTTTCTTATTGTTTTGTTACTTTTATATTCTGCAAATCCTGAAAGAAATTCTGGATTGCTATTTGTGTCAAAGAATTTTTCTCCTGGATCTTTGTCGTAAACAAATCCACACGATATTTTATTTCCATACTCGAATAGCGTTTTGGCATAAATGTGATGGGGGTTACCAAGATATCCTGTACTGTCATTTAGTAAGAATCCTTTGGGTTTTTCGTAGTTAAAGATGTCTCTTATTATGGTTTTGACTTTTATATAATTTTTAGTTTTAGTGCGGGAAATTTCTCCAAAGATTACAAATAGAGAAAGTGTTTCTATTAATTCAGGATTAAAGCTTTTTATAGCTTGTAGTTGATATTTACTAAAGATAGGAGAATAGTTTTTAATAAAGCTTAATAATTCTTGAATTTGAAAATCAGATAGGAATAAGAGTTTTTCAAGATATTCCTGATCTAGTTGGTTGATGTTTATTGGATGCTCAGAAAGTTCGATTAAATCATTAAAGCTTTGTGCGTTTTGTTCTGGCGAAATTCCATTTTCTGCCAAATATTCAATGATTTGTGATGTGATGTTACTTTTATCAATCGTGTTTTGGGCCTCGAGATGTATTGAATAAAAAAGTATGGTTATAAGAATTAAATTTTTCATTATTTGGTTTTGATTGAATATGAAATTCCTATACCAGAAGAAATCCCTAATATAACATGGTTTGATGCTGAAGTGTCAATAGTGAGCTTGTTAAGCTTGATTCCAATACCCATTGTATAGGTGATAGGTTTGCCATAGACCCCAACTCGTGTAATAATGGTTTTATTTATATGGTATTCCAATCCAAACCTACTTATTGATGAGTAATAAACCTGGTGGGAGATCTCGCTTGATATGGTAAATTTATCTGTTGCATTCCATCTAAATCCTAGATTGAAATAAGAATCAATTAATTCTGTTTCCTGAGCTATTTTAATTTTAGATTTTTCTGGATTTAATGTGTAGAATCCAATATTTACCTGTGGATGAGGGGTGAACATAAATCCAAAAGAGGAAAATATTTGTTGACCATTACCAGATTCTAGTATTTGATTGTGTTGAAGATTAAGTTGAAAGCTTAAACTGAATTTTTCAGAAAAGGACTTTGCGTATCCAAGAGTAAAATATGATTCGTTAAAATGTTTGTATCCGTATCTGCTTATTATAGAATGAATTGTGCCGAGCTTTGTGGTGGCAACTAATGAAATGTTTTGAGAGCTTAGTTCTCTTGTAAAGTATGGTATGTAGTAATTTCCAGATATTATTGTGTTGTTGCAGAATGCTGTTCCGGATGGGTTTGTATGTATGCTTGAATAACCTTTTGCAGCAACACCTGCTCCGCCTTGTGCTAATAATTCATTAGATAGTTGAATTGGATTTTGAGCCAAACAATTATAGTTAATTACTACAAGTTTAAATGAAATTAGAATAGCAAGAATAGTTAGTTTAGGCTTTGTTTGTGTTTGGGTCATGGTTTGAGTATGGGATTAAAAAAAAGGTGAACCAGAAGATTGCTCTCTTAGTTCACCTTAAATTTAAAAATAATTCGGTAATGTTTTAACAAAAATGAAATTATTCTATTTAATCTAATGAATTAATTAGTCTTAAACTCATATTTAATTTCACTTAAATCTTTATTTGCCTTCTCAATTTTTGTTTTTAGGTTTTCTTTAAAATCTGCAACTCTCAAAGCTAACTCTTTATCGCCTAAAGCCAGCATTTGTGCAGCAAGGATACCGGCATTTTGAGCCCCGTTGATACCTACAGTTGCCACAGGAATTCCAGGAGGCATTTGAACAATTGCTAATAATGCATCAAGACCATCTAATGATGCTTTAATTGGTACTCCAATGATTGGTAGTTTAGTCATAGAAGCAATAACGCCTGGTAGGTGTGCAGCCATTCCTGCTGCTGCAATAATAACTTTAATGCCTTTTCCCTCTGCTCCTTTTGCAAATTTTTCAACTGCTTCAGGTGTTCTGTGTGCTGAGAGTGCATTAATTTCAAACGGGATTTTTAAATCATTTAGCACCTGAGCTGCTTTTTCCATAACAGGCAAATCAGATGTACTGCCCATAATAATACTAACTACTGCTTGCATAGTATAATTTATATAAGTAAATAAAATGTTTAAACTAACGCAAAATTAACAAGTTATGAATGGAAAAGGTTTTAATGATTGGTTTTTTTTGTACTTTTGCGCCACATAAATAAAATTTTACCCAATTAATGAAACGTATAAAGCTATTAGACAGGGAGTTCGAGTTGTCAATTCCTTTTGAGAAGATAGATAATGCAATTGCAGGAATAGCAGACCGAATGAACGAGGAGTTGGTTGATAAAGATCCTTTAATGATATGTGTATTAAATGGTTCTTTTATGTTTGCTGCTGATTTGATGAAAAAACTAAATTTTCCTTGTGAAATTAGTTTTGTGAAGCTTTCTTCTTATGAAGGTACTTCTTCTACAGGTAAAGTAAAAGAGTTGATTGGTTTAAACGAGAATATTGAAGGTAGATGTGTTGTTATTTTAGAAGATATAATTGATACAGGATTTACCATTGAAAAAATTAAAAATCAATTGTTGGGATATCAACCATCAGAGGTTAAAATAGCAACGATGTTATTTAAACCTGAAGCATGTAAGGTAGATATAGATATTGATTATGCGGGTATGGATATTCCCAATGATTTTATTGTAGGATATGGTCTGGATTATGATGGTCATGGCCGTAATTTAGCAGATATATATACAGTTGTTGAATAAATATAAACTATAACCGAAATGTTGAACGTAGTAATTTTTGGTCCTCCAGGGTCCGGTAAAGGTACCCAAAGTGAAAACATTATTGAAAAATACAAATTAGCACACATCTCTACTGGAGATCTGTTAAGAGCAGAAATTAGCGGTCATACTCAACTTGGTACAATTGCAAAAAGTTTTATTGACAAAGGAGAGTTGGTGCCAGATGAAACAATTATTGGGATGATTGATAACAAAATTGAATCATTAGTTGGTTCAAAAGGTGTTATTTTTGATGGTTTTCCAAGAACCGTGGAACAGGCAAAAGCTCTTGAGGAGTTATTGGCTGAATATAAAACAAAGGTTAACGTAATGATTAATCTTGAGGTTCCTAAAGATGAATTAGTAACCAGATTGCTTGAAAGAGGTAAAGTTTCAGGAAGATCTGATGATAATTTAGAAACTATTGAGAAAAGAATTAATGTATATGAATCTCAAACTAAACCTGTAATTGAATTCTATAAAAAGAAAAGAGTATATAAGTCAATTAAAGGTGTAGGAAGTATTGAAGAAATCTTCGGTTCTATTGCTGAAGTTTTAGATTCTGTACAATAAGGATAATAATATTTACATGAGCCGCGGGAGTTTTGTGCTTTCCGTGGCTTGTTTTTTTAAGTGTATTGGTTATGGCAAGTAGTAATTTTGTTGATTATGTAAAAATATTCTGTCGCTCAGGTAAAGGTGGGGCAGGTTCTGCACATATGCGAAGAGAGAAATTTGTTCCTAAAGGTGGACCAGATGGAGGTGATGGAGGTAGAGGTGGTCACGTAATTATTAAAGGTAGTCGTAATCACTGGACTTTATTACACTTAAAATTTCAACGACATATCTTTGCCGGTCATGGAATGTCTGGGGGTGGTCAAGGTAGTTTTGGTTCACAGGGCGAAGATAAAACGATATTTGTCCCTCTTGGCACGATAGCTAAAAATTCAGAAACTGGTGAAGTTATTTGCGAAATTACAGAGGAAGGACAAGAGTTTATTTTGGCTCCGGGAGGAAAAGGAGGTAGAGGAAATATGCATTTTAAATCATCTACAAACCAAACTCCAAGATATGCACAGCCAGGATTGGAGGGAATTGAAATTGCGGTTATACTTGAACTGAAAGTGTTGGCAGATGTAGGTCTGGTCGGATTTCCAAACGCTGGTAAATCTACATTGCTATCAGTTGTTTCGGCGGCTAAGCCCGAAATTGCGGATTATCCATTTACAACTTTGGTTCCAAATCTGGGTATAGTAAATTATCGTGATTATAAGTCGTTTGTAATGGCTGATATTCCAGGAATTATTGAAGGTGCCAGTGACGGAAAGGGCTTGGGACTAAGGTTTTTGCGTCATATTGAGCGAAATTCTATTCTTTTATTTTTAGTACCGGCTGATGCTGTTGATATTGCTAAAGAATATCAGATTTTACTTAATGAACTGAAAATGTATAATCCAGAACTTCTTGATAAACAACGATTGTTGGCTATTTCAAAGTGTGATTTATTAGATGAGGAACTCATTGCTGAAATCAAACAGGAATTACCTGATATTCCATATACTTTTATATCTTCGGTTGCCAATTTAGGTATTACTGAGTTAAAAGATATGATATGGAAAGCACTGGACGAATCGAACAAGGATATGATAGATTAGTTCAAGAATACACCTTACTAGAGGAAAAATACGATACTGATTGTCGAAAAATTTCGCGTAAAATAATTCAATCTGGTTGGATTAGGGTATTGTGTTTTTTCTTACTTTTTTTCTTGCCGTTTTACGTTTATGAGTATTCTGAAATTGTAGCTGTAGTATTATTTGTAGTTCTTGGTTTTTGCTTTGCAATGCTAATAAAGCAGTTTGGTTACTACAAAAGAAGAAAGGCTGAATTTCTTGAACTCAAAGCTCTAAATCGAAATGAAATATCTGCCCAGAAAGGGCAATGGGATTGTTTTTCAAATGGTGAAAAATTTATTGATCCTTTACATAACTACTCTCACGATTTAGATCTGTTTGGAACAGGTTCTTTCTTTCAATATATCAATAGGGCTTCTACAATTATAGGGGAGCAGAAGTTAGCTGAAAAATTATCTTTTTTTAGTCCGGATATTGAAGTGATCAAAAGCACTCAAAGTACAATGAAAGAACTATCTCAATTAACAGAATTTAGACAGTTGTTTTATGCTAAAGGACGTGCTTTAAAGGAAACCAAAGAGTATATATCAAAAATTGATCAACTTAAAGACTTTACTCCTTGGTTATTGGATAAAACTCTGGTATTTAAAACAATAATTAAAATTTTACCTATACTTTTTATCTTATCTCTAATAGCTTCTTTTTTTAGATTATCTCCAGTATTTCCAACTGTTATTTTTATTTTTAATCTAACTTTTGTTGGTTCAGCTTTTCGTAAAATTAATAAAGTTAATCTTCAATTCTCTTCTCTTTCTTCTATTTTACAGAATTATGCAGTACTCACTAATTTAATCGTCGATCAGGAGTTTAAGTCTGAAGGTTTAATTTCATTTAAAAATGAATTATCTCAAGGAAACGCAAATGCTTCTGATGCCATTGATAAATTAGGCAAATATATGAATCATTTCGATCAAAGAAATGGCATCATTGGAGGTGTGATCTTAAATGGTATGTTGCTTTGGGATTATAAGTATGTCTTAAAAATTGAGAATTGGCTCAATGTACATAGGCAACATCTTGTTAGTTGGTTAAATGTAGTACATGAAATAGATGCATGTAATAGTTTGGCAGGTTATGTTCATAATCATCCTGATTTTATTTTTCCTGAATTAAGTCAGGCAGGTGTTTTTGAAGTGGAGAATTTAGGTCATCCATTGATTGATAGGAAAGAACGAATTTGTAACGATTTTAATTATAAAGAATCCATTTTTACTTTGATTACAGGAGCAAATATGTCAGGTAAGAGTACTTTTTTACGTAGTGTAGGATTGAATTTGGTGCTTGGAAATTGTGGTGTGGTTGTTTGTGCCAGTAAAATGAAATATTTACCAATGCAGTTAGTAACTAATATGCGTACCACAGACTCTCTGATGAAGCATGAATCGTACTTTTTTGCGGAACTTAAAAGATTAAAATATATCATAGATAAATTAAAAGAGGGTAATCGTTTATTTATAATCCTTGATGAAATACTAAAAGGAACCAATTCGAAAGATAAAACATATGGAAGTATGGAATTGATTCGAAGTTTGCTAAATCATAATGCTTTTGGTATGATTGCAACTCATGATTTAGAATTAGAAATTTTGGAAAAACAAACATCTTCAAAAATTGTGAATTATTGTTTTGAAGTAAAAAATCAATCAGGTCAATTAGTATTTGATTATAAGTTATATAAAGGAGTAACGCAGAACCATAATGCTTCTTTTTTGATGAAAAAAATGGGTATTATACCAATTGAATAAAATTTTCTAATTTTTAGTGAAAAAAAGCTGTAAACGCTATGTTTTAAGGATTTTTTTAATTTTTTTTATACCTGACTTTTAACTAATCTCAAATACGAATCGGATATTTTGGTTTAAAGAGATTATTTGTTGAAATATTATAATTATTGGTTCACAAATTTGCAATAAAACGGATTCAACTATTTGAATCCGTTTTTTTATCCCTTTTCGTAGTGAATTTGACTATGCATTAAAAAAGTTTTAAACAGATAATGTACCAATCTTAAGGTAAAGATTGATGTTAAGGTGAACTTAATGCTAACTGTTGAAAAAAGAATTACCAAAAAAAAATCGATTTAATTATATTTGGAAGAATTTTGATTTGAGTCTTTCCATACATAATAAAACAACTTATAAACATATATAATTATGTCGCAACAGTATTCCGAAGATGCCATTAGAACCCTAGACTGGAAGGAACATATTAGAAAAAGACCGGGAATGTACATTGGTAAGTTGGGCGATGGTTCATATTCCGATGATGGTATTTATGTGTTACTTAAGGAAGTAATGGATAACTCTATTGATGAATACATGATGGGGTTTGGTAAAAAGATTGTAGTCACTGTTCAGGAAGGAAACGTGACTATTCGAGACTTTGGTCGAGGAATTCCTTTAGGGAAAGTTATTGACGTGGCATCAAAAATGAATACAGGAGCAAAATATGATTCCAAAGTATTTAAAAAATCTGTAGGTCTAAACGGTGTTGGTATCAAGGCCGTAAATGCGTTGTCTACAAAATTTACAGTTATAGCTTATCGTGATGGAGAATGTAAAAAAGTTGATTTTTCACAAGGTAATGTTATACAGGAATATGAGGTTGAGCCAACAACAGAGGAAAATGGAACATTTGTTTCGTTTCAACCAGATAGTGAAATTTTTGAAAAGTATGTTTATAGAGATGAGTATATAGAACCACTTTTAAAAAACTATACTTATCTGAATGCCGGGTTGGCAATTATTTATAATGGAAAAACTTATAAATCAAAAAATGGTCTGCTTGATTTATTAAATGATAATATGACTTCTCCAGGAGTTTATCCTCTGATTCATCTTAAAACTGAAGATTTTGAGGTGGCTTTAACTCACGGAAATCAATACGGAGAAGAATACTATACCTTTGTAAACGGTCAGCATACCACTCAAGGAGGAACGCATCAAATAGCTTTTAGAGAAGCTCTGGTTAAAACAATCCGAGAATTTTATAATAAAAATTTCGATGTGTCGGATATCAGAACGGGTGTTATTGCGGCAATAAGTATTAAAATAGAAGAACCAGTCTTCGAATCTCAAACAAAAACTAAGTTGGGATCTAAAGATATGGGGCCCAATGGACCTTCAGTAAGAAATTATGTTGTGGATTTTGTAAAGAAAGAATTTGATAATTTCTTGCATCGAAATACAGAAACTGCAGAACGGTTGATGAAAAAAATTCTGGAATCGGAGAAGGAAAGAAAGGCGATTTCCGGAATTCAGAAATTGGCAAAAGAAAGAGCAAAAAAAGTAAGTTTACACAATAAGAAGTTAAGAGATTGTAGAGTTCATTATAATACCAATAAGGAAGAAGCTCAGTACTCATCCATTTTCATTACAGAGGGCGATTCTGCCAGTGGGTCCATTACAAAAGCCAGAAATGTTAATTCTCAGGCTGTTTTTAGTTTAAAAGGTAAGCCGCTGAACTCATATGGATTAACCAGAAAGGTAGTTTATGAAAATGAGGAATTTAACCTTCTGCAGGCTGCCTTAAATATTGAGGAGGGAATGGAAACGCTAAGGTATAATCATGTTATTATTGCAACTGATGCCGATGTAGATGGTATGCATATCAGGTTGTTATTAATAACTTTCTTTTTACAGTTTTTTCCTGAATTGGTAAAAAATGGTCATTTATATATTTTACAAACTCCCTTGTTTAGGGTTCGAAATAAAAAGAAAACAATATATTGTTATTCTGATGAGGAAAAATTAAAAGCCATAAAACAATTAGGGGCAAATCCTGAAATAACCCGATTTAAAGGATTAGGTGAGATCAGTCCTGATGAGTTTAAACATTTTATTGGAAAGGATATCCGGTTGGAGCCAGTTCGCATGAAAAAGGAAGATGCTGTACAGCAATTACTTTCTTTTTATATGGGAAAAAATACGCCCGACCGACAAATATTTATCATAGATAACCTTATTGTAGAAGAAGATCCGGCATAATATAAACAATATTTAATGCAGTTGTAAGCATGAGCGAAGATATTAATAACCCAAGTGACGAAGAAACAAACCTAAATCCTGAAGATAATAACTCAGAACAAAGTAATAGTTCCGAAGATCAAGGCTCTGATGTAAAAATATCTCATCTGGGAGGTATGTTTAAAGGCTGGTTTTTGGATTATGCCTCTTATGTTATACTTGAGCGTGCAGTTCCACATATTAATGATGGATTAAAACCTGTACAGCGTAGGATATTGCATGCCATGCGTAGAATGGATGATGGTCGTTATAATAAAGTAGCGAATATCATTGGTTTTACGATGCAGTTTCACCCTCATGGAGATGCATCTATTGGAGATGCTTTGGTGCAATTAGGGCAAAAAAATCTTTTAATTGATACTCAGGGTAACTGGGGTAATGTGGCTACCGGTGATGGTGCTGCTGCGCCACGATATATTGAGGCTCGTTTAACCAAGTTTGCTCAGGAAGTTGTTTTTAATCCTAAAACAACACTTTGGAAAATGAGTTATGATGGCCGTAATAAGGAACCTATAACACTACCTGTAAAATTTCCTTTGTTATTGGCTCAGGGAGTAGAAGGGATTGCAGTTGGATTGGCTTCTAAAATTTTGCCGCATAACTTTAATGAACTTATTGATGCATCGATTGCACATTTAGAGGGGAAGAATTTTGAAATTTTCCCAGATTTTCCTGCCGGTGGAATGATTGATGTTTCGAGGTATAATGATGGAATAAGAGGTGGAGCTGTTAAGGTTAGGGCAAAGATTGTAAAGCAAGATAACAGGACGCTGAATATTACAGATATTCCTTATGGGAAAAATACAACTACTTTAATTGAATCCATAATTAAAGCTAATGAAAAAGGAAAGATTAAGATAAAAAAGATTGATGATAATACAGCTGAAAATGTCGAAATCTTAATTCATTTGCCTGCAGGAGTTTCAACAGATAAGACGATTGATGCACTTTATGCATTTTCTGATTGTGAAGTTTCAATATCTCCAAACTGTTGTTTAATAGAAAATAATACACCTAAGTTTATAGGTGTTTCCGAAGTTTTAAGAAAAAATACAGAACATACTGTTCACCTCCTTACCAGGGAACTTGAGATTAGAAGGGGTGAACTTGAAGAGGCATGGCACTTTGCTTCGCTAGAAAGGATTTTTATAGAGAATAAAATCTATCAAAAAATTGAGGATTGTGAAACAATGGAAGCCATCATTCAAACTATTGATCATGGTTTGGATCCCTTTAAAAAGACATTAAGAAGAGAAGTAACACGTGATGATATTATTAAGCTTACAGAAATAAGAATTAAAAGAATTTCACGATTCGATTCTAATAAAGCAGATGAATATATTGCTTCACTTGAAGAAGAAATGGAGCAGATTGCTTATAATCTGGAGCATATAATTCCGTATTCAATAAATTACTTTAAGCATATAAAAAAGACGTATGGAAAGAACTTTCCTCGTCAAACAGAAATACGAAGCTTTGAGAATATTGAAGCAAGTAAAGTAGTTGTTAAAAACGAAAAGCTTTACATAAATCGTCAGGAAGGTTTTATGGGAACCACGCTGCGTAAGGATGAATTTGTATCCGATTGTTCTGATATCGATGATATTATTCTTTTCTATAAGGATGGAAGATATCTGATAACGAAGGTTTCAGATAAGGCATTTATTGGAAAAGGAATCATCCATTTGGCCGTGTTTAAAAAGGCTGATAAACGTACTATATACAATGTGGTTTATCGTGATGGAAAAGTTGGTAGTGTGTATGTAAAGCGTTTTGCGGTTACAGGAATTACCAGGGATAAAGTTTACGATTTAACTAAAGGTACAAAGGGTTCTGATGTGTTGTACTTTAGTGCGAATCCTAATGGCGAAGCTGAGGTGCTTAAAATTATTTTAAGACCTAAAGCCAGAATCAGGAATCTTATTTTTGATTACGATATGGCAGAGTTGGCTATTAAAGGTCGTGGAGCTATGGGTAATATTCTTACTAAATATGAGGTTCAAAAAGTTTCGCTAAGAAAGAAAGGTGTTTCGACTCTTGGTGGTCGTAAGATTTGGTTCGATAAAGATGTATTAAGAATTAATTCTGAAAGTAGAGGAGATTATTTAGGTGAATTCCATGCAGATGATTTAATTCTTGTTATAACAAAAGATGGACAGTTTTATCATACTAATTTTGATTTAACAAATCATTACGAGGATAATATTCTAATAATTGAAAAATTTAATCAGGATAAAGTGTGGTCTGTTGCTTATTTTGATGCAGATCAGAAGTATTATTACTTAAAAAGATTCCAATTGGAGTCGTCATTAAAAGCACAGAGTTTTATTGGGGAAAACTCCAAATCATATCTTGTAAGAGTTACTACTGTTGACTATCCAAGGTTGGAAGTAAAATTTGGTGGAGAAGATAAAGAGCGGGATAAAATGATTGTTGAAGTGGATGAATTTATCGGAGTAAAGAGCTTTAAGGCCAGAGGAAAGAGATTGACGACTTATCAGGTATCAAAAATTAATGAACTCGAACCTGTAATTGTTAAGTCTGAACCTGAAGAGCCAGAGGAGATAGATCATGATCACGACCATGAAGGAGGTGAAGATGATGAAAACCAAATGTCATTATTCTAATATGGTTAAGAGGGTTTATTTAATAGGATTTATGGGTAGTGGAAAGTCAACCATGGGACGATGGGTGGCTGATGCTATGGACGGCTGGACTTTTTTAGATCTTGATCATTTTATTGAGCATAAGTACCATAAAACTATATCGCAAATTTTTGAAGATAGTGGAGAGGATGGGTTCAGGGAGATTGAAGCAAAATGTCTTCGTGAAGTAAGTGATTTTGATAAAGTTATTATTGGTGCAGGGGGTGGTACGCCATGTTTTTTCAATAATATGGAAGTAATGAATGCTACAGGTTTAACAATTTATCTAAAACTAAGTTCGGAAGTATTAAATGATCGGTTGCGCTCGTCAAAATCGCAAAGACCTTTAGTTGCCAATAAAAATGGTGAAGAACTTTTGGATTATATTGCTAAAAAACTGAATGAAAGAGAATCTTTTTATTCAAAAGCCAAAGTAATAGCAGATGGAACGCTTTGGGAGGTTCTGGATTTTGTAGATCTTATTCAAAAAGAAAAATAATAGGGGTAATAAAAAGCTATCAATGTAGATAGCTTTTTTACCAATCTGCAGCCATAAGTTTTGGCTGGTGAAAATGTGTATTGATATAAAAATAATCTCTTACCAAATACTTAAAACCTGATCTTTGAAAAAATGCTTTAATTTTTAATTGAGCAGTTTCTTCATCAAACTCAGAATCATCAAAAGATAAGGCTGTTAAAAAGTCATCATCCTCATAATGATCTTCATCAATATTATCCATATTGGTTTTTTGAAATGGGGTAGAGTTAATAAATATGGCTCCAATACCATAACTAAATCGGGTGTATAAATCTTTCAATATTTTACTTCCAAGATTTTTTCCTCTAAAAGCTGGGAGTAATTCATATTCGGTTATTAATAAAAAGTTTTCTAAGTACATGTCAGAATCCGCATACTTCATGAAAAATTCATTGTATTCATTGTTTGTAAAATCAATAAACTGCAAGCCGAAATCCATTACCTGAGCGGAGGAGTTAAAAACATGGAACATGTTGTATTTTTGATCTATAATCTGGTTTATTAGTACAATGCTAAAAAGCATCCGTCCTATTTTTAATAGTTCTCCGGAAGGCTTATAAACTAATACCTCTGCTTCGTAGTGATTGGCATATCTGTCTGGATTTTCATCATCAAGATCAGATTGTAACTGGTAATTTATTGTATAATCAAAAGAATCCATGAGTGCATTATTTAGGTTGAATACAAGATATTAATTTTGTTTTTATATGCCCAAATAATAAATAAAAAAAGCCGCATTATGAGCGGCTTTCGGAATGATTTTTTATTGTATTATTGATAGGATTGACTGCCTGATGAAGATATTCCATTGATGTGTATGCTACCTCTTTCAATATTTAATTTTTTCTTATCTGAACTTCCTTTTGCATTTAATCCTCCAGAAGAAGCCTGTAATTTAAATGATAATTCCTCAGGGGTGTTAGTAAGTTTCATATTAATACTACCAGAAGAGCTTTTAAATGAAGAATCTCCGGTTAAAGTGATGCCAGTACCATACTGACTACCACTTGAAGATATTAATGATAGGATTCCTCTAATGTTGTTTAGTTTAATACTTCCTGAGCTGGTTTGGGAATAAACATCACCATTAACATTCTCGATTTTAATGCTTCCTGAAGTGGCAGAACTTTCTAATCCAGCTTCAACTCCGTTAATATATTGTGAACCTGATGATGAGTTGCTCTTAACATAACCTTTTACCTGGCTGATTTTAATATTTCCTGACGATAAAGAAGAGTTTACGTTCTCGCCAATGTTCTCAAGCATATGGCTTCCTGATGAACTTATAGCATTGATACTTCCTGTAATGTTATTCGCTTTTATGCTTCCAGAACTTGTTGTGGCTTTGATACTGCTGTTGATGTTGCTTGCCATAATACTTCCTGAGCTTGCAACTAATGTCACCGTGCTTTGCCCAATGTTTTTTACATCAATACTGCCTGAAGAGTTCTTTATGTTAATATTAGTATTTAAGGGAACAAGGAAATTTAAATATCCACCCAAAGAACCACTTAGAGATCTGGGTTTATCAATCCAAACCTCAAGGGTATTTCCATTAATTTCATATTTTATTTTGAGGTCATCACGTTCCTTGTTACTTTTTATCTCCCCCGTAAAATTAATGTTGGCTGATGCATGACTGTTGACTTTAACTTTGCAAAAAGAACCTTTAACATCAATAGTTACTATGTTGTCAAAGTTCTTTTCAATCTGATCAATTGTAAACTTTTGAGCGCCTGTATCGATAGTAATGCAACTATTTATGAATATAACCAAAAGCGCCATTGAAAGTGTTTTTTTCATCTCAGTATAGGATTTAAATTTATATAAAGATGTGACGCTTATAAAGTATGATTGGTTACATAAATAGTTGCAAATTTTTATTTAACCTAGAATCATACCAACAATAGTGGCCGACATTAGTGATGCTAAAGTACCTGCAATTAATGCTCTGATTCCAAATTTAGATAGAAAGCTTCTCTTTTTAGGAGCCAGGCCTCCGATACCACCAATCTGAATACCAATTGATGCAAAGTTGGCGAAACCACAAAGCATATATGTAGCCATAATCATTGATTTTGAATGAGCAATTAAATGGCCAGCTTTCATTTTTGCTAAGCTGGTGTAGCCAACAAATTCACTGGCAATAATTTTTTCACCTAATAATTGTCCTACTTGTGATATATCATTGGAAGGAACTCCTATTAACCACATTAGTGGAGCCATGGTGTATCCCAAAATAAATTCTAAATTGAATTGAGTGTATTGTCCATTGGTAACTTGAACGATTAAATCATTTAAAGCAGTCCAGTCACCAATTTTAGTAAATGTGTAATTTACCATGGCAATAAAAGCAAAGAATACAAGAAGCATTGCACCGACGTTTGCAGCGAGTTTTAGACCTTCACTAGTACCGTTGCTCATTGCATCTAAAATATTGCTACCAATTTTATCCATGGATATTTTTACCTCTGATTCAATATTGTCAGTTTGAGGGACTATTATTTTTGAAATGACCACGGCACCAGGAGCTGCCATTACTGATGCTGTTAATAAGTGTTTAGCAAACATTAATCTCATTGCAGGATCATCTCCTCCTAAAAAGCCGATGTATGCAGCAAGTACACCACCTGCAACAGTTGCCATACCTCCAGTCATTACCAAAAACATTTCTGAAGGGTTCATTTTGGGCAAATAGGCCTTAATCATTAATGGAGCTTCTGTTTGTCCTAAAAAGATATTACCTGCAACAGATAAGCTTTCAGCACCAGATAATTTTAGGGTTTTTGTGAGTAACCATGCTAATGCCCATACTACTTTTTGTATTACACCTAAATAAAATAGTACACTTGTAAGTGCAGAGAAGAATATAATAGTTGGCAGAATTTGAAACATAAATATGTATCCAAATTTCGAGGTGTCAAGAAAATCTCCTACTAAAAATTCAGTACCTACTTTTGTAAAGTCAAGTACAAGGGTGAAAAGTTTCCCAAAAAATTCAAAAACATTTTGAACAAATGGAATATAAAGTACGCAAACAGCTAAAACCAATTGCATACCCAAGCCGCCAATAACAACTTTCCAGTCAATTGCTTTTTTGTTGTTGCTTGCCAGATAGGCTAAGCCAATTATAACAGCCATTCCTAAAATGCCCCTAAATATACCCATAGTTGACACACCTGAGCTTTGGGTGTAATCAACAACAGAATTTGCCCATGAAGGTTGAGCCATTGCAAATAGTAAGATGACAATGGCAGGTATTATTTTTTTTACCATGAAATTATTAAATGTGATGTTTGTTTTTGTTGACTGTGTAGATTATAATTTTAAAAGGGATTTTAGGGATTAGATCTTTTTTTTATTTCGTCTCTGATTTCAGAAGCTTTTTCATAGTCTTCTTTTCCAATGGCATTTTCAAGCATCTTGTTTAATTCATCTATAGATAGATCAGAGTATTTACTTTCTGAATTGTCTTCAACATTGCTTTCACTAACCTCGGTTTCATGTTCTGCATTTACATCTAAAACAATCCCTGCAGATTTAATAATGGATTCGTAAGTGTATATAGGACAGTTGAAACGTAACGAAAGTGCAACGGCATCAGATGTTCGTGAATCAATTCTAAGTTCTTGTCCATCTTTGATGCATACTAATTCTGAGTAGAAAATGCCTTCTTCAAGTTTATAAATAATCACTTCAATTATTTCAATATCAAAAGCTCTTGAGAAGTTTAAGAACAGATCGTGAGTAAGGGGCCTGGGGGGTTCAAGTCCTTCAAGTTTAATGGCAATAGATTGTGCTTCAACACCACCAATAATGATCGGAATTCTTCTTTCTCCCTCTTCTTCTGCAAGTACTAAAGCGTAAGCACCAGATTGAGTTTGACTATAAGACAGACCTAATATATTAAGTTTAATCTTTTTTTTGCTCATAAAGTTTCTTCGTGTTTCGAAGTACGGTATATATTTCTATAATAAAACAAATATAACAAATTGTTTTTAACATCACCCGATAAATACTCCCATTATCTATTATAATACCTTAGGAACACTGGCAATTTGAAAATGTTCTATCGTATTTTTAAGGTTAAGTTTAGTTAGTGTATTTTTATTATAATTGTATTGAAATTCATTGAATTAACAATTATTTTTTTGTGAGATCAGAATTATTTTATAATTTTGCACTCCGATATTTCTTGAGAGGCTTGGTAAAGTGACTGGAAATGAGAGCGAAAGTCCGCCTCCTGGATAAAATTTTAAAATAATTGTTATGTACGCGATTGTAGATATTGCAGGACAACAGTTTAAAGTAGAAAAAGACAGCAAGATTTATGTACATCGTTTAGCTTCTGAAGAAGGAGCTGCTGTTGAATTTGACAAAGTAATGTTGATTGACAATGAAGGAGAAGTTAAAGTTGGAGCTCCTGTTGTTGATGGTGCGAAAGTAACTGCTAAAGTTCTTTCTCATGTTAAAGGTGATAAGGTAATTGTTTTCAAAAAGAAAAGAAGAAAAGGTTACAAGAAGAAAAATGGTCACCGTCAACAATTTTCTCAAATTCAAATTGAAGATATTTTAGTTGGATAATTAAAAAAATTAGAATAAGATGGCACATAAAAAAGGAGTCGGTAGTTCGAAAAACGGTAGAGAATCCGAAAGTAAACGATTAGGCGTTAAGATTTTTGGTGGTCAGGCTGCAAAAGCAGGTAACATCATTGTTCGCCAAAGAGGAACTCAACACCATCCAGGTGATAATGTAGGAATTGGAAAAGACCATACCTTATTTGCCCTTATCGATGGTACAGTTACTTTCCGTAAGAAAAGAAACGACAAGTCTTTTGTATCAGTAGAGCCTTTTGCTGCTGAATAAAAAGATCTTGAAAGATTTTATGAGTCTCCTGATTTTGTTACTTTCGTAACACAATTCAGGAGATTTTTTTTATCCGTATATCAACAAACAAGAAAAACGCATAATGCTTACGCTAAAATTTATACAAGAGAATAAGGATGAGGTTGTTAAGCGCCTTAAAGTAAAGCGATTTGATGCAACTGAGATAGTAGAGAATATTATTGCTTTAGATAATAAAAGAAAATCTACTCAACATGAAGTAGAAACCAAGCAGGCAGAAATGAATGCTTTGTCTAAAGAAATAGGAATGCTGTTTAAAGAAGGTAAAGCTCAGGAAGCAAACGATGCAAAAGCAAAGACTGCTGAGTTAAAAGATAGTATTAAAGATTTAACTGTGGTACTTAATGATATTACTTCTCAGTTAGAAGGTGAGGTGATTAAATTACCAAACCTTCCGCATCCTTCTGTTCCAGAGGGGAATAGTGATGAGGATAATGAGGTTGTAAAAAAAGGTGGTATCATAGCAGAGATTGAAGGAGATAAATTACCACATTGGGAATTAATTAAAAAGTATGATATTATTGATTTTGAGCTTGGTATTAAAATTACTGGTGCAGGATTTCCTGTTTATAAAGGAAAAGGAGCTCGATTGCAACGTGCGTTAATCAATTTCTTTTTGGATGAAGGTGAAAAAGCAGGTTATAGCGAAGTACTTCCTCCCATTGTTGTAAATGAGGATTCCGGTTTTGGTACTGGGCAACTTCCTGATAAGGAAGGGCAAATGTATCATGTCACTGTTGATAAATTATATTTAATACCGACAGCAGAAGTGCCTGTAACTAATATATATAGAGATGAGGTTGTAAAGGAAGAAGATTTGCCATTAAGAAATATGGCTTATACACCTTGCTTCAGAAGAGAAGCAGGATCATGGGGGGCACACGTACGAGGTTTAAATCGTTTACATCAATTTGACAAGGTGGAGATTGTGCAAATAGCACATCCTGAAAAGTCATATGAGGCATTGGAAGGTATGGTGGCACATGTAGAAGGTTTAGTAAATAAACTTGGCTTACCGTATCGTATTTTGAGACTTTGTGGAGGCGATATAAGCTTTACTTCAGCTTTAACATTTGACTTTGAAGTTTATTCTGCTGCGCAGGAAAGATGGTTAGAAGTAAGTTCTGTTTCGAACTTTGAAAATTACCAGGCTAATAGATTAAAATGCAGATATAAAGGAAAAGATATGAAGAAGCCAGAATTGGTTCATACTTTAAATGGAAGTGCACTTGCATTGCCACGTATTTTAGCTGCTTTGTTAGAGAATAATCAGACTGCAGAAGGTATTAAAATACCTGAAGTATTGGTTCCATACTGTGGTTTTGATATGATTAAATAACACTGTTTAGCAGTATTTTAATATATGACCCTGCTTTTGCAGGGTTTTTTATATAAATAATTATTTTAGAAGTATGTTTATATTTAATACAACATTTGTAATCACAAGGGCAAAGTTTGAGAATTGGGAAAACTGGATGAGAAATACTTATGTGCCACTGATTAAAAATGTTGTTCCGGCTTGCGAAGTAGGGACTTATGAAGTGATGATCGCTGAAAGTGGTAAAGAAGAAAGAACCGTGTCTGTTCAATGGAAGGTTTCAACACCTGAGGATTTAGAGGAAATAAATCGTCAGTCTCCACTTGTATTAGGGCAAATGCACTCCGATTTTGGTCAGGAGGTATTGTATTTTAGTTCAATATTGAAAGCGCTATAATTGGTTAAGGAAAGAATTATATTAGGCATCGATCCTGGAACAACAGTAATGGGTTATGGTATTTTAAAGATTGTTAATAATAAACCTTCCTTGATGTCAATGGGTGTGTTGGAGCTTCAAAAATACACAGATCATTATTTAAAGCTTAAAAAGATATTTGAAACGGTAGTGAGACTGGTCGATAATTATCATCCAGATGAATTAGCTATTGAAGCTCCATTCTTTGGTAAAAACGTACAGTCGATGTTGAAATTGGGCAGAGCGCAAGGTGTAGCAATGGCTGCAGCCTTATCCAGAGATTTGCCCGTATTTGAATATGCTCCGTTGAAAATAAAGATGGCTATTACAGGAAATGGAAGAGCTAGTAAAGAACAGGTGGCTGGATTTTTATCGAGATATTTAAAAATTGATGCAGAGCCAAAGTATTTAGATGCTACAGATGGTGTGGCGGCAGCACTTTGTCATTATTTCCAAAATCAGAATTTAAATACAGATAAGACAGTAAAAAGCTGGAAAGAATTTATAAATAAAAACCCGAGAAGAATAAAAAAATAAAAGGAGCTTAAAGCTCCTTTTTTATTTTGTCTGCAATTGCAGTAAATTCTTCAGTTGTAAATTTAAGTTTGGGATTTGAGAAGTTTATATCACTTTCATTTTGAAGAGGGATAAGATGAATATGAGCATGAGGTACTTCTAAACCTAGTACTGCAACACCAACTCTTTTTGAAGGTATTGCTTTGTCAAGTGCTGATGCAATTTTCTTTGCAAACACCATCATTCCTGCCAAAATCTCATCCTCAATATCAAAAATATAATCAACCTCTTTTTTTGGTATTACTAATGTATGTCCTTCTTGCAGTGGGTTTATATCTAAAAAAGCAAAGTAATTTTCATCCTCTGCAATTTTATAACAAGGAATTTCTCCTTTTACAATTTTTGAAAAGATGCTTGGCATAATATGTTTTTTAAATAGATATTTCAATAATTTCAAAGGTCAAAACACCAGAAGGGACTGTGATCTCTGCTTGGTCTCCAACCTTTTTTCCAAGTAAACCTTTAGCGATAGGTGTACTGATGGAAATTTTGCCTTCTTTTAAGTTTGCTTCGCTTTCAGGAACCAATGTATAAGTCATTACAGCATTGTTCTTGAGGTTTTTAAGCTTCACTTTGTTAAGTAATTGTACTTTTGATGTGTCAATTTTTGACTCGTCAATGATTCTGGAATTTGCAAGTATGTTTTTAAGCTTTGCAATTTTCATTTCAAGTAACCCTTGAGCTTCCTTAGCAGCATCGTATTCTGCGTTTTCAGATAAATCACCCTTGTCGCGGGCTTCAGCAATTTGTGCTGATATGCTAGGTCTTTCTACCGATTCTAACTGGTGAAGTTCTTGTTTTAATTTTTTCAAACCCTCTTCGGTAAGATAACTTACGTTTGACATCTTTCTTCCTCCTTAATGATTTGTATATAAAAAAATAAAGAATCCCTTAGTGGAACTCTTTGTTACAAAGATAATAAATATGTGGTTATTAAAAAACAGCGAGTGATCTGCTAAAATTCAGGACGTTTTAATATTTCTGAATAAATAACAGCTTGTTTTGCATCAAACCAACTAGACTCCGTATGTTCAGAAGAAACTTTTATTGGTTCCTCTGTGGTTTTTTGCTTTGGGATCCGGGTTGTTACTGATTGAAGCTGTCTCTTTTTTTCTTCAAAGTCGTTAACCGGTGGCTGCGGTTTTGGTTTAAATTTTGGAGCTTTCTTTTCAGCAACAGGTGTGGTTATAACCTCAGGCTGTGGCTTTGGCGACTCCTCAGGTTTAAATAACTGTTCAAATTTAGGAATCATGTCCTCGAATGGATCGTTATTATTATCGTTATCAACAGGAGGAGGTGTAGATGGGTTTGCTTTTTTCCCTTTCCTCATCACGTTGAAAATAATCGCAACAATCGCAAAAAGAATATAAAATATATTTCCTAAATCATCCATAAATGTTCTTTTGAAAAATATAAAGTTAAAAAATATCTTTAAATTAAGTTATTTCTGTAGAATAATTTAATGTTGGATTATGTGATACTTAATTATAAAGAAAATCAACCTTATTTACCTGTAGCATTTAGTCTTTTGTGTTAAAAAAAAGAGCAGAAACAAAAGTAACTGCCCTTTAAAATATTTTTATTTTTTGCTGTTATAGCAGAGCGTCTAATTTTGAAGCTAAAATTGTTTTTGGTACAGCTCCAACTTGTTTGTCAACAATTTCTCCGTTTTTAAAGAAAAGAATTGTTGGAATATTTCTGATTCCAAATTTTACAGATGTTCCCGGGTTACTATCTACATCCATTTTTGTAATTACGGCTTTATCACCATACTCTTCTGCTAATTCTTTAACAATAGGAGTAACCATTCTACATGGCCCACACCACTCAGCCCAAAAATCTACTAATACCGGTTTGTCTGAATTTAATACAACCTCTTCAAAAGTTGCATCTGTTACATCTATAGTCATAATATAATGTTATAAGTTTATATTTAAATTTATTTCTTGATCTATTACAAAAGTAAAAAATTACTTTGTGTCATTCCAAATATATTCATTTTTTTAGATATGGCTATACTTTACAATTGATTGTTTTGAACACTTTATTGTAAAGTTTTAAGTTAGTGTAAACGATATTTCAGGGTGATTATCAAGGTAGTCTACAATTTCATCGGTTAATTTTATCTTTGATGACCGAGCTAAAAATTGTGCTTTATTTAATTTATCTTCTTTATCGTAAATAGAAAAACGCAATGCAACATTGCCATCTTCTTCTTGAGTTAAAGTAGCAAGTTCTGTGATTAACTCATCGTCGATACTTTGTAATGGCACTGAAATATTAATGCCTGAGACTTTTGATTCTCTGATTCCATCAAGCATTTCAATTTTGTTAATCTTAACTTCAAGTGCTCCATCTTTTGTCCATTGTTTTTCTTGGATTTTACCTCGAGCCATTATGTAATAGCCTTCAACCAGGTACTTTGCATATTCGGGATAATCACGACCGAAAAAAGCAAATTCATAGGAGCCAGAATAGTCCTGAAGAGTCATGATTCCATATGGATTTCCTTTTTTTGTTGTACCAGATCTTGATGCTGTAACCATTCCTCCTATTGTAATATCCCGCCCTTTCATTTTTTCAAGATCGGCTAAGTCTGACAGGTTAGTGTTGCAGAAATGATTAATCTCTAGTTTATAAACATCTAATGGGTGAGCTGATAAATAAATTCCAATTAAATCTTTTTCTCTATTTAACTTCTCTAGAATTGAGAATTCTTCACAAATTGGCACTGCTGGTTTTGTGATAGCAGCAACAGCATCAACAGCCCCAAATAATGAGTTTGCACTATTAGCTTTATCGTTTTGATAAAGGTTACCATAGCGAATTAAATTTTCAATAAAAGTTGTTTCTTCACCAGGATGAGAGGTAAAATACTGTGCTCTGTGTAATTGGTCAAAACCATCAAATCCTCCGGCTGCAGCAAGAGCCTCAAGGTTTTTCTTATTTACAGTTTGTAAGTTTACTCTTTCAACAAAGTCAAATATATCTTTATAAGGTCCATCTTTTTCACGAATGCGAATGATTTCTTCAACGGCTCCTGCTCCAACACCTTTAACACCAGCCATTCCAAAACGGATTTCTCCTTTTTTGTTTACGGTAAATTTACGGTAACTTTCATTAACATCAGGTCCAAGAACCTCCATTCCCATCCTTTTACACTCTTCCATAAAGGTGGTAATCTTGGTGATGTCGCTTAAGTTACGACTAAGTACACCAGCCATAAATTCGGCAGGATAATGAGCTTTTAAGTATCCGGATTGATAAGCAACATATGCATAACAAACCGAATGCGATTTGTTAAATGCGTAACTGGCAAACGCTTCCCAGTCACTCCATATTTTTTCAATCAGATCCTCTGGTTTTGTAATGGTGGTTTTACCGTCTTTACAGGCTTGAACAAACTCCTCGCTACCTAAACAACCATCGATAAACTTTTCTTTCAGTTTATCCATCATGGCCATAATTTTCTTACCCATCGCTTTACGAAGGGAGTCTGAGTCACCTCGGGTAAATCCTCCAAGAGCTCTGGACTGGAGCATCACCTGCTCCTGGTATACGGTAATGCCATAGGTATCCTTCAAATAAGGTTCCATCATAGGATGGTCGTATTTGATTTCTTCCCTGCCATGTTTACGTTCAATAAACGATGGGATGTATTCCATTGGACCTGGACGATACAAGGCATTCATAGCCACAAGGTCTTCAAATCTGTTGGGTTGGAGTGCCCTAAGGTGCTTTTTCATTCCAGGGGACTCAAACTGGAATACGGCAGTTGTTTCACCATTACCAAAAAGATTAAAGGCCACTTCATCATCCAGAGGGATTTTTGCTAAATCAATATCAATTCCCTTTGATAATTTTATGTTGCCTAAAACTTCTTTAAAAATGGATAAGGTTTTTAATCCAAGAAAGTCCATTTTTAACAAGCCAATGTCCTCTACAAATCTACCATCATACTGAGTGGTAAGTAATTCCTCACCTTTGGTAGGCATTACCGGAAGGTGTTGATCAAGGGGGTTTTTACCAATTAAAACTCCACAGGCATGAACTCCGGTTTGACGGACGGCTCCTTCTAAGGCCTCTGCAAATTTCATTGTTTTTGCAATCAAAGGATTTGGAGAACTTTTTTCCATTTCCAATTCCGGAACTTCCTTAAATGCTTTTTTAAAGTTCATTTTCGGAGCTTCAGGTACCATTTTTGCAAGTCGGTTGGCTTCTGATAGGTCAAGTTTAAGAACCCTTGCTACATCTTTAATGGAACTTTTTGTTGCCATAGTACCAAAAGTACAGATGTGGGCTACTTTTTCTTGTCCGTATTTATGTGTTACATAATCTAATACTTCCTGACGGCCATCATCATCAAAATCGATATCGACATCGGGCATGGAGATACGATCGGGATTTAAGAAACGCTCAAATAGTAAATCGTACTTAATCGGGTCAACATCGGTAATTTTAATACAGTAGGCAACTGCCGCTCCAGCAGCCGACCCCCTTCCTGGTCCTACGAGTACTCCATTATCTTTTGCCCAGTTGATAAAATCTTGAACAATAAGGAAATATCCGGGGAAACCCATTGTTTTTATAGTAAGGAGTTCGAAATCGAGTCGTTCTTTTACTGAAGGTTCTAGTACTTCTCCATACCTTTCTTTTGCTCCTTCAAAGGTCAAATGCTCAAGGTAGTCAGCTTCAAGTTTAATTTGAATTGCTTTATCGTATCCTCCAAGTCTGTCATATGATCCTTGTGAGAATTCTTCAATTAAATCAGCTTCGCTGTATTTTTCTGCATATTCCTCAAAAGTTCCAAATTCATGAGGAATGTCAAATGGAGGCATAATAGGGGAAGAGTCGAGTTTAAAATACTCCACTTTGTCTGCTATTTCAACCGTATTTTTAAGAGCTTCAGGAACATCCGCAAATAAGAGGTTCATTTCTTCTGTAGATTTAAACCATTCCTGTTGTGTATATCTCATACGGGTAGGGTCATCATAATCTCTACCAGTACTTAGACACACTAATAAATCGTGGGCTTCAGCATCACTTTCATTGGTGAAATGCGAGTCATTTGTAGCAATAACTTTAACATCTAGCTCTTTACTAAGCTCAAGTATTACCTTGTTAACTTTTACCTGGTTTTCATAAACATCTTTTCTTAGTCGAGGATCATCTGTTGGGTGGCGCATGATTTCAAGGTAGTAATCATCTTTAAAAATACTTTTGTACCATAAAATGGTTCCTTTAGCTTTGTCAATGTTTCCGGCCATTATATGTTGAGCAACTTCACCTCCCAAACAGGCACTACTCACAATTACATCTTCGTGATATTTTTCAAGTAATTCTTTATCAATACGTGGTTTATAGTACATCCCAACAGTGTGTGCTATAGATGTAAGTTTAAGTATGTTTTGATAGCCTTTATAGTTTTTAGCCAATAATATAAGGTGATGACCAGAGGCATCTGTTTTATCGTCCTTTCTTAAGTGACCGCGTTGGGCAACATATGCTTCAACACCAATAATGGGCTTAATGTCGGCCTTAGTACATGCTACGTGGAATTCTTTTACTCCAAACATTCCTCCATGGTCAGTTATAGCAACCGCAGGCATTTCATATTCTTTAGCTTTACTTGCCAGATCTCCTGTTTTATTAGCTCCATCTAGAATAGAATATTGACTATGAACATGTAGGTGTACAAACGGAATTTTACCGGCATTACGTGCCGCTTCTTTTCGTTTTGCTTCTTCTTCTTCTACAGAAATATGTTCAAGCGTGTCAATTTTGAATGATTCAAATTCGATTCCTGCAGGTTCTATCATTTCAGGATTATTTATCCTGAAAGCCTCAATTTCTGCAGGTGACATTTTTAATCGTTCCGGAGATATTCCACCAACGCGAACTAGTTCCAGAAAGCATCGTGTAGTAGACTCAACATCAGCCGCGGCATTATGAGCCTCTTCAAAAGGAACCGTAAAAAGTTTGATGTGAAGTTCAGTAAGGGTAGGGTTTTTTAATTGCCCTTTTCTTCTTAAATCACAATACTCCTTACTTTCAAGCATGGTACATAATGATGCATGAGAAGATAAATTCTCTTCCATCTCGCAACGTACTAATTCACATCCTACAATATTGATATCAAAATTGATATTATGACCAATGATAAACTTACTGTTTTTAACATCCGTCATAAAATCCTCTAAAGCTTCCTTTAAAGGGATTCCTTTTTCGTGAGCTATTTCTGTAGTGATACCGTGTACTGCAACTACATCTTCGGGTATAGTGTACCCATCAGGTGTAATTACATGGTTTTTGGCAAAAAGAAAGTTCCCTTCTATATCATGACATTGCCATGCCAACTGAACCATCCTGGGCCAGTTGTCGGTATCAGTAATAGGAGCATTCCATTTTTTTGGTAATCCGGTAGTTTCGGTATCAAATACTAAAAACATTGTAAATCAAATATATATGTAAGTGTGTCATCGCTGCATTGCAGACTTGCAAAGTTAAAGATTTGAAGGGAAATACGAAGTAGATTTTGATAGGATTCGAGTTAATTTTTCTGAATGTTTGTCAAGTGTGCTGTATCCTAGTATTATGCATGAATTTAAAAAGAATGAACTCTATCGAATTATTTGCGTATAAACCTTTGCGTTTGTAACTTGAATAAAATTATGTTGGTTTTCTTATGTATTTTAGATGGTTAAAATATTTATTGTTTTTGCTGTTTTGTTTTAGCTTTAACAGTATCTCAGCTCAATATTTTGGGCAAAATAAACCATCGTATAAACAATTTGATTTTGAATTGTTTAAAACTCCACATTTTGAGATTTATCATTATAGTACTAGTGATAGTTTAATTAAAACAATAGCCTTAAAAAGCGAGCAGTGGTATAGTTATCATCAACAAGTTTTGTTGGATACCTTCAAAGTCAGAAATCCTCTTATTTTGTATAGTAGTCATGCTGATTTTCAACAGACAAATGCCATTCATGGATATATAGGAATTGGAACGGGAGGTGTAACAGAGGGATTTAAAAAGAGGATTGTTATGCCAGTTAGCTATTCCAAACAGCAAACCAACCACGTATTAGGGCATGAAATGGTTCATGCCTTTCAGTATGATTTGCTCCAGAAAAGATCAGTAATGGGTATTTCTGCAGTTCAAAATATTCCTTTGTGGATGATTGAGGGTATGGCAGAATACCTTTCATTAGGTAATACGGATAGTCATACAGTTTTATGGATGAGGGACGCTTTAATTCACCATAAATTTCCGACCTTAAAAGAATTAACGACAGACTTGAGGTATTCGCCATACCGATTTGGTCAGGCATTTTGGAGTTATATATCAAATACTTATGGAGAACAATTTGTGTCTAAATTGTTTTTAGAAACTGCAAATAAAGGAGTCGATAGGGCTATTGCGGATGTGTTATATATGTCAATGGACTCTTTATCTATGGTTTGGAAAGAATCATTATCAAAACACCTTTTACAAAATATTAATGATTCAACATTCTCAATTCATGGTGATCAGATTTTATCGAGAAAGAATAGTGGTAAGTATAATTTAGCTCCATCTGTTAGTCCTGATGGTGATCGGTTGATATTTTTATCGGAACGCGATCTTTTTAGTTTAGATCTTTATTTAGCAGATGCAAAAACAGGTAAAGTATTAAAGAAACTTTATACATCAACAAAAAGTGATCGAATAGATGATATTAATTATATGGAAACCTCTGGGACCTGGTCATCTGATGGAAAGTTTTTTGCATATATGGCTTATATTAAGGGAGTAAGTGCTTTAATCATTTTTAATGTAGAAAAAGGTAAGATAGTCCGGGAGATTAAAATAGATGAAGTTGATGCGATGAGTTATCCGGCTTGGTCGCCAAAAGAAAATGTAATTGTATTTACAGGCTTAAAATATGGAGTATCTGATTTGTATTTGTATAAACTTGATAGTGATGAGTTAAAAAATATAACCAATGATTCATTCTGTAATTTGCAACCTTCGTGGGATAGAACTGGGGAAGATATTTTTTACGTAACAGATGCTCCTGATCCCTTGCAAGAACGTTATTTCACCACACAATACAATATTGCTAAACTTCATCTTAACACATTAAAAAAGGTAGTGTTTTCTACTTTCTCCGGTTCCAAGAATGTTAATCCAGTTGTGGGGAATGATGCATCCAAAGTTTTTTTCTTATCAGACAGAGATGGAACCCGGAATTTGTACCTGTTTGATGTAAGAAAAAACATCATAGAGCAATTAACTTTTTATCCGACAGGAATAACAGGAATAACGCCACTGGCACCAGCATTAAATATTTCAAAAAATGAGTTGTACTATAATATGCTGTGGGAAGGTGAATTTTCAATAGTACGTGCCAATATCAATCAAATTCAAAAAACAGCTATTGAAGTTGATGATAGAAAGGCTGATTTATATACTTCCAGATTAATGCCTTATTCCAAACACCCATCAATAGTTGATCAAAATCTTACCGCAACAACTTTGGTAATGACTGCAGTTCCAGATAGTTTTTTTACAGAGCCTGTAAAAGCAAGATTTAAGCTAGATTATATCGGAAATACTTCAATGGGAGTAATGACCAGTAGATATGGAGCAGGAATGGCAGGAAGTGTGGAGGCCCGGTTTAGTGATATTTTAGGAGACCATATGCTATATTCCGGGGTTAGTATAAATGGCGAAATTTATGATTTTGGAGGACAAGTTGCTTATATAAATAAAAAACGACCATTAAAGTTGGGTGTAAGTGTTTCGCATATTCCATATCAAACTGGATATTTCGATATTGAAGAAGATTTAGAATCTGGAGATGAACAGCTATCATATTATTTTCGAAGAACCTTTATAGATAAGCTGACTTTGTTTGGATATTATCCGATCAATAAATCACATCGGGTAGAGGTAGGAATATCAGCAGCTAATTATAGCTATCGAACAGAGAAGGTTGAAAATTTTAATTATTATTATTCCATTTCAAATCAAAACAGAAAAGTAGTTGATTCACCTTCGCCTTTTGCTGTTGGTATAATTGACTTTGCATACGTAATAGATAATTCTAAGTTTGGTTTGGCTTCACCAATTGAAGGTAAAAGAATTCGGTTGGCATATGAAAGGTATTTGAGTGGTATTGATATGAATACTTTATTGTTTGATTTTAGAAAGTATTTTAGACTAAAGCCTTATACATTTGCTTTGCGAATGTATCATTATGGTCGCTATGGAAGCGGTAGTGATGATTATAGGTTATATGATTTGTATATTGGTTATCCTTGGTATATTAGAGGATATGAATCAGGAAGTTTTTTTGGAGATGAGTCGGAAGGTAAAATATCGGCAAATCAATTGTGGGGTTCTAAAGCAATAGTCAGTAATTTAGAATGGCGGATTCCATTTTCAGGGCCAAAAAATTATGCATGGATTCAATCTCAAATTTTTTTTTCTGAATTAGCTATCTTTTATGATGCAGGAATTGCATGGGACGATGTTTCTTCTCCAGTATTGAGTTTTACCTCTAATTCAAAATCTAAGAGAATTCCAATTATGAGTTCTGGATTGGCACTGCGCTTTAATTTATTAGGTGCAATTATTGTAGAACCCTATTATGCTTTCCCAATTCATCAGGGAGAGTTTCATACTGGTAATTTCGGTGTGAATATTTTGGCTGGTTGGTAAATGCTTATATGTTATTATTACTTCTTAATGTGAGTGAATTTAAATGGTCAATATACAAAGGGTTCCGTTTGTTGAGGAACCCTTGTATTTTTGTTTGATAAGGTATCTAAAATTCAACATTTACTAAGTAAGTGAATGACATTGCCTTTCCTCTTTGCATAGCAGGACTCTAATTGTTAAAATCTTTTATGATTTGTATAGCAGTATTTTAGAGCTCTGTTTCATTGTTACCATATGCATGTAAACTTACTATTTCACCATTTTTATCAACTTTGAATTTGACAATAGCTGATCCTTTTAGATCTTTAACACTAGCAAGTTTTGCTGAGGAATTATATAATTGGGCAAAAAAAAGCCCTATTTATATTAAAGTGAGATGATTTATGCATCAACATATAATATATCAGTAAGAAGGCACTGAGAATAATTGATGATTTAATGAATGAGGATAAAAGTTCCATGTGAAGAGTTTTAATATTGTTTGGGTAATTTGGATTAAAAATTCTTAGTCATTATCTATATCTTTAAGCATCTCCTCAAGATCGGATAAATCCATATTGTTATCTTTTGCAAAAAAATGTGGCAAATCGTGTGAAGCTACCTCCAAAATAGTTGTGCAAAAGGTGTTTTACTTGGTGAGAAGAATATTGTTCTTTTGAAACGAGTGGGAAATAAATGTAGACATTTCCAATTGTCTTATTGTCTACAAATTCTTTAGATTTTAGAACTTTGAGTACAGTTGCAACAGTGTTGTATGCAGGTTTTTTGTCTTTAAATGAGGCAACAATATTTTTTATTGTGCTTTCATTTTTGTTCCACAATATCTGCATTACTTCTTCTTCTGCTTTAGTTAATTGTTTCATTGTTTTATGAATACTATCTTTATAGTATTTTATTTTTAAACCTTAAATAATTTTAAAAAGCTCATTAAATAGTTCGCTTTATATGCTTGTTATACTGATTGTTATCTAATATGGATATTTAGTATTATTTGATGTTGATACTTGTTGATAGTTTAAGTTCTTGAATATAAGTCCGTATTCTTTAAGCGAAATTCAAATTATAATAACATAGCATATTAAAAGATTAAGAATTGCAAAAAAAACTTACCTTTGTCATGTTTTTTAACAATTGGATCATAGGGGAAAAAGCATGTTGTTAAAGAGTTAAATCCAAAAAATTATTTTTTTAAATGAGTAACGTAACAGTGAACAGAGCAGCTGATAACGTAAGATTACTTGCGGCTGCAATGGTTGAGAAAGCAAATTCAGGACACCCAGGGGGTGCCATGGGCGGTGCCGATTTTATTAACATTCTTTTTTCAGAGTACCTTAACTATGATCCTAGTGATAGGACTTGGGTAAACAGAGACCGTTTCTTCCTTGATCCAGGTCATATGTCGCCTATGTTATATGCGCAATTAGCACTTACGGGAGCATATACAATGGAGGAATGTGCAAGCTTTCGTCAGTGGGGAAGTCCAACTCCAGGACACCCTGAAGTGGATTTTGCTAGAGGAGTTGAAAATACTTCAGGTCCACTAGGTCAAGGTCATACTATGGCTGTTGGAGCTGCAATTGCAGAGAAATTCTTACAAGCAAGATTTGGAGATTGGATGTCTCATGATATTTATACATTCATTTCAGATGGTGGAGTACAGGAAGAGATTTCTCAGGGAGCAGGTCGTATTGCAGGTTATTTAGGGTTAAATAACCTTATCATGTTTTATGATTCAAATGATATTCAGTTATCTACAAAAACAGATGCAGTAACTATTGAGGATACTGCTAAAAAATATGAAGCTTGGGGATGGGCAGTTATGACTATTGATGGAAATAACGCTGATGAAATCCGTAAAGCCCTTGATGCTGCCAAAGCAGAAACAGAAAAACCTTTCTTAATTATTGGTAAAACAATTATGGGTAAAGGAGCTGTTAAAGAAGATGGTTCTTCATTCGAAAAAATGGTTTCTACTCACGGACAGTCTTTATCTGCAGCTGGAGCAAGTTTTGAAAGTACAGTTAAAAATTTAGGTGGAAATCCAGAAAATCCATTTGTTATTTTTGATGATGTTGCAGCGATGTATGCTGACGTACAAGTTAAAAAAGCCGAGCATGTTGCTGCTAAGAAAGCTGAACAAGAAGAATGGGAAAAAGCAAACCCAGAATTAGCAGCTAAATTTGCAAAATTCTTCTCAGGAGAGGCTCCTGAAATTGATTATAGTGCTATTGAGCAAAAATCAGGATCTGCAACTCGTGCAGCTTCAGCTACAGTATTAGCCGCTTTTGCTGATCAGGTTGAAAATATGATTGTTTCTTCTGCAGATTTAGCAAATTCAGATAAAACAGACGGATTCTTAAAGAAAACCAAGGCTTTTGAAAAAGGAGATTTCTCTGGTCAATTCTTACAATCAGGTGTGGCTGAGTTAACAATGGCAGCAATGGCTAACGGTATGGCGCTTCATGGAGGAGTTATTCCGGTAGTAGGAACATTCTTTGTATTTTCCGATTATATGAAGCCTGCAGCTCGTATTGCTGCATTACAACAACTGCCAGTTAAGTATGTTTGGACTCACGATGCATTTCGTGTAGGAGAGGATGGACCAACTCACCAGCCAATTGAGCAAGAGGCTCAAATTCGTTTAATGGAGAAGTTGAAAAACCATCACGGAGCAAACTCTATGTTGGTACTTCGTCCTGCTGATGCTGAAGAAACAACTGTAGCATGGGAAATGGCATTGGAAAATACTACAACTCCATCTGCTTTAATTCTTTCTCGTCAAAATATTGTTAACCTACCAGGTAGTAACTACGAGCAAGCTTTAAAAGCTAAAAAAGGAGCTTATGTTGTTGAAAAAGATGCAGAAACTCCAGATGTAGTGTTATTAGCTAGCGGATCAGAAGTAGCAACATTAGTTGCAGGAGCTGAAAAACTTAGGGCTGAAAAAGGATTAAGAATTCAGATTGTATCTGTTATTTCTGAAGGAGTATTCCGTAATCAGGATGAGGCTTATCAGGCAGAAGTTTTACCAGTAGACGTTCCAAGATTTGGTATGACAGCAGGTTTACCTGTAACATTAGAAGGTCTTGTAGGAGCTAATGGTACTGTATGGGGATTAGATCATTTTGGATATTCTGGTCCATACACTGTATTAGATGAAAAATTCGGTTTTACAGCTGATAATGTATTCAATCAGGTAGTTGATATGTTAAAGTAATTGTATTTCAACCATAATATATTTTAAAGCAATCTCGTATGAGGTTGCTTTTTTATTTGAAAAAGGGTTTATTAGATCAATAAATTTTATCATTATGAAAAAGTTGGTTGTTTTTTCAGGTGCAGGAATGAGTGCCGAAAGTGAGATCAAAACCTTTCGTGATATGGGTGGTTTGTGGGAGCAGTATGATGTAACAGAAGTTGCTAGTCCTATAGCGTGGGAAAATACACCAAATTTGGTTATGGATTTTTATAATCAAAGGAGGAAACAACTTTTTGAATGTGAGCCTAATGAGGGACATATTCTTATTTCTAAATTAGAACGTGTTTATGATGTGTCTGTTATCACGCAAAATGTTGATGATTTGCATGAAAGAGCAGGATCATCAAAGATTTTACATTTACACGGAGAATTAAAGAAGGTTCGCAGTACTGTTGATCCATCTTTAGTTTATGAAATGAAGGATTGGGAATTGAAATTTGGTGATGTTTGCGAAAAAGGAAGTCAACTCAGGCCACATATTGTTTGGTTTGGAGAGGCTGTGCCTGCTATGGAAGATGCTATTAATATAATTACAAAAGCTGAAGTTGTTATAATTGTAGGTACCTCACTAAATGTATATCCTGCTGCAGGGTTAATAGATTTTGTTCCAGACGTAGTTCCTGTGTTTATTATTGATCCCGGAAATCCTACCTATCATAGTAAAAAGAATATTACACATATACAGGAAATAGCTTCGGTAGGACTACGACGTTTTCTTGAAATGATGGATTTAATTTAAATTCAAAATCAATTTATTAATTAGTAGCATAAGCCAGTGTAGCAATGTTTAGTGATTTTATGTTGGAGTTTTTAAATGCTTGGCAACAAGCTTCCAATGTAGCTCCAGTTGTTAAAACATCATCTATCAACAATATGTTTTTCCCATTTAAAGAACCATCATTGTATAAGGCATAAATATTTTCTGCGTTCTCCCATCTTTCATATCTATTCTTCTTTGTTTGTGTGCTTGTATTAGTAGTTTTATATAAGATGTTGTTAATTACTGGTTTGTTAATTACTCTGCTAATGCCATTTGCAATAAGTTCACTTTGATTGTATCCTCTTTTCAAAAGTTTTTTATGATGAAGTGGTACGGGAATAATCATATCAACGTGGTTAAATATCTTATTTTCATTAATTGATAGGCCAAACTGCCTTCCCATTTCCTCTGCAAGTAATGTGTTATTTTTGTATTTTATTGAATGAAGAATGTTTTTTACAGTTTCTCCTTTTGTATAAAGTAAAAACGAAGTAGCTTTCTGAATATCCACCCTTCCCCAAAATGTTAGTTCAACTGGGTTATTATTGTATTGATGAAAATTAGTTAAGGGTAGACCATGTTTGCATACAGAACAAACGATTTGTTCATGAGTTAAAAGTCCTCTGCCACAGATACAGCAAACTTCAGGGAAAAATAGTTGAATGAAACTTTTAATAAATGACATAAGGTATAGTTAAGGTTAATTTTATAAAGGTAATAATTTATTAAAGTAGATATAAACTGTTGGTAATAATTAGGTAATGTTTGTAGTGTAATTTTGTTTTTACAAACAAGAAATTAGCTAACAGATTAAATAGTTTATTATGAAGATTAACGTATTAATAATTGCTTTATTAGCAGTTGTTGGATTAAGTAGCTTTAAAGGAGAAAAGTCTAAAAATAATAATAATTCAATTGCATTATTTAATGTTACAGGAATAGTAATTGACAATAAAAGTGGGGAAACTTTGGTAGGGGTTGAAGTTGTTTTAGATGGAACAGATCAAAAAACATATTCTGATTTTGATGGGAATTTTGTTTTTGAAAATGTTAAAGAGGGCGATTATGATATAACTGCTAAAATTGTATCATATAAGGATTCAAAGTCTAAAGATATTCGTGTTTCTACTTCGGCAAAAGATGAGCCAATCATGTTGAAAATGGATCATGTTGAATAAGTTTTAATTAATATATTTTTAAAATAATAAGGACTGCTCATATAATGAGTGGTCTTTTTTTGTGTTTGAAAATCAGAAATATATGATCCGTGTGTTAATTTAATGTAAAACTTAACATTGAAAATTTGTATTTAATGTAAATTCAATGTTAATTTGATATTAATAAATCACACTGGGAAAGTAAATTACAACAACGGTTGTAATTTAAATGGGAGGCTTTTTATTAACAATTAAAATTAAAAGCCATGAAAATAATAATGACCATTTTGGCTATGATATGTATAGTTACTGTCAGCCAAGCACAGATTAAATTAGTAGATGGATTATACTACGATGAGCAAGGAGAATTATATACAGGGAGTTATGTAGAGTATTATCCAAGTGGAAATAAAAGAGTTGAAATGTCAGTTGTTGAGGGGAAAAAACAAGGCGTTTCTACTTATTATTTTGACAACAACCTAAAACAGGAGGTTCGTTCTTATAAAGATAATAAAATGGATGGCCTCTGGGAAACATGGAATGATAAGGGAGTAAAATTAGGTGTTGCTAACTATAAAGAAGGTGTTAAACACGGAAAGTGGTTCATATATGATGAATCAGGAGTTTTACGATATGACATGGAGTATAAGGAAGGTGAAAAAATCGGGGTATGGAAAATTTATAATGAGAATGGTAAACTGAGAGAAAAAAAGAAGTATTAATCTTTTAGTTATAATATAAGGAGATAGGGTTCTATCTCCTTTTTTTGATCTAATAATATTCGGGTTTTAATATTTGAGTTGTTTAATATCTGGATTTTAAGAAAGACTCTTTTTTATAGCAATGTTTAAAAAATCATTGAATGGCTTCATTATATTGAATGTCTTAATGATTTGTTTTTCAAATTTTTGATCTAATATTTCTTCATCACTTAAATTATAAACTAGCGCATATGATTTTGGCCTTATCAGATCAATATTAGGATCGTTTTTAGAAAAACCTTTTGGTGCAGTTTTTACTTTCTCTCCCCAAATTTCAGTAAATGTTTTTTTGAAGGTTTTGTTTTTAATAATGTTAATATATTCATCGGCGTTATTTATGATAAATTCTCTAACTGTTTTTAATATTTGAGGATTTGGACAATAAATTCCACCACCAATAAAGCTGTTGTCGGGTTCTATATGTAAATAATAGCCGGCATAAGGACTTTTTCTTCCTCCATGAGCTATATAGGCACCAAAATTATTTTTGTAGGGTAATTTATCCTTAGAAAATCTTACATCACGATATATTCTGAAAATACAGTCTTTAGCATGAGGATGTCCAATACTTGGGTCTATAGGGTGAGCTAGAGCAATTAATTGGTCAATATAGGTTTCAAAATCATCTTTGGCTGTTTGGTATCTAATTTTATTATCATTAAACCATTCTTTGTTATTGTTAACTGTTAAGTCTCTCAAAAAATCAAATATTGTTGAAGGTATCATATCTGTATGTTTTTATATAATACAATTTAAAAGTAATCCATTTCTTTTTCAAGTTAATATGCTAAATCTTTAATTAAATCAATGGTCAGGTTACATACATTCTTCATTTTTTTATAATCCAGTTTCTTGTATGTATCAATTGGTTTATGGTAATTAGGGCTTAACCCGTTAAAAAGAAATAATACAGGAATATCAAATTTTATGAAGCTGGCTTGATCTGACATTTTTAAAAAACGATTTGCCATGATGGTGTCTTGTTTAAAAAAGTCTAGTTTAAGGTAATGTGTAGTGTTGTTAATGCTATCCATTTTGTTCATTAAAAATGTACTGTTTTCCTTGGGGCCATATGCATAAATAAAATTTGGCTCTTTTTTGTGAAAGGGATCTTTGTTGCCAATCATATCTAAGTTAATATTAGCTTTGATGGAGTTTAAAGGTATTGGTAGGTTTTTAGTAAAATACTTTGAGCCGTGCAGTCCTATTTCTTCAGCTGTAAAAAATGCAAATAGGATGTTATATTTAGGCTTAGTTTCTAATGTTGAGAGTACTCTGGTTATTTCAAGCAAGGCAGAAACTCCTGAAGCATTGTCGTTTGCGCCGGGGTTTATTTTGCCATGATGAATACCAATGTGGTCATAGTGAGCTGAAATAACTATCGTGCTATCGTTTGATACTCCATTAATCATTCCTATAATATTTGCTGGATTCATTATGGTGTTCTTTTTAAGAAATGATGTTTCGATGTGTATCTTATTATTTGTATCAGAAAGTAATTTATTGAGTTGTTTAGTTGTGTTTTTACTTAAATAATAACTTGGTGTATTTTTATTAATGATAAAATACTTACAATTTACGGCATCCAAGTTTCCATTTTTATTGCTTTCTATAATGTGAGTGTAAGTAATGGAATCATCTATTGAAGTAAGAATGGCTCTTACATATTTGTTATTGATATTATTTGCATCATTGATATTTTTAATTAAGATAGCAAAGTCATGATGGATATGTTTAATATCAGGATTGTTTATTTTATATAGAGGTAGTTTGATTTTACCAACGCTATTACTGCCAAGTGCATAAAAATCATTAATGTACTGCAAAGTATCTTTATTTATAATTAGTGTGGGTATGATTGGTGAGCTTGCTGTCCAATTATTTATTGTAAATTCTTGTCTATAAGAATTGTTGATATTATTTAATTTATTTTGAATAATAGATTTAAGTATATATTCTTCTGCGTATCTTATTCCGTTTGTATTGACTCCTCTTCCCTCGAATTTATCGCTAGATAATCGTATGACGTGCTTTTTAAGCTCTCTTTCTGATGCTTGAGATTGAAGTATATAAGGTGTAGTACAAACGATTATCGTAAAAATAATACGGTAAATATTGGAAATTGTGGTATACATGTGATTTTTATTAAGATAATGTTGAAAGCAAATATTCTTATTTATGATCAATTAAAAATAGTAATTTTATCGACAAGTAATAATGAGATATAGAAATGAGGAAAGTAATGATTGTGGTTGCCGGAGGTTCTGGTAGTAGAATGAAAAGTACATTGCCTAAGCAATTTATTAAACTTAAGGGAAAACCTATTTTGATGCATACAATTGAACGCTTAGTTGAGTTTGATCAAACAATGGATATAGTTTTGGTATTACCTGAAAATCAAATTGATTTTTGGAAGGAGCTATGTTTAGATTATGATTTTAATATAAACTGCGAAATTGCTATTGGTGGTGCAAATCGTTTCGAAAGTGTAAAAAATGGATTAAATAAGGTGCATTATGAGTGTCTTGTTGGTGTGCATGATGGAGTACGTCCATTAGTTTCTGATGAAACCTTAAATAATTGTTTTATTAGAGCTGAAAAATATGGATCCGCAGTTCCAGTAACTGATGCTATTGAATCGATAAGAGTTGTTGATGAGGATAACAGTTATTCTGTAGAACGAGAATATTACAAAATGGTACAAACGCCACAAGTGTTTTTATACAATAAATTGATTAAGGCTTATGATCAATCATTCAACGCGTCTTTTACTGATGATGCCAGTGTTTATGAAAAGGCAGGATTTGAAATTCATCTTGCCAAAGGAAATAGGGAGAATATAAAAGTTACTACTCCTATGGATTTAATTATAGCTGAAGCTTTAATGAAGGTGGAATAATTTAAATGTAACTTTTAAAATTGACCAAAATATTATTAGAGTAAAGATGATAATGGCTCCTGATGGTAAGTTAAAGTAGTAAGAACCAACTAATCCGGTAATTACACCAAGGAAACTAAAAGCTATTGAAATTAAGATCATCTTTTTAAAATCGTGTGTAAAAATATTAGCTATGGCCTGTGGTATTGTAAAGAGCGATAGTAAAAGTATGATACCTGCAACTCTGATACACATTACAATGGATAATGCAATTATAATTGAAATAATGTAGCGAGCAATAGTTGTGTTAAATCCTAGGGTCTTTGTGTATTCGTGATCAAAAGCTATGTATAGAATTAATCTGTAAAATAATATAATTCCCACAACTAGAAGAGCTGTTAAAACTGACATTGTTACAATGTCGGTAGAAGTTACTGTAAGTATGTTTCCAAATAAAAAGCTCATTAAATTTGGTGCGTATCCAGGAGTAAGAAACACAAATATAATTCCGATAGCCATTCCCAATGACCATAAAATTGCAATGGCGGAATCTTCTCTGACTTGAGCCTTTTGTGTTGACCATTCTATACCAAGGGCTGATAAAATTGCAAAAATGGCTGCTCCTAAAAATGGATTTAATCCTAAGAAGTATGCAAGTCCAATTCCTCCAAAAGAGGCATGTGTAATACCTCCGCTAATAAAAACGATTTTACGCGATACAATATATGTTCCGGCTATTCCTGCAATGATACTTGTTAATAAACCAGCAATGATGGCATTAGCGAAAAAGGAAAAGCCTAGAAGAGAAATAATTTCTTGCATGTTTTTTTTGTTAATGATTGTCTAGAACTCTGTGTGGAATGCGCCCATGAGTTATAAGTTCAAATGGACAATTGTACGTTTTTAATACTTCTTCTGAAATGATATTTGACTTGTGATAATGGAGTTTCTCATTAACACAGGCTATTGTTTTTACCACCGACGAAATGGTTCCAATATCGTGAGTTACTAAAAGAATAGCCATTTTTTGATTCAGCTCTATAAGGTGGTTATATAATTCTTTTTCAAAATTCTTATCAACAAATGTGTTTGGTTCATCCAGTATTAAAAGTTCAGGATTGTTGATAATTGCCCGGCATAGATATACCCTTTGCATTTGACCTCCTGAGAGTTTTGAAATTGGATTGTTGTAGTATTCTTCTAGCCCCATTTTTGTTATTAAGTTGTGAGCTTTTTGTTTCTCCTGTTTTGAAAAACGTTTAAAGGCATTACCATTCATCAAACCTGATAATACAACATCAATAACTTTTATAGGAAAATCTTTGTCAATAGTATTTATTTGAGGCAAGTAACCAATGTTTACTTTATTGTTAGTCTTGTTTTTATATAGTATTTCACCATTTAAAGGTTTTAATAATCCAAGAATAATTTTTAATAATGTTGATTTTCCACCTCCGTTAGGACCAATTATTCCAATGAAGTCATTTTTGTAAACTGTAAGATCAATGTCTTTAAGAATGGTTTTATCTGGTGTATATCCAGCTGATACATTCTTTATGTTAATAATTGGAGTATTGTCCATGCTTTGAATTTTATCTTTTCAATTGGAATAATATTATTTCATTGTTTCTTAAAGAACGGTTTCAAGTTTATTCAATAGGTCTTTCATTTCAGTCTCATAATCTTTCTTAAGTGGATGAACATCAATGATTTTTATTCCGAGTTCTTTTGATATTATTTCAGCATTTCTTTTATCAAATTCTTGCTGCACAAAAATAGCTTTTATATTCTCGGCCTTTGCAAAGTCAATAATTTTCTGAATCCACTTTACACTAGGTTCTTTGCCATCGTGTTCAATGGATATCTGTTTTAATCCATAATCTCTGGCAAGATACGTATATGCAGGATGAAAAATTAGGAAACTCTTGCCTTTAAATTTAGTTAGTTTTTCTGTGTATAAAGAATCTATTTTTATCAGTGAATCTTTAAGGGTATGGTAGTTAGATTGTACTGTTTTCTCATGTTCTGGGTAGTTCTTGATTAAAATGCTTTTTGTGTTTTCTAAAACCTGCAGCATTGTTTTAGGCGACGTCCAAATGTGAGGTTCAATACCACCTTCGTGAACATGATCTCCATGAATTTCAGCTTCTCCTCTTATAAACTCTATGTCTTTCGATGAATCTTCAATTTTAAGATGAGTATTTAATTCACAAAAACGATTGATCCATGCTTGTTCAAATCCAATATTTCCAATTTTAATGTATATATAGGCATCATTAATATCTTTGATTTGCCCTGGAGATGGAGAGTAGGTTGCAGGACTATTGCCTTGCGTAACCATGGTTGTAACCTTGAAATTATCAGGAACTAAATTAGATACTAATTGCTTTTGTGGTAGTATACTTACGATTATGTGATTTTTATTACCGACTTTGTTAGAACAGGAAGAAATAAGTAGCCCTATAGTAAATAGTAATATATATTGTGAAATTTTATTCATAAGTTTATTATTCTTTAGTGTTTCTTACATTGATGTTGCAATACTTGCAAATGCCTTCAATAACAATATTTGTTTTAGATTGAATATAACCATTGGGTAATGGTTTTGTTTCATTTACATAATCATGTAAGCAGATAACTTTATCGCATTTATTACAATGAAAATGTGCATGTTCTGGATTATTGTATTTAAAGTTTTCTGGATTAATAAAATTGTAGCATGTAATTAATTCATTAACTTCAATTTTGTGTATGATGCCTTTTGCAACTAAAGTTTTTAATGTCCTGTATAGAGTTACTCTGTCAATTTTTGAATTCCATTTCTCTTCAATTTCTTTTGCCTGTAAGGGGTATGAATTAGAAGATAATATTTCTAAAAGCCGAACTCTAGTTGATGTTGCCTTTATCTTATTATTATTTAAAAAATCAGCAATATCCATGTGTTATTTTTCGAGTAAAGATATTGTAAGTTTCTTTTTAATGCAACACTGTTGCATTAAAAAGAATATTAATTAAGTAGGATATATGTATTTGAATTAATAAACTATTTGCTTTGTTCATCGTTAATGATGAAAGATAAATACATATAAAAAAGATAGATATGAAGAAGGTGCTTTGTCCAATTTCAAGAGAGAAGGTTTTTGTAAATATTCCAAGAATAACAGCTTTATTGGTGCTTAGTATGCTTACTGCATATTTATATAGCAATCAGTTGGTGGTTTTAGTTATTTTAGTTGTTGATTTTTTTATACGAGGATTTGGGAAATCAAAATATAGTCCTATAGCCTTATTTGCTAATAAAATACATGGTTTATTTTCCTGGGCTAATGAGCGTATAATTAATAAGGCACCTAAAATTTTTGCAGCGCGTTTAGGGTTTGTTTTTACTAGTTTAATATTGGTGCTAAGTGTATTAGGGTTTTATGGGGTAATTTATTTATTATCTGGATTAGTGATATTATTTGCAAGTTTAGAATGTCTGGTTAATTTTTGTGTCGGATGTTGGGTGTTTACATTGTTTGTAAATCCTTTTTATTCAAAAAATTAGTTGCTTTCAAAAAGCTGAAATACTTCCTTAATGTAGGTTTTGGATACTGGAACTTCTATAGGTGGATCAGTTTCTATTTCAAGAATATGACCACCTCTTTCTCTTCTAATGACTTTTATTTTATCAAAGTTTACCATGTATGATCTATGGCATCTTGTTATAGGATGATTAATAAATCTTTGTTCAAGATTTTTAATAGTATTTCGTAAAAGGAATTTATGAATGTCGTTATTTTTATTGTAATATATGGTAACGTAATTGTCTGCTCCTTTAATATATAATATATCATCCATTTTTATGGAAATGCGCATTGTTCCTTTTTCATCCAGAAAAGGAATCATAGAGTTTGCATCATATTCAAATTTATCTTCCGATTCAATAAGTTCCCTTATTTTATGGTTTTTATCCAACCAGGAAAAATATAACCATAAAACTGCGTAGGGCAATAATAACACTAATGCTGTATTCTGAACTGAAACATTAAAAACCTCTAAATAAGTACGGTTGTCATCTTTAATAAATACAGATTCGTATATGGTAAAGAATAAAGCCATAAAGAATACTTCGAGCATGATTATTAAGAGAAATGCCCATAGCTTTGTTCTAATTTTCTTTTTGTTGTAGTAATATAATATGACTCTTGAAATAACAGCAACTAATACACCTGTTAATATAATTAAGCTAGAGTAAAAGAATAACTCTTGAGATTTTAATGATAATCCAAACCAATTTCTTACATCAAAAGGAGAATATACATTTATAAAAAGTAGGGCAAACCCTGCCGTAAAAAGAACTAAGCGTGTGCTGTTCTTTTTCGAAACTAAATATGCCGGTATTAATTGGTTCAAATCCATATTACTCACGAAAGTAATTATAAATTTGATCAACCAAATACTTTTAAACTGAAAAAATATCAAATTTCAAGGAAAAATTATATGTAAAATACATCCCATATTTGCGAAATTCACCCCAGAATGCCTATTTTTAAACCTATACAGTGGGTGCAATACCATTTTGTTGTAGAAGTCTTCAAGGTTTTGTTGGTTTGTACTGCAAGAAAATTTAACGCTTGCTTTTTATTATTGAATAAACCTTTAATAAGGGGAATGAAATAATGAGAATGATTGAAAAAATAAGTAACTACTATTTTTTTACCCTTTTCGATTTTGCTAGTGCAAAAGAAGCTGTTACCAAAACGTTGGAACAGCTTTTTTTTTAAAGAAATAATGTAAGAAGGAAGTTTTGAGTATGGTTCAACAAATATTAATATCAATTATTATGCGAATCTTAGCTCTCGAACACAAAACTTCCAAAGGGAATTAATAATGAGCATGGTAAGCTAATTTCATTACATGTGGTTGTACTAATCTTTCAAAATCTGCGTATTTCATTTGAATGAGCAAGCTGTGAGTTCCTGCATTAAATGCAATAAATACTTCTTCTTTTAATGCTTCAGCAACGTATACAGGGATGTCATAAAGGTTACCGAATGGAGGCATAGCTCCAACTTCGCAGTTTTCAAATAGGTCTTTAAATTCCATTTCAGTAGCTAATCGTATGTTTTTAGCCCCTGTTGCCATTTTTAGTAATCCCATATCTATTTGCATATCGCCAGGTAGTACTACCATACTCATTTGATTATCAATTTTCATGATAACCGTTTTAGCTATTTCTTTTCCTGAAATATGTGCATCAGCAGCAGTTCTTTGTGCGGTGTAAGTTTTATGATGCACGATTTTGTTAAATGAAACGTCTTTACTTCTAAGATAAGTTTCCAGTTTAGATAGTGGCATAATAACTCCTCCAATTATTAATTATTAAGAACTAATAAGTTAATAATTTTCAAAGCTAAAGTAAAGAGGAAATAAAAATTAAACCTTGTATTTATTGTTATTAAAAGGAAGTCATGAAAAAATAAAGCCTCTCAAAAATGGAGAGGCTGACTATTTCTTTTTGTATGAATGATATCTCGTAATGTACTAATAGTTTGATAGTGCATTCCTTAAAGAATCAAATCTGGATTCGTAATCTTGTGCAGATAGCTTTATGATATGCTTGGCTTCTTCTGCATTGTAAATATGTGTTATTTCACAATCTGCATTTAGCCCTGGCATATCTTTGTAAGTTAAAAAGTAGTGCTTCAATCTATTTATTACCAATTCTGGTAATTCAGTGATATCTTTCATGTCACCATATACAATGTCGCCTTTAAGTACAGCAATGATTTTATCATCTGCCTGATTGCCATCTAGCATCCTGAAACCACCAATTGGTGTTGCAACTGCCAGGATATCTCCGTGCGGAACTTCTTTTTCAGTTAAAACGCAAATGTCCAAAGGATCACCATCTCCTTGTATGTCCTTTCTTCCTGATTTTTCAGAGCAGAATTCGCCTATTTTAGGGCCGCAGTAGGTTTGAGGAATAAATCCGTATAACGCAGGAACAACATTGGAGTATTTTTGAGGTCTGTCAATCTTTAAATATCCCGTTTCTTTATCAATTTCGTATTTAATTGTATCTGTTGGTACTACTTCAATAAAGCAAGTTACAGTATTCGGAGCATCAGGTCCTATGTTAATGCCATGCCATGGGTGTGATTTATAACGTAATCCCATTAACCTACCAATAGGATCCATTAGACTGTTTGTGGTAAACTCGTCTGCCATATAAGTATTTTTAGTTTTTGATTACGCAAATGTAGTTACTTATGGTAAAAAATCACACAGGTTGGGCTAATTCTATAGTTTTTACCCTAGCCATCCTGCTTTATCCAAATTTCTATAATTTACAGCCTCTGCCATATGGTGTGTTTGAATTTGCTCTTGTTCATCAAGATCCGCAATGGTTCTGGCTACTTTTAGAATTCTATCATAGGCACGTGCCGAAAGGTCCAGTTTTTCCATTGCGTTTTTTAAAATGGTCATGGCATTCTCGTCAGGTCTAGCATATTTACGTTGTAGTTTTGATGTCATTTGCGCATTGCAGTGAATATGCTCTTCGTTTTTATATCTTGATTCTTGAACTTTTCTGGCCTTCATCACTCTTTTTCTAATTTCACTACTTTTTTCAGAAGATTTTGCATTACTTAGTTCTTTAAAAGGAACTGGAACCACTTCTATTTGAAGGTCAATACGATCTAGTAATGGTCCGGATATTTTGCTTAAATATCGTTGAACAATTCCAGGGCTACAAACGCATTTCTTATCTGGGTGATTAAAGTAGCCACAAGGACAAGGATTCATACTTGAAACTAGCATAAAACTTGCTGGGTAGTCGATGCTAAATCGTGCTCTTGATATGCTGATTACCCGATCTTCTAATGGTTGACGCATAACCTCCAATACTGTTCTTTTAAATTCAGGAAGTTCATCTAAAAATAAGACGCCATGATGTGCAAGGGAAATTTCTCCAGGTTGTGGGAAACTTCCACCACCGACTAAAGCTACATCGCTTATTGTATGATGGGGCGATCTAAAAGGACGATGTGTTATAAGTGATGTGTTGTTTTGTATTTTCCCGGCAACAGAATGTATCTTTGTGGTTTCAAGGGCTTCATCTAGTGTTAGAGGTGGGAGTATGGAGGGTAGTCGTTTGGCTATCATTGACTTGCCTGCTCCTGGAGGTCCAATCATAATTAGATTATGACCACCTGCAGCTGCAATTTCCAAAGCTCGTTTTACATTTTCTTGTCCTTTAACGTCAATAAAATCCAAATCATTGAGCAATTGTTGTTGAAAGAATTCCTTTTGTGTATCAATATGTATGGGCTTAAGATCTATATCATCATTTAAAAATGCTGCTACTTCTGAAATGTTTTTAACGCCATAAACGTTCAGCCCCTCTACTACTGCAGCTTCTTTTGCATTTTGTTTTGGTATTATTACACCTTCAAAGCCTTCTTCTTTTGCTTTCAGTGCGATTGGTAATACCCCTTTAACTGATTGTAAGCTTCCATCTAAAGATAGCTCACCCATCATGATGTATTTATTTAGTTTTTCGTGAGCTATTTGGTTGGATGCAGCTAATATTCCTATAGCTAAAGGAAGATCATACGAAGAACCTTCTTTTCTTATATCTGCAGGAGCCATGTTTATTACAACTTGTTTTCCTGGCCATCTAAATTTACTCTCTTTTAATGCTGATTGAATACGTTGTTGACTTTCTTTTACTGCATTGTCGGGTAGTCCTACAAGAAAGAATTTAATGCCTTGAGAAAGGTTTACTTCAATAGTAATTGTATCTGCGTCAATCCCTGTTACGGCAGCGCCATATGTTTTTACTAACATAGATTTAGGTTTTGTAATTTATTAATTAGGTTAAAGCACTAATTTAATTAGGTTATTAGAATTAAATGTTATTGTAAATTTTTGTTAAGATATGATATTTAGTGATTCTGCTGACTAAGTTATGGAAAAATATATTTTGTTCAAAAAAAGAAAATGTAATAAACGGATTCACTAATTTATCTTACGAAGTAAGCGCTCTAAAAATATCTTCCATATTTTGTTGTTCAATGTTTAGTGTGATTATTTTTTTGTTGTTTGACACACTCCAATCGTAAATTTTTTCACGAATGTCAGAATCTGCAATAATTTTTAAGTGATTGTCAGAAATAAAATCAATGTGGTTAATTTCATGAATTGATTTAAGTTTATCTTGGTCAACTTTCGAAATAAACTCACAATTAATAACGTGTTTGTTTTGAGATGAAATCTGTGATAAATTAGAAGCTTTTTCATTTGCCACAATTTCACCCTTCTTTATAATAATCACTCTTTCACATATTGCTTGAACCTCTTGCATGATATGGGTAGAAAGCATAATTGTTTTGTGTTCGCCAACTCTTTTGATAAGATCTCTGACTTCTACAATTTGGTTCGGATCAAGGCCCGTTGTTGGCTCGTCTAAAATCAGTACTTCAGGATCGGGTAAAAGAGCCTGAGCTAAACCAACTCTTTGACGGTAACCTTTAGAAAGGGATTTGATTTTTTTCTTACTTTCTGGAGCTAGTCCGGTAATATTTATGACTTCTTCAATTTTTGATTTGGACTGTCTACCTAGTTTGTATATTCCTGCAATATGTTTGAGATACTCCTTAACATACATGTCTAGATATAATGGATTGTGTTCTGGTAAGTAACCAATCTTTTTGCGATACTCCAGGCTATTACTCGCAACATTCATTCCGCAAACTTTTACAACCCCTGAGGATTGGGGAAGGTAGCCAGTAATAATCTTCATCATGGTTGATTTACCTGCGCCATTAGGACCAAGGAATCCTACAACTTCACCAGCTTCAATTTCAAATGATACATTGTTTAGTGCTTTTTGAACTCCAAATGTACGAGTAACTTGGTTTACGTATATGGACATGTTAAATTATTTTAGTTGTAAAGGTAATAAGCCTGTTCGAATTAAAAAGTTACAACCTAGCAAAAATTCTTACTTTTGTACTGAAAAATAAACAATGTGATGAACACAGATAATTATTGTATAGATATATTTAATTACAAAAGATATAAAACCTCCGAGGTAAATGTTGGAGGTGTAAAAATAGGTGGAGATAATCCTATAGTAGTTCAATCAATGACAACGACTAACACAAATTACACCAGTGCAACTATAGAACAAATAAAAAGTATCTGTGATGCTGGTGGTCAAATTGTTCGGATGACAACTCAGGGAAGGCGCGAAGCTAATAATCTGGAGAGTATTCGTAAAGGATTAACCGGTGAAGGATATGATGTACCTATAGTTGCGGATGTTCATTTTAATACTAATGCTGCATATATTGCTGCGGAGTTTGTTGAAAAAGTCAGGATTAATCCAGGAAACTTTGTGGATGGTGCAAAAAGATTTGCTCAAATTGATTATTCCGTTGAGGAATATATTAGAGAGTTGTGCCAAATTAGAGAAAAGTTGGTGCCTTTACTTAATATATGTAAGCAGAATGGTACAGCCTTACGTATCGGAACAAATCATGGTTCTTTGTCTGATAGAATTATGAGTAAGTACGGTGATACACCGATGGGAATGGTGGAGAGTTGTATGGAATTTCTTCGAATTTGTGTTGAAGAGGATTTTTTTGCTGTGGTTTTGAGTATTAAAGCCAGCAATGCAAGAATCATGGTTCATACAGTGCGTTTACTTGTACAGAAAATGTATGAAGAAGGAATGAATTTTCCTCTACATTTAGGCGTTACGGAAGCAGGAGAGGGAGAGGATGGAAGAATTCGTTCAGCAGTAGGAATCGGCACCTTACTATCTGATGGTATTGGTGATACAATTAGAGTTTCGTTAACTGAAGATCCTGAAAATGAAATACCAGTTGCCAAATCAATAATTAACCATATTACGCAAAAGGAAGCACATTCGTCAATAACAAGGATTGACTATTCAATGTATTCACCATTTGAGTATAGAAAGAGAACATCAATTGCTGTAAAAAACATTGGAGGAAATTCCACTCCCATTGTTGTCGGGAGTGCTAACAATGCAGATGAGTCTCCGGATTATGTTTTTGTAAAATCTTTAGCAGATTTACAGAATGATGGGATGTTTATAGTTAAATATGATTTATGGAAACAGAGTGAAAACAAAAATAATGTGTTTCCTTGTTTGAATATTAAAGAGTACTTAAATTGTTGCGATATTGAATCAAGTTTGATTTTTATACGTTTAAACTATTCACAACTGAACAATGAAGTACTACAGCAACTTCAAAAAGCCAATAACTTAGTTGTTGTTTTGGATGTAGAAAGTGTCAATACTGTTGCAGAACAAAGAGCGGCATTTCTGTTATTGCAAAAGAGGGAAGTAAAAACACCGGTTATAATTTATCGAAAATATAATGGTGTATTTTCAGAAGATAAGCAGATAGCTGCTTCTTGTGATGCTGGTCCACTTTTCTTAGATGGTTTTGGTGATGGTCTGTGGCTTGATTCAGATGATACATTATCTGCGGTAGTAAATTCAACGGCTTATTCAATATTACAAGCAACACGTGTGCGGTTTTCAAAACCAGATTATATCAGCTGTCCTGGTTGTGGTAGAACATTGTTTGGTTTGCAAAAGACTACAGCTATAGTTAAGGAACGAACGGCTCATTTAAAAGGATTGAAAATTGCGGTAATGGGTTGTATCGTTAATGGACCTGGAGAAATGGCAGATGCTGATTATGGTTATGTTGGTTCAGGTCCAGGTAAAATAACCTTGTATCATCAAAGAGAAGTCATTCGTAAAAATATTAGAGAAAAAGAGGCGGTTGAAGAACTAATTAAACTAATTAAAGAAAAAGGGGATTGGATAGAACCTGAAAAATAATTATGTTCGTTCATCAATAAAAAACATAGTGCTATCAAAATTAAGAATCAATTTATATAAAAATTGTATCTTTTTTTAATGTATTAAAAGAAATAATGTATTTTTAAAGTCTTGATGTGATGATGTTTTATTGCAATCAACATTATGTTTTTTTATATTGCATAGCCTAAAAATCCCTTATTATAATCAATGAAACGACTTTTGTACTTATTCCTTTTTGTAGCATTTTTTACTTTAAATGCTAATTCACAAGAAATTGTCCTGAATGGAACATTTCAAGGAGATAATTTATTCGTTAAAAATCCATTCTCTCCTAGTGGGGTCGGTTTCTGTGTTTATGAGGTTAATGTAAATGGATTAACTTCCACTGATGAAATTAACTCAAGTGCTTTTGAAATAGATTTAAGTGTTTATGGTTTTAAAGTAGGTCAAGAAGTAACGGTTGCTATTAAGTATAAAGAAAACTGTCTTCCTATTGTATTAAATCCAGAAGTGTTAAATGCCCGTTCAACATTCGATGTTAAATCTATAACTATTGCAGATAGTAAAGTAAAGTGGACTACAATAAATGAAGCTGGAAGGTTGCCTTTTGTTGTAGAGCAATATAGATGGAATAAGTGGATTGAGGTTGGTCGTGTAAATGGGAAAGGGATTATTGCGGAATCAAAATATGAATCACCGGTAAGAATGCATTCGGGTGAGAATAGATTTAGAATCAAGCAAACAGATTATAGAGGAAAGCCAAGGTTTTCTGAAGAAATTACGTTTAATTCAAATAAGGCTGCTGTTAGGTATAGTCCTTCCAGAGTCGATGATATATTAACCTTTACAGCTCCAACTATGTATGAAATATACGATGAATTTGGAGGAATTGTATTTAAAGGATATGGTGATAGTGTGAAAGTAGGGGGATTGCAAAAAGGGAAATATTATTTAAATTACGATAATAAACTAGGAACCTTTGTAAAAAAATAATTAGGTATTAATTAGAATATAGGAGCCGAATGAATTTCATTCGGCTTTTTTGTTGTAATAATATGATTTATTGGATGTCAATTGGTGTTGTTTAATAAAATTTATACTATTTAGTTGTTCTCCTTATTAAACAATTGATTAATTTTATGGCCTTAAAAATTGAAAATAAATATGGAACAAATGCGCAGAACTAAAGTAGCTGCTATTCTTAAAGATACAGAATACGGCAAGGAAGTAAATATAAAAGGATGGGTAAGAACTCGTAGGGGTAATAAGTTTGTAAATTTTATCGCACTTAATGATGGTTCATCTATTCATAATTTACAGATTGTTGCAGATGTTCCAAAGTTTGATGAAAGTTTAATTAAAAGAATTACAACTGGATCTGCCATCTCAGTTATTGGAACATTAAGCGAATCAGCAGGAGGAGGTCAAAAAGTAGAAGTACAAGCTAGTTCTATTGAGGTTTTAGGTGATTGTAATGCTGATGAATATCCGTTGCAACCTAAAAAACACTCATTAGAGTTTTTAAGAGAAATTGCTCACTTGCGTTTTAGAACAAATACTTTTGGAGCTATTACACGAGTACGTCATGCTATGATATTTGCAGTACATAAATTTTTCTCAGAAAAAGGGTTTTATAATATTCATACACCTATTATTACGGCATCTGATGCTGAAGGTGCAGGAGAGATGTTTAGAGTAACTACCATGGATGTTAATAATATCCCAAAGACTGAAGATGGTAAGATTGATTATAGTCAGGATTTCTTTGGAAAGTCAACCAATTTGACTGTGTCAGGACAGTTAGAAGGTGAGTTGGCTGCGTTGGCTATGTCTGAGATTTATACCTTTGGACCTACATTTAGAGCTGAGAATTCAAATACAGCTCGTCACTTAGCTGAGTTTTGGATGATTGAACCAGAAATGGCTTTTTACGATTTAGATGACAATATGGATCTAGCGGAAGAGTTTACAAAATATTTGCTAAACTATGCACTGGAAAATTGTAGTGAGGATCTTGAATTTTTAAGTAAGCGTCAGCAGGAAGAAGATAAAAATAAGAAAGCTGAAGATCGTTCAATGGAACTTATTGAGAAATTGAAGTTTGTTGTTGATAATGATTATGTGCGTTTAACATATTCTGAAGCTATAGATATTTTAATGAATTCAAAGCCTCATAAAAAAGGTAAATTTCAATATCCAGTAACAGGATTTGGAAGTGATCTTCAGGCTGAACATGAGAGATATTTAGTGGAAAAACATTTCAAAAAACCAGTTATTCTTACAGATTATCCCATGTCCATTAAGGCCTTTTATATGAAGCAAAGTGACGATGGGAAAACAGTAAGAGCTATGGATGTGTTATTCCCTCAAATTGGTGAAATTATTGGAGGATCTCAACGTGAAGAGGATTATAATAAATTATTGGAAAGAATGAGAGTATTAGATTTACCAGAGGAGGAAATGTATTGGTATCTAGATACAAGACGATTCGGTTCTGTGCCTCATAGTGGTTTTGGTCTTGGGTTTGAACGTTTAATGTTATTTGTTACTGGTATGGGAAATATTCGTGATGTAATTCCTTTCCCTCGTACGCCTAAGAATGCAGAGTTTTAATAAATCGTTATTTATATAAAATAAGCCATCTCAATCAATTTGGGATGGCTTTTATTTTGTGATATTTTTGATGTAAATTTGCCAGAACCAAATAATTAGCTGATGTTTAGAATTCTAATTGCCTTATTCTTTTTGACCTTTACGTATAGTAATTTATGTGTTGCTATTAATGTAGAGAGTATTGACAGTATTAAATCAGAAATTGATCGATTAAGTGGTGATGAAAAACTGGAAGCTTTATATAGATACTCCTTTGAAACATCAGCAAGTGCCCCTGATTTTTCTAAAGAACTATCCTCTGAACTCTTAAAATTATCAGATAAAACCCAGTATAGATATAAGGCATTGGCCTATTATAATTATGGTGAAATTTATTTTTATCAGGAGCAGTTTGATAATGCCCTTGCCTACTATAAAAAGGCTCAGCCATATTTGTTGTTATGTAATGATAGCTCTATGCTTTCGGCTAACTATAGTAATATGGGATTAGTAAGTTATTATAAGGCCAATTATAGTGAGGCTATAGAAAACTATGAAGGATGTTTGACAATAGATAAGAGTTTAAACGATAGTCTGGGTATAGCAAAGGCTTATCAGAATATGGGATTAGTTTTTGGAGAATGGGGTAATACAGACTTAAGAACAACTTATTTTAAAAAGGCTTTAGATCTTTATAAGAAAATAGGAGATAAAATGTCTATTGCAGATATAAATTTGAATTTAGGTGTTACAGAGTCTAGAGCTGATAATTTTAAGTCTGCAAATAAATATTATGAACAGGCTCTTAAGGTGTATACCGAATTAGAAGATAGTAGTCGGGTTGCTTCTGTTATGAATAATTTAGGGTGTAACTACTTAAAAATTGAGAAATACAATATTGCAAAATCTTATTTTAGTAAATCGGTTGATGTTTTTGAATCACTTAATAATAAATCGGGGATGATTTATGCATTGAGTGGACTAGGTGATGTATTTACTGTTCAGGGGCAAAAAACTAAGGCTATAGAACTGTATAAAAGATGTGAGCTCTTAAATAGAGAAGTTGGCTTGTATGAATCTCGCTTGGATAATCTTTATAGTTTATATGAAACTTATAAAGAGATTAAGCACTTTGAGGATGCAATTCGAGTTATTGAGGAGTATCATAGTATTAAGGATAGTCTTTTTAATGAAGAACAGTCCAATAAAATGCTGGAATTAGAGAGTAAGTATATTTATCAGAAAACACAAAGTCAGGTTTCTGAATTAACAGCCAAAAATAGGTTATACCTTTTTGTTATAACCATAATTGTATTTGTTGCTTTATTGGCAGTTGCGTATTGGATTTTTTATTTTCGAACAAAACGTCTGGAGGAAAGACAGCGTTTGTTGAGATTGGAGCAAAAAGTATTGAGAACACAGATGAATCCACATTTTATATTTAACTCTTTATCTGCAATTCAATGTTATGTTTTAGATAATAAAGTTGCAGATGCGGTGGATTTTTTAGCAGACTTTGCTGGATTAATGCGTATGGTTTTGCAGTACTCTCAGGAGGAGTATATTACTTTGGCGCAAGAAAGAGAAATCTTAGATTATTATATAAATCTGCAAAATAGACGCTTTGGTGATAAAATAAGTTATAAAATTATTGTAGATGAAACGTTGGATAATACAAAAACGATGATTCCTCCTATGTTAGCGCAGCCATTTATTGAAAATTCATTTGAACATGGTGAATTGTTTAAAAGAGAGGATGGAAATATTACAGTCAGCTTTAAAAAGCAAGGTAAGGTAATTTCTTATTGTGTGGAAGATAATGGTGTTGGAGTTGAAGAATCAACTGTTAAAAAGGAAAAGAATATAAAGAAACATAAATCGTTAGCTTTAAAAATTACACGAGAACGATTGAATTTAATCAATAATAAGGATAGAAATAGCAGGGTAGGCCTAATTGTTGAGGATAGAAGAAATTCTGGATCGGAAGGAACTCGTGTTGTTTTTACAATTCCTTTGATGGAGTCTAATTAAGTTACTTTCTTCCAAAATCAGCTGGAATTTCACCCCATAATTTAGTTTCCCATTTCAATATAGGTTGCGAATAAGTATTGTTTTTAAGCCAATCTTCTGCTCTTTTGATTACTTGAAAAAGTGATTCGGTTTGATGATTCCGCTCAAGCTTTGATCTGCATTTTTTAGCCTTTATCCAGCTTGTTGCAATTTTTGAGTCAGTATAAATTGGTATATTTAATTTATGTTGTTTTTGATAAGCTAGGCCATGAACTATTGCTAAAAATTCACCAATGTTGTTTGTGCCTAATTCAAACTTTTTAATAAAAGCTTGTGTTCCGGTAGCAGTGTATACTCCCTGATACTCCATTACTCCAGGATTTCCACTGCACGCTGCATCAACACTTAGACTGTTTTGAATGATGTTACTGTTGTTTTTTAAAGTATGTTGTAGTTTCTTATTGGAGGTGTCTTTCTTACCCCAATAAAGGTCCGGATCTTCTTCAAATGCTATTTCAGCTTCTTCCTTCGTTGGGAAACCCTTATATTTTACATTACTAACACCTTTAATGTTTTTCTGGCATTCTTCCCAGGTTGTATATATTCCAGGGGCGTGTCCATTCCATATAACGTAATATTTATTTTTTTTAGTCATGGAAATTAACCTTTTAAAGCAGGTAAAAACTGAGTAATCAAATTGGCAAAATTTGAAAGAAATAATCTGATGGACATGGCTAAAAGAATGATTCCAAAGAATTTTTGTAAAAGATAGATACCGCCTTCACCAATTAATTTTTCAACTTTATCTGTTGCTCTGAGTACGAGAAATACAATTATGATATTTAGAACTAAAGCAATTATGATATTTATTGAATCAAATTCAGCTCTCAATGATAATAGTGTTGTAAATGATCCTGCACCTGCAATTAAAGGAAATGCGATAGGTACAATGCTTGCTCCTGCGGGGGAATCATCGTGTTTAAAAATGTTTATACCAAAGATCATTTCAAAAGCCATAACTAATAATACAAATGCACCAGCAATAGCAAATGATGAAATGTCAACTCCAAATAAACTAAGTAAAGGTTCTCCTAAGAAGAAAAACAATAGCAATATGCTTAATGACACTAATGATGCTTGTATTGCATTTATTTTATTGCCTTGTTTTTTTAGGTTTATAATAACAGGAATTGATCCCAAAATATCTATTACGGCAAAAAGTACAATAAAAGCTGATAGTATCTGTAGTGCATTTAAATTCATTTTCCTGATTTTAAAGATTAGTTGTGCAAATGTATATTAATTTAATATACAAATCTTATGATAAAATTTAGATTTTTTAATTATGGTTTCATTATGGTGAAGTAGTAGGTGTTATTAATTGAGGTAGATTGATGGTTGTATGCTGCAATGTTAACTGGTAATTCCTTAAACAAAAAAAAGCAGCCGGGATATTCCCGACTGCTTTCATCAAATATTTAAAAGCTATGGTTATGAGCTAATTAGTTATAAGAGCTTTGTCCGTGTTCATGAATATCAAGACCTTCTCTTTCTTCTTGTTCTGTAACTCTAAGTCCCATTGTTGCTTTAAGGATCTGGAATAATATTAAGCCTAAACCAAAAGCCCAAGCTCCAATAGTTACAACACCAATTACTTGACTTATTAGTAATGAGGCGCCACCACCGTAGAATAAACCGCCATCAGTTGCAAATAAACCTACTAATAGAGTACCTAATGCACCACATACGCCGTGTACAGAGATAGCACCTACAGGGTCATCAATTTTAAGAACTTTATCAAATAATTCAACAGAGAATACGATTACAAAACCAGCGATAATACCAATGATAGTTGCACTTCCTGGGCTAACAATATCACAACCGGCTGTGATGGCGACAAGACCAGCTAGAGCTCCGTTTAATGTCATTGATAAATCAGGTTTTCCGTAACGGAACCAAGTAACAAACATTGTTACAACAGCACCTGCAGCGGCAGATAAATTTGTAGTAATAAAGATTTTTGCTACTGCATTTGCATTATCTCCACTGATAGCTAACTGAGATCCCGGGTTGAAACCAAACCATCCTAACCAAAGGATAAATACACCAAGTGCACCTAATACCATGTTGTGACCAGGGATTGCGTTTGCTCCACCATTGTATTTTCCTAAACGAGGACCGATTGTCCATGCACCAGCTAAGGCAGCCCATCCACCTACAGAGTGAACAACTGTTGAACCTGCGAAGTCATGGAATGGAGTTTCCATAGTTGATAACCAACCACCTCCCCATACCCAGTGACCTGAGATAGGATAAATTATAGCTGTAATTACAACAGAATATACTAAATATGTGCTAAACTTTGTACGTTCAGCCATTGCTCCAGAAACAATAGTTGCAGCTGTTGCAGCAAATACCGTTTGGAAAAATAAGTTATGGTAATCACCATCTACGTTGTAAAAGAAATCAAAAGCTCCGAAGAATGCACCTTCTCCGCCATACATTACACTGTATCCAATGATCCAGAATAGTAATGAACCAAAAGCGAAGTCCATGAAGTTTTTCATGATGATGTTACCAACGTTTTTAGCTCGGGTAAAACCTGCCTCTACTAAGGCGAATCCAGCCTGCATGAAGAATACTAAAATGCCGGCTACCAGTATCCATAATATGTCTAAAGCACTGTTTGCGTCCATGATATTGTCTTTTTAATGTTTTTAAATCAGATTAGTTTGGAAGGTTGGTTACTTTACATATAATGTTTCTGGACCTGATTCGCCAGTTCTAATTCTATATGTTTCAGCTACGTCAGTTACAAAAATTCTTCCATCTCCTATTTCTCCTGTTCTTGCAGCTGACATTAATGCTTGTACTGTTTTTTCTAAATTTTCATCACGAACGATGATAGAAAGTAAACGACGTTCAATAATGCTTGTGTCATATACAGTTCCTCTGTATAAATGACCTTCTCTTGCTGTTCCTACTCCACGAACATCCCAATATGAAAAGAAAGTAATGTCTTGCTCTTCAAGCGCTTTTTTAACACTCTCGTACTGTGTTAATCTGATGATTGCTTCAATTTTTTTCATGTCTTTTACAATTAATTCGAGTATTTCAATCCTATTATAAGTTGATGTAACTTATTTAGATTCTCGCGATTAATAATTATTGGTTGTATTTTTTTTAAAAGAAGGTGAAAAAATTGTCTGTATGGTATTAAGGTGGAAAATTATACCCTTTTCCAGTTAATTAACGCATATTGGAGAGAACAATTGCTTGGTTTTCAGTGTTGAGAAATGATTACAGGCCAACGTTCTCACCTTCTTTTAGAATGTCTTATAGAGAGAAACCAACTACTAAGTGATACATTTCAGTGTTTGGATTAAGAATTACTTGACCAAAAACTGGTAGTGAAAACTTTTCTGTTAATTCCACTTCTTTTGAAACTGTAAGTGCAATATTTGAGATTTGGAAATCGTCACCACCTGTTGCAGTAACCCATCCATTCCCACCTCCTACAGCTAAAGATACATTGTCAGTGAATGCATATCCTGCTTCAAGATAATATGTTCCGTCCTGAGTGTTTGTAGAATTGTTAAAGATATAGTTTGCAGCGAAACTTAAAGAACCAGTTTCGTATCCTGCGTTTAATTCAAATGAATGAGTTGATACAGCTTCATCTGTTTCAAAAAATGACATAGTTGGATAATAATAATCAGTTAATCCGATGCTAAATCCGTTGTCAAATCCAAATGATAAATAAAGATCTGCTTCTTGAAGTGAGGCAAAGTTGGTTGAATAAGATCCCCATGCTCCAATAGAAAATACTCCGGCTGAGTATTCAATTCCAGGTTGAATTGCAGGTTCACTGTCCTGAACCGCACCGCGGAATATATAATTTGAAACAAAGTCAGCTCCAACAGAAAATTGAGCTTTAGCTGCAGTAGCAGCAAAAATAATAGCTAAAAATAAAAATACCTTTTTCATTTTAACAGGTTTTTAAATAGGTTACACATTTTATTAAATATTGATAAACGGGGTTGTTTTTGTTGGGGTGATGAAACTAAAAAAAGGAACTTTTCCCTTTTTGGGGTGTCGTTTATCAATAATCACATTGCAAAAATGTAGTTTTTTTTAATATCACCCAAATTTTCGAGGGGTTATTTTTTAAAAATTCACATAAATTATGAATTAAACCCTATAAATTCGAAGTAAAATGTGTCTGAAATACAAAATATGTAAGTACTAGGGGGTAAAATTAGGGGTTGAAGATATAAATAGTCGCATTTTGTTGTTATTTGCTTTTTTATACACTTATTTAAATGTTAGAGGATGCGGAATGTATTATATTATTAATTACATACTGATCGTATATAATAATTATATCTAGTCTTATTTTGTACATTTGATTTTACGTAGTTGGTAATATGAGAATAATATTAAATTAATGTCTTTTTTAACTTGAATATTAAGATCGATGATAATAATAATTATAGGTAATTATTATGCTTTGATGGTCGTAGTTTATTTAATGGTAAGCATGTTGCTATAGGTTTGTAATTATTTTGATAAGTATCTTATTGTAATGTGGTTAGTATATAAAATATGGCATAATATCTTAGTATGATAAAAATCATAAAAAAAACATTGTAAAAGTCATCTTTTAACAGTTATTAAAACGCGGTATCTTGGAAAATATAATTAAATAAGCTATTTTTGCTTCCGTTTTCAAAGTAAAAGTGTTGAATAAATTATAATTGTCATCTATAAATATCTTTTCTTTTTATGAATTGAAAGGTTAATTAATGGCAAAGAAATGATCAGTTGATTAATAAATCAACTCTTGTTCAGAATTATTCCTTCTTTATTAATATATAGATATGATGCAAAAGAGATTTCCAAAGGCAATTGGATTGTATGATCCTGCCAATGAGCATGATAACTGTGGGATTGGATTTGTGGCAAATATCAATGGGCAACAGTCGCATGATATTGTTAACAGAGGTCTTGAGGTTTTAGTTAATATGACTCATAGGGGTGCCGAAAGTTCAGATAATAAATCTGGAGATGGAGCCGGAATATTAATTCAAGTACCACATGAATTTTGTAATTCATTAGAATTTGATTTGCCAGAACCAGGAAAGTATGGAACTGGTTTATTATTCTTACCTGAAGAAGATAGAGAAGCATTACTTTGTCAGGATGAATTAAATAAAAATCTTCAGGAAGAAGGTCTTGAGTTAGTTGGTTATAGAGATGTGCCGGTCGATAGCAATGTAATTGGAGAAATTGCAAAAAGAACAGAGCCTAAAATTCGTCAGGTATTTGTTAAAGGTAAATTTGAGCAAGATAAAATTGAGAGAAAGTTATTCATTGCTCGAAAAGTAACTGAAAAAGCTATTCGTGAATCGGATTTAAAAGAAAAGGAAGCTTTTTATATTCCAAGTCTTTCAACAAAGATCTTTATTTATAAAGGAATGTTAACTCCTGATCAAGTTGGGGCATATTTCTTAGATCTACAAAATCCTAAGTTAAAGAGTGCTATTTCATTAGTTCACTCAAGATTTAGTACAAATACATTCCCAGCATGGGATTTAGCTCAGCCATTCAGAATTATGGCTCACAATGGTGAGATAAACACTATTAGGGGTAACAGGTTATGGATGCAAGCTCGTGAATCCTTATTGAAATCTGACTTATTTGGTGAAGATCTTAAGAAAATTTTCCCTGTTATAGAGCCGGGTAAAAGTGATTCTGCCTCCTTAGATAATGTGTTAGAGTTTTTATTTTTAACTGGAAGAACATTACCTCAGGCATTGAGTATGTTAATTCCAGAATCTTGGAATGATAAAAACCCTATACCAAAAAGTTTAAAAGCATATTACGAATACCATTCTACAATTATGGAGCCATGGGATGGTCCCGCTTCAATTGTATTCTCTGATGGTAGATATATTGGTGGAACCCTGGATAGAAACGGTTTACGTCCTTCTCGTTATGTTATCACTAAAGATGATATGATTGTAATGGGATCGGAAGTAGGTTGTCAGGTTTTTGCACCAGAAGAAATTAAAGAAAAAGGGCGTTTAAAGCCGGGTAAACTATTATTAGTTGATACTAAATTAGGAATCATTATTCCTGATCAGGAAATTAAAGCTCAACTTTCTAAGAGATATCCTTATGAAAATTGGTTGAAAGAAAATCGTATTAGATTAAAGGATATTGAGGTTAAGCAAAGAGTAAAGTCTTCTGTGGAAAACTATGATACTTTTGTAAAGGCATTTGGTTATTCAAGAGAAGATATTAAAATGCTTATTGGGCCAATGGCACAGGCTGGAATGGAGCCGATAAATTCAATGGGTAATGATACGCCTATTGCTGCTATATCAGATAAGCCACAAAGATTATTTTCTTACTTCCGCCAATTATTTGCGCAGGTAACTAACCCTCCGATTGATCCAATTCGTGAAGGTTTAGTAATGGCCTTAACAAATTATATTGGTTCGGCATCTAAAAATATTTTAGAGTATAGTCCAGCGCATTGTCGTTTAATTAAGTTTGAGAGCCCTATTGTAACTAATACGGATCTTGGAAAAATTAAAGATTATCGTAGAGAGGAATTTACTCAAACAACGATTCCAATGTTGTACCCTGTTAAGGAGGGTGGAGCAGGCTTAGAGAAAGCTATTGATGCCATGTGTTTAGCTGCTGAAAAAGCAGTTGATGAAGAGAAGAACTTTGTTATTTTATCAGATAGAAATATCGATAATGATATGGCTGCAGTACCATCTTTATTAGCCGTTGCTGCTGTTCATCATCACTTAATTAAAAAGCAAAAGCGTATGCAAACTGGTATCATTGTTGAAACCGGAGAAGCTCGTGAAGTGATGCATTTTGCTTTGTTATTAGGTTTTGGTGCTAGTGTAATTAATCCGTATTTAGCTTTTGGAGCAATTGATGATCTTGTTAAAAAAGGAGAGCTTGATTTGGATTATGATCAAGCTCGCGAAAATTATATTAAGGCAATAGATAAAGGATTGTTGAAAATTCTTTCTAAGATGGGTATTTCAACATTGAGGAGTTATCATGGAGCTCAAATTTTTGAAGCTGTTGGTATTTCTCAGAAAATTGTTGATAAATGTTTTACAGGTACGGCATCTAAGATTGGTGGTGTAGGATATGAAGAGTTAGCTCGTGAAGCCGAGTTGTTCCATGAAAAGGCGTTTGCTGCATCTCAACCAAACGAAATATTGAATAGTACTGGTGCGTATGCCTATAGAAAATATGGAGAGAAGCACGGATGGAATCCTGAAACAATTGGATTACTTCAGTGGTCAACAAGTCAAGGCGATTATAGTAAGTTTAAAGAATATACTCAAAAAGTTGAGGAAGATAATAAGAATCCACTGTTCTTAAGAGGATTCTTGAAATTGAAAGATAGAGAACCTATTGATATTAATGAAGTTGAATTTGTAGAAAAAATTACAAAACGATTTGTTACAGGTGCAATGAGTTACGGTTCTATTTCTAAAGAAGCTCATACCGCTCTTGCAATTGCAATGAACGAAGTGGGTGGTAGAAGTAACACTGGAGAAGGCGGTGAAGATGCAGAAAGATTTAAATCTAATGCACGTAGTTCTATTAAGCAAATTGCATCAGGGCGTTTTGGTGTAACAAATAATTACCTTGTAAACGCTGACGAACTTCAAATTAAAGTAGCTCAGGGAGCTAAGCCAGGTGAAGGTGGTCAGTTACCAGGATTTAAAGTTGATAAAATTATCGCAAAGTTAAGAAATTCAACTCCTGGAATTACCTTGATTTCTCCTCCACCTCATCATGATATTTATTCTATTGAGGATTTAGCTCAGTTGATCTACGATTTAAAATGTACCAATCCTAAAGCTGATGTTAGTGTTAAATTAGTGTCAGAAACAGGTGTAGGAACAATTGCTGCTGGTGTGGCAAAAGCTCATGCTGACTTAATTGTAATTTCAGGTACAGAAGGTGGTACTGGAGCATCTCCAACATCATCAATTAAGCATGCAGGTATGCCTGTTGAAGTTGGTTTGGCTGAAACGCAACAAACGTTAGTAATGAACAACCTTAGAGGTCGGGTTAAATTACAAACAGATGGTCAGCTTAAAACTGGGTTAGATGTTATCAAGATGGCTATTCTTGGAGCTGAAGAATTTGGTTTTGCTACTTCTGCGTTAATTACTTTAGGTTGTATTATGATGCGTAAGTGTCATTTAAATACATGTCCTGCAGGTATTGCAACTCAAAATCCAGAGTTAAGAAAACGCTTTATTGGTAAATATAAGTATGTAGTGAACTTCATGAATTTTATTGCTCAGGAAGTTCGTGAATATCTTGCTCAAATGGGATATAGATCTCTTGAAGAGATTATTGGGCGTACCGACTTGATGGAACAGGATCCTAATGTAGGAAACTGGAAAACAAAAGGTATCGACATGAGTAAATTGCTTCATTTCCCGGAAGAAGCAAAAATATATCCTTTACACAATACTACTACTCAGAAGCATGGTATTGATGAAGTGATGGATTGGTCTTTAATTGAAGAAGCTCAACCTGCTTTATTAAATCAGTCAAAGGTTTGGATTGCTAAAGAAATTGGTAATACTGATCGTACTGTTGGTTCAATGCTATCAGGAGAAGTAAGTAAACGTTATGGAGAATTAGGATTATCTAAAAATACTATTAACTGTAAGTTTAGTGGATCTGCCGGACAAAGTTTCGGAGCATTCCTATCAAGAGGTGTCTCGTTTAAACTGGAAGGTGATGCTAATGATTATTTAGGTAAAGGTTTATCTGGAGGTAAAATTATTGTAGTTCCACCTGTTGGTTCAACCTTTAAACCTGAAGAAAATATTATTATTGGTAATACAGTTCTTTATGGAGCAACTGGTGGTAATGTTTATGTAAGAGGTGTTGCTGGAGAACGTTTTTGTGTACGTAACTCAGGTGCAGCAGCTGTTGTTGAGGGTGTTGGTGACCACTGTTGTGAATATATGACAGGTGGTAGAGTAGTTGTGATTGGAAAAACAGGTAGAAACTTTGCTGCAGGTATGAGTGGTGGTATTGCTTACGTTCTTGATGAAGAAGGTAACTTTGATTACTACTGCAATAAAGGTCTTGTTGAACTATCTCCGGTCGAGGATGCTGCTGATGTACAGGAATTACAATTCTTGTTACACAAACATTTATTGCATACAAATAGCGAGAAGGCTCAGGATATTTTAGTAAACTGGAATAAGTACTTACCTAAGTTTATTAAAGTAATTCCATTTGAATATAAGAAGGTACTTCAGGAAGAAAAAGTTAAAGAGCTTGAACAAAAGCTTAAAGAAACTGAAGATACACCTTTTGTAAATGAGTAATTAATTATCAAGTCTTTGAATAAAGAAGGAAGTCCGAAAACCAATCGATACTCATCGGAGTATCGGTTTTTGGACAATCTTTTCAATAAAAATATAATATTATGGGTAATCCAAGAGGTTTTTTAGAGGTGCCGAGGAAAGATAGCGGTAACCGTCCCATTAATGAGCGTATTGATGATTATGGTGAAGTTGAACAAACGCTCAACGAAGAGGATCGCGTCCTGCAGGCATCTAGATGTATGGACTGTGGTATCCCTTTTTGCCATTGGGCTTGTCCTGTAGGAAGTAAAATTCCTGAGTGGCAAGATGCAGTTTATAAAGGAGAATGGAAGTTAGCAAGTGATATTTTGCATTCAACTAATAGTTTCCCTGAGTTTACTGGAAGAATTTGTCCAAATCCATGTGAGAAATCATGTGTATTAGCAATTCATAAAGAAGCTGTTACAATCCGTGAAAACGAATGTTCTGTTGTAGAAAAAGCATTTGCAGAAGGTTATGTACAGCCAAGAGTACCGCAAGTACGCACAGGAAAAAAGGTTGCTGTAATTGGAGGAGGACCAGCAGGTCTTTCTGCAGCAGATCTTTTAAATCAAATGGGACATAAAGTAACTGTTTTTGAAAAAGATGAGGCAGTTGGTGGATTGTTGAGATTTGGTATTCCTGATTTTAAGTTAAATAAAAAGATTATTGACCGTAGGATTGATATCTTTGAACAGGAAGGGATCGAATTTAAATACAATACCTATGTAGGTTTTGATGTTAAAGGAGAGCAAATCCTTAAGGATTTTGATGCCGTTGTTCTTGCAATTGGTGCAATGAAACCACGTGATCTTCCTGTTGAAGGAAGAGAACTTAAAGGTGTTCATTTTGCTATGGAATTCCTTACTCAACAAAATAGAGTTAACAGAGGAAATAAATTAAATGGCATTGAGCGCATTGATGCTAAAGGTAAAAATGTTTTGGTTATTGGAGGTGGAGATACAGGTTCAGACTGTGTAGGTACTTCAAATCGTCAAAAAGCGAAGAGTGTAACTCAAATTGAAATTTTACCTAAGCCACCTGAAGAAAGAGCTGCTGGTAATCCTTGGCCATACTGGCCTACTGTGCTAAAAACTTCTACTTCACATGAAGAAGGATGTGAGCGTATGTGGAGTGTTTCAACGAAACGATTTATTGGAGCTGGTGGAAAACTGAAACAAGTTGAACTTGTAGAAGTTGAATGGGCTAAAGATGACAATGGAGCTTGGAAAATGAATGAAAAACCAGGTTCTGAAAAGATTATCGATGTTGATTTGGTTTTCCTTTCAATGGGATTTGTTCACTGTATGCATGAAGGATTAGTGGAAGAACTTGGTGTTGATCTTGATCAAAGGGGTAATCTTAAAGTAGCTGCTAATTATCAAACAAGTATTGATAAAGTTTTTGCAGCAGGTGATGCTCATAACGGTGCGAGTTTAGTTGTAACTGCTATTGCTAAGGGTAGAGAAGCTGCTGATAATGTTAATAAGTTTCTTATGGAAAAATAATATGACCATAGGGTTATGTTATAAGTAGAGACTTAAAATAAATATATTAAAAAAGGATGTAAACGATTTTGTTTGCATCCTTTTTTTTTTGATCCTTTTTTATTGTGTTGATATATAGTGGTAAGAGGTATCCGCACTACTAAGCTCGTCTTCTATTAGATATTTGAAGAGGATATATTTGGTGCATGAAAAACTCAAGAAGACATACAGCCAAAGAGATGTTTGCTCATTACGAAGCATGGCAACAAGGTGATGCTCCACAAAAACAATATTGTAAAGAACATGGATTAGCTTATTCCACATTTCAGGCGTGGGGTAAAAGGCTCAAAGAAAGTAAATCTCAAGTTAAATCTGATTCGGGTTTTATTCCGGTAAATATAAAGTCAGTTCCAGAATCTGAAGAAAAAGAAGCGGTAAACCAGCTGTGCTTATTATTTCCCAACGGTATCCAGTTGCAGTGTCCGGAAACTGTTAGTCCTGATTTTTTGAAAAAACTGATAAGCCTATAAACTATGTTCGCACTATCAACAGAAAACACATTTCACCTTTACAGCCAGCCCACTGATATGCGCAAAAGCTTTGATGCATTGTCGGGACTGATTCGCAACCATCTGGACAGCAACCCCCAGAATGGAGACGTTTTTATCTTCATCAATAAGTGTCGAGATAAGATTAAGTTGCTGCATTGGCAGGGCTCCGGGTTCTTACTTTATTACAAGCGCCTGGAGAAAGGAACATTTGAGCTTCCCAGATATGACACTTCAGTGGGAAGTATTACTCTGAGCTATGCCCAAATTGTAATGATAGTAGACGGATTATCTATTAAAAACCTACAACAAAGAAAGCGATATCTGCCTCCCGAAACACCTGTAAAATAAGGTATTCCAACAAAAATATTTATCAACTCCAAACCTTAATTTTGTTGATAACAACGGTTGGTTTTTCTTTGGTAAATGCCCGTGTTTGCGTAGTTTCGAAATATGTCAAAGGAACTGGGAAACAAGGCTTCCGAGCTGGAAAAAGAAAATCAAAAGCTGAAAGGGCTCATCAACTCCATGGAGTCGGCGATGGGACAGATGCAATCCAGAATGGAGAAAATGCAGTTCCAGATTGATCAAATGAACCGCTTGCTTTATGGAACAAAACGTGAACGTTTCGTTCACGATGCTGATGACAAGCAGCTTTCTTTACCTTTTGACGTGCCCGAGGAGGCAGCACCTGAAAAAGAACAGCAGACAATAAACTATGTGCGTACAAAAGAAAAGAGGCAGCATCCCGGGCGCTTACCTTTGCCATCACACTTACCGGTAGAAGAAATTATATTGGAACCGAAGGAGGACACTTTCGGGATGAAATGCATCGGAAAAGAAGTGACCGACCAACTGGAACTGGTTCCGGCGAAGCTGTTCATCAAGCGTTATATCCGTCCCAAATACATCAAGTCAATAGACGATAACAATGTCGATTACAAAGGCGTAATGGCGGAACTCCCTGTTTTTCCAATCGAAAAAGGTATCGCCGGTCCCGGTCTACTATCTCAGGTCATCGTCGACAAGTTTGTGGATCACTTGCCTGTTTACCGTCAAATAGAGCGTTTCAAAAGGGAGAACATAAAACTTTCTTCATCTACACTCAACGGTTGGCAGGAAAGCATCAGCAATTTACTTGAACCACTATACGATGTTTTAAAGCACAGGGTACTCGCGCAAGGTTATATACAGGCCGATGAAACCCCAATTCCCGTTCTGGATAAACAGAAGAAAGGGAAAACGCACCGGGGATATTATTGGATTTATCACAGCCCTTTAGAAAAAATGGTGTTCTTCGATTATAACACCGGAAGATCCAGGGAAGGCCCGAAAAAACTTCTTGGAAACTTCAAAGGCTATCTTCAGACCGATGGCTACCAAGTATATGATCTGATTGCAGCAAAGAATCCGGATATAACCCTGGTCAATTGCATGGCCCACGCACGCCGATATTTTGAGAAAGCCTTGCCATATGATCAAAAACAAGCAGAATATGCCATGGGAATGTTCCAAAAACTCTATGCCGTGGAGCGAAAAGCCCGGGAACAGAACATGCCTCCCAAGGAACGTCACGCTCTGAGGCTTGATGAATCGTTGCCATTGATAAACGAACTGGGGAAATGGATGGTGGAAACCTATAAATCTACCAATCCCAAATCTCCGTTGGGCACGGCCACCGCATATTGCATTGAACGTTGGAATAATTTATTGGCTTATCTTAACGATGGCAATTTGGAAATAGATAATAACCTTGCCGAAAATGCTATTCGCCCAATCACACTCGGCAGGAAGAATTATCTGTTCGCTGGATCTAACCGAGGTGCAGAACGGGCAGCTATGTTCTATTCGTTCTTTGCTACATGTAAAAAGAACAATGTAAACCCCTTTGAATGGCTGAAAAAGGTGCTTGAAATAATCCCTACCTATAAGGTGAACAAACTTGCAGATCTTTTACCTCAGAATTTAAAACTATAGCTCCCAAGCGCTAAACAAATATCACACATCTTCGTCAAAAAACTATGACCTACTTAGCAGTGGGGATACGGTAAGAGAAATAAGATCTCCATTATATGTTGAAAGAAATTGTAGGTTTTCTTTATCTGGAATTATTGAAATAATAAGACCTATTGGAGATGATATGTATACTACATGGTTGGATTATGGGGTTGGAGAATGTGATTATGAGGTAACGATTTTCGATGAATCGGGTAATGAAGTAGACATTACCTTGGGAGGAAGATTCAGGAAAAAATAGAGGTAAAAAATTAATTGTTCAGGGATGTTGTTTAATATCCCTTTTTCATTGGTCTCAATTGTCGGATGAATCTTTACAAAGTAAAAAGAAAACCACTGTTGTCAGACAGTCGTTTAATTTATCGGACTTTAGTCTGATGCCGATTAAAACTACTGAATTGATTCCGTAGTATTTTTTTATCTGCTTTCAAATAATGCTTCAGAAACGTTTAATGCATAATTGCCAATTTTTTCACATTCGTTAAAAAAGTCAGTAAATACAATACCTGTGTCATATGAGTATTCTTCGTTTTTAATACTTTCTAAATGTTCTGATTTTAGTTGTTGACAATATTGATTAATCTGATTTTCAATTTCTGTAGCTTTATCTATACTAATTCTTTTTTCGTCAGTATTGAGATTATTTCTCATAATCATTAAAGAATTTTCTACTAAGTTTAGCATTAAATCCAGCTTATCGAGAACGGATGTGGAAAACTTAATCTTATTCTTCTGCATTCTGTTAATAATTCTGGCTAGTGTGTAACTGCTGTCGCCTATACTCTCAAGATCGCTTACTAGTTTAAGCATTGCCCTAATTTTTTTACGGCTTTGTTCGCTTAATTTACCCTGAGAAACCATGGCAAGGTAATTGGCAATTTCCACTTCAACATCATCGCTAATTGATTCGTATTTTTCAATATTAGTATAAAGTCTGTTAAATTTTTTTGCATTACTCTCGTGAAGTAATTTTTGGTTAAAACCCAACATTTTGTTGGTGTGGCGAGCAAAAGATTGTAGTTCTTTTTTTGCTTGTAAAATGGATAATTCTGAAGTTGACAACATCCCAGTTGTAATATATCTTAATTTAAATTCTTCACCTTCTTCACCTTTATGAGGTACCAGTTCAATGATGAGTCGATTTATTAAAGGAACAAAACCAATAAAGATGATTAAATTTAATACATTAAAAGAGGTGTGAAATAGTGCTAACGCAAAAGGAACTATAGCCTGTGGATTTTTTACCGAAAATGCATTAAAGTTTGAAATATAATCTTTTATATAAGTAGTGTATGGTGTAAATATAGCTAGCATCCATATAACTCCTAAAAGATTGAAAAACAAATGCGCTCTTGCTGTACGTTTTGCAGATATATTTCCTATTGTTGCTGCCAAATTTGGAGTAATTGTAGTACCAATGTTCTCTCCTAAAATCATAGCTGCACCTAATTGGAAGGGAATCCACCCTTGAGTACACATAACAAATGTGATAGCCATAGTAGCACCACTTGATTGTACAATTAATGTTAGTAAGCTTCCTATAAAAACAAATAAAAGAACAGAGGTAAAGCCTAGGTTGGTGTAATCTGATAAGAAGCTTAATAATTCAGGATTACTATTAATATCTGGAAAAGTAGATTTAATAAAATCAAGACTTACAAAAAGAATCGAAAATCCAATAATTGCTTCCCCCCATGATTTGTGGCGTTGAACTTTTGAAAATACGAGAGGAAAACCAACAGCCATTAAGGGTAAAGCGTATTCTGTAAAGTTAAACCTAAAGCCAAATAATGATATTAACCAACCTGTTATCGTTGTACCTACATTGGCTCCCATAATAACGCCAATAGATTCAACCAGAGATACTAAGCCTGCATTAACAAAGCTGACCACCATTAATATTGTTGCGCTTGAAGATTGAATTGTTGCCGAAACTAAAAGACCGGTTAAAACACCTAAAAACCGATTTCTAGTCATCGCAGCAAAAATGCTACGCATCTTAGAACCAGCCACTTTTTGTAAGGCTTCACTCATTAGTTTCATTCCGTAAAGAAATAATCCTACAGCTCCAATTAATTTTAATAAGTCAACTAATGAGTAATCCATAAACAAGAATAATTAATGTATACACCTTATTTTTAACTCGAAAATTAAAAGGTAAAAATAATAACATTTTAATAGAAATAGTGCAAGCTTTGAATTATGAATGCATTTTATGGAAAAATTATTGAATTGTAAAGTCGAGTAACTCTTTTATTGGTTTATGGCTAAGATATTCTGTACTTAATTAATATTAAAATGTGGGAATTAGAGTTTTTAAAACGCAACTATTTTAATGGATAATGGTCTTATATAAAATAATGTTTTATATTTGACAGCAAAATAACTAAATAGTCAAACTTAATTTTAAATATGAAGAGATTTTATCTGCTTGCAGTAATTCTTTTTCTAGCTGGTATTTCATTAATGATAGAAGCCCAGGAAAAAGAGAAAACCAACAAATGGTATTGGGGTCTTTCTACAAGTATAACCCCATCGTTAGATACCGAACTTAAGAATCAGAATTTTATTAGAAAAGATAATGAACAATGGGATGAGTATTATTTCGACTTTGTTGAAGGTACTTTTTATTCCTGGAATTTAGGTTTGAGTATTGAAAGAAGACTTCTGGATAACAGACTTGCAATTGTTTCCGGACTTAAGTATTCGCAAACGATTAGTGGTATGGATTCGGATGATTATAGCTCGTCGGAATTTATGATGGTTAATATTAGTGAAGGAAATCAGGGGGTGGAATATCTAAAAGTTAAAGGCTTTGACCAAAAGAGTCATTATCTAGGAATTCCTGTTGCTGTAAAATACACCCCATTGTCAGATCATTTTGTAAATCTTTATATAAAAACGGGTTTAACTTTTAATTTGTTGTTAGATCATAATATTGATACAGATTTTGGTAATTCCTTAATGAAAAAATATAATGATAGAGTTGGGAAACTGTTTAGTGATCCAGCAAATTTATATACCACTTTTGACTTTAGAGGAGGAATGAAGCTGGGTAAGGTTGGTCAGCCTAATTTAAATTTAGAAATTGGACCAACAGTGATATTATCTGATGATCCAAGTAGTATTACTACTTCTGAAATTGGTTTTAGTTTTCAATTAAATGTTTTATTGCCACTTTAAAAAGATAAAAAATGAAATATATATATCCAATTTTGTTATTAGTGCTTGTTTTTGTCTCAAGCTGTACCAATGATGATTTGTACTTGGAAGAATCTGTTTTTGTAGAAGATCCTGAAGTACCAGGTTTACCTATCTATTCTGAATATGGATATAATACATTCGGAGTAAGATATGACAGGGATGTCGTAACTAATAATACAACAGATTACCCGTTGAAGGTGATTGTAAGTAATGGAGAGTGTTCATTTAATTTTAATGGTCGAAAGGATTATTATGAAGATTTTAATATCAAGTTGATATTAGATAATTTCTTTCCTGAAGATGAATATGATTTATTAGATTTAAATGGCCAGGAAATTGATCTTAGAGACGAGCATGTTAAATTGGAAATTGAAGATAAAGGAAGTGATAGAGATGTTGAAATTTTAAGTGGTAAGTTTACCTTTAAAAAGACTCAACAGTTAACTGTGGATGAAGTTGAAAGTGGAGTGATTCTTTCTGGTTTGTTTGAATTTAAAGCTCTTATTGATGGTGAACCTGTGGCCTTTTCGTATGGTAGATTTGATGTAATTATTTCTTACTCTAATTTTTTTGTTTTGAATTAGGTTGATATTGTCTGTATGATTAAGCCTTTATTTTTATGGATAAAGGCTTTTAAATTTATAATAGATTGGTTGATCTTATTATATTATAGCATTACAACACAACAGATGGATGCTGTGCCCAAGAATAAACCTGCATAAATCTGGTATGGATTATGGGCGTTTAAAATAAGTCTGCATGTACCAACTATACCGGCAATTCCAATACAAATTAATAGCCACATATTAGTGTTAACACCGTATTTAATATACATTGCAATTAACGCTCCTATAATTCCGCCAATGCCAACCATATGAATACTAATTTTCCAGAAAAATGAAATAGCAAGGGAAATAATTAGAGCCACAAGTGTACCAAGAAAAAATAGTGGTATGAAACTAGGAAGCTGAAATCTCTTAAGAAAGTAATAACCGAGGATAAAGAATAGCCCAGTTACCATTAAAGGAAGTATTCTCTCCTTTGACGAATCCATATGGATGGATTTAATAATTTTAGTTTGTATAAAAATTGGAATAACACTTAAAGGAAGAATGCAAGTACTGATTAACACAATAATTGTTACTAAGCGTCGGTATTCAAATGGTAAAAAAGTGATATGACTTTGAGTGCTGAAGATAATTAACAAGCCAATTGTTGGCATTAGCATTGGGTGAAGCAAAGTTGATATGATTGAAGCAATTTTTTTTTGCATATAAAATTGAAATTTATGAGTAATGGATCATAGAAAAATAATTTCCACAATCCATCAGATATCTTTAAGTTTTTAAAGCTCTTTTCTTAATCTGGCAACAGGTATATTCAATTGCTCTCTATATTTAGCAACTGTTCGTCGGGCAATGTTATACGATTTTTCTTTCAATATTTGCGAAAGTTTATCGTCTGTTAAAGGTTTGCGTTTGTCTTCACTTTCAATGCATTCTGAAAGTATTTTTTTGATTTCTCGAGTAGAAACTTCTTCTCCGGAATCTGTTTGCATACCTTCTGAAAAGAACGACTTCAGTGGGAAAATTCCAAAATGAGTTTGGATATACTTACTATTTGAAACCCTTGAAATCGTTGAGATGTCGAGATTTGTTTTTTCTGCAATATCCTTTAATATCATTGGTTTCAACTTCGTTTCATCGCCTTCTTCAAAGTATTCCTTCTGATACTCTAAAATGGCATGCATCGTATTCATCAATGTATTTTGTCGTTGCTTTATTGCATCAATAAACCATTTTGCTGAATCAAGTTTTTGTTTTACAAAGATTACAGCATCCTTTTTATCCTTGGTTTGATTTCGTTTGTTACCAGCATAATCTTCCAACATGTTTGAATAAGTTTGACTAATTCTCAACTCCGGTACATTTCTGGTATTTAAAGATAATTCAGGTTTACCATTTTTGATTTCTAAAATAAAATCAGGTATGATGTGCTGAACCGTTTTTGTCATTGGATTACTGTACGAGCTTCCTGGTTTTGGGTTTAGCTTCAATATCTCTTCCAAAGCATCTTTTACTTCATCTTCTTCCAGATGAAGTCTCTTTGTTATTTTTTCGTAATGCTTCTTCGTGAACTCCTCGAAATGATATTTTATTATATTATAAGCGTTCTCGATATCAGGGAAAGACCTATCTTTTTTATTTAATTGTAATAACAAACATTCCTGAAGATCTCTTGCTGCAACTCCTGCAGGGTCAAAATCCTGAACAATTTCTAAAACATCAAGGGCTTCTTTTTCGTCAAATTCAATGTTCTGGCTAAATGCAATATCATCAATTATTTCGTCAATTTCTCTTCTTAAGTAGCCGTCTTCATCAATGTTTCCTACAATGTGTTCGGCTAACAATTGCTGGCGTTCATTTAAAATTCTTAAACCCAGTTGACCTGTCAGGAATTCATGAAAAGTGGTACCATCAGAAAATGGAATGTCTTCATGCTTGTCGTCTTTTGAAAAATTTCGTGATTGTAACTTGTAAGCTGGTATGTCTTCGTTTTGTATATACTCATCAATAGAAAGTTCATCCTTTTCAACTTCTGATTCTTTTACTTCAGGTTCATCCATATCGTCGTTATTTCGACCCTCTCCATCAAGTTCTAAAACTGGATTTTCCTCTATCTCTTTTTTTATACGTTGCTCCAACTGAGCTGCTGGAATTTCCAGAAGCTTTATCACCTGAATTTGCATTGGTGATAGTTTTTGAAGTAACTTTTGTTGTAAACTTTGTTTTAACATACTAGTGTTTCTTAGTTTGTATTGGGAATTGAAATAGATACACAATACAATGTAAAGCAATAAAATATACAAGTAGTACTTTTGCTGTTGTCAACAAAATTAAGATTAATTGATTAAATGTAGAGAATAAGTGATGCCAATTTTGACTTTAGAAAGTTAATAAACGTTATAAATTTGAAATGTTGCTTTATGATAGGAGAATACTCTTAATTTCTTTGTGTGTAAAGCTAGTATACATATGTTATTAATATGGGTTACTGGTAGAAGAAGCATAAAAAAAGCTACATACTATGTATGTAGCTTTATATGTTTTTTATTTTAGAATTTAATCTATTTTTTTTCAGATTCAGCTTTAGCTTTTTTGCATTCGCTTTTCTTTTCTTTAGAGCAGCATTCTTTTTTAGCCTCTTTTTTGCAACACTCTTTTTTAGCTTCTTTAGAACAGCATTTTTTTTCAGTTTTTTGTGGTTCCTGAGTGTTTTCTGATGCCATTACTGGAGATGCGATTGCTACCATGAATAAAAATAAGAATGATACTGCTATTGACTTCTTCATAATTTTGAAATTTAAATTGATAAAATATTACTTATTACAAATATGATATGATTATTAATATGTTCTTGTTATTGTCTTGTTAATCCGTGTTAACGAGTTGTTAATTTACGCATGTCTGTACTTAATTATTTCTATTTTTGTAATCAGTTTGAATAACAGTAACGTAAAAGGTAACATTAGGTTTAAATGGTAAAAAAGAAAGTTAGACACGAGTGGTTAGCAGCGTTAACCTTTTTGGTACTTTTAAGCTTGGTAATTATGCAGATTATGTTTTTAGTTAAATCTGCCAAATTAGAACAAAAGCATTTTAATCATCGTGTAGTATTAGCATTAAGAGAAGCTCGTAATGAAATTGCCCGAGAAGCAAATCAATGCCATAATATGCATAATTATGTTTGTGGGAATAAATGCTCGAACGATGTTCAATACATTAACTTTCATAAAGTAGATAGCATAATACAGTCTAATTTATATATTCATAAAATTAGATTAGAATATCAATTTGATTTTATTAATGAGAACGATAGCGTTAAGGATAAAATTTGTATTTCATGTTATGAGCAATCGTTAAATGGTTTGTTGGCCCAAAATGGCATTAAACTTCAAATAGAGTTTCCTGATCAAAGCAAATTTGTTTTTGCACAATTGGGCATTTTATTCTATCTCTCTATAGCGGCTATTATATTTGTAATGATTTCTTTTGTGATAATTTACAGGATGTTTGCCAAAGAGCAATCGATATTAGTAAATACAAAATATTTTATAGATAATATGGTTCACGAATTTCAAACTCCACTGGCCAATATTAAATTTGCAACTGGATTAATTAAGAAAAAAGTGAATTCAAATGTAGAAGGTTCAAAAAAAATACTTCAATACGCATCGTTAATTCAAGAAGAAAATTCAAAGTTAAGTCAGAATGTTAATGATATTCTGGATGTTGTTCTCTTATCTTCAGAGTCTGGAGAAAAAAAAAGTGTTAATGTGCATGATGTGCTGCATTCATGTGTTAATATGTATCAGTCATTAATGGAGGAAAAGCAAGGCACTGTGAATTTAGAGCTATTGGCAGATAAATTTATATTAACTGGTGATGAAAAATACTTGAAGCATGCTTTCTTAAATCTTTTAGAGAATGCAATAAAATATACTAAGGTTGCCCCAATTATTAATGTAAAAACCTATAACAAAAACAATAAGTTAGTTATTATTGTTAAAGATAATGGAATAGGTATATCTTCAATTGAACAAAGTAAGGTGTTTGAAAAGTATTACAGAGTATCTACAGGTAATTTACATGATATTAAAGGCTTTGGTTTAGGACTTAATTTTGTGAAAAAAGTTGTTGATAAACTTAATGGAAGTATAAGGATAAAAAGTGAAATAGATAAGGGAAGTGCTTTTATTATTACTCTAAAAATTAATGAAGTTTAAGTATGGAAGCAAAAAAAATTCTACTTGTTGAAGATGATACTACCATGGGGTTTCTGTTGGTTGAGTTTCTTGAGTCGAATGGTTTTGATGTTAAGTTGTATAAGGATGGATTATTAGGTGTAAATGCTTTTAGTAATTACAAGTTTGATTTTTGTATTCTTGATGTAATGCTTCCTGGTTTAGATGGATTTTCAATAGCTGAAAAAATAAGGTCGAAAGATAAAAAAGTGCCTATAGTATTTCTTACAGCTAAAACATTTAAAGAGGATAAAATAAAAGGTTTTAATCTTGGTGTTGATGATTATATTGTTAAACCATTTGACGAAGATGAATTGTTATGCCGGATTAAAGCTATTATGGCGAGATGCAATCAAAACATCGAGCAAATTACATGTCCTGAATTTTTCACCATTGGTAATTATACTTTCGATTATAAAAACCAGTTATTGAAAACAGACAAAGTATCAAAACGTTTAACTTTTAAAGAAAATGAAGTTCTTAAAATGTTAGCCTCTTCGAAAAATCAATTGGTAAAACGCGATCATATTTTGAATACATTGTGGGGCGATAATGATTATTTTAATAGTAGAAGTCTTGATGTTTTTATTGCAAAACTTCGTAAATATCTAAAAGGTGATGAGAATATCTTAATAGAAAATGTGCCATCAGTAGGGTTTGTGCTAAAAGATTAGGCGTGTAGCCTTATTGATTAAGATATTTTATTCATTAGTTATTAAGATTTTCCATAAATTGGAATATAGTGCAAGTGTCAATCAGTTAGTGTTTTGTAGTGGAATAGGGCGGTGTTATGGCAGGTAACGTTTAGTTGATGCTAGTATATTTTTCTAGTTTTGCCTGTTTTAAGGGATGTGGTATTTACATAAAAGAACTAAAATTCTTATATTGTATTTTATATCAGTCGTTTATGGAAATTGGCGGTAAAATGAAAAGATCCTTTATAATTTTTGTAATATTCAGTGTTGTTTGTTGTAGTAGTTTTACGCAAACAAAATCAAGGTCTCATAACTCAAAGTTATTTAAAAGAGCTATGTATCTTGCCAATGAAGGAAATTATAAAGATGCCATTAGTAATTTTAAGGTACTCCTCGAAAATGATCCTAAAGATCTAGATGCTCTTTTTAATATAGGTTTATGCTATTTAAATACCTCAGATGGGGCAGATACTGCAGTAACGTACTTAAATAGAGGGATGAATACCCTTACTAAAGAGCAAAAAAGTGGTTATTTTGGTAGGGAATTTGGAATGTCTATAGGAAAAGCTTATCAAGTTTTATTGCAACCTCTCAAAGCTATCGAAATATATGAAAACTTGTTGGTAAATGTGCCAGAAGAAGATACTTTGGTAATGAAGGAACTGGAGCATGAGATTCAGGTTTGCCATAATGCAAATTTCTTTTTGCAGCATCCTGTGGATATTAAGGTTAAAAATATGGGGCCTGAGGTAAATTCTATGTACGATGATCATAGTCCTCTGGTGTGTGTTAGTGAGAGTGAGTTATTTTTTACCTCCCGAAGAAATTGGATGAAGTTGTCTTTATTGCCAGATGGACAGTATGCAGAAAAAATATATTCAGTTCCTTTGGCTGCTAAAAACTGGGAAAGTGCTCGTTTATTAAAAGTTTTCTTCAAACAAAATGAGCACGAAGCAGCAGCCTCGCTATCTCCTGATGGAGATGATATGATATTGTTTAGAAATGATGTTCATGGCAAGAGTTTATATATCAGTCATTTCGATGGTAAAAACTGGTCTGAGCCTGAAAAGTTACCTTATCCAATAAATAGTTTTGCGCAGGAAACTCATGGATCTTTGTCGGCTGATAAAAGTACCTTGTTTTTTACCAGCGACAGAGAAGGTGGATTAGGAGGAATTGATATTTATATGTGTAAAAGGAATCCTAATGGCACCTGGGGAGAGCCTAAAAATCTTGGTCCTAATATCAATACTGAATATGATGAGGAGACTCCAATGATTCACTATGATGGTAAAACATTGTATTTTTCATCAGAAGGTCATAATTCAATGGGTAGGCTGGATGTATTTTATGCGCAAATGAATCCTGATTCAACCTGGAGCAGACCTGTAAATCTTGGTTATCCAATTAATACTCCTGATGACGATTTCTTTTTTGTACCTACTGTTAATAAAAGTCATGCTTATTATGCATCGTCTAAGTTTGATGATAATTATGGTGGATCAGATATTTATCAGGTTACATTTGAATCAGATGATAATACAGAGTTGGCTGTAGTTGAGGGGCAAATAGATGAAATATTTGGTGATAATATGAAAGATGTTAGGTTGTTGGTAACACGAAGGAAGGACAAGCATCTGGTTGGAGATTATCGGCCAAATCCCACTAATGGAAAATATATGATGTTTTTGGAAGTGGGTTATGAATACGAAATTGAACAAACCAACTCCAACGAGAGTATTAGAGAGGTTGGATATGTGGATGTTACTCCGGAAATGAATTATCAGAAAAAAAAACTTCCTGTTTTATTTAAAGATGTAGTAATGGATGCTCCGTTAGAAAAGATGGATCGAGTTTCTGATATAAAAAATGAGCAAATAGCATCTGTTAAAATTAATAATGAAAAAAATGAAGGTGTTGAGAAAACATTAAAACAAGAATCTAAAACTCTGTTAGAGGATGTAAAGCATAGTAATGACAACATAGTAAGAGCTGAAGAAAACGAGATAAGAAAAATTGCTCCCGATGTAAAATCTACAACAGCTGTGGTGGATGAAAATAATATATATATACCAAGTACTAAAAAAGGATATACGATTCAGTTGATGGCCTTGGAAAATGGACCACTAAAGGATCGTGCATTTTTTACTAAACGAGGGATTAAGAATGTTCAGGAGGTTAAATGCATTGATGGATTTACCAGATATGTATTTGGTGAGTTTGATGGTTATAGATCTTCTCTTGTGATTAAAAAGAAATTGCTTAATGAAGGATGGTTTCTTGATATTTGGATCAGGCCTATTAAAGATATTGAAGATTTAAAACAAAAATAAACCCCTCTAAATTTTATGTAAAAAGAGGGGTGTTATTTATATTAATTTTCTTCAGTAGTATTTTCCATATGCACTTCTTTTGATTTGCCGGGTAATATTAGATTTAGTATTACTCCAACCACCGATGCCAATCCAATTCCAGATAAAGAAAATGATCCAAAATCGATAGATGCTTTACCTACTCCTACTGTAAGGATGATGGAAACAATAACTAGATTTCGTGTTTTATGAAAATCAGATTTTGATTCAATTAAAGTTTTTATACCTACACTTGAAATCATTCCGAATAAAAGAAGCATAATACCACCCAGTACTTCTGTAGGAATAGATTTTAAGAAACCACTAACTTTACCAATTAGCGAAAATACGATAGCTGTAATTGCAGCAATTCTTAAGATTCGTGGATTAGTAACTTTTGTTAATTCAATAGCTCCTGTAACTTCTGAGTAGGTGGTATTAGGAACACTTCCGATTAAACCAGCAAAACTAGTTGCAATACCATCACCAAGCATAGTCCTGTTTAAGCCAGGATCTTTAATAAAGTCTTTTTCTGCAATTGCGCTAATGGCATAAATATCTCCAACATGTTCAATTAAAGGAGCAATAGCCACAGGTATCATAAATAATATTGCTTCCCAGCTAAAGGTTGGTATTGTTATATCTGGTAATTGGAACCAGGTAGCCTCTTTAATAGGCGTGAAATCAATCCCTCCCATTGCAAGAGATGTTAGGTACCCTACTAAAATTCCAATAAATACCGGAATTAATTTTATTATTCCTTTAAAGTAAACAACTGATATAACAGCAGCAAGTAGTGATACACCGGCAATAATCCAGTTTGTTTTGGCCATATCAACAGCAGTTGAGGCTAAGGAAAGACCAATAACCATAATTACAGGTCCAACAACAATAGAAGGAAAGATTTTCTTAATAAAGTTTACGCCTCTCAATTTTATTAAAAAAGAGACCAATGAATAAACGATACCAACAGCAATAATTCCAGATAAGGTTCCTGCATAGCCAAACTTTTCAGTTGCCATAGTAATTGGGGCAATAAAAGCGAAACTACTACCTAAAAAGACTGGTACTTTTCCTTTTGTAATTAAGTGGAAAATAAGAGTCCCCACTCCTGCAGAAAGTAAAGCAATAGAAGGATTAATGCCAACTAACAAAGGAACGAGTACTGTTGCGCCGAAAGCAACAAATAAAAATTGTACTCCTAATAGGATTTGTTTGGAATTTGATAATGGTGTTATTGAATTCATATTTCTTAAATTGGGTTTCGGCAAAAATAAGAAAAAAGTTGAAGATGAGAGATTTTTCTATTTGTTTGGGAATGAGCATTAAAAAAGCCGGAAAAACACCCCTGATTTTCCGGCTTTCTCAAAGATTTCTGTGTAATCTAAACCTATTAAGAATATTTGCAAGATAAACATTTTTAAACAATTGGTCAAGATTCATTTTATGAATTATCTCATGTTATTAAGCTGTTTAAATTAAAATCTTGACCTTGTTATTTTTTTTCTATTTTTGAATAGAAGATTCCAAAAATAGAGGTTATGCAAAAAGCAGTTACAAATCCAAATGCAACCTTTGGTTCAATGCCGGTATTTATGACGGCAATTTCTACTATTCTAGGAGCAATTCTTTTTTTAAGATTTGGTTGGGCTGTTGGTCATGTAGGTTTTTTAGGGGTAATAACAATAATAATTATTGGTCATTTGGTAACTATTCCCACAGCTTTAGCTGTGGCTGAAATTGCCACAAATCAAAAGGTACAGGGTGGTGGTGCTTATTATATTATTTCCAGATCTTTTGGTTTAAATATTGGAGGTGCTATTGGAATTGCCCTTTATCTATCTCAAGCCATTAGTGTAGCTTTTTATATTATAGCCTTTGGTGAGGCTTTTGATGCCGTTCTTCCCTATCTTCCTTTTGCAATTGATGCAGCGACTTTTAAAAAGGCTGTTACTTTAATTATGATGACGCTATTAAGTATTGTAGTAGTTATAAGAGGTGCAAATATTGGAATGAAGGCCCTTTATGTGGTGGTTGGAATTTTGTTCTTATCCATTATTCTATTTTTTATGGGTACTTCTACATCAGAGAATCCAAATTTTTTGTTTAGTGAAACGACTCAAAATCCTGAGAGCTTCTTTTATGTTTTTACAATCATCTTTCCTGCATTTACAGGTATTGCAGCTGGTCTTGGTTTATCAGGAGATTTAAGAGATCCTAAAAAATCCATTCCCAAAGGGACTTTATGGGCAACTTTAGTAGGTATGGTAGTTTATGTTGCTATTGCTTATAAACTAACCATATCAGCAACACCAGATGAGTTAGCAGAAGATCAGTTAATTATGCAAAGAGTTGCCATTTGGGGACCTATTATTCCAATAGGATTAGCCGCTGCAACATTGTCATCTGCCATTGGATCTATTCTTGTAGCGCCAAGAACGCTTCAGGCCATTGGATTTGATAATATTTTCCCTTATCCAAATTTAAACAAATGGTTTTCGAAAGGTAAAGTAAAAGATAATGACCCTGTAAATGGTACATTGGTTACAATTGCCATTGCTTATTTTTTCGTAATTATAGGTGATGTAAATTTTGTAGCACAGATTATCTCCATGTTTTTTATGGTTACCTATGGTGCGATTTGTTTAATTAGTTTTTTGGAGCATTTTGCAGCGGATCCATCTTATAGGCCCACTTTTAAATTGAATAATTGGTACTACTCTTTAGCAGGGGCTTTGTTGTCCTTTTGGCTGATGTTTAAAATGAATCTAACATATGCTATTATATCCATATTGATTATGGTGATAATTTACTTAATTATTAGCAAGTATAGACCTGAAAAGAGAGGGTTGGAAAAGTTGTTTAAAGGAGTGGTTTTTCAAATGAGTCGTCAGATTCAAATTTTTGTTCAGCAAGCTAATAAAGAAGAACAGGAGTATAATTGGCGCCCATTTGCTGTTTGTGTAAGTGCTGATTCATTTGAAAGACAAAGTGCTTTTGATTTGTTAGGTTGGATATCTCATAAATACGGTTTTGGAACCTATATACATTATGTGGAAGGTTTTTTAAATAGTACCACTTATCATCAATCTAAAAAAACCTTAGATAGGCTGATAATGAGGGCTAAGGGAAGTAATACTCGAGTATATATTGATACGGTTATTAGTCCTTCTTATACTTCTGCAATAGCCCAGGTAATTCAATTATCCGGAATATCAGGAAAAGGAAGTAATCTTATTTTGTTTGAATTCCCTAGTGATAAGCCAGAGTCTTTAAAGAATGCTTTAGAAAATTACGTTTTATTTGATTCGTGTAAAATGGATGTATGTTTTTTAAATACTTCATTAAAAGGTTTTGGTTATAAAAAAGAGATACATGTTTGGATTGGACGTCATGATTTTCATAATGCTAATTTAATGGTGTTGTTGGCTTATATTATTTTAGGACATCCGGATTGGAAAAAAGGTTTTATTAAGATATATTCGCTCGTTCCTGCGCATGAAACGGAAGAAGAAAGGAAAAAGTGGTTGGATAGAATTAAATCGGGTCGTTTACCTATTGCACCAGGAAATGTTACTATGGTACCTTTTAAAGAAGGAGATCATAAAGAGAGTATCGTTAAAAAACAAAGTCATGATGCGGATTTGACCATACTTGGATTTTCATCAGAAGATATAAAAAAGGGAAGCGATAGGTTTACAAAGTATGATAATATGGGTAATATTTTATTTGTAAATGCATATCGGAAAAAAGAAATTGAATAAATTTAGTTTAAATGGGTAATAATCAATCTAAGGATAAGACAATCCTGATGGATGATAAAATTGAAAGCTGGCTAAGAGATCGGTCAGCTTTAATTTTTTACATATTAGTAGGTGTTTTTGTTGTATTGAGCTTTTTGTTTTTTAACGTACGCGTAAGCATTACAGGTGATGATTCAACTTATATTACCAGAGCAATAAACTTTTGGAGTTCAGGGAAATTTCCGGATTATCAGGGACCACTTTATCCAATAGTGCTTTCGTTATTTGTGGGAGTTTTCGGAATGAATGTAATACTACTAAAGTTAACATCGTTTTTGTTTTTGTTGGGTTCGTTTGTTTGCTTTTATAAAACTTTTAAAGATAGAATATCATATACCAGTTTGTTTTTTACAATGGGGATAATGAGTTTGAGTCATTATTTTTTGTTTTTCTCAAGTCAAACCTTTTCAGAAGCATTTTTTATGCTGATTCAAATAGGTATGTTTTATTATGTTTTTAAAGTTGTTGAAGCAGATGAAATTAATTCAGTTAAGAATTGGAAGAGTGAATTAAGGGTGATTCTTCCAATTGTTGCTGCTACGGTTTTAATGTTTCTTACAAAAACTATTGGTATTGGTGCGATTTTAGCGTTGTTGGTCTTTTTTATGGTGTATAGGGAATTCAAAAAAGCACTTTTTACAATTGTTGGGTTTACTGTGCTAATGACATTTTTTATAGGAGTGAAAAGTGTAGTATGGGATCTTCCTCCAACTACAGGTAAACAAACCACTCAATTGTTGAATAAACATCCCTACGATAAAAGTCAGGGAAGAGAGGATTTTTCAGGATTTATTCAGCGATTTAAAGATAACTCAAACTTGTATTTGTCAAAGCACTTTATGCGAGTTTTAGGATTTAAGTCTGGAAAAAAAAATACCACAAACTCGGTAGTTACAATCTTGTTATATGTGTTATTCTTGTTAGGATTTTTCTGGTTTCCTAAAAGAAATAATTACTTATTCTTTACATCCATATATTTAGCATTATTACTGGGAATGACCTTTTTTTCATTACAAAAACTATGGGACCAATATCGATTGATTATACCATATGTTCCTTTTGTAATATTGTTTTTAGTTTCAACAGTCATTAAGGTTTCAACAGAAAAGAATATTATTATAGTTCGAAAATTCTTCTTTTTGATTTTGGTTTTATCCTTAGGTTTAGTATCTGTGAGAGGGTATAATAATATGGATCTTAAAACTTTGTCAAAGAATATACGAGGAGATAAGTTTGCCGGGTTTACTCCCGATTGGGTTAGTTATTTGCAAATGGTTGATTATGTACAAGGAAATTTGTCAAGTGAAAATACATATGTAGCATGTAGAAAGCCTAATATTGCACGAATCTATGCCAAAGGGCGAAAATTTTATGGTGTTTATCGTATACCCGAAGGTTCGGCCGAAGATTTTGTTCAGCATTTAAAAGATAGGAATGTAACTCATATTATTGTAGCAAGTTTGCGAAAAAATCCTCATGTCTTTACGGGGCAAACTATTAATACCATCAAGAGATATATGTCGGTAATTGTAAAGGAGTATCCAAAGATGTTTAAACTGGTTAAGAAGTATGGAGGTAAAGAACCTGCTTATCTTTTTGAAATTGATTATTCGCAATTAAATAATCCAACAGTTAATTCAAACGAGGAAAGTAAGTAAAGAAATGCATTTGTATAGTTCTGAAATTAGAGATTATTGGGAGCAATTTGCCAGTAAGTGGGTAAAGTACCGAAAGCGAAGAGCTTATTATTGGAATTCAATATCTAAATATTGTAATTATTTTATTCATCCGGAGAGTAGTGTACTTGAAGTTGGTTGTGGGGGAGGAGACCTTTTAAATGCTATCAATGCGAAAGAAAAAACAGGTGTTGATTTTTCACCTGCTATGATAAATATAGCAAAGGAACAGTTTCCAGATATTATATTTCATGAAATGCCGGCAGAAGAATTAAATCTCGAGGCTAAATATGATGTTGTAATTATGTCAAATCTAATTGGTTTGTTGCCAGATATAGAACAAGTTTTTAATCAGGTGCAAAATGTAATTCATCATAAAACCAGGTTAATAGTAACATACTATAGCCGAATGTGGGAACCAATTATTCGGTTTGCAGAATTTATTAGGATCAAAAGAAAATCACCTAAACAAAACTGGTTATCGTCTCAGGATATTCAAAATTTATTGTATCTGGCCGGATTTGAAACATATAAGGCTAATAGAAGTATGTTGTTGCCGTATAATATTCCATTGCTTTCTGGTTTTGTAAATCGATTTTTAAGTCGATTGCCACTGTTTAATTTATTGGGGTTAAATCAGTTTGTTTTTGCACGTCCTATTCCAAAAACATTAACGCAGGAGGAGATAGATAATAAGTATTCTACATCTGTAATTATTCCTGCACGAAATGAAAGTGGAAATATAGAGCAAGCCATACAACGTATTCCTAAATTGGGGAAGCATACAGAGATTATTTTTGTGGAAGGAAATTCAAGTGATGATACCTGGGAGACGATACAGTATGTGCAAAAGAAATATGAAAGGCATTATGATATTAAAATTATGCAGCAGGATGGTAAAGGAAAAGGAGATGCTGTTCGTAAAGGATTTGGGGCTGCTACTTGTGATATCCTAATGATTCTGGATGCAGATCTTACTGTTCCTCCTGAAGATTTGCCGAAATTTTATAATGCAATAACAACAGGTAAAGGTGAGTTTATAAATGGAGTAAGGTTGGTTTATCCTATGGAAAAGAATGCTATGCGTCCTTTAAATACAATGGGTAACCATTTCTTTAGTAAATTCTTTAGTTATATTTTAGAGCGTCCTATAAAAGATACACTTTGTGGAACCAAAGTAATGTTTCGGTGGGATTATGAAAAGTTAGCGGCAAACCGAAAGTTTTTTGGAGAGTTTGATCCATTTGGAGATTTTGATTTGCTTTTTGGTGCTTATAAATTAAATCATAAAATTGTTGACCTGCCAATTAGGTATAAAGAGCGTAAGTATGGCGATACTAATATTAGCAGGTTTAAACATGGTTTGATTTTATTACGCATGGCTACTTTCGCTACAATAAAAATAAAGTTTTGGTAAGTACGTTTTGAGTGCTGAAAGTATTTTCACAACTTTATGCCGATTAAATATTCTTTGGTAAAAATTTAAGAGAGAGTTAATGAAACGTGTTGCGATATTTCCGGGATCTTTTGATCCTTTTACAATAGGTCATGAAAATATAGTACAAAGAGCTGTTGGTTTGTTTGATGAGATTATTATTGGTGTTGGTTATAACTCAAATAAGCAAGATTTTTATCCTGTGGATACCAGGGTTGATTGGGTTGAATACCTGTTTAAAGATGAGCCAAAAGTTAAGGTGGATAAATATGAAGGACTTACTGTTGATTTTGCCAAAGAATGTAATGCAGGATATATATTGAGAGGAATTCGTACTGCGGCAGATTTTGAATATGAAAGGGCTATAGCACAAGTTAATAAAGCAATGACAGCAATTGAGTCTGTCTTTTTACTTACCACACCGGAACATACGCCGGTTAACTCATCAATTGTTCGCGATATTATCAGACATAAAGGAGATCCTAGTAAGTTTATTCCTGAGAGAATTTATGAAAAGATGAAAAATTATAATTTGCAGGAGAAGTAATGAGGTATATTGTTCTCATATTTGTTTTACTAATTGCACAGTGGGTTAAGGCAGAAAGGTTGGATAGTGTTACTATTTATGGTAGTGCTGTTGAATATGCAAATATGAACCTTACTATTCAGCGACAAAGTAATTATATAACAAGGGACTTTAAGGACTTAAGGTCTTTTAGAGTAAGCAAAAAAGGTGATTTTATAACTTCTTTTTTTGTGGATGATGTAACTAAAATATACATCAACCTTGGCGAAATGCAAGGTTATTTATTTGTAGAGCCAGGTAAATCTTATAATATAGAATTACCTCCTTATATACCTATGAAGGAGGAAAATAAGTTGAATCCATTCTTTATTCCTGAACCTGTTTTGCTTGGGGTTAATAATGAGAATAGTGTAGATTTAAATAGGGATATCAAGGAATTTAATTTGTCTTATAATCAAAAGTTTGCAGACAATATTAAGAAGATTGTATTGACAAATAATAAAAAGTTAGCCTATCAAATAATAGATGAAACAGAGTCGGAATTTCCTGCATCAAGAGATAGCTGGTTTCAACAATATAAATCGTATAGTTATATCAATCTTAAAAACTTCATAAACTCAAATCAAAAGCGAAAACTTATAAATGATAACTTTAGTCATGTTCCTGTACAATATTCTCTAGATCCGTATTGGGAAGCTTTTAATCAGGTGTTTTCAAACTTCTTTTATTCCTACTTTAACTCTAAAGAAGGTGAAAAAGTTAAAGATATGTGGCCAAATGTGGAGTCATTTGATAGTTTAGCCGTTGCCTTTGAGAAGGATTCTCTTTTTTATAACAGAACCTTAACAGAATTGGTTGTTATTAAAGGTTTGTATGATGGATTCTATTCCGGTAATTATAATAAGGAAAAGATTATTACCTTAATGAAAAGGGCCTCTGAGGAATGTAATAGTGATATCAATAAAGAAATTGCAGGCGATATATTTCATAAGTTTACAAAGCTTAGAGTTGGTTTATTAGCCCCATCATTTTCATTAACAACTTTGTCCGGTAAAAGTCGTGAACTAAAAGACTTTCATGGAAAATTTATTTATCTGAACTTTGCGAATACCGAAAATTATGCATGTAAAAAGGATTTTCAGATCTTGAGTCAGTTTGCTGAAATGTTTAAAAAGGATATGGTAATTGTAACTATCCTTACAGATGAGGATCCGGATAAAGCATATGAGTTTGTGAAGAAACATAAGTATAAATGGAATTTTCTGCATTTTTCTCAGAATGCAAAAGTGTTGTTAGATTATGATATCAAAGCTTTTCCTACGTATTATTTAATAGATCCTGAAGGTAATCTTATTTTTGCACCAGCACCCGGTCCTGAAGAAAACTTTGTTCCAATGTTCTCAGAAACTTATAACGAGTGGAGGTATGAAAAGATGAGAAAAGATAAACCTAAAGCTAGAACGATTTACGATTTGTAAGTGTTTTTTAGTTATTGCTTTTTGGCTAAGGGGGGTAATGTGTAATTCGGTAATTATATACCGAAAAGATCAAAAATAGTATAGGTCTTACTTGTAATAAGTTAAAAATATTTGAAAATTAGACAAGTTTTACTGTTAACTATTAATGTATTAAGCAAGATGTTTGTTAAACATTGTATTCTTTTTGATAAAGAGTCGATTTTGTATTGTTAATAGATAAATCGTATAGATGTAGAAGGTATGCATATTCATACAAAATGGCTATGTTTGTATAGTTCGAAACAGCTATAGCTTCATTGTATGAAAAATATTCTTCACTTTCTTCTGTTTTTTGCTTTTAATCCCATTTTTATAACTATAAATGCCCAAGATCCACCCTATCCTACTGTTACAATAGTTAGTGAAGATGTAGAATTTTGTGAAAGTGGTAAGCCGTTGTTGAAAGTTGAATTTACAGGGGATAAACCATTTGCATTTGTTTATAAAACAAGTAATGGAACTTACTGGGAAGGAACAGAAGATGTAAGTTTTACTCAAGGTGCACATACTATTGATGCCTACACTACAGAATTGGAATTGCCAGAAATTACATCTAATGAAAGCATAGAGATAATAAGAGTTTATGATAGTAATTATCAATATGTTCCTAATGATCGGGATAACACCGGAGTGGAAGTTGCTGGACAAGTAATGAATTGTGAAGTATTTACAAAGCCAATCCCAAATGCCGGACCCGATGATGAGATATGTGGTTATGGATATACACTCCAAGGAAGTGTGAGTGACCCTACTCATACTATTTATTGGAATGATATGACAGGTGTGGGGAACTATTCAGATATTAACTTGCCTACCTCAACTTTTACTAAAAATGAAGAAGGCCAGATTACTTTTGTACTAACAGAGATAAATGGAGTCTGTACTGCAACAGATGAGGTTATTATTGATTTTCTTGGATCACCTACTGCTACCTTAAATTCTTCTGGAGAGTATAAGTTTTGTTCTACAGATTCTGATCCAGATAGAGTTGCATTTGGTGTAACTTTTACTGGTAATGCCCCTTTTGATTATGTGATAAAGAATAACACCAACTCATATCCTGAAAATGCAACAACATTAACAGGTAATGTTGAATATCCTGTAATTACTTCTGATCAATATTATATTTTATCTGTAACGGATGCTAATGGATGTGAAGCTGAAGAAGATGATATATTAGGGACGCAAATTGTAACTGACCTTAAACCAAATACACAAGCCGGAGACGATCAGATTGTTTGTGGAACTGAATTTACACTCGAGGCCATACCAAGTACTGCCGCTAGTGGTAAATGGGCAACCGCATCAAGTGGAATAAATTTTTATAATGATGAAACCAATGCGAATACTACAGTAACTTCAAATAATTATCAATTGGCTACTTTAACGTGGACTGAGACCTCAGATGAAATGAGTTGTACCAATAGTGATGATGTTCAAGTGCGATTTGCAGAATCTCCAGTTCTGGAATTATTAAATACAGAAGATCAAATTTGTAGTGGAAGTTCAGCCTATGTGAATTTAAATATTAAAAATGGGAATGCACCTTTAACAGTATCATATAATGATGAATCCAACACCTATGCTAAAACTGAATTATCAAAAGGAAGTACTTTATTGGAGTTAAATCCTACTTATGATATTTCTACACCAGTTCAGAGTCAAACAGATTATCATTTTACTACAATTGAAGGTGTGTATGGATGTGAAGCTACATACTCAGATTTGATTTATACGGTATTTGTAGATCAGCAACCTGAAGCAAATGCTGGGGAGGATAAATTGGAATTATGCAGTAGAGAGATTGATCTTAATGCTACACCATCAGTTGGAGATGGTCATTGGAGTTTTGATTCGGATGGTGAATTTTCTGATGCATCAGATCCTTACACCAAATTTACAGCTTATGACTCCAAAGAATATGTTTTAACATGGAATGAAATAAATGGTCAATGTTCATCATCTGATAATATAACTATTAGTGTACAGCCAAGTCCTTATCCTGTTGAAGCAGGAGTGGATTCTATTATATATGCTTTAGATAATATTCAGTTATATGCAAAAGAGCTAATAGAGGGAGATGGTACTTGGACATTAATAGAAGGAAATGCAACTATTGAGGACCCTAATAACCCAACTTCAAATGTTGTTGGAATGACACCAGGAGTGTATAGGTTCCAATGGTCAGCTATACCTTCTGAGACTAGTATTTGTGATCCGGTTTCAGAGGAGGTAATAATTACAATTAAGGAATTGTTTGAAACTGGCGGTTTCTCTCCGAATGGAGATGCTATTAATGACGAATTTGAGATACCTGGATCAGAGAATTTACATAATATTAAGTTTGTTGTATTTGATAAATATGGGAAGCTTGTTCATGAAGAAAGTTATTCAGACAATGTCAGGATTACTTGGGATGGGAAAGGTATTGATGGAGAAGTACTAACAGAAGGAGTATATTATTATATTTTTGATGCAGATGAATTAAGTAAACCCGTTAAAAAATACCTTGTTCTAAAGCGATAAATTAAAAAGAAACACACACTCATAATGAAGCATCTTTTAATAACATTAATATTACTTGTTTCAATTTCATCTTATGGACAAAGAGAAATTGTAATGAGTCAATATATGTACAACAGATATAGTATAAATCCAGGATTTGGAGGTTCTCATGATGTAATGTCGATTTTTGGATCTTATCGAAAACAGTGGATGGGGTTTGAAGGTGCGCCAACAACTGGGTTATTTACTATTAATACTCCATTGAAAAATGAAAAGATTGCCTTAGGAGCCCAAATATTTAACGAAAGTTATGCTATAGCAGCAAATACAGGTTTTAATTTTTCATATACTTATCGTTTACCATTAAATAATGGTTCAAAGGTTGGTTTAGCAGTGTCTGCTGGTTATGTAAATTATAAAACCAATTGGAATGATGTAGATATTGTAAAACAGCAGGATAATTCATTTGCAATGACCGAGAATAGCGGTTCTCCGATTTTAGGTTTTGGAGTGGCAATGTATAATTCCAAGTATTTTGTAGGATTCTCAGTTCCTACCTTCTTGTATCATGATAGATATATTACAGGTGATAATTCTATTGATTTTACTAAAATTGATTATTTACTGACAGCTGGATATATTTACGAAATCTCAGATAATATTAGTATTCAGCCTTCAGCCTTGCTAAGGGTAAATATGGATGATGAAACCTTTGTTGATGTTAGTGCAACAGCTATTTTATTAAAATCATTGTTGATAGGAGCATCATACAGAACTGTTGGTGATATTGTGGGAATTTTAGGTTATCAGATTAATCCTCAGTTACGATTTACATATAGTCTTGATTATAGTATGGAAAAAATAGCATCTTATAATAACGGAACACATGAAGTTTCGCTTCAATTTGATTTCGGTTATAAGATTCATTCACCAAACCCAAAATTCTTTTAGAATATGAAGTCGTTGTTTTGTAATATTATAATAACCTTAATTTTTTCATCTCTTTTTTGTACAGACCTTTCGTCGCAGGAAATTAAGGTTGAGGCTATTCCCACTAATAGCACATTAAAAAATGATTTTGCACCTTATGTAATTGATTCTACTTTATATTTCACTAGTAACAGGAAACATGAATTTTTAAAAACATATCTCGACCAGAATGATGAGGGATTATATAGAATCTATAAAGCAGATATCTTATTAAATGACGATTTTGGAAAAGAAGTAGCTCTGAATTCTGCTAAGTTGAGTAAATTAAATACTTCTTCTATTTGTTTTACTAAGGATAAAAGCAGGATTTTTATTACACAAAATCAATATTCAACAATAAAACGTAGCAAGGGACGTGAAAATCTGTTAGGTATATTTATCGTAGATAATAATGATGGAAAATGGAGTCGACCTACTTCTTTTACATATAATTCAAGAAGAAACTATTCAAATGGTCAAGTCACTGTAACGCCTGATGGAAATACTATATTTTATGTTTCTAATCAAGATGGGGGGTATGGTAAAACAGATATTTATCAATCTACTTATAAAGATGGTGAGTGGACTGAGCCTGTTAACCTGGGAGAAAAAGTAAATACCGAAGGGCAAGAATTATTTCCTTTCTATCACCCTTCAGGTAAATTGTACTTCTCTTCTGATTCGCATCATTCTGATGGCGGGTTGGATATATTTTATACATCATGGAATGGAAAAGAGTGGACTACTCCGGTGCATTTAGATGAATCAATTAATTCTTCAAAAGACGATTTTTCATGTTATATTTATTCCGGAGAAACGGAAGGTTTTTTTGCGTCTAATAGGTCGGGGAATGATGATATTTACCATTTTGCTAATCCATATCCTACTTTTCCTGATGTGAAAGATCAAGTAGAAGATAATTATTGTTTTACCCTTTTTGAGAATGGACCATTTAAATCAGACACACTACCGTATAAATATAAGTGGTATTTTGGTGATGGAGAATCTATGGATGGAATTGAAGTGAGGCATTGTTTCCCTGGATCAGGAATGTATAACGTTCATTTAAGTGTTGTGGATACATTGGCAAATGTTGATTTGTTTACAGTAGCCCAATATGAACTTGAATTAAAACAAACTCAACAAGTGTATATTACTTGTCCGGATACTGTAAAAGTTAATATGCCAGTTACCTTGTCAGCTTCAAAATCAGTATTAAAGGATTTTAAACCTGCTCAATATTATTGGAAGTTGGGGGACGATAATAGGGCAAAAGGTGTAACTATTAATCATATTTTTCGAACAAAAGGTACATATAGTATTGAATGTGGGGTAATCGCTGAAGATGATATCAAAAATAAGATGGCCTCTAAGCGTAAAATTGTAGTAACAGAATAAAAGATTAAATATATGCAGCACAACGTTTTATTGTTTTTATTAATATTTCTTTCAATTAAAACATTTGCACAGCCAGTGCCGGCTGTTGATGAAAATATACCTTACCTGGTAACTTTTGGAAAAGAGGGGGATACAGCCTGGGGAGATAACGACTTTACGCAAATTATCTTTTTTTCTGTGCCAAAGAATCATACAGATCCTATTTTTATACGTGTTTATGATCCTGAAGTAGGCGGTGAAGTAGATGAACAAAAAGGAGAGTGGGATACGCGTATGAAATATAGCATTTATGGAGGTAAGGAAGCTTGTTCCAATGAGGATGCAATGAAAATTAATTTAGGAGGAAATTTTCGAAGTGGAACTTTATTAGCAACAAAATCATTTACTGAAAATGCTCGTTATGAAAAACAGTGGTACACTTTTGGACCAATAAACCCAACAGAGGGAGAGTATCTTCCGGATTATGGTGGGTATATTTTTAAAGTGATAATTGAAGGTGTAGGAGGTGATGATGGTAACTTATATCGTTTGTACATGAGTCAATTGTCTACAGAGAATCAACCCGTTGAAGGTGCATTTGCATTTTACTTTAAGTATAAATTCCGATTGCATGATGATGTGAATGAAGTGTCACATATATACCCATTTATTGATGATAAAGTGCTTGCCGTAAAACAGTCTAATTTTGATTGGGATAATGATGGATTTATTAGAATTATCTCTGTAGCTAAAAATGGTGAATTTTTAAAGGTTTCTGGAGACAATGATTGGTGTGAGAGTATGCATGAGGTGCATCCTTCAGAAAAAAACACTTCGTATGATATTCAGTTAATTAAAAAGAAAACGGCACATATTAAAAATAATAATGTAGTTATATTCTTAAAGAATCAATATGATGAATTGATGCCATTTTATAGTGTTCCTATCGGAGGTATTCCAAAATATAAATATAGTATAGGTATTAAACCATAAAAAGTAATCTTATTAATGATTTAGAAACATACTATGCGAAATAAAATACTTATTCTATTATTTTTCATCTCTGGCTTTTGTAAGATTGGGGCGCAATCGTTCGATTTTAAGAGTTTTGATTCAGATATGGGGTTGCCTCAAAATTTCGTTTATTGTCTTGCTCAGGATAATAGAGGATACCTTTGGATTGGTACAGGTGAAGGATTGGTTAGATATGATGGACTTAGATTTATAACTTACACAAGAAACGATTCTTTAGCTTCTGATTTTGTTCATTCACTATTTGTTGATCATACTGGAGTTTTGTGGGTAGGACATGGAAACGGAACATTATCTTATTATGATGATGGATTTCATAAAGTGATTCCAAAAGAATTGGCTACAAGTCCCATAAAAGATATTTGTCAGGATGAATCAGGAAATATTTGGGCAACAGTACAAAATAATGGAGTTATAAGAATTACGCCGGATAAGCAGATTAAGACATTCTTTGATAGAGAACTATTCGGTAATAAGCTTTATTATTCAATTGCAAGTATCGATGAATTTCATTTTTTATTAGGAACTTCAGATGGTTTGTTCACATTGAAAGTAGGCCCTGATGATGTAGTTCGGAAGCTTGAAGAAGTAGATGTTGTACCTCCTACTGTGATTAATAAGATCGTAAAGCGTAGGGCAATCGAAGGTGAATATTGGATTGCTACTGAGGATGAGGGTTTTTACTTATATAAGTATGACAGTAAAAAAGCGGAGCATTTTGCCAATAATCAACTTTGTATAAAGTTTGATGTGGAGCAGGAAAATATATTAGATATTTTCGAAGAAAAAGATGGAAACCTGATGTTGGCTACTTGGGGTAAAGGAATTATCAAATTGTTTTGGGATAATGCGACTCAAACATTTACGGAGTCATTTAATTTTTCAACAGCTAATGGCCTGAATCATGATTTTATAAAAAGTATTTTAGCAGATAGAGAAGATAACTATTGGTTTGCATCATATGGTGGAGGAGTTGCAGTTTTGCTGGATGAGAGCTTTATTCATTACGATCTGGAGGACATAGGTTTTAAGCAACAAAAGGCGATATCTGTTTTAGCTACTAATGATAAACTTTGGATTGGTTTAGATAATGGAGTTTTAAAAACAGATCAGTTTTGCTTTTCAGATCATGAATATTATGATTCTGCATTGGGAATACCTAATGATAGAATTACTGGATTTGAGTACGACAATGATAGTGTTTTATGGGTGTCATCTTTGAATAAGGGATTATATTATCGTAAAAAAGACGATCTTAAATTTAAAAGATATAATTATACCTCATCTATAATTGGTAATTATATCAATGATATGGCCCTGTTAAATTCTAAGATTTATTTAGCTACATCAGGAGGTTTTTTTATCATTGATACTGAAGATGATCACGTAGAAAAGTATACTACAGAAAATAAATTGCCTCATAACAATATCAATTTTGTTTATGTAGATAAAAATGAGAAGGTATGGATCGGACCTAAGTCTAGCGGGATTTGTATGTTAGATTCGGCTAATATAGAGGTGCATAAGTTGTCTCAGGCTCCTATTAATGTTTCAGGAATGACAAAGGATAAGGATGGTAATATATGGTTATCCACAGTAGGAAAGGGCGTGTTGAAATATACCAAGGATACCTTGCAATCTATTTCTGTATTGGACGGCTTATCTAAAAACTATTGTTATGATATTGTTTGTGATAAAAACAATCGATTGTGGGTTTGTCATTGGCCTGGTATAAGTTCCATAGATTTAAATACCATGCAGATTAGAAATATGGGATTTAAGGATAAAATGGGAGGTGATTTTTATCGTGTGTGGGAAGATAAAAGTAATAATATATGGTTTGCGTCAAGTCATGGGGTAATTAAGTATTTTCCAGATCGTGATGAAAAGAACCTGGTAGCTCCATTGCTGAACTTTACCGAAATTGATATCTCAGGGAATAAATACCCCATCAATAAACCAATTGAACTTAGTTATCCTTATGGGAAGCCCAATTATCGATTTAGATTTGAGTTTACTGGTATTAGTTTTAAAGATCCATTGGCTGTAACATACCAGTATAAAATGATTGAAGATGGGGAAGAAGAGGATAAAGAATGGGATGATTTAGGATCAACTAATTTTAGAGAATACGAATTTTTACCATCTGGTAAATATACGCTTAAAGTTAGAGCCTATAATGCTGATGGTGTTGTAACAAAAAATCCGATCGCAGTATCCATTAATATTGAACTGCCATTTTGGAAAAAATTCTGGTTTTATATCACTATTGCAGTTTTGGGTGTTTTGGTTGTATTTTGGATTATAAAATACAGAGAAAGAGCTTTGAGATTGCAGAAAGAAGCTTTACAACAAGAAGTTGCCTCTCAAACTGTAGTGTTAAGAAAGCAAAAAGCAGAAATAGAAAAGAAAAATCAGGATATAACAGCCAGTATTACTTATGCCAAGCGTATTCAGAAATCTATACTTCCACAGGTTGATACTTTAAGATCTACATTTCCTGAGTCTTTTATATTTTTTGCACCAAGGGATATTGTAAGTGGTGATTTTTATTGGTTTAATCGGACCAAAGACGTCTTTACACTTTGTTGTGCAGATTGTACTGGTCATGGTGTTCCAGGAGCTTTTATGTCAATGATTGGATCCACTTTGCTAAATGATATTTACAAACTAAATGGAATTAATTCTCCTGCTGATATCTTGGAAAGATTAGATGCTGATATTAGAATACTTCTTCAGAAAGAAGGAGATGATCAGGCTAAAGATGGAATGGATATTTCTGTAATTCAGATAAATATGAGTACTGGTATAGTGGTGCTGGCATCAGCAAAACGACCAGTTTATTTGTATATTAATAACGAACTTACTGTTTATAACGGAACACGTAGAAGTATTGGCGATGATGAAATGACATCAGATACTAGTTTTGTTGATTATGAATACGAATGTTCTAAAGGTGATTCTATTTATCTTTTCTCAGATGGATATCCTGATCAATTTGGAGGGCCAAAGGGTAAAAAGATGATGAAGGTAGGAGTAAAGAGACTACTTGAAGAAATTCATGAAAAACCGATGGAAAAACAAGGAGAACTAGTTCGAGACAATTTTATGAATTGGATGGGAGATCTTGAGCAGGTTGATGATGTATTGTTTATGGGAATAAGGTTGTAGAGTGCCTTATTCCTGATAGTAATTATTGAATAATCCTTATTAAGTTATTTTAATAGCTCTATATTTTTAACAAAATCATAATGATTAAAGACTTTTCTGAACAGTTAGGTAAAAAACTTGTATTAAAATCAGTATTGATAAATATTCAAGATATTGAATACATTTATTGCGAAGATTATATTTGTTCTGTTTTTTATTTAGATAAAAAGATTTCCGTAGCAAAACAACTATGTGAATTTGAAACTGAGTTTGAAGGACTTGGGTTCTTTAGGATTAATAGAACTGTTTTGGTTAATTTATATCATATTGCAGAGTTTGATCTAACTAAGAAAGAAATAATTCTTACCTATGGAAATGTTTTCCCTGTTTCAAGGCGAAAAATGAGTGATATAAAGAAGTGTCTTGTAAGTGCTGAATAACATAATAGTATGAAATTTTCTTACCGTTTACCAGAAAGAATCGCCATATTTAACGTTTCAATTATAATTTATATATATTCGCATCTGAATTGTGGAGATTTAATATGATTTTTAACCAAAGTATACCCGTTACTTTCATCAGTTAATGCTCCTTTTAAAATTATTAATAAGTTATATAGTCGTATTCATTGGATTTAATATCAATGTATAGAGAGTTATATTGTTATGTTTAATATAAAAAGGCGTTTAGTATGTAAGATATGTCGTTGGTCTAACCTTTTTTAACTGGGATTACTCTTTTCAGGGAGGTTATCTTTAATGGTTTTATAGTACTGCTTATTGGCTTGACAATTTATATATATATATATATATTGCGTGACTGCGAATCATTTTAAATATAGTATTGCCAAGCACTATCAAAAAATCTTAAATTATAATTTTAATGAAATTAACAAATTACTTATTGCTAAGTGCAATATTAGCGATATTTCTTTTTAGTTCTTGTAATAGAGAAGAAATTGAAACAAATAAAGGAACTGAATTTTCGAAAATTATTCTTCCTGATTCTGTTAACATTCAGGTCGATAATAATATTCTTGGATTTTAATCAGAAAGTTCTTTACAAACATGTATTAATTATCTAAGTGCTATTGGTGATGTCAATTTTGATGGATTTGAAAAAACTCTTGGATATACATCTTTTCCTAATGTAAATACTGATACGTCAATTGTTATTGAAGATGATATATTCTCTACATTGATGAATCCTGACAGGCAAATAATTGTAGGTGGTTATTTACTTACAACAAATATTAAAGAAGAGACTACCTCTGTTGCGTTAGTTGATAATAGTGGTTTAAAAAGTGCAGAGGAAGAAACAACTTTGGATTGGGATATTAATGTTTTTGATTATTTAGAAACTGGGAATAGAGCCTCATTGAAACGTTCTTTTTGTAAAAATACAGATGATAAAAATGAGTGGAAATTTGGATTAGAAAGAGACTTTTCAAGAATACAGGCAAAAGTATGCTTTCAGAGAGCTGGATGGTATAATTCTATTATCATAAAGTTTAAGCTTGAGAAACGAATAAAAAGTGGGTTATATTATAAACTGCATTATAAAACACAAGATGCGTGGTATAGGAGACGAAATCGTAGTACAACGCATTTTAGTCGTGAGAATTCATGTGATGCAACAGAACAAGGGGATGAAATTTCTCATAGACCTTATAATGGAACAAGAAGACTTTCTGCTGCAGAAGTTCCAGTTTTATTTGATTATGAGGGGCGTATAAATGAGGATGATCTTGAGCCTTATGAAAAAGACCAAGTCTTATTAATAATGAAGTGCACCTAATTATAAACATGGGAGAAGTAATATCTTCTCCCTAAATATTATTATATGAAATTATTTATAGTTTTTATTTTATTGTTTATTACGATCAGTGTTAATTTTTCACAGAGACTCAATAGTTGTAGGAAATTTAGTATGGAGCTTTATACTACTGACGATCTGTATTTTGAAACAGTTGGATATTTAAGGGTTAATTATAAAATCAATAAAAAATTCACTACTGGTATCTATATGGGTTATGATCATTATAGTAATTATAGTGAACGTTTAGGGTTGAGTCTAAAATCCAATACAATACATTATGGTTTTAGTTTTAAACGTTATTTTTTATTACAAGGATTATTTTTTGATCCTTATTTGTCAGGAATAGTAGGAATGCAACATTATAATGGTAAATATTCAGGCTATAATGAAAATATAGAAGCTAGTTTTGATTGGGGTTTTTATGGAGGTTTAAAGACTAAGATATATAAGTCGCTTTTTGTTTTTGCCGAAGGAGGATATGGTGATTTGGGTGTCGTACATTTAGGAGTTTCACTAGATTTATGAGAAAGTTTTATTATGTGATACTGGTAACTTCATTAACCTCTTGTTTTAAAGAAGTTGATATTGACTTACCAAATCCTGAACCTACTCTTGTACTTGGAGGAATGGTTGAGAGTGGGAAAAATATTGAAGTGATGGTAACTAAAACTCTAGCGTCCGATGATACATTGTTTGTGTTGCAATATGATGCAGATGTTACTATCGAAGTCGATGGAGATAAATATCAACTTGAAAAGAAAGATGAGTATTATTATACCTCTGATATTATTGCAGAGGCAAATAAAACGTATTCAGTTCATGTAAAAGTTGATGGATATCCTGAAGTAAGTGCCATAGACTCAGTCCCGGAATCAAGTAATTTTGTTATTGAAAAATACATTGAAACTGCAAACGTAGATAATGAGGGGTGTTCTTATTCATCTATTACAATTGATATTCTTGAAATTCCCGAAACTTTAACCTATTATGAACTTCGACTAAAGTGTGAAACTGAAGTTTTTGAAACGGTTAAATACTATTATGCCGATTTAACAAGTAACGATATTATTATTAGAGATGAAGGAATTGTTAATGAAACGTATGGTAAAGTAGGCTTGATTTTTTCAAATAGGATAATCGATACAGCTAATCAAAAACTTACATTTTACTTTGAGAACTATCCGGATGATGAATTAAACAGAATAAATGAAGTTGAGGTGCAGTTAAGACGTGTATCGTATGATTATTATCTGTATAAAAAGAAGTTGTATCTAAATATTGAAAATCAATATGGAGATGTTTGGGATGGTAGTGGTAATCCGGTTGATGCAGATTCAAATGTAACAAATGGATATGGGATTTTTGTAGGTTATAACCAGACTGTACATATTAAAGAATTATAAATGCTTAAGTTAAAATATGCATTCCTGTTTATATTATTATCAACAGGAATAAGGGCTCAGATCAATGTTTCTGGTTATGTAACAGATGCTCAAACGGGTGAGCCTGTTATTGGAGCTACGGTTTTTTGCCCAGGTCAATTAAAAGGAGCAGTTACTAACTCATTCGGATATTATAGTTTGGAAATTAAACAGCATGATACGACTAAAATATCATGTTCATTTGTTGGTTATAAACAGCAACTTGTAAACCTTCCCTTAAAAAAGGATACAGTTTTTAATGTAGAGCTTTTCCCTGGGCTTTCAATAGAGGAAGTAAATATAAATGGATCTATCCCAATTGAAAAACGTTCAGACATAAGTACGATTAATCTAGATATAAAAGATGTTGGTAAATTGCCAGCACTTGGTGGAGAAGTAGACTTGATTAAGGTGCTACAGTTATTGCCGGGTGTTAGTCGTGGAAATGAAGGCGGTAGTGGAATGTATGTTCGTGGAGGTAGTCCGGATCAAAATCTGATTTTATTAGATGATGTGCCATTATATTATGTCAATCATTTGGGTGGTTTTGTGTCAACATTTAATCCGGATGCAATTAATAGTGTAAAATTGATTAAAGGAGGTTTTCCTGCCAGGTATGGATCTCGATTGTCTTCTGTTCTAGATATCAGAATGAAAAATGGTGATTTAAATAAATTTAAGGGAAAAGCTACATTCGGACTTGTTACAACTAAGCTTTCACTTGAAGGCCCACTGAAAAAAGATACTGCGTCATACTATATTTCAGCCAGAAGGATGATGTATGATGTGCTTACTCGTCCATTAACTCCATTGTTATTTAATGGAGTTTCTATGGGGTATAATTTCTACGATGTAAATGCTAAGTTAAACTATAAGTTTGGACATAAAGATCGAGTTTATATGAGTTTTTATTCGGGAGATGATAGATCTGTTTCAACTTTTAAGGATGAAGGTAATAAAAGCAAAAATAAATTAAGGTGGGGGAATGTTTTAGGTGCAGTTAAATGGAATCATATTTATGGGTCAAAGTTTTTTAGTAATGTTACAGCTTCTTATACACAATATCGAAATGCAGTGGTAAAGAATTATAAAGGTTCAGGTTTGAAATCAAATTATGATTTTTTATCCAAGGTTTCAGATTATACTATAAAGGCTGATCTGGAATTGTTTGCAAAGAGATGGAGTACCATAAGAGCAGGAGGTTCTGTTGTTTATCATCTGTATACACCTACTCAAATTCAAAACTCTCAAGTTGTAGATGGAAGTAAAAGTGATTCTACAATAGTAAAATATAGAGAGGAAGCTTTAGAAAGCAGTGTTTATTTAGAAAATGAATTAACCATTTTAAAAGATTTAAGTGTAAATGTTGGAGTTCGCTATTCTAATTATGCTGTTAAAGGAAAGTCATTTGGATCAATAGAGCCACGACTGGCTTTGAATTACTGTATTTTTAATAGTCACTCAATTAAAATTGGTTATGCACGAATGCAGCAAAATGTTCATCTGCTGACTGGTCATGGAGTTGGGATGCCAAATGATTACTGGTTACCAGCAACAAAAAATCTAGAACCTGAGATATCCAATCAATACTCAGTTGGTTGGTCACATACTACAAAAGATAAATTTTATGAAATGAGTGTTGAAGCTTATTATAAGGAGATGAGTAACCAAATTTCATTTCAGGATGGGATCGCATATTTTTCTGGTACGAAAAACTGGCAGGAGCAAATTGATGGAGATGGAAAAGGAGTTGCAAAGGGAATAGAGTTTCTGATAAAGAAGAAAAAAGGTGCATTTACCGGTTGGTTAGGATATACTTTATCAAAAACAACACGGCAGTTTGAAAATCAAAATGGAGGAAGGGCATATCCTTTTAAATATGATAGATTACATGATATTAGCATTGTAGTACAACATCAGTTAACCCCAACTATAGATTTGTTTGCTTCGTGGGTGTATAATACAGGAAATGCCATTACATTATCTAAAGAACATTACATAGTTCCTCACGAGGTAATGGACTATGAAAATGATTATCCTTATCTGGATGTTGAGGTGTACGGAGGAAGAAATAGTTTTAGAATGAAGGATTATCACCGTCTGGATGTAGGAGTGAATTTTACAAAAAAGAAAAAGCATGGTGAAAGAGTCTGGAGTATTAGTGTCTATAATCTATACAACAGGCAAAATGCTTATTATTATTTCTGGTCAAGTGAGTTTAATGAGGATTATGATCATCATGGAAATCTAATTCCAAATCCCCAAAAGAGTTTGTGGCAACAAACCCTTTTCCCAATCATTCCATCAGTTAGTTACAGTATAACGTTTTAATATACCATGGTTAAGAATAGATATTTAATTTCTATAGCATTCTGTTTTGTAGTGCTTTGTTCTCGTGCACAGGAGGTTTCTGTAGAAAAATCAATTTTTGGAGTTCAATTAGGAGTTCCACCTTTGTCAATTTATAATGAGTCGCGATTAACGAATTTAATTGCATTGCGAAGCCAAATCTCTTTTGGACTTGTTTATGAAATGTCTCTGGGAGAATCTTATTGGGATATTTATCCCATATTAAGTGTAGAACCCCGATTTTATTATAGCTTACCAAGAAGGAATACTAAAGGAAAAAGAATTGATGGAAATTGTGGTGATTATTGGGCTTTAAGTCTTAGTTACGAACCAGGATGGGAGTTCAAATCAAAGGAACTTGATGTCTTTCCTGAAATAAATATTATTCCTACATGGGGTTTTAGGCGTAATATTGGTCGGCATTTTGTTTATGAAATGTGTTTTGGGTTAGGCTATGGTTGGGTTTACGAAGACTATTATTATTACGACTTTTTTGGATACTTAGGGCATTATCATGAAACCGTTGATCAGTTTAAAGTAAGGATGAATTTTTCAATAGGATATAGATTTTAATAAAAAAGCCATCCCGAATTTCGAGATGGCTTTGAATTTATATTAAGTAATTATTTTTTAATTACTCAGCAGCCTGAAGTAATAATCCTAAGATTTCACAAGCAGCTTTTGATACTGAAGTACCAGGACCAAAAATAGCTACAGCACCTGATTCGTATAAATAATCATAATCCTGAGCTGGAATAACACCACCACAAATTACCATGATATCTTCACGTCCTAGTTTCTTAAGTTCTTCAATTACTTGAGGAACTAAAGTTTTGTGACCTGCAGCTAATGAAGATACACCTAATACGTGAACATCATTTTCAACAGCTTGTTTTGCAGCTTCTGCAGGAGTTTGGAATAAAGGTCCCATGTCAACATCAAAACCTATATCTGCGTATCCTGTTGCTACAACTTTAGCACCACGGTCATGACCATCTTGCCCCATTTTAGCAACCATAATACGTGGTTGACGACCTTCTTTTTCTGCAAACTCTTTAGCTAAAGCAGTTGCTTTTTCAAATTCAGGATCTTTACCTGCTTCACTAGAGTATACTCCACTAATTGAACGGATCACAGCTTTATATCTTCCTACAATTGTTTCACATGCATCAGAAATCTCACCAAGAGAAGCGTTTTTCTTAGCAGCGTCTACTGCTAATTCAAGTAAGTTACCTTCACCTGTTTCAACAGCTTTAGTGATAGCAGCAAGAGCAGCTTGACATTCTTCCTCGTTACGCTCAGCTTTTAATTGCTTTAAGCGCTCAATTTGAGAAAGACGTACAGCTGTATTATCAATATCTAAGATATCAATTGGATCTTCTTTTTCAAGACGATATTTATTTGTTCCAACGATTGTTTGTGTACCAGCATCAATTTTAGCTTGTGCACGAGCAGCAGCTTCTTCAATGCGCATTTTAGGTACTCCACTTTCGATAGCTTTAGCCATACCTCCAAGTTCTTCAACTTCTTCGATAAGAGCCCAAGCTTTTTCAGCTAATTCATTTGTTAATGACTCAACGTAGTATGAACCAGCCCAAGGATCAACAGACTTACAGATATGAGTTTCATCCTGAATGTAAATCTGAGTATTACGAGCAATACGAGCAGAGAAGTCGGTTGGTAAAGCAATCGCCTCATCTAATGCGTTAGTGTGTAACGACTGAGTGTGACCTAATGCAGAAGCCATAGCTTCAATACAAGTACGACCAACGTTGTTAAATGGATCTTGTTCAGTTAATGACCATCCAGAAGTTTGAGAGTGAGTACGTAATGCTAATGATTTTGGATTTTTAGGATTGAATTTCTTAACAATCTTAGCCCATAACATACGTCCTGCACGCATTTTAGCAATCTCCATGAAGTGGTTTGTTCCAATTGCCCAGAAGAAAGACAAACGGGGAGCAAATGAGTCAATATCCATACCAGCGTTAACACCAGCACGTAAGTACTCTAAACCATCAGCCAAAGTATAAGCCAACTCAATATCTGCTGTAGCACCTGCTTCTTGCATATGGTAACCAGAGATAGAAATAGAGTTAAACTTAGGCATGTTTTTAGAAGTGTATTCAAAGATATCAGCGATAATCTTCATTGAAAATTTAGGTGGGTAGATGTATGTATTACGCACCATAAATTCTTTTAAGATATCATTTTGAATAGTACCTGATAATTGATCAAGAGTTGCCCCTTGCTCTAAACCTGCAACAATGTAAAATGCCAATACCGGTAATACAGCTCCGTTCATTGTCATTGATACAGACATCTTATCCAATGGAATACCATCGAAAAGAATACGCATATCTTTAATAGAATCGATAGCTACACCTGCTTTACCAACATCACCAACAACACGCTCGTGATCTGAGTCATATCCTCGGTGAGTAGCAAGGTCAAATGCTACAGAAAGGCCTTTCTGACCAGCAGCAAGGTTTCTTTTGTAAAATGCATTTGATTCTTCAGCAGTTGAGAATCCTGCATACTGACGAATTGTCCATGGACGCATAGCGTACATAACTGAATATGGTCCGCGTAGGTATGGAGGTAAACCTGCTGCATAGCCAAGGTGTTCCATACCTTCTAAATCGTCTTTTGAGTATACACTCTTAACTGGGATGCGTTCTGGAGTTACCCAGTCCTTTTTAATCCCGTTTTGTTTCTCCCACTCTTTGGCGTCTACTTTACCACAAGGAGAACTTTTTTTGAAATCTATATTTTTAAAATCTGGTCTTGCCATTTTTTTAGATTTTTAAATGAATGCTGAGTTAACTCGACACGGAAATAATTGAAATTTTCATGTCTTAATTGTTACTCTGTATTCTATAATCCTAATTCTTTACTAAAGCCTTGAAGTGTTTCAAGTACGTTAGAGCGAACATTAATAAAGTTAGTTATACCTTTAGCTTTAAGGTCATCTGTGCATTTAGGAGCACCAGCAACAACAAAGATTGCTTCGCCATTAATTGCTTCAAATGCCTTAGGTGCAGCGTCTACGTATTCATCATCAGAAGAACATAGAACAATAATATCAGCACCTGCTGCTTTTGCAGCTTCTACTCCAGCTTCAACTGTATCAAAACCATTGTTGTCAATAGTTTGGTAACCTGCACAAGCAAAGAAGTTACAAGAGAACTGAGAGCGAGCTAAACGCATAGCTAAATTACCATAAGTAAGCATAAATACTTTAGGCGTTTTTTCTGCTTTTTCAGTAGCTAAACGTAATGATTCAAATTCTTCAGCACCGCGAGTAGAAGGTAAAGCTTCAACTGTAGTATCGCCGTTGCATACGCTTCTTCCTTTTTTATCTTGATCAGGATTAATTGCATCAGCTACTTTCTCAGTGAAGTTAGGGAATTGGTTAGTTCCTAATAAGTTTTCACGACGAGTAGCAACTGCTTTTTTGCGTTTGTCAGCAGTTTCTTTAACTGTAGCTTGAATAAATCCTTCTTTTAAAGCTTCTGTATATCCACCTTTATTTTCAACCTCAACAAATAAAGCCCATGCTTGCTCAGCAATGCTATTTGTTAGGTTTTCGATGTAATATGAACCAGCTGATGGATCAGTAATTTTATCAAAATGAGATTCCTCTTTCAACAATAGTTGTTGGTTACGAGCAATCCTTTCTGAAAATTTATCTGATTCTTTGAAAATTGTATCAAATGGTTGAACAGTAAGTGAGTCTGCACCACCAATAGTAGCCGACATTGCTTCTGTTTGTGTACGTAACATGTTCACATATGGATCATAAATTGTTTTGTTCCATTGTGAAGTTTCGCAGTGAATAGCCATTTTTGTAGGTTCGTTTCCTGTTGGGCTATATGATTTTACTATTGTTGCCCATAACATACGAGCAGCACGTAATTTAGCAATCTCCATAAAGTAATTACCTCCAACTCCAAAGTTGAATTTGATAGTAGAAGCAGCATCATTAACAGATACACCTCTTTCAACTAATTGAGCTAGATACTCATTACCCATTGATAAACCAAATGCTAATTCCTGAACAATTGATGAACCGGCATTATTGAATAACTTAGCGTTAACGCAAATGGTTTTAAAGTTTGGTAAGTCTTTACCAGCTTCAACTACTTCTTTTGCATGGTCAAATAACGCATCAAAAGAGTGGCAAGCTTTACCTGTAGATGTTAAACATCCTAAAGTATCGAAGTTGATAGAACCTTTCACTTTACTTAAGTCACGATTGGTCTTTTGTAAATAAGCAACCAATGCTTTTAATAACTTTTTGCTTCCGTGAGTAGTAGAAAAGTTAATTTCAATTTCGTCAGAGATAATGTTTTTTAATACTTTTTCAAGTTCACTATCAAAGTCTTCTACTTTTTTACAGAATGTAAAGCCAAGTGAGTTTACACCTTTTGTTAAAACATCAAGTGCTTTTTCATTAGCAGCAGCGCCATCAACAGCTTTAATGTCCTGACGTACATACCAGTGGTTTTCTTTTTTAGTTCCTCTTATATAAGGAAATTCTCCAGGAAGACTATCAAGGTATTTAACACCATCTAAATCTTCTGAACGATAAAAAGGGCGAACGTTGAAACCTTCATTAGTTCTCCAAACCAGCTTTTTTTCAAAGTCGGCTCCTTTTAAATCCGCCATGATTTTTTCCATCCATTGCTCAGTGGTAACTGGAGGAAATTCACTTAATAACGGCTTTTTAGTTTTATCTGCCATAATATAACTATAATAATAACTGTTTGTTTTTTCAGACCGCAAAATTAACCCTTTTCAATAAATTAAGGAACTTATTTGGGGTGTTTTATACCTGTTTTGTAGCATGATTATCAGTTAAGTAAGTGTGATTGAAGAAAAAAATCTTTATTACATCCACGTAAGGAGGTGATTGATAGAAAGATATCGAGATAATACTTTGCTTATTTTAATAATGTAGCAGTCTATATTTATTTTTAATTTTTTTAGAGATATGCAGATTAATACTTTTGAATCAAAAAAATACCTCCAAGTAATAAAAGAATACCAACAATTCTTCCTGCACTAATAGTATGAATATTGATTCCGAAAAAACCGTAGTGATCAATTATCGATGCTGCAATGAGTTGACCTGCAATTGAAGCTGCTAATACGGTTGTGACACCAATTTTAGGAATAAAGAAAATAACTGATGATACAAAAATAGCCCCAAGCATTCCTCCAACAAAAAGATACCAGGGTGCTGTTTTTATATAACCCCAATCCGGTACCTGAGTTTTAAATAAAAAGTTTAAACCAATTAAACAGATTGTGCCAACTAAAAAATTAACAAAAGCTCCTTGTAAAGGATGTTTTAAAAAAGTAGTTAGTTGAGTATTAATACTTCCTTGTATTGCTAAAAAGCAACCAATAAACAGAACAATTAATGTATAAACCAGTTTCATAGTATAAATTTTTGCACGAAGTTAATCAAAGTATATACATAACTTTTACTTAAGTGTAAAAAGAAAATGAATTGTCTATTTATTAAGGGTTGCAATTTTAAAATAGGTGTTTTAATGATAAATTAATAATGGATTAAGACCTTGTTAAAATAGCAATCGATGCTTAGACATATTTTTGTATTAATACTCATCATTAAAAAATCGATCTATGGTTAATAACAATAATAGGGAATATAAGGAGGTTTTAGGATACAAAGAGCGTAAATTTGATCAGGGTCGAGTTTTAGCAGTACATGAGTTTGATATGATGTCTGAAGATTTCTATCTTTCGGGATATGAAGCCATTTTAATTCCTCAGGTACAGTACCTTTCAAAGAAGACAGTAGTTGCATCAACGATTTCATTTGACAATGAGATTTTAATATTAAAAGGTGATGGAAATAATTACGAAGTAAAAGAAATATGTACTGATTTGGGTGTTAGTTATCTTGAACTTGAATTCTGTAGTAGTGATGCATGTTTGGTAAATGTTGAATTGATGTTAAATGCCCACAAAGATATAACACATGTATATGTTGAGTTTGATGATACTAATTTACCCATAATTAATGAATTAAATAAGATTTGTAATGATGCTAGAGTTAATCTGATAGCAAATGTAGAATCTTATGATCATAGTTTAATTGGCAGGTGTATTACTAATCAAGTCCCTTTTGTAATCATGCCTTATGACCAGGCTTCTGTGGTTATTGCAAGCAGAAGGAATTTGGTTCAAACCGAAGGTGTGTCCAGTTCTTTTGCTTATGATCTGTATACAATTTGGCAGAATAGCTTAGGTGCCAGAAAATCATGTATTTCTCCTATGACAGCATAAGTTAATCTTTGATACGATATTTAATATGGCAGCTTCAGTATTGATGTTGCCATTTTTTGTAATCATACTAATGTAAGATAAAACTAAGCAGTATTTTGGGTTGGTTCTTTATCTTCAAATTTAATTATCACGATTTAAAAAATTTTATAAGCATAGCTTTTTAATCCTATGCTTATAAAAATAAATCCTATAAGCATAAAATTTTGAACTTATATTACATTTATTTTCAGGACACTTTAAATAGGTGTTAATTATTTGTGTATGTAATGTTTACGTTAATGTAATCAGTCTGTTAATGTTTACAATTTCTTCTTTTTAAGTTCATGTAAAGTTTTTGCTTCTCTATTAGATTTGTTTCATTAATTGTTGAAGAACAGAATGAATACGAAATCTAAAAAAAATCCCAGAAGATTAAATGCGGTAGTCATTTCAGATACGCACTTGGGAACAAGAAGTTGTAATGCAAAGGAATTACTAACTTACCTAAAATCAGTTCAGCCAGATCATTTAATTTTAAATGGAGATATCATTGATATTTGGCAATTTTCAAAATCCTATTTCCCAAAAGCTCAATTAAAAGTTGTTCGTCAGATTATAAAGATGATGGAGCAAGGAACAAAAGTTCAATATGTTTTGGGAAACCATGATGAGGCTTTGAGACGTTTTGTCGGTACTACAGTAGGTAATTTTTCTATTGTTAATAAGGTAGTGCTTAATATTAATGGTGCAAAAAGCTGGATTTTTCATGGAGATGCTTTTGATGTTGTAATGCATCACTCAAAGTGGTTAGCTAAGTTAGGCGCAACAGGCTATGCACTTCTTGCCATTATAAATAAAATAGTGAATGGATTTTTAGCACTATTCGGAAAAATGAGAATCTCTTTATCTCGTGATATAAAACGAATGGTAAAGTCTAAAAGAGATGATATTACTACAAAGTTTGAAAGAACAGTAGCAGAATTAGCCATAAGCAAGAGATATAAGTATGCTATATGTGGGCATATTCATTGGCCAGCCAAAAAGTTTATAGAAAATGAGAACGGTAAGGTAATGTATCTGAATTCTGGTGATTGGGTTGAAAACCTTACGGCTCTGGAATTTGAGAATAACGATTGGCATTTGGTTTATTTTAATGAGCAAGATGTTATTTTAAATGATGACGATCTTATTGATGATGCAGATCAAATTTTGGTATCGGATAAATTATTGTTTCAAACCATGTTTCAGGATGTTTTAAGTGATTAAACCTAATTTTTACTGTTATGAAAATACTTTATGCAATTCAGGGTACAGGAAATGGGCATGTAGCTAGAGCTTTGGATGTTATTCCTGTTTTACAAAAATATGGAGAAGTTGACTTGGTATTGAGCGGAAATCAATGTGATATCACTTTGCCATGGGAAATAAAATATCGGTTTCATGGAGCTGGTTTTATTTTTGGTAAAAAAGGTGGAGTTGATTTTTGGAAGACGATAAAAAACATAAGCTTTATAAACTTTTTGTTAGAGATCATTAAAATTCCTGTTCGTAATTATGATTTAGTGATAAACGACTTTGAACCTGTCGTTGCATGGGCTTGTAAATTAAAAGCCAAACAATGCATTGGTATTTCGCATCAGGCTGCAGTATTGCACAAAAGTGCGCCTCAACCATATTTTAAAAGTGTGTTTGGAAGAGCTGTTCTTAAGTATTATGCTCCTGCAACAAAACACTATGGATTTCATTTTAAAAAGTTAGGTCATGATATTTTTACACCTGTAATAAGAAATGGAGTAAGAGCGTTAAACTCAACAAAAGGAAACCATTTTACGGTATATCTACCTTCTTATTCTAATGAAGCAATAGTAGCATTCTTTTCAAAATTTATAGAGGTAAAGTGGGATGTTTTTTCTAAACACTGTAGTAAGGAAGAGATTATTGGGAATGTGAATATTCAGCCAGTGAATAAAGATGAGTTTGTTAAAAGTATGGCCAGTTCTATTGGAGTATTTTGTAATGCAGGCTTTGAAACGCCTGCTGAAGCTTTGTTTTTAAAAAAGAAATTGTGTGTAATTCCAATGACAGGACAGTATGAGCAACAATGTAATGCGGCAATGTTGCAATCTTTGGGAGTGCCTGTGTTTTCTAAATTAGATGAAATCAATGAAGATTTGTTTAGGACATGGTTGCAGGAGAGTAAAGTTGTAAATGTGGAATATAGTAACGATACAGATTGGATTATTTCGTCAATTGTTAAAGCTCATAGTAAAATAAATATAGAAGAACCTGCTTTTGCTTAATTTGTCAAAGTTAAATCAATGAATCAAATAACAACAGAAAGTCTAAAAGAGGCTGGGATATTTAATATAAAAAATTTAACAGCGCAAAAAATGTTGTTTAATTATCTTAAAATCAATAAGATTAATGACCTTGTAAAACAAATAAATATATCTGCTCATGTTAGTGAATCTGTATGCATTAATAAAGTGCTTGAACAGCTAAATATACATGTAAGCATTCCTGAAACAGAAATAAAAAATATACCAAAATCAGGGCCATTTATTGTTATGTCAAATCATCCATTTGGATTTTTAGATGGAATAATAATGATAAAGACATTAAATCAAATATATCCAGAATTTAAAGTTTTGGCAAACTTTTTTCTTAAAGATATTGCACCTTCATTAAGTAATGCATTTATTGATTTAAACCCATTTGAAAATAAGAGTAAAAACAATATTCAAGGTTTAAAGAAGGCACTGAGTCAATTAAAATCGGGTCATCCTCTGGGTATTTTTCCTGCGGGTGAAGTGTCAACAATGCAAAAGGGCTTAGGCAAAATTGAAGATAAGGAATGGGATAGTAGTGTTATTAAATTTTTAGTAAAAGCTAATGTTCCTATTATTCCAATGTTTTTTGAAGGACATAATAGTTTAAAATTCCATTTGTTGGGTAAGGTACATCCCTATTTACGTACTTTATCCATTCCTTCTGAGTTCTTTAAAATGGAAAATAAAACCATACATGTCCGTATTGGAAAACCAATTTATCCTAATACTTTAAATGAACTAGCTAATATTGAAAAAAAAGGAAAGTATTTGAGAGCGTGTTTGTTTGCATTAAAGTCAACAAACAAAATAAAGAGGATAAAAAGAATTAATAGAAAGCCAGCTGAAATAATACTGCCAGTTTCTCCCTTATTAATTGAACAAGAAGTTGAAAAAATAAGAAGGAAAGATTTATTATTTGAGAAGTCAGGATTTGAAGTTTATTTAACAGAGTCGAGAAATATACCTAATATAATCAGAGAGTTAGGGCGTTTAAGAGAAGTTACTTTTAGAGATGTAGGTGAAGGAACAAATCAAAAGATCGATTTAGATAGTTATGATGATTATTATTCACAACTGTTTATTTATAAAAGAATCACAAATCAAATAGTTGGAGCATACCGGGTAGGTTTTGGGAGTAAGGTTACCAGACAGAAAGGAATTAACGGATTTTATATAAATAGCTTGTTCGATTTAGATGAAAAGATGCTTCCTGTTTTGGAAAAATCAATTGAGCTTGGAAGATCTTTTGTTATTAAAGAATTTCAGCAAAAAACTCTTCCTTTATTTATGCTGTGGCAAGGGATATTGAATATTTTAGTGAAAAATAAGGATGTGAAATATTTAATAGGCCCAGTTAGTATAAGTAATGATTTTTCAAGATTTTCTAAAGATCTTCTTATCGCTTTTATTAAGAGGTATTACTTTGATTATGAATTAGCAAAATATGTACAGCCTAAGAAAGAATTTAAGATTAAAACAGATCCTGAATCTATTGAAGTGATTCTGGAAAGAAATAAAGGGGATATGCAACAATTAGATAGGTTTATATCCGGAATTGAACCGGATTATCTGAATATTCCCGTTTTACTAAAACAATATATCAGGCAAAATGCGAAAATTATTGGGTTTAATGTTGATCCAAATTTTAATGATAGTCTCGACGGATTGATGATATTAGCTGTGAAGGATTTACCAGAAGAAACATATCGCTTTTTAGGCAATAAATAAAAAGAGGGGCACGATAGGCCCCACCTAATTTTAACTATAAAATAGTATCAATGTTTTCAACTGGTCTGCCAACAACAGCCTTTGATCCATTTATTATAATGGGGCGTTCAATAAGTTTCGGATTATCAACCATCGCTTGAATTAATTCCACGTTCGAAAGATCTTTCCCTTTGATTTCTTTTTTATAATAATCTTCATTTTTTCGAATCAATTCATCAGGTTTCATACCTAATTTCTTTAAAATTTGACTGAGTTCTTCAAAGTTTAAAGGAGTATCAAGGTATTTAACAACCATAGGTGTAATACCTTTTTCGTCTTTTAAATATTCTAAACCCTGACGACTTTTTGAACATCGGGGATTGTGCAAATACATAATCATAGCAATGTGTTTTTAGTAATTCGTCTTTAATTAAAAATTCAATGTACTTTGAAAACAATTTAATTTTCTTCAGTTCCACCAAATTCCATTAAATAAGCTTTAATAAAATCATCAATTTCACCATCCATTACAGCCTGAACATTTGAGGTTTCACAACTCGTCCTTAAATCTTTTACCATTTTGTATGGTTGGAATACATAGGATCGAATTTGAGAACCCCATTCTATTTTCTTTTTATTGCTTTCAATTTTATTTTGTTCCTCCATTCGTCTACGGAGCTCCATTTCATAAAGCTGGGACTTTAATAGTCGCATGGCATTTTCCTTGTTTCCTAACTGGGATCTGGATTCAGTGTTTTCAATGATTATTCCGGTAGGTGCATGTCGAAGTCTTACTCCTGTTTCAACCTTGTTTACATTCTGTCCACCAGCACCACCAGACCTAAATGTTTCCCAGGTTATTTCCGACGGATTGATTTCAATTTCAATAGAATCATCAATTAGTGGAGTAATAAAAACGGATGTAAAGGAGGTCATACGTTTATTGGCCGCATTAAAGGGCGACAGTCGTACCAGTCTGTGAACACCATTCTCACTTTTTAAATACCCATATGCAAAATCACCTTCAAATTGTAATGTCACGGTCTTTATGCCAGCATCATCACCCGGCTGGTAGTTCATTTCTTTTACCTTATACTTATGCTTTTCACCCCAGCGAATATACATTCGCATAAGCATTTCTGCCCAATCCTGACTTTCTGTACCTCCGGCACCTGCATTAATTTTAAGTACTGCACCAAGTTTATCCTCTTCGCGGCGAAGCATATTTCTTAGTTCTAGAGCTTCTGTTTTATTAAGTGCAATTTCAAATTGCTCATCAACATCTTCCTGCGAAGCTTCACCTTCTTTTAAAAAGTCAAAAAGAACTTTAATATCTTCAATGAGTGTTTCAATTTCTTCATAATCATTCACCCAAGCTTTTAACTCCCTTAGGCTTTTCATATGAATTTCAGCAGCTTTTGCATCATCCCAAAAATCAGGAGCTTGAGATCGCATTTCTTCTTCTTCTATTTCAATTTTCTTGCGATCAATGTCAAAGATACCTCCTTAACGCCAGCTGACGTCCCGCTAATTCCTTTAGCTGTTCAATAGTAGTCATAGAAAATAATTTTTGGACAAATGTAATTGTTTATTGTTTAGAAGACTAACGCCTGGAGCCTTTTGATGTGACTTTATTGCAATATCTGCTCATATATTTTACAGATTTAAAGTGACCAAGTTGTCCTGCTTTATCCCAGTCGCGACAGCTCTTTTCTTTCATGCCAAGGTTAAAATAGGCCACCCCTCTGTTGAATAAAGCATGAGTGTCATTGGAATCAATATTTAAAGCTCGATCAAAATCAGCTATTGCTTCTAAATAGTTTTCAGTTTGAATTTTTAATGTTCCTCTAATAGAGTACGCACCAGGTAGCATCTTGTTCAAACTAATCGCTCTATTTATATCTTCAAGCGCTAGCGTATCATTGTTTAAATACTGCTGTAAAAGTCTGCTTCTCTCATAATATCCATTGGCATATAAAGGTGTGCATTGAATAGCTTTATTGTAACATTTCAGCGCAGTATCAATATCCCTATGAAGTTCAACTGCTAATAATCCAAAGTCCACAAGAGATGGGGAAAACGAATCATACTGTTCAATGCTCGAAATAAACTTAACAAAAGCCTCGTCTTTTCTTTTTTCTCGAAGAAGATATTCAGCTTCAAAATAATCTATTAAAAAGTGGTTGGGATTAAGTTGCCTGGCATTTTGAATGTCAGCCCGCATCCCTACGTAATTTTCATATCTGCGTCTGGCTTCCCCTCTGAAAATATATGCAATTATATTCTCAGGGCAGTTTCTTATTTCAAAACTGAAGCTTTTGGCTGCATCAATCCATTGTTCATTTAAAAAGCGAATGATTCCTTCGTGCATATGAGGGTGGAGTGCAGAAAAATGATTGTGATATACTGATTTTTTCCAATTGTTGTAAGGATGATTTACCCATAATGAGTCATTTAAAATATGAGTGCTCATATAATAACGAGTACCGGACTCTCTTAAATATCCAGCAATACCAACTAACTCACCTTGGTTGTTAATTACAGGAGCACCTATAGACATTCGGTCGAAATTGGAGTTTACAACAACCACACGATCTAAATATGGTGCCTGAAAAACTTTTAAAATGTTACCTAATGAAACTCCTTCCTCTGTTTCGTTGGGATGAGATAGAATCAGGACTTCATTTTGATTTCGTTCCGTTTTTTGAGAAGGGATGATGTATTCAAATCCTTTGCCACGGTGGTCTCTGGCTTTGATTAAGGCAAGATTTGCCATTTTATGTGTCGAAAGTATTCTGTCAACACCATAAACTCGTCCATTTTTAAGTGTTAGAGTTAATGAATCAGCTTTTAGAAATACTTTTGAAGGAACAATTGCAATTCCATCAGGACTAATAAAGAAGCCCGAAGTTGTATAATTTAGAGAACCATCCTTTGTATAAGATGAAATGGAGAAAACAGCTTTTTCATATTTGTTTATCTTATCCAATATACTTTGTGCTTTGGTACTGGTATATACCAGAAGGAGTAAGGTAATAAAACAAAATAATTTTCTCATTGTCATAGTTATAGCTCTAGGCCCAAAAATAGGAAAAAAATTAAAGCGGTTGGTTGTGGAATACTTACTATGGTGTGTTATTGTATTAGAGTTTGATTAACAGCATCTAATATTACAGCATTATAAATAAATTACTTGTAGAACTTCGTTTTGTTATTAAAATAAAAAAGACTGGATTTGCATCCAGTCTTTCTTATAAAGTAAAAATGTTGTTATCTCATTAAGAATGAGAATTTGTGTCTGTTTTTTAACGCAATACCTGTTCCACGTGCAACAGCGTGTAATGGATTTTCTGCAATGTGGAAAGGAATATTAATTTTATCAGTTAACCTCTTATCCAAACCGCGTAATAAGGCACCTCCACCAGCAAGGTAAATACCATTGTTTACAATATCTGCATATAACTCAGGAGGAGTTTGCTCAAGAGCACTTAAGATGGCAGTTTCTATTTTAGAAATTGACTTCTCAAGGCAATGAGAAATCTCCTGATATGATACAGGTACCTCAATTGGTAATGCAGTCATCTGGTTAGGCCCCTGAACGATATAATCATTAGGAGGAGTTTCTAACTCAGGTAGTGCAGAACCTACATGGATCTTAATCTCTTCGGCTGTTCTTTCTCCAACCTTGATATTGTGCTGACGACGCATGTATTCCATAATATCAGCAGTTAAATCATCACCTGCAATGCGAATTGATTTATTGGTAACAATTCCACCTAATGAGATCACTGCAATCTCAGTTGTACCACCACCTATATCTACAACCATATTTCCTTGCGGAGCTTCTACGTCTAAACCAATACCTAATGCTGCAGCCATTGGTTCGTATATCATATATACTTCTCTACCTCCCGCATGTTCAGCAGAGTCACGTACCGCCCTTATTTCCACCTCTGTACTTCCTGATGGAATACAAATAACCATGGTTAATGATGGTGTAAATAATCTGGAGTTGGTGTTAATCATTTTGATCATGCCTCTTATCATCTGCTCAGCAGCGTTAAAGTCGGCAATAACACCATCTCTTAGTGGTCTGATAGTATAGATATTATCGTGTGTTTTACCGTGCATCTGACGCGCTTTTTCACCGATAGCCATCAGCTTATCAGTTCGCCTGTCTAGTGCAACGATAGAAGGTTCATCAACTACAATCTTATCATTATGAATAATGATTGTATTTGCTGTACCCAGGTCAATTGCAATATCTTGAGATAAGAATGAAAAAAATCCCATAAGGTTCGGGTTTTTAATGTTTAAAATGACGTTTTCCTGTGAATAGCATTGCTATTCCAAACTCGTTACAAGCTTCAATAACTTCTTCGTCACGAATACTTCCACCTGGTTCAACAATATATTTTACATTGTATTCGTTGGCAGCTTCAATACTGTCGCGGAATGGGAAGAATGCATCAGAAATAACTACTGAATTCTTAATATCTACGCCTTCTTTCAAATCAAAGCGTGGCATAGTTAAGTGACGTAAGCTATCTAAGCGGTTTGGTTGTCCCATACCTGCTCCTGTTAACCAAAATGAACCATCTTCATTTTGAGTAACAATTGCAATAGCATTACTTTTTAAATGTTTACATGCTGTAATACCAAACTTAGCTAATTCCATTTTTGTGGCATCAAACTCAAGTTTAGTTACATTTTTAAACTCGTTATCTACACCTTCATCTTCATCTTGTACAAGAATACCTCCACTTACAGAACGAATTAATTTTTCACCAGTAATTTCGTTTTTAATAGGAGTTTCAAGTAATCTTAAGTTCTTTTTCTTAGCAAAAACTTCTAATGCTTCAGGAGTAAATTCCGGAGCAATGATGATTTCAACAAAGCGCTTAGCAAACCATTCTGCAATAGTACCAGTAACTGTACCTGTAAAGCAAATAATTCCACCAAAAGCACTAATTGGGTCACCAGCCCAGGCCAATTCTAAAGATTTTGTGATGTCATCAGTAACAGCTAAACCACAAGGGTTTAGGTGTTTGATAACTGCAACAGCTTGTTTGTTTTCAATATGAGTTACTGAATGATATGCATCACTGGCAGCTTTCCATGCAGCATCTGCATCAAGCATGTTGTTGTATGAAAGTGCTTTACCTTGTAATACGTTTGCATTAGCTAAAGATGCACCTTCTTTTATATTGTTGTATTTATATACAGTTGCTTTTTGATGAGGATTTTCACCATAGCGTAAAACATCACCATCATTTAAACTGATGCGTTCCATATCATCAGCTTCAGGATTGAAGTAATTAAAGATTGCAGAATCATAATGTGAAGAAACAGCAAAAGCTGCACCTGCAAATTTCTTTCTTTCCTCAATTGTTGTTACTCCATCATACTCTATAAGAATTTTTTGTAAATCCTGGTATTGTGCTTGAGAAGGAACAATTACAACATCTTTATAATTTTTAGCAGCAGCTCTAATTAATGAAATACCACCGATATCAATTTTTTCAATAATATCTTGTTCTGAAGCTCCAGAAGCTACAGTTGCCTCAAATGGGTATAGATCAACAATAACTAAATCCAATTCTGGAATTTCAAATTCTCCAAGTTGCTCTTTATCTGAATTATTTTCTCTTCTAGCTAAAATTCCACCAAAAACCTTTGGGTGAAGAGTTTTTACTCTTCCTCCTAAAATTGAAGGGTATCCAGTAATGTCTTCAACAGCAGTAACTTTAATTCCAAGATCTTCAATAAAGGTTTTTGTTCCTCCGGTACTGTAAAGTTGAACTCCCTGCTTATCTAGTGTTTTAATAATTTCATCCAATCCATCTTTATGGAATACCGAAATAAGAGCGGATTTAATTTTTTTAGAGCTACTCATTTTAATTTAATTATGCAATGTAATGTAATAAGATTAAATCACAGATATCGCAATTTATTATAAAATTCAATAGCTTTTTATGCTTTGACTAATAAATTTTTACACGAAAATTCTGGACTTGCGGCAAAATTAAGAAAATAAGCACATTTATCAAGGTACTAATTGATTTTATTCATAGTTTTATAAGTGATTAATTTTGAGTTAAAAGTGTATAATACATATCGTAATAATATTGTTTAGATGATTTTGTATGTGAAATTTTTAAGGGAGAGTATTTTATTTGCTGCCAATGCACTAAAGGCGAATAAACTACGTACTATCCTTACTTTGAGTGGAGTTACAATTGGAATATTTTCTATAATTACCGTTTTTACTTTAATAGATTTTTTGGAAACTAAAATTAAGAATAGTATTCAATCCTTAGGTGAGAATGTGGTTTATGTACAGAAGTGGCCATGGACACAACCAGAAGGGGAAAGTGAATATCCTTGGTGGAGATATCTTAATCGCCCGGTTCCAAAATTGAATGAACAAAAAATTATAGAAAAGAGATCTCAGTTTGCGGAAGCATCAACTTTTTGTATTGGTGCTAGTAAAACCGTTTTATATCAGGATAATTCATATGAAAATGTCAGGGTTTTTGGTGTTTCTTCAAGCTTTGATAAAAACTGGAATTTTGAAATCGATAATGGTCGTTATTTTTCTCCATTTGAGTTTAATAACGGTACTAATGTGGTTTTATTAGGTAGTGATATTTCTTCTGAGTTATTTCAGGGAGAAGATGCTATTGGAAAGCGAGTTAAAATGATGGGGAGAAAACTAACGGTTATTGGTGTTTTGCGTAAAGAAGGCGAAGATATGTTTGGAAACAGTCTGGATAAAAATATAATTATCCCAATTAATTATGCAAAAGGATTGTTTAATATCAGTAGTGATCGAGTCGATCCGTTTATTATTGTTAAGGCAAAAGAAGGTGTTAGTGTTGATGATCTAAAGGGGGAATTAGAAGGTATACTGCGATCGGAACGAAAAATAAAACCCTCGGAGGATAATACTTTTGCGCTGAATCAGATTAGTATTGTTCAAAAACAGTTTGATGGATTGTTTGGAATTATTGATTTAGCAGGATGGTTAATTGGTGGTTTTTCGATTTTGGTTGGAGGGTTCGGTATTGCTAATATTATGTTTGTTTCAGTAAAAGAAAGAACTCGTATTATTGGTATTCAGAAAGCCTTAGGAGCTAAAAGAAAGTTTATTTTGATGCAGTTTTTATTTGAAAGTATATTCTTAAGCCTATTGGGCGGAATGGTTGGTTTGTTGATCATATTTCTTATTACACTAGGAGTTAATAGTGCAATGGATTTAGGTGTTCACTTAACATTCTGGAATATCTTTAGAGGCGTTGCTATTTCTGTTGTTTTAGGTGTGGTTAGTGGATATATACCATCAAACAGTGCCAGTAAATTAGATCCTGTAGTTGCTATAAATAATTGAAAAAAGCTGTCTCGTAAATGAAACAGCTTTTAGTATTATATTCTGGAATCGTTAAATCGATAATACTTCAGTTAATTCCAATAATGTTGGATTTAACTTTTTCTTGTGTTTTAATGCCTGGTTAAAAGGTACATGAACCACTTCTTTATTAACTAAACCAACCATAATACTTTTTTGATCGTCAATAAGTGCTTCAACGGCAGAAACGCCTAACCTACTTGCTGTAACCCTGTCGAAAGCTGATGGTGTTCCTCCTCTTTGAATATGTCCAAGAATGGTAACACGAGTATCATATCCAGGATATTCTTTAGAAACTCTTTCTGCTGCTTGAATAGCACCACCACTAATTTTTTCACCTTCAGCAACTAGTACAATACTACTGTTTTTATCTTTTCTCATTCCTTTTTCAAGGAATTTATTCAGTTGTTGAAAGTCAGTATCTATTTCCGGAACCATAATAGCTTCTGCTCCTGAAGCAATACCACTTCTTAATGCTAAGAAACCAGCATCACGCCCCATTACCTCAATAAAAAATAAACGGCTGTGTGCACTGGCAGTATCTCTGATTTTATCAACTGCTTCAACTACTGTATTTAAAGCGGTATCGTATCCAATCGTGTAATCAGTACCATAAAGGTCGTTATCAATTGTACCAGGAACACCTACAATGGGAAAGTTATGTTCTTGTCCAAAAAGTCTAGCTCCAGTAAAAGTTCCATCTCCGCCAATTACAACTAAAGCATCTACATTGTGTTTCTGTAGGTTTTCAAAAGCTTTTTTTCTGCCTTCTGGAGTTCTAAAGCTTTGACTACGTGCAGATTTTAAAATCGTACCACCTTGATGAATAATGTTACTTACTGATCTGGATGTCATTGGTTCAATATAATCATGTATTAAACCATGGTATCCTTGTTTTATACCAACGACTTTAAGTTTATTGTAAATAGCTGCCCTTACTACAGCCCTGATTGCTGCATTCATTCCAGGTGCATCACCCCCTGAGGTAAGTACACCAATTTTTTTTACTTGTCCCATATTTATTTGTCTTTTGTTATTTTTCTAATTTCCTCTGCAATCTGTTGCATTAGCCAAGGCGGTGTGGATGTTGCTCCACAAATTCCAACCGATTTTGGTAATACTTTAAACCAATTTGAATCAATCTGGTTCTTATTACTTACAAAATATGACTGCTCATTGGATTTTTTACATTGATTAAAAAGCATTTGGGCATTACTACTTTTTTCTCCTCCAACAAAAATGATTAACTGATGCTTTTGGGCAAAAGTGGTCATTTTAGGCAATCTGTTGGCAACTTGTCGACAAATTGTATCAAATGATTTATACTCAACTCCTGGTTTTATATTTTTAGAGAGATATTCATTGATTTCTTTAAAAACATCTATGCTCTTTGTTGTTTGAGCATACAAATGAGTTGGTTTGTTTAAATCTATTTTAGATACTTCATCCAACGATTCAATAATAAAAGCTTCATTGTTGGTTTGCCCCATTAAGCCAATTACTTCAGCATGACCTTTCTTACCATAAATAATAACCTGTCCGTTTTTTTGTTTTAAAAGTTCCCAGGATTTTTTAATCCTACTCTGAAGTTTTAAAACAACCGGGCACGTGGCATCAATTATAGTAAGACCTCTGGATTTGGCCTGTTGATAGGTTTCTGGGGGTTCTCCATGGGCACGGATAAATATTTTGTTGCTTTTAATCTCGTTTAATTCGTCTTTATTAATCGATATCATCCCCTCGTTTCTGAGGCGATCCATTTCCATATTGTTATGAACTATATCTCCAAGACAATATAATATACCATTATTATCCAATTCGTTTTCAACTGTTTCAATGGCTTTTACCACACCAAAACAAAAACCAGATGATGGATCGATTTCAATATTCAAAGATGACACTTTTAAATAAATTATTTATTGCTTATAAGATTATAAGAATCTTATTTAAAATTATTTAACAATTAATAGACTACTTACTGTATTAAATCTCTTTTTTTGAGTTCTTCAACAATAAAATTCAGTTGTTCTTCTTTCCCAATTTTACCATTATCTAAAACAACAGCATCGTCAGCTTTTTTTAGCGGACTTTCTTCTCTTGTTTCATCAATATGGTCTCTTGATTTTACATTCTCTAAAACCTCATCGAAAGAAATGTTTTCATTCTTTTCCTGAAATTCCTGAAATCTTCTTTCAGCTCTAATCTCAGGAGAAGCAGTCATAAATAGTTTTAAATCTGCATTTGGAAAAACAACAGTTCCTATATCTCGACCATCCATAACAATGCTCTCTGTTTCTCCCATTTTCTGCTGAAGTTCAACCATCTTTTTTCTTACAAAACCAATGGCACTTATTGAACTAACATGGCTGCTCACTTCCAGACTTCGTATTTTGCGTTCAACTAATTCACCATTTAAATAGGTTTCATTTGTTTTGCTTGCAGCTTCAAATTTAAATGAGATGGAGATACGATCTAAGGCTGATTTAAGTTTATCTTCATCAATTTTATCATTGCTGATAATTCCATTTTCGAGCGCATAAAGTGTAACACAACGATACATGGCTCCGGAATCGATGAAAATAATATTGAGAAGTTTTGCAAGGTCTTTTGCTACTGTACTTTTACCACACGATGAATACCCATCAATAGCAATAACTAGCTTTGATTTTTTTATAGTCATTCTGATAATTTTGAGCTGGTAAAAATACTATGATTGTTTGACTTTAACCTAAATTATCAGGAATTTTTATATTAAAAATTTGAGAGGTTTGTAGTAATAGAAAAGTGATTGGAACTGCCACCTAAGTGGTAACGAGCTGACCCATAGGAAAACATAAATTTATATACTCTAAAGCCAAAACCCCATGAGTATCCTGCAGTTGACATCTTTTCTTGGTATCCAAGCTCTTTTCTTCTACGATGGTTGTATCCAAAATCAATATGGAAGTTTTTGGCAGGAAGAAATTCTACACCAATAACCATGTGTCGCATAAATTTATCGCCAAAAGATGCTTCATTTACATCTTCAGATGAAGCTGAGGAACTTGCTTTTTCGAAACCGCTATATGTTAAGTCCCAGTCAAGCAAGTTTTGTGCTGTAATTGAAAATCGAAAAGGCGCATGAGCTAATCTTTTAGTAATACCAATTTGTAAATCAGAAGGCATATCTTCTTTTGTTTCTGCATAAGAAGATATTTGAGACCCTAGATTTTGGAGTACAATTCCCAATGAAAAATGTTTGTCTTTTCTGTTGTAATTGAAACCAAAATCGGTAGCTAAACCAAATGAAGTATAGGCATCAAATTTTGAGTAAACAGGCTTGATACTCATTCCCATCGAAATATTTGGACTGAGTTGACGTGCGTAGGTAAGAATGAAAGCATATTCAGCTGCAGATGCTGTCCCCAGAATTTCTTTATATTCATTGGTTCGGGTAAAATTTCCGTAATTAACATTTTGTATCCCTAGACTAAATGTACCCAGATTTTTAAAATGTTGAGCGTAGGCCACATATCCATAGTTTATATCTGCAATATATGGCACGTAGTTCAAAGCCAAGGCCTGATTCATATTTGCCTTAAGTAGCGCAGGGTTATGAAACACGAAATTTAAATCGCCAATACTATCATTAATAGAAACATTGGTGCCACCTAAAGCTCCAACTTTAGCTGAACTTGTGAGGTTTAAAAAATCGTAAGTACTTTCACCTCCAAACTGTGCCTTTGTTAATTGAGATATAATAAGGCATAAAACTATTAAATGTAGCTTTTTCATATTTATTTTTACCATCTCCATTACAACGACAAATTTACAATTTTAGTATGTTAACAATGACACTGAGATTGCTAATATTCTGTTTTTAATGTTTCTAATACCTCATAAACAGCAGGACATACAAAAGTGTTTCGGTAGGTGAGATTTAAAATTTGATAAAATCGTTTTCTATCGGTATGAGGATATTCTCTGCATGCTCTAGGTCTTACTTCGTAAATCATGCAATAATTATCGGGCATTAAAAACGGACAAGGCGTTTCTTTAAATACATAATCTTCATCCTCGTCAATTTCAAAATATTGGTCAATTAAGTCTGACCTTTTCATTTTAAGATGCCTGGCAATCCGGTCTATATCTCTGTCAATAATAATAGGACTAATAGATTTGCAGCAATTTGCACATTCCAGGCAGTCAATTTTCTCAAATGCTTCATAATGCGCATTCATAACAGAATCGTCAAGAGTTTTAGGTTTCTTTTTTCTTAAACGAGTAGTAAACGCCTTATTTTCTTTGGCTTTATTTAAGGCCATTTCTTTATATCGCTCCAAATCAAGCTCCATGCTTTTTAATTCTAATTTGAGAAATAAATAATCCTGTAATTACAGTGGCTATTCCAAATACCTTTTGTAAATCAATTTTATCGTTTAAAATCCACCAGGCAAAAATTGCAGTGAATACAGGTATTAGGTTAATGAACATATTTGTTGTTGCTACCCCTAATTGTTTAATTGATTTTGCAAAAAAGATAAATGCAATTGAAGACGCAAATATAGCTAATTGTAGAATTGCCAAAGCTGCATTTATTTTAAAATCAATTTCTGATAATGTATTAATCTCAAGAATTAAAAAAATAGGTAGGAACATGAATATTCCAATCAGGTTTTGATATGCAATAATATTAACGGGTGGATATTTTGAAGCTAACTTTTTAAGCGATAATGAATATCCAATTGTAGAAAGTACAGCTCCAAACATTAATAATAGTCCTAATATTGGTGAACTAAGCTGAAACCCATTTTCAAATATTAGGATGCTAACGCCAGTAAAAGAGATAATAATTCCGATTATACTAATTGCCGTTAATCGTTCTTTTAAAACCAAGAATGCAAAAATGGAAGAGAAAATAGGGGTTGTTGATATGATTACCGAAGCTAATGTGCTTGAAACTATTTTTATACCAAAGCTTTCGCACATGAAGTATAAAAAAGGTTCAAATAGAGCTAACAGTAAAAAAAGCTTGTAATCACTTTTATGAATAGGTTTTAGTTTTTTTGTGATTTTTAATACTGAAAAAAGCAGAACAGTACTAATGATCAGACGAGCAAAAATTGTTGTCACCGGACCAAAAGATTGATAGGCTTCTTTAACCCACACAAAGGAAAAAGCCCAAAATATCATTGACAATATGATATTTATATATTTTGAAAATTGCCTTATTACCATTTTAAATTATTAAGCTGGTAAATGTAGGTATTTCAAATTGAGAAAATAATGACTTAAAGGGTAATTTATTATAAATTAATTTGTTCCATTTTAGGGAAAATATCATCAATAATTCTTTTCTCAGCTTTTTGTCTTGCATTTTTTAAAGCATGCTCGTAACTCCCTGGCAGCATTCCTTTTACTCCGCTAAAGCCATCGGCAAAAATTTCCATTTGAGTTTTACTGTCGGTGATGGATAAATTAAACTCAACAAATACAATATACAATGCATAGCCATTCCCTTTTTTTTCATCTCCGGCAACGAAGTTTGAATTGATTTTTACAATAAAATCCGCACTATCTTTGTTGTTGGTTATGTTGAAATAACTTTGAGCTAGTTCGGCTCGCATTATATTACTAAATGTTTTTGTGTTGGGTGTTTCTCCAAAAACAACTTCATTAATAACTAAATACGCTGACGATTTCTGTAATTCAATATTAAATCTTGCAGAAGGTAAAAATTCATCATGAAAGAATGCATGAAGAAGTATTTTTGTTTCATCATCTTCGCTGTAGTATAATTTAGACGCATCAAATTTGGCAGTAATTTCCTGACTTTTTCGTTTTGAAATAAAACGATTAACATCGCACCTGGCTTTTCCTTCATTATTTGTTAAACCAGAAGATGATAAATCTCCTTCACCTTTAGTAAAAAGAAATTGCAAAGGAAGATTTGTAATGGGATTTTTCTCTCCTGTTTTTTTATAATAAAAGGCTTTTAGGGTTAATGGAACAGTCAATTCTTTGCTAAACTGAACGATATAAGAATCTTTTTCAGGTTCGAGATTTATTTTTTTTAAACCTTCCTGAATCCCATTGAAGATGTCTACTCCCAAATTTATATTGCCATTTATATCTCTATATGATAAATCTTCTCCTACATGATTTTTTATTGCCTTGATAGCTTGTATGTATGACAATAGACCTTGGTATATTTCACCTTTTTCAATTGCTTTTTTACCTGCATAATAATATGTAGCACTTATTTTTTTTGCATTATCAAGTTTTAATTTTTTATTGAGTGCGTATTTTTCTTTTGATAGACGCATCATCACCCAATATTCTTTTTTGTTTTCCCAAGTGAATACTTCATAACCTTCCAGTGTTGCCTCAATTGATTCGTATGTTTTGGATTCAAATTTTTCTTTAACCTGATAATTATCTTCAAACTGATGTAAAATAGAATTGGAAGATATGTTTACTTTTATTTCTGAACTTAACTGTTTAAGTGCTTTATTTCGGGTTTCAGTCCGATAAGTAACTTCTCCTTCGTGCTTTATAGCATTTGCAATTCCTATGTAATAGGATGAATCATTTGGTCTTTGTTTTACCCAGTCAGGCTTTTTCTTTGCAGATATTGAATTGAAAGAAAAAAGTATTGGGAAAACAATCAAAATGATAAATTGGCAGCGTAAAGATTTTTGGTTGAAGGAATAGTTCATATTTTAATGGTTTAGTATAATCTTAAAATTCAATATTTTCATCAATAACCTGGTAAATAAGGTCTGGTTCAAAACCTCTTGATGAAGCGTATCTAATCAAAGAACTCTTAATTTTGTATTTATCAGTTTCCTTAATTGATGATCTTTTGTTTTTCAATAATTGAGCCAAAGCATCTTTGTACTCTTCTTTATTAATGTCGTTTAGAACTTCATCAACATATTTGCCATAAATGTTTTTAGCTTTTAATTGCCATTTAATTTTTATTTTGCCCCATCTGTTAAAGGTGAATTTGTCTTTCACAAAGAATTTTACATAGCGTTCCTCATCGATAAACTTTTCTTTAATAAGCTGATCGATAACTTGGTTGCTAATTTCTGGTTCAACTTTCCAATCGTATAGTTTTTTTTCGATGTCAGAAATACATTTTTCCTGTCGGGCACAAATATTTGAGGCTTTAATCAGAGCTTCTTTAAAATTCATTAATGATTTGAATAACCTGGTTATTTAACGTAAATAGTTTTAATGTTTACAAATTCTTGTAATCCATACATTGATAATTCTCTTCCATAGCCACTTTCTTTAATTCCTCCAAAAGGTAAACGAGGATCGGAGCGAACAATGTCATTAACAAAACAGCAGCCGGCTTGTATTTCATTTTCTGCAATATATTTGCCTTTCTCAATGTCGGCTGTAAAAATAGCGGCACCCAAACCAAATGTTGTGTCATTGGCAACGTGTATGGCTTCGGTTTCATCTTTAGCTTTAATGAGAGATGCAACAGGTCCGAATAGTTCCTGACTATATGCAGGTTGACCAGGAAGAACATTGGATAATACTGTCGCCGGGAAGAAAAATCCTGGTGTATCAATAAATTTTCCTCCACAAAGTAATAGTGCACCTTTGGATATGGATTTATTTACCTGACTTAATAAATCTTCTCTGATATATCCACGAGCCAAAGGCCCGAGCTGGTTGTTTTCATCGAATGGATCACCAATTGTGGCAGACATCATTTTTTCTACAAATAAAGCTTCAAACTCATCGTATACATTTTCTGTAATAATAAATCTCTTTGCACCAATACAGCTTTGACCAGTGTTAAGTAATCGTCCTTTAACACATATATCAACCGCTTCAGGAATATTTGCATCATTTAGAACAACATAAGGGTCACTACCTCCCAACTCAAGAACACTCTTCTTTAAGTATTTACCTGCTGTTTGAGCAACTGCTTGTCCTGCCTTAGTGCTTCCTGTGAGTGTAATGGCTTTAATTCTTTTGTTAGCAATCATACGTTCTACCTTCGTATTAGTAGCTAAAACACATCTGAAAATATCATCAGGAAAATCAGCTTCTATAAATAAATTTTCAATAGCTAATGCACAGCTTGGAACATTTGATGCGTGTTTTAATATGGCTGTATTACCTGAAAGTAAAGCTGGTACTGCGAAACGAAAAACCTGCCAAAAAGGAAAGTTCCAGGGCATAATAGCTAAAATAACTCCTAGGGGCTGAAATGAAACATACGATTCGGACGCCTCTGTATTAATATATTGCTTTTTTAAGAAATCTTCAATGTTATCGCAGTAATAATTGCAAACCCATATACATTTATCAATTTCGGCTCTGGCTTCATTGATAGGTTTGCCCATTTCAACAGAAATAGTAAAAGCTAAACCCTCTTTTTTAAAATCGAGTAAATTTACGAGTGCTTTAATTTTCTCAATTCTGTATTCGAGCTTGGTATTTTTCCAAGTTTTATAGGAAGCATCAACATTACGAATAATGTTGTCAATTTCTTCCCATTGGTATTCTGGGTATTCTCTTACAACTTCTCCGCTATTGGGATTAATACTTTTTAGCAGCATGTTTTTTGTTTTAGAGACTCAAATATGATAACTCTTTTACAATTTATGCAAAAAAACAGGATGAAACGAACCTGTAAAATTAATTTTAATAATTGCACATTGAGTAATTGCAAAAATTTCATGAGGTTTCATGTGACAAATGAAGAAAATTTAAACATGAAATCCTTATTGTATTATCAATATTATTAAAGAATATACTTGTTAATATGCATGAGAAATAGTTTTAGTGTTTTGTTAACTTTGGTTTTATCTGCAGTTAACATAGATCATATACTTTTACATTTGTAAAACGAAAGGTTTTTACCAGGTAAGAGTAAGTAATCTCAAAGGAAAGATTATAACTTATCAAGGTGAAAAACCTTTTTTAGTTTATAGCAACTTCATAAATATGTTTTACCGTGGACCAAAGAACTTAAATTTTAAAGCTTTCGTGTAATCCCCTCCCCAATACAACCAATAATAACCATTATTGCGCCAATCCACTCTTTATACGTAAGCACTTCGTTAAAAATATAATATTCTATAATTATATTAATTACAGGAATAAGCATAAACATTGTTGAGCCTTTTGAAACCTCCACATGTTTGTATCCTTCTGTCATTACTAATTGACCAATTGCAGATATAATACCAATGGCAATCAATATAATTACATTGTAACTATTCCAGTTTAAGGATACCGTATTTGCCGGAAATATAAATAACCAAAACCCAATTTAGCTTTGAGAAAAGAAGATAGAAGTTGAAGAATCAGTATGATGAAGTTTTTTTACAAGAATTACAGAAATAGCAGAAAGTATGTCTCCTGCAATGGCTAATAGTTGGTTTGTGGATATTTGACTGATATCTAATCCGTTTTTTATGTATAACAAGATAATACCTATAAAAGCAAGTTATAAAGAACCATTAAATAGGTATTACTTTCTCTTTAAAAATTATAACACTTAACAGAGTTGCAAAGATAGGGTATGAGTATACAAAAACAGTAGCTTTGCCAACTCTAATATTTACAATACAATAGAATAGTATAGTATAAAAGAAATACTGCAAAACTACCCGTTAATCCTCTAAGTAATAATAAATAGGAGTTGTTGAAAGTTAGATTTATTTTTTTGGTAATGGCTAAAACTCCCAAAATGCCAAATCCCACGGTAAATAGAACAAACGTTGTTATTGTAGAGTTAATGTTTGGTATTTAATTTACTAAAGCCAACATAATGGCAAAAGAAATTACAGAACCAGCAATTAATAAATAACCTTTACTTAAAGACTTAGTCTTTGCTTTTGAGTATTACAGAACAAAGATATCCTGATTCTTTAGTATGGCTAAAAAACGATTTAAATATTATTTAGTAGTTTTATCACTAGTTTATGCAATTATGCAGTTAAAAATTAACTTAATTAATTATGAAAAGTAAAGTATCACCTATTATTCTGGGAATATTTGTAGCAGGACTAATTTTATTGTTTTTATTTAGTAGTAGAGTGTTTCATATTATTCAACCAGGAGAGCGAGCTGTGGTGTTTAAGCCTTACACTATTGGTTTAGATGTTGATAATATAAAATCAGAGGGTTTAGCTATTATTGCTCCTTGGAATCAATTAATAACCTATGTAGTAAAAGAGCAAACTCGTGAAGAAACAATGGATGTACTAGATAAAAATAGTATGTCGATAAATATGGATATTACAGTTCGTTTCAATCCTGTTTATAATAAAATAGGACAGTTGCATCAAAAATTCGGTGAGGGATATGTTAATGTATTAGTAATTCCCGAAGTTCGTTCTGTAGTAAGGAGTGTTACAGGGCGATATACTGCAGAAGAGTTGTTTTCTACCAAAAGAAAAGAGGTTGAGGATTTAATAGAATCAGAAACATCTCAGGTTTTAAAAGATAATAATATTGAGTTAAGAGCTTTGTTAATTCGCTCAATTCAATTACCAGCACAAATTAAAGCTGCTATTGAAAGTAAACTTCAGCAAGAACAAGAAGCATTGGCTTATCAATTTAAGTTAGACAAAGAAAGAAGTGAAGCTGAAAGGAGGGAGATTGAAGCTGAAGGTATTGCTAATTATAACCGAATTATTAATGCCAGTTTAACACCAAATATTATTAAGCAAAAGGGAATTGATGCTACTTTAAAATTAGCAGAATCGCCTAATGCAAAAGTTGTGGTTGTAGGTTCAGGTAAAGATGGTCTACCATTGATATTAGGCAACAATTAAAAGAGATAATAAAAAAGAGATAATAGTATTTTCTAGTATCTCTTTTTTCATATTATTAATAATATGCTTGACTACCTGTTGTACTGGTTCCGGTAATTAAGATGCTTCCTTTCCCAACTTTTAACGATTTTTTCTTTGATTTACCCATTGCCCTTAAATACGAGCTATCTGATTTTAATATAAAAGCTAAATCCGTTTTTGTATTCAATTGCATTTTAATATTACCTTCAGAGGTTGTAAAAGATGAGGAACCTGTAAATTTAATTCTGGTTCCGGTTAATCCACCAGTTGAAGCTTGTACATCATAAACCCCTTCTGATTGAAATATTTTTTGATTTCCCTCAAAAGTTCTTGTTGTAATATTTCCCTTGGCAAGTGATAATTTAATATCTCCACTTGTTGCTTTTAGTGAAATGTCGCCATTGATGTTTTCTAGTTCTTGATTTCCTGCGCCTCCATCAGTTTTAATGTTTCCTTCAAGTTGATTGATGGTATAGTCGCCCTTGTTTGAACTTAAGTTAAAGTTTCCTTTGACATTACTTAGGATGACTTTCCCTGTTTTTGATCTTGATTTAATATTTCCTTCAAAAGTGTCAACAATGAAATCACCTGCCGGAGAACTACTTTCTATATTTCCTTTAACGTCTGTAATATTTACATGCCCCGATTTTGATTTAATGTTCAGGTTATTAACTGTAATAGAGGTGGCGTCAACTTTACCTGATTGAGAGGTAATTTCAATAGTTAATCCATTAGGAACTTTAAGTTCAATTTCTCCCCAGTGTGAAGTCCAACTAGATGGCTTTTGAACTTCAATGTTAAGTTTACTACCTGTACTTTTTGTAATTAATTTGTATTGGTCAGCATTTTCATCAGATTTAATAACTCCACTGAATTCAATAGTGTTTCCATCGTATCCAGTCAGTTTTACTACACAAAAGTCTGCATCAACTTTAATACTGTCAACCTTGTTAAAACTTATTTGTTTTTGGGTTGCAATGTTTTGAGCTGTTAATTGTGGCGATGAAAAAAATCCAAGAATACTGATAAGTGAAATAATAAGAAGTAAATGTTTATTCATCTTTCTATAAATATAAGATTGATTAATAATTAAAATGGTACTATTTATCAACTTTATTACGGAAGCTGTTTTTTTTAGTTTCAACTTTTAGTTTATTTGTATTGGTAGCTTTAAGTATAATTTACTTACTTTTACAATACATCAAATATTTATTCATAGTGGATTTTAGCAACCTAAAAGTTTTAATTGTCTACAGTAGTCAGGGTCTTTTTGCTCGTAAGCACTTAGTTACAACTCAAGGTACAGCTCTTGAAAAGATTGGTGTTAACGTAGAATATTATGATATACCCGGAAAAGGAATATTGACATATGCCAAGCATATATTGCCTCTTAAAAGATACGTAAAAGAAAATCATTTTGATTTAATTCATGCACAGTTTGGTTATTCAGGATTTACTTGTGCTATTGCTGGTTGTAAGCCATTGGTCGTTTCTTTAATGGGAACCGATTATCGATTGGAAAAAGCCACATCTTTATTGACTCGACTTTTTGCAAGGTCTTTTTGGGATTTTACTATAGTAAAATCCCAAAAGATGTATAATGTTCTAAAAATCAAATACTCTAAAGTTATTCCCAACGGAATTGATTTTGCACGTTTTAATACTATTGACAGGGAAATTGCAAGACGTCAAGTTGGTTTTAATTCTTCTGCACATGTATTGTGGGTATCAGATCCTCAACGAAAAGAGAAGAATTTTGATTTAGCTCGTGAAGCATTGAGCCATCTTGAAACTGAAGATGTAGAATTAACAGTAGTTAATAATGTAGAATTGGATCAGGTTCCATTTTACTACTATGCTGCAGATGTATTATTAGTAACCTCAAAATGGGAAGGTTCACCCAATGTTGTAAAAGAAGCAATGGCCTGTTCGCTTCCAATTGTTTCCACAGATGTAGGTGATGTTATTGATATTACTAAAGATGTAGACGGATGTTATATTACGGATGCAAACCCGGAAGCTGTAGCAAAAGCTGTTGATACAGCTTTAATATTTGGAAAAAGAACCAATGGCCGAGAAAAAGTAAAATATCTGGATGTAGAATATATTTCTGAAAGACTGCTCGATACTTACAGAAAAGTTCTTCGCAAAAGTAATAAATCGGAAGATTAGAATTCTTCTGATTGTTTTAAATAATATTTTGATAAAGCCTGACTTATAGTCAGGCTTTATGTTTTCTGGAAGTTTATTAATACCCAATGTTAGTGATGCGTTTTTATGTTGTTTAATTATGGTATATAGATGTAAGGTTCACTATATTAGATGTATATGTAAAATTTAAAGGTTTCGTATGTCGAATTATTGATGATTAAATTCAGTAATTCCATTATTTCGTATAAAAATACCCAAATGTGGCCATTTCTTGTAAAAACGCCATTCCATAATTTTGAAAAAGCATTAATAGTTAATTAAATAATAAAATTATGAAGGGGATATTTTTTCTATTATCATTATTGGTTTTAACAGGATCGTCTTTTGCTCAAAAAGAGAAGGCAAATAATCTGTATGATAATTCTGCCGAACGATTATTAAAGAACGATAGAAATTTAACCATTGGAGGATATGCCGAGGTTCATTATAATCAGCCATTAGGAAGTAACTCAAAGAGCAATGCAACTTTAGATGTACACAGAGTAGTAATGTTGCTTGGTTATGAATTTAATGAAAGAACACAATTTATTTCTGAGATTGAATACGAGCATGTAAGCGAAGTATATATAGAACAAGCTTTTCTTCAATATAAACTATTCAGAGGAATTAATTTGAGAGCTGGTTTGTTATTGGCTCCAATGGGAATAATTAATGAATATCATGAACCCAATACATTTAATGGAGTGGAGAGGCCATTTGTTGATAAGTATATTGCGCCAACAACATGGAGAGAAATTGGTATTGGCTTATCAGGAACCTATTTGCCTGCAAATATTCGCTACCAGGCCTATGTAATGAATGGTTTTAATGGATTTGAAGGTGGTGCAAAATTTAGTGGTAAAAATGGCTTAAGAAAAGGACGGCAAAAGGGTGCTGAATCGTATATGAGTAGTCCAAATTTAGCACTTAAGTTAGAATATTTTGGTATTAAAAATTTTAACGTAGGATTATCAGGTTATTTTGGAAAGTCGCAGAGTGTACTTTATGATGAGGTGGATGATGCAATTGCAGATTCGTCAGTTGTTGATATTGCAATGATTGGTGCAGATTTTAGATATGCTACTAGCGGGTGGCAATTAAAAGGACAGCTGTACTACAATTCGCTAGGAAATACAAAAGAATACAATGAATTTACTGCAGATGGTTTAGTACTTAATGATCTAGGAAAATCAATGATTGGATATTATGTGGAGTTAGGATATAACTTGTTTAATTCTAATAGTAATATTAGTGATCAATTGATTCCATTTGTAAGATACGAAGGGTATGATACACAAAATGCAGTAGACGAAGGAGTTGTAAGAAGCAAAGCTAATGCTGCAACAATATTTACTTCAGGGTTAACCTGGAAAATTACTCCCAAAGTTGCATTTAAATCAGATGTTCAATTTGTAAAAAAGAAATCGGATAATAAATCAATAGCTACGTTTAATGCAGGTTTTGGTTTAATGTTTTAATATTATAAAGAAACAGGTTTAATATCTGGGTTTGATTTCATCTATTGAACCCAGTATTAATTAAGTATTTAATATGAGAAATGTTGTTATAACTTTATTTATATTGTTTTTTGCAGGAACTGCTAAATCGCAGGAAATAAATTATCATCATAAAAGTATTTCGAAGGAAATTAATCGTCTGTGGAAAATAGCTGATGACAGAACCGAATTGGTTTCCCTGAATAATAAAGGTTTGTTTATGGGCAAGTTTTTTGAAGTGAATGGGAATGAAAAAAAGATTGTCTATATAGGACGAGTTAATAGTTGCAGGGCAGGAGGATGTTCTATTGATACAAATACAAAAGGACCAAGTGAGTATTTTGATTATTTAGTGTGCTTTAATGAAAGGGGAATTGTTGAGGGCGTCAAAGTTTTTAATTATGCAGCTACACATGGTTACGAAATTGTAGCTAGAGGATGGTTAAAACAATTTTCAGGATATTCTGCAGAGCAAAAATTAGAAGTAGGAAAAAATGTGGATACAATTTCAGGTGCCACAATATCGGTTTTTGCCATAACTAATGATGTTAAGCTAAAAACACAACTTTTATCCAAATATTTAAGTAAAAATTCAATTTTTTAGGAGTTGAAACTGATTTTTGTGCGTTTTTTTCGTGTTTTTGTCAAAAAAACAAGGACTTTACCAAAACTTAACAAAAAATTAGCAACAAATTCTTTCTTTTTACCGTTTATAAAAGTAGTTTTAAATCATTAAATCAAAACTGAGAAAAATGAAATAATTATAAACCTTTTAAAAAGTAGTAAAATGAGTAAAGAGAAAGACACAGGAAAGATCGGAATTGAAGAGAAAATTATCTCTTTTGTTAACGAGGAACAACCAGTTTATATTGGTGAGATCTTTAAGGAACTAAGAATTTCCCAAACCAAGGGATTAAATTATGTAATTTCGTTGATTAATCAAGGTAAATTAAGTTATGCATCCAATAACCAGGTACTTATCTAAGGGTAAGGAATACGCGGAGACAAAGAGTCTATTTATAGATTTAAGATAGCTTCCTATTTGATAAAAATATCCTAGGAAGCTTTTTTTATGCCTTAAAATAAAATCTGTAAAAGAAAAAACCGTAAGCGTCTCCACAATGGCGTATAGTTTTATGTGATAAAACTTTGAAGCTTTGTATCCATATTTCTCACATCAAAGGATACATTATGATTTTTAATTTCACAGAGGATACACGTTTTTACTTTTTTTGCGAGCCAGTCGACATGCGAAAAGGAATTCATTCACTTTATCACCTGGTAAAAATATCAGGAAATATGAATGCGCTCAATGGCGATGGGTATGTCTTCATTGGCAAGACACGTAAATCTATCAAGGTACTACGATGGCAAAGGGAAGGATTTGTTCTTTATAACAAAAAGCTGGAATTAGGATGTTATACGCTACCACAACAACTAAGAAAAGGTGCTTTTATTGAGCTTGAACATGATATTTTAGACAAAATGGTTAATGCCATAAAACACAAAAGTAGCTCTAACGAATTACGGATAAAAGCCCAGTTAACTCTTTGATATAGAGAGATTAAAGATGGAAGATAGTATGATTTTCTTATGGTAAAACCGCACTTTTTTTGTATCTTTATGTCATGACAGACAAGGAGTTAGTGGCTTTTTTTAAGGAGCAAAATGCAAAGTTAATGAGTACCGTAGAAGAACTTACTAAAGAGTTGACTGCATTAAAAGCAGCGATTCTGGAGAAGGATAAAGGTGCTGAAAAGCTGAAGCGCTTTGCACAGATTAACCTTCCTAAAAATACCGAAAAACGCAAGAATACAACATCTGTACCTGCGAATACACCTAAGGCTCCTACTCCCAAACAAAGAGGTAATAATGGAGCCAAAAGAAAAGTATATGATAATATCGAAGAGCTTGTAGAAGATGTTATGCCTTCCGATGCTAGCTTTGACGAAAAGGCTGCCGTTTACCTGTTTTATCGCGATGTGATAAGGTATGAGTATATTCCACCCCGTCTTATCAAACATATTTACCACTGTAAAAAATATAGAATGGGCGATGATTTTTTCGAAGGCAAAGCCCCTATGACACCTTTCATGAATTCTAATTTTGACAGTTCATTGCTGGCACACCTGATTCAACAAAGATATGTGTACGGCTTACCAGTTGAACGCATCATGAAATACCTAAATGAGATGGGCATTGACATTCCAAAGGCAACCACTCATGGATTAATTGAAAAATCAGCAGGGTTACTTGATAGATTAATGCCAGTACTCAAAAATGCTATTTTAGCTGATTCCTACATTCATTTTGATGAAACCTACCACACTATATTAGGTGGTGATAAAGGAAGTCGCAAGGGTTATTTTTGGAGTGCTTTTTCTCACCAAAACAATTTAATACAGTTCATTTATGAAAGTGGTTCACGAAGTAAGACGGTCTTCACTAATTATCTACCGAAGGATTATAAAGGTGTTGTACAGACTGATGGATATAGTTCATACAAAGTTTTAGAAGGATGGGATTATCCCAAAGCAATACGCTTAGGTTGTGTTCAACATTGCAAAAGAAAATTTATAGAGATCGGGGAACAACCCGAAGCTCTCGAAGTTATTAACCTATACAATCAATTTTATAGTATCCGAAAGAAAAAACCAAAAGAAAAATGGAAAGAAGCTTCGCTAAAAGTATATATGAAGTTAGAAAAGAAACTCAGGGATATAGAAAAAGATCCTGAGATATTGCCGAACCACATATTAGCTAAAGCTACAGCTTACTGTCTGAATGAATTAGAGTCCATTTACAACATTATCATATCTACCGAATACGATCTGGACAATAATATAATTGAACGACCTATGCGCTATATCAGCATTAGTCGTCGTAATTCGCTTTTTTGTGGTTCTAATGCTGGTGCCAGTAGAACTGCTATTCTTTATTCTCTAGCTATTTCATGCAGATTGAATAATATAAATACATTTTCCTATTTCAAGGATGTAATGCAGCGTTTGGCAGAAAGTCCAAAGATGACAAGTGAACAAATCCGAAACCTACTTCCAGATAGATGGGCTGAATAAAAGTAAAAAACGCCCCATCAAATTAATAAATCTGATGGGGCATTTTTTTGAAGGGGGGGTATGCGGAGACGGTTACAAAAAACCTCTTCCCTGTAAAGAAAAGAGGCTGCAAATATTATTTCCCGGATTAATCTCTTGATCCAAGATACATCATTACATAATACATTAAAGTTACTAAAGAAGATAAGGCTGCAACAACATAAGTATAGGCTGCCCATTTTAATGCGTCTGTTGCTTTACTGTGAATACTTCCAGTAGCTACTCCACTGCTATTAAGCCATGCTAAAGCTCTTTGCGTTGCATTAATTTCTACGGGTAAGGTAATAAATGCAAATAGTGTAAAAATAGCATAACAGGCTATCACAATCTGTAATCCTAAAGTATAAGGTAAAATATTTGGTAATAAAAATCCACCAAAAATCATCACCATAAAAATGATATTAAGAACTCTGGCACTTGCGTTTTGTATAGGTACCAAAGCAGAACGCATTTCTAGCGGAGCGTATCCCACAGCATGTTGAACCGCATGTCCACATTCATGAGCAGCTACTGCTGCTGAAGCAACACTTTGTCCATTGTATACTTCAGGACTAAGATTTACTGTTTTATTACCAGGATTATAATGATCGGTTAATTGCCCGGGAACCGATATGATTTTTACATCGTGTATACCGTGATCCCGTAACATCTTTTCTGCTACATCACGACCCGACATTCCATAGTTTAATGGAACTTTTGAATAAGCCTTAAATTTTGATTTTAAGGTTGAGCTCACGATCCAGCTCAAAAGGAAAAATCCTAAAAAAATAATTAATAAGCCCATACTAAATCAATTTTAAATACAGTTATTTGGTATTCAAAAACTTTGCCACAGTACAATGATGGCAATTATGTCATTGGGAACTCAATAATGAATGCAGCTCCTAATCCTATTGTACTTTCACATTTTATTGTACCATTCATAAAGTTTACATATTTATATACAATATATAAACCTAAACCCGAAGAGCTTATTTCTTGTTCATTTCCTTTTTTAAAGTGACTGTATTTTTCAAAAATCTTACTTTGTTCCTTCTGTGTTAAACCAGGACCTTGATCGTGTACTTCAATTCTAAGATTATGATTTAGTTCGCTGATAATTACTGTAACTGTTTTATTATCAGGAGAGAATTTGATAGCATTAGAAATCAGATTTTCAATTATTTTAATAAATAGATTTAAGTCTAAATAAATCTCTTGTTCTTTACCACTTATGATAAGTTTAATATTTCTTTCTGAAGCTTCTTTTTCAAGAATTGTTAATGCACTAATAATGGTTTGTTTTACCTCAAATTTTGAGGGAATATATTCATAAGAATGCGTTTCAATGTTATGAACTTCCAAAACTTTTGAAATAACTTCATTTTGCTTTTTTAGGGATTGTTGTATTTCGTTTATGAAATTAATTTGATCAGCAGTGCACTCTTTGTTTTTTGTGATGAATACAGCTATTTTGCCAATTGATTTATTAAGAGGTTCTTGTATTTCGTTTGCGAATAAACTTAGTAATCTGGTTTTTTCATAGTTTGCATCTTCAAGTAATTGCATTTCTGATGTCAATTGTTTTTTTTCATCCAAAATATGATTGTGTTCGTCTTTAAGGTCTTGTTGTTCTTTTACAAGGTCTTGATATTTTAATGCATTTCCTATTGCTATAGAGGCATAGTTAGCAATGTTTTGCATAAAATTTAAGTGGTAAGGAGTATAGGCATTCTTTTTTAAACTTTGAACAGAAATTACTCCAATCACAGTTTTTGATGTGCGTAAAGGAATGTAAATTACAGATTCTGATTCTGCTCCATTAGGTACTGGTCGTATTTCCTGAATATACTTTTTATAATCCTCATAAAAGTTATTCATTAGTACTTCTGTATTGTTTGTAAAAGAATAGATTGCTAATCTTTCTTTATCTTCAAGTAAGTATCTGGTAAAAGGTTGTCTTTCATTATTAAGTATTGAGTAAACAAAATCGATGGATTTTGTATCCTGATTATATATACCAACAGTGTAAATGTCTGTACTCATTACTTTTGAAACTGATTGGTATAACAACTCAGATATTTTTTCTACAGACAAATTGGCAGTGATTAATTGACCAATTTTAGTAAGGCGTTCTAAATTTGTGTTAGAAGCTTGAAGTGAGGCAGCTTGTAATTGTAGTTGAGCTTTCTGTTCTTTTAATTCTTTGTTTCTTATTTTAATTTCGGACTGCTGTTTTTGTATCTCTACTTTTTTTACAGCAAGTCTTGATTCTAATTCCTGTTTTATCGATTTTTCTTTTTGGATAATTTGTCTTGCGATAAAGAAAATTAAGCCAAGGAAAAGGAAAAAGGCAAGAGCTTTAAATGCTTTATATTGATACCATGCAGGTATGATTTCAAAACTATATTCAGCTCCTTCTTTATTCCAAACTCCATCATTGTTACACGCAATTACTTTAAATGTGTACTTTCCGGGAGATAAAGATGGATAAAAAGCTTCCCTGGAATAGTTTTCTGGTGACCATTCTTCTTCGATAGGTTCTAATTTCCATTTGAATTTCGTTTTCTCAGGTACAGTATAACATAAGCCGTCAAAAATAAATCCAACATGGTTATTATTATGCTTTAGTTTTAATCCTAATGGTAACGAAAACCATGCTGATATAGAATCCAGAGAATATAAGTCTGAAGATTTTCCCCACTCAGTGTTTTTAAAGTTTAGTAGTATTTTTTTTATATATACCGGAGGTTCTAAGTAATTTGTTTTTTCTTCTTCAGGATTGTATCGCATGGCACCTTTTATAGTTCCAAACCATATTCTTCCTTCGCTATCTAAAAGATTACAACCGCCATTATTTTCAATGCCAATAAATCCATCGTCTTTATCGTAGTTGCTGATTGAAGTTACACTTCCATCTGCACCTATTGTAATTTTATCAACACCATTTTGCGTGCCTGCCCATATATTACCTTCTGCATCAGAAATGACGGAATAAATATTATCAGATGTTATTCTATTTGAAGAATTATATACATTAAATTTTGTACCGTCGAACTGACTTAAACCACCCGTAAATGTGGCAAACCATATGTTGCCAATTTTATCTTCTGCAGCCTGTAAAATCCATGAAGCATTTAATTCATTTTTATCAGAATAATGAGTAAACTTTTCATCCTCTAATAAGAAAATTCCTTTAGTTGTTGATATCCACATTCTGTTTTTAGAATCGATAAACAGGTTGGTTACAAAACTTGATTTTAGTTCAGAGTTGTTAGGAGTATACCATTTTTTATTTCCGTTGGTATATTTGAGTAGGCCAACTCCATAAACGGCAAACCAAATGGATTCCTTATCACTTTTAATATCTACCACTGGAGCTTGAGTCGCAATTCCATATTTTTTTGGAGCATCTTTAATATCATTACCATCATATTCAAACAATCCCCCTGTAGTGCCAATTAAAATATTTCCATTAGGTAGTTCTAGCATTCTTCGGGCTTGCCCCATTGCATTCTCCGTTTTTGAGCTAAGGAAAGAGATTTTCTTACCATCATATTTTGATATGATATTACCATCATCACCAAAATAGAAATTTCCTTTGCTGTCTTCGAATAATGATCTTACAATATCACCACTTAATCCACTTTCTTTATTAAATGAAACAAACTTATCACCTCCGTATTTTAAAATACCGGAACCACTTGAACCTAACCAAATATTTCCTTCTCTATCCTCACAGAAACTGGTTATTAGTTTAGCATTTAGTCCATTTGTTTTATTGAATAATCGAAATTTATTACCGGTAAACTTTACTATACCCTGTGAAGCGACAGAAATCCAAACACCTCCCTGACGATCCTCAAAAACTCTAAAAATTCTTTGTAGTGGAATATCTTTGGGCCAGTTTACAGTTTCAACATCCCCATTTAATTTAAATTGTTTTAAATGCATGATTCCGTTGTCGGCAACATCTATAGCCCAGGTGTTTCTGTATTTATCCTGTAATATAGGAATGAGCATTTTGTTAGAAAGATCTAATTCACCCATTGAGTTAACCTTTATTATACCGTCAGGATTTGCCGAAAAAAGTCCCTTTTCAGTAGAAACGTATAACGAATGTGCATTCTCTTTACAAACAAAAAATATCCTGTTATTATTGAATATATCTGCATATTTACTGATAAAGTCAGTAGTTGTATTATTTTTAATTTGTATCAGTTTTCTTTGACCTGATACTTCGTGGGCCAAAGCCCAGATAGAACCATCGATAGTTTCCAAAAACTGGACGCGATCCTGATACAAGGCTGTATCGGACTCAATGATATGATGATAGGATTCGCCATCGTATTTCGTAATACCTCTTGGACTTGCAATCCAAAGGTTATAGTTATTATCACTATGTAAACCAATAATAAGGTCCTCTAAAAGACCATCCTTTTTAGTGAAGATTTCAAAATCAGTACCATTGAACTTGCAAAGTCCTCCGCCATTTGTTCCAAGCCATAAATAACCAAACTGATCTTCTGCAATGTCATTTACTTCAGATTGTGGTAAACCTTCTTCTAATGAATATTGTCTGAAATAGTGATGTTGACCCACTGCCCAAAATGGAACAAGTGTCAGTATAAGAGTAATATATAAGAGTACCTTCTGCATATAGTAATAATTCGCATAACAAATTGCAAAGACCACTTAAAATCTAAAATAGATAAATGGTTTTGCATCAAATAAACTAAACTGATAAATGATTATACAAAAGGTTATTAACAAGAACAATTTAATCAACAAATGTGTCTTTATCAAATTTATTTTAATCATTCTTTTAAGTTCAATAGGAATCCAATGAATGATATATCCAAAGGTAAGAATTCCTATAACATTTATATAAGAATTAAGCATTTCTTGATTTTGATAAATAAAAAATGCATCTCTTATTCTTCGTATAAATAGAATGAAGGTGTCTAGATCTGGAGATCTAAAGATAATCCATGAAAATACAATAAAATGGAAGGTTAAAAGGAAACCAACTAACTTTGGTATTTTGATTTTGAATTGTTTTAGAAATGAAATCGTATATTTTTCAATTAATAAAGCCAAACCGTGTAATCCACCCCAAAGAATAAAGAGCCAGCCAGCTCCATGCCAAAGTCCTCCTAATAGCATTGTAATGAGAAGATTTATGCCTTGACGGAATTTTCCTCTTCTATTACCACCTAGCGGAATATATAAGTAATCTCTTAACCATGACGATAATGAAATATGCCACCTGCGCCAGAATGAAGTAACAGAAGTGGCCATGTACGGTCGGTTAAAATTCTCTGGTAGACGAAAACCCAAAATAAGAGCAACTCCTATTGCTATATCTGTATAACCAGAAAAGTCGCAATATATTTGCATAGCATAGGCGTATGCGCCAAATAGTAATTCAACACCACTATACATCATAGGAGCATCAAAAACCCGATCTACAAAATTAATGGACAAATAATCTGAGATAACGATTTTCTTAAACAAACCCCCAATAATCAACCATGTAGCACTCCAGAACCATTTCTCTGAAAGACAATATTTTTTATGAAGTTGAGGAATAAATTCCCAGGCTCTTACAATTGGTCCGGCAACAAGCTGCGGGAAAAACGATACATAAAAGCCAAAGTCAATAATATTTTTTACCGGTTTGATACGACCTCGGTAAACATCAATTGAATATGAAATCGTTTGAAATGTGAAAAATGAGATACCTACAGGTAATACAATCTTATCAATACTAAAGTGAGAACCTATAGCTGCATTTGTGATAAGTGCCAGGTAATTAACCACATTTACATCCTGACCAGATATTTGAGCTATTGCATCTGCAAAAAAATAACTGTATTTGAAATAAGCTAGCAGTCCTAAATTGACAAAGAGGCTTGTAATTAAGAATAGCCTTTTGATATACTTATTGTTGCATTTCCCAATTCCTAAACCAATAGAATAATCAATAATTGTAGAAAAGATGAGGAGTGAAAAGTAGTAGCCTCCAGCCTTATAATAAAAGAAGAGGCTGGCAATAAATAAAAAACTGTTTCGTAATATACTTTTTTTATAGAGTATTGCATTTCCTAACAGAACCACGCCAAAAAATATCCAAAACAGATAGTGAGTAAAAACAAAATCACTATTAGGATTATATTTTATTAAATGCAGTAGCTGTTCCAATGTTAGTCTTTGTGTGGATTATCTGGCTTAAAAGTAGTGCTTTTCTTCCATTTATTATAATCATGCAGAATAGCCTTGTAAAGCCAATTTGAAACTATTTTTCCTCCTGCTTTATTGAAGTGGGTGTAATCTAACATGGCTAACCGAGGATCTTTATTCACCCATTTCTGCATGGATCCTTCTCCACCCATAGCTTTATAAAGGTCAAAAAAGGCAAATCCGGCTTTGAAAGCAGCTTTCTTCTGCGCTTCCTTAATTTTACTAATATGTGTATAAGATTTTACCTGACCATCTGTTTGAGTGGCTACATCTCCAACACCAACAACTAAAACAGGAACGTTGGGCATGGTTTCTTTTAATATTTTTAGTTGTTTATATAAAGTTCGGCAATAAAACTCATAGTTGCTTGTAATTGTAGGCACCATATTTGTGCCATATTGGAGTATGACCAATCCAATATTCATATAGCTGGCCATTGACTTATAAAGTCCTTTGTTTGTTTTGTCTAATCGGGGAGTGGATTGTCCTCTCATGGAAATGTTATCAACAGCAATACCTGCTATACTATCCAGGCTAAGTCCCAGAAAAATTGGACTTTCATCAGACATGAAATCCAGTGAAAAACGTTGGGGGTTTTCTTTAAAAGTCCAGTTTATTTCAGTAATCCCATCATCCTCAAGTAACGAATCTCTGCTGATTTGGTCGCCTTCCCAAAATGCGGTAACGAGTAAAGGAGTTTGAATTTCTTTTAGATATAATCGTGCCTTATAGAAACGACTGGCATTTGGAAGTGCCAGATGCGACTGACTAATTTGTAACGAAGAAACCCCTGATGAATCAATTTTTGCTACACGACCAATTATGCCATATTGATTGTTTTTAATAGTTCTTGGATAATGATATACTGTATGTTCACTCCATTTCCCCTGATTGTTGATCCAAACGGAAGGAAAGTGTTTTTGAGGATCATAAACCGGAATTAATCCTGGACCAGATCCTTTAAATTGTTTTTGAAAAGATTCTCTTAGGTATCGTGTAATACGATCTCCTTCAATCTGAGAATCTCCCATATGTAATATTCGTAAAATTTTCCCGGAATCAGCAGCGTACGTTATGTTGTTGTAAAATTGATAGAGTAAAGGTTTAAATTCTTCATCATATTCAATTGCCGGCTCTGTAATCGTGTCTGTAATTGTTACAAGTGTATCAATTTTTAATTGAATAATATTCCTGATGCTATCTTTTGATGTAGTGTCAGGAGTAAGTGATACTATAGTGTCTGTTGTTACTTCAGATACGATTCTTGGGGATGTGAAAGTGTCTGTTTTAAGCTCTAAAATGTTGTTAACAGAAAACCATTTAATCCGATAAGGGATGGTTCCTATACGAATACCTTCTTGGGGTATAATAAAACTTAAGCCTACAAAAATACCGATGATTACCAGGTAAAACAGAAATATTTTTGGAGGCTTTATCATGTAATTGTCTTAACTGAATAATCATCTAGCTTTTTGGACGAATTTTTAATCTTTGTCCCGGATTTATTTTAGATGAACTTGTTAAACTATTCAATTTCATTATATCACGATTGGAAACTCCTGGATATTTTTTTGCAATAGACCAAAGGTTATCTCCTCGTCTAACTGTATAATAGATGTAATCAGAGCTTTCTGTTTTTGGTGCTGATTTTTTTGTAGTTGAGGCAGTGTGAACTGTTCTTCCATTCATTGATTGCTTTTCAGAATAACTTAATGAGTTAATCTTAGAATAGTGATCAACTTTATTTTTAGGTACGTAGATAACTAGTTTTTGACCAACCCTGATAATATTTCTTCTAATGTTATTCCAATATCTTAAATCAGAGGTGTAAACATCGTACCAATCAGCAATTAATCCAACTGCATCACCTGATTTAACTGTGTAATATACCTTAGCTTTGTTCTTAGGAACAGAAGGTGCGTTGTAACTGTTGGATGGATTTACAACAAGACGGTTGGATGCAAAATACTTATCTCTATCACATGAAAATATAGAATCTTCAAGTGTGATAAATGACTCCAGTGAAGTTGATGGAATTCTTAATGCTAAAGGCTTCTTTTGTGCGGGAACAACATCTCTTCTGTATTGTGGATTTAACTGGCGCAGTTTTTCAACAGGAATACCTGTAACTTTAGAAATCTGATTAAAGTGTAATAGATCTGATATCATAATGGTATCTGTTGCTATGGCTATGTCAGAAGGTTTGGGTTTAATCAAATGCTCTTCTGAGTATGTCATTGTGTAAGCTGCTGCGATAAAAGCGGGTACATATCCTCTGGTTTCACGAGGCAGGCGATAATAAATTTGCCAAAAGTCTCTTTTACCTCCTGATCGATAGATGGCTTTATCAACATTTCCCGGACCACAATTATAGGCTGCAATAACCAGGTACCAATCATTGTATTTAGCATATAAATCTTTCAGATATTTAACTGCAGCCTGTGTTGATTTCTGCGGGTCTCTTCTATCATCAACATAAGAATTTACATGAAGACCGTACATTTTACCTGTTCCATACATGAACTGCCATAAGCCAGAGGCACCTGCACGTGAAAAGGCTCTTGGATTTAAAGCCGACTCAATAATTGGAAGATACTTTAACTCTAATGGAAGGCCAGCAGCATCAAGAGTTTCTTCGAACATTGGGAAATAATACTCAGATAATCCAAGCATAATTTCAACTTGTTCTCTTCTTCTTTGAGTATACAACTCAATATATGCTTTTACCTTACTGTTAAAAGGGAATTCTAAAGGTGATTCGATACTTTGCAATCTTTGGATATACAAAGAGTCCGTAATAATTTTTGGAAACTCAATAGTGTTTGTAGCACTTTCTTCCTTAGCGTTATCAGACTTAACTGTATCTAAGTTTTCTGTAAAGAATCCTTGTTCTACATTGTTGTCTAGCTTTACAGTGTCGTTCTGAATAGAATCATTGGTGACTACTAAAGAGTCGGTTTCTAACTCTGTTTGGCTGTATATGTTTAGAGCCGATACAAAAAGCGCTGCGGCTATAAATTTAAATCTTAACATCTTTCTAATTTTTCTAAAACACAAGTTTTAATTGTAATCCTATACTGTTGTTTCCATATTTGGTTTGAACAACAGGCTCCACCCTCATACTTAAATCATCGCTTACGTCAAATGTTTTAAAATGTGCATCTACAGATGCATCAATAATGTTGATTATATATACCAAAGCAAAACCAACATAACTTAAATTACGCCATCTTTCATAATAATTTTTCCCGTTTTCAAGTGTATTTTCAAACCACTCAGCAGATCTTCCTCCAGCAGCAATGTCTTCAGGTGTAATTGAAGTTTTTTCAATGATTTTTAAATAGCTGGTATTGTTAGGATCCTGGATAAGATAATCCCGATACCCTCTTCTGTACTTGCTATAATTACGGGAGTTGAAATCTATGGCATATATGATACCGGCAAAACCTGCATATAATATGGGGATTTTCCAGTATTTTTTGTTGTATGCCTGACCCAGGCCGGGAAGAACTGCCGAATACAGACTAGCCTTATGTGGCGAATGTGGCTTAATTACGATTGGCTTTTCTTTGGCCTCGTTTTTAACATTAATAGAATCTGAATTTGTTTGTGCTTTTATATTTTGTTGTAGAACAACTGTTGTAATAAACACAAACAAACAGCTCCATAGTTTTTTATTGTTCACGAATAGTAAATTCAAAATAATTCTATCTAAGTGATTACATCGTTTATTTTGAAGTATTTTACTTTGCGTTTGCCTTATCAAGGATACTAATGATACGTTCCAGGTCTTCATCAGAGTTAAAAGGAATTACAATTTTACCGTCTCCTTTATCACCCCTACTAAACTGAATTTTCGTAGCAAATACCGATGATATCTGATTGCTAAGTTGTTGATACTCCTCAGGCAATTCGTTTTTCTTTTTATTAGGTTTTTTTGTAGGCTTTTCACTGTTAAGTTCACGAACAACTTCTTCAACTTTTCTTACAGAATAATCATACTCAATAATTTCATCGTAAATTTTAAGTTGTAATTGTTCATCTTCAATACCAATAATGGCTCTTGCATGTCCCATTCCAAGTCTCTTGTCGCGAAGTCCAAGCTGAATTTCTGCAGGTAATTTTAACAAGCGAAGGTAATTGGTTACCGTTGCTCTTTTTTTACCTACTCTTTCCGACATGCTTTCCTGGGTAAGTTTGCACTCATCCATTAATCTTTGGTAACTTATGGCTATTTCAATAGGGTCTAAATCTTCACGCTGAATGTTTTCCACCAATGCCATTTCAAGCATGGTTTCGTCATCAGCAGTTCGCACGTATGCTGGTACTTTTTGTAAACCAACTAATTTAGAAGCTCTGAAACGACGTTCTCCGGCAATAAGCTGGTATTGGTTTCCACTTTTTCTTACGGTTAATGGCTGAATAACACCTATCTCCTTAATAGAAGCGGCTAGTTCTTCTAATTTTTCTTCATCGAAACGGGTACGTGGTTGCCATGGATTAGCAACAATTTTACTAACATCTATTTCATCCATTCCTGATAGAGGTTTTCCTTTTGTTACCTCATCAGCGTTGTCAATAAGAGCACCCAGTCCTCTCCCTAATGCATTCTTTTTTGCCATTCGTAAATTAAATTGGCAGACAATATTTGATTGCCTGCATCATATTCTAATATTTTATTATTCAATAGGTTTATTAAGCTATCGCTTTATTAATTAACAATTTTGTCTTTATTGTCAATTTTAGTCATGTTGTTTTTTTGTAAAAGCTCACGAGCCAAATTCAAATAGTTTATGGCACCTTTTGATGTTGCATCATACTCAACAACAGCTTTCCCGTAACTTGGGGCTTCACTTAACTTGATGTTTCTTGTAATTAATGTTTCAAAAACCATATCCTGGAAGTGGCGTTGAACTTCTTCTACCACCTGGTTGGATAACCTTAAACGCGAATCGTACATGGTTAATAAGAAACCTTCAATAGCAAGAGTAGTATTTAACCTACTCTGAATTATTTTTATGGTATTTAATAATTTACCTAATCCTTCAAGAGCAAAATATTCACATTGAACAGGAATTATTACTGAATCTGCTGCAGTTAGTGAGTTAACTGTAATTAAACCTAATGAAGGCGAGCAGTCAATTAAAATAAAGTCGTACTGGTCACTAATTTGAGCTAATACATCCTTTAATACATTTTCTCTGTTTGAGCGATTTAACATCTCAATTTCAGCTCCAACTAAATCAATATGCGAAGGTAATACGTCTAGTCCTTCAATTTCGGATTTAAGTAATGCAGAAGATGGTTCAATTCCATCAACAATACACTCATATATACTGGCATCAATTTCTTTTAAATCAAAACCTAAACCAGATGTAGCATTGGCTTGTGGGTCAGCATCTACTACCAAAACTTTATATTCCAAAACGGCTAAACTGGCTGCCAGGTTTATTGCTGTGGTGGTTTTTCCAACTCCTCCTTTTTGATTCGCTAATGCAATTATTTTTCCCATATTGTGGTAATTAAATATATTTTGCAATAAATATTTTCTACAAAATCTTGATTTTCTGTTCTTTTAATGTTGTTTTACATCCGTTAAAGATGCAAAAAATGAGTCAGAAAACGACTGTCAAAGTTAAACTTTTAATTAAAACTTCATACATTAATACTCACATAAAAGTTTCAACAAATTGTAAAGTAAGTGTAAAAATCACCAAGAAGCTGCTAGTCTTTAATTTTTTGAATACACTCGTTTAACAGTAACTCTTTTTTAACAGGCACTACTCCTGATTCCTCACATACAAGTCCTCCGGCCATATTTGCAATCCTTGCAATTAAATGAGGTTCAATGTTCTCAATCAGGCATAGAGCACTCACACTTATTACTGTGTCTCCAGCTCCGGAAACATCTGATATATTTCTGATTTCAGCAGGTACAATAGAGGCGCCATTTGAATTATGATTTATAAATACACCATGTTCAGATAGTGTAATCATTAATATGTTTATTTCTTGCTCTTTCTGGAACATTTTAGCGGCAATAGTTAACTCCTTATGTTGACCTTTTTTTAGTTCAAGTTTGCAGCCTTCATTGAATTCCTTAAAGTTTGGCTTAAAGAATGTTACGCCTTTGTAGTCGCTAAAATTTCTCTTTTTAGGATCAACAAGTGTGGGAATTCCTTTTTCTTTTGAAATAGCAACAACTTTTTGAATAACTGAGGGGGTAATCACTCCTTTGTCATAATCTTCAAAAATAATGGCATCTATTCTGTTGCTTTCGATGAGCATACCAATTTTTGCCATCATTTTTTCTTCTGTATCTTCAGGTATTGGTGTGCAAATTTCTTCATCAACCCTTAGTAAGTGCTGATGTTGACTAATAACACGAGTTTTTACAGTTGTCATTCTGTTTGTGCATTTCACGATGCCGTCAATCGTAAGTTTTTGTTTCTTTAAGAGCTTGAAAAAATCATGACTCATCACATCGTCACCAATTACAGAACAAAGTATTGGCTTAGCCCCAAGTGATTGGATATTTAAGGCAACATTGGCAGCTCCTCCCAGACGGTTTTCTCTTCCAATTCCAGATAAGATAGGAACTGGTGCTTCAGGAGAAATACGATTAACATCACCCCATAGGTATGAATCAATCATTACATCTCCTATAATCAGTATGTTTTTATTGTTAAAAGATTCGAATAATTGCTCAAAATAATTTTGCGACATATGATATAAATTTGTCACAAATATAAAAAAAATGACAAAGGAGTTATTAAGAAGCGGTTTGTGGTAACTTTAGTTTTTATAAACTCAATTAAATCAGTAATATTTGTTATTTTTGCAGTCCTTTTTTACAGATTAAAATGACATTTGTCATGCAGCTGGTTGCACTTCAAACAATTCTGGAGTAATTTAGTTAGTATGATAAGCTGGTAAATGCATATGGATAGAACAAAGAAATTATATAAGGCAATTGAAGAAAGAATATTGCTTTTAGATGGAGCAATGGGTAGTTTAATTCAAACCTATAAATTAGAAGAAGAAGATTATAGGGGTGAAAGATTTAAAAATTATCACATGTCTATTAAGGGCAATAATGATATCTTATCAATTACTCAACCTGATATTATTAAAGAAATTCATGCAAAGTATCTCGAAGCAGGTTCAGATATTATTGAAACCAATACGTTTAATGCCACATCTATTTCACAGGCAGATTACGATATGCAGGCTGCTGTATGGGATATCAATTATCAATCAGCTAAAATTGCTCGTGAGGTTGCAGATGAATATACTTTAAAAACTCCTGAAAAGCCCAGATTTGTTTGTGGTTCAATTGGTCCGTTGAATAAAGCATTATCATTATCTCCTGATGTTAATAATCCAGGTTTTAGAGCAGCTACTTTTGATGATGTTAAAGAAGCATACAAAGAACAAATTGAAGCTTTGATTAAAGGTGGATCTGATTTGTTAATGATTGAAACTGTTTTTGATACGCTTAATGCTAAAGCAGCATTGATGGCTATTGATGAGGTTTTTGAAGCAATGGGTAAAAAGTTACCTATCATGGTTTCTGGTACGATTACTGATGCCAGTGGTAGAACATTGTCGGGGCAAACATTGCAGGCCTTTATTGATTCTGTTTCTCATATGGATATTTTAAGTATCGGGTTAAACTGTTCTTTAGGAGCAGCTGAATTAGAACCCTATGTAACTGAACTTTCGCAAAAAGCACCATTTTATATTAGTACACACCCCAATGCAGGTTTACCTAACCAGTTTGGTGAATATGATCAAACGCCAGATCAGATGTCTGATTTAGTTGGAAATTGGTTGGCTGATGGTAAAGTAAATATTATTGGTGGATGTTGTGGAACTACTCCAGAACATATTGCAGCTATGGCTAAAGTCGCTGACAAGTATAATGCACATAAAAAGGCTGCAGCCTCTACCATTACTCATTTGAGTGGTTTGGAGTCGCTTCAAATGCGCGAGGATACCAACTTTATAAATATTGGGGAGCGTTGTAATGTGGCAGGATCTCGTAAATTTCTTCGTTTAATTAAGGAGAAAAAATATGAGGAAGCTGTTGATATTGCTCGTCATCAAGTTGAAAACGGTGCCCAGATTGTGGATGTAAACATGGATGATGCTATGTTGGATGCCAAAGAAGAAATGGTGACGTTCTTAAATATGTTAATGTCAGATCCTGATGTGTCTAAGGTTCCGGTGATGGTCGATTCTTCTAAATTTGAGGTGATTGAGGCTGGATTAAAGTGTTTGCAAGGGAAATCAGTTGTTAACAGTATTAGTTTAAAAGAAGGAGAGGAAATCTTTTTGGAGCATGCACGTATCCTAAAAAAGTATGGTGCGGCAGTAGTTGTTATGGCTTTTGATGAAAAAGGTCAGGCTGATAATTTTGAAAGAAGAAAAGAGATTTGCGGAAGAGCTTATAAGTTGTTGACTGAAGAAATAAACTTTCCTCCGCAGGATATTATATTCGATCCAAATGTTCTTGCAATTGCTACCGGAATTGAAGAGCATAATAATTATGCTGTAGATTTTATAAAAGCATGTAAGTGGATTAAAGAAAATCTTCATCATGCACATATTAGTGGAGGTATCAGTAATTTATCTTTCTCCTTTAGAGGAAATAATGTAGTTCGTGAAGCGATTCATTCTGTATTTCTTTATTATGCCATACAGGAAGGTTTAGATATGGGTATTGTAAACCCTGCTATGTTGCAGATTTATGATGATATACCAAAAGAATTATTGGGTTATGTTGAGGATGTTGTTTTTAATAAGCGTCCGGATGCAACAGATAGATTGGTTGATTATGCTGAAACAATTAAAAATAATCAGCAAGAAGGAGGAGAGCAAAAGCAAGCAGCATGGAGAGACGGTAATTTAGAGGAGCGTTTAACACATTGCCTGGTTAAGGGTATTAGTGATTATTTAGATGTTGATATCGCAGAAGCTTTAGATAAATACCCAACTGCACTAGAGATTATTGAAAAGCCATTAATGGATGGTATGAATGTGGTTGGTGATTTATTTGGTAGTGGAAAAATGTTTTTACCACAGGTGGTTAAAACTGCAAGGGTAATGAAAAAAGCCGTGGCAATTCTTCAGCCTATTATTGAAAAAGAAAAAGAAGCTACAGGGGGTGCCACAAGTAATGGAAAAATCCTGATGGCAACAGTAAAGGGAGATGTTCATGATATCGGTAAAAATATTGTAGGTGTTATTTTGGGATGTAATAATTATGAGGTGATTGATCTCGGTGTTATGGTGCCTACCGAAGAAATATTAAAGAAAGCCGTTGAATATGATGTTGATATTATTGGATTAAGTGGCTTGATTACTCCATCGTTAGAAGAGATGGTGAATGTAGCCAAAGAAATGAAACGAAATAATTTCAATTTGCCATTGATGGTAGGAGGAGCTACAACATCAAAAGTACATACAGCGGTTAAAATAGAACCAGAATATAATCATCCTGTAGTTCATGTAAAAGATGCTTCAAAAAGTGCACAGGTAGTAAGTGCATTGATGTCGAAAACAGGTAAAGAAGAATTTGCAAATAAAGTAAAAGTAGAATATGCTGAGCTTCGTGAAAGAAATGCAAATAAAAAAGCTATTGTATTAAAACCAATTGAAAAGGCAAGGGAAAGTAGGTTTAAGATTGATTGGAATGATGGTGATGTTTATACACCAGCTTTTCAGGGCGTAAAAGTTTTTGATGATTACTCTATTGCGGATATCCGTAAATTTATTGACTGGACCTTCTTTTTCCAGGCATGGAATTTAACGGGTAATTATGATGGAATAGAATCAGTTGTCACAGCAGAGGAAGAGGCACAATGGTTAGAGAAATATAAAACAGAGCAGTCAAAGGAAAAAGCAAAAGAAGCATTAAAGCTTTGGCGCGATTCACAGGCTATGTTAACAAATATAGAGCAGGATAAAATGTTAACGGCTAAAGCTGTGTTTGGAATTTTTCCTGCTAATACAGACGGTGATGATGTTATTGTTTATACAGACGAATCAAGAAGTGTAGAAAAAACAAGATTCCATCAAATCAGAGAGCAGCAGGATAAGCAAGGTAAAGAAGCGTTTCATTCATTAGCAGATTTTGTAGCTCCTGTTGAAAGTGGAGTTAATGATTATATTGGAGGATTTGCGGTTACTGCTGGTATCGGTATTGAAAAATGGATCAAAGCCTACGAAGATGATCATGATGATTATTCATCTATATTATTAAAAGCTCTGGCTGATCGTTTGGCAGAGGCATTTGCAGAACTGTTACACTTTAGGGTTCGTAAAGAGTTTTGGGGATATGCTCCTGAAGAAGAGTTTAATACGGATAATTTTATTCGCGAACGTTATAGAGGTATTCGTCCGGCCTTAGGATATCCGGCTTGTCCTGATCATAGTGAAAAACGTCAGTTGTTTGATATGATGGAGGTTGAAAAAAATACAGGGATTACCTTAACGGAGCATTTCAGTATGTATCCAAATGCATCAGTTAGCGGATTGTATTTTGGTCATCCAAAGGCTATGTATTTTGGTGTGGGTAAAATCGGCAAAGATCAGGTTGAAGACTTGGCAAAACGTAAGGGAATGACTATTGAAGAAGTTGAAAAATGGATTCCTGTAAACCTGGCCTATAAATAGAAATTGTATTTAGTAAGAGATAGAGTAGATGACAGCTGCAGAGTTAGTATTAAAAGATAAAGAAACAAAATTTTCCTTTGAGTTATTACCACCGTTAAAGGGGAATGATATTGATAAGGTTTTTCGTACCATAGATATATTAAAAGAGTTTAATCCTCAGTTCATAAATATCACCTCGCACAGAGAAGAGTATGCATTTGAAACCAACTCAAAAGGATTTATTGAAAAGAGGGTCATTCGCAAACGTCCGGGAACAGTTGCTGTTGCTGCTTCAATACAAAATAAGTATGGCATTAAGGTAATTCCTCATATTATTTCACGAGGATTTACTCGCAGTGAAACGGAGTATGCTTTAATTGACCTGAACTTTTTAGGGATTCATGATATTTTGATATTAAGAGGTGATGATGCGCATAAAGATAAATATCCAATTCGTGAAGATAAATGTAATCAGTATGCTATTGAGCTGGCTGAGCAGGTGAATGATTTGAATAAGGGTGTTTTTTTAGATGGAACAAGTGTTGAGCCATTTGAAACTCCTTTTTCATATGGTGTGGCTGGCTATCCTGAGAAACATGAAGAAGCGCCGAACATGGATTCAGATTTGTCGTATTTAAAAGCAAAAGTGGATGCTGGTGCAGAGTATGTGATGACTCAGATGTTTTTTGACAATCAGAAATATTATGATTTTGTTGATAAATGTAGAGCAGCAGGAATCACAGTTCCAATTATTCCGGGTATTAAGCCGGTAACTGCTGCAAGTCAACTTACTGTTTTACCGAAGATATTTAGTTGTGAAATTCCAGAGGATTTTGCCAAAGAATTACGCAGTTGTAAAAATAATGATGAGGTGAAGCAAGTTGGCATTGAGTGGTGTACACAACAAGCGTTAGACTTAAAAAAGAATGGTGTGCCTATTATTCATTTTTATACAATGATGGCTACGCAAAGTGTAAGAAAAATTGCTGAAGCTGTATATTAAATAAATACTAGATTATAATAAGTCCAGCCGCTGATATTTTTATTGGCGGCTTTTTTATTGCTGTTAATAACAACAATAGCCCTATTAACAGTTCAGAGAAGTGTTCCCATCGCTGAGCGTTATGTATAAATGATGCAAATCAACTCGGCGTACGCCTCTGGCTACGTCGGTGTACATTAGGCCTATGGTCTGTAGATAAAACAACAAAGCTGCATATAGAAATAAGTGCAGTTTTTGTTTCGTAAGATTAATATCAATAGTTTTTTACAACAGCTTTATTAACTCTTTGATTTTATCATATGCGTTACAGCTCTGTTTCGATTTATCAAAAGGATTGTATGTCCTATAATACCAATTAAATTACAAGATGATTGACAAAGGCATCATTGTATAATTCATTATGAGTGATTGACATTATTGTTTCTGGTTTTAATTCATTCTGGACAAAGTCATGTAACCATTTTTTGACATTTGATAGTTTTTCAAACACTTTGTTTTTAAATTTTTGTTTTATGTAATGCCATATCTTTTCAGATGGATTAAGTTCGGGACTGTATGGTGGTATGCGTATTAGTTTTATATTTTCAGGAATATCATATTGCTGTAAAGAGTGGAATCCTGCATTGTCAATAATGATGACCTTGAGTTCTTTAGGTTTATGTTTTGAGAATTCAACCAAATATTTGTAAAATATTTCGCTTGTGGTTCCTTCTATTTCATAAACAAAAGCATCACCGTCTATAGGGGAGAAACTACCATATAAGTAAGTGTTTTTAAAGGCATGTTGATAACGAACAATTGGCTTAACTCCCTTTGCTGTTAAACACCTGCCTGTGTGCGTCATTAATCCAAATCTACTTTCATCCTGAAAGTATAAATTCACACTATCATACTTATCTTTAATTAGACTGATTCTAATGTTGGTTAAAAGATTAGGTAGTTTTTTTAAAGGCCTGTATGGCCTGTTCATCTTTTTTGTAATGTGATTTTCGGGGTTCTTTCAATTTGGTTTTGAAGTGACGGATTAAGTATGTTCTTAATGTATTGTATTTTAATTCAATACCGTAGTTTTCTTTGACCCATACGACAGCATCCCAGTAACCCAAAAGTGGATTGTCTGAATCGTATACTTTTTTTGCCAAGCCGTCATGGACATCTTTGGGAACGCTACTTCTTCTGGCTCCTCCATTTGAGATACTTAGCATAGCTTCAAGTCCTGACTCTTTGTAAACTCTTGTCCACCTATCCAGACTGGCAATTCCTACTCCTAAGTGGTTAGCTAAATCTATTCGACGTTTAAACTTTTCTTCCTTGGTGAGTATTAGACTCTGAATACGAGTTTTTAACCTATGGTTATTTTCCTTTTTTCGAAGGTTTCTCAAATATTTAATGTCCTCTTTTATATTTATTTCTGCTTGTTTTGGCATACTATAAAGATAATAATTATATCAATCAAATGGAAATATATTTGGTATTACTCCCTCACCATAACGTGCATTTTTTAATCGATTTATCGCATCATAACTAAAGCCATATCCTTTGGTTACCACATCATCGCCTTTAGTACTACAAACCATGGCCGAAATATTACCATTGTACTGTTTGGTTGTAGAAGGCACACTAGTTGTATTTAATCCATCAATTTTATTGTAATACAATTTCATTCCAAATAGGTCATTTTCGCTATTTGTTGAAAAATCAGGATCATTAATTGACGTTAACCATCCTCTGATATTGTAGGTATAATCAACTTTTTGCACAAATGCTTTATTGGTACTGGTTGAAACATCTTCGGAATGAAGGTATTTTGTAATCAGTTCACCCAACTCATTGTATCGTGACTGATTTAATACAACCATATCCTGACTATTGACCTTAATACGAGTTTCCAATGGTCGCCCCATATGATCATAATCAAATTCTTTGATTACTGTTAAATCATCCTGTCCCGGTACTGAGTGAACTTGTGTTGTTTTTAAAACCTCATAAGTAATATCTTTATATTGAGTACATACTCTATCAATACCTCCTTTATGATTGGTACTAACCGACATAATTACATTACCGTAATCATCATAATAAGGTACAGTTACCAAAGTTGTATTTGCCATGGTTAAACCTGATCCGCTAACAGCTAATGTTTTGACCATAGAGCCTATGACAGCGCCTGTTGTTTTTGTTGATTTAACATTTTTATAACCACTAGGTATGTCGCTTGAATTAAAGGTTAACTTACTGTTTAAGCCTATATCGCTTATAAATGTATAATTTTTATCATCGTACCACGTGGCTGTTAAAATGTTGGTTGATACTACAGGACATGATGAAGGAAAACTCTGAGTATAAGTATAACCATAAGTCGTTTTATAGCTACTCCCTTTATATTCTTCGTATAATTTTACACTACCACTACTACCATAACTTTCAAAATCATCTCTTAAATCGCTCAATCCTTTTGTTGCAATAAGAGTCCCAGTAAAAACGGGTCGGTTTAACTGATCGTATTTAGTAAAAAGATATTTGTTACTGTTTTCATCTCGCATTTTACCATCCTGGCTTAATACCAATCGGTCACGCCTGTCGTAGACCATATAAACCACTTTTGCCCCTGGTATTTTTTTAGTGATCATTCGTTTTCGACCGTCGTACGTATAAAAATAACACAGCTCAGTATCGGCAGGAGACGTAGCCAAAGGTGGAACTACTGTTCTAAGTAAGCCAAAATCATCATAGATGTAAAAAGTCCTTAAGGTTTCGGCTTCATTTATAGCTTCTTTTAAGATTATCTGTCCTAATTTATCTTTATACTCTTTGGTAATACTTCCATTTTCATCAGTTACCACATTTACATATAACGAGCTTTTAGGATAAGTCACGCCACCTCCATTTTCGTCCCACGAAGAAACAGGTTCTGAATTAGTCGTATAGGTATAGTTAACTGCCTTATTTTTGGTATGCCAATCTGCTCCTGCACCCAATTGACTCTCAACCCTGTTTAATGGCGATGGTTCAAAATTTGTAATAGAAAAGGGTTCTGCATCTGTCTCTTTACCTACAATATTACCTGAGTTTTTATAATAGTTAACACATGCCTCACGAGCTTTATCTCTATATTGGCCAGATGCTCCTGTAGCAACATAAGGCAGGTACTTATATTTCTCTCTTCCAAATTCATCATATACAATAGGCTGAACAATATCTGCTCCATTGGGTGAAGCATTTACTTGCACAACCTGACTGGGTCGTCCTAATCCATCAAAATATTGTATTTCTTCAACATGCTTATAGCTCCCTGTTGGCATAGTAGAGTGAGCTTCTCTGAAAGTGATACTACGTATGTAGTTCTGACCGGTTGAAGTTGGTGTTCCACTTACTGTTTTGCCTGAAACTGCAGTGGATACTGGTGCAGTTGATGTTGCATTGGCATCAATGTATGCATGAAATTGAGAGCCTTCTACGGCATGAAAACCTGGTTTTAATGTAATACTTTGCGTTGCTGTTACCGTAGCTTTGCCCGTAACAACATCATCTATGTTAACTTCATCCTGTGCAAAAAGGGATACCATCCCCATTGTCAGAAAGGTAATTAGTATATATATTTTATTTTGCATGATTCCGTTATTCTTTTACAAACTTTTTAGTAATTCTTTTTTCATTACTTAGTACTGAAAAATAATAGATTCCCGGATTAAGGCCCGAAGCTTCTACCTTCATTTGTTGGCCCGGCTGATATCGCATCAATTTTTCATGATATTTTACCATTCCTCCTCCATCTAGTATTTCCACTGCTATTTGCACTTCCTTATTGGTTTCAAGCATCCATGTAAAGGATTCTTTTACAGGGTTAGGGAACATGGTTATTAAACGTTCTCCTTCGCTTAAGTCAGCATAATCAGGCATGGTATAAAACTCTATTTTTATATCATCACTCCAATTACAGCCTAATGAATCGGTAATTGTTAACTCGTAAAGATATTTTCCGGGTTCACCTGTTTCACTATAAGCTAGCTGAGTTTGATTGTTACTTCCATCATTCCACAAGTAAGCAAAAGCACGATCTGGGCCTGTTAATTCTTTTTGGTCAGATACTAACATGGCCGTATCATTTCCTAAACTAAACTCCTGTGCCATTACCTCAGTTATACTTACTGTATCAGCCACAACACAACCTCGTTTATCAACCATATTAACATGATACAATCCGGGTTCGTAAACCATCATTTCATTAACATCCTTTAGCGTATCATTCCATATGATATTTGAATAACCATTGGCTACACTTAAGGTAATACTACTTCCTTCGCATAAATACTCAGGCGATTCGATGGCATCATTTACCTCAGGACAATTATAGTATTTGGCAACAAAAATATCTTCATCACCTAGAGTTTCCAGTTCCTGAGAACCAGCTTTTATTTTACCATTAAAACTACCCATTAAGTATAAATTACCTCTACTGTCCAATGTAGCTCCATTACTGGCGCTGCCTCCTTCTCCATGAATAACTTCAGTCCATGTTACCATACCTGCGGTATCCAGCTGAGCTATAAATGCTTCTTTATTTACACTTTGGGTATTTAGCATCAACGTATCCATATAAAGTGTATCATTAAAGCTGCCTGTAATCATGGCTCCCCCAAGTCGATTTAACTTTATATCTCTCACATTATCCGAGAATTTTCCGCCAAATGTCTTAAACCACTTTATATTTCCGGTGGTATCTGTTTTACATACAAAAAAATCACTTCGTCCTTTGGCTTCATATTCTAAAGTATCAATGGATAAATGATGATTAAAATTACCAGATAGATAAAGCTGGTTATTATCATTACAAACCATACCTGTAACCTCGGCATAAGATGTACTAAGTATAGGCTTAGCCCAAACCGCTTTTAGTGTGCTATCTAATTGCAGAATAAAGTTATTTTGCTCCAGTTGTTTCCCTTGGGCTTCTATCTCCAAAGCATCGATACTTAAAGTTTTTTTGTAACTACCGGTGAGATATACATTTCCTAAACTATCCAGTGAAAGAGCTGTCAATTTTTCAGCACCATTTGTTCCTATTTGCTTTACCTGATCAACAGATCCATCGGTTAAAAAGCGTATTAAAAAGATATCATTATGGCCCTGACTAATTACGTCTTTAGAACTACAATGCAAGGTATCCGCAAAAACACCTCCTAAAAGAATATTACCATTTTTATCGGTATCTAATAAATAACCTGATGCCGCATCGTAAAAAGGAATAGTAGTTACCCAATCGGCCTTTCCTCTTTTGTTGATTCGGGCTACGAATAGTTTCTTACTTTCTCCTTCTATTTTTTGCTTACCAAACTTCATTTCCCCTCTAATGATACCTGTGATATATAAATCATTATCAGGTGCATTTTTAATGGCCATTATTTTATCCAGATATTCTCCTCCGGCCTGCCATAACCATTCCAGTTTACCTTTGTCGTTATAACGTGCTACATAAATATCTCTATTACCTTCGCTGGTAATTGTTTTTTTATTTCCCTGAAGCTGATCGGTAAAACCACCTGCTATATATACATTGTTTTTACTATCGGTAACGATTCCGTTAGGTATGTCCCATCCCGGGCCACCCAGTTGCTCCATCCAATGCCATATTTTTTGCGAGTCCTGGGCATGCATGTTTAGACATAATGCCGCCAAGCACCAGAAGCTGATCGTTTTTATTATTTTACTCATTACTATAGGGTTTTAGTTTGTTGTTTCTGTAGCGTATTTATATTCGTATTTCTTAATAATATTACCATCCTGATCACGGATAAACTCTAACCTTCCAAACGCATCGTACTCGTAGTAGGTAGTGCGGCCATTGGGATCTGTTTGTGATGTCATGCCAATCAATGGATCGTAGGTGTAGGTGGTGATCTCGGCTCCATTAGGTAAATAATGTCTAATGGTACTATTTACATTAGCTAAGAAATTTCTTTTTGCTTCAGTATCTAGCTTTGTAAAACCTTCAATCGCAGAAAACGAACTATTTATATGTAATGATTCAATATCCTCATATTTAAAATTTACGATTTTAGCAATAGGATATTGGTGATTGTATCCCCAAAGGTAGGTCGTTGTAACGCCATCTTTAGTTGTAATTTGAATAGGATTACCGTAATCATCATAATCCTGATAATCAACAAGTATTTTAGCTTGATTATTATTTTGCCAATAATATACTTTATCTAAATCGATAGAACCACCAGGCTCATTAATAAAGCGAAATGTATTTTCCTTCGTCTCTGTTGAACCATCGTTGTTGAACTTCTTTGTTTTAACAAGATATAGTATATTTCGCTGTAGCATAGAATCTTGCACATCCGTACTAGATTGCGGATAATCATACTCTATCCTAGTTGTTTGTCCATTGCCAATATCAATCGTTTCAGCACTAAGTAAATAATCAGAATTTGGGCCATATTCGTATTGAGTCGTAGATACAACCTTATTGCTTATAGCAGAACCATTAGGGAAAAAATTAATTGTTGTTTTGGAGTCTAATAAATTTCGAAAATTAACATGAGGATAACACACCAACCAATAGCGGCCATAGTAAATAAACCTGCATGGTTTTGGCCCCGCATGTATATCTCTAACATAAATATTTAAAAGCTCATAACTTGTATCATCCCGTTTATATTCATACTTAGTTAAAGAAACTGTATCTCTATCGCTATTCAAATTCACTTGAGACAAAAGGGTACCATTCCAATTCTCTTGTACAAAGATAGGACGGTTATAAAATATGGAAGGTTCTTCATTTCTATAATAAGAAATAGTTTCACCATTTGAAAGAGAATTTGAATCATCAATATTTTCAACAACTACTGTATCGTAACCAACTGTATTTCCCTTATAATTTTGCGAGTTTAAATAATGGTTATTTGATGTGATACCAAACGGACCATAGGAGCTATAACTATCATGTGACATATCAAAATACTTCACAGGCATACTTGGCATTAGGTAACTTACTGGAGCCATTAACTTGCCACCAAAATAAGAGAATTTTTTCTTACTAATAAGAGTATCATTGGCATCAAAATTTTTAATACTTTTAATTCTAACGCCACCACCAATTGCCGGATCAGTGTTTAATTGGGGATCGACAGGAATTGAAACAACACCACTTACTACTTTCCCGTTTGAATAATTACAGTCAGTGGAACAATACATTTTTGCTTTCAAATAATAGGTTCCAGGTTGTAAAAGCATAGTATCATGCCAAGAATTGTTATTCCCCTCTCTGTCCCCACCATCTTTTGAAACATAATACGAAGCAAGAGGCGGCTTGCTTTCATCAAAATCCAATTCATCCGTTTTCCATATTTTAAACCACGTACCCATAGCACTAGAACATGGATTATCACTTCCACACACAATATCAACATCTACATTCACCTCTTTGGGACTTGTAATTTCAAAAGATTCAACACTTTCGGTAGCATAACTTGAAAGAGCCTGCACACCATAACTAATAAATCGACTACGGCTAGATGTTTCCTTAGATTCATCTTCAGCAGAAATTGTTCTGGCATTGGTATAGAAATGTGGCTCATAATGGAATTCGGTGTATCCACCGGTTGGATAAGTAATACGCTTCAACATTGCTGTTCCAATGTAATTGGCACTTGTTCCACGAACAGCTCCCATACTGTAACTAAAGGAGGGGTACTCTGTCATTTTTTGATAACAGTTATGGTAAATATTCAACACAGTATAATCTGGGATCAAAGTGTGCTGAGCATCCATGCTACCATAATCCATTAAACTAGATCGATTCTCTCTTCCATTGTAATACCCCCAGTGATCAATTGCAAATGAGGTTTTTAGAGGAAGACGATTTTCCTCATTATATTCAAATTTATATTCATCTGAAGTTATGGAAGTATTATTGGGAAGTACCTTTTGTAGACCTGTTAGCTTTAATCTTTTACTCAAATTATCATACGAAAAGTTGAAACCATAATTCCGATTGTCATCTTTTAAATAATTGCCCCCTACTTCAGATGATTCGAAGTAATTGTAATCAAAAACAAATTGCACACTCGGCTGACTATTAACAGCAGATTTGTCGAATACTTTTATTCCATTTAATCGATATGCATCCTTTAAATCTAACCTTCCATTGACATCATTGCTGTTACTACTAACAAACTCAACCGTTTGCCCCTCTGTGCTTATCTTTTCCAGGTACAAAGATGTAATGTATGATGAGCTAGAAATCCTTCTTTGATAGCCACTCTTTGGATCTAAGGGATAACTCCCCAAAACAACATTCTCTGACAAGACTGGTAAAGGAATTATCATAGCTTCTTTGTATGACAAATTAATTTCGTTGTTTTTGGGAGAAATTATTTTTGAAAGATACCAGGTATTATAATAGCCTCTTTCGGTATTGTTGAATTCTCTGTCTAAAAAAATATATCTGATCCCTTTCTCATCTGTAATCTCAAAACCCTTAAGAAGTCCATTTTCATAGATAGGATCAATTAAACAGTTATTCTTTGGGCCATAAAAAGATGGTTCCCCTGTAACAGGATGAAGGATAAACTTAAAGGAATAATTGAGGAAATTTACTGAATAATAATCCTGTTCTCCAGCACCAGTTGTACCTGCAACCAAAAAATGTGTTATATCAGTAAATCCAGGTGCGGCAGGGGTTTCATAGTCACAACCAGGAGGCCCCCAGCTTCCTAGATTAAATATCCTTTCCCAATCATTTGAGTAATCTTCAAATGTAACTCCAAAACCATGATAAGGAATTCTTCCAGTTACATAATTAATGGCTTTACTCCACTCTTCTTTTGTGCAACCTATTGACTGACGATCATTTCCGCCAACAGTCACATAGTTAATACATCCTCCTGCGATTAAATTCCATCCCAATCCACACCATGTAGCTTCTTGGTTTACCCTAATAGCATTGCTTTGATAGCTGAGTCTGATTGGCAAACTTAAATCTTTGCAATTGACCGTATAAATAGGAATGTTAATGCCAGGCGTGCCTGTATACTCCGATACAGGATTATCCCCATAACGGCCTAAACCAGCAGCTTCAGGCGATATTGGAAGTAGATCTAAATCGATCGAGGATAAATCATTGGAGCTTCCTTGAGCATTTACCAAAGAATAACATAAAGTAAAACAGAGGAAAAGAGCAAAGACACACTTTAACTCAAAGTAAGATTTAACAGATTGCATATTTATATAGTTTATGTTTATTTAATGTTGCGATTTTTTTAATTGGAATAAGCTTGGATAAACTCTGTTTTAGTTGATCCAACTCATGCTCAACCTTCTCCTGGAAGGCTTACTGGCCCCTAACCTCATTTAACCTATCAATTCTTAATGCTTCCATCTCTCTATCCTTCTCAATAGCAAATCATCAACTCCTTCAACTTTTGCTGCAACAACTTATTCATTTCATCCAAGTTTACCCCTGAAGTCTCCATTTCTTAAGCTCTTGGAATATCAGATAAATGTTTAGAAGCCCCTCCTAACCTCCCCAAAGGGGAGGAACTGTCTAGTAATAAAAAGTTATTTTGCATTATTTTGGTTATATAAGAGTAAGGTTTTTATTGCTTTTAATTCCGAATATATACTTGAAACTTTTTCTTCCAACTTCTCCCTTTCTCCAATTTCACTTTTTATTTTATTATCCTTCAATTTATTAACCTTCTCAAGATCTATTACATACAAAGTCAACTCCTCAATCTTTTGCAATAAAAGCTTATTCATCTCAGCTAAGTTTACACCAGAGGCCTCCATCTCTTCTGCACTAGGTATATCAGGTAAGTGTTTGTGAGTTTTAATGAAGTTTTCTACCTCGCCAAGGTCTTTTAAAGTGTAGGTATCGGAGAAAACAAAGTCGGCGGTTTGCGCTTCTACTTTTATTTCAGTGGCTCGGATAGTACCAGCAATGTCCAATTTTGCAACTGAAGTAGGTTTCTTACCAATACTAACATTCCCATTTTTTGTATCAATAAAAAAACAGTCATTAAATTGATTTTCAGAATATAACCTACTTATTCCAAATATATTACTTCCAAATAAGGTTTCATCAAACCCCATATTGATTCCTAATGTACCACCATCTTGACGAAATTGTATTATAGGATTATCTGATTCGTTGTTATTATCAATATCCGCTTCAATTTTGACAACTGCATCACCACTTGTCATTGATGAGACATGAAGTTTTGCAGATGGTGAAGTTGTGCCGATTCCAATATCTCCAGATCTTTGGATTACAAACAGATTTTGATCCTTTGAAACACTGTCTCCTAAACCAAATCCCAAATAATTTAAATCTCCTCCGATATCATCACCATGATAAGTAATTCTCGCATGCGCATTAGAATTATTTGACGTTTCACTAAAAACAATAGAAGCTTTCCCATCACCACCACTTTGTAAATCATTTGTGATTCTTAAATTACCGTTTTCAATATGTAATACCAAATATATTTCCATTTGATTGATATAATTATTATCTTTATAGTATGCCAAAACAAGCAGAAATAAATATAAAAGAGGACATTAAATATTTGAGAAACCTTCGAAAAAAGGAAAATAACCATAGGTTAAAAACTCGTATTCAGAGTCTAATACTCACCAAGGAAGAAAAGTTTAAACGTCGAATAGATTTAGCTAACCACTTAGGAGTAGGAATTGCCAGTCTGGATAGGTGGACAAGAGTTTACAAAGAGTCAGGACTTGAAGCTATGCTAAGTATCTCAAATGGAGGAGCCAGAAGAAGTAGCGTTCCCAAAGATGTCCATGACGGCTTGGCAAAAAAAGTATACGATTCAGACAATCCACTTTTGGGTTACTGGGATGCTGTCGTATGGGTCAAAGAAAACTACGGTATTGAATTAAAATACAATACATTAAGAACATACTTAATCCGTCACTTCAAAACCAAATTGAAAGAACCCCGAAAATCACATTACAAAAAAGATGAACAGGCCATACAGGCCTTTAAAAAAACTACCTAATCTTTTAACCAACATTAGAATCAGTCTAATTAAAGATAAGTATGATAGTGTGAATTTATACTTTCAGGATGAAAGTAGATTTGGATTAATGACGCACACAGGCAGGTGTTTAACAGCAAAGGGAGTTAAGCCAATTGTTCGTTATCAACATGCCTTTAAAAACACTTACTTATATGGTAGTTTCTCCCCTATAGACGGTGATGCTTTTGTTTATGAAATAGAAGGAACCACAAGCGAAATATTTTACAAATATTTGGTTGAATTCTCAAAACATAAACCTAAAGAACTCAAGGTCATCATTATTGACAATGCAGGATTCCACTCTTTACAGCAATATGATATTCCTGAAAATATAAAACTAATACGCATACCACCATACAGTCCCGAACTTAATCCATCTGAAAAGATATGGCATTACATAAAACAAAAATTTAAAAACAAAGTGTTTGAAAAACTATCAAATGTCAAAAAATGGTTACATGACTTTGTCCAGAATGAATTAAAACCAGAAACAATAATGTCAATCACTCATAATGAATTATACAATGATGCCTTTGTCAATCATCTTGTAATTTAATTGGTATAACATTGGCAACAAATCAGGGAAAATATAATGTAGATATTACCAACTACGATAAAAATGGAAATATTAAAAATTTAAACCGATATTTCAATGGTAGCTTAGTAGATGGATTAAAATATACCTACAAAAATAGTAATAAGAGTAATCAACTTGAATCAGTAGTAGATGCAGGTGCAGATAGCGATCTGGTTTCAGATTATACCGAAGGATCAGGTGTCTATACCTACGATTCCAACGGTAATATGAAACAAGATCCTGCCAAAGGAACAACAATAAAGTACAATTATTTAAACCTGCCACAAGAAGTAAAAATAAATGACAATCAAAAAATATTTTATCATTATGATGCAGCAGGAAATAAGCTGGCTAAATATGTAGAAGATAATACATCATCAGATCATACAACCGATTATATTGCCAATATTGTATATACAGATGGACAAAAAAGCTTTTTTTCAACAGAAGAAGGACGAGCAGTACCTATTTTGAGTAGAGGAAAAACAACCTGGCGTTTAGAATATACCTTAAAAGATCATTTAGGTAATACACGAGTAACCTTTGGAGGTAGTAATATACCCGGAGGGGATATTGTACAAACCAGCAGTTATTATCCTTTCGGTATGGTCATGACTCAAAAAAATTACAATACATCCGGTACCAATTATCAACAAAATAAATACCTTTACAATGGTAAAGAGATCCAGGATGACGTTCTTGGTGGGGTGAGTTTGGATTGGTACGATTACGGGGCTAGAATGTACGACCCGACAATTGGGCGCTTTCATACCGTAGATTTAAAAGCTGAATTATTTCTATCATGGAGTCCTTACAACTATGGCTTGAATAATCCTGTACGTTATGAAGATATTGGAGGGATGGGACCTGGTGATAGGGTTAAAGAAGCTAAGCGACTAGTTGCAACTGATACAAGAACATATAAACAAGGTCGTGGTAAAGGTTGGCAAACTGACAAATATGTTGACTGTTCTGAGTATGCAAGAGAAGTTGCGAAAAAGGATGGGTATGACCCAGGTATTAATTCTAGAAAGCAAGCAAAATACTATCAAGAAAAGGGAGAATGGACAACGAATATTTCAGAAGTTGAAGTAGGGGATTTTGTTTTTTGGAAGAAAAATGGAGAAAAGAAATTAGAAATCACTCATACTGGTATTGTAATAAAGAAGAATAAGGATGGTACTTTTGTTATAGCTCAAGCAGGTTTGCAAGGAGGAGGTAAAAGTATCAATGATAAATATAGCACCAATAAGGATGGAGATTTGTGGAAAGGTACAAAGTTTGAAAATAATTTTGTAGGTGCAGGTAGGCCTGCTAATGAGTCAGAAGCTAATAGCAATAGAGGCACTGGTAGTATGGAGTACGAGGAAGATGCAGGAGATGAGACGCTTAATGAGTTGTGGGATAATGTAGTTAATTCTTTGTCTAATGGTAATTTAGTGGATGCAGTCCAACAATTCTTAGATTATAAGAATCAAAAAAAAGAGGAAGAAAATAATTAAGAGTGATGAAAATATTTTTGACATTATTGTTGATATTGAATATAGGTTCAATTGGCTCATTTGATGAAAATGACTTTCTAACTGATTATGAATTATTGGTTAAAGAGTCAAAAATCGTATATGACTTTCAAGTTGCAATATGGAACGAGAATTTAGATTGTCTGTCCAAAGTGCCATCTGAATTCTACAAAGAGTATTTGTCAAATACAGAGTTATTTACACGGGAAGATGATTTATTTGTAATTGGGTATTCACAAGTAAAGTACTCATTGGTTTTATTAAAACAACTTGTAGTTGACACAGAACAGCTTGAGGTTATATATTTAAAATTCAATGAAAAAGGACAACTTATTTTTTCATTGACTTTAGCCGAAGAGATAGAATATCCCGGAGGTGAAGTGAAAACAGTATCTAAAATTACCGACAATAAATTGTTATTATCTAAAACGAGAAGCTTTGTTGGTGATTTTGATAAGGAACGTAATCAGTATCAGGAAATAGTTGATTCAATATCCACAGTGTATTTAATAAACAACTATGGAAGCTTTATCATACAAGAAAAAGATAGTCTAAGGTTGATTAGATAAGTGACTACTAAAGAATAAAAACAACAAATCCCGGCAGTTATGTCGGGATTTTGTTTTTATAGTGCAGCAATATTTTTATTAAAGAAGTCCTTGAACTTGGCTTTTGTAAGCATGGTATTGATTATTTTCATTACCGTTTGCTTGTCTTCGTCATCGAGTTGTTGCATAAGCTTAAACTGCCCCCAGCTGGCGCGGAAATGTTTTCCGTGAAAAAAGCAAGCTGTAAAACACATACAAGAGTCACAATTTAAAAAGTTGTGGCTCATTTTGTTGTATGTTAGGGTTTGTAACCCGTCTGTTTATAACGCAGCAATATTTTTATTAAAGAAGTCTTTGAATTTACGTTTGGTAAGCATGCCCCAGCTGGCGCGGATCTGTGATCCGTGAAATAAGCGAGCTGTAAATCATATACAAGAGTCACGATTTAAAAACTTGTGGCTCTTTTGTTTAATATGGTAAGGTTTGTAACCCGGTTATAATGCAGCAATATTTTTAAGTTTAATAGATTTAATAAAACCATCGTAACAACTCAGCTACTTAAAATAACATAATGTAAAAACAAGAAAAAACTGTCACATTACAAGACTTAATTGCATAAGATTACATTAAAAATTTAACGACCGTCTCCTGTAGGCTCGGATATGTAAATCACTAAAGACGGCTGTTAGCGCGGTTTTGCAAAAGGTGCAATAAGCGTTAAGGGAACGTTTTACTACGAGAGTGGCTAATCTACAAAATGAGCATCAATCATTTGGGGTTCAACAATGCATCTGCTTTGGGTTAATCAGGTAATGACGATGGTACAAAATCATATTATCGACATATGTTCGCCATATAAAAGCCATACCAAACTCATTGATCAATGAGTTTGGTATGGCTTTTATATAATTTTTATATGGCTTTAATATGTTTATGAACCGACCTCTATCCAACGCTATACCAAAGTAAGTACAAGCTTCTTAGCACTATAAGGCATGTTAAGAGAATAATAATTCGAATATCAGCTTAAGTTATTTTTCACTTCCATTCCACGATAGCTTTTTGGTGTTTGCCATCCATTAGTATGTTTAATGGGTTTTCAAACTCAACGTGAGTAAAGTAATGGGTTTCATTTACTAATTTTTGTTTTTGCAGGATTTCAAATGCTACAAATTCCTGTTTTTTTACGTGATGAACAGAAAAGTAACCAACGTTCATGGAGGTAACATTATGAAAAAAGTGAGAACCTAAGGATGCGTCCAGTGGAAAATCTTCCAATCCCATTTCAACAATCACCTTAGCGTGTGATATTTGCGACCAGAGTACAGGTATTCCGGTAAATTTATCTCTTGTACCCCAGCGTCCGGGTCCAATCAATAAGTATTCTTTACCTTGTTCTTCCATCTTTTTGTTAAGGGCGGCTATTTCTTTAGCCATTTCATCTGTTTTGGTTCGACTAAACATCTCTGACTTCATGAAAATAACATCTTTGATATAGTCCAATTTACCATTACCCATTCCTTTTTCTGATGATAATAGAATTTTCGATTGATCAACCTCTTCAAAGTTAATTTTGGTATGTTTTTCAATTCGGATTAATGGTTTAATCTGCAGTAAATATAAGGTTGGTAAATCATTCTTGTCGGGATTTAAATCCACGGCAAACTCTATTTCAACCGGCGCACCCATGGCCTGTTTAAAATATTTCAATAATAACTCAAGACTTTTGGATAATGGTAGGTATTCGTATTTTAAGATGTTTGAAAAGTTAAGTATTCTGGGACCTTTTTTATTCAGGTTATTAACAATTCTATCGTAGCTATAATCATATACCGAAGCACAGTACTTTAAATTTCCATCCTCTTCAGCTTCCTTAATGGATAGTTTTTGAATGAATGTATCTTCGTTATAATTTTTAAGATCAAATTTTTCACTGTTTAGATCTAAGGCGTAAAAATGAGTTTGAGAATCTTTAATTTGATCCTGAATCGCATTTAACTCCAGGTTAGGGTACTTCGGACAAAAGCGCCATGCTTTTTCTCCACCCACTACATATTTACCCAATCCAATTCCAATAACAGCAAAGCCATCTTCCGGTTTCATGTAAGAAAAAGGATAGTAGTTATAACTTTGTGCAATACCACTTATATGAGGATAAAAACGGTTGTGCGCTGTATCGCCCACCATTTTTTGAACGATTACCGCCATTTTCTCCTCTTCAATCTTATAGTTTACGGCATCAAAGTATGCTCTGGCTGAGTTTGAATACATGGATGCATATACCATTTTAACGGCAGTACATAATTGCTCAAACCGAACCTCTTCATCAGGATCGTTGTTGGGCAGCATATAAGTACAATATACACCGGCAAAGGGTTGCAGCAGTGAATCTTCAAATAATCCGGAAGATCTTACAGCTAACGGTTCTTTGATGACTTCGATATATTTGCGAAGTTTATTTTTGAGTTTCTCTGAAAATGAGGCTTTTAAAAACAGGTCCTTCGCTTTGTCAAATTGTTTTTCGAGGTATATTTTGTTGTACAGATCATTGCGTTGAATGAAGTTTGTAAATTCATCTGCACCAATAATAGCTGTTGTGGGTATGCGTATGTTTATTTTAGGAAGTATCTTCTCAAAATCCACATTCTCAACAAAATGACTTAAAAAGGCTAGTCCTCGTCCTTTACCACCAAAACTACCTTCGCCAATTCTGGTAATATATCGGTTACTATCAATAAGTGAGCTGTCGAATCGAACCACCTTACCCTTGATACTCTCCAGTTTTACCTCTTCAAAAATATCAAGTATGGCGTTCCGAAGTTCATTGCTACTGTCAAAATCCTGAATATCATAAGGACGAAGTTTCTTAGCCATATTAATTTCACCTCTTGCCATAAGCCAGGTGCTGATTCCATTTCTTTTGGCATGGTATAAAAGCGACTCTGCCTCAACTTCTTTTATGCAGTTATAAAACTCTTTAAGATTGTGTGCAGTGGCAATTTTTCTTCCTCTTGAATTTTTAAATATAAAATCGCCAAAGCCTAGTTTTAGGTGAATAAAATCCGATATATCTTGTGATAGTGTTTCTGAGTTTTTATCAATAAAATCAGCTCCAACTCTTCTGGCTTTATCAGCATTACTGGGATCCGAAGATTGTATTAGTGATGGAATGCTCAATACAGATTGCACATATTTAATTAACTCTACACCAGCATTATCATCAACTTCTCCATTGTGCAAATATTTCATATCAGTTATCACACAAATTAAATACTCTTTAAACTGGTTGATGATATCAACAGCGTCCTCGTAATTACTTGCTAAAAGTATTTTAGGTCTGGCTCTCATTTTCATTACCTTATGAAGTTGCTCATGGCCTTCTTCTGCAAGAAGCACTTGAGTTTGTTTCATAATGATTGAATATAGCATGGGCAGGTATCTGGTATAGTATTTTTGAGAGTCTTCAACTAACAGAATAATCCTTACCTCACCAATCTTAGTGTCGTTGGCCGCATTTCTGGTATCTTCAACATGTTTTATCATGGCCAGAAATACTTTTGAATCGCCATTCCAAACAAATACACGATCGATATATTCCACATTAGGACCTGAATCATCAAAAAATTTAAGATCGCTGTTGTTGTTTACCATAACCAATAATGGCATGGTTGGATTCAGTTTTTTTATGGTTTTACTGTATTTAATAGGCGTTTTTTTATCTAGTCCAGCCATTAAAATAACCATATCAAAATGCCTTTTACCCATTAATTCAAGCGCTTCGTCGATGTTTGAAGCAGATGTAATTCGGGGGGCCGTGTATAAATTTAACTGTAAGAATTCGCCGTAAATGCGATCGAAAAAACGGCCTTCTCTTACTATTGAATAAGCATCGTAATAATTTGCAATGAGTAGAACCTCCTTAACTTTGAACTCCATTAGTTCTGCAAATATATCCTGGTCGCTCTTTTTTCGTTTGTATATCTGACTTAATTCAAAATCTGCGTGGTTCATTGAGTGTAAATTTTAAGTTTAAAGTTACTAAAATGATCATGAATATATATGACAGATGTTGGGAAAGCTTGAAGTCAGAAGCACGTGGTTAGTAGCTTGAAGATTGAAGTGATTTACGTTGTACTTAAAAAAGTTGTAATTTACTCCTGACTCCCGACTTCTATCTTCAAAACTAATAAAGCTCGAAGTTAGAAGGTTGGAGTGTGCTTGTTAAAAAGAGATCTTATATATGAATGTAGTTGAAACAAATAATAAACGCATGCATACAAATAGGCCATTAGTATTGTTTGATGGATATTGCTCTTTATGTAGCTGGGGCGTGCGTTTTATTTTGGCTTATGAAATGAATCATGATTTGGTTTTTGCGCCACTTCAATCACCATATTCCAAAAACATTTTGTTAAAATATCAGATGAACCAGGATGCAATTAATACAGTTGTGTTAATTAAAGATGGTCAGGTTTTTATAAAGAGTGCTGCCGTTTTTCAGATCGCGTCTTATTTAAAAATGCCATATCGGGTATTAAAATTTGGTCGTTTTTTACCCGATTTAATGTCTGATTTTGTTTATGATACGATTGCTAAAAATCGTTTTAAGTGGTTTGCAAGAAATGAAAAATGTTTTTTAGGTGGGAGTAAATACAATAACAGATTCGTAGATCATATTGTTTAAGTACATTTCGTATTCAAGTATCTAATTATTTATGGATTAAATGTAACAGTTTGTTATTATTTACGTATTAAATTAAGCGTTAACTCGTAAGCCCAAAATAATTATAAACACGGATGTATCAAATCCGTAAATTATATTAGACCTAATAATGAAAATTGTAAATCTTTTTAAGAGTATTTTGTTTTTCCTCTTGCTATTGTCTTTCGGTAAAGCCTATTCAAAAACAATTTATGTGGCTACAGATGGTGATGGAACAGATGGTAATACCTGGACAACAGCCTATACTCATATTCAAACAGCTATAGATGCAGCCGTTTCTGGTGATGTAATCTGGGTAAAGGAAGGTGTGTATTATGCCGATCCTTTAGCTCCTGGTTTAGTAGAGGATGTGGATAGGACCGTTTCAATTACCATGAAGTCCGGAGTGAAATTATACGGAGGTTTTACTGCTGATGAAATAACCATTGATGACCGACCAATGCTTGATTTGGATGGGAATGGAACAATTGATTCGTGGGAGTTTTCAAGTCCTACAGTTTTATCCGGAGAAATTCAAGAAGATGGTATTAGAACTAATAATACTCAGCACATATTAATAGTTCCTGATGGAGCAGATGTTAATACACTGGTAGATGGATTTACTTTTGAAGATGGCTATTCTGATGTTCAGTCAACTGTTACAGGAATAGGAACATTTACCTATGCCTCGGGTGTAGTTATGAGTGGAGGTAAAATAAGTGGTTGTATTATTCAAAATTGTGAAAGTAATTCTGCTTTTGATAGTTATGGTGGTGGACTGGTGGCTCTTAATTCTGATGTAGAAGGTTGTTATGTTGATGGATGTACCATTACTGGAAGAGGTACTTATGGTGGAGGTATTTATTTAGATACTTCTAACATGGAAAGTTCATTGGTAAAAAATTGTGGAGTGGTTGCTTCTGTAAGTTCCGGTTTAGCCATTGGAGGTGGTGTTTATTCAACAACATCAGTTATTGATTCATGTTATGTTTATGGAAATAGTGCAAATCCGGAAAGTAATTTTAAGGGTTATGGAGGTGGAATGTATAATAGTAATTCTCAAATTATTGATTGTACAATAGCTGATAATGTATCAGAAGGAGTTGATGGAAGTGGTGGTGGAGTATATGGAATTTCTTCATCTTATATCAATACGCTTATTTTTAACAATGAAACATCAATTACCGGTGGTGGAGCTTATGCTTTTACCAGTTACTTTACAAACTGTGTAATATCTAATAATAAAACAACTGGGACAAACGCTATTGGAGGTGGAGCTTTTGGTAATTCGGAATCAACCTTTTATAATACGGTGTTTTGGGGAAATATAAGTTCCGGAACTTCTCCTAATTTGAGGTTGTCAACCGGAGGTGAAGCTTTTAATTGTGCTTTCGATAGCGATCTAACAGGTACAAATGGAGTATTAATATCTTCGAGTAATCAGGGAAGTGAAGTTGATGTTTTATATCCTTATTTTATGAGTCCTACATATTTTGTGGGTAACACAAATGCTGATGCAACCAAAGAAAGTAGTTTAGCAGTTGCTGATTGGAATATTACTTTTGACTCCGATTTAATGGAAAAGGGTGATAATAACGGATTTTACGAAGCTTTTGTAGGTGTTGATTTAGATGGAGATGGTTCAAAGACTAAAAATATAGATAAGTTCACTGATTTTGTAAATGAAAACCGCTTGTTTAATTATAAGGTCGACATAGGAGCTTATGAACCGGCCTTTGTTGAACTTACATTACCAGCACCAATTACCATGGAGTATGGTTTAACGCTTGGAGAGATATTATTAGAAGATGGAAGTGCATTAGATCTTAGGAGTAATTCTGATATTGCAGGAGCGTATTCTTTTACTGATGCATCAACAGTTCCTCAATATCAACCAAATGGTGAGGCTAAAAAATATCGCGTAGTTTTTACACCAGAGGATAATACAACTTATGCTGCCATTTATGATAGTATTAATGTTACTATTACAGCTAAAGAATTAACCATGTCTGGTTTGTCAGCTGATGGTAAAGTTTATGATGGAACAACCGATGTAACATTTTCAGGTTCGGCAATTTTAGAAGGAGTTGTTGGAACAGATGATGTAACCTTAAATGCTACCGGAATCACGGCAGCTTTTGAAGATGAAAATGCAGGTGTTGATAAAAATGTTAATTTCTCTGGATATACCCTTTCAGGTGTTGATGCAGGAAACTATACCCTTTCATTAAGTGGTGCTTTAGCTACAATAACACCAAAGCCTGTATCAGTTTCGCCACTGATGGCTGATGATCGTGATTATGATGGCACTGTGGATGCAACTTATTCAGGAACTCCTGAAGTATTAGGTGCAATTGCCGGAGATGATGTTAGTGTTGATGCAAGTTCAGGAGTCGCCTTGTTTAATTCCAAAGTAGTGGGAGTAGATAAACCTGTTGTTTTTACAGGTTTTACACTTACAGGTGCTGATGCAGGTAACTATGCATTATCGCAACCAATCGATACTAAAGCAACCATATCGCCTTTGGCTGTTGTTGTTGCAGGGGTGTCTGCTGCCGATAAAGTATATGATGGTACAGTCAATGCAACTATTCAAGGAACTGCAATTATAAATGGAGTTATTCCAAATGATAATGCAACTTTAAATGAAACATCAGTTTCTGCAAGTTTCGATTCTAAAGCAGTAGGAATAGATAAAACGGTTACTTTTAGTGGATACTTCATTGTGGGAGCAGATGCGGTTAACTATTCGTTATCTCAACCTAATGCTGATGTGGCAGATATAACCGCAAAAGAGTTGTCCGTTTCAGGATGGTCTGCATTAGATAAGCAGTACGATGGTTCAGTAAGTGCCTTGTTGAGTGGAAGTGCAACTTTAAATGGTGTAGTAGGAAGCGATGATATTACTTTAAATACAGGTTCATTATTAGCTGCATTTTCTGATGCAAATGTTGGAACGGCTAAAGAAATAACTATTTCAGGAGTATCTCTTTCTGGTGTAGATCAATCTAATTATAACTTAGTAACACCTACATTGACTGCAGATATTACCCCGGTTGAAATTGTAATAGTTGCAGATAATAAAAGTAAAGATTATGGTGACGTAGATCCAGATCTAACTTATGTAGTAACTTCTGGTTCGTTGGTAGGTTCGGATAATTTTACCGGAAACCTGGAGCGTGAAGCTGGAGATAATGCTGGAACGTATAATATAACACAGGGAACCCTTGATATTTCAACTAACTATAATATTAGTTTTACTCCTGCAATATTTACGATCAATAAGGCAGCCAATGTAATTGACTTTAGTTTAGAAACGACAAGCTATTACTTAAATGAAACAGATCAGATTACACTGGATGCGACATCTACATCAGGCTTAACTATATCTTACGAGAGTTCAGATCCAAGTATTTTAAGTGTAAGTGGAAATGTACTTACGGTTCATTCGTTTGGTGCTGTTACCATAACAGCAAGTGATGCCGGAGGGACAAATTATATAGCTGCTTCGGATGTTTCAGTAGAACTTACAATTGCGGTTGCTGTGATTCACAAGGGTACAAATATGCTTTTGGTCAACAATACTAAAGGTGTATTTACATCATACCAATGGTACAAAAACGGTAGTGTTATCACAGGGGCAACGAAACAATATTATTATGATTCTAGCTCATTATCCGGAGAATACTATTGTAAGCTTGATGGAAGGTTTGATAGTGATGTTTGGTCTGGAGGAGTTAATGCTGCCTCTATGGAAGTGTATCCATCACCAGCACTTAAGGGGGCTACTTTCACCGTAGCGTTTGATAAGGTTGATGAAAGCTCGTTAGGTAATTCAACAATGAGTATATATTCTGTTACAGGAGCTTTAGTTAAAAAAATGTTCAATGTAAATTCAGTAAATCAACTACAGATAACTGAACCAGGAATTTATATCATTAAAATAGAAGGAGAAGTACAAACCGTTAAAAAGATTATTGTTAAATAATCAGGGCTCTATATATTACTAAACAATAAAAGAACTAAACGTGAAAATCTATAATATATTCGTTTTATTACTGTTTATGGTTGCTACCTCTGCCATTCATGCTCAAATCAGAATTCAACCATCGCTTGGCTTTGGAATTCAGAAACTCAACTTTAAGTCTGATATAGCAACTGTAGATGGAACATCTGGTATTACATTGGGTGCAAATGCTTTTTATGAACTAAATGAAGATATGTTTGTGGGATCTGGATTTGCCATGATGACTTATGGTGCTGATGCAACAATAAACTATAACTATGAAGCGGGAACTTCAAGCGTTGACATGGATGGAGATAGTTATTTTTTAAGTGCTGATTTCAATGGCGTGAAGGAAAAATACAGGATGACCACCATTGAAATTCCTATTCTGTTCAAATACCAGCGTTGGGTAAGTCCTGACATTCTTTTAACAGGAACAACAGGACCTGTTTTTATCTTACCGGGAGGTTTAAAGAGTGAGTTTGTTTCAGGGAATCTGGCTACATCTGGCTATTATCCTGAGTGGAATTTGACGATTGATGATATTCCTGAATATGGATTTTCCAGTCGTACTTTATCCAGTGATATGCCCGATTATGATTTGAAGCCCACTTTTGGATGGACGTTGCAAGTAGGTGCAGAGTATTATCTTGCCAAAAGACTTAATTTGACAGCAACATTGTATTATCAAACAGGATTTGGTAGTGTGGTTGATGTACAAAAGGATGCTGTATTTATGGCCGATCCTTCAGTTTATAATGGAAGTATGTATTATAGCGATAAAGTAACACTTTCGAGTGTAGGTATTAAAGTTGGTTTATTGTTTGACTTAACACCTCCGGAAAAAGCAGGTGTTAAGAGTATCAGGTAGCATATTGCAACAAATAGAGATATTGGGTGTTTAATATTAAACCCAGTTTGTAAAGCCATTAGTTTTTTTACTTTTGGCTTTTATTTTTTTAGAAAAGGAGAATGGAGTATAGAAGATTCGGAAAGACAGAAAAAGAAATTAGTGTTATTACTTTGGGTGGAATGCGATTTAAGCATGCCTGGAATGAACCAAGGAATATTGTAGATAAGGAAACACAGGATCATTGTACACATATGGTGGATTTGGCGTTGAAGAATGGGATTAATCATTTTGAAACAGCTTATGGCTATATGAAAAGTGAACATGCTTTTGGTAAAACACTTCATGAGGAATTAAAGCTCGACAGGTCTTCTTATTACTTAATGACAAAGGGGAGAGCGTTTTCTGCTGATGATATGCGGAGGTTAGTTGAGGAGCAGCTAAAAACTTTAAAAACGGATTACTTTGATTTTTATGGTTGGCATGGTATAAATAACCGTGAAATTTTAAATTCTGCATGTAAGTCCAATGGAGCTGTTGAAGAACTCCTGAAAATGAAAGAGGAGGGAATTATAAAGCATGTTGGTTTTAGTACTCATGCAAGTGATGATGTTATTAAAGATGCCATATTAACCGATTATTTTGAATTTGTAAACCTGCATTATTATTACTTTAATCAGACTAATATAAGTGCAGTTCAACTTGCCAAAGAAAAAGATTTAGGGGTATTCATTATTTCTCCGAATGATAAAGGTGGCCAATTGTATAGCGCTCCTCAAAAAGTAAAAAATGCAATCCCTCATTGTACTCCTATTCAGTGGAATGCCCGTTTTTGTTTAAATACGCCGGGAGTTCATACCTTGTCGTTTGGTATGACTGAGTTGGAGCATTTTAATGAGATGAAGGGTATTTTTGATTTTTCTACAGCAACCCTTGAAAAAGATCAAAAAGCTAAACAGGTTTTAGATGATATGGAGAATGATGATCCGTATGCAATATATAAAGGAGTAGAGTTGCGAGATCATTCGGGTAAGTTAAATGTTGAGTGGTTATTACGCTGGCGTAAGCTGTGGAAATGCTATGATATGCTGGATTTTGCCAAATACAGATATAAAGAATTAAAATCACCAAATGATTGGGTTCCGGGAGTTTATGCTACAAAAGAAAATATCAATAAAATTGATTTTTCAAAGGTTCCGGATTCCATTCCTTTAAAAGAAATGCTAATGGAGTTACATGAGGCTTTATTTGTAGATCCGGATCAGAAAAAGTTTGATGTCAGCTCACTAAGGTTGACTGTAAAAGAATAGTATTGCAGCTCTCAGTCTTCAGTAGGCAGTTTGATACTACAAGATACTGAAGACTGAGAACTGAGAATTAAAGACTGCTTACTTGATACTATTTTCTAATTCAAGTAATTGTCCTTTTAAATAGGTTTTGCAGGTTCCGCCAATAAGTACTCTGGCTCCTCTAGTTTCACAAACTAAATCACCTCTTCTCTTACTAAGCTGTCTTGCGGTCATTTTGGTTTTACCTAATCTTTTACTCCAGTATGGTGCAAGTGTGGTGTGTGCTGAACCTGTTACCGGATCTTCCGGGATTCCACATTGCGGAGCAAAATATCTTGATACAAAATCAACATCATCTCCTGGAGCGGTAATAATAACACCACGAGAATCAAGTTCGGATATAATATCCATTGAAGGAATAAAATTTTCAACATCAGCCTGACTTGACAGGATAAACATATAATCCGTTTTTCCTCTGTATATTTCTTGTATTTTATCTCTGCTTCGGGCTATCATCATGGCAGGTAGTTCGTTTACCCTATAAATATCATCCAATGGAAAATCTAATACGAGTTGTTCATCTTTTTTAGACACTCTTAATAAGCCACTTTTTGAATAGAATGTTACTTCATCACCTTCAATTTCTTCATGGTTAAATAATACATGTGCACTTGCTAATGTGGCATGTCCACATAACTCAACTTCTGTAGTTGGAGTAAACCATCGGATATGTAATTCCGCATTTTGAGGACATATAAAGGCTGTTTCTGTCAAATTGTTTTCCATTGCAATTTTCTGCAATGTTTCATCTGGTAACCATTGATTTAATAAAACTACTGCCGCAGGATTTCCTTTAAATAAATCGGAACTAAATGCGTCAACTTGATATATTGGATAAGGCATAATTGTTGGTATGTTACTTTTTTATGATCTGAAAATTTTGCCTTAAGATACAATAAAATCATCTTTTAGAACGTACGTCAATGATTTTTTTTAGTCTGTCAAAGCCTAGATTAATACTATAAAAATCATGGGTAAAAATTGAAATGTTTTAGTAACTTAAATAATATGTTGGGCGTATATAAAAGAGTGGGTGGTGTTTTGTAATGTGTTGAAATATAGAATAATGTGTGTGGTGTTTTTTGGAAGCAGAATTAACACATTATTAATTTTTAGATATACAAAACATAACAAATAATATTGACTTTTGTACCAGTAAATTTATACCAAAAACCAAAACTCATTATCATGTTAGAACATCAAATGAAAGTGTTGTTAGGGGTGGCAAAAAATCCTCGTTTATTTAGAAAGGAATTGATTAAATCATTTACTTGGTTAAGTGTTGAAGAGTTGGAGGTGTTGCGTAAATGGATAAAATCGGAATTTGGTTCTTACTATGATCACCTGATAGGTGAGATCTTCTATGGTATTTCAGCTTAATTTTGACACGGGTATATGAATGTGTAAGCAAATTAAATTTTGATATGTCAAAAATTATACTAAAATTTGCACTTGCTAATAATTCATAAGCAAAATGACAAAATTAATGAAAAATACTTGGTGGTGGCATTGGCTTTTTCTTAACTAGGAGAGGTTAAACGCTACGCTATTATAAAATATTTTATGAAAATGGCTTGCCGAAAACCTCGGCAAGCCATTTTTTTTATGTTAAAATCTAACGTACTCAAATATACCATACAGCATGGATACAATTAAAATAAAAAGTTCAGCAAAAAAAGTACCTGCTAATATTGCTGATATAATTACACCGGTTAGTATTTATCTAAAAATAAGAGATTTATATCCTAATACAATTTTACTGGAAAGTTCAGATTATCACGGTAATAATAATTCTCAATCATTTATATGTTTTCAGCCTTTATCAGAGTTTAAGGTAAATAAAGGAAGTGTTGAAATATCATATCCAGGAGGTGAGTTAATTGAAGGTGAAAAGCCTTCAGATGTTGATATTCCTGCACAGTTGGATCGTTTTATAAAACATTTTGATGTTGTTGAATCTGATCCACTTGTTAATGTAAACGGTTTATTTGGTTATTCTTCGTATGATGCTGTTCAACATTTTGAGTCGATTCAATTTAATAATAAGGTTGATGAAGAGTACGAAATTCCAGAAATGCGCTATACCTATTATAAGTATATTTTAGCATTTAATCATTTTACAAATCAGCTAAACTTAATTGAGAATTTACCTGAAGGAGATGTGAGTATTATTGATGAAATTTTAAATCTACTTCAGAATAGAACTGTACCAGCTTTTAATTTTCATCCAGCTAGCGAAGAAGTCTCAAATGTGACTGATGAAGAGTATATAGAGATGGTAAAAAAAGGGAAAGACCATTGCTTTAAAGGAGATGTTTTCCAGATTGTTTTATCTCGTCAATTTAAACGTAAGTATTCAGGTGATGAGTTTAATGTGTACAGAGCGCTTCGAAATATTAATCCTTCTCCGTATTTGTTTTTCTTCGATTACGGTGGTTATAAAATATTAGGTTCTTCACCAGAGGCTCAATTAGTTATTGAAAATGGTGAAGCTACCATTAATCCAATTGCTGGAACATTTAAAAGAACTGGTGATGATAATAAAGACAGGGAATTGGCAACGAAACTTAGCAGCGATCCTAAAGAAAATGCAGAGCATGTGATGTTGGTTGATTTAGCTCGTAATGATTTAAGTCGTAACTGCGATCAGGTTAAAGTAAAAACCTATAAAGAGGTGCAGTATTATTCTCATGTACTTCACTTGGTTTCAGATGTTAGAGGTCAGTTGTTGGAGAGCTCAAATACATGTAGGGTTATGGCAGATACATTTCCTGCCGGTACCTTATCCGGAGCGCCTAAGTTTAAAGCTATGGAATTAATTGACAAATACGAAAACCAAAACAGAGGTTATTATGGTGGTTGTATTGGTATGTTAGGTTTAGATGGTTCTTTTAATCAGGCTATTATGATTCGATCGTTTTTATGTAAAAACAATACCTTGTATTATCAGGCAGGTGCAGGAGTTGTTTCAGAATCAGTACCAGAGAGTGAGTTGGCTGAAGTGAATAATAAGCTTGGAGCTTTGAAAAAAGCGGTTGAATTAGCTACTGAGTTTTAAAAGATAAAGAAATCCATTATGAAAAAGATATTAGTTTTCGATAATTACGATTCATTTACATATAACCTGGTTCATTATATCGAAGAAATTGTAGGATATAAAGTAGATGTGTACAGAAATGATCAGATTCCTATAGAAGATATTGAAAAGTATGATAAAATCTTATTGTCTCCGGGACCAGGTATACCTAAAGACGCAGGAATTCTTATTCCTCTGATTCAAAAATATGGGGCTACAAAAAGTATCATGGGTGTATGTTTAGGACATCAGGCTATAGCAGAAGCCTTTGGAGGATCTATTTCAAACCTGTCAAAGGTGTATCATGGTGTAGCAACTCCTATTAATATTACTACTGATACTGAAATTTTATTTAGGGATATTCCTAAAAATATTAATGTAGGAAGGTACCATTCCTGGGTAGTTAATGATGAAGATTTACCTGATTGTTTTACGGTAACTTCACGCGATGAGGAAGGGAAAATTATGGGGATTCATCATAATGAATTTGATGTTAGAGGTGTGCAGTTTCATCCGGAATCTATTTTAACAGAGAATGGTAAAAAAATGATGGAGAATTGGTTGAAAGAAGACTAATATCCATATAAATAAACCAATGTCTATCATCATTTATTCGATTTATTATGATTAAAGAAACACTAAAAACCTTATTTGAACATAAAAGGTTAACCAGATCGGAAGCAAAGGAAATATTAATAAATATTGCGGGTGAAAAATATAATTCATCCCATGTAGTCGCTTTTTTAGCGGTATATATGATGCGTCCTGTAAGTGTGGAGGAATTATCTGGCTTTAGAGACGCCATGTTGGAGTTGTGTATAAGAGTTGATTTATCAGAGTTTAATGCTATTGATATTGTAGGAACCGGAGGGGATGAAAAGAATACATTTAATATTTCTACATTATCCTCGTTTGTAGTTGCCGGAGCAGGTTATAAGGTTACAAAGCATGGTAATTATGGTGTTTCATCTTCATGTGGGGCATCTAATGTTATGGAGCATTTGGGATATCAATTTTCCAATGATGAAAGTGTTTTAAAGAAACAGGTTGATAAAGCAGGTATTTGTTTTCTGCATGCTCCTTTATTTCATCCAGCCATGAAAAATATTGCACCATATAGGAGAGAATTGGGATTAAAAACCTTTTTTAATATGTTAGGTCCTTTAACAAATCCTTCTTTTCCTAAAAATCATATGTTGGGTGTATATAGTTTAGAGGTGTTACGTTTGTATCAGTATTTATATCAGGATACAGATAAAAATTATTCCTTAATACATAGTATCGATGGATATGATGAAATATCAATGACGTCAGACTTTAAGGTGATTACAAACAAAGGTGAGCAATTGATTTCTCCAGAGCAGTTAGGATTTAAAAAGATTAGACAAGAGGATATATTTGGTGGAGATACAGTACCTGAGGCTGCAAAAATATTTACGGATATTTTAAATGGAGAAGGAACAGATGCGCAAAACTCTGCAATAATTGTTAATGCAGCTTATGCCATTCAATGTATTGAGAAAAATAAAAATATTGAAGAATGTATTGCTTTAGCAAAAGATTCTTTGTTAGAAGGTTATGCAAAACAAGTATTGAAAACATTAATAGATATTAAATAACTTTGTATAGTTTACATCATTGTTATTATCTCTCATTGTATTTGAATATTAAATAATGAATATACTAGATAAAATAGTTGCTAAAAAGAAAATAGAAGTTGAACAGCAACAAGAGTTTGTGATTCTGGATAAACTGAAAAGCTATAGTGCCTATAAAAACAGTGTACCCTCGCTAAAACAATACCTTACAGATGGTAATCATAATGGGATTATCTCGGAGTATAAAAGAAAATCGCCTTCAAAAGGAGTTATCAACAGTATGTCCACTGTTGAGGATGTTGTTCCTTTATACGAGAAAGCAGGAGTAAGTGGAATTTCAGTTTTAACAGATTCTGAGTTTTTTGGAGGAAATAAAAGTGATCTTGTTGCCGCACGAAAAGTAACATCAGTGCCTATTTTACGAAAAGATTTTATGATTTCCTTATATCAGATTCATGAGGCAAAAGCAATTGGAGCTAGTGCTATTCTTTTAATTGCAGCCATATTGTCGTATGATGAGGCGCATGAATTATCTAAATTAGCAAAAGATTTAGGTTTGGATATTTTAATGGAAGTTCATAGTAAAGAGGAGTTGGATATTGTAAATCCTTTAGTGGATGTTGTAGGAGTTAATAATAGAAATTTAAAAACTTTTGAAGTGAGTCTTCAGCAAAGTATTGATTTAGCAGCAGAAATGCCTAATGATGTAGTAAAAATTTCAGAAAGTGGAATTTATACTCCTGAAGATATCTTTTTGCTTAGAGAGAATGGATTTAAAGGGTTTTTGATTGGTGAAAATTTTATGAGAACTAAAAATCCAGGTAAAGCATGCATTGAGTTTTCGAATGCAATAAAATAGAAACTAACTTATGCTAGTACCTCCAAAAATAAAAGTCTGTGGTATGCGCGATCGTAGCAATATTGATGCGATTGCAGCATTACAGCCAGATTATATGGGTTTTATTTTTTTTAGAAAATCTCCAAGATATATAGGTGATGATTATTCTCCTGAAAATATTCACCATTTACCAGATACCATTAAAAAAACCGGAGTATTTGTGAATGCATCAGAGCAGGAAATTGCCAATGCGGTTACACGATATGAATTAAATGCAGTTCAGTTGCATGGAAATGAATCTTTTGAGTTGTGTTTAATGGTAAAACAAATGGGGGTGGAAGTAATAAAAGCTTTTCAGGTTGATGAAGAGTTTGACTTTTCTGTTTTAATGCCATATACTGAAGTTTGTGACTATTATTTATTTGATACCAAAACAAAAGGTTATGGAGGTAGTGGTCATAAATTTGATTGGTCTGTTTTAAACAATTATAATAACAATAAACCCATTTTTTTAAGTGGGGGTATCACTCAGGAAGATGTTTCGGATGTGATGAAACTAAAGCATCTAAATATTTATGCAGTTGATATTAATAGCCGGTTTGAAATAGAGCCCGCTTTAAAAGATGTAGAAAAGGTTGATCGTTTTATTAAGGAATTGAAAAATTATAAGTAATGAGCGCAAAATATAATGTAGATGACAATGGTATGTACGGACGTTTTGGAGGAGCCTGGGTACCTGAAATGTTACAACCAAATATTGATAATCTGAAAAAAGTATACCTGGATATTATTAATTCAGAAGAATTTCAGAAAGAATATGTAGCATTATTAAAAGATTATGTAGGTCGCCCTTCTCCATTGTATTATGCCAAAAGGCTTTCGGAGGAATATGGTACAAACATTTATTTAAAGCGTGAAGATTTAAATCATACCGGAGCACATAAAATTAATAATAGCCTGGGGCAGATTTTATTGGCCAAGAAAATGGGCAAAGATAGAATCATCGCAGAAACAGGAGCAGGTCAACATGGTGTAGCTACTGCTACAGCTTGTGCACTGATGGGTATGAAATGTGTTGTTTATATGGGTGCTTTGGATATTGAACGTCAGGCACCTAATGTAGCTCGAATGAAAATGTTAGGGGCCGAAGTGGTTGCTGCAAAATCAGGTAATCAGACTCTAAAAGATGCTACCAATGAGGCCTTAAGAGATTGGATTTGTAATCCGGAGGACACATTTTACATTATTGGATCCGTAGTTGGACCACATCCATATCCGGATATGGTGGCTCGTTTTCAAAGTATCATTAGTAAGGAAATAAAAGAGCAACTAAAAGAAAAAACAGGAAGTGAATTGCCTGATTATGTAATTGCTTGTGTGGGTGGAGGTAGTAATGCTTCAGGTACTTTTTATCATTTCCTTGATGATGAATCTGTAAAATTAGTGGCTGTTGAAGCTTCTGGTTTAGGTGTTGATTCAGGGGAAACAGCAGCAACTATTGCATTAGGTGATATTGGTATTATTCATGGTAGTAAGACTTATTTGATTCAGGATGAGGATGGTCAAATCATTGAGCCTTATTCAATTTCTGCTGGATTAGATTATCCGGGAATTGGTCCTCAACATGCGCACTTAAGAGATACCAATAGAGCGGTGTTTTTAGATGCAACTGATCAGGAAGCCCTGGATTGTGCTTTGGAACTAACTCGATTAGAGGGAATTATTCCAGCACTTGAATCAGCTCATGCATTAGTCGCCTTAAAGAAACTTAAATTCACTAAGGACAATACCGTTGTGTTAACTGTTTCGGGTAGAGGAGATAAGGATATGAGTACATATATGGATCGATTTGGATTATAATTGTGAGTAATCTACAGATCATAATTCTTAAAAGACAATCAAATGAACCGCATAAAACAACTTTTTAAAGATAAAAAAGATATATTATCTATTTATTATACTGCAGGTTATCCCAACTTAGAGGATACCGTACCTATTCTTGAAACGCTTGAAGCTTCCGGAGCTGATCTAGTTGAGATTGGAATTCCTTTTTCTGATCCATTGGCAGATGGACCAACCATTCAACATAGTGGTGAAACTGCATTAAAAAATGGAATGAGCCTCAAGGTTCTTTTTGAACAGTTAAAGGATGTTCGCTCTAAGGTAAATATGCCAATTATTCTGATGGGATATATTAATACGGTGCATAAGTACGGAATTGAAGCCTTTGCAAAAAAGTGTAATGAAGTAGGAGTGGATGGAGTTATTTTGCCGGATCTACCTTTTCAGGAGTATCTGGATAATTATAAAGACACGTTTGATGAATATGGCGTAAGTAATATTTTCCTGATCACACCTCAAACTCCAGAAGAGCGAATTAAGTTGATTGATGAAAAAACCAATGGATTTATTTATATGGTTTCATCAGCATCTGTTACAGGTGCTAAAAAAGGTTTATCCGAAACTCAATTGGCTTATTTCGATAGAGTGAATAAATTAAACCTTCAAAATCCGGCTTTAATTGGTTTTGGAATTGGCGATCATGATTCATATGTAGAAACTTGTAAATATGCAGATGGTGCCATCATAGGTAGTGCATTCGTAAAATTAATTGGTCAGGCTAAGGATTTACATGGTGAAATCAAGTTGTTTATTCAAACTGTGAAAGGATAGTTTCCTGATATTTGTCAGTTTTTTATTTTTCATGTGACTTATAATGGTTAATTTTACGCGCTTAAATTTTTTTTAAATGGAAAATAACGGAAATACAGCCATACTTAAAATACATTGTCCAGACCAAAGTGGAATCGTAGCAAGAGTTACTGATTTTATTAATCTACATCATGGAAATATTATTTCTGTGGATCAACATGTTGATCATGGAGATAATCTTTTTTCAATGCGAGTTTCCTGGGATTTGACAGAGTTTAATCTTCCAAGAGAAGAAATTGCATCTACCTTTCAAAAGTTTTTGGGAGAACCTTACAATATGAAATGGACCTTGAATTTCACTGATGAAATTCCTCGTATGGCAATCTTTGTATCTAAAGCGTCGCATTGTTTATACGATTTATTGGCGCGATATCAAAGTGGTGAATTCCGGGTTGAAATTCCTGTTATTATAGGTAATCATGCTACTTTAGAGCCGGTTGCTAAACAATTCGGAATTAAGTTTGTGCATATCCCAATTACAGCAGAAACAAAGGCTGAACAAGAAAAGCAAGAGTTGGAAATACTAAAAGAGCATAATATTGATTTTGTAGTATTAGCTCGTTATATGCAAGTGTTATCACAGGATTTTATCAATCATTATCCTGAAAATGTGATCAATATTCACCATTCATTCTTACCAGCATTTGCGGGTGCGAAACCTTATCATGCAGCTCATAAAAGAGGCGTTAAGATTATTGGAGCAACAAGTCATTATGTTACATCTGATTTGGATGCCGGACCTATTATAGAACAGGATATCAACAGAATTACGCATCATGACTCTATTAAAACATTGATTCAAAAAGGTAAGGATATAGAGAAGATTGTTTTGTCAAGAGCCGTAAAAGCGCATATAGAGCACAAGACATTAGTATATAAAAACAGAACAATAATATTTAACTAAATAGAATGAAGCAAGCACTATTTTTATTTTTTCTGTGGGCATTTACTTTCACAGGATGTTATTCAGAGAAGAAGGGTGAAGATAGAGGATACATTGTAAAAGTTGGAGATACCGCTCCTGATTTTACAGCAACTCTTGATAATGGCAAAACTTTTAAGTTATCTGATCACAAAGGAAAAGTGGTTATGCTTCAGTTTACTGCTAGTTGGTGTGGTGTTTGTATGAAAGAAATGCCTTTTATTGAGTCAGAAATTTACAACAAACATAAAGAGGATAATTTTGTATTAATAGGTGTTGATAGAGATGAGCCTATTGAGAAATTGAATATATTTAGGGAAAGAACTAATATTAGCTACCCGCTTGCATTGGATCCGGGTGCAGATATCTTTGGATTATTTGCATTAAAAGAGGCAGGAGTAACCCGAAATGTAATCATTGGTAAAGATGGTAAAATTAAATATTTGACCAGGTTGTTTACCAGAGAGGAGTTTGATGCAATGAAAATCAAAATAGAAGAATTATTATCTGAATAATGTCAATTATTTTTAAGATAAACGAATAATTAAGTAAAAAGACATGTTAATTTATATGTGAACCTTTTTTAATATGGAGGTTATATTTTGATAAGTTATTTACTTCAATCCTTATACTATTACATATGAAAGTAGCAATAATAAAATATAATGCCGGAAATATTCGCTCAGTAAGTTTTGCATTAGAACGTTTAGGTGTGGAGCATATTATTACAGCTGATCCTGATGAGATAAGAAGCGCCGATAAAGTTATTTTCCCAGGAGTAGGTGAGGCAAGTTCAACTATGAAGTATTTAAAAGAGTATAAGTTGGATGAATTGATTGTAAGTTTAACTCAGCCTGTGTTGGGTATATGTTTGGGTATGCAGTTAATGTGTAGTTATTCTGAAGAAGGTAATGTAGAGTGTTTAGGCATCTTTAAAGAAAAAGTGCAAAAGTTTGTGCTTCCTGAGCCAAATCCGGAATTAATAAAAGTACCTCACATGGGATGGAATGCTATCACAAATGTAAACAGTGATTTATTCGATATTAGTCTGGAAAATACTTTTGTTTATTTTGTGCATAGTTATTATGTGGCATTAGGTGGGGAAACTGCAGCTACAACTCATTATATACATCCTTTTAGTTCAGCATTACATAAAGATAATTTTTATGCTACTCAGTTTCACCCAGAAAAGAGTGGAGATGTAGGTTCTAAAATATTAGAAAACTTTATAAAACTATAAAATGGCGTTGATTGATATTATTCCTGCAATAGATATTATTGAAGGTAAATGTGTAAGGTTAAGTCAAGGAGATTATAATCAGAAGAAAGTATATAATGAAAATCCACTTGAAGTAGCTCATATGTTTGAAGATCATGGAATCAAAAGATTGCATTTAGTTGATTTGGATGGAGCAAAAGCCGGAAATATAGTTAATTATAAAGTACTGGAAACAATTGCTACAAAAACAAATTTGGTGATTGATTTTGGTGGAGGATTAAAATCTAATGAAGATCTTAGGATTGCATTTGAGAATGGAGCTCAGATGATTACAGGAGGTAGTATTGCGGTTAAAAATCAAGAGGTATTTACTGGATGGATTGAAAAGTATGGAGCAGAAAAGATCATACTTGGAGCTGATGTTAAGGATGAGAAAATTGCAGTCGGAGGTTGGATTGAAACTTCTGATTTAGATTTACTTCCTTTTGTAAAAGGTTATAAGGATAAAGGGATAACTAAAGTAATATGTACAGATATTAGTAAGGATGGAATGCTTCAGGGGCCATCCGTAGAACTGTATAAAAAGATGTTGCTGGAATTTCCTGATCTGTACCTTGTGGCAAGTGGAGGATTAAGTAGTATGGAAGATATTGATCGTTTAGTAGAAGCAAAAGTTCCTGCTGTGATTACCGGAAAGGCAATATACGAAGGTAAAATTGATTTAAAACAACTTGAAAAATACGCATAGGTATGCTGGCAAAAAGAATAATTCCCTGTTTAGATATTAAAAACGGAATGACGGTTAAAGGTGTCAAATTTGTTGGCATTAAAGAAGTTGGTGATCCTGTTGAATTGGGTGCTTTATATGCACAACAGGGGGCTGATGAATTGGTCTTTCTTGATATTACAGCAAGTCATGAAGGTCGCAAAACTTTTGTGGATTTAGTTAGAAGAATTGCTCAGCATATAAATATTCCATTTACAGTGGGTGGCGGTATCAGTGAGTTAAAGGATGCCGAAGCGTTATTAAATGCAGGTGCTGATAAAATTAGTATTAATTCTTCGGCTGTAAAAAATCCTCAGTTAATAAATGATATGGCTCAGAACTTTGGAAGTCAGTTTGTTGTAGTAGCCATTGATGCAAAGCATTTTGATGGAGATGAGTGGATTGTAACAGTTAATGGTGGCCGAATCCCAACTGAAAAGAGATTGTTTCCATGGGCAAAAGAGGCTGAAGAAAGAGGTGCTGGTGAAATACTATTTACTTCGATGGATCATGATGGCGTAAAACAAGGTTTTGCAAATGAAGCTTTGGCTAAAATGTCATCAGAGCTTTCTATTCCAATTATAGCCAGTGGAGGTGCGGGTAACATGGAGCATTTTAGAGATGTATTTACACAAGGTAAAGCTGATGCTGGTTTAGCAGCAAGTATTTTTCATTATAAAGAAATTGCAATTCCTGATTTAAAAAATTATTTATTTAATGAAGGTATTAATGTAAGGTTATAATCAGGTTCGATGATTAAATAAAGTTAGTAGTTTGCTGATGCTATTAATTTAGAGTAATTACCAATCTTACAGATCTTTGTGACTTTTAATAAAAGCACTATTTTTGCAGAAAATATTATTACAATAACATACAAATATTCAAATGGATATCAATTTTGATAAGTTAGGAAACGGTTTGGTACCGGCAATCATTCAAGATGCAGAAACAAGCAAAGTTTTAATGCTTGGTTTTATGAATCAAGAAGCTTTTGAGAAAACGGAAAAAGAAGGAAAGGTTACTTTTTTTAGTCGTACAAAGAATAGACTTTGGACTAAAGGAGAGGAATCAGGTAATTTCTTGAATGTTGTATCTTTGAGTGTTGATTGTGATAATGATACATTATTAATAAAAGTAAATCCTGTAGGTCCGGTATGCCACAAAGGTACTGATACGTGTTGGGCTGAAACTAACGAAAAGAATCCGGTAATGTTTTTATCTTTCCTTCAGGATTTTATTGACAAGCGTAAAGAAGAAATGCCAGAAGGTTCATATACAACTTCATTATTCCAGAAGGGATCGAGAAAGATTACACAAAAAGTAGGTGAAGAAGCTGTTGAAACTATTATTGGAGCAATGGCAAATGATGATGAAAACTTTTTATACGAAGGCGCTGATTTATTATATCACCTCATTGTGTTATTAACACATAAAGGATATAGAATTGAGGATCTTGCAAAAGAATTAATGAAAAGACATAAATAATATTATATGGGATAAGGGTTTTATACTCTTATCTCATTCTTATTTACATTTGAGTAATGTAATAACAAACTCAGAACCTTTTCCAACTTCACTGGTAACAGTAATTTCTCCTTTATTTAATTCAATCATTTCTTTGGATAAGGACAAGCCTAAGCCAGTTCCTTTTTCATGAGATGTGCCGTTTGTTGAAAGAAACTCTTCTAAGTTAAACAGAATATCCAATTTTTCTTTTCGTATGCCAACGCCATGATCTTTAATAGATATGGCAATCCTATCATTAGGAATCTCTTTTGTAGAATAATCAATGATAGAATTAGGGTGAGAGAATTTAATGGCGTTATGTAATAAGTTTCGAATTACAAATTTGATCATTTCCTTATCTACATAAGAACAATGAGTAGTTGTGTCAGAAATATTAATTTTGATATTTTTGTTGCGAGCTAATGATTTTAAAGAGCCTAAACAGTCCTGAATTACTTCTCTGGTTGAAACCTCACATTGATTTGCCTTTAATTGGCCTAGTTGAGATTTGGCCCAGGTTAAAAGGTCTTCCAGTAATTTATAAGTTTCTTCACTTGCTTCAACAATTTTTGAGATAAACTCTTTTATTTCGTTTGTCGAAAGACTATTTAAGTTATTATCTAAAATAGTGCTAAAACCTAAAATTGTATTAAATGGATTTCTAATGTCGTGTGCTATAACTGAAAACAGCTTATCCTTAGTGTTGTTTATTTTTTTTAGTTTTTTCTCACTAGCTTTTAATTCCTGCTCAATTCTATGTCTTTCAGTTATATCGATAACTAAACCTACAATTTCTGTTACTTTACCTTTTTTTATGCTTATAGGTGCCGTAAAAATGTCAGCCATAAATATGGATCCATCTTTTCTTTGAACTTTTCTTTGAACGTTAATCTTTTTTATTTTGCCCTCGAATAAATCGTTGAAGTTCTTTTTTGATTGCTCTATGTGTTCTGTGTCTAAATAGTCAAAGTAATTTAAGCACGTGATATCTTCCTTAGAATTAATCAATTCGGAAAATTTTGAGTTTGCCATTAATATATTGCCTTTACTATCTAGTACCGTAATTCCAATTAAACCATTATCAAATATAGCATTGAGTTTATTTTTTTGTTCTTCAAGCTGTATTTCGATATTTTTTAATCTGGTAAAATCCATTCCTACCGATTGGTATTCAACAATGTTTTCATAGGAATCAAATAGCGCTCTGTCTATCCACTTTTGCCAGCGAATTTCTTCTTTCGGAAAGCGAATTTTTTGTTGATATTCTACGATAGGATTTTTAGGAGTTAACTTTTGAAGGTTCTGCTTAAATATGCCTCTATCTTCAATATTAAAAAGCTTAAAAATATTTTTTCCAAGTATTTTATCTGGTGTTTTGTTGTAATAGTCGGCATAGTAACTATTAATATAGCTTACAGCTCCATCTTTATTAAACCTTCTTATCAGAGCTGGCGAATCCTCAACCAGTGAGTGATATCTCTGTTCACTTTCTTTAAGAGCAGAAATGGTGTTTCTGTATTTTGTAATGTCGTGTATGTACATGCAAAATATTCCTTCGCCGAGTGGGAATGTTTTTAAGTTCAAGTGTTTGCCTAAACTCGGACATTTTAACTCAAAGATTTGTTTTGAGTTGATAAGATCGTCCAATTTTGAATAGATCTGCTCATACTCATCTAAGAAATTTCGCATTGTAAGTCCAGTTATACCCAGTTTGTTAAAAACATTTGCTGCAATTGGATTCGCTTTTATCGTCATTAAATCCTCAAATATACCTTCGTTATATATTGGTTTAAACAGCATAGCTCCCACAGGAGCGTTATCAAACAACTCATCTAAAAGAAACTTCTCTTTATGAAACTGTTCTTCAAGCTCTTTTTTGTAGGTAATATCTTCCTTTGTAGCAATGAAACCGTCAATTTTTTCATCAACTATAATTGGTGAAATTTTTGCTCTTTCCCAAATGAGTTTTCCCGATTTAGTTTTGTTTTGAAAGATTCCTTCCCAGGTAATTCCACTTAATACAGTATCCCATAGGTTTTTGTAGAATGAAGGATTATGATAGTCTGATTTGAGTATACGAGGGTTTTGTCCGATTACTTCTTCTTTTGTGTAGCCATACTTTTCCTCAAATGCCTCATTAACATATCTAATATTTCCTTCAGCATCAGTAACTACAACAATGGTATCTAATTTATTCAGTGCAAGAAGCAACTCCTCATAACAAATCATTAGCCTTCTCTTTGTGCGATTTAGACTATACAATATACATAAAAATATAATGTAAGTATAAATTTTAGAGGCTTTGATGCGGTGAAAAGCGCTTTTTATATTACTAATTTGTTTATTTTGCAATAAAAAATGGCTAAGGACAGACAACCTCATATTGGAATTTTTGGACGTAGAAATTATGGAAAAAGTACGCTTATAAATTTATTGGCGGGACAGGAAGTGGCTATAGTTTCTGATGTGGCTGGTACAACTACAGATCCAGTTAAAAAATCCTTTGAAATAACAGGTTTTGGTCCTGTTGTATTAATAGATACTGCCGGGTATGATGATGAAGGAGAATTGGGAAAGAAAAGAATTGAGAAAACGGAAAAATCTGTTAAACTGGTTGATTTAGCCATACTTTTGGTTAGTAACCAGGTTTTTGATGAAAAGGAGCAAACTATTATCAATAGTTTTAAAGAACATGACGTTCCTTTTATCATTCTTTATAGTAAGAGTGATTTATCTGTTCCGGACAAAGATTTTATGGAGTCGATTCAGAACTTAGGAGAGCGTGATTTTATATCTTTTAATAAAAATGAGGATGTTTCTAAGATTGTATTATCTATAAAAAAGAGTATTCCTGAATCTGCCTATACTAATCCTTCATTGCTTGGCGATATTGTTAAACATGGTGATATCGTGCTGTTAATTACTCCTATTGATATAGAAGCACCGGAAGGAAGATTAATTTTACCTCAAGTTCAGGCTATTAGAGATGTGATTGATAATGATGCGGTTAGTATTGTTTTAAAAGAAAGAGAAGTTGATGCATTTTTACATAAAACAAAAATAAAACCATCATTAGTCATTACAGATAGTCAGGTGTTTCTTAAGGCAGATGCTTCAATTCCCAAAGATATTCCATTAACAAGTTTTAGTATTATGTTGGCTCGTTTTAAAGGAGATTTTGCCAATTACTTAAATGGAACACCCGAAATATCAAACTTACAGGATGGGGACAGTGTTTTGTTGCTAGAATCCTGTACGCATCATGTTTCATGTAATGATATTGGAAGATCAAAAATTCCAAGATGGATTTCAAATTTTACAGGAAAGCAACATCATTTTGATGTGGTTTCAGGATTTGATAATTTACCGCAACCAATAGAGAATTATTCTTTAGTCATTCAATGCGGAGGGTGTGTTATTTCAAGAAAGCAGTTGATAAATAGATTGAAACCTGCTATAGATGCCAAAATTCCAGTTACTAATTATGGAATGGCTATTGCGTATGTTTTAGGAATTTATCAGAGAGCGGTAGCTCCGTTTGTAAAAATAGAAGAATCTTCTATAGATTATTTGTAGATCTATGATTGTAGTATATCTAACTCATCACTAAAATTTGTTGTTTCAGGAAAGTTAGTATCCCATTTGTCCAACTCAATTAAGTGTTTTTTTAATATTAAAAAATAAGTAAGTGGGAAAGCATCTTTTTGCCAAAGTTGTTCATAATTTAATAATCCCATATTCTTAATGAGTCTGTCGAATTCCTGAACAACTTCCTGGTAGAAATGATGAAAATTGCAAACAGAATTTATAACTGTATTGGCATCTACTTCATTAAAAATATCCTCCAAATAATCGAGTCTGATATGAAGGCTTTTTCCATCAAGGGTACTTAATACCCATTTATAACCACTGGAATCATTATACCAATCAATCCAACAGATGTTTTGTTCATCCCAAAGATGTGATGGTTCATTGATTAAACTAACCATACCTTTTAGCAGGTCGAATAACGGATTACTGATGTTAGTTATTTCAAAAGGTACACTATGATTACGAATAGTCAGTTCACCTTGGGCAAGCCCTTGAGAAATGATATTGTATTTAAATTGTACCTCTTTTTGCATTGATTATTAAAATATTGGGTAAAAATAAGAAAGAAGTTTTTATTTCATAATAAAAATATAATTAATCTTCGTTGACATCTTTTAAGCGATAACCTAAGCGTAATAGCTGTTCTGGTTTTAGGAGAGATTTTAATTTTTCTTCGTCAATTAGCTTTAATATTTTATTTGCTTCAATAATATTACAATTTTTTGTATTCATTAACCTTGCCAATTCAGAAGCCTTGTGATATCCAATATATGGAGAAAGTACTGTAGTTATTGACGGATTTTTGAATATGGTTTCTTCATCATTTTTTTTCTTAAACGTAATATCTGTTAAAAGGTTATCTTTTATCGTTTTGTTACAATTAATGAGCAGTTTAATGCTATCAATCAATGCATGGCCAATAGTTGGCAGGTAAGCATTAAGTTCTAGACAGCCCTGAGCGCATAGTGATGAGATCAGCAGATCATTTGCATAGATTTTATGAACAGCGGATATAACAAATTCCGGGATAACAGGATTTACTTTTCCCGGCATTATAGAACTTCCAACTTGTTTTTTTGGTATAAACAGTTCTCTGTTTATGAATAAATCTGAACTCATCAGTCGTAAATCAGAAACCATTTTTTCTAGATTTACAGCATGTGACTTCAGTGTGGCATGTACTTCTACAAAAGTATCCAGGTTTGCAGTTGTGTCAGATAAATTTTCGGAACGAGTAATGGGAAGTCCTGTTAATCTTTGTAGTTGATTAACAACTTCCATGATGAAAAAGGAAGGGATTGATATTCCGGTTCCAATAGCTCCACCTCCTAAGTTCACTTCTTTAATTCTTTCAAAACACTTACTAACTCTCCACCAATCTCGAGAGAGCGCATTGTTGTATGAGCTAAATAATTTATCGTATGAAGATGGAACGGCAGATTGCATCTGAGTATATGCTTGCCTTAAATGATTTCTTGTTTTTGCCTCAACAGATTCCAGAGATTGTAAAACTTCATTGATCAATTCATCTAACTCTTTGAATAATGTTATTACAGCTACTTTTAATGCAGTTGGGATTACATCATTTGTTGACTGGAAAACATTAGTGTGTTCAAAAGGATCTACAATATCATAACTACCAGGTTGTTTATTTAATTTTACTAACGAAATATTGGCAATTATTTCGTTGATATTAAGATTAATGCTAGTTCCTGCACCACCTTGAATTGCAGGTACAATGAAATGATCAAAATGTTTACCCTGACTAACTTCAATTGAAGATTCAGTCATTACCTCTAAAATATCATCGTTAATAAATGAAATATTTTTATCAGAATATTTTAAATATGCAGCTTGTTTGAATTTGCTATATGTTTCGTAACAAGCTTGTTTTACTATACCAATGGCTTTATACCACTCAATAAAAAACTTTGTGTTGTCAGGGAAATTATTTTTAGCGCGAACCGAATGGATACCATAAAGAGCATCTTTGGGGATGTCAACGGAACCGATAAAATCTTTTTCTGTACGCATCAGGTTAATTTTTTTACGAGTGGTATTTTTTGTCTTATAAAAAGCGACTATTGTTTATCTATTCTTGGGGATTCGCATACATCTTAACATCTGCAGATGTGATGCTTTCCGGACATAGAATAATCAATCTCTCAATTACATTTCTAAATTCACGAATATTTCCAGTCCAATTAATTTTTTGAAGTTCCTCAATCGCTGTCTCATCAAAGGTTTTATTTGTTATACCAAGATCTCTGCAAATTTCATCATTAAAATGTTCAGTTAATAAAGGAATATCTTCTTTTCTGTCATTTAACGATGGAACATGTATCAATATAACGCTTAAACGGTGATATAGGTCTTCTCTAAAGTTATTTTCTTTAATCTCCTCTTTCAGGTTTTTGTTGGTTGCAGCTAATACTCTAACATTAACCTTAATATCTTTATCACTACCCACTCTGCTAATTACATTTTCCTGTAATGCGCGCAAAACTTTAGCTTGTGCATTAAGGCTCATGTCACCTATTTCATCAAGAAAAATGGTTCCGCCGTTAGCTTGTTCAAATTTACCTTTGCGTTGTTTATGCGCAGAAGTAAAAGCTCCTTTTTCGTGCCCAAATAATTCGCTTTCAATTAGTTCGGATGGGATGGCTGCGCAGTTAACTTCAACAAATGGCTGCGATGCTCTACTGCTTTTTTCATGTAACCAGCGAGCAACTAACTCTTTACCAGTTCCGTTTTGTCCGGTAATCAAAACCCTTGCGTCAGTTGGAGCAACTTTATCAATCATTTCCTTTACATGATTAATCGGTTCTGATTCACCAACCATTTCATAAGTTTTGCTGACTTTTCTTTTTAGAACTTTTGTTTCAACAACCAAATCTTTACGTTCTTGTGCATTTTTTACAGTAACCAGTAATCGATTTAAGTCAAGTGGTTTTTCAATGAAATCATATGCTCCTTTTTTAATGGCTTCAACAGCAGTATCAATATTTCCGTGACCGGAAATCATGATAACAGGGATGTCTGCATTTTTTTCAACAATTACGTCCAGAACTTCCATGCCATCCATATTGGGCATTTTAATATCACATAATACCAAATCAAATTTGTTCTTATCAAATAGTTCTACTCCTTCCTCTCCATTTTCAGCCAATAAAACCTCATGGCTTTCGTATTCAAGAATATCCTTTAATGTGTTTCTAATACTTTTTTGATCATCAATTACCAATATTTTTGCCATGCTTAAATTATTTTGTTCAAAATCTGATAAATAGCGCCTTCTTTTAAAGCGTAATTACATTGAAAAACTTCCTTGATATGTAACTTTTCAATGGTGAATTTTATGAAAATAGAAGCAAGAACAATCATTTCAGCTCGGTGAGATTCCATTTTTTTCATTTTTAAGCGTTCTTCAAGTGTACTGGATAAATACCTTTGATGAAGCTTTTCAAAAAAGTCCAACTCAATTTTATAACTGGTTGTTTTAGTCATATCTAAATGAGGATGTTCTTCTGCTGCAATCATTGCCGCAATAGTATCAAACGATCCAGACGATCCTATTAAACGATCAACTTTATGCTTTTTGATTTCAGTAAAAAGAAGTTCTAACTCTTTAGTTATATATGATTCTAGTTTTGAAATCTCATATGCTTTAATGGGTTGTGATGGTTGAATTAAATCAAGCATTCTGGCTGCTCCGATATTAAAACTGTGTTTCCAAACAACTTCATTTTTATTCGCAATTATAAACTCGGTACTGCCACCGCCAATATCCATGATCAGAACATTGTCTGTACCAATTGGGACCACTTGTTTAACACCATCATAAATTAGTTCTGCTTCCTTATCACCTTGAATTACGTTTATATCCAGATTGAATTTTTCTTTGACTTGACTTACAAAAGTCTTGCCATTAGAGGCAGATCGGATTGCCGAGGTTGCAAAGCATGTTATTTGGTCCACATTAAATTGTGCAATTGTTTCTAAATGTGTTTCTAATGCTTTAAATCCTCTTTCAAAAGCTTCAGGAGTTATTGTTTTGTCATTAATACCTCCTTTACCAAGTTTAGCTGGGTATTTTGTTTCTGTAAGGATGTTATAACTATGGTTATCTTTTACTTCTGCTATTAGTAAGTTAAAAGTATTTGTTCCTAAATCAATTATTGCTATTTGCATATATTATTAGTTACTTATTTTCCTGATTGAATAAACCATTTCCATATTTCCTTGTAGCTTACTTTTTTACCATACATTAAAATGCCTGTGCGATATACTTTGCCTGCAAACCAAGTAAGTGCAAAAAAAGATATTGTTAATACTCCCATTGATAAAATAATTTCCCAAGTTGGTACATCAAATGGGATTCTGGACATCATTACAACCGGTGAAGTAAATGGTATGATTGAAAACCAGAAGGCAATGCTACCATGCGGATTGTTAAATGCCGCCATGGCGACGTATATTGAAAATATTAATGGCAGAATAATAGGGGTTACGAACTGTTGAGTATCAGTTTCATTATCAACAGCAGATCCAATGGCAGCAAAGAGAGATGAGTAAACAAGGTATCCTCCTATAAAATAAAATAAAAATAGTCCCAGCGTTGCAAATATATTAGAATCTCCAATAAGCTTAATTACGTTATTAAATTGTGCAGCAGTTTCTGGAGATCCGGATCCGGTTTGTATATTTTGAGCTATTTCCATTCCTTTAGATACTTCTTCGGGGGATGGAAATACAAAAGTTTGGATTATAAATACAGCCACTAATGATAAGATAATCCATATTGTAAATTGAGTGATTGCAACCAATCCAATACCAATGATTTTTCCAATCATCAATTGGAATGGTTTTACTGAAGAAATCATTACTTCTACTATACGATTGGTTTTTTCTTCAATTACCCCACGCATAACTTGCGTTCCATACATGAGTAAAAACATATATAATAAAAATGCAGCTGCTATACCAATAATAATGGATACTGCAGCACTGGATTCTTTCTCTTCTCCAGCTTCGTTAAAACGAATAGTTTGCAAGTCTACTTTTACGTTGTTGATTTCTTTAATTTTATTTTTTAAGTCGTCTATTTGATAACTGGCAAGCTTTTGATCTCTTAAGTGTTTATTTATTTGATGCTTGATATTATCTAGTACGTTCATCGTAACTTGAGATTCAGAATATAGCTGTATTGCAGATTTATTATTTAGAAGATCATCAGAAATTACAACTAAAGCATGATGTCCATTTTTTAATACTTGCTGTTTCGGAATAGTGTCAGAGGGGGATATGTATTCATATTTAATGTACTCTGTGTTTTCAAATGCTGTGGTATAGTTACCGGTTAAGTCTTCAATAGCAATTACTTTATCTTCCGTATCTTGTTGTGTGTTTAAGTATGTAACTAGTGAAATTAGACCAGCAAATATCAATGGACTCAAAAGAGTCATTAATATAAAACTCTTTTTTCTTACGCGGGTAATATATTCTCTGTTTATGATGAGTAATATCTTATTCATAATTTTTTCTTAGAAAGGTTCTTATTGGTTATTGTTTGAATGTTCAATAGCTTTAATGAAAACTTCATTCATTCCCGGAAGGATTTCATTAATACCATAAATTTTAAAGTCCTGAAGTAATAAAGAAATGAGATTGTTGATGTTTTTATCTTCTTTTAGTATGATCTTTGAAAAGTGATTCTTGTTTTTAGATTCCAGTTCTTTAATTTCATAATTTCCATTTAGCTTTTGTTTAAATTGGTTTATATCACCTTCAAACTCCAAAGCCACTTCATTGTTTTTATATTGTTGTTTCAGTTCATCAATATTTCCTTTTAAAACAATCTTTGATTTGTTAACCAGACTAATATTATCACAGATGGCTTCTACAGAGCTCATATTGTGTGTGGAAAAAATAATTGTAGATCCTTTTTCTTTAAGATCAAGTATTTCTTTTTTTAAAAGGTTTGCATTAATAGGATCAAAACCACTAAAAGGTTCATCAAAAATTAATAATTCAGGTTCATGAAGTACGGTAACAATAAATTGAACCTTTTGCTGCATTCCTTTTGAAAGCTCTTCTACTTTTTTATCCCACCATGCTCCAATTTCAAACTTTTCGAACCAATATTTTAATTTATGGTATGCATCATGTTTAGATAAGCCTTTTAATCTGGCAAGGTATATGGCTTGCTCGCCAACTTTCATTTTTTTATATAAACCTCGTTCTTCAGGAAGGTAACCTATATTATATACATCAGAAGATTTCAAAGGTCTGCCTTTAAACATAACTATTCCTTCATCAGCCATAGTTATATGATTGATTATTCTGATAAAGGTAGTTTTTCCAGCACCATTAGGTCCTAATAATCCTGTTATTTGATTTGTTGGAATGTTTATATCTACATGGTCAAGAGCAAGATGATTTGCATACCTCTTAACCACACCTGTAGCTTCAAGTAAGTTCATGGTAGTTTTATCATGTTAAAAATATTCAACTCAAAAATATAACAATATTTGAATTTTACCTATTTACCTGTAATAATAACAGCTACATGATGGTGCGAAAGAGGTCGGAGTTTATTTTCCGTTAAATATGATCGAAGAAATAGAAAAAACCTGAGTTCGATTAATCATGGATTTGTACCAATAATTATTTGCGAACTCAGGTTTTTTGAGTGTATTCTTGTTGCTAATTGAATTATTTCAATTGCATTTCGGAATGTTATTCATATTTTAAAATGAATTCTTCTGAAGGGATACGTACTTTTTTCATGTTTACTAACCAATCGTTCTCTTCATCTCGATATCCTACGGGTAAAAGACAAACACTTTTTAAGCCTTTTTCTTTTAAACCAAGTAATTCATCTAATTGATTTGGATCAAACCCCTCAACAGGAGTACAGTCCACTTTTAATTCTGCAGCCTGAGCAATGGATAATGCAAATCCAATATAGGCTTGACGAGCTGTATGAACAAAGTTTTCTTCTGCAGATTGAGGAAGGTATAAACCCTTTAATTTATCGGTGTACGATCCAAATCGTCCTCTTGGTAAGGCTCTTTCGTCTGTTGTAAAATCGTATACATCATCAATTCTCTTTTCTGTATATCTATCCCAAGATGCAAAGACAAGAACGTGGGAACAATCTGCCATAATCTGTTGATCCATCGAAATTGGAACCATTTTCTCTTTTAATTCCTGATTGGTGATTTCAATTACTCTAAATTGCTGAAGACCTGAAGATGTAGGTGCCATTCTTGCGGCTTCTATAATTTTGTCAATGTCTTCTTGAGCAACTTTTTTGTTTGGATTGTATTTCTTTGCGGCATATCGCCAGTTTAAATCATCTAATAACATATTTCTAAATTTTACTTTTGTATTTTATCTAATATTCTTTGAATCTTTGGTTTTATTTCCTTTAGCTCTTCTAAATCTTTACTTGAAATACCTAATACATCAATTAATTGTTCAGGAATCTGAGCCGCTTCTTTTTGTAATACTCTTCCTTTTGCTGTTAGCGATATTTCAACAATACGTTCATCTGACTTTTTTCTGTTCCGTTGAATAAGTTGTTTTTGTTCCATCCTTTTTAACATTGGCGTTAGTGTTCCACTGTCTAAGGTTAATTGTTGACCTATTTCGTTTACGCTCTGAGGTTCTTTTTCACCTAAGACCATAAAAACCAAATATTGTGGGTATGTTATATCTAGTTTATCTAAAAAGACACGGTAATGTCTTGTAATTGCTTTCGATAAAGAATAAAATGGAAAGCAAATCTGATTTTTTAATTTTAAATGTTCATCCATATTATTCTTAAAATGAATTGTGGTACAAAAATACCTAAAAATAAATTGTGTACAACTTAATGTTGCAAAATTAAATATTTTAAAATATTATTATCAATTTTTTAAATTTGCAGAGAAAGATCTAAGATGTGTTAATTTTTATGTTTCCATTTACCTTATTATTTAAAGTGAAATAAGGGGTTAGAAGGATGGTTAATGTGTTAATTACATAGAAGTTTTTGCTCGCTTAATGAGAGATATTCCATACTCCTTTTCAATAAATAGAAAGTAGTTATATAGTTTGTAATTTAGCTCAAGGCCATAATCGGTGATCTGATTGTAATCAATTATTGTTTCATAAAAGTCACCATAGTGTGTGGGGTTATTATGTCGAATATTCCATTCTGTTACATATTGAATATTCCAATTTTCATAATAGTCTTTTGAATAGAAGTTCATGGGAGGCTGTGTGACTAAAAAGCTATTATATTTATTATCGAAAATTAGAAGTTCGTATTGTGTAGAGTCGTTTGTTGTTGCTTCTATTTTAAGTATTGATTTTGAATCTTCGGTAACAATTGTCTTTGTTTGACATGACGCGAATATTGTTAATATGAGAAATAGGCTAATTTGGGCTTTCATTTTACTAACTTATTGATTTGAATTACATAAAGTTACTAAAATGATAAAGTAAATAAAATAAAAAAGCCTTGGTTTTTCCAAGGCTTTTTTATTTTATTTTTTGTAATCTTCAATTAATTTGATAAAATCATCAAATAAAAATTCTGTATCTGTTGGTCCACTTGAAGCTTCCGGGTGAAACTGAGTAGAGAAGAAGGGTTTTGTTTTATGCATGATTCCTTCGTTACTATTGTCGTTTACGTTAACAAATAATGGTTCCCATTGATCTTTTAAAGAATCATTATCTAGCGCAAAACCATGATTTTGAGATGTAATGTGACAATTGTTTGTACCAACTTTAATTACTGGGTGATTATGTGCTCTGTGTCCGTATTTTAGTTTATATGTTCTACCGCCAGAAGCTATACCTAATAATTGGTTTCCTAAACAAATACCAAAAATTGGTTTCCCTATTTCAATAGCTTTTTTAATATTTTCTACAGTTGTGGCACAAACTTCAGGATTTCCTGGGCCATTTGATAACATGATACCATCATAATCTTCCTGTGTGAAATCATAATCCCAAGGTACTACTGTAACCGTGGTGTCTCTTTTTAACAGGCACCGTAAGATATTATATTTTGCACCTGTATCAACTAAAACAACTTTATGTTTTCCGTTACCAAATACCTTTTTTTCTTTTGTACTTACTTTAGCAACTAGATTGTCTGTGTTAGGATCATATTGTTCTATATCCTCATCATCAATTAGGATTTTTCCTAACATAGAACCTTTTTCACGCAGTACTTTAGTTAAAGCTCTTGTGTCGATATCAAAAATACCAGGTATTTCGTTTTGAATTAACCATTCTCTTAAGGAATTTTTGGCATTCCAATGGCTATATTCAAATGAGTAGTCTGAAATAATTAATCCTGAAATATGAATCTGATCCGATTCATAGAATAGAGGAATCCCATTTTCGTCTTTATCGTCTTTAGGAACTCCATAGTTTCCAATTAATGGATAGGTTGAAACTAGTATCTGACCTTTATATGATGGGTCAGTTAAACTTTCTGGATAACCTGTCATTGCAGTATTGAAAACAACCTCTCCTGCAACAGATTTATGATATCCAAACGACTTTCCTTCAAAGATAGTTCCATCTTCGAGTACCAACTTAATTCCTTTTACTTCAGGCATAATATCAAGATAATCCATTATTTAATGTGGAGCAAATATTAAACTTATAATGATTGTCCACTTATTAATTCGGGCGCAAAGTTAGTAAATATTTGTAATCCTGACGAATAAATTTACACTCCAAATGAATAAATATTAAACAAATTTTCTCTGTATGAATAAATATGCATAAATAATAAATTTGTATGCCTTAGGATATGTTGTAATGTGCAGAATACTATAGTTGTATGTGTAATGGGTATATGCGATTTGTGTAATGGAATATCATAAAATTTGTATGAAATTAATGTTTTATTTTCATTTTAACTAATTGGGTATTTTATGGATATTCTATTAAGTATGTACTAACTTTAGTTAAAGAGTATGAATTAGCTAGTTACAATGAATGTTGAAAACCCTTTTGAAATATAAAATCTTCTATCTGGTTATTGGTGTTTTTATTCACCTGCAAATTATTGCGCAGCTTTATACTGAAGCGCCATGGTTTGTGTCATTGAATAGAATAGATGGTGATTTTAAGGTGCATACAGATAAATTACAACATTTTAATGGGGTCAATCCTTATGGGTTTGATATGGAAGTTGGAAAGTGGTTATTGTCTGAAAGAATTAGGGGACAATATGGGGTTTATTCCAAGTGGGGGGTCCAATTCAATTATTCAAATTATAACCATAAAGATTTGGGTTATACAATTAATACCTTAATGTTTATAGAACCACTGTTAAAAGCTAGAGAGAAGTGGCGAATTTCAGTAAAAGCTGGTGTAGGTATAGGTTATGTTAGTAATCCATATCACGAAGTCGATAATCCATATAACCAGGCATATAGTACTAAGTTTGTATATCCATTACAAGGAGGTGTAACTGTTTATTACTTTTTTAATAAACAATTTGCTGTAAAGGCTTCAGGATCGTTTAGACATATATCAAATGGGGGAGTAGAGCAGCCAAATTTAGGTATTAATCATACTGCCTATGGTGTAGGTGTTGAATATATACTTCGAAAATATAATGTTAAACCAATAAATACAGTTAAGTATAATAGAGATAATGTAAAAAGGACTGTTTTGCTTCTAGGTTATTCTCAAAAGAGAGATACGACTTTTTCGGGTGCTGATGATATTTTAAATGTAATGGTTAATCGAAGTTTTCAGGTGTCAAGAAATACTGGCATTGCATTTGGAGGATTGATGGAGTATCAGCAAAATAAAAATGCAGATGAAATCAAGGAACAAATTGGAATAGGAGCTTATATTGGGAATGAATTTTTTATCGGTAATATTCGTTTCGGACAGCAGTTGGGGATTTATGTATTAAAACGAAATGAAGCTCCGACTTTACTTTTTCAGAATTACTATCTAAGATATTTGTTGAAACAACATTGGGTAGTTGGAGCAAATTTAAAAGGGCATGGTATAGATGCTGATTATTTGCTGATGCAATTAGGTTATGTGTTTTAAATAAGATAAAAAAGGCTGTCTGATGTTTCCCCCACAGACAGCCTTTTCATTACCCAATCAACAAAAACACTTATCTAGATTCCAAAGGAAGATAAGTAGATCGATCAATTACACACTTGTAAGCCGGACGAATAATTCTACGGCTTGAGAATGTAACCTCCTCTATACGATGCGCTGCCCAACCAGCAATACGGGCAACTGCAAATATCGGAGTATAAATTTCTTTAGGGATTTTAATACATTCGTATACAAATCCTGAATAAAAGTCAACGTTTGCGCAAATAACTTTTGCGTTTTCACCCTTAAAGTTATAAAAAACTTCTGGAGCTAGCTCCTCAATTAAGGTATAAAGATTAAATTCATCCATTCTACCTTTTTCTTCAGCTAGTTCTCTGGCTTTTTCCTTAAGCAAAACAGCTCTTGGATCCGATAGAGTGTATATTGCATGACCAATACCATAAATTTTACCTGTATGGTCGAATGCTTCTTTTTTTAATAATTTCAATAGATATTCAGATACTTCTTTCTTGTCTGTCCAATCCTTAACATTTTCCTTAATGTTTTTCATCATATCAATTACTTTAAGGTTGGCACCACCATGTAATCCTCCTTTTAAAGAACCTAAAGCAGAGGCAATAGCAGAATAAGTATCTGTTTGGGCAGAACTAACAACACGAGTTGTAAATGTTGAGTTGTTACCACCACCATGTTCAGCGTGTATTACTAAGGATAAATCTAATAAATCAGCCTCAAGTTTAGTATAGTCTTTACCTTTTAGCATGTATAAAAAGTTCTCAGCAAGACTAAGGTGTTTTTGAGGGTGACGAATAATTAAAGATTTACGTTGGAATGAGTGACGCATTCCGTAATATGCATAAGCTACGATAACTGGAAATTTGGCAATAAGACTAATTGCCTGTTTCATTAGGTTTACATGACTAAAATCCTCAGCATCTTCATCTGCTGCATATAACCCTAACACAGATCTGGCTAACATATTCATTACATCTCTTCCTCTTAATGATAGAATCATATTTTTAGAGAAGAATGGAGGCAACTCACTTTGGTCAGCAAGATATGTTGTAAAGTCTGATAATTCTTGTTGGCTAGGAAGTTGTCCTGTTAATAATAGATAAGCAGTTTCTTCAAAACCATGACGACCGGCAGATAGAAAACCTTTGGCAAGATCTTTTAGCTCGTAACCACGATAGTAAAGTTCTCCCTCTCTAGGGACAAGTTTCCCATCGATGTTATCGTAACCAACAACATTACCAATATGGGTTAAACCAACCAATACCCCTGAAAAATCTGCATTTCGCAGTCCCCTTTTGACACCATACTCGTCAAAAAGTTCTTTTTCAATTTCACAGGATTGAACAGCTAGTTTAGCCAAGTTTTCCAATAATACCATATTTTCTTTTCTTATATTAATATTTACTTAATAATTGAATAGCCTCTGAAACCTTTTCAAAATTAAAAGATTTGATCAGGTTGTCCATCTTGCTTTTAACAGAGTCGTTGCATAGATTACCTATTGTTCCCTCATGTGTATGTGTAACATCCAATTCAGGTTCAAATTTCCCTTCTTCAATCAATTCTCCTATTTGCTTGTATGCGTCACGGAATGGAACTCCTTGTAAAACAAGTTTGTTGACTTCTTCAACACTAAATGCATACTTATATATATCGTTACTAAGGATATCTTCTTTAATTGTGATGTTGTTAACAGCAAATGTGGCTAAATCCAAACAGCTGATTAAATCATCAAATGCAGGTAAAAAAGTTTCCTTAATGAGTTGCAAATCACGAAAATAGCCAGATGGTAAATTGCCTGTTATTAACGCAATTGTTCCAGGAAGTGATTGAATTTGATTGCATTTAGCTCTAATTAATTCAAAAACATCTGGATTTTTTTTGTGCGGCATAATGCTCGATCCTGTAGTTAATTCACTTGGTAGTGTTAAAAAGCCAAAATTTTGACTCATGTACAAACAGGCATCCATAGCAAATTTGCCTACTGTTTGAGCAACTGAACTTAATGCCGTTGCAACATTTCTTTCTGTTTTTCCTCTTCCCATTTGAGCATAGACAACATTATAATTCATATTGTCAAAACCTAAAAGATCAGTTGTGAGCTGACGATTTAAAGGGAAACTACTTCCATAACCAGCCGCAGCTCCAAGAGGATTCTGATTTGATATTTTCCAGGCTGCATTAAGCATAAACATATCATCAGTTAAGCTTTCAGCATAGGCACCAAACCATAAGCCAAATGATGATGGCATGGCTACCTGTAGGTGTGTGTATCCTGGTATTAGATAATCTTTATATTTTTCGCTTTGGGTTTGAAGCGCTTCAAAAAACTCAACAACACCATTAACTACTTCTTGTATTTTTGATCGAATGAACAGTTTAAGATCTAATAAAACCTGATCGTTTCTTGATCGTCCGCTGTGTACTTTCTTACCAATATCACCTAACCTTTGCGTAAGCATCATTTCTACCTGAGAATGGACATCTTCAATGCCATCTTCAATAACAAAATCACCCGATAAAGTTTCCTTATAGATATTTGATAATTCAGCAAGTAGTTTTTGCAGTTCTTCTTTCTCAAGTAATCCAACACTTTCAAGCATGGTAATATGAGCCATAGTTCCAAGCACATCAAATGGAGCTAAGTATAAATCCATTTCACGATCTTTCCCTACTGTAAAGCTTTCGATTTTATCGTTTACTTTTATGCCTTTATCCCAAAGTTTCATTGTACATATTTTTCAATGAGAAATTTTAGTCGCAAGATGACGTAATTTTCTCAATGATGAAATTACCTTAAATAAAAAGAAGTCGTTTTAAATTGTAAACTGCGTTAATTGTCTTCCTTATAATTTAGGCAAATATAAATTAATAAACTTATAAATTCAAATTAAGTTGTATAAAATATGACATTTGTCACACTTTTTAACTTATTATTTTTGTAACTCTAAATCATTGAGTAATTGATAGTAGAGTTCTATTCCTTCTTTGATTTCACTAATTTTTATAAATTCGTTAGCTGTGTGAGACCGAGCCGAATCTCCTGGTCCAATTTTCAATGTAGTAAAACTCATTAAAGCCTGGTCGGATGTTGTAGGAGATCCATAATACTCTCTACCAAGTTTAATACCTCTTTGAACAACAGGGTGTTCAAGAGGTATTCGAGAACTGTTTAATCGCGTACTTCTTGGAATAGCTTTGCAAGCAACATGGTTACTAATAATTTTTGCAGCTTCAATATTGCTGTAGTACTCATTTACTCTTACATCTACTATAAAATTACAAGTATCGGGAACTACATTATGTTGTACGCCTGCGTTTATTTGAGAAACTGTCATTTTAACAGGGCCAAATAAATCAGATACTTTAGGAAATTCAAATGTTCTGAACCACTCTATATCTTTTAATGCTTTGTAAATTGCATTATCACCTTCGTTTCGAGCAGCATGCCCGGCTTTACCTTTAGCTTCACAGTCCAATACCAATAATCCTTTTTCTGCAATAGCCATTTGCATTTGGGTTGGTTCTCCAACGATACCCAAGTCTATTGTGCCCAATTCCTCAAGAATTGATGCCACACCATTAACTCCGGAAACTTCTTCTTCAGCTGTAGCTGCAAAAATATAGTTGAAAGGTTGTTCTTTTTCAGAGAGTAGAAAAAATGTGGACATCAATGAAACTAAAGGACCACCCGCATCATTACTTCCCAATCCATAAAGAACATCACCTTCTAATGTAGGTGAAAATGGATCATAAGTCCATTTTGAAGAAGGTTTTACTGTGTCAATATGTGAGTTTAATAGAATAACTGGTTTTTCGTTGTCCCAATTAGAGCTTTTAATCCAAATGTTATTGCCTTTTCTGTAGGTTTGATAGCCTTTCTCTTGCAGAAAAGACTCCATCACATCAGCAGCTTTTTCTTCACTTCTACTAAATGATTCTGTAGAAATTAATTTTTTTAACAACTCAATAGCATCGTCTGTATAAGATTGAATATTATTCATTTATTCTTCTTTTAATAAAGTACCTGTATTCAATCCTCCTTTTAAACCTTCGGTGTTGGTGATGTTAACCTTTGCTACACCGGCTTTTATAGCATTAAAGCCATTGTCTAATTTTGGTATCATACCTTCAATGATAACACCTGATTGCTGATGTTCTTTAAATAACTTGTGAGTTAAAACCGGAATTACAGCATCATCGTCATCTGGATTGCTTAATACACCTTTTTTTTCAAAGCAATACACTAGGTTTACTTTATAGTGTTTAGCTAAAGCACTGGCTAATGATGAAGCCATTGTGTCGGCGTTGGTATTCAACATGTTTCCTTTACCATCGTGGGTAAGAGGCGCAACTACAGGAATGACATTTTTATTGATTAAATCCATTAGTTCACTCACCTGAACGGATTCAACATCGCCCACATAACCATAATCAATATCTTTCACAGGTCTTTTTACTGCTTTGATTAAATTTAAATCAGCTCCGGTAAGTCCCACTGAATTTGCACCAAGCGCTTGCAAAGAAGCTACAATATTTTTGTTAACTAATCCTGCATATACCATGGTAACAACCTTTAATGTTTCCAAGTCGGTGATTCGTCTTCCTTCAATCATTTTTGTTTCAACGCCAAGTTGAGATGCTATTTTTGTAGCAGATCTTCCTCCTCCGTGTACCAAAACTTTTAATCCGGGTAATGCCACAAAATCATTTAAAAGTGATTGTAATGACTCTGGTGTTTCAACAACTTTTCCTCCAACTTTTACTACGGTTATTTCTTGCATGTTATAGCAGGTTTATCTATTGTTTGTTAATTAAATTATATGTTTTCAAGCATTTTTTTTATAACAGTTTGTGCTGATACAACTCTGTTTGCTGCTTCCTGCACCACTAAAGAGTTTTCGCTTTCAATTACATCATCAGTCACAATCATATTTCTTCGTACAGGAAGACAATGCATAAATTTCGCATTGTTGGTTAATGCCATTTTTTCTTCGTCAACGGTCCAGCTCATATCCTGGCAAGTAACCTGTCCGTAATCAGAGTATGAAGACCAGTTTTTAGCATATATAAAGTCAGCTCCTTCAAAAGCTTTCTTTTGGTCGTATTCTACTGTTACTCCCTCTGTAAACTCATCAGCCAATTCGTATCCTTTAGGATGAGTAATTACAAATTCAACATCAGCATTTTTCATCCACTCTGCAAATGAGTTTGCCACGGCCTGAGGCAAAGCTCTTGGGTGAGGAGCCCAGGTTAAAACAACTTTTGGACGTGCTTTTTGTTTAAATTCTTCAATAGTAATTAAGTCTGCAAAAGATTGAAGTGGGTGACGAGTTGCTGATTCTAAGCTAATAACCGGAACTCCAGAATATTGAATGAACTGATTTAATACTTTTTCTGAATAGTCGTCTTCTTTATTCTCAAAAGAAGCAAAGGATCTAACTCCAATTAAATCACAGTATTGCCCGATTACAGGAACTGCTTCTTTAATGTGTTCTGGTTTGTCGCTATCCATAACAACACCCATTTCTGTTTCAAGTTTCCAGCCATCTTTGTTAATATCTAAAACCATTACGTTCATTCCCAGATTCATTGCAGCCTTTTGTGTGCTTAATCTGGTTCTTAAACTACTGTTAAAGAAAACAAGTATGATGGTTTTATTTTTTCCTAATTCACTAAAAGCGTAAGGATTTTTTTTCACCTCAAAAGCATCTTTTAAAGCTTGCTTTAAATCTCCTATGTCATTTACTTTTAAAAATCTTTTCATGAGTCTATAATTTGATTTTTATGGTCATATGGAACTTGCCAGTTTGATCATTTTACTATGTGATAAAGTTTGACCTTCATCAATGTTGATATTTAATTGGCTAGTATGATCTCCTTTTTTATTCTGTTTATCTATAGAGCTATGCAGGTCGTGTATGGCCATTACCTTTTATAAGCCATTTATAACTAGTTAGCTCCTTTAAAGCCATCGGGCCACGAGCATGTAATTTCTGAGTGCTAATCCCAATTTCAGCTCCCAATCCAAACTGAGCCCCATCTGTAAATGCTGTTGATGTATTTGCATATACAGCTGCAGCATCAACTTCATTGTAAAATCTTTCAATTGTTTCAGCATCCTCAGCTATAATAGCCTCACTGTGTTTAGAGCTGTACTTATAAATATGATCCAACGCTTCATCAAGATTGTTAACCGTTTTTATTGACATCTTATAAGATAAGAATTCGGTTCCAAATGAATCAGAAGTTGCTTTGAATAAAAGGTTGTCAGGATATTGATCCTTTAATAGCTTGTATGATGTATCGTCAGCATATACTTCTACATCAAAAGTACTCATCCCTTTCATGATTTCTGGAAGATCCTGCAGTTTATCCTTGTGAATAATCATACAATCCAGTGCATTGCAAACGCTAACTCTACGCGTTTTTGCATTTACTATAACATTTGCAGCCTTTGTAATATCAGCAGAGCAGTCTACGTAAGTATGTACAATTCCAGCTCCGGTTTCAATAACCGGGATGTTGGCATTTTCGCGAACTGAGTTTATCAGGTTTTGTGATCCTCTTGGAATAAGAATATCTACATAACCAATTGCATTCATTAGTTCAGTTGCTGCCAATCTGTCAGGAGGAAGCAATTGGAGTAATTCAGGATTCAAACCTTCTGACTTTAATACCCTATGAATAATTTCAGCAATAGCCTTGTTTGAAAACTCAGCATCACTTCCACCTTTTAAAACACAAGCGTTTCCTGATTGCATACACAATGAAAAAACATCGAAGGTAACATTTGGGCGAGCTTCGTATATAACACCAATTACACCCAGAGGTACTCTTACCTTTTGAAGTTGTAATCCGTTGTCAAGTTTTTTTTCTTCTAGTATTTCACCAATAGGGAAGGGTAGTTTAGCAACATTTCTGATGTCGGCGGCAATCCCTTCAATTCTTTCTTTTGTTAGCTTTAATCTGTCGAATTTAGGATCTTCAGGACTCATTCTGTCGAGGTCTTTTTGATTCGCTTCAAGTAACTGAGGAATGTTGTTTTCCGCTTCATCTGCAAGTTTATTGAGCATGTTTATGATGCGCTGTTCTTTTACTCTCGCTAATTCACGAGAAGCTTCTTTAACTTTTTGAAATTGTGCTAAACATTGCATTTTTTTTGATGATTATGGTTGTTATTTATATATTTATGTATTGATTTATATTAAAATAAATATAAATAATCGTAATGTATTAGTGCTTGATATTTAGGATCCTTTATATGTTCAGTAGCCTTGGCTTTGTCGTATTTCGCCTTGCCAATGCCCACTTCAGTTCCATCTTCAGAAATAATTTTAAGTAAGTCTCCTTTTTTAAAATTTCCATTAAACTTAATTACTCCTGCAAGTAATAAACTTGTTGCTTTTGATGAATTTAATGCCTCAAAAGCTCCTTTATTTATAATTACTTCCGCATTGGTAAATGCTTCTGAATATGCAATCCATTTTTTTATGGCCGGATATTTTTCTCCTGGTAAAAATCTGGTGTGCTCAACTTTATCTGGAGTGTTGTTTAAGTCGATCAAAATATTAGGAATTGTACCATTTGCAATGTGAACTGATGTTCCTGAAGCTGCGGTTTTTTGAGCAATATGACATTTAGTTAACATTCCTCCTCTACCAAAATTAGAACGAGTAGTAGATATAAATTCTGAAAGATCAGCATTTGTACTGTTGACTGTTCTGATTACTTTGGCATTGCCAGTTCTAGGATCTCCATCGTATATTCCATTTACATTACTTAAAATAAACAGAGCTTCACTATTCATCATTGATGATAATAAACCGGCGAGTTCGTCATTATCAGTAAACATTAACGCAGTTACAGATACTGCATCATTTTCATTGATAATTGGAACGATTCCGTTTTCTATCAATGTAGAAATACAATTCTTCATATTCAGGTAATGCTCGCGTGAACGAAAATCTTGTTTTGTAACCAAGACCTGTGCACACTGAATATTATGTTTTTCAAATAAAGCAGAGTACGTGTTCAGGAGCTTTACCTGTCCAACAGAAGAAAGTAACTGACGGGATGATACAGTATCAGTTTTTTTGTTGATTTTAACCATAGAGCGACCTGCCGCAACAGCACCTGAAGAAACAAGTATTAATTTCTTGTTTTTTTCGTGTAATGTGGCGATCTGATCAACTAGATGAGATACTCTTTCTTGGTGGAGCATCCCTTTTTCATCAGTTAATACGTTTGAACCTATTTTTATTGTAATTGACTTAAACACAGGTGACTTTATTTTCCGTTTTCAATTTTATTAAAGGAAGTAAGTAATCCTTTAATAAGAGAAGAGCTGAATCCTTGGTGTTCCATTTCATTTAATCCAGAAATGGTTACACCTCTTGGTGTAGTTACTTTATCAATTTCGTGTTCTGGATGTGTGCCAGAGTTAATCAATAGATCTGCAGCTCCCTTTACAGTTTGGGATGCTATTCTTAGTGCTAGGTCAGCACCAAAACCAATTTCGATTCCGCCTTGAGTTGCAGCACGAACAAATCTTAACGCAAAAGCAATACCGCATGCTGCTAAAACAGTAGCTGAAGCCATTAATTCTTCAGGTATAATAAGAGCTTCTCCAACCTGTTCAAAAAGTGTAAGAACAACTCCACTTTGATCTTCATTTGCATTGTGAGCAGAAATACAAGTCATAGATTGACCTATTGCAATAGCCGTGTTGGGCATTGCTCTGAAAATAGGTAACTTTTTATCAAAGTATTTTTCAATAGTTAGCGAGTCTACACCTGTTGCTAAAGAAATAATAATTGTGTTTTCAGTAACGCAATCTTTTATTTCATTAACAATATCCTCAATTTGATAGGGTTTAACTCCCAGGAAAATAATATCAGCATCAGTTGATGCTTCTTTGTTGTCTGATGTGATGTTAATACCAGACTTAGTCAAGTTTTTTATAAATTCCAGCCTTCTACGTGTAACAGTAAGGTTCGAAGGATCTATTACGTTTGAGTTTACAATGCCATTAGCTATTGCCTGACCTAGATTTCCGCCACCGATAATGGCAATTTTCTTGTTTTTCATAACACGAAATTTATGTTGGCATTTGGGATAGCACCAAATGAGCCAATGTCATTTCATGCTAATATTCAACGCCGTCTATTTCAACTTTGATGTGTCCCCAATTTTCTCCTGACTTAATTCTGTATAACTGCATTTCACTGATGCCAAACTGTTTTGCAATGATTTTAAGTCGAGATTTTCGTTTGGGGTCAAATATTTTCTTTTTTAATCTAATTACTTCCGTTGAAGTGAGTTTGTGCCCTTCATCCTTTCGTCTGCCTTTTTGTTTTTTGCGGGCTTCAATTACAATTGGGTTGTCTTTTTGATGTTCAAAGACTTCGTCTTTAGTGCACCATTTAAGATTTTCAACGTAATTGTTGTTTTTATTGTGATCTAAATGAATAACAAAGGTAGCATCAGATCTGTCGTTTTCAATAAAATATTGTGCAACTAGTTTATGAACGTAAAAAGTTTTTGATTTTCCGTGCGGGCGTACTGGCAATGTTGAATAACCACGAAGTTTACCTCCTTTTATCAGGGTTCCTTCTTGAGGAATAGTTAAATAACTAATTACTCTGCCATAATTTGAAATTGCATATTTTTTCTGTAGTGCGCCTTCTTCAAACCTTATTTCTTTCCACTCTTCATTCCAGAATGATTTAATCATAATTTGCCTGTTTTGTTGTATAAATATAATACGTATCAGGCACTTTGTTTTATAGTGATTCAGATAATTTTTGAATAAAAAAATCTGACTGCTCAATATTTAAGCTTAATGGAGGTAGAATCCTTATTGTATTAGCACCTGATACACCTGTAAAAATCTTATCTTCTAATAGAAGTTTTTTTCTCAAATCGACTATTGGAGTATCAAATTCTATACCAATCATAAGACCCAGGCCTCTGATTTTATAATTTTTAATATTTTGGTTTAATTTTTCGATAATGTTGTTACCAATAATTCTTGAATTTTCAACCAAATTTTCTTTGTCCATTACTTCTAATACGGCTAAAGCGGCAGCACAGGCAAGGTAATTTCCACCGAAAGTAGTGCCTAACATACCAAACCATGGTTTAAATTCATTGGATATAAGAACACCTCCTATTGGAAAACCATTGCCCATTCCTTTGGCAGTAGTAACAATGTCAGGTTTTACATCGCTGTACTGGAATGCAAAGAATTTCCCTGAACGTCCGTATCCAGATTGAATTTCGTCAAGAATTAATATCGCTTTGTATTTCTTACATAACTCGCCTAATCCTTCTAAAAAAGAAGGGTCAGGGACTATAATGCCTCCAATTCCTTGAATTCCTTCAATAATGATAGCGCATACATCATCTTTTTTAAGTTCTGTTTCTACTGCATTAAGATCATTTAATTCAAGAATTGTAGATTCGTGCTTACTATTAATAGGAGCAATAATTTTAGGATTGTCAGTTATAGCAACTGCGGCAGATGTTCTTCCATGAAATCCTTTTTTAAATGAAATAACTCTAGTTTTTCCAGTTGTAAATGAAGCAAGTTTTAATGCGTTTTCATTGGCTTCGGCTCCTGAATTACAAAGAAATAGATCGTAATCCTCCAATCCAGACATTTCTCCAAGCTTTGTTGCAAGTTCTTTTTGCATCTGATTTTGAACAGAATTAGAGTAAAAGCCAATATTGTTTAACTGATCAGAAATGCGCTTGATGTAATGAGGATGAGAGTGTCCGATTGAAATTACAGCATGACCGCCGTAAAGATCAAGGTATTTATAACCCTCTTTATCCCATATGTAGCATCCTTCTGCTTTTACAGGCTCAATATCAAAAAGTGGATATACGTTAAATAGTTTCATTTCTTTATTCAGTTAATGTTATAAATAAACACTCCTGTAAAGTCTTGGCCACTTTACAGGAGTGTTAACTAGTCTTCCTTTGTAAGTTAACACCTAATTTAAACCATCAATAAATATCTCCTTAAGGTGGTTGGCTGATAAGCTAACTATTGGTTATGTTTTTGCTTATTTAAAAAGCTACCGGTTTAAGGCGAAGACCAGTTGTTTCTTCAAGGCCAAACATTAAGTTCATATTTTGAACAGCTTGACCTGAAGCACCTTTCACCAAGTTGTCAATCATACTGATTACAAACAACTTTCCATCATACTTCTCAACAAATACGATTCCTTTATTCGTGTTTACCACCTGCTTTAAGTTTGGATTTTTATCCGAAATAATTACAAAAGGGTGGTCTTTATAATAATCTTTATAAAGCTGAACTGCATCTTCAACTGACATATCAGCTTCAGTATAAGCTGTAGCCATAATACCACGGGCAAAGTTTCCTCTTACAGGAATAAAGTTAACCTCGTTGGTAAAATCATTTTGAAGCTGGCAAAGTGACTGCTTAATTTCTCCTAAATGCTGATGAGAAAAAGCTTTGTAAACAGATAAATTATTGTTTCTCCAGCTAAAATGTGACGTTGCAGTTGGTTTTTGACCTGCACCTGTTGAGCCTGTAATGGCGTTTATGTGCACCTCGTTTAGTTTTCCCAAAGCTGCAATAGGAAGTAGTGCTAGCTGTATAGCTGTTGCAAAACATCCCGGATTTGCAATTTTTGTGGCAGACTTAATGTCTTCTCTGTTTAATTCAGGAAGTCCATATACAAAATCGTTTCCTTCTGCTTTTAGTCTGTAATCATGACTAAGGTCGATAATTTTAATGTGATCAGGGATTACATTTTCGCTTAAAAACTCTTTTGATTTTCCATGTCCCATGCATAGGAAAATAACATCCACAACATTTGTATCCAGTTTTTCTGTAAACACAAGAGCTGATTCTCCAATTAAATCTTCATGAACAGCACTGATTGGATTACCTGCATTACTTGTACTTTGAATACATGTAATTTCAACTTCCGGATGAAAAATCAAAATTCTTAATAGTTCCCCAGCTGTATATCCAGCTCCACCTACTATACCAACTTTAATCATTTTTTTATGTCGTTTTCAGGCGATATATTTTAAGCATATATCGCCTGTGAATTTCTGGTTTATTTTATTTAATATCTAACTGACCTTCGTTAACCTTATTAAATATTTTTAATTGGTTACCTAGGATGCTGGTGAATCCTTTTACATCGTCTCCGGTCCAGCCTTTATTAACTTCACCATAGTCTCCGAATCCAGAATTCATTAAATCGTTATCAGATTCAATTCCAACTAATTCGAAACGATATGGGAATAATTTTAGTATTACTTTACCGGTAACATTTGTTTGTGAGTTATCAAGGAATTTCTCAATATCTCTCATTACAGGCTCTACGTACTGAGCTTCATGTAAAAGCATTCCATACCAGTTGCTTAGCTGTTCTTTCCAGTACATTTGCCATTTGGTAAGGGTATGCTTTTCAAGCAAGTGATGTGCTTTAATGATTAACATTGGAGCTGCTGCTTCAAAACCAACTCTACCTTTAATTCCTATAATAGTGTCACCAACATGAGTATCTCTTCCAATGGCATATGCAGCACCTATTGCTTCAAGTTTTCTGATTGCATCAATAGGAGTGGCAAAAGTTTCTCCATTTACAGAAGCAATTTCTCCTTTATTAAATTCAATAGTTAACTCAGAAGGTTCTTTTTCTGTAAGTTGACTTGGATAAGCTTCTTCAGGTAAATTTTTGTTTGAAGTAAGTGTTTCTTTACCACCAACACTTGTTCCCCATAGTCCTTTGTTGATGGAATATTCCATTTTTTTCCAATCCTTTTCAACACCATGCTTTTTTAAGTACTCTATTTCAGCCTCTCTGGAAAGTGTTAAATCACGAATTGGAGTAATGATTTCAATTTCAGGAGCTATAATCTGAAAAGTAAGATCAAATCTAATTTGGTCATTACCAGCACCAGTGCTTCCGTGAGCAATATATTTAGCACCTATTTTTCTTGCATAATCAACAATTGCATATGCCTGAAATATTCTTTCAGAACTTACAGACAGAGGATATGTGTTGTTTTTAAGGATATTTCCATAAATCATGTATCGGATGCAGTTGCGATAGTACACGTCAGTTACATCTAAAGTTTCGTGTTTTGTAACACCAAGGTTGTAAGCACCTTCTTCAATGGTTTTTAATTCCTGATCAGAAAAACCACCCGTGTTAGCAATTGCCGAATAAATATCTAATCCTTTTTCATGTTTAAGGTACTTCACACAAAATGAAGTATCTAACCCGCCACTAAAGGCTAAAACAACTTTTTCCATTTTCATTTATTTATAGTTAGAGCCAGGCTCTATCATTTACGAAATTAATTTTGCTTGAAGACGTTTGAAATAGGAGTTCTTGTTTTCCCCTTTATTCTTATTTGGTCTTAAAAATACAAATTGCTTGAATTTAATCCATCTGCTATACACCTTTAAGCTCTTTTCGTCTTTTTTCTTATTATGCTTTGTCGGATCGTAAAGCATGCCGGTACATAAACAATGTCGTCGGTTTGTTCTAACCAGAATGTCATAGTTTACGCAGCTCTGACACCCTTTCCAAAACATTTCATCGTCTGTTAGCTCAGAAAATGTTACAGGCTTATAGCCTAGCTCCGAATTAATTTTCATAACTGCAAGTCCGGTTGTTAAACCAAAAAGCTTTGCATCAGGAAATCTTTTTCTTGATAATTCGAAGGCTTTTGATTTAATCGCTTTTGCCAGACCTTGGCCTCTAAAAGCATCGGCAACGATTAATCCTGAATTCGCAACAAAACGATTGTGCCCCCAGGACTCTATGTAACAAAAGCCGGCAAATGTTTTGCCATGTAAAGCTATAATAGCTTTTCTTTCGTTTATTTTTTGAATAATATAGCCAGGACTACGTTTGGCAATTCCCGTACCTCTTACTTTTGCCGCATCGGCAATTGTAGTAAGTATGATATCCACATACTCGAGGTGCTCCTCATTTGCTACATCGATGTAATAATCTTTATTCATTTTTAATTAACGCCTCAAAAATCAACTACAATAATTTATCCTTTAAACCAGGGATAAATAGTGATAAAACTTCAATGATATGTCCTTTTGATATCCCTTCTCTGTTAATTAATAAAATAGTGTCATCTCCGGCTATGGTTCCTAAAATCTCGTAGGGATCATGACTGTCGATTACAGAAGCAATACTATTAGCAAAGCCGGGTCTTGTTTTAATTACTGCCAGATTTCCTGTAAAGTCAATGGAATCGATTCCTGAAACAGGAAAGTCATCATGAACTTCTTCATTGATCTTAGCAAACCCTTGGGGTAATTCATATACATACCCAAGATCATTGTGTGGAACTTTGGCTACCTTTAAATACTTAAGGTCACGAGACAGTGTAGCCTGAGTAGTCATAAATCCTTCTTTTTCAAGTAGGATAAGTAACTCTTCCTGGCTGCTTACATTCTGTGAGCTAATGATGCTTTTTATGGTAGCTAGTCGCTGCGCTTTGATCTTCATTGTATAAATATTCAATTACAATGCAAAAATATTCACTTTTTTAAAATAATCAAAAGAAATTCGTAAAATATTTGTATTTTTGCAGCCGAAATGAATCCTGAAAAAGGATAAAACATACTCTAATACAAAGATTAGAGTTGTTGAGTCTTAGAAAGGATGACGGTTGTGAAAGAATAAACGCATAGATAAAGTAAGATATATAGAATCAGATTGAGGATTTTTTCTGATTTTTTTTGTATAAGAATACATTACATCAATTTCATAATAAGCCAGTATAACATGAATAAAGACATTAAAAAAGTAGTAATACTTGGATCAGGTGCGCTAAAGATCGGAGAAGCAGGTGAGTTTGACTATTCAGGATCACAGGCTCTTAAAGCTTTAAAGGAAGAAGGCATTGAGACTGTTTTAGTAAATCCTAATATTGCTACTGTACAGACATCAGATAAAATTGCTGATAAAATTTATTTTTTGCCTGTAACGCCTTATTTTGTCGAGGAGGTAATTAAAAAAGAAAAGCCCGATGGTATTCTGCTGGCTTTTGGTGGACAGACTGCATTAAACTGTGGTACAAAACTTTTTGAAACCGGAGTGCTTGAAAAATACAATCTTCAAGTATTGGGTACACCTGTTCAAGCAATTATTAATACTGAGGATAGGGAGATTTTTGCAAATAAGCTTAAGGAAATTGATGTTAAAACACCAATCAGTGTTGCTGTTACTTCTGTAGAAGAGGCTGTAAAGGCATCAAAAGAAATAGGATTCCCTATTATTGTTAGGGCTGCCTACACATTAGGTGGAATGGGAAGTGGATTCTGTTATAATGAAGAAGAGTTAATTTCTCGTGCAGAAAATGCATTCTCATATTCAAACCAGATTTTGGTTGAGGAATCGTTGAAAGGGTGGAAAGAAGTGGAATATGAGGTGGTTAGGGATAAGTATAATAACTGTATTACAGTTTGTAATATGGAGAACTTTGATCCACTTGGTATTCATACCGGAGAAAGTATTGTTGTTGCACCTTCTCAAACACTTTCAAATTCAGAGTATCATAAATTACGTGAGCTTGCCATTAAAATCATTCGTCATATTGGTGTAGTTGGTGAGTGTAATGTTCAATATGCATTAGATCCTAAATCTGAGGATTATCGTGTAATTGAGGTAAATGCTCGTTTGTCACGTTCCAGTGCGTTGGCATCTAAAGCTACTGGTTACCCATTAGCGTTTGTTGCTGCAAAATTAGGTTTAGGTTATGGATTGCATGAGTTGAAAAACTCAGTAACTAAAGTAACTTCTACATTTTTTGAACCAGCATTGGATTATGTAGTATGTAAGATTCCTCGTTGGGATTTAAATAAATTTAATGGTGTTAGCAAACAGATTGGTTCAAGTATGAAATCTGTTGGTGAAATCATGTCTATTGGTCGTACTTTCGAAGAGGCTATTCAAAAAGGTCTTCGTATGATTGGTCAGGGAATGCATGGTTTTGTAGCTAATCAACCATTAAAAGGAATTGATGTTAAAACTGAATTAGCTGAACCAACAGATCAACGTATTTATGCAATTGCCGAGGCATTTGAAAACGGAATGACTGTTGAAGAAATTCATGAGTTAAGTAAAATTGACCACTGGTTCCTTGAAAAGCTAAAGAATATTAGTGATATAGAAGGTGAACTTAAGAAATGTAACAATCTTGAGGAACTTTCAAGTGATTTATTAAGACAAGCTAAGCGTTCTGGTTTCTCAGACTTTCAGGTGGCTCGTTGTGTATTTAAGAGCACAAGTGAAGTAATCAGTGATGACTTACTAAAAGTTAGAGCTGAACGTAAAAAACGTAATATATTACCTGTTGTTAAGCAGATTGATACCATGGCAGGTGAGTTTCCTGCTCAAATCAACTACTTATATTTAACATACAGTGGAACAGAGCATGATATTGATTATGTAGATGATGGTAAATCTGTAATTGTTTTAGGTAGTGGTGCTTATCGTATCGGTAGCTCGGTAGAGTTTGACTGGTGTAGTGTAAATGCGCTAAATACTATTCGCGATCAAAAATATCGTTCTGTCATGATTAATTACAACCCGGAAACGGTGAGTACGGATTATGATGTTTGTGATCGATTGTATTTTGATGAACTTACTTTTGAGCGTGTTCTTGATGTAATCGATCTTGAAACACCAAAAGGAGTTATTGTTTCTGTTGGAGGTCAGATACCTAATAACCTGGCAATGAAATTAGATGGTCAGAAAGTACCTATTTTAGGAACTTCGCCTGAAAATATTGATAATGCAGAAAACCGTCAGAAGTTCTCTGCAATGTTAGACAGGTTGGATATTGATCAGCCAAGATGGAGTGAGTTAACTTCAATAGAAGATATCTTTACTTTTGTTGATGAAGTTGGTTTCCCAGTGTTAGTTCGTCCTAGCTATGTGCTTTCCGGCGCCGCCATGAACGTTGTAAGTAACAAGGATGAGTTAGAGCATTTCTTAACTCTTGCAGCAAATGTTTCAAAAGAATATCCTGTTGTAGTTTCTGAATTTATTGAAGAAGCTAAAGAAATAGAAGTGGATGCAGTTGCTAAAAATGGTGAGCTTGTTGCTTATGCAATTTCAGAGCACGTAGAGTTTGCAGGTGTTCACTCAGGTGATGCAACTATTGTATTCCCACCGCAAAAGCTTTATATCGAAACAATGCGTCGTGTTAAAAAGATTGCCAGAGAAATAGCTAAAGCGCTTAATATCTCAGGGCCATTTAACATGCAGTTGTTAGGTAAAAACAACGAGCTTAAAGTGATTGAGTGTAACTTAAGAGCATCACGTAGTTTCCCATTTGTTTCAAAAATTCTTAAGGTTAATTTAATTGATCTTGCTACACAAGTAATGTTAGGAATGGATGTTCAAAAGCCAAATAAAAACTTGTTTGACTTGGATTGTGTGGGAATTAAAGCTCCTCAGTTCTCATTTGCTCGTTTGGCAAAAGCCGATCCTGTTTTAGGTGTGGATATGTCATCAACAGGTGAGGTTGGATGTATTGGTGATAATTTTGATGAAGCTATCCTAAACTCTATGCTTTCTGTTGGATATTCAATTCCTCAAAAGAATGTGTTGATTTCTTCGGGACCATTACGTTCAAAAATGGAATTATTGAAAGCTGCAAAGTTGTTAAAGGATAATGGATATAACATTTTTGCAACTGGAGGAACGCACAAGTTCTTTGCTGAAAATGGTGTTGAAACAACACATATCTATTGGCCAAGTGAACCAGATCAACATCCGAATTCATTGGAAATGATTCGTGAAAAACAAATTGACTTGGTGGTTAATATCCCGAAAAACTTAAGTACAAATGAGTTGAAAAATGGATATAAGATTCGTCGTAATGCTATTGATTTTAATATTCCATTGATTACAAATGCTCGTTTAGCAAGTGCGTTTATTCAGGCTTTCTGTAAAATGGGTAAAGAGGATATTAAAATCAAGTGTTGGCAAGAGTATAAGTAATAATAGAGTAATTAGATATTAATGGTTAAAGCCGTTGGGAATTCTCTCAACGGTTTTATTTTTTTATTAGGCCTGATATTTGCTTAAGATTTTTTATTTTCGTGGGATTCAACATAAAACGTTTGAGAATGAAAATTAGAAAATCATTATTGTTAATTGTAAGTCTATTTCTTTTATATACAGAAAGTAAAGCTCAGGACCAGTTTGAGTTTGAAACTGTTTTTGATAATAAAAATACAACAGTAAAAAGTCAGGGTCAAACAGGTACATGTTGGGCCTTTAGTACAATTTCCTTCATTGAAAGTGAAATTATCCGTATGGGAGGACCAGAGTTAGACCTTTCTGAAATGTATATCGTAAATTATGCCTACCAGGAAAAAGCGAGACAATATGTAATGCTTCATGGACTGGGAAATTTTAGTCAGGGAGGGCAAGCTCATGATGTTTTAAACGTAATTGATAAATATGGTTTTGTTCCTGAGAGTGATTTTAGAGGAAGAATAGATACAACACTAAAGCACAATCATTCAGAGTTGGAAGCAGCCATGAAAGGATTGCTAGATAACTACATGAAACCAAAATATGCACACCCCTCGGAAGTTTGGTTTACAAATATTAAGTCAATAATTTCTAACTACCTGGGTGATATTCCAACAGAAACAGTTTTTAATAAAAGAAGTTATTCACCTCTGGAATTTGCAGAGGGATTGGGTATTGATAAGAATAATTATATTGAGCTATCTTCTTATACACATCATCCTTTTTATAAACCATTTGATTTAGAAGTGCCAGATAACTGGTCGCATGATAAATATTACAATCTACCAATTGATCAATTAATCGATGTGATGAAAAAGGCGATTCAGGATGGTTATACTATTGTGTGGGATGGTGATGTTTCTGAAGAATTTTTCTCACATAGTAAAGGCGTTGCTCTAATACCTAAAGATAAATCTAAAGGATTTGTACCACAAGAAGAAGTATATGTTACTCAGGAAGCACGTCAAAAAGCTTTTACTTCGTGGAAAGCTACAGATGATCATTTAATGCATATTGTTGGAATTGTAAAAGACCAAAATGGCACTTTATATTTTAAAACCAAAAATAGTTGGGGTGCTGATAGTAACGATAATGGCGGCTATTTATACATGTCAGAATCTTATGTTAGAATGAATACTGTAGCTATCATGTTGCATAAGCAAGCTTTAAGTAAGGATTTAACAAAGACATTATTTAAAAAATGAATCAGCAATACTCTGAGTTTCTAGTTCAGATTTCAGATTATGTATCCCGTAAAATGGAGTCTGTTGATGCCGGCCATGATTATAGCCATATAAAAAGAGTATTACATAATGCCAGGGAAATAAATTTAAAGGAGAAGGCCAATGCTTTTTTTGTAGAAGCAGGCGTTTTGCTTCATGATATTACGGATGAAAAATTGTTTGATAAAGATCTTGCAGAAAAAGAATTGAATCAATTTCTCAACAGTATAGAAATGAGCGCAAATGATATTGATCGAATTCAAGGTATTATCAATGTAGTTTCCTTTGGCAATGAATTTGACAAGAAAAGTGAATTAACGCCGGAGCAGAAAGTGGTTTGCGATGCGGATAGATTAGATGCTATTGGTGCTATTGGCATTGCCAGAACATTTCATTACGGGGGTAATAAGAATAGAGAAATATTTAATCCAACAATTCCTCCTAAAAAATATAACTCAACAGAGGAATACCGAAATAGTGAAAGCCCAACCATAAATCATTTTTACGAGAAGTTATTATTGCTAAAAGATAAGATGGAAACAAAAACAGGCAGAGCATTGGCTAATAATAGGCACCAGTTTATGCTCGATTATCTTAAGCAATTTTATCTTGAAGTTGGAGAGGTTGGTTTCTAGGTAGTATAGCATCATATTTTACCAGAAGAAAAAAAAACTCAAATAACACCTAAATGGCTGTAAAAAAACAATCAACACACAAAAAAAGTAAAAAACAGGTTTCTCCTAAAAACAAAAAATCGTATAAAAAATTGATAGCGCTTTCCATTAAAGGATTATTGGCATTGGTAGCTGTAATATTTTTGTTTTTACTGTTTGTATATCTCGGAGTATTTGGGCGTTTACCATCATACGATGAATTGGCCAAAGTTGATAATGATATAGCTTCAGAAGTTTATACGGAAGATGGTACTTTGATGGGGAAGTTCTATCTCCAAAACCGAATGAGCATTGAAAATAAAGTGATATCCAAACATGCAATTAATGCTTTGGTAGCCACTGAAGATAAGCGTTTTTTTAGTCATAAGGGTTTTGATGTAGTTAGTTTGGGCCGGGTTCTCTTCAGAACAATATTACTTCGTGATAAATCTCAAGGAGGAGGAAGTACGATAAGTCAGCAATTGGCAAAAAACCTGTATCCCCGAAAAAAATATGGTCCATTATCCATGTTGGTAAATAAATCGCGAGAGGTTTTTATTGCATCACGATTAGAAAAAGTCTATACAAAGGATCAAATATTAAATCTGTATTTAAATACAGTGCCATTCGGAGAAGATGTTTATGGTATCGAAGCAGCTTCAATGCGTTTCTTTAATAAACACTCATCCAGTTTAAAACCTAACGAAGCAGCTGTTTTAATTGGTATGTTGGCGGCAAATACAGCTTATAATCCACGTTTAAATCCTGAAAGATCAAGGAAGCGAAGGAATTTGGTATTAACACGTATGAATGAATTTGGCTTTTTATCTGATAAGGATTTATCCGTATATACAAATTCTGAATTGGAATTAAGTTATCATAAAATTGATCATAATACAGGTATTGCGCCCTATTTCAGAGAAATGGTACGAAAAAATGCCCAACAAATACTTGAAGATGAATATGGTGATCATTATGATATTTACAAAGATGGATTAAAGATTTATACCACTATAGATCCAACACTTCAACGTTATGCTGATGAAGCAGTTCAAAAGCATATGGCTGCACTTCAAAAAGAGTTTAAGTATCATTGGCTGAATCGCGATCCATGGAAAAATCATCCTTCAGTTTTTAATAATGCACTCCAGTCCTCGCATCGATACAAATCATTAAAAGCACAGGGCAAATCAGAGGATGAGATTATGGCTGAGATGAATAAGTTAAACAAAATGACCATCTTTGCATACCCCAATGAAAAGGAAGTGAATTTATCACCACTCGACTCCATTAAACATTATTTAAAAATTTTAAATACTGGTTTTATGGTGATGGATCCTCAAAATGGTAAAGTATTAGCATGGGTCGGAGGTGTTAATCATAAGTATTTTCAGTATGATCATGTAACTTCTCGTCGCCAGGTTGGTTCCACATTTAAGCCTATTGTTTATACAGCTGCATTACTGGATGGAATGAGTCCGTGCGATTATATATCAAATGAGAGGCGCGTATACGAAGATTATCAGGATTGGTCTCCGGCTAATTCAGATGGCGATCATGAAGGATATTACTCTTTAAAAGGAGGTTTAACCAATTCTGTAAATACGATCACCGCTGAAATAATGGTGAGTACAGGAGTGGATAAGGTCATGCGTTTGGCTGAAGATATGGGGGTGAAGTCTAAATTACCAGCTGTTCCGTCTATAAGTTTAGGTACAGGTGCTATTTCTTTGCAGGAAATGTTGACTGTGTATTCTTGTTTTGCAAATAATGGACTAAAAAAAGAGCCTTATGGCATAATAAGGATAGAAGATAGTCATGGTAAGGTTTTGTTTGAGCGTAGACAGGATGATGAGAATGTTAGGGTTGTAGATGAAGAAATTGCTCAGCTAATGAATTATATGCTACAGGGAGTGGTGCAAAATGGAACAGGTAGAGGTCTTAGAACCGTCTATCGATTGAGAAGTGAAATAGCTGGAAAAACAGGTACGACTCAAGATAACGCAGATGGTTGGTTTATTGGATTTACTCCACGATTACTTGCAGGTGCATGGGTAGGAGCCGAGAGTCCTGTTGTGCATTTTCGAAGTACCACTTTGGGGCAAGGGGCTCATATGGCATTGCCTATTTATGGTTTGTTCATGCAAAGAGTAGAACGAGACCCTAAGTATGCCCAATATACTAAAAGCAGATTCAAAGATTTGGACTCTGATCTGAGAGCAATGGTTGATTGTGCTGATTTCTCTATTACAGATCCGGATCGATCGATCTTTGATTTATTCCGATTTGGTAAGCGTTCAAAACCAGATACTACAGGATTAAAACTTTCTCCCCAAGATAGAGAGCGTTACGAAGAGCACTTAAAAGAAAAAAGAAAAGAAAAAAGTAAAGGCCTGTTAAATAGAATGAAGGATTTATTCAGAAGAAAGAATTAGATTGTATCTTATGCACAATGCAATTTCGTAAGATGAATAACACGGTTGTTTATTATATGGTATGAATATTTTTTTTATGCCTAATTTGTGAAAAATCGAATATATTCGTTAAAAGCAATAAAACTTCGTTACTAATAACCCGAGTTCGATATAAAATTATTGGCTCAGACCGCTAGTAAATAATGAGTTTCAATGAATATTTGTGAAGTCATAGCGGGCTATGTCAAACAAATATGAAGCAGAAAATCGTTGTTTATATGTGGCTTTCTATTAAAATACTAATCTACTTCATTAAATTCTTCTACCATAGCTCGCTATGCAAAAAGAATTTACCTTGTATATCAGCATTTTAATAAAATATGAGCTCTTTAATTTTAATCGAACTCGGGTTAATAAGTAGTTGGGTTTGATTTAATTATTATATTTGACTAGTATTCAACGGTTTATTTGTGGGCTTTTTATGGAAGTAAAGGTAATCAGTGACGAAGATCTTCTGAACATAGTAATAAGTGCAGGCAATGAGGATAGTGTTGCATGTATTCTGAATAAGGTAGTTCCGGTTTTAAGTAAATTATTAGTTAGTAATTATGCGTTTGTATTACAAAAGGAACAAAAATTTAGATCGTATCAAGTAGTTTATCTTTTTTCGGATGGGGATACAAAGCAGATTCATAAAGAGATTGTAAAACAGAGCTCTGAAATTGTAGGTGCAGGGTTTAATTCAGTCAAAATATTTTGTTATAAGGATCATTCTTTAGTTATTCTTCCATTAAATCAATTTGGTTATCTGATTTTCCGTGATTCTCAGGGGTTTCAATATAGTAAGCAGCGTAAATTATTACAAGTTCTCTCGCATTTAGGTAAGTTGTTAATGGTTGCAGATGAGCGTAATCAGAGCAAAGCCAAAGAGTTATCTCTTATTGAGTTGGAAAAATTTCAACAGCTATCCTTAGAGGTCAATCATGCTTCTGTTTTTCAGAATAATTTTGAAACAGGTCAAGTGTTCGCTACTCCCCATTTGTACTATTATTTGGGTTACTCAGATGATGAAATGCCTAAAACGATTCAGGATACAACAAGATTTATTCATAAACAGGATATTGATAAGGTGATGGATGCTGTACATTCACATTTTTCAGGTTTAAGTACTGAGTATTATGCTGAGTTTCGAATGCTCTCAAAAAGTGGAAAATGGACTTGGGTCTGCGGACAAGGTAAAGTAACAGAGAGAAATACATTAGGAGAACCGGTCGTTTTGTTGGGTATATCTCAGGTTATTTCACAGCGAAAAATGGTTGAACTGGAGCTAATTGAAGCAAAGGAGCGGGCAGAGGAGAGTGATAAGCTTAAATCCACATTTTTAGCCAATATGAGTCACGAAATCCGAACTCCAATGAATGGTATACTTGGGTTTGCTGAGATTTTAAAGGATCCGGAGCTGGATAATGATAAAAGAGGTAATTATATTGATCTGATTGAAAAAAGTGGTTTTCGAATGTTGAATATTATCAATGATCTAATTGATATTTCGAAAATTGAGTCAGGTCAGGTAGAGGTTAGTCTTTCAGATGTAGATATAACAAAAGTGCTGACATATATATATGACTTTTTTAAGGGAGAAGTTGCTTGTAGAGATATGGATTTGGTTGTTGAAACACCAAAAGAAGAGTGTGTTAAAGTTGTAAATACAGATCTTGAGAAAGTATATGCTATACTGAGCAATCTTGTTAAAAATGCCATTAAGTATAGTGATAATGGTGTTATCACAATTGGATATAGATGCGAGGAAGGTACTGTAGTTTGTTATGTTAAGGATACAGGTATGGGCGTGGAAGAATGTATGCTACAAAAAATATTTGACAGGTTTGTGCAAAGTAAAAATACAGCAAAAACAAAGGTTGAAGGAGCTGGTTTAGGACTGTCTATTTGTAAGGCCTATGTTGAAATGTTAGGAGGTAAAATTTGGCTTGAAAGTAAGTTAGGAGAAGGGTCAACGTTCTATTTTACATTGCCAGTTCGTTAAATTCTTCTACCATAGCTCGCTATGCAAAAAGAATTTGCCTTGTATATCAGCATTTTAATAAAATCTGAGCTCTTTAATTTTAATCAAACTCGGGTTATTAGTTGTTTGGTTTGTTGCAGCTAGGCAAACTTCATTTTGCTGTTAAAAGCATATAGAATCCGATAATGGTTAATACTGATATACCTGAAATTAAAAGAACTGTTTTTATTAATCTATTTCTTTGTTCAGCTAACATCCTACGCTTAATATCTTTCTTTAGTAGCTGTAATTCTTTTTCCGGGAGTTTGTTTTTATCGGTGAATGCACGATGTTTGTTTTCATGTTTATGATAAGCATTTTCGATATTTTGGTATTTACTTAAATTCTGTTCTTTAAGTGCCCGGTTTGCTTTCATTCGAGCGATCATATCTAAAACATGGCCTGCAGAACTCATATAATAAGGTTTTGATATAGAAAAAGTTACCTTTTAAAATTAATAAAAATTCAAAACAGGATAATCAAATCAAAAAGTTGTGTATTTCTGAAACTATCTTTTAAAAGACCTCTGTAATGCATTTGCTAATCAAGCTACCTGTTTTATTACTTCTGATCACCACTTATTCCTACAATTATCGCAAATCTATGGTGTATAGGTTGTGTACAGGTTGTGTATAGGTTGCGACCCTTTGCAGTGCTGTTGCGTAGCTGTCTAGTCCACTTTGCGATGCAGTTGCGATAAATTTACGATAAAATGGCCTTGATTTGCGATCGGTTTGTGATGCCTTGCACAAAATAGTGTTAAAATGGCAAAAACGTGCACAGTTTTCGGCAAAAAATGGCAAAAACCGGAATAATTTTCCTCAAAAACGGCAAAAAAAGGAATAATTACCCTTTTGGAGGGATAAATCAACAATTGTTGAAAATGGCTAAAAATGTAACGTTCTTTATTACAGTTATATACAGCGTAAAAAAGTCACAGTAAAATTACTGTGATTTTTTTAATGTAATACATATTCTACTTTAGTTAGTACAAAATCGGCCGATCAATGTTTAACTCGGTTCTTTTTAATATCTGATCAATATTATAAAGAATCACTAAAATTAAAAGTCATGGGAAAAATTGATAAAGGAATCTTAGGTGGATTCAACGGTAAAGTAGGAAATGTAATAGGATCAACATGGAAAGGTATTTCATATATGAGATCGAAACCATCATCAAGTAATAAGAAAGCGAGTGAGAAGCAAATTATTCATCGGGCTCGATTTATGTATGCCGCTAAGTTTTTGCAGACATTACAACCTGTTATAGAAGTGGGTTACAGAACCCACGATAGATGTAAAACAGCACGAAATGCAGCAATGTCTGAATTTTTAAACTACACACTTATAGGGGATTATCCTATGTTTAAAGTAAATTATAATAGATTACGTCTGGCAAAGGGTTCTTTAGAGCTGCCTGCTGATTATTCTGTAGAACTGGTGGATAGCAGGGCTATTATAAAATGGTCTGTTGATACCAATAGTGAAGATGATCAAAGTGAGGATAGATTGTTGGCTCACTTATTGGAAAATAACGTACTGTTGGTAAGCATATCTGATGGCTGTAATCCAAAATATACAATGCGTAACTTTAAACGTAAGGATGGTATGGGTAATATTGGCTTACCCAATGCACCTTCGGGTTCTGAAGTTCACTGTTATCTGGCTTTTATAGCAACAGATGACAGTATGAGAGTAAGTAACAGCATTTATGTAGGCTCTGTAATTGTCCCATAGATACTTGTATGAATAAGATAATCAAACAGTGGATAATATTTAAATTCTGCTAGATAAGTAGTAATCCCTTTAGTTCATCCTAAAGGGATTTTTTGTTATTATAATGAAATATTTTCATCTATTTCTTCGGATTGAACCATCGCTTCCACATCTTCCGGATTAATAGGAATTCTTTCCCCTAAAACTCGGCTTCCGGTTTCTGTAATTAAAACATCATCTTCTAATCTGATTCCACCAAATCCTTTATATGTTTCCACCAAATCGTAATTAATAAAATCAGTGAATTTCTTTTCTGATTTGAATTGATCAATAAGATCAGGAATAAAATACATTCCAGGTTCGTTGGTAACCACAAAATTAGGTTGAAGTCTTCTGCCTAATCTAAGAGCTGCCAATCCAAATTGAGTACTTGGTTGAATCTCGTCGTCATAACCAACTAATTTTTGATCGTAATCTTCCATATCATGAACATCCAGTCCAATCATATGACCTAATCCATGAGGCATAAACAAAGCATGAGCACCTTGCGCAACCGCCTCATCAACATCACCTTTCATTAATCCCAATGATTTTAGGCCTTCAGTCATTGTTTTAGCAGCAATTAAGTGAACTTCTTTGTAGGTAATTCCTGGCTTAGTTGCGGCTAATGCTGCATTGTTTGTATCTACAACTATCTGGTAAATATCTTTTTGTTTGCTGGTAAATTTGCCCCCTACAGGCGATGTTCTGGTATGGTCGGTAGCATAGTGTAATGGTGATTCACTACCTGCATCAACCAATAATAAATCACCTGATTTTAAGGTATTGGGATGAACGTGGTTGTGTAAAGTTTCCCCTCGTACAGAGCAAATGATTGGAAACGAAACTGGCCCTCCGCCTGACATAGATACGCCTTCTAAAATACCTGTAATTTGTTGTTCTGTTGCTCCCGGATGAGCCATTTTCATTGCAGTAGTATGCATTTGGTATGCAACAGCCATGTGACGTTCCATTTCTTCAATCTCGCCAGGTTCTTTAATCGATCGTAAAGTAACGCAGGCTTTGATGAATTCTATCGAATGCATCTCTTTTATCTTAAGAGGATTCACATCAAAAAGATCACCAATTGTAAGTATATTTTCGCCTCTGTAAGGAGGGGTAAAATGAACGGTTCTTCCTTGTTGGTATGCTTTGCTAACTATTTCTTTTAGTTTTGATAAAGGTTGTGTTTGGGTAACTCCAACTTTAAGTGCATTATCTTTAAGTTTGGCCTGAGGACCCATCCATATAATATCATCAATATGAAAATCGTTTCCGAATAATATTTCTTCTCCGCTTTCAAAATCAATTACTGCAGCTAATCCCTGGTAGTCAAGGCCGAAAAAATATAGAAAAGTACTGTCTTGTCTAAAGTGATAAGTGTTATCTGGATAATTCATGCTGGCATCAACATTTCCTAAAATCAGGGCAATGCCTTTATCCATCTTATCTTTTAAACGTTGTCTTCTGTTTATGTATATCTCTTTGCTAAACATAGTATTAAATTTTGTGCAATTTAATGAAAGTGGGGGTGCAAAAATATGTTTTAGATCAGTAAAATGGGTGTTTTATGGTTTGGAAGTCCTAAGAATAGGTGTTAGCCGTGATCAGATATCTGAACTAACTTCTTGTAGTCAATAATTTCAATGGCTTTGCCAAATATTTTGATAATTCCATCTTTTCTAAATTCGGTTAGTGCACGAATAACATTTTCAGTAGTCATACCGATGTACTCTGCTATTTCTTTTCTACTAACAGGTAATTCGTAGTAATCGCTATGGTATATATCGTCTCTAAAGTGTAATAAAACATAGGCTATTCTGCCACGAAGATTTCGTTTTCTGATTTGTAGCGATTCATGGATAACAGCATCACTTACAGTACTCATTTTTTCAAGTATCCCCATGGCAAATGATCCATTGTTTTGTAGCAGTTTTTTTACATCGTGTATGGAAATATTGCATGTTGTAGATTCGTCAATAGCCATTACTGAATAGCTGTAGGTGTTTTGAGAGAATACACTTAAGAGGCTTACAAAATCAAAGGGTTTTGCAAAAGACAGGATTTGTTCTTTACTGTCTGCATTGGTTACATATAGTTTTACCAAACCACTCTTAAGATAAATAAACTCGTTGATTGTTTTTCCCTGTTCAATAATGCAGTCGCCTTTTTCATAGTTTTTTTCAATGCGACTTCCGCAAAGACTCATAATTTCATTTGAAGAAACATTATGAAAAAATAGCTCTTTAAGTTCGCATTTATCGCAACTACATTCCTGATTCATAAGGTACGATTTAAATAATATTTATAACGATGAAGTGATATATATCATAAACTGATATTTATTACCTGTTGATGTATGATACAATCAATCTTAGTTAGTTAACTTTCATATGTGCTATATCAAATTACACAAAATATTACAGAATTAAAAGTGATGATGTTATTGGTTTAAGTGGTTTTGAGAAAGAAAATTACAAGTGCTAACAATAAAATATAAACACATGAAGAAGATAGTAATACTAGGAGGTGGTACAGCAGGAACCATGATGGCAAATAAATTGCGAAATGCACTTGAAAGAGATGAGTGGGATATTACTATTGTGGACCAATTTCGTACGCATTATTATCAGCCTGGTTTTTTATTTATTCCTTTCGGAATTTATCATGAGAGAGATGTTAAAAAGCCCAAAAGTAGTTTCTTTCCTGTTGGTGTAAATGTAATGTACACAGGAATTGATAAGGTGGATGCGGATCATAAAAAGGTGCTGTTGGACGGAGGAAAAGTGTTGTTTTATGATTTTTTGATTATTGCAACAGGAACAAAAACATGTCCTGAAGAAACTCCAGGTCTTAAGGATCAGCTTTGGTATAAGGATATATTTGATTTTTATACTATTGAAGGAGCATTAGCGTTGCAAAAGCATTTTAAAAGCTGGCAGGGTGGTAAGTTAGTTATGGCTATTACCGAGATTCCTTATAAATGTCCGGTGGCTCCACTTGAATTTGTTTTTCTGGCAGAAGAGTTTTTTACTAAAAAAGGAATTCGGGATAAGGTAGATATTACTATTGTAACACCAATGGCAGGTGTATTTACAAAGCCTATCGCAACTAAAATGTTGTCGGAGTTACTGGTTGAGAAAAATATAAATGTTGTAGCTGACTTTTATATCGAAAAAATCGATAACGAGAAGAAAACTCTGGTTTCGTATGATGAACGAGAAGTGCCATTTGATACATTAACGATTGTGCCTGTTAATATGGGTGATAAAATGGTAGAAAGAAGTGGGCTTGGGGATGATTTGAATTTTGTATTTACTAACAAACATACTTTGCAGCAAAGAGATCATGAAGAGATTTTTGTGATAGGAGACGCAGCTAATCTACCCACTTCAAAAGCCGGTTCGGTTGCTCATTTTGCCTCAGAAATATTATTCGACAATTTAATGAATGTTATTGAAGGCCGTCCTTTAACTGCTCACTTTGATGGTCATGCAAACTGCTACATTGAAACCGGTTATGGTAAAGGAGCTTTAATTGATTTCAATTATGATACTGAGCCACTCCCCGGAACATTTCCTTTGCCCGGTATCGGTCCGTTCGGTTTATTGAAGAATACCAAAATCAACCACTATGGCAAAATCATGTTTCGTTGGATTTACTGGCATTTATTATTGAAAGGTAAAGAGCTTCCTGTTGAGGCAGAGATGACTATGGCTGGTAAAAAAAGAGTTACTTTTTAAATGGCTGGGTTATGGATGATCAAAATATGCAAACGCAAATTAATGAACTTAATCGTAAGATGGATTTGGTTCTGGAATCTCTGAATCAGCAAAATAGAAAAGCGGAAAGCGTAGAAGATTTATTTGCTGATTTACAGATAGTAGGTAAAGATATGTATGATACAGCTGTTATTGAGCTTGAAAATCAGCAAGTAGAACTGGATATTGATAAGTTAAAATATCTGGGATTAAAACTCCTGAATAATATTAATGATATAACAGTAATGTTATCTGTGTTTGAGAGTTTGGTTGATTTTGCCAGAGATGCAGGTCCTCTGGTAAGGGAGTCGATTATTGATATGACTAAAAAATTACATGAATTTGAAAAGAAGGGGTATTTCGAGTTTATTTCAGAAATGGGAAAGGTGATTGATAATTTGATTTCTCATTATTCTAAGGAGGATGTTACAAGGTTGGCAGATAATGTTGTGCTTATAGTGGATACCATGCGAAAAATGACTCAACCGGAAATGTTGTTGTCTATTCAAAATGCATTGGATGTCTATCAAAATATAGATCAGAAAAAGGTGCCTGAATGTTCCTTGTTTAAGTTAATGAGAGAAATGAATCAACCCGAAATGAAAAAGATGATGGGGTTTGCTGTCACATTTATGAAGAGCTTATCAAAGGAAAAGAGAATGAGGCAATGAGTTTGTAATTGGTTATTAATTAGATAAAGTTAAGAGTTATGGGACAAAAGGTAATTGCTAATAAAACTATTGATGTTAATGATGAGGGATATATGACAGATCCTTCTCAATGGGATAAAGATATTGCTGCAGCTATTGCGCAGGAAATAGGGATTGAATTAACAGATAAACACTTTGAAGTATTGGACTACCTACGTGAAAAATTTAAGGAAGGCGAAGTACTTACTATTCGTAAAGTAGGAAAGTCAGGAATTGTTGATATTAAAGGTTTGTACCAGCTTTTTCCAGGAGGTCCACTTAAATATTCATCTAAAATTGCAGGTATTCCTAAACCAGCAAGTTGTGTGTAATTTATGAGCTAACGTAAAGAATAGAGATTATGGTTAAAGAAGAACAACCTTTAAAGAAAGTATGCATTATTTGTGCTAAGGGTGCTATTGAAGATGTATATGCAACGTTAGTTTTGGCTAATGGTGCTGTGATGGAAGGAATTGAAGCTAAGTTGTTTTTTACATTTTTTGGATTGGATGCAATAACTAAAAAGTATATGAATAAATTACATACAGCCACAGTTGGAAATCCTGCCATGCGAATGCCAGGTGGACTAGCATTTCCTACATGGTTGGGTGCTATGCCTGGTGTTGAAGGTGGTGTCTCATCAATGATGAGGAAACAGATGGATGAATTAGATATTCCTCCTGTTGACGAGTTTTTAGAAATGATTACAGCTGGGGGTGGTGAGATTTATGCATGCAAATTGGCAATGGATATGTTTAAGTTAACAAAAGAAGATTTGTATGAGGATGTTAGTGCAGTGCTCACGGTGGGAGAGTTTTATGCAATGTGTGGAGGTGAGCATACTCAAATTATATTTACATAGAAGGTTATAAGAGATGCTTTAGATTGTATGATGCAATAATTGAGTTTGTTTTTGTAAGAATCAACATTCGTTGATAGATGTAGTTTTGTTTTAGTAGTGTTATTGTATTATTAGTCTATTAGTATAGAATGGGAGGTTAAAAGCCGTAGCTGTTAAGTTGTGGCTTTTTTGTTATAATTTCTTGAATAATTTTTCTCGTTCTTTTAAAATTTTATGCGCATAGTCGAGTTTTACATGAGTAAAATGAATTTTATCTGAGGGCTTTAATTGACCAAATAATGGGAGATCTGCTGTAATTACATTGGCAATCTTAGTATATCCACCAACAGTTTGTCTATCAGCAAGCATAACTATTGGTTGGCCATCTCCCGGTACCTGAATAGCACCGTTGCATATACCTGATGAAATAATATCGGCACCCTGTTTGTGTTTAATTTGAGGACCATCTAAGCGATATCCCATTCTATCGCTTTTATTTGAAATAATATATGATGAGGTTAGAAAAGCTTTTATTCCCTCGAAACTAAATCTATTGATTTCACTTCCTCCAATTACTCTTATTTCTTGTTCAGATTTATAATCCAATAGTAATTCATAGGGAACAGAGCGGTGTTTGTATTTGATTCTCTTTTTTAGAGTAAAGATTTCATCACCAGCTGAAAGTTTACGTCCATTTAATCCGCCTACTTGGGCTCTCACATAAGTTGAGCGACTATTCATAATAATAGGAACATCTATACCTCCTGCAAAAGCAATATAAACACGACTTCCTTTTGTAACAGGCCCCATTTGAATAACGTCTCCTGTTTTAAGCAGATGATTGCAATTGATGGGTTTTGATATGTTGTTGATAGTAAGTTCTGTTTCTCCTCCGGTGATAGCCATTATGGTGTCACTGGTAATTTCGAAATGAGGGGGGAGGAAGGTTGCTTCCAAGCAAGCGGCATTGGTATCATTGCCTACTAAACGATTAGCTAATCTGAGGGAATATGTATCCATAGCTCCGGAAACAGGCATGCCATATTGTTGGTAACCCAGTCTTCCCATATCTTGAACTGTAGTATATAGTCCAGGATTTATAATTTTAATGGTAGCTGTTGAATTCATTTTCAGTGATAGGATAAAATTCTAAATAATTTCCGGCTTCTATAAAAAAAGGATTTTTAGAATAGGGGTCGAAAAGTTTAAGGGGTGTTCTACCTATGATTTGCCACCCTCCCGGGCTTTCGATGGGATATATTCCGGTTTGAGATCCTGCAATACCTACAGATCCGGGTGCTATTTTTTCAGAAGGTATATTTTTTCTTGGAGTGGTTAATTCCTGATTCATTCCTCCTAAGTAGCAAAAGCCAGGAGTGAACCCAAGCATATATACGAGGTATTTACATTTTGAATGTAAATCAATTATTTCTTGTGTGCTATGCCCTGTATTTTTGCTGACTACATTGATGTCAGGTCCGTATTCTCCTCCGTAAACAACAGGTATCCTTACTGTCCTTGGTTTCGGAATTTTAAAGTCCCCAGTTCTTAGGTATATCTTTTTAAGTTTAATGATTAATTTTTGATAGTTTATTACCAAGGGATTGTAATGAACCAGTATGTCGCAATACGATGGGACAACCTCGGTTATTCCTTTAATTCTTTTTTTAGATAATAATATTAAATAGGCACGAATACGTAAATGAATATCTTCTGACATTTCATTGCCAAACTTTAATAAGAATGCCGAATCTCCCGATAGATAAATATCAAACATGAGCCGTAATCTTAATGTTATTTTGAATGAGGTAGTCGTATATGTCTTTTGCTACATCAATGGCATGAGGATTATCGCCATGGATGCAAAGTGTTTGTGCATTAATGATAATCTCTTTTTGTTCATTTGATTGAATAGTTCTGTGTTGGGCTATTTTGAGCGCTCTTTCTTTACTGAATGCTACATCTGTTATTATAGCTTTAGGTTCATATCTGGGTACCAACAACCCTTGGTTTGTATAGGCTCTGTCAATAAATGCTTCAGCTCTGAACTTTAGGTTAAATTTTTGAGCTGCAATTTCCATTTCAGAATTTGCTAGTCCCACATAAATAAGATCTTGATTAACAGATGCTATTGCTTCGGCTATTGCTTTAGCGATTTCAATATTATACGAAGCTTGATTGTATAATGCGCCATGAGGTTTTACATGGTGTAATAAGACTCCGGCCTTTGATGTTCTTTTGTTAAGAATGTTGATTTGGTTTGTTACTAATGCTTTAATTTCATGGTATGACAGGTTCATGTTTATGCGTCCAAAATTTTTCTTGTCGCTGTAACCTGGATGTGCACCAATGACTACTTCATATTGTTTTGCTAACTGAATAGTTTGATCCATAATGATATCGTTGCCTGCATGAAAACCACAGGCTATGTTCGCAGAGCTAATATATGGCATTATGGCCTCGTCGTTACCAATGCCTTCGCCTAAGTCGCAATTGATATCAATTTGCATGAGGAAAATATCTTTTTCAGAATAATGAATATGGTAAATATAATATTCTTTGTTGCAAGGTACTATTTTTGGTTTATGGATAGCATAAAAAAAACCGAAAGCATTTGACTTTCGGTTTTCTTACTAAAAAATATTTTGAAAGATTATAAGCTGCTTACTCCTGCAACTTCCATCTTACGATCTACTTTTTTAACCAATCCTTGTAAAACTTTACCAGGACCAATTTCTGTAAAAGAAGCAGCTCCATCAGCAATCATATTTTGAACTGTTTGAGTCCATTTTACCGGAGCAGTTAATTGAGCCACTAAATTTTCTTTAATTTGAGCTGGATCAGTAAATGGAGTTGCGCTCACATTTTGATAAACCGGACAAATTGGAGTTTTGATTTCAGTTGCTTCAATTGCAGCAGCAAGTTCTGCACGAGCTGGTTCCATTAACGGTGAATGGAATGCACCTCCAACGGGTAGTTTTAAAGCTCTTTTAGCACCTTTTTCAGTTAAGATTTCACATGCTTTATCAATACCGGCAAATGATCCTGAAATTACTAATTGTCCCGGACAGTTATAGTTAGCAGCAACAACTACTTCGTCAATGCTTTCGCAAACTTGTTCTACAATAGCATCTTCCATACCAACAATAGCAGCCATTGTTGAAGGTTCTGCCTCACAAGCTTTCTGCATAGCTAATGCGCGTTGCGAGACTAATTTTAGTCCATCTTCGAATGACATAGCTCCTGCAGCAACCAAGGCGCTGAATTCACCTAATGAGTGACCTGCAACCATTTCTGGTTTAAAATCTTCACCCATTGTTTTTGCTAATAGTACAGAATGTAAAAATATAGCTGGCTGAGTCACTTTAGTTTGTTTTAAATCTTCATCAGTACCTTCAAACATTAAGTCTGTGATTCTGAAACCTAAAATTTCATTAGCCTTTTCAAAAAGTTCTTTCGCTTCTGTTGAATTTTCGTATAGGTCTTTCCCCATACCTACAAATTGGGCACCTTGCCCAGGAAAAACAAATGCTTTCATTTTATTATAAAATTAGTATAATAGTATATGTAGTTCTTCTTGGCCCTTGGAGTCCTTAGAAACAAGGGGAGATTAAACATATAAAACAATACAGGTTTTTAATCGATTATAATGCTCAAACAAAGAAAGTTGAGCATAAATCGGCGCAAATATAGTAAAAATGAATTACACCCAAAGTTTGTAATCTTTCTGTAAGGAGATTTCCATAAAAATACTACTTTTTGATCATTTTCAATTTATTTTATTGAAATGCTCATATCTCATTCACTCAATTGTTTTTAGATTAAATTTCTTTAACAATCTTTTTCTAAAAAAAATACATAAAGAATTGGTGTTTATTCATTGAAAATTAGTACTTTTGCATCGCTTTTTTGTCTAAATATATTAAAATGCGCTGAAAATCAGGGTGTTTAATATTTGGAAAGAGGCGTGTTATAAGCATTTTGTAAAGAATTTTATTTAAACAATTTTAGTTATATGCCAACAATTCAACAGTTAGTTCGTAAAGGACGCACCCAGTTAGTTGAGAAAAGTAAATCTAGAGCGCTAGATGCTTGTCCTCAGCGTAGAGGTGTTTGTGTGAGGGTGTACACTACTACACCAAAGAAGCCGAACTCGGCCATGAGAAAAGTTGCCAGGGTTCGTTTAACTAATGGAAAAGAGGTGAATGCCTACATTCCAGGAGAAGGACATAACCTTCAAGAGCACTCTATAGTACTTGTTCGCGGTGGAAGGGTAAAAGATCTTCCAGGTGTTCGTTATCACCTAGTTCGTGGAGCTTTAGATGCATCAGGAGTTGAGGGACGTACTCAACGTCGTTCTAAATACGGAACGAAACGTCCAAAGAAATAATTTAAATTAAGTGTTTAACTTATGGTTTTGTTTATTGGTGAGTTAAAACAAAAGGTTGAGTAAAAAGCAATGCGTTGCTTTTGAAGACACAGAAACATTGACAGCCAATAAAAAACTAATAAACAAGAAGAGATGAGAAAAGGTAAACCAAAGAAGCGAATATTGCTTCCAGATCCAAAGTTCAATGATACTTTGGTGACTCAATTTATTAATAACCTGATGCTTGATGGTAAAAAATCTACTGCTTACGGAATTTTTTACGATGCATTAGACCGCATGGCTGATAAAGCTGAAAAAGAAGGAAAATCAGCATTAGAGATGTGGAAAAAAGGTTTAGAAAACATTACTCCTTCTGTAGAGGTAAAAAGTAGAAGAGTTGGTGGTGCTACTTTCCAGGTTCCAATGGAAATTCGTTCATCAAGAAAAGCTTCAATAGCTATGAAAAACTTAATTCTTTTTGCTCGTAAAAGAAGTGGTAAATCAATGGCAGAAAAACTATCTGCTGAAATTGTTGCGGCTTATAACAATGAAGGTGGAGCCTTCAAGAAGAAAGAAGATATGCACAGGATGGCAGAGGCTAATAGAGCATTCGCTCACTTTAGATTCTAATCATCTAATCTTTTAAGGAATAAATAAAATGGGAAATACAGATTTAAAATACACCAGAAATATCGGTATCATGGCGCATATCGATGCGGGTAAAACTACTACTACAGAGCGTATTCTGTTTTATACTGGTATTACTCATAAAATTGGTGAGGTGCACGATGGTGCTGCAACCATGGACTGGATGGAGCAAGAGCAAGAAAGAGGTATTACAATTACTTCTGCTGCTGTAACTACCAACTGGAACTATAACGATGAATCGTATAAGATAAACATTATCGATACCCCAGGACACGTTGACTTTACTGTTGAGGTAGAGCGTTCTTTAAGGGTATTAGATGGTACTGTTGCCTTATTCTGTGCTGTTAGTGGTGTTGAACCACAATCAGAAACTGTATGGAGACAAGCTGATAAATATGGTGTGCCTCGTATTGGTTTCGTAAACAAAATGGACCGTTCAGGTGCAAACTTCTACGAAGTTGTTCGTCAGGTTAGAGAAATGTTAGGTGCTAATCCAATGCCTATTCAAATTCCTATCGGCGCTGAAGATAATTTTGAAGGAGTTATTGACCTAATCGAAAATAAAGAGGTTGTTTGGTTTGATGATGCTCAAATGGGTTCACGTTATGAATTAAGAGAAATTCGTGACGAATTAAAAGCTGAAGCTCAAGAGTGGAGAGATAAATTAGTTGAAGCAGTTGCAGAATGTGACGAAGAACTAATGGAGCGTTATTTTGAAGATCCAGAATCAATCACTAAGGAGGAAATGATTGCAGTTATTCGTACTGCGACTATTAATCAAACGATTACTCCAATGATGTGTGGTTCTGCATTTAAAAATAAAGGAGTTCAGCGTTTATTGGATTCAGTTATTGCATTTTTACCATCACCTAGTGATATTCCTGAAATTACAGGTATTAATCCTAATACAGGTGAGCCTGATTCAAGACCACATGATGTAAATGCACCACTTGCTGCATTAGCATTTAAAATTGCTACTGACCCATTCGTAGGTCGTTTAGCATTTATGCGCGTTTACTCTGGTAAAATTGATGCAGGTTCATATGCATTAAATACTCGTACAGGTAAAAAAGAGCGTATCTCACGTTTATACCAAATGAAATCTAACAAGCAGTTACCTCAAGATGTAATCGAAGCAGGTGATATTTGTGCAGGAGTAGGTTTTAAAGATATTCGTACAGGAGATACTCTTTGTGATGAGAAAAATCCTATTACTCTAGAGTCAATGGACTTCCCTGATCCTGTAATTGGAGTAGCTGTTGAGCCTAAGTCTCAAAAGGATATGGATAAAATGGGTGTTGCTTTATCTAAATTAGCTGAAGAAGATCCAACTTTCCGTGTTCAAACTGATGAAGATAGTGGTCAAACAGTAATTAGCGGTATGGGTGAACTTCACCTTGAGATTATTATCGACCGTTTAAAGCGTGAGTTTAAAGTTGAGTGTAACCAAGGACGTCCTCAGGTAACTTACAAAGAAGCTATCAAACAAACTGTTGAGCACCGTGAGGTATTCAAAAAGCAGTCTGGTGGTCGTGGTAAGTTTGCTGATGTTGTTGTTACTGTTGGACCTAGAGAAGACGGTAAAGAAGGACTTGAGTTCATCAATGAAGTAAAAGGTGGTAACGTACCTAAAGAATATATTCCTTCAGTAGAAAAAGGTTTTACTGATGCAATGCAAAACGGTGTATTAGCTGGTTTCGTTGTTGATAGTCTTAAAGTAGTACTTAAAGATGGATCTTTCCACCCAGTGGATTCTGACCAGTTGTCATTTGAGATCGCAGGTCGTCAAGCATTTAAAAATGCTTCGATGAAAGCTAATCCTGTTCTTCTTGAACCAATCATGAAAGTTGAAGTTGTTACTCCTGAAGAATATATGGGAGATATCATTGGTGACTTTAACAAGCGTCGTGGTCAGGTAGAAGGAATGGAGTCTAAAGCTGGTGCTCGTGTTGTAAAAGCTAAAGTGCCTCTTGCCGAAATGTTCGGATATGTAACAGTTTTACGTACTATTTCATCTGGTCGTGCAACTTCATCAATGGTGTTCTCACACTTCGAAGAAGTTTCTAAAGCCATTGCAATTGAAGTAGTGAAAGAAGCTGAAGGAAAAGTAGAATTATTATAATAAGATCTCAAGATGAGTCAAAAGATAAGAATCAAATTAAAATCTTACGATCACAACTTAGTTGATAAGTCAGCTGAGAAAATCGTTAAGACAGTAAAAACGACTGGTGCTGTAGTTAGCGGTCCTATTCCTCTTCCTACTCACAAAAGAGTATTTACAGTGTTACGTTCAACATTCGTAAACAAAAAGTCAAGAGAGCAATTTCAACTATCTTCATATAAGCGTTTAATCGATATCTATAGCTCAACAGCTAAAACAATCGATGCGTTAATGAAGCTTGAGTTACCAAGTGGAGTTGAAGTTGAAATCAAAGTGTGAAACAAAAGAAAATAAGTTCATGCAGCTTGCGAGCCGAAACTTCAAGCTGTATGAATCGATTATTTAATATTTAATTTTTGTAACAATGCCAGGTATTATTGGAAAAAAAATCGGAATGACTTCCGTTTTCAGTGCCGATGGAAAAAACATTCCATGCACTGTTATCGAAGCTGGCCCATGTGTGGTTACACAGGTTAAAACTGTGGAAACTGATGGATATGAGGCTGTACAGCTGGCGTTCGAAGACAAGAAAGAAAAAAACACATCTAAGCCTGAGTTAGGCCACTTTAAAAAAGCAGGTGTAGCTCCTAAAAGAAGTGTTGTTGAATTCAAAGGATTCGAACAAGAATTTAACTTAGGAGATGAAGTAACTGTTGATATCTTTACTGAAGATATTTTCGTTGACGTTACAGGTATCTCTAAAGGTAAAGGATTTCAAGGTGTAGTAAAACGTCACGGATTTGGTGGTGTTGGTGGTTCAACTCACGGACAGCACAACCGTTTAAGAGCTCCTGGTTCTGTAGGTGCTGCTTCATATCCTGCTCGCGTATTTAAGGGTATGAGAATGGCTGGAAGAACAGGTGGAAGCAGAGTGATGGTTGAAAGCCTTAGAGTATTAAAAGTGATTCCTGAAAACAACCTTATTATTGTAAAAGGTTCTGTTCCGGGAGCAAAAGGTTCATATGTAATTGTTGAAATGTAATGGAACTAAAAGTATTAAGCATAACAGGAGAAGAGACCGGAAAAACTGTTGAATTAGCAGATTCAGTTTTCGGTATTGAGCCTAACGATCATGCTATTTATCTTGATGTAAAACAGTTCCTTGCAAATCAACGTCAAGGAACCCATAAATCAAAAGAAAGAGCTGAGATCGCAGGTAGTACACGTAAGATCAAGAAGCAAAAAGGAACCGGTACTGCTCGTGCAGGTAGCATTAAGTCTCCTGTATTTCGTGGTGGTGGTCGTATTTTTGGTCCTCGTCCTCGTAATTATGGATTTAAATTGAATCGTAAACTTAAAGAGCTTGCTCGTAAGTCTGCTTTATCTTATAAAGCAAAAACTGGTAGCATTATCGTTGTTGAAGATTTCAATATGGAAGCTCCCAAAACAAAAGAGTTTGCACAAATCCGTAAGAGTCTTAAAGTTGATGGAAAACGTTCATTAGTAGTATTGAAAGATACTGATAAGAATGTTTACTTGGCTTCAAGAAATATTCCTAAATCGGAAGTTGTAACATTAGCTGAATTGAATACTTACAGTATTATGAAGGCCGGAGCGTTAGTTCTAGTTGAAAGTTCAGTTGAAGGATTAGGTAATCTTTAATTTAAAGCTTAAGGAGATTTAAACATGCAAATATTAATTAAGCCAATAGTTACTGAAAAACTCAACGAGCAAGGTGAAAAACTAAATTGCTTTGGATTTGTGGTAAACAAAAACGCTAACAAATTACAAATTAAAAAAGCGGTTGAGGAAATGTACAATGTAACTGTTGAAAGAGTAAACACCATGAATTATGCCGGTAAAGTAAAAAGCCGTTATACTAAAAGTGGTGTGCAGGTAGGTAAAACTGCTGCTTACAAAAAGGCAATTGTTACTTTGGTAGAAGGAGATAAGATTGATTTTTATAGCAATATTTAATTAAAATGGCAGTAAGAAAGCTAAAGCCCACAACACCGGGGCAGAGACACAAAATTATTGGTGCATTTGATACGATTACCTCAAATACACCAGAGAAGTCCTTACTGGAGCCTATCAAAAAAAGCGGAGGTCGTAATAACACAGGTAAGATGACCATGCGCTACATTGGTGGCGGACATAAGAGACGTTACAGGGTAATCGATTTCAAGAGAAATAAAGACGGTGTTGCTGCTACTGTTGAGTCAATTCAATATGACCCAAACCGTAGTGCACGTATCGCATTATTAGTGTATGCTGATGGCGAAAAACGTTACATTCTCGCTCCTAACGGATTAGAAGTCGGTCAAACTGTTCAATCTGGAGCAGGCGTAAGCCCTGATCTAGGAAACACGTTAACCCTTAAAGAGATTCCATTAGGAACGATCATTCACAACATTGAGTTGCGCCCAGGACAGGGTGGAATTATGGCTCGTAGTGCCGGAACATTTGCTCAATTGGCTGCTCGTGAAGGTAAGTATGCCGTTATTAAATTACCGTCAGGTGAAACTAGAATGATCCTTACAACTTGTCGTGCTACTATTGGTGCGGTAGGTAATTCAGACCATGCGTTAGAGAGATCAGGAAAAGCTGGTCGTTCTCGTTGGTTAGGACGTCGTCCACGAGTTCGTGGTGTTGCCATGAACCCAGTCGATCACCCAATGGGTGGTGGTGAAGGAAGACAGTCTGGAGGTCATCCAAGATCACGTACAGGTGTATTAGCTAAAGGCTTCAAAACTCGTGATAAGAAGAAAGCTTCTAGTAAGTACATTATTGAAAGACGTAAAAAATAACGTTTAATCAGAAGAACTTATGAGCAGATCATTAAAAAAAGGCCCATTTATAGATTACAAACTTGAAAAGAAGATTTTCGACATGAACGATTCAGGTAAAAAATCTGTAATTAAAACTTGGGCAAGAGCATCGATGATATCTCCAGATTTTGTTGGACATACTATCGCAGTGCACAACGGAAATAAATTTATTCCTGTTTATGTGACCGAAAATATGGTAGGTCACAAGTTAGGAGAGTTTTCACCAACACGTACCTACAGAGGTCACGGTGGTAATAAAAAACGATAACCTAACGGTAATTTTAAATTATTAAAGAGATTTAAAAAATGGGTGCAAGAAAAAGACTCAGAGCAGAAAAAACTAAGGAAGCAAAAAAGCAAGTAAGCTTTGCTTCACTTCGTAATGTGCCTACTTCTCCACGTAAAATGCGCCTGGTTGCAGATATGATCAGAGGTAAAGAAGTTAATTTAGCCTTAGATATGTTGAAGTTTTCATCAAAGGAAGCTTCTCGTCGAGTAGAGAAATTACTTCTTTCTGCAATTGCAAACTGGAAGGAGAAGAATGAAGGGGTACGCATGGAAGATGCTAATCTGTATGTGAAATCAATCAATGTAGATTCAGCGAGAATTTTAAAAAGGTTGAGACCAGCTCCACAAGGGCGTGCTCACCGTATCAGAAAAAGATCGAACCATGTAACCATTTATATTGATAGCAACGTTGATAACCAACAAGAAATTAAAAGTTAGTTAAATGGGACAAAAAGTAAATCCAATAAGTAACAGATTAGGAATCATCAGAGGATGGGATTCTAATTGGTTTGGCGGAAAAAATTACGGAGATAAAATTTTAGAAGATACAAAAATCCGTAAATATCTTAACGCTCGTTTAGCTAAAGCTAGTATTTCGAGAATTGTTATTGAACGTACACTAAAGCTGATAACGATTACTGTTCACACAGCTCGTCCGGGAATCATTATTGGTAAAGGTGGCCAAGAGGTTGATAAACTAAAAGAAGAGTTGAAAAAAATCACTGATAAAGAGGTTCAAATCAACATTTTTGAAGTTAAGAGACCAGAATTAGATGCTATTATCGTAGCCAACAACATCGCACGTCAATTAGAAGGACGTATTGCTTTCCGTCGTGCAGTTAAAATGGCTATCGCTTCTACAATGAGAATGGGAGCAGAAGGTATCAAAATTCAAATTTCAGGTCGTTTAAACGGTGCAGAAATGGCCAGAGCGGAAATGTATAAAGAAGGAAGAACTCCTCTTCACACTTTCCGTGCAAATATTGATTACGCTCAAGCTGAAGCTCTTACCAAAACAGGTTTGTTAGGTATTAAAGTTTGGATTTGTAAAGGAGAGATTTATGGTAAACCAGATCTTTCACCAAACTTTGCTACACAAGATAACAAACGTAAAGGTGGGAATTTTAAGAAGAGAAGAAAGTAGTCATCAGCTAATGTAAATGAGTTAGAAAGATGTTACAACCAAAGAAAGTAAAATACAGAAGAAGACAAAAGGGTAAAATGAAGGGCGAAGCTCAACGTGGCGCGCAACTTGCATTTGGGTCTTTTGGAATAAAGTCGTTGCAAACTAAATGGCTTACTGGACGTCAGATTGAGGCGGCTCGTATTGCTGTAACACGTTATATGCAACGTCAAGGACAAATTTGGATTAGAGTGTTTCCTGATAAGCCAATTACCAAGAAGCCTGCAGAGGTTCGTATGGGTAAAGGTAAAGGTAGCCCTGAAGGATTTGTGGCTCCTGTTACTCCAGGTAGAATCATTATTGAATGTGATGGAGTACCATTCGAAACGGCAAAAGAAGCATTGCGTTTAGCAGCTCAGAAATTGCCTGTTACTACTAAATTCGTTGTAAGACGAGACTATGTTGAATCTAAATAATTTGAGTAAGGAATGAAGACTTCGGAAATTAAAGAAATGGCGATCGCAGAGATCATCGAAAGAATTGAGACCGAACGAGCTGAACTTATCCGTTTAGAACTCAATCATAGTATATCTCCATTGGAAAATCCATTGCAGATAAGAGGCTTACGTAGAAATATTGCGAGATTGCAAACTATTTTGCGTCAAAAGCAATTAACCGAAAAATAGTTTAGTGATGGAAAAAAGAAATTTAAGAAAAGAACGTATCGGTGTTGTGGCTAGCGATAAAATGGATAAGTCTATTGTTGTAGCAGTAGAAATCCGTGAGAAGCACCCAATCTACGGAAAGTTCGTGAAAAAGACTAAGAAGTTTCACGCACATGACGAGAATAACACCTGCAACGAAGGCGATACCGTAAAAATTATGGAAACTCGTCCGTTAAGCAAAACGAAACGTTGGAGATTTGTAGAAATTATCGAAAGAGCTAAGTAATCATGATACAACAAGAATCCAGATTGGCTGTAGCCGATAATAGTGGTGCCAAAGAAGTACTTTGTATTAGAGTGCTTGGGGGTACTAAGAAAAGATACGCCACAATTGGTGACCGTATCGTTGTAACTGTTAAGAGTGCCATTCCTTCTACAGATATGAAGAAAGGTACTGTTACAAAGGCAGTAATTGTTCGTACAAAAAAAGAGATCAGAAGAGCTGATGGATCGTATATCCGTTTTGATGAAAATGCATGTGTGCTTTTAAATCAAGCTGGTGAAATGCGTGGAACACGTATCTTTGGCCCTGTTGCCAGAGAATTACGTGACGGTTTTATGAAAATCGTATCATTGGCTCCTGAGGTGCTATAAATTTTAATAAGAGATAGCAATGGGTAAATTACATATTAAAAAAGGCGATACAGTTATTGTAAATGCCGGAGAATATAAAGGACAAGAAGGTAAAGTTCTTGAAGTTCTTGTAAGTAAGAATAGAGCTATCGTGGAAGGAATTAACATGGTTTCAAAACATGCTAAGCCAAATGCTGACAATCCTCAAGGAGGTATTGTTAAGCAAGAGGCTCCAATCCACATCTCTAACTTAAACCTTAAAGATCCTTCAACTGGTGAAGCTACTCGTATCGGTAGACGTGCCGGTAATGATGGAAAATTAGTAAGGTTTGCTAAAAAATCAGGGGAGGAGATCAAGTAATGAGCTATACACCTAGTTTAAAAACAATGTACAGGGAACAAGTAGTTCCTACATTGATGAAGGAATTTGAATACAAAACTGTAATGCAGGTTCCTAAATTAGAGAAGATTGTTATCAACCAAGGTATTGGTCAAGCTGTTGCTGATAAAAAAATGGTTGATATTGCAATTAATGAGCTTACCACTATTACAGGTCAAAAAGCTGTTCCTTGTCTTTCTAAGAAAGATGTTTCTAACTTTAAGTTACGTAAAAAGATGCCTATTGGTGTTAGAGTAACTTTAAGAAAAGACAACATGTATGAGTTCTTGGAAAGGTTGATTCGCGTGGCTTTGCCAAGGATTCGCGACTTCAAAGGAATCAACAGTAAGCTTGATGGACGTGGTAACTATACCTTAGGTATTGAGGAGCAAATTATTTTTCCTGAAATAAATATTGACAATGTTAGTAAAATTTTGGGTATGAATATTACCTTTGTGACCTCTGGAAATACCGATGAAGAAGCTTTTGCTTTATTGAAAGCATTCGGTTTACCATTTAAAAAATAATAAAAAGAGTAAATATGGCCAAGGAATCAATGAAGGCTCGTGAAGTAAAAAGAGCCAAGCTTGTTGCCAAATATGCTGCAAAAAGAGCGGCGCTGAAAGAAGCTGGTGATTACGAAGGATTACAGAAATTGCCAAAGAATGCTTCTCCTGTACGTATGCACAATCGTTGCAAAATTACAGGTCGTCCTAAAGGATACATGAGACAATTTGGTCTTTCTAGGATTCAGTTTCGCGAAATGGCTTCTGCAGGATTAATTCCTGGAGTTAAAAAAGCCAGTTGGTAGAAAATTAGGTTTCAAGTATAAATATTGTCCCGTGATCGGGATTAATTTAAACTTTTTTTAAAATGACAGATCCAATAGCAGATTTTCTGACTAGAATCAGAAATGCCATTATGGCAAAACACAAAGTTGTGGAAATTCCTGCATCAAATCTGAAAAAAGAAATGACCCGTGTTCTTTATGACAAGGGTTATATTCTTAATTTCAAATTTGTTGATGATAACAAGCAGGGAATTATTAAAATCGCTCTTAAGTATGATGCTGAGTCAAAAACTCCAGCAATCAAAGAACTAAAGCGTGTGAGTACACCAGGTTTACGTAAGTATGCTGGTTATAAGGATATGCCTAGAGTTTTAAATGGACTGGGAGTTGCCATCCTATCTACTTCAAAAGGTGTTATGACCGACAAAGAAGCTAGACAAGCTCAAATAGGTGGTGAGGTTTTATGTTACGTAAGTTAATAAAGGAGAAAGTATTATGTCAAGGATAGGAAAACAGCCCATCTCAATACCAGCCGGAGTTACAGTAACAGTGAAAGAAAACCTTGTTACCGTTAAAGGCCCTAAAGGAGAACTTGTTCAGCAAGTAAATCCTGAAATAGTAGTAGAGGTGAAGGAAGATCAAGTAGTGGTTAACAGACCATCTGATTCTAAAGACCACCGCTCTCAGCACGGTTTATATCGTTCGCTAATTAATAATATGGTTGAAGGAGTCTCACAAGGCTTTGTAAAGAAATTAGAATTGGTAGGAGTTGGTTATAGAGCTACTAACCAAGGACAACTTCTTGAGTTAGCTTTAGGATACTCTCACCCAATACATATAATGTTGCCAGCCGAAATTAAAGTTGAAGCTGTAACCGACAGAAAGAGTAATCCGATTATTACATTAGAGTCTGCAGATAAGCAATTGCTTGGACAAGTTTGTGCAAAAATCCGTTCACTTCGTAAGCCAGAGCCATATAAAGGTAAAGGTGTGAAGTTTGTTGGAGAGCAAATCAGACGTAAAGCTGGTAAATCTGCAAAAGTTTAATCTGATTAAAATTTAAAATTATGGCTTTTTCTAAAGTAGAAAGAAGACTTAGAATAAAAAGAAGTATCCGAGGTAAGATTTCGGGTACTGCTGAGAGGCCAAGAATGTCGGTTTTCAGAAGCAACAAACAAATTTCTGTTCAAATTATCGATGATATTAACGGAAAAACGCTTCTATCAGCCTCATCTCTTGAAAAAGAAGTTGCCTCTCAAAAGGGAACTAAAACTGAGCAAGCTGCATCAGTAGGTAAATTAATTGCTGAAAAAGCAAAAGGTGCCGGAATAGAAACTGTGATATTTGATCGTAATGGGTTTTTATATCATGGTAGAGTTAAACAATTAGCTGACTCTGCTCGTGAAGCAGGTCTTAAATTTTAATAACTATGGCAGGAGATAATCAAAAAGTAAGAAGTAATAACGACCTTGAATTAAAGGATAGGTTAGTTGCCATTAATCGTGTAACTAAGGTAACCAAAGGTGGTAGAACTTTTAGTTTTTCTGCTATTGTTGTAGTTGGTAACGAAAATGGCATCGTAGGTTGGGGGTTAGGTAAAGCTAACGAAGTAACAACAGCAATTGCAAAAGGTGTAGAAGCTGCAAAGAAAAATCTTGTTAAAGTACCAGTATTGAATGGTACTATTCCTCACGAGCAATATTGCAAGTTTGGTGGTGCAAGTGTTTTCATGAAACCTGCTTCTCACGGTACCGGGGTTAAAGCCGGAGGTGCGATGCGCGCTGTACTTGAAAGTGTTGGTGTAACTGACGTTTTGGCTAAATCAAAAGGTTCATCAAACCCTCACA